>NZ_CP150250.1:0-4800000 GCF_037975415.1 Paenibacillus sp. FSL M7-0896
TTGATAGATAATAACAAAGCCGGGCAGAATATATTGAACTTAAGGAAGGGGCTATCCCTGACCCAAACAGAACTGTCCAGCTTAGTTGGCGTAAGCCATCAGGCGGTTTCTAAGTGGGAACAGGGAGACTGCCTGCCTGATATCGGGGTGTTGCTGAAGCTTGGACAGGTCTTCGGGAAGTCGGTGGAAGAGCTTCTGTTAGGGGATAGTGTTAGCGGCGATTCAGCTTCTGAGAAAAATATAAGCCCTCCCATCGAGCTGCCAGATGAGGTCTGGACGCAAGCCTTGAATCATATCCAAGGCCGCATCTCACCACCCAGCTTCAACACCTGGTTCAAGGGCACGAAGGGGAAACAGCTGGGGGAGACTTACTGCGTCTACAGTCCGAGCCGTTTTGCTTCAGAATGGTTATATCACCGTTATTCCATTTTGATTGTACCGATTCTCGAAGATATTACAGGCACATCCAGCCTTAAGGTCGAGTTCTGCTCTATGGGAGCATGGGACACCAACCGTAAGGGTTAGGTTTCTATCCGGTAGGTTTTGCCGAGCTGATGACCCAGACCAAAATAATGGCGGAAATTGAAGAGGAGTGGACTCCATTTCAGAGGATCGAAATGATTGTCATCCATAATAATTAGGTGCAAGGAATGAAGCTACCACTCCATAAAATTCTCTTCAATCAGCGCAGCAAACGATTCTGCGATCACCTCGTAATCCCCGTTATCATGGTCGATGAGCAGCACGCGGCCCTTGGGGTCAAGCAGGATTGGGTTGCCCGAGCCGTCCATGGAAAAGACTACACTTCGTGCAAGCAGCCCGCTCATAGGGGTATCCTTGTAATCCTCGCGGAAGGACAACGTTAACTCGATCACACTCTCCCGTCCGATGGAGGAACCGTTGCTGAAGGCGTGTACGGATAGTCCGGCATAGGCGCCGCCAAAGCTTCGGATGAATTGAACATAATCCTGATCCAGTGACAGACCCAGCTGCTTCTCTGCCTCAGCGATTTGTTCCTCTGTTGCCGGTGTACCGAGCAGACTCTGATTCCCCTCTTTGGTTAAAAAAAGCTGCAAACGTTCCATTAGCGCATCATTCATAGCTATTCCTCCACTTCTAAGAGTATCTATTAATCATAACAAGAGCGGGACTTAGGTCAATAGTGCTCTTTGAATGATCTAAATGTGTTGCTGCGAAGGCATATGAGCCGGATATAAAAAAAGCTGTCCCATACGCAGTAAGTCTGCGAAGGGACAGCTTTTTAAATACTTTCAATCCTATTTAGTTAACGCTGCGCCCATTCACTCACCCAAACGAAGTTTCGACACTCTGCGCGACAATCTCCCTGAGCTCGGCCTTCTGTGCGTTGAACTGCTGCGGGGTGATGCTGCCGCTGGCGAGTCTGGCTTCGAGCTGCTGGGTCAGCTGCTTGACCTGCAGGTTGATGACCTGGGTCACGTTGCCGCCATTCTCTTCTGCAATGTTACGCAGGGATTTGCCGTCATACAAGGCGTCGTACAGCTCTTCGTCGGAAGTCGGGTTCAGGTTCAGGGCATCCAGCAGCTCATCGGTATCGGCCACATCAGAGGTGGACCATTTGGCGACAGGAAGGGTATGTAAAGCCGGCTTACCCCAGGCCGTTCCTCCGAACGACATAGCTACGATCATTGTTCCTACAATCATTACACGCTTAATATTCATATGTTTTATATTCATGTGTATAATCCTCTTTTCGTGGTTGGTTATATCGGTCAAGGTTCATCATTTACGGCGGCTAGTGAACTTCAGCTAAGTACAGTTTACCCAATAATACTGAAATGAAGCTTAAGTCTTCTTAAAGATAACCTAAACTTTGCTTGGCTCTGCCGGTTCCTTGCTCCGGCTTCTTCATCTGCGTTATTCTTGAAGGGCAGTAACAGATCAGAACAAGCGTGAGCGGAAGGATGAACCGTCAATGAAAAAAATACTGGTCGTCGATGACGAACCGGCCATTGTAAGTGCGATTGCCTACGCGCTGCGGCGTGAAGGCTATGAGGTCGATACTGCCGGTGACGGGGAGGAAGCGCTGAGCAAGGCGAATACCTTCCGTCCGAATGTGCTGGTGCTGGATGTAATGATGCCGAAGCTGAGCGGTTATGATGTCTGCCGCAAGCTGGAGGACCGGGATGATATTGGAATCATCCTGCTGACTGTCAAGAATGATATTGTTGATAAAATTGTCGGTCTGGAGCTGGGTGCAGACGATTATATGACCAAGCCCTTCGAGATCCGCGAGCTGCTGGCCCGGGTGAAGGCGCTGCTGCGCCGGCTGGAGAAGAATACGGCTGAGGTTCGCAGTGAGCTGATCGAATACGGCCTCTTGCAGGTTCACCCGGACCGGCGCAGCGCCGAGCTTGGCGGGGAGCCGCTGGAGCTGACCCCGAAGGAATTCGATCTGCTGCATCTGCTGCTCTCGCACCCGCAGCGGGTGTATATGCGCGAGGAGCTGCTGGAGCAGGTCTGGGACATGGACTATGCCGGGGGAACGCGCACCGTGGATATTCATATCCAGCGGCTGCGCAAAAAGCTGGGCGAGCCCTACCAGAATATCCTGCAAACCGTCTACGGTGTAGGCTATAAGGCAGTGCCTGCGGGGAGCTACTCATGAGAATCAGCATAAAACTGAAGTTCAGCCTGTTCCTGGCGGCGCTGCTGATTCTGGCCGTCGGCGTGCTGAGCTACTTCGTCCTGCGCGGCGTGGAGCGCAATGAGCAGGGCCAGACGGAGCACAATCTGGCCCAGCACGTCAACACGGTCAATCTGCGCGTGAAGCAGACATACTATACCGGTGCGCGCCTTACGCCGCAGGTCTTCATGCAGCAGCGCGGCAAGGCGCTGGCTGCCGAGCTGGCCGGATTCACCGGCCTGGAGGTGACCCTGTACGACAGCCAGGGCCAGCAGGCGGGCACCTCGGCGCAAGGCGGGCCTGGGCCGGGTCCGGGCAAGCCGGATCTCAGCACAGCGCTGGACTACGCGCTGAATAACAAGGTCGCCTACCAGAGTGAAGGCGATAAGCTGTTCTACCTGGCCCCGCTGCAGGGGCCGGAGGGCCAGATGGGCGTGGTGCAGCTGCAATACTCCCTGGAGGGCGCCCGCAGCTTCCAGCAGACGCTGCTGAATCTGTTCCTGACGACAGGCGGCGTGGTTCTGGTGTTCAGCTTCATCCTCGGGTACCTGTATTTCAACCGTGCGGCTGCCTCCATCGGGCGGCTGAAGAAGGCGGCGGAGGATATCCGCGGTGCCAACTATATCACGGCTCCGCCGGTGCGGCGTAAGGATGAGCTGGGGGAGCTGGCCGAGGGCATCTACTTCATGAGCCGGGAGATCGAGCGCAGCATTGCCGCCAAGGATGAAGAACGGCGTAAGCTGGAGCTGGCGGTGGAGAAGCTTCAGGCGCTGGAGCAGCAGCAGAAGCAGTACATCGGGAACATCAGCCATGAATTCAAGACGCCGCTGACCTCGATTAAGGCCTATGTCGATCTGCTGAATATGTATGACGATGACCCCAAGCTGCTGCATGATGCCAAGCTGAGTATCGCCAAGGAGACAGAGCGGCTGTACGAGATGGTGGAGAAGGTGCTGCAATTGACGGCGCTGGAGAAGTATGATTTTGAATCCCAGGCAGAGCTGCTGGAGGTTGAGAGTACGCTGCGCGATATCTGCGGACGGATGAAAGGCAAGGCGGAGCGCTACGGCCTCACAGTCACGCTTGACGCCCAGCCCGCGCATATCTGGATCGATAGAGAAAGCTTCATGCATATCTTCATCAATCTGCTGGACAATGCGATCAAATATAATGTCCCGCAGGGGAGTGTTCATCTGTACAGTGAGGTCAGGGATCAGCGGGTATGGATCACCGTGCAGGATTCCGGCATCGGCATTCCGGAGGCGTCGCGGGAGAAGATCTTCGAAGCGTTCTATACGGTCAATCGTGACCGTTCCAGAGCCTCGGGTGGCACAGGGCTTGGTCTCTCGTTGGTCCGTAATCTGGTGGAGAAGCAGGGCGGAACCATTGCCTTGTTGGAAGGCTCAGGCGAAGGGGCGGCGTTTGAGCTGTCTTTTCCGCTGGTGACCTGAAGGGATAAAGTTTACAAGTTGGAGATATTTGCGATGCGGTTTGGAAATAAGCGTCCGCTATGCTGAAGTGGCAACATGAGCGATGAGCTGGAGGGAAGCCGAATGAATCATAAGAGCCATAGAGCCTGGGGCAAGATCTGGAGCATTCTGCTCTGCGGAGCTGTTCTCCTATCGGTTACTGCCTGTAGTACTGAGAGCACAGATACACGTGAGGTTGTAGAGAAGGCAGGCCGCAAAATTACAGTCCTCGATAATATCAGCGAACCGGTCTACACAAAGCTGAAGCTTGCGGGCATACAGAAGGTGGAAGGGGTTCGGGGGACGGATTTTGCCGGAGAGAATGTAATGGTAGTGACCAAGGAGAACCGCAGTCTTCCCTCGCAGATTATTGAAGGACAGGAACGGTATCCGCTGAATCTCTATCTGCATACCCTGTCCACAGGTGAGGAAGCCCCGCTGCAGGTTGGAGAGCTGAATGTTGGCGCGCCGCAAATATCCCCGGACAAGACGCATGTCTTCTTCAAGGAGCTGCATGACATCACAGGATTCGGTTATATTATGGATCTGTCCGGGGGTGCACCGGTGAAGGTAAGCGATGCAGAGTTTCGGGTGGAGGAAGGAAAGTGGGCGGATGACGCGCATGTGATTTTTCCTGATATGGAAGGCAATATTCTAAGTGCAGATCTAACCGGCAAGCAGGAGACGATCGTGAAGACGGGCATCCCGTACGTGCATGAGGTGGTTCAGACCGGCAGCCGGATTCTCTATGTTACAGGTGAAGACAGCCAGCTTAGCGCCTATGACACAGCGACGAAGCAGACCAAGGTGCTGCGAAAGAATGTGATCTGGGCGGTTCCTTCTCCGGACGGAAGTCAGATGGCGATTGTCGAGCGTATCGGACGCGGAGAGATGACTCTGAAGCTCTGTGACAGCGAAGGCAATGAGCAGTCTAAGCTAGCTTCAGGGCAGCAGATCTTCGGCACCAGCTGGTCGCCGGACGGCAAGCTGCTGGCTTATGCAGTGACGGCGGCCGGTTCAACGGATGACCAGCAGGACCTGTTCATTACCGAGGTGGAGACCGGAGAGCAGACGCCTGTGCTGAATGATTTTCATCTGGCTGATCCTCTCCACTGGAGTCCGTCCGGTAAGAAGCTGCTGGCTACAGCTACGGTGCTGGAGGATAATATCTATCAGTTTCTGACCTACGTGGTCAGCCTGTCGTAACAATTTTGTAATTCTTACTTGACAGGTTGGTTTAAGGGGGTATATGATAACAGCAATACTTCACCGCTAATTAAATGAACAGTGAAATAATCGCTGTGAACATCATACCTGAGATTTGAGCTGATTGGACCACCAAAGGCTCCCGTTACAGTTCCCGAACAGGGAATGGACCGGGGGCCTATTTGCGTCCCGTGGAGGAGAGAGAGGGCATGGAGGATAGACAGTGGGAGCAACTGGAGCAGGCGGATCATCTGTTCCGTAAGCTGGTACGCAGGTTCGTCAAGGAGCGCGACCGGGTAAGCGTGGAAGGGGTGGCCTTGCCGGGAATGCTGATTCTGCACAAAATCATCCGCGACGGAGAGCAGCGGCTCGGCGATCTGGCGGAGCAGCTTGATTTCACCTCAGGCGCCATAACGGCGCTGAGTGACAAGCTGGAGGCGGGCGGATATACGGTACGCAGGCGTAAGGAGGATGACCGTCGGACCGTGCTGCTGGATATTACCGCCAGCGGCCGGGAGATGGTGAAGCGTAACGGCAACATCGGTGCCAGGTGTATTACGCTTCTGTTCGAGGGCTTTACGGAGGAAGAGCTGGAGCAGCAGAGCCGTTTCTATGAGCGGATGATCGGGAATCTGGAAGGGTTCTCGGAGACGCTGCTGGAGCTGGCCCAGCAGAATGCTGCCAATCCCGTTCCCGCAGAGCCTGAACAGAAGCCGCGAGCAGTTACGAAGAGCAATTATCTCAGCTACTGAGGAATGAAGAGAATACTAACCTAATGATGAGGAGAGATGAGCATGGGACATTCCACAATATATCCAACAGGGGCAACCATATATAACCCGGCCAAGGCATGGAGCGGCTACACGGTATTTCAGGCGGGCGATGAGGGCGTAGTGCTGATCGACATGAGCGGCAAGGAGGTACATCTATGGCAAGGGCTAATCGGTTTTCCGGCCAAAATCCTTCCCGGTGGCTATGTCCTGGGCAGCACCGGCAGAAGAGATCCCAAATTCGGCATTCAGGATAATGTCGATCTGGTGCAGGTGGATTGGGAAGGCAATGTGGTCTGGAGATACAACAGCTATGAGCTGATCGAGGACCCTGGGGCCGAGCCGCTCTGGTATGCCCGCCAGCACCATGATTACCAGCGGGAAGGCAATCCTGCCGGATACTATGCTCCCGGGCTTGAACCTTCGGTTAACAGCGGGACAACGCTCATCCTGGCGCATAAAAATCTGCATAACTCCGAGATTTCCGACAAAGAGCTGCTGGATGACACGATTATTGAAGTGGACTGGGAAGGTAATGTCCTCTGGGAGTGGGCGGCCAGCGATCATTTCGCGGAGCTGGGATTCGACCAGGCGGCGCGCAATGTCCTGTTCCGCGACCCCAACACCCGCTCCTTCGGCGATCTGGGCGGCGGCGTAGGCGACTGGCTGCATATTAACTCTGCGTCCTATGTGGGGCCGAACCGGTTCTATGATCAGGGAGACGAGCGCTTCCACCCGGACAATATTATCTGGGATGCCCGTGAGGCGAATATCATCGCGATCACGGATAAGCGCAGCGGGGCCATTGTCTGGCGCTTGGGCCCGGATTATTCCCTGCCCGAAGTGAAGCATATCGGCTGGATTATCGGCCAGCATCACGCCCACATCATTCCGAAGGGGCTGCCGGGGGAAGGCAATCTGCTTGTATTCGATAACGGCGGTTGGGGCGGCTACGGTCTGCCGAATCCGGCATCGCCCTTCGGGCAGAAGAATGCGCTACGCGATCACTCGCGTGTGCTGGAGATTAACCCGGTGACGCTTGCGATCGAGTGGCAGTATACTTCGGCGGAGGCGGGATTCTCCATTCCGACGGATTCCTATAAGTTCTACAGCCCGTATATCAGCTCGGCGCAGCGGCTTGCGAACGGCAACACGCTGATTACCGAAGGCTCCAATGGACGGCTGTTCGAGGTCACGGCAGCGCATGAGCTGGTCTGGGAGTATATCTCCCCATACACCGACCGCCGCAATACGAATATGGTCTACCGTTCTTACCGGGTACCCTATGCCTGGGTGCCGCAGCTTACGAAGCCGCAGGAGCTTGCGATTGAGCCGCTCGATGTGTCCAGCTTCCGGGTGCCGGGAGCCGCGCCGAAGGGATCAGATTCGGTCGTGCAGGTAGCGACGACGCTGCCTTTTACAGAGGGAGCTGCCTGTGTAGCCACTACGGATGAAGGCAGCGTCCGGCGGGCCAAGTAGAGACTCAGGCAGGCTTCAGAAATTCATAGACGAAGAGGTGCGTTCTTGTGACAAAATCAAGGTACAGCTTAAGCCTTCTGCTCTTATCCTTATTTCTGGTACTGGTACTCTCCGGCTGCAGCTCCAAGGGAGATGCGGCAGCCTCTGCGGGAGAGGGCAGCGGAACACCGGAGACCCTGAAGATCAGGATTGCTGATATCAACACGAATCCGACCTTCCGGGTAGCCCTTAAGCAAGGCATTTTCAAAAGCCACGGCATCGATGCGGAGATCATCAACTTCGGGACGCCGGCGGAGGGAGTGAATGCGCTGTTCATCAAGCAGGTGGATGTGGCCTTCGGCGCGGATTTTCCGGTGCTGAACGCCGTTGCCAAGGGCGACTATTCGATCATCGCTTCCGCCGGTCAGGCCACGGATCAGGCAGCGGCAGTATGGAAGCTGTACGCTAGAGACGACATTCAGTCTGCCGCTGATTTGAAGGGCAAGAATCTGAGCTTCCTGCGCGGGACGTTCCTGCCGTATCTGTGGGATGAATACCTGAAGGAGCAGGGCATCGCGCTCAGCGATGTGAAGCTTACAGGACAGGGGGCCTTCGACGAAGCCTTCATTGCCCTGAAGCAGGGGGATGTCGATGCCGCCTGGTTCAGCGGTTCAGCGCTGACCGATAAGCTGGCTGCGCTTGAGGGCGTGCATGAGCTGACCGATATGTCGAAGACGCCGGTGCGGCTGGGGATGGGAATCGTAGCCGAGAATGCTTTTGTAGAGGAGCATGCTGAAGGCATTGGGGCTTTCCTGGCAGCGGTGGATGAAGCTTCGGCGTATGTGCAGGAGCATCCGGAGGAAGTGGCGGAGCTGATGTTCAAGGAAGTGAAGCAGCCGAAGGAAGCGACGCTGAAGGACCTGCCGGCGAATCCGTGGAAGGTGGGCTTCACCCAGGCTGCGTATGACAGCCTCGCCGGACAGAAGAAATATATGGTGGATACAGGGATTATCACGCAGGACTTTGACCTTGGCAGCAAGCTTAAGCTGGAGCCGCTGAAGCAGGCGCTGCCGGATAAAGTGACCTATCCGAAATAAATAAAACCACAGGAGGTGCCCCATGTCTTTATCTGCTAAACCAGCGGCAAGGCAGCATGCTATTCATATTGAGCAGCTGCGTAAGAGCTACAGTGAACCGGCAGCCGGAGATGTCCACTACATTATTAAGGATGTAGATCTGGTGATCAAGGGCGGAGAATTCTTCGTGCTGCTTGGCCCAAGCGGCTGCGGCAAATCCACGCTGCTGAATATGATCGCGGGGTTCGTCTCCAAATCGGGCGGACATTTGCGTGTAGACAACATTGAGGTGGATAAGCCGGGCCGGGACCGGGCGGTGGTATTCCAGCAGGCAGATTCGTCCCTGTTCCCCTGGCTGACGGTGCGGGAGAATGTAGAGTTCGGACTGCGGATGAAGAAGGTGGCGAAGGCAGAGCGCCAGAGCTTATCTAGCCGGTATATCAAGCTTGTCGGGCTGGACGGTCATGAGGACAAATTCCCGAAGGCGCTGTCGGGGGGGATGAAGCAGCGGGTACAGCTGGCCCGGGTGCTGGCGAATGATCCGGCGATTCTGCTGATGGATGAGCCGTTCGGCGCGCTGGATGCCATGACCCGGCGGACGATGCAGAAGGAACTGGTGCAGATCTGGCAGCAGACGCATAAGACGGTGATCTTCGTGACCCATGATATTCAGGAAGCGCTGCTGCTGGGGGAGCGCATCGGCATTATGTCGGTAGGGCCCTCCTCCAATATCACAGACATCTACGACAATACGCTGCCCTTCCCGCGGGATGTGGCTTCACCTGAATTCTACGCGCTGTACAGCCGGATTCAGAGCCATTTTGAAGAATAGGACGGGAGGTGACACCTGATGAGATGGGTGGAAAAGAAATGGGTATCCGTATCCCTGCTGTGGCTTGCCGTACTCTTCCTCTGGCAGCTTGGCGCCTGGGTGTATGGTCCCGATGTCATTCCCGGGCCGTGGGCCACGGCCCGCGGCGGGCGGGAGCTGCTGGAGGACGGGACGCTGGTGCAATATATCGGGGTCAGCTTGTACCGTGTGCTGATTGGCTGGGTGCTCGGCAGTCTGCTGGCTATTCCGGCAGGACTGATCACCGGCAAAGTGAATGCTATACGCCTGTTTGCCGAGCCGTTCCTGAATTTCATCCGCTTCATTCCGCCGATTGCCTTCATTACACTCTTCCTGGTCTGGTTCGGCATCGGGGAGCAGTCGAAGATCGCGCTGATTATGTACGCCACCTTCTTCATTGTGGTGCTGAATACCCTGACCGGAGTCATGTCGGTGGAGGAGGATAAGATCCGCTCCGCACGCAGCATGGGGGCCAGTGAGTGGCAGATTCTGCTGCATGTCATTGTGCCTTCGACCATTCCTTATATTTTCACCGGTGTGCGGCTGGCGATGGGCACCTCCTATATGGCGATTATCGGCGCCGAGATGATTGCCTCGAACGAAGGGGTAGGGTATCTGATCTGGAACTCGCGGTTGTTCTTCCGTACGGACTGGATCTTCGTGGGGCTGATTAGCCTCGGCTTCATGGGCTTCTTCACAGACCGGGTCTTCGGCTGGTTCGGCCGGAAGGTGCTCTACCGCTACGGTGTGGTCAGCGTGGCTGCGCACAGAAGATAAAGGAATGGCTCGGATCGGTTAGTAGCAACGGGATTCGTGGTATAATGGGGGAAGCTGCAAGCAAGCAGGATGAACAGGAAGGAGCAGTACCCCCAATGGAAGTAACCGCACAGGAAGTAGCGGAGTGGATGGTGAAGGAGATCAAGTTCACAGGGACGTTATACCAGACCGCTGCGATTGAATATGTGAAAGCAAATTTCGGTGAACAGTTTGTATTCGTGAATGAGAATGGCAATGCCTCGTTATCCAAGGATGTGAAGAAGGCCTTCCGCAAGCTGCATGGCGGCCGGATTGCCTGGGACCGCGACGGGTTCCTGTGGGCCTGGACCTGAGGCTGGACGAGTAGAGGTTGCCCATAAGAATATAACAAAGGGAGCATGCTGTAATAGCAATGCTCCCTTTTGTTATATTCCTGCCCTTAATACAACATTCTCCTCATTACATTGGCCCAAATCCAAGATTGTTGTAAAGAAGGCAGTATTTTCACTTGTTCATCCGGTTTAGCAGGGCGAATCCTGCAATTTCTACAACAATTCAACAAAAACACAGCTATAGAGGAATTAAAATTGTATAACGTACAACATTTGTGCCTACCGTGCTACTAGTACAGTGTCAGATTTAAAAGGGTGAGTAGGAGCGATAAGGTATGAAGAACTTAAAGAGCGAAGTCATTGGACCAGATGTATGCGAAAAAGAGAACACATTGTGCTGGTGCCAAGGTAATCCGCCCAAATGTATACGAAAAACGGAACACAATCGCAGCATCAGATTCAATAGGGTGGATAAGCTTGCGAAACTCCATCCCAAAATCTAACGGACCGGAGAGGCCTTATCCCCACGAGAACGCCACCTTTTGCAGCGTAACGGACTCAGGCGACCTTATCGCCTCTCTACGAGACGTTTCGGAGCTGAATTGCAGGGGATAAGCTCCATGGGGTCCGTTACCCGCCCAAGTGACGACTTTCTTATTTAATAAGAGCGCCTCAGTCCGTTACGCTAAGCCAAACGTCCCTGAAGAACAACCCCGCTTGGAAAAGATGATATTTTGAAGGGGAATTGCATCTGTTCCACCTTTTTAAATCTGACGATCTACTAGGAAGCTCTCCATCATAGTAAGAAGTCTTCATTCTGCGGGTGACATCCCCTATACATATTCCAGCATGCCCTTGTCCTTGAGCAGATCAACGATATCTTTAACCGACTGCGCCTTATCCTTGGGACAGATCATGACCGCGTCGCCGGTGTCGGCGATAATGAAGCCGTCCACGCCGATGGTGGTGATCAGCCGCCCGTTACCATAGATAATGGAATTGTGGGTGTCGATGCCGACATGATTGGCCTTGATAATGTTGCCTTCATCATCAGGCGGGAAGATGGCGCCGAGTGCGTCCCAGCTGCCGATATCATTCCAGCCGAACTGGCCGGACAGCACCACTACCTCATCAGAGCGTTCAAGTATGCCATAGTCAATGGAGATATTCTGCAGCAGCGGATAGATCCGGTTAATCGTCTCCTGCTCCTGGTCTGTACCGAGCGCTTCACTGATCGGCAGCATCGTATTATATAGCCGCGGCAGGTAACGCTTGAAGTTATCAATAATGACCGAAGTTTTCCAAATGAAGATCCCGCTATTCCAGAGATAATTGCCTGAGGCCAGATACCCCTGTGCCTTCTTGAAATCCGGCTTCTCCACGAATTCAGCTACATCGTATACAGCAACCGGTTTGACTGCGATCGGCTCCTGGTCATAAGCGATGTAGCCGTAGCCGGTGGACGGGAAGGTCGGCTTAATCCCGATCGTGACAATGGCGTCACTCTCCATCGCGACGGTGCAGGCTTCGTCCAGTGTAAGCCGGAACTGCGGCTCATCGGTAATATAATGATCGGAAGGCAGGACGACCATTAGGGAATCCCCTTCACTCATCTGCTGGATGGAGAAGGCGGCAAACAGGATGCTTGCTGAAGTATTCCGGGCCACAGGCTCGATCAGAATATTGCTTTTCTGAACACTACTGTGCATAATGCTCTCCAGCAGGACCGCCTGGGTGCGGTTCGTTACAATAACGGTATTCTCCTGCGGGATGATGCCCTTGAAGCGTTCGATCGTATCGTTCAGCATAATATCGTTGCCGCTGATGTTCAGCAGCTGCTTGGGGATTTCCTGTCTGGACAGCGGCCAGAAGCGGGTGCCGCCACCGCCTGCAAGTATGGTTGCGTATTTATCCATGATGAGTCACCAGATGGGCAATCGAGAAGGATATAATGCTCTCCGATCCCTGATTGAGGTTCAGCCCTGAGCTGTGAATGCCGTCGTAGCAAGCCCCGGACTGGGGGTCAATCAGGGAGATCTGCAAGGAATTATTCCCTGTATACCAGGCGTAGCACAGGTCAGCCCGCTGCAGATAAGCCGGGTCCTTCAGCACAACGGCCGCTTCCTCGCAGGCCAGCAGCATTTCGCAGGCTTCGATGGGCTGTTCATCATATAACGCAGGGCTGCCGCCGCGCAGCAGCCAGCCGTGGCTGCCAATGGGCTTGTAATAGCCTTCCGGCGCGAAGGTCCGGGAGATCAGGAAATCGAGGCTTTCCTTAGCCGTGATTCTCAGCGCCGGATTGCCGGAAATCTTGTAAGCCTTAAGCAGCGCCCAGGGCAGCATCGAGTTACCATACGTAAGACTGTCTTCATACCAGTTCCAGCCTTCGCCCTTGGTGAGATTGTATTGGTCATTCAGCCGGACGGCAACAGATTCAATAAGTTCTGTGATGAAGGCTTCAGGCAGGAAGGCACGTTCTTCTTCTGTACTTGGTATATGCGGATAAGGGAAGGAGTAGGTGAGTGCTCCTGGAGTCCCGGGTAAATAGCTGAGTCCGATCACGGCATAGGCCAGAGCCCGGGGCGACCGCAGGCCTGCGATATGCGGCAGCGCCTGGTTGATTAAATAACGGCAGGTATTCAGCAGATTATCAGGCAATATGGAGGAATAGGAGAGTACGAAGCCCAACGCCCAGAGGGTACGCCCCTGGCAATCCTCAGAGCCCCGTTCTTCCAGGAAGGAACGGTTATAGTCCATGAAGTTCCGGAAGTTGCCTTCTTCAGTCTGTGCATGGTGGACGAAAGAGAGGTACGTATGGATCAGGTCGAGGGAGGAGTTGTCCTGATTTTTTTTATACATCAGAACGGCTGCAATTAGAGCCCGCGCATTATCATCGGTAGTGTAGCCTTTGGCACGGTCGGGAACCCCGAATTTCGTATGCTGAAAAATCCCCGTATCATCGGTAATCCGGCGCATATAGTCCGGCTTGAACTGTAACACCGCTGGCGCCTGCATCAGATCACACTCCGGTCAGCCGGTGTGGCAAGGCCTATAATGTCCTGGAAGATGGCGGCATAGGTCTTCGCAACCTCACTCCACATCATTGTACTGCCGAGTTCCTGTGTACGCTGTTCCATATCCCGGACTTTGGCCGGACTGTCCAGCAGCTCCAGAATACAGGCCTCCAGGGAAGCCGAATCGCGGAATTCTGCCAGCAGTCCTCTGCCTCCCGCCAGCATCTCTTCGGCATAGCGGTAAGGGGTGGAGATAATCACTCTGCCATAGCCGACTCCATAAGCGAGTGTTCCGCTGACGGCCTGTTCCTTGCCCAGATAAGGAGTCATATATATATCCGACATCACCAGGGACTCAATGACCTCTTCCTGGGTCAGCAGCTTGTCGACGAACAGCACATTATTGACCAGGTCTAATTCATGCACCAGATCGGTCAGCTTTTGCCGGTAGACTTCACCGGTCTCCTGCTTAACGACCGGATGCGTCTTGCCCCAGATGATATAGAGCGCGTCAGGATGCTGCTTCACTACGCCGCTCATAGCCTCAATCGCATATTCAATGCCCTTGCCGGGACTCAGGAAGCCGAAGGTCGAGAGGATTTTGCGTTCCCCGAACTTGTATTGAAGCTTCAGCTCTGCACGGGTGGAGGTCTGGACAAAAGGAACGCCGTGATGAATGAATGCTATTTTGGCGGCGTTAATATGATAGACAGAGATTAGATCCTCTACTGTGGATTGGGCCATGGTCACCACCTTGACGCTTCCTTCGGCGAGCCGGGTGATAATCTCATGCTGCTTGGGGGTAGGCTTGGTTAAGACAGTATGGAAGATAACCACGTAAGGGATCTGAAGCTCTTCTGTGAACTGCAGCAGATATTCGCCGCTCTCTCCGCCGTAGATGCCGAATTCATGCTGAATGACTAGCAGATCGGTATCTGACTGGTTGATGTCCCTGGCTGATTCTATATAATCAGATAGCTGATGTTGGTTGATTTCCCGCATGACCTGATCCGTGTAACGGTAGTTCCCGTTGTTATTCATGGCGATGATGCGCGGTTTGTTGAAGCCCTGAAGCTTCGTGAATTCATCCAGCAGATCCTGGGTGAAGGTAGCAATTCCGCATTCTCTAGGCAGGCTGGTGGACAGGAAAACAATATTTTTATTGCGGTTGCTGTGGTTCATAATAGAAAGCCTCCCTATTGATTATCGAACTTTTGGGGACAAAAAAAGAAAATAAAGAGGACTTTATTTTCCGGGGATGAGTGGTATAAAGTTTTGTTTCTGCAAATTATTTCCTGACCAAACTATAACATGACCATTTAATCTTGTCAATTTATTGACTCCCTTGAAATCACCGGATATAGTGATGTAGGAGGTGTATGGATGCCAGTCATACGCAGTAAATTGAGTGAGGTTATGGATAAGCATGACCCGAAATTATCGATTCGCAAGCTAGCGAAGGACATTAATTACCATTTCGATTCCGTTCGGCGGATGTACAAAGACGAGATGGTGCAGTATCCCCGGGATCTGCTGCTGAAGCTGTGTACGTATTTCAATATTCAGCCTGGGGAATTGATCCGGATGGAACCGGATGAGAACGATTGGGCAATAGATAAGGCAAATGAATATGAGGAGGAAGGCAATGACAAGGAGCCCGGCGAAGACAGCAACCTGTAATGAACTGCTGGATACCTTTTATGCCAATCTCCGTACCGTGCACGTGGAGAAGCTGGTCTTCTCCGGCGTGGGCGGACGCGATGTATACAATATAACAGCCCCGTTCCTGCATGACGGGGAGGAAGTAATCTTGGGAAGAGTTGAGGAACGGGATAGCGAGTTCTCTCAAGTCTTCTTTTTTACATCCGGCGCAGATGGGGTATGGGTTCCCCGTGCGCATACCCATACCTATAATCTGCAGGACCCCTGCGTAACCCGCGTTAAGGGAGAATTGATTGTCGGCGGAGTTGAGGTGATTACGGCTGGGGATAATCCGCCCAAGATAGTCTCCTGGGTCACCCAGTTTTACCGGGGATACCGGATCGACTCGCTTCATCACTTCGCCTCCGGTCCGGAGCTGATGAAGGATATCCGGCTGATTGAGCTTCAGGATGGCAGAATCGGTGTACTGACCAGACCGCAGGGAGAGCGGGGCGGCAGAGGACAAATTGGCTTCACCATTATTGATTCACTGGAGGAGCTGCATGAACAGACCTTACTGGAGGCGGAGATTCTGCAGCATCAATTCGTGCCGGAAGAGTGGGGCGGAGCCAATGAAGCCCATCTGCTGCGCAATGGCCATATAGGTGTGCTGGGGCATATTGCCTGCTTCGACCGTCTGGGGAAGAAGCATTACTACTCTATGGTCTTCTCGCTTAATCCGGACACTTTGGAGACTACCCCGGTTAAAATCATCGCAGCCAGAAGCGATTTCCCGATCGGTCCGGGCAAACGTCCTGATCTGCAGGATGTCATCTTCAGCGGCGGACTGGTACGCGGAGCGGACGGCCGGGCGGTATTGTCTGTAGGCGTCAGCGATGCGGAAGCCTATAGAATCGAGATCCCTGATCCTTTTGCCGAATATGAAGTCTGATTGCCGCAGGTTTGACTAGATTCTATGGTCATGTTACACTTGAGGTGACAAGAATTTATGGTCGAAGAGAGCGGGAACCAAGCAATGAGTAAATTTATTCAACTAAGCAATCGTACGTCTGACACGAAGTCCAACCTGAATGTGGCAAGAAAGCAGGGCCGCATCCCGGCTGTACTGTACGGAATTGGTAAAGATACTCTTAGTCTTGAAGTGAACGAGAAGGAACTGCTGGAAGTGCTGAGAACGAATCCGCGGGCGATCCTGCAAGGGAAATTGACCGACGGTACAACCGTTCCGGTAGTGGTTCAGAACATCCAGAAGCAATCCATGTCCGGTAAAGTGCTGCATATTGATTTCCAGCATGTGAACATGAGCATCAGCATGGACAGCAAGGTGACCATTCATTTTGCAGGCGAAGCTGTTGGCGTCAAAGAAGGCGGCGTACTGCAGGTGGAAATCTATGAAGTAGAAGTCCGCTGTATGCCGGGCGATCTGCCTACTTCCATGGAAGTGGATATCAGCGGCCTTGCCATCGGCGACCAATTGCTGGTGTCGGATCTCATTTTCCAGGATGGCATTGAAGTGCTAACCGATCCAAGTACGGTCATGATTCAAATCAAGACTGTACATGAAGAAGTTGAAGAACCGGTAGTAGTTACTCCGGCTTAAATACAGTATGACGCATAGCCCTTCGGGCAGAACGTCTTGGAAGCTCATGATATATCATGATTCCGCTACGTCTGCCCGAAGGGGCTTTTTGTTGTTGTGGGGGACAGGAAGGAAGTCAGGGGGAGGTTATTTCAGCGCCCCTTCTGTCAGGCCGGCGACGATGTAGCGGTGGAAGAAGAGGTATACGACAATCATTGGGAGCGTAATAATCGCGAGTGCTGAGAACAGCAGCTTATAGTCGGTCATATACCGGCTGGAGAAGGCCAGCAGACCAACCGGTATCGTCTTCAGTGCATCATTCTGGATGTACAGCATGGCCAGCAGCAGCTCATTCCATGCATTCAGCGCTGAGAAGATCCCGACGGTGGCCATGTTCGGAATAAGCAGCGGAAGGATAATCCTGCTGTACATTCTCCAGTTGCCGCAGCCGTCTATCCGGGCAGCCTCCAACAGCTCTTTCGGTATAGAATCCAAGTATGCCTTGAGCAGGAATATGGCCAGCGGAAGGCCGGTTCCAATGTAAGGGAGGATTAAGCCCATATAGGAATCCTTCAAATTCAGCTGCTCAAAAATATAGCTCTGGGCAATGAAAAAGGATTGCAGCGGCATAAACAGTCCGAATACGAACATCAGCATCAGGAAGCTGCTGCCACGGAAGCGGAGCTTGCTGAAGGCGAAGGCTGCGAGGCTCGCGAAGAGCAGGATGCCCGCAACGGTGGCCGAGGTTACAATTACACTGTTGCCGGCGTAGGTGCTCATATTGCCGACGGTCCAGGCTTTGGACCAGTTCTGGAGATTGATCTGTTCCGGCAGTGCGAATGGAGCGGAGAAGATCTCCCGGTTCTCACGGAAGGAGGAGAGAATAAGCCAGAGAATCGGGTAGAAATAGAAGCAGGAAATGAAGATCATGAACAGATAATACAGAATATGCGAGAACGCTCTGCGGCTGGCCGCTTCCCCGCCGCTGTAAGCGTCTTTCTTGAGATCCAGGGCTGTGGTCGTCAAGCGGTACACCTCACTTTCGTATAATGTACATGTATCGGGGTCCCCGCAAAGTACCTGAGTCATCACCCGAAGCCTCTTTCAGAAGACTGCGAAGCCGTGTCTTCCTAATACTCCAGTACACTGGAGTCTTTCTTATTCAGTCTGCCGGCCACAAGCCCGATCACTGCGATCACAATTGTCATGATGACGGCAAGTGCGGAGCCGTAGCCGATGCTCATATGGGTAAAGACTACTTTGACCAGGTAGGTCGTAACGATTTCGGTTGAATTATACGGTCCGCCGTTGGTCATTACATAGAACAGATCGAAGGACTGGAAGCCGGTAAGTACACACAGCATGATGCCTGTCTCCACCAGATTACGGATCATGGGCACCTTGATTTTGAAGAAGATCTGTCCTTCCCCTGCGCCGTCCAGATAGGCCGATTCATAGACTTCTCTAGAGATGCGCTGGATTCCGGAATAAAAGATGGTCATATAGAAGCCTGCGTAGACCCAGCCGGATACGATGCAGATGGCATAAAGCGCGGTATCGGGGTTGCCCAGCCAGACACGGGTCCAGCTCTCCAGGCCGATCTTCTCCAGCAGGATATTGATGAGGCCAAAGTCGGAATTATAGACGAATTTCCATAAGTAGGAGACGACTATCATCGGCAGCATGACGGGCACGAAGAAGGCGAGCCGGAAGAGTCCGCTTCCCTTGCGGCCCATCGTGATCAAGCCTGCGAGCCCGAGTCCGGCAATGACTTCAACAAAGACAGTGGCGACAATATAGATAAGCGTGTGTCCGTAGGAGTTCATGTAGACACGGTCCTGAAAAGCCCGGATGTAGTTGTCGAAGCCGGTGAATTGCATAGTGCCGATCCCGTTCCAATCGTAGAAGCTGAATACGAAGGTCATAAGGACGGGGACAAGTACAACAAAGCCAAAGAGCAGGAGGGCTGGAGATATGAACAGGTAGGGAGATAACTTATTGCTTCGGCCGGACATGGGTCCACCTCCAATTCAAGGTATAAGGGGGGATGCGTAATCTTCGATTTCCGGATGAAGCCGCCTTATGGACGTACTCATCGTTACTTTAGAGGGGCGATAGTTGTCTCCAGCTCAGCCAGAGCCTCTTCAGGTGATTTAGCGCCGCCGATAACTTCAGAGGTGGCCATATTGAGCGCGTTGGCAACTTCGATGGAATAGCCGGTATCGGGCGGCGACACAAGCGCTGGAGCATTTTCCATCAGATCGTTCAATTCCAGCGAGAGCGGAAGCATGGTCTCCTTGTCGATCCCATCTTTGGTAATCGGAACAGCTCCGGCATCGGACAGCTTCTTGGAGGATTCGGGGGAGCTGTAGAGCTTCATGAATTCAATGGCCTCGTCGATCAGCTTGGAGTTTTTATTGACCACCATTCCGTTCAACACGCCGATTACACTTTCCTGATTGCCCTTGCCGTCCGGTATGGCCGGAGTATTGAAGTAGCCAAGCTCAAGTTCCGGCGTCTCTTCGACTGCGGTCGGAGCGAGCCAGCTGCCGATCGGGTGCATGGCACCGCTGCCGTTCAGGAACAGCATGTCCGCCTCGCTGTCGCTTGCGGCAGTTACATTCTCGTTAATATAGCCTTTATCCCAGAGCTCCTGCACGTAACCGTAGGCTTTGACAAAATCAGGCGAATTGAACGGCTGCTTCAGCTGCATAGCCTCACTGTAGGCGTCCTCGCCCACAACCCGGGAAATGATATGGGCGACCCAGTTGCCTGCCGTCCACAGATCGGAGTTGCCGATCACGAGCGGGGTGATGCCTGCTTGCTTGATAGTCTCGCATATCTTAAGGAATTCCTCCCAGGTGGCCGGCGGCTGAAGACCCAGATCATTGAATACCGCTTTATTGTAAAAGATTACGTTCGTCACATCGCCCGCAGTTGGAATCATATACGTCTTGCCGTCGTTAACCATACCATTGAAGGTACCCTCCGCGAACATATCCTTCAGTCCTGAGCTTTGGAGCTGCTCTGTAATATCCGCTGCATAACCGTCCGTTACTCTTGTCTGCAGGCGCTGCCCCGCCCATTCAAAGTACAGGTCAGGAGCGTTCTTGCCGCTTAGCAGATTTGGCAATCCGATCGTCTGATAGGTGTCATCGTCCTGATAGCTGAATTCCACCTTAATCCCCTGATGCTGCGCTTCAAACTCCTTGCCGATCGTTTCCCAGACCTTGATTAATCCTTCGCCGGGCGAACCCATAGCAATACGGAGTATTTCCGGTTTGGCACCGGAGCCTCCGTTATTGGCCGGGCTGTTATTAGAAGCTGCAGAAGAGCAGCCCGTTAAGGCGGTAACCAGCATCGTTGAGATCAGTGCAATCATCCGTTTGTTCATTCGTTAATCGCTCCTTTGATTGGTATTGGCAAATAAGTTGACGCGACTACGCTCTTTATCCTTAGTCCCTACTCTCCCCTACGCGTTCACACTCCTAAATGTAATGTTATATGACTCAGATGAGTGAGGTGTTTCTGATTTTTGTGTGTGATTGGTTGAGCAACGAATATTTGTAGTAACAATATTGCTTTCATTATTCATGATAGCAAGAAGCCTGTCAATTGTTTTTTCATGCAAAAAGACATATAAAAATCATTTTATCCAGAAAGTAAGCAGTAAGTATTTTTGACCAATGGATTATTGTAAGCGCAAACAACATTGATTTTACATGGAAATTTACGTTGTTATGGGAGTTTGTGGAAAAGGGAGGAAGAATATCTCTCTAATTAATAAATGTATTGACAATTTGTTATGATTAAAAATAGAATGTGGGTAAATGTTACTACAATAACATTGATAATATGACATGGAGGTGACATGAAAAAACCTGCCAATTTGAAAAGATAACCTGAAAAGGATGTCACCCCTGGAGATTATGCAGTACATGCTTCCGAAGCAGTTGTGTACGAAGTTATCAGCTGAAGTACCGCTTAACAAAACCTTGAGGAGGAGTGCATATGAAGTTCAAATGGAAGCAGACGCTTGGAGTATTCGCCGTAGTGTCATCCGTGGCGTTTACGGGCATGCCCGCAGCATCTGCAGAAGTAGCGGAGAAGATTCCTGCATGGGCCGCAGAGGAAATAGCCTCGTGGAAAGAGATGGGGCTGCTCAAAGGCAATCAGGAAGGTCTCGTTCTGCCGAATGAAGGAATCAGAAAAACAGAATTCGTCGCCCTGATTAACCGGATATTTAATTTCAGTGAGGAGAGCGGCCAGAGCTTTACCGACGTCCCTAAGACGGCATGGTACGCCTCTGACATCAGTAAAGCGGTTGCTGCCGGTGCTCTTATTGGTAACGGCGAAGGCAGGATCAATCCGCTGGAGGTCCTGACCCGTGAGCAGGCGGCGCTGATTCTCAGCAGAGTATTTAATGTTGCAGCCTCCGGGAATTCCTTCGTCCCGTTTACCGATGATGCTCAACTTGCCGGCTGGTCCAAGGAAGCGGTCTATGCGATGAAGGAAGCTGGTTATGTGGCGGGCACACCGCAAGGCGCGTTCCAGCCCAAGAAGGCACTGACACGGGCCGAGGCCGTGAAGATGATGAATAACACCATGGGCCTCTTGGTTGCCGACGGCGGAGATCATTCGGGAACCTCCGGCAGCAACCTGATTGTTAACACAGCTGGAGGCACGCTATCGGATCTGAACTTCTCAGGGAATGTATATATTACTCCCGGCGTTGGCGAAGGTAATCTGAGTTTCATCAATGCTAAGATTGGAGGCACCGTTTACATAAACGGCGGCGGTATGAACAGCATCACCTTAACGGACAGTCATGTGGGCAGAATTGTAATCAGCAAGCCCGCATCTCCGGTAAGGGTTCTGCTGAAGGGAAAGACGATAGCCGGGAAGATTGATGTAACTTCTGCTGCCCGGATTGTCAATGAATCGGATCAGACGGTAAGTACCGTTAACCTGCTTACGCGGGCTTCCGATGCTGTCTCTGTATCAGGGGATGTTAATGAATTGAATGTAGCTGCACCGGCAAGCTTCACGCTGGAGGGCGGCCAGATTGGAAGCTTCAACGTCTCGTCCAAAGCAGGCGGCTCAGCGATTAAGCTGAATAAAGGCGGGGTTGTCAAGAAAATGACCTTGAACAGCGCAGCAACTATAACCGGTGAAGGAATAATCGCAGAAGCGGTGGTCAATGGAGAAGGCGTGTCTTTCTCTGTCAAGCCGGACAAGCTGACGATGAATGCCGCGAAGGTAAGCATAGGCGGACAGGATTTTGATGCTTCAGGTCAACTGATCACTTCAGCGGCCGGCCATTCGGGAGGAACCGGTTCAAGCGGCGGCACGGGAAGCCAGGCCCCTACTCCTACTCCGGCTCCAACCTCAAGCCCGGGTACAGGGAGTCCAACGCCGACACCGACACCAACAACAAAACCGACACCAACACCAACGCCAACAACGAAACCAACACCAACGCCAACACCAACACCAACAACGAAACCTACCCCAACGCCGACGCCAACCCCAACACCTGAGCCCAAAGCTCCGGAGCTGTATACCTATGCCGAAGCCTTAAGCTCCTTCAGATCCACAGGAGCAGAAGGATTAGCCAAGCAATACTTGACCTTCCTTCAGGACCCTTCATACACGCCTTCGATAGCGAACAAAGATGTGACCATGCCGAACCTTGTGAATGCAATAACCTTTGTAAATTATGAATTTAATATCAAACCTTCCATATTCGCTTCGATGCGGGGGATTAACACCTCTGTATTGGACAAAACCCGGACTTATTTGTGGATCGGAACAGACAGCGGAGTCACCAAAATCAATCTCGTCACGAATGAAATGATAAGTTATTCCGCACAAGGCAAGCAATTGTACGATGACAAGGTGCTTCTGCTTTTACCGGATGAAAGTACGGGTGTACTGGTTATTACACAAAGCGGCGTATCGCATATCTACCAATAAGGAAAGGGGAGCTTACCATGTACATGATGAAAAGAAATGGCGTGAAGATCACGGGTGCACTGCTTGCCTTAACGCTGTTCGTACTGCCGGCAGCGCCCGTGCTTGCGGAGAAGCTGCCGGGTGCGGGCTACTCTCCTGTTCAGCTGGAGGCTGTGCAGACCAAGGAAATGACCTATTACAAAGCCGGATCTGCCTCCATCCCGGGCACCCTTGAATGGGTCACCGGTACTGCTGCGCTCAAATTCCTGCCGCTCTCGGTAACCGGTGATGTAACCAGTGTAGTTCTGGACGGGGGGGTCTACTGGATTGGAACGGAGACCGGCCTGCAGCGGGTTGACTTCGGCGCAAGCGACACTAAGGATATCGTTCAGTATATGGCCGGACCAAGGTATCTGTATGGCGGAGACGATCATGTGACGGGACTTGCCAGTGACGGGCAGAACGGCATTTGGGTCCGGACAGCGAGCGGTGTCACGCATATCGCGATGCCGGAGAAGACGCTGCATGACAAATCGTTTATCTATGAGGATCTGGTGAAGTCGATTCTGGACCGGCGCGGCATGGTTCATGGCGCAGGCTTTACGTTTACGGAGATGGACAGCACGCTGGATGCGGTCAATTACAACTCTAAGACCGGAGTATTCACCTCCACACCTACCACCAGTGACAATGACGGTCTATGGACAGCGATGTATGCAATGGGGGAGATTTTCCGCTATAAAGCACTGCAGGAGCAGTACGGAGCCAGCCCGGCTTCCGGGGAGCAGGCAGAAATTGCTGATGCAAGAGCGGCGGCGCTTAGAGCGACCAAGGCCGTTCTGCTGCTCGATTATGTCTCCGGACGCGGAAACGGATTTCCGGCACGCTCCTATATGCTGACCAGCGAAGCGAGTGCGGCTACAGTGGGCAATTCAGTGTACGGCTACCAATCTCAGAACGGCTTCTGGTTCCAGAACTTTGTCGGGCCGGACATGACTAACCCGAATGGAATCATTCCAAGCATGCAGCGTAACGACGGGGTGGAGCCTATCGGCTATTCCATGGTGAGGGTAACCAAAGACGCAGAGAACAAAAAAGGCTCCACGCTGTTCCCGAGCGGAGGTACGGATGTGCTCAATTACAATGGGCTTGGGCTTAGTCAAGCTGCCATTGACGAGCTGAACCTGACGCGTCCTGAAGGCCAGAAGCTGGGGATTGATATCAAGACACGGGTTGGAACTACCGTAACCGGCGCAGTATATCAGGTGCTGCCTGTCATTACGGCCGCCACTAACAACAATGACGCGAAGGAAGATAAGACAACGGGCATCAATAATAAGCCGCTGTTTCAGCTGACAGCTCCCGTCTATGAGCAGATTCCGGAATTCTTTAATGATTTGTTCCCGGATAGCGCAATTGTGGACGGCCATATCGACATGAACCAGATTGTGTATAAGGCGGATACTTCTGCAGATGAAGTGGATGGCCATTATGCCATGTTCTATACGGCTTATAAATATCTGGTCGGTGACAGCACCGATCCTGAACTTCTTGAGCTGAAATCTCTCATTGAAGAAACCACGCACCGCATGACAGAGCTGATTTTGAAGGACGACCATTATTATATTGAGGATGCCACCGGCAAATCAACACAGTGGTCCAGATGGTTCGCCAAATACTTCAACGACAGCCTTGGCGTTATGGAGCAGCAGGTACAGTGGCAGTCCAAGATCGGCGTTGACGAAAAAGGGGATGATGCGCTGTCCTACGGTTACGAAGACGGCCCGCTCAACGCACTGCAAGTCATGGCTGCGCTGAAATCAGCAAGCTATATTGTCGCAGCGAGCTATCCGGCTGATTCGGCCAAGTATGAGCTGGCATATGAGCAGGCTTTTGCAGGCAGCTACAGCAAGGAAGAGCCGTATATCAACGGTAAGGGCTATATGGCCATGGCACAGGACTATATTGAGCGCAGACTGGTGCGTCAGGCTACCAATGCATATAGCGAGAACGACAACCAGCCGGTAACTATGGATAATGCAGGCGATGGCACGAACACCAATGCGACGCTTCATAATGACTGGACCCAATATATCAATTACTCGGATGAAGAGCTGGGCTGGTTCCCGGTATTCATACTTGTTACGCTTGAGCAGGATGCAGGCAGACATGCGCAGATTGTAGCAGCCTATGATCAATGGTACTCCAATGAGGTGCGGGAGGAGAATCCGTTCTACACCTTCCTCTACCAGCTTGCGCATCCGGACAAAACCGATGTCGATCTGCAGTCGGCGGTCCGCTTCCTGTACCGTTTCCCTGAATTCCAGATTGAATTCCCGGTACAGTGGGACCGTCAGGATGTGCTGTATATTGAACCGGGTGACCGCGATGATTATAAACAGACGAACTACGCACTGGCTCCGGATGAGCGGCGCATCATTAAGCATAACTCGAATCCGTTTGAAAATGACAGCCAGACTACCGGGGCCAATCCGGGGTATAACTACCGTTCGGGCAGCATTGAGTCTGGTTCGGTATTCACACTGCCCTACTGGCTGGGGCGCTATTTTGAGATCATCAAGGAGTAACAGGGCTTACTGAACTGAAGGTAACGGAGCCGGAGCGCCCCATCCAGGGGTGCTCCGTATGCTCTCTGCGCTGACGGTCGCCCGGCCTTCCTTCATCCAAACTGTCTCTCGATAGTATAGCTGGGGAAATCACCCCGGAATACGCCGAAGCTGTATTCCAGAGGGGAACCATCGGCCAAATACGTAAAAGTTCTCACTTGCAGGCAGGGGGAGCCTTCTTTGACACCAAGCAGCCTGCTGGCTGTTTTGTCCGCGAGTACAGGCTTGAGCTGCTCCACAGAGCGGTGGGCCTTCAGGTTATACTCTGACTCAAGGAAGGAGAAGAGCGATCCATCCTTATATTCATTAATGAGCCCCGGGGCGAGATCCCAGGCAATATAAGTAGTCTCATACAAGAGTGGTTCATTATCGGCATAGCGGAGCCGCAATAGCTGGTTTACCGGTGCTTTCAACGGAATATTGAGGAATTCATTGAGCGGGATTTCCGCAGGTGTCACTTTGGCTTCAATAATTGTACTGGTCGGCTCTTTGCCGCTCATCAGCACATCTTCAGTGAAGCTTCGTTTCTGGTTAAGCTGGAGCTCCTTACGTTTGACAAAGGTGCCCTTACCCTGGTGCCGCTCAAGAATATCCTGAACCTCCAGTTCGCTGAGCGCGAGGCGGATGGTGGTCCGGCTGGCGGAGAACATCTCGCATAACGCGGCTTCGGTGGGAAGCTTCTCTCCGACAGCATAGAAGCCGGATTGGATCTGTTTGAGCAGTTGTTCTTTAATATTGAAATATAATGTATTATTTGTTCTCTTTGTCATTACAAGTTTCCTCCGATGCCAATTTGTTATATTATATCACGGAAAAAGAGCAGGAGAAACCATATGGAAATGACGGGATTTTGAATCCATAATGTGTGCACCCTTTGCCGGGTATAGAGATTGACAAATCATTTGAGCGATTAGAAAATCCAATGAGGAGAAAAAAGGTTAAAAAAGGACATGTATTTGTAGGAACAATAAATAGAATTGTTATTATAAACATCTAACCGGGGCAATAATAGAGCATTTCAAGAGAGACGGAGGAAATCACAAATGAAGAAGAAACACTTGAAAATCGCAGTCATCGGAGGAGGTTCCTCCTATACGCCGGAGCTTGTTGAAGGGCTGATCCGGTATCATGATGAATTTCCGGTTGCTGAGCTGTATCTGGCAGATATCGAGGCAGGGGCGGACAAGCTGAGAATCATAGGGGAGCTGGCGCAGCGTATGATTGATGCAAGCGGCAAGCCTATCAGGCTGCATACGACACTGGACCGGCGCGAAGCGATTCGCGGTGCGGATTTTGTCGCTACGCAGATCCGTGTCGGTATGCTGGATGCACGCTCCAGAGATGAGAAGATCCCGCTGGCCCACCATTTAATCGGCCAGGAGACGACGGGCGCGGGCGGGTTCGCCAAGGCGCTTCGCACCATTCCGGTCATTCTGGACATTTGCCGGGATATCGAGGAGCTGGCTCCGGGTGCGTTCATGATTAACTTCACCAACCCGGCCGGTATCATTACGGAAGCCGTCTCGAAGCATTCCCAGGTCAAGTCTGTGGGACTATGCAATCTTCCGATAAGCACGAAGATGCAGATCGCTGAGCTGTACGGGGTTCCGCAATCGGAAATGTTCATTGAGATTGTCGGGATCAATCACCTCAACTGGACGACCCGGGTACTGATTGAAGGGGAGGACGTGACGGAGGACTTTCTCAATAAGCTGTCGGGAGCCAAGGGGCCTTCGATGGCCAACATCCCCGATCTGGAGTGGGATTCGGAGTTCATTCAGTCCGTGGGTGCACTTCCCTGCCCGTATCACCGTTACTACTATATGAAGGAAGAGATGTACCGGGAGATCTCTGAGCATTACCAGGAGAGCGGCAAGACACGTGCCGATGATGTGAAGGAAGTGGAAGCCGAGCTGTTCGAGATCTATAAGCAGCCTGAAGTGAACAGTAAGCCGGCTCAATTGGAGAAACGAGGCGGTGCCTACTATTCGGAAGCGGCGGTTCAATTGATGAAGTCCATCTATAATGATACCGGCGATATTCAGACCGTCAATGTGCGTAATCAGGGGATTATTCCGGATCTTCCGGGTGATGTCTCCATTGAGATCAACTGTGTCATCAAATCCGATGGGCCGCATGCGCTTGCACCAAGCAAGCCACTTCCCCCGCAGATCCGAGGTCTGCTGCAGGTAGTGAAGGCTTACGAGGAGTTGACCATAGATGCTGCAGTAAGAGGAGATTATGCTTCTGCACTGCAGGCCCTGACGATCCATCCGCTGGTGGGTGACGAGCAGATCGCCAAGGAAGTACTGGCCGACATTCTGGAGCAGAATGCCGAGTACCTGCCCCAATTCCAGGTGCGGGCAAGATAAACCCGGGAATAACAGCAACAGCCCCGTTCTGCAGCGCCGATTAGCTGCTGAAAGGGGCTGATGTTATGCATGGCAGCCGTGCGTCCTTTTATACCGGGACGTCACGGGTGCCTTTTACCATTGGGGATTTGCAGAGCGGACAGGGCTTCGAGGGAAGATGATCCTCGCCGCCGCCCGCCTTCATCCGGGTCCAGCCCGGACAGGACTTGCCGGTGCACTGCCAGACCGGAACAGTATGTGTTCTCACTGCGGCTGAACCGTGTGTGCCGCTGCGGGTTACATGCGTTCTGCCCGGGCTGCTGGCTCCGGCGGCTGGAGCCGGTGCCTGTGGGCGGGCCGCCGAGCGGAAGGCCGCGAGCATGAAGCGCGAGACCTCCGCCTTCTTGCCCCGATGCCTTGCAGGCGAGCTGATGAACAGCTCTTCCCTGGCCCGGGTAACGGCCACGTAGGCGAGCCGGCGCTCTTCCTCCAATGCGGCAATGCCCGCTTCGGCTGCGGCTTTTGCAGCAGCCGCGCTGATCACCTTGACCGAGGCCTTCGCTGGCTTGCGGTCCTTCGCACGGTCCTCCTCCAGAGCGGAGCTATGTGGCAGAATTCCCTCTGAGGCTCCGATCAGGAAGACTACGGGGAACTCCAGTCCCTTGGATTTGTGGATGGTCATCAGCGCCACCCGGTTGCCTTGCTCCTTCAGCCCCGGCTGCCGGTTCTGCTCGTTACGCTCCGTTACGTTGTCGATGAATTCGAGGAACAGCGGAATTGTAGCGAAGCGCTCCGCCGAGGACTCCAGCTCATCCAGCATTTCCTTCAGCGTCTCCCGGTGCAGCGTAGCCTGATGGCGCTCGCTGCCTTCGATGAAATAATCATAGAATACAGTGCGGATCTGGCGGATCGCCTGCACGGGCGTCAGCTCGCGCAGGCCGCGGATCAGGTCCAGCCGTTCGCGCAGCTTGACGCCCTTGAAATCCTCCATGCCCGGCATGGAGAGCAGATGAATCAACGGGCCCTGCTTCGCCTGTACCGCCTCCATGCGCCGGATGTGCTCCATTCCCTTGTCCCGGTTCATGTAGAGTGTCGGCAGAATGTTCTCCATGGCGGCGAAGTTACGGCGGTTCACCGACAGGCGCAGGTGATCCAGCACCGGAGAGATCAGCCAATGCTCATAGAGCAGCTGGCCTTCCCCATAATCTATATAAGGAATATCGTGCAGCAGCAGCAGCTCCAGGACCGCCCGGTTGCTGCTTGTCGCGCGGTATAACAGGGCAAAATCACGGAATTCCCGGGTCCCGCTCTGAGTCTCACGCTCAATATGCTCCACAATCTGCACAGCCTCGTCATCTGCCGTCTGCGGACGCAGATAACGGGGCGGCAGGCCGCTGCTGCGGGCGGCCTGAAGCGTCTTGGCGCGGCGCCGCGAATTATGGCGGATAATGCCGTTGCCCAGCCCGATGATCGCCGGACCGGACCGGTAGTTGATATCCAGTGTGATCACCTTGGCCTGCGGATACAGCTTCTCGAACTCCAGGATGAACTCGCTGCGGGCACCGTTGAAGGAGTAGATCGTCTGGTCATCGTCGCCGACCACCATCAGATTATCCTGCGGAGCAGCAACCATCTTCACCAGCTCATATTGCAGCGCATTCGTATCCTGGAACTCATCAACCATCACATATTGATACTGCTGCTGCAGCTCCCGCAGCAGCGCCGGCTGTTCCCGGAGCATCTGGTAGGCGAGCAGCAGGACATCGTCGAAATCGATTTTGAAATGATCGGTCTTCCACTGCTCGTATAGAGCCAGGATGGCCTTCATCTCCTTCTCTGCCTCGGTAGTCTCCGGCAGCTGCCCGGGCAAGCCCATATTCATCTTGCAGGCGGAGAGCAGGCTGAGCAGATTCTCCGGCGGATAGGCATCCTTCGGCAGTCCCAGCTCGCGCATAATCTGCTTCAGCAGAATATGCTGGCGGCGGGTCTCGCTGAAAATATCCTGCCGCAGTCCCTGCCGCCGCAGGAAATAAAGAAAGAACGAGTGGAACGTACGCGCCTGCAGGCGCGCAGCATCCCCCTCGTTCACCCCGGGCAGCAGGGCGATCCGCTCGCGCATCTCTGCAGCTGCCTTGCTGGAGAAGGTCAGCAGCAGCAGGCGTCCGGGGGCGATGCCGCGCACAGACAGCAAATACCCGGCTCTGCAGATCAGCACCGAGGTTTTGCCGGAGCCGGCTCCAGCCAGTGTCAGCAGCGGCCCGAGATGATGGCGTACCGCCGAGATCTGCGGCGGATTGAGCAGAATGCCGCCTGCCTCCAGCCGCCTGAAATAAGCGGCATCGCTGTCCCCCGGCTGTACCGTCTCCCGGCTTGTCCGGGCTGAGGCTACCTTCGCCTGGGGGATATTCTCACCGCTGGCTCCCAGCGGGATATTATGAAATAAGAGCTTGTTCATTATGTTCACCTTCGTTTGTTTCTGAATGCGTAATCAGTCATGCGGTTTTGGCCAGTATACACTATACCATTCCGCACTCTATTCTGCACGAGGCTATCTCCCGGATGCATTCAGCTTGGCCAGAAAAGAATTCACCTTGCGCTCGTACAGCCGGGGCTGGTCCTCCTTGATCTCCTCCAGCAGGAAGGCCAGGCACTGCCGGATTCTTGGCGGCATACGGACGGCGATCTCGGCGTAATCCCTGCGGTAAGTGTCGTCCTGGAGAATTCTTTGATTCAGCACAATCGCCCAGTTGCGGGCGTGCTCCAGCATCTCCGGCAGCGACTCCAGCAGCTGGGTCAGATACATCTCCATCTGGACACTCTCCACAAAATGAACAAGGCTGAACATCACCTCTTCCTGCTCCGTATCATCGTCGAATACTTTGAAGATCTGGTGAATGACGGCATCCTCTGTATCACCGGCCAGACCCTCCAGTGCCTGATCGAACTGCTCGCATTCCAGCTCGGTGCGCAGCAGCCGGTTCTCATATAACCGGGCAATCCCGGGGTATAGGTGGTTCATAGAGTAATTCCTCCCAGCAGAAAATAACGCCATTTATCATAAAGTCCACTTTTTGACAGATAATACTAATATATTGGACAAAGGACTAGCTGATTATAACAGATAGACAAATAGAAGTGAGGTATGGAGGGATATCATGTTTATTCCGGTGCTTATGGAATTAACCAATGCCGAACGGTTGACGCTCATTCTATATTTGGCAGTCAACCTGGGCGCCATCTCATTATTATGCTTTCGGCGCTCGGGGACCGACCGCCGTTAGCGGAAACAGCCTTCATTTGAAGGCTGTTTTGCTGTTCAGAAGATGCCGCAGTCCCGCCGCTACACCATTCTCCGTATGGCTCAACGTAATGAAGTCGGCGGTCTGCTTCAGCACAGGGGCGGCATTCTCCATGGCAATCTTGTACCCCGCCATCTCGAACATAGGCAGATCATTGTAGCTGTCGCCCATCACCGCCACTTGCTCCGCAGGAATCCCGTAATGGGCTGCGAGCATGCTTACACCGGTGCCCTTATTCGCTTCCTTATGGTTGATCTCGATATTGTTGACATGCGATGCGGTAATAATCAGCCCGGGAATGGCAGCGAACCGCACAGAGGCTTCCTTCAGCAGCTCACGGTTCAGCGAGAAGACCAGGGTCTTATAGATCAGATTCTCTTCCTTGCTCCAGACGTCCTCCATCTTCTCCACGTAGGTTACCGCTGCCTGCTGGAACTGCTGGTCTACCATCGCCTGAAGCAGCCAAGCTAATTCCTCGGGAACCTCAGTATCTTTATGAGTAGCCAGCTTCTCCAGTTGTACCCGCTTGTCGAGCTCTACATATACATTATCCTTAGTGTATACCTCGTAATACAATTCAGGGATTTCATTCATCCAGCGCAGTGCGGGGATAATATCCTCTTTATTCAGCGGAGTGCTTGCCGCCACCGTCCGGTCAGCCAGCGTGATCACAGCACCGTTAAGACTCACCACAGGGCACTCCAGATCAGCCAGCCGCAGCTGCCGTTCAGCATCCATGTAGGACCGGCCTGTAGCGATAATCACGATATGCCCCAGGCGCTGTGCTTGAAGAATAGCCTCTTTATTCTCGTTGCTGATTTCACCCTCCGCATTGAGCAGTGTTCCGTCCATATCCAGTGCAATAAGCATGTGATTGTTCTCCTGTTCTATCTGTTTATTGTAGGTTCCCATGCAAGGGTGCGTATGCTTTGCCTGTATTTTATCATTATTTACTCGGAAATTTAAAATTAAAGTGTTCATCTATAGTATTACAGAACAGCTTCGCTGCTGCATGCAGCGTGACGGATTTTCAGAAAAGAGTGCTCCCGTGGTACAATGTAAGGCAGACCTGTAACCTGACAGCCTGGTTCGTCTTCTGCATGTGCAAGGGACGATGACCGGGATGCAAGCGGCATGGGGTCGCTATGTAAGGGGGAAAAGATACTGATGAAATCCAGAAATTTAGCTACGATCTCTCTGGCTATTATGGCCTGCGGCTTTCTGTTCACCTTGTTTCTGCCGGAGAATCTGGCAGTTATTCTGCTGAGAGGCGGCTTCGAGGCAGGTCTGGTCGGAGGAATAGCCGACTGGTTTGCTGTGACGGCGCTGTTTCGTCACCCGCTGGGCCTTAGAATTCCGCATACCTCGCTGCTGCTGAAGAACCGGGATAAGCTGATCCAGTCCCTGATCTCTGCAATGGAGAATGAACTGCTGAACAAGGAGAGCATTGAGAACAAGCTGCGCACCTTCAATATAGTCTCGCTTGGAGCTGGCGTACTGACCCGGTTCTTCTCCAGAAAGAAAGCGCGGCAGGAAGTGCTGGAGCAGCTGAAGGGCTTCGTGCTGCGGCTTCCGGTAGAGCAGGCTGTTCCGTATATTCAATCGGCAGCAGCAAGCTATCTGCGTGAAGCTAAGCTCGGAGTCGCAGCAGATACCATAGCAACCAGCCTGATGAATGAGGGCAAGGATATTGCAGCCCTTGATTTTGCGCTGGAGGGGATCTCCGCCTGGAGCGGACGCCCGGAGACGCGGGCCATGCTGGGCAAGATCGCCAGTGAGAAGCTGGCCGAGGTTAAGCTTGGCGGACTGAAGGGAATGGCCTTCCAGGCCTTCGTGGGGTTCGTGGATGCTGATATGCTAGGGGAAATGCTCCAGGGTATGGTACAGTCTACGATCCGTGACTTTAAGGAAGAGGACAGCCCTTACCGGGAGGAGGTCATCCGGGAGATCCGGGTGGCTCTGTTCCAGCTGCTGAGCGATGAAGAACGGATTGCCTCACTGAAGAATTGGGCGCTGAATGAGCTTCAAGGGGAAGCCGCTGCCGCATTTGTACTACAGCAGCTGCAAGGGCTGCGGGGCAAGGCGGTTACACTGCTGGAAGAGGACCGGGGCCGGGGCGGGCGCAGGCTGTTCTCGCTGTATGCCGCGCTGGTCCGGCGGGTTAGCCAGGAGAAGGAATGGATTCAGACATCAGAGGACCGGATTCGCGGTACACTGATCTCCTTCGTGGAAGCTAATCATTACCGGATCGGGCAACTGGTCAAGGAGAACCTCGATCAGATGGACGATGCCGCTCTGGTGAATATGCTGGAGGAGAAGGTCGGCAAGGATCTGCAGTGGATTCGTGTCAACGGGGCCGTCTGCGGATTTGTGGTCGGGCTGGTGCTTACCGTGATCCAGCTGATCTGAGGTTGATGTATCAGGAACTCAGGAATTCATAAAGGCAGCAAGGCAGTCCCCGGTCTTCCGTGAAGACGGAGAGCGGGGGGGATGCTTTGCTGCCTCTTTCATGGAAATATAAGAATGTATATGTTTCACGCTATACATTATCCTTCTATTTCTCGCCGAAACGGTACCGTCCTTTAAAAGGACGGCAAAGCCGTTTCCACTTGGCGCGAATATAGCAGGGCGAAGGTTTTCTTTCTCTATAGCTGGTTCTTGCCGTTACTGATGGTGAAGACCTCCTGTACAGGCAGGACAAAGATTTTGCCGTCGCCGAAGGAGCCATGCTCACCGGATCTGGCCGTACGCATAATAATGCTGATGACGTCATCCTTGTCTTCATCCTGAATGACGATCATCAGCAGCTTCTTGGAGATTTGGTTGTAATGGTTGGTTCCGACCTGAATGCCCTTTTGCTTGCCGCGCCCGAGCAGATCCATCTTGCTGATGGAGGGGAAGCCGGCCAGCAGCAATTCGGCCATTACTTCATCCGCTTTCTCAGGTCTTACGATAGCTTTGATCATTAACATAACGATGCACCCTTTCTACAGCGAATAATAGGTTGTAGGGGGTTGCCAATATCTCGGTGGCTTACTGTATAGTGCATTTGTTTAATGGCAACGCTTACATGTGTAGTATATTATTAACTCCGGCTGCATCCTGCGAGAAGGATCACAAAATCCGTATTACACATTGTCGTATCCTGACTGGACTTACAGTTCGGCGCTGTCCGCCCGCCAGGAAAGTATTTCAAGGTAAAGTGTTGTGCCCCTCGTTAACCGGAGGAGCCTTCTAGAAGGATGCTTCCTCTGGTTAACGTGAAGGAACCAGCTTCAGATAAATATTCTCCAGCAGCTCTGCGGTATGCTGCCACTCATACATCTGCAGCGCATCACTTCTTCCCTGCAGTCCGATCCTTGCGGCAAGGTCCGGATTGCGGCCGATCTGCAGCATACGGCTGGCAAAAGCAGCGGGGTTCCTGTACTGCTTCACCAGATAGCCGTTACGGCCCGAATCAATAATCTCCCGGATTCCGCCGTTGCTGGAGGCAATTACCGGCAGCCCCGAGGCCATCGCCTCCACATTCACCAGCCCGAAGGCTTCATGCTGCTGGGAGGGGCAGATAAAGCAGTCGGCAGCCTGATACATACTGTGGATATCCTCATGGGGAATATTGCCGAGAAATGACACCTGTACGCTCAGCCGCCGGGCAAGAGCTCTCAGCTGCCGGAGATACGGCGGCTTCCCCTTGCCCGCGATCAGCAGCCGTGCGGGCATATGCCGGTTCAGGCGGTGCATGGCCCGGAGCAGCACAGGCACTCCCTTGCGCGGAATGACCCGGCCTACGAACAGGACCGTGAAGCCCGGGCCAAGACCATGCAGCGTGCGCAGGCGCGCCTTCTCCTGCGCAGATGCAGGAGTGAAGCGCGACAGGTCTGCTCCCAGAGGAACCACGCGAAGCTTGCTGCGGATGCCGGGGAACCTCCGGATAAGCCGCTGCTCCAGGGAGCTGCTGTTGGCCGTGACGGCATCGGCCAGGGCCAGGCAACGGGCGATGCCGGGCTCCTGCGGCACGAATGTGAGAGAGTGAAGAAATATAATCACCGGAGTGCCGGGGTACTGCCGCTTCACAGCCGCCGCCAGCCGCGGCCGGTTGTCGATCTGAATAAGATCGAACGGCTCTGAGGCTTCCAGGAATGTAAGAACGGAGCTGCGGTACCGGGAAGGGGTGCCTGAGGGCAGCCGGATGAACTGGACCTGCTCGAGCTCATCCGTGTCAGGAAGCCCGGCGGCTCTGCGGCTCACAATGGTTACCTTGTGTCTCTTGGTCAGCCTCCGCGCGATATTCCAGATGCAAATCTCCACAGAGCCGTCCCCGGGAACCGTGAACTGCTCCGGTGCAATCATGCAGATATGCATTGTGGCTGCTCCTCCCGCTGCATAGTAGTTATGGTTCTTAACCTAACATATGCGTTCAGGCGTGCAGAAGACACAGGAGCAAGCAGGGAGCGGCCGTCTAAGGTCTAGCTGCCTGTCTGTCTAAGAGTAGCTGCAATGACTCCGGCAATCGTCTGCTCATACTCCAGGATCTTCAGCTTCCCCGCCGCGATCTGCTTGTACCCGGCGACCATAGAAGATAAGGATTGTCCGGCCAGAGCCGGATTCTGCTTGCGGATAGCCGCTTTGAAGTCACTCCAATCTGCCGTTAGCCGCTTGTTTAGGGCAGAGACTGCGCTTTTCTGTGATTTGATTAAGCTTTGCGGTCTGTCAATGCCCGCCAGGGTCTTACGGGCAGCGGCCATCCGGCGGGTACGGGTATCCTTGGCGGCCTTGAGCAGCGCTTCCTTGTCGCGGATCTCCTGGCGGGCAATCTGGACCAGCAGCTTCATGGCTTCCGACTGGGCCTTCAGGACGGAGTTCAGCGTCTTGTCCTTCAGTCCCTTGAGCAGGGAGATCCGCTTGTTCAGCGCGCTGTATTGATCGAACAGCGGCTGATAACGCTGCTTGGCACTGCTGACGGCAGCGCTCAGCTTGGTGATGGAGGCCTGGTCCATATTCTTGATGGACTCCCGGACTGCATTCAACGCCTCTGTATTCTGATCATGGAGCGTCCTGATCTGCACCTCCCGGCTGTCATACCCGGCAGACAGGGTGGTCAGCTCTGTGAACTGGCTCTTCATCCGGGCGCGGGCAGTGCTGTCCGCCTTAGCAGCAGTCAGGTCAAAGGAAGCCTGAACCGATGAGGTAATCACCGTCGCCGCTGCCGAAGCCGGACCGGCCGGGAAGCTTAGGGCAAGGGCAATCAAGAGGGACAGCAGCAGACAACTTGGCTTATACAGATTGTTCATTAACATTCCTCCGCTTGTCTTCATGTCCCGGAACACAAAGAAAGCACCCGCAGTAAAGGCCAACAGGCCTCTATTACGGGTGCTTCCGGCGTAATGAGTCACGAAGATAGTTTTGCTTTTTATTATAGAGATATTATCTTAATTTTGTCAATATTATCAATTTTAACTTATGCGAACCAAGGGGAGGACCTTCATTTCATTCCGTGACGGTCTTATCGTATACTGTGAAGGAAGAACGTCAAGTGAAGCACAACAGAGGGTCAGCAGAAGCGCCAGCCCCAAGATGAAGGAGGCCTTAGGTGATGGATAACCTGGCTAGGAATAACAGCATTCTCGATCAAGCCTTCCAGTTATCTCCGGTGGGGATGGCTGTATTGTCTCCGGAAGGAGGCAGATGGATGAAGATTAATCCTGCTTTTTGCAATATGCTGGGCTGCACTGAGCCTGAATTTCTCTCAGGGACTCTATCGGGGGCCGGCCGGGACCTGCAGGAAGAATTCTCTATTCAGCGAATCGGGACAGAGCTTGCACAGCGGCAGGGACAGCCTCTACAGGTGGAGCAGCGGTTCTCCGGCATTGACGGGCAGCCGTTCTGGCTCGCCCTGACCTTCATTCCGGCCCAAGAGGAGCCTTCCGGCCGGACCGTTATTGTATATGCACAGGATGTAACAGACCGCAAAATTGCTGACCAGCTGACCGTAGACAGCCGCGATCTGTACAATTTATTCATAAAAGACGATCAGAGCATGATCTCCTTCTCCCTGCCCGACGGGACGATAACCTTCATATCGCCGTCCTCCTATTCCCAGATCGGATACCATCCGGAGGAGATTGTCGGCAGGAACCGCGCCGAATTCTATCACCTGGAGGATGTTGAAGCAATCAACAGCTCCGGCAGCCTGCTGAAGAACAATATCTCCAGTCGCCGCCTGCGCCATAAGGAGGGCCATTATCTATGGTTCGAGACATCCTTCCATGTGGTCCGCGGCGATAAGGGTGAAATCACACGGATTATGGGGATTGGCCGTAACGTCACCCGGCGCAAGCACAGCGAGGAGGCCCTTGCGTCCGCGCAGCGGGTGGCGCGAATAGGCTCATGGGGTTGGGATCTGGTGAAGGGCAGAATCACGTTCTCCGACGAACTGCGGCGTATTCTGCAATATAGTGTGGAGACAGGCCAAGTGAATCAGGAGGCCTTCCTGGCACTGGTCCATCCGGAAGATGTCCGGATTCTGCAGGAGGCCGTAGAACGGGCTATGGGACTAGGGGAGCCGGGGAATACGGCTTACCGGATGATTTTGCCGGATGGGGAGGTCCTGATGGTGCATGTCCAGTGGGATGTCATCCTGGGACCGGAGGGCCAGCCAGCCCAGCTGTTCGGCATGATGCAGGATATTACGGAGCGTATGCATATGGAGGAGCAGCTGCGGGAGAGTGAACGGAATTTCCGGCTGATGTCGGAGAACTCCCTCGACCTGATCTCGCGCCATGCGATTAAGGACAGTATCTTCCTGTATTGCTCACCGGCCAGCCGTTCGCTGCTCGGTTATGAGCCTGAGGAGATGATCGGCACCAGTGCCTACGATTACCTCCATCCTGATGATCTGGAGATGATTCTGAATCAGATGGCGGAGAGCGTGGATTCGGGATTGATTCCGCCGGCCTCCTACCGCTACCGCCACAAGAACGGTACCTATGTCTGGTTTGAAACGAACAGCCGGTATATTTTTGACGCGCAGGGCCGGAAGACAGAGATTATTGCCGTAGGCCGTGACATTACTGAACGCAAGCAATTCGAATCGAAGCTGCAGGAGAGTGAGCAACGCTACAAGTCCCTGTTCGAGTATAATCCTGCGGCGGTATATTCCATGAATCTGCAGGGCGATTATCTGACGGCGAATGCCAATCTGGAGAAGCTGAGCGGCTACTCGCTGGAGGAGCTGCTGGGCAATTATTTTGGACCGCTGGTGGCTGAGAAGGATATCCAGAAGACGCTGCATCATTTCACCCTGGCCAGCCAAGGGGAGCCGCAGAGCTATGATCTGACGCTGATTCATAAAGACGGGCATCCGGTGGAGATCAATACGATTAATATTCCAATAGTTGTGGATCATCAGGTGGTTGGGGTATATGGGATCTCCCGCGACATTACGGATCATATCAGGTACACGGAGCAGATTGAGAAGCTGAGCAATGATTATACCCTGATTCTCAATGCCGTGTCCGAAGGAATATTTGGTCTGGACAACGAGGGACGGGTCACCTTTATTAATCCTGCGGGGGCGCATATGCTGGGCTTCGAATGTGATGAGATTACCGGGCATCCTTACCTGGACCCCATCCAGCAGACCGCGCTTGACGGCAACCATTACCGGCCGGAGGAGTCTCCGCTGATGCGGGCAGTCCGGGCAGGAGAAGCCCATCAGAGCCTGGATGCGGTGCTGTGGCGCAAGGACGGCTCCAGCTTCCTGGCCGAGTACCAGGTAACCCCACTGTTCGACAAGGGTGAGCGGAAGGGAGCGGTTGTAGTCTTCCGTGACATTACCGGGGAGAAGGAGATTATCAGAGCCAAGGAGCTGGCGGAGAAGGCGGACCAGGCCAAATCGGAATTTCTCGCCATCATGAGCCATGAGCTGCGTACACCGATGAACGGAATTATGGGCATGACCGATCTGCTAAGTGAGACGGAATTGACGGAAGAACAGCGGGGGTATGCCCAGATTATCAGCGAGAGCAGTGCATCCCTGCTATATATTCTTAATGAAATTCTGGATTTCAGCAAAATCGAAGCTGGTAAAATGACGCTTACCCACGAGCCGGTAAGTCTGGTGGAATTACTCGACAATATCACGGAGCTGTTCATGCCGAAGGCCCGTGAAAAGAATATTGAGCTGTCCTGCCGCATGGCTGCGGATGTGCCGGAGCTGATCATGGGAGATGCGGCCCGGCTGCGCCAGGTGCTGGTGAATCTCGTCAGCAATGCCGTGAAATTCACCGAGACGGGACAGGTCTCCATTCTGCTCAGCAGAGAATATAGCAGGGAGCGCAAGAAGCTGACGCTCAAATTCAGCGTGGCCGATACAGGGATAGGAATCCCTTCTGAGAAGCAGCCGTTGTTGTTCCAGTCCTTCTCGCAGCTGCACCCGTCCATTAACCGCAAGTATGGGGGAACCGGACTGGGGCTGGCCATCTGCAAAAAGCTGGTGGAGCTGATGGGCGGTGCCATCACTGTGGATAGCGTAGTCGGGGAAGGATCGAATTTCTATTTCATCCTGCCTGTAGATATGGAGCTGGAGCCGGAAGGCGGCTGGGAGGATACGGTGATTGTCTCTGATCCGGCGCCGGTCTCTGAACATAGTAGCATCCCGGAAGAAGGCGAATCCGCTGCTGAATTCGGGCCTCTACGTATCTTGGTGGCGGAGGATCATCCGGTGAATCAGAAGCTGCTGGTGACTATGCTGGACAAAAGAGGCTATGCCGCCGATCTGGTCGATCATGGCGAAGCGGCGGTGCAGGCAGTGCTCCGTGAGCAGTATGATCTGGTATTCATGGATGTACAGATGCCGGGGATGAGCGGGCTTACGGCAACGGCCAGAATCCGCGAGCAGGCGCCTGCCCCGCATCAGCCGTATATTGCAGCTGTGACAGCGTATGCCAGAAAAGAGGACCGGGAGCGCTGCTATGCGGCGGGCATGGATGACTTTGTCAGCAAGCCGTTCCTGGCTGCCGATATTGACCGGGTGCTGGAGCGTTGCAGCCATAGGGTATCCCTATGAGCCGGAGGCCTTCTGGTGAGCGATTGAAGGCGAAGGCGTATACACAGTGGGAGACAGGCGTAGCCTCGCCTTCCTCAGCCTGCGGGCCGGCGACCATGGCGGCCCTCCTGGAATATTGGCATTCGCATATGGGCCGGACGTTTATTCCGGGTATCCGTCATTTTGATTCCATGGCCGCGCATATCAATTACATCTACACCCATCATGGCGGGACGCCCTGGGGCATGAGTGCACGCAGCTTTGTCAGAGGCCTCCGGGCGTACATCGGCGCAGCCCTGCCGCCTTTAAGTAACCGCTCCGACCTGATTAAGGTATCCGTGTTCAATGATATCGGTCGCTATCGGGCCGAGATTGATGCCGGGCGTCCGGTCGCGCTCAAATTCGACAAGTGGTTCAGCTTCCGCTGGCGCGGAAGATATGCGTATGACTATCATTGGGTGCTGGGAATCGGTTATGAGGCTGAGGAGGACGGCTCCTGTAAGCTGATTGTCCATGACAACGGGGTGCAACATCCTGGCGGCGGTTATACGCCGGGCAGAGAACGGCAGATCTCCTATTCCGCGAATAAAAGAATACTTACGATGGTGTCGCTCAATCTGCCGGAATCGCTAGATGTGCCGTGACAGACGGGCGGACAACCAGTCTGCTTCTAGATAGTAGCCGGGCCGGGGCAGGATATTTCCTGTGTCCCGGCCTTTTTGAAATATAGAATTTATATGTTGCACAGGATAACTTAACCTTCTATTTCTCGCTGAAACGTTACCGTCCTTTAAAAGGACGGAAAAGCCGTTTCCACTTGCAGAGTGTGATTCAAACGTTTGCACAAAGTTGGCGGTTAGGATAAAATTTCAAATAGAGAAAATAGGAATTGTATAAATCCCAGGAGCCCTGCCGTATATTTAGTTAAGGGTAAAGGAGGCGGTATGCCTTGTCAGTACAGAAGGAAATGAAGGAACCGATTGATTACGGGGACCCGGCGGCTACCAGCGGAATCTCCGTCTTCGACCGGAATTTCGATGAGCTGTTCAGCTATGACGGAGAGGATCTTGGCCTAATCTATTCGGCGTCCGGCTCCGCGTTCTGTCTGTGGGCCCCGACGGCCCAGGAAGCGGAGCTGGTGCTCTATCCATCCTGGAAGGATCCTGCGCAGCGGCAGATACCCATGGTGCGAGACGTCCGGGGAACCTGGAGACTCAGCGTTCCGGGCGATCTGGATGGGATGTTCTACACCTACAGGGTGCGTATCGGGGAGCTATGGAATGAAGCGGTGGACCCGTACGCCCGCGCGATCGGCGTGAACGGGGACAGAGGGGCTATACTGGATCTGCGCAAGACCGATCCCGCGCGCTGGACGCAGGATAAGCCGCCGCTGGAGGACCCGGTGGATGCGGTGATCTATGAGCTTCATCTGCGTGACTTATCGGTTAATCCTGCCAGCGGGATTAAGCATACAGGGCAATACCTCGGCCTTGCAGAAGCCGGAACCCGGGGTCCTGAGGGCATTGCCACCGGTCTTGATCACATTGCCAGTCTGGGTGTTACCCATGTGCAGCTGCTGCCTATCTATGATTATGCGACAGAGAGCGTAGATGAGACCCTTCTTACGGAGCCGCATTATAATTGGGGATATGACCCCAAGAATTACAATGCTCCTGAAGGCTCTTATGCATCAGATCCGTATGTTCCGGGCCTGCGCATCCGGGAGCTGAAGACAATGATTCAGGCGCTGCATGACCGCGGCCTGCGTGTCATTATGGATGTGGTCTACAACCATGTCTATGACGGCTTCCGGGTGAACTTCACCAAGTTGGTTCCCGGCTATTATCTGCGGTATAAGCAGGACGGGCGGTTGTCGAACGGCTCAGGCTGCGGGAATGATACTGCTTCCGAGCGGAGGATGATGTCCCGCTTCATCGTTGAGTCCGTGCTGTACTGGGCCAGGGAATACCATATCGACGGCTTCCGCTTCGATCTGATGGGACTGCATGATACAGGGACCATGAACGAGATCCGCCGTCGTCTGGATGATCTGGACCCTTCGATTATAACGATAGGCGAAGGCTGGGTGATGGACACGGAGCTGGCCGAGGACCTTCGGGCCAACCAGTGCCAGGCCAATCAGATGCCGGGCATTGGCCACTTCAATGACGGCTTCCGCGATGCAGTGAAGGGTAATATATTCCTGCATGACCAGAAGGGCTTCATCAACGGTGGTATCGGCTTCGAACGCAATGTGAAGGCAGGCATTGCCGGAGCGATCTACTACGGGCCCGGCCTCGGGCAATACGCCCAGGAGCCGCAGCAGTGTGTGAACTTCGTGGAGTGCCACGACAATCATACACTGTGGGATAAGCTGGTCTTGTCTACGGCAGGAGTGGAAGACGGGCAGCGCCGCGCTATGCACCATCTGGCCTCGGCTATGGTGCTGACGAGTCAGGGGATACCTTTCATTCATGCCGGTCAGGAGTTCCTGCGGACCAAGGACGGTGTGGAGAACAGCTATAAATCGCCAGTGGAAGTGAACTGGCTGGACTGGGAACGCTGCGCGGAACATGCCGGATCTGTAGCATACATGAAGCAGCTGATCGCACTGCGTGCCGCTCATCCCGCCTTCCGTCTGCGTACCGCAGAGGAGATCCGTGACCATCTTGTGTTCGAGGATGCACCGGCGCATGCGGTGGCCTTCACGCTCCGCGATCATGCCGGAGGAGATTCGGCGGAGTATCTGTACGTTCTGTACAATGCCAACCCCGAAGGTGCAACCCTGATGCTGCCCGAACTGGGCGAATGGGACATTGTATTCGGCGAAGCGCATATTGGACGGCTGGAGAGCGGTACTTTAACCACTGCAGGAATAGGAATGATCGTACTTGCTGTGAACTAAATCATAGGTACCGGGATTATAGGTATCGCACAGAAGCAGGCTGCCGGGGCAGTCTGCTTTTTGCTGTGGCGGAAATATGCTTAGTGTAGGCGAAAAACCGAATACAATGTGCTGGCGGGAGGGTGAGTGGGCTGAATGTGTGCTAAAAACCGAATACAATGTGCTGGCGGGAGGGTGAGTGGGCCGAATGTAGGCGAAAAACCGAATACAATGTGCTGGGGTCGGGGGCTGTATTAAGCCCAAACACTCACCTTTTGTTAAACATTAGAGCCGAAATGACAGTGAGCAGCCAAACCAGTAAACAGAGGAGGGCAAGTATCGGGAACAAGCTAATCTCAAACATAGAACGGCCAAGACTGGTCTGAACGGCTATTACCAAAATGGCAATCAGCCAAGCTATACAACCTGTATGCAGGAGCAGACGCTGTTTGCCGGACCCTAGACTCGAATGTTCCAGCAGCCAGGCGGGTAACAGCAGGGTTTGGAGCGAATGGAGGCCAATTCCATGTAGTACAATATAATTGCCTCCAGCTCCGATAAAACGTCCTTGTAAGCTCATCATGATCAGTCCTGCCAGATTAGCTATAAATACCGCCAGCAAGGCATAACGGATACCGTTGATTAGTACAGGGCGAGATAAGGGAGCCTTCATTTTCAGAAATTGGACAGCCAGCAGGATACCCCCGATGACAAAAGAAAGAGATACGACGCCAAATAAAGCTCCCCCAAGGGTATCCACTAGGCCGCCGGCTTTAGAGAAACGGGGATTGAAGCCCCGGAAATTCTGCAGGGTTTCAATTACATAGCTGTATGAAGCAGCAGCAATAAAAAGCCGGCGAATCACTTTTCTCATGCGAGTGGTAAAGCCTGCAAAGGGTAAGATCGCAGCAATGGATAACAGAAAAATTCCTAAGGCTGCTGCAAACGAGAATACATTTTCTATATTACCTTCCGGTAGAACAACTGCTCCTTGAAAGAACATAAAGACAGCAGCACATCCCGCAATAACAAACCCGAGCCCTCCAAGCATAACGAGTCCTTTTTCACGCCTATAAATAGATACGGCAGATGTCATCAACTCGTTGAACATAGTATGCAAGATTAGCTCACTCCTTTATTTATTTATCGATTAATAAATAATTATCCAAAATAATTGCAAGCAGTAACAGATACGAATTTATCCGTTTGCTGCTTGCATTTACTTCATCCTTCATTCTTTAGTCATCAGTATGGATTGTTTTATTTCTGATAGATCAAGCACCTCGGATAACGTGACTAGCAGCCCTATGCTCATAAAACGGATTGCATTTCCTTCCGCATCAGGTACCCCGGCTTTCTGAAATTTGGCAGTCACTTCGTCAAAAATAGTCGTATAGAGCTTAGCAGAATGTTGTTTGATCCCCGCTTCCGATATGGTGTAAGCCTGCATGACCATCAGTACTTCGGAATGGTGTGTCTCCATTAAGTTGAAAAAACTGGCGCCCATCGCGCCAACCAGCTGATCAGCAGGTGCCTCGACTTCCATAAAAGTGTTATAAATCCGATCGTAGGCACGTTTTAGCACAGCTATATATAAGTCTTCTTTATTGTCAAAAAAATGAAAGATGTAGGGCTGCGTAACTCCCGCAGCTTTAGCTACCATAGCAGTGGTTGTCCTGTAGTAGTCATATTCTGCAAATAAGGTCAAGGCACTTTCCATAATTTTTTGCTTTTTATCTTCCTTTGCTGCCATTGTAATCAGTTCCATTCTTTTATTTATCGAGCGATAAATGAATCATATAAAAGAAACATTTGTCTGTCAATCCTGCTGTTCTTGCTAACAGCTCGATGCACGGATAACGCCCATAAACCCGCTTTTAAAAATAATTCTCCATTCATCATAAACACTACTTCATCTGTCGTAGTAATTGTGCTACACTGAATTTAATTACTACGACAGATGAAGTATAGGAGGCAGGCAATTGATCAGCAGTGATGTGATTAGGGGATACAACGACACGATGATCCTCTACATGCTTCTGGACGGGGAGTCTTACGGCTATGAGATTTCCAAGAACATACGGAAGCTATCGGAAGAGAAATACATTATGAAGGAAACCACTCTCTATTCGGCATTCACCCGGCTGGAGAAGAACGGTTATATTGATTCCTTTTACCTGGATGAGACGTTTGGCAAAAGACGCACCTACTACCGCATCACTCCGCAGGGTCTTGCCTACTACCGGGCCAAATGCGAGGAATGGCAGATCACGCAGGAAGTTATCAACAAATTCATAAAGGAGCTGTGAGGAACTTGGATACCATCATTGGATACTTGAACAATATGTTCGCATCTCTGCCCAGAACGGAACAGATGGCGATGCTGAAGCAGGAGCTGCTTGGCAACATGGAGGAGAAATACTATGAACTGAAGCATGAAGGGAAGTCGGAGAACGAGGCGGTGGGCATCGTCATTTCCGAATTCGGCAACATTGATGAACTGGTCAGTGAGCTGGGGCTTGGAGAGGTTCGTAAGGAGGAAGGACTAGGGCTGCCCATGCTGGATGAGCTTGCTGTAGAGGGATTTATCGCTGCCAAAAAAAGATCCGGCTTGCTCGTAGGTTGGGGCGTTGGGCTAATTATGCTGGGTGCTGCTCTGCTTATCCTGATCTCAGGTCTGGGGGAGAACGGGTTCATGGGAAATGTATTCTCTGAAGATGCTATGAGCATGATCGGGCTGATCCCCCTGTTACTGCTGCTCGGTCCGGCTATCGCATTATTTATCTACAGCGGTACGAAGATGGAGAAATACAAATACATGGAGTCGGGTTTCAGTCTGCCGTATCCGCTGGAGGCATATATTGAGCAGAGACAGTCCGCTTTTGCTGCCACGTATACGTTGTCGCTTATCATGGGTGTCTGTTTATGCGTACTTTCGCCGATTGCTATCTTTGTATCTTCCGCGTTTGGAGATGAATACAGTTCCTACGGGGTAGCCGTTCTATTGATTATAGTGGCTGTAGCCGTTTTCCTCTTCGTGTATTACGGGAATATCCGGGGGGCTTATCAGAGACTGCTGAAGACCGGCGATTTCAGTGAGGAGAAGCAGGAGGAGAAGAAGGAGGAGGACCGGATTGTCGGTGCGGTTGCCGCTATTATCTGGCCGCTGGTTACCTGTGTTTTTCTGGTCAGCGGTATTGTATTCGACCAGTGGGAGATCAACTGGATCGTCTTCCCGTTAACGGGCATTCTGTTCGGGGTGTTCAGCTCGGTCTACAATATGTTCAAGAAAAAAGATGCTGCCTGAGTCTGTGTACACGATTTGCCACATAACGTTAACACAAAAGGTGACATTGCTCATGTTCCCTCTCTGCGGATAGATGATAATATGAAGGCATTTATTCCCCTTATTATAACCGTGCAAGAGCCTGTACCGGGGTGATTTGAAACCCCGTTATAGCCTCTTGCTTCGCTGCTTTACAGTGACAGAATAACGGACGGTGACAGAAGAGTGTGTTTCTTTTTGGAGCCGGGTGTGGGCATGAATGCCGTCTATTACCTTTCGGCGGCCAATCAGAGAGACTCGGAGGATGACAGGGATGGGTAAAACAACCGGATTTATAGAATATCAGCGGCGGACGCCTGCTGAATGCGAGCCAATGGAGCGGATTAAGAACTGGAATGAATTCTCGGTTCCGATGGAGGAAGAACAACTGCGTGAGCAGGGTGCCCGCTGTATGGATTGCGGAACACCGTTCTGTCATGTGGGGCGTATGTTGTCAGGGATGGCCAGCGGCTGTCCGCTGCATAATCTGATTCCAGAGTGGAATGACATGGTATACCGCGGCAACTGGCAGGTCGCGCTGAAGCGCCTGCACAAGACGAACAACTTCCCCGAATTTACGGGACGCGTCTGCCCTGCGCCTTGTGAAGGTTCCTGCACAGTAGGGAAGAACGGCGATTCGGTAACCATTAAATCGATCGAAAAAGCGATTGTAGATAGAGGGTTTGCTGAAGGCTGGATCGTTCCTGAGCCGCCGCTTACCCGGACAGGCAAGACGGTTGCCGTCATCGGCTCCGGCCCTGCCGGACTTGCCTGCGCTGCCCAACTGAACAAGGCGGGACACAGTGTAACGGTGTATGAGCGGGCTGACCGGATCGGCGGTCTACTGACCTACGGCATTCCCAACATGAAGCTGGATAAAAAGAAGGTGCAACGCCGGGTGGATCTGCTGGCAGCGGAAGGCGTTACCTTCGTCACCCGGACTGAGATTGGCAGAGATATTGCAGCAGCTCAGTTACAGGAGGAGCATGATGCGGTCGTCCTCTGCGGCGGCTCTACCAAGGCGCGTGACCTGCCGCTGGAGGGCCGGGAGCTGCGTGGTATCCATCAGGCGATGGAGTTCCTGACACTGAACACCAAGAGCCTGCTGGATTCCGGACTGGAGGACGGAGAGTATCTGTCAGCGGCGGGCAAGGATGTGGTCGTTATCGGTGGCGGAGATACGGGGACAGACTGTGTAGCCACTTCGATCCGCCACGGCTGCCGCAGCGTGATCCAGCTGGAGATTATGCCGCAGTCGCCATTAACCCGCCAGCCGGGCAATCCTTGGCCGGAATGGCCGAAGGTGCTGAAGGTGGACTACGGACAGCAGGAGGCAGCTTCTCTATATGAAGAAGATCCGCGCCGCTATCTGGTGAATACCAAGCGCTTCGTCGGCGATGCAAGCGGACATGTACAGGAGCTGCACACGGTGCGTATTGAATGGAAGCGCACAGAGGACGGACGGATGGCCCCTGTAGAAGTGCCGGGCAGCGAGGGGGTCATTCGAGCGCAGCTGGTGCTGCTGGCTCTGGGCTTCACTGGACCGGAGGAGACAGTGCTGGGAGAGCTTGGCGTGGAGCGCGATGAGCGTTCCAACGTTAAGGCAGAGTTCGGCGCGCAGGCAACGAATGTGGAGGGAGTCTTCACGGCCGGTGACATGCGGCGCGGCCAGAGTCTGGTGGTCTGGGCGATTAACGAGGGCCGCCAGGCCGCCCGCGAGGTAGACCGCTTCCTGATGGGCTCGTCCAATCTGCCTTGAGGCTGGACGCACATTAATCTTTTAATCTTATAGGTGTGGTCTGCATCGGATTGTTGCATATATTGCAGTTTTGGTGCATGGATACATGGGAGTTTAGGCGAAATGTTGCACAAATTGCAGGAAATCATCCCGCAATTCAGCTTGAAGGAACAGGAAACCTGCTTTTTATGCAACAATAGTCGATTCGTACGGGAATGGTGAGCGAAATGTTGCATTTTGGGCAGGATATATGGACAGAAAGGAAGCACTCACATGAAGCTGATGTTTATTTCCGATATTCACGGATCCCTGTACTGGCTGGAGCAGGCGCTGGCGAAGGCAGAGGAGGAGGAGCCGCACACGCTGGTCATTCTGGGGGATTTCCTGTATCACGGACCTAGGAATCCACTGCCGGAGGGGTACAACCCGCAGGGGGTCGCCGATAAGCTGAATGCATACAGCCAATCGGGCAAATCGCTGGCGGCGGTAAGAGGTAACTGTGACGCCGAGGTGGATCAGATGCTGCTGCAGTTCCCGATGATGGGCGATTATGTGCTAATTCTGCACGAGGGCCGCAAGATCTATGCGACGCACGGGCACGGATTCAGCATCGACCACTTACCGGCGCTATCCCCGCAGGATGTGTTCATTCAGGGGCATACGCATCTGCCGGTGGCAGAGGTGAAGGACGGCATTACTGTGCTCAACCCCGGATCGATTGCGCTGCCGAAGGAGAACAACCCGAACTCCTACGGCGTTCTGGAGAATGGGGAATTTCTCATTAAGGACTTCAGTGGCAATATCATCAAGCAGATCGGGTTGTAACAAGTCAGCTTCACACTCTAATCCCTCTGGATATTTCCAGAGGGATTATTGCTGCGCGGCAATTGAGCCTGCCGGCATATTCATGTATGATGGGTGAGGAGCTTGCGGGCAGATCCCCGGCTTCAAAAACTAAACAGCAGAGGTAACTAAATGATGCATCCACGTGATTTACACTATACAATGCCGGCCGAATGGGCCAAGCATGAACGGACCTTCATTTCCTGGCCGGTGAAGGACTCTATGGTACATCCTGATAATCATGAAGCGGTTAGTAGGGGCTATGCTGAGATTATCCGGGCGATTGCCGAATTCGAGCCGGTGACGGTTATCGTCAATCCGGATGAGCTGGATACGGTAGAGAAGCTGGCGCTTGGGGACAATGTAACACTGCTCCCCATCCGGCACAACGATGCCTGGCTGCGGGACAACGGACCGACCTTTCTCACGGGTCCTGACGGGAAGCTGGCCGGGGTCAACTGGAAATTCAATGCCTGGGGCGGCAAATACTCGCCTTGGGATCTCGATGATGAGGTAGCTCCCCAGATTCTGAAGCACCTGGAGGTCAGCGCGTTCGATGCTCCACTGGTGATGGAGGGCGGCTCCATTCATACGGATGGCGAGGGCACCCTGCTAACCACGGAGGAATGTCTGCTCCATACGAACCGTAATCCTGAGCTGAACCGCGAAGAGATTGCCGGTTATGTCAAGCAATATACCGGGACCGAGTCCATTATCTGGCTGAAGCGCGGCCTCAGCGGGGATGAGACGGACGGGCATGTCGATAACATCGCCTGCTTCGCGGCACCGGGTAAGGTGATTATCCAGGTTTGCGAGGACCCGCAGGATGAGAACTATGCGATTACGCAGGAGAATCTGCGCATCCTGGAGCAGGCCGTCGATGCCAAAGGCCGGAAGCTGGAGATTATCCGCATTCAGCAGCCGCCCCGCGTGGACTTCGAGGGCAGCCGCCTGACACTGAGTTATCTGAACTTTTATTTTGTGAACGGCGGCATTATCTTGCCGGTCTTCGGCGGTACAGCGGCTGAGACGGACAAGCTGGCCGAGGAGACGCTGGCCGGGCTGTTCCTGGACCGCAGGGTCCGTACCGTGAACGGAATGGCCGTGATCGGCGAAGGCGGAAACGTGCATTGCACCACCCAGCAGATGCCTGCGGTGAATTAGACTATACAAGGAGGAACAACCATGAGACAAGTAAAAGTAGCCGCGACGCAAATGAGCTGTTCCGGCGACATTGATGAGAATATCCGCAAGGCGGAGACTCTGGTTAGAGAGGCGGCAGCCCAAGGCGCGCAGATTATTCTGCTGCAGGAGCTGTTCGAGACGCCGTATTTCTGCCAGAAGGAGAAGTCGGATTACTATGCCTATGCTACGGAGCTTGAGCAGAACAAGGCGGTGAACCACTTCAAGGCCATCGCCAAGGAGCTTGCGGTGGTGCTGCCGATCAGCTTTTATGAGAAGAAGAATTATGCGCGGTACAACTCGCTGGCGGTCATTGATGCGGACGGAACCGTGATGGGCAAATACCGCAAGAGCCATATTCCTGACGGTCCGGGCTATGAAGAGAAGTTCTACTTCAACCCGGGCGATACCGGCTTCAAGGTGTGGAATACCCGCTATGCCAAAATCGGAGTCGGCGTATGCTGGGACCAATGGTACCCGGAAGCTGCCCGGGTGATGAGCCTGATGGGTGCGGAGATTCTGTTCTATCCTACAGCGATCGGCTCGGAGCCGCAGGACGGGTCAATCGATTCCAAGGATCACTGGCAGACCTGCATGCTGGGTCATGCTGCCGCTAACCTGATTCCTGTCGTGGCCTCCAACCGGATCGGCAAGGAGACTGACGAGGATTCCAGCATTGATTTCTACGGCTCGTCGTTCATCGCTGGTCCGCAGGGCAACAAGATTGTCGAAGCCGGACGGGATGAGCAGACCGTGCTAGTCAGCGAATTCGACCTGGATGCGCTTGAGGTAGGCCGGATTGAATGGGGGATCTTCCGTGACCGCCGTCCGGAGCTGTACCGGATGATTGCTTCCTATGATGGCGATCTGACCTTCTAACTTATGCGCTAATATGTATAGACCATTAAGCAGCCAGAATGCTGCCGGAGCTCTCTCCGGGGCATTCTGGCTGCTTTTTTGCATGAGATGTTACAATATATCGATAATAATGTCATATTATATTACACACAAGGATAAAGTTAATTGTCATCACTACTTTAATCTGATAAAATCTCCTTAAGTTATTTTACAAATAAGTAGGGGGATTGGAGAATGGGAATCCGGAAAAAATGGGCGATGTCAGGTATGGTGGCGCTCCTGGTCTTGGCAATGGCGGGTTGTAGCTCTGGTAATGATGCGAAAGGCGGCAGTGCGGACGGGAAAAGCCTCAAAATCGCTACCGATGCCAGCTATGCACCAATGGAGTATATGGATACCGATACGATCAAGGGCTTTGACATTGATTTCATTAAGGCGGTGATGGCGGAGGCCGGCATTGATTACACGGTCACCAACACAGGCTGGGATACCATGCTGACCAGTGTGAAGCAGGGCACTGAATATCAGGCGGGTGTATCCTCGGTATCAATTACAGATGAGCGCAAGGAAACCTATGACTACTCCATCCCTTATTTCGAATCTACGAACATGATCATGGTGAAGGAAGGCAGCGATATCAAATCCGCCCTGGACCTGAAGGGGAAGAAGGTTGCGGTTCAGGCAGCCACGACAGCAGATGAGCTGATGAGCGGCATTATGGGCGTCGACAACGGTAACCTGAAGCGGTTCGACAGCAATGCGGTAGCGCTGATGGAGCTGAACGGCGGCGGAGCGGATGCGGTGGTCGCGGATATCGCCATCGTAAACGAATACATCAAGAACAATCCGAAGGAGAAGCTGACAGGCATTATTGATAAGGAGAATTTTGGCTCCGAGTACTACGGCATTCTGTATCCGAAGGGCAGTGAATGGAAGGCGAAGCTGGACCCGGCGATCAAGAAGGTCATCGAGAACGGCAAATATGCGGAGATCTACAAGGAATGGTTCGGCGAAGAGCCGGACACGGCGGCGCTTATGAACGCGAAGTAGCATAGGGGCCAGCAACAATTAAGCATGCGTAATGATTGCTATTGCGCGTGCTTCTTTTTTTGAGCAAGCCACAAGCAGAAGAGAAGGGAAGAATTCTATGGATTTCAGATTCGACATCATCATTCATTATTTACCGGTTCTGCTAAAAGGGACCCTGTTCACCATCGGCGTATCGCTGGTCTCCATTCTGTGCGGCTCCCTGCTGGGGCTGATTATCGGCTTCGGTAAAATGGCGCCCAAATGGTATTTCCGCTGGCCGTTCCACGCCTATATTAATATCTTCCGGGGTACGCCGCTCTATGTGCAGATTCTGATCGTCCACTTTGGGCTGATCCCGTTGTTCTACGGCAAAACCTATGCGCTGATGAGCGCATTCGTGGCGCTGTCGCTCAATTCCGCCGCCTATTCTGCGGAGATCTTCCGCGCCGGTATCCAGTCCATCGACCCCGGTCAGCGGGAAGCGGCCCTGTCTCTCGGAATGACCCGGCAGCAGGCGATGCGCTTCATTATTCTGCCCCAGGCCATCAAACGGATGGTTCCCGCCTTCGGGAATGAATTCATTGTGCTGGTTAAGGATTCCTCGCTGCTGGCGCTGATTGCCGCCCCTGAGATTATGTACTGGAGCAATACCATGAAAGGACAATACCTGCGGATCTGGGAGCCGTATCTGACCGCTGCACTGATCTACTTCATTCTTACTTATTCGCTCAGCAAGCTGCTTAATTATATCGAACGGAAGGTGTAGCCCCTATGGAACCGGTTATTTCAGTCAAGCATCTGCACAAATCATTCGGTGCCCATCAGGTACTGACGGATATCAGTGTCGACATTCACAGCCGGGAGGTTGTGGTTGTCATCGGGCCTTCGGGCTCAGGCAAATCGACCTTTCTGCGCTGCCTTAATCTGCTGGAGCAGCCGCAAGCGGGCAATATTATTATTGAAGGCACTTCCTTGATGGCCAAGAGCACAAGGATTAACGATATCCGTACCGAGGTGGGAATGGTCTTTCAGCAGTTTAATCTGTTTCCGCACCGTAAGGTGATCGAGAACATCATGCTGGCCCCGATGAAGGTGCGGAAATGGACGGAGGATCAAGCGAGGCAGAAGGCGCTGGAGCTGCTGCAGAAGGTAGGGCTTAGCGAGAAGGCGGAGATGTATCCGGCCTCGCTCTCCGGCGGTCAGGCCCAGCGGGTGGCGATTGCCCGGGCACTGGCGATGGAGCCGAAGATTATGCTGTTCGACGAGCCGACCTCGGCCCTGGACCCCGAGATGGTGGGCGAGGTGCTGGCGGTCATGAAGGAGCTGGCCCGTGAGGGGATGACCATGGTCGTGGTGACTCATGAGATGGGCTTCGCCCGTGAGGTGGGGGACCGGGTGCTTTTTATGGAGCAGGGGGCCATAGTCGAACAGGGTGCACCGGAGCAGCTGTTCGGCAGCCCGTCGCATGAGCGTACACGGGAGTTTCTGTCCAAGGTGCTGTAAGAATCGCCCAAAGTAGAATATTGTTATTTAATCGGTTATATTAGAAGAGTAAGAAATAGGCAATAAGTCCAAGCGTGAATAGCTGCCCAGGGTGGCGGGGAGGAGGCTCGGCGATATCTTTTTTTAAAGTATAAGGATGACAGCGGTTCTGCATAATGATTTATCCTTATATTTCCGGCAGAAAAGGATAGGGTGCTTAATAAGACGGCATAGGCTTTCTGCTGGTCATAATTCCATAATGATAGAAGGAGAATACGATGAGCACATTCAAAAATTGGCTGAATACCACCAAAAGCGGACTGACGGATCAAGTGAAAAAATTTAAAAATAAAGACTTTATGAACGCGGTGGTGGCGGGCTGCGCGCTGGTCGCTGCTGCTGACGGCAAGATTGAGGAAGCTGAGAAGAACAAGATGGCGGGATATATGAATCTCAGCAATGAACTCAAGGTATTTGACATGAGGGACGTCATTGCCCAGTTCAATTACTATGTAAGCAACTTCGAGTTCTCGCCGGAGATCGGCAAGCAGGAAGCGCTGAAGGCCATCGGGAAGTTTAACGGCAAACCGGAGGTTGGACGCTTAATCGTGGGCGTATGCTCGGCGATTGGTGCAGCAGACGGTGACTTCGACGAGCATGAGAAGGCAGTTGTGCGGAATATCTGCAGCGTACTGGGACTTAGCCCAAGTGAATTCAGCCTGTAAGTACAGGCTGGATTTCATTTGCTAATTACTGAAACTTTAGGCGATGGACCGCCGTATCACTGATGTAACACCCGCAAGCACACTTCTATTTGGAAACGGAGGTACTTCAAGTTGGCTGGAATTAATCTGGTAAAAGGTCAGAAGATCGATTTAACCAAAGGCAATGCCGGACTGTCTAACGTAATCGTAGGACTGGGCTGGGACCCTGCCGAACCGGCAAGGGGATTCTTTGGGGTTAAAAAACAGGCGAATGTTGACTGCGATGCTTCAGCGCTGCTGCTGAATGAGAACGGCAAGCTGACGAACAAGCAGAACCTTGTCTGCTTTCACAACAAACAGAATGCGAATAACTCTGTAGTCCACTCGGGGGATAATCTGACGGGTGAGGGCGACGGGGACGACGAACAGATCATGGTGAATCTGAAGCAGATTCCTGCCGATGTCCATAAGGTCCTTGTTGTGGTTAACATCTACGATGCGGTGAACCGCAAGCAGGATTTCGGAATGATCAAATCTGCGTATATCCGCATTATTAATGCGGCAGGGAATGCAGAATTGGTTAAGTTTAATCTGACAGACAATTATACAGGCTTCACGGCACTGATCTGCGGCGAGCTGTACCGTCATGGCGAAGAGTGGAAATTCGCAGCCATCGGTGAAGCGGCCCACGCCGCGCATATCAATCAGCTGGCAGAACGCTATATCTAAATCCAATTTGAGAAAAGAGGGCTCTATTCATGGCTATTAACTTATCCAAGGGACAAAAAATTGATTTAACCAAAACAAATCCAGGCTTGTCCAAAATCACAGTCGGCCTCGGATGGGATACGAATAAATATGATGGCGGTAAGGACTTTGACCTTGATGTTTCCGTGTTCCTGACGAATGCGAACGGTAAAGTCGATAAAGAAACCAACTTCATCTTCTTCAACAACAAACAGAACGAGAACGCTTCTGTTGTTCACACCGGCGATAACCGTACCGGGGAAGGCGACGGAGACGATGAGCAGGTTCAAGTCGATTTGCTTAATGTTCCTGCAGATGTGGACAAGATTGCCTTCACCATTACCATCTATGAAGCAGAATCCAGAAGCCAGAACTTCGGACAAGTCTCCCGTTCTTATGTACGTATCGTCAACGATGCGAACAGTGAGGAACTGATCCGCTTTGACCTGGGTGAAGATTTCTCCGTTGAAACAGGCGTAGTTGTAGGCGAATTGTACCGTAACGGCGCAGAATGGAAATTCAACGCGATTGGCAGCGGCTACAAGGACGGTCTCTCCGGCTTGACCCGTGATTACGGTCTGCAATAAGGCTCTGACATTACGGGAATTAAATCTGTAAGGAAAGAGGGTTTTTGACAGTGACGATCAGTCTTTCCAAAGGACAGCGGATTGATCTTACCAAGACCAATCCGGGTCTGACCAAAGTAGTTGTAGGACTGGGCTGGGATACAAACAAGTACAGCGGCGGCAAGGATTTCGACCTCGATGCATCAGCATTCCTGCTGCATGAGGACGGCAAAGCCAAAAGCGAAAATGACTTTGTATTCTATAACAACCCGAGCGGCGGTACAGGCTCTGTAACCCATACAGGGGACAATCGCACAGGTGAAGGCGACGGGGATGATGAGCAGATCGTCGTAGACTTCAGTCTGGTGCCTGCCAATATTCAGCGGATCGGGATCACGGTCACGATCTATGATTATGAGGCCCGGGCGCAGAACTTCGGACAAGTCTCCAACGCTTTCGTCCGTGTAGTTGATGCATCCAGTGACCGTGAGATTCTGCGGTTCGATCTGGGCGAGGATTTCTCCACCGAGACGGCTGTGGTCTTCTGTGAATTCTACCGCCAGGGGGCGGATTGGAAATTCCAGGCGATTGGCAGCGGCTTCGCCGGCGGACTAAGCGCATTATGCAAGAACTACGGGCTGGACGCGCAATAAGAGCTTCAAAGGCGGGATCATCATCGATCCTGCCCTTTTTATACACAAAATCTGATAAGTTGCGCTCTTATCCATGTATAAAGGTGGCGTAAGAATGAATACAGAAGTAGTCAAAGGACAGAAAGCAGATCTGACCAAAGGGAACCCGGGGCTCCGCAGCATTACGGTTGAGATCGGGTGGAAAGCTCCGTCTTCCATGGATATTGATGCTTCCGCATTCCTGCTTGGAGCTGGCGGTAAAGTGAGCAGTGATGACGATCTGATCTTTTACAATAACCCGTCTACTCCATATATCACTTATAAGGATGTGCCGGGTACGGCTTCGGGCGGACTGAAGCAGTTCGAGGTCTCGCTGGAGCGGATTCCGGCAAACATAGTGAAGATTGCCTTCACGCTTACTCTGTATGACGGAGAAAACCGCAAGCAGATGTTCGGACAAATGAGTGAAGCGGAGTGCCGGATCGTGAATCAGGCGGCAGGTGCGCAGCTTCTGCGGTGTAACCTTGGAAATCAGTTCTCTGTGGAAACGGCTGTTGTAGTTGGAGAATTATATAGACATGGTGAAGAATGGAAATACAGTGCGATTGTTGCGGGCTTCTCGGGCGGGCTTAAGGCGCTCTGCGGCAACTATGGCATAGAAGTAGAGGACGAGCCTGCACCGGCACCGAAGCCGCCGGAACCTACACCGACACAGGCACGACCGCCGCTTCAAGTGCCGCCGCCCCGCGCAGAGTCATCCAGACCGAATATTGTGATTCCGCCACCGCCTGCACCGGCACCGCCTAAGCAGGAGGCTGCTCCCGCACCGGCGCTGAATCTCAATCTGAAGAAGATTGAGCTGAAGAAGAAGGGCGATTCGATTAACCTGAAGAAATCCGCTTCCGGTCTGGGTGAGCTGCTGATTAACCTGAACTGGAACCAGAAGCAGGGCGGAGGGCTGTTCAGCCGTAACAAGGGCGGGGTGGACCTCGATCTGGCTTGTCTGTATGAGCTGAAGAACGGCAGCAAAGGCGTGGTGCAGGCACTGGGCAATGCGTTCGGTAACCTGCAGCAGCAGCCTTATATGATGCTCGATGGAGATGATCGGACAGGCTCCGTAACATCCGGCGAGAATCTGCGTATAAACGGAAGTAAGGTAGCCCAGATCGAACGGATTCTGGTGTTTGCCTTTATTTACAAAGGAGTTACCAACTGGTCTGAGGCGGATGGGGTGGTTACCCTGAAGCAGGATGGAGGGCCGGATATTATCGTGAATCTGGACGAGCATAACAACCGTAAAGGCATGTGCGCCATCGCGCTGATCCGGAATGTGGATAACGAGACCTTCAGTATTGAACGGCTCGTGCAATATTTCAGCGGTCACCGGGAGATGGATGAGGCTTATGGCTGGGGGCTTCGCTGGGTAGCGGGAAGTAAATAATTTGATATTACCGGAGGCGCAAGTGGAATGGACTGGTTCAGTGATTTTTTTAGGAGTATCGGTGAGAATTACGGGCATTTCTTCTCATGGAGTGATATTGCAGGAACGCTCTCCGACCCTGTCAGCTGGGGGATAATCGGAAGCCTGATTCTGCTGGAAGGTCTGTTGTCTGCTGATAACGCGCTTGTACTGGCGGTCATGGTTAAGCACCTGCCGAAAGAGCAGCAGCGTAAGGCTTTGTTCTACGGGATACTCGGCGCTTATTTATTTAGATTCCTGGCGATTGGTCTGGGGACCTATCTCGTCAAATTTACGCTGGTTAAGGTGCTTGGAGCCTTGTATCTCTTCTACATTGCCTACAAAGGGTTGTTCAAGGGCAGCGGTGAAGATGGCGAGATTAAGAATAAAGGCGCATCCTTCTGGAAGACGGTACTCCTCGTTGAATTAATGGATATTGCCTTCAGTATTGACAGCGTGGTAGCCGCATTTGGTCTTAGCAGTGAAGTATGGGTACTCTTCCTGGGCGGTATTCTCGGCGTGCTGATGATGCGCGGAGTGGCACAGGTGTTCCTCAAGCTGATTGCCAGATATCCTGAATTGGAACAGACAGCATTCCTGCTTATTGCACTGATTGCCGGTAAAATGCTTGCCGGAGCCTTCGGCTATGAATTGCCGCATGTAATTTTCTTCGGTATTCTAATTGCGGTGTTTGCAGGTACTATCGTGTACAGCGCAAGCAAACGCAAGAAGGCTGAGAACCACAAGGCCTGATGGTTGTGCGTGCTTCATCTCTTTATCCTTTATAGCTGTGCAGGAAGGCGCGGGGTTCACGGGAAGGGTGGACTCCGGCACGCCTTTCGGGTAATCGTAACAGGTTTATAGCATGGCCTTTGCTTGGGTTCTAAGCAAGCCGGATACCGTCCCCGAGAGGACGGCATAGCTGGTTCTGCTCGCAGCCAAAGGCCATTTGGATTGTGCTGGCACAACATTAAGGGGGAAGGGCCTTGAGATATTTCGATTACCTCACACAAGAACAGGAAGCCTCATTATTCCATGTTCCGCCGGTTTCATTTGATCATACTACCCGCAAGGATTTACTGGCTTATGCCGTCGGAGCAGCCCTTTATATGCCGGCCACCCGTGCCAGTGTTGCCGAAGATATTATTAAGCTGAGAGCCTCGGGGCTTATCACGGTAATCATAGATTTGGAGGATGCCATCGGGGACGGTGAAGTGGATTATGCCGAAGAATCCATCGTCAGGCATCTGGCATTTCTGTCCGCTTATGCGGAGAATGAGCCGGACCAGCGCGGCAGTCTTCCGCTGCTGTTCATCCGCGTACGTAACCCTGCACAGCTGCGGGATCTGATCTTTCGGCTGGGATCATTAATCACCATGCTGACCGGCTTCGTCTTCCCCAAATTCTCCGTAGAGAACGGTACGGATTATTTCGAGGCCATTGCCGATTACAATGACACACGCAGCTATTCCGCTCCGGTGCTGTACGGGATGCCGATTCTGGAGAATGCACCGATCATCTACCGGGAGAGCCGGATGGATACTTTGCTTGGGGTCCGCGATCTGCTGGGGCAATACCGCGAGTATGTACTGAATGTCCGGATTGGAGCGACGGACTTCTCCAGTCTGTTCGGACTGCGGCGCAGCCCGGATATCAGTATTTATGACCTGACGCCGATCCGTGACTGCATGTCGGATATTATTAACGTCTTTGGCCGTGTGGAGGAAGGATACGTCATCTCTGGGCCTGTGTGGGAGTATTTTGCCAGCAAAGGACACCGGGTCCTCCGCCCGCAGCTGCGGGAGACGCCCTTCGAGGATACTTATGGCAAGCATGGCCGCGAGATGCGCAACAGCTTCATTTCAAGCTCGATGGACGGACTGATCCGGGAAGTAATTCTGGACAAGGAGAACGGTATTGTGGGCAAAACCATTATCCACCCCTCCCACCTCAGACCCGTGCAGGCGATGTATACCGTAATGCATGAAGAGTATGTGGATGCCTTAAGTATTGTAGACAGCAACGATGGCAGCCGCGGCGTGTTCAAGAGTGAATACTATAACAAAATGAATGAAATCAAGCCTCATTTGAACTGGGCCAGACGAATTTTATTACGATCTCAAATATACGGGGTGTTACATGAACAACAGCATTTTGTCGGATTACTACCCGAGAACGAATACACACACGTTTAATATCGTCGAGAATCTGCGGGTTACGGTAACAGAAACCTCGAATCCTTTTCATATGCCTGTGGATTCCTTGTTCTCCATGGCTGCACGAATCAATAAGAAGCGCTCCTTCCTGTTCGTCAGCAAAGTGCTTGGCAAGCATATTCCCGTAGGGCCCTATACCCCGCTGCTTAGCGGAGCGGCACTCGCCTTGCTCCTGTATCTGGAGATGAGCGCGGATACCGCTGACCGGGAGATGATGGAACCGCTGATGAACCAGGCCGTTCATGGCCTGATCCATCCTGAGTATGCGGAAGAAGCTTATCATGCGCTGCTTGCTGCGCGCCTGGCTCTGCCTGAGCCGGTTCTGTTTATCGGGTTCGCCGAAACCGCTACCGCCCTGGGCCACAGCATGTATAATGCATTCGCCGGCGGTGCGTCCTATATTCATACCACGCGTGAGCTGATTCCTGAGCTGGAATCGGTGGTGACCTTTGAAGAGGAGCATTCCCACGCCGTAGATCATCTCTGCTATGCCCTGAATGCCGGGCTGTTATCGGGGACAGAGCCGATTGTATTAGTGGATGACGAGATTACGACCGGTAATACGGCGATTAATACGATCCGGGACATCCAGTCCAAATTTCCGCGCAGGGAGTATGTAGTGGCTTCTCTCTTGGACTGGCGGAGTGAAGCTAATATCCAGGCGTACCGTGATCTGGAGCTGGAGCTGGGGATACGCATACAAGCTCTATCCCTGCTGCAAGGAAGCATCAAGGTTGAGGGGGTTCCGCTGCTGCAGCCTGCAGCCGGTAACGGAGCCGCTGCTACCACAGGCGCAGAGCTTGTAACTACTTATGCATTCGACGGCTTAGAGCGGCTTCCGGTAACCTCGGCGGATGGGCAGGGCGTTATCAATCCATCGCCTTATCTGAAGCACAGCGGCCGCTTCGGCCTGGAGTCTGCGGATAATGCGCGGATAGATGCAGGTGTAAGCCGCGTGGCCAGGCAGCTCCGAGGGCTGCGGGAAGGCGGACGTACCCTGGTGTTGGGCGTAGGCGAGTTCATGTATCTGCCGATGCGGATCGCTGCAGAGATGGGAGAGGGCGTGCTGTACCAGTCCTCAACCCGCAGTCCGATCCATCCCGAGCGGCGTGCGGATTACGGCGTGCACAGCGCTGCTGCGTATCCGTCCGCAGGGGATACGGAGATCATGAATTTCATCTATAATGTGGACTCCGGCCAGTATGACGATATCTTCGTCCTGCTGGAGCGCGAGGTGCCCCGGCAGCGGATTGCACCGATGACGGATATTTTACAGAGGCTGGCAGGCAATAAGGTACATCTTGTTGTACTCAGCCCAGAACCAGATACGGGAGGCTCAGAGCTATGAAGGGAATAGATATCGAAGCCATTCACAATAGAACAATATCCCCTCCGGTGGCACTGGGCAGCTATCCTGCTTCCGACGTTACCTTCCTGCTCAAGGATCTAAGCAATGTATCCCTGGAGCGGGGAACAGCCGAGCGGGAGGAAGCGATCCAGTCCGGCGTGCATTATTCAGAGATGCTCCCGGTGGAGTACCAGCCGACAGAGCAGTATATCGAATTGTTTCATGAGACGCTGCAGCAGACTGCGAGGAAGGTGGCGCTGGCTGTAGCTGTGGTGTCCGAGATGATTGTTGCCCGGCGGGGAACGGCGAATACGGTGCTGGTCTCTTTGGCGAGAGCGGGCACACCTATCGGGGTGCTGATCAAACGTTATATTCTTGAGAAATATAGAGCGGATCTTCCGCATTACAGCATCTCGATTATCCGCGGCAAGGGGATTGATGAGAATGCGGTGCTCTATATGCTACAGCAGCATGGAAGGGATGCCGAACTGCAATTCATCGATGGCTGGACCGGTAAGGGGGCCATCCGGCAGGTGCTGATAGAGGCCTGTGAGAGTATGCATAAGAAATATGGCATTACGCTAAATGATGATCTGGCGGTACTCGCCGATCCCGGGCACTGCTCGGGAACCTTCGGTACCCGGGAGGATTATCTGATTCCAAGCGCCTGCCTGAACTCCACGGTATCCGGCCTGATGAGCCGTACGGTGCTCCGCGATGATCTGATCGGGCCTGAGGAATTCCACGGGGCCAAATTCTACAAGGAATGGCTGGACAGTGATCTGTCCAACGTATTCGTTGAAGCGATTACCCCATATTTCGCGGAAGTAGCAGCAGAGGCACTTGCGCAGGCTGCGGAGATGCTGGAGCATCCGCCGGAGATTACCTGGCAGGGGCTGGCCGATATCCGCAGTATCCAGGATACCTTCGGCATCGATAATATCAATCTGGTGAAGCCAGGAGTGGGGGAGACGACACGTGTGCTGCTGCGGAGAGTGCCCTGGAGAATTCTTGTCGACAGGCTGGACAATCCCAACCTGCGGCATATTCTGCTGCTGGCGGAGGACCGGGGCGTGCCGGTAGAGGTCTATCCCGGGCTGACCTACTCCTGCTGCGGAATCATCAAGCCGCTGAAAGGGGAGAGTGAATGATCTACGCCAGCGATCTGGACCGCACGCTGATCTACTCTCTTAGCGCGATAGGCGTTCCTGAGGATACCCCCGGTCTGGTTCCGGCAGAGGTTGTTGACGGCAAGGTGGTATCGTATATCTCACAGCAGGCTCTGGCTACACTGAAAGAGCTGGCGGCGAAGATCGTCTTCATGCCGGTGACTACACGTACCATTGCCCAGTACCGGCGGATTAACCTGTTCCAGGAGACGGTCATTCCGGATTATGCCATCACCAGCAATGGCGGCAATATTCTTGTGAACGGGGTAGTGGATCAGGATTGGCGGACGGCTGTCGGCAAAGCGGTGGAACGCGGCTCCGCTGCGGCGGAAGAAGCCGAGAGCATCGTGCGTGCTGTTGTCCGGGAAGAATGGATCATTAGCCGGCGGTATTGCGATGAGCTGTTCTATACCTTCGTGGTTCACCGGGATTCGCTGCCGCTTGAGGAGATTGCCCGGATGTCTCAACGGCTGGGTGAGCTTGGCTGGAGAGTATCCCTGCAGGGGCGCAAGCTCTATATCGTGCCGGAGGCGGTGAACAAAAGCGATGCCATTCTTCATGTCCGCCGCACCGTGCATTCAGAGCCGATGGTCGCCTCCGGTGACTCTCTTCTGGACAAGAGCCTGCTCGCCGCCGCCGATTATGCCATAGCTCCCTGCCACGGAGAAATATTTGCCGAGCAGCAGGCGGGTTTAGTACACTTAGAGTATCCGTTTACTAAGCGGCCGGGGGTATTTGCCGCGGATGAGATTATGCAGTATGTTCACAGGATTTATACACATTTGACAGCATTGGGAGTTGGACCGCCACCATGAAAAAGGTAAATATATATTTCAACCGCTGGTTCTCTGTTGCCTATCACTATATGAATCTCATCCGGAGCAATGAAGACGGGATTCCGGTGCAAATCTTCGCCACCCACCCGGATATCCACCATATGTCGCTGCAAGGCGCGGATGTGGCCGGAACCGAGCCGGCGCTCGAAGGCATTGAATATGTGCAGTTCTGTGTTGATTTTTGCCGCCGGAACGAGATTGATATCTTCATCCCCCGGCTGCATATGCTCGATATCGCGCTGCATGCTTCGCTGTTCGATGAGATCGGAACGAAGGTGCTGGTCTGCCGTGATCTGGATCTGCTGGAGATGATCATGGACAAAGGCAAGTTCTATGAGAGCGTGAAGACCACCGGGATTATGACGATTCCTGATTATCATGTGGTTAGTAATGCGCAGCAGTTCAGGGAAGCTTATGAAGACCTCGCAGCTAAAGGACACAAGGTCTGCTTCAAGCCTACCGAGACGGAAGGCGGACTCGGATTCCGGATCATAGACAATGACCGCAGTCCCGTGGAGGAGCTGTTCGGCCATGTGACTCCGCTGATCTCCTTCGAGGAAGCTTACCGTATCCTTGATGAAGCCGGGAGCTTCCCTAACCTGATGGTGATGGAGCTGCTGGAGGGATATGAATATAGTATTGATTGCTTGTCGGATGAGAAGGGCAGGCTGCTGGCCGCAGTTCCCCGCCGTAAGGCAGGCGGCCGCCTGCGGTTGATGGAGTATATCCCGGAGCTTGCGGAGGTGGCCCGCAGGGTGGCTGAGACGTACCGGATTCCGTTCAATTTCAATATCCAGATGAAATACAGCGGTGGCGTCCCCAAGCTGCTGGAGATTAACCCGCGGATGTCCGGCGGCCTGCATATCTCCTGTCTGTCCGGAATCAATTTCCCATATCTGGCTGTCAAAAGCGCGCTCGGCGGCGAGGTTATGCCTGCATCGTTCGAGCATAACGTCCTGGCCAGCCATGTCGAGCAGCCGCTGATCATGAGAATAAACGGAGAATCCGTCATTACGGATTCCGTGAATTGAGCGTGTAGCATTCACGCTCATAAGAGGTGAGAAGGAATGCAAGCTAAATTCAAAGTACTGGCGTATGCCGGTGCCGGTTATGTTGTAGCCGTACTGACCAGCGGCTTCCTGCCTGAGCTGGTCTCGCTGCTGCTCCCGGTAATCGGCGCAGCACTTGCAGTGCCGGAGCTCAGGCGCACCAAAGTGAATCTCCCGGTAGAGGTGATTCCTGCCGGACAGGAGCCGCAGGCCATTCCGGCGGCATCCTCCGCCGCGCAGCAGGCTTCGTCTGCTGCCGCTGCCTCTCCTGCTGCTGCGGGACAGGCCTCCCCGGCCCATTCGGGTGCCGGACACAGGGAGGACATACAGATCGGAGCAGAGTTCGCTCCGGTGGTGGAGTATCTGGGCATCCTGGAGGATATGATCATCTCCGAAGGGCAGAAGGATACGCTGGACAATGAAATTGTCGAGAAGTCGCTGGCGCTGTTCGCCAGGCTGCAGCGCGTCATTCCGCTGCTGCAGGAGCTGGGTAACGGTGAGATTAACCATACCGTCCGTAGGCTGGTGCTGAAGGACCTTAATGGAGTAATCAACCCGTTCCTGCGCCTGGGCGGCGAAGCCAAGACAAGAAACCGGAGAATGCTGCTGAACGGTCTGCGTGATGTCGATGCCAAAATTTCCGATATTGCGTCGACGATCGAGCACAAAGACCTGATGGAACTTCAGACCAAGGCGGAACTGATTCATCAGCGCTACAGCAGTTCCGAATTATAGGAGGAGGATAGCCATGTCCACGCAGTTAATTGAGCTTAGAAAAGAAGATGAGCAGAAGGTAGTCCAGGAGGCTTCCCAGTTAATTGAGCAGGTAGCCAAGACTGACACGGTGGCACTGGATTCCCTGATGGATGATATCGGGAAGCTTGGTGTGAAGACGCAGGAGAAGGCAGGCCAGACGCTGAAGCTGCTGGACCGCCCCGTCAATGACCTGATGAGCGGCAAGCGGGTGGAAGTGCCGAATATGATTATGAAGCTGCGCAATGAGTGCGAGACCCTTCAGCAGAGTAAGAATGTCAGCTTCTTCGGCAAAATGCTGCGCAAAAGCCCGCTTAAAAATTATGTATATAAATATCAGTCGGTCCGCACCAACATTGATGCCATTATCACCGGTCTGCGTGACGGCCGGGATACGCTAGAGGAGAGCATCGTTAACATGCGCCAGTTGAAGCGTACCTCCATGGAGGAGATCTATAACCTCCAGACCAAGATCGCCTTCGGCAACAAGCTGAAGGAGCTGTTCGAGGTGGAGATCGCCAAGCCCGAGAATGAATTCCGCAAAGCGTATCTGGAGCGGGGGCTGCGCAAGGTCATGGTGCGGATTCAGTCCATGACCGAGATGATTCTGCTCTACAATCAGGCGATTGCGGCAACGGATATCATCAATGACAATAATGACAAGCTGATTGATTCCGTAAACAACGCGATCGATAAGACCTCTAACCTGATCACCGTCTCGGCGATGATTGCCATGTCCCTGGCCGATCAGGAGAATGTCATCAATGCGGTCGAAGCCACCAACAAGACCATCGAGGACCAGTTCAAGGAGAATGCGCGGCTGCTGCGCACGACGACAGAGAAGACAACGGAGCTGCTCTCCAAGCCGTCCATGTCGCTGGAAGCCGTGAATCAGGCTATTGGCGACTTGCTCAGCGCCCTGGATACCTCAGAGCAGTCCAACCGGCGGATCATCGAGAGCTGTCAGGACTATACGTCCAAAATGACCACCATCAACACCCAGCTGAACAACCGGCTCGGGCTTAACGAAGGCTCACAGCCGCAGGCTTTGAAGCAGGCGGAGAGCGGGCTGAGCAGCTTTTTGAATTAAGGGTTTGCTTCTGGGCCGGTAAAATAACTTGAATAACGCACCAAGCCTGCTGATATGGATTCGGCGGGCTTTTTTTGTTGTTAAATTTCTAATTTACTAATATATTCCGGTGAGATATTATGAGATGGGTTCAGTCGTACATTCAGGGGGAGAGTATTGATGATCAGGAAGTTAACGGGAATATTGGCAGGTATAGTCGGAGCGGGGATGCTGTTTGGTTCTATGGGGACAGCGGCAGCCCAGTCAGCAGGGACAAAGGATTATGAGGGACATTGGGCGCAGCAGACGATTCAAAGCTGGCTGGATAACGGCTTGCTTAAAGGCTTCGGAGATGGATCGGTTAAACCGAACCAGACCATAACCAGAGCGGAGTTCATGACGCTCATCAACCGTTCTTATCATTTTACGGAACAGAGTAAGGTGGAATTCACCGATGTGCCGTCTACCAGCTGGGCGTATAGTGAGGTTGCGAAGGCTGTAGCGGCTGGATATATCCAGGGCTTCAACAATGAGATGCGCCCGAATGCTCCGATTAACCGCCAGGAAGCAGCAGTTATAGTCAGCAAGCTGCTGAAGCTGGACGCGGGCAGTATAGAGGTATTGGAAGTATTCAGTGATGCAAGCCAGATTGCATCCTGGAGTAAAGGGAGTGTTGCTGCCGCAGTCACAGCGAAGGTGCTTAAAGGATATCCGGATGGAACCTTCGGGCCCGTCAAAGCCTTGACCCGTGCAGAATCCTTAGCGCTGATCGATGCGGCAGTCTCTCGAACGGGTCAAGCTGTACAGGGAGCGGCAACGCCTGCTCCAGCCGTAACACCGTCGGCTACTCCCGCAGCTACAGCTGCACCAACTGCAACTGCTGCTGTAGCTGCGGGAGGAAGTGGCGGCGGTAGTGGCGGTGGCGGTGGCGGTGGTCCTCAGGTGACACCAACCCAGGCTCCGGCGGCAACACCAACGCCGGTTCCAACACCGACACCGACACCAAGCCCGGAACCTGTTAATGAATTACCGGTCAAGGAGCTTCCGGCGCTGGATATCAGCATCACCTCTCGCCCTGACGATTCAGTTACGAATGCTGTTTATCTAGAAGTTGATTATAGCAGGGTGATTGGAAGCACTATCCGTCTAAATGACCAGATAACTTATTATGTAACAGCGAAGCCGATCAGCTCTAGAGATCTCCACTGGGAGCTTACCAATCTCCAGTACGCTTCTATTAGTACGGGATACTCGTTGAAGACGCTGACATATACCGGTGTTTCGATTCCAAAGAGCAGGATTGGCACAGCAGGCGATAAATATGTCTCGGTTGTGGTACGGAATTCATCTAATGAAGTGACCGGATTCTATACTCAAAAGGTGAATTTGCAGCCCTCAGTTACTGAGGCTTATAGCAGTATAATGTTACTAAACAGTGGTGTGACTATTACCCAGGAGAAATTCAGCACAGTGTCTTCCCAAGTATATTATCGGGATACTATTGATGTGGAAGATGCTGCTTTGCAATTTGGCGGAAGAGCAGTGGGATATACAATTACCCCGAAGTACTATATGGACAGTAACCTGAATTTGGAATTGAATGATATCATTCATGCTTCGCGTAAAGTGTACAGAGACGGCTGGGTCAGTGTGGTTGATGCCACAGTATCCTCTAATACAGCAGTAGGTGCTTCATCACCGGGCTATATCCCGTTTGCCTATGACACATTATATAATTTCAAAACATATAACGAAGATGAATACACCATTATTTTCCTCGATTCCGAGATGAAGCCATTGGGTTATTACACCGGCAAGGTGATGCTTAGCACAGACCTGAAATTAGAAGCAGCCATGAAAAGAATTGACGAGCTTCCTTCGAATGTAACTTTAATGGATGAAGATGCAGTTAACAGGGCTTATAGAGCCTACTTGCCGTTTGATGATTCTTTCAATTGGGGAGAACGCAAGACTAAGCTTAAGAATGCTGTATCAGCTCTTATGAACGCCAAGAGATCGGGACCACTTCAAAATATGGATCTGGTTCAATCCGTAATTATTGATGGGTATAATCAATTCAACGGCAAGACAATAAGTATGAATTGGATGGGTTTCCCGGATGAGTTGAAGGGAAGCATAGGCAGCTTCTCGTATTACATTACAGCCAATCCTGTTCGTGCAGAGGATTTAGCACAACCAAGCCCTTATGGGGAATTTGATTTTGCTGACATTCATTCAGTAGTTCTTCCGGTGACAGATAAGAGCGGACAGAATTACGTTACAGTGGTCTATTATAATAAGGCAGGGCAAGCAATACGTTATACCACCAAGCTGGTAGATTTCTCGTCGAAGCGGCCGGTGTGGGACGGAACGGCGGTACAGATTGGGGATGGAGTTAAGCTGGTCCGTGATTATAATAACGGTACCCGTATAGACTATGTATCTGTAAAAGATTATCAGAAAACGCATCCCGAAGCTGTCTATTTCACAGCGACCTCTAAATCAGCGTTGGCAGCAGCTAAGCAAGAATTCTCTGCAGAATCCGCAGTACAGTGTTTAAATGATTACCGGAATACCAACAGTATCTATCCTTATGAGCAAATTCAGTTATCTGATGATGCGGCGCGGAATGGACAGCCTGAAGACTACATTATCCTGTTCTATGATGCTAATTATAAGGCGCTTAATTATTATATTGGCGGTTTGACTGACTGATTCTCCGCTAATCCTACTCATATTATCCCGCTCCCCCACATACGTTGTCACTAAGGCGACCTGTGGAGAAAGAGGGGATAAGCGGGATGATTCTGGGATGCTTGATCGTGGTGCTTATCGTCGTAGCCAGCAGTGAGAAGGCGGAGGCGATTGCCAGCCTGAATGAACGGGAGGACAACGGCCTGTAACAAGAGTGCGGGGAGTGTGCGGATTCATAAATTATTGATGCTCTGTGATTCAAGCAATTTCCAGTGGTTTATTGGGTATAATAGCTGGAGGCTGTACATCAGTCTTCCGGCACCACTGAAAATATAAAGTGAATACGGAGGGTCAAATGGAGAACGAGGCACTGCTGCAGGTAGAGAAGCTTGCACTTAAGAAACAGAAGATATTCCGGCAAAGCGTATGGCGGTACATTGCCAGGGCCATGCTCGCCAGCATGTTTATCGGATTCGGCGTGATCGTAGCCTTTAAGACCGGCAACTTCTTCTATATGGAACAATCGCCGATGACCTATCCGATGGCTGCGATCACCTTCGGCGCAGCCATCATCCTGATTTCCTACGGCGGGGGCGATTTGTTCACCGGGGACACTTTTTATTACACCTATGCGGCACTGAGGCGCAAGCTGGCATGGACTGAGGTTGTGCGGATGTGGGTCGTCAGCTATCTGGGCAACATTCTTGGGGCTACGGCGTTTGCCCTGCTTATTTTTCTGACCGGATTGTTCTATGATTCCTCTGTCAACGGGTTCCTGCTGAATGTGGTGGCCCATAAGATGGAAGCACCGGCGATGCAGCTGTTCTTCCGGGCGATTCTCTGTAACTGGCTCGTCTGTCTGGCCTTCTTCGTCCCGATGTCAATGAAGAACGACGGTGCCAAAATGTTCGCCATGGTCCTGTTCGTCTTCTGCTTCTTCATCTCGGGATACGAGCATAGTATTGCCAACATGTGTACCTTCGCGATTGCTCTCGTCCTGGATCACCCTGGTACGATCTCCTGGGGAGGCGTGGTGCATAATCTCGTCCCGGTCACATTAGGCAATCTGATCGGCGGCGGCGTGCTAATGGGCGTGATGTATTACTATGTGAACAAGCCGTTTCTGGAGGATGAGTCTCACTGAACGGCAATAACATGACACAACAGCGATTCTCCGATTACCGGGGGATCGCTGTTGTGCGTGCGCAGGTAGGCCTAGGGCAAATGTATGTGGAAAAGCGAATACAATCGGTGCTGGCGAGGGTAAGTGGGCAAATGTATGCGAAAACAAACATGTCTTTCAAGGCACAACTCCAGCATGAAAATGAGCAGCGTGGCTAAAAAACAGAACATCGTCTTTTCATTTATTTAACATATTTTAACGGAAAACCAAACACAATGGGACTGGGAGCGCCGCGCAGGCCAAATGTAATCGAAAAACCGACCACAATGGGACTGGGTGCACCGCGCAGGCCAAATGTAATCGAAAAACCGACCACAATGGGACTGGGTGCGCTGCGTAGGCCAAATGTAATCGAAAAACCGACCACAATGGGACTGGGAGCGCGGCGTAGGCCGTGCGTTTATCGCAGCGCCAGACGTATTTTCAAAGAAAAACCAAATACAATGTGCTAGCGTGAGGGCGCAGGGTCCGGAGGAAGTACATAGAAAGCAAAAATCAGGGACACTAATGCCCCTGATTTCGCTTGATGGCCCAGAATAAATTGTTACATCATTCACCTGTTAGGGTGAGGATGTGCTGTAGCGGCAATCGGCTGCTTACCACTTGGAGCCGCCGGAGCTTCGGCCGGATTTGCCGCCGCCAAACGAAGAGCCGCCGGAGGAACGTCCGCCGCCACCGCCGCCGCCCCAAGAAGAGCCGCCGGAGGAGCGTCCGCCGCCAAGCCCGCCGCCGAATCCTCCGCCCGGCGGGCCGGAATTGCGTCTGCGGGCTTGTTCCCGGCGCTGCTGCTCCCGCAGCATGGCCATTTGGGCTGCGCGTTCGGCCTCTTCCTTCTGACGGACCAGCCGGTTCGCTTCTTCTACGAAGGAAGCAATCTGTGAAGCATAGGAGCGTCCTGTCTCCTCCAGCTGATCCAGATCGTAGGGACCTGAGGCCAGACGCTGTTCCAGCTCGGTATATTCCGGCAGCAGTGATAGCTGGAAGCGGTTCTGCGAGGCAATTCCTCTGCTGTGCAGCAGATTGTAGGCGGCATCCACCCGGCTCTGCCCTTCTGTGAACAGCCTGCTCAAGCTGTCGAGACGCTCCTCCAGAGTGTCCAAACTGCTGCTCATGCTACTCATGCTGCTTGCCGTCTCATCCTGCAAAGCAAGGAGCCGGTCCAGCCCGCTGCGGGCATTGTCATACTCTCCGCGTGCATCGCTGGTCCAGGTCTCAAGCTGAGGCACTTCCGCCGCGCCTTGCCGCAGCGTGCCTCCGGCCTCCTCAAGCAATTGCTCCAGAGCGTCCAGGTGCTTCCGGGCGAACCGGTTCTTCGCCCCGGCAAGCCGGCTCTGTAATTCGTTCCGCCGCTGGCTAAGCGTTGCCCATGTGCTGCGTACAGTCTCCAGATCCTTGAGGTTATTCTGCCGGATCATAGCCTGGCGTTCCGTCATGGCCACGGCTTCAGTCATAAGGGCATCCATGTCAGCGCCAATCCGGCGCACTTCGTCCATATCGCCTCTGTGCAGCGGCGCTTCCATGGAACTGGCGGCATTGGAAGCCTGCTCCAGGCTGTCGTAAGGCTTAACCTTCATATTGTGCAGAGAGTTCTGGTCGATCAGCCCGGCAACCCGGCTGCGTGCAGCCGCCAGGACACCGGGAAAGGCCTTCAGCTTATCGTCAAAGGTCCCCACATCCTGCATATCCTGCTCAATCTGCTGTTGCCGCTTCTTCGCTTGTGCAGTAATCTCCTGGGCAGCAATGGGGTCGAACAGCTCCAGTTGATCTGCCTTGGCCGTCTCTTCGGCCAGCTCTTGAAGATCTTGGGCAATCTCCTCCAGGGTATAGCCCGTCTCCATGGCCGCTTGCTGCCGCTGTTCTTCAAGCTCCGGGGCAGTCTGCTTCAGCTCGGTGATCTGCTGCTTGACGTTCCGGTCGGCATCGCTGACGACTGCGATATTCTTCTCCTCTTCCTCCAGGGAGGCACGGAATTCCCCCTCTGTCTGCTGAAGCTGCTCTGCCGCCGCCTTAAGCGCAGACAAGCGGTAGAACGGCGGCAATGGTGCTTGCCCGGCGGTCTGCAACGCAGAGATTTCGACCAGCCGGGAGGTCAGGCGCTTCGAGATGCCCTCGACCCTCTCACCAGTCTTGCCCTGCACAATCCCCTGGAAAGGCTGAAGGGACTCCAGAGCGCGGTTCGCCCGTACCAATAGGTCGGCGAGCTGCTCACGCTGCACGGACAGTCCCTTGCGGCGGCGCATTCCGGTAATTGCCACATACAGCAGCAATATCAGCAGCGCGGCCAAGACAAGACCGCCTGCGACCGGCAGGAGAGGGAATCTGCTGCTGCTGCCGTTAGGACTGGAGCCAGCTCCTGCCGTACCGGCATCCGCACCGCCTGCCGCACCGCTGCCGGTATTACTGCTCTGTCCGCTGCTGCCAATGGCTTGCATCTGCTGGATCACAGAACGTATGCCTTCAGGGATATCTCCCTTTTTGGCATAAGGATTGAAATATTTCTCCAGCACCTTGTTAATTGCTGCGTTACCCGCAGCTCCGCCCTGTTGTAAGGACCAGGCATCGAGCGCATCCTGCAGCCCGGGGTTAATGAAGCTAATCTCAGTCAGCTGATTTTCATAAGCGATCAGGAGCAGGATGTCCCGGGACTTCAGCCCCCAGGTATCATATACATCCGCAGCATAACTGGACATGCCGCTCCCGGTCAGTGAATCAACGGTTAAGACATGGAAGGTGTAACGGCCTGTAGTGGCTAACCCGGTAAGGCTCTCTACTTCTTGGGCAGACAGCAGCCGGGCTTCATCCGTAATTACTCCTTGCTGTGCAGGAATATTTGCAGCATAGACCCCTGGAATCCACAGCAGGGATAATATCAGGACCAAGGCGAGGGTGAGTTTTTTTCTCAATCTGACACACTCCGATCTATAGGCTATTGTTCGTTATAGTATGCTGATCATTATACTATATCATTACACATTCTGAGCCCCGCAGATGCAGGTACTCCGGAATTGACGGGCGATAGCGTCCACCCAAGTGCTCACGTTGATCCTGCTCCAAATCAAAAGGCGGTTCCAGCAGCCATTTCATGGCTTTTGGAACCGCCTCTTGTATAAGAAGTAAGCTATATTCATCTATTTCTGTATGAAATGGGCTATCTGGTCTCTAGGCACAGGATATACTGCAACCGGGACTTGATTTCTTTCTGCCATTTCATATCTCCGACTTTCACAGCAAGATTGAGCAGGTCCAGGTAATCGTCAACCTGCAGGGCGGTCCGGGTAGTGGCTGCGTTCATGGGTGTTCAGTCTCCTTTTGGCTCAAATATAGAAAATAATGAATGTTGCACATCCAATAATGATAATCATTATCAACCGTTACTGTTATTATCCACACTTTAACCGCAAAAAGCAATACAAATCTAAAGTTTTTGATTAAATCTAAGATGATGCACTAAAGAGTTAAGGATATGAACCCGCAGGATGTGCACAATTTATCGGAAATGAGAAAAAAGGAGCAGGAACCCTACCATATTTTGTCGAATAAGCTTGTATACATAGTTAAGCCGATCTTACTTGGGATAAAGGAGAATTGCGATGAAGCGGTGTAAATTGTTGCTTCTAATTAGCATTGTGCTCATGCTTGCACACCCCGCTGCCGCTTATGCCGAAAGACAGGAAATTAAGTACCAGGCAGAACTGGATTATCCACCTTATAAGTACATACAGAATGGTTATCTGACGGGCTTCGATATTGATCTGACAAGTATGATCTTTGAGAAGAACGAATATCTTGTCCACTACAGCACCGGGAATTGGGAGCAGACGTACCGGCGGTTGAGTGAGGGCAGGATTGATACTACCGGGCTAATGGCTGTCAGCGAGCAGAGGAAGAAGGACATTCTTTTCTCAAAGCCCGTGTTAAAAAGCTATATTTCTGTCTATTCGCGCCAGGGACTCCAGGGTGAGGTGACGCTGGGCACACTCCGTAAGTACAAGATCGGTGTTGGCAAAGGACAATATGCAGAGACCATCCTGCAGAACGAGGCGGGTATCCCGCCATCAGAATACATAGAATATGCAACCGTACCGGATGCACTGGACGCTCTGCGTCAAGGGGAGATCGACCTGCTGTTCGAGAATCAGGGGGTTGTCGATTATCTGATTGTAGAACAGGGCTTAACCGGTAATATTATCCGCAAAATGAGCAATTTATATCCGCAGGATGTGGCCTACGGCATCAGCAAGTCCAAGCCGGAGCTGGTGTCTTACGTCAATGCAAGGCTAGAGCGTCTGGTAAGCACCGGTGCCTTCGAAGAGCTGTACCAGCAGTATTTCTTCGTGCATTCTGACCATTATAATGAAAAGATGCGTAACCGGATTTTTACCGTATTCTCCATCGGGACCCTTCTGCTGGTATTCGGTGCGGTCCTGCTCCGGATGTATATCCGGCGGCTGCGCCGTACGATTCATTCCGAACAGGAATTTTTCAAGGATGTGATCGAGAATACCGGGGTGATTGTATGGGCTGTTCACGGGGACAAACGGAGTGTGCGCTTCAATAAATATGCCGAGATAATGACCGGGCTGAAGGAGAAGGAGGTGCTGGGCGTAAGCATAGATGAGCTGCCAAGCCTGGAGGCCGGAGCCGCTGTGCTTAGGGAGCTCCTTGCCAGAGCGGCAGCCCGGGATTATGTGACCAATGTCGAGCTGAGACTTCCCGACCATTCTCCGGGTGCGCATTATTTCTCCGTCCGCACAGCCCTCATTAAGGGGATGGATGAGCAGGCGGAGGATATCTTCGTGCTGGTCGGCATCGATATCGATGAACGCAAGCAGAATGAGCTTAAGCTGCAGCTTAGCTACGAGGAGCTGGAGTCTACATATGAGGAGCTGGCGGCCACAGAGGTAGAGCTGCAGGATCAGTTCAATAAGCTGGGGGTCAGCGAACGGAGGTTCCGCCTGGCCTCGGAAGGCTCTGGTGCGTACATGTGGGAGCTGGACTGGGACAGCGGCTTCTACAAGCTCTCGGACCGGTGGTACGAGGTAATGGGATATACTGAGGCGGAGATCAACTCCTTCGAGGGAGGCGTGCTCAGCATTATTCACCCGGATGATCAGGAATCCGCGCGCAAGGCCAGACAGGAGCATCTTACCGGATTGACCCCGATCTATGAAACCGAATACCGGATGAGAACAGGGCAGGGGGAGTACATCTGGTTCGAGGTGCGGGGCAAGGCAATCGTTGACCCGAAGGATCAGATTGTCCTGTTCCTCGGCTCCCTGATCGACATCAGTAAGCGCAAGCAGGCAGAATTCAAGCTGAATAACAGTTACCAGGAGCTGGAGGCAACCTATGAGCAGCTTACTGCGACCCAGCAGGAGATTGTAGGACAATATGATATGCTGCTGGAGAATCAGAAGAATATGCACCGCCTGGCGTATATGGATTCGCTCAGCAATCTTCCGAACCGGCTCAGTCTGCTGGAGACGATGGAGAGTTATTTCCGCCGGACGGGAGGCAGTGCGGCGCTGCTTTTCGTAGATATGGATAATTTCAAATACATCAATGACACGCTTGGACACAAGTCCGGGGATATTCTGATCCGCAAGGCCAGCGAACGTCTCCAGTCTGTTGTGCGTGAGGAGGATCTGCTGTCGCGGCTGGGCGGAGATGAATTTGTCATTTTCCTCAAGGATATTGAGAGCCGGGTGGATGTGCTTAATCTGGCCGAGGATATTATGCGTGCGTTCCGCAAGTCTTTTCTTATCGGTGAGAGCAATCTGTATGTGTCCTCCAGTATCGGAATCTCCTTCTACCCGGAAGACGGCGAGACGACGGAAGAGATTCTGAAGAACGCCGATGTAGCGATGTACCGGGCCAAGGAAGAGGGGAAAAGCACCTACGTCGTATATGATAAATCGATGCATACCGCCTTCAATGACCGGATGAATATTGAGAAGCATCTGCGCAGTGCGATGAATAATAACGAATTCGAGCTGCATTATCAGCCGCAGGTACAGATGGAGACCGGGCTGATCTCAGGCTTCGAGGCTCTGATCCGCTGGAACAGTCCGGTCCTCGGCTTTGTCTCCCCGCTCTCCTTCATCAAGATTGCCGAGGATTCCCGGCTGATTATCTATATCGGCGAATGGGTGCTGCGGGAGGCCTGCAAGTTCATGAACAGCATCCATCAGCGGACCGGCATTCCTTACAAAATATCGGTGAACATCTCCATCATTCAGCTCCTGCAGGATGATTTCGTAGAGATTGTGCTGGACAGTCTGGAGGAGAGCGGCCTTGCGGCGTCCAGTCTGGAGCTGGAGATTACAGAGTCGATCTTCATGGAGTCATTCGGGAGAACGGTCAGCAAGCTGGAGTTCCTGCAGTCCCGGGGGATACGGATTGCCCTGGATGATTTCGGAACGGGGTATTCCTCCCTTAGCTATCTGCAGCAGCTGCCGATCTCTACCCTTAAGATGGATAAAATCTTCATTGATTCCCTGGCCGATAAGGCTTTTAGTGAATCTTTTGTGCAGACGATTATTATCCTGGGCCACAAGATGGGCCTGGATGTAGTAGCCGAGGGTGTGGAGGATGCCAGCCAATGGGCTTTCCTCCGGGAGGCTCACTGCGATAAGGTGCAGGGGTATCTGATCAGCCGGCCGGTGCCGCAGCGCCTGGTCATGGAGCTGCTCGTTCCGCAGAGACGGTATGGGGCGGAGGAGCTTGAATAGAGCGCAGAGAACAGGTGCACAGGAAAGCGGGTCCCCGGCATAGGTTGCTATGCACGGTGGACCCGCTTGTTTGGGATATAGGATGGAGAGCCCTACAGAATGACGATTCTGTTCTTACCGGTTTTCTTGGCCTCGTACAGGGCATCATCCGCCTGCTGAAAGATAGAGCTCTTGGAATCCCCGCCGTTATATTCATGCATTCCGATGCTCACGGTAACCGATTCATTGTCCATTTCGCTGATCGGAAGGCCTGCAATTCCTGCGAGGATATTCTCCATAATGCGGCCCGAATCCTCTAATGTCTTGGATGTCAGAATAATCACGAATTCCTCCCCGCCGTACCGCGCTGCGAAGTCATCCGAGTCGATATGCTGGAGCATGACAGCGGTGACCTGCCGGAGAACGATGTCTCCGACCCAGTGCCCGTACCGGTCATTGACCTTTTTGAAATTGTCGATATCAATAACAGCCAGCTGCATCGGAAAAGGATTGCTCTGCTGATGGTCAATCAGCCAGCCCAGGTACTCATGAAAGGTCTTATGGTTGTACAGGTCAGTCAGCGGGTCGATCTTGGACAGCCGGTCCATAATGATGTTCTGGATGCGCAGCTCCTGCTCTGACTTCACCGAATTCTCCAGTGAGCGCATCAGCTCCTTGCCCCGCGCAATTACGGCGAAGCCGGTCAGGGACACTGCTGCGAAGATCAGGGTAATAATGATGTTCTGGATGCGCAGAGTGAAATCGTAAATAGATGTGTTCAGGAACAGGATGACAATGTAGAACAGACAGATCAGTGAAGAGGTCCGCAGATAATTCTCCTTGAGATAGATCATGGATACCAGCATGGGAAGCAGCATAATCAGCGGCTTCACATGATAGTCCGGACTGAGATTCGTAATGATCAGGATGCCGTACAGATGGCTTGTCAGAATGATCAAGAGTTCAGATAACAACGGTTTATATCTATGGACAGCTTCGAGTATCAGCAGCAGAACGAACAGTATAGAATCCGGAATCCAGATATGCAGCAGGGTATATTGTCTGCCGGACAACTCGGGCCGATGCGCCGACATCGAGAAGTAGACAAATAATTGGCTGGCCAGATAGACGAAAAGCACCAGCCAAAAGGTATTGAGGAGAACCCGGTTCCAGTACATTTGGCGAGGAGTTGGCGGTGGGATCTGCATAAGATGTTCCTCTTTTCCAGTGACTATGTACTTATATATTCGACAATGTTCTTGTTTCTCCTTCTAGGTCTTATGTCTTGGGATAGGACTGGGATAACGTTCGTGTTTGTAAGGTGTTTGGTAGGCTGTCAAAGCGCTACATTCTTCGTAATGCTGTAAACACGAACTATTAATGCTATTCATCATTGACACATTCGGATTTGTTAGGTAAAATTCCAATTGGCCCGTAATAACGGGTGAAGTTGTTCGTATATCCTCAATGATAAGGTTTGGGGGTTTCTACAGGGGACCGTAAATTCCTGGCTACGAATAGGGTGCATTTTGCATACCTATGAAGAGGCCGGGTTTTTTTGTGTGCTGATGTGTGCTGCTTGGTTAAGTGGACTAATATACTGCAGAGACGCTTTGCGGCCCCTGTCAACCGCAGGCCGAAGCCGTTTCACCTTGGGAGGAACAGAGAAGATATGAGTAAATATGATGTAATTGTTGTTGGAGCCGGTCCGGCTGGAATATTCGCCTGTTATGAATTAACACTGAAGGCCCCTGAGCTGAAGGTGCTGCTGGTGGACAAGGGACATGATATCTACCGCCGCAACTGCCCGATCCTGGAGGAGAAAATCAAGCTCTGTCCGCCCGCCTCCGGCCGTAAGGAATTCGCCGGGTGTCTGCCGGCCTGCTCCATTACTGCGGGCTTCGGCGGCGCTGGTGCGTACAGTGACGGCAAATTCAACATTACCACTGAATTCGGCGGCTGGATGACGGATTATCTGCCTCCTTCCAAGGTGATGGAGCTGATTGAATATGTAGATGGAATCAACCTGGAGCACGGGGCAACCCCGGTCATTACCGATCCGACTACGGAGAGCATTCGCGGTATCGAGCAGCGGGGATATGCCGCCGGGCTGAAGCTGCTGCGGGCGCAGGTCCGCCACCTCGGAACCGAGCAGAACCTGGAGATTCTGAAATCGATCTATGAATATCTGCGGACACGCATTGATATGTTATACAAGACAGAAGTTGAAGATATCGTTACCGTCAAAGAGAACGGAACGCACCGCATTACAGGCATTACGCTGAAGAACGGGGAGAATCATGAGGCTGGCCTGGTGATGATTGCTCCGGGTCGGGACGGCTCGGCCTGGTTGACCGAGGTGCTGAAGAAGCGCAGGCTCAAAATGTACAATAACCAGGTCGATGTCGGGGTACGTGTTGAGACCTCGGATGTGGTAATGCGGGAGATCAATGAGCATCTGTACGAGGGCAAATTCATCTTCAATACCTCCGTGGGTACACGCGTCCGTACCTTCTGCAGCAATCCTTCGGGACATGTGGTTGTGGAGAATCACAGTGGAGCGATGGCCGCGAACGGGCACTCCTATAAGGACCCAGCGCTGGGCTCGAAGAACACCAACTTTGCGCTGCTGGTCTCCCATACCTTCACCGAGCCGTTCGACAAGCCGAATGAATATGCCCGGGAGATCTGCAAGCGGGCGAATGATCTGTCCGGCGGCGGGGTCATTGTACAGAAATACGGAGATATCCTGCGGGGCCGCCGGTCTACGGAGACCCGGATTAAGGAAGGGTTCCTGGAGCCGACGCTGAAGGAAGCGGTGCCCGGTGACCTGGGTCTGGTGCTGCCGTACATCACGATGAAGAGCCTGATTGAAATGGTGGAGGCCTTGGAAAAGGTAACCCCGGGCATCGCCTCCGAACATACGCTGTTCTATGGCGTGGAAGCGAAATTCTATTCCGCCCGTCCGAAGCTGACGGATGAGTTCGAGACCGAAATCTCCGGCCTCTACTGCGGCGGCGACGGGGCAGGCATTACCCGCGGATTGGCCCAGGCCGGAGCGGCTGGCGTGTGGATCGCCCGCGGCATGATGGCGAAGAAATAGTTCCCTTAATTTAACTCTGCTGATATAATGTTAGAATACATAACATGATAGAGTGGAGTGAACGTGCAGAATGGGAATTCGCCGGAGCAAGGCCGCTATCGTTATTATTTTGCTGCTAGGTGTGGGGTTGTATGGCTTATGGATGGAGATGTACTGGGTACATAAGGTTGTCTATCTGTTGCTGATGGTAGCGCTGGCCGGGTTTGCGCTGGATATCCGCCGGGGCGGAGTGATTGGAGCCCGGCAATTGGTGGAATCACAGAGCAAGGTAGAGCGGCTGGGCAATGAAATTGTTGTCACCTCGGACCGGCTGCATGGTGCTCTGGAGGAGATTACCCGTCATACCGAAGGGCTTCAGCAGACAGCGGACTATTCGCATGCCTACGAGGTGGAGCTGCAGACCCGCAGCAATGAGGCGAAGGCCAATATTGAGGGGGCTTTTGCCAGGATGGGCGGAGTCGCAGCAGTTACCGGACAGATTGGAGAGCTGACCGGACGGCTGAGTACGGCGATGCAGGCAGCACGTACAGGGATGGCGGGGATGGTGGATTCCCTGAAGAATACAGATGAGGTCATGGAGGAATTGCAGGAGCAGAGCGGAGATATGCTGGGCAAATTCACCGTGTTAAGCGGACATATTGCGCTGGTGGAGGAGATGAACGCCCTGATCGTAGGCATCGGCAATGAGACCTCGCTGCTGGCCCTGAACGCCTCGATTGAAGCTGCGCGGGCCGGGGAAGCGGGCCGCGGATTTGCTGTGGTCGCAGGCCGGATCAGGCAGCTGGCCGATCAGAGCCGGGATTCCGTGGAGCGCTCAACGTCGGTGCTGCGGGATCTCAATCATGGCGTACGGCAGGTGCTGGAGTCGGTCACGAAGGAGCAGACAGCGGTTGCGCATGGAGTGAATGAAGTGGCGAAGGTGAAGCAGCGCCTCGGGGATATCTCGGCCCGGGTGGAGGAAGTCGGGGTCATAGTTACGGAGTCAGCGGCTGCGGCAGAGCGGCAGAACAGTCTGATCGAAGAGGTGACCGGCGAGCTGAGCGGTGCAGTGGGGATTGTCAATGAGACCATAGCAGGCGTAGACCTGACCTTGGAGCAGGTGACCCGCCAGCGCACGCAGATTGGGCAGCTTAATGAGATCAGCGCAAGCCTGCTGCTGGAATCTCAGACCCTGCAGCAGTCAGTGAACGGCATTGCCGGACGCGAAGTCATTGAGCTGAGTCAATATACGGCGCGGCTTGAGGAAATGCAGACGGTGCTTCAGGAGATAGCAGCCAAGCAGGAGATGTGTGCAGCGGATGCGGACATCCATGGCAGAGTTCTTACGGCCTGTAAGAATAAGGTGCCGGATGTGCAGGCCATCTGGTCCAACCGGACGGATGGCACCTTCATCTACTCCGAGCCTGCGGCCGGGCTGCTGAATGCGAAGCGCCGGGACTGGTGGAGCGGGGCAATGGCGGAAGGTCAGTACGTCTCGCAGCCGTATGTCTCGGCCATTACGAAGCGTTCCTGCATCACTCTCTCCAGAGCAATTACGAACAGTGACGGAGAGATTGTGGGTGTGGTGGGGATTGATCTGGCAGTCTAGAGGCATTGAACAGTGGACGCATACGGCGCAGTAAGAGAGGGATAGTAGGTTGAATTGATTAGCGGGTCATTAGGCTGGAATGGAGATATAAGCATTTTGCGAACAAACTCAAATTTGCATAAGGTGCATTAAAAACATTGGCCCCAAAAATTTCAACGACGACAGCTCTTGAACGAGATAATAAAGTCATAGACTGCCGTTGTGTTATTGAGTTAACGTGGCCCTTTAGCATAACGAAGGACTACCATACGGTAGCCCTTCGGTGTTCAAGAGTCATTCCCTGTTAATTCAACGCTTATCGCCGTACTTTCTTGCCAACAGCGAGCCCTAGACTCAACCAACGTCCTTCATCGTGCAAAATAAAATCCTTCTCGCCTTCGTAATATCGGAAATTATCGAGCATCCATTGGTAACTCTCAGAGAAGTAAGAACTTTCGGTAATTAAAAAACCTTGATTTCGAAGTAAATTGCAATTCCAATCTAACGTCCGAATCCATTTTTTATAAGACTGTAAGATATCGAAATTCTCCAAACCAAGCGGTATTGGATTCAATGTACACATAGGTTCTGCAATTCCAAAAAAACTGTTAGTGCGAGTAATGCGTGTGATTTCTTTCAGAGCTTGTTCCCTATCCTCTATCATAAAAAAAGAGCCGATACTAAAGACTGCATCAAATGCTTCGTCAGGAAATGGCATAAGTTCAGCATTCGCTCTTACTGCCAGAACGTTATTATCTACACCCTGTTCTGATGCATATTCCTGGATAACACTCAATATTTCCCACAATTCCAATGTAATTACAGTTACTCCCCAATGTTTAGCTACCGTTGCCGCAACTTGACCAGTACCAGCGCCTATTTCCAATACACGCATACCTGGCTTCAATTCTAAAGCAGTAATTAGTGGCAGAGCCATTTCGTATGAACCCGCGCCTAATGGAGTTGGGTTTTGGATACTTAGAAAAGGATTATTCAAGACATTTTTCTCCCTAATGGGGAGTCGCAGTTATAGGGCTAATTAGGCGCTATATTCCCCGTTTTTTTGCCCATTATTCTTCTTACTTTTCATGTTAACCGCCTCCAATTCTTATATATTCCAAGTTTATCAAAAAACAATCAAGGATACCATCATCTACTATCCTGCCTTGAAACTTTTTCATCGAGAGTCATAGTGACTGTTGCGCAGTCCGAAGAAAAGGTGCAGCAGTTATTTTGAGGGGCTGTTATAGCCCCCATAGATTACTTTCGTTTGTTACGGCCAATTAAGCCGCCCACTATCCAAAAGATCAAAATGCCAACAAAGGCAAATACAATCCAAAAAGCTATACGCACAGGCTATCACTCCTTTAAAACAACCTTACGATAATAGTTAATTTTCCGCAATAGAAGGGCTTTTATACTCAGTGAGGGAACACGACATGCCTGGTTTGGAAATCCAATAGAATTACCTCAACCCTTAGCGGCGGCTGCGCAGATTGCTATAACCATTATCCCAACTTATAATGGACCGATAGCTTGTCCTATGGAGGCGTGAGTGTGCAATATAATTTGAGTATTCTGCTGCAATTGTTTGAGCGGGCAGCGCTGCTGCTGATGTGTCTGTTCGTCCTGAGCCGGGTGCCGCGGTTCAAGGAGATTTTTGCCAAAGGCGTTCATGCGCCGCAGGAGCTGGCGATTGTTACGGTCATCTTCAGCCTGTTCGCCATCTTCGGAACCTACAGCGGGATTAATGTGGAAGGGTCTCTGGTCAACGTGCGGATTATCGCCATCATAGCCGGAGGGATTCTGTTCGGTCCTTGGGTCGGGCTGATTACCGGGATCCTCTCGGGCGTACACCGCTTCCTGATTGATATCGGCGGAGTCACCTCGCTCCCGTGTCTGATTACCAGCATTACGGCGGGCGTGGTATCCGGGATCATCTACCGGCGCACTTCGCCTGAACGCCGCTGGATCGCTGCCATTGCCGCCGGAATGGCCTGTGAGGCATTGACGATGGCGCTGATTCTGGTGATGGCTGATCCCCATTCGCTGGGCGTGGATATCGTGTCCAAGATTGCTTTTCCGATGATAGTGGGGCAGATCTGTGCCGGGCTGATCGTTACGCTTGTGCAGAGTGTAGAGGGGGAGAAAGAACGGATTGCCGCGAAGCAGTCCAAGCTGGCGCTGGAGATTGCCAATAAGACGCTTCCGTATTTCCGCAGTATTACTCCCGAGTCGCTGCGTACCATCTGCGGAATCATCCAGGAGGATATCGGGGCGGATGCTGTGGCAATTACCGATACCAGAGTCATTCTGGCTTACGTGGGTGTCGGGGAAGAATATTATGCCGAAGCTAATGAGATCATCAGTGAGGAGACGAAGCAGACGCTGAGCAGCGGGGAGATTACCATCCGTGACGACGATACCGAATACATGAACCGGGACATCCGCTCGCTGATCATTATCCCGCTGAAGGAGAAGGGGGAGGTGACGGGATCACTCAAGATCTACTATACCCACGCGCATAAAATCACCTATTCCCTCCAGGCCATGGCGGTAGGGCTGTCACAGATCATCTCCACGCTGATGGAGGTGTCACGGGTTGAGGGGATCAAGGAGATGGCCAACAAGGCCGAGTTGAAGGCACTGCAGACCAGCATCAACCCCCATTTTCTATTCAATGCGCTGAATGCGATTATCTCCTCCATCCGGATCGACCCGGACAAGGCGCGCGAGCTGATCGTCAATCTGTCGGGGTATATGCGGTATAATCTGGAGCTGACCGATGAGTCCATAGATATCCGGCGCGAGCTGCAGCAGGTGCAGCATTATGTGGAGATTGAGAAGGCTCGTTTCGGCAGCCGGCTGAGCGTTCTGTACGATATAGATGAGGTAACGGTACGTATTCCGAGTCTGGTCATTCAGCCGCTGGTGGAGAATGCGATTATCCACGGGATTTTGAAGGGGAAAGGGAACGGGACGGTAGACATCTCGGTCAAGGACCACGGAGACAGCGTAAGGGTGCGGATTGCTGATACCGGAGCGGGGATCAGTGAAGAGACGATTGCGAAGGTCTACAGCGGAAGCATGGAGGGCAACAAAATCGGCCTCAACAACGTGCACCAACGTATCAAGCTGATCTACGGCACGGGTCTGACCATAAGGCGGCTGGCTAAGGGGACGGAAATCTATTTTGATGTGATAAAGGAGCAGCGATGAGAGCGATCATTGTCGAGGATGAAGTGCTGGCAAGACAGGAGCTTACGTATCTGATTCAGACCCATAGCCGGATCAAGATTGCGGCGGAATTCGAGGACGGGCTGGAGGCGCTGAAGTACCTGCAGACCGATACGGTGGATGTGATTTTCCTGGATATCAATATCCCTTCGATCGACGGGGTGCTGCTGGCCCATAATATCAGCCGGTTCGCGGTCAAGCCGTATATTGTGTTCATTACAGCCTATAAGGAGCATGCCGCCGAGGCGTTCGAGATTGAAGCATTCGACTATATTCTGAAGCCTTACAGCGAGACGCGGATCAGAGCGATGCTGCAGAAGCTGGAGGGTGCCATCGCGGCCAGGAGCCGCCAGGGGGAAGAGGGGCCGGTGAAGCTGGGCAGCGATAAGGTCAATCTGTGGAAAAATGAAAAGATTATCGTCGTCGATGCGGACGAGATCTATTATGCTTCGGCGCAGGAGAAAACAACGAGTGTGATCACCAAGGGGGAGGAATACAGCATGGCCCTCAGTATCAGTGAATTCCATACCCGCCTGCCGCAGGAGCAGTTCTTCCGCTGTCACCGCTCCTATCTGGTCAATCTGTCCAAAATCAAGGAAATCATCCCCTGGTTCAACAATACCTATCTGCTAAGGCTGCGGGATCTGAATGTGGAGGTTCCAGTCAGCCGCAGCAAGGTGAAGGAATTCAGGCAGATTATGCGTCTCTAACGGCAGTTCATTCCCCGTCAGTGTCATCTCATTCCGGATTTCTCTCAGAAGGAGCTCCTTTCGCTACAATGAAGAGGCAGAGTAAGCCTTGAAGCGATTTCAGCGACTTCAGAGAGAAAGAGGGAATTCTGATGATAACGGATACAGCCAGTAAACGGTGGCTCATCGTATTAGGTACAGTGATTATGCAAATGGGACTCGGTACCATCTACACCTGGAGCCTGTTCAATGCACATCTTGTTAGTACATTTGGTTTTGAGCTTAGCTCAGTTTCGATAACGTTCTCTATTACCAGCTTTGCCTTGGCCTTCGCCACACTGTTCGCAGGCAAGCTGCAGGACCGGTTCGGTCTCCGCAGACTGACCGCAGCTTCCGGCATCCTGCTGGGGCTGGGGCTGATGCTAAGCTCACAGGCCAGTTCCCTGCCGATGTTCTACCTGCTGGCTGGCGTAGTGGTCGGTTATGCGGACGGAACGGCGTATATTACTTCGTTGTCCAACCTGATGAAGTGGTTCCCGAAGAATAAGGGACTGATCTCCGGGGTGTCCGTGGGTGCTTACGGAACGGGCAGTCTGATCTTCAAATACATCAACGGCGGCCTGATTGAATCGGCGGGGGTATCGAATGCTTTTCTATACTGGGGCCTGATGGTCATGATGATGATACTCATCGGCTCGCTGCTGATCCGGGAGGCTCCGGTGGCTGCACCTGCTGTAACTGCTGCGGGAAACCGGGCATCGTCCGCTTCCGGGGCGGCTCTGCTGCCCAAGGATTATACCGTGAAGGAAATGCTCCGCACGAAGGAAGCGTACCTGCTGTTCGTGATTTTCTTCACCGCCTGCATGAGCGGCCTCTATCTGATCGGTATCGTGAAGGATATCGGTGTGCAGCTGGCGGGGATGGATGTGGCGACGGCGGCGAATGCGGTAGCGATGATTGCTATTTTCAATACGGCCGGACGCCTGATTCTTGGCGCATTATCCGACCGGGTAAGCCGCACCAAGCTGATTAGTATCACGCTCGCAGTAACGGCTGTGGCAATGTTTACCCTCAGCTATGCCACACTGAGCTATGGCCTGTTCTTCGCCTGTGTGGCGGCCATCGCCTTCTGCTTCGGCGGTAACATTACCGTCTTCCCGGCGATTGTCAGTGACTTCTTCGGCCTGAAGAATCACAGCAAGAACTACGGCATCATCTATCAGGGCTTCGGGATCGGTGCGCTGTCCGGTTCATTCATCGCCGCCTTCCTCGGCGGGTTCAAGCCTACTTTTAACATCATCGGTCTGCTGTGTATTCTGGCCTGTATCCTGGCGGTTTCGCTGAAGCCTCCGGTAGCCAGAGCAGCCAAAGCCAAGGGAATGAGCTTGAAGCCTTCACGGCATACGGCTTAAACCATATATCAACTTATCGACTTACGTCGGCTTAAAGTAGTATAGACAAAGAGAATAGCTTTTGGAGAAGAGATGTCCTACGTTCGCGTGAGCGGGTGGTGGAGGTCTTTTTTTCATGGTCGAAAACAAACATGTCTTTCGAGGCACAACTCCAGCATGAAAATGAGCAGTGTACCTAATACAGAATGTCGTCCGTTCAACTGTTTAACGTACTTAATTCAGCAAACCGACCACAATTGGACTGGACGCGCTGCGTAGGCCAAATGTAATCGAAAAACCGACCACAATTGGACAGGGTGCGCCGTGTCGGCCAAATGTAATCGAAAAACCGACTACAATTGGACAGGGTGGATGGCGTAAAGTAAGTTGTGTACCAAGATTTGGAGCCTAGTCAGGCACCAAAAAAGTAGGGTATCCTCGGGATTGCGAAACCACCAAGGAGGAACCCTACCAATGAATATTTTACCCGAAAGTTCTCTGAATAATCTATTTGAAAAACTTGTTAAAGATTTTGTGAAAGACAACATGGAACGCCTGTTGCGCGCCGAAATCCAGGGGTTTATGGAGAGTGAAGAAGCCGGCGCCAGCAATAGTCGCAATGGCTACTATACGCGAGATTTACACACGAAATACGGCCATATCGAGGATCTTCAGGTGCCCCGGGACCGCCAAAGCCTTTTCCAGACGCAGTTGTTTGAGCCGTACCAGCGGCGGGACGGATGGTTAGAAGAGGCCGTCATCCAAATGTATAAATCGGGCATGGGTACGCGGGATGTGGCCCGGTTCATTGAAAGTATGTTTGGCAGCCACTACTCCCCCACCACGGTCAGCAATATTACGGCTACAGTGCTGGACGATATCCACCAGTGGCAAAAGCGGCCACTGAGCAAACGGTACTCCGTCATCTACTTAGATGGGCTGTACGTGAAGCTGAAACGGGGCACGGTTCGTGGTGAAGTGGTCTACTTTGCGATGGGAATTGACGAGGAGGGCCAGCGTCAAATTCTCGGGTTCTACGTGGGTGGCCAAGAGAGTTCGAATGGCTGGCGGGAGGTACTCAAAGACCTGTACGACCGCGGAGCGCAGGAAGTCCTGCTGGGTGTGTTTGACGGGCTACCGGGACTGGATGCGGCGTTTAAAGAGACCTATCCTCAGGCGGATGTACAGCATTGCGTAGTGCACAAAGTGCGGGCCACGTTTCATAAAATTCGGGTGGAGCACAAAACCGATGTCATGGAGGCGTTGAAAACCGTATATACGGCACCGGATGAAGTGGTAGCCCGGGCTAACTTTGATACGGTCAAAGCGAAGTGGAACAAGCTGTATCCGAAGGAAATGAGGTCCTGGGAGGAACAGTTATCCACACTCCTGACGTTCTACAACTATCCGCTGTCGATCCGTAAAGCGATCTACACGTCGAACCCCATCGAGCGGATGAACAAGGAAATCCGCAAGCGTCTGAAACCGATGAACAGTCTGACAAACATGGATGCCGCAGAGAAAATCGTGTACCTGGAGATGCTGGAATACAATGAACGTCATGCAGGGCGGGTCGCCCAAGGCTTTGGAGTGGATGCCGTTAAAAAGAAGCTAAAAGAGCTATTCGAAACACGCTACCCCTCTTTGCCCACACCGGAAGAGGCGTAACAGAGAAATCCAGTTTCTGGGAGTCGGGGTTCCCCCTCCCCCAGAAACACTACATCCCAACCCGTAACCCGGGGGAGGCACTTCTACTCTTTTACACAAACTTCTTGACGCTACCACTGGGTGGGTAGCGTCGGCCAAATGTAATCGAAAAACCGACTACAATTGGACAGGGTGCGCCGCATCGGCCAAATGTAATCGAAAAACCGACTACAATTGGACTGGGTGCGCCGCGTCGGCCAAATGTAATCGAAAAACCGATCACAATTGGCCCGGACGCTACCTCGTCGGCTAAATGTGGTCGAAAAACCGACCACATTTAGCGCGGTGGAGGTGCGTGGGCTGCTGAGAACAGGCGCATGTTGGTATGAGCGGGTATGGCGGAGGCAGAGTCAGCGGATATAGCAAAAAGGCATCCGGGAGGGCGTAGGGTTACGCTCTAACGGGTGCCTTTATGTTAATTAAATGGTTGGAGAAGCGATGGGCCGGGGGCTTAGCCTTCCAGCAGCAGGGATTCCGGGTCCTCCAGCAATTCCTTGACTCTGACCAGGAAGCTGACCGCTTCTGATCCGTCCACGATCCGGTGATCGTAGGACAAGGCGATGTACATCATCGGACGGTTGACCGTGCGCTCCTCATCCAGCGCGATGGGGCGCAGCTGGATCTTGTGCATGCCGAGAATGCCGACCTGCGGGGTATTGAGGATCGGTGTGGACAGCAGGGAGCCGAACACTCCGCCGTTCGTGATGGTGAAGGTGCCGCCCTGAAGCTCCGGCAGGCTGAGCGTATTGGCGCGCGCCTTGGAGGCCAGCTCGCCGATACGCCGCTCGATCTCTGGGAAGCTAAGCCGGTCGGCATCGCGGACGACCGGTACGACCAGGCCTTCCTTGGCAGCTACGGCAATGCCGATGTCGTAATATTTTTTCAGCAGGAGATCTTCTCCGTCGATCTCGGCGTTCAGCATCGGGTAAGCCTTGAGCGCGCCGATGACGGCCTTGGTGAAGAAGGACATGAAGCCGAGTCCGACCTCGTGCTTCTCCTTGAAGGCATCCTTGCGGCGCTTGCGGATGTCGAGAATGGCGGTCATGTCCACCTCGTTGAAGGTGGTCAGCATCGCGGCCGTCTGCTGCGCTTCGACCAGGCGGCTGGCAATCGTCAGCCGCCGCCGCGACATGCGCTTGCGCTCGGTGGCTTTGCCGTCCTCGGCGTGCGGCGCCTTGCCCGCTGCCGGCGGCGCGGGCTTCGCCGGCTCCGGCCGCGCGGCCGCCGGAGCTGCTGGCGCAGCGGCCTGCGGCCCGGCTGCGCCATGACCATCCACATCGGCCTGACCGATCCGGCCGATTGGGTCGCGGGCACTGACCTCGCCGAGGTCGATGCCCCGCTCCCGCGCCAGCTTGCGCGCCCCCGGCGAAGCCAGGGCCGCAGTGCCTGCCGCCGCACCTTCGGCGGCGGCTGGAGCCGTTACCGCAGCGGCCGGTTCAGCCGCTGCGGTACTTGCGGCAGCAGCAGGCGCGCTGCCGCTCTGCGGAGCATTATCTGCTGCAGGCTTGCCCCCGCTGGCAGCACCTGCCCCGGCGGCGCTGCCGATGATGCCGATGGCTTCGCCAACGGCAACGTTCTCGCCCGCCTGGCGCAGGATGGAGGAGATGACGCCGTCCTCCTCCGCACTGATCTCGAGATTGACCTTGTCGGTCTCAAGCTCGGCAAGCACATCTCCCTGGCCGACAGTGTCGCCTTCTTTAACCAGCCATTTGTAGATCGTTCCTTCGGAAATCGATTCGCCCAAATCGGGTACTTTTATCTCGGACACAGGCCGTACCTCCCCAAATATAGTGGTGTGCGTGATATCGGATGACCGCCTTGCTGTGCTCAGGAAGACGGTACAGGTGCTTGCACTGCAGCATTCAATTTCAGGGCTTCCCGGACAATGCGCCGCTGCTCGAAGCTGTGGACATCTGCGTAGCCGCTGGCCGGACTGGAACGGTCCGGACGGCCGATATACTGGACAGTGACCTTCTGCGGTGCGATGGCGCGCAGCCGGGATTCGGCATACGTCCACCCGCCCATATTCTTCGGTTCTTCCTGCACCCAGACGATCTCCTCCAGAGAGCTGAAGCTGCTCAGGTGAGCGCCAAGCTCGCGTTCCGGGAACGGATAGAGCTGTTCCATGCGCAAAATGTGCAGCCAGGAGAAGTCCTGTCCGCGCGTTGCCTCCAGCTCCGTCTGCAGGTCGATGGCCACCTTGCCGCTGCATACCACGAGGCGCTTCACGGCTTCCGGCTTACTGCCGAGCAGCGGCTCGGGAAGAACCGGCTGGAAGGTGCCCGAAGCGAGATCCGCTCCCGCCGAGGTGCTGCGCGTGTTACGGATCAGGCTCTTCGGCGCCATGATCACCAGCGGCCGGGCATCCGGTTGTCCGCAGAGCGCGGCCTGACGGCGGAGCAGATGGAAATACTGCGCAGCGCTGGTCAGGTTGGCTACAGTCCAGTTCTCCTCGGCGGAGAGCTGGAGGAACCGTTCCATTCGGCCGCTGGAGTGCTCTGGTCCTTGGCCTTCATAGCCATGAGGCAGCAGGATTGTCAGATTGCTGCGCTGCGTCCACTTGGCACGGCCGGCGGAAATGAACTGGTCGATAATGACCTGAGCGGCATTGGCGAAGTCGCCATATTGAGCCTCCCAGATGACGAAGGTCTCCGGTGCGAACACGTTATAACCATATTCGAAGCCGAGGACAGAGGCCTCGGACAGCGGACTGTTGTAGACGCCGAATGAAGCGCTGGAATCACTCAGCTGATGCAGCGGAGAATAGAGTTCGCCGTTCTCGCTGTCATGCAGCACCAGATGGCGGTGGGCGAAGGTGCCGCGCTGTGAATCCTGTCCGCTGAGGCGGATCGGCGTGCCATCCTTCAGGATGGTCGCGAAGGCCAGTGTCTCTGCCAGTGCCCAGTCTACCCGCTCTCCGTCATTCAGCGCATCCTTGCGGCGCTGCAGAATCCGTTCCAGCTTCGGATAGACCTTGAAGCCCGCCGGTACGCGCAGCAGCTCGCGGTTAATTTCCTGCAGACCGGCCAGAGGGAAGGCTGTCGGACGCTGCTGGGGACTGCTGTTATCCAGCGCGACGGCGGTTTTGGACTCCGCATTCTTCTGCTTGCCTTCCTTCATCTGATCGAAGGCCTGCTGGAGGACGCTCTCAGCCTCGGCAATCATGTTCTTCAGATCATCGGCTGTGATTACCTTCTCGCGCTCCAGGCGTTCTGCATAAGCACGGTACACAGTAGGGTGGTTCCGCACTTTGCCGTACACAATCGGCTGGGTCGTCTCGGGATCATCCATTTCATTATGTCCGTGGCGGCGGTAGCCGATCAGATCAATCAGGAAGTCCTTCTTGAACATATGGCGGTAAGCGCTGGCCAGACGGACTGCGGCAATGCAGGCTTCCGGGTCATCGGCATTGACATGCACAACCGGAATCTCATACCCTTTGGCCAGGTCGCTGGCATAATGGGTGGAGCGGGAATCCTCGCTCTCGGTGGTGAAGCCGATCCGGTTATTGACGATAATATGCACGGTACCGCCATTCTGATAACCCTGCAATTTGCCGATATTAAGCGTCTCAGCCACAATACCTTCGCCAGGGAAGGCTGCATCGCCGTGCATCAGCACAGCCATAGCCTTGCTTGTGTTCAGCTTAGGCAGTCCCGGAGCGTTGCGTTCTTCCTGTGCGGCGCGTGTGAAGCCCTCGACTACAGGATTGACGAATTCAAGATGGCTGGGGTTATTGGCCAGCGTGATCCGGGTACGTACGGTTTCGCCTTCGCGGACGGCACGGTCAGCCCCGAGATGGTACTTCACATCACCGCTCCACCCGTAAGTCACGCCCATGGAGCCTTCCGAAGGGAACAGCTCTTTGTTCGGCGAATGATGGAACTCTGAGAAAATAATATCATAAGGCTTGCCCAGAATATGGGCCAGCACATTAAGTCTTCCGCGGTGGGCCATACCCATCAGGATATGCTCGGCGCCGTCATGCGCGGCAGCCCGCACAATCTCATCCAGCATCGGCACAAGGGCATCATTGCCCTCCAGGCTGAAGCGCTTTTGGCCGACGAAGGTCTTGTGCAGGAAGGTCTCGAAATGCTCCACCTGAACCAGCCGCTTCAGCAGCTCTTTGCGTTCTGTATTATTCAGCGGGGCAGGGGAGGTCATCGATTCCGCCTGGCTGTTGAGCCAACGCAGCTCGCGTTCATCATGCACATGCCCGAATTCATAAGCAATGGTCTGTGTATAGGCCTGGCGCATTCTGTGGACGGCATCCATCGCGGTATGCACATCCGCAGGGGCATTATCCCAGATCAGCGAAGCGGGCAGGGCATTAAGATCCTCACGGGTAAGCTCGTAGGTCTCCAGCTCCAGCCATTTGGCCATCGGGTTCGTGCTGCGCTCCAGCGGGTCAATGTCTGCGGCCATATGGCCATATATTCGAATATTGGCGATCAGCTTCGAGGCCTTGACAGCCTTCTTGAGCCACTCGGCATCTGCTGATACGGCAGGCCTTGGAGCCCTCTCGGCATCGGGTGCCAGTGGAGGGGGGCCGGATACGGTGAAGAGATCGCGGTAATGCTGTTCAACAGAAGAGGGGTCCTTGACAAATTGCTCATATCTTTCTTGGATGTAGCCCAGGTTGGGGCCGTAGTATTTGCTCCATACTGTGTCGTTATAGGGCTCTTTGACTGCCATGAATAGGTCCTCCTAACGGATAAACTCCACGCGAGGCATCCAGTGTGCCACTTGGCGGAGCTGCAAATGTTTGCGGTTTCATTCTCATCCTATTGTGCTACTTTCCGGCGGGGTAATCAATTCATACTTTCGGTCAATCCGTTCGCAATTTGGCATGATTCATTACAGTATTCATACGGAACTATCATAAATAGAAAAAACTCATATAACAGCCCGTTATACATACAAATGGGTAATTGTCTCTATACGATGTTGCGTGCAGCGGCAAGTCGGGGCGGATGGGGTTCCCTTTAGTATAATTAAACTATTAGCTAGTGTTTGAACTTGGAACTGGAAATATTTATACAAGCCGCTGGCAATTTCAGCTAAGTTTCCTCACATTTTTTCATAAAAAAATTCCAGAAAACGACACACTAATTGCGTATGATCTTGTATAATGTTATTGCGGAGAACGGTTTCATCGATTCTTGCCAGATCCTTTCATGATGGAAAGGGTCCAGTAAAAGGTAAACCTGCCGAAAGACAGGGGCACAAAGTCTCGGATCTAAAGTAGAAATACTACAAAGTAGCAATACTACTATGATGGCCGGACTGCCTGGGGACGCGAAAATTCTAGGAGGAGATTTCTTGGATATGTCCAACCAGGGGAATGACGAGCTGCAGGCAGTAGATCTGGATTTAGAATGGGTGCACTTGCTGATGTCTGCCAAGCAGGCGGGGATCGCGGCGGAGGATATCCGCCGGTTTCTAAGTGAGAAGGCGCTCCAGGCGATGTAAGGGCGGTCATCATTGCTGCGATACATACAGAAAAGGCACAGCGTCCGGTACGCTGTGCCTTTTCTGTATGCCGCTTGAAAGGCTGCCTTCGCCGAAGGCGGCCTCCCTGCCGTGCGGAGTCTTCCCTGTGGCATATAATGCCCGTCTAGTTGTCCTTTTGTTCCATGCGCCATTTCTGGTAATCGAGGAATTCCTTGAATTCGCGTTTGCTTATACCGGAGGCCATGGCCTCCTGAACAAGCCGGAACCATTCCCCGTCCAGAGCCTGTTCTTCCGTCTCTGCCAGTCCGCCATACAACAGTGCATGAATGGATACCTGAAGCGCGTCAGCGATTTTTTCGATGAATTGAATGGAGGGGTTGGATTGAATGTTCCGTTCCACATTACTGAGGTATGATTTCGCCACATCAGCCTTATCGGCAAGCTCGGATAACGAATAGCCCTTCTCCAGCCGGAGTTTGTGGATGCGGCTTCCCATAGTATCTGACACGATTACAACGCCCTCCGTACTTTTTTTGGTGAAAAATAAGAAGTGATATGCTTCGCGCTATACATTCTCCTTATCTTTCTCGTTGAAACGGTACCGCCCGTTCGAAGGCCGGCAAAGCCGTTTTCTCTTGTCAGTATAACAAAAATCCGCAAAACGGACAAAAATCCTTGAACCCGGCAGCGGGAAAAAAGAAACGGCATACCCGGCCCGGATGAGGGAGGATATGCCGTCTTGATGGATTGCTGAAACGCTGCCTTCCTAATAAAAGGACGGCAAAGCCATTTTCACTTGTATAGGCTGGCCCCTGATCTACTTGGCTTCTCCCACTCCTTGAAGAGCATCGAAGGTCCAGTTCAGAGCTAAGCCGTCACCCTGGAAAATGTTCTGATCGAGCGTGTTGTCTACGAATTCGAAGGCGATCTTGAAGGTCTTGGACCCGGCGGCGGCAATCCCTCCTGGCAGTACACCTGCTGCTACGAGATCGTAGCTGGGGGTATTTTTCAGATCCTTCAGGGAGATCTCGGACAGCACATGACCGCTTAATGATCCGCCGGTGTACGTATTATCGAGGAGCTTGACCTTGAAGTGGTCTCCGAGATCCTGGCCCGCGTTATCGCCCTTGGCATCGGTCACGGTGTAAGTGGTGGCAAGCTTGAGGAATTTGATATCCAGTGTGCCGTCATTGGACAAGGTGAAGGTGCGGACGGTGTAGTCTCCCGGCTTCAGATTCGTCAGCGCTACCGGAGTATTGAAGGAAGAGCCGAGCTTCAGCGTACCCGCTGCGAAGGTTGCCGTGCTGGTAGCTGTGGAGCTGAAGTAAGCGAAGGTGCCCCCGCCGATTAAAGACAAGCCCAGTGCTGCCGATGCTACGCCAAGACCCAATGTTTTTTTGATACCCATTATTTATTTCCTCCTCGAATGGTTTGTTTTTGTGGAATTATTTGAGCGTGCCTTTTTCCTGGTTGGCTTCGAAATTCAGAGTCAGTGCAAGCGTGTCGCCCTGATAATAGTTCTGCGGCTGGAGGGTCTCCTTGAAGGCGAACTGGATGGTCAGGTTATCCGAGGTGCCGGCTTTGATGCCGGACTTCTCTCCGCCTAAGATCGCTCCGAGAATTCCCCGGGCCACCAGATCGGGACTCTCCTGCTCCAGATCGGCCAGCGAGATGACCAGGAGCGGCGATTCCTTCTTATCCTTGTTCACGAGGAAGGTCACAATAATATCATCCTTGAAATTATGGGAGCCGTTGTCTCCCTGGGCGTCTGTAATGGCCGATGAGGTGCGCAGTACCACTTTGGGAATATTGAGCGTCCCGTCATTTTTAAGTTTGAAGTCCCGTAAGACCGTATCACCCGGCTTGAGATTGCTGAGATTAACAATGACGGAGGGGTCAGATTGCAGTGATAGGGTTCCGTTGTTAAAAGAAGCTGAGGAAGTAGAAGTGCTGCTGAAGTAAGCGAAGGTGCCTCCGCCGACCAGGGTTAAGCCTAATGCTGCCGATACAACGCCGAGACCTAATGTTTTTTTGACGTTCATTTGTTCATCCCTCTCTTATGAGTCTGCTTTGTGCATAGCCGGTGCTTCCGGCAAGCTGTATTGTGGCTCCGCGTTTCGTAAACGGGAGAGAACAATTGATCATTGTACGAGATCAGTCAGAGTATCCGGCCCGCCGCTGCTGGCTGCGGATGACGGGGCATTCTTCTTTTCCAGTGCTGCAACGGCCTTCCAGGAAGAATACAGCGCGTAGAGAAGCAGGAGCAGTCCGGGAATAATCATCAGCACTACGCTTCCGGCTTTGGAGACTGCGAAGCTCATGGCATAGCCCGCATAGGGGACGGTCACGCCGGTGTACTCACCTACCACATTCGTGGAACTGACGGCTGCGGTGTCGGCTGAATCATTATTGTCGCCCTTGGTGGTGTAGCTGGCTTCCCCCAGAGCACTGTTCAGCTCGGCATCGACCACGCGGTGGGTAATCAGAATATTATCGGGATTCAGAAAAGTGATCACATCGCCCTTCTGGAACCGGGTCATATCCCCGCCCGGCTTAATGGCCACAATGGAACCGGTCTGGATGCCGGGCTCCATGGAGCCGGATAATACCGTCTTGATCTGGTAGCCGAAGAAGGAGGGCTCGCCGCCGGAGGCCTTGGAGATCACAACGGCTGTGATCAGCACCAGGAACACTATTAGAATCAGAGTGGAAATTATCGTATTGGCTATTTTTCGGATGCGCATCTTATTCGCCGCCTTTGCTGGTGTCGGATTGTGGAGCCGGTGTAGCTGTAGGAGCAGGCTGCGCGCCGTCCATTACAGTGCCTGGAATTACGCTGCCGGGTAATGGATCTGGAGTTGCCTCCGGTAAAAGAATCTCAGACGCCGGAGTGGCAGTGGGAATAACCTCTGCTGCTGAAGAAGCTGTGGGGACTGGATTGTCCTCTACAGGCGCTTCGGGAGCGGGCACCTCTGTCGGCTGGCTTTTGTCAGGAGGACTGGTTGCGGTCGGCTGGTTCTGGGCTTGTTCATGCTCCAGCTTCAGCGCTTCGTCAGCAGCCTTCTGCTTCTCTATGGCGAGCCGCTGGGCTTCCTCCGCTCTGGCTTTATCGGCTTTTTCAAGCGCCAGGCGTTCCTCTTCCTCTTGCTGTGCCTTCGCCTTGTCCTCCAGGGCCGTCTTGGCCTCAGCGATTTCTGCCAGCCGTTCCTGCAAGGTGTGAATTGTGGAGGACAGGGTATCCTTGGACGCCGTTAATTCGGTATTCAACTGCTCATACGTGGTCAGCAGCGCGGGAGATACCTGCGAATCTGCTTGGTAGGCGCTGGTTACGAATGAGAGGATAGGCTCCTCGGCGGGGAAGCTAGAGTCATGCTGCCGGAGCAAGACGCGGTCTGGATTGCCTGTAGGCAAAGATCCGCCGAAATCATGAATCGAGCCAAGGTACTCTACAATTCCGCTTAACGTCTCCGCCAGCGATTCCGACAGAATCCCGCTTTGATGAAGACTCTCTTGAAGCTGGTCGAAGAACTGTGCATCACGGATTTCCAGACAGTTAGGGTCGAGATTCATCATATACCCTCCGAGCTTGTGCAGAATGGCCGCTGCATGGCCGATTTCCTGCAGAATTTGTTGCCAGACCGTCCCGTTGAAGCTCAGCTGCTTCTCCAGCAGGTCGATCTCGCTGCCAGCTTGAGTGAGCTCGGACGAGAGTTCATCCGCAGCCTGATCCAGCTCTGCAAGCGACAGCTCTCCGGCAGCGACTGAGGTGTTATACACTCCGCTGATGCTATGGCTGCCAAGGGAAGCTTTCAGCTCTATGACGGTGTTTAGATGCCCGCTGAATTCCGACAACAACTGCTCAATCTGACCCGGGAAAACCGAACACAGCCCGATGGAGCTGATCTGTTCCTGGGAGGTGTTGAACTCTCCATAGGTGCTGCCGATCTGGCCTGAGGTGTACATCAGGAGCACAGATATGGCCATACCCGATTGCAGAATCCGCAGGCCGAGCTTCCTGGTTTTCCGTTTGCGCCGCTTGGCAGATCTGGGGTACATAGCTAAGCCCCCTCTCGAGTTGCTAATGAATAATTCGTTATATTCGTTCTTAATAAAGAACGATATCGTAAGCAAATCATACACTGTGCTGCTGAGAAAAGAAAAATGTTATTTTCAGCGGAATGTTCGCAATAAAGTACGAAATGTATGGGATATCTCGATTTATCTGACGATATCGCTGTTTTTCACAAAAGTTCATTATAAAGAACGGTCGGCGAGCGTGGCTGGGAGGAGCAGAGAAAGGTGAGGGGGAGACGAGGGGGAGGTAAAGTGCATAGGAGTTATCCGCTGATAGTGGGCGGGAGGTGGAAATGAGGTGCATTAGTGCCCCTGAATGGGGCGAAAGTAGGCGGCGAGCGGGAATGAGGGGCATTAGTGCCCCTGAATGGGGCGAAAGTGGGCGGCGAGCGGAAATGAGGGGCATAAGTGCCCCTGAATGGGGCGAAAGTGGGCGGCGAGCGGAAATGAGGGGCACAAGTGCCCCTGAATGGGGCAAAAGTGGGCGGCGAGCGGGAATGAGGAAAGTAATCGGACTCAATGTATGCGAGTATAATTCGGATGCTGCACCAGTTGGCTAAACGATAGGGTTAGCGTATTTCGACACAAAGAAGGTACTGTCCATACAAGGACAGTACCTCTCCGCTATTTTATGAAAATGTCCGGTTTCGCTGAATCTGAACCTGTTCAATCATGTAATTTCCAGTAAAATTCAATCTCAAGGAAGCTTCTCCCCGCGGGAGGTGACGTACAGCTCATACCATTCCTTGCGTGAGAGCTCTACCTGGTCTGCGTCTGCACAGGCGGCGATCCGCAGCGGATTCACGGTGCCAATGATGGGCTGGATGGCTGCGGGATGCGTCATTAGCCAAGCCAGTACGATGGCCTCGGGTGTCGTGCCCTTCTCGTCAGCGAGTCTCCGTACCATGGCTGCTGTATTCACAACCTTCTCCGGCTGGCCTTCAAGCGGCCGTCCGCTGAAGAGTCCCTGGGCCAGGGGGCCCCAGGCCTGGAGCTGGATGTTCCCGGCGCGGCAATACTCCATGGTGCCCTCCGGGAATGTAATGTCCTTCCACGGGTCGCGGTTCACGCTGAGTACGGCGTCGACCCAGCTGATCCGGGACAGGCTCATATGCAGCTGGTTGACAATGAACGGCTCGTCGCAATAAGTCTGTAACAGCTGGATCTGGGCGGCGCTCATGTTGGAGACGCCGAAGTGGCGCACCTTGCCGGAGGCCTTGAGCTGATGGAGTGCTTCCGCCACCTCTTCAGGGTCCATTAACGGGTCGGGGCGGTGCAGCAGCAGAATATCAATATACTCTGTGCCCAGCCGTGCGAGAGTTCCATCGACGCTGGACAGAATGTGCTCCCTGGAGAGGTCGAAGCTATTGGAGATATCGCCTGGCTCCATCAGCTTGATGCCGCATTTTGACTGGAGGAGAATGTCCTCGCGCAGCCCCGGCCGCTCCTTGAAGATCTGCCCGAACACCTTCTCCGCCTTGCCCCGGGTATAGATATCCGCATGGTCAAAAAAATTAATACCTATAGACAGCGCCGCATCCAGCGCCTCGTGTCCCTGCTTTATGTTCGCAGCCGTGACCGGTTCACGGTCCCACCCGCCGCCCAGCCCCATGCAGCCCAGGGCGATACGGCTGGCAGGTATGCCGCGCCGGTTAAGGGGTAACGCTCTCAGCAATGTGATCCCTCCATACCATTAAGCTTGTAATGCTCCGATGATACTACCGGAAAAGCATACATCTTTAGAACCCGGTGTGGTATCTCTTGTCACTGGAGGAGCGGTGTTTTGTGGTCTCTTTATCCTTCTCTTCCTCTTTCTCAAGAGTCAGGTCCTCTACCGGTATCGGGTCCACATGCTGCTCGCTCTCATCTACATCGAACAGGCTGGGCTTGTCTGTAGGGTATTGCTCCGGGTGGTCACGCTCGTCTCTGATCGGCTTTTTATCATCGCTCATAGCGGCTTCACTTCCCTTTCCAGAGTATCCGCCAGGGCGGGGCCGGCACACCGCACGAATACAAACTGTAGTACAGCCGGATGCCCAAGCCGCTCGCCAGCGGTTTGCTCCAAATATAAGAATTTATATGTTGCACACGATAACTTATCCTTCTATTTCTCGCTGAAACGGTACCGCCCTTTAAAAGGTCGGCAAAGCCGTTTCCACTTGCTAATAAACACATATCGTCTTCGCTAAACAATCACATCGGCTATCTACTTCTTTTAGTCTGCGATAATCGGTCTGCCGATATCATTCATTTTGCGGACGGCTACATCCTCATACAGGCGCTTCAGCCATTTCAGCTCGGTCTGGCTATGCTCATATCTGCCGTACATCATATGCAGCACCGAGCGGGGCACGATGGAGATATGCTCCTCGTATACTTGGTAGGCATAATTCACCTGATGCTCCGCCTCCCGGATGCGTTCCTCCAGCAGCTTCGCCACCTTGCCCTGGTCGATATGACGCGCGAGGGCCAGGGCCATGTACAGCGGATGATAGGGTGGATCACTTTTTTTAATCTGCTGGAGAATGAGCTGCTCCATCAATTCTTTGCCTTTATCCGTAATGCGGTAGATGGTCTTATCCGGCCGGTCCGGGCTGTGGATAATCTCTACCGCCTCGATATGGCCGCCTGCGGCCAGCTTGTCAACGGCATAATATAAGGAACCGGTCTGCAGCTTGATGACTTGATCCATGGAGCGTTCCTTCATGACCAGGGTAATCTCATAGGGATGCATATCCCGCTCCAGCAGAAGTCCCAGAATCAGCAGCTTCATCGGCATGGGCTTACCGCTGACCTTGATTTGCACCGTGCTGGCTGCCCTGCGGCAGCAGACGGTCCTTCGGCATCAGCAGGACGAAGACCACCGTAAGCACCGCCGGAACGATGGCCCACAAGAAGGTATGCGAGATCGACGAAGACAGTGAGTTCGTGATTTTCTCCAGTACAGGCGGCGGAATCTGCGCTCTGGCCTCGGGCGTCAACGCGGAACGCGGGTCGCCGAAGGAAGCGGCCTGGCCGCTGTCTCCGAAGGCTGTACTAAGCTCGGAGGCGAAGTGGTTACGCTGGATGATGCCGAAGATCGTTATCCCCAGCGTCATCCCGAGCGAGCGCATGAAGGTACTGGTGGACGTTGCCGAGCCGCGCTGGCGCATGTCGAAATGCTGGATCGAAGACAGGCTGAGCACGGAGAAGGAGAAGCCGACTCCGAAGCCGGTCAGGGCCATGAAGGCATTAAGCGCCATCCGGGAGGTCTCTGGGGTCAAGGTGCTGAGGGAGTAGATCCCGCCTACGAAGCAGACTGCTGACAGCAGCATGATGTTGCGGAAGCTCGTTTTGGTGGTAAGCAGGCCGCCGGACTGGCTGCCGATTACGGTACCGATCATCATCGGCATCAGAATCAGGCCGGAGTTGGTGGCCGAGCCGCCGTATACCCCCTGGACGTAGATCGGGATATATACCGTTGCTACGATGAATGCCGAACCATAGAACAGCCCCAGGATACTGCTGGTTGCGAACAGGCGCCCCCGGAACATGGCGAAGGAGATGACCGGCTCTGCCGCGAATTTTTCAATGACAATGAAGGCGATCAGAAGCACGGCGAACGCAGCGAACAGTCCGAGAATGGCCGCAGAGTCCCAGGCATACTGATTACCGCCAAGCTCCAGGGCGAACATCAGGCAGATAATCCCTGCCACCAGGGTGAAGGCGCCGCCCCAGTCAATCCGCTGCTTGGAATGCGATATGGATTCCTTGTAGGAGGTCATAATAAGGAAGAACGAGACAATCCCGATGGGCAGGTTAATATAGAAAATCCAGTGCCAGCTCATATATTCGGTGATATAAGCACCAAGCAGAGGCCCAATCACACTGGAGATCCCGAAGACAGCGCCGAAGAGTCCGGTGAGCTTGCCTCTTTTCTCAGGCGGGAAGATGTCGAAGACAATCGTGAAGGCAATCGGCATCAGTGCACCGCCGCCAATCCCTTGAATCGCACGGTAAATACTGAGCTGGGTAATGCTCGCCGACGTTCCGCACAGGGCGGAGCCAATCAGGAACACGATAAGCCCGAAGATGAAAAACCGCTTGCGCCCGTACATATCGGACAATTTGCCGAAGATCGGGGTGCCGGCCATAACCATGACCATATAAGCAGAGGTGACCCAGACGATTTTATCCAGTCCTCCAAGATCGGACACAATCGTGCCCATAGCTGCGGCAACAATGGTATTATCCATGGCCGACATCAGAATGCCGAGCAGCAGTCCGACAATGACGAGCTTGAGATTACTTTCTTTGGTGTGCATGTTAAGCTCCTTTATGTTTAAAATTCAATGGAATTTTATTATATTCAAATTTGAATAGGGTGGCAATTGTTTTTTTCAGGAGGACAGACGGGTTGGGATCTGCTTGGGAACTTGCATGCGTGTACTTGGTATTCCTTATCGGCCGGTCCTTTATTCCAGCTGCAATAGGGCAAAGTATCTGAAGGAGGGGCGGAGGGCACTTGTCCGCTAAGGTCTTGACATACCCATGGGGGGTATATTATATTGGTACATAAGGAGGCTGATTCCTGTGTCTACAAATGAGAAGGACCCTGCCGGACAAGATTGCGCCGAAGCCTGCCATTCTTCTGCTTCCGGCGACCGCAAGAGTCATCATTCCCCGGAATTCAAGAATGGGCTGACGACCCGGCTGAACCGGATTGAAGGGCAGATCCGCGGTGTGAAAGGCATGATTGAACGCGATACCTACTGCGATGATGTGCTGAATCAGCTGGCGGCGGTGCAGGCGGCCCTGAACAGTGTCGGCAAGCTGCTGCTTGAAGGCCATATGAAGAGCTGCATTATCGAACGGATCGAAGCCGGTGAGCATGAGGTGATTGATGAGCTGCTGGTCACGGTGAACAAGCTGATGAAATAAAGGTGGGGCCTGGAGAAATGGAACGGTGAAGATCACCTTTGTAGGGGATTTAATAGTTCAAGTTCTCCAGGCTGTGGTGAGGAAGAAGAAACAACCAAAGGTCTGATTGTACTTAGTGCAATAGAATTCCTGCTAAACAATCCAAACACCTATTCTATTGTATTCCGTACAATTGAAGTCAGGGAAATAAGGTTAAAGTGCCTAAAAGTTGAAAATCTAATGTACAAAATACAATAGATTCGATTTGGAGGCTGATTTATCCGGTATCTGTTGTACAAAGTACAATCAAGCACAGCCATCCCTTCCTCGCGTATCAAAATCTATATAGCTGGCTGTCGAATATGAACACAAATTATGCGTATACCAACAACAATTAGGAGGTTATTCAAATGTCGAATGTAACACTGAATGTTGAAGGAATGTCCTGCGGTCATTGTGTAAGTGCTGTAGAGAAGGCTGTTAGCGGCGTAGGCGCTGCGGCGAAGGTGGATCTGCCGGCGAAGACGGTGGCGGTTGAATTCGATGAGAATACGGTAAGCCTGGATAAGATCAAGGCTGCTATTGAAGATCAGGGCTACGACGTAGTGTAAGCTAAGGGTGTAATATAAGGGCTTGGAGCAGGGAACCCTGGGGTACAGGGCCGGGCGCCAATGCCTTTTCTTTTCAAAATAAATATACCCCTTGGGGGTATATGGAGGTGCATGAGGATGGAAAAGAGTGCAGAGTCCGCCCCGCAGCAGCAGGCAACGCTGCAGATTACCGGCATGACCTGCTCCGCCTGTGCGGCGCGGATCGAGAAGGGTTTGTCCCGCATGGAGGGGGTGACCCGGGCGAATGTCAATCTGGCGCTGGAACAGGCTACGGTGGGCTTCGACCCGGCGGCTATGGATGTGCCGCAGATGGAGGAAAAAATCCGCTCTCTGGGCTATGATACGCTAAAGGAATCGGCGGATTTCGATATCACAGGAATGACCTGTGCGGCTTGCTCGTCACGGATTGAGAAGGTGCTGGGACGGATGCCGGGGATTGCTGCGGTCAATGTGAACCTGGCGTTGGAGACCGCGCATGTGGAGTACTCGCCGGGTAATATCAGTACCGCCGAGATAATGGATAAGGTGAGCAGCATCGGCTATAAGGCGGCGCTTAAGCAGGACCGGAAGGATATCGCGGAGCAGCGCAGCGAAGAGATTACACGCAAGCGGAATAAGTGGATGATCTCCGCGCTGTTATCTCTCCCGCTGCTCTGGGCCATGGCAGGCCACTTCTCGTTCACTACGTGGATCTGGACGCCTGAGCTATTCATGAATCCCTGGTTCCAGCTTGTGCTGGCTACCCCGGTTCAGTTTGTGATCGGCTGGCAGTTCTATGTCAGCGCCTATAAGGCGCTGAAGAACGGCAGTGCCAACATGGATGTGCTGGTGGTGCTGGGCACCTCTGCGGCTTATTTTTACAGCCTGTACCTGACGATCGATTCCCTGAAAATGAGCGGGATGAACCATACCGTGGAGCTGTATTTCGAGACCAGCGCGGTGCTGATCACGCTGATTCTGGTGGGCAAATGGTTTGAGGCGCTGGCCAAAGGGCGTTCATCAGATGCGATCCGCAGCCTGATGGGGCTGCAGGCCAAGACAGCGCTGGTGCTGCGGGACGGTGCAGAGCTGAGTATTCCGGTGGAGGATGTAGTGATCGGCGATATTGTGCTGGTGAAGCCCGGCACGAAGGTGCCTGTAGACGGTGAAGTCGTAGAGGGGCTATCCTCCGTCGATGAATCCATGCTCACGGGCGAGAGTATCCCGGTAGAGAAGAAGCCGGGGGATTCCGTTATCGGAGCCACGCTGAACAAGAACGGAATGCTGCGGGTCAAAGCCCGCAAGGTCGGCCGCGATACGGCGCTGGCACAGATCATCAGAGTCGTGGAGGAAGCGCAGGGCTCGAAGGCGCCTATTCAGCGGGTTGCCGATGTCATCTCCGGGATCTTCGTGCCGATTGTGGTCGGTATTGCTGCCGTAACGTTTGGTGTCTGGTATATCTGGGGAGCGCCCGGTCAGTTCGCGGAGGCCTTGGAAAAAGCCATTGCGGTGCTTGTCATTGCCTGTCCGTGCGCACTGGGACTGGCGACGCCAACCTCGATTATGGCCGGGTCCGGGCGGGCTGCTGAGTTCGGCATTCTGTTCAAGGGCGGGGAGCATCTGGAAGCTGCGCAGGGCGTGAAGGTAGTGGTCGTGGATAAGACCGGGACCGTGACCAACGGCAAGCCGGTGCTGACCGATATTGTAGCGACTACAGCAATAGCTGCACAAGGCCGGGTGCTTGGCGAGAACCGGCTGCTGGCCATAACAGCGGCTGCGGAGAAGCTCTCGGAGCATCCGCTGGCGGAGGCCATTGTGGCCGGAGCACAGGGCAGAGGAATCGATCTGCCGCCTGCGGGCCAGTTCGAGGCGGTACCGGGGCGCGGGGTGTCGGCGGTAGTGGACGGCCAGAAGGTAAGCGTAGGCACACGGCGGATGATGGTGGAGAACGGGCTGGATATCGGGCCGTGGACAGGGATCATGACCAAGCTGGAGCAGGAAGGCAAAACAGCGATGCTGGTAGCCGTCGATGATGCGGTAGCGGGAGTGATTGCCGTGGCTGACACCATCAAGGAGACCTCCCGTGAGGCGGTATCCCGGCTGCATGCCATGGGCATCGACGTTGTCATGATTACTGGAGACAACAAGATTACGGCCCAGGCGATTGCGGATCAGGCGGGCATCCGCACGGTTCTGGCGGAGGTGCTGCCTGAGGGCAAGGCGGAAGAGATTCGCAGGCTCCAGAGCGGCGGGGTCAAGGTGGCTATGGTAGGCGACGGCATCAACGATGCTCCGGCGCTGGCGACCGCGGATACAGGCATGGCGATCGGCACCGGCACGGATGTGGCGATGGAGGCGGCGGATATTACGCTGATGCGCGGTGATCTGATGAGCATCCCGGATGCGATCCTGATGAGCCGCAAGACTATGCGTAATATCAGGCAGAATCTGTTCTGGGCGCTGGCCTACAATACGGTCGGAATCCCGATTGCAGCGCTCGGCTTCCTGGCGCCCTGGCTGGCCGGAGCCGCGATGGCCTTCAGCTCGGTGTCGGTTGTACTGAATGCGCTGCGGCTACAGCGCGTCAAGCTATAAGAATTATGCGGCCTGCCGCAGCCGGAGTCATCCGGACGGACAGAAGGCCGCAACTCAAAGAATCGCCGGAGTGTATCTGCCGGCGATTCTTTATTTAAATATAAGAATTTATATATTTTACTCTATAAATTATCCTTCTATTTCTCGCGGAAACGGTACCGTCCTTTAAAAGGACGGTACCGTTTCCGCTTGTTATCGAAGAAGCTGAATGGATAGGCGAATGAAGTCTAAGCTACTCTATTCGCTGGCTGCTGCGGAAGCTGCAGCGGTCTTTTTCCGGCCAAGCAGGTTCGTGCCAATGACCCCGGCGATGATCAGGAAGGATCCGATCCAGTGATAGACCGTAATCTGCTCACCCAGGAAGACCGCTCCGGCTGCAATGGATACGATGGTGGACAGATTAGTGAAGACGCTCATGAGTGAGGCCTCGATTTTGGATAAAATATAGGTTGAAGTCAGGGTTGTGACCAGCGAGGCGACCACCCCAAGATATACGGCGGACAGGACAAACGTTGCGCTTCCCAGCGGATTCAGGAACTCCCCGAGCGTCCCGCTGACTGTATGACCGGTGAGCGAGATGATCAGGAAGGTGGCGAAGCCGACCCCCATCATCAGGTAGCTGAGCTCAGCGGGGCTGAAGTGGCTGGAGAGAGAGCGGGCCAGCACACTGTACCCGGCAAAAGCGAGACAAGTCATGAACAGCAGCACAATCCCGGTCATATTAGACAGCTGAATGCCGCTTCCCTTCATGACGAAGATGAATACCACGCCGAATACCGAGAGGAAGATGCACAGCTTTTGCAGCAGGGTGGTTTTCTCCTTCAGGAAAATCGAGGCGATGATCATCGTCACCACCGGAGTGAACGAATAGAGGATGCCTCCCTCGGCTGAGGTGGCGCGCTGAAGTCCGAAGACCTGCAGGGTGAAGAAGCCGAGCGGGTACATCGCGGCGAGCAGCAGGGCCCGGCCCATCGGCTTGCCCCGGTAGGAAACCTTTACCCAGCCGAGGGCGACCGGAACCGACATGACGGCAAAAGAGGCGGCGAACCGGAAGGTCAGCGTGTCGAGCGGCCCGGCATGAACGAGCGCCACTTTGGTGAACAGGAAGGAGAAGCCGATAATGACCGCATTGAGTACGGCGAAGCTGTAGGCCAGCTTGAGTCCTTGTTTGTGCATGGGTACATCTCCTTGTAGGTTAGTGAAGATTGGATGCTGTAAACATTCGATCTATTACTTTAAAATTAAAGGAAAAGGCGTACACCAACAATACAAGGTTTCCTTAACTGTACCGGTACAGTTTGCAGCGATCCCTATATAATAAGGGAAGAATAATAGGATAAAATACAAGGCATAGCATGGTAATGACGGCGAACGGAGGCGGGCGATGAACAAGTATCATCAGGTGATCACAGAGCTGGAGCGGCAGATGAAGGAAGGGCAGTACCGCCCCGGGGATAAGCTACCGTCTGTGCGCAGTGCTTCAGAAATCTATGGCTGCAGCGTCAGTACCATTCTGAAGGCTTACGGGGAGCTGGAGCGGACGCATACGATCTACTCTATTCCGCAGAGCGGCTATTACATGGTGGACAAGAGTGACGATTCGGCAGCGGCGGGGGGTGAAGGGGCGGTTGATTTTGCTTCGGCTTCGCCCGATCTGAACGTGTTTCCGTACCTGGACTTCCAGCATTGCCTCAATAAAGCGATTGACCAGTACAAATACCATCTGTTCACCTATGGCGATGCGCTGGGGCTGGAGACACTGCGCCGCACCCTGGTGTCGCATCTGGCGGAGTATCAGGTGTTCGCCAAGGCGGAGTCGATCCTGATTACCTCCGGGATACAGCAGGCGCTGGAGATTCTGGCCAGAATGCCTTTTCCCGGCGGCAGGACGGAGATTCTGGTAGAACAGCCGGGATATGATATCTATCTGCGGTATTTGGAGGCTGAGGGGCTGCCGGTGAGCGGAATCGGGCGTTCGGCGGCCGGCATCAACCTGCAGGAGCTGGAGGAGCGGTTCGCCAGCGGGAGATTCAAGTTTTTTTATACGATGCCCAGATATCACAATCCGCTTGGGACAACGTACAGCACCGAGGAACGCAAGGCCATTGCCGGACTGGCAGCAAGGTACGATGTCTATATCGCCGAGGATGATTATATGGCGGATCTGGGGATCGGACGGCGTTATGACCCGATCTATGCGTATGACCAGACCTCCCATGTCATTTATCTCAAAAGCTTCTCCAAAATCATCTTCCCGGGCCTCCGGCTCGGTGCGGTAGTGGTGCCGCAGCCACTGCTGGAGACCTTCCGCTCCTATAAAGGCTACACCGATACCTCGCTGCTGTCGCAGGCTGCGCTTGAGGTATACATCAAGAACGGGATGTACGGGCATCACAGGCACAAGATCAAAGCTATGTACGCCAAAAAAATCCGCGCGGTATACGAAGCACTTGGGCGGCATAATACGGAAGGCATCATCGAAGCCTCTGCGGACAGCTCCGGCATCTATATCCAGTTCAAGCTGCCGCTCACCGTCAACCTGGAGCGTCTGGTCAAGCGCCTGGCCGGGCGGAAGATCCACGTGGTGCCGGGGAACGGCTTCTATCTGCCGGGTTACCAGAGTCGCGACAAATTCCTGCGCATCAGTATTTCCCGGGCGGGGCTTACGCAGATTGATGAGGGAATCCGGGAGATAGTCCAGGAGGTGAAGCGGGGGAGCGGGTGGTAAAGGCCTTAGAGGCGGAAGAGGCTAAAGAGTCGAAAGAGCCGAAAGAGTCGAAAGAGTCGAAAGAGGGAGGAAGAGGCTGGAAGGAAGCCCCACTTGTTGTCTGAGCCGCGAAATGGGATCATAATAGGCTTATATAGGAGTGAAGAGAGGCGGGATGATAATGAAACCCACGAATGAAACCCTTGAGCTGTTGAACCGTCATACCTCTGTCCGCCAGTACCAGGACAAGCCGGTTAGTGACGAACTGCTGGCAGCAGTGATTGGAGCGGGGCAGATGGCTTCGACCTCCAGCAATGTCCAGGCGTACACAGTTATTGCTGTAACGGAGCCAGCACTGAAAGCCCAGTTATCTGCCTTATCCGGCAATCAGGTGTACATCGAGCAGTGCCCGGTCTTTCTGGTCTGGTGTGCGGATCTGTACCGGCTGCGGGAAGCGTCTGCTCCGCATTTGGAGGAGAAGCCGTCCTATGAGGACACGGCCGAGAATCTGATTGTAGCGACTGTCGATGTGGCGCTGGCCGCGCAGAATGCTGCCGTTGCCGCAGAATCGTTTGGCCTTGGCATTGTCTACATCGGCGGCATCCGCAATCAGATCGCCGCTGTATCTGAGCTGCTCGGCCTGCCAGAGCTGGTCTATCCGGTCTTCGGCATGTGCCTCGGGTATCCGGCCGCCGTGAACGGCATCCGCCCGCGCCTGCCGCAGGCAGCGGTGCTGCATCATAACGGCTACAATGCCGAAGCCGCAGTGGAACAGGCCCGCGTATACGACACCATCTCCAGCGACTATATGCGCGAGCGTACCGGCGGCCAGAGCGCAGCCTCCTGGTCGGAGATGATGGCCGGCCGGCTGGCTCAGCCTGCCCGGCTGCACATGAAGGAATTCCTGCTTAGCAAGGGATTCATGCAGAGGTAGAGATTTGGTGAGCCTTCCCCGTGGTCGCGGGGGAGGCTTTTTTTGGATTGGAGGGGCGCGGGGCGAATGTATGCGAAAAACAGGCATGACAAGACAGAGGCCTTGTCGCCCCCAGGAATGAAAATAAGTCGGGTGCATCAGTCGCATCCCGACTTTTATTTTCGTATTAACCGAACATAGTGGTCTGGCGCGAAGGTACGCAGGCTCAATACGCCACATCCAGTAACAAATATTGAAATTTCCTGCAAGAAATGCAACAATGCTGTCCAATATAAGCGGCCTATGCAGAAATCCTGCACCAAATGCAACAATGTCAGAGCTAACCTGCTCAAAATACCAAAATTCCTGCAAATGATGCAACATTGCACCGCAGCCAGTAAGATGTCTGGAGAAATCCTGCAAAAACTGCAACAATGTTGCTCCATACAAGCGGTTGGTGAGAGTGAAAACCATCAAAATTGGCCAGAGATAGGCAGAACGTCGCCAAGATGTGCTACTGCGTGTGATCGGGGCGAATGTATATGGAAAACAACATACAATGTGCAACTTCAAGGGTTAGCGGGGCGAATGTATGTGGAAAACAACATACAATGTGCAACTGCAAGGGTTAGCGGGGTAAATGTATGCCGAAAACAACATACAATGTGCAACTGCAAGGGTGAGCGGGGTGAATGTATGTGGAAAACAACATACAATGTGCAACTGCGGGGGGGGAGCGGGGCGAATGTATGTGGAAAACCGATTACAGTGGGTTCGATTGAAGGTGAGTGAGACGAAGCGAGCGGAATACTATTCCCCCATTTGATTATTTTGCACGTATTGAAAAATTGCATCAAAAGAAATATTGCGTGTTGCGCAAAAATATGGAAAGTGCTAAAATCTGGTTAGAGACCGAATTTCGCTGGACGCCAACACCCGGGCCCGGAATCGCGCCGTAGCCTGATTCCCTCTTCCGCTTCGCGGCTGTGTCTGCTGTGGATGATCTTGAAAGGATAGATTGGAGAAGGAGGAGAATGGTATGGTACAGGTAGATGGGCAAGAGACAAAGGTGGCTGCACGATTGACGCACAAGGTATTCTTTGAGCGGGATGACATTGAGTTCACATTCCAGTGGCTGCTGTCGTTCGTATACTGCGGCGGTGTGGCACAGGGGGAAGTATTCAAGCTTGCAAGGAACATCGATCCCGGCTCTTTAACCAGCTGGAAGACTGAATTCGAGAAGGAAGCCGTTAAAATCGAGGCAACAGCAGAGCGCTGCATGAAGAAAGGGCATCTGATCAGCGCCGGTGAGGCATTCATTCGTGCCCATTCGTATTACAGGGCAGCCTTCTATGGAGCTTTTCCCGGTGAACCGGATTTCGTTCGGTATCACGGAAAAAGTGTGGAATGCTTCCGTAAGGCGCTTGATGCGAAGTCTGAGCAGATTCCCCATGAGTGGGTCGAGGTGGAGTACAAGGGGTATAAGTTCCCGGGCTGCTTCCTGAAGGCGGAGCACGGGAATGCGCCTAAGCCAACGATTATTTTCCATAACGGCGGGGAGACGCACAAGGAAGATACCTATTTTCTCGGAGGGCAAGCGGCTATTGACCGGGGATACAACGCGCTGATCGTAGACCTTCCTTATGATGTATGTGTCAGATTCTATGAGCCTGAGGCGACAGCCCGGAACTTCCCGCGCGAGGAACTGCATAATGTCTACAGAGCCACCACGGATTTCGTCCTGGCCCGTCCGGATGTGGATCCTGAGCGGCTGGTGGTCAGCGGCATGAGCTATGGCGGGGCCAAGACGATGGTGCATGCCAGCTGTGACGACCGCTTCGCAGCGGCAGTACCGAACTCCCCGGTATACTCCATGGCGTCCTTCATTGAACGCGGGATGCCTTCATTCCTGCGGGGCACCGCGGAAGAAGCGGCGGAGCAGAGCAAGAAGATGCCCTATACCGGCCAGGTTCTATTCGCCGGATCGGCTTGGTCGCACGGCTTCGATAGTATTGCCGAGTGGTATCATGTAGCCAGGGAAGCTATCGAAGTGGACCCGAAGGACGTCAAATGTCCCCTGCTCTCCATGTATTCGGAAGCAGAGCATCCTGAGATGCAGCGGCAAGCGATAGACACTTACGAGAAGGCTCCGAATGAGAAGAATGCGATATTCAAGGGGACGGAAGAGGATGGTGCCGACCTGCATTGCCAACTGAACAATCTGCCGCTCAGCTATCAGGTGATGTTTGACTGGCTGGACGAGGTGCTGGATTATAACATTCAGCTTCCAGTGGCGCAGTAAACCATTCCGCAGAATGATACCAGGGTCTGTAGTGCTGAAACTTTCAGCACCGCAGGCCTTTGATTACATATAGAATTGACTACATACAGGAATGGAGACATAGACGGACATGACGACTGAGAAACCGGGCTTGAGAGAACGCAAGAAGGAAGAGACCAGGCGGACGCTAAGTGATGTAGCCTGCAGACTTGCCATGGAGAAAGGGGCCAGTCAGGTTCGGGTGGAGGATATTGCCGCAGCTGCGAATGTCTCCATGCGGACGTTCAATAACTATTTTGCGTCCAAAGAGGCTGCTATTGTCGGCAATGCCTATCAGCGTTCCGAGCGGATAGCGGCTACCCTTGCCAGCCGTCCTTCAGGTGAACCGCTTCAGGACTCCATCCGCGCCGCTGTGCTTGACGGATTCGCTGAGACTACAGACCGGCAGTGGTATGCACGCATCGTCCTCCTCCGCGATGATCCTGCATTGTTCGGCGCGACACGGAAGGTGGAGATCGAGATTGAGCGGGAGCTCGCCAAGGTGATATCGGAGCGTACACACAAGGATGTGAAGCTCGACCTGTACCCGGATTTATTGGCCGCGCTGCTTATGGCAGCGATACGCACAGCGGTTTTCCATTGGGTAAGCGCCCCTCCCGGAGGGGAGACGCTGAACGGCATGCTGGAACAGGCGATTGGGCAATTGAGGTTTGAGTAATATGCACACGGAGGCGCTCCTGCTACGATAACGGAATCGTGGACAGGAGCGCTTTATTTAAATATAAGAATTTATATGTTTCACATGATAAATTATCCTTCTATTTCTCGCTGAAACGCTACCGTCCTTTAAAAGACCGGCAAAGCCGTTTCCACTTGTTGCCCGGGTGACAGTTGTCACTTTGAATCGGTGACAGTCCATACTGATGCTTCTCTCCGGTCTCCGGTACTATAGCAATATAGCCAAGAGGGCAGAAGGACACGGAGGGATACACGATGGAACATGTCATTGAAATGAACAATGTCAGCCGCAGCTTCCAGGAGAAGCAAGCGGTGAAGCAGGTGAGCTTTACGATTAGCCGCGGCTCGATCACAGCGGTGCTTGGCCCTAATGGAGCCGGCAAAACCACTACACTGGCGATGCTTCTGGGCTTGCTCGAGCCCTCGGAGGGCAGCGTGAAGGTGTTCGGTCTTAAGCCGGCAGACGTCAGAGTGAAGCAGCGGACCGGAGCCATGCTCCAGGAGGTCAGTGTCATGGACCGGCTCAAGGTCCGGGAGCTTCTGGCCCTGATCCGCAGCTATTATCCGCAGCCCATGGAGATGGAGGTGCTGCTTCAGGCGACGGGGCTGGGGGAGGCGGATCTGAACCGCTATGCGGAGAAGCTCTCCGGCGGACAAAAGCGCAGTCTCAGCTTCGCGCTGGCGCTGGCGGGCAACCCGGATCTGCTGTTTTTTGACGAGCCCACGGTGGGGCTGGATACGACAGCGCGGCGGCATTTCTGGGAGAGGGTGCGGGGACTGGCCGATCAGGGCAAGACGATTCTGTTCAGCACCCATTATCTGCAGGAGGCGGAGGATATCGCGGACCGGATTCTGCTGTTCAACCGGGGAGTGCTGGCGGCGGACGGAAGCCCGGATGAGATTAAGGCGAGACTGGTCAAGAAGTCGCTGTCCTTCCTGGCGTCCGGCGACCCGGCGCTGCTGCGCGGTCAATTGCTGGAGCTGCCAGCCGTGGAAGGCTGCTACGAGAAGGATGGACGGCTGCATGTGTCGACAGGGAATACGGATGAGGCGCTGCGGGCTATTTTCGTGAACGGGCTGGCCGTGCAGGATGTACGGATCGACCAGGGGAAGCTGGATGAAGCGTTCGAGCAATTGACCCTGAATCAAGAGGAGGCGGCAGTATGATGAACCCTATGATAGCCCAGTGCAAGGCAGAGCTGCTGCGGATTATCCGCAATCCCTATTATGTATTCTGGTCGCTGCTCATGCCGATTATGTTCTACTTCATCTTCACCCGGGTGGTGAATACGGGGACGGACGATACGAAGCAGTGGCAGGCGCATTATCTGATGTCGATGGCGGCCTTCAGCGTGATGGGCTCGGCGATTATGACCCTCGGCGTCCGGCTGGTGCAGGAGCAGACGCAGGGCTGGAATACGTTTATCCGCATTACTCCGCTGCCGTCTTCGGTATATTTTTTCGGCAAAATGTTCGGTCAGAGCATCATGCATCTGTTCTCGGTTCTGTGCATTTTCGCAGCCGGGTACCTGATTAACGGGGTATCGCTGACAGCAGCGCAGTGGCTGCTTAGCGGACTGTGGCTGCTTGCGGGCTCTCTGCCTTTTCTGGCGCTGGGTACGATTATCGGGTCCATGAAGCGGGTGGATACGGCCAGCGGGGTGAGCAATGTGCTCTATATGGGGCTGGCGGTGGCCGGGGGCATGTGGATGCCTCTGGAGATTATGCCTAAGCTGATGCAGAAGATCGGACACTGGCTGCCGTCCTACAATTATGGAGATGGAGCCTGGGCGATTGTAGCGGGAGATTCCCCGTCGTGGAAGGCCGTACTGCTGCTGCTCGGTTACCTGGCTGTATTTATGTTATTATCGGTCTATATAAGGCGAAAACAGGAAGCGGTGTAATCCATGGTGGCACGTAAGCAGTTCCGGATATTTCCGAAAAGATTCGGTTTCTTCCCCTATATCTGGCTGTTCTATCTGGTGTTCCCGGTGCTGAATCTCGATGGCTACAGCGGCTATAAGCTGGTGTGGGGAGTGGCGCTGCTCCTGCTGTTCCTGGTGATTTACCGCCAGCTCTACTGGGCGGAAGAGAGAACGTATACGGCCTGGCTGGGGCTGCAGATGCTGATTATTGTCGTGCTAACCGTAGTCTATAGCCCCTACAATATGTATATGGGCTTCTTCACCAGCAACTTTATCGGCTGGTATACCGACTTGCGCCGGTTCAGACGGGCCTTGGCCATATTCACAGCTGTGCTGATCACGTTGGCTCTGCTGTCCCTGGATCAAATGTACAGCACGGGGGGATTGCTGTTCATGGTGCCCTTTGCGCTGATGATGCTGATTACTCCCTTCGGTATCCGCTCCATGAACCGGCGGAGGATGCTGGAGAAGGAGCTGGATCAGGCCAATGAGGTGATTAGAGAGATGATCAAGCGCGAGGAACGGATGCGCATCGCCCGCGATCTGCATGACACGATGGGACACACGCTGTCACTGATTACGCTGAAAAGCCAGCTTGTTGAAAAGCTGGTTGTCAAAAATCCCGAGCGGGCGCAGGCGGAAGCCCGTGAGATCCAGCGGACCTCGCGGGCCGCGTTGCGCCAGGTGCGGGAGCTGGTCTCAGAGATGCGTGCAGTCTCAGTTGCCGAAGAGCTGGTTGAGGCAGCGGAGATGCTGCGCAGCGCCGAGATTGCGCTTGAGGTAGAAGGGGATGCAGCGTTGCCGGGCGTATCCGATCTGACGCAGAGTATTCTCAGCCTCTGCATCAAGGAGGGCGTGACCAATATCGTCAAGCACAGCCGTGCGGACCAGTGCCGGATCAGCATCGTAATGACACCCGGCGAGGTACAGATTACGCTGGAGGATAACGGCATAGGGGTAGATGCCTGCGGCTCGGAGAGCACGGATCGCCGGGACGGCAATGGCATGAAGGGAATGGGCGAGCGGCTGGCCCTGATTGACGGTTCACTGACGCTTGCCCAGAGACCCGGAGGGGGAACCCGGCTGACGGTGGTCACACCAAGAGTAGTGAAGGATGGAAAGGATGGGGAAACGGCATGATCAGCATCATAATTGCCGAAGATCAGCGGCTGCTGCGCGGCGCGATGGCATCGCTGCTCGATCTGGAGGATGATATTGAGGTAGCAGGCGAAGCGGGAGACGGGGCGGAGGCGCTGGCTCTGATCGAGCGTGTCCAGCCGGATGTGTGTCTGATGGATATTGAGATGCCGCTGATGAGCGGTCTGGAGGTGGCCGAGCTGCTGAAGTCGCGGGGCTGCCGCACCAAAATCATTATCCTGACCACCTTCGCCCGTCCCGGTTATTTCGAGCGCGGGGTGAAGGCCGGGATTCAGGGGTATCTGCTGAAGGATGAGCCGGTGGATAAGCTGGCGGATGCCATCCGCCGCGTGATGGGCGGGGGCCGCGAGGTCTCGCCCGAGCTGGTCTTCGGCAGCCTGCGCGAAGAGAACCCGCTCTCGGACCGGGAGCGGGAGATTCTGAAGCTGGCTGCCGCAGGCCGCAGCGCCGGAGAGATCGCCGCGGCGCTCCACCTCTCCTATGGCACGGTCCGCAACTACATCTCGGAGATCCTCAGCAAGCTGGAGGTAAAAACACGGATTGAAGCGGTACGGCTGGCGGAGGACAAGGGCTGGATGTAGGGCAGCACGTGGTCCAAATGTAATCGAAAAACCGACCACAATGGGACTGGAGGCAGCACGTGGTCCAAATGTAATCGAAAAACCGACCACAATGGGACTGGGGGCAGCGCGTAGGCCAAATGTAATCGAAAAACCGACCATAATGGGACTGGGGGCAGCACGTGGTCCGAATATAATCGAAAAACCGACCACAATGGGACTGGAGGGGTAGCGTGGTCCAAATATAATCGAAAAAACGATCACATTAGGCTGGCGGGCACATAGCAAATAACCTCCCTACACGGGGAGGTTATACCGCCGGAGTGGTTACTTAGCTCTGGCTCTTCGCCTGCTCTTCGCGCATCCACTCTGAGAGCTGGCGCCGCATCCGGAGGAACTCCGGCGAATCGGCGATCTCTTCGCGGCGCGGACGCGGGAAGGGGACCTCCACGGTGTGGAGGACGGAGCCGGGACGCCCCGAGAAAACATAGATGCGGGTGGAGAGCAGCAGCGCCTCTTCAATGTTATGGGTGATGAACAGCACGGAACGGCGGTTCTCCTCCCACAGCTCCAGCAGCCAGCGCTGCATCTGCTCGCGGGTCAGCGCATCGAGCGCGCTGAACGGCTCGTCGAGCAGCATCAGCTCCTGCGGCGCGAGCATGGCCCGCAGGAAGGCGGCCCGCTGCTGCATGCCGCCGGACAGCATGTGCGGGTAGGCCCGCTCGAAGCCGCCGAGGCCGATCTTCGCCAGCCAGTGGCGCGCAGCCTCGCGGGCCTCCCGCTGCGGGGCGCCTTGCAGCTCGCCGCCAAGCAGGACGTTGTCCAGTGTGCTGCGCCACGGGAACAGCGCGGGCTGCTGCGGCATATAGCTGATCTTGCCGCGCTGCCCGGTCACCGGGATGCCATTCATGCGGACGGTTCCGGTATCCGGCAGCGTAAGGCCGCCGATGATATGGAACAGCGTGCTTTTGCCGCAGCCGGACGGGCCGACAATGGAGACGAATTCCTGCGGCTCCACGGTCAGGGAGACCTGATTCAGCACCTGTGTCTCCCGGCGGCGGTGCTTGAACGACTTGCTGATGCCGCTGACTTCGAGCGCAGGCGGCACACTCCGTGTTCCCAGGCGTCCGTCTCCGTCCGCCTTCTCCAGTTCAATCCTCGTAAGCTCAGACACTTCGCGTAACCTCCTTCAGTTAATTATAAGTACTTCCGTGTTGGGATATCCTCCCGTGGCATTAAGCTTCCTTGCGCGGCTTCCAGCGCACCAGCCATCTCTCCAGGAGGGCAATGAGCGCGAATAATACGAGACTCAGCAGCACGATAATGGCGATGGCCACGAACATCCGGTCCGCACGGTAAGAGGACTTCTGCAGCAGCATATAGTAGCCGATCCCTTTGTCGGCGCCGATCCACTCGGCGACCACTGCGCCCATCACCGCATAAGTGGCGGAGATTTTGAGCCCGGAGAACAGGGAGGGCAGCGAGCCGGGAAGCTCCAGCTTGGTGAAGATCTGCCACTTGCCTGCACCTGCCATCTTCATATAATTCAGCATTACCCGGTCGCTTTGCGTCAGCCCGCCCATGGTCGCAACAGCCACAGGGAAGAAGCAGACGAGGGTGATCAGGATGATTTTGGGCAGCAGGCCGAAGCCGAACCAGATAATCAGCAGCGGGGCAAGCGCAATGGAGGGCACATTCTGGCTGAGAATCAGCAGCGGATAGAGCGCTCGCTTGACCCAGGGCAGCAGATGCAGCAGCAAGGCGGTGAGCAGGCCGATGCCTGTGCCGACCGGGAAGCCGATCAGGGTCAGCCGCAGCGTGGCGGCGGTGTGCTCCCAGATCCCGGAGGCGTTATTCTTCGTCTCACGCGCGATATCCGCGGGGCTGGGCAGCTGGTAAGCCGGGATATCGAACAGCATGACCGATAGCTGCCATATCCCGACAAAAAAGAGGACCGCCACAAAGGGCGGCCACACTAGCTTCCAGGTGCTTCTCACGGCCGGTATTTCTCCGTCAGCTTCTCCATGCTGATGCCGCCCGGATTATGGGCGATCTTGATCTGTGAGATGACACTAGGACTGCCGGAAGCGACCAGCGCCTCATGCATATCACGCACAATATCCAGCAGCTCGGATAGCTCGCCTTCCATCGTAGTCTCCAGCGGATTCACCTGATGCTTCACGCCTGACTTTTGAATCACCTCTATAGCCTTGTCCACGTAAGGGATGGAATCCTCGTTGTTCGGTGTCTTGGGGATTACCTGAATGCTGAGCAGTGTATTAGCCATGATCAATCATCCTTTCAAGTTAAGTATAAGATTCCCGCCATGCGGGTTCATTATGATTCCGGCAAAAATTCATTCGTAAACGTACTCTCCGCATCCAGCGGCTTATCCAGCAGCTTCAGGCCGTACATCCAGTCGGCGTAATTCTTCCAGATCTCAAGCTTCTGCTCACCCCAGCGCGGGGCGTCGTCCTTGTATTTCGGGCTAAGCCATTTCTGACTGGCCAGCACCAGCTTGGGGTCCAGATCAGGTACAGCATCCGACAGTACCGTCGCGGCTTCTTCCGGGTTATCGATAGCGTACTGATAACCCTTGGACGTAGCCTTCAGGAAGGCCTTCACCACTTCAGGATGCTCGGCGATCTCCTTCTCGCTGGTGGTCAGCACCGGTGTGTAGTAATCCAGCTGCGGCGCATAATCCTTAAGATAGAGCATATCCAGCGGCTCCCCGCGCAGCTCGGCTTCCACCCCGGTCCAGGCATAGAAGATCCAGGCGAAGTCAATATCCCGCTTCACGGCTGTGAAAAAGTCCGCTTCGCCGATATTCACCAGCTTCACCTTGGAGACATCCCCGCCTTCGGGGTCCATGATGGCTTTCATGGCAGCCTGCTCCGCAGGGGAGCCCCAGCCTCCGTACGTTTTGCCTTCAAAATCCTTCGGCGTCTTAATATTGCGGTCCTTCGGAGCCGCAAAGCCCGAGGTATTATGCTGAATGATTGCAGCAATCGACACCAGCGGCACATCCTGCAGGCGGGCTAGGGTCAGCGCCTCCTGGGCGCTGATGCCGAACTGGGCTTCGCCGGAAGTGACCATAGTATCAGACCCGGCAGCGCCTGGCTGTACAATCTGTACGTCAAGACCTTCCTCCGCGTAATAGCCCAGCTCCTTAGCTGCATACAGGCCGGTATGATTCGTGTTCGGCGTCCAGTCCAGGGCAATCTTGACCGGAGTCAGCGCCTTAGGTGCATCTGTGGGTGCGACTGCGGTTGCATCAGGTGCAGCCGTACTGTTCCCGGCAGCAGGTGCGCTGGCCCCCGCATTGCCGCTGTTGTTCCCGCCGCCACATCCCGCGACTGTGAGAACCAGCATGGAACTGAGCAGCAGCATTACTGTTTTTTTGACTCCCATTTCTCTTTCTCTCTCCTTCCAGCAACCCCTGGTCTTCAGAGCTTACAGAAACCCTATTCCTGTACATCCTTAGAATCAAAAAAGCGTCCCGAAGATCGGGACGCCAGTTACTTGCGTGAGGGGAATTCAGCTTCAGTACCGCTTAAGGCACTGTGCCGAATGATGATTCCTACGCTGGCATTATCCAGATCAGGTATAAGGGTCAGTATCTTGTGGGATACAATCTCAGCCGGCCAATTCCAGCACCCCTGGTTCTATAAAGTTCACGGGTATTGCTATGTTCTTACGGTGTATTATAGACGGCAGCTTCGACATTGTCCACCCTCTGTGCCTTAATCCCTCGTATAATGCCGCTTCTTGCGGCGGCTGCGGATGCCGTTCCAGATCTCTCTCAGCGTTAAGCCGACACTGACGGTGATCCCCGAGAAGGTCAGGAACAGAGCCAGATACTCGAACGCGGAGTACTCCAGCATTTTGCTCCAGTCAATCTGGCCCTTCAGATCCTCGATGACCTGATTCATCCCGTAGATCCCGCTGATGACCGTAAATACGGTGAGCACCATCAGGAGCGTATCCCGCCGTTTGGCCTGGAATTTGTCCTGATACTGGAACAGGTCATTCAGGGTCATTTTCACCTCATCGAACAGCGCATCATTGCCATACACCTTACGCAGCTGAAAAAAAATCTCCCGCCCCTGCGACTGCGAAATCAGCTCCAGGAAGTAGAATTTGGCCGAGAATTTGTTGATCAGGAAGATCAGATTCTCGATCTCATCGTTGTCGTGGTTGATACGCAGCCGGGAGTGGAGGTTGGCGAGCTTCAGCAGCACGATTTTATGAAAAATACTCAGCAGCATTCCGTAATAATACTCTCCGTACATCTGGCTGATCAGGCCTGCGGCAATCTCCGGCTTCGCCCGGCTCACGCAGCAGAAGGTCTGCTCATTGGTCATATAGTAGGTGTCCGGCCCCCAGCGGCTATAGCAATGCTCCCGGGTGTACTGCTTGATATAATCCGGATCACTTGCACTCATGTAGGGGCTGCCGTCGATGGTCAGACCATCCACCTGAGAGGCACGGTAGAGCATTTCGACACTGATCTCTTCCTCGTCCTCAGGGAGATTAACGCCGTAGAAGGCCTGCACCAGCATTCGTTCATCGACGAAGAAGGGCAGGGTCTCGAAATAATTGCCATTCGTCTCCGCAGGATCGAGATACGGCTCCAGCCCGGCTGCCAGATGCCTGAACACGAAGTCCTCCACCCGGGCAAAAGACTTCTTATGACAATGGATGAAGGTATGCTCATCCTGAACGCTTACATCCTCCAGGTTGCGGAACCGGTCGGCGAATTCGAGTACCATGCTGAAGGGGAGATTCTCCTCCTCAATAGCCACTCTTACCGTCAGGAAGCCCAGCTCGAACGGGCAGAGGAACACATCGGTCGACAGCACGCGGAAGGGAACCGTCTGAAAGGGCATTTGCAGCCCGCACAGCAGATCACTCACCCGGGAAAAGCGGCGGAAGGAATCCCTGTCCTTCTCATGCGGAAACAAGACATGGGCGGCAAAAGGAAGATAGCTGCGCTCCATTTTCTCATGGGATACACAGTGGTTCTCTCCGTAATAGGCATGCTCCAGTTCCTTGTTCTCAAGAAAAAAACGCGTAAATCCATCCTGCTGTAAACTCTCAATCAGCTCTTCATCGACCTCGGCCTTGATGGAGAAGGGGAAAATGAATTGCAGCAAGGCGGTATGCAGAGTGGGCTCGGAATGCAGTTCAGCCATGTGTGGGTTCCATCCTTATTCACAGAATATGGACCTTGTTGTATACAATTACCCGATTCTCCAGGCGGTCACGCTCAGCACGAATAACAGCGCGGCAAAAGCGGCCAAAAGTCCCGAGGTCTGGGCGATCTGCAGATGATCCATGGACCAGCCGGTCAGCAGCGGCAGCACCGCGCCGCCGACTCCGCCGGAGGCGATCATAATGCTCGGCGTGGATTCTTCCGCGCCGGGCAGCAGCTTGCTGGAGAAGACCAGCGCGATGGAGAAGATGCCGGACATGAACAGGCCAAGCAGCAGGATGATGGCAAAGGCGGCAAGCCGGTGACCGGCGAACGGGAAAATAACGAGCAGCAGCAAAGCGGCAAAGCAGCTGACGAGCACATAGATGCGGTAGGAAATCTTCTCGGCGATGACACCGGCGAACAGTCTGCCCGCCGACATGGCCAGCCAGAAGAAGGTCACCGTGAGTGCAGCCGCGGCCTCGCTCATGCCCAGCTTCGCAATGAAGATCGCCGGCATGAAATTCACCAGGCTCATCTCAGTGCCTACATAGAGAAAGAAGAACAGAATGAACAAGCCCAGCACGACCCATTGCTTGCCCTTGTAGGGCAAGGACAACCGTCTGGTGGTTCCCGCTTCCGCTGCCGCAGCGCGGTCAGGGCGGGCAGGCCGCTCATTCAGCGCGCTGTCCAGCGGGCCGAATCTGCTCTTCGCCCAGAAGAGCAGCGAGAGGAGGGAGAAGGCGGCAACGATCAGGAAGGCCAGCCTCCACTGCCCGGCGGCAATCAGCGGACTGGCCGCCAGCGGCATGAGCAGCGCCCCGACACCGAACAGCACCTCCAGCCGGCTCATGGCAACCGCCGTTCCTTCGGTGACTGCGGCAATAATAATCGTGCCGATGACGGCTTCGATCATCCCGAAGCCGAACCCTGCGGCTACGGCAATTACGTACATCCAGCCCCAGGGCGGGAGGAAGGCGTAGGCAATCTCGGCACAGAGCAGCAACCCTGTGGCAATCAGAATACCGCCGCGCTTGCCGAACCGCCGGTTCAGCAGCGGCGAGACCAGTACGCCGGCCAGGAAGCCCGCGAACTGGCTGAAGATCAGCTCGCCCCCTGCACTGTAGCTGCGGTCATAATGCTGGAGCAGCACCGGAAGAATGGAGCCCAGGACGACATGGGCGAGGCCGATTACGAAATAGGAGAGACAGCCGATCCAGATTAGTTTTTTCAAGAATAAGACTCCTTATGAATCAATTTATGAACAGATGGCGGGATTCAGAATGAACGGGAAGGGTACACTATATTAGGCACAGGTTAATCATAAATCCAAACCGTGGACGTGAATATATAAACTTATATTCACATGAATTTGAAGGGAGCTGTGACGTCAATGGATAACAAAGAGCTGGAGAAAACAATCATACAGGTGCTGGACGACAACAGGTTCGGTTCCTTCGGCACGATTGAGGCCGGTAACAAGCCTAAGGTGCGTTACATGGCGATATTTCATGACGGACTGTCCATCTATCTGGCAACTAACCGCAAGACTCATAAGGTAGAAGAGCTTCAGGATAATCCGAATGCTAGTCTCTTGCTTGGCTATGAACAGGGCGGCGGCAAGGATGTACTGGAGATTGAAGCTACAGTTGCTGTGACGAAGGATGATAGCTTGCGCTCTAAGGTATGGAATGAGTCCCTGGAGAAATGGTTCAAGGGACCGGATGATCCCGATTATGTCATTCTTGAGCTGTCCCCTTCGCGGATTGAATATATGGGTAAGAACGGTGAGCACGGGGTATGGCAGTCTTAAGCGGTTGTCTCCGGTAAAAGGATGGCAGTGGCCGGTAACGGATAAGTTCCGCCTAAGCCTAAGTACTATATAGTCCGGCAATCCGGGCCTCTTAGGAACCTCCATGGTTCATAGGGGGCCCTTTCTGCTGCTGCTTTTCGGATTGTGCCTAAGGAATCATGCTATAATGACCTCAGGTTATCGACATCATGAGGCGGAGGGGATTGCCATGAACTGTGTTGATTGTGCTGACATCGACCCGATAGAGGATCAAGGGGAGCTGAAGCTCCGCCCCTGCTCTGATCCGCTGGCTGCTGCCATCCGGAATGCCGGTTATGAAGTATTTGAGACAAGCAAGACCTGTACCATTCCATATCATCGTAAGGAAGAGCTGTTGAAGCTTATAGAATGGCTGGTGGCGGCTGAGGACATAGCCGACTCCTTATCCGTATGCGTTAAGAGCAAAGGTGCCCCTGCGGCCCCGGAACGGTGGCTGACCTTCGATCAGCTGAAGGTCCGCTTCGCTAACGAGAATCTGGTGTCCATCATTATGAGCCATGATTTCTGCAGCCACATGCAGCCGATTGTGAATTTCAGCGAGGAGATTGTCGGCTTTGAATTTCTGCTGCGCCCGCTGCCCCAGGGCAGTTATTTTCAGCCTTATGAGCTGTTTGAGATTGCCCGGCGGACAGGGTTTCACTCCTTCCTTGACCGGGCCGCCCGGATCTCGGCAATAGAGACCAGCAGTAAGCTGCTGCCTAAGGGCATCAAGCGGTTCATTAACTTCCTGCCCTCTTCTATTTATAATCCCAAGTATTGTCTTACTCATACCTTCGAGGCGATCCGGAGGCTGGACCAGAACCCGGCGGACTATGTATTTGAAGTAGTGGAGACGGAGCAGATCAGCGATATTGCCCATCTGCGCGCCATCTTCGCCGAATACCGCCAGCAGGGGATGCGGGTTGCGCTGGATGATGTGGGCGCGGGCTATTCGACCGTTGAACTGATGTCCAGCCTCCAGCCTGATTATGTCAAGGTTGACCGCAGTCTGATCAGCTTCTGTGACAGGGATGAGGGGAAGCAGCGGATGCTTAGGGAGATAATCTCCAGGGCCGGAGAATTCGGTGCAAGCCTGCTGGCCGAAGGCATTGAACGCCGTGAGGAATTCCTGGTCTGCCGTGATCTCGGTATGGATTTGGGACAAGGCTATCTGTTCGGGCTGCCGGAGGATAAGCCTCCGGGAAGGTTTGGAATTACGGCCTGAACAGCAAGGATCATTCTCCCCGGATACCGCAGACCTCAAGACTGCCGGTATCCGGGGATTTGTTTTGCCAGTTGAAGGAAGAAAGGACGGAGAACAACGTGAGTGTAACCCTATTGTACGTAGAAGATGACCGGGAGATCGGCAGTGTCGTAGCTGCAGATCTGCGGGAACGGGAATATGCTGTGCGCTGGCTGGAGAGCGGAGACGGGGCGCTTGAAGCTGCAGAGGGCTGCCAGCTTGCGATTCTGGATGTGATGCTGCCGGGGCTGGACGGCTTCACCGTCGGCCAGCGGCTGAAGCGGGCCTATCCGGAGCTGCCGGTTCTGATGCTCTCGGCGCGCACCTCCATTGACGATAAGCTTCAGGGGCTGGACTTCGCGGATGATTATCTGACCAAGCCGTTTCATCCCGATGAGCTGGCGGCGAGAATCGAGGTTCTGCTGAGAAGAAGCGGCGCTGCCGCGCCCGCTCAGTTGACCCTTAAGCATCTGGTTGTCATACCGGGGAGCAGTGTGGTCACGGAAGCTGCGACCGGACGGGAAATTATGCTTACCGGTAAGCAGTTTCAGATCTTCTCTTATCTGCTGCGGCATCTGGGCCAGATTCTGACCAAGGAGCAGATCTATGAGGCGGTCTGGGGGGAGAGCTATATCGAAGGCGACAAGACGCTGATGGTACATATCCGTTATCTGCGCGAGAAGCTGGAGCTTGATCCGGCCGCGCCGGAGATTATTGAGACGGTCCGGGGGATCGGCTACCGGGTGAGAGGGTGAAGGGGGCAGGGCGTTTCCAGCTGCTGCACCGTTCGCTTCTTTTTCGTTATCTGCTGATTATTGTAGCTGCACTGCTGTTCGTGCCGGTTGTTATTCCGCTGACGATTGCCGTATACAGCATCTTCGCGGGGGCTACTCATACAAGTCCACCCAAGGAGTATGAACAGTATTCCAGTATAGATAAGCTGGAGATTCTGTGGCATGAGGAAGCGCGCAAGCTTCTTGGTGAACCCCCGGCGGATATTACCAAGCGGCTGTCGGCCTTAGGCGAAGCCTATCCGCTGTCGAGAATATTCTGGGTCGATCCTGCGGGCACAACACAGCTGGTGACAGAGCCTTCAGGACCGCCGCTGCTCTTGACGGGAGAGGCTCCGGCTGTTCCCGTCCAGTGGAGCGCCGCTGAAGCGGTATCCTTCATGAAGGACAGTGCGGTGCTGAAGCCGCTGGCGATTGTCGCTTTTATAGGAGACCGGGCAGAGGCCGCAGAGGGCTTCATGGTCATGCAGATTCCTGAGGATATTACGGAAAGCAAATATGGGGCAGGACTGGATAAATGGTATACGATTGCCATGCTGGTGTTCTTCCTGCTGTTCATCACCAGCTCCTGGTTCTTCTTCATCATGATCCGCAGAAGACTGTTGCGGCTGCAGACCGCTATGGTGTTCACCGGGCAGGAGGGATTGCCGCAGATTGTTCCGCCGGGGAAGCCGGATGAGATCGGGCGTCTGGAGGAAGCATTCAATACCATGGTGACGGAGCTTAAGGCAGGCCGTGCCAGAGAGGCGGAAGAAGAGGCGCTGCGCAAGCGGCTGGTGGCCGATCTGTCGCATGATCTGCGGACTCCGCTGACCGTCATTCGCAGCCACCTCCATGTACTGGGCAAGGAGCCGTTGTCACCGCATGGCCAGTCCTCCCTTGAGCTGATGGATCAGCGGATTGAGAGCCTTGGCATCCTAATTGAGAACCTGCTGTCCTACAATCTGCTGAACAGCGGACGCATTGCGCTGCACCCGGAACGCCGGGATGTGCTGAGACTGGTGCGGGAGAGCGCCGCCGCCTGGTATCCGGTGTGGGAGAAGGAGGGGTACCAGATCGAGATTGATCTGGAGGGAGCGCCGCTGTACTGGGAGATCGATGACAGCTGGTTCCGCAGGGTGCTGGATAATCTGTTCCAGAACATTCTGCGTCATGCGCGCAGCGGATTATATGTTGGAATACTTACGGAGATCCGTGAGGGTAACCGGGTGATTATCATCTCCGATCACGGCGGCGGCCTTGCGCAGAGCACGGACTCCGCAGGAGCCGGCCTGGGCCTGTCGATTGTCGATCTGCTGCTGAAACGGATGGACCTGGAATGGAGCATGGAGAGCACGGCGAAGGGGACCGAGGTTGTGATCTGGAAGCGGGACACCCCGAACAATTTAAACAAAATTTAAACTTGCTGCTTCCGTGCTTTTAACCTTGGGGCGTTATGCTGTTACCGAGGTGAAGAGAATGAAGGATACAGTGATAGAGACAAGAAATCTGCTTAAGGAATACCGCGGCCGTGCGGCTGTGAAGAACCTGAATCTCAATATTACAAAAGGGGAAATCTACGGCTTCCTCGGACCGAACGGTGCCGGCAAGACAACAACCATCCGCATGCTTCTCGGCCTAATCAAGCCGACCTCCGGCAGCATTGAAATCTTCGGCAAGGAGCTGCGTGCGAACCGGATGCAGATTCTGCGCAAGGTAGGCTCGCTGGTGGAATCGCCGTCCTACTACGGGCATCTGAGTGCATGGGACAACCTGGAGGCGATCCGCCGCATTCTGGGTGTGCCCAAGGTGCGTATTGCCGAGGTGCTGGAGATCGTATCGCTTACCGGGGAGGAGACGCGGCCAGTCAAGGGCTTCTCGCTGGGCATGAAGCAGCGGCTGGGGATTGCGGCAGCCCTGCTGGGCAGCCCGGAGCTGCTGATTCTCGATGAGCCGACCAACGGACTGGACCCGTCAGGCATACAGGAGATCCGCTCCCTGATTAAGCGGCTGCCTGGGGAGCAGGGCATTACGGTTCTGGTATCCAGCCATCTGCTGAGCGAGATTGAGCAAATGGCCGGTACGGTAGGCATTATCCGCGAGGGGCAGATGGTCTATCAGGATACCATTGCACATCTCCAGCAGCAGGCGGCCGGCCATCTGCGTCTGGCGTTATCCGAGCCGGAGACTGCGCTGATGACGGCGGTGCGGCGCGGCTGCGGCGGCGAGCTGCAGGAGGGCCGGCTGGTCCTGCCCCGGATGAGTGATGCGAGAGTATCGCTGCTGGTCAAAGAGCTGGTCGAGGAGGGTCACGCGATCTACAGGGTGGAGGAGCACAGGCAATCTCTGGAGGAATTCTTCCTGCAGGTGGTTGGGGGAGGGGAGCTATGATGTGGCGTGCGCTGTCGGCCGACTGGCTTAAGATCCGCGGCAAAGGCATTTGGTTCCTCGCCTTCCTCGGCCCGCTGGGTCTTATCGCCATGCAGGGGCTGAATTTCGGCCTCCGCTATGACTATCTTCGCGGGCAGTACCGGGAGGACCTGTGGGGTGGCCTGCTCAGTGAGGTCGTACCCTTCGTACCGATTGCCCTGTATCTTGGAGGCACACTGATCTGCTCTCTGATTGCGAATGTCGAGCATCAGACCAGCGCCTGGAAGCAGCTTCTGGCGCTGCCTGTCTCCCGTACGGCTGTGTTCATGGCGAAGCTGCTGCTCTGCCTGCTGTTGCTTATCGTGTCCTGCCTGCTGCTGTCGGCAGGAACTGTCGTCCTCGGGCTGCTGCTCGGATTCGGCGCTCAGCCGATACCGTTTGCAGATGTCCTGCGGATAGGCTTCGCCGCTTATGCTGCGGCCATGCCTGTCATTGCACTCCAGCTGTGGCTCTCTCTATCCAGCCGGAACCAGACCCTTCCGGTATCGGTGGGATTGACCTTGTCGCTGGTCAGCCCGTTCGGTGTGTACTTCACGGAATGGTTCCCGCTCTCCTGGCCGGTCTTAGCCTGGAGTGATCCGCGTCCTTGGCTGTTCAGCGGAGCCGGCCTGTTGCTTGGACTCCTGGTAATCCTGCCTGGAGCCATACATTTCGCGCGAAAGGATGTGGACTGAATATGCGGACTTTTCTGCGAATAATGTCTGCGGAGTGCATGAAGATAGCCGGATTCCGCACCTGGCTGTTAATACTGCTCAGTCCGCTGATCTCCCTGCCGATAGGCGCGCTTTCGGACATGCAAGAGGATAGGGTGATAACCTGGCAGGTTCTGCTGAGCACAATGTCAGCGGTACATGCGCTGCTGTTTCTTCCGGTACTCTCTGGACTCTTCGCTGCTTTAATCTGCCGCAATGAGCATAGTGACGGCGGCTGGAAGCAGCTCCTGGCGCTTCCGGTTACACGAACCTCCGTATATTTTGCCAAATATGCATTAATTGTAGCGCTGTTGGGTGCGGTTCAGCTGCTGTTTCTTGCAGGGGTTCTGGGAGTGGGGTGGTATCGGGGTGCAGAGGGGGGAATTCCCTGGGGGCTGCTGCTGAACAGCCTGTTCGGAGGCTGGTTTGCCTGCCTGCCGCTGGCTGCACTGCAACTGGCGATCTCTCAAGGCTGGAGCAGCTTCGGCGCCCCGCTTGCGCTGAATGTCTGCTTCACCATTCCCAATATACTGATTGCCAACTCCTCCACCTACGGTCCTTATTATCCATGGGTACAGCCGGTGCTGGCCATGTCCCCCTTCGGCGAAGAACGGTTCGGCGCCTTCAACCTGCCGCTGGAGAGCCTGATGATTGTAGTGGCGGGGAGTCTGCTTCTGTTCCTGGGCGCTGGCTTGATAGCCTTTTGGCGTAAGGCGGTATAAGGTTAGCAGGTATCGGAATGCGGCTGGCGGGAAATGTTAAAACTAATCACATGTTAGGGTTCACGTACGATTTACGTATGCGACTAAGGTATACGAGGTATGCTTAAATGCACTCTGTACAACTAAATCACCCTGATATATGGCCTAGGAGTGGTTTAGTTGCACTTCGTACATTTAAAAATCCATCTGTACCGGATTCTCACCCATTCGGGCAGATTTAGTTGTACAGACTACAGTTAGAAGAGGAAAACCTTTCTTTTCGGGGTTTTTAGATGCACAGACTACAACTATCACTGAATGATCACTGAATGTTCGAAGCGAACCCGAACGAAACTGATCATACTAGCTGATCTCGCTGATGGATAGGCTATACATCGCCGCATGTTTGAATGAATTCCCTCCCGTATTTTCTTCTCAATGGACATTGGACGCCATTTTTTCTATAATTAATCGTAGAAGATACTATTAAGCGCCGGTGACACCGGATGAGCATATGGAGGAGGGCGGGAGCATGGAACCAGCGGCACTTGAAGAATGCGACAACACCTGTAATGGTTCCGAACTGGAACCGGAATCGATGGCCTTGATTCTGCCGGACCGTGAGATCACAGATAAGATGGCAGAAATGTTCAAGGCACTGGGTGATCCAACAAGAGTTCGGCTGATCTACGCATTATCCCAGCAGGAGCTGTGTGTGCATGACTTGTCCTCTATACTGGATATGGGACAATCGGCAGTCTCCCATCAGCTCCGCTATCTGCGCAATCTGCGGATTGTGAAGCGCCGCAAGGAAGGCAAGACCGTATATTATTCGCTGAATGATGCACATGTGGAGCAGATTTTCCTGCAGACCCATGAGCATATCCGGCATGAATAGATTGTTATGACAGCAAGGGCTGTCCCAACGCCGGGTAATGGCTTGGGGCAGCCCCTTTTATATTATGATGTGCGATAAACCAAATATATGTGGAAAACAGCATACAATTGGTCGTTGTGAGGGCAAGTGGTTCGAATATATGTGGAAAACAGCATACAATTGGTCGTTGTGAGGGCAAGTGGTTCGAATATATGTGGAAAACAGCATACAATCGGTCGTTGTGAGGGCAAGTGGCCGAATATATGTGGAAAACAGCATACATTCGGCAGGCATACAGAATCGTTAGATTTTCCTCGGACTCCCTCATTCTCCCTTACCCGCTTACCACCTCTTCCTCAGACCGGAAGATCACCGTGCTTCACAGCAGAATTCTCAATCTGCAGTGTGGAGTGCTGGATGCCGAAATTCTCTTCCACTAATTTAAGTGCCTGCTGCAGCACCTGTTCTGTATTCACCCCGTCTTTGATCAGCAGATGACCGCTGAGAGCATCCAGGCCGGAGGTGATGGTCCAGATATGCAGGTCATGCACATCCTGAACCCCTTCAATTTGAAGTAGCGCCTTTTCGACCTCTTCGGCATTTACGCTAAGCGGAGTTCCTTCCATAAGGATATGGAAGGCCTGCTTGATGACACCCCAGGCGCTGCGCAGGATGAGCAGGGCGACCAGCACACTGATGATAGGGTCTGCCACATACCAGGAGAACAGGTTCATAATCAGACCAGCCGCCAGCGCGCCGACGGAGCCGAGAGCATCGCTGATTACATGCAGGTAAGCGCTGCGGATATTGATATTGTCTTTAGCCCCGCTTTTGCGCATCAGTGACCAGGCGCTGACGAGGTTGGCCAGCAGTCCGACACTGGCAATCAGCATCATCGTTCCGCTGGCTACCACCGGAGGGGCGGAGAAGCGTTGGAAGGCTTCATACATAATGAATCCGGAGATTACAAACAGGGTCACCCCGTTGAACAAAGCCGCCATAATCTCAAACCGGTGGAAGCCGTAGGAGTTCTTGGAGGATGCCGGTTTCACCGCGATAATCATGGCCACAAGGCTAAGGGCAAGGGAGGCGGTATCGCTGAGCATATGCCCCGAGTCGGACAAGAGAGCCAGGCTCCCGGTGAACAGGCCGCCGAAGAATTCAAGGAACATAATACCGCCGGTGATAATTAAGGCGATCAGCAGGCCTTTCTTATTATCCGGTGCGTGGGAATGCGCATGTGAATGGGAGTGGGAGTGGGAATGCGAATGCCCGCCAGCGTGCGAATGAGTGTGTGTTCCAGCATGCGAATGAGTGTGTGAATCGGTTTTGGAATTGTTCATTAGATAGGACCTCTTTTCAGTTAACATATGAATGATTGCTCATATGTTAATATTATGGCCAGCTCAGACAAATTACAAGCTTTTTTATATAGATGAAGAATAGTTTGTCCAAAATAACTCCATCGGCATCCAGATTCTTCACAGTACATAATTAGCCACAATCTGTGGGCTGAATGCATTGACACTGCATGATTCAGGGGAATATAATAGGTGTAAGTTAACATATGAACAAATACTCATATATAGGGACGATCAAGGGAGATGAGTCATTTGAGTACGGTAGAAGACAATGTGAAGCGCAAGTGGGTCCTGGATGGGCTGGACTGCGCGAACTGCGCTATGAAAATCGAGAATAAGGTTAAGAAGATTGAAGGCGTGTCCTCCTGCTCCGTCAACTTCGCGACGAAGACCATGACACTGGAGACAACAGCTGCTGCTGCAGATGAGATCGCGAAGCAGGCTGAGCATACGGTAACCAAGCTGGAGCCGCATGTGAAGCCGCGTGCGGTTCGTGCTTCGCGTGCGGTCAAGAAGCCGTTGTCTGCGGAGGGGGCAGCTCAGGTACGCGGCGTAGCGGTTCAAGGACAGGGTCATGTTCATACCCACGTCGAACCGCACGGTCATGAGCATGCCCATGGAGAAGGACATTCCCATGAAGAGGGGCACCCGCATTCACATGCTGCTGAGCATAGCCACGGCCAGGAGGATTCACATGGCCACGGACACAGCCATGAGCATGGGGAGGGCGATACGCGCCGCATCCTGATGCGGCTGGGCGGCGGTGCCATTCTGGCTGCGGCCGGGATGTTCCTGCCGGTCAGCGGGATCACCGAGCTGCTGATCTTCCTGGCAGCTTATCTGATTGTCGGCGGAGAGGTCGTCCTCGCCGCTGCCCGGAATATTGTAAGGGGCCAGGTGTTCGATGAGAACTTCCTGATGGCCCTTGCGACCATCGGCGCCTTCGCCATCGGCGAATATCCCGAAGGCGTTGCGGTTATGCTCTTCTATCAGGTAGGTGAGCTGTTCCAGGGAATGGCGGTGAACCGTTCACGCCGTTCGATCACAGCGCTGATGGATATCCGGCCGGAGTTCGCCTATCTGAAGGAAGGCAGTAATCTGCGGAAAGTGTCCCCCGAAGAGGTTAGAGTAGGAGACAGCATCGTAGTTAAGCCCGGTGAGAAGGTTCCGCTGGACGGGATTATTCTGGAGGGCAACGCGATGATGGATACCTCGGCACTGACCGGAGAATCCGTTCCCCGTTCTACTCAACCGGGCAGCGAGGTACTCAGCGGATTCATTAACCGCAATGGTGTGATTACCATTGAAGTGACCAAGGACTTCGGTGAATCGGCAGTCTCGCAGATTCTGGAGCTGGTCCAGAATGCTACGAATAACAAAGCAAAGACAGAGAATTTCATCACCAAATTCGCCCGTGCCTATACGCCGGTCGTAGTCATAACAGCGCTGCTGCTGGCCGTGATTCCGCCGCTGATTCTGAGCGGAGCCACCTTCTCCGACTGGATCTACCGTGCACTGGTCTTCCTCGTTATCTCTTGCCCTTGTGCGCTTGTCGTGTCGATTCCCCTCGGGTTCTTCGGCGGGATCGGTGCCGCATCGAAGAACGGGATTCTGGTGAAGGGCAGCAACTATCTGGAAGCCTTGAATGATGTGAAGATCGTTGTGTTCGATAAGACAGGAACCTTGACCAAAGGCCAGTTCACGGTAACCGGCAATGTTCCGGCGGAAGGCTTCACAGAGCAGGAGCTGCTGCGGGTAGCGGCTTATGCGGAGAGCCACTCCGGCCATCCGATTGCGGAATCCATCCGTGCAGCCTATGGCGAAGCTATTCCGGGTGAAGCCATTACCGGCTATAACGAAATTTCCGGCCACGGCATCGCAGTTACCGTGGAGGGGAAGGCAGTGCTGGCCGGGAATGCGCGGCTGATGGAGCGTGAAGGGATTGCCAGCGTAACTCCGCAGGAGTACGGGACGATCGTTCATATTGCTGTAGATAAGCGCTACGCAGGCTATCTCGTCATTGCAGATGAAGTGAAGGATGATTCTCTTAAGGCGATTCAGGCTCTGAATGCATTGGGAATCCGCAAGACGGTTATGCTGACGGGTGACGCCGCTCCGGTAGCCGAGTCTGTCGGCAGACAGCTGGGCATTCAGGAGATTCATGCTGAGCTGCTGCCGGGAGATAAGGTCGCAGCGATTGAACAGCTGGAGCGGGAAAAGGGACCGAAGGAGAAGATCATTTTTGTCGGGGACGGGATTAATGATACTCCGGTGCTGGCCAGAGCGGATGTCGGGATTGCCATGGGCGGACTTGGCTCGGATGCGGCCATTGAGGCAGCGGATATTGTAATCATGACGGATGAGCCTTCCAAAATCGCTTCCGCCATCGGGATCGCCAAACGGACGCGGACCATTGTCTGGCAGAACATTGCTTTTGCGCTGGGAGTCAAAGCGGTCTTTCTGCTGCTGGGAGCGTTCGGAATTGCCACGATGTGGGAGGCCGTATTCTCAGATGTCGGAGTTACTGTACTCGCTGTACTGAACAGCATGCGCGCCTTACAGCCGCCGAAATCGGTATAATCGTGTAAGATGAATCGATAATGAAATAATTATGAAAAGTATAAGCCTTAATGATCCTAATTTTTGGGTCTTAAGGCTTATTTTTATTGTATGTATTATGTTTTTTGTCTATTTATGCCGATATATCAATATACATATTTACAGCATATGGAAGACCAGAATGGGTTTCTAGGGGGATTTTGCGGTGAATGAGGGAAGTGTACGGTCAAAATTGAAAATGAATGCAAAGAACGGAAAATCATTATCGCTGCAAAGCAAGTATTCGCTTGTTATTTTGGCAATTGCTATTGTACCTCTGCTCGGCGTCACGATTTTTTTCATGCAGTACTTCGGGGGTGTCACCAGAGACGATAGCGAGGAGCTCGCCCAGAATATTCTGGAGATGAACACTACACGCATCGTAGAGTGGCTGAATACGCGGACATCTGCGGTCCAGGAGCTGATTGCGCAGCATCCTGAATTCGATACCTCAAGACCCGATACTATTTTTCCTGTGGTCAAGGTACTCGAAGAGAGCGATACTCAGTCCGAAGGCTACAGCGTCATTAACAAGCAGGGCATTCTGGCCAATTCCCTTAAGCTTACGGCGGATGTGGGCCAATCGGCATATTTCCTGCAGGCCAAGGAGAGTCTTGCTCCGGCGGTAGCGGAGATGTCTTATCTGGAACAGCTCAGTAAATATATTATCCCGGTATTCGTTCCGGTCGTGGACAAGGACAAGCAGTTTGGCGGCGGTATCGCCTTCTCGGTGACACCGGACATTCTGATGGAGATGGGCAAAAACATCCACGTGGGCGATACCGGCTACGGATATGTGATCTCTGGCAAGGGTGATTATTACGCCTACTCCGAGACCGAGCGGATCGGCAAGAATATCGCGGATTACGCGAAGACCACAGAGATGAAGCAGGCCGTAGAGCATATTCTCGGCAAGGAAGCAGGCTCGGAAGTTTATAAGGGAGAGGACGGCAAGCAGGTGATTACCTATTTCCGTACCGTCCCGGGCACAGACTGGAAGCTGCTGATTACGGTTCCCAAAAGTGAGATTACCGCCAAAGTCACCTCAGCCCAGCGGATATCCACATTGTTCATTGCAATCATCATTCTGGCGGTCGTTGCCTTGGCCTTGTATCTGACCCGTCTGATTGTGAAGCCGATTGTGGCGATCTCCGGGGTGATGAAGAAAGTAGCGGACGGCTATCTCAGCGAACGGGTGACCGTGCGCTCGGGTGATGAGATCGGCCAGATGAGCCAGAGCATTAATGATATGATCGGATCATTGTCCGGCATTGTCGGCAAAATCGATGCTACCGTGGAGCAGGTTGCTGTCTCGGCAGAACGCGTGCTGAAATACGCCAGTCAGACCTCGAATACATCGGCAGAGATTGAGACGGTCGTCCAGGAGGTCGCGCATGGAATGGGCGAGCAGTTCAAAGGCTCGGAGCAGGCGGCCAGAGCTACGGAGGAGATGGCGATCGGGCTGCAGCGGATTGCGGAATCCTCGGTTAATGTGTCCGACCAGGCGGAGACAGTCAGCGCCGAGGTCGAGAACGGCTATGTGGAGATTCAATCCACACTTAAGCAGATGAATGTCATCAGCGGCGCTGCGGAGGAGACCTCGGCCCTGATCAGCAATCTGAGCGGGCAATCCGAACAAATTGGCCAGATTGTTGACGTAATCTCCGAAATCTCCAATCAGACGGGGCTGTTATCGCTCAATGCGTCGATTGAAGCGGCCAGAGCAGGCGAGCACGGGCGCGGGTTCGGCGTGGTGGCGAATGAAGTGAAGAAGCTGGCGGAGCGCACGAACAGCGCCATTGTGAACATTGTGGAGCTGATCCGTCAGATTCAGGAATCCACCAGAGCGGCTGAGGTCTCTATGGAGAAGAGCATTGCTGAGATCGGAGACGGGATGGGTAAAATGCAGAATGTAGGCACCTCCTTCGACCATATCCGCTCGTCCATCCGTGAGGTATCGGTTCAGATCCAGGACGTCTCTGCCGTCAACGAGCAGATGTCCGCCGGGACAGAAGAGATTACGGCCTCCATTTCCGACATGCTGATTATTGCCAGAGATTCTGCCGAGAGCGCCGAGATGGTGGCGGAGGCCTCCACCGAGCAGCGGAATCTGATGGGCCAGGTTGTCACCTCAGCCGAATCCCTCAACCAGCTGATGAGCGAATTGCGCAGCGAGATCGAGAAGTTTCAATAATATCAGGTAAAATCACCGCAAATACCCCTCTGCCCCACAGGTTACTGTGTGAAGCAGAGGGGTGTTTGCGGTATAGGCTGTGCTGTTAAGCTTAGTGCTGCTCCTCCAGCGTGAGGCTATCAATTCCCGCACGGATGATATTGCAGGAGTCGGTGAATTTAGCCATCTCTGTATCGCTGAGGTTCAGCTCCAGCAATTCCTGAATACCGCTGCTGCCGATAATGGCCGGAACTCCGGCGCATACGCCGCGTTGTCCGTATTCCCCGTCCAGGATGGCGGAGACGGCGATGATTTTGTGCTCGTCATTCAGAATGGAGCGGGTGATATAAGCGAGGGCACTGCCGATCCCGAAGTGAGTCGAGCCCTTGCGCGTAAAAATCTCCCAGCCGGCATCCTTCGTCTTGCGGGCGATATCCATAAGGTCCAGGCTGCTGAAGCGCTCGCGGTGCTGCTCCATAATCTGCAGAATCGGCTTGCCGCCGATGGTCACATGGGACCAGGCTACGAACTGCGACTCCCCGTGCTCGCCAAGGGCGTAGCCGTTAACGCTGCGCGGATCAATCGTGAACACCTCCGACAGCAGTGTTTTCAGCCGGGAAGAGTCGATGGAGGTGCCTGTGCCGATTACCCGGTGCCGCGGCAGGCCGGAGATCTGCCAGACCATATAAGTGACAATATCTACAGGGTTCGCAGCGACGACGAAGATCCCATCGAAGCCGCCTGCCATAATCTCGGTGATGATCTCCCGGGTAATTACAGCGGCGGCATCCAGTACATCCAGCCGGGTCTGCCCCGGCTTGGGATTGGCGCCTGCCGTCAGAATGACGACATCCATCCCCGCACAGTCACTGGCGGTGCCGGCATAGACCTTGGTGCGTGTTCCGGTGAAGTCCATGCAGTGCGAGAGATCAAGCGCTTGTGCCATGGCGCGGTCGTAGGTGCGGTCAATCATCATGATCTCATCGCATATGGCCTGATTCACCATGGAATAGGCAACGCTTGAGCCGACCATGCCGGAGCCGACGATTGCCACTTTTCTCGATTTACTTTTCAATTGCCCAGTCCCCACTCTCTACAAGTATGGTACTATTCTAACTGATCTCATCGCAAGTTACCTGACATCGCACCGAAAATGCCCGCTGCACCCGTCCGTTATTTGGCCATAATTCACATGAAAGGTTAGAGTATCAGGGTTCTTATGAATTATAATATGCAGCTGATGGGCATTTGGGAAGACAGAAGGAAAGGGTGTTCCCGGCAGTCCTCCCTAAGGCTGCCGGGGACACCCCCTTGTACATAATTATATAATCCATCCCGGCCTCACCCTAGACCCGGGGCTGCGGAATCTGCGGCTCGGCAGGCAGCATTCCGGTATAGTGCTTATACATGAACAGTCTCCAGTGGAGGATCATGCCGAAGGCCAGAATGAAGAATAATCCGCCGGACTGCGGAACAGAGACATACCGGTTGATGAACTCATGGAGCAGGGTGCGGACCAGCAGCAGTCCAAGCAGAATGAAGGCGAAGCTCTTGGAGCGCTGGGCATAGATCAGCCCTTCACGTTCTTCGAACCGCGTACTGCGGATTAGCGGGTAGGCAAAAATAAACCAGCCGACCAGGAAAGCCGCTACCGCCCACCACCAGGGGAAGCGCACTTCCGGTACGACGAACATGGCGAAGCCGGTGGACATGCCAAGCGGCGGAATCCATATTTTGCGGATGGTTACCGGGCGGGCGCTGGCCTTCATGCGGATAAAAATCACCATCAGCGCCATGAATACTGCTCCCAGCGTGGAGCCCACATGCAGAAGTGAGGGGTTGATGTTACCCATAATTCACGTTCCTCCTCTGTGATTTCGGTCACTATTTACTTCATTATAGCAGATAATGAACGGATTTCATTAATGATGCGCAGCCTGCCTCATGCGGGTGAGCTGCCTGAAGCACACAGCAAACCCGCCAGAGTCTAACCCCGGCGGGTCTGCTTGCTAAGTATAGTTCAGCAGCTTCAGGAAAGAATGCTGCCATAGGGCTTAAGAGCGGCTACGTCCGCCAACCGAACGCAGAATCAGGCTTACGATAAAGATCAGAACCACAGCACCGATCAGTGAAGGGAAGACATAGTAGTCGCTGATCTTAGGTCCCCAGCTTCCCAGCAGCATGCCGCCGAGCCATGAACCGAGAATACCAGCGATAATGTTGCCGATAATTCCGCCTGGAATGTCTCTACCCATAATCAACCCGGCCAGCCAACCAATTACGCCACCAACAATCAACATCCATAGTAAACTCATTAACTCTCAGCTCCTTTTGTGTTTGTTGTCTTCGATGGTTACTATTAACCTTATGCACAGCGTTTAAACCAGTGTTAAATTTTGCCGGCACACATTTATTTAGTATTCCAGTCTGTCCAAATTTATGCTGTTTAACCCTGATAACGCAGTGGGTACATAAAGATGTTATAGTGAATTTATGGTTCACCCGCTGAGTGAGTATAGGGGTGTACAGGGTATATAAGCTTATATACTATACAAACAAAGGAGCCGCTGCCATGCACCAGCCTAATGAAGTATTATTCTATATTGGAACGTACAACAGAGAGGAGAAAGAGGCCATCCTGCTCGGTGCGCTGGATAAGGAGACCGGAGAAATGAGAGTTATGGGCGGTACCCGGGGGATCCTGAATCCTTCCTATCTGGCGGTTAATGCGGCGCAGACGGTATTATATGCAGTGAGTGAGCAGGATGAGGGTGAGGTTCATGCCTACTCCATTGATCCCGGCAGCAAAGCGCTTCATCCGCTGGGCAGCAGAGTGACCGGGGGCGGCGCGCCCTGCTATGTCTCGGTGGCTCCGAAGGGAGATTACATAGCCGTGTCTAACTATACGGGAGGGAATGTCAATGTGTTCCCGCTGAAAGAGGACGGGTCATTACAGGAGATGTCCTCCCAGGTGAAGCATGAGGGCTCGGGAATCCGCAGCGACCGTCAGGATGCCCCCCATCCCCATTCCGTGATTCCGGACAAGACGGGTGATCATGTGCTGGTCTGTGATCTCGGTCTCGACCAGATCGTGTTCTATCGTGTGGAGGACGGGAAGCTGGTCACTCACCGGGAGGTAGAGCTTCCTCCAGGCTCAGGACCGCGCCATCTGGCGGTTCATCCTTCGCGGCAATGGATCTATTTGGTTAATGAACTGAACAATACGGTTACCGTGTTCGCCAATGATGAGCCTCAGGGCAATCTGAAGCTCCTGCAGAGTATCAGCAGTCTCCCGGAGCATTATACCGCCGGAAGTGATGATACGGCTGCAGATATCCATGTATCACCATGCGGACGCTACCTCTACGTATCCAACCGTGGGCATGACAGCATCGCACTGTTCCATATTGATAAGGCTACGGGTCTGCTGGAAGCGGAGGACTGGGTGACTTCCGGGGGACGGACACCGCGTAACTTCGCTCTGATCGGCGGCATGCTGCTCGCTGCTAACCAGAACAGCGGCAATATTGCCTCCTTCCGCATAGACAGTGAGACCGGACGGCTGATCCCTACCGGCAATGAGCTGGAAGTGCCGGCGCCTGTCTGCCTTGTAGCCCTGGATTAACCTGCACAACGACCCCTGTGCAGGAACAGCAAAGCCCCCTGTTAGCCGGAATAAGGCGACAGGGGGCAATTTGGGCTGTAGTTATTTTTTCTACAGATAAATAGAATGATGTCCGGTTAATACACTCCTGTCAGCGGGTCCTCCCGCTCATAGAAGCCGATGTCATCCAGCATAATCTTGTCTTCTGTCCCTTGCAGATAAAAGGTGATGTCCTTCAGACTATCCGGATCAAGCTCGGGCTCTTCCTCAAGGAACAGCTCGAAGGGCAGCTTGTACGTCTGGTAGACGGCTTCCGAGAGGTTGCCGAATTTGCCGTCACTGATCCGCTCCTCCAGCCATGGACTAAGCGTAAACTCAGTCTGCGGCAGCGGCAGAATATCCATCACTTCGTCCAGGGGAATTCTTGCAGAGGTGTCTTTACTGTCGGTCAGCTCCACCTCTACCTCCGGGGAGAGCTCTGCCTCCGGCAGCGGCTTGGAATCTCCATCCTCGTTAGGACCGGAATTATGGTTCGCCAGGGAGAAGGTCAGTCCCTCTACGGCAGGGGATTCCGCAAGCGTCTGAGTCAGCGTGTCGCTAAGCCTAATGCTGTAAGCGGCCTCGGCATCCGTATGCTCCTGATCCGGGCTGCTACTGCGCTCCAGCAGAATACCGTAAGAGGGCTTGTTGTTCCGTTCGCGGTCCTTCGCGGCCTCTTCGCTCCAGTGAAGCCCCGTAGTAGTAGAGACGGTCCCGCCTTGGACGGCGCCCCTGTTGCGGTCTTCATCATAGTCCGCCACCGTGATATAGGCCCCGCTCTGGAAGCGGTTATAGTAGGCGGTATCCGGCAGCCACCGGGCACCGCTGCGGTAATCGCGGAACAATTGCCGGTACTCGCTCCTCCCGTGCAGCGTGGTCTCCAGGAAGGCAGAGACATAGACCTTGGCGATTCTCCGCTGCTCCTCCCCGTCCATGATCCGGGAGCGCTTCAGGAACAGGCCGGTAGGCAGCGTCTGGTCATATAGCCCCCAGTCCGTATTGAACTGGCTGTGATTAGCGTCGGCAATATAGAGCGAGCTTTTGAAGCCAGGGGTATTGCCGGTGTAGGAAGAGCGCATATATTGACGATCCCCGTAGAAATCATGTACATCGCCGTCACGGGCGCCCTGGAGTGTCAGATAGCTCACATCGGTTAGACGGGCCTGCTTGCTGTCGATCATTTTATCCGTAGGTGCCAGGGCAATGACCGAAGTAATATGGAACTGCTGAATAGCGTCCAGAACCGGATCACTGCCGAACCAGCGTGCCGCATCCGCAGCCATGGCTACTGCCTGCCCGCCGCGGCTGTGGCCAAGCAGTGCAACAGAGTCATAATCAACCTTCTGGTAAAAGGGGGTGCCGGGCTGCTCCGCGAAGCTGCCGATCTGCTGCAGATGCTTCAGAATCATCCAGGTCCGCGCCTTGAAGTCGTTGTCCGGAATACCCGACCAGGCCGAATAATTCAGGAAATTCTCATCCAGGGTGACCGCGATGAAGCCCCGGCTGGCCAGTAATTCACCAAGATAGGCATAGCCGTCCTCGGAGAAGTCCTCCATCATATGGTTGCCATGGACCATGAGCACCAGCGGATAAGGCCCGTCCCCATCCGGCATCCACACTCTGGCATTCAGCGGGAGGGAAGCGGGATCGAACCCCCAGAACAGGGTCCGCAGCACGGGCCAGGAAGAGATATATTCGGTAGCATCCACGGAAGCAGAGGCTAGCAGGACATCCTTGCCATACGCCTTGCGCTGCAGATCCTTGCCGCTGCCGTAGGTGAAGGTGTGGAACTCATAGTCGCCCGGATGGGCGGGATCGTCCGCCGTTACGGGAAGCACCTGTCCGTCCGCCGCCAGACTCTGAAGCGAGGGTACAGGTACCGGGCTGCTTCCCGTCCCATAGCCATAGGCCAGTGCGAAGGGGGAGAGGAAGAGTGCCGCTGCCAGCAGACCACCGGTGAACATTCTCCGGGTCCGCAGCAGACCGGCCGCAAGTCCCCCTATCCCGCAGGCCAAGGCTGCGATACAGGCGACAACGGCTGCAGCTCCAAGCTCCAGATCGGAAAAATACAGGATCAGCAATACAGTCCCATAGGTACTGAGCAAAGAGCCTGCGAACAGATGCGGACAGCGGAGTCCGGTTAGGGAGAGCAGCACAGCCAGCAGATTGCCGGCCAGCGCCATAACTAGCGTCCCCGCGCCGGCTGCCAGCATAATATCCGCTGCGCTTCCGAGTCCGGTAGGAATACCCATAATAACTATAGAAAAAGCCAGAATGCATAGCGTCCACGGGCCGCTAAGCGCAGTCCTCCATAAAGTAGTATCATACCTGTACGTCTCCAGGATACGTCTGCCCAGTTCTCTGAATACACGCCTGTGCAGCCGCGGTCCCTGCGGCGCGGGACCATACTCCAAATCCATTCCCATGATTATTTCCCCCGGTGTAAGCGGCAATAATAGAAACTGTGATGCCGTTTCTATTTATATGAATTCGCTCTATTTTCGCTCAATAAGATGTAGCAATGATATTACTTTGGGGCAACAATAACAAGTGGGTCTTACAGGAACGGGCGCCACTTCCTGCCCCGGGTCCAGCAATCGCCGTCTTTCATTCAAAGTGAAAAAAAGGTTTGACAGCGCGGGAAGCGTTCAGTATTATATCTGTATAACCTACTAAATGGGTAGGAATAATCGAATAAGTTCTTACCGTACAGACGGAGGAACGCCTGCTTCAGGCTCGCAGATACGTGTCTACAAGACCGGTTTGACTTGCCGCAAGCGGGCTTTCCTGCGTCTATTGCTTGTTACAAGACTATTATGGGGGAGTGGTTGGGATGACAAAAGGGATCAAGAAGGGGCTTCTCGCCGGGGTTGCATTGATATTGACGGCAGGGCTTACGGCTTGCGGGAACAGTAATGCAGGGAATAGTGCGGGTGCAGGAACAGCGGCCCCGGCAGCAACAGAAGCGGCTGCGAATGCATCTTCAGCACCGGAAGCCACCCAGACACAGGCCAAAGATCCGGTGGAGCTGCTGAATGTATCCTACGATCCGACGCGTGAGCTGTATGAGAACTATAACAAAGCCTTCGCCGCCTACTGGGAGCAGGAGACCGGCCAGAAGGTAACTGTTAAGCAATCGCATGGCGGATCGGGCAAGCAGAGCCGGGCTGTACTGGATGGCCTGGAGGCGGATGTCGTTACGCTGGCGCTCGGGTATGACATTGATGCGCTTCAGGAGGCCGGCTTGATTGGCGCGGACTGGCAGAGTAAATATGAGCATAACAGCTCCCCATATACCTCCACCATCGTCTTCCTGGTCCGCAAAGGCAACCCGAAGGGCATCAAGGATTGGCCGGATCTGCTGAAGGACGGCGTAGAGGTCATCACCCCTAACCCCAAGACCTCCGGCGGTGCCCGCTGGAACTACCTGGCTGCCTGGGGCTATGCGCTGGACCACAATAATAATGATGAAGCCAAGGCTCAGGAATTCGTGCAAAAGCTGTTCAAGAATGTACCGGTCCTGGATACCGGAGCACGCGGCTCAACCACTACCTTCGTGGAACGCGGCATCGGAGATGTGTTGATCGCCTGGGAGAATGAGGCTTATCTGTCCATCAAGGAGCTGGGTCCGGATAAATTCGAGATTGTGAATCCGTCAGAGAGTATTCTGGCTGAGCCGCCGGTTGCTGTGGTGGATAAGGTCGTCGATAAAAGAGGAACGCGCGAGGTAGCAGATGCCTATCTGAAATATCTCTACACCGAGGAAGGCCAGAAGATCGCTGCCGAGAACTATTACCGTCCGACACTGGATAGCGTAAAGGCCGAGTTTAAGGATCAATTCCCGGAGATCAAGCTGTTCACCCTGGCGGATAAATTCGGAACCTGGAAGGAGACACAGGCGAAGCACTTCAATGACGGTGGGATTTTCGACAAAATCTACGTACCGGGCAGCTGACAGCGGAGTTCGTGAACGATGATGCAGAAGCGGCAAGACCATACTGACAGGCGGAATTCCGCCAGAGGCTGATCGGCCATATGCCGAAGGCAGGAAAGGATGAATGGGCAGATGAATGTCACGACCAAAGCTGCTGCAAGGACGGTGTCACGGCGCAGGCTGCTGCCGGGGTTCGGGATTACGATGGGATTCAGCGTGCTGTATCTGAGTCTTGTGGTCCTGCTGCCGCTGTCCGCGCTGCTCTTTAATTCAACGGGGCTGAGCTGGGCGAAATTCTGGGATGTGGCTACGGATGCCCGCGTCCTGGCCTCCTACCGTGTCAGTCTGAGTACGGCGGGCGCTGCGGCCCTGATCAATGTTGGTCTGGGACTGCTGCTGGCCTGGGTGCTGGTGCGGTATGAATTCCCCGGCAAAAGAATCTTCGATGCCCTGATCGACCTGCCGTTCGCGCTCCCTACAGCCGTGGCGGGCGTATCGCTGACCGCCCTCTATTCCCAGAACGGCTGGGTCGGCTCCCTGCTGACGCCGCTGGGCTTCAAGGTAGCCTTCACACCGCTGGGCATCACGCTGGCGCTGATGTTCATCAGCATTCCCTTTGTCGTCCGTACGGTGCAGCCGGTGCTGGAGGATCTGGACAGGGACATGGAGGAAGCCGCTGCTACGCTGGGGGCAGGCCGCGGGCGTACCTTCCTGCGGATTGTCCTGCCCGAGCTGCTCCCGCCGCTGCTTACGGGCTTCGCCCTGGCGTTCGCCCGGGGCATCGGCGAGTACGGCTCTGTCGTGTTCATCTCAGGCAATATGCCGATGCGCACAGAGATCGCCCCGCTGCTGATCATGTCCAAGCTGGAGCAGTTCGATTACGCCGGAGCCACCGCTGTGGCCCTGATTCTGCTGCTGCTCTCCTTCCTGATGCTGCTGGTCATTAACAGCCTTCAGCATTGGGCGCGGAGGAGCTCGCGATAAGAGAGAACGGGTATGCTTCATAAAACTTAAGGATATGCTTTCGAAGCGAGTTTTATTGCGAAGTTAATCGGGGAGCGTATGCTTCATAAAACTTAAGCTTAAGCTTCCGAAGCGAGTTTTATTGCGAAGTTAATCGGGGAGCGTATGCTTCATAAAACTTAAGCTTATGCTTCCGAAGCGAGTTTTATTGCGAAGTTAATCGGGAAGCGTATGCTTCATAAAACTTTTAGGAGGAATAAATATGGCCGGTACGGTTCCCCTGCATGTCCCCGGGCCGCGTACAGGTGCGTCATCGCCTTCTACGACGGAGTCACAAGCGGTGAAATGGGTGCTCATCTCCCTGGCGGGACTGGTCCTGCTCTGGCTGATTGCGCTGCCGCTGATTATTGTGCTGGTGGAGTCGCTGAAGCGGGGGCTGGATGTCTACTGGGCCGCATTGACCGACCCGGATGCCGCCTCGGCGCTGAAGCTGACGCTGCTGGTCGCCGCCATTACGGTTCCGCTGAATACGGTCTTTGGGGTAACGGCGGCGTGGGCGGTAACCAAGTTCCGTTTTCGCGGCAAGGGCTTTCTGGTGACGCTGATCGATCTGCCTTTTGCCGTATCACCGGTGATTGGCGGGCTGATCTTCATTCTGGTGTTCGGCTCGCACGGCTGGTTCGGCCCCTGGTTAAGCGACCATGATATCAAAATCGTCTTCGCCCTGCCGGGCATCGTGCTGGCTACGCTGTTTATCACGTTCCCGTTCGTCGCCCGCGAGCTGATTCCCCTGATGGAGGAGCAGGGCACACAGGAGGAGGAGGCTGCCATTACGCTCGGTGCGCACGGGTGGCAGATCTTCTGGCGCGTAACGCTGCCGAATATTAAGTGGGGCCTGCTCTATGGCATTATTCTCTGTAATGCACGGGCCATGGGTGAGTTCGGGGCCGTCTCGGTGGTGTCCGGGCATATTCGCGGGGAGACGAATACGTTGCCGCTGCATGTCGAAATTTTGTACAACGAATATCAGTTCTCGGCATCCTTCGCGGTGGCTTCTCTGCTGCTCCTGCTGGCACTGGTGACGATGGTTGTAAAAAGCCTGCTTGTACGCAAAAATGCTCATTGACAGCTATTGGGTGCCGTGCTAAGTTAATTCATAGTATACAAGTTGGTAATAACGGAATTTAGGCAGAGTTATTCCCTAACCGGGAAAGGGAGGCTTGCGAATGGCTAAACCACTGAAGGTGGATGAGGTATGGCTTGCGCGGATAACGGAACTGCTCGACGATATGGAATTCGGCTCCCTGCACATCGTAGTGCATGAAGGCCAAATCGTACAGATGGAGCGCACGGAGCGCAAACGTTTCGAGAACAGCACAGCAAATTCACGTGGTAGTGGAGAGACCGGAAGCCGGCGGACCGATACCCGTGCAGGGGGACGAGGATAATACAGAAAGACCTTCCATTGGGCAACCAATGGAAGGTCTTTCTTGTGGTATAGGAAATTATGATTTTCTTCTGTTGTGAATAAGTGGCGCGCAGGCGTGTGGCTCAAATGTATGCGGAAAACAGCATACATTCGGTGCTCACATGCGGACGCGTGGCCCGAATGTATGCGGAAAACAGCATACATTGTGCTCACATGCAGACTCGTGGCCCGAATGTATGCGGAAAACAGCATACATTATGCTCACATGCAGACGCGTGGCCCGAATGTATGCGGAAAACAGTATACATTATGCTCACATGCAGGCGTGTGGCCCGAATGTATGCGGAAAACAGCATACATTGTGCTCACATGCGGACGCGTGGCCCGAATGCATGCGGAAAACAGTATACATGTCGGTTTCCCTGTAGGTTCCTCTCAGCATGGCTGCTGGAACTAATCGCTGGACTTCCTGCACAGCTCCTCCCACTCCTCAAAAGACAGCTTGCTTGTGATCGTCTTCAACCCCTGAGGGACTTCGATATGACACATCAGCTCCAGAGAGTTGCCGTCCGGATCATTGAAGTAAACCGAGGCATTGCCTTGATGGGGGCGGATAAAAGGCTCAACCGTGCTTCTGCTGCCGAAAGGAACAGGGTCAATCTGTAGGGAACGCAGCCAGGCGAGCGATTGCTTCAGGTCCTCATAAGTGACTTCGAAGGCAATATGCCTCAGGGAAGGGTGATAAGGGGTCTGAACCTCCGGCCCTTCCCATAATCCAATCCAGCTCCGCCCCTCTGTAATCCAGAAGAACGCGGTGTCCTCATCACGCCAGGCGAATTTCAGTCCCAGCCTTTTATAGAATTCAATAGATGCTTCCAGATTAGAAACGGGTAAATGGGCTTCGTATAATCCTTTAATCATAATTAGTAAGGTACTCCTTGTTCATTGATTAATGTGCTTACTGTCAGTAACGTGGATTGCGCCGTGATCCGCTTAGCCCTTCTACGAGCAGAATAATAGCGGTAATGGCATGCATCACCCAGCCGACAAAAGGAATCAAGGCAACCACCGAGGTGACCACGCCCACTGCATTCCCGATAATCGGACCGCGCTCTCTCAGCAGAATGATTATGGCTACAGCATGCAGCAGAAAAGCGATTCCTAGCGGCGCCCAGGCATTTGCCACCACAAAGCTTCCCCCGATAATCGGCAGCGCCAGAAAAGCCTCATAAGCGAAAGTTCCCCATTTAAACAGTTTCCCTGTAGGAGACATAATTACTTCACCAACCTTCCAAAATAGTAGTGTTGCTTGTCTATCCACAGTTTACCCAAGGACACGGGGTAAGAATAACCTGCCCGTCTGCAGAGTGCAAGAGCTGTGTTTTGAGTTATTGTACGCCGGAGGAGGCGGGGCGTTTCAATTTTGAACAAATACATATATATTGGTATCAGTATAGCAGGCGGGTTATGCTTGCAGATTGCAGGAAACAGGATACTGGATAAAAGATACAGGAGGAACGATATGATAAATTCAGCACAGCCGGAGATCCGGCAGGAGCTTCCCTCCGTTGAGGATTATTTGGCGCTGCGGCAGGAAGCCGGGCTTAGTCCGATGAGCATAGAGGGGGCTTCCGCCGGACTGCCTAACTCTGCTTTTGCGGTGACGGTGTATGCGGGGGAGCTGCTGGTGGGCATGGGCAGGGTAATTGGGGACGGGGGATGTTTTTTTCAAGTGACGGATATAGCAGTGAAGCCTTCCTTCCAGGGACGGGGTCTCGGAAAAACCATCATGGGGGAAATCCGCACATTCCTGGACAGTGTACCGGAGAAGGCATATATCAGTCTCATTGCTGACGGGGAAGCGGCCAAGCTGTATGCCAAATTCGGGTTCGAGCCGGTAATGCCTGCTTCACAGGGAATGTTTCTGCGGCGATAAATCGTGTGAATTCGTGCAATGCTAAAGGATAGCAGATTAGGAAAGTGAGGCAGCGGGAGAATGGATATTGTAGTGTTTGGAGCATCGGGCAGGGTTGGAAGTGCCATTGTACAGGAAGCGTTAAAAAGAAAACATGAGGTCACGGCTGCGGTACGCAGACCTGAAGCCTTCGGCCTTCAGCATGAGCGGCTTCAGGTGACGGCTGCTGATCTGCTGGACCCGGCCTCGGTAACGGCAGCCGTGCGCGGGCATGAGGAGGTAATCAGTGCTTTCGGTCCGGCGGCAGGGCATGAGAATGATCTGCTGCGGGTGGCGGATTCATTGCTGGAGGGGCTGCAGGCGGCTGGGCTTGAGCGTCTGATCATTGTCGGCGGAGCAGGCAGCCTCAAGACGGAATCGGGAGAATGGCTGATGGACACCGCCGGATTCCCGGAGGACTACCGCGCGCTGGCTTCGGCTCATGCTAATGCCTATGAGATCTATAGAGGGTCGGAGCTGGATTATACGTATCTTAGTCCGCCTGCCGCTCTGGTAGACGGGCGCCGTACCGGCCAATTCCGCATCGGCCTCGACCGGCTGATTGTAGACGAAGATGGCCGGAGCAGCATCAGCATCCAGGATTTTGCCGTGGCGGTCATCGATGAGCTGGAGGAAGGCAATTTCAGCAGAGCCAGGTTTACTGTAGGATATTGATGGGGGTATACGCGGAGGCGGAAGGTGAAAAGGCAGAGGAAAGGCAGAGGTAGAGTCAGCGGCAGGTTTAATCGCACTTTGTACAACTAAAACGCCTGATTTTCCACCGATTATCCGTTTAGTTGCAGTCTGTACATTTAAAAATGCCGCTGTGCCGGGATTCTCCCCAATTGGGCAGATTTAGTTGTACAAACTACAGTTAGAAGAGGCCAGCCTTGCTTTTGAGTGTTTTTAGGTGTATGGAATGCAACTATGGATCCAAGTATGCTTATCTGATCCTCAAGACTAAGCAGTTGGGATCATTACCTATCTAACATAGAAGTCCTCTTCGTAGCGGGAGGGCTTTTTGCTGTTCTGGGGGCTTGTTGCTCATTGGCCGCCATGAGCTATCTGGTTATTTGCTTGCTGAAACGGGACTTAGTACAATCGAAGCAACTATGAAGGAGGTCTGGACCAATGGATGTGGTGACAGCGGAGGAGATGCGGGCATTCGACCGCGACACGATCGAGCGGCTGGGCATCCCGGCCATCGCCCTGATGGAAAATGCGGGACGGGCCATTGCCGAGGAGGTCATCGCCCTATGCCGCCGCCGGGCAAGTGAAGCTGGCGTGCCTGGTGGCGGGATGTGGGGGGCTGGAGCGGGAGCGGCTGGAGGTGGAGTGAAGCGGGATGGAGCGGGTACGGCTGGAGGTGGAGTGTGGAGTAGTGAAGCGGGAGTGCCAGGTAGCGAATTGGGGAGGGACGGAGCAGGTGTAGTTGGTGGTGAAGCCCGGCATGTTGGGGCAGGCACGGCTCGAGGTAGAGTGCAGGGTAGTGAAGAGGGAGTGCTGGGTAGCAGAATGCAGTGGAACGGGGCAGGCGTGGCTGGGGCTGGGGCGAGCAGGGGCGACGCGGGCGCCTTAAGCGGGCGCGGTACGTCAGGCTTCGGCGCTGACGCTGCGGGCTTCTCCGTCAGCGGAGATGCGGCGCTGACGCTTGCCGGTGCCGGCGGAGAGCATTGGCTAGTCCTCGCCGGTAAGGGCAACAACGGCGGCGATGGCCTCGTCGCCGCCAGGCACCTGCGTGAGGCCGGCATCGCCGTCACGCTGGTGTACGCGGCCGCGCCGGAGTCGCTGGCCGGCGAAGCCGCGCTGCAGCGTGATGCCGCTGCAGCTATGGGCATTCCTGCCGTAGTCTACGGCAGAGACGCCCTGGACCTTGCCGCATGCAGCGGCATCGTGGATGCGCTGCTCGGCACAGGCAGCGCGGGAGCCCCGCGCGGTGCCTATGCGGAGCTGATTGCCGCTGCGAACGCCAGCGGCAGAGCCATTGTGTCCGCGGACATCCCCAGCGGGCTGGATGCGGACACGGGGGAGACGCATGAGCCCTGCATTCATGCGTCAGTGACCGTCTGCCTCGCGTTCCTGAAGCGGGGGCTGCTGCAATATCCCGGCGCTGGGGCTGCCGGGCGGGTCGTGGTCCGCTCCATCGGCATACCCGCTGCCCTTGCCCGGGAGGGCGGCGTCCAGGTCAGCCTCCTGACGCCGGAAGTACTGACGGCGCGCCTGAAGGTTGACCTGGCGCGCCGCCGTTCGCCCGAGGGCCACAAGGGCACCTACGGGCATGTCCTGCTGGCAGCAGGAAGCCTGCGCATGAGCGGCGCAGGCCTGTTGTCTGCCCGCGCTGCACTGCGCGCAGGCTGCGGGCTGGTAACCTGGGCGCTGCCGGAGAAGCTGCTGCCCCATGTGATCGGTTCTGTACCGGAGCTGATGCTGGCCCCGGTCACCGGAGGTGACGGGGAGTGGAATGCAGGTACGGCCGCTGAAGTGCTGCGGCTGAGTACCAGCCGCGATTGTACAGCCATCGGCCCCGGCCTGGGCCGGTTCGAAGGAGACACGGAGTGGCTCCGCAGACTATGGGAGGAGGCGGACGGTCCTATGGTTATCGATGCGGATGCGCTGAATATACTGGCTGATGCCGATTACAGGAGCTGGAGCCGCCGCCATCCGGTTATTCTGACCCCTCATCCGGGGGAGATGGCCCGTCTGGCGGGGATATCTACAGCGGAGGTGCAGCGGGACCGGATCGGAATAGCATTGTCCTACGCAGTTCAGCATGGGGTAATCCTTGTGCTCAAAGGCGCACATACCGTAATAGCAACGCCCGAAGGGCAGGCCTATATCAATATCACCGGGCATCCCGGTATGGGTACCGGCGGTGCGGGCGATGTGCTGACAGGCATCATCTCCGGTCTGCTGGCCCAGGGCCTGGAGGCGGATCAGGCCGCCGCGTTCGGAGTCTATCTACACGGGCTGGCCGGAGAACGTGCTGCCCGGAAGCGGGACCATCCTGCTGCCCTGATCGCCGGGGATATTATCGAGGCGCTGTAAGTGTAAGCACCGGGGTTGATGTCTCCAACCAACAGCGCCAGCCCTCCGTCAACATTTCATTAACAAGTTCAAGCTCTTGCTTGCTCTGGCGCACGGGCTGCTTGGAGTTCAAAGTCTATGTTAGTCTGCTGTCTGCTTTAGCGGATAACAGGTGGATTTTGTCCACCTGCTGATGAGCGGATGAGTTCTGGCGGGACGTTAGTTGGATAAACGGCACTTAATTTAGCACATTTCACCCCAGGCGACAAAACTAACTTTATTAGTTGGAGATTTTCCACTTGCCTGCCTGTAAACGGCAGAAACGGATGAAATAAGACACATTTCTCCAATTTTTTGCTTCGGGCATCCTACTTGAGCGCGATGCACCGGACGATAAGAGTTAACGCAATGTGCCAGCGCGAGGTCATCAGCCCCAATGTAATCGAAAAACCGACCACATTGGGCCTGACGGAGACGTATGGTCCCAATATAGTCAAAAAACCGACCATATTTGGGCGTGACGGAGACGTGTGGTCCAAATATAGTCGAAAAACCGACCACATTGGACCTGACGGAGACGTATGGTCCAAATATAATCGAAAAACCGAACACAATGTGCCGTGAGAAGGGTTTGCGGTTTCCGAATACTGATCCCATCCAGCCCGGTATCCAGCCTTACCCGCCATCCCGGCCCTCCCCAATGCTCCGCCCTGCCTGAACCCGCCAGGTCAGAACAAGACCAGACAGACCAGCGGAATGAACAGAGCGAAGAAGGGAAGCAGGATCGGGAAGCGTTCGCCCGCGATCTGGGCGATGCGGAACAGCAGCAGGACTGCGAGTCCGGTAAGGCCGGAGACAAGGGAGTCGCCGCCCTGCTCCGCAGCGAGCCACAGGCCGGCGCCATAGCCGGCAATGGCGTACAGGGCCAGCGCCGGGCTGAGCGAGGTGGAGCGGAAGATGCGCAGCAGCGCATCGGCCAGGATGGCAGCCGGCAGGCCGTAGGCGTAGATGGCATAAGGCACCGATACCGGCCAGCCGGACGGAATTCCGTTCTCATAGCCATGGATCAGCATGAACAGGGAGATCAGGATGAAGGTCAATCCGGCGGCCGACAGCTTGGTCAGAGCGTACATGCCCGCATTCAGGCGGACAGAAGGCAGGTTGAAATCCTTGTGTTGATTCATCGCTATACATCCTCTCGGGTTGGGAATGAACAAGGCCGGCGTGACCGGCTGAAGCCTGGACATAGATCAACTGGTAACGGTCCTGGTGCTGAGGGGGAAAGCGACAGGCTGCACATGACAGACCGTCTTTTCAAAATATAAGAAACTTATAGGTTTCACACGATAACTTATCCTTCTATTTCTCGCTGAAACGGTACCGTCCTTTCAAAGGACGGCAAAGCTGTTTCCACTTGCCATAATAAGGATACACGGGGTTCATCGGGGTTACTCCTCCTTGCTGGCTCATCTCTTCCGTATATGGGTATGCATGCGCCCAGAAAAGCGTGCGGCGTGAAGTGGAGTCATTAACTTAGAAATGGGGAGAATGCATGATATATAGAGCAATGACAGGGGACGATTACGAAGCGGCTTACCGGTTGTGGGAGAATACGGACGGAATGGGTCTCAGTGAAGCCGACTCGCGTGAAAATATCATCCGTTATCTGGAGCGGAATCCGGGCATCAGCCAAGTGTGCGTGAAGGAGGACGGCACCCTAATGGGCACCGCGATGTGCGGGCATGACGGACGCAGAGGCTACATGTACCATGTGGCTGTCGACAGCAGCAGCCGGGGAAGCGGTACAGGCCGTGAGCTGGTGAGGCGTTGCCTTGCGGGACTGCGCGAAGCAGGCATAACGAAGTGCCATCTCATGGTGATCGAAGATAATGCCATGGGCCGAAGCTTCTGGACCCGTATCGGCTGGCAGGAGCGGGAGGGCTTGGTGCTTTTCTCGAAATAGAATGTATAGACTTCACGCTATACATTCTCCTTCTATTTCTCGCTGAAACGGTACCGTCCTTTGTAAGGACGGCAAAGCCGTTTCCACTCGCAGAGCAGCGAATAATAGGTCACAATTCATGTAATAGTGTAGCTTTGGTGCGGACGCAGTATAATATATAGGTGCTGTACAATGAGCGGATGGACATCATTACATTATTCGCTGTACATGGCCGAATTCAGATAGCGGGAGACCAAAACTATGAGATTTAAAGATGTATTCTCAATTATAGGCCCGGCCATGGTCGGGCCTTCCAGTTCTCATACAGCGGGAGCCGCGCGGATCGGGCGGGCCGCAAGGCAGGTGCTTGGTGAGCTGCCGGGAGAGGCCGAGGTTACGTTCTTCGGTTCTTTTGCCGCGACTTATCAGGGACACGGGACAGACCGGGCGATCGCCGGAGGTCTGCTTGACTTCGCCACGGATGACCACCGGCTGCCGGATTCCATTGAGCTTGCGGCCGAAGCCGGGATGAGCATCTCCTTCGGTCAGGGAACGGGGCTGTTTCCCCATCCCAATACGGTCCGTCTGCGCCTTACAGACAGAGAGAGCGGGACGGAGATGACCCTTACCGGCACATCCATCGGCGGCGGCAATATTGAGATTGTAGATATTGACGGCTTCAGCGTGAAGCTGACCGGCATGTACCCGACGGTGCTGATTCAGCATATGGATTATCTGGGTGTGCTGGCCAGTGTTACGGATGTCATGCGGGAGGGCCAGTTCAATATCGGACATATGTCACTCGACCGGAAGAACCGCAGCGGTGCGGCCTTGACGGTGCTGGAGCTGGATGAGCCAGCCACGGCGGAGCTGCTGGAGAAGCTGCGGGCGCTTCCGGCAGTGAAGAGCGTCAAGGTAGTCGATTTAAACGGCAATACACAAGAACAGACACAGAAGGGGAAGGACATCACAACATGAATTTTCAAACACTCAGCCAGCTGGCTGTACTATGCGGGGAGCGGGAGCTTGGGATCGGTGCTCTGATGCTTGAGGAGCAGAGCACCGAATCCGGCCGTTCCCAGGAGCAGGAATTCGCCACCATGCGCGAGTATTACGGGGTCATGAAGGAAGCAGTGCAGCGCGGCATGACCGAAGACACCACCTCACGCAGCGGCCTGACAGGGCTGGATGCCCAGCGGGTGGCCGCCTATAATGCAGCGGATGAGCCTTGTCTCGGGGGACCGGCAGGCCAGGCGATGGCGTATGCCCTTGCCGTCTCTGAAGTGAACGCTTCTATGGGCCGGATTATTGCCACACCGACTGCCGGCTCCTGCGGAATTATCCCCGGTGTGTTCCTGAGCTGTCAGGAGCGCTTCGGCTGGGACGATGATTATATGGTCTCCGGTTTGTTCGCGGCTGGAGCGATAGGGTATGTTATTGCTAATAATTCTTTTGTATCGGGTGCGGAAGGCGGCTGTCAGGCCGAGGTGGGCTCAGCGATCGGGATGGCGGCCGGAGCCTTGACCGAGATGCGCGGCGGGACTCCGGCACAGGCTGTACATGCAGTAGGTCTTGCGCTCAAAAATACACTGGGGCTGATCTGTGATCCGGTAGGCGGACTTGTGGAAATTCCATGCATTGTCCGCAACGGCTTCGGTGCCGTTACGGCGCTTGCAGCGGCGGATATGGCCCTGGCTGGCGTCCGCAGCGTGATTCCGTCCGATGAAGTGATTAAGGTCATGCTGGAGGTCGGCTCTGCGATGCCTGAGAAGCACCGGGAGACGGCAGGGGGCGGGCTGGCCCAGACCCCGACCGGCCGCCGGATTATGAAGGATCTGCGGAACCCGAAATAACCTCCCGGTCACAGGCGCTCTTGCAGTCTGCCGTTCATCAGAGCATACGGAAGCGTTCCAGGTGCTCCCATAAGCCCTCCTGCCTGAGAATCTCCGCCTGCTTCGGGCCCATGAGGTCGAAGTGGGGGAACGGCTGGCGGTTATGGATATACCGCGCCGGGAGACCGTGCTTCCTGCACCACTCCCGCAGGCGGGGCAGATCGCTGCAGCCCACCTTGGTGACTGTTGTGATCTCAGGGTAGCGTTTATCGATCCAGTAATGGGTCAGGAACGCAATCTCCCCTGCGGAGACTGCCTGTTTCCAGCGGGTTAATTCCGCCCGGTTGATTCCAAAAGCCATGGCTGTTCATCCTTATCTGTAAGAGTAAGTAGACTATATATTACGCGAATATTAGCGGAAGGAGAGTGTATTATGAACGGACAAGTAAGAGCAGATATCCGCCCCGGCATTCAGGTAGACATCGTACTGAAGCAGGATCAGGCGACCGGCAAGCTCACGCACGGCACAGTGAAAGACATCCTGACTAACTCGCCCCGCCATCCGCACGGGATCAAGGTGCGCCTGGCGGACGGTCAGGTTGGACGGGTCAAGAACATTACCGGCTCATGAATTGCTCCACCAACTGGTCAGCCTTCGTCTGATTGCATAAATTGCAGGCACAGACGCAGTTATCCGGCGTAGTATGCCCGCCTTTGGCGCGGGGGAGCAGATGATCGATGGTATCCCCGTATTGACCGCAGAAATAACAGGTATAGTTGTCCCTCGTCAAAATATAGGCGCGGAAGTCCTTATTGCTGTATAAGCGGCGGATCGTACGCCGGTTCACGACGATGGCCGCATGCTCCTTGACCAGTGTCACGGCAAGCTCAAGGTCGATCTCCTGATGCCAGCGGCGGCCCTTATCGCTGTGCCCGCGCATGAGAATCATGCCCTTGGCCGAAGGAATCAGGGCAGAGGCATCCTGCGGATCGGGCTTCGGCCCGCGCTGCTGCGGAAGGCTGCGCCCGGTCTCGGCGGCATGCCGGGGACGCGCCTTGCCCTTATGGCCGGCCGTGCCCGCGCTGCCTCTGGTGTCCCCGGCACGTTCCGGCCGTGAGGCTGGACGGGGCTGGGCCATGGGCGGCTTTGCCTTCTCGGGCGCAGCTGCCTTGGAGATAGAGACCGGCCCCTTGTCCCGCTTGAGGGGACCTGCCGGTCCGGCCTGGCGCTCCGGCAGGGCAGGGGCTACGCTTGCCCGCACTGGCGGCAAGGAAGCCTCGGCCTCGCGGAGCTTGCGGCATTCCCGGCACGCTCCGCGCCGGGACACGCCTTTGGCGCGCTTGCCTGTGCGCCGGCGGAATTCAGCGAGCGGCTTAAGCTGATGGCAGTACGCGCATTTTTTGGATGGAGGTAGAGTTGTAATCTCAGTCATAAGTGTACTTGGCAGAAGCAGCCTTAAGCCGCAACCGTCCAATCCCTTCTGTATTGTGAATGATAAATGCATCTGCTTGCATGCGTCCGCTTTAATGTCAGGAGTTGTCCTAATTGATACTAGTATAGCGTAAACCGCAGACATTCACACAGCAGGCACATCATGCAAATTTTCCGGAGTGTGATTTCTTTCCCGGCAATCTTGAGGAGAAATCTGTAAAATCTCAATAAAGCATAGGCGCTAACCAGAAATAGCCCTAATCCGTAGCCGGAAAACAGGTGCCTGAAATGGGGAATGAGGAATGAGGATGAACGCTGCTAAAAAAATGCCAGGTGCTGTTAGGGTGCTGCTGGTACTTCAAGGGTTTTTGAGCTTGGGGGCCATCGCAGGCGGGCTGGCGCTGCTAACTGATCCCAGCGGGGAATTGCTCGGCATGCCGGCCTCTGCAATGGTACGAATGCCCTTTCACAGCTTTGCCGTCCCTGGGCTGCTGCTGTTGTTCGTGTTCGGCGTGCTCCCGCTGCTCGTGCTGTACGGTCTCTGGAAGCAGCCGCAGTGGGCTTGGAGCTACGCCTTGACACCGTTCAAGGAGCGGCATGCGGCCTGGAGCTTTTCGCTCTATATCGGCTTCGGCCAGATTATCTGGATTATGGTGCAGACCTACATGTGGAACATGGTCAGCTTGATTCATGTGTTCTATATGTCACTGGGAATGCTGATTCAGATCTTGACGCTGCTGCCTGAGGTCCAAAGATATTTTATGCTGGACGGCCGTGCCGAAAGAAGTTAGAATGTCAGTGAACATAAAAGGGCTTTCATTGAGCTGCGGGAGTGAACCGGAAATGACCACGATATACGATATTGCCAAAAGGACCGGCTACTCACCAACCACAGTGTCCAAGGCGTTCAATAACTATTCCGATGTGCGGGAGAAGACGCGTGAGGAGATTCTGCGTACCGCCCGGGAGATGGGGTATCTTCCCAATGCGCATGCACGTACACTGACGACCAAGAAATCCTGGACCATCGGTGTGCTGTTTGTGGAGAATACGGGGGCGGGAATCCGCCATCCTTTTTTCAGCGCAGTGATTGAGAGCTTCAAGCAGGTTGCCGTAGCCAAGGGCTATGCCCTCATGTTCATCTCGAAGGATGTAGGCGGCAAGCAAAGCGGATATCTGGAGAACTGCCGGATTCGCGGCGTCGACGGGGTGGTAGTGTTCCTCTCTGATTATGATGACCCGTATTTCCGGGAGCTGCTGGAGAGTGATATTCCGACCGTGGTGCTCGATTTCGAGACGGAGCTGTCGCATACAGTCTGCTCGGATAACATGACGGGTGCGCTGCAGGCCGTGGAGTATCTGGTCAGTCTTGGACACCGCCGGATTGCCCATATCTCGGGAGGCGGGAACACCTATCCGGGACAGCAGCGGGAGCTGGGGTACAGAACAGCGATGGAGCAGCAGGGACTTGAGGTGCCGGATGAATATGTGGCCGAGGGAGCCTTCTACGCGCTGGAGAATGGTTATGGTGCAATGAAGCGTCTGCTGGCGTTGCCGCAGCGGCCGACGGCTGTTTTTGCTTCGGGTGACTTGCTGGCCCTGGGTGCGGTAATGGCGGCTAAGGATCAGGGGCTTGCGGTGCCGGAGGATGTCTCTGTGATGGGCTATGACGACATTGAGCTTGCCGGATACGTTACGCCTGCGCTGACCACTGTACGCCAGAATACCGGAATGCTGGGGACCCGGGCGGCGGAGCTGCTGCTGGCATCTATGAACGGTCCAGGTACGGCTCAGGAAGCACTTGTGCTGCCTGTGGAGATTATTGTGAGGGATTCCTGCGCACCGCCGCGCATGTGATGAAGGTGTGTACATTCAGGAATACCTTTTTTTTCGGCAAAATCGAAACCGGTTTCGATTTCTTTCGTCCCTGGTTTCGCCTAGCAAAAATAATAAAGGAGTGATAGACATGACAACCGTTCAAACCGTAGTCACCGCCAAAGATACAGGAGATCGCCTGAGTCGCAAGGATGGCATTCAGTTCAGCGCAGAGGGCGCAGCGGCAAAAGCAGATATCGTGCTGCACCCGGAGCAGGCGTTCCAGACCATTATTGGTTTTGGCGGCGCATTCACAGAAGCAGCGGCGTATACCTTGTCCCGGATGAGTCCGGCGAAGCGTTCCGAGGTCATCCGGCGGTATTTTGACCCGGTAGACGGGCTGAATTACAGTATGGGCCGTGTGCATATTCATAGCTGCGACTTCGCACTCGGTAATTATACGTATGTGGAGGATGGGGATACGGAGCTTAAGACCTTCGATATCTCGCGTGACCATAAGTGGGTGCTGCCGCTGATTAAGGATGCCATGGAGGTCCGGGGCGGACCGTTCACCATGCTGGCCTCCCCGTGGAGCCCTCCCGCCTGGATGAAGACGAACGGGGAGATGAACAACGGCGGCTCGCTGAAGCCGGAGTATGCGCCGGTCTGGGCGCGGTATTATACCAAATTCATCGAGGCCTACCGCAAGGAAGGCGTTCCGGTCTGGGCTGTCTCAGTGCAGAATGAGCCGGCAGCGGTGCAGACCTGGGATTCCTGTGTGTACAGTGCTGAGGAAGAGCGTGATTTTGTCAAAAACCATCTCGGACCCGTGATGCACGAAGCCGGAATGGGCGATGTGAACATCGTGATCTGGGATCATAACCGCGACATTATGGTCGAGCGCGTGACCCCGATTCTGTCGGACCCGGAAGCTGCACAGTATGTCTGGGGGACCGGTATCCACTGGTACGGCGGCGAGGAGTTCGGGAATGTGGAGCAGGTGCATGAGCTTTTCCCGGATAAGCATGTGCTGTTCACCGAGGGCTGTCAGGAGGGCGGCGTGCGTCTGGGCGAATGGTTCACGGGCGAGCGCTACGGCCGCAATATGATCGGTGATCTGAATGCCTGGACCGAAGGCTACCTGGACTGGAATCTGGTGCTGGATGAGACAGGCGGGCCGAACCATGTGGGCAATCTCTGCGATGCTCCGGTGATCGCGGATACGGCTACTGACGAGGTCCACTACAACAGCTCGTATTACTACATCGGGCATTTCAGCAAATTCATCGCCCCGGGTGCGGTGCGGATCGGGCTTGAACCGGCAGCGGCAGATGTGCTGTCGGCTGCGTTCCGCAATCCAGACGGCAGTCTCGCTGTGGTGCTGATGAACGAAGGCGGGGAAGCACGTACGCTGACGCTGGGACTGGGCGCTGAGACCGCCGAATGCACGCTGCCTGCGCACTCTATCGCGACCCATCTGATTACGCAGGGGTAGGCCTGCGGAGCAAGAGGAAGAGGAAGAGGAGTAGGGACGGCGGAGTGTGCTTGCAGGAGTAGCAGCTGTGAGAAGTTGGAGTGGCTTAGTAGGCTTGCAGGTTTAGAGGCTGTGAAAAATCGGGAGCATCGGATAGGCCTGTAGAGTCTAGAAGCTGTGAGAGGTAGGCGCGGCGGATTTAGGTGAGTCTGAATGCCAGACGGCTTCCGGGCCGCCGCCGATTGCATTTTGTACACTAGATCCCTCCAATTTCCGCCTAAATTAGCGATCTATTGCACTACGTACAGTAGAATTCTGCAAAAACGGCATTATCGGGCAGAAAGCCGGAAATCTGCTGTATGAAATACAACAGGAGGCTGCCAGAAGCGCGACTAGACAAATTCTAGTGCACTAAATGCAATCACCGCTAACGCAATCACTCACAAACGAATACGTATATTGATATTTTTAGGAGGAATAGAATGAGTAAGTATACTTTTGACGCCGGAAAATTTGTCATTGAGCAGTTCCACGAAGGCAAGCCGTTCGCCAGCTTCCTGCCGGGCCTTGCCGGACTGAAGGGGATACCGATGTGGACATTCTATGTGAACCGCGGACAAGGGATCAGCAGCTTCGGCGTACGGGACAAAAACTCGCCGATTATGGAGTTCTCGCCAGCCAATATTTCCTACAAGAACGTAACATCGACCGGCTTCCGTACCTTCATCAAGCTGAAGGGAGCAGCGGAGATCTATGAACCGTTCCAGTCAGCCCGCCCGGACCCGGCAGCCAAGCGGATCATGACCATTCTGCCGAACGGACTGACCATCGAGGAGTTGCATGCCGGACATGGACTGAAGACTACGGTCCACTATTTCAACCTTCCGGGGGATGATTATGCCGCGCTGGTCCGCCAGGTGGAGATTCAGAATACCGGCGGAGCTGAGCTTGAGTTGGAACTGCTGGACGGTCTGCCGGAGGTGCTTCCGTTCGGGGTGGCGAACGGAGGCTACAAGGAGATGGGGAACCTCCTCCGCAGCTGGATGGATGTGTTCAACCTGGAGCACGGGATTCCGTTCTACAAGCTGCGCTCCGGCACGAATGACGATGCCGAAATCGGCAAGATCGAGAGCGGGCATTTCTATCTCTCCTCCACGGCGGAAGGAGAGCTGCTCCGCCCGCTGGTAGATTATGAAGTGATCTTTGGCGGAAATACGTCACTGACCTATCCTGACCGCTTCGCGGCGCTTCCGCTGGCAGAGCTGCTGGCACAGGCGCAGTATCCGGTCAACAAGGTGCCGTGCGGATTTAGCGGCACTGCCCGGACGCTTGCCCCCGGGGCTTCGCTGAAGCTGAACACGATCATCGGGCATGTAAATGATATTGCCCGGATTAATGAACGGACGGCGGAGCTGTGCCGTGAGGAGTATTTTGCCGCTAAATCCCTTGAAGCTGCCGCACTGACCGAGGAGTTAACTGCGGATATCGCCACCCGGACGTCCTCGCCGATCTTTGACGCGTATTGCCGCCAGTCCTATCTCGACAATTTCCTGCGCGGGGGATATCCGTTTATCTTTGACAATGGGGAAGAGGGCTTCGTGGTCCATCTCTACTCCCGCAAGCATGGCGATATGGAACGGGATTATAACTTCTTCTCGCTGGCCCCCGAATATTATTCGCAGGGGAACGGGAATTTCCGCGATATGAACCAGAACCGCCGCAACGACGTCTTTTTCCATCCCAAGGTGGGCAGCTTCAATATCAAAATGTTCTATAGCCTGATTCAGGCAGACGGCTACAACCCGCTCAGTGTGCAGGGCACCAGCTTCGAGATTCTGCCGGGTGCGGAGGAGCAGCTTAAGGCATGGCTGGCCGGGGCGCTTGCAGAGCAGCATGCGGGACTTACTCAGCTCCTGGCCGGACGCTTCACCGCAGGCAGTCTGATTAACTATATTGCCGATCAGCAGATCGTGTTAACCCTAAGCGAGCAGGAATTCCTCAGCGGGGTGCTTGCGTTGTCGCAGCAGAACATTGAAGCCGCCTTCGGCGAGGGATTCTGGTCCGATCACTGGACGTATAACCTGGACCTGGTGGAAGGCTATCTGGATATTTATCCTGAGCGCCTTGGGGAGCTGCTGTTCGGGGATGAGACGTATGCGTTCTACGACTCTCCGGCTTACGTCCTGCCGCGCAGCGAGAAGTACGTGATCAGTGGCGGCAAGGTGCGGCAGTTCGGAGCCCTGCTGGAGGATGAGGAGAAACTGCACAAGCTGAAGCGCAAGTCATCGGGTACCGAGTGGCTGCGCACGCAAGGCGGGCACGGGGAGATCTACCGGACCAGTCTATTTGTGAAAATGCTGTCGCTCGCCCTGAACAAATTCGCCACGCTTGATCCGTACGGTATGGGTGTGGAGATGGAGGCGAATAAGCCGGGCTGGAACGATGCGATGAACGGACTTCCAGGCCTGATCGGCTCGGGGATGAGCGAAACGCTGGAGCTGAAGCGGATGCTGGTGTTCATGGCGGAAGCGCTGGAGAACAGTGCCGTGCTTCCTTCCACAGTGGCTCTTCCATCGGAGATTGCGGCGCTGCTCACACAGGTAGGCCAGGCTGTAACGGAAGTGCTGGACGGCTCGCTGGCTGAGTTCCCGTATTGGGACCGTGTGGCCGCAGCGCGTGAGGCATACCGGGCGTCCGTTCGGTTCGGGATCACAGGCGAGACCGGCGAAGTCTCCCTTAAAGTGATCCGCGGAATGCTGGAGCAGTGGCTGCACAAAGTGGATCAGGGGATTGCGCGTGCGGTAGACATGGGCGGTGGACTGGTGCCAACCTATTTCCGTTTCGAGGCTACGCGCTTCCGGCCGGTCACGGATGCTGCCGGCGAGCCGGTCATCAGCGGCTATGGACTGCCGAAGGCAGTCGTAGAAGAATTCGAGGCTTCGGCGCTGCCGTATTTCCTGGAAGGCCCAACCCGCTGGCTGAAGACACTGGAGGATCAGCAGACCGCCAAGGCTATCTACAGCAAGGTGAAGCGGAGCGGGCTGTTCGATCCGGTCACCTCGATGTACCGGACTTCGGTATCACTGGAGGAAGAGGGGCATGAGATCGGACGCATCCGGGCGTTCACCGCAGGCTGGCAGGAGCGGGAATCGAACTTCCTGCACATGTCCTATAAATACTTGCTTGAGCTGCTGAAGGCGGGGCTGTATGAAGAATTCTACAGTGAGCTGAAGACATCGCTGATTCCGTTCCTTGACCCGGAGATCTATGGACGCAGTACGCTGGAGAATTCGTCGTTCATCTCCACGGGCGGCAATCCTGACCCTGCGACGCATGGCAGAGGCTTCGTGGCCCGCCTGAGCGGCTCCACGGCAGAGTTCCTGAGCATGTGGAGAACGATGATGGCAGGCAGCAGCCTGTTTACGATGGAAGACGGGGAGCTGACTGTGGCGCTTCACCCGGCGCTGCCCGGCTGGCTGTTCCACGAGCAGGGAGAGGTCTCCTTCAAGCTGCTGGGCAGCACGGAAGTGACCTATGTGAATCCGCGTCATGCGGATACCTTCGGCGACAGCAAGGCGGTTATCCAGACGCTGGCGCTTACCTTCCGGGACGGTGCAGAGCGCGTAATTACCGGCGGCTTGCTGCGCGGCGCAGACGCTGAGGCTCTGCGGCGCGGAGAGATTACCGCGATCCGTGCGGTGATGGAATAACGGGCATAGATAGTGGTGGAGAGGAGGTCCTTGCGGGGGCCTCCTTTCTGGTTTTCTAAGGAAGCATGATTCCATCTATTGTGAATAAGACAGCGCGGACTAAATGTAATCGAAAAACCGATTACAATGGGCGGGCGGAGGGTGTGCGGACCGAATGTAAGTGGAAAACCGATTACAATGGGTGTGCGGAGGGGGTGCGGACCGAATGTAAGTGGAAAACCGATTACAATGGGCGGGCGGAGGGTGTGCGAGCCAAATGTAATCGAAAAACCGATTACAATGGGCGGGCGGAGGGTGTGCGGACCGAATGTAATCGAAAAACCGATTACAATGGGCGGGCGGAGGGTGTGCGAGCCAAATGTAATCGAAAAACCGATTACAATGGGCGGGCGGAGGGTGTGCGGACCAAATGTAAGTGGAAAACCGATTACAGTGTGCGGGCGGAGGGTGTGCGGACCGAATGTAAGTGGAAAACCGATTACAATGGGCGGGCGGAGGGTGTGCGGACCGAATGTAAGTGGAAAACCGATTACAATGGGCGGGCGGAGGGTGTGCGGACTAAATGTAATCGGAAAACCGACTACAATGGGCGGGCGGAGGGTGTGCGGACTAAATGTAATCGAAAAACCGATTACAATGTGCGGGCGGAGGGTGTGCGGGCCGAATGTAAGTGAAAAACCGATTACAATGGGCGGGGGAGGGTGTGCGGGCCGAATGTAAGTGGAAAACCGATTACAATGGGCGGGACGAGGGTGTGCGGACCGAATGTAAGTGGAAAACCGATTACAATGGGCGGGACGAGGGTGTGCGGACCAAATGTAAGTGAAAAACCGATTACAGTAGGCGGGCGGAGGGTGTGCGGACCAAATGTAATCGAAAAACCGACTACAATGCGCCGGCGGAGGGTGTACGGACTAAATGTAATCGAAAAACCGATTACAATGTGCGGGCGGAGGGTGTGCGGGCCGAATGTAATCGAAAAACCGATTACAATGGGCGGGCGGAGGGTGTGCGGACCGAATGTAAGTGAAAAACCGATTACAATGTGCGGGCGGAGGGTGTGCGGGCCGAATGTAATCGAAAAACCGATTACAATGTGCGGGCGGAGGGTGTGCGGACCGAATGTAAGTGGAAAACCGATTACAATGGGCGGGACGAGGGTGTGCGGACCAAATGTAAGTGAAAAACCGACTACAATTGCAATAGGCTGACGCAGACTCCAACTTAGACGCAAATTCACCAGTCCAAAAGTTAGTTTATAATACTAAGGTATACATCTGCTAACAGGATACAGCCGGAGGTGATATATCAGATTGGGTTAATCTAGCTTGGGTTGGAGTAGCTCGGTTTGAATGACCTTAGAGCAGAGCGACCAAACACGAGAGGAGCTACATTAAGAATGAGCGAGCTTAAGATCGGACTGATTGAGAAATACTATATGATTGTTCCGGCCGCGCAGCGGGAGACGTGGGAGTCGAAGGGCTGGGTGGAAGAACCGGCGTTCAGGGACTTCCACTATGAAGTGGAGGAAGGCGAGGCGATGATGACCGCCAGACCCCGGACCCTGACAGAGATTGACACGGACTCGCTGATGGGCAGCCGGGTTGCCGGATTTCACCGCCATCTGGGAACCTATGGCATGGGAGGCCCCGGCTTCTTCGGACTGCTGCTGGAGAAGGAGGGCGTTAGACAGTATCTTGTGTATGCCGTCTGGGCATCGGGCCAATATATTCTGCTGGACGGCAGAGTGATTGAATGCCACCTGAATTACAACAAGAGCCACCGGCCGTGGATATCCAGCTGGGCAGGGGAGCCTGAGGAAGAGCAATGGGATGAGCTGACGGCAAAAGTAACGGGGAGCGTGGTGTCCGCTGTCTGTCTGACCGATGAGGAGCTGCGGCTTGAGCTGACGCAGGAGGGTGCGCGATCCCAGCTTGTTTTCTACAAATACCATCAGGATCTGCCCCCGCTGGGAAACGGCCAGCCCCGCAAGCCTGCGTTTGAGGACGGCGTGATCGGTGACTATCTTGTTTTGTCGGAGGAGCATGCGGTTCTGCATGTGTAAGAGGCTCGGCTTGGGGAGTCCAGAAGAATACTCCAAGCCGAAATATGAGCCCCTAAATACGAAATATGAGGCCTTTTACCGTATACCTAAAACGCATACAATACTTACATAGAGATGAAAACGCTTCACATAAACAGATAGGTATCCTGGAGGTCCACACGATGGAGAACAAACGAAATACCAAGCAGGACCCGGTCATGGGTCCGCTCATTCCGGCGTCAATCGAAACCGGTTCAGGTCGAAAACATTCACTCTGGAGGAAATTTGTAGCCCAGCGGCATTTGCAGACGATGGCCCTGCTCGGCGTAGCCTGGATGATTGTATTCAACTACATTCCAATCTATGGCCTGATTATTTCCTTCAAGGAGTACAACATCGTCAAATCGATTGCCGAAGCCCCCTGGGTGGGCCTGCAGCACTTCAGGGAATTATTCGACGACGACGAGCTGCCCAATGTTATACGCAATACGCTGGGAATCAGTCTGATCAAGCTGATTATCGGATTCCCGCTGCCGATTATCTTCGCTTTATTTCTTAATGAGGTCCGTTCCCTCCGGTATAAGAAGGCGATTCAGACGATCTCCTATCTGCCGCATTTCCTCTCCTGGGTCGTGCTTGGCGGGATTCTGGCCACCTGGCTGGCCGATGTGGGGATTATCAATAGTATCCTGATGGCGCTGCACCTCATTGACCAGCCGATTACGTATCTGGCCGAGCCAAGCTACTTCTGGACCATTATCATTAGCTCCGACATCTGGAAAGAGCTGGGATGGTCAGCTATTATCTATCTGGCGGCGATCGCCGGTGTCTCTCCGGAGATGTATGAGGCGGCGACGATTGACGGAGCCGGGCGGTTCCAGAAAATGTGGTTCGTTACGCTGCCGTCCGTCCGGGGCACGATCAGCATTCTGTTCATTCTCGCGGTCAGCGGAGTGCTGAGCTCCAACTTCGACCAGATTCTGGTGCTGCGCAACTCGCTGAATGACAGTGCTTCTAACGTCATTGACTATTATATTTATCAGACAGGTATTGTCTCTAACCGCTTCTCCTACTCTGCGGCGGTCACTCTGGTTAAGGCGGTCATTGCACTGATTCTGCTGCTGATTGCTAACCAGGTATCCAAAAAAATCAACGACACGTCGCTGTTCTAGAACAAGGAGGATCTATCTATGTTTGCACTCAAACGCAGAACCAAAGGCGAAGTCATCTTCGACATCATCAATAATCTGGTCATGCTCTGCGTCTGCTTCCTGACGCTCTATCCGATCTGGTATGTGCTGGTCAACGCCTTCAATGACGGCAATGACGCCATGCTGGGCGGAATCTACTGGTGGCCGCGCATCATCACATTGAAGAACTTCGAGGCGGTCTTCGCAAGTCCGGGCATTATGCTGGCGATGGCCATTACCGTAGCCAAGACAGTAATCGGTGTTGCCGTGCATGTATTCTTCACAGCAATGGTCGCGTATGCTCTATCCCGCAGGGATCTGGTGGGCGGCAAAATCTACATTCTGATCGGTACGGTCACCCTGTTCTTCAACGGCGGGCTAATCCCGACCTTCCTGCTGAACCGCGACCTGCATCTGCTGGATAACTTCCTGGTCTATATCATCCCGGTGATGTTCAGCTTCTTCGACCTCATTATCTTCATGACCTTCTTCCGGGAAATTCCGGATGGTCTGGATGAAGCGGCGCGGATTGACGGGGCCAACGACTGGTCGATTCTGCTGCGGATTGTGCTGCCGGTCTCCATGCCGGTCATTGCCACCATCGCGCTGTTCCACGGGGTTTATCAGTGGAATGATTATTTTACCGGCATTATCTACATCAACAACGTGGATCTGCAGCCGATTCAGACCTATCTGTTCCGGGTCGTGGCCCAATCCAGCTCCAATACCATGATGACTGCTGTCCAGGGCAGCGCGGCCACAAGAACGGTCACCTCACAGTCGATTAAGCTGGCTACCATGGTCGTGACCACACTGCCGATCGTGTTCGTCTATCCGTTCCTGCAGCGTTATTTCGTCAAAGGCATGATGATTGGTTCGATCAAGGGCTAAGCATCTGCAAGCCACAGGTAACTCCTCCAACGCCCGGGTGTCATAAGGGCTACGGGGTTGAGCTTATAATTTATATTATCTAGAAAAGGGGTAAACAAATGGGCATGAAACATAAGCCGAAGAAAACGGTCCTGCTGCTCTTGGGACTCATGATGGCCTTCTCTGTTACGGGCTGTGGCAGCAAGGATAACGCCGAGGGCGGAAATACGGGGAATAATAAGCCGGCGAACACGGAGGCTACAACGGCACCTGCAACAGATGCTGCAACACCGGCACCTGCGGCTTCGGCCGATGAACCGGGCTGGAAGAGCGATACTTCACCGATTACTTTTGACTGGTATCTGAACTTTGCCTGGTTCCCGAATAAATGGGGCGTAGACCCAACCTCTCAATATGTGACCAAGAAGACCGGCGTTAACCTTAACTTCATCGTGCCTGCAGGTAATGAGAACGAGAAGCTGAACACGCTGATGGCTTCCGGCAAGCTGCCGGACTTCATTACGCTCGGCTACTGGGAAGATGCGATCAAAAAAATGGTAGAAGGCGATCTTGTGCTTCCGCTGAACAAGCTGGCAGATGAATATGACCCGTACTTCTACAAGGTATCGGATAAGGATAAGCTGGGCTGGTATACTCAGCCGGACGGCAATGTCTACGGCTATCCGAACTCCTCGTCCTCCCCGGCCGATTATAAGCAATACGGTGACACCTATGTATCCAACCAGACCTTTGCGGTCCGCAAGGATATCTATGAAGCCATCGGCAGCCCGGATATGCGTACGCCTGAAGGCTTCCTCGCCGCGCTGAAGGCTGCGAAGGAGAAGTTCCCTGAAGTGAACGGCCAGCCGCTGATCCCGCTCGGCCTGCATGAATTCACCGAGAACGGCAACGACTCGCTGGAAGGCTACATTCAGAATTTCCTGAACATCCCTTGGGAAAAAGACGGCAAGGTCTATGACCGTGAGACAGATCCTGAGTATGTCCGCTGGATGAAGACTCTCCGCCAGGCGAACCAGGACGGACTCTTGGCGAAGGATATCTTCATTGACAAGCGTGCGCAAATGGAAGAAAAAATCGTACAGGGACGCTACTTCGCAATGCTCTATCAGCGTACAGACTTTGCTTCGCAGCTCGGTACAATTTTCCAGAAAAACCCTGATCAAGTGTACATTGCCGTAGACGGACCGGCCAACACCAAGATGGACCCGCCTGCACTGAACGGCCCTGGGATCTCCGGCTGGACGGTGACCCTGATCTCCAAGAATGTGAAGGATAAAGCGCGTGCGATTAAATTCCTCAGCTACCTGAACAGTGAAGAAGGTCAAAAGGATCTTTTCCTGGGTGAAAAAGGCGTCAGCTATGATACAATTGACGGCAAGGACCAATTCCTGCCTGAGGCGCTGAAGCTGATGAACACCGACCGCGGAGCCTTCGATAAGCAGTACGGTTCATCATTCACCTTCTGGATGATGCAGAACACCAATATTACCGATCAATGGAAGCCGGAATCGGTAGAGCCTTACAAGCAACTGGAAGACTGGACGAAGGGCAAATCGGTCAACACCTCCGAATTCCAATTGATTGACCCTACCGGCAACTCGCCGGAAGGCATTATCGCGACCAAGCTGAAACAGCTTCGCGGCAAAACCTTGCCGAAGCTGCTGATGGCGGATTCCGATGCAGACTTCGATAAGATCTGGAGCGATTATCTCGCCAAGAAAGAAAAGGACGGCCAGGCGACCTTCGATGCCTACCGCCAGACGAAATATGAAGAGAACAAAAAGAAACTCGGAATGTAAGTTTTTAAATATAAGACCCATTGGCCCGCAGACTGCGGGCTTTTGGGCTATTTTCAAGAGGTGAGCATGCGCGAACGAACAGGGGCATTATGGAATTCCTTCCGCTATTGGTGGGGGCGGAGGTCACTGCAGAGCCGGCTGATTGCTGCATATATCTTCATTATTCTGGGACCCAGCCTGCTGGTGTCCCTCTATTCGTACAGAGCGATCAACAATACGTATAAGCGTGATTCCATTGAGAAGAACAGCTATCTGCTTCAGATGGAGAAGCTGTATGTGCTCAACCAGATTGAAGCGATGGAACGGGTCGCCCAGATGGCTTCCTCGGATAAAGGGGTGGAGAGCTATCTGGTCAGCGAGGACGATCCCCCGCTGGGAGAGCTGATCGATTTCAATACGACCACTTATGTGAGCTTGAGTCAGATGCAATTCAACAATCCGAATATCGAGCATCTTCGGCTGTTCTCCGGCAGCAGTAATGTACACGAGCTGTGGCCAGTCATCTTCCGGGAGGACCGGGTATCCGGAGAGCCATGGTTTCAGAAGGCGCTGCAGCTGGAAGGAGGCTATTATTGGTCCTTTCAGAAGAAAGATCCCGACCTTATGAAGCGCTACTCGGGGGAAGTGGAGGCGGGTCCGGCCAAGGTCTCGCTGCTGAAGGAGATCAGTATTCCTGCCGGGCACCATGTCGGGATGGTCCAGGTCGATATGCTGCTGAGCAAGTTCGCGCCGAAGGCGTTCACCACTGTGCAGGACAATGAATCACAGATGATGATCGCCGATGAGGAGCTGAACCTCTTCTCCCGGACAGATCACTCCTTTTTGCAGGAGAATGAGGGACTGGCTGAAGCCGTAAAGGTACGGCTGGCCGATTACCGTAAGACCGGGGAATGGGAGATGGATTACCAGGAGAACGGAAATTCCTTCTTGCTCATTCAGACCCCGCTGGAGCAGATTGACGCCTCGCTGGTTACGGTGGTCTCGATGAAGGGATTAATGAAGGATATTTCGCATACCCGTAACCTGATTGTCGGGGCCAATATCGGCTTCCTGTTCCTGGTTACCGCCATTACGTATGTGATGAATGCCTTCATTCTGAAGAATCTCCGCCGCCTGACCGAGACGATGAAGAAGGTCCGCAGAGGTGAGCCTTACGGCAGCATCCGGGTCAACGGCGGCGGTGAGGTCGGGGAGCTGGCCCATCATTTCTCGAAGCTGCTGAATACGATCAATACGCTGGTGGCCCAGGCGGTCCATAAGCAGGCGCTCTCCAAGGAAGCGGAGCTGCGCACCCTGCATAATCAGATCGATGCCCACTTCCTCTATAATACGCTGGAGAATATCAAGATGCTGGCCGAAATCGAGAACCAGCGGACCATCTCGGATGCATTGACCCGGCTGGGCGGCATGATGCGTTATAATTTCAAGTGGAGCGGAGAATACGTCAAGCTGAGGGACGAGATCCGCCATATTGAGAATTATGTGGAGGTTATGAACATCAGGTTCGAGCATACCATCCGGTTAGAGCTGGATATTGACAGCGCTTATCTGGAAGTGGAGGTGCTTAAAATGTCGCTGCAGCCGATTGTCGAGAACAGTGTGAAGCATGCCTGGAACGCGGACGGAGTCGAGCTTACGGACCGCGTGGTGCGGATTAATCTGACGGAGGTTGGGACGGAGATTCTAATTGTCGTGCGCGACAATGGTCTGGGACTGACGCCGGAGCGGCTGCTGGCGCTGCATGAGGCGATCTATGCGAAAGAGGAGCCTGGAGCGGACGCTTCCGGGATCAGCAGCGGAGGATATAAGGCGGGCGGCGTCGGACTGCGCAATGTGCATCAGCGGCTGCAGCTATTCTACGGTGAAGCCTACGGGCTCGAGGTACAGAGCGAAGCGGGAAAATGGACGGCCGTGTACATGTCACTGCCCAAAGTTCTATTGACGGGGGATAACAGCTATGACTAATCTGCTGATTGTGGATGATGAAAAAATGATCCGTTTAGGCCTGAAGGCGATGATTGAACGGGAATATCCGGCTGTCTACAGCATATCGATGGCGGGCAACGGCGCGGAAGCACTGGAGCTGTACAAACAGGAGCGGCAGGATGTGATTATCACCGATATCCGGATGCCGATCATGGACGGAATTACACTGCTGGCGCGGCTGTCTGCGGAAGCAGCGGCGGATGAAGCTCCGGCTGTCATTATACTCAGCGGCCATGATGATTTCGAATATGCCAAAAGCGCGATCCGCTACCGCGTCAAGGATTATCTGCTGAAGCCGATCCGCCGTGAGGAGCTGTTCGAGATTCTGGAGCGGATAGCCAAGGAAGGGGAAGAGCGGGAATCCAGCAGCCACAAGCAGCTGCAGGAAGCAGAGGGCTACCGCCGCGAGCTGCGGGCGGCCCGTCTGCGCAGCCTCCTGATGCAGCAGGAGAGCGAGGTATCATCTGCACAGCAGGAGGAGCTTGCGGGGCTTGCGCTGCCTTTTACAGTAGGGGTGCTGAACTATTATCACAGTGACGGTACACGGATGAAGCCCGGAGAGGTGCAGGGGCTGCTGGAGCAGCTCAGCGGACCGCTGGAGCACAAATTCAAGGAGATCCTGACGGACGGGGATGGGAAGCTGGTGCTTGTCGGAGAGGGGGAGAGCTTCCTGGAGCTGACAAGGAAGGCCGAATCCAAGGAGCTTACACGGCTGCTGCTCGGAATCAGCAGCGAGAGCCGCAGTGCCGGGCAGTTCCGCGCCTGTTATCTGGAGGCTTGCCGGGCGCTGCAGTACACCTTCCTGTCGCCGCAGGCCAGCTTCGTGGACTATGCGGATATTCAGGCCGGACGGCTGAGCTTCCCGCTCCCGGAGGAGGAGCTGCGGAAGCTGCTCAATATGCTCGGAACCGGGCGGGAGAAGGAGATCAAGGCGTTGCTTGGGGTTATTTTTCAGACGGAGCATCTGCTGAGACTGGATCTGAGCTACCTGGAGCATGTCGGGCGGAGTATGAATGAACGCGTACTGGATGAGGTGTTCCGTACACATGGCGAAGCTTCGGTGGAGGTGCTGAAGCTCTACCGCCAAGTGGGCAACCTGCATAACTTCCGCCATTTCCACGACTATTACCGTGCGCTGGAGCATTTGCTCCTGAGCGTTAACGATTATATTATAGGCATCAAATCCGCCCATACCGAGCATGCCGATATGGAGGAAGCGCTGGCGTATATCGAAGCGAATTATGCGCGTCCGCTGAACATGGCGATGGTCAGTAATTACGTGTCCCTGAACTATTCTTATTTCAGTGAGGCATTCAAGGCCTATACCGGGGAGAGCTTCGTGCTGTATCTCAAAAAAGTCCGCATCCGTCACGCCAAGGAGCTGCTGGCCGATAACCGGGTCAAGCTGGCCTCCGTCTCTGAGTCCGTCGGCTTCGAGAACAGCAAGCAGTTCGCACGGGTATTCAAGGAGCTGGAGGGCATCTCCCCCGGAGAGTACCGGGCGAAGCTGCTGATGGGGCGTTATCCCGGCCAGGCTGAGGATAAGGAGTCTTAGGGCTAGGGCAGATGCTGGAACGATAATGAGCGGGAGTTAAGGGCCGGGTGGCAAGACTTGAGGTTCAAATATAAGAATTCATATGTTTCACATGAGGAATTATCCCTCTATTTCTCGCTGAAACGATACCGTCCTTAAAAGGACGGCAAAGTCGTTTCCACTTGTGATCTATGATAGGATAGATGGAAGGTCTGGAGGTATTGGTATGGAAGAGATCCAAGGAACACTGATTACGGCAGACAGACTTGCCGCCGATTTCCGGCAGCTGGGTGTGCAGGAGGGGATGACGCTGCTGCTGCACTCCTCCTTGAAGTCACTCGGGCAGTGGGTGGCAGGCGGACCTGTTGCCGTGATCCTCGCGCTGGAGCAGGTGCTGGGCGAGGAAGGAACGCTGGTGATGCCGACGCAATCCTCGGATCTGACCGATCCGTCAGGCTGGAGCAGACCGCCGGTGCCGGAGGCCTGGTGGCCGGAGATCCGGGAGCATATGCCGGCGTACGACCCGAACCTGACGCCTATTCGCGGTATGGGGATTATCCCGGACTGCTTCCGCAAGCAGCGGGGTGTGCGGCGCAGCAGCCATCCGATTGATTCTTTTGCCGCCTGGGGGAAGCACCGGGATGTCATTATTGACAGCCATGGCCTGGAATATGCCTTCGGAGAGCGGTCGCCGCTGGCCCGGATCTATGAGCTGGGGGGAAGCGTGCTGCTGCTTGGCGTGGACCATGGGAACAATACCTCGCTGCATCTCGCGGAGCACCGGGCCGATTATGCAGGGAAGCAGGAGGTTATCGCAGGTGCTCCGATGCTGGTGGATGGCGTCCGGCAATGGGTGGAGTTCAGTGATTACAACTGGAATTCGGATGATTTCGCTCAGCTTGGCGCGGACTTTGACAAGGAGACCGGGCGGATTGCCAAGGGCTTCATTGCAGCATCTGCGGCGCAGCTGGTCCCGCAGCGGGAGATTGTCGATTATGGGGTGAGGTGGCTGGAGCGCCGCCGCAGGTAGACCCTGAATGAGACGATTGGCACATGCTGGTGTCATAGCGGCCGGAATGGTCCAATCATCGATACATAATTGGGTAAAGGGGAATCGGAATTCATGACTACAACGGTGTATATTACAAGACACGGGCAGACGGAATGGAATGTGCAGAAGCGGATGCAGGGTCATCAGGATTCGCCGCTTACGCCGCTGGGCGTCCAGCAGGCGGAGTGGCTGGGCCAGGCTATGAAGGATGTCCATCTGGACGCGGTCTATGCCAGCTCCAGCCCCCGGGCGCTGCGGACGGCAGAGATTATCCGGGGCGGGCGGGAGATCCCGCTTACCGCTTATGATGAGTTCAAAGAGATTAACCTTGGCGTCTGGGAAGGCCGGGAGGCCGGTGAACTGGAGGAGCAGTACCCGGAGCAGCACCAGCTATTCTGGGGGGACCCGGCGCTGTTCAGCATCCAGGGCGGCGAGACCTTCGCAGCAGTGCAGGAGCGTGCGCTCGGCAAGCTGCGTGAGCTCATAGACCTGCACGAAGGCGGCACGATCCTTATTGCCACCCATACGGTAGTAGTGAAGGTGTTGATGGCTTATTTTGAAGACCGGGCCATGGACAAGCTATGGGATCTGCCCTACATTCACCCTACCTGCCTATGCAGAATTGATATTACTGACGGCGTGCCGGAGATTGTGCTGCACGGGGACACCAGTCATTATGTGACCAGTGAGGGCGGGCTGGAGTCCTGAGTAGCAGTTACTGGATAGCAGCACAGCAGGTAGAGTTACGATAAACAGGCGATGCGCATGTGGCATCGCCTGTTTGGCGTGGGGCGGCGTAAGGCGTGCGCGGGAATTTTGCACATTGTGCAACACTGGGGCTCGATTGGAGCAGCCTGGGCAGAAGTCCTGCACGAAATGCAACAATCTAGCTCCCACTAGTCCCGAATCGCCCGAAATCCTGCAAAAGCTGCAACAATGTGCCATAACTAGTAACAAATTAAGGAAAATCTTGCATAAAGTGCAACACTGGAGCTTGAAAGGGGCGATCTACGCAGAGATCCTGCACGAAATGCAACAATCCAGCTCTCACTCGCCCCGAATCGCCTAAATTCCTGCAAAAGTTGCAACAATGCGCCACAGCCAGTAACAAATTAGGAAAAATCCTGCATAATATGCAACACTGGGGCTCGTTGGGAGTGGCGTGTGCGGAAATGCTGCACGAAATGCAACACTGCGGCTCGATAGGAACGACCTGCGCGGACATCCTGCACGAAATGCAACACTGTCAGCTCCTTAAGGTCCATCTACATAGATGCATTGCCCGTCAGCACAGCCTCCTGGCGCTGGCGGTCCCGCTGCTCCAGCACAGACAGGTCGCCGTCCAGCGCTTTCAGGCCGGGCAGGCGCAGGGCCACTCCGGCGTACAGCACCGGAAGAAGGCCTGCGGCAATCAAAAGCACAGGAACTCCGTACAGCTCGGCGACCGTACCGGCTGCCAAGGCGCCAATCGGCGACAGGCTCCCGCCAATCAGGAAGCGGACCGAATTCACCCGGCCCTGAAGCTGACCGGGTACGAGCCGCCCGTGCAGGGAGGAGCTTAGGGAACTGAAGAACGGCCCCATCAGTCCGGCGGCGAATACGGCGAACAAGGCGAAGGCATAGCTGGGGATGAAGCCCCACAGCATGGTGACGATACCTGACAAGCCCAGGCTGCCCAGCATGACAACGCGCCGCTGCTTAATCTCGCCCATGATGGAGATGACCCCGAGTCCGGTGAGATACCCAAGCGCAGAAGCTGTAGACAGCGTACCTACAGCCGCCGCATTGCGGTGCAGCACCTCGCGGACATAAGGGACCATCATCGTCCATATGGCTGTGGAGCTAAGATTGCTGACGGCAGCCATCATCATGATCGTCAGCATGGCCGGGAACCGCCGATAGAACGAGAAGCCTTCGGCTACCTCCCGCAGATAGCCGGACACGGAAACGGCAGCAGCAGGCGGCCCGGCGGGCTTGCCCATCCGGGGCAGCCACAGCAGCATGGCAATCGCAGCCATATAGCAGACGGCGTTGACCCCGAGCGCTGGCAAGGCGCCGCTGGCCGCGGTCAGGATACCGGCAAGCGCTGGACCGAGCAGCACGGCAGCGCCCTTGCACCCGTCAATGATGGCGAAGGCACGCATCAGCTTGCCGGTTCCGGCGATTTCCGGGATGACGGCCATGGCCGTCGGCAGGAACAGCGCGGAGCAGGCGCCGCTCAGGCTGGCGGCCGCGAACAGCTGCCAGAGCTGGAGATGGCCGGCGAGGCCCATGCCGAGCGGAAGCAGGAGCGCCAGCAGCCGCAGCACGGCAAGGCAGGCCATGAACCGCACGCGGGGCAGCCGGTCGGATAGCGGCGAGCCGAGCAGGCGCAGCACTTGCTCGGGAATCATGGAGCTGAGCGCAAGCGCCCCCATCGCTACCTTGGAGCCAGTCAGGTCATAGACCAGCCACTCCATGGCCAGCAGCCCAAAGGCGTCGCCGAAGGCGCTGAGTGAAACCGTGGATAACAATCCGTAATAGCTCCGTTTCTGCAACTTTCTCACCCCTTCAGGTAATCCTCAATTTGCCCAGGCAGATCGTCCAGAGCCTCCAGCCGCAGGCTGTAGGAGACACTTTTGCCGCTGGTGTGAACGATGACCAGACCTGCTGCGCGCAGCGCGATCAGGTGGTAGTGAATCGTGCTTTTGGACAGCTGGACCGCCTTCACAATCTCCGTGAAATTCATCTGGCTGCCGGTAAGCTGCCGGAGAATGAACAACCGGGTCTCATCCGATAACGCCCGGGTAAGCCGCAGCAGCGCGGCAGCGGGCCGTCCTTCTCCGGGGGGAAGCGCATCACAAGAGTAGCTGGTGAACACAAACTCATCATATTGAGAGGAGATGACCAGCGGACGGGCATGATACTGCGGAGTGATAATAACCTGCTTCAGCGTCTTAGACGGATAGAGCCGCATCCCTTCAGTAGCTGCCTCGTAGATGGCCATATCATTCGTGCCGTCCAGCATCGCTGCCCGTGCTTCGGCCTCCTGCCGCAGCCCTTCCATAATGGCCGGATCAATGCTGCTGAAATAGCTGTCATTCCACACCCGGATCACTTCAGCCGCAGCATCCCGCAGCCCGGCAAGATTCGCAGGCACACTCTGCCCGAACCGCCCGGCAATGTCGTAGAGCTCCCCCGGAGACAATTCTTCGAACCAATGCAGGAATTCCTCCGGCGTACGCTCTCCGGGACAGCTCCAGATGTAGGGGGAGAGACTGAAATTATCGGTGAGCTTCAGCACTTCCTTCATGCGCTGGAGCATGACAGGGGCAAACTGCGTCTGGACCTGGCGGACCCAGGAGGTCCCGGCATCCATAGCCGTATGATTTTGCTTGCCGATAAAGGCGTTCAGGCTGGTAATGCATTCATAGACAGGCGCGAAGTCCACAGTTACTTTATAATCCATAAGGAATTCCTGCTTTCTGGTGTAGTAGAGATAATTGTTCTATAAACATAGAACTTATATTTGTTTTATCATAAACGAACTTTTCTGGTTTGGCAAATCTTATTATTCAAAAAAAGGCGGTTCCCGCAGCGCATCATGCGCCTTGGGAACCGCCTTTACTGATTTAAACCTCGTATAACGCTGTAGCGTGCGTGCGTTAGTTAATGAATTGCAGGGACTTCAAGGTCTTCTCCAGCATCGTAGCCGCTTCCGCACGGGTAGCCAGCTTAGCCGGAGCGAACGCACCATCAGGGGTACCCTGGATGATGCCTGCGGCGGCGATTTCTGCTACCGCTGCTCTGGACCAGGCCGGGATGCTTGAGGCATCGCGGAATTTAGCCAGTACAGCCGAATCGGCCGTCAGGGTCTTGCCGGTGTATTTCATAGCTTTGGACAGGACGGCTGCCATCTCCTGCCGGGTAATCGGACTGCCCGGCTTGAAGCTGCCATCGGTATAACCGGTAATCAGACCCGCGGCTGCTGCTGTCTGTACAGCATCCGTGTACCATGCGCCAGCACGGACATCACTGAAGGATGTTCCTGTTGCTGCCGGTGCAAGCCCCAGCGAGCGGGTGATCAAGGCTGCGAACTCTGCCCGTGTAATAGACTGCGCAGGTGAGAAGGCGGTATTGCTGGTGCCGTTAATCACCAGCTTGGAGGCCAGCAGCTCAATGGAGCCCTGTGCCCAATGGCCGGCAGTGTCACCGAAGGTCTTGGACGATTTAACGACAGTGTAGTAGCTGTTGCTGTTGCGCTTGATCGTTACTTCCGTATGTCCGTCTGCCGGACTAGCGAAGACCGAAGGCACGAAGGACAGCTTGCCCGTGGCCGGGTCAAAGGCGACACCGGTCGCACCCTTGGCATCAAGTGCACCTGTGGCCGTGACTGTCCGCTTCACATAGGTACTGCCGAAGCTGTTCAGCGGTACGCTGGTGGTGCCTGCCTGGGCAGTGACACTGAATTCAATGACGGGGCCGGCTAGTGTGACCGCATTGCCCTGTGCGGCAATGGCCTTGTTCAGACCGTCAAGTGCAGCAGGTCCGGCCTGAAGCAGCGAGACAGTGATCGTGAACTCCCCGGTGCCAAGTCTTGCAGCCAGTGCTGATCCGTTCACAACGCTCAGCGGCAGGGAGTAGGAGGCTCCGCCTGATGAGGTGAAGGTAAGCACGGTATCAGGGCGGGCAGCCGCCTGCTGAACCAGCACACTGCCTGGCAGGACAACCTGTGCTCCTCCTGCCGACGCTGTAAGCGGGATGATCAGCTCACTAGAACCGGCTGGCAGTGCGGCCAGCTTCGCTGTAAGCTCTGCTGCTGTAAGCGTGGTAACCTGTGGTGCTGACGCGCTTGGAGCAGAGGTTACTGATGGCGTTGCCGTAGGAGTCACTCCCCCGGAGCCTCCTGGATTAGATCCGCCCGGATTCGTGGTTGGTGCCGGTGTTACTGTCGGACTTGGGTTTGGAACGGCACCCTTCAGATCGGTGATCCGTCCTTCAACGCTTGAAGTTACCGGATTATGCTTCTTCAGAAAAGCCAGCAGAACTTCGAAGTCGGGAAGACCCAACTCATAATAACGTCCATCCGCCTTGGCTGAAGCCAGTGCGCGGTAGAAGTCCCCACCGCCAGCCATGAAGGAGTTCGTGGACAGAATATAATAGCCTGCCGGATCAATCGGCTGGTAAGATCCGTCCGTCTGCTTGATCTCAACGGAGATGATGCGTTCCCCGGTCTGGGTCACCTGACCGGTCAATGAACTCACAATCTCTGGTTTTTTAGTCGAATCATACGTGTATTTCATCCCCGAGACATGGGCGAAACGTCCCTGGTCGGTTTCGAGGCCGCTGACTGCGTTCTCCAGAGAAGAGATGATCTCTGCGCCGGTAACCTTCAGGGCGACCAGGCTGTTATTGAACGGAAGAGTGGTCAACACTTCTCCCATAGTGATCTCGCCCTTGTCAATCGCCGCACGGATGCCTCCGCCATTCTGAATGGCTACGACGCCTTTGATCGTACCCAGCTCATCCTTGGACACGAAGTTAGGCATCAGCTCGGTGACCTTTTCCGCGATGCTGTCTGCAATCATGTTGCCGATCGGTGTCTCTTCCTTGCGCACCACGCGGACGGATTTCCCGTCAATGTCGCGGTTGGTGTAGAGGTCAACTTCGGAGCGGCCTACGACCTGGCTGCGGACCGCTTCGAGCTTGGAATCGTATGTTGAAGCGAGCTTGGCTTTGGCCGCCGGATCTTCAGCGTATTTGGCTACATCCAGCAGCTTTCCGTTGTACGATACAATTTCACCGTTCTTGTCAAAGACAACATTCAGCTCACCCAGATTTTGGCCGTATTCTCCTGTCTGGACCACCAGCACAGGCTTACCTGTACCAACGTTGGTAACCGGCTCAGGAGGGTTGTCGATCTTGGTATGAGAATGACCGCCGACAATGATGTCAATGCCGTCGACAGCTGCAGCGAGATTCTTGTCTACGGTATACCCCAGATGGGTTACCGCGATAATCTTATTAACCCCTTTAGCTTCGAGCATCGCTACAGTGTTCTTCGCGCTCTCTATATGGTCCTTGAAGCTGATCTTATCACCCGGTGAAGATAATCCGACCGTATCCTCAGTAGTCAGGCCGAAGACACCGACCTTCTCCCCGTAGACGTCTTTGATTACAGCCGGATAGATGTTCCCGTTATACGCGGTGTCACCTTCGCCGATGGTAACGATATCGTTGTGGTACCGGTCTGCAAGCTCACTGTTCTTAGAGGTAAAGTCAATGTTTGCGCTCGCGAACGGGAATTTCGCCGCCTCCACGAAATTTCTCAGGTATTCAGGATGATCCTTATTCTGATCAAATTCATGGTTGCCGAAGGTCATCGCGTCATAGCCGAGGTCGTTCATGAAATCAACATCCGCCATGCCTTTAAATGTAGTGGAATAGAGTGTCCCTGAGAACACATCTCCTGCATCTAACAGTAGAGTATAGGGATTGCGTTCCTGCTTGATCGCCGTAGCACGCTTGGCAATGGTCTCCAGATGTCCATGCGTGTCATTCGTGTGCAGCACACGCAGAGCGAAATTGGATAGGTCGAACTGAGCGACTACCGGATCATGGTCGGATGCCCGTCCACGCGATGCAGGGAAGTCTGCATTAAGATGGACAACGTCCATTTCTGCGGATTTCGCAATATTTTTACTCGCCAAAATATGATCCAGTACCTGTGAGTTTCCGTCATACGTATAAGTGTACTGTTCATTAAGCGGCAGCTTGTCAATCAGATTGTCCAGCTCATTGCTTTTGAGAATGTCTGCGGTCTTCGTGAATTGGAAATCATTCAAGTCGCCCATGGCAATAATATTCGCCGACGGGTTGGCTGCGAGCACATCCTTGACGAAGCCGTTCACGACGGCGGCAATCTTGTGACGCTGTGTCTCACTTGACAAAACCGGTGGCTGAACGTTCTCAAACGGGCCGTTGTCCCCCGACTTGGAATTGAAGTGATTGGCAATTACAATAACCTTCTTGCCTTTGAACTCGAATTGTGCCGCTAGCGGCTTGCGGGATTGGTTAAAGGCACCGTTCGCCGGGTCAATTCTTCCCGGATTGTAGCTTAACTGGTCCGCAGCCGCATTGTAGCTGACCGCTTGCAGAGCGGAACCCTTCTGTCCGCTGATGCTGTCAGACAGCTTGACTCTTGCCGGATTGTAGAGGAATCCAACCCGGATGTTACCGCCGGGAGCACCGCCGTCTGCTTTATCCGATGGAGCAATATCAATATACTGGTATGCCGGGCCTCCGGCGGTCTGAATCGCTTCGATCAGCTCGGCGGCATTGGCTTCCACGATACCGTTGTCCACCTCGCCGCTGCTGTCCTGCATTTCAACGACGCTGATAATATCCGGCTTCTGGAGATTTACAGCGATGGACTGAGCCAGCTTCTGAATCTTCGCGGCTCCTACGCCAGGGTAATAGTTCTCGATATTATACGAAGCCACCAGCAGCTTGTCCTCAGCTACAGCAATCGTAGAGGTCTCCTGTGTGAAGCTTCCTTGCGTAATGCCGGGCAGACTTCCATTCGCCGGAATAACCTTGAAATTTCCATTGTTGTAGCCGATTACTCCGGTCACATCACCGTTGAATGTATCACCGGTACCAACCTCTTGGCCGGGATTGCCATAGGCGATCAGCAGCCGTTGCGGGTTAAGGTTCTTTGTGTCTTTTAGAACAATTCCCCCTGCCGTTGTAATCACATCGTCCATCGTATTGTCCACTCTCGTAGGAATGTTATATACGGTGGAGGTACCGCCGCCGCTTGTCCAATACGGACTGAGAATCGTAGGAGTCGGAAGTGTAACGAGCATCCCCTCAAGCGATTCATAAAAGTCCATAGCATCCTCATCGGGCTGGAATTCGGTTAGTTTATCATCGTCGATGACTGAGGACGGGATGATCCGCCCGCCTTTGCCCAGAACTACAGGCTCTGGAAGTTTTACGTTTTTGGCAACTGTCTTGATTGTACTGAGTGTAATTTGGGTGGAAGTCAGATTCTTGCTGCTGCCCTCATTGTACTCCGACACCATACCCGATACAGTCACATGATCTCCAATATCGGGCTTCAGGCTGGCATTCGTGCTGTATACGAATATGCCTTCAGAGGTATTGTCATTGCTATCCGGCTTAGGGTCCTGTATGAAAAAGCCTTTATAATTGCCGTTCGCAAATGTATATCCATACTGGGTTACAATCCCCTCGACATCCGTAACGGTCTGGCCGGCATATTCAGAGGAATGGGATTCCCCTTGAATATCATGGATGCGCGGAGGCGCTGAAGCGGTATAACTGAACGTGAATACTTTGCTGGTCTGGCCCGGAATGGAAGCGATAGCTTTAATTACAGTATCCTTAGTAATCGTAACCGGAACGGTATACAACGTACTGGACACGGTAGGTTCTGAGCCGTCGAGCGTATAATAGACAGCTGCTCCTTTTGTAGGACTGGATAGTGTTACAGAGCCTCCGCTAATGATTCGTCCAGCGCCGGGGCTGGCGGTCACAGAGAAGAGCTCTTCTACCAGACTCTCGGCATTCAGCGGAATGAATTGATAGACATCATTAAACTGTTCAATAACACCGGTGATTCTATCAAAATGCTTTTCTGCGGTCAGTTGAGGCAGGTCAGAGTAAATTCTGAACGGCTGCTCTGCTTGAATGGCGGTGACATTCTTACCGTCTTTACTTTTGATCGTCACATTCTCAAGTGTGACAAGTTTAGCCTCATAAGCTTCACCATTTGCTGTTGTCAGTTCTGCGGCGGTGATTAACTGGGGAGCAGGAACACCGGCATCCGGAGTCACTACACTGTAGTTAAGCCCGGCGGACGGTTTAAGTTCCTGGAGGTTACTGTAGATATCCATAACACCTTGAATATTAACAATATCTCCTGCTTTGGCGAAGTCAGGGTACCCGTACAACACAAGGCCTGCAGTGGCATCCTGAATGTACATTTTTGCGCCGTCGATGTGTGTAACCGTTCCTTCCGTCCATACGTTCTGACCCTTAGGTGCCGGGCGGACAGAGGCGATACCCTGTTGTTGAAGCAGGGTGTAATCATAACTCGTTACCGTACTGTACACTGAATCCGATACGGCAGCATAGGTTTTGATGGTTATGGGTGCATTCAGCAGTATGGGTCCGCTGTATGGTTTGAATGCCGCTTCGGCGCCGTCTATGTAGACTGCGGCGTACACGGATGCGCCAACGGTTGACGTATTAAGGGAGATTTCAGTGCCTGCGGGCCAGGCATTGGCAGACGGAGTGGCAATAACCGGCGCTACAGTCTGACTGAGACCATAATGGCTATTGCGGGGATCAGGGGGCTGGACGGTGAAATCGTTGGTGTTGTTATCGGTATCCAGGCCGCGGTTACCGGCAGGGCCGATATCTGAGTTTTTGCGCACTGCAGCAAGCGTACTGCTTAGCGCTCCTGTAGGTCCGCTGCCTTCATAAGTAGTGGCATTTCCGAAGCCAACCATATCAACACCTGCATTGGAGGCATCTACAAGGTCAATTTTGCCATTGGCAGCTCCAAGCTTTAATGTTCCTGTATAATCAGGGGCTGGCAATTCAACCGTACCTCCGGTACCAGCCGATTGCTGGATCAGAAAGTATCCCTTCGCGGCAATGGTTCCTGTTAATACTGAGATGTCGGATGTGTTACTTAGGTCACCATTGGCACTGGCATAACGCACCTTCCATCCCTCAAGACTCACTGCTGTATCCGTAGGATTGTATAATTCAATGAAGTCATTTTTGTATTTAGCGCCGCCGTTGCCGCCGCCACCGTAGACTTGTGAGATTACAATGTTACTGTTATCCGCTGTTGCCTGAGCATTTTGTCCAGCAGGTGTTACTAGTCCAAGCAGCATTAGCACGGATAACGCTGCAGACAGCCATCTTCGCATCCTGTGAGAAATAACCATGATCCTAAACCCACTCCTCTCAAAACTATGATTGGCATTCCCCATTATTCTACCATTTAATTGTTAAATAAAGGGTCGCTTCATATAAATATATATTAAATTGAGACCAATTCAAAAGAATAATAGAGAAGTTTATTAGAAATGCATAAAAATAGTAGTAATGTTTAGTATAAAATCTATATAAATAGCCATTCCCCAATATATGGGGAATGGCTATTATCGATTATTAATAGAAAATCAATTATAGTCGTCGTTGTAGAGCCGGATATCAGCCGTGATTCACTCCCGGTTCAATCCGCTCCGCCCCGCCCATATAAGGCCGCAGCGCCTGCGGGATATAGATCGATCCGTCCTCCTGCTGGTGGTTCTCCAGCAGCGGAATCAGAATGCGCGGCGTGGCGACCGCTGTGTTGTTCAAGGTATGGCAGTATTGCAGCCGCCCGTCTTCATCACGGTAGCGGATGCCCGAGCGGCGGGCCTGGAAGTCGAGCAGATTGGAAGCCGAGTGGGTCTCCCCGTAAGCTTCTCTGCCCGGCATCCAGGTCTCGATGTCATACTGCTTATGGGTCTTCATCGCCATGTCTCCGCTACAGACGGCGACTACCCGGTAAGGCAGCTCCAGCAGCTGAAGAATATGCTCGGCATTGCCGAGAATCTCCTGGAGCATCTGCTCCGATTCTGCCGGATTGTTCTTGCACATGACCACCTGCTCGATCTTCGAGAACTGGTGGACCCGGTACAGCCCGCGCACATCGCGGCCGGCCGAACCCACCTCACGGCGGAAGCAGGCCGACATCCCGGCCAGCCGCAGCGGCTGATCCAGCTCCAGAATCTCATCGCTGTACAGCGAGACCAGCGACACCTCCGAGGTCCCGGCCAGCCAGCGCTTCTCGCCTGTCAGCTCGTAGGTCTGGTCCCGGCCGCCGGGGAAGAAGCCGGTCCGCTCCAGCGCTTCCGGCCGGACGATCACGGGCACATCCATCGCGGTGAAGCCGCGCTGCATCAACACATCGAGCGCCAGCCGCTGCACGGCGAGGTGCAGCAGCAGCCCGGCCCCCTTCAGCACATAGCTGCGAGGCCCTCCGGCTTTGACACCGCGCGGAAGGTCGATGATGTCGTGCAGCTCTCCGAGCTCGACATGGTCCCGCGCGCGGAAGCCGAAGACCGGCGGCGCGCCATGCCGCCGCAGCTCCACATTCGCGCTGTCATCCGGCCCGATCGGCGTATCCGCCGACACGGGATTCGGCGCTTCCAGCAGCAGCTCGCCGCAGCGCTGCTCCGCTTCCGCCAGCTCCGCCTCCAGCAGAGTCAGCTGGCCGTTGATCACCCGCACCTGCTCCTTGGCCAGCTCGCCACCCGAAACGTCGCCCCCGCGCAGCAGGCGCTCGACCTCCTTCGTCAGCGCGTTGCGCTCCGCGCGCCGCTGCTCGGTGGCCCGGCGTACCTCCCGCCGCCGGTCATCCCATTTCAGGAGCTCCGCCAGCGGGAACTCCAGTCTTTTCCACTCGGCCGTCTTCCGTACAATGTCCTCATTCTCCCTGATCCAATTCATATCCAACATCTGCATCCGCTCCTTAAGTGTGGGTAAAAAAACGCAAAAAACGCCCTCATCCATGGGACGAGGAGCGTCAGCTCGCGGTGCCACCCAGGTTGACCTCATTCACGTATAGCAGCTAAGCAGCGCGGAATCAGGCCCTCTTTGGTCTTCGCGGTAACGGGCGAAACCCGGTAAACTTAGGGAACAGGAAGCTGCTCCGGTCGCAGACGCCTCGCGGTTGGATGCCGGTCGTTGGCCTGGTCGGGATATAGGTTTGCCGTTTATTATAACCAGAGCGGCAGCGGTTTGCAAGCATAAGAGGGGTTTGACAATATTCCTTGTACTCTGCTAGGATTATTACTAATTTAAAGTATTGATGCCCGGCGAAGCAGCCCGGTTTATCCTATTATGCGGACGGAAGAGGTGCGGAAATGGCCAAAATAGTCGTAATTAACGGAACACCCTCGCTGGTCTCACGGATCAATGCCGTGATTGAGTATGCAGAGAATGCCCTGCGGGAGCGCGGGTATGAAGTGGAGCGGATCAATGTGGCGGAGCTGCCTGCAGAGGATCTGATCCATACCAAATTCGAGAGCGAAGCCATTGTCAAGGCGAATGGGCTCGTAGCGGAAGCTGATGCGGTAATCGTAGTCAGTCCGGTATATAAGGCTTCTTACACGGGAGTACTGAAGACCTTCCTGGATCTGGTGCCGCAAAAAGGGCTGGCCGGCAAAATCGTCCTGCCGCTCTTCATGGGCGGAAGTCTTGCACATCTGCTGGCGATCGACTATGCACTGAAGCCGGTACTGTCCGTGCTTGGCGCCCGCTACATTCTTGGCGGCGTCTACGCCGTAGACTCCCAGGCGGTTCGTAACGACCAGGGCGTAGTTGAGCTGGCTGAAGAGCTGCGTTTACGCCTGAACAGTGTGCTGGAAGAGCTGGCGGAGGAGACGGAGCATAAGATGGGGCGCAAGGCAGGGCAGACAGGAGCCGCAAAATAACGTGAAGCTGCCGGTTCGAGCTGCCCGGTATAATCGAAAGGCACTGCACTACCCGGATGTGGGCGTGCAGTGCCTTTTTGGTTATATAGGAAACTATAATTCCTGCTGTTGTGGAAAAGGTGTGTGTAAATTTGTGATTAAGAGTTCTTTGGGTGATCCGTAGAGTGACTTTGATACTGAATGTGACTAAAGGTATGCTTAAAACCGAATAGGAATATGCTGGTACAATAGCATATGAACCAAATGTATGTGGAAAACAGCATACATTGTGCTCTCATGCAGGCATATGAAACAAATGTATGTGGAAAACAGCATACATTGTGCTCGCATGCAGGCATATGAACCAAATGCTATGTGGAAAACAGCATACATTGTGTTCGCATGCAGGCATATGAACCAAATGTATGTGGAAAACAACATACATTGTGCTCGCGCGAGTAATTTATATGCTTCGCGCTATAATTATCCTTATCTTTCTCGCTGAAACGGTACCGTCCTTTATAAGGACGGTACCGTCTCTACTTGATATGAATTTTATACCCCTTGAAAGCTCAGCTCCGGCTCCCACAGAACAACCCTATCTCCCGCCAGACTCGCCGGAATATCAATGATCCGCTGGTTGCTGCTTCCCCGGTAGGAGAGGGTAAGGTCTTTGAGCTCTTCGACGAACCGTCCGTCGATCACGACCTGGCACAAGGCCAGCAGCTTCCATTCCGCAGAGCCCGGGGAAGCCGTAAGCTCCTCGTACGTATAGCCGGTATAGATCCAGACCGGGAAGCCCGGCAGCTCGGCGCGCAGCTCGTGTATGAAGTCTGCAGCCTCCTCAGCCGAGAAAAAAGGGTCCCCGCCCGCCAGCGTCAAGCCGTCCAGCAGCGGATTGCCTGCAATCTCCTCTATAATCTCCCGCCGGCGCTCCGGGGTAAAGGCCTCCCCGTAGTTAAAGTTCCAGGTCTTCGGGTTGAAGCAGCCCGGGCAGCGGTGGCGGCAGCCGCTGATGAAGAGGACGGCCCGCAGGCCTTCCCCTTCATTGATCGACTCCGGGTAATATCCGCAGATGTTCATAGATGCTTAACACGGTCCCGGACTTCGGCTTGCTTGGCCGCATTGAAGCGGGTCTGATAGTCACCGGTCAGATACCCGGTAACCCGGCGCAGACGGCGGATATGGGTGGTATCCTCATGGGCATTGCAGGTCGGGCAATTCGTGCCGATGACCCCTTCATAGCCGCAGCCGGAGCAGCGGTCAATCGGATGGTTAATGCTGAAGTAGCTGATATCCTGCTCCAGCGCGTATTTGATGATTTTGACGAAGGCTGCAGGGTTGCTCCGGGCATTGCCGTTCAGCTCGACATAGGAGATCGCTCCGGCGTTGCAATATTCATGGAACGGGGCTTCCAGGCTGATCTTCTTGGCTGCGCTCAGTTCATGGTAGACCGGGATGTGGAACGAGTTCGTATAGTATTCACGGTCGGTTACCCCAGGGATAGAACCGAGCACCTTGCGGTCGATCTTGGTGAACTTGCCGGAGAGACCTTCGGCCGGTGTTGCGAACAAGGTGATGTTGAGGTTAAGCTCCTCGCTCTTGCGGTCGCAATATTCACGCATGTGGCGGACAATGGCTACAGCCTTGGCGTGAATCTCCATATCTTCGCCGTGGTGCTTGCCGTACATAGCCTTCATGCACTCTGCCATCCCGATGAAGCCCAGCGACAGGCTGCCGTGCTTCAGCAGTTCGCCTACGCTGTCATCAGGTGCAAGCTGCTCGCCGCCCTCCCAGACGCCTTCACGCATCATGAAATCGGAGGCTTTGGCCTTCTGGGAAGCCTGGATACGGAAGCGGTGCAGCAGACCGTCCAGTGCAATATCCATATAGTGATTCAGGTCGTCGAAGAACCCTTCTTCATCAGCAGCCAGGCGGCGGCCGGTTATCGTGCCGTGGGTCAGTCCAAGACGCACCAGGTTGAGCGTATTGAAGGACAAGTTGCCTTTGCCGGAGCAATGGTTGCGTCCGAAGCGGTCGCCGAGCACACGGGTCCGGCAGCCCATCGTAGCGAACTCGGTATCCGGGTCAGCCGGATCATAATATTGCATGTTCAGCGGAGCGTCCAGGTTGGCGAAGTTCGGATACAATCTGCGCGCCGAGCACTCCGCTGCCTTCAGGAACAGCTCATAGTTAGGGTCACCCGGTTGCTGGTTAATGCCTTGCTTGCATTTGAAGATCTGAATCGGGAACACCGGCGTCTCCCCGCTGCCCAGTCCGTTCATCGTAGCCGTCAGCAGCGAGCTGATCACAAGCTGGCCCTCCGGGGAGGTGCAGGTCCCGTAGTTGATGCTGGTAAAAGGAATCTGGCCGCCGGAGCGGCTGGACATCGTATTCAGGTTATGTACCATACTCTCTGCGGCCTGCAGGGTCTCGCTCTGCGTCTCCTTCAGGGCAAAACGGAAGGCGCGCGGATACTGCTCAGCCAGATCGCTGCGGCTCATCGTAATCTCCCCAAGTTCTGAAACCTCTGCATTCTCCTCGAAATACTCCAGACCTTTGCGGAAGAGCTTGGAGAAGGACTTGGTCACATAAGGAGCCAGATCATAATCCAGCTTATTCGCGGACACACCGCCGTACTGCGCATTCTGCTGCGACTGGAAAATAATCGCCACCAGCGACATCGCCGTCATAATCGAGTTGGGAGGCCGTACGCTGCCGTTGCCGGTGTTGAAGCCTTCACGGAGAAGCCGTTCGAACGGGATGAAGATGCAGTTGGTGGTTCCGATGGCGTATTGATCCAGGTCATGCACATAGACGACATTATCCAGGGTAGCCTGTACCAGCTGCGGCGGCATGGTGAAGTTGCGGGCATACCATTTGGAGTATTCACTGCCGAATTTGCTCATTTTGCCGGAGAAGCTCTCCCCGTTCAGGTTGGCGTTCTCGCGCAGCAGATCCAGATCCCGGCTGTCGATAATATCCCGTCCCAGATGAATGACCTCTTCCAAAAGATCCTCCTGTGCAGCTTGTCCTTCGTTATAACGTTTCTCCAGCAGCGTCATTATATAACTCTCTCCTCTCGGGTATTGTAAGCGTTAAAAAAGCACCTCCGGCCGGGAAGGCCGGAAATGCCCGAATGCATGATGCAAAGATCCGGGAAGCGGAAGTTTGCCTGTGGTCTGGGTGGAATATACGAGCAGACACTGGGTAAATAGCTTACGCCCGTTCTTGTATATTCCGCAGAGCCGATACCTGAAGATAATCCACGATCGTCCTCAGGTATCGGCAGCCTCTGGCCCGATTGACGGAAGGCTAACTCTGCTATTGCAGGCCGCATACGGACACCTCCCCTATTCCTCGCAGGAGTCTAAGCGGTGCCACCGAAACAGGCAGGTCTCCTGGCTTCCGGCAACTCCTCCGGCGCCTTCCCGGGGGGCTTATTCCGCCCCTTAGTGGCATTTAGCCGGAGAATGCGGCCCTGGGCATCGCACCCTGGGAGCATCCGGTTACAGTGGCGGGACCGCAGCGGTTTTGCACCGCGCTTCCCTATTAAGTCGCACCTCTATTACAAGGGGTGAAACACCCGTTTCTACTATATTTTGTTGTTATCTATTAAAGCTACCGCAATATATTGTGTTTGTAAATGTTTTTTTGCAATCCCGCACGGGGAGCGGGTTCGGCGCTTTTACTCACAGCTGATCCACAGTTAGTCCACAGGTAATCCACAACTTTCCTATGAATCTGCCGTGAATTTTTCATAAAATCTCCGAAAATACGCCACAAAGAATCCATAAATAGAGTGCGTCTAATCCTGGTAATCATTTTGACGGATATTAATAGAATAGAGAGGGTGCAGGTGATTTGTAGCAAGCCTGGCGAAGCGTTACAATAAGAGGATAAATAAGAGGCTCAGGCACACCAGATAATTAGGAGGGAGATCACAATGGCAATTGGCGAAGTGACCGTTATTCCGATCGGGACAGGCAGCACCAGTCTCAGCAGCTATGTGGCCGAGATGCAGCGTGTGCTGCAGACGGTGGAGGGCATTACCTATGAGCTAACTTCTATGGGTACAATTATTGAGGGACCGGTAGCGCGGATTCTGGCTGCGGTAGAAGCGCTGCATGAGTCGCCGTTTACCGCCGGGGCACAGAGAGTCTCAACCTCACTCAAGATCGATGACCGGCGCGACAAGACCTCGACCAGCCGCAGCAAGCTGGAATCTGTGGAGCGCAAGCTACAGGGAGAGTAACCACAATAGTATCCAATCAGAATCAACCGATAAGGAGCGGATTCTTAATGACAGAAGCAGCACAGCAGATCGGAATTCAAATGTATACACTGCGTGACCAGACGGAACGCGATTTCCTCGGCACACTGGCCAAGGTGGCAGAGATGGGGTACCAGGCAGTGGAATTCGCCGGTTATTTCGGTGTATCTGCAGGGGAACTGCGCCGTAAGCTGGATGAACTTGGCCTGGCGGCCCCTTCGGCGCATGTAGGCCTGGACTTCAGCAGTCTGGATAAGATGGAACAGGCATTAGCCAAAGAGATTGAATACGGTGTAGAGCTCGGACTGCAATATATGATCACCCCGTCGGCACCGCTTCCGCCGAACCCTTCCATAGAGGATGTAACGAGAATCATTCCATTCCTGGAGAAGGCTTCCGCGATGGTCCGGGCGGCGGGGATGCAGTACGGCTACCACAACCATGATTATGAATTCAAAGAGGTTGACGGCAAGGCGGTCATCGATATCTGGCTGGAGCAGATTCCTGCCGAGCATATGCTGGCTGAGTTTGATCTGGGATGGGTATACAGGGGGGGAGCCCGGCCCGTTGATTATGTGTCACGGTACGCCGGCCGTGTTCCGCTGGTTCACATTAAGGACTTCGGAGCAGACAATGAGGAGACCGATCTCGGAAAGGGAGAGGTCGATTTCCGGAGCGTCTTCGAGATCGCGGAGCAGAGCGGAATTCTCTATTATATTGTGGAGCAAGAGGCATATGAGGTATCCTCCCTTGCAAGCGCTAAGCTCGCACTGGATTATTTCCGCGGGCTGGGGCTGATGCAGGGCTGATGACACAGCAACCAGCGGAAAAAGGGCTTGCGTTTTCCGCTGGAAGAGTTATAATATTTTGTGTTTGGCAGGACAGCAAAGCCTGTTCGCTGGTGTAGCTCAGGGGTAGAGCAACGCACTCGTAATGCGTAGGCCGGGGGTTCAATTCCCTTCACCAGCATTCTTACAAAGTCGATAGTGGCGCGGGTTTCCGGTTTTTTGGAACTGCGCCTTTTTTCTATGCAAGCATCAACATCTACCATTCTTCTAACCTTTAGTTAAGTAAAGTGGGGAGCTTATGGTTGGATGCTAGGAGGCAAGGAGGCAAGGATCTTATATGGGAAACCGGACATTCCTGAGTGTTACCAGTGCCGATACAGATTTGATTGATTATGAGAATACAGCTTTCGAAACGAATAATTTTCTCGCTCCAATATGGTTTTGTCTGGTCAGCCAAGACCAGTTCCAGCACTATAGCAGGCAGCTTATGCAAGCTTGGAGCAAGATTCAACCCCATATGGACCAACCGGATGTGGAGGATTTGCCTGAGTGGGAACATTTTTCAGAGGCCTTCCAATGGCAGATTCCATGGGCGGATGCTGCAGAGCAATTGCGCCTGAGTTTACCCGGCACGCTGGCCCATTTCCCAGCGCTTTCCACTCCTGTACATGAGTGGCTGGAAACCTTATCGACCCATGTAAAGCGTTATTCTGCTGCTGTTATTCATCTGGAGCTTTCGCAATATTTCTCATTCACGGGCGATCCTGCCCTGTATCTAAAAGACATTCAAGAATACGTTACCCTCTGGCAGTCGCCGCATCCCTCGCATGAGAAGGTCTGGCAGGGAGCAGCCGATAACTTTTATATGCTGAATGGGGAGCATTTGCCTAGGAGGGAACGAACGGCAGCTCAACCGGAGCAAGCTACCGATATTCAGCCAGCACAGTCCATTCCTCCAGTATCCGGGAAGCGCCAGTCCAATTGGAGGCAGGAGCTCTACATCTGGTTGCTTGCGATTCTATCCGCAGCCCTCTTTTTTGCCGTCTATGTCAAGACCTTCAGTGGTTGGTTGGCGGTGCTCTGCTTCTTCATCCCCTCCCTGTGTATCGTTTTGTGGAAAATAATTATCGGTCGTAAACAAACCTCCCGCCATCAGCTGGAAGCGGCTAGGACCTCGAAAAGGAACAGTCTCCCCTCTTATCCTGTGCTAAGGATTGAGTATTTCGACGGGCGTTCACCTATTGGGGTGGATGGCATGGAAATTGGTCCTTCGGAGGATAAAGCGTTACCGGATCTTATCCCCTGGCTGCAAATCCTACAAGCAAAGGTGCTTTCATCTCATGAGGTCGAGCTCATCGTTTCTGCTAACCAATCACCCGTCTCTACCTTACAACTTCATTTGAGGCTGGATGAACAGTTGGATGCCAAGGATATCGTATCAGCGGTTAATGCGATGGTGTTGGCTCATGACAAAACATTGGTATGATTACATTCACTAACCGGCTTGGTGGCATCTCCCTGGTCGTTGGTACACCAGGATTGGGACTGGAAGGCCAGGAAGATAGCCACCCATCTGTGTTCATTCTCGAAATGAATAAGGACGCCGCCGTCTTGCCATGTGCCATTTTCACTGGCGTACCCGCCCGCATTGCCTTGGTTCATATGAATATTATGAACGCCCTGCCCAGGGGAGAAGCCGAAGTACTTATCGGGCTTATCCTCTTCGGGTCCCCAAGGCTCGCCGAATACGTACAGGGTTGCATCCTGTTCCTGTGCCTCCTTGAGATAAGAGGTGATTTTGTCATAAAGATTGTTGCGGGGATCGCTGTTTTCGGGTTCATTCCGGTTCGTATTAGGCAGAGCTACCATCTTACTGGGAATCACCAGGTTTCCCCTGATATAATCAAGGGCAAGGCTCCGGTTATGTCCGGTGATCTTCGTGAAGCCGGATTCAAGCGTGAGCCAACGGGCCGTTTCTTCCGCTTTGAAATCTTCGCCCACATAATAAAGCACCTGATTTGCAGTGTCCTCCGGTAAATGTTCCGCTTTTGCGCTTGATCTGATATTGATAGCCACCCTGTACTTTTTATTAATATCACCTTCAACCTCAACCAGTACCTGGACATGATTATTTTTGACACCTAGCTTATATATGGTATCCTCATTGGATAATTTGCATTTTAATACCCCGTACCCTTGATCTAATCCGTTACCCATAGTTCGTCAGTCCCCCTTCTTAGCTATTAATGTTTCCCATAGAAGGTCATAGTAATTCTAAGTAAAAGGTGTTCAACATAGGAGGTAAGCTGCATTATGAAATGCCTAACCATTCGCCAGCCGTGGGCCACGTTAATTGCGCTGGGAGAAAAACAAATCGAAACCCGGACCTGGCGGACCGCCCACCGGGGAGAGTTAGCCATTCATGCCGGGATGCAGGTGAATAAGGCGATCTGCCGGACGGAGCCGTATCAGTCGTTGCTGGCCCGTCACGGCTACACTGCGGACAACCTGCCGACGGGCAAGATCATTGCAGTCAGCCGCATTGCGGATTGCTGTGAGGTGACGCCGGAGCTTTCGCAGCAAGGCTGGCCGGGCGGCAATGAATATGTATTCGGCAATTATGCCGAAGGAAGGTATGCCTGGATGCTGGAGGAGGTTGTTCCGCTGGTACATCCCATACCTGCTAAGGGACGTCTGGGTTTCTGGGAATATCCGGTGCTGGAAGAGGAATTGTGAATTTCTTGACGGCAATGTGAAGAAAAATTGCTCCAGATTGGCTGTCAGCTGGTATAATTGGGATATTCGGCGGGAAATCTTCCTATATATAAGGAGAGTTGTGCTCTGAGGCGGTCTACCGCTGGAGAGGGGCAGAAATGCCGGGAAGGAGCGTATGCATAATAGATGGGAAGCCTTCTAATTGCATGGCTTTGTATGCTTTGTTTGTTTCTTGCGTTCAGGGATCAGGTAAGCCGGAGAATCCTGTACCCGGTAGCTGTGGTGGTGATATGCGGCACATTGGGGTATTGGACGTTGTTAATGTAACCGCATCCCGGTGATCATTTAATGCAGAAGTCTGCCGCTTGCGGCAGGCTTCTTTGTTAGCGCTGCTCCATCTTCTCCATACCCAGATATCTGCGCATATGCAGAGTGGCCTGGGCGGCAATCACATCATCCAGCAGCAGCATCCGTTCGTGATAGCCCCTGCAGACAAATTTGGCTTCAACACCCGTCTCCAACCGCTGCTGCTCATAGACCTTCAGACCACGGGCGCGCATTCCGGCACGGACCTCCCGCAGATCGGCAGAAGCGGCATGAGCGGCCGACTGGATTACCTCCAGATAAGGTGCAGGCGTGCGCAGCTCAGAGGCTATAGCAGAAGCATCGCGCTCGAAGGCGGATAGAATAAGCGGCAGCAAAATATAGGATTTGACCAGCAGGTTATCCTGGCTCTCTGCTCTTTGCATCCTTCTCAACCCCTCAAAGAGAACGTATATTCGCATTGTAACTCATCCTTCAAAAAATAATCAATGGGTTTTATAAATTAACTCAAATAATGTGATATATTTCACAAAAAAATAAGATGAATTATTTTATATTAAAATTGAAATATTAAAGATTGATAAATAAATCAGCTCAAAGGAGAATGGCAATGAGTCATGAAGGAAGCCTCCGCCGTGGTTTGGTATTCGGGATCATTCTAAGTGTTCCGCTCTGGGTATCGATGATTGGCTGGGTTCAGCTGTTCGGGTCTGCCTAGGCGACATTTTATTCAAAATATATGAAGTCTATTAGCAGGTGTCGTCCCTATGGGCGGCACTTTTTTTGGAGCTGAGATGCCCAAAAATAGGTAAAATTGCATTGAACAGGAGCAGATAATGAGTAGGGGTGGGCTGAGGGCGATAAAATAGGACGAATGCATCAAATTTTAATGATATAAATTGATAGTATTATAGAAAAGAGAGACAAACGGCTATAGCCAATCCTCTGATTTCTCGACTTTTTTCGTCAGTAGATAAAAAAGAGACTCGCCCCTGAACCCTTATGGTACAAGGGATCAATGAGCAACCATCGTAAAAAATAATTTCAAAAAATATACTGGGAGTGGATTGACAATAGGGTGGGAGAGCGGATAAACTGAAATTAGTACAAAAGTAACAAATGTCATAGACTCAACAATGATCTTACATAAGCAAATCTCAATTGCATACCGAAATCATGTACAAACGCAAACCGTATCGAAAGAACGGGACGCAAAGTCAGGAATCTACTGTCTCTAAAGTTGAGGCTAGGGTCGTCCGGCCGCCGTGAAGCTAACCCTTCGTGGCGGTCTTTTTGTTGTTATAGTCGCGTGACAGATTCATAGAATAGTAACTAGGAGGTGTGGACTATTGAAAAAAGGAGTACGTAAAACAGCCGCCATCATTATGGCGGGCCTATTGACCGTATCCAGTGCTTTTACGTGGGGCACGGATGTCAGAGCAGCTTCAGGGGTGCCGTATACGCCAACACCGGTTTTGGGGGTCGCAGGGAATTTTAATGCTTTTATCCTCGGGGATTTTAAACAAGCCAATGATCAGATTGAAGGCCGCCTGGCAGCGGCGGGGGACATTACCCTCTCCGGAGGTTACGGAGTAGCTAGGGCATACAGGGATGCTTCGCCGACGGATGTACTTGTGGCCGGTAAGAATTTTGTACATTCAGGCAGTGGAGAGATCTATGGAAATGTGGTATTTGGGGATAGCTTTACAGCCAATGAGCCTGGTGTCAACATCAAAGGCGGGAAGAAAAATGCCAGCCCGATTGATTTTGCAGCCGAGCAGCAAGCTCTGATCTCCCGTTCCACAGAGTATGGGGCCTTGGCTGACACGAATGAGATCGGCAATAACAATTATGGACAGCTCAAGATAAGTGCACCGGATCGTTTCAATGTAGTTCATTTGGATGCCTCGACACTGGCGAAGACCAACTATATCGAATTCAACATTGCACAGAACGCTACGCTGATTATTAATATTAGCGGGTCTATAGTCAATGTGCCAAGTTTTGCAATGAATAACGGCAGAGCCAGTCAGGTATTGTTCAACTTTTACGAAGCTTCTGAGGTGAATATCGCTTATACCTCATTCTTCGGGACGATCCTCGCACCTAGAGCGGATGTTCATTATGCCGGAGCAGAGCTGTACGGGACTCTGATTGCAAAATCTTTTAGCGGCGGGGTTGAGATGCACCTGGGATTGTACGAGGGAGAGGGGCCGCCACCGAGTCCGACGCCGACCGCAACGCCGACACCTAGTCCATCACCGACACCAGCGGCTACACCGACACCGACAGTGAAACCAACACCGACGGTAACACCAACACCTACAGTGAAGCCAACACCGACGGTAACACCAACACCTACAGTGAAGCCGACACCGACGGTAACACCAACACCTACAGTGAAGCCAACACCAACGGTAACGCCTACACCTACAGTGAAGCCAACGCCGACGGTAACGCCGACTCCAACTGTGAAGCCAACACCGACCATAAAACCGTCACCTACACCTGTGTGCACTCCAACTCCAAAGCCAACACCGACTGTAAAGCCGACACCAACGCCGACCGTGAAGCCGACACCAACGCCGACTGTGAAGCCAACACCAACGCCGACCGTGAAGCCAACACCAACGCCGACCGTGAAGCCAACACCAACGCCGACTGTGAAGCCGACGCCAACACCGACCGTGAAGCCGACGCCAACGCCGACCGTGAAGCCGACACCAACGCCGACCGTGAAGCCGACACCAACGCCGACTGTGAAGCCGACACCAACACCGACTGTGAAGCCGACACCAACGCCAACGGTGAAGCCAACACCGACACCAACAGCGGTGCCGACTCCAACACCAACGGTGAAGCCAACACCAACGCCGACCGTGAAGCCGACACCAACGCCAACTGTGAAGCCAACGCCGACCGTGAAGCCGACACCAACACCAACTGTGAAGCCGACGCCAACGCCAACAGCTGTACCGACACCAACGCCAACAGCTGGACCGACACCAACACCGACGGCAGAACCAACACCAACGCCAACAGCGGGACCGACACCAACGCCAACGGCAGAGCCGACACCAACACCAACGGCAGTACCGACACCAACGCCAACAGCAGTACCGACACCAACGCCAACGGCAGAACCGACACCAACACCAACGGCAGAACCGACACCAACACCAACGGCAGTACCGACACCAACACCGACGGTAGAACCAACACCAACGCCGACAGCAGAACCGACACCAACGCCAACGGCAGAACCGACACCAACACCAACGGCAGAGCCGACACCAACGCCAACGGCGGAACCAACACCAACGCCAACGGTAGAGCCAACACCAACGCCAACGGCGGAACCGACACCAACACCAACGGCAGAGCCGACACCAACGCCAACAGCTGAGCCAACACCAACGCCAACGGTAGAGCCAACACCAACACCGACGGCAGAGCCGACACCAACGCCAACAGCTGAGCCGACACCAACGCCAACGGCAGAGCCAACACCAACGCCAACAGCTGAGCCAACACCAACGCCAACGGCAGAACCGACATCAACGCCAACAGCTGAGCCAACACCAACGCCAACGGCAGAGCCAACACCAACACCGACGGTAGAACCAACACCAACACCGACGGTAGAACCAACACCGACACCAACGGTAGAGCCGACACCAACGCCAACGGTAGAACCAACGCCAACACCGACACCAACGGTAGAGCCGACGCCAACACCAACGCCAACACCAACACCGACGCCAACGCCAACACCGACACCGACGGCAACGCCAACACCAACACCGACGGTAGAGCCGACACCAACGCCGACACCAGAACCAACACCAGTAACAACACCAGCGCCAACATCGCCGCCGTTCAGTTTCCCTCCAGTGCCTACGCCGACTCCGATTATCGGATTTATCGTGAGCAATGATGTGGTTGTGAATGATGATCCGCTGCCGCTTGGACCTGTAGCAACTCCAATAGCTACAACAGTGCCGACGCCGACACCGGCTGTTGCGGTTGCGCAAATAGCAGCAACACCGGAGCCAACGCCTTCAGCAGAACCGGCACCCGGTGTAGTCCTTATTGATGATGAGGTTCCTCTAGGCGGTGTGCCTGTGGATGGAACCTTGCCGAAGACGGGCGAATCCAGTCCTGCGCCTTATTATTTTGCCGGTTTGGCACTCGCTGGTCTGGGCTTGATTCTTAGAAGAACCACCAGAAACAGCAAACGTAAGTGAGTGACCCGAACTGAGATTTATACAAACAAACGATGATCCTGTAATTTGACAAGGGCTGCTTTCGGAGAAGATGTTCTCCTGGAAGCAGCTCTTTTTTTCGTTGGAAATAAGTGCCCGGATACAGAATGTATGCGAAAAACAACATACAATGTGCCGGTGAGAGAGTCAGCGGACCAATGTATGCGAAAAACAATATACAATGTGCCGATGAGAGAGTCAGCGGACCAAATGTATGTGGAAAACAGCATACAATGTGCCGGTGAGAGAGTCAGCGGATCAAATGTATGTGGAAAACAACATACATGCAATCTGCTGCGGGAAGGCGAGTATGCTAAATGAGTCCACCTGCTTCTTTCAAGAGTCATGCAGAGTACAATGGAGTTGAAGTTTGCGCCTCAGCCGTATTTTTAGTTGGCCTAACTCCCATGCTATACTAGGCTCAAATTAATATGGTTGCTTACTGAAGGAGGAACGTTGATGTGGATGATATACCTGCTTGTGGTGCTGATCGTGGTGGCCGGAGGGGTGGGGTATGCAGGATTCTATTTTTATGGAGTAGCCATTAAACGGGCCCCTAAGGAATTCCTGGCCAAGACCCCAGACCTTAAGATCGATCCGCCGCCGGTGGCCGGAGCCTCGTGGGGAGAAGGAGCGGAGTGGGTGTCCCGGCAGACCTTCCGTGAGGTGGAGCTGATGTCTGAGGATGGGCTCAAGCTGCAGGGCTATTATCTGGCGTCAGAGCGTGCTGCCGGACGGACGGTCATTGTTGCCCACGGGTATTCCGGGAAGGCCAAGGATATGGGAGCGACTGCTAAGAACTATTATGAGAATCTGGGGTACAATGTGCTGCTGCCTGATGCCCGGGGACATGGGAAAAGTGAAGGCGATTATATCGGCTTTGGCTGGCCGGAGCGCCGGGATTATCTGAAATGGATCAGATTCGTCCTGCAGGAGAACGGTCCGGATGCGCAGATCGTGCTGCATGGTGTATCAATGGGCGGGGCTACGGTGCTGATGACGTCCGGGGAGGAGCTTCCTCCGCAGGTCAAGGCGATTGTCGCCGATTGCGGCTACACCTCGGTCAAGGCGCAGCTGTCCTATCAGCTGAAGCGGATGTACCGTCTGCCCAGCTTCCCGTTTGTGCCGGTGGCCAGTCTGGTGACCCGGATGAAGGCCGGTTATTTCTTCGGGGAGGCGTCTGCGCTGAAGCAGGTTCGCAAGGCCAAGGTGCCGATTCTGTTCATCCACGGGGATGCGGATAAGTTCGTGCCTTATGCAATGATGAATGAGCTGTATGAGGCCTGCCGGAGTCCGAAGGAGCAACTGGTGGTGCATGGAGCGGGGCATGGTCTTGCCTATGATACGGATAAAAGCACATACATCCGCACAGTAGGCGAATTCGTGGAACGTTATGTACACAGTCCGGCTGCCGCTGAATCTATACGGTAAAAAAGTCCGTAGAACGTAGACGCGCCCGATATCCGCTGACAGCGGTTATCGGGCGCTAATTATGTTCCACACATGGGGCCTTTCCCTGAAGAACAGAGAAGCAGCCAGCCATGTCTTATCGGTATATTAATCCCCCGCCGTCTGTGAGCAAGACGGGTGTCGTTATTCCTTGTTATTTCCAGCAGCCGTGTGGCGAGAATAATCCTTCCAATACGACAAAAGCCCTACCTCTCTTTTGTCCTTGCGGCTCCGTGGCCGCGCCAGTGTGAATCGGAATGCTATGTTCGAATTTAGTCTCATAAAAGGGATAAGTACTGCAAGAAAACGTAAGATATTGTGTCCAAACCGCCGATAATATAGAGAAGTGATTCATCGGCCTGACATCTTCTTGATGGGGATAAACATACTCGAAAACAAATATTATTTTATTATAGCATGGTCTTCACATAAATGCAACTGTATATTGGGCTGAGGCCGGACGGGGATGAGTGGACAGATGAGACTATACAGAAGCTTTTTGAGAAATCAGATCCGGAACTACATCTTCGGCTCAGCGGTAGCGGTACTCGCGGTCGGGAGTCTGCTTATGTTATCTTCCCTGGAGATCAGCCGGGTTGAATACTACCGCCTCTTACTGGTACTTGCTTGTTCTTTCGTAATAATGGCGTCTATAGAGATTACTGTCTTTCTCAGACAGATCAGGCCCATACGGGCTGCGCTCGTTCAGGAGAATGCTGCGCTATCGATGCTGGAAGAAGCATATCTGCATACGCACCTGCTGCCCAAACGGGCTATACAGCGGATTATGGGGCCGCATCTGCTCGGATTATCCGTTCCGGCTCTGCTGCTGTCGGTGTGGATGATCCATTCTGGCTGGGTCACGTTTCCGTACTTCTATCTGATTCTGGCGATGTGCTGCGCAGTGCTTGTGGCTTGTATGCATTCCCTCATTGAATTCTTCCTGACCTGCACCTCCATTATTCCGCTGATCAAGGAATTCAGGAACCGTGCGCTGGAGCAGTATGGTGTGGATTTTTCCCTGGAGGGCCATGTGTTCGTGCCGATACGCCCCAAATTCTTGGTAAGCTGTATGCTGATCGGCACCTTCCCGCTGTTCCTGTTTATTATGGCCACGCATATCCGTATGAACGGTGAAGGGGATTCGATAGTCGTCGTCGGACTTCAGAGCTACTGGGCCTGGGCGGGGATGGTGCTGCTGATCGGCACGCTGTTCTCCTCCATTGCGGCCTGGCTGCTGACGAACAGCGTACAGCATCCGATCCATGAGCTGTATCAGGCGATGAACCAGGTGAAGGACGGCAATCTGATCCAGGTGCAGGATGAGTACTCCGATGAATTCTCGAAGCTGGTGGCAGGCTTTAACATGATGGTCCGGGGGCTGCAGGCGCGGGAGCAGCAGAGCCGCCAGCTGCTGGACAGCTACTTCTCCACCCTTGCCGTGGCGCTGGACGCCCGCGATTCGTATACGGCAGGACACTCTCTCCGTGTAGCGGAGTATTCGGTGATTATCGGGCAGCTGGCCGGACTGAGGGGGCAGGAGCTGGATGATCTGCGCAAGTCAGCACTGCTGCATGATATTGGTAAGATCGGGGTGAGAGACAGCATCCTGTTCAAGGAAGAAGCCTTAACGGATGAGGAATTCCTCCAGATTCAGAGTCATACGGTGCTGGGAGAGAATATTCTGCGGCAGATTGAACCGGCGGACAAAATGGCACCCTATCTGGGCGGCGTCCGCTCGCATCATGAGCGTTATGACGGCCGGGGCTACCCGGATGGTCTTGCCGGTATGAATATTCCGTTGCACGGCCGGATTATCGCTGTGGCGGATGCTTATGATGCTATGACGTCCGACCGGCCTTACCGGAAAGGGATGGACCATGAACGGGCGCTGAATATTCTGGAGCAGGGCAGGGGGAGTCAGTGGGACCCTGAATTCGCCGGACTGTTCCTGGGGTACTTCGGCCGGAAGCCGGAAGCCTCTAAGGGTGCTCAGCCCGTCCAAGCCGGGTAATTCTATAAATGATTGCATTATCCTTATATTCCTTGCCGAAGCGGATACTATCCAGTTTATGGAGGATCCGCTTCAGCTTTGCGTGCCTATTTTGTGAACTGACATGGAATTACGACAATTAACGACTACATTCATTGAAGGATTGAGGGCAGACCGTTATAATTATTAAGTCTGGATTTTAATTAAAAAATAAGGGAGATTTCTATGAAACGCGCAGATGTGCTGCTGATTTCTATCGTTCTGATTGCTGCGCTCGCTTTTCTCGTGCCAAGATGGCTGTCAAACGATGCTGATAAAGGTGGGCCGGGCAAAGAACTCAAGGCCAACATCACGGTAGATGGTAAGTTATTCAAAACGATAACCCTTACCAAAGAAGAGCAGACTATTGAGGTCCGCACCGAACGGGGCTATAACATTCTTAAGGTGCATGATTACGGGGTCGAGATGTTTGATGCGGATTGTCCCGATAAGGTCTGTCTCGGCTTCGGATTCATCACGCTGCCGAAGCAGACCATCGTATGTCTTCCGCACCGGGTATTGGTGGAGATTGCAAGTGCGGCCGGGGAGGATGAAGTAGATGGCTATGTCCAGTAGTGAATCGGCTACAGCGCTGAAGCGGACCGTAATTATCGCTATATTCGCTGCCGTTGCTGTGGTGCTGAGTATTGTGGAGGCGCAGATCCCGCTCGCAGGAGTGGGGCTGATGCCCGGGGCGAAGCTGGGCTTCGCCAATATTATGATTTTGACCTGCATTTACTTTTTGCGCGGACGCGATGTATTGGTACTGGTGATCCTCAAGACCCTGCTGACCGCCTTCCTGCTCGGTACGCTGTCCAGCCTGCTGTTCAGCCTGTTCGGTTCCCTGTTCAGCTTCATCGTGATGTTCGCGCTGGTGAAGCTCGGCCGCAAAAAATTCAGTGTCATCGGCATCAGCATTGCAGGCGGATTGGCTCACAATACGGGGCAGCTGCTGGCAGCCTCGTTCGTGTTCAATTCAACGAGTATTTTCTATTACCTGCCGGTGCTGCTGATTACCGGTATTATTACGGGCATTGCTGTCGGCTTCGCCGTCCGGTATGTGGTTGACTCGCTATCCAAAATATCCTTGTTTGAAGAGTTCCTGAACGGACCGGGTCACTAGCTGCGGAAGGATGAGTAACATGAATCAAGCGTACAACGATACAAAAGCCGGTGAAAAGCCAGCGGTGATTGCCCTTGAGGGCGTATCCTTCGGCTATGACCCGGAGCATCCGATTCTCCACGATATCAACGTGTCGATCCCGCAGGGCCAATGGGTGAGCATTGTGGGGCCTAACGGCTGCGGCAAATCGACCCTGGTCAAGCTGCTGAATGCGCTGCTTCCGAAGAGTGCAGGCCAGATCTCTGTCTGCGGACATACGCTGCAGGAAGAGACGGTTCAGTCCATCCGGCAATGCATCGGAATGGTCTTCCAGAACCCCGATAACCAGTTCATCGGTCAGACGGTGGAAGAAGATATTCTCTTCGGCCTGGAGGGCCAGTGCCTGTCCTACGAAGAGATGAAGGAGCGGCTTGAATTCTATACTGGTAAGCTCGGGATTGGCCATCTGCTGTCGAAGCATCCCGGAGAGCTGTCGGGCGGGCAGAAGCAGCGAGTGGCCATCGCCTCGATTCTCGCCATGAAGCCAGGCATCGTCATCTTCGACGAGGCCTCTTCTATGTTGGACGAAGGCAGCCGCGATGAGCTGATGGGGATTCTGCGGGACATGCAGGCCGCGGGCAGCTACACGATTCTGCTGATTACCCATGATGCCGATGAGATTCTGGCTTCGGACCGGGTGCTTGCGCTGCACGGGGGAAGCATTACGGCAGATGTATCACCTGCGGAGCTGTTCCGTGATGCGGAGCTGCTGGAGAAGTGTCATTTGCGGGAGCCTTATACTTGGCAGCTAGCCCGTGAACTGGAGAGCCGGGGAATTACGGTGGATGTACCCGCCAGCGAAAAGGAGCTTATAGACACACTATGGCAATACAACTACAGCAAGTAAGCTACACGTATGCCGACCGCAGTATGTGGAAGCAGACGGCGCTGCACGGGATTAATCTGGAGATTGCCGAGGGTTCGCTGACCGGCATTGCCGGAGCCACCGGCTCCGGCAAATCTACACTGCTCCAGCTGTTCAATGGCATTCTTAAGCCGACGGAAGGCACGGTGCAGGTGCTGGATGTAACGATAACTGCTGGGGAGAAATCACCGAGGCTGCTTCCGCTGCGGCGGAGGGTAGGCCTCGTCTTTCAATTCCCGGAGCAGCAGATGTTCGAAGATACGGTGGAGAAGGATCTCTGCTTCGGGCCGCTGAACTTCGGAGTCAGTCTGGAGGAGGCCAAGGCACGGGCCCGCAAGTCGATGACGGACATGGGGCTGGATCTGGCGCTGCTGGAGCGCAATCCCTTCCGGCTCAGCGGAGGACAGATGCGCAAGGCGGCTATCGCTTCCGTGCTGGCAATGGACCCGGACATTGTGGTGCTGGATGAGCCGACAGCCACCCTGGACCCGGTAAGCCGCGCGGAGCTGATCGCGCTCTTGGAGCGGCTGTGCCGCGAGCAGGGCCGGACGATCATCATCGTGACGCACCGGATGGATGAACTGTTGCCGTATGCCGACAACTGGGTGCTGCTTAAGGATGGGGAGCTCGCCTTCCAGGGCAGCGGCGGTGAGCTGGCCGCTGATCCGGCGATTCTTACGCGCTGCGGACTGCGGGTTCCGCAGTCTCTGCGTTACTGGCAGGCTGCCGCCGAGCGCTTCGGCCTTAGCGGCGAGAAGCCGCTCCTTACAGCGGAGGGCCTCGCGGGGCGGCTTGCGGCCTTGCTGGAAGAGCGCCGCATGCTGAATGCCTCCGGCACGGAAGAAATGGGGAATGGCCATGAATGAGCGTCTGCTGCTGGGACGCAGCATTGATACGGGCTCCTGGGTCCATAAGCTGGATGCCCGGTCCAAAATCACCGGGATGCTGCTCTATGTAGCCATCATCCTGCTGTCCACTTCCTGGATATCGATCGGGCTGGTCGCGGTCTTCTCCATCGTGGTGATGGCGACGACCCGCATTCCACTGAAATATTTCATCAAGGCTGCGAAGCCTCTGCGTTATCTGATGCTGTTCATCTTCATCGTACAGGCGCTATCCGTGAAGGAAGGGGAGGTGCTATGGTCGCTTGGCTCGTTCTCGCTGCATGCGGGCGGCCTGCGGATGGGAGCATTTTCTGTCATCCGCATGTTATTCCTGCTGACCTTCACAGCCCTACTGACCTTCACGACGACACCCGCCAAGCTGAATCAGGGACTTGAGGGAGTACTGGCCCCGCTTAAGAAGCTCCGGCTGTCACCGGACCGGATTACGCTGATGATTAGCATCGCGCTCCGCTTCATCCCGACGATTCTGGATGAGGCGCAGATTATCCTGAAGGCGCAGGCCTCGCGCGGAGCGGATCTGAAGGAGCTGCCGCTGAAGGAGAAGGCGCGGATGCTTGTCTCGCTGCTGGTCCCGGTTATCGCCAGTGCGTTCCGGCGCGCCCAGGATCTGATCTATTCCATGGAAGCCCGGGGCTTCCGCATGGATGCGCCGCGCAGCCGGTATCACCGGCTCAGGTGGGGCGCGGCGGATACGCTTTTTGTTGCTATGTTTGTTGTACTGGGAGTTGCAGTTGTATTATTGTAAGACATTTAGGGGGATACGGGAATGGCACGTTATTTTAATGGTAAAGAAGTAGAGTTATTGGCACCAGCGGGAACCTTCGAGATCTTCAAGGCTGTTATTGAATCGAAGTGTGACGCGGTGTATTTCGGCGGTCCGGTGCTTAACATGAGAATGATGCGCAAGGGCTACAACTTGAGTCATGAAGAGATTATCGAAGCCCTGAATATCGCTCATAGTATGGACAAAAAAGTATATATCACGGTCAACAATCTGTTCAGCGAAGAGGATGTGGAAGAGGCCAGAGCGTACCTTAGCTTCCTGGACACGGCCCGCCCGGACGCGCTGATCGTGCAGGATATGGCGGTGCTGGAATTGATCCGCGAGATGGGGCTGAATCTGCCGGTTCACGCATCCGTCATGATGAATGTGCATAATCTGGAGATGATCCACGCGCTGAAGGAGCTGGGCGTCAGCCGGGTGGTTACCTCGCGGGAGATGGATCTGCAGACTGCGAAGCTGCTGGGCGCAAGAAGCGGTATGGAGCTGGAGTATTTCATCCATGGCGATATGTGCTCTGTCCACGGGGCGAACTGTTATTTCAGCTCTCAGGTGTTCGGGATGAGCAGCAACCGGGGCAAATGCATGAAGCCTTGCCGCTGGGATTACCGGATCAAGCGTGACGGCTATGTCTTCCCTGCGGAATATCCGCTGGCGGTGAAGGATATGTTCATGTATGAGCATCTTCCGGAGCTGATTGAATCGGGCATTACTTCCTTCAAAATCGAAGGCCGTATGCGCGATAAAGACTTCATGGTGATGCTGTCCAACAGCTACGGCGATGCGATTGACCGTTATATTGATGATCCGCTGGGCTTCGACCGGACCCAGGATTCCAAAGAGCTGTATAACAACCGTAAGCGTGATTTCTCCACGGCGTATGCTTTTGGCAAACCGGGACTGTCGAATATCAACCGCCGTTATGAGGGAACAGGCAAGTTCTACAGTACTGGCAAAGTATTCAGTACGCCGACTGCCGAGCGTGAGCTATCTGCAGAGCGGGTGACGGAACTGCGGGCACGAATGGCTGAAGACAGACGCAGTACCCTTATCAAGCCTGAGCTGGCAGTGCGTGTGAATAATATGGAGCAAGCGCGACTCGTACTGGAGATGGGAGTAGACAGCTTGTACCTGCCGGGCGATGTGTTTGAGCCGGACCGTCCTTTTACGAAGCAGGATATTAAGGATCTTGGAGCGGTAAAAGGCCATACCAAGCTATATCTGGGTCTGCCGCGGATGATGAACGAGCTGCATTTCGACCAATATGATCATCTGCTGAACGGGGAACGGCTGCCGATTGACGGCCTGATCATTACGAACCTGGGGGCGATCCGCCGTTACCGTGGCACCGGTTACCCGATGATGGGCGATGCCAATCTGAATGTATACAACCATCTGTCAGCCGGACTGTATGCCGGACTGGGCCTGACGAAGCTGACCGTTTCGCCGGAGATGACGCTGGAGCATTTCGCCTCCTTCACCTCGCACAGTGACTTGCCGCTGGAGGTTGTGGTTCACGGAACGCCTGCATTGATGTATATGGAGCATGATCTGTTCGAGAATACAGAGGTGATGGAGCCGATTGGGGAGGAAGACAACCAGTATGTCCGTAATGAAGTGCTGGTGCTCAAGACCGACAAGGGCGAGAACCCGGTCTACCGTGACCAATATGGCCGCTGCCATCTGCTGTTCGCCAAGGAGCTATGTTATCTCCCGATGCTGGGTGAAATGAACGGCCTGGGAATTACAAGCTTCCGGATTGAAGGTGCGACATACAGCATAGAGGAGCTGCGTACCATTATTGCTGCTTATCAGGCTGCAATGGATGGGGCGAAGCCGGTGGAGGAACTGCTGGGCGGGCTGAAGCCGGTCTATGCGGGATACACCCTCGGTTCACTGCAATTCAACTAATGCTAATAATTCAATTTTAAATTAACGCCGAGGAGAGTATAATAAGGGCATATGGCGCAATTATAAGTACCTTTTTTCACAAACTAATCATCTTGAATTATCAGCAGTTGAAAGTGAGGGATTTACATGGAACAGAGCGTCATCATTGGAAGAGAAGCGGTAGCTGCCAAAAGAAAGCAGTATTTCTACCCGTGTACCGCACATTTTTACCGGGATGCCCCGCAATTGGTGCGCGGAAGCATGCAGTATGTCTACGATGAGAACGGCAAGGAATACACCGACTTCTTCGCAGGAGTCTCAGTGGTTGCCTGCGGCCACTGTAATCCGGCTATTACTTCCCGTACGATAGCACAGCTTCAGCAATTGCAGCACACTTCGCCGATCTATCTGACCCAGCCGAATGTAGATTTGGCGGAACGCCTGGAAGAAGTGCTGCCGGGCGCGCTGCGCCGGACATTCTTCGTCAACAGCGGCTCGGAGGCGAATGAAGGGGCGCTGCTGCTGGCGCGGATGCATACCGGCCGCAAAGGCTTCATCGCCCTGGAAGCTGGCCTGCATGGCCGGACCAATCTCACTATGAGTGTGACCGGGCTGCAAATGTGGAGAACCGATGCCTACCTCGATGAGGATGTAACGTTCATTAAACGCCCGTATCATCCGGAATTGACGCTGGAGGAAGCGGCGGCGCAGTCGATCCAGAATCTGAAGGAGGTACTCGCTGCCCAAGGAGACACCATTGCCGCCATGATCGTGGAGCCGATTCAAGGGAACGGCGGGATCGTCATGCCTGCGCTGTCCTATTTCGGTGAGGTGAAGGCGCTGCTTGAGCAGTACGGTGTACTGCTGATTGACGACGAAATCCAGACCGGCTACGGCCGGAGCGGAGCTATGTTTGCGATGGAGCATTTCGGCGTCGTGCCGGACATTATCAGCATGGCCAAGGCGCTGGGGAACGGAGTGCCGATCGCTGCCTTTTCCACAACGGATGAGATTGCGGCATCGCTGAACAAGCCTTCCGCCTCGACGTTCGGAGGGAATCCGGTCTCAGCGGCTACGGCGCTGGCGGTGCTAGACTACATCCGTGATGAGCGGCTGGCAGAACGTGCGGCTGAGCTGGGCGGGCAGCTGAAGCAAGGCTTGCTTGCTCTCCAGGAGCGTTACCCTGCGTTGATTACCGACGTACGGGGCAGCGGACTTATGCTGGGGGCCGAGCTGGCCGGTTCGGAGACTGAGGATGCGGCTGCGGTGACAGACTATGTGCTGGAAGAGCTGAAGGACCGCGGATACCTGATCGGCAAAAACGGTATAGGCCGCAACGTCCTCGCCTTCCAGCCGCCGCTTGTGGTCACTTCCGGTAATATCGATGCCCTGCTGGATGCACTCCATGAAGTGCTGCAAGCGATCCACTGAGAAAGAGGCCTAACAATATGGTTATCATTAATGCTTTTAAACATACGGCGCTTAAAATGAAAATGTTCAGCGAGCTGGTGATGTTCTCGCATACGCTGTTCTCACTGCCTTTTGCCATCATCTCGATGGTCTGGGCGGCGGGAGGCTGGCCTTCCGGCCATATGATGTTATGGGGACTGATCGCGCTGATCGGGGCACGCAACGGGGCGAATGCGTTCAATCGTCTGGTAGACCGCACCTTCGACGGCAATAATCCGCGAACCGCCCACCGGCATCTGCCGCAGCGTCTGCTCGCAGAGAAGGAAGTCATTCTGTTCATTATCATCAATTATGCCCTGTTCATTGTGGCCTCCGGGATGCTGAACCTGCTCTGCCTGGTGCTGTCCCCGGTAGCCATTGTACTGATCTCATCCTACTCTTATACGAAGCGGTTCACCTTCCTGAGCCATCTGTATCTGGGCTTCGTGATTGCTTCGGCGCCGATTGGCGCCTGGTTTGCGGTTACCGGGAATATCGCGTTCACGCCATTCGTGATCGGAACCGTGGTGATGCTCTGGATTGCCGGGTTTGATATCATCTACGGGACTCAGGACATTGAGTTCGACCGGAAGAACGGCTTATGGTCCATCCCGAGCTTCTTCGGCCTGGAGAACGCGCTGCGGATCTCCAAGGGGCTGCATTTCATTATGGTTATGCTGCTGCTGTTCCTGTACGTCTGGCGTGATCTCGGCTGGATGTATCTGGTGGGCATCGGCATCGCTACGGTACTGCTTATGACAGAGCACAAGATTATCAAGCCTGCCAACCGTAAGCTGATGAAGGTGGCTTCTTATAATTTGAATCAGGTGATCAGTATGGTGATCTTGCTGTGTACGCTGATTGATTATTTTTACGTTAATTAGGTTGGGGGGGGGAAGGAGGGTGGGGAGCTGCACTGCGCGGAATGTTTGGACTTCCGGTCGCTGTTAACTTCGGATTCCCTGATTCGAGCCGCTGAACGCGGTAGGAATCCGAAGTTAAAGGCGAACGCTGCCGCTCCTACAGTTCCAAAATTCCTCTCCGTTCCGTCCTAACCTCTCCCTGAGCAACACTAACTTCAAAAAGACAACAGGCCTACCCAGCGGGGGGCGGCAGAAAAAGCGCGAATAAGCTTAGAGCTTCGCGCTTTTCTTCATTATGGGGGGGCAACCCCAAACCCCAAACCCCAAACCCCAAACCCCAAACCCCCAAAACCACAAATCACAAACCAATAGCTAAACTCACTCACGTACGCTCCGCTGCGTTCGCTATTTAGCGGATGGGTGAGATGTGGGCGGTTAAGTGTATTTCGTACAACTAAAAGACATCCAAAAAGCTAATTTCGTATGATACATGTATTCTGTACAACTAAAAATAATGAAAAGTAGCTTTTGAGGGCATTCCAGCCTAAATAGGTGTACAGAGTGCAATTAAAGCACCTGCCAGCTCATTAGAGGGGACTTTAGTTGTACAAAATACAATTAGCGCGGCGAAGTGTGATAAAAAACAAAAAAACGAGCCTTACTCAGGCTCGTTTACTTAATATGTGTTAATACAAATAGTGTGAAGGGTGGAGCGTACAGTATGAACTAATAAAGCAGCGTGGAGCTTGCAGCATCATAATACAGCTGAGCTACGTAAGCATTGTACGAAAGCTTACAGATGCTAACCGATTGCAACAGCCTTGGCCAGGTATTCTCTGCTGACGGCCACAATGCGTTAGAGCATCGCTGGCTATAACCCATTCAGTCCGGAGCTCAGCGGTCACGCCCAGCGAAGTACTGCAGCAGGGTTTCCAGATCGGCATGCGCCGGGAAGCTGGAGAGCTGCTCCACAATCGCAGCAGCCCGGGCCAGATAGTCCTGGCTGACGGCCTCTGAGCGGGTTAGGGCGTCACTGTTCCTTACCAGCTCCAGGACTTGTTCGATGTCGGCGGGAGATGAGCCAGGGCCTATTCTGCGGATGACAGGGGCAAGCTCGGCATCCTCTAAGGCAAAGAGCACCGGAAGGGTAACCTGGCCGTGGCGGAGATCGCTGCCGGCCGGCTTGCCTAGTACATCCGCCGATTGCGTGAAGTCCAGGATATCATCCTGGATCTGGAACGACATCCCCAGCGCTTCGCCGAAATCATAGAGGAGCTGGGCTGTCTCTGCGCTGCTCTCCGCCGACAGTGCGCCTACCCGCAGGCAGGTGGCCATTAGCAGCGCGGTTTTGTTACGGGATTTCTCCAGATATTGCTCCAGCGTAAGATCATAATCGAAGGCATGCTCTAATTGCTGATATTCGCCTAGACACAATTGGGAGGTGGCAACAGAGGACAGATCGTGAACATAACGGTCCTTATCCCCGGTGTACTTGCTGAGCAGTTCAATGATGCGGGCAGACATATAATTACCGATATGAACAGCGGATAGAATGCCTGTCTTGATATGAAGCGCAGGCTCGCCCCGCCGCAGCTCGGCGTTATCAATAATATCGTCATGAATCAGTGAGGCCACATGGATAAATTCAGCCGCAGCGGATAATTGCAGAGTTCGGCGTCCGGCAGGTCTCAGGCCAAACCGGCTGCCGACAATAACCATCAGCGGGCGGAGGCGTTTACCGCCGGAGCCTGTTAATTCAAGAATGCTCTGCGCCAGCTGCGACTTTTTGGGAACATCCTTATCATGGGTGACCAGATTCTTAATTTCACGGTTAATTTCATTCAGATCAATATTCAAGGCTTCATGCAGCTTCATCGTTCATGTTCCCACCTGTCAAATGGCTTTACTGGTACGGCTTCGTTGTCTGCGCTCCTGAATGAGGAATTCATCCAACTCCCGGGCCGGATTGTGTTCGGTGAACTCTCCATTTGAACGTGCGATCTGCATTTTTTTGATGGAAGGGGCCATGTAGGCCACCAGATCCAGCTCCCGGCATTTCACTGCAAACTGCAGATAGAAGCTGTACAGGTAATCTCCATCCAAAATGTTACGGGTCAGGTCAGGATGATGTGGGACACATTCCATATGGCGCTGTGCTGCCACGGTAAGAATGGTATAAATGCCTAGCAAATGGGTTTTGCGGTCATATTCCAGATCATGGCGTTCCAGTACCGAGAGCATTTGCTCACATTCTGCCGGAGAGAGAGACAACTGAATTCCGGCGATCTTAGACATCTCAGCCTGAAGCAACCGGAATGTATCTTGGGCGATTTTTTGGTTCACAAGCTTCTCTCCTTCATGTCGGTTTTGCTGGATGGAACCGAATCCCTGATTATCCCTACAAAACCATTTTGTTGAAATCGAACATATAAATGTACTTTCACCTCGTTAAACAAGGAGAGTAATGTGTCCTAGGGACACATTACTCTTAAGAATATCCTATTCAGCTTGCAGCAGCGCAGCTTGTGCATACGCCGCTGTTATAAATGAATGTAGTTCTTAACCACCGGTTACCCGGTTCATCAGTCGGTATACAGATACCAGCGCCGGACGAGAGGTATTCTCTTCCACTGCTTCTTGAGCCAAGGAAGAACATAGTAATCCAGGCTGAACACGGTGCCGGAACCGCCGATGCAGGCAATCGCTGCCCCAACATACCAGAGCATTTCTGTTGCTGCCATCTTGGTGGTCCAGATCATAACCGCCATACCTATCGTGGCTATAGCAGAGATAGCTGTGAACAGACCGACGATCAGCATTACACCGAAGACGATCTCGGCACAGACCATACCGATTTGGAACCATTTGGCCAGGAAGGTGTAAGAACCATCCGGGTTATAGAACATGAGATCCATGAACCAGTTAGAGATATCATAAATGAAGCCTGGAACCGGAAGAGCCGATACAGCTTCTTTGGCAGTGGATACTGCGGAAGCGGCAGATTGGGCATCTACGGTAGTTTTGACTGCATCCACAGCCTGACTTGCTGCCGATGTGGCGTCTGCATAAGGAGCCGCAGGAATCAGGAAAATCTTATTCGGATCAACCCAGATCTTGCGGATCTTCTCTATACCTTCATATAACCACATTCCCCCAAGGAGCATACGGAGCGGAACGAGCCAGAAGTTCGGCGAGCGCTTGGAGAAGTAACCGCCAACGAAGCTCTTGCGGTTCTCAACATGGAAGAACTCGTGCATCATGTAAGTCCAGACCTTATTGAAGCCTACAACCTGTGACAGATAGAACATATTGATGAAATGTTTGGACAACATAGCCATGAAGCCGGTCAGCATGAAGAACTTGCCCGGAAGACCAACGTTCGCTACACCGTAGCGGCTGCCGATCGAAACCATGGTGCCGTGGAAGCCTGGTTTGTATGCTTTTTTAGGCGTACCCTTGATGTCGGCAGTGATATTGCCTGCGATAACCGGAGCCGCTTGTTCAGCATTCTCAACCATTTGCGGAACTGGACGTTCTTCGCCTTCAGGGATGAAGAAGATGTTATCCCCTACAACATACACATTCTTATGGTCAACACTTTCAAGGTGTTCATTGGTAACAATACGTTTGCGGCCTTGCTGCTGAACATCAAGGTTGCCGACAATTTCGGAGCCTTCAACACCGGCTGTCCAGACAATTGTCTGTGCATCCACGATGTTCTTCTCGCCGAGGGCAACAGAGCCTGCGCCTACTTCGGTGATTTTGGCGCCTGTAACAATTTCTACCTTCAGCTTGCGCAGACGGGCTTCGGCTTTCTGGATCAGCTTATCCGGCAGGATAGGCAGGATCTTCGGAGCCATATCAGCCACGATTAATCTCACTTCGGAAGGATCGATGAAGAATTCTCTGCAGAGCTCATCGCGCTGCTCGGCCATTTCACCTACAAGCTCAACGCCGGTAAAACCGGCACCGATAATTACGAAGGTCAGCATAGCGCGGCGTGTAGCCGGGTTCTTTTCCTTCGCAGCTTTGGTGTACATGTCGCGGATTTGACGCTTCAAGGCAACTGCATCATCGTAGGACCAGAAGGAGAAGGTGTTCTCTTCTGCTCCGGGGATTCCGAAGAAGGTTGGCTTGCTTCCTGTGCCGATGACCAGATAATCATAAGCATAAGTGGCTTTGTCGGACTTCAGCTTCTTGTTCTTGAAATCAATGTTGCTGATTTCGTCCAGAACAACATCTACCTTCAGGCCGGCAAAGATTTTCTTCAAGTCAATTTTGATCGAATCCTCAGGTGCGCGATTCGCAGAAACCTCATGCAGCTCAGTCAAAAGAGTGTGGTATGGATTTCGGTCGATCAGTTTGATTTCTACATCTTTGTCGTTCTTAAATTTCTTTGCCAGTTTCTTAGCCGTGAGTACGCCGCCGTAGCCGCCGCCCAAAATGACTATTTTCTTCAAGAGAAACTCACCTCATTCATCTGATTAGCTGCAAAAGGGTAGCGAATAATTATTTCGCGCCTTCGAGTGCTTTTTGTGCAAGTGTGAAATATTCACCAACGTGGATGGATACGCCGGAGATTGCATCTGTTTTACCTTCAGCATCCAGGGTAGGAGCTACGCCTTTGTTCTCAAGGAAGTATTTCTCGGCAAGGGCGATTTCTTCATGCCATTCAGCAGCAGCGCCGCCGGCTTTCATGCCGTATTTGCCGTCTACAGAATATTGTTTCTTATCGTCGCCTGCAGCATTCACACCGCTGAAATTAACAGCTACAACGTTGCCGTTAGCAACAGAGAGAGCTACTGTGGACTTCCAGCCGGATGTAGCATCCATTTCGCCTTCAGCAGTATATCCGCCATCTTTGTATGGGCCTGCTTGTGCAGGGCCGGCAGCAAGTGCAGCCTGAGCCGCGCCAACGAAATCACTAACGTGTACGGATACACCGGAGATTGCATCTGTTTTGCCTTCAGCATTTACAGTGAGAGCAGCAGGATCTTGTTTTTCAATCAGGTAGGCTTCAGCAAGAGCAGCCTGTTCATGCCATTCGGACTTCGCTCCGCCGATTTTTACCAGGCCGTAGTTGCCGTCTTCAGATACTTTTTTCTTCAAATCGCCCGCTTTTTTAACATTGAAAGCATTCCAGTCAGCTTTGGTGATTTTGCCGCCTTCTACAGTCAGTTGTGTAAAGGTCTGCCAACCAGTCTCTGGATCGGCATCCACTGTACCGTAGTAGGTTCCGTCCTGGTACTTGCCTGTTTCGGCTGCAGGTGCAGTAGTTGCTTCAGTTGCGGCAGTAGCAGTTGCTACAGGTGCTGTTGTTGCAGCAGCGTTCTCTGCTTTGTTGCTGTTGCCACAACCTGCGAGTAAAGTACCCAATACCAGAGCGCTCGACAAGATTACAGAAGCTTTTTTCATTTTGATATGACCTCCAAGAAAATAGTTTAAAATATATATATTAAAATGTAAAACATTTTAATAGCGGTGGAAGTGATAAAAATCACTTTATAAATGATAAATGTCACTTTCATCTCGGTCTTAAGTCCCTTTTTGTAGCAGGCATACGACATATATCGGCAGGCAATAAGAAAAAATTTAATCATATCGTTTCTTGTTCGATGGCATTTTAGCACAAGCTATGGAACTATCATGTGAAAATAATCACTTAAATCATAAATAAATTTACTTCTGAAGTATATCAAATTTTAAGATAGTTGAATAGCTTTTTAAAAAGACTTTTATGTGACAAAAGTTGAGTTATTCTGCATGGCTTCATGCAATTGCAGGTGCAGCCCCTGCACAGCCAGGAGATTCAGCCAAAAGTCATGGGGGTAATAGTTCACAAGCAATTATAAGCTTTCGCCAGACATTAAATAGACAACTAAGGAGATGAGCTTGTAGTGGATAACAATGTGATCAAAGGTAAATGGCTGCAGATTAAAGGTGAAGCCAAGAAGCAATGGGGCAAGCTGACAGATGACGACCTGGATATCATCGATGGTGAAAAAGACAAGCTGGTAGGCAAGCTGCAGGAGCGTTACGGCCATTCCAAGGATGAAGCCGAAGCGGAGTACCATAAATGGGAGTCCTCCCACCGCAGCTAATCAGAAGGATAATTTAAAGCGTAGAACATATAAATTCTTATATTTCAAGGAAAAAGCGCAAATCGTATCTGATTTGCGCTTTTTTGCTGTCCCCCGGACATTCCGCAGCCATCACTCTCATACATATACATATGCAATAGCCCTCACGCTTCATGTTTTTCATTCCTCCAGTATGATACTATAAATATTATTGTGAACTTATTTTCGCTGCAGGAGTGAAGCCATGGAATATGTCAAAATCTTTTTTGTGAATACAGCTTTACTAATCACTCTGTCGTATCTGGCGAATCTAATATACAAGTACACTGTAACCCACGCATCCGAGCCTGTAAAAAGAGTAAGCTGGGTGCTGCTCGCGGTCTTTGCAGGGTGGATCAGTACCTTTTTCGGCTACAGACTGCATGAGCATGTCATTTTTGACCTGCGGTATGTACCGCTGATCATCTCTACACTGGCTTACCCCCAGCCCTTGGTCCTGATTATCATCGGAATCGCAACCGGGCTTACGCGCCTGACCTTTGGAGTGAACGAGGCAGCGCTGGTAGGCGTGCTGAATCTGACTATCCTGGGCTTTGTCTGTGCCGCGCTAAGCGTATGGATGAAGCGTTCGTCTGCGTCGGTGATGTATAAGGGGATTGCTACTATTCTGGTAGTCAATGTAGTGAATGTGCTGAATATTGCCGTATTTGGGGTCATTCCCACACATGATTACATAACGAAGATTCTGCCGGTTACCTTTCCCGCAGGCCTTGTCCTCAGTGCGTTGTTCGCGCTGATTATCCGCGATTTCCATCTGGACCTGATGCGTACAGGACAGATCATTAGAGCGAATAAGCTGTTGTCCGAGCAGACGGAGGAGTTGCATAAGAATAAAATTGTGCTCGAGGAAAGAGCCAAGCAGCTCATGCTAGCCTCACAGTTCAAATCGGAGTTCCTGGCGAACATGTCCCATGAACTAAGAACCCCGCTGAACAGCATTATCAACCTGTCCCAGATGATTGAAGAAGGCGATGAGTCCCTGAGTACGGAGGAACTTGCTGAATATGGCGGGATCATTCACCGCTCCGGGGAGGATCTCCTGTCGCTCATTAATGATATTCTCGATCTGTCCAAGGTGGAGGCAGGGAAGCTGGATATTATTATAGAGGATTTAAATACCAGCGAGGTCCCTGATCTGCTCGTCCAGCAGTTCGGCGTCTTAGCCAGACAGAAGCAGCTCACCTTCAGTGTCTCCCTGGACGAAGGGGTGCCTGCGGTAATCTACACGGACCCCCAGCGGGTGCAGCAGATTCTGCGCAATCTGCTCTCGAATGCGTTCAAGTTCACGATGACTGGCGGGGTCACTATGAATATCCGTGTAGTGGAACGTCAGGAGGGGTCTGCTGCACAGAAGTGGATTGCCTTTGAGGTGCAGGATACCGGAATCGGCATTCCCCCGGAGAAGCATGATCTGATCTTCGAGGCCTTTGAACAGGCGGATATCAATGTCAGCCGCAAGTATGGCGGTACGGGGCTGGGTCTGTCTATCAGCAATGATCTGGCCAGGCTCCTGGGCGGCTTCATTACCCTGCATAGCCGCGAAGGCCAGGGCAGTATATTCTCCTTACATTTACCACTGCATTCAGGCGCGTCCGTATAATCCCCGCAGCTCCAACTTTATTTGTGATTTCGGTGTATTGACAGGAACCTGGTGCTGAGTAGAATGAAGCAAAAGCCGCATCAAAGGAGAGTCAACACCCCATGAACATCATGAGAAACCGGCCGCTGCGGAACCGTTCCAAGGATTTGCGCAAGGCCTCCGTACACCGCAAGAATCTGCAGATCGCTACCTTTGAGGGGATACCATCCACCATATTCCAGGTGCTGCTGCAAGGCCAATTTCTTACAGGATTTTTGTTATACCTGGGTGCCAGCTCCAGTCAGATCGGATTTGTCCTCGCGCTTACTACGCTGGTGAACGTCGCACAGATCGGTGTGGCTTTCCTGATTCAGAGGCTGCCGAGCCGCAAGTGGGCGCTCGTGACTTTTATTGGCTTACACCGGCTGTTGTGGGGATCTACGGGCCTGGTTCCGTTTATTTTTCCGCAAGAGCACTGGGTTACTGCCTTCATCGTACTATATACCATTGCCTTCATTGCCAACACTGCCGGCGGTGTGCTCTGGAATTCGGTCATCAGTGACCTGGTGCCTGCAAGGGTCCGGGGCCGGTATTTCGGTATTCGCAATACGTTCCTTAATGCGCTGGGAAGCCTAGTGATGTACGGAGGCGGTATTATTCTTGACCGTTATCCGGGCGGACACGGATTCCTTATCCTGTATATTGTAGTGTGGATTTTCTCGATCTCGAATATTGTGGTGTTCTTCTTCTACCCGGATGTGCCGTTTGAGAAATCGGAAGAGAAGGACTTCCTGCCGATGCTCAGGAAGCCGCTTCAGGACAAGATGTTCATGAAATCCACGCTGTTCCTATCTGCTTGGCTGCTGCTGCAGAACCTGACCGTGCCGCTGTATTCCTATGTCATGCTGCAGCTGCTGAATATCAATTATGAGAAGCTGTCCCTGCTGAATGTCGCGCAGACGGTCTTCATGATGGCCAGCTTCTATGTATGGGGCAATCTGAATGCCAGGCACAGCAACAAGAAGTTGCTGCTGTGGACGCTGCCGATTATCGCGGTCTCTTCCCTAATCTGGGGACTCTTGTCTGTGCTGCCGATGCTTCCGGTATTATTTGCGGCTCATATTGTGTTCGGCGTGGGTGTGGGAGGCTTCAACCAGCTCGCCTTCAACTTCATTATTGGCGATACGCCGAAGCGCGAACGGCCGATGTATATGGCTATGTATGCGGCGCTTACCGGTCTGGCGGCCTTCTTCGGCCCGCTGCTGGGCGGCCGTATCTATGAATGGATTAAGGAATGGCCCCAGTGGATGCAGATCTACGGCATGCAGTTAGTGGTAGGCGTGCTGATGATTCTGCTGGCACTGCTGCTGGGCCGCCGTATTCTGCGGGATGAATAAGGAGGAATAGAAGGAGGCTATTTCGGTGACAAGAATTGCACTGGTACTGGGAGCTACAGGACTGGTCGGCAGTGCGCTGACCCGGGACCTGCTGGTCGGGAATTGGGACGAGGTCCGTATACTGGTCCGCCGTCCTCTTGCCCTTGAGCATCCGAAGCTGAGACAGATTCAAGTGGATTGGGACCGGCTTGAGCAATACAGCGAGCAATTCGCCGGTGTATATGCAGTATTCTGCTGCCTGGGAACGACGATTAAGCAGGCGGGCTCGCAGGAGCAGTTCGAACGGGTGGACCTGGAGTATCCGCTTGCGGCTGCGGCCCTGGCCAAAGAGCATAATGTGAAGCAATTCCTGGCCGTGTCCTCTATGGGAGCCAGCGCCAAATCGCGCACCTTCTATAGCCGGATCAAGGGGCGGACGGAGGAGGGCCTGATTGCTGCCGGATTCCACGGCCTGCATCTGTTCCGGCCTTCGCTGCTGCTGGGTGACCGGGCAGAATTCAGGCTGGGGGAACGCGCCGCGGCTGTGCTGATGAAGGCGCTGGATTTCGCCATGATCGGCAAGGCTGCGAAGTTCCGGGCCATTCCGGCTGCAACAGTAGCGCGGGCGATGATGAATATTGCCCTGGCCGATACAGGCGGCGTTCATATCTACACCAATGAGGTCATTCATGTGATCGGCAAGCATTAGCTGGGCATCAGGGTTTGCAAACCGCAGACCCCAGGACTTACAATAAACATACGATTAGAATGTACATAGCGGTCTACAGGCCGCGTACAGCATGCAGGAGGCGTTCACTATGACCAAAAAACAAGTAGCTACAAAGAAAGCTCCAGGAGCGATCGGCCCTTACAGCCAGGCCATTGTTGCCGGCAACTGGGTCTACACTTCAGGCCAGCTGGGAATGGACCCGGAGACGGCGGAACTGCCGGGCAGTGTGCAGGAGCAGGCACGCCAGTCGCTTAACAATGTGAAGGCCATCCTGGAAGAGGCCGGAGCATCAATGGATCAGGTGGTGAAGACAACCGTGTATCTGAAGGATATGAATGATTTCGCGGCGGTTAACGAGGTGTACAGCACCTTCTTCACCGAGCCTTACCCGGCCCGCAGTGCCGTTGAGGTAGCTCGTCTGCCGAAGGACGCGCTGGTCGAGATCGAAGCGGTAGCACGCAAGAAATAACCCAGACCGGATGCATCCGGTCAAGGTTGGGTACAGGGAATTCCCCGCACGTGAAGCAGGCGTGCGGGGGCTTTTTGTGTGCACATATAAGCGAATCTAGTATCTGCTGCGGGAACGGCGCGGAGTCAGCAGCAGCCAGATACTGTAGAGCAAGAGAAGGCCTGCTGCAATCAGGCCGGTGAAATACACCTCATTCGTAGACTTATGCTCGATAGCGATGGCGATGTAGGCCCAGACGAAGACGAGCGGATAGATGCTGTCCCGGTACGGGAAGCTTACCAGCACAGCGAGCACAGCACCGACGCAGAGCATGATGACGGCCCAGAACGGGCCGCTGAGTCCGAAGCCTCCCCAGTCATTCTTCACCAGCACAACGCTGACATTGACGATGGTGGCTACCGAGATCCAGCCGAGGTAGAGGCTGAACGGCAGCTTCACGAGCCATTTCTCGCCTGTCGTGGGATCTGCGATGAAGCGGGTTTTGCGGTAAATGACGATCAGTGAGAGCAGCAGAAGCACCATCGCCACCAGCGACAGCTCAATGTACAGGTAATGCCAGAGGAGCAGCCAGCCCATATTGAAGAGACAGCTGAGCATGAACCAAATTCCGATCCGCTGGACGGAATCCCTGCCCCCGGTATCGCTGCGGAACTGATAAATAATGAATCCGGCCAGCAGCAGATAGATCAGGGACCAGATGGAAAAAGCATATCCGGCCGGTGTGAGGTACGTATGATACCTGTCCGAGATTTCGGCGGTGCTGTTCCCGCCAAGCGGCAGGACGACCGAAAGGGTATTGACGGCAATGACGCCGAGGAAGAGCAGTAAATTCCCCCACTTATAAGGATTAGTTCTAGTCATATGACCACTCCCTAACTTATTTGATAACTACGGTTTGGCCTTGGCCTATATAGAATATACCCGCTGTGGCGGAAATTAAGACTAATCCGGCAAAAAAAATGACCAATTGGTCATAAGAATCGCGGATAGTATTCCTTAGGCCCGGGGTAATATGTAGTCAAGAAGTAGATCAGCAAGCAGCGAAGGGAGAGAAGATTCATGGAGAGCAGTGAGGCGATACGCCCCGAGAAGATGGGGCCGATGGTGATGAAGGAGACCTGGAACACGCCGGGCAGCGTGGTGTCCTGGGAACGCTCCGAGAATATCTACATCGTCCGGGGGGAATGCGCCGGGATGGCTTTTATCTTCCTGAGCGATGATATGTTCCGGATGAAGGTCTTCCATAGCAAGGTACCGGACCTAACCACCTCGGAGGCTGTGCTGAAGGAGTGCTGTATTCCGCATCTGTTTCCGGTAGAGGAGACGGAGGAGCAGCTCATTTTTTCTACAGGCGCCATCCGGCTGATTATTGAGAAGGCCTCGTTTCTGCTCCGTGTGGAGAATACATCCGGGAAGGTGATCATGCAGCAGAATCTGGCGAGCTGGAACCCGCGCGGCGCAAGCCATGCGGAATATGATATGCAGCCGGACTCGCATTTCTACGGACTGGGTGAGAAATCGAGCTTCCTGGACAAACGCGGGGAGCGTTATACGAACTGGAACACCGATGTGTTCGCCCCTCATCTGCCGGAGATTGAAGCGCTCTATGAGTCGATACCGCTCATTATCCACATGCACGGTGACCTCTCCTACGGGCTGTTTCTGGATAATACGGGCCGGAGTGATTTCGACATGCGCTCGCACGGCGTTGCTTTTACCATTGGCTGTTCTACGGGAGCGTACGATATCTATTTCATTAATGGGCCCGAGATGAAGGATGTCGTCCGAAGATACACCACGCTCACCGGCCGGATCGCACTTCCGCCTAAGTGGGCGCTCGGTTATCACCAGTCCCGCTACAGTTACATGAATCAGCAGGAGGTGCTGCAGCTGGCCAAGACCTTCCGTGAGAAGAATATCCCATGCGATGTGATCTATCTGGATATCCACTATATGGACGAGTACCGCGTATTCACCTTCGACCCTGTCAACTTCCCTGATCCGCAGAAAATGATCTCGGAGCTTGCGGAGCTGGGTGTGCGCATTGTCCCGATTGTAGATCCCGGCGTCAAAAAAGACCCCAAATACGAGGTGTATAAGCAAGGGGTGCTGGAGAAGCATTTCTGCCGCCGCCTGGAGGGCGATATTTTCTTCGGTGAGGTGTGGCCGGGGATCAGTGCCTTTCCTGATTTCAGCGACAGCCGGACCGCCGAGTGGTGGGGAGATTTGCACAAATACTACACAGAGCTTGGCATTCAGGGCATCTGGAACGATATGAACGAGCCTGCGGTCTTCAATGAGACCAAGACGATGGATCTTGATGTGATGCATTTCAACAACGGGCGGCCGGTGACGCATGAGGAATACCATAACCTGTACGGGATGATGATGTCCAAAGCGACCTATGAAGGGCTGGCCGAGCATATGGGGGGTGAGCGTCCCTTTGTGCTGACCCGTGCCGGGTATGCGGGCATCCAGCGCTATGCAGCCGTATGGACCGGCGATAACCGCAGCTTCTGGGAGCACATGGCGATGGCGATGCCGATGGTGCTCAACATGGGGCTGTCCGGGCTGGCCTTCTCGGGGCCGGATATCGGCGGGTTCGCCCATCATACGTCGGCGCAGCTGCTGGTGCGGTGGACGCAGATGGGCGTCTTTTTCCCATACTGCCGCAATCACTCCTCCATCGGGACGCTGCGCCAGGAGCCGTGGTCCTTTGGGGAAGAGGTGGAAGGGATTCTGCGTGAATTCATCGGACTGAGGTACCGCTGGATGCCGCATTTGTATAATCTTTTTCATGAGGCGGAGAAGAGTGGTCTGCCTGTCATCCGTCCGCTGGTGCTTGAATATCCGCGTGATCCGCATGTCAGTAACCTGTGTGACCAGTTCCTGCTGGGTGAAAATGTGCTGATTGCCCCGGTCTACCGCCCGGATACGGATCACCGCTCTGTCTATCTGCCGGAAGGCCGCTGGCTGGATTATTGGGACGGAGAGATTCACGAAGGCGGACGGCATATTCTTGCGGCTGCACCGCTGCACATCATGCCGATGTATGTGAAGGCGGGCAGCTTCGTGGCTGAAGGCCCGCTGAGACAGTATGCGCTGGAGGACACGGAGGAGACGATCATTTTCCACCTCTACGGGGCGGAAGCGGCTGCGGGCTTCTCTTCGTCCTTCAAGCTGTATGAGGATGACGGCCACAGCTTCAGCTACCGCAAGGGGCAGTATACGGAGCTTGCCGTGCAGGCCGAAGGCGGGGAAGGTCTGCTTGCACTGAAGTGGGCGTATGCGGTGCATGATTATAAGCCGCGCCGGGAGACGCTCCGCTTCGCGCTCTGCTATCCGTTCTTCACTGTCGCTGCGGTGGAGGGACTGGCAGAGATTAGCCTGGAGCAGCTGAATGAGGGGGCACTGGGCTGGGCCCGGAACGGCAAGAACGGCGCGATCATCGTTCAGGTAGCGGATGCTGCCGGGGGCGGGGAGCTGCGGATTCTGGCAGGTACGGATTAGAGGGCAGGTAGATGTAGCCCGTCAGATTTTGGTAGTCCAGCACGAGTTGCTGCACAGGATTTCAGGACCGGCTAGCCTGGAGAGGGCGGGCCGGTTCTTTCTGCTGCAACGCTATCTGGACAGTAATCGCCTGATCTGAACAACAATCTGCTGAAAATCACAGAAAATGTGCAGAAAAGTTTTTAAATATAGGCTTTTTCGTATAAGATGAAGGGATGAAGAAAAAGTTGCAGCAGATAACGTAACAGGAAGGCTGTACGGCTAGAGCTATTGCTGCCGGTGCAGCTTCATAATATATTTCTCGCGCAGCAGGAGGCAGTCTTCCGGATTGGAAGGGCTGCTCTTGCTGTTTGCTCACAAGAATGGAGATTAACCAACAATGATTAAGCATCTGTATGCAATATGGTTAGGGGACGTATTATTCTGCTTCTCGGGCGAAACCTCCGAGCCGAAGGTGGACGCATGGACACGCGTAATCAAACGGCTGGAGCTCCGCAGCGGCTGGCGTCCTTTTGCGGGTGCTGCACTGCGGCTGGCGGAAGTGAAGTATCCTGCGGCCGCCGCCGTGGAGGGCAAACCGGCGCGGCGCGGACTGCCCGGACGCACGCTGGAAGGGCTGGCGCTGTCGCCGAAGGATGCCTTCGAGCTGCTGCTGGCCTGGGATGAGCAGGCGAGCCGTGCCCAGGGCATTGAACCCGGGGGGGAGCTGCGCTACTGGTCGGCAGCCGCCCGCTTCGCGCTGGAGCTGATGGGCAAGGGCGGGATTGTGCCCGGCGCCCAGCCGCCGCGCAAGATCGGTTCGCGGCGGCGCGGCGGCGAACAGGCCGCTGCCGTATGCTGGTCACCGGCGTTCCGGGAAGAGGCGGATAAGGAGTTCTTCCTGCAGATGGCGGCTTCCATGCCGGTGCTTGCACTTGGCACACACGTAGCTGAGGAAGGCGACCTGTCCTCGCGGGAGGAAGCGGGCGGGTATGTGCTGTATTCCTTCCTGCAGGCGGTCATGACCGCCGAGATCAAGAATGTGGTTGCCGCCCATGAGAGCGTGCTGTCGCCGTATAAGGCCAATTACCGCCGCGGCTATTCTCCGCTGACGGAGCTGTGGTGGAACAGTCTGCTCACGGGCAGCCGGGATATCCCCGTGCAGGGGACTCCGGCTGAGGTAACGGAGCTGCTGGCAGTGGTGAACGAGACGGCGGGCCATGAGGTGCCGCATTTCGAGACTGAGGAGGCCCGCAGCGGACAGCTAAGCCTGGGCCTGCGGCTGGAGCCTCCTGCGGAGGAGAGCGAGCTGTGGCAGCTGACCTTCTGGGCGGAGAGCCGCGAGGAGGGGGAATTCTGGATTCCGGCGGAAGCGGTGTGGAGCAGCCGGGAGCGGGAATTCACCCTATGGGGCAAGCGTTACCGCAATATTCAGCAGCAGCTTCTGGCTGCGCTGGGACGGGCGGCGAAGAGTTCGCCCGACATCCGGCGCTCGCTGGCTGAACCGGCCCCGCGCGGGATTGAGCTGCCGCCGGAGCGGCTGTATTTCTTCCTGAAGGAGAGCGTGCAGCAGCTGCGGGAACGGGGAATTACCGTGCAGATGCCTTCGCGCTGGAGCCGGGAGGGACGGCGGCGGATCGGCATGAGAATGAAGATGCAGCCCCCGGCGGGTGCAGCGGATGGCCCGGTGCAGTCTGCGCTGGGCATGGAAGAGCTGATCTCTTTCCGTATTGAAGCCTCTCTGGGAGATTCAGACATCACAGAGGAGGAACTGAATGCCCTGGTGGAAGCAGGCGTGCCATTTGTGCGCTTCCGGGGAGAATGGATTGAAGTGGACCCGAAGGAAGTTCGTCAGGTCCTGAGATATATTAAGCGTGGCGAGAGCGGAGAGATGACGGCGGCCGACTGGATGCGCCTGGAGGCTGAAGATGGTGAAGAGCGGCTGTGGAAGGGCATGTCGGTTACCGGCATGGAGACCTCTGGCCTGCTGGCCTCCCTCATGCACGGCGATGTGCTGCGCGGGATGCCGCTGCGTCCGGTGCCGGAGGATCTGAACGGAACGCTGCGGCCATATCAGGAGCGGGGTTATCAGTGGCTTACGGCACTCAGCAATCTCGGCTTCGGCGTCTGCCTGGCTGATGACATGGGCCTCGGCAAAACCGTGCAGGTCATCACCTGCCTGCTCGACCGGGCGCTGAATGCCCCGCCGGGCAAGAAGCAGGAGCCTGTGCTGATCCTCTGCCCGACCTCGCTGCTGGGCAACTGGCAGCGGGAATTGCAGCGCTTCGCCCCTTCGCTTAGCTTGCATATTCACCATGGAGGGCGGCGGGTGCGCGGCGAAGGATTCAGGGAACTGGCGGCCAGCCATGAGATTGTGCTAACTACCTACCATCTGGCGGGCCGGGACAGCGAGGATCTGGCCGGGGTACGCTGGTCCACGGTTGTGCTGGATGAAGCGCAATACATCAAGAATCACCGCACCAAGCAGGCGCAGAGCGTCATGAAGCTGAGCGCGCCGCACCGGATCGCAATGACCGGGACTCCGGTGGAGAACCGGCTGGGCGAGCTGTGGTCGATTTTTCATTTTCTCAACCCAGGTTATCTGGGGACGTATCATTCCTTCCGCCAGCGTTATGTGTCGGGAGAGGGCGGCGAACGGCTGCGTGAGCTGCACCGGCTGGTCTCGCCCTTCCTGCTGCGGCGTCTCAAGAGTGACCCGGATATCTCGAAGGATCTGCCGGAGAAGCTTGAGCTGAAGTCCTATTGTCCGCTTACGGAGACCCAGGCCGCGCTGTATCAGGGGGTTGTGGATGAGATGCTAGGCGTCATCGGCGAGCGTTCGGGCATGGCCCGGCGGGGGCTGGTGCTGTCTTCCCTAACCAAGCTGAAGCAGATCTGCGATCATCCCCAGCTGTTCCGCAAGGACGAGGGGCGGAGCCTGCGCAGTGAGCCTTCGGGCAAAATGGACGTCATGTTCGAGGTGCTCGACAGCATCTCCGAGCTTGGCGAATCGGCGCTGATCTTCACCCAGTATGTGGCGATGGGCGAACTGCTGGTCAGCCGGCTGGCTAGACGATACGGGCAGACGCCGCTGTTCCTGCATGGCGGCATCTCGAAGCGTGAGCGCGACGAGATGGTGCATGCTTTTCAAGAGGGGGACGGTCCGGCCTTCTTCGTTCTGTCGCTTAAGGCGGGGGGAGTAGGCCTCAATCTGACACGGGCGAATCATGTGCTGCACTATGACCGCTGGTGGAACCCGGCTGTAGAGAATCAGGCGACGGACCGCGCCTTCCGGATTGGACAACATAAGAATGTACAGGTGCATAAGCTGATCTGCCAGGGAACGCTGGAGGAGCGGATCGACGAGCTGATTGAACGCAAAAAAAGCCTGTCCGAGCAGGTCGTCGGCTCCGGCGAGAACTGGTTGACCGAGATGTCTAACCATGAGCTCAAAGAGCTGATTGAACTCCAGGGACAGGACTGGATGTAAACAGGGCAATACATTGTAAGGCAGAAGGAGGCAACATCTATGAATGAGCTGCTGGAGCTGCGGCTGGAGGTGCTGCCCGGGGTCATTAAGGCCACCGGGAGTGTGGGGCCTGCTGCTGAAGGAGCAGACAGACGCAGCAGCAAAGCCGGAGCAGAGATAGAGAAGCGAGGGGAACAGGGCCAGCGGGCGGAGCCGGTGCGGCAAGGAGAGCGGGCGGAGAATAAGCAGCTGGTGCAGGTAGAACGGGTGGAGAATAAGCAACTGGTGCAGCAAGGGCAAAAAGAGCGGGTGGAAGCAGTGCCGCAGGTACGGCAAGGACAGCAGGCGCCACTACCGCAGGTGCAGAGGGAGGCTGTTACTCTGCGTATTCCGCAGTGGACACCCGCCCGGAAGAATGAAGTGCTGCATCAGCTCGCTGCGCATCCGGGCGAATTGTATGATCTGCTGCAGGGCAGCCTGAATGGCGGGCTTGCTGCACTGGAGCTGCTGCCTGTAGATGACGAGCTGAGGCTGGCTGCAGAGGAACAGGGCACGGGTCTGTTGCCTGCTGAGGAGCTGGTGCAACGGGTCCGGCAGCAGCTGATCCAGGCGCCGCTGCTTGCGTTCGCCCTGCGCGGACTGTCCAAGGAAGAGCTGCTCTCCGGCGTATTCGCCTTGTGGGCGGAGCAGGAGAACGAGCGGAGCGCTGAAGAAGACGCGCCTGCGTCTGTGTCGCTCGCGTCCGAGCTGGCCCGGTTGGAGCGCAAGGGTCCGGCCGTATCCTCTGGAGAGTGGCTGGCTGAGGCAGCGGCTGAAGGCTCGCTGCACCAGCCAGGGCCGCTGTTTCACGAGATCTCCTCACGTCCGTTTCCGGCTATGCCTGAGGTAATGGAGCCGGAGGAGGATTGGAGCGCACTCCTCCCGCAGACACCCAAGGCGCGTGAAGGGCTTGCGCTGCTGATGCGCCGGGTCTCGGAAGCTGCTGCGAAGCGCGCGGCGGGCTTGAATAAGCTGTAGCTGAGCGGGTTCGTGAGATGGGGCTTGAGTAAACTGGAGGAGCACGGATAGGTGTGATGGGAATGAATGAGCAATAGGCTACATTGTTTATGCGGCGACTGAAACTGCTCTTTAAGTAATATAGAGGGTAAACTAGGCCAACTGGTGAAAAGGGATCGGATGCCGGGCTCGAATGTAAGAGTTGTTCTACCAAGTAACATTAGTTTTGAGAGCAGTGCGCCGGGTAGGTTGCGAGGTGGCTGCGCGGGAATAAAGTGGATAAATCCCTCTGGATCAGCCAGAAGTCGACGTGCGGACATTTTGCTACTATTCAGCAGGTGGGAATGAGGAGCAGAAGTGCCCCTAAATTGGCCCAAACGGGGCGGTAGGCGGGAATGAGGGGCAGAAGTGCTCCTGAATTGGCCCAACCCGTGCGGGGAGTGGGAATAAGGAGCAGAAGTGCCCCTGAATTGGCCCAACCCGTGCGGGGAGTGGGAATGAAGAGCAGAAGTGCCCCTGAATTGGCCCAAACGGGGCGGTAGGCGGGAATGAGGGGCAGAAGAAGTGGCAGAAGAGCACCTCACTTCCGTCCTGATCGCCAGAAAGAAGTGAGCAAAACAAAAGAGGAGCACACAAGTGCCCCTCTAGTAGCCGGATAACGACCTGGCTGCAGCCATTTTACCCTAAGATTATGTCTGCTTGGTTATGTTATTCACTTATACTACGGCAACAAGCGCAATTAAGACTCGTTGCCGCCGCTGCCTTCTGACAGCTCCAGGATCTCCCGGCGCAGGCGGAGCATCTTCTGGTCCAGCTCATCGGCAGCACGGGCGGCTTCCTTCAGCTCCTCGGCCACATGGGAGGGCAGCTGTTTGTCGAATTTATAGTAGAGAATATGCTCCATGCTGGCCCAGAAATCCATGGCTAACGTACGCAGCTGCATTTCTGCCTTCACCCAGCGGGTGCCATCAAGCAGTACCAGCGGTATAGCCACGATAAGGTGTAGGCTCTGGTAGCCGTTCGGCTTCGGGTGGGCAATATAATCCTTAATCTCAAGCACACGGATATCCTCGCGGGCGCACAGGTGGTCCACCAGCCGGTAGATATCCTTCACAAAGGCGCAGACAATCCGCATCCCCGCAATATCATGGATGTGCTGTTCCATATTATCCAGATTAAGCTCATAGCCCTTACGCTGCATTTTTTGCACAATGCTCTTCGGTTCTTTGATCCGGCACTTCACATGCTCAATCGGGCTGAAGCCGTCACGCACCTGCCACTCGGTCCGGATGATATCGATTTTATTCTCAAGCTCATTCAGAGCATGACGGTACAGCGCCGGCAAAGCCTTGAAATTCTCAACCTGCTTGGCAAAATCCTCGTTAATCTGCCACTTCTGCATATCCTTCACATGGACCTGCAACTTGTTCAATGTTACTTGTGTACTATCATATTCTTCCACTGAAACTCTCCCGGTTTTCGTTATTTGTGACTGTAGACCATGAATGGATGACTACGGCAATCTTATACAGCGCTAGCTGCGGTTCTGATTCTATTTTAACCGATGTACAGCCCCGGAAGCAAAATAAAACCGTAACCCTGACCGAAGAGAAACATTCTTCCCTCCGGCGCGTATTAGCTCAGTATAGGCTTTAGGCCGTCCTTATGGCGCAGCTCCGTTCATTCTTATTTGTTGGTGGGAGAGCCTGTGCCGTAGCCTTCATCCTGATAGCCTGTATTCTCCAGCTTCTGCAGGACGTTCAAGCCTTCGATCTGAAGGCGGGTCTCGTCAGTGCCATGGTCGTGCAGATACTGGAACAGGCGGATGGTGGTGTCATCGAACTGCTCCGCGGCATCATCATGATCGGCTGACTTGTAGGGAACCAGAGCACGCCGGAAGGCGTAGTCATCCCCGCTGGCCAGATCGGCCAGAAGATCCTGAAGCACAGTCAACCCGTCACTGGACAGCAGAACCTCGTACTCACTGGAGTCGCCTCTCTCTTCCTGAATCAGACCGTGATTCACAGAGACGAAATATCGGTTAAGGTTATCGTCAGGCACAATTCATCCCTCCATCATTCGATAATGTACGGGTACGCAGGAACGGATCCAGCAGAAGGCAATATGTATGATTGCTTCTTCCGCAGCATACTCATTCCAATAAGAACGCTAACCGCCTCTACTTGGTATTTACCACATGACGACAAATAATGAATCTGCCGTGGACTTTTGGTATGATAGAATCACGTTTCCGCTGCTGCGTGGGGCGGCAATCGGAATGTAAGGATATACGCGGCTGCGAATCAGCCTATTCTCACTCTGGAGAAGGAGGAACTACAATGAATTTACTGCAACGCATTAAAGACGGTGCCAGCCGGGTGAGTGAAAAAGCGCAAAGCTCGGTGGAAGTGAGCAAGCTGAATGGGCAGATTTCGGATATTGAGCATGAGATGCAGGTTGAATTTCTGAAAATGGGGAAGCTGTTCTATGAGGGATATCGTTCAAGGGATATGTCGGTGGCTGAAGGCCAGATGATCGAGCTTGCGCGGGGCTGTAACAAGCTGCAGGAGCAGATCGAGGACGTACGCTCAAGAATTGCCGAATTGAGAAATGAACGCTTGTGTGCCTGCGGTCAGATCGTAGGGCTGGATGCCAATTTCTGTCCGCATTGCGGACGTAAGCTGGAAGCACGCAAGCCGGAAGATAAGGAGATTTCACTGCGTAAAGAGCCGTCTTCGGCCGCCGCCGCTACCGCAGCACCGCCTGTGGTTACCGTACATACGGTGCTGGAGCATGAAGATGAGGAAGACCAGTACTACGGTGAGGAAGAGCTGACCGAAGCGGAACGGGAGCTGGCCAGAAGACCCGAAGCACGTGTGCAGTATGCGGAGGTGCTGCCTGAACTGGAAGAAGAGGCAGAGCTGGAGGATGCGGACCGGATGGCTTCAGGTTCTGACCGGAGCCGCCGGGAGGCAGATGAACTGGAACGGGAACGGGAGCGGCAACTGGAGCTGGACCGCCGGATTAGGGACTGGAAGGCAAGTGAGCCAGCCGAAGAGCGGGTAGCCGGAGACGCGGATACACGGGAGATTGTGAATTGCCAGATCTGCCGCGCCGATCTGCCGAAGGGCTCCATGTGGTGCCCGCGCTGCGGCTCGGAGCAAATATAGACAGTGTAGTACTGACAGCTTAGGGGGACAACATAGATGGAACAGTTGCTGCTGCATCTGCGCAATTTGGGTTTCACAGAGATGGAATCCAAAATTATGGTTGAGCTGGCCACCAAGGGCCAGGCTTCGGGCTACGAAGTGGCTAAGCAGCTAGGAGTATCAAGATCGAACGTATATGCGGCGCTTCAGCGCCTGACTCAGCAAGGCTACGTGCGCTGCGGAGAAGGGGAGCCGGCACGCTACAGTGTACTGGACCCGGAAGAGCTGGCCACGATGATATCCGGCCGGGTGCAGGCCTCGCTCGCCTATATGGAGAGTGAAATGCCGCGCGGAGGTCCGGTCAGCCCCTCCTTCTACAACGTGGAGGGTGACCGGAATGTCATAGGAGAGCTGGTCCGCCAGCTGAATCTTGCCGCCCAGGAGATTGTAGTGGATGTATGGCGGGAGGAAGCCTCGCTGCTGCGCAGTGAGCTTGAGCAGGCGGAGAAGCGCGGAGTGAAGCTGCTGTGGGCTTTTGACGGCGGTGATGCTGTGCCGGCACCTTATCCGGTATGGCCGCCCCTGCCGGGGAAGCCGGAACGCAGCGGAGGCCGGAAGTTCTCCTTCGTCGTGGACCGGAGCTGGTGCATGCTCGGCATGCGTTATGAGGACGGGAGCGCCCAAGCCGTGATTACCGAGCATCCAGTGCTTGTGGAGCTGCTGCTCAAATCTTTTACACAGGAATTGGTATTGTTCGAGCTGGAGGAAGATATGGGCCCCGAACTGCAGCGACGCTACGGGGAGCGCTATAGCCGGATCTACAGCAAATATGTGCTGCATGATCAGGAGGAATCGGGGGAAGAGCCGGAGGAATAGGGCTGCAATAGTAAGTGCCCAAGTTCACTAAGCAAGGGAGGTGACAAGCATGGAGTGTATTGTACATTTTGAAGTGCAGCATGCAGAGGGCGTCAAGCCGCTGCGCGGACTGCTGTTCCTGGAAGAGGGCAAGACCCCGGGAGAGCGGGAGCTGGTGGAGATGTTCAAGGACATGAAGTTCAACGTCCGGCTGGATAACCGGGAGAAATGGATTTTCAAGCCCGTGGCTCCGGGAGAAAGTTATTCCGAGATCCGCATTACCAGCTTTGACAACGGGAAGAAAAGCAGCACGACGGAGGGTGAGCTGAAGTCGATTGTCGGCAACCTGCTGCCCCAGAAGCCAACCGGGATATAACCGGAGCAGCGGGGTTCCAGCGGTTTTTGTCCAAAGATAAGAATTTATATGCTTCGCGCTATAATTATCCTTATCTTTCTCGCTGAAACGGTACCGTCCTTTAAAAGGACGGCAAAGCCGGTTCAGCTTGGCCAGCAGAATTACAGCTGCTAGCGGAAGATATCTTTGTGATCAAGGTCTGTTCCTGCACGAAGCAGGAAACGGACCCGGCGGAAACGTGAAATATGTAACAAAGAGCAGGCCCAGGGGAATACCTGGGGCCTGCTCTTTGTGTTGGGAAATATCATTCCAACTTCTTCATTAGCCGGACCAATCTGCTCCTAACAGACCTGAGAGACCTTATCCCCTGGAAAACACCGCTTTTGGTATCTTATAGGACCGAGGAGACCTTAAGGTAGCTCAAAACGATACTTAAGAGCAGTATTTCAGAGAATAAGCTCCGTGTGGTCCGTTACTTGCCTGATTTATGACTTTCATCCAGAATAAGAGCGCCTCAGTCCGTTACGCGGAGCCACATATATACCCCGCCGCGCCTGTCCCGCCGCGTCCGGCCTAGCCGCCCGAGCGGCAGGACCCCACGGCGCCGGCAGCCACCGCCGGGGCTGCCGCCAGCGGCGAGAGCACGCGCAGCGCGCCCGGCTCGCAAGCCACGGCCAGCGGCGCTGTGCCGAGCGCTTCGCCGTCGCCGATGGCGTGGCGCGGCTGCGCGAAGTGCACGGCTACGCTGCGTCCGCGCAGCATCGTGACATAGGGCAGCTTCGTGTGCCTGCCCTTCACCACCGTCGGGAACAGCCGCAGCAATTGCCCGCGGCTGACCCCGTGCACGACGCAGACGTCAAGCAGGCCGTCGCCTGATTCCGCCTGCGGGCAGATCAGCAGCCCGCCGCCGTAGCTGGGCAGGTTGCAGACCGAGACCAGCCACGTCTGGTCGAAGGCCTGCTCCTTGCCGTCGCAGGTCACACTGACGCGGCAGGGCTTGAAGGTCATCAGCGTATGCAGCACGCCGATGATATAGGCTAGGCGCCCGGCGCCAATGGCGTTGCACAGCCGCTTGTAGCGGCTGCCGTTCACATTGACGGCCACCTGCGCGTCGAAGCCGCTGGCCACCGCCGTCAGGGTGAGCCGGCCTGCCGCACTGATCAGATCGGCTTCGATGCAGTGTTCCTGCAGCGCGGTGTCCAGCGCAGCCTCAGGCGCGAGCGGGATGCTGAACCCGCGCGCGGTGTCATTGCCCGAACCCGCCGGAATGACTCCCAGCGGGACCCCTCTGCGCCGCAGTGCGCCCAGCACACTGTGGATCGTGCCGTCGCCGCCGACAACGATGGCGGCGCGCCAGTCCTCGCGGCGGGCAAGCGCCTGCGACACCTGATTCTCTGCGCTGGCAGCGCTCTGGGTGAACAGCGCTTCATACGGAACAGTCCGCGCCGCAAGCAAGGCCTGTACGGTGTGCCAGGTCCGCCGTCCCGCCCCGCCGCCGGAGCGGGGATTTATGATGAACAAATACATGGATGCTTCCCCCAGCCTGTAGATTCCTGCATGTCTTATCCCATTGTAAGGAGCGGGCAGGCAAAAGGGAAACTATTTTCTGCTGCGCGGAGCTACAGCTACAGCTGCCGCAGCTGGCTTTCGGCGATCTCTCCCACCCAGGGGAGCTTGAACCATCTGCTGCCCAGGGCATGGTAGATCATCAGGAGCCAGACTGCGAAGCTGCATAGGGAGATCAGGGCGCCTGCCACATCACCGAGAAGCGGAATGAAGCCGCTGAGCACATGGGCGATCATAAGGACTCCGAAGGCAATCAGGGATTGAAGTGAGTGGAACAGGACAAAGCGGCTGCGCTTCTCCAGAGCGAGGAAAATAATCGCACCGATAAACGGGAAAAAATAACACAAGGCGGCGGCAAGGTTATCGGGCAGTCCGGTCGAAGATCTGAAAGGCGACAAAGGGCTCACTCTCCTTGGATTGTAGAAGAAAAGGCAAAGATTATTCGTGCTTCTTCCCTACAAGCCTATGAGGTGTCCGGGCAAAGTATGAGCTGTGCGGAATGCTGTCCAATAATTTTTGGGGATAGGGGGCATACTATGATCAGGTTCCCAAACGGGAGGTCAAGCATATACTATAAAAAATTTCCATTTGCATTTTTACATGGAAAGGTGGAAGTTAATCTGGAATATGATACAATATAACGATAAGGCCCGAAAGGAGTGATTCAGCAAGTGGCTCTTCGGGTAATTAAAGTGTCAAGGTGTCTTTGCAGTGGGACATCCTTACTCTCAGCCCAAATCACGACGAACCTGCTTCACCGGCAAGGCGGATTTCCAAGTTCATGGAATGGTAGTCTGGACGGGTAATGCAAGCCGCGTATGTGTAATGGTTTCTTACTTGCATTTCAAGGTTACGGCGAACTTTTCATCATGCATTCTCTACAACGGAGCATTCATTTTCAATGTTTTGGGAGGGAACTGATCATGGCAAGTAAAGGTCATAACGAAGTCAAGGAAAGTCTGCGGGAAATGACACGTATTTTCCGGCCCAAAGATCCCAAGAAATTTGTGAAAGAGTACGTCCGGAAGTATCGGATCACGGGAGGATACGAGGAAGAGCTGACCATGGTTGTGGAGCATGAGCTGGTTAGAATGAATTCTTCCGTCTCCTGAAGAAGCGGGCAGAGAGAGTGATTCTGTTTCGTGCTGTTTGATGCCGACAACTATACATTTAATCTACATTCAAGCGATAACATCCATGAGGATTCTCATAAACCGTGCCCGGGCAGCCTTCTGCTTCTGGAATCGGTTTTTTTTGTATGCATATTGCAGATCATCTTCGTATGTCAAATGAATGTTTAGACACAAATACATATGAATACGCTTCAAAAGTAGTTTAACAGTTTTCCGGGAAAATTGAAAGCGCTTATAAAATCAGTATTGACAAGCTTTCTGCGACTTCAAAATGATTATGTGAATTTGTTGTGAACGATTGACAAAAACGTAGACCGAACTTATATTAATAGTGATTGTTATAATTGACAGGAAAATACTCTAATCTACGAATTCGGGAAAAGCGGGGTAGATCAATGATGAAAACGTGGCAGGCTGGTAAGCGGCTTCTTCCCATGACAGCAGCACTTGGACTCCTTCTGGCCGGATGCGGGCGGGAGGACTTGTCGGTACTCAGACCGCAGGGACCCGTAGCGGAAAGCTCTTACGGACTGATGAAGCTGTCGATCACGATCATGATTGTGGTGCTGCTGATCGTCTTCTCCATTGCGGCTTATGTATGGATTCGCTTCCGCCGGAAGAAGGATCAGGATGAGATTCCAAAGCAGGTGGAGGGCAGCTTCAAGCTGGAGGTGCTATGGACGGTCATCCCGCTTATTCTCGTCATTGTGCTGGCGATTCCTACGGTGAAGGTGGTCTTCGCTGCCGGCAATGATCATTCGGATGACAAGGACGCCATCAAGGTCAAGGTGACCGGCCACCAGTACTGGTGGGAGTTCGAATATACGGATTACGGAATAACGACCGCGCAGGATCTGATTATTCCGACAGGTAAGCACATTGCCTTTGAGCTCAGCACCAAGGATGTGCTGCATTCCTTCTGGGTACCCTCGCTGGCCGGGAAAATGGACACCAATCCCGACGGCACGGTGAACCGCTTCAGCTTCAGTGCGCCGAATGAAGGCGTTTACCGGGGGAAATGCGCGGAGCTGTGCGGACCCTCCCACGGGTTCATGGAGTTTAAGGTGAAGTCGGTCAGCGGTGAGGCCTTTGACAAGTGGGTGGCTTCAATGAAGGCGCCGGAGTCGGTGATGCCGGAAGATCCAGTACTGGCTGAGAAATTCAAGTCCCAGTGCCTGACTTGCCATGCGATTGGCAGCATGCCTGCATCACCGGTGGCTCCAAGCCTGACCGGAATCGGCTCCCGTGAATCGGTTGCCGGAATTCTGCTTAATGATGACACTCGAGAAGACGGGGCGCCGGTCCTTGAGAATCTGAAGACTTGGCTGCATGATCCGCAGAGCGTGAAGCCCGGCAACAAGATGCCGAACCCGAAGGATATGGGCTTAAGTGATGAAGAGATCGACGGCATTGCCGAATATCTGGCCGGTTATACGCTGGAATAGGGGCCTATGACTGAAGCCGAAGCAGCATATTTGATAAGGGGGTACATACCTTGGCTCACGCAGCGCAATCCTTGCAGCCCTCCCAGCCCTTGCAGCCCGGCCACAGCGCCAAGCGGCATACCGGGCTGATGGACTGGATTACCACCGTCGACCACAAAAAAATAGCCATCCTGTATCTATGGGCCGGCGGCCTTTTCTTCGGCATTGGCGGCCTGGAGGCGATCCTGATCCGTATTCAGCTGATTAAGCCGATGAATACCTTCCTGGATGCCCAGACCTTCAACGAGCTGATTACGATGCACGGCACGACCATGATCTTTCTAGGAGTCATGCCGGTTATTTTCGCGCTGATGAATGCGGTGATTCCGCTGCAGATCGGCGCGCGCGATGTCGCCTTTCCTTTTCTCAACTCGCTGGGCTTCTGGACCTTCCTGTTCGGCGGTCTCTTGCTTAACTTGAGCTGGGTGATGGGCGGCGCGCCCGATGCGGGCTGGACTTCTTACACTCCGCTATCGAGTACGGGCTACAGCCCCTCACACGGAGTGGACTTTTATACGATAGGGCTGCAGATTGCCGGACTCGGCACACTGATTGGCGGGATTAACTTCCTGGCTACCATCATCACGATGCGTGCACCGGGGATGTCCTTCATGCGGATGCCGATGTTCGCCTGGGCTACCTTCATTACCTCAGCCATTATTCTGTTTGCATTCCCTGCGGTTACCGTAGGACTTGTCCTGCTTACCTTCGACCGGATTCTGGACGCCAATTTCTTCAATGTTGCCGGAGGGGGCAATCCCGTGCTGTGGCAGCATATCTTCTGGATCTTCGGGCATCCCGAAGTGTATATTCTGATTCTCCCGGCCTTCGGCATCATCTCCGAGGTCATTCCGACCTTCTCGCGCAAGCGGCTGTTCGGGTACAGCTCCATGGTCTTCGCCACGATTCTGATCGCCTTCCTGGGCTTCATGGTCTGGGCGCATCATATGTTCACCACCGGCCTCGGTCCGGTCGCGAACGCCTTGTTCTCCGTCTCTACGATGCTGATTGCCGTCCCGACCGGGATCAAGATCTTCAACTGGCTGTTCACCATGTGGGGCGGACAGGTACGGTTCACGACCCCGAATCTGTTCGCGGCCGGGTTCATTCCTACCTTCACGATGGGCGGAGTAACCGGGGTGATGCTGGCCTCCGCGCCGGCAGACTTCCAGTTCCATGATACGTACTTCGTGGTGGCGCATTTCCACTATGTAATCGTTGGCGGTCTGGTGCTCGGGCTGTTCGCCGGGCTGCACTACTGGTGGCCGAAGATGTTCGGGCGGATGCTTAGCGAATCCTTGGGCAAGTGGACGTTCTGGACCTTCATTATCGGGTTCCACTTAACGTTCTTCGTGCAGCATTTCCTGGGACTGATGGGGATGCAGCGGCGCGTATTTACCTATTTGCCAAACCAGCAGTTCGATACGCTCAACCTGGTCAGTACGGTGGGGGCGTTCCTGATGGGAGTGGGCATGATTATCTTCCTTGTAAATGTGTTCTTGACCTCCAGACGGCCGGCGGATGCGCCGGAAGACCCGTGGGAAGACGGGCGGACCCTGGAATGGACGATCCCTTCGCCGCCTCCGGAATATAACTTCAAGCAGACGCCGCTGGTGCGGGGCCTGGATGCTTTCTGGAAAGAGAAAATGGCCGGGCATAAGGCCATGACCCCGGCGGAGCCGATTGGTCCGATTCATATGCCGTCGGCCACGATTCTGCCGTTCCTGATGTCCGTCGGTATCTTCATTGCGGGCCTTGGCTTTATGTTCAGCCGTGATGAATTCAGCAGCAGCATTATGAGCTTCCTGTTCAATAATTATATTGTTACAGCGCTGGGGCTTCTTATTACCTTCGGATCGATGCTGATGCGGTCGCTGTTCGACGATCACGGCTGGCATATTGAACCCGAAGAGCTGGAAGGAAGGTGAGCAGAGATGACAACGGCACATGCTGAAGCGGCGGACGGTACACTCCCGCATGAACCTGAGAAAGCGACCCTGGAAGGACGCAATAAAGTGCTGGCCTTCTGGCTGTTCCTCGGAGGGGAGGCGGTGCTCTTCGGCACCCTGTTCGCTACCTTCCTGGCGCTGCGCAATCAGACGAATGAGGGACCCTCGGCGGCTGAGCTATTCCATCTGCCGCTGGTCGCGGCAGCGACCTTCCTTCTCCTGGTCAGCAGTCTGACCAGTGTGTTCGCCATTCAGGCCATGCACCGGGGAAATGTGGCCCAGCTACGGAACTGGCTGGTGGTGACTGTCCTGCTCGGCCTTGCCTTCCTGATCCTGGAGATCTACGAGTTCAGTGTATATATCCGGCATGAGGAATTCGGGATGACGACGAGTGCGTTCAGCTCGGCCTTTTATACGCTGGTCGGGTTCCATGGTGCCCATGTCGCCTTCGGGATTCTGTGGATCTCCGTGCTGATCGGGCAATTGGCGCATAAAGGCTTGACGGTCGTTACTGCACCGAAGATCTATGTCTCGGCGATGTATTGGCATTTCATTGATGTGGTGTGGGTCTTTATCTTCACAGTCGTATACCTGCTCGGAAAGGTGGGGTGAAGCCATGACGACGAAGCAGCCTTCTTCAGATTCTGCGGTGAAGCACCGGCACCGTCCGGAAGGACCGCAGCGGCATATTGTGGTGTTTGTGTTCTCCGTGGTGCTGACGCTGATCGCTTTTGCCGCGGTGGCGGCCGGAGGGGTGAATGCTACCTTTGCGATCATCCTGCTGCTGGTAATGGCTGTGCTGCAGGTGTTCCTGCAGATGGGCTTCTGGATGCATCTGAAGGACAAAGGGCATATGCTCCCGATTATCTTCATGCTGGGCGGATTTTTTATCGCAGGCACCTGTATTGTAATGGCGCTCTATTGGGTATGGTGGGATTGATTCTATCTCCGGGGAGGTCTTGAGGATGATACCGGGATTGCAATATTTCAGCTTTACGGAATTATGGAGTCCGTTGTTTCTGGCCCTGATGCTCCTCCTGACTGCCGGATATTTTGTGCTGATCGGTCCGCTGGCCTCCCGTTTTGAGGGCAGCACTGCAGTCCCCTTCTGGCGGAGGGGGCTGTTCTTATGCGGAATGCTGGCCCTCTATCTTGCGCAGGGAGGACCGGTCAGTCTGCTGGGACATATCTTATTTTCCTTCCATATGGTGAGTATGGCCTTATCCTATCTGGTGGCGGTCCCGCTGATTATGCTCGGTATCCCCGACTGGTGCTGGCGCGCTCTGCTGCGGGTGAATCCGGTGAAGGGACTGGCTTTTCTCGCGAAGCCGGTGGTGGCGGCCCTGCTCTTCAATGGTCTCTTCTCGCTCTACCACATCCCCGCCATCCATGATTATGTCATGCTGCATTTCACCGTTCACCGTCTGTATTATGGCATCCTGTTCCTGACCTCGGCGCTGATGTGGTGGAATCTGATTAACCCCTTGCCGGAATACCGGGCGCTTAGCGGTCTGGGGCAGGTGGGCTTCATCTTCCTGAACATGGTGCTGCTGACACCAGCCTGCGGGCTGATTATTTTTGCGGGCTCCCCCCTCTATGCTACGTATAGCGACCCGGGCACCTGGGCGAAGGCGATGGGCTACTGTGTACCGCAGAGTCCGGCTGCATTATTGCAGGCTTTTGGCGGTCCCGGCTTCTTCGGATCTCTGTCCCCCAAGGTAGATCAGCAGGTCGGCGGCATCGTGATGAAGTTCATTCAGGAATTTATTTTCGCCTCGATGCTTGCTTATGTGTTCTATCATTGGTATAAAAAAGAGAACGGACAAGAGGACACAGAAGTGTCCGCGTCACCCTCTGCCCTGGCGGAGGAGGTCTGAACTATAACGAGCTGGTAAGTACCGAGGGGGATATTCATGGATATTTTCACATTGTTTCCTACGATCAGTACATCGTTCATCGTCATAAGCGCGGTGCTGGTGGCCATCGGCTGGAGACAGATCATTCAAGGCAAACGCGAGGCGCATAAGAAGACGATGATTGCGGCTGCGGTGGCAGCGATTCTGTTCTTCCTGGTGTACTCGTCAAGAACGGTGTTCGTAGGCAATACCTCCTGGGGAGGACCGGATGAGCTGACGACGATCTACCATGTCTTCCTGATCTTCCACATTGTACTGGCTACCGTCGCTGCCGTATTCGGCATCACCACGCTGACGCTCGGCTTCAAGGCCAAGTATGCCAAGCACCGCAAGTGGGGCAGAGTGACCTCAGTCATCTGGTTCATCACCGCTATTACGGGAGTCGCTGTCTACGTCCTGCTGTATATCTTCTATCCGGGCGGACATACGAAGCCGGTCTGGGAAATCATCCTGGGCGCTTAGGCCGAGGGAAGAGAAGAGCCCTGGATCATAGGGGAAAAGCCTGTCCATCTGCCGCTGCTGCGGGGGAGGGGCGGGCTTTTTTTGGGGTTAGGGGCTTGGAGTGGGCCGAATGTAATCGAAAAACCGATTACATTGAGCTGGCGGCGAGCGCGCGTGCGGAATGTAATCGAAAAACCGATCACATTGGGCTGGCGGAGGGTGTGCGTGCGAAATGTAATCGAAAAACCGATCACATTGGGCGGGCGGAGGGTGTGCGTGCGAAATGTAATCGAAAAACCGATCACATTGGGCTGGCGGAGGGTGTGCGTGCGAAATGTAATCGAAAAACCGATTACATTGGGCTGGCGGCGAGCGTATGGGCAAAATGTAATCGAAAAACCGATTACATTGGTTTGGCGAAAGCCTACCCGCCCCGGCTGATCCCGCGAGATAAATAAAAATACCTGCAAGCTCCGAAAGGGAGCTTACAGGCTGTTAAATGAACCGAGAGCTACAACCGGAACGAAGACACCGTGCTCTGCAGCTCCTCAGCCAGGCTGGCCAGGGACTGGGCGGAGGAGGCGGTCTCTTCGCTGCTGGCGGCGGACTGCTGGGTGGTGGCGGAGATGCTCTCCACGGCAGCAAGGACGTTGGTGGACTGGGCGGCTTGTTCTTCGCTGGCGGCGGCGATTTCGGATATCTTCTGTCCGGCGTTGTTGACCATCGTCACGATCTGATGAAAAGAAACGCCGGTCTTCTGCGACAGCTCCGCACTCTCCTGCACAGCGCTCACGCTGTAGCGTGTATTCACCTGCATCCCCTTGATGATGCTGGTGATCTGCTTAGTGGCCTCGCCGCTGCGCTCGGCCAGCTTGCGCACCTCGTCAGCCACCACCGCGAAGCCCCGGCCCTGTTCCCCCGCTCTTGCGGCTTCAATGGCGGCATTCAGAGCAAGCAGGTTGGTCTGATCTGCAATATCCTCGATGACATCGATAATCTCGCCGACCTTCTGCGAGTCCTCCTCAAGCTTAGCCATCTGTCCGCTGACAGCCTGCATACTCTCCATCGACTCCTGAATGATGCTGTTCCCGTTCTCGGCAATCGTAACGGTCTCATCGGAGATCACCGAGGCCTGCTCGGTATTCTGGGCTACAGAGTGGATCGCGCTGGACAGCTCTTTGAATAACTCGCTGATGGTCCCGGCATCATCCGCTGTGGTCGTGCTGCCGCTTGCCACCTCTTGCGTACTGGCGGAGATCTCCTCGGCGGCGGCGGACAGGCTCTGGGAATGCAGCAGGATGGAGCCCACTGTGTTACGGAGGCTGCTGACCATCTCGTTCACCTTGGCAGCCAGGATGCCGATTTCATCTCTGGTGTCGATATCGGATTGGCTGCGCAGGTCGCCGTCAGCCACCTTCGAGAGAACCTTGACAACCTTCGCCAGCGGATTAGAAATAATCCGGGAGATGATATACCCTAGCAGGATGCACAGAATGACTGCACCGATAATGATACTGAGGGTGATATTACGCGAAGAGCTATAGAGTGCGGCTCCATTTTGCCGGGCCTGATCCGCTTCCTTGGTGTTGGTGAGAATCAGCTCGTTCAGAATATTCTTCAAGGTATCGCCTTGGTTGTTAAGCGTGCTGCCGCGCAGCATCTCCAGCAGCTTCTCGTCCTGTCCCGTCAGGGAGAGGCTGACAAGAGAATCGTACGTTAACAGATAGTCATTCCATGCCGCTTCAAAAGGGGCAATGGCTTGAACCGATTCCGCGCTCAGCTTGGTTTTACGGAAGGCCGCGATGTTATCGAGTACGTTCTGCTTCTCTTTTTTATAATCGTCCACCCGCTGCTGGCGTTCCTCAGGGGTCTTCTTAATGTACAGATCCCTGACGATAACGCGCATGACCGAGAAGCTGTTCTGTGAGCTTTGCAGGGAGGAGACGGGAACCAGATTGTTCACATACATATCGTCCAGACTGTTATTAATCGAGCCGAGGTTGCTGAGACCGTAGAGGCCCACGAAGGAAAGAATGACAGCGACGGTCAGGAAGGACGAGATTAATTTCACGCTTGTTTTTAGATTATAGAACCATTTCATACCTGTTTCCCCCAGTAAAGATGATTTTGTTAAGCGAAGACTCCCGTATTGAAAAATAAGCTGGCTGTATCTATGATCAGAGCGATATTGCCATTTCCCAGGATGGTAGCTCCTGATATGTTCTCAGTCTTGCCCATATAGGCGCCGAGCGATTTGATTACGATATCCTGATTGCCGATAAGTGTATCCACGGCCAGTGCCAGCCGTTTCTCTCCCCGACCCACGATAATCAGCGGAATGGATGCTGATCTGCCGCCCGCACCTGCGGGGAGCCGCAGGATATCCTGCAGCCAGGCCACCGGCACGAGCTGTCCCCGTGCGGTAATGACAGGCTGGCCCCGGACAGAGCTGATCTCCTCTGGAGTGACGCGGACAATCTCGGCCACACTGCTCATGGGAATCACGAAGGTGGCTCCCCCGGCATGAACGAGCAGACCCCGGATGATGGCGAGCGTCAGGGGCAGACGAATCCGGAAGCGGGTGCCTTGCCCCCGCGTGGTCTCGATATCGATCATGCCGTTAATCCGTTCAATATCATTGCGGACGATATCCATTCCGACCCCGCGGCCGGAAATATCGCTGATGTGCGGGGCGGTGGAGAAGCCGGGCCGGAAAATAAGCCGCAGCGCCTCATCCTCAGTCATCCCGCCGGCCTCTTCAGCTGTAATGATGCCCTTCCGCAGGGCAGACTCTGCAATCAGGCTGGAATCAATCCCGGCCCCGTCGTCCTCGATGACCAGGATGACCTGATTATCCTCATGGGAGGCCGCGACGCGGACGGTTCCGGTCTCGCTTTTGCCGGCGCTGCGGCGGATTTCAGGGGTCTCTATACCGTGATCAACGGCATTGCGCAGCAGATGGATCAGCGGGTCGCCAAGCTCTTCAATGAGCGTCCGGTCCAGCTCCGTCTCCTTGCCTTCAAGAACCAGCTCAACCTGCTTGTTCAGGGAGCCGGACAAGTCCCGGACCATGCGGGGCAGACGGTTGAACAGCTGCTCTATCGGCAGCATCCGCACCTTAATCATGCTCTCCTGCAGTTCCCCCGTAATCATAGCCAGATGGTCGGCAAGCTGGCCCAGCTCCTCTGTCAGATCATTGGTTCCGTATTGCTGGTGGAATCTGCGGTTCAGCAGATGGAACCGGGTCTGGTCGATGACCAGCTCACCCGCCAGGTTCATCAGCTTCTCCAGACGCTCCACCTGGACGCGGATCGTTTGCGGCTTGGTTTTGTCAGCGGCAGACGGCGGGGATTCTGGTACTTCCAGGAGTTCCGGGCTCCCCGTCTCCGGATGGGGCGGTCTCACGAATTCACCGGGACGCGGGGAATCGTTAAGCACTTCTTCTATGTATATACGATCAACATCCATAATGGATAAGACCTCCTGACGGAGCTCCTCGATATCGATCTTAGGCGACAGCAACCAGGAGGCCTCGTCGATCCGGCTGTCGTGGTCCTCTATCTCTTCCAGCTCCGGCTTCATGCGCAGGACCGCAGCGACACTCCGCAGCTTGGCATCGATCAGGTGAAGACGGGGCAGCTTCATCTCACAGCCGGAAGAGAGCCACACATGCACCCAGAACAGCTGGAGGGGAAGCTCTGCCTGACTTGTCTGCACAGCAGGGACCTTATCCTCCGGCTTCTGCAGCTCCTCCGCTGCGAATGTACTCAGCCGCTGCACCAGACCGGACACATCTGTGGTCTCCTGATCCGTAGCAGCGATCTCGCTCTGCAGCGCGCGCATTCCATCCAGCGCTCCGAAGAACAGGCGGATCAGCTCCGGCGTGACCGTCCGCTCCCCTCCCCGCATCTGATGAAGCAGATGCTCCAGATGATGCGTGACTTCCTTCAGCCCGTTGTAGCCCATAGAGGCCGAGGAGCCCTTAAGGGTATGGGCCGCCCGGAAAAACTGCTGGATTCCATCTTCTGTCTCCCCGGTCTGCTCCAGCCTGAGCACCTCATCCTCGATCAGCTGCAGCTGGTCCTCCAGTTCCTCCAGAAATATCCCTCGGTATTCCGATAAATCAACCATGGTTCGCCTTCTCTCCGTTTAGCCTTTGTTTAGTCTCGCAGCAGGATCTCATCCAGCCGCAGAATGCCGACCAGCTCGGAAGAAGAGAAGCCTACTCCGTTGAAGAAGGAGCCGCTGACTCCAGAGATGCTGCCCTGTGCAGGCTGAATATCGCTGAAGGTCGTCACTTTATTCACGTTGTCGACAATAACGCCCAGGGATTCCTCCTGGTGATGGACCACCAGAATGCGTGTGTGTTTGGTCGGCTCCACTTCTTCCATCTGAAGCAACACTCTAAGGCTGAGCACCGGCACAATTTTACCCCTGAGGTTGATAATGCCCTTAACGTAGTGACGGCTGCTGGGGATTTCCGTTATTTCCTGCATTCTTATAATTTCATGAACATCTGAGATCGGGATCGCATAATGCTCGTGATCTACCCCGAATTCAACATATTGTTTCTGCAAAACGGTCTCCATAGTTACCCTCCGGCTTCTCATATTACTTAGCTGGCCCGCAGCCGCTATTCTGTCTCCGTCCCCCTCCTGAGTTCTTCGCGTTACCTTCTGCTGATCTTGTGTATTCCGGTCTTTGGCCATTCCTGTGTGATAATGGGACAAAATACCACAAAAATGTCGTACAATATCACTTATGCGACATGTCTATTCCTGAGGAGTGATGAAAAAAGAATGAGCCAGACCGAATTTAGCCGTACGGCGCTCAGCTTGGTGTACCCGGAAGAGGGCTACCTAAGCGATGATCAGATTGTTCAGATGTTTATGGCTACCTGCTGTACGAATGTTAATACAGGTCGGAATTATAAGCGGGCGATTGCCGATTTCCGCAGATTTATTGCAGGCACCTCCTTAAGGGCAGTGACCTGGAGGGAGATGGAGGCGTATAAGATTTTCCTGACGCAGGGGGGCTACAGTTATCAGAGGCAGCTGGCACCGGCAAGCATAGCGGCATTCCTTGCGCCGTTGAAGTCTTTTTATAAATGGGGGAGTGACCAGCATATCGGGATTTTTGCAGTGAATCCGACCTCTTCGGTACGCATCCCCAAAATAACTGTTACCAGCCGCAAAAACTTCCTGACCAAACGGGAGGTGGGGGAATTACTGAATGTACTGGAGAAGCAAGGACTGCGCAATTATCTGATCGGGCTGACGCTGGTAGTGCTCGGTCTGCGGGTGTCAGAGCTGACGGCGATGAAGTGGGGGGACTTTCATAATGATCTGCTGGAGACCTCGGTCTGGCTGACCGTGGAGAACGGCAAGGGGGGGAAGCCTAGAGAAATTAAGGTTCCGCCAACCCTGTGGCAGCTGTATTCCAAGTTGTCTGATACTTTGCCAGGGAAGGAGAAGGTCACCCCGGAGCAGCGGATGTTTCCGTTATCTTCACGGCAGGTGGAACGGATTATCAAGAATGCCGGAGAAGCCAGCTCAATTGAGAAAAAGCTGACCCCGCACTGGCTGCGCCACACGAATGCCACGCTGGCCTTGCTCCAGGGAGCGTCGCTTCAGCAGGTTCAGGAATCGCTGGGGCATTCCCACATCAACACCACTCAGCGCTATCTCCACACCGTTCAGCAGATTCAAAAGGCTGCCCCGGATTTTGTCGAGGACAGCCTGCGTACGTTCATTCAATAGATTAGATTCGACAAAAATTGCAGAAGCACGAATGGAACATAATTGTGGAAACAGAGGGGCGGATCCAGCGAAGTTTCTATACAGAAGTTAGGAAATGACCTATAATAAACGCATGGCTGCTTGATTATGCGCAAGTATGCATGGTTTATCGTATTTTACTCAAAAAAAGTCGCATAAGTGATATTGTACGACAAAAAACGTTAAAGTATACATACAGACTTAGCTTCATGTGGTTTGTTGCATCGAAATCCGGCCCTTGTGCCGCAAATCCCGCGTATGCTCCAATAATAAAGTCCAGACTCCGCCTATGTGCGGGGTTTTTTTCGTGCGTGGAATCGAAATACTAAGAATAGTAGAGTTTTTCTGTTGACAGTGGAAAACACAGGTCATATACTGTGTATATAGATATATACAGTAAGCACACACAGATACACACTGAGGCTAGCTGATCTGCCAGCTCCTGCCGTTCAAGACGAATAAAGCGAGGTTAGAAGTTATGACAACATTAAAGCAAGCGTGGGTCATCGTACGCAGCGAATTCCACGGTGACCGCTGGAAGCTGCTGTGGGCACTGCTGTTCTCTCTCCTGTTCATGGGATATTTTGCCGCACTGTCAGGAATGGTCATCGACGATACGCTAACAGGACATGACAAGCAGTTGCTCAGCGATGTTCTGATGGTTACGATGATGCTCATGCTCACGATCACCTTCTCCCGGCGGACAATGAAGTATATCTCGGAGGATTCCTATACCCGGATGCTGGCGTATATGCGGGCGTTGCCGGTACCGGTAGCAGCTATTCTCTGTAAAAGAAAGCTGGACACCCTGCTCGCCGTTGCTATGAACAGCACGCTGTTCTTCAGCCTGATCTATCTGCTCAGCCCCGGAATACGCGCTGAACTGCCGCCTGCTTCGTATCTGGCTTTTGCTTTTACCTGGATCGGTTACAGCCTGATTGTCGCAGGCATGTATATTATCATCGAGTTCTCGGTCAGCGGCGTCATGTACTTCTGGATCATCTCAGCCGTTATGCTGCTGGCGCTGGGCGTGTCAGGACTAGTCTACCTGGCGGGAGGCAATATACTGCTCGCCACGGTCGCTGTATCCAAGGAGTGGGGCCTATTGTCTCCCTTGATGTGGGGGGCGCTGGCACTTGGCATGCTATCGATTCAGCTATTCTCCAGATGGACGATTCACCGGCTGAAGAGCCGTGATCTCGTATGAGACGGGGCAAGGCGTTCATCCGGGGGCCGGGCCTGGAAGGCAGGTGTAAATGATGTGGATACCTATACAAATTAATGAGAATAGCGCAGAGCCGCTGTACCATCAGATCGAGACGCAGCTCAGATCGCTGATTATCTCAGGTGCGATTACAGAAGGGACACTGCTTCCTTCCATCCGCGAATTCGCAGGTGACCTGAAGTGCAGTGTCATAACGGTCCGCCGCGTCTATCAGGATCTGGAGAACGAGGGCTTGCTGCGGACCCGGCAGGGGACGGGCACCTTCGTATCCCATATCGGGACCGGAGCCATGGAGGACTATAAGCAGGAGACCGTCCGCAAGGCGCTGGAGAGCGCCGTGGAGGCGGGACTGTCCGTCCATTGCAGCGAAGAGGAACTAACCAGGCTGTTCACAGAGATTGTGAAGAACAAATACGGGAAGCAGGCAGAAAGAGGGGGAAGCTGATGGGACAGCAAGCCATAGAACTGCGGGATGTATGGAAGAAGCGGCGCAACAAGACCATCGGGCCGATGAATCTCCGGCTGCCGCAAGGATATATTACAGCGTTGGTGGGTCAGAACGGCGCGGGCAAAAGCACGCTGCTGAATATGCTCCTGCAGCTGATTTTGCCGGATGAAGGGGAGATCCGCTGGTATGAAGAGACTTACCGCGGTGTGCTGCCGATGGAGCTCCGCCAGAGCATCGCTTACGTGCCGGAGATGCCCCAGCCTGAGGAGAACTTCTGGACACCCGGTGAGGCGGCCGCCTTCCGCAGCCATTGGTATCCTTCCTGGGACCAGAGCTACTTCGAGGAGCTGGTCCGCAAGTTTGAAGTGCCAGAGAATGCCAGACTGGGCAAGATGTCCAAGGGCGAGCGCCGCAAGTTCGAGCTTGCCGCCGCCCTCGCGGTGAAGCCCCGGCTGCTGCTGCTGGATGAGCCGTCTTCGGGCCTGGACCCTTTTGCCTGGAAGATCATGATTGAGACGCTGCAGAGATACATGGATGAACACGAGGCCACGATTGTCATCTCGACCCATATTGTTGAAGAAGTCCGGCGGCTGGCGGATTATATCGTGCTGATGCACCAGGGGCAGCTGCTGGGAATGACTGAGAAGGACAGTCTGTTTGGTTCATGGAGTGAAATATGGGTTCAAGTTGAGGGAGAGCAGGCGCTGCAGGAACTGGCAGCCGAGCTGCCGCAGGCGCTGGAGCTGAAGCTGGAAACGCCGGGTGTGGCTTCATTTTTAACCCAGCAAATTTATCTGTATGAGAAACGCATTCACGATTTGGGCGTAAAGGTACTCAAGAGCCGCAGCCTGGAGCTGGATGAAATCCTAAGCTTATGGACCCGGGGACATCGTCCGGTTCTGATCGACCAGAAGAGAGGGGAATAAGAATGGAAGCATTGCAGTTGAAGCAGGTAGTGAAGCAGTACGGTGAGAAGACGGCCGTCAACGGAATCAGTCTAAAGGTGGAGCAAGGCGAGATTTACGGTCTGCTGGGTGCCAACGGCGCCGGCAAAACAACGACCATGCGCATGGTGCTCGGCCTGATCTATCCCGACGAAGGGAGCATCCTGTATAACGGCAAGCCGTACAGTAAGGAGCTTCAGCATCTGATGGGCTATCTGCCGGAAGAACGGGGACTGTATCCGAAGGTCAAGGTCAGCGATCAGATTATCTATCTGGCGCGGCTGCGCGGGATGTCCGCGAGTGAAGCGGATAAGAGCCTGAAGTACTGGCTGGAGCGCTTCGATGTACCGGAATATTACAATAAGAAGATTGAAGAGCTGTCCAAGGGTAATCAGCAAAAGATGGGCTTCGTCGCCGCTGTGGTCCATAAGCCGAAGATTCTGATCCTGGATGAAGCCTTCAGCGGTCTCGATCCGGTCAATGTGGAGCTGCTGAAGGATACCGTCAGAGAGATGCGGGATCTGGGAACGAGCATTCTGTTCTCCACGCACCGCATGGAGCATGTTGAAGAATTATGCCGGAATATCACGATTCTTGACCGCTCGAACACCGTAGTTCAGGGAGATATCCGTGAGATCAAGAAGGGGTATCCGCGGGAAGAAGTTGTACTGCGCACCGCCGGGGAAGTGAACGGACTTGCCGAGCTTGCCGGAGTTACCGGAGTGCAGCGGCAGGAGCGCGGGTATGTTTTAACCATCAGTGACCTGGGAGCCGCACAGCGCATTCTTCAACTGGCTGTGGCTCAGGGCGAGGTCGAGCATTTCGAGATTAAGGAACCGACGCTAAACCAAATCTTTATCAGAGCGGTGGGTGAATCCAATGAATAAAATGGCAACCATTATCGGCTTCACATTCAAGAATAAGGTAAGAACGAAATCCTTCATGATTACCACCTTAATTCTGGTGCTTCTGCTTAGTATCGGGATGAATATCCCTTATCTGATCAAAGTGTTCAACGGAGAAGACGGGGCCAAGGACGCGACACAGATCGGAGTCGTTGCCCAGCAGGGCTTCCGGCCTGCCGAGCTGCTGCTCGCTTATACTCCGCCGGCTGAAGCCGAAGATAAAGTCGTATTTACCGCTTATCCTTCCGCAGATGATGCAACCCTTAAGAAGGGGCTGGAGGATGAGAAGATTGAGGGGTATCTTACCTTTGCCGACAAGGGCAGTGTAGGGGTGCCTCCGGTAACGTATCACAGCAAAGACGGAGACATCAGCAGCAAGCTTAGAACGAATCTGCAAGCCGCTCTGCAGCAGGTGAATACGGGCCTGATTGTCGGCGACAAGCTGACCGAGAGCCAGGTGGCGGCGATCTTCGCTCCGGTGTCGATTGATACCGCACAGCTAAGTACTGACGGGGCTGCAGGTAGCGCAGATCAGGATCAGTCCAAACCCATTATCAACTATGTGATTGTCTATATCTTACTGATTCTGTTCTTCATGTCGGTGATGATGACCGGCAACATGATCTCGGCCGAGATTACGTCGGAGAAAAGCTCGCGCATTATGGAGATTCTCATCACCAGCGCCTCGCCACTAACCCAGATGTTCGGCAAGGTCATCGGAATCTTCCTCGTCGGTCTGATGCAGATCGCCATTATCTCGGCTGCCATCGCCGTCAACCTGATGCTGCCGCATAATTCCACGATCCTGAGCGATTTCGATCTGAATCTGGGACAGTTGAATGTCAGCATGATCGTCTATGGCTTCATCCTGTATATCCTGGGCTACTTCCTGTACGCCCTGATGTATGCCGCTGTCGGCTCCATTGTCAGCCGGACAGAGGATCTGGGGCAGGCCGTGATGCCGGTCATGATGCTGGGCTTCGTCAGCTTCTATCTGCCGCTGTTCAGCATCTCGAACCCGGATACGCTGCTGGTGAAGGTAGCGAGCTTCGTACCATTCACCTCTTCGCTCAGCCTGCTGCTGCGGATCGGGGTCGGGGAGGTCGCCTTCTGGGAGATCATGGTCTCGCTGGCGATCCTGCTGGCTACAACCTTCCTCTTCGGCTGGCTCGCCGCCAAGATCTACCGCACCGGCGTCCTGATGTACGGCAAGCGCCCTAGCATCAAGGAGATCAGAAAAGCGATGAAGGCTTATAAAATTTAGGATTTGACGGAAGTAGTGTGATGGATTTCTCGCAGGGAGCAGTTACCTCAGGTAACTGCTCCCTGTTGTATATTCAGCCATCCCCTCCAGGATTCAAACCCCTTGTTTGATTAAACTCCAGAGGCGTTCAAACCGTTCTTGGTAGTCTGGTGAATTCCAGGATCCTTTAAAAGAGGGGAGACTAAACACTGCAAACGCAGATAGAATGGCCTCTGCCCGTTCAAATTGAGGATCATGATATTCCATGAAACCATCAATTATTTGATAAGAATCCCAAAGCACATCACGTAATACCAATGGATTACTGTCCACATATTGTGTATTCAAGGCGAACATTTGGGGATTCTCATTATAAGCGCGTTTTTTGGCATTAACAAATGCCCATAGCCAATCGTGGAGCACTTCCTGCGGGGAGGCTGAATTAGTCATGTTTATACGGATTTGTTCTGAAATCATCCGGTTGAACCAGCCTTTAGCTACTGCCGCCCACAGTTCTTGTTTGTTTTTGAAATGTTTATAGAGTGCAGCATGGGTGATGTTCAATTCATCCGCTATTTGAGAGAGCGTCACCTCAGATTTTTCCGTACGCTCAATTAATGTCTCGGCAGTTTCAATAATAAGCTCCTGTGTGATTTTAGCCATTTGTTGTGGCAGGTGAATGGGGGAGTGCAGGCACTTACGATTAACCCCCCAGTGTAACACCATGCTGCCAACCCTTCTTTCGTTAATTAATAATATCCACTTATAGTTTAGCATGAAAAAACAAAGTAACAAATGTTGACTTTTGTAACTTCTAGTCTTATGCTTGGTGTGCAAGTTACAAATCATCGTAAATGTTACTTAGGATCTTGCGGATAGGAGGGTATTAATTATGAAGGCGGCACAGATCACCAAATATTCCAAACCGTTTCAAGTTGAAGTGCGCGATATTCCAGTCCCGGAAATAAGTGATTACGAAGTTTTGGTTAAAGTAAAGGCGGCGGCGGTTAACCACTTGGAGCTGCTCATCGCTACCGGAAGCGTGAAGTTAATCCAGGACTATGAGTTCCCCTTGACCCTTGGTAACGAACTCACAGGTGTTGTTGAGAAGATGGGTAAGAAAGTCGCTGGCTTCAAAGTAGGTGATGCCATTTACTCCCGCCTGCCGCTGCGAAAAATTGGAGCATTTGCCGAATATGCGGCGGTTCATGTAGAGGCTATGGCTCACTTGCCGGGTAATCTGGATTTTGTAACCGGTGCGGCTGCGCCTTTAACAGGATTGACAGCCTATCAAAGCCTGCATGAAGAGTTAGCTGCCAAAGCTGGCGAAAGAGTGTTCATTCCAGGGGGCTCTGGTTCATTTGGCCAAATGGCGATTCCTATCGCTAAAAGCATGGGGCTGAAGGTCATCGTCAGTGGAAGTCCACAGGCGCGCGAACGTACAATGGCCGCGGGAGCAGATCAATACATTGATTACAAGGCGGAGAACTACTGGGAACGACTTCGTGATCTTGACTATGTGATTGATACCTTGGGCCCCGGTGAATTTGAGCGCGAACTCTCCATTATTAGACCAGGCGGCCATCTTCTTTCTCTACGGACCGGACCAAACAAACGATTCGCCAAAACTATGGGCTTGGTAGGTTGGAAGCAAAAACTATTCAGTATTGCTGGTGCTAAGTATGATCACAAAGCCAAGAAGAAGAAGATTGAATATCATTTTGTGTTTGTACGCAGCGATGGAGAACAATTACGGCAAATCACAAAAATCATTGAAGAGAACCAAATTATACCCGCGGTAGACGCCCGGGAGTTCCACATTGAAGATATTAATGAAGCTCTAAATCTGGTTGCTACAGGTCACCCCCAAGGGAAAGTGGTTATCCGATTTTAAATATTATATAATTATTTACCGATCGTTCTCAATATGTTATATTGAATTTATAGGACATCACTGCATGATGAGATTAGGTTATTATATCTTCTCCTGTGCATTTTCTAGAACGATCATTCTCATATAGGGAGCGAATACAATGAACATTTCTGAACAAGTGGCATTGGTTACTGGAGCAAACCGGGGGCTTGGCCGCCAGCTTACGCTTGAACTTCTAGCTAGAGGGGCTAAGGTCTACGCGGGAGCAAGAAATCCGGAAACTCTGGATATTCCAGGAGTTACACCTGTAAAGCTTGATGTTACCAACCCTCAAGAGGTAGCGGCAGCAGCCAGCCAGGCTAAGGATGTTACGATTCTGATCAACAATGCAGGATCATCTACAGGCGCTTCTTTGCTGGAAGGGGATGTGGAGCAGATCCAGCTGGAATTGAATACGCATTTCTTCGGTACGTTATCCATGGTTCGCGCTTTTGCACCGGTCATCGAGAATAACGGGGGAGGATCGGTTCTGAATATTCTTTCCGCATTATCCTGGTTTAGTGGCGGAGCTGCGGGTGCCTACACGGCGGCAAAGGCTGCAGCATGGGCGCTGACGAACGATCTTCGTTTGAATCTGTATCCCCGTCATATTAGAGTAGCAGGCTTACATGTGGGTTATATGGAGACAGACATGACGGCCGGCCTGGATGCTCCCAAATCAAACCCTTCAGATATTGCGAAAATAGCTATTGACGGCATAGCAGCCGGCAGCTTCGAAATTCTTGCCGACGATACCAGCCGTATGATCCAAGCCGGACTTGCAGGCGGCGTGTCCGCCCTCTACCCGAATCTGTCCTAATCCCAATATTACGCAGTAGCAGCGGCGCAGAAAGAACGGGCTTCCATATTTCACCTGGAACACCTCTTGGAGGGATTCAAGGCGGAGAAGGCCTTGGCTAAAGGAAAAGTATACAGGAATCCCGATGATGACCAATCTGGTCAACCATCGGGATTTTTGTTCTAAATAAGTAGTTTGCTAGAGAAGTATTAAAAATTATCTGATGTATTATCGTCGCAAAAATCATGTATGACATCCTCAGCATCGTAAAGAGACACTTCAAGGTTGATTCACTTGATATTTTTTCCAAGCGATTGATTAAGGATAGGAATGTTAATAACAGGGGCTTCCGGCGCATTCTGCTTCGCGGCATTGAAAAAGTGACGTTAGAGTTCGCTTGGCTTTCACTTGCCCACAACCTGCTTAAGTAAGTAGCGAACGGTCAAAAACGAAAAGGGGCGATTTTCCAATAACGGAGAATCGCTCCTTTTTAGTGTTCCATTAATCCTATGTAAATATTTATTCGGAATACGAAGGAGGTAAGTACCCAAAATACTTTATTTGAAGTTTATCATCACATAGAAATATATGGTGTTTTTAGATATAATAGAACATAGGTTCGTATAAAGGTTGATTTTGGAAGTGGTAGTTTCACTTTAATAATTAAAACAATCTTTATGCTGAGGAGGCTAACAAAATGAATTTACATTCATTGAATGAAAAAGAGACGCTAATAGTAGAACAATTCTTTCATAGTGACACAAATCAAACTTTTCAGAATCCAGTTTTTACGTCATTCTTTGAAGAACAACAACACCTTAAATACTTAGTCCAAGCGTTAAAGGGGAATCAAACTAGTTTGCAACTACTTAATTCAGCATTTAAGAAACATTATTTCAGAATGCGTTTTATTAATTATATTTCTTCGACCATTCGTTATGCTGCGATTGGCTTTATACGTAAAATGAAAAAAATTAAAGAAAGGAATCCTCTTCTAATGGACAATATTGATCTTGAAAACAATAGCCAAGATGAACTACTTTATATTTATTCTCCATGTTTAGATCACTATTTTACCGAGGAAAAGTATTTTACTGAGAATATTGAAGATGAACTACTTTATTATGCTTGGACAGAACTAAGCGCAAAGCAAAAACAAGTAATTATGTTATCTTACGTTATGTCATACCAAGATACTGAAATTGCAAGATTTCTTAAGATTAGTCCGCAAGCTGTATTTAACAACAGAAAAAGAGCATTGATTAAATTGAAAACATTTTGCACTAATATGGTGGGTGAAATAAGTGGATAACGAAACTTTCACAATCTTTATGACTGCCATTAATAATGTAGGTTTCCCAATTGTAATGATTGGTTATTTAATTCTTCGATTTGAGAAAAAGATTGATGCGTTAACTAATGTTATAGAAAAATTATTAACATCGATTAAGAACTCAAAGGAGAAATAACTTATGGAAGAAGATCTATATACATTAGTATTAATGGCTCAAAAAGGAGATAAAGTATCATTAGAAACAATCCTGGAGATATTTTCTCCAGTACTTAATAAACAAATAAAGATGGTTGATCTAAATGAACAAGAAGATTTATTACAGAATTTAAAAGAAATATTAATCGATAAAACACTTAGCTTTGATACTGATTACTCACCTGATTTCTTGAATTTTAAAGTTTTGCAGAAAAACAAATAGGGGGAAATAATTATGTCCAAGAGTAATATGGAAAGACAACTTGATATACAGAAAGAATTATGCAGATTAAGTACGGTGTTGCTCTCTGCTTCTAATAAAGATCAGGAATTTTTCACTATGATCGGGAGACTTTACGCCATAAAGTTGAAAGAGATACAGAGTGAATGTTTTAATTCGAAGGAAGGAGAGTGTAGAATTGTTAATTCTCAGTGTTGAAATAAGATGAGGTTAAGAGTTCTATATGTGGAACTCGGATACGAGGAGATTTGTGGAAATGCAATAAAGTTACAACTAATTCAAAAACCCTTCCGCTAACCCACTGGGAATTGGAAGGGTATATTTTTGTTTAATGAGCTATACTTCACATAGGTTTTAAGGTGCGGATAGGGCATAAGTTGACTACAACCTAAAAAACTATAAAATATTACATTATTTACACTAAATTTCATAATTGATGTTGTATAATATTGTTATCTATAAAATATAGTTTCAGAGGAGTTTATAAGATGATAAAAAATAAACTGCATGTCGTGACAAGTTTACTTGCATGCACATTACTTATTTCAGCCTGTAACAGCAAGGATTCAATACATTCTAAAAATAATACTAATATTTCAGGAAACCCTTCTCAACAAAACGGAAAAATTGATTCGAACTCAACCGAAAATAATAAGATCATACAAATTGATGGAGTTAGTTACACAATTCCTTTAAATAATAAAAAAACAGAAAAGTATAATTTCGCCATAAAAACCTCTGAGGGTATTGTTTGGTCACCATCACCTAAAATGGATATTGCTCCTGGAACTGAGACGAATCCATATTATTTTCCTACTGCCCCATTCTCCTTCTACTTAAGTTCTCCTGATAAAAAAGCACTGCGTATAGATAAGGCCAAAAAGTTATTTACTTTACCTTTGCATGACGGGAAAGCTAATTTAGTAGTGGATGAAGTTTTTGGATTAGGAGATTACATTATTTATCATACTTCATCTGTATTTTCTGATGGTGCTCAGCCATTAAGACAACAGGCATGGGTGATGAGAATAGACAATCCTACCTCAAATAAAGAAATCCTAGAGTTTCATTCAACGGGAGGCAAATCTTATAGTTATGCAGTTGATGAAAAAGAAAGACTATATGTATCTGTTTCTGTAATTCCAGGAAATGCAGATGGTAGTGATAGCTACGAAGTTTATGTTTATAATATTTCAACCGACAAAAAGGAAAAAGTCCAAAATTATTCGCTTAATAAACCATCAATCGACTCAATCCAGTTTAATTATAATGAGAAAAAATATTCTTATAAACTTCATGCTAAATAAACTCTATCTATGATATTTCTATATGAAGGTAGACATGAATAAACAAAGAGGTATTGTGTTTAAAATATAACACAATACCTCTTTGTTGTTTAAATTCTAGCTGCAGCAACTAGGTGCCAGGGTTGTCCCTATTTTTGTTTTGGAAATGCTAGGGTAAAATAGCTCCCACCAACGTTGTAGAATATTCCCAGCCGCATTAGGAATTGAACCAACAGCAGAGCCCGAATTGTAGTAATAACTTTCAGCCCATCCCATTGCTCCCATAGCAGCACATCCAGCTCCAAAACCAGGTGCATAATAGGTGCCAGCGCCTGGAATTGCACCGTATAAGTTACTTGCTGGAATAGTATAACCATTTGCGATGGCATCTTTAATATACTTTGAAGCAGAACGTCCATTTGCATCAATAGCATTTACATTAAAGTTTGTTCCAGTCATAAGGTTAATGAAGTCTGTAACCCCAAGACAGATATTCGCATAGGGGTGGTTTGGACCACTCCCATAGGCATTTGCTGGGTTATTATAAGGGGTGTTAATATTTTTTTTCCCTTTTCCACTCTCGTGGAACCACATAATTAAAATCATTACGTAAGGAACACCCGTCTTATAACTTGCCCAGTCAGCATATTTCCCATAGATATTCTCGAACGTTGAAGCTGAAAGCTCGACTCCGCCTCCATTTGTTGTACATGTAAATGCCATAAATAAACACATCCTTTTTTTTATTTAAGCTTGAGTGACCCATTTTAATGTTTCTGGGATACGTCTCTTGCTTATGTTTAATAAAGTGAATCGTAACCCTTTAAAATCAACTAATATAGAGAAAAAACATAAAATCAACCTTCTCATGAGATACGAACGGATATAAACTGGATCATCTGATTTCTGAAATTAAAGCACTGAAAGGAAATTGAATAGCAAAAGCCCATACGCCGGGTTGGCGGATGGGCTCCTTTCAGATGTGTAGACTGAAGCGCTACACAACCTTGTTACATTTTATAATCAGGAAGGCTATGGGAAGCTTGTTTCTCGCAATCTTATGGGGTTCATCTATTTCCGAGAATTCTAACAGGCCATAGCTCGTCTAGGAACTGACTCTGAAAGAAAATTAAAGATGTATCTTGCAGATACAAGCGGCAGTAGGAAGCCCATTCACCAGGAGAGGCGGACGTGCTTTTCCACATGTGCGAATGAAGGGGAGATCCGGAGGGGCACTACACAACCGAGTCGGAAGGTTTGAATCCCTACATGGTTTGTTTCTCTGGTTTACAATGAATCATTATGGTTAAACTCCGTCAGATAGTGTACCTTAGTACTATTAGTAGTTAGGAGTGGTGACTTGTTGTGAAGAAAAGTAGACGAACCCCCGTGCTGGTCGCGGTCTCGATTCTGTTAATTATTATCAGCAGCCTGATTCCATCGGATAAATCCGCTTAGCTGGGGGCCTTACAGACTCTTCTGCTGGGCGTTGGACTGCTTGGCTGCTGCATGGCCTTCTGGCGGTTCGCCAAGGGAGTATGACTCTGAGTTCAAGGGGATTGAACCAGAACTTAAGCCGGGAATGAAGATCGTCGCTGCAATCAAAAAAGGGGTAGGGGAAGAGCAAAAAGGAAGCTACTCTTTCACCCGTTATGGGACATATTATGTAGTTGATGGTGACTATGTTCTATCTGCATTCCAGGGACAGAGCGAAGAGATGAAAGCTTTCTCCAGGGATACCAACGGTTACAAGCTGAATCATCTCATTGCTGAGATTAAAGAGCTGAAGGAGAATTAAATAACGATAACTTATTGGCATAACAACAAAACACCCATCCGCCCCATAAAGGCAGATGGGTGTTTGCTATACACAATTATTTTTACGAAAGTCAGAGGGGTTAACTCCTGTCCATCTTTTAAATTGTCTGCTGAAGTGAGAGAGGTTCTTGTAACCTAAACGACTTGAAATCTCATTTAAAGATATCCTGGGCTGCTGGAGTAGTATTTTGGCTTCCTGCAGCTTTAAGTCGGATAGATAGGTACGGGGCGACATTTTATATATTTTTTGAAATACCTCTAATCCGTAGTTGGGGCTGATCCCAAGCGAAGCAATGATGGGCTGGATGTGAATGGTGTAATCTGAATTTCCCTGGGTGCAATTTTTCTTAAAAGCTCTCTTGATGGCTTCGGCAATTTCTTTGGCATACTTTGCAGTGGTCATGGATTCGTTAGCATGTATCCCCGTCTGTACCGGCTGGATATCTACAAGCACCTCCAATAACTCGAACAAGACCATTTGTGCTTTTAGCTTCGCTTTGGTGAACGACAACTCAGGCTCATGCAGAATATCGATCCATTTTTGAAGGCATTTTTTCAGCTGGCTATGATACAAATGGGAGGGCTTATAGACCCAGTCACAGTTCTTCATAATTCTCATCCGTAAGGAAGGCTCGTCTATATCAAAATGAGCGCAGAAATAGGTCATCGATGTAGCGGAAATGCATTTATTCGTATGCTCGAACCCAGGCGGAATCAGCAGAATATCATCACTGTTCACAATGAATGGTTCATGATCTATCCTAGTCTCTTGAGCCCCATCCAGCACAATTAGAATCTCAAAGGCATGGTGGGATTCTGTAGTCATGCTCCAATCGGCAGGAACGGTCTGTGTATGTGCGCCAAAAAAGCGTATATTCCAATCAATGCGCGGCAGCAGCAGCGTCTGTGCACCTGTGAGATAGCTATTCATATGTTCCAATTTGCAGCACCTGCCTTTGATTTGGGTAAATCTAGCCGTAATCATCCCATCGCATAAGTACGTTAGTAGTTATTATAATATACATAGACAACAGGAAAAGGGTAAATAATATGGCTAAACAGCGAAGGGAAGCAGAGAAATGACGAAGATTAATAATCCTATAATCCCTGGAATGGCACCAGATCCCTCTATTATTAGAGTGGATGATGTGTATTATATTGCGACATCCACGTTCCATTGGAATCCCGGCGTTCAAATTTTCAAATCAACCGATTTAGCGAATTGGGAGCTGACTGCCTCCGTATTAAATAAAGGTGAAGTGAATTTGAGGGGGACCAATACTCCGGCCGGGATCTGGGCGCCGCATCTATCCTATGATTCTAGGGCGAAACGGTACTGGTTAGCTTATTCGCATATGTTGAACATGGCAGGCCGTGAATTCAACTCGGATTCCTCTGCCATGTGGGCAGAAGATATCCATGGACCCTGGTCGGAGCCTATCTATCTGACATCCATAGGTTTCGATCCGGCGCTCTTCCACGATGAAGATGGCAAGCACTATGTGTCCATTCTTGAATGGGAGACCCGTGAAGGGTATCAGGCGCCTGGACATATTGTGATCGCTGAATTTGATTTGAATGAGGGGAAAATGGTTGGGAAGTGGCACCGGGTCACGCAAGGCTTCACCAGCCGCGGCTGTGCTGAAGCACCGCAAATTTATAAGTATAAAGATAAATACTATCTTTTATTAGCTGCGGGCGGAACGGGTTATGCTCATGGTGTTGAGCTGGGACGTTCGGAGAATATTTTTGGTCCCTATGAACCGCATCCGTCGGGGGAGCCGATCATCACCTCCTCGCCACGCCATCTATTTTCACTTGGTAATCCGGATGCCGGGCATTTTGAGATGTATAATCCAAGTTCAATTATGCAAAAAGCAGGTCACGGCTCATTAGTGCAAACTCAAACAGGCGAATGGTATATTGCTCATCTCATGTCACGGCCTGTGGAAGGAACGCTCTTAAATCCATTAGGCCGTGAAACCTCTATTCAAAAAATGCATTGGACAGAGGATGGCTGGCTGGAAATGAAGGAAGGATCGAATGTGGCGAAAATGGAAGTTGAGGGGATGACAGGTGTTGAATTAGAGGCCGATGGAATCTCTCATGACGTATTTGATGATTTTAATCAGGAGAAATATGATCTTCATTTTCTGACTCCGTACCGGGACCAGCAAGCGGCATGGGTGAATACGGTTGAACGTCCGGGTTACTTACGCATTCATGGAGAGAATTCTTTGTTCTCGCAGATCCATCCGGCGATTATGGCCACACGCGCAACTTCCCTTCATTATGAAGTTCAAACCAAGGTGGAATTTCATCCCGATCACTACTCGGAAACGGCCGGTCTGGGGCTATACTATGATTCGAATAATTGGCTGTACGTTCACTTGACCCACTCCGAATCAGAGGGCACCGTTCTATACGTACTTCAGGCCAAGCTGGGGCAACGCATTGAGCTGGTCCACCATTATATTCCAGTCCCTGAAGACACAGCGGAGCTCAAGATTATCTATCATTCAGGCATCGCGAGTATCCTTTACCGTTTCGGGGATAACGGGGATTGGCAAGCTTTTGTAGAAAACATTGATGTACTCTATCTGTCGGATGAAGGCGTGAACGGGGAGCCAGGGGAGATTGGCGGATTTACAGGCTTGTTCAATTTCATCGGTTCCGTTGATGCCCACCAGCATGACTCCTTCGCTGATTTTGACTACTATGGAGTGAAGAATTACTAGCCAAGGACGCCATACGTTCTTCCGCCCGGGTGTGCCCGGAGCCGTGGTGAACTGGTGAAAACGCCGGAGATGGTGTACCTTAGTAGTATTAGTCTTTAGGAGTGGTGAAGTGTTGTGAAGAAAAGTAGACAAACCCCCGTGCTGGTCGCGGCCTCGATCCTGCTGATTATTATCAGCAGCCTGATCCCGTCGGATCAATCGACTTGGCTGGGGGCGTTACAGACCCTTCTGCTGGGAGCCGGCCTGCTCGGCTGCTGTATGGCTTTTTGGCGGTTCGCCAAGGGCGGCAAGGGTGGTAAGGGCAAGGGCTGAGTTCTATGTACTGAACGGTTGGTGGAGACAGGATGAGTGCATGGGATGATTGAGCTATGTAAGATGGGCCAAGTACTGTACGGGTGCTGGCGCTGAGAGTCAAGGACGAAGTCGCGGCGGATGCTGCGGCTTTATTTGTTAGAGCCCCGCTTTGTGGGGGGATGTTGTTTTGTAGGCGGACTCAGCGGCCCTTATTTTGTGAAAAAGACCGATTTTCTCCCCGTTACGGACTGAGAGGACCTTAAAGGGCTGTATGGAGCGCAAAATGAGGCGGAATGGGTTAATTAAGCGCCTCTCAGTCCGCATGGCCTTCGGAATGGTCCCATTTGCCGAAATAGAGGATCTGTAGTCCGCATGGCCCGCTATCCATCTCCTTTTGTCGCATCCGTACCCTAATTCCGCCACATCCAACTCATTCCGCCGCACTCATTCCTATATCCCGCGTATCCCGCATTATTCCCAGTCTCAACCTGCCGAAGGGCGGTGCACAGCAGGCAAGGCTGAATGGGCGGCTGCCATCTGTTCGCGTATTCCTCTGAGCCGGGCCTTGAGCTCGGGGACGCTGCACTCCAGAATCTGGCTGATGTCGGACAGGGGGAGCTGGATGCCGTACCATAAGGCACTGGCAACGTGATCGTCCCAGCTCAGCGGCGCAGAAGCGCAGCGGCTGCGGTCGTGGGCGAGCATGGCACACTGGCGGATGCACTCTCTGTAGGCAGCCGCAGCAGCGGCGTCCCCTGAGAGGCGGCCCTTCAGCCATAGTGGATGGAGTGCCACGAAGGTGGCGGTTGCAGCTTGTTCGGCGCGGACGCCTTGCTCCAGCAGCAGGCAGCTAAGCGCATAGACGGGACCGCTATATTGCTGGGTGTAGTGGTTGAATCCGGCAGCGGCGGTTAGTTTGGGCGATAAGGGGTCAGGCATGTGGTCACGTTCCTTCCTGAATCTATACTGTGCAGTTCATTCCAGCGCGCAAAAAACCGCAGGCAGAGGAGGACCTCTGCCTGCGGTTGTGGGTAACAGGCTTAAGACGCCTGGCACAAAAGCGTGGCGGATCAGGGCTCTCTCTTGGCGCTTACGAGGTTAGCTGTCGGATTCGGACGGTGAGAGTCGCCCTACCTGCCGGAGACCTGCGCGTGGCATTCTCCTTCGGATTCACCCCAAGTCGGCCTGACGGCCGGATGGTTCCCCCGTTTTCCACATGACGGAAATTCAGCGTGCATGCATATGCTCATTTTCATGAATGCATTCATTTGCTTTCAACACGAATCATACTCTCTTCAGAGGGGGTTTGTAAAAATGGAAAAGAGTGCTATTCGCCTTATTTTCAGCAAATGGCTGAATGGCTAAGCAAATGGAAGCCAAAACACCTATATGTAGCAGATTATCTGCCATTTATCTCGCTCAAGCGCTGTTTTTTATTTTTGGCAGACGACGGTGGGGAAGAAGGGTTCTCCATGTATCAGCTCACCACCAAAGCGGCTCATTCTGATTCTTCCAGGCAATAATCCGCTTCATCTCACGAACGGTTCCTGTTGTAATCTCATAGTCGCTGCGTTCAGTGGCATGAAGGTCCAGGAAATGCAGCATCCCTCCATAAGTCCCCACGGCCAGTATGGTCTCATCCGGATTGACAGCTAATCCAGAAATGGTGCTTCCGGCATAATAACGCCACAGCTCCCGCCCCTCTGCATCAATGAGCCTCAAGTATCCATAGGCATCGCCAATGACAACACCGTCCTTCAGTGCCGCCGCCGCATATACCCGGGCTTCCTCGTTAACGACCGGATATTCCTGATCGTACGAGAGCTTTCCTGCTTCCGCATCTTCAAGGGACACAGTAAGGGTAACGCCATTATAGAAGTGGCAGGCATTGTACCACACGCTGTGCTGGTCCTTCGTAAATATAGTATAGTGCGGGTAACTGGATTCCGGATTGAATAAGTGAACCTGCCTTGAAGTTGTGTCATATAAAAGATGATCACTGCCCTGGCTGCCATAGGCAATCCATCTTCCATCCGGAGAGACGGCACCATGCGGCATGTCAATGTCAATATGCTCCAGCTCATCTGCTTTATATTCTTCGAGATCAGGATGCAGCAGCTTCACCTCCCATAGCTTCTCCTTCTCCTGCGATTGCTGGACCAGGAAAATCCCCTGGCTCGTAACAAGCAATAATGCTTGGCCCCCGTTAAAAGGAATGACTTGCTCCAAGGGTAACTCCTGATCCAGGCTGTCTATGTTCAAAACAGTAAACTCCGGGTCCAGCGCTTGAATCGTGCCATTCAGCTCACGCCATGAGAGATCTGCTACAACTTTTCCTTGTAGAGTGCTGTTCATGGATTGCATAATGGTAATGCCTTGAATTCCGGCGAGTGCATAGAACTGATTGTCAGGAGATGTCCCAACCAGGCTAAACTCGTCGAATACGGAAATAACATCCTTATGTACTGCTACAACTACATTCTTCTCCCAAGGTGAGCCGGTGCTGAACACCAGAGCATCATCACTGATGAAATGAATACCGCGAATTGCTTGCATCTCCTTCTGGAAGTGCCCGGAGAGCGGCCACGTTGCCGCCGGTAGTTGCTCCCGCAGCTCAGTAATCTCACCGTGCTCATTAGCTTCTCGAATCATCTTATAGATTTTGGCGGCGAGGCCCCCGCGTGTATCCTCTGCGGGTTCTTTTCCCGCTTTGTCCCAGCCTTCAGTCAGTCCTTTATGTACGAATTGATTAACGTCGCTCGCATAACGCTGTCCTTCTTCACGCCATTTGGCGGCATGCTCATCCTGTAGCCACTTCAAAGGATCAATCCTCCTTGTCCAGATATATATAAATATACAATTATTCCATCGATGAATCGCAAAAAAAAGGCGCTGCTCCTGTTGAGAGGACAGCACCTTTGTGTATATTACAGAACAGCAGCATCCATAAGCTCCTGAAGCTCAGGGAGATTGAAGCCCTTGACCGCCCGGTCCCCGGATACGGTGACTGGAATGCCCATGAAGCCCAGCTTCTCCACTTCCTCCTGATAGACGGAGCTGGTCATCACATCCCGGACCTCGAAGGGAATGCCCTTGCTCTCCAGCAGCTGCTTGACCTGATTACACTCGCCACAGCCGGAGGTTGAATAGACAATTACGTTCGCGCTCATTGTTCCACTGCTTCCTTTATCGCTTTTTGGGTAATCTTCCAGTGTGAGGTGTTCCAGCGGACTTCGCTGTCCTCCAGCAGGAAAATCTGCGGGGATTCATGCTTGATCCCGAAATCCTCAGCAATCTGATTGGAGACAGGACGGTCTTCGATCACATGGACCACGGCTGCAGGAGTATCTGAATGCTGTGTATAGGCCTGGAATTCCTCGTTGGCCTTGGCGCTGATCGGGCAGGTGGTGCTGTGCTTGAAGAGCAGTTTTTTGCCAGGCTGCCCGATATATTGCTGTAATTCTTCCTTAGTGTGGATTTGTTGAATTGACATCGTAGGATCACCTTCCTGGGTAAGAGTTAATGAAACCTGTTGTCAACAATTGTGTTGTTAACAACTATTAATCATGATTGTAGCATAGTTCAAAATTAAAGCAAAAGTAAAGTTCTGCTTAGCCTGCCCTCCCTTGCAGGATGTTGTTAACGGCCTGCAGCCATGCTAATGTGAGAGGGATGGACCTAGGCTCGTAGCATAATTATGCAGATAGGAGGGGGGAGCTCATGAAAAGGGTTGCCTGTGTTACCGGTGCTGACCGTGGACTGGGATTATTCCTCGTTCGATCTCTTTTGGAGAGTAAGTACATGGTGTTTGCCGGACAGTATTTGCCGGACCCTGCGCTACTTGAAGCTTTGAAAGCGCAATACCCGGATAGCCTGAAGCTGGTTCCTCTCGATATCGGCAGTGCAGGGAGCGTAAAGGAGGCCGCGCGGAGTATTGCCGGAAGTACAGGGCACCTTGATATGATTATCAATAACGCAGGGATTATCCACAAGTCTGATGATGCAACAGTGCTCGTGGATATGGATGATGAAGCTATGGCGGAGATTTATAACGTGAACACGCTGGGTGCGCTGAGGGTGAGCAATGCATTGATGGGCTTACTGCTGCAAGGCCGCCAGCGTCTGGTGGTTAATATCTCGTCGGAGGCCGGAAGCATCGGGCGGAACAAGCGGATCAATATGTATGGCTACTGTATGTCGAAGGCCGCGCTTAATATGCAGTCTTCGCTGCTGCACAATCATCTGCGTGCGATGGGCGGACAAGTGCTGGTCTTCCATCCCGGCTGGCTGCAGACCTATATGAACGGGGAGAAGGATGCAGAGGCGCCTGTAACTCCTGAAGAATCAGCAGGCAAGATTATGACGATCGTTCATAACCACAAGATGTATCTGGCCGAAGAACCGGCTTATATCGATCTGGACGGCAATCTCTGGCCCTGGTGACAGCGGCAGGGGTAACGAATCAGGGGTGACACTGACTTTCCGGTCAGGCTAACTTGGCAAAAGAGAGGTGTGTGTAGCATGTCTTCATACAAAGCATTGGCGTTCGGCAGCTATACCGAAGTGAAATATCATCCCTTCGAAGGGGTAGACCGTGAGCTGGAGCAGCTCCTTGAGCCGGAGATTCAGGTGGTCTCTACGGAGGATTACGGACGGATGAACCAGGCAGAGCTGGCAGAATGCAGGCTTGTGATCTCCTATACGGAATTCTCCGAGGAGCAGTTACCCGCTGCGCAGAGCGGAGCCTTGCTTGCTTATGTGGCTGGCGGCGGCGGGCTGCTTGTCGTGCATAACGGCATATCTCTGCAGCGTAATCAGGAGCTTGGGGCGATGCTCGGTGCCCGGTTCACCCATCATCCGGCGTTCACGACGCTTCAGATGAAGGTGATTGCGCCGGAGCACCCGATTATGGAGGGGATCTCTGATTTTGTGATCGAGGACGAGCCTTACTATTTCGAGCAGCATCCCCACTTCGAGACAACGGTGCTGGCCGAATATCCTCATGACGGAGCGATGAGACCGGCGGCATGGTGCCATACCTTCGGCGAAGGCCGGGTGGTCTATCTGATGCCTGGGCACCATCTGCCTTCCTTCTCTTCAGAGCCGCTGCGACGGATGATCCGCAGAGGCGGATTATGGGCTGCCGGAATGCTATAGTACGTGGCGCTTATGAACAAAGGCAGGATACCGCTTGGATAACATGCGGCGTCCTGCCTTTGTGTAGAGGATGGGATGATCAGCTATGATGCCCTATTTTGGGGGGCTTAGTCTCAGCAACAGGGACGACCCCGTTCTGATGAAGAGCCTCCAGTACCTCTGCCCGCAGCGTATCGGTGAAGGCAGCCCAGACTTTTTTGCCGACATCCAGCTCTTCGCGTCCAATCGATTGCAGCGTCTCAAGCCATACCCGCTTGTCATTAATGAGTCCGAGCTGGTCCTGGATGTCCTTATAGAAGGCTTCATGGGCATGGAATTTCTGATCCAGCGCAAAAGCAGCCGCATTCGCCGTGTACCGCAGTTCCTTGGCGGCGATTCGCAGCTCATGAAGAGCTTCGAAGGCTTCTTTTGATTCAGCTTGAGGACCCTTGAATAAGGTCTTGCAGGCTTTTTTCTTCTGTTCAAAGGCGACTTCAAGCTCGCGCATGGCGACATTGGCGTCTTTTTTGGCGGCGAGGGGCTCTAGCCCTGTCTCGATAAAAGGTGTCCACACCGCTTCGAGCGCTTGGCCGGACAGCTTGGGCAGTGCCTTCCTCAGCTTCTTACGGGCGGCCTTCCGTGTATCCTTCTGATGTTCGATTACCGCCTTCAGCAGCTTGGCAGTCTTCTTATCACCAGCAGCCTTCGCTGCCTTGCGGCGGGCTTCAAACGACCCGATCAGCACATCTGCATCACGGACTCTGCCGAGCTTCTTCTGGGCCTGCTTGAAGCTGTCATACAAGTCTGCCGTTGCAGTATGGCCCGGATCAAGAATGGACAACAAGGTCAGCAGCTTGCGGCTATTGACTCTGGCCTGATGAATATCCTCATCGTTGAACTCTTTGCGAACATCCTTGCTGTAGTCTTGAAAGTTGATGTACAGCTTGCTCATGGCCTGTTCCCATTGCCTGGATTTGCTTAGTTGCCTGTCTTTTGCCTGTGGTTCGGTTGTCATGCAGCATCACTCCTAGAGGTTGTGTATAGCATGAGCTTATGCGCGAATCTTATGGCTGGTATATTCTTCTGTACTACATTAAGGATAACGGGTTCGCTTCGCTATTTCAAATCTGTAAGGGCATACACTGCCGGTTGTACGGTGCGGGGAGAGATCGGTTACAATGTGAATAGTTAACGGAGTTAAGATTGGCCAGGGCTTATAGATAGAAAGGGGAATCAGCATGCGGAGTGAACCTTATGATGTACTGGAGAGCGGGGCTGCGGGTAGGCTGCCGGAGGAGATGATCCTCTTCACGCATACCGGCGGTGAAGCAGGGGGAGAAGGGGAAGAGGCATCTGCGGAGGATATGCTGATTCCGTTTGCTTTTGAAGAGGTGCTGTGCCGTGATGTCGGGGCCGGTAAGGTCCCGCCGGTGCTGCATCTCTGGAGCCATCCCGGCGGAGTGGCGCTGGGGCTGCGGGACAGCAAGCTGCCCCGCGCAGCAGAGGCGATGCAGGCGCTGGAGCAGCAGGGCATCCGTACGGCAGTCCGCCATTCGGGCGGCGCTGCGGTGCCGCTGGATGCGGGAGTGATCAACGTGTCCCTGCTGCTGCCGAAGCCTGCGGGCAAGCTGGACTTCCACGATGATTTCCGGCTGCTGGCTTCGGTGATTACCGAAGCGGTAGCGGCGGGCTATCCGCAGGCAGCAGCGCAGATCCGGGCAGAAGAAGTCACTGGGTCGTATTGCCCCGGTGACTTCGACCTGGCGATCGGCGGCCGCAAGTTCTGCGGCATCGCCCAGCGCAGACAGAGCAGCGCGTACTTCGTCCACGCGTTCGTTATTGTGTCCGGCACGGGGCTCGCGCGCGGAGAGTGCATCCGCCGCTTCTATCAGGATGCAGCGGACGGCGATGCTTCCCTGGACTATCCGCGCGTGCGGCCGGAGACCATCGCCGCGCTCGCGGAGCTTGGCGGCCCGTCTTCGGCGGCCGAATTCACTGCGGGTATCCGGCAGGCGCTTGCCGGCCGGGGAACCCGCCTGCTGCCGGCGGAGCTGCTGCAGCAGGAGACAGGCTACAGCCTGCGGTACAGCGACCCGCAGGTGCTTGAAGCAGCGCGTATGCTGCGCGAGAGGTACGCCCGCTGAAGCGGGCGGCTACTGGCGGCAGCGACGGGTGGCTGAATGTATGCGAAAAACAGCATACAATGTGCAGGTTAGAGGGCGTACGGACCAAATGTATGCGAAAAACAGCATACAATGTGCAGGCTGGGGTGTGTGCGGGCCAAATGTATGCGAAAAACAGCATACAATGTGCAGGCTGGAGTGTGCGCGGGCCGAATGTATGCGAAAAACAGCATACAATGTGCAGGCTGGGGTGTGCGCGGGCCGAATGTATGTGAAAAACAGCATACAATGTGCAGGCTGGGATGTGCGCGGGCCGAATGTATGTGAAAAACAGCATACAATGTGCAGGCTGGGGTGTGCACGGGCCGAATGTATGCGAAAAACAGGCATGACAAGACAGAGGCCTTGTCACCCCCAGGAATGAAAATAAGTGGGTGGCATCCGTCGCAACCATTCTAAATGAGGCTGTAGTCGTCAACACTACATATACAAATCAAAGGGCGGAAACGGTTACTGGGATACACCCCGTGCGAAAAACCGTTCTATTGCGCTTTTCGAGCATCGCCTATTGTAGCCCCCCAAAAGTACGTGTATTAAATTACACTCACTCGAGCGCATGATTTGTAAACTGACGATGGAGGATGGTTGGAATGGATGCTGTACGTATGTGTTGCGCTGGTCTAGACGTGCACCAGGAAACCGTTGTGGCCTACGTGTTGAAAGGACCGATCGAACAGAAACCACAATGTCACCTGAAAACCTTTGGGACGACAACCCGAGAATTGCTAGGCCTGCAAGATTGGCTGAGTGAACACGGCTGTCGGGAAGTGGTGATGGAGAGTACCGGCGTGTTTTGGAAACCGGTATGGAACATCTTAGAGGGCAGTTGTGATCTGGTCTTGGCCAACGCCCAGCGGGTAAAGAATATGCCGGGTCGAAAAAGTGACATGCAAGATGCGCGCTGGTTAGCGCAATTGCACCGTTGCGGGCTCATTGAAGGCAGTATGGTGCCCGAACAGGACATCCGGGATTTGCGGGATTTGACCCGTTACCGGAGTAAGATGGTGCAGGCGGTGACGGCGGAGAAGAACCGCATCCACAAAATCCTGCAGGATGCCAACATCAAGCTAACCACCTTTATGTCCGATCTATATGGGGTTTCGGGACGGGGCCTGCTCCAGAAGATCATGGACGGCGAGGTCGTCGACGAAATGGCCGTTAAAAACCTGGTCAAAACCCGTTTAAAAAAGAAAGTTCCACAGTTGCTAGACGCGCTCAATGGCAAGTTGCGCCGTCATCATCGGGAGATGATTCGAGACCATTGGGACCACTTGGTTTATTTGGAGAAAAGGATCACGGAACTGGAAGCTCGAATCGAGGCGAAGGCAGAACCCTACCTGGAGGTAATTGAACAAATTGACTCCATCCCAGGAATTGAGCGGACGTCTGCCGTGACCATCTTTGCCGAAGTGGGGCCGCATGTCGCGGAAATGTTCCCGAGTGATGCGCAGTTTGCATCATGGGCGGGGGTGTGTCCAGGGAACAACGAAAGCGCGGGAAAGCGAAGAAAGTCAAAAACGATGCAAGGGAACAAGCACCTGAAAGGGGCGTTGTGTCAGGCGGCTTGGGCGAACGCTCGCTCCTCGAACCGGATCGGCCAATTCTTTCGACGAATTCGTAAGAGACGAGGCGATAAAAAAGCAAACGTCGCCACCGCACATTTGCTGATTCGAATCCTCCATGCCCTGATGCGGGAGAAAAGGTCATACCAAGAAATAGACGTCTCACTAGGCGATGAGACGTCCAAGAAAAACCGGTTGGATCGGTACGTGCAATATATCCAGCAGTTAGGATATAGCGTGCAACTAAATCCTACCCCATAGTCTTCCCTTTTTCAAAAAAAACGAAACGTTTTTTGGGGGCGGTGGGTCTTTTTTTGTCAAAATCCAGTCTGCGGCGCATTTTCCGATACTTTATTTTCGTATTAAACAGCATACAATGTGCAGGCTGGGGTGTGCGCGGCTGAATGTATGCGAAAAACAGCATACAATGTGCAGGCTGGGGTGTCGCGGGCCGAATGTATGTGAAAAACAGCATACAATATGCAGGCTAGGGTGTGCGCGGGCCGAATGTATGTGAAAAACAGCATACAATGTGCAGGCTGGGGTGTGCGCGGGCCAAATGTATGCTAAAAACAGCATACAATGTGCAGGTTAGAGGGCGCACGGACCAAATGTATGCTAAAAACAGCATACAATGTTCAGGTCGGGGTGTGCGCAGCCTGAATGTATGCGGAAAACCGAACACAATGTGCAGGCGAAGGGTGTTCGGGCCAAATGAAGGTGAAAAACCGACTACAATGTGCACGCGCGAGGGTGAGCGGGCCGGAGGCAGTTCAAAAATATTTAATGGGGGCATGAGATGCCGCCCCCTGCGATCAGCCTCTACATATCCCCTGCCGCCCCAACTACAAATACAACTCCGGACGCCGGTCCGCGAAGACCGGGATATGCCCCCGTACCTCCCGGACCCGGGCGAGGTCAAGCTCGCCGCGGAGGATCTCTTCGCCCCCGGAGGCCTCGCTGACAATTTCGCCCCAAGGATCGATGATCAGGGAATGTCCAGCGAAGGTATTCGCCGGATCTGCCCCTGCCCGGTTACATGCTACAACGTAGCACTGGTTCTCAATCGCCCGGCTGATCAACAGCGCGCGCCAGTGAGAGAGGCGGGGCAGCGGCCATTCGGCGCTGATGAACAGGATCTCGGCCCCTGCGGCCATATGAACCCGGACCCATTCCGGGAACCGGATGTCGTAGCAGATCAGCCCGGCACAGGAGATACCGTCCAGCGTGAACAGTCCCTTGGCTGCGCCGGGCTGGAGGTAGAGATGCTCCTCCATCAGCTTGAACAGATGCAGCTTGCTATACTCCCCGGTGCACGCCCCGCTGCGGTCAAAGACATACATACTGTTCGTAATGCCGCCGTTCTCCTGCCTGACGGCAATGGAGCCGGCAACGATATTCACGCCGTATTCCCGGGCCAGACCTGATATCAAGGCACCCGTGGTATGTCCGCCGGGATCTGCGATTTCGCCCAGCCGGGTCAGGTCATATCCCGTTGTCCATAGCTCGGGAAGAATAATGCAGTCTGGACTGCCGGCGGTAGCCTCACGAATTTTGCGCTCAGCGGCAGCATAATTCACCTCCGGTTTGCCAAATGCTATATCGAGCTGAATCAGGGCTATTTTCATACTGGCAGCCTCCTCCAAAAATTATTAGTTGACGGGTCAATGAATTGGGTGTAAAGTATGTTTTGTCGAAAAGGTTTTGCACAATTTATTTGCGTGAGGGGGTTAATCTTGAGCGAAGTTCAGCCCGATGAACATAAGATCTTCGAACTGCTACAGGCCCTGCACAAAGAAATCGGCCCCAAATTCGAGCGCTGCGCCGGCATGACTCCGACCCGCTTCAGGCTGCTGCAAGAGCTGTACCGGATTTCCGAGATCAGTCAGATTTCCCTGCAAAAGCTTCTGGAAATCGATGCAGCAGCGGTTACCCGCCACTTAAAAGGGCTTGAAGAGAACGGGATGATCGCCCGCCGCAATAATCCAGCCGATAATCGGGTGACTCTCGTCTCCCTGACTGGTCAAGGCCGTGAGCATATCAATGCCTACCGGGAGAACAAGACCGAGTTCATCAGCGATCTGCTGAACGGATTCAATGAACAGGAGCGCACTGTGCTCGCAGAGATGCTTACCCGGCTGCAATATAACATTAATTTACTGTAGCCGGAAACAATAATCAAACCATTTTAAAGGAGCAAATTATCATGAACACTACCAAAAACAATGATTACATCAGCATTATTACAGGACGCCGCTCTATCCGCAAATATGATTCATCCGTCAAAATCAGCAAAGAGGAAATGACAGAGATTCTTACTGAAGCCACGCTGGCGCCTTCCTCCGTGAATATGCAGCCTTGGCGTTTTGTGATCATCGAAAGCCCGGAAGCCAAAGCTAAGCTGGCCCCTATTGCCAAGTTCAACCAGACTCAGGTCGAAACCTCCGCAGCGGTGATTGCCGTATTCGGTGATATGAATAACTTCGATTACGCTGAACAAATCTACGGAACGGCTGTAGAACGCGGACTTATGCCTGCCGAGGTGAAAGAAAGACAGCTGGCCGCCCTGGGCGCCCACTTTGCCAAGCTGCCCGCAGATGTGAACAGAGAGACGGTGATGATTGACGCCGGTCTGGTCTCCATGCAATTGATGCTGTCCGCCCGCGCACACGGGTATGACACCAATCCGATCGGCGGATTTGAAAAGGATCAGATCGCTGAAATGTTCGGTCTGGACAAAGAACGCTACATTCCGGTCATGCTGATTTCGATCGGCAAAGCACTGGAAGAGGGCTACGCCTCCGTCCGTCTGCCTATTGACACGATTGCCCAGTGGAAATAATACTCTATACCCATGAAATTCTAGGAGGAATATCCAAATGATTATTATCCATGCGCTGCTTCATGTGAATCCTGCACGGGAGGAAGAGTTCCTGGCCACAGCGAAGCCGCTGATTGCCGCCACACACGAAGAAGAAGAGAACCTGTCCTACGAGCTGTATAAGCATGCAGCAGACGGAAGTCTCTATATTATGGTTGAGACCTGGCGTGACCAGGCCGCCGTTGCCGCTCACAACACAAGCCCTCACTTCACCGGCTTCGCCGCCAAAGCGGGAGAGTTCCTGACCGCACCGCTTGATGTTAAGGTGTATAGCGCTGAGGAATTGAGCAAATAATTACGAATTAAGCGGTTCACCCTATATGATCTGGAATCCCGGGATGCTCCGGCAGTCTAATGACTGCTGCGGGCATCTTTTTTAAGGGAATAATTTATATGTTTTGGGATCCCCGCAAAGTACCTGAGTAATCATCGAAGGTAAGGCCCCACTTTGTGGGATTATTTTGATAGGTGCCATGCCGTTTATAAAATGTACAAGCGGGGTATCTTACCTTACCCTTACTTGGCTTGTCATTTGCTGACGAAGCAAGGCGGGGAAGAACGAAGGAGATGAAGACAGCATGACTAATCTACATAATAATCACCGGTTAACCTCAATCCCTGCTGCTGCCGAGCAGGACGGGCAGCTTCAGCAGGATCTCATAGATTACGTGAATTATCATATTTCGGGCGGCTCCCTGGCCTCGCTTACCGAAGGCGCGGAGGCGGCTGAGCCGGCGTTTACCCCTCTTTTGCAAAATGATACCGCACGCGCTTACCGGCAGGAGTGCGGTGGCGTAATAACCGATATGCAGCAACTCGGGCAACTGCCGGGTGTAAGCCAGGAATGGCTTAATCAGCTCGCGGATACAGTAGCAGGACTCGATTCCGGTAAGCTCAGGGCTCTGGCCCCGCAAACCACCCGGCATAACCGGGTAGATCCTTATGTGAACGGGCCGCAATGTCTGGACATGCTGCTCGGCGAAATCGGCAAGGCTGAGCGTTATATTCATCTGTCCGTGATGCTGTTCTTCAATGACCATTCAGGGAACCTTATCGCTAGTGAGCTGCTTCATGCACTTGAGCGCGGAGTAGAGGTTAGAATCATGGTGAATTATACGGTCACTGCGCTCGGATACGGCCAGAACCTGGAGGTGGGGCAATTCTCCAAGATTGCCGGGCGTCTGGAGCAGGCAGGTGCGAGGCTCCTGGATACCTTCCACTCCTATTACGCTGCAGAGGAATGGGCTGCGAAGCGCAAGGTGCTGAAGTCACAGGGCGTGCCTGAGAGCATCCTTTTTCTGCAGGATAAGGTTCAGGAGGATGTGGAGGTGACCGGGCTGAATGTGATTGACCACCGCAAATTCATGATTATAGACGGAGTAACTTCCATTATCGGCAGTCTGAATATCGGGGACCAGTATACGTTCGCCACCCCCATTCAGGAAGCCCCGGATCAGCAGGTGGAGGGACGTCCGCTCGGTATCCCCGCGAAGGAAGAGGAGTGGCATGACGGCTGCTTCCGCATTCAGGGGGCTGTGGCCCAGTCGCTGAACGCTGTTTTTCACTCCAGGTGGCTGCTGCTCGGGGGAGATCACTTTGACCTGGCGTCACCCTTCTATCGTCCTGCGGTGGACTATGCGTTCGGGGAGGAGGAGTGTACGCTCTTCGCGAGCTTTCCCGGCAACCCGGTGAATCTGATTCAGCAATATATTCTGGATGTGATCACCTATGCGGCCGATGAGACCCTTATTGTGAATCCGTATCTGATCGATCAGGCCTTCTGGGACCGGCTGGGTGAAGTGGGACCGGAGCGTGCCTGCCATCTTACCATCTGCAATCCGCTGGAGATTAATGACCATCCGACGAACCGGGCGGCGGTGCGCAGCAACATGTACATTCCCTTTTGTAACGGCGTATCCTTCTATGATTATAGTGCGACTGAACGCTTCTCCCACTGGAAAATCATCTACGACCACAGAGCGCAGGCGGTATTTCACGGCTCTTATAATATTAATGAACGGAGTGCCTGCCATGATTACGAGCTGGGCCTGCTGGTGAAGGGCAGAAGCCTCGCGGAGAAGGTGAAGCGCATGATTGATTATGACCTCAGCGTATCGCGCCAGATCACTGACAAACACGAGTTCTTCAAGCATCCCTGGCTGCATCCCAGCACATATCTGAACAAAGCAACGCAGAATTACACCTGATATCCTCTCCGGCGCCTGGTCATGTATAATGACGTTATACCAATGAACGAAGATGGAGCTAATGAAGATGAACATACACATTCTTGGACAAGGTCCCCGGACCGGAGAAATCAGATTCGCGGCAGCGGAATGGGGGGAAGCCAGAGCCATCTGGTGCGGACCGCCTGTTCAGCCGGGTGAGGAATGGGTGGCAGAATGGGAGCTGCCGGCGCTGTTCATGAGCTGGGTCGATATTGTGCCTGCTCCCGGCGGTGCCTTTGGCCTGCGTATCGAAGGGGACACGGTCATCCTGACAGGCGTGCTGGAAAATATAGAGGAGGACGGCACAGGTTATCTGCGGATCGGCCGCGACCTGATCATGTTCGAATGCCTGGGTGAACCGATGGCGCTGGGCGGCTTCGTCGAGCTGAGGACCCGTGAAGCGAGGCTGTATCCGGTGAATCTGTAGGGGCCGCAGGGCCCCCGGCGGACGAACTATTTCCTGCCCCGGCATAGCCACCTTCAGGCAAATGAGCTAATATAATATAGATTGAAACAAGTAACAGCATAAGGAGCAGAAGTCTGATGAACAGCGATATTCAACAATTTAAGACGGAATTCTTCAAGGCGCTGGCGCACCCGATGCGGATTCGGATTCTGGAGCTGCTTAGCGAAGGCGAGAAGAATGTGAACGAGCTGCAGGCGATCTTGGGGTCGGAAGGCTCTGCGGTATCCCAGCAGCTGGCCGTCCTCAGGGCCAAAAATGTGGTCACCAGCGTCAAGGAAGGGACCACTGTCATCTATGCCCTACGTGATCCTCTGATTAAGGAGCTTTTGGCTGTAGCCAGACAGATCTTTGACAATCATCTGGTGAGTACCATTTCCCTGCTTGAAGGCATCCGCAGCGAATAACCCCGGGCTCCGGGGGGCGGATTACCCCGTTGACAAGAGCGGCGGGCAGGAGTAATGTGGGTATTATATTCAAATAATCAGATATTCAGAGAAAAGAAGGTTATAGGATGACAGGGTGGGGCCGTTTCAAAGGCTATAACATTGCTTCGCTGCGCAAGGATATCATTTCAGGGACAATGGTCGGCGTTATTGCCATCCCGCTTGGGATGGCATTTGCTATTGCTTCCGGTGTGAAGCCGGAGTACGGAATCTATACAACCATTGTGGCCGGCATACTGATTTCCTTATTCGGCGGGTCCAGGTTCCAGATTGGCGGGCCTACGGGTGCATTCATTCCTATTTTGTTCGCTATTGCCATGCAGTACGGGTATGAGAATCTGCTGATTGCCGGAATGATGGCCGGGGTGATTCTTGTTTTGATGGGTGTTCTGCGGCTGGGGGTATTAATTAAGTTCATTCCAAAGCCGGTAACCATCGGCTTCACGGCCGGGATTGCCGTTATTATCTTCAGCGGGCAGATTGCGAACTTCCTTGGCCTGAGGGACATGAAGCGGCATGAGAGCTTTATCGACAATATGAAGGAGATCGGGGCGCATCTCTCCACAATCAATCTGTACAGCATTTTGACTGCGGGAGTATGTCTCGGCGTAGTGGTGCTGGGGTTGCGGTTTGCCCCGAAGGTGCCGGGTTCTCTGATTGGACTGTTGTGTGCCACGGTTATCGCAGCCCTGTTCTTCAGCGGCAAGGTGACGACCATCGGCTCCGCCTACGGAGATATCCCGAATACACTCCCCAGCTTTCACTTCCCGGTCATTACGTGGGAGAAAATCAAGCTGCTGATCCGTCCGGCCTTTGTCATTGCGCTGCTGGGGGCCATTGAGTCGCTGCTCTCCGCAGTCGTGGCCGACGGCATGTCGGGTAGCCGCCATGACAGCAACCGTGAGCTGATCGGCCAGGGGGTGGCCAATATCGCAGCGCCGCTCTTCGGCGGGATACCGGCTACCGGTGCGATTGCCAGAACTGCCACCAATATACGCAGCGGTGCCGCTTCTCCGCTCTCCGGGATCATTCACGGTGTGGTGGTGTTCCTGATCCTGCTTCTGTTCGCCCCTTACGCCTCCAGCATTCCGCTGGCAGCGATGGCTCCGATTTTGATGGTCGTAGCCTGGAATATGAGTGAACGCAAGGAATTTCTCCACCTGCTGAAGCTGAAGACCGGAGATTCACTGGTGCTGGCGATTACCTTCCTGCTGACGGTATTCGCTGATCTGACCGTGGCGGTAGAGGTGGGGCTGATCCTGGCCGTTGTGCTCTTCGTCAAGCGTATGGGTGAGGTGCATAGAATCTCCAAGGTGCTGCCTGACCCGTCTTCCGTCAAGGTCGAGGCCCATATGGTAACAGAGAGCCACGACTGTCCGCAGATCGGAATCTACAATGTGGAGGGACCGCTGTTCTTCGGCGCTGCCTACCGCTTCGACCACACCATGCCCGAGCTCGGCCCGGATCAGCCTAAGCTTATCCTGCTGCGCATGGGCAAGGTGCCGCTGATGGATACGACAGGCGAGGCCAATCTGGCAGCGCTGGTGAAGGAGCTGCAGGCCGCTGGAGGCAGACTGATGATCTCAGGCATCCAGAGCCAGCCGCTGGAGCTGCTCAAGAGAACAGGGCTGTACGACCGGATCGGTGCAGCCCAGTTCTATGATCATACCGGCGAAGCGATCAATGAAGCGCTGGGCAGCGTGAATCCGAGCCGGTGCCGGGGCTGCGCGCATGCGGCCTTCAGAGAATGCAGCGCCCTCTCGGGGCTGGAGGAATCCTCATCGCGCAGCGCTGCCTTCAAGGGGCGCACTCCGGCGGTGGCCCGCAAGCTCAGCGGCGGGGTATAATCCTTGTAATCCGGAAAAAGAAATCGCCTTTTTGGTAAAATGGAGGGTCCGCCTTCCATTCCAAAAGGAGCGATTTCTTTGTCGTTTAATATACCAAGTACCCGCTTTATCATATATTATTCTAAGTCTCCTGTGTGCAGAATCATATCGACCAGACCTGGGAAACGGGTATTTAAATCATCTTTTCTGAGCGAATAAAAGTGCTGTTTGCCTTCTATGCGCGGCTGGATAATTCCAGCTTCACGAAGCATTTTAACGTGATGGGACAACGTTGATTTTGAGATGTGGTCGACTTCAAAGGCGGAGCAGCGTTTCTCGCCAGAACTGGCTAGACAATAGGCAATCTTCATACGCAACGGGTCACCTAATGCATTACAGACCGTGGTCAGATGCATCTCTGAAACTGTAGGTATCGATAAATTTCTCATAAGGTAGATACTAGCATATTCAATATCTTCTTTCAATGTTCGAAAATTTTCGAATTATCATTTACGTTGCTTATAGAGTGTGATATAGTTCTTCTTATGTTGAATAGTTCGATAATATTCGAACTATAAAACCCGACTAAATATAACACTACAGAAAATTCAGGAGGTAATAAAATGTCTAACACAACAACTGCCGGTAATACCACTAACGCTCAACACACGGATAAGAACATAACCATGTTAAATAACTATTTCCGTTTGTATGATGCCTCCCGCACCGACGATCGGGCTATGCAAGATTTGTTGTCACTGTTCACGCAGGATGCTGAAATTGTGTCGGGCGGGAGAAGCCGCACAGGATTCGAGGTAGTGATTAAGACTTTTTATGAACACAACAAAGACATTAAACATATGTGGGACGCATGGGTACTTCAGCCTGACGGCAGCTACCTGACCAACTGGGCAGTATGCGGACAAGCTGCCGATGGCACGGTCTATGCGAAGGCGGGTATAGATATTATGCGTGTGAATGATAAGGGGCAGATTACGTATCTGAAGAACGTGCAGACGACTGAGGAAGAGTACAGTGAATTTAATTCGTAAGCGAAATGTATGAAAAGACGGCAAAGCCGTTTCCACTTATCACCGGATTCCCCGTAAACCCTCCCGTATTGGACACTCCCGCCCCATATTTGTACAATTATATCATTGGACTATATCGAGGTAAGGAGATTATCCTTCATGAGAGAACTGAATTATACCAAGGTGTTCATCCTTCTGGCTGCTATGACGGGGGCAACGCTTGCGGTGTACCGCGTAGTTTCCCTGCAGACGGATACGTTCTATGCCTTTCTGCTCTGGAATCTGTTTCTGGCTTGGGTGCCGTTCTTCTTCTCCATGGCTGCGCATGAGCTGGATAAGCGGAAGATCGGGGGGCTGCTGATTTTGCCGCTGGGCGTAGCCTGGCTGCTGTTTTTTCCGAATGCGCCTTATATTATGACTGACCTGATCCATCTGACTGTCCGCAAAAGCAAGTATATCGTCGGCGGAACGATCCAGAACCGGTACTGGTATGATCTGACCACCCTCCTCCTGTTCACCTGGAGCGGCTGGCTGACCGGATTCTTCTCCCTGTACCAGTTCCAGCACGTGATCTACCGGAAAAGCAACATGCTGCTCTCGTGGGTCTTCGTCCTGTTCGCCTGTGTCATGGGCGGCTACGGCGTCCTGCTTGGCAGAGTCTACCGGCTGAACAGCTGGGATGTGCTGACGGACCGCCATCAGCTCTACCGGCTGGTCATGGACAGTCTGAACCGGCAGTCAGTGTTCTTCAGCCTGTTCGTCGCCTTTGTGCTGCTGGTGATCTATGCCACGATGTATTGCCTGCTGAACGGGCTGGCGGGCGGAAGCCGCAGGAGTTATTCCGAGGGCCGGAGGAAGATAGGTTAAGTGTCCTCCTCATTGCCGAGTTCAGGCGGAAGCTCCATGTCCATCTCCAGCTCAGGAGCCGGAACATACTGGTAGCGCTCCAGGTCAACTACGCCCCGTTCATCGAAGATAACGCCCTCTCCGGTTAAATATAGCTGCTGCAGGGAGGCGGATTCGTCTTCGGTGAGCGAGATCATTCCTTTGGCGTTGATGACCCTGTGCCACGGCAGCTTGTACTTCCTGCTCATGGAATGCAGAATGCGCACGACCTGCCGGGCCGCCCGGGGACTTCCGGCCGCCCGGGCAATCCCGCCGTAGGTCATGACGGAGCCTTCCGGGATCGACTGAATAATGAGAATAACTTTTCGCGTGAATGGTGTCATTTTATGTGCTCCTTTTACCTTTCTCTGTAACAATCCCACCGCTGTTATCTAACTGTACTAACCATAACATAAAGCGGCTGCTGCAAGGAGCATTTGCCTTAGTGGAGCAGCGGCTGCCGATATCATACGAAGCCTGGACTCAACCTGCCCCTCTTTTACAGAGCGGGCTTATTTGCTGTGCCGTTCAAGGTCCGGGCGGCTTCTGCTTCTCCTATCCAGCAAATTCTGGCGAATAGGAGTTAGAGAGACGGGGGATAATCAGAGCAATAGATCTCTGAGAGGAGTGATAGCGGTGAAGAACAAGCAACCTGCACTGAACAGCGAAGCTGCCGGTACCCTATCAGCGCATCCTCCACTAAGCCCTTCGCTGGAGGAGACGGTGGATCGGCTGCGGAAGATATTCAATAACGACGGGACACTAAGAGTAAGGATTATAGAGAACAGCCAGGGCGCTTCCGTTCGCTGCGGGTTAATCTATGTCGATGGAATGGTGGACCGGAATCTGATTCAGACGGGGATTATCAAGCCGGTACTCGCCTACCAGCCCGCAGAAGAAGAGCACCGGGACCCTAAGGTTCTGATGGAGAGAATCCGGTTGACTGTCATTGATACCCCAGATGTCATGGTCTCCGAGGAGATGGATGGACTGATCGGGGCGGTCGTCAGCGGGAAGGCGGTGCTGCTGCTGGAAGGCTATGCCGGAGGGCTTCTCATCAATGTTCAGGGATGGGACTCCAGAGCGATAGAAGAGCCTACTACAGAGAAAACGGTGCGTGGCCCCCGTGAGGGCTTCACCGAATCGCTGCTTGTGAATCTGACCCTGATCCGCCGCAGGGTGCGCGACCCGGATCTGAAATTTGAATTCACGGAAATCGGAACACGCAGCAAGACGCAGACCTGTATCTGCTATATGGGGAGCCTGGCCTCTCCCGACATTATTAAGGAGCTGTATGACAGGCTGGAGAAGGTGGAGCTTGATCTGATTCTGGACACGGGTTATCTGTCCGAGCTGATCCGTGACGAGCCCTACTCTCCGTTTGAAACCGTTGGAAGTACCGAACGGCCGGACACACTTGTGAGTAAAATCATGGAGGGCCGGGTTGCGGTCCTCGTCGAAGGCACCCCTTTTGCGCTGACCGTTCCTTATGTATTCGTTGAGAACTTCCAGGCCAGTGAGGATTATTATATCAACTATTATTTTGCATCGTTTAACCGTGTGCTTAGAGTGTTGGGAGCCTTCATGTCGATCAGTATCCCGGCCGCTTATATTGCCCTTGTAACCTATGCCCAGGAGATGGTCCCCACTCTGCTCCTGCTTAGTATTGCGACTGCCAGGCAATCGGTGCCTTTTCCAACCATAGTGGAAGCGCTGCTTATGCTGACCATCTTCGAGGTGCTGCGGGAAGCGGGGGCACGGATACCGACAGCGATTGGCCAGGCTGTAAGCATTGTCGGGGCGCTGGTGCTGGGCCAGGCTGCTGTGGATGCGCGGATTGTCAGTGCGCCGATGGTCATTGTGGTGGGATTGACAGGGATAACGACGCTGCTCAATCCGAGGCTGACCGGACCGCTGATCATCGCCAGACTGGTGCTGCTGGGCACAACCTTCTTCCTGGGCCTCTACGGGTATTTCTTCGGTCTGCTCGGTCTGGTCATTCACCTAATGAGCCTGCGCTCCTTCGGCGTCTCATACATGCTCGGGGTAGGCTCGATCCGCCCCCAGGATATTAAGGATACAACCGTCCGGGCGCCCTGGTGGGATATGAACTTGCGCCCTGCGGTGATTGGCATGCGCAACCGGAGACGGAAACCGGCCAAGAGACCGGCCAAGCGGTCATGAGATCTCTGCTGAGAAGGTGTACCTCTCTTATCGCACTGTTGCTGCTGCTGAGCCTGGGACTCACCGGCTGCTGGAATTATGCCGAGGTGGATGATATGGCGATTGTCGCCGGAGTGGCCATTGATAAGAATGAGAATGGGAAGCTGCTGCTTACAGCAGAGGTAGTGGATACAGGCGGGTCGGCGGACAAGGCCCAGGCGGGCTACAAGATGGTCAGCCTCAGCGGGAATACGATGTTTGAGATCGTCCGCAATATGATCTCTATGACAGGCAAGAAGCTTTTCTGGAGTCATGCGAAGGCAATCATCATCAGTGAGGAAGCGGCCAGAGAGGGGCTGGTCAAAGTCATTGACTGGTACAGCCGGGACACGGAGACCCGGTCGGATGTGTTCATCTTCGTGTCTGGAGAGAAGACGGCCCGCGAGGTGCTCAATCTGAACAGTACCACGGAAGCTATCCTGTCCTTTGAATTGGCCCAGATGATGCGTGACGAGAGGTATACGAATACCGCCCCGACTGTGGAGATCTGGGATTTCATCGACAAGCTGGAGACCTCGGGGATCAATGCGACGGCCCCAATCATTCATATTCACCGGAAAAATGGTGAGGAGAGCGAAAGGGTGGCAGGTACCGCCGTATTCGTGAAGGACCGGATGGTGGGCAAGCTGAGCGGCGATGAGACGAAGACGATGCTTATCGTCAAAAATGTACTGAAGGGTGGGGTGCTGGCTGTAGATGATAAGCGGGGGAATCCCGCGTATTCGCTGGAGATTATCTCCAATCAAACCAAGCTGAAGCACCAAATGGTGGATGGCAAGCTCCAAATAGACATTCGTACTGTAACCAAGACAGGGCTGGATGAGGTGATGACACCGGATGGATTCCTTAAGGATGAGACGCTTCAGGATATCGAGCAAAGGGCAGCCGAGCAGCTGCAGGCAGATATTCTTGCGTTAGTTCATAAGATGCAGCAGCAATATGAGGCTGATATTTTTGGCTTTGGCGAGAGCTTGTACGAGAACCAGCCTAAGCTCTGGGACAATGTGAAGGACCGCTGGCCTGAGGTCTTTGCCGGTCTTGAAGTGAGCGTCAAGTCCAAGGTGACGATACAGAGCAGTGCCAAGACTTCGCGGGCCATCCGGCTGGGGGATTAAGCATGGTCATTTACGTGGTATTAATCTACGCATTGATAGCGGTCATTGATCCGTATGGGCTGCGGAAGAAGGGAATGAAGCGGGATTTCCTGGTCTGCTCCGCCCTGTATCTGATCTCCTTCGCGCTGGCCTTCGCCTTGTCGATGCACTGGGAGATTCCCAGTCCGTCCCCGCTGTTTGTGGATTGGGTGAAAAAGCTATATTAGAGCGCAAGAGCGCACCGCTGAAGGAGGAGGAGAGTGTGAGCAAAGAGACTATTCCGGCTGGCCAGTCGATCAGCATCGCTGTATTATTTGTCACCGGTGCTTCATTGTTCCTGGGAACCTCGTCACAGTCCGGCAACAGCAGCTGGATTGCCCAAATGTTGGCGATTCTGCTGGCGATTCCCCTTATGCTGATCTATGCAAGACTCCATGTCCTGTTTCCGGGCAAGGATCTGTATGACATGCTGATTGAAGTGTTCGGCTCCGTCCTGGGACGGATGCTCTGTTGTCTGTATATCTGGTATGCTTTACATCTGGGCGCGCTGGTGCTGCGCAATTTCGGGGAGTTCAGCAAGACCGTGGCTTTAACCGCAACTCCGATGCTCGCACCCATGCTTATGATTGGCCTGCTCTGTATGTGGGTGGTCCACGCCGGGATCGAGGTGCTTGGAAGAAGCGCCAAATTCCTGCTGCTGTTCTCGCTGATTGTAATTGTGATCTTACAACTACTCTCCGTACCCAAATTTGAATACCATCATCTGAAGCCGCTACTCCATACCAGATTCAACCTTATTCTTGCAGATACAGCAGGCTCGTTCACCTTCCCTTTTGCCGAGATTGTAGTCTTCCTTGGCGCATTCAGCGCTATTCCGGCCAAGGGCTCTGCCAAGCGGGTGCTGGTCAGCAGCACATTGATTGCAGGGGGGATCATTATTATGATCACGCTGCGTAACCTGCTGATGCTCGGCCCTGATATTCTGTCCAGCCTGTACTTCCCCTCTTACGTGGCGGTCAGCCGGATTAATATTGGCGATTTCGTCACCCGGATTGAAGGCTCCGCTGCCATTGTGTTTGTTACGGCGCTCTTCATCAAGGTCAGTCTGTGCCTGTATGTAACCTGCAACGGGGTAGCGAAGGTATTCAAGCTGGGGAGCTACCGGTCTGTAGTGCTTCAGATGGGGCTGATCATGATCTATCTGTCGGACTTCATTTATTCCAATATTATGGAAATGGAGGAGTTCGCTTATCACATCTACAAGGTATATGCCCTCCCGTTCGAAGTGGTGATTCCTGTGGTACTATGGCTTACAGCCGAGCTTCTTGCCCGTAGAAGGAACAGTAGACACAAGGCCCTTCCAGAGCAGCAGCCGGAAGGTTCATAGAGCAGCGTCAGCTATCCAGCCCCGCCCTGCGGGGCTGTCCGGTTTTCAACCTGTGCTGAAGTTAGCTATAATGAGAGGCAAGAGAGAATCTCATAGAACAGGTAGGAAAGGCGTGGATGATAGATGAGCGTATCCAGCATTGTAATGTCCTCACATTGGGGCAGAGAGGTCAGACATAAGCTTATTACGCAAGGCTCCAAGATGCTGGCCGTGGTGTTTCCGGGACAGAATTATTCCGCCGAGCGGCCGCTGCTGGATTATGCGGGCAAGCTGGCCCGGGAATACGGCTGTGACCTGCTGCTGCTTGAATACGGCTACCAGGCTGCGAGAGTATCCTTCAAGCGCGAGGAGATTGATATTGTTGCCGAGGAATGCAAGATTGCGCTTGCTTCACTTCCCGACTACGAGCAGCTTTTGTTCATCAGCAAGAGTATGGGGACGATTATTGCGGGTAAGGTTGCGTCGGAGCCCGGAGTGGGCGAGAAGGTCTCGCATCTGTTCCTTACCCCTGTTCCCGAGAGCCTTCCGTTCATACGGCAGAGCCGGGGCAGTGTAATTTATGGCGGGAGTGACCCGATGTTCACCGGGCAGCATCCTGCCGAGCTTAGCAGCATGAAGCAGGTAAGGGTATACAGGATTGACGATGCCAACCACGCTCTGGAAGTGGATAGCGTCAACGAATCACTGGCTGTGCTGCTGGTTATTATTAATTTCTATCATGAGTTTTTCCGCGATTCACTATAAAGGGAGATGAGAGCATTTACTCGCGGATCAGTCTGGATTAGCCTGGAGGGCATTGATATGCAGGGGAAGGTAATCGGTCAAGGCAGAACGGCGGAAGTGCTGGAGTACGGGGAAGGAAAGATTCTTAAGCTGTACCGCGATGACGTTCCGGAAGAGCATGTGGACTTAGAATACCGTTTCAGTAAATGGGTCTATGAACAAGGTGTTGCTACTCCGCAGCCCCATGAGCGGGTAGTGGTAGAGGGCAGACCGGGAATTGTGTATCAGCAGATCGCCGGTCCTACCCTGTTACAGCAAATGAACCGGAAGCCGTGGCTGAACTTCAGCGGCTTCAAGCAGATGGCCGGCCTGCATCATAGCCTTCACCAGCTCGATGGCATGGGCGAAGCAGGAGCGCAGAAGAAGCGGCTGGAGCAGCAGATTATCGCCGCGCCCATGCTTGAGACAGAGGAGAAGACAAAGATTCTGTCCCGGCTTGCCCGGCTGCCGAACGGGGAGAAGCTGTGCCATGGAGATTTCCACCCGGACAACATCCTGATGGACAGCAAGCTGTGGGTCATTGACTGGATGACCGGCGTCCGCGGCAATCCTGCAGCAGATGTTGCACGGTCGGTGATCATGTTCAGTATCGGGGCCATACCTGAGTCGGCTTCTGTGTTCACTAAGGGGTTCTTAGGGTTCGCCAGGAAGCGGCTGACCGCGCAATATGTCCGCAGGTATCTGAAGCTGTCAGGCTTGACGCTTGCAGATATCAACCCGTGGATACTGCCGGTGGCGGCGGCACGGCTGGTTGAGGGACTCCCGGTTCCCGAGAAGGAGCTGCTGGTCCGCGAGATCCGCAGACGCCTGAGAGCATAGCGCTGCGGGCAACAGAATAATAGATGATATAGAGAAGGCGGAACGCAGATGAATACATACATTGCCTTACTGCGCGGCATTAATGTCGGCGGCAACAAAATCATTAAGATGCAAGAACTGAAGGCGATGTTCGAAGCGCTTAAATATGAGCATGTGCGCACCTACATTCAGAGCGGCAACGTTGTATTTGAGAGTGAAGCGTTAACAGGCGACGGGCTGGCGGAGATGATTAGCGGGAAGATCCAGGAGACCTTCGGCTTTGAGGTGCCTGTAATCATCCGTTCTCTGGAGGAGCTGGAGGCGGCCATTGCCGGCAACCCGTTCCCGCAGAGTGAGCCGGAAGCCTACAAGCGCCTGTACGTCTCGTTTCTGGCAGCGGAGCCAGCCGCTGAAGCACTGGAGAAGCTCCGTCCCTATGAGGATGGAGCCGATAAGGTGCGGGTGATCGGCAAGGAGCTGTATGCCTTCTATGAAGTGAGTGTGAGCGAGTCGCCGCTGTTCAAGGTGTCATTCGACAAGCTGCTGGGAACGGCGCTTACCGCGCGCAACTGGAATACCCTGAACAAGGTAGCAGCGCTGGCCCGTAAGCCGTAAAGGAAATAGTTGCTCTCCCAAATACCCCACCAGGATGTATCTCTTGGTGGGGTATTTGGCGTGTCCGGCACGTTCAGCAAACATTCAGCGGGCATTCATTGCCGGTTAAGGTACGGATGCCATAATACACCTAAGAAATGAACGAATCGGAGTGGATCAAACGATGAAAATACTGAAGAGGCCGGGTACCGATGTTGTACTGGTAATGATTATGCTGCTGGCAGCCGTCCTGTACGGATACGGAATCTGGAATGACCAATATGCCAATACGTACTATACAACCGCAGTGGGCAGCATGCTGCAGAGCTTCCATAACTTCTTCTTCGCTTCCCTGGATTCAGCAGGGTCTGTAACGGTCGATAAGCCGCCGGTAACCTTCTGGCTGCAGACCTTAAGCGCGCTGGTCTTCGGCCTGCATGGCTGGAGTGTCATTCTCCCGCAGGTGCTCGGCGGTGTAGGCTCGGTACTCTTAGTCTATCTGCTGGTGAAGCCAACCTTCGGACGGGCGGCGGCACGGCTTGCAGCGCTCGTTATGGCGGCTACCCCGGTAGCAGCGGCAGTAAGCCGGACGAACAATATTGATGCGCTGCTGGTATTCACTCTACTGCTGGCAGCATGGTTTCTCTTCAGAGGCACCCGGACCCACCGGCCGGGTAGCCTGCTCGCCGCCTTCGGGCTTATCGGTGTCGCCTTCAATGAGAAGATGCTGCAGGCGTATATGGTTCTTCCGGCCTTTTATCTGTTCTATCTTTTGGCAGCCCAGGTGAACTGGAAAAAAAAGACCGGCACCCTTGCAGCCTGCACTGCCGTACTGCTGGCAGTGTCTCTATCCTGGGCTGTAATTGTCGATTCCATTCCGGCAGATAAGCGGCCTTACATCGGGAGCAGCGGCACCAATTCTGTGCTTAATCTGGCTTTTGGCTATAACGGTGTGTCCCGTCTGACCGGTGACCGCAGCACTGGAGGAGCCGGGAGCGGGGGCTTCGGCGGCGGCGGTGGCATGCCCGGAATGAACGGAATGAACGGGGAAATGCCGGACTTTAGCGGTGAATTCCCGCCCATGGATGGAGCTGGCGGACAAGGGGGCGCGGACGGACAAGGGACGATGAACGGCCGAGATTCCGCCGTCGGGGACAATCAGAGCCGTGACAGCGGCGGGACTGCTCCAGGCCAGGACGGACGCGGTGGCGGAATGGTGCCGGGCGGTCAGGACGGCGGACGGCGCGGTGAAGGAGCGGACGGCGGCTTCGGCGGGTTCGGAAGCCCGAACGGACGCGGAGGGATGAACGGCGGCGGCATGTTCAACACAGGCACTGCCGGTCCGCTGCGGCTGTTTCAGCAGGAGCTGTCCGGCCAGGCGAGCTGGTTGCTGCCGTTCGTGCTGTTTGGCAGCATCGGGATCTTGGCCAGCCTGCGCCGCAGGAGCTTCACCCGGCAGCATAAGGAAGCCATCTTCTGGCTGGCCTGGCTGGTTCCGGTCATGGGATTCTTCAGCATTGCCGGCTTCTTCCACCAGTACTACCTGATTATGATGGCTCCGCCGGTGGCGGCGCTGGCAGGTGCAGGCTGGTCTCAGCTCTGGAGCTACTATAAGGAGCGGCAGACCTGGCTGTCGTGGCTGCTGCCCGCAGCGGTGCTGGCTACAACGGTGCTTGAGGTGTATATTATCCGTCCGTATAACGATACCATCGGCAGCGGCTGGTCCGTGGGCATACTGGCAGCAGGTATTGCAATGACAGTAGTGCTAATAATTCTGCGGCTGCTGAAGGCGGTACGGACTAAGCATTCCTGGTTACATGCCGCTGCGGTAGCAGGGTTCCTGGTGCTGCTGATTGGCCCGCTCTACTGGGCATTTACACCGATTGTCTATGGAAATAATAGCATGACTCCAGCAGCAGGGCCGGATAGCGGCAGCCCCTTCGGGATGGGGGCAATGGGCAACATGCCCGACATAGCCAACATGCCCGACATAGCCAACATGGGCGGCATGGGGGGAAGGAATAACGCTGCCGGTATCAATGAGTCTCTGCTGACCTATCTCAAGGAGCATAATACCGGCGAGAAATATCTGTTCGCAGCGATGGATTATGGAACGGCAGGCCCGTATATCATCGACGAAGGGGAGCAGGTCGTCATCCTGAACGGCTTCAATGCGTCAGATACGCCCTACACCCCAGCCACTCTGAAGGAGCTTGTAGAGAGCGGGCAAGTGAAGTACTTCCTGGTCACCAGCGGCGGCATGGGCGGGATGCGGGGCGGCGGCAGCTCGGAGATTACGGAATGGATTACCGCGAACGGGACGGAGGTTCCGGCCGCAGACTGGCAGGGAACGCAGAACAGCGGCAATGCCGGAACCTTGTACGAGATCACCCTGAACTAACCTGCATGAGCAGGAGATCAGGAAGCGCGTATATCCGGCCGTGTGCCGGCGCGCTTCCTTACTACTTTTGAGGAGGAGCTGCCCATGAGTGTTCAAGTGCGCTATTCCATTATAATACCGATGTTCAATGAAGAGGCTGTTATTCAGGAGACCTACCGGCGCATCAAAAAAGTAATGGGCATAACAGGCGAGCCCTACGAGCTGATCTTCGTCAATGACGGCAGCACCGACAACTGCGCGCAGATGATCGAGGAATACAGCTATTGGGATGAAAGTGTGAAGCTGATCGATCTGTCCCGCAATTTCGGGCATCAGGTCGCTATTACCGCAGGTATGGATTATGCGCTGGGCGATGCGGTCGTGATCATTGACGCGGATCTCCAGGACCCGCCCGAGCTGATTCCGGAGATGATTGCGGAGTGGAAGCAAGGCTACCAGGTCGTGTATGCCAAGCGGATCAAGCGAAACGGAGAGTCCCTATTCAAAAAGTGGTCGGCCAGCTTATTTTACCGGGTGCTGCGTTATTCGACAGATATCTCCATTCCGGTGGATACCGGCGATTTCCGCCTGATGGACCGCAGAGTCTGCGATGAGCTGAAGCGTCTGCCGGAGAAGAACCGCTTCGTGCGCGGTCTGGTCAGCTGGGTCGGATTCCGCCAGAAGGCGATAGAATACGAGCGGGAGGAGCGGGTAGCCGGAGAGACCAAATATCCATTCAGACGGATGCTGAAGCTGTCGCTGGACGGGATTACCTCCTTCTCTTATAAGCCGCTGAAGCTGGCGGGTGTTCTTGGAGCACTGCTGTCCGTATCCGGGTTTCTGTACCTGATGTATGTGCTGTATCTGGCGCTCTTTACGGATGCGGCCGTGAAGGGCTGGGCATCGATGATCGGGATCACCTTGACCTTCAACGGGTTCGTGCTGCTCATGCTGGGTATTCTGGGGGAGTATGTCGGACGGATCTATGATGAATCGAAGGGCCGTCCCCTCTACATCGTTCAGGAATTCTACAGCGGCAGGCCGCAGCAGAGCGCGCAGGAGCAGAGAGTCGCCAGTCTCAACAAATAACCATATTCCTTCCACATCAAAAAACCGCCTCTCCTCCAAAAAGGAAAGGCGGTTCTTATGTAACAGCTGTATCTGCTAAGCCTTCAGCAAATCGTGATCGACATAACGTGCGCCGTTCAGCTCACTGATAATGTTAACGGCAACCTTGGCGCCGTCCCCGGCAGTGATAATGGCGTGGACACTCATTCCGGCAACGGTTCCGGCGGCCCAGATCCCGTCGATGTTGGTTCTGCCTTCCGGTGTGGCGGCGATCACCGTCTTGATTCTTGGCTCCGTACCTTCTTTGGTCGTTACCCCGGCTGCGGCAGCCAGATCCGTCAGAACACCTGTCGCCAGCACGACATGCTTAGCTTCATAAGCAGCTCCGCTCTCTGTCCCGATGACGAAGCCCTCACCGCTGGCTTCCAGTGAGGTCGCCTGTCCGGCAACCAGCTCGGCCCCGAACTTCACGGCCTGCTTATGTCCGGTTTCTACCAGATCAGGTCCGCCGATCTCGCTAATTCCGTAATAATTCTCATACCAGCCTCTGCGGGTCATACCTTTGTCGTTGTCAATCAGCAGTGTTTTTTTGCCGGCCTTGGCAGCGAACAGGGCGGCGCTTGCACCGGCAGGACCGGCACCGATAATGGCGATTTCGTACATGAGATACCCTCCTAAAAGTTTTGATAGCATAACCCCTCATGGAACCACTTCGCAAAACTCACTTCGGAAGCATACGCTTAAGTTTTGATAGCATAAACCTATTATATCGCTATTTACAGCTCATTGGCTAATCCCGCAGGCATGGAAGGGAGACCTTGAAGGCAGCGCCCTCACCCGGAGCGCTGGATACCGTCACCTCTCCGTGATGCGCTTCGGCAATGGACCTCGTAATCGATAATCCAAGCCCGGAGCCGCCGTATTTGCGTGTGCGGGAGGAATCGCTGCGATAGAAGCGGTCGAAGACATGCGGGAGATGCTCCGCAGAGATGCCGGAGCCGTTATCCTTCACGGTCAGCTCTGCCAGTTCTCCTGCGGCGTGCAGAGATATATGGATGATGCCCTTGACCGCATCGGTATGCTGAACTGCATTGTGGAATAGATTAAGAAGGACCTGTTTGATCTGGTCAGGATCAACCAGGCACCGGATGCCGCAGGCTAGGTCGAAGACAACCTGCCGCTCTCCGGCCAGTACCCGGAGCTGCGCCTGCATGTCGTCGATCAGCTCGCCCAGCAGTACCTGCTTGACCCGCAGCCGGGGTGCGCCGTCCATCCGGGCGAGCAGAAGCAGGTCCTCCACCAGCTTGTTGATCCGCTTGGCTTCACCGTGCATGCTGCTGAGCGCGCTGTAGAGCTGTTCCCGGTTATCGGCAGCTCCGCGCAGCAGCACCTCCAGGAAGCCGTAGATGGACGTCAGCGGCGTCCGCAGCTCATGGGAAGCATCGGCGGCGAACCGGCGCATCTGCTCTTTCGCCTCCCGCTCATTCTTGAACGAAATCTCCAGCCGCTCCAGCATGCCGTTGAAGGACTGGGAGAGCTGGTCGATCTCAAGCTGGCCCTGCTCCTCGGGGAACCGCACATTCAGGTTGCCGGCATCGATAATCTGGGCCGAACGCCCCATGTTGGATAAGGGGACCAGCGTCTTGCGCAGCGTAGGCAAATACAGCAGCAGCCCGGCCAGCAGAGCCGCTACCGACAATGCGCCGAAGATAAGCAGCTGCTGCAGGATGACATCCCTCAGCGGTCCGGTCTCCACTGTCATCTGCAGAAGCATCCGGGCAGCACCGGGCCTGCCCAGATTCATGAAGACAGCCAGATGTCCGCTGCCATCCCCGGCGGTAATCAACTGGTAATTCCCGCCCCTCTTGTCCTGGGGGAGCTTCAACAGCTGGTCATAAGCCTCATTACTCATTCTCGGTGCAGGCGAAGCGGACAGAGTCTCTTCCTTCAAATCCATGAAGCCGCCATCCTGATTGTAGATAGCGAGGGTAGTATGGGCGTCCAGCAGCAGGGGACGACGGTCTCCTCCGGGTCGTCTGTTACCTGCATTATTGAAGATTTCAAATGGCACAGAGCGTATCTGGGTCTCCATCGCCTCTGCCCGGTTGCTGTATATGAAATTTCGCATGAGTACATACTGGAGTGTGCCGATCAGTATAAGCAATCCTGAGAGAATGAGCAGCGAGGTGACGAGCAACTGCTTGCGCAGGGAACGCGGAGCATGGAATCTGCCCGTGAATCTACGGGTCCGGGCAGTCATACCAGATCCACCCGGTACCCCGCCCCGCGCAGGGTGCGGATGATCCGGTGCTCCTTGTCGCCGAGCTTCTCCCGGAGGGAGCGGATATAGACCTCCACGATATTCTCCTCTCCGCCGAAGTCATAGCCCCACACCTTGTCCAGAATCATCGGCTTGCTCAGGACCAGTCCGTGGTTGATCACCAGATACTGCAGCAGCTCATATTCGGTCGGAGACAGCTCCAGCACCTCCTCCTTATGGCGGATCTCCTTGCGGCGGCCGTCAATCCGGAAGGGGCCGCAGCGGACCTCGCCGAGCAGGCCGGGGAACTGGTTGCGCAGCCGGGCCTGAATCCGGGCCAGCAGCTCCTCGAAGCTGAACGGCTTCACCATGTAATCATCTGCGCCCAGGGACAGGCCCGTGACGCGGTCGTCCACCTCATCCCTCGCGGTCAGCATAATGATCGCCACCTCTGCTTCCTCAGCGCGGAGACACCGGCAGACCTCGAATCCGTCCATGCCGGGCATCATCACATCAAGGATGACGACATGCGGCTTGAAGTCGGCCGCTGCTGCCAGGGCCTCAGCGCCATCGGCGGCGGTCTGTACCTCAAAGCCTTCGTTAATTAGGCCCAGCTCCAGAAACTGAAGGATATGAGGCTCATCATCCACCAGGAGTAGCCGGACACCTTGGGCTGCTTTCATTAGCAATTCCTCCATATCCAGTAATTAAGTAAGTATAGTATGTCCATAGTTTGAAGCCACAGGTTGAAGGTTTGCTGAAAATAGGTCTTTGGAGCCAAACCTTCGATTCATTCGCGCTGATTGCGGTTAATCATATTAATCTAATTATAGTGATTTATCGCGCCATGAATATGAAATATAGTTAGAAATTACTCAGTTTAAGGCGGGCAATAAAGGGTTTTGACGGCGGGTATAGAACACTATTAGAATAAAGGATACAACCTGGTTTTTGCTTTTGATTCGGCTTAACCGGTAATATGTCCCGATCAGCTGTTTTCCTCCCCGTATCACCCGTATTCATCCTGTCTCTGCATTTCTTTTGGGCTACATCTTTTCACAACACTTCTTTTTAGGGTATTTACTTAGGTCTAACTTCACATCATCACTCATTCAACCTAATTTATTACATGTTCCATTACCCATAAGTCAAGGAGGCTCTTCCATGAAGAAAAAAGAGATGGTAGCCATGCTATTGGCGGGAGGCCAAGGGAAAAGATTAAAAAGTTTGACCAAATCGATTGCCAAACCGGCTGTTTATTTCGGAGGAACCTACCGGATCATCGACTTCCCCCTAAGTAACTGCTCGAATTCGGGCATCGATACCGTGGGTGTGCTGACACAATATGAACCGCTGGTGCTGCATTCGTATATCGGAGTCGGCAGCGACTGGGATTTGAACCGTAAGGATGGCGGCGTATTCGTATTGCCTCCGCATGAACGGGAGAATGGAAGCAGCTGGTACCGGGGAACGGCGGATGCCATTTACCGCAATCTTAAGTTCGTGGATCAATTCGATCCGGAGCATGTGTTAATTCTGTCGGGAGACCATATATACAAGATGGATTATCATGCCATGCTGCAATATCACAAATCCAAGAACGCCGACTGCACCATCTCGGTCATTGACGTTCCATTGGAGGAAGCGAGCCGCTTCGGCATACTGAATACGGAAGATGATCTGAAGATTTACGAGTTCGAAGAGAAGCCGGCCCAGCCTAAGAGCACACTTGCTTCTATGGGGGTATATATTTTCAAATGGGATGTTCTGCGCAAGCATCTGCTTGAGGACGGGGAGAACGCCGGATCATCCCATGACTTCGGTAAGGACATTATTCCGATGATGCTGGGTGAAGGCCAATCCCTGTACGCTTATCCTTTTGAAGGCTACTGGAGAGATGTAGGTACGGTAGACAGTCTGTGGGAAGCGAATATGGATCTTCTGAGCGATACGCCTCCCCTGAATCTGAACGATACCGGCTGGAGAATCTTCACCCGTAATCCGAATCAGCCCGCACAATATGTGGCACCGGGAGCCAAGGTATCGAGCTGCATCATTAATGAGGGCTGCATCGTGCATGGCGAGGTGAAGCACTCTGTCCTCTTTTACGGGGTTGAAGTGGGCGAAGGCAGTGTCATCACCGACTCTGTCATTATGCCCAAGGTGAAGATCGGCAAGAACGTGAGAATTCATAAAGCCATCATCAGTCAGAACACGGTCATTGAGGATAATATGGAAATCGGCGTCGACCGGGAGAATGAGAATGAAATTCTGCTGATCGACAAACGAAGCAAGAAGCTCAAATCTGTAGCAGCCAAAACCATATAACCACAAGAGGGCGGGGGATTCCGATGAAAGAGCTTATGGGTGTAATTAATCTTGATCATGAATTGGATAATTTAAATGAACTGACCTATTTCCGCTGCGGGGCAGCGGTCCCCTTCGCCAGCCGGTACCGGCTGATTGATTTCGTTTTGTCCAACATGATGCGTGCAGAGCTGGAGAGCGTGGGACTGTTCGTCCGCCGCAAATACCGGTCGCTGATGGATCATCTCGGTGACGGCAAATCGTGGGATATGAACCGTAAGCACGGCGGACTGTTCATCCTGCCGCCAGACTGGAATGACCCTACGGACACCTCCCTGGGAGACCTGCAGCATTATCATAACAATCTGGATTTCTTCAAAAGGGCTTCGGCCAAATACATCGTCTTCTCCGGCAGCCAGCACATTAACACGGTGGATCTGCAGGACCTCTATCAGTATCACCTGGAGCAGGGCGCGGATGTAACGATGGTCTACAAGCAGATTGACGAGCTTCAGCCGGAGCATGATCCGTGTCTGCGGGTCGAGCTTAATGACGACAACCTCGTTACGAATATTCACCATGAGAAGCATCATCCGAATGTGTATCTGGACATCTTCATTATGGAGAAGAAGCTGTTCCTGGAGCAGGTGGAGCATTGCATTGCCCATGGCGAGAGCTATTTCTTCCGCGATGCCATTCAGAAGAACCGCCACAAATTCAAAATCTCCGCCTATGAATATAAGGGTTACCATGCCGTTATCAATTCGCTGGAGAGTTACTATAAGAACAGTCTGGAGCTGCTGAAGCAGGAGAATTACTTTGGCCTGTTCAAAGAGAATCCGGTGCAGACCAAGATTAAATACGAGGCGCCTACCCGTTATCTGGATAGTGCGTCGGTCAGCAACTCGCTGGTGGCCAACGGCTGTGTAATCGCCGGGACGGTGGAGAACAGCGTTATTTTCCGGGGCGTACAGATTCGTAAGGGTGCGAGAATTATTAATTCTGTGATTATGCAGAAATGCGTGATTGAAGAGAATGCCGTGATTGAGAATGTGATCATGGACAAAGATGTGCATCTCAGCAAAGACCGGATACTCGTTGGAGACAGCAGGCGTCCATTTGTCATTGCCAAGAGCAGCAAGATATAATATCTGGATCAGGGGGAATGTGCCACTTCGGGGCATTTCTTCTGATCCAGTGTTGTAATAGGCACTAATTTCAACCAATACATGCATCTGTAAGGAGGAACCTGCTGTTGTTCAACGATAAAGAGACTTTCAAACAAGTGTTCCGTGAGAAACTCATCGGGAAATTAGGCAAGCCGCTTGAAGAAGCTTCGAACGCCGACATCTATAATATTCTCGGCAACATGATCCGGGAGAGTGCCGGTAAGGACTGGGCGGACACCAATCAGAAGTTCAAGATCGATAAGGATAAGCAGGTATATTATTTCTCCATGGAATTCCTGATCGGCAGGCTGTTGGGTAATAACCTGCTGAATATGGGCGTGCTGGAGGTTGTCCGTGAGGGCCTCGCGGATCTGGGCTTCTGTCTGCAGGATATCGAAGAGGTGGAAGCCGATGCCGGTCTGGGCAACGGTGGGCTGGGCCGCCTGGCCGCCTGCTTCCTGGATTCGCTCGCTTCCCTGCAATATGCGGGACACGGCTGCGGTATCCGTTATAAATACGGCTTGTTCGAGCAGAAGATTGTAGACGGCTATCAGGTGGAGCTGCCGGATTACTGGCTGCAGAATGACAACGTGTGGGAAGTACGCCGCGAGGACAAACAGGTCGAGGTGCATTTCTGGGGACAGGTGGACACCCGCTGGGAGAACGAAGAGCTTGTATTCGAGCATAGAGATTATGAAGCCGTACGGGCGGTTCCGTATGATATTCCGGTTATCGGTGCAGACCGCAGACATGTGAACACGCTGCGGAACTGGAGTGCCGAGTCCATCACCCAGCCATCGAGAGTCTTCGGCGCTCAGGGCGGTACGGATTATCACAAGTTCCTGGAATACAAGCGTTCGGTGGAATCTATCTCTGAATTCCTGTATCCCGATGATTCCCAGTACGAAGGCAAGCTGCTTCGTCTGAAGCAGCAGTATTTCATGTGCAGTGCCGGCCTGCAGAGTATTATCCGGACCTTCGCCAAGACGGGTCTGCCGATTGACAGCCTGCCTGACAAGGTAGCTCTGCATATCAATGACACTCATCCTACGCTGGTGATCCCTGAGCTGATGCGCATCCTGATGGATGTCTATCATCTGGGCTGGGATCAGGCCTGGAGCATGACTACCCGGATGGTGTCGTATACCAACCATACCATTCTGAGCGAAGCACTGGAGAAGTGGCCGATCGGCATGGTCAGAGAGCTGCTTCCGCGCATCTTCCTGATTATTGAGGAGATTAACGCCCGCTTCTGCGGCGAGCTGATGAGTAAATATCCCGGAGACCAGGACCGGATCAATCAGATGGCGATCATCCATGACGATCAGGTACGGATGGCACATCTGGCGATTGTCGCCAGCCACAGTGTGAACGGTGTAGCGGCGCTGCATACGGAGATTCTGCAAAAGCGTGAGATGCGGCTGTTCAACGAGATGTATCCGCACCGCTTCAATAACAAGACCAACGGCATTACGCACCGCCGCTGGCTGCAGCATGCCAATCCCGAGCTTGCCGGACTGATCAGCGAGTCCATTGGCACCCGCTGGATGCATCAGCCCCAGGAGATGATCGGACTGATCAAATACAGTGAGGATGCCTCCTTCCAGGAGCAGGTGGCCGCCATCAAACGCCGCAACAAGCTGCATTTGGCTGAATATATCACGAAAAAGCATGGTATTGCGGTAGATCCCGACTCGATCTTCGATGTACAGGTCAAGCGCCTGCATGCCTATAAGCGCCAGCTGCTGAACGTGCTTCATATTATGCATTTATATAATCAAATTAAGGATAATCCATCCATTAATATCGTGCCGCGGACCTTCATCTTCGGTGCCAAGGCTGCTCCAAGCTATCATCTGGCCAAGCGGATCATTAAGCTGATCAATACGGTGGCTGATGTTGTGAACCGAGATCCTGACATTAACGGGAAGATCCGTATCTTCTTCCTGGAGAATTATTCGGTATCGCTGGCGGAGAAGATTATTCCGGCCGCCGATGTTAGCGAGCAGATCTCCACGGCAAGTAAGGAGGCCTCTGGTACCGGCAATATGAAGTTCATGATGAACGGTGCGCTGACGATTGGAACCATGGACGGGGCTAACGTGGAGATGCATGAGATGGTAGGGGACAATAATATGTTCCTGTTCGGCCTCCGGGCAGAGCAGGTACTTGATTATTACCAGTACGGCGGATACCACGCCCGCGATATCTATAATGGCGACGGCCGGGTAAAAGAAGTCTTGGATCAGCTAATCGTCCCTGGCCCCTTCATCTCCCATGCCCAGGAGTTCGATACACTCTTCCAGTCGCTGATTGATAACAATGACGAATTCTTCGTGCTTAAGGATTTCGCCAGCTATGTGGAGACCCATGTCAAGATTGACCTGGCTTACCGGAACCAGAAGGAATGGCTGAAGAAGTCCATCATCAATATCGGCCATTCCGGCAAATTCTCCAGCGACAATACGATTAGCCGCTACGCCGCCGAGATCTGGCATATCGATCCGGTCCGGCTGTAACGCCATCGGTACAGGCTGCAGCTTCATAGCCGCAGCTCCAGGCGGTATAATCAGAACAGCAAAGCAAAAGCCGCCCTATCCAGGAAAAACTCCTGCATTGGGCGGCTTCTTTGGTACATAAGAATTAATATGTTTTGGGGTCCCCGCAAAGTACCTGAGTCATCATCAAAGCTAAGCTCCACTTTGTGGGGGTATTTTGCGGTTCAGGACGTACTTGCTGCTGCTGATGAAGGCTAGCCTTACAGCACCTCGGATACCATGGCTGCGAACCGTTCGAGGAAGCGGCGCTCCTCGTCGTCGAAGCGGTGTTTGAGCGGGCTGTCGATATCCAGTACGCCATAGAGGGTGTCCCCTTTGACCAGAGGAACAACTATTTCGCTGTTAGAGGCAGCATCGCAGGCAATATGCCCCGGGAAGGCATGAACATCGCCGACCACTAGCGTGCGGCGCTCGGCGGCTGCGGTTCCGCAGACACCGCGGCCCAGCGGAATCCGGATGCAGGCCGGAAGTCCCTGGAAGGGGCCGAGCACCAGCTCTGTGCCGTCGTACAAGTAGAAACCGGTCCAGTTGGTGTCCGGCAGAGAGAGCTTTAACAGCGCCGAAGCATTGGCCAAGTTGGCAATGGCGTTCGGTTCACCCTCCATCAGTGCCCCGAGCTGGCTGAGAACGGCTTCGAACCGTTCGCTGCGAGTGCCATCATAAGGCATGGCTTGAAACATGAAGCATCACCTTCCTGTACCTTGAGTCAGTATGAATCCCATAACTGTTAACTATCAAGATAGTACAGTGAAGCGCTATACGTCAAGCATTAACGGGGGATTAATAGGTTTTACCGCTTAGTGGAAGAAGAGGAAGAAGCAAGAATTACTTAAGCGGGGATGTTTCCGGGAACTCAGGGCAGGGTAATGCTTTTATAAATACAGCAGGCTAGTAGCCAGAAGGAGTGAAACATGCGCGCCGACGTACAGAACTTGTTTATTGGAATCCATATGCTATATTGTGCACATGAGAAGGATCTGACACTAACGGAAATGCTGCCGGAGCTGGAGAACCTGGGGTATCGGGTGGCGGAGCGCGAAGTGAAACAGGAGCTGGAACGGCTGACCCAGGAGAATTTCCTCACCGCCCATGGCGACGCTTATAGTGTCACGGGAACAGGAATCGAAGAGTTCAAAGCCATTCAGGCCAAGCTTGGTGTACTGTGCACCGAAGTGCTTAAGCCGGTTAAGGCAGCGGGTGCTTCGGGTTAAGTCTGAACGTAGCTGCACCGAATGGAATATAACATCAGGGATAAGGTACAGCGTCTGACCGTGTGGCGGCAAGCCATGGGGGCAGACGCTATTTGTGATGGATAAGCGGGAGTGACAGGTAAATACGCCGTCCGGGCAGAATAAGATGTATACTGATAGGGTTGAAAGGGGACGGGAACATGTATGTGTGCGGAGGGGTTATTCCGGAATTAAGCGGACGGAGGGTACGTCTGCGGGCGATGCTGCCGGCGGACGCGCAGGCGCTGTTCGCGATTTGGAGCCATCCGGAAGTAGCGCCCTGGCTGGATGGCCCGCCACTGTCCTCTGTGGAGGATACGGAAGCACTGATTGCCCTGCTGGCGGAGTGGGCGGTGGAGGAAGAGAGCCTGCGCTGGAGCATCCTGGGGCCGGAAGGCCGTGTCATCGGCAGCTGTGGCTATAACCACTGGCAGCTTCAAGGCGCTTACCGGGGAGAGATCGGCTTCGAGCTGTCACCGGCAGCCATGCGCCAGGGGTACATGCAGGAAGCGCTTACGCTTGCGCTTGCGTTCGGCTTCCAGAGCATGGGGTTGAACCGGATGGAAGCCTTGTGCCATCCGGGCAACCTTCGGGCAGAGCGTCTGCTCACAGGACTTGGCTTCCGGCAGGAAGGCCTGCTGCGGCAATACCGGCATACAGCATCGGGCTATCAGGATGTAGTGATGTATTCCCTGCTGCAAGGAGATACGGGCGCAGGAGAGAGAACATAGAGAGAAGGTATGGATTCATTGAGTTCACTGGGGGACAAGCAGCGGAAGTTAATATTGACAGGCGTACTGCTGGCTACATTTCTGGCAGCGATTGAAGGGACGGTAACGGGTCCGGCGGGGCCGGCCATCGTAGGGGATTTCCAGGGGATGCAGTGGCTGAGCTGGATCTTTACAGCTTATCTGCTGGCGATGGCAGTGACCACGCCGATTTTTGGCAAATTGAGCGATCTGATCGGAAGGAAGCCCGTGTTCATTGGCGGGGCCGTAGTCTTCCTCGCAGGCTCGCTGTTATGCGGAGTCTCGCAGAGTATGCAGCAGCTGATTATTTACCGGGGGATTCAGGGGATCGGTGCGGGGGCGCTGATTCCGATGACTTTTACCATTATCGGAGATATCTACAGTCTGAAGGAACGGGCGAAGACGCAGGGGCTGCTTAGCTCAGTGTGGGGGATTTCTTCGCTGGTCGGGCCGCTGCTTGGCGGTTATGTAGTGGATTACTTAAGCTGGCGCTGGGTATTCGTGTTCAATCTGCCGTTCGGCCTGCTGTCGATTATCTTCATCTCGCGTTATCTTAAGGAAGAGAAGGTCCGCCGCAAGACGAAGATCGATGTAGCCGGAGTGCTGCTGTTCGCTGCGGGAATGGGGGCGCTGTTGTTTGGCCTGACGACTGGGGGGCAGAGTCTGCCCTGGAATTCTCCGCTGCTGCTGGCTATTCTCCTGGCGGCTGTCTTGCTGCTGGTGGTGTTCCTGTTCGTGGAGCGCCGGGCCGCCGAGCCGATGCTGCCGCTGGAGCTGTTCTCCATCCGTAATATTGCAGTCTCTACAGGTGCGAATCTGCTGGTCAGTACGCTCATTATCGGCCTGTCTACGTATGTTCCGCTGTGGGTGCAGGGCGTATTCGGCAAAAGCGCCGCCCTCTCGGGCCTGCTCCTGGCACCGATGTCGGTCGGCTGGATGCTGGGCTCCATCGCAGGCGGGCGGATGATTCTGCGTGCAGGCACGCGCCGTACGGGAATGCTCGGCCTGTCGCTGATTGTTATCGCAGCCGTGGGGCTTACGCTGATGAATGCAGACTCCTCGCAGCTGCTGCTTCTGGTGCTGATGCTATTCTGCGGGGTGGGCTTCGGCTATGCCTCGACCGTCTTCACCATTATCGCCCAGTCCTCGGTGCAGCATGAGCAGCGCGGTGCGTCTACGGCACTGAACACCTTCACCCGCTCACTCGGGCAGACGGTGGGGGTGGCAATCTTCGGCTCTTGGCTGAACTTCAGTATTGACCGGAGCCTGGCGGAACAGCCGGGGGCAGCCGCCTCCGGCGCAGATATTAACCAGCTGCTTAACCCGCATAGCGGAAGTGTGCTGCCTAAGGAAGCCTGGAGCAGTCTGCAAGGTGCGCTGGAGGGCGGTCTGCACTCCCTGTTCATCGTGATGGCAGTGTTCGCTGTGATCTCCCTGGTAATCTCAGTGCGTCTTGACCAAGGGGTGCCTTCCATACAGGAAGTAAATACACCATCGAAGCGTTAAGCTTCAAGTCTTAGCACGGAAAAGAAATCGCTCGATTGGGGATGGACGGGGACCTTCCTTGTCTGTTGTGAATCATATATGTGCATAGCGCTGGGGAAAAGTCATCGGGCTGAACCTATGCGAAATTCCACTTACAATGTGTGGGCGTGAAGGCATATGTGCCAAATGTATGTGGAAAACCACATACATTGTGCGTGAACGAGGTAGATGTGCCAGAATGTATGTGGAAAACCACATACAATATGCGTGTACGAGGTAGATGTGCCAGAATGTATGCGAAAAACCACATACAATATGCGTGAACGAGGCATACGGTGCGTGTACGCAGCCGTTTCCGCTTGTATATTTTGAAATTAGGTATTCGCATCCCGCTTAAACAGCGGGGAGGACGGAACGAATGTGGAAAAGCGATAGCGTTCGCCTTGGTCTCGGGATTTTTACCGCAAAAGGGAATGAAAAAAATTCTCACGAGCACAGCGACCCAAACCTCGGTCCGTTCACGCAGCGTCCACTCGAGTGCTTATGTTGATTCTGCTCAAAATAAAGGGCTGTTCCAAGCAGCAGGTTCATGCTTTTTGGAACAACCCCTATTCTGATAATTGGCTCAATTAGTGAATAGATTCACAACCGCCGATTCCTCAACTACCCTTATTTGCGCGGGAGCGGGGAGAGCTTTTCGGCCTGCAGGCCCATCTTCTTCAGCAGCACAATCATCTGTTCCTTCTCTTCGTCGCTGAGTCCGCTGAAGGCCAGATGCAGGCGCTCCGAGTACTTCGGATACATCTCGTTCATCAGGCGTTCGCCCTCGGTAGTCAGCTCGGCAAAAATAACACGGCGGTCACTGGGACAAGGCTTGCGCTGCAGGTAGCCGCGTTCTTCCAGCTTGTCGATCACATAAGTAACGTTGCCGCTCTGCAGCAGCAGCTTGGCACCGATCTGCTGGATGGGCTGCGGACCTTTGTAATAGAGAACCTCCATGACTGCGAAGGCGGTCGGGTTGAAGCCTTCGATCTTGCTGCCGGTTACAGCATGCTCGTTAATGCTCTTGAAGGACTTGGCAAAAACTCTGTACAAATGCAGGGTCAACTGAGTATCGCGTTCATAGGATTGTATCATGCTTCTCCACCTCTATTGTTAATCGTACGGGCTTATCCGCACGGTTTGGAATACTTCCTTCCGGATATCTAGCCTTTACAATACGTCAAACAAAGATTGAAAAACATGTCATTTGTCACAATAAGCACACTTTTAATTATAAAAAATTGAACAATCTTTTGAAGGAGGGGTAAAGGGTGAAAATTATTGCAGCAAAGGTCCGTCTATGGTGCTATGATCGCATTATATTGAATGATGATACAGGAGATGGAGATAGATATGGAAGAGACAGAAGGCTCAGAGGAACAGAAGGCTCCGAAGCAGACGGAGGACCGGATCAACAAGTATTACGACGACGATGATGACTACGATGAAGAGGATACCGTGCTTGATGTGGTAATTGAGGAAGCAGGCTATGAGGCAGGGGATATCCGCATCTCAGGAATCTCCTTCCAGGTGAGAAAGGGCGAGCTGCTGGGACTGATCGGACCGAACGGGGCCGGCAAAAGCACTACGATCAAGACGCTGCTTGGTCTGCTGAAGCATGCCAAGGCCCGGGTGAAGCTGGGCGGCGAGAACCAGTCCTACGCCTACGTGCCGGAGCAGCCGGTATTCTACGAGGACCTTACCCTGTGGGAGCATCTTGATCTGGCTGCCGCTGCCTACGGCTTAAGCTATGAAGCCTTCGAGTCCACGGCGGAACAGCTGCTGGTACAGTTCAGCATGACCCATGTGCGGGATGATCTGCCGGCGGGCTTCTCCAAGGGGATGAAGCAGAAGATGATGCTCATGCTCGGCTTCCTGGTACAGCCGGATGTCTATATTGTGGACGAGCCGTTCATCGGCCTTGATCCCAGGGCCACCAAGGATTTCCTGCGCCTGCTGGAGGCGGAACGGGAACGCGGCGCCGGGGTGCTGATGTCCACGCATGTTCTGGATACAGCGGAGAAAATCTGCGACAGCTTCATTCTGATCTCCGGAGGCAAAATTGCCGCCGAGGGGACACTTGCGGCGATACGCGGGGAAGCGGGGCTGCCGGAGGGATCGCTGTTTGATTGCTTCGACGAATTAACATGAGCCGGAATTCATTTGCGTTCCCGGCTGCAAGGAATCTCTTAAGACGAAGACTGTTCTCCCATTTCCGGGAGCAGAGTGCTATTATCCGTACGGCTGTAGACTGGACGGTCCTGCTGTATATCCTCATCCCGGGGGGCCTCCTCGGTGGCCGCTTCTATTATGGCTACTGGAACGGCAATCTCCCGGGTTGGTTCAGCCATGTACCCTTTGTGGTCGTGCCTTCGCTGCTGGCCATTCTGCTGGCTACCGGAGGTATCGTACTGCTGCTCCAGGAAGGCGATCTGCTGTTCCTGCGGCAGCGGCAGAACTGGATCAGCACGATCCTCAAGGGGGGGATGGTCTATAGCCTAGCGGTAACTGCGCTGAAGATGGCGGCGGTGTACGTCATTCTGCTGCCGTTTCTGATCCGCGGCTACGATCTGAGCACGGCAAGCGCTTATGGCCTGCTGGCGCTGACCATAACCTGTAGCTGGGCCGTTAAGCTGCTGGGCCATATCGTCAAGGTGCAGCGGCAGGGCTTCCGCCGCCGGCTGTGGCTGATCCTGGCGGTGGCCGTACCCTGCGGGATCTACCTGCGTCTCGCGCTTTTCTGGAAGGACAGCCCGGCCCTTCTGTTCCTGGCGGCAGCCGCCTACGCGGTAGTGACCGTTCTGGCCTTCAGAGCCCGCCTGCGTCTGCGCGGCACGTTCATGAATGATGTGCGCGAAGATTACAAGCAGCGGATGAGAATTGCAGCGATTCTGCTGCGCCGTGTGCTGGATAAGCCGCGGCCGACACGCTATAAGCCCTGGATCTTCCGCAAATCGCAGCCGCTGCTGGTCTCGAAGCTGCCCGAGAGCCGCTTCGCCGCCGCAGGGATGAAGGCGCTGCTGCGCAATCCGGCCCATCTCAAGCTGTATTTGCAGTTCACCGGGGTGTCGCTGGTGGCCATCCTTATTGTGCCGGTAGTGCTGAAATGGCTGCTGTACGCCATCTTGACTTGCCTGATGGCCTACTGGCTGACCTCCTTCTGGAATCTGTTCTCCGGGGATGATTATATCGGCATTCTGCCGTTCACCAAGGAACAGAAGGCGGACGCCGGTTCCAAGGCGATGCCCATTCTACTGACGCCCTTCGCTGTTCTGTGCTCCGCCATGCTCTGCATTCCGGCCTACGGCTGGTTGGGCTTGCTGATCTTTATCCCTGTCGGGGCTGCCGCCGGAATCTGGATCGGCCGTATCTTCAGTGTCATAAGGTTTGCAAGATAATAGAAAAGAGCCTTCCTCCACAAGCCGGGGGAAGGCTTTTTGCTGTTACGGCTGTTCTAACTATAGGCGCTGCTTATCCACCTTACTGCTCCGCCGCATGCTTGCCAGCCGTATAGCCGGTGGAGAAGGCAGCGGTAATATTATAGCCGCCTGTATACCCGTGAATATCGAGAATTTCACCGCAGAAATAGAGGCCTGCGGTCAGCTTGGACTGCATGGTCTTGGGGTCGATCTCCTTGAGCGCAACTCCCCCGCCGGTCACAAAGGCTTCCGCCAGGGAACGTGTCCCGTGAACCTGAACGGGCATCCGCTTCACCAGGGCAGCCAGCGCCCCAAGGCCAAGCTTGGGCAGATGATGGCCTGTAATCTCCCCGTCCAGCCCGCTCTTCGCCAGCAGCAGCGGGATCAGGCGCTCGGGCAGCAGACCCTTCAGCGAATTGCGGATAGCCTTCTTCGGCTCCAGATCGAGCTTATTCTGGAGCATAGACTCCGCCTCCTGAAGGGACAGGTCCGGGAACAGGTCGATGGACATCTCCACGGTATCGTTTCCCGACTTCTGCTGAACCTGGCGGAGGAACTGGCTGCAGCGCAGCGCAATCGGGCCGGATAAGCCGAAATGGGTGAAGATCATATCCCCCCTGTGAGAGATCACTTTCTTGCCCTTCTGATTCCAGACGCTCAGCATGACATCGCGGAGGGACAAGCCCTGCAGCTCCCCGGATTTGATCCACGCCTCCCGTGAGAGAATGGGGACCTCGGTCGGGAACAGCTCCGTGATCGTATGTCCGGCGGCGGCAGCCCAAGGGTACCCGTCGCCGGTAGATCCGGTCTGCGGCACGGATTTGCCTCCGGTGGCGATGATTACAGCCTTCGCGCCGAACGCTTGGCCTGACTCCAGGCGGATGCCCCGGACGGCTCCTTCCTCGTAGAGAACCTCCCGGACCGGGCTGTCCGTCATGATCTGCACACCAAGGCTCCGCACTTTGCCTATCAGAGCGGATACTACGCTTGCGGCCTTGTCCGATACAGGGAACATCCGCCCGTTATCCTCCTCCTTCAAGGCAATGCCCAGCCCCTCAAAGAAATCTATAATATCCCGGTTGTTGAAATGATCAAACGAGCTGTATAAAAAACGGCCGTTGCCCGGAATATGGGCGATCAGCTCCGAGGTCTCCTTTATATTGGTAACATTGCAGCGCCCGCCGCCCGAGATTCCCAGCTTGCGGCCCAGCTTCGCCCCTTTGTCGATCAGAAGTACGGACGCTCCGTGTCCGGCTGCGGCTACGCTGGCCATCAGCCCGGACGGGCCGCCTCCAATGACGATTACATCGTAGTTACTCATTCATTTGCTCCTTTTGCTTATTGCGACACTCTATTAACGGCATCATACCATTCCAGGCGGAGTGTAGCCAGGTCCAAGCGACCGAAACCTGATTATCGTTGTCAGGAATGCGCGGTTATGCTTTAATCTAAGTGGAAAAGGAATTTTAACCAATTTGAGGAGTGATTTCAATTATTTATGCGGTAAAGGATATTTTATTGCAAATATCGGCTGCCTGCATTTTTCTGTTTCTCTTTCAGTGGAGGCTGGACCGGGGCCATCCCTTGCGCAGGAACATCAGGTTTCCGGATGACCAGGCCTTTCTGATGATCTGCTGCGCGCTGGGGATTACGCTGTGCATGGCACTGTCGGCCACGATGTTCGGGTTGGTCTATTTGAATCTGGCTATTCTCCCGGCGTATATTGGGATCTTATATGGTAATCTGCGCTCCAGCGTCTACCTCGCGCTATACTTCTTCTTCTGTACTGCATTGTTCTCGGTGCCCTCAGGTCTGGAGCATCTCTTCCTGAATACAGGGGTGCTGCTGTATCCGCTGCTCTTCGGTATGTCCGGGATGTTCAAGAAATCTGCGATACCCGGCAAAATCTTCATCCTGTGGGGCGCACTTTTCCCGAGCATGTTATTCATAGTCATTGTACCGAATATACAGGGCAGGAACGTCATGGATATACCTACCAGCGAAGCGGCCCTCGCCGGACTATACGGATTAACGGCCCTAATTCTGGGCGCCTTGTTCATCACCTATATCGATAAGGCGTGGGACAAGCTGCAGGTTAGGGTCCAAATGCAGGGAATCTCGGAGAAATTCCAGTGGGAATCGGAGAAGCTGCAGCAGATTACAAATGTGGTTCCGCTGAATATTATGGAGTTCGATGACAACGGGTATGTGACAGAGGTGAATGAATATATGCTGAGCCTGATGCAGCGTCATTGTCCCTTGTTGACCAGAGAGTTTATTTTGTCCAGGCCGGCTAGTGATATCTTCGGCAAAAGCATGGATCAGGCTACCCTGGACCGGTTACAGGCGGTTCTGAGGAGCAGACAGCGCTCCAATACCAAGATCAGGGTCGATTCGATGACCTATCATATTTTTACCGCGCCGCTCCAGCATGAATCGGGACTGCCGGGCGGCATCGTCATGATTATTCAGGATTTGACGGAAGAGGAGAAAATGCGCAGTGAGCTTGACAATGTCGAGCGCCTGTCGCTGGTCGGGCAGATGGCTGCGGGCATTACGCATGAGATCCGTAACCCGATGGCGGTAGTTCGTGGCTTCCTGCAGCTGATGCGGGAGAAAAGCCCGGAGGAGCTCCACTCCTATTATCATATTGTCATGGAAGAGCTGGACCGGGCCAACAGCATCATCAATGACTTTCTGTCGCTGGCACAGACCCGTGTATCGGACAAGGAGCCGGCCGGGCTCCAGCCTATTCTGGAGGAGCTTACGCCGCTGATCTGGGCGGATGCCAATCTCCGCGGCCAGAGTGTGGAGCTGAAAATCAGCCCGACGATGCCGCTGCTGCAGTTGAATGTCCGGGAGATCAAGCAGCTGATTCTGAATCTGGCCCGCAACGCCATGGAGGCGATGGAGGCCAAGGGCGTACTGACGCTGGCTGCCTGTGAGCATGAGGATAACGTGCTGCTGATTATTACGGATACCGGAGAAGGCATGCCCCAGAGTCAGCTGAATCAATTGTTCACTCCGTTCTTCACCACCAAGAGCCAGGGGACAGGTCTTGGCCTGCCGCTCTGTCTTAGTATTGCGGAGCGGCATAACGGAACGATCCGGGTAGAATCGGAGGTAGGGTCCGGGACCTCGGTCATCGTTACTTTTCCGGTGGAGTCCAGAGAGGGAGCGGTCCAAAGCCCTGTATATATGTAACAGATTTCACGGGGACGGCACCGTTTCGGGGCTGTGCAGCGGCAGGCTGCGTCTCTTGCTTTCGCAGAGTATGTATGTATAATAAAGTTAGCAAGTAGTGCTGGAACGCGGTAACGTTATCCGGGTTCTGACCTTATCTCAATTCAAGTGATGAAGGAGAGTGCAGAGAAATGTCCATGTCTTTTAATCAATATATGAGAGATTCTATCCAACCTATGCGCGACGATCTGACAAGCATCGGATTTCAGGAGCTATTAACACCGGAGGATGTGGAAGCAGCCCTTCCGGCAGCCAAGGGAACTTCGTTGGTTGTTGTGAACTCCGTATGCGGCTGTGCCGCCGGACAGTGCCGTCCAGGGGTAGCCCAGGCGCTGCAGAACGAGATTCTGCCGGATCACCTGTTCACCGTATTTGCCGGGCAGGAGAAGGAAGCTACCGCCAAGGCGCGTGAATTTTTCGCACCGTATCCGCCATCATCCCCTTCCATCGCGCTGATGAAGGACGGCGAGCTGGTTCACTTCATCGAACGTCACGGTGTGGAAGACCGTTCGGCCGCCGAGATTGCTGCGGAGCTGAAGGAAGTTTTTGACCGCGTGTGCCAGTAATAATGTCCTGCAGCCTGAGGGCAGCAGCATGAATAAGTAATGATCCCGCATCAGCCAGCCGTCAGCCGGGGGCTTGGCTCATGCGGGATTTTTTTTCTAATGTTAAGGGTAGGGATTACAATTCTAAGAAACGGGGTGGTCCTGTGAGTCTGCAGGAAGAGATTATTGCTACGCTGGGAGTTAAGCCGGTGATTGATACGGATGCGGAGATCCGTAAGCGTGTAGATTTCCTGAAAGCGTATGCGCTCCAGGCGGGGGCCAGAGGTCTGCTGATTGCGATTAGCGGGGGTGTGGACAGCGCCGTGGCTGCGGGTCTGTGCAAGCTGGCTACGGACGAGCTGACGGCGGAGGAAGGCAAGGAGTATATGACACTCGGGGTGTTCCAGCCTTACGGGGAGCAGGAGGATATTGAGCACAGCTATGCGGTGGCCCGGGCTTTTGAGCTGACCCATACGGTGGAGACCAATATCGAAGAAGCGGTGAACGAGATCGCCCTGGAGGTCGAGCATAGCCTGAAGGCCCTGGGCCAGCACAAGCATATTACCCATCAGGGCAAGGGGAATGTAAAAGCGAGAACGCGGATGGTGATGCAGTATGCGCTTGCTTTTGAGAACAATCTGCTGGTGGTGGGTACCGATCATGCCTCTGAGGCCATTACCGGATTCTATACGAAGTGGGGCGATGGCGCCGTCGATATAACACCGCTGTCCTCCCTGAACAAACGGCAGGTACGGCAGTTGGCTGCGGCGCTTGGCGTGCCGGCAGATATCGTAACCAAAGCGCCGACGGCCGGACTCTGGCCGGGCCAGACGGATGAGACTGAGCTTGGAATCACCTATGAGGAGAACAGCGATTATCTGGAGGGGAAGACCGTCAGCCCTGAAGCGGCTGAGAAGCTGGAGCGCTTCTTCCGGAGAACGGCGCATAAGCGCGATAGTATTCCGGGGATCTAGACAGGTTATGCCGGAGCCGCCGGGGCGCTGCGCTTGATGCAGACGCTCCGGCGTTTTTTGTGTAAGAGTATGCTGGTGCGAAGGCGAACGAGCCGAATGTATGCGGAAAACCGAATACAATGTGCTGGTGCGAAGGTGCATCGGCCGAATGTGTGCGGAAAACCGAATACAATAGCTCGTATGAAGGTGCATCGACCGAATGTATGCGGAAAACCGAATACATTGTGCTGGTGCGAAGGCGAACGGCCAAATGTGTGCGGAAAACCGAATACAATATGCTCGTGTGAAGGTACATCGGCCGAATGTATGCGAAAAACCGAATACATTGTGCTGGTGCGAAGGCGAACGGCCAAATGTATGCGGAAAACCGAATACAATTAGTCGGCCAGGTATGTGAGGCTCATTATAAATGTACGGCCTACTTCGCCAGCACCCGGTCGATGAACTCTCTGGTAGCGGATATCGCCAGTTCTAACTGGGGGGTAGTTCCGGCAAAAGGATGAACGGTGCCAAAGGTATGATTGCCGCCGGGAATCTGCACCCATTCGATATCCGGCCGCAGCCGGACCAATTGCTCGGAGCCGCGCCGCAGATGCTCGCCGTCCTCACTGCCTTGAATCAGGACAACGGGGAAGTTGGCCTGCTTCATCCGCTCTAGAATCTGGTAACGCTCCGCCTGCTGCTCCAGATCCTCTATAATGATGGCGTCCAGCGGCATTTGCTGGCCGGTCCGTCCGTTGAGCACATGGGTCCGGCCCTTTTCCCGCATTTCACTCTTCTGCTGCTCTGTGAACAGATCCAGGTTAGTGATCCCGTTCCAGGAGATGACCCCGGCAATTTCTGCCGGATGATCCAGTGCGTAGAGGAGTGAGTCGCCCCCGCCGCGGCTATGGCCCAGCAGGAAAAGCGGGAGGCTGCCGAACCTGTGGTGCTGGCTCAGATAAGAGAGCAGGATCTCCATATCCTTGATCTCACGCTGGTAGGTATTGCGGGCGAACTTATCCAGCTCGGTGAAATTCTGCAGATCCTCGCCGATGCCGGCATGGGAGAAGTTGAAGCTGATCACTTCATGCTCGTCGCTGAGCGCCTGTGCCGTATACGGGAACATCCCCCAATCCTTGAAGCCTTTGTAGCCGTGAGCGATAACCACCACACTCCGGGCCTCTCCCTGAGCGGGAAAATGGGAGCAGCGAAGCACCGTATCCTCCCCTGCGGGTAATTCAAAATTACGGGACATAAGGTATTCTTCCTTTCCTTCATCTCTTGGAACTGGCGGTTGTACTTTCTTACCAGATATACCTGATTTGCGGGTGATAGACTTTCAGTTTTTTTTCTTTTAAGATAGCAGAAAGCTGACGCTAAGACTATTATTAATAATACTTGGTCAAGAAGCTGACAGGCTTCACTGTTACATGAGATCTGTGGAGTCCTAGCAAGATCATATCATTAGACGCAGGGTAAGGATAGAAGGTAATATAAGAGGGTTAAGGAATGCAGAGCCAGGAGAGGTGTGGGAGTGTGATTTACGGAATCGGGCATGATGTGCTGGAAATCGGCAGGGTTGCCGGGATTGCAGAGGGCAGCCTGGGCGACCGGTTCGCACGGAGAATTCTGACCGGGCAGGAGCGGGTGCTGGCCGCAGGCAAAGGCGCGAAGACAGCGGAATTCACCGCCGGGAGATTCTCGGCCAAGGAAGCGGTTGTGAAGGCGCTGGGCTGCGGAATCGGTCAGATGGTGGGTTTTCAGGACATTGAGATTCTGCCGGATGCGCTGGGCAAGCCAGTAGCCATACTGTCGGCGGAGGCCTGGGACCGGCTGGGGCTGCCGGAGCAGGAGTATGTCATTCATCTCACCATTACGCACAGCCGCGGACTGGCCTCGGCCTTCGCGGTGGTGGAGCGGACGACCGGCCATAGCCTGTAACTATATAATTATGAACGGCAAGGAGAATAACGATGACCACAGATGAGAAGCACATAGAAGCGCAGCAGGAAGCCAAGTTATTCTTCAGCCGGTTCCTGCTGGAATGGTACCACCTCCAGAAGCGGGACCTGCCGTGGCGACGCCACCGTAACCCGTATTACATCTGGATCTCTGAGATTATGCTGCAGCAGACCCGGGTAGATACAGTGATTCCTTATTTCAACCGTTTCATTGAGCAGTTTCCAACCGTGGAGGCGCTCGCAGATGCACCGGAGGAGGAGGTACTGAAATGCTGGGAGGGCCTTGGCTACTACTCGCGTGCCCGGAATCTCCAGCATGCCGCGAAGCAGGTCAAGGAGCTGTACGGGGGGCAGGTGCCGGATGACCGCGATGCCGTATTCGGCCTCAAGGGCGTAGGCCCGTATACAGCCGGTGCTATTCTGAGCATCGCGTTCAACCGGCCGGAGCCGGCGGTGGATGGCAATGTGATGCGCGTCTTATCCCGGTATTTTCTGATTGAGGACGACATTGCCAAAGGCCCGACCCGTGTGAAAATGGAAAAGCTCGCCGCCGAACTCATCCCCGAAGGGGAGGCGGGCAGCTTCAATCAGGCGCTGATGGAGCTTGGCGCGCTCATCTGCACGCCGAAATCACCGCGCTGCCTTCCGTGCCCGGTGATGGAGCACTGCGCCGCACGGCTGGCGGGCTGCGAGGCTTCGCTGCCCGTCAAGACCAAGGCGAAGCCGCCGCGTCCGGAGGAGCGGCTGGCTGCCCTGGTGGAGGGCCGCGGCGAGCACGCGGGCCGGGTACTGATCCGGCAGCGGCCGGCCAGCGGGCTGCTGGCCCGCATGTGGGAGCTGCCGCACTGGCCGGCGCCGCCTGCTGAGGCTGGCGGCGCGCGCGGTGCGCTGCTGCCGGAAGCGGCAGCGCTGGACCGGCTACGCCGATCCATGAGCCAGGCCGGGATTCACGCCCGGCCTGAGGGGCACTGGATGGCTGCGGAGCATACATTCAGCCATATTGTGTGGACCCTGCAGGTGTACCGCTGCAGGGAAGAGGCGGCGCTGCCGCTGGCAGCGGAGAGCCGCGCCGTGTACGGGGCGGCGCAAGCGGAGCGCGCGGATGGCGCGCTGGGGGCGGATGCTGGGGCGGTGCATGCAGGACGCGCGGATGGCACGCTGGGAGTGGATGCGGGAGCGACTCATGCGGAGCGTGAGAACAGCCTGCTGGCTGCGGCGCTGGGGGCACAGCCGGCGGAAGACGCACCGCTGGCGCTGTTCGACAGCGGGGATGCCGCAGCTGATGCAGCAGACAGCGGAGCGCAGCGCTGGATCAACCGTGAGGACATGAAAAATTACGCCTTTCCGAATGTGTTCCTCAAGCTGCTGAACAGCTATTTCGATGAGCAAGGGACGTAGGCTCCAAGCTGCTACCGCTATGCTAATCCCTGCTGAGCCATACAGATCACCAACGGACAAGCATCACTGCTGCCGATTGCAGTGTAAAGATTAGTATGTTTGGTGCTAGACGGGGGTGCTTCTCTCATCTTCTCACCAACGCTGTAACGGCTGCCGTCCTTCTAAAGAGAGTGCCGCCGCTTCCGTGTGCTGTTGAGCAAATGTAGGGGGCTTCGGTTGTGGACAAACTGGAATTAAGTACTACCTGACCTCAACAGCCGAAAGTATAGTATATGTGCGCCACTAACCGCGCCGGAATCAGACTGCAAAAACCCATTAAAAGTGCCGGAAGTGAGCCGCACAGTGAAATCAAAGGGATAAATCCCATTAAAAGTGCCGGAAGTGAGCCGCACGGTGAAATCAGAGGGATAAATCCCATTAAAAAGTGCCGGAAGTGAGCCGCACGGCCGAACCAAAGGGATAAATCCCATTAAAAAGTGCCGGAAGTGAGCCGCACGGTGAAATCAAAGGGATAAATCCCATTAAATGTGCCGAAAGTGGACCACGCGGTGAAATCAAAGGGATAAATCCCATTAAATGTGCCGAAAGTGAGCCGCACGGCCGAACCAAAGGGATAAATCCCATTAAATGTGCCGAAAGTGAGCCGCATGGTGAAATCAAAGGGATAAATCCCATTAAATGTGCCGAAAGTGGACCGCGCGGTGAAATCAAAGGGATAGATCCCATTAAATGTGCCGAAAGTGGGCGGGCCGAGCAAAATGAGGAGCACAAATACCCCTGAATTGACCGAAAGTGGGCGGGTCGAACGAAATGAGGAGCACAAATACCCCTGAATTGACCGAAAGTGGGCGGGGCGCACGAAATGAGGAGCACAAGTACCCCTGAATTGGCCGAAAGTGGGCGGGTCGAGCAAAATGAGGAGCACAAATACCCCTGAATTGCCAAAAGTGGGCGGGTCGAACGAAATGAGGAGCAGAAATGCCCCTGAATTGGCCAAAAGTGGGCGGTTGAGCGAAATGAGGAGCGGTTGGCGGCTGGCACGAATAACGGGCCACTAAGCACCGCCCCATCCCCTGCGCCCTACCAACTCTACCCACGCCCTGCCCCCCCTGCCAACTCCCGCTCAACCCCAATCCCCACCCCAACCACCCGCACCCATCCGCCCCGGATGTAAGTTGCTATAAGCCAGGAACGCGAGACCAAGGAGGTAAAGGATGAAGACGATTACCATATATGATATCGCCAAGGAGGCCCAGGTGTCCGTAGCCACAGTCTCCCGTGTCCTCAACAATACAGCTCCGGTCAAGGAGAGCACCCGGGAGATCATCATGGCTGTGATTGAGAAGCATCAGTTTCAGCCGAACGCGCTGGCCCGCAGTCTGCTTAAGAAGGAGACTGGCACGATCGCCATGATTTTACCTGACATCACCAACCCCTTTTTCCCGGAGGTCTTCTGGGGAGCCGAGAATGTGGCTAGAGAGAAGCGTTATACCTTCTTCCTCTGCGATACGGCGGGGGAGCATAGCCGTGAATCGGAGTACCTTAGCATCCTTCGGGAGAAAAGAGTGGACGGGATTATTTTCCTGGGCGGCAGAATTAACCTGAATCAGTGTCCGCCGGCGTTGTCCCAGGAGGTCGTTGAGCTGTCGAAGCATGTGCCGATCGTGCTGGTCAACGGCAATCTGCCCCGGAGCGGACTGCACCGCATTTACACCGATGAAGAAGAAGGGGCGGCACTGGCCACCCAGCATCTGCTGGACCTGGGGCACCGGAGAATCGGATTCCTCGGGGGAATGGAGGAGACCTCCACGACCCAGGTGAAGCTGAAGTCCGTGAGGATGAAGCTGAAGGAGCGGGGGCTTACGCTGCGCAAGGATTGGGTCATGTTCCATGACTTCTCGATCGAGGGCGGGCGGACGCTGATGGACCGGATGCTGGAGCAAGAGGACCGGCCGACAGCGGTGCTGTGTGTAAATGATTTTACGGCCATCGGGGCGTTGAAGTCGGCTACCCAGCATGGGCTGAAGATACCGGAGGATCTGTCGATCGTCGGATTCGACGATTCGCCCTTATCCAGAGCGGTTATTCCGGAGCTGACCACCGTGTCGCAGAACACCAACCAGCTGGGGGAGCTGTCGGTAGAGATGCTCCATGAGCTGATCAGCGGCAGGAATCCCAAGAAACGTACGGTGCTCCAGCCAAAGCTGGTGGTACGGGACAGCACGGGCCGTCCGAAAAATACCGCAGAATAGCTCGCGCATTAGCACGCATAGTAGCCTAACGGAAGCTGCCTACCAGACAAGTCTGCTGTGCACGCATTCAAGTATGTTCATCCAGGGCCGGTCAAGAACTTTCCAGGCGTATGTGGAGTGCGTCAGCACGAGGGGGCCTGTATTCTGGAAAGTTTTTGGATTGAAGCATGAAATTTGTGTAAAGTAGGATTGACCAGGGGATAACCAGAAGTTATAATGAAATGGATTTCATGAAACCCATTTCATTATTTTTTAGAGTTTGAGTAAGCGGTTACTCTGGCTGTACATATGGGACAAGGGGATTTTTTGAATTTGCTGATAATTTGAAAAGTATAAGAATTCGCAGCCATAACCCACCAGTCACCCTGATATTTTCCTCAAGAGAGGCACCGTCCTTAGAGGGACGGCATGGGAGTACACAGTTGATCCTGATATTCCCTCTGAAGCAGTATCGCTCTTAATGGGGCGGCCAGGGGCCGTACAACAATCCTGATCCTTCCCTCTGAAGCATATCGCTCTTAATGGGGCGGCCAGGGGCCGTACAACAATCCTGATCCTTCCCTCTGAAGCAGTATCGCTCTTAATGGGACGGCAGGGGCCGTACAACAATCCTTATCCTTCCCTCTGGAGCAGCACCGCCCTTAAAGGGACGATTCGGCCATGCAATGCTCCTTATCTTTCTCGCTTATACGGCACCGCCCTTAGGGGGCGGCAATAACCGTATCCAAGTTGATTTATTTCCAAGTTTTCTTTTCATCATCTCAAGGGTAGTCTTAAGGGCTTATATGCTGGCATACGCCACTATATAAATATGACATCGGGAAGGGAGCGGGGGACGGACGCAGACATGCTTGAATCAGTTTAATCTTGAATCAGTTTAATCTTGAATCAGTTTAATCTTGGATCAGTTCAATCTTGAATCAGTTCAATCTTGAATCAGTTCAATCTTGGATTAGCTTAACATCACTGAAATTAGGGGAGCGTGGCGAACAGTGAAACAGTTGAAGAAGAAAAGCTCGGCGTGGTTCATGCTGCTTACAGCCGTAGTTACACTTGTAACCGGTTGCAGCGGAGGGAATAACGCGTCTGCACCGGCAACAATACCGGCGGCGGAGGCGACTCAGGCTCCGGCAGCCAGTGAAACGCCAGCAGCGGCAACGGAAGCGCCGAAGGAGCCGGCTGCTAATTTGAACGGGCGGGAGATCCGCATCTCCCACTGGTGGGACGCCACTCCTGTCGGGGATTCAGAGGCAGATGAGCTTGCCCGCGAACGGATCAAAGCGGTGGAAGAGAAATACAACGTCAAGATTAAATACCTGAATACAGAGTATTGGTCCACCGCCGAGAAGCTGTCCTCTTCCGTTATGGCAAGCGATCCGTTTGCCGAGATTGTCCGGCTGCCTGACGGCTTCATCTGGGGCCTGATGCATGGCGGTTTCCTGACACCGCTGGATGATTATCTGAAGGATTCACTCATCGATCAGAGTGTGATTGATTCCATGCGCTTCGGCGGCGATAAGGTCTATGGCCTGGAAAGCTGGTATAGCCCGAACGACAGCGGCGTGTTCTATAACAAGCGTATTTTCAAGGAAGCGGGCCTGAAGGACCCGCAGCAGCTGATGGATGAGGATAACTGGAACTGGAATACGATGCTTGATGCGGCTAAGAAGCTGACGATTGACAAGAACGGGGACGGGAAGATGGACCAGTACGGTCTGGCCGGAGCCCATTATGTGATCTCGGAGCTGCTGATCGCCAGCAACGGCGGCAAAATCTACGATGAAGCTACTCAGAAGGCGGTCTTTGATTCACCGGCATCCATGGAAGCGCTTAACTTCCTTCATAAGCTGTACACGCAGGATAAGGTATTCAAGCCTAACGAGGGCAATGACTGGGAAGACCCGGCTAAGTATTTTGGAGAAGGCACCGTGGCTATGTATCCGGGCGGTCTCTGGGAAATCGAGGGGCGTATTCTTGGCAAGATGAAGGATGAATGGGGGTATGTCTATATTCCAAAAGGCCCGCAGGCCGATAAGTACTACGATCCGCTGGGCCAGACAGCAGCCTATGCCATTCCCAAAGGCGTTAAGGATGCGGATACAATCGTAAAGATCTGGGAGGATCTGCAGCCGTTCGACAGCTGGCAGGAGAACCGCAGACTGTCGATGGAGAATATTTTGCCGGATGAAGCCTCTATCGCCAATGCGATGAATGATGAAGATAAGGTGGAGCGGGTCTTCGGCGGACGTTACGGCGGTCTTGGCGTCAAGGATCAGCTGGATAAGGTGACTGAGAAATTCCTGAAGGGCGAGATTACACCGTCCACCGGGGTGGCCCAAGTGATTGGAACGGCGCAGGCCGCAGCCAAGAAAGTACTGAGCGGTGAGCAGGATAAAGAGAAGAAATAGGTAGCTGGACAGCTCATAACAAGGGTAATACCTGCTTGTCTTGCGCAATACCTGCTGTGTTTGTCTGCAAAATCGGCTGCCGCCCTTATAGGGCGGCGTAGCCGTGTGCGCTTGAATTATAAGGATTTATATGTTTCACACAATTATTTATCCTTCTATTCTGCACCACCTGTATCACTCTTAATATGCAAGTCTGCTAGAGGAGGGAACCCGAGTGAGAATATCATTATCCCGGCGGATGATGAACCGGACACTTGTAACCGTCATGCTGATCTCCATGATGGCGCTGCCTGCGGCAAGCGCAGAGCTGCCTGCTGCCCAGGCGCAAGGTGTGACGGGGAACGGGCAGGAGGTGCGGCAGCTGCCTGAGGGCAGCTATGAGCATTATCTGCAGCAATATGAGGGCGAGGAGCAGCCCCGCGAAGAAATTATGCTGAAGGGAGCTGATTATACCGGGGCCGAGGGGATGAGTCCGGAGGTGCTGACGGAGCTTGGCGGGGAGACGGGAAGATACGTCAGAACGGAGGAGAGCGGTTCGGTAGAGTGGCAGCTGGATGTGCCGAAGTCCGGACTGTATCACATCTCTGTCCGGTATTATCCGGTGAAGGGCAAAAGCTCGGCGATTGAACGTGAGCTGCTGATCGACGGCAAGCTGCCGTTCACCAGCGCCCGCAATCTGTCCTTCGGGCGGATCTGGGTCAATGAGAACCCGGAGATCCAGCAGGATAACCGGGACAATGATCTCCGGCCGCGCCAGATTGATGCCCCGGCCTGGCAGGAGACGCTGCTGAGAGATACGGAAGGCTACTATGAGGAGCCGTATCAATTCTATCTGTCGGCCGGACGGCACACCTTGACGATGGTGTCCAGCAGAGAGCCGATGGTCATCGACTATATTAAGCTGCACAGCTACGATGCACCCGCTGCCTACGCAGAGGTGAATCAGAGCTACGAAGCTAAGGGGTATAAGGCTACCAGCGGCCACGCGGTCAAGGTGCAGGGGGAAGCGGCGGCCTACAAATCCTCCCCGACCTTGTATCCGATCACAGACCGCTCAAGCCCTTCAACAGAGCCGTACGATGTGTCCAAGATCAGAATGAACACGATTGGCGGCAACAACTGGCGGGTACCGGGACAATGGATCGCCTGGGAGGTGGAAGCGCCGGAGGACGGTCTGTACAACATCACCATCAAAGGCCGGCAGGAGCTGCTAAGAGGGATCTATTCCACACGCTCTATGCGGATTGACGGAGAGATTCCGTTCCGGGAAATGCTGCAGATTCCGTTCTACTACGATTCGGATTGGCAGATGAACCGGCTGGGGAACGATGATGAGCCGTATTTGTTCTATTTAAGCAAAGGAAAACACGAATTACAGCTGGAGGTCAGCCTCGGGGCAATTGCACCGCTCTTGCGCCAGGTGGAGGCCAGTGTGCTGGACATTAATGCGATGTACCGGAAAATCCTGATGATTACAGGGAATGTGCCAGATCCGTACCGCGATTACAGGCTGGAGGAGCAAATCCCGGATATGACGGCGGTCTTCCGTGAGCAGAGCCAGATTCTATATGGCGTATCGGAAGAGCTGGTCCGGCTTACAGGGGAAAAGAGTGATAAAACCGCAACCTTGAATAAAACTGCCTATCAGCTGGCGGACATGGCCGACAAGCCGGAAACGGTGCAGAAGCGGCTGTCGCAGTTCAAAATCAATGTCGGCAGCGTAGGCTCCTGGATTCTGGAGGTACGGGAGCAGCCGCTGGAGATTGATTATCTGCTGCTGTCTTCGCCGGATGTGAAGCTGCCGAAGGCGAATGCTTCCGGATTCAGGAAGCTTGTGCATGAGGTGTCGTCCTTCACCCATTCGTTCTTCGAGGATTACAACACAATTGGCAATACCACGGAGAACGGCGAGACCATTGATGTATGGATCGGAACCGGCCGCGACCAGGCGCAGGTGCTGAAGGCAATGATCGATGATACATTTACCCCGCTTACCGGCATCGGTGTCAATCTGAAGCTGGTGAGTCCGAATGTGCTGCTGCGCGCCTCGCTGGCCGGGGAAGGCCCGGATGTGGCGATGCAGGTCGGCAATGATATGCCAGTGAACTTCGGGATGCGCAAAGCGGCGGAGGATCTGTCGAAGTATCCCGGCTATGAGGATGTGGTGAAGCAGTTCAGAGACAGCGCGCTCGTGCCGTACCGGTTCGAGAATCAGGTCTTTGCCCTGCCGGAGCAGCAGATCTTCAACATGCTGTTCTACCGGAAGGATATTCTGCAGGAGCTGAACCTTGCGCCGCCGCAGACCTGGGATGAGGTATACGCGATGATTCCCGTGCTGCAGAAGCACCGGATGGATATGGCGCTGCCGCTCGCGCAGACCACAGGCGTGCCGGTGCTGGAGGTCAACCGCGCCTATGCCATGCTGCTCTATCAGATGGGCGGATCATTTTATCTGAATAACGGAGCGAAGAGCGGACTCGATACAGAGACCGGGCTGGCTGCCTTCAAGAACTGGACCAATTTCTATACCAGCTACAAGCTGCCGCTGATCTTCGACTTCCCGATGCGGTTCCGCACCGGCGAGATGCCGGTCGGCATTCAGGATTATACCTTCTATAACTATCTGAGCGTATCTGCGCCGGAGATTAAGGGGCTATGGGAATTCATTCCGGTTCCGGGGACGAAGCAGCCGGACGGAAGTATCCGCAGGGACGTTGCCAGCGGGGGCACTGCCGCCCTGATGCTGAGGCAGGCGGGGAACAAGGATGCCGCCTGGGAATTCATGAAGTGGTGGGTCGACAAGGATTCGCAGGTCCGCTTCGGCCGGGAGATGGAGGGCCTCATGGGCGCGGCTGCGCGGTATCCGACCGCCAACGTTGAAGCGCTTAAGGAGCTGCCGTGGCCGACTAGCGATTACCGCCATCTGGAGGAGCAGTGGCAATGGGTGCAGGGTGTACCTGAGGTGCCTGGCGGTTACTTCACAGGCCGCCATCTGGACAATGCCCTGCGCGAGGTCATCAACAATGGAACGAACACCGCTGATGCCCTGTACGATTATGTGCAGGAGATCGACTATGAGATTGATCAGAAGAGAGCAGAGTTCGATTTGAAACGAAGGGAATAGGGAGGGACTCTTGTGCAGAAAGTGAAAAATACGGCCGAACCCTTGATTCAGCCCCGGCTGTCCCCTTCCGGGCTGCGTAATTACTGGGCTTTGTTCGGCAAGGATGTGCGGCGGGATAAGCACCTGTACGTCCTGCTGGCTCCATATATGGTGCTGTTTCTGTTGTTTACCGTACTGCCGGTGGCGATTTCGATCATCTTCAGCTTCACGCACTTCAATATGCTGGAGATGCCGCGCTGGATCGGCTGGGAGAATTATTCCAAGCTGCTCTGGAACGATGATGTGTTCCTGATCGGGGTCAAGAATACACTGATTTTCTCGGTCGTTACCGGACCGGTCAGCTATATCGCCTGTTTTCTGTTTGCCTGGTTGATCAATGAGCTGAATCCCAAGCTGCGGGCGTTTATGACCCTGATCTTTTTTGCGCCGTCGATCTCGGGGAATGTATTCTTCATCTGGCAGATCATCTTCTCCAGTGACTCCTACGGGATCATCAACGGACTTCTCATGCAGCTTGGCGTAATTTATGAGCCGATCCAATGGCTGCAGGACCCCAAGTATATGCTGGGGATCATCATGCTGGTACAGCTCTGGCTAAGCCTCGGGACCAGCTTCCTGGCCTTCATCGCCGGACTGCAGACCGTTGACAAGACGCTGTATGAAGCAGGGGCTGTGGACGGTGTCAAAAACCGCTGGCAGGAGCTGTGGTTCATTACGCTCCCTTCCATGCGCCCGCAGCTGATGTTCGGCGCGGTTATTCAGATCACTGCGTCGCTGGCAGTTGCCGATGTGGCTATGGCGCTGGCAGGCTTCCCGAGTGTGCAGTACGGGGCGCATACGATTGTAACCCATCTGGTGGACTACGGTACGATCCGCTTCGAGATGGGCTATGCCTCGGCGATTGCCACCGTGCTGTTCGTGATGATGCTGGGCAGCAATCTGATTGTTCAAAAGCTGCTGAAGAGGGTGGGTGAATAAGCGGGATGAAGCTGGCGATACGTCTGAACAAAAAAGTAAACCGTTCCTGGCAGGTCGACGCCCTGCTGTTCCTGGCCCTGGCCGGATTCGGATCATTCATGGCGATTCCGTTAATTTATGTCATTAACAATGCGTTCAAGCCGCTGGATGAGCTGTTTATTTTCCCGCCTACGCTGTTTGTACGCAATGCCACGCTTGAGAACTTCGCCAATCTGTTTCAGGTGATGAAGAATTCCTGGGTGCCGTTCTCCAGATATATATTCAACACGGTATTCATTACCGCTGCCGGTACAGCCGGGCATATTCTGCTGGCCTCGGCGGCGGCTTACCCGCTGGCGAAGCATAAATTCCGCGGCTCCAAGGTGCTGTTCACCGTGGTTGTCCTGTCGCTGATGTTCTCGCCGCATGTCACCGCGATACCGAACTATATGATTATGTCCGCTCTGGGCTGGATGGACTCCTACCAGGCGGTTATCGTTCCTGCCTTTGCCTATCCGCTGGGACTCTATCTCATGAAGCAGTTCATGGAGCAGATCCCGGATGCGCTGCTGGAGGCGGCGAAGATAGACGGGGCAAGTGAATACCGCATCTTCTGGCAGGTTGTCATGCCGCTGGTGAAGCCGGCTTGGCTGACGCTGCTCATTCTGATGATGCAGATGCTATGGGGCACGGACGGGGGCAGCTTCATCTACAGCGAGCAGCTCAAGACGCTGCATTACGCGATGGGCCAGATTATTCAGGGCGGGATCGCCCGTGCAGGAGTCGGAGCCGCGGTGGCGGTGATTATGATGACCGTGCCGATTGTGACGTTCATTCTGTCACAGAGCAATGTGATTCAGACGATGGCTTCGTCCGGCATGAAGGACTGAAGCGATGGAGGCGTTAGGGTTGAGAATAAAGTCATCGATACTGGTGCTTGTATCCGTGCTGCTGCTTGTGAGCCTGTGTCCTAGGCCGGCCGGGGCTGCACCGTATGAAGGATATACCTACTCCTACTGGGGAGACGCTGTTCAGTCGCCGATTGCTTATCTTCCTTCGAGGGCCATCAGCGGGCTGGAGGCAGGGACGGGAGCCTGGACCGCTCCGGGAGACCTGTTTGTCTCAGCGGAAGGGCTGCTCTATGTGCTCGATTCCGGGAACGGGAGGATTGTGGTGCTGGATAAGGAGTGGAACACACTCCGTGTCATCGAAGGCTTCCGGAACGGGGAGAAGAAGGACAGCTTCAATAACCCGGAAGGTCTCTTCGTGACGGACGCCGGCCGGATCTACGTGGCGGATACGGAGAACAGACGGCTGGTCGAGCTGGACGGCACAGGGACCTTCGTGCGGGAGATCGGGGCGCCGAAGGCGGATGTGATCGGAGCGGGTTTTGAGTATTTTCCGCTGAAAGTGATTGTTGATAAGGCAGGCCGCATCTATGTGGTCGGCAGAGGGGTCTATGAAGGGCTGATCGAGTTCGACAGCGACGGGCAGTTCACAGGCTTCATGGGCACGAACAAGGTGCAGTTTGATCCTGTGGATCTGTTCTGGAAGTCGGTATCGACCAAGGAGCAGCGCGAGAAGATGGTGCAGTTCATTCCGCTGGAATTCAATAATGTCGATGTCGATGAGGATGGCTTCATCTATACCACTACGGTGGATAAGAAGACCTTCTCTCCGGTAAAAAGATTGAATCCCTCCGGCATCGATGTCCTGCGGGTTGGCGGGGAGATTCCACCGATCGGAGATCTGAGTAAGGACCGCTCCGCCTTCATTGACATTGATGTGACCGGAAACGGGGTCTACCGGGCACTGGACGCCACGCGCGGGCGGATCTTCACCTACAATGAGGACGGCAAGCTGCTATATGTAATCGGCCAATTGGGCAGCCAGCTCGGCACATTCAAGAACCCGGCGGCGGTGGAGAGCTATGAGAATGCGATTTATGTGCTGGACCGTGATCTGGGGAGAATTACCGAGTTCACGGTGACCCGGTTCGGCAGCATGGTGAATGAAGCCAACACCCTGTACAGCTCCGGCAAGCATGATGAAGCCGCGAAGCTGTGGCGGGAGGTGCTGAAGCTGGACGCCAACTATGAGATGGCGTATGTCGGCATCGGCAAATCTCTGCTCCGCCAAGGCGAATACAAGGAGGCTATGACCTATCTGAAGCTGGGCAATGACCGTGAATATTACTCCAAGGCACTGGGGAAATACCGCAGGGAGTATATGCGCGATCACTTCAGCATCTATATGACCGGAATGATTGCCGTGCTGCTGGGCGGCTACGTGATTGCCCGCCTGGTGAAGCGGTCGAGAAAGGGAGGGAGGGTCCAGGATGCTGTTTCTTAAGGACATTAAATATTCACTGCATGTAGCAGTACACCCCTTCGACGGATTCTGGGATCTGAAATACGAGAATAAGGGCAAGCTGCGTATGGCACTGGGCATTCTTCTCGCCCTTACCCTGACCATGATTGTGAAGCGCCAGTATGTGGGCTATGTGGTCAATTATAATCACCCGCTAGCACTGAACAGCATCAATGAGCTCAAGTATATTATTTTCCCGTTCCTGCTCTGGTGCCTGGCGAACTGGTCGCTGACGACGCTGATGGACGGGGAGGGGAAGTTCGGGGAGATCGTCATTACGACAGGCTACGCCCTGCTTCCGCTGATTCTGATCAACATTCCCAATATCCTGCTCAGCAACGTGATTACGCTGCGGGAGGCTTCCTTCTATCATTTGCTGGATGCTCTGGCCACGCTGTGGTTCGTGTGGCTCTTGTTCATCGGGACCATGACGGTTCATCAGTACACGGTGCTCAAAACGATTACAACCATGCTGCTGACGCTGGCCGTGGTGGGCATTATCATCTTCCTGGGCCTGCTGTTCTTCAATCTGATCCAGCAAATTGTCAGTTTTGTCTACACCGTCTACCAGGAGCTTTCACTTCGCGGATAAGAAAGGAGGAGCCAGGCTTTGAAGAAGAAGCTAACCATCATTGCAATTGTGCTTATGCTCAGCGGCGCAGCCGTCCTGCCGTACGCGGACTTGGCCGAATCCGCACCTGAAGCTGAATCGGCGGTACAGTCTGAAGCAGCGAAACCATCCGAAGCAGCGATACAATCCTCAGCGCAGAGCGTGCAGGACACCCCGACCCCGAAATCGCCGGAGCTATCCGCAGACATGAAGGAGGCACTGGACAACGAATATCTGACCCTGTATCTGAATCAGATGACCACGGAGATCGCCGTTAAGGATAAGAAGAGCGGAGCGCTCTGGTATTCTAACCCGCAGGACCGCGAACAGGATGCTGTCGCCACCGGATATAACAAATCCAAGCTGAATGTGCAGGTGGAGCTGACCTATTATGACAGCAAGGGCAATCTGATGAACTACGACAACTACACCCACAGTGTGCAGAGCAGCCAGTTCACCATCGAGGAATCGGGCGACAGCCTGAATATCGTGTATACGCTGGGGGAGGTCAAGAGCAATATCGACGGCATTCCCAAATACATCAGTGAAGAACGCTTCCGTACCCTGATCATCGGGCGCCTTGAGAAGGACAGTGACAAGAAGGAGATTGAGAAGCGGTTCAGGTACGATGAGCCGAACAAGCGGTATGAAAGAAGGGATACCTCCTTCAAGGGAGTGGGGCTGAAGAAGGTAACCTCCCTGTTCGGGCAGATCGGCTATGATGAGGCGCAAATCGCCATCGATAAGGCGGCCTACGGTGAAGAGGAGGACGGAGCCGCTCTGGTGACGCTTCCCCTGGAATACCGGCTGGACGGGAAGCTGCTGCGGGTAAGCATCCCGGGCGATAAGGTCCGTTATCCGGATAATATGCATATTCAGAGTTTGTCGCTGCTTCCGTTTTTTGGGGCGAGCGGGACGAAGGATGAAGGCTACAGCCTGGTGCCTGACGGCTCCGGGTCGCTGATACACTTCAATAATAACAAGCTCTATGCAACCCCTTACCGTACCGCGATGTACGGGCCGGATGCTGCGCTGACCCAGCTGGGGCAAGTGCAAAAGGAGGAGACCGCACGGCTGCCTGTATTTGGTATGAAGGTTCAGGACCGCGGCTTCCTGGCGGTGATCGAGAGCGGAGATGCGGTTGCAGCCGTGGAGGCAGACGTCAGCGGGCGGCTGAATCAGTATAACTATGTCTTCTCCAGCTATACGCTGGGCAGTCTGGAGGAAGTGACGCTGACCAACGGCTGGCGCTCCAGTACGGTGAAGCAATTTCAGGCAGGTATCTTCCCCGGAGATATCACTGTAGCGTACAGCTTCCTTGATCAGGAGGAAGCCAGCTATTCAGGCATGGCTGCGAAATACCGGGAGTACTTAATCGAACATACCGGGATGGCAAGGCTGGAAGGGGCAGAGGACGTTCCCTTCTACCTGGAATTGATCGGCGGCATTCCGAAGAAGAAATTCTTCCTGGGCATTCCTTACAGCGCTTATGAGCCGCTTACTTCCTTCAAGGAGGCCGAGGTCATTCTGGAGCAGATGCAGGAGAAGGGGATCGGGGACATTCAACTGCGGTATACCGGATGGTTCAACGGCGGCATCAACCATAATTACCCGAAGGGCGTATCGGTGGACAGCAAGCTTGGCGGGGCAAAAGGGCTTCAGGAGCTGCAGTCTTACGCACAGGATAAGGGAATTACACTGTATCCCGATGCTTCGTTCCTGCAGACCTTCCCGGAAGCCAAGGGCTTACGTAAATCACAGGCCTCCCGGCTGATTACGGGCAAGCTGGCGCATACGTATCCCTTCGACTTCTCCATGCTGAAGCTGGATGTGAAGCAGCCCTCCGGTTATGTCGTCAGCCCCCGGGTACTGCCGGGTGTGGTAGACGGCTTCCTCGGGGATTATGCAGCGCTTGGAGTGGACGGCTTGTCCCTGCGGGATCTCGGCAGCGGGTTGAATTCCGATTTCAATGCGGAGGATCTGGTGGACCGCCAGCGGGCCGAGGGAATCGTCAAGGAGCAGCTGGAGCGCATGAGCAGCTCGGTGCCCCGCTTGATGGTGGAAGGCGGCAATGCGTACGCGGCGCCCTTCGCCCGTCATATAGTGGCTGCGCCCATGCAGAGCAGCGGGTTCAATATTACGGATGAGAGCATCCCCTTCTTCCAGATGGTGTACCACGGCTATCTGCAATATGCCGGAACCGCCTGGAATATGGCTGACGATCAGGATGCATCACTCAGCCTGCTGAAGGCGCTGGAGACCGGGAGCGCACCTTATTATACCTGGTTCTATGCAGATCCCTCTAATATCAAGATGACAGGCTTCGACCGGCTGTATTCAGCCGATTACCGCAGCTGGATTGACCAGGCAGCCGGGCAGTATCAGGCCTTGAGCCGTGTACTGAAGAGTGTCCAGTCCCAGACGATCAAGGAGCATAAGAAGCTTGCGGCCGGTGTCTATCAGACGACCTATGAAGCGGGTACCGCAATTATAGTGAATTATAACCGTGCACCGGTGACTGTGGGCGGAGTAACCATAGACGGACGGAATTACCGGGTAGGAGGTGAGCAGCCATAATGAAGCTTAAGAAGCTGTCCCTGGAGCAAAAAAACAGATATTACGGCCTGTACTTTATTCTTCCCTGGTTCGCGGGCTTCTGCTTCCTGTTCCTGACGCCGCTGCTGTCTTCCCTGCGGTTCAGCCTCAGTAACCTGCAGGTCAATGATGAGGGCTTCACGCTGAAGTATATCGGACTCGCGAACTTCCGGGAGGCGCTGTTCTCCCATGAATCCTATGTCCGGACATTAACGGAATCCGTGATGAATATCGTGCTGAACACCCCGCTTATTCTGATTTTCAGCCTGTTTTTCGCCGTGCTGCTCAATCAGAAGTTCCATGGCAGGGTGCTGGCCCGGGCCATCTTCTTCCTGCCGGTCATTCTGGCCTCGGGCATTATTGCCAGCATTGAGAACGGGGATCTGATGCAGTCCGTTGTGCGCAGCGCCAGTGATTCCACGGGCGGAGGCCTGTCGGTGATCAAGAATCTGGAGCTGACCACGCTGCTGATCGAATCCGGTCTGAGCCCCACCGTGGTGCAGTATCTGACTGGAGCGGTGAGCCGGATCTATGAGATTGTCAGCCAATCGGGCGTGCAGATTCTGATCTTTTTGGCGGGGCTGCAATCGATCTCCCCTTCCCTGTATGAGGCGGCGAAGATTGAAGGCTCCACAGGCTACGAGGCCTTCTGGAAAATTACGTTTCCGATGATCGGCCCGCTGATCCTGACGAATCTGGTCTATACCATCATCGACAGCTTCATCAGCGACCAGACCAGCCGGATGGTGGTGGATACAGCGTTCAAGAGCTTCAATTTCGGGCTGAGCGCAGCCATGTCCTGGATGTATTTTGCTATCATCGCGCTGCTGTTGTGGGTAACGACGGCGCTGATCTCACGTAAAGTCTTTTATCAAGACTAGCGGCTTGGAAGGAGGAGCATTCATGAAGACAGAGACCGCAGCAATGCCGCACCGCTCTAAGAAAGAGCAGCTGCACCGGCTGGCTTCGGCCGCCTATTGGGTGGAATTTTCAAAAAAATGGTTGTGGGTGATCGCCCGTTTTGTGCTGGTCTTCGGCATATCGTTCGTCATTCTGTACCCAATCCTGCTGAAGCTGTCGATTGCGTTCAAAAGTATGGACGATTTGTATGATTCCACCGTGATCTGGGTACCGCAGGCGTTCACCCTGGAGAACTTCAGGCTCGTATTCAAGGCGATGAACTATCCGGCAGTACTGCGGAATACCATGCTGTTGTCCTCAGCGGTCATGGTGCTTCAGACGATCATCTGTGTGCTGGCCGGTTACGGCTTTGCCCGGATTAAGTTTAAGGGGAGCGGGCTGCTGTTCGCGGCAGTGATCTTTACGATTCTTGTCCCCTCCCAGACAATCATGATCCCGCTGTACCTGCACTTCAAGAACTTTGACCTGTTCGGCCTGATTGAGCTGTTCACGGGGAAGCCGGCGAATCTCATTAACACGTATTGGCCGTTTATTATTTCTTCAATGCTCGGGATGGGCGTTAAGACAGGGCTGTATGTCTATATTTTCCGCCAGTTCTTCAAGGGCATTCCACGGGAGATTGAGGAAGCGGCCTATGTGGACGGAGCGGGCTATTTCACGACCTTCGCCCGGGTGATTCTGCCCAATGCCATTCCGTCTATGGTAACGGTGATGCTGTTCTCCTTCGTGTGGCAGTGGAATGACTCATTCTTCACCAACATGTATCTGAATGAACCGAAGGTCATGTCATCGATGATGTCATCGGCCGGCTACGGCATTGCTACCTACATGACAGGCGGCGGCCAGGCGGCGAATTCGCTCGTTCAGGACCCGTTCTTCATGTCCATGATGATGAATACCAGTGTGCTGATGGCGATTCTGCCGCTAATTATTCTCTATGTATTCGTTCAGCGGCATTTCGTAGAGAGTGTGGAGCGGTCCGGTCTGGTCGGTTAGGAGGAGGATAGGAGCATGAAGCGGCTGGCAGCTATGGCGGTTACCGGCGTTGTTCTAGCGTGTGTTGTTATGATTCTGTTCAGTAATAGGAAAGAGGAGGAAATCCCTGTGCAGCACCAGAAACCGCCGGATGCGGCAGTGACGATAGACGGCAATGTCCGCTATCAGACTATCGATAACTTTGGCGCGTCCGACGCCTGGTCCATGGACCCCCTGGGGAAGGAGTGGACCGAAGAGAATAAGAACAAGGTGGCAGATTTGCTGTTCTCACGCAGCAGAGGGATCGGGCTGTCGGCCTGGCGCTTCAATATAGGCGCAGGCTCGGCGGAGACCGATCAGGCAATCATTCCAGATCCGTGGCGTAGAACGGAAGCCTTCAAAATAACGGAGGAAGCGCCGTACGACTGGAGCAGGCAGGACGGCCAGCAGTGGTTCCTGCGGGCGGCTAAGGAGCGCGGAGTCGAATCCCTGATTGCCTTCGTCAACAGCCCGCCGGTCTGGATGACCGGCAACGGCCATGCCCAGCCTGATCCGGAGGTAGGGTCCAGTAATTTGAAGGAAGGCTATGAAGCGGCCTTCGCCTCCTTCCTGATTGAGGTGCTGGAGCATTTCAAGCAGGAAGGGCTGGAGTTCGATTATATCAGCCCCGTTAACGAGCCGACCTGGGACTGGAATCATGCGCAGCAGGAAGCCAGCCGGTACAACAATGACGATCTGAAGCGGGTGATTCTGGAGCTGCATGCCCAGCTCCGTGCCAGCGGGCTGGAAGCGCAGATCAGTGCCCCGGACGGGGTGGAGATTACCTCTCTGCTGGATGATGAACACTACCGGGAATTCACGGGCAGCGGCGTCTACTCCAGCGGGGCTAACAGCCTGGGGCTGGGAAAATACCGGGAATACATTAAGGACCTGCTGGGTGACCCTGTGCTGAAGGAAGCGGTAGGCAACAAGATCGCCTCGCATTCCTACTGGTCCGACTACAGTCATTCTGGCGACGACCGGCTGGTGAAGCTAAGAAGGCTGCTGGAGCGCAATCTGAAGCAATATGATCCGCAGGCCAAATATTGGGTCACCGAATACTGCATTATGGGCGACTATGGCCCTGGACGGGATCTGGGGATGGAGCCCGCGCTGCAGGTGGCGCGCACCATTCACTTCGATCTGACCGAGGCGGATGCAGCCGCATGGCAGTGGTGGACCGCAGTGTCCAAGGTAGATTACAAGGACGGCTTGCTGTACACCGACTACAATCAGCCTGGAGACGGGCAGAACATCCTGACCTCGAAGATCCTGTGGTCGCTAGGCAATTACAGCAAGTTCATCCGCCCCGGAGCGGTGCGGATTGCGCTCTCCGGTCTGAGCCAGGACGCCGGAAGCGAGCTGCTCGGCTCTGCTTATGTACACGAGGAGGAGCAGAGCATGACGGCGGTGCTGGTGAATGACAGCCTGGAGGAGAAGCGGGTGCAGCTCACCTTGAGCGGACTGGGACTGAAGGCATCTGCCTTGCGTTCCTATGTAACCAATATGCAGCTGGATCTGGCCCGCAGTGAGGATCTGGCCGTTGATGTAGCTGCTGATGGGACAGCAGATGGGGAGCAGGTATTCCAGGCCGTTATCCCGGCCAAGTCGGTGGTGACCCTGGTGGCAGGCGGGCCGGAGCTAGAGGAGCAGGCAGGCCAGCCGGGTGAGGTTGCCGGAACTCAGGTTACCGGAAATCAAGCTGCACAGGACATTCCGGCGGCGGCGGACTATGCGGGCTATCTGTTCACCTATTTCACAGGCGAAGGGACCGGGGACGGCGAGCAGGTATACTTCGCCCTCAGCGAAGGCAATGACCCGCTGCATTGGAAGGAGCTGAATAGCGGGAAGCCCGTGCTTAGGTCCAGCTTAGGCAACAAGGGGGTCAGAGATCCCTTCATCATCCGTTCACCTGAAGGTGGACAGTTCTATCTGATCGCCACCGATCTGAAGATCAACGGCAACTGGGATTGGGGCGCAGCCCAGACACAGGGCAGCCGGGCGATTATCGTGTGGGAATCGGATAATCTCGTGGACTGGTCGGAGCCTTGGGAAGCCAAGGTCTCACCTGAGGAAGCGGGGAATACCTGGGCACCTGAGGTGATCTATGACCAGGAGAGCGGAGAATATATCGTATTCTGGGCCTCGCGGATGTACACCGATTCTACTCACACCGGGGACGCCTACCAGACAATCCTGTACAGCAAGACACGCGATTTCCGCGCGTTCACAGAGCCGCAGGTCTATATGGACTACGGGTATTCGATCATTGATACCACTATGGCGGCATATAACGGGAAGATTTACCGATTCACCAAGGATGAGCGCGAGCAAGGCCCGGAATCGCCTTTTGGCAAAATGGTGTTCCAGGAGTCCCTGGATTCAATATTTGCGCCTGAGGTGAAGCTGCTAAGCGGGAGTGTCGGCGGACTAAAGGGCATTGAAGGGCCAACCCTGTTCAAATCCAATACAGAGAAGAAGTGGTATCTGTTTGTGGATGAATTCGGAGGGAGAGGGTACATCCCGCTGGAGACGGAAGATCTTGATTCGGGTAAGTGGACGGTATCCACTGATTATGAGCTGCCGGCCAGCCCCCGCCATGGAACGGTAATTCCGGTCACCCGGCGTGAGTACGACGCTCTGAACGCCAAGTTCAGGCAGTGAATTCAGCCTGGCTTAGCGTGGCAAGTGGAAACGGCATTGCCGTCCTTTTAAAGGACGGTACCGTTTCAGCGAGAAATAGAAGGATAAGTTATCGTGTGGAACATATAAATTCTTATATTTTAAATAAAAACAGGTTCACCCCCGCCATTACGGCAGAGGTGAACCTGTTTGCTTAGAGCATCATGCTGAAGGCAGATGCTTATTTCGCGCTTTCGTAACGCTTGCCGACTTCTTCCCAGTTCACTACGTTCCAGAACGCCTTGATGTAGTCAGGACGTTTGTTCTGGTAGTTCAGGTAGTAGGCATGCTCCCATACATCGAGGCCGAGGATTGGAGTTGCGCCTTCGCTGATCGGGTTGTCCTGGTTCGGTGTGCTGGTTACGGCAAGCTTGCCGTCCTTCACCACGAGCCAAGCCCAGCCGCTGCCGAAGCGTGTAGTAGCTGCAGCCGCGAAGTCTTCCTTGAATTTATCGAAGCCGCCCAGCTCGCTGTCAATGGCAGCAGCCAGTGCGCCGGCTGGTGCGCCGCCGCCATTCGGTCCAATCACTTCCCAGAACAGGGTGTGGTTGGCATGTCCACCGCCGTTGTTGCGGACCGCTGTGCGGATCGCTTCCGGTACAGCGTTCAGGTCGGTCAGAAGCTCATCGATGCTTTTGTTTTGCAGTTCGGGTGCCTTTTCCAGTGCGGCGTTCAGGTTCGTCACATAAGTGTTATGGTGCCTGTCATGATGAATCTCCATCGTCAATGCGTCGATGTGTGGTTCAAGTGCGTTGTTCGGATACGGAAGTGCCGGTAATTGAAAAGCCATGGAAAAATCCCTCCTGATTATATGTTGGTTTGGGTATATATCCGTTGAGATACTATTATTAAAACGCATCTGGAACAATAATGCAACATTAAATAAACAAAAATGTTTAAAAAGTATTTTCCCGCCCGCAGCTCACTGAAAGTGTTAAGGCTGTGTTAAACTAGTGAGGCTTCGTAACCGGGACGTTTTGACTACTGTAATCTCCTAATAGATGTTAAATATGAAACTATATTGAATGTAAACGCTTCATATCAAGCGCTTTCAAAAGAAAAATGATGATAACGCGAGAAAAGTGTGCTTTAATAGAGACAAAAGCAGGTATTCCTCGGTTTTTGATGCTTTTTTCCACTTTATGCTGTTATGGAAACTCCTTCTTTTTGTAAAATCATAAGCCATAGAAAAGGGAGACTTGAAAGTATGCACGTTCGTTCCTTTCAATTAAGCGATGTAACTCCAGTGACTGAATTGCTGCAGACCGCATTATCGGAAGAATGTTTCGAGAGCACGATCGAGCCTTTCTCCAGGCAATTGTCATGGGATTCTGATCTCATTGTAGTTGCTGAGGATGAAGGAGAAATCATCGGTGCGCTGATTGGTACGATTGAGAAGAATCACGGCTGTTATTTCCGCATTGCCGTCCATCCGGATTACCGCCGCAGAGGAGTCGGTAAGAGTCTTGTAACGGCTATGGAGAGCAGATTTCAGGCGCGGAAGGTCAGCGGCATTTATGTTGCCGTCGATGAACACAATTCTTTTGCAATGCCTCTATATGAAGCCATGGGTTATGACGAGAACCACATTTTCAAATCCGTGCGCAAGCTGAGCATTGTCGGGTAACTGTTGTTGAACCGCTGCTGTAAGCGGAATCAAAGGTCAGAGTAGAGAACTGTTGCAGGGCGGATACTTTGAATATGGGTATTCCTGCATAGTCTGTTTCATTATACTAAAGCATATCTTCCCTATGTCCATTGCAAATGGGCGGGAGATATGCTTTTCTATTGTTAAGGAACGGATAACCCAATCGAAGCAAGTAGGTGGCCTATGAACCGGGAGCTTGAAGAAGATTTCATGCGGAGCCGCAGACAAAGATACAGATCAGTGACGCATAACAAGTCCAGACAGAAGTCCCGAAGAACATGGATCAAGGATATGCGGGAGTGGATCATTACGGCGGGGATTGTGTTCGCTGTGATGTCGCTGCTTAATATCTATGTGTTCAACGTGTCAACTGTAATCGGCCAATCCATGGAGCCTACCCTCTATCAGGGGGAGAAGCTGATTATTAATAAAATCGCCCTCAGCTTCGGGAATCCGGGCCGCGGGGAGGTTGTCGTCCTTCATGATCCCAGTACGGGACCCAGCCGCAAGGAATATCTGGTCAAGCGGGTGATCGGCATTCCCGGCGACATTATTGAAGTACGGAACCAGCAGCTCTATCTCAACGGCAAGCTGCTGGATGAGCCATATATCGATACATCTATAGAAGATCCCGATTTCAGCAGTCTGACCGTGCAAGCGGGGACCTACTTCGTCATGGGGGACAACCGGCATGCCGGAGCCAGCAAGGACAGCCGTTATTTCGGCGCTGTCGCAGGGGAGAGTATTGTGGGTAAGGTCTCCCTGATCTGGTGGCCTCTCTCTAAGATGAAGGCCCTGTAGAGCAACCTTATTCAATCTATAAAGGAGAGGCGGATATGCATCTCAACATCCAGAAAGGCTACGCTCCGCCTCCTTCCAAATGGGAGGAACTTAAGGCTGAGATTAAGGCGGCTGCAGCTGCGCTCGGTATCGATGATATCGGGTTCACCACTGCGGAGCCGTTTTTATATTTGAAGAACATTCTTCAGGAGCATCGGGACAAGGGGTACGAATCCGGCTTCGAGGAGCCTGACCTGGACAAGCGGACGATTCCCGCCCTCCAGTCCGGGGAGCAGCCGCTCTCCATCATTGCGATTGCCGTGGCCTATCCCTCCAAGATGGAGAATCCGCCCAAATCCGAGCCGGGTGCACGCAGAGGCATTCTGGCCCGCGCCTCCTGGGGCCAGGATTACCATCATGTCCTTCGTGAAGCGCTGGCGAAGCTGGAGAGCTTCATCCGTGAGCGTGTCCCGGATGCTGTGCTGGAGAGCATGGTGGATACGGGAGCGCTGGTAGACCGGGCAGTAGCGGAGCGGGCAGGGATCGGCTTCAGTGCCAAGAACTGTGCGATTATCTCTCCCAAGTGGGGATCATGGATCTATCTGGGGGAGATGGTGACGAATCTCCCGCTCCCTCCGGACCAGCCGGTGCAGGAGGGCTGCGGTGACTGCACGAAATGCATCGATGCCTGCCCTACCGGCGCGCTGGTCGGACCGGGACAGCTCAATGCCCAGGCCTGCATCTCCTTCCTGACCCAGACCAAGGGCTTCCTGAGCGAGAACTATATGACCAAGATCGGGAACCGGCTCTACGGCTGCGATACCTGCCAGATTGTCTGTCCGCAGAACCGTGGCAAGAACTGGAATCACCGCCCGCAGCTCCAGCCTGACCCGGAGGTGGTCAAGCCGCTGCTGCTGCCGATTCTGGACCTCAGCAACCGGGGGTTCAAGGAGAAATTCGGCAGCAGCTCCGCCGCCTGGCGCGGCAAGAATCCGATCCAGCGCAATGCGGTCATCGCGCTGGGTAACTTCAAGGAGGCATCGGCCGTGCCGAAGCTGACTGAGATTGTGCTGAAGGAGACGCGGCCGGTGATGCGCGGGACGGCTGCCTGGGCGCTCAGCCGCATCGGCGGCGAAGAAGCGCTTGCGGCAGTCCAGCAGGCGCTGGAGAGCGAAGCGGACGCTACGGTGCGCGACATGCTGGAGCGGGCCGCAGGCAAGCTGCGCGAGCAGAGAGCAGCGGACGGGAAATGAACCGGCTGCCAGCGGGATTTGCCAATTGCTGTCCAGTTGTTGAAATGCTATGATAGATTCGCGTGCCTGAACAGGGTTATCGCCAGACAATAGAGTACAAAGGTGGATTACAGATGAATATTGCATTGCCTATTATTACGCTTGTGGTAGGTCTGATCGGCGGATTCTTCATCGGCGTATATTATCTGCGCAGACAGATGACAACGATGCAGAATGATCCTGAAATGCTGCAGAAGGTTGCCAAGCAAATGGGGTACAACCTGAACGGGAAGCAAATGCAGCGAGCCCAGCAGATGATGAAGAACGGCAATCCGCCGGGGCGTCCCGCTGCGGGCAAAGGACAGTCCCGCAAGAAGTAATAATGATGATCGTATGAAATAGATAAGAGTCAGCTGCAGGTGCGGAAGGGGGGAGTTTTCATGGGGGGCATCAAGGAGTACAAGAACGGGAAGGTTTCTGTAAACCGTGAGCAGATTGAGTATCATGTAGAGAAGATTCTGGAATTAATCGGTGAGGATACGAGCCGTGAAGGCCTGCTGGAAACACCGGCCAGAGTGACCCGGATGTATGAAGAGATCTTCGGCGGTTATTCCGTTGATCCGCGTGAAGCGCTGGGCGTCACCTTCGACGAGTCTCATGAAGAGCTGGTCATTGTGAAGGATATTGTCTACTATAGCCAATGCGAGCATCACATGGCTCCATTCTTCGGCAAGGTGCATATCGGTTATGTGCCCAGCGGCCGCATTGCTGGACTCAGCAAGCTGGCCCGGCTCGTGGAAGCGGTCAGCCGCCGGTTACAGGTGCAGGAGCGCATCACAGCCCAGATCGCCGACATCATGACCGAGGTGCTGAATCCGCACGGTGTCATGGTTGTAGTCGAAGGGGAGCATCTGTGCATGTGTGCCCGGGGTGTGAAGAAGCCGGGCAGCAAGACGGTTACGATGGCCACCCGCGGCACCTTCCGTGAGGACGCTGCGGCAAGGGCCGAATTCCTGGCCTTGATCAAGGAATAAAGCCGGAGCCGTGAAGGATAAGCTTGCCGGACCGGCCCTGCAAGCGCAAAAGCCCGCCTGCCACTTCAACAGTGGCGGCGGGCTTTTGCGCGCGAAGGTGCGTGGCTCAAATGTATGCGAAAAACAATATACATTTGCTAGCGCGCAGGCTTGTGGCCCGAATGTATATGAAAAACAGCATACATTTGCTAGCGCGCAGGCATGTGGCCCGAATGTATGCGGAAAACAGCATACATTGTGCTCGCAAGCAGGCGCACGGCCCGAATGTATATGAAAAACAGCATACATTATGCTCGCTAGCAGGCACACGGACCGAATGTATGTGAAAAACAGCATACATTGTCTCGCAAGCAGGCACACGGCCTAAATGTGTGTGAAAAACAGCACACATTGTGCTCGCGCGAAGGTGTGTGACCCAATACTCCACAGCTTCTAATAAATTTAGAGAAATCCTGCAAGAAGTGCAACAATGCTACTCCATACAAGCAGTTGGTGAGAGTGAACAACCTCAGAATTGGCCTGAGATACACAGAACGCCGCCATGAGAGGGAGAAGTTCATCAGAACGTATGCGAAAGACGAATACAATGTGCCGCGCTGAAGGTGCGCGGGCTTGTTGTATGCGGAAAACGAATACACCACAGAGCCTCAGAAAGGCTGCCAGACCAGCTTGCGGGCAGCCCCGTAGCGCTCGGCGACATAAGGCCAGTTCACGACTCTCCACCAGTCCTGGATGTAATCTGCACGGTTGTTCTGATGCTTGAGGTAATAGGCATGCTCCCACACATCGAGCGCCAGCAGCGGAACGACATCCCATTGGGACAGATTCTGATGCTTCTCAGCCGTCAGAATCTCCAGTCTGCGGCTGCGCGGGCTCCAGACCAGAATAGCCCATCCGCCGCCCTCGACTTTACCCGCGGCCTCAGTGAACTGGGCCTTGAAGGCATCATAGCTTCCGAAGCTGCGTTCTATAGCGTCCAGCAGGGCGCCGGAGGGGCGGCCGCCTCCTTGCGGGGACATGACATTCCAGAAGATCGTATGCAGATAGTGTCCGGCCCCATTGAAGGCAAGCTCCCGCTCCCAATGCTTAACCAGATCATAGTCGCCACTCAGGCGCGCTTCCGCCAGCTTGTTCTCCGCCTTGTTCAGCCCGTCTACATAGCTCTGGTGATGCTTGTCGTGATGAATGATCATCGTCTTCTCGTCAATATACGGCTCCAGAGCATTATAGGCATAAGGCAGAGGGGGAAGCGTATGCCCGCCGATGGGAACCGAGCCTGCCTCGCGGGATTCCCATAACGGAACTGCGAAGCTTCCTGTTCCCTGGAGACTGTCTCCGCCTGCAGCAGGAGCGGGTGAAGGAGCGGGTTCAGCCTGTTCCGGCGGATTCATCCGCAGCATCCCGGGTCCGTAGTCCGCAGGAGCCATAGCGGCCAGTACAGCGAGGAAGTATTCGGACTCCCGGATGAAGTGCAGCAGCGTGGTTCCCGCCAGGGGGAAGGCATTGACGGCGGCGCTGGCCTCCTTCATGGCCTTCAGGTGCCGGATGAATTCGGCGGACTGGTCGCAGGCGGTGTGCAGCAGCAGCCCGGCTTCGGCAGATGGACTCCCCGGACCGCCTGCGTCCGGTGCCTGGGGACTAGCGAGCAGCTGCTGCGCCGTCTGTTCTGTAGCCAGGAAGACAATGGCCCAGTCCTCCAGCAGCTTTACATAAGGCTCCTCCAGGCGTGGGATGATCAGGATCAGGACCTCGGCATGCTCCTTCTCCTGATTTTTCCAGAAGGCAATCTCCCCTAGAATCTGTACTGGCGGCGGTGCAACGAATACATATGGCATGACATGCAGTCCTCCCGTCCTAAAGTTTCATCGGTCCATTATATGCCGGAGAAGGACAGCTTATGAGACTGGCCTGCGAGGGGAATTGCGGCGGATGGATTGGAGGTCCTGTGCCCCGCACAGTAAAAAGGCATGCACAGAATGTATCACAGGATACATCTGCACATGCCGTAGGTAACGATAAGATGCTATTTGCTTGCGGTGGGGTTGCCTTGGCTCCCGCTGATCTGGGCTAGCTGCACATTCCCGAGAAAAGCGGATACCCGCCGCAGATACTCACGCGGGTGCTCGCGGAACAGCAGCTCATGATGGCTGTCCTCCACGATCCATGAATCCGAATACGGATTGCTCTGGTTCGCCGCCAGCTCCTCGGCAATCGGATAAGGTGCCTTATCGTCCTTGGTGCCGTGCATGAACAGTACCGGGAACGGATAATCCTCCGATTTGACCTTGGAGTAAGGAATCTGATTCAGTCCTGTGCCGTTCAGCACCGGGAAGAGCATCTCCATAATCTCCAGCGAAGGCTGGCGGGGAAGATTGATGTTCTGCTTGATGTTATGGTACAGGGTGTCCGGCTCCAGCAGGAAGGTGCTGTCCAGAATCATCGCGTCCACATCTTTGGTTACAAGTCCAGCTTGCAGGGCGGTGCCTGCGCCCATCGAGAAGCCCCAGACCACAATCTGGTCTGCCCCCTGCTCCTTGGCGAACTCAATGGCTCCGAGCAGCTGCTGGGATTCTTTTTTGCCGCCGGTTGCGATATCCCTGTCGGTCTTGGAGGCGAAGCCGTAGTCGAACATGACGACATTGAATCTCAGGCTGTGCGCGTAGTGGGCCAGATCATACATGGGAACCCAGCTCTCCTCGCGGTTCGCACCATAGCCGTGACTGAAAACAATAGTTTTGGTGGCTCCTTTGGAAGGAATATACCATCCCTCCATCATCCGGCTGCCGTCCTTGGCAGGGAAGCTGATATCCTCGTAGGCGAGCCCCTTGGCCTGATAAGGATTGGAGTAGAGTGGGGCTACGGTAGGATTCGAGAGTACCCAGGCGATATAGGCATGCAGGGCGATGAAGCAGAATACAAAAAAGAAGAATACGGATAACAGCAGGGCCACAATGATGTGCTTGACGCGTATCATCCGAAGTGGAATTAGTGGTGACGAAGCGGGCTTACCCTCGTTAGGCATACGGGAGACCGGCGCGCCGGGATGACTAGTTGCCAGATTCATAAGGTCCCCTCCTGGAAAGTTTCAAGATTCAGAGCATGAATAGTTCATATATTTAATCGTAAATTTATGCCCTTACAAAGTCAATGGAAATGGTTCTTTTGTAATGTAACTGTAAACTGCGGACGGCTGATTATGGATACGGAATCTGCTGGACTTTATTTAGGCTTTTGCACTAAGATAGGGATATCTTAATAATTATGTAACCGGGTTTCAATAGGTGAAACATGTGAAGGGGAGATCGGGGTGGAAGACCGGAAGCTGACTGTACGCGCCGTAGAACGTGCGCTGGATATATTACTGTGCTTTACTCAGGATAATGATGATTACGACCTTAGTCTGACGGAGATCTCTGCGAAGATAGGCCTGCATAAAAGCACAGTGCACCGCCTGCTGACCACACTGGAGGAGAAGGGCTTCCTGCAGCGGGATGAGGGGACGGACAAATACCGCCTGGGCATCCGCATCTGGGAGCTGTCCACACATCTCCCGACGCTGAACGAGCCGGCGGTGCTTCTGCTGCCCGCCATGGAGCGGCTGCGTGACCGCCTGGGAGAGACGGTCAGCCTGTATCTGCGCGACAATCTGGAGCGTGTGCGCATTCAGGCGGTGCAGAGCCGGCAGGCTATCCGCCGGGTAGCCCAGATCGGGGCAAGGCTGCCGCTCTCGGTAGGCGCATCAAGCAAGGTTCTGGCTGCTTACGCGCCGCCGGAAGTGCAGGTCCGGCTGCTGGCCGACCCCGCATGGCCGGACAGTGTAGACCGCAGCCAGTACCTGGAGCAGCTGAAGGAGATCACCCGCTGCGGCTATGCAACTAGCTTCGAGGAACGGGAGCCGGGAGCGGCAGCCGTGGCTGTGCCCATCGCCGGACGGGCCGGGGGCGTGGTAGCAGCGCTCTCGATGTCCGGCCCGGTCAGCCGTCTGTCGCGGGAGACCCTGGAGGAATATGCTGTCATTTTGGCTGAGGCTGCTGCTGAAATGGGCCTAATGATGGGCTGATCTGAGGCCTCCGGCAGCAGATCTATGAAGGAAAACTTTAGGACATACAGGCTATTCAGCCTTCGTCATTCATTGTATATCTAGTTAAAATGAACTATCATTAGTAATGATTAGCTAAATTAAGAGTGAAGAAATAATAGGAATCCAGGGGCACGAGGTGATGGGATGAAAGTAGTTATACCCGATTCACTGATGGGAGAAATTCAAGAGCTCCAGGATACGTTCGGCTCTGTTACGGGCCAGGCGCTTGTGCTTACGGATCAGGCTGGGAATGTGGTTACCCGCCCGACGCTTTCCGGAATATTCTATCAGAAGATGTTTAAATCTTTACAGGTCATAGAGCGTCCCTTCGAGCCTGCATTGCTCAGAATGGGCCCCTTATCATATCCTGCCGTACTTGAAGAGTGGGTCCCCGGACTGAAGTATGTGGTCAGTCCGCTGGTTCCAGACTATGGGCAGACGTACTATTTATGGTCCGGCTTATATATGGAAGAAGGTACTCGCGGGCTTGTGCTGCAGGCGTTCGAGGCCAAGATGCGGAAACACCCCGACTATGAGATGTTGAAGGATGTACTGGCCGCCATGCCTGAGCTTAGCCGGGAAGGCATCGTCAGCATCAGGGGGAAATTGAGTGTGCTCGGGAATGTGCTCTCCAAATTGCTGGCGGGGTGCGCAGTGAAGCCGCTGGAACAGAGACGCAGCCTGGTGATTACCCAGCTGTTATCGAATCTGGAGAGTGAGTTCCTGAAGATAGAGGTTGTGCTGCAGCAGATGGCCGGTATGTTCTCTGATGCGGAGCTGTATGCCTTTGCCCAAGAGGAGGAGGCCGGACAGTTCAAGGTCAAATATTCTGCCGGCAAAGAAGCAGGACTTCTCATGAATGCCGGGTTCCAGCAGGGAGACGGCTTCCTGGGACAGGCAGTTCTGGGCAGGGAGCCCCGGCACTGGCAGGACATTGCCCAAGATCCGAGATCGTTATTCTTCACTCAGCGCGCAATGACGCAACCGGAATATTTGTCATGCTATCCGCTGAGAATTCACAGCGGGAAGAGGGCATTGCTGCTTGCTGTAGGCTTTGGGAAGAGCCGTCCAATCCAGGATTATGCCCAGTATGAGCAGAATGTTGCTGCGCTCCTGGGCTTATCCGGACGGGGAGAGCAGCTGGTGCAGCGCGAAGCCCTGCGCAGGGAAGCCACCCAGCGCTTGAAGGAGGCTGCCCGCCTGCTGCCGCAGGCCGCATCCACTCAGGAGCTGGGCACTGTGCTGCTGGATATGGTAATGGGCATGCCGTTCTTCCCGTCATCGGTGCTCGTATTCTTCGAGGAGCAGCCGGGGGATACCCATTACGCCAAGGGGTGGAGGCCGGAGGAGATTGCGCCGTATGTCCAGGACCTCCAGTCCCGCTACTCCTCGCAGGCCTTTCTCTCTTCTGCGATCATCAACGGGGAGGTCGAGGGGCAGGTCTTGCTCGAATGTCCGCTGATTGCCGAGAAGGTATTCAAGGGCATTCTGTCAGTGGGCTTCAGACGCCGCAGCGAAGCCGAGGAGTGGCTGTCCTTAACCGGCTGTCTCGCCAGTCTGGCGAGTACTTCGATCCGTCTGATCGAGAAGGAAGCCAGACATATGAAGCAGGCAGGGGTCTTCACCGGGCAGACACTTCATTATCTCCGGCTCAGTAACCCCGAGCTGCACCGCCTGTCGGCAGAGGCTTCTGCCATGGCGTATGAGCTTGCCCGTTATACAGGACTGCCGGAGCGGGAGTCAGAGCAGATGAGAACGGCTGCTCTGCTGGCTCCGTTCAGACTGGATTTCCTGCATGGGTACGGGTTCTACCCGGAGGAGCTTTCTTTGCTGAAGCAGGTGGACCAGTTTGCTTCGTTCTATTTTCAGATCAATAAGCCTTCGGTCTCTGTCACTGCCCAACTGCTTGCGCTGGTGCTTCATCATGCAGGCAAGGGCGCGGATAAGGAGCTGCTGGCGGACTCGGATCTGGAGTGGCTGGACCCCTCGCGCTTCAACCTGGATGATCATGTAGTCGGGGAGCTGTACAGTGAGCCGCGCACTACCTTCCAATCCTTCTTGCGCAGCCGCTCAGAAGCGATGTCCGCCAAAAGAGGCGTGTCGGCAGGGAAGCTGCTGAACAGTACGGCACTGAAGACGCCCAAGGAGGAATGGGGAATCTCGCCGCGCGAGGAGGAAGTGCTGGAGCTGATTATTCTGGGCAAGACGAACAAGGATATTGCCAGCGCCTTGTTTATCAGCGAGCATACCGTCAAGAATCATCTGAGCCGTATTTTTAATAAAATGGACGTAACAGACCGCTCACAGATCATAGCACTGGTCTACAAAAGAATATTCGATTCCGAGCGTATCGAGATGTCCTGAAAGCCCTCCTGGAGTCACGATTATTCATTTGCTTATGCCCATAACCTATCTTGCTACTTCCTCGCTGAAACGAAGCCGTCCTTACTAAGGACGGTTTTTTTGGATATTACATTTTTATACTTTTATTTATTTACCATATTTCTACAGAAAACCAAACGCAATTGGACTGGACGCGCTGCGTAGGCCGTGTGTTTATCGCAGTGCCAGACGTATTTTCACAGAAAAACCGAATACAATGGGTGCTCTGCGCGGAGGGAATGGCCCCATGCATCACAGGCAGTAACATTTTAAGAGGAATCCTGCAAAAAGTGCAACAATACTGCCCCAAAGAAGCGTTCTATGCTGAAATCCTGCACGAACTGCAACAAATTCAGCGTTAACTAACTCTAAATACCGAAAATTCTGCAAAAGATGCAACAATGTATCACAGCCAGTAACATTTTTAGAGAAATCCTGCAAGATGTGCAACAATGCGGCTCCAAGCAAGTGGCCGGTGAGAGAGAAAGCCCGGAATTGGCAAGAGATAGGCGGAGCAACGCCCGGATGGAAGAAACACTTCAAAACGTATGCGAAAACCGGCTACAAAAGAGTTCCCGGAGAGTTGTCAGCCTGCCTACTCTGTGATATATTACTAATGATAATGATTATCAATATCATATATACATAGGGGGATTATCTTGCGATACTCTAAACAAAGTCTTGTCCTGATTGTCTTTACTCTCGTCATGGCTGTCCTGCTGGCAGCCTGCGGTTCATCGGGTAATTCCGGCTCTGGCTCCGGGGCGGCAGCGAATGCTCCTGCACCTGCAGCTTCTGAAGCACCCTCTGCTGCTCCGGCTACTGATAAACCCTCCGCTGAAGCAGAGATGGTTACTTTCCAGGATAGCGCCGGTGAGGTTCAAGTGCCTAAGAATCCGCAGAGAATCGTGGATACTACAGCCTTTTATACAGGATATCTTCTGGCGCTGGGTGTGAAGCCGGTAGGAGTCATGCAAGGAGCCAAGGATAGTCCCTATCTTGCAGACATGCTTGAAGGTGCAGAAGGGCTTGGTGACGATGTCACCCCGGAGAATATCCTGTCCCTGGACCCTGACCTGATTATTGTGTATACCGGCACAGAAGGCATCGATAAGCTGAAGGAAATTGCGCCTGTGGTACAGATTCAGTATGGCGCCAAGAATTATAAGGATCAGATGCTCGACTACGGCAAGCTGGTGAACAAGAATGATGAAGCTAAGGCCTGGATCGCCCAGTGGGAGGCCCGCATTGCTGAGCTGAAGCCGCAGGTACAGGCTGCTGTTGGCAATAAGACGGTATCTATCCTGAATCCATATGCCAAGGGGCTGTATGTTTTTGGGCATAACTATGGCCGGGGCGGTGAGATTCTGTACGGGGAGTTCGGGCTGAAGGCTCCCGCAGAAGCGCAGAAGGAGGCAATCGACAGCGGGACTGGCTGGGCCTCCATCTCCCTGGAGAAGCTGCCGGACTTTGCCGGAGACATTATCTTCACCTGCCCGTGGTCAGGGGATACTACAGACCCGAAGATTGTCTATGACAATCCGCTGTGGAAGGGGCTTACGGCGGTCAAGGCAGGGAATGTATTCCAGTTGAACCCTGCTGCCGATACGTACAATGACCCGATCTCTCTGGAGAAACAGCTGGATTTCATTACGACCAGCCTGCTGTCAGTCAAATAGGGCATTCCTGAAAAAGACAAAAAGCTGCGCCGGTATCAGACTGAAATCTGATACCGGCGCAGCTTGTATAATGATCTAGCCTTATGAAGCCGAATTATTCTACCGGCTGAGCCGCTTCCGAAGCTGTAGCATCTGCCAGCATCTGGCGGAGGACTGTCTGCAGAATACCGCCATTGCGGTAGTAGTCGATGTCTACGGTACTATCGAGACGGGCAATGACCGGGAAGTCGAACTGGGTGCCGTCTTCACGGGTAGCAGTGACTGTCAGCTCCTGTCCGGGAAGGACATGGTTGTCAAGACCGGTAATGTCGAAGGTCTCGCGTCCGGTCAGCCCCATGCTGCTCCAGCCATGGCCTTCCTGGAACTGCAGCGGCAGCACGCCCATGCCGACGAGATTGCTGCGGTGAATCCGCTCGAAGCTCTCAGCGATGACGGCTTTGACTCCGAGGAGGAGTGTTCCCTTAGCAGCCCAGTCGCGGGAGCTGCCTGTGCCGTATTCTTTACCGGCGATAACGATCAGGTTCTGTCCGGCCGACTGGTACAGCATGGAGGCGTCATAGATCGACATGACCTCATCGCTCGGCAGGAAGGTGGTTACGCCGCCTTCTGTTCCAGGAGCCACTGCGTTGCGGATACGGATGTTGGCGAAGGTACCGCGCATCATCACCTCATGATTCCCGCGGCGCGAGCCGTAGGAGTTGAAGTCAGCGCGTTCCACGCCATGGCCGCGCAGATATTCTCCGGCTGGACCGGAAGTGGAGATATTCCCGGCTGGCGAGATATGGTCGGTAGTGACCGAATCGCCAAGCAGGGCAAGCACACGGGAGCTCTTGATATCCTTAATGTCAGAGATACCGTCAGCCAGGTGCTCGAAGAATGGCGGATTCTGAATGTAGGTAGAGTTGTTATCCCACTCATACAGCTCGCCTTCCGGTACCGGAATGTTATTCCAGCGTTCATTGGCTGTGAATACATTCTCGTATTTGCTGCGGAACATTTCCGGACTGAGCGAGAGCGCTACGGCTTCGCGGATCTCGGCTGTAGTCGGCCAGATATCGGCCAGGAAGACAGGCTCACCCTGCGGGTCATAGCCCAGCGGCTCGGTCTTCAGGTCAATATTCACCGTGCCGGCCAGTGCGTAGGCGACAACCAGCGGCGGTGAAGCCAGATAGTTGGCTTTGACCTGGGCATGCACGCGGCCCTCGAAGTTACGGTTCCCGGATATTACGGCGGCAACCGTCATATCATGCTCTGTAATGGCTTCGCTGACTTCATCCGGCAGCGGACCGGAGTTGCCGATACAGGTAGCGCAGCCGTAGCCGGCCAGGTAGAAGCCGAGCGCTTCCAGCGGCTTCAGCAGATCTGCCTTTTGCAGATATTCCGTAACGACCAACGATCCGGGAGTCAGGCTGCTTTTGACATAGCCCGGTTTGGTCAGCCCGCGTTCTACAGCCTTCTTGGCAAGCAGTCCTGCGCCCAGCATTACGCTCGGGTTAGAGGTGTTCGTACAGCTCGTGATGGCTGCAATGACTACCGCTCCTGTAGAGAGCTTGCTAGTGCTTCCGTTCTTGTGCTGAATCTCAACTTCTTCGGCAATCTTCTCGTCGCTGAGGCCATAGCCGCCCTTGTCGACAGGTGTACGGATAATGCCTTCGAAATTCTCCTTCATATGGGTAAGCTCTACCCGGTCCTGCGGACGCTTCGGTCCGGCCAGGCTGGGAACCACAGAAGCCAGATCCAGCTCAATGACATCGCTGAATGTCGGGTCCGGTGTCTCTGCGGTACGGAACATGCCCTGCGCCTTATAATAATCCCCTACCAGCTCTACCAGCTCATCCGGGCGTCCGGTGCTGCGCAGATAGGCCAGTGTCTCCTCATCTACTGGGAAGAAGCCGACGGTTGCGCCGTATTCAGGAGCCATGTTGGCTACTGTCGCCCGGTCTGCCAGACTGATGTTCGCCAGACCCGGACCGTAGAATTCGACGAACTTGCCGACCACGCCTTTCTTGCGCAGCATTTGGGTAACGGTAAGGGCCAGATCGGTAGCTGTAGCGCCTTCCATCAGACTGCCGGTCAGCTTGAAGCCAACGACATCCGGGGTAACGAAATACAGCGGCTGTCCAAGCATTCCTGCTTCAGCCTCAATTCCGCCGACGCCCCAGCCTACTACGCCAAGGCCGTTAATCATTGTAGTATGGGAGTCCGTTCCGACCAGGGAATCCGGGTAGACAACCGTCTCTCCGTCAATGGTCTTAGTGGCCGCAACAGAAGCCAGATATTCCAGATTCACCTGATGCACAATTCCGGTTGCCGGAGGAACCGCACGGAAATTATTGAAGGCGGTCTGTGCCCAGCGCAGGAAGCGGTAGCGCTCCTCATTACGCTCAAATTCTACGTTCATATTATATTCAAGGGCATCGGCCGTTCCGAACGCATCCACCATAACCGAATGGTCAATAACAAGGTCAACCGGTACAAGCGGGTTGATCTTCTTCGGGTCTCCGCCCGCCTTCTTAACGGTATCGCGCATAGCGGCGAGATCCACAACTACAGGTACGCCGGTGAAATCCTGCAGGACAATCCGTGCAGGAATGAACGGGATTTCCTTATTGCGGTCAATGCCGCCGGACCAGTTGGCCAGCTGCTTGACATGTTCTTCAGTAATTGCCCGTCCGTCATATTGGCGGACAGCCGCTTCGAGTAAGACCTTAATGGAGAATGGCAGGGAGGAAATGTCGCCTGCACCTTGCTCCTCCAGAGCATTCAAATGATAGTAGCGATAAGTTTTGCCACCTGATTTCAGGTTCTTGGCCAATGAAAAATGGTCCTTGCTTGGCATATATGCGCCTCCTCGTTTCATCTGGTGAAACTACATTTCATAATTCCTATACTTTAAGTATAACGTTTACAATGGGGGGAGTAAAGTTTTTTTTGCTCCTTGATGTAAGGTATATTCAGGGTTTCCACGGATGCATAGAACCGCCGGCTCCCTGACTTCCTTGCAGTTAAATCGCTCCCGCTTCCGTATAGGTGCGAGCAATCCTTCATATACATAGGACAGCAGCCATTGTGGCGGTGAAACCGTGAAGGAATATTCTTAGCTTACATCATATACATTCTTATCTGTGAACGAAAGGGCGGAGGATGAATGGAGCAGCAGTGGAAGAAAAGTCTCTATGTCTATGTGGACCAGCTGAACAAGGGGCGGGTTGCACCTGGCGCCGAACCGCGCCATACCACAATTAGGGACCCCCGGTTCCTGGACGAACAGCGCACGCGTTCCCGCCGGATCGCCCAGTGGTACACCCGCCGGGGCATTACTCCGCTGCGCGGGGAGACGGGGGTGCGGACGCTGCGGACCGTGCGGCAGAATCCTGCCGAGGTGGTCGCCGATGTGGCGCTGCACAGCGCCTTCTATTATGAGAAGGGCGGGATGACACACCGTGAGGATGTGGTGGAGTCGGAGCGACTGACCTTTGTACGTGAAAAAGACGGCTGGGAGATTGTGAACGTGGAGCGCCGCGTACCCGAGCGGAATGGAGTGCGCAAGGTGGTGGAGAAAGATCCGGCACTGCGGCTCTCGGAGTGGGGGGAGGTTCTGCCCGATCCGCGTCCGTCCCAACCGCTGCTGAACCGCCGTGTCCTGAAGGGCGCAAGCGGCGTAAGGGAGGTGCGGTACCGCAGGGAGAAGGCTGCAGCCTATGCCGACCTCTGGTGGAAGGAGGGGAATCCGGAGTTCGAGATTTTTGAGGTGGACTGCACGAATTATGTCTCCCAATGTCTCTTTGCAGGGGGAGCGCCTATCAACTATACTGGTAAAAGAGAAACGGGCTGGTGGTACAAGGGCTATAATGGAGCCCAGGAATGGTGGAGCTTCAGCTGGGCGGTCTCCGACAGCCTGCAGCGTTATCTGAGCGGGAGCCGTAGCAGCGGGCTGCGGGCGGAGATTGTCGAGCGGCCGGAGCAGATTCAGCTGGGAGACATTATTCAGTATGACTGGGACGGCAACGGGCATTATCAGCATAGCACGATCGTTACCGCTTTTGATGCGGGCGGGCAGCCGCTGGTGAATGCGCGGACGGTTAGCAGCCGTCACCGCTTCTGGGATTACAAGGATTCCTACGCCTGGACGGACCGGACGGCATATCGTTTTTTTCATATCAATGACTATTTATAGATCAGAAAGAGGTTAGGGCATGGGGAACGCTAAAACTACCGTAGGACTGGTGTACGGCGGCAAATCCGGAGAGCATGAGGTATCGCTGCAGACGGCTTATGCGGTTATGAACGCTTTTGACTACGATAAATATGAGATTATTCCGTTCTATATCTCCAAGCAGGGGGTATGGAAGGTAGGTGCAGTGCTGGAGGCTCCCTTCCCCGCGATTGAGCAGCTTAAGCTCTCCGGGGTGGCTGGTGACATGGGCACGGCCCTCAATGCCTTGTTCAGCGGGCTCAGCGGAGGCGAGCAGGTAATAGATGTCATGTTCCCGCTGCTGCATGGTACGAACGGCGAGGATGGCACCATTCAGGGACTGTTCGAGATGGCGAATATCCCGTATATCGGTGCAGGGGTGCTGGCTTCATCGGCGGGTATGGATAAGGTAGTTATGAAGAAGCTGTTCGGCGAGGCGGGGCTGGATCAATGTGATTACTGCTACTTCAATGCTGCGAACTGGAGACAGCGCAAGCATGAGCTGATTGTAGGTCTGGAGGATAAGCTGGGATATCCGGTATTCGTCAAGCCTGCCAACCTGGGCTCCAGCGTAGGAATCTCCAAGGCCACGGACAAGGAAAGTCTGATCAAGGCTGTGGATTATGCCTTCCGTTATGACACGAAGGTGATTATTGAGGAGTTCGTGGATGCGCGGGAAGTGGAGGTGGCGGTACTCGGCAATGAGGAGCCGGAGGCCTCGGTTCCGGGTGAAATCGTCTCTTCCGGTGAATATTATGATTATGCGGCCAAATACACGGACGGCAAATCACAGATGCTGATCCCGGCACCTGTCGATCCCGAGGTAGCGGACCACTTGCGCGAGTCGGCGATATTGGCCTTCAAGGCTATTGAGGGCAGCGGAATTACCCGGGCCGACTTCTTCCTGCGGAAGTCTGACGGCAAGATTCTTATTAATGAAGTGAATACCATGCCAGGCTTCACCCCGTTCAGCATGTATCCTCTGCTGTGGCGTGAGACTGGTGTGTCCTATAAAGCGCTGCTGGACCGTATGATCGGGCTGGCGCTGGAGCGTTACCGGTTCAGACAGGGCCTGAAGTACGATAATGAATAAACCACGTTGATCGGCGGGAGCATTCCGGCCGGGAAGGAGAGAGAAGCATGGGGTTTCAATCAGAATTCAATTCGGTGTGCAAGTTCAAGAATGAGCAGGAGCTGTACGAGCTGCTGGAGTACGGACGTACCAAGATGGTGAAGCAGGGCTTCCGTGTCTATCCGACCGGCCAGAAGGTGATCGCCTATACCCCGGAGAATGTAGCGGTGGCCATTGTCAAAATTTCTGCGTCGATTGCTGAAATCAATTTTCAGGGCAATGAGGTTACGGCGGTGGAAATGGATCTGGTCCGGAAGCTGAATGAGGAAGAGTCGCGCGTTCAGACGGCTCTTGCCTACGAGATGTTCTTCGGGGAAGAGGGATGATTGTCCGCTTCGGCTATGTTGCCATGTCTACGGTGATCCCTGACTGTTCTCCCTCCAAAACGATGACGATGGCAAGCTTCAACAAGCTGGGCGACCGGGAGGCGGGCCTTCGTAAGCTGGAATCCATCGCCCGGATGAATCTGCATAATACGCTCCGTCTGCTGAAGCATAATGTCGGATCGGATATTAAGGTCTACAGGCTCACCTCCAAGCTGGTTCCGCTGGCCACCCACCCTGATCTGGCGGACTGGAATCCGCTGGCTGCTCTTGCGGAGGAATTCGCTGAGGTGGGCAGCTATGTGAAGAAGCACGGGCTGCGCGTCAGCTTCCACCCGGATCACTTCACGGTGCTGAGTACGCCGCGGCCGGAGGTGCTTGCAAGCTCGATCCGTGATCTGCAACATCATACGGACATGCTGGACGCGATGGGGCTGCCGGCGACGGCTAAGAGCAATATCCACATCGGCGGCGCTTACGGAGACAAGCCTCTGTCTGCGGAACGCTTCTGCGTACAATGCTCCGCGTTGCCGCTTGCGCTTAGAGAGCGGATGACGCTGGAGAACGACGACAAGACGTTCAACGCGGTAGAGACGCTGGAGGTTTGCCGCAGAATGGAGCTGCCGATGGTGCTGGATATCCATCACCAATGGGTCAACAATGAAGGTGAGCTTCCCTGGGAGCTGTGGCCGGAGATCCTGAAGACATGGACAAGCCCTCTGGCACTGAAGGATGTACCGCCCGGAGGGGAGCTGCCGCCGAAGATCCATGTGTCCAGCCCGCGCAGCCCGTCTGATCCGCGCAGCCATGCCGATGGGGTGGAGCCGGCACCGCTGGTTGCTTTTCTGAAGCGGATTGCTGCGGATACTCCCGCCGTAGATGTGATGATTGAGGCGAAGCTCAAGGATGGGGCCCTGTTCGGTCTGATGGAGGAGATGAAGGGACTGTCGGAAGGCGGGAATGGAATTATGGTACTAAACGGAGCGAGTGTGAATATAGAACCATAACTGGCAAAAAACTTGCCGGCCAGGCCCGTGAGCGGCACCAGTCATGACTTGATAAACCGGCCGAAATGAGGTACGTTGAAAGAAAGTTGAGCAGTCATGTTCTAAGGCAGAGAAAGGGTATCCTGCGGAAACAGCGGTCCCCGGGAGAACAATCATGCGCAAAGAAAGCGGAGTGAAGAGATGAGTCCTGTAAGTCCTGATAACCGAAATGAACGGCAGCCCTATGTAGTTACAAGCAAGGGACATACGGCGGCAGCCATCAATGCTGCGGCCAAAGCGGGGGAATGGATCAAGAGCAGACAAGGCCAGGTGAAGGAGCTGGGCAGTAAGACATCGGCCCAGGATCTGGTCACGGAGGTCGATAAGGGTGTGGAGCAGATGATCCGCCGGCTGATCCTGACCCATTATCCCGACCATGCCATCCTTGGTGAGGAGGGTGTTGAGCCTGGTGCGGAGGCACTGACGGCCGCGCTGGATGAAGCACGGGAGCATGAGTATCTGTGGATCGTCGATCCGATAGACGGCACGACTAATTTCGTGCACGGCTTCCCGTTCTATTGTGTATCGATTGCTCTGGTTGTTAAGGGAGAGCTTACGGTAGGCGTGATCTATGATCCGATCCGGGACGAGATGTTCGTGGCCGAGAAGGGGAAGGGCGCATACATGCACGGGATTCCTACGAAGGTATCGGCTGAGACTCTGCCGGGCAACAGCCTGATCGCCATGGGCTTCCCGCCGGACCGCGTGGTGGCCCAGCCGGCGAATATGGCCGGTCTGCAGCAGATTATGCCTCAGGTCCGCGGCATTCGTGCCGGAGGATCGGCGGCACTGCATCTGGCTTATGTTGCTGCCGGACGAGTGGACGGGTATTGGGAGGTTGGACTGAGCCCTTGGGACTGCGCAGCGGGGGTGCTGCTGGTGCTGGAATCCGGCGGCAAGGTCACGAATACGCTGGGTGATCCCTACGATATCGGCACACGCCATGTAGTCGCAAGCAATGGACGAATTCATGATTATCTGGTTACGTCCCTGCAGGCCGCAGATGCTACGGGCTTCAAGAAGCAGTAGGAGGGCTTACACTGTTATGAATGAGAATGAAGATCTGGAGCGGAGGCTAAGCGAGCTTCTGGAGGACGGCGAGATGGAGCAGGCGGACCGGCAGGCCAAGGAGATCCGTCAGATTTCGCCCAAGTATGAGATCCGCATACAGACTACACTTGACCCCATAGTCGAAGAGACGCTTCGTTACCGCAAAATCGCCTATGAGCTGGATGACCGGTATGATAAATATGTGAAGCGCTCAGACCAGGCAAGCGGTCCGCCCAGCACTGGCGAACCGAAGAAATCTTCAGAATCCGGCAGCGGAGAGCGATAAGCTGCTGTTATCCACAGGAGCGGTTTTCCGAATTATCGGGAGACCGCTCTTTTGCGCAAAGATCTGCTGTTGAAACGTTATCTGCTATAAAAAGACGGCAAAGCTGTTTCCACAGGAGCTGGGCGGGATGTTAGAATAGAATTATACTAATTTAGGAGGAATACGATGCTGAAGACATGGAGAAGGTTAATATCAGCTTCTGCTAGCGGACTGCTGTTGTTCACCGTATTAATCAATGTGCATGCAGGTCCGGCGGATGCCGCTGCAGCAGCCGTGGCGCAAGGAACGGAGCAGGATGTCTTTCGCATCGTGGCACTTGGAGATTCTATTACTGCCGGGTATGAGCCGGGGATGACTGATCCCTCCGTGAAGCCGTACGGATACGCTGAGCGATTACTGGAGCAGGGCTGGTACCGCGGCAGAAGTGAGCTTAAGAATTATGGCATTTTGGGCCTTAAGACAGCGGGACTCCTTCAATATACCGGAGCGATTAAGGACAGCGCGGTAATTACGCCGGAGGCCATTCAGCCGGGGCTGTCTGATCCGCGTACCTTGCAATTTGCTGCGCTGGCCCCGCAGATTAGAACGGAGCTCGCTGCGGCGGATCTGATTACCATTACCATCGGCGGTAATGATGTCAGCAGCCTGTTCTTGAATTACAAGACGCTGACCGATGCCGATTTCGCTTCCCAGCTTGCGGAGCGTCTGACCGAATACAGCAGTAATGTAACAGCGCTGCTGAAGAATATCCGGGAAGTGAATCCGCAGGCAACCATTCTGCTGGCCGACCAGTATCAGCCTGCTCCGAAAATCGCCCTGGGGGCTTCGTATGACAAGCTGATGAATGCGGCTGCACAGTTCACCATCGCGGCTGAGAATATCGCGGCTAACCTGAACCAGGCAGGCGCTCCGCTTAAGGTAGCTCATGTAGCCGCAAAGTTCGCCGGGGTAGAGGGATCGCTAACTCATATCATCGGAGCCGGGGCGGCAGACTTCCATCCTACGCAGCTTGGATATGAACGGATTGCCACTGTATTCGCTGAAATGCAATGGGGGGAATACCGTACGCCGGCAGTAACGGCGATGGCTTCAGAGACAGCGCCGATGTCCATCGTGGTGAAGGGGAAGGAACTGAATACCCCCAATAAGCCCATTTTGAAGAACGGGCAGAACTTTCTGGCGCTGAAGGATATTCTGAATGCAGTGGGTGCGGAGGGCAAATGGGATAACAAAACCTCTAGTGCGACTGTAATTTACGGAGGAAGAACGGTGGTTATTACGATCGGCTCGAAGACCATTAAGGTGAACGGTGCGGATGTAGCGATTGATACTCCAGCTTTTCTGCATAAGGTTGGCAAAGAGGATAAAACCTATCTTCCGCTCGCCGCACTCGCTACCGGACTGGGCTTCGATGTGAATTACAGCAGCAAGCTGCGGACAGCTTTCATTAATCCTTAATCGCGCATAATCTAACCATAGCATCATCAAATCAGTCCCGTAGTGGAAAAGGTGGATGAACCCAGTTGTCTAGTACAAAGTATAATGCTGATTACATCATCACGATGGAGGATATCATACGGGAAGGCGACCCTGTCCTGCGTACGGTAGCGGAACCCGTACAGCTGCCGCTGCAGGCAGAAGACCGTGGTGTACTGCAGAGCATGATGCAGTTCCTGAAGAACAGTCAGGATGCCGAAATGTCTGCCAAGTATAAGCTGCGTTCAGGGGTAGGCTTATCCGCTAACCAGATCGGAATAACGAAGCGGATGTTTGTCATGTTTTTGAAGGACGATAATGGCAAGAATGTGGAATATACCTGGGTGAATCCCAAGATTATCAGCCATTCATTGGCGATGGTCTATCTGCCGGAGAGCGAGGGCTGCCTGTCTGTGGACCGGCCGGTGCACGGCTTCGTACCGCGTTATGAATCTGTGAAGGTCAGGGGCTTCGATCTGAACGGCGAGGTGGTAACCCAGAAATTCAAAGGCTATCAGGCGATCATCATCCAGCATGAGATGGATCACCTGGACGGAACGATGTTCTATGACCGGATCAATCCGCAGAACCCGTTCAAGCTTCCGCAGGATGTGGAGATCCGCAGCCTGTATGAGCAGAAGAGCAAGTAGACATTAAGCTATGTAGTTGTCGCCTTCACGGGCGGGAGCATCCCGCTTGCCGTACGGCTGGTGACCCCGCTTACGGTGGCAGCGTTGTTTGTGTATGGATGGCGGGAGAATGATAAGCAGTGATTTTATCTGGGGTATTTTTACAAATTATTTCATTGAAATCCGTGCTAATATCATGTAAAGTGGGTATAGTAATATTAAGTTGTATCTCATTCTTAGATACATGCTGGACACGGTAGCGTCCGGTACCCTGCGGGAGGGTCTCACAAAATCCTGGAATATCACCAATCGGCTACCACGTAATCATCATTCTTGGTTTCACGGAATATCATATAAGTATGTCGCTTGAAGCGAGCTGGACATGGTAGCGTCCGGTACCCTGCGGGAGGGTCTTATAAAATCCTGGAATACCACCAATCGGCTACCTTTAATAATAATGTATTGCTCTGATGTCTTTCTCATCAGGGCATTTTTGTTATTAAGAAAATAGTTCTAGGGGGAACATCATTGCTAACTGCCGCAGCTCTTATCGCACTTCAATCGAAACCATCATTTACGGATGTCGAATTACTGCCGCTAAGCGATTTATATTACCAACATCTATATCCAAATGTCTTTGAATTTGGTCTAGCAAGCGGTGAAATAATAATATTGAAGTTCAATTTAGAGGCATTCTGCCATTTACTTGGCCTTAAAAAAACTGTTGAACAGGCGCGAAGGCTCAGCCGGGAAGTGAAGAATGAATACAAGGGAATGGCCGGTTGGAATGCGATTCGTGAAGGGCGGTCAAGCAAAGCAATTATACGTGCGTATGGAGTTTCGTTGGACCCGATGAAAGACAAGATGTTGTTTTTTTATTACTTGCCTGAACTTCTCCGAGTTGGCTCATTAGCAATCAAGTTTGTTCCTTCAGGTTCAACCCGAATTCCTTCTGAAATTATTATTTATAATTTGCATGTTGCAGACAATACATACATCCAAATTGGAATCAGCAAGTGTGACCACGGAAGATGGTACTATCCTGAGACCTTTTTAATTGAGCGTGTCAAAGTTTCTCGGCCTACTAATAAATTTGCCGACCCGCCAAGCACTGTTGTTTCTATCACCAGTCGGAACATTTATCCGCGATATTCTTCTCCAATCCGACCAAAAGTCAGAAGAGCAGCTTGTCAGCTACCAAAGCGTTCAAATCGATTAAGGAAGCACTAGAGTTGAGGCTATTATTCATATATTAAAAACAAACCCCTGCCGCTTAAAGGCAGGGGTTCTCCTATAGGGTCAAAATCGATTACTTCTCCGCCGCCATAGCCGCGAACGAAGCCTCTGCCGCCTCCAGGGTGAGGTCGATGTCGGCATCCGTGTGGGCTGTGGTCAGGAACCACGCCTCATATTTGGACGGGGCCAGGTTGATGCCCCGGCTCAGCATATGCCGGAAGAAGCTGGCGAACATTTCACCATCGGTATCCTGCGCTTCTTCATAATTCGTAATGGGATGGCTGCAAAAATGTGTGGAGAATGCACCACGAATGCGGTTGATGGTTAGGGGAATACCGTGACGGTCAGCGGACGCCTGAAGTCCTTCGGTCAGGCGGATGGCCAGCCGCTCCATCTCGTCATAGACGCCTTCCGCGCTAAGCACCTCCAGGCAGGCGATCCCTGCCGAGATCGAGGCGGGGTTACCGGCCATCGTGCCGGCCTGATAAGCAGGACCGAGCGGAGCGACCTGCTCCATGACATGCTTGCGGCCGCCGTAAGCGCCAATAGGCAGCCCGCCGCCGATGATTTTGCCAAGGGCAGTCAGATCGGGAATGATCTCCTCATGATTAGCAAGACCGGCATAGGTCTGTGTGGAGCCATAGTGGAAACGGAAGGCCGTAATGACTTCATCATAGATAACCAGGGAGCCGTTCTCGTGCGTCAGCTTGCATAAGCCTTCCAGGAAGCCGGGCTCCGGCATAACCATACCGAAGTTGCCGACAATTGGCTCGACCATCACGGCAGCCACATCCTGGCCCCATTGCTCCAGCGCTTCACGCAGGGCGTCCAGATCATTGAAGGGAACGGTGATGACCTCCTGGGCGATGCTGGCCGGAACGCCTGCGCTGTCCGGGATACCCAGCGTCGATGGACCTGAACCTGCGGCTACAAGCACAAGATCAGAGTGACCGTGATAACAGCCGGCGAATTTGATGATTTTGCTGCGCTTCGTGTAGGCGCGGGCGACGCGGATGGTCGTCATGACGGCTTCTGTACCGGAGTTGACGAAGCGTACCTTGTCCATAGAGGGAATAGCTTCCTTCAGCATCTTAGCCAGCTTGATCTCAAGCCGGGTTGGCGTTCCGTAGAGCAGTCCGTTCTGTGCGGCCTCAGTAATAGCGGCGGTGATATGCGGGTGGGCATGTCCGGTAATGATCGGGCCATAGGCGGCCAGATAATCAATATATTCATTGCCGTCCTCATCCCAAAAGCGTGAGCCTCCGGCGCGTTTCATGAAGACAGGGGCGCCTCCGCCCACAGCCTTGAAGGAGCGGGAGGGGCTGTTCACGCCTCCGACAATATGCTGGAGAGCTTCCTCGTATAACTGTTCTGATGTGCTGCGGTTCATAGCTAATGTTCCTTTCTTCTTGGCTTGCGCCCATGGGAAAGGGCGAACCGCGGCTGATTCCCGCTGTCCGCCCGCCCCGTGTGCCAAGCATGGTTATATTGGATGTTACTTTGTTCCCGGTGAAGCGGAAGGGCTGCTGCCCGGTGAAGCCTCTGCTCCAGGAGTTGGCGATGGTTCGGGTGCAGTGAGCGTATCCTCTACGAACTGCTTCAGTGCCTTCTCGCCGCTGAACCCGATCACCTGGGAGCCGTCCTTGAGGGTCTTCTCCCGGATCAGGTGCATCGGCGGGATCTGCGCACTGCCGCCCATAGAGCTGTCATAGCCTACAGCGCCGAGCTTCCACATGTCGCTAATATCAAGATTCGTGTCAATATAAGGCGTAACCTCACCAAGAATGGTCGGCAGCTTGATAATGGAGGTGGTGCTGATCACCTTATCTGCTACAGCCTTAAGGAAGCCGCGCTGGCGCTCTGTCCGGGTGAAATCGGAGGTCGCGTCATGACGGAAGCGCACATACTGCAGAGCCATTTTGCCATCCAGGTGCTGGAAGCCCTTCTTGAGATCGATATCGAACTCAGGCCCGTCCGCCTTGGTGGTATAACGCATATCCTTCTCGACCTCATAATCTACACCGCCTACAGCATCCACCAGCTTCATGAAGCCCTGGAAATCGGTATAGACATAATATTGAATCGGGATACCGAGCAGGTCGCTGACCGTCTGCATCGCCGTGTTGGGTCCATAGGTAATGGCGGCATTGATCCGCTGTGTACCGTGGTCAGGGATGTCAACATAAGTGTCGCGAAGAATGGAAAAGACATAGAACTTCTTCTTCACCGGATCAAGTGAGGCTACCAGCATAGTGTCGGAACGAGGAACCTCGCCCTTCTTCACCCCGCGCGCATCCACGCCCATGAGCAGGATATTGACCGGCTCTGTGCCTTCCCATACAGGGGGCTTGATCGCCTCCGCCGAGGCTGTAGGAACATTGGCGAACGGAGAATCTTCACCTGTCTTGTGGAGGTTATCGAGCTGATTGTAAATTGCAGTGAAATAGTAAACCAGACCTCCGATAATTAAAAGGAGTATGATTGCCAGAGTCCAGAGCAGCGTTTTCTTCTTTGACTTGCCGGCTTTGGCGTGCCGGTTCTTTCTTGGTGGCATTTCGTTCGTCCTTTCCAGTTCACATTCTCTACATTATAATTTCTTTTGGGAAGACACGCAATTTCAGAAATCAACAACCACATTAAGAGGAGTGAATAATAAATGAGTATCACAGTAGGTGACAAGGTTCCGGACTTCACACTCCCTGCCTCAACAGGGGGTAACATCAGCTTGAGCGATTACCGCGGCAGGAAGGTGCTGCTCTACTTCTATCCTAAGGACAGTACCCCGGCCTGCACCCAGGAGGCCTGCGATTTCCGTGATGCCCACGATACGATTGCCGCGAATGGGGCGGTTGTTCTTGGAATCAGTGCCGATCCGCTGCCCTCACACAGCAAATTTATTGCGAAGAATAGCCTGCCCTTTCCGTTATTATCCGATGAGGAGCATACGGTGAGCGAATTGTTCGGGGTGTGGCAGCTTAAGAAGCTCTACGGTAAGGAATTCATGGGGATTGTGCGCTCTACTTTTCTGATTGATGAAGAAGGAATTCTGAGAGCGGAGTGGCGAAAAGTCAGAGTGAAGGGCCATGTAGAGGCCGCATTAGAACAAATCGTGAAATAATTAAGTATGCTGGGAATTAATTGTATTTGTCTGTTACTTTTCTAACAGCTATAGTCAGGCTCACTCGTGATATAGTTGCCTCATATTACTTCAAATTTGGAGCAAGGTATGGGGGATGGCATGAAGAGACTGCGTATTGGGCTTGACGTCGGATCAACTACAGCCAAATTGGTGGTTATGGAACGGGATATCATTATATATCAGGATTATGTGCGTCATTTCAGTGATATAAAAAAAGCGGCGGTTACTCTACTCTCAGAGGTGCAGCATAGGTTCCCCGGCAGTGAAGCGGCGCTCACCGTAAGCGGCTCCTCCGGGTTGTCCCTGTCCAAGCTCGGGGAGATTCCGTTTGTCCAGGAGGTCATTGCCTGCACGAGGGCGATCAGCGGACGGATTCCGGAATGTGATACCGCGATTGAGCTGGGCGGAGAGGATGCCAAAATCATCTACCTCAGCGGCGGCATCGAGCAGCGGATGAACACAGCCTGTGCAGGCGGTACAGGCGCATTCATCGATCAGATGGCCTCTCTGCTGCAGACGGACCCTGCGGGTCTGAATGCGCTTGCGGTGAAGCATGAGCGGATCTATCCCATCGCTTCGCGCTGCGGGGTATTTGCCAAGAGCGATGTGCAGCCGCTGCTGAATGAAGGGGCGCGGCGTGAGGATGTGGCGGCATCGATCTTCCAGAGCATCGTGAACCAGACGATCAGCGGCTTGGCCTGCGGACGGCCGATCCGTGGGCGTGTTGCTTTTCTCGGGGGACCGTTGACCTTCCTGTCCGCTCTGCGGGACCGGTTCACTGAGACGCTTGGACTGAAGGAGGAGGAGGTGCTGTTCCCGGAGCACTCGCAATACTTCGTCGCCATCGGTTCGGCGCTTGCCGGGTCAGATCCCGTATTCCTGCCGCTCAGCAGCTGGATCGCCCGGATCATGGCTGTAGACTTCTCGCAGGACCGCGCGGAGGATGCAGAGCTGGCGCCGCTGTTCAGAGCGCCGGATGATCTGGCACAGTTCAGACTTCGTCACAGTCAGGCTACAGCACCGCGTTCCGCGCTGGCTGCCTACCGGGGGCCGGTCTATCTGGGCATTGATGCCGGCTCTACCACGACCAAGCTGGTGGTTACCGGAGCGGCGGATGAGATTCTGCATACCTTTTACGGGAGCAATGGAGGCAATCCTCTGCACTCGGTTACGGACGCGCTGAAGGAGCTCTACCGGATTCTGCCCTCAGGCTGCTACATTGCGGGAGCTTACGCAACCGGTTATGGAGAGGGTCTGGTCAAGGCGGCGCTGCGGATGGATGGCGGAGAAGTAGAGACGGTGGCCCATTACAAGGCAGCCTCCCGGTTCATGCCGGAGGTCGACTTCATCCTCGATATCGGCGGACAGGACATGAAGTGCATCAAGATCCGCGGGGGAGCGATCGACAGCCTGATGCTTAATGAGGCCTGCTCGGCGGGCTGCGGCTCCTTCCTGGAGAGCTTCGCTTCCGCACTGGAGCTTGGCATAGAGGAGTTCGCCGCTGCGGCACTCGAATCGAAGGGACCGGTGAATCTCGGCTCGCGCTGTACTGTATTCATGAATTCCAAGGTGAAGCAGGTCCAGAAGGAAGGGGCTTCCCTTGCTGATCTCTCGGCCGGGCTGGCCTATTCCGTGGTGAAGAATGCGCTGCAAAAGGTGATCAAGATCCGTAATCCCGAGGATTTGGGCCGGAATATTATCGTCCAGGGCGGCACCTTCTACAATGAAGCCGTCCTGCGGGCTTTTGAGCTGCTGACCGGAAGAACGGTAGTCAGACCTGATATCGCCGGCGTGATGGGCGCTTACGGCTGTGCGCTGATAGCCAGAGAACAGGCGGCCCCGGAAGGAATCAGCACGATTCTCGGACCGGAGGAGCTGGAGGGCTTCCAGTATTCAGTCGCTCCAGGCCGCTGCAGTCGCTGTGCCAACAACTGTGCGCTGACCATCAGCCGGTTCCCGGACAAGAGCTTCCATGTGACGGGGAACCGCTGTGAACGCGGCGCAGGCGGCAAGAAAGAGAAGAACACGCTGCCGAACCTGATGCAATATAAATATGAGCGGTTCTTCGTGTATGAGGGCCTGCCTGAAGTGGCAGCGCTCCGGGGAACGGTTGGACTTCCTCGCACAATGAATATGTTCGAGAATTACCCGTTCTGGCATACCTTTTTCACCTCGCTGCGCTACCGGACCGTGCTGTCTCCGAAGTCTAGTAAGAAGCTGTATGAGAGCGGAATGGATACCATTCCTTCGGAATCCATCTGCTATCCGGCCAAAATGGCCCACGGGCATGTACAGCAGCTGATCGGCCAGGGCGTGGACTTCATCTTTTACCCGGCGGTGGTGTATGAGAAGAAGGAGGATGATGCGGCGCAGAATCACTTCAACTGCCCGGTGGTTGCCTCCTACCCCGAGGTGATCCGCAATAATATGGACGGACTGAAGGAGCAGGGGGTTCCGCTGGTCAGCCCGTTCCTGACCTTCGACGATATTCCGGCGCTGACCCGGGTGCTGGCGCGAACCTTCGCCGAGGTGCCTAAGGAGGAGATTGCGGCTGCTGTCCAGGCGGGACTGGCGGAAGCGGAGCAGGCGAAGAACGATGTGCGCACCAAGGGCGAGGAGACGCTGGTCTTCCTCACGGAGACAGGCACGAAGGGGATTCTGCTCTGCGGACATCCGTATCATGCCGACCCTGAGATCAACCAAGGGATTGCCGATATGATTACCGGTATGGGGCTTGCGGTGCTGACCGAGGATTCGATCTGCCATCTGGACCGCAGCGAAGGGGATGTTGGCGTAGTGAACCAGTGGACCTACCATGCGCGGATGTACCGTGCGGCCCGGCTGGCAGCGGGGAGAAGTGATCTGGAGCTGGTCCAGCTCACCTCCTTCGGCTGCGGGATCGATGCGATTACCTGCGATGCGGTTCAGGAGATTATGGAGCGTCACAACAAGGTCTATACGCTCATCAAAATCGATGAAATCAGCAATCTCGGAGCCGCGCGGATTCGCCTGCGTTCGCTCCAGGCCGCAATGCGTGAGCGCGAGAGAGGTGAGGTTAAGCCGCAGCTGCTCTACAAGCCGCAAGCCAATGTGCCGTTCACCAAAGAAATGAAGGATACCTATACCATCCTTGCCCCGCAGATGTCGCCGATTCATTTCGAACTGTTCGAACGGGTCTTCCAGGATGCGGGCTACCGGCTGAAAATTCTGGAATCGACCGGTCCGCAGGAGACGGAGGAAGGCCTCCGGTACGTCAACAATGATGCCTGTTATCCGGCGATTGTAACGATCGGGCAGATGCTGTCGGCACTGAAGAGCGGCGATTATGACCCGGACCGGACGGCTGTAATCATGTCGCAGACCGGCGGCGGCTGCCGGGCGACGAACTACATCTCTCTGCTGCGCAAGGCGCTGAAGGATGCCGATCTGGGGCAGATCCCGGTGATCTCCCTGAATGCCTCCGGGATGGAGAACCAGCCGGGCTTCCGCATCAGCCTGAAGCTGGCGAACCGCCTGATCGCCGCAGCCTGCTACGGAGATCTAATGATGCGCCTGCTGCACCGCTTCAGACCGTATGAAGCGGTGCCGGGAAGCACAGAGGCCTTATTCCGCCAAGGAATGGGACGCTGCAAGGGCAGCTTGTCGAACTTCTCGTTCCGCGAATACAAGCGGCTGACCCGTGAGATTGTTGCCGGGTTCTCGCGGCTGCCAGTTATCTCAGCGGATAAGCCCAAGGTGGGCATTGTCGGGGAGATTCTAATTAAATTCCATCCGGATGCCAACAATCATATCATCGACATGATTGAGGCGGAGGGCGGAGAGGCTGTGATGCCTGATTTCCTGGACTTTATTTTCTATTGTGTCTACAATCCGATCTACAAGGCCGAGCAATTCGGCAAAAGCAAGCGGCTGGGCTATATCAATCCCATGCTGATCTCCTATCTTGAAATCTACCGCAAGCCGGTCAAGGTAGCGCTGGAGCAGGCTGGACTATCCAAAGGCCGGGAGAATATCTACGGTCTGGCCGAGAAGGCAAGCCGCCTCGTGTCGGTCGGCAACCAGATGGGCGAAGGCTGGTTCCTGACGGCTGAGATGATGGATCTATTGGATAACGGCGTGAACAATATTGCCTGCATTCAGCCGTTTGCCTGCCTGCCGAACCATATTACCGGGCGCGGGATGATTAAAGGGCTTAAGGATCTATATCCTGGTGCGAACATCGTCGCCATTGATTATGATGCCGGAGTCAGCGTGGTCAATCAGGCCAACCGGATCAAGCTGATGATGTCGATTGCCAGCGGCCTCGCCGCCGGTACCCAGCCGTCAGCGGACGATCTGGCACAGCTGGTGCCAGTCATGGCCGGTAGTGTGGGCTGTCAGGGGTAGAGCAAGCCGACTGCGGATAAGCAGCGGTTGAATAGATGAAGAGCGGACCGGAGGAAACTCCGGTCCGCTTGTTTGCCTTCCAGGGCTCAACCCCCATGTGTGCGGAGAACCGAACACATGGGGCCCGCAGGAGGCAAGTGGAGAGAATGTAGTCGAAAAACCGACTACATGGAGCACGTGGGCCAAATGTAGTCGAAAAACCGACTACATGGAGCAGGCGCGGAGCACATGGGTCAAATGTAGTCGAAAAACCGACTACATGGAGCAGGCACGGAGCATGTGGGCCGAATGTAGTCGGAAAACCGACTACATGAAGCAGGCGCGGAGCACGTGGGCCAAATGTAGTCGAAAAACCGACTATATGGAGCATGTGGGCCAAATGTAGTCGGAAAACCGACTACGTGAAGCAGGCGCGGAGCACGTGGGCCAAAAGTAGTCGGAAAACCGACTACATGAAGCAGGCGCGGAGCACGTGGGCCAAATGTAGTCGGAAAACCGACTACATGGAGCAGGCGCGGAGCACGTGGGTCAAATCCTCCGGATACCCCGGAGTCACTTCTGCAGCTTCTGCTTCACCCGCATCGCTTTGTTCAGATGGACGAAGTTATGCCGGGTGGCCGGCATCAGTACCTGACCGGCAAAGGTCTTGCCGCCCCAATAATCCAACAGCCACTGCTCGGTGTCCAACACGGCCTTCTCTTCCCGGACTCTCTCGAACTGCGCCGGAGTTGCCTTCATCCCGAGCTGTCCCGGCTCCAGAGCGGATAGAATGGAACGTGTTCTGCGGGCGACATCGCGCCGGTACTCGGATAGCGCTCCGAGATTCACCTCTCTACTGAGTGTAGCAACATCCTGTTCACTCATTCCATTGCCGGAATGAACGTAAGGAACCCCCAGCCTCCGGGCATACTGACCGGAGTATAGCACCTGCTCACGGTCTGCCCCCAGGATGTTCATGGTGATATCCTCTATTCGTGCACTGTGCCACAGATGCCAGACTATAGAATTACGGCTGCCGGGTGTCTGCACCGGGTAGCTGCGCGCGGTGGACTCCAGCAGCTGGTCCCATAAGGCATCCTCATAGGTTGCCTGTTCCCCGTTTCCTTCTTCAGAGGCGTAGAGGGAGGTATGCAGCTCCAGAATGATAGCGACTGCTTCAGTATGCGCCTCCGGCTTGGTGATGATCCTGGGCAACATTTTATGCTGCCTGTTCCAGTGATTTCGTTGTTCTGTATTCATGTTTAATCCTCGCTTTCCGTAATTTTCAGAAAATTTCTGCAAGAAAATCATTGACGGATAAATAGGTAAATAGTAAAATAGTTCGCATGCGAAGTATTATTGTGCATTTGTGCATTATGCTTGTGGAGGGATAAGGCTTGGAAGAAAAGGAAAAGCAACTGGATGATATTCTGTCCTCTTTCCGCTGCATTACCCATAATTTCCAGCAGCTTCTGTGGAAGGATGCAGAGGAGCTTAACATCACATCTACCCAGCTGATGGTATTGCGTAAGTTATCCTTGCATCCCGATATCGGGATCACGGAGCTGGCCGATCTTCTGCATCTGGGCAACAGCGCAGCCAGCGGTGTAGTGGACCGGATGGTGAAGGCCGGACTGATTACCAGAGAACGCTCGCAGAGCGACAGACGAATATTTAAGCTGGCGATGACTGAGAAAGGCAAGGAGATCCGTCTGCTCAGCAGGCAGTCACTCCGAAGACATTTGCAGCCCTTGGCAGACATTCCTGCGGAGGATGTACAGGAGCTGCTGCGGCTGCATGGTGAAATTATCCGAATTCTAGAACAAGGGAGAGACAACAAGAAGCTATGAGTACAATTACAGCCGGTAATGCACCGTCCAAGACGGTCCGCAGAGGTCCGATTATCGCAGCGCTCCTGATCGGCGCCTTCGTGGCGCTACTCAATCAGACGCTGATGAATGTGGCGCTGCCCAAAATGATGGAAGACCTGAATATCCTCGCCAATACGGCCCAATGGCTGACGACAGGGTTCATGCTGGTTAATGGTGTGCTCGTGCCGATCAGCGCCTATCTGGTGGAGAAATTTACGACCCGCCAGCTCTTTACGACGGCAATGATGTTATTTTCGATAGGTACACTGGTCTGTGCAATAGGAACAGGCTTTGAGATGATTATGGTCGGCAGAGTCATTCAGGCTGTAGGTGCCGGAATTCTGATGCCGCTGATGAACATTGTGTTCCTGCGTATCTTCCCGATTGAAGAACGGGGCAAGGCGATGGGACTGATGGCGGTTGCGATGATTTTTGCTCCGGCTGTCGGACCTACCTTGTCCGGCTGGGTCGTGCAGAACTATTCCTGGCGCGTGCTGTTCTACATTGTGCTTCCGCTGGCCATTTTCTCAATGCTGCTCGGCATGAAGACTATGCAGAATGTCGGTAAGCTGACTTCTCCGAAGCTGGATAAACCGGGTGTGATTCTGTCTACACTGGGCTTCGGCGGGCTACTCTACGGCTTCAGTGATGCCGGAACAGACGGCTGGGGTAGCACGACCGTTATTCTCTGCCTGATCCTGGGTATCGTGTCCCTGGGGCTGTTCGTATGGCGTGAGCTGACCACGGATAAGCCGCTGCTTGAGTTCCGCATTTTCCGCTACAACATGTTCTCCCTGACTACCGTGATCAACATTATCGTCACTATGGCTATGTATGCAGGGATGATCCTGCTGCCGATCTATCTGCAGACCATCCGCGGCTTTACACCGATGGAATCCGGACTGATGCTGCTCCCGGGTGCGGTTCTGATGGGCGTGATGTCACCGATCACCGGAATTATATTTGATAAAATCGGAGCCAGATGGCTGGCGGTTATCGGCCTTGCCATCACCACTGTAACAACCTGGGAATTCAGCCAGATCAGCACCACTACCACTTATACTCACCTGATCTTAACGTATACGGCCCGCATGTTCGGGATGTCGATGCTGATGATGCCTATCGTCACCGCCGGTCTGAACCAGCTGCCGCAGCGTCTGGCTTCTCATGGTACAGCCATGTCCAACACCCTGCGTACCGTGGGCGGTGCACTGGGGATGGCCCTGTTCGTCAGCCTGATGACCAACCGTACGAAGAGCAACATCACCGATGCACTGGTCAGCGGTGCGGTGTCGAAGACAGATAAGGCTGCGATGCTGAAGCTTACTCAGGACGCAACGATTAACGGGATTACCCACGCGTTCACTGTAGCAACCTGGGTGACTGTTGTTGCCCTGGTGCTGGCGCTGTTCATCCGCAAGACCTCTCCGCAGCCCGACTTCCTCAAGACGGAAGAAGCGGAAGGCGGACAGACGCAGCCGAGCCTGACGAAATCACAGAGAGCATAATCCTGTATACAGTATAAAAAAGACGATCCGATATAACCGTTAACGGTTGCCGGGTCGTCTTTTTGCGTCTGCGAGCTAGGGTGGAATTGCCCCACTGTCCTTCATCCTCCCCAGTCTCCCAGTCAAAAACCGGCTTCTCCCTTAGAGTATAAACCGGCAAACCTGACAACATGGATTCAGGTTCGGATGCGGATGGAAAAAGATTGTACATGCTTGAATGCGGGTGGGGTGGAAAGGAGGTCATGCGATGGCGAATTGAAAATGCTTAGGGTCGGCTTTTATTGCCGCTACGGCAAGTCTGATGAATATACCGCCGCGACGCCGCGGGCCACCTCGCCTAATCTGCGGCGGATGTGCTCCGGTCCCAGCACCTCCAGGACGGTTCCGAAGCTTAGCAGGAAGCCGTATAGCCAGTCATTCTCAGGGTACTGGAGCGTTAGGGTGTATCCGCCGGTATCATCCTGCTGGAGCGTCTCACAGTCGAAGTATTCTTCGGCGAGATGCTTGCCTTCCGGCGTGAAACGCAGCTTGACCGGTGTGAGATTCTGCGGTTCCTTCCAGCTACTACTCCACGGCAGCTCTGTAAGCGGAATATCCTGGCGGATATAGTGCCTGTTCTTCTTCACTAGCGCTTTCATCCGCAGCAGCTTGAAGAGGCGGAAATCCTGACGCTCCTCGCAGAACCCGTATAAGTACCAGAATTGTCCCTTGAGGACCAGCGTATAGGGCTCGACCGTACGCTGGCTTACCCTGCCTTCGGCAGTTATGTATTCAAAAGTGACCATGATCTCCTCCTCTAAGGCTTCTTTAAGGAGGTCCAGCCGCTCCTCCAGCGGAGCTGTCAGCTCCCAGGGGGAGAAATCGACGATCATTTGGGTGGTTTTGCTGCGGAAGGCGGAGATCTGGGAGGGAGGGACAACACTGCTGATCTTCTCCATCAATAGCTGATGGCCCTCTCCTCCGATGGAGGAGGCGCTTTGCAGCGCACTGAAAATATCGGCCAGCTCGCGTTGCGATAATACGTTGCGGTCCAGCCGGTAGCCCTGCATGAGGCCGATGCCGCCCCCTGCGCCCTGATAGGTAACCACAGGGATGCCTGCGCTGTTAATGCTGTCTATATCGCGGTAAATCGTACGCACGGAGACCTCGAACATATCGGCCAGCTCCTTGGCCTGAATCAGCGGCCGGTTGAGCAGCAATATGACAATGGAGAGCAGACGGTCTATTTTCACAGGGATACCTTCTTTCAGACGTTAGGTGAGGCTTTAGTCAACGGGTCTTGGAGGTCTCTTTGACCTTCACTTGGACCTTGGGTTCAAGCGTAGCCACTGGCTTGCGCCGGCGCAGCCGGAGAGAAATGGCAGCCCGGTAACGGTAAATGACAATCAGCGCGGCAATAACCAGCACGCCTAACGCGATCCAGAGGGCATAGGATTCGATCAGGTGGAAGATGCCCATCCACTGCGGGCCGAAGATTTTGCCGATTCCGAGGAATAACACTACCCAGAATATTGCGCCCCCGTAGGCATACATAGCGAATTTACGGAAGGGCAGGGCGATAATCCCGGCAAAATAGCCGGTGAAGTGGCGGACGCCGGGGATGAAATAGCCGATGGAGATCAGCACGCTGCCGTATTTCTCGAACCAGCGCTGCGTCTTTTCCAGCTTGGCCGGAGAGAACATGAACCATTTACCGTACCGCTGGATAAAGGGCAGACCTGCCTTGAGCCCGATGAAATAAGTAATGGTCATCCCGATTGTAGTCCCTAAGAAGGCTACGATCACCAGGGTGAAGAAATCCAGCCTCCCGGTGTAGGAGAGGAATCCTGCGAAGGCCATCGTGGTCTCCCCGGGAAAAGGCAGGGCGATAAATTCGAGCAAAAGCCCGAAGAACAATACGCTATAACCATAGCTCGCAAACAATTCTTGTATCCATTTCAGCATATCCATAGATTCTTCACTCTCCAAAGGCTGCGCGCCTATTCTATTCTGAAGCTTGTCTTCATACAATCTACCAAATGGTGCGGGTGCGCCAATAGAATGCTGGAGGTAGAGAAGATGAAGGACAATCTGGAAAATCCTATCCGCCGCATCATGATCTGCGGGTTGCTTGTTATTGCTGTTGTGCTGAGTCTGGGTGTGTCAGCCTATGGAGGGCAGGGGAATTCTTCCGGTTCGCGGATTACGTACTCCCTGCAGGCTGAAGCAGGCAGTGCGTTACCTCTACTCTCTAAGAATAATGCTCCGGCTGTCCCGGTGCAAGATTTGCCTCCGGCAGCGGCCAGAATGACAACCGCAGAATCACGGCAGCCGCATATTTCGGGCGGTTCAACCCCTAAGGCAGATGCAGAGCGTCCTGCTCCCGCTATACAACAAGTAGCTGCTGCTGCGGGGAAAGCTGCTCCAGCAGCCGGTCACCGTAAGGAGAAGGTGGTCTATCTGACTTTTGACGACGGGCCAAGCGCAGTTACTCCCAAGGTGCTTAGCATATTGCAGGAGCAGGGGGTTAAGGCGACCTTCTTCGTGCTGGGGGATCAGGCCGCAGGGCGTCCCGAGCTGATCCATGCCATCTGGGAGCAGGGGCATGCTATCGGCAACCATACCTATAATCATAACTATCATGATTTATATAGCGGCTTCACGGAATTCTGGCGTCAAATCAAAATGACGGAGGAAACGGTACGTGAGATCACAGGCGTCCGTCCGCAACTGGTCCGTGCGCCGGGCGGCACGTTCGGCCATTTCGACAGTACATACTTCAATCTGCTGAAGCAGGCAGGCTACCGGGTGATGGACTGGACTGTGGACAGCGGAGATTCCCGCCGCCGGGGAGTGCCCGCTGCGGAGATTGTGCAGGCATCTGTGGCTGACTTGAACTCCGCCAGTGTGGTGCTGCTGCTGCATGACGGATCAGGCCATGAACAGAGTGCCCAGGCGCTGCCTGCCATTATTGAACGCTACAGAGCGGCCGGTTATGAGTTCGGCGTTCTGGATACGCAGAGTGATCCCGTACAGTTCAGGGTGTCCTCCAAGGCAGCCTCGCTTCAGCGGAGCAAGCCGTCACAGGATTGGATATCGGCCAATATTGCTCCGAATGCGGAGCTGTTTGCACCAGGCAAGGCGCTTGCGCTTGAGATTGGGCGGATGGAGATCATGCTGAAGCCCGGAGAGTACCGTCTCCAGGACGGGCAGTACTATGTTCCGCTACGCGCCACCGTGGAACGTCTGGGCGGGCGGGTCGGCTGGGATGCGGATACCCGTAGCGCAGCTGTAAGCTGGAACGGCCGCAGCATGACGTTGGACTCACAGAAGCAGGAGGTTGGCATTCACTGGCCGGACGGTACAGCAGAGTACAGGGCGGCACAGGTGCAGCTCCAAGGCTCCTCCCTCTGGGTACCCCTGCGTATGCTGCTTGAGGCGGCAGGTCATCCGGGTGCGGAAGCCTTTGTTAATGCAGAGGAGCGCAGGGTTACCGCAGCTTAAGGCGGATATCCGTTTTTGGAGGAAGGCTGGACGGAGGGGACGGCAGGATACGACAGGGACGGCAGGGGGGCTGGCGGGAAAAGCGACTACTGGCGGGAAAAGCGGCTGCTGAATGTCTGGGCATCCTTTTTCGTGGAAAGAATAGATAGCAACAGGCCTCAGCAGGTAGTATAGCCAGAGAAAGTACAGGCTGTCAGGGGGCTAGTCTATGACCATGGAAGGGTGTCCTCCTTGTCCTCATCATCATTGACAGATCCAAAATCACAGGTGTATTCACAGCAGAACAGGTACGGGAATGCAGAGATAGCCGGGTTCCCCCGGAAGCGCGTCCGCCGCGCAGCGAAGGAGTGGGGGCGAATGCTGCTCCTGATGGCGGTTACCGGAGGACTGTATATGTGGCGCGGCGGAGAATCGCTCCTGCTGCTGCTGACAGCGGGCGGAGTGGTCATGTCCGGCGGCCTGCTGATGCAGCTCTGCGGTCCCCGGAGAGTTAGTGTCCAGCGTACGATTGTTCCTGGGCGTCTGTCTGCGGGGGATGACGCCGTTGTGGAAGTTCAAATTTCTTTTGCCGCCAGAATCCCGCTGCCCTGGATGATTGTGACCGATTACTGGAGCGGGGGCAGCCATCAGGAGCTGCTGTTTCCCGGCTTCCGGCGTTCCTTCAAATATTCTTATGAGCTGCTGTCCGTTCCCAGGGGTGTACATCAGCTTCATGGGTGCAGTATAACTTGGGGGGATCTGCCGGGGCTGTTTACCGGCGGCTGCCAGCCGGGCGGCAAGGCGGACTTCAAGGTGCTGCCAAGGGCGTTATATATGGGCACAGTTGTGCCGGATACCGGCTTGCTGCCGGGAGACCGTGTGTCCGGGCGGGGGAACCACAGCAGCCCGCAAGCAGCGGATATCCGTGATTATGCGCCGGGTGATCCGTTCAGCCGGATTCACTGGAAGAGCAGCGCCCGTAAAGGCAATCTGCAGAGCAGAGTGCCGGAATGTGAAGCGGGGCAGATGACCTGCATCGTGCTTGCGAGCAGTCCGGCGGATTACGAGATTCCCGGCGGTGCGCACCCTCCCCGCAGCCAGCGGAGGTCGGTGATCCCGGCCTTTGAACAGGCGGTATCGGCTACGATGGGGCTGTTGCTCTCTGCCGAGCGTACCGGCAGCTACATCCAGCTCTTCAGCGGCGGCTGGCCGGAAGGAATGGCCAGACATGAGGGACTGGGCCAGATCCCCGGGAGGGTCCGGGATCTGCTTACAGAGATTGCCCCCTCCGGCTCACAGAGTCTCAGCAGACTGCTGGAGGATGCATCGCGGAGCTGGATTCCCGGGATGACGGTATCCGTCATTACCGGCCGGCTGGAGGAGGAGTCGGCGAGAACGCTGGCCCGCTTTCTGGTTCAGGGAATCAGGGTAGAGCTGTATTATGTCTGGGACCAGCCTTCTCCGAGCCGGACTTCCGGTAATCCTGTGCGGAGCCCGGCCGGAGCAGCCGGTATAATGCCGGAGCTCTCCCGCAGCAGCAGGCTGGAGCCGGAGGAGTGGGAAACAGCCGGGCAGCATGATCCCGCAGCTTACGGGAACAGAAGACCGCCTGCCTCGGATACGATTGCGGGAAGTCTGATGCGGCTTGGCGCGAGGATTCACTGTCTGAGCTATGCTACTCCTGCACAAAGGTACAAGGGGGCGGAGCCTGATGGATTCCCGGATAACTCCACCTCCTGCTAGTGCGGGTACGGATGGCGCCAGTCCGAAGGGCTCAACCCACAGCGGGCAGCGCCGCTACGGAAGCATCATGTTTACAGCGGCAGGGATGGAGGAATCAGACCTTGCAGAGAACAGCTCCGCAGGTAAAAGAGAGAACAGTCCTCTGTATTATCGCGGTCTGTTCTCTTTGGCGATTATGGGCGTCTTTGGGCTGTGGCTGCTGCCGCTCTACAGATTGTCTGCGGCAGCGGACCATACACAGCTCCTGCGGCTCCTGATGCTCTCGGCAGCAGCACTTCTCGTATGGGGCTGTCTGCTGTTGCCCCGTCTTGTCCAGACAAGCGGGCAGCTTCTGCTAATCTTCATGACCTGGTATGGTCTCTGTGCTGCTGCGGGAGGTGGGGGAGGGTGGCTGAAGGTCTATGTCATGGAGAAAAGCGGACAGGATGCCCTGCTGCTGCTCTCTGGCCGGATCTCCGCATTAAGCGAGGACAGCAGGCTGCTGATTCTGGTACTGGGCTGGGGGCTGCTGGTGTCTTCCGTCCAGCAGCTCGCACTGTACAGAGGAAGTATTGCGCTGTTCACCGGTGTAACGCTGGTGTATCTGCTGGTGCTGGATATGGGCTATGCCGTTAATACTTCCGGGGATGTCCTGGTCACTGCGGGGCTGATCCTGTGGCTGCGGGCTTTAAGCGGGCTGCTCCACCTGCAAGAGAGGACAGAAAGGCCTGTTCTTCCATACGCCCGCTGGGGAGCCAGGGCATTCTCGGCAGCTGTACTGGTAACGCTGGCCGCCTGGATGGCCGGGCAAGGGCTGGGGGCGCGCCCGGCTGCCCCGGTTACACTGCAGCCGGTGCTGGACAAGCTGGAGCACTGGGCAGCGGCGCAAAGACCGGAGGAGCCAGGCGTACCCGGCACTGGCAGCACCGGCTACAGTATGGAAGACAGGGAGCTTGGCATGCCCCTGACTCCCAGCCGGGAGGCGGTCTTCATGGTCACTGCTTCCCGTCCCTACTACTCGCGGGGGGAAAGCATGGCGTATTATGACGGCCGCCGCTGGATCAGGAGCGGAGCCGCGTATTCAGCGCTGAATCTGCCCCGGCTGTCCGGGGCGCTGCCCGCTCTGGCGAATGCTTCATCGGCCGGGGGTCAGACCCTCACCCAGCGGATTCAGCTCGCTGCTCCTTCCACTGGAGGTGTGCCTCTGTTCAGTGCAGGCGCTATAACAGACGTACAGAACATCCGGCTTGCGGACGGAAGCCAGCTGGGTTACGTACTGGCCAGCCCGGACAGGCTCAGCTTCCGCCTGCCGGAAGTCTACGGCTCCGCAGGGGTTACGGAGTACACCGTCAAGTCTGTTCTGCCGCCAAGTGATCCGGCAGTCCTGCGGACGCTGAGGGGGAGTGATCCCGACGGGGTCCGCAGCCAATATTTGCAGCTCCCCGCTGCTCTGCCGTCCAGGGTGCGTGCCCTGGCCGGCGATCTTACCGCAGCTGCGGCGAGCCGTTACGATGCCGCCGTAGCCGTAGCAGGTTATCTTCAGAAAGGCTATACCTATTCGCTGAAGACCCGCGTGCCGCCGTCCAGTGCCGATTTCACCGATGATTTCCTGTTCGGGACCCGTCAGGGCTATTGTGTGCATTTTGCCACTGCGATGACGGTCCTGCTGCGCAGCAGCGGCATTCCGGCGCGGTACGTCCAGGGCTACGGCCCGGGAACCGCCGTGCCTGGCTCTGTGCCGCAGCGCTACAGCGTGACCAGCGGCGATGCCCACGCCTGGGTCGAGGTCTATTTCCCCGGCGCGGGCTGGGTCCCCTTCGACCCCACGCCCTCCGCCGCTGCCGCCGCTGCCCTCGGCGCGGCGGCTACGGACCCGGCGGCGGCCTCCGCGCCGCCGGACACCCGCCGCTCCGCTGCGCTGCACGCGGACGCGCTCACCGCCGCCCTGCCGCAGGCGGGCGGCCCGGACACTGCGCCGCTCGCGCTGGCGGCGCTGGTGCTGGCTGCCGCCATCCGCTGGCGGCGCAGCCTGGCCCTGCTGCCGGCGGTGCGCCGCGCCGGCAGGCTTGGCCGTGAGCGGCAGCTGCGCGCCGCCGCTCTGGCCTGGCACGGGCTGGCGGCGCGCTATGGGCCGCCGCTGCCCGGGGTTACCGCCAGGGAGTACGCAGACTCCCTGGCTATCGAGGACGGGCGGCTGCGCGCCGCCGTCCGGGGGTTTGTACGCCAGTGGGAGACCCTGGCGTATGGCGGCGCCGGAGGCGGCGTGCCTTTAGCGGCCGCGCGCTCCGCTGGAGGCGCCGTGCCCTTAGCGTCGGCGGGCTCCGCTGGAGACGCCATGCCTTCAGCGGCGTCGGTCCCCACCGGAGGCGCCTTACCTTTGTCGCACTCTGCGCGGATGTCGCCCGCCTTGCCCTCGTCACCCCCCGAGCCCTCCAACGCTGCCGATACCATAGACGCAGCGGCATTTATGGCCCGGTGCCTGATGATCACCTTCCATCTAACTTGATCGAGAAGCGGCGTCCCTGCATTTGCAGCGGACGTCTTTTCATATAGGGAATCATGACTTCCGTCTGCCCCGGATAGAGGTACATATAATGGACCAAATGTAGGCGAAAACATACATGTCAATCAAGGCACAACTCCAGCATGAAAAGAGCAGCGTGCTATCGTCCATTCATCTGTTTAGCGTATTTTCACAGTAAACCGAATGCAATTTGTTGGGGGGCGGCGAGTGGGGCAAATGTAATCGAAAAACGAAATTCGGCGCTGCGTGGGCACGAGGACCAAATGTAATCGAAAAACCGACTATATTTAGCGCTGCGTGGGCACGTGGCCCAAATGTAATCGAAAAACCGACTATATTCGGCGCTGCGTGGGCACGAGGACCAAATGTAATCGAAAAACCGACTACATTCGGCGCTGCGTGGGCACGAGGGCCAAATGTAATCGAAAAACCGACCACATTTAAATCCACCTCCCCATGCCAGACACTATCCACCGCCAGCCACGGCTACAATTCTTCTCTTTATCCCTATAACTTGGTGTCGGCTCCCGGCAGCGGCGAATGAGCAGACATTTGCTCATCTGCAGGTATTCCTTACTGTCATGGCCGCGAGCCTGTTTCCGCTATCTTTGCCCCATGCAGGTATTCCCTCCACCCCTACCACAGCTATCCCAAAACCTTGAAACAGAGGGACCCCATTTCCTTGACGCTGAGAATTAACCATGAGTATAATGAATCCAATAATCAAGGGAGGCAAGTAATGAACAAGCCAAATGAAATAATCGTTGTTCTGGATTTCGGGGGACAGTATAACCAGCTTATCGCGCGCAGAATTCGTGACCTGGGGGTATACAGCGAGCTTCTGCCGTACAATACACCGATGGAGAAGATTAAGGCCTTATCACCCAAAGGGATTGTATTCTCAGGCGGGCCAAGCAGTGTCTATGCGGAGAATGCACCACATGTCGACCCGGCGATTTACGAGCTCGGGCTGCCGATCTTCGGAATCTGCTATGGGATGCAACTGATGGCACAGCAGCAGGGAGGCAAGGTGGAACGCTCCGCCAAGCGCGAATATGGCAAAGCCGATGTAGAATTCGCACCCAGCTCCGTGCTTGCAGCGGGCCTTGAGAGCAAACAGACTGTATGGATGAGTCACGGGGATCATGTAGTGGAGCTTCCGGAGGGCTTTAAGCTGGATGCCGGTACAGAGAGCGCGCCGATTGCAGCCATGAGTAATGATGAACGCAAATTCTTCGCCGTTCAGTTCCATCCTGAGGTACGCCACTCCGTGAAGGGGAATGAGATGATCTCGAACTTCCTGTACGAGGTCTGCGGCTGCGAGGGCAAATGGACGATGGAGTCGTTCATTGAGGATGCCGTTAAGGATATCCGTGATAAAGTCGGCGACCGGAAGGTGCTCTGCGCACTCAGCGGCGGCGTGGATTCCTCTGTTGTGGCGATGCTGATTCACCGTGCGATCGGCGATCAGCTGACCTGTATGTTCATCGACCACGGCCTTCTGCGTAAAGGTGAAGCGGAGAGCGTCATGGAGACTTTTGTCGGCAAGTTCGATATCCATGTTGTCAAAATCGACGCCCGTGACCGCTTCCTCGGCAAGCTGGCCGGTGTGTCCGATCCCGAACAGAAACGTAAAATCATCGGCAACGAGTTCATCTATTGCTTCGACGAAGAATCGGCCAAGCTGGGTGACTTCGCGTTCCTGGCTCAAGGTACACTGTATACCGATATCGTAGAGAGCGGAACAGCAACGGCGCAGACGATCAAGTCGCACCACAATGTGGGCGGGCTGCCGGAAGATATGAAATTCAGTCTGATTGAGCCGCTGAACACCCTCTTCAAGGATGAAGTCCGTAAGCTGGGCGAAGAGCTGGGCATGCCGCATGCGATCGTGTGGCGTCAGCCTTTCCCGGGTCCGGGTCTGGCAATTCGTGTGCTGGGTGAAGTGACCGAAGAGAAGCTGCAGATCGTCCGCGATTCCGACTATATCCTGCGTGAAGAGATTGCCAAGGCGGGTCTCGACCGTGAGATCTGGCAGTATTTCACTGCACTCCCTAACATGAAGAGTGTGGGCGTAATGGGTGACGAGCGCACCTATTCCTACACCGTAGGCATTCGTGCGGTAACCTCCATCGACGGCATGACCGCTGACTGGGCACGTATCCCATGGGATGTGCTGGAGAAAATTTCAGTCCGCATCGTCAACGAAGTGGATAACGTGAACCGCATCGTGTACGATATTACTTCTAAGCCGCCTGCCACGATCGAGTGGGAATAGATCAAGGATAAAATAAAAACTCTCTTCTATCGGCGATTTTTGCTGATGGGAGAGAGTTTTTTTCGAAATATAAGAACTTATATGTTGCACACGATAACTTATCCTTCTATTTCTCGCTGAAACGGTACCGTCCTTTAAAAGGACGGCAAAGCTGTTTCCACGTATGCTTCTAAACGATTTTTTTAATGTTTCTTTTTTGAAGAAAATATGTAATGATCCCAAAGGCAGCGCCCGCGATGCACCAGAGCAGAATGTTGAACAGGTGAATTTCGATCTTCTCACCAGCTAACGCCGGGAATAGGAACTCCATCAGGACGAACATAGTGAAGCCCCACTGGGCACCTGCCAAGAAAAACCTTTTCTTCAATGCTTTAATTGTTTTTTCATAATCTGCATTTATATCATATTCCGTTTCAGCAACTCCGGTTTTTCGGAGCCGGATAAGGATGTAGTAGGCTACAAACTGCTGCACAATGAAGAGAGCCATAGTTCCGAATGTGAATGTGTGATGTATGGTATCCATAATTAAGCTGATAAGCATAAGACCAGACGTCAGATACAAGGCATGCATGCAGGCACCGGCAAGAATACGATGAATCTCTCCCCGCTGATACTCATCCCTTTCCTCTATATAGCCAACAAATGGCTTTAGCATTCTCTTCTCCATACTACTCAGCATTACTGTTTACCTCCCAGAAAAGTGTATTCAAATCAGAGTTCAGGGCCTTGGCCAGCTTAACGCACAAATCCAATGAAGGATTATACTTGTCATTCTCAATCAGATTGACCGTCTGCCGGGCAACTCCGACCTCCTTCGACAGGGCAAGTTGCGACAAACCGGAGCGTTTTCTGTATTCGGCAACCCTGTTCATATCGATTCCTCCTTGAAGAAAAGTCATATATATATGACTAACTGTTTGTTTATCGTACTATCTCTGAACTGATGTGTCAATTATATATGACAATATTCCGGCAGGAGAACTTCAGCTGTATGACAAAAAAGAACTCCAAACCCTATATTATGGTTTGGAGTTCTTCCCGCATAGGCGGATAGCTACAAGCTCTTCAACTCATAAATTTTCTCAAGCGTACGAAGATTCTCCGCCTTGTCGTCATCATCCTCCGCATGAAGATATCCCTCCACCAGCCGGTATCCGAAGACGAGCAGAATGAATTCGTAGACGCAGTGGCCGGCAAGCGGGGCAATCTCTCCCGCATATTCCGTGAAGCCCCGGTAATAAGCAGGGACACACCGCTGATAGTATTCAATCATATGATCAAGATCCACCTCATCTGCAATCAGGCTGGCGATGTCCTCGCCGAGGTAGCCCCAGCCGCTGGTATCCCAGTCGATCAGCGCGATGGTCCCGCCAGTATAGATGATGTTGGTTACCCAGAAGTCCCGGTGGCATAACACCAGAGGCAGGCTTTCAATCCGGGCAAAAATATCGTCCGAATGCTCATCGATGTCGATGAGCATTTGCCGCACATGCTGCGGGAATCCGCATTCCTCTGAACGGATATAGTCGTAGACAACCGGCCAAGACCGGTAGTGCAGATACGTACTCTTCATGAGGTCTGCATGGCTCAGGTTGGTCAGACTTTGCAGCACCTCAGGCTGCTCCGCGTACAACTTCCCTTGATACCGTCCCAACTCCAATGCGGCCTGTTCATACATGTCACCGGTCAGCTCCAGGCCGGAGATGCCGTTGATATATTCCAGCCATAGCTGGTACTCGTTCTCTTCATCATTCATCTTCGCGTGATAACACACCGGCCAGCGGAAGGTATCATTGAAGGTCGCTCCCAGCTCAGAAGCGTAGAGATCATATTCCCGCCGCCATGAATCCGGGTCATTGTAACGTTCCCATTTCTTTTGAATTTTCAGCACGATGCGGAACGGCAGGCTCTCCCCGGCAGCACTTGCAGCGGTTCCGGTGACCAATTGCACATCCCCCACAGTTCCGCCGTGTAACTGTAGCGTTTCGTAATCTGCAGAGGTAATCGTTGTATTAAAAAGCTGAGATAGAGCAATATATAAAGCATCTTGGTTTATCTTCATTTGTATCGTCCTCCATTTTTCTTCATTTGCTTGCGCTGCATCGCAGCTGACTGATTGCGGGCATCCTTGTCCCTGAGATAGTGTGTTCTGTCCTGGACGAACCGGTTCTCCTGCTGCTGTGAGTTGTAACGATCCCAGCGTTCATGCGTCAGAGAGCCCTCCGCAAGGGCGGCGAGTACCGCACAGCCCGGCTCGGACTCATGGCGGCAGTCATGGAACCGGCACCCTGTGAACCATTCCTCCACATCGTTGAAGCCTGCAGAGATGCCTTCGTCAGCGTCGAATAATCCAAGCTCACGCATCCCGGGGGTATCGATTACCATTGCTCCCGAGGGGAGCATGAACAACTGACGGTGGGTCGTCGTATGCCGTCCCCGGCTGTCTTCCTCCCGGATGGCACTGACCTTCATGACATCCCGTTCCATCAGGGCGTTAAGCAGCGAAGATTTGCCGACCCCGGACATACCAAGGAAGACGATAGTTGAACCTGGCTTAAGGTAGACATCGAGCTCATTAAGCCCGAGACCGTTATGACTGCACACTGCGTGCACGGGAACATCCGGCATACTCTGCCGGACTTCTGCCAGCGGGAGGCTGTAGTCTTCTGTGAGATCCGCCTTCGTCAGAATGATGACCGGCTGGCCGCCGCTCTGCCTGGCCTGGGTCAAATAACGCATCATGCGCGTGACATTGAAATCCTTGTTCAGGGAAGACAAAATAAATACATAGTCGAAATTGGCGGCCACGACCTGTTCCAGAACGGTTCTGGTATATTCTGCGGCATGGCCGGAATAATTCGCACGCGAGAACTTGGAGCGGCGGGGGAGAAGCGCTGTAATGAGCGATTCCCCGCTTTCGTTCGGACGCAGCAGGACGAAGTCGCCGACGCACGGGAAGTCCCCGCGCGATTCCGCACTGTGATAGAACGTGCCTTTGAGTACAGCGGTCAGCTCGCCCCGCTCTGTGATTACCGTGAAGCGCTCCCGCCGCAGCTCCGTAATTCTGCCCGGTAATAGCCCAGCGGGGATTTCCTCTATTTCGGTGTAGCCATAGGTTGTAAGATTAATCATGTTTTTGGGTTTAGCTCCTTATCTGTTGTTTGATGGACGCAAAAATGCCGCGGAACAGCAGCCTCAATAAGAAGCTGCTGTTCTACGGCATCAAGATGCAAAGAAGATACGACCTTCATCGTATCCCGCAAACAGCAATATTCACGAAAGGTTACTTGGGATGGCATACCAAATAATCCAGGCGTTTGCCTGATTTTTAAGATGTATGCCTGCTATGCAGTTTTAAACGGAAACCACCATATAAGTAGTAGCCAATCGAAACATCCCCTTTCGGATAAGGAACTTGATTAGAAATAATGCTTATCGCTAAGCACATTCAGATTAACATAGATTTGTTATGCAAATCCATGTAGAGTTTGATTATAGTTAATTTAGTGCGGAACTATCCGCATTTATGCTGCAATGTTTGGCGGATTCTCCCTGAACCAAGCAGTATTTGTCATAGAAATGTTCAATTTACGAACATTTGTGTAAACCTGACGGCCAATGTTCGTATTTACCATTGACAAGAGCTGTCATCTCCCCCTAAAATGATAAAGCGCTACAGCAAATATATTCGTATAATTCCGGGGATCGGCCCGGAAGTCTCTACGAGGTCACCGTAATGACCTGGCTACGATTAAGAAGAGCAACTTGTTCTGGGATTTCCGGCGATTGTCCGGAATTCCCGGCAGCCATCTCTTTTTCGGGCCGGTGTCTTCCCAGATGCCGGCTTTTGTGTTGCTGTATTGGCACAACATACAACCTTAGGGGGAGAACGATTTGAACCGCTTTTTCAAATTGAAAGAGAACGGCACCACAGTACGTACAGAGATCATGGCCGGTATAACCACGTTTATGGCAATGGCTTATATTCTGTCGGTTAATCCAAGCACTCTGACTGCCTTCGGCCGCATTGATATGGGCTGGTATTCCGTATTCCTTGCGACGGCGCTGGCAGCCGGTATTTTCACCATTGCCATGGGGGTATTCATTAACTTCCCGGTCGCTCTGGCACCTGGTATGGGCCTTAACGCATATTTCGCTTCCGTCGTCTTATCCTCCGCCACCACGGAGCATCAGTTCACCTGGCAGATGGGGCTGACCGCCGTCTTCATCTCCGGGATCGTATTTATCCTGCTCACGATCACCAGGGTCCGGCAGATTCTCCTCACTGCTATTCCTGACAGCCTGAAGCATGCGATCACCGTCGGTATCGGGATGTTCATCACCATTATCGGCCTGAAGAACAGCGGACTGATGACCATCGGCGTTGAAGCCGGAAGCGATATCGCCGCTAACAAATTTACAGATGTTCTTTCTTTTGAAACTGTAATTCATATGGGCAGCCTGGAGAACACCAATGTTCAGCTCGTGATTATCGGCCTGCTGCTGATCTCCATCTTAATGGTACTGCGCGTTCGCGGCGCCATCCTGTTCGGAATTCTCGGGACTACCGTGGCTGCAATCCTAATGGGGGCTGTGGATTTCAGTTCATTGAGCAATCCGCAGACACCATGGATTCCTGACTTCACCCAGCTCAACTTCTGGGAATTCGACTGGGAAGGCATTATGCACACCGGTATCGTATCGGCGATTGCCACTTTTACCTTCGTAGAACTGTTCGATACCTTCGGTACGCTGGTAGGTACTGCTGAACGTGCCGGAATCATGAAGAACCCTGAAGAAGGCAAGAAGCGTGTCGGCAATGCCATGTTCGTAGATGCAGTAGCTGTTGCGGGCGGTGCGATGCTGGGTACTTCCACCACTACCGCTTATGTAGAAAGTGCAGCCGGTGTAGCTGAAGGCGGACGTACGGGTCTGACTGCAGTAACTACAGGGATCTGCTTCCTGCTTGCCTTGTTCCTGGCTCCGGTAGTCGCTCTGATCCCTGGTCCGGCCACAGCGGCAGCGCTGATTATTGTCGGTGTTCTGATGGCTCAATCGATCCGTGAGATCGACTTCCAGGACATGGTGCTGGCGATTCCGGCCTTCCTGACCTTCGTGATCATGCCGTTTACGTATAACATTGCTAACGGGATCTCGTTCGGGATTGTTACTTACGTGATTCTGGCTTGTGTAGCGAATATCGCCGGCAAGAAGAAATATGATATCCACTGGATGATGTGGGTGCTGGCGATTCTGATCATCCTGCGTTATGTTCTGATCGGCAGCCAAGGCTAATAAGCTCCACGGATTCTGACTTACATTCTGCGGTCTCTTCATTATATGAAGGGGCCGTTTTCTTTTTATTCTTTTAAGGGGGGAGCCGCGCGGGACAAGCTGGGTTTTACCCTTTTCATCAACCAATATTTAGATTATATTGTTGAAGAGGTGATAAATGGTGTCCGGTGTATTCAATCGAGTGTACAAGTTCTTCCGTAGCCAGCCCTGGCCGGTGCTGCTGTTCCTGCTTGGGGCAATAGTCCGTATTCTATACATAACTTCTATTCCACCGGGACTGAACCAGGACGAAGCCTCTATCGGCTATGATGCCTACTCTATTCTGCACTACGGGATGGACCGGAATGGTGTTCATCTGCCAATTCACCTGATCGCCTGGGGGAGCGGACAGAATGCGCTATATGCCTACTTGTCCATGCCGTTCATTCTGTTGTTCGGTCTAACGCCATTGTCTGTAAGGGCGCTGAGCCTGATCATGGGACTACTGGGCATGCTGTTTTTCTATCTCATTATGAAAAGACTGTCGGCCTCGTCTGGAGCCGGGACCGCGGCCATGTTCTTTATCGCCATTAACCCGTGGCATATTATGATGTCCAGGTGGGCATTGGAATCGAATCTGTTTCCTACAATGATTTTGATATCCGTATACTTTCTGCTGCGCGCCTTTGCGAATCCAAGGTGGCTGTACGCCTTTACCGGCATGCTGGCCCTCTCGCTGTATGCTTATGGAACAGCCTACTTCTTCGTCCCGCTATTTGCGCTCGGTACGGCAATTCTTCTATTATATAGCAAGGTCCTGAGACCTCGTGCCCTGGTCTGGAATTTCGTATGGTTTGCGGTACTGGCGCTGCCTATATTACTATTTATTATCATTAACCGTTACGCTATGCAGGATATAGCCACTCCGCTGTTCACAATTCCGAAGCTCACGACCCCGCGCGTGGAGGAGATTTCATCCGTATTCGGCGGCAGGCTGTGGCAGGCGGCTGCGGATAACCTCACTGCGTTCAGCAAGCTGATGTGGAGCGGAAGTGACGGCTTGGCCTGGAACTCCATCTCTCCTTACGGGTATGCGTACCCGCTGGCGCTGCCTTTTGCACTGCTCGGCCTGATCGTTCTCCTGCATTCCTGGTGGGCAAGCCGGCGGGAGAGGGAGAGCGCTGGTAGGGGAGCCGTGCTGCTATGGTTCCTGGTGGCGGTGCTAATGGCGCTGATTACAACTGTGAATATTAACCGGATTAATATTATTTTTTATCCGTTCATTATGCTGGTAAGCACCGGATTCGTCTGGCTGGCAGGCAGAGTCAAAGGGATAGCCATCCTGGCCGCGGCCGGGTTCGCCATGATGTTTATTTTATTCTCCAATACGTATTTCCGCGAGTTCCCTGAACGCATCGGTCCAGTCTTCTATGAATCCTTAGGGGAGGCTGTACAGTATGCTTCGGAACACAGCTCCGGTGAAGTCTATCTTACGAACCAGGTGAATATGCCTTATATTTATGTGCTGTTCTATGAACAGATCAGCCCGCATGATTTCCTGAAGTCCGTTCAGTATGCCAATCCGGGAGAGGCCTTTCAGCGCGTCTCTTCCTTTGGAAGATACAGGTTTGATGATCTGAACAGGGTGCCTGCGAATGCCGCATATATCTATGCGAATACTGCTGCGCCGCCTGCGGCAAGCGCCGGGTCCAGAGTGAAGCGTTTTGCCAACTACAGCGTAATGCTCACCAGTGAACAGAATGGCGGGCCTCAAGATACACCCAAGACTGCTGCATTTGAATTTGTGAATGGCGGATTTGAAGAAGGGACGGCGGGTTGGTCCTTCTCTGCGGGAACGGGAGTTGCTGTCAACAACCCCTTCGCCGGGAGTAAGCTGGCATATCTTGATCCCGGAACGGAGAACATCGTTTCGCAGGCTTTCACTGCACCAGCCGGTGAGTACAGACTGACCGTCATGTCCAGTAGCGGCGGCAGCGGCGGGAAGATCGGCATCCGGGCAGCCGGTAAGCTGCTTGCAGAGACAGAGCTGCCTGCGGCGGAAGCCTATCAACAGGTCACACTTCCTGCGGTCACGCTGGAGCAGGGGATACAGGCAGAAGTATATATAACCGGCGGTAATGGCTGGATTAACATTGACGAGGTGAGGGTAGAACGATGACCAAGAAGGTACGTGCAGCGGCAACCGTTATACTAATGCTCTTATTATTTATTCTTCCTGTAACAAGCATTTATGCCGAAGGGAATTTGTTGCAGAACCCGGGCTTTGAAGAAGGCGAAGAGGGGGCACCGGCAGGCTGGACCAAGGACATGTGGATTGCCGGAGATGCGGCGGGCTCCATATCCGTTCAGTCGGAAGAGGTTCATTCCGGCAGCAAAGCGGCGGTTATTGAGAATCTGGAGCCCAATCACCTGAAGTGGGTGCAGACCGTTACCGTCTTGCCGGATAGCTATTACAGAATCTCTGGATACGTCAAAATAGCCAGCACCGCAGGCGGGGGAATCGGGGCCAATATTTTCCCGGTAGGCATTGGGGGCGGTTATCCCGCTACCAGCGATACCGGCGGTGAATGGCAGCGTCTGGAGTTCATCGGCCAGACCGGCAAGGAGCAGACCGAGATCGGAATCGGCGCTGCGCTGGGCGGCTATGCCAATCTGATTCAGGGTAAGGCCTATTTCGATGATCTGTCCGTAGAGAAGCTGGATACAGTACCGGAGGGATCGAATATCATCTCACTGGACAGCGGCGCCCAGGCTCCCCCGGCAGATGCGGACGGCGGAAGCAAGCCGGAGGAAGTGCCGCATAAGGTGTCTCCGGCCAAGCTGCTGCTGCTTTCTGGAGTATTCTGCCTGTTCTTTGCTTTTCTGTACACAAGAGCCTTCCGCAGTGAGCGTCTGCTGAGACAGGAGGATGTAATCTACACCCGCTGGCTGTACGTTTTGTTTGGAGCGGCATTCATCCTGCGGATCTGGATCGGCCTTACGGCACAGGGCTATAAGAATGATATGAACACCTTCATGGCCTGGGGCCAGCGTCTGACCGACCTTGGACCGGGCAAATTCTATGAGGAAGGTTATTTCGCCGATTACCCGCCGGGGTACTTATATGTGCTATACCTGCTTAGCCTGCTGCGCGGATTATTTAACTTTGCGGGCGGCTCAGGTGCCGAGACGGTTCTCTTCAAGCTGCCCGCGATGCTCTCGGATCTGGTGCTTGGCTGGATTATCTATAAGAGCGCGCGAACCAGGCTCGGCTCCGGGCTGGCTATGGGGCTGATGATGCTGTTCCTGTTCAATCCGGCTGTGCTGATGGATTCGGCAGCCTGGGGGCAGGCGGATTCCTTTTTCCTCATCTTTCTGCTGCTCAGTATGATCGGGGTTGTCGATAAGCGCTTCGTACGTGCAGCGATCTTCTTTGCCGTCGCTACATTAATCAAGCCGCAGGCGCTGATTTTCACACCTGTGCTGCTGCTTGCCTTCTACCATCACCGGGCCTGGAAGCAGCTTGCGCTGGGCGCCCTGTACGGACTGGGGATTTTCCTTGTCCTCGCAGCCCCGTTCTTCTGGAACAACGGCGGTTTTGCAGGCTTGATTAACCTCTACAAAAGCACACTGTCCTCCTATCCGTATTCCACAGTGAATGCATTCAATCTGTATGCCTTGACTGACCCGATGTGGTCGGCGCTGGATGTGACCTGGCTCGGCATACCGTATCGTATATGGGGCTTTATTTTCATCCTGGTGGCAGTAGCACTTGCTGCTTATTATTCCTTCAATACCAAGGACCGCAAGGATCTCTCCAAGTCCTACTTCATCGCTATGGTGCTGATCACGATTGTCTTCGTATTCGGTACCAAAATGCATGAGCGTTACTTGTATCCGGTACTGATTCTGTCCTTATTCGCTTTCATGGAGAGCCGGGACCGGCGGTTCCTGACCCTGTTCCTCGGGTTCTCCCTGACCCAGTACATCAATGTTGGTTATACACTGGCGTATCTGAATACCGGCGGAAATCCGCCGGCTGACGGCATTGTTCTGGTTACAGCTATTACCACTATCATTCTTGCGATATATCTGCTCTATATTGGATACGATGTATATATCCGCCGAACTGCGAAGCTTTTGCCTGAGCCGGTTACCCCCAAGGAGGCGTACGCAGCAGATCTGCTGCTTGCAGAAGGCATCAAGCCGCTTGCCCCTGCTGAGCGCCGTTCTCCGCTGAAGCTGAAGCGCAGAGACTGGATCTGGATGCTCGGTATCACCGTGCTATACGGGGCGCTTGCCCTCTATCATCTGGGAGATAACAAGGCACCTGAGACTCTGTGGGAGCCAGCAGCCAGCGGCGAGAGCTTCTATGTGGATCTGGGGCAGGCTCATCAACTGGAGCGGGTTAATGTGTTCGGCGGTGTCGGAACAGGGAAGTTTCAGCTGGAATTCAGCCAGACCCCTGATAATTGGAGCAGCCCGCTTGAGGTAAGCGAGGATGTGGGCAACGTCTTCATCTGGAAAAGCCAGCCGCTTAACGTATCCGCAAGATATGTCAAGCTCTCGGTTACGTCTCCAGGCTTCACCCTCAATGAGATGGCTTTCTATGAGCAGGGGGCACCGGAGGTTCCTCTGACGATAGCAAGCGTGACACCCGATTCGGGAGCAGCAGCTAAAAGAGGAACGCCGGCCAATCTGTTTGACGAGCAGTCCGTCATACCGGGGAACTCTAATTTCATGAACAGTACGTATTTTGATGAGATCTATCATGCCCGTACGGCTTATGAGCATTATCATAATATTGTTCCTTATGAGAACACGCATCCGCCGCTTGGCAAGCTGTTGATCGGGGTAGGGATGGAGCTGTTCGGCGTCAATCCGTTCGGATGGCGGATCATCGGCACCTTGTTCGGGATTGCGATGCTGCCGCTGATCTATATCATGGCGATTCGGTTGTTCCGTAAGACCACCTATGCTGCACTGGCAGCGGGATTATTCGCTCTGGACTTCATGCATTTCACCCAGACGCGGATATCGACCATCGATGTGTACGGTGTATTCTTCATTATGCTGATGTTCTATTTCATGCAGCGGTATTTCACGATGAATTTCTACCGGGTGCCGCTGCGGACCACACTGGCTCCGCTGTTCTGGTCCGGCCTATTCTTCGGCATCGGGGTTGCTTCGAAGTGGATCGTGATCTACGGAGGCGCAGGACTTGCTATTATGCTTGCGCTGGTACTCATTGAACGCTACAGAGAATACAAGGCTGCCGGACGCCTGCTGGCTGAAGGCAAGCTGAGCGGTCAGGAGCTCAAAGCCGCCTGCCGGACTGCAGATCAGTCCTTCTGGAAGAACACGATCATCACGCTGGCCAGCTGCATTGGATTCTTCGTCATTATTCCGGGAATCATATACAGCCTGTCCTTCATTCCTTCACTATCTGCGTCGGCAGAGGGCTTCACCGTTAAGGGGCTGATTGATGCCCAGAAGAATATGTACAACTATCACAGTCAGCTTGTAGCTACACATCCGTTCGCCTCCTCCTGGTGGGAGTGGCCGTTCATGAAGCGTCCGGTGTGGTTCTTCAGCGGCGGCGAAGGCTTGCCTGCAGGCAAGGCGAGCAGCATAGTAACGATGGGCAATCCGCTGATCTGGTGGACAGGAATCTTCACGATGCTGGCCGCTGTATGGTTCACCCTGAAGCGCCGGGACAAGAGCCTGTATATGATTTGGATCGGCTTCTTCTCACAATATGTTCCGTGGATGCTTGTGCCGCGTGAGACCTTCCTGTACCATTACTTTGCGATGGTGCCGTTTATGATTCTATCCATTGTGTACATCCTGAAGCTGCTTGACGGCAGGTTCCAGGGTGCCAAATATCTGCGGTACGCCTATGTTGCGGCCGCCGCCATCCTGTTTGTAATGTTCTATCCGGTATTGTCCGGCATGCAGGTGAACAGCAGTTATATCATTCATGTACTTCGCTGGTTCCCTTCCTGGGTATTCTAGGAGGGGAGCTGTAAGAGCCGTATAGTTGCTCAAAGCTGATGTTGATGAAGCGCATCAAGGAAGCTGTGGCTTACAATAAATTGAGGAGGAACCCTTGTGAAGGCCAGATATAGTGTAATTGTGCCCATGTATAATGAGGAGGAAGTCATTCAGATAACCTACGAACGGCTCAAAAAAGTAATGGATGAGTGCGGGGATTCCTATGAGCTCGTGTTCGTCAATGACGGCAGCCGGGACCGTACGGCTGAGATTATGCGCGAAATCAGTAATAGGGATGAGCATGTCAAGCTGATTGACTTCTCCCGTAACTTCGGCCATCAGGTGGCGATTACGGCGGGTATGGATTATGCTGAAGGCCAGGCTGTTGTGGTGATTGACGCAGATCTCCAGGACCCGCCGGAGGTCATCCTGCAGATGATCGCCAAGTGGAAGGAAGGCTATGAGGTAGTCTATGCCAAGCGGCTGAAGCGCCACGGAGAGACCTTCTTTAAGAAGGTGACAGCCAAAATCTTTTACCGTCTGCTCAGCAGCATGACCAGTGTGGAGATTCCCACAGATACCGGGGACTTCCGGCTGATCGACCGTAAGGTCTGCGATGTGCTGCGCGGCCTGAAGGAGAAGAACCGTTATGTACGGGGGCTGGTAAGCTGGGTCGGCTTCCGGCAGACCATGGTGGAATATGTGCGGGAGGAACGCTTCGCCGGGGAGACGAAATATCCGCTCAAAAAAATGATCCGCTTTGCGCTCGACGGAATCACCTCCTTCTCGCACAAGCCGCTCAAAATCGCCTCTTATGTCGGCTTCTTCCTGTCCTTCTCCAGCTTCATCTACCTGTTTCTGGTCTTATTCCAGAAAGTCTTCACCTCTTGGACTGTGCCGGGCTGGGCATCCATTGTCGGGGTGAACCTGCTGTTTAACGGCATTGTGCTGATGCTGTTGGGCGTGATCGGGGAATACATCGGACGGATCTATGACGAATCGAAGGACAGACCGCTCTATATCGTACGCGAGACCCGAGGCTACCCGGAGGCAGAGGCCGAAGACACGCGGAAGGCAAGCGATTATGCAAGATAAGGCTTGGCGCGCAGGCATGATCCAGTTTCTGAAATTCAATGCGGTGGGCCTGCTTAACACGTTCATAGATTTTGCGGTATTTACCCTGCTTCATTCCCTGGGCATGCTTAACACCCCTGCACAGATTATTTCCTACAGTGCCGGGACGGCCAACAGCTTTTTCTGGAATAAGAAGGTGACCTTCAAGGGCGGGAACAGAGGCGGGAATAGCGGCTTTGACCGGATGCAGCTGGTGAGATTTATTGTCCTGAATCTGATGGTGCTGGGCATTTCGGTGCTGCTGATTCATCTGCTGACTGACCGGCTGGGCGTCCAGGTGCTGATGGCCAAGGTACTGGTTACCTTTGTTACAGTAATCATTAATTTCTTTGGAAGCCGGAAGTGGGTATTCTAGAGGTACAGTATGTCTTCCCCGTCCCCTGCGGGGGCAGCACTTATTCTATATTGCGGAGGCGATTGTCATGCGGAAGTTATCCTATTTGATTATACTTGCCGGGGTCCTGATTATGCTCTACCCCAAAGGAAGCGAATGGTACGAGGACCGTCAGCAGCAGAAGCTGCTGGAAGAGGCTGAACAGGCCTATAGTGAAATCGTTCCTTCGGCTACGGCTCCTGCCAGCCAGGATCTGAGCAAGCCTTATGCGGAAGTCACCCAGCTGCTGGCGGAAGAGTCTGGTGCGGAAGAGCCGGTGCCCACTACAGCGCCCGAGATTGAAGTGGGAGGCAAGATCACCGCTATTATTGAAATCGATAAAATCGATCTGAAGCTGCCTGTACTGGAGGGCGCCACCAAGACCAATATGAAGCATGCAGCGGCGCATATGAAGGAGACAGCTCCGATTGGCGCGGTAGGCAATGCAGCGATTGCGGCACATCGGTCAAGAACGGCAGGGCGGCTGTTCAACAGACTGGATGAGGTCGGTAAAGGGGACGCCATTACTGTTATTACAAGCGGACAGGAATACAAATATGTTGTATATGATGTATCTATTGTAGAGCCTACCGATATTTCAGTACTGAAGGGTAAGGATGATGATAAAATTCTGACCCTCATTACCTGTGATCCGCTTGTCAACCCGACCCACAGACTCATCATTCATGCAAAGTTGACCTGATTGTCATAGGACAATGCTGAGAAAGGTCAAAAAACATAAAATTTTAGTCTATTTTTGCGGGAATCTAGTGATTTGGGTCTTGCTAATAGATTGAGATATGGTAAGCTATAACTATGAAAGCTAATACACGATAACGGCAAACCTATCGAAAGGTAGGGACGCAAAGCTACAGGGCCTTCCCGTCATGGATGGCAGCCAGTTACCGAATGAAGAGGCTTTTTTTGTTTGTTTTCATTCTGAATCTGTCATTATGTGGCAGTAGATTGGACAGATAAAGCTTATACGATAACGGCAAACCTATCGAAAGGTAGGGACGCAAAGCTAAAGGGCCTTCCCGTAAGAATGGCAGCCAGCTACCGAAAGGGGTTTTATCCATGAAGAAGTTTTATTTAATGCTGATTACACTTTTTGTGATCGTCACTTCCGTGCAGACAGGCACTGCTCAAGCAGCAAATGCAGATTCAAGCTGGTTAAATGTTGGACAACTTGATCAAGGGGTTATCGGGGTATCGTACGATGTTCCTAAAGACAAGAAGATGAAGCTCATGATTACCAAGGACAATAACAGCTATACTTACAACTTATACACTTCCAAACCGACCGAGACGTTCCCGCTGCAACAAGGTAATGGCTCTTACAAGGTCTCCGTTCTTGAGAATACTACCGGCAACAAATACAAAGTACTATCTTCCGAGACTGTATCTCTTTCAATGAGCAATGTGAATGCCGTATATTTGAGCTCTGTACAGAATGTAAAGTGGAGTTCTTCCGATAAATCCGTTCAAAAGGCAGCCCAGCTTACAAAGGGTCTGACCACAGATGCAGACAAAGTTAAGGCTATCTACAATTACATCGTAGCTAACGTGAAATATGACTACTCTCTGGCCAACAGCGTAAGCACAGATTATATTCCGAACAACGACAACACACTGGCTACCAACAAAGGTATCTGCTACGATTACGCTTCCTTGTTCGCTACTATGCTCCGCAGTGAAGGGATTCCAACCAAGTTGGTTATGGGGAATACAAGCTATGTAACTTCATACCATGCCTGGAACGAAGTGTTCCTGAACGGCAAATGGGTGACGATTGATACTACAGTGGATGCAGGTCTGGGTAAGAAAACAGCATCAACTGAACTGATCAAATCAGCAAGCAAATATACTGCAGCGAAATTCTACTAAGAATAGCTGTAACTATAGCATTATCTGAGAATAACCCGCTTAGTCATTAAGCGGGTTATTTTTATTTATATAAAGGTTGCTTTTTAATAGAAGGATAGGTTATTATAAATAAGCGTTGTTGGAGCGGCAAAGGAAATGAGAGATTACTTAAATAAGTGATTTCAAAAATAAAGCTTGCATTGCTCAGATGAACGTGATATATTATAAGAGTTGCTGGTGACGACAACATTGACACTAACAACGAGCTTGATCTTTGAAAACTGAACAACGAGTGAGTATCTGGAGATCACTTCGGTGAGATCCAAAAATGAGAATGTAAATTCTCGTCAGATGTTTCAAAATGAGCAATCGCTCTTTCTAAATACCAATTTGGAGAGTTTGATCCTGGCTCAGGACGAACGCTGGCGGCATGCCTAATACATGCAAGTCGAGCGGAGTTTGAGAGGAAGCTTGCTTCCTTTCAGACTTAGCGGCGGACGGGTGAGTAACACGTAGGCAACCTGCCCTCAAGCCTGGGATAACTACCGGAAACGGTAGCTAATACCGGATAATTTCTTTTTTCTCCTGAGAGAAGAATGAAAGGCGGAGCAATCTGCTGCTTGGGGATGGGCCTGCGGCGCATTAGCTAGTTGGTGGGGTAACGGCCCACCAAGGCGACGATGCGTAGCCGACCTGAGAGGGTGAACGGCCACACTGGGACTGAGACACGGCCCAGACTCCTACGGGAGGCAGCAGTAGGGAATCTTCCGCAATGGGCGCAAGCCTGACGGAGCAATGCCGCGTGAGTGATGAAGGTTTTCGGATCGTAAAGCTCTGTTGCCAGGGAAGAACGTCCGGTAGAGTAACTGCTACCGGAGTGACGGTACCTGAGAAGAAAGCCCCGGCTAACTACGTGCCAGCAGCCGCGGTAATACGTAGGGGGCAAGCGTTGTCCGGAATTATTGGGCGTAAAGCGCGCGCAGGCGGTTATTTAAGTCTGGTGTTTAAACCTTGGGCTCAACCTGAGGTCGCACTGGAAACTGGGTGACTTGAGTACAGAAGAGGAAAGTGGAATTCCACGTGTAGCGGTGAAATGCGTAGATATGTGGAGGAACACCAGTGGCGAAGGCGACTTTCTGGGCTGTAACTGACGCTGAGGCGCGAAAGCGTGGGGAGCAAACAGGATTAGATACCCTGGTAGTCCACGCCGTAAACGATGAGTGCTAGGTGTTAGGGGTTTCGATACCCTTGGTGCCGAAGTTAACACAGTAAGCACTCCGCCTGGGGAGTACGGTCGCAAGACTGAAACTCAAAGGAATTGACGGGGACCCGCACAAGCAGTGGAGTATGTGGTTTAATTCGAAGCAACGCGAAGAACCTTACCAGGTCTTGACATCCAACTAACGAAGCAGAGATGCATCAGGTGCCCTTCGGGGAAAGTTGAGACAGGTGGTGCATGGTTGTCGTCAGCTCGTGTCGTGAGATGTTGGGTTAAGTCCCGCAACGAGCGCAACCCTTGACTTTAGTTGCCAGCAGGTTGAGCTGGGCACTCTAGAGTGACTGCCGGTGACAAACCGGAGGAAGGTGGGGATGACGTCAAATCATCATGCCCCTTATGACCTGGGCTACACACGTACTACAATGGCCGGTACAACGGGAAGCGAAGCCGCGAGGTGGAGCCAATCCCAGCAAAGCCGGTCTCAGTTCGGATTGCAGGCTGCAACTCGCCTGCATGAAGTCGGAATTGCTAGTAATCGCGGATCAGCATGCCGCGGTGAATACGTTCCCGGGTCTTGTACACACCGCCCGTCACACCACGAGAGTTTACAACACCCGAAGTCGGTGGGGTAACCCGCAAGGGAGCCAGCCGCCGAAGGTGGGGTAGATGATTGGGGTGAAGTCGTAACAAGGTAGCCGTATCGGAAGGTGCGGCTGGATCACCTCCTTTCTATGGAGAATCGTCTTCTGCAATGAAGACATTCAAATCGGAAGCTTCGCTTCCACAATAGAACCCTTGGGTTCGAATACTCACTCGTTGGTCAGTTTTGAGAGTTTAAGCTCTCAAGTAACACTGTCTGTTATTCCGAACATCACAGCCGTGATTGTCCCGTAATAACAGCAACTTGATCCTTGAAAACTGGATACCGAAACGAATTTGCGTTTTAGAACATTCCTTTAAGCTGAACTTGTGTAAACAAGTTTCATATTAATGGCGATACTAGCGATTTTCCTTAGGGGAAACGCATTGGTTAAGCTACTAAGAGCACACGGAGGATGCCTAGGCGCCAGGAGCCGACGAAGGACGTGGCGAACAACGAAACTGCCTCGGGGAGCTGTAAGCAAGCTTTGATCCGGGGGTGTCCGAATGGGGAAACCCAGCTGTGGTAATTCGCAGTTACTCGTATCTGAATACATAGGATACGCAGAGGCAGACCAGGGGAACTGAAACATCTAAGTACCCTGAGGAAGAGAAAACAATAGTGATTCCGTCAGTAGCGGCGAGCGAACGCGGAACAGCCTAAACCAAGGGGCTTGCCTCTTGGGGTTGTGGGACGTCTCACATGGAGTTACAAAGGAATATGGTAGGTGAAGAGGTCTGGAAAGGCCCGCGATAGAGGTAAAAGCCCTGTAGCCTAAACTGTGTTCTCTCCGAGACGGATCCCGAGTAGTGCGGGGCACGTGAAACCCCGTATGAATCCAGCAGGACCATCTGCTAAGGCTAAATACTACCTGGCGACCGATAGTGAAACAGTACCGTGAGGGAAAGGTGAAAAGCACCCCGGAAGGGGAGTGAAATAGAACCTGAAACCGTGTGCTTACAAAAAGTCAGAGCCCTCTTTATGGGTGATGGCGTGCCTTTTGTAGAATGAACCGGCGAGTTACGTTTAACATGCAAGGTTAAGGTGAGAAGCCGGAGCCGCAGCGAAAGCGAGTCTGAATAGGGCGATTGAGTATGTGGACGTAGACCCGAAACCGTGTGATCTACCCCTGTCCAGGGTGAAGGTGCGGTAACACGCACTGGAGGCCCGAACCCACGCATGTTGAAAAATGCGGGGATGAGGTGGGGGTAGCGGAGAAATTCCAATCGAACTCGGAGATAGCTGGTTCTCCCCGAAATAGCTTTAGGGCTAGCCTCGGTGAATGGAGTGGTGGAGGTAGAGCACTGATTGGGTGCGGGGCCCGCAAGGGTTACCAAGCTCAGTCAAACTCCGAATGCCATTTACTTCTTGCCGGGAGTCAGACAGTGAGTGCTAAGATCCATTGTCAAAAGGGAAACAGCCCAGACCATCAGCTAAGGTCCCCAAGTGTGTGTTAAGTGGGAAAGGATGTGGAGTTGCACAGACAACCAGGATGTTGGCTTAGAAGCAGCCACCATTGAAAGAGTGCGTAATAGCTCACTGGTCGAGTGACTCTGCGCCGAAAATGTAACGGGGCTAAACACACCACCGAAGCTATGGCTAGATGCACTAGCATCTGGGGTAGGGGAGCGTTGTGTAGGGGTTGAAGGTGTACCGTAAGGAGCGCTGGACACTACACAAGTGAGAATGCCGGTATGAGTAACGAAAAGATCAGTGAGAATCTGATCCGCCGAAAGCCCAAGGTTTCCTGAGGAAGGCTCGTCCGCTCAGGGTAAGTCGGGACCTAAGGCGAGGCCGACAGGCGTAGTCGAAGGACAACAGTTTGAAATTACTGTACCACCGTAATCCGCTATGAGCGATGGGGTGACGCAGGAGGGTAGTGACGCGGACTGATGGATGTCCGTCTAAGCAGTGAGGCTGGTGTGCAGGCAAATCCGCACATCGTAAGGCTGGGCTGTGATGGGGAGCGAAAATTATAGTAGCGAAGGTCATGATCTCACACTGCCAAGAAAAGCCTCTAGCCAGGAGAAGGTGCCCGTACCGCAAACCGACACAGGTAGGCGAGAAGAGAATTCTAAGGCGCGCGGAAGAACTCTCGTTAAGGAACTCGGCAAAATGACCCCGTAACTTCGGGAGAAGGGGTGCCTCGGTAGGGTGAATAGCCCGAGGGGGCCGCAGTGAAAAGGCCCAAGCGACTGTTTAGCAAAAACACAGGTCTGTGCGAAGCCGCAAGGCGAAGTATACGGGCTGACGCCTGCCCGGTGCTGGAAGGTTAAGGGGAGCGGTTAGGGGTTAAACCCGAAGCTGTGAACCGAAGCCCCAGTAAACGGCGGCCGTAACTATAACGGTCCTAAGGTAGCGAAATTCCTTGTCAGGTAAATTCTGACCCGCACGAATGGCGTAACGACTTGGGCGCTGTCTCAACGAGAGATCCGGTGAAATTTTAATACCTGTGAAGATGCAGGTTACCCGCGACAAGACGGAAAGACCCCATGGAGCTTTACTGCAGCTTGATATTGAATTTGGGTACGATCTGTACAGGATAGGTGGGAGCCGTGGAGGCAGGAGCGCAAGCTTCTGCGGAGGCGCCGTTGGGATACCACCCTGATCGTATCTAGGTTCTAACCTAGTGCCCTCATCGGGTACGGGGACCGTGTCAGGCGGGCAGTTTGACTGGGGCGGTCGCCTCCTAAAGAGTAACGGAGGCGTTCAAAGGTTCCCTCAGAATGGTTGGAAATCATTCGCAGAGTGCAAAGGCATAAGGGAGCTTGACTGCGAGACCTACAAGTCGAGCAGGGACGAAAGTCGGACTTAGTGATCCGGTGGTACCGCATGGAAGGGCCATCGCTCAACGGATAAAAGCTACCCTGGGGATAACAGGCTTATCTCCCCCAAGAGTCCACATCGACGGGGAGGTTTGGCACCTCGATGTCGGCTCATCGCATCCTGGGGCTGAAGTAGGTCCCAAGGGTTGGGCTGTTCGCCCATTAAAGCGGTACGCGAGCTGGGTTCAGAACGTCGTGAGACAGTTCGGTCCCTATCTGTCGTGGGCGCAGGAAATTTGAGAGGAGCTGTCCTTAGTACGAGAGGACCGGGATGGACGTACCGCTGGTGCATCAGTTGTTCCGCCAGGAGCATGGCTGAGTAGCTACGTACGGACGGGATAAGCGCTGAAAGCATCTAAGCGTGAAGCCCCCCTCAAGATGAGATTTCCCAGTATGTAAGACCCCTTGAAGACGACGAGGTAGATAGGTTGGAGGTGGAAGTGCAGCAATGCATGGAGCTGACCAATACTAATCGGTCGAGGGCTTATCCAAAAGTTACCCCAAAAAGTGAAGATGAAGCTGACGAAGCGGATTCCGAATACTTTCCGGGGGCCCCGTAAGAAGGGCAAACGCAGATTCGTTTCGGATTCAGTTTTCAGGAATCAAATTCCTGAAGCATTTACGCTGTAAATGCCCGTTTGGTGGCGATAGCGGAGGGGTTCCACACGTACCCATCCCGAACACGACCGTTAAGCCCTCCAGCGCCGATGGTACTTGGACCGAAGGGTCCTGGGAGAGTAGGACGTTGCCAAGCACACAAGGCCACTGTTGAGAAATCAACAGTGGTCTTTTTGTATTTTCGGGGAAGCCTTGTGGACAGGTTGTGAGTAGATTCCAGGTCTTCTTATAAGTGGCGCATAGTTATACACATGTGGATAGATTTAGTTTTTTTGATACTTCTCCCCAAATGATGTGGATATCCGGTACAATAATGTGGATAGGTACCGAAAATTGGGGATAGACAGGTGAAGGAGCCAAAAGTTATGGATAAGCATAGCAGCTTTTTGTGGACAGAGCAGTTCAGGGTTCAGGCAAGTGACACGGATTAACGTTCAAGGGGCAAGCTCTCCTTCCTGCTGGATATCATGCAGCGTGCTGCGGATTCGGCTGTAAGCAGCCTGGGGCTAAGTATGGAGAGTATGCTCAAGGCGGGCATGGGCTGGATGGTCATCACCCTGGATCTGAATCTGCAGCGTCTGCCATCCCCGGGTGAGCTTCTTGAGGTACATACCTGGAGTAAAGGAAACAAAGGACCGCTATGGCAGCGGGATTACCGGATCTATGACGCCCAAGGTGTAGAGCTTGCTTCGGCGCGCTCGATCTGGGCCCTTGTGGATATCGGGAAGCGGAAAATTCTGCGTCCATCGGCTTTACCTATTGTTGTCGAGCCGTATTTAGAAGATTCCGTAGGGAGTCTGCCGGATAAAGTAATCCTTCCACCCGAACTTCTCTTGCAGGAGACTTACAGTTATCAGGTAAGATATAGCGGGCTGGATAACAACAAACATCTTAACAACGCGCGATATGCAGATTTATGTTGTGATGCCCTGGCGCTGGAGGAGTGGGAGGAGTTAGAGCTTACGGGGCTTCATATCACCTATGCCCAGGAAGCCAAATATGCTGAGGAGATTAGTGTTATGCGATCTTCTCTGACTGAAGAAGGGTTATATGTGCGCGGGCAAGGCGGGGAGCGGATCTTTTTTGAAGCTTGCCTGAAGCTTGGAAGAAAGGTTGATGTCTGAGAGAGACTTACATAGCGTTAAATCTAGACAGTTGCTCGAATTTCAGGGGAACTGTCTTTTGTCATATTTGCTATTTCCTTATATGTCACAAATACACAATTGGCATTCGTTATACAGGTGTAAAAGGAAAGTGGAGGTGATTCCTTTGGAGCAAGGCAACCCCGGGGGCCCAATGAATCCAAATAAGATTGAAGAAGCCATTCATCAGGTACACGCAGGAGACAGGCAAGCGTTCTCAACCATAATTAAGGAGTATGAAAGAAAGATTTACACGTATTGCTACTATCTCTTAAGGAGCCGTGAAGAAGCGGAGGATGCTGTGCAGGATATATTCGTTAAGGTGTATCAGCAGCTTGGGCGTTATGAACGGCGGGTTTCTTTTTCGGCCTGGCTATATAAGGTGGCTTATCATCATTGCCTGGACCAGCTTCGCAGGCGTAAGCGCCGCAGCCGGTTACTGTCCCTTTATAAGCTGCAACTGATGACGAATCAACAAGCGTTGCCGGAGGAGTCGCCGGTAGACCGGATTTTTGAAAATCTCACTTCGGAAGAGCGGGGGCTATTAATCCTTCGTGTCATTGAACAATACAGCTTCGAAGAGATCTCAATGATTACCGGAAGCAGTTCGGCGGCGCTGCGCAAAAAATATGAACGGCTCCGTAAAAAACTGATTCAGCAAAAAGCGGATGAAAAGGGAGGGTGTGCTCATGGAGAAGTGGCAGAATCAAACTGAGAAGCAAATGCTGGAACGTATTCGCAGCAGCGTCGAAAGAGTAGAGCTTCCTGTAGATAGCTATAATGAGCAGATTATGAACCGGATCGAACATTTGGAGACCAGAGGAGGAAATAAATTGCTTAAAAAGACGCTGGCAGCCGCAAGCATAGCTGTAGTAATAGGGTTAGGTACGATAACCGCAGGGTTCATCTCTCCTGCTTGGGCCGATACCTTGAGTCAAATTCCTGTCTTCAGCAGTATATTCAAGCACACGGAGAACCCGGGACTGAAATTAGCGGCGGAACAGGGCCTGACTACTTCACCTAATATGAGCGTTACCAAGGATGGAGTGACTTTAAGTGTTACGGAGGTATTTTATGACGGAATCCAGTTGGCCATCGGCTTCGAAAGAACCGGAGTAGCAGATGAGCGGGTGCTTGCGGAGATTACTGATTTTAAAACCCATGAATTCGATCAATCAACTAAAGGACTGCTGGGTCTGCCAGAGGTTACTCTGGCGACAGGAGAGCCTATCGGCTTCGGTTCTTCTATCACAGGTGACGTAAAAGGACAACCGAACACCCTCTTATTGGAGCTTAGAGAACTGCACAATGCTTCGGCTCTCGGAGACGAATTCAAGGTGAATATCCGCGTACCGGTTGCCCAGATCGCCGAGCCGTTTGAGTTCGAGGTAACAGCGAAGAAGCTTGCGGAGGGAATCATCAATCTTACTCCGGGTCAGGGGGCAAGCAAAGACTCCTTCCATTATAAAGTAAAGAGTCTGGACATCACGCCTGCTGCGATGAGGCTGGTCGTCACCAGCGAAGGAGAGGTGCCTGCATCGCCGGAGCAGACAGGGGAATATGGTCCAACGGCGGTATTCTATGAGCTTGTGGATGATGTCGGTAATGTGGCTACTTCTGGCCAGGGATATGCCATGATGAAGGCTGTTCAGCATCCTATTGTGGATAGCCTGTACAATATCTTCCCGCAAACCCCTAAGACGATTACGGTCAGACCGTATACCATGACTTTGGATAATGATCTGAAGCTCTTGTTGGATGACAATGGGAAACCGGTGAGAACTTATCATAAGGACCTTGAGAGCACTATAGTGATTCCATGAACCCGCGAACCGTGAAAACGGGAATGGGTAAGATAGGCTGAGCTTGTCCGCGTCTGCTGTGCAGATGCGGGCTTTTTTGAAAAATACCTGAGTCATCATCGAAGCGAAAGCCTCACTTTGTGGGGTTATTTTGCTGATTAGAGCAGTGTTAACGGAATGTAGATTTCACTTACGGAGTTCGGATGGTGGGGTCCCAGATAGTCCTGGCCGTAGTATTCAAATTCATAAGGGAGGTTCAGGCGGTAATCGGTTCTCGGCAGGAAAACGCCATAGATATATTTGTAGGTGGCAGAAACTTCTGCGGATGGCCCTGTATGCTTAAATCTAAGATAACGTGCTGGCGGCAGTGTGTGAATGGGCAGATTGTGGCTTGTTTGTTCGCAGCACGACTGAACGATAGTGCCGTCACGTACGGATGCTGGGGTATTCAACTCGCAGGCAATGTGAAAGGAGATTCCCTGGTCCTCATAGTTATCCGGCCAATAGCCTAGCTGGTAATACTGCTCTGGAAGCTTGCGGTCCGGCATAGCCGGAAGACTGCTGAATAGCTGCTCCCAAGCTGCTCCGATGACCGACTGATCTTGCGTAACGGTAATGAATGGCCCCTGAAGCCTGATTGCACCAAGCTCAATCAGGTCAGGAGAGGCGCCCTTCTGCTCTGACCAATGCGGTAAATCAGCCGGCTGTAAGGGATGGAGAAACATAGGAATGTCAGGGTTAGACTTGTGGCGGATATGGGTGGGAGTAGTGCGCAGCAGTCTTTTGAAAGCCCGGGTGAAGGTCTCGTAATCATTATAAGCATAGTCCAGTGAGATCTCGTGAAAGGTCCGCTCGGGTCTGTCTAGAATATCCCTGGCCGCCTCTGAAATCCTCCGTCTTGCTATATAGTCGCCTGGTGTCAGTCCGGTAACCCCCTGAAACAGGCGGATGAAATGGAACAGGGAATAGCCGCTCTCTCTGGAAAGGGTCAGAACAGACAGCGGCTGCTTCAGATTCGCTTCGATATATTGGGTCGCCTGCAGAATAAGCTGGCTGTTCTTCATAAAGTCCTCTCCTCTTATGGTTACTCTACAGTCCACTCTCCCCATGAGGCGGCCCATGCGGGCACTCTAACCTGACGAACACGGTCGGTGGAAGGGAAATAAGCTTTGATATCAAGCACCGGCGTTCCCGGATAAGCATCCAGTCCGCTGACCTCCACAATTCCCTGATCAAGATCGACGGATATAATACGGGCAACCGTGAGTCCAAGCGGATTAGGGCGGACCGGAGACCGGGTCGCAAAAACACCGCTTACCGGCGCATTATAGGGAGGCTCAATCTGAGTAGTCCCCCGGAAGCTATCATCTGCAAACTCATGAATCCACCACAGGATCTGGCAGTGGCTGAAAGCATCTAACCCCTTTAAGGCAGGTCTGTATTCGGGTCTAATCTCAAGTCGCAGGTTCTGCTGTGTTCCCGTTACTACTCCTACTGGTATAATATTATACAATTCTGAGGCGGGCATTGGCTGTGACTCCTTTCGGCTGGGGGATGATTCTAGTCTAGCTGAAGTGAAGGGAATTCGGCCTGATGATAATTGCGGACTTGTATGTCATGGTATAATAGGTTGTTGATGACAGGGAGGGGTTTGGAGGATGAAGGTATTAGTATTGGCAGAGAAGCCGTCGGTGGCCCGTGAGATTGCGCGGGTGCTGGGCTGTGGGAATAAACAGAAGAGTTATATGGAAGGTCCGAAATATGTGGTGACCTGGGCGCTGGGGCATCTGGTTGGCCTGGCTGAGCCTGAGGACTATAACAATAAATATGCAACCTGGGCGCTGGAGGATCTGCCGATTCTTCCAGAGAAGGCCAAGCTAAAGGTGCTGCGCGAGACTAGCCAGCAGTATAAGGCTGTGCAGCAGCTAATGAAGCGGCAGGATATTGAGGAGCTGATCGTAGCAACGGATGCGGCGCGTGAGGGTGAGCTGCTGGCCCGCTGGATTATGAATATGGCAGGCTGGAAAAAACCGTTCCGGCGGCTGTGGATCTCTTCGCAGACGGATAAGGCCATTAAGGAGGGCTTCGCTTCGCTGCGGCCTGGACGGGATTTCGACCGGCTGTATGAATCTGCCCGCTGCCGTGCTGAGGCGGATTGGATGATCGGGCTGAATGTGACGCGGGCCTTAACCTGCAAGTTCGGCGCGCCGCTCTCTGCGGGGCGTGTGCAGACCCCTACCCTGGGAATGATTATGGACCGGGAGAATGAGATTACCGGCTTCCGTTCCCAGGAATATGACCTGCTGACTGGGGATTTCGGGAATTTCCAAGCGGGGTGGCGTGCGCAGGGCGGGGATGGCCGGATTTTTGACAGGGAGAAGACGGGGGTCCTCAAGGAGAAGCTCACGGGCCGCAGCGGACGGATCACAAAGGTGCAAAAAAGCGAGAAAAGCGAGCCGCATCCGCTGGCTTACGATCTGACTGAGCTGCAGCGGGATGCCAACCGTAAATACGGCTTCTCAGCGAAACAGACCTCAAGTGTGCTCCAAAAGCTGTATGAACAGCATAAGCTGGTCACCTATCCGCGTACAGACAGCCGTTATCTGACCGCTGATATGACGGGCACGCTAAAAGAAAGGCTCGACAGCGTGGCTGTCGGTCCTTATGCAGCCCTCGCCAGACCGCTGCTGCGGAAGCCGCTGCCGATTACGAAGCGGATTGTCGATGACAGCAAGGTCAGCGATCACCACGCGATTATTCCGACAGAGCAGACGGTGCTGCTCAATCTGCTGAGTGCGGAAGAGCGGAAGCTCTACGATCTGATCGTACGGCGGTTTATCAGCCTGTTCTATTCTCCGGCCCGTTATGATGCCGTAGCTGTGACGGTAACCGTAGATGGTGAAAGCTTCTATGTGAAGGGAACTACCATCAAGGATGCAGGCTGGCGTGAGGTATACGGCGGAGATATGAGCTCGGATGACGACGAGGAGGATGCGGGGGATGAACCCGCAGCAGGCAGTGTGAAGCTGCCGGAGCTGCGGGAAGGTGACCCTGTGAAGCTTGCGCGCTGCATCATCAAGCCGGGACGGACACAGCCGCCGAAGCGTTATAATGAAGCCACGCTGCTGACGCAGATGGAGAAGCATGGGCTGGGGACACCGGCCACCCGTGCGGATATTATTGAGAAGCTGGTCAGCTCGGATACGATTGAACGGCAGGGCAATCTGCTGCATCCGACCGGCAAGGGCAAGCAGTTGATTGAGCTGGTCTCGGGACAGCTGCGTACACCGGAGCTGACGGCACGCTGGGAAGCGGAGCTGGAGAGAATTGCGCGCGGGCAGGGGCGCCCGGAGCCTTTTTTACAGGGTATCCGGAGTATGGCCCAGGAGCTGGTGTCCGGGGTGAAGAACAGCGGAGCGGAATACAAGCCGCATAATGTCTCTAACAGCCATTGTCCGGAGTGTGGAACAAGGATGTTAGAAAAGAAGACCAAACGCGGCAAGCTGCTGGTCTGTCCGAAGGAGGACTGCGGCTACACCCGGGCGGGCGAGAAGCAGCTGTCGAACCGCCGTTGCCCACAGTGCCATAAGAAGATGGAGATGAAGGAAGGCAAGGCCGGGAAGTATGTGCAGTGCCTCGGCTGCGGAATTACAGAGACGATGGATAAGGACCACAAGCATATCAACAAACGCGAGCAGCAGAAGCTGGTGCAGCAGTACAGCAAGACGGAAAGTGCCGGCAACAATCTTGGTGACCTGCTGAAGGCTGCGATGGAAGCGAAACAGAAGGGCAAGTAGCCGCAAGAAGCCAAAGTAAGGCTGTCCAAGGGACGGCAGATATGCTTTACTGTAGAAGATTGATACGGGGTCAGACGTTAGGGCTCCGGTAAATAGAGTGGGGCAGGTGGAGAAGTGGCGGCGGCTGAAGGTTTAGCGGGTGTGGCGAAAGCGGCAGAGGCTCCGGGTACGAAGGGGAGCAGCCGGTTGTATTTTCTGGTGATCGTCTTTATGTTCTGGTTCTCTTCTTATATCTATGTTCCAGTGCTCTCGCCGTATGTGGAGCATCTGGGAGCTTCTTATGTCATGGTGGGAGCGGTACTGGGGATCTACGGCCTGATGCAGATTCTGTTCCGGCTGCCGATAGGGATGGGTTCAGATGTGCTTAACCGGCGGCGGCCGTTCATTTATCTGGGGCTGATCGCAAGCGGAGCGAGCTGTCTGCTGTTCCTGGCAGGGGCACATCCGGGCTGGGCGCTGGCGGCGCGGGCGGTTTCGGGGATAGCAGCATCGGCGTGGGTCGTGTACTCGGTGATGTTCGCGGGGTATTTTCCGAAAGAAGAGGCGGGCAGGGCTATGGGTATGCTCCAGTTCACCACGGTGATTGCCCAGTTGACCAGCATGATGATCAGCGGCTATATCGTAGACCACTTCGGCTGGAATACCCCATTCATTATCGGTGGGATTGTGGCGGTGGCCGCGATGCTGCTGGTCGTCCGTCTTCCGGAGCAACAGCTGGAGAAGCGCACGGCGATTAAGCTCAAGGATCTGGCCGGTGTCGTGAAGGAGCCGCTGCTGGTAAAAGTATCACTGTTATCGGTGCTGGCCCATTGTGTGCTGTTCATAACAATGTTCGGCTACACGCCGAATCAGGCGCTCTATATTGGCGCGAGCAAGGGGAGTCTCGGCTGGCTGACGCTGGCTTTTATGCTGCCTCATGCGGTAGCGACCCTCTATGGTGCGCGGCTGTTCGGCCGGTGGCTGGGGGACCGGGGGACGCTGATGCTCGGTTTTGCCGGAAGTGCGGTGTTCACGCTACTGATTCCCTCAATGCCAACGCTTGCCGCCTTATGTGCCACACAGATCGGAAACGGCTTCATGCAAGGCCTGATCTTCCCGCTGCTGCTGGGTAAATCCGTCTCCGGGGTAGCTCCGTTCAAGCGGGCGACAGCGATGGGGTTCTATCAGGCGGTGTATGCGATCGGCATGTCCGGCGGTCCTTTTGTAGCGGGATGGATGAGTGCGGCGTACGGTCTGCGCGGAGGCTTCTGGCTGGGCGCTATTGCGGCGGTGCTTGCGGCGGTGCTGTCCTGGTTCTGGATCAGGGAGGCCGGATTCGCAGGCAAGCAGAGCAAGAAAGAGCGGCGGTTGCAGGGCCGGTGATGTGAGGTTATTGGTGTTTTGCCGGATTGGGTAATATAATAGAGAGCAGATAGGATGCTAGGAGGAGGGGCCGGAAGGATGGTCAAGGTTGTATTGCTGTGGTTCGCGCTGATCAACATTATCGGGTATGTAGTGATGTCGGAAGACAAGAACAAGGCCCGGAAAAGACGGGATCGGGTGCCGGAGAAAACATTGTTTCTGCTGGCGTTCATGGGCGGTGCGCTGGGTGTGCTGATTGCCATGTACCGCAAACGCCACAAGACAAGGCATACTTCCTTCAGACTCGGAATTCCGCTGCTGCTGCTGCTGAATATGGTGCTGTATGGATATTTTTTGAGGTAAGACCTTTGCAGGCTTGGTAATGATGTAAATAATAGAAAGAGGTGGCGTATATGTTATTCTCTAAAATTCTGCTTGCCTATGACGGTTCAAAGGCTTCGAATCAGGCTCTGGAACGGGCGATTGAGCTGGCTAAGGTAACTCCGGGGTCCTCCCTGTACGTCGTACACGCATTTGAATTCCCGCGGTTCTTCATCGGGGAAGCGCTCGCGCCTCTGCCGGCATCGGTGAACAAGGATTATTATGACCTCGCGGTCCAGACTACGGATGAAGTGAAAAGCCGGCTGGAAGCCGAAGGTCTGAATGCTACGGTAGAATTGCTGCAGGGATCGCCTGCGGAAATTATTCTGAATTATGCCAAGGAGCAGGGTGCAGATGTAATCGTCATCGGCAGCCGGGGGCTGGGCGGTATCCGGGAATTCGTTCTGGGCAGCGTCAGCCATAATGTGGTGCAAAGTGCGCGCATTCCGGTGCTGGTTGTTAAATAATAGTAACTTTAGTAGAGGAACGCTGCGGCGTTCCCCTTTTTTTAATGCGTAGTTGGACAGATTAATGGGGAAAAGATTTTCATTATTGCCCAAAAGCGAACATTTTACAGACATGATATGACAATGTTCGTGTTTAAGTTGACATGATGTGTAGGGCGTTGTTAAACTGAATCTATGAAGAGCTCGTATAAAACCGGGGATAAGGCCCGGAAGTTTCTACCCGGTAACCGTAAATTGCCGGACTACGAGGAAATAGGATAACTGGAACGACAGCAGATAGCCTCCCCGCAGCCCGGGGCGGTGTTCCTGCATTCTCCTGCCTGTAGAGACGGGGAGTATGCAGCTGCCGGGCGGTTATCACCTGATTCCTTAGTAGTCCGGGTCCACCCGCAGCAGAATGCGTCTGGAGTCCGGGCTATTTTTCACGGTTCATGCGGGAATTGGCAGGAAACGGGACACACTGAAATCAGAGAAATCTCTATAACGGAAATGGAAGGCTGGGTGAACGATGTCTGTGCAAGTAGGTGTCATTATGGGCAGCAAATCGGACTATGAAACGATGGAGCATACCTGTGCGGTGTTGGAGGAGCTAGGCATAGCTTATGAGAAAAAGGTTGTCTCCGCACACCGCACACCGGATCTGATGTTCCGTTATGCCGAGGAGGCGGCGGAGCGCGGCCTGCGGGTCATTATCGCTGGAGCGGGTGGCGCGGCGCATCTGCCAGGTATGGTGGCTGCTAAGACCATGCTGCCTGTTATCGGGGTTCCCGTACAGTCGAAAGCTTTGAACGGCATGGATTCGCTGCTGTCTATTGTGCAGATGCCTGCGGGCATCCCGGTAGCGACGGTAGCGATCGGACGCGCCGGAGCTATCAATGCGGGACTGCTGGCGGCACAGATCATCGGCGCTTTCGAGCCGGAGGTAGCGCAGCGGGTGCAGCTGCGGCGCGAGGCGACTCAGCAAGAGGTGCTGGAAAGCAGCGAGAGTCTATGAGCCTGGAGGAGCTGAAGGCCGGGGGATTGGAGAGCTGCGCAGAGCGCGCCATGAAGGCTGAGGGCGAAGCGGGCGGTGCCGGGGCTGGGCGAATGGTAAAGGCTGAAGGCGAAGCGATAGCTGCCGGGGCTGAGGCAGAGCGGGAAGAGACCGGGGCGCAGCCGCCACGGACGCTGCTGCCCGGCGCAACGATCGGCGTGCTCGGCGGCGGGCAGCTCGGGCGCATGATGGCGTTGTCCGGCAGCGCCATGGGCTACCGCTTCGTGGCGCTGGACCCGGCAAAGGATGCGCCGTGCGGGCAGGTTACGCCGCAGATCACGGCGGCGTATAACGACCGGGACGCTGCGCGCGAGCTGGCGCGGCGCTCCGACGTCATCACGTACGAGTTCGAGAACGTGGACGCGGGCGTAGCCGCGCTGCTGACGGAGGAATCGTACGTGCCGCAGGGCAGCGCGCTGCTGTATACGACGCAGCACCGGCTGCGCGAGAAGGCGGCGATCGAGGCGGCCGGCGTGCCCGTTGCGCCGTACCGCAAGGTCGGCAGCCTAGCGGAGCTGGAAGCGGCGGCTGCCGACCTGGGCCTGCCCTGTGTGCTGAAGACAGCCACAGGAGGATATGACGGCAAGGGACAAGCCGTGATCCGCAGACCGGAAGAGCTGGCCGCAGCGTTCCGGCAAGTCGCGCCGGGTGCGCAAGCAGATGTACCGGAGCTGGTGCTGGAGAAATTCATCACCTTCAAATGTGAGATTTCGGTCATCGCCGCCCGGAGTGCCTCGGGGGAGGTTAAGAGCTTCCCGCCTGCCGAGAACATTCATGTGGATAATATCCTGCATCTCTCGATTGTCCCTGCGCGGGTGCCGGAGGAGATTCAGCGGCGGGCCTGCGAGCTGGCCGAGCGGATTGTCTCCGGCATGAAGGCGGTCGGGCTGCTGGCGGTTGAGATGTTCGTGACGGAGGATGGAGAGCTGTTCGTCAATGAGCTGGCACCGCGTCCGCATAACTCCGGCCATTATACGATGGATGCCTGCGTGACCTCGCAGTTCGAGCAGCATGTGCGGGCGATCTGCAATCTGCCCCTGGGCGATACGAAGCTGCTGACTCCTGTGGTGATGGTGAATGTACTCGGCCAACATCTGGACGGAGCCGTTCAGGCAGCCTGCCGTGCGAATGAAGAAGCTAACAGGCTTGGAGTATCACCCAAGCTTCATATATATGGTAAGACCGAGAGCAAAACCGGCCGTAAAATGGGCCATATCAACCTGCTCTGCAAGGATACCGGCGACGGATTGTCCTGGGTAGAGCAAACTAACCTTTGGAGGAACTGACAAGCTATGATTGAACGTTACAGCAGACCTGAGATGCGGGCCATTTGGACCGAAGAGAATAAATTCAACGCGTGGCTGGAGGTTGAGATTTGCGCCTGTGAGGCGTGGGCCGAGCTGGGAGTGATCCCGCATGAGGATGCCGCGAAGCTGCGCAAGGATGCCAAATTCGACATCGCGCGGATTGATGAGATTGAACTGGAGACGCGCCATGATGTGATTGCTTTTACCCGTGCAGTATCCGAGAGTCTTGGCGCAGAGCGCAAATGGGTGCATTACGGACTAACCTCGACAGATGTGGTCGATACGGCGCTGGGTTACCTGCTGCGTCAGGCCAACGAGATTCTGGAGCAGGATATTATCCGGTTCATTGAGATTCTAAAAGACAAAGCCATCGCCTACAAGGATACCCCAATGATGGGCCGTACCCATGGCGTACATGCAGAGCCAACAACATTCGGCCTGAAGATGGCGCTGTGGTATGAGGAAATGAAGCGGAACCTGGAGCGCTTCCGTCATGCCGCTAGCGGCGTACAATTCGGCAAAATCTCCGGGGCGGTCGGCACCTACGCCAATATCGACCCGTTCGTGGAAGAATTCGTCTGCCGCAAGCTGGGCACCAGCCCGGCACCAATCTCCACCCAGACCCTACAGCGTGACCGTCATGCAGAGTATATGGCGGCGCTGGCACTGGTTGCCACTTCCCTCGACAAGTTCGCTACCGAGATCCGCGCTTTGCAGAAGAGTGAGATTCGCGAGGTAGAGGAGGCTTTTGCCAAGGGTCAAAAGGGCTCGTCCGCCATGCCGCATAAGCGTAATCCGATCGGCTGCGAGAATATCTCCGGCCTGTCGCGCGTCATCCGCGGCCATATGATGACAGCTTACGAGAACGTGCCGCTGTGGCACGAACGCGATATCTCACATTCCTCCGTGGAACGGATTATCCTGCCGGATGCGACCATGCTGCTCAACTATATGCTGAACCGCTTCGGCAATATCGTGAAGAACCTGACCGTATTCCCTGAGAATATGAAGCGCAACATGAACCGTACCTTCGGCGTTCCGTTCTCCGGCCGTATTCTGACGAAGCTGATCGACAAGGGCTTCAGCCGCGAGCAGGCGTACGACACTGTGCAGCCGCGTGCGATGCAGGCCTGGGAGGAGCAGACCCAGTTCCGTGACATCGTGGAAGCAACCCCGGAGATCACGGCCGTGCTTAGCGCAGAAGAGATCGAGGATGCGTTCAATCCTTCCTGGCATCTGAAGCATGTGGACACCATCTTCCGCAAGCTGGAACTCATTTAATTTTTTAAAAAAGGTAAGTCAGTGGTGAACTGATGAGCTGGAGAAGATATGGGCGGAGCGTTAGGGGAGTTGTTGTTCTGGAGCGTTAAGCGGCAGAACTGAGCTTAATAGGCTTGTTAATAAGGAACGGAGAGGAATTTTGGAACTGGAAGAAGCGACAGCGTTCGCCTTTATCCTCGGATTTCTACCGCGTTCAGCGGTTCTAATCAGGAAATCTGAGGATAACAGCGATCGGAAGTCCAAAATTTTTTGTAGTGTTACCGATTAACTAGCCGTTCAGTTCAATTCTCCTGCGTAGCGGAGAATGACAGCGCCCCAGGCGCTTTTAGCCCAAATATAAGCAAGATCATTTGTTCAAGGGAGGAAAGGTCATGACATCATCGGCCGTATCCACTGCCGTGGAACTAATAAATGCGCCACTGCTCTACAAAGGCAAGGTTCGTGAGCTGTACGATTTGGGGGATGAGGTGCTGATCGTTGTGACAGACCGGATCTCCGCATTCGATTACGTGCTGGACCCGGCGGTGCCGGACAAAGGCAACGTGCTCAACCGGCTCAGCGCCTTCTGGTTCGGAGAGACCAAGGAGCTGATCGAGAACCATGTGGTGCATATCGAGGTGGACAAGCTAGGGGATATTGTAAAGGACCGTGAAGCGTTGAAGAACCGCATCATGGTCGTCCGTAAAGCCCAGCGGATTGATATCGAATGTGTCGTGCGCGGCTGCATTACAGGCGGCGGCTGGCGGCAGTATCAGGAGACCGGCAAGGTGAACGGAATCGAGCTTCCTAAGGGACTGCACAAGAATGCAGTGCTGGCCGAACCGATTTTCACACCGGCAGCCAAGAATGATGTCGGCCATGATGAGGATATCCCTTTTGAACAGATGCAGGAGCTGATTGGTGCAGAGCTTGCACTTGAGCTGAAGGAGAAGAGCCTGAAGCTGTTCGCTTTTGCCAGAGAATATTGTAACGATCGCGGCATCATCCTGGCAGATTGCAAGTTCGAGTTCGGGCTGCTGGACGGCAAGGTGATTCTGATCGACGAGATTTTTACACCGGATGCTTCCCGCTTCTGGGCCAAGGACAAGTACGCACTGGATATTGAGATCGACAGCATGGATAAGGAGCCGGTTCGCACGTACCTGTCAGCCTCCTCCTGGGACAAAAACAGTAAGCCGGACCCGTTGCCGCCTGAGGTGGTTGAAGAGACGTCGCGCCGGTACCTGGATATCTATCACCGCCTGACCGGGAAGGCATTATAGATTATCGTATTATCCTATTCTGAACAGCTGCAGCCAACTTTAATTGCATTCTCTACAGTTATTTTGCCCGAAAAAGAGGCCATTTGCTGTTTAATTGTATCCGGTACAACTAAAAATTAGCGGGATGACCTGAAACGCAGATGTCCGTAGAAATAGCTGTATGAAATGCAACTAAAGCTAATTTTGCCGGGAATATTGAGAATATAGTTGTACATTATGCAGTTAAGCAAGCTGCCATTAAGCCTAATTCAGTTCATTAAACTCTAGGAGGAACTACAAGCGTATGTTAAAAGCGACAGTCTACGTCACCATCAAGAAAAGCGTGCTCGATCCCCAAGGTGTAGCCGTGCAAGGGGCGCTGCATTCCGTAGGTTTTCAGGAAGTTGAAAGTCTGCGTATCGGCAAATATATGGAGCTGACCCTCGATACCGATAACCGCGCAGAAGCGGAAGGACGCCTGAAGGAAATGTGCGAGAAGCTGCTGGCCAACACGGTGATCGAGGATTACCGCTACGAATTGGAGGACTAAACGTCATGAAATTTGCGGTACTTGTCTTTCCAGGCTCCAATTGTGACATTGACTGCTACAAGGCAGTAGAAGACAGCCTCGGCGAACCAGTAGATTATGTATGGCATACAGCGACAGACCTGTCGGCGTATGACTGCATTCTCGTGCCTGGCGGCTTCTCTTATGGTGACTATCTGCGCTGCGGCGCAATTTCCCGGTTCGCTCCGGTAATGGCTGAAGTGGCTAAGGCGGCAGAGCAGGGCAAGTTCGTGCTTGGTATCTGCAACGGGTTCCAGATTCTGACCGAAGCAGGTCTTCTGCCGGGCGCGCTGCGCCGCAACATGTCGATGAAGTTCCGTTGTCATGACACGGTGCTTAAGGTCGTTAATAACACAACCCCGTTTACTATTGACTATGCGAAGGATGAAGAGATCGTCATTCCGATCGCGCATGGCGAAGGCAATTATTATTGTGATGAAGAGACGCTCGCAGAGCTGCACGCGAATAATCAGATCGTTTTTACCTACAGTGACAACCCGAACGGTTCGGTGGCCGATATTGCCGGAGTCAGTAATAGGGCGGGCAATGTAGTCGGCATGATGCCTCACCCGGAGCGTGCAGCGAATAGCCTGCTGGGCTCGGAAGACGGCAAACGGATGTTCACATCCATTCTCAAGACATGGAGGGATCGTTATGACGCAGCAAGTATCCGCTAAGGAGCCGACCGCAGAGCAGATCGCGGAGCAGAAAATCTACAGTCAGTTCGGTGTATCAGACAGCGAATATGAGCTCATTACCTCCTTCATGGGACGTAAACCCAACTATACAGAAATCGGTGTGTTCAGCGTCATGTGGTCTGAGCACTGTGCATATAAGAACTCCAAGCCGCTGCTGAGCCGCTTCCCGACAAGCGGGCCTAAGGTGCTGATGGGACCGGGCGAAGGCGCGGGCATCGTGGACATTGGTGATAACCAGGCCGTTGTCTTCAAAATCGAAAGCCACAACCATCCGTCGGCGGTAGAGCCTTATCAGGGCGCGGCGACCGGGGTGGGCGGGATTATCCGCGATATTTTCTCCATGGGTGCAAGACCGGTGGCGCTGCTGAACTCCCTGCGGTTCGGGAAGCTTGAGAGCGACCGGGTCAAATATCTGTTCGAGCATGTTGTGTCCGGGATCGCAGGCTACGGCAACTGTATCGGCATCCCTACTGTCGGCGGGGAAATTATGTTCGACAACAGCTATGACGGCAATCCGCTGGTGAATGCAATGTGTGTCGGTCTGATTGATCATGATAAAATCCAGCGCGGTGTCGCCAAAGGGGTAGGTAACCCCGTGTTCTACGTAGGTCCGCCTACTGGCCGTGACGGCATTCATGGTGCGACCTTCGCCTCTGTGGAGCTGAGTGAAGAATCTGAAGCCAAGAAGACAGCAGTTCAGGTCGGCGATCCGTTCATGGAGAAGCTGGTGATGGAATCCTGTCTGGAGCTGATCGACAGCGGCATCGTCCTCGGCATTCAGGATATGGGCGCAGCAGGACTGACCTGCTCCAGCGCGGAAATGGCGAGCAAGGCAGGTAATGGTCTGGAGCTGTATCTGGATCAGGTGCCGCAGCGTGAAGACGGGATGACCCCGTATGAAATGATGCTCTCGGAATCCCAGGAGCGGATGCTGTTCGTGGTGGAGCCTAAGGATGAGGCCCAGGCCCAGGAAATCTTCGATCGCTGGGGCGTCATTTGCCGCAAGGTCGGCAAGGTGACCGATGATGGCCGCCTGAAGCTGTTCCATCACGGCGAAGTGGTCGGCGATATGCCGGTGAAGGCGCTGGTAGATGAATGTCCGATCTATAACAAACCGTCTGCAGTGCCTGCTTACTACGAGGAGAATGCAGCCATTGATACGCTCCGCTATGAAGAAGTAACTGATCTGGGCGGCGCGCTGCGTACAGTATTGGGCTCACCTACTGTAGCCAGCAAGGCTTGGGTATACAACCAATACGATTACATGGTCCGCACCAGTACGGCTGTTCGTCCGGGTTCCGATGCGGCTGTAGTAACTATCCACGGTACACGTAAGGGGCTGGCGATGACTACGGACTGTAATGGCCGTTACGTCTATCTCGACCCAGAAGTGGGCGGACGCATTGCTGTTAGCGAAGCTGCCCGCAACATCGTCTGCTCCGGTGCCCAGCCGCTGGCAATTACGGACAACCTGAATTTTGGCAGTCCGGAGAAGCCGGAGATCTTTTGGCAGATGGAACGTGCAGTTGACGGTATGGCTGAAGCCTGCCGTGTGCTGGATACCCCGGTTATCGGCGGTAATGTCAGTCTGTACAACGAGAATGCTTCGGGATCTATTTACCCGACACCGGTTGTCGGTATGGTAGGTCTCATTGAAGATACCGATCATATTACAACTCAGGCCTTCAAGCAGGAAGGCGATGCGATTCTGCTGCTGGGTGTTACGAAGGCAGAGCTTGGCGGCAGTGAATTCCAATATGCTGTTCACGGCTTGACCGAAGGCCGTCCTCCAGCACTTGATCTGGCAACTGAACGCAAGCTGCTGGATGCTGTGCTCGCTGCGATCCGCAGCGGTCTGGTCCGCTCGGCGCATGATCTGTCTGAGGGCGGCTTGGCTGGTGCACTCGCAGAGAGCTGCATCAGCGGCAGCATTGGAGCGAATATTGAGCTGTCTGCCGGCGGACTTCGCCAGGATGTAGCACTGTTCAGCGAGAGCCAGTCCCGTATTCTCCTGACTTCGGCACCTGACCGTGCAGAAGAGCTGAAAGCTGCAGTTGCCGCTTATGGCGTACCTGTTGAGATCATTGGAACCGTTGGCGGGGACCGCCTGCGTGTGGCGCTGGACGGCGCGGCTGCACTGGATGAAGCTGTTACTGAACTCAAGACCATTTGGGAGGATGCTATTCCATGTCTTATGAAATAAAGACCGGGAACAAGCAGGAAGCCCCTATCCTGTGGACCGGCGACTTTTACAATGAAGGAACGGGCTCGGGAGATATTTTTGACACATTAAAAGAGGAATGCGGCGTCTTCGGGGTCTTCGGACACCCGGAGGCCGCCTCTATGTCCTATTATGGCCTGCATGCCTTGCAGCATCGCGGGGAAGAGAGCGCGGGCATCTGCGTGGCGGATGGACGCGACTTCAACTATCACCGCGGCATGGGCCTGGTGAAGGAAGTCTTCGACAAAGACAAGATTGCTTCGCTGGTGGGAGACATGTCCATCGGCCATGTGCGTTACTCCACCAGCGGAGACAGCCGGCTGACCAATGCGCAGCCGCTGGTCTTCAAATACCGTGACGGCGATCTGGCGATTGCCACGAACGGCAATATCGTTAACGAACCGCTGATCCGCAAGCAGCTGGAGCAGGGCGGCTCGATCTTCCAGACGACCAGTGATACCGAGGTGCTGGCGCATCTGATTGCGCGTTCGCAGAAGGATTTTGTCGAAGCGACGAAGGATGCCTTGTCGCAGCTGGTCGGCGGCTTCGCCTTCCTCTTGATGACCAATGACAAGCTGATTGTCGCATCAGACACCCACGGACTCCGTCCGCTTGTGATGGGCCGTCTGGGCGAAGCCTATGTCTTCGCTTCCGAGTCGTGTGCGCTTGAAGTAATCGGTGCCCAACTGGTGCGTGATATTGAACCTGGTGAACTGTTGGTGCTGGACCAGAACGGCTTCCGTGAAGAACGCTTCGCCGAGCCTAAACGCAAAGCGCTGTGCGCGATGGAGTACATCTACTTCGCCCGCCCGGACAGTGATCTGAACGGCTCCAACCTGCACTCCGCGCGCAAGCGCATGGGTAGCCGCATGGCGCTCGAAGCCTTCGTGGATGCGGATATTGTCACCGGCGTGCCGGATTCCAGTATCTCCGCCGCCATCGGCTATGCCGAGCAGACGGGCATCCCGTACGAGCTGGGGCTGATCAAGAACAAGTATACCGGCCGCACGTTCATACAGCCCAGCCAGGAGCTGCGTGAGCAGGGCGTGAAGATGAAGCTCAGCGCGGTACGCCGCGTCGTGGAAGGCCAGCGCGTAGTGATGATCGACGATTCCATCGTGCGCGGCACGACCTCGCGCCGGATCGTCAACCTGCTGCGCGAAGCCGGAGCCGTAGAGGTCCACGTGCGGATTACCTCGCCGCCGTTCAAGAATCCATGCTTCTATGGCATCGATACCCCGGACCGCCGCGAGCTGATCGCTTCTTACAAGACCATCGCCGAGATGTGCGAGGAGATCAACGCCGATTCCCTGGCGTTCCTCTCCCCTGACGGACTGATCCAGTCCATCGGCGGCTATAATAGTGACGACTACAAAGGCGGCCTCTGCCTGTCCTGCTTCGACAATGATTACCCGACGCAGGTGGATTTCGGCGGGGAAGAGAAGGACGGATGCTCGTGTTAGGCGGGACATCCCCCTAAGTCTGTGGGTCTCATCCCCCTAAGTCCCCCTTGCGAAGGGGGATTCCGGAGGGCGCTGCCCTCCGGCCACCCGAAAGTTTGGGGGTAGGAGTTTGCTCTAAACTTGCTAAGAAGGCGTGGGTGCTCGTCCCCGCTTTGTCCCTGTGTGCTGCGCACGGCCGGGACACGCTCTGCGGCCCTGCACCCCCGGCGGCCTGCGGTCCGCCGGGCCCTCTGGCTCCAGAATCTGTCCTGTTTGCTGCGCAAATCCGGAGATTCTGTCGCCCTATGGAACGCACGGCTTCGCCCCGTGCGGGGAAGTGCCCCAGAACCAGCCCTGTTTGCTGTCGCAAAATCGGAGGTTCTGTCGCTCCAGAGACGCACGGCTTCGCCCGTGCGGGGAGAGCTCCCGCCCCCGTCCTGTTTGCTATCGCAAAGTCGGGGGAGCGGTTGCCTAAGGAGGCGCTGGGCTTCGCCCGCAGCGCCGACCCCTTGCGCTGTGCAAGGCGCGAAAATTCGGCTTGCGGCACGGGTTTGAAACCCGGTGGTGGGAGTCATGGAGAGGAAATTTGGAACTGTAGGAGCGATAGCGTTCGCCTTTATATTTGGATTTCTACCGCGGTCAGCGGTTCAAATCAAGGAAATCCAAATATAACAGCGACCGGAAGTCCAAATGTTCCTCGGAATGACGAATATAACCACCAACCGAACCAAATCCCTGCCGCCCCGAACACGCGCTCTAAACTAACTTAAATGAGGTGTCCAAAAGTGTCAGAAGCGTACAAGAAAGCCGGTGTGGATATTGCGGCTGGCAATGAAGCAGTAGAACGCATGAAGAAGCATGTGAAGCGCACATACCGTCCGGAAGTGATGACGGAGCTGGGCGGCTTCGGCGCCCTGTTCGGCCTGAATAAGGACAAGTACGAAGAGCCGGTTCTCGTATCGGGAACAGACGGTGTGGGCACGAAGCTGAAGATCGCGTTCGCGGCTGACCGCCACGACACGATTGGCATCGATGCGGTCGCCATGTGCGTGAATGACATCGTGGTACAGGGCGCTGAGCCGCTGTTCTTCCTCGATTATCTGGCCTGCGATAAGGTCGTGCCGGAGAAGATTGAAGCCATTGTCTCCGGGATCGCCGAAGGCTGCCATCAGGCGGGCTGCGCGCTGATCGGCGGCGAGACCGCCGAGATGCCGGGCATGTATGCGGCAGGCGAGTATGATATCGCCGGATTCACCGTCGGTGTGGCCGATAAGGCGAAGCTGGTAACCGGAGCAGACATTGCTCCAGGAGACACAGTGATCGGACTGGCTTCGAGCGGAATTCACAGCAACGGCTTCTCGCTGGTGCGCAAGCTTTTGCTGGAGGAAGACGGTTACGGCCTGGATGAGGTTGTGCCGGAGCTGGGAGCGCCGCTGGCGGACGTTCTGCTGGCTCCGACCAAAATCTACGTGAAGCCGCTGCTATCCCTGTTGGAGCAGCTTCCGGTCAAGGGTATGGCCCATATTACCGGCGGCGGGTTCATCGAGAACATTCCGCGCGTATTGCCGGAGCATGTGAATGTAGAGATTAACTACGGCTCCTGGCCGATTCAGCCGGTCTTCAGCCTGATGCAGAGCAAGGGGCAGGTAAGCAACCGCGACATGTTCACAACGTTCAATATGGGCGTGGGGCTGGTGCTGGTCGTGGCGGAAGCGGACGGAGAGCGTGCGCTGGAGCTGCTTAAGGCGAGCGGGGAAGAGGCTTACCGGATCGGCACGGTTACTGAGGGAGAGCGCATCGTTACCTTTACGGGAGCTGAAGTCTGATGGAGTGGAGCCGAATCGCTGTCTTTGCCTCCGGAACAGGCAGCAATTTCGCTGCACTGGTCCAGGCACAGCGGGAGGGCAGGCTGGGCGGAGGCAGCATAGAGCTGCTGGTCTCGGATAAGCCGGAAGCGCCTGTAGCACAGCGGGCAGAGGAGGCAGGCATACCTGCTCTGCTGCTGCGGCCGAAGGACTTCGCGGGCCGGGAGCAGTATGAGGCCGCGATTGTGGCTGAATTGCAGCGCCGGAACATCGGACTGGTGGTGCTGGCCGGCTACATGCGGCTGATCTCCCCTGTTCTGCTCGCACCGTATGCCGGACGGATCATCAACATTCATCCTTCGCTGCTGCCGGCGTTTGCCGGGAAGGACGCGATCGGGCAGGCGCTGGAGTATGGCGTGAAGCTGACGGGTGTGACCGTGCATTTTGTCGATGGAGGCATGGATACCGGACCGGTGATCGCCCAGCGCAGCGTGGAGGTCCAGTCTGGAGATACCGCTGAATCGCTGGCTGCAAGCATCCATCAGGTGGAATACGCGCTGTATCCTGAGGTAGTGAGTGCTTTTGCCGCAGGAAAAGTAGAATTGAACGGAAGAATGACGACCATTGGCGATTAAGCGAAGTTGCTGCATAGCTGCCTGGATTGACTGTTGAACCGGAGTGATTTCGACATTTCAGGCAAGCCCCGGCCGATTCTGATATTTCTCGGGAAATACTTCACAAGTGGCAGTATTTGACGGAGGATCTGGCGGTATGGCCGGAAATTGCAAAAATACAGGTTTGCTGGCGTAAGGACAAAAGCATATATAGCAGGACATAAGTAACCAAAACAACTGATTACCTAAAATACCAGCTTATTTTACAGGATTCGCCGCTGCAATCATCCGGCAATCATCCACAGTTACAAGGGAATTGTAATTTAAAGGTTTATAGTATTCCCAACCCAATAAGCTAAGCTACAGTAACAGGTGGATTTTCTCCAACTAATCTGGCTGATAGGTGCGGTGAGCGGAGCATAAGTGGAAAGAGTACAGCTAATCTGACCCCAATCGAGTGATTTAGCTTATCTGGCGTTATTTAAGTGCATTTTTTCCAACTACTGCCCCGCTACGTGCTTACCTGCCGAAATTAGATGACAAAAATCCAACTAAAACCTACACCCCAATAATCTAGCGTGAATCCAGAGGAGGACTATTCAAAGTGAGTATCAAGAGAGCGCTGGTCAGCGTATCGGACAAACAGGGCATCGTGGATTTTTGCCGCGAGTTGTCTGCATTAGGCGTAGAAATTATCTCCACAGGCGGCACCAGCACACTTTTGGCGAAGGAAGGCGTTCCGGTCATTGGCATCTCTGATGTTACCGGCTTCCCTGAGATCATGGATGGACGCGTCAAAACCCTGCATCCAGCTGTACACAGCGGCCTCCTGGCCGTTCGTGACAACGAAGAGCATACGCGTCAGATGAATGAGCTTGGCCTTGATTACATCGACCTTGTCGTGGTGAATCTGTATCCGTTCGCGGAGACGATTGCCAAGCCGGATGTGTCTTATGAAGAGGCTATCGAGAACATCGATATCGGCGGACCGACCATGCTGCGTTCTTCGGCGAAGAACCATGCGTTTGTCAGTGTGGTGGTGGATGCGGCCGACTACGCGAATGTGCTTGAAGAAGTACGCGCCGGTGGAGATACAACCCTTGCAACCCGCAAACGTCTTGCGGCCAAAGTCTTCCGCCATACGGCGGCTTACGATGCCCTGATTGCCGATTATCTGGCGAATGTCACCGGTGAACCGCTGCCGGAGCGCTACACGGTCACTTATGAGAAAATCCAGGATCTGCGCTACGGCGAGAACCCGCATCAGAAGGCTGCGTTCTACCGCAAGCCGCTGGCGGCGCAGGATACCCTGACGGCTGCTGAGCAGCTGCACGGCAAAGAGCTGTCCTACAACAATATCAATGACGCGAACGCAGCGCTCCAGATTGTCAAAGAATTCGAAGAGCCTGCGGTTGTAGCCGTGAAGCATATGAATCCTTGCGGTGTGGGCGTGGGCACAAGCGTCTATGAAGCGTATCAAAAAGCGTACAATGCGGACCCTACCTCCATCTTCGGCGGAATTGTGGCAGCCAACCGGATTATTGATGCGGATACGGCTAATCTGCTGAAGGATATTTTCCTCGAAATCATCTTGGCCCCAGGCTTCACAGACGAAGCGCTGGAGATCCTGACGAAAAAAAAGAATATCCGCCTGCTTAAGCTGGGCAACCTCAGCACCGCTGCATCCCGCAAGAGCAGCTTTGTGGTCACCTCCGTTGAAGGGGGAATGGTGGTGCAGGAGAGCGATGTACACTCTGTGGATCCTGAGGAATTGCAAGTGGTAACCGACCGCAAGCCTACCGAAGAAGAGCTGAAGCAACTGTTGTTCGGCTGGAAGGTTGTGAAGCATGTGAAGTCCAACGCCATCGTGCTGGCGGCTGACGATATGACAGTCGGTGTAGGTGCAGGACAGATGAACCGTGTCGGTGCGGCCAAGATTGCCATTGAACAAGCAGGCGAGAAAGCGAAGGGTGCTGTGCTGGCATCAGACGCCTTCTTCCCGATGGGCGATACACTGGAAATGGCTGCGAAGGCGGGCATTACAGCAGTTATCCAGCCGGGAGGCTCGATCAAGGACGAGGAATCGATTAAGGTCGCCAATGAATACGGTATTGCCATGGTCTTCACCGGCGTACGCCACTTCAAACACTAGCACGCTGGGAGGATCAGAGCCTTATGGATATTTTAGTAGTCGGCGGCGGCGGACGCGAGCATGCGATCATCTGGAGCTTGTCCCGCAGTCCCCGTGCCGGTAAAATCTACTGCGCCCCCGGCAATGCCGGGATTGCGCAGCTTGCGGAATGTGTGCCGATCGGCGTCTTCGAGTTCGATAAGCTGACCGCTTTTGCCAAGGAACAGAAGGTCGGCCTGGTGGTCATCGGACCGGATGATCCGCTGGCTGCAGGCATTGTGGATGCCTTCGAAGCGCAGGATATCCCTGTATTCGGTCCGCGCAAGAACGCCGCAGAGATTGAGGGCAGCAAGACCTTCATGAAGGATCTGTTGCATAAATACAGCATTCCGACAGCCGCTTATGAGAAATTCAGCGATTATGCGACAGCCTTGTCCTATCTGCGGAGCCAGGAGCTGCCGATTGTCATCAAGGCGGACGGCCTGGCCGCAGGCAAAGGGGTAACCGTGGCGTATTCGCGGGAGGAAGCGGAGCAGGCCCTTCAGGAGATCATGGTCGATAAGGTCTTCGGGGAAGCCGGAGCGCAGGTAGTTATTGAGGAGTTCCTTGCCGGGCAGGAAATGTCGATCCTGGCATTCGTGGATGGCGAGACGGTGCGGCCGATGGCTGCGGCCCAGGACCATAAGCCTGTATTCGACGGTGATAAAGGACCTAATACGGGCGGCATGGGGACCTACTCCCCGCTCTCGCATATCGATGAAGCGATCATCCGTGAAGCGGTGGAGACGATTATTGAGCCGACAGCCAGAGCGATGGTTGCCGAGGGACGTCCCTTCAGCGGCGTGCTGTTCGCCGGGCTGATGATCTCGCCGGACGGCAGACCGAAGACGATTGAGTTCAATGCCCGCTTCGGGGACCCTGAGACACAGGTGGTTCTTCCCCGGCTGCGAAGCGATCTGCTGGAGATTTTCCTGGCTGTGACCGAAGGCAGACTCGCCGATATTCCGATCGAGTGGAGCGAAGAGGCCGCAGTCTGCGTGGTCCTGGCCTCGGAGGGGTATCCCGGGCCTTACCCGAAGGGTGTGCCGATCAGCGGGCTGGAGGACAGCAGCTCTGCGCTGGTCTTCCATGCCGGAACCGCACGTAGCGAGGACGGAGGCTGGGTGACCACCGGCGGCCGCGTGCTTGGGGTGGTAGGCCTGGGGGCAACCATTGCCGAAGCACGTACATCGGCCTATGCCAGTGCGGAGAGTATTACGTTTGCGGGCAAACAGAACCGCAGTGATATCGCAATGAAGGCACTGGTCTGAGGAGAAAGTCCCAAAAAAAGGACTGACAAGTTGTAGGAGAAGTGCTATAATACAACTCGTACGGGGGAAAATGTGCGGATATATACAGATAAAGGGTCTTTCCTTTCTAGGGAAAGGCCTTTTTTAACAATTCGGAACAAATGTTATAATAGTTCCATAACAGCGGTGCTAATGCGGATGTACAGTTACTGATTTAAGGGGGAATTAGTTTTGAGTAAGGTAGGAAGAAACGACTTATGCCCGTGTGGAAGCGGGAACAAATATAAGAAATGCTGCATGGAGAAAGACAGAGCGGCAGCCCAGTCGATGCTGAGGCTGGTTAACGCAGGGGATGCAGCGGCGCAAGCGCCTGTAACCATACCCGGTGTAATCGTGCACGAGGAACAGCCGGCTACGGTAAGTGCTGCACCTGCTGCGGGCAAGCTTACGCTGCCCAAGCTGAAGAAGATGGTGGCGAAGGAGCTGAACTGGGAGCATCCGGCCCATGAACAGCTGGCGCTGGAGCTGATCGAGCACATGAGAGAGCAGTATGACCGGGAGCTGATTCTGGAAGCACTGCTGCTGTGGAACGGCTTCTCCCGCCAGACCAAGCCGGCCGTGAAGAAGACAGGCTCCTTCTGTGCGGCGATCGAATACCTGCTGTCCGAGGAATACGGCTTCATGCTGTCGCAGGCGGAGCTGGCGGACAAATACGCGGTTACTACGGCCACGATCTCCCGCAAGGTTAAGGAGATCTATAACTATGTCGAGGAATACGGCATGACCGGGGAAGCGGACGAATTGATGGCGCTGAACGGAGCGGAAACTCCGCAGGAAAAGGCACAGACCCTTCTGGCCCAAGCCATGGAGGCAACCTCTGCGAAGCGCCGGGTCCAGCTGGCGGAGAAGGCGCTGGAGCTCTATCCGGACAGCCCGGAAGCCTACCTTATTCTGGCCGAGGAAACGGAGAATGAGGAGGACGCCCGTGAGCTGCTGAAGGCGGGAATCGCCGCAGGCAGACGGGAGCTGGGCGAGTCTTATTTTACGAAGCATAAAGGATTCTTCTGGGGGCTCTATGAGACCCGCCCTTATATCCGTATCTGCCAGAGCTACGCGGAATCCTGCTGGTTCGGCGGTAAGGCGGAGGAAGCAACAGAGATGCTGGAGCATATCCTGGAGCTTAATGAGGATGATAATACCGGTGCCCGCTATCTGCTGACTGCTGTATACCTGTATAGCAACCAGCTTGAAGAAGCAGAGCGGATCATTAAGAACTACGGTGAAGAGGATGCGGCGGCGGCTTTTGCCTATGACCGGATTGTACTGGAGTTCAGGAAGAATGGCATTACCTCGCAGCTCAAAATGCTCTACCGCATAGCCCGCGGAGTGAATAAGCATGTGCCGGATTACCTGCTGGGTATAAAGCGGCTGCCGCATAATCTTCCGGATTATGTCGGTATGGGTGATCCCAATGAAGCGATTGAATATGTAATTATGCACTCGCGCTTGTGGGCGAGCCTGCCGGATCTGCTTAAGTGGATGCTGAAGCAATAGACGCTATAGATGAATACCAGACACAGTCCTTCGGGGCTGTGTTTTTTTATGGAGATTAGGAGTGACCTCGCTGATATCACCCAACACAGGCCGAATGTAATAGAAAAACCGACCACAATGGGCGATGGCGCAGGTGGATGGGCGAATGTAGTTGGAAAACCGACCACAATGGGCAGTGGCGCAGATGGATGGGCGAATGTAGTCGGAAAACCGACCACAATGGGCGATGGCGCAGGTGGATGGGCGAATGTAGTCGGAAAACCGACCACAATGGGCAGTGGTGCAGGTGGATGGGCGAATGTAGTCGGAAAACCGACTACAATGGCGGTGGAATTGGGCTACGTATAAATCCCCTTGCCAATATAGTCTAATTAGACTATATTATGTGATGTAGTCTAATTAGACTAAACTATCTGAAAAGAGGTCCTCCTAATGTTATTTATTACTGGAGCAACTGGAACCGTTGGAAGCCGGGTTGTACATTACCTCAAGTCTAAGGATGTCAACTTCAAAGCCCTCACCCGCACACCTGAGAAGCTGATGCACGATCAGAGCGGTCACATGACGATCGTCACCGGGGATATTAAGGATTGCAGCGCCTGGTCAGACAGCCTGCGCGGCGTGGAGACCTTATTCCTGATTCTGCTGGATGATGCTGAGGAGATTCTGCAGGCTGCCCGGGCCAAGGGTGTCCGCAACATCGTGTTCTTATCCTCAGCGTCCATCAACCGCTCGGATGCCGCTTACAACGAGAACGCTATGAAACATAAGAAGGTTGAGGAGCAGATTCAGGCATATGGCTTTCAGTATGTGTTTATCCGGGCCGAGGCCTTCATGCACAATACCATTTACTGGAGGGACCTTTTTAGATACAATAAGGGGACGATCCGGTTACCGGCCTTGGAGGCTAAGCTGGCGAGCGTACATGAAGAAGATATTGCCGGGGTTATCAGTGTGGTTGTAACGGATTTTGACCGATTCTCCGGGCAGGTATTGACGCTCACAGGTGCGAATATCCTTAGCCAGCGGAACATTTTGACAGAGATCTCTAAGCAACTGGGACAATCGCTTAAACTGGAAGAACAGACCATCGCGGACTTCCGTTCCTATATGAGCAAGTACATCGCTGAAGAATACATTACCCTTAGAGTACAGGACTGGGAGTATACCCTGAAGCATAAGCTCGCCGTGACGGACACGGTGCTGACGATTCTTGGCCGGGAGCCTTATACGTTCCGAGAATGGATCGCGGAGCATCTGGGTGATTTTCAATAAATACAGAAAGAGGAATTCGCTATTATACCCTTACTTATACTGGGTCTGCTTAAGGATTGCGGACAATCCAGCGCTTATGAATTGCTCAGTGTCTTCAAGGAGCGGGATTACAGGTATCTTGTTCATATGACGAAGGGATCGCTGTATTACAACCTCCAGAAGTTATCGGGCGAAGGCTTGGTCCGACTGGTAGAGGTCGTTAGCGTGAACAACTATCCCGAGCAATACATCTATGAGATTACACCGCAGGGCGACGAGCATTTCAAAGCGCTGATGGCCAAGTACTCGCTGCAGACGGATGATATTACGTTAGCTTTTTATATGACGACGCTGTTCGCCCACCAGTATGATCCAGGGGAATTCAAGGCGGCTGTAGCCATACAGATGGAGCAGACACGGCGTAAGATTGCTGAAATTGACCATGCGCTGGAGGCCAAGCAAGACAAGATCTACGATACGGCAAAATCGATGATGAATAATGTCAGAGCGCACCATGAATTGAACCTGATGTGGTTTCAGGAGCTGCTGGAACAGTAGTGCGGCAGATTGCCGGATAAGATGAATTGGAAAATTGGTTATAGAGATCCTGCTCCCTTTTGTTTGCTGAATACAGCAGATACAAGGGAGTATTTTTTTGTGTAAATAACCTGACATGAATAAGCGGTGATAGGGGTAAATAAGAGGCTTAACTCGATAATAATGAGAAAATACCTTACATGGACACACTTATTTCACAGCCTATGGGAAAACGGTACAGGGATAAAGGGATTTTTTGCAGAAATAAGTCGAAAAGACAGAGAAGGTCCGGGACAGCCCCGGGCCTTTATACATGGAAGGTGGAGGGTCTATGGCACTGGGAAAGAGTAAGAAGGTCAGGGAGAGGGGGCTTATCGGCTCACTCCGTAATATGGGGATTCGCGGCAAGCTGTTTTTGTCAGTGATTCTGTCTGTGGTGGTTATTTTCATGACGGTGTCTGTAGTGATCTACAGCAATGCCAAGCAGCTTATCGTGGACGGGCTGAAGAGCTCGCTGACGTATGAGAAAGGGGCGATCGGGGTGCAGGTCAATGACCTGCTGCAGCCTGCTGTAGACAGTGTGGCACTGCTCAATGCCAACGCCTACCTCCGCGACTTCATTCTGAGGGTGAAGGATGCGCAGACGCTGAAGACTACGGACGGGTACACGGAGCTGATCCAGACGCTGAACCTGATCAAGAACAACAATAAGAATTTGCTCAATGTATACATAGGTATGGATGCGGTGAACAAGGTGATTACCCAGGATGAATTCGAGCCTCCGGCAGACTACGTGCTGAAGGAGCGAAGCTGGTATTCCGCTGCGGCTGCGAACAAGCGTGTAACGATTACCAATCCTTATATTGATGCCGGGTCAGGCAAAATGGTCGTCAGTGTCAGCACCCCGCTGCTTGATGATTCAGGCAAGCTGATCGGCGTGGCGAGTGCAGATATTTCGATTGAGCAGATTACAGCTGCGCTGGGCGCTTTTAATTATAAAGGCAGCGGCTATGCCGTGCTGATTGATGAGACGGGAACCTTCATCTATCATCCCAATCCGGATCATATTCTGCTGAAGAAGATGGCTGATCTGGGCGGATCGTGGAAGACTGTCGGCGATAAAATGCTGCAGTGGGGCTCAAATGTCATCCGGGCGGACATAGACGGCGAGCCCAGCTATGTATCCTATTCACCGGCTGTGGCTAACCAGTGGTCAGTCGCGCTGATCGTACCACAGAAGCATGCGGAGCTTGAGCTGAAGCGCTTCGAGCTGATTTTCTTCCTCTCCATTATGGTTTCGATTGCGGTGCTGTCTGTCCTGCTGTATCTGGTCTCGGGCAGTATCCTGAAGCAGTTTCCGCTCCTCACGGCTGCGTTCGGGCAGGCGAAGGCGGGGGACCTGTCGGTAAGGGCAAGGGTAACCGCAGGAGGCGAGATCGGGGTGCTGGCTGAGGGCTTCAACGATATGATCGCCTCGCAGCAGTCGCTGATTCAGGAGATCCTGCACAGCTCGCAGAGTATCTCGGGCGCGGTGGAGAATACAGAGCAGAACGTATTCGTGCTGGATGGCAGCATTACCGATATCTCGGGGGTTACGGAGGAGCTGTCGGCAGGCTTGCAGCAGACAGCCGCCTCGATGGAGGAGATGAATGCCAGCACGACCCAGATCGAGGCAGCGATCCACGGGATTGCCCGCAAAGCTCAGGAGGGGGCGGAAGCCGCCGGAGAAATTAACGTACGGGCGGAGCGGCTGAAGGAGAGAGCCTGGGAATCCCGCACACAGGCGGATACCGTGTACGGGCTTAGCGAAGAGAAGCTGCGCACGGCCATCGAACAGTCGGGATCAATCTCGCAGATCAGCGCGCTTACGGGCGCCATTCTGGAGATTGCCGCCCAGACCAACCTGTTATCGCTGAATGCTTCCATTGAGGCGGCAAGGGCCGGGGAAGCGGGCCGGGGGTTCGCTGTAGTGGCAGAGGAGATCCGTAAGCTGGCCGACAACTCGCGTGAGACGGTGACTGAGATCCAGGGAGTGACAGGGGCGGTAGTCCAGGCGGTGTCCAATCTGGTGGAGGCTGCGGAGAGTATGCTTGGCTTCATGGACAGCCAGGTGAAGAAGGACTACGATGCCATGCAGGAGACCGGAGAGCGGTACAGTGAGGATGCCCGGTATATCGAGGAGCTGGTGACGGACTTCAGCGCCACCTCGGAAGAGCTGCTGGCTTCCATCCAGAGCATGCTTACTGCAATCAGCGAGACGGGTAGTGCGACGAATGAGGGGGCAGAAGGAGCGGGAGCCATTGCTGCCGGAGCGGAGCAGATCATCGGGCGGTCCGGCAGCATCGTAGCGGAGATGGAGGAGATCAAGCTCAGCTCGGCGCAGCTGCTGAGTGCGGTGTCGAGGTTTAAGGTATAGAAGTAGTGTAGGCGGTCCTGCCGATGGATGACAGGGCCGTTTTGTGTTTGTGGGATGAATGGGGGGATGGAGGATGGAGGATAAGAATAGTTCTCTGTTTACGATAGGAGAAGGAGTTAGAAGTGGAAGGGAAGGGAAGGGAAGGGGAAAATCCCATTGAATGCGCCAGAAGTGGGCTGTGTGAGCAACTTAAGGGGAAAAATCCCATTATATACGCCAGAAGTAGGCTGTTTGAGCAACTTAAGGGGAAAAATCCCATTATATACGCCAGAAGTAGGCTGTGTGAGCAAATTAAAAGGAAAAATCCCATTGAATGCGCAGTAACTAGGCTGTGCAGCCGTAGGCTTACACCGCAAGTTTACTCAACTCCAGTGTGACTCCTTCGGCTAGGTAATCTGTCTATTGTGCAGCTTGATGTAGTTAATGAGATAGAGTGGGTGTGCGGATGGAGGCGCTGACATGCATCATATAGAGTGTGATTCCACTCTCAGTGGATGCTATATTGTGTGGAGAGGACAAGGGTTGAAAAAAAGTCCTTGGAAGAGTATGTTACAAGAAGCGAAACGATAAGAAAGAGACAGTGAGGCGGGGAAAACATGAGAGAAGGCGAAAACCGGATCGTAGGAATGGAAGATATTGTACGCGCACACCATGTGCTGCGGGAGGTTATCGTCCGTACGCCGCTCCAGCTGGATGCGGTATTGTCGGCCAAATACGGCTGTAATGTATACTTGAAACGTGAGGATCTGCAGATTGTACGCTCCTTCAAAATCCGGGGAGCCTATAATATGATCCGCAGTCTGTCTGACGAAGACAGAGCCAAGGGCATCGTCTGCGCCAGCGCGGGAAATCATGCCCAGGGCGTGGCTTATTCCTGCAAGGCACTAGGCATCAAAGGCAAGATATTCATGCCGAGCACTACTCCTAATCAGAAGATTAAGCAGGTCCGGCGCTTCGGCGGCGAATTCGTTGAGGTGATTCTGAAGGGGGATACCTTCGATGATGCTTATGATGAAGCGCTGCAGGCTTGCATTGACTATAGCATGACCCTGATTCACCCGTTCGATGAGCCGCGTATTATTGCCGGCAACGGAACCATTGCCATGGAGGTGATGGAGAATCTGGACAAGCCAGCGGATTTCGTGTTCGTCACCATCGGCGGCGGCGGGCTGGCAGCCGGTGTAGCCACCTATATCAAGACGGTGAGTCCGGCAACCAAGGTTATTGGTGTGGAGCCCAGCGGCGCGGCTTCGATGAGTGAGGCCATGCAGAGCGGTGAGGTAATCACCCTGAAGGAGATCAACAAGTTCGTGGACGGCGCGGCGGTGAAGCGTGTCGGCGGTCTGACCTTCGATATCTGCTCGAAGCTTCTGGATGATGTGGTGAAGGTGCCGGAGGGCAAGGCGTGTACCACTATTCTGGAGCTGTATAATGAGAATGCCATTGTGGTGGAGCCTGCCGGTTCCCTCCCCATTGCTGCACTGGACATGTACCGTGATCAGATCCGCGGCAAAAGCGTGGTCTGCATCGTCAGCGGCGGCAACAACGATATTGACCGGATGCAGGAGATCAAGGAGCGTTCCCTGATCTATGAGGGTCTTAAGCATTACTTCATGGTCAACTTCCCGCAGCGCGCGGGTGCCCTGCGCGAGTTCCTGACCGAGGTGGTCGGACCGGATGATGATATTACCCGGTTCGAGTACACGAAGAAGAATGAGAAGGAGAACGGCCCGGCCCTGGTCGGCATTGAACTGATGTCTACCGATGCCTACGCCCCGCTGATTGAGCGGATGAAGCAGAAGGGCGTCGATTATGTGGAGATTAACAAGGATGTTAATCTGTTCAGTATGCTGATTTGATTTGATCCAATAAGAAGCAGCCCCGTCCGGCGTGATTGCGGACGGGGCTGCTTTCTTGTTGTTTAGGAAAGTTGTGGATAAGTGGCGCGCAGGCGTGTGGCCCGAATGTATGCGAAAAACAGCATACATTGTGCTCACATGCAGACGTGTGACCCCAATGTATGCGGAAAACAGCATACATTTGCTGGCGCGCAGGCGCATGGCTCGAATGTATGCGGAAAACAGCATACATTTGCTGGCGCGCAGGCGCATGGCTCGAATGTATGCGGAAAACAGCATACACTTGCTGGTGCGCAGGCGCATGGCTCGAATGTATGCGGAAAACAGCATACAATTTGCTGGCACGCAGGTAATCTCATTTACCCGCAGGGTGATTTTGTTCAAATATAAGAAATTATATGTTTCACACGATAACCTATCCTTCTATTTCTCGCTGAAACGGGTGCCGTCCCTGAACAGACGGCAAAGCCGTTTCCACTTGTTGTATGGTATTTAATTGAACCGCCTACGGCTGAGGCACCTCAGTCTTCAGATACTGCTCCGCCGCATCGTCCAGCAGGTAGCCGTTACTCTTCATCAGCTTCATGAAGCCGTCAAGCTTCTGCAGGAAAGCACTGGTAGTGCTGTTCTTGGCCAGGATGCTGGTGTAGGCCTTCTGCGCCTCCAGATCCATCTCCAGATTATCGTAATGGAAGAGCGGGGTGTTATTCTGGCCGTAGAAGGTGTTCACAGCATACTGGTTATACAGCTTCTTGACGGCCTGTACCCGGTTGGAAGTGGGATAGGTCTGGATGAATTGCTCCTGGGTCAGCGCACGGTCGGCTACCTCGCCCCAAGCAATGATCAGCCCGTTATCCTTGGAAGAAGGCAGATCTGATTCAGCCGCCATAATGGAAATATAACTGCTGATATCCTCCGTTACATAAGGCTTATATTTGCGGTAAGCCGCATAATCAATCACCGGGTAAAAGCTGCCCTCGGCGGTATCCAGCTTGTATCCGCTCTCTCCCGCATTTTGCAGCAGGGCGCGCAAAGCGGCGTTATCCGTACTCTCAGCCAGCTTCTCCATGCTGACTCCCCCTCTGTAGACGGCGAGGAGCTTCCGCTGGACCTCGCTGCTGCTGAATTTCTTCTCCCAGGAGGGCAGCAGCGCCTTATGCAGGTTCTCCAGCTTCAGCGTCAATACAGTCGCCTGATAAGGAGTGACTGCGTATAGCTTCGTCTTCATATAGGCAATGGTACCCGGCAGGTTACCGCTGGACAGCAGCGGCAGCGCGCCCTTATAGACCGCTTCTGCATGGCTGGCAGTCTTAGCGCTTGCAGCTGCACCTGAAGTGCCTGTCCGGCTGCTTCCACTGCCTTCGGCACCAGCCGGGACGGCTGCGCCTGCCTGAAGCCCTATGAGCAGGGCGATTGCGGCGGATAGAACGGCATGCTTTTTCATTCGAGTCTCCTCCTGTTTGGAATGGATGTGGGTTACAGGCTCTAAGATGGGAAGAATATGAATTTCAGCCCCAGCCCTCCGGCAGCGGCCAGCGCCAGACTGACCCAGGGCGAGACCGGAATCACCGGGAACAGATTATCGAGGAATATGCCGGCGAATACCGCAATCACAGCAATTCCGATGTAGATGCCCAGGGCCTTAATGTCGAAGGTCTTGGGCTTCGGACTGTCGTCCTCCGACAGGGAGGCCATCCATTTCATAATCAGCTCAACCAGCAGGATGGAGCCTGCGCCGACGACGATCAGCGTGAACAGGCTGAGCTGGCCGAAGAGTTCGTGCGGACCGCCGCTCCACTGTGTAATCAGGCCGGCAATGCCCATCGTCCCGAACAGCAGGGTCAGAGCGGACCAGGAGATCATCATAGAGTTCTTCAGCCGGCTGCGCGGTGTGCGCGGCGGGACACTGTCCATCACATCCTTGAAATAATCACCGGGCTTCTCGCCAAAAATCTGCTTGGCATTCTTGCCCTTGGCTTGTCCCTTCAGCAGCAGCTCAGCCGCCTCCAGCAGCAGCTCCTCTGCACGTACAGCATCTACTGAACTGGCGCGCATCGCCAGAATCATATCTTCGTAATAAGAGCGGTTAGACGGCGTCATCTGCTCCCGCAGCAGGTTGTTCTGCTTAATCATAGCTTTGACTTTCATAGTGTGGACCTATACCTCCAGCATTGAGTGATCAGGATACCTTCAACCTAGAGTATACGTTTGTGCACCAGCCGTGTGCAAGGACAACGTTCGTTCACGAAGGTCTGAATAATCCTTTTGGAAGAGTAAACACTGAAGAGGTGGTGGCTTCACCAACTATAGCTAGAGGGAAGGCAGGGAGCGTTATGGAACAGGAGAACAAGCAGGAACCCGGCAAGGCTGTGAACGACGGCACCGCGCCTGTACCGACTAATGATGTGGGGGACTGGGGCAATTCTGACGGCTTCAGCCTATGGGATGCTGCGGGGCAGGGCCAGGAGAACGGGCTCGGGGATTGGGAAGGCCGGCAGGAGACACACGACATGTTTCACGACAGCTATGACTGAGTGATGCCTAAGCGGGTATGGGCCTCTTTTGCTCCTGCGGGAGTGGAAGGGGCCTTTTCTCCGGTAGGGCTGACGTAAGCGGCGGGCTTCATGCGTATTGACAACAAATTAGCACAGATATTATAATAGAGATATTAATCATACTAAGTTAATCGGAATTATTATAATTTAAAATAAATCAGCCATTTAGGGGAGGACGCCGCAATGGAACGGAATATCATCATCCGGCATAACGGAGAGGAACTGACAGCGAGCATACATTATCCGGCCGCAGACCGGGCAGGGACAGGACGGTGCAAGAACCGGGTGCCGCTTGCAGTGATCTGCCATGGCTTCGTGGGCAGCCGGATCGGTGTCGACCGGATCTTCGTCAAGGCAGCCCGTGAGCTGGCGCAGGATGGCTATATGGTAATCCGCTTCGATTATGCGGGCTGCGGGGAGAGCAGCGGTGATTACGGCAGTGAGGATATGGAGTCGATGATCGGGCAGACCCGGGCGGTGCTGGATTACGGCATCAGCTCGGCCGATGTGGATCCGCAGCGTGTAACGCTGATCGGACACAGTCTGGGCGGTGCGGTGGCGCTGCTGACCGGCGTCCGTGACCGGCGGGTGAAGAACCTTGTACTGTGGTCAGCTGTCGGTTATCCCTTCAATGATATCGTCAAGATTGTCGGCAGGGATGCCTTCGACCGGTCGGTGAAGAGCGGTTCAGCAGATTACGCCGGCTATTCGTTCACTCCGGTATACTTCAATTCCCTGGCTGCCTTCCAGCCGTTCCAGGAAGCCGGGAAGTTCAGCGGCGATGTGCTGGTCATCCACGGAACCTCCGATGATGTGATTCCTGTAGATTATGCGTTTCTCTACCAGAAGCTGTTCTGGACCCGGCCGGAAGGACGGTGCGACAAGGAGATTATTTTCCAGGGCGATCATACCTTCTCTTCGGGTCCGGCGCAGGAGCAGGTGCTGAAGCGTACCCGGGATTGGATGAACCAGCAGGAGCATCTGCAGGAGGAATGGCAGAACTGGATGATATAGGAGCGGTAACGGCACTCGCAATGGCTGGGAATTAGCTGTAAAATAAAGGGGAAGACCATACCGGAAATGGAGGCTCTTACCCTATGAAATTACCGGCCTTTTTCATTGCGCATGGCTCCCCGCTGCTGGTACTTGAGGATAACGACTATACGCGTTTCTTGCAGCGGCTGGGTTCGGATCTGGGGAAGCCCCGGGGCATTGTGATCTTCTCAGCTCATTGGGATAGTCCCGAGCAGCTGATCACAGTGGACGCACAGCATGAAACGCAGCATGATTTCTACGGGTTCCCGGAAGAGATGTATCAGCTGAGTTATCCTGCTCCAGGTGATCCCGCACTCAGCCGCCGTATTTCGGAACTGTTCAAGGATAGTAATCTGCCCCATCAGCCCGTGCTGGGCCGTGGGCTGGATCATGGTGCCTGGGTCATCCTGAGGACCATGTTCCCGCAGGCGGATATTCCGGTCGTGGCCTTATCCGTGGATTCACTCCGCTCGCCTGAGGAGCAGTACAACATCGGACGGATGCTTGCTCCACTGCGTGAGGAAGGTGTCCTCCTTATCGGCAGCGGCGGTCTGGTGCATAACCTCAGGCTGCTGAAGCAGAAGGATCAGCCGGAGCAATGGGCGCTTGACTTCGACGGGTGGATTGCAGAGCGGCTTGCGGCCTGGGATCTTCCCTCCCTGTATGCGTATGAGAAGCAAGCTCCGCATGTGAGGGAGGCCGTACCAACCTACGGCAAGGAACATTTCATCCCGCTCTTCTACGTAATGGGTGCAGCCGATGAAGGCAGAGCGGCACAGTTAATGATTCAGGCCTACCAATACGGTACGCTCAGCCTGAACTGCTGGATGTTTGATTAATATAGGAATGAATAGAGGGTACAGCTGCTATAAGGGCTGTACTCTTTTTGTGCTGCCGTTTCCACTTGACTCAAGACAAACTCTGCCAGCTATGATTAAATAAAGGAAGCGAGTTTCATAGAAGAGAATCGAGAGAAGCAAGCTGTAACTTACGATTAGGAGGAACAACGTGTCTATATCGATGAACCGTTATGTATCCCGTCCTGTATCTGCTCTGGTCCTTGCCGCCGTGCTGCTCTCTGCCTGTGGGGAAGAGCAGGCAACGCCTGAGCCCGTGCGGGTGGTAGCGCCTACGGCGCAGCCGCAGCCTACCGAAGTTCCGCAGCCTTCGCCGACAGCAACGCCAGCCCCGGCAATAGCGGTCTCCGTCTTAACAGGCCTGCCGGTTGAGGAGGAGAGCCTGCTCCGGCCGCTCGCGGTCATGATCAATAATGCCCCGGCGGCCCGCCCGCAGTCCGGGATCAGCGAGGCGGATATTCTGTACGAGGTGCTGGCCGAAGGCGGAATTACCCGGCTGATCGGTATCTTTCAGAGTCATGCCGGGGTGGTGAAGATTGGGCCGATCCGCAGTATCCGCCCTTACCTGCTGGATATCGGCGAGAGCTATGGCGGCATAACGGTGCATGCCGGAGGCAGTCCGGATGCCTATGCCATTCTGCAACGGCAGAAGAAGGCAGATATGGACGAAATCGGCCGCGCGGGGGCCTACTTCTGGCGGGACAAGGAACGCAAGGCCCCGCATAACCTGTACAGCAATGCCGCCAAGCTGCGGGAGGGGGCAGTGAAGCTGGGCTATGCGGAGAGCGTGAAGGTCCCTGGTTTTCTTTTCCATGATCCGGATTATATTCCTGTGGAGGGCACCCCGGCGCTTGCGCTGGGTGTGAACTTCCTGCTGAAGAGCTACAATGTCGGGTACCATTATAACGCAGAGCAGCGCACATACGCCCGCTGGGTGAATGGCAAGCCGCATCTCGATCTGAATAATAACCGTCCGGTGGAAGCGGCAAACATCATCGTGATGGGTTCGGACCATAAGGTGCTGGACGATGTCGGCCGGCTGCAGGTGGATACGGAGCTGGGGGGAGAAGCGGTGTTGTTACAGCGCGGCGTAGCGATGAACGGCAAGTGGTCGCGCAGCCCCGGAGACGTCATCCGGTTCGTGAAGAAGGACGGCAAGGAGGCGCTGATGTTCCCGGGGATTACCCATATTCTGATCGTTCCGAACAGTCCTTCGTTCAGCAGTCATCTCGAATACCCGCAGGCGCTTGCATCCCCCTAATTCCGGCTGGAGATTGAATGTTCGGATGATTATTTTCGTAAGTTGCAGGGAATTGTTATTATAGTGTAAAAAAGTTCGGTTTTTTGTCTTCTATCCCTTCTGTCGATATGATAAGATAACAAGGGTTGTCATTCATTTTCATGCATTTACATTTGGATGGCTGCATTTTTTTACGGCAATTTCATGTAAAGGGGTATAAAGCTAATGAGGCTCAGAAAAAAGGATATATTCTTTGAGACGCTGGAAAACATGGCTGACACCATTGTTCAGGCGGCGGATTATTTCGCTCAGAATATCTCGACTCTCCAGGGCAATGTGGAGAATTTCGCCGGGGAGATGAAGAAATACGAATCCCAGTGCGATACCTACACACACACTGTCATCAAGGAATTGAACAAGACGTTCATTACGCCGCTGGAACGGGACGACATCATGGATCTGATCACAAGCATGGACGATGTCATTGATGGGCTGGAGGCTTCTGCCTCGCGTTTCTATATGTATAACCTGCTGGATGCGGATGAGTATATTGTCCAGTTCGCAGAGATTCTCCGCCAGAGTGCATACGAGATCCAGAAGGCGGTTCATTTGCTCTCCCAGAAGAAGCTGCTGGCGATCCGCGAATACACCATCCGTCTGAATGATCTGGAGAACCAGGGCGACGAAGTCCTGCGTATCTGCACCAAGGCCCTGTTCGAGACTGTGAAGGACCCGATTGAGCTGATTAAGCGCAAAGAATTGTATGAGCGGCTCGAGACCACCACGGATAAATGTGAAGACGTAGCCAACATGCTGGAATCGATCATCATGCGTAACTCATAAGGGGCCTCAAATATGGATACATCTATATATGTACTAGCTTTTGTTATCTTTCTTGCGCTGGCGTTCGACTTCATCAACGGCTTCCATGATACCGCCAATGCGATTGCTACCTCTGTCTCAACCCGTGCGCTGAAGCCGCGTACAGCCATCATGCTGGCCGCTTCGATGAACTTTATCGGCGCCTTGATGTTCACCGGCGTGGCGAAGAAGATCGGGGGCAGCATTACCGATCCGACCCTGCTGGACAACGGGATAGACATTGTCACAGCGACGCTCATTGCGGCAATTATCTGGAATCTTGTGACCTGGTGGCTGGGTATTCCTTCGTCCTCCTCCCATGCGCTTATCGGTGCGTTAGCCGGTGCGGTGTATGTCGGGGCAGGTACAGAGCATATCAAATGGAGCGGGTTCATTGAGATCGTAGAGGGGCTGATTTTCTCCCCGCTGATCGCTTTTGTAATCGGGTATATTGTGATGACGATTCTGAAGTGGATCTTCGCGAAGAAGAGTCCGCATACGGTCAACAAGGGCTTCCGTTCGATGCAGATCGTGACGGCCGCACTGCAATCCTTCACCCATGGTACGAATGACGCGCAGAAGGCGATGGGGATCATTACCTTTGCCCTCGTCACCTCGGGACGGCTGGATACGATGGAGGTTCCGCTCTGGGTTAAGATTGCAGCGGCTACATCCATGGCACTCGGAACGTCGATCGGCGGCTGGAAGATTATTAAGACGATGGGCACGAAGATTTTCAAAATCGAGCCGATCAACGGCTTCGCGGCGGATATTTCGGCGGCCTCTGTTATTTTCACGGCTACGCTGCTGCATCTGCCGGTAAGTACAACCCACGCGATCACCTCATCGATTCTGGGTGTAGGTTCAGCCAAGCGCTTCTCCGCTGTCAAATGGGGAGTGGCCGGACGGATCGTGGTTACCTGGTTCATTACGATTCCGATCAGTGCCTTGCTGTCGGGAGTAATCTTCAAGCTCTTCTTCTAGGACTGAACAGAATAGATTGCTTGGACAAGATGTCACAGAAGCCATGGATGGCTTTAGGACATCTTTTTTTGTGTTCAGCGCTAAACCTCGGCCTAAGCGGAGGTTATTTGTTTTTCAAGAGAGGAATGTCACAAAAGGCTACACGAAACTGATAAAAAATGTTAATAGGCATAAAAAGAAAATGAAATACATCACATAAATAAAAGAAAATAACATATGAGAAATGAATTTTGCGTAGTATTATGTAGGATTTGGTAGTCTCTGAAGTAAGGTTTGTTTTAAGTGTTACCATTGCTGACAAACACCCGAATAGACAAAGGAGGCCTAGCTATTGATCGACTTTCATCAGGTAGACAAACATTACGGACAATTCCATGTACTGAAGGGCATTGATCTGCATGTTCAGGAAGGGGAAGTCGTTGTTGTAGTCGGTCCTTCCGGCTCCGGCAAGAGCACGATGCTGCGCTGCATTAACCGTCTGGAGACGATCACGAGCGGCGGATTAACCGTGGACGGTATAACTGTAAACGAACGCAAGACAGATATCAATACCCTGCGCAAAGAGATCGGAATGGTCTTCCAGCACTTCAACCTGTACCCGCACAAAAAAGTCATAGATAATATCACGCTGGCCCCGGTCAAGGTGCTGGGCTTAAGCAAAGCGGAAGCGGAGAAGACCGCCATGTATTATCTGGAGAAGGTCGGCATTGCCGACAAGGCAGAGTCCTATCCTTCCCAGCTATCCGGCGGACAGCAGCAGCGGGTGGCGATTGCCCGGGGGCTGGCGATGAAGCCGAAGATTATGCTGTTCGACGAGCCGACCTCGGCGTTGGACCCGGAGATGGTCGGAGAGGTGCTGGATGTCATGCGCGCCCTGGCCCGCGAGGGCATGACGATGGTCGTTGTGACCCATGAGATGGGCTTCGCCCGCGAGGTGGCGGACCGGGTCATCTTCATGGATCAGGGGCAGATCGTGGAAGAGGCGGAGCCGGAAGCCTTCTTCGCCAGCCCGAAGGAAGAGCGGACGCGTACTTTTCTCAGCCGTGTATTAAGCCACTAAACTAAATATATAGGAATCCGGGGAGGAAACCAAATGAAAATGTCCAAGAGCTTCAAGGTGTTAAGTGTGCTGATGATTGCGGCCATGCTGGTCATTGCCGGGTGCGGCAACAACAAGGGCAAGAACGACAATGCGGCAGGCGGCAACGCTGCCGGAGGAGCAGCCGCTGACTCTGCGGCCATTGCCAAGATCAAGGAGCGCGGCAAGCTGCTCGTCGGCGTGAAGTTCGATACCCGCCTGTTCGGCCTGAAGGACCCGGCCTCCGGCAATGTGGAAGGCTTCGACATCGATATCTCCAAGGCCATCGCTAAGAAAATTCTCGGTGACGAGAATGCCATCGAGCTGAAGGAGGTCACCTCCAAGACACGTATTCCGATGCTGAATAACGGCGAGATCGATATGGTGGTGGCTACCATGACCATTACGGAGGACCGCAAGAAGGAAGTCGATTTCTCTGACGTCTATTTCCAGGCCGGCCAGTCTCTGCTGGTGAAGAAGGGCAGCCCGATTACAGGCCTTGAGAGCGTTACGAAGGATACGAAGATCCTCGGCTCCAAGGGGGCAACCTCAATCAAGAATATCAAAGAGAAGGTGCCGGGCGTAACCGTGCTAGAATTCGATAACTACCAGGATGCCTTCAGTGCGCTTAAGGCGGGACAGGGAGATGCGCTCACTACGGATGATGCGATTCTGTACGGAATGGCCTCTCAGGACCCCGGCTTCGAGGTGGTAGGGAAGCCGTTTACCGATGAGCCTTACGGCATTGCGGTCCAGAAAGGCAACGCGGATGTAGTTAAGGCGATTAATGATACACTGGCTGAACTGAAGGCGAATGGGGAGTATGATGCCATCTATACGAAATGGATTGGTAAAGCTCCGGCTAAATAAGCCTGTTCCAAGCAAGAGCTTGCTTCCCTCAAGGTAAGAACGCATAAACGGGTTTCACACGAAATTCTCGTAGAAACGGTACCGCCTTGTCCAAGGACGGCAACGCCGTTTCTACTTGTTTGTAGAAACGGCGGTCATGCCGGGCAGGAACGAACTCATCTACAGGTAAAGGCAGGTGAACATTGATGGATTTCTCAATATTAACGAGATACTTCGGACTGTATATGGAAGGCTTCTACGGTACGCTGCTGTCCAGTGTGCTGGCCCTGATCGGCAGCTTCCTGATCGGCGCGGTCGTTGCCGTCTTCCGCATGACTTCAGTCAAGGGTCTGCGCTGGTTCGGCGCGGTGTATGTGGAGTTCATCCGCAACATCCCGCTGCTGCTGGTTGTGTATATTTTCTATTACGGGCCTTCCGCCCTGGGCTTCACACTGGACGGCTTCAAGGCAGGAACCATTGGACTCGCCGTATATACCTCGGCCTTCATCGCCGAAGCGATCCGTGCCGGAATTATGGCCGTGCCCAAGGGACAGATGGAGGCGGCACGTTCCTCCGGTCTCAGCTACATACAGACCATGCTGCATATCATTCTGCCGCAGGCGATCAAGCTGGTCATTCCACCGCTCGGTAACCAGTTCATTAACCTGATTAAGAACTCCTCAGTATTGACTCTGGTGGCCGGTCTTGATCTGATGTACTTCGCCGACGGGATCTCTACTGAGACTTACCGTACCTTCGACACCTACATTTTCGTAGCGGTATTCTATCTGGTGCTTACGCTTCCGCTCAGCTACGGCGTGCGGATCTGGGAGCGCCGGCTGCAGCGCAAATATTAAGAAGCATCATAAAAGGACATCTGAAGCTAAAGGAGGGATATTATGGATTTCATAGGGGCATACTCTGCCGATAATCTGAAGTTTCTGCTGGACGGATTGTATGTGACGCTGATCGTTGCTTTTGTATCGATCTTCCTGAGCTTTATCATCGGCTGTTTTATTGGTGTCATCCGCTACTCGGAGGTGCCGGTGCTGTCTCCGGTCATGTTCTACCTGGTGGAGCTGATCCGTAATCTGCCGCTGCTGCTGATCATCTTCTTCATCCGCTTCGCCTTGCCGGAGGTCGGGATCAAGCTCGGACTGATTACTGCAGCCATTGCAGCCCTAACCATCTTCGAAGCGGCGATGATTGCCGAGATTGTCCGCGGCGGCTTAATGTCGATCGACAAGGGACAGATTGAGGCGGCGCGTTCCTCCGGTCTCAGCAGTGTACAGACCTTATGGCATATCGTGCTTCCTCAGGGGCTGCGGCGGATGGTTCCGCCACTGGTGAGCCAGTTCATCTCCCTGCTGAAGGATACATCACTCGCCGTTGTAATATCTTTGCCGGAGCTGATGCATAATGCCAATATTGTCATCGGCCACAGCTATAGCTATGCCATCCCTACGCTGGCGCTGGTTGCCCTGATTTATTTTGTCGTCAATTACCTGCTATCGCTGCTGTCCAGAAGGCTTGAGCACAGAGCGGTATAACCGGAGTGGAATGAGGATTAAGCCATATTCAATCCAGTTCGGCTATGATACTATAGTTGTCAACCTCTCTAGGCAGGAGCAGTGGCGATGGGACAATCGATTCTGAGAATGAAGGCGGTACAGATTCTGCTGGTGGCCGCCGTTACTGCGGTAGCCGGAGAATTCAAGATCAACCCGTTTGACGGAGATATCTTCCGGATTGCCATGGGCAGCAGCGCCTTTCTCCTCTTCCTGCTGTTAATGAGGCAGCTGCCGTATATCCGCACAGGCTGTGCTGCCGGGGTGGTTGTGCTGCTGTTCCGGGCTGCGATGGATATGGTGGAGGGAAGCGGACTGACGGTAGAGCAGAGCCTTAGCAGCCACTTCTCGGCAATGATCTATTACATGGTGTTCGGCGCACTGATGCGTGTCATCAAGAGCCGGATCGATACGTTTCATCCGCTGGTGCTGGGCGCGGTTGCCGCGCTGATCGATCTCCTGTCGAATGAAATGGAGCTGCTGACCCGGCTGATCGTACTGGATTCGGCTACCTTCCGGCTGAACGAGTGGACGTATCTAATGGCAATTGCCGTCCTGCGTACGTATTTCACCACCGGGGTATATAGCAGTATCTCTGTCAGCCAGCTGCGTATCCGTGAGCGGGAGCAGCAGGAGCGGACCCAGCAGATGCTCGGATTCGGCTCCGGCCTGTACGGGGAAGTGTTCTATCTGAAGAAGTCTATAGGCACCCTGGAGCAGGTAACGCTGAACAGCTTCGAGCTGTACAGCAAGCTGAAGGACGGGGAAGGCACAGGGCGTTATAGCCGGCAGGTGCTGGATATCACCCAGCAGCTCCATGAGGTGAAGAAGGATTCGCAGCGGATTCTGGCAGGGCTGGTGAAGCTGGTGGAGCGTGAGGTGAACGGGGACATGCCGTTATCGGACATTCTGAGGTTCGCGGTTAAGAGCAATGCCAAATATGCAGAAATGCTAGGTAAAGAGATCAAATTCCATATTCACATCACCTCCGATTACACAACCGACAGCTACATTCCTCTATTGACCCTGCTTAACAATCTTACCGCCAATGCGGTGGAAGTCATCCAAGGGACAGGCAGCATCCATCTGAACGCTTATGAGCAGGACGGCATGACGATTCTGACAGTGAACGATAGCGGGACAGGCATCGGGAAACGTGACCTCGGCCTGCTGTTCGAGCCGGGCTTCACCACGAAATTCGATGAAGAGGGCATCGCTGCCACAGGGATCGGGCTCTCTCATGTACGGGATATTGTGAATATGTTCGAGGGAAGCATTACGGTTCAGCCGGTATCGCATATCGGTGGGGCCATGTTCCAGATTACAGTGCCGAGCATTAAGCTGCGGAAGGAGGAATAGAGGATGCCGCTATCATTCTGTATTGTAGATGACGACGCGTCGGCGAGAAGAATGCTGCAGCATATTATTGAGGACAGCGGGCTTGGTGAGGTGACGGGTACTGCTGAGAGCGGACAGGAGGGGATAGCCCTGATCCTGAGCGAGACCCCGGACATTGTGCTGATGGATCTGCTGATGCCGGACCAGGACGGGATTGAGACCATCCTCTCTCTTCAGGCACAGGGCTGCCGCTCCAAATTCGTAATGATCTCGCAGATTGAGAACGGGGACATGGTGAGCCGCGCCTACAAGAGCGGAATTGAATTCTTCATCCGCAAGCCGATCAACAAGATTGAAGTGGAATCTGTACTATATAAAGTGAATGAACGTTACGCCATGGGCCGTTATCTGGATGAGATCAAGCTGACGCTGGGTAAGCTGGAGGGTCTGCAATTCGGACTGCCGCAGCTGCCGCCTGGCAAGCGTACCGTCAAGGAGATTGTCCAGCCAATTCTGATGAATATGGGCATGATCTCGGAGAATGGCAGCCGTGATATTATCACGATCATGGAGCTGGCGGTAGCCGAAGGGAACAGCGGAAGTCTTCCGTCCCTCAAGGAGCTGTACGAGCGGACCGCTGCCAAGTACAGACCGGTGCCTGCGGAAGCAGCCAAAGAGGTCAAGGCCATCGAACAGCGTCTGCGCCGCGCACTGGCGGCAGGTCTGACAAGTCTCGCGTCCATTGGTCTGACGGATTACGGGAATCCGAAGTTCGAGCATTATGCGCCGCTGTATTTCGACTTCGAAGAGGTGCGCCTGAAGATGAAGGAGATTGAACAGGGCAGAGATAGCGGCAAGGTGAAGGTGAACATTAAGAAATTCCTGCAGGTGCTGCATCTGGAGGTGCTGGAGGGCTTGGGCCGATAAGCTATATATATTGGAAAATCGGACCGGGCCGTTTGCCGTAAATGGCGCTGTCAACTATAAAGACAAGACCAAGAAACCTCCGGAGCGCTGGTCAGCGGGCTGGCGGTTATTTTTTTGCGCAGACATGCTGTACAATAGGAGGAAGCAACTAGAACAGCGCGGCTCTGCTGCGGATTGCCTACTTAGGGCGGAGGACTTATATTATGATACGAACACTTGCCGTTACGCATGCGGGCGAGATACTGACCGATCTGCTGCTTCAGGATATTGTCCTGGATGATTATGCCTGGATCTGGGCGGATTTCGCTATGCCGACGGAGGAAGAAACCTTGAGGCTGGACACGTATTTTCATTTTCACCCGCTGGCGATTGAAGACTGTATGCATGTCTTGCAGCGGCCGAAGCTGGATTATTACGAGGATGTGCAGTTCTTCGTGCTGCATTCGCTGAATGAGCGGACATTGGAGGCCGAAGAGATCGACCTGTTCCTCAGCCCGAAATTTCTCGTCTCCTACCATCATCAGGACAAGCCGGAGATGGAGGAAGCGTGGCAGATGGTCAAAGCTGAGATTCATAGCCGCAAGGGCTGGTCGGGCGGGCCGATGGCTGCTGCTTACACAGTGATGGACAAGCTGGTCGACAGGTATTTCCCGTCCCTGTATACGCTGGAGGATGAACTCGCAGATCTGGAGAGCCAGGGCGGCAACGAATCGGTGGAAGAACTGATGAGCCAGGTCTTCAATGTGCGCGGAAGATTGTTGAAGCTGCGGCGGACGATTGTGCCGATGCGTGATCTGATGTACCGGATCGTCAATTCGCAGCATGTGCAGAGTAACGGCGAGGAGCGGGTATACTTCGGCGATATCTACGATCATCTGCTGAAGCTGACCGACATGATTGAAGTTGACCGGGAAATGACCGCCGACCTGCGTGACAGCTATATCTCGCTCAACTCCAACCGGATGAACTCCATTATGAAGACACTCACGGTGATTACCACGGTATTCATGCCGCTGACGCTGATCGCCGGAATCTATGGAATGAACTTCAGGGTGATGCCGGAGCTGGAATGGAAATACAGCTATTTCGCAGTGCTGCTGCTTATGCTGGTGCTGGGGATCGGGATGTTCGGCTGGTTCCGGCGGAGCGGCTGGTTTAAGTAGAAGAAAAGCGCGTTAAACGCCGCCGCTTAGGAACGGCGGCGCTTAACGGAGGAAGGCCCACCGGATTTACGCTTCTTGGAGGTGGTATTGCGGCGCTTCGCGGCGGGGCGTCTTTTTTTGCGCCGTTTGGGGCTATAGAGGGCTGCATCCTCTGCGGCGGCGAGCTCTCCCGCTCCGCTTCCCTTGCCTTTGCCGAACCCGCCCATCATAAGCTTCACCATCGGAGCCATCTGTGAGAAGCCCTGCATCACCTTCTGCACCTTGCCCATGGTATTGACGATTCCGTCAATTCCGCCCATCCGGTCAACGATGCCCTTGATCTGTTCCATATTCGCCAGACTTCCGAGATTGCCGAGTCCGCCAAGCAGGCCTCCGGCCTTCGCGGTAGAGGCTTCTGCAGCAGGGAGTGCGAGTGCCGTATCGGTGACTTCAGCGCCGTAAGCAGGCAGCAGCTCAGGTTCTCCGGGAAGCGGGGCAGGTGTATAAGCAGATAGTCCCGGGTAAGGTGACGGATTGTAAGGTTCAGCCAGTGAACGGCCTTGCTGGCGGGAATGATTATAGTAATGCTGAGGCATAGGATCACATTCCTTCGTTAGTGGTTTGCTATACTGTATGTCATGGGCGAACAGACGGTATAGACGAATGCCCGGGTAACCGGGATACCAGCGGAAAAGGGCAGATGCCTATAGAGCGGCAGGCGGAAGTGAAGAAACCGTGTCCATGCTTGATTTCGCACGGTTTTGTAGTACTATGAGTAAGGCGGTCTAACCTGGGAGCCGGAAGTAGAGACGGGTTAACCCTGGTTATGGTGTGCGCCTGGGGTGGACGTTTGTCCATCGATTTCACTCTTTACAGCGTGAAACCGTTAATGCTTGAAAAATGTGCTCCAGTACAATATAGTAGAGGCAAGATAGTCACATTAAGTTAATGTTTAGGGGATGATAGGGCGATGCAGCTAAAGAAGCTAAACGATAAAAGTATCGATCAATTATTTGAGGCTATTTTAACATTGAAAAATATGGAAGAATGTTATGTATTCTTTGATGATCTGTGCACAGTGAACGAAATTCAATCGCTCTCACAGCGCCTTGAGGTTGCGCGGATGCTGGGCAAGGGGTCTACATATAATCAGATCGAAGCCGAGACGGGGGCCAGTACGGCCACAATTTCCCGTGTGAAGCGCTGCCTGAACTACGGCAATGACGGTTATAAGCTTACGCTGGAACGTCTGGGCCGATAATTTATGGTTCCGGGTGTATTGTTAATCAGTCACGGCTCCCGTGATCGGGCCTGGGTGTCGATGGTAGATGAGGCAGTGAGCCATCTCACGCTCCGGGAGGAGCTGCCGGTGGCAGTGGCTTTCCTTGAGCTGGTAGAAGGACGATTGATACAAGATGGAATTGATAAGCTGGAACATGCAGGGGTCACAGATATTATTGTGATCCCCTTGTTTGTGTCTTCCGGCAGTACGCATGTCGATGAGATAGAGTATGCTCTGGGCGCTAAGCCGGTTCCTGAGCGGGAGACCGACCTTGCGCCGTTCAGGGTTGCCGCGAAGGTTCATTACGGATATCCGGTCGATGACGATCCCGATATTGCACAGATGCTGTGGGATAAGCTCCGGGAACTGTCGCAGCATCCCGGGCGGGAGATGGTGCTGCTGGTCGGACACGGCAGCAGGCATGACGGCTTCCGGCAGCGCTGGGAGCAGGGCATCTCTTCACTTGCCGCGCGGGTACGGGAGATAAGCGGGCTGGCTGCAGCTGATTACGGGCTGTTGAACCCGGACAGTGTAAGAAGCCGGGTGGAGCATTGGCAGGAGCAGGGCTATGATGTGCTGGTGGCTCCGCTTTTTTTGAGTGAGGGGTATTTCACCAAGGTAGTTATTCCGCAGCGGCTGGAGGGGCTGCAGTATGCCTACTCCGGCCAGACGCTGCTGCCGCATCCGCTGCTGCCGCGCTGGATTCAGCGGCAGGTGGAAGCAGCGCTCCAGCGTCTTGAGGGTCAGCGTTAATTCGTAAGCGGGTAATGTAGCTGGCCCCTGACATTGCTTGTGGGGTACAGAATTGGGTATAATCAGTAAAGTTATCCATTATATAAACAGGTGGCGTTCCGGTAATGAAAACTGCGAGATTGATTTATAATCCCACTTCTGGTCGGGAAGAAATGAAAAGACGACTCGCCGATATTCTAGACCGGCTGGATATGGGCGGTATCGAAGCTACCTGCCATGCAACAACGGGAGAGGGCGATGCTACTGCGGCTGCAGCCCAAGCTGTGGAACGCGGCACTTATGATCTGATCATAGCTGCCGGAGGCGACGGTACGCTTAATGAAGTGATTAACGGGATGGCGGAGAAGCCGAACCTTCCCCCGCTCGGCATATTGCCGCTGGGAACGACGAATGATTTCGCGCGGGCCATGGGCATTCCGAAGAATTGGGAGGAAGCCTGCGACCTGATTCTGCGTCAGGAAGCGCGCCTGATCGATCTCGGCAAAGCCAATGACCGTTACTTCATTAATATAGCAGGCGGCGGACAACTGACGGAGCTGACCTATGAGGTTCCCAGCAAGCTGAAGACCATGATGGGTCAGCTTGCCTATTACCTGAAGGGGATCGAGAAGATGGCCAGCCTTGCTCCGCAAGAGCTGTACATCCGCGCGAACGGCCAGGAGATGATCCATGACGAGTTCATGCTCTTCCTGATCGCCAATACGAATTCGGTCGGCGGCTTCGAGAAGCTGGCTCCGGGTGCGCGCATCGATGACGGCTTGCTCGATGTTATTGCCGTTAAGAAATGCAACCTGGCCGAGTTCATCCGGCTGGTGCGTCTAACCATTCGCGGAGATCACCTGAATGACAAGAAGGTTATCCATTTCCGCACCGATGCCATGGAGGTAACCTCTCCCGGCTACGTACAGCTGAACCTGGACGGCGAGCTGGGCGGCACCTTGCCGGGCAACTTCAGCATCCTGCCGCAGCATCTGCGGATTTTTGCGCAGAATAGTTAGGTTGCTGTGGCGGGAATGGAACGCGCAGAATCGCTAGAAGTTCGAAGCTTTTGCGCTAACGGACTGGGCAGCTCTTATTTCGCCCAAAATTGCACTTTACGCATGCTAACGGACTCCAGCGCCTTTAGTTGCCCACTTTGGCCTCTAAAATGCCTATGGGAGAGGAGATAAGCGCTGTACGGTCCGTTAGCACGGCTGAAATATAAGTTTTATGGTAATTAACGTCCGTACGGTCCGTAAGGAAGAGGAGTGTGTTCTGTCAGTACCCTAATGATTAATGAGATGAATAGTGAAGAACATGAAAGAAGTGAACCTATACACATGAGTAAACACCGTAGCGGACGCAGCGCAAGCCGCCGGGAACAAAGGCCGGCCGCTGTGGCCGGATTGCCAGTGAATAAGAATGAGGAGGTCCTGCTCGATATCATCGGCATGACCCATGAAGGGGAAGGGGTAGGCCGCGTAGAGGGTTTTACCCTATTTGTGCAGGGCGCTCTTCCCGGTGAGAGAGTCCGGGCCAGAGTGCTGAAGACCAAGAAGCAGTATGGCTACGCCAAGCTGCTGGAGCTGGTGCAGGCCAGCCCCGACCGCATCGCGCCACCCTGCCCTATCTATGATCAATGCGGCGGCTGCCAGCTGCAGCATATGGACTACACCGCGCAGCTCGCATGGAAGCGGCAGCTGGTGGTGGACAACCTGCAGCGGATCGGAAAGCTGGAAGTGGCTGGTGTGCCAAGTAGAGGAGTAGTGGGCGGTAGCGTTGATACGGATGTTGCAAATGCAGGGGCAGAGCTTGCGGCGGTTGAAGGTGGTAGTGCGGGCGATGCAAGTTACCTGGCTGAAGGCATCCGCGTGCTGCCTACGCTCGGCATGGACGAGCCCTGGCGCTACCGCAACAAGGCACAGGTGCCTATCGGGGTAACCGACGGCGGTCTGGTCGGCGGCTTCTACGCACGCGGCAGTCACCGGATCATCGACATGGAGACTTGTCTGATCCAGCATGAGGACAACGACAAGGTCGTTGCCACCGTCAAGAGCCTCGGCCGTGAGCTGGGCATCACCGCCTATGACGAAGAGACCGGCCGCGGCCTGCTCCGTCACGTGGTGGTGAAGAAGGCGTTCCGCACCGGCCAGATGATGCTGGTGCTGGTCACGAACGGCCGGGATATCCCGCACCTGGACGCCTGGCTCGGCAGTATCCGCGAGCAGCTTCCGGCAGTGGTCAGCATCTGCCAGAACATCAACACCCAGCGCACCAATGTCATCTTCGGCAACGATACCCGCGTATTGTGGGGCAGCGAGGTCATTTACGACTACATTGGCGAGGTGCAGTTCGCGATCTCGGCACGGTCCTTCTACCAGGTGAACCCGGCGCAGACCGAGGTGCTTTATGGCAGAACTCTGGAATACGCTGCCCTCACCGGCAAAGAGACTGTGATTGATGCGTATTGCGGCATTGGTACCATCTCCCTATTCCTTGCCCAGCATGCGGATCAGGTGTATGGTGTAGAAATCGTGCCCGAAGCCATCGAGGACGCCCGCGCCAACGCGAAGCTGAACGGCATGAACAACGTGAAGTTCGAAGTCGGCGCTTCGGAGGATGTCATCCCGGCCTGGAAAGAGCAGGGCATCACCCCGGACGTCATCGTCGTCGATCCCCCGCGCAAGGGCTGCGACCCGCGCCTGCTGGAGACCATCCTGCTGATGCAGCCGGAGCGTGTCGTGTACGTGTCGTGCAACCCATCCACCCTGGCCCGCGACCTGCGGGTGCTGGAGGACGGGGGCTACCGGACGGTGGAGGTTACGCCGGTGGACATGTTCCCGCATACGGTGCATGTGGAGAGTGTGGCGGTGCTGGAGCTGAAGTAGATGATAATTCGACATAAAAAAAAGCAAGAAGGCGCTCGGGAATTACTCCCCGCAGCGTCTTTATTTTTGCGCTTTTGCTTGCTATTCTGTGATGATTTTGTTCAGCAGCCTCTCTTTTCTGTGTAAAGCTGCTGCAGAAATCTGCCCTTAATGTGGGATTACCCGCCTTATCCGGATACGCCTATCAAACTATAATCAGGTTGTAAGCGAATACAGAAGGGATATATAGTATTTTCTAAAAAATATGAAAGAGGTGTTTATTTATGTTAAGGAAGTTAAAGTTATTAAGTGCATTATTAATTTTTTGTATGGCCAATCTGTTACCTGTCTTTCCTTTGACCGCAAGTGCGGCGGGTACCATTGTAAGCTATCCATTACCGTCAATCTATACCACGACCAGTCAATACACGGTAACAGCAGACTCTACCAATATACCGGTCATCGACACTTCGGAGGTATTTGTAAACTATAATTATTGTAATTTCTCTTTTTCAGGTACGACTACAATCACAATAACAGCAAGCGAGCCCATCAATACCTATAATATTTCTCCCAAAGCTTTGGGAATCACTGCAACCAAGAGCGGAAATACCCTTACCTTTACCCTTTCATCACCAACCTATCTTATCGTTAAAATCAATAACCTGAAGGATCTGGTTATCGCGGCAGATGCTCTTGAAACCAATGTTCCGGCGTCATCCGGTACAGGGATATACAATGTTAAAACCGGGTACGGTGCTGACAGTACCGGTGCTACTTTGGCTACACCTGCCATACAGAATGCCATCAATGCGGCTAACGCAGCAGGCGGCGGTATCGTATACGTTCCAGCCGGAGTGTATAAGAGCGGTAACATTGTTCTAAAAAGCAATGTCTCGGTTTATCTGGAGGGTGGTTCTGTTATAAGGGGGTCAGGAAATCCAAGCGATTACACTACCCATTTCCATAAGAATTCCCTGAATAAGGATGGGACATGGTTTATTTATACCGAAACCAATGCCAACAATATTAAGATATACGGCAGGGGAACGATTGACGGTAATGGCCATTATATGAGAAATACAAACAATTATCTGAACAATATTCTTGTACCCTTGCAGTGCAGCAACTTCACGGTTGACGGCATAACCATCAGAGACAGCGGCGGCTGGGCTACAATCGTTACAAGATCTAATAACGTAACTTTCCAGAATACCAAGCACTTCAACAACAATGAACTTGATTATGAAAATGATGCAATAGACATCCAAGAGAGCCAGAATGTACTCATCAAGCACACTGTTGCAGTATCGGAGGATGACACCTACTCCTTTAAGACCTGGGATGTAGCCACTACGGATATCGCTGCCAACTGGCCGGGAACTCCTGAGAACCAGTCCAATGTAGTTGTCGATGATGCTTTGGCCTGGAGCAGATGTGGAGCATTCAAGGTGGGAGATGGAGTGAAACAGCTTCAGGATGGCATTGTTGTTAAAAACTCTTTTGTATACCGGTGCTGGCGCGCTTTAGCGGTAGGTCATCTGTATGGAACTCCGGCAGCACAAAACATCGTATTTGACAATATCGATGTAGAAGGCTTCTGGCCAAGATCCGGTGTTCACTCCAGATGGTTTGATCTGTCGGCCAAAACCGGCCCGATCAAAAATGTGGTCTATAATAATATCAATTTACGCGCTTTGGGTGAAGTTTCCATCATGAAGGGCTGGAGTGACACTGCTACTGTCTCGGGAGTTACTTTAAACAATGTCCGCGTCGGTGGAGTTGCGGTAAATAATTTGACAGATTTGAAAATAACAGATACGAACAGCTATGCTGCAGATCCCAAATTCAACACATTGAAATTTGAAGCGGAAGGCTACAACCTTAGTTCAGGAGTTATCTCCTATGAGTCAAGCACGGATGGCGGGCTGGATGTTGGCGGGGGCAGCAATGGCGACTATATCGCCTTTAAAAATGTTGACTTTGGCAGTACCGCTAAAACAAGCATTGATCTGAAGGTTGCATCTGCTAACTCCGGCGGTAGAATCGAATTCCACTTGGACAGCCCTACAGGCACGATGCTGGGTTATTGGACGGGAGAAAGCACCGGCGGATGGCAGTCATGGTCCCTCAAGAATATCCCGATTAGTGCCGGGACAGCGGTAGGAACCCATACGGTATATGTTACTTTTGTGAAGTCAGATTCAACCACAGTTGCAAATTTAACCTGGTTCCAGTTCAAATAAAATGCAAACGGTTTGATGTAATTGCAATAAGATGGATCAAGGGGTATATCAAATGATATACCTCTTTATTCAGCTAAAGGACGTCCTCACTAGTGTTGCCTAAAATTTAAAATTGTTGACAATTGGTATATTTGCAATTTATACTAAACATATCCATTTACGGGTGTCATTCACCGTAGTGAAGTAGAGCATTTTCAGCAGGGCTTTATCGCTTGGGAAAATGCTTTTTTCTGCTTTTCATTCCTGCACCGAGTCATATTCCGCCTCCAGCATTCATTGCAGCATCTCTGCAAACAACTCTTTTAGTGCGTATGCACATTGTCCATCGTTTTGAAATTATTCTCCTTCACACTCACTTTCACCTACCTGCTCATTACTGAATATCACCATGTCTGCTATCCTCTCTAATCAGCCTTTCTAAAGATTATCTAACGGAGGAAACATGATGTCTAAATCAATAGAATTTATCTTGAGAGATGAAATTTTTGCTGAGCTTGACATCAAGTATCCGGATGACCACAATACCCCTTTATTGGATCAAGGGATCGATTCGGTGGGCTTCATCAAGCTTATTGTTTCAATGGAATCGAAGTTTAACATCTCGATCCCTGACGAGGATCTGTTGTTTGAGAAGTTCTCCACGACTGGATTAATCCTTAATTATTTGACCGAGACAACGATATGATGACTATCATTCAGCGTTTATTCATGGAGGCTTGTGATCGCAAGGATCAAATTATCCTTCAAGATCTGAAGCAGCAGTGGACTTATGCGGAAGTGATGACAGAAGCATACTTAATTGCTTTATATATCAAAAAGAACTTTGAGCTTGAGGCCGGCAGCCATCTTGCAGTCTACACAAATAATGAGCCCTTGTTCATTACTGCGGCGCTTGGCATTCAGTTCAGCGGTCATGTACTCATACCGGTTCCTTACTCGGCATCCCTAACTGAGATTGAAAATATTTTACAAGCCAGTGACGCCAAGCTGGTTATCAGCAAATATGCACAGCCTGCGCGTTTAAATCGCCATATTTATTGGGTTACCGCTCAGGATTTCTCGCAAGAACCGGTGCCTTCGTTTGAATCAATCTCGCTCACGAATCCGTCCGATCCCAATTCATGTGCTATTCTCCTTCCTACATCGGGCACAACCGGACAATCTAAAATCGTTATGTTATCCCATGAGAATGTATTAACGAATGCGTTGGCACATGGCAGAAAGGTGGGCTATACGGATCAAGATTCGTTTCTTGTAACGATGCCCGTTCATTTCAGTTCTACAATTGTCACGCAATTGATTTCTTGTATGCTATTTGGAACCCGAATTAGGCTTATCAGCTTGCCCTTGCTGCCGCGCACAGCGTTTAGACTGTTTCAGGATAAGGCGGTCACGGCATTCTCAGCGGTGCCTACGCAATTGATGCACTTTGTTTCGGATTATCATCAGACAACCAACTGGAGTGCCTTTGATTTCATTGAATTTATTGTTATAAGCGGTGCGCCGATTCCCGCGAAATTAGTAGACAATCTTCAGACTGTATTTCCCCAAGCGGACATTATTCAAACCTACGGATTGACAGAAGCTTCTCCTAGGGTGAGTATGATGGACCGTGGAGAACGCTGCTTATCCTGTGGATCACCCATCAGTGACGTTTCTATTCGGCTTGTTGACGAAGAAGAGAATGAGGTTGAAGGAGCCGCTATCGGAGAAGTTTGGGTCAAGGGCCCAAATGTGATGCTCGGGTATTACAACAACCCGGAGTTAACGAACAATACCATTGTTGATGGCTGGTTAAAGACAGGAGATTTGGGATTTTGGAATGAATCAGGGTGTCTCATCATCACAGGCAGAAAGAAAAATATCATTATATCCGGCGGTATCAATATCTATCCGGAAGAAATCGAAGAGTTCTTATATGGTTTGAAAGAAGTGGAGGAAGTCATGGTTGTTGGTGTGCACGATGATCTATTAGGCGAAGTACCCATCGCATTTCTGAAAGTTTGTGAAGAATGTCTGATTGATCTAGATGCGCTGACACAACATTGCAACTTGCATTTGTCTTCGTATAAGGTACCTAGACAATGGAGGATTGTAGATGACATTCCCAAAACAAAAACAGGAAAACTGGACAGGGCAAGTACGAAGTGCTTATTGCTAAATGAGTAGGGGTGAACGAAATGTTGAAGAATACAACTCACACCTTGGGCAGGGGAATATTGCCGGTAAGTTATCCGATGATTACAACCTATACGCAGCATGCTCATCTCTTGTCCGTACTTACCCATTACGAGTGCGCACACCCATGGATATTCAGCAATTATATTCAATTATTTATTAACAAAGATTATAAACATCATTGGGGAGATTTTTATTTCCCTCTGACTTATGAGCTGCGGCCTTCGGATGCATGCAAATGGATTTCGACTCAAAAGATACATAGAGATACTGTAACAGCTAAATGGGACTCTGTTATTCATTTTATTATAGAAAATATTAATGCTAATCATTATATCCACACCATGGTGAATTATTTCTACGTGCCCCTAAGCGACCGATATCATAGACTCCAATTGCATCATGACATATTTGTTTACGGCTATGATTTAGACAGAGAGATATTGTATGTTTCCGATTTCTTTAAGAACGGCGTGTATAGTCAAGCTGAGATATCATTTGCCGATTTCAATCTTGCGTTCAACACTAATCATCTAACAACCAATCATGATTATCTTAGAGAGATGGTGTATCTGTATAGATTCAATGATCAATATCAGGATAAATTCAGTGCGGATACCCTAGTGAATTCTATAAGAAATTATTTCACTAAGAAAACGCCGGAGTATTGGGAGATGTTCAACTACGGGGGCGACAGGGATAATCTTGACTTCGGCATGCAAATATACACCACTCTATTTAATTATGTGAAAGAAACATCGGAAGATAAGTCTAAGCTTGATATAAGACCCTTTCATTTACTTTATGATCATAAGAAGCTAATGACGCTGAGACTCAAGTATTTGTACGATAATCGGCATTTAATTCAATTAAATCAAGAGCATATAGATGAATTCACAGCCATTGAACTTAAGGCAAAGATCCTTGTGAATGTAGCGATTAAATATAATTTGACAAGTGATATGAGTATTTCAGAAAGCTTATATAGGCTGATAACGAATATAGAAAATGAAGAATCAATATTCCTTGAACGATGGCTTAGTAAGGTAGGCATTCAGTAACACCGAAGGCGCAAATAATGTCAGCCAGGTATATTCATGGAGGGAGTGATGCCGGGATCATAATCGTTGTGACAGCGTATTGAATAAGCACAACCACCGCGTATCCACTCACCTCAAGCACCGTTCACCAACCTTAGGCAATGGGGGGATCTTTATTTTCATTGTATTAACAGGAGTTGCAGGCTTCATCGGTTCCAACCTTGCCGAGAGGCTGCTGCGGGAAGGCCATACCGTTATCGGTGTCGATAATTTGCTGACCGGGTCCACTGTCAACATGGAGAATCTCTTACGTTCCCCCAATTTCAAGTTTATCGAGCATGACGTCATTTATCCGCTCGCAGTTGAAGAACCTGTCGATTGGGTGATGCATTTCGCAAGTCCTGCCAGCCCGCCCAAATATTTGTCCTATCCGATCGAAACGATGAGGGTCAACAGCGAAGGATCGATGCATCTGCTGCAGCTGGCCAAAGAAAAGCAGGCTGCCTTCTTCTTGGCTTCAACAAGCGAGATCTACGGCAACCCAACCGTTCACCCTCAGCCGGAGAGCTACTTTGGCAACGTGAATTCGATTGGATCAAGAAGCTGCTACAACGAAGCGAAGCGGTATGCAGAGGCGATCACCTACTGGATGAACAGGAAATACGGCATACCGGTAAGGGTCATTCGAATCTTCAATACATTCGGCCCGAAGATGGATTTATATGACGGACGTGTCATTACCAATTTCATTAATCAAATCATGTCCAAGCGCAACCTTACGATTTATGGCGACGGCAGACAGACGAGAAGCTTTCAGTATATCGACGATTTGCTGGAAGGGATTATAAGACTGCTGGGCACCACGTATGAACAGCCGGTCAATTTGGGGAATCCGCAGGAAGTCACCATACTTGAAGTCGCCCAAGTATTGAAGGAGCTCATGAAGTCCAACGCGGAGATCGAGTTTCTCCCGCTGCCGGAAGACGATCCCAGGAGAAGGAAGCCGGATATTACCGTATCAAGGACGATTATGGACTGGGAACCGGCGATCGGTTTGCATGATGCACTCGCTAGAACGATTCATTATTACCAAGGTCAATATATCCATTAAACAGGAGGTACCTATGCAAGAACAGATCATAGCGATGATAAGCGAAATCAAGGACGACGCCCAGCTGGCAAACCGCTTGAACGAGCATTCCAGCATCATGGAAGACGGGGGACTCGACTCGTTACAGCTAATTACTTTCTTATTAAAAGTGGAAGAGCGCTTCGATATTGAAATCGATTTTGAACAATTCGACTTCGATTTTTTGGAGTCGGTTACGGCCTTCTGCAATTATATCTCGGAGCTGCAGAAGACGGCATCTGTATGAACGATAGACGTAAGGATGTCCGGGAGTTTATGGGTAAGCGGAAAGTAACGATTCTATGCTCGGGTTTCGGTCTGGGGTTCTATATTCCCGGCCTATTAGCTGCAAACGGTTTCAAGAAGAGGGATATCGTGACGGAAGTGCTCGTGTTCGAAAGCTATTTGGAGCAAGACAAAAGGGATCATATTGCAGACAGCAGGAAGGCTTACCACAATGATTTCGCGCTTGCCAATTTTTCGGCCCGAATGCCGATGGATATCCGGGGCAGCATTGATTATGCCCAGGTAGAGCTATTGCTGGAGGCGTGGAAAGCGGAAGAACGGTACGAATTCATATCACTGTCCGGACACTGGGGCTATATTCTGGATTTGTACAGGGAGAAGATGCTGCCGAATCCAATTCATGTAGACCTGCTCTACGTCGATTCAGATCTGGCCCCGTCTTGGAAGAGCCTGAAGAAGTATCATCCCCGGTATGACGAGCATTATTACAATGCTTGTCTCTATGACACCGATAAGATGGCGATTCGATACGAAATCCCGGTTCCTCTTGGTACGCCACTGCCCTTCGAATCGAGGAAGCGGCGGCTTGTTGTTCATGGCGGCGGCTGGGGGATGGGCACTTATCAGAGTAAAGTTCCAGAGCTTGTCGGCCATAACTACGGGCTTGATATCGTAGCTTATGATTGGAACGAAGCGAAGCCTGATCCCGATCACCGGTATTGGATGAACGATCCGGAATGGTGTGCATGGGTGAAGAGTGCGAACGGCCTGCACGAGTTTCCGCCATACATTGAAATAGCGGGAGAAGACACGAAATCATACCCCGCCGAGGCTGATCATCATTGGTTATTTGACGTTGCTTCGGAGGCGATGGCTATCGTGGCCAAGCCGGGAGCGGGCACATTGATCGATTCGATTGCCTCCGAAACCCCTCTTATTCTGCTGGAGCCGTTCGGCAGTCATGAGCTTAGCAATTTGGAATTGTGGGAGTCGCTCGGGTTCGGAATACGTTATGAGAAGTGGCGGGAGATGGATTTTTCCGTAGATGTCCTTAAGGAGATGCATCAAGCGATCAAGAACAGACCCGGAGAACGGATGGATTATGTGGATCATTATTGTTCGAGAGTCGCGTTAATGAAGAGGTAAGATTTCAATGGCAGAAGGGGTTATGCGATGAGTGTTAATAAATTGAGTGTCGCCCAAGATACGACAAGCTATCCGAGATGGATCGTCTTGCAGCTGCTCGAGGAGTGCAATTTGCGATGCAAGATGTGCTATGAGTGGGGACTAGAAGGGCCCTACAAAAGCAAAAAAACATTAGCGCAGCTGGACCCGGATCTGATCAAAAAGATCATCGCCCAGTGCAGCCCCGGCAAGCCGTATTACGATTTCTTCGGCGGCGAGCCGCTGATGTACCCTTGGCTGAGCGACATTCTCGCCATGATCAATCATTATGGAAGCGTAGCGGACTTCCCCACGAACGGCACATTGCTCGAGCAGCATGCCGAGATGCTTGTCGAGACTGCGCCCAATAAGATCTGGGTGTCGCTCGACGGCCCTGAGGCAATCAACGACAGGCAGAGGGGCAAAGGCGTATTTAAGAAAGTAATCAAGGGGATCGAGAAGCTCTATGAGCTCCGGCAAAGCAAAGGCAAGCATTTTCCGAAGATGGGTGTATCCTTTATCATTACGCCCTTGAACTATATGTATGTCGAGGAATTTTTCTTCAAGCATATCGACTTGTCGATGTTGGACCATATCAGCATGGAAGTGCAGCTCTATGCCACGGAAGAGCAGTATGCCCAATATGTGGAGGTTCTTAGTGGGGAATTCGGCGTGTATGAAGCTCCTTATGCCAAGGGGATGGTGTGGCGGGACATCAGTTCGTTCAGCGAGATCGATATTCCGGAATTGACGAGACAGCTCAATAAGGTTAAAGAGTATTGCTTGAAAAACCGCATCCATGTGATCACCTATCCGAAGACGATAGATGAACTGAATTTGCGTAACTATTTCTCGGGGCAATTCCATCAGATGGCGGATAAACGAAATCAGTGCTCCCTTCCATGGGTGTATGCGGAGATTACGGCAAGGGGCGACGTTTCGCCCTGCCATGCCTTCTATGATTTGACCTTCGGCAACGTGAACGAAGAGAGCTTGCTGGATATCTGGCGCAGTGACAATTACAAAGAGTATCGCGCGTATATGAAAAAAAATATGCTTCCGATTTGTACGGCTTGTTCAAGGTATTATATCTACTGATTCATGTGAATAACCTATTACGTGTAAGAAGGGTGTGTTGATATGAATCCGAAATCTGAGATTAAGCATTCCGCTAAGGATCTGCAAATATTGAAACGTACGATCAAGAATACGGTGGAAACCAAGCGGAACATGGAGAAAATAGCGGGTTACGCGACACCGTTGCCAGAGTCGGTCGGGATTAAACTGACGAACCAATGCAACTTGCGCTGCAAGCATTGCTATCAATGGAACGACACCGGCTACCATCACTTCATGACACCGGAGCAGCAGCGCGAACAGCTCGACTACGGGCTGCTGGAGAAGCTAATCCTTGAGACGGAACCAGCCAAGTCGAGACTCTATATCTGGGGCGGCGAGCCGCTCGTATACAGCCATTTCGACCGTTTAGCCGATTTGCTTGAAGCCCATCCTCGTGAGACGACGATCTGTACGAACGCGGTGCTGATCGAGCGAAAGCTGGACGCCTTGCTGAGAATCTCCGACAACCTGGAGCTGCTCATTGCGCTTGATGGATTCGAAGAAGAGAATGATGCGCTTCGCGGCAAAGGGGTATTCAGCAAGGCGATAGATGCGATCCGGAAGCTGGTCGAGCTGCGCAAGGAAAACCGGTTCAAGGGCAAAATTACGATCCATACCGTCGTTAACGATGGTATGACTGACAAGCTTTACGATCTACTGGACTTTCTGGAGGGCGTCGGTGTAGATATGGTCATGGTCTGCTTCCCGTGGTACATCTCGGACGAATGCACGCAGGGAATGGACAATTACTTTGACGAGAAGTTCGACTTCCTTCCGGCGAGCGAGCACAGGGGCGAACGAAGCTGGCACGCCTTTAACTACAAGCTCGATCCGGAGCGTATCCCTGCTTTGATGAGCGAGTTGGACCGGGTGAATAATCGGGTCTGGAAAATGCGTTTGCGCTACCAGCCGAATCTGGATCATGACCAAATCGAAGATTTCGTGCTCGGCAAAGAGGTGGAGGGCAAAGGCACGATGAACAAGAAGTGCCTGGCGCTCTCGAACCGGATGGACATTACGCCCGATGGAACAATTATCGCGTGTAAATTCTTCAAGGAGTTCGAGATCGGCAAATTACATGAAGCGTCTGTACAGGAATTATGGCATAGCATGAACTACAGAAGAATAAGGGAAATGATGGACGAACGACTGACACCGGCATGTTCCAAGTGCAGTGTTTTGCATTTGCACGGTGTATAACTCTTCTAAATCACATAAATGAGGTGCGCGAGTGAGCATTATCCAGATGGAAGGATTGTCCAAAAGCTTCAAGTATTACGAAAAAGAATTGGGCCTCAAAAAATCGCTCAAAAATTTAGTGAAACGGAAATCATTGATCAAAGAAGCGGTTAGCGAAATATCACTTGTAATCGAGCAAGGGGAGATGGTCGGATTCTTAGGCCCGAACGGTTCCGGCAAAACGACGACGCTTAAGATGCTGTCCGGCATCTTGTATCCGACAAGCGGGCAGGCGAAGGTATTAGGCTATGTCCCTTGGGAGCGAAAAAAAGAATTCAAGATGCAGTTCTCGATCGTGATGGGGCAGAAATCGCAGTTGTGGTGGGATTTACCGGCGAATGAATCGTTGTACCTGAACAAATGCATCTATGAGGTCGAGGATGAGCCCTACAACCTTGTCCTGGATGAGCTTACGGAGATGCTTGACGTTAAAGACCTGCTCAACATTCAGGTGCGGAGGCTTTCGCTGGGGGAACGGATGAAGATGGAGCTTATTGCGTCGCTCATCCACCGGCCCAAGGTGATATTCCTGGATGAGCCTACAATCGGACTTGATCTGATTTCGCAGAAGCGCATTCGGGAGTTCCTGAAGTATTATAACCAGCAGACGAAGGCCACGGTCATTCTGACAAGCCACTATATGGCGGATATTGAGGATCTGTGCAAACGAACGATCATCATCAATCAAGGGAAGATCGTATACGACGGCGATCTCCGGCGGGTGAACGAGCTGTTCCATGCCAAAAAGATTATCAAGCTGCAATTTACGGACGAAGTACCGAGACAAGCGCTAAGCGACTATGGCGTTATTACTCAACATGACGGCCTGAATGCCGTTATGGAGATCGATAAGCATGACCTTCAGCGACTCTCCAAGATGATGCTGGACCGGTTCCCGATCCTTGATTTCACAGTTGAAGATATACCTGTCGAGCGAGGCATCGAAAGCCTATATCAGAAAGATGGGGTCAGACATGAAAGCCTTGCAAAAGTATAAAAGGACGTACATCCTTGCGCTTCAGAATGAGATGGAATACCGGACCGATTTCCTGATGAGTATTATCAGCGGCGGCTTCATCATACTCGTCCAATGCTTCCTCTGGACAGCCGTGTTTCGCAGTTCGCCGCAGGAGATTATTAACGGCTATTCGTATTCGCAGATCATCATTTATTCCGTGTTGTCCGGCGTCGTCTCCAAGCTGGTTTCTGCCGGCTTCGAAGGGGAGGTCGCGAACGATATCAAGATGGGTGGACTGAGCAAATTTATCGCTCAGCCTATTCATTATTTCAGCTATCGGATATGCAATTTTTTCGGCGGGAAAACGGTTCAGACCGCGGTCGTCCTTGTCTTATTCGTCATCCTGATGATCGTGTTCACTCAGATTTGGGAGTTTCAGCTTAGAGTGGGGCAAATCGTTTTGTTCCTGGTCAGCATTCTGTTCGGGCTGCTCATCAACTTCCTGCTTTTTTATTCGATTAGTGCGCTCGCGTTCATCATTACTGAGGTTTGGGGTGTTTATATCGCGTTCAACCAAGGCGTCTATCTGCTCAGCGGCGCCATCTTTCCGCTTAATATTTTCGGAGATACGTTTGCTAGAATTTCCAGCTATTTACCGTTTCAATATGTCGTATACTTCCCGGTTAAGATCATCAATGGGAGCTTGACGATTCATGAAATCGTGCCCGGGCTCCTCTTACAGGCGGTTTGGGTCATTGTGCTTATGATCATTTCCAAGTTGTCTTGGGATTCCGGGATGAAGAAATATGTAGCCGTTGGAGGTTAGATCTGTGAGTATCAGCTTGTCTGAGATTCGGAAGCATGTACGTATGTATTTTATTTTCGCAAAGAACAGCTTGGTCGGTTACATGGAATACAAAGCGAATTTCTACTCCGGTTTGATCATGGAGACCGTATTTCTGTTTTCCAAGCTGATCTATATCGTCTTCGTTTACCAGCTCGGAATCGAAATCAATGGAATTTCTCCTGACCAGATGATGATCTTCACCGGGACTTATACGATTATGATCGCAATCTATACAGGACTGTTTATGGATAACTTTTATAGATTCGCCGGCCATATCCGCAACGGGACGCTGGACTTGTATATGACGAAGCCGCTATCGCTGCAGTTCATGATTTCATTACGGCACGTGAACTTCGCGTTTCCAATCCCGAACCTGGTCGCTGGGATCACGATGATCGTATTGGCCTGGCGGCGTCTTGGCATCGAGCCAAGCTTTATCCACTTGGCCGGATATATTGGCGTGATCTTGAGCAGCACGATCGTGACCTACTCGGTGCTTCTGCTTCCGCAGATTCTTGCCTTCTGGACGGTAAAGTCCGGTTCGATCTTCGACATACTGGACAAATGCTGGGATTTGAACAATATGCCGATGTACATATACCCCAAATGGCTGCGGAGAATAGGACTGTATGTCGTGCCTATCTTGTTTATCACCAACATGCCGTCGGTTTATTTGATCGACCGGTTGGACTTGTTCCTTGGGATATGGATTTTTGCAGCTCCTGTGATATCGCTTCTAGTGGTCAGGCTGTTCTGGAAGCTGGCCGTCAAACACTATGAGAGCGCCAGCAGTTAGAGATATGCCCCAAAAAAATTGTTGAGAAGGTGAATCGGATGAGCAGGATGGAGCACAAGAGCTTTTCACCGCAGACAGAAGCCACTGCCAAGAAGCGGCTGCACAACGGGATCGAAATCTATCAAAACAACGAAGGAGAAACCGAGTTCCTCTACAACGAGATTTTCCAGAAGGAGATGTATTTCAAGCATGGGATTACGCTCCCGGATCATGGCACGGTCATGGATGTCGGGGCTAATATCGGCATGTTCACCCTATATGTCAGCAGCAAGAGTAACTGCAGGGTATATGCCTTTGAGCCACTGCCTCCGACGTTTAAGCTTTTGAAGATGAATACGAGCTCGCTCTCTCGCGTAACAACGGTTAACGTTGGGCTTTCCAATGAGATCAAGGAAGCGGAGTTTGCCTATTTTCCTACGATGTCCACGGATTCTGTCCAGATCAAATACCGGGAGAACCACGATCAGGATCTCCGGTACGGGTTAATCAACCATTACCGGGATGACTTCGCCGACCCGCGCATGCTAAACCGGTTTGTCGATCAGCTGATGTCGCCGAGGCTTCTGAATGAACAGATCTATCGATGCAAGCTAACTACGATCTCTGAAATGATCCGCTATTACGATCTGAACCCCATTGATCTGCTCAAAATCGACGTGGAAAAAAGTGAGTTCGAGGTGCTGGAAGGTATCCATCCGGAGGATTGGAGCAAAATCAGGCAAATTGTAATGGAGGTACACGGACTGGACGGAGAGCAGATCAGCAGGCTCGAGAACATCTTCCGAACCAACGGCTTCAATGTCTCGATTGATTACTACGAAGATTTGAATATCCCAAATTACTATAATGTGTACGCGTTGAATCTAATGCATATACCGGCCGGGTGACAGTCATGCGACAGCATCTGCATGCAAGGTTGGTATGCTCCAGCTGCAAGGGCGAGCTGGTCCAGTCGGAGGCGTCACTGCAATGCTGCAACTGCGATGCGGTATATACGATCAATGATCGTTATGTATCGATGCTCGACCGGCGTGAGCAGGCTGGCCACCCTTCCGACTGGGATCGTAAAGAGGCAGAAATCAGGGATTATAGCGAGATTTCGAACTCCCTTACGCTATCCGGAATAGGCCGATTCGCTACCTTCTTAAATTATGGTTACGTCCCGCACGGGAGTGAGCAACATACAGTGATCGAGCCCGCCGATGCATGGAACAGAAATTCAATCAAGCTGCTGCTTGAGACGGTGGGCAAGACGGCGATCCGGGAGCGGGAGGTGATCGACATCGGATGCGGCAGGGGAGGAAACATAGCAGCGCTGTCTAAATATTTCAAGCCGCTGTCTATTGTCGGCCTCGATATCTGCCCGGCGAATATTGCCTATTGCAATGCCAAATCCCGAGGGAGTGGAGCTTTGTATCTCGTCGGCGATGCCGAGAATATACCGTTTGCAGACGAGAGCTTCGATGTGGTATTAAATATAGAATCCGCGCATGCCTATCCGAACCGGTCACGCTTCTATGAAGAGGTGTACCGGATCATGAGAGCTGGCGGCGTATTTCTGTATACGGAGCTGATGCCGGGAGATCAGGTAGCGCAGAATGTGAGGCTGTTAGAGGAAGCAGGCCTGTCTGTAATCCGCAATCAGGATGTGACTGCGAATGTTCTTTTATCGTGTGATGAGAATGCGAAGCAGCGTACTGGTGCACAAGGGATTGCAGGCAACGTAGGCGCGGGTACGAATATTGGAGATATTAATGATTTCATCGCCTTGCCCGGCTCGAAGAAATATGAAGAGATGAAGGCTGGAACGCGGCAATACCGTATGATGAACCTTGTTAAGAGGTAATATAGCCGTAATATCCAATAATTTCAGGTTAGGAGAAATATGGTATGGAAGAAATCATTTCCGTGGGCACCTTTCACCCCTTCGACGGCATGACCAAAATGTTTCCTCATCATAATTTTCCTTATTTTAGCTGCGACTACAATTTGTTTTTAACGCTTGCCAGATATTTCGATAAAGATGAGCTGCCGATTCTGAATAATGTGATTAGCATTTACAGATTCAATGAACAAAAAATACAAACAAGAGGATATTTCAAGTTAGAGGTGTTGGAGCTTAAGGAGGGAGATCAGATTCTTGAGGAGATGGGAATCTCCATCCGCAAAATATCCCCTTCGCTAGATACATTACAAGAGGAGATCATCAACTCTATTTCTCGTGGTTATCCCATTTCAATTTTTATTGATTTATTTTATCAACGCGGGAGAGACTTTTACTATAACAAAAAACATGGACTGCACCCTGTTTTTGTCTATGGCTTCAATCTTACGAACGGGGAAATATATACGGTTGATGATATTACAGAATACAGACAATATTCTCTGCCATTTTCAGAATTTAAAATATCATGCCTGACATCGGAACACGTTAAGATGCCAAATTACTTTTGGGAATATGCACTAGTATCCCCCGGTGATCATGAGCTCTTGAACCATAAGAAGTCAGCACACACCAGCATCAATACATTTGTAGAAAATATGTTCAGGTATCAAAATGAAATCACGGAAGGTTTGAATAATATATTGTTGTTGGCAGAAAATTACAAGCTCATTCTAACCAATGAAACGATTATAGAAACACTAAGCAGTACTATTTATAGAAAATGTTCTGAGAAATACAGGTTAGATACGCTCTATAAGTATAACCTTGATCATATCAATGCCAAGGATACGCTTGACCCGTTACTGGACCAAATTATTAATGACTGGAAGACGGTAAGGTTCTATTCGAATAAAGCCATCATGTCCCAAACGTTCACTGGGGAAACCATAGATAAGTGCATGGGTTTATTTACAAAAATATATACGAATGAAGTGCATTTTCATCATCAATTTTATTTAATGTTAGAGGCTGCAAGATTGAAAAGCTGAATCAACAATGTGAGTCAGGTAACCGGGTAGAGTATCAGATAGACCGCATACCTTTGCGAGAGGGGGCGGTCTTTTTGTTTTTGCACTATATTCCATTCCCACCCCATATTCTCCTTTTTTCTGGAAGGTTGAGCCGAGAAGTGTGTCTATTTTCGTAATATATTAAAATCATTCGTGCATTTCCCGTATTTAGACTTTCCCTTCCAGTTGCTAATATGAAAGCTGTTACAGCCTAATCATCCGCTTTCGTGAATGCGTTTACAAACATTGTCTGCTATTAGGTTCAGAGGGAGGTGCAGGATTGACTGTCAAGCCAGACTTGGCGTAACCAAGGGTAAGAATCTCCATAAGAAAAGGAGTCAAACTTAGATGAACAGTAGAAAATATGTAGTCAGCATCTCCCGCCTTCTCGTTATCATCATGTTGTTCTCCATCTTCACGTATACTCCCGTCCCGGCTGCTGCGGCTGGAGAGGAACCGTCCGTTGAACTGAGCGACCTCATTGCGCAAGCCGAAGCTCTTAAAACTGGAAATACGGAGTTCCCGCTCCAGGTCAGCCAGTCTGTCTATGGTTCCGTCTACGGTTCTGATGTGAACCGGGCTTTGCCCTGGGTGCATGTAGACGAACTCCAAGCTCTTAATGATGCGCTTGAGCTTGCGCGTAATGCGAACACGCCGGCCGACGAAGCCATTGCAACGCTGAAAGAAGCCATAATGAATTTCACTGCAAATATCAAATCAGACGGCTCCGATCCCTATTTCCGGCTTGATCCGGGTCCGGGTAAGGTTCCTGTAAAAGTTACCGCGCCTACGAATGCCTGGAAGGCAAGAACTCCGCTGGATAACCGTGTCCCGGCCGACTTTGCCGGCGGGACATTCAAGACGATCGCATATCCTTTTGCAGATGCCCAAGGGAAAGCGGAAGTGCTCCAGATTAATTACGCCCATAACGGCAAAAGCACCTTCGGCGGCATCAGTCTGGAATCCCCGTTGTCCCCGGCCGTCAATGTCACAGCGGGTTCAACGATTGAATTCGATGTCTACTATCCGAAGAGCGCGCAAGGCAAATTCATGAGATGGAGAGTCAGAAATGCCAGCGATAACCTCGACAGCTACCTCAGGGAATACCAGTACAACAACTTGAATCCTGACTGGGTGGGCAGCTACAACGGCGAATCCTGGCTGAAGGCGCATCACAGTATTACCGCCTCAACGGGCAATTCCTCGAACTTCATTCTTGAGCTTCATGGGGAGAATGCCCGTCCTGAAGAAACCGGTATGCTGCTAGTCTCTAACATTGAGATTACCGCACCTGATCCGAAGGGTGTTGCGCTTCCGAGCGTAGTCAATAAGGAACACCAGAGTGCCGTAGCGCCTCTAAAGAGTCTGTACAATAAGGAGAATGGCCTGTTCATGGTCGGCGCGATCGGCACCGGACCTGTAAACGGAACGAGAGCCAATCACTATGAGATCTTCGTTGACGGCAACAATCTGAAGGCCGATGGCACGCATCCCCGTGGTCCGGAATGGCTGAAGAATGTGAACGGCGAGGCCATGAACGGCGCAACCACTGCCCCTGGCTTAGCGGAGTATAGCTTCCCTACCAACTCTTATCAGGCGATCAGAGATTCTGGAACTCCCGGGCAGTACAAGTCTCACGGCCATGTTCTGGCATGGTACAACCAGGCTCCGGGATGGATGACACAGATTATTCCTGCGAACCTGTCCTCCGGGTATACCGGGGGGGCCGATTTCTACGGACTTGGCAATGGTGTCACAACCACGGTTAAGGTAGACAAAGAGATGGCGAGAAGAGTGCAGTTCAACCATACGATGTATGTGATGCGGCATTTTCTGACCACAGATACGAAGTACGGCTCCAGCGAAGCCCGTGGTATCATTCCCTTCAATTCCTGGGATGTACTTAACGAAGAGGTACACGAGAGCCGCCACAGCGAGCTTATCCTTGAGGATCCGAACAGCTGGAGAACGAGCCTGAAGCATACCAACTGGCTTGTTGCCATGTCAGATGATGAGATTGGCGGCGATATCACCAGCCATTACATCTATCTGCTGTTCAAGAATGCGCACATCGCGGCTCCCAACGCCAAGATGGCGGCAGCTTACAAAGCCAACTACGCTAACCTTCCAGAGTACATGAAGCTGGATGGACACGATACTAAAGGCAGCATTGACAGTTACATCGTTGACAATCCTCCGAAGTTGACCTACAACGATTACGGGGTTGCCACCCGCAGTAAAGCTAGAACCGTATATAACATGGTTCTTGAATTAAATACCGCATGGCGCTCCGATCCGCTGTATGACGGAAGACCCCTGATCGAAGACATCGGAATCCAGGGACATGACGCGGTGGGTAAGACCCTTGCCAGCGACAACCAATATGCGATGGCCCTTTATGCCTCTCTCGTTGACCGGGGGCTGCTGTCGGGTATTACCTATTCTGAGCTTGACCTTAAGGTGCCGACCGATGCTCCAGGAGGAGGCGCAACTGCTCCAGCAGCGCTCAATGTGAGACAGTCGGACGCCCTTGGATATCAGTACGCGCTGCTGTACAAAATGTTTAACAAGTTCGCCCCGTATATCGATCACATCATCAGCTGGGGCGTAACCGGTTCCGGATGGCAGGGAAGCTATGTCCTGTTTGACGGTCAGAGTAATGCAAATGCCGGTTACTATGGTGCTATGAAGCCGGACCGGTTCATTCTGGGACATTCGTATCTGGATGATTACTTTGCAGGCGAATATCAGACTATTCAGAATAATAAAATCGACCTTGGCGACCTTGGAGTCTATACACCTAATAGTGTGAATGCAGACCTCAGCAGCCTGACACTAAGTGCGGGAACACTCGAGCCTGTATTCAACGCAGCAACCACAGAATACGAGGTGTCCCTGAAGGATGCCGGCAGCATTACTGTGACAGCAGCAGCGGCAGACAGCAGGTCAACCCTTAAAGTGAACGATAAGGTGGTTGCCAGCGGTACAGCTTCCGAAGCTATAGCGCTGACACCTGGCACCCAAACAGATATAAAGATTGAGGTCACAGGGGCAGACGGCAGGGTCAAGACGTATACCCTGAAAGTAACCAACAGCAAGACGGAGACTCCGTCCACTCCGGAACCAGGAACACCATCTGCAACACCTGAACCAGCAACACCAGCACCAGCAACGCCTGCACCTGGTGGAACCTATTCAACGTCTGCACCTGTTGCATCTGCGACACCTGCACCAGCAGCACCTGTTGTAGAAGGACAGAAAGTAACCATGCAGGCAACAGTGAACAATGGAACCGCAATGGTTAAGGTAGCAGATCTGGCAAAAGCAAAGGAACTCATCGAGAAAAATGTGACGCTGGACATCCCTGCCGTGCAAGGAGTGAAATCATACTCGGTAGGCTTGCCTGCTGCAGCACTGACCGGCGGAACCAAGGATAACAAACTGACCATTTCGACCGAATTCGGTCAGGTCGTAATTTCCGGTAATATGTTGACAGGCACACCTGAAAGCAGCGGCAAGGAAGTATCGCTGGAGATTGGAAAAGGTGACAAGTCGGGGCTTCCGGCGGAAGTAAAGGCGGCTCTAGGCGATAGACCGATCATTCAGCTTAGCCTTAAGACGGACGGAAAAGAAACGGCCTGGAGCAATCCTGGTGCACCTGTTACCGTATCCGTACCTTACCAGCCGTCTGCGGATGAATTGAAGAATCCTGAACGGATTGTTATCCGGTATATTGACGGAAATGGAAATGTTCTAACCGTACCGAGCGGACGTTATGATTCCAAGACCGGTATGGTAACCTTTACAACTACTCATCTCGGCGATTTCGCAGTAGCTTATGTATCCAAGACATTCACAGATCTCGGAAAGGCAGCATGGGCGAAGAACGCGGTCGAAGTCCTTGCATCCAAGGATATTCTCAAGACTGAGGGCGGTGAATTCCATCCGTCAACCGAGATCACCAGAGCAGATTTCCTGTACTCCCTCGTCAGGGCACTTGGCTTGACTGCGAAGGTAAATGGAAACTTCAGCGATGTACAGGAGAATGCTTACTACTATAATGAGATTGGAATGGCCAAAGCGCTTGGGATTACGAATGGCCTGGACAACGGCAGCTTCGGCAGCGCGCTTAAGATCACCAGACAAGACATGATGGTGTTGACCGAGAGAGCCCTGAAGCTCGAGAAGAAGCTGAATAGCCAGGGGACGGCTGCGGATCTGGAGAGATTCTCCGACAAGTCCAAAGTGGCCTCCTATGCGGTGAACAGCGTAGCCGCCATGGTGAAGGAAGGGCTCATCGAAGGCAGCGGCAACAAGGTCAATCCGGCTGGCAACACCACCAAAGCTGAAGCTGCGGTATTCCTTTACAGACTGTATAATAAGTAAGAGATTTGCATAAAAACAGGATATGCCCAATAGACCGCACTCCTTTTGCCAGGAGGACGGTCTATTGGCGTTTAGGGGACAGTAAGCTTTTCTTAATTAAAGCAAATGTCCGCCAGACACTTCAATGTCCTGGGCTGTAACCCACCCGAACTCATCCGACAGCAAGCTCACAATAACCTTTGCAATATCTTCGGGGTGGCCAATTCTGCCAAATACAGATTGCTCAGCCAGCGGCTTAATGAATTCGGGATGTTTATCAAATACTCCATCGCCGAAATTGCTGTGCGTAGGACCAGGCGACACGGCGTTGACCCGGATTTGGCGAGGTGCAAGCTCTTTGGCAATGTAGCGGGTCCAGGTTGAGAATGCTGCTTTTAACGAGCCATAGACGGAGTAGCCCGGAAAGGATTGATTTTTGGATGAACTCGTGGTATTGACAATAGCTCCGGCGTCCTCCATGAATCCGGCAAGCTGTTGTGTTAGAAAAACCGGTCCTTTGAAGTTCGTATTCAGAATCTTGTCGAAATATTCTTCACTCATCTCAGTGAACAGCATGGGTCCGCCGATGCCGCCATTATTCACCAAGTAATCAAAAGTTGTCCGGTTCCAAATGTCTTGGAGACTCTGTTTCACTTCTTGAATAAAGCCTGCAAAGGTTGATATCTGAGTCAGATCCAGCTTTAGTGCGACTGCCCGGACACCTGCATTTTTCTCGATTTCCTTTACGACATCTTCTGCCCGGTCCTTATAGGAATTGTATGTGAGAATGACGCTAATTCCGCGCTTGCCAAGCTCCAGTGCTGCCGCTTTTCCAATGCCATTACTTCCACCCGTTATTATCGCAATTGTCATAAGATCCTCCTTGGTTTGTGTTCGGCTTGGTTCTAATTGTAGCCGCAGCTGCGTCACCAAAATAGACCTGAAAATGCCTATTGATTGCCTAAAAGCACCATTCGTGTGATAAACTATGTGCATGAAAAATGTCCTTGAAGAAATAATGGATCTGATGAAGGATGCGGGCACCAGGCAGATTGAAACCGGAGTACCGGGGCTAAGTATGATTAAGGGGGCAATCCCTCATCATCAACTTGCAGCGCTTTACGAGCCGATGATTGGGTTCACGGTTCAAGGAAGAAAGATTCTATCGATCGGGGGGCGCAGCACGGAACTGGCAGGACCATCTTATTACGTACTACCAGTGCATGTTCCTGCAACGGCTGTTGTACATCCGGACCGCTATGGCCAGCCTTACATGTCCCTTGGTCTCAAGTTGAATCAGAATGTTCTTCAGAGTCTGCTAAGAGATCTCCAGGAGAATCTATTACCGGCTGCTTCCGGGCAATTCGCAGCTTGCGACATGGATATTGAATTGATGGAGGCCTGGCTGCGTTTATTGCGATTATCGAAAGCGCCAAGAGATATTCCGGCTCTTGCACCAGCTTATGAGCGCGAAATCCTGTATCGCGTACTGATGGGACCACAGGGAGGGTATCTGAGGCAATTTGGTCAGCGGGAAAGTGATTTATCCAGAATATCTCAGGTTGTAAAATGGTTTCGGAGTAATTTTATGAGGCCCATAGACATTGGTGAGCTGGCATCGAAATCGGGTATGGCTATAAATACTTTTCACCGTCAGTTTAAAAGGGCCACGGGGTTAAGTCCTATTCAATTTCAAAAGCAATTAAGGCTCCTGGAGGCCAGAAACCTCATTGCCTTCGAGGGCTATCCAGTAGCAAGTGCTGCATATCATGTTGGCTATCAAAGTCCCTCACAGTTCAACCGGGAGTATTCACGCTTCTTCGGTGCATCTCCAGCCCGTGACACGGAGAGCCTAAGACGAATTGAAAGTATGAGGGATTAGGAGGTCATGCCAAGGGCCGCGGGAAATGCACTGTGGCGTGAGCCAACTGCTGGAAGTACTTCGCCAGCGCAACTACGTCTTCGAACTGGTGCTCACAAATCTGTTAACCACTGTTAACATGCGTTAACACCTGTGGTATAGTATAAGCAGAACGGGCGTACAATGCTAAGAGAGCCGTGCGCTAACACGACTCTCTAGAGCAATAGCCGCTTTTAAGGGCGGTAGGCCTCAACAAAAGGATACGACAAATAGACCGCACACCTTTGGTGGGAGGGCGGTCTATTTGCGTTTATCGGACAGTAAAGCTACGATAAGCAAACCAAAGGTTAGCATCAGCATCATTGCTTCAAACACTGTCACAAGGCATCCCTCCCTTCTGAGAGAGGTAGCCGACCGACCCTTTAAGCCTATTCTATTGCTCAATCAGTATAGCATATCAAATGCCGTAGTATTACCTATGTTTGGAAAAATTTTGACGTAAATGCGTATTTAGTATGTGTAAAGAGCAGCCCCCAATACGGGAGCTGCTCTTATTTGCGTTTGTTCTTACAAACCGCCGTCGGAACACAACCTATAACTTCTCCAGCAGCTCAGTATAATAACCGTTACCGTTCCGCTTATCCAGCTTCTCCGCTGTGGCGAGAGCCAACTGCTGGAAGTACTTCGCAAGCGCAGCGACGTCTTCGGACTGACGCTCACACGGGTGGCCGGCCGGAAGCTTAACCTGGAAGCGGATGGATTCTTCCGCCAGACGGCGGAACATTTTGGCGGAATAGGCGTTGAAGATCATCTGATCGGCCGGGTTCTCATGATCGAGCGAGGAGGCGATATACTCTTCGAAGACCTCCAGCGCCTTGACTGGATCGGTCAGGGTCAGGTAACCAATATGCTCTCCCTGATGATACAAGAAGTCGCGGTTGCCTTTGACCAGCTTGTAGCCCTTCTTCTGAAGCTTATCCGCTTCCGCTTGGCGGCCCAGCCGCAGGAGAGGGAACAGCACCTTCGTAATGGTCACATGCGGGACCTCACCGCAGGTCATCCGGCCCTTGAGAATAGGCTCGGCTGCCTTAACGGTTGCTTCGTCGTCTCCCTGCTTCGCCAGGAACTCGACCAGGCCATGCTGCTCACAAGCCTCACAATCGCTCATCTCGTCCCGGTCCATGGTCTGGACAATCGCCCATTCGGCCTCTGAAGCTTCCAGCTCCCCGAAATCTTCGAGGATATTCGCCCGGTAATAGTGATAGGTCCGGCTGCTGTAGCCTTCCGCTGCGAAGCGGGTCTTCATATCTTCCAGCAGGTTCTCAATCTGAGTGCGGCTAATATCTGCAAAAGCGGTAATGCGGTCCAGCACCCACTTGTACGACCACATTAGGCTATAATCATCGAACCGGCCCGGGTTCTTGTCATACTGCCCCAGCTGCCAGGAAAAGGCGACTAGCGCCTTCATCGGATACCCGTGGAAGCTGCCCAGCTCTACGATTTCGCTGCGGGCCTCATAGCCCTGGTCGATATCTCCTGCGGCATCGGCCACCCGTACCGCCTGCTCCAGCAGCTCCAGCTTAGCCTTGCCGCCCGGCAGGTCATAGGCTTCCTCCATCAGATCGTCAAAATCCATCTCGGTAAGATTCATCTATTCGTCTCCTCCTGTGGCTTGATTAGCCGTCAATCCCCAATCAATGAATTGAATAATGCCCTGGTTCAGCAGCGCGATCTCCTGGCGGTTCATCGGATAATGTCCCATCATCAGCGCATTGCAGTACAGCATCTCGACAATGGAGGGCAGCATCTTCTGGTTCGCCTGGTGAAATGCCCGCCCGATGACAGGATTATTCAGGTTGAAGTAGAGTGTGGCGTATGCCGTCTCCTTAAGCGAAGCACCCAAGCTGCCCAGCACGGAGGCTAGGGCATCGGTGCTCACTTCTTTGGTTGCTTCCATTACACGCCACTGGGCGGACTCCTCAGACAGCGTGTAGAGGACAGGAATCTCCTCTGGCTTGAAGCGGCGCAGCTGCACCTGGCAGCGGAACTTCTGAAGTACACTGTCTGCGAGTCTTACGGACTCATAGTAGTCCAGCCGCTCTTGAGGGGTGATATCGGTGAAGGATAACGACACCTCCTCTGGCAGCAGCCGTTCCGTCTGCACATCCGGGTCAATGAGCGGCAGCCGGGCCAGCAGCTCGGCATCATAGATATACCCGCCGTTCACCACCAGCATGGATTGGGCCGAAGCCACGTGGGTAATCTGGCGGTATTCGTCAAGCGTCGCCGTGAAGTACAGGGGAGGCTGCTGCTTCAGCTCGCCAAGCGTCTTTCTGCCATACGTGCTCTCAAACGGCAACCACTCGTGAATGATAGAATAGAACGATGAATCTTCCACTGCGAGAGCCTTCATGGATAAGGCATGTAGTGAAATGATCGATTGCAGGCGATCCGGGTCGTACTCGGCCATCCGCATCAATTCCTGACGAATGGAGCTCCCGAGCTCTTCCCGCACCTGCTCCAGCTGGGCATTCTCGTAGAAATGCTCCCGCGAAGCGGTGGGCTGCAGCTCATTGGTCCAGATCAGGCATTTCACGAAGAACGCCCAGTCCGGCAGGATATTGCTGGCAGCTTCGGAGACCAGCATGTGCTTCAGGTATACCCGGTGATTGCGTTTGGCGTTCAGGTTCACCGCGTGCGGCAGAATGAAGGCGATGCCTCCCGTCCGGCCTGAGGCGGTGTGCAGGGGAATGAAATCGCGGAACGTCTCTCCCAGCACCTGCTTACCGAAGGACAGCACCTCGTCACGATGCTTACGGGCCAACTGCGGATCTTTGACCCACGGCGGGGTCAGCGGATTAATCAGGCGGGTGTTACGGTCCGACACCAGCTGGATCGGATAAGGCAGCAGAGCGCCGTAATGGAACAGCCCTTCCTGCAGATTGCTCTCCTCGAAGTAAGCTTCGGACCCTTCTTTACAACGCAAAAAAACCTTGGTGCCCGGAGCGTGCTCCCCTTCGAGCTTGCGGATCGTATAGGTGCCGTCCGGCTTCCCGCGCCATTCCAGTGCAGGGCCGCCCTTGGCGGATTGGGTAACCATAACGATATCGTCACTCACCATGAAGCAGGACAAGAGCCCGATGCCGAACCGCCCGATGAAAGAGGTATTGGTGGAGAGAAAGTCTTCGCCCCGTTTGGAGGATTGTCCGATCATGGCCAGGAACTCATGAATCTCTGCCTCGTTTAACCCGATTCCGTTATCTTCTACCAGTAAGGTCGCCCCGGTAGAGGTCCCGCTGACCTCGACATGAATCTTGCCTTCGTATCCAGCGGGGGAATAGGCCTGCCGTGCAGTAATCGCGTCTATGCCATTCTGGAGCAGTTCTCTTAAGAATACCTTCGGGCTGCTATACAAATGGTTAGACAAAATGTTGATCATACCGCTTAAGTTCACCTGAAAACGGTACGTATCCTGGTTTTGGTTCTCCATGTTTGTTCTCCTATTCTGTAATCAATTGATATGTAGACAGATGCAACCCTATGTATTACCCAGAAGCTGCATTATAAGAAACAGATATTCCCAATCCTCCTAATTTCCCTGCCTTGAAAATACAAAGAAACCCAAGGTCTTGATTCACCTGGGCTTCCCGCCAATCTATTCTTAGTCCGCCATCTTCACCGCACAGACCCGCAGCCGCCGGTAGTCGGCGATCCATTGGCCCTGCCGGTAATGCTCCGGACGCAGCTGATCTTCCACTTCGCGATAGATCGCAGTCTTGTCTTCTGCACTGACATCGTAGAAGAAGTCATCGGCCATCATGTCGAGCCAATCCCGGATTCCGCTCTCGCCCTGCAAGGGAGTCGGCCGTTCGAAATGCTGGGCCAGCGTGACGAGGAAGCCATGCGCCTCCAGCACGGCCGTATATTCTCCGATGGTGGGGAAGTACCATGGATTGCGTCCCTGCGGATCATAGCCATGCGCGGACAGTGCGGCCTCGGTCGCATTCACCAGCGCGGCAACGTTGCGGTAGCCGCCGAATTCGGCGACGAACCGTCCGCCGGTCCGCAGTGCGCTTGCTACCGTCACGGCAACTGCGTGTGCGTCCTTCATCCAGTGCAGTGCAGCGTTGGAGAACACCGCATCGAAGGTCCCGGAGGTTCGGTATGTGTAAGCATTCTGGGTGCTCAGATTCAGATGCGGGTACTTGGCACGGCCGCGTGCAATCATCTCGGGCGACAGATCAATGCCAACAGTCTCCGCTCCGGCGGATGCAATCTTAGCCGTCAGGTCGGCCGTCCCGCAGCCGATATCCAGCACGCGTTCACCGGGCTGAGGCTGGAGCAGAGAGAGGACATCGCCGCCCAGCTTGGAGACGAAATCCAGTTTGTGATCATACGTGTCTGCCTGCCATTGGTTATTGGAAGCCGGCTCATTCATGTACTTCCCCTCCTTATGAAATTCAGTATAGTACTGCATAGCTTATAAATGAAATATATAGTTGCTATACAGTTGATAAGCATTGCCTATAAGTGTGCTGCCGACAAAATAGACCGCTAGCCTCTGTAAGGAGGGCAGTCTATTCTCTCATATCATAATAGGGGAATTAATACACCAGCACGCCCGCATCAAGCACGGACTTGTTCGCCACGGAATTGCCAGCAAAGAATACCTGTTGCAGCTTGGGCAGCTTGCTCAGAAGCTCTATATTGGAAATCGCATTGTTCTCCAGATGAAGCTCCTTGATGGCCTGCCACTTGCTCATGAACGCTAGAGAAGCCAGGTTGTTGTCCTGCAGGGTGAAGGAACGCAGGGCAGTTAGGCCCGCGAAGTAAGGCATCACCTGGTCAACCTCACTAACGGAGTTGTTATTCATGGAGAAGTATGGCCGGTCCAAGGTCAGATGCTCAAGCACACTATTCGTTGCTGCTGTCTGCTTGAAATTCAGGCGGCATTCCGAACACACCAGCGTGTTCACCTGCTTCAGACGGAATAAGGCATCGCTCTCCATATACAGCGACGAGTCGAAGATGCTTAGCTTCTGTAGGCGGGGCAATTTGTCGAGGGCGGCGAGACCAGCCATTTCATCAACCCCCCAGAGGGACAGCTCCCCAAGCTCAGGGAATTTCTTCAGCTCAGCCATATTAAGCTCCCCGCTTCCGCCCCGGAGTGTCAGATCCGTTACCGCAGGGGCCTTCAGCCCGGAGAGGAAGGAAGCTGGGATTTCCACCCGTTTGACGCCCGGCAAAGTAAGGCTGTCTGGTTGCTCGTAATAACCGTCCAAGGTGAATTCCCGCAGCGAGGACAAGCTATTCACGGCCTTTACCGAGCCAAGCTGGCTTAAGGAAGCCAGGCGGAGCGAGGTAATAGAGGTTTTGCCGGCCAGACGCTCCAGGCTGGAGAAATTTACATTTTCGAGATCAAGCGTCTGCAGTGCAGGCATGTTCTGCAGGAAGTCGATCGACTTCACATTGGATAAATAGGAAAGCTTAAGCTCCTGGAGCCCGGTTAAGGCGTATAACGGCTGCAGATCTGTGGTTTCACTGTGATAGATAGCCAGAGAAGACAGCCCGGTCATGGACGATAACCACCCCAGGTCATTGACGAAGGTAAGGGACAGGGACTTCAGCGGCAGCTTATTAAGCAGATGCAAATCCGTTATAGACTCATCCACATAGGTAATGGATAGTGAGCTTAGATTGGGAAATTCCAGCAGCAGGGCCACTTCCTGATTACTGCGCAGCTGAGTGGACAGCTCCGTAATTTTAGATTTATCGCCGAAGTAGCCGGAGAAGGCGCTGAAGGATTCGTTGAAGGCGCCGCCATAGCTTTTTAATCCGGGCATATGGGCAAGCGTTGTCTGGTCCGCCTGGTTGATCTCGTAGGTATTCGTCAGGTTCAGTGCCGTCAGTCCCTTGAAGGCTTCGAAATCCCGTTGATCAATCCGCTGGGCATTCAGCCGCTTGTCCTGGGTCACATAAGTAAGCTTCTCGGCCTGTGCATCGCTGAAGGGATCGGAAAAGCTGTAAGTGAACTGCCACTGGTCATTCTTCGAACGCTCCACAGTTAAATAACGCAGTGATGCCAATTCCTCCTCTGTCGGCATGGCAGAGCCTTTACCCAGGGTCTCCCGGAGGAAGGTGAGCAGGACCTCGCTCTCGGGCATATTCCGTACAGACAGATTAGCCTTGGTTGCCTGCTGCGGAGAGCTGAGGCTGTAATAGAAATAAGTACCGATGGCCCCGCCCAGCACCAGCAGCAGAATTAGCACCAGCCTAATGGGGATAGAGACGGAGACGGGTGGCTTCGGCGCGGCCTTGGGAGGGGGTGCCCCGTGATAATGATTAATGGTCTGATCCACATAGTAGACATTATTTTGCTTGAGCAGAAGCTCAGTCTGGCAATAAGGGCACTTGAGGATGGTGCCTTCCTTATATTCAATTCTTCCGCTGCAATTGGGACAATTCAAGGGAATAAAAGCCACGAATGCCTCCTCCTTATGATGTAATGATAGCTCATATTGGGCGGTCCTCTGACCTCAGGAATACCGCTTTTATTCCATTATACCTGCCAGAGGGGAGAGAGCCAGCCAACGGATGGCAAAAAGAAAATTTTTAAAATATAGAATTTATATGTTTCACGGCAAATAGACCGCCTTCCCTAACGGGAGGACGGTCTATTTAGCTTCATTTACTTACTAGCAGGTTGCTCGTCTGTACCTTTCCCCGCAAACCTGATAAATATGAATAATCCAATCAGAACCACAACGATCCCCGACCAGAAGAACCAGAACGGAACGCCGAACCGGTCGGCCACAGGTCCCGCCAGGGCAAGCCCGATCGGGGACGACAAGAGTCCAATACTCGTCACGAAGGAGAGCACACGCCCTAGAAGCTCAGGCTCATAAGACTTCTGGATCATCGCCATGTACGGGCCGTTGAACAAGGGGGCAGCGGCACCCATCAGGAACGAGAGGACGGTAAAAGCAAGGAACGCCTCGCGCCCGACCATCCCGCTCAGGACACAGGTGAGCCCGATTACAACCAGGCTCACACTCATGTAGGTGGTGTCCTTCCACCTGGAAGCAAGCACCGACAGCAGTGCACCGCCAAGGATCATCCCGATCCCGAATACAGCCTCAATCAGACTGGCACTGTAGCCGCCCCGGCCGAAATGGGACAGCGTCATCAAGGGAAACAGCATCGCCAGCGGCATGAATACCACGCTGAAGACCGCCATGGCAACCGTTACCGTGACAATGGGCTTTTGCGACAGGAAGGCCCGCCAGCCGAGCATAAACTCTTTACGGAATGAGGGTATCTCCACGCTCTCCGGCTTCGGTTGACGGATCTGGACGAACAGAAGCATGACATTAGCGATTAAGGCACCTGCCACATCTAAAAGCAATACGGTTCCTAGTGAAGTAGCCGAGTATACCGCTATTCCAAGCGCAGGCCCGAGTACGCTGGAAGCGGAGAAGATGAGCTGGTTCCAGCCTGCTACCCGGGTGAGCTGGTCTTCCGGCGCAATCAGAGGAATCGCAGCCTGGAATGAAGGGGCATGGAAGGACGAGGCTGCCGAACGAATCAGCAGAATGGCATACACGATCCATAAACTCGGCTCCCCCCATAGATAGTAGGCACCCAGAATCAGACTGGTTAGTGCAATGGCGCTGTCCGCGGCGATCATGGTGAGCTTACGGTTCCAGCGGTCGAGCCAGACGCCAATGAACGGGCCCAAGACCGCCTGCGGCAGGAACCCGGCCAGACCGGCCAGCATCAGCACGGTAGCCGATCCTGTCGTCTCGGTCAGATGCCAGACGATGGAGAACTGAACCATCGCCGATGTTAATATCGAGAAGATTTGCCCGCTGAAGATGAAGGCGAACGTCTTTTTCCATTGAATATTCATAAGTTTCTTACCTCCCTAATAAAGACAGACCCAAATCCGGAAGTGGACTTGGGTCTGCAACAATTACATGATGGGACAGTGCGAAACCGGGCATAGTGAAATAAGCCGTAGCGGATCGCAGCCGATGTCCTTAACGTAAATAGCAGCAGCTCAAAAAAGCCCACACTTGGTGGAAAATCAGCTTTTGTTGAACGTGCTTACCATATACGTGGAATCATCGGCTGCCATCCTCCTGAAATTTTTATAGGTGGAGCTTAACATTGAAGTTCTCCAGATGTCAATAATATCGGAGCATTCCGCATCTTCAGCCTAGTATGCTATATTGGGAATAATGAAGCGGATACAGGGGGCTGGAGGATGTTCTTTTTCATAGTAATGCTTATATGTTTCGGTGTGTTCGTAGCGCTTGCCTATATATTCAATGCGAAGCATAAGATCGTGATGCCGCTGATCTGCGCGGTGGCAGTCAGTATGCTGGTGCAAGTGCTGGAGCAATTCTATATGAGCAGCATTATTGTCGTGGCGTTCATTCTGTATTTCATTATAAGCAGCATCAGGACCTTCAAGCATGAACAGTTCCAGTTGATGGTGGCGATTCTTTTCAGCACGTCCGTTGTTACTCTCATCATAACCTCAACCTACTTCAAGCAGCCTGTGGTTCCCTCCGAAGCGGAGATGGTCAGGGTGATGTTCATCTATTACCCGCTGCTGATTCTATTTATCTCCTGCTATACCTACATGCTGCTTAGCGTATTCAATTTCAAGCTGCTTCAGTCCGGGAACCCGCTCGGGTATGTGATGGGTAAGGTGCGGGGCTTCAGGCGTATGATTCGTCTGCTCTGGATCGCTTCACGCAAAGGGCTGAACCATCTGCTCCAGCAGGATCATGCGAAGCTGCCGCAGGTGATTGCTGCCATTCTGGATAACATGGGCGGAGTCTTCGTGAAGTTCGGGCAGGTCTTATCGACCAAGAAGGATCTGCTGCCTGCGCAATACATCGAAGCGTTCTCCAGCCTGTATGATCAGGTTAAGCCGCTCAGCCGGAAGGAGCTGAAGGAGATCATCGACAGCAGAATCGGCGATCTGGAGGAGACGTATGAAGACTTCGGAATGGAGCCCATTGCAGCCGCATCGATCGGTCAGGTGCATCTGGCACGGCTGAAGTCCACGGGAGAGAAGGTAGTTGTCAAAATCCTGCGGCCGGATGTGAAGCAGAAGATGAGCGTAGATCTGGATCTATTAATCCAATTCGTGACCCGGCTCTCCGAACGCTCCTCCAAAATCCAAAGACTCGGCTTAATCCAGCTCGCCCAAGGCTTCAAAACGAATCTGATTGAAGAGACGGACTTCGACATCGAAGCGCTGAATACCAACCTGCTGCGCCAAGCATTCCAGGAACACGATATTCCGATACAAGTGCCGAAGATCTACGCCGAGTACTCGACCAAGCAGATTCTGACCATGGAATATATTGAAGGGCACCGGTTCACCCGAAAGGTGAGCAGCGATGTGTCCGAAATGATCATGCACGCATTCCTGCAGCAGATTCTGATGATCGGCATCTTCCACGCCGACCCGCATCCCGGCAATCTGATGCTGACCCAAGACGGGAAGGTCGCGCTGATTGACTTCGGTTCCGTGGGTTATCTGACGGAGGAGGAGCGGGCCGGGATGTTGAATTTCCTGATGGGCTACAGCCGGAAGGATACGAAGCAGATGGCCCAGGGCCTGGCCGGAGTCTGTGAAGAAGGGGAGCTGCTGGATGTGAGAATGATCGAGCGGCGCCTCGGCAGACTTTTGTCCGAAGCCTCTTTCTCGGCTGATCCGACCAGTGTCATGATGAGACGGCTGATGTCGATGATTACCGAGCTGGGGATGTCCTTGAAGCCGACGGTGGCTGGGGCCTTCCGGGCGATTATTACCCTGGACGGGACCTTGTCCTCTGTAGATGAGTCGTACTCTCTATCCGCAGCAAGCCAGTCCTTCGCAGAGCAGATAGATCAGGGGCAGATCGTTAAGGAACAGTTCAACAAGGTGAAGGGGCGGCTGGAGGACTATATTCCGAAGCTGCTGGAGCTGCCGCTGCTGAAGGACAACCGGATCACCCTTGCGCGTGAGGACAATCATAGTCTGACGGATTTCGTGGGGACGCTGACGGTCGGGATGTTCACAGTAATCTGTATGGTGATCATGCTGGCCAGCTTCTGGGTGCAGGGGGAGATCATGCGGTTCGTCCTGGCTCCCCTATCGATGTCAGGCTTCGGCACGGGGATGATTATCCTGATGATGTCCGTGATTAAGCAGTTGAAACCCAAGAGTTAACGGAGGGCGTGTAGGAATATGGCGAATCTACTCCCGAACAAGAAGAGAATACGCGGGTGGAAGCGCAGGGTTAGGCAGGGTTCAATAACGATAGAGACACACAAGGCCTCAGAGAATTCTCTGGGGTTTATTGTCTGGGGAGGGGAGAAGCCCCTTGGCTGGGCAGCTACCAATCCCCCGGAGTTATGATATAATTTAGCTTTATTACGGCTGGATAAGGATTATCCTGGCACGCATAGAGAGGTACTTCATATGATAAATAATTTCTGGCGTGAATTGCCACGCCCTTTTTTTATACTGGCTCCGATGGAGGATGTGACGGATGTGGTGTTTCGTCATGTGGTGAGTGCGGCCGGCCGGCCGGATGTGTTTTTTACGGAGTTCGTCAATACAGAGAGCTATGCTCACCCGGAGGGGAAGCAGGCGGTGCGGGGGCGATTAACCTTCACCGAGGATGAACAGCCGATGGTTGCGCACATCTGGGGGGACAAGCCGGAGTATTTCCGGAAGATGAGCATCAGCATGGCTGAAGAGGGCTTCAAGGGAATCGATCTGAACATGGGTTGTCCTGTAGCGAATGTAGCCGAGAACGGGAAGGGCAGCGGCCTGATCTGCCGTCCGGAGACCGCAGCGGAGATCATACAGGCGGCGAAGGCCGGAGGACTGCCCGTCAGCGTCAAGACCCGGCTCGGATTCAGCAGCGTGGACGAATGGCGGGGCTGGTTGACTCATATTTTGCAGCAGGACATTGTGAATCTGTCCATCCATCTGCGTACGCGGGAGGAGATGAGCAAGGTCCCGGCCCACTGGGAGCTGATTCCTGAGATTAAAAAGCTGCGGGATGAGATCGCGCCGGACACCCTGCTGACGATTAACGGGGACATAGCGGACCGGGAGACGGGCCTGAAGCTGGCCGCAGAGTATGGGGTAGACGGGATTATGATCGGGCGCGGGATTTTTCATAATCCGTATGCGTTCGAACAGGAGCCAAGGGAGCATAGCAGCAAGGAGCTTCTGGATCTGCTTAGGCTGCACCTGGATCTGCACGATCACTATTCGGCGCTGGAATCCCGTTCCTTCAAGCCGCTGCCCCGCTTCTTCAAAATCTACGTCCGCGGCTTCCGCGGCGCCAGTGAACTCAGAAATAATCTAATGAACACCAAGTCCACCCGTGAGGTGCGTGCACTGCTGGATGAATTCGCAGGCAAGGAGCAAGACGGGGCGGAGGAGCTTGGGGACTCGAGGGAGGGCGTATGAGAAACTTTATTATTTTCGGAGCAAGTAAAGGCTTGGGAGAGGCCTTCGTCAAGGCGCTGCCGGTGGCGGGCGATCAGGTCTGGGTGGTCTCCAGAACGTATCCGGACAGCATGAAGCTGGAGGATGGGGTTCAGCGGACCTGGATTGAGGCTGACTTGGCGAAGCCGGATGCTGCGGGCCGGATTGCAGAATCATTGAACGGCGTTACCATGGACGTATTCATCTATAATGTTGGCGTATGGGAGAGCAAGGGGTTCAGCGATGACTATGATTTTGAGCAGGATGATCCGGCTGAGATTGCCAGCATTATTAACATCAATGTGACTTCGGCGATTACGTGCATCCAGAAGCTTTTGCCCAATCTTATAAAGTCAGAGAACGCCAAAATCTTCTTGATTGGTTCTACGGCAGGTCTTGACCATAATGATTACACTCAGGTAACGTTCACCGCGTCCAAGTTCGGTCTGCGCGGGATTGCCAATGCGGTGAGGGAGCATGTGAAGAAATACGGCATCGGTGTGACTATCATTAATCCCGGGGAGATTGCTACCCAGATTCCGCTGGAGGCCGGGGTGGAGCCCGTCTTGTCCGCCTATAACGGTGCGCAGATTCCGCTTCAGGATATCGTATCCCTGGTGCAATGCGTCATGAACCTGTCCAAGGCTTCCTGTGTGAAGGAAATCAATATTCCAGCGATGCTGGACTCGAATGCGTAGGGATGAAGGATGTTGCGCGGTTAGAAGAGCTTCGGGGGCATTACGCAGTGGCTCAGACAAACGGCAGGTAAGGGGGAGGAGCATGAGCTATAAAAGCTTAATGTGCGGGTTGCTGGTCTTATGTATATCCCTATTAGCAGCATGCAGTTCTGGTTCTTCAATAAGCGATTCCGAGAAGCGGCAGATGGTGGAGCAGGTGAGGATCGTTGAACAGAGTGAGTATAATCTCCTTAACCTTCATAAATCATATAGACAATATCATAAAGCTGTAAATGAACTGGTAAGTGAAGAATATTGGGCATCGATCAGCGGCGAGATTGTATTCGGATATGATGCTGCAACATACACCCGGGATGATCTGGCGAATATGCCGCAAGAGGAGTACGACATACTCAAAGAGCGTATGCTTCAAATCCTTCGTGGAGCGGAAATGGATAAGCTTAGTGCAACGGTTCGCATATCGGATGTGTATGCAGGGAGTAACTCCAATCAAGCCAACATATACACGTTCGAACATAAAGAATTGAAGGATCAGCCGTTCACCGCAACTGCTAAGAAATATACCTTGGAGAAACGCAGCGGAGAATGGATTATTACCAAAGTAGAGCAAGATAAATTCACTTATGGAAGCGGGCAGACCGCAGAGTTAAGAGAAGACGGGATCAAGGGTCTCAATTATCAAGCCCATGACGGCAAGGATATCGGTTATCCGACAGTGATCGTGTTGCCTGGAGCCTCAGATTCATCCTAATAAGTCCAACCCGAAGAAAGCACTCTTTTTGGGTGCTTTTTGGGGCCGTCACTCTTTCATCAGGCGTACGGCTTGCCTTAGGGTTGCGGAGAATCAGACTTAATAGAATGCCAGCAGCCGCGATCCGTGCGGTCAAGGGGAGAGAGGTTTTAGAGTGGAGCATATGTCACAGTATACTTACATTCAATCGATCGCAAAAGCTACTATAAGTCAATTACAGGGGATAATTAAAGAAGGCATCACAGAAAAGGAAATCGTCTATAGAGCCGAAGAGATTATGAGAGATAAGGGGATTCATAGTTTTTGGTATCACGGTGTAGGGGCATTTGTTCACGTTGGGAAGAGAACAATTAGGTCCGAGTCGGGTAAGGAGTATAAGCCTTCGGATACATTGGTCCGCAGAAATGATATCGTGACCATAGATCTTAGTCCAGAGATTAACGCCTATTGGGGAGACTATGCACGAACACTAATAGTGATTGATGGAAAAGTAATTGCCGAAGACGCACTTGCACATACCAATAATGAATCTGCACTAGAATTTTCACATGGAATTAACGCCGAAAAGGAGCTCCATAACAAATTTATGGATTTTGTAAGACCGGGCATGACTTTTGAAGAAGTCTACTTATATATGAATGAGGTTATCCAACAACTTGGTTACATTAATCTTGATTTTTCCGGAAATTTGGGGCATACCATCGAATTCGATAAAGATCACAGAAAATACTTTGAGTCCGGGAATAAGATGAAGCTTAGTGAAGGATCACTATTTACATTTGAGCCGCATATTAAGCACAGAAATGGATTGTACGGTTTTAAACGGGAGAATATTTATTATTTCCGTGATGGAGAATTACTTATTTTATAAGAACGTACGCTGCCGGACGGATTCCAGAATCATTGAACAGCGTTACCCTGGACGTATTCATCTATAATGTTGGCGTATGGGAGAGCAAGGGTGATACGAATGCGTAAATGAACTGAGGACCGGATGAATGGCAGGCAATAATCCTGGAGCCAACAAGCCTGTCCTCTATTTTGTTATATCTACCCAATCGTAATACTTCCGCCATGTACCTGGGACCCGATATAAGCGAATATAGACACAGAAGCGTCGGGTGATCCCGAACATAGGAGGTTGAAAAGATATGGCTTATCAGAATATTGACGGTGTGCGCGTGTGGGGGAAGCCGGATGAAGGAGCCCTGATGCAGGCACGGATGTGTGCGGAGAATGGAAATGTGGTGCAGACCCTGCTGATGGCGGATCATCATAAAGGCTACAGCCAGCCGATCGGCGGCGTGGTCGTATACGATGGACAGATTTCCCCGTCGGGTGTGGGGTATGATATCGGATGCGGGAATAAGGCGGTGCGGACCGGCTTGAAGATAGAGGAGCTGCGGCCGCGGCTCTCAGGGATTATGGATGAGATTGCCCGCAGAATCTCCTTCGGCATAGGCCGGGTTAATAACGAGCGTGTGGAACACGAGCTGTTCGACGACCCGGATTGGGCGGTGTTCAAGGCGGTGGGCAGCGGAGTACATGATAAGCTGAAGGCCCTGGCGCAGAATCAGCTCGGTACGGTCGGCAGCGGCAACCACTTCGTAGATATACTTGAAGAAGAGGCAACGGGCCGGGTATGGATTGCCAATCATTTCGGCAGCAGAGGCTTCGGGCATAAGACAGCGAGCGGGTTCCTTAACCTGGCAGCAGGCAGAGACTTTCTGGCGAATGCCCCCGGGGAAAAGATGGATCAGCCGCCCGTTCTGCTCGACCTGAACAGTGAGCTGGGCGATATGTATTACAGAGCGATGAAGCTGGCCGGGCGCTATGCTTATGCGGGAAGAGACTATGTCATCCAGCAGGTCTTGGCGATTCTGGGCACGGAAGCGGATCTCGCGGTGCACAACCATCATAACTATGCCTGGAAAGAGACGCATGACCGCAAGGAAGTCATCGTCGTCCGCAAAGGGGCCACTCCGTCCGCACCCGGACAGATGGGCTTCATCGGGGGCAGCATGGGAGACATCTCCGTGATCGTCCAGGGCAAGGACAGCGAGGAGAACCGGGATGCTTATTACAGCACCGTTCATGGAGCGGGCCGAATCATGAGCCGGACCCAGGCTGCGGGCCGTATGAACTATAAAACCCGTACCCGCAGCGGCGGTCAAATTACGACAGCGCAAATGCTGGAGGCGGTCCGGCAGTTCGGCGTAGTGCTACGCGGCGCGGGGACGGACGAGAGTCCTTTTGTCTACCGCAAGCTGCAAGAGGTGTTGGACGCGCACGCCGGGACTGTTGAGGTTATGCATGTGCTAAAGCCAGTGGGCGTTTGTATGGCGGGCGCGGATGAGTTCGATCCGTATAAGGATTGAGGGGGTGATTCATGTGCGTCATGATAAGGAAGATGGACAGCTTATCATCAACCCTAAGTCGGTTACACTGGATGAAATCCTATCTTGTATCACCCCAGATAATATCCATCACGAAGTCTCCACAGGCGGGCAACAAGGACGGGAAGTATGGTAACATAGAACTTCAAGAAGAGGCCGACAGGCCTTTTCCCATTTTCAATAGGGAGGGATTACATGTCCTGGAGCAAACTGAAGCAACAACTGGAGGGCTTCCTCAGTCCATCCTTAGAGGGACGGGTAGAGTACCGGGCGCCCGCTTACCGCTATTCGCCGGATAAATCAGGCACCTGTTATATTACGGTGGACAAGAAGAACATTCTCAGCATGACCGACAAGTCAAGCCCCATCCGCTGGTATTCGTCTGAGCTGGAGGTCAAGAATGACCCGGAGCTCCATATCTCCGTCACCCATGAAGACATTGAAGCAGTCAGACTGACGGCCAAGGGGCCCATCCCTGAGGAACGCCTAATCATCATGGCCCGAAGCCGCTTAACCACCGAACACGCCAAAGCATTGATGTTGGCCCAGGCTGCCCTGACGAAATCGAATTTCATTGTAGTAGCGAATAAGTTCCTGGTTACTCCTATCGAGGAGAGCCTGGAGAGCAGCGATATCATCTTGAATATTCTGGCTCTGATGGACCGGAGAGTCGGGCGGAAGCGGATCGAGGGGATGTCCGTGAAGATGCAGCGGAAGCATCCGGCGGTGGAGTATTTCTATGATCTGCGGCGCGGAGCATTATGACTGTTACAGCCGCTGCGGTTAGAGCGATTTGTTAAAATATAAGAATTTATATGTTGTACGTTATAAATTAGCCTTCTATTTCTCGCTGAAACAGTACCGTCCTTTAAAAGGACGGCAAATCCGTTTCCGCTTGTACTCAGCGTTTCCCGGCAACCAGCATATATCCGGCCCCCCGGACCGTAATAATCCGCTCGGGATGGATAGGGTCTTGCTCGATTTTTTTGCGCAGATTACTGATGTGGACCGCCACCGTTCGCGTATCCTCCAGACTCTTCATCCCCCAGATAAGGTGAAACAGCGTATCGACAGTGACTACTTGATTCACGTTCTGTGCCATGTAGGAGAGCAGGCTGAATTCTTTTTTCGACAGAAAAATCGTTCTGCTGCCCATATGGACCGACTGTGCATAGAAATCCAGCGTCAGTCCCGGCAGCTCCAGCAGCTGTTCCCTTCTGCCCGCGGATACCCTGCGGAGGTGAGCCTTGATCTTGGCCATGAGTACGCCCGGACTGAACGGCTTGGTCACATAATCATCCCCGCCATACGATAAGGCGCTGATCTTCACCTCATCCTCCTCCTGACTGCTTAGGAACACAATCGGGGCATTCGTGTAATTGCGTGCGTTCTTGCACCAGTCAATGCCGTTCTCATTCGCCAGCAGCACATCCAGCACAATCAGGTCTGGGTTAAATGACCCAAGCTGCACCATAGCATCGGCCCCGCTGTGGCAATACGAGGACTCGAAGCCTTCCCGCTGGCAGTATAGCTGAACAATCTCACAGATATGGGGATCGTCGTCGACGATCATAATTCGGTATGTGTCCATTCTATTGTCACTCTCCTGCTTCCTGAATCAATGGCAATATGACCTGGAAAATCGACCCCGTCTTCCCGTCGCTCTCCGCCCGGACACTCCCGCCATGCGCTTGTACAATTTCCCTGCATATCGCCAGCCCCAGCCCGCTACCTTCTACGCCCATGTCCAGCCCCGGCCGGTCCACCCGGTAATTGCGGTCGAAGATCTGCTCCAGCTGCTCTGGAGGAATACCCATGCCGGAGTCTTGTACGCTGATGACCACACACCGCGTACCGTTCACCTCGTCCACAGCTAAGGCAAGACGCACCAACCCGCCGTCAGGAGTGAACTTCATCGCATTTGACACCAGATTGAATAGTGCTTGCTCTAAGCGTTGCGAATCAATCCGGGCAACAGGCAGGCCGGCGCCCAGGTCTGCTGTATCCCCGATGTCCAGATCGAAATCCAGTCCCGCATCCCGCACCACCAGCTCATATTGTTCATAGAAGCCGCGCAGGAACGGAGTCACCTGAACAGGCGCCATCCGGTACTCCACTTGCCCTGTCTCCAGATGGGACAAGAAGCTCAGCTCCCCGATCATACGGTTGATCCTTATCGTGTTATCGCGGATATACTGCAGATACTGTTCATTGCTCTCCGGCTTGACCATGTCCATCACTGCCTCGACATAACCCAGCATACTGGACAGCGGCATGCGCAGATCATGCGTAATGTAGGCCAGCAGCTTCTTCCTGCCTTCCTCGGAGTGCAGCAACCGTTCATACGATAGGCGGAGATCCTCGTGGGCTGCGGATAAGGCATGGGTGCGCTCCAGTACGATCTGCTCCAGATTGGCATTCATCCCGGTGAGCTTGAGATTGGCTTCCTGCAGCTCCCGCGCAATCCGTTCTTCATTCGTTGCTGCCCTTGTGAATCTTGAAGAGAGCAGCAGCATCTGGGCGACCGTGAAGATGAGCAGCCCGAACGGCGAGGTATTTTCGATGGGCGACCATTCGTTGTAATACAGGAAATCGTTGATCACCGTAGCCAGAGCCACCACCGACACCAGCAGGAAGATCAGCGCTCCCTCCATCCGCCGCACCGCCGCATGAGCCAGCCCCGCCATCAGATACACCATATGGATAACCACTACCACGCCGATCAGCACCAGCATCCGGGAATAGACGAGAGCAGGGGTCACCACAACCACTAGACAGAGTGCGCCGGTGACGATCCGGGAGCCATAGCGGAACCAACGCGACACGTAATCCGGGAAAATGCACTCAAAATACATCGTGATCATCCACCCGCCAAGGCAGAGGATCAGATACTCCAGCTTGAACTGCAACTCCCACGGAAAATGAGGCAGCCACTGGGTAAACATAAGCTCGCCGTTCAACAGGGAGCGGATAGAGAACATCACAGTGAACAGACCGAAGTATAGCGGTGCCCGGTCTTTACGCCGCAGCATGAACAGCAGCAGATGATACACGCCGATCACCAGCAGACTGGCGGTGATGAACATATCCGCAGCAATCCTCAGATGGGTCCGCACCGTTAACGCATTACTGCCGCCCAGCTCGATGTCCTTGGTGATGCCGCCCCGCTTATGATGGAAGTTCGCGACCTGCATCACCAGCTCCACCGTGTCGCCTTCAGGCTGGAAGAACACCAGTCTCGTAGCCAAGCTCGGCGTCATGCCCTCCTTGTCCTGATCCACCACACCGACCTCAGATAGCAGTTCTCCATTCACCCACAATTTATAGGCATGAAAAATAGTAGGCAGCCGCAGAGCCAGCCGCTCCTGACTATCCTGCTCACTAAGCCGGATCACCAGCCGGAAGGTGGCATAGCCTTCGCCCTTCAACACTTGACCGTCCAGCGGGTAGCCGAGCCAGGAGCCGGGGATGTTGATATACCGTTCCCGGCCATCCGGTTCCCCGCCTGCCATCCGGCTTCGTATGTCTCCGGGTGAGAGCAGCTCGTGCCAATAGAAGGCCCATTCTCCCTGTAACTTCAGCGGATTCATACGGATAGAGGTATGCGTTAGATCCAGAAGGCCTTCCTTGCTTCGAGGCTTGGGGGCACCCGGCGTTGCAGACAGGATGGCATAGCTTGCGATCAGCCCGATAACCACGACCACAGCGATATGTAACCAGATATTACGAGAACCGGACCTTAGTATACCCCTCATGATGAAGCCGACCCCAATCTACAAGATTCGTCATTCTTAAGCTCATTGCCTTAATGATAGCATCATTGCCGAAAATTGTGTGAAATTGCAATATGTAAAGTTTTCTTTTCTTACATTAAGAGGCTAAATTCCTGTGTAGAATGCTAGATAAGGAGATAGGAATGTCGAAAATTGTAAGTTTCTCGAGGTGATTCAAAAACTACAACAATGTTGGAATGAATTAGAAATTCGGTAATAAAATATACTACCCTGATGAATGGCCCATGGAGGGTCCTTTTTATTGTTATGTTTTGGGGCCCACGCAAAGTACCTGAGTAAGCATCGAAGCCATAGCATCACTTTGTGGGGTTATTCTATGGGAAACGATCTAAGGAGGCTTGGCTATTGTATAAGAAAGTATCAGTCAGAGCTGTATCCCTAATGTCCGCGTTCGTATTACTGCTCTCTGTGTTCTTCACCGCCTTACCGAATGCAGAGGCAGCCGCGAGAGGAGCGTGGTCGCCGAACACGGCCTATGCGGTGAATGACACCGTAACGTATGGAGGAGGTACATATACCTGTCTGCAGGCGCATACGTCCCTGACCGGCTGGGAGCCGCCGAATGTTCCTGCATTATGGAAAAGCGGCAGCACCACAACACCCACACCAACGCCCACAACGCCACCGGCCACGAACGGAGCCATCTTCTATGCAGACAGGGACTATGGCGGCAAGGCCGTCACCCTGGGAGCGGGCAATTATGTGCTGTCCCAGTTGAACAATGCGGGCATTCCGAATGACTGGATGTCCTCGCTCAAGGTACCGAATGGCTGGACGGTTGAAGTGTATGCGGACGATAATTTCGGCGGCACGAAGTGGACCTATACATCAAGCTCCTCCTGGGTCGGCGAGAGTGTGAATGACAAGATGTCTTCGGTCAAAATCTACACCGGTTCACCGCCAGCGTCCGGCGTCACCCGCCCCTCCGAGGTGCCCAGCCAGATCTGGACCTATGCCATGAATGTGGACAATAAATTCGGCAAAGGCGGAGATTTCGCACTACTGCTGAGCGCGGTGATCAAGAAGGAAAGCAGCTTCGGAGCAGGCCTGCCGGGCAGCCCGTCCGCCGGTGACGGCTTGATGCAGGTCGAGCCGAATACACGGGCCGCGTATGCCTCCCAATTCAGCGCCAAATTCGGCCGCACGTATAATCACAGCAGCGAACAGGATCAGGTAGCCTTAGGCGGACTGATTCTTGATGAGAAGATCGCAAGATTCGGCAACATCTACAACGGACTCTTACATTACAACGGGGGCGACAACTGGTATCCAGGAGCCACCGATTCCTACGGCCGCCCGATCCTGGCGGATCAGTATGCGAATGCCGTATATGCTACGTATAAGGGGTATGGGGGGCAGAACTGAGGAAGTACTTCCTTCCATAAAAGAAACAAAAAGACGCTCGGGAATCCCGCAGCGTCTTTATTTTTGCGCTTGTGCCAAGCCCAGGTGAAGGTCATTCCCAATACGGCACGCCGCTGAAGAGAAACGATTCATTGTTTAAGTAGGCCGTAATCTCTCTACTGGCTAATTTACCGATATGCCCGGGCAGCCATTCCTGCCAGTCCGGCAGGCCCAGCCAGAAATTCATCGTCTCCAGCTGTGCTGCAATGAAGAAGCCCTCTAACCTTTTAATATAGTTATCCGGCAACGGATGGTGCTTGGAATAAGACTGAAGCAGCTGTTCTCTGAATGAAGGATGGATGTAAGAGAACGTCCAGCCCAAATCCACTAAGTAATAACCGAACCCGCAAGCACCAAAATCAATGGGCCGTACTTCTTCTCCATCAAACACCAAATTACTTGGAATCAGATCGGCATGAATCATGCCCCAATTGCTGGTTGTCCGCTCCATAGAGTCCATCATGTGAATGACCCGCTCGCCTGCATGCAGCAGAAGCTCCGTTTCTCCTGCATCAAGCAGTCCGGCATTAGCACGTTCCTTAATCATATTAAGGGCCTGCTTGATCCGGGAGCCATCAAAGGCCGGGCGTTCAAAGGCAGCGGGCATGCTCCAGTTCGAGGCTTGCTTATGTAACTTGCCGATCAATTCACCTATGGCCCCGGCATCTTCTATAGTAGGAATGAAAGGCTTCTGTTCACCCTCCACCCATCGTAATAAAGTGCAGTGGGTATGGTTCACGTCCGTAATGAATTCTCCGCGAATATTCTTACAAGGTGAAGGCAGGGTCACATCGGTATCCAAGGTTAACGCTTCCAGCCAGACCATCTCGGATTGAAGCACCTCCCGCTTACTCCAGATTTGCTCAAGGGCGTCACCTTTGGAGATATGCAGCCGGAGGCTGTAACTATTGTTGTCCAGATCAGTGACTTTGTAGATCGTATTGCCGCTCTGTGCAATGAAATCAACCGACTTGCAGCTTATAGGGTAGTGCTCCAGTGCTTTCATTGCGGTATTTAAGTGTGCATCCAATCGCAGCTCGCTCCCTTATTTATCAAAGTATAATAGGTACGATATCATAGCGGTTCATAGGCGGGAATGGAACCGTTGACTATATTCGTTTTTTATTGATAGGGGGAGCCGGAGCTTATTCCGGAGCTGTAGATGTTAGTATTTCTGCACTTTGACTCTCTTGGCGCGACCGATAGCTTATCCTGCCGAACAACGCAGCAGAAATCATAGCCGCTACAGCAACGGAGGCAGCAGCGACCCACGTAATGGCTTGCAGCGATAAATAGTTAATGACAATGCCTCCGAGTCCAGCCCCCGCCGCTATCGCCAGCTGCAGCACAGATGTGTTGAGGGCAAGCATGACACCAGATGTCTTGGGAGACAAGGTAAGAAGATCATATTGCTGGCTTGGAGAAGCTGCCCAGGAGAAGAGCGACCACAGCACCAGCACTGAGAAAACAAGGAATATGGAAGTGCCAGAGACTACCGATAACAATATCAGCATCACCATATTTAACAACGTTGCCCCAGTTAAAGTTCGGGCTACTCCCCATCGATCGGTGCCGCTTCCCCCTACCTTTGACCCGATCAGACTGGCGATGCCGTATGCGAACAGGGCTCCGCTTACCCATCGATCGCTCATTCCGGCAACTTCCAGCAGATAAGGCGACAAATACGTGAAGGCAATGCCATAACCCATCGTCATAAAAAAGTTAATGGCGAGAGAGAGTGCGATTCGCGGTCTCTTCACCATAGCCAGTTGTTTGGCAAAGGAGATCGGCTCATCACCTTCCATCCGTGGTATTGCGCTTGCCAGGACGGGTAGACTGACCATAGCAAGAAGGCTAATACCGCCGAAAATCAGCCTCCAATCGTACGCGGCGGCAATCACCCGGCCAATGGGCACGCCCAAAATAAGTGAAGCGGTGACACCCATTAACACCGTTGCAATCGCACTCCCCTTCTTGTTCGAAGGAGCTAACTTAGCGGCTAAGGCAAGCGATGTCACGACAAATACGCCAGTTCCGAGCGCCATGATGATCCGTGCAAGCAGCATAAATCCATAACCCGGAAAAATCATGATTAGCGCATTACTCACGATAATTAAGCCAAGCGAGTACAACAACAACCTTCGACGGTCAAACCGGGCCGTGACCCCCATTAGGACCGGGGTACCTATGGCGTAGGCTAGTGCGTAGACGGTCATTAACTGTCCAGCCTGAGATAATGTCACTCCGGTATCTGCGGCGACTTTATCTAAAATGCCCGTGATCATGTATTCGGATGTCCCGACAATAAAGCAGACCACAGCAAGTATGAAGATTTTCCAGTTTTGTCCCAAATTAATCATTCCCCCTCGTTAATCAATGGCTGATGTTAGTGTAAACAGTAAATAAGAAATGTAGAAGTACGCACTTTTAAGTCTTATAGGAAGATGCGGGTGCTATAGGAACATGGAAGTTCCCTAGAAAAGAGGGCAGAACTAAATAGAAGGAACACGAGACGCCCAGATTCGCCTGCGGCGTCTTTGGTGCGCGAAGGGGAGGGGATAACCAGCATATGATATACTTGGGGATGAATGTTAGGATGATATCAAGAGGAATGAGGAACAAGGAGGGTTAACCTTTTATGCGTAAAGGAAAGGGTTTTTTAATACTGAGAATTCTAGTTGCCGCTCTTCCTATGGTCCTGTTGATCCAAAATTATGGTACCACCATTCGGATTTGGCTCATTCCTGTAACAACAACAATAGGGCAGGTCGCACCCGCCTTACCTAATAAGAAGATCACTACATTGACCTTCATTCCTGGAAATGACGCAGAGAGCGAATTTAGAATTACCGGCGACGACCATCTTAGCGATCTCATAACCCGACTCTCCAACCTGCAAGTGAAGGAAAAGACAAAAAGTGACCAAAAAGGAGCCGATCCCTTCGACTCCATATTTTTAGACGTCCAGGGCAGCATAAGAGTGATGCTGGATGTCTCCGAAGATAAGAAGGAGCTGCTTCTGCTGAAAGTTAGCAAGGATAACACAACCACCCGCTGGTATTCTGTCCTGAACCAAGAGGAAATGAAGCAGATCGTCAGCTTAATTATGGCAAAAAGAACAGATTGAAGCTTACGATTTCTTACATACGCTGATAAGAAGAGGGGAGGAGGGGGTGAACGGTGTACGATCCCAGTCCGCATACTGATGCTCGATACGAAATCCGTAACGGGTCAATAACTCCGTCAGCGCTGCGTAGGTTGTAAACCGGCAGTCGATCCGGGACTGTGTCCGCTTATAGCCCAAATCGCGAAAAGTTACCCAGTGCATGATGGAACGTTCCGCATCGTAGGTCTGTGTGCCCGATACCTTGACTACGTTGCCGTCTGAATCGATGAATTGCCCCCAAGCCGTCTCCCCTTCATCGGACAGGTCAGTTCCTGCGGGATTACGCATCTCGAAGATCAGACGTCCTCCGGGCTCCAGATGATGGTAGACGTTACGGAGCAAGGCGGCCTGATCCTCATCACTCAAAAAAGCCTGAAACGCATTCCCCGTTAAATAGATCATGGCGAACTTCTTATCAGAGCGAAAGGTTCGCGCATCAGCTTCGATAAACTCTACAGGCAAGTTCCCGGCCTTCACCCGCGCATAAGCCAGCATAGAGGAAGCAATATCAACGCCAGTCATTGCGATTCCCGCCTGAGCCAGCGGCAGAGTCGTCAATCCGGTTCCGCAAGCCAGCTCCAAGACCTCGCCGGCAGCCGCTTGAGCCCATTCCAAATAGAACTGATATTTTCGTGTCTCCCCGCCGAACTCCAGATCATAGTTGACCGGGTCACGGTACTCTTCCAGATTCTTATGCGCAGTCAATGCTAGTTCCTCCTTGGCAATACAATATAAATGCATAAAGGTAAGATAGCATAGCTGTTCATAGGCGGGAATGGAACTGTTGATTATATTCGTTTTTTATTGATAGGAGGGAAAGGAAATATGTTCAGCTTACATAGCTTCACTGACAGCGGTTGTCAGTGAAGTTGTTTTATTATAGAGATAGTCATAGAGAGAGGAGCTACACATGAAACATACAGTATATCTATATGTGTTAGACACCATGGCAGACTGGGAGATAGGGTATCTAACGGCTGAACTGAACTCGGGCAGGTGTTACAAGGAGGGACAAGCTCCATCTACAATAGTTACCGTAGCCAATGAGAAGACACTGATTACTACCATGGGCGGACTGAAAATCATGCCTGACATCACGGTAGATGAGTGCAGCTTGGTAAGCGGAGATGCCTTGATCCTACCCGGCGGTGAGACATGGACCGAAGCTATCCACAAGCCGATCCTTGGGCTCGCTGAGAGATGTATACAGGAGGATATATTAGTGGCAGCCATCTGCGGAGCCACCATGGGACTGGCCCAGGCCGGACTGCTGAATGCACGCCCGCATACAAGCAATGACCTGGAGTACCTCAAAATGATCTGTCCCACGTACACCGGCGAAGAGTTCTACCAGAACCAGCCTGCTGTAACGGACAGCAAGCTGATCACAGCAACCGGCATCGCCCCGCTGGAATTCACCATGCATGTATTGAAAGCCCTGGATGTATTTGCACCAGAGAAATTAGATGCCTGGTATGGTCTGTATAAGACACAGGAAGCGCAGTATTTCTATGCGTTGATGGGATAAGAGCAGTTAATAAGGTTACCCTCTCTTATCGGAGAGGGTATTTCTGTTGGTCTGAGGGATTCCAAAGATACTAATGTATAAAAAGTTAAATTATTCAAAAAAAGTGTTACATTTAGTCGAGTTATGCGTCTTATATTGATAGACAGCATGAGTCATTTCGACTATTAACGCTATTTCTATATCGAAGGGAGGAATTATGGACTTTACTTGTAGACAAAGATGACGTACAGGAGCTTTAGAGTGAGACCTGCTGGATACTTATTAAGAGAGGATGAGTTTGTTGAAAAAGAACATTCGTTATTTTTTATGCCTCATGCTCGTATTTCTAATGATTCCGCTGAGTGTAGCTGCTTCTAATCCTGACCGAAATGCAGACTTAACACATACTGTACCGAAGGCCATTATACAAGCGATGGAATTGCAAGAACCAGCCCTTCAAGCCTATCAGAATCTCTGGAACAGTTTCAATAAAGATGAGCTAGGCACCCCCATTTATCCTGATAATTATGCAGGAGAATATGTCAGCGGCGACAAACTGGTTATTATGTTAGTAGATCCTTCTGAAGAATTGAAAGAGGATTATATGAAACGTGCACAAGATAGTGAGCATGTTATATTTGAAAGCGCTTCATATTCACTCAATTATTTGAATAGTCTAGATCAAGTCGTTACACAGCTGGAGGAGCAGAATTATAGCATTGGTAGCTACGGTGTGGACCGAAAGGCTAACCAGTTCTACGTTTCAGTGATCGAAGAGGATTACAATAAGCTTATGAACGAGCAGCCCCAGACCCTCCAGAAGACAACGGAGAGCTTGCCTGTCCGGATCGAGCCAGGAACGCCTAATACGAGTACGGCCCAATTATGGGGCGGGGATCGAATTACCAATGAAGATAACGGTGCCGGGTTAAGTGTCGGCATTGGCGGTACCTATGGCGGCAGTAGTGCCATTCTGACGGCTGGACACAGCAATGAGAAGGTAGGCTTCTTATCTACAAGATATCCTTATATTCAGTATTCGGGAACACGGACAGGACAGGTAAGTTATCAGCGTGCGAATAGAACAAACGGTGCGACTGGCGTAGATTCACTGGGCGATTTTGCGATGGTGAAGTTAACCGGAAGCGATACGGCGACGAACAAAGTGTATGGCAGTGTATCCATTACCGGCACCTATTCGTCGGTCCCTGTGGGAACCACAATCTATAAATACGGAGCAACGACCGGATATTCTTGGGGTACTGTAACACAAGCGAGCATAAATGTGATCTACTCCGATGGCCTGTTTAATACCTATTATGTGAATGGCCTGTATCAGTCTCTGATGCAGAACTCATCCGGTACCGATGCTGTTGCCGGGGGAGACAGCGGCGGACCGGTGTATATGAAGGATGGAAGTGCGAACAAGCTGCATGGCATTGTAACGGCCAGAAGCAATCCGACGAGCGGGCCTGCTAAGATTATGTATTCCACCCCGATTTATTATGCGGAGCATGCCGGCTTCACCGTCAAGGTGAATTAGTTCAACTGTACCCATAAGGAGGATAATGACATGTCTGTTCCCTCAGTCTCTAGACCATTCCTGTGGTGGTGCGCCGTGTTGACGGTCATTATCCTCATTTGCGTTGTTGTCTACCGGACAGGGTCTGCGTGGGTTCACAATCACCAGTTACGCAAAGACTTCTCAGCTGCGGCAACGGCCAGCCCCTATGAAAAAGGCATTCCGCTGGAGCAAATGGATCTGAGCGTGTATAGCTCCTATTTTCCCGGCATATCTGGAGAGCCTGAATATTCATTAACGCATCGTATAGAAGCGCCTGTGTCTCTGCAGTATTATACTGAGATTTCAGGCGGGGCAACGGCGGTTGCCTTAGAAATTCCCAAGGGAACAATCATTGAGGCCATTCCGTCAAAATCCCAGGGATCTTCATTCTATGAGTTAGGGTATGGGTATACCAGCTATCCTACCTATGAGAAGGGTTGGCGTTATGTTCGGCCGTTTAAGACGGCAGAGGATGCAAATCCTGCATTGAGCGAGAAGTATTACTATGTGCAAATGGACAGCTTAGAGGCTGTATTGGATTCAGCGATTAGAGCAAACAAGCCATTTCGTGCTGCTGTACGTCAGCAACATTGGACCCTGGACCAGGGGAAGCATACCTTTGCACGGTATATTGACGACGTACTGTATCAGAATGGAGCGTACCTCTCGCCGGATTTGTTCTACCGGACCTTTGACCGCTGGAACATCATGCTGCTTGGGGCGGTGGTGGTGATCACCATTGTCCTGTTAAGTCCAAGTTCATGGTTTGCCCGAAAACGAAGATAGAGAGACATTAGAAGCTACGTGATACTGAATGATTAAGAGAACGCCGTGGCGTTCTTTTTTTCTGCGCCAGCCTATTATTCACGAGCCCGAATCACCAGGAAAAAGGGTATAATTAATTAAAAATGGAATTAATATGGTTTTTATGGGGAGGGGTTACAAATTTCACTTCGCATTCTAAAGGCTTGTGAACCCGATGATGATAGAACATTCATGAAGAATTTATATGAGAACCACTATCCTTTAATGAGAAAGAAAGCATTTAATATTATTAAGGATCAAGAAGTCATTGATGATCTAATTCAGGAAGCTTTTATTAAGCTGATCCCCAAAACATCTCTATTGCGCTCCTTAAGCGGCTGCAAAGTTACCTCTTATGTCGTCAACACCATTAAGCATTATTGTTATGACCATATCCGAAGGCGCACCCGCCGTTCCAGGAAGGTCTATACCGGCTTGAAGAACGATGTAGCGGAGCAAATCCCTGATCTAGCAGCCGCGACAGAAGAAAACTACATCCAAGCTGAAGCCATAGGAGCACTTACGGAAGCAATGCTGCAGCTATCTGAACGCGACCGGAATCTGCTCTACTTCAAATACAAGCTGGAGCTGCGGGATCAACAAATCGGGGAGCTCTTAAATATTCCCACGCAGCATGTTCGGCAGTATATATCGAGAGCTAGGGGGCGGGTGCTGCGGTTTTTGAGGGAAGAGGGTGGCTGATGGAAACATGAATGTAATCAAGCGATAAAGAAGGAGATTTTATAATGAAAAAACAAACCAAGTACCTTATAGGAATCGGGGCTTTAATCATTATTTTGGTTGCAGCTGTCTTTGTATATAATGCTCAGAAGACGACTTCTTTTAAGAAAGTAGTAACTGATAAAATTAATGTTAATGAAGTATCCACCATTTATATCACCCAAAGATCTTCAGGTGTTGAAGTTACTCAAGATGAAATTAAAATTGAAGATCGGGAAGAAATAACTAAGATCATAGCTGAGTTCGATAAGTTAGACTTGAAGAATGCGAATGACGGAAAAATTAAGTTCGATCCCTATACGTATAACATTCAGATATATGTAAATAAGGATGTTAGATTCGGTATTGATATATATAACAAAATGAATATTTCCTTGTATGACAGTAGTAAGACCAAGAATAGACTAAGTGATTATTCAGCCAGCAATGCTGAAATAATAAGTAGGCTGGAGAATTATTTTAAATAGACCATGACAAAAAAAGGTGTTCTCGAAGGAGCACCTTTTTCTTTCACTGTTTTAAATTCAGGGGCGCAATTAATCTATAGTCCTAAACCCCCAATTGTCTGTATCATCCTTCACGAAGTAAAAGGAAAGATTGTTAAAATTATTTATAGAATGAATTGGACTATATCAGCTAAAAGAATGCAGATAGCTTTTTAATTCGTCCCACCCCGCAGTTTCATCATTGGATTTGATACGAATCAGTTTGAACTCAGTGTATGTGCACAAAGTATCCTTCATTTTGTCATTCATGATTGTTTTTGGATCATTACGGTGATGCCTGCCGTCGTATTCGATTGAGCAGAGCGGCTGCAAAGATTCTTTTTCATAAATAACAAAGTCCAAGTGACTCGTAAAGTAAAAGTTTCTTAATGAATAATCTAATTTTAGATTAATTGATAAAACATCTTTTATGGGGACTTTGGGAAAGACAAGTAAGGGCATACCACCAAGGAATATTAGGAGTTTTTTATAAATCATCCGCTCGCCTTCATGCATAAGTTTAATACGGTTTTCTTGCTGTATTATTTGGTTGAATGCAATGGATAATTCTATTGAAGGGCAATGAAAGCTACTTGCTTCAATTGTGTAAATATAACGGCTTAGTTTAGTCAAATAACCTTGTCCGTTATCTATCTGTGCAAGATTTCCAACTATCATGAAATAATCAAGTGCACGGGTAAGGGCTACATTAATCAACCGGTAGCTGTTCTGTACAAAATTTACTTGAAATGGTGTTGAGCCTTGTGAAATTACTGTGCTGAAAATAATCGCTTTACACTCTCCACCTTGAAAAGAATGAACAGTGCCAACTTTAATATTAGGTTTACTGCGGAATAATTCTATTAACTGTTTTTTCTGAGCAGCGAAAGGGGTTACGATACCAATCTGGTTAATACCATTCTGCTCCAGTCTATTCACAATAGTATTGATTTCTGTTAGTTCTTGATAATTAATTGTCCCTGATACTGAACCATATACATTGGTTGAATAAATTCCAGTTGAATAAGGTTGCCTGTCTGGTTCATTGCGCATCATCCTTAAACGGTTACGGTAAAATTGCTGGTTACTGAAAGACGCAATAGAAGGAATGCAACGGTAATGGTAGTTAAGAAGGTGTGTTCCCCCCTCGCTAAATTCGCAAGCTTGTTCAGCTCTCTCAAATGCAGAATTATTTAGATAACAATAAGGCTCAAGTTCTATTCCTGGTGCGTGTGCTTCAAACAATTTCCTGCTAAAAGTGTCCTCAATTGAAACGATATGACTCAGCTGATTGGAATCTCCGAATAAACAGGCTTTACGTGCTGATTGAAGCACACAAAAAATGCTTGGAATGGAACACTGGGAAGATTCATCTATGATCGCAAGATCAATAGACATTCCCACTGGAATGAAATTGCGTGCAGACAAACTGCTAACGAGAAGGACAGGAAACAGTTTTAGAAAAGAAGGAAAGGCAGATGAATTATTTTTAATATTTCCTTTCTCACGCAGTTCCTGAATTAAAGCTTTTATTTTTTGGAGCTCTTTCATATCTTTAAGAACAGGCTCTGCAGTGTGAAGCCATTGGTGTTGTAAAAGATAAAGGTCAATCTCATTTTTCTTTTCATATAAAATTTCAAGGTCTGCTGAGGACTCCTGTTGGCGACTCTTTATTGCAGACAACTCTTCAACAAGTTGAGTACAGCGTAATTCAAGGTTGATAACTTTAATAATCTCCTCACAGAAGGCCAGAGACTGAATGGGAGCGTTGCTGTCAATGTATTCCCAGAGCTGTCTTGCCCCGATGTAACTCAACTGCTTTTTTATACGGAATTTCATATAGGTACGTAGTCTTCCAGCTATGTATGAACGAAATTTTCTGAAAATGCCATTACCGTAGAGTTGTAACGGTTCATCGACCAGTTCACGTAGACGAAATTCTATTTTCTCATTAGCAATTGAAATAGACTCTAGATCATTTTTCATAGGAATCAAGTGGTTCAGCCGCAATCTATCATTGAGGACGTTAATTAGGTCCTTAAGCTGATTAATTGTGCTAGTCAGATCAATAATTTGATTCTCGATCTGTTCAGTATGAGTTATTTCATCCATTAAGGCTTGACTCTTACTTTGATATGCTAAATAAGACTCCATAGTAAGTATGTTATTCGGGGTTGTTTTCACTATCTCTATCATACGCTCTAAAGCATACTGAATAGGTATTGCAGCTTCCTTGTTCTTGGCGTTACTTCCTAAGCGGGCGTATCCGAAAAAGTATTTGTTTATTCCGTTTGCATCCAGTTTCTCTACAATATTATCTACTGCTTGATTGTTTGTACTAGCAATAACACAAGTTTTTTGGTGATTGACCTGGTTGGCGATCAAGTTAAGAATAGTCTGTGTCTTGCCAGTTCCTGGAGGTCCCTTAACAATATTAATGGTATGATTTATATCATGCATTACGTTATTTTGAGGAAGATTGCCAGGTACAATATGAATGAGTGACGGGTCTTCTGAGACCTTTGGAATTGCGAAGCTATGATTAAGATAACTTTTGAGAATGGGACTTGGCTCAAATTTATCTTCTAAAATTGCCTGAATCTCCTGTGAGACATGATAGTTACTAAAATCGGAGTTCTTCGCCGGGAAGATAGTGTATACAGGCAAGTTTCTTGTTTCTTCGAGATCGGCAATTTCAAGTAGTTGTGTAACCATTGTATGGTCATTCAAGAATTCAGCAGGATTTGAGGAGAATTGCTCTTTCAAGTGATTAAGAATATTAAGAGAGTTCTTATCGGCCAAAGCTTTATATATTTCCTTATGAAACCCTGATTGATCAGCCTTATAGAGATTATGATCTGATTGAAATGTTGAACTACTCCAGAGAATTAATGGAATATAAGTATCCTTCTTATTTATTTTTATCAACGGATAGCCAAACATAATTAATTGGTTATCTTTTAGATTTTGGCTTAAATGCTCATAACGTTTAACGATATCCTCTATGTTAAACGGATCAATCTTTGCGTGGTGTAAATCTGTATTTTTGAGTTGAGTCGAAAAATAGCCTTCATATTTTAAACATTCTGAATAATACTGAAGCAGCGCCTTGGTAATCATGTAGTTCTCCTTATGGAAAATATAGTATTGCTGTATCTATTATCCTATAAAAGTATTGGAAATGTTATGAAAAAAGTATGTATCTAAAAAACTATAAATTTAATAAGTAAGATTTATTTTGGTATCAGTTTCTTTTCTTACTCAGTGTATAATAAGAGGAGTATTATCGTTATAAGGAATTTATTGTAGAAATGGAGAAAGATGAATGCTAACTGGAGAAGTGCGTAATAAGATTGACAAAATATGGTCTGATATCTGGGCTGGTGGGATTAGTAATCCTTTAACCGTTATTGAACAGTTGACTTACCTGATGTTTATCCGTTCACTGGATGAAAAGGAATTGGAGAACGAGAGTTTTGAGGCGATTAGCGGAGCAGAGGTGCCGAAAATATTCCCTCAAAACGAAGACGGACAGAATATGCGCTGGAGTAAGTTCAAAACCAAAGACGCCCGTATCATCTATGATATTGTTGGCACGCAGGTCTTTCCTTTTATTAAAACGATGAATGGAGAGAACATGACCGCCTTCACACGCTACATGCAGGATGCCATGTTCTTGGTTCCCACACCTCAAGTGCTGCAGAAGATGATTACAGGCCTAGATGAGCTGTATGAGCATGATATTAAGGATCTGGATATGCAGGGCGATCTGTATGAGTACATGTTGGGCAAGCTCGCTTCGGCTGGACAAAACGGCCAATTTAGAACGCCAAAACATATTCGTGATTTAATGGTCCGGCTGATAGCGCCTACACCAAACGATAAGATCGTTGACCCTGCTTGTGGTACTGCGGGTTTCCTTGTCTCTTCAGCTGAATATATCCGTGAAAAATACGAGTCGGAGATGACAGGCGAACAGTGGGAGCATTTCTCCGGTGAGATGTTCTCGGGCTATGATACCGACAGAACGATGTTGCGCCTGTCTGCTATGAACCTGATGTTACACTCCATCAGTCAGCCGCATATAGATTATGTAGATAGTGTATCCAGACAAAATAACGTAGCATCCGCTTATGATATTGTTCTTGCCAATCCCCCATTCACTGGCACAGTGGATGCTGAAAGCATCAATGATAATCTAAGAACTGTTACAGATACTAAGAAGACAGAGCTTCTATTCGTGGCCCTCTTCTTGCGTATTCTCCGTAAAGGCGGACGCTGTGCCTGTATCGTGCCGGATGGCGTACTATTTGGTTCGACTAAGGCGCATAAGTCGCTTCGTAAAGAATTAGTAGAGAATCATCAGCTTCAGGCGGTGATCTCCATGCCAAGCGGAGTGTTCAAACCTTACGCGGGAGTCAGCACAGCGATTCTGCTGTTTACCAAGACAGGGGCAGGCGGCACTGATAAAGTATGGTTTTATGATATGAAAGCCGACGGGTATTCGCTGGATGACAAGCGTTCGCCTATTGCAGCTAACGATATTCCTGATATCATTGCCCGTTATCACAATCTGGAGGGTGAAGTAGATCGTTTGCCGACAGAATCGAGCTTTATGGTAAATAAATCAAAGATTGAAGCCAATGACTATGACCTGTCTATCAATCGGTATAAAGAGGTTGTGTATGAGAAGGTAGAGTATGACAAGTCTGAAGTGATTATGTCTCGACTGGAGCAGTTAAACCTTGATATTGCCTCCAAGATGGAGGAATTGAGGGGGTTGCTTAATGAATAAGTTAATAGAAATTATTGAAAAACCTTTACCTGGAGAATGGGGAGTGGATGATGAAGTAGGCAGTGGTATTCCAGTATTGCGTACGACTAATTTTACTAATAACGGTACCATTAATTACTCAAATGTCGTTACAAGAATAATAGATACTAAAAAAGCGGAAAATAAGTTTTTATCACACGGAGATATTATTATAGAAAAGTCTGGCGGTAGTCCACAACAACCTGTTGGTAGAGTAGTGTTTTTTGAGGGCGAAAATAATAAATATCTTTTCAATAACTTTACATCAGTAATACGACTAAAGGATAAAGAAATTAACTATCCGAAGTATATGTTTTATTATTTGTTTTTTAATTACAGAATGGGCGGTACAAGAAAATTTCAAAATAAGACAACAGGTATTTCCAATTTAAAATTAGATAGATTTATAAAAGAGACTGAGATACCTCTCCCACCAATTGAAACACAAAAACAAATTGCTGAAACGCTGAATGTTGTCGCAGAACTGCTTGTCATACGTAAACAGCAATTTACAGAGATGGATAATTTGATCAAATCAGCTTTTTGCGAGATGTTTGGTAATGAAAATGAGTTTGATAAATGGGAATGTACTACTATAGGAAATGTTGCGAAGGTAACTGTTGGCGTAGTTATAAAGCCTGCACAATATTATACACAGGAATCTAATGGGGTAAAGACATTTCGTTCACTGAACGTTGGTGAAATGTATGTTCGTGATAAAAGCTGGATATATTTCACGCCTGAAGGCCATAAAATACACAGCAAGTCTATCTTGATAGCAGGGGATGTACTTGTAGTTCGATCGGGTTATCCTGGCACATCTTGCGTTGTTACCGAAGAGTATGTCGGCTGTAACGCTGTTGATATTATAATTGCCAGACCTGACGTTATAAAAATCAATCCGTTATATTTATGTGCTTTTACAAACTTTCCTCATGGAAAAAATCAAATTTTTAAAGGGACTAGTGGTGCGGCTCAACAACATTTTAATGTCGGAGCATACAAGGCAATGACCATTCCACTTCCACCTCTCAAACTTCAGAATCAATTCGCTAACATAGTCAACAAAATCGAAGAACAAAAAGCCATCGTCAAACAGGCCATCGACGAAACGCAGCAACTCTTCGACAGTCTGATGAGTCAGTATTTTGAATAATGAGCTCTAACTCTACTCTTATAGTAAGCAAATCGCTTTCATCATTTTACTCATGAGGTGAATCCAATGCCTGCAAACTTTGAATTCTTACAGGGACAAACGGAATATAAGCTGTTTGCTACAGCGGCTATCGAAGCGGAGAAGGTGCTTGCTACCTCTCCGGCGATGGCGGCGGTGGGCAGCAGGAAAGCTTTTGAGCTTGCAGTGAAGTGGGTATATGCTGCCGATAATACTATTACTATGCCCTATAAGGACAACTTGCAGGCATTGATTCATGAGCCAACCTTCAAATTTGCGATGGAGAATCAGACTTGGGGTAAGCTGGGTTACATTATTAAGCTAGGGAACCTCGCGGTACATACGGACAAGAATATCAGTCGTAGCGATGCAGTCTTGTCGCTGGCTGCTTTATTTGAATTTGTGCAGTGGCTTGATTACTGCTATGGGGCTAATTATGAGGAACGACATTTCATTGAAAGCAATATCCCAGCCGAAAAGGTTGTTCTGGATGAAGCAAGGATTAAGGAAAGGGATAGCTTAATCGAACAAAAAGAATCCGAAATTGAGGCTTTGCGTGCCCAAATCGCAGCAATGAGTGATAAACTTACCGCTGACAAAGGCCAGCATCAGGAAGAACGCCACTTTACACCTGGAGATCTTTCGGAGTTCCATACACGCAAGAAATTTATTGATGTTGACCTGAAGTTGCTTGGCTGGACACTCGGAGATGATGTAAGGGAAGAAGTAGAAGTGTTTGGTATGCCTAATAATGAAGACAGGGGGTATGCCGACTATGTGCTATACGGTAAAGACGGTCTGCCGTTAGCAGTGATAGAAGCCAAGCGAACTTCGAAGGACCCGAAAATTGGTACTCATCAGGCCAAGCTGTATGCCGATTGTCTGGAACAGATGACTGGAAGACGGCCGATGATGTTTACGACGAATGGTTTTGAAACGAATCTGTGGGATGATGTTACCTCACCACAGCGTAAAGTAAGTGGGATTTTCTCCAAGGCGGATCTACAGAAGTTAATGAACCGGAGAAATGAACGTAAAGTGCTCAATGAAGTTATTATTGACGACAAGATTACTGATCGTTACTACCAAAAGGAAGCAATCCGTGCTGTATGTGAGAATATCATGGAGGGACACAGACGATCTCTGTTAGTCATGGCAACTGGAACCGGTAAGACCCGAACGGCCTCCAGTTTAACAGATGTCTTATCCCGTGGGGGATATGTAACCAATATCCTCTTTTTGGCAGATCGGAAGGCGTTGGTTAAACAGGCAAAAGATGATTTTAAAAATTATTTGCCTGACATGTCGCTGTGTAATCTGTTGAGCAATAAGGATGACAAAACAGCCCGTATTGTGTTCTCGACTTATCCAACAATGCTGAATGCCATCGATAGGGCAAAGACTGATGATGGGAAACGCCTATTTACGCCCGCTCACTTTGATTTGATTATTGTGGATGAAGCCCATCGGAGTATTTTCAAGAAATTCCGTGCGATTTTTGAATATTTTGATGGTATTATTGTGGGCTTGACTGCTACCCCCAAGACTGAAGTGGACCGGAATACGTATGATTTCTTTGAGATGCAAAATGGTGTACCAACTTATGCCTACACCTATGAAACGGCTGTAGAGGTTGATCATGTTTTGGTCCCCTACTATAACATTGAGGTTACAACAAGATTTTTGGAGCATGGAATTACTTATGATAATCTCTCGCCAGAAGATAAGGCGCGGTATGAGGAAGACTTTACGGATGAGGACGGTGAAATGCCTGAGTTCATTCCATCTCCTGCAATTAACGAATTTATTTTTAATCAGGCCACAGTGGACCGTGTGTTGGAAGATCTAATGACTCAGGGAATTAAGGTGGCAGGCGGGGACCGGCTTGGGAAAACAATTATTTTTGCTCAGAAGAAAAATCATGCCCAGTATATCGTGGAACGCTTTAATAAGCTATATCCTCAATATAAGGGAACTTTCGCTAAGAGGATTGTCTCGGAAGATACCTATACGCAGAGCTTGATTGACGATTTCAAAATACCTGATAAAGAGCCCCATATTGCCGTTTCAGTGGATATGCTGGATACAGGGATAGATGTACCGGAGATTGTAAACCTTGTATTTTTCAAGAGGATTCGTTCCAAAACGAAGTTCTGGCAGATGATTGGCCGTGGGACAAGGTTGCGCAGGGATTTGTTCGGAGAAGGTGAGGACAAGCAACGCTTCGTCATCTTTGATTATCTGGGCAACTTTGAATTTTTCCGTCAGCATAAGGAAGGTCTTCAGGGAAATGAAGGCCAGAGTTTGTCTGAAGCGATCTTTGCGAAGCGAGTACGTTTGATCCATTATTTACAGCAAGCTTGTTTTACTGATGAATCCTATCAGGCTGTCCGTACAGAGTTGATATTAATAGTATTGGGGCAAATTCTTGCACTGAATACTGAGCTCGTATCTGTAAAATTGCAATTACAGCATATAGAAAAGTATAAGCATCGTGAAGCTTTTGTCTGTCTGTTGGATCAGGATAAATCAAATCTTATAATGCACCTTGCACCTATTGTATATATGTCTGATACAGATGAACACGCCAAACGGTTTGATAATTTCATGTATGGTCTGATGATTGCCCAGCTTGAGGAATCGCCGCAATTCAAGAAGGGAAAGAAGCAGCTGATGGAAGTAGCTTCTAGCTTGCTTCAGCGTGCTACTATCCAGTGGATAAAAGAAAAACTACCACTTATTCAGACTATTGGTACGGAGGAGTTCTGGGAGAGTGCAGGTCTACTGGATTTTGAAACAGTACGCAAGGAACTGCGTGGTTTGATTAAATTCATTGTAGATGAAGAAGGTGGTAAAAACCCCATCTACACAAATTTAATGGACGAAGTTCTTGAAATTAATGAAGGGAAAGGAATGTATGAAGCCTATACCTTTGAAGATTATAAGCTTAAGGTGAATCGTTACATTGAGAAAAACCGCGATGCAATTGTAATTCATAAGCTTCGTAATAATATTCCTTTAACTGCGCTGGACTACGAAGTGCTGGAAAAGATTTTTATAGGTGAACTAGGTACGGCTGAGGATTATCAACGGGAATTCAAAGATACGCCGTTTGGCTTATTGGTCCGTAGAATAGCCAAGTTAGAGTATGAGGCTGCCACAGCTGCATTCTCGGAGTTTATTAATGACCAGTCTTTAAACCAGGGGCAAATTGTATTTGTCAAAAAAGTTATAGATTATATTGCTCAGAACGGCTATATCGATAATGTATCTGAACTTGTTAAGCCGCCATTTGATAAGCCGCAAAGTTTTGTGAAGTTGTTCGATGGTGCGAAACAAAAAAAGCTGGTGGAGACAGTCACAAGGATTAAGGATAATGCGGTAAAGGTTATTGGGTAAGATCAATTGCTTTCCAGTATTATTTTTATTTAATTCGATATCCGCATTAAAATATTAGTTTTATCGCTTACAATATGACTGTATGAGAGGGAATATCAAAAGTTTCTCCGAGTGATTAGTTATGAGGGGGAGATATGGTGAGTTTTCCGATATGGTTTATAGAAACAATTCAGGATCGATTAGTTGAAGTAAGTGCACTAATTGAACATCAATCCGAGCCTAGACGAGTTTTTGATGAAGAGCGCAAAGCTTTTGAAGAATTATTTGCTTCCATCGATATTGTGCATAAGCCAGAATTTGAAAACTGGGAAGATAAGCTTTCCATAAAGCAATCTGTTCTTTATGAACGTTTATATCTACAGGGACTTAAGGATGGGATGCAACTTGCACAAGCTTTTACTGCTACTTAGGAAATAATACAAACATTATTTCAGGGCTGTTCATTCGACAGTCCTTTTTTATGCTTATTTTTGGAAGGGATATCTCCTAGATTGTCGAATTACCATAAATATTGTAAGTCCAGATGAAGGGGTGTTAACTATGGGGAATATGTGGCTTGTAAGAGCGGGGGAGAAAGCATACCTTATCGACGAATTCAAAGAAAAGCAAGCGATCGCGATAGGTTGGGCTCAATTGGGGAATGTCAGTACAGTGAAGACTTTGGCAGAAGTGAAGAGGCTTTTGAAGTTAGCGTATCCTGAATACAAAGAAGGTAAGATCAATATAACTGCTGGCCAGATTTTTCGGTTTGTGAGTGATTTTAAAATAGATGATCTTGTAATCACTTATCATCCGGAAGAGCGTCTTTATTACATAGGAAGAGTTGTTTCAAATTATGAATATAAACCTGATTATATTACGGATAAGCCACAAATTCGCAGAGTAAATTGGGAGGGGACAGTATCTAGAGATGTTTTGTCAGCCAGTGCTCGGAATACGCTTGGTTCTATTATGACTATTATTGCTATACCCAATGAAGTTCAGAAGGAATTGCTCAAGCAAATGGCGGCTGGTCAGGCAGTTGTTAATTCATCAGATCAAACAATAGAGCCTGTGAAAGCTGATACAGAGGAGGAGGCTGAAGAATTAGAGATCATCAAGGATGACGTTATTGAGAAGTCCAACGAGTTTATTAAGGATAAGATTGCTAAGTTAGACTGGGAGCAGATGCAAGAACTTGTGGCAGGTGTACTCCGAGGAATGGGGTACAAGACGCGAATCTCACCTAAAGGGCCGGATCGAGGAAGAGATATTTTTGCATCTCCAGATGGTCTAGGGCTTGAAGAACCAAGGATTATAGTGGAAGTAAAGCACCGTTCAGGCAGTATGGGATCTAGTCACATACGTAGTTTTACTGGAGGATTAAGAGTAGGGGATCGGGGGATTTATGTATCTACTGGTGGATTTACCAAAGAAGCCAAATATGAAGCGGAACGATCAAATATCCCTTTATCGTTAATAGACTTGGATCTACTAGCGGAGTTAGTAACGCAATATTATGATCAATTTGATTCAGAGACACGGACTTTAATACCGTTAAGGAAGATATATTGGCCGTTATAAGTTTGGGGTTTTTAGATAACTAAGGATGTGGTGTATCCACATCCTTAGTTATTGATACATTCTAAGATTTAGTCAAATACCCATACAACTTACTCTCAACAGCATTCTCTAATAGCAGATTTATATGCACAACGGATATAGACTTATTATTTTTGTCCAGCATAGATGCCTGTACAGCAGTTTTTTGATCGGGATGTGCTTTACCTAAGTAGTAGAATTCTGTTCCATCTGCATCATCCTTTTTCACGAAAACATGAAGGTCGATTTCTAGACGATCTGCCTCAAGAATTGTTTTAACCTCCTTAGATTCAAGTTTTCGTTTATTTTTTGTTGACCACATTAAAACCTCTGTATTGATAAAGTTTTCTTTATATTTCGTACTTGCTTCTATTTTTTCATTTTTGTGATAGGTTACAAAGATAGGGCAAGTTTGATGCTTTGTTTTATAGCCATATATCGTTGAGCCCTCGTCATTATTCCAATTCAAAAGTTTACAAGCATCTTTTCTGGAATACTTCCTGTATAAAGTTAAAGATTCGCCAGGACTGTACTGTTCATTTTTATGAAAAGCAGTCTGAATAATATCAATCACCATTTCTCTAAAGTACGTGTTATTCTTTAGCGAATAAGCCAACGTTGGATGGAACACATAATTTTGAGACGGATCGAATTGCACTACAGCTATTTCTCCATACTTTTTTCTTGTGGCTTCAGTGAAAAAAGATAAATTTAGAACACGTAAGACAGAATCCAACGTTGCGGAATCGGTTAGGCAGCCATCCTCCATAAGTGCATTCATATACTCGGTCGAAGTAACACTATCTCCAGAGAGTAGTAAGTTTATTAATATAATCTCATGTCTGCGTTTTCCATTTAGAATCTCTTCCGATAGCATTACTATATAACTTTTCTCGTGCTCTGATAAGATGGGAATATTTTCTTTAATCTTTTGTAGAAAGTGATAATAACTTGAATGCTCATCAGTGAATATAAGCGGATCAATTGAGTTTGCTTCAATGAAATCCATCAGTTTGGGTATTCGATTAAGGCGATTTTTAAGTTGAGAGTAAGATTCTTTAAGAATCTTAAGTGCTGTTAGATTACTATTACTAATCGAGCGATAAATTTGTTGAAGGGCAATTTCTTCGAAGTTAATGGTTGAGATGCCCTTAATATAACTGGTGTCCTTCATGTGACGACGAATATTATCCTTGTTTTGAGTCTTGTCTCCTGACAGGGCTACAGGAATCAGATAATTATTTTTATAGTTACCAATAAAGTCGATAATCGTGACGAACTCTTTATTAGGATGCTTACGTAAGCCACGTCCTAGCTGCTGAACAAACACTATACTGGACTGAGTTTGACGAAGCATCACAACTTGGTTAATACAAGGGATATCGATTCCTTCATTGAAAATATCTACAGTTAGAATATAGTCTAGGTTACCTGATTCAAGATCAGTTACACAGCGCTCCCGTGTTTCTTGACTATCGCTTCCAGTCAAAGCTACTGTACGATAACCTTTCATATTTAGAATGTTAGATAGTTCGATAGCTTCTTCTCTGCGACTACAAAAGATTAAGCCCTTTATGGCTTCCCCTGAGTAACCGTAATACTCAACCTTTTCAATTAAATAAGAAACTCTTTCATCAGTGATTAGCTGGGAGAGTAGAGTCGTATCATCAATGATTTGGCCGTTGTATTCAAAGTCTGTAACTCCAAAATAGTGAAATGGACACAACATATCTTCTTCCAAAGCTTCTTGAAGGCGGATTTCGTAAGCAATGTTGTAGTCGAATAGTTCATATATATTAAATTCATCAGTGCGTTCTGGAGTTGCTGTCATGCCCAATAGAAACTTAGGTGTGAAATGTTCGATAACTTTAAGGTAGGAACGTGCTCCTGCTTTATGAACCTCGTCAATCAAAATATAATCAAACGCCTCAGGATTAAAATTACTTAATGAGGAGTTCTGAGAGATGGTTTGAATTGTAGCAAAGAGGTACTTGGCTTCTGTTTCTTTACTATTTCCAGATAAAATACCGAAATCACTGTCCGTACCGCCTAGTATTCGTTGATAATCAGATAAAGCTTTGTGCAATATTTGTTCTCTGTGTACTACAAAGAGCATTCTCCTGGGAGCAAAGTTCTTCACGTCAAAAGCAGACAGATAGGTTTTTCCTGTTCCTGTCGCTGAAATAACAAGTCCTTTAACTTAACTGCCCCTGTTGTGCGCAACTCCTTTATATTTTGTAGTGCTCTCTCCTGCATTTTATTAGGTGAGACTAAACCAGATTCAATTTGAGGAAATTTGTCAGGAGTTAAGGGCATTGCTAGTCGATCATTTCGGGTTACCCTCTGAACCTCTTCATAAAGGATTTGATATAATTCGATCCATCTATCGGTAAGTGGAACAGCATTAAGCCATACCTTTTCAAACTCACTATGGAACTGCCCAAGAAGGCCCCCATGTTTAAATGAGGTTAATTTCACGTTCCATTCGTAGTTGGCTTTTAATGCTGCCGCAGTCAGATTAGAGCTTCCCATAATGATTGTTGAATGATCTTCATGTTGAAAAACGTAACCTTTAGCATGAAAACCACTTAGATCTGTTAAACGCACCTCAACATTCGTTATTTTTAGCAACTCTCTATATATCTTTGGCTTGTTAAAGTTTAGATAATTTGAGGTTAGGATTTTACCACTAATCCCTCTTAATTTCAGATCAGCTAAATGTGACTTAAGGGTTGCTAAGCCACTCTCAGTAATAAAGGCAACAGAAATAATGAAAGAGGAACAACGGTCCAGCTCCTCTAACAAAGGCGTAAGTACATAATCATTAGTGTCCTTATTATTGACTAACAGTTTTGGCTTATATTTATCTGGCGAATCCTGTTGATGGTCAATAAACGCCCAGCTTAAAGAATTGTTTAAATGTAGAAGGGGATTGTCCATTTCATTTCCCCAGTGTTTCTTGAATTTTTTGAACAGCAGGAATATCGGCAGGCGCCCATTCTAAAGACATTAATTCATTAGCAGGTAACCATTGTATGGCAACATGTTCAGTTAAGGTTGGTGTGCCTTTTAATAGATTGCAATAAAAAGTAGTGAGATGAACAAAACCAAAGTCATATTCGTACACAGTGGTCTCGATCGCTTCACCTATTTCAATTGTGCAGTTCATTTCTTCATCGATCTCTCGTTTTAGTGCAGACTGTGGTGATTCTCCGTCCTCAATTTTCCCGCCTGGGAATTCCCACATGTAGGCCAATGCTTTGCTGGCTCCCCGCTGTGCACAAAGTATTTTTTCATTTTCAATGATCACAGCACCAACAACATGGATATGTTTTTTCATTAGTTAGTTCCCTCCGGTTATGCAGCTTAATGAGAAAGATATGGATTCTGCATTGATAATACTATTTTAGTATACTTTCATGAATGTTTACATACTGCATATAAGGAAGAGTCCGACCGGCAAATGCCCTATGGAGGCAGTACAATTTTGCAGGACTGGAGTAAGTTGCTTCTTTTCGATTGCTTGGGCATTTTTTCTGTAACAGAACTGAGATTTTTTTACTTTATGAACTGATTTGTGGTATAGTAAAGGCAGAAAAAACGTAGAATACAAAGAGAGCCGTGCGGCAAACACGACTCTCGGAGCAATAGCCGCTTTTAAGGGCGGTGGCTTCAAAAGGTAAACCGTCAAAAAATAGACCGCGTCCCTTGGTGAGGGCGGTCTATTTCTTTTTGAGGTAATTTAGCAGAGCGATAATGAACATGCCAAACATGAACATCAGGGACAATGCTTGATAAACCTCCATTGGCGTCACCTCCCTTCCGGGAGATTAGCCGACCGCCCATATAAGCCTTTCTATTGCTTCAGCGATTATACCACGAATGGAAATATTTGAATATACGAACAGAGCAGACTCTTCCAATGGATCTCGCCGGAAGAGTGGGCTCGGGCTAATGAGAAATTTTAAGAGAGTGGTACATTAGGCAGGAGTAAGTATAATAAAAAAGAGAGCCGTGCTGGACACACGACTTTCGGAGCAATAGCCGTTTATAAGGGCGGCGGCTTCTAAAGGTTATCCATTGAAATAGGACGCTTTCCTTTGGCCGGGGTGGCCTGATTCTTTTTGTGGAAAGAGAGAATCAACACAACCAGTGTCACGTAAGAAATCATTAGGGTCAATGCTTGGTATACCTCCACAGGCATTACCTAAAAGCTCTCGCAGAAAGCTACTTCGTAAGCTTAAGGTTTTCCAGTCTACTGAGTAATTCTAAGAGAGTCGTGCAATGGGCAGGAGAAAGTATAGTGAAAAAAGAGAGCCGTGCAGCGAACACGACTCTCGGAGCAATAGCCGCTTTTAAGGGCGGTGGCTTCAAAAGGTAAACCAGTCAAGAAATAGACCGATTCCTTTGGTGAGGGCGGTCTATTTTTTTGTAGTAATTTTGAATATACTCACCCATCCCCCTAACCAAGCTTAAAAGCAGGCTCCCCCACCTGCCTTTGGGCTTTTTTTCATGCCTCTAAAACCCCCTCTCTGGAAATTTTTTCTCCCATCGTAATACTTCCGCCATGTTCGCCCCGCTGGATATCAGCGATGATAGAGCCTGTAAGGTAACGCCAAGCGCGTACATCCTACATCCGGTTCTTATCCGAACGGGCGTAACGAGGCGGGGACCTCTGGTGATCCCGCAGTGCCGGCATGTATGTTACGGTATCCTGTACGGTCCGTTGCGGTAAGAGCAGATAAGGGGTTCGATTCCCCGATCGCCTTCACAGCGACGTTGGTTACAGTACTCGATTTCCATCGAGCGACTATTGAAGCACAATCGGAGTAAGCCAACCAATGGACAGAATCTCTGGCGGCTAGTCTAGCGCACTGCGGAAGGGCTTTGCAATCCGTGGATACCGATGGTGCGGCAGCTGGGGAGGAATTGGCAAGGACAGAAGGGAACGAAGGCTGGCTGAAGGTTGGGTTAGCCTCAGGTCTCAAGAGTCCTCCCGGACCTCCCGGCAGACCGCCTGTCTCAAACGTGATTCCGCCTGATCTGCAGCGGGATTCTGTCATCCATTGGCCAATCAAGAAGGGGGTAATACATATGATGTTGAAGCCAATCACGATTCAAGCGGACCAGCGCGGTCTGCTCTTTCATAAGGGAAGTTATGTGAAGCGGCTGCTGCCGGGAACCTACCGTTACTTCTCATGGTCGCAGCATACGGTGGTAGTACTGAACATTGGCAGACCGTTTAATGTCGAGGGCAAAGATCTGGAGCTGTTCTTACAGGAGGATGAACTCCTGAAGGAGCTCGATGTCGTACGCGTACAGGATCATGAGATCGTTCTGCACTATGAGGATGGTCAATTCAAGCAGCTGCTGAAGCCGGGTGTGTATGCTTATTGGAACCTCCTGAGGAAGCACACCTTCGTCCATACGGATATTAGGCAGCCGGAGCTGCCTGCCGGGATTGATCGCTCGATTATCCCGAAGCTTACTCCGTATGTGCAGTGCTACGAGATTGCGAGCTACGAGCAGGGCTTCCTGTTCTATGATCATACACTCCAGCGGGAGCTTACGCCGGGTAAGTATTATTTCTGGAAGGGACCGGTCTCGGTGCTGACCAAGACGGTCGATCTAAGACAGCAGCAGATGGATCTGGTGGGTCAAGAAATGATGACAGAAGATAAGGTCTCGCTGCGTCTGAACTTCGTATGCCAGTACACCATCGTAAGTCCGCACCGTGTTCTGGAGATGAAGGGGTTTGACGAGCAGATCCACATCCAGCTTCAGCTCCTGCTCCGGGAATATGTCGGGACGCTGAGGTTGGACGATCTCCTGAAACGAAAAGAGGATGTGGCCACCTTCATTCTGTCCCGTATCCAGGAGAAGGGAGAAGAATTCGGGGTACGTTTTGTCGGGGCGGGGGTGAAGGATGTCATTCTGCCGGGGGAAATGAAAGACATCCTGAACACCGTCCTGCTCGCCGAGAAGAAAGCGCAGGCGAACCTGCTTACCCGCCGGGAAGAGACGGCTTCAACACGCAGCCTGCTGAATACGGCGAAGCTGATGGACGAGAATCAGACGCTGTTCCGGCTCAAGGAGCTGGAATTCCTCGAGAAGATATGCGACCGGATCGGCTCCATCTCGGTTACGGGCGGCGGCGATCTGCTGGAGCGGTTAAGCTCACTCATCGGGGCCAATAAGTAGACGACTTAAGATATAAGTAAAAGACGCCCGGGAATGTCTCCCCGCAGCGTCTTTATTTGTTAACTTATTGATAAGTTCCAGTATACTTAGGCGATACCAGCTTAGTGCCGGTAGCTTCTTTGAGTTCCTGGACGCGGGCGTTCTTCGCGGCTTCGATATCCTTCAGGCCCAGCTTGTCCAGTGTGGCGAGGGCTTCTGTGTAGACGGATTCGAATTCGGCATCGCTTTTGGCGAAAATGATTTTGGGAACGATCTGTGCCCAGTAGACATTGATTTTCGCTTCGGCATTGGCTTCCTTGGAGCCGGGCTCATACGCATCGAACAGGTTGCCGGAGTCCATAACATCATTGCTGAACATATATTTGGCTGTGCCGGAGAACAGCTTGTCCATATATTCCGTCTGCTCGGTCTTCTCGGCTTCTTTGACATCCTTCAGCCATACCTCATTAACCATCCACCAGATGGAGTCGAAGCCCCATTTCTTGGAGGCGGCGTTCCAGTCCTTGTTGATCGCTTCCTCAATTTCGGAGTTCAGCTTGTATTTACCGTCTGCTGTTACCGTGAAGGTCTCGCCTTCCTTGCCGAAGCTGTTGACGGTTTGGCCATGCTCGCTGTATAGATACTCCAGGAACTGAATTGCGCGGTCCTGCTGCTTGGACTTTTTGTTGATAAAGGTCAGGGTCCAGCCCTTGTTGAGCGATCTGCCGTATTGCGGCAGCGTGCCTTCCTTGGACTGAATAGCGTCAACGGTTACATATTTCGCTTCCTTATCCGCTTGGTAGAGGTTGTTGACCGGGTCTTTGTAGTCGGCATAGCTGCCGATCTTCATGAAGATCGAGCCTTGCGTCATTTTCTCCGCAATCTGGTTGTGGTCGCTTGTGAAATTCTCCAGTGATAGCAGATCTTCCGAATACAGCCGGTTGACGAATTTCAGCACATTCTTGAACTCGCTGGTGCGGCGGACATCTGAATAAGAGCCGTCCTCTGTCTCGCTAACAGCGCCGAAGGAGCCGCTTAGCACGCCCAGGGAGTCGTTGATATACTTATCCTTATCGTCCAGATAGACCGGAATGATATCCATACCGTTATATTTCACCCCGGCAGCCTTCACCTTCTTCAGCGCTGCAATCAGGGAATCCTCCTGCTGCAGGTCTTCCATAGTAATGCCAAGATCGTTCATGATGTCCTGGCGGACCAGAATCTGGCCGTTGGAGCGTTCATTGTAGAACTTCTTCACCCCGGGATACTGATCCAGCATCTCCGGAGATACATAGTAGTTCGGAATGGAGTAGAGATTGCCGTCCGGCTGGGTGTACCAGTCTACCATGGATGGCGGCAGAATGGTGGTCAGGTACGGATCATACTCCTCCATCAGCTTGTTAAGGGGAGCCACCGTGCCGCTGCTCATCAGCGTCTGGATCAGCGAGTTGCTGTTCCAGCGGTCCAGTGTGATAATGTCGGGCAGATTGCCGGTTGCCATCATCACGTTAAATTCGGAGTTCACATCATTCCCTGCGAGTACATAATCTACGCTGACGCCGGTCTCCCCGGTAATAAGCTTGTCTACATAGTTGTTCTGCGCATCCCATTTCTTGGAGTACCCCGGTACGCCTACATACCAGGACAAGGTGGCAGGCGCCGTGTTGGATTTCCAGCCGGGATCTGAGGCTGTTGCTGTATTTGTGCCTGTGTCCCCGCTGCCGGCAGTCGCTGTAGGCGACGGGGTGGTTTCGTTATTGGCGTTGCCCGCTTTAGAGCAGCCGGTTAAGACGAGTGTCAGACTGAGACAGATGGATAATAAGGCCGTTGCTGTTTTCTTCATTTTTTTACCCCCAAGTTATCATCGTAAGCTATATGTTCATCCAACCTTAAGCGGATTTATCCTTTGACAGAGCCTATGAGCATGCCCTTGATGAAATATTTCTGTACAAAAGGATAAATCAGCACAATCGGGAGCGATGCGGCGACCATGGCGGCTAATTGCAGGGTCGTTGTCGTGACGGTACTGTGCGCCGTGCCGACGGTGCCCGACATATTAGCCAGCAGTAGAGCGGCTTCCGTGCTTTGAACCAGTTTCAGGATATAGAGCTGGACCGTCTGCAGATGATCGCCGAACGTATAGATCATGGCGTCATAATAAGCATTCCAGTGGCCGACAGCCGTGAAGAGCGAGACCGCGGCGATCACGGGCTTGGATAAAGGCAGAATAAACTTGAAAAAGATGGTGTATTCCCCGGCCCCGTCGATTTTGGCGGATTCGATCAGTGCTTCCGGCAGCTCGGCGAAATAGGAGCGGAACAGAATCACGTTCCAGAAGCTGAACAGGGCCGGAATAATGAACACCAGGAAGTGATTGTACAGTCCCAGCGAGTTGATCAGAATGAAGAACGGAATCATTCCGCCGCTGAGGTACATACTGCTGAGTCCCAGCATGGAGTAGAATTTCCGGTATTTAAGGTTCTGGCGGGAGAAGGCGTAAGCGAACATAGCTGTAAACACAATATGGGTGAACGTACCGATCACCGTCCGGGCCACGGTAACCCCGAAGGCCCGGATCAGAGCGCTGTCGCTGAACAAAGCGCTGTAGTTGTCCCAGGTGAACTGCCGGGTGAACAGGTACACGCCTCCTCTGGCATAGTCTGCGCCTTCGTTGAAGGAGCCGATCACTGAATACCAGAACGGATAGAGCGTAAATACAATCAGAATGAGCATAATCAGAACATTGCATGCATTGAACAGATGTTCCCGCCATGAGCGATCCTTAACCACGAGCGTACCCCCTAGAAGATTCCTCTTTTTGTTATTTTTTTGGCCGTGAGGTTGGCAAGATAGAGCAGGACGAGCGCAATGACCGTCTTCATCAGACCCACAGCCGTAGCGTATTCCATACGGAACTCCCTGAGCCCCACCTTGTAGACATAAGTGTCAATGACCTCGCTGCTATCAATATTCAGAGGATTCTGAAGCACGAAGAACTGGTCGAAGCCGCTGTTCAGGATATTACTAATGGAGAATACGAGCAAAATGACAATCGTGCCGGTAATGGACGGCAGCGTGATGTGCCAGATACGCTGGAAGCGTGTGGCTCCGTCCATGTAGGCCGCTTCGTACATTTCCTGATCGATGCCCGCAATGGCGGCGAGATAGAGTATGGCCCCCCAGCCCAGCTCCTTCACGAGATTCGTGAGCACGGCAAGCAGCCAGAAGTAGTCCTGTTCCCCAAGGAAATGGATCGGCTCGGAAATGATCCCAAGCTGCAGCAGCACATAGTTAACGACACCGCTGCTCGGCGACAGAATGTTGATAATCAATCCGCCGAAGATGCTCCAGGAGATAAAGTGAGGCAGATAAGTGACCGTCTGCGTCAGCTTCTTGAAATGCTGGGAAGTCAGCTCGTTGAGCATCAGTGCGAACAGGATGGTCAGGGGGAAGTTGATGAGCAGCCCCAGGATATTGATGCCAAGCGTATTGCGCAGCATATTCCAGAAGTTGATATCGTTCACGAACTCCTTGAAATTGTCCAATCCGACCCATTCTGCCGTAAAGATGCCCCGAATTCCGGTGACGATGTTATATTCCTTGAAGGCAATCAGTACACCGTAGAGCGGAATAAATGTAAAGACGAGAATGAATATAATACCGGGAAGAATCATGGTCTGAAGCGACAGCTGATCCTTGTTCCGGAAGTTCCTGCCTGTGCCCGGGGATTTGCGCGCCGCGAGCGTAGCCTCTGAATCTGTCATCTGGCAACCTCTTTTCTCTTGTGCTTCATCAATTGTAAGCGGATTAAGAAAGCGATAACAGGATTGGAGGTTATGAAAAGGTATCATTATTCATCCTGAACAGACAAAAAGCCCCTCCTTTCGCGTGAGCGAAGCGGGGAGCCTGCGATCATGAGGCAGAGTGAGACAGAGTGGGGCGGAGGAAGCTCCGCTTAGGTTGAGTTCACCGGGAATGCTTCTGATATTCCTTCGGACTAACCCCGAAATAGCTTTTGAAGACACGGGAGAAGTTCTTAGGGTTGCTGTAGCCGAGCTGCTCGGATACTGTATGGATTTTGACATTGAGTCCGCTGAGGGCCTGTCTGGCGTATTCCATCCGCTTCATCGTGACATAATCCTGGAAGTTGACCCCGGTGCTGTCCTTGAACATTTTACTGAAATAGTTATAGCTCATATTACAATAATTGGCGATAAAAGCCATGTTGATGCCGTTCAGCAGCTGCTCCTGCACATAGGTCTTGGCAATCTCCACCACATCGCCGCTGTGCGCCAGACTTGCGCGGGCTTCGATCATGTGCAGGATGCAGGACTTGAGGTACAGCCGCAGGGCCTCGCTTCGTTCGAAGGTAGAGAGGTCGCGCTTCTGGCCGGGCAGCCAGCCGATCGTGTGCAGGATGATCTCGTAATTATGGCGAATGCTGCTCATGCTGCTGCTCTTCAGGGCTTCTTCGTTAAAATAATGCTGGATCAGCGGGAGCACCTGCTCCCGGCGCCCCATATCGATCAGCTCCACCAGCGTTCTCAGATGCTCCGGCTTGATCCGGGTATCTTCCTTGTTCAGAGTATCCTCGTACACAATAAGGCTGTGCCGGGAGGCGGTCAGCTTGTACTGAAGCGTATCCAGTGCGCTCTGGTAGGCAAAGGCCAAGCCGCTCGTGCGGCTACCGGACTCCGTAGCACCGGCTGCTGCGGGCTGAACCGCGCCGGGTGCGCAGTGGACCGCAGCACCGACGGCAACCGCGGCGGAGCCGTCCGCCAGGAACGGCTGCAGCAGCTTGCGTATGCCGCCGTCGTCATACATCTGGTCATCATAATTGAGCCAGAGGACCAGGTCATTATGGCGGTTATAGAAGGGGAGCAGACTGAGATGGGGCTGCTCCCAATCGGCAGCCAGCAGAATGTGTTCCCAGTTGCCGCCGGCGGAAGGCTCGTGCGGAGCCGGTTGGCTCACGGAGACGATGGCCGCCGCAGTGACAGGATGAGGGAAGCGGCAGCCCAGCTCACCCAGTACGGCCTGGATGGCATCATGATCATCCGGGGCAGTGTGCAGAACCTGATTCATGCCCCGGCTGGCCTTCTCCAGCAGGGCTAGTTTTTGCTCTGAGTGGCCTTCAAGGTCCTGCTGCTGCTCGTGCTGAAGCTCGTGCACCGTCTTGTTCAGCACCTCTGCAAGGTCGCCGGAATGGACCGGCTTCAGCAGATAGTCACGCACGCCCAGCTTGAAGCTCTCCTTCACCAGATGGAAATCATCGTATCCGCTGATGACGATGATCTTATGGCGCTGGTGCCGTTCGCGGAGCGTACGGAGCATCTCCAGCCCGCCCATGCCGGGCATGTTGAGATCTGTCAGCACGATCGGCGGTTCTTCCCGCGCGATCACCTCCAGCGCATCCGCGCCATCGCGTGCGGTCAGCAGCGGGCCGATCTGAGGCACCTTCAGGTACTCGATAATATCCTGAAGGCCTTCGCGTACCATTTTCTCATCATCCACGATCAACAGCTTGTACATCCTTGAGCCCTCTCATTCATAAGGAATTCTAATCTGAACCTTCGTATAGTCATTGCTCTTGCCCTCCATGGTAATGGGGTAGGCGTCGCCGTAATACAGGCGCAGTCTGGAGTTGATATTGTGCAGGCCGATGGAGCGGCGGGGCGGCTCGGCCGCAGGGTCCTCGTAATGGAGCGGGGCGCGAAACTGTTCATTCAGGCCGGCAATCTGTCCTTCCTCCATCCCCCAGCCGTTATCGGTGATATCGATGATGACCTGCTGCTGAATGGCGTAGGCCCGCACCTGGATATGCAGCAGCTCCCGCCGGGCGGTTTGTCCGTATTTAATACTGTTCTCCACGATCGGCTGGAGCAGGAACTTGATCACCGGAAAGGTTTTTAACGATTCCTGGACCTCAATGTCCAGCCTGATCTCCTTGCTGCTGCTCAGCGATTGCAGACTGACGTACTTGCGGATTAAGCCGATCTCCTCGTTCAGCGTCGTATGCAGGGTATTGTCGCTCAGGTTGTAGCGCAGGATCTGCCCGAAATCCGCCAGCCGGTCCGCCGTATCGAAGATCCTGGCCTTAATCAGCTGCATCCGGAAGATGTCTAGGGTGTTGTATATGAAATGCGGGTTGATCTGATATTGCAGCGCCTTGATCTGGGCTTCCTTGCGCAGCCGCTCCTTCATGACCACCCGGTGGATCAGCTCGTTATTGCGCTCGATGAGATCGTTGAAATCATGCGCGAGCTGTCCCAGCTCATCCGGCCTGTTATCTGGAATGCGGATCGAATTGTTGCCGGTAATGACCTGGCGCATGACCGACACAATTTTGTTGAGCCGCAGAAAAATCATTTTGAACATGAAATAACAAGTGATCATCAGCAGCAGAATACTGAACACGATCAGCAGGATCTGATTCCAGACATTTTTGCGGACAGAGGCATTGAGCTGCTCCAGTGATACCTTATACACGAGGCTCTGGCCGATGGAATCGAGGTTACGATGCAAATATAAATATTCTCCCTGGATAAAATAAGCTCTCTTATCGCCGATATGCTGCTGCAGGATGGCTTCTTCCTCTGCTTCGTCCAGCTCTGCGGTAGATAGTCCAATATGGCCGCCGGCATAGAGGAATTGGGCGTTCGACAGATTGGCGGGCTCCTCCTCGATGCTGAATAGGCTGTCCTCGGCCAGCGTAACCACGGCCAGTCCCAGCATGCCGCGGGCAGGCGAATACAGCTTGGTAAGCAGCGTATACTTCCTGCGCTCATCGTGTAAGCTGGCGGGGCCCAGCTCACGGTCATCCGGCAGCAGCCACAGCCGGGTCTCCGAATCCTTTTGCACAAATTGCTGTAGCTTCGGATGAGAAGAATAGTTGCTCAGATGAAAGAAATAAGGCCACGACTCCGGGATGGCGTCATTCCCCATATAGACACGGATGGAATAGTCGTCACTCTCTGAGAAAGCGGTCGCATATTTGATAATGGGCGTGACGGTGTCCAGATATTCCTTCAGAAATTCCGATTGATCCCCCAGATAGGGGTCATTGATGAATTCGAGCATTTTGTTGTTCCGGCTGACCATGGAGGTCAGATCCGATGCCACCTGGATGCGGCCTTCAATATCCCGATAGGATTGGTCGAAGGCATGGGACATATTGGTGATGAAGCTGTCCTGGATGTTGCGCGTAGTATGGGTGCTGTTCCACACGAGCAGGACGGAGAGTAGAATAAAGGGAATGGTATAGAACACAATCATTTTGACCATAATGCTGTTTCTTCGTTTGGATATCATAGCGTTGTCACCTTCTGCGGCAGATCTTTACGGGTCCGGGAAGCCGGTAGCCGTATGGGTATTTATGATCTACTATGAATGCTGCCGTCCAAAAGAACAATCGAAAATGAATTAATGTTCATTTTGTGCGATTGGTTCCCTCCCTTTGTACTAACGTCTTTCGTTCCGCTTTTCTACAATAGAAGTATTACAACGCAGAAAGGTTTTGACCTAAATGAGAGAACGGTTAAGCATGGACAAGGATTGGCTGTTCCATCACGGAGATATAGCTATCCCGGTGGAGAACAGCCACAAAGCGGTATACGGCAACGCCAAAGCAGGCGGCATCATGGGAGCGGCCAGCATCGAATGGAACGATAATGAGTGGGAGACGGTAGGGCTGCCGCATGACTGGTCTTACCGCCAGCCGTTCGACCGCGAGGGCGGGGTGCCGGACTTCGGCTATAAGCCGCGCGGCATCGGCTGGTACCGCAAGAAGTTCAAGCTGGAGCCGTCCGATAACGGCAGACAATTGCTGCTGGAGTTCGACGGCATCGCCACCTATGCGACGATTTATTTGAACGGCAGCGTGCTGGGGCGGAACTTCTGCGGCTATACCAGCTTCGTGGTGGATATCACGGACAACGTCTTCTATGGCGACCGCCCCAATTTGCTGGTGGTGAAGGTCGATGCCTCGGTGTCCGAGGGCTGGTGGTATGAAGGCGCGGGCATCTACCGCCATGTGTGGCTTACGAAGAAAGATCCGCTGTCCATCGCAGACCGCGGCATCTGGGTCAATCCGGTGAAGCAAGATGCGGACAAGTGGCTGACGAACGTGGAGACGAGGATTACGAATGAGCGGGAGACGGCAGCGGAGGTTGAACTCCTGTCCCGGGTAGTGCGTGCCGACGGAGCAGTGGTGGCGGAGGAACGGACCGCAGGCCGCGTGGAAGCGGGGGAAGCCGCCGTTCTGAAGCAGGAGCTGCCTGTTAGCTCGCCGCTGCTGTGGGATGTGGATGCTCCGCACCTGTACAAGCTGCATTCCACCCTGCTGGTGGACGGAGAAGAGCGGGACACGGTCACGACTTCTTATGGTTACCGCAGCATCCGGATCTGCCCCGATACCGGATTCTATCTTAATGAACGCCCGCTCAAGATCAAAGGCACCTGCAACCATCAGGACCACGCCGGAGTTGGCGTAGCGTTGCCGGACGCGCTGCATGAATACCGGATTGCACGGCTGAAGGCTATGGGAAGCAACGCTTACCGCTGTGCCCATCACAATCCTGCGCCGGAGCTGCTGGAGGCCTGCGACCGTCTCGGCATGCTGGTGATGGACGAGAACCGCAACTTTGACAGCTCGCCGGAAGGGCTGCGCCAGGTGGAGAATATGGTGACGCGCGACCGTAATCATCCGTCTGTTGTATTCTATAGCCTGTTCAATGAAGAACCGCTGCAGGGCACACCGGTCGGACGCAAAATGTTCAAGCGGATGAAGCAGGCGATCCTGCGTCTGGACGATACCCGTCCGGTTCTCGGGGCCATGAACGGCGGCGTTATGGAAGACGGCGGAACGGTCGACGTGATGGATATTGCCGGATTCAACTATATGCATGGCGGCTACGACCGCTTCCATGAGAAGCATCCGGGCCAGCCGATGATCGGGTCCGAGACGGTCAGTGCTTTTGCCACAAGAGGGACTTACGTCAGCGATACCGCGCTGCAGTTTTTTGACAGCTATGACCGGGAACGGGCGAATTGGGGCAACACCGCAAGGGAGTCGTGGCAAGCCATTAATACCCGCGACTATATGATGGGCACCTTTGTCTGGACAGGCTTCGATTACCGCGGCGAGCCGACGCCTTATGAATGGCCCAGCGTCAGCACCCACTTCGGCATCCTGGATACCTGCGGATTCCCCAAGGATTCCTATTACCTGTACCAGGCGTTCTGGCTGGACGAGCCGGTTGCGCATATCACAGGCGGCTGGAACTGGCCAGGGAAGGAAGGGCAGCCGGTGACCGTCATGACGCATACCAACTGCGATGAAGTGGAGCTGTATGTCAACGGGGAGCTGCGGTATAGACAGGCTGTCGAACTCTATGAGCAATGCCAATGGGAAATTCCTTATGAGCCGGGAACGCTAAGGCTGGAGGGGTATCGTCAGGGCAAGCGGGTCGCTGTAGATGAGAAAATAACGCCCGGGGCAGCTTGCGCGCTGCGCGTGGAGACGAGCAAGCCAGTCCTGCTTGGCGACGGGCGGGACGCGGTAGTTGTCAATGTCTACGCCATCGACGCCGCAGGGCGGTTTGTGGAGACGGCGGGGCAGCGGGTATCCTTCTCGCTGACCGGCAGCGGCATTATTCTGGGAGCGGGCAACGGCAATCCCAACTCCCACGAGCTGGACCATCTTATGGAGCGTTGCCTGTTCAATGGCTGCCTCCAGCTGATTGTCGGAAGTGTTGGCAGCGATGCGGGGCATACCGATATTGAACTGACGCTTCAGGGGGAAGGCTTGCAGCCTCTGGTGCAGGTCATCCCGGTAGAAGCGGTGGACGAGCCTCCCTATGTATTGTCTGTACACGAGCGTTATATCAACAGCTGGCTGCTGACACAGGAGCTCTCTCCGGAGCGTCCGGACCCCAATGTGGAGATTCATCCTACGGACATGAACTCCTGGGAGAAGGTCGACGTCAGCTTCGGGCCGCAGCAGCTGCTCCAGGGAGCAGACGGCTATGTGATTTACCGCAGCTCCATTACCCTCACAGAGCGTGAGAAGAGTAGCAGCCCGTATCTATATTTCCATGCGCTTAGCGGGGATACCGAAATCTATGTCAATGGCCGGCTGCTGGCCAAGCAGTCCTCTCCATGGCCAATGACCCTGGAGGTTGCGCTTGACGATGTGGAGCTTGGTGACGAGACGGTATTGTCCGTGCTGGTCGGCATTCAGCCGGATGTGTATAAGCCGGGCATTAACGGTGCGGTTTCGATGGGGTTGAGGGGGTAGGGGCCGGTCTATTTCTTTGTGAAGAGAGAGGCGGATTGCTATGAGAAATATTGTCCAGGATGCCCGGTTCCTTAGTCAAAGAGCTGAAGAGCTGTACTACTTCCAAGATGAATTTTATGTTCCAGATGAAACGGAAACGAGCTATTCTCCTTCAGGGAGGTACAAGCTTGACATCCATCATTATTATCATGAAGAAGGCATTACAAGATGGATATACACCAAAGGAATTGTTACGGATCTGAATGAGAACCACATTGATACCCTATTCAGAAACTACGATCCTTTTATATTCAGCTGGGTAGAAGCTCAGGGGAAGGAATATTTGCTCTGCGGGCTTGATTATCAGGGATACTCGATTATTGATTTATCGGGCCGGGAAACCAGGCACTATGTGCCGGAAGCAGCATACGAAGGGCATGGCTTTTGCTGGGCAGAGATTATTTATTTTGAGCAAAAAGAGCTGGTCGTGGTGGACGGTTGTTACTGGGCAGCTCCATATGAGCTTGTCTTCTACGACTTCTCCAGCCCGATGAGCCTCCCCTATCCGGAGTTATTTCGTGTAGAGGTCGACAGCATCTTGAATTGGAAGGACTGGAGAGAGGCTCATAGAATCACGTATGTGGATGAGGAGGGGATCGGCAGGGAGTTTGTTTTTTAGTGAAGGTCGCCAGCGTACGAGCATTCATAACACAATCCATTATTTCGTGCCGCCACCCGTCCGTGGCGGTTTTCTTGTTTATTCTACGTTTAGCGCTGTCGTGTAGAATAAATTAATGCGGAAAAAATGAAAATAATGGGGGAAAAGGCATTGAGATTTAAACGGATTATCGCTTTGTTGTTAGTGTTTATCATGGTTATACCGGGGGGCATAATCCATGCTGCTGATCCGGTATTCAAAGAGGATGCAAATTTAGCGAAGCAACTGCCTTCCGGGTTGATATTCCTGGAGGATACTGTTGATGTTACACATGAATCGTATGAGGCAGACATACGTGTTACCTTTTATTACGGGGAGGCGTCTTATAGTCCGGATTCTGTTCAATTATCCATTGTAGACGATAATCCGGTCGGCAAGCGGTTTGAGGGCAATAGACTGATTATTGATCAAGGAGCGCCCGCTGGAACGATTACAATCAAAGCGGGGTTGCCGGATAATTTTTATACTGTTCATACTATTACTGTGGTGAATTCTGGTGCGGGTAATCCGCAGCCTTCTCAGCCAAAAATATCCCACACACTGCTGGATACAAGCGATCTTAATCATCTCATCATAAGTGCAACGGCTTTGGATGATGGGGTTAACAAGGTACAGATCAGAACATTTTATAAGAATGCCTCTGGTATGTTACCGGGTGACATCGTAAATCTGGCGAGAGAAAGCGACAATAGTTCAGTATTTTCTGTAGACATTACCGATCAGGTCTCCAGTATGATGAGAGAGTCCAATGCCTATGAAATGATTTATTTCTTCACAATGTTAGATGGAGCCGGGGGATTCCTGCAATATCCCGAGAATATTGATATGAACTCGTTGGAGGGGGCTTTGACGGTTAAGCTGGCTGAAGCCCCGGACAATGGATCGGGAGAGCCTGAGCTCGATAAAGCTAGTTTGATTGCTAAGATTAATGAAGCGAAGGATTTATATGCTTTTTCAGTAGCTGGCAACGGCTTTGGGGAATATCCGGGAGAAGTGATGGATGCGTTGAATACAGCCATCGAAGCAGCATCCCATGCAAAGGATACAGCTACAACCCAGGCACAAATTGATGCTGCCTATCAGGATTTGGCGGGTTCCATAACGTCATTTAAGGCGGATGCCATCAAGGGAGCGAGTAAAGCGGACCTTATGGATAAATATGATGAAGCGATAATTCTCTATTGGAATACTTCATCAGGTGAAAGTGTTGGAGATTATCCGAAGCAAGCAAGGGATGTATTCTTTACGGGCATTGTGTCAGTAGAGGGGGTTCTAAACAACCCGGCACCTCCTCAAGATGAAATTGATGATGCCTACCAAAGGTTATATTATGCGATACAGGCATACCGTGCCGCACAAATCAAAGCAGGTGATCCTGCACCGCTTCAGGTGAAAATTGATGAAGCCTGGGAACTTTACCTTGAGAGTAAGGTAGGCGATGAACCTGGACAATATCCGGAAGCAGTTCACTCAGCCTTAGTAAATGCTATTTCAATGGCACAGGATACGATTTTTTTAACGACGACACAAAAGAAAATTGATGAGGCTTATCAAGCTCTATCCAAAGCGATGCAAGAACTCATTGATGCCAAAATCCCGGAGCCGGATAAAAAAGAACTGCTGCAGGCGAAAATTAATGAAGCACAGCTGTTATGGGATGTTGCCGACGTGGGGACAAGCATAGGCCAATATCCTGCTGAGGCAAAAGACTCGTTGGAAGCTGCCATATATGCGGCTAAGCAGGGGGTGAACAATGCTGCCACAGAAGCTGAACTGGATGCTGCCTATCAAGCATTGAATACCGCAATCACAACTTTTAATAATACTAAAATTAAGCGGGGAGATACCACGGCGCTTGAGGGAAAAATCCATGATGCCTGGATCCTTACGGTTACTAAAGAAGAAGGAAATGACTCAGGACAATACCCTTCTTCGGCATTCAACGATTTGCGCAGTGCCATCACTGCCGCAGAACAGTGGGTGACTGACCCGATAAATAACCCGGGAACTCAAGCGCAAATTAATGAAGCTTACGAAGTTTTGGTGAATGCGATCCAGACTTTCCTGGATTCCCAGAATACCGGACCTAACAAACAAGCACTCCAGAGTGCCATCGCAGTCGCCCAGTCATTTTTGAACAACAGTGTTGAAGGTACCGAAGTTGGACAATATCCGTCAGGTTCGAAGGCCATTCTTCAAGGTGCCATAGATGCTGCGTGGGATACGTTAACCAACCTGTCATCTACGCAAACAGAAGTTGATCAAGCGTTAGCTAACTTAACTGCTGCGTTGGAGGATTTTAAATTATTAAGAATTGAGCCCGGGGAGAGCACGTTCCTTCAGGACAAAATTCATGATGCGCAAGACCTTTTGCAAAATAGTGTAGAGGGCGATCATGTCGGAGAGTATCCGTCAGAAGCCTTCGACGCTTTGGAAAAGGCTATTGCAGATGCTGAGACTCTGATTGATTCCTCCGGGACACAACAACAGATCGATGCTGCCTATCAAGCTATAGTGCAAGCGATCGAAAATTTCGAAAATGCCAAGATTCAGGAAGGCGATTATATGCCGCTTCTAACAGCGGTATCGGAGGCAACGGCGCTTTATAATACTAGCCCGGAGGGCCACGGCGCAGGACAATATTGGCCTGAAGTCAAAGCGTTGTTCATGACAGCCATTGAGGCGGCAAACGTAGTATTGGGAGGGCCGTCTACTCAAGAAGAAATTTCGCAAGCGATGCAAGTACTTGCCAATGCAGTTGAAGAGTTTCAGAACTCCATGGTCCGCGAAGGGGATAGTACAAAACTTCAAGCAGCCATTGCCGAGTTGACAACCCTGCTGAGTAGTGTAAGTGAGGGCGATGACGCAGGTGAATATCCGGCAGGTTCAAAAGCGCTTTTGCAGGCAGCGGTTACTGCAGCGTCGAATGTGATCAGCGCACCAGCTACCCAAGAAGAGATTGATCATGCCTATGAGGTATTGGGAGACGCAGCAGATTTGTTCATAGCTGGAATCATTCCAACTGGCGATAACTCGAAAGCTCTCGGGAAAATTCAAGAGATAGGCCAGCTTTTGGAGGTCAGCGAAGCAGGCAACGGAGTCGGGCAATATCCGGCTGAAGCGATGGCAGCATTGCAAGCTGCATTCGATGCAGCGGTGCTAGTGCTCGATAAACCATCTTCGCAAGTGAAGCTGGATGCTGCGTATCAAGCCCTTGTGGATGCGGCCGATGTGTTTGAGAAGGCGCAGATGCAGGCTGGTGACAGCGAAGAGGCTGACGCAGTATTGACGGAAGCAGGAACGCTGCTGAAAGATAGCGTTGTAGGCGAGGGTGTAGGCCAATACCCGGCTGAAGCTGTCAACGCGTTGGAAGCTGCGATTGCAGCAGCGAAGGAAGTGTTTGAACACCCGGCAACACAAGCGCAGATCGATGAAGCGAAAGAAACGTTGGAAGCAGCCATCACCACATTTAAAGCTGCGGTGAATAAAGAAGGCGACAGCGAAGAGGCTGGCGCAGTAGTGACCGAAGCAGGAACGCTGCTGAAAGACAGCATTGTAGGCGAAGGCGTGGGCGAATACCCGTCTGAAGCTGTCAACGCGTTGGAAGCTGCGATTGCAGCAGCGAAGGAAGTTTTTGATCATCCGGCAACGCAAGCCCAAATCGACGCAGCGAAAGCGGCGCTGGAAGCAGCCATCACCACATTTAAAGATGCGGTGCATAAAGGAGGCGACAGCGAAGAAGCTGGCGCAGTATTGACGGAAGCAGGAACGCTGCTGAAAGATAGCGTTGTAGGCGAAGGCGTGGGCGAATACCCGTCTGAAGCTGTCAACGCGTTGGAAGCTGCGATTGCAGCAGCGAAGGAAGTGTTTGAACACCCGGCAACACAAGCGCAGATCGATGAAGCGAAAGAAACGTTGGAAGCAGCAATCACCACATTTAAAGATGCGGTGAATAAAGAAGGCGACAGCGAAGAGGCTGACGCAGTAGTGACCGAAGCAGGAACGCTGCTGAAAGACAGCGTTGTAGGCGAAGGCGTGGGCGAATACCCGTCTGAAGCTGTCAACGCGTTGGAAGCTGCGATTGCAGCAGCGAAGGAAGTGTTTGATCATCCGGCAACGCAAGCCCAAATTGACGCAACGAAAGCAGCGCTGGAAACGGCAGTAGCAGCTTTTCAAGCGGCAGTCATAAAAGCTGGAGATAGCGGAGAGGTTCAAACTAAAATTAACGCAGCGAAAACCCTCTTGAATGAAAGCACAGAGGGCAGCGGCGTAGGCCAGTATCCGGCAGGATCAAAGGCCATTCTGCAGGCTGCAATTACGGCGGCGGAAGAGGTCATCCGTACGGCAGCAACGCAAGCTGAGATTAACCAAGCCAATGAGAAGTTAACAGCGGCCTATAATGCCTTCCTGGCATCAGTAATCAAGAAGACGGATGATTCCTATACACCGCCGTCCACTACACCAACTACGCCAACTGTGGCGCAACCGTCAACTACGCAGCCTGTAGTACAGCCGTCAACCAAAATTACAGATGGGCTTAACACCGTTCAAACGGGACAAGGTACGGTGAAGGCTGCCGCGTCTGAGGTTCAAGCAATCATGAAGGCTGCAAAGCCGGTTATTCTTGAATCCACATTGGCAGTGATTGATTTTGGCAAGAATGGTTTGAACGTACAGGAGCTCAGACAAGGATTGGATGCTTCCCTGGAGTTAGGAGCCCTTCTGACAGAGAAGTCCACAACCGATAAAGTGCTGGCAGGAACCAAGCTGGATCAGGCTGGTTTGCAGCCGCTCGGCGGGAAGGTTCTCGACCTGATCGCCCAGCTGAATTATTCCAATGGCACAAGCACGAGAATCAAGAGCTTCGCTGAACCGGTCAAAGTCACAGTTAACTTGAAGGAGTTAGGCTTGACCGGGGATACCACCAATCTGACAGCAATCCGGTTCGTACCTCAGGCAGATGGCACGTATAAGACGATCAAGCTTGGAGGGGTCTATCTCCCGGAAACGAACAGCTTCGAGTTCTATACCGACAGCTTCAGCTTGTACAGCATTGTTAAGGCCGATTCCATTACCAAGATTACATTCAAGATTGACAGCAAGGCGTATTCTATCGGAGCGATCGATAAGGTTAACGACGTACCGCCGGTGATCCGGGAACAAAGATCTCTGGTCCCCGTCCGGGCCGTAGCGGAAGCCTTGGGTGCTGAAGTTAAGTGGGATCATGCAACCAAGACCGCTACCATTACGCTTGACGGTAAAGTGCTGACCATGACTTTGGGAGAACTAATCGAAGGGATGGACGTACCTGCACAAGCAATCGACGGCAGAATCATGGTGCCGCTGCGTTACGTCTCGGAAACCCTGGGAGCATATGTCATGTGGTTCCCGCAAGACAAACGGATCGAGATCATCCGCTAGCATAATCTTAATCAAAATAAGCCGATTGCCTGTTTACGGGCAATCGGCTTTTGTCTGTTTACTTGATCAATCTGTGCATCATCTCACGGCTGGGGGCGCCCGGCTGCGTTCCGAGCTCCTGCAGCAGGACCTCCTCCAGCTTGCGGTACCGCCGGATGGCCTCGCTTGTCCGTCCCAGTCCGATCAACAGCCCCATGACCTGTACGGTGATATCCTCGCGCAGGGCATCGATCAGGAGGATTTGATCATATGCCTGCAAAGCCTGCTCCACCTCATGCCGCTCAAGATAGAGACGGGCGGCCAATTCCAGGAGTTCTATATAATCCTGCTCCAGACGGCGTGTCTTGGTGCCGGCCCACTCATAGGTTTTGCCCTTAAGGAAAGGTCCGGTATACCAAGCTGCCGCCTGTTTCAATAGTTCCTTGCGCCCGTCGCGGCCCAGTCTGATTTCCCTCAGCGCGTGCTCGAACGTGTACAGGTCACAGGACAGGGAATTCTCCACGATCTGTACCTCATTCCGGCCTGCCAGCAGGCAGACCTTAAGCCCGCTTTCACTGATAGCCTTGCGAATATAATATAGATTGCTATTCAGGTTGTTGCTTGCCTTGTCGGAAGCTAGCCCGCTCCACAGGGTGTCCATGATTTCGTCACGGCTGACAGAGCGCTTATATAGTAGAAAAGCGAATAACTCCTCTGTCTTGGGACTCCTCAGCTTAAGGGACTTCCTGTCCGGACCGGGATGCACCAGCTTAAACCCGTCAAACATGTGCACCTCAAGCATAGGCTCCGCCTGCCTGCGTATCGGCCGCCTCAGGATTTTATCCAGGGCTTGCCTCACGCGTTCAGCTGATACCGGCTTCAGGAGGTAGTCTGTCGCGTTAATGTCGAATGCCTGAAGGGCATATTCCTCATAGCCGGTGACGAATACTATGTCCATGGCCCGATACAGCTCGTGAAGCTGCCGGGACAACTTCATCCCGTTTACCTCCGGCATAGAAATGTCCAGAAAAGCAATATCCACAGGGTTCTCCCTGGCATATTCATAGGCCATGAGCGGATTCTGGAAGGTCTGGCAGACCACGACCTCACCGCTCTCTGACAGGATCCGGCTCAGCCGTTTCAGTGAAGGCTGTTCATCATCGACAATAATTACCCGCAGCATATGTTCACCTCCTTAATGCATAGAAGACTCAGCTGGAAGGTCAAACCAAATCTTGGTGCCTTTCCCCAGACTGCTCTCAATCTGTAGCTCCCGGCCATACAATAGCCTGAAGCGCTGTCTGATATTCCATAGCCCTACTCCTTTTTTATCCATAACGGCCCTCTGCAAATCTTCGAGCAGTTCAGGGCTCATCCCCTGCCCGTTGTCCTCAATAGCCAACCGGATCTCGCCATTCTCCAGCCGGCCAGCAGACAATCTGACCAGGCCGCCGCGATAACCGGCCATTAGCCCATGCCGGATTGCATTCTCGACCAGCGGCTGAAGCATCAGCGGCGGGATGAGAATCCCGGTATCCACCTTAATCTCATAGTCTACCTGCAGCCGGTCTCCGAAGCGCACCTGTTCAATATAGACATAAGCTTTAACCAGATTCAGCTCCTTCTCAAGGGTCGTCAGCGAAGCAAGCTGCTTGAAATCAAAGCTGGCCCGTAAATAATGCGATAGCTTGAGCGTCAGCTCCTCCGCCTGATCTGGCTCGTCCACACATAATTCTGCGATGGCATTCAGCGCATTATAGAGGAAGTGCGGATTGATCTGTGCACGCAAAAAGGCAATCTCGTTATCCCGTGCTTCTTTCACAGCGGTCTTCAGTTGAATCAGACTGCGAATGCGGGCGAGCAGCTCCTCGGCTTCAAAGGGCTTCTCCACATAATCGTTGGCTCCGTTCTCCATCGCCAGCTGGATCTCTACAGCCTTGTTACGGGCCGTCAGCATGAGCACCGGCAGCTCGAAGAGGGAATACTTGGCCCTTATCTGCTTCAGTACCTCATAGCCCGTCATGTCCGGCATAGCAATATCCAGCAGCACCAGGAGAAACTCTGGCCTGCGGATGAGTTCATCCAGAGCAAGCTGGCCGCGGTGTACGGCAACCATGGAGTAGCCTGCAAGCGATAGCAGACTGACCATGGCCTGGAGATTGGCATAATCATCGTCTACCACGAGAATCCATTGATTAAGTCTGCCGGCTATGACCTGGGGGTACACAGGCTGAAGCATTCCTGCCCTTGCCTGCGGCAGCTCCTTCTCCCATGGATGCTCGGAGCTCTCCTGCTGCTGCTCATCATGATCTGCCAGAGGAAATGTGAAGTTGAACTCTGATCCCTGCCCGGGGCTTGAGACTGCGTGAATGGTTCCACCGTGCAGCTCGACCAGCTTCCGTGTGATGCTGAGCCCCAGGCCGGTGCCGCCAGGAGGGGGGGCTGCCGGGCGCTCCGCCTGCTCGAAATCCTCAAAGATCCGCTCCAGCATATGAACGGGAATGCCCCATCCGGTATCCCGGACACTGATCTTAGCCCACCCGCGTTGTAGCTCAGCCTCAATACTCACCAGCCCGTTGTCGGAATACTGCACCGCGTTGCCAAGCAAGTTATGCAGGATTTGAATCAAGCGGTTGCTGTCTGCCCGCACAGGCGGGAAATCCGCCGGAATCCGGTTCTCAAAGGTAATCGCTTTTCCGCCGAGCAGAAACCAGTGAACGCGCAGAACTGAGTCTGCAACCGTCCGCAGATCCACGCTGCTGGGGTACAGCTTGAAGTCGCCGTGCTTCATTTTGGAATAATCCAGCAGTTCATTCACCAGCAGCGTTAATCTTCTTCCGCTTCCCATTACGATGGCCAGATTGCGGTTCTGATTCTCCGTCAGCGGACCCTCTGCTCCCTTCAGCAGTGTATCCGTGATGCTGACGATTGCATTGAGCGGTGTTTTCAGCTCATGGGAGGTGGTGGACAGGAAGTCATCCTTGAGCTTGTCCATATCCAGCAGCCGGATTCGCATTTTGTCCATGGTAGTGTAAGCTTCAAAGAACCAGAGGATGATCAGGAAAATGACCACCAGATTGAATACCACCATATAAAATTGCGCAAGAACAAGGTCCTCTTTGATGGACATGCCAAGCAATAGGGCATCGACTGAATACAGGATGAGGGTGAGTGTTACCAGGAAAAGCAGCAGCGACTTCAGGGCATTGGCGGCAGTGCCGCGGATGTGAAACCAAGCCGCCCTCCAGAGCAGGACAAACAGAAGCGCTTCATAGCAAACTCCGATAAAAGTGGAGAATTCTGTGTATGTACGGATCGGCAGGAGGATCGACAGTACGACGAAGCCGCCAAGAACCAAGGCTACCAGCCGCGCCTGTCTTAAGGAAACCAGGCTGCGTGACATCTGGTTGAACAAGAAGGTCAGCAGAATGAAGCAGACGATGGAGATGACATCCTTGACTTTGTATATAACCTCAAAGGGAACATCAGGCATGAACAAGAGAAGCGGCCGTTCGCCGACCAGGCCATAATATAGAGTATAGAGAAAGCAGATAAGGGAATACAGCAGAAGGGTGATGTCCCGCTTGCGGTAAAAGGCTGCGACCAGATAGCAGATCAGGCAAACCATGGCGAGCGTGCTGAGGATGGCCAGCATACTGAACTCTCTTGCTGTGCTCTTCTGCTGATGCTCCATCATCGCCGATTGCTCGCCAAAGTACAGCGAAACCGGGATTCCGCCGTTGACATAATCGAAATTCGCCACTTGAATGAGAATCTCCGCCTCACCAGCCGCGGAAAAAAAGCCCATCTGCGGTTTATTTCCAGGCACGTAAGAGGAGGAGGAGCTTGCGGGCGTGCCATCTTCAAACAGCTTATGACCATTGACAAATATGGCGCTGGAGAAGCGGATATTGGTCTTTTTTATAGCATAAACAGTGTTCGCGGGGGCATTCTTCAGTACCATACGGTAAGTGGCGTAGCCAAAAGCCGGAATAGGCTTCCCTTCGACCAGGCTGCCGTTCCAGGGGGAGGGGACCGACATCCGGATCATCGGTTTGGGTGGGTTAACTGCCTTGAAATCGTCGGAAGTAAGCAACTGATTCCAGTAGAACTCCCACTCTCCATCCAGTTTAATACGCTTATCCACTGCGGGGTTCCACGAAGAAAGATCCATAACGCCTTCCCGGACCTGAATTCCCTGTGTGCTGCGATCGCTGTCCAGGAAGATTGATAGGGGAATGAGCGAGCAACCAATCAAGCTGATTAGAATGATCAGAATAGCTCTTCTGCGCATGTTGCCCGCTCCTTTATCATCATAAGTTACTAGTATCGGTACAACTAATCAGCCATTAATATTAGCATTTAACAGATAGGCTTTCAATTAGAATTCACACGGGAAAAGTCTATATTTGCCGGATCTACTCCACCAGCCCCGTCAAATACCCGTAATGCTCACCCTCCATCTGGTCTAGAGGGATGAAGCGGATAGAGGCGCTGTTGATGCAGTAGCGCTTGCCGCCGCGGTCAGCGGGACCGTCGTCGAAGACATGGCCCAGGTGAATGTCGCCGGCTTGGCTGCGGACCTCGGTGCGTTCCATGCCGAAGCTGGTATCCGTATCATAGGTGACGACCTGCGGGGCGATCGGCTTCGTGAAGCTGGGCCAGCCGCAGCCGGAATCGTATTTATCCTTGCTGGAGAAGAGGGGCTGACCCGTGGCGATATCGACATACAGGCCAGGCTCATAGTTATCCCAATACTCGTTGCTGAAGGCACGCTCCGTGTCATTCTTGACGGCTACCGCGTATTGGTCGGCGGTTAATCGCTCCTTCAGTTCTGCGTCGGAAGGGCGCGGGTATTGGGCCGGATCGATAACCGGCTCTTGCTCATCCAGGATGCTTAAGTCAATGTGGCAATACCCGTTCGGGTTCTTCTCTAAGTAGTCCTGATGATATTCCTCCGCCAGATAGTAGTTCTCCAGAGGAAGGACTTCCGTTACGATCTTCTTGTCATATTTGGTCTGCTCCTGGGCTACGGCCTGCTGGATAACAGCTGTATCCTCCGGGGACGAATAGTAGATTCCTGTCCGGTATTGAACGCCCCGGTCATTACCTTGCTTGTTGAGGCTGGTCGGATCAACGACCTTGAAATAAGCTTCCAGGAGCTGCTTCAGGGTGACCTGCTTCGGATCATACTTCACATGCACAGTCTCCGCGAACCCCCGGTCCCCGCGAATGACATCCTCGTAGGTCGGGTTCTCACCTTTCCCGTTGGCATAGCCTGAGGTGACGTCCTGAACGCCCTGAATGCGGGCCATATACGCTTCCACGCCCCAGAAGCAGCCGCCCGCCAGATACAGGTCACGCAGATCCTTGTCAGCTATACTTGCGGTCTTGACCGCTGGAACTGGAGCGGCTGCTGAGGCGGAGCTCATTCCCGCGAAGGTGTCCTTAATCTGCTCGTTGGAGGCATGACCCGGGAGGGACTTCACCAGCAACCCTTCTTCATCGATATAAAAAGAACTGGGATACGCCCGTACCTGAAACTCCTTGGCCCATGTCCCATCCTCATCGAGCAGCACGGTCAGATTGTCATACGACTGCTTGTTGAACCAGTCCGTGAACTCCTTGGCGGATTTCTCGCCCTTGTAGCCGGGAGTTACAATCGATACCACCTGGAAATCCTTCTCCTGTCCGGCCAGCGTATTCAGTTCCTCCAAACCGGCAAGACAGATGGAGCACCAGGAGGCCCAGTATTTCACATACACGTTCTTGCCTTTCAGATCCTCCAGCTTCATAGGGTCGCCCTTCAGATCATTTAATGCGAATGCGGGTGCTGGCTTCCCCTTGTTCATGGTTGCCGGGGAGTCCGTCTTACCAGATGCTGTATCGGACTTCGCACCGCATGCAGCCAGGATCGACAGCAGGCCGCCAATCACCAGCATATATCCCATCCACTTCCATATCTTTTTCATACCAGATTCCTCCACCGGTTATTGAATCCAGCTCACAATCGTATTCAGCTGGTCTGTCATTAGCAGTAGCCCCATGGCGATCAGCATACAGCCGGAGGCGATCTTGATCCCTCCCATGAACCGGTACAAGCGGCGAATCCGCTGCACCAGATAGTCCGAGAAGACGGATAGTACGAGAAAAGGAATCGCCAGACCCAGCGTATACAGCAGCATGAGGAATCCTCCGTAAGCAGGGGAGCCTTCCCCGGCAGCGATACTGAGAATGCCCGCGAGTACCGGGCCGATGCACGGCGTCCACCCGAAGCTGAACGTCAGGCCGAGCAGGAAGGCCCCGATATAGCCGCCGCGTGCAGCGCGGGGACTGGACAGCTTTTTTTCCCGTTCCAGCCAGGAGATCTTGATCAGTCCGGTCTGGTAGATTCCGAATAAGATGACAATCGCTCCGCAGACGGCAATGAACCTGGAGCTTGAAATGACATTGCCAAGAATACCGGAGCCGAAGCCCAGGGTGATGAAGACCACAGACAGTCCAAGCACGAAGATTAGGGTCCGCAGCATGAATACCGAACGGAACCGCAAGGAGCCTGTGTCCACCCCGCCCTGATTCACATTGCCCGCCAGGCTTCCGGACAGATACGAGACATAGACCGGAAGCAGCGGCAGAATACAGGGTGCAAAAAACGATAATACCCCTGCGCCGAAAACGCCGAACAGGAATACAAAATCACCAGCCATCTCTGTCACCACCTATATGAGTACTGCTTCTCTAACGCTAAGGCTTACCGGCTGGTGTAGATGGGAACCGTGAACCAGAAGCAGCTTCCTGAACCCTTATTGCTCTCTACACCAATCTTGCCGCCATGCAGCTCCACAATGGATTGTGCGATGGCAAGACCCAGTCCGGCGCCTCCGCTATTCTTACTGCGCGATTTATCTATCCGGTAGAACCGTTCGAAGATCCGTGCGGTCTCCGCCGCTTCAATTCCCTGCCCCTCATCGCTTACGGCGATCCGCAGGAACGGGCCTTCCTCGGCGGCGGACAGGACGATATGGCCTTCTTCAGGAGAATGTTGAATGGCATTCTGCACAAGATTGGACAGTACCCGCTTGATCTGCGTGGGCATCATCAGGGCCGCGGGCAGCTTATCCGGCAGCTCAATCTCGACCTTCAGCCGCTTCTCCGCCAGATGGAAGGAGAAGCTCTCCAGCGTGCTGATCAGCAGCTCATCTGCATGGCAGGGCTGCGGGTCGAAGGTTCCGCCGCTCGCCTCCAGACTGGATAGCTCAAAGAGGTCCTGGATCAGCCCCGCCAGCCGCTTCGTCTCCAGCCGGATCGTATTCAGATACCGCTGGAAGGTCTCTTCGTCCTTGATCACATCATCCTCCAGCGCCTCCACGAACGACTGAATGGAGGCAAGAGGGGTCCGCAGATCGTGGGAGACATTCGCAATCAGCTCCCGCCGGGCAGACTCGGACTGGTGGAGATGGTCGAAGCTCTCTTTTAACTTACTGCTCATCTCATTGAATTGCCGGGCTAACAGCTTGAACTCGTGCGGGCCGATCGTGGGGACTTCGGTGTGGAAATCCCCCTCGGCAATCCGTACCGTCTGCTCCGTAATCCGGGCAATGGACTTCTCCACCGGCCGCGTCAGCAGATGCTGCAGGATGAAGGAGAGCAGGCCGATCCCGGCTGTGATGCCGGACAGATAATATAGCTGATCGATGGTCAGCAGCATTTTGGAATAGCTGACAAATAAACAGATGAGCAATACGCCAATGCCTGTGAAGCTGGACAACAATAAATACGTACGCAGTTTCATTAGATGCCATCACCCGCAAACTTATAGCCGATTCCCCAGACCGTCTTGATGTATTTCGGGTCAGAGGGGGTCTGTTCGATCTTCTCCCGTAATCTCCTTATATGCACCGTAACGGTAGTCGTATCTCCTTCATAGCTGAAATCCCAGATCTTGCTCAGCATCTGCGTCCGGGAGAACACCTGCCCCGGATGGCTCGCCAGCAGATAGAGCATTTCGAATTCGGTCACCGTCAATTCAATCGCCTGCCCGCTGATCTCCACGGTACGCTTCCCGACATCGATAGTCAGTCCTTCGTACTTGATCGTGTGCTCAGCGGCGGTAGCCGGCGATACCTGGACATATCTCATTCTGCGCAGAATCGCCTGCACTCGCAGTACGAGCTCCCTTGGACTGAAGGGCTTGGTCAGATAATCATCCGCTCCCATCGTCAGTCCCATCAGACGATCCTGTTCCTCGCCGCGCGCCGTCAGCATGATGATCGGGAGATCTTCGGTCTGCCGGATCTCGCTGCACACTTCCCAGCCATTCTTATGCGGCATCATGAGATCAAGCACAATCAGGCTTGGAGACTGGCTGCGCCATAGCTCTAGCGCTTCCAAGCCGTCCTTGGCGGTGGTGACCAGATACCCCTCCCGTTCCAGATACCTGCGGCAGACATCGGTAATATTCGGATCATCATCCGCGACCAGCACTCGTTCATTCATCCTAACCCACCCCATATCCGGAAAAATCCATTTGATTCCATCATATCACAGGGTGAGGACATCGCTCATCCCGTCTTATTTCATGGCCTTGGCAGGCTTCATGTACATGGTCACTACCGTATCCGCCACATAAGTGCTGCCGTCATACAGAGCCGGAGCCATGCTCAGATTGACCGTTTTACCGTCGACCATCATTTTTTTCGACCCAATCATTACCTTGATCATCTTGGCTGCCGGCTTCATGCTGTTGTCCATCATCTTGCCGTCGTCCATCATCTTGCCGTCGTCCATCATCTTGCCGTCATCCATCATCTTGTCATCATCCATCATCTTGCCGTCGTCCATCATCTTGCCGTCGTCCATCATCATGCCATCGTCCATCATCTTGCCGTCATCCATCATCTTGCCATCATCCATCATCTTGTCGTCATCCATCATCTTGTCCATGTACATCAGCGATACGGAGCGGTCTTTGCTGTTCCATTCAATGCTGTAGCCGTACATCATGGCGGCCTGTCTTAGGTTCATCAGCTCCATGCCATCTTTTTTCATCGTCTTGATGCCTGCCGCTGCGCCGGCGATGCCGGACACCGCCAGAGAGAGTACCAATACTGCCGCCAGCATGAACCGTTTGCCTGCTTTGCTGTTAACCATGCTTATCACGCTCCATATCTTTTTAGTGGTTTACATGGAACAGCATAAGCGGCAGAGCTTACGATTCTCTAAGCGAAACCTTACGATTGTATTACGGCAGCAGAGTGAGCGTATAACTTCTCCCTATAGCCAGATATCAGTTATAAGTGTTACGTCTCTGATCGTACTCCATGCTAGAATTTATACACAAAGACAGAACAGTGGAACTAGAGGAGGGCTAATCATGTGTGATAGATTTCAGATCGTAGGCAGCCTGCTACGTCCGGCGGAGCTATTAGAATATAAGCAGCAAATCGAACACCGGGACGATATCCAGTATCCTTTTTACGAGGATTTCCAGGGCTATGAGCAGTGTGAAGCGAAGGCGATACAGTCGGTAGTCGAGCAAGCGAGCGAGAATGGGCTGACAATTCTGACGGATGGGGAGTACTCCAAGTCGATGTGGCATCTGGACTTCGTGTGGGGCTTCCAGGGGATTCAGCGCTATATTGCGCCTCACGGGTATTTCTTCAGAGACATTGACGGCACCTCCAAATACGAGACGCGAAAAGACATCGGTCTGCGCATCACAGGTGAACTCGGCGGGAAGAATCACCACTTCCTTCAGGCGTACCGCCAGCTTCAGGAGCATGCCGGAGACCGGGAGACGAAGCTGTGCGTGCCTTCGCCGTCTCATATCTTCGGAGAGCTGTCCTGGTCGGATAACCTTGGCGGCGAGGGTGCAGTGTACCAGAACCGTGATGAGCTGAAGGCGGGTCTGGTGACGGCGTATAAGGATTTCGTAGGGGAATTCGCAGCCGCTGGCGGTAAGATTCTGCAATTCGACGACTGCCTCTGGGAGCTGTTCGCGGACGATAATCCGAATTCGCCATTTACCGGTGAGGCAATCAACCATGAGGAAGTACAGAGTCTCGCCACAGAGTTCATCGATATTAACAACACCATTATTGATTACGGACATAGCCTGGGGTTGCTCATGTGGACCCATAACTGCCGCGGTAATTATGATTCCCGGAATATGGGCGGCGGCTCTTATGTGAAGATTGCCAACCTGTTCCTGAAGCAGCTGAAGTACGACCGCTTCTTCCTGGAGTGGGACGACGAACGCGCTGGCTCGCTGGAGGCACTTGCTGTGTTCAAGGATAGACCGGAGACGGAAATTGTACTTGGCTTGCTGTCTTCCAAAACCAGTACGCTTGACGATGAGACCCGTGTCCTCCGCATGCTGGATGAAGCGTCCACGATCATTCCGAAGGAGAGATTACTGCTCTCCCACCAATGCGGCTTCGCGTCCTGCGACGGCGGCAACGAATTGACGGAAGCGGAGCAATGGGCGAAGATCAGACAGGGGCAAAAGATTGCCCAGCAATACTGGGCTTAACTTCATTAATAGGTAGCAGCTGTTCATAAATAGGTAGCAACTGTTCATAAAAGCAAGCCCGCATCTGACAACAGGATGCGGGCTTGCTGCTGTTTATGAAACTAAGTAGTCTTTGAAACATCTGAATGAGGAGCAGATGGAATGTATATGAAAAACCGAACACAATATGCTACCACGAAGGTAAGTTGCCCAATGTATACGGAAATCCGAATACATTGGGTGCTGCTATGCTCCACAGCCAGTAACATTTATAGAGAAATCCTGCAGGAAGTGCAACAATACTGCCCCATAGATGCGGTCTATGCTGAAATCCTGCAAGAAATGCAACAAATTCAGCGCTAATCTGCTCTAAACACCGAAATTTGTGCAAATAATGCAACATTGTACTTCAGCCAGTAATAGGTAAGGAGGAATCCTGCAAGAAGTGCAGCAATTCTCTATACAAGCGGCTGGTGAGAGAAGGCATCAGCATCCTTCACCCGGTAGGGTGATTTCCTAATGTTTCCGTCTATATCACCTGCTATATAGATTAAACTTGAAAATTTAAGTTAAGGGAAAAGTGGCGGAGGGGAATTTTGGAACTGTAGGAGCGGTAGCGTCCGCCTGAAAGCTTTCCGCAGGAAAGCTCGCATCGTAAGCATAGGCTGTGTTTGGATTTCCACCGTGCGTAGCAGTTTTAATCAAGAAATTCAAACACAACAGTGCGGAAGTCCAAAACTTCTCTGGAGTCACGGCCATCCCAAAACAAAAAAATCATTAGTTCAATTTATATAGCTTAAACACCATGTCGCATTTATCCGGCTGCAATGTCGCAAAAGTACATGGAAACAGAGGCTACAGATCGGCTATACTCGCTGTAACAATTATGATAATGAAAATCATTATCACATAATACATAACAGGGGGAGTCAGCGTGAACAGAGCAACACAGAAACAAGGGGCCGGCAGGAAGAAATTCGCCGCTGGGCAATCAGGATTATTCATGGTATGGATGCTGGCGCTGGTACTGGTACTTACAGCTTGCGGTTCTGGGGGAGGCACGAATGCAGGTACAGCCGCACAGCCGTCTGCATCAGCGGAGCCGTCTCCATCGCCTGAAGCACAGACGCAGGCAACACCGGAGGCACAGGCTACAGCAGCCTACCCGGTTACCTTCAAACATATCAAGGGCGAATATACGCTTACGGAGAAGCCGAAGGTGATCGCTGTGCTTGACGTGAAATTCGCCGATCAGCTGATCGCGCTTGGAGAGAAACCGACAGGCAGCGTAGTTGCCGGAACCAAGGACGAGTTCCCGGAATATCTGAGTGCTCAAATGGACGGGGTGAAGGTCCTGGGTACACGCGATGAGCCCAATCTGGAAGCAATTGTGGCGCTGAACCCGGATCTGATCTTGATGACTGATTTTCAGGAGGAGGCCTATGAGAGTGTTAGCAAAATCGCGCCTACCATCGTCCTGGACTTCTATGAGGATTGGCGGGATACGCTGGCTACCATCGGTACAATAACAGGGAAGCAGGCAGAGGCTGAAGTGGTGAAGAAGGCCTACGAGGACAAAATCACCGGGCTGCGTGAGCAGCTGTCGGCGAAGCTGGGCGACGAGACGGTGGCGCTGATTCGTCCAAGACCGGAAGGAATTCGGGTACATGGTCCCGAGCACCGGACAGGAAGCATTCTGTATGAGGATCTGGGATTAAAGGCTCCAGCGTTCGTTCAGGCGATCAAGGATGATACCTCAGTTGAAATATCGATGGAGACTGTCTCTGATATCGGGGCAGATCACTATTTCCTGCTCTCGGATGATCTGTTCGCCAAAGAGGCAGAGGCTCTGGCCAGCAGTCCGATCTGGAAATCCCTTGATGCAGTCAAGAATAACCGTGCCTATGATGTGAATTCAACGCTCTGGATCGCGTACTATGGTCCTCTTGCGATTAATATTATTGTAGATCAGGCCTCGGAAGCGCTGCTTGGAGCTCACTGAGATGGACCACTATCTGTCGTCGGCCCCCTGGAGGGAACTGGCGGAGGATTACCGGATGAGGCTGGGGGAGCCGCCTGCGGACAGCGTTCGCACCATCGCTCTGCGTGAGCTGCAGGATGAAGCGGTGTGCCGCGAGTATGTTAGCTGGCTTAAGGATTATATCGGTGCGCCGGACCTGCAGGTTGCGGCTTCCATGCTGGCCAAGCGGATCGGCTATCTGTGGATCGCGCCAATACTGACCGCCATGACCGTTCATAATCGTGAAGTCTTCTTCCCGCTGGACAGAAGCTTCCTCTATCATCCGTCTTCTACAGAAGAGACGACATTCCCTTTCCTGGCACTGGACGGGCTTCAGTCAGCCTCCCCACCGGAGGATAGGGGAGTGTGGCGTGAAGCTGTTATTGAGGAGAATTTTGCGGCACGGCTTGCGCCGCTGCTGCAGACGATTGCCGCAGTGGGCCCCGTCTCCATGGCCGTGCTGTGGGAGAATATAATGGTGCGTATTGCCCCGCTGTATGCGCTTGGAGCAGACTCATCCGGCGAAGAAAGGCTGCGGATGCAAGAGGATTTTGTGTATCTGACCCGGACGGCTCCCGGTGCATTGTTCGGCGCAAGACGCAATCCATTCACCCGGTTCACCGAGGGGAATGACGAGGGTCCGGTTGCGAAGAGCAAGCGCATTACCTGTTGCTTTTACTACCGGATGTCCGGGGAATATTGCAGAAAGTGTCCGAAAATTGACAATGAGAATGAATCTCAATTAAAATGACAGCAGGTCTATCCGTTAAGCAAAGGATACTGTTGTCAGGAGATGAGAGAAATGCCGCAACAAGAACAGGCAAGTCTATGGAGTGATACAGCGGTCAAGACACTTGATGTGCGCAGCGGTACTGTGCCGCCCGGCGGTGTGCTTAGCGAAACGGGACTGGCGGCAAGTCAGCTGCTGCTGGCCATCGGCGGGCAGGGAGGGCTTGTGATGAATGGTGAAGGCTGCCATGTCCAGGCCTCTTTTGCTTGTCATGCCGTCAAGGGATCAGCCTACACTCTGAGTGCGGAATCAGACAACATTCATTATACAGCTATTAGCTACAAGGCCATTCCTATGGCGGGAGCAGCACATGTGCTCTTCCCGCAGCGCGATCACCCGCTGCGCACTTCGTTCATTCACCATTCCGGGTCCCCGGCGGAGCTGCATATGGCGGCGGAGAGAATTGCCGCCAAATGGAGCCGGGGAGAAGGGCTGGAACGCTTCCATGCCAATGCGCTGCTGCAAGGTATGCTCTACGAGCTTATTATGGAGCATGAACGCGGTCAGGGCGGGGTAGAGCCCGATATGGTGGAGGTTGTTGCTGCCTATATCGAGGGGCACTATCGTCAGGAGCTGGGGCTTAAAGAGCTGGCCGCGCTGGCCGGATGCGGCGTGCGGCAGCTCCAGCGGCGGTTCAAGCAGGAGAAGCGGCTCGGCCCGATGGAATACGTAATCCGGCTGCGGATGGAGAGCGCAGAGCGGATGCTGCGTTATACGGATGCTTCCATCGGCGAGATCGCTGAGCGGACAGGCTACCGCGACATGTATTATTTCAGCAGGGCGTTCAAGAAGCATTATGGAGTCCCCCCGCAGCTCTTCAGGCGCACTGCCGCTTCAGCTCCCGCTGTGCTCTCCGCTCCTTCGGGACGGTCAGAGAGCGTGGCCTTCCCGCACGGGTCACCACAGGGTCCGTTGATCCACCATCTGCGCGGCGAATATCGTGTCACCGCTGCTCCGCAGCAGATCGCCGTACTCGATGTCCAATATGCGGACCATTTACATGCCCTGGGGATGTCCCCCGCAGGAAGCGTAGGCTTCGGAAGCGGGTCGCTGAATTTCCCCGCTTATTTCCGGGAGAGATTATTGCAAACGGAAATGCTCGGAACCTATGAGTACCCGGACCTGCTGGCTGTTGAACGGCTGCGCCCGGATCTAATTATCTGCACCGAGGTGCATGCTCCGCACTATGAACGCTTAAGCCAAGTGGCGCCAACGATCATGTTCAAGCGCAATGAGAGCTGGCAGACGATTCTGAGGCTGTTCGGCGAACTGACAGGCAAGCAGGCGGAGGCGGAACGGATTATTGCCGATTACCTGCGCCGTACGGCATTGCTGTCCGCAGAGCTGGCTCCGGTACTCGCGGGTAAGAGTGTGGCTCTGATCCGTCCGCGGGAGTCCATCGTCCGGGTTCATACGGCTTCTCACCGCACAGGCGCTGTGCTGTACCACGACCTTGGTCTGCCTGCTCCGCGATTTGTGGCGGAACCCGCCTCCGACACAGCCTACCATATTTCCGTGGACAGGCTGCCGGCCGTGCATGCCAACTACTACTTTTTGCTTAGTAATGAGAGGATGCAGGAGGGAATATCGATGACAGAGCACAGTGTGAGGGGCATGCTAGGTGCAGACAAGCGGCAGCTTATATATCCGGTAGATGCTGCTACCTGGATCGGCTGTTATGGACCGACAGGCATCAACTGCATTCTGGATCAGGTGGCCCAGGCGTTACTGGCTTGAGCGGACTAGCGGCAGACGGAACCGCTGCCAATTACATCTCCCGATCATACTTGAACCGGTAATAGATGCCGTATCCAATCGTGAACAGGTAGGCGAATACCAGTAACAGCACCACGGTGAGGTCAGCCTCCATCAAGGCAAAGGCGAGCATTAAAGCCCCGAATACAAAAACCATCATATCATAGGCCTTCGCCTTCGCCCGGGTTGCAATGGCGATATTGCGTTCATCGTTCTTGTTGATCTCCATCTGCTTGGCGATGGCGGGGCTATTCTTCAATGCGCGCTGTCCGATGAGTTCCCCCATCCCGCTGCCGAACAGGCCGGAGCCCAGTCCGATACAGATAAAGGGCAGTGTCCGCAGCACCCCCTCCGGCTCTTGAACTGTTCTAATGAAGTACAGACTGCCTGCCAGCAGGACTACACCTGCAATAACCAGAAGATAAGCCGCGACGGATTTCTTCATCAATTCTCTTCCTCCTCATAAATAAAAATCTCCTCAATGCTCAGCCCGAAATAACGGGCAATCTTGAACGCCAGCAGGATGGACGGATTATAGCGGCCGTTCTCCAGTGAACCAATCGTCTGCCTGGACACCTCAAGCGCCGCTGCTAATTCCTCCTGCCTGATTCCGCGCTGCTTGCGTAATTCTTCCAAACGGTTGTTCATGGAATCACTCTCTTCATGGAAAGTTAACTTTACATGGAGAGTGTATCGCATGACGATCTAAATGTAAAGTTAACTTTCCATAATTGAATGAATGGAGAGGTTGGTCACTCCCTATATGCGAACGTCCGTGCTACAATACTCTCTGTGAATATATGGAAGGTGGTGGGGCAGTGACTGCAAGACGATGGGTGATGACGTTCATACGGATGCACAAGCTGGTATTTGTATGCGGTTTCCTGGTAACTACGGTAATGACCCTGGTGAATCTGATATATCCGTTCCTGGGCGGACGGCTGATTAATATCGCTTTTTATGACCAGGATCTGAAGGCCTTCCTGAAGCTGTGCCTGATCTATGCCGGCATTCTCCTGTTCAATCAGTTCATTGTAGCAACGCTTAATAATCTGATCTCCTCCCAGCTGATGACGGGGTTCGTGTTCGATATCCGGCGGGCGCTATTCCGCAAGATTCTGCATCAGAAGGGGAAGGATCTCTCCGGGATGTACAGCGGCGACCTGATCAGCCGGATGAACCGCGATGCCAAGGACATTATGAATCTCCTCTTCTGGAGCGGACTGTGGGGGTATTCCAATCTGCTGCATATTGTGTTCGCCGTGGGCTTCATGTTCTATTATCATGTCCTACTGGGCGTGTTCACGGTTGTGCTGGTTCCTGTGGTGTTCATGGCCTCGAGATATTTCAAGCAGAGAGCGCTCCGGATCAACCGGGATCTGGCGGCAGAGCAGGGCAGGCTGTCCTCGTACTTATTTGAAATTGTGGCCAATATGCGGGAGATCAAGCTGCTGAATGCCGGGAGGCTGGTAACCCGTACCTTTCTCAGGCGGACAGTCTCTATCCATCACAAGAATGTGGATAATGGAAGAATTGAGGTATCCACCGAGCGGGTGAATGCATTCATCACACTTGCCGCACAGCTGCTGCTGTTCATCATATGCGCCCGGCTCATTGTGAAGGGGCAGATGCAGCTTGGTGTTTTTGTGGCTGCCGCCAGCTATTTCAATATGGCGGTGACTTACTTCAGCTCGATGAGCGGCAAGATTACCGATACCTGGGGGCAGTCGGTGTCCTTACAGCGTGTTGCGCAGCTCCTGAATGAGCAGGAGGAGGACTATAGAGAAGCGCTTCTGCCCACACTGATTAAGGAGGGGACGATTGAATTTCGTAATGTCAGCTTCGGATATACGGAAGAGAGGCGGGTGCTGGACGGGTTCAATCTCCGTGTGGAGGGAGGGAGCACCGTGGGCATTGCCGGAAGGAGCGGAGCCGGGAAAACAACGCTAGGAAGCCTGCTCTGTAGCCTCTATCCCGTTGACGGCGGCGAGCTGCTGATCGATGGCCGCAATGTGAACGAATATAACCTGCACAGCTTGCGGAGTCAGGTGGGCGTGGTTCATCAGGAGACGGTTCTGTACGATAACACGCTGCGGTATAATCTCTCTTTTACGAATAACCGTGATCGGGACAGCCTGTTACTCGAAGCACTTAAGAGAGCTGCGCTGCATGAGCTGGTCCAGAATCTCCCGGAGGGGCTGGACACAGTGCTGGGGACTTCCGGGCAGGAATTATCGGGCGGCCAAAAGCAGCGTCTGGCTATTGCACGAATCCTGGTCAAGAACCCAAAAATTCTGGTGTTCGATGAAGCGACTTCGTCCCTCGACAGCAAGAATGAGGCGCTGATCCGGCAGATGACCGGTGAGCTTGCGCAAGACCGGACGCTGATCATCATTGCCCATCGGCTGTCCACACTTAGAGGCTGTGACCGGATTGCGGTGCTGGAGGATGGCCGGGTCACAGGCTACGATACTCACGACGTGCTGATCAGAAGCAACAAAACGTATATAGATCTATTCAGCGAACAGCGTGCAGGAGGCGAAGCAGTATGACCATGACAAGATGGGCCGCCTATAAGGCGCTGACTCAGGGAATTGAAGGTGTCCGTAAGCCGCTGCTGGCGCTCGTGCTGTTCAAGCTGTGGAATCTGGTCTGCGGACTGCTTCCGTTATTCCTGTACTCTCTGCTCGTCAACCGCGTGCTGGTGGAGAAGCACCTGAGTGGGCTATGGCCGGTTGTCGCGGGTTATCTGGGAGTATTCGTGCTTACGACGTCCGGGATTGCGGTCAGCAAGCGCTACTCCAACCAGCTGCTTCTGAAGTATGACCTCAGGCTTAAGCGCAAACTGCTGAATAGAGTGCACAGCCTGGATTATGAGGAGTATAGCGGGTACAGCATTGGTGATCTGAAAAGCCGGATCGAGCAGGATTCAGCCGTAGCCGGGCGGTTCTTCACGGTTCATCTGTTAGATTTCAGCTACGCTGTCCTGTATGCTGCTGCGCTGGCTGTGATCCTTGTAAGCTATGACTGGCGGATCGCCCTCCTTAGCTTCGTCTTCGTTCCGGTCTCCCTGCTGACCGTGAATCTCCTGGGCGAGAAGACGAGGAAGGCGGGGGAGGAGCTCTGGAGGCTGCAGAACAGATACGAATCTTTTTTACATGCGAGTCTGCAGAACTGGAAAGATATGAAGACCAATAACCTGGAGGAGGCCCAGCTAGAGGAATTGAACGGGCATTATGCGGCTATTCGTCCGGTGTGGTTCCGCAGCCAGCTCTATCAGCACCTGGGCGTTACGTATTCGTTCTTCACCAAGAACTTCATTACCCAGCTGTTCATCTATTTCATTGGCGGACTCTTCGTGATTAAGGGCTACTCGGAGGTCGGAGTCCTGCTGGTGTTCATCAGCTTCTACGGGCAGTTCTTCGGGTTCATCGAGACGATCAGCAATGGCCTGATGAATTACAAGAATGATTCGGTGAATATCAGTAAAGTAATCGGACTCTTGCAGGCAGAGGCGGACCAGCGGCCTTACAAACGCATTAGCGGACAAAAGATTGAGGTTCAGAATTTGCAGTTCCGCTATGAGGGGACGAAGGCCTTCGCACTGGACGGGATTTCGTTCTCGGTGGGGAAGGGGGAACATCTAGCCATCGTAGGGCAGAGCGGCAGCGGCAAATCTACCCTTGCCAAGCTGCTGACGGGACAGATGAAGCCCCAGGGCGGGAGCATCCGCATCGGCGGCACGGATCTGCATGCGGTGAACAGCGGGAGTGTGGCGGCCAAGGTAAGCATTGTGGCGCAGGAGCCTGTTCTGTTCAATATGACGATCCGGGAGAACCTGCTGCTGGCGAGGGACGGGGCAACGGAAGCAGAGCTGATTGCCTGCTGCCGCAGCGCCAATATCTATGACTTCATTGCATCGCTCGAGCAAGGGCTGGATACGGTTGTCGGGGAGAAGGGGGTGAAGCTCTCCGGGGGCCAGAAGCAGCGGCTGTCGATTGCGCGGGCGCTGCTGCAGAAGCGGGACATTATTATTTTCGATGAAAGTACAAGCGCCCTGGACCCTGAGAATGAGAGCGGCATTAGGAATGAGCTGAACCGTCTGTCTGCCGGAACTACCATGATCTCGATTGCGCACCGTCTTTCTACAATTCAAGACTGTGACAAGGTGCTGGTTCTGCAAGCCGGGAAGGTGGCAGCCTGCGATACCCATGCTAACCTGCGTGGCCGGAATGAAGCTTATGATCTGCTGTTCCACAGCCAATACGCCGCCTTAAGCCATACCACAGAACTTGTTCATTGACGGCGTCTCCGCCCGGTAATATATTAAAATTAAGATTAACTATGTCCGTGACAGACTGTAGAGGAGAAGAGAAATGAGCCCGACCCATGTATGGATACCTGTCGTATTTTATTGGCTGCCGATGCTCTTCTTTTTCTACATGGGAATGGATGTGCTGCTGCGCAACCCGCGGCGGATCGAACATCGTCTGGTAAGCGCTACAATTCTGTGCTATTTCCTGATGTTCCTGGAGGAGTACTTCCGGTATATGCTGCCCATGGAATATAGTCCGCTGCTGGCTGCGGTCTGGTTCGCCAATGTCGGTATCCTTATTCCAGGGCTGGGCTTCCATCTGATTGCCCGGTTAATCGGCTTGCATAAGCGGATGTCCCGGCCGTGGTACCCCTATCTGTTCCACATATTAACGCTGGCTATTCCGGCGGGACTCATTGGTCAACGCTCCTATACTTCTGTGCAGCTGTTCACCGTAAGCGGAGTTTGGAAATGGCCGGTGGCCAATGCGGCGTACTACGGGACACTGACAGCCAGCTTAGTGCTGAGCTTCGTTCCGATCGTCATGCTGCGAAGTAGGCGCAAGTGGAGTGCCGCCGATCCTGATTATCAGGAGCATGGCGGTATCTTCAAGCTGCTGGAGTATGGCTCCTGGGTGACATTCCTCTGGGTAGCGGTGTTCGGCTATTTCCGCTTCAATGAAATGCTGCCGCCTTATACGTATATCTACGGAGGACTGATCTGGTGCTTCGTTCTTCGGCTGTCCATGCAGCGGTATGAGTTCCTTAATCATGCGGGACAGCGCTACAAGAAGATGTTCCAGATCAATTCACAGGCTGCGCTGCTCGTCTCGTTGTCAGGCAGCATTAAGGAAGCGAATCCGAGTGCCGGTAAGATGTTTGGCCGTCTGACCCTGGGGAAGGCTAATCTTACCGATCTGGGCGGTGCAGAGATCGTGGCGAAGCTTAAGGTACAGGACGATATCAGTGAGCTGGAAATGGTTCTGCATAACGGGGAGAGTCCGGTCGAGGTGATGATTAACGGAGATTACGTGACCGTGGATCATGAGATCCATGCGGTACTGCTCATCCGGGACATCCGGCTGCGCAATCAGCATGTGCGGCAGATTGCCTTCATGGCCTACCATGATCCGCTCACAGGGCTGCCGAACCGCAGGCAATTCTATGATAAGCTGGAGGAGACTCTTGCAGAAGCAGAGCGCAGCGGCGGGGAAGTAGCCATCCTCCTACTTGATCTTGACCGGTTCAAGCAGGTGAACGACCGCTGGGGTCATGAGGCCGGGGACCAGATGTTATGCAAGGTAGCGGGCATGATCCATCAGCTGGTTCAGCCGGACGGGCTGGCGGCCCGCTTCGGCGGAGACGAATTCGTGCTGTTCTGCCCCGTGGGCGGGGACGGGCTGACCGCCGCAGAGCTGGAGCACCGGCTGCTGGCGGCGGCTGCACAGGCCACGCTGGATTATGAAGGCGAAGAGCTGAAGATCGATATGAGCATCGGCATCAGCTTGTATCCGCAGGACGGAACGGCTCCGGATGCTCTTTTGCGCCAAGCCGACAAGCGGATGTATGCGATCAAGCGGGGAGAGGCGGAGGGAAATCATGAGATTTGAGATTGGCGGGGGGATGGATTTAATTGAGGAGACTGTGCGGCAATTCCTGTCTGATAAGGCAAAGGTCCTTGATATCGAGAGCACCCGATTGCATTCGGGCTATCAGGCGGTGGATTTATTCCGGCACAGGATTCTCTTGGAGAGTGAAGGCAGACAAGAGTACAGCTCTGTGATTACCAAAATGGCGAATGGAATTGAACGGCGGGTAATGAACCGGTTATTGGATCAGGGGGCTAATGTCCCTTTTAATAGAGCGGGTAATCTGGATTCGGACCATCGGGTGCTCCTATGTATTCAGGACGTAGATTATAAGACGAATTATCAGAATCTGGATATTGGGATGCTTCAGCACAAGGAAATGCAGGCGCTGGCTTATATTCATAACCGTAATCGCGGATTGCAGGAGGAGTTATCCTGGCTCCCTAGGGTTAGCCGTACATACATAGAGACTATAATTCATGGAGTATGGCGACCCGCATGGGAAGAGGCCAAGCACAATGAACGGTTCGTGGAGACCTTCGGGACGTATATTTCTGAAATCGATGCCGTATCGGGGAAAATCGTGGACGAGCTCGAAGCCGTCTGGAAGGATGAGACCACTCACACGCTTATACATAATGATCTGAATCCCGGAAATGTACTGGTACACAATAATGATGACGTTATGTTCATTGACTGGGAAGAAGCGCGGTACGGTTCCCTGTTCCTCGACATCCCTATGCGGTTTGACCGGTCTCAAGCTGGAGAATACCGTGAAGTGCTGGCTTCGCTGGGATGGGAGCTTCCTGCGGATACGTTCGGGCAGAGCTATAGAGCTGCTTCATGGTATCTCGGCCTGCGTTATATGACTTGGAGCTTGGGGGCCTGGCTAAGGGACCCTGGCACTGAGGCGGGGCTGCGGCGGTATTTGGATATGGTTACAGCCATATAACTACGATCACTGGATGGAATACTGAACTAGCGAAGGTTAATGCCTATCGTTTATACTGATACAACCAATTCATTTCATAGGAGCTGTGTCACATACCATGATCAAGAAAGAAGCCGCACATATACGCAAGCAGTTCAAGATGGACCATGATCAGCTGAATCTGTACGATATTCTGAATGTCTATATTATGAAAGAAACGAATGAAATCTACCACTTCGAACGCCAGCCGTTCGCCATGCTGGAACGCGAGAAGCAGGAGCTGTATATGAGTAACTTCCGGAAGCTGCTGACGGGCGAGCTGGACCAGAAGCTGTTCGAGCTGAAGTTCCTGGAGGAAGCAGAGGAGCCGTCGCAGGTGATGCTGCACCAGGGGCTGATAACCGGTGACCCGGAGGAATGGCAGGACCTGATGCTTATGCTGGTGGACAAAATGCTGGTGGATGCCAAGTATGAGAAGGATGCGGTCATCACCTTCGTACGGGGACAATACTTCCGGCCGACCAAGGCGCGTAATGATGAGGCCGAGGAGACCGGGAAGGACGAGGTATTCGCGCATCCGTTCATTCTGTGCAGCGTGAATTCCACGGAGCAGCAGCGTAAGACGCTTTTGTTCGATTATGTGGAGCGGGAGTTCAAATACAATATCATGGTGGATCCCATCATCAAGCTGAGCACGCCGGAGCAGGGCTTCTTCTACCCGAGTGTGACCGACAACTATTCGGATATCAACCGGGTGCTGTACTGCACGGGAAGCGCGAATAATCCGAACCCGCAGTTCATCGAGCAGGTGCTGAATGCGGAGCGGTCGGTGACGGCGCTGGAGGAACGGTCTATTTTTGAGGACATTGTGAAGGAAGTGGCGGGCGAGCAGATCGATGTGGCGACCATTGCTCAGGTGTACGAGGAGATTCATCAAGTGATTGAGGACAACGCGGAAGAGGAAGAGCCGCCGAGACTTGATTACCGCGATGTGGAGCGTGTGCTGAAGGCCAGCGGCGTGGAGGATGTGACGGCGGAGAAGGTGGAGCGCGCGTTTGAGACCATCGTGGATAATAAGCACTATGAGCTGAAGGCCAGCAGCGTCATCCCGAAGTTCACCTCCAAGTCGATCAAGATCGATACGAAGGTTGCATCCATCACGATCAGCCCGCAGGACCTGAGATATGTGCGGCAGGTGAATTACCAGGGCAAGCGCTGCATCATGATTGAGATTGATGAGGATGCGGTGATTGAAGGCTTCACGCTGTTGACGGAGAACTTATCCTAACCTGTACACATGTATATTGAAAAAGGGCTATCCCGATGTCTCCTTACGAGAGCGGGAAGCCCTTTTTGTGTAGGGCTGGTACGAGTGCGCACGGCCCAATGCCAACAAACCTGCCTTTCAAGGCACAACGCCAGCATGAAAATGAGTAGCGAGAGTTTATCGCAGGTTGTACCAAATGTAATTTCACAGAAAACCGACTACAATTGGACCGTGTGCGCTGGGTACGCGAAGTGTAGTCGGAAAAGCGACTACATTTGGACCGGGTGCGCTGGGTAGGCGAAATGTAGTCGAAAAACCGACCACAATTGGACCGTGTGCGCTGGGTACGCGAAGTGTAGTCGGAAAAGCGACTACAATTGGACCGTGTGCGCTGGGTAGGCGAAATGTAGTTGGAAAAGCGACTACATTTGGACCGTGTGCGCTGGGTAGGCGAAATGTAGTCGGAAAAGCGACTACAATTGCACCGTGTGCGCTGGGTAGGCGAAATGTAGTCGGAAAAGCGACTACATTTGGACCATGTGCGCTGGGTAGGCGAAATGTAGTCGGAAAAGCGACTACAATTGGACCGTGTGCGCTGGGTAGGCGAAATGTAGTCGGAAAAGCGACCACAATTGGACCGGGTGCGCTGGGTAGGCGAAATGTAATCGAAAAAGCGACTACAATTGGACCGGGTGCGCTAGGAAGAGCTCCCGTATTTCTCCCAGACCGCTGCATACTTCTTCTCCAAGATCGCCCAGCGCTTCTCGGCGCCGTATTTCGCTTGGAGCTGCTTCAGATATTGCTCCGCAGTCTCTGTATCCCCTGTATCCAGCAGGAACCCGAAGGTCTCCTCACTTAAATGCAGTGCTATCTTCGGCATATAGTATTCAATAATGGCCCTGGCATCGGTTAGGGTATACATGAATTGGAGCCCCTGATCCAAGTGGAGCAGCAGGTCTGCCGTGAACTTGTCCACATCTACCTCCGGAGTCAGGAAGTAGCGTTCCGGGGCGGCGGGGACGATGTTCCTGATCCGGACATAGAAGTGAGGCAAGCCCAGAGACGAAGCAGGCCTATATTGCGCAAGCTCTTCGGAATTAAGGCTGTAATTCACATAGAAGCTGAGTTCCTTGTGTGTATTGTACTTGAATTTCTGGATATTGATTTTATAGCTGAGTTGGCCTTCTGTTTTGTAGAAATTCAGATCCTTTGTGCGATAACCCCGTTCGGAGAAAAAAGGTTTGACGTCCTGCTTGATGATCTGCGTGAACAATTCCTTCATATTTAATAATTCATTCATAGTAAGTAAATCCTCCTTCACCTGGGTTGATAATAGGCTGCATATTATAACGTGTTGGCTGACAGCTATAATTGTACTATAAACAGAATAACCTCAAAATACTTCATTCTGGGTAAATATAGGATAGGAGGCAGGAAAGGAGAATGCAGGAAGTGAAGAAGAACGTTAAGATTTTATTGTTTTTCTTTGGGTTTGCGGCTGTGATGGTGCTGCTGTTCGGATGGGGGCTGCCGGTAGTTTTTCAATTATTCCTACATAACGATTACATAAGAAGTCTGACTTTGCTGGTTGTGTTCATTATGGTGGTGTTAGTCAAAAGGTTGAATTGGTCCACTTATTTGGTCTTTGCCGTCGCCCTCTTCTCGTTCTTGGGCATGATGATCGACACGGCCGGGAACCCCATAACCAACAAGCCGCTGGAATGGATCATCTCTCCTATAGGTCAATTGCAGCTGGACCAGGATGTCAATAATTATGCGCCAGGCCAGTACGTCATTTCGGAGAACCTCTCCATTCTGAAGCCAGGCGGGGAGATGGTTACGCTAAGTACAGTATGGTTATACCTGTACCGGTGCGCTCAGTATCTGGTGCTCTACTCGATTGTAGGCACCTTGCTTGCAGTGATCCGGGGGAGTAAGCCAGAGCGCTGGCCGGTGCCTGCTGCGACCGTAGACGAGACGTTGACACCGGATATGGAGCAGCGGGTAGCTGCGGAACTGAAGCGCCGGGAGGCAGCAAGCACTACGCTGAGGGTCTTGCCCGAAGAGGTCCAGGAGCATGTCCGGCAGTTAAAAAAGGACGGCAAGCTCATTCTTGCCATCAAGCTCGTCCGTCAGCATACGGATATGCCCCTTGGCGAAGCCAAGCGGTATGTGGAAGAAATGTAGAGGATATTTTTCAGCCCGTTCTGTCCAATCGACAGAGCGGGCTTTTTTGCGCGCATTTTCGTCTTTTTAAATTATACAAGGACTTAAAGCGCACTTATTGACGATATGACTGATATTTATTTGTCGAATTTGTTAACTTTAGCGCGAAAAATGTCGATAAACCATTATGGAAAACTAATGCTTGCTAATGCCGGGCATGTGCAGAGTGTGTGCAGCATGTTCAGAGGTTTACGGAAGCGTTATCAATATTATGGAAATGTTCATTCGACAAGGAGGAAAGCGATGTTTAAGAAAATGGGCAAAATCGGGCTGGCTGTGGTATTGGTGATCGGACTGCTGCCCATGATGTCACTCCGTGCTTATGCGGCGGTACCGTCATTTAATGAAGCGGCTGATTTTGTAATTGAGCCTCCGGTTACGTATTCGGCGGGCAAGAATCTGGCAGATGCGAAGGGTCTACAGGATGGAAGTACGGCGGTTCTGCTGAATTCATTCGTCTATCAGGGGAATTCTTACACAGCCTCTAATTTCTTAAGGGTCTTTAACAGCACAGGAACGCTTATAACGGACGTTAACCTGGGCAGCCTGATGGACACCTATTACAAAATGACGTATGTGAGCATGCTTGCGCTCAATAACGGCAATCTGCTGATTATGTACAGTAAAAGCGACTCCAGCGAATACAACCTGCAACTGGGCACAGTTACTGAGAGTACGCCGAATGCCTATTTCATGGTGCTGGATAAGAACGGCCAGAAGGTGACCGGCCAGACCCGGCTGAACACCTTCAGTGCGGCCAGTCTGCCGCAGCTCACGCGCTTTATCTCTGCGGCGGAGCTGTCTAACGGCGATATCGCTTTTTCCTGGCAACGAAATGATAATAAAAGCACGGTTACCCGTGTCTTCACTGCTGCGGGCGTACCAGTGTCAAGCGAAACCCTGCTGGTAGATGCTAATGCGAGCATGTCCTACGTAGCCGCTGGTGATGGCGTGTATATGGCTGCGTATAATTCAGGACCCTCGAATGATAATATCTATCTGCAGTTATTCAATAACAACGGAACCTCCATAACCACCATTAATATTGGGGCGAGAACGAATGAGAAACAGCTGTATCTGTCTACGCTGAGCAACGGGAATTTCATGTTCAGTCAATACAGCTGGCAAACCGGAATCACCAGTGTCTCCTTATATGACAATGCGGGTGTAAGCCAAGGCGGATTCAACGTAAATGGTTCGCTGGGCGAGGCAGCTGCCGCAGTCTACAAGAAAGGCGCGATGCCGGGATTCGTAACGGTTAGTACGGACCCTTTGTCCAATAAAGCCATCGATGATGCCTACAATTACGGTACAGAATGGTCTGGAACCCAGTACGCTTACTTGAATTACTATGACAATGACGGGACCCTGCTGTATACAACGGATCAGCCGGTGGATTCCGCACCTGCTGTATTCCAGGGATACAATGAAGACACCTGGATGTTCAATGTGGAATATTATCCGAAGTTTGCCGTATATCCGGCCTTCGGCGACAAGATCGTTTTCATCACAACAGATAATACAGACGCCAGTCATTTCAGAGTAACCGGCAAGCTGTTTAACAGGGAGGCCTTAACTCCGGTTGTGCTGCAATCGGCTGTAGCGGACGGTGTGCCAGGAACCACAACTTCAACGAAGATTGATCTGACCTTCGATGCTGCGATTGCCGGACTGACGGCAGATGATATCACGATTACAGATGTTACAGGCTCTGCGGTAAAAGGGTCCTTAAGCGGGTCGGGAACCGCTTGGAGCCTAGCGCTTACTTCAGTCACCGGCGAGGGCGATGTGTCCGTGGCTGTGAATTCGCCAAGCGGATACACGGTTAGCGGTTCGCCGCAGACGGCAACTGTATCGCTGTTCAAGCCAGCGCTGGAGCCGACTCCGGCAGCGGTGATCGATTATGAAGCCGAGCAGCTGAGCGGTCTGACGGCGAATGGTACGTATACCGTGAACGGTACAGCGGTAACGGCGAGCGCAGCTGGTACGCTTGCGCTGGAGCAAAGCTGGCTGGGAGAGTCCCTGAGTATTGTGAAGCAGGGGAATGCTTCGACAACCGTAGATAGTGCAGCGCAAATGCTGAGCATTCCCTCCCGTCCAGCGGCACCTACAGGTGTGACGGCAACGGATGAACTGGCGATAGAGGCGAACAACGGTAAGCTTGAGAATGTAACTTCAGCGATGGAGTACAAGCTAAGTACCGGGGGAGTATGGACAGATGTGACCGGTACAGCAGTGACGGGACTGGCTCCGGGGACGTACGAGGTCCGTGTGAAGTTGACGGCGGCGTCTTTTGTATCGGAAGCGCATAGTGTAACGGTGAATGCTTATGTGCCATTAGCAGATCCAACCCCGGAAGCGGTGATCGATTATGGAACCGAGCAACTGAGCGGTCTGACGGCGAATGGCACGTATACCGTGAACGGTACGGCGGTAACGGCGAGTGCGGCTGGCACGCTGGTGCTGGAGCAGAGCTGGCTGGGAGAGTCCCTGAGTATTGTGAAGCAGGGGAATGCTTCGACAACGGTAGATAGTGCGGCGCAGATGCTGAGCATTCCATCCCGTCCGGCGACACCAACAGGTGTGACGGCAACGGATGAAATGGGAATAGAGGTGAACAACGGTACACTTGAGAATGTAAATTCAGCGATGGAGTACAAGCTAAGTACCGGGGGAGTATGGACTGATGTGACCGGTACAACGGTGACGGGGCTTGCTCCGGGTACGTACGAGGTCCGTGTGAAATGGACGGCGTCGTCTTTTGCCTCGGAAGCGTATAGTGTTACGGTGAATGCGTATGTGCCAATGGTAGAGACAATCCCGGCAGCGGTGATTGACTATGAAGCCGAGCAGCTAAGCGGTCTGCTGGCGAATGGTCTCTATACGGTGAATGGCACGTTATCGATATACGCGGATGCGGCGGGCAAGCTGGCACTGGATAGCTCTTGGCTGGGAACCACTCTGAGCCTTGTGAAGCAGGGAAATGCGTCCACGACCATTGACAGTGCGGCGCAGACCGTGAGCATTCCTGTTCGTCCGGCAGCACCTGCTGGAGTTACGGCAACGGATGAGACGGCGATTAACGCGAAGAACGGTACGCTTACGAATGTGACTCCGGCCATGGAGTACAAGCAAGGTGCCGCAGGCGTGTGGACGGATGTGACGGGAACAACAGTGACGGGGCTGGCTCCGGGTACGTACTACGTCCAGACCAAGGCGACTTTGAAGGCTTTTGCCTCGGTAGCACACATCGTGAATGTGGTAGCGTATGTAGCGATACCGGAAGCCACTCCAACAGCGGTCATTGACTACGAAGCTGAGCAGCTGAGCGGTCTGACTGCGAACGGTACGTATACACTGAATGGTTCGTTGACCGTAACAGCAGATGCAGACGGCAAGCTGGCGCTGGATAGCTCTTGGCTGGGCAGCTCCCTGAGCCTAGTGAAGCAGGGGAATGCATCGACAACCATAGATAGTGTGGCGCAGAACTTGACTATTCCTGCCCGTCCGGCAGCGCCTGCCGGAGTTGCGGCAACGGATGAGAAGGCGATTAACGCGAAGAACGGTACGCTCACGAATGTGACTACAGCCATGGAGTATAAAAAAGGTTCAGCAGGCGCATGGACAGATGTCACAGGCACTAGCGTAAGCGGGTTGGTCCCGGATACGTACTCTATCCGTACGAAGGGTACGGTGACAGCTTTTGCCTCGGAAGCACAAGTTGTAACGGTGAATGCCTACGTACCCACACTGGAAGCCACTCCAACAGCGGTCATTGACTACGAGGCTGAGCAGCTGAGCGGTCTGACTGCGAACGGTACGTATACACTGAATGGTTCGTTGACCGTAACAGCAGATGCAGACGGCAAGCTGGCACTGGATAACGGCTGGATGGGCAGCCCCCTGAGCCTAGTGAAGCAGGGGAATGCATCCACAACCATAGATAGTGCGGCGCAGAGCTTGACTATTCCTGCCCGTCCGGCAGCACCTGCGGATGTAGCTTCAACAGACGAAACGGCGATTCAAGCGAAGGATGGCACGCTCACGAATGTGACAACAGCCATGGAATACAGAAAAGGTACAGCAGGCGCATGGACAGATGTTACAGGCACCACCGTCACAGGCCTTGCACCAGGCGTCTATGAAGTCCGCACGAAGGCGACAGCAACGGCGTTCAGCTCAGCTGCGGTGGAAGTGACAGTGACCTCCTTTGCATCTGAGGCGGAAGTGACGCCTGCGGCGGTGATTGATTACACCGCTGAGCGATTGACAGGTCTGATTCCAGAAGGGGTATACACCTTAAATGGTACGGCTGTAACGGCCGCCACAGATGGAACGCTACTGCTAGACAGCAGCTGGCTGGGAACCACCCTGATTATCGTGAAGACGGGCGACGGGGTGACTACCACCGATAGTGATGCGCAAATGTTGAGTGTTCCCGCGCGTCAGGCCGCTCCAGTCGGAGTGAGTGTCACGGATGTGACCTATAACGGAGCCAATGACGGAACACTGCAGAATCTGACCGTCCAGATGGAATACCAGATTGTGGACACTGAGGCTTGGACAGAAGTTACAGACACTTCGCTTACCGGTCTTGCACCGGGCACGTATTATGTGCGGTTGAAGGCTACGTCAACGGACTTTGCTTCTGCTATTGCTCAGGTGACCGTGCATGACTCAGATGCCGTGATCCCAGCGGCTCCAGAAGTGGTAGCGGATGATCTGAACAATACGATTATGGGCCTGAACACTAGCATGGAATTCTCCTTGAATGAAGGACCCTTTGTACGTTATGACGGAACCAACTTGCCGGACCTGAGCGGCGAGCATACGGTGAAGGTACGGGTGGCGGCCAGCGGATCGGTTCCGGCGGGACCGGCAACTACGCTGACTTTTACAACGAATGTCTTGATCCCTGCCGGGGACTTGGGTGTGAGTGCCAGTGATCCGGGTGGTGCAGAGAGTAACGGCTATACACAAATCAAGGTTACCCCTGCACCGGCTGAAGGACATAAGCTGCTGTATAAGAACTTTGGTTCTGGCAGCATCATCGTGCCGAATGTGGGAGACCTTCTGACCGGATACACGCTTGTAGGCAGTGAAGGGCTGATTCCGGCAGCCAATGGGGATACGATTGGCATTGCTGAGGTAGATGCGGAAGGCATGGTGGTAAAATACGGCAGCGTCATTGCAGTAGTTGCGCTGACTACTCCGGTAACGCCAACTCCCGATCCGGTCAGCCCGGGCAGCGGAAGTAACCCGAACAGCGGGACCCCTTCCGGGAATGCGGCCAGTACGGTTACCGATGTGATTGTCCTTGTGAACGGCAAGGAGGAGAACGCGGGCAAAGCAACGACCACGATCTCCGGTAACCTTAGAACGACGACCATCGCGGTAGATCCGGCCAGATTGCAGGCGAAGCTGGATGCCGAGGGGAACGGCGCTGTAGTAACTATCCCGATGATGCTGGATTCGAATGTGATTGTCGGCGAATTGAGCGGCCAGATGATCAAGAATATGGAGAATGTGGCGGCCACCCTGGTGCTTCAGACCAGCAAGGGAAGCTATACGTTGCCTGCATCCGAGATTAACATCGGCGCATTGGCCGCAAGATTAGGTAACGGGGTTAAGCTGGAGGATATTACGCTGAGGATTACCATTGGAGATGCTTCGGCTGCCATGAATCAGGTGGTTACCGCTGCGGCAGTCAGAGGCGGCCTGACTCTTGCAGCGCCAGTCCTGGATTTCACAGTTACCGCTTCTTCCGGGAACTCGACAGTAGAGTTGAACAGGTTCAATGCTTATGTATCGCGGACAGTAGCGCTTCCGCAGGGGGTTAACCCGAACCGGCTTACAACTGGTATCGTTGTCGATCCGGATGGAACGGTGCGTCATGTACCGACCAGAATCATCCAGAAGGATGGTAAATACTACGCAGAGATCAACAGTCTGACGAACAGCACCTATTCTGTGGTCTGGCATCCGCTGACATTCGCGGATGTGGAGAAGCATTGGGCGAAGAATGCTGTGAATGACATGGGCTCCCGTCTGGTCATTAACGGGGTGAACGAATTCACGTTCAACCCGAACGCCGACATCACCCGTGCAGAGTTCGCAGCAATCATCGTACGCGGTCTGGGCCTGAAGCTTGGAGAGGGAGCTGCGAAATTCGCAGATGTTCCGGCGAATAGCTGGTATGCAGCAGCAGTTGGGACAGCGTCCGGGGCGGGGCTGATTACCGGCTTCGAGGATGGAAGCTTCCGGCCCGGAGACCGGATCACACGCGAGCAGGCCATGAACATCATCGCTAAGGCGATGAAGCTGACCGGTCTCGCAGAACAGACCGGCACAGTGGACACCGCTGGTGTGCTTGCAGCCTTCACAGATGCAGGCCGCGTTGGCGCCTGGGCGAAGGACAGTCTGGCGCTCGCAGCATCCGCCGGCTTAATCACCGGCCGCAGCGGCAATAAGCTGGAGGCCAAAGCCAACGTTACCCGCGCAGAAGTGGCGGTGCTGATCCAGCGTCTGCTCCAGAAGTCGAAGCTGATTGATTAACGGTATAAACTATACTATGTAAACTAGAAAAAGCGGATTCAGTCATTGAGCTGAATCCGCTTTTTTGCAATATAAGGATTTATATGTTTTACGCTATGAACTGTCCTTCTACTTCTCGCTGAAACGGTATCGACCTTTAAAAGGACGGCAAATACGTTTCCACTTGGCGATTGAATTTTGGCATTAGGCATGTAGCCAATTATAGGAAATCTCGAGCTGGGAGGGGCGGGGTGCTGCGCGGAAGCAGTTGGATTTTATACACTTGCTGTAGAGCGGACGAGTCCTGAAGGGACAGTAGTTGGATAAATGTTACTTATTGAATCACAATTCAGCGGAATTGGCACAATCACTAGAATTAGTTGCTGTTTTTCCACCTGTTTGCGTACAATCGCCAGAAAGCGATAAATTAAGATACGTTTGTCCACTTGCTGATTACCCGGGCGATTGGAAGCCTTGTATTTGCTATATGAGGTCTGGTTCTTGCTATAATTGGCTATAACAGAATTTTCAGGAGAGGGGCATGGCGGTATGTTCATTGTTAATGTAGAAGCAGCAATCTGTAAGGAAGATAAGTGGCTTGTGATTACCCGAAGTACCAAAGAAGAGCATGCAGGAGGGACTCTGGCTCTTGTAGGGGGAAAAGTGGATATTGAGGGCAATACGCTCGAAATCCTCGAACGGACGGTGAAGCGCGAATGCGATGAGGAGGTTGGCATCGTGATCAAGGATGCGGTTACTTTTGTGTATAGCTCCTCCTTCGTGACAGAGGACGGACGCAATGTCATCAATATGGTGTTCCTATGTGAATACGAGAGTGGTACAGCAACCACCCGGAGTCCTGATGAAGTCGAAGCCGTACATTGGATGACCCACGATGAAATCATGGATCACCCCCTGGCTACTCCCTGGACTAAAGAAAGTATAAGAAGAGTAGCACTGGCAAGAAAATAACATTTAGGCTGCGGCAGACCATTAGAGCTTTAATTCTTCCTCACCGTCAGTCTTCCATAGGTTTATTCGTCCGCAGGGAGTAGGACGAGCGTAAACCAAGCTCCTTCATGAACTTGCCTACGGTCCGTTCGCTGATAATGTAGCCTTCTTCTCTTAAGAGAAGGGTGATTCTGGGACTGCCGAATTGGCCATGGTTAGCTTCGAAAAGTTCGGTGATCCGCGTCAGCAGCAGGGCCTTGCGCTTCGCCTGGTTGCTGACCTCGGCGTTTCTCCATTTGTAGAATCCGCTTCGTGAGACTTCAAGCACCTTGCACATCTTCTCTACAGGGAACTCGGAGCGGTGGTCTTCGATGAACTGGAACCGCAGGGACTTGGACAGCGGGTGCTCAGGCAGACTCTTTTGCAGGCGGGTAAGCTCCTCTTCATTTGCTGACACCGGCTCTGTCGAATCCTGCCTTTGATCTGTGTTTTTCATGGGAAAGACCTCCTAGTTACGTTCAGTATAGGGCTCACACCCACCCCGTGAACTCCAGAATACTTGCTTTCGCCGATTGCGCCTCCGACTGCGCACCCTTGCGCCATTCCTTGGGCGGGACGCCCATCAGCTTGGAGAAGCAGCGGTTGAAGCTGGAGATGGAGTGGAAGCCGACCTTCTCCGAGATCTCCAGAATTGAATCCTCGGTGCTCTTAAGCTGCTTGCAGGCTTCCTCAATCCGGGTGCTGCTCAGGAAATCCAGGGGGGCGGTGCCCATCGTATCATGGAATTTGCGGCGGAAATGGGTGGTGCTCAAGTGGCACAGCCCGGCCAGGTCATCGATGGTCATCGGCGCCATATAGTTGCGGGTAATATACTCCAGCGCGGGGGCGATAGCGAAGTCACCGAGGAGCGAATGCCCGGCCTCCTGGCCGCTCAAGGCTTCGTTCGTAGAATGAATGCGGAGCAGCTCAATGTACAGGGACAGCAATAAGCCGTATGCACTCTCCTGATAGTAAGGCTTCTGCTGCTGTAATTCGAGGACGATGGAGGTAGCCAGCGTATAGACGAGGAGGTGCTTTTCCCTGCTCAGAATACAGTTCGCACCCTGCACTGCCCAGAGATTCGGCTCGAAGCCAGCGTAGGCACTCTTGAAGGAATGCTGGAACAGATCCTCCGGCGAGAAAAACAGATAGGACCACAGACTGGCCTCACCCGGAGAACTGTACGTCGTATGGGGCAGATACCGCGGCAGGAAGGTCACATCCCCGGCGGCAAAAGGCACGTTCTCGCCCTTAATCTCCATAATCCCGCTATCTGAATAGCAGATCCCGATCTCCAGGTGGTTGTGGAAATGCAGGTGCTCGCTCTTGATGTCAGAGATCCTCCAGCGTTCGCCGCTGAGCAGCAGGACAGGGAAATGGATCGGCACGCTGTAGTGGCGGTACTCAATGACGGGTTTCTTTTTTCTGGGCATCTTCAGCAGCTCCTGTCCTTCTTGCGTTAGAATAGGAATGAAGAATAAAGGGTCGAAATTGCGCAGTTTTGATGTGAATGTGCTTAGATGTAGAACATTTTACTGCTTACAATAGATTCTGTAAAGCGCTTCCAAGCGGATGGACGGATAATAGCTGCCTTCAGAGACGCAGGGAACAGGAGAGGGGAATAAACATGCTTCAAGTTAAATATAACCGGGAAGAAATCTTAAGTGTAATCGATAAAGTGGCAAGGAAGACACTGGCGATGGATTTAACATGGGAGTGGCCTTGCGGCGTTGCCTATTATGGGGTGTCCAGAGCCTACCAGACCACGGGGAACCAGGAGTATCTGAACCAGCTGGTGAAGTGGGTAGATGAATATATTGAGCTGGGGCTGCCAGACTGGACGGTCAACACCTGTGCCATGGGCCATATGCTAATCACGTTGTACGAAGAGACCGGGGACCAGAAGTACTGGGATATTGTCATGAGTAAAATCGGCTATATCCGGGGGAGCGCGCTGCGGTTCGGGGATCAGGTGCTGCAGCATACGGTCTCAGTGTCCAATGACTTCCCGGAGCAGGCTTGGGCGGATACGCTGTTCATGGCGGCGTTCTTCCTGCTGCGTGTGGGCAGCAAGCTGGAGGATCAGGAGCTGATCCAGGACGCGCTTAACCAGTATTACTGGCACATCAAATATTTACAGGACCCCAGCACCGGCCTCTGGTTCCACGGCTATAACCATGTGAAGCAGGACCATATGTCCGGGCTGTACTGGGGCCGGGCAAACGCCTGGGGAGCCTATACGATGTCGCAGGTGAAGCCGCTGCTTAAGGAGTGGTACCTGTACCCGCAGTGTATGGATGTGGAGTGCTCGCTCCGGGATCAGCTGGCGGCGTTGAAGCTGGTACAGACGGAGGACGGCCTGTGGCGTACGCTGCTGGACGATGAGGAGTCCTATGAAGAGGTGTCGGCATCCTGCGGGATCGCTGCGGCCATGGTGAATAACGGCAATCCGCTGCATACCAAATATGTGCAAAAGGCCCTGAAGGGCATTCTGGAGAACATCACTGAAGACGGACGTGTACTGAATGTATCGGGCGGTACGGCCGTCATGAAGGACCGTGAAGGGTACCGCCATATTCCCAAGGACTGGACTCAGGGCTGGGGCCAGGGCCTCGCGCTTGCGTTCCTGTCGGATCTGCTGAAATAGGAGGAATTCCCGTTGCCGAAATTATCTACAGGCTCCACAGGAGCTTTTACCCTGCCGGGGGAAGCCGGTTATGAAGCACTGACGCTGAAGCTTGCCGAACGCTGGGGGGCCGATGTCATTCGTGACAGTGACGGTACGCAGTTGTCAGAAGAGATTATTAATGCCGGTTACGGCATCTATTCGACCCTGTGCATCATCCGCGACCATAACGGCTGGGCGGCGAGGAACCCGGACAAGCTGCAGCAGACCTTCCTGATTACGAGTCCGAAGGTGGCTGTGCAGGATTACATATCCATCTATCTGCTGGAGGATTTCTTCGCAGAGCAATTCAGGGTGAATGATTCCCGTGAGGCATTCAAGTACTGGCAGGTGTACGACCGGACAACCGGGAAGGAGGTGCCGGGGGAACAGTGGAATTACGACCGGGAGTCCGGCAATGTGGTGTTAACCGGCATTACGCCTTGGCATAAATATACCGTCAGCTTCATGGCCTACCGGATCTGGGAAGAGATCTCCATGTACAATCACACGACGAATCACTGGGACAAAGAGCATCTGATGCAGATCGATCCGATGTATAAGGGGACCCGGCAGTACCTGCTGGACTGGATGGAGGACTGGTGCCGGGAGCATCAGGCAACGACAGTGGTCCGGTTCACCTCCCTGTTCTATAATTTTGCCTGGATCTGGGGCAGCAGCGGGCAGAACCGCCATCTGTTCTCGGACTGGGGGTCCTACGACTTCACGGTGAGTGCGCGGGGCCTGGATCTGTTCGCGGAGCAATACGGCTATTCGCTGAGCGCAGAGGATTTCGTGAACGGCGGCAAATACCGTGTCAGTCATATTCCGGCGGAGCAGCGTAAGCTCGACTATATGGCTTTTATCAACGATTTCGTCATCGGGTTCGGCAAGCAGTTAATTGACATTGTCCATAAGCACGGCAAGCTGGCCTATGTGTTCTACGATGACAGCTGGGTGGGCGCTGAGCCCTACAATGACCGCTTCGGGGAGTTCGGCTTCGACGGGATGATCAAATGCGTGTTCTCGGGTTATGAAGCCAGGCTCTGCTCAGGGGTGAAGGTGGAGACGCATGAGATCCGGCTGCATCCGTATCTGTTCCCGGTTGGCCTGGGCGGCGCACCTACCTTCATGGAAGGGGGCAATCCCACACTCGATGCGAAGCAATACTGGATTAACATCCGGCGCGCCCTCCTGCGTGAGCCGGTCGACCGGATTGGCCTGGGCGGCTATCTGCATCTAGTCGAGCCTTACCCGGATTTCTGTGCGTACATGGAGAAGATTGCGGATGAATTCAGGGAGATCAAGGAGCTGCACCGGCAGGGGCAGCCTTATCACATCAAGACTAAGGTAGCTGTTCTGCACTCGTGGGGCAAGCTGCGGTCATGGACCCTGTCGGGCCACTTCCATGAGACGTATATGCATGACCTGATTCATATTAATGAGGCCTTGTCCGGCTTGCCGGTGGAGGTGCGCTTCATCGACTTCGGGGATGTCCGCCAGGGGGCTTTGCAGGGTGTGGATGTGGTGATCAATGCAGGCAGCGCCGGTTCAGCATGGAGCGGTGGGGACCACTGGAAGGACAACCAGGTAGTGGACGCCTTGACGGAATGGGTATATAAGGGCGGTGCGCTCATTGGAGTGAATCAGCCTTCCGCCGTGAACGGCTACGATCATTACTTCCGGATGGCGCATGTTCTCGGGGTGGATGAGGACACCGGCGCCAGGGTAGCGCATGGTAAATGGGCTTATGAGGCTCAGCCGGTGCAGGGTCTGGTGCCGGATGGCGTCAGTCTCACGCCGAAGAACGGGGTCTATCTGACGGACGGGGCTGCTGCGGTGATCCATGAAGCAGAGGGCAAGCTGGCCCTGACTGTGAATAGCTTCGGGAGAGGGAAGGGCATCTATCTGCCATCCTTTGCCTTCAGCTGGGAGAATACCCGCCTGCTGCTGAATCTGATCCGCTATGCCGGCAATGAGCTGGAGGAGACCCGCTATCTCCCGGATAATCTCTACACCGAGTGCGCGTATTATCCGCAGAGCAAGCGCCTGGTTGTGATCAACAATAGCGGCCAGCCGCAGCAGACCACCATCGAGACGGACTATGGTCCGCAGGTTGTGGAGCTGGAAGCTTTTGATACGGTGATTCGGGTGATTGGGGAATAGCAGGCGGGGGCCGGCGTGGAGATAATATGATACTATAGAGGTACATTTATTTTCCCGTAGGGGTAGAAAAGAGCGTATCATGAGAATCATCATTTCACCTGCCAAAAAGATGAAGACGGACACGGATTTCCTGGAATCCCGCCAGGCTCCGCAGTTCTTAAACGAGTCACAGACGCTCCTGGCCCTGCTTCGTAAGCTCAGTTACGCAGAAGCCAAGGCGCTGTGGAAATGCAATGACGCTATTGCTGCGCTGAATATGCAGCGGATTGAAGAGATGGATCTAACCCGGAATCTGACCCCGGCGATCTTCGCCTATGAGGGCATCCAGTACCAATACATGGCGCCGGGGATTTTTCAGACGGAGGAGCTGGACTATCTGCAGCAGCATTTGCGGATACTGTCCGGGTTCTATGGCATCGTCCGGCCGTTCGACGGGGTGGTCCCTTACAGGCTGGAAATGCAGGCCAAGCTGGGCGGGCCAGGCTTCAGTACCCTCTATGAGTTCTGGAACAGAAGATTAGCGGACCAGTTGTTCGCAGAGACTGACACGATTGTGAATCTGGCCTCCAAGGAATACAGCAAATGCATCTCTCCGTACTTGGGCAGCCATGTCCGGATGGTTAGCGTTGTATTCGGGCAGGAGATCGGCGGCAAGGTGGTGGAGCGGGCGACGCTGGTCAAGATGGCCAGGGGTGAGATGGTCCGGTTCATGGCGGAGCAGCAGATTACCAGCGTCGAGGAGATTCAGGGCTTCAACGGGTTTGACTTCCGGTATGAAGCGGCCTTGTCGGACGAGAACACGTATGTGTTCGTCCAGGCGAAGCAAGACAAAGAGTAGACTGATAGAGTGAGCAGTATAGAGGGTAATCCTGAAGATGGTGGAAGCACCGGATTCGGGGTTACCCTTTTGTTTGAAATATAAGAATTTATACGTTTCACTCAATAACTTATCCTTATATTTCTCGCTGAAACGTTACCGTCCTTCAAAAGGACGGCAAAGCCGTTTCCACTTGTTGCGGGCGGAAGCTCGCTTTTTGTAAAATAAGGAATAACTCAGAACAGATTCAGGAGGAGGACTTATGATTAGGAGACGAGGCCCACTTACTAAAGAGCGCTTACTGGGGGAGCTGGATGCACTGGGGTATTCCGATAGAATCAAAGCAATCACAGGACTAGGCCGCGATCACCTGGGGTCCCCGGAATATTCACAGTTACTTACCGCCCTACTTGAGGGCGGGGCTTATGAAGCGCGTCTGGCCCTGATGGGGGCGATCGCCACGCTGGATGCTTCTGTGATTCTGGCGGGGCTGAAGCACCCCATGGCCAGCATCCGGAATATGGCGGCAGGGCTGGCAGCCAAAATAGCCTCGGCGGAGGAAATCGAACGCGAACTTCCGCAGCTGTCACAGGACTGCCGCCGCAAGCTGCTGCGCACGGTAGCCCTGATGAACCGCCAGGAGCTGGCGGAACGGCTATTGCCAGTGGTACAGGCCCGGTGGGGCCCGGAAGAGGCGGCGATTGTGCTGCAGGCCTGCTCAGAGGTAACCGTCCGCGCCCGGATTGTTGAGCTGGGGTACGCCATTAAGGATTGGAAAAAGCTGGCCGGCCGCCACCTGGAGGTGGTCGCGGAGTATTTCACCAGAGAGCTGGAAGCAGCTCCGCTTAGGGCCAAGGGGACGGTCTGGTCACGGTTCTCCTCCGCGCTGGAGCATCTATGCAATCACAAGCCTGACCTGGTGCTGGCTTATGCGGTGAACCATGGACCGGCAGACATGCTGCCGCCTGCGCTTAAGGCGAATCTCGGCACACTGATGCGCCTGAGACCAGGCGCGGTTTATGAGCTGCTGATGCGGACGCAGACGCGTGGTGAGCTTATGACTTACGGTGTGCCTGAAGCTGTGCTCAAGCGGGCGAAGCTCCTCTCCATGGACGAGTGGTCGCAGCTTGCCAAGCTGCTGGCGGACCAGCCGCACCATGTGGCGCGGCTGCTGGAGCATCTTGCGCCATCTAAGCGCCAGGAGATTTTCGATGCTGTGTATGAGGAGGAGAAGCGCGGGGAGTGGATTTTCCCGGAGGGGCTGCTATATGTATTGCCGCATGAGCTGCGTGACCGGGAGGCCGCCCGGATACTGGGCCTGCGTGAGATCAAGGAAAACCGGGAGTGGACCCTGCGCATTACTGCTGCCCGCTCCATTCTTCAGGTCCGTGAGCAGCTTGAGCAGGCCACCCGGGTATCGAATGCAGATGAACGCGCTACGGCGCTGATGCAGCTAATCCGCAGCACGGTTCTTGCAAGGCAGGGAATGGATGTCACACTGCTGACCTTAGGCCGCATCCGTAATGATCAGGACCCTGTGCGGAGCGCGGTGTTCAAGGAGCTGTCAGAGAGTCCGGCGTCTGTGTACGAGGCTGCTCATGTCCCTGCGCTTACTGTGCTGGTGGACAGTGTGATTGATGCCAGAGACACCTCCTACGGTACTAGGTACTCTGTGCAGCAATTGGCCTTCTCGATTCTGCGCCATCAGGCGGCAGAGCCGGGCGGGGAGCTGTTCAAGTTCGCGCTGAACACGCTCCAGAAGCTGGCGAAGCAGGACGGGCAGATCTCTTTGCCGTCCCTTGCGAAGAATATGCCGCGGGGCGTGGAAGAGATCATCTTTGACAGTATCTATTCCTACGCCGCACAGGCGGGGAAGCGTGAGAATTACAACCTGGTGCTGAGCCTGGCAACTTCATTTGGTAAAAGAGGCTATGGCATCGTCAAGCTACAGCAGCTCTTACGGGAAGCCACCCGGGCCAAAACCGAGGGAACCGCGATCCGGGCAACCCGGCTCTGGCTGGAGGCGCTGCAGACGCGGGATGAACGGGTGAAGGAGCTGCTGGATGCAGATCCATCGTATATTACCATCCACGAGGTATTCTTGCATCTGCATCTGAAGCGTCAGGAATGGCTGGACCCTTACCTGTCGGGCGCTGCGATCAAGGGCAAGTTCCTCTCAGGCAAAACGGTGTATCCTGTACCGGCTTCGGACGGATTCTACCGCTGGCTGCCGCGCCAGCAGGAGGCGTATGGTGCCCTGTTAAGCACAATCGCTTTAGGTCCCAAGTACAGCCTATTTGAGCGTTCGCGAGCGATTAGAGTCATGGCGAGTATGCCGGATAGGAACCCGAAGCTGCTGTATGAGCTGGTACAGGACAAAGAGGTGGCGGTAGCGGAGGCAGCGCTTCATGCCTTGTCTCTGCTGGAGGAGCCGGAGAAATCCCTGCCTGTGCTGCTGGAGCATCTGGATGGTGATCGGGCCCGTGTAGCGATGTACTCCATCCCAAGGTGCATCCGCCGGGTCAGTCCGCAGCAGCTGTCTCAGGCTCTGAAGGCGCTGCTGAGCCGGGAGAAGCTGAAGATCACCGTCCGCAAGGAAGCCATCCGCCTGCTTGGTGCTTATAGAAGTGAGGACAGTCTTTCGCTGCTGTTGAATGAATTCGCGAAGCCTGCTGTGCATAAGGATGTGGTGATTGCTGTAGGGCATGCTGCCAGAGGGCTGCTGGACGATGAACGGAGCTGGGAGGTGCTGCGCGCCATCGCGGCTTCTCCAGAGCGTGATATCGCAGTGAGCTTGTTGTCCCGACAGCCCGATGCACTTCCGCTTGCCTACAGACCGCGCTATCTGGACTTAATCATAGCCATTGCCGATCACCCGGATGTATCCGTCAGCAGCCAGGCTTATAGTTCCATGAAGTGGTGGACAAGCGGTTATGAAGGTACCGTTGCGGCGGCTGCGGCTCAGGCGGTTGCGGGTCTGAAGGACAGCTCCAGCTGGGAGTTCGCGATGATGACACTGATTGAAGCCGCCCGGGATGGCAAAGTGAATGCGGTTGTGGCCGGGATCTGCCGGCAGCTGGCGTCAACGCCCATGACACAGGAATGGAATGCAGCGGCAGACAGAGATCTGCCCCACCGGCAACGCTTGCAGGTGCTCATCAACCAGCTTACAGGTCTGCCCAAGAGTACAAGGGTGCAGCTTAGCCCCTTGTATCTGGAGATGATCGATATTCTGGCTGCCGATGAGACTCTGCTGGGCCTGATTCTGAAATTATATATTGCCGTGATTGATTGGAGTAACGTTGAGGAAGCGTCCGTGTATGTGAAGCGGATCGCGCAGGAGGTAACCCGTCAGCCGCAGCTCTTGAGCGAGTTGTACCGCGGGCTTGCCGTCAGCCTGGAGAACAGCGCCGGATACTGGACACCGGAGACACTGCTTGAGATTGTGGATGTGCTGCGGGCAGAGCCGTCTTATGAAGCTCCGTATCTCGGACTGTCCTTGCTGGAAGCAGCGGGAAGCGCGCTGCGCTGGAGCCCGGAAACGTCAGAGCGTCTGCGGGAGTACAGGAATTGCAGCCATGCGGCAGTCCGCACACAGGCGCTGAATATTTGGACGGCGGGGGAATCCCGGCTGTTCATGCTATAACCGCATATGCAGGATGGGCCAAGGCTTGCCTTGCTCATCCTGTTCGGAGCGGGCGTAGACACGGAAGCCTAAATGTTCGTAGAATCCGGTAGCATTAAGAATAAATAAGAATCGAGATGTCCCAAAAGATTAATGACGAGACTTCTAATTCTTGATACAATAAAACCACTTACGTGAAATTATTCACAATTAAAGCGGCTAATGATTGCTATAACGGGTGTGATTGCATATTATATGTATAAAATTATAAAGTACATTTGTAAAAGTGAGGGGGATTCGAATGGCGACACATCGCTTGAACAGTATGGAAGTTAAAAAGATGAACCGGAACGCCATTTACCGGTACCTGTATCACCGTGAATCCACTTCCATTCAGGAGATTGCGCAGGCGCTAGGTCTAAGTCTTCCCACCGTGACACAGAATCTCAAGGAGCTGCAGGAACGCGGGCTGATTGAGGAGACCGGGCTGTATGAATCCACCGGAGGCCGTAAGGCCAAGTCGTTGGCCTGCAACAGGGTGGCGGGTTATGCTGTCGGATTGGATGTTACCCTGAATCATGTGGGAATTGTCGTCATTGACTTGAGCGGCAGGATCATTAAGAATGTCAGGAATCATTATCCATTTGCGAATGAGGAGACTTACTTCCGGGGAGTAGGCAAGCTGGTGGAGGATTTCATAGAGGCTTGTCAGCTGGACCGCAGCCAGATTCTCGGTGTAGGCATTGCGCTGCCCGCGATTCTATCCGGGGACCGCCAGACAGTGAGCTATGCTACAGTCATAGATTTCAAGGGAGGCAGTGTCCGGCGGTTCGCCGAATACATCCCTTATCCCTGCGTCCTGAGCAATGATGCGAATGCGGCGGGACTCACTGAACTGTGGGGAGAGCAGGACATACACAATGTGGTCTATCTGTCCCTTAACAATAGCGTGGGCGGTGCCATTATAGTAGGTAATCAGATCTATGCAGGCCAGAACCACCGCAGCGGGGAGTTCGGGCATATGACAATTCTGCCTGGAGGCCGGACCTGCTACTGCGGGCAGAAGGGCTGCGTCGATGCCTACTGCTCCGCGAGAATCCTCTCGGACAGCACCGGGGGCAGTATTGTGGAATTCTTCAGGCTCTTGGGAGAAGGCCAGAAGGAGCAGCAGGCCATCTGGCAGGAGTATGTGGGCTATCTGGTCATTACAGTGAATAACCTGCGGATGCTGTACGATTGCGATGTGATTCTCGGCGGCTATGCCGGGGCTTACATGGAGGAATACATCGATGATCTTCAGGCGTTAGCAGCGAGTAAGAACACCTTCGAACAGGACGGCTCCTACCTGCGGGTCTGTAAATATAAGCTTGAAGCCACCGCTGTGGGCGCTGCTCTGGAGCTGGTGACGGAGTTTATCGACAGCATCTAGATCCGGGTTGATTTTATCCAAATACAATATCTGCTTTCCCCGCTCCTCCAGAAGAGGGACGTTGCTGCAATCGCGGCACTGTCCTTCTCTGGGGGAGTTTTTGTTGACTTCACTTTAAATCTGATTATAATCTTATTTAAATAGTTTTATAAAAGTATATTATTATACTAAGAGTACCTAATGTCCCTGAGGAGGAGAAACAGATGAAGAACAGAGCTTGTTATATGACAGATCTGAAGCAAATGGCAATGAAGGAAATCGGCATGCCTGTAGCCCAAGCGGGCGAGGTCATTGTGAAGCTGGAGGTTGTCGGCATCTGCGGCTCGGATGTGCATTACCTGGAGTATGGCCGGATCGGCGACTTCGTGGTAGACGGGGATTTCATTCTCGGGCATGAGTGTGCTGGGGAAGTGGTGGAGCTGGGCCCTGGCGTGAAGCATCTGAAGGTGGGGGACCGGGTGGCCCTGGAGCCTGGTGTGACCTGCGGACAATGTGAGTTCTGCAAGAGCGGCAAGTATAATTTGTGTCCGGATGTACAGTTCCTGGCTACGCCGCCGTATCATGGCTGTCTGATGGATTATATGGCTTTTCCGGAGAACATGGCCTTCAAGCTGCCGGATAATGTGTCTTCGAAGGAGGGGGCGCTGGTGGAACCGCTGGCGGTGGGACTCCATGCTGCGGCACAGGGCGGCGTTAAGCTGGGGGACCGTGTGGTGATTCTGGGAGCGGGCTGCATCGGGCTGGTCACTTTGCTGGCCAGCAAGGCATACGGGGCTACGGAGATTGTAGTGGTGGACATCATTGAGAAGCGGTTGGAGGCGGCGCTGAGGCTAGGGGCTACGCGGGTGATTAACGCCAGACAGGAGGATGTACTGGAGGTCATTGCGGCCTGGACCGACGGCGCGGGCGTGGATAAGGTCATCGAGACGGCAGGCAGCGAGCATACGGTGAAGCAGACCCCTTATCTGGTCAAAAGAGGCGGAACCATCGTCCTCGTCGGCCTCGCCGCCAAGGATATCATCGACTTCGACTTCATGCAGATTATGTTCAAGGAAGCCGACATCAAGTCGGTCTTCCGGTACCGCAACCTCTATCCGGCGGCCATCGGAGCCATCGCGGACGGCAAGATTGACGTCAAGGGCATCGTCACCCACGAATTTGGCTTCGAGGAGACGCAGCAAGCGTTCGATTACGTGATCAACAATAAGGAGGATGTGGTTAAGGCGGTCATTAAGATGGGCTAGAGGAAAGATAGATAATGGGTGAAGATCAACGGTGAATAGATTACCCTATGGATGAATAGTGACAGGTGAGTATAGCTGAACAGTCAGAGCTGTCCCGTTCCGGGGCGGCTTTTTGGCGTTGGGCGGATATGAAGGCGGGACGAGGTGGAAGAAAGGGACCCATCCCTTTGGTGGGCCGGAGGATGAACTGAAAGGCCCACTCTCAGGTTACGAAGAGCATTAGTACACCTGATTTCAGCATAAGTGGGGTGGATGAGCCAATGAAGAGCATTAGTGCACCTGATTTTGGAAAAAGTAGGCCGGATGAGCCAATGAAGGGCATTAGTACACCTGATTTCGGCAAAAGTGGGCTGAATGAGCAAATGAAGAGCATTAGTGCACCTGATTTCAGCAAAAGTAGGCTGAATGAGCCAATGTTAGTCCGCCGCTGCCGAAATTTCCCGAATTTCCGCCACTTGCTTCCCGCGAGAGCAAAGATCCCGTCGATTAGACCCAATAACTTCATAATATCAATAAAAATTGGGGGTTAATCTTTAGTTTGCAGAGAGAAATGTAAACGCTTACTAGATATAATCATCTCGAAAGGAGGACAAGTAAATATATGGGATAACCATCAGGATAAGTTATATTCTACGGAGAGAAGCAAGCTGCAAGCAAACACCATTATAATCGGGAGGTATTAATTTACAATGAAAAAGAAACTTCTGACGGTATTAATGACAGCGGCACTGAGCTTCAGTGCGTTCGCAGCGACTGCAGGCGCAACAGATTATTGGCAGAACTGGACTGATGGCGGAGGAACCGTGAATGCGGTGAACGGAAGTGGCGGGAATTACAGTGTGAACTGGTACAATACCGGGAACTTTGTTGTAGGTAAAGGCTGGACCTATGGTTCCCCGAACCGGGTGGTGAATTATAACGCGGGAGTCTTCTCGCCTTCCGGCAACGGCTACCTGACCTTATACGGATGGACCCGGAATGCCCTTATTGAATATTACGTGGTAGACAACTGGGGAACTTACAGACCTACCGGCCAGTTCAAAGGCACTGTGAACAGTGACGGGGGTACCTACGATATCTACACCACAATGCGTTACGATGCTCCTTCGATTGACGGGAATGCCACATTCCCGCAGTACTGGAGTGTAAGACAATCCAAAAGACCGATCGGCAGCAATGTTCAGATCACGTTCAACAACCACGTGAATGCCTGGAAGAGCAAAGGCATGAATCTGGGAAGCAGCTGGTCTTACCAGGTACTGGCTACCGAAGGATACCAGAGCAGCGGCTCCTCCAACGTAACCGTGTGGTAATGGACAAGCTGACCGGCACTTGCTGTTCCGGCAGCGCCGTAAGCTCAGCTAATCGTTGACAGGCTAAGGCCGGCCGGGTGGACAAGCTGCCGGCCTTATCATTTTCGCGCACCGAACTACGCTTAGGTCCTGTACCTTGCCCATCTGCTCAAAGGAGAGGTATTCATGAGAAAACCATTAATGATTCTGATTCTGTGCATGGCAATCGCGGTTATAGCCAGTGCCTGCTCGCAGGAGAAGCCTGCCGCTGATGAGCGTTTAGTGCGGGTGGAAGGCGGTACTTTTAAGGATACGAAATCCAATTATTACGGGACAGAGATGACCCTCCCGGACTTCTACATCGGAAAATATGAGGTCACCCAGCAAGAATGGCTGGAAGTGATGAAGAATAACCCCTCGCAGTTCAAAGGAGATAAGCTGCCGGTAGAGAGCGTAACCTGGTATGATGCCGTGGAGTACTGCAATGAGCGGAGTGTGAAGGAAGGCCTGGCCCCCTATTATAATATAGACAAGAACACGGTCGATCCGAATAATACAAGTGACCGGGATTTCATGAAATGGACTGTAACGGTGAATGAAGGGGCGGACGGTTACCGTCTGCCGACAGAAGCCGAGTGGGAATATGCAGCAGGCGGAGGCCAGATGAGCACAAGCAGCCCGTATAGCGGAAGCAGCAATCCGGAGGAGGTTGCCTGGTACTGGAGGAATTCCGGCGATCAATTCCTGACCGGAGACTGGAACTGGCCTGCGATTGAGAACAACCATAGCCAGCCGAGGAATACGGGCCTCAAGCAGCCCAATGAGCTGGGACTGTACGATATGTCAGGGAATGTAAGGGAATGGTGCTGGAACTGGTATGGAGAATCTGATCCGAATAGCAAGAGCGGCTCGGTCCGGCTGGTGAAGGGCGGCGGCTGGATCGGCGGGGTGAACAACACAGAGGTATCCTTCCGCGGCAAATTCGAGCCGAGCAGCCGGGGAAATGACCAGGGTTTTCGTGTGGTTCGGGCTGTAGCTGGCAAGTGATTCACCCGTACGTATTCAACAGGAACAGAATAGTTTAAGCAGCAAGCCTTCGGGAAGCTTTTCCGGCATGAGCGCATCTATGGATGCGGCGGCTGGAGAGGACACGGAGGCTTTTTTATGCTCAGGCAGCATCCTTTCAACTTACATTCAGATTCACTATGTATACTCCGTATATGGATTAAGGCACATGCGAAAGACTCGCCGGACGCTGCCGATCAGGAGGGTATCATGGTACAAAGAATCCAGCAAATCGTAACGTTCATCCTTGCCTTGTTCATTGGGCTGTTCATCGCTTCATCCTTCTTGTTCCGGGCGAAATATAATTATTCCGTGTATGGTGACCGGGCGGTGCTGGAAGGGCAGCAGCCGCTTGTGTTCCTGCTATGGATTGCAGTTGTTCTGGGACTGGGCTTCGTACTGTACAGACTCTCCCAGAAGCTTGAAGGGTATAGCCGGGCCAAAGTTATTCCAGCCGTTCTGCTGTTGTCGGGTATCCTGCAGCTCGTGATTATTTTCCTGTTCACCCGCATGCCTACAGATGATTCACAGACGGTGCTGTCCCTGGCCTGGGCTATGCTCTATGACAAGGACTATTCCTCCTTTCAGTCAGGGGGATACCTGTACATGTTCCCTTTTAACTTCTCCATCGTGCTGTATCTGAAGACGCTGCTGCTTCTGTTCCCAGACAATTACCTGGTGATCAAAAGCTTCAATATTCTCTTCTCGCTCGTCACCACGCTGGTTATCTATCTGCTCTGCCAAGAGCTTAGCCCTCAAGCCCGCAAAAAAAACTATGGCCTTCTGATTGTGGCTGCGACCTATGTTCCGGCTTTGTTCATGAGCAACTTCATCTATAATGATGGAATTGCCACAGCTCTGCTCACCAGCGCGCTCTACTTCGGAGTCAGGTTCATCCGCAGAAGATCCATGAAGGATATGCTGTTCGCGGCAGTACTGCTGACACTCGGCAACTACTTCCGCAGTATAGGTATGATCTTCCTGATTGCCATTGTTCTCAGTCTGCTCCTCAACCTGCGGGCGATTGGCGCGAAGAAGTTCATTGCCGCCCTTGGAGTAACGCTGCTGCTGTGGGTTCTTCCTGCCTGGATTCAGAATACGGCGCTTCAGGCAACAGGCATTGTGGACGAATCGCCGTCCAGCAATTCTGCTCCAGTGTACATGTGGCTGAATATGGGGATTAATCTGGAGACGCTCGGGTTCTGGGATGACCGGGAGAGCTATAATATCTACCAACAGGAAGCCGGCTATAATAAGGCGGAGAGTGTCGAACTGTTCAAGGCGTCTATCTGCAGCAAGCTCTCCGGTGCGACCTTAACCGGGCTTGCAGAAATGTATTATAAAAAGCTGATCTGGACCTGGACGGAAGGGACGTATCAGATGGAACGCTACGGGATCGGAAATGAAGCAGCCTCCTCCGGCGGAGGAAGGGGCGGCATGGTGATGGGCCATTACAGCTATTCCACAGCTGCAAGCAGGTTGTTTCAAGGCGATTCCGCCTATCGGAGTGGCTTGCTGTGGACCTTATATGTCCAGAATTTCCTGATGTACGTCTTCATTCTGATCCGGTTAATCCGGGGACTGCGGGCTAAGCGCTTCGCGGAGACCCCGCTCCTTCTGGTGATTCTTGGCTTCATCGGGTTCTACCTGCTCTGGGAGATTAAGTCCCGGTATCTGTACCCTGTGTATCCGCTGTTGCTTGTCTTATCCTACTTGGGTGTTCAAGACTTATATGTATTACTGACCGGGACAAGGAGGTCTAATCATGCGGACTAAGAAATATTACATCACCTTAATGATTAGTATGCTTAGCTGTTCGCTGCTGCTCACTTCCTGCGAAGCAGTCACGGCTCAGAATATTACCAGTGCAGACTTCAATTCCCGGCCCGGCGGGTTCCCCGGCATGAACGGCGGCGGCACCAACTTCAAGGAGGGCAGCAGGGGAATGAACCGGGAAGGCCCTGTCAGAAGGGGGATGCCAGGGCCAGACGGGAGGGCAGACAGCACGCAATGATTGCGAAGCAGTGGACGCTAAGCTGCTGTACCCCTTTGGCATACTGCCACTCTGGCACTATGTCACTCTGCCAGTCCTTCAGGACAATGCTTTTTCCACTTCCGGATCTTTCCCCGAAAGGTCTTGAACGGGGCCGCCGAATTAATGTGAATCCACCGGGCCATCGGCCAGTTCTCCTTGGTCCCGGTCCACTTACGCGCGCCTTGGATGAACAGCTCCTCCTCTGTTAATGTTCCAATCCAGTCCAGCCACTTCTGCTCGGCTTGCCGGAAGAGCTCACGCAGCTCAGACAAAGAATACTCTGCATATTTACTGTAGAAGGACTGATACAACCCGCCGAGCTGATTCCACTTGTAATCCGCAGCGGGCATCTGGACTGTTCGTTCCGCCAGCTCATCCTTCTCCCAGCTCCGCACCAACTCCAGCCAACCCAGCTGATAAGCGATGATCTCGGCTGGGGTTTTGTCCACCTCGGAAATTCGCGTATCCTTATATGTATTGTTAATTCCATCATACTCGGCATCCAAGAGCAGGTACAGATTATGGATCGTGTCTATCAGCTCCTGACGGGACGAGTATTCATAGCTTGCCATAACAATCACTCCTTTCCTCTGGTTATACCACAGGGTTGTGACAACAGTCTGTCCAGTTTACCCGCGCATTTAGAAACTAAGAGTAACATTGAAGCCGATTTTCAGTGATAGCTGTATTTTATACAATTAAAAAGCGTGAAAAGGAGACTTTTCCTCTTCTAACTGTAGTCTGTACAACTAAATCTGCCCCAATGGTGAGAATCCCGGTACAGATGAAAATTTAATTGTACGAAATGCAGCTAAACGGATATTTGGTTGTAAATCAGACGATTTAGTTGTACAGAGTGCATTTATGCACGCTACCTTCGCACCTTACTAGCGCCAAATACGTTGCACGCCCACAAGCTTGTCCTCACGGAAGCTTAGCTTATAGATGTCGGGCATTTCTAACTGCTTCCAGAAGCTATAATCATAACGCTTATCCAGAGCATTCATGATCAGGACCATCATATTACCGTGCGTTCCGATAGCGATCGAATTTCCTTTATATTGCTGCAAAACTTTATAGAGTGCTTGTACGCCCCTATTCTGGGCAACCCGATTGGATTCTCCTCCCGGCCAAGCGAAGGAAAAGTCCTCCCATACCTTGGTCATTGCCTGCCCGAAGTCGGTTACAGGTTCTGCAGACAACACTCTTTCTTTAAAATCATCTTCGATTACAATCTTAGTCTTAAGCGGTTTCTCCAGTCCCTGAATGGTCTGTATAGCCCGTTGATAGGGACTTGAGATTAGAATATTAATATTCTCATGGAGGAGTAGTCGGGTAACTCTCCAGGCGTCTGCCCGCCCCTTCTCAGATAAAGGTCTATTCAATTCATCGGTAGAATAAGTAGAGTGGGCATGTCGTACGAAGTAGAGAGTGGTAACCATTGACTATCGCCTCATCCATTTATATTTGTACAGTATTGTAACACGAAGGAGACGGAGGATTCAGCGATGAAGGAGCAGTATGGGGAGAGGATCAAGCAGGTTATTGCCTACATAGAAAATCACAGCAGCCAGCCGCTGCGGCTGGATCAGCTGGCGGAGGTCTCCCATTTCTCCAAATATCATTTCACCAGAATATTTACAGCCTTCACGGGCATGACGCCCATGGCCTTCGTAACCAGGAAGCGCATTGAGCGGGCGTGGGCGCTGCTGACTGAGACGAACCTGACCATTCTGGAAATCTCGGGGAATTGCGGGTTCGAATCCGTATCTGCGCTGGGCGTTCATTTCAAACGGCATTTCGGCTGTACGCCCAGCAGTGTCAGGAATAGCGGGCAGAAACATAGCAATTTCCCATCAGTCCTCAGCAATAAGCAGGCAGAGCCGGCCGCCCTGGCAGATTACAATGTAGCAGAAGGTAATCCGCTGTTAAGGAGGGCATGGGACAGTATGGTAGAACTTAGAGAAATTGCAGAAGTTGAGGTCGCTTATGTCCGGCATATTGGAAGGTATCTGGACACATATCACACATGGGACAAGCTAAGCCGCTGGGCAGCTCAGCAAGGGTTCCATCCGGCGAATCAGCAGTTCATCGGAATCTCACTGGACGACGGGGAACTTACGGAAGAGTCTGCCTGCCGCTATGATGCTTGTGTTACACTCCCGGAGGGATTCGAACGGGAAGCCCCCCGGAAGGAGGTAGAATACAAGACTCTATCCGGCGGGCTGTATGCGGTGTATTCCTACTATGATACGGTAGATAGATTTGTCCTTGCGTACGATACTATGTTCAGCGTATGGTTACCTCGCAGCGGCTATGAAGCCGATGACCGGCCATGTCTGGAATTCTGTCTGAATGATCCTGCGCAGGACCCGCAGGGCAAGTGCATGGTTGATTTGTACGTCCCCATTAGGCCAAGCGCTTAAGGATCAGAGAAGGGAGTGCCCCGGGTGAAGATGGAGATAGTGTTTGACCAGTTCCCTGTCTTAAGGTCAGAGGAGCTGGTACTGGGCAAGATTGAGGAGGAGCATCTGGACGGGCTGTTCGAGATTTACAGCAATGACCATGTGTTCGAATATTGCGGGATTATCCCCAAGCACAATAAGACTACAGTCAAGAGCATGATCGGTCATTATGAACGGGATTATGGCAAAAGATCGCGGATCAAGTGGGGCATCTTCGCCCCAGCAGACGATACGCACCTGCTCGGGATTATTGAAGCCTGTGACTTCAATCAGAGGGTCAATATGGTCACCATTGGCTACTTCCTCGCGGAAGCCCACTGGGGGAAGGGCCTCGCCTCCAAAGCCGTTGAGCTGCTGACAGCATTCCTGTTCCAGCAGGCTCAGGTGAACAGAATTCAAGCGGAAGTGATGCTGAATAATGAGCCGTCCAAGAAGGTATTGCTGAAGAACGGATATGTCAAGGAAGGGATGCTGCGGCAAGCAGCCCTCTGGTCCGGCAAGGGTGTTGTTGATCTGGAGATCTACAGCATGCTTAGGGAAGAGTATATGAAGGTTCTACAACCGGACCATGAGGCCCTTATTTTGCAAGTGGAAACGGCATTGCCGTCCTTTATAAGGACGGTACCGTTTCAGCGAGAAAGATAAGGATAATGATAGCGCGAAGCATATAAATTCTTATCTTTTGAAAAAGACAGCTTTACCACTCGCCCGCGGACTGAGAGGCCGCTATAAGGCCAGTTGGTGATGGAAATGCGGCAAGAGCGACTAGTTAAGTGCATGTGAGTCCGCTTAGCCCGCAAAATGGTGCAATTTACAGGAATAGCGGCTCTCCAGTCCGCATGGATCGCAGCAGGAGTGCTGCTTAATTGCACAAATTGATGAAGCCAGCAACCAGCAGACTTAGGTGGTAACGGATCATGCATGCGGACATATCCTTCACTGAATATGTGCTGTATGGTTCATCCAAGCACGCCAAAAACCGCAGACAGGGACGAACCCTTGCTGCGGTTTTTGGCGATTTCTTATTTGAGTGTATAAAAATTGAACTTAAAATAAACAGACAGGGAAAAGTGGCGGAGGAGAATTTTGGAACTGTAGGAGCGTCAGCGTCCGCCTGAAAGCTTTCCGCAGGAAAGCTCGCATCGTAAGCATCAGCTGTCACCGGATTTCTACCGCTAAGAGCGGTTCAAATTGATTCAAGAAATCTGGGGACAACAGCGGCCGGAGGGCCAAACATTCTCTGGAGTCACGGCAATCCCAAAACGGAAAATTACAAGTACAATCTATATATCCTTATCCTGCACTGCACATCAAGCTTCCATCTTCTGCGCCGTATACAGCCGGTGGTACAGGCCGCGGCGGGCGATCAGATCGTCATGCGAGCCGCTCTCGGCAATGCCCTTGTTCGAGACATACATGATCCGGTCGCAGTTCTTCACCGTAGACAGGCGGTGCGCAATGATGAACGAGGTGCGTCCCTTCAATAGCTCGTTCAGCCCCTTCTGGAGCAGACGCTCGGTCTGTGCATCGATGGAGGAGGTGGCCTCATCCAGGATGAGAATCCGCGGGTTGGCCAGCAGCGTTCTGGCGAACGAGATCAGCTGCCGCTGCCCTTGGGAGAGCTTGGAGCCGCGTTCGTTCACCTCGGTCTGGTAGCCCTGATCGAATTCGCGGATGAAGTCGTCCGCGCAGACTGCCTTCGCGGCAGCGATAACCTCTTCCTCGGTCGCATCCGGTCTGCCGTAGCGGATATTATCCAGAATAGTTCCCGAGAAAATGAAGCTGTCCTGCAGCATGATCCCCATCTGGCTGCGCAGCGATTTCAGCGTGATCTGCGAGATATCCTGCCCGTCGATCAGAATGCGTCCGCCAGTCAGGTTATAGAAGCGCGAGATCAGGTTGACGACGGTGGTCTTGCCCGCACCGGTCGGACCGACCAGAGCCACGCTCTCTCCCGCTGCGACATCGAAGGAGATGTTCTCCAGGATATTCAGGCCCGGATCGTAGGCGAAGGTGACATCATCGAACGTCACCCGGCCCTGAACCGGCGGGAGCGCCTTCGCACCGGGGATATCGCTGACCGTTACCGGCTCATCCAGCGTCTCGAAGATCCGCTCCAGGTAAGCTACGGCATTGATGAAGTTATTGTACAGGTTCGACAGATTCAAGATCGGCTGCCAGAAGCGGGCCGCGTAGCTGCTCATGGCGAGAATGACGCCTAGCGTCATGTTCTGCGGGTCCAGAGTCAGCAGGCCGACCAGGAAGATCATAGCCGTGACAATGGTAGACAGGTTATCGACACTGAACGGAATCAGAATGTTGTAACGCAGCGCCTTCATCCAGGCCGTGCGGAAGTTACTGGCCAGACGGGTGAAGATACCTTCATTGCGCGTCTCCCGCGAGAACATCTGGGTGACGCCGATGCCGCTGATGCTCTCCTGCAGATAGGCATTCAGGTTGGAGCTTTTGTTCGATACCGCCTGCCAGGCCCGGCGCTGCCGGGTCTTGATCAGCAGCATGACGCCGAGGAATACCGGCAGTCCGGCCAGAATGATGAACGAGAGCCGCACATCCACGGCGAACATGAACACCGCGATGAAGATCAGGTTCACGATTTCCAGGATGAAGTTGATAATTCCGTTCGACAACACATCGGAGACCCCGTTGACGTAGTTCACGACCCGGATCAGGATTTTACCCTGCGGCCGGTCGTCATAATATTTGAACGGCAGCTCCTGTAGATGCTTGAACAGGTCGGTGCGGATATCGAAGATAATATCCTGTCCGACGCTCGTCATAATTCGCGAGCGGATCGTAGCCAGAATGACACTGACCACGATGGTTGCCAGCATCAGCAGGGACCAGCCCGCCAGCGCTCCCATGTCTTTGGCCGGAATCGTCACATCCACGACATGCTGCATGATCAGCGGAGCCGACAGGGCAATCGCCGCCGACAATGCGCTAAGCGCGAACGCGATAAGCATCGGCTTCTTCTTGCGTCTGATATAGACCATGGCCCGCCGGAAATGCTTGATATTGAACGGCGATTCCAGATTCTCATCAACATCGAATTTATTTCTGGCCACTTTCGGTCACCTGCCTTCCAATACCCTCGTTCTGAAGCATGAATACATCATAGTAATACCCCCGCTTCGCCAGCAGCTCGGCATGGGTTCCTTCCTCAATCAAACGCCCGCCCTCCAGAATCAGAATGCGGTCAGCCTGGGCGGTAGTGGATACCCGCTGCGCAATGATGATCTTCGTGCAGGGATACTCCAGCTCACGCAGGCTGCGCTGAATATGCTCCTCCGTCTCCAGATCGACCGCAGAGGTCGTATCATCCAGGATCAGAATCGGACGTTGGACCGCCAAGGCGCGGGCCAGCGCAATACGTTGCTTTTGACCCCCGGACAATCCGACACCGCGTTCCCCCACTACGGTATCGTAGCCTTCAGGCATTTTGACAATGAAATCATGGGCAGCGGCAAGAGCCGCGTAAGCCTTCGCATCCTCCTCAGGCAGATCGGGATCGCCGTAAGCGATGTTGCCGTCAATGGTATCGGAGAACAGCAGGACATCCTGCGTAGCCATCCCGATATTCCCCCGCAGCTCATCCAGCTCCAGCTCCCGGACATCTCTGCCGTCTACCAGCACTCGCCCGCCCGCCACATCATAGAAGCGTGGAATGAGATTGATGAGGGAGGTTTTGCCGGAGCCGGTGGCTCCCATGATCGCAATGGTCTCGCCGGGGGCTATCGTGAAGCTCACATCATCAAGCACGGTAGCGTTATCATATTTAAACCGGACATGGTCGAATTCAATCCGTCCCTCATAGCGGCGGCGCTCCACCGGGTTATGGTCATTGGCAATTGCCGGACGGGCGTAATAGATATCGACGATTTTGGATAAGCTGGCAAAGAAACGCTGAATATCATTAATAATAATTCCGATATTGCGCATGGGGTTCGAGACGGCCCAGATCAGCGAGGAGAACGCCGTGAACTCACCGAAGGTAATCCGCCCCTCCATCACGTAGTAACCGCCGGCCAGCATCAGCACCACGTTGAAGCCTTGAGCGAAGGTCTCCAGATAAGGGAAGTAGTCAAGCCAGACGAGGGCTGCTTTTTTATTCGCCACCGCGTAGTTGACATTCTTCTCCGTGAACTTGGCAATCTCGAACTCCTCACGGGCAAAAGCCTTCACCACACGGTTCCCTGAGATATTCTCCTGTGTCGTCGTATTGAGCTGGGACAGCCGCTCGCGCAGGTCGATGTACATCGGGCGCACTTTCTTGGCGAAGATAAAGGCCACCACAAAAATCGGCGGTGACAGGATCAGCATCCACAGCGTCAGCTTCACATCAATCGTGAGAAAATAAATGACGGCTGCCAGGAAAATCGTGAGCGATTCAATAATCGTCTTGAAAATCCAGGCCATTGAGTGGCGGACCATATCCAGATCCCCCGTCATTTTGGTCATCAGGTCCCCGGTGCGGTTGCGGTCATAATATTCCCGGTCCTGGCCCTGAATCTTGTTGTACAGATAAATCCGGATATTGTACATCATATTCTGTGAAGAAATTTCGTACTGCATGGTCGTGAAGTATGCCAGCCCTGTACGTAGCAGGGAGAAGCCGATCATGCCCAGGCAAAGCGCAATGAGCAGCCCGCGTCCTGTAGCAAGATTCGCTCCTGCGTGGTCACCGGCAATGAACGTATCGACAATGCGCTGGCTGATGTAGGGGTTCACAATCGTAAGACTTGAGCCCACGACCGAGAGGCAGAGCGCCACGATATACCGCGCCCGGTTGCCCTCCAGGTTCTGCCACAGCCATTTGATTTCAAACATCTGATCACCTGTTTCCTGTTGTCTTGTGATAAACAAAGTGATTATAACACTATGAACCAAAATGTATAGGGATACGCTTAATTTCTTTTTACAAAAGCTTGAACTTTGTAATGGAGTAATTCTGCATTGCGTTAATGTATGTCACAGCATACAATGATGCTTACATATTAAGATAGATTGCGTTGAGTACATGTGAGGTGTACAGGTGTACATATGAGGGGGAGCATTTCGTTGGAATCCAAACAGTTAACCAGAGGACTTAAGCCACGGCATATCGAGCTGATCGCACTGGGCGGCACGATTGGCGTGGGATTATTCATGGGCTCGGCAAGCACGATTAAGTGGGCGGGGCCTTCCGTGCTGCTTGCGTATCTGTTGGCAGGCATCATTATGTTTTTTGTGATGCGGATTATGGGGGAGATGCTGGTGGTGGAGCCGGTGACTGGTTCGTTCGCCACCTTTGCCCACAAATATATCAGCCCGCTGGCCGGCTTCCTGACCGCTTGGAGCTATTGGTTCCTATGGGTGACGGTCGGCATGGCCGAGGTTACGGCAATTGGAATCTATGTCGGGTACTGGTTCCCGGATATCCCGCAGTGGATTCCGGCGCTAATTGGTGTGGGCATCATTGCAGCAGCCAATCTGGCGGCGGTGAAGCTATACGGGGAGTTTGAATTCTGGTTTGCGATGATCAAGGTGGTTGCCATTGTGGTCATGCTGGTGATTGGCACCGGGGTGATTTTCTTCGGTCTCGGGAATGGCGGGCAGCCGCTCGGACTGTCCAATCTGTATAGCCATGGCGGTTTTTTTGCCGGAGGACTGAAGGGCTTCCTGTTCGCGCTCTGCATTGTTACAGCCGCCTATCAGGGGATTGAGCTGGTGGGGATTACGGCAGGGGAAGCGGAGAATCCGAAGCATACGCTGCGAAAAGCGATCAAGAATATCATCTGGCGCATTCTGATTTTCTACGTGGGGGCCATCTTCATCATTGTGACCATTTATCCGTGGAATGAGATCGGCGAGATCGGCAGTCCGTTTGTGTTGACCTTCGCCAAGGTAGGGATTGTCGCTGCGGCAGGCATTATCAACTTCGTGGTGCTGACAGCGGCCATGTCGGGCTGCAACAGCGGGATCTACAGTGCGGGTAGAATGCTATACACCCTTGCCCAGAACGGACAGGCTCCGAAGTTCTTCGGCAGAGTCTCGGCCAGCGGAGTGCCCCGCAACAGTATTATTACAACGATCTCCCTGCTGCTGGTCGGCGTGCTGTTCAACTATCTGATGCCGGACTCCAAGCTGTTTCTCTATATTTACAGCGCCAGCGTGCTTCCGGGAATGATTCCGTGGTTCGCCTTGGCCCTCAGCCAGTTCAGATTCAGAGAGCGGTGGGCGGGCGAGATGGCCGCCCATCCGTTCAAGTCCCGCTTTTTCCCGGTCAGTAACTATATTATCATTATCTTCCTGTCGCTGGTCATCATCGGCATGTGGTTCAACCCGGATACCCATCTGTCGCTGATCGTCGGCGCGTCGTTCCTGGCTATTGTTGTGGCGGGGTACTATGCGTTTGGAATTGGTAAACGCCGGGTGCCCGGGGATGGGGAGGAAGTGTAGGGCTGGGAATTCTGAACTAATCAAATTAACAAAAAGCAAAAAGAAGCGGAGGGGAAATTTGGAACTGTAGGAGCGGTAGCGTCCGCCTTTGTCTCCGGATTTCTACCGCAAACAGCGGTCTAAATCAAGAAATTTGGAGACAACAGCGGCCGTAAGTCCAAATGTTCACCGCAGTGACGACCCTGCTTAGAGTTACAATCAAAAAGGCTTCCGAAGCAAACTACGCTCCGGAAGCCTTTTGTATGTCAATTCCTAAGACGAAGCTGCCGCCGCCGCAGCAGAGGCCGCAGCTACAGCAATCGCTGTCTGCTGGGCAATGATGATGTTGGTCAGGCTGGTAGACAGCGTGGATTCAATGATGCCGTTTCTGACATCATCGACATATTGATAGGAGACGAGTGCGGCAGACAGCAGGAGCAGCTCCTGCTTGTTGATCGACCAGCCGCCGAAGCCCTTCTGCGGGCGCAGGAACTCATAGGTATCCGAGACATCGCTTACCAGCTGCTGCTGCTCGTAGGGGATCAGGGACAGGATGCCAAGGGACGAGAGAGTATACTCTTTATCCATCCGGATATCCCGTGCCCGGAACGCTTCACGCAGGCTAAGCACCCGGCTTGCAAGATCCCCGCCGCCCAGCACCAGTACCTGTGTCAGCGCCTGAACACTGTTGCCGGAGAAGAACTCGGGCTTCAGCGTAACATAGAGCTGTTCCAGCTGCTCCAGCCCTTGCTCTACAGGGATATCGGAGAGTCCAAGCATGGCAGCGAAGATGTAGTCATCCCGTCCGGTCAGGAAACGGTGCTTGGACCGCATTCCTTCATAGAAGGCTTGTGTGCGGTCTAAGGCTGCGGCATATTGATCGTACGGAGTATGGGCAGCGATCTGATAGGCGGCAATGACCAGGTAGTCGGAGGCCCGGAATTTGCGTTCCTTGAGCAAATCATATACAGCCAGCGTATTTGCAAGCTGCTGCTGCGGCTGGGGAGACAGGGAGAGCAGCGCAGCAATACAGATGGCTGAGGTTCCCCGGAAGGACGAGAAGCCCCGGGTGTTATCCTTGACCATCTCATGGTACAGGCGGATCGCTTCCACATTGGCCATCTTGTCTTCCACGGCGTAGAGCAAGGCGGCCAGCCGGTTCACGGAGGCATTTTGCCAAGGGAATTCCTGTTTGATCTGCTGGGCGTTAGTTACGAATAATTCAAGCCTGGCTATGTATGATTGCTTCATATGATGCACCTCTCATCTAGTGGTAGTTATTTGGGTTTATTCTACTATAAAAACCAAAACGATGAAATTGAATCTCTTCCCGCAGACTTGCCCCCAAACCTATGAGAGCGTATTCTTGAATAAAGATTACTAGAATGATGGATATTTATTCCGGAAAGAGAGGCAAGAGAATGATAAGAGCATCTGAAGATAACGAATACTTTGAGCTGTCCAGTCCCACCGTTCTCCCCAAAGCTTCGGGGTTTCTGTGGAATGAACAGATGATGATTCATATGAACTGCCGGGGCTATGCGGTAGCCCAGTTCATGCAGCCGGAGCCGGCCAAGTACTCCTATGCGCCGAATCTGGAGGCCAAGACGTTCATGCAGCCGGAGCAGCCTTATTATGCCCATCACCCCGGCCGCTTCGTCTATGTCAAGGATGAGGAGAACGGAGAGCTGTTCTCTGCCCCTTATGAGCCTGTCCGCACCCCTCCGGATCATTACACTTTTGCGGTGGGTAAACATAATATTGTATGGACCATCGAGAAGAACGGAATCGCGATAGAGATGACGCTAAGCCTGCCAAAGGATGACCCGATGGAGCTGTGGCGGGTGAAGGTGACCAATCTGTCTGCGGCGCGGCGGAGGATCAGCATCTATCCCTACTTCACCATCGGCTACATGTCATGGATGAATCAATCCGGCGAGTATAAGGAAGCCTTGCAGGGAATCGTGGCTACAGCGGTCACACCTTATCAGAAATATCAGGATTACGCCAAAATCAAGCATCTGAAGGACAAAACCTTCCTGCTGGCCGACCATGCCCCGGCCTCCTGGGAAGTGAATCAGGAAGCCTTCGAGGGCGAAGGCGGAATCGGCTCGCCGTCCGCGCTTAAGAGCGAACGGCTGGCGCAAGGCGAAGCCCGTTATGAGACCCCGGTCGCCGCTTTGCAATACAGTCTGGATCTGGCTGCGGGGGAAGAACGTGAATACCGCTTCGTCTTCGGCCCGGCCCGGAGTGAGCAGAGAATCGCGGAGATCCGCCGGAAGCTGTTCCTGGATACCGATGCGGCAGGCGAGGACGGATTCGTGCGCGCCGAGCGGGAATATGCGCAGTACATTGCGGAAGGCAGAGGGAGCATTGAGATCTCCACCCCGGATGCGGACCTCGACAATCTGGTCAACCACTGGCTGCCCCGGCAGATGTACTATCACGGGCAGACCAACCGCCTGACGACCGACCCGCAGACCCGGAATTATCTGCAGGATAATATGGGGATGAGCTATCTTAAGCCGCAGACGGCAAGAGAAGCGTTCCTGACGGCCTTAAGCCAGCAGGAGGCCAGCGGAGCGATGCCGGACGGCATTATTTTGCATGAAGCGGCTGAACTGAAATATATCAATCAGGTTCCGCATACAGACCATTGTGTCTGGCTGCCGATTTGCCTCAGTACCTATCTGGATGAGACCGATGATTACAGCATTCTGGATGAGGAAGTATCGTATGCGGGCGGCCTGGAGACAGGACCTGTGCATGAGCATATCGACCGGGCGGTGCAGTGGCTGCTGCATGAGCGGGATGAGCGCGGCCTGAACTATATCAATCAGGGGGACTGGTGCGACCCGATGAATATGGTAGGGTACCGGGGGCAAGGCGTGTCCGGCTGGCTGACCATCGCTACCGCGTATGCGTGTATGGTCTGGGCGGATATTTGTGAGCGGAGCGGCCGTACGGATATCGCCAAGACCTTCCGTCATGCGGCGAAGGAGACCAATGCGCTCGTCAATCAATACTTCTGGGATGGCGAGTGGTATGCGCGGGGAATTACTGATGACAATGTAGTGTTCGGAATCAGCAGCGACAAGGAAGGCCGGATCTTCATTAATCCCCAGGGCTGGGCGCTGCTCAGCGGTGCGGCCGATGAGGAGAAGCGGGCGAAGCTGATGAAGTCGGTCCATGAACAGCTGGAGACCCCGTATGGAGTGGAAAAGCTCGCCCCGTCCTATACCGCCATGCGCGAGGATGTGGGCCGGGTCACCCAGAAGCATCCGGGGACAGCCGAGAACGGCGCAGTCTATAACCATGCCGCAGCCTTCTATATCTATGGCTTGTATGCGGTGGGTGAGCAGGACCACGCGTACCGTCTGCTGCGTAAAATGCTCCCCGGGCCCGATATCGAGGATATCATCCGGCGGGGCCAGCTCCCGGTGTTCATTCCTAATTATTACCGGGGCGCGTATAAGCAATTCCCGCAGACTGCCGGACGCTCCAGCCATCTGTTCAATACCGGAACCGTTCCGTGGGTGTACCGCTGTCTGATTGACGGATTGTTCGGGCTGCAAGGGAACCGGGAAGGGCTGCAGGTGAAGCCGCAGCTTCCTTCCGGCTGGCAGGAGGCCACCGTGAAGCGCAGCTTCAGAGGCGCTGAGCTGCAGATTGAGATGAAGCGTGAGTCCGGCGTAGCGGCAATCGAGGTATATCTGGACGGACAGCTTGTGGAAGATGGTGTTCTGAAGGAACTGAAACCGGGTAAGCAGTATCAGGTGCTGGTTAAGATTCCGGCTGGGGCTGTTACTATTTAAATACAGGAGGCGCATGAACATGACGAATCATATTCCGGAAGTACTGCTGAACGATGGAATGAAGGTGCCTGCGATTGGCTACGGAACGGCCTGGATCAAAGGTACAAAGGGCATGCAGAATCTGAGGACTGCCCTGGATTTGGGGTATCGTCTGATTGATTCGGCATTCAACTATGAGAATGAAGGCGTTGTCGGGGAAGCGGTACGGCAGAGCGGGGTACCCAGAGACCAGCTGTTCATTACATCCAAGCTGCCCGGACGCCATCACAAGTATGATGAAGCGGTCGAGACTGTTCAAGAATCGCTGTACCGTGCAGGACTGGATTATTATGACCTGTATCTGATTCACTGGCCGAACCCCAAGGTGAACCTGTATGTGGAGGCGTGGCAGGCACTGATCGATGCGCGGGCCAAAGGGCTGATCCGTTCGATCGGCGTCAGCAACTTCCTGCCGGAGCATCTGGACCGCCTGATCAAGGAAACGGGGGTGGTACCGGCTATGAACCAGATTGAACTGCATCCCTTCTATCAACAGGCGGAGCAGCGCGCATATCATGAGCAGCACGGAATCGTCACAGAATCCTGGAGTCCGCTAGGACGCGGCACGGAGCTGCTGAAGAATGAACAGCTGATTGCGATCGCCACAGCCCATGACAAATCGGTCTCACAGATTGTTCTACGCTGGCATGTGCAGCTGGGAGCGGTTCCGATTCCAAGATCGGCGTCGGAAGAGCATCAGCGGGAGAATCTGGAGATTTTCGGCTTCGAGCTGTCGGAGGCTGAGATGAAGGTGATTTCTGAGCTCCCGTCCACCGGACCGCTGTGGGACCAGGACCCGGCCGTGTACGAAGAGTTCTAATTCGTTGATGTTATAGTTATGGCCCCTTGCTCTTTGGCAGGGGGCTATTGTTTTGTTACAGCGCTCATACATAATTCGTTTAAGAAAAAGGGAAGCTGGTTACATAGAAAGAGTCAGAAGCCTACACAATCAGAAGCGAACAGAGGAGGAATATTATCATGAGTAATCAATATAAGATTCAAGATCCTGTGCAGCAATATGAAAAGGCTACGCCTGAATTCGAGCAGCAGCAACCCAGTCCGGGCTTAGAGACGAAAATGCACCCGCGTCCCGATGACGGAGCGGGCACCTACAAGGGCAGCGGGAAGCTCACCGGACGGAAGGCCGTCATTACGGGAGCGGACAGCGGAATCGGGCGGGCGGTAGCGATTGCTTATGCCCGTGAAGGCGCCGATGTGGTGCTGGCCTATCTGCCGGAGGAAGAAGCTGATGCGAAGGAAGTCGTTAAGCTCATCGAGGAAGCCGGACGCAAGGCGGTGGCCCTGCCGGGCGATCTGAAGGACGAGAAGTACTGCGAGCAGCTGATTGCCAAGGCCGTAGAAGAGCTGGGCGGGATTGATATCCTGGCTAACATTGCCGGTAAGCAGCAGTTCGTGAAGGACATCGCCGACCTGACTACAGAACAGTTCGATGCTACCTTCAAGACGAATGTCTACTCGCTGTTCTGGCTCTGCAAGGCAGCGGTGAAGCATATGAAGCCTGGTAGTACAATTATTAATACCTCATCGATTCAGGCCTACGAGCCTTCAGAGATTCTGCTGGACTATGCCACCACGAAGAGTGCCATTAATACCTTCAGCAAAGCTTTTGCCCAGCAGGTGGCCCCTAAGGGAATCCGGGTGAACGTGGTTGCCCCTGGACCGGTATGGACTCCGCTTCAGATCAGCGGGGGACAGCCGGAGGAAGTCCTGAAGGACTTCGGAGCTAAGACCCCGCTGGGACGCCCCGGCCAACCGGCTGAGATGGCTCCGGCCTATGTGTTCCTGGCCAGCCAGGAATCAAGCTATGTCAGCGGTGAGACCCTGAATGCCAACGGCGGAATGCCGACCCCATAAATAAGAATGAGTAACAACACACTTGAGCAGGAACCTCCGTCAGGAGGTTTTTTGCTGTGACCCCACTTTTGCCATCATAGGGGGTTCATGTGCTACACTTGAGTCATGGAATTGAAATCGTATCTGCCAGTTCTGGTGCATTAGCGGTTTGTGGAGAAGACAGGAGGAGACGGCATGGCATTCGTAACGGTGAAGGGCGAATATAAGCGCTATAAGATGGGGGAGACCCTGATTGTTGCCAACGACGGCATTGAGTTCGAGATCGAGAAGGGTGAATTTGCTGTAATTGTAGGGCCCAGCGGGGCGGGAAAATCAACGGTGCTTAACATACTGGGCGGGATGGATTCCGCCGACGAAGGCCAGGTCATTGTGGACGGTACTGACATCGCACGTTATAGCGCCAAGGAATTGACCGGCTACCGCCGTAATGACGTGGGTTTCGTGTTTCAGTTCTATAATCTGGTCCCTAATCTGACCACTCTGGAGAATGTCGAGCTGGCTTCGCAGATCTCGCCCCGGGCCCTCGATGCCCGGAAGGTGCTGGAGGATGTGGGCCTTGGCGCGCGGCTGAATAACTTCCCGGCCCAGCTCTCGGGCGGGGAGCAGCAGCGCGTGGCTATCGCCAGAGCGCTGGCGAAGCAGCCGAAGCTGCTGCTCTGTGATGAGCCGACCGGTGCGCTCGATTACAATACCGGCAAGCAGGTGCTTAAGCTGCTGCAGGATACCTGCCGCGACACCGGCACTACGGTGATTGTAATTACGCATAACCTAGCGATTGCTCCAATGGCCGACCGGGTCATTGAGATCAACAACGCCAAGGTACGGAAAATGGTGAAGAATCCAGCGCCGGTATCCGTGGAAGATATCGAATGGTAAGGAGCCGGGAATGATGAAGAAACGGGCATTATGGAAGGATGTTTTTCGGGAGATCGGCCGCACCAAGGCGAGGTTCCTCTCGATCTTTGCAATTATTATGCTGGGGGTCAGCTTCTTCTCCGGGATCAAGTCGGCCGGGCCGGATATGCTGGACACCGCAGCGACGTATTATAAGGATCTGCGGCTGATGGATCTGCGGGTCCAGTCCACTTACGGCCTGTCAGAGCAAGGGATCGAGAAGCTTCGGGGGATACCCGGGGTGCAGACAGTTCAGCCTGTATACAGCTCCGATGTCTTTCTTGGCGACAGCGGGCTGATTGCCAAGGTCTATTCGTATGCGGACAATAATGAACTGAACGGCTACAAGCTCACCGCCGGGCATCTCCCGGCAGCCTCTGGAGAGATTGTACTGGATGAACACCTGCGCGAACAGGAGAAATTCAAGCTTGGCGATTCTATTATCTTCGGCGGCGAGGCCGGGGAGACGCCTGAACAGAGCTTCCGGACCAAGACCTATACTGTAGTAGGCTTCGCGCAGAGCCCACAATATATTGAGACCGCGAACCGTGGAACGAGCCGGATCGGCAAAGGGACTGCCGATGCGTTCGCCGTCATCCCGGAAGGGGATTTCACACTCCCGGTGTATACGGAGGCCTATCTCAGCTTCAAGGATACGGCTGCGGAGAGGGCCTATACTCCGGCCTATGACACGTTGGTTGAGCGCCACCTCACAGAGACAGAGCAAGCGCTCAAGGATTACCCGGCGCAGCGTCTGGAGGAGCTGAAGGCGGAAGCGGCCGCCAAGCTGGCTGCGGGCCAGCAGGCAGCGGATGCCTCGCAGCAACAACAGCAGACAGCGGCGCAGAGCCAGCCGGAGCTGCCTAAAGTATATGTGGCCGATCGCACAATGAACCCGGGATACGCCGAATACAAGGATAATGCGGACCGTCTGTCCGCGATTGCGTCGGCTTTCCCGGTATTCTTTTTCCTGATTGCAGCGCTTGTCAGCTTAACCACGATGACCCGCATGGTGGAGGAGCAGCGGCTCCAGATTGGGACGTTGAAGGCACTCGGATACGGTGCTATGGACATTATGACCAAGTTTCTGGTGTACGGAACACTTGCCAGCCTAGCGGCATCCATCGCGAGTCTGGTGGTCGGCTTCACGTTCTTCCCGGACCTGATCTATAATGCTTACAGTTCTCTCTATAACCTGCCGGATGTGATCAAGAGCTTCTACCCTTCTTACGCCGTTATTTCTATAGTCGTGGCGCTAATCTGTACAACGATGACGGCCATGGTCGCTTCACGGGTGGAGCTGCGGAGCAACGCGTCTGTGCTGATGCGGCCCAAGGCACCCAAGAGCGGGCAGCGGATTCTACTGGAGCGCTTCAAGTTCCTGTGGACCCGGCTCAGCTTCGTGCAAAAGGTGACAGCCCGCAATCTGTTCCGCTACAAGCAGCGGATGTTCATGACTGTTATCGGGGTGGCAGGCTGTACCGCGCTGATCCTGACCGGCTTTGGACTGAAGGATTCCATCGGCAGCATCGCCGAGCGGCAGTTCGGCGGGATTATGAAATACAGTGCACTGGTAGCCCTGCATGATAATGCAGCCGCCGCAGATCAGGCTTCCTATAAGAAGCTGATTGAACAGGAGACTGCGGTGACAGGCACGCTGAATGTGCTGCAGGAGGCTATGACCGCCCGGGCCAAAGGCGTGAACGACCAGGAAGTGCGGATCTTTGTTCCCTCAGATACAACCGCACTGGCGTCTTTCGTTAATCTTAAGGACCGCAGAACCGGTAAGCCGCGTGTACTGAGTGACGAGGGCGCGGTCATTACAGAGAAGCTGGCTAAGCTGTATGATGTTGCCCCCGGGGGTACGTTGACGCTTCTGGACAGCAACAATGAGCCATTCCAGATCAAGGTAGCGGCGGTCACCGAGAACTATGTGCTGCATTATGTATACATGACCCCGGCGTACTACACGGAGGTGTTCGGCAAGGAGCCGGTCTATAATACTCAATTATTGAACTACAGCGGCAAGGACAAAGGGTGGGAGAGCGCCTTCGGGGAGAAGCTGACTGCGAATGGGCAGGTGGCCTTGGTCAGCTTTTCCAGCGGTGTGGGAGAGGCCTTCGAGGAAACTATGGACAGTATGGATATCGTCATTGTGGTGCTGATTGTCTCTGCTGCCGCGCTGGCCTTCGTGGTCCTGTACAACCTGACTAATATCAATGTGTCTGAGCGGGTCCGCGAATTGTCTACGATTAAGGTGCTCGGCTTCTATGATAAGGAAGTCACTCTGTATATTTACCGGGAAAATATTCTGTTGACCCTGCTCGGCATCCTGTCCGGCAGTGCTCTGGGGGTGATCCTGCACCGGTTCGTCCTGTCGACTGCCGAGCTGGATGCCACCATGTTCGCTCCGCTCATCAAGTGGCAGAGCTACATTTATGCAGCCTTGCTGACCATACTATTCTCAGGCATCGTAATGGCTTTCATGCACATCAAGCTCAAGCGGATTCATATGATTGAAGCGCTGAAGTCGGTAGAGTAGTTCAGTCACGATTTTGTCAAAAAAATAAAAAAAGCATCAGCATACAAGGAAGGATAATGAGCCGAGGGCAGAGGGAGCCCGGAGCCGTTATTCTTCTTTTTTGTGCCTGAAAAGGAACCGATGGCTGGGGAATTAGCGCTGAAACATACGAAAATATGACGAACAGTGTCGTAAAATCGCGAAAATGATAAGAAAGTGTCATTAAAACTAACCCGATTAAACTCATTATAATGATGGGTAAAAGGTATTTTTACAGTTATTTCAAGATACATTGGAAGTAAATGTTTCGGGAGCAAAAAAGTAAGATTGTACAGCGGTAAATAAATATATTGACGTAAGATATATTCACATGTAATATAAACCATAATTTATGAGGGAAGTTGTGAGGCTTCCCGCCGGGAATGTTATCCCTGACCTTAATTGACCCGCGGTCTATTCAACGCATTTCTACAATATATATTAGGTGTGATGTTATGTCACATGTAATGCGTAGGCGGTCATTAGTGGTCTTAGACGGATAACGATCCGGAGCATCCCAGTCTCCCGAGAAGTTTTGAAGAGCAGGTACAAGCACTTAACTAAGGAGGAGTAAAGGAATGGCGAAAAAGAGAAAATGGTGGTCAGGTTTACTAGTCTTATCGTTGGTAGGGGTTCTATTTACAGGTTGCAGTACGAATAACACTGCGGGTTCTTCAACAAATGCGCCTGCAGCCACTACAGCACCGGCAGAGAGTGCGGCGCCTGATGCTACGGAAGCACCTGCAGCTGACGCGCCGGTTGACGGCGGAACACTAGTTACAAGCTCATTCTCCGATATTGTTAATATTAATCCGCTCTTAGTTAATGACACCGCGTCTGGTGATGTGGCCCAGTTCGTCTTCGCCAAGCTGTACAATCTCGACCGTGAAGGCAATGTACAGGCAGAGGATTGGTCGCTGGCTGCCGCGCTGCCGGAGATCTCTGAAGATGGTTTGACCTATACTGTGAAGCTGAAGGATACCGCCAAATGGAGTGATGGTCAGCCCGTCGTTGCAGATGATGTAATCTATACCATTGAAACGGCCAAGAATAAAGAGACAGGCTCTCCGCTGATCAGTGCCTTTGACAAGGTGAAAAGCGTTGAGAAGGTGGATGACCACACCGTCAAGATCACAATGTCCCAAGTCTATGCGCCGTTCCTGTATGCGCTGGTCCAGGAGATTGTTCCAGCCCATGTCCTGAAGGATGTGAAGCCGACCGAAATGCAGAAGAACCCCTATGGTACTGATCCGGCCAAGACCGTTACAAGCGGACCCTGGAAATGGACAGCCTGGAAGCAAGGCGAGAGTCATACCATGGATGCTGATCCGAACTACTGGGGAACTGTGAAGCCTCATATCGCTCAGGTGATCTATAAGATCTATGCTGACCAGAACACTGAGGTTCAGGCAATTATGAAGGGTGACACTGACCATATCAGCGCGATTCCTGTAACCCAGGTTGAAGCAGTTAAGGCTGACGGCAAGATTGATATCATCCAGAAACCGGGCGCGCAATATGAATATGTAATGTTCAACTTCGACGGCAAGAACTTCCCGGATAACTACGGTCTGTTCGCCGGACAGAAGACCAGACAGGCGATTGCCCATGCACTGAACCGTCAGGGAATGGTGGATAATATCCTGAAGGGCATAGGCGCCCTGATGAATGCTCCGTTCCTGCCGGACACTTGGGCTGATCCGGGCGATGCCGCTGTGAACTATGATTACAATGCCGAAACGGCCAAGAAGCTCCTGGCTGAAGACGGATGGGTTGCCGGCAAGGATGGAATTCTTACCAAAGACGGACACCGGTTCTCCTTCGAGCTTCAATATAATGCCGGCAACAGCCGCCGTGAGCAGGTTGCCTCGGTTATTCAGCAGAACCTGAAGGATGTCGGCATTGAAGTGAAGCCGAAGGCGATTGACTTCGCTGCCTGGATCGACCAAAACGTTACACCGGGTAAATTCCAGGCACTGCTGCTGGCATGGTCCCTGAATACACCAGACCCGGATGCAGAGAGCATCTTCTCCTCCAAGTACTTCCCGCCTGCCGGACAGAACAGCGGCTGGTATAAGAATGAGAAGCTGGATAAGCTGTGGGTAGACGGATATTCTACGGTAGATCAGGCTAAGCGCAAAGAAATCTACAAAGAAGTAGGTAAGGAAATTTCAACCGACCTTCCTTATGTATTCCTGTATCAGTATGGTCAGGCGATCGGAACAGGACCTAGAGTGCACTGGGCAGAGGAGGATGCTCCTGAGCCGTCACTGGGCTACGGACAGTTCTTCCACGCTATCAAATGGTGGGTAACCGAGTAACGTACCGACTAACTGAATAGACTTGCGGGAGGTGAAAGAGAATTCTCTTTCACCTCCCCCTTTTGTATAAATGGGGGGCCTCCGTAATCTATCGCCTTACCATCTCTAGGAGGATAGCCAATGACAGAATACCTGATACGTAGAGTGCTTCAATCGGTACTGGTCATCTTTCTGATTACCATACTAACCTTTCTTCTCATCCATGCGGCTCCGGGCGGACCCACACAAGTGATGCTGGCCCCGGGCTTGACTCCCGAAATCTTCGAGCAGCAAGCCAAGAATCTGGGTCTGGATCAGCCGATTCATATCCAGTACATCCACTGGATCGGCGACCTGCTGCAAGGGGATCTGGGGTATACCTTCAAGAACCATATTGCGATCTCGGACCTGCTCTGGCCGCGTATCGGCAATACCATAATCTTGATGGGTGCGGCTTGGCTGGTATCCCTGCTGATCGCAATCCCCTGGGGAATCTACAATAGTACCAAAGTCTATGGTTTATCGGATCAGACGGCTTCGTTCATTTCTTATCTGGGCTTCGCCATGCCGACCTTCTGGTTCGGGATTCTATTGCAGCAGTGGCTGTCGCTCAAGCTGGACTGGTTCCCATTGTCGGATATGCATACAAGAGGCAAGGAAGACAGTATCGCTGATTTATTCATGCATCTGGTGCTGCCGGTAACGGTACTGGCACTTGGGTTCCTGGCTTCTTATATGAAGTATGCGCGGGCCAGTATGCTGGAGGTGCTGGATCAGGATTATATCCGGACGGCACGGGCCAAAGGCGTCAAGGAACGGAAGGTCGTCTTCCGCCATGCCCTGCGCAATGCACTAATTCCAATTATTACGATACTAGGCCTTGATCTTCCGATCCTGGTAGGAGGGGCCGCACTAACAGAGAATGTATTCAACTGGCCGGGAATGGGCCGTTGGTTCGTAGAGATGGCCACTGCACGCGAATATTCGGCACTGATGGCTGTGACTATCGTCACGGCTGTGATGGTCGTCATTGGCAATCTGCTGGCAGATATACTGTATGTCGTAGTTGATCCCCGGGTGAAGCTCGGCAAGCAAGGGGGGAAGGCAGCATGAGTGCAGATAATACAGAGCTTATCAAAGGGAAGGTCTCCAAGCCGCTGGGAACGCCGGATATGAGTCCGATGCCGGGCGGGACCGACCCGGAAATTCCGGTGGTGGATATGGACAGACCTCCCGGCCCGTGGAGAGTGCTGTGGAAGAAGTTTTCACGCAATCCTTTTGCCATGGGCGGGTTGGCCGTCCTGCTTATCTTTGTCCTGCTGGCGATCTTCGCACCGTTTCTGACTTCCTATGGGCCGGAGAAGATTGATCTGATGTTCGCCAACCTGAAGCCGGGAGCGGAGGGGCATCCCCTCGGCACCGACGAGCTGGGCCGCGATATTCTAAGCAGACTGCTGTATAGTGCGCGGATTTCGCTGCTTATTGGTTTCTCTGTTGCTTTTGTATCCGTGCTGGTCGGCTCGATAGTCGGAGCCATTTCGGGTTACTTCGGCGGATTCGTGGATACGGTATTCATGCGGATTGTTGACGTCATGAACTCTGTACCGTCTCTGTTCCTAAATATCCTGGTAATGGCGCTGTTCGGAACACAGATTAAATTCATGATCCTGATTCTGGCGTTCACGAGCTGGATGAGTATTGCCCGGCTGGTCCGGGGAACCTTCCTGCAGCTGCGGGAAATGCAGTATGTGGAGGCGGCCAAAGCCATCGGCGTATCCAGCTGGGGAATCATCTTCCGGCATCTGCTCCGCAATGCGAGCTTCCCGATCATTGTTAATGCCACATTGATGGTCGGCGGCGCGATTCTCAGTGAATCCGCATTGTCCTATCTGGGTCTTGGTATCCAGGCTCCGGCTACGAGCTGGGGGCTGATGCTCAGTAACGCCCAGGAGTTCATGCTGATTGATCCGATGCAGGCGGTGTATCCGGGCTTTTGCATCCTGATGGTGGTGCTGGCGGTTAACTTTATCGGCGACGGCATCCGGGATGCCCTTGATCCCAGACAGCAAGTGACCAAATCCCGGAGGAGGCTGGAACAATGGCGCAAAAACTACTCGAAATCCGGAAACTAACCGCCGGCTTTGCGACAGAGAAGGGACTGCTCAAAGCAACCGACGGCATCTCCCTTACGGTGAATAAAGGTCAGACAGTCTGTATTGTAGGCGAATCCGGCAGCGGCAAAAGTGTCACCTCGCTGGCGATCATGCGCCTGATCGATTATGCGGGCGGTATGATCCTGGATGGACAGATTGACTTCCATGGACAGGATCTGGGGGCGAAGAGCCAGGAGGAGATGCGGGAAATCCGCGGTAACCAGATCGCTATGATCTTCCAGGACCCGATGTCTTCGCTCAACCCGGTCTTCACCATAGGCGAGCAGATTGCTGAGAGTCTGCGGCTGCATCAGAATAAGAAGGATGCAGAAGCGCTGAAGCTGGCGGTTGATCTGATTCGATTAGTGGGGATACCCGCACCGGAGATTCGTGCGAAGCAATACCCGCATGAGCTGTCCGGCGGGATGTGCCAGCGCGTAGTCATTGCGATTGCGCTGGCCTGCAACCCCGAGCTTCTGATTGCCGATGAGCCGACCACTGCGCTGGATGTTACCGTTCAAGCGCAGATTCTGGATCTGCTGCGCAAGCTTCAGTCGGAGCTTGGCATGTCCATCCTGCTGATTACCCACGACATGGGGGTTGCCGCCGAGATGGCGGACCGCATTGCTGTCATGTACGCGGGCGCTATCGTGGAAGAGGGCGGTGTGGAAGAGATCTTCGACCATCCCAGCCATCCGTATACGATAGGGCTGCTTCAGTCGATTCCGGGATTTGAAGGCGGACGGGGAGGCGAGCTCTATACGATCAGCGGAACGATTCCGCCGATAGGACAGCTGCCTGCGGGCTGCCGCTTCCACCCGCGCTGTCCGCATGCGATGGAGATCTGCCGGAGCCAGGAGCCGCCGGATTTCATGATCTCTGATGATCACCGGTCCGCCTGCTGGCTGTTCAAGGATCAGCCGGTTTCAGCGGATACCAGCAGGGAGGCGAAGCGCGCATGATGAATAAGACATTAGCCAAGCCGGACCGTAAGGTAGTGGCTTCCTCGGAAGTGCTGTTGGAGGTTAAGGATATTAAGAAGTATTTTCCAATTACCAAGGGTCTGCTTAACCGCACCGTCGGGCAGGTGAAGGCGGTAGATGGAGTTAATCTGGCGATCCGCCAAGGCGAGACATTCGGGCTGGTCGGGGAATCCGGCTGCGGCAAATCCACCTTCGGACGGGTACTGCTCCGGCTGCAAAGTGCAACTGGGGGGCAGGTGCTATTCAAGGGCCAGGATATCCATTCGCTGGGTTCGCGTGATATGCGGAAGCTGCGGGAAGAGATGCAGATTATTTTCCAGGACCCGTTCGGGTCGCTCAATCCGCGCTTTCTCGTCAAGGATATTATCGGCGAGCCGCTGCGCATTCACTGGAAGATGTCCGGCAAGGAGATCGATGCCCGGGTGGTCGAGCTGATGGAGCTGGTGGGTCTGGATGCCAGCCGCCGGAACCGCTACCCGCATGAATTCTCCGGCGGACAACGCCAGCGCATTGGCATCGCCCGAGCGATTGCACTGAATCCGCAGTTTATTGTGGCTGATGAGGCCGTGTCCGCACTTGATGTGTCAGTGCAATCCCAGGTCATTAACCTGCTGATGAAGCTGCAGAAGGAGCTGGGGCTAACCTTCCTGTTCATTGCGCATGGTCTTAATGTAGTCCGGCATATCTCTGACCGCGTTGGGGTCATGTATCTGGGCAAGCTGGTGGAGGTGGGAGAGACAGAGGAGTTGTTCGCAGCCCCGCTGCATCCGTATACTGCCGCCCTGCTCTCGGCCATTCCCAAGCCGACGCCAAGGCGCAAGCAGGAACGGATTATGCTGGAGGGGGATGTGCCCTCCCCGGCCAATCCGCCCTCCGGCTGCCGGTTCCATACCCGCTGCCCGTTCGTCCAGGACAAATGCCGCTTAGTGGAGCCGCTGCTGGAAGAGGTCCTGCCGGGCCGTCCGGTAGCCTGTCATTTCCCGTTGCTTCCGAAATCCTGATTAAGGATTAACCTGTGCTGTACCGAAGAGGGACACTGCTGAATCTTACGCGGTGTTCCTTTTCGCTTGTCATATCGTGCTAAACTAATCATTGTGCTACAGGCATTTCTATAAGAAAATGAGAAAAAGACTAATCAATACCGCAAAGCTTGCGGAACCGGAGGCTATGGTGAAAAAGGTCAATACAGCAATTTCAGCACTCTTTATCCTTGTTATGATAATAGCTGTCTGGGTATGGGCAGTGTCGGTACATACCTGGACCCTGGCGGGGGCCTTGGCTTCCCTGCTCTGTCTGGCCCTGTTTATCTGGACGGGCCTGCGGGCCATCCCCGCTATAACCGGGTACATCAATAGCCCAAGCGCACTGCGGACGGTGAATACGGACGACTCCCCGGAGGAACGGCAGCGGATCTGGTGGAAGATTGTGCTGTGGGTGATCGCTAGCCGGGTGCTGCTAATCCTTGCGGCTTATGTATTCTGGGTGCTTCGGGAGGGAGGCTCCGGCAGCCTGTTCTCCCGCTTCATTGAGATGTGGCATATCCGCGGAATTGATGCGATGTCTTACCTGGGCATTGCCGAACGGTGGTATGTGACGGAAGGAGATCCCAGATTTCATATTGTATTTCTGCCGTTCTTTCCCGTTATGATCAAGCTGGCGCAGTTCTTCACAGGCAATTATATGGCTGCAGGATTTGCCGTAGCCAATCTCTGCACGCTTGCAGCGGCGTTGTTCGCTTATGAACTGGCCCGGCTGGATATGGGGCGCAGGAATGCCCTGCGGGTAGTGAAGTACATCTTCATCTTCCCGTCGGCCTTCTTTTTCTTCCTTCCCATGACAGAGGCGCTGTTCCTGCTGCTCTCCCTGATGGCACTGTATTTTGTGCGCAAAAAGCGATGGCTGCTGGGCTGCCTCTGTGCAGCGCTGGCCGGATTCACCCGTTCCCCGGGGATTCTGCTGGCCGTGCCGATTGCCGTGGAATTTGCCCGGGAGCTGGCCGCTGGCTACAGGTCAATGGACCGGAAGGCTTTTACGAATAAGCTGATCTTGGCTGTTCTCTCCCTGGTGAGTGTCTCGTTCGGTCTGCTGGCTTATCTCTACATTAATTACAATGTGACGGGCAACGCGTTCCAGTTCAGTATTTATCAGCGGGAGCACTGGTCGCAGCGGTTCTACTTCTTTTTCGATACTGCGAGATATCAGATGGAATATGCGGTGAATACCTTCAAGGATGCCGATTACCGGTCGTTCTTAGGGCTGTGGCTGCCGAATTTGTGCGCGATCTTCCTGGTTCTCTTCATGATGCTCCGCAGTACGAAGAAGCTTAATCCCGCCTACATGGCGTACGTGATCGCCTATTTCGTCTATGTAGTGGCCCCGACTTGGCTGCTGTCTGCTCCGCGTTATTTCGCTGTTGCGTTTCCGCTGGCGTTCGCGGCTGTGCTGTTGACGGAGGATAAGAAGTGGAAAGATATCCTGCTCACTACGCTATTTATTGCGGGGGGGCTGCTGTATCTGGCGGTGTTTGTATCCGGTTATCCGGTATATTAGTGTGTAATAGAAATTACAGAAACGATGGTGGCTATGCAGATTCAACTAGAAGATCAGATGGTTACGTTACATGTCCAGTATGCCAAGCGCAAGAAGCTATCCGTAATGGTGGACGGCTCGGACCTCATTACCGTTAAGGCGCCCAAGGGAACGAGTGAAGAGGCGATCCTCGGTGCGGTAGCAAGTCTAGGCCCGAAGATTCTGGAGAAGCTGCGCAGCAATGCGGCAGCCCGGCAGGTGCCGAGGGTTAAGGCTTATGAGGGCGACGAAGAAGCCTTCTTGTACTTGGGGAAGGAATATGCGCTGCATGAGCTGATTGGGGACCGGCAGGCGGATGCGGAGGAGCTGAAGCTTGCGCTGAAGAAATTCTATACGGCCAGTCTGAAGAAAATCATCGCAGAGCGCATCAAGCCCTACCAGACGCAGCTCAGAGTGAAGCCGAAGAGTATGGAGATTGTGGAGTCGCGGACCAAGTGGGGGAGCTGCAGCTTTGACGGCAAGCTGACGTTCAATTACCGCCTGGCCATGGCGCCGCCTGAAGTGATTGACTATGTCATCATTCATGAGCTGTGTCATCTGCTGCATATGAATCATGACCGTTCCTTCTGGCGGCGCCTGGGCAGTATCATGCCGGACTATAAGGAGAAGGAAGCGTACCTGGCCCGGCAGGGGCAGTTCATGACGCTGTGACCTATGTGACCTATCGAAAGAAATGAATTCATTCTAAAGATGCGGTAATGTATGGACTATCGTTCTTTCGCCGAAGCGAACATTCGGTGATAGTTGTATTCTGTACACTTAAAAACAGTGGAAAAGAAAGAATTCCTCTCTTAAATGTAGTCTGTACAACTAAATCCGCCTGAATGGGTGAGAACCCGGTGCAGAGGGCATTTTAGTTGTACGAAATACAGCTAAACGGAGATATGGCGGCACATCAGACGATTTAGTTGTACGGATTGCAATTAAGCATACCACTTGTACCTTCATCGGGGCATGGCAAACCTTCAACAAGCGACTTAGTTAAGCTGTTCTCACATATTGCAATCTGATGCTTCACTAGGCGATGGAAGTAGCCGGATGCTTGACGTTCGCAGGATAATGCTGCCCGCCCTGAGTCCGGACGAATAGGCCCTCTGAATGTCTGCTGCCTGACAGCTCCAGGCCGGGTTCATCCGGGGTGAAGTGGAAGACGATCGTCTCCGTATCGCTGTCCGCAAGCTTCAGGGCGATGTCGCGGCAGGAGACGGGCTGTGTGCTAATCAGATCGAAGAGCTCAAGCTGCCCATTCTCCTGCTGGCAGATGGCAATGAGATTCTCGTCCTCCAGGTAGTAGAGCTGATCGCTGAACACGTTCAGGCAGTAGAACATTAGCAGGCCATGGGCGCCGCTGATGCCAAAACGCTCAGATACCGGCACCCGCTGCGCTCCGAGAGAAGAGACCAGGCTCAGATCACGCGGGTCGGCTAGATCCAACTTGCGGATTGGCGCAGATCCGGCAGTGCCCCCGGGGCAGGCCATGGAGAAGATCTGCTCTTCCACCGGGTGGAAGCCGAACTTAGGATAGAACTCCAAGACTGACTCATTGGCAAAAAGATACATGAATTCACACGCTTGCCCATACTCCTCCAGTACCTTGTCCATCAACCGTGCAGACAGGCCGCGTCCTCTATAGTCAGGATGAGTCATCACCGTCCCGATCTGCACAGCAGGGGACTTCACTCCATTAATAATTAGCTCTATGAGATTCACCGAGACATTCGCCACGATCCGGTCTCTCTCCGCATAAGAATAAGGGACATACTTATCCGTCCAGCAGCCCTCCTCATACCAGCGCTCCAGCTCCAGCTCGAACGTGTCTTTTGCCAGCTCCAAAAAGCTGTTCCGCAGCGGCTCATGATCTTTATAATTGTAGACAAATTGAAGAGTATTCATAGGTAGTTTCTCCTTAGGTGTATTGGTAAAAGTTTAACCCCAACTATACTAAATCCCCCTTAATATTCAACCCCGCGAACCTTTGAGTAGACCATTGTGTCTCTCAAGCTCCCCTGTACATCGGTCTTGTCATTGCGCAGAATACCTTCCAACGTAAAGCCAGTACGTTCGGCTACGCGTGCGCTCTGCGTATTGCGGGAATCGCAGCGGATCTCCAGCCGGTTAGCTTGTAGCTCCTGTATGGCGAAATCTGCAATGGCATTCACCGCTTCCGTGATGTAACCTTGACCGGCGAACGAGGTGTGTACCCAATATCCGATTTCAAATTTACGCACCTGCCAGTCGATCCGGTGCAGGCCGCTGCTCCCGATAAGCTGCCCTGTCTTCTTATGGAAGAGCAGCAGCCGGATATCGCTGCGTTCCAGGAACTGCAGCCGTGATTTCCGGATGGACACCTCCGATTCATCTACAGAAGGGATACGCTGGGCCCAGGGCATCCAAGGGCTTAATTCAGCGGCACTTTGCCGAACGGCTTCGTTTACAGCAGGGCCGTCCCCCCAGCGTGCTGCACGGATTTGCAGGCGGCTGCTTTCGAAGCTCTCCGGTACGGGAATCAGGATGGGGTCTATTGAATAATTGTTCATAAAATCTAGCTCCTATAGAGAGTATTTGGTGAATCAGTTACTTTCAGTATAAGCCATTATATACCATAGGTCATATTTCAGGGTTTTAATACCATAGATTTTAACTAAAGTCAATACGCTAAAGGATACCTAAAAGTACTCTCTGGTACTATTCACATTTAATGGCAAGAACGTTATCTTAGGTAATAAGAAGTGTTCACTATTAAGAACCTGTTGTAATGAACCTAGTACTGAAACGGTAGCGAAATTATAGACAGCTGGAGGTAACCCATGAGTGCAATCGCCGGGATCTATTCTATGCAGCATGGGCCGCTGGACCCGGAGCTCGGCCCGCGCCTGATGCAGGAGCTGCAGCGTTATCCGGCGGATGATGCCCGGGGCTGGAATACGGAGGGGCTGTTCCTCGGGTGCCACGCACAGTGGATTACCCCGCAGTCCCGGGGCGAGGTGCTTCCCTATTATGATCCGCAGCGGAAGCTGGCGATCGTAGCGGATGCCATCATTGATAACCGCAGCGAGCTCTTTGGACAACTTCAGGTTGTCCGGGAGGATCAGGAGTCGATGCCGGACAGCCTGCTGATTCTTCTGGCCTATGAGAAATGGGGGGATCAGGCTCCGGTGCATCTGGTCGGAGATTTTGCCTTCATGATCTGGGATGCCGGCAGGAAGACGCTGTTTGGAGCGAGGGATTTCTCGGGGAGCCGGACGCTGTACTTCCAACGCTCTGGCAGACAGTTCTCCTTCTGCACCGTGATTCATCCTTTGCTCACGCTAATGGATGGAGAACACGCGCTGCATGAAGGCTGGATCTCGGAATATCTGGCGGGCCAGGGCCGGATGGATGTCGCGGATATGTTCTCCACGGTCTATCAGGGTGTGGAGCAGCTGCCCCCGGCGCATTCGATGACAGTCAGCCCGCAGGGGATTACCTTCTCCAGGTATTACACCTTCCAGACGCCGTCTCCACTCCGGCTGCGCAGCAATGGCGAGTATGAGGAAGCGTTCCGTGAGGTGTTCGGGCGGGCCGTCCGGGACCGGCTGCGTACCCACCTTGAAGCTGGTGCGAACTTAAGCGGCGGGCTGGATTCAGGGGCGGTGGTGAGCTTTGCGGCGGAGGAGCTTCGCCGTACCGGCAAGCCGCTCCACACCTTCAGCTCGTATCCTTTGGATCATTTTACAGGGTTCAAGCTGGGCCAGCGGGTGACCGATGAGCGTCCATATATTCAGGAGACCATCGACTATGTCGGGAACATTGAGCCTAGCTTTTACAACTTTCCTGACCGCAGCTCTTATGGCGAAATCGACGAATGGCTCGATATTATGGAGATGCCCTACAAATTCATAGAGAATTCCTATTGGCTGAGGGGCATATATGAACAAGCCGGACTGAAGAATGCCGGAGTGCTGCTCAGCGGACAGCGGGGCAACTGGAGTATCTCCTGGGGACCGGCGCTGGATTACCAGGCGAAGCTGCTGCGTGAATTCCGCTGGTTCCGCTTTTACCGGGAGAATAAGCTGTACAGCCATTCGATGGGAGTAAGCCGCAAAAGAATGCTGAAAATAGCGGGGCGCAAGGTATTTCCCGCTCTGGGCCAGCTGATGGCCGGGAAGCAGGAGGCTCCGCCGGAGCTGATCCATCCTGAATTTGCCCGGCGGACTGGGGTGCAGGAGCGGCTGAAGGAGCTGGACCAGTCGCCTGCTTCCCAGACCGTGTACAATATCCGCAGAGAGCATTTCCGCCAGCCACATGTCTGGAATGTGAACGGAACGGCGGCTACCAAGCTGTCGCTGAAGTACAGGGTATGGGACCGGGATGCAACGAATGACCTGCGTGTCATCAACTTCTGTATGTCGGTGCCTGAGGAGCAATACGTCCAGAACGGAATGGACCGCTCGCTCATCCGCCGGGCGATGGAAGGGCGGCTGCCGGATAAGGTCAGGCTTAACCAGACCCGGCGCGGCATCCAGGGGGCGGACGGCATTACGCGTATGCTGCCCGAGTGGCAGAGGTTTCAGCAGGAGCTGAGAGAGATGCTGCAAGACCCCCGTACTTCGTCTTATCTGAATCGTCCCGGGCTCGCCGGATGCTTGGACCGGCTGGGTAGTGAGCCCGAACCATTATTAATCTTTAACACGGATTTCCGCCTTCTTACACGAGGACTGGTGTTTTACCGCTTTTTGAAGCGGCTCTCCTGAAGGACGTTTCTTGAAAGGGGGTGACAAGATGAAAAAGGAATACAGCAAGCCTGCATTGGAAGTGTTGGATGTGAAAATGACGATGGCTGGCCCGGGGGTATCCATTGCCGATGCGTTCCAAGCCGATCCAGATGAAATCGTTAGTCACTCCTAGTCTTCCTGCATTACCGCTCAGCCCTAATCCCTCTTAGCTTGCTGGAGGGGGATCAGGGCTATCCCTTTATCCGAAGTAGCGTTTCCACTTGTCATCCGCAAGACAACGGGTGAAATTGACTGAGATGGAGTGAGCAGTATGGCTGGCACAGTGCAATGCCCCGGTTATAAGGCTTTTGGCCTGCAAATCCTCAGTGAGTTCGCGCTACCAGAACTTCCCCGTACGGATCAGCCCGGAAGGATAGGGAGCCTGTCGGTAATTGAAGGCCGTCTGCTTGAGCGATGGGAAGCAATACCGAAGATTACGCCGAATCTGGGCATCGCGGAGCATGAAGTGATGTTCATGGTGAAGGGCACCGCTATTTTTTCTATACAGAACGGCAGTACGATTACAGTCTCTCCGGCAGCAGGCGCAGATCCGGATAGCATCCGTTTGTTCATTCTGGGCAGCTGTATGGGTGTAGTATTGATGCAAAAAGGCATACTGGCCCTGCACGGCAGCTCGCTTGTGCTGGACAATAAGGCTTATGCGCTGGTGGGGCGTTCAGGTGCGGGTAAATCCACGCTTGCCTCCTATCTGATGGATCAGGGACATCTCCTGGTCAGTGACGACGTTATTCCCGTGTTGGTGCATAATGGACATCCATTAGCTGTTCCAGGTTATCCGCAGCAGAAGCTGTGGCAGCAGAGCCTGGACTATTTGGGAATGAATTCGTCTGCGTACCGTCCGCTGTTTCAGCGGGAGACCAAGTTCGCCGTACCGGTGCATGACCGGTTCCAGAGTGAGCCGCTGCCGCTGGCCGGCATATTTGAACTGTCTGTGGTGCAGGACGGGCCGGTGGCCGTAGAGGCGATAAGCGGCTTGGACCGGCTTCATACCTTATACAATCATACCTATCAAAAAGCGCTGGTCGACCCTATGGGTGTCAGAGAATGGCACTTCGGGCTGCTGGCCTCGTTCGTGAACCGGCTGCCGATGTACCGGCTGACCCGCCCTGAGCAGGGCTTCAGTGCACCGCAGCAGACGGAAATGATTATGGAGACGATTATGCCCAAGGTGAAGGAGATGAACCTATGAATATGAATACTACAGAAGTGCTGTCGCCGGATTCGGTACTGGTTCAACGGGAAGGCAATATCGCAAGTGATATGGACGGCGAGAAGGTCATGCTGAATGTGAAGAACGGCAAATACTACAACCTCGGCGAAGTTGGCGGTGAGATCTGGGAAGCGCTGGCTTCACCGGTATCGATTCGGCAGATTGCCGGGAAGATGCAGGAGATCTTTGAGGTGCCAGCAGAGGTGGCACAGCAGGATGTGATTGATTTTGTACAGAATCTGCTGAATGAGGATCTGGTCTCCATCGTTAGCGGCCCATGATGACCCTCCGGAGGCTCCGTCTTCTGCTGGTGCATGACAAGGCGTTGCTTGCGCTGCTTCCCGAGACATTATGGCGGCTGATGCTGGTCCGAATCCAGCTGTTGTTCCCCTTTGCGAGGACAGCCCCTCAGCTTGGGGTGAAATCCCTGGAGAGTCCCGCAGTATCCAAGCCTTCCGATCTTCGCCGCATCCAGCAGATTACCAAGGCAATCCGGGTGATGAGCCGTTATACTCCCTGGAAAAGCACCTGTATGGTCCGGGCGGTAGCCGCCCTGAAGATGCTGGAGAAGCGGGGCATTGAGAGCACCCTCTACATGGGGGTCGCCCGCGATAAGCAGGGACAAATGATTGCCCACGCCTGGCTGCGCAGCGGAGCCCATTATGTCTCCGGGGATGATGCGATGCAGGGCTTCGTGGTGGTGGAGAAGTTCGCGAAGGTGTTATAAGCCGAGTAATCGAGGTGGGTCCATGCAAGCCATAATCTACTACGTCCGGCAGCTTCAGCGGTTGTCGGGCGTGAAGCTGTATCTTAATCTGTTTGGCATGGTGATCAGTGGTCTGCTGGAGAGCTCTGCCATTCTGCTGTTGGTTCCCATGCTCGGCATGGCCGGCATTCAGCTGGGCGGCGCGACGGCTGGCTATCATCTTCCCATGCTCGGATTCATCAGTGAGCTGCCGCAGTCCACAGCGCTGCTGCTGGTGCTGGGCAGTTATGTTCTGATTGTGCTCTGCCAGAATCTGATCGCAAGATTCGTGGCGATCCGCAATGTCGAGATTCAGCAGACCTATGGCAGGCAGCTGCGGGTTGAGGTCTATAGCGCATTGCTGCGGGCGCAGTGGTCTTTTTTTCTGAGAAAACGCACCTCTGATCTGATTAATATGATGACCACCGAGCTGGCCAGAGTCCTGGCGGGTATCAGCGGCTTCCTGCAGTTCCTGACTTCGCTGTTGTTCACCCTGGTGCAGATTGCCTTTGCCTTCTGGCTGTCCCCCAAGATGACACTGGCGGTTCTCGTCTGTGCGGCGCTGCTGTCCATCTTCTCCCGGCGGTTCATCCGTAAGGCGAAGAGGCTGGGTAGCCGCAGCACAGAGCTGGGCAAGACGTATCTAGGCGGCATTACCGACCAGTTGAACGGAATTAAGGATATCAAAAGCAATAATCTGGAGCAGTCCCGTCTCGAATGGCTGCATGCCTTCACTGGCGAGGTTAAGCAGGAGCAACTGGACTACACGCGCCTGCGTTCCAACTCCCAGCTCCTGTATAAGCTGTCCTCCACGCTGCTGATTGCTGTGTTTATCTTCGTGTCCTTCCGGTTCATGCAAGTGGAGGGGCCGAATCTGCTGCTGGTCATTCTCGTCTTCACCCGGCTGTGGCCGACCTTCTCGACGCTACAGTCGCTGCTGGAGCAGCTGGCCTCGGTAGTGCCATCCTTCAAACAACTGCAATCGCTGCAGAAAGAATGTCTGGCTGCTGTCGAGCATGAAGCGGATCAAGGCGGAGAACGGGTGCTGCCTATGACGCTGGAGCACGGTCTGGAGGCCCGGAATGTCGATTTCCGTTATCATGCGGACGAGCCGCAATATTCGCTCCAGAACGTCAATGTGCGGATTCCCGCCCGGCAGATGACGGCGATTGTCGGACGTTCAGGCGCCGGCAAAAGCACGCTCGTCGATCTGCTCATGGGACTGATGCAGCCGGAGAACGGGGAGATTCTAGCCGACGGTCAGCCGGTCAGAGGGGAGCGGCTGCTGTCCTACCGGAGGTCCATCGGATATGTGGCACAGGATCCGTTCCTGTATAACGCGACCATCCGCGATAATCTAATGATGATCAAGCCGGATGCGGAGGAAGCGGAGCTGTGGGAGGCGCTGGAGTTCGCCTCCTCGGCGGACTTCGTCCGCAAGCTGCCGGACGGACTGGATACACTGCTCGGCGACCGGGGTGTCCGCCTGTCGGGCGGGGAGCGGCAGCGCCTGGTGCTGGCGCGCGCCATTATCCGCAAGCCGTCGATACTGGTACTCGATGAGGCGACTAGTGCGCTCGACACCGAGAACGAGCAGCGGATTCAAGAGGCGCTGGAGCGGATCAAGGCTTCCGTAACGGTCATCGTCATCGCCCACCGCCTGTCCACGATCCGTGGAGCCGATCAGATTCTGGTCATCGACCAGGGCCGGGTCATCCAGCAGGGTGTCTACAGCGGCCTGGCTTCGGAGAAGGGCGGCATGTTCAGCCGATTGCTGAAGGGCCAGGAAGAGGCAGGGTAAGGGTATACCTTAAACGCGAATGTAGGCGAAAAACCGAACACATTCGGTGCTGAGTGGGAGTGTGGTCCAAATGTAATCGAAAAACCGATTCCATTGGATGGGCGCAGAGGTTGTAGCCCGAATGTAATCGAAAAACCGATTACATTGGATGGGCGCAGAGGTTGTAGCCCGAATGTAGGCGAAAAACCGAACACAATTCGGTGCTGCGTGGGTGTGTGGTCCAAATGTAATCGAAAAACCGATTACATTGGGCGAGCGCAGAGGTTGTGGCGCGAATGTAATCGAAAAACCGATTACATTGGGCGAGCGCAGAGGTTGTGGCGCGAATGTAATCGAAAAACCGATTACAATGGGCGAGCGCAGGGGTTGTGGCGCGAATGTAATCGAAAAACCGATTACATTGGGCGAGCGCAGAGGTTGTAGCCCGAATGTAATCGAAAAACCGATTCCATTGGGCGAGCGCAGAGGTTGTGGCCCGAATGTAATCGAAAAACCGATTCCATTGGGCGAGCGCAGAGGTTGTGGCCTGAATGTAATCGAAAAACCGATTACATTGGATGGGCGCAGAGGTTGTAGCCCGAATGTAATCGAAAAACCGATTACATTGGCTGACCGCCACCCGGCTCCGAAACCGTAAAAAGGCACGTGCTGCAATTAACTAGCAGCACGTGCCTTTCTATATGCATTGGTGGGCCTCCGCTAATTCTCCTTCTCCGAACCCGTCACCTTCCGCCAGCTCCACAGCAAAGGCCGCAGCGGGAAATACAAGAAATGCAGCGGCTTCGGCAGTGGCAGGGTCTTGGCATCCGCTGCATAGGGATAGAGGAAGCTGGCGGAGCGGAGCATCCGGCTTCGGGTGGATAGGATGCTTGGAAGGTACCGGTTGAAATGCTGCTCCACCTCCGGCTCGAGCGGAGGGGTATTCAAATTCACGATGCGCGGAAGATAGAACAGAATGTCCTGTGCCAGCCTGCGGGCCTTGGGGTTGTCCATCAGCGGGGACAGCGCCGGGTCAACCGGCGTCTCCAGCAGCTCTCTGGCCAGAATCAGCGTCTGTCCTCCTATGGCGTTGTGATCATAGTGTTGTAGTAAGCGGACTAGCTTAGCGGAATCGGGCGGCTGCTGTCCCATTAGCAGCATCTTGATGTCCTGCAGCCATCTCAGCCGGGACCAGGCATGTCTGGCACCGTGTACAGCCAGGAACATGAACAGATCCTCCGGCCCCAGATAGCGGACATTCTGGCCGAAGGTGCTGCTGGTCCGCGAATGACGCCAGAGCTCGTCGAACGCAGGCTCTTTGGCGGGCCCCGGTCCTAACCGCCAGTGCAGCTCCAGGTTGACGTTGCTGACAGGATGCACGAACGTTGAATGATGCTCCCGCCATTTCCAGTCGCCAAGCAGGCTCTCGAACTTGTCTTCCTTCTCATAGCCCAGCCGGATCAGCAAGGTTTCGGCATCCTCCAGCTGTTCCATCGGCACCAGAAAGTCGAGATCCCGGGAGGTGCGCTGCGACAGGTCTCCGTACAGCTCCTGCCCAAGCACCGGCCCTTTGAGGAACAGACAGCGGATATTCAGCTCGGCCAGCTGACCTGCGATATTGCTCATTTCGCCGCTAAGGTGGAGCATCTGTACCGTATTCCTGCGGTATTGCCACTTCAGCTGCTCCAGAACGTCAGAAGGGATCACCTGCTCCTCCATCTTGCTCAGCCTGGAATATAGGTAGGGATACACCCTGTGCTGACGGTTCAGCTCCACGAATAAGTCCCAGTTCACCTCTGTGAACAACTGCGGATGCTTCCGCGCCGTCTCATCTGGACTTCCGGAATTCAGTAGTGCAAGAATAAGGTGTACTTCCTTGGTTAAGCTTGCCTGATCAAGAATCTTCCGGTCAGTCATAGGGACGCTCCTTATCTGAGTTGTGAACAGATCCGCACCGGATTTGTTCTATATAAAAGAACGATATTAGTGAGCGTACCATCGATAACCGAAATTTGTCAATTTTTCGCCAGGTGCGTCACGGAACTTATCATTCCTGCCAGTAGAGAATCATCTTGACTCCACAGGGACGGCTGCCCTTATAATGCAGATTAAGAGAGAAAAGAATCGACGGGAGAGTTGCTGAGGAATGGTACTGCTCGGAGCAATCGTGAATGGAATAGCAATAATTGCCGGAACTCTGCTGGGCAAGCTGCTGGAGCGGATACCGGAGAGTATGAAGAACACTGTGATGCAAGCGATTGGACTGGCGCTAATGCTGCTGGGGGTGCAGATGGGTCTGAAAAGCGGGAATTTCCTCATCGTCATCCTAAGTCTGGTGATCGGCGCTGTAGCCGGGGAGTGGATCAACATTGAAGACAAATTCACCCGTGCGGGCGATTGGCTGGAGCGCAGAGTAGGTGCGGGCGGCCGGGGAAGTATCTCGCTGGGCTTTGTCACGGCAAGCCTGGTGTTTGTTGTAGGAGCCATGGCTATTCTAGGAGCACTGGACAGCGGCATCAAAGGCAACCATGAGATCCTCTACGCCAAATCCATTATGGATGGCTTCATTGCCATGATTCTGACTTCTACGCTGGGCATCGGAGTGATGTTCTCGGCCATTCCTGTAGTTCTGTATCAAGGGGCCATCGCTTTACTGGCTACGCAGATTACCCGGTTTGTGCCTGATGTGCTGCTGAGCGACTGTATTGCAGAGATGACCGCTACAGGCGGGGTGATGATTATCGGCATCGGGCTGAACCTGCTCGGGATCACCAAGATCAAGGTAGCCAACCTGCTGCCCGGTATCCTGGTGGCTGTGCTGCTGGTCGTGCTGGTACATAACTTTCAATTCAATTGAGAGAATCTGAACTGTCTGTACACCTTTCTCGAGCCGGATGTTCTCCGCTTGTGCTTCAATGAACCTGCTTGCGTCTCTCGTTGATCGAACTAACCCACTGCTGAGTTTGATCTACTTTCCAAGCGGCGCATTCCTCCTGTTCTCCGTCTGTGTATGTAATTCTTAACAGTGGCTGACCGGCCTTCCCGGTTTTGCCGAGATGTGCAGTGGCTGTATCAACACTTAGGATAGATTTCAGCGGGAGGATCAGGCTTCTGGCGGGCAGATACATTTCCCATATCAGATCGTCCTTCAACAGAACAAGCCAGCCATTACCCCGGATTTGTCCCTGACCCAGTGTAGAGCGGCCATAGAAGTTGGCAAGACGGTCCGAGACAATAATCGTCTGGTCCTGCAACTGGCGGCGGATTCGCAAGATCCTGACACTTACTATGATTGCAGCAAGCAACAGTACTGTGAATACAATGATCATTGTAATGTCAATCAGCCCCTTACCTGATTCGAGATTATTCGTTGTGCAGCTTCTATGAGGAAATTATCATATGCTGTGGCCGACGGAAATGAGGTTGCGCACAGTATAGTCAGATGCGCTCGCACGGCTACAGCTAATGCTCCGGATGTTCCTCTTTTATCCCTCTATTCTTTGATTACAATAGCAATAACACCCCGCGCCTTTCCGCTTGCGCTAAGCGCATGGGCAGTGCGCAGCCCTTCTTCACTAAGCGGAAAAGCACCGCCGATCAGCGGCTCCAGCCTCCGCCCTGCCGTCAGCCGGGCCAGCTCGCTCAGCTGGTAGGAATTGGCAGCAGGAGTCAGATAAGCTGCTGTAACTCCCTGCTGTGCTGCCAAGGCCGGATCAGGCTGTTCAGCAGTGGAGATCAGCCTTCCGCCCGGAGCCAGTACTGCGAAGCTTCTGTTTAGCACACTGCCTCCTGCGGTATCAATCACCACATCGATGCTCTGGCCCAGAATCGCGGCAAAATCCTGTCCGCCGCTGTGAATCGCCTGATCGGCCCCGAGGCCCCAGGCAACATCCAGCTCATCACCGCCGCTGATGGTAGTAATCACCGTAGCGCCCCGGAGCTTGGCCAGCTGTACCGCGAAGCTGCCGATTCCGCCAGTACCGTCCTGAACCAGCATGCGGTCCCGGCTGGAGACCTTGGCGGCAGCCAGCGCCTGCCAGGCGGCAAGCCCGGCAGCGGGTAACACCCCGGCTGCTGCGAAGGATAAGCCCGGGGGCTTAAGTGCAAGCTGATCCTCCTTGGCACACGTGTATTCCGCGTAACCTCCGCTCTCGGCAGCAGGCTTCAGACCGAATACCTCGTCGCCAGGCTTGAAGCGGCTCACCGCTGCGCCGGTGTCCGCAATGATTCCGGCTACAACAACGCCTGGAATGAACGGACAGACAGCAGGGTGTTTCCCGCCGGCAATCCGTGTTTCATCCAGTATTCTGCAATCTGCCGGATGAACCGAGGTCGCATACATCTTAATCAGCACCTCATGCTCACCCGGAACAGGCAGGGGAATATCTATTTCTTTTAAGCTCCCGGACGAGTCGGACACTTCTAAGGCAATGGCCTTCATCTATAGTGGGCCTCCTTTATCTACTGGCGGATGATTTGGTACATACTATACGCATACGGCTACCGTTAGTCAAAATCCGTGATTCCAAGTCTTTTTCCATGAATGTTTGGACAAAAGATTGAAATCAAGCAGCGCAGTACGGTAGAATTGCACTAGGTAACGTTCTATATATCAGATTTAACCAAGAAGGGGATTGTAACGCTTGAATAATGAAGAAGTAATCCAAGAGCTGCCAGAGAACTATGACGAACTGAAGAGAGCCGCCGGCCGTTCCGCAGACTGGAGAGCGCGTCTTGAAGCGGTAGAAGAGCTGGGCCGCTACAACCACAAACAAATTATCGATATCCTTAATCGCCTGATGATCAGCGATCCTGTATATACCGTGCAAGAAGCTGCATATAACAAGCTGGTGGCTTTTGGCGAAGAGGTCAAGGTTCCATCGAAGAACAAAGCTGAACTGTTCAAAGGGGTATCCAAGATTATTCTGCGCATTAAGAAGAGTCTGCCCAAGGACCATTCTTACGAAGAGTTCAAAGAGAAGCTGAAGAAGATGCGGGTTGATATCTACGATGCCTATGAAGGCGAGAAGGGCGCGGATTTCGATCAGTGGCTGGAGAAGATGTGGGCTTCGGCTGCCAAGTAACCAATCTCAAATAACATAGTTAATTAGCATGGCAGCACCAAGCGGAGAGATAGGGGCGTTCCTTATCGCTCCGCTATATTTTTGTGAGAAAGGATGATTACATGCTTACGGTTACATTTCAGGAATTCCTTAAGCTGTCCACGCAGCTGCGTCCCGGGTACGCCGCCAGTCTGGGGAAGGCTCCGGCAGGGGGCAGTGAGGCGATATTAGAGTTTACACCCGAAGTTCCTGCGCTTCTGCGGGCGGTCTATGATACGGTTCTTGGAACAGGCGGCGCCGAGGAAGATCCCAGTCTGCTGGAGTTCATTCCGGGCTACCGGCTGATTCATATCGGGGAATACGGCCATGAAGTGAAGATACTGTCAGGGATTCTGCAGGAGAAGGGATATACCGGCGGTGGAACCGTGTTGCCGCTGCTGACCAACTATGGAAGTGATTATATCTGCTATTACCGCTCTGAAGAAGGGGTGGAGCGGATCTGCGATCTGCTGCACGACTACGGCGATTTGGTGGTAATGTACGATTCGCCGGAGAAGTTCCTGGAGACGCTGTGCGAATTCTATAAGCAGGAGGTCTACTTTCTGGATGAGGAAGGCTACCTGGACTGCGATCTGGTAAAAGAAGGCGAAGTAGGCACAGCGCTCAACCCGGAGGCGGAATATTGGTCCGAGTAAGGTACGCACTGCATGCTTAGGCGTCCAAAAACACAAAAATCCCCGTCCTGCATCACTGTAGGAACGGGGATTTTAAGGTTCTAAGCTGGTGGGGAGAGCTACCTGCTTGCAGTACTCCCTTGACTGAAGAGCTGCTGCTACTGGTTAGCCTTCTTCTCCTGCTCACGCAGCTCGATTCTGCGGATCTTCCCGGAAGTGGTCTTCGGCAGATCGGTAATGTATTCGATTTTGCGCGGATACTTGTAGGGAGCGGTCTGCTCCTTGACATGGGCTTGCAGCTCTTTGGTCAGCTCCGGTGTTCCGGCATGGCCGTCCTTGAGTACGATAAAAGCCTTAACGACCGACCCGCGTATCTCATCCGGGCTTGCGACCACGGCACATTCCTTAACGAGGGTATGCTTCATTAGCGCCTCTTCGACCTCAAAGGGTCCGATCGTGTAGCCCGAGCTGATGATGATGTCATCGCCGCGCCCCTCGAACCAGAAATAGCCGTCCTCATCCTTGCGCGCCCGGTCGCCGGTTACGAAATACTCTCCATGTGAGCAGTTCGCTTTGCGCTCGGGATCTTTATAGTAGTTCTGGAACAATGCAGGCATGCTCAGATGTACGGCGATATCACCGACCACTCCGGCCGGCAGCAGATGTCCGTTCTCGTCGATCACCTCGACAATGCCGGGAGCAATCGATTTGCCCATGGAGCCAACCCGGATCGGTTCATCCTTCAGTGCCGCGATGATGAGTGTGCTCTCTGTTTGTCCGTAGCCGTCACGGATTGTAATATTGAAGTGTTGCTGGAATGTATGAATCACTTCCTGATTCAACGGTTCACCGGCGGATACGGCGCAGCGCAGATTGGACAGATCGTATTCTGCCAGGCCCTCAGTCTTCGCCATCAGGCGGTATTCAGTCGGAGTGCAGCATAATACCTGAATCTTCTCGTCTTGCAGCAGCTGCAGGTAGCGCTCCGGATGGAAGGCTCCGTTATAGACGAAGCCAGTGGCCCCGTTGCCGAGTACCGTCAGGAATGGACTCCAGATCCACTTCTGCCAGCCCGGTGCGGCTGTAGCCCAGACCGTATCTGATTCACGGATATCGAACCAGAGGGAGGAAGTGATCCGCAGATGGGCATATCCCCAGCCATGCGTGTGAACTACTGCTTTGGGATTGCCGGTGGTTCCGGAGGTATAGGCCAGAATGGCGATATCATCGCGGCGGCTGGCAACCGTAGGGTAAGAATCAGCTTGTCCTTCCATTAGACCTTCCAGGTCAATCCAGCCTTCTTCAGCCTCAGCCTCACCGCTGGAGACGGACAAGCGATAGTCCAGTGCGGGCAGATCGTCGGAGATTTTGTTCACTTCTCCGGTAACCTCAGACCAGACAATAACAGCCCGCGCTTCGGAATGGCGCAGCCGGTACGAGAGATCCTTCGCCCGCAGCATTTCAGACGAAGGAATAACAGCCAGTCCCAGCTTCAGGCAGGCCAGATATATCGCATAGGCGATGATGCGGCGGGGGACCATGACCAGGACCCGGTCGCCTTGCGTAAGTCCGAGACCGGCCAGTCCGCCGGCGAGATGGTTAGCCTGAGCCATGAGCGCACCATAGGTGATTTGCTCCAGGCTTCCATTTTCATGTAACCATTTAATTGCAAGCTTATCTTCAGGATGCTGCTCCATTTCCGAAGTGAGATTGTAGAATTCAGGTGCGATCCAACGTTGATTATCCAAATGAACCTCTCCTATATAAGTGTGATGATGTATCTGTTGACTACAGTATAGCACGTTCTCCTAGTACCAGATGCTAATCGGCTCATAGGGAAGCGGAGAATGTTCTGTGACAGTCTTTATTTTGAAGCATCTTGATGCGTACAGAATCCCTGAAGGTATTTTTAACCGGATAAGGGAACCATACATTAGAGCCCTTCACGCAGCGAAGCGGCAGAAAGCAGGCCATTGCAATGGACGAGAATACAGTAATCGATGAGACATTTATTAATGAAGGAAGTATTAGTGAAGCAGAATTCAATGAAATATTCGCTATCATGGAAGCCTCTTTTCCAGTAAGTGAGCTTAGAACCCGCAGCGGGCAGCAGGCTTTGCTGGATCAGCCGAATTATCATCTGTATACCAGCAAGGATACGGAGGGGCAGATACTGGCTTTTCTGGCGGCATGGGAATTACCCGAACTGCGGTTCATCGAGCATATTGCCGTGAATCCCCAGCGCCGGAGCGGAGGGATCGGCCGCAAGCTGATGAGCAGCTACCTTATGCGTTCGGACAAGCCGGTGCTGCTTGAGGTAGAGCCGCCGGACGGGGAGCTGGAGCAGAGAAGAATCGGATTCTATGAGCGGCTGGGCTTTTACCTGAATCCCTATGACTATATGCAGCCGCCGTTGCGTACGGGGCAAGCCGATCTTCCGCTGCGCATTATGACCTACCCGGAGCCGGTGACGATGAAGGAGTTCCTCCATTTCAGAGATGTTTTGTACACAGAGGTGTATGGGGTGAGCATTTGAATTACTTCTTTACAATCCGGATACAAGTTAGAAACAAGTTAATGGTTTAATAAGTCTATAGCAAGGAACACACACAACAACATCACAACTAAGGGAGACGATATTCAATGAAAAGCAAAAAAATGATCATAGCAACGATGGTATTCGGAATGGCCGTTACAGGTTCAGCAGGGGTCTACGCAGGAACGAATATGCAGAAGATCAGCGCTTATCTTAATCACGGAATCGGGTTCAAAGTGAACGGAGCGGCCTATACCCCAGTCGATAACAACGGCAAAACGATGGCGCCAATCACTTATAAGGATACGACGTATCTTCCGGTCCGGGCGATGGCAGATGCACTGAAGGTGCCGGTGACATTCAATGCCTCCACGAATGAAGTTATCCTTGGGACTGGAACAGGGGCCACAGCGCCTGATAATGGTTCATCTGTGAAGCTGACGGCGGTACAGTACAGTGCAGCGCAGAAGGAGCAGATTGCTAAGGCGTTTGCGAACTTCCAAGGTTTTGAGACAGCCTATGCCCCGACACAGATGGTCAGCGGAGATGCCTTCCAGAAGGTTGCGGGCGGCGATGACGGCGTAAGCTTCCTGTTTAATAAAATGCGTGTAAATGTCTCGCCGCGTGACTATTCCGATGGTTACGACAGCACTACAGTGAAGCTCTCCAATGGAACAGAAGCGAAATGGTACACTCCTTCGGATACGCCAATGCTGACCTTCAAGCTCGCAGACCGTTTTGTAACCATCAGCTCCGCTGACAAAGCTCTTAGCAAAGCACAAATCGAGAAAGTGGCTGTAGGCGTAACGAAACTAAGCAAATAATTACTACTGCTTCTATAGAATAGAATGCAAAAGGGATGTCCGCAGAGCCGTAACTGGCCGCGCAGACATCCCTGCTTTGTTTTGTCACTGTTATTTGTTAGAGCTATGCTGTTTATTGGCCAGTCTTGCTCCAGGAGTTCCTTTACTGCGTTTTCTGTTCTTTAGCGCTTTACGCTGATTCTCCTGGAACTTCTCCACGAATTCATGAGTGTCCATAACAATCCCCCTAGAAGGTTAGATGATGTAGGCTTGAGGCTTCCAAGCATACGTTTAGATATTCGGTTATTCTGTCCATTTGCGGTGCATATCATTCTAAACTTATGGTTGAAAAAATGCTTGCAATGAATCTCTATACGTGATATATTCTATTTCTGGCCGCGAAACATCAAGTCCTGGCTCGAAAAGAAGTTGAAAAAAAGAGCTTGCATTGATCGGCTGGATGTGATATATTATAAGAGTTGCTGGTGACGACAACATCGTCGCTAACAACGAGCTTGATCTTTGAAAACTGAACAACGAGTGAGTATCGGAGATCGCTTCGGCGAGATCCAAAAATGAGAATGTAAATTCTCGTCAGATGTTTCAAAATGAGCAATCGCTCTTTCTAAATACCAATTTGGAGAGTTTGATCCTGGCTCAGGACGAACGCTGGCGGCATGCCTAATACATGCAAGTCGAGCGGAGTTTGAAAGGAAGCTTGCTTCCTTTCAGACTTAGCGGCGGACGGGTGAGTAACACGTAGGCAACCTGCCCTCAAGCCTGGGATAACTACCGGAAACGGTAGCTAATACCGGATAATTTCTTTTTTCTCCTGAGAGAAGAATGAAAGGCGGAGCAATCTGCTGCTTGGGGATGGGCCTGCGGCGCATTAGCTAGTTGGTGGGGTAACGGCCCACCAAGGCGACGATGCGTAGCCGACCTGAGAGGGTGAACGGCCACACTGGGACTGAGACACGGCCCAGACTCCTACGGGAGGCAGCAGTAGGGAATCTTCCGCAATGGGCGCAAGCCTGACGGAGCAATGCCGCGTGAGTGATGAAGGTTTTCGGATCGTAAAGCTCTGTTGCCAGGGAAGAACGTCCGGTAGAGTAACTGCTACCGGAGTGACGGTACCTGAGAAGAAAGCCCCGGCTAACTACGTGCCAGCAGCCGCGGTAATACGTAGGGGGCAAGCGTTGTCCGGAATTATTGGGCGTAAAGCGCGCGCAGGCGGTTATTTAAGTCTGGTGTTTAAACCTTGGGCTCAACCTGAGGTCGCACTGGAAACTGGGTGACTTGAGTACAGAAGAGGAAAGTGGAATTCCACGTGTAGCGGTGAAATGCGTAGATATGTGGAGGAACACCAGTGGCGAAGGCGACTTTCTGGGCTGTAACTGACGCTGAGGCGCGAAAGCGTGGGGAGCAAACAGGATTAGATACCCTGGTAGTCCACGCCGTAAACGATGAGTGCTAGGTGTTAGGGGTTTCGATACCCTTGGTGCCGAAGTTAACACAGTAAGCACTCCGCCTGGGGAGTACGGTCGCAAGACTGAAACTCAAAGGAATTGACGGGGACCCGCACAAGCAGTGGAGTATGTGGTTTAATTCGAAGCAACGCGAAGAACCTTACCAGGTCTTGACATCCAACTAACGAAGCAGAGATGCATCAGGTGCCCTTCGGGGAAAGTTGAGACAGGTGGTGCATGGTTGTCGTCAGCTCGTGTCGTGAGATGTTGGGTTAAGTCCCGCAACGAGCGCAACCCTTGACTTTAGTTGCCAGCAGGTTGAGCTGGGCACTCTAGAGTGACTGCCGGTGACAAACCGGAGGAAGGTGGGGATGACGTCAAATCATCATGCCCCTTATGACCTGGGCTACACACGTACTACAATGGCCGGTACAACGGGAAGCGAAGCCGCGAGGTGGAGCCAATCCCAGCAAAGCCGGTCTCAGTTCGGATTGCAGGCTGCAACTCGCCTGCATGAAGTCGGAATTGCTAGTAATCGCGGATCAGCATGCCGCGGTGAATACGTTCCCGGGTCTTGTACACACCGCCCGTCACACCACGAGAGTTTACAACACCCGAAGTCGGTGGGGTAACCCGCAAGGGAGCCAGCCGCCGAAGGTGGGGTAGATGATTGGGGTGAAGTCGTAACAAGGTAGCCGTATCGGAAGGTGCGGCTGGATCACCTCCTTTCTATGGAGAATCGTCTTCTGCAATGAAGACATTCAAATCGGAAGCTTCGCTTCCACAATAGAACCCTTGGGTTCGAATACTCACTCGTTGGTCAGTTTTGAGAGTTTAAGCTCTCAAGTAAGAAACTTGATCCTTGAAAACTGGATACCGAAACGAATTTGCGTTTTAGAACATTCCTTTAAGCTGAACTTGTGTAAACAAGTTTCATATTAATGGCGATACTAGCGATTTTCCTTAGGGGAAACGCATTGGTTAAGCTACTAAGAGCACACGGAGGATGCCTAGGCGCCAGGAGCCGACGAAGGACGTGGCGAACAACGAAACTGCCTCGGGGAGCTGTAAGCAAGCTTTGATCCGGGGGTGTCCGAATGGGGAAACCCAGCTGTGGTAATTCGCAGTTACTCATTTCTGAATACATAGGAAATGCAGAGGCAGACCAGGGGAACTGAAACATCTAAGTACCCTGAGGAAGAGAAAACAATAGTGATTCCGTCAGTAGCGGCGAGCGAACGCGGAACAGCCTAAACCAAGGGGCTTGCCTCTTGGGGTTGTGGGACGTCTCACATGGAGTTACAAAGGAATTCAGTAGGCGAAGAGGTCTGGAAAGGCCCGCGATAGAGGTAAAAGCCCTGTAGCCTAAACTGTGTTCTCTCCGAGACGGATCCCGAGTAGTGCGGGGCACGTGAAACCCCGTATGAATCCAGCAGGACCATCTGCTAAGGCTAAATACTACCTGGCGACCGATAGTGAAACAGTACCGTGAGGGAAAGGTGAAAAGCACCCCGGAAGGGGAGTGAAATAGAACCTGAAACCGTGTGCTTACAAAAAGTCAGAGCCCTCTTTATGGGTGATGGCGTGCCTTTTGTAGAATGAACCGGCGAGTTACGTTTAACATGCAAGGTTAAGGTGAGAAGCCGGAGCCGCAGCGAAAGCGAGTCTGAATAGGGCGACTTAAGTATGTGGACGTAGACCCGAAACCGTGTGATCTACCCCTGTCCAGGGTGAAGGTGCGGTAACACGCACTGGAGGCCCGAACCCACGCATGTTGAAAAATGCGGGGATGAGGTGGGGGTAGCGGAGAAATTCCAATCGAACTCGGAGATAGCTGGTTCTCCCCGAAATAGCTTTAGGGCTAGCCTCGGTGAATGGAGTGGTGGAGGTAGAGCACTGATTGGGTGCGGGGCCCGCAAGGGTTACCAAGCTCAGTCAAACTCCGAATGCCATTTACTTCTTGCCGGGAGTCAGACAGTGAGTGCTAAGATCCATTGTCAAAAGGGAAACAGCCCAGACCATCAGCTAAGGTCCCCAAGTGTGTGTTAAGTGGGAAAGGATGTGGAGTTGCACAGACAACCAGGATGTTGGCTTAGAAGCAGCCACCATTGAAAGAGTGCGTAATAGCTCACTGGTCGAGTGACTCTGCGCCGAAAATGTAACGGGGCTAAACACACCACCGAAGCTATGGCTAGATGCTCTGCATCTGGGGTAGGGGAGCGTTGTGTAGGGGTTGAAGGTGTACCGTAAGGAGCGCTGGACACTACACAAGTGAGAATGCCGGTATGAGTAACGAAAAGATCAGTGAGAATCTGATCCGCCGAAAGCCCAAGGTTTCCTGAGGAAGGCTCGTCCGCTCAGGGTAAGTCGGGACCTAAGGCGAGGCCGACAGGCGTAGTCGAAGGACAACAGTTTGAAATTACTGTACCACCGTAATCCGCTATGAGCGATGGGGTGACGCAGGAGGGTAGTGACGCGGACTGATGGATGTCCGTCTAAGCAGTGAGGCTGGTGTGCAGGCAAATCCGCACATCGTTAAGGCTGGGCTGTGATGGGGAGCGAAAATTATAGTAGCGAAGGTCATGATCTCACACTGCCAAGAAAAGCCTCTAGCCAGGAGAAGGTGCCCGTACCGCAAACCGACACAGGTAGGCGAGAAGAGAATTCTAAGGCGCGCGGAAGAACTCTCGTTAAGGAACTCGGCAAAATGACCCCGTAACTTCGGGAGAAGGGGTGCCTCGGTAGGGTGAATAGCCCGAGGGGGCCGCAGTGAAAAGGCCCAAGCGACTGTTTAGCAAAAACACAGGTCTGTGCGAAGCCGTAAGGCGAAGTATACGGGCTGACGCCTGCCCGGTGCTGGAAGGTTAAGGGGAGCGGTTAGGAGCAATCCGAAGCTGTGAACCGAAGCCCCAGTAAACGGCGGCCGTAACTATAACGGTCCTAAGGTAGCGAAATTCCTTGTCAGGTAAATTCTGACCCGCACGAATGGCGTAACGACTTGGGCGCTGTCTCAACGAGAGATCCGGTGAAATTTTAATACCTGTGAAGATGCAGGTTACCCGCGACAAGACGGAAAGACCCCATGGAGCTTTACTGCAGCTTGATATTGAATTTGGGTACGATCTGTACAGGATAGGTGGGAGCCGTGGAGGCAGGAGCGCAAGCTTCTGCGGAGGCGCCGTTGGGATACCACCCTGATCGTATCTAGGTTCTAACCTAGTGCCCTTATCGGGTACGGGGACCGTGTCAGGCGGGCAGTTTGACTGGGGCGGTCGCCTCCTAAAGAGTAACGGAGGCGTTCAAAGGTTCCCTCAGAATGGTTGGAAATCATTCGCAGAGTGCAAAGGCATAAGGGAGCTTGACTGCGAGACCTACAAGTCGAGCAGGGACGAAAGTCGGACTTAGTGATCCGGTGGTACCGCATGGAAGGGCCATCGCTCAACGGATAAAAGCTACCCTGGGGATAACAGGCTTATCTCCCCCAAGAGTCCACATCGACGGGGAGGTTTGGCACCTCGATGTCGGCTCATCGCATCCTGGGGCTGAAGTAGGTCCCAAGGGTTGGGCTGTTCGCCCATTAAAGCGGTACGCGAGCTGGGTTCAGAACGTCGTGAGACAGTTCGGTCCCTATCTGTCGTGGGCGCAGGAAATTTGAGAGGAGCTGTCCTTAGTACGAGAGGACCGGGATGGACGTACCGCTGGTGCATCAGTTGTTCCGCCAGGAGCATGGCTGAGTAGCTACGTACGGACGGGATAAGCGCTGAAAGCATCTAAGCGTGAAGCCCCCCTCAAGATGAGATTTCCCAGTATGTAAGACCCCTTGAAGACGACGAGGTAGATAGGTTGGAGGTGGAAGTGCAGCAATGCATGGAGCTGACCAATACTAATCGGTCGAGGGCTTATCCAAAAGTTACCCCAAAAAGTGAAGATGAAGCTGACGAAGCGGATTCCGAATACTTTCCGGGGGCCCCGTAAGAAGGGCAAACGCAGATTCGTTTCGGATTCAGTTTTCAGGAATCAAATTCCTGAAGCATTTACGCTGTAAATGCCCGTTTGGTGGCGATAGCGGAGGGGTTCCACACGTACCCATCCCGAACACGACCGTTAAGCCCTCCAGCGCCGATGGTACTTGGACCGAAGGGTCCTGGGAGAGTAGGACGCCGCCAAGCGGACCATCCACACACATTGTGGTATTTTTTTTGCCCTGATTGGTTACATATTCCCTGATAGCTCAGTTGGTAGAGCACTCGACTGTTAATCGAGTTGTCACAGGTTCGAGTCCTGTTCGGGGAGCCATATGGAGAGGTGTCCGAGTTTGGCCGAAGGAGCACGATTGGAAATCGTGTAGGCGCCACAAGCGTCTCGAGGGTTCGAATCCCTCTCTCTCCGTAGCAATACTTTTTACACAGCATGGCTCGTTGGTCAAGGGGTTAAGACACCTCCCTTTCACGGAGGTAACATGGGTTCGAATCCCATACGAGTCACCATTTTTTTGGAACTGATACATGGAGGCTTAGCTCAGCTGGGAGAGCATCTGCCTTACAAGCAGAGGGTCGGGGGTTCGAACCCCTCAGCCTCCACCATCTATCTTAACCGAATAGATAATATTCAATGACGCGGGGTGGAGCAGCCCGGTAGCTCGTCGGGCTCATAACCCGAAGGCCGCAGGTTCAAATCCTGCCCCCGCAACCAATTTGGAACCGTGGTGTAGTTGGCCTAACATGCCTGCCTGTCACGCAGGAGATCGCGGGTTCGAATCCCGTCGGTTCCGCCATTTTTAATGGCTTAAGGGATGAGAATTCCCTGGGTTCGTTGAAGCATAGGCATCGAAAGGAATACTTCGCAATCTCGTAACGGAGTGAAGAGTATCCCGCCCTGTTCCGCCATTTTAATTGGTATTAAGACATGAGGGATTGAGCATCCTATATCTCGAAGTATAGAGTATCCATCCGATTCCGTAGTATTTTGCTAATTATAATATTGGGGATTAGCCAAGCGGTAAGGCAACGGACTTTGACTCCGTCATTCATAGGTTCGATTCCTATATCCCCAGCCATCTTTTTTGGATTGTTTCTCTTATGAGAGCCATTAGCTCAGTTGGTAGAGCACCTGACTTTTAATCAGGGTGTCGAAGGTTCGAGTCCTTCATGGCTCACCATTTTCTTGTAACGTGTGCGCGTGTGGCGGAATGGCAGACGCACCAGACTTAGGATCTGGCGTTTCACGACGTGGGGGTTCAAGTCCCTTCACGCGCACCATGTTTTTGCGGACGTGGCTCAGCGGTAGAGCATCGCCTTGCCAAGGCGAGGGTCGCGGGTTCGATTCCCGTCGTCCGCTCCATATAGATTTTGCGCCCTTAGCTCAGCTGGATAGAGCGTTTGACTACGAATCAAAAGGCCGGGAGTTCGAATCTCTCAGGGCGCGCCATATATTGCTTCATTGAATTATCTAAGTGTCCGTCAGATTCGAACGAGTTCGTTGGAGCATAAGCTTCGATAGCACAACTTCGCAATCGGATGCGTAGCATCCGTATCTCTCAGGGTGCGCCATTATTACTTCACTGATTTAACTTTTTTATTAACGGGATGTAGCTCAGCTTGGTAGAGCACCTGGTTTGGGACCAGGGGGTCGCATGTTCAAATCGTGTCATCCCGATATTTCATTTCACCTGTGCGGGTGTAGTTCAATGGTAGAACTTCAGCCTTCCAAGCTGATAGCGTGGGTTCGATTCCCATCACCCGCTTATATCTGTATCACATGAGTCCGTCATCCCTATGGGGAAGGCGGACTTTTTTTGCTATTTGGAAATGTATGCGAAAAACAGAACACATTGGGCTGATATAAGTGCGCGTGTCCCATTGTATGCGAAAGTCCGAATACAATCGCTCCTTTGCGATGAAAGGATGGGGCCCCATGCTCCACAGCTCGTAACATTGTTTAGAATTCCTGCAAGAAATGCAGCAATACTGCCCAATAGAAGCGACCGATGCTGAAATCCTGCAAGAAATGCAACAAAGCCAGCGCTAAGTTGCTCTAATCACCGGAATTCCTGCAATTGATGCAACAATATAGCGTAGCCCGTAACATTTTTGGAGAAATCCTGCAAGATATGCAACAATGCGGCTATTCAACCGGTCGGTGAGAGAAAATGCTTAGAATTGGTAAGAGATAGGAAGTGGAAGCATCGCCATTATCGCCATTAAAGTAAGAAGCAAATCAGAACGTGGTCAATGACCGAATGTAATCGAAAAACCGAACACATAGAACTCAGAGTATCTGTGAGCCAGAGCGCTAAGGGCTGTAGTTGTCAAATGGCCGTCAGAAGGCAGAGAGATGGAGAAAAGTGAGCTTCGTATACGAGTGGTATAGAGGCAGCAGTATCATTCAGCCGCTAGGGTGATTTGTTGTAAGGGCTGGAATGTTGCAATAGTATGGGAGGGCGTTATGTTTCTATAGAACTGATATAGTATAACTATTGGACTATTGGATCATAGGCAACACTTACTTGGAAGCTGAGGAGCATTTGTTATGACAGACAAAGTAATACGGATTTTCAGAATTATTAACGCCATTCAGTCGAACCCGGGGATTACCGCAGCAGACTTGGCCTTTAGGTGCGAGGTGAATATTAGAACGATCTACAGGGATCTTGAGGTGATCAGCCACTTTGCACCGGTTACGAATGAGGGAAGAGGCACGGGCTACCGGTTCATGGGCAAATTCTTTTTATATCCGCTGGATTTCTCGGAGCAGGAGTCGCTGGCGTTCTCTTTGCTGCCTTCTGTGCTGAATCCGGATAGAATTCCGCCGGGTTTTCATTCTGCTTATGACAAGGTGATGGGGACTCATCTGAAGGAGAAATCGCGGCAGAATGGCCTGCTGGAGAATATCGCGGATATTATTCAAATGGGTACCCCTGCCTACCGCAAGGAGAGCCGGAACTTCCTGCAGCCGCTTATTGGAGCCATTCTGGAGCAGCGCAGCATCCGGACGGTATACCACTCGCAGTCACGCAACGCCACTACAGCGCGGAAGATTGATCCTTATTATCTGATCCCGCGGGATCAGCGCTTTTATCTGATTGGCTATTGCCATCTGAAGGGCGCAATTCGTACGTTCCGGATCAGCCGGTTTGAGCAGGTCGAGATGACGGCTTCCACTTTTGATAAGGGAAATTTCAATATTAAAAAATATCTGAAAAATACCTGGTCGATCAACCGGGGGACCCGGAATGTCACGTTCAAGGTACGGTTCGATCCGGAGGTGGCGCGTTACATTAAGGAAGAGGAGCTGTTCGTACAGCCGCGGATGAGCGAAGAATGCGATGGAACGCTGCTGTTCGAAGTCACCGTTAATAATGAGAAGGAGTTCATCAAGTGGATTCTGCAGTATGGCCCGAATGCTGAGATTCTGGAGCCGGAGTCGGCCAGGGAGCGCTTGAAGGAGCAGCTGGAGCAGTGGCTGGATGTGTATCAGCAGTAGCCGCAGACTACAATATTACATAATATGGAATAAAAATGTCGAAAAGGTTAGATTGAATAGCTCAACTGGAGAATAAAGGCTTTTTTAGAGATATATATGTCGGGAATGAATTGACCGGAGCGGTGAAGCAGGTTATTATTGGAATATAATGGAATGATAGGAGGCAAGATAGAAATTGCTGGAACTGGATGGGATGAATGAAGACTCTTTGACAGACATGCTTAAAGTCTCGTTCTCATGGGAGAACTGGACGGCAATTCTCGAGATTTCAGACAAGCTCTTTGAACTTGCAGTTCTAACCTACGGCTCCCATCGACAGGGTGCAAAGAAGTATTATTTGAAAAAAAATATAGCGTATTATCTCGGCTACAGTGCGTGCATGAAGGGGATTGCCTATCAAAAGCTCGGTAACCTCGCTGAATCAAGAAAGTGTATAGGCTTGTATTCGGATTTGAGCTGGATCACGGATGTGGATCAGGAAGCTGCCGTAGAAGTGGAATACTACAGGAACATTGCGATTGCCAACACCTTCGTCATTGATCTGCTGGAAGGAAAGGTAGAAGTTCTCCCTGATTATGTTGAATTCATTCGTACAGGGGACCAGGAGGAACTGCTTGCCTGCTTGATTACTGTGCTGGAATCGGCCATTAAGTACAACTTTTCTATCGACTGGGTACTGGATGAATTCAATGAGCCATTGAAGGAACTAAGCTGCAGAGAGAAGCAGGAAGATATCAGATACTACATAGACTACATGCATCTTAGTGCAATTTATTTGTATAAAAGGGAGAAAATTCATGATGCAATTAATCTGACTCTCTATATTTTGGTAATAAGTAGTAAACTTTATGACGGGACAGGCTTTAGGAAGATTGTGTCGTTTTATGAACATATCCGAAGCCATGCGACCGCAGAACAACAAGAATCTTATCAAAATGTAATGAAAAATATCTTAGAGAGGGAGTTTTTAAAAGATGAAAAAGGCGATCTCGTTATTAACAGCCGTATTGCTGATTAGTGCAAGCGTAGTGGTAACAACGGCAAGCGCAGGCGGCCACTTATCCGCATCCTCTGGCAATATCTCTATTAACAATCACGGAGCAGGCCACTAGTCTAAAATCTCTCTGTCTCATGAATCTGGAAATATAAGCTGCATATCATGCAAAAAAGGGGTAAGCGACGATGCTTATCCCTTCTTTGCTGTGGATAGAGGTTACTCTGTTACAGCCAAACCCAGTCCTTCTGCAATTCGCCGGCCAAACTCCGGATCGGCTCGGTAGAAGTGGCCAATCTGGCGGAGCTTGATCTCCTCGGACTCCACTGGAGTCATCGCGCCGACAATATTGCTCACGAGCCGGGCACGCTCCTCTTCACTGAGCAGACGGTACAGGTCACCCGGCTGAGTGTAGTGATCGTCATGGTCATAAGACACGCTGTCCGCCTGGCCGGAGACTTCAAAAGCAGCCGCTTTATGCGGCGCTGACTCGGTTGCCCCGCCGGAGCTGTTGGGCTCGTAGTAGACGGAGCCTCCCCCGTTATTCGTAGCATTCATCGCGCCGTCGCGCTGATTATTGTTGACCTCTGCGATAGGCCGGTTAATCGGCAGGTGGTTATGGTTCGCTCCTACCCGGTAGCGGTGGGCATCCCCGTATGCGAACAGGCGGCCCTGAAGCATTTTATCTGGAGAAGCTTCTATGCCTGGAACGAACGAGCCGGGGGAAAAGGTAGCCTGCTCCACTTCGGCGAAGTAATTCTCAGGATTGCGGTCCAGCACCATGCGGCCTACCTCAATCAACGGATAATCCTTCTGCGACCACACCTTGGTTACATCAAATGGATCGAAGCGGTAGGTGTCGGCATCCTCCACAGGCATAATCTGCACATGCAGCCTCCAGGCCGGGAAGTCTCCAGTATCAATGGCGTTGAACAAATCCTCTGTATGATAATCCGGGTTCTCCCCGGCTAGCTGTGCTGCCAGCTTAACATCGAGGTTCTTGACGCCCTGCTCTGTCTTAAAGTGATATTTCACCCAGACAGCTGCACCTTCGGCATTCACCCACTTGAACGTATGGCTGCCGAAGCCATGCATATGGCGGAGAGTAGCCGGGATGCCGCGGTCGGACATCAGAATCGTCACCTGGTGCAGAGACTCGGGGGAGAGGGACCAGAAGTCCCAGACGGCATTCGGGTTCTTCAGATGGGTCTGCGGATGGCGCTTCTGGGTATGGATAAAGTCAGGGAACTTGATGGCATCACGGATGAAAAAGACAGGCGTGTTATTGCCGACCAGGTCGTAGTTGCCTTCCTCAGTGTAGAATTTCACAGCAAAGCCGCGCGGATCGCGCACAGTATCGGATGAACCCAGCTCCCCGGCTACGGTAGAGAAACGGATGAACATCGGGGTGCGTTTGCCGACGCCCGACAAGAAGGCAGCCTTCGTATATTGGGAGAGATCATTGGTGACTTCAAAATAACCATGGGCACCGGCGCCTTTGGCATGAACGACACGCTCAGGAACACGCTCACGGTTGAAGTGGGCCAGCTTCTCCAGCAGATGGACATCCTGCAGCAGCACGGGGCCACGGGCACCGGCGGTCATTGAATTCTGGTTGTCACCTACGGGGGCGCCCCAGCTTGTCGTTAGCTTGTTGTTATTATTTGTGGTCATGAACACAATCACCTCGTATAGGATTTGATTTTAGAATAAGTATAAATATTATAATAGCAAGAATTTAAATAAAATCAATCCTTTTTTATAATTATTATAATTAAGTGTATGCGGGAGAAGATAGATTCATGATATGAGCGATGGTCTGCGGGTGAGAAATAAAGCTCCATTAAGAGCAGCGTGAAGATGGGCAGAATGAGGCCGGATGAAGCTACAAGTAGCGGTATGGGAAATGTCAGGAGGGCCTAAAAAACTCCCGCCCGCAGCAGCGGACAGGAGGGGGATTCGTGAACAGTAACGGAGCAGCAGCAACTGGATGCGGGTGACAGGAGCAAAAACTACTGTAAGTTAGATTGGGATATACATACGGTTATAGTATTCATCCAGCATGCGCTTGGTGGCGAACTCGGTGCGGGTGGTCTCGATGCTGCGGTGCATCATCTGCACCCACTTGGCCTGATTCTCATAGAAGACCGGGAGGACGCGGTTCAGAAGGGTCTCGTACAGTGCATCGCTGTCATGCTGGTCAAGCACCGCAAAGTCGGTAGTCTCGAAGCCGTCACCGATCTGCCAGCCGTTCTCGCCGTCGATGCAGGCCTCCGGCCACCAGCCGTCCAGGATGGAGCAGTTCAGAACGCCGTTCATGGCGGCCTTCATTCCGGAGGTTCCGCTGGCTTCGAGCGGTCTGCGCGGATTGTTCAGCCAGATGTCAGAGCCGCGGGTCAGCTGGGCTCCGATGGTCATATCGTAGTTCTCCAGGAAGACTACGCTCTTCGGATATTTGCGCATCATGGCTACAAGGTTGCTGACGATCCGCTTGCCGTTGTCGTCCAGCGGGTGCGCCTTGCCGGAGAACACAATCTGAATCTTGCCGCTCTCCAGGTACGGCTCTATAATATCCGGCCGGGAGAAGATCAAGTCACTGCGCTTGTAGGGAGCGGCGCGGCGGGAGAACCCGATCAGCAGATGCTCTGGATTCAGGGCGATCCTGGAGCGTTCTTCGATGAAGCTGATCAGCTCCTGCTTGATCTCCTTGTGGACGGCCCACAGGTCGCCGCCCTCCTCAAAAGCACGGGTCATCCGCTCATCTACCCAGGTAGGGGTGTGAATCGCATTGGTGATGCCGATGATCTCGGATCTGCCGGCGACTTCCTTCCACATCTTGTTGGCAGTATCGGCATGAAGCTGGGCGACCGCATTCGAGATCCGCGACAGCCTTAGACCAGCGACGGTCATATTGAACGGCTCCCCGCCGATCCGCTCCATCTGCGCCCGGGTTAAGCCATTAAAGGCCCCCATGTACTCCAGCCGGTCCAGCGGATGGGTCTCGTTGCCTTCCTTAATCGGTGTATGTGTAGTGAACACAACCTCTTCCCGTGTAGCCTTCCAGGCTTCTTCAAAGGTACTGCCGCCTGACATCTTCTCCCGGATCAGCTCGATTGCAGCGAGCGCCGCATGTCCCTCGTTGAAGTGATAGACATCGATCTTAATTCCTAGAGCGCGCATGGCTTTGACGCCGCCGATGCCCAGCACGATCTCCTGGGCAATCCGCTCCTCCCCGAACCAGCCGTAGAGCTGGCCGGTAATCCAGGCATCACTGTTCTCCGGGATATCGGTGTCGAGCAAATAGAGCGGACGGTTACCGAAATGGTCGGTTCTCCACACTTTGCAGACCACATCGGTCTTTCTGACTTTTACCGTGACCTTGACACCCGTATCTTCCAGGAAGTCGTACACATAGTTGTGGTAAGAGTCGTAGGGGTTGCCGTCCGCATCAATCTTCTGGTCCGTGTAGCCCTGTTTCCATTTGAGTCCGATGGGGATGATGGGTGCCCCGATATCCTGCGCGCCCTTGATGTAATCTCCGGCCAGAATGCCGAGGCCTCCGGCGTACATTTTGAAATCGGAATGCAGTCCATACTCCATGCTGAAATAAGCTACTGACGGTAAGTGGTTCTCGCTCACGTGATAAGCCTCCTAAGTGCGATTTAGATAATAACGAGTTGCTGCAGGCTGTATCTAAGATGCAAACGTTTGCTCAATAAGGCAGGACGGGCTCTGGAAGCGATTGCACCATCATTCTAGCATATTTATCCTTAAAAAGCACAGCGGAGTTTCGGTGACAACTGGCTGCCTGCGGAGCCGATAAATAAAATTTGATAAACCTGCCGGAAGGCCATAAGATAAGGGGAGTAAAAATGTACAAGCTTCATCTAAACCATAAAGCAAACAATAAACCAAGTGGTGGTGTAAAGGATTGAGTATAGTCGTAATTGGAAGTCTGAATATGGATATGGTCGTGCGGGCAGAGCGCGCGCCGGAGGCGGGTGAGACCCTGTTCGGTCAGGGTTTCGCTCTGTCTCCGGGCGGAAAAGGGGCGAATCAGGCCGTTGCGGCGGCCAGGCTGGGCGCGGATGTGACGATGATCGGCAGAGTGGGAAAGGATGCTTTTGGCAGCGGGCTGCTGGAGATTATGGAGCAGGAGCGGGTTCATACCGAGTATATCTCGCTGAGTGAATCCCAGGCTACAGGGGTGGCTTCCATTGTGGTCGACGGGTCCGGTGAGAACCGGATCATCGTAGTGCCTGGCGCGAATGTGGAGATGAAGCCGGAGGATATTGAAGCACTTGAGACAGTGATCAGCGGAGCCGGGATCGTGGTGATGCAGCTGGAGACGGATCTGGCGATGTGCGAGGCTGCGGCAGTCCTGGCGTTCCGGCATGGGATTCCGGTGATTCTTAATCCGGCTCCGGCCCAGCCGCTGAGCGATGAACTGCTGCACCATATCACCTACCTGACTCCGAATGAGACAGAAGCGGGGATTCTGGCCGGTATCGCTGTGGAGAGTGTGGATGATGCAGAGCGTGCGGCCCGGATGATGCTGTCAAAAGGGGTCCGGCATGTCATTGTAACGCTGGGCTCCAAAGGGGCGCTAATCGTGGATGCTGCCGGAAGCCGGCATGTCCAGGGGTTCCCGGTGCAGGCGGTAGATACGGTCGCAGCCGGAGATTCCTTCAACGGGGCGCTGGCCTGGCAGCTGACCTGCGGCAGGACGCTGGAGGAAGCAGTCCGCTTCGCCAATGCTGTCGGTGCGCTGGCGGTGGGCAAGACGGGTGCGATTGCTTCTCTGCCCAGACTGGAAGAGGTGGAGCAGTTCCTGCGGACAGCTGCTAATGCAGAGCCACAAGACCTGTAGATCCCAGTAGATTCCGTGTGTGTGATAGAGGAAGCACTTGCTATATAAGACGCACTAAAGAAATTAACGAAAAGCAAAAAGAAGCGGAGGGGAAATTTGGAACTGTAGGAGCGGTAGCGTCCGCCTGAAAGCTTTCCGAAGGAAAGCTCGCATCGTAAGCATCAGCTAATCAACGGATTTCAACCGCGAGTAGCGGATTAAATCAAAGAAATCTGTTGACGGGCAGCGGCCGGAAGTCCAAATGTTCACCGCAGCGACGACCAAGCTTCGAGTTCAAACCTTAAGTGCGTTTTATATAACAGACAAATTAAGCGGGGAGCGTCAGAGGAAGCTCTGAGACTCCGGGTCCGCTAAGGAGCTGACACGTTTGAGCGGTACAGTAACCGTCAAGAATATAACCCTCGGAGAAGGGATGCCCAAAATCTGTGTTCCGCTGGTCGGAACGACGCGGACGGAGCTGCGTGAAGAAGCTGAGGCGCTAATCGCACTGGCGCCGGATGTGGTGGAGTGGCGCAGTGATTTCTTCACGGAGGTGGAAGATATTAATGCCGTAACTCAGGTGCTGGAGGACATTCAGCGTCTGCTGCCGGAGATTCCGCTGATCTTCACCTTCCGCAGCACCAAGGAGGGCGGGGAGAAGGAAATCTCCACCGCCTATTACTTCGAGTTGAACCTGGCTGCGGTAGAGAGCGGACTGGTGGATATTGTGGATGTGGAGCTGTTCCATGAGGAAGCGGAAGTCCGCAAGCTGATTGCCGCAGCGCATGGGCAGGCGGTGTTCGTGATTGTCTCGAATCATGATTTCCACGGGACACCGTCCGAGGAGGAGATCGTATCCCGGCTGCGCCGGGCGCAGGAGCTGGGCGGCGATCTGCCCAAGATTGCCGTAATGCCGCAGGGTCCAGCCGATGTGCTGACCCTGCTGGCGGCGACGAACCGGATGCAGGAGCAGTATGCGGACCGTCCGATCATTACGATGTCGATGGCCGGGGAGGGCGTGATCAGCCGGCTGGCGGGGGAGATCTTCGGCTCGGCGCTGACCTTCGGTGCGGCGCATAAGCCTTCGGCACCGGGGCAGGTGGCAGTCGCCGAGCTGCGCGGTGTGCTGGAGCTGCTGCACCGCAGCTTGTAGCGGCTGCCGGTTCAGACGCAGCAGGAATGAAGATTGACAGGGGTGTTTCCGGCCGGTATTACGGTGGAAGCACCCTTTTGCATATAGAGAGAGGTAGCAAATAGCGGGCGGAGTTTGAAACTGTAGCTGCCCATGCCCTACAATGGAGGCAACCAAGTAGAAGGGGCGGAGCGCCGATGACAGAATTGATTCTGGTGGTGGAGGATGAGGTGAGAATTGCCCGTCTGCTGCAGATTGAGCTGGAATGCGAGGGATACCGTGTGTCCATTGCCGGGAGCGGCCATCAGGGGCTGGAGATGTACCAGGAGCAGCAGCCGGATCTGTTATTGCTGGATGTGATGCTGCCTGGATTCAGCGGCATAGAGCTGCTGCGGCGAATCCGGGCGGGTGATCCCGATACGCCGGTGCTGCTGCTTACAGCCAAAAGCTCGGTAGAGGATAAAGTATCAGGCCTGGACCTTGGGGCCAATGATTATATTACGAAGCCGTTTCAAATTGAGGAGCTGCTGGCGCGTGTCCGTGCTGCGCTGCGGCTGGCCTCGGGGCGGAGGAGAGAGGAAGCCGTCAACCTGCTGATGGCAGAGGATCTGGAGCTGAACGAAACTACGCGGGAGGTGAAACGGGCAGGCCGGAGCATCGAGCTGACTCCCCGAGAGTTCGACCTGCTGGTCTACCTGCTGAAGAATAAGCGCCAGGTGCTGAACAGGGAACAGATCATGGCTGCCGTCTGGGGATACGATTATTACGGCGATACGAACATTGTGGATGTCTATATCCGCTATGTCCGCAAAAAAATTACGCTGGACCACCAGCCTGAATTGATTCATACCGTGCGGGGCGTTGGTTATGTGCTGAAGGATGCCCCATGAAGCTGCGGAGCACCATTCATCTGTATTCCAGCGTGCTGTTCGCCGTGCTGCTTATCCTCATGAATCTGTTCATCTACGCCGTGTTCAGCCGGATGTCACTAGACAGCCAGCTCGGGCAGGCATCTGCCGAGACAGCCAGAATTGCTGCCGCGATGAGAAAAGCGGGAGACGGGGTAACGGCACCGGAGCTGCTCCGGGCATATGTGCCGGTGGAGGGAATGCTGCGGCTGCTCACTGTGGACGGAGGCGGACCGGCGCCGGTCACCTCAGCCTCGGGGCAGGAGATCAGCCGGCTGAAGCCGGTCTACCATCCCGGGAAGCAGGCGGAGCGGGTCCGGGTGGACGGACGCTTGTATGCGTTCGTGAGCGTTCCCGTCATCTGGACGGACGGGAACGTCCTGAATGTCCAGATGACCAAAAGTCTGGAGGGCACGATGGATACCTTGCGGGTGCTGCGGCTGGTCCTTGCAGGCGCTACGCTTGCGGTGCTGCTTCCGCTGCTGCTCTCCGGCCGCCTGTTGTCGGGCCTGATTATGCGGCCCATCGTCCAAATGACGGCGACTATGCGGGAGATTCAGCGCAGCGGGAAATTCCGCAGGCTTCCGCTGAAAGCACACTCGAAGGATGAGCTGGTGGAGATGGGGCATACCTTCAACGACATGATAGGCCTCTTAGAGAGCAATTATGTGAAGCAGGAGAAATTCGTGTCGGATGCCTCCCATGAGCTGCGCACACCGCTGACGGTTATTGAGAGCTATGCCAGTCTGCTGAAGCGCAGAGGGCGGGATCACCCGGAGCTGTTCGATGAATCGGTTGAGGCCATCCATTCCGAAGCTGTGCGGATGAAGGAAATGACGGAGCAGCTCCTGCTGCTGGCGAAGCACCCGGAGCAGTGGGATCTGGAGCTGAAGGTGATGGATCTGGAGGAGCTGGTGCGTTCTTCGGCGAAGGCTTTTCATAATGCGTACGGGAGAGAGGTCACGGTTCAGGTCAAGGGGTCACCCGAAGGCTACAGCGATGAAGCGAAGCTCCGGCAGCTGCTGTTCATCTTCCTGGACAATGCCCGCAAATACAGCGATGAGCAGATAACCGTGCGTATTGAGGCTGCCGGGCAGGAACGGATGATTGTGATTACCGACCGCGGCATTGGAATTCCGCCGGAGGAGCTGCCGAAGATATTCGACCGTTTCTATAGAGTGGATGAGGCGAGAACCCGTGAGAACGGAGGGGCAGGCCTGGGGCTGTCGCTAGCCGCAGAGATCGCGGGGGCGATCGGAGCGGAGCTGTCCATGGATAGTACGGTAGGCCTGGGAACCTCGGTGACGATCCGCATGGCTGCGGACCGCAGGGGAGGTGGACAATGAAGCAGCATCCAAGGAATAAGAGCAAAATGTACAAGGTAGTCATAGCTATGGTGGTCTTCCTGCTGTTGGCTTGGGTTGCCTTCCGGATATTCGGGAAAAATTCGGAGCCGCTGTTATCCAGAGATCAGGCTACGCTGGCTGTGCTGAGCGAATATCCCGGTAAGGTAGACAGTCTCAAGCTGCAAGCCGGAGCTTATATAGCGGTGCTTCAGACGGAGCAAGGACGGTATGAGCTGAAGCTGGACGGAGTTACCGGCGAGATTCTCTCCATCGTGCTGCTGAAGCGCGTGGACGAACCGGCGGTGCAGCCTACGTCTGCCGCTACTCCAGCTCCATCTGGCGGAGCTGATGCTACCCCGTCACCAGCACCTACCCCGGCAGCGCAGAGCGTAGTCTCCGAAGCGGAGGCTGTCAGGCTGGCTCTGCGTGAGGTACCGGGGGAGCTGGACGATGTGGATACGGGAATTGATGCGGCAGGTGCTTATTATCTGGTGGAGATTCATACTTCAGACGGGCGGGAGGCCGTAGTCCAGGTGAATGCCATCTCGGGCCATATTATGTCTGTGACCTGGGAAGAGCCGGATGGGGACGATTCCTAGGGTATCTGTTTTTTTCTCAGCGAATTCTAATGTTACTCCCGCTGTTCTCTCAGATTGTAGCGTTATAGTTACTACATGAAGCAGCGAAGAATGAACTTAGGAGGCGTTAACATTGAAGACAAAGATATGGAGCAGTATCACGGCGGCAGCACTTATTCTCGGAGGCGCTTATGGTATAGGCGAGCTGAAGGGCAGTACGGCAGATGCAGCCGCAGCAGTGAAGAGTCAGAGCAAAACGTTAATTAGTGTAAGCAAAGCCGAGCAGATTGCCTTGAAGGCAGCTCCGGGACAGGTGGAGAGCATCGATCTGGAGAAGAAGGCCAGCGGCACGTTTTACGATATCGAAATTCAGCAGACCAAGCAGGAGATAGATGTCCGGGTAGATGCTTATTCGGGAAAAGTGATCAGCGTGCGCAAGGATGCAGACGATGATGACTCTCATGAGGCAGCTCCGGCCTCAGGCGGCAAGCTGATTACCGCAGGCAAGGCGGCTGAGGTGGCTCAAGCTGCTGTGAAGGGGACGGTCACCGAGATTGATCTGGACCGGGACCATGGAGGAGCTGTCTATGAGGTTGAAGTCAGGAACGGGCAGGTCAAGACAGAAGTAGGTGTCGATGCGTATACTGCCAAGGTTGTGTACACCGATACAGATTCGGACGAGGATGATGATTGATATGTAAAAAAGAGGCAGCCGTATCCGGCTGCCTCTTTGCTATGCCAAACGATTACGTCTACTGCTTCGCTCCAGTATACACATGCACTGCATCCCGCAGGAACGCGGCCATGCCGGGGCGGCGCTGGTCGTAATAAGCGGTGAAGCGCTCATCATCGACATACATCTGGGCTACGCCTGCATGGGCTTCCTTGGTGTACGTATCCCAATAGAAGCTGAGCCACTGGCGGTGCAGATCGGCGGCCTTTTGCGCCGGTTCGCTTGCCGAGTCGCCTTCCTCCATCGCCTGCTCCAGTGACGCGAACATATCGGCCTCCAGCTGTTGAAGGGCAGCGTACTGCTCCTCCGTCATATGGCTGAGCTTGCGGTTCGACTGCTCCACAGCTTCCGCGCCGTATTTCTCCCGGATCTCCTGGCCGTACTTCTGCTCGTTATCGTCAATCAGCTTCTGCTTGAAGCCTGCGAATTTCTCCTGATTACTCATTGGACTTCTCCCTTCTGTGTGTGCAATGGTCTGCTCGACGTTCGCGATGAGCCGGTCCAGCTGCTGTCTCCGCTGAAGCAACTGGTCATGGTGCTCACGCAGGGCGCGGGCGCCGTCGAAGGAGGGCGAATGGACAATATCTCTGATCGCCGCAAGGCTTAGGCCCAGTTCCCGGTAGAAGAGAATCTGCTGCAACAGGTCTACCTCAGCCTGGCCGTAGATCCGGTATCCCGAGGAGCTGATTCTGGACGGCTTCAGAATGCCGAATTCATCGTAATACCGCAAGGTCCGTGCACTGATCCCCGCGAGTGTCCCCAGCTTCTGCACCGTATATTCCATGGTCCAATCTGCCTCCAATCTGTCTTGGTGTATACAGCAGAGAACGGGTTCAAGGCGTTCCCGCCGGGTAAGCGGCCGCTTACAGATCTAACTGTATACTTTGACGTAACGGCAAGGTCAACTCTTAATTTGTATAATAACCAGACAGCAGGGCGGGTAACCGTGTGCTGGAAAAGCAAACAGCGGCAACCGCCCAGGCTATGCCTCGGGAGATCGCCGCTGCTGCGCGGGCATATGGGGTTATTTCTTGCTAAGCTGGGCGGTGAAATACGCCTTAAGCTCTGCCAGCTTCCGGGGGTCCGCCAGGGCATCCTCCGCAGGGAAGTAATGCTCGGCGACCAGCTCCCAGGTGGGGACGATTTTTTGGGCGGTCATGGCTTTGATGGCGATCTTAACCGTCTTGCGTTCCCTTGCGTTCGAGAAGGTATCGACATAGTGTTGGGAACGGCCGAAGTCCAGCTCGCTGAAGACTGCGTGGAAGATCTCCGCCGTCATCTTGGCATCGTCCAGCGCGCGGTGGGCGGAGCCGGAAGGCTCCAGACCGAAGAGGGCCATGGCCCCTTCGACGCTGATGTCGTTACTGAGGCCGCGGGCGCGCAGGACGCCCTTGAGCAGATCGAAGTAGGTGGCCTCCATCCAGTAGGCATCATCCATCTTGTGCATCCGCACATCCTGGATAATCCGCTTCATATCCTCGCCGCCCCAGGTTAAGAGCAGCACGCCGTCAGCGCTCTGGTCAAGCCACGCTCTGAAGGCGGTAATGACCTTCGGGAACCGGCTGGCGACGTCGATATCCTCCTGGGGGATGCCGGTTTTTTTCTTGATGAATGAATTCAGGGTGGAGAAGTATATGGGTCTGATTAAGGCTGAGAATTCATCCTTAACCTGCAATGAAGCGTCTAACCGGACCGCTCCGATCTCAATGACCTCCATAGGATGCTCGCTGGCAAATTTGCGGCCGTTGAATTCGATGTCCAGAATAATATAATCCACAGGTAATGCCTCCGTTTCAGTGACTGGCGCCAGGATTGCACGGAAATGCGCCGACCCTTCTATTTTAGCAAAAAAAGAGCTGTACAGATACCGGATGCTCTGTATCCGCACAAATTTGAATTTTCGGCGGGGGAACGGGTTGATTTCTAGGAAATCGGGTAATGAACTAGATAATCTGTCGAATAGAGCTATTGAGGTAAGGAGGGAAGGCCATGAAGCTGTATGTAACCGTCAAAAGCCTGGGCAAACGCAGGCCGGTGCTGGAGCGTAAGGAGCTGCTGCTTGCTGACCGTCCGCAGACGCTGCGCGCGTTGATTTCTGAGATTGTAGCCGGGCAGGTGCAGGCGATGCTGGAGCGGCAGGAGCGGGGAGATCTAATCCCTTACCTGACCGCAAATGAAATTGCGGAGCAGGGTGATAACGGCAAGGTCGGATTCGGTACGGTGTACGGTGAGACGAAGCCTGAGGTAGAGCAGGCTACGGCTGCAGCACTGCTTGCTTACGAAGACGGATTGTACAAGGTATTCGTGCAGGAAGCGGAATGTTCCGCGCTGGATGAGCCGCTGAGGCTCGAAGAGGGCGATGAGCTGACGCTGATCCGGTTCACGATGCTGGCAGGAAGACTATGGTGAGGGAGATGACAGGATGAAAATCGGAAATGCAGAGTGGGAGACTCAGTGGTACGCGGATGTTGAGAACAAAGCCAAAGGGCTGAAGGGGGAAGGCGCGGAGCTGGCAGGCCTGCTCGCGGAGTTCAGCAAGAACCGCTACCTTCATGAAGGGGAGGATTCGCTGGACCGCTTCCTTGTTATCATGGATGATCGCGCTGCGGCGGCTCAGGCTGATTTTACGGGATACTGGGAGCCGCTGATGGGGATCATGCAGCAGCTGTACAGCACACATACCGTTGAGCTTGCACGTTACATAGTTAAGCATGTAGTGGAGTACCCTTATTCCATAGGGTATCTGCGCCGGCCGTTCCGGACCCGGGAGGTTCAGGCGCACCGGATGCAGATCCTCCGCAAAATCAATGCCCTGATCTATATGGAGTTAATTGAATTCTCGTTACCGGAGTACCTGAAGGGGGATTATGAAAAGGATTACAGTATCTCTTACCGTGTAGATGTTGCCGTTCCCGATGTAATCGCCTATGAGCTGGACCGCAGCGGCAGCGGAATGGAAGATCTGCTTAAGGATGCGGTGTACGGGGACAACCAGGGGGCGCTGCTCAGCCGCAATATGATAAAAGGTGCATTCCTCAGCCATAACCAGGCTGCTGTTCAGATGATTGGCGAGCTGCTGCTCGCTGCCCGGCTGCAGGAGGGACTGCGCCAGTCCATTATGGAGACGATGGATGAGGGGACGATAGAGAACAACCTGTATATGCTGAAGGTGATTCTGGACAATGATCTCGTGCACTACAGCTCGGTGGTGCGTGCCCTGGGCGTATGGACGGGGATGGGTCTGGAAGCCCAGAATCAGCGGGTGGCGAAGCAGTTGATTGAAGGAGCCTATCAGGTGCTGACGGATGAAGCGCTTCGGGCTGACTGGCTGACCAGCGAGAATGCCAACCATGTCTACCTGAGCTTGTGGGGGACGGCTGTCTATGAGGAGAATGAACTGATCGGCAAGGTGGATGTCCTGATGGAACAGGGCCAGTCCTACCAGAAGATTGTAGCAGAGTATGTACTTTCCGGCAGCCAGAACCGGGAGGTGCGCCTGAGCAGCGCCCGGAAGTATCTGAAGGAGCAAGAGCCGGAGCTGCTGTACTGGATTCTGACGAATTATAATTATGATTATAACCGGATGTGGAGAGGGCCGAAGGATAATGGGCCGAAGATCGAGGTCGTAACGAGCCCGCAGCTTGAGGATAAAAGCGAGCGGCAGCGCGACTTCAGCCTGCTGATGGATATCTTCCTGAATCCGGACAGCCGGGAGCTGACCGGTACCTCTAAGGTGCTGGATTTCCTGCAGGTCAGCTACACCCGTGATCTGCCGGTCCAAAAGATGCTTTATCTGATCTCCTATGATATGGACCCGGCCTGGGTGAATGAATTGCTGGCGCTGAAGGACAAGCTCAGCACGGACATACGGGGGGAGCTGCTGAATTACTTCGTGCAGCATACGGAGGATACCGTACAGCGCGAATTCATCTTCGCCAGCCTCTCCGACAAGAGTATCAAGAACCGGGAGCTGGCGCTGGACCTGGCGCAGGGGCTGACCCTGGCGGAGGATGAGCTGCTGATGGCCGAAGGGCTGCTGAAGCTTAAGACCGGTACGCTACGGCAGAGCGTGACCCGGATGCTGCTGAATCAGCCGGATGAAGCGCTGAAGGAGTCCGTCCACAGACTGGTGCAGGGCAAGAATGCCCTGCAGCGGCAGGCAGGGCTGGAGATTATGACCGTGTTGTTCCAGGATGAAGAGCGGCAGGCACTCTTTGAAGCGGTCCGTCCGCTGGCGGAGGCGCTGGAGAAGCCTTCCGACCAGGAGCGCGAGCTGATCGCGAGGCTGAGCCAGAAGAATGAGTATACGAAGGCTAATGGCTTCGGCTTGTTCGATCCGCAGCAGACGGAGGAGTGGCTGACTCAGGGGCCTGTACTTGACGGATTCGCCTGGGATCAGGTGTTCAAGCTGTCCTTGGAGCAGATCAAGACATTCCTTAAGGGACTGGACAACACGATCCACAAGCACCGCGACGTAGAGTACGAGGTTGAGTATTACAGCGGGTATAAGGACACGGTGCTGATCGGCACTAACCTCAGACCGTTGCAGGGGTACTTACTTAACGATGAGGAGAGTGGCAAATCCGCCCTCGAACAGTACCCGCTGCATGAAGCATGGGCTGAATATTGGGACAAGAGCGGCTGGAGCGCCCGGGATCTGATAGAGTTGAACTTCTATATCAGCCTGGAAGAGCTGGATGAGACCCTGGATAACTATGACGGTTACGACACCTTAGGAATTGATGATAAGGAACTTAGCAAGCAGAAGCTGCTGTCCGGGTGGCGCAAGGAGTTCGCGTCAGAGGTCTACCCGCTGGAGCAGATCGAGGCTGTGCTGAAGCTAGTGGACAAGCTGAAGTACAGATGGCAGGTAGAGACGCTGCTGGATGCGTACCGCGCGGACCACAAGAGCCCGGAGGGCTTCCGCCAAGTGAATGGTGCGGTGAATGCGCTGATGGCTGCGTTCCCGGAGGAGAAGCTTGGGGCGGACTGGCCTTTCCTGTCTGTGCTGGCTGAGCCGTGGGTCGATATGGTGCAGAAGCTATGGAACGGAGCAGAGGAGTTCAAGGAGATGTTCCGTACCTGCTACCGGTTCGAGGGGATCAGCGGAGGCGAAGAGCGGGACAGCATCATCGGACTGAAGCACTACGTTGAGGCCTTCACCAGTGGAATCATCCGCGAAGAGACGCTGCTTAAGGAGCTGCTGCTGAGTAAGGATGCACGCAACCATATGAGCTGGATCAGTTCACGCAGATATGATTGGATCGAAGACAGTCCACAGATGGTTGCACTACGCACACGGATCATCGACCGTCTGCTGGCGGTTGAGCTGGGACGCGGCGACCTGCCGACTGAGGTGACCGGCATGACGATGGGGCTGCAGCGGATAGAGGGCCTGGAGTATTGTATCCGTATCCTGTCAGGGCTGAACAAGGATACCTTCGTGCGCGGGTACGTGTATGGCTATGGCAACAATATTACGAAGAAGGAGTCCTTCAGCCATCTGCTCAAGGTATGTTATCCGCGTGAGGGCGATAATGCGGAGCTCCTGAAGACCTTGCTGCAGGAGTACAAGCTGTCCGATCAAAAGCTGCTGGAAGCCGCCATGTACGCCCCGCAGTGGATCGAGATCATTGCCGAATACCTGGGCTGGGAAGGGCTTCGCAGCGGGGCCTGGTACTTCCACGCCCACATTAACGAGAGCTTCTCGGCCGAAAAAGAGACGGTGGTGGCGCATTACTCGCCGATCACGCCGCAGGAGTTCAACGACGGCGCCTTCGATGTGAACTGGTTCCAGTCCGCCTACAAGGAGCTTGGACAAGAGCGGTTCGAGCTGCTCTATGACTGTGCCAAGTACATCTCTGCCGGTGCGAACCACCGCCGTTCCCAGCTGTTCGCCGACGCCACGCTCGGCAAGCTGAACCTGGAAGAGATGAAGCAGTCTGTGGAGCAGAAGCGGGGCAAGGATCATCTGCTCAGCTATAGTCTGATTCCGCTGGGAGAAGACCGCGAGCAGGATATCCGCGTGCGTTATGAGTTCATCCAGCGCTTCCTGGCGGAGAGCAAGAAGTTCGGCGCACAGCGCCGCGCCAGCGAAGGCCAGGCCGTACAGATTGCTCTTGGCAACCTGGCGCGCAATGCCGGATATGCCGATGTCACCCGCCTGATCTGGGATATGGAGGCGCGCAAGCTGGATGATTATGCTGCGTACTTCGAGCCGTATGAGCTGGACGCAGAGACCTTCGTCTCGCTTAGTATCGACGAAGAAGGGCAAAGCGATTATGTGGTGACCAGCAAGGGGAAGGCGCTGAAGTCGGTGCCCGCACGCTTCAAGAAGCATGAGTGGATTGAAGCGCTGAAGGAGGCCAAGAGCGAGCTTACCGGGCAGTTCCGGCGCGCCCGGGCTGAACTGGAGCGGTCGATGGAGTCCGGCAGCGGCTTCACGCCGGCAGAGATTGCCGGGCTGAGCCGGAATCCGGTGCTGGCACCGCTGATTAGCAAGCTGGTGCTGATGAGCGGCGATGCGTTGGGATATTACGATGCGGATCAGGGGGCGCTGGTAAGTCCTGCGGGTGAATCCACGGCCCTGAGCGGGGAGACTGTGCTGCGGATAGCCCATCCGCTGGATCTATACCGCAGCGGACAATGGAGCCTGTACCAGAAGGATCTGTTCGACCGTCAGCTCCGCCAGCCGTTCAAGCAGGTCTTCCGCGAGCTGTATCTGCCGAATGAGGATGAGCTGGCCCATGGCGTGCTGTCCCGCCGTTATGCGGGCCATCAGGTGCAGCCGAGCAAGACGGTCGCCCTTCTGAAGGGGCGGCAGTGGACGGTCAGCTATGAGGAAGGGCTGCAGAAGGTGTTCTATGCCGAGAACCTGATCGTCCGGCTCTATGCCATGGCGGACTGGTTCTCACCGGCCGATACCGAAGCGCCGACATTGGAGACAGTGCAGTTCTTCGACCGGAAGACGTACAAGGGCGTGCCGCTCGATCAGGTGCCGCCAGTGCTGTTCTCGGAGGTTATGCGGGATGTGGATCTGGTCGTTAGCGTGGCCCATGTCGGCGGCGTCGATCCGGAAGCGAGCCTGACGACTGTAGAGATGCGCCGGGTCATCGTCAGCGAATCGCTGCGGCTGCTGAAGATTGAGAACGTCCGACTGGACGGCAATTATGCACGGATTGACGGTACACTGGGCGAGTATGCTGTGCATCTGGGCAGCGGCCAGGCGTACAAGCAGGCCGCGGGCGCCCTGTCCATTATTCCGGTGCATTCGCAGCACCGGGGGCGGTTGTTCCTGCCCTTCCTGGACGAGGACCCGCGTACAGCGGAGGTACTCTCCAAGGTCGTGCTGCTCGCTGATGATACGAAGATCAAAGACCCGCAGATTCTGGTACAGCTGAGCAGATGAGCGGCTGCGCGGGTGGGGGAACGGATTGTGCACGGACGGGACACGGCTTACCGCAGCCGTATATAGAGCAATGCCACAGGCACCGGTGCTGAATTTCAGCGCCGGTGTTTTTGTCGCGGGAGGAGGAAGGTGAAGCTGCCTCTTATGGCTAGACGGGGATGCGTGGGCGGAATGTAATCGAAAAACCGAACACATTTTGCTGGTGGGGGGTGCGAGAGCGGAATGTAATCGAAAAACCGATTACATTTGGCTGGCGAGGGGTGCGTGGACCAAATGAAATCGAAAAACCGATCACATTGGGCGGCCGCATAATCTGGGTCACGCTAGATATCGCGGGAAGGCAGTTGAATGGAGATCAGAGAGCGGCGGGCGAGTTGAGCAGATTATTAATTTCGCATTCGCGCATATTTTTGCCCGGATTCCCGGTCAATAATACTGCGTTTGTAGAATGGAAAGCGGGAAAAGCAGGGAATGGGTCCTGCAATGGCGAATTTTGGAGGGGAAAGCGAGGAATAAGCAATGAAGAACAAGCTCCGCCGAAATCTGCAGTCTTTGCAAGACGCATACGCATCATTATGCGGATTGACAATTATTATTACCGATCAAGCGGACAAACGAATAACAGAACCCTCCGGCTTAACCGAGATGGCATCTCTGTTGTTCGGTTCTCCTTGTGCAACCGCTGAACATGCAATTGCGAACCTGCTGGAGAAGGTCAGGAATGTATCGAAAACTATTGTCTATGAAACCCGCTCCGGGCTGAAAATGCTGATTACCTCCATCGGGATCTGTAAGCAAAGGCCCTATTATATTCTGACAGGCGTCTGGGTGGACGGTTGTACGAAAGAGCTGATTACCGGCAGGATTCATGAAACCGTTCCCCCCGGAGAATGCGAGGACTGGATTCAGGCTCTGGATAAGGTACCGGTATTGGATCAGGAGGGCGTCGCCAGGATTATCAGCCAATTGGATATACTGGCTGATACCGTGCAGGCTCTGCTTGAACGGGAGCAGGGCGGAGAATATTCTGCGTATGACCTGCAGCTTATGAATCTGATTTATCTGCTGGACCCGGCGAGCCCGGAGTGGCTGCAAGGAATACTGGGCATTGTGGTACGTATTCTGGGAGTGGAATTTGCGGGCTATGCCAGTAATGCTGCAGACGGGGACCAATTCACAGTGGTGGAGACAACCGGTATGCCGAAGGATAACTCCCTGCAGGGGGCTTCTTTTTTTTACGGTGAGGGATTTCTGGGACAGGTGGGGCTCTCCAAGCAAATGGGGTACTGGAGGAATGCTGACCGCGATCTGCGGATTTCTTTTTTTGCTGCGCATGGGGTAAGGCCAAAGGTGCTAATCTGCTATCCCATCAAATACAAGGACAAGCTGTATGGATTATTGTATGCCGGAGACCCGGTCCGCCCGGAGCTGACGGAGGAGCAGGCTGATATGGGTATGCTGGTGGCCCATCAGCTCGCTGCTTCCATGTATCATATGGAGAGCGAAGCGCTGTATGAACGTCAAAGGAAGAGGCATGATGCCTATAAAGAAATTGTCCAAGGGATTCTGGTTACTCAGGATAAGGAGGATTACCTGCAGCTGTTCATTGAGTTTTTCCAGCAGCAGCTAGGCAGTCCGTTCATGTGCTTGTTATTACATACGCCTGACGAGGCCGGACTGAGGATCTATTCTTCCTCTTCTGCTCCAAATGAACTGTACACCGTCTACGCAGAAGATGCTGAACAGATCTATTTCGCTGACGGGATACCGGGGTTCAACCTGCTGAACAAGCCGATCCGGCGGGAATGGAAGAGCTGGCAGCTGGTAGAGCATCCTATGGTATTTGAACAAAGGCTGCTGGGGTTATTCACGGTCCAGTTCAGTGATGAGGGGCAGCGGCGGGAATATGAAACGATTTTTCATATGACCAATGTGCTGCTAGTGACCAAGCTGCTTGCCCAGCAGCCTCAGAACACGCCCTCCGGAACTGACTTCATGCGGCTGCTCCAGGATAATCTGCTGATACAGCAGCCGGTAGTACATAGCAGAGCTGCAGATATCCGAAGGCTTGCACAGGACTTGTTGGAGCCGTTAAGTCACTCTGCGGAAGAGATGGAATGGATTGGCCAGGCCGCGCTCCTTGCTCCATATCCTATAGGGCTGCTGATCAAATACCTGGGTGATATTCCTGCTGTATGTGTTTTGCGCCATATGCACTATTACCTGACGGATTACAATGGGCAAGAGGATGTAGGAGAAAGTTCCCATCTGTACTTGGCGAAGGTCTTGCTTATGCTCACGAAGTATACGGAGCAGGGCGGCAGGCAATGGAAGGAAACACTTCCTATACCCGTGCCCGAGCCACTTATGCGTTCCTTTGAGCAACTGATAGCTCCTCCGCCGGTTGCAGTGCAGCAAGAGGGAGGCGTACGTTTTACTACCCGGGAAAACGATATCCTGGATGGTCTGCTGACAGGCCTCAATAACAAGCAAATTGCGGAGAAACTGTTTATCAGTACGCATACTGTCAAGAATCACATAACCAAAATCTACGAGAAGCTTGGTGTGCATAGCAGATCACAGGCGATCTCGCAAATATATCAAGCTACCGGCAAAAAAGATTCTTTATAAAAGCAATGATTACGCAGCATGTAAGCGTACATTGCTTTTTTTGTGCAAATATAAGAATTTATGGGTTTCACGCTATACATTATCCTTCTATTCCTCGCTGAAACGGTACCGTCCTTTAAAAGGACGGCAAAGCCGTTTCCACTTGATAAAGGAAAGAAGGCCTGTAGAAAACAGGAAGATTATGTCGAAACTTAGGAACCAATGGCGATAGGCGCAGAGGCCTTACGTTATACATAATAGGGGAAGCTTTGTAGGCTCGACAAAATACATATTGAGGAGTGCTTCATTTGAAACTAAACATCCGCACCAAATTGTTGGGAGGCTTTCTGGTTATTGTAGCGTTGCTTATATTTATCAGCGGGCTATCGATTATGAAAATGGCGGGCATGAACAGTAACTCTGTACAGATGCAGAGCTACAACTTCCCCGCGCTCGTCAATATTGCTGAGATCCGGACCGAGCTGTACAAGCTGCGCGGTGATCTGTTCAAGCTTATCCTCGAAACCGATGATTCGGTGAAGGAGGAGATTCAGGCAGTTATTAAAGCGGATCAGGACAAAATTGCTGACCGGATGAAGGTCTATGGAGAGCTCGCACTGAATGCGGATCAACGGGCTGCGTTAGAGATCATTAAGCAGAGCGTGGATAACTATAACCAATCCGTACCCAAAGTCAATGACCTGCTGGATAAAGATCAGAATACGCAGGCCTACGGCGTCTTAATCGACGCACTGCCTGATTTGCAGAAGGCTCAGGATACCGCCGATCTGGCCGCCAGTAATGTAATCGAAGGTGCAGATGAACGGATCGACTCTACGGTTGCCAGCTATACCACGGGAAGATTGATGATCCTGATCATCTCCATCTTTGCGGCACTTGCAGCCATTGTGCTGGGCATCGTGATCTCGCAGGGAATTGTGGGTCCGGTGTCCAAGCTGCTCGCTGCGATGGTCCGCATGGCAGATGGTGACCTCAGGGAGGAGATTGCGATCAAGAACCGGGATGAGTTCGGCCGGCTGGCCGCAGCAGCCAATGAGATGATTACCAGCCTGCGCAAGCTGATCGGCGGGACGGTCGAAGCGGCGCAAAGTGTCGCGGCCTCCTCTGAGGAAATATCGGCAACCACCGAAGAAATCGCCAGCGGCAGCCAATCCCAGGCCCAGGCGGCGCAAAATATCAATCAGCTGGTTCAGGATCTGACCCGGGGCATCGATGAGGTTGCGAAGAATGCCGAGCAGGCATCGGAGCTGTCGCTGCTGACGCGTCAGGGTGCTGAGGAGGGAAGCACTGCGGTAAGAGAATCCGGCCTTGGTATGAGTAATCTGTCGGAGAAGATGGAACTGCTTGAGCAGGATTCCCAGAAGATCGGCGAAATAATCGAGGTGATTGATGAGATTGCCGAGCAGACCAATCTGCTGGCGCTCAATGCAGCGATTGAGGCAGCGCGTGCCGGTGAGCAGGGACGGGGCTTCGCCGTTGTCGCCGATGAGGTCCGCAAGCTGGCTGAACGGAGCAGTGAAGCGACCAAACAGATTGCCCTGATCATCCGGGTGATGCAGAAGAATACGGTTCTGAGTGTGCAGGCTGTCAGTGACGTATCGGCCCTGTCCGAGCGTACAGAGCGGCTGATCGATGGTATCGTTACCCGCGTCAATGATACTACCCAGCAGATTACAGGCATCGCTGCGGCTTGTGAGGAACAGGCGGCGCAGACGAACGAGGTGCTGCTCTCGATTGAATCCATTGCGGCCGGAAGCCAGGAATCCGCCGCAGCAGCCGAGGAGACGGCCTCCTCCTCGCAAATGCTCGCCTCCTTGGCGGATGAACTGAATAGCTCGGTGTCGGTGTTCAGATTGTAGAGGGGGAGTAAGCCATGCTGGCTGCACGAACGGAGCAGTACATCATCTTCCGGCTGGTCCAGGAGAAGCTGGCCATCGATATCCGGGAGATTAACGAGATTATCAAGATGGAGCCTATCACAGCCGTGCCTAACAGCAAGTCTTTTATTAAGGGCGTGATTAATTTACGCGGCAAAATTATACCGGTGGTCAGTCTGTGCAGGCGGTTTGGCCTGGCAGAATCTATACCGGATACCCGGTCTAGGATCGTTGTGGTGCATTACCGGCAGGAGGCCATAGGGATTATGGTGGATTCTGTAGAAAAGGTGGCTTCCTTTCATGAGGTAGAGCCGCCTCTGGAATCGCATGAAGTGCAGGGCGTGCAGTACATGGACGGGATCGGCATGTGTGCCGGGGAGCTGATCAGCATTCTGAACATCGGGCGTCTGTTAAGTGACGGGTGAAGGGTGAAGGCCAACGCATGAAGGCGGGGAGGAGAACTGAGATGAACGAGTTTCATAATATGGTGTATTTGGGCGTTTTTCTGGATGAAATGGACGAGCAGCTGCGGTATTTGGATGAGGCCCTGCTCATGCTGGAGAGCAAAGGGTATCAGAATGACCTTATTCAGAGGCTCTTCCGGGTCGCACATACGCTCAAGGGCTCATCAGCAGTCATGGGCTTCAAGCAGCTTAACCGGCTGACGCATCAGATGGAAAGTGTGCTAGAGCTGCTCAGGGGCAGACAGCTGGACGTAACCTCCGAGTTATTGAACATTCTCTTTGATTGTGTAGATTTCATTAAGGAGCTTCGTCAATCCATTCTGAGCGGTGCGCTGGAGGAAGGGGACATCTCAGAGCTGTTGCGCCGGTTAAAAGAGTTGCGGAAGACAGCAGCCGAGTCTCCCGCTCCTGCTGCAGAGGGGCTTCCGCAGGGAGAAGCGGGGCCTGTGCCGGATATGATCTTCGATGATATCCGCAAAGAGCAGATCCAGGCAGCTATAGATCAAGGCTCTGCGGCAATGGCGGTTCATATTCAACTTGCTGCTGAGGAGCCGATGAAATATGTCCGCGCGAAGCTCGTAGAAGCCAAGCTGCGGGAAACGGGCGAGGTTATTGCCACCTTCCCCGAGCTGGAAGCCCTCGAGAGGGATGCGCAGTTCTCCGGTACTATTGCATATATTCTGCTTACGCAGCAGTCCCGGCAGGATATGATGGCCTGTCTGCAGGAAATCTCACAGATTGAAATTATACATACAGATCCTATTACGAAAGCAAACCTCGACACCTTCACCGAAGGAAAAGAGGCTCAGAAAAATAACGGCTATGCGGCCCAGACTGTCCGTGTGGATGTGGAGCGGCTGGAGGGACTGCTGAATCTGGTAGGAGAGCTGATTATAGATAATACCAGGCTGCACAGTGTCCGTTCCAGATTGAGTGAGCAGTTCAAGAACAACAGTGATGTTCATCTGCTTAATGATATCGCAGGACATTTGAATATGGTCATCAGCGATCTTCAGGAGGGGATGATGAAGACCCGGATGCTGCCGATGGAGCATCTGTTCGGCCGCTTCCCCAGGATGATCCGGGATTTGGCGCAGAAGTCGAACAAGGAGATCGAGTTCATCATTGAGGGCAATGAGACCGAGCTGGACCGCAGCCTCATTGAGGAGATCAGCGATCCTCTGATCCATATTCTGCGCAACGCCGTGGACCATGGGCTGGAGCTGCCGGAAGAACGTGCAGCTCTCTGCAAGCCGCGGAAAGGGACCATTACTCTGCGGGCAAGTCATCAAGGGAACATGATTGTCATTACGGTATCCGATGACGGCAGGGGCATTGATACCGGCAAGGTCAAAGAAGCCGCTGTGCGTAAAGGCTTCGTCACCACTGATGAAGTGAAGCGTATGACGGACAAAGAGCTGGTGATGCTCATTTTCCGCTCTGGCATCTCAACAGCCCGTACGGTCACAGATTTATCCGGCCGCGGAGTGGGCATGGATATTGTCAAAGCACATATAGAGAAATTAAATGGCATTATAGATATTGAGACGGTTCCTGATCAGGGGAGTATATTCACGATCAAGGTCCCGCTGACGCTTGCCATCATCCGTTCCCTGCTGGTTAAGCTGGGGAGCAGTACCTTTGCCATTCCGCTGATTAATGTCATTGAAATATTCAGAATGAAGGCGGAGGATATTGTTACCATTCAGGGGCGGGAGGTCTGCCAGTTCCGCGATCAGGTGCTTCCGCTTGTCCGTCTGCACCATATGCTGCAAGTGGAGGAAGGCGAGCATACGGTGAACGGCCGGCTGTTCGTTGTCATCGTCGGCTTCGCGGATAAGCGGGTCTGTCTGGTAGTAGATCAGACGATCGGCAACCAGGAGATTGTCATCAAGTCACTGGGAAGTTACATAGGCAACGTTTCTTATATCGCAGGCTCAACCATACTTGGCGACGGCCGAGTGGCCCATATCCTGGATATAGGCTCGATTGCAAGGGAAACAGGCTCGGCCCACGATGCACTGCTCCAAGAGAACACAGTTACGGCAGGGGATCAGGATAGTCAGAGCGAGAAATATATCACCTTCAAGCTGGAGAAGCTGGATTTCGGGATTCCGATCCGCCAAATGAAGGAGATTGTACCTGTTCCTGAGATTCATTCGCTGGTGTCTGCCCCGGCTCATGTCCTGGGAATGATCAATCTGCGCGGATTGCTGTTCCCGGTCTATGACATACGGCCCAAGCTCGAAATGGACAGCGGTGAACAGACGGCCGGCTCCCGGATTCTGATCTGCGAGGTATCCGGACAGGAGGTAGGGATATGGGTGGATCAGGTGTCAGCGGTGCAACTGCTCGCAAGGGAGCACATGGATGAGGCGCCGGATCACATTCTCCAGCATCCAGAGGTGCTGGATGCCGTCTATAAAGACAACCATCAGTTTATTCACTTGCTGAATTTGGAGAACCTGCTGGACCTGCACACCTGCTGCATTACCGGTCCCGTATCACATGACCGATCCCCGGAGTGATCTCGCTGAAGCCGGCCATGTGGCGGGACTGATAGGGAATCGGCCGGGCGCTGGCGGTCATGAGGATATTGCGCAGATCGGCGGTCCCTTCTGCCGGGAGGGCGAAGGTTCTGGTATATGGATATACTTCACGGAGTGTGGTATGAATAGCACTGATGAAGCGGTCATTGCCGCTGCGGCCCATCAGATTCATGATGATCTGGCCGTGTCCGTTCAGCTTGGCACGGGTTAGGCGGAAGAACTCCAGCGTGGTGAAATGAGGCGGCGTCCCGGCAGCGGTGAAGGCATCCAGCAGGATATAGTCATGGCCGCGTTCCGGCGCGGCTTCCAGCAGGCTGCGGCCGTCACCGATCAGGATGTTATCCTGCGTGTAGCCAAAGCGGGTTCTGCTGTATTCCACCACCTTCGCATTCACCTCAGCCACCGTAAAATGCTTCTCTGCGAAATAACCGGCAATCGTACCAATCCCGTGTCCGATCAGGAAGACACGCTCGAAATGCGGATTGCCCGCCTCCATCAGATGAATCATCGCCCGGGGATACTCGAAGATCACCCGGCGCGGATGGTCCAGATCCAGTGCGCCCTGAACAGCTTCCCCCGAGAATTGCAGTACCCGGAACCGTCCGGTCTCACCATATAGCTCGGTTGTATCGTAGACCTCGATGTCCTGAGAGTCGTGGTTAGGATGGGATGGTGCGTGCAAGCGGATCAGACTCCTTCTGCAGATGGGATTCGTTCGGTACAACCTTCATAGTAACATAAAGCAGCCGCAGGAAGGGCTTCCTGTGGCTGCTTGTATTTCTCAAAAGGGGCTTAAGCCCCCTTAATGAACCAAACTCTCCAGTTCGGGCTGGAGCTTGTGCCGCAGGGCGTACAGCATGGCGGCACCGACCAGGAAGGCAGCGGCATCGGCAATGACCAGCGACCACACCACTCCATGGAAGCCATTCGTCCGGTTGGCGAAGAAGAGCACAGGAATCAGTGTGACCCCTTGAATAATCGACATTACGAATGCGGCCGTTCCCTGCGCGGTAGCCTGGAAGATCCCCATGAATAAGGTGGTCAGCCCTGATATGAATAAGGACAAGAAGGTGACATGCAGAATGTAGCTGCCCATTTGAATCATTTGCGGATCTCTGGTGAACAGACCGATCAGATGGTCGGAGATCAGATAGACGACGATGCCGAATACGGCAGCCATGGCGGCCATCGCTTTTACCGTGAATCCGATGGTATGCTTCATGCGCAGCTTATCCGCTGTGAATGAGAAGGCAATGAGCGGCACGACTCCCTCGCACAAGCCCATCAGAATAAACTCGGGGAATTGCAGCAATCTTGAGGATATCCCGTAAGCGGCTACAGCCGCATCCCCATATTCGATCAGGAACAGATTGAAGATCAGCGACATGGCTCCCAGAAAGACACTCATGATGAAGACCGGAACGCCGATTTTGAACACATTGCTGAGAATATCCTTGGTGGCCTTGAACCATTTGAAGGAGACTGTGAGGAATTGGCTTTTGTAGCCCATATGGAAGGCATAGTAGGCACTCGCAACCATGTTGGCCACAACCGTTGCCGACGCTACGCCAATTACACCCCAGTGGAGCACGAAGATAACCAGTGCATCGAGCAGGATATTAACCACCACGCTGAGCATCATACCGATCATGGAGACGATAGCTGCACCCTCGGAGCGGACCATATTCTCCAGCGTAAAGAACAATACGACAAACGGCGCGCCAATCAGCATGACTGTGACATAATCCTTCGTGAATCCATAGGAATCCGGCGTTGCCCCCAGACTGTGCAGGATGGGGCCGATCAGCGGCAGGCCCACGGCCATCACGAGGAGGCCAAGCACGAGACTGCTGTAAAAGGCGAAGGAAGACACTTGCTTCACTTCGTCATATTTGTGCTCACCCAGCAGCCGCGAGATATATGTTCCGCTGCCTATGCCCACCAGATTGCCCAGCGCCATGATGATGGCGAACAGCGGCAGGGTCAAGGCGAGTGCGGTCAGCATGGCCGTATTGTGGAGAGTGCCCAGGAAATAGGCATTCAGAATCGAATAGATGACGTTCATGGATGTGCCTAACATCATGGGCACGGCGAAATGGGCGACGGCTTTGGTGATGGGTGCTTTTTCAAAATAATAAAGGTTTTCGGTATCCATTAGGGATCACTTCTTTCACTGATTTTTGTCAATCTAACGGCGTTAGATTGAATCTTACAGTGTTAGATGATATCATGAACCTAAGAGACTGTAAAGCATAAACTTACACTGTTAGATAAAAGGGCGGATAGCGATGAAAAAAGCACAACCTCAAATCTCGGAAGACCGGATTCTGGAAGCTTCATGGGAGCTTCTCAGGGAGGGGGGAATCGAAAAATTCAGTATGCGGCGTCTGGCTGACCGGCTGGGGATTCAGGCTCCCTCGCTGTATTGGTATTTCAAGAGCAAACAGAACCTCTACCAGCGGCTGGCCAACCACATCTCCAGAGTCATCCTGGAGGAGCACCGCCCGGAGGGCGACTGGAAGGAACAGCTGACAGAATTTGCGGTAACGGTACGGAGTGTACTCAGCCGGTATTCCTGCTCCACACAGCTTATGATGATGACACTGCCCCACGAGCCGGATATTATCCGGTTTAACAACCGGATGCTGCACTGCGTGGAATCCACGCCGCTTGAGGAGGCGCAGAAGGTGCAGGTGGTCACTACACTTGTGAACTTCGTGTTCTTCTTCGTGCTGGATGATTATGAGCATGAGCGTAATGTCTCCATGATGGCTAAGGAACAGCAGGAGCCTCCGGGCGAGGAACTGCTCCGCCTGATGGACTCCATGAACGAGAAGGAGGTTGGGTTATTCCGCAGGATGTTCAAGAATGGACTGTTCGAGCTGCTGGGGACCGATGGGGCTTTTGAATTCGGCCTGAGGCTGATTCTGCTTGGGACGGAGCAGGTGATTAAGGAGCATGAGCATGGAACACGGAAGAACACTTAACGACAAAATCAAACAATGATATAGATAACAAATAACATATTGCCAGCCCGGGTTGGAGGCTCCAAGGAGTCACCCTCATTCTACCGGTGAGATTCGTTTGAATTCATTCGGTGTTACACCGACAACCTTCTTGAACAGCTTGTTGAAATAAGCGGGATCGGGATAGCCGACTTCAACGCCGATTTCATGGATTTTGAGGTCCGGTGCATTCTTCAGCAGTTGCTTGGCCTTGCGGATACGGATTTCGATCATGTAATCGGTCAGCGTGAGGCCGGTTACCTGCTTGAACAGCTTGCTTAGATAGCTGGGTGTAAGATAGACCATCCCCGCCAGGGTATTCAGATCTGCGTGCTGGTTGTAGTGGGCCGAGATCCAGCGCTTGACCGTCTCAATAGCGGTGCCGGACAGCTCGAGACGCTGGGCGCGGATACTGATCAGGGCGGCTGAGAAGGAGGCTGCGAACAGCGTCTCCATATCTGCAAACCGCATACAGTCCGCAATCTGCTCTTCCAGACTCAGCGCAGCGCCCTTGCGGTAGACCGCCTCGAATTCCGGCAGCTCCTTGCGGGCCAGCGCTTCAATCTCCCGGCAAATGCCGGGAATCTGCGCGGGCGATACACGCTCTTCCGCAAGCCCCGAGAACAGCTGGTGCAGTCCTGCCTGGATGCCTTCGATATTCAGGATTTGCAAATCATGGACCAGCAGATCGCGGTAAGCGGCAACCGGCTCAGCCTTAGTCTTCTCCGGCAGCATCAGCTCGTCCACCGTAGCGTAATACAGCAGCCCGGATTGATACATTCCCTGATCACAGGCCATCCTGGCCTCCAGATAGGCATCCCCGAGCCGGGCAGCGTCCGCATAGGGGCGGCTGATCCCCACATGAAGGATATGCCCTGAGGCGGCAGTGTGCAGATGCTCCCGGATCTCCTGCAGCTGATCCGGTGTCAGCGGCTGCGCAGCGTACCAGACCCAGGCCTGGAGTCCCCGGCGCAGCTCCAGCACATCGAAGCACTCCGGCTTGTGCTGCCGCAGATGCTCTGCACAGGCCCGGACGGCTTCGGGCGAGTCTCCCTTAAGCAGCAGCACCGAGAAATAAGGTGCGGGCAAATGAAGGCTGGCGAGCAGCAGCCCCGGGGGCTCCGCCATATGCAGGATAGAGAGCAGCATTCCGGTGCGCTGCCGTTCCTCCTGCTCACGCAGCAGCGTGCGCTCCTTGTCCAGCTGGTACAAAATCTCGAACAGCTGCTCTTTATTGATCGGCTTCAGCAGATAATCGACCGCTGAGCTGCGGATTGCTTCGCGGGCATAATCAAATTCCACGAATCCGCTCATCAAGAGGGAACGGACCTGGGGGCGGCTGACTCTAAGCAGCCGGATCAGCTCCAGGCCCCCGGTCTGCGGCATGCGGATATCGGTAATTACAACATCGAACTGGAGGGAAGGCAGCTCATCCAGCAGATGCCTGCCGTCGGCATATGTACGGATGATATGAAATTCAGGGCTCTCCCTGCTGATCATCCGGGCCAGCCCCTCGCGGATCAGGACCTCATCATCTACGATTATTATACGCAGCAAGCCGCTCTCCCCTTTCCCCGAAATTGTGTGCTACAAGATCCCGTTTCCGGTTACTCTTCCTTATGCAGGCCGGGAAAAATCTCAATCCGCAGAATGACCCGCGTGCCCCGGCCGGCCTCGCTCTCCACGCGCAGTCCGAACGGGCTGCCATAATCCATGCGGAGCCGCTCGTTCACATTGCTGAGGCCAATGCCGAACCGCTCCCCGTCCGCTCCGCAGGCCAAGCTGTCGTTCAGCGTATGCAGCGTATGCTTATTCATGCCTACCCCATCATCCTCTACGCAAAATACAGCCTGATTCCCCTCGGCCCGGCCGGTGACTCGGATCGTGCCCGGACCTTCCTTGGGCTCCAGGCCGTGAAAGACGGCATTCTCCACAATCGGCTGGAAGACCAGCTTAATCACAGGCAAGGGCAGCAGGTTGTCCGGCACCTCAATCTCCAGGCTGAACTTGTCGGGGAAGCGGATCTGCAGCATATCCAGATAATTGCGTGTATGATCCAGCTCTTGCCGGATGGTTACTAGTTCTTCGCTGCGGACAACCCCGTACCGCATTTGTATGCCCAGCAGGTAAGTCAGCTTCGCCACGCGCGGATCATCGCTGCCCTCGGCCAGCATGCGGATGGATTCCAGGGTGTTGTAGATGAAATGCGGGTTGATCTGGTTCTGCAGGGTACGCATATCGGCTTTTTGCTTGCGCTTCTCCGTCAGTGTCACCTCCTCAAGCAGGCCTTTGACCCGGATGATCATGCGGTTAAAATGACTGCCCAGCATGCCGATCTCATCATTGAACCGGGGATTTACCCAGACATCCAGATTGCCGTGCTGCACCTGCTTCATCAGGCGGACCAGAGATTTCAGCGGCTTCGTCAGCGCGTGGGAGATGAAGGTGGCGACAATCAGGGCGAAGGCAATGATGACCAGCGTCGTAAGCATCTGAGCATTCCGGGTCTTCGCTACGGGAGAAAGAATCCTCTCCAGCGGAATGGACACCAGCGTGGTCCAGCCTGTTCTGCGCGATACGGTGTATACCGCAAGGTATTCCTTGCCCTCCAGCGAGAGCTGAAAATGCCCTTCGGGACCCTTCACCTTCTGCAGGAACTGGTCGGTGTAGTCCTCCAGCAGCCGGCTGCTGCCATCTGCCTGCGGGCTGGCATACATGACTCCGCCCCGGTCATCGACAATCATCGTGCTTCCCAGGGTAACGGCATTGACGGGATCGACGATGCCTTTGAACAGGCTGATGCTAATATCGAAGACAATGATGCCGATCTTCTGCAGGGAGCTGACCGAGCTGACATTCCGCAGAACGCTGAATACCTCGCGGCTGTCACCGGCATTCACACGGATCGTATGCCTGCCCTGAATCACGGGGGTTACCCCCTCCCGGGTCAGGCTCTGCCACTGCGCCAGCCGTTCAGCCGGGAACAGCTCGCTGATCCCCGAAGCCTTGTCATAGTAGACCGATCCGTATTTGTCCACCAGGTAGACGGCAACGATCTCTTCCTTCGTATGGCTCAAATAACTCAGGAACATCGACATACCGGTATTCTTGTCCCAGTCGGTATCCTGCTGCTCCAGATAGAACTGGACATCCGTGTTATATAGCGGAAGTGCGGTATAGCGCTTAAGGTCAGCCACATACCGGTCAATAGTGTCCGAGGCGCTGCCGGCCACCTGCCCGGCGCTTGAGGTAGCATTAACCAGTACGGAATGGAAGGTGGAGCGGGACGACAGGTAGCTGACATAGGTGATCGGCAAGGAGATCAGAAATATAAATACTACAATCAGCTTGCGCTCCATGGGCAGGTTGGCCAGAAACAGCCAAAGTGTCCGCGGAGATCTCCGGATATAGGATAACACGGTTGTTGTTCCTTTCCGTACAGCCCTACTTTACCGCGCCGCTCGTTACACCTTCAAAGATATAACGCTGCAGGAAGAAGTAGAGAATGACTGTGGGCAGCAGAATCAGCAGAATCGCCGCACAGATCAGATTCCACTCGCCGGAATTCACCCCCTGAAAACGCATGAGGATCGTCGTAACGACACCCAGACTTTGCTTGGGCATATAGAGGTATGGGATGTACATGTCATTATAAATGCTGATTGTTTTCAGGATAACCAGCGTAGCGGTAGCCGGTGTGAGCAGCGGGAAGATGATCGAACGGTAGATTTTGAACAGGGAAGCGCCTTCGACCATGGCATTCTCGTCGAGATCAAACGGAATATTGCGGATGAACTGCAGATAGAGAATAATTTGAATCACATCGGCCCCGATATAGAGCACAATGGGAGCGCCGAGTGTGTTGTAGAGACCCATGTTTTTGATGATGCCGAAGGTGGCGACCTGGGTAGTGATGCTCGGTATGATGGTGGCGATCAGATAAGCGCCGAACACGACTGGCTTCAGCTTGAAGGAGAACCGGCCGAGTACATATGCCACCATTGTGCCAAACAGAATGTTCAGGGTCAATGTAATTATAATGATAATGAGCACATTGCCGAAGCCGCTGAGCAGGCCGCCGCGCTGGAACACAGCAATGAAGTTGTCAAAGTTAAGGAAGCTGTGCGGCAGAGCCATGGAGCTGCTGCTGTTGAACTCGTCCGTGGATTTGAAGGCGTTGACGATGACGACATAGGGCGGGAACAATACCACGAATACCCCGATCAGCAGTGTGAAGTATTTGAACAGGTCTTTAGGACGGAATCTGAAGGGTTCCATGGCTATTTATCTCCTCCCCGGCTGAGAACAAGTTGTTGGACTAGCAGCACAATGACTACGAAGAAGAGCAGGATGATGCTCATTGCCGAAGCCAGGCCGTAGTTATTGAAGGCAAATGCCGTATCGACCACACGCTGTACATAGGTCTGGCTGGCGCCTGCAGGGCCGCCTTTGGTCAGCACGAACGGCAGATCGAACACTTCAAGCGCACCAGTAACGGTCAGGAACAGATTGAGCTGAATGACGGCTTTCATATTCGGCAGGGTAATTCTCCAGAGCGTCTGCAGAGAGCCGGCTCCGTCAATCTTGGCCGCTTCGTAGATATCGCGCGGGATGGCTTGCAGCGAGGCGATGTAGATGACCATATTGTAGCCCATGAACCGCCAGAAGCCGGTGGAGGCGAGCGAATAGTTCACCAGTCCTTCGGTGCCGAGCCAGCTGGTCTGTCCCAGGCCGCTCAGGCCGATGCTGTTCAGGAATAAGTTCAGCGAGCCGTTAGTCGTGTCGAACACATATCCGAACATGAAGGCGACGGCCACACCGTTCATAATGTAAGGCAGGAAGAGCAGGATGCGAAAAGCATTTCGGCCCCGCAGCCTGCTGTTCAGGACCACCGCGAAATAGATCGCTGCGAGATTCTGCAGAATACCCATGACGAAATAAGCGAAGTTATGGGTGAATACTTTGAAAATATCGGGCGTACTGAATACCTCACGGTAATTGGCGAGGCCGACCCAAGGCTTCTCGGGGCTGTAGCCGTCCCAGTTCGTGAAGCTGTAATAGATCAGCTTGAGCGCCGGATAATATGTGAAAGTGCCAAGGAGGATCAGCGGAATCAGCAGGAAGGAGACAATGATAATCGTCTTCTGCTTGTTGTAGGATAGGGTTCCGAACAATAGGTTGACCTTCTTTCATGTGAGCTCGGCGGGATTGACGACAAAATGGATTATCCGGGAAGGCGATAATCCATTTGTACGTCAGAGGGTACGTCCGGCTGCCTGTGGAAGCAGGGTGAATTGTTTTAGTAGCCGAGGTCTTTCTTGGCCTTGGCCCAGGCTTTGTTCCATTTGTCGAAGACCGTCTGCGGGTCCTTGGCCAGGACGAATTCCTGGGCCATAGCCGGCAGGTCAAGCTGCGCCTTGTTGGTGATTTCTGTAACCTGGGCGTTGTCTACCGTGCCTTCCTGCAGTACTACGCCGGTGGACTGGAATTCCTTAAGCTGGGTCAGCTTGGATTCCCTGCCCTTAAGCGGAGAGATGAAGCCGGCGAAATCCTCATACCCGGAATCTTCAATCATCCATTTGACGAACGCTTTGGCGGCATCGACATTCTTGCTGTTCTTGGCTACGGCATAAAAGAAGTCAGGACTGAGCGGAGCCGTCAATGTACCTGAGTTGTCATAGGGAAGCGGGAAGAAGCCTACGTTGTCGGAGGTGGTTCCGGCGCCGATCACCTGATTGATGACCCAGTTGCCCAGGAAGTACATAGCGAACTTGCCGGAGGCGATATCCTTCTTCGATTGCTCCCAGTTGGTGGAGTTGATGTCTTTCTCCAGATAGCCCTTCTCATTCAGCTCTCTGAGCAGGCTGAGCGATTTGCCGTATCCGTTGTCCATGGTGAACGGTGCATCCTCTGTCAGCTTCTGGTTAGGAAAGTCAGGGTTGCCGGCAATAACGCGGGGGACTGCGTATACCCAGTCGTTAAGCGGCCATTTGTCCTTGAAGTTGGAGGCGAGCGGTACCACGCCTTTGGCTTTGAGCTTCTCGCAGGCAGCCAGGAATTCATCCCAGGTCTTCGGAACCTCTGTAATTCCGGCATCGGAGAATGCCTTCTTGTTGTATACAATACCGGAGGTGGAGTTCCCGGTAGTGATTCCGTAGAGCTGGCCGTCAAAGGCCTTGAAGTCTTTGAAGGTGAGCTGGTCGTTCAGTCCCAGATCATCCAGCGGGGCGAAATATTTCGGCAGGTCGGAGTTGGGAATATTGGGAACGAACATGACGTCAGGCAGCTCGCCGCTGGCCATGCGGACCTTGGCTTGCTGGTTGTAGTCCGTCTGGGAGGCTTCAAATTCTACTTTGATATTGGGATATTTCTCATTAAAGCGTTTCACATATTCGTCATACTCTTTGCCGATCATGTCGGTTCTGTTGGTCAGGAAGATGATCTTGCCGCTGATGTCGGCTCCGCCCGGGGCTGCCGGCTCCGCGGTTGCAGCCGCTGCATCTCCGCCGGTGCTCTCCGGAGCGGCGGTGGCTGCTGCCGGTTCATCTGTGGCTTTTGCGGCATTGCCTTTATTGTTGGAGCCGCAGCCGGTCAGGGATAAAGAGAAAATCATGATAATAACGAAAAATAACGATAATAACTTATTCCTCATTGTTTTGTCCCCTTTTCGTTAAAATGTTAGCGTTTACATCAATATTATAGCGCTAATTTATTGATGTAGAAATGTATTCAATTATTATTTATTGTCTTTATTTGTTCTGTTTCTCCGATTATAATTAAGTTATTGCTAACAATAAAATAACAAAATACAATGATGGCAGCTAAAACAAAACTTTTAGGAGGATTTATGAATCAACAGCAAAAGAACTTGAACCACTGGGAATTCAGAGCCTGCGGAGATGAAGAATGGCTTACGGCTGTTGTACCGGGAACGGTGCATACGGATCTGCTGCGCAATGGCGTTATCGATCAGCCCTTCTATGGAACGAATGAACATGAGCTGCAATGGATTGATAAAAAGGACTGGGAATACAGAACCGGATTTGTATTAGAAGAGATATGGCAGACGCTGGCGGTTACGGAGCTGGTGTTCGCCGGGCTGGATACGTATGCCGATGTGTATGTGAACGGCGTTCACGCCTTGTCCGCAGATAATATGTTCCTGTCCTGGACCGTGAATGTGAAGGGGCTGCTGCGGGCGGGTGAGAATGAGATCCGCATCGTCTTCCGCTCGGTGGTGACCGAGGATCTGCCAAAGCTGGCGGCACTGGGCTACAATCTGCCTGCGCCGAATGACCAGTCTGAGTTAGGTGGTCTTCAAGAGCAGCGGATCAGCGTATTTGCCCGCAAAGCGCCGTATCACTACGGCTGGGACTGGGGTCCCCGATTCCTGACCAGCGGGATCTGGCGGGAAGCTGTGCTGACAGGCCGTAACGTTGCGGCGATTGAGGATTTGTACATTCGCCAGCATGCGGTGAATGAGCAGGAGGCCCGGCTGACAGCCGTGATTGAAGCGGACGCACCGGAAACGTGGAGCGGGATGCTGCGGTTAAGTGCCGAAGGGCAGGAATGGATGAAGGCGGTTACGCTCACTCCGGGCAAGCAGACGCTAGAGCTTGAGCTGGTGATTGACCGCCCGCGCCTGTGGTGGTGCAACGGCCTGGGCACGCCGGAGCTGTACCTTTTCCGTGCAGAGCTGCTGCAAGGAGCGGAGGCTGTAGCAGTATCGGAGGTAACGACGGGGCTTCGGGACATTAAGCTGGTGCGTAAGCCGGATGCGCAGGGGGCGTCGTTCCATTTTGAGCTGAATGGGGTGCCGGTCTTCGCCAAGGGTGCCAATCATATTCCGAACGACAGCTTCATTACGGAGGTTACGGAAGAACGTTACCGCCATGAGATTGCCACGGCCGTGGAATCCAATATGAATATGCTGCGGGTGTGGGGCGGCGGCTTCTATGAAGAAGAAGTGTTCTACCGGCTGTGTGATGAATACGGGCTGCTGGTCTGGCAGGACTTCATGTTCGCCTGCAGCATGTATCCGGGCGATGAGGCGTTCCTGAATAATGTCCGCGCAGAAGCGGTATATAATGTCCGCAGATTGCGTAACCACCCTTGTATCGCGCTCTGGTGCGGGAACAATGAGATTGACTCGGCCTGGTCGCAGCATGAGGAGTACATGGGCTGGGGCTGGAAGGAGAAGCTGAATGCTGAGATTCGCCAGAGCTTATGGACTGCCTATGAGGAAATCTTCCACCGGATTCTGCCGGAAGCTGTGGCCGCGAACCATCCGGGTATGGATTACTGGCCGTCCTCGCCGCTGCGCGAACTCACAGGTGGTCAGGATCAGCATGCCACGCGGATTATGGGTGACGGAGATATCCACTACTGGGGCGTCTGGCACGCCAAGGAGCCGTTCGAGAACTATAATCTCAAGGTAGGCCGCTTCATGAGCGAATACGGCTTCCAGTCCTTCCCGGAGCTGAAGTCGGTGCTGAGCTATGCAGAGGAAGAGGAGCTGGCGCTGGAATCGAAGGTCATGCTGGCCCATCAGAAGAATGGAGCGGGCAATCAGCTGATTAAGGAGTATATGGATATGTATCTGCCGCAGCCGAAGGATTTCCGGGGCTTCCTGTACATGAGCCAGGTGCTTCAGGCCGAGGCGATCCGCATGGCTATGGAGAGTCACCGCCGTAACAAGCCTTATTGCATGGGCACGCTGTACTGGCAGATGAATGACTGTTGGCCGGTAGCCTCCTGGGCGGGCATGGATTATTACGGGCGCTGGAAGGCGCTGCAATATACGGTGCGCCGCAGCTTCCAAGAGGTGCTGCTGTCTGTAGACAGCACGGATGGGGAGAGCGTCAAGGTCTATGGGGTGTCTGACCGGCGGGAGGCATTGGACGCAGAGCTGGTTCTGCGGCTGCATGATATCAGCGGCCTATTGCTGCGCGAATGGTCACAGCCGGTAACCCTTGCTGCGGATTCATCGGCTGTGGTCTTCACACTGCCGCTGGCCGAAGTGTTAGAGGGCCGTGAACCGGCCAGTGTGCTGCTGGCGGCTTCGCTCCTGGAGAGTGGGCAGGCGGTGGAGCAGGGGCCGGGGACAAGGCAAGTGCTGGAGCCGGAGACAAGACAGGTATTGGAGTCTGAGACACGGAAAGTGCTGGAGCGCAAGGAGCATTACTTCGCCCGGGCGAAGGATATTCCGCTGAGCAAGCCGGTCATCACGGTGACAGAGGCACCGGGAAGCGGCGGTCAGAGCTTCACGCTAAGCAGCGATGTGCTGGCGCGGGGCGTGCACCTGACGGTGGAAGAAGAGGGTATCTTCTCGGATAATTACTTCGATCTGCTGCCGGGTGAGCCGAAGACGGTGGAGTTCTCGATTCGGGGCGGGAGCAGCGGCGGAGGGGCAGACTTCACCCCTGCCGCGCCGACAGGACTCGTAGTCCGCTCGATGGCGGATTATATCTAATCACGAACTCTCACGCAGATGAGGATACTTCCGTAACCGTGGACTTGCCTGCAACTGTGATTCCGCCGCAACTGTGATTCTGCCGCAACTGTGATTCCGCCGCAACTGTGATTCCGTCGCAGCGGGGATCCCGCAGTAGCATGAATTCACCTCTGGAGTCGTGGCTCCCCTGACCCACAGCCGGTTTGCGGACTGACATGACCTTATTTGCTCATAAACTAACCTGATTTCTGTTCTTGCGGACTCAGAAGACTTTATTGTCTTCCGGGCTGGCCGTTTCAAGGCGAAATCGCACGAATAGGGGCCACTGAGTCCGGATGACAGGGCCAAAGCGGCTATTTATGCGGAATAGCGGATTCTCAGTCCGCATTGGCAGCATGATTCGGTATATGGGCATCATGTTTCGGTATAATCCAACAAAGAGCGGTCCCCCGTCATCGGAGGATCGCTTTTTGTTGAATACGGCCGCTTTCAGGCCGGTTCGATGAACATCTCACCCAGGATCTGCCCGGTGCGATATGCATGCTCGGGAAGCGCAGCGGCGGTGAAGGCCGCCACATCCTCTGGCTTGATATCGTACATGGCTTCAATTTCTCTGGAGAAGAGAAGTTGTCCTTCCGCAAGCAGCTCAGGCATAGCCGGGAGAGCAGCAGGAGCAAGCGGCTCAGGAATAAGCTGCTGCAAGGCATCTACGTAGTTTTGCAGCGTACGGGACCCGACGAGCTTGATGCCTTGGTTCTCTTCATTGACCATGACAAGGGTCGGGAAGCCGCGTACGCCGAGCTGGGCCACCTTCTGGAAATCTTCCTCCAGCAGCTCCTGTGCCGCTTCCAGTCCTGCGGCCTGAACGATGTCATCACCGGGTAATCCCAGACTATTCACAATATCCGCGAGGACCTCGTCTTCTCCGATATTCCGGTTGAAGACGAAGACGGCTTCTCTGGCGCTCCGCAAGTAGGCCAGTTCCTTCCCCGGATGTCTCTGCTGGATCACCTTGAATACTCTGGAGGGCGGATAAGAGGACATGACCGGATTGTTCAGCCATAGGGTGCCGTCAATGGGCATGCGGTAATGCGCTCCGACTTCCTTCCAGTGACCCGCTACATCGGCTGGCTGCTGTATTCCATTTGCCTTGTCAGCGAAGCCATTCCAGCCGGCTAATAATCCGCCCATCAGAGGCTGTAAATCAAAGTACTTTCCATATTGTTGCATAAACCGGTTCAGGGTAGGCTCGATGGCCCAGCAGTGTGAACAGATCGGATCAGTCGCATAATAGAGAGTAACTTTGGGCTGCTGCTGCGGATTGAAATCTATAATTTGTGTATGCTCCTCGTCGCTTACCCCGCATACACCTGTCTTCAGATCACAGATCATAGGATTTGTATTCATAATAAGGGGTTACCTCCTCCGTTTCTACTTGTAGTATGATTATAATATCTGGCATCAGATTAACAAGTACTATTGTTTTTAATACCTGGTATATAAAATATACTAATGGAGGGATCACCTATGAATTATGAGGCTGACTTAACGCAGATGTGCCCAGCCACCTTTGCCTTTCATGTCATCGGCGGGAAGTGGAATCTGCCCATCCTCGCTTTACTGAGCGAAGAGGGGCCGATCCGGTATAACGAACTAAAAAGAAGGCTGAACGGCATCACCGGAACAACGCTAACGAACTGTCTCAAGGATCTTATCGACTACGGGATTATCCACCGTGAGCAATATCCTGAGGTGCCTCCGCGCGTCGAGTATTCCCTTACCCCCTCCGGGCAGGAATTGGTTCCGTTAATTGAAGAGATCGTGGCTTGGGGAGCGAATAACATTCATGCCTTAGGCGGACAGAAGGTATAGGATTTTTTTCCCGGTGAATCCGTTCCCTCCGGTTGACTTGCGTATGACCCGCCCCTATGATGATAAATAATATGTAACATTAACGCTCGCATAAAGCTCGCACACAGAGGAGAGAAACAGCATGGCTATGGAGATTGAACGCAAATTCCTGCTGCCGGAATACCCGGAGCGGCTGATTGAAGAAGGACAGCTGAAGGTGCTGACCCGTCACAGTATTGACCAGACGTATCTTGCGATTGAGGACGGGCAGGAGCTGCGGGTGCGGAAGATCACGGATCTGGACACAGGCGAGGTTACTTACACGCACACGTTCAAGGATGGCAAGGGCATCAGCCGCCAGGAGATTGAATATTTCATTTCCGCAGGCTTGTATAACCAGATGATTGAGGCTGTGAAGGCGATCCCGCTGGTCAAAACCCGCATTACAGGCGTATGGAACGGTACAACGGTGGAGATTGATCTCTATACCCAGCTGGAGCTTACCGTGCTTGAGGTTGAGTTCGATTCGCTGGAGGAGGCGGAAGGCTTTATAGCCCCGGAATGGTTCGGCCTGGATGTCAGCACAGAGAAGAAGTACAGCAACAAAACCGTCTGGAAAGAGCTTCAGGGCAAATAGCCCCGGTGAGCCTTAATCTTATAGAATCAGCGGACTTTAACGCGTAAACGTGGTACTATGTACAGTAAATAAAGAGGGGTTCAGGAGGATGAGACGGGTATGGAGTATATAAGCACAAGAGGCAAGGTAGCGGCCAGAGGCTTTATTGATACGGTTCTGATGGGGCTGGCGGATGACGGCGGGTTGATGGTGCCGGCTGAGATTCCGGTGATTTCCCCGGAGAAGCTGGAGGAATGGAGAAGCCTGAGCTTTCAGGAGCTGTTCCTTGAGATTTTCTCCTACTACACCAATGACGAAATTCCTTATGAAGATCTGCGCTCGATGGTCTACACCAGCTATGGCAGCTTCCGCGCTCCGGAAGTCACCCCGCTGCATCGGGTAAACGATTCTCTATACGTGCTGGAGCTGTTCCACGGGCCGACGTTTGCCTTCAAGGATGTGGCGCTGCAGTTCATGGGCGAGCTGTATTCCTACATTGCCAAGGTGCGGGGCGAGATTATCCATATTCTCGGGGCTACCTCCGGCGATACCGGAGCGGCTGCGATTCAGGGTGTGCGCGGCAAGGAAGGCATCAAGATCTGTATCCTTCATCCGCACGGCAAGGTCAGCAAGGTGCAGGAGCTACAGATGACTACCGTAGATGACAGCAATGTGCTGAACCTGTCCGTAGAGGGTAACTTCGACGACTGCCAGAAGATTATCAAGGAACTGTTCGCCGATCTCGACTTCAAGGGACGGTATCACCTGCGGGCGATTAACTCCATTAACTTCGTGCGCATTCTGGCGCAGACGGTCTATTATTTCCATGCTTATCTGCAGCTTCCGGGAAGCGATCAGAAGAAGGTCAATATCAGCGTGCCTTCGGGTAACTTCGGCAATATTTTCTCAGGCTACCTGGCGCAGCGAATGGGCCTGCCGATCCACAAGCTGATCATCGCCACCAATGAGAATAACATCCTCGAACGGTTCGTGGTCACCGGCGAATACAAACCAGGCAGCTTCACGGGCACCTACAGCCCGTCGATGGATATCCAGGTGGCGAGCAACTTCGAACGCTATCTGTATTATCTGCTGGACGAGGATGCGGATAAGCTGTCCGGGTACATGGCAGCCTTGCAGAGCGAGGGCGCGATTAAGGTGGACGGCGAGCTGCTGGCCCGGGTACAGGCGGATTTCTCCGCGCTGGGCGTGAAGAATGCACAGTGTCTGGAGATCATCAGCAAGTACCAGCAGGAATCCGGCTATCTGCTCGACCCGCATACGGCGTGCGGCGTAGCGGCCTACGAAAAGTTCAGCGCGCCTGATGAAGTTAGCATTGCTTACGCTACAGCGCATCCGGCCAAGTTCGACGAGGCGATTGCCTTGACCGGCATCAAGCAGGAGTTCCCGGCTCAGATCTCGGCCCTGTTCGAGCAGCCGCAGCATCAGGTCGTGGTCGATCATGATAAGGCGGAGATCGTGCGCCAGCTTGTAGCTTTTTACGGGTAAAATAGGTGCGTGTCCAGTGGGGCCCGCGCAGGATGAAGACAGCCCCCGCCGGGATAAGCGGGGGCTGTTTGCTGTCGCTCGAAATGTGGGACACTGGATAGTACATGTACCTAACTGCCCAGTGCTAACTGCCAACTGCCCAATGCCCTACTGCCAACTGCCCAGTGCTAACTGCCATTGCGCGCTGCTCACCGCTACTGCGCCTAACCTGCCTCCGCCAGTCGGGTGATTGCATTATGTACAATAGAAAGTCCCCAAAACACCTCTAAAATCAATTCTGTTGTATTTGATACAGCAGATTTATGGGGGGAGGCCTGCTACAGGCGCAAACTCCAAATTCTGTTGTACGAAATACAGCAGAATGGCAAAATGGGAGCTTTACACCGGATTCTATTGTACGAAGTACAATTGCAGGCTGGGTTGTGGGAAATGCAAGGCTAAGTTGGAGTGAATGTCTCTGTGTGGGATGCAAGGTAAGTTAGAGTAGAGTGGATCTGTGTGGGATGCAAGGTAGGTTAGAGTGGAGTGGCTCTGTGTGAGATAATGCATGGCCCCCAGAGGTAAAGGCTGGACGAATGGCCCCATGCTCTGATGGGCGGTGTTGCCGAATGAAGGTGAATCCTGTGCCTATTCTCAGGTGCTTTTTTTCACAATCGAAATCTAGCGGAATTTGTCGGAAATTACGGTATATAAGTGGACATACCTATCATGGAATGAGAAAATAGCAGTTATAGCTTATATATTTAAAAAAGGACGGGATCATTCATGACTATTCGTTTCGGGGTTGTAGGGACTAACTGGATTACAGACCGCTTTGTGCAGGCGGGACTTGAGAATGAGGAGTTTCTGCTCACGGCCGTGTATTCCCGCACAGAGGAGAAGGGACAGGCTTTTGCCGCCAAGTATGCCGGGGCTTCGATCTATACGGATCTGGAGGCGATGGTATCAAGCGCAGAGGTGGACGCGGTCTATATCGCCAGCCCCAACTCGATGCATGCGGAGCATTCATTGATCTGTCTGAACCACGGCAAGCATGTGATCTGTGAGAAGCCGGCGGCCTCCAACAGCCGGGAGCTGAAGGCGATGATTGAAGCAGCGCGCAGCAATGATGTGCTGTTCATGGAAGCGATGAAATCCACGTTCATGCCGAATTTTGGCGTGATCCGGGATAACTTATATAAGCTGGGTCAAGTCCGGCGCTACTTCGCAGGTTATTGTCAATACTCTTCGAGATATGATGCTTACCGGCAGGGGACGGTGCTGAACGCGTTCAATCCTGAATATTCCAACGGCTCTCTGATGGATCTGGGGATCTATTGCTTATATCCGATGGTGGCGTTGTTCGGCAAGCCGGATTCGGTCAAGGCCGTTGGGCTGATGCTCGCTTCAGGGGTGGACGGGGAAGGCAGTATGGTCATGCGTTACCCGGACATGGACGCGGTGGTTATGCATTCCAAGATTGCCGATTCCTATCTGCCTGCTGAGATTCAGGGCGAGAATGGAACGATGGTGATCGACAAGATTAACCAGCCCTATCAGGTCAAAATCCACTACCGCGACGGAACCGTCGAGGAGCTTACGCTCCCGCAGGTGTATGAGGCGATGTACTATGAGATTGAGGAGTTCATTCATCTGCTGAAGAGCGGGCAGCGGGAGAGCGCGACCAACAGCCACGCCAATTCCCTGGCGGTGGCAGAGCTGATGGAAGAGGCGAGAGCCCAGATTGGCCTGCGGTATGCTTCGGATCTCTAACGTAACGGGCAGCCTGGCCTGCATTATATATTGAAATGGGGAGCGGAACTTGAAGACGTTCAAAAAGGTATACATCGAGATCACAAGCGTCTGCAACCTGGCCTGCAGCTTCTGTCCGCCCACGGAGCGGCAGAAGAATTTCATGAAGCTGGAGACGTTCAACACCATTCTTGATGAGATCAAACCGCATAGCAATCATATCTATCTGCATGTCAAAGGCGAGCCACTGCTGCATCCGAAGCTGGGCGAGCTGCTGGATGCCGCACATGCCAAGGACTTCAAGGTCAATATTACGACCAACGGCACGCTGATCCGTAAAGCGGGGCCGAAGCTGCTCGGCAAGCCGGCACTGCGGCAGATGAACTTCTCGCTGCACAGCTTCGACGGCCATGCAGGCTCGGAGAACCGTGAAGGTTATCTTACAGAGATCATCCAGTTCGTCCGGGAGATCTCCGCCCAAGGTGTCATTGTCTCGTTCCGGCTCTGGAATCTGACGGAGGACAACCGGACGAATCTGGAGAAGGAGCGCAACCGTGAGACGCTGGCTCTGCTGGAGGAGGCTTTTGGACTGGGCTACAGGATCGAGGAGAAGGTCGTCCCCGGCAGCGGCGTGAAGATCGCCCCGCGTGTGTACCTGAACCAGGACCACGAGTTCAGGTGGCCGGCGCTGCATGAGCCGGAGGATGACGGGAAGGGCTTCTGCCATGCGCTGCGCAGCCAGGCGGCGGTCCTGGTAGACGGCACCGTTGTGCCGTGCTGTCTGGATGGCGAAGGGGTGATCAACCTCGGCAATATTCATGAGCAGCCGTTCTCCGAGATTGTCGAGGGGGAACGGGCGAATAATCTGTTCTATGGCTTCTCGCGCCGGGAAGCTGTTGAGGAGCTGTGCCGTAAATGCGGCTACCGGCAGCGGTTCGGCACCTAGCCGGAGCGCGGAGCCGGAGTGGGGGATGGTGTCGGTGCATACCGGCAAAGCAGCAGGGTGATGCTACTGGGAAGACAGAAATATTTATAAGGCCGGATCATACGAAAAGAGGGAATAGATGCCTACTATACTTGTTGCAGACGACGATGCGAATATCCGCGAGCTTGTCTGCCTATTTCTGCGCAATGACGGATTCGATACCGCTGAAGCGGCAGACGGGCAAGAGGCGCTGGCGGTCTATGCCAGAACGCATGTGGATCTGGTCATCCTGGATATTATGATGCCGGTGATGGACGGCTGGGCGCTATGCAAGGAGCTTCGCAGAGCAGACCCGGAGCTGCCGCTGTTAATGCTGACGGCGAAGGGGGAGACCTGGGAGAAGGTGAAGGGATTCGAGCTGGGAACCGATGATTATCTGACTAAGCCCTTTGATCCGCTGGAGCTGACGGTCCGGGTCAGAGCCTTGCTGAAGCGCTCGGGAATCGGCAAGTCGCATACGATCCGTATCGGAGAGGTAACGCTGGACCGGCAGACCTACAAGGTGATGAACGGGACAGAAGCGCTGTCCCTGCCGCTTAAAGAGTTCGAGCTGCTGTATAAGCTGGCCGGAACACCGGGGCAGGTCTATACCCGCGAGCAGCTGATCGACCAGATCTGGGGCATTGATTACTCGGGGGATGACCGGACGATAGATGTACATATCAAGCGCCTGCGTGAACGGTTTGCGGCTTCGCCGGATTTTCGGATCGAGACTGTCCGCGGTCTGGGATACCGGATTGAGGTTACTGAATGATCAAGTCCTTATATACCCGTGTGGTCCTGACTTATCTGATCTCCGTAATTGGGGGGACAGTGATCTCCTTCAATCTGGCAATCTGGATATACAAAGATGAATTGAACGAGAACCTGCAGTTTCAATTGCTGCGCTTCGCACAAGATGTCGTACAGATCTATGATGCCTTTCCGCTGACGGAAGCTGACAAGTTCGTAAGCGGCATGAAGCAGCTTGAGACCTATCATGTGCGGATTTACGATGCGAACGGCGGGGTTCAGTCTTATGGCGGTCCAGAAGGAATGAAGCTGGAGACCGTGACTGAAGCGCAGGTGCAGCAGGTGTTGGCAGGCGGAATTGTGCAGGTCAATCCGTCAGGCATCTCCATCAGCCTGCTAGGGATGCAATTAACTACGGATACGGGAAAAAAAGCATTGTTCGTAGAGCCGGTCGGTCCCCCCTCCTCCGCTTTTGTGCTGAAATGGCTGGTGAATTTCGTGGTGTATTCGCTGGTCTCCGGGAGTCTCGTGATCTTGGTGGCGGCCATGTTCGTGGTCCGGCCGATTAAGAAGCTGACCAACGCGACGCGCAAGATCGCAGCCGGGGACTTCAACGTGAAGCTGAATATCAAGCAAAAGGGAGAGCTGGGCGCCCTCGCGCGCAGCTTCGAGGAGATGACGCATGATCTGCAGCAGCTGGAGCAGATGCGCCGTGACTTCGTGTCGAATGTATCTCATGAGGTGCAGTCGCCGCTGACCTCCATCTCCGGCTATGCCCTGGCGCTGAAGCAGATGAATATTCCTGAGAGTGAACGGGGCCGCTATATCGATATCATCATCGGGGAAGCCGAACGGATGTCCAAGATGAGCGACAGCCTGCTGAAGCTGAGTCTGCTTGAATCGCAGTCCCAGCAGCTCCGGTTCACCACCTTCAGCCTGGATGAACAGATCCGGCGCGTGATTGTTGCTCTTCAGCCGCAATGGTCGGCCCGGCGCATCAACTTCGATCTTCAGCTGACGGCTGCCACGCTGACGGCGGATTATGACCTGTTGAGCCAGGTATGGACGAACCTGCTGGGCAACAGCATTAAGTTCTCCGGGGATGGGGGAGTAATCAGTGTCCATACGAAGCAAGATAATAAAAGTGTAACCGTTCGTGTATCCGACACCGGCATCGGGGTCGCTCCCGAGGACCAGAAGCGGATCTTCGAACGCTTCTTCAAGGCGGACCGCTCCCACAGCAACAAGTATAACGGCAGCGGGATGGGGCTGGCCATCGTGAAGCAGATCGTCCTGCTTCATCAAGGCGATATCCGGGTCGAGAGTGAGCTAGGCGCAGGCACAAGCTTCATTGTAACGCTGCCGCTGAATACACCGGCAGATTAGATTATTACACCGTTCATCCACCGTTCATATTACCGTCACGGAGAGTACATTTTCATTATATATACTATCCTTAGCACTTCATCAAGGCAGTACATCCGATTCATAAGGACAGGTGATTGTATAATGAAAAAAGGACTCAGAATCCTGCTAAAGTCTATAGCGGCATTGTTGATTGTGATCGTATTGTTTTTTGCCGTAGTATTTGTGGTCAATATCATCAGCAGCAAAGCGGAGCTGAAGAAGATTGATCAGTACGGGCAGCTTGTGCCAGTCGATGGCAAGAAGATGAATGTACTCATCCAGGGATCGGGTGAGGAGACTGTGGTGTTGCTGACGGGGTATGGCACCGGGGCACCGGCGCTTGATTTCAAACCGCTGGTAGACGAGCTATCTCCTAACTACAAAGTAGTCGTGGTGGAGCCGTTCGGCTATGGCTTAAGTGACCGGACCGATAAGGAACGGACCTCGGACAATATCGTCAGTGAGATTCATGAAGCATTGCAGCAGCTTGGAATCAAGCGTTACACCCTCATGGGGCATTCCATCGCCGGAATCTACGGGCTGGATTATGTGAACAAGTATAAGGATGAAGTGACGGCCTTTGTGGGAATCGACAGCAGTGTGCCGAACCAAGGGGGCTTGGACGATGAAATACCGGTGGGAACGCTTAAGTTCCTCGACAAATCCGGCATTGTGAGATTGTTCCAAAAGATAGGCGGCGACCCGTATGCCGGGCTTTCGTTCGACGAGCATACCAAGCAGCAGATGAAGATGATCGCCACCAAGAACTCAAACAATGACACTGTCGTGAATGAGAGTAAGTATTTCAAGGAGAATTTCACAGCAGCCCAGGCGCTGACCTTCCCCAAAGAGCTTCCGCTGCTGCTCTTCGTACAGTCAAATAATACCGATGTTGAGGGCTGGATGCAGCTGCATGAGGAACAGGTGAAGGATTCCGTGTACGGTAAGCTGGTGCCGCTCAATGGCGGACATTATCTGCATCATACGCTGTCCAAAGAGATTGCCAAGGATTACAGAGAATTCATGGCAGGTGTGAAATGAGAGGAATCTGATTCCCGGCCAACTATCTGATACAATTGAACAAGAGCTCTTCGCAGCCGCAGGCTTCTATAATAGAAGCTTGCGGTTTGTTCCATTCCGGGGACACTCTGATTCAAACCTGAAGCACATGGGCTATTGTATATAGATTGCTATTACATAGGGAGGTATGCAAATGCTGAAATCATTACGGGCTATAGAGGCGTATCGTGAAGGAGAATGGCCTGCCGGAGAAGGCTATCCGTGGCTGGAGTACATCGTGCAGGCAGAGCAGACGATTGTGAACCTGGAGCGGGTAGAATCGCTGCAGTCGCTTGCGCAGCAGAATCCGGTGCTGGATTATGTAGAGCGGAGTCTGCGGGTGCTGGACAGTCTGCCGCTGTCGTATTGGATCAAGGAGCTGGCTGAGGAGACGCTGATCTGGTCGGAGACGGCTAAGGGCGGGACTCTCCGGCAGCGGCGGAGCTGGCAGGAAGAGGGTATTAATATTTTCGTTCATAATATCGGCTCCGCAGAATTGTACCGGAGGTATGCAGAAGGGATGAAGCAGGACGAGGCAGGCTCTGCGGAGAAGAGACGGGTCATACATACGCTGATCGAGACGCATGGGCTGATTGGACAGCAAATCCGCGGCGAGGTTCCGCCTTCCGTCAATCTTCCGTTGTCCGCACTGGTGGAGCAGGGACTGCTGGGCGCAGAGGAGCTGGAGCGGCTGCTGTTCGCACTGAATCACTGCATCATTGCTGCGGTATCCCCGGAGCTGTGGCAGGAGGTCCGCCTGCAGGTCATGGAGCTGATTGCTGTAATTGCTTCAGGGAATCTGCAGCCTGAAGTCCCGATGAAGGAACGTCTGCGGAGAATGCGCGCCGGGTCCATTGCGCAGGGGGAGGATTACGAGACGGAGTGGGACGGGTTGGTGCAGGAGGGCTTCCTCCCAGCTGCGCTGGAGCCGCTGCAGCCTGCCACCTTCTGGTATGTGGAATCGGCGCTCCAGACCTTCTCGCTGGAGCAGTTCCTGAAGGTCATGAGTCTGGTGGCCGGCAGCGGCCCGCTTCAGCTAAGCCATCTGAGCCATCTGAGCTTCGAGGCGGTCATGAACAGTATTCATTATGACTATAAGGGCAGCAAGAAGATCAACGTCTATAAGAAACGGATTATTGAGAAGTATCTCTCGGAGCTGAGCTGGGAGGAGATCTACAGCGGCGTGAAGCCTTCCGGCAGCAACCCGCATCTTACGCACAGGCTGCGGGGTAAGGAGCATCTGCCGGATACGCTGTTCTTCCAGTTCGAGTTCTCAGCAGCAGCGGAGAAGCTAATTGAGTTCTGTATGGAGGCCGAGAAGTCAGCGCTGTATGAACGGGCGGTCCTGCTGCTGTTCGACCTGTTCGATCTGCGGCGGGACGCTTTCGACCGCTTCCACAATGAGGATACGTACTTAAGCCAGATGAATGATACGGCTGACTATAAGGCAGTGATTCTGGACTACGTTACCGGAGGGAAGGTGCTGGACATCGGCCCCGGCGGCGGGGTGCTGCTCGATCTGATTGAGGAGCGGATGCCGGAGGTGGTGCCAGTGGGGATTGATATCGCAAGCAATGTGATCGAAGCGCTGCGGCAGCGCAAGCAGCGGGAGGACCGCCGCTGGGAGGTGCTCCAGGGCGATGCGCTGAACCTGAAGGATTACGTGGAGCCGGGCACGGTGGACACGGTGATTTTCTCATCGATTCTGCATGAGCTATACTCCTATGTGCCGCTGGACGGCCGGAAGTTCAATCATGGCACGGTGGCGGCAGCGCTGACCAGTGCCTTCGATGTACTGGCAGATGGCGGGACGATCATTATCCGCGACGGGATTATGAGCGAGCCGGAGGAGGAGCGGCGCAGAGTGCGGTTCCTGGAGGCGGACGGGATGGCGTGGCTGGAGCGGTACGCGAAGGATTTTGCCGGACGGAATATCCGTTATGAACAGCTGGGCGAATACGAGGTTCTGATGCCGGTAAACGATGCGATGGAATTCCTCTATACCTACACCTGGGGGGAGGAAGCCTACATTCATGAGGTTCAGGAACAGTTCGGCTACTTCACACCTTCGCAGTACACCGCATTCATTCAGCAGACGCTGGGGGACCGGGCCAAGATAGAGGTCTTGCGTCATTACCTGCAGGAGGGCTACACGGAGGCGCTGGAGAACAGAGTGGTTATGATGGACGATAACGGGCAGGCGGTGCCTTTGCCGGACAGCACCTGCTTTATTGTAATTCGTAAAGACGGTGGGAGGAATTCCGTGCTTGCTGGCAGGTAATGGGGATGTAGTGTTAAGTAACTTGCCTATACTCTAATGCTCAACGTTTGGCTATTGCACTTTGTGCAATAGATGTCTCTGAAATCGACGGGAAAGTAGCTTCTATTGCACTCTATACAATAGAATTCGCCGGAAATGGCCTTCTGGAGCCTAAATCCAGTAATCTACTGTATGAAATACAATAGAATGCGTTCTAGGGCAATATAGAGCGGAATCTATTGCAGAAAATGCAATCAGGGAACACAAGAACACAACGGAGTGGCCATCGCCGCGTCCACTCCAGTGCTGAAACCCATCTTATGTAATTAAAAGGCTGTCCCGCGTAGTCATATTCATGACTTATGGGACAGCCTTTTGAGTTATAAAGTATGGTTATACTTTGAACTTGCTCGGCGTTATTTAAGCGTGATGATCAGCTCGCTGATTTTGCCGCCTTGTACCTTGAATTCATGGGTGAACTGCTGCGGGGCGGGAACACGGTTCTTATTGAACTCCCCCTCCATCTCAGCGGTCACTGCAATGCGGCCCTGGATTTCTTCAATTTCCATAATAGTAAAGCGGACCTTAGCAGAGAATAGCTCGGATTCTGCCCAAGCCGCTATAGCCTCTGTGCCTTCGGCCGACTTCCCGTTATCCTTCACGGTAGCGCCGGGTGCGAACAATTCGATCAGAGCGTCAGGCTGGTATTGGTTCACTGCATTGTAGAAGTCCTGTACCTCAATTGGCAAGGTTACATGCTGATTCATGAATATCTGCCTCCTGTAAGTAGATTAGTGGGGAACGGCATGTCCACCGGAATGAGCCATTAGGCCACCGCTGAAGCGGCAGGTGCCGTGGTCATCCATACCCTAACTTAAACGTATCCGGGCAACCGTAAGCAGGAAAAAAGAATGGGGCGGGGTCCAGCCTACGGATAAAGCTGGTTCTGCCCGGTGAAGGGACTGGCGTCCTTTCGGAATTCTGAGGGCGAGCAGTTCATGACTTTGCGGAACACTTTGATGAAGTAGCTGACGTTGTCGAAGCCGACATCCATGGCAATATCGGAGATTTTGCGGTCTCCCTGCTTCAGCAGGGCTGCGGCCTGGCGGACCCGGTAGGAGTTGATGTAATCGACGGGCGTCTTGCGGGTCATGCTTTTGAAAAAACGGCAAAATTGCCCTTCGCTCATCGGAATCAGCCCCGACAGGTCTCGGGTGCGGATCGGCTCCTGGTAGTTGTCTTGGATATAGAGAATTACCCGCTTCAGGCGGTCAATCTTCGTGGGCTCCGCGCCTTCGGACTGGCTGTGGTTGACGAAGCGCCCCGGCTGCGCAATCTGCGAGAGCATAATCAGCAGGGTTCCTTTCATAAAAGCTTCGAATCCGGGCATTTGTTGCTCATACGCGTTCATCATCCGGTTCAGATGCACCAGCAGCTCCGCCTGCCAGGGAACAGAAGGGGTGAGGTGGCGCGGAAAGCTCTGGCGTTTCTCCTGAAGCGGCAGAATAACACTCTGCTGGATAGTATCATATTGGGCGCTGGCCAGCAGGTCGGGGTGGAAGACAAGGGCGCAGAAGCGGCAGGGGGTCTCCGTAAGCGCGTATGAGGCATGGATATCCCCTGATTCAATGAACACGGCCTCACCCGGGCGAAGCGTGAAATAGTCGGTGTCTACCTGAAACAGAATCTCGCCTTCCAGCAGCAGGAAGAACTCGGCTTCCTCATGCCAGTGGGTGTCCAGGACATGCGCTCCGGCGGGAAGGTCGATCCAGTAGGCAGCCAGGGGGAACATGACATCCCCGTGTTCGCGGTCTTCTTTGAGCAAGCGCTGCGAGGTACGGTCCATTAGGGGCCTCCTTGTCTGATGACGTCAAAATAGTGTTATAAATAAGCTATATATTATTAGTTTTGAGCTTTTATTATCGGTATAATGCAACTATATACACCAAATCGAAGGGTGGCAAGTGCACATATGAAATTTACAGACGGCTTATGGCTGGTTCGTGACGGAATTACAATCAATGGTGCAGTGCAGAACTATGTTGTAGAGAAAACAGAGGAAGGCCTGACCGCCATCACGCAGACTACACCCATCACGGGACGTTCGGCGACACTCAACTCCACACTGCTGACGGTGAAATTCCACTCCCCGCTTCCGGGCGTGGTAGGAGTCAAAATTATTCATAACGACGGCGTGATTCCACGCGGACCTTCGTTCGAGCTGACTGAGGGAACCGGCGATCATGTGGAGATCGAGGAGACAGAGACGCAGACAGTGCTGATCAGCGGCGGACTCCGTGTGGTCATTAACAAGGGCACCCACTGGTCGGTGGACTTCTACCGCGGGGACGAGCGAATTACCGGCAGCGGTTACAAGTCGATGGCCTACATCACGGATCAGGACGGCAACACCTTCATGCGTGAAGAGCTGGACTTAGGCGTCGGCGAATTCGTGTATGGTCTGGGCGAACGCTTTACGGCTTTTGTCAAAAATGGCCAGGTGGTGGATCTGTGGAACAAAGACGGCGGTACAAGCTCCGAGCAGGCGTACAAGAACGTTCCGTTCTATGTGACGAGCAAGGGGTACGGTGTATTTGTGAATCAGCCGGAGCTGGTATCGTATGAGATTGCGTCTGAGAAGGTGAAGAAGGCCCAGTTCAGCGTAGCCGGAGAGAGCCTGGAATACTTCGTGATTGAAGGACCGACGATTAAAGAGGTCATCACGAAATACACCTCCCTGACCGGCAAGCCTGCGCTGCCTCCGGCCTGGACCTTCGGCCTGTGGCTGACGACTTCGTTCACTACAGATTACGATGAAGCTACGGTGAACTCCTTCGTGGAAGGGATGGCGGAGCGCGATCTGCCGCTGCATGTGTTCCACTTTGACTGCTTCTGGATGCGCGAATATCAATGGACGGATTTCCAGTGGGATTCCCGTGTGTTCCCGGACCCGGTGGGGATGCTGAAGCGTCTGCACGACAAGGGGCTGAAGATCTGCGTATGGATCAACTCCTATATCGGACAGCGCTCCCCGCTGTTTGAAGAAGGCCGGAAGAACGGTTATCTGCTCAAAAAAGCCAACGGTGACGTCTATCAGACGGACCTCTGGCAAGCGGGAATGGGACTGGTCGACTTCACGAACCCTGCGGCTTGTGAATGGTATGCCGGTTACCTGCGCGACCTGGTGGATATGGGCGTAGACAGCTTCAAGACGGACTTCGGCGAGCGGATTCCGACGGATGTGGTATACTTTGACGGCTCCGACCCTTACAAGATGCATAACTATTATACCCAGTTGTATAACAAGGTTGTATTCGAGGTGCTGGAAGAGAAGCTCGGCAAAAATGAAGCTGCCGTGTTCGCACGCTCCGCTACCGCTGGCGGCCAGCAGTTCCCGGTTCACTGGGGCGGCGATTGCTATGCCGACTATGAATCCATGGCAGAGAGCCTGCGCGGCGGCCTGTCGCTCGGCCTGTCCGGCTTCGGCTTTTGGAGCCATGACATCGGCGGGTTCGAGAACACCGCTCCGGCGCATGTCTTCAAGCGCTGGCTGGCCTTCGGCCTGCTCTCCAGCCACAGCCGTCTGCACGGCAGCACCTCGTACCGTGTGCCTTGGGCGTATGACGATGAAGCCGTGGACGTTACCCGCTTCTTCACCAAGCTCAAGTGCAGCCTGATGCCGTACCTGTATGATGTAGCCGGACAGGCACATGAGCAAGGCTGGGCCTCGATGCGGGCCATGGTGATGGAGTTCCCGGAAGATCCGACCTGTGAGGTGCTGGACCGCCAGTACATGCTTGGTGATTCCCTGCTGGTCGCTCCGATCTTCCAGGAGAACGGCGAAGTGAAGTACTACCTGCCGGCCGGACGCTGGACACACCTGTTAAGCGGTGAGACCGTACAGGGCGGAGCATGGCGCAAGGAGAAGCATGACTTCTTCAGCCTGCCACTGTTCGTTCGGCCGAACACTTTGCTGGCTGTGGGCAGTGAGGACAGCCGTCCGGATTATGATTTTGCCGATGGCGTGAAGTTCGGCCTGTACTCCCTGGAGGACGGGAAGTCTGCTGCAGCGACTGTGCGTGATATCCACGGGGCTTCTGAGCTGAAGGTGGAAGCGGTTCGCAGCGGCAGTGCTGTAAAAGTAACTGCCGAAGGCAGCGGCAAAGCATTCACCCTGGCGGTGAAGGATCTCGGCGCTATCGCTTCCGTGGAAGGTGCGGAGCAGGTAGATGAGACTACAGTGAGCGTGGGCGCGGGCGAGAAATCCGTATCGTTCACGATTACGCTGAAATAAGTGAACTATAGACGGAATTAACACACACGCAAGACTGAATTAACACAACTATAGCCGAATTAACACACCTGCAAGACTGAATTAACACAACTATAGACCGAATTAACACACCTGCACGCTGGCTTAGCCTATGGCGGCCCTTAAGTAACCAAGCTCTCTGATGACAGGGGACATTAGTCTCCTGGATCGGGGAGCTTTTTGGGGATTGGCGGCGATGGGGAGTGCAATGGCGCACACGATGAGCCACAACGGGCTAATTGCTGCCAGAAATGCAACAATCCCCGCAGCAGGAGCAGGGCTATGGCGAATTGTTGTCAAAAATGCAGCATTTCAGCTTCCTTGGGCGAATAAGCGGCGAAATTCCTGCATTTGGTGCAACATTGCACCGAAATAGCGAGTTTCACAGGCAGCAGTGTTGCAGATAGTGCAACATTAGAGGTTTCGAACGAGTGCTGAAGAAGTGCTAAAGGAGTGCCGCCAATGGAGTGCTGAAGGAATGCTGAAGGAATGCTGGAAGGGTTGCCAAGTTACTGTCGAGTTAAGTTACTGTACAGCATCAGCCGCACCAACCCACAAGCCCGCCAGCCCATCAGCCATAGAAGAAGCACCAGAATAAAGGAGTCGATGACTATGAACAATATTGAGGGTAGAGGGACAGTGAATATTGGAGAGGAGGACTGGGGGAAGGTGGATAGTGGGGAAGAGAGTATCGGGAAGGCGGGCTGCACTATGGAGAACAAGGAGAACAGGCCAAACGGAGTACTGAGCCAGCCGGAGTTCAGCTCGGCCACCGCGCTGTCTACAGCCGCCAACTATATTATGAACGCGCCGGAGCTGTTCACCCATACGTACCGCACCTATATCCGGCTGCGGGAGAACGGGAGCCTGACGCTGAAGTTCTGGCACAGCAATGCGGTGGATTCGACCTGGGACCTGGGCGCGGATGCGATAGCCAGTGAACCGGGCGGCGAGTGGAGCATCGAAGCGGCATATGTTGCCGATGGCGGAGCCGCGCCGGATGGCAGCATTGTGCCGGGCTCGCAGGTGCCGGTTACCTTTGGCGGCGAATTGTCGCGGCGAGTGGAGCCGGGTGAGCAGTTCTGGAGCGACGAAGCGCTTCTGGAGCTGCCGGAGGGCCATATGCTGGCCTTCACCTGGACCTTGAAGACGGCTGGCGCAGGCAAGTCATTCCCCTTCAATGTGGAGGGAATGCTGGTCTCCGGCTACGATGTGCCGGGCACGTTAGCCGCCCAGGAGTCGGCCGCCGGGTTCAGCGAATCGGATAAGCTGCAGGTGCTTCCAAGCTTCCTGGGCTACAAGAAGGATGGAACGAAGAAGCTGGTTTTTCTGGGTGACTCGATCACGCAAGGGGTACGGACTGCCAAGGATCAATACACACACTGGGCGGCAAGAATTGCGGAGGGGCTGGGCACAGAGTATGGAGTGTGGAATATCGGCTCCGGCTGGGGCCGGGCTTACGATGTAGCCACGGACGGTCCCTGGTTGCATAAGGCGCAGCAGGGGGATGAAGTGCTAATCGTGCTGGGCGTGAATGATCTGGATATCGGCCAGCGCTCGGCAGATGAATTGCTGGGGGACCTCGCACACATTATCTCCCGGATCAAGGAAGCACAGCCGGAGGCAACAGTAATTCTCAGCACCGTGCCACCTTTCAATTTCGAGGGCGAGCGTGAGACCCATTGGCGTAAAGTGAATGAATGTATCCGCATGAGTCCTCCGGCCGGAGTGGACCGCGTATTCGACATGGCCGCCGTCCTCTCAGTTCCGGCTCCTGCAGATCACCGGATCAAGCCGGAGTATATGAGCGACGAGTTCGATCCGCACCCGAACGGCGCAGCCGGCAAGGCAGTGGCGGCGGCTTTTCTGGCGTGGTACAGAGGTTAACGAAATTTAACAGCAAACGGACGGCAGCAGTTAGTAGAGCATCAGAATTAAACAAGTGAGTTCATTCCATAAATGAGGTAAGGGATGAAGCTGCGAATGAGGTAAGGGATGAAGCTGCGTTCGTAGCGAAAAAACAGGAATAAGTGTATTCTGTGCAACTAAAAACAGTGAAACGGATGGACTTCCTCTTCTAATTGTATTTTGTGCAACTAGATTTGCCCGGATGGACGAAAATCCAGGTATAGGGGTATTTTAATTGCACGAACTACATCTAAAGGGAGATTTGGCGGCATATCGGACGATTTAGTTGTACGAATTACAATTAAGCCTCCCCCTTGTCCCCTAATCGGGGGGAGGTAACCACTCAGCAAGCCATTAGTTAAAGTAATTTTCACACGTTTAGAGCTGATGAGCTACTAGTAGAGCATCAGCTCTTCATCTGTGGATGGCTGAAGAGCCATGAAGGACTTAAAGGGTGAAGTAACCGGAGCAAATGTAGGCGAAAAACCGAACACAATGCACCGTCGCGAGGGAACACGGCCGAATGTAGGCGAAAAACCGAACACAATGCACCGCCGCGAGGGAACACAGCCGAATGTAGGCGAAGGCAGAGCTTAATGCTCCGCCTGATCCCGGTAGTCTTTCGGCGAATGGCCGGTGTGCTTCTTGAAGACCTTGCTGAAGTATTTGACGTCGTGGAAGCCGACCATTTCCGAGATCTGGGCCAGCTTGAGGCCCGGATTCTGCATCAGCAGCTTGGCCTTCTCGATGCGGACGCTGACAATGTAGTCGGAGAAGTTGATGCCGTATTCCTGCTTGAACCGGCGTGAGACATACTCGCGGCTGACCTGGAATTTGCCCGCCATCTCCTGAAGGGAGAGGTCGGAGGGGTAATTCTGCTCAATGTATTTTACGATCTCCGTCATCGGGTTCCGCTCTTTCTGCTGTCTGTCCGTGAGCGCCCGGGATAACTGCTGCATGAAGGCAAGGGACCAATCGCGCCAGGCGAACAGGGAGAAGGAATAGCCGCTGGGCTGCGGAGAGGGGTTCTGCTGGTCCCCTTGCTCAAGCTCAGCCAGCACGTTAGCCGCCTGGCTGCCAAGCGCCTCCCGGACCAGCCGGGAGCGAAGCAGCAGCGCATCGGCCCTCCAGTCGTTCAGCATCTGCGGGGTAACCACCCCCCGGCGGCTCAACTCCTGGGTCCAGTGCTGCGCTGCTGCGGTCAGGGCCTCGGGCGTCCCGCTGATGACTGCCATCCGCCAGTCCTCCTGGACATCGGCGAAGCTCAGCGGGACTGCGGTCTCCCGTTTATCGCGCGGCTTCCCGCCGGGTATCGTCCCCGGCTCCCTGCCCGTCACTGCGCCAGCACCATTGCCAGTCACCCACCCCGGCCCCGCACCCGCACCTGACTTCCGGCCAGTCACCTCGCCCGTTCCCGAGCCAGTCAATCCGCCTGTCGCCGCACCCGCACCTGACTTCCGGCTCGTCACCTCGTCCATTCCACTGCCAGTCACTCCGCCTGTCACCGCACCCAAGCCTGGCTTCCCGCCCGTCATCACACCCACATTAGTCTCCCCGCCTGCCACCGAGCCCGCTCCCATGCTTGTCCCCGCGCCCGGCAGCGCCTCCTCTCCCGCAAAATGGCAGTAATCCTCATGCCTGAGCAGATTCCGCCGCAGCAGCGCTTCGGCGGCTTCGGCGCGTCCCGCCGGCAGATGCGCGGGGAAAGCGCCCGGCGTGCTGATTCCGAAATGCATGCGGAATTGCAGCGTCAGGAAGATGCCCTGATTCATCCGGCTAATCAGCGAAGTGACGGATTCATGCGGCTCCCAGAGCAGGATGGCAATCTCCGGCGGCCCGCCCCAATAGCGGAAGGCGATGCCCGTGCCCTGCTGCTGCAAAAATTCGTTGCAGATGTTCACGATGGCATAGTAGAGCAGCTCGCTGTCACCGCCGAAGCGCCGCAGCAGCGGATTGTTGCCGCTGTCCGTCTGCACGAGGAGCAGACGCGAAATCTTAATGTCCGGCGGAATGATGCCGTCATGGATCAGGCGGCGCAGCGAGGCCTCGGCATTCACCTTGTCGTCGATCAATGCGGACAGCAGCTTCTCCCCGAAGATCGGCTTGATCTCATTCAGCCGGAGGTTCTGGTGCTGGCGGTGGCTGCGTTCCGCCTCCTCGGCCCGCCAGGCGGATACTGCTTTGGAGACCGCGCTGTTAATCATATCCGGGTCAATCGGCTTCAGGATATAATCGATGCCGCCATGGCGGACGGTCTGGCGGACGAAGTCGAAATCATTATGCCCGCTGACCACAATGAACTTGGTGCTGCCTGCGAATTCATCCACCCAGGTCATCAGCTCCAGGCCGCTCCCGGACTCCATCATCATATCCATAATGACCAGCGCTGGCTTCTCCTGGCGGATTAGACCGATGGCCTCATTGCCGTTACCCGCCTCCAGAATCTCCTCAATCTGATGGGCCTCCCAGTCCACCAGCAGGCGGACGGCCTTCCGGACTCTTGCTTCGTCATCTACAATCAGTGCCTTCATATCCGTTCACTCTCCACTACAATATCGATTTCAAGGCGGATGATTACCCCGCCTGTCTTCAGATTATCCACGGTCAGCAGGGCGTTATCGCCGCAGACCAGCCGCAGCCTGGCCAGCACATTGCCGAGGCCGATGCCCGCGCCCGGTGCATCGCGTCTGCTGGGGCTGTCCTGTCCGGCATTCTGCAGGAGCTCCCGTTCTTCAACGGTGCTGGACTGCTCCAGCTCCTTGCGCAGCGCCTCCAGCCGTCCTGCCGGAATCGGGAGGCCGTTGTTGGCGATGCTGATCTCCATCCGCTCCGGGGTTAGCGCGGCCACGTTAATCTCCATGTATCCGTCCTGGCGGTCAAGCTGGAAGCCGTGCTTGAAGTAATTCTCCACAATCGGCTGCAGGATCATTTTGGGCATCAGCGCCTGAAGCAGCGGCTCCTCCACCTCACAGCGGAAGCTGAACTTGTTCTCAAAACGCTCCTTCTGCAGCTGGATATACGCTTTGACATGATCCAGCTCATTCTGGACCGTCACCACCTTCTCATCATTGTACATGCTGTAGCGCATCATTTTGGCCAGAGCCGACAGCAAGCCGTAGATCTGCGGCACCTTCAGCTCCAGGGCCAGCGTACCGATAATCTGGAGAGTGTTGTTCAGAAAATGCGGATTAATCTGGGACTGGAGCGCCCTCAGCTCATTGGTCCGGCTCGCCAGCTCCAGTCTGTACTCCCGCAGAATGAGATTGTTGATCGTATCCATCATACTGCGGAAATGCTCGGTGACTACCCCGATCTCATCGTTACCTGCCGGGCGGATCTCAATGTTGAGATTCCCGGTCTGGACCTGATTCATATACCGGGTCAGCTGCTTGATCGGCGCGGTAATCCGGAAGGAGACAAGGATCGTCAGAACAATGATCGTTACCAGCAGCAGCGCCAGCAGCAGAAGGTTGATCGCGGCGGCCTCCTTGGCTTCGCGGAACAGGTAGGAGACGGGAATCTGCTTGACGAGCGTCCAGCCGAGGCCGATGCTGTCGATTTTTTGATAGATGAATACAGAGCTGTCCTGTTCAAAATAACCCTGCAACTGCGTACTGTCCGCAATCTGAGTGTTATACCAATCAGCATTCAGCGGTTTGCCGAGCAGCCCGGAATCATGGCTGTAGACCAGCCTGCCGCTGCTGTCCACCAGGTAGAGCTTCTCCTGATCCTGCTCGTACAGCTGGTCCACAATCTCACTGAGGGCAGCCAGCTTCACATCAATTGACAGATAGCCTAGCGCCTGCGAGGTAGGGATACGCTCAATTCTGCGGTGCAGCGTAAAGACCGGCTCCGGTATAAACTGCGTTAAGGGCAGCCTTAGCCCGTAAGCATTGCTCAGATGTGTACTCTGCACGCTTACCGGTGAGCTTCCGCTCAGACTGGACTGGTGGTAGGGGGCATTAGCCAGCCAGCGCTTGGGTGTTGTATTGTCGGTAATCAGCGTAGCCTTCGAGTCTTTCACACTGTATAAGTACACCTGTGAGAGGTGGGGCAGCGAGGTGGAGATATAGCTGAGCGAGTTATAGATGGCAATATCGGAGGACAGATCGTCGTACCCGGCTTCCAGCAGCCGGTAGAAATCGCCGTCGGAATAAACGTTCAGCGATAGACGGTTAATCTCCTGCAGCAGACTGTTAATGTTCTTGTAGCCCTGATAGAGCAGATTCTTGTTCTCATCGACCGCCCGGTCCCGCAGCGACTTGGTGGTGTGGGAATAGCTGACATACATCGTAGCCATAATGCAGATTAAGGTGGGCACAAGCAGGAAGACAATCAGCTTCGTGCGGATACTGGTCCATTTCATGGGGCGGGTCACATCCAGGTCAATATTTTACACCCTAAAGATCACTTGCGTAGGTGTAAGAGGCTCTGCAAAAAACAGATAATATCTTTAGATCATAAACAAGTGAGTGAGTAAAAGAAAGGGGGGCCATACATGCGCGGCAATAAATTGTCCCAATTTGGTCAGCAGGTATTTTTCGTTGGCCCGGCATTATTGTTTTTTACCTTGATCATGATTGTTCCGTTTCTGATGGGGATGTACTACTCCTTCACGGATTGGAACGGCGTATCCGGTAATGTAAGCTGGGTCGGCTTTGAGAATTTTAAAAGTATTTTTACAAATGATCACGATTTCTGGTCATCCTTCTGGTTTACCGTTAGATTCACCGTGCTGGGTGTGATCTTGACTAACGTAGTAGGCTTCTTCCTCGCCTATCTTTTGACCAAACCCTTGAAGACACGGAATATGCTCCGGACCATTTTTTTCATGCCGAATGTGATCGGGGGCCTGCTGCTCGGGTTCATCTGGCAGTTCATCTTCATCAAAGGCTTCGCCACTATGGGCGATCTTACAGGCCTGTCCTTCTTCAACCTTCCTTGGCTCGGGGATGCGACCACCGGCTTCTGGGCAATTGTCCTGGTCTTCATCTGGCAGTCCTCCGGCTATCTGATGGTCATCTACATCGCTTCGCTCAGCAACGTCTCCAAAGAGGTGCTTGAAGCTGCCGAGATTGACGGCGCCTCCCGGATGCAGGTGCTGCGTAACATCATCCTTCCGCTGATTATGCCTGCGGTTACGATTGGCCTGTTCCTGGCGATCTCCTGGTCCTTCAAGATGTTCGACCTGAACCTCTCGCTGACCAAAGGCGGACCGTTCAAATCGACGGAATCTGTAGCGATGAACATCTATAACGAAGCCTTCCTGAACAACCGTTATGGTCTGGGTACGGCTAAGGCGCTGTTATTCTTCCTCATTGTAGCGCTGATCACTGTCATTCAGGTTCGTATAACGAAGAGTAAGGAGGTAGAAGCTTAATGAATGCCAAGACCAAAAGCAGATGGAATATCGGCATTGAAGTGATTATGATCCTTCTGGCGCTTTTGTTCCTCTCTCCGTTCTACTTCCTGTTGGCGAATTCGGTGAAATCCTTCGGCGAGATTCTGAGCGACGCGGCAAGCTGGCCGCAGAGCTTCATGTGGTCGAACTATACGAATGCCTGGAAGCTGGCCCGGTTCTCCGAGGCCTTCCGCAACTCGCTGATTATTACGATCATCAGTGTAGCGCTGATCTCGCTGTTCAGTGCGATGGCGGCGTACCGCATGGTGCGTGCCAATAACCGGTTCAACCAGATTCTGCTGCTGCTGATGGTAGCGGCGATGGTGGTTCCGTTCCAGACGATTATGATTCCGATCTTGAAGGTTGTGAACGTCCTGGGCGTGAATAACTCCTTCACAGGTCTCATTATCTCCCATCTCGGCCTCAGCATTCCGATGGCGATCTTCCTGTTCCACGGCTTCATCAAGTCTGTGCCGCTGGAGATTGAAGAGGCGGCCACGGTGGATGGCTGTAACCCGATCTCCGCGTTCTTCCGGATTGTATTGCCGCTGCTCAAGCCGATGCTGATGACCATTATCGTGCTCAATGCGCTGGGAATCTGGAATGACTATCTGTTGCCGTCTCTGATTCTTCAAGCACCCGGACTGCGGACGATTCCGCTGGCGACCTTCTCCTTCTTCGGCCAGTATACGAAGCAGTGGGATATGGCGCTTCCGGCACTGACCATCGGGATTGCCCCGATCGTCATCTTCTATCTGTTCATGCAGCGTTACATTGTTGAGGGAATAGCGGCTGGCTCGGTGAAGGGTTAATTCACCGGGCTCCCGTTCCACATAAGAAGCAGTTAAATTATTCAAGGGGGAAATATCTAATGAAGAAGAAACATTCTGCACTGATGATGTCATCCGTAATGCTAATGTCAGTAGTGCTCGCGGCTTGTGGCGGCAATGCCGATAAGTCTGCCTCAAATAATGCTTCTAATGGAAGCGCTGGCAACAGCGGCGCTGTGAAGACGGTTAAGATTTTCCAGTTCAAGACCGAGATCGTGGAAGGCCTGAATGAGCTGAAGGTGGAATTCGAGAAAGAGCATCCTAACATCAAGCTGGATATCCAGACGGTGGGCGGCGGCGCAGACTATGGTGCAGCGCTGAAGACCAAATTCGCTTCCGGCGATGCTCCTGATATCTTCAGTAACGGCGGGTATGCTGAAATGGCACTGTGGCAAGACAAACTCGAAGACCTGTCCGACCAGCCTTGGGTGAAGGATCTGATTCCACTTGCAGCAGAACCTATGACCAAGGACGGCAAAACCTACGGGATGCCAATGAACCTTGAAGGAATCGGTTATGTATACAACAAGGACCTGTTCGCCAAGGCCGGGATTACAGAGACGCCAAAAACCATTTCCCAGCTTGAAGAAGCAGCTAAAAAGCTGCAGGCGATTGGCGTAACTCCGTTCGGCAACGCTTATCAGGAATGGTGGCTGCTGGGGATTCAGGGGATTAGCGTAGCTTTTGCCCAGCAGGATAATGTGGATGAATTCATCAAGGGTCTGAACGACGGAACTGCATCCATTGTGGGGAATGAGAAGTTCAAGGATTGGAGCAACTTGCTGAACCTGACAGTAAAATACGGCCAGAAGAATCCGCTGACCACGGATGCTAACACTCACCTGGCGCTGTTCGCCAAGGGCGAAACGGCTATGATGCAGGAAGGCAACTGGGCACAGACCCTGGTGGATAACATTACGCCGGACATGAACATCGGGATGTTCCCGATGCCAATCAACGATGATGCGGCGATGAACGATAAGCTGTCGGTGGGTGTTCCGGCGAACCTGGTAGTGAACAAGGAATCCGGCTCCAAGGAAGAAGCGAAGACGTTCCTGAACTGGCTGGTCACTTCGGATATGGGGAAAGAGTATATCGTGAAGAAATGGAAGTTCATTCCTGCGCTGTCCACCATTCCGGCAACCCCTGAGGATATCGGTCTGCTGGGTGCGGATGTCTGGAATTATGTAAAAGAAGGCAAGGTCTACGGGCTGCAGGCGTCCAAATTCCCTGATGGCGTTACACAGGAATTCGCCAGCTCCATTCAGGAATTGATTGCCGGCAAAGTGGATGAAGCCGGCTGGGAGAAGGGCATGCAGGCTGCCTGGGATAAGCTGAAGAAATAATCTGAAAGGGAACAGATTGGATAGAGTGGTTTGGCCGGGACGCTCATGCCCATCTCAGTGAATGAGGTGAGGCGGGGCGTCCTTTATGGTTTTCGGCTAACTGGTGATTGAGGTATACTCGAATCAAAGTCTTGTACATTACGATAAGAGGGAGCTGGGCACAATTCGGGAGCGGAATGATTACAGCAACGTGCAAATCGGTGTCGACTATTATCCTGAGCATTGGGACGAGTCCATGTGGGAGAAGGATATCAAATTAATGAAGGAAACCGGGGTCAAGGTTGTCCGGGTAGCGGAATTTGCCTGGAGCCGGCTGGAACCTTCGGACGGCAGCTTTGACTTCGCCTGGTTGGACCGGGCGCTGGATTTGTTCCATGCGTACGGGATTCAGATTGTGATCGGGACGCCTACAGCAACACCGCCGCGTTGGCTGACCTCCGCTTACCCGGATGTGTTGCCTATACTCGCGGATGGCGGCGTCTTCCATCCGGGCGTGCGCGGCCAGCGCTGTTATAACAGCGCTTCCCTGCGGAAACATGGCGGCCGGATTATTGAGGCGCTTGCCCGCCAGTACAGCAGCCACCCTGCAGTTATCGGCTGGCAGACGGATAACGAATTCAGTATGCTGGATTGCCGCTGTGACAGCTGCAACCTGGCGTTCCGGGACTGGGTTCAGCAGAAGTACGGGACGCTGGAACAGCTTAATTCGGAGTGGGGAACCGTGGTCTGGAGCGGAAGCTACAGCAGCTGGAGTGAACTGACAGTTCCTTATGGCGCTTCACCTTTTCAGAACCCTTCGCTGCTGCTGGACTTCCAGCGGTTCCAATGGGATTCAGTGATTGCGTTCCAGAAGTCGCAGATTGATGTGCTGCGGGCGATCTGCCCACATCATTTTATCACCCATAACTTTCACAGTTATCCGCAGCGGCTGGACATGCACGGGCTGGCAGAGGAGCTGGATGTGGCGGCCTTCGATTACTATCCGAATCCTTCGCCTAAGAAACAGGCCACTGCACCATACAGCGGGGCCTTATCCCTGGATCTGACCCGCGGGATTAAACGCCGGGGCTTCTGGATCATGGAGCAGCTTAGCGGCCCTCCGGGCTGCTGGTTCCCGATGTGGCGCACTCCGTATCCCGGACTGATCCGTGCATATGCCTGGCAGGCGATTGCCAGAGGTGCGGATACCGTGGTGCATTTCCGCTGGAGAAGCGCAGCCGCTGGAGCAGAGCAGTTCTGGCACGGCCTCATCGACCACAGCAATGTGCCCGGGCGGAGATTTGCCGAATTCGGGCAGCTGTGCAGTGAGGTGAATGCTCTGGCTCCGCTGTTGGAAGGGACACTGGTCATGAGTCAGACGGCTATCCTGTATTCGCACGAGCAGTTGGCTGCGCTGCGGATTCAGCCCCAGGCGGAGGGGCTGGACTATTATGATAACATCAAGCAATATCACCGGGCGTTAACCAAGCGTGGCATCAGTTGTGATGTGGTGGACTGGCGTCAGCCGCTGGAGGGCTACAAGCTGGTTATCGTCCCGAGCCTGTACCTGCATGATGAAGAGGCGGCACAGGCGCTGGAATCCTTTGCGGAAGGCGGCGGCACAGTCATTCTGATGAGCCGAAGCGGTGTGAAGAACATGAATAATATCTGTGTAATGCAGCCTCTTCCCGGGCTGTTCTCACGTGCTGCCGGCATAACGGTGGAGGAGTATGATCCGGTTGGAGACGAGGTTCATACGCTCCGTGATGCTGAAGGGAATCTGTATGCATGCAGCCATTGGTGCGACATTCTTTGTCTGGAGGGAGCGGAGCCGATCGCCTGGTATGAAGATGATTACTATGCCGGAGTTCCTGCGGCTACACTGAACCGCTTCGGGGAGGGCAAGGTATATTATATCGGAACCGATCCCGGGGAGGATTATTGGCTGAAGCTTTTGGGTGATATCGCGCTGGACGCAGGGCTTGAGCAGTTCGCGGCATTACCGGAGGGCGTTCAGGCCTTCAAGCGTACAGGAGAGAACCGGGAGCTGCTGTTCCTGCTGAACCTCAGCCGGACGGCTCAGAGCATCCGGCTGGAGAAGCACTACCGCAGCGCGCTAACCGGCAATCTGGAGACTGGAACCGTCATGCTTCCGCCTTTTGCTGTTCAGATTTTGCAAGCTGTAAGCTCTGGCCTGCAGGAAGCTGGAGTCAGGCAGTAGGGTGACGTCTCTTCTCCTGCATGCGGGAGGCCAGGGAGACCACAGGAGCTTTCGGCTGTGGCTTCCGTCTTTCGGCCTGCTGCTTCTGCGCCGCCATAAGCTCCTCTTGGCGGAACCGGCTTAGGAGGTCATGGACAGTTCTGATTTCACTTGTACCGATAGCTATTTCTATGCCATCCGGATTACCGGGCAGCTGGAACTTCCACTTTTTGTTTTCCACTGCTCTCACTCCTAGCCATTTTTTAGTCGGGGTCTCGCATTCCTGTTATATTTCCATCATAAACGGTGTATCGGATCATGTATAATGAAGGGAAATGATGGAGGCCATCACTGCGGCTGATGGGTGATCCGGGGGGAGCGATACGGCGTGGATACGGGTCTTCTCAAAGTATTTCTGGCGGTTGCCGAAGAAGGAAGTATCTCTAAGGCAGCCCAAAGCCTGAACTATGTGCAGTCCAATGTAACGGCAAGAATCCAGCAGCTGGAGCAGGAGCTGAAGACTCCGCTGTTCTACCGGCATAGCCGGGGAATTACCTTGACCTCGGCCGGACGGACGTTCATGGAGTATACGGTCAAGATTCTTAATCTGCTGGATGAGGCGAAGCTGGCGGTGCTGGATTCGCCAGTGCCCACAGGCTTGATTACCATCGGCTCGGATACGACGGCGGCAGTGCGGCTGCCTGCTATCCTGTCCACTTACCGAGGATGCTACCCGGAGGTGGAGGTGCAGCTGCAGGTCGGACGGGCGGGGGAGCTGATCGAGTCGGTTCTGCAGCATCAAGTCCAGGGGGCGTTTATGGACGGGCCGGTGGAGCACCCGGAGATTGTCCAGGAGCTGCTCATCCACGAACGGATCGGGCTGGTGATTCCCGATAGTATGGATTATCAGGGCATCCTCTCTGTTCATGACAAGACCCTGCTGATGCTGAATGCAGAATGCCTGTACCGGAACAAGCTGGAGAGCTGGCTGGCGGAAGAGGGCGGACGGCTGGGTAAGATGATGGAGTTCGGGACGATGGAGGGATTACTCGGCTGTGTAAGGGCGGGAATAGGGTATGCGGTGCTGCCGTTATCCTATTTCACCCGGATGAATGTCACGGAGGGGATAAGGATCTATCCGTTTCCCGAGAAGTATGCGGAGGTGCCGACGGTATTCATCCGGCGGCGTGACCTCTATATGACGAGCGCGTTCCGGGAGTTCATCGAAGAGCTGAAGGCAGGGCTGCCGGAAGCGGTGAGCGGGACAGACAGGATGCAGAACAGCAGCGGTCCTGTGGAGTAACGGGCAGCAGTGAAGTCATAAACGTAGGATAAGATCCTATATTCGTGCCGCAAAAGACGGATACCCCACTTAGGTGGATGGTATCCGTCTCTGTATGTTCAGGGGTTAGTGCAGCTTCCTGAACTGCTCCGGCGTAACCGCCGACTGCTTACGGAAGGTGGCTACGAAATGGCTGACATCGCGGAAGCCGACCAGCTGCGAGATGGCCTTAACGGTAAGCTGGGGATTCGCAACCAGCAGCTCCTTGCTCTTGCGGATGCGCAGCCGGACGAAATAAGCATAGGGCGATAGCCCGAAGGTCTGCAGGAACAGGCTGTTCAGATATCTGCCGGACACCTCAAGCCGGGAGGCGAGATCACGGAGGCCTACCTCGGGATCACCATAATGGCTGTCCATCCATTTCAGCAGCGGTTGAAGCTTGTCCACATTGCGGGAGATGGCCGTGTTGTTATGCAGCTGCCCGTATTTGTTCAGGGTCAGCAGGAAACGGTAGGCATCGCTGGATTCCCCGAGACTGAACATGTCATTCGAAGTATCGTGGCGGTCCAGCATCTCCTTCAGCATCGAGCTCAGCGGCGCCCCGCTCTCCCAGCGGTAGAACAGGCTGGTGTTCATCCCGAGCGAATCCAGAATATGCCGGGCTGAGGTCCCGCCGAAGGTGAGATAATAGGTGCGCCAAGTCTCTGAGGAGAGTGCTTCATAGCGGTGCGGTGTCCCCGGCATCAGCAGAATGCCGCTGCCCTCGGTGAGGGTGAGCTTCTTGTTGTCGAAGTGGATCATCCCATTGCCATGCGCCGTCTGCAGCCAATGATAGGTGTGATAGCCTTGCGGCCGGGAGACTTGTTCCTGATCAGGGTTATAACCCATACTGTCGAGGGTGATGGGGAGCAGCTGGCCGCTCTCCTGGGCGAATACGATTCTGCGGACGGTATCCAGTGACATTCCGGTTCATCTCCTGCTGTTCCATATTATTATATTTCAATTCATTAATATTATATTTATAGCGATTGAGGTAGCGATTAAAATAAGAATATACTTATACTATAAAGGATGTGCGTAGCGTGATCAACGAGAAATTACCTAAGATCTGGTACGGTGGAGATTATAACCCGGAGCAATGGGAGGCCCCGGTCTGGGCGGAGGACGAGCGGATGTTCAAGCTCGCGGGCATAGACGTAGCCACCATTAATGTGTTCTCCTGGGCGCTGATTCAGCCGTCTGAGGATACGTACGATTTCAGTGGTCTGGATGAGTTAATCGACCGCTTATATAAGAACGGCACATATGTATGTCTGGCTACGGGTACCGGGGCACATCCGGCCTGGATGGCTCACCGCTATCCGGAGGTAACCCGCGTGGATGTTCAGGGCCGGAAGCGTAAATTCGGCGGTCGCCACAACTCCAACCCGAACAGCGCAGTCTACCGCAAATACGCGGCCCTGCTGGCCGGTAAGCTGGCTGAGCGCTATAAGGATCACCCGGGCCTGGTAGCCTGGCATATCTCCAATGAATACGGCGGATATGATTATTCCGAGCAGTCCGAGGCGGCTTTCCGCGTCTGGTTGAAGGAACGTTACGGAACGCTGGATGCGCTCAACAAAGCCTGGAACACCCGGTTCTGGGGCCATACCTTCTATGACTGGGAGGAAATCGTTGTTCCGAATGAACTCAGTGAAGAGTGGGGCGGCAACCGGACCAACTTCCAGGGAATCTCTCTGGACTACCGTAGATTCATGTCGGATAGCCTGCTGGAATGTTACATTCTCGAATATAAGGCAATCAAGGAGCACAGCCAGGATATTCCGGTTACAACCAACATGATGGGCTTCTACCCGGAGCTCGATTATTTCAAGTGGGCGAAATATCTGGATGTAATCTCTTGGGACAACTATCCTTCCTTGGACACGCCGGTCAGCCATACGGCGATGACACATGATCTTATGCGCGGCCTGAAGAACGGCCAGCCGTTCATGCTGATGGAGCAGACGCCAAGCCAGCAGAACTGGCAGCCGTACAATTCCCTGAAGCGTCCCGGCGTCATGCGCCTCTGGAGCTATCAGGCGGTAGCGCGCGGTGCTGACACCGTGCTGTTCTTCCAGCTGCGGCGGTCCATCGGCGCTTGCGAGAAATACCACGGAGCGGTCATTGAGCATGTAGGGCATGAGCATACCCGCGTATTCCGCGAATGTGCTGAGCTGGGCCGGGAGCTGAAGAGCTTGGGCAGCGAGCTGCTGGATGCACGCAGTGCGGCGCAGATCGGGATTATCTACGACTGGGAGAACCGCTGGGCGCTTGATCTCTCCAGCGGCCCGTCTGTTGCACTGAAATATGTGGACGAGGTCCATAAGTATTATGATGCGCTCTATCAGCAGAATATTGAAGCGGATATGATCGGCGTAGAAGAGGATCTGTCGAGATACAAGATTGTCATTGCACCGGTGCTGTATATGGTGAAGCCGGGCTTCGCCGAGAAGGTCGAGGCCTTCGTCCAGGCCGGCGGCACCTTCATTACGACTTATTTCAGCGGGATCGTCAATGAGAATGATCTGGTTACGGTTGGCGGCTACCCTGGAGAACTGCGCAAGGTGCTGGGGATCTGGGCCGAGGAGATCGATGCCCTGCTGCCGGGCATGAGCAATGAAATCGTAATGAATAAGGAATGGGGGGCTCTGAACCGTTCTTATGCCTGCGGCCTGCTCTGCGACTTGATTCATCCCGAAGGCGCAGAGGTACTCGCTCAGTATGGTGCGGATTTCTATAAAGGTATGCCTGCCCTAACGGTGAACAGCTTCGGTGCTGGTAAGGCTTATTATGTGGCCACCAGCCCGGATGCGGCCTTCCTGCGCGGCTTCCTGGCTAACCTGTGCGCCGATAACGGCATTGCGCCGCTGGTCAGCGCGCCGGAAGGCATTGAGTCCGTTCAGCGTGTGAAGGACGGCGTATCCTATCTGTTCCTGCTGAACCATTCAGCAGAGGAGCTTCGTGCGGATATCGGTACCCTAGAGCGGACCGATCTGCTTACCGGGAAGAAGTTCAGCGGCTCCACTCCAGTTCCCGGGCGCGGAGTGCTGATTCTCTCAGACAAGCAGTAAGGCACGACAAAGCTGTCCCGAAGGCCGTTCATTAGACACGGCTGCTGGGACAGCTTTTTTTAAAACAGATTCTTAACGGGATTACCCTATTGAGTGAAGGAACCGAAGTCCGTAATCTTCAAATCAACCGTGACATGAATAGGAGTCCGGCTGAACACCTCGTCCCAATGATCCTCCAGCTTGTTCCATAAGGCGGGTTCCTGGATGCTGAGTCTGGTGGAGAATCCGCCCACATCTGCTTTGTAATCCGACTGCAGCTTGTGAAGCATACTCTTCATCATCCCCTCCAGCCGCTCCTTGAACAGCTTCTCTGCTTTTTGGGGAAGATGGGTGGCCGCAGGGTATTCCTCTACGTTCCAGGTTTCGCTTAGCCTTCCTTCCGTTACAAGCTTGACGTCGAAGGACAGCTCGCCGCCGTCTGCTTTGGCAGTGATTTTACTCTTCATGGACTTGAGTTCATAGGTAATCGGCTCATTGCTCCAGTCGTAGGTCTTGATGACCCCGCTTTGCCCCCCGTTGGTCAGCCAGCTCAGACATTCGGTTTCCTCCTGATTCAGCGGGCCCACCCAGTGCCCGGTATCTCCCTTGATCACTCCGGCTCCCGAGAATTCTACCTCACCATTCGCCGTTACCAGGTTCTGCAGTGCATAACTGCGTTTGGAGTGCATATTGGCATCCATTTTCGATAAAATAACAGGGTCCAGCACCTTGCTGGTTCTCTTCTGATTGCGCAGCATATCTCTGATGTGAAAGGCAGGAATTTCATTTTTTTGCTTCGCGACCATAGTGTCTGCTGCGCGGCCTTGGCTTATGAACACCATCGTGCTGGGACGGATATCATTATCCCGAAGGACGAAATCCATTAACTGGTTTATCCTCTGCTGCTTGAGCAGCTCACTGGAGATCACTATAACCTTGAGGTGGTGGCCGATGATCGGCCGTTCACGTAGAATCGAATATTGACGGAAGATCTCCAGCACAGAATCTCCGGTTCCGGTTACATTCATATAGGGTGGACTGCTGCCGCTGCTGCCGCCTTGTTTATCTGTCCCTCCCACGGAGTTAGCCGGAACCATCTGCACAGTGGCGGTGATTTTATTCTTTTTATAATAAGTAGCGCCCTTGTCCTCCAGCTCCTGTTCTGTGGGCGAGAACTCTCCGACATCCAGAGCCAGCCCTGCGTATAGGGCCAGATCCTCAATCTCTTTACTGCTCCAGCAGGAGGTCAGTGTGGCAAGGATTAGCAGACTACACAGCACCACCAGGATTCGTCTACACATGCTGCTTCAGCCCCTTCACCCGGATGAGCCAGACGACAGAGAGCAGGACAGGCACCAGCAGGAACAGCACCAACCCCATCTTGCCTATGGTATCTCCGAGTGCGAACAGATCGCCTAAGGATTTGGGCAGCATCGCCGAGATGAACAGCAGCGGAACCAACGCATAAATAATCGGGTGCACCTTAAGCTTGAAGATCTGTGAGAGACCCAGCGTGGACTGGAAAAAGAAGCTGCTGAAGTTGCAGAACATCTGCATCAGCCAGATGACCATGAACGGGAATTCCAGACGCTCGAAGAAAAATCCCGGCACCTCGAAGCTGCGCAATAGATCAATAGTGGGCCAGGTGCTGGTGATGGCGGAATCAATAGAGATGCCTCCGATCACTATAATGATGGTCAGGAAATAGATGGACAGCAGGATGGACAGGCCGCCAAGCATAGCTTTGACAGCCTTTTTGGGGTCCTCCATGAATGCCACAAGCGTCATAGTGACTTCACAGCCGGTGAATACAAGCACGGTGGATTTGAGCCCGGCGAATACGGGGGACCATCCCTTGCCGAGTACAGGACGCAGATTATCGATATCGAACATCCGCAGGCTGAGCACGAAGGAGATGAGCAGAATCATAATGCTGATCGGAAAAACAATGGTGTAGACACGGGCAATAGAGTTGATGCCTCCGTATACGAGGTAGGTGCTCAGCCAGAGAAAAGGAAGGATTACTGCCCAGATCGGAGTCCCCTCCAGCAGAAAAAACAGGGTAACCTCAGCCAGTGTACGGATCTCAAAGCCGGCGATAGTGATGAAATACAGGATTAACAGCATGGACAGAATGCCGCCGATGAACCGGCCGGTCAGCAGCCTTGAGTACTGAAAGACGGTTTTTCCCGGAAATTGCTGGCTGATCTTCACCATAAGGAGGACAACCAGCATCACAATGGCCCCGCCGAGCAGGGTGGAGATCCAGCCATCCGGAGTTCCGACACTCTTGCTTACGCTGCGCGGCAGTGTGAGCACACCCGCGCCCAGCAAGGTATTGTTCAGGAAAATGGCCGTTTGTGTAGCCGTGATTTTATCATCCGTGCGTATGAACATACTGCATTCCTCCTTATACCAGACGCGGTCATGATCTTCGTTTACTCTGCTTAGTCTTCATCATTTTCGGTCTGCGCTTCATCAGTGCCATCGGAGCGCGCAGGAACAGATCCTTCCAGTCACTGAGCCGGAAAGGGGAGAGCGGGGTCAGATAAGGCACTCCGAAGCTCTTGAGCTTGGTCAGGTGGCAGCAGATCAGCAGGAAGAACAAAATGGTCCCGTACATTCCCAGCACCGAGGCGAACAGCATACCGGCGAAGCGCAGCATCCGCAGGGTGATCCCGGCGCTGTACATCGGAATGGAGAAGGAGGATATAGCAGTTACGGCCACCGTAATGACCAGGAACGGGCTGACGATCCCCGCCTGAACCGCTGCATCGCCGATGATCAGACCGCCGACGATGCCCATTGCCGGACCGATCGGCTTCGGCAGCCGGATGCCCGCTTCCCTAAGAATCTCGATGGCGACCTCCAGAATCAGCACCTCTATTAGAGAGGGAAAGGGCACACCCTGCCGGGTCTTAATGATCGTGATCGCCAGCTCTGTAGGAATCAGCCCCGGATGAAAGGAGATGAAAGAGATGTACAGGGCTGGAGCCATCAGGGCAAAGAAGGATGCTCCAAAACGCAGCAGCCGCAGAAGTGTTCCCGGCAGCCAGCGCTCATAATAGTCTTCCGGCGACTGCAGCAGCATGCTGAAGGTTACCGGTGCGATTAGTACAAAGGGTGTGCCGTCCAGCAGGATGGCAACCCGTCCTTCCAGCAGGGCACTGATCACTCTGTCCGGCCGTTCTGTATTCTGTAGCTGCTGGAACGGACTGAGATAATTATCCTCAATCAGCTGCTCGATGTAGCCGGATTCGGCCAGGAAATCCATATCGATTTTGCAGATGCGGTTCTTAATCTCCTCCAGCAGGTCGGGATTGACGATATCCTTCATGTAGGCCACAACGATCTCCCTTTCAATAGCGGTCCCTGCCCGGAAGGATACCATCTCAAGCTGATCGCTAAGGCCCTGGCGGCGCAAAATAGAGGTATTCTCGCTGAGCACCTCCGTGAAGCCCAGTCTGGGGCCGCGGAGCAGCGCTTCGGAGACCGGCTCGTCCGCCTGGCGGCTGGGAGCACCGGGCATCTCGATCAGGAGCCCGCAGCGCAGCCCATCGATCAGCAGGGCGGCATGGCCGAAGAGGACAGACTTATTGAAGTCCCTGATATGCTCTTCCTCTCTAAGCTCGCTGAAGGGAAGACGATGCCCGGCCATTTCAACAGAAGACTGCGGACCGGGAGGCATCTCATGCATCAGGTATTGCATAACTTCCATACTGAGCAGCCGGTCACTCTGCATGCCATCGACATGGATGACGACTCCTTGTGCACCTGTTTTCGCATTTGTGAATGCTCTGAAATGGACATCGCTGTTGTTGCCGATGCCGGATTTAACCGCCTGCAGGTCATCCTTAAGATCACCGGTAAACCGGGCGGAGGATTCCTCTGGAGCCAGCGGCGGCGGCCCCTGCGCAGGAACGGTTTTTGCGCCGTACCCGATCTGGCCGCGTCCGCTGCCTACCAGCTTGTAGAGCGATTTATAGAGATAGGCCAGGAGCAGCGGAACAAGCATAGCCACACCCGCTTGTGCGAAGATTGCCCAGCCGGGTATATAGGAAAGAATCATACCGAACAGTGTAATCATCCCCAGCTTTTGAATTTGAGTATAACGGAGTACGAGTTTTCATCTTCATGCAGTTTTCCAAACTTTATCTAAATTTACTCGTAATTACCGAAAATAATTTGGCACGGTGGGTCCGGCTTATATGCTCCCCGGGTCCGGCAGTCCTGCCACGCGAAATAAGATATAATGCATAGAGTACAGGTTGTTCCATACATTTCGGAATGAAGCAGTCAGGAGAGAGGCGCAGCACATGAAGACTTTACTGGTCACAGGCTACCGGGCCCATGAGCTCGGCATTTATGACAGCAAGCATCAGGGCATTCCCTATATCAAAAAAGCACTCGCGAACCGGATCATTCCGCTGGTGGAGGAGGGCCTGGAATGGGTCATTACTCCCGGGCAATATGGTGTTGATCTGTGGGCCTGCGAGGTGGTGCTGGAGCTGAAACAGCAATATCCCGGACTGAAGCTGGGCATTATTACGGCCCATGCCTCACCGGAGGAGAAGTGGAAGGAAGAGAAGCAGAATGAATACCGCCGCATTGTAGCCGGTGCTGACTACTACGGAGCCGTCAGCAATGCTCCCTATGACGGGAGCTGGCAGTTCAAGGCCAGAGATGATCTGCTGCTGCGTAAAAGCGACGGGATTCTGTTGTTCTACGACGAGGATGCGGCGGAGAGCAGTGCGAAGTTCACCAAAGAGCGGGTCGTGAAGCTGCATGCCGAAGGCGATTATGAGCTGCATCTGATGCATGCAGAGGAGATTCAGAGCATTGCCGATGAAGAGAACCGGCATGACTATGATTGAGAAGGGGGTGCGCAGCTGCGGGCTGCGCACCTGGAGCCTGTCCCATGTTGGCCTGAAGCGGGATCAGATGAAGCTGCGGAGTGAAGGCGGCTTGCGTACCTTATAGTTCTGCTCATAAGCATAGGCCAGTCTGATAAGCACCGGTTCTTCATAGGCCCGGGCGGAGAAGGTTACGCCGAAGGGGGCACCGGCTGAGGTATAGCCTGACGGCACCACGATCGACGGATATCCGGCTCTTGAGGTAATCCGTGCGCCGAAGTCAGCGGGGAACAGCAGGGCATCAAGCTGATGTTCGCGCATAGTAGCGTCAATCCCGAGCTCCTTGCAGAGTCTGAGATCCGTCATGCGGTCACGCAGATATTGCGGCTCAGTGAAGGTGCCGGAGGTTGTTAATTCGGCATCGAGCAGGGTCGCTTGCCCGAACTTCAGCGTCTGGACCGGATGGGCATGATTGAAATCAATAATATCCTTCAGGGTGCGCATCGGTGCACCCGGACCCAGGCGGGCCAGATAGGCGTTCAGTGAGGTTTTGAATTCATTCAGCACCACAGATGAATAGCTAATCTCCCGCGCCGTTGTAATCTCGGCCGGATCGATAATGGTCGCCCCGAGCTCCCGCATTCGCTCCACAGAGGCATTGAATAGCGCAAGCTGCTCCTCCGTCAGCTCCTCGAAGTAATAATCGCGCGGAATTCCGATTCTTGCTCCCCGCAGACCGTCTGCATCCAGGAAAACCGTATAATCCTCATGAACCTTACCTCTGTTCGTACCCATAGCCGCATCTCCGGCATCCTGACCGAGCAGAGCGTTCAGGAGAAGGACGGCATCCCGGACCGTTCGTGCCATAGGCCCGGCGGTATCCTGCGTGCTGGAGAGCGGCAGAATACCGGAGCGGCTGATCAGCCCCACCGTGGGCTTAATACCGATAATAGAGCCAAGATTGCCGGGATTGAGGATGGAGCCGGAGGTCTCTGTTCCAACGGAGACGGTGCAGAAATTACAGGCCACCGCTACCGCAGACCCTGCGCTGGAGCCGCCTGTCGGCGTGGAGATGTTATAGGGGTTAAGCACCTGCCCGCCCCGGGAGCTGTAGCCGGAGGGCATTCCATTCGTCATGAAGTTGGCGAATTCCGTCATATTGGCTTTGCCCATAATGATAGCTCCCGCCTCGCGCAGCCTGCTGACGATGAAGGCATCCTCTCCGGCAAAAGAGTCCGCCAACGCGAGCGAGCCCGCGCTGGTATGCATGTTATCCCCGGTATTAATGTTATCCTTCAATAGCACCGGTATGCCGTGCAGCGGTCCGCGCGGACCCTGAAGCTGGCGCTCTACGTCCAGGGATTCAGCGATGAACAGCGCATCCGGGTTAATCTCCAGTACAGAATTCACCGTTAGACCGTTTTTGTCATGATCCGCTATGCGCTCAAGGTACATCAGGACTAATTGTCTGGAAGTGATCTCCCCGGAATCCAGAGCGGCTTGAATGTCAGACAGGGTAGCCTCTACGATTTCAAAACTCATGCGGGTCCACGCTTCTTTCCCTTTGGATTATAGTAGTATTCTCCATATATAAGCACAGTTTTGCCTGTCTTCATAGCATTCTTTTAACACCCGGACGACCATGACTTTGGATGTAACTTTTAAACGGCTGATTAGAAGGGGGGCTCCTGTGGTTAAATACATCACAAGATTTAACAATACTACTTGCTAACATCACTAGGAGGAATCGAACTTGAAGAAATGGACTACGATATTTATGGGTGTTATGCTGACAGTTGCCTTGGCTGGCTGCGGCAATAATGAGGAGCTCAAACCATCGGAGGGCGCTGCAACAGCTGCACCTGCAGGAAGCGCGGCTCCGGAAGCCTCCGCATCGGCAGCGCCTGCTGAACAGACATCAGACGGCGTTCCAACGGTGGATGAATTGATTCAGAAGTCGGTTGCCGCATCGGGTGATCTGAAGAGCTTCGCGATGGAATCGCAGGTGAAGCAGAAGATCAATGTGAAGACGGCACAAGGGGACAATGCGCAAGATACCGATATGACCACGAAATCCAAGTTCATTAAGGAGCCGCTGATGATGCATCAGGAGGTGCAGATGAAGACGGCCCAGGGCGACCAGAAGATTGAGCAGTATGTGACTAAGGACGGCTTCTATTCCCAGGTGAACGGGCAATGGATGAAGCTGCCTGCTACGATGGGGGAACAGGTCCTAGCTGCTATGCAGCAGTCCGCGAACCCTGAGAAGCAATTGGAGCAATTCAAGGCGCTTACCGAGAAGACCAAAATCACTGAGGAAGGCGATAGTTATCTGTTGTCTGCCGAGGTATCCGGCGATGACGTCAAGGAGCTGGCGAAGTCTTATATGAACCAGGGCGGCAGTGCCGATCCTCAGATGGCTGCCATGATGGACCAGATGAATATCAAGAGCATGAATATCGCCTATGCGGTGGATAAGAAGACCTATTTCCCAACCCGTACAGATGTAACCATGGTCATGGATATGACCAGCAATGACCAGACGATATCGATTGATATGGATATGAAGGCGACCATCGGCGATCACAACAAGGTCGACGAGATCAAGGTTCCGCAGGAAGCACTGGATGCGAAGGAAGTTGAAATGCCTTCAACACCGGCAGCCCCAACCACTCCGTAACAGGCTAACCGGGCTGAATAGGAATGTAACACATGGAAACGGCGCTGCTGTCCTGATTAGGATGGCAGCGCCGTTTTTGGCGTGAATTGTTTTGGAGGGTGGTTTTATAAATTAAACGAGTTGCTGATCATACCAAAGGCTGCGCCGGCAATGACGGAGGTGATCAGCTTGTAGAAAATATATCCGGTCACAATGTTGGCGATGGCAATCGGGTATAAGGTGTCAATGCCCCGGCTGCCGCCAGTGTTCAGCGGATATTGGAACAAAGCCGTATTCATGCTGATGAAGACGAACAGGAAGGACAACGCCACCAGTGTGGTCGAGAAGGAGTACAGGCTGACAAGTAGTGTGAGAATCGCCAGCACCAGCAGCGCCACGGCCGGAACGAGCAGCGTTCCCATCCGGGTAATCAGCAATTTAAAATCGAAGCTGACCTTCTCCAGCCGGAGAACGGCATAAGTGGCTCCGCAAGCAACGGCCAGGCCAACCGCCGTCAATAACAGCGGCTTCAGGAAGCCGGGGCCGAAGATGGCCGAGACATCCCATTTGATGAACAGGGTGAGGAAATATAAGGCCGTTAACAACGCCGTAAGGCCCATGGTGATCAGGCTGTTCATGAAATGGGCCACAGGGATTTCCCTCATTGTACTGTACGGGCGGGTAAGGGCTCTCAGGTAAAAGCTCCAATACTGCTTGCCTACTGCCTGTGCCTGCTGTACACGTTCATCCTTGAGCAGATTATTGAACTGCTCGGATACCTTACGCTGGGGCTGCGGTTGCCCAGGTTGGTTGTTAGGTCCCTCAGGATTCGTGAAGGGTGTTCCGCCTTCCGGGTTGTTCATTGTGATTCCTCCTTGTGAAATATATGGAAAATGCCATTGGCTCTAGTATAAGGGGACTCAACGGGAAATTCTATAAATTTGCCGGAATATGCAGAAATTCATGCGAAAAAGCCCGTAAATCGTCGATAAACGTCGATTTACGGGCCGGGACCCATTCTATTCCTGTAATTCGTCTGCCACCCGGGCAAACCCCTCTTCAGCGAGATATTCCTCCGCTTCAGCGACCGTCTCGAAGGCCATCTCAAGCTGTAGTCCGGCATAGAGATACCACAGATCCTCCTCGAATCTCAGGCTCAGCGTATGCCCGTCCTCATTCGTCCACAGTGATTGCGCTTCAGCTCCGCCCGTCTGCGCTTTTTTCTTTCTTTTGGAAGGGGCAGGGGCCTCGGGAATGTACATCAAGAGAGAAGTGATAGACGCATCCAGCAGCTCGCGCAGCGCAGCCTCCGAATAATCGCGGATATTGACCAGTCCCTTATCATCCGTCTCATAGCCCCGCAGCAGCCCGGCATAGACGAAGCCGTTCCCGTTCGGGTGAATATACGAAGCCACGGTCTTCTTGTCGTGACGGCTCTGCTCCAGGTGATAATTCACCCGTCCCAGTGAGACCTTCCGCGCCTCCAGCTGGGGATAGGAATCAAGAATAGCTATTTTCTGTTCAAAAGTAAGCATATACAGCCTCCGGTTCACTTGAAATATAAAAATGTATAGGTTTCACGCTATACATTATCTTTCTATTTCTCGCTGAAACGGTACCGTCCTTTAAAAGGACGGCAATACCGTTTCCGCTTGTAGTCAGTTGATTATACCACGCAGCGGGGTGCTGGACTATAACGCGCTTCCCCGGTTCATTACTCTGCCAGCGGGAGCCGCAGCACGAAGGTGCAGCCCTGCGGCGGATTGCTGCCCAGCTCCAGGCTGCCGCCCATGGCTTCGGCCAGCAGTCTGCTGAAGGTCAGGCCCAGCCCGAGTCCGCGAAGCAGGCTCTGCTTGCCCGAGCTGCGGTAGAAGGCTTCGAAGATCCGTTCCCGGCTGTCCGGGTGGATGCCCGGCCCGTTATCTGTAACGGAGATTTCGGCCTGCCCCTGCGGCGTAGCCGTAAGTTCAAGCTTCAATTGGAGATTGCAGTCCGGCGTCTTCGCCTGCAGACTGTTGCCCAGCAGATTCACAATAATCTGCTGGATGCGCAGCGGGTCTCCCCGCAGCACAAGCGGGTTCTCCGGCAGCAGCAGGATGGGCTTATTAACCTCCCCGTTCTGGGTCAGCATCCATTGATAGAGGATTTCCTCCAGCAGCGGGGCCGCTTCGAGCTTATCATGACGGACGGCAACCATGCCCGCTGTCAGCGCATTGTAGTCCAGCAGATCGGCGACCATATGCTGCAGCCGCCCGGTCTCAAGCAGAGCGATATCGAGGAATTCATTGGCCTCCTCGCCTTCGACAACGCCCTCGCGTACCGCATGGAGCAGTCCTTTGATTGAGGTGACCGGCGTCTTCAGCTCATGGGACACGCCGGCCAGCATGATGGCCCGCGACTGCTCGAACTGCTGCAGCTTGCCCGCCATCTCCTGGAAGGAGACGAGCAGCTCGTGAATCTCACGTTCTTTGGCCCCGGTCTCAAGCGCGATATTATATTGGCCGCTGCTGATCTGCGCGGCGGCAGCGGCCACCCGCTGAACCGGCTTGGCCAGCTTGATCGACAAGAGATAGATCGTCAGCCAGCTTAGGATAATCAGGAAGACGATGATAATCGAGAAGAAGGTGATCTCCTCTGTCGGAATATGACGCAGGGAGCGCTTGGACTGCATAACCAGCACCTGCCCCAGTGTGCCCTGGTCCCCCTGGATCTGTGCGGCGGCGGCCTTGTATTCAGAGGTTCGCGAATCGGTCAGGCTATCATTGAGCTTGTGTCGCATTTCCTCGTCTGTCATCGGGGGCTGGGAGTATAACAATTCGCCTTCAGGTCCGGTGATGATTACGCACATTTCCTCAGTGACCTTGAAGAAGCGTTTGCGGTCCTCTACCAGCCTATTCAGGCCCCCGGTAATCGCTAATTGACCGTCTGTATCCACGCTCCGGTCAGCGATCTCCTGCGCCAGCAGGCCGGTCGTCTGCATCCGGTTGCTCATCGCCTCCTGCTGCATCCACCAGAGGGTGAACAGCGCCGTCACCAGCAGCCCGATGCTGATGATCAGCAGGTACCGCAGCGTCCAGTAAGTGAGAATGGAGGTAGTCTTCTTTTTCCTGCTGCTGTTCTTCTTACTCTTATTTATGTTGTCCATAATTGATAACCTGTTCCTCTCAGTGTGCGGATCTCGCCCTCGTCCTCCGGCCAGTGCGAGAGCGCCTGGCGCAGTCTTTTGATGGAGAGATCAACGGCACGGTCGCTTCCGTCATAATCCATCTCCCACACATGCTCCAGGAGCTGATCGCGGGTACAGATCTGGTTCGGCCGCTCCGCCAGGAACAGCAGCACCGACATGTCGCGCGGGCTGAGGCTGACCTCCGCCCCGTTCAGAAAGATGCTGCGCGCCGAGAAATCGATGAACAGACTGCCATAATGGCGCTTGCGGCTGCCGTCCGACCACTGCGAGGGGCGGCGCAGCACCGCCTTCACCCTTGCAACCACTTCCTCGGGGATGAAGGGCTTCGACATATAGTCATCCGCCCCTCCGTCCAGACCCGCCAGCCGGTCCTTGATCCCGTCGCGGGCGGTGAGCATGATGACCGGGCAGCTGCTCCGCTCACGGATGAGCTGCAGCAGCTCGAAGCCGTCCATCGCCGGCAGCATGATATCGAGCAGGACCAGCGAGGGAGGCGCCTCCTCGAAGGCGTCCAGGGCACTCCGGCCGTCTGCGGCCCGGGTGACGTGAAAGCCTGCTTTTCGCAGATAGGCACTAAGCACCCGCGCGATGGCTTCTTCATCCTCTACGATTAGTATCGATTGCATGAGCTTCAGTCCCTTAACTAAAATTACGACAATTCTAACACATTTGCAGGCTAGTATGCTTTGACTTATTCCCGACATATTGCTCTGGTAGAATGAGATTCAGCTGGAACGAGCAGAGACAGAAAATGGAATGGAGGAGATCGTATGAAGAAGAGAACAGTCGCTATAACCGCAGCCATTGTAATTATTGCAGGAGCCATCACCGCCTTCATCTTAGTGAATAACAGCCTTGGCAATAAGGTGGAGATTGAATCGGTGATTCCTGAGCAGGCGCAGAACAGCGGAGCCCAGAAGGAAGGAACGGCCAATGCGGCTGCTGCCGCTGCTGCTGTAACGCCGGAGCAGTTGAACGGAACCTGGAACATTGCAGAGCCGTCCAAGGTCTACTGGTCCGTGACCACATCCAAAGAAACGGTTAACTTCGTAGATCCTTCCGTGAAGGGTACCTGGAAGGTGAATCTGGAGGATGCCTCCGCGATGACCGGCGAAGGGGCGGTCGACATGAGCGCGCTTGATTCGGGAACCGCCCAGCGGGACGAGCATGTCAAGGGAGCGGACTTCTTGTCCGTAGCGGAGTTCCCGGAGGCCACCTTCACGGTGAAGTCCTTCTCGGAGATGCCAAAGGAATGGACAGAGGGTACAGCGGTGCCCGTACAACTGCAGGGGACGCTGACCGTGAAAGGCATCGAGAAGGAAGTGACGTTCGACTCGCAGGCCGCATATAGCGGCGGAGAGCTTAAGCTGTCGGGTACGACTACCGTAACTTTCGAGGATTTCGGCCTCAGCAATCCGCATTCCATCGTGCTCAGTACCGAGAACAATCTTGAGGTGCGCCTGGAGCTAGTGCTTAAGAAATAACATAGTGTTGGGGATGACCCTCCCCGTCTGCTGCGGATTCGCGGCTGGCGGGGAGGGTTTTTGCTGTGACTGGGGCTGGGGCGAAAGCGGTGGGCCAGATGTGGATGTATGCGAAAAAGCGAACACGTTTGGCCAGCGCGGGGTGTACGGCCGGAATGTAATCGAAAAACCGATTACATTGGGCTGGCGCGGGGCCTATGGCCGAAATGTAATCGAAAAACCGGTTACATTGGGCTCAGCGTGGGGCATATGGCCGGAATGTAATCGAAAAACCGATTACATTGGGCTGGCGCAGGGCGTATGGCTGGAATGTAATCGAAAAACCGATTACATTGGGCTGGAGCGGGGCGTATGGCTGGAATGTAATCGAAAAACCGATTACATTGGGCTGGAGCGGGGTGTATGGCCGAAATGTAATCGAAAAACCGATTACATTGGGCTGTCGCAGGGCGTATGGCTGGAATGTAATCGAAAAACCGATTACATTGTGCTGGCGCGTGGTGCGTGCTCCACAGCCCGTGACTTTTTAGAGAAATCCTGCAAGATGTGCAACAATCTATCCATGCAAGCGGTCGGTGAGAGAAGACTCTCAGAACTGGCGAGGGGGAGGCTGAGCATCGCCATGAAAGCATCTTTCACCCGGTAGGGTGTTTTTTTGTGACGGTACAAATCCCCGCCTTCAGGTTAAGTATAAGAGATACATAATTATTCAATAGGACCATCAGGTAAGGAAGGGAGTTAAGATACATGGATCGTAAGGCCAAAACTATACTGCAAAAATCGTTCTGGAGCGCCAGCGGCTGGAAGGGGACATACGGGCCTTTTTCCGGTGAAGAGTTCGACTATGCGAAGAGCAAGGGGGTCATGTTCGATCCCCTCACGATCACCCATGATGAGCTGGTGGAGAAGCTTCGGGTACTGCACAGCGGGAGTGTGACCCGGGAGAAGGTGGTGGCGGCTTTTCTGCACAGCCTGTCTACCCGGAAGGTTCATCTGCGGAGTGCCTTGTCCAGCTGGGCCTTAACCTCGGAGCTGCCTGCACATGAATTCGCCCAGCCCCCCGCTGAGCAGCCAAGGTATAGCAGCTGTGCGGCCTGTGATGCCAGACACTTGATGTCTGATCAGCAGTACAACGCTGTGGATCTGAATGTGCTCAATTTCGAGCGGGTCAAATGGGGCGGCATCCGCCTTAATAAGCTGCTGTATTGCTGGCTCGATCTGGAGCTGTTCAGCCGGGAAGAGGAGGTGGAGGCTGCTCCGCAGGATCTTCGTATTTTGCAGGATATGGCCGAAGCCGTGAAGCTATGCGGCAGCAAGGATGGTGCACGGAAGCTGGAGAAGCATTGGAAGGATATATTCCCCTCGAACCGGCATGAACGGGATGTGGTGATGGAGATCTGGGGATATGCTGGAATTCTGGTTCCGCAGGAGGAGCCGCGCCAGGGGCGGGGCGGAGACAATGACTTCAACGCTGTAGCCAACTGGCGCGGGGAGGACGGTTATTCGAAGGAACGCCTGAATGTGTTGTTCGGGCTGTAATACACACTTGTCTGGAGCTGGAGGGTCCTGCCGGTCGGCGGACATGTACACACCAGGGAGATTTTGATAGAATCAGAGGGACCTGAGCTTCATTACGAGGAGGATATTACTATGGCAGAAGATAACGCTTACACGATAAAATGGGGCATTCTCAGCACAGGCTGGATCGCCCATCAGTTCGCCACGGATCTGGCCCACGCCAGCAATGGGGTGGCCTATGCAGTCGGCTCGCGCTCGCAGGAGAGCGCGGATAAATTCGCAGCCGATCACGGCATTCCTGTCGCATACGCCACCTACGAAGAGCTGGTTAACGATCCTGATGTGGATGCCATCTATATTGGCACACCACATCCGTTCCACCGGGAGAATGCGCTGCTGGCTTTGCGGGCGGGCAAGGCTGTGCTGTGCGAGAAGCCTTTTACCGTGAATAGTGCTGAACTGGAGGAAGTCGTGGCCTATGCCCGGGAGCATAAGCTGTTCCTCATGGAAGCGATGTGGAGCCGGTATATCCCGGCACATGTGAAGGTGAGGGAATGGCTGGCCACCGGGCGCATCGGCGAGGTGAAGCTAGTGAAGGCGGACCTTGGGTTCCGTTCTGACTGGAAGCCGGAAGGGCGTCTTCTGAATCCGGCCCTTGGCGGCGGTGCGCTGCTGGACGTCGGCATCTATCCGGTCTCCTTCACCTCGATGGTTCTCGGACCTCATCCAGAGTCGATCGCCAGCACCGTTCATATCGGGGAGACTGGCGTGGATGAGCACTTCTCGCTGCTGCTGTCCTACGGGAATGGCGTATCTGCTTCACTCCATGCCGGCATCCGCCTGAATCTGGACGATGAAGCCTATATCTATGGAACGGAAGGTTGTATCGTGGTCAATGGCACCCTGGTTAATCCGAAATCGGCCGAGCTCTACGTGAACGGCGAATTGGCGGAGAGGTTCGAAGACGACCGTGCTTCGGTCGGGTACTGCTTCGAGGCGGAAGAGGTAGGCCGTTGTCTTCAGGCCGGGCTTACCGAGAGCCCGGTAATGACGCTGGATGAATCCGTAGCGCTGATGAAGCTGCTGGATGAAGTCCGGGCGCAGTGGGGACTGAAGTATCCCGGCGAATAAGTGCGGGCAGGAAGCTTCCGGGAAAGGGGGAGACCAAGTGACATTGACTGATGACCGTTATCAGGGCTGCCTGCAGGGGCTGGCCGCCGGGGATGCGCTGGGCACAACTGTAGAATTCCAGGCACCCGGAACCTTCAAGCCAATGACAGATATTGTCGGCGGCGGGGTATTCGCTCTGCAGCCGGGACAGTGGACGGACGACACCTCGATGGCGCTCTGTCTGGCGGAGAGCCTGCTAACCGTTCAGGCCTTCGATCCGGCGGATCAGATGCAGCGGTATGTGAAGTGGTACCGCGAAGGAGCGCTCAGCAGCACCGGCAGATGCTTCGATATCGGCAACGCAACGCGTGAAGCGCTGCACCGGTATGAAGCCAGCGGGGAGGCTTACAGCGGTTCAGAGGATCCGTTCTCTGCCGGGAACGGATCCATTATGCGTCTGGCTCCGGTGGTGATGTACTACGCGAAGCAGCCCGCTGAGGCGATCCGCTATGCAGCAATGAGTTCAAGAACCACGCACGGGGCCGCCGAGTGTCTTGCTGCCTGCCGCCTGCTCGCGGCATATATTCTAGCCGGGCTGCACGGCTGGAGCAAGCAGGAGATGCTGGCGCCGGATGCCTTCCGCGAATGGCTGGACGAGGATACCCTGACGCCGCATATGCTGAACATCAAGCAAGGCTCCTACAAGCTGAAGGAGCCGCCGCAGATTCAAGGCTCGGGCTATGTCGTAGAGTCGCTGGAAGCGGCGCTATGGGCATTCCATAAGTCGGACAGCTTCGCAGAGGGCGCGCTGCTCGCCGTGAATCTCGGCAATGACGCCGACACCACTGGTGCCATCTACGGCCAGATCGCCGGAGCCTACTATGGCCTGAGCGGCATTCCGGCCGATTGGAGCGGCAAGCTGGCGTTGCGCGGGCTGATCAGCGATTACGCGGGGCGGCTGTTTATGGAGCGGGTGCGATAAGCAAAGGTAGTTAAGCTGCATGTAGCAGGCGGGGCGCATGGGTCACAGGGCACCCCGCCTGTTTGTTGTGCAGGATGATGCGGAGTTTCGCGTGTGAACTCATGTGAACTATAGAAGTGGGTTCTTGCATTAACGCGGTAATGTACGAGGCGACGTTTGAAAGACATTCTGAGATAAGTGTATTCTGCACAATTAAAAACCGCGAAAAGGCAAACATTCCTCTTCTAACTGTAGTCTGTACAACTAAATTTGCCTTAATGGTTGAGAACCGGGGTATGGAGGTACTTTAGATGTACGAAATGCAACTAAACCGCGATTCGATGGTACATCAGACGTTTTAGTTGTACAGATTGCACTTAAGCTAATCGCCTGTACCTTAATGGAGGCATGAACGATGATATCAGGCAGATCCTGCACCCATCGCCGACTTCTACGCTTGAATTGAAAGTAGCTGATTGTATTTACTGCAATAGAAAACTCATATTTGACCGTAAAATGAGATTCTATTGTATTTCATACAGTGGAATGCTGCGTATTGGGCGAAATGAGGCCTTTATTCAAAATTCAATTGTACCGAATACAATAGAATCTATTTCGATGCCCTTTTTACAGCATTCCATTGTACAAAATACAGTTACTACTGTTCCAGTGCCCACAGCATATGAGCGCCCCTTCGCTGAAAGATTCCACCAGATTCTCATCGGGACAATCCCGGAAAAAAGGAATGCCCTTCTCCTTATCCGCATAGAATCCATCCCACCATGCCCCCTCGTCCCGAAAAAGAGCGTCCAGCATCCTCAGTGTGTCCTCATGGCTATAAATCGTTTCATCGTTCATTCTTCTCAAGGTCTCCCTTCCTGTTAGCTTGCGGTAAACCCAAAGTACGATTATGAGATAATCCAAACAGTAACTCTCCTAAATTATGTTATAATATTCCGGAAATATGTTCTGTGCGGTTGGTAGGAGGGAACGGAGATTCTATGAGGGGGAGGGAAGTGTGTGCTATGGACGGCAAGTCTATCCAGTCTGCTGCTGAAGCCGGACAACCGGCAGCGGCACAATGAATTACTTCGTGAAATTGGCAGCTATATCAGCACGCACATTCTGAATCACCCGCTGCTTGCGGAGGATTGCGGGCATATCAGCATCCTGCTGGATGGATCAACGGCGCTCGGGATTGTGGACGACAGCTCGGATATTGATCTGATCCTGGTCTGCCGGGATGAATGCTATGAGCCGATTACGAGCCGTTTCGAACGGGCAGAGTTGATCCCGGAGAGAAGCAGCTTGTTTGTAGATGTGCATCTGCCCAGCGGCAAAACAGGACACTACACCCTGCTCAAATTATCGGAGCTGGAGCAGGCGCTGGAGAAGGGACAACTGGATTCGTTGTGGAATGCAGCGGTCGCCTGTCTCTATCATGACCCGTTGGCTTTGAAGGCGCTGTTTGCGCAAGCGGTTCCGCTGCCTTCAGAACATTTGATGAGTCTGCGGAAGAAGACATACATAGACCTTCGGAGTGCTGCCAAAAGCCTGGATAATCCCGTGCGCCGGGGAGAGGCTTTTCCGATTCTTTTTCAGGCGGTGGAGGTGTTCAAGCAGGCCTTACGCTGTGCTATCACAGTGGAGGGCCACCCCTATCCGTATGATAAATGGCTTGTACAGGTAGCAGAGCACCTTCCAGTGGGGATAAGGGTGCTTGATTGCATGAAGGACTTCCGGCAATACCTATCAGAAGATCTGTCCTATGCGCCAATGTATCAGGAGGATAACAGCTTTGTGAAAATGGAGAAGCGGGTCCGCGGGGTGCTGCTGGAGGAATTCCGCCTGCGCGGCGTAGATGAGCCTTGGCTGGTGGAATGGTGGAAGTACTTCGAGGATTGAATGGGATTAGACAAATGGGAGAGGTGAGATGATGAAGGACAAGGTGTGTATTCTGGGAGTCCCCTTCTCCAAACTGACGCTGGAACAGACAACTTCGCTGCTGGACGAGCAAATCATGGACGGGCAGGGAGGGTTGTTTCATCTGATTACGGCAAATCCGGAGATTACCCTGGCGAGTCAAACGGACGAACAACTGCGGGAGATCATTAACTCGGCAGATCTGATTGTTCCTGACGGGATCGGCATTGTGATGGCGGCGCGAAGACAAGGAAATCCTATCACGGAGCGGGTGACCGGCTACGACCTGCTGCTGAGTTTACTTGCGAAAGGAAATGAGCGGGGCTGGAGTTTTTATTTTCTGGGAACAGATGAGCCTACTAGCAGACTGGCGGTGGAGCAGATTAATCTGCGCTATCCGCAGGTGAAGATTGCCGGGAGGCATCACGGGTTCTTTGCGCCAGATGAAGAGTCAGGGATCATCGCCAGTATTCAGCAGTCCAAGCCGGATGTGCTCATTCTTGCCATGGGAGCGCCTTACTCTGATAAATGGCTGTATAAGCACAAGGATGAATTGCAGGGAATCAAGCTTGGTTTTGGCGTGGGCGGAAGTCTGGATGTGATCTCGGGGAAAGTAAGACCGGCACCGGCCATCTGGAAAAAAATGAATCTGGAGTGGGCGCACAGACTGTTGTTCTCACCCGTCGCCAAAGGCCAGAAGTCACGCTGGCGCAGACAATCCGCGCTGCCGAAGTTCGTCTACCGGACGATGATCCGTAAATGAAATCTTCAAGTTGCATTCTCCTGCAAGCTACAGTCTATTGATGAAAGGGGCTCAACCCATGTCCAAGAGCTTTGAAGTAACCCTCCAAAAAGTAGTCGATCACTCGTACTCTATTGAAATCGGTGAGCATCTGTTTGCCTCATTAGTTCGCGATTTGCAGCAGGGGCTGATTGAGGGAGTCAGCAAATATGCTATTATTACAGACTCTACGGTGGAGCCGTTGTATGGCCGTCCTTTATTGGAGCTGCTGCGGCGTGAGGGATTCCAGGCAGACTTATTCTCTTTTCCGGCGGGGGAGAGCTCGAAGACCCGGGAGACGAAGGCATTGCTGGAGGACCAAATGCTAAGCCAAGCCTACGGCAGAGACTGTTGTATTATCGCGGTAGGGGGCGGAGCGGTGACTGATCTGGCAGGGTTTCTGGCAGGGACCTTTGGCCGGGGAGTGCCTTCCCTGAATTATGCTACCACCTTGCTGGCAGCAGCAGATGCCTCCGTTGGCGGCAAAACAGGCGTGAACACACCCGTCGCCACCAACCTGATCGGCGTCTTTCACCAGCCCCGTAAAGTATACATAGATTTGGCCGCTTGGCGCACACTTCCATCCCGTGAATTCAGAAGCGGTCTGGCCGAGACCATCAAGCACGCTTGCATGAGTGATGAGGAGTTCTTCAGCTATCTGGAAGCGAATATGGACAGAATTATTACGGGAGAAGGGGAGCTGATCCTGGATGCCGGGGTATGCGAGCAACTTGCGCTGACGAATTGCCGGATCAAATATGAAGTGGTAGAGCAGGACGAGCATGAAAGTAATCTGCGGCAGATTCTGAATCTGGGGCATACGGCAGGCCGGGCGCTTGAGGCGCTCAGCGGTTACCGGCTGCTGCATGGCGAGGCAGTTGCAGTGGGGCTGGTCATCCAGGCGAAGCTGGGTGTGAAATTTGGTTATATGACGGAAGAGCAGGCTAACCGTGTGGTGGCTTTGCTGAAGAAGGCAGGCCTGCCAACAGAGCTTCCAGAGTACATTTCAAACCGGGCACTAGTGGACAAGATGTACACAGACAAAAAAGTACGCAATGGCCGCATCCGCTTCGTCTTTCAGGACGGTATCGGGAGGATGAAGCGTTTTGCCGACGGTTCTTATTCTGTTCCGGTTGAAGAATCGGCAGTCATGAAGCTGCTAGAGGAGCTTCGCGTGAACCCGGCGACTTAAATGTTATATATTCTACCATAATATATATTTTTCTTTTAATTATGTGATATTATCTTCCGTATTTTTATTGACAAGTCTTTATATTTATCTATAATGATGTATAAGCGGTGGGCACACAGGCGATAAAGTTGCTTAAAAGTCACATTTCATAACATAATCTATTGCAGCAAAGGTGTGATCGCTAATGATCGCTTCCGCCGGACAATGGAAACAGGATATTCTACGGATTTACAACGAAATCAACAAGAAGCTGTTCAACGCCGGCGTTAAGCAGCAGAAGGTCGACTTCGTGGGCAACAAGATTATTATTTTATCCATTAATAGCCGGGTGCCCGTACTTAAGGTGCTGGATACCCATGATCCTGCGGCAAGCCGCCAGATGAATCTGGTGCTGCATGAAGTATTCAAAGCCGAGATCAAGCAGGCATTTTTGGATGAATTTCAAGTCAATATTAAGGCCGTTCTTAAAGATTATGATGTGGAGACCGAGTATTCCGGTACGATCATAATTTTGGAGAAGGACCTTGAGCATTATCTGAACGCTACGTTGGAACTCTGATCTTTCGGAGAGCCGGCCTGCCGTCAGTTTTCGGACATTTCCCTGCGGGGCTGTGTCCAGAACTGGCGGCTTTTTGTTTATCGTAACTATGCTATTACTTTCTTAAGGAGCTGATTCTATGAAAACCAAAATTGAGATTGCCGGTGTCAGCAAGTGGTTCCGCCGTGACGGCCAGGAGATTATGGCCATGCAGGAGACGAATCTCTCCATAGAACAAGGCAGATTTGTCAGTATTATCGGCCCCAGCGGCTGCGGCAAGTCCACGTTGTTCAATATTATCGCGGGCCTGATTCCGCCCTCCACCGGCCGTGTGCTTGCAGACGGAGAGGATATCGTAGGGAAAACCGGATATGTCGGGTATATGCTGCAAAAGGATATGCTTCTGCCCTGGAGGACGATACTGGACAACATTATTCTGGGCATGGAGATCCGCGGGGTGCCGCGCAAGGAAGCGGTAGCCCGGGCCAAGCCCCTGATGGACCGCTATGGACTGAAGGGCTTCGACGGCCATTACCCGGCAGAGCTGTCCGGTGGGATGCGCCAGCGGGCAGCGCTGCTCCGTACGCTGCTGTATGAGCGCGATATTATTTTGCTGGACGAGCCCTTTGGCGCACTGGATGCCCAGACCCGGCTGACTATGCAGAACTGGCTGCTGGAGCTCTGGGAAGACTTCCGCAAAACAGTGTTATTCGTCACCCATGATATTGATGAAGCCATCTATCTGTCTGACGACATCTATGTCTTCTCCGGGCGGCCGGGACGGATCATCTCCAAGATTTCTGTAGATATGCCGCGTCCGAGACACCAGGAGGATACGGTATCTGCTTCATTCATGGAGCTGAAAGCCCATTTGCTGAATCTGCTGTCAAGCGGGGACCAGGAGCCAGCCACCCGTATCTCTTAGAACTCATAAACTGTTGAAGGAGAGGACAACCATGGAGAGTGTACACAAGAAAGGCTATGTCATTCACAAGCTGGAAGCTGCCCCGGTCTATTCAGTCAAGCCGGACAAAATGCAGAAAGTGCCCGTCATCATTGATGAAGAAGCCGCCAGGCGGCGGACGCGGCGGATCATCGGGATTGGACGGCTGTCTGTGGCGCTGCTGATCGTGCTCTGCTGGGAGCTGTTCACCCGGATCGGCTGGATGGACCCGTACTACTGGAGCAGCCCGCTGCGGATTATGAGCACAACCTGGACTCAGATGACAGAGGGGACGCTGCTGGAGGATATCGCTTATACCTCAAGCTCGACGATTCTCGGATTCATCGGCGGAACGCTGATTGGCTCGTTGCTCGGTCTGTCCTTCTGGTGGTCCCGCAAATTTGCCGGCATCAGTGAACCGTTCCTGATCCTGCTCAACGCCATGCCGAAGCTGGCGCTTGCCCCGGTGCTGGTGATTCTGCTGGGCATTGGTTTCTTCTCGAAGGTGGCGCTAGCTTTTGCCATGACTGTGGTTGTGGCGGCCTTGTCGGCGCATAGCGGCGTGCAGAGTGTGGACAAGGATATGGAGAAGCTGATGTATTCGCTCGGGGCCAAGCGGCATCAGGTATTTACCAAAGTAGTCATTCCCTGGGCGATGCCCTGGATGATCAGCAGTCTGCGGATTAATATTGCCCTCTCGCTGGCCGGTGCGATTGTCGGAGAATTCATTGCTTCGAGCCATGGCATTGGCCGTATGGTCATCTACGCCGGTACTATTCTCGATATTAATCTGGTCTGGGTAGGGGTTGTCGTTCTGTCTGCGCTGTCGATGGCCATGTATGCGGGAGTGGTGCTGCTGGAGAAGTGGTTGTCTAAGGGATATGGGATGAAAAAGGCTTAAGAAGCGGGCAATCATTTCAACAAGATAGAGGAGAGAAGCCAATGAAGAATGTTACTACAATGAAGCTGTCGGCCGTCCTGCTGGCCTCTGTAATTCTGCTGTCCGGCTGCGGCGGCAAAGGCAATGCTGAAGTGGAAGCAGCCGCTGCCGGGAACGGTGCGGAGAAGCTGAAGAAGCTGGTTATCGCCGAGCCGCTGCATTATACAGGTTATTTGCCTCTGTATGTGGCGCAGCGTGAGGGGTATTTTGCCGAGGAGGGTCTTGAGGTAGAGATGCTTCAGGCTGCGGGCGGCACGCATGTCACCTCGGTGGTCAGCGGGGATGCCTGGGCGGTCATCGGCGGGCCGGAGTCCAATGCGTTGGCGAATATCGGCAACTCAGACCCGATCGTCTCGGTCAGCAATGTGGTGAACCGGGCGAATGTCTATCTGATGGCCAAAAAAGGGACAGCCCCGGCAGGCAGCTCAGCTGAGGAATTGACAGTCTTCCTGAAGGGCAAGAAGCTGAATGCCGGACGGCATGGCGGAACGCCGAACCTGCTGACCCAATATCTGCTGCTGGAGCTTGGACTTGATCCGCAAAAGGATGTGCGGCTGCTGGAGCCTGCGGATGGCTCCACGGTGGTGGCGATGGTCCAGCAGGGGGCCGCGGATATTGCGAACGGCGCGGAGCCGCAGATCAGTGACGGGATGAGCAAGGGAGTGTGGGATGAACCTTTTTACAAGTTCCATGATCTAGGTGACTATGCTTACTCGGTGCTGAGCGTGAAGAAGTCTACCCTGGAGAAGGACCCGGAAACGGTACAGAAGGCGGTGAATGCTGTCGTCAAGGCGCTGAAGGTGATCCAGGAGGATAAAGAACTGGCGATGCGTGTCCTGAAGGCGGAATTCCCTACGCTCTCGGAGGCTGCTGCTCAGGCTGCGCTTGACCGGGCGTATGACGACCAGCTCTGGAGTCCGGATGGAGTGATCTCGCAGGAGGCGCTGGATAAGGATATGGATGTAATGATCAAGACCGGAATCTACAAAGGCAAGTATACCTATGATGAGCTGGTCGATATGCAGTTTGTGAATAAAACAGCAGCAAAATAAACAGAGCACCACAGGTCTTCAAAATCGAAAGAGGTGACGAACATGGAGTTAACTGCCGATCTGATTATCCCTGATAAAACGGCGCTTATTATAGTAGATGTTCAGAATGATTATTGCCATGAGGAGGGCGCACTGGCTTCTGGAGGCAATGATGTATCCGCTGTGCGGGAGATGATGCCGCAGCTCCACGGGCTGATTACGGCGGGGAGAACACAGGGAGTGCCGATCATTTACATCCAGACCTATCATGAAAAAGCGACGGACTCTCAGGTCTGGACCTCCCGCTCCGGGCGGGGCTCGCTGAGTGTCTGCCGCCGGGGGAGCTGGGGGGCTGAATTCTACGAGGTATCCCCGCTTCCGGAGGAGATTATTGTAAATAAGCACCGGTACAGCGCTTTTATTAACACCCGGCTTGATTCGGTGCTGCGTTCGCTGCGGATCGAAACCCTAATTATGACTGGAGTGAGCACCAATGTCTGTGTGGAGTCGACCGCAAGGGACGGGTTCATGCTGGATTATCAGATTGTGATGGTTCAGGACGCCTGTGCCTCTTATTCCCGGGCGGCGCATGACATGACGCTGGAAAATATGAAGGGATACTTCGGCGTGGTTGCTTCAGCCGCAGAGATTGAAGCGGGCTGGAAGATCTGGAACCAGCCTGTGCTGCAGCAGCTGTCGTGAGCCTCACGATGCCGTCACCGGAACGGGCCGTAAACCTCACGACGATTAAGGTGGTCATCTGTCTCGGGGCGTTCCTGTCCAATCTGTCCGCAGGGATGTTCAATATATCGCTGGTTGATATCTCGGCTGATCTCCAGATTCCAGTGGCCTCTGCACAGTGGGTGGTCAGCATCTATCTGCTGGTCATTTCAGTGCTGCTGCCTGTGATGGGGAGGCTGGGGGACAGATTCGGCCGCTGTAAGGTGCATAATCTGGGGCTGTTCGCCTTCGCAGCAGGGGCGCTGGGCTGCGCGCTCGCCCAGAATGAAGCCATGCTGCTGGGCTTCAGAGTCTTGCAGGGAGCGGGAGCCTCCATGTATCAGGCAACCAACATGGCCTTGATCGTCTCGCTCTTCCCGGCGGAGCAGCGGGGCCGGGCGCTGGGGCTGATGAGCACCTTCGTGGCTGCGGGTTCGATGGCAGGTCCGGCCTTAGGCGGCTTCCTGATCCAGTGGTTTGCCTGGGAGAGCAACTTCTGGCTGCTGGCCGTTGTTGCGGGAGCCGTGGGTGTGCTCGCGCATAGGCTGATTCCCCGGGATACAGAGACCGCTGGAGGCCGGATGAATCTGGCCGGAGCAGCCTGGATGGCTGTCTGTCTTACTTCGCTGATGATTGCCGTCGATCTCGGCAGCCGCTCCTCATTCCTGTCTGTACCCGTACTGCTGCTGCTCGCGGTCTCGGTAGGGCTGGCAGCGGGTTATACAGGATATGCCCGTTTCGCTCAGCGCAACTCCCCGCCTGCGGAGAACGGCTTCAGCCTGTTCACGGACCGGAGCTTTGCTGCCGGAATTGTGATTACGGTTATCACGTATATGGCCGCTTTTGCCGCACAGCTGGCGTTGCCTTCGCTGCTGCGATTAGCCGGAGCTGAGCCTGCGTGGGTGGGCATGATTATGATCGGCTATCCGTTGGCACTGGTGGTAACTGCCCCTGTCAGCGGGAGTATCGCGGACCGCAAAGGGCCGCTCGGCATTCTGGCCGCCGGCCTGCTGCTGATGAGTGTCACGCTGCTGGCGCTGGGCCTTGGCTCCCCTGCTTTGGGAACAGGTGCGATGGTGCTGCCGGTCGTGCTGCTAGGCTGTGCTATGGGAATGATTACTTCGCCTAACACAAGCATCGTTATGGGTTTGGCGGCAAAATCGCAGCTTGGCCGGGTCAGCAGTATACTGGCGTTATCCCGCAACATCGGAATGATGTTCGGAACGGCGGCCGGCGGTCTGATGATCAGTGGGGGGGACAGGCCGAACGGAAGCTATGTGGCGGTGTTCGTAGCCTGTGCTGCGGCAGTGGGTCTGTCTTCCGTCTGGCCGCTGTATTCCTTCCGGCACAGCAGCAAGCGCAAAAGCGCGGAGCATCTGCACATACCGTAATAGAGTAGAGTTTCAGGTGAGTTGAATCCCGCTCCCTCCATTCTGGGTAATATAGAGAAAGAGAGCTTAGGAGGGACGACATGGGCAATCCGTTGAAGGAATTCAAGAGCAGCATCGATGGGCTGAAGCAGTCCCTGGATGGAGTGAAGCAATCTGTTGATGGACTGAAGGTGCCGGTGGATGAGTTCAAAGCGAATATGCAGGAGACGGTGGAGGCGGCGAAGCTGCGGAGTGACGGAGTGAAGTCGGAGCTTGGGCGGATGAAGCAGTCGGTCAAGGACACTCAGGAGGTGCTTGGCGAGGTGAAGGAGACGCTGAGCGCATCGGCGGAGGTGCTGTCTACCCGGAAGCGGTATCTCCGGCTGTTCAGCCGTAAGAAGGGACGTCTGATGGCCCCTAAGGGCCGCCGTTCGTGAACGATAACCACGCATCTCCACGCGTCAAAAGAAAACGCAAGAGTCAGGGCGGCATACATCCCGTGTGACTCTTGCGTTTTTGTGTTCCGTTTTGGGATTTTCGGTCCATGCGGACTGGAAGGCCGCTATTTTTGCTATTTGCGCTATTCCGGTAATCTATCCGGACTCAGAGGTCCTTAACCAACCTGTATCGCCTCATTTTCAGCGTCACCGCACCTTTTAACGCCTTCTCAGTCCGTGGCGGGCAGAAAAATTGTCTTTTTGACCAAATAGGGTCCTCACAGTCCGCGGAGCATCCAGTTGTCCGCCATCACGCTACAATTACGCCACCACAACGACATCATTCCGCACACCGCACACTGCACATTATCCCACACACCGCTCCACCACACCATTCTTTGATGCTTCACTGAAACGTGCAACACCCGGCGATGACACCGCAGCCATCCCTCAGTGACCTGTAATCTCTGTATTCCGCACATCAAGGCGGCGTCAGGCTTAAGCTCTGGGCCGAATCGACCACAAACACAGGCACCGTCTGCACCCCAAGCTCCGTCTCCACCTCTCCAAATTCATTCGCGAACTGGCCGCTGACTGCGGCAGATCCGGTCATTAGCGGCACCTCGCCCTGAAGCAGCAGCTCACGTCCATTCGAACGCGCAACTGCTCTTCCGGCAGCATCAAAGTAAATATCGCAGGACAGCATCACCTTCTCATAAGGAAACAGCTCAAGCTGTGTAGCATCTATAGGGGTGTAAGTGAACTCCTGATAGAGTTCCGAGAATTCATATGCCCCGTTCACTTGGCGGAAAATAGCGGTTCTGCCGGCAGCACCATCGGCCAGATCCGTGTTCATTACGCGGATGGAGCCATCCTCCGCCATCAGCTCATAGCTGCTGCCTGTGAAGCTGAACAGCAGGGAGATTCCTTCCGGCCGGATGGTATAGCCTGTGAAGATGCTGCGTCCGTCAGCCTCACCGCCGTTAGCTACAACTACGGGTACTTCGGAGTAAGCAGACAACGCTTCGTCAAAAGAAAGAGCGCTAAGCATCCCCGAACCCGGGATCACCTCCCCGGTCCGGGTGGAGACCGTGCCGTCCCCGCTCATCTCGGCGTAGACCAGCTTGCCGCCAGCATCTACTCCGGCTACAGCCACCTTGGCCCCGTACTTGTCGGTGACGGAGGCTGTAAGGGAGTAGCTGCCCGGCACTTCTCCGCCCGACAGCAGCCGGAGCGGCTCGGCCGTATTCCAGGCAAGCGTTGCGGCAGCAGTCTCTCCGGAGGTGTCCTGCACCGGGGCCAGCTCCGCATAGAGCCTGATGGCATCCGCATACCGGCCGCCGCGCACATGGCGCGCGCCCTCGCGGAGCAGCCGGGCGATGCTGCTGTCGATCAGCTTCAGCACCTTGGAGCTGGTGATGCCGGCTGATGCCGCATAGCTGCGGTAGCGGGCGGCATGTCCGGCGAAGGCTGCGGTGAGGTCACCGTCCAGATCCTTGTTCAGGATGAGCGAAGCGCTCTCCTGAACCTGCTTGCTAAGCCAGGGTGCGGTATAGCTATGATTCTTATAAGCTTCTTCCATAGATAGTGCGCTCTCCAGCATAGGCCCGAAGCTTCCGGCTGCGGCCAGAGCCTTGAGCCTCGCGGTATCATGGGCCTTGAAGCTCGCAGCCAATAACTCCTCTTTGGCCGCCACCCCTCCGTAATAGTCTGCCGGAATCTGCAGCAGGCTCCATTTGAGGGTGTCCGTACTATCGCTGGCTGCCCCCGAATCTTCCCCCTTGGACGGCCCGGCGGCGAGGCCGGCCAGATACTCATCCTTGAACTGCCTGAACCCCGCAGTCATCTTATCAGACAGACCTGAATCCGCCGAGAGCTGGCGATAATAGACTTCATAGGGTCCCCCCGGCGTCATATACTTGCTCTTCAGGCTGAGCAGGGAGGCATAGCTCTCCATCATCCCTGCGAAATCCTTCACAGTCAGCTGGTCCGCAAGCGTTAAGGACAGTCTGCTCAGACTCGTGCGGATGCTCGTAATAGGAGCCAGCTCTGTCAGTTTCGCCGAAATTTCTTTCTCTTTATATAGAATCGAATGATTGGCCGCTGCAAGACGGTACTTGTTCTCGGCAGCAATAAGCTCCCCGGCAGCGTACAATTCTCCAGCTTCTTGTACATCCTGAAGCTTATTCTTAATCCCCAGCGCCTTCTGTCCCAGCGGGAGCAGCATCAAAATACACAGAATAATCATAATATTCCGCAGGGTTATAGCCCGTATGATCGTCATATAATATAGCCCCTTTATGGATAGATAAGGATTAGAGCGGCAGTCGGCTTCTAACCTTATACTTCAGGGTCCCAGCGGTACTTAAGCTCACGGATCTCCTCCACCTTGACATCCAGGCCGTTCCACGGCTCATAGGGATTCGCGACAATCAGTCTGGATAAGCGCAGGAACCGGTCCTTGGGCAGCTCCTGCACATAACGGCCGATCATGCCGGAGTAGAGCAGCGCGTATCGCTTCATGCGGACCGCAGCACTGGCAACGGCGGTCATAATGTCCAGCCCCTTATCCATTTCGAGAATCTGTACCTCGTAATTCTTGACATAGCGCAGGGTGCGGTCTTTGATCAGCTCGGGACGGACCCTGGCGATCTCGCCGATATATTCAGCCAGCAGCGGCTCGAAGTCCTTCAGCAGCAGCTGCTCCAGCTCCAGCGTCATGTCCTTGCGCAGCTGGAACCCGTGCAGCAGGGCGACACGCTGGCGGGAGATCCGGTCTCCGCGCAGCAGTACGGAGATCTCGCGCAGCTTCTCATAAGCGAGTACATCATTCTCACGCAGTACCGTCACAGCTTCCTGGCGGTTCAGCTCCAGATCCTCCTTGATGCTGAAAATATTAAGGCCAAGTAGTTTGTTCAGCGCATACAAATTTTCGTTCTGCCGTACTTTCCGCTGCGTATAGTAGACCAGTCCGGCTAATACAAGACCGCCTGCGCCGCACAGCACCATCTGCTGCAGATTCTGTCCGAAATAGATTCCGGCCAGGGTCAGCAGGAGGATAACGAGCAGCCGGGTCTGGACCTTGCGCCCGGCCTGGGACACTGCATACTTCTCCACCGGAGTCAGCGAGGCGCGGCCGCAGCGGGTGCAGCGTTCCTCGCCCAGCGCGGTGTAACGGTGACAGCGGCGGCAGATGCGCAGCTTCTCGAAGGCGTAACGGGGGGCTTTGAAGGGACGGAAGATGACGGGTTTCTTTTTACCCACGGGCCGTATCCCCTCCGTTCAATGCAGCCAGCAGGCGCTCGTCGATATCCTCACGGGTGAGCGGCTTCCGCTGGCGGGAAGCATATAGAATGATCTGAATCACAGCATAGAGAAACGTTATCCCGAGTATGGCGTATGTAATCATGGAACTCTTCCTTTCTGCTCTGGTTACGGTCTTTTAATCAAATATTCAGGATTACGGCGTATACTTAGAATAGTCTATCCGGCTCAGGATGGCGATTGCCACTAGCGGAAGTGCCGGTCCAGCGGTCACTATGTTGAAGTTTACAAGGTTTAATTATATCATAATGGCATGCTATTGACAGAATTTAGCTATGCGTTACGGATCTGCCATATCCGCCTAATTTCACACAAGAGGAGCCCTATTTATGCTTCGTAACGAACGTAATTTCAGTAAGGCCAAGAATAGACTGCAGCGCATATTGCCTGTGTTGCTCATGATTCTATGTATCACTGTATCTCCATATGCTGCTTCGAGAGCCAGCGCGGCTTCGGCCGCACCCTCACATATTGACGCTGTGCTGCTGATCGATGTCAGCAACTCGATGAACAAGAGCGATAAGAACAAGATTGCCAATGAAGCGATGAAGATGTTCATAGATATGCTGTCCACCCAAGGCGATAAGGTAGGCATTGTGGCCTACACCGATAAGGTGCAGCGCGAGAAGGCGCTGCTTGGCATCAAATCCGCCGGCGACAAGGAGGATCTGAAGAATTTCATCGACGGGCTTAGCCGCGGACCCTACACAGACCTGGCGGTCGGGATGGAAGAGGCGGTGAAGGTGCTGGAGAATGGCAGCGATCCCGGCCATGAGCCGATGATCGTCATGCTGGCGGACGGCAACAATGACCTGAATGAAGCCAGCGGCCGGAAGCAGTCCGATTCCGACAAGGAGCTGAAGGCGGCAGTAGAGGCTGCCAAGCAGAAGGGGTATCCCGTATATACCATAGGGCTGAATGCGGACGGCAAGCTGAACAAGAATATTCTGGCCGGACTGTCCAGCGAGACAGGCGGCAAGGCGTTCACTACGAATTCCGCGGATGATCTGCCGCAGATTCTCAGCGAGATTTTTGCCAGCCATTTGAAGCTAAAGGTCGTGCCGGTGCCGTCCATTACGGCAAACGGCGATTATCAGGACGTAACGGTGAACGTGCCGAACGGCAGCGTGCTCGAAGCGAATATCTCAATCATGTCCTCGAAGCCGGTGACCGCGAAGCTCAGTAATCCTGCGGGGAAGGAAGTAGCGATTCCCTCCGATAAAGTGCTGTTATCCAAGTCTTCCAGCTATACGCTGATCAAGCTGCTGTCGCCGGAGGAGGGAGACTGGAAGCTCCAGGTCAAGGGAGTGCCGAAGGATAAGATCGACATCAATCTGGTATTCAACTACGATCTGGAGCTGAAGCTGGATGCCCTGCCCTCCAAGTCTTACGGCAAAGGCGACACGGTGGATATCTCCTCGCATCTGTTCAGCAATGGAACAGAGGTAACTGAGAGCAGCCTGTACCAGGATATGAAGGCCGTATTGCTGGCTACAGATAAGGACACCGGCCAGGTGCAGGAGATTCCGCTGGATAACTCGGGTGCCGAGTTCAAGGGTGCTTTTGAAATCAAGGATAATCATGAATACGAGCTGAAGGTCCGGGCCGAAGAGAGCAGCTTCTATCGGGAGAGCGATGTGCTGACCATCAATGCCAAGACCGGAACGGTGGCGACCACCCCGCCGTCAGCAGGCACTCCTGCGGGCGAAGAGCCTGCTGAGGAGAAGACCTCAAACACGCTGTACTATATCATCGGCGGCATTGTGCTGCTGCTGGCTGCTGCAGCCGCATTCTGGCTGCTGCGCAGTAAGGCGAACCGGGGGTTCGTCGGACAACTGGTGGTGGAAGTGGTGGACGGCAACACCGGAGAGAAAACCTATCCGCAGTACAAGAAGCTCGCCGCCTTCCGCGGCAAGTTCACTCTTCACCAGCTCCTGCAGCTTGCTCCTGAACTTAAGGAGAGCGAAAAGCTGGTCTTCACCCCGGGAACCCATGACCGGCTTCTGCTGCGCGGAGGCGAAGGGATCTCGGTGGAACGCTCGGGGCGTGCTGCTGATCCCTCGCGGGGCCTGGAGATGAAGAGCGGGGACCGGGTAACGGTCTCTCTGCAGACGGTAGATAAGACGATTCTATTGGAATATTTGATCTGATAAGCAGGCTAAGTGTATGCTCCCGAAGCGATCATGCGAAGTGATTCGGGATGTGTAGGCTATCACAACTTTTGGGGGAGAACCTATGAAACCGGTAGTAAGAGAACATATTCAACAGCTGGATGTATCGCTTGGCGGAGGAATCGTCAGCGACAAGATCAGAGTGGATACCATCGACAACCCGATCCTCATTATCGGGCTTGGCGGCACGGGCATCGATGCCCTGCTGCGGCTCAAATACCAGATTAACCGCCGCTTCAAGCTGCCTGAAGATCCGTTGTCCAAGAAGAAGCGGGATAAGCCCGACAACGTGGAGTTCCTGGCGTTCGAGACCAATGAACAGGACCGCGGCAAAAAATACAAGGGCATCGGCCTCGACCCGCAGAATGAATTCGTGCTGCTGGCCAATGCCGAGATCGGCGGACTGCTGCAGAACCGCAGCATCCTGGATTCTTACATTACAGACTGGCTGTCGCCGGAGCTGAGCATCACAGACGGGATGAACGGAGCCGCCGGGGTGCGTCAGGCCGGACGCTTGCTGCTGTTCACGAAGATCAACCAGGTGGTTGCCGCCATCGACAAGAAGATCAAGACGCTGTCTGTCGGCACCAGCAAGAAGCTCATGGTCTTCCTGCTTACCGGTCTGTCCGGCGGAACCGGCAGCGGGGCGTTCCTGGATATTGCCTATATCGTGCGCGGCATTATTGAACGTGACTACGGCGCAGCCGGGATAGACCGTGTCAATACGCTGGGCTATCTGTTCACACCGGACGTCAATCTGTCCAACAAGAGCCTCAGCGAGCATACCCGCGAATATATCCGCAAGAACGGGTATGCCGCGCTCAAAGAGCTGGACTACTGGATGAACGTGGACAGCCGGGGCGAACGCTTCCGCCAGAAGTACGGCAATATTCTGAGCGTCAACTCGCCGCTGCCGCCGTTCAATCTCTGTCATCTCATCTCCGCAACCAATACGGAAGGCAAGCTGCTGGAGAACGCCTACGATTACTGCATGAACGTGACGGCTGAGAACATCACCAACTTCATGGCCAGTGAAGAGAAGGCCTCCGGCGAGGAGTTTGCCATCCATGACTATATCAGCAACATCCGCACGAACATTGCCCAGATGAACAAGACCTATCCTGCCAACTATGAATACAACATTATCGGGGCATCCTCGGCCGTGCTGCCGATTGAGGAAATGACAACTTACCTGGCTTACCGTCTCTTCGACAAAATGGACAAGATGTTCCATTACGCCCCGAATCAGGAGGATGTGGAGAAGATGGCGCGCAAGCTCGGCATTGATCTTGATACGATGATCAAGACGTTCGAGTCCCGTGTGCCGGAGCCGCTGCCGGGTTATCAGAACAGCGAGCGCCTCAGCCATGCCAATGTCGTCAAGAATCAGGTCGTCAGCATGGATACGGAGCTGGAGCAGAACTTCCTGGCCCGTGCGCGTGAGGAATATATCAAATCCAAGAAGCAGCTTCCGGGCGAGATTGCCGGACGGTTCGGCGAAGAGCTGGAGCGCATCTTCCTGCATCCTGAGCAGGGGCCGTTCTATGTGTCGCGGCTGCTGTACACCGAGAAGGGCTTCTGCATCCTGAAGCTGATCCAGTCTTATATTGAAGCGCTGCGCGAGAGTCTCTTGCGCCTGCCGCGTGATATTGAGACCGCACAGGAGAGTGCAGAGGATAAGCTGGGCGATGCGCGGAGCGCTTTTGTGTCCAAGGAGAAGAAGAAGAACGCCTATATTGAAGCCAAAATCAATGAATACTGGCTGCATGCCGATGTGGAGCGCACCGAGCAGATGATCCAGTTCTATGAGGATCTGTATGAGCTGCTGAATGAAGAGAACAGCCGGATCTACGGTGTGTTCACCGAGATTCTGACCGCGCTCAGCTCGATCTTCGAGAAGAACGGCGACATTCTGATTAACGGCGAAGAGCAGGCCGACCACAAGGGCAACAAAACCTACTATTGGAATATCGTCAACGTGCCGGATATCTCGGCGACCATCTCCAAAATCATGGACCAGAAGGACGGCGATGATCTGATCCGTGACTTCACACGTGAGATGCTGAAGCATTCCGGGCGCTGGGTAAGGGAGCAGGAGATTGATATTGTCCGCTCCATATCCGAGTTCCTCAGCGACAAGTTCGGGGACCTCATTACCCGCTCGATGGAGGATTTCCTGGTGATGAAATACGGGCGCGAGGAGCCGCTGGATAAGTTCGTGGAGCGGATTATTGCCGGACGTCTGGATGAGGATGCGGTGCCGATTTTCCACCTCAGCAACAGCTCTGGCAGCCTGCACTTCCCGTCGTGGGGCTTCGTCTCCGTACCGGTGAAGGCACCGGGGATTCTGAAGGGTATCCGTAATTATCAGAACAATGCACTCGGCAAATCGCAGTTCACGATCAAGGAGAGCGAGGTCAAGAACCGTATTTTCTGGCTGAATACACGCAACGGGGTGCCGCTGTTCGTATATACACCGCTGCGGGTGTACGAGGAGAACTACGAGCGGACCATTCTCGACAAGGAAGGCATCGGCCGCCATCTGGTGATGACCGATAAGGACAACTGGACCTATCTGCCTTCGCCGATCCCGGAGAAGTCCTGGGGCGATACGTATGCGAATCCGCGGGTCCGTGAGTACAATGCCAGAGTGCGGGCAGATTTCGGCCGGGCACTGGAGTCCGGTGTGATCATAGAGAAGGGTGTGGACGAGAACACCAGCAGCCGCTTCTCCGTGATCTTCACGAAGCCGCTGGATCTGGGCAAGCTGCTGGGTGCTTATGATCTGCAGCTGGATGCGCCGCGTCCGAATCTGGGTGAAGTGCGCAAGGCCGCTGAGGAGCTCAAAGCACTCCGCACAGGAGGTATTGAACGTGAAGCCGTGAAGGATATCTTCGGCAGTATTAATCTGGAGCTGGCCCAGGAGAACCTGATCCGTTCCCCGCAGCTCATTGCCCGTGTCCGTGAGGAGCTGGCGAAATACGATGCGCTGGCGGCCAAATCTGCGGAACTGGAAGCGCTGGTGCATCAGCATCTGGATGAAGACAAATGGCTGGACCAGTTCATTGAGGCGCTGTACACCGATACCATTACCAAAAAAGGCGCGCTCTATGTCTATGACCGTGACGAGGACGAGGATGCCTGGGAGCCGTTCGCGAATCTGATGAAGGAACGCAGCTATGTGGAGTATGCCGTCTACCGCCATTTCCGTGAGCTGGATGAGAAAAGCCGCAGTCTCCTGCTCCGCAAGGCAGCGCGCCGGGCCGGAGAAATGACGGCAGCTGAAGATGTAACTCCGCTGCTGTATAAGCTGGAAGGGATGTATGTCTCGTTCCTGGAGGCACGTGACGCTCTGGAATATGAGCGGGTAGAGCATGCCAACGGAGATGAAATGTACGGCTTCTACAAGAGCCTGACCGGCAAGCTTGGCAGCATCCGCAGAAAGCTGAAGTAGGCCTATGATCAGAGATCAGGCCTTACAATATGCTGAGCAATACGCTGCCCAGGAGGAAGCACAGCATAATAAGGGGGATGGGCGCAGCAGTATCCATTACCCTGCGCTGTTCCTGTTCCTGGGCGATAAGGTGACCCCGGCCATCGGTCCGGTGCTGGAACGCTGCCAGCGTAAATGGGACAATGCAGGCGGCGTGATGGCACTGCATGCCGGTTCGCATAACGGCAGCGGCAGTACGCAGGAGAAGGAGGGGGTCAAGGGGCGGATCGGCAGCGGAAACAGCAGCGTCCATGAACGCGTGATGCACATGACCCTGCCGGATACGGCAGGGCGTGATCCGCGTACGGTCCGGCGTGAGCTGTACCGTGAATTTCATGAGGGTAGCCAGTATTTGGCCGGAATGAACCGGACGCTGCGTCAGTTAAGCAACAGTATAGCGGATTACGGGCGGCTGTATTCTTCTTTTGACGTCATCCACCTGTCTGTCATTACACGGGTCGATGACCCGCAGAATGTGCTGTTGCCGGAGATCGTGCTGCTGGCCCGCGCAATTCTCAGCCAGTCGTTCAAATCGGTACAGATTGATCTGTACGCGCTGATTAACGAACGTGAGCAGGGGGATAACTTCGGCTATTCCAGCTCGGTCGGGCTGGCTTGTCTGCGTGAGCTGGACGGGATGCAGGCGGCGGATTATGCCTTAAGCGCTCCGCTGCTGGTGACGGAGGAAGGGCTGTCCATTCCCGTGACGCATGGCCCTTCTCCGCTGTTCGATCTGGTCTATCTGCTCTCCGACAAGAATGAGCGCGGACTGATGTCGGTCCATGGCATGGACGACAATTACGAGATTATCGCCCACATCAGCCTGCTGAAGAACCGGGTCCGGCCTGCGGCCGATCAGGCCTCCGGGCACGGCGGCTACAATAATATGACGTTCAAAAGCGGCATCCGCGGCAGCACAGGCAGACAAGGCTATGCGTCTGCCGGCTTCTCGGCGGTGCGGCGGCCGAACCGCCAGATTGCACTGGCGGTGCTGTACCATGCACTGCATTATCTGTCCGGGCGGCTGCGTGCAGGCCATACCCGGAGTCTTAAGGAGCGGCAGGCGATGCTTGGCCTTGGAGCGGATACCCTGCGGGACCGCGCGGCGGAATTGCTGCCGGAGCAGTCCGCTCTCGCCGAGATGACCGGGCTGATGAGCCACGGGCGTCCGTCCTATTCACAGCTGCGGATGCTCTCGCTGCGCGAGGCTGAGGAGCTGCTGTTCGGGGAAGGGGCGCAGGCTTACTTCCGCAGTAATTTTGCGGAGGTGTCTGCTCGTAGGGCTGCCGGGATTGATCCGGCCCGGGAGTGGGCCGGAGTGCTGGCTGCCGAGGAGGCGGGAGCCTCCCCGGTCACCTTCTACCAGCTGGCGGAATGGACCAGTGAGAAGACAGGTGAGGGAGGCAGCGTCCTGCAGGCCTTGCGCCAGCATATGGGCGGACTGCGTTCTGCTCTGCTCTCCGGTCAGGAGGAGCTGGAGCGGCTCTATGCGGAGAGCGTGGAGCGCCAGCCGTTCCAGCGGGTGCCGCTGCTGGACAAACGGACGGTGCGCAATTTCATTCATTACCTGTTCGAGTCCGTCTACGGCAAGAAGTATGAGCTTCTGCTGCTGGAGAGCGAGCTGGCCCTCTGTCTCCGCTATGACGCTGCACTGGAGCAGCTGCATGCAGACAGCAAGACCAAGGTTGCGAAGATGGAAGCACTGGAGGAGGAGCTGCAGAGTGTCGCTCTGGCCAGCATCGGCCGCAGCAAGGAGACGGTAGATCAGAATATTATGGAGTACTACCGCACGGTGACGGATGAGGTCATGAAGGACATCGAGAACCGGCGCGGGGCGGGAATCTTCTTCAGCGAGCGGTTCCTGGGCAGCCTCTCCGGGCTGCTGGTGAACGGAGGCGGCCAGGCGGTGGCCGAGCGGCTGATCGGGTTGTGCCGCCGGGAGCTGCTGACGGCGGGGCCGTTCACGCTCCCGTTCGAGGAGGAGCTGCTGCGGCGTGCCAATGTTGCAGCAGCCTACGAGAACCGGGACATTGTCTCCAAGGAGGAGCTGTTCAAGCAGCTCTACCGTAGTCTGGAGGAGGAGGCGGCGATGAATGTCCGCCTGTTCGAGTATACGCAGGAGCACCGCCACGAGGAGAAGTACTTCTTCGGCGACAGCTCCTCCGAATTCTTGCGTTATGCCTTCAGTGCAGACGAGACCACACGCATCTACCGGCTCGGCTTCGTGCATGAGCAGCGCCGCAGCGGTGTGGAAAAGCTTAACCTGATGGGCGGCTTCCACCTGGAGGACCTGCTCTACTACCGCAACGGTAAGGTCTATTACGAGACTTATGCCGGCAACGGATATCAGCTCCACGGTCTGGAAGAAGAGCAGCTGCCGGGGATGAGATGAGTAGCGAATAGATGGGATGAGTGCTGATGAGCAGAGCCGGGATGAGATGAGCGGAGTGCTATGAGCGGAGACTAGATTAGATTAAATGAGTGGAGTGCTGATGAGCGGAGACTAGATTAGATGAGTGCTATGACAAACTATTATATTAGGTCAGGCTATCACAACCATATTAGGTTAGGCTACCACAACCGCAGGATCTATAGTCCACGCGAGTTCGGCGGCTGACCGTGTGCTGCTGAAAGTGGGCCGGATGGCGGGAAAGAGAGGGATAAATCCCTTTAATGTTGCTGAAAGTGGGCCGGATGGCGGGAAAGAGAGGGATAAATCCCTTTAATGCTGGTGGAAAGTGGGCCGAATGGCGGAAATAGAGGGATAAATCCCTTTAATGCTGGTGGAAATGGGCCAGATGGCGGGAAAGAGAGGGATAAATCCCTTTAATGCTGGTGAAAGTGGGCTGGATGGTGGAAATAGAGGGATAAATCCCTTTAATGTTGCTGAAAGTGGGCCGGATGGTGGAAATAGAGGGCAAAGGCTGGATGGTTGAATGAAGGGGATGAATCCCTCTGGTGCTGACGTGTGTAAGTAATAGTGATCTCGATTTCGCCGTACGCGCGCCAGATGAGCAAATGAGGAGCATTAATGCCCCTGATTTCACCGAAAGTAGGCCGAACCACCAAATGAGGAGCACTAATGCCCCTGATTTCAGCGAAAGTGTGCAAAACCACCAAATGAGGAGCACTAATGCCCCTGATTTCAGTGAAAGTGCGCCAAACCACCAAATGAGGAGCACTAGTGCACCTGAATTTACCGAAAGTGCGCCGAACCACCAAATGAGGAGCACTAATGCCCCTGATTACAGGGGTGCGGCCGAAATCCGAGGGTTCACCATAATAATGCCCAGGCTCCGGGTCTCGGACCTGGGTACGGGCCTACACTAACAGGCTTTGTAGGACAATTCTCATTCATTCTGCTGCCGGATGTGCAATAGAATGGAATGGGAAGCGTGTGTTGATCAAGCTTTTCCCGGAAAGGATGAAATGCAATGCAGCGAAAAATCAATCTGCTCCTGCTGCTGTTCAGTCTGCTCGGCGCGGGTGTAGCGTTTGTGCTCGGTGAGCTGCTGCTGGACCGCAGGCCGTATGATTTACCTCAGATGGTGCTGGTCGGCATCTATTTTGCCATCTTGGCCTTATGTGTTGGAATAGGCGCTCTGGTGGCAGAGACGCTCTCGCCCAAGCTGAACGGACAGTCCTGGAAGCTGCGTTACCTGGGGACCTCGTGGAAAATGTTCCCGCTCATGGTCGTGCTGCTGTTTGGCGTGGGCACGCTGACCGAGTTCGTGTACGAGCTGAACTTCGGCGGCAGCAAGCCGGTTAAGAATGTCGTCATGGTGATCGATGATTCCGGCAGCATGATTCAGAGCGACCCGTCAGACCGGCGCTACGCGGCGGCCAAGAATCTGGTGCAGCAGCTCAAAAAAGACAACAAAGTCGCCGTAGTCACCTTCAGCAACGAAGCTTCCGTGGTCCAGCCGCTGCTCCCGCTCTCCAAAGCGGCGAACCGCGAGAAGGTCATGGAGGTCATCAGCAGCCTGAAGACGACTGAAGGCGGAACGAACATCAGCGGCGCGCTGGCCGAAGCGATGAAGGTGATTCATGAAGACGGCGCGGACCGCGGGGCGATGGTTATTCTTTTATCCGACGGCGTCAGCCAGTTCAACACCTCTACGGAGCTGACAGACTATGTGGCGCGTGGAATAAAAGTGAATACGATCGGGCTGGCCCTGGATGATCCGTCCGGCGCAAGTCTGCTGCAGAATATCGCCAGCGGCACCGGCGGACAGTATTATGATGTGGCCGATGCGAACCGGCTTGGCGATGTATTTCAGCAGATTTATGACCGTCTGGGCGACCGGACACTGCTGACCGAGCGCAGCGACCAGACCGCGGACAGCCCTTATTATGCTGTGGTGCGTGTGCTGGCCTTGATGCTGCTCGGCACGGCGCTGGGTCTGGGCCTTGGCATTGTGTTCGATAACCGCCATCTGGCCCGGAGCTTCAGTATCGGGGGCGCGGTATCGGGACTTGTGGCGGGGCTGATTCTGGAATCGGGCCTGAACGGCGACACGCTCTGGGACCCTATGACCCGGCTGCTGGCGCTGCTCGTTCTGGCGGCTATTCTCACCTTGTTCACATATATCGTGCCTGTAGGGGAAGGGCGCCTGTCGCGCCGGGGAAGAGCTGCCGGAGCTGGTAATGCGCCTGCTGACAGTATTCATTCACCCCGCCGTAACCGCGGCAGTAAAGGGTTCTAAGCCAGATGCAGGGAAAGGGGCAGGTTGCCATGAAGTACGCCGAGGCAGACGCTGGAGCACCGGTGATTACCGAAGTTGTATCCAGAGTGGAGGACCGGTTCTGTACGCTGCGCTGGCGCTGGCCGGACGGTGTACAGGCGGTATATATTCATAAGGCCTCCGCGGAGGCACCGGACAGTCATGAGCATCCGCCTCCGGGCATGAAGCTCTATACGCGTGAAGAGTACAAAGCGAATAACGGGTACCGGGACCGGCTGGACGAGATCGGGATGGTGGCTTATACCATTTACGTGCGGCTTAGCGGGAATGGGGAGACGATGCTGGTCCGTCAGCAGGATGGCGGTAACCGGGCGCTCGTCAGCGCGGGTAAAGCGAGGATCTACTACGCGGTCCAGCACAAAAAAGGGTTATTCAGCAAGCTGAAAACCGTGCAGATGACGATTACTGCCGAGGTGCCGGTGCCGAAGGAAGTGCTCTGCTACGTCAAAAAGCGGGATGCGCACCCATCCTCCAAGGAGGACGGTGCAAGGTTCCCGTTCGTCCAGGACTTCGCTCCCGGGCGCAACCAGCTCCCGCCGATTGAGGTCGGCAAGGACGACTTTATCCGTATTTTTTTCACCGATGGGCCTAAATACGGGGCGTATTATGAGCTGGTTCCCGAGTGAGCGGGAGCAGCATACCGGGTGCTGACAACACCCTGAGGAGGATGAGAGATGTCTTTTTTTAGCCGTTTCATGAAGAAGAATCAGCCCGCAGCGAGGCCGCTGTATTACGATATTGTCTGCCCGTTCTGCTTCACTCGCTTTGAGCCGGAGGAAGTGGTGTTCCGGGCCATGCACAGCCGTGAGGATGATGAGAATTATGCGCTCGGTGAGGATGATCTGCTGAATAAATACCGGGAGCGCTTCGGTCTCGATACGGTAGATGATATGGAAGCGGTTCTGCATCCGGCGGATATCCCGGAGGAGTACCATCATTATACCGACAACGTGCTGACCGGGCTCACCGACCGCTATGGGGTGATGACCCGCAGACGGCTCTGTCCGTCCTGTCATAACGAGCTGCCTGTAACAGCCGGCAAGGTGCCTAGCAATATTATCTCGATTATCGGAGCTTCCCAGGTCGGGAAGTCTGTCTATATGACCTCGCTGATCCATACGCTCCAGCATACAACGGCAGGGCATTTCGACGCAGCCTGTATGCCGCTGAATGCCGAGATCAGCCGCAAATTCCGCACCCTGTATGAGGAGCCGCTGTTCGAGCGGGGGGATCTGCTGGCGTCTACCCAGAAGGAGAAGATGCAGGAGCCGTTTATTTTCCAGTTCGTGTTCAAGGATGAGTCCAAGCCCCCGCTGACGCTGGTGTTCTTCGATGTGGCCGGTGAAGGAATGGTCGATCAGGATTATCTGGGCCTGCACGGCCAGCATATCAAGAACTCCGCAGGGATTCTGTTCATGGTCGATCCGCTCCAGATCCGTTCGGTCCGGGAGAAGATCCGCATTAACTTCGGTGACCGTCCGGGGGAGTGGGTATCGCAGTATGATGAGCCGCGTGATGTGGTGCTGACCATGTTCGGTGACTTCATCGCCTATCAGGAGAAGAGCAAGACCGAAATTCCGACCGCAGTCGTCCTGGCCAAAAGCGATATGCTCCACTCCCTCAAGGATGAGGATGGCGACTACATCAAGTCGAACAGCAATGTGTTCAACAACTATGTGCACCGCAAAACGCTGAACCTGGACGAGTTCCACAACATCGACGGTGAAATCCGGCGCTTCATTGAGAAGGTGGACCGGCCGTTCAAGGATACGATGGATGTGTATTTTGCCAATACGGGATATTTCGCCGTGTCTGCGCTGGGCAGCAATCCGGTCAATCAGAAGGTAGAAGGTGTAGTCAGTCCGATCCGGGTCGATGAGCCGTTCATCTGGCTGCTTCACAAGCTGAATTATATTGAGGGGAGCGACGGGCCGTGAACAGATTCTCAGGGTCCATGATCACCCAGCAGATGTATACCCGCGAGCGCCGGGGCGTATACCGGTCTACAGAGGGCTTCGATACGGTGGCGAAATCGGAGAGTCTCGATAATAATTTTGTCAAAAAAATTCTGCATCCCTTCTGCCTCTACGATGCCCCGGCTGAGCTTACGGCACGCGGCGAGAAGGATGAGGAGCTGTATCCGGCTGCGCTGCATCTGTTCCATACGGAGAGCAACGAGACTGTGATTGGAGAGAGCCGTTATCTGGCGGCGGATTTCACGGGGCAGCGGAGCGCTTTTTTTGCCCATAATTTCGTGGTGCCACCTATCCGCTCCGAAGAGATTGTCGAGGGGTACGGAGACTGGCTGCATGCGGGGTTTGCCCGGAGCTATGAGGGGGAACCTGGCGGGACACTGCCTGAGCTGGAGTCGATTCCCGTGGCAACCCGCACGCTGGACGAGCCGACAGACCCGCGCAGCGTGTTATCTGGTCTAGGCTTCACAGAAGAGCTGTTCAAAGCCCTGCTGCAAGCGGTAATGCTGTCCGTAGCCGGGAAGAAGAAAATCTATGTAGCGCTGGATGTGCCGATCAGTGAGTTGTCGCAGCGTGCGGCCCGGCTGACGGAGGTCCTCTTCGCTGCGCTGCCGTATGACTTCCGCCGCAGGCTGGGAGTGATCACGTATGCCAAGGAGCCGCTGAGCCGCAAATACATTCACCTGACCTTCGTGGAGAAGGGCTCTCTGCGTCCGGGCGACCGCAATATTGAGAAGGATTATATCTTCGATCTGGCTGGCGCAAGGTTCCTGAATACCGACTTCGGCGAGTCGCGGCAGATCTATGCCGATCTGGCCTGGAAGACGCTGGTGGAGAAGGGCGGAAGCCTCCGTGATTTCGCTAAGTTTGCCGACAGCCTGCTGCTCGGGGAGAGTGCGGAGCGTAAGCTGTCGCTGGCGCTCTACAATGAGCTGGCGGTCTTTTATGAAATCGAGCAAGGTAATGAAGCCCTATATACAGACAACAAGAACGCTATACTCGGCGGCCTGCTGTCCTATCTGAAGCCGGAGGGGAAGCTGGATTCGCGGGTGCGGCTGAATGATATGTTCCTGGAGCGGTTCGACCGCGAATATGATCTGATCCGCAAGCAGGGGATTCCGTCACCGGAGGTTCTGGAACAGTTCAAGGATTACTACGCGCTGCCGGGCCATAATTACCGGGTGAAGATCGTCGATTACTTCATCAACGGGATGCTGAACTGCCAGTCCGGGGGCCGGGAGGATATGCTGGCTGCCGCTTACGGGATTGTAGAGAGCGATACGGCGCTTAGCGAGGCTTTCTTCAAAAAAGTACTGTCCCAATCTCACTTCCGCAGAATGCTGTTCGAGCCATATCTGGAATCCCGGCTGGCTGCCGCTGCCGGAACGGCGGATATCCTCCGCCTCGTGGGCCACTTCGGCCGGAGTCTTCCGGAGGTGCTTCAGCAGGCAGCGGTACGGGATACCTTCAAGGAATATCTGCTGGAGAAGCTGCAGCGGGAATCCGATCCGGTAGCGGCGGTAACGGCTGTTCATGAAGCGGTCCAGCAGGCAGAGAAGCAGCGCCGCAGAGGCGGCGTATACCCGGAGGCCTTGTCCGTTATGGAGGAGCTCGGCACGGTTGCTGACCGCTTCCTGCTGAACCGGCTCTCTCTCGACGAGCTGACGATGGAGCAGCTGCTGGAGATCTCGTTCCTGCGTTACCGGGATACGGCAGACTGGCAGCCGCCGCTCGATGCGATTGCGAAGCGCAAAGCGAATGCGCTGCGCGCGGCCTACCGCTGGTTCGGGGAGGAGTCGCCGGACGAGGAGATTTTTGCCGGACTGACGCCGCGTGAGCTGGACGATGTACAGCTGCTCGGTGCGCGGTGGCTGAAGGAAGCGCGGAGCCTGGAGCCGTTCGACCGGCTGCCGCTGGCCTTCTATCACAGCAGTGAACGTGAAGGCGGGCCGCTGGATTATGATGCGCTGCTGGATCTGGTGGTCCGCAAGGCGGGCAATGACAAGGAGACGGTGTACCGGTTCCTGGATTGGTCGCAGCATAGCTGGCTGTTCGCAAGCTCTGGCAAGAAGCTGTGGCCGAATTACAAGCGGGCTGTGCTGAGATATTTCCTGAAGAGCGACCGCGAGGCATTCAAGAACCGTGAATTCCGCAAAAACCATCTCGACACAGCAACGCCTGCCATGCAGACTGTCTACAATGAAGCCCGCGCCCAGCTGGCTTCGCCGCTGGCGCGGTGGGTCAGCCGCAGCCGATTTCAAATCCTGATCTCAGGGAGCATCCTCGGGATCATTCTGATTGCGGCGGTTATCCTGCTTAGCCAGCTAGGGGGACGCGGCAAGGATACAGCTGCGCCGGTGGCCAGCCCCAGCCCGCTTCCGGCAGTGACAGGACAAGCCGCTGTAGCGGCCCCGGTCTCTGTCCGGCTTATCGGCGGTGACGCGGGGACTGGCGGGAATAGCAGCGGTGATGCGGGAAGCGGAGAAACGGGTAAGAATAACGGCGTTAAGCTGTTGTTCAGCTTCACTGATGCGGCGGAATGCTCCGCCTTCAAGCCGGAGCGGATTGGCGTGGAGTCCGCCAGCGGCGTTACGGACTACGAGGTTAAGGCAACGGTTAGCAGTTGCCAGGTTGAAGCAGGCGCCGGAGTGGACGGCGGTGCGAAGGGTGAGGCAGGCGCCGGAGCGGACGGCGATGCGAAGGGTGAGACAGGCGCCGGAGCGGACGGCGGTGCGAAGAGTGAGGCAAGCGCCGGAGTGGACGGCGATGCGAGTGGCAAGGCAGGAGCCGGAGTAGACGGCGGTGCGAAGGGTGAGGCAGGCGCCGGAGCGGACGGCGGTGCGAAGGGTGAGGCAGGCGCTGGAGCGGACGGCGATGCGAAGGGTGAGGCGGGCGCTGGAGCGGACAGCGGCGCGGATAGTGGAGCCACCGCCACTCCAGCGGCGGCGGGGACTCCTCCGTCACGCGTCTACGAGGTGACGGTGGAGCTTTCAGCAGGCGCGAAGCTGGCAGCAGGTGATATGATCACCGCCGGAAGATACTCGCTGAAGCTGGCGGCAGATCCGGGCAGCGCCCCGGAGGCTACAGCCACAGCCGCGCCTAGTGCGGAGCCGTCCGCTTACGCAAGCCCGGAAGCGGACAAGGACGCGGAATAACACAGCGGAAACAAGCAGGCTGCGTAAGCTTTTAACTAACGCGATCGGATAATGCAATCGACTGACGCAATTGATTGCCGCTACCGGCCAACGCAATCGACTGACGCTACTGACTGATGCTATCGACTAACGCAATCGACTAATGCAATCGACCAACGCAATCGACTGATGCTACCGACTGATGCAATCGACCAACGCAATCGACTAATGCTACCGACTGATGCTATCGACTAACGCTACCGACCAATGCAATCGACTGATGCTACCGACTGATGCTATCGACTGATGCTATCGACCAACGTAATCGACTGACGCTACCGGCCAACGCAATCGACTGACGCTACCGACTGATGCTATCGACCAACGCAATCGACTAACGCTATCGACTGATGCTACCGACCAACGCAATCGACTAACGCTACCGACTGATTCTATCAACAACGCAATCGACTAACGCTACCGACTGATGCAATCGACTAACGCTATCGACTGATGCTACCGACCAACGCAATCGACTAACGCTACCGACTGATGCTATCGGCCAACGCAATCGACTAACGCAATCGACCAACGCTACCGACTCACTAAACCGACTGACGCTACCGAGTGGCGCTTTTAACTAACGCTAACGAGTAACGCTCCTTAGTCATTCAGCCGACTCACACAACTAACTGACGGTTTTGAGTCGATACCAAGTGATGGTACTGAGTAACATTGCTTACAGTGATAGGTGTACTCCGTACAACTAAAAACAGTGAAAAGGAAGACGTTCCTCTCGTAACTGTATTCCATACAACTAATTTTGCCCGAATGGGCGAAAAGCCGGTACAGAAGCATTTTAGGTGCATGAAATACAGCTAAAAGTACATTTGGCAGTAAATCAGACGATTTAGTTGTACAGATTGCATTTAAGCATAACGTTTGGAGCTAGAATAGTACCTTAGTTAGTCGGGGTACGGCAGCCCCCCAGCAAGCTAGAGGATTAAATGAATGCTGATTAGTTAGAACCTGATGATCGACTAGCGGTAGCTGATCCGCTGTGCGCATATAGCGCGGCATGGTGGACTGGTCAGAGCCTGGTGCATACTACTTTATGTAGTACAATGATTTGCGCTCCGGCAGGCTGATACAAGCATAAAGTAATTAGTTAAGTGTGCTAGTGTCCGAACGAAGCTGCTCGATTGCACTTTGTACACTAGAATGAGGCATATCGAGCCTTATATGGTGTTCTGCTGTATTCGGTACATTAGATTTTGGGAATTTGGCCCGGCGGAGGGTTATTTGCCACAATCGCTTGTATGAAATGCAGCAGAATGCGTTATCGACCGCTTTTACACGAATTCTAATGTACATAATACAATCGCCTGGCTTCCGCTGTCTCCGTTAGTACCGCCAACGGCTTAATTAACAGCAGAAGAGTCACTCCATAGTCCTGAATAGTACGATGTGCCGGGGTAGCGGGCATGTGCTGTTCAGGATTTTTTGTGCAAATATAAGAATGTATATGGTACACGTTATAAATTATCCTTCTATTTCTCGCTGAAACGGTACCGTCCTTTAAAAGGACGGCAAAGCCGTTTCCACTTGGGAATGGGCGGGGCTTCGGGGGGGATGGAATAGAAATAGCTTGTCTATAGACATACAGGGGAATAGTAGATATGATTGTTTCAGAATATTAAAATTTAATAAGCTTTGGGAAAAGGTGCAGATTGCCTCAGAGACCGCGCGCTGTCGCTAGCAGATGCTGGCAGGGCTATGTCTAATAGAGGAATCTGCTTAAAAGGGAAGCCCGGTGCAAGTCCGGCGCGGTCCCGCCACTGTAAATACGGAGCAACTCCTGAGGAGCCACTGTCTGCTAACGGGATGGGAAGGCGGGGGAAGCGGTGAAGTATGAGCCAGGAGACCTGCCTTTTTCGTTGTTGTTTCTATTCTTCGGGGGTAAGAATGTGGAAGCAGATGCTGATATTGGCGAGGGCTGTGTATGCTGTATTGTATGTAGTGTGGGAGAGTAATCGGCTCCTTCAGCCGCCCTGTATTGTATTCTTCCCCGGCCGCCCTGCATAGGGCGGTCTTTAGGTTGCCGCTCTATCTGCGGAGGAAGCAGGATTCATCCATTCTATTTCAGGAAAGAGGTTAGTTATGAAGAACCATTCTCTATCATCCAGGTTCACACGGCTGGGACTAGCTGTCATTATGCTGTTCGCACTGCTGGGAGCAGCCGTAGCCCCGGCAGGACAAGCTGCTGCTGCACAGGCAGGCGGGACTTCCGCACCAGCGGTGTCCGCTCTGCCCGCAAGTGAGGCAGCCAGCGTAACTGCTGCGGTCTATGCTACTGCGGAATTCATGCTGAAGAACGGAGTCCAGTCGGACTGGCAGGCGATTGGCCTTGCGCAAGCAGGCTACAAGGTTCCTGCCAGCTATCTGAAGGCGCTTGATGGCAAGGTGGCTGAGGCTAAGGGTGTTTTTGCCAGAGCTACGGACTATGCCCGGATCACGCTCGCCGTTAAGGCACTTGGCGGCGACCCGGCGAATGTGGCAGGCTATAACCTGATTGAGAAGCTCTACAATCACGATGCAATTACCGGCCAGACGCTGAATAATCCGGTCTATGCACTGCTCGCTCTGGATTCCGGCAGCTATACAATCCCGGCAAATGCGAAATGGACACAGTCTAAGCTGCTGGCAGAGATTCTGGCGAAGCAGAACCCGGACGGAGGCTTTACTCTGACCACGGGTGCGAGTGATCCGGATATGACAGCGATGGTGCTGAACGCACTGGCTGGACATAAGCAGGAAGCGGCAGTGAATGCTGCCGGTCAGCGGGCGGCAGCCTGGCTGGCTAAGGCACAGGATAAGAATGGCGGATATGGCGACAGCAGCGAGAGTGTAGCTCAGGCCATCATCGGTCTGTCTGCCTTCGGCATTGATCCGGCAGGAGCAGATTATACTAAGGGTAATATTAATCTGGTCAGCAAGCTGCTGAGCTTCAGCGCAGCAGATGGCGGATTCATCCACACTGCGGGCGGCAGCTCCAATCCGCTCTCAACGGAGCAGGCACTGGAGGCTTTGGTAGCGTACAAGCTGTTTGGAACAGGCGGTAAGCTCTTTGATTTTAGCGGCACACCAGTGAAGAATCCTCAGGTAAGTGTCTCGGTTACAGTTGAAGGTCCGAATGGAACCTTGGCTGAGGGCAGCGTGTACGCCGGAAATGTGCTTACGGCACTGGATAAGACAGCAGCAGCCAAGCGCCTGGCTCTGGTCAATGAAGCAGGCAATTATGTGACGGGGATCGGCGGCGTGATTGCGGGTACTTTTGGCGGATATGATGGCTGGATGTACGTGGTCGCACGCGGCGGAGCATGGATCTATCCAAGTGTAGGGATGGGCGACTTCGCGCTGGAGGAGAATGACCGCATTGTGGTCTATTATGGCGGGGACAACACGCAGGTGGTTGATGCCGTAACCGCGACTCCCGCACAGCCGCAGCCTGGACAAGATCTGAAGGTGCAGGTAACCCAGAAGCAATGGGTCTGGAATGAGGCGACCTTCACCTCCGATCCGGTAACCTCACCGGCAGCAGGCGTACAGGTAACCATCGGCGGCAAAACAGCAGTTACAGATGCTGCGGGTGTGGCTGTTGTGGCCGGAGGACTGCCAGCAAATAAATATACCCTGACGGTTACGGGATATCTGAAGGATAAAACCCCGGCCATCGTGCGTCATACGGTCCCGGTAACGGTGGCTTCTGCGGCGGCGGACCGTCCGGCTTTTGGCGATGTGAAGTCGATCTCGCCTTGGGCGCTGGAGTCGGTATACACGGCATATGACCGCAAGCTGATGAACGGTGTAAGTGAGGACAGCCTGCTGTTTGCACCGAAAAAGAATATTACCCGTGCTGAATTTGCAGCGCTGCTGCTGCGGTTAACCGGGAACGAGCCGTCTGCGGCGTCTTCTGCTGGGGTCTTCAGTGATGTTAAGGCCGGTACATGGTATTATGGAACAGTGAACCGGGCGAAGGAGCTAGGAATCATCAGCGGCGTAAGCGCCAAAACGTTCAAACCGGACGGGCTGGTTACGCGCCAGGATATGGCTGTGATGATGGTTAGAGCTTTTAAGCTGGATGCTACATCAGCCGGAGTAGGAGCAGGGGTTGGTAAGTTCAGCGATGAAGATAAGATTAGCGACTATGCATTGTCCGCTGTCCGTACGGTGACGGGACTTGGATATATGAGCGGCACCGGCGGCGCATTCGAGCCTACTGCTGTGGTAACCCGTGAGATGGCTGCTGCTGTAGCGGTTAGATTGCCATAGTTGAGTAGGGAGCAGCAGAGTTCGGCAGGTAGAGTAAGATCAGCTTCAATATACAGCTATACTACCGCAGGAGGCACTGAACGAACTCTGGAGCCGACGATAAGTGGATAAATGACATCTAATTTGGCAGGATTTGCTGCAGAGCGGGAGCTAGTTGGATAAACTACACTTATTCAGGCCTGAAGCTGCAGAATGATGAGGTATGGGCAAAATTAGATGCCGGAAATCCAACTAAATTCTATACAGGTGCGTAATCTGGATTATTAAGTGTAGAAAATCCAACTACGCACCAGTGCTGATGAGTAGTTGCGGCGTATAGGGTTGTTGAAGCGTTGCAGGCTCATTAGACAGGCTATTTTGCTTGGAATTAGTTCGGATATGTCTTGAAAAGTAAGCATAAGGTGTATGAAGGAACGGGGAACAGGCTGACTGGCCCCCGTTCTTTTCCCTTTTTGTGGAGGTGTGCAGGTAATGTTCAATCTAGTCAAAAGAGGCCGGGGAAGGCTGGCTCCGCTGCTTCTCCTGCTGATGGTATTGCTGCTCCCCGGCTGCTCCTCTGGGCAGCCGGATCAGGCAGGCGGCGGCCCGCAGCCGCCCGCCGGGACCCCGGCCGCGCAGACGCCGCGGCCTGGAGACGAAGCGGCTCCGCTGCCGGGAGCCGCTGAGGGCACTGCCGTACCATCCGCCCCTGCGGACGGTACGGCAGCTCCAGCGTCGCCAGGCGCAGCGGCGACGCAGCCATCGGCGGGCGCAAGCAAGCCCGCCAAGCCGGCGTCGCCAAGCGCAGCGACGACGCAGCCACCGGCGGGCGTAAGCAAGCCCGCCAAGCCGGCGTCGCCAAGCGCAGCGACGACGCAGCCATCGGCGGGCGCAAGCAAGCCCGCCAAGTCCCCGGCGGCCACACCCAAGCCGCCGACCCCCGCGCCCGCTGCGGCGGCCACGCCCAAGCCGGACAACGTAGTCACTCTCTCCATCACCGGAGATGAGGAGCATGGCGTGATTCTGGCCGCTGCCCAGTACGAGATCAAGAAGGGCGAGAGTGTGCTGGACCTGCTGAAGCGGATTACACGGGCACAGAAGATCCAGATGGAATATCAGGGCAGCAAGGCTTTTGCTTATGTGGAAGGTATAGATAATTTGTACGAGGGTGATCACGGGGCAGAGAGCGGCTGGATGTACAAGGTGAATGGAGAATTTCCGTCCAAGGCTGCGGGTAGCTGGATCGTCGAGCCCGGGGATACCATCGAGTGGCTGTATACGCTTGATCTAGGCAAAGACCTGGGGGCCAAAGCGCCATGAGCAGCGGCTTTCGTTCCATGCATCCGGTAGTAGCCCTGCTGTATTATGCAGGGCTGCTGCTGTTCACTCTGCTGGTCTTCCATCCGTTATTTCTGGCTACAGAGATAGCCGGACTGCTGGCGCTGCTGCTGTTGCAGGGACAAGGGCGTCAACTGGTGCGCAGCTTGCCTTTTATGCTGCTGATGGCAGCTTCCGTGGCCTTGCTGAACCCGCTGTTCTCACATCGAGGGGCGCATATTCTGTTCTACTGGCTGGATCAGCCTATTACGCTGGAAGCTGTGCTGTATGGACTGATGATGATGACAATGCTGCTTACTATTTTCATCTGGTTTATATCCTACAATTACACGGTGACTACAGATAAGTTCATGTACCTGTTCGCCGCGGCTGCGCCGAGAACGGCGCTGCTGACGCTGATGGCCATCCGGTTCGTACCGCTGTTCCAGCGGCGGCTGCGCCAGATTACGCTGATCCAGCGTCTGCGCGGGATAGATGCCGGTACGGGAAGCCTTAAGAAAAGAATGACGGACGGAATGACGCTGCTCAAGGTGCTGCTGACCTGGTCGCTGGAAGAAGCCCTCCAGACTGGAGACTCCATGACAGCCCGTGGTTACGGCAGCACCAAACGTAGCACTTACACGATATACAAGGCTGATTTGCAGGATAAGCTGGTGATGCTGCTGTTAACCGTTAGCGGTGTGGTTACGCTGCTGTTCTGGGTGCAGGGCTACGGCAAGCTGGAGATCTATCCCCGGATGAGACCAGCGGACTTCGGCTGGCAGGAGGCCGTCATGTACGGGAGCTTCTGCCTGTTCGTGCTGATTCCTGCGGGACTGGAAGGAAAGGAGAAATGGTTATGGAGATCCTCAAAGCACAGCAATTATCCTTCCGATACCCTGAAGAAGACAGGGACACGCTCCATGAGCTATCGTTCGTCATAGAAGAGGGGGAATTTGTCGTGCTCTGCGGCCCGTCCGGCAGCGGCAAAACCACCCTGCTGCGTCATCTGAAGCGGGAGCTCACTCCGGTGGGTTCATCCAGCGGAACCTTGACCTACAAAGGGCAGCCTCTGTCCGGGCTTCCGGCAGCGGTGGCCGCCGGGGAGATCGGGATGGTCTTCCAGAACCCGGATGCACAGATTGTGATGGATACGGTCTGGCATGAGCTGGCCTTCTCCATGGAGAATCTGGGGCTACCGCCTGCTGTCATGCGGACTCGGCTGGCGGAGATTTGCGGCTTGTTCGGGCTGGAGCCGCTGCTCTACCGTCCGGTACATGAGCTGTCAGGCGGACAAAAGCAGCTCATGAACCTGGCCTCAGTGCTGCTGCTTCAGCCCAAGGTGCTGCTGCTGGATGAGCCAACCTCCCAGCTTGATCCTGTTGCTGCACGGGAATTCATGATGGCGCTGCAGCGGCTGAACGAGGAAATGGCGGTCACCGTGATCATCAGCGAGCACAGGCTCGAGGAGGTACTGCCGCTGGCGGATCGTGTGCTGATGCTGGAAGACGGCAAGCTGCTGGCAGATGCCGCTCCCCGCCTGTTCGCCCGGCAGACCGGCAGCGGAGCCTTGACTTCGGCTGGGCGTTACTTGCCAGCCGCCTCACGCCTGTACTTGTCGCTTGCTCCGGAAGCGGATTCCGCTGCGCCGGAGAATATTCCGCTGACCGTGCGTGAGGGCAGACGCTGGCTGCATGCTCTGATGGCAGGAACGGACGCTGCCGCAGGCGCTGAACTGGTTAATAACTTGAATAGGGAGGCAGGGACGACTCCCCTCGTTTCCCGCATAGAATCTGTTCCAGAGGGGGATTCACCTCCACCCCCCGCCGGAGTATCCGTGAAATTCTCGTCAGAGGAACTCCAAGCGGCCGGAGCAGAGACTCTCCTCTTCTGCCGCGAAGTGACCTTCAGGTATGAGAAGGAGGGCCGGGAGGTCCTGAGGAAGCTCTCGTTGACGCTTAAGCAAGGGGAGTTCCTGGCAGTCATGGGCGGGAACGGCGCAGGCAAGTCCACCCTGCTGCATGTGCTCAGCGGGCTGATGAAGCCGCAGCGCGGCAGAATAGAGCTGGCCAAGGGCAAGACTACAGGTCTGCTGGCACAGAATCCGCTGCTCTATTTCAGCTATGATACGGTAGCCGAGGAGCTGCAGCATATGGGGAGCTACGCCGGGTTAACGCCAGAGGCAGCAGCAAGCGAGATTGAGGCTTTGCTGGCGGTATTCCAGCTCCGGGAGGTGCTACAGAGTCATCCGCATGACCTCAGCGGCGGGCAGCAGCAGCAGACCGCGCTTGCCATGATGCTGCTGATGAAGCCGGATATTCTGCTGCTGGATGAGCCGACTAAGGGGCTTGATCCGGCCGCCAAAGACAGGCTGGCCGCCCTGCTTCAGCAATTGCGCGGGCAGGGGATCAGTATTCTCATCGTAACGCATGATGTAGAATTCGCGGCTAAGCATGCTTCGCGCTGCGCACTCCTGTTTGACGGGGGAATTACGGCAGAGGGCACACCGGCTGAGTTCTTCAGCAGCAATTACTTCTATACCACGGCAGTCAACCGGATAGTGCGGGACTGGCTGCCGCAGGCATTGACAATAGAGGATGTGATTCGCACATGGCCCGCTTCCGCATACCGCTGCTAATTGCCCTGGGACTCTTCATCGCGGGGCTCGCGCTTACCGCAGCATTCACTGACCGGCATTATGTGCTGCTTAGCGTGGTGCTGCTGCTGGCAGCTCTCCTGCCGCTGTTCATCCGGCTGGAGCGCCGGCCGCTCCAGTCCCGTGAACTTGTGCTGCTAGCGGTGTTGTCCGCTATTGCAGCGGTCAGCCGGATTCCTTTTGCCGCATTACCGGGGGTAAAGCCTGTGTCGGCCGTTGTCATCCTCTCCGCTTATGTCTTCGGGGCAGAGGCGGGATTCGTTATCGGAGCAGTCGCTGCTCTGGTCTCTAATATTTACTTCGGGCAGGGGCCCTGGACGCCATGGCAGATGTTCGCCTGGGGTATGACCGGACTTACAGCCGGGTGGCTGCGGAGGAGCTGGCTATTGCGCCGGCGGGCCGGGCTGCTGGTGTTTGGCTTCATCTGGGGGTTCCTGTTCGGCTGGATTATGAATATCTGGGTCCTGCTCAGTCTGCCGGATGCCTTTAGCTGGCGGCTGGTTGCCGTTACGTTTGCCGCAAGCTTTTATTTCGATCTGGCCCATGCCTTGTCGAATGTATTCTTCTTAGCGGTGCTGGCCGGAGGCTGGACCAAGGTGCTGCAGAGATTCCGCAAGAAATATGGCTTGCTTCAAGAGTGAATGGAATTATAATTAATGGATATCGCTCTACCAAAACGATAATATTCTTCTTTTTTCGACAAATTTCTTAGCAGGGCCATCAACAATTCGATGTTATTCTCCGATAATTAAGGTTACAGCTAGATATCGAGAAGGCGGGATAACAGGAAATGAGACATCTGAAGATTAAGCATAAAATGATTGTACTGATCGCAGTGGTTATTCTACTACTAATCGGGATCGGAACAACGGGTATCCTGACGACAACCAGAATGGCTGAGAGGTCTGAAGAGACATACAGGCAGAACCTGCAGCCGATTTATTTCGTAACGGAGATCCGCGGGAATAACCGGGCGATTGAGTCTTTTCTGCTGGAGGATCTGATTACAACGGATGACGCGAAGAAGCAGGAGCTGAAGGCGAGAATTCAGGAGAATATCCAGACAAACAATGAGCTGATGGCCGAACTGAGGAAGATTGAATTCAACAATGACAAGATTGCAGCTTATGTGAACGAATATACCCTGCTGCTGCCGGATTACCGCTCACAGCGTGATAATATTATCCATCTGGCCGATAACGACCTTAACGATGAAGGATATCAGGTGTACACGGGCCGGACCTTTAATGAGCTGCGTGACAAAATGGTCCGGCTGCTAGAAGAGACAGCGACGTTATTCATTCAGGATGCGTCTGCCCATAATACACGGACGGCTGACAGTGCCAAGAGCTCTGTTACGTTAAGCAGCGTTCTGATTGCGCTGGCCTTGCTGCTCAGTATTGTCCTGAGTGTGATCATCACCAGATTGATTACAGGGCCGCTGAAGGAATTGCAGGGGCTGATGAAGCGGGCGGAAGAAGGGGACCTGACGGCCTCTGCCGCTTACCGGTCCAAGGATGAGATCGGCCAGATTAATACATCGTTTAATACCATGCTGGACGGGTTGAAAAATATGATGCGCGGCGTCTCGGAGAGCGCCGAGATTCTCTCGGCCTCCTCCCAGCAGATGAGCGCCAGTGCCGACCAGACCGCGCACGCCTCACAGATGATAGCTGAGACCTCAGGCGAGATCGCAGCCGGATTCGATGTGCAGGCGGAGAGCATTACCCTTACTACACAGTCTGTGCGGACGATGTCCTATGAGATTGCCGAAGCCCGGTATAGCGGACAAGAAATGTCCCGCCTGATGGAGCAGGCTGCCTCCTCCACGGAACGCGGTGTAGACGCAGTAGAACAGATTCTGGCCCAGATGCGGGAGATTGACTCCAGTGTCTCGGCGAGCCGCCAGATTGTCGGCAACCTGGGTAGCCTGTCCGAAGAGATTAACACCATCATTACAACCATTAATGAGATTGCGACCCAGACCAATCTGTTGTCCCTGAATGCTTCCATCGAAGCCGCCCGGGCGGGCGAGCATGGCCGTGGCTTCGCTGTAGTTGCCGGTGAGATCCGCAAGCTGGCGGAAGCTACCGGAACAAGCTCGCTGCAGATTACAGAGATCATTAACCATATCCGTCAGCAGACCGCCAGTGCCGTAGAATCGATGGAGCAAGGCTCCGGGATTGTCTCTCACGGTGTAGCACAGAGTGAGGTGGTATCCGAAGCCTTTACGGCGATCCAGACCTCCATTAAGGCTGCCAGTGAGCAGACAGAGCAGATCACAGAGGTCATCGGCCATGTCGCGCAGGAATCCGAGGAAGTGGCCAGATCCATGTCAACGGTGAATGAAATCTCACGCAAAGGCGCCGCAGACGTTCAGGGCACCAGTGAAGCAAGCCTGGAGCAGCTGACCGCGATGGGAGAGATGTCCTCCTCTGCTCAGTATCTGGCTACCCTGGCCGAGGACCTGCAGAAGCATCTGGCCCGGTTCCGGCTGTAACGGCTATAATAGATATCAGCCCGGCCCGATTCGGCCGAGGAACCCTGGAGATTCCCGGGTATCTTCGGCGGAGCCGGGCTTTTGAACGTATTATTATTAATCTCAAGGAGGCGGTCTCTATAATGAACACTCGAACATGGAAGCTGGCGATAGTTCCAGCCTTGTTAATGACACTTGCAGCTTGTAGCTCGAATCAGGCTAGTGCTCCGGCGGTTAGCCCCAGCCCACAGCCAACAGCGGCTCCTGTAGAAGCTTCTGCCCAGCCTACGGAAGGGCCAAAGGTTACACCGGCACCTGCTGAAGCTGCTGGGGTAACGGTAGGGGAAAGTAAACAGTATGAGAAAATAGCAATTTCCGACTGGAAGGACGACAGAACCGTTGTCGTGTCCAAGCAGAACGATAAGCTGGGGCCGATCAGCTCAGGAGAGCTGAAGGGTTCCTATCCGCAGAGCCTGTATTTCTTCCATCCGGATACCGGTGAATACGAATTGATTACAGAGAAGGCGAACATGATGCTGGGGGATGCCAAACTGTCCGCCGATCAGTTGTTTCTGCTCTATAGTGAATTCTCCCTGGGTGATCCAGTCTACAATGTAATGGACCTGGGGTCCAAGAAGACCTTCACCATCAAGGGCGATGCCATTGCCGGAGCGATGGGGGCCGAGTGGGCGGATAAGGATACGGTAGTGGGTCCTGCATACAGCGGCGGTGCTTACACAGCGACGGCTACCTCAATGAAGATTGCCCCGGTGGAGGGACTGGGCGGGGAAGGTCTGATTGTTGTAAGACAAATCAAGGATAAGATCTATTACACCAGTAATTCGAAGGACTCCCTGCATAGCTTGGACCTGAATACTAAGGTGAAGGCTGACTTGAATATTCCGGGTACCAGCAGCGTAATCCCTTCACCTGACGAAGAACAAATGCTGATCCTGCAATATAAGGAGACCACCCAGTCGCTGCTGCTCAGCGGCACAGACGGTAAGAATCCGCGGACCCTGGTGGAAGGCGCCGAGCTTGGGGCCGTCTCCTGGTCCCCGGATCAGCGGCTGATTGCCTATAGTGTAACTATTGAGGAGAACGGGACAACGAATAATACCTTATATGTCTACGATCTGTCTTCTGACAAGTCCGTCCAGATTGCGGAGAGCAATGGAACGATGACCACCTCATGGAGCCCCTCGGGCAAGCAGCTTGCGTATACAGAGCGGGATGACAGCGGGAGCAGCAGCAGTATAGTCCAGTTAAAGTAGAACAACAACATGATGGCAATCTTTAAAATTCAAAAAAGCGGTCCGCACCGGTAAATCTACCGGATACGGACCGCTTTTATTATAGATTCCTAGAAGGAGCATAATGCTCCTCTGCTTCTTACATGCTAAGCATACCAGCCCCATACGAAGATGAACAGGGTGCCGAAGATGGTGACCAGAGCCACGAACATGGCGTATGCGATGTTGATATACAGTTCTTTTTTGGAATCGGCCGATTCTCCGATGTGCATGAACACAAACAGCTGCAAGGAGGCCTGGATCAGCGCTGTAACCAGCAGCACCACCATATTGGCACTGGAGGACAGGTCTCCGTAAATTACAATCAGTGCAGCGGCAGAGAGGACCAGAGAGGCTACATAACCCATCACATGCTTAATAGGGAATAGTTGCTTCATCATGTCACATCAGTCCTTTCAGGTAGACGAAGCTGAAGATAAAGATCCAGACCACGTCTAAGAAGTGCCAGAACAAGGAGAAGATGAACGTTTTATTGGCGGTAGCGGGAGTAATGCCGCGCTTCCACAGCTGAATCATAATGCCAATTCCCCACAGCAGACCGAAGCTGACGTGAAGACCATGCGTTCCCAGTAGTATGAACAGACTGGAGAGGAAGCCGCTGGTCTGCAGCGTAGCTCCTTCATGTACATAAGTGAAGAACTCGTCGATTTCAATACCGACAAAAGCCAGACCCATCACCAGCGTAATCGCCATGAAGACCATCATGGCTTTCTTGTAGCCGTGCCGCATGGCATGGACAGCCAGACCGATGGTGAAGGAGCTCGACAGCAGGAGGAAGGTCTCCATCAGCACCGGGCCGATCTCGAACAGCTCGCTGCCGCTTGGTCCGCTGGCATAGCGGTTAACCATTACGAAATATACAGTGAACAGCGTAGCGAAGAGAGGGATCTCGGCTCCGAGAAAGACCCAGAAGCCGAAGATCTTGTTACTGTTCTCTTCCGTTGAATATTCGAGCGGCTTGGACGCATCTATTTTCATACAGTCTCACCCCGCATCAGTTTCTTTTCTGTAGCTGCAATCTCTTCTACAGGAATGTAGTAGCCCTGGTCCTTATCGAAGGACATGAAGGCCAGCACAACCAGGATTCCAATCCCCGAGACAATCGCCGGAATCCACATGCTGAAGACCAGGAAGAAGCCGAGGAAGAAGAAGACTACACCCAATATGAACGGCTTGCCGGTGTTGCTAGGCATATGAATCTTGGTGTATTTGGTCTCTGTGTACAGCGGAATATTATCGTGCTTCGCAGACCATAGAGCATCGCGCGTCTCAACCTTAGGCACAATCGCAAAGTTGTAGAGCGGGATCGGGCTGTGTGTAGCCCATTCGAGCGTCCGGCCATCCCAAGGATCGTTGGTTGTATCTCTCGGCATGTAACGGGTACTCCAGTAAATATTGTAGACCAGGATCACGAAGCCGATCGCGAGTCCGACGGCCCCGACGAAGCTCAGCATATTGAGCGGACCAAAGCCTGATTCCTTAGAATAAGTATACAGACGGCGTGTCATTCCCATCAGTCCCAGGAAGAACATTGGGAAGAAGGTTACGTTAAAGGAAATGATGATCCACCAGAAGGCATGCTTGCCCAGCCGTTCGTTCAGGCGGAAGCCGAACACTTTCGGGAACCAATAGTGGAAGCCGGCGATGACGGCGAACACGGCACCCGGAATCAGCACGTAGTGGAAATGCGCCACCAGGAACATCGTGTTGTGATACTGGTAATCGGCGCTGGCCATTGCCAGCATGACGCCCGTTACCCCGCCGATCGTGAAGATCGGGATAAAGGCCAGTGTGTACAGCATCGGGGTCGTGAAGGTAATCCTGCCCTTTCGCAGGGTGAATAGCCAGTTGAATATTTTGACCCCGGTAGGTACTGCTATGGCCATCGTTGTGATTGAGAAGAAGCTGTTGACCATGGCACCTTGACCCATTGTATAGAAATGGTGCGCCCATACAAGGAAGGACAGGAGCGAGATGATCAGCATACTGAATACCATGGAGGTATAGCCGTACAGGTTCTTCTTCGAGAAGGTGGCGATAATCTCACTATAAATACCGAAGGCCGGAAGGATAACGATATAGACCTCCGGATGTCCCCAGACCCAGAACAGGTTGGCCCAGAGCATATCCATCCCGCCGTTGGCCATCGTGAAGAACTGGGAGCCGAAGAGGCGGTCGAACATCATCATCGCCAGCGCTACGGTAAGAACCGGGAAGGCGAAGACAATGATAACGTTGGTGATAAGTACGGACCAGGTGAACATCGGCATCTTCATCAGCGTCATGCCTGGTGCGCGCATTTTGAGAATCGTTACGATAAAGTTAACCCCGGTGATCAGCGTACCGATACCGGATATTTGCAGGGCCAGAGAGTAATAGTTGTTCCCTACGGTCGGGCTGAACTCAAGACTCGCCAGCGGGAAGTAGGCTGACCAGCCCGCATCCGGCGAGCCGCCGATGACGAAGGAAATGTTCAGCAGCATGGCGCCCATGAAGAAGAGCCAGAAGCTGACGGCGTTCAGCCGCGGGAAGGCAACGTCCCGTGCGCCGATCTGCAGCGGAATGATTACGTTCATCAGACCGATGATAAAAGGCATGGCCATGAAGAGAATCATGATCAGACCATGGGTGGTGAAGACCTCATTGTAATGCTGCGCATCGAGGAATTTCATTTCCGGCGCAGCCGTCTGCAGACGCATCATCATCGCATCTACACCGCCGCGGAACAGCATCAGCAGCGCCGCGAGGATGTACATAATCCCGATTTTTTTGTGGTCAACCGTGGTCAGCCATTCGCGCCACAGATAGCCCCATTTCTTGAAATAGGTAAGCCCTACGAGAATCCCGATGGTTGCCAGTGCAATACTGATCATGGCCCCGTATATCAAGGGTTCGCCGTGAACCTTAAATTTGTCCAAATCCATTAGGGTAGCTCCTTTCAGTGTGTTGCATTAAGCTCGTAAGAGAGCTAGTGTCCTTCATGTGTGCTTTCATCCACAGGAGAGCTTGGCAGCGGCTGATCGACTTCCGGATCAGGCTTGCTGTCGAATTCCGTTCCGCTGGACGGCTCGGGAGACGGATGAATTTCCTTGTTATCCTGATGCTCCGGATTGCCGTTGTCCATATCCATTTCCTTGCCGCCGCCGCTCATATGATCTCCGTGATTTCCCGGAGGAGGGCTGAACTCCAGATGGGTGGAGGAATACGTTTTGCGTCCGAGGTAATCCGTGGCCAGCAGGCCTTTGAATTCTTCCTCCGTCAGCTTAGGTGCAGTTTCCTTCACTTCCTTCACCCAGTCCTCGTAACCTTTGTTACTCAGAACAAGTGCTTCGAATTCCATGTGGGCGAAGCCTTTACCGCTGAAGTTAGCATTCTTTCCGATATAAGAGCCTTCCGTATCAGCGGAGAGATGAAGCGTTGTCAGCATGTCGCTCATGGCGTACTTTTGACCGGCAAGCTGTGGAATCCAAAGACTGGTAATGGTGCCGAATGAGTACATTCTGAATTCTACCGCACGATGCACCGGCATATTCACGTAGTTCACCGTCTCGATCCCTTCCTCAGGGTAGCTGAAATGCCATTTCCAGTTGGAGGAGGAAGCATAGATGACCAGCGGAGTCTGATCTTTATAATCCGCAGCCACATTCTCCACTTCGTTTGTCGTCTTGACGGTTACAACAGACAGGAAGGCTACGATAATGATCGGGATAATAATCCAGATCGCCTCAAGGACTACATTGCCTTCCTCGTGCTTTGGAATGTAACCCTCATTACTCTTCTTCGCACGGTATTTCACCAATACAAAGATGTATAGGATGTAGACAACTGCCAGAACACCAAGCATTACAATAATTGAGAGGATAATGGTGTCAGATAACGTTCTGGCAGACGGCCCCTTCGGGTTCAGAACAGCGATTGAGCTGCATCCCGGCAGGAGAAGGATCAGGCTTAGAAACAGAGCGTATAACGGTCCCTTTTTTTTCATATAGAACTCCTTCCTTCAATACTACTTTTCATTCGCCGTTCATTAACGGAAGTACATTGATCTGTATCTATAGTAAGAACTACTTACCCATAATGCAAAATACATATTTTGTATAAATATATAAAATAGACCTTAAAAATGGCGAACAAGTTAAATATGTGTGATCAAATTGTTACAACTCCCTAAGGGTATGATAAAGATCACTGTAGTGGCGCACTTTAGCTAATTTTAAGGTTGTTCAATTTTTGTTCAAAATTCCGATATTGTTATTAAATTTGTCACAATTATTCTGTGCCAAAAACCGCTGATTTAACCGTGTAACGCCTGCTGTGACAGCATTCGACGAGAATTGCGTGCTTTCTGAAAATAATGGCGAACCCTCATTTATCATTGCATAAGAGTAACAATTTCTTAGCTTGCGGTTACAATCTCTCAAATTACGTTGAAAGTATATATGATAAAGTGATAGACAAATATACATAGATTGGAGACTGCTGCTGTGCGCATCAAGAAAATTCTGCTCTTATTCATGTCTTTATTCCTAATTATGGGGCTTGTGCAGGTCCCGGCTAACGCTAAAGGTGATAGCACTATTCTTAAACTCGGAGTCAACGATAAATTAAGCAAGGTTGAAGCTGTATCCGTAAAAGGCACCTATTATGTACCGCTGCGCGCGCTTGCGGATGAGCTGAAATGGACCCTTACCGGCCTGACGGACGGGATTCACGTAGCCGGCGGGACAGGTTCGCTTACCCTGCTGAGCAAGGACGGAGGTGCGGTGCTGAAGGATGGTACTACCGTGCCTATGAGCACTTTCGTACAGGACGGCAAACTCATGGCTCCGCTGAAGCTCAGCGGTTACCTCGGGTATAGCATTTCCTATGCGGGAGATAAATATTTACTTCGTGTGAAGGACGGCTCGGCGCAGCTTACCGATGCAGCCTTCACCGATAAATATGCTGCCGAGCTGAAGCCGAAGGCTCCGGTAGCTCCAACGAATCCTGCCACTCCGGTTACACCAACTGAGCCGGGCAAGCCGGGCCGGACCGTATACCTGACCTTCGACGATGGCCCGTCAGCCACGACTGGCGACCTGCTGGACATCCTGCGTAAATACGACGTACAGGCAACCTTCTTCATGCTGGGGAACAACATGAATCAGCATCCCGCCCAGGTGAAGCGGACTGCGAAAGAAGGCCATGGCTTAGCGCTGCATGGCGTGACCCACCGCCAGGAGAAGTTCTATGCTTCGCCGGCAGCGGCGCTAGCCGAGATGTCGGGGGCCAATGCGACATTGAAGAAGCTGACGGGAGCCAGCACCACCTTGATCCGTACGCCATACGGAAGCAAGCCGTATTTCACCAAGTCCTTCCGCGATAAAGTCCTGACGCAGGGCTATCATCTCTGGGACTGGAACGTGGATTCCTATGACTGGAAATACAAACAGAACAGTGACAGAATCTATAACACTGTGATGGATCAGGTGAATAAGCTGAAGGCATCCAAGACCAATCCGGTCATTCTGATGCATGACCAGAAGGCTACACTCAAGGTGCTGCCGCGTATTCTGGAGAAGCTGAAGAAGGAAGGTTATACCTTCAAGCTCATTACGAAGGATATGGAGCCGCTCAATTTCTGGAAGGATAAACGCTGATCCAAAAGGTAATTTGAACATATAAGAGCAAGCTGCGGGGAGGCCCGCCGGCTTGCTCTTTTTGCTGTATTGGACTGAGGAGTACTGGAAGAAACCCATTATACAAAAGGAAACTGGTGAAAAGAGGCAGGAGGCAGGCCGTCCGGCAGCCAAACCTGAAACAGCTGGAATCCTGCTAAAAATGCAACAATATCTGCTGCTGGGTGTCATTCTGACGGAAATCCTGCACAAAGTTCAACAATCGGTGCTCCATAGGTACCTGCGTGACGAAAATGCTGCAAAAAATGCAACATTGTCTGCTGCTGGACGTCATTCTGGCGGAAATCCTGCACAAAGTTCAACAATCCGGGTTCGTGTCGTCACGCATCACCGCCGGTACATCAAGATTAACGCTTCAGTATGCCTGGGGGGTTCGGGCCTTGCCAGGGAATGTGGCTGTCCTGGATTAGCGGATTTTAAGTTAATGATTGACAATAACCCTCAACTGTATTAATAATAGTAGTACAGTTAATACACTATGATACAGCAGCCGGAGTATCAGATGAAAGGAGGACTGTCATGTTCGAGTTGGATGTACGCAGCCGCAAGCCGATCTATGAGCAGCTGACCGACAAGGTGAAAGAGTTGATTATGCATGGTATTCTGCGGGCGGATGAACAGCTGCCCTCGGTGCGGGCGTTATCCTCGCAGCTTACCGTGAATCCCAATACGATCCAGAAGGCCTACAGGGAGCTGGAGCGCGAGGGTTATATCTATTCGCTGCAGGGCAAGGGCAACTTCGTAGCTGCGCTGGAGCAGGGCCAAAGTGAGAGCAAGCGGGCAGAGCTGAAGGAAGAGCTGCTGCGGCTAATGGCAGAAGCAGTCTACCTTGGGTTCACGGAGACGGAGATCAGTTCCCTGTACCGCCAGGCGCTGGATATGAGAAAAGAGGAGAGCAGCCATGATTGAGATACGCGGAGTAAGTAAGATTTTTCAGGAGGAAAAGGCTGTGAACGGCCTCTCGTTGACGGTACCCAAAGGGGCCATCTACGGATTGCTGGGATCTAACGGGGCAGGCAAAACCACGCTTCTTAAGATGCTTGCGGGCATCTATCGCCCGGATATAGGGAGTGTCAAGGTAGGCGGGCAGCCAATCTATGAATCACCGGAGGTGAAGCGCAGTCTGTTCTTCATGCCGGACAGCCCGTATTTCTTCCCGCAGGCCACATTGAAGAGTATGGCGGAATTCTACCGCTCGATCTATACAGGGTGGAGTCAAAAAAGATACGAGGAGCTGGTAACAGTGTTCCGGCTCGATCCCCGGCGAAGGCTCAGCCGCTTCTCCAAAGGGATGCAGCGGCAGGCCGCCTTCCTGCTGGCGCTTAGCTGCAAGCCGGATGCGCTGATTATGGACGAGCCGATCGATGGACTGGACCCGGTGATGCGCCGCCAGATCAAGAATCTGCTGTTCCAGGAAGTCGCCGAGCGGGAGCTGACGGTGCTGATCTCCTCGCATAACCTGCGGGAGATTGAGGATTTATGCGACCATGTCGGCATTATGCATGAGGGACGGATGCTGGTCGAGAAGGATCTGGATGATCTGAAGGCGGACACGCATAAGATTCAGGTGGCTTTCCGCGACGAACGCCATGCGGCCGCACTGGATGCCAAGCTGCAGATTCTCCACCGGGAGCAGCGGGGAAGTGTCAGCCTGTATATTGTAAAAGGGGACCGGGAGCGGATCAGCCAGGCTTTTCATGTCTACGAGCCCTATGTGTTTGATCTGCTGCCGCTGACGCTGGAGGAAATCTTTATTTATGAAATGGGGGATGCCGGTTATGACGCGCAGCCGATTATTCTTTAACAGCAGCATTATCCGCCAGAACCTGCGCCAGCATGGCTGGATCGGAATTTTGTACACACTGGCGCTCTTATTCATACTCCCGCTGCAACTGTTCATTGAGAGTGACCGGCTTAAGGAGCCTGTCGTATTAGACGGACTATTCGATCTTGGCATGGACTTTCCGGTAATCCTTATTCCTTTTCCGATCATCACCGGGTTGTTTCTGTCCCGTTATCTGCAGTCCAAAGGCTCCTCCGATCTGATGCACAGCCTCCCGCTGCGCCGCTCGCATCTGCTGTCTTCCTATACGCTGAGCGGTCTGCTTCTGCTGCTGCCGCCCATCTGGATTACAAGTGTGGTTACGATGCTGGTCCGCCCGCTGGAGGGCAATATGTATATCTATCAGGGGGCGGAGGTCTGGCAATGGTGCCTGACCCTTACTGTGCTGACCCTGTTCTTGTTTGCCTTCACTGTTTTTGTGGGGATATGTGTGGGGCAGACCGTCCTGCAGGGTGTGGTGATTATCATTCTGTTAGTCCTCCCTGCGGCAATTCTAATGTTTATAGATATGCATCTGAACAGATATTTGTATGGATACCCTGGCGGGATGGGGGCGCGGGCAGATATGACGGAATGGGCACCGATCCTGCGGATTGCAGATATGTCCTTCAAGCCTTTTGGCCAAACAGAGCTGTGGGTGTATGCTCTTCTGTCCGCAGCCTTCTTAACGCTCTCCTTCGTGCTGTACTGTAAGCGCCACAGTGAGAAGGCTGGACAGGCGATGGCCTTCACTTATTTCGATCCGCTGTTCAAAGCCGGAGTAATGCTCTGCAGTATGCTGCTTGTGCTCAGCTACTTCGGCAGTATTAAGCAGGGAACGGGCTGGATCATCGGCAGTGTCGTCGCCGGAGGAATTATCGGCTACATCGTAGTAGAGATGCTTCTCCGCAAAACCTGGCATATCCTGAACCGCAAGCTGCCGCTTGAATTGGCAGTATACAGCATCCTGCTTGGCTTGCTGCTCTATGTTCCTGTATCCGGCTTGACCGGATATGAGACTCGGGTTCCAGCGAACGATAAGGTGAGTGCGGTATTCGCCGGAGGCAATTATGAAGACCTGATGGAACGCCCGTACAACGCTCCGAATACTGCACCTGCGGAGGAGGCTGATATCTATTCCAAGGACCCGAAATATATTGAAGCTGTAACCGCACTGCATCATGCTGTCGTAACGGCGAAGCCGGGACAGAGCAATACCATGTGGGATTCTGTATATCTCTCTCGCCACCGTTTCACGCTATCATACCAGCTTAAGAGCGGAGGGATGCTGATGCGGACCTATATGGTTCCGTCAGTGGGCTTCGAGCCGGAGCTGAAGGCGGTCATGGGACATGTGGACTACAAACGTGTGCGATACCGGATATCCCAGATGAACAAGAACGCAGAGAGTATCCATATGAGTAATCTGGACAAGGCCTTCAGTATTTCTGATCCGCAGGAGGTGAAGGAGTTCAAGGACATCCTAATCCGTGAAGTGCTGAATATGTCCTACGAGGATCAGGTTTCGGATCAGCGGTCACGGGCGTCTATCCGCGTTATTCAAAAGCCGGATAAGTATGGAAATCATGCGTATTTCACTTATGACTGGTACCCGTCCTATCATGAATTGGGGGCTTGGCTGGAACAGAAGGGATATGCGGATAAAGTCCGGATTACTGCGGCGGACGTCCGGTCTGCCGAGATGTTCATAGATATGAATCACAGTAAGCTGCCACCCGGGCTGATGTATGATCCCGAGACCCGTCTGGAGTTAGCCCGCAGCGAGAAACGGGCGGTCATGGTCACAGACAAGACGCTCATTAACGGTATTCTGGAGCATCGCCGCAATTTCAACCGCAGAGAGGGAGCATATGCGGTGAAGATAGTATATAAGAATAATTCATCTAGTTATATTTCGCTGGATGAGCAGGAGATGTCTCCGGCGCTGAAGGCTCTTCTTCCTTAGCCAGAGTAATCTGTTACAGTAACTAGACAGTCTGTTTCCCCCTCCCCCCGTTAACGGATTCAAATCCTGAGCGGGGGATTTTTATGTTGGAGCGGGAAGCCAGAGCTAGTGCCAGTGCCAGTGCCAGTACCAGTGCCAGTGCCAGTGCCAGTGCCAGTACCAGTACCAGTACCAGTGCCAGTGTTATGTCCTCTGCTTTCTGCTTCAGGTGTACCTGCGTCCAAAGCATGGGTATATTAGATTAGGGTCTGCAAAATAATGCGGACTGTGTAAGGAGGAAACGAACATGGAAGAGGTACGGGATCATCTGGATCACGGACTCCAGATTGTCTTCATCGGGTTCAACCCCAGCATCCGATCCGGGGAGCTGGGTCATCATTATGCCAATCCGCGTAATAATTTCTGGCGCATACTGCATAAGTCCGGGCTGACGCCGCGGTTATACGAGGCCTCCGAGGACGGGGAGCTGCTGAAGCTGGGGTACGGCTTCACCAACATCGTTGCCCGGCCCACCGTAGGTGCTGAAGATATCACCCGGGAGGAGTACACCAAAGGCCGCGAGTTCCTGCGGGCCAAGCTGGAGGAATACCGCCCGGAGATTGCCTGCTTTGTCGGCAAGGGCGTGTACACAGAATTCAGCCGCAGAACTACAGCCTCCTGGGGCTTCCAGGAAGGCATTGCTCCGGTGGTGGACGGAGTCCGCGAGTTCGTCGCCCCTTCCTCCAGCGGCCTGGTCCGCATGCCGATGCCAGAGATCATCGGCATCTACTCGCAGCTGCGTGACTTCACGGAGGAGCAGGGGCCTTAAGGCCGGAGATATCCGTCTTATGGGCGCGTGTGATCGATGTATGTTAAAAACCGAACACAATAGGGACGGATGGGGGTGTGCGGGCCCAATGTATGCGGAAAACCGACCACATTGGGCAGTACGGAGACACGTGGACCAAATATAGGCGAAAAACCGACAACATTGGGCAGTACGGAGGCGCGTGGACCAAATGTAGGCGAAAAACCGACCACATTGGGCAGTACGGAGGCGCGTGGACCAGATATAGGCGAAAAACCGACCACATTGGGCAGTACGGAGACACGTGGACCAAATATAGGCGAAAAACCCACCACATTGGGCAGGCGCCAAGGCGCGAGCTTGCGTAGGCAGGGTCTTTATTTCGTGTCCCGCTTAAACAGCGGAGTGGACGGAACGACCCGCGGAAAAGCGATAGCGTTCGCCTTTGTCTCCGGATTTTTACCGATTAGGGAAATAAATAAAATCTGGAGACAACAGCGATTGTAACAACGGTCCGTTCGTGGAGCGTCCACCCAAGCGCCTACGCTGATCCTGCTCACAAGTAAACGCCCAAGTAACCATCTCATGTGGAATAACGGTCCGTTCGCGGAGCGTCCACCTAAGCGCCTGCGTTGATCCTGCTCAAAAGTAAAAGGTTTTCCCAAGTAACCAATTCCGTTCACGCAGCCTCCAACCAAAACTAAAAAGGCTGCCCCAATTAGCCATTTCATGACTTTTGGGAACAGCCCTTTTCATATTTTCGGCCTACCTACGTCTGAATCAATAGCAGGATGATGGACGACAGGGAGAGGCAAATGCTGGCCAGATAGAGCACGCCGACCACCTGTCTCTGGTTCAGACCAGCCTTGAGCAGACGGTAATGAACCTGAGTGGCGTCCGCCTGATAGATGGCTTGTCCCTTCAGGAAGCGCCGGATGACGACAAAAATATTGTCGAAGATCGGCACGCCCAGCGCGAGAATCGGAATGAACAGCGACAACACCGTGGCCTGCTTGAAGGCGCCGTCCAGCGCAATCACTGCCAGAATGAAGCCGAGGAAGGTGGCGCCGGCATCGCCCATGAAGATTTTGGCCGGAGCCTTGTTGAAGCGCAAGTACGCCAGCGTAACCCCGATCAGCGAAATTGCCATGTAGGCAGAAGTAGATTGGCCCATCGTAAGTGCGACTACGAATAGGGTTACTGCTGAGATCGCTGTAAGTCCGCCGGCCAGACCGTCCATACCGTCCGAGAAATTAATGACCGTAGTGACGCCGAAGATCCAGATGATCGTCAGCAGGAACTGCAAAATGAACGGCAGTGAGATATAATCACCTGAGAACGGATTAATGAAGCCGGTAAACGCATTGCCCGAAAAGAACACCAGAACGGCGGCGGCAATCTGTACGATGAATTTGGGCAGGGCCGGGAAATCCTTGCCTTTGGTTTTGTACCAGTCATCGATGGTTCCTATAGTCAGCAGAAGCACACCGCCAATGAACAGGGCGAGCGTCTCCAGGGTGAATTCACGTGCGAAGAGCAGATATGTAATGAAAAAACCTACGAATATGGCATAGCTTGCCGTTAGCGGGATGGGTTCCCTATGGATTTTGCGTTCAACATCTTCCCTCGGCCTGTCCACGAAATCCAGCCGGAAAGCGAGCCTGCCCAGAGGAGGAATCAGCAGATAAACGATAAAAAATGACACGAGAAAAGCTAAACCGTATAAAATGACAATCACCCCGTTGATTTTTTTAAGGCCTATCCCAGATTATATCGCAGAAGGATGTATGTTGTCGAACTACATAAGCGAGATGGAGGAAAAGATGAAATACGAATGTATCCTATTTGATGCTGATGATACACTGTTTGATTATGGAATGGCCGAGAACCACGCCTTGAGCCATGCCTTTGCCCACTTCGGGCTGCCGACAGGCGCGCAGGAGTATGCGGCCAGCTACCAGGAGATTAACCATGCCTTATGGAAGGATTTCGAGCAAGGGAAGATCACCTCTGCCGCCCTGCGGGTGGAGCGGTTCAACCGGCTGTTTGCCGCCCGTCAGCTCACGTTCAAGCCGGAGGAATTCAGTGAAGCGTACCTGCGCTTTCTCGGGGAGGGTACCTTCCTGATTCAGGGGGCTGCCGAGCTCTGCGGTGAGCTTGCCGGGTGCCGGCTGGCAGTGATTACGAACGGAATCAGCGATGTGCAGCATGCCCGGATTAAGGGTTCCCCGCTAAGCGAGGTATTCGAGGCGGTTATTGTATCGGAGGAGACGGGCTACCAGAAGCCGGAGACGGGGATTTTTGATTATGCTTTTGCTAAGCTTAAGCTGTCCGATAGACGCAAGGTGCTGATTGTCGGGGACTCCCTGACCTCGGATATCCGGGGCGGGAACAATTACGGCATCGATACATGCTGGTTCAATCCGCTGGGCAAGCCCGGTGATCCTGAGATCCTTCCTACCTATGAAATCCGCAGTCTGGACGAGCTGGTGGAGATCGTCAACCGCGCTTAAGCGGAATAAACGGCGGCAGGCAGGTTGAAAGTTTCGCTTCCGTGTTAAATATATAGGGACGCAAAGTTTCTACTTTTTTAACAACAACATACGGGAGAGGATATTATGAGAAAAAAATGGCTGATTGCCGCGGTGGTCACCGGCATGACGGTAACAGGCTCGGCAGGAGTGTATGCGGGCACCAAGCTGCAGCAGATTAAGGCTTATCTGAACCATAGCCTGGGTATTGTGGTGGATGGTAATCCTTTTTGGATGAAAGACGGCAACGGCAAAACCCTGACTCCAATTACCTATGAAGGTCTCACCTACCTGCCGGTCCAATCGATCGCCACGGTGCTGAAGGTGCCTATCAATTATGACTCGGTCAACTATAAAGTGAGAATTGGAGAAGGCAGCGCAAATATTCCTGCTCCGACTCCTGCACCGGGAACCTCTACCAGCGGGGGGAATACAACTCCTGCTCCTGTAGTGGAGGGAACGGCCAGACCGGTTAATCTGCCTAAGGATTTTCCGATTCCCCAGGACGCCCTGATTGCGATCACTCTGGATACGGATGCTAACGGCCAGAAGAAGGTAGCGTTCACGTATTCAACGCAGGAGACACTGGAGATCATGGGCTTCGTGTACAGTGAATATGCGCGGATTAAAAATCTGGATAATGCCTCGGAGTCGGTATCCGCCAGCAATGTAAAAATTTCGGGCAGACTCGGCGGGACAAGTCCTGTATCCATTACAGGCAAAGCTTCCACGGCCCGGCCCGGCTTCAACCTCTTCACGATCACCTGGTCGGAGAGCTGATCTGAGCCAGTACAGTTAAGCTGCTATGCAGGCTTGGCTAACCTAAAAAGAAACTCCGGCTTGTAAGTCAGCCGGAGTTTCTTCATGTGCTATTCGCCAAGGCTAATTCACCAAGGTAATATGATCAGACTTGCGGGCGGGTATCCAGCGGCTTCAGGTGGGCCTCAATCTGTTCACGCTTTGCTTCCAGGAACGGCGGCAGGGCCAGCGCTTCGCCCAGATGCTCGACTTCCTCATCTGTGGCGAAGCCCGGTCCGTCCGTTGCCAGCTCGAACAGAATACCGTTCGGCTCGCGGAAGTACAGGGAGCGGAAGTAGAAGCGGTCCACAAAGCCCGAATTCGGGAGCTGTACGCTGCGGATGCGTTCAATCCACTGCTTCAGCTCCTCTTCGTTATCGACACGGAAGGCTACATGATGCACGCCGCCCCGTCCCAGGCGCTCCTGCGGAAGATCGCTGCGTTCCTCCAGATGGATCTCCGTACCAGAGCCGCCTTCACCAGTCTCGAACACGATAATATCCGGCTGGCCCGCGACTGGAGAAGGATAATTGCCTGCGCGGCGGAAGCCGAGCAGGTCCTCCAGAATCAGTGCCGTATGCTCAGCGGTCTCGACGGTCAGATGTGCCGGTCCCAGCCCGACAATGGCATACTCGGCAGGAACCGGGCTCTTGGCCCACGGCTTGCCGCCGGGCATGCCCTCGTTATGCTCATCTGAGACGAGGATGAGGCGCTGGCCCTCATGGTCGGTGAAGGCCAGCGTTTTGCGGCCGCCGCGTTCGGTGATTTCTTCATGCTCTACGCCCAGCACGGTGAAGCGCTGTGTCCAGAAGAGCAGGGCATCATCCCCGGGTACACGCAGGGAGAGTGCGGAGATGCTGTTGTTGCCGTCGCGGTTACGCCCTGCGTTAGGCAGCTCGAAGAAGGTAAGCTCCGTGCCGGGATTCCCGGTCTCATCCCCGTAGAACAGGTGATAGACAGATACGTCATCCTGGTTGACGGTCTTCTTGATCAAGCGGAGTCCGAGCACTTCTGTATAGAATTTGTAGTTTTCCGGCGCTTTGGCGGTAATGGCGGATACATGGTGAAGTCCTTTTAATGTTAAACTCATGGGAATACCTCCTGAAATTTAGGTTGTTGGTTATATAAAAGCCGCAAATTACTTATTAATATTAAGTTACTATAATTTTAATAGTAAATGAGTAATTTTGCAAGGTGTATTTCAAGGATGGTATTTATTATTCAGGAAAGCGGGGTTAATCATGCACACCAGATCAAGTCTGATGAAGCAGCTGGAGAGGATGGGAATCGATCCGCAGGGGACACTGCTGGTCCATTCCTCGCTCAAAAGCATCGGTGAAGTAGAAGGGGGAGCGGATACCGTACTGGATGTTCTCTCAGAATATATGAAGGAGGGGCTGCTGGTTCTGCCCACCCATACCTGGTCTTATATCGACGGGCAGAATCCGCGCTTCTCTGTGCTGGAGTCGCCCGCCTGCGTAGGGATTCTGCCGGAGCTGTTCCGCAAGCGGCCGGGCGTGATCCGTTCCTGGCATCCTACGCATTCGGTGGCGGCGCTAGGCAGGTATGCGGCGGTGTTCACGGCCGGAGATGAGCGCTGGGATACGCCCTGTGCACGCGGTTCGGTCTATGGCAAGCTGCTGGACCGGGAAGCGGAGATTATGCTGCTTGGTGTGGATCTGCGGAGAAATACGTTCATTCACGGCATTGAAGAGTGGGTGGATATTCCCGGCCGGATGACGGATGGGCATGAGGCGCTCTGTACCGTGACGCCTGAAGGCAGGGAGATCGCGGTGCCTTCGCGCAGACACTGCGGACTGTCCTGGTCGCAGCATTTCTGGAAGGTGGAATCCGTGCTGGAGGACGGCGGGGCGCTGCGCAGGGGCAGCTTCGGCGATGCGGCGGTTATGCTCTGCGGCACTGTAGAGACTACGCGTATCTTGAGTGATATGCTCAGAGAGAACCCGGATCTGTTCTCGGATAACGAGCCGTTATACGGGGAGAATGCGCCTGAGGCGCTGCCGAAGACGAAGCGGGGTCAGCCTGTAGAGGCAGTGCAGGAGCATACCAAGAGTTAACCCGGGCCGGATATTTACGGGTCTCTGGCAGGTTTCTATCAATGTATGGTATATTATTCTCACAAAAACATAGTAAGGAGATTGGAAATGACAAAAACTTTGATCTTTGGTCACAAAAACCCGGATACAGATACGATCTGCTCGGCCATTGCTTATGCGGCACTGAAGAAGGAACTGGGCTGGGATGCTGAGCCGGTCCGGCTTGGAGACATCAGCGGAGAGACTCAGTTCGCCCTCGACCACTTCGGGGTAGAAGCGCCGCGTCTGGTGGAGAACGTTGCTGCAGAAGCTGAACAAGTGATTCTGGTTGACCATAATGAACGCCAGCAAAGTGCGAATGATATCGATCAGGTCCGTGTGGTTGAGGTTATTGATCATCACCGGATTGCGAACTTCGAGACCGCCTATCCGCTGTATTACCGGGCTGAGCCAGTCGGCTGTACGGCTACCATTCTGAACAAGCTGTACAAAGAGAATGGCGTGGCCATTCCTAAGAACATCGCCGGTCTGATGCTGTCCGCTATCATTTCCGATTCCTTGCTGTTCAAATCGCCGACCTGCACGGAGCAGGATGTGGCTGCTGCGCGTGAACTGGCGGACATTGCCGGAGTGGATGCCGAGAGCTATGGCCTGGACATGCTCAAAGCCGGTGCAGACCTGAGCGATAAGAGCATTGCCCAACTGATCTCTCTGGATGCCAAGGAATTCAAGATGGGTGAATATAAGGTGGAGATCGCCCAGGTTAACGCTGTGGATGTGAATGATGTCCTGTCCAAGCAGCCGGAGCTGGAAGCCGCGCTTACCGCGATTATTGACGACAAGGGACTGGATCTGTTCCTGTTCGTGGTTACCGATATCCTGAACAACGATTCCGTGGGTCTTGCCCTGGGCCGCGTAGCCGGCGCTGTGGAGCAGGCTTACAATGTGAAGCTGGATGATAACAAGGCTGTGCTGAAGGGTGTAGTGTCCCGTAAATCACAGATTGTACCGGTTCTTACCGAGACGATCGCCAAGCTGTAAATGCTGCTTCCGGGTGTACCCGGAGCAAGAAGTTTGTCCCGTAACCGGCTGTGCCTTTTCCTCAGGAAAAACGTACAGCCGGTTTTATTTTACAATTCACAGCAACTCCTTGCCGCCTTAAGGGTATAAACAGCATAGGACATTATAGAGGGGGACGGGAATAATGGGGAAGATACGCAAGCTGGCGATTTCAACAATGTGCCTGATGATGGTCTCGGGAGGAGGCTTGCTGTATGCTGCTGCCGGCAAAACAGATCTCTCATTCTATGTGAATAATATGCTGCTTAAGCAGCCTGCAATATCCTCGGAAGGCGGGGCCTATGTGCCTGTGGAGCAGCTTTCTGAGAATATGCAGGCGATTGTATCCGTGGACGAGTCAGCAGGGACGGTCAAGATCTACAAGCCTAATGTGAACACGGTGCTGCTGGATGAGCAGGGTAAGATTTTCGGGAAAGTCAGAATTGACACCAGCAATACCTTCTCTGCCCTGGTGCAGGTGGATGATCTCAAAACAGATATCTCCGATCTGAAAATCACCATTACAGACCCGGCAGGCAAGACGGATGTTGTGGATAACCAGCCGATTACAGAGAAGAAGGACAGCTTCTGGTTCAAATCGGCAGCGTATAATTATAAGGTTACGGACAAGGGGAACTATATGATCCAGGTGTATTTCAAGGATGCTGCGTCCAAGAAATGGTTCATCGTTTCTGAACTGCAGATATCGACCACTTCATAATAAACTACAGGAGGCGGTTCCATTGATTACAATCTATCCTGCTGCGTCTGCGCACCAGTTCGATCTCGGCTGGCTGAAGGGCAGTCATGTCTTCTCCTTCGGGGATTTCTATGATCCGGAGAACACGGCCTTTGGGCCGATGAGGGTCTGTAACGATGATACGATCGCTCCGGGAAAAGGCTTCGGCGCCCATCCGCACAGTGACATGGAGATTGTCTCGATTGTGCTGTCCGGCGTGCTTCGTCATGAGGACAACCTCGGCAATGTTGCACAGACGTCCTTCGGCGGGATTCAGCGGATGTCGGCAGGGACCGGCGCGATTCATACGGAGCATAACCCTTCGGACAGTGAGCCGGTCCGCCTGCTTCAGCTATGGTTCATGCCCAAGGCCCGGGGGACGGCTCCCTCCTATGCAACCGGACGCTTCGATCCGGCCAAGCTTGAAGGACGCTTGCTTCCGGTAGTAGCGGCCGAAGCGTCGGAGGAGATTGTCGATATAGCCCAGGATATGACGATTTATCTGGGGAAGGCCGAGGCGGGAGGGCAACTGAATTTCCGGCAGGAGACCGGGCGGCGCAGCTTTGTATATCTGGTAGAAGGGCAGCTTACCCTGAACGGGAAGGATGTGCTGAAGCCGGGCGATTCGGCAAGAATCGAGGACACAGCGCAGCTGGAGCTGAAGGCTGATGAGAATATACTGGCCATGGTGATTGATCTGCCGTAATGAGCGGCGGGATTCAGACATGAAGGAGGAGCGCGAATGGCAGAACAGGAAAGAGTGCTGGTGAAGCATTCCGTAACCGGGCGCATGCTTGTGAACAGCATGGAGGGAGTAGGGTATACCTTCGATGAGCAGGGCGGGCTGACCTTGATCACCCTGACGAATGTGGCGCCAGATAAGGGCGCGGCGGTAGTGGAACTGAAGACGGAGCTTAATGTATTCCGCTTCGAGGAGCCTGCGGACGGGCCGGTCATCAAGCATTGGTACTACGTCGGAGATCAGCCCGTAACCTATGATGCGGACTCCGGACGTTTAACGATAGCCGTGCAGTCCGAAATCGAATACCGGCCAGATCAATACTGGGCCTGATCCCTTCGCAGACTCCACCGCATGTGCTTACAATAGGCGTGAGGTTCGGGGTCTGCTGCTTCATGCACTTTTATGAAAATAGATGAAAATGGGACTGCCAGTTAGATTTGTGAGAAATGTAGTGGTGCTCACCATGGATAATAAGGAAAATAGAACCAGGAATAATTTTGCATGAATGAAAGGCGGAGACCCATGGGAGCACTGCACATGAATACGGCAGCGATGAATTATGGAAGCAGGGAATCTTATTTTGACGGGAAGCTTATTGAGTACATTGGGTGGTGCCTCGCTGGCTGGCTGGTTACGGTCTGTACCTTCGGTATCTGCTATCCCTGGTCTGTGGTCATGCTGTACCGCTGGAAGGTCGAGCATACCGTGGTGGAAGGGCAGCGCCTGCGGTTCGACGGTACAGCCGTCAGCCTGTTCGGACAATGGATCAAGTGGTTCCTGCTGACGGTGATTACGATTGGGATCTACGGCTTCTGGGTGGTTATTAAGCTGGAGCAGTGGAGAACGAAGCACACCCACTTCCAATAAGAAGCTGTATGCTTCGAGTATACTTAAGATGCGAAGAAGAGCCATTCTCCGGTTATGGGGGATGGCTCTTCTGTGTGGATTTTGGAGCAAGACTAGTTGAGCATCAGACCTATAGAAGTTAATGTAGTTCAACCAAGCAGTGCTTTACGCGTGTAGTTCCAAGTAGACATTCAGGGATAGTTGCAGAATGTACACTTAAAAACAGCGAAAAAGAAGGCTTGTCTCTTATAGCTGTAATCTGTACAACTAAATCTGCCCCAACGGGTGGAAACTCGGGAAAGTGGGGATTTTAAGTGTACGAAATACAGCTAAACGTATACTGGGGAGCAAACCAGACGTTTTAGTTGTACAAAATACAATTAAGCCTGCTTTACTAGTCTGTGCAACCCGCTTGCAGGCTGCTTATTGTACTTTTTGCGGCTCGGGATACGTAACCCCAAGGGTATCAACGGTGACCTTCTTCATTACCGGCGGCTGATCCGGGCGGTCATTCTTGCCACGCGGCAGACTGACGATGGCCTGGACCGCATCCAGTCCTTCGGTAACCTTGCCGAAGGCGGCGTATTCGCCGTCAAGGCTTGGATAAGCAGCGGCCATAATGAAGAATTGGGAGCCGGCAGAGTTCATATCTTTACTTCTCGCCATGGACAGCACGCCCTCTGTATGCAACAGATTGTTGGTGAAGCCGTTGTTATTGAATTCTCCGGCAATGCTGTAGTCCGGTCCGCCCATTCCTGTGCCATCCGGGTCCCCGCCCTGGATCATGAAGCCCGGAATGACCCGGTGGAAGATGGTTCCGTCGTAGAAGCCCTTCTGGATCAATGAAATGAAGTTGTTGACCGTATTGGGGGCAACCTCCGGATACAGCTCGGCCTTAATAACAGCGCCGTTATCCATCTCGATCGTGACCACCGGATGGCTGGCTGTGGCTGAAGGCACGCCTTCTGTAGCAGCGGCGCTCTCCTGCGGTGCTGCTGTAGCCTCACTGCCTGCTCCGGTACTGCTGTTACCATTACCGGCGGCATTATTATTCACTGGCTTATTGCCGCAGCCCGCCAGAATGACGAGCATCAGGCACATCACCGCAAGCAGGATGACGGGTTTTCTTGTGATAGACTTCACTTCAGAATCTCTCCTTTTGTCCAAATATAAGAATTAATATGTTGCACACGATAAATTATCCTTCTATTTCTCGTTGAAACGGTACCGTCCTTTAAAAGGACGGCAAAGCCGTTTCCACTTGTTGAATAATCTGGTGCATTCACCTCTGTATCATACCTTCTTTGTCCTGCTTCTGGCAAAGCCTGCTTCCGCGCCCTGCCGGATTCGGCTACTTTGGTGCGGACTGCTCCTTGGCGGAAGCGAGCGTCGTTCCTTCGGGAACCGGCAGCAAGGCGCTTTTGGAGATGCCGATAAGCTGGGAGCTGTAGATCCCGCTGTGCCCGGAGAACAAATAACTGATGATGCAGGCGATGAACATATAGACCGCTCCGCCGGAGCCGAACAGCTCGATGCCCATAATGAAGCAGGCAAGCGGTGTATTGGTTGCTCCGCAGAAGACAGCGATGAAGCCAAGTGAGGCCAGAAAAGGCCCATATAGATGAAGCACTCCGGCCAGGCTGCTCCCCAAGGAAGCTCCAATCGCGAATAGCGGCGTCACTTCGCCGCCCTGGAAGCCGGTCCCCAGGGTGAAGGCGGTGAAGATCAGCTTCCATAGAAAAGCGAAGGGCGATACGCCGTCTTCGAAGGAGCTGCTGATCAGCGGAAGGCCCAGCCCCAGATAGTCCCGGGTACCGGCTATGTAGACCAGGGCGATAATGATCAGCCCGCCGGCGGCGCTTTTGAGCATAGGATTACGGATTAGGGCAGTGAAGGTCCGCTTCAGATAATGGGTAAGCTCACTGAACAGCAGGCTGCACAGGCCGAAGAGGATGGAGGCGAATATAACCTTGACCAGCACCAGCGCATCCATAGCGGGGAAGATATCCACCTGATAATGGATATGGTGAACGCCCCACAAGCGGGAGGCTACCAGATCACCAGTGAAGCTGGCGGCAAAACAGGGCAGCAGCGCCTTATGGCTGATCAGCCCGATGGCGATGACCTCCAGGCCGAACACCGTTCCGGCCAGCGGAGTGCCGAAGATGGAGCCGAAACCGCCGCTGATGCCGCACATCAGCAGGATTCGGCGGTCCAGCGGACCGATTCTGAGCCAGCGTCCGAGTGCGTCGGCCAGACTGCCGCCCATCTGCACAGCCGTGCCTTCGCGTCCGGCCGAGCCGCCGAAGAGATGGGTAATCAGCGTCCCGCCAAGGACCAGCGGGGCCATGCGCAGCGGAATCGCTTCATTGCCCTGGCGGATCTGCTCCAGGATCAGATTGTTACCCTTCAGGCTGCTCTTGCCGTAACGCATATACATTCCGCTGACGAGCGCGCCTCCCGCCGGAAGCAGGAAGAGCAGCCAGGCATGCTCCAGCCTTACCTGGGTGACTGCGTTCAGACTGGCCAGGAACAAGGCCGAGGCACTTCCTGCCAGCAGCCCGACCAGTCCCCCCAGGATTACCCATTTGACGAATGTACTCCAGAGCGCAAGCTGGCTCTGGCGCGCCGCAAGTGCTGCCCACCGTTCATACTTCCTCTTCATTATGGCTAACGCTCCCCTACCCGAAATAAATACTGCCCTGAAATCAAAACAGACTCCTACCAGCGTAGTTAACCACTGGTAGGAGTCATTAGCCCCGAAGGGCGGTTATGGCGAACTCCATCGCCGTAATCGAATGAAACTATCGTATGCCGATTGTCTCCAAAAGTCAATATGAACCTGGACCTTGGGTGAACGCCCCGGCAGGACCGCTTAGCCGTGTCTACTCGTCACCGTTCGAGCCGTTCAGCACATCGGTTCCGGGCATGGCATCAGGGTCGGGGGAGACCGGGTCAATGCTGCTTCCGGGAACCAGCTCATCCGCATCCGGGACATCCTCCAGCGGAGCGGCTTCTTCCGCTTCTTCGGTCACTTCTTCCTCCGTATCCGCATAATCAATGACGCTGCCGGTTAATCCGGCTGCACCGGCCGTGTATATAGCATCCGACTCCAGCAGCTCATCCCGCTGCGGACCGGGGGTGGCGGAAGAGGGAGCGGGGCGGTCTGCGCGCGGTCCAAGCCCGGCGTCCGGCACATTCAGGCCGATATCGGCTGCCAGAATAGGATCGCTCTCCAGCGCCGGATCCGAGCCGTCATCCACTACACCGTCGAAATCGATCGGTGTGAAGTGAGCAGGGTCATGACTGGCCAGCGCAGATTCCAGCGGGCGGTTCCCGGCGCCTGCAGTTTCCTCACTGGGGCTTGGCTTAGTAATCGTGCCAAGCGGACGCAATTCTTCCAGCGGGATATCCTGCTCCGGGGAGACACCGCCCATTTTGGTATAGCGCTCATATGCAAAGTCGGCTTCCGTCTTATTGAATTCGTTACCCATCGTGAATCAGCTCCCTTTTCCCTTGTTGTAAGTCTTCTTCATCTTATAGTACAACTATACCCGTTTAAGCGGCGGCGAATCTGCCCGGCATCCAGGCTGCCCATCTGATTAATATATTCATTTCTCCGGCAGAATAACCGGAATAGATGAATTAACCGAGCCGTTTCGAGGTTATTTGCAGTCTGATGGCAGGTATTGTGCAAACGTTGTCGAAAATAAGAATCATATGGACTATATAAATACAACTAAGGATTCACTGAGGTGCCACAATGAAGTTAGCATCAACCAAAACAGCCGCAGTCTTTATTATGCTGCTGCTTGTAATAACCATCATTCCAGCGGGGATCGCCATAGAATGGGATGCACATACCGAAGCGGAAATTCCGGCCTGGGAGCTGAAGTGGGAAACGGCCGGGAATAGCGGCATAGAAGCTGTAATGGCAGGGCCAGCCGCCGGATGGACATGGGTGCGGGCCAGGGAGGCCAGGCCCCTTTCGCCAGCAGGTACCGCTTCCGCCTGGATGCGGATTACCTTGCCTCCTGCGGGAGCAACTCCCGCTATTCTGATCGATAGAGTATTTGGCGACAACCTGAAAGCATATATAGACAACCGGCTAATCTACGATTCCAGCGGGGATGTGGAATATAGCGGCAACAAGGTGCTGATTCCATTACCGGCACAAGACAGTGCAAAGCCGCTCTATCTGTGGAATGCGGGCAGCGGGGAGTTTGGAATCGAGGGGCACATAAGGGTTGGCAGCTATAATCAGCTGCTGTCCTTTTATGTGAAGCAGGATCTGGTGGACGTTGTGCTCGGAGCCGCCATGATCTTCATGGCCGGAGCGTTATTGATCTGCCTGCTGTTCCTTAAGCCCGAATTTTTCTACAGCGGTTTTTTTCTGGCCCTTGTCATCCTGTCCTTTGGAGTGTTGCTGCTGACGTACTCCCCGTTTCTGACGCTGATTCTAAGCCGGGGGGATCGTCTGAGGCAGATCAGCTTCGATTTGGCCCTGTTCACCATTATGCCGGCGTTCACGCTTTATTTTGAGCAGCTATTCGGACCGGGCAAACGGGGCTTCACTACCCGGGTGCGTAAATTTCAGCTGGCCTATTCCCTGTTCTGTACCGCAGCGCTTATTCTGAATGCCGCAGTATCCTTCCGGCTGGATGTGCTGTATTCTATTCTGACTATTAACGCAACCGGTGTACTAATGATGGCCCAGCTTATCTACCTGCTGTATCTGGCATTTTCTTATGCCCGCAGAGGCAATTCAGATGCCATCCTGTTCACGGGCGGCTTCTCTATATTTGCCGTGGTCTCGGTGGCGGAGTTGCTGCGTTACTTCATTTCAATGGAGAGGTATCATCTGTACTGGTGGAAATGGGGCATGGTGGTATTCATTCTTTCCCTGATTGCTATTCTGGGGAAACGGTTTGCGGGAAGCCATGAGAAGGCGCTGGAATACGCCAGGGAGCTGGAGAAGTTCAATAATGAGCTGCAGCGTTCGGAGAAAATGGAGATTATCAGTGAGCTGGCCGCCTCGGTAGCCCATGAGGTGCGTAATCCGCTCCAGGTCACACGCGGGTTCCTGCAGATTCTGGGGGAGCGCTCCGGCAACAAGGAGAAGGAATATCTGAAGATGGCTGTGGGAGAGCTGGACCGGGCCTCGGTAATCATTACTGATTTCCTTACCTTTGCGAAGCCGGGCTTGGATATCGTGGATGTATTCGAAGTCTCGGGGGAGCTGAAGCATGTGTCGGGAATCCTGCTGCCGCTGGCTAATCTGCAGGGCGGTTCGATAGAGCTGCGTCTGCAGCAGGAGCTTCAAGTGACGGGCAGCCCGGCCAAATTCAAACAGGCGTTCATTAATCTGATCAAGAACAGCATTGAATCACTGCAGGAGGAGGGGGAGATTGTAGTAACAGCCTGGAGGACAGGCAACTGGGTAATCATCAGCGTGAAGGATAACGGCGAGGGAATGAAGGTTAGCGAACTGGCCCGTCTGGGCGAGCCGTATTACTCCAATAAGACCAAGGGGACGGGGCTCGGCCTCATGGTCACCTTCCGTATTATTGAAGCGATGAACGGCACGATTGAGTTCCACAGCCGCAAGGGCGAAGGAACCGAGGTGCTTATTAAATTGCCGGCCTCCAGCATGAATTAGAAATTTTTTTTGTTTATTCCGTTTTTTTGAAGGGATGGGCAGAGCATGGGGCGAAATATTAACACTACAGAACTTTGCTTCTAAAACTTTCCTCTGAGGTGCTTGCATGTCTTTGATGGTCAAAAGTTTACATACAGCGTTAGTATTGTTTCTGCTGTGCCTAGCCTGCGGAAGCCTCCTGGTGTCCGCGCAGAGTGCTTCCCCCGCCAGTGAGATCAGACATTGGCAGATGAAGTGGCAGGAGGGGCCGGATGATGGCGGACTCCAGGCTCCTGTAAAGGATGACCAGGGGTGGATTGACGTGGAGGCGAAGGCGGAGATGCCGCGCAAGCCTACCGGGGTAACCTCCGCCTGGACCAAGATTACTTTGCCCTCCTATCATTACGTGTCCCCCTCCGTCTATATTCAGACGATTTATGCGCTGCATGTGAAGGTGTATGTGGAGGACCGGCTGGTTTTTGAAGGAGACCGCGGCTTCATTATGGATAATTATTCCTTGCTTGTGCCTCTGGACATGCGTGATAACGGAAAGACGCTCTATATCTGGACGCAGACGCTCCAGGACCGGATCGGAATCAAAGAGCAGGTGATGCTCGGTGAGCACAGTCTTCTAATTAAGGACTATATCAAAAACGGACTCATAGATGTGATTCTGGGCGGCGCTTTTATCTTCGTGGCGGCGGTGCTGTTTGTGTGCGCATTTTTCCTGAACAAGGAGTATTTCCCCGTGACGGCTTCGCTGTCTGTTGTTATCGCCTCTACCGGTGTGCTGTCTGTAACCTACTCTCCCTTCACGTATACCTTCTACAGCTATTTGGGCGGGCTCAGTGTATTTTTGTTCGATGTGGCGCTGTTGTCCCTGTTACCCGCACTGACCTTCCTGTTCGAGAAAATATTCGGCGCGGGCAAATACGGCATCATCCGCAGGTTCCGCAAATTCCAGATGGTCTATTCCTTATTTTGCTGTGTCCTCCTCATTATAAATGCACTCTCCGGGGGCCGGTATTTGAAATTCTATTACTTCATCTCCACCAATATTGTCGGCATTATTATGATTCTTCAATTCATTCTGCTGATCGGCTGCGTCATCGTGTTCTCCCTGAAGCGCAATAAGGATGCGATCATCTTCGCCTGCGGCTTCGGTACGGCTGCCCTTACCGGGGTGTTGGAGCTGATGTGGTATTATTTCAAACGCGGAAATTATGATCTCTTCTACTGGAAGTGGGCGCTGGTTGTGTTCATTCTCTCGCTGATTGTGATTCTGGGACGGCGGCTGGCGCAGAACCACAGCCAAGTGGTGAAATATTCGCAGGAGCTGGAACTGTTCAACAACGAACTGCAGCGTTCAGAGAAAATGGAGATTATCAGCGAATTGGCAGCATCGGTAGCCCATGAGGTACGTAACCCGCTCCAGGTGACCCGGGGGTTCCTCCAGCTGCTCAGCGAGAAGTCGAGCGGGGACGAGCAGAAATACCTGTCCATGGCGCTCAGTGAGCTAGACCGGGCGGCGAGTATTATCACCGATTTTCTGACCTTTGCCAAGCCGGAATTTGAACAGGTCTCCCTGCTCTATGTGAATGAAGAGTTCTTGCATATCCAGAGCATCCTGCTGCCTTTATGCCATTTGAACGGGGGCAAAATGATTCTGGAGGTGGAAGACGGCCTGTGGGTCAAAGGGAATTCCTCGAAGTTCAAGCAGGCGATGATTAATATCATCAAGAACAGCATTGAATCCCTGGGGGAGGAAGGCACGATTCAACTGCTGGCATACAGCCGGGGGGATAAAATACATATTCATATTAAGGATAACGGGGCAGGTATGGAACCGGCTGTGCTTAGCCGTCTGGGCGAGCCGTATTTCTCCTCCAACAAGACGAAGGGCACGGGGCTCGGGCTGATGGTTACCTTCCGTATTATTGAAGCGATGGAGGGCGAAATTCGTTTTATGAGCAAAAAAGGAGCCGGAACCGAGTCCATCACCATTCTGCCGCGTGCAGAAGGGCCGGACGATTCCAACTCCCCATAATAGTATGACTTGAATATGCTACCAGGTTCCCATTGGGGTGATACGTGTCTTCATTACATCGGAAGAAGGGCTTGGGGGAATGACCAGGTAGAATTCATTAGAGCCTTCCTCTACGGTCTTCAGTGTAATGTTGTCAGGAAGGTTGATGCCCAGCGCTTCCTGGAGCGCTGCCTTCGGATCTGCAAGCAGTCTTTGTTTGAAAGCCGGATCTTCCCACGCCTTCTGAATCACCTGATTCTTAAGAACTCCTACTGACAATACAATCACCCTTTCAAAATGGTTATAATTGCCTTTTTAGTATAGCATAGGCCATTCTATAATTCTATTGCTATTTGCATAAATTATGAGAGATTCGAGTGCGAAGACAGCCAGTAATCCAGCCCCCCGCCCAGCAGCAATTGCTTCTGCGCTTCAATGGCTGCGGCGATTTGCTGCAGGTTCTGCACGAGCACGAGATGGAAGGACACCAGCAAGGGCAGCTGTAAGCTGGCCTCCTCCAGGATGAGTTGGTTGGCTTGGGCAGTCGCAGCATATCCGGTAAGTCCGCCTGCTACATAGATGAAGTCCTTCACTGTTGATTCGGTCAGTGGTTCTCCTGCGGCCATCCCGGTACTGGAGCGTACCAGTGACAACAGGCAGTTATAGCTGCTGTCCTCCAGATCCTGTTCCCAATCTTCATAGTCGTCAAGCAGCTGCAGGGTCAACAGCACAGTGTGAATCATCTCTTCGGCCTCGGGAATGGAGGAGGACTGGCCGGAGAGGAGCAGCGCGGCCGTGCTGCTGAGCTTAAGCGGGCTGGCCTTATGGGAGATACGGATGCGGTCATTCAGGAAGTAATCGCTGCCGGCTTCACCGCTCACGCTGTCTGCCCACTCGCTGATGTAACGGCTGAAGCAGGGCCAGAAGGGAGAGTCCGCCGGGAACAGCGGAAGGTAGGTAGCCAGAAACTCGACATAGAGCAGATTGGCAAGTGGCAGCGCTTCCGCAGCCGAGGCCTCCGGGCTGTCCATCAGATCATCCTGGAGGAAGAAGTAGAGCATGAGGAAGATGTTACCTGCGGACATCCTGCGGGCCACTTCAGGACTCAGGCCACAAGGGTCCTGGAGCCAGAAGGGCAGCAGGTAACAGATGTAATTCTTGTGGCTGTCCGGGTGGAACACGTTGAACTGATTGAGATACGACAGGCCGCGGGCATTAAGCGGCTCTGGAAACGCAGAGATCACCCTGCGGTTCTCCTCAAAGACCACACGGAGCTCGTCCTCATAAGCATGAAGCCAATCCATAGGCTTATCTCCTGTCAATTATGTATTTTATTTAAAATATTAGGTAAAAAGTGGTTATATGATCACATTATAATCCTGCGAATGACCTATTTCAATCCAAATTTTGTTGCTGTGCGGCGCAGGATCGCCGGGAGGAGCAGGAGTGTACCTGATTTCACCGGTTGGAGGCTAATGTATGCGTATTAAACCGACCACAATGGGACCGGGGGCGGCGCGTAGGCCAAATGTAATCGAAAAACCGAACACAATGGGACCGGGGGCAGCGCGTAGGCTGAATGTAATCGAAAAACCGACCACATTGGGCGTGACGGAGTCGCGTGGAGCAAATGTAATCGAAAAACCGATCACAATGGGACCCGGGGGCAGCACGTAGGCCAAATGTAATCGAAAAACCGACCATAATGGAACCGGGGTCAGCACGTAAGCCAAATGTAATCGAAAAACCGACCACAATGGGACCCGGGGGCAGCACGTAGGCCAAATGTAATCGAAAAACCGACCATAATGGGACCGGGGGCAGCGCGTAGGCTGAATGTAATCGAAAAACCGACCATATTGGGCCTGACGGAGGCGTGTGGCCCGAATGTATGCGGAAAAACATTCTTTCAAAATCTTTCTATATCACAAAAAAAACTCCCTTTGGGAAATGGAGCTTCTGCACAACCATTTCAAAGGAGAGGTTTCTATTGTACGTTCAAATATAAGAATTTATATGTTGCACACAATAAATTATCCTTCTATTTCTCGCTGAAACGGTACCGTCCTTTAAAAGGACGGCAAAGCCGTTTCCACTTGTAGTGTGTTCTTCCGTAGTGTAATCTACCTAACTGCCTCTGCATCCAGCTTGGCGGCAAGTGCGGTATATTCCCCGCGCAGGCGGACCAGCTTCGAGACACTGCGCTCCAGGCCGCCCGGCCGGTTGCGCCGGGTCCAGAGCTGGCGGTACTGGTGGAGCAGCAGATCCAGATCATGGATCAGCGCCTGTACCTGCGCTGCCTGGGGCTGCGAATCGGCGGCGGCGAGCTGCTGCTTAAGCCGGGTAAGCTGCACGGCATGCTTCACGAAGTGAATGCCGCTGCGCAGTTCTTCTATGACCAATCCGGCGTCGCTGCATTCCAGAACGGGCTGCTCAAGCCTGGCTTCAAGGGCAAGAATGTATTGCTCCAGCTGGTCGAGCTGTTCTACAGGCAGCTTCACAGCCAGCTGCACATGCTCCAGATGGCTGCGCAGCAGCATAGACATCTCCGTGTCATTCGGGCGGACCGTGCCCGACTCCAGCTTGTAGTAGTTGCCCAGATCCAGCAGCAATTGCCCGATGGTTCCTGAGCGGTCTTGGAAGACTGCCGTGTTCAGATAATGCGCCACATCCGCCTCCAGATTCCCCTCTACATTCCAGGCAAGCGCTGCCCCGTAGGCGAATCCGGCATAGCTGACCGGCAGATGCTGCCAGTGGCCGAAATCTCCCCAGTCGGTAATCAGGTAGCCGACAGCGCCGTTTCTCTTGCCATGCACCGCAGCGCTGCGCAGATTGGCGAGCATGTTGTCGGTCCTGCCGGTGAGCGAGTTCCAGGAACTGGTTCCCGGGCAGACATAGAACGGGATGCCTGCCTCCTTGAATTTGCGGGTATCCGCTTCAAAAGGATGAGCCGCGCTGTATCCCCACTCCATGGCGATGATATCCTTCGGCAGCCGTGGGATCAGCTCGGGATGCTGGATGATGATATCGCCCCAGAATTGCATGGTTTTGCCGCGCTGTTTGACCAGTCCGTGAATCTTCTGCAGGAAGGAGAGATACAGCTCGCCTTTGCCGGAAGACTCCGCCAGTGCCTGGCTTGCACCAAGTCCCAGTTCATAAGTCTCATCACAGCCGACATTGAACATCTCTGAGCTGAAGTAGGGAAGGAGGTCATCGTACATCGTGCCCAGGAGCTGCAATACCTCAGGGTCCTCTGTATGGAAGGTTCCGGGATGCATAAATAATCCTTCTGGGTATAAATCGCGATCATACATCTGATCCGGGAGCATGAAGCCTGCGGGGATCTCTGCCAGATGGTTGAACTCCGGCCGGGTTAGCCAGCCTTCCATATGGCCGAAGCTATTTTGATTAGGCACCAGCTCAATATACCGCTCGCGGCAGTAGGCATCCAGCAGCAGGATTTCATCGCCGGTGAGCGGAGTTTCCAGCTCCCATACCTGCGGGAAGGACTCGTAAGCAAACGGAGCTCCTTCTATATATAGCTGCAGCTGATTCAGCTTGAGGTCCGCCATGAGATCAATGATCCGGTACAGGGTATCCAGCGTGGGGATTTTGTTGCGGCTGATATCAAGCATGAGTCCTCTGGCCGCGAAATCAGGCTGATCGCAGATATGCAGATAAGGCAGCGTCCGGCCGCACTGCTGCAGGAGCTGCTTCAGCGTCGCCGCTGCATAATAAGCGCCTTGCGGAGAACCGTAAGCGGCAATGAGACCTTTTTCGTTAATGTGCAGCTCGTAGGCTCCTTCTGCAAGCAGTGCGTTATAGCGGAAGGTGCAAGCCGGAACTGTGGCAGCCCGCTGCCCTATGGACAGAGGCAGACTGAGACGGACCACCTCGGAAGCGGTCTGTTGAAGCCTGCGGGCTGCGGGAAGGGCAGACACCTGATCCTCACCGGCCAGCACAATGCTGCCCCGGGAAGGAAGGGGGAACTGTCCTGCGGATACCGTGATCTTCTGCGGCCGGGGAAAAAGCTGTAAGTGAACAACATCAGACATAGCGTGGACACCTCTTATTCATGTAGAATATGATCATCTTCATTATCAACATATCACTCCTGAACACATGGAGGAATGCAATGTATGCCCAAGCTCATGGATTATATGATCAGCCCGTATCCTATAAGAATTATTGATCCGAAGGTGGAGGCCGCCAGGCTGCGCCTGAAGTCGATTCGTGTCGGGCAAGCCGGCCATCTGCCGGGAAGAACGCTGTTTCGTTCGGGTGTCACCTTTGAACACTGGGCACTTGTATATATAGTCGCAGGAGCCGGAACTTATACGGAGAACGGAGGACCAGAGCAGCAGGTCCATGAGGGAAGCCTGTTTTTTTTCAGACCCGGTTATAGCTACAGCTTCGGACCGCCCCCAGGCGGGTATTGGGATGAATACTATATTAATTTCAGCGGAAGCCGTGTCACAGAATGGCTGGAAGCGGGAATGATTGCGGGTGGAGAGGTAACCCGGGGGGATAAGGCGGAAGGGCTGAAAGCGTCCTTTGAAAAGGTTCTGGCGTACATGGCCGGAGATGTTCCCGGTGATGCGGACCGGGCTGCGCTGCTGCTGGAGGAGATGCTGCTGGAATGCTCGCTGCAGCTCCAGGGCAGCCGCCGCCCGTGGCAGCAGGAAGCCATGCCGCTGATCCGGGAGGCGCTGAATGCCTGCATTTATGAGCAGCCCGATCTGCCGGGGATGGCCGAGCGCCTGCACCTGTCCATGTCTACACTCCGCCGCACCGTGCGGCGGAGCAGCGGGTACCCGCTGCATGAATATATCCACAGGCTGAAGATGGCCGAGGCCAAGCATTTGCTGCTGAATACCTCCCTGCAGGTGCAGGAGATAGCGGGAATGCTTCATTATAGGGATAGTTTTTATTTTTCAAGGCTATTCAAGAAATATATGGGCCTCTCCCCGCAGACCTGCCGGAATCATCTGTGACATATTAAACGACATAATTCTACTTTTTATCTTAAAATAGTCTCAGGATAATGTCGTTTTTTGCAGATTTTTGTTGACACACAGAAAAAAACAGTGATATGCTCTAGATAATATTAGCAGTTCTAGAATAGTTCTTCTAGACTATGCCGGAGATGAGACTATTGAGAGAGTATTACTGCATCAGTTGCCGCAGTCTCCATAAGGTGGTAGGACCTAATCATACCTTGCGTATTTTGTCCACCGGGTATCATATCGTTGGCGAACAGCGCTATCAAATTTGTATATGTAATAATGCCAAGCTGGAGCAAGCTGTGACGGCGGTGACTGAATAGACTGTGCCGGGTGTACTCACCGGATAACCGAAGACTTCTCTTTTGAAGAGCTTGTCCCTGGAGGGAGAGGCTCTTTGTCATGCCCGGAGCCGGACTGGATAATTTTGCATACGCTATCATTTGAGGAGATGGATAGAATTGTTTAATTTTTCATGAAAAAAGAATAATTATACCCATTTTATTTTCAAAGTAAACGCTATCATTAGAAATCGAAACTTGTTATTGTGATTTTTCTCATGTATGATGCTTTTAAACATAGCTTAGAATAAACTCGAATTTTCCACAAACTGGAGAATAGGGTGGTGGGATGAACATTAAATTAACAGTCGAAGACCGTACGATCGCCTTTTTCAGAATCTTTTCTTTGTCCCTCACATCGTTTATGTACCTCATGGTTCCTGCGGGGCCTTCCGTAATATACAAATCCCTACTAATCATTGTGCTATTCTTATTTGCCCAACTATTCCCGTATTATTACCGGAGGTTCCATGCAAAAGCCCGTACTCTAATGCTGATGGTCAGTATGGAGACGGCACTCATTGCGGTGTTGATGTTATTTACTGGAGGATACGATAGTCCTTTTAAGCTATATGTACTGAATCCGGTGCTGTTTGCGGCGGGTGCGCTCTCTTTGTATTGTGCCTGGAGTCTGATCCTGGGTTATATTGCCATGGTGGCGGTATCGGGCTACATGGATGCCGGTTCTCCGGGTCTTACGATTGCTGAAACTATGCTTGCCAATGGTAACCTGTTTCTAGCCCTGGCTCTCGCGGTTATAGTTATGCAGATGGTTAAGGGGATAAAGCGGCAGCGGGAGGAAGCGAACGCGCGGACCAACGATACCATGGAGCATATCAAATCGCTTTATCACATCGTGGAAACATCAAGCCAGCATGACTTCATGAATATTGGCCAAGTCATTACCGACTATGTGGTCAAGCTTACCAAGCTGGAGAAGGCACTGTTCTGGTTCGCCAAAAAAAGCGGTGAGCCTGCTCCGCAGAGCCGCCAGACGGGATGGCAGCATGAGGAGGAGCGCTTTCTGTTCATGGAGCTTGAGAAGCACGAGCATGAATGGAGGCTGCAGCGTGAACCGGTATTCAAGAGTATGCCGGGGATCGGCGACTTCCTGCTGATGCCGGTAAGAATGAGCACCCGGTTCGTCGGAATGATTGGCGTGAAGCTGGAAGCCTCGGAAGGGCTGGAGGGCCGCCGGTGGTACATCCAGCAACTGATGTTCCTGTCGGAGCTGAGTGCGATTATTCTTGAGCGCCACGAGCTGGGCGTGATCGAGAACCGGCTGATCATCACGAACGAGCAGAACCGGATAGCCGATGAGATGCACGACAGTGTCTCCCAAAGTCTTTTCGGAATCGTCTATGCGACCCACTCCCTGAAGCAGACCTGGCGCAAAATGTCTGAGCGGGAGCTGGAGGAGCAGATTGAGCTTATCCATGATTCAGCCACCAAGGTAGCCAAGGAGCTGCGGATTACCATCTACAGCCTCAGCTCCAAGAAGAGCGGCGGCCCGAGCTGGCTTGGGATGGTGCGCTCGCATCTGAAAAGCCTCTCCCGGCTTAATGATGTTGAGATTGAACTGAAAATAACGGGGGATGATTTCAGTCTCCCTTATCCTTACCACAAGGCACTCTTCCGGATTATCTCCGAAGCGACCGGCAACGCCATAAGACATGGTGCTGCCAGCCGGGTGGATGTAGAACTGTCGCTTAAGCCGAAATGGATTAGACTATCGATTATCGACGATGGCGTCGGTTTCGATGCAGATCTAAGCTGGAACGAACCTGATGAGCACTCAGGCGGACTGGGAATGAAGAATATGCAATATCTGGCACAGTCCCTTGGAGGCGATTTCCAGTTAACCAGCAGTGAGAACGCTGGAACCAGAATTTTAATCTCTATACCTGTCGGTGTGGCTGAACTGAAAAATGCATAAACTTTAGGCAGGAGGTCGTTCAAGTGAAAATCGTCATTGTTGATGATCACCCTTTGGTGAGAAGAGGATTGGCATCTGTGATATCGATGCAGTCCAATCTGCAGTTTGCCGGCGAAGCAACGAATGGCCAAGAAGCTCTTCTCGTGATTGAGGAGATACAGCCTGATCTTGTGCTGATTGATCTGAAGCTTGCCGATGAATCGGGCCTGGATATTATCAAGGAAGCCCGCGTGCGCGGATTCTCATGCAAGTTCATCCTGCTAACATCCTCAGCCAGCCGGGAAGATTTCCTGAAGGCGGAGGAAGTGCTGGTAGACGGTTATGTACTGAAGGAAGCTCTGCCGGAGGAATTGCTGTTTGCCATTCAACTGGTCCACAAGGGCAGGAAGTATTACGATCCCGGGCTGATGGAAGATAAGATGCGCATGAGCGGCAGCAGTCCGACCGATGAGCTTACACCCAAAGAGAAGGAAGTTCTGATTGAGCTGGGACAGGGGGCCTGCAACCGCGAGATTGCTTCACGCCTGTTCATCAGCGAATTCACCGTCAAGAAGCATGTCAGCCAGATTCTGGCGAAGCTGCAGGTGGCGGACCGGACGCAGGCGGCCTTATACGCCAATGCTGTCGGGCTTACCAAATATGAGATGTCATACGATTAATAATCATCCCTGTGAATGATCGGGGACGGAGCACGGACAATACTGTCCGTGTTTTTTTGCGTTCAGGGAAATCAATGAGCCGGAGGGTGAAGATTACCGGTGCAGACCGGATGTATGCCAAAAAAAAGCATACAATGGGCGGCTGTGAGGTCCATGGGCCGAATGTATATGAAAAACAGCATACAATGGGCGGCTATGAGGTCACTGGGCCGAATGTATGTGAAAAACAGCATACATTATGCTCGCAAGCAGGCACACGGCCTGAATGTATGCGAAAAACAGCATACATTATGCTCGCAAGCAGGCACACGGGCCAAATGTATGTGAAAAACAGCACACATTATGCTCGCAAGCAGGCCTACGGGCCGAATGTATGCGAAAAACAGCATACATTGTACTCGCAAGCAGGCACACGGCCAAATGTATGCGAAAAACAGCATACATTATGCTGGCGCGGAGTGCTGACACGAAGGTGCGCCGGCATCCTTCACCCGGCTGGGTTATCTTGGCTCACTGCTGGTGTTAGCATTTTCCATGGATATGGTACTAAAGTATACCATCCACCCCCTCTGGCGGACCAAACACAGTCACTCGAAAGTGAAGTGTAAAGTGATGCTAGGGGGCATGTGATAAATCCTGCGCGTTGTTAGAATAAAAGCAAGACATCTGAAACTTTCATGATTGCTTTCAAAACGAACACAAGCGGAAGGAGGGTTACTGTGGAAAAGACGATTCTGGATTACATTAACCTGATAAAGAAAAAATTATGGTTAATCATGGTATTTGTACTGATCTCCTGCGCCACCACCTTCTACGTCAGTAAAAACTTCGTTGCACCCGTCTACTCCGCCTCTGGACAGCTACTGGTCAACAACGTTGTGAATGTCCCCGAGAGCAATAATCTCAACGCACTTAACTTCAGTCTTAACCTCATCGAGAGCTATAAGGAAATCATGAAGTCGCCAACCATTATGAAGAGTGTGATCGCGGAGCATCCCGAGTTCGGTCTGACGGCGGGCCAACTGGCTGCCAAGCTGCAGATCAAATCCTCGGAGAAAAGCCAGGTGATTAATCTGACCGTGGAGGATAAGGATTACGGCACTGCAGCTACGATTGTAAACGCGGTTTCGCAGACCTTCATCCGCAGCCTGCCGGCACTGATGAACCTGGATAATGTAACATTCCTGACTCCGGCTGATCCTGCAGCCCAGCCTCTGCCGGTCAACGGCGGGGTGACCATGAATATTCTAATCAGCTTCGTGGTGTCACTGATGGCAGCGGTCGGGATTATCCTGCTGATGGAGACGCTGAACGGTACGCTGAGAAACGAGAAGGAAGCGGAATTTGAGCTTGGCCTTCCGGTCATTGCCAGTATTCCAGCCATCCGCAAACGCGATTTCGGCAGTGCGAACAATGACAAGGCAAGAGTAGGGGAGGGCAAATATGTTACGGCTGAATAGAAGTCTAATCGCGGACATAAACCCGTCATCGCATGTCTCCGAATCCTTCCGCTCGCTGCGCACGTATATCCGCCAGCTCGGCTTGCTGAAGGGGCCAGGCGGACAGGTGCTGCTCTTCACTTCAGCGGAGAGCGGCGAAGGCAAGACCACGATTCTCTCCAATCTGGCCGTATCCTTCGTACAGGATGGCAAGAAGGTAGCGGTGGTGGATTGCAACCTGCGGAAGCCCGGCCTGCATAGCGTGTTCGATGTGGAAGGCAGCCAGGGGCTGGCAGCTTACTTAAGCGGCTACGAGGAAGCGAAGGACGTTCTGGTATACGGCAGCTTGGCGAATCTGGCGGTAATCCCTGCCGGAGTGAGTACAGTCAGTCCGCCGGATCTGCTCGGCAGCGAGAAGATGGCCGGGCTGCTTACAGAGCTGAAGGCAAGCTTCGATCTGATTCTGCTGGATTCGCCGCAGGCGGTCGATTACAGCGATGCACGGATTCTGGCCCCGCTCTCGGATGGGGTGGTCATTGTCGCCAGACACGGCCGGACGAAGCGCGAAGCGCTCCGCAAGCTGAAGGGTCTCATGGAACAGACGGGTGTAAGGATTCTCGGAATAGCAATGAACCAGACCAAGTAGAACACCGAAGCGGCAATGTGAACGAAACTATTGGGAGGTATGTGTGATGAAAAAGGTAAAAAAGGTAATTATCCCGGCGGCCGGGTTAGGCACACGTTTCCTTCCGGCGACCAAGGCAATGCCCAAGGAAATGCTGCCTATTATCAACAAACCGACGATCCAGTATATCGTGGAGGAGGCCATTGCCTCCGGGATTGAAGACATCATCATTGTTACCGGTAAGGGAAAGCGGGCGATCGAGGATCATTTCGACAACGCCTTTGAGCTTGAATCCCGGCTGCTGGAGGACGGTAAGCTGGAGCTGCTCAAAGAGGTACAGCGGTCCTCCAAGGTGGAAATTCACTACATCCGGCAAAAGGAACCCAAGGGTCTCGGCCATGCCGTATGGTGTGCCAGACGGTTCATCGGCGATGAGCCATTCGGCGTTATGCTCGGCGATGATATTGTAACCGGACAGGTCCCTTGCCTGAAGCAGCTGATCGACCAGTATGAGGAGACCCAGAACTCGGTGATCGGGGTACAGGTTATCCCGGATGAATTCACGAACCGCTACGGGATTATCGAGCCGGATCTGCAGGACGGGAAGCTCTACCGGGTGAACAACTTCGTGGAGAAGCCGGCACTTGGCACGGCGCCTTCCAATCTGGCAATCATGGGCCGCTATGTCTTTACCCCTAAGATCTTCAAGTATCTCGATCTTCAGGAGAAGGGTGCGGGCGGTGAGATCCAGCTGACGGATGCCATTCAGAAGCTGAACCAAAGCGAACGTGTCTATGCTTATAACTTCGACGGTACCAGATATGATGTCGGTGAACGGCTCGGTTACATTTTGACCACACTGGAATTTGCCTTAGAGAGCGAGGATCTGCGTTATCAGGTCATGGATGCTATGGCGGAATGGTTGAAAAAAGCGGAACAGACCTCGGTCAGCAGCTAAAGACGGTTCCCCGAAAGCGAGCGACACAAGCCGGAGTCAAGAAGTAAGGCTGCATAAACCTTAACGAGAAATGAGGAGAGATGAGCATGCAAAAACTGCCGGAAGACTATGAGGCCGTCCTGCCGAAACTTTACATGCTGCATTCGGGTGAAGAAAGCAAGGGAATGGAGTCCTATCTGGTCATGAAGCGGATCATCGACATCTTGTTCTCTGCCCTGGGGCTGCTGTTCCTGCTCCCGCTCTTCGCAGTGGTGGCTGTCCTGATTAAGCTGGAAGATCCGAAGGGCAAGGTGTTCTTCCGCCAAATGCGGGTCGGCAAGGACGAGAAGCTGTTCCCCATGTACAAGTTCAGATCCATGGTCTCTAATGCCGAGGAGCTGAAGGAGAGTCTCATGGCCTATAACGAAGTAAGCGGCGCGATGTTCAAGATCAAGAATGATCCCCGTATTACACGGATTGGAAAATTCATGCGCAAGACCAGTATTGATGAACTGCCGCAGCTCTGGAACGTGCTGATGGGGCATATGAGTCTGGTGGGTCCCCGTCCTCCGCTCGTTGAAGAGGTGGAGCAGTACACGGAATACGACAAGCAGCGGCTGATGGTAACCCCCGGCTGCACCGGCTACTGGCAGGTAAATGCCAGAAACAGCGTCGGCTTCGACGAGATGGTTCAGCTGGACCTCACGTATATCCACATGCGCAGCACGATGCTGGATCTGAAGATTATTGTCAAGACCGGCCTGATGCTGCTAGGTTCCAAAAATGCTTATTAAAAATATGGGAATTAGGTGATGCCGATGTTCGTACACGGAGATGGACCTGAGATTTCCATTATCATATGCACCTATAACCGGTCGGCGCTGCTGGTGAAGACTCTTCATTCACTGCTGCCGCTGGAGAATTTGCACCAGGCCGAGATCATCGTCGTGGATAACCAGTCCACGGATAATACGGCGGCCGCCATTAAGGGGTTCATCGAAACCTATGGTGCGGATATGGATATCCGTTATCTGCTGGAGCCGGTTCAAGGGCTGTCAGCAGCCCGGAACACAGGAATTCTGGCTTCCAAATCGCAGCTCATCGCTTTCCTGGATGATGATGCGATCCCCTGCCGGACCTGGATTACAACCATTGTGAACACCTTTGCGGATAAGCCGGAGGTGATGGCTATGGGCGGCAGGATTGCTCCGATCTTCGAGAGCAAGCGCCCGGATTGGCTGATCAAGCCGTTCGAGCTTCCTTATACGATTGTCGATCTGGGGAGCCGGATCAAAGAGTATCCGAAGCGGCTTCACCCTTGCGGTGCCAATATGGCGATGCGCAAGCCGGTATTCGATATCAGCCTGTTCCCGCTGGAGCTGGGCCGCAAGGGCGATTCGCTGCTCTCGGGTGAAGAGACCTGGCTGTTCAGCCAGCTGCAGCAGGAAGGGCATTCCATTCTCTATCATCCCGAGATGGCCGTGGATCATTTCGTTCCGGCGAACCGGCTGACGGAGGACTGGATCATGAAGCGGTATTACAGCCAGGGCATATCGAACGCTATGAAGAGTGAAGGAATGAAAGGGCATCTGCTGCTCCTGGGCAAGACAGGCGCCAAAGTCATCTACATTCTGGCAGATTCCGTTCTATCCCGCAGTAAGGGAAGAAAGCTGCTGAATAAATGCCGGCTGGAGAGTATTCGCGGAACTCTTCATATGATTCTTAACCGGAAGAGGGAATCCGCAGCGGGGTGAGGGGAGGTACGCGCGATGACCCATTTTGAGTGGGGCTCCAAAATCAATAGTCTGCCATACGGAATGCTCTATCTCGTAACAGCACTGTTCCTGGGAACAGCTGTCATCTTCCAGCCGGTCATCGCAGTAGCGGCCGTATTCTTTATTCTGCTGCTGGTTGCCTCCCTATCACGCCCTGAACTGATCAGCTATTTCGTTCTGCTGACCACGGCGGTTTCGATTAACTTCTTGTACAGCGGGAGTATGTTCGGTATTGAGATCCTGTCGCTCTACAAGCTGGTTATTCTGATGCTGCTGGTGCCTTGTATCCTGGTCAATGGCCTCAGGTTCAAGCTCAGTCCTCCCTTATGGGCGATGCTGGCCCTGATCCTGCTCACCTTCAGCTTCTCCATCTGGCTGCCGGAGATGAGCACATCGATTGCGGTCAAAGCCTTCATCGGACTGTCTCTGCCCTTCGTGCTTCTGCTGATCAACTGGAAGAAGGAGGTCGCCGAGAAGCAGATTCGGATCATTACCCTGTTGCCGCTGGTCAGCATGCTGCTGGGCGTGGTGCTCCAGGCTGCGAATATACATTCACTGGTAGCCGTTGAGTTCACAGGCGCGGTGCGGGTGCAGGGGGCGAACATACCCCCTCACCTGGCGATGCTGGCCTTCATGGGAGTAGCGATCGCGTTCATCGAGATCAAGCGCAGTCCGCAGTATACCCGGTTCAATTACATCATGCTGGGGCTGAATTTCTTGATTCTGGTGATTACAGGCACGCGCGGGCCGATTCTCGCACTGGTCCTGATGGTGCTCTATTACTTCTATGATATCTCCCGCGCTTTTCTGAAGGGGAAGAAGAGATTTCTGATCCCGCTGCTGTGTTCACTGCTGGTCATCACCTCGGCAGTATACATGCAGCTGGACAACATCAAGAAGCGCTCCTTCGAACGGACGACCGAGACGGGAATTGACCTGTCGGGGCGGGCGGAGGCCTGGGAGTACTTCCTGAACAAGGCGGCGGATTCGCCGGTGGCAGGACGGGGGCTTGGAGCCGTAACGGTGGCGAATGACGGAACGCTCTACGGAGGGTTCGTGGTTCCGCATAACGAATATATCCGCTTTTATTACGATGGGGGATACGTTGGTGCCATCCTGCTGCTGCTGTCCTTGCTCGCTGTGTTTCTAATGGTATACAGAGTTCTTTTGCCGGCGGTCAAACCTTATTATTCTCTCTTTATTGCAGCATTTCTGATCTATTCTTTCACGGATAACACGCTGTCGACGGTCCAATTCATCATTCCGTTCTGTTGGTACCTGAACTGCCTGTATCGATCTTCACAGCTGGCCGATTCCCCACAAAAAGAAGTGATACGATGAACCAAGTGAACATGTTCGATGTCAATTTCGATAACTATGATTTCATGGATCTGCTGGATTATATCGACAGAACCATTCAGGAGAGGAACCAATCCTACATCCTGACCTGTAACGTCGACCATGTGATCAAGCTGCGCAAGGATAAAGAGTTCCGGGAAGTGTACTCCGAAGCAGGTGCCGTAGTCGCGGACGGGATGCCGATTATCTGGGCGTCCAAGATGCTCGGCAAGCCGCTGAAGCAAAAGGTGTCCGGCGCAGACCTGTTCAGCCGCCTGGGCAATGCGTTCGAGCAAAGGCAATACCGGTTGTTCTTCCTCGGTGCCGCCGAGGGTGTGGCGGAGCAGGCTACAAAGAATCTGAAGGCCGCCTTCCCGGGCATTAACGTCGTGGGCTGTTACTCTCCTTCCTACGGCTTCGAGCACAACGAAGAAGAGAACCGGCATATTATCCGGCTGCTGACCGAGAGCCAGCCCGATATCGTGTTCGTAGGGGTAGGAGCACCGAAGCAGGAGAAGTGGATCTACCGTCACTATACCTCCTACCAGGCGCCGGTCTCCATCGGCGTAGGTGCAACCTTCGACTTCCTGTCCGGCTCGGTGAAGCGGGCACCGGATTTCATGCAGCGAACGGGCATGGAGTGGCTATGGAGACTTAGCCAGGAGCCGGGCCGGTTATGGAAAAGATACCTTGTCGACGATGCCCAGTTCCTGGTGCTGCTGCTCAAGGAGCTGCGCAAACGGGGCAAGGTGAAGAACAGCAGTACGGATACGGATTGAAGAAAGCGGCGAAAGACGGGAGGCAGGGAATGAAGATGCTAAGCAGAGATGAGAATAGTCTGAATCTTCCATCGGCACAAGCTGTGAAGTCGGCTGTAATGATGACCTTGATCTGCGCCTCGGCGCTGGCCCTGCCGCTTGCGATCGGCTTCGCCAGTGCGAACCTGAGCGCATCGAACAGCCTGCAGGGCATCATTCTGGCAGGCATCCTCTTTCCGGCCTTGCTGCTGGCCTTGCTGAATACACGGATGCTGATTCCGTACACTCTGCTGATCTGGGCGGTTGCCCCGGAGCTGCGGCGGATTGCAGACTGGTACGAAGGTGTGTATCATTCCGTCTCTCTGCTCAGTCTGGCCCCGCTGCTGACCGGAGCGACCTTAGCTATTCCGGTGCTGCGGGAAATTCACCGGATTCGCAAGTCCTCCACCCGGATCATGCTGCTGTTCTCCATCGCACTGGCCTACGGCGCATTGATTGGTCTGGCGAAGAACGGCATCGGCTCGGTATACGATCTGGCGAATTACATCGTACCGCTGCTGCTGATTCCCTTCTTCGCGGTGACGCCGTTTAAGCCGAAGGATATCGACCGGCTGCTGTACGCTTTTGCCAACATCGCCGTGCTGGTTGCGGTCTACGGGATCGTGCAGTATCTGACCGTTCCGCCTTGGGATGCCTTCTGGATGCGCAATGCGGATATGATCTCCATCGGGACCCCGTATCCGCTGGAGATCCGTGTCTTCTCGACCCTGAACTCCCCGGGTCCGGCTGCAACCTTCCTGGTCTTCGCCCTGGTGCCGATGATTCTGGAGAAAAGATGGCAGGGTACCCTGCGCTGGCTCGGTGTTCTGCTCGTAGTAGTCTGCCTGCTGACTACGCTCGTCCGGTCCGCATGGCTGGTCCTGCTGGTGATGCTGCTGGTCTACATCGCATCCTCTCCCTCCAAGGGCAAATGGAAGACGCTGCTCCAGCTCGCATTCGTGGCAGCCGCGCTGTTCTGGATTGTTCCGAAGCTGCCTGGAGCAGAGGGGCTGGTGGCCCGGATGGAGACCCTGACCTCCGTGCAAGAGGATCATTCCTACAATGAACGCCTCAGTCTCTGGACCAACATGCTGCCCATGGTGGCAGGCAATCCGGTAGGGCAGGGGATCGGCAGTGTTGGCCAGGGTACCAAGCTTGGGAACGGCGGAGAGCTGGGGGAATACGGCAATATGGATAACGGCTTCATCGCGCTGCTGCTGACCTTCGGTGTACTCGGCGCATTGTTCTTCTTCGGAGCGCTCGGTGCGGTCATCAAGGAGATCGGCGCCAGAGTCACCCGCAGGAATGAACTTCAGCCTTACGCCAGACTGGCGCTGGCGGCGTGGATGGGAGCTGTAGCCAGCCTGATATCGGATAACGGCTTTCCCGGTCTTAAGGGGTATCTGATCTGGATGCTGATCGGACTTGGCCTCAGTGCCAAGGAGCTCAATCAAAGCAGAAAGAAGGGACTACCGCATGCAGCAGTCAAGCGCCAAATCACTACCCGCTAACCGGGTATGGTCCACCTTCCGGAGATTCACGAAGAGTAAGGACAATAGCTCGGCTGCTGTCAAAACGATGTTCGTCAGCGTACTGATCCTGCTGGTCAATATGCTGACCGGCGTACTGACCGCCCGTTATCTCGGTCCGACCGGCCGGGGGGAGCAGACAGCGATGGTGAACTGGTCGCAGTTCCTGGCCTTCAGCATGAGCTTCGGGATTCCCTCGGCGCTGATCTACAACGCCAAGAAGAATCCGCAGGAAGCCGGGGTGCTGTACCGGATCGCCCTGCTGATCGGTCTGACGTTCGGAACCATCGCCATGACAGTCGGGATACTCGTGCTGCCTTATTGGCTGGGGTCGTTCAGTCATGAAGTAGTGGTCTTCGCCCAGTGGTCGATGATTCTCTGCCCGCTGATTGTGGTGTCGCAGATCAACAACGCGGCCTTCCAGTTCAGAGGGGATTACAAGACCTTCAACTGGATGCGGTATCTGGTGCCGCTGCTGACACTGGGAGCCATCGGCATTCTGATCCTGACCGGCTACATGAATCCTTATACAACTGCACTGGCCTATCTGGTGCCATCGGTTCCGCTGTTCATCGGGATGACCCTCCTGCTGCTGCGGACCTACAAGGTCAAGCTCCGGGATTCCTATCTTAATTTCAAAAGATTGTTCACCTACGGTCTGGGCTCCTACGGGAACGATCTGCTTGGACAATTCTCGGTATACATAGACCAGATCATCATTGCCGGTTTACTGAGACCGGCAGATCTGGGGCTCTATGCGGTAGCGGTAAGCCTGTCGCGTATGGTGAACTTCTTCGCGAATTCGATCACGGTGGTGCTCTTCCCGAAGGCCTCCGAGATGTCGAAGGACGAAGCGGTCGCCCTTACGTTCAAGGCTTTCCGGATCAGTACTACCTGTACTCTGCTAGGTGCAGTGTTCCTGATGCTGGTAGCGCCCTTTGTCATCCCGCTGCTCTACGGCAAGGATTTCAATACCGCGCTTACCGTGTTCCGCCTGCTGCTGCTGGAAGTGACCATCAGTGGCGGGACGCTGATTCTGGCTCAGGTGTTCATGGCGCTGGGCAAGCCGAAGTTCGTATCCATCCTGCAGGGGGTCGGCCTGATCCTCGTGATTCCGCTGCTCTTCCTGCTGGTGCCGAAGTTCGGATTGTTCGGAGCGGGTGTGGCTATGCTCTCATCGGCTGTGCTGCGGTTCCTGTTCATTATTCTCAATATTAGATACAACCTGAAGGTTAAGCTTCCGCGGCTGCTCATTAACGCCCAGGACCTTCAGTGGATGAAGACGACGATGAATTCGTATATTCGCAAGAAACCTATGGATGTGTAGAGGATGTCTAAGCATTTAAGGGTTTGATTCAAGTGTTTTGCTTATGAATCAAATGGTTTGTATTTGTTTCAGCGAGCAGAGACACGATGCGAGCCCCTATCTGCTTAAAAAACCATGGGACGGTGCTTGGAGGAACGTAGAGAAAATTTGGAGCTGTAGGAGCGAATGCGTCCGCCTTTGTGTTTGGATTTCTACCGCGAAAAGCGGTTCTAATCAGGAAATCTAAACACAACAGCGGCCGTAAGCCCAAACTTTTCTCGGAGCGACGACACACACCGGACCATCAGAAGGAGGATACCTATCATGGATTCAGTAACAAGCGTGCTTGGCGGCCGGGGCAGCTACCCGATCTCGGCGGTCATCATTGCCCAGGACGACGAAGTTCGGATATCCAAAGCCATTCAGTCCTGCCGGTTATTCGCCGATGAGGTGGTTGTAATCGACGGAGGAAGCAAAGACGGGACCGTAGGGCTATCCGAGAGCCTGGGATGCCGGGTGTATGTCAACCCATGGCCCGGATATGCGAAGCAAAGGGAATTCGGAGTGGAACGTGCCATCCATGATTGGGTCTTCCTGATTGATACCGACGAAGTGGTCAGCGAGGAGCTGGCCCGGGATATCCTGGAGCGCAAGCCGGGACTGACCGATGCTACGGTCGCGTTCTCGCTGTACCGGATTGGCGACTTCCTAGGCAAATGGCTGGATAAAGGCGAGTATCTGGTGCGGCTGTATAACCGCAAGGAATACGGTATCCGCAACTCTCTGGTGCATGAGATGCCAGAGGTGTCCGAGGAACGGACCGTGAAGCTGAACGGAACGCTGTGGCATCAAGGCTTCCGCAGCATCAACGATCATGTCGCCCGGTTCAACAAATACACCGATCTGGAAGCAGAGAGTGCATTCGCCAGCGGCAAGCCGTTCAAGCTGAGCCACCTGCTGCTGCGTCCGCCGGCACGGTTCCTGCAGAAGTATTTCCTGCATGGCCTGTTCAAGAAAGGCATCTCGGGCTTCGCGGTATCCGTCTTCTGGGTGATGTATGAATTCATGGTCGGCTTCAAGCATTACGAATTGCACAGCGCAGGCAGGCTGGCCCGGCATAACGAAGCGGGTCAGGCCGAGAAGGAGAACAAGGGGGAGAGAAGCTATGTCGTACAATGACGGACTCAACATTATGACGACCGGCCTCAGCTGGCCCTCGTTACAGCCCGGAGGACTGAACACCTATTTCAAATCCGTGTGTGAGCAGCTCTCCTCACGGAACCGGGTGCATGCCCTGATCTGCAGCCAGGAAACACCGGAGACGCCGAAGGAACTGATCATCCACAATGCCGGTGATCCGAAGGAGACGATCTGGAAGCGCAAGGATGCTTTCCAGCGCAAGGCGGCCTCCCTGATGGGGGATGGCAGCGGGCGGATTGATATCCTCTACACCCACTTCGCCCCTTACGGCATCGGGCCGGCGATTGAAGCGAAGAAGCGGGGGATTCCGGTCATCATGACCTTCCACGGCCCGTGGAACGAAGAGATGAAGATCGAAGGTCAAGGTATCAAGCATAAGGTCAAAACAACGATTGCCAAATCGATAGAACATAAGGCTTACAAGCTGGCGGATAAATTCATCGTCCTCAGCGATTACTTCCGTAACCTGCTGCACGAACTGCACGGTGTACCGCTGCATAAGATTACTGTCATTCCGGGAGCGGCCAATGTCGAGCGGTTCACGCCCGCGACGAACCGGCTGGCGATCCGCCGTACGCTGAATCTGCCGGAAGGCGCAACAACGGTCCTGACCGTCCGCCGGCTGATGAACCGGATGGGGCTGCTGCAGCTGCTTGAAGCCTGGAAGCAGGTGGCAGAGCGGTTCCCGAACGCAATTCTGCTGATCGGGGGCAAGGGCCCGCTGCGCGGGGAGCTGGAAGAGCGGATCGCCGATTACGGGCTGGGCAACAAGGTCCGGCTGCTCGGGTACATTCCCGATCATGAGCTGGCCTCCTATTATCAGGCGGCAGATATGTTCGTTGTTCCTTCCCAGGCACTGGAAGGCTTCGGTCTGATCACCGTTGAAGCCTTGGCCTCGGGGCTGCCGGTGATGGCTACGCCGGTCGGCGGCAACAAGGAGATCCTCCAGGGCTTCCGGCCTGAGCTGCTGTTCAAGAGTGCAGCCAGCGAGGATATGGCGGAAGGCATGATTCATATGCTGAGCAACCGCAAGCTGCTGCCGGGCCGGGACGAATGCCGGAATCATGTGCTGGAGAAGTACACCTGGCAGCATGTGGGCGACAAGATTGAATCTGTATTCCTCGAAACCTTGGGAAAGGGTGTGAGCGTAGGATGATCAAAGTCGCTTATATCGACCACACCGCCAAATGGAGCGGGGGCGAGGTTGCCCTGTTCAACATCCTCACCAACATCGGTGAGCAGATTGAGCCGCTGGTGATCCTGGCAGAGGAAGGCACGCTTGCTGAACGTCTGCGGGAGAAGGGCATCGATGTCCGCATTATCCCGCTGGATGAGAGCATCCGCAGCCGTGGCCGCAATGCCGTGAACCTTGGGGCTCCGGCAGCTGCGATGAAGCTGCTGGCCTATGGCCGCAAGCTGGCTCCGCTGCTAAAGGAAGAGAAGGTGGATTGCGTGCATACCAATTCCCTGAAATCGGCCTTTTACGGAGCTGTCGCTGCCAAAAAAGCAGGCGTGCCGCTGATCTGGCACATCCGGGATCACATCGGGGCGCCTTATCTGAAGCCGGTTGTCGCCAAGGCGATCCGGCTGCTGTCACGCCTGCTGCCGAACGGGGTCATTGCCAATTCCCACTCCACGCTGAATGCACTGGAGCTGCCGCGCTCGAAGAAGACGCTGGTCGTCTACTCGGCCTTCGCCAAGGCGATCGGTGAAGGGATCGGCCGGCGGGACCGGAAGGACTTCAACGTCCTGCTGGTCGGGCGGCTCGCCCACTGGAAAGGCCAGCATATTGTGCTGGAAGCGGCCAAAGCCTTCAAGCAGGACAGCCGCGTGAAATTCTGGCTGGCCGGTGACGCCCTGTTCGGGGAGGAAGAATACAAGCAGGAATTAATTGCGCAGATGCAGCAGGGGGACATCACCAATGTCAGCCTGCTGGGTCATGTAGATGATATACAAGGACTCATGAACCAAGCGGATTTACTGATTCATACGTCGATCACTCCTGAGCCGTTCGGCCAGGTCATCGTCGAAGGCATGGCAGCCGGACTGCCGGTCATTGCCTCCAATGAAGGCGGTCCGGTAGAGATCGTAGTTCCTGGTGAGACAGGACTGCTGATCCAGCCCGGAGATGCTACTGTACTTGCAGACTCCATCACCTGGATGCTGAACCATCCCGAAGAGCGTAGACGGATGGCGGACAATGGAATGAGACGGGTGAAAGAGCATTTTGTCATCGAGAACACGGTCAAGGATATTGTCGCTTACTACAAAGGTCTGCTGGCAGTCACCTGACCTTCCCGCTCCATAATGCTTAAGGCTTGCATCATATCTGTCTCTAGCCATGCGTGTACTGCTTAATGATGCTGCTCCATAAAACTTTGAGGATGATTCACATGAAAATTGCGATCGCGCACGATTATTTAATCCAGATGGGCGGGGCGGAACGGGTGGTGGAGGTTTTCCATCACATGTACCCGGAAGCTCCGATCTTCACAACGGTTTTTAACGGAAGCCGCCTGACCGATAACCTCAAAGATGCCGATATCCGGGCCTCCTGGCTGCAGAAGATTCCGGGAGTGAAGCGTAACTTCAAAGGGGTGCTCCCGCTCTACCCCATGGCTGTCCGCGATTTGGACTTCAGCGGGTATGATATCGTTCTTAGCTCCAGCAGTGCTTTTATGAAAAGCATCCAGGTGCCCGAATCCACCTTCCATCTGTGCTACTGTCATACGCCGATGCGTTTCGCCTGGGACTATGACACATACATGGAGCGGCAATCGAATTCCGGGTTATTCAAAAGACTGCTCAAGGTGTATATGCAGCGGCTCAAGAACTGGGATCAGCGCACCTCCAAAAATGTGAACCAGTTCGTCGCCAACTCCTCAGTCGTGAAGACGCGGATTCAGAATTATTACCACCGGGATTCCGATGTGATTTTCCCGCCCATCAATACGGCCCGCTTCTCCAGCTCTACGAGCATCGGCGATTATTATCTGATTGTCTCGCGGCTGGTCTCCTACAAGCGGATCGATCTGGCGGTGGAGGCGTTCAACCGTAACGGGCTTAAGCTGTATATTGTCGGGGACGGACCGGACAGGAAGCGTCTGGAAGGCATGGCCAAGGGGAACGTTTCGTTTCTGGGCCGGCTGGAGGATGAGGAAGTAACAGGGCTGATGTCCCAGTGCCGGGCGTTTGTTTTCCCGGGGGAAGAGGATTTCGGCATCACGCCACTGGAGGCGAATGCTGCTGGAAGACCGGTCATCGCCTATCAGGCCGGGGGAGCGCTGGACACGATTATTCCATACGTTAACGGCGTGTTTTTCCAGCATCAGGAAGTTGATGATTTGCTTAAGGCCATTGATGAGGTGGAGTCCTATGCGTGGGATATCGATCAGATTATGGGCCATGCACGCAAATTCGATGAGCAGGCGTTTATGGTTCAGTTCAAGCAGTATGTGGAACAGGCCTACGTCAATTTCCTAAAAGGAGGATGAAAGTATGAAACTCGCAGTGATTGGTACCGGCTATGTAGGACTTGTATCAGGCGTATGCTTTACCCTAAATGGAAATCATGTCATCTGTGTGGATAAGGATGAACAGAAGATCGAGAAGCTGAACCGGATGGAATCCCCTATCTATGAGCCGGGCATTGAGGCCCTGATCGAAATGAATCTGCGCGAGGGGCGGCTGAGCTTCTCGTCCGATCTTCAGGAGTCGGTCCGCCGCTCCGATATCGTCATTCTTGCCGTGGGTACACCTTCTCTGCCGGGCGGCGAAGCCGACCTGAGATATATCGAAGGAGCGGCTGCCGAGATTGCGCAGGCGATGGAAGGCTATAAGATCATTATGACCAAGTCGACCGTCCCTGTTGGAACCAATGAGCGCATCCGCCAGCTGATCTCCTCCCTCACGAATCATCCCTTCGATATCGTCTCTGCGCCTGAATTCCTCCGTGAAGGCTCTGCCATCCGCGACACGCTTCATCCCGACCGGATCGTGATCGGACTGGATAATCAGGCGCTTGAGCCGACCATGCGCGAGCTGCATAAGGGCTTCACAGAGAATGTATTCGTCACGGATATCCGCAGCGCCGAGATGATCAAATATGCCTCGAATGCTTTTCTGGCGACGAAGATCTCCTTCATTAATGAGATTGCCAACATTTGCGAAAAGGTAGGAGCGGATGTCACCGAAGTCGCAGGCGGCATGGGGATGGACCAGAGAATCGGTGCGACCTTCCTGCAGGCCGGTATCGGCTATGGCGGCTCCTGCTTCCCGAAGGATACCAATGCGCTGATCCAGATTGCCGGGAATGTGGATTATGAGTTCAAGCTGCTCAAATCCGTCGTTGAAGTCAATAAAGGCCAGCGCTTCATGATTATCTCCAAGCTCCATGAATCGCTCGGCAGCCTGCGCGGCGCGGTCATTGGTATCTGGGGGCTTGCCTTCAAGCCCAATACCGATGATGTCCGCGAGGCCCCGGCCCGTGAGATCGTCGAGGCGCTGGTCGCCGAGGGCGCCATCGTGAAGCTGTACGATCCCATCGCCGCCGAGAACTTCCGCAAGGAATACGATCACCCGCAGCTCCGCTGGTGCGGACTGGCCGAAGAGGCAGCCGAGGGCAGCGATGCTGTATGCCTGCTGACCGACTGGAGCCAGTTCAAGGAGATCAACCTGCACCAGCTTGCCGGAACCATGCGCCGCCAGGTGCTGATCGACGGCCGCAACGTCTATACCAAAGAGCAGATCGAAGGCACCGGCCTCGAATATATCTCCGTCGGCCGCCCGCAGATGGGCGGGCTTAGCGGATTCTCCGCCAGCGTGGCTGGCGCGGTGTAGACCGGCAATCCACTTGAAGCGTTACGGCGATAAATCCCATTAAAAGCGCCGAAAGTGGGCTGAGCGGTGAATGAGAGGGATAAATCCCATTAAAAGCGCCGAAAGTGGGCTGATGGGCGACTGGAGAGGGATAAATCCCATTAAATGCGCCGAAAGTGGGCTGGATGGCGAAATGAAGAGTATAAGTACCCTTGATTTATCGGATGCTGGCCGAATGGAGCAAATGAGGAGCACAAATGTCCCTGGTTTCCCGAATTCGAGCCAAATGGAGCAAATGAGGAGCACAAATGCCCCTGATTTCCCGGATGCGGGCCAAATGGAGCAAATGAGGAGCAGAAGTGCCCTTGATTTCCCGGGTGCGGGCCAAATGGAGCAAATGAGGAGCAGAAGTGCCCCTGATTTCCCGGATGCGGACTAAATGGAGCAAATGAAGAGCATAAGTGCCCCTGAATTCCGGGAAAGTTGGCTAAACGAGCAAATGAGGAGCACTAGTGCCTAGTACTTAACTAACTAGCTTCTGCCGCCGCGAAGTTGCGCGGTGAGCCCTTGGCACAAGAGTCTTGAATCCAGGTCTTGAATTCCGGTCTTGAATTCCATTGTCTTGGAACTCTTGTTCTCTCCAGCCGCTAGGTCAGCGGCGACGCCTTGGAACAAGCGGCACTTAAGAGTCTTTGAGCCTTTGAATTTTTCTCCGCCGCAACAGTAGGCGGCAACCAGGGATTCAATTGTCGTGAAGGCAGGCTGCCGGCAACCAGGATTCAACTGCTGCCGCGCAAGCATAGCGGCGGCCCGGCTCCCCTTGCCGCTACCACAAGCGGCAATATCGGATCTTTAGCAGGGAGCTTCGCCAGCGGGCGAAGCGGATATAAAATCACAAGCCTGTTATGAAATGGAGCGGAGAGGAATTTTGGAGCTGTAGGAGCGTTAGCGTCCGCCTTTGTCTCCGGATGTTATCTGCTGCAAGCAATATAATCAACAACATCTGGAGACAACAGCGGCCGTAAGCCCAAAATTCCTTGCAGCGACCCTCATAACAGGCGGGATTTTAACTCAGAGTTCCCCGCAATAAGAATACCCAATAACAATACGATATGGAGGGTTCACTATGAAACTAGTACTTCTATCAGGCGGCTCCGGCAAGCGGCTCTGGCCGTTGTCCAATGATTCACGCTCCAAGCAATTTCTGAAGGTACTGGCAAGCCCGGCAGGTGAACCGGAATCAATGGTACAACGGGTATGGAGACAGCTGGAGGAGAACGGCATGGCCGGGTCCTCGTATCTGGCGACCGGGCGCAGCCAGGTGGAGATGATCCAGAGCCAGCTCGGCAGCGAGGTGCCGATCATTGTAGAGCCGGAGCGGCGGGATACCTTCCCGGCTATTGCGCTGACGGCGGCCTACCTGTATTCCATCGCGGGGGTGTCCCCAAGCGAGACCGTGGCGATTCTGCCGGTGGACCCATACGTGGAATCCTCCTTTTTCGAAACGGTGCTGCAGCTGGAGAACACCATGCTGGTGAGCGGGGCGAACCTGGCGCTGATGGGCGTAGTTCCCGAGCATGCTTCGGAGAAATACGGCTACATTATTCCAACGGGCGCAGATGCGGGAGCGAATGGTTACCTGCAAGTGAGCCACTTCCAGGAGAAGCCGGACCGCATCCAAGCTGAGGAGCTAATCAGGCGGGGAGCGCTCTGGAACTGCGGAGTGTTCGCCTTCCGTCTGGGTTACCTGCTGGATATCCTGCAGCGCAAAGGGCTGCCGCTCAATTACGAGGAGCTGCAGAAGCAGTATAAGCTGCTGTCCTCGATTAGCTTCGATTACGAAGTGGTGGAGAAAGAAGAGAACATCGTCGTGCAGCCTTACGCCGGATTCTGGAAAGACCTGGGCACCTGGAATACGCTGACCGAGGAAATGACCAGTAACCATGTCGGCAAAGGCTTCATCACCGCTGACTCCGAAGGCACCTGCCTCATTAACGAGCTGGATATTCCAATCACGGTAATCGGGGCGAAGGATCTGATTATCGCCGCCAGCCCGGACGGCATTCTGGTGACGCACAAGGCCGAGAGTCCGCGGATCAAGGAAGTGCTGAAGACTTTTGAACAAAGACCGATGTACGAAGAGCGCCGCTGGGGCCACTACAAGGTGATCGATTATGTGAAATATGATGAGGGCAACGAGGTGCTGACCAAGCGGATTTTCATCAATGAGGGCAAAAATATCAGCTACCAGCTGCATCACAAACGCAGTGAAATCTGGACCTTCGTCAGCGGGGAAGCCAGCATTGTCATCAATGAGAAGATGCATAAGGTGAAGGCGGGAGATGTGGTGCGGATACCGGAAGGGACCAAGCATGCCATTCTTGCTCTTACCGATGTGGAATTCATTGAGGTGCAGACAGGGTCTGAGCTGGTAGAGGAGGACAATATCCGTATTACTCTGGACTGGGAGGATATCGCTCTACATCAGTTCATTTCGTAGGTCTAACTTATCTATTTAACCAATTGTTACAATTTTAAATCAGGCATTTAGAACTATTTTTTAGACAAAATTTGTTTTTACTCTACATTAAATTTGCATATCGACGATACTTACGGTAAGAGGGATTGATCCTTCCAAAACGACAATGGCAAACCTAATCGAAAGATAGGGACGCAAAGCTATAGGGCCTTCGCAAGAGTGGCAGCCTGGCTACCGAAAGGAAGAGAATATTGTGAAAACTTACCGTAAGTCTCGTTTGCTCTGCGCTGTGCTGTCGCTGGCCGTGGTATTGTCTGCTGTACCCGTGGGACTGGGAATCGCCCCGTCCACTGTCAAGGCTGCTTCCTCTACAGGAGCACCAGTGAATCCTAATGCTTCAGCCGAGGCGGTCAAGCTGCTGAACAGTCTCTATGAGATCTCCGGGAACGGAATCATTACAGGGCAGCATGACTATTTCGAAAGTCCGGATGAGCTGAGCAACAAGCTGAAGGGAACAAGCGGACAATACGCCGCACTGCATGGTTATGAGCTTGGAGCAATCGGTGGACAGAGCGAGAGCGGAGTAGCAGCACAACGCAAAAATATCGTCTGGAGTGCAACGAACTGGTCCAGAGCGGGCGGCATTGTCGCCATGACCTTCCACCAGAATCTGCCGGGCACCAAGTACGAATGGTCCAATGTGCAGAAGCCAATCACTCAGGCACAATTCAACAAATACGTAACTCCAGGGACACCAGAGTATAATGCGCTGATCACTGATCTGGATAAAGTAGCTGTCTCTCTGAAAAGTCTGCGGGATGCTAAGGTTCCGATCCTCTGGAGACCGTACCATGAAATGAACGGCGGCTGGTTCTGGTGGGGCAAGAAAGACAACTTCACTGCACTATGGAATATTATGTATGACCGGTTCGTGAATGTTCATCAGTTAAATAATCTGATTTGGGTATGGAACCCGAATGCGCCGAATGCCAACTCTGATCCCTATGCACGGACCTATCCGGGCGCGGACAGAGTGGATGTGCTGGCAGCAGATATATATAATAACGACTACTCGAATAAATATCATGATGATCTGACCAGCCTGGCTGGCGGCAAACCGATCGGCATCGGCGAGAACGGCGAAATGCCGAACATCTCGAAGCTGAAGCTAACTCAGCAGAATTACGTGTTCATGATGAACTGGGGCAAGATGCTCTATGAGAATAACAGCACGGCGACAATCAAGAATTTCATGAATGACAGCTACACACTGACCCGTGACCAATATAAGGCCTGGTCTGCTCCGGCGGCGGCTCCTAAGCCAACGGCAACGCCGACTGCAACACCAACACCAACACCAACGCCGACTGCAACACCAACACCAACGCCGACTGCAACACCAACGCCGACTGTAACACCAACGCCGACTGCAACACCAACCGTTGCGCCGATTCCGAAGCCGGTCCCAACCTCCGGTGATACGGACAGTAAGCCTGCCCAGAATGGCTTGCTTGGAGAATACTTCAAGAACATGACGCTCTCGGGGACACCGGTTATGGTGCGTAACGATGATGTCATCAGCTTCAATTGGCGCCAGGGTACTCCTAATGCTGCACTCGGTGTAGACTACTTCTCGATTCGCTGGACCGGCCAGATTAAGCCGGCTTACAGTGAGACCTATCAGTTCTATACTACATCGGATGACGGTATCCGCTTGTGGGTGAACGGCACAGCAGTCATCGACAGCTGGGTCAAGCAGAGCGGAACTGCCCGCACAGGAAGCATTGCCTTGACTGCCGGGCAACTGTACGATATCAAGGTTGAGTATTACGAGAATGCAGGCGATGCGAATGTCCATCTGATGTGGCAGAGCCCCAGCCAGGTGAAGGGAACCGTACCTGCAAGTGCGCTTTTCTCCAGAGCAGGCAACACATCCATACCTGTTCCAGCTGCAACAGCAGTACCGACCACGGTACCAGCAGCGACAGTAGCGCCAGTTCCGACAGCAACGCCGGCACCAGTAACGACACCAATGCCAGCACCAACACCAACGCCAGCACCGACACCAACGCCAACACCGGTGCCTACGCCGACAGCGGCTCCCGTTCCCGTTCCTTCTCCTACAGCAACACCGGCGGATCTGCCGGTAGAAGTTCCTGCTGCCAATGGACTGTACGCGGAATACTTCAATAATATGACTCTATCGGGCGAACCCGCTGTAGTGCGTACCGATGCTGTGCTTGATTTCAACTGGCGCCAAGGCACGCCGGATGCCGCTATCGGCATAGACTTCTTCTCTGTCCGCTGGAGCGGGAAGATGAAGCCGCTCTACACGGAGATTTATCAGATTTATACCACTTCCGATGACGGTATCCGCGTACGGGTGAACGGTGAGCTTGTGATTGACAGCTGGGTGAAGCAGAGCGGCACCGAACGCATGGGCAGCATCAGCCTGACCGCAGGCGAGCTGTATGATATTCAGGTAGAATATTATGAGAATCAAGGGGATGCAAAAGCGCGGCTAATGTGGCAGAGTCCAAGCCAAGCCAAAGGAACCATTCCGGCAAGCGCGTTGTTCCTCCCGTCCGCTTCGTAAGCTCATAAGGTCCGCAGCTGTGTTCAACATTGGCGCTGTTACTGGTTAAGACGTTACAATTATAAATCCTGTAAGCCACTCTTAATGGCCCTGCTTACCAGCAGGGCTACTAAGCTATAGAAAGGCAGACAATCCGGCAGGCGTAACCTCCGGGGCCCTGCCGGAGAGTGTGGCTGGAGAAAGGAGATTACATTGAACACTTACCGTAAGTACAGGCTATATACAACTATTTTTCCTCTAATCCTTATCCTTTCATTGCTTCCATGGGGGGAAGGGCGCAGTCTGCCCGCAGCCGCCAAGGTTACAGCACCTGCCGCCCCCGCTCCCATACAGCCCATTAATCCTTCGGCCTCCAAGGAGGCTTCCGCACTGTTAAGCTATCTCAGTAATCTCAGCGGCAAGGGGATGATATCCGGCCAGCATGATTACCTGGAGAGCCCCGATGAATTTAATAATAAGCTCCGCACCACAACCGGCCGCTATGCCGTTCTGCATGGCTATGAGCTGGGAGCCATAGGCAACCAGTCCAAGGAGACCATTGCCAAGCAGCGTCAGGCTGTCGTGGACAGCGCCATCCGTTGGCATGAGGGCGGCGGTATTGTCGCCATGACCTTCCATCAGAATCTGCCGGGAACCGCGCCGGTATGGACCAATGTGCAGAAGCCGCTGAGCCAGAGTCAATTCAAGCTGTATGTCACTCCAGGAACGCCGCAGTACAAGGCCCTGGTCGCCGAGCTGGATGAAGTGGCCAAGTATCTGGGCGAGCTGCGCGATGCCGGAGTTCCGGTGTTATGGCGGCCCTATCATGAGATGAACGGCGGCTGGTTCTGGTGGGGGCAGAAGGATGACTTCGCGAAGCTCTGGGACCTGGTCTATGACCGCATGGTGAATACGCATAAGCTGAATAATCTGCTGTGGGTATGGAATCCGAATGCTCCCAACAAGTCGTCTGAGCCGTATGCCGCCTATTTTCCCGGCATCGCTAAGGTGGATATTCTGGCCGCCGACATTTATGACAATGATTTCAAGCAGTCTTATTATGACAGCCTCCTGAAGCTGGCGGGCGGCAAACCGATCGGAATCGGGGAGAGCGGAGAGCTTCCAGACCCTGTCATCATGTCTCAAAAACAAAGCAAATGGGTATATACGATGACATGGGGCAAGATGCTGGTTGAGAATAACCCGACCGTGAAAATTCAAAGCTTCATGAACCATAAATACACGGTATCGCGGGAGGATTACAAGCTCGCGGGGGGTGCCAAAACGCATGCGGCGGCTGTAAGCTCAAGGAACGGCCTGAGAGGCCAGTATTATGGCAATATGGACCTGTCCGGCACACCGCTGCTTACCCGTAACGACAGCACCCTTCAATTCAACTGGCATGGCAATTCACCGGCTCCCGGCCTTCCCAAGGATGCATTCTCGGTACGCTGGACCGGGACCCTTAAGCCTCTCTACAGTGAAAAGTATACGTTCACCGCTTCTTCGGATGACGGCATCCGCGTATGGATCGGCGGCAAGCTCCTGATCGACAGCTGGAAGAACCAGAGCAGTGCGAGCAAGGAGGGCAGCATCACGCTCTCTGCGGGTACCCCCTACGCCATCAAGGTGGAGTATTACGAGAACCGCGGGGATGCCAGCGTCAGTCTGATGTGGAGGAGCCAGAGCCAGAAGCAGATGATTATTCCCCAGAGTGCGCTGACGCTTCCTTAAGGAAGCCCCCGCAGAAGAAGTGTGACGTAACCGGTACAGCATAGAATTCCGGAAGAAAGCGAGGACAAGGGAATGAGGACTAGAGTTCAAAAGAAACCCAGTAAATATCTCCACAGGCTACTAAAATTTGCAGCATTGATCATCTTGATTCTGTTGTCCGTCTCTGTCTTCGGAGATTACGGGACGAAGGACGGTGAAGATGATGTGGATCTGTCTTCATTGTCGGCGGCCAAGGATGCCGGTCCTGAGATGCCGGAAGGAACTGTTCTATGGAAGCTTGGCAAGCATGACGGCTCTGCCGGTGAGTTCAAGGCGGCAGGTTCAAACGGGGTGAAGAAGACGCTCAGCATAGCTTCAACTACTGCTAAGTCGGCAGAGCTGAAGTCACTGCCCTCCGGCCTGCACGGGGAGACCAACCCGGAGCTGCGGATTCAGTATGAGCTGGATAAGATCCCGGAGCACGGGGTCTTATTTCGCGTGAGCATTATCGATGCTTACAAATCCGTTCCCCAGATGAGCGTGTTCTCCAACCGTCAGCTCTCAGGCATCATTCAGATCGCCGGGATTGCCGGAACAGGCAGCAAATACGACTTCCGCAAAACCTATGAGCTGTACATTCCCAAAGAGCAGCTCATCAGCGGCACCAACGAGCTGACGCTGCGGACGGCCAGAGGAATCTATTCCTCAGAGGCTGAGGATAAGTACAACTGGTGGACATGGGATAATCTCAGTCTGGAGGCGCTGAAGTCTCCGATTAAGGAGCCGATTCACGGCAGCTATACGCTGACGGGGACGGTGGTGAATAACAAGCAGTTTTATTTTGACGAGGGGGCGGTTACGCATCTGCCCTATATTATGAAGTGGCTGGGTGTAGCCTATAGCGGCAATATCATGCGGACCAGCTGTGCCAGCGATGTAGGCCGCTCGTGTGAGAATATGGAGGAGTACTACAAGGTCCTGAAGGATTACAATATGCAGGCCGTAGCGCTCTATCTGTACACAGGCGATATCAAGCTGAAGGCGGACGGAACGCTGCCAGAGGATGCGGAGAAGAAGCTGACGGATTATTTCCAGAAGTACAGCCCGTACTTCCAGTATTACGAGGTGGATAACGAACCGGGCCTGTTCAACCGTTCCAAAGCGGTCAATCTGGCCATAGCCGAGTGGCTGAACAGCAAGGGGAAGACGATCGCACCGCATCTGCAGACGGTTGCACCTGGATGGGCCTACTGGCCGGGCTACAGCGAAGACTCGTGCGGCAATCAGAAGGGTCCGGTGAAGCAGTGCGGAGACCCGGACGGCTGGGAACGCGATCCGAAGCAGCGCGATGAGCTTGAAGCGGTAACGGATCTGACGAATGGCCATTCTTATGGGGATTCCTATATTTTCGGACAGGGCGGGAGCTTCACGGAGAACCTGAAGACCTTCGGGGGCTCGGTAGACGGCCTTAGCAAAAAAATGCTCGCCACCGAGTTCGGCACCTCAGACTCCCATGTGGACGCCTATCAATATGGGGCCAAGGAGCGGACCTCGGCGGTGTTCGACCGGATTATGCGGGCGCATCTCGGCTATGCCGATATGTTCGTGCAGCATGCCGCCTTCTTCAAGAATTTCAGCCTGTTCAAATACGGCTTCAATCTGGAGGACCATGATCCGGCGGCTACAGAGATCTACTACACCAAGGAAGGCGAAGAATCCCGCGTCAGTATCATGCGCAGGCTGGATCTGGCTTATGCTACACACGGCGCTCCGCTGACCTACCAGATCAGCAATAAGGAGGAGCTGAAGGATAAGCTGGTCTACGTAAGAGCAGTGGACACCTCCACGCTTGAGCCGCTGGCGGGCAGCAAGGCGACATCCAACAAGGTGCTGGTGAACTTCGTCAATTTCGAGCAGACCGAACAGACCGTTAAGGTCAAGGTCACGATGCCCAAGAAGACGGTATACGAAGGAGAACGGTTCGGCAAGGGCGATACTTATGAGGAGGCCCGCAGTTATGTAACCGGCAGAGCCGCTTCGCCGGAGCTGGAATTCACGGAGACGCTGGCTCCGGGAGAAGGCGTGCAGTACATTCTGGAGCCTTCCTCCGAGGTGGCGGATACGGCGCCTCAGGGCCTGAAGGCGACTGCTGTCAAGGGATTATCGATGCATCTGAACTGGCTGGAAGCCCCCGGAGCAAGCTATGAAGTGCTCCGGGCGGACGGCCCGGACGAGAAGCTGAAGGTCATCGCTACAGCAGTGAAGGGAACGGAGTACAACGACAGCAAGCTGAAGGAAGGCACACTTTATACTTATGCTGTAAGAGTGTCCGGCTCTGGTGTGATGTCAGAGAAGACACAGATTACAGCAACCGGACTTGTCCCGCTGGACCGGGCAGGCTGGAAGGTGACGTCCAGTGTGAGTAAGGAGGCTTCCAATCCGGCAGGTGCCATTGACGGAGACCGGCGGACCCGCTGGGATACGGTCAAGCATCAGGCTTCGGGGGAGTACTTCCAGATTGATCTGGGCGCAGAACATACGGTAGAAGCTATAGATATGGATTACCCTTTATCGCCATATGACTATCCGCGCGGCTACACTGTCCATGTATCGGAGGATGCCAAGAGCTGGAGACAGGTCGCAGCGGGCAAAGGCCAGCTGGAGAAGACCAAGATTACGTTTGCTCCGGTCAAGACCCGGCATATCAAGATTACCCAGACAGGCTCCGGCGGCAACTACTGGTCCATTCAGGAGCTGCAGGTGTATTCAAGAGAATGAAGGACGGCATAATAACCTCCGTGGAATTCAGCCCACCGGGGTTTTTTTCTATCTAACGAATCATACACATACTATAAAATACATGGGGCTAAGGCGAATACCCGCTCCCGGGAAAGGTGTGAAACGGTTCATGACTCATCTTGCAGATCAAATCATCCTGCTGCTGGCGGCTTTGCTGCTGATCGCCGTGCTCTCCACCAAATTCTCCACCCGTTTTGGCATGCCTGCCCTGGTCCTGTTTATTGCAGCCGGCATGGTACTCAGCCATTTTATTTATTTCAACAATGCTTCGCTCACGCAGATTGCCGGCATTTTTGCCCTGGTGGTCATTCTGTTTGAGGGCGGGATGCAGACGAGCATGAAGGATATTCGCCCGATTCTGAAGCCGGCGTTGTCGCTGGCTACACTCGGAGTGCTGCTGACTGCGGTGATCGTCGGTGTTTTTGCCAAATTTATACTCGGGGTGCCCTGGGCGGAGAGCTTCCTGTTCGGGGCCATTGTCGGTTCGACAGATGCGGCGGCTGTATTCTCCGTGCTGGGCGGCAAAAATATCGACAAACGGCTGACCTCGACGCTTGAAGCCGAATCCGGCAGCAATGATCCGATGGCTGTATTCCTTACCGTGTCGCTGATTGAATGGGTGCAGCACCCGGATACCGCAGTCTTGCGCCTGGTGCTGTCGTTCTTCTGGGAGATGGGGGTAGGGCTGCTGGTCGGGATCATCATCGGCAAGCTGGCAGTGTATCTGATTAACCGGATCAATCTGGACTCCACCGGGCTGTATCCAGTCATGGCGGTCGGCTTCGCAGTTCTGACTTACGGGGTTTCGGCTATGGTACACAGCAGCGGATTGCTAGCTGTCTATGTCATGGGGCTGGTGCTGGGGAATTCCGAGCTGATGTACCACCGCACCATTATGAATTTCAGTCATGGCTTTGCCTGGATGATGCAGATTGCCATGTTCATTCTGCTCGGGATGCTGGTCTTCCCGCAGGAGCTGGCGGCTGTGGCCTGGCAGGGGCTGCTGCTGTCCGTGATACTGATGGCCCTGGCAAGGCCGCTCGGCGTATTCCTCAGCCTGCTATTGTCCCGGTTCTCCTTCCGTGAAAAGACACTGATCTCCTGGGCCGGGCTCCGGGGAGCCGTCCCGATTGTCCTGGCGACCTACCCGCTGCTCGCGGGGCTGCCGCATGGCAGGCTGTTCTTCAATGTCGTATTCTTCGTTGTTCTGACCTCGGCAGTGATTCAGGGAACAACCATTTCACCCCTGGCCTCGCGGCTGAGGCTGGTGGGCCGGGAGCATGCGTCCCAGCCATCCTTGATGGAGCTTGTCGCGCTAGGGAAGACTGATTCCGAATTCAATCATATCGGAATCGACCGGCAGATGGCGATATCCGGCATGCAGATTGCAGAGATCGGCCTGCCGGACGATATTCTGTTCACGGCAATTATACGGAACAAGACCATCGTGACGCCGCATGGCAGCACGGTGATTGAGCCCGGAGATACGGTATATGTGCTTAGCCCCAAGAGCAAGCGGGAGGAGATGCGTGCCATCTTCCGCAGCGGACTGGGACGGGCGGCAGAGACGGATATCCCCACGGTATAAGGGACATCCTACGGGAGGATGTGAGCTTCTCTTCCGGTTCGGGTGATTTATGTCAATCGATGTGCTTTTGCAGAATTGTGATTCAAATTATAGGATAGCTCCCGGAGGAGTGCTAGAATGTGCAGTACATCAAGGATGCGGGACATTAGATTGCAATACAGTAAAAAGTGTGTTAAATTGTATATAGATTTAGAACGAGTCTAAATACAACGTATTGTAGAATCCACATTCCGGGAGGTTATTTAAATGAGTACACAAGTTAACAGCCACACTGCACTGCATGCTGTTCTGAACCGTCAGACCGCGAACTGGACGTTGCTGGGAGTGAAGCTGCATCACTACCACTGGTATGTCAGCGGAACCCAATTCTTCACCCTGCATGAGAAATTCGAAGAGCTGTACAATGAAGCTGCGGGTTATGTGGATGAGCTGGCTGAGCGGCTGCTCGCCATCGGCGGACGTCCTGCTTCTACGATGGCAGAGTACCTGAAGCTCTCCAGCCTGAAGGAAGCTGCCGGCGGTGAGAGCGCCAAGGAAATGGTGGCACAGCTGGTTCAAGACTTCGCTGCCGTAGCTGAAGAGCTGAAGCAGGGCATTACTAGCGCAGAGGAGGCCAGCGACCAGCCTACCGCCGATCTGCTGATCGGAATCCGGACAAGTGTAGAGAAGACAGCCTGGATGCTGAACGCTTATCTGGCGTAACTCCGGCATAGGACATATAGAAGAGCGCCCGCGTTATACATGCGGGCGCTCTTTACTTACTTAATAAATACACCGCCGAAGGGCAGGGCTTCCCGCAGGAAGCGTTTGATAATACCGTCTTCATTATTGTCGCGCTCGAAGCGTCTGCTCTGGCGTCCGGCCTGGAACAGCACAGGCCCGTGGCCGGTCATCTTCCAGTGATAGCTCATATGCTGGCTGGCGAGATGGTTGCCGTACACCGTCAGCTCAAGCTTGGCATTCTCGGGATAAGCGATAATACTGCCGGCATCGACATAGAGCGGATCGAAGGGATGCAGCTCGGCTTCGCAGACCGTGCCCTCCGTCAGAATGCCGATGCTGCCGCGGCCGGAGAATTTGACCTTGACGATATCCCGGGTAATCAGCATATTCTTCATGCTCAGCACTCTCGTCTGCATCGTGACGCCCTTGCTGTAGAAGAAGAGGTGCCTGAAGTCGTAGAGCAGATCGCTTTTGCTGTCGAGCTGGATGGTCTTGACCCGGTAGCCGGGCGGCAGCGCGGCTGTGAACCGGCAAGGGCCGGTCAGATCCGCCCGGATCAGCTTGCGCTTGCGGTACATGCCCTTCACATCCATGAACCGGTCGGCCCGTCCCGCCGAAGGGCCCTGGTAAGCAATAATCTGCTGCGGATGCAGCACATGGACCTCCTCGTTCTCCTGAACGGTAAAAGCAACCGCCTGTCCGCTGCCGCTGTCGCCTTCATCCTGAATGTCAATGTTCATTCTTCATCCTCCTTAACGCAGCCGGTCGCTTCTTCTGGAGCGGTACCGCATCGTGAAGCGCAGCACCCGGATCAGCAGGAAGTAGCCCAGCAGAAGAGCAATCCCGGAGATGACCGTCACCTTGATCCGGTTGAAGTAGTTCTCTCTCGCCGTGCGGTCATTCTTCAGTTCGTCCACGACCTGGCTGAGCTGGCGGTTCTGCTCCTGCAGGGCAGCATTCTGGGACTGATACGTCTGCATTTGCTGCAGGCTGTCCGTCAGCTGCTCCTTGGTCTGCCCCAGCTCGTCCACTGCTTCTCCGAGATCTTCCTTCGTCTGCTGGAGCTCCTCGGCAGTCTTCCGGTAGCTCTCCTGCAGCTTGCTGACTTCGCCGGGCAGCTCCGAGAAGCTCTGGATTCCATTATATATATCATTCAGATAATTGGCCTTGGCCTCGGGGGCAGGCCAAGTGAGAGTAAGGCCAAGCATAAGCAGGGAAGAACCCAGCAGCCTCAGCATCACTCCTGTTACCCGTTTTTTCATCAATTGATCACCACCTGTTAGAGCTAATTGTCTTCCTATTTTATCATAGCTGCTTGCTGTTTGAACAACCCGGGCGGCTGTAGGCATAATTACCCTTTGTATCTAAGGAGAGAACCAAGAGGTAATACAGTGTTAAGGCAGGGATGGTTTCCATAATATTGAGTGTCGCTGCAAATTAACGTATACTGTGAACGGAAAGGGGCTGTATTCAATGAATAGATGGCTCAAAACACTGTTGTTCCTGGCGGGCTCCGCTCTGTTGACCCGGTTTATTCCGTTCTCCTCCTTATTCCGTAATCTGGATACCATGTTCCATGAATTCGGCCACGCGCTGATGACTCTGCTGCTCTCCGGCAATGTGCTGCGCATTGAGCTGTATTCTGATCACAGCGGTGTGACCTATTCGGCGATTGCTGCCGGAGGCAAGGCGATCCTGGTGTCGCTGGCGGGTTATCCTCTGGCTTCACTGTTCGCGTTGCTGCTCTTCTATTTCTATAGTAGAGATAAGCGGGAATGGGGGCTTGTTCTGACCAGCCTGGTCGCACTGATTATGCTTGTGCTGTATGTACGGGGCGGCTTCGGGATGATCTGGCTAAGCGGCTTCATTCTGCTGAATGCTGCGATGCTGTTCCTCTGGCCGAAGGTCAGCAAGGTGTACTATCTGTTTCTTGCGTTCCTGACCCTAGAGGAGTCCGTGATGGGGACCTTATTCCTGGTCTATGCTTCCGTCGTGACACCTTCCCGGGCAGGGGATGCAGCGAATCTGGCCAGATTGACCATTTTACCGGCCCCTGTGTGGTCACTCCTGTTCTTCCTCTTCGCATTGCTGTGTGCAACCTGGGCCCTTGGGCTGTTCTTCCGGCATGAGAAGGCGGGCAGACGGGTCCGATTGATGTAATGCGTAAAACTTTGTTCGTCATATTTTGACAAAAGAATAGACTTTCATAAAGAGGCAATCACCTTTTGGGGTAGGTTGGCTCTTTTTTTGTCGATATTATAGGACCGAACATACATTCCATGACAAGGAGTTGTCCGCCAATATTGGTACATTAATAGAAGACCCAAATTAAGAAAGAGGTGGAAATATGCAAGCAAGTATTCAGACGTTGTTTACATGGAGCCAGGAGCGTATTTTGGCAGGCGGTGCCAAGAAAATAGTGCTGCTCGTGGAGTGGAAGGGAGCGCTACAAGGGGAGGATTCCCGCAAGAAGAGCCGGAAGGTGGTAGCCCGGGATATTGAGCTGCGTGTCTGGCTCGAAAGTCATGTCAAGGTAACAGGATGTTACGGCTGTAGTGCAGAAGAAGGAGAGGGGAGATCACTGCTCCTGAAGCTTGGCAAAATCCATTCCGGGCAGCGCAGGTACATCGCCCTGGAATTCATGATGGCGGGTATGCCTGCAGGCATACATGAAGCCCTCTGGCTGCAATGGCAATACAAGCAGCCTACGGTGGAACGTATCCGCGAGCTGCCGCTCAAGAAGCTGGGAATCGAATATTCCCATCATACCGGCCTGCTGGGGGCAGGCTCCTGCTTCCATGTGGAGAAGCATCTGGCGCTGCTGCAGACAGAGGCGCTAATCGCGGAAGCCCAGGAGGCCCGGATGAAGAACAAGCCTGAGGTACCCGCAGATATTCTTCGCAGGCAGGCCGATCAACTACTCCTGATGGCTGCCCGCTCCGGGGATATGCAGCTGCTCAGAGAAGCGGAAGCGCTGTATAAAAGACTGGAGGCAGAGCATCTGCCGCTCAGCAGGATAGGAATGAGATAATTGCTGGGAAGCTGCGTAGATAGAATAGGAATTACCCATACATAGGGCTCAAATATAGAATCACACCGGGCGGAGCAGATAAAGAAATGCGTAATATCTAAATGTGGTAACATAGTAAAATAGTTCTATTATATTTTCTTATCTCGGTTATTACATCCTTGGTTATAGATATATATAACTAGTTTATTTAAAAATAATGGGTCTATTTTACCATAAGTCAAGGAGAACTGAATATGACAGACCGATTGATCCGGCTGATGCGCATCATTACGCTAGTTCAAGCCAAACCGGGAATTCTGGCCCGTGAGCTGGCGGAACGATGCGGCAACAGCGAGAGAACGATTTATCGGGATATGGATGCGCTCAGTGCCATGCATATCCCCATTACTCATATGGGACATGGCAAGGGGTATGCTTTTATCGGTAATTTCGCGCTGTACCCCTTGGATTGGTCAGAAGAGGAAGAAGAGGCTTTTTCTCAGTTGCGCAGTATTATGGCGGAGATCAAACCTTTGCTGCCCCCGGGCTTTGAAGACGCATACGAGAAAGTGATGGCGGCAGATTATAAGCAAAAGGCAGAAAGGGAAGAAACAATGGAGCGTACGAAAAAGGAAGCCGGACCAAACTGGACGGAAAATAGCAGATCTCAGGGAGACCAGCCCCTCTTTCTGACCGACATTCTGGATGCCGTAATGAAGCAGAGAAGCATACAGGCTGACTATAGTGAGAATGCCTACGAAGAAAAAGGTATCCGGATTGATCCCTATTGCCTGGTCCCGCTAGAGAATCGTTTTCACCTGATTGGTTTCTGTCACCGCTTCGGGATCATCCGCACCTTTCATATTAACGGTTTCTCCAGTGTCAATCCGCTGGACAGGTGGTTCTCCAAAGACCAGTTCGATCTGCAGTCCTTCATGGAGCAAAAGTGGTCCCTGGAACAAGACAGCCTGCAGGTTGAATTCAGAGTCAAATTCTCGCAGCGGATGATGGAACGGCTGAAGCAGGAGGAGATGTTTGTGAAGCCGAGCAGGGTGGACCGCCAGAACCGCAGCCTGCATTTCAAGGTCGCTGTGGAGCAGGATATCGGCTTCGTTCATTGGATTATGAAATACAAGGAAGAGGCTGAGATTATGGAGCCGCTATATTACCGGGATGTGCTGAAGCAACAACTGGAGAAGTGGCTGTCGCTGTACAAATAACTGCAGGTATATTTTCCTCACACTTTTATGCTCTGATATATTCATATAAAATTCATAGGGTTAGTTATATGTACAAATTTTCCTTGCCTAGATAGGACATCCATAGTAAAGTTATACATTAAATAACAGTAATATGTATTTAAAGTTAATTAGATTACTTATTATGTTAGGTATTGGTTAATATATCTAACTTTTTAAATAGTTTTCCTGAGCAGGCATTTGACCTTCGTTCAATTTTTAACAGAAAAGAGGGAGAGACTTGATCCAGCCGATTCTGAGCATTGAAAACCTGCATACCCACTTTTTAACGGACCGCGGTGAGGTTCCGGCAGTGGATGGTGTCGATCTCTACATTAATCCGGGCGAAGTTCTGGGTGTCGTAGGAGAATCCGGCTGCGGTAAAAGTGTCACCTCCCTGTCTATCCTGAAGCTGGTCCCAAGCCCCCCAGGGAGAATTGTTGACGGACGCATCCTGCTGAAGGGCCGCGATATTGTTCCGCTGAAGGAGAAGGATATGCGCAAGATCCGGGGGGATTCGGTCTCGATGATCTTTCAGGAGCCGATGACCTCGCTGAATCCCTTATTCACGGTTGGACAGCAGATTATGGAGACGGTACGCCTGCACCGTGGTCTCTCCAGGAAGGAAGCCCGGGAGCATGCTGTCGGTATGCTGCGCAAGGTTGGAATTCCCCGGCCGGAAGCGATCATCGACGAGTACCCGCATCAGCTATCAGGAGGCATGCGCCAGCGTGTCATGATTGCCATGTCGATCTCCTGCAGCCCGGAGCTGCTGATTGCCGATGAGCCGACAACCGCGCTTGATGTAACCATTCAGGCTCAGATTCTGGAGCTGATCCGCCAGCTGAATGAGGAGCAGGGCACTGCCGTTATGCTGATTACCCATGATCTTGGCGTAGTAGCCGAGATGTGCCACCGTGTGGCTGTGATGTATGCCGGCAAGGTGGTGGAGGAAGGCAGTGTGCATGATATTTTCAAAAATCCGCTGCATCCGTATACGAGAGGACTGATTGCCTCCGTCCCCCGGATGGATGAAGCTAAGGAACGTCTCTACTCCATTCCGGGCAATGTGCCGATTCTCAGCACAGAGATGCAGGGCTGCCGGTTCGCACCGCGCTGCCCGGAGGTCATGGAGCTGTGCATGCAGAGCCTTCCGGCGCTGACACGGCAAGAGGAGCAGCACAGCTGCAGATGCTGGCTGCATGACAGGGAACAGGAGGATGCGGTATGAGTGAGAGCCTGCTTGAGGTCAAGGGACTCCGGAAGTATTATCCGCTGAACAAGGGCTTCTTCAGCCGGGAACGCGGCAGTGTGAAGGCTGTGGATGATATCTCCTTTGCTGTGAGCAAGGGGGAGACCTTCGGTCTGGTAGGGGAGAGCGGCTGCGGCAAATCGACTACCGGCCGCGCGCTGCTCCGGCTGATTGAGCCGACAGCGGGCGAGATCTGGTTCGAAGGGCAGGAGCTTACGAGGCTGTCTGCGGAAGATATGCGGCGTCAGCGCCGGGAGATGCAGATTGTCTTCCAGGACCCTTTCTCCTCCCTGGACCCGCGTCATACTGTGCAGCGTATTCTCGAAGAGCCGATGATTGTACACGCTACTTGCGATGCCAGGCAGCGCAAGGCAGAGGTGGAGCGGCTGGCGGATGTAGTCGGATTGTCCAGGGCCCATCTGCAGCGTTACCCTCACCAGTTCTCCGGCGGACAACGCCAACGGATCGGCATTGCCAGAGCTCTGGCACTCCATCCGAAGCTGATTATTGCGGATGAGCCTGTCTCTGCGCTGGATGTATCGATCCAGTCCCAGGTTATTAACCTGATGCAGGATTTGCAGCGGGAATTCGGCTTAACTTACATATTTATCGCCCATGATCTCAGTGTGGTGAAGCATATCTGCGACCGGGTAGCGGTAATGTACCTGGGGCGGATTGTCGAAATTACGGATAAGCATAAGCTTTATGCCCGGCCGCAGCATCCTTATACGCAGGCTCTGCTGTCTGCGGTTCCTGAACCTGATCCCGATATCCGTAAGGAGCGGATCATTCTGCAGGGGGAGGTACCGAGTCCGGCGAATGCACCAGTCGGATGTGCATTTAACACGCGTTGTCCGCGCGTGATGGAGCAGTGCCGGGTGATCAGGCCTCCGCTGATGGAGACAGAATCCGGACACTTCACAGCCTGTCATCTCTATGATGGAGAAGCCAATACACCGCTTGCCTGATTTGCTTGCATCTTAGAGCCATATACAGAAGAACCTTGGTTTATAGCTGTGCTACCTGCACGGCTCTATATAAACACTTTGATATTTCAATGAAAGAAGGGAGCTTTCTGGAGATGAACAAATGGGGTAATCTCGCATTGGTACTGATGCTTGGCGCGGGGCTCGCGCTCAGCGGCTGCGGCGGAGGGAACAACACAGGCAACACGGGAAATACCGGAGGGAATACGGCGGCAACAAGTGCTCCGGCAAGCCTACCTGAGACCTCCGGGACAGCGCAGGATACCCTGATCCTGGGGCGCGGGGGCGACTCGGCTTCCCTGGACCCGGCGATTGTGACGGACGGGGAGTCGCTGAAGATTGCGCATCAGGTCTTCGATTCGCTGCTCGAGTATAAGCCGGGTACCTCTGAAGTCCAGGCCTCACTTGCCGACAGCTGGGAAGTAACGCCGGACGGGCTGAGCTACACCTTCAAGCTGCATCCTGGCGTGAAGTTTCATGACGGAACCGATTTCAACGCCGAGGCAGTCGTGTTCAATTTCCAGCGCTGGAGTGATCCGGCCAGTGAATACAAATTCGAAGGTGATTCTTTCGATTACTATGACTCCATGTTCGGTCCGGACGGGGCGCGGGTGATCAAGGAAGTGAAGGCGGTGGACGAGTCGACGGTTCAATTTGTACTGAACCAGCCGCAGGCGCCGTTCCTGCAGAATATCGCCATGACCACCTTCGGGATTGCCAGTCCTGCTGCGGTCAAGGAGAAAAAGGAGAATTTCAAGAATGAGCCGGTAGGGACAGGCCCGTTCGTGTTCAAGGAGTGGAAGCGCAATGATTCCATCACACTGGATAAGAATACCGCCTACTGGAAGGAAGGGCTTCCCAAGCTGAACAAGGTCATCGTGCGATCGATTCCGGACAACTCAGCCCGCTTCACGGCGCTGCAAAACGGGGAAATCGATCTGATGGAAGATCTCAGCCCGGATGACTTGTCCACGCTGGAGAGCAACAGTGCTCTGACCAAGATTGAGCGTCCGCCGTTCAATGTGGCGTACCTCGGCTTCAACTTCAAGAAGAAGCCGTTCGACAATGTGAAGGTAAGGCAGGCGCTCAGCCATGCAGTCAACAAGCAGGAGATTATCGATGCATTCTTCGCCGGCCAGGCCCAGGCTGCGGTCAATCCTATGCCGCCTTCCCTGTGGGGCTATAACGACAGTGTGAAGGATTATGAGTATGATCTGGACAAAGCCAAAGCGTTGCTGGCCGAAGCGGGTTATCCTGACGGACTGCCTGATCCGGTGACCCTGTACGCGATGCCTGTATCCCGTCCTTATATGCCTGACGGCAAGAAGGTAGCCGAAGCGATTCAAGCAGAATGGGAGAAGATCGGGGTCAAGACCGTTATTGAGTCCCCGGAATGGGCGACTTATCTCGATGACACCAAGGCCGGGGAGAAGGACGATATCTTCATGCTAGGCTGGACCGGCGACAACGGCGACCCGGACAACTTCCTGTACACCCTGCTGGACAAGGATGCTATTCCCGGCAATAACCGTGCTTTTTATGTGAACGAAGAATTGCATACGCTTCTGACCGGCGCCCAGAAGGAGACAGACCAGGGCAAACGCACCGAGCTGTACAAGCAGGCTCAGGAGATTATCAAAGCCGATGCGCCATGGATTCCTCTGGTTCATACCACACCGCTGCTGGCCGGCAAGGCTAATCTGAAGGGCTTCGTTCCCGGACCGACAGGTACGGAGTATTACAGTGAGATTTATTTTGAATAAATACACCTTTGGAAGGTGAACGGAATTGAACTCTTACCTCATAAAACGTGTGATGGTGCTGTTCCCCGTGCTGATCGGCATGACCCTGATCGTCTTCTCCATTATCCATGCCATTCCGGGTGATCCAGCCGAGACGATTCTCGGCCAGAAGGCGACCGAGCAATCCAAGCAGGCGCTGCGTAACCAGCTTGGCCTCGACAAGCCCTGGCTGCAGCAATATTTTAACTACATGGGTGATTTGGCCCGGGGGGACCTGGGGACTTCGATCCGCACCAAAACGCCGATTGCCAAGGAAATCGTACCGTATCTGGCCGCTACGCTGGAGCTGACGGCTGCCAGCATGCTGTTCGCAACCTTCGTCGGAGTGAACGCCGGTATCCTCAGCGCCTGGAGGCAGAACTCCTGGTTTGATTATACGGCGATGATCATCGCGCTCATTGGGGTATCGATGCCGATCTTCTGGCTGGGGCTGATGGAGCAGCTGCTCTTCGCGCTGAAGCTGCACTGGCTGCCGTCCATCGGCAGGATGGACCAGCGCAATCCGGTGGAGACGATAACCAACCTGTACGTGCTGGATACGATTCTGGCCGGACGGTGGGACCAGCTGTGGACGGTCATTAAGCATCTCATTCTGCCGAGTATTGCACTTGGCACGATTCCGATGGCGATCATTGCCCGGATGACCCGCTCCAGTATGCTGGAGGTGATGAATTCCGATTATATCCGTACAGCCAAGGCCAAGGGTATGTCGCAGTTCCTCGTGGTCTATAAGCATGCGCTGAAGAATGCACTGATTCCGGTGCTGACGGTAATCGGTCTGCAGACGGGGGCGCTGCTCGGAGGGGCGGTGCTGACCGAGACGATTTTCGCCTGGCCCGGGGTAGGGCGTTATATTTTTGAAGCGATCAGCTCGCGGGATTATCCGGTGATCCAGACCGGGATTCTGATTATTGCCTTTATCTTTGTGGTCATCAATCTGCTGGTGGATCTGCTGTATGCCGCTATCGATCCGCGCATCAATTACAAATGAGGGGGAGCAGCTAATGGGACAGGCAGCACTACAGGCTCCACCTCCTAAGGCTCCACCTCCTAAGGCTCCGGCGGATCAAGCCTCCGGCCCCTGGCGCGATGCATGGAAGGCCTTCCGCAAGAACAAGACGGCCATGGCCGGGCTTGGCATTATCCTGTTCTTTGTACTGATTGCGCTGCTCGCGCCGTGGATCGCCCCGTATGATTTCAAGGCCCAGCAGTTGGTGAACCGCCTGAAGCCGCCGTCGGCAGAGCATTGGTTCGGTACGGATGATCTGGGGCGGGATCTGTTCACCCGGGTAATCTATGGGGCGCGGATTTCACTCTGGGTGGGATTCTTTTCCGTAATCGGCTCGATCATTGTCGGCACTGCGCTGGGCATCCTCGCCGGATACTACGGCAAATGGATGGATATGATCATTTCCCGTCTGTTTGACATTTTGCTGGCTTTCCCGAGTATTCTGCTGGCCATCGCTATTGTAGCTATTCTGGGACCTTCCTTGCAGAATGCGCTCTACGCGATTGCCATCGTCAACATTCCGACCTACGGCCGGCTGGTCCGGGCCAAGGTGCTCAGCCTGAAGTCCGAGGAGTACATTACGGCGGCCAGGGCCATCGGGATGAAGAACGGGCGGATTCTGTTCAGCCACATCCTGCCGAACAGCCTGACGCCGATCATTGTTCAAGGCACTCTTGGCGTCGCGACAGCCATCATTGAAGCCGCTGCCCTGGGCTTCCTTGGACTGGGCGCTCAGCCGCCGGACCCGGAATGGGGCAAGATGCTCTCCGATTCCCGCCAGTTTATCCAGAAGGCCCCCTGGACCGTGGTGTTCCCGGGCTTGTCCATCATGCTGACGGTCCTCGGCTTCAACCTGATGGGCGACGGCCTGCGGGATGTGCTGGACCCGCGGATGAAGAATTGAATCTGAATAGAAGGTATTAGGAAGGGCTGTCCCAAGCCATATTAATGGCTGCTTGGGGCAGCTCTTTCTTTTAACAGAAGGTGGTTTCCTGTGTTAGTTGCAGAATGTACACTTAAAAGCAGCCAAAAGGCATAGTTTCATCTTCTAACTGTATTCTGTACAACTAAATCTGCCCAATTAGCTGATAAACGGGAGAAGGCTGCCTTTTAAATGTACGAAATACAACTAAACGTGAGAAGGGTTAGGAATCGGGCATTTTAGTTGTACGAATTGCAATTAAGCCAGTTCCCCTCCTATCCTCGGGTCACTGCTAAACCTTAGTTCAGAATTAGCCCAACGTGGTTCCCGAATGGGAGATTCGTTTCTCAGAGTTCTGTGAACCGAAGCCCTACTTTTCCCAAAAATAACTTTGTGAATTTTCGAACAATATCCGGAACGCTTCGTAATGTAGGTTGAAAGGGTGGGCGGAGAACAGATGATGACCGACAAACAGCTCGTTGAAGGATGCAAGTCCGGTCAACAAGAGCATCTTGAGTTTCTCATTGTCAGGTATAGGGATGATTTATACCGGTTCTGCCGCCATCTTACCTTGAACCGGCAGGATGCGGAGGATTTGTTTCAGGAGGTATGGGTACGTGTGCTCCGCAAGCTAGAGAAGTATGATGCAGAGCGTCCCTTTAAGCCTTGGCTGTTCCAGGTGGCCTTCAACATGTACCGTGACCGCTACCGGAAGTGGAAAAGCGTGTATGCCCTTTGGACCTGGTTGTCCTCGGATGCGGAGCTTATACATATTAGAGACCCGGCTCCACTGGCAGAAGAGGATCTGCTGCGGCATGAGGAGCACCGGCACCTGGAGGAATGCCTCCGGAGTCTGCCCAAACGTTACCTTGCCCCTCTCATACTGTATTACTATGAGGAGTTCAGCTATGAGGGCATAGCGGAGGTGCTGGGAGTTCCCCTCGGAACTGTCAAATCCCGATTGAATCATGGTAAGAAGCTGCTGCACAAGCTAATGAAGGAGATGAACTAAATGAAGGAGTCCGGAGACGAAGACCGGCTGCTGACGGAATATTTCAATCTGCCGCTCACGCCATCACCAGAGCTTGTCTCTAATACGATTCGGCGGATACAAGGGCGCAGGACCATGGGTGTACTATCCATTTTAATGGTCCTGCAATGGCTGGTATTACTGGTGCTGGGATTGTATTTCCTGGCCGGTCCGGCTGCCATGCAATGGAAGATCAGCATGGGGCTGCTGTTCATCCTGTCTCCAATGGTCGCCGGAACATTGCTGTTGTACAGTACTATGGGAGGCGGGAGAGGGTCTTATGAAAGTTCACTTAACCGTTGAGAAATTTGTTTTTTGGGCGCTTACAGCAACCATCCTGGTAAGCTGTATTGCGCTGGGGTACGCTATAAGCCCCTATATGGGCGAGTTTATGGAGGAGAATCTGACCTGGCTCATCGTGATAAGCCTGTTGGCCCTGCTGTTCCTGGGGCTGAATGTGCTAATCGCGGTATTCATTTATAAAGATGCCTCGCGGCGGCGGATGAATGCCTGGCTGTGGGTGACTGCGGTCATCTATATCCCTAATTTCATCGGTCTGATCCTGTATCTCCTGGCAAGGAAACAGCATCACATTCACATAGCATCTAATGCAGGCAATGAGGGTATCCGTTGTCCGCACTGCGGCCATCTAATCTAAACCGGGGAGTGTTAGGGATATGAAGAATAAATGGATGAAACTGGGTATTTTGATCGTCATGGCGTCGGTGCTGCTGACTTCCTGTGACAAGAAAATAATGTACGTCGGGTCCAGCACGAAGAGCAAAATAAGCGGCTCCTACAAGCTTTTTACGGGCACAGAGGAGAAGAAGCTGAGCATGAAAAGCGGCGAAACGATCAGCATCGATTACAAATCCAAGGTGGAAAAGGGCCAGCTGTCCATGAAGTTATACGGGCCGGATAATGAGGTGCTTACTGAACTGGCAACCAATGAATCAGGTACCGAGAAGGTGGAAGCCGGGAAGGACGGGAAATACCGGATTGAAATCAAGGGGGAAGATGCCAAGGGAAGCTTCAAGGTTGCTTTCAAGGTCGAATAACTGGAACTATATAGATTGAACTAAAAAAGTTAAGTTAAAGGAAAAGTGGCGGAGGGGAATTTTGGAACTGGAGGAGCGGTAGCGACCGCCTTTGTCTACGGATTTCAACCGTTAAAAAAGGTATAAAATCATGAAATCTGTAGACAACAGCGGCCGGAAGTCCAAAACTTCTCTGGAGTCACGGCTAATTCCAAAACATAAAAACATTAGTTCAATTTATATAGCGAGAAGATTATTGCGAATAGCCTTAGAACAGGCCTCTTCCCTATACATAGGGCGGGGGTTTTTTTGTTGTATGGATTAGGGGAGTCCCTATTTTGTTAGGATTTATATGTTTTGGGGTCCCCGCAAAGTACCTGAGTCATCATCGAAGCTAAAGCTGCACTTTGTGGGGGTGTTTTGATACTAATTATAACTAAACATATACAAACATAATCAAATGCATTGTATAATTCGATTTAACTTGCTAGAATATGATCAAAATAAAGAATAGGGATTGGGAGGTATGGAGTGTGCTGAAGAAGTGGTTAGCGGGATTGTTGGTGCTGCTTATGGTGGCGGGCGTGTCGGCGGGTTCAGCAGGAGATGTTGAGGCGGTAGTGAAGAAGACGGAGATTATTGTCTCCGCAGCAGCGAGTCTGCAGGATAGTCTGGACAAGATTGCTGTGCAATATGAGAAGCAGCATCCTGAGATTAAGCTGGTGTTCAATTATGGCGCCTCAGGTACGCTACAGAAGCAGATTGAGCAGGGAGCACCGGCCGACTTGTTCTTCTCGGCAGGCGATAAGCAGATGAACGCGCTGGTGGATAAAGGGCTGATTGCAAACCACAAGGCGCTGCTGAAGAATCAATTGGTCGCCGTTGTGCCTTCCGATTCGAACACGAAGCTTACAACCATTAATGACCTTACCGCTCCAGCCTTCAAAAAGGTAGCCGTAGGCCAGCCGGAATCGGTACCAGCCGGACAATACGCTCAGCAGTCCTTGACCGCGAAGAAGGTATGGGATACGCTGCAAAGCAAGCTGGTCTTCGCTAAGGATGTCCGCCAGGTGCTGTTTTATGTGGAGACAGGCAATGCAGATGCCGGGTTTGTCTACAAGACGGACGCGTTAACCTCGAAGAAGGTGAAGATCGCCCTGACGGTGGGCGGCCATGTACACAAGGCGATTAACTATCCGGTGGGCATTGTTAAGGATTCGAAGCATCAGGCGGAGGCCGAAGCGTTCTATAGCTATGTACAGACAACTGCTGCCAGCTCGGTCTTCACCGGCTACGGCTTTCAATTGGCTCAATAAATAACGATAAAATCGATGGGGTGAAAGAGAGATGGAGATCAATTGGACCGACTTTTTCGCCCCGGTCTGGCTGTCCATCAAGATTGCGGTATTAACCAGTATGATCGTGTTCCTGCTGGCCACACTGGCTGCCCGGAAGATGGCGGGACGCCGGTTCTTCGGACACAGCCTGGTCGAAACGGTCCTGCTGTTGCCGCTGGTGCTGCCGCCAACCGTGGTCGGCTTCGTCCTGCTGGTGATCCTCGGCCGGCGGAGCTGGATCGGCAGACTGTATGAACAGTTCACGGAGCAAACGATTCTGTTCACCTGGGGGGCGGCAGTCATTGCCGCTGTTGTGGTTGCTTTTCCGCTGGTATACCGCACGGTCAAGGCAGGCTTCGAAGGGGTAGAGAAGGAGCTTGAGGATGCAGCGAGGGCGCAGGGAGCCAGCGAGCTTCAGGTGCTGCGCTATGTGACCCTGCCGCTGGCGGGGCGTTCGCTGGCCGCTGGTTATGTCCTCGGCTTCGCCCGCGGGCTGGGCGAGTTCGGGGCAACGATTATGGTGGCGGGCAATATTCCGGGACGTACCCAGACCGTGCCTACCGCGATCTATGTAGCGGTGGATGGCGGCAATATGACGCTGGCCTGGATGTGGGTCGGCTCGATCATTGTCATCTCCGCACTTATGCTGATGTTCGTGAACCGCCGTACCTGACGGCTTAGCTTAACAAGGGTAACCCCCGTCCTCACCGGAATTTCCGGTGAAGGCGGGGGCTTTTTATGGTAAACCGGATACAATCGGCTGGTGTGTGTGGTGAGTGGGCCGAATGTAATCGAAAAACCGACCACATTCCGCGTTGAGCGGGCGCGTGGAGCAAATGTAATCGAAAAACCGACCATAATGTGCGTTGCGGAGGCACGTGGACCAAATGTAATCGAAAAACCGACCACATTGGGCGTGACGGAGGCGCGTGGGCCAAATGTAATCGAAAAACCGACCATATTGGGAGTGACGGAGGCGCGTGGAGCAAATGTAATCGAAAAACCGACCATAATGTGCGTTGCGGAGGCACGTGGGCCAAATGTAATCGAAAAACCGACCACATTGGGAGTGACGGAGGCACGTGGGCCAAATGTAATCGAAAAACCGACCACATTGGGAGTGACGGAGGCGCGTGGGCCAAATGTAATCGAAAAACCGACCACATTGGGCGTGACGGAGGCGCGTGGACCAAATGTAATCGAAAAACCGACCATAATATGCGTTGCGGAGGCACGTGGGCCCAATGTAATCGAAAAACCGACCACATGGGACCGGGAGCGGCGCGTAGGCCATGCTGCTGTTTCTGAATTTATATACTTTGTGTCCCCTGCCGGCGGTAATCCGAGGGGGAGACGCCGGTCTCCTTCTTGAAGATCCGGTTGAAGGACCGGTAATTCTCGAAGCCGATGGATTCGGAGATTTCGAAGGTTTTGTGGTCGGTGGTGAGCAGCAGCAGCTTGGCCTGTTCGATCCGCAGGCGGGTCAGGTATTGGACAAAGCTCTCGCCGACGGCCTTCTTGAACATGGAGCTGAAGTAGGGCACGCTGTAATTGATCGAAGCGGCCAGCTCCTCCAGCTTGTAGGGATAGCTGAGATCTTCGCGCATCTGTTGAATGATACGTGTGATGGAGGCATCGATCTTCCGGCCGCCCTCCTGAAGCTGCTGAAGCTTGCGGAAATGATCGCAGGTGATCTCATGTACAGCGTTGAATGTCTGGCACAGCTCGATTTGTACACGCAGCTCTGCTTCGAGATCCGCCCCGCCTTCCGCCCCAATAACGTTATGGCTCATATCCAGAAAGACTCGCAGATATAGGGACTTGATCTGCTCCGGGTCCCAGGCTTGCTCCATCGCCTGACGGTGCAGGGACACCCGCTCCTGCTCCAGAGCTGCCGTGCTGAGATGCGGCTCCAGCAGCGCTTTCTTCAGCACCTTGCTCCAGAAGCGGCTCTGCGGCTCAGGAATCCGCTGGAAGCTGGAGAGTTGCCCCCACTCCCTAATGCCGATAAGCTCATTGCAGCGGTAAAAGAACGGATACGGCGCCGAAGCCAGCCGCTTCAGTGCCTCCGGCCGGTCCTCCAGTCCCTGTTCGAAGCTGCACAGCAGGGCGATGCAGCTCATCCGGAGATTCGCGGCCAGGGATTCCAGCACCTGCTCCAGGAAGCGGGGTCTCTCCGTCTTGAAGCTGTCGGTATACAGGGCAAGGAACCGCCCTTTGTCGAGGGCGATAACCTTATGCGGGCCTATGCTGCCGAGCAGCTCCTTCAGCACGTTCACCCCGGCGAATTGCCACAGCTTCAGCTCCTCCAGCTGGTCGATCGGGAAGCGCAGGGAGTTGCGGTCCAGCTCCACAAGCAGGGTCATGAAGCCCTGGCCGTGAAGCGGGAGCTGCGAGTCCGCAAGACTGCGCAGCCATTTGGCTTCAGCCGCCGGGCTGCGCAGCATGTCGAGGAACAGGCTCTGCTCAATCTCGACTTCGCTCAGGCGGACCTGCTGCTCCAACTGCAGATAATTGTCTCTCGTCTCGCCGCGTGAATCCGCCAGGACTGCCAGCTCCTCCATCGTCCGGGTCAACAGGCCCGGATCGGAGAGGCAGTCATCCTTAATCAGGTAGGAAGCCGCCTTCAGATGAATGGCCTGCTGGGCATAGTGGAAATCCTGATGACAGGTCAGGATAATGATCTGAGGGGCAGGTGCCCCGCTCCGTTCGATCTCGCGCAGCATCTCCAGCCCGTTCATGCCCGGCATTGTAATGTCGGTAACAATCAGCTCCGGCTTATGCTTCAGGAACAGCTCCAGCCCGTCCCGGCCATCCTCGGCTTCGCCGACAAGGGTGAACAGATCTGCACGCTCCTCAATGAAATGCCGGAAAACCGTTCTTGCCGGAATCTCGTCCTCCACAAGGACAACTCTATAGTGATTCATGATGTTCCTCCTTAATCAGAACGTTCCCGGACGGCAGCAGCATGCGGATGGTCAAGCCTTCGCCCGGAGCGCTGGTGAGCAGGATCTGTGTCTCCGCCCCGAACAGCAGCTTCATACGCATCCATACATTCTGCAGTCCGATGTTCTCGGCAGACTCTTCCTGCTGGAGATGGAGCTGCAGCTTCCTCAGCTCAGCCTCTTCCAGACCGTTCCCGTCGTCCTCGACTTGTACAATAATATGGCTCCCGCCGGGACTTCTGTATACGCGCACACGGATATGCCCTTCCGGTGCCTTACGCGGGAGAATGCCGTGGAACACGGAGTTCTCAATCAGCGGCTGCAGACCCAGCTTCGGAATCATCATGCCCCGCAGCGGCTCCTCAATCTCAGCCTCCAGATGGATCTGGCATTTGTAGCGCATATTTAGCAGCCCGACATAATCCGCCAGATAATCAAGCTCCTGCTGGAGCTGTACCGTCTGCTCGAAATTCTCCATGGAATACCGCAGCAAGGCCACCAGCCTTCCCATCAGGGAGTTGATCTTCTCATAATCCTTCATCATGGCGAACATACGGATCGTATTGAGGGTATTGTACATGAAATGGGGGTTGATCTGCGACTGCAGCGCCCGGATCTCCAGCTTGCGCTTCAGATCCTCCGAATCATGCAGGTCTGCCAGCAGATCCTGTATGCGGACAGCCATGGTATTGAGCATCCGGCCCAGATCCCCGATTTCATTATTGGCGAAATGGGTGACCCTGGCATCGAAATTCCCTTTTTTCAGAGCATCGACCTGCCGCTTCACAGCCTGTAGAGGCCGGTAGAGCTGATACCCGAAGCCGACCACACAGAGCGCCCCCAGACAGACCAGAATGAGCAGAAAATAAGTGACCGTCCGGCGGATAATCTCGGCGCTGGCCGTCAGCTCCTTGGACGGAATCTCCGAGAGCACGATCCACTTGTCGTAGGTGGAGGTCTGCTTGACAGAGACAATAGAGGAGCCTGCCGCGAACTGATCCGGGCGCTTCAGCTCCTTCCAGCGCCTCAGAATCTCCTGAACCCGCTGCTTATCCGCCTGCTTCTCCAGCTTGCTGGTCGTGGCAATGGTCAGGCCGTCTTCCGTCAGCAGGGAGATAGAGCCCTCGCTCCCAAGCTGAATATTCTCAATCTGCTGCTGGTATTGGCTATTATTCATGGAGATCAGCAGCACGCCCTTCAGGTCCTTATATAAGTCGAAGGGAACGCGTGAGATATAATAGGTAGACGAATTCAGAATAGCCAGCTCAGGCAGCGAATGCTTGTCCAGAAAAAGATTCGGCCGTCCCGAAGCCAGATACGCTTCAATCAGCGGCCGGTATGGGGACTCCTCCAGCATGGCCGGGGCTTCCGTGGAGGAGAGGACCTCTCCTGTAACGGCGGAATAGACCTGTAGGCCCTCCACATTCCCGATGATGGCGGAGGCGCCGCTGAGCACGGAGATCAGATCCTTTTTGCGGACCACCTCTTCAAAATATTGGGCCGAAGGCGATACCAGCGCGCTCTGAATGGACGAGATCCGCGAATATTGCTCGCTGAGCTCCCGCAGCCGGGTCATGGTTAATTCAATCCGGTCCACGACCTGATTGACGAGCTGGGCATTCAGGCGGTTCACCTGCTGCTCCACCGTCGTGCTGGATACGCTTACAGAAATGAAGGACAGCACAATCAGCGGAACCACCGAGATGGCGAACATGACGACAATCATCTTAATATAGAAGCTCCGCCGCAAAAAGCTGAAAAAGGGTGAATTCATAGAGTCACATCCGTTAAGGGTTTTGGACTACGGATACCGGGCAGGCTATCCTAAACAGATTATAGTACATTGGCGGACATGGAGATACCTGCGGACCGGCAAATCTTAAAAATGGTGACACTTTGGCTGGAATCCGGCATGTTCTTAAGCTCCGGCGTCTTCTATAATCCAAAGTGTAAGCACGATGTAAACGCAATCAATACAAGCAAATGGGGGATGACAATGAATATTACAAAAAAGCTTGTACCACTTGTAGCTTCGGCGGCGTTGATGGTAACTACACTGGCGGGCTGCGGCAGCGGTAATAATTCAGCGGCAGGCAGCACAGCGGCACCGGAAGGCAGTACACCAAGCGGTGCGGCTAGCAAGCAGGCCAGCATCAAGGCCATGACCATTCTTTTCGGCAATCCGCCGGAGATGACGAACAACAAGGCGCTGGAGGATCTGGAGAAGCGCGGCAATGTAGATCTGAACGTAACCTTCGTGCCATCCGAAGCCTATACGGACAAGCTCTCTGTGGCGGTATCGGCCGGAGATTCCTATGATCTGCTGCTGATGGATGGCGGCAAGGACGATAAATTCAACAACCTGGTGAAAATGGGCGCTTTTCATGACCTGACCCCTTACCTTGCGAAGACCAAGAATATCAGCCAGATTGATGAGGTGGTCTGGAATGGTGCCAAGATTGACGGCAAATCGTACGGGATTCCCCGGCCGCGCGGTCTGTACGGCGGAGGCGAAGCCAATATTCTGATCCGCAAGGACTGGCTGGATAAGTATAATCTGCCAGTTCCGAAGACGATGGACGAGCTGACGAATGCGCTTGCGGTGTTCAAGGAGAAGGACCCGGCGGGCGGCGGCAAAACCATCCCGTTCACGATCTACGGTTCAGACGGTGTGAATAGCCCCGGGCCGTTCTCGGGTGTCCTCCCGATCCAGTATGCCTTTGGCATTCCAAATGTGTGGAAGCTGGACGGCGACAACGTGGTCCGTGATTTCCAGACGCCTGAATACAAGGCCTTCCTGGAGTGGCTGAGAGATTCCTGGAGCAAGGGCCTGATCGACAAGGATGCGCCGGTACTGAAGAACCAGGGGCAGGCGCGGAGTAAGTTCCTTGCGGGCACAGCGGGTGCTTTTGTCGGGAATGTCAGTGATATTGTAGAGACCAACGTAGAAAAGCTGAAGCAGACGGACCCGAAGGCCGAAATCGCGATTGTCGATGTACTTGAAGGCGCGAACGGACAGAAGGGTGCTTCTGTACTCTCCGGGTACTACGGACTGTGGGCGGTTCCAAGCTCCGTACCGGAGGATAAGGTGCAGCAGATTGTAGACTTCCTTGACTTCACGGCCTCAGAAGAGAATGTAGCGTTCTCCAAAGCGGGAGTCACCGGCATCCATTCCAGCGATTTCAAGAATGGGGTTGCGGTGCAGACCGAGGAGCAGAAGAAGCAGTATGAGCTGGATAAGCCGAACAATTTCATCCTGGAGAACCGTGCAGATCCATATGTATACGCCAACTCCAAGGAGCCGGACATCCTGGCGCTGCAAAAGACAACTCTCGATACGATCAGCAAGATCGGGGTGGAGAATCCGTTCCTCAGCTACAACTCACAGTACGCCAGCAAGAATCCGGACAGCTATAAGAAAATGAGTGCGGTAATGACGAAGTATGTGCTGGGCGAGGGAGCCTGGGAGGATGTGCAGAAGGAGATTGATACCTGGACGGAGGGTCCGGGCGTGCAGATCACCAAGGAACTGCAGGACCAGTATAACGCAGAGCATTCCGCGAAGTAATACAACAACACTATATACAGAGGCAAAGGAGGGGGCTTTCCCCTTTCTTTTGCCCATTTGGATAAGGAGGTTTAGCCTGTGCAGAGAGCTTTACGACCCAAACGGTTTCATCAGCTATGGCCTTTTTACTTACTGGCAGCACCGGGTATTCTCTACTTTCTCACCTTTCATTACATCCCGATGACAGGACTCATTCTGGCCTTCAAGGAATACAGCCCGTTCAAGGGCATGATGGACAGTCCCTGGGTGGGGCTGGATAATTTCAGACAGTTTTTCGGAACCTCCGATTTCTATATGTTGCTGAAAAATACGCTGCTGATCAGTCTGCTGAATCTGATCATTTATTTTCCCTTCACGATCCTCCTGTCGCTGCTTCTGAATGAAGTGCGGCTCAAGGTGTTCAAGCGTGTCTCGCAGACCATCGTATATCTGCCCCATTTTCTCTCCTGGGTCGTGATTTACGGGATTACGATTTCCTTCTTCGGGCCTTCGGGCGTCATTAACCATTACCTCGGCCAATGGTTCGACGGCAGCGCTAACTTCCTGGTCAGCAACGAATGGTTCCGGCCGCTGGTCATCTTCCAGTCGATCTGGAAGGATGCGGGCTGGGGCACGATTATCTTCCTGGCGGCACTGGCGGGGATTAACCCTGAGCAGTATGAAGCAGCCAAGGTGGATGGAGCAAGCCGATTGCAGAGCATCTGGCATATCACCCTCCCCGGCATCAAAGGGACCATCGTGATTCTGCTGTTGCTCCGACTGGGCTCCTCGATGGACTCCAACTTCATGCAGATCTTCCTGATGACCAATAGCCTTAACCTGGATGTCTCCAATGTCTTCGATCTGTTCGTCTACCATGTCGGTCTGGAGCAATTCAATTACAGCTTCGCGATTACCGTAGGCATGTTCAAATCCGTTGCCAGTCTGATCCTGGTCCTCGGGGCCAATTATGCGGCGAAGCTGCTGGGTGAGGAAGGCATATTCTAGAACAAGAACAGGAGTGGAGAGGTTATGAAGCTTAAGGCAACCTGGTTTGACACCATTATTGTAGTCATGATTTGCTTAATCAGCTTGCTGGTTATTCTGCCTTTTCTATATATTATCGCGGTCTCGTTCAGTCCGCCGGGAGATTCGATGGCCGGGAATTTCTTCATCTGGCCCAAGCACTGGACACTGGACGCCTACAGCTATCTGCTGAATGCGAATACGTTCCTGACCTCCGTCAAGAACTCTGTCATTATCACGGCGATGGGCACGGTGCTCAGCTTGTTTGTCTCGATTACACTGGCTTATGCCCTGTCGAAGAAATTTCTGCCCGGCCGCCGGATCATGCTGCTGGTTATTTTCTTCACGATGATCTTTCACGGGGGCATGATTCCGAACTATCTGGTCGTCAAAAATCTGGGTCTGATCGATTCTTACTGGGCGGTAGTGCTTCCGGCAGCCTCCAGTGCTTTCAATATCATGGTCATCCGCTCGTTCTTCCAGAGCCTGCCTGAGAGTCTGGACGAAGCGGCAAGAATAGACGGGGCGGGGGAATTCAGGATTCTCTACTCGATCGTGCTGCCGCTGTCCAAGCCGATTATCGCCACGTTCACCCTGTTCTTCATGGTGCAGTTCTGGAATGAATTCTTCTCGGCGGTTATCTATCTGAATGATACGACACGCTGGCCGATTCAACCTCTCCTGCGGCAGATGGTGGCGATCAGCGCCTCCAATATCTCGGCAGAGGCAGCGGTGGATGCTTCACTTGCGGCCAACCTTGGACCCAATGTCCAGAATGCGGCCATTCTGCTGGCGATGCTGCCTATCGTCATAGTGTACCCGTTCCTGCAGAAGTATTTTGCCAAAGGAGCCATGCTTGGTTCGATTAAGGAATAGACTCAGGCGGAGAGATCCGCGAATATAAAGGTGATGATAGAATTGACTATGGGGTATAAAGATCTGCGGCACAATCCCGCATATACGAAGCCGCAGCTGGCTGCCGGGGAGTTCTTAAGCACAATGCTGGATTTGACCAGACCGGAGCTTGCTGAGGTAGCTGCGAAGCTGGACGTAGGCGATGTCCCCGGTGCACGGGATGCTTATTTAGAAGTCATTGCAGCGGGTAACAACGGGAGATACTACTTTGATGTGAAGGATGTTCCTAAGCTGAAGGCGTACGCCGCCAGCCATTACAGCGGAGAGGAGGAGGCGCAGCAGGATATTACCGAGGCGGACCGGATTGTGGAGGGGGATATCCCCCTGTTCAAAGGGAAAAGAGTGCTCTTCCGGAACGGAAGCTACGACTGGAACAGCTGGCTGTTCGACAGCTCGCAGTATCAGCTGCATCTGACCCGGTTCGTCTATGTGAAGCGTCTGTCCAGAGCCTACGCGCTGACCGGGGATGATAAATACGCCAAATGCTTCAATGATATGATCAGTCATTTCATTGACGATAACCCTATGCCGGTGGATGGTACGTTCCGGGCGGAGCATTGTAGCTGGGACCCCCTCTCGGCCGGTGTGCGGATGTTCATGCTGCCGGAAGCCTTCATTACCTTCTTCGGCTCTCCGGCCTTCGAGCCTGAGGTGAAGCTGAAGCTGATTCAGTCCTTCCAGCAGCATGGCGAATATGTGCGCAAATACCATGCCAGCGGCGGCAATCATGTCTGCATGCAGCTCCGGGGGCTGACTCAGACGGCGCTGCTTCTGCCGGAGCTGAAGGATTCCGCCGAATGGCTGGAATACGCCGGGCGTAAGCTGCCGGGATACATCCTTGAGAACGTCTACCCCGACGGGGTACAGTTCGAGGGCAGTCCGAATTACCACCTGATCGTCATGCGCGAGCTGTATGAACTGGTGGTTCTGTACCAGAAGCTCGGCATCGATGCCGGAGAATACCGGGAGACGCTGGAGAAGATGTATGTCGTCACGATGCATCTGCTGGCACCGGACGGGCAGCTGGTCAAGTTCGGCGATACCGATGTTCAGGTGCTCAGCGAGCTGCGTAATGTCATGAGCCTGGGCGCTTTCCTGTATCAGCGGGGGGACTTCAAGGCGCTGGGGCATGAGCGGCTGCCGTTCTCCCTGCTGTGGAGAATCGGGCCGGAGGCTGCGGCGGAGTATGCTCAGCTCAAGGCTGTGGAGCCTGCGGAGACGGCAGCCTGCTTCCCGGCAGGCGGTTATGTGACCTCGCGCCAGGGCTGGAGCCCTGACGATATGTACATGGCGATGCGGGCAGGTGTCGGGATCGGCGGGCATGCGCATTCCGATGCGCTCAGCCTGGTGCTCTACGCCGGAGGACGCGAGCTGCTGGCGGATTCAGGTATGGGCTTGTTCGAGTGGAACAAAGAACGTAAATATACAGTCTCGACCCGTGCCCATAACACTGTAGTTGTCGACGGTCAGGACCAGCATGTCCGCAGCTTCCACTGGAATACGCCGCCTACGGCGAACTGCAGAATCTGGGATACCCAGTTCAATGAGGCGTATGACTACACCTTTGCGAGCCAGTACGGATATACCCGGTACGAAGATCCGGTGGTTCACTCCCGCAAGGTGCTGTTCGTTAAGAACAGCTATTGGCTGATCGTGGACCTGTTCCAAGCAGAAGGGCAGCACCGCTATGAGCAGTATTTCCACCTGCCGCCGGGTACAGCGTCTTACGATTCTCTCAGCGGGGAAGTGGTCTCGCAGCTGGAGGGGGCCAATCTGCTGCTGAAGCCGCTGCCCTCCGGGCTGGCGGACGACCGGCTGACGCTGGAGCAGGGCCTGATCTTCAAGCAGGGCCACTACAGCGGGAATCCGGTAATGAAACGTTCCCTTACCCTGACCGGAAGCGCAGCCATCGTTACCCTGGCCGTTCCGTTCGGAACAGCGAAGCCGCAGGTGAGTGTAGAACGGCTGCCGGTACGGCAGCATGGGGAACTACTCTCCGTACAGGAGGCCACCTCGCTGCGTATCGTCATGGAAGACCGGGTGGATGACATCTGCCTCTATCATAAGAGTGTCGATGTCACCAGCTACCTCGACCATACCGGCAATATTATCTCTGAAGCGCTGCTGCCCCGCAAGACGGAGCCGGAAGGCATCGCGTTTGCCGCAGGCAGCTATAACCGGGATGTTATTGTTATTAGTGGTCCTAGAGGATAGCAGAACAGAACTAAGCAACGCCCATCCTGAACCGGGGATGGGCGTTGCTTAGTTGTCTAATATATTCCATCTGTCTTCCGGTGATAGCTTGGGGCAAGTGCTGCAATACTCTCCGGCATCAGGCCCAATCCTGATCTGGTAGGCCAGACAGCAATGCCTGCGCAGATATAATGAACGGCCGCGCAGCTTCGGATGCTCAACCTTGCGGAACCGCATGGATAATTCATCCGGCTTCTCCGGCTGAAGCAGGGCAGTATAATCCTGGCTGATGATCCGGCCCCGATCCTCAGAGTCCCAGAGTTCCTTGTCCGTATGCAGCCGTCCATACAGATTATGCAGATTATGTGCAATCAGCGACCACATGACTTTCTCCTTAGCTCCCGTATACCCTGATACAGCCTGGAGCACCTGCCGTAAATGTGCCAGCAGGCGATCTATATAGTCGGCAAGGCAGGCTTGACGGATTTTCGAAGAGTTATCAAACCATCTGTCCGTGGCTGCGGTCTCCGCTTCATACTGCATCATTCCTGCATCCGTTAGCTTGAACCGTAAAGCACCGGGCAGCAGAGAGAGCGGGGTATCGAAGAGAGTGATGGAGGCGGCCAGTCCCATAATCAACACCGAGTACCTTTTGGCAAACAAAGTTCCGACCACAATTCCTCCAGGCTCCCCAAGCTGGAGTGATTGCTGCCCGATAATTAACGGGAGCTTCGCCTCGTCCAATAGATCTCCTGTACTGTATGGAAAAGAATTATTCCTGTCTTCCGCGACAGTCACGGCAAAATGCTGCTGCATGAAATCTTGTATCCACTGGCTGCTAAAAGGTATAACCTCACTCATTGCTCTAGCCATGCCATGATTTCATCAATAATTTCACCCCGGCCGATCACTCCCCAGCCCTTAAAGAGCCAGAAGGAATCGGTCTCATGAACCTTTCCTCCCTGTACGGCAGGGATGTTCTTCCAGAGTGCGCTGGCCTGCATGTTGTCCAGGAAATCGCGGGCATTCGGGTCCATCTCAAGGACGATGAAATCTGCTCCCAGCTCCGGCGTTTTCTCCAAGGATAAATCCTCTCTCTGCTCTGACGGCGTAAGTGCGGCAGGTTCGAAACCGAGATCCTGGTAGAGTAATGCATTGGTTGGATGACCTTGCTGTGCGTACACTTGGAGTGTCTTCTCCCGTACACGGAGGTAGGCGAGTTTTTTGTTGTCCAGTGCTTTGATTTTCTCGCTGGCCTGGACCGTTTTCTGTTCCAGTTCAGCAATTTTTTCCTTCGCCAGGTCCGTCTTGTCGTACATCTCCGCAATGGTTAGCAGATCCTTGGTCCAAAAGGAAGTATCGTCGCCATAATCAAGCCATTCATTTCCAAGAACAATGGTAGGGGCGATTTTGTTCAGTTGCTCATACTTATTCTCGGCCGTCCGGCTCTCAATAAGAATCACATCCGGATCAAGCAAGGTAATGGCCTCAAGGTTGGGATTATCCGCCGAACCTACGGTTTGTACCCCCTGCAGCTTGTCAGCCAGATAGGGAAGATAGTCTCCTCCGTACCGGACCTCGGTGTTCACACCGGAGGGCTTCTCTCCGATAGTCAACAGATGATCTATGTACTCTGCCGAGAGAACAACGATTTTTTCGATTTTGGCCGGAATCACAGCTTCTCCCTTAAGGTGGGTAATTGTGCGTGTGCCCGGTTCCGCAGCCCCCTGATCGCTGGTTTGGGAAGCGGAGGGACTCTGTTCTTCGGAGGCCGGTTGTCCCGCTGTATTGCTGCACGCGGCCAGTATCAGCAGCAGCACAGCAAGGAGCATGATCTGGATGGATTTCATTCGATTCATTTATTTCTAGTCTCCTTTGTGCAATAGATAATAATAATCATTATCATTATGATAGGAGAACGATACCTACTTTACAATGGATTATAACCCTGTGTTGGCGTGGATAATTCTATCGGCCGGCCTGCTAATCCGGGATGCAACATACGACATGGCCCACTTTCTGCCTGAGGGTCCGAGTGTTTTGAACAACAGATCTCCGGCATCGAATACCCGGGACTGCTTCACTGCATCCAGGGAAGACCATTCTCTGGACGAGAGCAGTGCTTCCAGCCGTTGTCTCGATTCCAGGGTAGGGTCCGCAGCCAAAAAGATGGTTCCCGGGTTATGCAGGGGAAGCTCATGAATCTCGAAATCCATTGCTTCAGTCTGCTCACGGGTTGAGGGGGGCGGACTCAGTCCAAGATCTTGGTATAGCAGAGTTCCTGTCTGATTGGAGGTGCCGTATAAGCGGTAGAATTCAGAGCTGACTCTGATAAAAGAAACTGTGGGCCGCACATCCTGTGCCTCCAGCTGTGATCTAAGGAGGTGCTTCTGCTCTGCGTAGCGGTTCATCCAGTCGTCTGCCTGCTGCTCTCTGCCCAGAATGCGGGACAAACGGGACAACTGCTGCTCCACATTATCGGTATGCTTAAGAACAACCGTCGGTGCGATGGACTCCAGCAGCTCGCCTGGTAACAGGCGGTCGCTCCCAATAATCAGATCAGGCTTCAACCGTGCCAGCTCTTCATAATTCAACCGGGAACCGTTCAGGCGGACTATGTCCTGCTCCAGTATACCGGAGTGGGGAAGGCTGTAATTTCTTGACACCCGCTCCCGGTAAGACAGCGCAGCCACTGGCATCAATCCAAGTGTCATCAGATAATCATCCAGACCATAGTAGAGAACAGCAATACGGATATGATTGTTTTTGAGGTAGCTGGCCGGTGCCACGCCTTCCGATTTTTTGAACACCCGGCTAAAATAATGCTCGTCCTTATAGCCCACTTCCTTGGCGATCTGCTTGACACGTTCGGAAGAGAAGAGCAGCTGCTTGGCCCTTTTTATCCGTTCCTCCTGCAAATAGGCCATAGGTGTCTTGTCTGTAAGCTGCTTGAACGCTCTGATAAAATGATTGGTGCTTAAGCCCGCCATTAGAGCCAGTTGCCCAACTTTAAGCTCTTGGTTGTAGTTGTTCTTCATGTGGGCAAGCACAATATCCATCCCTACAGCCTTGTCCTGCACAATACGCTTACTTGGTTGAAGTATCAACGCGAGCAGCTGTTGCAGCCGGTGCTTGGCGTGCATGATTTCCTCCAGGTTACGGGTACGGTGAAAGGAGGTCATTTGCCGGTTGATCTCTGCAGCCAGCGGATGGCCAGCTGCTTCAAGCTTCCCGCTAACCGGAAATACCGGAGGATGTAGCTCCTGGTGCCTGTGATTTTTACGAAGCTGTATACAGGAGAAGAAAATGATCACATAACGTAGCGGTTCTGTCGTCAGCGCTTTGCCTTCCACTGAAGTTTCGGGCAACAACAAAAAGAAATCTCCTTTATTCGCTGTAAGCAGCCCTCCATTTAGGATAATCTGCCCTTTACCTTCTGTGACATAACACAAGGCATGGTGGTGAAGGGTCCTTCGGGGCATAGCCTCCCCTTCCGCCAATCTTCCGTAATAGCTGTGTACGCTTGAAAAAAACAAGCGCTCCAGCCTGAACGCTGCCTGCGGTATTGTGGATAACATGCGTTCCTCCTCTGGTTTCAAGTCTCGTAAATAATATTGCCCGTCTCACTCAGGTCATAGCTGTGAATTGAGCTTAGCTCACTGCGGAAGGCCTCCGAGCGCAGAATATCCAGAATGGCGTTAATCCAGGCTTCATTCTCCGGCTTCTTCATCATGACCAGATCGTAGCGCTCGCGGATCAGCGGAATGAAGTCGATGCCGTCAATGATTCTGGCGGCTTTCTCAGTGCCGATGCCCACATCCGCCCCGCCTCTTGCCACCAGGCTGGCTACTGCCAGATGGCTGTTCTCTTCATTAATGTATCCGTTCAAGCGGGAGGACGGAATTCCATGCAGGCGCAGTTGTTCATCCAGCAGCACCCGGGCGCCGGAGCCGCGCTCACGGTTAATCAGCGTTAGCCCGTCCTGCCGGAGATCCCCCCAACTGCGGATGCCCAGCGGATTGCCCTTCTGCACATAGAAGCCTGCGCTGCGTGTTAGCAGATGCACTACAATATAGGAGAAGCCTACGAGCAGCTTGCGGATATAGGGCAGGTTATATTCGCCGCTATCGCCATCCAGCAGATGGGTACTGACAATATCTGATTCGCCCTGATACATGGCGATGAGGCTGTCCAGACTGCCTGCATAGGAACGGAGCGGGCGGGTGGAGGGCAGGGTCCGCTCCAGATGGGTCGCCAGAATATCAAGTGACATATCCTGCCCGGTAATGACTACATGTACACCGCTGCTCTTCATGCTGTGCGGCGGCGGGGAGGCGAAGGCCTGATAAGGCGCAGCGAACGGGGGGCCCATCTGCTGCGCTGACTGCGCCTGAGGCAATGCAGCTTCGCTCAGCCCGCCCCCGGGCAGCGGATGCGCAGAAGGCCCGCTGTTGCGGGAATTCTGCTTGTACCTCTCCAGATCAGAGAGGTCAACCCGCATCTGCTTGCCGACACGGTAAGAGGGCAGCTCGCCCTTTTTAATGAGATCATAGACCTTGAGCTTGGAGATTTTGAGCAGCCGGGCGATTTCCTCGGTTGTATAGGAAGTATTCTCGGTCATGTATTGTACCCTCCTGGGGGATGGACATCGGCAGATTCACAAATAGCCATATTAGGATAGCCTTATTATGCTCAAGACTACCTTATTTTGTGAACCTGTGCAATCCGGGCAGGCCCCCTAATAGGTCATATGGCGTTCTGTCTTCGCCTGCTGCACATCGGATAGCTGAATCAGCTCCGAGACGGTAACAAACCGGAAGCCCTGCTTCTTCAGCTCAGGCAGAATGATTTTCAATGCTTCCTTCGTCTGCGACGGCCCGTGGACATGGTCGTGGAACAGGACAATATCGCCGCTCTTGGCATTGCGGATCACCCGGCTTGAGATGTTCCAGACGCCTGGGCGGTTCCAGTCGCGGGTGTCCTGATGCCAGGACCACAGAACGGGCTTAAGGCCCATGCTGTTGGACACATCGATCAGCGTCTCGTCATACATGCCGCCCGGCGGTCTGAACAGGCTGCTGTGTCTGCCGGATATCTTCATAATTTCCTTCTCCGTCAGCGCAAGCTCCTCCTGAATCTGCTCCCCGGAGATCGGCCTTTTGAAATAGACATGATTATAGGTATGGTTCGCCAGCTCATGTCCTTCATTAATCACGCGTCTGGCGACATCGGGATAAGCGGCGATCCGCTTGCCAATCGCAAAAAATGTGCATTTTGCTTGATACTCATGCAGCACCTCCAGAATGCCGTCCGTCTCCAGGGGGTCCGGGCCGTCATCGAAGGTCAACGCAATCACCTTCTGGCTGGTGCGCACTTCCCAGATCATATCGCCGCGCTCCTCATAGTAGTAGCGGTTTTTTGCCTTGTTCGGACTGCCCAGGGCCAGATCGGAAGGGCTGTGCATCAGCGCCAGTGCGGCAAGAACTGCGGCGGTCAATCGGGTGGCTGTTCTCATGGCTCTCAAATTCACTCCACACTTGTTTTTATAAGCGGTTCTTGCTGCTTAAGTCTTAGAATGCTCTATCCCCCTTGGTTGCTATGCATCTATAGCAGCCCGCAGGGCGATTTGCATTTTAGAGTGAAAGTTCCGGCAGAAATGACTTATAATAAGTTACTAAATACAGATCAAGGAATAGGGGCGGCGGAGATGAGACTGATTGAACAAAGAGAGCATAGACAATATCCCGAAATCACGAAGCTGGAGACCTCCAGAGCCGCATATGAACGCGACTATTCGCGTCTGATCCATTCGCCGACCTTCCGGCGGCTGCAGGGCAAATCGCAGGTGTTCGGGGCCGGAACCGGGGATTACTACCGGACGCGCCTGACCCACTCGCTGGAGGTGGCGCAGATTGCCCGTGAAGCGGCCAAGAGTCTGCTGCGTTCTTACCCGGAAGTAGAGACAGGAGCGGCGGAGAATCCGGGCCTGGTCATTGATCCCGAGGTAGTGGAATGTGCGGCAATCGCCCATGACTTCGGACATCCCCCATTTGGGCATAAGGGAGAAGAGGTGCTGGACAGCCTGCTGGAGAAGCTGGTTACCCGCAAGACGGTGGAGGCAGTGGCCAAGTCAGGCGCAGGTCCGGTTCAGCAGCAGACGATTCATGAGAGCATGAAGCGCAAATATGAGCATTTTGAAGGGAACGCCCATAACTTCCGCCTGATTATGTTCCTGGAGAAGCGCGAGAATATCGACGGTCTGAACCTCTCGGACGCGGTGCTGCTGGGCATTAATAAATATCCTTTTCCCGGGACGGTGCTGAAGAAGGGGATGTATCTGCATGAATGGGAGTATATCCATGAGATCCGCACCCAGTGGGGAATTCCGGCAGGCAAAAAGACGCTGGAAGCGCAGCTGATGGACCTGTGTGACGATATTGCTTATTCGGCGCATGATCTGGAGGACGGCATCAAGGCCGGTAAGATTGAGGTACATGAGCATTTCCTGCATGACGACTATATCCAGCGGCTGATTGTGGAGAAGATCACTACGCTTGAGGATGCCTTCTGGTCCGGCTGGAACAAGTCGGCGATCCGCTTCAAGGTGGAGGAGGTGCTGAGTTCATTCCTGCGGGTCTGGAAGGAGAAGATGCCTACCTGTGAGAATGACTATTCCCGCACCCGCCGTGAAGTCAAGGCCTATTGGGTCAGCACCTTTGTCGCCAGCCTTGGCGTAATCGGGGACGGGGACTGGAAGAAGGTTACCTTCATTAAGGAAGGCAAGGAGGATGAGGATATGCTGCGGACCGTCAGTGTGCTCAAAAGCTTCGCCTGGGTAACGATGATCCGCGATTTGCGCGTACAGCGTCTGCAGAAACGGAGCGAGTGGATACTGCGGCGGCTGTGGGAGGCATTCCTTGATCCCGAGACCTCCCGGAGCATTATCCCTTCGGACTGGCTGCAGCGGTTCGAGAAGGATCAGAAGTCGGCCAAGCCGATCTGGACCTGGGAGCATATGGTGACCGATTATATCGCCGGAATGACCGATGCCTTTGCCGAGAAAATCTACAATGAGCTGTACGGGCTGAAGGTCGGTTCGATATACGATCTGGATTAGACCTATACTGGATTAGACCTATATATGTGGAGCCTTTACCTGTCCGCCGTTTGGGCTGGCAGGTAAAACCTTACATCGAGAGAAACATGTAAATTTTTAACCGACTGTTGCCGACATAGTAAATGTAACCTATTTTTTTTTGCTTTTTTTATGAAAATAAATGAAATCAGATGGAAAATGGTGTAAACATCCAGATATTATCAAGGGGGCACACAGGTGTGGGTATAGGTCAGCGACTGAAGGATCTGTTAGGAAAAGGGAGGAAAGGAGCAGACAAGGAGCAGCAGGCAAGTCTGTTCCGGGGCAGAAAAAGCATCGGCTCCAAGATAGCCTACGGTTATGCGGCTCTGGCTGTATTCGTTACGATCAGCGGCGTGGTTTCGCTCTATCAAATGAACAATATGCAGAAAAACACCGGGAACATCATTAAAAATATCATTCCCGAGCTGAACAAAATTCACAATGTCAATTACCTTACAGAGCATGTTATGGCTCTTAGCCTGCAGCATATCCTGAGCACTGATAACGCGGACAAAAACGCGCTTGCGGAAGAACGGTCCAAATTCATCGGCAAAGTAGCGGATACTTTTAAGGAATATAAAGCCAATCTGAAAGGAGAGCAGGAGCTGAAGCAATTACAGTCGCTCGTCGGGAAATGGGGCGAGTTCCTGACTGTCAACAATCAGGCGATCCTGCTCAGCAGCTCGAATGACGAGAAATTAGCCCTGGAGGTATCGCGGAAAGGGATTGACGCTTTTAATTCCATGCAGGTAGATCTGGATGCGCTGGTGGCGCACAGCCAGAAGGATGCTGAGGACGAGGGCAAAACTTCTGCGAGTATTTTCAATACCGCCGGGAGAATGAATATTGCAACTGTGCTGATTGTCCTTATCGTTATCGGTTTGGTGAACATGTTCGTCCGCAGAACGATCATCAATCCGCTGAAGAAAGTAACGGCGCAGCTGCAGCAGATCTCGAGCGGGGATCTGACGGCGGAAGAGACGCTGATCCGCAACAAGGACGAGATTGGCCTGCTGGCCAAGACCGTGAATGAAACGAACCGCACGCTGCTGGAAATGGTCAGCCGGATCAGAAATGTATCCAGGGTCATTACGGAGCAGGGCGATGTGCTGATGCATACAATTGCTGAAACCAAGGAAGGCAGCAGCCAGATTGCGCTGACGATGGAAGAGCTGGCCACAGCCTCCGGAAGCCAGGCCGAAGCAGCGGTGGATGCCTCCAAGGCGGTGGAGGAGCTGAATACGTTAATTGAGAATTTTGCCGGCAGAGGTACGGATCTCTCCAATCATTCAGAGCAGGTACGTCAAAAGGGTGAAAAGGGCCGGGCGCTCATGGAAAGCTCCGTGGCGCAGATGAACGAGATTGCCGATGCGGTCTCGCAGTCTATGGACACCGTAGAAGAGCTGAACCGCAAGAATGAAGGTATCTTCCATCTGGTGGGGGCCATACGAAGCATCTCGGAGCAGACCCATCTGCTGGCGATCAATGCCGCTATTGAAGCCGCACGGGCCGGTGACAGCGGACGCGGCTTCGCCGTTGTCGCACAGGAAGTGCGGAAGCTGTCAGAGGATGTGCAACAGACGGTCTCGGAGATCACAGAGATTACGCAGGGCATCCAGCTCGACTCCAGAACCATGGTAGAGCAGCTGCGCGGCGGGGTAGCCAAGACGGAGCAAGGCAGCCGGCAGATTGTCGAGACCGGTGATGCGCTGGCTGAGATCAACGGCTCGGTCCGCATGATGGCGGTGACTATCGACGAGATGAGCCAGGATCTGCAGCAAATGACCGGTGCCAGCGAGACCATGAACGAGTTCAGCCAGCATATCTCGGCACTCTCCCAGCAATCGGCGGCAGGTGTCGAAGAGACCTCGGCTTCAGCGCATGAGCAGCTCAGCTCGACCACCGCTGTGGCTAACGGCATCTCGGAGCTGAAGCTGCTGCTTGCGGAGCTCCGGGAGTCGGTGACCCGCTTTAAGGTGTGAGGGGGATAGATTGAACTTAAAGGCTTCTGGGCGGCGATGCCGGCCGTAACTGCGGTGATATTTGGTCTTACGGCCGCTGTTGTTCCCGGATTTCTTGGATTGAACCGCAGTAGCGGTTGAAATCCGGGAACAAAGGCGGACGCTATCGCTCCTACAGTTCCAAATATCCCCTCCGTTACTCTCATCTAGCTCTGGTTACTTCAAGTTCAATCTATTTAGGGATGGAAGTAAATAAAGAGCCTCTGCTTAGTTCAGCAGAGGCTCTTTATTATGCGTGAATTCGTGAATCACTGAATGAACTGAATTGCTGAAATTAGTTGAAAGAGTTGAACGAGCTGAGCATTTATCGACATGTGGGTGCTGGTGATGCTAATGTTGGTAGTGATGCTAATGCTGGTAGTGATGCTAATGCTAATGCTAATGCTGATGCTGATGTTGGTGTTGGTGCTGTTGCTGTTGCTGATGCTGATGCTGATGTTGGTGCTGTTGCTGATGCTGATGCTGTTGCTAATGCTAATGAGTTCGCTTAGAATCCTGCACAATTTGCAACAATTACCTGATCAATATGAGGTGAATGAGGGATTGTTGCACAAATGTCAGCAATTCTTGTCCAGTTGGCCGATGAAGGGAACAATTCCTGCATTTCATGCAACAATCCTCACGAATAGCCCAAATTGGCGATACACGAGTTGCAATATGTGCAACATTTGGCGGAGGGGACCGTTAGAACTCTAAACTGTGAGTCTGCGAGTTAACAAACTTGCCATTACGCAACCCACCCACTAGCTCGCCAACGTGCTAAGCTACGGTCTGCCAACCCACCCACTAGCTCGCCAACGTGCCAAGCTACGGTCTGCCTGCCAACCCACTAGCTCGCCAACCCACCAACGCATCAAGCTACGGTCTGCCAACCCACCCACTAGCCCGCCAACGTGCTAAGCTACGGTCTGCTAACCAACCATAGCTCGTCCACCACCAACACACAGCCTGCCAACCGAATAGTCCGCCAACCCGCCACTCGCCAGCGCACCAGTCTCCCCGGCCGCCCAAGCCCCCTAATACTGGCGGCTATAATCCACCAGATTGCGCGAAGGCTTGCCGGATTCCAGATAGGCCTTCATGTTCTCCACGAAGATGTCGACCACCCGGTCGGCATAGCGGTCGGTTACCCCGGCACAGTGAGGGGTGATGATGACCTGCTCCATGCCCCAGAGCGGGTGGTCCTCCGGCAGCGGCTCGGTCTCGAAGACATCGAGGCCCGCACCGGCCAGCTGGCCGCTGTTCAGTGCAGCGATCAGGTCGTCCGTATGCGTGGTGACGCCGCGGCCAATATTAATATAGTAGGCACCCTGCTTGCAGGCGGAGAAGACCTCAGCATCGAACAGCCCGCGCGTTTCGTCGGTGAGCGGCAGCGTATTGACTACGAAGTCTGCTTCGCGGACGGAGTCCTTCAGCTCCCCGGTGGTGAAGATCTGGTCGAAGCCGTCCACCGGTCGCCCGGAGCGGCTGACTCCGATCGTCTTCATATGGAAGGCTTTGGCGATTCTGGCAGTCTCGCTGCCGATGGCGCCGGTTCCGGCGATAACAATCGTCTTGCCGGTCAGCTCGCTCTCCTGTCCGTTCGAGTGCCAGCGGCGGTTCTGCTGGTTACGGATGGCTGTGTGCATATTCCGCGTGAACATTAGCATGAAGCTGAGGATGACAGCAGTAATCGGTTCCGCATGCACGCCGCTGGCGTTCGTCAGCTGAATTTCGCGTTCCTTCAGGGCATCCAGCGGAAGCTTCTCTACTCCGGCGGACCAGGCTTGTACCCAGCGGAGCGGTGAGCCCTGGCGCAGCACAGTGTCCCGGATGCCTTTGCCCCAGCCGATAATAATCTCTGCGCCGGAGAGCAGCTCCAGATCAGGGTTCCTGGAATCTCCAAGGGTAAGGGTGTACTCTGGTGCAGCGGCGCGGATCAGTTCCTGTTGAGCAGAGGACAGCTGCTGCATACAAACGATGGATTTAGTCATGATGGTTCCCTCCTGTTCTACATTTCAGTAGAGAAATAGACGATAAGTATAGATAAGCATAACAAATCTGTCTGGAAAGGTGAAATTCGCATGAGCCATTTGGACCCGGAGCAAGAAGTGGAGCGTCTGTTCGTTGCGGTGCCGTTGCCTGATACGCTGCTTGAATATCTGAAGAATGAGTCTGCCCGTGTGTCGTCCGGACTTAAATTTGCCAGATGGACACATTTCAAAGATTTCCATATTACGCTTCAATTTCTTGGAGATACCCCCAGGGAAAATATTCCACCTCTCTATGAGGCACTCCGGAAGGTTGCGCGTTCAAGTAAAGGCTTTCAGCTGAAGCTCGGCGAATGGGGCACCTTCGGTCTTCCAGACTCGCCAAGAGTGCTCTGGGCCGGGATTTCCGGTGAATTGGAGCCGCTGAAGGAGCTGCAGCAAAAGGTGGTTTCAGCGACCCTTCCCCTAGGCTATACCCCAGAGATGCGAACGTACAATCCCCATTTGACAGTAGCCCGCAAATACCGAGGAGAAGATCCGTTTACGCTGGAGCAGCTGGAAAATTTAAGGATAAAGAATCAGCCCCCGGGCGAATTACTTCCAGACATAGGCTGGACGGTAGAGGGTTTTGTGGTGTATGCTACCAGGATGCATGCCATTCCTATGTATGAAATGACTGAAAAATTTACATTTTTCTGAATATAAAATCGACAAGAAAGTTTTCAAAGCTTCCATTTTCGGTTACATACAATAGGAATGTGCCGTAAAATAGGAGGTAAAACATGTTGATTTTCAAACAGAGCCGCTATATTGCGCTGCTGGTTGGTGTAATCCTAGTGTCTTTCTCAGCGATAAGTTTGATGAACCCCGAAGGAACTGCTGCTACCGGGGAGAATGTAATAGAAATGGGTAAGCTGAAGTCTGCAAGCCATCAATCGGTAGAGCAGCTTATTCCGCAAGCCGCATCGGTCCTGCACAGGACAAGCCATTCAGCCGGAATCATTACACCCATGCTCTACACCACAGCTGCCAAACCGGTTCATACCTGGACCCGCACGGTGAGTGCAGGATGGTTAAGTCCCGAGAAGCTGCAGCGCAAGGACGCTGTCAAGCCGGCTTCCATTGTGACTAAGCCTAAGGTAACTGTGGTGAAAGCATCGCCGCCAGTGGCGCAAGCGCCCAAGATCGCGGCAACGGGGACGAAGAGTGTGAAATCAAGCAAGGCTGTAACTCAGCAACATCCCCCCGCAACATTGTTCTTCTCCCGGACCAAGCTACTACCCAAGGAGCAGCAAGCTGAAGCTACCTGGAGCTACGCCGTATCCGGAGAAGACCTGCATCTGCTGCAAAAAATCGTCATGGCAGAGGCAGAAGGCGAACCGTACAAGGGCAAGGTGGCAGTTGCCAACGTTGTTCTAAACCGGCTGCGGTCAGCCAATTATCCCGACACTATTAGAGAAGTTATTTATCAGAAAAGGCAGTTCAGTCCTGTGGCCAACGGGCGTCTTAAACGCGTGAAGCCAAATGCGGACAGCATTAAGGCTGTGAATGCAGCGCTTATGGGGGTCAAAGAGGTTACGGATGATACCTATTTCTTCCTGTCGCTGACGCTGGCACAGGATCTGACCGTGCATCATTCACGGACATTCGCCAAGACCATCGGCAATCATACCTTTTATAAATAAAAAAGCCCGCTGCACATCAGACGCTATACGTCTATATTATTACGGCCATATGGTCTTAACGGCAACTGCAGCCAACTTGAGGATATCGCCGGCTTCTCTGTCTTGTCAGCTCCGTACAAAAAGAGCCTCCAAATCCAAGCTTAACGTTGGATTGGAGGCTCTTTGCGGTTCGGGTAGGGTAACCCGCTTAAGGTGTGACATAGACGGCTTCTTCGCTCCGTACTTTGGGCGGAGGGGCACTCCACGCCTCGGAGAAGACCGCTTCCGCAGCTGGCTTGCCCAGCATCTTAAGAATGGTGGCGGCGCAGTGCTGCGGCTGCTGGAGGTCCGGAGAGGCCTTGCGCTTCTGCGGTCCTCCGAATCCGGCATATTCGCTTAGCAGCATGGAGAACCATTTGTCCACGACGCCCGGATTCAGCATCTCGGCCAGCCCCAGCTCGACGAAATACTGGCTGTTCTTCTCTTCCTGGCCGGGGATGGCGTTATAGAACAGCATCGGAATGCCTTTGGCCTGACCTTCAGTGCAGGTCATTCCGCCAGGCTTCGTGATCAGCAGATCCGAGGCATCCATCAGCTTGTTGATCTCGCTGCTGTAACCGAGAATCCTTACATTGGGATGGTTCAGCAGGGGGTTGGCCTGCATTTTGGCTATAGCCTTGTCGTTGCTGCCCATACAGAAGATAAGCTGGATCTCATTGATCCGGGCGGTGAGCGAGTTCATAATATCCTTGCCGAACATCAGGCCCCAGCCGCCGCCCATAATAAGCGCAGTCGGGATGTCGGCGAGCCCCAGCTCTTTGCGCAGCTTAGTCTTACCCTGGGACTCCCAGAATTTCGGATGCACGGGAATCCCCGTCACCGTCACCAGCTCGGAGGGGACGCCGCGCCCCGTAAGAATGGATTTGACCCTTGAGGTCGATACCAGATATCGGTTGGCTTCCGCATTCACCCAGCTGCCGTGGGCATCATAATCTGTAATCAGCGTATAGAACGGTACATCAAGCCCCTGGTGCTTCAGCCTGGAGATGACCGCAGCGGGAATCGGATGCGTGCAGATAATCAGATCCGGCCGCAGCTGTTCAATGACCTGAGAGGCATGGGTATAAAAAATCCGGTGAAGGGCCAGCTTGGTCAACCGGTTCAGTGATTTATGATATTGGGTCTTATACATCATGCCGACCAGCTTCGGCTGGCTGCTGACAGTTTTGCGGTAAGCGGAAAGAATCCAAGGAGCGACCGTAGGATTCAGGAATTTTCCGAGCTCGAAGACCCGGCACTGAACATCGGGATTCAGCAGTCGAATTCCTTCAGCCAGAGCATAGGCTGCCCCTGTATGGCCCGTGCCGAAGCCTTCCGAAAACAGCAGTACTCTTTTCTTTCGCATAAGTTCACCTGCAACTTTCCATTATAGATAGGTTTGTTAGATAGCTTCATTAGTAGTCCGTCTGCGGTTACCGCGTACATGCTTCTCCTAATATTATACTAGGGATTTTGCTTCTTTTCTCACATTATACAAATAAGACGTAAATAGAAAGTTAAAACACTGCAATAAAATAAAAAAATTTAGCAAAAGTATTGCAAAGGCATAGGCAAAGTGGTAAAGTTGGTCTTGACCGAGTGACCGGATCAGTAAATTGGTCAGAACGGAAGTGTCAGACGATCCTTCAGGAAAGGGAGTGTATGAATGGCTGTGGTAGATCGAAGGCAGCAGGTGCTGCAGGCGGCGACGAAGTCTTTTTCATTATTCGGGTATAAGGCAACAACGATGGACCAGGTCGCCAAGATTGCCAATGTCGGCAAAGGGACGATTTACACCTTTTTTACGAACAAGGAACAGTTATTTGATGAAATCCTGCGCGATGTTATCCTCGAGATGAAAATGATCGCCGAGCGGGAGATTAGGCGCGATAAGCCGTTTTTTGATAATCTGCACCGTGTGCTGGATGCCCTGCTGGAATTTCGGAGCGAACATGAGCTATTCATCAAGCTCTCCCAGGAGAGTCTGGACTTCGGAACGCCGCAGGCTGGTGAAGGACTCGACAAGATCGAGAGTGTGGTGCTTGAATATCTGGAACGGGAGGTGGAGCAGGCCATTCGTCAAGGGGAAATCAAACCCTGCGATCCCCAGATTGTGTCGGTGGTAATGTTCAGGTTATATATCGCGCTTACTGCTGAGCTGAGCAAGGTACATGTGCCGTTGACCAAAGAACAGATCAAGTATTACTTTCATCTGTTTTTGGCAGAAGGGCTGTCGCAGTAGAAGTTAAGTCCGGTATAGGGATGGCGTTTCGCACTGCTGCGCTTTCCCTGATTGGGATCGGCTGGGCTGAGGCGGATGGTGCTGAGTCGGATCGTACTGAACAGGATAGACCTATTTTTTTTGCCTTTGATTGACCAATTGGGGAAAACAGTCACCTGGTGTTACTGTAATATTCAAGAAACTATCATTTCACAGCAGGTCATCTTATTTTTCAAGAGAGAGCATATGATCATAAGGAGAGAACCAGAATGAAATCTTTATCCGTGTTTATGAAGGATCTTGGCGCGGTATTCAAGAATCCCAAGATGCGTATTTCCATGTTCGCCATTCTATTTATTCCTGTTCTGTACAGCGGATTGTTCCTGAAAGCATTCTGGGACCCTTACGGTAAAATGAACGAGCTTCCGGTAGCGGTTGTCAATCAGGATAAGGGTGCTGATTATGAAGGCACCAAGCTGACCGCCGGAGAAGATCTGGTCACGGAGCTGAAGAAGACGGACGGGTTCAAGTGGAATTTCGTCAGCCGGGAGCAGGCGGAAGCCGGGCTTGCGGACAATACCTATTATATGGCGATTGTGGTTCCGGAAGACTTCTCGGCCAAGGCAACTACACTGCTGGATGCAGACCCGCAGCCGGCCAAGATCATCTACGAGCCGAATGAAGGCTACAACTTCCTGGCAGGCCAGATTGGCGGCACGGCAGTGAAGGATATTAAGAGCAAGGTATCCGCCAAGATTACGGAAGCTTATACCAGTTCTGTGTTTGATAAAATCACCAAAATCGCAGACGGTCTGGGCGAAGCCGGAGACGGTGCGACCAAGATCGCAGACGGCGCCACCAAGCTGGATGACGGGGCGCTGAAGCTGAAGGACAATCTGGTTGTCCTCACCGAAGGCACCGGCAAGCTGCTGGATGGTGTAGCGCCGCTTACGCAGGGCGTGAGTGATCTGAATAACGGAGCAGCCGCACTCAAAACCGGCAGCAGCACGCTGGCCGGAGGACTGCAGCAGTTATCCGCTGCGCATAAGCAGCTGCAGGATGGGGTGACGCAGTCGGCAGCGGGCAGCAAGCAGCTGAATGCCGGGCTGCAGAAGACGGCAGCCGGAACAGCTTCGCTACAGGCTGGAACACAGTCGGCTGTCGTCGGCACCGAGAAGCTGCAGACAGGTACGAAGGCAGTTGTGGATGGCAGCGCGAAGCTAGCGGCCGGATTATCATCCTCCGCCGAGGGCAGTGCGAAGCTTGAAGCCGGACTTACGGCTTCGAAGGACGGAAGTGCCAAGACAGCAGCCGGAGCTAAGGCTGTGTCTGACGGTCTGCAGGCGCTGGCGAAGTCGAATCCTCAGCTGGCAGCAAGCCCTGAGGTGCAGAAGCTGGTGGCAGCAAGCGCAGCAGTAGCTGCGGGCGCGACGCAGCTGGACCAGGGCCAGCAGCAGCTCCTTGACGGAGCTGCGGCCCTGAACAGCGGCCAGGAGCAGCTGCTGCAGGGAGCGAATCAGCTGCACAGTGGTTCACAGCAGCTGGATGCAGGTGTGGGCCAGCTGCATGAGGGAGCGCAGAAGCTCTACGCAGGCAGCACACAGCTGCTGGATGGCCAGAATCAGCTGGCCGCCGGAGCAGGCGCACTGGAGAACGGCGGCGCGAAGCTGGCCGCAGGCATGAAGCAGTTCGGCGCGAAGCTGGACGAAGCTGCAGCGGGCGGCGTGAAGCTGGCAGACGGCGGCAAGGCGCTGGAAGCCGGCACCACGAAGCTGCTGGCTGGCGCAGGCAAGCTGGGCAGCGGCCTTAGCTCGGTAGCCGATGGCTCGAAGAAGCTGAGTGACGGAGCAGGGCAGCTGAAGGATGGCTTGGATGAGCTGAAGACCGGCTCCGGTGAGCTGGCAAGCAAGCTGGGCGATGCGGCTTCACAGACCAAATCGGTGAACAAGACCGATGGACTGGTATCGATGTTCGCCCAGCCGGTACAGATCGAAGAAGTGAAGGTTAACAAGGTGCCTAACTACGGCACAGGATTCGCTCCTTACTTCCTGTCCCTCGGATTGTTCGTAGGTGCTCTGATCTGTACGATTGTTATCCCTATGCGTGATTCCGAAGTCATTGGAGCCAGCCGGTTCAACCGGTTCATGAGCCGTACACTTACATTCTCCATGATGAGTGTGCTTCAGGCTCTGCTGGCTGTCCTGATTGTCTTGTATGGTCTGGGACTTGAAGTACAGAATGTACCCTTGTTCTACGCCTTCTCGTTCATTACCAGCCTGGCCTTCATGTGGATGATTCAAGCGATTGTTACTTGGTTGGATCAGCCTGGCCGCTTCGTAGTCATTCTGATTCTGATCTTCCAGTTGACTACAAGCGCAGGAACCTTCCCGCTGGAGCTGATTCCTAACTGGATGAAGATCTTCAATCCGCTGCTGCCGATGACTTACAGTGTCAAAGGCTTCAAGGCAGTAATCTCTACGGGAGACTTCGGCTCCATGTGGGCCGATGCAGGAACGCTTGGCGCTTATGGGATAATCTTCCTGGCTCTTACCTTCACCTACTTCATGACCCGCGACCGCGGCAATGAAGCGGTACTGAAAAGTGAACAAGTTTTGACTGTATAAATCAACAACATTCTTTGTACAACATACGAACCAAAAGCGCCCCTTTACGGGGCGCTTTTGGTTTATTCATAAATATAAATAGCTAAAGGAAGTGCTGTTTTCAGGCCGGGAAAATGATTGAAACGCTTTCAGTGCATAAGCACTTATTCGTCATTTATGCATAATTATACATTCGACAGTTTTTTTACGCTTTTATTCGCTAAAGCTGCAATGCAAAAGCAAATGTTAATCAAGCTCATAAAAAAGTTTAAATTGCGCTCATGTCAGCTCGATGATAAAATAATAACACCAATTCTGCCTGAATAATTATTAAGATTTTCCGCTGAAAAATTTTCCTGGAATTCCGTCTACTTTATAATAGAGAGGTTGCATGTGATGAGACACACTGAACTGCCCGGCAAACAGGGCCTTTATGATCCCCAGTTCGAAAAAGACGCTTGCGGCATGGGATTTGTCGCGCATATAAAAGGCAAGCCGTCCCATGAGATTGTCAGTAATGCACTGACTATGCTCTTCAATATGGAGCATCGGGGAGGCCAGGGAAGTGAGCCGAACTCTGGAGACGGAGCCGGCATTATGCTGCAGATTCCCCACCGTTTCTTTGCCGGCGAAGCTGCGAAGCTGGGCTTTGAGCTTCCGGAGCCGGGCCATTATGGCGTGGGCATGATCTTTCTGTCTCATAACGAGGAGATCCGCGCCCGCCACGAGGCGCTCCTGAGCGAGATTATCGCGGAAGAGGGGCAGCAGGTACTCGGTTACCGCGATGTCCCGACCTTTGACGAAATGCTCGGCAAGACAGCCAAGGCTGCTAAGCCTTATGTACGGCAGGTATTTATCGGCCGCTCGGAGGGAATCAAGGATGACCTGTCCTTCGAACGCAAGCTGTATGTGATCCGCAAACGGGCAGAGCTGGCGATCCGCTACGGCGGGGCAGAAGAGGGCGAATCCTTCTATGTGCCGAGTCTTTCCTGTAAGAAGATCGTATACAAAGGCATGCTCACTACCGTACAGGTAGGACAATTCTATCTGGACCTCCAGGAGGAGACGCTGGAATCAGCGATTGCGCTGGTCCACTCCCGCTTCAGCACCAACACCTTCCCGAGCTGGGAACGTGCCCACCCTTACCGCTTCATGATCCACAACGGTGAAATTAACACCCTTCGCGGCAATGTGAACTGGATGCATGCCCGCCAGTCGCTGTTCAAGAGCGAGAAGTTCGGAGAAGACATCAGCAAAGTTAAGCCGGTGGTGAACCCGGACGGCTCCGATACGGCCATGTTCGATAATACCTTTGAATTCCTCTACCTGAGCGGACGCTCCCTGCCCCATGTGGCGATGATGATGGTTCCTGAGCCTTGGAGCAATCATGACAGCATGGACGAGAAGAAGAAAGCCTTCTATGAATACCACAGCACCCTGATGGAACCGTGGGACGGACCTGCCGCAATGGGCTTTACCGACGGTGTACAGATCGGGGCCATCCTGGACCGTAACGGCCTGCGTCCTGCGCGTTACTATGTCACCAAAGATGATCTGATTATTCTTTCCTCTGAAGCGGGTGTCCTCGACATTCCGGCAGAAGATGTTCTATACAAAGACCGGCTGAGACCGGGCCGCATGCTTCTCGTGGATACGAAGCAGGGCCGGATTATCTCGGACGAAGAGGTCAAAGCCGAGATCGCCTCCGAGCAGCCTTATCAAGAGTGGCTGGATGAGCATCTGATCGGTCTCGATCAGCTCCCGGATGCACCGGAGCTGCCGAATCCGAAGCATGATAATGTGCAGCAGCTGCAGCAGTCCTTCGGATATACTTTCGAGGATCTGCGCAAGGTGCTGGAGCCTATGGCCTCCACAGGCGCCGAAGCTGTCGGCTCCATGGGTTACGATTCGCCGCTGGCCGTGTTATCAGACCGTCCACAGCGCCTGTACAATTACTTTAAGCAGATGTTCGCCCAGGTCACCAACCCGCCGATTGACGCCATCCGTGAAGAACTGGTAACGTCCACAGCGACTACGATCGGACCTGAACGCAACCTGCTGAAGGCAGAACCGGAGAGCTGCCGGCAGATCTCGCTGGATTCTCCAATTCTCTCGAACGAGGATTTCGCCAAAATCCGTCATGTCCGCCGTGCGGGCTTCAAGTCGATGTCCATTCCGATTCTCTTCCCGGCCGAGTTGGGGGCAGAGGGTCTCAGAATTGCGCTTGACCGGATGAATGAGGCGGCAGACCGCGTCATGGGCAAGGGACATAATATCCTTATTCTGTCCGACCGGGGTGTAGACCGCGAGAATGCGGCAATTCCGGCGCTCCTGGCAGTCTCCAGCCTGCATCACCATCTGATCCGCTCGGGAACCCGTACCAAGGTCAGCATCCTGCTGGAATCCGGCGAACCGCGTGAAGTTCATCATTATGCGCTTCTGCTGGGTTATGGTGTAAGTGCGGTCAATCCTTACCTGGCTTTCGAGAGTCTTGATGACATGATCAGCCAAGGCCTGCTCCGCGGAATCTCGCATGAGAAGGCTGTGAAGAACTATATCAAGGCAGCTACGAAGAGCGTGGTCAAAATTCTATCCAAAATGGGAATCTCCACGATTCAGTCCTATCGCGGGGCACAGATCTTTGAAGCGGTCGGTCTGAATTCCGAGTTCGTAGACCGTTACTTCACTTGGACACCTTCGCGTATCGGCGGAATTGGCCTGGAGGAAGTGGCGCAAGAAGCACTTGCCAGCCATAACCGCGCCTTCACCGACAAAGACGGCAACGATATGGTGCTGGATTCCGGCGGTGAATACCAGTGGCGCAGTGACGGGGAAGAGCATCTGTTCAACCCGCAGACCATTCATCTGCTTCAGCACTCCGTGCGCAGCGGTGATTATGAGATGTATAAGAAGTATGCAGCGCTCGTTCAGGGCGAAAGCGAGAAGCACCAGACGCTGCGCTCGATGCTGCAGTTCAAGAGCGTAGGTGCTCCGGTATCACTGGATGAGGTGGAATCCGCTGAATCGATCATGAAACGCTTCAAGACCGGTGCCATGTCCTTCGGCTCGATCAGCAAGGAAGCACATGAGACGCTGGCTATTGCCATGAACCGTATCGGTGGCAAAAGCAACACTGGTGAAGGCGGAGAAGATCCGGCGCGCTTCCTTACGGACGCTAACGGCGATTCCCGCCGCAGTGCGATCAAGCAGGTCGCTTCTGGACGGTTCGGCGTTACCTCCAACTATCTGGTGAACGCCGACGAGATTCAGATCAAGATGGCGCAGGGCGCGAAGCCGGGTGAAGGCGGACAGCTTCCGGGCCGCAAGGTGTACCCTTGGGTGGCAGAGGTCCGCGGTTCAACGGCAGGTGTGGGATTGATCTCGCCGCCGCCGCATCACGATATCTATTCGATTGAGGATCTGGCAGAGTTGATCTATGATCTCAAGAATGCCAATCCGCGCGCTGCCATCAACGTGAAGCTCGTCTCTGAAGTCGGCGTCGGCACCATTGCCGCAGGTGTGGCGAAGGGCCGCGCTGATATTATCCTGATCAGCGGTTATGATGGGGGGACCGGCGCTTCGCCGATGAACTCCATCCGTCATGCCGGACTGCCTTGGGAGCTGGGCCTGGCGGAGACCCACCAGACGCTGATGCTGAACAATCTGCGCGACCGTGTCGTGCTGGAGACTGACGGCAAGATGCTCAGCGGGCGCGACCTCGCGGTAGCCGTTCTGCTGGGTGCTGAAGAATACGGCTTCGCTACTGCACCTCTGGTAGCCGTAGGCTGTATCATGATGCGTGTATGCCAGATGGACACTTGTCCGGTGGGCGTAGCTACCCAGAACCCTGAGCTTCGCAAGAACTTCATGGGTGATCCGCAGCATGTGGTGAACTTCATGACCTTCGTGGCACAGGATCTGCGCGAGATTATGGCCGAGCTGGGCTTCCGGACGATTGAAGAGATGGTCGGCCGTACCGATTGTCTGGATGCGGTTAAGGCATCCACGCACTGGAAGAAGAAGGGCGTCGATCTGAGCAGCCTGCTGCACATTCCGGCTATGCCGGAAGGAAGCACACGCTTCCGCAGCAAGTTCCAGAACCACGGTCTGGAAGAGACTCTGGATATGACGCATCTGCTCGATATTGCTGCACCTGCGCTGGAATCCGGCACGGCAGTGGAAGCTTCCCTGCCGATCACGAACGTGAACCGTGCCGTGGGTACGATTCTCGGCAGTGAGCTGACGCGCAAATACGGCGCAGCCGGGTTGCCGGACGATACGATCCGCCTGCACTTTACCGGATCTGCGGGACAGAGTCTGGGCGCCTTCGTGCCGAAGGGCATCACTATTACCGTTGAAGGCGACTCGAATGACTATGTCGGCAAAGGGCTGTCCGGAGGCAAGCTGATTATCCGGCCTTCGCGCAAGGCTACCTTCGCGGCAGAAGAGAATATCATCATCGGAAATACGGCGCTGTACGGAGCAACCGGCGGCGAAGCTTATGTGAGCGGTATTGCCGGTGAACGGTTCGCCGTCCGCAACTCCGGGGCGAATGTAGTCGTTGAAGGCGTAGGCGACCACGGCTGCGAATACATGACCGGCGGCCGTGTGGTTGTACTGGGTACAACAGGCCGTAACTTTGCAGCAGGGATGTCGGGCGGTATCGCTTATGTATACGATCCTGACAACACCTTCATCAAACGCTGTAACCTGGAGATGGTGCTGCTGGAGCGTGTAGAGGAAGCGGACGAAATCGCTGAACTGCATGCTATGATCAGCCGCCATACCCAGCATACAGACAGTAATGCGGGCCGGGCAATTCTGGATTCATGGGATGAGGCCCTGCCGAGATTTGCCCGTGTCATTCCGAAGGATTACAAACGGATGCTGGAGCAGATCCGCAAGGTGGAGAGCAGCGGTTTGACCGGTGAAGCTGCACTGATGGCTGCTTTTGAAGCGAATATGCGTGAGCTTGCGCGTGTTGGCGGTTAAGATTTTACACTTCATAAGTGATGTGCTTCAGCATTGACGGAGCGCATTGTCAATTCAAGAGGCTACCTCTTTCCCATATGGAAGAGGTAGCCTCTTATGTTTTTCTTACAGGAAATTAGGTCTCGTCTGATGGGTAAGCGGGCCAAATGTATGTGAAAAACAGCATACATTGTGCTGACGCGGGTAGCGTCAAGAAGTTTGTGTAAAAGAGTAGAAGTGCCTCCCCCGGGTTACGGGTTGGGATGTAGTGTTTCTGGGGGGAGGGGGAACCCCGACTCCCAGAAACTGGATTTCTCTGTTACGCCTCTTCCGGTGTGGGCAAAGAGGGGTAGCGTGTTTCGAATAGCTCTTTTAGCTTCTTTTTAACGGCATCCACTCCAAAGCCTTGGGCGACCCGCCCTGCATGACGTTCATTGTATTCCAGCATCTCCAGGTACACGATTTTCTCTGCGGCATCCATGTTTGTCAGACTGTTCATCGGTTTCAGACGCTTGCGGATTTCCTTGTTCATCCGCTCGATGGGGTTCGACGTGTAGATCGCTTTACGGATCGACAGCGGATAGTTGTAGAACGTCAGGAGTGTGGATAACTGTTCCTCCCAGGACCTCATTTCCTTCGGATACAGCTTGTTCCACTTCGCTTTGACCGTATCAAAGTTAGCCCGGGCGACCACTTCATCCGGTGCCGTATATACGGTTTTCAACGCCTCCATGACATCGGTTTTGTGCTCCACCCGAATTTTATGAAACGTGGCCCGCACTTTGTGCACTACGCAATGCTGTACATCCGCCTGAGGATAGGTCTCTTTAAACGCCGCATCCAGTCCCGGTAGCCCGTCAAACACACCCAGCAGGACTTCCTGCGCTCCGCGGTCGTACAGGTCTTTGAGTACCTCCCGCCAGCCATTCGAACTCTCTTGGCCACCCACGTAGAACCCGAGAATTTGACGCTGGCCCTCCTCGTCAATTCCCATCGCAAAGTAGACCACTTCACCACGAACCGTGCCCCGTTTCAGCTTCACGTACAGCCCATCTAAATAGATGACGGAGTACCGTTTGCTCAGTGGCCGTTTCTGCCACTGGTGGATATCGTCTAGCACCGTAGCCGTAATATTGCTGACCGTGGTGGGGGAGTAGTGGCTGCCAAACATACTTTCAATGAACCGGGCCACATCCCGCGTACCCATGCCCGATTTATACATTTGGATGACGGCCTCTTCTAACCATCCGTCCCGCCGCTGGTACGGCTCAAACAACTGCGTCTGGAAAAGGCTTTGGCGGTCCCGGGGCACCTGAAGATCCTCGATATGGCCGTATTTCGTGTGTAAGTCTCGCGTATAGTAGCCATTGCGACTATTGCTGGCGCCGGCTTCTTCACTCTCCATAAACCCCTGGATTTCGGCGCGCAACAGGCGTTCCATGTTGTCTTTCACAAAATCTTTAACAAGTTTTTCAAATAGATTATTCAGCGAACTTTCGGGTAAAATATTCATTGGTAGGGTTCCTCCTTGGTGGTTTCGCAATCCCGAGGATACCCTACTTTTTTGGTGCCTGACTAGGCTCCAAATCTTGGTACACAACTTACTTTACGCCATCCTGACGCGAGGGTGAACGGGGAAATGTATGCGAAAAACAGCACACATAGTACTCGCACGCAGGCGCATGTCCCGAATGTATGTGAAAAACAGCATACATTGTACTGACGCGAGGGTGGACGGGGGAAATGTATGCGAAAAACAGCACATATAGTACTCGCACGCAGGCGCATGCCCCGAATGTATGTGAAAAACAGTACTCATTCGGTACACGGGGTCCGCGCTGGTCCAATGTAATCGGTTTTTCGATTACATTTCGCTCATACGCCCCGCGCTGGCCCAATGTAATCGGTTTTTCGATTACATTTCGCTCATACGCCCCGTGCTGGCCCAATATAATCGGTTTTCCGATTACATTCCGCTCATACGCCCCGTGCTGGCCCAATATAATCGGTTTTTCGATTACATTCCACCCTCGCGCCCCACGCTGGCCGATTATTGTGCTCACACGCAGGCGCATGTTCCGAATGTATGCGAAAAACAGCACACATTGTGCTATCCCGTTCATCCGGTAGGATGATTTTGTTTCCTTTCTATACTTTCCCTGCATTTCTTCCCTAATTTCAGGGAAAAGGAAAGGTGTGGTAAAATATATAAATGGTTGAAACGGGTTTTGGATATAACAATAAAGTGTAAGTAACGGAGGGGAAGTCCAAACCTTTCCCGCAGTTGCGATGGACACTTTAATTTTAATCTGTACTCGTTTCACACCAAACCGACGAAAGGAAGTGAAGTTATGCCGAATACGGCAGAAGTGGTGAAGCCTGTAGCCAGCCTGATGGGGGTTACCAAAAGAATAGGCTCCAAAACGCTGATCAGCGACTTGACACTCGACATTCCACCCGGGCAAATCTTCGGATTCCTCGGGCCGAACGGAGCCGGTAAAACCACTACCATCCGTATGATGGTAGGACTGATCTCCATTAGCCGCGGGGATATCCTGATCTGCGGACGAAGCATCAAAGACCATTTTGAAGAGGCCATAGCTAATGTGGGGGCCATCGTAGAGAATCCTGAAATGTACAAGTTCCTAACCGGATACCAGAATCTTCGCCAGTATGCCCGCATGGTGCCAGGCGTGACCAAAGAGCGCATCAATGAAGTAGTTGAGCTGGTTGGCCTCAGTCAGCGGATCAATGACCGGGTCAAGACCTATTCCTTAGGGATGCGCCAGCGGCTGGGGGTGGCCCAGGCTCTGCTGCACCGGCCGAAGCTGCTGATTCTGGATGAGCCGACCAACGGACTGGACCCGCAGGGTATCCGCGAGCTGCGTGATTATCTGCGCAAGCTGTGTCAGACTGAGGGGACAACCGTGTTTGTCTCCAGTCACCTGCTGTCGGAGATGGAGCTGATGTGCGATAGTGTGGCGATTATCCAGAACGGCCGGCTGATCGATGTGAAGCAGCTTAAGACGGTCGGGGATGCAGCGGTACCGGTAAGCCAGACGTTCTTCGAGGTAGATAACCCTGAGGCTGCACTGGCGCAGATCGGCCAAGGTGTAATCATGGAAGGCGGATTAGCTGTAGATGCGGTACGGGAGGAGATTGCTGAGCTGAATGCCAAGCTGGTAGCTGCCGGGATTAAGGTCTACAGCATCAAGTCGTTGTCCCGTTCGCTCGAAGATCAATTCTTGGAAATTACAGGAGGTGAAGGCATTGGGTGAGTTCGCTTCTCTCATACATAATGAGAATATCAAAATATTCAGACGTCTGCGGACATGGATTATGCTGGTTCTTCTGGCACTGATGAGTGCGCTGTTTCCGGCGCTAATTCATTTCACCACGAACGGAAGTAATGTAGTCGGGCTGTGGGACAGCTTCCGGACCACCGTAACCATCGCATTTTTCCTGAATACCATCTTCACTGCCTTAGTGGCTGCCGACTCCGTAGCGGGCGAATTCACCTGGGGAACGATTAAGCTGCTGCTGATCCGCCCTTGGAGCCGCTCCAAGATTCTGCTCTCGAAGTATATTTCGCTGGTTATCTTCAGTCTTGTCAGCACGGGAGTGTTAATTCTTTTCGGCTATGGCTCCGCCTTCATTTTCTCTTCCGGGGCTGCAGGGATTTCGGGGGACATGGTGATGGGCTGGGGGCAAGGGGAATATGTCTTCATGCTGATTCTGTGCAGCTACATTGAGCTGTTCCTGACAGCAGCCATTGCCTTCATGATCTCCAGCGTATTCCGTTCCAGCGGCCTGGCGATTGTGCTGTCGCTGTCGATCATGTTCACCAAGGATATCTTTATCGCCATCTTCAACCCCGACCGGTATGAGTGGGCGAACTATCTGATTTTTGCCCATATGAATCTTAGTAATTATGTGGTGTCGGATACCGGTCCCGGGGGAGCGACGCTGGGGTTCGCGATTGCCGTCCTGGCTGTGTATTATGTGGTATTCATGGCGGTATCATGGATTGTGTTCCGTAAAAGGGATGTAGCAGCGTAAGTAGCAGGATAGGGCTGGCTAGTGTAACCGTACAGGCTGAGAGCTTACGGCTCATGCGCCCTCCAGCTTACTCTGCTTGCTCTCTCTGCGCTTGCCTGCAGTCTTCTTGGTATTGACCGTATGCAGCCCGCCCGCTGTCTCAGGGGCGGGCTGTTCGGTCATGGCCACAGCCCCGTTCAGCAGGCTGCCTTCCGCAATGCTCAGGGAACCGGCGGCAATGTTACCATGCAGTTGTCCTGTTCCGGTGAGAATGAGCTTCCGCTGGGCGGTTACGTCTCCATAGACCTTGCCGGCGATAATGATCTCCTGCGCCTCAATGCTGGAGTGGACGGTGCCTTGTTCACCAACCGTCACTATACCCTCACACAGAATCTCCCCGCTGAAATTCCCTTCAATCCGCAGGTTCGTATCGCAATGCACTTTCCCTTCGAGCGTGCCGCCATGGCCGATCAGCGAGTCGGTTGACTTGGGTGAAGCACCCGGTTGACGTCTGTTCCACATTCCAGCATTCCTCCTTATATTCTTAATATTATGAAGGCTTAACATAGTTGAGCGGATTCACCGGCTTGTTCTGCTTCACGACCTGAAAATGCAGATGGGGGCCCGTGCTGCGCCCGGTGCTGCCCAGCATGCCGATCTGCTCCCCTTTGCCGACCCGCTCACCGGGGGTGACTATCATCTGGTTCAAATGCATGTACCAGGTCTCCAGTCCATTGTCATGCTTGATGATGATGTATTTGCCCCGGGCTCCCATTTGTTCTGCAGAGGTAACGACGCCGCCCAGTGCTGCGTATACTGCATCTCCGATATTTCCGGCAATATCAATCCCGGAATGATAAGCAGAGACGCCCTTGAAAGGATCGGAGCGGTAACCGAAGCTGGAGGTAATGACCTTCGAGCCGGTAGGCCACATCACGGCCCGTGCCAGCCGGGCTTGCTTCTCCTGGGCTTGTTTTGCCTGAAACTCCGCTCTTGTCTTGTGTGCCTTCTCGGCCTGTGTAATCGTGCTTGAGATACTGCTGATCATTTCATCCATTATGCTGTGGATCTCCTCGAAGTCGTCCTTTGTCTCCTCAACCAGCCGCTGCGGATCATTCTCGTAGACGGCGACATATTCACCGCCGACCTGCGGATTGGCAGGCAGGCTCAGTGCTGTAGCAGCAGCCCTGATCCGGAAGTTGACGGCAGGCGATACGGCGGCAGAGAGAGCTTCCGGCTGTTCCCGGATGAACGGGCCGGCGCTTAACCGGCTGACCTTGCCATAGCTTCCGGCGGCTGCGGTTCCTGCTCCGGTATCAGGCAAATCTGCCACTACCGGCTGGTTGCCTTTGAAGGAAGCTGCTGAGGTTGACGTATCCGCGCTGTAGGTCTTGGAGCCAGTATTTTCAGTGCGGATAGCCGCACTAGAACCGCTACCGGCAGCAGAAGAAGTGGTTTCTTTGTTGATCAGTGATTGCAGTTGCTCTTCCAGCTCAGTCACACTCTTCAGCTTGTCTTTAATGCTCTCCGCTTCCTCCGAGAGCTCGCTTACCTGGCCGCGCAGCTGCTGTAGCGCCTGATCCTTATCGGCAACCTTCAGCTCCATGCGGATATTGGTCAGTGATAGGGCGGCCGCTTCGGCCTCCAGCTCTGCGATGGACCGGGAGGCATGGATATGCATAGAGGTGACCAGACTGGAGAGCGACAGCGCGGCCGCGGCAGGCAGCGCCAGAGCGAAGGGCTTTGACATTTGCAGCTGCTTCACAGGCCGTCCGGCCTCACGCATAACGAGCAGCGTAATCTTTTCCTGACTTGGCTGACTCTTCATAACGTCTCCTTACTGCGGCCATGGCAGCCGCTGGGTATGAACTGACTGAAATCATCTGTCGGGGTGCAGGGGGCTTATCCGATTCGTCCTACTACTCTATGTATTCCATAACTAAGGTGAACATGACAACGGTTTACTTGAATAAAGAAGGAGAGTTAAGGCAAAACCTGTAGTAAGCGCAGGCTTCTGCCGCCGCAGATTTCTCATGAAAGTTAGCAGGCGCTGTCTATGCCCGCAGAGATAGTAATAGTTCATTCAGTTGATCAGGAGGCCCGGAATGAGGATATTTGCCGTGATCTTATGTCTTTTTATTGTGCAGCTTGCCATTATTACCGCTTCCGAATTCCGCCGTCCGCAGCGGGCGCTTGCCTGGATATGTATTACCTTCTGCTGCCCGCCGCTGGGTCTGCTGTTCTACTATTTCCTGGGGCGCGATTACTGGCAGAGCCGCAAGCTCGTGAACCGGTGCGTCTCCCTGCTGCGGGAAATCCGTATTCATGTTGCCGGCAAGATTCATAAGGTCAAGCAGGCGGAGGATACCGGCAACCCCGGATTTGAACACCGCTCTGAGCTGCTGCATCTGTTCTCTGAACTGGCGGACAGTCCGGTTACAAGCCACAACCGGTGTGAAGTGCTGTCCAGCGCACAGGCAGCGTATAAGTCCATGCTGGAGGTGATGGAAGGTGCGCAGGAGCATATCCACATGGAATTTTATATTTTCCGGGAGGACGGGATCGGCCGGCAGTTCCAGGAGCTGATGATCCGCAAGGTACGCCAGGGGGTGAGGGTGCGCCTGCTGTGCGATGGCCTGGGCAGCCATAAACTTAGCCGGGGCTTTGTGAATACACTGAAGAACGCGGGAGTGCAGGTTTATTTTTTTCTGCCGCCGCTGACTGCACTGCCGGACCGCCGGTTCAACTACCGCAATCACCGGAAGATCCTGGTGGTGGACGGACTGACCGGATTCACCGGAGGCATGAACATCGGCGATGATTATCTGGGCAAAAATCCGGAAATGGGGTACTGGCGGGATACACATCTGCGGCTTGAAGGGGATGCCGTCTATCATCTGCAGTATGTGTTTCTCAAGGACTGGCGGCTGGCGGCCGGTGAAGCTCTCAGCCATCCGCGCTTCTTTCCGGATCATGACTGTAGCGGAAGGGAAGCCGTGCAGATTGTCGCCAGCGGTCCTGATGCGGGCATAGATGCCACCCAGGAGATGTATTTTGCTTCCATCTGTGCCGCGAGGCAACGTATCTGGATGACCTCACCATACTTCATCCCCGACCCCGCGATTTGCAGGGCGCTGAAGAATGCAGTCCTTAGCGGTGTGGACGTAAGGATTATTATCCCGGCGAAGCCGGATAACAAGCTGGTCTATTATGCCACGCTGGCGTATCTGGAGAATCTGCAGGACGCCGGCGTGAAATTTTACCGCTATACCAGAGGGTTCATGCATGCCAAGGTAATGATTATCGACAGCCTGCTGGCCACCGTCGGCAGTGCCAATCTGGACATGCGCAGCTTCTATTCCAACTTCGAGCTGACGGCGGTGCTGTTCCGTCCGGAGACAATTACAGAGCTGGCTGAGGACTTCAGCAGAGATCTGGAGCAGAGTGAATTCATTGATCCGAAAAAGTTCCGGGAGCGCAGCCGTAATGTCAAACGCATAGAAAGTCTGTGTCAGCTCTTATCTCCGCTATTATGACAGAAAAGATGGCCGAATCATCGATTATCGAAGGTTATATCAATTTACATGCGTTATTTGACTTTCTTTTATGATATAATGGAAATATAAGAAGAACAGGGGAGAAGGCACGACTGTACGTTCGCTTTCGTAAGCTTCTTAGATATACTATTTATAGGGGGAGTTCTATGACTGTAAGCCAACATATCTTTACGAATGAAGAACAGAAGAAGCCGGAGAAGTCTGGAGTGTTCAAGACGGCAAGACTGGCCCAGCGGATTGTGATGATTGTCATCGGAGCGGCCATGATGTCTGTTGCCCTTGAAATTTTTCTTGTTCCCAATAAGTTGATTGATGGCGGAATCACCGGTATTTCCATTATGTTGTCCCATATTTTCAATATACCGCTCGGTATTCTATTGACCCTGCTTAACCTGCCGTTTCTGGTTATCGGGTATAAGCAGATCGGTAAGACATTTGCCTTATCTACTCTATTTGCTGTAATTGTAATGTCCATCGGTACCCAGTTGCTCCATCCTGTTCATCCCATTACGGTTGAGCCGCTGCTCGCAGCAGTATTCGGAGGGGTAATTCTCGGCGTTGGGGTCGGGCTCGTTGTCCGTTACGGCGGATCGCTCGATGGTACTGAGATTGTAGCCATTCTTGTATCCAAGAGGCTTCCGTTCTCTGTAGGGGAAGTCGTTATGTTCTTCAACCTGTTCATCCTGTCCGGCGCAGGCTTTGTGTTCGGCTGGAATAATGCGATGTTCTCGCTCATTGCGTATTACATTGCTTTCAAACTGATCGATATTACACTTGAAGGTCTGGACCAGTCCAAGTCGGTATGGATTATCAGTGATAAATTCCGTGATATCGGCGAAGCTCTGACGGAGCGTCTGGGACGCGGAGTGACTTATCTTGATGGTGAGGGCGGATTCTCCGGCGATAACAAGAAAGTGATTTTTGTTGTCATTACCCGTCTGGAAGAAGCGAAGCTGAAGTCTATCGTAGAAGATTGGGATTCTGACGCGTTCATCGCGATCGGCAATATCCATGATGTTAAGGGCGGTCGCTTCAAGAAAAAAGCAATTCATTAGCATTAGCGTAACCGGTTCAGCCGGAACGCTTCGAAGGAAGGTATATTTACGAACGACAGAGTAACCCATACGGCGGTCCTGACTTGTTGCGCCGTATGCCCATATATAATAATACCTTCCGTCCTGATTCTGGACGCCAGATAAGCCCGCAGCCTGAGAAAGGCATTTGCGGGCTTATTGCTGTCCTGAGGGCAGCTTGGCAATAATCGCTTCGACCGGCTGAGGAGGAACCTTGGCAATCAGATCTCCTAACCGGCTGAGACGCTCTTCTATATTCAGCAGGTTGAAATCTGTAGGCTTGACACCCCGTTCAACCTCCTCCCACAGGAGGGGAGTGGAGACAGTAGCCAGCGGCCGGGCGCGCGGGGTGTACGGGGCAGCGAGTGTTTTGCCGCCGTAATGCTGGAGATAATCGAAATATATTTTATCCCCGCGATGCTTCTTCAGACGCTCCAGGGTGAAGAGATCGGGTCGCTTCTCGGTGACATAACGGCCTACGAAATGCCCGATCCGGCGCAGCTCATCGAAGGTCACCCCCGGCTTAACCGGAACAATGATCTGCACTCCGGTGGCTCCCGAGGTTTTGGGAACGGAGTCCAGTCCGAGCGATCTCAGCACCTCCCCTACCACAGCAGCAGCTTCCATAATCCGCGGTTCGACCTCAAGCGAAGGGTCCAGATCAATCATCCATTCGCAGGGCAGTGTATTGCCGGCATAATGGAGGGAGGGATGGAATTCGAGCGCAGCCAGATTGCCCAGCCAGAGCAGCTCCGGCAGGCCCTGCAGCACAATGTAGGTGATATTGTCCTGCACCGCCGTGCGGACGAATTCCGGCAGCGGCTCCGGGGCGTTCTTCTGATAGAAGGACATCCCGGGAACGCCATGGGGATAGCGGATCACCGTGAGCAGCCGGTCTTTGCAATAGCGCAGCAGGTAGGGCGAGAGGGCCGCCAGCTTTTGCAGATAGATCTGCTTGGTGATGCCCATCTCGGGCCAGAGCGGTTTGTCGGGATTGGTGATGCTGATTTGCTGCCCGTCTACGGTAATGGTTCCTTTGGTGGCCGCTGGCATGGGACATCCCTCCTTAGGCTTGTGTATGTCTGCCTAGTATTTGCCGTGCTGCCGGTTTTCAGTCGGGATTCCGGTCCGGGATAAGGGCAGTTCACACTTTTTTGCGCAAAATGTCCCTTTTGGCCCGGGCAGGTGCTTATAAGGGTGTTAGCTAGAAGAGAGGAGCGTTTTACGATTTTGGATGAAATGGAACACCTCGTTGTTAAGGTTCAAAACGGCGACGTGGAGCAGTACGGGCGGATCGTTGAAGCTGTTCAGCAGCCGATGTACCGTTATTGCAGCCGTCTGCTAGGCAGCGGGGCAGAGGCGGAGGATGCCGTGCAGGAGATTCTGGTCAAAGCCTATCAAAATATCGGCAAGTACCGTCCGCTGGTCAGCTTCTCTTCATGGCTGTATAAAATCGCTTATCATCATTGCCTGGCGGTTATCCGCCAGCGCCAGCGGCATAGCCGGGTGATGCTGCTGCTGCGGCCGCAGAAATACGCGGAAAGCCCGGAGCAGCAGATGGACCGCTTCCTGTTCGATGAACCGCTCGCTGTAGCGCTTTCCCGGCTGAAGGTGGAGGAGCGGAACCTGCTTTTGCTGAGGGTTTTTGAAGAGCAGAGCTTTGCCGAAATCGCCGTGATTCTGGGCAAGAATCAGGATGCGGTCAAAAAAAGATATCAGCGCACGATTATTAAACTCACCAACCTGCTGAAATCGCAAAGAGAGGGGGAGGAAGCACAATGGACGAGCACTTCGCTGCTGAAGAAAAAAGGATAAGACGAATGGGCGCAGGTGAGGCAGCGGGCAGCATTGATGTTAAGTCATCCGTTATGGAGCGGGTACGTGTCATCCATGCACAGCGGCTTGCATCAGAGGGCGGAGGAACGCCAGCTTCACCGGGGCAAGCGGTGCCTGAAATGGTTAGGCAAGGGCCTGTGATGACCAGGCAGCCGATACCTTCGCTGCGTCCTGCGGTACAGCGGGGCAGAAGGCTGGCCGCCGGACTCTGTGCGGTTGCGCTGCTGGGGCTGGCTGGGTTCAGCGTTCTCCGCCATGGGACAGACCAGGAAACTACGGGGAAGGCGCTGCACCCGGACTTTGCGGTCATCCGGCAGACGGAGGGGCAGCCTCTGGTCTTGAAGGACAGCGGCGGCAGAGTTGTGGCGCAGCTTAGGTACGCTGAATCGAAGGTCTACACGCCTTACATTGGCTCTAGCTCAGCCCGGGAACGTTACTTTAAGCTAAGGGAGCAATATGAACAACAGGCGCAAGCGGATTTACAGCCGGGAGAGACAGCAGCTTATTATGTCAATGACAGTGAATTGATTGCATTGATGAACGGGCTGGGGTATGGAAAACCGCTATTTTTCACCAGCAGAACGGTTACGTATACCAGCTACGCGAAGCTGTCAGCCGCCCGGGAGCAAACGGGCAAGTGGAGTTTTGCACTGCCGCCTGAGCGAATAGGCGGGTTACAGTTTGCGGAGGGCCGGCTGTTCGCCAAAACCCCCTCTGCGTTTGAGCCGGAGTATAGGCTGGCACTGGAGGCATTGAAGGCCAAAACGGAAGCTGCTCCGGACGGGAATCCGCTGGCTGCAACTTTATGGCCCTTGGAGAATCTCGCAAGCGCCGAGGTGATCTATCGGGATGGCAGCCAGCAGCTGAAGCTTCAGTTATTCTGGAATAACGCAGCAACAACCGGTCCTTCGCAAATTCACGTATCCCCCGGCCAAACGGCTGAACTATGGACCTACGAGGATAAGGAGCTACTGTTCATTCCGGGGGCAGGCGCTGGAGAAGAGAACGGAAGTTCAGTAAGCAGACTGTATTGGTATGATAACGCCTATGGAGGGCTTGCTTGGATGACGGACCCGCCGGATAAGCGGTTGACCCGGGAGCAATGGGAGAGCATTGCCGCCGGGATGGTTCAGCGTTGAAGATTTATGGGCGTTAAATACAGGTGTCTCCGGAAGCCACAGTGTGGAGGCAATGTATGCGAAAAACCGACCACAATGAGCAGTGCGGAGGCACGTGGACCAAATATAGCCGAAAAACCGAACACAATGAGCAGTGCGGAGGCACGTGGACCAAATATAGCCGAAAAACCGAACACAATGAGCAGCGCGGGGGCGCGTGGACCAAATATAGTCGAAAAACCGACTACAATGAGCAGTGTGGAGGCGCGTGGACCAAATATAGTCGAAAAACCGAACACAGTCGTATTCATCAGTTAGGGTGATGCTGTTCTTTTATTATTATTTCACAGTTGAATGTCCCCTTTCGGCACTTTGCGGCATTACAGGAGTGTTGCAGCAACAACAAATCAGCTGAAGGGAAGGAATATGAACATGACTCTGTTAATGAAAAAGAAAGCGGCTGCTGCCGCAATATGCCTGTCCATGCTGCTGAGCGCAGCAGCGGGGTCGGTGGGAGCAGCGGGAAGGCTGCCTGATAAATTAAAAAATAAAAGCAATGGCATTCTGTGGGAAGAAACCGAAAAGCCGGCTAAACCGGCTGCGCCATCCCCGCTGGACGCTTTGCTGTCCAAAGCGAATGAGGCTCCCTTGAACGCAGGGGAAATCCGGGCTGTGTATGTGAATGACATCAAAATCAATACGCTGGACAGTCTGGATATCAGTTACGTGCCGTTTAGTTATACGTCTGTAAGCAAAGCGGCGCAGAAATTAACGTCAATGGGCGGAGGTGCATTCATGGCTCCAGCTTCGCTCCCAAAAGATTATGTGCTGAAGGAGGCAAACATCAGTCCCGACATTCCTTTTTCGTATGAGGAAGGATATGCGCAGCTCAGGGAGCAACTCAAGCAACAATCTACGTCAGCCGGTAAAAAGGTCGTCTCCAAAATGCTCCCCTGGAGCGGTCATGTCACCACGTTGACGTATACCCGCAAGGGAGAGGTGCTCAGCCTGCGTGCCGAGCCTGCAAGCAAGCTTCCGGCTGGAGTTACACTGGCCGTATTGCCGGAGGACAAGGATGAGAAGGTGCAGGTTAACGGGCAGGAGATGATGTTCACCTCCTTCGGGCCGCATCACGGCAACCTCAAATCGCAATTGCAGTGGAGCAGCACGGACGGCAGCAGAGAGTACACATTAACGGATAGCCGGAACACTGTGCAGAGTAAGGCTGAACTGCTGAAACTTGCCGGAAGCCTTACTCCCCAATAGGCAGCTAGAACCCCCTCTGGCTTAAAGAACAGGAATGGGCGGGCAGATCGACCTGAGCCTGAATCACAGGCTGGCGGAAGGTGCCGGAGGGATTCCATTCCAGAAAATGCAGCTTAAACACCAGCTCAGGCTTAATCCAAACGGAGCCTGAGCTTCGCTGCGGAAGGTCGGCAAACGGCATATGCTCTGTGACAAGTCCCGGAATCCGTCCGGTCAGTGTCCGCCAGTCCTGGACGGTCATTCTGCCTGCTCCGGCATGTCCGATATAATGCAGCCTGCCGGCATCATCATACAGGCCGAACAGCAGCGCATTCACGATGCCGTCCCGGAAGGTGACGCCCCCGGCGACAGCGGTGACATCGGAGATGATCTTGAGCTTCTGCCAGCGCTTGTCCTTGCCGCCCGGCGCATAAGTGCTGTCCAGATCCTTACAGACGATCCCCTCCAGACTGCCCTGCCGTGCCGCAGCGAGCAACTGGACGGGATCGGGGTAGCTCGGCACCTGCTGCACATGGGGATGGGGCAGCAGCATCTCCTTCAGCAGCTCCTGCCGCCGGGACAGCGGTTCATCCAGCAGCCAGATGCCGTCACAATACAGCATATCAAAAACCATATACAGCACCGGAACCTGGGGCTGCACTGCCCGGATCGCAGCCTCGTTCTTCAGGCTGTCCCGCCGCATGACCTCATGGAAGGAGGGCTTGCCGCCGCTGAGTGCAATGATCTCGCCATCCAGAATGAAGGAGCCGGCCCGGCAATAGCTTCCTGGTTCGGCCAGCTCAGGATATTGGAGCGTGCGCCGATTGCCACGGCGGTTAATCAGTTCAGCATGGCTCCCGTCGTAATAGGAGATCATCCGCACGCCGTCCCATTTGATCTGGGCGATCCACTGTTCTCCGCTTGGAAGCACAGAGGCCAGTACAGGCTCAAACGGAGTGATGGTCTTAAGCTGAAGGGAGTTGTCCAGCCTGGCGGCGGGTGCAGACGCCGGGCCTCTAGGCACCGGTTACCTTGCTCTTCGCGCTCCGGCGCTTCGGCTTCGGGGCAATCACCGGAATTGGTCCGGTAGCTTCATCTACAACCGGAGCGGCGGCTGTATCGGTTGGAGTCCCTGCGGCAGTGGCCTTGGCCGGACGTTTTTTCGCACCGGCGGCTGTCCTTGGCTTAGCCCCGCTGCCTCCCTTAGCCGGTCCGGGATCGGAAGGAATATGCTGCACAGCCTCGATACTGGCCTGCAGGGCAGCCATCAGATCGATAACATTGTTCTCCTGGCGGGCCGGAGCAATATGGAACTCTTCGCCTGCAATCTTATGTGTAATCAGATCAAGCATCCGCTGGCGGTAATCATCGGTGTATTTGGCAGGCTCGAACGGGGTGGACAGCTGTGAGATCAGCAGCTTGGCCATATCCAGCTCTTTGTCGTTCACGCTGCCCGGCTCCGGCAGGCCGGGAACCTGCGATACCGGACGGACCTCGTCCGGGTAATAGATCGTTTCAATCGCCAAGCAGTCTGCCAGGACGCGGATGGCGGCCAGACTGCTTTTGGAGCGGATGGAGATCTTGGCAATACCGATCTTCCCGGTCTGACGCATCGCCTCCATCAGCAAACGGTAAGCATTGGCGCCTGCCTGGTCTGGCGATAAATAGTAGGTCTTCTGGAAATAAATCGGGTCAATCTCCGTCAAATCCACGAAATCCAGTATGGTGATGCTCTTACTGCTCTCCTCGCTTAGCTGATCCAGCTCCTCCTTGTCGAACAGAACAAACTTGCCCTTCTCATATTCGTACCCCTTGCCGATCTCCTCCCAGGTGACTTCCTTGTCACAGACAGGACATTTACGTACATAAGACAGCGGACTACCGCATTCTTTGTGGATGTAGCGCAGCGAGATGTCTTTATCCTCCGTAGCGGAGAACATCTTGACCGGAACATGCACAAGCCCGAAGCTGATGGCTCCTTTCCAAACGGTATGCATGAGAATCGCCTCCTGATGGGATGTGGTATGGCTTAGTATGGGGAGGCAGGGCTTTTTCTAGCCGGATGCATGTTTTGAGAGTCATGGGAAAAAATAAATGCTGCTCAGCTTGCACAGACCCAAAGCGAGAAGAGGAGGCATTATGGACAAGGAGCACTATCACTGGAGCGATGCGTTATCCGAGCAGGATATTCCGGCTGAGGCGGTCAATTGGGACAATATTATTGCCGATCCGGAGGATGCCGGACTGGACGAGGATGCAGTACTACTGGATGCTGATGCAACAATCGGGGAGCTTCCGGCGGAAGATGAAGAGGAATAGGGGGGCAAGAAAAGAATGGATATAACACGTGCGCAGGATATTTACGCTTCCAAGGACAAGATTGCGGTGCATCTCGACGGTGAGCCGGTCTGGATTGAGCATGTAGATTCGGATAACGGTATGGCAACGGTTCAGGTAGGCTCCCGGCCGACGAATACACAGACTGTTGGTGTTGAGCGGCTGGAGGAGCAGAGGAAGTAGCGGGTCAGCATAATAAGTCCTGGTAGGTATCCAGGTAAAATACTCATTCGAGCAGGAGTTCTTTTGGCGGTGGCACCATCGCGGGGAGTCTCCTGCTTTTTGTGTGGCCTGACCGAAAATAATCGTTATGCTCAGAGCCGGGGTATGGAGCCGTAGCCTCTAAATAATAGCTGACACAGATATTGACGCCGGGAGTGGTGAGCCCTATATTTGGAAGAAGAATTTTGACGAAAAGAGATGATGGAAGTGCGTCCGATATTACTGGGTGTGTGCTCGGCGCTGTTTTTTGCGGTGACGTTTGTGCTGAACCGGAGGATGGAGCTTGCGGGAGGAAGCTGGGCGTGGAGCGCCTCGCTGCGGTACTTGTTCACGCTCCCGCTGCTGCTGGCGATTGTGGCCGGAAGAGGGAGGCTGAAGCCGCTGCTGGCTGCGATGAGAGAACGGCCTGGAGCCTGGCTGCTGTGGGGAACTGTCGGGTTCGGCTTGTTCTACGCGCCCATCTGCTTCGCCGCTGCCTATGCACCGGGCTGGCTGACGGCTGGAACGTGGCAGATCACGATTATCTCCGGTTCGCTGCTGGCTCCGTTCTTCGGAGAATGGGTCAGCGGACCGGGAGGACAAGTATACATAAGAGGTAAAATCCCGCTGCGCGGGCTGCTCCTCTCCCTGATTATTCTCGCCGGAGTAGCGCTGCTGCAGGTGGAGCAGGCGCGGCAGCTTGCCCCATCCCAGGTCCTGCTCGGCATTGTCCCGGTACTTATCGCTTCCTTCGCTTATCCGCTCGGCAACCGTAAGATGATGGAGCTGTGCGGCGGCCAGCTGGATGTATTCCAGCGGATTCTTGGCATGACGCTTGCCAGCCTGCCCTTCTGGCTGGCTGTCGCTCTGTATGGTATGACAGATACAGGCCTGCCCTCCTCCTCGCAATTAGGACAATCAGTCATTGTTGCACTCAGTTCGGGAATTGTGGCTACGGTGTTGTTTTTCCGGGCTACCGATCTGGTCCGGGATAGCATGAGCAGTCTGGCAGCCGTGGAAGCGACCCAGTCACTGGAGGTGCTGTTCGCCTTGCTGGGGGAGATGCTCTTGCTGGCCTCGCCGCTGCCTTCCCTCCTGTCATGGGCGGGGATTGCGGTCATTATTGGTGGTATGGTGCTGCATAGCCTGTTCTCCCGGCATCCGGGGAAGCCTGCGGCGGCTCCGGCGTTCTCAACGGACTGACAGGCTGTTGCGGTACAAGTAGCATACCGATATAATTAAAAGTATTGTTAACTGTTAAGGGATCTTCAAAAAGGTGGTAGTTGCAGCTTTGGACAATAATACACAAACGGTGTTTACAACCCGTTCATTCAGCCTTCAGGATACGGAGGCACTTGCCGCCGCCATTGCTGCCGCGTCATCGGCGGGGATGGTTATCGGACTTGACGGGGATCTAGGTGCGGGCAAAACAGCGTTCTCGCAGTGCTATGCACGCCACTTGGGTGTGGAAGGTATTGTGAATAGTCCTACTTTTACCATTATCAAAGAGTATGAAGGACGTCTGCCGCTGTATCATATGGATGTATACCGGATATCGCTGCAGGAAGCGGACGAGCTGGGACTGGAAGAGTATTTCTACGGTCAGGGTGTGTGTCTGGTGGAATGGAGCCGAATCATTGCTGATCTGATGCCGCCGCGGCATCTCCATATAGAGCTGAAGACCGCCGGCCCGGATGAACGGGAGATTACGGTGACCGGAATCGGAGAGCCTTACGGCGAAGTGTGCCGGATGCTGATCCAGAAGTGGGGTAAAGAAACATGACGAACTCGAATAATGAGCCGCGTAAGCGGTTTTTGGCGCTGGATACATCAACGGCAGTTCTGGGAGTGGCCGTGACTGGCGGCGGGGAGCTGTTGCATGAGATTAATGCTTCCGGGGAGCGGAACCATTCGGTTCATCTGCTCCCTATTATTGAGCAGGCACTTCAGGCGTCTGCCACTACGGCCGAAAGAATCGGCGGAATCTCGGTCGGGATCGGCCCGGGCTCCTATACCGGAACACGGATCGCTGTGACTGCAGCCAAGACGCTGGCCTGGGCCTGGAACGTACCGGTTACCGGTGTATCCAGCCTGCATGCGCTGGCCTGGGGCGGATACCATGCGGCTTCTGCGCAGCAGAAGCAAGACCCCATAACGTCCCCGAACGGCACGGCAGGAACAGACTGGATCATTCCGCTGATCGATGCCCGGCGGGGACAGGCATACACCGCTGTATTCACGGCGGACGGGAACAAGCCTCCCCGGCGGCTGGCGCCGGATGCCATCAGGCTGATGGCCGACTGGGTGCAGGAGCTGGCGGTACGGCTGAAGGAAGCCGCAGCTGAGGGCGATCTGCCGGACACACTGTGGTTCGTAGGCGAGACGGCGCTGCACGGAAGTGCGGACATGCTGGCTCCGCTGATGGAAGCCGCCAACGTCCAGGCAGTGCCTTATGAGCTTGAAGGACGCTGGACTGGATTTCTGGCGGAAGCGGGTCTCTACGAAGAGAGCGGAGATTTGCATACGCTGATTCCCAATTATACGCAGCTGTCAGAGGCGGAGGCGAATTTGCGCCGCAGCAGCGAAGGGAGCCTGAATACACGATGATCGAACCGGAACGTAGACCAGCTCAGGAGACTGAGCTTGTTTTTCGCCTGATGCGGCTGGAGGATGTGCCTGCGATTCTTGTGATTGAACGGGAGGCCTTCACCATGCCTTGGACAGAGGAAGCCTTCCGCAACGAGCTGACCCACAATCATTTTGCTAAATATATGGTAATGGAGCTGGCAGGGCATATTATTGGATACGCAGGAATGTGGGCGATTGTCGATGAGGCGCATGTTACCAATATTGCACTGCTGGAGGCATACCGGGGACGTAAATGGGGCGAGCGGCTCCTGGACGAGCTGATGAAGACGGCGGCTTATCTCGGCATGCAGTCGATCACGCTTGAAGTACGGGTCTCCAATGAGGTGGCCCAGAATTTATACCGCAAAAAAGGCTTCAAGCCTGCGGGTACCCGCAAGGGCTATTATTCGGACAACCGCGAGGATGCGCTCATCATGTGGGCCGATCTGCCGGAGTACGGGGAGCAAGCTGTAACGGAAGGAAGCGTGGACTTGAAATGAAGACAGACACGGGCGCAAGGGAGCCTGTATTGATTCTGGCGATTGAAACCAGCTGTGACGAGACCTCTGTAGCTGTAGTGAAGGATGGCTGTGAGGTGTTGTCCAACATCATCTCCAGCCAGATTGAGACCCATCGGGCATTCGGAGGTGTGGTGCCTGAAGTGGCCTCCCGCAAGCATGTCGAGGTGATAACGCTGGTCATTGAAGAAGCCTTAAGCGTAGCCGGCGTACGTCCGCAGGAGCTGACGGCAGTGGCGGTAACGCAGGGTCCGGGACTGGTGGGGGCGCTGCTGGTCGGAGTCGTGGCTGCCAAAAGCCTGGCGCTGGCCTGGGGCAAGCCGCTCATCGGCACGCATCATATTGCCGGTCATATCTATGCCAACCGGCTGGTCAAGGAATTGAAGTATCCGGGCATGACGCTGGTGGTGTCAGGGGGGCATACGGAGCTGGTGCATATGGAGCGGGAAGGAGCTTTCCGGATCATCGGGCGCACCCGTGACGATGCCGTCGGCGAAGCGTACGACAAAGTGGCGCGGGCCCTGGGCTTCCCTTATCCGGGAGGGCCGCATGTGGACAAGCTGGCGCATGAAGCGGAGGAAGCCTTCGCTCTGCCGCGTGTGTGGCTGGAGCCGGGCTCGTATGACTTCAGCTTCAGCGGTCTGAAGTCTGCGGTGCTGAACGCGGTGAATCAGAGTAAGATGAAGGGGCTTGTGCCGGATGTCGCGGGCATTGCGCGCGGCTTCCAGGAATCCGTAGTTGAAGTGCTGGTCGAGAAGGCGATCCGTGCCGTCCGTGAATACCACGCGGAGCAGCTTCTGCTCTGCGGAGGGGTAGCGGCGAACAAGGGGCTGCGCGAAGCCCTGATCCGGCGCTGCGGGACAGAGGGGATCGAGCTGGTTATCCCTCCTCCCGTATATTGCACGGATAATGCGGCGATGATTGGTGCCGCAGCTTACGTGAAATGGAGACATGAAGGCGGGATTCCGCTGGATATGGTCGCCGATCCCGGCTATTCGCTGGAGAAATGGTCGGTATCTGCCTATTGACTTTTGCAGATGCCGCCGGGTATAATCAGTTCAATTCAATCATCTTATATTTGAACAAACGCAATGATCGGAAGCAGTAAGGTCACTCCGGGATAAGAGAGCTGCGGGAAGGTGCGACGCAGTCGATGGAGACCTGAACTCGTCCGGGAGCGGAGCGGTGGAAGCAGGGAGCTCTTTGAACAGGAGCGCTGGCCGGTACAGGATGTAATCCGGCGACCCTAGGTACACCGTTACGGTTAACCTCCGTGAGAGGGTGGTCAGTCAAGGCTGGACGGAGTGGTAACATTTCGGGAACCTTGCAGACATGGAGTGGGTATCGCAGAGCAGCTGGAAGGTTAGCGGGTTCGGATATCAACAAGAGTGGTACCGCGACAGTGAACAGCCTGTCGTCTCTTGAATGAGACGGCAGGCTTTTTTTGTGCACATTTTGTGAGAAGTGATATAGGAATGACACGCAAGGATCGGGAGCAGTAGACGGCTAAGGTGAACAGAGAGCTGCGGGGAGGTGCGACGCAGACACCAGAGGCCGGCGAATCTCACCCGTGAGCGGAGCGGCGGAAAGAGCTACAGGTACGCTGCTACGGATGTCCCCGTTACCGGACCCTTCAGATCTTTATAGCTTCCGTTATCGGGGCTGGGAGATCTGATCTAAGCTGGACGCAGCCAGGACTTCTGACATCAGGGAGCCTATGCGTCAAAAAGAGTGGTACCGCGGAGGGCTGACCCCCCGTCTCTTTATAAGAGACGGGGGGTCTTTGTGCTTTTTAGGAGGCAGCCCTCCATTAGATAAACCTAATTTGAGGAGGAATTACAATGATTATTCCGGTAAAGAAACGAATTCAGATTTTTGACACGACGCTGCGTGACGGGGAGCAGGCCCCGGGAGCCAGTCTTACCCCTGAGCAAAAGATTATTCTGGCCGGCAAGCTGGCGGACCTGGGAGTGGATGTCATGGAGCCGGGATTCCCTGTATCCAGTCCGGGGGATTTCGCTGCGGTGGAGACGATCTCCCGCAACATTCAGGGCGTGGAGATCTGCGGCTTCGCACGGGCAGTCAAGGGGGATATCGATGCTGCTGTACGGGCCACCCGGGATGCCGCGCGGCGGCGGATTCATCTGTTCATCTCCTCCTCCGACATCCATCTGCGACATCAGCTGCGCATGAGCCGCCCTGAGGTTGTAGTGGTTGCCAGAGAGATGACGGCTTATGCCCGCCAGTTCTGCGATGTGGTAGAGTTCACTGCAATGGACGCTGCGCGGACGGGCATCGACGATCTGATCGAGATGGTCGAGGCGGTGATTGAAGAGGGCGCTTCGATTATCAATCTGCCGGATACGGTAGGTTATGCGCTGCCTCAGGAATACGGAGAGATGTTCCGGCGTGTGCGGCTTGGGGCCAGGGGCGGAGACAAGGTCATCTACAGCGCCCACTGCCACAACGATCTGGGCCTCGCCGTAGCGAACAGCCTGGCGGCCATTGAAGGCGGCGCCACACAGATTGAGGTTACGGTCAACGGAGTGGGCGAGCGGACCGGCAACTGTGCGCTGGAGGAGCTGGTCATGGCGCTGGAGACACGCGGAGACTCTATCGGCGCCGAGACTGGAATCGTGCTGGATAAGCTGTATGACACCTCACGGATGATCAGCGGGGCGATGCATTTCCCGATTGCCTTCAACAAGCCGGTGGTCGGGCGCAATGCCTTCCAGCATGAATCCGGCATCCATCAGGACGGCCTGCTGAAGGACCGCAGCACCTACGAGATTATGGACCCGGAGCGGCTGGGCATCCCGCGCAGCATGATTATCCTCGGCAAGCATTCCGGCAGGCATGCGCTGAAGGACCGCGCTGCGAAGTACGGCATTGCCCTGGATTCGGCGGAGCTGGACGCGCTCTACGAATCCTTCAAGGAGACGGCTGACCGCCAGAAGGCTGTCAGCGATGATGAGCTGCTGCGGATGGTCAGCAGCACCACAGGACAGCAGGCGCAGGTCTATGCGCTCGGCGAGGTCCAGGTCCTGGCCGGCAGCGCGCCGCGCCGCGTGGCCGCAGTGACAGTGCGCCATCTGCAGAGCGGCGCAGAGACGACCCAGACCAGCACCGGAGACGGTCCGCTGGAAGCAATCATTGCCGCTATAGGGCAAGGGATTGCCGAGGATATCCGCTTCGACGGGCTGGAGCTGCATTCCCTCGGCAGCGGCGGGAATGCCCAGGCCGAGGCCGCCGTCATGGTGGAGTGGAAGGACACCAAGTTCCGGGGCACGGCCATCCATCACGATATCGTGATGGCCGCAGGCATTGCTTACATCGCCGCTTGTAATGCGGCACTGCTGTCGGAATCGGAGGTGCCCTCTCCCGGCTCGGCGGTGAATAGCTAAAAAGCTAGAGACCCAAGAACAGAGCGAAGTTACCGCGCGGGTTCAACGCTTTTCAAGGATTGGATGCCTCTGCCATGTCACCAACATCGGCAGGGGCATTTTTGCTGTCAGGGGCTAGCAAAGCGGCGTAAGCCCAATGTAGTCGAAAAACCGAACACATTTCTCGTCGCGAGGCTGATGGGCGCATTGTAGTCGAAAAACCGACCACAATACGCCGGATGAGGGTACGCGAGCCAAATGTAGTCGAAAAACCGACCACAATGCGCCGGATGAGGGTGCGCGAGCCATATGTAGTCGAAAAACCGACCACAATGCGCCGGATGAGGGTACGCGAGCCAAATGTAGTCGAAAAACCGACCACATTTCCCGTCGCGATGGCTGCCGGGGATGAAGGTGCGCGAGCCAAATGTAGTCGAAAAACCGACCACAATGCACCGGATGAGGGTACGCGAGCCAAATGTAGTCGAAAAACCGACCACAATGCGCCGGGTGAGGTACGCGAGCCAAATGTAGTCGAAAAACCGACCACAATGCGCCGGATGAGGATACGCGAGCCAAATGTAGTCGAAAAACCGACCACAATGCGCCGGATGAGGGTGCGCGAGCTAAATGTAATCGAAAAACCGACCACAATGCGCCGGGTGAGGTGCGCGAGCCAAATGTAGTCGAAAAACCGACCACAATGCGCCGGATGAAGGTGCGCGAGCCAAATGCAAATGTAATCGAAAAACCGACCACAATGCGCCGAATGAGGGTACGCGAGCCAAATGTAATCGAAAAACCGACCACATTCGGCGTTGCCTGGGAGCGTGGGCCGGATGGCGCACAAGTGAACGTACATATCGCCTAAACCTAACATGATTTTTGCCACTTGCGGCATTTGTCAACCTGTGGACAACGTTATCCACATATTCCGCACGAGTTGTGTAAAAACCGTGTAAAATCAGCAATAACGCCTTTTTTGCGAGCACCATAAACAGGAGGTTATGCTATGAAACAAAATTGTGAGAATTGTGGATAATGTGGATAATTCGGTGGATAAAAAGTCCTTGACAAGCAAAGTAGCCATTTTACGCATGAAAAAAGCCCCGAAGGGCTAATTTTAGACGATAGTTATGCACGGAAACTGTGGATGAGCCTGTGGATAACTAGATTTGAACAAATTGGAAACTGTTAAAATTTTTTTTGATGCGCCTTTACATTATTCCTCAGCCAGTTTCTCCCATTCGCTAAATAAATCTCCCAGCTCGCGTTTTTTGTCCTTAAGCTCACTTTCATGCTCCTGAAGCGCCATATAATCCTGATACACCTCAGGCTTAGTCATTTCATGCTCAATCCCCGCGATGGCTTCCTCCAGCTTCGCGATATTCTCCTCCAGTTCGGAGATGCGGCGCTGGCGGTTCCGCTCCTCGCGTTTGGCCTGCTTCTCCGCCTCATAGGAGAGGGAGCTTCCTTTCTCGGCGGATACCGCTTCGTTGTCGGCACTGCGGGAGGACTTGGCGGCGGCAAGCTCGGCTTCCTCTTCGGCAATCGCCTTGAGCTCGAGCTTTTTCTCGATATAGTCGTCATAATTGCCCAAATACTGATCAATTCCGTCCGGGTGCAGCTCCAGTACCCGTTCAGCCATCTTGTTGAGGAAATAACGGTCATGGGAAATGAACAGCAATGTGCCTTCAAAATCGATCAGGGCCGATTCGAGCACCTCACGGCTGACGAGATCCAGATGGTTGGTAGGCTCATCGAGAATCAGCATATTGGCTCCGCGAAGCATTAGCTTGGACAGGGCCACCCGGGCCTTCTCGCCGCCGCTCAGCGCAGCTACCTTCTTAAGTACATCCTCGCCGCTGAACAGGAAGTTGCCAAGAATCGTACGGATTCTGGCCTCCTCCAGCATCGGATATTCACTCCACAGCTCCTCCAGCACAGTATTGCGCGGATTCAGCCGGGTCTGCTCCTGGTCGTAGTATGCGATCTTCACCTTGGTTCCCCAGTTCACGGTTCCGCGGGAAGGCTCGCGGGTGCCGGTCATGCATTGCAGCAGTGTGGACTTCCCGATCCCGTTTGGTCCGATCAGCGCCGCTGTCTCGCCGCGCCGCAGCTCGAAGGAGGCATTGCGGAAGAGCGGTGCAGCCTCAGGACTGAAAGAGACTGCGACCTCCCGGACCTGCAGCACTTCCTTGCCGGACATGAAGTCAGGCTCGAAGGAGAAGCTGGCCTTCTTGAGGTCGCCCAGCGGCTTGTCGATGCGCTCCATTTTGTCGAGCGCCTTGCGGCGGCTCTGTGCCCGCTTGGTGGTGGAGGCCCGGACAATGTTGCGCTGCACGAAATCCTCCATCCGCGAAATTTCGTCCTGCTGCTTCTCATACTGCTTCATACGAATCTCGTATTCCGCAGCCTTCAGCTCCATATAACGGCTGTAGTTACCTGTGTATCTGCGCGATTGGTGCCGCTCAATCTCCACAATGGTCGTCACCAGGCGGTCGAGGAAATACCGGTCATGGGATACGACCAGAATACCGCCTGCGTAGCCGCGCAGATAATCCTCCAGCCAGGTGAGCGTCTCAATGTCCAGATGGTTGGTCGGCTCATCGAGCATGAGCAGATCAGGGGCTTGAAGCAGAATGCGGGCCAGTGCCAGACGTGTCTTCTGGCCTCCGCTTAACGTTGAGATCGGAGTATCCGGTGCGAACTCTCCGAAGCCCATCCCGTGCAGCACGCTGCGGATACGCGTATTGATCTCATAGCCGCCGTGATCCTTGAACCAGTCGGAGCGTCTGGCATAGCGCTCCAGCAGATCCTCATAACGCTTCGGATCTTCGGCAAGTGCCGGATCGGCGATATCCGTCTCCAGCTGCCGCAGCTCGGCCTCTGCCTCCAGCAGCGGCGCAAATACCGCGAGCATCTCTTCCTGTATGGTGTTATCCGACTGCAGGCCGCTGTTCTGGGCCAGATAGCCAATCGTAGTCTCTTTAGACTTATGAATTTGTCCGCTGTCATAAGACATCTCACCCGCGAGAATCTGCAGAAAGGTCGATTTGCCTGCCCCGTTGACGCCAACCAGCCCGACTCTCTCCCTCTCGTTCACCATTAGGCTAATGCCGTCCAGCACGCTTTGTATACCGTATGATTTCGTAATTCCTGTCGCTTGAAGAAGCATTCTGATGAAACCTCCGCCCTTGCAAATTGGCCCCGGCGGCTTGCGCCCAGGCGATTGTCTAATCTTATTCTCCAGTTTACATGAAAAAGGTGGGGCGTGCGAGGTTCATTCTTCTAACAAGGGGAATGAATCAACCTTGGCGAACCGGTGAGAAGAGTGGTAAACTGAGCTTACAAACTATGATAAGCTAGGAACAAGTGAAGGAGGAGGCTGCCTATGCAGGAGCACAGCATGCAGCTTGCCGGGCGGAAGCGCGAGCTTCGCACCGGGAATACCGCGCTCCGCGATGCCTTGCCCATGGAGCAGCGGGAGCTGTTATCCGCCCGGGTGTGCGCCCATGCCTGGAGCTGGTTCTCACAGGAAGGCGCAGCTTCACTGCTTGCGTATGCGCCGTTTCGCTCCGAGCTGGACTGCCGTCCGCTTCTTACGGCGGCATGGGCGGAAGGGCATAAGGTGCTGCTTCCCCGCGTTAACCGGGAGAGCGGGGACTTAAGCCTTCACCAGGTAAGCTCCTGGGATGAGCTTGTCCCTGGAACCTACGGGATCATGGAGCCGCCGGCCGGGAGTGCTGCTCTTGCCGGAGCCCTCGCGCAAGCAGGACGTGGAACCGGCTGCCCGGAGGTCATCTTCGTGCCCGGACTGGCCTTTGACCGGCGGGGCGGCCGCCTCGGCTACGGACGCGGTTATTATGACCGCTTGCGCACTGCCCTGGAGGCCGGAGTCCCCGGTACGGCTGCCAAGCCTATGTGGATTGGTCTGGCCTACGGCCTCCAGCTGGTACCGGAAGTACCGCTTGAGGAGCATGATGCCTTAATGGATCTGCTGATTACGGAGAACGGCATCTGGGATTGCCGGAAGGAGAGGGCTGCATGGAATTAACTCATTTCAACGAGCAGGGCAGAGCCCGCATGGTGGATGTGAGCGACAAGGAAGTTACCAGGCGGACAGCGGCAGCCAGAAGCCAGGTGCATATGGCCCCGGAGACGCTGAGCGCCATTAAGGCGGGAACGGTCCGCAAGGGCGATGTGCTAGCGGTAGCTCAGGTTGCAGGAATCATGGCGGCGAAGCAGACCGCAAGCTGGATTCCCATGTGCCACCCGCTGCCGCTTACCGGAGTGGATATCCGCTTCATGGATAACAACAAAGATGAACTATATATAGAAGCAACCGTCAGCACTACCGGCAAGACCGGGGTGGAGATGGAGGCGCTGACTGCCGTATCGGCAGCGGCGCTGACCGTATATGATATGTGCAAGGCGCTGCAGAAGGACATGATTATCGGACCTACGATGCTGGTGTCCAAGAGCGGCGGCAAGAATGGGGATTACGCGCTGGAAGCAGAATAGAGCAGCAGCAGGGAAGGATACAGCCGAAGGCGCAGCGGCAGCTGCTTCAGCAGCCGGATATACATAGTACATAGAGAGGGAGGGACAACCTATGGCGTGGAAAACAGCAATCCTGACGGCCAGCGATAAAGGGGCCAGGGGCGAACGGGAAGACACGAGCGCCCAGGTGATTCGGGAGCTGGTGGAGGAGGAGCTGGGCGGCGAGATCATTGAATACCGGATCGTGCCTGATGAGCAGGATGAGATTATTGCTGCATTGATTGAGCTTACGGATTATTTCCAGGCGGATCTGGTGCTGACAACCGGCGGAACCGATCTGGCCATCCGCGATGTTACGCCGGAAGCGACGCGGCGGGTCATTGAACGCGAAGTGCCCGGACTCTCCGAGGCGATGCGCAGTACGGTGATGCAGAAGAACCGCGCAGCTATGCTGTTCCGGGGAATCTGCGGCATCCGCGGAAGAACTCTGATTGTCAATCTGCCCGGTACCCCGAAGGGGGTACATGAGAATCTGGCGGCGATTATGGATCAGCTTCCGGAAGCTCTGCTAATGGTTACGGGACAATACCGCCAGTAATCGGACTCTGCTCTCCTCACTTTTGTCTAAATCGTTCAGGATACACAATGGATGTGTGATATAAGTTATGGTATTATTATTTTATCGTTAACTATTGTCATGAACGGACAGAAGGATGGGAGGAAACCGGTATGTTAGGTGGTATTGGCACACCCGGAATTATCTTGTTGGTTATCTTGGCATTGCTGCTCTTCGGTCCCAATAAGCTTCCTGAGCTGGGGCGGGCAGTCGGGCGTACCTTCCGTGAATTCAAGGACGGTGCTCGGGAGATTGTGAACGAGCCGGAAGCGGCCAAGCGGAGCGAGACTGTTGCTCCTGCGGCTGCGCAGACGGCAGCAGCAGAACTTCCGCAGGACCGCCGTCTGCCGGAATAATTTTAAGGTTCCCACGCAGGGGCGTCTTTCCCAGGTCTGCTTTAGACCGGGGCGGCGCCCTTTTTTTGAAGATGAAAAAATGTCAATCCGGGTGGTGTCAGTCATGTCTCTGGAAGCGGAAGAAATGTCCCTCGTCGATCATCTGACGGAGCTGCGCAGACGTCTTATCTACGTGCTGATCGTGTTCGTAGCAGGACTTGTGCTCGGCTTATTCGTCGCCAAGCCAATCTATCTGTACCTGATCAGCGCCGATGCTGCGCAGGGCTTCGTCCTGCATGCGTTCTCCTTCTGGGACGGAATCGGGATGTATATGAAGATCGCTATGGCGGTCTCACTGGTCTTCTCCGTGCCGTTTATTGCCTTTCAGCTATGGGCGTTTATCAGCCCCGGCCTGCGGCCTGTGGAGAGGAGCGCTGCCCTGCGTTATGTGCCTTATGTGTTTGTGTTGTTTATTGCCGGCATTGCTTTTGCCTATTACATAGTATTCCCTATGGCCTTATCCTTCACGATTTCGATTACGCGGAATATGGGGCTTGAGGAGACCTACGGCATCGCTGAATACTTCAACTTCCTGTTCAGCCTGGTGATTCCGCTGGCCCTGCTCTTCGAGCTGCCGCTGATTGTCATGTTCCTGACTAAGCTCAGGGTGCTGAACCCGCTGCGTCTGCGCAAGATGCGCCGTTATGCCTATTTCGCGCTTGTGTTCATTGCTGTGGTCATTACACCGCCTGATTTCATCTCGGACTTTCTGGTGACGATTCCGCTGCTGGTGCTGTATGAATTCAGTGTGTTTCTGTCCGCATTCGTCTACCGCAGGCAATTGGCTGAGGACGCTAAGCGGGAGTCGCGGTATGTGAAGGCAGATTAGTGGGAAGGGGGCATAATATGCCCCTTGCTGGATAGAATGTAGGAGAGTGTGTGACGGACAAGCGCTGAAACCATAATTTTGGCAAAAACAAATACGATTTTACGTAAAAGGACTTGAAATTCGCCTTCAAGTTGAGTATCATAAAAATTGTTGTTAGCACTACAGAGGGTTGAGTGCTAACGCTGCGAAAAAACCGGGAATAGCCGGAGCAACATCCCTTATCAAGATGCTGATCCGCTATATTGCCGCCCTGACGGCAGATCCCCGCAGCTCAATCTATGTTTTCAAGGCAAATCACATAATTTCAAAGGAGGCTATTTTTTCATGATTAAACCACTAGGTGAACGCGTATTGGTAGAACCAAGCGAGCAACAGGAAACCACTTCTTTCGGGATCGTGCTTCCGGACTCTTCCAAAGAGAAGCCGCAAGAAGGTACTATTATCGCTGTAGGCAGCGGAGCTTTGAAAGACGGAGTCCGTGTAGCGCTGGAAGTGAAAGAAGGCGACCGTGTGCTTTTCTCGAAATATGCCGGAACTGAAATCAAATACGAAGGCAAAGAATATCTGATTATGAAAGAAAGCGACATTCACGCTATTCTTGACTAGTCTTAAGCGTCTCTCATAACTCAGATTCAGAATACATTCACAAATTATATTAGGAGGTTAACTATACAATGGCAAAAGAAATTAAGTTCAGTGAAGATGCTCGCCGTGCAATGCTGCGCGGGGTTGACGCTTTGGCAAATGCAGTAAAAGTTACACTGGGTCCAAAAGGCCGCAACGTGGTACTGGAGAAGAAATTCGGCAGCCCGCTGATCACGAATGACGGTGTAACCATCGCCAAGGAAATCGAACTCGAAGATGCCTTCGAGAACATGGGCGCACAGCTCGTTAAAGAAGTAGCTACCAAGACTAACGATGTGGCTGGTGACGGTACTACAACTGCAACGGTTCTGGCTCAGGCTATGATCCGCGAAGGTCTGAAGAACGTAACTGCAGGCGCTAACCCGATGGTTATGCGTAAAGGGATCGACAAAGCAGTGAAGGCTGCTGTCGCTGAACTGCAGAATATCGCTAAGCCGATTGTGGATTCCCAAGCGATCGCACAAGTAGCTGCAATCTCCGCTGCTGACGAAGAAGTGGGCCAACTGATTGCTGAAGCTATGGAAAAAGTGGGCAAGGACGGCGTTATCACCGTTGAAGAATCCCGCGGATTCCTGACAGAGCTTGAAGTGGTTGAAGGTATGCAGTTCGACCGTGGTTACATCTCCCCGTACATGATCACCGATACGGACAAGATGGAAGCCGTTCTGGAGAACCCGTACATCCTGATTACAGACAAGAAAATCAGCAGCACTCAAGAAATTCTTCCACTCTTGGAGAAGATCGTTCAACAGGCGCGTCCGCTGGTAATCATCGCTGAAGACATCGAAGGCGAAGCTCAGGCGATGCTGATCGTGAACAAGCTGCGCGGAACGTTCAATGCTGTAGCGGTTAAGGCTCCTGGCTTCGGCGACCGCCGTGAAGCTATGCTGCAGGATATCGCTGCTCTGACAGGCGGCCAAGTGATCACTGAGAAGCTTGGACTGGATCTCAAGAGCACTTCTATCGAGCAACTGGGTAACGCCCGTCAAGTGCGCGTAACCAAAGAAAACACTACAATTGTAGACGGAAGCGGCGACAAGGCGGACATTAATGCACGCGTTAGCCAAATCCGTTCCCAGCTGGAAGAAACCACTTCCGAGTTCGACAAAGAAAAACTGCAGGAGCGTCTGGCTAAATTGGCTGGCGGCGTAGCCGTTGTCAAAGTCGGTGCTGCTACTGAAACTGAATTGAAAGAGCGCAAGCTCCGCATCGAAGATGCCCTGAACGCAACCCGCGCTGCGGTTGAAGAAGGTATCGTATCCGGTGGGGGTACGGCTCTTGTGAACGTATATGCTGCTGTAGCTGCTGTTGTAGCTGAAGGCGACGAAAGAACGGGTGTGAACCTCGTGCTGCGCGCACTGGAAGAGCCTGTTCGTACCATCGCTGCTAACGCAGGCCAGGAAGGTTCCGTTATCGTGGACCGTCTGAAAAAAGAAGCGATCGGCATCGGATACAACGCTGCTACCGATGAGTGGGTTAACATGTTCGAAGCAGGGATCGTTGACCCTGCCAAGGTAACACGTTATGCTCTGCAGAACGCGGCTTCCGTAGCTGCTATGTTCCTGACTACTGAAGCGGTTATCGCTGACAAGCCAGAACCAGCCGCTGCTGGTGGCGGAATGCCAGATATGGGCGGCATGGGCGGTATGGGCGGCATGATGTAATAAGGGTGACAAACCCTTATGCATCAAGGGTTTCCTGAGAAGGAAACACCGTTTGACCACATGAATGCAAAAATAAGAGACTTCCTATGAGTTCATTGAACTTGTGGGAAGTCTCTTTTTCGTAGCTCATATCTTTAATATTCTTCAATCTAATTCTTCATCTAAAAGAGGTTTTACTAAACGACGCACTTCTTCTGTTGAAGTGGTTTCCATTAATTGGTCTCTTAGTTCGCCTGCGCCACTAAATCCACGAACATAGATTTTGAAATAGCGAAGAAGGGGTCTAAATGAACGTGGCAAGGTTTCTGTTGAATATTTATCGTGAAGATCCAACTGTAAAAGAAGTAAATTGAGAAAATCCTTCGCGCTATGTTCTTTAGAGTCTTTCTCAAAAGCAAATGGATTAGTGAAAATGCCGCGGCCAATCATGATACCATCAACGCCGTATTGTTCAACTATTTTTAATCCTGTTGCGCGGTCCGGAATATCTCCATTAATGGTTAACAACGTATTTGGGGCAATTTCATCGCGCAATTTTTTTATTTCAGGAATTAGTTCCCAGTGTGCAGCTACTTTACTCTTTTCTTTTTTGGTACGAAGGTGAATGGAAAGATTCGTAATATCTTGTTTCAATATATGTCCTAACCAATCGCGCCACTCATCAATTTTAGAGTAACCTAATCTTGTTTTAACACTAACCGGCAATCCACCTGCTTTTGCTGCTTGAATAATTTCTGCTGCAACTTCAGGATGGCGTATTAATCCGGCCCCTTTTCCACTGGCTGCGGCGTTTTGTGCCGGGCACCCCATGTTTATATCGATACCACGAAAACCAAGTTTTTTCATATCAATACTCATCTGTTCAAAAAGTGCAGGTTTATTGCCCCAAATATGAGCGACAATCGGTTGCTCATCAGCTGTGAACATTAACCGGCCACCTACATTTTCTTTTCCAACAGGGTGACAATAATTTTCTGCGCTTGTGAATTCTGTGAAAAATACGTCAGGTTTTGCAGCTTCACTAATGACGTGACGAAATACTATATCTGTGACGTCTTCCATTGGAGCTAATATAAAAAACGGTTTCGGTAAATCCAGCCAAAAGTTTGGTTCGTTACGCATATTATCTTCTCCTGTTGCAACATATAAAAACGATATAGTCTATAGCAAAGTCTTTTACCCATCATACATAGTATCATTATTTTTCGTTTGATGCACAGAATCAATGGTGTGAGCGACGGACACATTTGTGGTGTCTGCCAAAATCGAGCGGCAAGTGAGAACTTAAAGATTTCTTTAACTTTCACACAGGGGTTAAACTGTCATGTTAGAGTAGCTTGATAGGGTTAATCAGCTAATTTAGGAGCAAAGAAGGGGATTTCAAATTGAAAGGCCGGAACTTGATGGGGAAAATCCGAGGTTTTATCATTTTTTTAATCTTTCTTCTCGCAACAACTCCATCAGCAGCAGCAGCGGCACAAAGCTCAAATTATGCAGAAGGGCTTAACCACTTGGGGTTGTTCAGTGGAACGGAGCATGGATATGAACTGTCGCGGGTGCCTACCCGGGCAGAATCCCTTGTAATGATGCTGCGGCTGTGGGGGAAGGAAGAAGAGGCCCTGAATAGCATCTATAAAAATCCATTCACTGATACGGGGTGGGAAGGCCGCTACGTGTCGTATGCCTATACCAAGGGTGTAGTTAACGGAATTGATGAATTTCGTTTTGGCGGTAACCGGCCCATCTCTCTTAACCAATATTGTTCAATGGTATTAAGGGTGTTGGGATATTCAGAAACCAAGGGCGACTTTACCTATGGAACTGCGGTTTCTTTCGCCTCTATAGTTCTAGGAATAGACCTTACCAAAGAACGCGAATTCAATCGGGGAACTCTTGCAAAAATAAGCAGTTATGTTCTAAACACAAGACCCAAAAACCAACTTGCCACGCTAGGTCAAACCCTTAGTGCAACAGATGTCTTCACCACGCAACAATTAAACGAGGCAAGGGCACTTTGGGAGCAGGATAAAAATCTGGATGGAGCGACGATTTTAATCTATGCGGTTGGTTCTGATCTTGAATCTCAGCAAGGCCGGCTCACCGATGATTTGGAAGAAATTTTACGTGGTCAGCCAAACCAAAATACGAAAATCCTGATGCAAACAGGCGGAACGCTCAAATATCACAACAAATATATGGCCGATGGAGCGTCCGAACGCTTTGAGGTTAGCCATGGACAACTTCAAAAGCACGAAAGTCATATCCAAACTGCCGCATCAGACCCTAGGACACTAAGGGATTTTCTTGTTTGGGGTAAAACCGTTGCACCAAGTGAGCGTTATATCCTGATTCTATGGGATCATGGGTACGGTACAATGGGCGGATTTGGTGCAGACGAGCTAAACGAACGAAAAACGATGAAGGTTTCGGAGCTTTCCCAAGCAATCGGTTCATCAGATCTGTATTTCGACTTAATCGTCTTTGATGCATGTCTTATGGGCACCGTTGAAACTGCCTATGCTCTTAGAGATCAGGGCAAATATCTCATAGCTTCTGAAGATTCAACCCCCGCAGCAGGCTTGTATTATACCACATGGATAGGTGCGCTAGAGCGAAACCCGCAGATCAGCACGGAAAGAATAGGGCGGTTAATTTTAGATTCTTTTACCCTTCATTCGGGGATGGAAGCTAAGATGCAAACAACCATGTCCATGATGAAGCTGTCTCAGGCAGAATCCTTGGTTAAGGCCATAGAAAAGGCGAAATTGGATCGCTCACTAACAGACCTTGCAAAACGATCAGAGCTGTTAGGCAAAAACGAAGGGATATTGGATCAATATGATCTTATAGAGATCATGGGTCAATCATCAGAAGTCACTGCTGCCGCCCAAGCACTTGCTTTCGAAGTAAGAAATTCAGCTGGCTACAAAAATCGCAACGGCGTGGCTTTATATGTCCCTAACCAAAAAATCGAACTCACCCATCAAATGAAACAAGAGCTACAAGCCATTGGTCTTAGCTCAAAATACATAGAAACTATTTGCAGCGGAAATTAGCTGTAAAGGCTGATCGTTGTCCAGAATGTGGTCTTATAACGAGGAGGTATTTTATGAAGAAGATTTTAAGCTTGATGCTGGTAATATCGCTTCTCGCATCAGTAACGCCTGTTTATGCGAATGTAGCAACAGAGTACAATTATGAGTTTGGTGTGAAAACAGGAGGAAACGATGACGGCGGAACAGGTGATGATATTTACATGGGCGTGAGTACCTATGAATCTGGACCAGCCTCTGATTATGCAGCAAATTTTGGCGGAGCTCCCGCTTGGTCTGATATAAGACATACCTTTAAAATGGAAAATATTCCACCATGGAGAATGAATGAGCTCGTTTTTTGGCTGGTGGGCAGTGATGACTGGTACGGTAAATCTGTGGATTTGTATCTTCCCTATCTTGAGGGGAATACCAATCCGGCTAAGGTACAGACCATTAAAATAGATTCCTGGACAAGAGACCAGGGCAGACTTTACCGTGACATTTCGGACGTAACCAAAAGAAAATTCACAGATATAGGTTATGTTGATGAGCTCGGCGGAGAGTTCTACCTGGATGCGAATTCGGCAGGCTCAGAACATGCAGAGTGGAACAAATATGTCAGAGATCAATATGGTTACTATGACATCATGCAATATGAGGATGCTCCTGTATTCAGCTATTCTGTTTCGGACGACGCTGTAGGCAGGGATTGGTTAACATTTGAGGAGCCTACAAAAACAAAAACGTTTCAGCTCAATATTGACCGCAAGAAGCTTCACGATCAAATGGTTGCACAGAACAAAGCAGAGATTTCGCTAACCTACAGGGTGGCGCTGCTTGCCCAGTCTACCAATGCTGAAAGCCTCGGGGGGACCTTTGCCCATACAAGCTCAGGCGATCCCGAGGTTAAAACCTATTTAACAACAAAGATAGGGCAAGCGAATTACTATTATAAAGATGTAACTTATACGTTCTATCGTAGTATATATAACCTCGGCAACCCCGATATCAATCAGACGGTTACCTATTCGCCGAGCCAGGACAACCGGTATCTGAATCGGAAATTGACAGATGTTAACATCACAGTTGAAGCGGTTTCCATTCATAAAAAGGCTATGACGCAAGAAATTAAAACGGAGCTCATCACAAACTTCCAGGCAACGCCTGTGTTATATCTTGGCAACAGTACGGAAACACCGCTTGCCGACCTTACCATGACCAAACTGCAGGGCAATGACGGCAAACCAAACGGCAAACTTCAGTTCACTGGAAAAGTTCCGCTGGATGTTAGCGCAGTTGAAAGCGAGGGCATAAGGCTTCAGCTTAACAACGTATCTACCTATCTAATGAAAAAGGGGCGCGCTCAGGCCTATTATTTAGAGAATCCAACTCCAGAATCACCGACATCACAAAGTTTTTATTTCTCAACTCATAAAGTGGACACAAAAACCCCAACTGTAAGAGTGACCGACCAAAATGGAAATGACCTGCTGGGGGCAAATTCCATTCAAAACAACATCAAAAAGCTGCATGAATTTTATATGGTTGCCAGCGAAACACTCTATCCAGAGGGAAATGTCGCCCACAGCGAGTCGAATCAAAACTATTTGAATTATGAGCTGTACAAGAAAACCGGCGATTCCTATGAACCGGCCGTGACCCGAATAACAAACTTTGACGGTACAGGAAACAGAACAAGAGTTACCGCACCTATTAACACGCAGGTCATCAATGGAGTCAGCATAAAGCTAAGTCCGATCGACCCTACGGAAGGCGAATTCAAGCTTCGTCTGTATGGATGGGATCAAGCTGACAATCCGCTGGGCGGAGATGCCGGCTATGCAGAAATTGAAAATATCAAAATCGACAACCTGGCTCCGCGGGTGACCGTACATGAAACTGTACATCCGCAAGATGCGCAGCTTCGCAAAAGAAATGAATACCGCTTTGAAATGAACGACCTTGAGCAAAGCAACAACGGCTGGTCAAGGACTTATTATACCTTTGTAGACGGAATTGCGGCGCCGCCTGACACGCCAATCAATCAAATTAAACCTGCCTCCAAAGAAATTGCTTCAACTCAAGGGCTGTGGGCATTTGTAGACTCAGAAGGTGACAGCACAACTACCATTCTATCCATTCCAAAAGGGGACAACTTTGAGGGAACGCTCTATTATTTCACAGTAGACTCACTTGGAAACGATTCTAGAAACGAGCAAGCCTCTAGATACTATAAAAAGCCTGTGAGTATGTTCAATGGAAATGTTGCCGACACCCTCCATACGGAGGATTCCAGTCTTCCAAAGCCGTATTTTGACATTAGCTTTGACGTAAGCAATCCAAACTTTGAAACGAGTTACCGGTGGATTTCTGCTCCTGGCAATGACAAAAGCTTTACACAAAACTTTAGAGTTTATGAATCAAGCCAAGATGTTGGTGCAGCTGAAAAATCGAATCTTAGCGGAACCAAAGTTTTGATGGACGGGAAATATATACTGGAATATCGTGTGAAAAATAAACAGTCTGGTAACACTGCTGAATTTTCACAAGTCTACACGTATGACGCCTATTCCCCGGAGATTAAATATACCGCAATAAGTCAGCACGATCATTTCAAATCATCACAACAGTTTAACGTGAAAGTGACAGACCGCAGTGGAATTGCAAGTGCATATTACTATTTATCTAAGCCAGACTCAGAGATCAGAATTGAAGCTATGCCCAACTATCCGCTGACTCTGACGCTGGACAGTGACAATATAGCACAGGTTAATCAGACCTTGACTCTAACAGGACTTCCATCAGGTGCGTACAGCATTGTTGTTGTGGCACAAGATCCGCATGGACGACAGAGCAAGAAGGTTTCCCCCTACTTTGGCATGAGGTCAGAAGCTGCGATCATTGACACATTGAAATTTACGGAGTCAAAGACTGTAAACGGAATGGGTACAACAACGGATGGAACCTATAGTGTCTATGCTGTCTTGAATGAACCGCATGCAGCATGGACTTCTGATAGCGCATTGAAATATCAAAACCCGGTATATTATGCAACAACGGACGGCATGCCAACAGATAACGGCGCTTTAGTTCCTGAGTTTACAGCGAGCAACAATTCCGGCGGGAATTATGCATTTACACTCGACACACCGGTTCCGCTTCAAGAAGGTGTCAACACGATCTATTTCCAGTTTGGACTCATCAATGCTCCTGCGGACGACAAACCTGAATTTTTAACAGAAGCAAAGCCGCTCACCATTCTTTATGATAGCCAGGCACCAACCTTTGAATTGCCGGACTATAGCACCATTCAGCCAACCAACGCCTCCGTGACAGCAACAATCATCGCAAGTGATGCTGGGACAGGGATTAGCAAACTGACAGTTGCACCAGAGGATGCAGACAAAATCACGGTTTCTCCGTATACAGACGGTGCATTCACAGTAACGGTAAGCGAAAATATATCAACAAACCTGACCCTGTCTGACGAGCTTGGAAATCATGTTCTGGTTCCTATTTCGGTATCTAACATTGACCGGGCAGCTCCCTCTGCGCTTGCTTCAAGTAACATCGTGACCAAAGGAGCAAGACAAGATGGTGTGATTACCGTTGAAGTGTCAGACAAGAACGATACAACCGTTTCATTCGCGCTTATTCAAGACCCGGCAGACAACCATATTCTAACCGAAGCGGACTATGCGTTGTTTCAATCAAGCCCATCCGTGGAAATGCAGAGTAGTCCGGTAATCATTAATGGCGCAGGCAACAAACAGAGAACCTACACCATTGACTTGAAGGGGCTTAGTGGAAGCTATGCCATTGGGGTCAAAGCTGTCGACACAGCAGGAAATGTGACTGAAATAGTGTTCTTTGACTCAAAACTAGACCTGGTTGACGCGGAGGCAGCAATTGTAAGTGTCAGCGCAAACCCTGCAACAACAAAAACCACCGCAACGGTTAGCGTTTATTTTAACGTTCCAGTCACCGTGATGCCTAACGCACCTGTAGAGGGTGATGTTGTGGGTGAAATGGCAAGGTCGAACCTTCTGTATACAGGACTTCTAACAACATCGGCTGACTATGTCATGGACTACGAGGTTGTAATTCAAAACAATAATACAATCAGCCTCTATATTCAGGACGAGGTTGGAAGGGATAGCGTTCTAGAATTCACACCTGATGTTAATTTCGTTACAGGATTCGACATTTCCGGTCGTGTAGAGAAAAATGGTCAAACCATCCAAAACGGCGGGTTTATATCCTATAACCAGGGCGATAAGCTGTATTATGTTGTCGTTCCGGATCCAAAGTATTCCGGACAATATTTCTTTGTTGAAAATGCAGTGTTATCCGGATTAGAACTCAATACAGAGCTAAGTGTTCCGGACCCTTCATTTACAGAAGAGGAAGGAAGAACAGCTTATTCAAAGCTGGTATTCGAAGCGCTAAGAGACGGCAAAACAACAAAATCAGCTTATTTCGAGTCATACACGGCAGAAGGTATGGAAGCTGACCGGATGGAAGCTGAATATGTTGCAATTACTGTGGTTGATGAAACTGCACCTGTTGCCAAGGTGGACTATTCAAGCACGGAGCCAACCAACCAAAATGTTACCGCAACACTGTCTGTCTATGACCCGGAAAGCGGGATATTAAAATTTGAACGTTCGTATGACGGCATAAGCTTCAGCCCTATTGACTCCGTTGTTTCGCATACCGAAACCTTCGAGCAGAATGCAACGGTATATTTCAAAGTGACAAACAAAGCCGGAATAGCAACGGTACTGCCGGTCACCGTCTCGAATATTGATAAAACGCCGATCACGCAAGACAAGCACTACACGGTGGAATACAGCTACGAGAACTATCTTGGGAACTGGGTTCCAATCACAGAAGGAAAAGCCTATAGAAGGGTTATGGCAACGCTCAAGTTTACCGGAGGCGGAAAAACTCTTTCGATGACAAACAACAACGCAGCCTTCTCAAGGACTCTAACTGAGGATAATAACACCTTCACATTTGAGTTTAGGGATCAATCGGGCAACACAGGTTCTCATACGGTTAGCTATAACCAGTTTGACAACACCATTGGACAAACATCCTATGTGTTATCCAATACGGCCAAGACCAACAAAAATATCTTTGCCACGATCACTTTAACGGATGATTCCGGTGAAATCGCATTTGCTGAGGTGAAGAAGGGCGATGTGGTTTATCCCTTCAAAGGGGAGCCGCTCGAAAATGAATATGTCGTTGAACTGGACAGCTCAGGAATTTATAATGTGACAGCCTATGACTATGCTGGAAACCGTTGGACAACTCCGATCACCGTCTCAAACATTAACAAGGTAGCGCCTACTGCAATCGCAAGGACTTACAGCACGCCTCCAGCCACCATTACTGCACAAAGCGTGAATGTGGAGTTGACACAGTTCAGCAAGGACATCAAAACGATAACAGTCACCGGCGTAGAACCTGCCGGAAGCCTAACTGCCAACGATATCGTACATATCCCCGGCACAAAAGCTGTTCGCTTTAGAAAAAATGGTACAGTGTCCATGTTCTTTGTTGACGACTATGGCAACGAAGGACAGGAAGTGATTACCGTATCCAATATTGTGTCCACACCGCCGCAAATCAAAGCCACTGCCACATTAGCTGAAGATAAGCTGAGCGTGAATGTAACCTTTGACCAAATCCGTGACAGTGACGGCGTTCCGCTGGACATTCTTAGAAAACTAACAGACCTTACCGTTTCTTATCGTGGATATGAACATGCACTTCTGACTGAAGTGAAGGACGAGTCCGGCGATGCCCTGTCCTATAAAGAGGCAGTAATCAACGTTAAAACTAACGGAGAGCACGTCTTTCAAGTTAGGGACCAAACAGGCATCACGCAAAAAATTCTCGTAACGGTTGAAGGCATTGAAGTGGGTGGCCCAAGGGTTAAAGAAGTTCGCTGGACATACAAATATCTCGAAAAGAACCAAAGTGGTGAGTGGGTGGAAAAGGATCATCAAAACAAGATTGTTGTTGGTGTGGACACCTCTGGAAAAGAAGAAGGATATGTTGTGGGAATCGACAAGAACCCGGCAACAAACCAGAATGTGAATGTCACGGTAATCACGGATAAAGATGCTAAACTCGTGGGCGGAAACGATCCTTGGGAACAAGAGAAGTCAATGAACTATAGAGAAAATGGACTATACAATTTCAACCTTGAAGGAAGAACAGGGACCTATACCTCGTATGGTGTCGACATTGGTCTAATCGATAAAACACCCCCAGAGCTAAAACTTAAAAATGGGGAAGAGCTAATCTTCATCGAAGGCATGACGCCTAAAAAAGATGCCTCCATTGCCTATGACAAGTCCAAGCTTCTAGACTTCGAAGCATGGGATATGGTTGCGGGTAAAAAGGTGGACCTGACGAACCGGGTCACCATAAGCTATGGATCAGGCGGACGGGTGTTTAACCCTGACAACATCTCGGCAAATGAATTTGTCCGCTCGAACCCGTACTATATCGACTATACGGTAAGAGATGATGCAGGGAATCAGACCACTATTCGCCGAACCGTTCGCCTGGTAGGTCTGTATGACACCATAGCCCTTGTGAACGGCGTGATGCCAGACAGTTCCAATGCTGCGTCGGTTCTTGGCAACAAAGTTGAAATCTCATTGAAAAATTTTTCCGGGATCTCGTATGCACGTTATGAAAAAGGTGTCTTAACACAAGGTCAGATGAAAACAAAAGGAACGGTCCTTCGGGAGAAAAGCGGAGTGTATACCCTCGATAATGTTACGAGCGGCTGGTACACCGTATATATCCAAACGGATAAACGCGACTATTTCAACATTCATGTATATGTCTCAAATCAAGGAGGGAAATAGGCAATGACGTTCTATAGAACAATGAAACGCAGCATCGCTGCAGCTATTATTCTATCCATGCTTTTCACTTTTGCCAGTTTCCCTGTTCATGCTGACGCCAGCAATGCGGATTATTCCATTGCGAACGAATTTATGAAATATTCAATCAATTCAAAAACGGGTGGTTTCTCCATTGAAACCATTGACGGTCATCCACAAAAAGCGTTTGACAACAACCTTCCGCTTCTTTATAAGGAAGATGCGGCAAGGAGCAATGGAACATCCTTCACAACCGTTCGTATCGACGGAAAGGATTTTGTTTTCGGTCAGGAGTATGGCTGGTTTGGCATCGATACAAAGCTTCATGAACCTGTCGTTTCAGAGCAAAACAGGCTTTTAACCATTGCATGGGACATTAAGGGCTATACCATCACACAAAAGGTGTCCATTTCGATTGACCCTAACAACTCCAGAGCTGGAAACATTGGTATTTCATATGATGTGAAAAATAACAATGCCACAGCCGGAACGGTGGGGATCCGGCTTCTACTAGACAACGCGCTTGGTTCAGAAATTGATGCACCTTATGCATTGGTTGACCCGTCGCAGCCGACAATCGTTGAAACCGAATATAGCGGTGACAACCTTCCGCAGCAAATCAGATATGTTGATTCGCTTTCAGCTTCGAACAAGACGGCTTATGCCCTCTTGTCCGGCTGGAGCGGCAACAAGGATGTGAACGTTGATAAAGTGATTGTGGGACACTGGATTAATCTTGCAAACACAAGATACGATTATACACCAAACCCTAGTGTCGACTTTACGAATTACTCCAACAAATATTTAGTTCCTGACACTGCAACGGCTTATTATTGGAATGAAAAAACCATTGAACCGGGTCAAGTCAGAATTTCTGAAATGCTCTATGGTATCGGCAACTTTGCTGATCAAACCAAAAAAGAGCATGTTTCAATAGGTATCCACACCGGAAATGTATACTTGGCTAACGACAAAAAAGGATATGAAAACAACGGTGTTTTTAAAGCGAAGGTAACCATTGACAACAGTGTCTCAGGAGCAAAAGAACTTATAGAACCCATTGTGAAGCTTAGCCTCGAAGAGGGACTTGTGTTTGCAGCCACGAATACACGGGAATACACGGTGAAGATTTCGGGCGGTCTTAACATTGGAACGGTGTTTGATATTCCGGATGTTGACATTATTGCAGAGACACAGTCTATGATCACATCAAAACGTCTGGTCGTTTCATTAAACGCAACAGAAATTATTGATGCTAGCACCAATAAAGTGGTTGACTATAGTGCAAACACGAACATTTTGATTCCAGCAGTGGAAGGAAAGCTCCCGGAAGTTTCAATGAAGCATGTTTTCCCGGCGGCAGTTTATTATGAAGGCGACAAAAATATCACCGTTTCCGGCGATATGAAGGTTCTGATGGAGGCCCTTTCGGGAAGTGACGGATGGAGTCTGTACCTTGTTCCAGCATCCGGCGCTGAGGCTGTTCTGATTGACAAAAGAAAAATAAGTTTTATTGATGAAGGTCAAACGCTTGCCTTCTCAACGAATCAGACGTTGGCGGTTGGAAAGTATGACATTGAATTTAGATTTACGAATCAACAGCTGATCGATGCCTTCGGTACCAAAATTAAAGCAACAACTACAGTGGATGTCACCAATAATTTAGCGGATAAAAGTGCAAGCTACGGTATTGTTTCGCTAGTCCGGTTCACAGACGCTGCAAACAACAGACAGTTATATGATTATATTAGTTTTACAAACGAAGATGTAATGAAGAAATTTATATCCGGCGGCGTGAAAAAAGATGGCATTCTTCACAAAGAAATAGCATTTGAAGAAAATAAAACAGAAATTCTGTTGACCCTTCGCGGAAAAATCAGGCTTATGGATACGGGTAAAGAAAAATATTACTCTGCCAGCAGAGCCGATGGCGATATTACCATCAACAGCATCCTGACCTATGACAGCAACGAAGCTCTTAAGATGACCGTTGACAACAAGGGTGCAAAGCTGGAAGGCGATGGTACCGTCAAAGTGATCAACTCGATTAATATTTGGCATAATAAGTGGCATTTTGAAGCCAATAATGGAACCAAATATACTCTGAATCGGGAGGCTGTTTCCGAGAAGACTGCTCAGGCCTTTGAACTTCAGCTTGGAGATGCCGGTTCTATGCTGCAAAATATTGCCGGTTTTTTGATCAATATTAAATATGGTGTGATGACCCAGGACGATGATGATTTCGGAATCAGCTTTGGCGGAAGGATTTCAATGCCTTTAAAAGCTGCTGATCCAGCGAAGGGTGAGGAGCATTATGATTATAAAGGCTCACTGACAGCGAATGTTCAAGATGTTCTCTATGGCAGTAAAGACAGCGAAATTGGTTTTGTTGGCATTAACACAACACTATCTGTAGCCCTGCCCAAAGATATATTAGGCCCATTAGTAGGAAACGAGGCCGGTGTTAAGGCGGATATAACCATTAACACCATTGATGATATTTATAGCATTGATGCCGGTGTTTCCGTTACCATGCTGGAAGTAGAAGGGTCACTGGCACTGAAGAAGGTTCCTATTAACGAAGTTCCCAAGATGATGCTTGATAAGCTCACCTTCTTTTTAGCGCCAACTACAATGAAGGTTCCTGTGGTTGCACCTTATGTATTTATCACAGGCCTTGGCGGAGGAATTTCGAACCTTGCAGACACCGTTGCCGGAGAACCGGCAGGCGAGCTTCCACCCCTTACCATTCATCTTCAAACGAGGCTTTTAATTAATGCGATTATTGTAGGTGACTTTAAGCTGGATGCGAAACTATCGGGTCTTGCCATTGAAGGTACCGGCCGGTTAGAAAAAGACGAAGAAGGAAGACTTCTTAATATTCAAGCGGGAATGAATGTTCAATGGATCTCGCCGTTTCAGCTTAATGCCTTCGGCAGCATCAGTATTCATGCCGGAGCCATTCGTGGCGGGATAACGATTAAAATTACGGAAGATTATTTTTATGGTTATGTTTATGCAGGGCTGTTCATTCCAGACTCCATCCCGCTGCTCGGGGGCAAGGAGATCGCAGGTGTTGAGGCAGCCGTCTCATCTGACTTTGTGGGTGCAAACTTTAAGGTCATTGGGGTGAAGCTGGGCTTTATCTATTATTGGAACGGTGACCTAAGCTTTGGCGGGTCCATCGACCTCTCTTCAAGAGGAGACGCCGTTCACTATGTCCACTCGGAAGCGCTGGACGAGAGCGGCAACCTTGTGCCAACCACCATGATCTATGGAACGAATATGAGAAGACTGGGTACGGAGGCCGTCGCTAAGACAAGGTCCGGTAATGGTATTACAAAAGAGATTAACCCGGCAACAAAGGATGCACTTCTCTTTGAAATTCCACTTCGTGGTTTAATCAAGCCTTCTGCATCAGAAATTAATATTACCAATCCAAATGGAAAAAGATTGACCATGGTTGAAGACGATAATAAGGGCAACGGAAACTATCTTGTTCAATCTTTAGATGGCACTAATTATTTGTACATTTCAGTCACTGATCCCTCTCTGATTGTTGGGGGGAACTGGTCCATTTCAGTTTCAACACCTGACGTTTATATAGACAACTTTGCAGTAAACAGTGTTGACTATATGCCAGAGCTTACAGGAGTTAGTGCTTCTACTAGCACAAATACAAGCCGTGAACTTAACGTTTCTTGGACAACGGACAAGCAAGGCCAATATTCGGGTGCACTTAATGTCTATGTCACGAAAGACCCGTCAATCATGAAAACCATCGAATCCTCTAACATTCAAGATACTTCATCCTTAATTAGTATCGGCAACCTGGAGTTAGATGAAATTGAATCAGGTTCTCATGTATTCACGCTTCCTGAGTCCTTCCCTGAAGGGAAATATCATGTGGTTGCAATGCTTGTTAACCATCAAGGCGGAATGAGCAAGAAAATCACTGCTTCAACATTCACTTTCACCAATCCATTGCTCCCTCAAAACCCTAAATCTGTGTCTGCGGTCTACAGCGGTGACGGCTATGTGAAGGTTGGCATAACGGGAAGCGACGACGCTGCAACCCATTATCTTGTGGCGATCCAAGACGAAGCAGGAGTTGAGGTCGAGAATTCCTTCGGTCAATTTAAAGTGGGCAGTGACATCATTCTAAAACCATTAGAAAACCAAACCAACCGGCCTCTACTGCAGGAAGGCAAGACTTATTTTGTTAAAGTGCAGGCGGTTAGAATTGTGGAGTCTCCTCTTAAACAGGCGGAATACTATCGTTCAACCGAATTTGCATCATCGCCAGGCTTTGTTATGCCTTCAACGGATAAACCTCAGCTTGTAAGCGTTGAGACAAACATTGACAGATCCAAAGACCGGTATTACTTAAACACTGACCAAGTAAAGGCAACGTACACCTTCGACAGACCTGTTAAAATGACCTTCAACCTTAATACCGAAGATAAAAACACGCCTCAAGAGTATAAGAAGGTCTGGTCATTTGAAGAAAGCGTTGAAGACGGCCAGCAGCTGATTGACTTTGTAGCGGTGGCTGAAAACCGTGACACCATCCAAGGCAGCAGGTCATCAGGGGCTATTGGATTTACTGTTGATACAAAAGCACCTGCGTTACTCCTTGATGAAGATGTTCAAACCAGCCTTGACGGGGAAAACGTTGATAACACCGTCAGCAATCAAGTTGTTTTTGTTGGCGCAGACTCAAGCTACAGCTTCCGTGGTCTGACAGATCCATCCGCAACATTAACGTTAGACGGCAGCTCAGACGGAATTGTTATCAGTCCGGACGGAACCTTCGTTGTCAATCGTAAGGCCTCAAGTGAGGAACCGAACCAAACCCTGATGCTTAAAGCGGTTGATGATGCCGGTAACGAAACGGCTGTTCCAGTGTATCTTGTGAATCGTGTTCTGTCAGAGTATGAAAGCATTAAACTAATCTCTGACCTGGAAGGCTCCGAGGATCAGCCTGATTCGATCGAGCTTGGCATAGGCGGGACAACGGCGCTGTCTGTGAAAGCTCTCCGCACAGTTAACGGCACCGTTCTAAAAGCAGAAGACGTTGTGTGGGACGTTCTTTATAATCAGAACATCATCAGACTCTCGCAAGATGGGACCATTGAAGCATTAGCTCCAGGCGAAACGGCCATCAAGGTTAGTTATAGACTGTCTGCCTTTGAAGGCCAGGACGGGAAGACGGTCTATAAAGAACTGTCAGACGTTATCAAAATCAAAGTAAAAGATTATGGTTACCGTTATGAAGTTCGTCAGACACAAGGGTTCTCGTTGTACACCATATACACTGAAATGAACATGGGCAAGGCAACGGTTGTGATTGGAGGCAACAAACAAACTTTGTTATATGACAATCTTAAGAAAGCATATATTGGTGCTTCAAAGGAGCTTGTCACAGGCGAGCAATTAACAGCCAAGCTTGGTTTTGAACCAACGGTGAAATCTCCTGTTCTTCTGCGTGGAGACACCGATGGCAGTGGTGCTATTGATAAAGTCGACGTTTTGGCAACATTGAATGCTATTTTAGACAATGTTTACAACGGCTTTAGTTCTGTAGAAAATTGGATGAGAGCTGATACAAACGGTGACGGCATTGTTGATATTGTAGATGCGCAGCTCACACTAATGGAGGCACTTAAAAGATGATCAAATACTTAAAAATCATTTTGTGCATCATGCTTCTAGGGGCTGCCCTACCCTCATATGCCTATGGCGCAAATGATGCTGCAGACCTTAGTTATCGTGTGGACATCACAGTAACGGATAGCTCAGGTTCCTTGAAATCATCTTTTGAAGTTGGAGAAAAAATATTTGTTAAGCTAAGTCTTTCCTATACGGGTGCCGGAAGGGCGCCTGTATATGGCTTTCAAGGAAAGCTGCAGTTTGATTCTTATGTACTGGAAAATACCGGTGTGAATGTGGAAAAGGACATTTCAATGAAATATTCCGATGGTGCCATCAACTATGTCTATCTGGATATGACCGCCAAGGGAAGAGAGGATTCCATACTGAAAAATATTGGAACGGCTGTATTTCAAGCTAAGAACAGCGGCACGTTCAGCATCTCTTCAAGCAGCTTCATTCTGACGAACAAAGATGCGACACACCGGTATATTGAACCGGTTGAAGATGTGCAAATTATTGTGGGCGATGGAGTAAAGGACCCCTCAAAATCTCTATTATATGAAGACATTGTTGCTGCAAAAGCTTTACTTGCTTCAGTTACTATTGCGGATAATCCCAAAAACATCTACTATCCGGATCATTGGTATCCGACAAAATCCGCTCAAAAACTGAGAGAGGTGATTGCCGGGGCTGAGGCTGTTTTTAATAACAAGGATGCGCTGGCGTCTGAAATCACTGAAGCTATTGAAAAGCTTAGCATTGGTGTTTCCGATTTTGAGAGCTCCAAAATTGTCGGTCCGAAACGTTGGGCTGCTCCGGCCGACAATACCACAGTCAATAACACCGCAGTTGATCTGTACTATTCCGTTAAAGCTTCTGTTAAAGGCGGAAATGGCAAAATTGCCGAGGGCTTTGAAGCTCAGACCATTCGTGCAACAACCTCTGCCACCATCAGAATGATTCCGGATGAAGGGTTTGAGACCGAATATATCTTTGTCAACGGTGACAAATTTATAGGCCATGACATTTACACCATTCCAGAGGTTAGCCGTGACACCATTGTGGTTGTAACCTTTGCTAAGAAAACTCCTTTTACAGATATAGCACATGACGATTGGTTCTATCCTTCTGTAAGGTATGTGTACAACAAGGGACTATTCACGGGAACCTCTGAGACGGAATTCTCACCCTCCGGGAAAATGAGCCGTGCCATGCTGGCCACTGTAATCTATCGTATGGAAAATAAACCGAATGTTACATTTGCCAATGTATTTTCTGATGTTCAAAGTGGCCGTTGGTACTCAGATCCGGTGATTTGGGCAAATCAAAGTAACATTGTTAACGGGTATGATAAGGGTAAATTCGCTCCCAATGCTGCCATCACCCGTGAGCAAATTGCTGTTATGCTGCATAGATACGCAAAGGTTAAAGGTGTTGACCTTCAAGCTAAAACTGCAAGCCTGAGCTTCAAAGATGCAAATCAAATTTCAGGCTATGCCAAAGAGTCCATTACATGGGCTGTGTCTAAGGGCATTATGAAGGGCAACACGGATTTGACTATAAATCCTTCGGGTCTTGCAACCAGAGCAGAGGTTGCCACTATGCTCGAAAGGTTTAGTGAGCTGAACTGAATTTAAAATAAATACAAACCGCCCCGAAATATTTATCTCATTAAATAAAAAATCGCGAAATAAAAAACCGCGAAGCCTTGCTGCTTCGCGGTTTTTCTGTGTTTGCTCTCCAAAGCTTTCATTATTCTTTTATTCCCTTCCTGTAGACTCAAATATACAAGATATGATTCTGTCTATGAGAAAAATCTCATAGATTGTCGAAAAACAAGGGTGCTGTGATGAAGGGGGAATTGGCGTGAAGAACCACCGGGCAAAACAGAGAATAAGGCTCTTGCTCCATTGGCTGTTGATTGTCAGTCTAATTGCGGGGCTGTGGAGTCCCGGACTTTGGCAGACAGGCCAGGCAGAGGCTGCGGCTGTGAACGGGACAGCCTCTGCTGCGAGCGATATTAACGGTCATTGGGCGGAGCCGCAACTAAGCGAATGGATAGGAGGCGGGTATATCAAAGGGTTCCAGGATGGAAGCTTCCGGCCTGATCAGACTATCTCACGTATAGAGTTTGTGGCGTTAGTGAACCGCTTGTTTGCTTACCAGGGAACGGGAAAGATCAGTTTCAAGGATGTTCCCTCTGCGGCCTGGTTCGTCTCACAGGTGCAGGCAGCGGTCCAGGCCGGATATGTGAAGGGATTTCCTGACGGGACCTTCCAGCCGGACAAGCCGTTGTCACGGGTGGAGGCGGCCGTAATGCTCGCCAAGCTTACGCCTGTGCTGATGAAGGACGGCGAAGATCCGCTGAAGGTATTCAAGGATGCCGGCAGTATTCCGGGCTATGGCCGTGATGCGCTGGGTGCTGTGCTAAGTGCCGGTTACATGAAGGGGTTCCCGGATGGAACGATTGCAGCTTCACGGCAGCTTACACGGGCCGAAGCCGTTGTGCTGCTGGATCGTCTGAAGCAGCAGTCCGGCAGCCATGCAGAGGGAGGGATCATTGCTCCAGCGAAGACTCTGGAGACGGGCGGCACTTATGGTCCTGCTACAGGCTCGTTCACCGTTGCCGGTGATCTTACCCTGAATGCGCCGGGCATAACGCTGCGCAACGTTCAGGTTCAAGGAAATCTGCTCATCGGCTCCAAGGTTGGAGACGGAGAGATCTACCTTGAACAGGTGACGGTACAGGGCAGCACAGATATTCAAGGCGGCGGTGCCCATAGTGTACATATCAATCATTCGCAGCTCGGTGTTGTAACCGTGGATCGGGCGGACGGTCTGGTACGGGTTGTGGTCGGCGGGACAACGATCATCAGGCAGTTGAATGTCCAGTCCGATGCCAAGCTTGAGTCAGAGCAGCGCGGGACAGCTTCCGGCGGTATTGAGGGAGTTGTTATTTCAGGGTCGGGTGAAGTCACCCTGAGCGGGGACTTCAGCTCGGTGGAGATTAAGAGCAACGTCAAGGTTGTGGTCACCTCGGGGACCATAGGCCGCTTAAGCGTTGCCGGGGGAGTCAGCGCTTCGTCCATTACGCTGAACGAAGGCGTGAAGGTAAGTGATCTGGAGCTGCATGGCACAGCAAGTGTATCAGGCGCGGGAGAAATCGTGAAGGCACTGGTAGATGCTCCAAAAGTAGTGTTTGAACGTTCCCCCGGCAGCGTGGAAACTACGACACGCGGAGAGTATACGGTTACTGCTCCGGCTGCAAGCACGGCTCCTGCCGGAGCAGGTGGAGCGGGTGGAACTGGCGGAGGAAGTGGTGGCGGCGGTGGCGGAAGCAACCCGACGACCCCGCCATCTCCAACATCAACTCCATCCCCAACACCTCAGCCAACCCTGCCGCCTGCAGAGCAGCCGCTTGAGGTGGCAGTTACTGCTGCGCTCGGTACTCCGAGCGGCTTCATGCTCAGCTTCAGCAAGCCTGTTGCGAACCTGACAGCAGCAGAGCTCTCGCTGAAGGATGCAGCGGGACAGGCCATAGAGATATCCTTCATTGGCTCACTGAATGGGGGAAGCTCTTACCGGGTTGCCGCAGCCTTGAAGGAGGGGGAGACCTACACTGTTACACTCTCCAAGGCAGGGTATGCCTTCGGCGCCCCGGTAACCTTAGTTATTCCGGTGACTACACCGGAGGATATTCGGGTGGCCACGGCGGTGCAGAATATCAGCGTAGCGGGCTTGGAGGTCCAGTTCGATCAGCCGGTAGCCGATTTGCTGCTGTCTGGCTTCACCCTGAAGCGCAGCGGGACGGGCGAAGCTGTCGCTATTCAAGAGGCTGCTGCCCATAACGGCGGAAGCTCTTACCAGCTGACAGCTGCCTTGCAGGAAGGGGCTACCTACTTGTTAAGCGTGACGAAGGCGGGCTACCACTTCGGCGGGGTTGTGTCCGTATTCGTTCCGGTCACGGACCCGGTAGTGATCCCGGTATCTGCTGAGGTCTACGGCATCACGGAGACGGGCTTCCAGGTATCCTTGAATCCACCGGTTGCGGGATTAACCCCAGCTCATTTCGCTTTGACAGCGGGGGATGGCAGCAGCATTCCGGTGGACGGAGCGGCCTCCGCAGAGGATGGCGGTGTATACACGATTACTGCAGGACTTGTCCCGGGCAGCACCTACACGCTTAGTATGGAACGGAGCGGCTATAGCTTCGGGACAGCGCTTGAAGTGACTGTACCAGCCGTAGGCAAGGTGAAGGTTGAACCTTCGATTGGTACCGTGCGTACTTACGGCTTTATCCTGTCTATGGATACGACAGTGCCGGAGATAGATTCTCTGAGCCTGGTGCTGGAGAACGCGGCGGGCGGGCAGGTCAGTATCGATATGCTCAGTACAGTGGTTCCCGGCCGGCAATATGAAGTGTGGGCCAGCCTGGCCCCGAAGGATTCGTATACCCTTTCGCTTGATATGGACGGGTATGAGTTCACGGAACCGGCGGCTCTGGCGGTCCGGGCAGAGGAAGTTCCCTCTTCGGCAGGCTGGGTGACGCATAGCGGATTTGAGCTGCAGTTTGCGCAAGGTACGCCAGACTTCTCGGCAGGCGATATGACTCTGCAGGCTCCGGGCGGCGGGGCCGTAGCCGTGGATGAAGTCCAGCTTGGTCTGGACAGGAAATCTGCAGTGATAGCTGCGGATTTGCCCGCAGCAGGAAGTTATACTTACCATGTCAATCTCTATGACGGACGGTTCATACAAGGGACCGTTGCTGTTCCTGAGACCGTGGAAATCAGTAAGTATACGACCTTCGACGGGTATCCCGGTGCTTATAGCGGCCTTACGGTTCACTTCGGGCGGGCGGTACCGGGGTTGACAGTCTCAGCCTTTGAGCTTAAGACTAGCAGCGGCGGGGCGGTTGTATTGGACTCGGCGGGCTCCAGTGACGGAGGCCGTACCTACAAGCTGCTTACTACGCAGATTAATGCCGGAAGCCCATTTGTACTTGGCATTACGGCTCCGGGCTACAGCTTCGGGAAGCCGGCCACACTGGTGAACGCGACTCTGAATGTGTGGGGCGCGGGGCGGAAGCCGACCCAATTCATGGCCGGACTGAATCCGCGCGTGCCGGATTTGACCGCTGAACATTTCAGGGCCACGGATCTGGCAGGCCATGAGGTTGCGATTACAGGTGTGACATGGGATAACCAGCAGCGGATCTATGTAGTGGCTTTTGACGGAGAGGGCGGTCAGAGTTATTACGTATCGGTTCAGGCGGACGGGTATGACTTCGGCGCGCCGAAGAAGATATATGTGTATGCCCAGAACACGGTGGTAGATCCGACTTACAGCGGCTTCACGCTGGTGATGTCACCTGCGATGAAGATTAATACGCAATACGGCTTTAAGCTAACCAAGGCTTTTGGAGGCCCGGAGGTTCCCATCAAGAAGGTCGTCATGAATGACCCGGAAGGCGGAAGCTACCAGTTCTCAGCCGCCTTGACCCCGGGCTACTATAGTCTCGCGCTGGATGCAGATGTGGACCCGAATGTGGTCTCCTTTGCGGTTCCGCTAATTGCTACAGTCTCTGTCGATGAGATTGAGAACAGTGGGCTGCTTGCGAAGCTCGATTATGCCGTGGATGGGCTGGATGCAGGGAATTTCGTATTGTTGAACAACGATACAGGAGATCCCGTAGTGATATCCTCAGCAACAACGGCGGACCAGGGCGCAAGCTACCGGCTGTCGGCCCACCTGGCGGGAGGCAGCTATACTCTGAAGCTGACCGGGCATCTACCGGAAGCAGGGGTGAATTTCAAGGTTGCAGCGACCACAGACGCAGGGACAACCAGTGTATCGAAGATCACGAGTGCGGGCTTCGAGCTTTCTTTTGCCAACCCGGTGCCGGGCCTGCTGCCTGGTGACCTTACGATCACGGATGCGCAGAATAACAAGCTGAACGGAGTTACGTTAACCACGAGTGATAATGGCGGGACCTATCAAGTGCGGGTAACGCTTGCGGAGAATGCGGACTACACGATTGTGCTGAAGAAAGGGTATATCCTCTTCGGCTCGCCGGTCACGTTCCATGTGAATAAGTGGATTGCCGCCAGCATAGCGGATGTAACGAAGGACGGGCAGTTCACCTTGAAGTTCGCTCCCGCGTTCCCGGAGATTGAGAATTATCTGGGGCTGTCGTTAACGGATGAAGCCGGCACGCTCTATTATCCGAATCTGTTCGAGTCGGCAGACGGCGGGGCGAGCTACCAGCTTCGAGTGCCAGGCAATCAGTTGAAGCCGGGTATGGCCTACATGGTCAAGCTGGACAAGGATGAATTCTCAATGAATCCAGTCTCCTTCCGGCTGCCGCCAACGCTGACAGTTATGGAGGCGACAACAGCAAGTGTGAAGGTGCAGCTGGATGCGCCGGTTCCGGGGCTGGCCCAGCGGCATTTTGTAATCCGAAATGCCGCTGGTGACAGCATTGCACTGACTTCAGCGGCAACAGCGGATGCAGGCGCTCACTACACCCTTGCCGGTACCTTTTCCGGAGGGCAAACGTATACGGTACAGTACAAGCCGGATGTAACTTATCAGGTGAATGAACCCGTAGCTTTTCCAATATCGAAAATCATTACGGCTGCGCTCAGCAATATAACGGTACTGGGGTTCAAGCTTCAATTCAGCTCCAAGGTTGCCGGATTGACCCCGCAGCAAGTGATCCTCCGTGATCCGAGCGGGAATCCAATCCCTGTGAATGAGTATTCACTCAAGACAACGGATCAGGGCCTAAGCTACCAGGTGACGCTGAATGCGGTGGCAGCGGGCAAGGGGTACACTCTGGATCTGGCGCGAGAGGAGTTCCGGCTGGCTTCTCCGGTCTCCTTCGATATCTCGGCGTCGGCTGCCCTCCGGCTGGTGGGCACGGTGCTAAATAAGATTGTGGTGTCCGTCTCTCCGAATCTGCCGGATATGACCGAAGAGCATTTCGCGTTGTATGACAGCAAAGGCCGCAAGATCGCGATTACGGTGACTTCTCAGGGTCCGGCAAGCGCGATGTACAATATTGAAGGGAAATTCGACGCCTTCGAGACGTATACCCTGCAAGCCAAGTATCCCGGCTATCTGTTCGGGGCTCCACTTACGGTGGGCTTCCAAGTAGGGGTATATGCAATCATTCACGGCCAATCGCGGAGCGGCTTCAAGCTTGTTTTGAGCTCGGAGGTGCCCGGTCTAAGTGCTGCGGATATTACCGTCACTGATAAAGAGGGAAATATCGCTGCGGTACAATCCCTCCAGGCTTCCACTGCTCCAGGGAGCTATAACGTGCTTGTTCCGCTGGCCGGAGGCAAGACGTACACGGTGAAGATTGCTGCGAAGGCGCCGTATGTTTTTGACAGCATTGACCCGTTCACCCTGAATGCGGCTTCGGCTACGGTGGATCAGTTGTCTGTGACCGGCTTCAAGCTGAGCCTGTCCTCACCGCTCAGTCTGGACCCCGGAAATGTCAGCCTGACGGATGACCAAGGCCAAACCGTCAACTTAAGATCGGTCATTACCCGGGATGCGGGCCGGTCTTATGAGATTAGTGTCTATCTGAAGGCGGGTGTGCAGTACAAGCTGGGCCTGCATGTGGCGGGATACGACCTGGGTACGGAGCTGCCGTTGTCCATCCAGGCTGTAGCGGCTGCGTTCGAGGGGATGGAGACCGGGAACAATCAGGCGTTCACTGTACGCTTCGATCAGGCGGTGCCAAGCCTGCTGCCGGGTGATTTCAACATCAAGCAAGGAGACAACGCTACAGTCTACCATCCTATGAAAATATCGACAGCGGACGGGGGATTCACTTATAAGGTAGAAGCGAGCTTCTGGGGAACAGAGCGTTACTCGCTGCGTATTGTCAAGCACGGGTATGACTTCGGCACCCCGATCTTCATTGACGTTCCGGCTAGGATAAGCGCGGCAGTGTTGAGAATAGGAGCGGACTACGTGGAGATCGGACTGAATCCCAGTGTCTTTGGAATGAGTGCCGCTGATTTCACGGTGAAGGATAGCACAGGGCAAGTGTTGCCTGTGTCCTCTGCGGTGACGGACGACCATGGCTTGACTTACCGCCTGAAGGCAGCATTTGCCGGAGGCCAGACCTATACGATTGCGCTGCAACAGACGGGTCATGACTTCGGGGAAGTCTTGTCGGCTACGCTGCCGAGTGTGATTGCAAGTGAGGTTGGTCCTGTTAACGGGCAATGCGTGAGTGTTCTCCTGAACCCGGCTGTTGGCGGGCTTAAGGCTGCCAGCTTCAAGCTGGTTAATGCTGCCGGGCAGTCCACTCCGGTTACAGCCGTCAAGGAGCTGAACGGGGGGGCCGGTTATGTATTGTCTGCTAATCTTGCAGATGGAGCGGTCTATACGCTGACTGTGGCCGGGACAGGCTATGACTTTGGGGCAGCTCTTGCGGTGAAGGTGCCAGTACAAGTTGCACTCAGCTATGACAAAATTCAGAATGACGGGCTGACGGTGAAGCTGGACCCGGCTATTCCGGGACTTAGCGCAGCCAGCTTCATCTTGAAGGATGCGGAGGGCAATCAGAGCGTTGTGTCTGCGGCAACCACCTCAGATGGAGGTGCGACCTACGCCGTACAAGCGGCACTGCAATACGGGGACGCCTATAGTCTGAATATAGTGGCAGCCGGTTATGATTTCGGCGCGGTCCTGCCGTTCACGGTACTGCAGCCTGTCGCCAAGTCCATCGAGGCGCTGTCCAAGAACGGGTTCACCCTGCGGCTGCAAGCCGCAGTCCCGGATTTGAAGGTCAGCCACATTCTGCTGAAGGACAGCAGCGGCGAGGCTGTTGCGCTAGATTCCCTGGTGACGGCGGACGGCGGGCTGACGTATCAAGCGGCGGCGAAGCTGACGGAAGGGGCGGCGTACCGGCTGGCGCTGACAGCTAAGGGGTATGATTTTGGCCCGTCGGTTCATCTGGATGTCCTTCCGATGCTGCAATTGACAGCGAGTAACATTACCGCCGCCGGGTTCAGTCTGAATCTGAGCAAGGCTGTGCCTAATCTGAGTCTGTCCTCCGTTCGCCTGAGCGGACCGGGCGGGCAGAATATTACCCTCACCTCCAGCTCATTCTATGATGCTAATCCGGGTACAGCCGATGCGGGCAAAATCTATCTGGTGCGTGTGCCTATAGCCGCCGGTCAAACGTATACGCTGATGGTGCAAGATCCGTCCCACCCGGTAGAAGGGCCTCTCGAAGTGGTGCTGCCAGTTGCGGTTACGAGCCAGGTCACCCGTGCGGATGCCGGCGGAATAAGTGTGCTGCTGGGCCGTAAGGGAATTGATGTGCAGCCTGAAGATGTGGAGCTTCTTACGGCGGCAGGCGATAGGATCAAGGTGACGGGGATCGCTGCGGGAACAGACGCAGGTACCTACATCATTCAAACCCAGCTTGCCGAAGGCAGTACGTATTCGCTGACTCTGAAGAAGGCGGGGTATGACTTTGGGGCAGCGGTTAAGGTGTATGTGGCTTACCGTGTCACTTCAAGTATCACAGGTGTGAATGAGAATGGCTTCACTGTAAGCTTCAGTACACCAGTTCAAGGTGTACAGTTCAGCTTGCAGGATGCCGGCAACAACCCGGCAACACTGGGTCCGGTATCCACTGCAGACTTCGGCCAGACGTACAAGGTGGCAGCGAACCTGGCTTACAATAAGGAATTCAAGCTGCGGCTGGATGCAGCGGGGTATGATCTCGGTGCGGAGCTGACGGTGAATAATGTAAGCACGCCGCCGCTCCTGATGGATGCGACCTCTTCGGAGAATGGGACCCAGGTTATCCTTACGTTTGACAAGCCGCTGGCCAGCGTAATAGCAAGCGGGTCCTTCTCCGTCAAGATCGATGGTCAATGGCAAAGCTCCGTGACTGCGGTACTCGGGGCAGATCCGGCGCAGATTCTCCTGAGCTGGAACAGCAGCGGCCGGGTGATTGGTTCAGCCTCCGCGGTATCGGTGGCTTACACAGGGGTGAACCGGGTAAAGGCGGTCAATCAGACGTATCTGGCTGTCTTCGACGAATTGCCGGTGGCCAATGTAGCGACACTGCTCGGCTTCGTCTCCAGCTATGCTTATAAGAATGATGCGGCCTACCCGGCTCAAATTCTTCACACGCAATATGGCAAGACGGCGCTGGAGACGGCGGTACTTCTGCGGGACGGCGGCTTCAAGGCAGCGAATCTGTACCGTGCGGTGCTGGTCGAGTACGGGATGATCACTTCAGAAATCACTCCTATCCTGCATGCAATGCATGCGGATGCGTCAGCGCTCTATGATGCTTACAATTCGCTGAAGCGGCCTACTTCTAAATATGATGGATTGATTGTCCCAGAGTTTCTCTCGGCAGGCTATTCGATCAGTGAGATTGCTCCAGTGCTCCAGCGATTCGGTCTGCTCAGCAAAGACATCCTGGGATATCTGAAGCGCTACAATGTATCCGTTACAGAAGCGGCGAAGGTCCTAAAGGATAACTGGAATGAAACAAGCGGTAATACTGTACAGTTACTCCGGTTGACAGGTTATGACAGCCTCGGGATTGCCGGAGCTGTCCAGAGTGCATATGGTCTGAGCCATGCACAGGCCGTGTCCGCCATGGCCGAAGGCAAGCAACCGGCAACGGAATCGGCGGCGGTCATCAAGGAGCTGTACTCGGGCGATGCCGTTACCAGTGCGACTTGGCTGTCCCAAGCGGGATATTCGGCGGCGGATGTGAGCAAGGCGATTGCAGAGCAATACAGCTTTGCTGGCGCGGCAGAAATGCTGCGGGCCTTCATGGGCGCTGGCTTCCCGGCGGCGTATACGTATTCTCTGCTGCGCCGGGAATATTCGCAGCAGGATGCGGCGACAGAGCTGCTGAACGCGAAGGTGTCTGCACGGGAAGTGGCCGAAGCGGTTAAATCGGCCGGAGATGGTGCCTCCGTGATCATTAGCGCCTTAATGGCCAAGCACTATGAGGTGCAGGAAATTGCCATCATCGTGAATGATTTATGGGTGTCGGCAGGTGTCACGTTAAGCGAGGTACTCGCTCAATTCGCCGCCAGCGGGTATCAGGCTTCAGCACAGGCCGCGCTGTTACGTGAACAGTTCGGTGCAGAACTCCCGGCAGCGATTGCGGCTCTCTCTCCAGGGCTTACCCAAACCCAGCGGGAGCATGTACTGAAATACCTTTTGGATGGGGGATATGATCCGGTTCAGCTGGCGGACTATTATCTGAAGCAGGGCAGCAATTCCTATGAACTGTTCAGACAGTTCAGGCTGGCAGGCAAAACGCCGGTACAATCGCTGCAGACAATGTATGATGCTTACAGACAAGCAGGAACAGCACTCACGCTGAGCGGTGCAATGGATCTGTTCTACCATGATTACAATAACCGTTACGAAGCAGACCAGGTCCTGACGGCGCTGCGTACCGTGTTCGCCCAGGATGCAGATGAGAAGGCGGATGCTACCGCGATAGCGGCTGTTATGAGTAACTCCAGGCTGTGGGATAAGCTTGAGATTGCAGGGCCGCTTATCCGGCAGATGGGCCTCACGATGCAGGATTGGGTGGAGCTGGAGCGCACCGAGGCCTTTTCCCGATTTGGCTGCGCCTGTGATGTGCGGACGGTGGTGAAGGATACCCAGTATTTATTCGCTGGTGCGACGTTGCCGGATATCACTGTTGCCATGAGCTTATCCAGCCGGTATACCTTGAATATCATCGTGGAAGGGACGATTAATCTCTACCCTACAGGGGGTGTCAGAGCGAAAGGAATGCCTTACCTGATCTCTGCGCTGAAAAATGCGGGGTATTCCTTCGAAGAGGTCGCTGCTGAATTCGACAGTCAGGGGTGGAGTGAATGGGTGGCCGCTTTCAGCACATACGGAATTGCAGCAAATGATGTGACTGCTTATCTGGTTACAAAAGGTCTTACCATGAGCCAGGTCATTGACCGGCTGGCTCCGTATCCGCTGAAGGACCGGGCGCTGGTCCTGCGTGAAGCCTACGGGCTGGATAGCGCTGCTGCGATGGCACTGCTGCTCCAGCAGACTGACGAGGATCAGGAGGATATCGGCCGGGCGGCGGCCTGGGCCTACGGCAGCGATCCAATCTCGCTGTGGATTCAGACGCTGCGGGCACAAGGGGCTACGGCTGCCTCCGTGATTAACACGCTTGCTGCGCGTTACCCTGCCTACTGGCAATCGGACAAGGTGGGTCCGGCCCTGATTCAGGGCGGATTCAGCCAGGACGAGGTCATGCGGGGGCTGCTGATCCATGCCGGAGTGCGGGGCAACCTGCAGGCAACGCTTGCGCTGCTGCAGTCGCTCTATAGCCAGCAGCAAATTACCATTGCCCAGCTCCTGAGCGCTGCCAAGCTCGTATCGCCGGAGGACGGGCTGGAATTTCTGCAGAAGGGCGGCTACAAGCTGCCGGATATGGCCCGCGCACTCAAGGATTATTACGGGCTTACGGCCGGAGAAGCGGCCAAGCTGCTTACCGCCGCATATCCGAATGATCAGAGTCTTATTCTATCCGGGCTTGCTTCCGTATACGGACAGACGCTCGGAAGTACGATAGCAGAAGCACTGCAGGAGAAGGGAATTACTGAAGTAAGCGCAGCTGTTGAATATCTGTGGAATGCGGGATTTGCGCCTAGAGATATTGCCAGCTCAGCCAAAGACGCCTTCCACCAGGACGCAGGTCAGACGGCGCTGCTCTTCGTGCAGAAGAATATTCTGGCTGACAGGAATGTGCTGGTAACGACCCTTGCCGCAGTCTATGGACAATCTGTTGAACAAGTGATTCATGCACTGCTTGTCCGGCAGGGAGCTCCCTCCTTCGAGGAAGCCATTGCCTTTGTGTTCCAGGCCCGGTTCAGTCTGGCGAACAGCATCAGGCTGGCCAAGACAGAATACGGATTATCTGCGGGAACAGCCTTGCAGCTGCTCACAGATTCCCGGCTATACCGCCAGGAGGATATCCTTGCGGGTGTGACGGATATCTACCGGACCTCGCAGCGTGAGAGTATCGTGGATTCACTGGCAGCCAGCGGGCTGGTCACCCTGGAATCTGCTGTATCCTTCCTGCGCAACATGAAGTTCGATCTGAACGGGATCGTCAGGGTGGGCAAGGAGCATTACCGGTTAAAGGCCGGAGAGACTGCCGCCGCTCTGACAGTCGAGGGATCTTATGGCGATGAGGACATACAGAATTCGGTGTCCTATGTATACGGGCAGAATCTGACGCAGACCCGGCTGGATACGCTGAATGCGCTGGGGATCACCGTGTTCACCGATGCTGTGCCGGAGCTGAGAAGCGCCGGATTTGCAATCACCGACCTGGTGCTTGCAGGCAAGACGCACTACAATCTTAGCGCCGGAGAGACGACTTACAGCCTGCTGCAATCCGGGGGCTATCCGGTGGCTGACATTCTGGCTGCTGTGGCGGAATACTACGGCAAACCGGTGAATGAGAGCGTGGAGGAGCTGCTGAACCGCAGCGGCATTGCCTCCATCCAGGATGCAGCGCCATATCTTCGTTCGCTGGGCTACACGCTGCAGGATGTGACCGAAGTATCCAAGAGCTATTATGGAAATTCGCTACAGGCTACTCGGGATGCTTTGCTGTCGCTCCAATTGGAAGACGCCAGCATTATAGAATGGACGGTGCGGCAGGTCTACGGCACAGCTGTGGAGGAAGGCAATACGGCTGCAACGCCTCAATCTATCCTGCAGGAAGCCGGAATTATAGGAGAGCAAGCGGCCATTGCCTATCTATGGACTGCGGGCTACCCGCTCCAGGATATTGTCAAAATGCTCAAAGAGTATAACGGCCAATCAGCGGCGGCTGCCGCAGCACTGCTGATTGCAGACGGATCATTCAGTGCTTCAGCAGTTCTGAGCAGCATCAGCGCCATTTATGGGACCACGAATGATGCCGCCACAATGGAGTTCTTCAGAGCGCAGGGTATTTTCACAGATGCCCCGCAAGCGGCGCAGGTCTTGAGCACAAGCGGCTACCGGATGGCGTATATCGCAGAACTATTGAAGAAGAGCTACGGCAAGACGGAGGCGGAGGCGAAGGAGATCCTGAACGGACTGGGTATTTACACAGCGGATGCGGTACAGAAGACAGTGGCTGAGGTGTATTTTGCAGTGGGCACATCCTCTGGAACTCTTCAGCAATTGCTTGATCTGTATGGAATCACGGGTGCAGAAGCTGCTGTAAGCCTGCTCTATAAGCAAGGTACAGCGATACAGGATATCCTCCAGTATTTGAAGGATGCTTATAACTTGGGTGCCGATGAAGCAACCGCCCTGCTGGCAGTGCATGTCAAAGGTCCGGAGCTTGGTCTGGCCGTCACTACGGTGTATTACAGCAGCACGAATATCGGCTACCTCGCGAAGCTGATTCCGGCAACCTCTATGGGCAGCCCGGGAACGGTTGCGAGTTATATGAAGGCGAAATTCAGGGATACCGATATCGTGCTTGCGCTGAGGGTGATGTTCAATCTGGACGCTCTGGGAGTGCTGGATGCAATCACTAATGCGGTGATGCCTGCAGAGCGTGTCCGGGCAGCAGTGACCGAAGTATTCGGAGCTGATCCGCTCTATGCTTATCTGAAGCGTATGAAGGACAGGGGAGCGAATGCCAATGATGTGGCTGCCGAGCTGGATCTGCGGGGACTGCTTGAGCTGGCGCCGTCCAGTTATCTGGTGGATACGCTGAGGAGCCTGGGGTACGACAACGCCAGCATTCTGAAGATGCGCTACAATTACTTCAACGAGACACGCAAGAATGCAGGCTCGGAAGAGGAGCAGGGAAAGCAGCTGGTGCAGTTCGGCGTGAATACGCCAGCCGCCATCGTTCAATATTTGCGCAAGTGGAGTCTGGCCCCTTACAAGGTTCTTAAGATCGTAAGAGCGGGATTGCCGAATGCGCCAATCGCGGAGATTGCCCTTGCCATGCGTGAACAGGGCTACGATGGTGAAGCTATCATGGGAGGCCTTGATATCATTGGAGAAGGCGGGGATAGCATTGCTGCGATTCTCAGAAAGCTTGGACTTCCAGTAGTGCGGGCGCTGGTCTTCTTGGGCAAAAGCTGGTCCGTGGACGAGCAGCTGCAATGGCTGATCCGCAATGGCTATACGCCAAGCGAATACATTGCTTACCGGAATGTGCAGACCGATAATACCATTGCGATTCTGCGGCAGCAGCTCGGCTTGTCCGCGAACGATATTGCCAAGCTACTGATTCAGTACAAGGGCAGTCTGGGCCATTATTATATAGCCAAAGTGCTGTACGATGGAGGTTTTACACAGGTCAGAGAGGTGGCAGGTGCTCTGATCTCGATCAATTATCAGCCGGTCTGGCTGCTGGAATTGCTGGTGGGGATTGGCGGCTGGACAATGGATGATATCGCCCAGGGGATGCTGGATTCCGGTCTGATCTCACTCGTGGATCTGGGCACTGCAATTCAGATGGCCACGGGCGGCGTGCTCAAGGAGACCTACCGTATTCTCAAAAAGGTGTCCACCGCCAAACAGCGTGAATTCTATGACAGTCTGAGCAGCGTGGAGCGCAGGCTGCTGGATAACAATGAAATTGCTATGATTGTAGTTGTGTCCGCCATGCGTAACGGAAGGATCAGTATCGCCGATGTTACCAATCAGCTGAAGGTGACGGAAGGGATTGAACCGGAGGATGCACTGAAGGTGCTGATTGTATCCGGAGCCAACGTGCTGGATTCGGCTGGGGCCGTATGGGATGTCTACCGCGATTATATCGGGGCGAAGATTGTGCTTAAGATGTTCGAAAAGGCGGCAGGCCAGTATATCTCGGACTTTAAAAATTACTATACGCTGGTAATGACGTTATCCAAGATTATCTACAAAGTATCCAAGTAAGAAATGAGGCTACAGCGAAGGCCGGTCCACATAAGGACTGGCCTTTGCCGGTAACCTGTTATGGAAAATCAAGGCGTGGACACCCCGCCCCGGAAGGTGCTATCCTAACTTAATAGAATTTGTTATTAAGGGAGACGCAGCCGTGGAAAGTAGGCACTGGATGTCGATTATGCTTTTTATTGCAGCAGCACTGATGCTGTTTGTGTCGTTCCTGTCGTACCAGAAAAGACATCTGCCTGTTGCCAGAACGATGATTCTGATTATGCTGACAGCAGCCTTCTACGCCTTCGGCTATGGTCTTGAGCTGCTTAGCGGGAACTTAAGCCAGGTGAAGCTGGCGCTGCACATTCAATATCTGGGTATTCCTTTTGTCTCCACCTTATGGCTGGTACAAGCGATTCAATTCACCGGAGCCGCTGCGCGCTTCCGCAAGCGACTGATCGCCCTGCTGTTCCTGATCCCCGCCGTCATCTTCATCCTGCAGCTCACCAATGACTGGCATCATCTAATCTACCGGGATTTTCTGCTGAATACGGACCCTTCGGTCTCCTTGTATTACACCGTCAAGGGGCTGTGGTATAACATCCATGCTGCGTATAATTATCTGGTGCTGCTTGGCGGGATTGCGCTGTTCATATCCATGTTTGTGCGGGCGCTGCCGATTGTACGCAAACAGATTGCTGTTCTGCTTCTGGGTGCGGTTGCGCCTATGCTGCTCAATCTGTTTCTGTGGACCGGAACCCGGATAGATCTCACGCCGTTCGGATTTGCAGTGTCGGGCATCGCCTACGCCTGGGGCATCCTCAGATTCAACCTGCTCCGCCTGACTCCGCTGGCGATGGCGCAGGTGTTCGAGACGATCCGGGACGGTGTCCTTCTGTTCGATTATGAGAACCAGATCGTCAGCTACAACCGTGCCGCAGAGAAGATGTTTCCCGAGCTTGGGAGCAGGAGGCGCTACCCGGCGGATATGACGGAGGTGCTTGCCGGCAGCGGGGAGCTGCTTGAACGTCTCAGGGGCTTAAGCGATGAGGACGAGCGGTTTGCCTACGAGCGGCTTCAGGCCGGAAGACGCCTGTACTATAATTGCAGTCTGTCCTTCATTCATGATACAGGCAGCACCCCTATCGGCAAAATCCTCTTATTCAGCGACATTACGGAGCTGAAGGAGAGCGAGGTCCGGCTGCGCGAGAATGCCCGGCAGCTATCCGAGCTGAATGCCTTCAAGGACAAGCTGTTCACCATTGTGGCCCATGATATCCGCGATCCGGTAGCACTGCTGGTCAGCCTGACAGAGCTGCTGGGCGACGAGCTGACGGCTGCGGATGCTGAGCACGCGGAGGTGGTGCGTGAGATCAAAGGGCAGGTCCGTAATACATTCCAGCTCGTTGATAATCTGCTGGACTGGTACCGCAGCCAGAAGGGAAAGGTCTCCTTCCATCCGCAGGCCTGGAGTGTACAGCAGGTGGTCCGGCAGGCCCTGATGCTGGCGGGTACGAAGGCCGGGATGAAACAGATCCGCCTGACGGAGCGTATCGGCAGCGAACTGACCGTCCGGGCGGATAAAGAGATGCTGGATCTGATCCTGCGTAATCTGCTCTCTAACGCAATCAAATTCACGGGAATAGGCGGCTCTATTGAGGTTGATGCCGTGCTTGAAGAGGAGAAGGTTATCTTGTCTGTGCGAGATGACGGGATTGGTATTGATGAAGCGACCGCAGACATGCTGCGCCTGGAGGAGCCGATTCTGAAGGCGCCACTGGGGGAGGAGTCAGGAGATGCCCGCTTCGGCCTGGCGCTCGCGCGTGAATTCGTGCGCATCCATGGCGGGAGCCTGTGGTTTGAGAGCAAGCCGGGAAGTGGAACGATCTTCTACTTCACGTTGCCGGGATCGGCAGGAGGAGAACGGATGGAGTAACGGGGCAGCGGGAGGGAGGAGATATACAAATGAAGGTTATACTGGTCGATGATGAACGGATGATGCATCTGATTCTTAGCACTATGCTGCTTAAGCTGCCGGAAGTCGAGCTTGCGGGTACGTTCACAGATACGAAGCCGGCTGCTGCCTTTCTGGAGGAGCACCCGGATGTGGAGCTTGCTTTCGTAGACCTCTCTATGCCGGGAGAGGGCGGCATGGCCTTTGCAGCCAGGCTGGCGGCTGCCGGTTCTCCAGTGCAAATTGTGTTCGTGACCTCTCATAAGGAATTTTCCCTGGAGGCTTACGACTTGTCCGTGCTGGACTATCTGGTCAAGCCGGTCTCCCAGGAGCGGCTTGCGCGTACGGTGAACCGGGTGCTTACCCAGCGGCGGGCTGCTCCGGCACGGCTCTCCCCTCTGCCGGAGGTGCAGGCTCCGGCCGGTTCCGGGCGGGTAAGGCTCACGATGCTCGGGGATGTTGCCGTGAGCAGCGGGGCAGGCCGGGTCAAATGGACCTCCCGTAAATGTGCTGAGCTGTTTGCCTATCTGCTGCTGCTCCGGGGAAAGCGTGTCCCCCGTTCCAGGCTGGTTGCGGATATCTTCGGCGGCATGCATAAGGCCAATGCGGAGAGCTATCTTAACACTACCATCTATCAACTGCGCAAATCTCTGGAGCCGCTGGGCCTGCGTGAAGCGATCCGCTCGGAGAACGACGGGTACGCGCTTGAGCTTCAGGTGCCGGTTATCGACTATCTGGAATTTGAACAGGAGGCTGCAGCCTTGCACACTATAGAACCCCCGGATATAGAGCGGGCTATGCGTATCGAGCAGCTCTATACAGGGGAGCTGTTCGGCGACAAGGCTTATGTGTGGGCCATCCATGAGACGGAGCGTTATGCGGAATTGTATGCCTCCTTCGTCAAACGGCTGGCCGCAGCGCTCATTGCCAGCCGGGATTCCGCTGCGGCCTCCAAGCTGCTGCTGAAGCTGAACAAGCGGAATCCGCTCGATGAATCGGTGATCCGCCAGCTGATGGCCGTACACGAACTGGCCGGAGACAAAAAAGGCCTCAATGCCGTCTACACAGACTACGTGCGGCTGCTAAGCCGCGAGCTTGGCATCAAGCCCTCCGGCGATCTGATCTATCTGTATGATTCCCTGGTCCGGCGGATCTCGGAACTCAAATAATCTTTGTTTCAGCCTTCTCCGGAGGGCCCGGATTACGGGTCCTCCGTTTTTTTTTGCTGCTCAACCCAATCAGAATGGCAATTGCTAGAGTAGATTAGCTTGAGGGTGATTCTGTTAGAGTGGCGGCAAGAAATTTCGCCAAAAATGTGGACAGGGGTAAAGGCGCGAATCCGTTCCGATTACATTAGGAAATGGGGGGATACAGATGGATTTCAGTGCATTGACTGGCCTTTTCGTAGATAACAACGGTTCAGTCGTGCTGAATGTTCTGTTATCTACTGCCTTGATCTGGAGTGTTAAGCAAATTGCGAATAAAGAGAAAGTGATTCAGAATTATCAGAAACGCGATGAGGAGAATGAGAAGCAGCTTAGCGAATATAACCGTACGCTCGTGAAGCTGCTGATTGAGAGAGGAACCGCAGAGAGAAAACCTAATGATGAGGAGGTCGTCAACAAGTGAAGCTCCTCGATATCTTTCGCAAGCACGAGCTGAAGCCCAGCCGGGTCAAACGGGAAATTGAGACCCTGGGGCAAATTCAGGAGGCGTATGAATCCAATGATCTAGAGAGGCTTATTGATCTGCACCGCACTGGCTTAGGTAGAAGGGGAGATGATCTGCATGGACATTATTGACTTGGTACTGATTACACTGGAACTGATCGCCTTGATCGCTTTTACCGCATATGTTATCCGTTACAGCAAATATTTCATCGGACGGGGGCCTATGCGCACCTATAATTTGTACCTCCGCAGTGTATGGGTAACTTATGGGGCAGTAGCGCTACTGTGTCTCAATCTGCTGTGGGGAAGGCTGAACATTATTCTTGGGCTGAATCTGTCCGGCAGCTTATCCGATATCCTGCGGGAGTATGTGCTGGTGCTGACGCTTGTCATGCTTGTATTCGCAGGCTTGATGCACAAGGAGTTATGGGACAGCAACCATAGGCACAAGACCCGCCGTGAGCGCAAGAAACTGAAATAGCAGGCCCCATTCCCCATCATTCCCCATCATTCCCCCTCGGACACCCGTCCTCCGCCACGTTCATCTCTCTCAATATGAAAAAGCACCAGCTCCAGCTGAAACAGCTGTCTCTAACCATCACCCTGACCGTTTTGGAGAAGCGGGATATTCAGATATAATAGGGGGAAAAGCATGCAGGGAGGCGGTCTGTTTGACTTCGAGTGATACGCTGCAGCTGGCGACCTTCGCCGGCGGCTGCTTCTGGTGTATGGTCAAGCCGTTCGACGAGTTGCCGGGCATCGTCTCGGTGGTATCGGGTTATACAGGCGGGCATACGGAGAATCCAACCTATGAAGAGGTAGGGTCAGAAGCTACCGGGCACCGGGAGGCGGTGCAGATTGTCTATGATCCGAAGCTGTTCCCGTATGAACGGCTGCTGGACATCTATTGGCAGCTGATCGATCCGACGGATGACGGCGGGCAGTTCATGGACCGGGGGCATTCTTACGCTCCGGCGATCTTCGTTCAGAATGAAGAGCAGCGGAAGCTGGCGGAGCTGTCGAAGGAGAGGCTGAAGGCCAGCAAGCGCTTCAAGGCGCCGATTGTGACGCCCATCCTGCCGGCTGCGCCGTTCTATCCGGCGGAAGCGGAGCATCAGCACTATTACCAGACCCATCCGCTGGATTATAAGCTATATCAAAAGGGCTCAGGCCGTGACGACTTCACAGCGCTGCACTGGAACAGCCGTGAGGACAAGAAGCGGCTGCGGGGCCGGCTTACAGAGCTGCAATATGAGGTCACCCAGAACAAAGGCGCGGAGCCTGCCTACCAGAATGCGTATTGGGACCACTTCGAGGAGGGCATCTACACAGATGTGATCAGCGGTGATCCGCTGTTCAGCTCGGCAGACAAATTCGATTCCGGCACAGGCTGGCCCAGCTTCACGGGTCCGGTGGAAGAGGGGATAATCCGGCGGGAAGCCGATTATAGCGGCGGACAGGTGCGGACCGTGCTGCGCAGCAGGTTAAGCGGAGCTTATCTGGGGTATCTAACCTTTGACGGACCGGAGCCGGCGAAGCAGCATTATCATATCTATTCTGCCGCCCTTCTGTTCGTCCCGAAGGCAGAGCTTGAAGACCGGGGGCTGGGACGGTATGTGAGACTCTGAAGTTTAGGTCATATTTATAGCTGCCTTGAGCATATGCTTGATCTATAGTCCTGTCCACAAAAGGGGTTGAAGATTTGGCGGGTGCACTTTTAGGCAGCTTTTTGTCTGCAATGGCAACGGTGCTGGGCGTTATTCCTATTCTGTTCGTAAGGCGGCTGTCCGAGCTGTGGAAGGATGTGCTGGTGGCCTTCACTGCGGGGATCATGGTCTCTGCAAGCACCTTCGGGCTGATGCCGCAGGCGATTAAGGAATCGGGCATTACCGCGCTGACTCTGGGGCTGATCACCGGCGTATTGCTGCTCGATCTGATCGAGAGCCATATTCCGCATATCGATGTGGAGAATAAGCCCGGCCTCAGCAATCTGGATTCCAAAGCGCTGCTCGTCATGATTGCGCTGTTCATTCATAATATCCCCGAAGGGCTCAGCACAGGCTTCAGCTATGCCAGCGAGCAGACAAGCCTCGGCCCGATGGTGGCGATTGCGATCGGCGCTCAGAATATGCCGGAAGGGCTGATTCTGGCGATTTTCCTCATGAATGCCCGCGCCAGCCGGCGCAAGGCCCTAATGATAGCCGCACTGACCGGACTGATGGAGATGGTGTCGGCTGTGATCGGGTATTTTACAGCCAGCTATGTACAGAATGTGGTTGGATACGGGCTGGCATTTGCTGCCGGGGCAATGCTCTTCATCGTGTATAAGGAGCTGATCCCGGAGAGCCACGGCCACGGCTTTGAACGGCCCTCGACGTATTCGTTTATCTTCGGGCTGCTGGCGATGGTCTATATTACGCAGTTTTTTGGCTAGGGTGCTTCAGCGGCAGTGTCATTTGCATCTGCCTACCGCAGCCGCTATACTATAACGCAATCCCCGGTTCCTATGTAGAAGGAGTGATGACAGGATGGTTAGACTGGAATGGGAAGCTGTATTATCCTTCGTATTATTGATTGCTTCATACCTGTGCTTATACGCGGCTATTCAGAAGCGGACGAATTTCGCCCGCTACAGCATGACGGTTCTCCTGATAGCCAGCGGAGCGCCGCTGGCCGTGATGCTGATTCTGGAGAGCAGAAGGGAAGCACTGGATGCCAATATCGGGCTAGGCATGGCGTTCATGCTGACCTGGCTCATTACCGCAGTTGTATTTGTGGCTGCATTGATTACGTGGATAGTTAAGGCAAGGAATCGCGTGCGTAGGTAGAAAATAAGAAGCTATATAAATTGAACTAATGTTTTTATGTTTTGGAATTAACCGTGACTCCAGAGAAAGAAGTTTTGGACTTCCGGCCGCTGTTGTCTACAGATTTCATGATTTTTTACCGTTTTTAACGGTTGAAATCCGTAGACAAAGGCGGCCGCTACCGCTCCTCCAGTTCCAAAATTCCCCTCCGCCACTTTTCCTTTAACTTGAATTTTTAGTTCAATCTATATAAGAAAAAAATAAGAAGCTGTCCGGAGACTGTAATGCCTACAGTTTCCGGACAGCTTCTTCTGTTAGCCGTAAGGCGGCTCTCGTAAGGCGGATCTATACGTGCAGGGTATACCGTCCTGCCTTGCTGGAATCCCGTACAGCTTCAAGCTCCAGTGCAGAGAGCGGCTGCGAGCGGGCAGCCGCAATATTCTGCCGCAGCTGCTCCAGGCTGCTGGCCCCCGGGATCACGGCGGCAACCGCCGGATCGGCCAGCGGATATTGCAGCGCGGTCTGCGTCAGCGTCCGGGTAAGGGTAGTCTGGCTCATCAGTTGATCATGCAGCTCCGTAAGCTCTGCCTCCGTATAGTCGAGATACGCCCGCTGCGCCTTGGTGCGGCCATGATCGGTCAGAATGCCGCTAGCCAGCGGCCCCCGTGCAATCAGGCTGATGCCCGCACGGCCCAGCAGCGGAAGAATGCTCTCCTCCGGGCGTCTGTCGAGAATGCTATATTGGCTCATCACGCTGACGATGCCGGAGCGCTGCACATATTCCCGGATCACATTCGGCCGGATGGAGGAGATGCCATAATGCCGGATAACCCCTTCCCGCTTAAGCTCCTCGAAGGCTTCGATCGTCTCATCGATATCATCCTCCAGCGTTCCTCCGTGCAGCTGATACAGGTCAATATAATCGGTCTGCAGCCTGCGCAGACTTTCCTTCACAGCGGAGCGGATATAGGCCTTGGAGGCATCCCAGCTCCAGCCTTCCTTGCCGGGAATTCTGCGGTTGCCCACCTTGGTCGCCAGGATCACATCGGCGCGGCGGTGCCGGATGGCCTGACCGACAATCTCCTCATTGCGGCCCTCATCGTAGAGGTCGGCGGTATCCAGGAAGTTAATTCCGCGTTCGAGCGCTTCGTGGATAATGGCGGTGGCCTGCGCTTCCTCGGTCCCCAGCGACATGCAGCCAAGCCCCATGGCACTTACATGTAAATCAGATTGCCCCAATCGGTTAGTCTTCATCGGATGTCCTTTCGTTACGCAGTGATGGGTATTGATGGGTACGAATGAGTTCATTATAGCATTCAGGCACAGCGTAAGCACTCGGAAGGGACTGCTTCAAGGTTCAACTGGTACAGCATCAGTCTTTAAAATGTGCTTGGGAATGACAGAGACCTGAAGTTTTAAAAGAGTGAAAGCGTTGGGGGAAATTGTATGTGAAAAACCGAATACAATTTGCTTGCGTGAAGATATCGGGCCCAATGTAGGCGAAAAACCGAACACATTGGGCAGTGCGGAGGCGGGCGGTCCAAATATAGGCGAAAAACCGAACACAATGGGCAGTGCGGAGGTGGGCGGTCCAAATGTAGGCGAAAAACCGAACACATTGGGTAGTGCGGAGGTGGGCGGTCAATATGTAGGCGAAAAACCGAACCTAATAGTTTAGGTGGTTCTGTCTTACTGATCCAACCTATATGTTTAATTCTGATGGTCTACTAGTACAGCATCAGATTTAAAATGGTGAAATCAGGGCCCCCTCTGCTGGAGGACTCAGTGTAACAGATGGAGGAACTCATATTTTGGATGGAGTAAAGAATGCACCCGGGTTGTAGCGAACCATCAGAGATTAGTGTATTCTGTGCAACTAAAAACAATGAAACGGATGGCTTTCCTCTTCTAACTGTATTTTGTACAACTAAATCTGCCACGTTGGGCAAAAATCCAGGTATAGAGACATTTTAATTGCACGAAATACAGCTAAACTAAGATTCGGCGGCACACCGGGCGATTTAGTTGTACAGATTGCAATTAAGCCGATCCCTTACACCCTAATCGGGGCGCGGCAAACCCTCAGCAAGCGATTAGTTAAAGTAATTTTCACAGGTTAAAATCTGATGGTCTACTAGCTAAGGATATTTGCACAAAAAAACAATCCTGCACCACCGCGAGCGGTGGGCAGGATTGCCGTCATAATCTATGATCTGTGATCTGTAGGTTCGGCAGGTGCAGTATCCGCCCCGGCTTATCCGCGCAGAATCGTCTCAATCTGCTCCAGCTCTTCCGCGCTTAGCTCAGGCGCATTCAGTGAAGCTACGGCATCCTCGATCTGGCTGATCTTGCTTGCCCCGATCAGTGCAGAGGTCACCTTGCCGCCGCGCAGTACCCACGATAAGGCGAGCTGGGACATCTTCTGTCCGCGTGCAGCCGCAATCTCGTTCAGCTTGCCAACCTTGGCCAGCACCTCAGGCGTGAGCTCCTTCTCCGAGAGGAAGACACTCGGTCCGGCTGCGCGGGAATCGGCTGCGATGCCGTTCAGGTAGCGGTCCGTCAGAATCCCTTTTTGCAGCGGGGAGAAGGCGATGGTGCCGATGCCCTCTTCCTCCAGCACATCCTGCAGGCCGTCCTCGATCCAGCGCGACATCATCGAATAGTTCGGCTGATGGATCAGGCAAGGCGTGCCCAGGCGGCGGAGAATCTGCGCGGCTTCACGCGCTTCCTCCGGTCTATAGTTCGAGAGGCCCACATACAGCGCCTTGCCCTGGCGTACCAGCAGGTCGAGGGCGGACATGGTTTCTTCCAGCGGCGTATTCGGGTCTGGACGGTGGTGGTAGTAGATGTCTACATAATCCAGCCCCATCCGCTTCAGACTCTGATCCAGACTGGAGACGAGATACTTCTTGGAGCCCCATTCACCGTAAGGGCCGGGCCACATATAGTATCCTGCTTTGCTGGAGATGATCAGCTCATCGCGGTAAGGGGCAAGATCCTTCTTCAGCATCTGCCCGAAGCTCTCTTCGGCAGAGCCGGCGGGCGGACCGTAGTTATTAGCGAGGTCGAAGTGGGTGATTCCTAAGTCAAACGCCCGGCGGACCATAGCGCGGCCGTTCTCAAAGACATCATTGCCGCCGAAATTATGCCACAGCCCGAGGGAGATGGCCGGGAGCAGCAGGCCGCTGCGTCCGGTGCGGTTATATTTCATCGTGTCATAACGTTCAGGATTGGCGATATACATATTGGATTCCTCCTAAATTTAAGTTGTGCGGGACTTCATACCTCCCTAATTGTAGCGGATAAACGCTTTCAATCGTATGTCAGCAAGGATGATTTTTATAGCACAATGTCCGTATCTGCATGGCGGAGCCGGTATTCTTTGGGCGAGCAGCCCTTCACCTTCTTGAACATCCGGGAAAAGAGCAAAGCATCCTGATACCCCACGGATTGCGAGATCTCCCCGATGGTGCAGCCTGTCTCTGTCAGCAGCTCGCAGGCTTTGGACATACGGAATTGGAGCAGATATTGCTGCGGCGGCAAGCCGACCGTCCGCTTGAACAGCGCCGACATATATTTGCGGTCCAGCTTCAGTGAAGCGGACAGACTCTCCATCGTCACATTCTCGGCGTAGTGGGCTTGGAGGTAATGCAGGCACTGCTCCACATAGACACTTCTGCTGCGCGGAGCCGGGCTGTCGGCAGCCGGGACCGTGCGCAGCAGCAGGGCGAAGAACTCATAGAGCATCACCTTCAGCGGCAGGTCCAGCAGCTCCCCGCTGCTTCCCGTCTCCGATAACCTGGCAGACAGCGAGGGCATCAGCACCTGGTCCATCGGGAACACCGGCTGCTCCGGGGTAAGGGAAGTCCGTCCCAGCAGATAACTTGCCTCCTCCCCGGTAAAAGCAATCCAGGAATACAGCCAAGGATCATCCTGATCTGCGGCATAATGCGTGACCACATGCGGATAAGTGAGGAAGGCCTGCCCTGCGTTCAATGTATGGGTGGCTTCACCGACGGTTACCTTGCCGGTTCCGGCGTGAATGAAGTGGACTTTGTACAGGTTGCGTACTCCGGGTCCGAATGAATGACCGGGTGCGCACTGCTCCTGGCCCCAGTAATGCAGGTATAAGTCAGGATTGGCCCGGTGAGGGCGATGGGCGTTATATTTGAATACAGTCATGCGTGCAGCCTCATTTCCTAAAAGGATGATGACACTCCTAATGAACATATACCTCTAGTATACCTCAGAAGGAGGAGGACCGGACAACCGCAAATAGTCCCAGCCCGGGGAGGGGAGGGACTAGGAGTAAAAGGCTGAAGGCAGGCTGGGGCTGCTGGGAATCAGGCTTCCATTTTGAGCATAACCAGCTCTTCTACCGGCTGTCCGTTCACCAGATGCTCCTCCACGATACGGGCCACATTCTCCGTCGTTACATTGTAATACCAGACCCCGTCCGGATACACGATGACAAAAGGGCCGTTGCCGCATAGGCCGAGACAGCTGGTTTTGTTGATTTTGACCGTCTTGTTGATCCCTTGCTCCACTAGTTGCTCTTTGAATTCCTGCATGACATCCAGGACATCCTGGTTATTGCAGTGCTCACTGCAGCAGAAGAGCAGATGTTTCTTGAGTACCTTCAGACGCATATTCATCGCGGTTTCCCCCTGGATTCTATAAGAGTAGCTTACCTGTTATACGAGGAGTATAGTCTCTTTTGGCCGCGCTGTAAGGAGATTGGAGCATTGTTCCCAAAGGCTTAATAACTGTCATCAATTGGAGAATTCAGTGTGATCTAAGCTGACTTCAAATCACTGAATTTGTGGAAAATGTGTCCGGCGGGCAATTTCCTGTTTCATAAATTTTTTTGCGGAACCCGGCTCAAGATCGAAAGTTACCAGTTTCGCGGAGAAGGGTTTGGTTAAGTAAGGGATGTGAAAGTAAAGCGAGAGTCAAACCATTAACAATCTAAATCAGCTACCAGGAGGGAATCGTTATGAATAAGAAAATTGTAGGTGTGTTCCATACAGAGCATGAAGCTTCACGGGCTATTGAAGACTTGAAGGCGCACGGCTTTCTGACAGAGGATATCTCAGTGATAGCGAGAAATAAACGCGATGTGGAAGCGATCAATGATGAGACCGGGACGAAGGTGCCGGAGGGTATGGCATCCGGGGCGGCGACCGGCGGTATCCTTGGTGGTGTGACCGGACTGCTGGCAGGCATCGGCGCTCTGGCGATTCCGGGAATCGGGCCGATTATCGCAGCGGGGCCGATTGCAGCCACCTTAACAGGCGTTGCGGTAGGGGCTGGAACGGGTGGTCTGGTCGGCGGGCTGATCGGACTGGGCATTCCGGAGGATGAAGCTGCGAGCTATGACAACGATGTGGACGAAGGCCGCATTTTGGTCATGGTGGATGCAGATATCTCCCGCGAAAAGGACGTATACACTGTATTCCGCAACCATAATTCGGCGAATGCTGACCGCTATATGAGGGATGCGGGGACTGCCGGAACAGCTGCAGAAATGAATGCTCCTCGGGACTCCGTAACAGATGCGGTGGATGCGGCGTTCAATGGCTCAGGTCTGGAAGGCAGACATGATACCGGGCTGGACACGATGAATTCAGCCACGGAGCATGATCTCCCGGAGCGAAGCGCAGTGGAGGATATGAAACGGCCGGGAATGACAGGAGATCTGTATTCCGGCACGCGTAACGGCATCGATAAGATCCCGGATCATACCGCGGAACGCAGGCTCGCCGATCGGGAGGAACAGCAGGCCCGGGAAGCCGCCAGACAGGAAGAAGCCCGGCCCGGCAGCTTTGTTGATGAGAAGGCGAAGGATAACAGCGAGCTGCTCAGAAACCACGGGCGCACCCGTTAAGCGGCGAATGAACAGCGGGTGACGCATGGGCATAGAATGATGAAAGACAAGGGTTTCCCGAAGTCCTGCCGGACTTTAGGGAAGCCCTTGTTTTGTGATGTGGATCGTAACTGAACCGGGGAATTCGCTATTGTCTGATATAACATGAAATGATGTTTTTGCCCATGATTAGACACCAAAGTATTGAATAACAAAATTTGGTGTGTTAAGCTTGTTGAAAGGAAAAAATGGAATGATATAACATATCATTTCTTTTATTTATAATTTAGTTTTATTGATAATGAAAGGAGGTGAGAAGAACCATGGAAAATATTAGACCGCCGAATATGGAAAAAAGGCTCCTATATACCCCCATATCTTGACCCTGAGAAAGTTTTGGATTGGGTGGGTATCTAAGAACCTATGTAGCATTTTACATTTTAACTTTATCTGTGTAAACTCAAAAATTTATAAGGAGAGGTTCATAAATGATCAAAAAACATACATTAAGTTCAATAGTAATAGCAGGAGTACTTACCTTATCATCACTAACACCAGCCATGGCTGCCAGTGCAAATGGAGCAACAAGCGGTTCTGTAAAATTAACCAATGCAATGATTACTCCGTTTGCAAGTACAAGTGTGGGTGGCGGAACCTGGAACTACGGAACTGAAAAAGTTGGAAATCAAAAGCATGTATGGTCACAATATGACCATTCTGAGTTGTCGCATAAAGCTTCGACCAAATTAGGAAGTGAATCTCATACAAGTGGTTGGAAATATGCAAAAACCACAGCTAAATCCGAGATCTATGGTAACAAAAGCAGCACAGGATATGCATACTGGGATGTTTATAAAAAATAATTGGGATTTAGATAAAAGTCATCATTAAAATGATGTGATATTCCACTTTTGAAATGGAGTATCACACTTTTTTCTTATAAGGAGATTGTTGAACTTGAAAAAAATATCCTTACTATTTCTAGTAGCGGCATTTTTGTTTTCTTATTATACTGCATATCTTCGAACGGATTATGAAGAATTTGAGAAGGTTAAGAATATAGAACAAACCGTGGGCAAGGAATTTGTAATTCCGAATTTACCCGGACTTGCAAGCCCTGAGGAGGTTTACCCGATATTAGCTTCAGCAGCAGAAGCTTCCAAAGTGAATATTTTACGGGCCGGTATTAATTATAAAGAGAACGATGAAGTAGAGATTTTTAAATATATATTGCTGACAGCCAGCACAGATCTTTTTAATCATTTTAAGCTTACCCAGGGAAGATATCTAACACAAGCAGACACCAAACAAACTAATTTCTATTTATCCACAGTTCATTTAGAAGGTAGTCATCAGATTGGTGAAATTAGAGATTTCGGAGATAACAACAGAATCAGCATAAAGCCGTTAAAATCATCTTATGAGATTTTTCCTGTTCAAGGAACATACTATGCAGAAGCAGCTGACGACAAAGCTTTTAATGATTTTATAAACCTATTTGTGGATAAGGCGAATAAGTATTATAACAAAAATGATAGTATTTTTACTGCTGAGGATTTTGTAAAAGATTCAAATGGTGATGAAATGCACATGGTTACCTTTCCCTGGATCACCATTTTAACCTATTTAAGCTATGCCATTTATGGATGTGCAGTAGTTTTACTTATCTATTACTTATTCAATGAGTCCAGAAGAATAGGAATATTGAAAATGCATGGCGTATCAAATATTCGTGTATGGTTTGTGCTGGTAGGAAAACTTATAACCTCTGTGTTTATATTTTCTGTAACCGTTTCATTTCTTCTTGCCCTTTTAGTAAAAAATACATCTTACATATTTATATACACAGTGATTTCAAACCAGCTTAAAGTTTTTCTTCTACTGATCATCCTTTCCCTAGTTTCACATTTGTATATTATGAGGATTAAGATCATTAGTATTATCAAACATTACAAATACACCAATCCTATCTTTGTGTTAAATATGCTTATCAAGATTGGTTGTTCCATCCTTTTGGTCTTAGTAGGACTTTCAACATGGTCGGAATATACATCTATTAATGATAAGCAGCATGAGTTGAAAAATTGGGAGCATAGTAAGGACTACGGAGTACTTTATCCGGTAAACAATGGCTACGACGGAGATAGAATATTTGGAAGGGATTCCTTATTTGAATTAACTTCGCATGATGAGCTTTATTTCTTGCTGAATAAGATGGGGGCTATATTAATAGAAACCCAAAGTTATGAGGAGGATCAGCTTCTTTTAGACAGGAATTGGAAAGGAATACGTTCTATAAAGGCAAACAATAACTACCTGCAAGAGTTTCCGGTTTTTGATATCAATAATGAGGCTGTGCAAATCTCTGAGGATATTAGCGACTGGGTGTTGTTGGTGCCTGAAAAATATCGGGACAAGGAAGAAGAGATTGTAAGTTTCTTTCTACAAATGAGAAAAAATAATATGGGAAATGATCAGGAGTTTTACAAAAAGGTGATTCCTGATCGGATCCAAAATCAAAAAATTGACATCAAGTGGATTAGTAATAATCAAAGGATATTTAGTTTTAATCCGAAAGTATTTCCTTCTGAGAACAATGTGATAGTTGATCCCATTATTGAGGTTGTAACCGAGTCCAACAGTGTGCTCACAGACAGAGATTCCATATTAGGGCGGGGACCGGGAGATCCGTTGAAAATAAAGCTGATGAACAGAGATCCGCTGTTAACGTATAAAACGCTGGAGCCAAAGTTTAAAGAATTGAAAGTGGATGATAATTTAAAACACTTGGTTACGATTGATCAATATATTTTAGAGGAAATTTATCAAAAGCAAAAATCAATGAAGGAAAGCCTCCTTACTATTGTGGGACTGGTGTCAGGGTTCATATTGCTTTCAACTCAGAATATTATAATTTATTTCAACAAAAACCAGCATAAGCTTATAGTTCGAAGATTATTTGGTACAGGGTTTTTCAAAACTTATAAGGAATACGCCATTTTATTCTCACTCGTATGGTTAGTCCAAATAGTGATCTGTGGTGTCATGGATAAAGGAATTGAGCCTAGAATGCTTATAGTTGCAGCTATTCTGCTATTGTTCGATTTTATAGCTTCTTCCGTAGCGATTTTACTCATAGAAAAGAAAAACAAAGTGAAAGTTTTAAAGGGGGGGAATTAAAGATATGAATACTATATGTGAGCTTGTTGATATATGTAAAAAGTATAATAATCATAAAGTCATAGATAATATCAATATGACCGTCTCAAAAGGGGAGATGGTAGCTATTACGGGGAAAAGCGGTTCGGGGAAGACGACCCTATTGAATATCCTTGGGTTACTTGAAAAACCTGATAGCGGCAGGATCAAATTGTTTGACGAGAAAGATCAGAGAATTGGTCCCCTCCGTAGAAACAGGCTTCTCCGGACAAAGATCTCGTATCTGTTTCAAAATTATGCATTAATTGATAATGAAACCGTTGAGTATAACTTGGAAATACCACTTATGTATTCTAATGTAGGAAAGAAAGAAAAACGAAAAATGAAATTGGCTGTACTGGAGCGGATGGGTCTAGAAATTTCACTTAAACAAAAAATACATGAACTTTCGGGTGGAGAGCAGCAAAGGGTTGCTATCGCAAGAATTCTATTAAAACCTTCCGAGATAATATTAGCGGATGAACCTACAGGCTCGTTAGATGCGGAGAATAGAAATGAGATTATGAGGATTCTAAAGGATCTTAATGACGAAGGGAAAACGATTATAATCGTTACTCATGATCAATATGTGACTGAAAAATGCAGTAGAGTTATAAAGCTTGAGTGATGAGGTGAAGCTTGTGAAAATAACAGAACAGCCTGCATCCCTTTAAGTCAGGGTGCAGGCTGTTTGTGTTCGGGGAGAAGCGCAGCAGTTACTCCTGAACCAGGGGTTCAACGCTTGCTTTTGGCAGAACGGGTATTACCGGTTTAGGCTTGAAGAACAGCTGCTTCAGTGCGCCGGCATTCACAAGGATGGTTCCTAATATAATCGTGAACACGCCAAGCAGCGTTACCCAGGTCACGGTCTCGTTATAGAACAGGAAGCCTACCCCGACGGCAATCGGCGGAGAGATATACAGCCAGGTGGATGGAAAAACCGGATTCGTCTTGGAGACAAGCCAGTAGAACAGGGTATGTCCGATCATGGAGCCGACAACGGTCAGGTAGAGCAGGGAACCTGCGGTCTTGAATGACAACAGGAAGGACGGGTGCAGCGGCTCTGTGAACAGGGAGATGATGAACAGCAGCGCCCCGCCGTACATCATCTGGGCAGCGTTCAGAGCCACGGGGGACTCGGCGGAGAAGGTGGTGATTACTTTTTTGGAATAGATCGCCCCCGCCGCGTAGCAGAGTTCCCCAATCAGCACCACCACACAGCCGATCAGCCAGAGCGGAGTAACGTCAGCCGCCAGGCTGGGCAGCACCAGCAGCAGGACTCCAGTGAACCCGATAATACAGCCGAGCAGGGAGTAGGCGGGAGCTTTTTGCCGCAGAACAGCCGTCTGCATCAGCAGAATCATCATCGGTCCGGTGGCTGACAATACGGCAGCAAGCCCGGAGGATACATATTGTTCCGCCCAATAGAGCGCGGCGAAGGTGCCGAAGGTCAGGGCTGCTCCCGTGAGCAGCATTTCCTTTCGCAGCAGCAGGGAGAAGCGGGCTTTGCCCCGCAGAACCATGAACAGGAACAGCACCGCACCCGCCGTGAAAAAACGCAGACCCGCAGAGAAGAATGGCGGCGCTCCGGCGTCTACGCCGATTTTGATGGCCAGGAAGGTAGTGCCGAAGATCAGACAGACAAGTGAATAAGCTAACAGAATCATGGTTCAGTTCCCCTTTGCGGTGGTATTGTGCCACCCTCTTACAAGATTTCAGTTAATCATAGCCTCATAGGCACAGAACAGATTGGAGATAGTAGAACAGTTGCGGGAGGGAATGCTGTACAATAGGGCAAAGAGAAGTTAGCGGCTGGGCGTGCGCGGATGTGTAGAAGTCAGCAAGCGTCATAGGGAGCTGTGTCGAGTGAAGATTGAGCGATGGAGCGGGGGTGACCCCGGTATATGTTGCAGAAAGGCGGCAGGTTGATGAAAAAAATAGCGGGTGCCGAGCAGAATAATCCCTTATTCCGCCAAGTCTATGAGTTCATGCTGAACCGGATGGAGCGCGGGGAGTGGAAGACCGGTGATAAGCTGCCGTCAATCCGGCTGCTGGCGGAGGAGCTGGGGGTTCACCGGCTGACAGTGTTCAAGGCCTACCGTGCGCTGACCGAGAGCGGCAAGCTGTATGTCAAAGACAAATCCGGTTATTATGTGGCCCCGGGCAGCAGGCTGGACCCTACGGTGGACGAAGGGGCGGCAGTACCGGGGTATATGGTCAGGAGCCCGATGTCGGATATTCAGCGGATGCCGGTCACGTACCAGTTCTCTCAGGCCTTGATTGATCCGGGGCTGCTGCCGAACCTGTTCCTGTCCGATTATGTCAAAAAAGTATTCGATCTCTACCCGAAGGTCATGGGCACCTACTCCTCCGTGGAAGGGGATGAAGAGCTGCGTGTTACGCTGAGCAGCCATTTCGAGGAGCGGTATAAGCTCCAGCTGTCGGCCCGCGAGCTGCTGATTACTTCAGGTGCACAACAGGCCATCAATCTGATTGCCGGGATCATGCTCGGCCCGATGGATGCGGTGCTGGTGGAGCGGCCTACGTATAGTGTGGCGCTGGATATTTTTCGGCGGGCAGGGGCGCGGCTGGTAGCTGTGGATATCTCGCCGCAGGGCTATGATCTGGCGGCGGTGGAGGAGCTGATGCGTAAGAATAAGCCGCGGATGTTCTACATCAACCCGTCCCATCATAACCCGACGGGGTATACGATTCCGGCGAAGCAGCGCAAGCTGCTGGTGGAGCTTGCAGAGCGCTACCGCTGTCTGCTCGTGGAGGATGATCCGTTTCGTGACATGTACTTCCTAGAGGAGCCGCCCCCGCCGTTCTTCGCTTATGATACAGAGGGCTGGGTCATGTATATCAGCAGCTTCAGCAAGTATGTGGCCCCCGGCCTACGGATCTGTGCGGTGGCCTGCCGTTATCCGTTCATGGAGCGGCTGATCGCCGCCAAGTCCTTGGCGGATAACGGGACGCCCCTGCTGAATCAGAAGATTTTCCTGCATTATTACACCTCGCCGCGCTTACAGCAGCATCTCGGCAAGCTGCGGATTGCCCTTCAGGTGCACAAGGAGATTATGGAGGAGGAGCTTGCGGCCACCGGCTGGGAATGGACCACCCCGCAGGGCGGGCTTAATCTGTGGGTCAAGCTGCCGGACAGTATTCCGGTAGCTAAGCTGCTGGCCCGTTGCCTGGAGCAATCCATCTCCTTCGTTCCCGGTGAGCTCTGCGATCCGCTGGGGGAGATGAAGTCCTGGCTGCGTCTCAGCTACTCGTTCGCCAGTGAAGCCTTGCTGCGCGAGGGAATGCAGCGGCTCACCGCCATTGCGCGGGAGATTGAGGCGGGGGAATAGATGGCGGGCGTGTGTAACCTTTCTCTGGAAATTTCCGTCTGAGGGTTATGAGGAGCGTGATATTGATGGTTACGAGAAGGAAAATACGGAGCGCCTGTCTGATGACTCTCTGTACGCTGATTGTCTTCATGACACTGCTGACTGTACGCCCGCAGGTAACCTATGCCTGTTCTTGCGTAGTGTCTCCTTCACCGCTGGAAGCAATGGAGAAAAGTGCAGCTGTTTTTGAGGGAACAGTAGTTTCGATTAAAGAGGAAGTTAAGCCGATACAGTCCAGTATGGACCCGGTGTCAGTAACCTTTCAAGTGGGAGCCCGGTGGAAGGGTGAATTGGGGGAGAAGGTTACTGTAACTACGGCATCGTCGGGGGCGAGCTGCGGGTTCGAGTTCACCAAGGGGGAACGCTACATCGTGTATGCAGGCGGAGAGGAAGGAGAAGGTAAGGGAGGGACAACTAAACTTACAGTCAGCTTGTGCAGCCGGACCGCATTATTCTCTGGTGCCCAAGAGGATCTGAATGAGCTTGGCGCAGGGATGTCAGGGGGATCGCCCACGGAACCGCCCGGGATCGCTGATGATCCAGGGGCAGTCTCTGGTAACAACCCAACCTCAGCAAACCCTCCAGTTTCTGAAAATAACTCAACAACTGAAAATAATCCAACGGCCGTGCCTGAAACAAACTCTGCAGCTTGGCTGATTTACGCTGGAGCAGGTGCCGGAATCGTAGTCCTTGGAGCCGCCGCAGTGATTCTCCTGCGCCGCCAATCTAACTCGCGCAAATAATCTGGAGTGGATTTATAAGACGGAACTACCTACACTATTGTATTGGGTTTTTCACATACAATTTGTCCCAATGTGCCCCTGAATGCAGCGGATGCTGGCTAAACGAGCGAATGAGGTGCATTAGTGCCCCTGAATGCAGCAGATGCGCGCTAAACGAGTGAATGAGGTGCACAAGTGCCCCTGAATTCACCCGGATGCGGCCTAAATGAGCGAATGAGGGGCACAAGTGCCCCTGAATTCCCCAGATGCGCACTAAACGAGCAAATGAGGTGCATTAGTGCGCTTGAATTCCCCGGATACACGCTAAATAAACAAAGGAGGGGCATAATGCCCCTCCTTATTCTGTATGCTCCTATTCCATCACAGCCGATAAAGCCGATGCTCTGTGAGCCAGCTGATCAGCTCTTCCATGCACTGTTCAGGTGTACGCTCCGCTGTGTGCAGCGTTAGTTCCGGGTCAGCCGGAGCTTCATAAGGGTCTGAGATCCCGGTGAAGGCCGGAAGCTCACCGGAGCGGGCCTTGGCGTACAGCCCTTTGACATCCCTTGCTTCACAGACGGGAAGCGGGCAGTCCACATAGACCTCGACGAAGCCCGGCAATTCCTGCCGGGCATAGCTGCGCATCTCAGCATAAGGACTGATTACCGAGACCACGGTAATCACGCCATGCCGGTTCAGCATCCCGGCGAGGTAGACGGCCTGGCGGATGTTCTCGAACCGGTCCTCACGGCTGAAGCCGAGTCCACGGCCCAAGCTGCGCCGCAGTTCATCGCCGTCCAGCCATTCCACCGCCTGCCCCTGTTCCCGGAGCCGGTCTGTCAGCAGCGCGGCAAGCGTAGACTTGCCCGCTCCCGACAGACCGGTAAGCCAAATCGTTAACCCGGCAGAGGTCTTGTGTGCTTGTAGCTTACCAGTAGTCATTACTCTGTCCTCCCTGCGCCGTAAGGAATCCGCTCCAGCAGGCCGGAGCCGTAGATCTGCTCCAGGCCAAGCTCCGGCATATGAATATAGCCGATATAGCAGTCACAGACCTTCATGCGGCAGCTCCGCCGGGCAGCGAGCCCCTCCAGTCCGTCACGGTAGAGGTTGCCGATGACCGCGCGGTCCTTATAGCAGCGCTTCACCAGGCCGGGTCCTTGCACATAGAATACGCTGCTGCCGGCATTACAGCTGGCGCCGAGGCTGTCGTAGTCCATGGCATTAATCTGGAAATGCGGGTCTATCCCGCTCAGGAAGCTAATATCCTCCGCCGTATAATAATCCCGCTTGTCCTTGTAGGCGTTAACCCACAGATACACGTCCTCCGGCAAGGCCGCACGCAGCGAGGAGATAGCCGGGAAGGCACTATGCACCCCCACACTGCCTACGCTAAAAGGAATCCCCCGGCGGTATACGCTCATACACTGCGCCAGGAACCGCTCCTCACTGACCTGACCCGGATGATAGGTTGCCCAGAAGGCTGCCTTGGCCGGGTTCAGTTCAGCGGTGAAATCAAGCCGGGCAGACAGATTGGTCTGGATGGCGACCTTATCCACATGCTCCATATGGGACAGCGTGATCAGCGCATCCCGGTACCAGCGGTGCGTCAAGCCCTCGCCATACGGATTGAAAAAAATAGACAGGCGGTGGCCTGCAGCCCCCTGCTCCGCTACCCAGCGGACGAAGGTCTCAAGACCTGCGCGGTCTTTGGCGAGGGTGGCGGCGCTGTCTTTGGTTTTGCCGAAGGGGCAGTATGGGCAGTCATAATTACAGGAGGAGAGGGAACCCCGGTAGTAGAGGACTGCCTTCATGGCAGGACGAAATCCTTCATCTGCTCGCGGATTGCGCCGGAGATGAACCAGTCACCGATGGAATCGGAGTAGCCCAGCCCATCAGGAGTCAGCCGCAGAATGCCCTCATCATCCGTGGCGAACCCGCTCTGTACCAAGAGGCCAAGCTCGGGGTGATCCTCCCATAGGGTGGTCCCGAACCGCTGGTTATAGTCCGCAATTGTCAGTCCTTCGCTGTGCAGGATTGCTTTTAGAATGAACCGCCGTTTCTGCTCGTCCAGGCTCAGCACGATGCCATAATCGGCTGTATCATAACGCTCGGCTGCAACATAATCCGCGATAATGCTCTCCGTGGCCTTGCGGCTGACGCCATAGCGGGAGGCATAATGAACATTCCGGGTATAGGAACGCGCGCCGCAGCCGAGGCCGACCATCCCTTCCTCCTGGCAGCTGTAGTCGAGAATATTCTTGCCGGTCCCGGCATCCTCCTTGGCGAACCGGCGCATAGAGTATTGGCGATAGCCACGCTCTGCCAGCACTGCACGTGCCGCTTCATAGCATTCGTGACGGATATCCAGCTGGTTCACCAGGTCGCCCGGCTTCACAATCGTATGCTCACGGGTGTAGAGCGGATAGAGGAAGATTTCCTCCGGTTCATGCAATAGCGCCTGGTTCAGCGAATAGAGCCAGGAGTCCACCGTCTGCCCCGGGAGTCCGTAGATCAGATCCAGATTGAGAATGGGAAAATCAAACTGCCCCAGCAGCTCCAGCGCACGGTAGACCACCTCGGGGTCCTGCGGGCGGTAGATCGCAGCCGACTCGGCGGCTACGAAGCTCTGGATGCCCATACTGACGCGGTCCACGGTATGCTCCTTCAGAATCGTCAGCTTTTCCTCCGTCAGTGTCTCGGGTGAGGTCTCCACGGAGATGGAGGTGGTCCCAAGATCCACTCCCATGATATCCGTAGCAATCCTGAACAGCCGGTTCAGTTGCGCAGGAGCAAGAAGACTGGGCGTTCCGCCGCCGATGGCGAAGCGCGCATAAGGCTTGTGACGGGTGAAGGCTGCCCACTGCCGGGCCTGCCGTTCCAGCGCATCCACGTATTCGGCGTGTACATTCGCTCTTTTATCAGGCAGCGTGAACAGGTTGCAGAAGCCGCAGCGCGCGCCGCAGAACGGAATATGCATATATAAGAAAAAACTCTCCGCAGGCTCATCCCGCCACAGCTCCTCTAAAGGAAGGGGGGACGCGAACTCGCGGTAAGCGGTTTTGTGCGGATAGGAATAGAGATAATTGCGGTAAGGATGGGCGGTGATCTGCTCCGTCCATTGCTGAAGCTCCCCAGCGGAGAAGGGAGGGTGTCCGTCTTGGTTCATGTGATGCAGCGATTGCCGGATGGACGTCATACGTTCTCCTTCCTTGTGCGGGATCGAATTTCAGTTCCATGCCTATAAAATAAATTCCCGGTACGGAACATTCCATACCGTGTCATGCGCGAGCCGGTGGCCCTGATAGCCGTCTTCGCCGTAAGCTGTGCCGTGATCGGAAAAAGCCAGACAGAACACCGGATTACCCCGCTTCCGGAACGCATCGAACAGACGCCCAAGCTCTCCATCGGCATAACGCAGCGCAGCCCGCTGGCTGTCCACTGAATCCTTGCGCGCACCCGGCAGAAACATATGGTTCGGGCCATGGATCGCCGAGACATTCATGAACAGGAACAGCCGCTGGTCCAGTGGGGTGTTGCCGAGCAGCTTGAGCGTGTGATTCACCTGATGCTCCGTGGAGCGCGGGTTCGTGACCCCGAAGGTCATCCGCCAGTAGCTGTGCTGGAAGTAACCGGGGAGGACACGGGCGAGGGGCACTTTTTTGCTGAAAAAGATGACGCCCCCGATACACACCGTCTGATAACCCGCCGCTGCCAGCCCCGATACCATATCCGGTGTATCGAACAGCCAGGTATGGGGATGGGTCTTCAGCCCGGTATTCCGGGAGTGGAACAGCCGCACATGCTCAGCCTTATTCGTGTTAGCCGGAGTGGGCAGGAAGCCGCCGAAGAAGGCATGATGGGCCGCATAGGTGAAGCTGCCGGGGGTATGCCGCTGCTCCCAGGAGCCGCTGCCGCACAGGTTGGGGCAATTCGCCTCCTCCAGCACAGCCGCATCGTAGCGCAGAGTATCGAGTGTGATCATTAAGATATCGTGGGTGCCGACAATGGCGTTCATATCGGTCATGGGGCCGGATTCCTCCTAAGACAGCTGCTTCATTTCCCATTCGTAGGTGCTGCAGCCTTGGTATTCAACATCGTACAATAAGTCGCCAAAAGGATTCACATCTGCCGTATACATCCGCCCGGAGCTTCCCGCCAGCACATCGATGCCCGCAACCGAGCAATTTGGAAAAGCGGCCAGCGAAGCCTCCGCTGTCCGGCGTACTTCTGCCTGCTGTGCCTCGCTCAGCCCGGCCTCCGCCGGAGTCATCCGCCGGCTGCGCAGATGCAGATTCGTAATCGGTGTGGTGCTGACTCTAGCGACTGCATGGCAGGCTTCACCAGCGACAACCAGCTGACGGATGTCGAAGGAATGTCCGTCCTTGCCGGGCTTCGGAATCCACTGCTCGGCATAGGCGCCGTGGCGGTAGAGCCAGTTAATGATTCCGGCAAGGCGGGCAGAATCGGTATAACGCTGCAGCTTGCCGGAATTATAATACACCGGGGGCCGGGTGATATAGCTCTCGACCCCGATGGTGGTAACTGCCGACTCAGCTCCCGTGGCCGGGTTCAGCTGATAAGCAATCACGCCGGAGGCGGCGGAGCCGCTAGCCAGCTTGATGAACACGCGGTGCATCCGCTGCGACAGCATCAGCTCGCGCAGGGAGGCGTAGTCCACGGGGGCTTGTCCGCCGCTGCCGCGAAGCGGCCGGGGAACAGACACGCCGGACTCGGCGAGAATCTGCTGGGTCCGGCGCTTGTCCGTCATGGCTGCGATCTCCGCCGGATCGTTGGTCCAGCGGGAGGCGGGCAGAAGCTGCCCGGCCTCCTGCCGGAGCCGCGCCAGCAGGCGGCAGTAGCCGCGGAACCACTGGGACGGGTGATGCAGCACGCCAGGCAGGTCCTTCAGGGCTGAGGCCGCTTTGAAGCTGAGCGGCCTCAGGTCCGGCTGCTGCCCGAACGGGTGCAGCGAGTCGTCCGCGTCCGGCGCATCCGGTGCGCCCAGCGCGATAAGCGCCCGCTCCAGCGCGAAGCTGCCGCCGGGGGACTCCAGCCGCAGCAGTGGCGGGCACGCTGCGGATTCAGGCGCAGCGTGCCTGCTGGAGCTGCTGCCCGGAGAATCCGGCAGCAGGTGCTGCGCTTCCGCTTCGGAGGATCCGCTGGAGCTGCCGCCAGCGGACTCTTGCGTGAGATGCCCGCTGGAGCTGCCGCTAGCGGACTCTTGTGTGGGATGCCCGCTGAAGCTGCCGCCAGCGGACTCTTGTGTGGGATGCCCGCTGGAGCTGCCGCTAGCGGACTCCCGCTCGGAGGGCCCGCTGCTGTAGTCGCGCAAGGATTCCCACTGTTCAAGCAGCGGTTGCCCCGGGCCTCCGTCCCGAATCTGCCGCTGCACAGCCAGCGTAAGCAGATCAGCCAGCGGCTGGCCCTGCAGCAGCCCGGCGTAGGGAATCAGCAGCGCCGATGGCATCCCGAGACGCGAGCGCGCCTGCTGTATACCGGCTGAGCGCCGGTCGCCGGGCTGGCAGAAGACAATCAGCGGAGCTGCGGGCTGCATTATTCTGTGATTGACGGATAGCGCCAGTCATCATCGTCATCGGCCTGCTGCTGGTCGCTGACATCCACCGGCAATCCGCTGTTCTTCAGGCGCAGCATCATCTCGTCAGACATGTAGTGATGGCTCAGGTTGAGCAGCTTCAGTCCCTTCACCCGCTCGCTGGCGAGCAGCGCCTCTGCGCCGGTATCGCTAAGCGTTCCCAGTGACATGTCCAGGGTATGGAGCTGGTCCAGAATCGGCGCATCCGCCAGGGCTGCGGCAATTTCGTCCTGGATCTCACTGTTTTTGAGTCCAAGATAAGTTAGATTAGGGAATTTCCCGGGCTCGATCAGCGGCAGAAGGTCCTCCAGCCCGCCGTCAAAGCCGTAATTGTCCACCCCAAGGTATAATTCCAGTTTGCGCAGATTCGGCAGGCGAGAAGCGGCAATGTCCGCCAGCACGGCCTTACTGAGTCCGCCGGTAATAATAATGAGTTCTTCGAGCTTGTCATGCTGCAGTTGGCTCAGACGCAGATCGGTACCGCCTTGTGCAGTCAGGGATTGCAGCTCAGGATAAGCGGGCAGCAGCGGCGAGAGATCGGTCTGGTTAATCCACGAGATTTCACATTCCTCATAGCTCATGTCCCCGATGAACAGCTTGCGCAGCGCAGGGAAGCTGGCGCTGTGCTTCACCAGGGCCTGGACGGCTTCCTCCGAGGTGTTCTCGTAAGCTTGTCCCCAGTCGCCAATCGTAAGGCTGGTCAGCCCGGCGGCTTCAGGACTTTCGCTTAAGCGTTCAATCTCCGTCTCCATCCGTTTGCCTTCCTCAAATCCATCGTAATCAATACTGAGCTTCACTGCTGTCATGAACAATCCCTCCCGGAAAATAATAGCTTCCAAATCACCCTAACATGTAGGGAGAGGGAGAGTCAAATAGCAGAGGAGCAGGTGTCCCTATTTGCCCGTTAACTCCTGTAACCACGGGGGTGTGCGGACCAAATATAGTCGAAAAACCGATCACATTGGGCATGGCAGAGGCATGTGAGCGGAATGTAATCGAAAAACCGATCACATTGGGCGTGGCAGAGGCACGTGGGCGGAATGTAGTCGAAAAACCGATCACATTGGGCGTAGCAGAGGCACGTAGGCGGAATGTAGTCGAAAAACCGAACACAATGGGCGTGGCAGAGGCACGTGGGCGGAATGTAGTCGAAAAACCGAACACAATGGGCAGTGCGGGAGGCGAGTGGACCAAATATAGGCGAAAAACAGCATACAATGTGCCAGCGCAGGGCCCGTGGACCAAATATAGGCGAAAAACCGAACACAATCGCAATGTGCCAGCGTGGAGGCGCGTGGACCAGAATGTAATCGAAAAACCGATCACATTGGGCATGGCAGAGGCACGTGGGCGGAATGTAATCGAAAAACCGATCACATTGGGCGTAGCGGAGGCGCGTGGGCGGAATGTAATCGAAAAACCGATCACATTGGGCGTGGCGGAGGCGAATGAGCGGAATATAATCGAAAAACCGATCACAATCGGGGGCTGCAGAGAATGTGGCAGGCGTGCCAGGGCTTACCGCGAAGAATGCGCCCCAGGCCCGCGCTCACACCCCAGCCGATATGAACCGCCGCGCGCACAAAAGCGCAAAAGAGCACTATCCGCCCGGACGGGAGATAGTGCTCTGTTTGAAGGAGCCGGTACTTGACGTAAGCTTCTGCCCTACCGCCGCCCGCAGCTCCCCTGCGCTCAAACCCAACCGAACAGCCGGGCTGCCGAAGCCACCGCGAAGGTTACGCCGATAGCGATAGCGAGCGGGATTACAGCGGAGAGCACGGCCCACTTCAGGCTTTTGGTCTCCTTGTAGATGTTCACGAGTGTGGTGCCGCAAGGATAGTGGAGCAGGGAGAAGAGCATCATATTAAGCGCCGTCAGCCAGGTCCAGCCGTGACTCAGGAAGATGTCCTTAATGCTGCCGAGACCTTCGATATCTACCATGGCCCCCGAGGACATGTAGCCCATCAGCAGGATAGGCAGCACAATTTCATTGGCGGGCAGGCCGAGGATGAAGGCCATAATAATGAAGCCGTCCATGCCGAGCAGCTGCGCGAACGGATCGAACCAGGCCGCCATATGATTCAGCACACTCTCACCGCCGACAAACACATTGCCGAGAATCCAGGTGATGATCCCTGCCGGAGCGGCCACGATGATGGCGCGGGTCAGCACATTGAGGGATTTTTCCTTGGAGGAGCGGACAATGGTCTTCCAGATCTGCGGGCGGCGGTAAGGCGGCAGTTCCAAGGTATAGTGGGTAGGCACACCGCGCAGCGCGGTTTTGGACATGATCCACGATACACTCAGGGTGACGATAATTCCGACCAGTACGATGCCCATTAACACCAGCGCAGTCGCGAAGGTGCGCAGTGCTCCGGTGGTTGCCGCCCCGACCATGAACATGGAGGAGAGCAGAATAAGCGTAGGCCAGCGGCCGTTGCACGGGACGAAGTTGTTGGTCAGAATGGCCAGCATCCGTTCGCGGGGCGATTCAATAATGCGGGTGGACAGAATAGCAGCAGCGTTGCAGCCGAAGCCCATCGACATCGTCAAGGCCTGCTTGCCGTGCCCCCCGGATTTCTTGAACAAGCGGTCCATATTAAAAGCGACCCGGGGCAGATAGCCGAAATTTTCAAGCAGCGCGAACACCGGGAAGAAAATCATCATAGGCGGCAGCATGACGCTGATGACCCATGAGGTTCCGCGATACAGTCCCAGCACAAGGACGCCGTGCAGCCAGGCCGGGGCATGAACAGCCTCGAAGCCGGCGGTCAGATAGCCTTCGATCCAGCTGAAGAGGGAGGCAATCCAGCCGGAAGGGTAGTTGGCTCCGGCAATGGTAATCCAGAATACCAAGCCAAGACCGGCGAGCATAATAGGGAAGCCCCAGATCTTCGAGGTGACGATATTATCCAGCTTGTAGGTGCTGCCCAGCTTCTTCTTGTCGTGATAAGTAACGGCATCGCTACAGATTCCAGCCGATACGCCGTAGATTCCGCTGACGATCTCGTCGCGGACCGCCCCTTTGTCTGCCAGCTTCTTCGCGGTAGCGAGCAGGGAATCGAGCGGGTCTTGGCCGTTAATGGCATGCGGTGACTCCATGACGGGCCACCTCCTTCGTTACAGATATTCCCTTGCGTCCCATATGGGACGCAAGGGAAGCCAGCAGACTGTGGTCACCGTCCAGCAGGCGCAGGGCAATCCAGCGTGCCGGATACCTTGCGCCGACCGTCTGCTCCACCATCGGGATCAGCTCGGCAATGCCCCGCTCAATCTCATCGTTGTAGGTGATCTTCAGCGGCTCAGCCTTGAATTCACCGGTCGCTACGCGTGCGATCTGATCCAGCAGCGCTTCAATACCGATCCCGTTGCGGGCCGAAATGGCCGTGACAGGCACCCCGAGCCGCTCCGCAATCCGCTTCAGATTAATATCAATGCCCAGCCGCTTGGCTTCATCGATCAGATTGATGCAGACTACGGCGCGTCCCGTTATCTCCAGCACCTGCAGGGCCAGATTGAGGTTGCGCTCCAGCGACGTTGCATCCAGAACCACGAGCGTGACATCCGGCTCCTCGAAAATAATATAGTCCCGGGCCGCCTCTTCATCGGCGGAATTGGAGTAGAGCGAATAGGTGCCGGGAAGGTCAACGGCCCGGTAAGTATGCTCCTTGTGGGTGAACCGCCCTTCGGCGGTGACTACAGTTTTACCGGCCCAGTTGCCGGTATGCTGGCGCATCCCGGTCAGCAGGTTGAACAGCGTGCTCTTGCCTGTATTGGGGTTGCCGGCAAAAGCTACGGTATACTCACTCATCCTTCTCCGCCTCCAATCAGTTCGCCATAAATGAGGGAACTCTCTTCCCGCCGCAGGGCAATGGTCGTATTGCTGATCCGGTAAGCCGTAGGGTCTCCAAGCGGGCTGCGCCGCAGCACTTCTACGCGGTTCCCGGCAACAAATCCGAGATCAAGCAGTCTTCTCCGCAGCACACCCTGGACCTCGATGCCGCTGATCCGCAGCGTGCTGCCGTTCGTAGCTTCAGACAATGGAATTACGGCTCCGGCCATAAGCTCTCCCACTTTCGTATGAATAATGAATGAATAGTTATAGTTATCCTTAAGTATGAAATATGCACTTGTATAGTATATTGTGCACGGCACAGAATATTGCATCCTGCCACAAGATTAGTATACGTAAATAAATTTGTCCTTGCAACAATAATGTTTCCCTAGGGAAAGATAGATACAGCAAGATTTATCAAAAGTATTTCCGGTGTCTGCTATATACTTTGAGTTGTGGAGGGGGTGAGAGTCATGCACTATCAGTTGATTCACAAGAGCATCGAATTTATTGAGCAGCATTTGGAAGAGGAGTTGGATTTGGAGAAGGTGGCTAAGGCAGCAGGGTTGTCCAAATATCATTTTCACCGGATTTTTCGGAAATATGTGAATAAAAATGTCCATGAATATATCCGGGCCCGCCGTCTCAGCCAAGCAGCCAATCTCCTGCTGTACTCCGAGACACGTATTCTTGAGATTGCGCTGCAGTGCGGCTTTGAGAGCCAGGAGGCTTTTACAAGAGCTTTCAAGGAAATTTATGATTTGCCGCCTGCTCAGTACAGATCGCAGGTGAGACTATTGATTCAAGAAAGAGAGGTATTGACAATGTCAGAGATTACAGGCTGGTATATTACAGGTACCCACCAGGAGAAATATAAGGTCGAGATTGATCCCCGCGTCTGCTATAAGACAAGTCCCTCGATGCATCTTCACTCCAAAGAAGAGGCTGCGCAGGACGACAATGGTTTTGGAACCTTGATGCAGCAGTTTCAGGCAAGAGAGTATCGGGGGAGACGGATGCGCTTCTCCGGGTTCGTTAGAACGGAGGATGTCACCGGCTGGAGCGGCCTGTGGATGAGGGTGGATGATCATCAGCAGAATATGCTGGCATTTGACAACATGCAGAACCGGAGCATACAAGGAACCACAGAATGGAACCACTATGCCTGCGTCATGGATATTCCGTCCGAAGCCGATGTGATCAATATCGGAATTCTGCTGAGCGGAAGCGGACAGGTATGGCTGGGGGAATGTGAATTCGAGGAAGTAGGCAAGGATGTTCCCGTAACGGATGGCTCTACAGGTGCGGAGAACCTTCCGTCCGGGCCGCAGAATCTGAAGTTCGACCAGCAGCCGGAGCACTCTGCTTCAAGCTGAACGCTGTAACCGGCCCCGCACCCAGATCGACAGGGCCAGCAGCAGCGGAATGGCAACCTGGAAGAGCGGGTCAAGCTTCAGACTCGGCCCCAGGCCGACGGCGATATGCTGGGTGTAATCCCGTTCCAGGAATGAGGAGCCGTAGATGACTGCCCCCACAGGGAAGACCCACCATTTGGCCGGTTTGCCGGTCAGCTCTGCAAGAGCTTTTACGGAACAGAAGTAGAAGAGCATCATCTTGATCAGCAGCCCCAGGAAGAGCTGGATCGTGACCAGAATATCAAGCCGCTCGACAAATTTGAGATTGGACAGTACCCGGACGGTTTTGAGAAAAGGCAGCTGGCTCACTCCCGCTATCGCCGGGCCGAGGACGGCCACATTCAGCGCGTTCATGAAAATCAGGAATGCGCTGATGAGCAGATAGGCGTTCACTGTGTATTTTACAGGCACACCGGGCTTCTCCCATAGCGTCCACAGCATCAGAAAAACAATCATCTGCCCGAAGGGAAATGAGACGATCTCCGGCAGTGCCGCTTGCAGGACCGGCATCAGCCCGCCCTCCATAACCGGCGCCAGACGGCTGAGATCAATCGCCCCCATGATGCTCAGCATCACAACAAGCAGGAAATAGAAGAACAGCATGACCGGCAGCAGCACCTCAGGCAGCCTGAAGACAACCTCCGCCCCCTTCCAGATCGCATATAGGGCCAGCAGCACGAACACCAGCATCGTAATGGCCATTGGGGTTCTCGGCAGCATGGTCATCGCCGTCAGCTCGCCGAGGTCGCGGACATTGCGCATGGACTGATAGGCGAAATACAGGCTGTAGACCGCGCCGATGAACGCCCCTGGAGCTGTGCCAAAATGAGCTTTAAGCATTCCGATCAGGTCCGTGCCCGGAGACCGGTGCTGAATCCACATCAGCACAAGGAGAAGGGCGAAGCCCGCCGCTGAACCTGCACACATCGCCAGCCAGGAATCCTGCTTAGCGGTGCCCCCAAGCAGGAACAGCGGCGTGCTGCCGATTTCAAACAGCATAATCATGAACGCAATCTGCAGGGAAGAGACCTGTTCTTTGTTCACCATGATTGCATCTTTAGCCTCCTAACCAATAGATAATGGCTCTGCCGACAGGCTGGAAGAACGCCGTATACAGGCTGCCCAGCGATACATGAGGGGTATTGGTAATTCCGCATAGATTAAGATACGCCCCGTACCCCATAATGCAGCCAAGTAAGAGCCGTCGCCGGCGGCGCTCTTCTCCGCGTAGCTTCGTCCACCCCCAACCATAGGCAAGCGCATAGAGTATAAGAGTAATAGCTATTTTCATAGATATGCCCCTTTACTTCTGCTGGACAGACTTGAACGATTTATTGCTGAGTCCGGTCCGTTCCATCTCGATGGAGACCTGCGGGCGGAGCTCAATCTCCTGAAAGACGCTGTCCCAGCTCTTCGCCTTCTCAATCTGCTTCCAGCGCTTCGGATCGCTCCGGTGTACTCTCACAGCAAATCCGGTGACGTCTGCCCCCAGCCGTTTGACCTCCGCCCAGGCGTTATTCATTAGCTCCAGCACCCGCTGCTCCAGCGAGGCCTCCATTTCACTGATCGCCTTGCGGTCGTTCAGATCCATGACACTGCCAAGCTCCGTCAGCACACCGCTGCCCTTGACGTTAACCTCCATCACATAATGATCCTTGTCCCAGACAGGGTGGACGGTGGTGGCCGAATTCTGCAGGATGAATGAAGCATCCAGCTTGTCGCTTGTTGCCGGCCGGGAGGGGAAGGCGATGGTGGCAGAATCAATGTTATCGGTCAGAAAAGAAAGCCCGAACGCCTGCTTCTGGCTGAGCCAGCCCGCGAACGTGTCCCCCTTAATGACGCCCAGCCTTCCCAGTGCCAACCGCGAGGGCAGATCGGTAACCGCTGTCTCACTGGTCTCATCCATCGTCCGGGGGCCGGTCAGCAGAATCTCCGGCAATACCGCGCATTTGGACTCGGAGGACAGCGCCATTGCCAGCTCATACAGGCGGATTCCCGGATAGTAGGACAAGAGCCGTGATTCTTGTTCAATCATAAGCTGGATGCCTGCCCCTTGATTCTTAGTCATTTGCATCAGCTGATCCAGAATGACACCGGCCTCCCCCTCAGATATGAATACATACACTGTTTCTCTGGCATCCTGCTTGCGCAGGAAGATATCAATTAGCTGATTGATTCCGTGCCTGGCCAGGCTCTCGCCGATTACGGCAATCCGGGAGTGGGAGAAGAACATCTCCCGCGTACTGGTCAGATTGGTTCGTTCAATGGCCTCCATAATCGTCCGGCCCTTGACGGTGAACGTGAGGAAGGGCGGCGAGCTGGTGCTGCCTCCTCCGCTGCTGCCCATCCCGCTGGCGCCTGAGGAGGGGTTAATGACCTGATAGGTCGCCTTCCATTGATTATCCTCCCAGTCGTAGGCGGAGCCGGAGGTAATGCCCAGCTCGTTAAGCTCCCGGTCATCCCAGCAGCCGGAGAGCAGGAGGGTGAGAAGCGGGAAGGTGAGCAGGAGGCGCAACAGATTGCCCGGTTTGTTCATCATGTCTCCAGCCCCTTCCGCTTAGATCGGGCCTTGTGTACCCTGCTCAGCAAGACGGCGCCCAGCGGCACCAGCACGTTGAACAGGAAGAAGACCACGAACCGCCCTTCCTCGTTATAGACATTCAGCTTGGCGGAGCTTTGCCAGGAGAATAGGCACTCCAGGGCAATGATCAGACCCAGAGCGCCAATGAAGGGCCTGCTGCTGCTGACCCGGAAGGTCTGCTTGAAGCACTCCACCGTGACGAACAGGAAGATCGCAAATTTAAGGTAGATCGACAGCACCCAATAAGAGATGAAGAGAATGTCCAGCTTCTCTATGAACCGGCCGATCCGGAGGATACTGACGGTAGCGAAGCCAGGGTAGCTGCTGAGCTTAATGAATTCCGGGCCGAAGACCATCAGGGCTGTGATCAGGGAGAACATCATCAGTGCAGCAACGAACAGTAGGCCTGTCCAGCCGATAATCTTGGCCCGCTGCGGATATTGCAGGTAAGGGGCCAGGAACAGCAGCACCGCCACCTCAGACATCCATGCTGTCGGTGTCAGGCTCGCCAGGGTGATTTCAGCCAGATTATGATCGAACATGGGCAGCAGATGATGCACATTCAGATCATTGTAGAGCCCGAACAGGTACAGCGGTACGAAGAACAGATAGAGCAGAATCACCAGACTGTTCACTCTGGCGATCGCTTCAATGCCCTGCCTAACCATATAGATAGTGATGAAGAGAATGAGTATGACCAGCACCGTGATGGGGGTGTTGATCAGAACGTTTTCTTTCAGGAAATTGACGAATTCCCGCAGGATGGTTGCAGTGGTGTCCAGGTAGAACTGGAGCATCAGCAGACCCAGGATCACTGCGGCTACAGGGGAGCTTTTCTCCCCCACCCACTCCAGAAAAGGTGCACCGTTGCTGCTCTGAATCACCGCCCCGACGATCCACGCAATAAGCAGCCCCGCCACAGTAGACATGATGATCGCCAGCGGAGCGTCTTGTTCTGCATAGGTGCTGATAATGATAGGCAGTACGACAGTGGCCGTCGGCAGGATGGTATTGACGACAAGCATGGCGGCTTGGGTGGTGCCGATTTTTCCATTCATGCTGGACCCTCTCCCTGTGGCTTAGGCTGTGGCGGTGATGGATTAGCTGCGTTGTCAACGGGCTGCGGCTTCTGGTGCGGTGATTGTCTGCGGGTCTCCTTGCCCAGATTGGTCTTGGGACGCATATTCATGCCCCATAGCGGAACGCGGATGAAGATATCCTTCAGATAACGCGGAATCATCGGCGCCACCGGAGACAGATAAGGCACACCAAAGGAGCGCAGGCCCGCCATGTGAATCAGCAGCACCATCAGGAAGGACATAATGCCGAACAGGCCGAGCGAGGCAGCGATGAACATCATCACGAAGCGGATCAGCCGGATGGAGTTGGCGATGGCCAGTGACGGAATCACGAAGTTCGAGATGGCGGTAAAAGAAACCACAATGACCATCGCCGCCGAGACCAGCCCGGCCTGAACAGCAGCCTGCCCCAGCACCAGCGCACCGACGATAGAGATAGCCGGTCCGATGGTCCGCGGCATACGTACCCCCGCTTCACGCAGGACGTCGAAGGTCAGCTCCATCAGCAGTGCCTCTGCGAAGGCGGGGAGCGGAACGCCTTCCCGCTGGGCAGCCAGACTGATCAGCAGCGTGGTCGGCAGCATCTCCTGGTGAAAGGTAGTAACGGCAATATAGAGTGCAGGCAGCAGCATAGAGACGAAGAACGCACCGTAGCGGATCAGCCGCAGAAAGGAGGAAATATCATACCGCTGGTAGTAATCCTCGCTGGATTGAAAAAAGTTGAAGAAGGTGGACGGGGCCAGCAGGGCAAAGGGGGTGCCGTCAATGACAATCCCCACCTGGCCTTCCAGAATGCCCCCGGCCATGGCGTCGGGACGTTCGGTATTCTGAATGGTGGGAAAAGGCGTCAGTCCGCCGTCCTGTATGAATTCTTCAATATAATTGCTCTCCAGAATGGCGTCGGTATTGATGGCGTTCAGCCGGCGGCGGATTTCGGTCAGCACCTGTTCACTGGCGAGGCCCTTCAGATAGACGAGGGCAATTCCGGTTCCGGTACGCTGTCCGATGGTATATTCCTCAATCCGCAGATCAGCAGTTTTCAGGCGGCGGCGCAGCATGGCGGTCCCGGTGCGCAGGCTCTCGGTGAAGCCTTCCTTGGGCCCGCGGATAACCCCCTGGGAGGTCGGCTCATTAATGCTTCTTTTCTCCCAGCCGGAGGTGTCGGCGGCCAGTGCGACCTGAAGCCCCTCGAACAGAATCAGGGTATAGCCGTCAAAAAGCAGGGGCAGCAGCACCTCCAGGGTCCGGGCCTCCTTCACTCCCCCAACCGGCAGAATGTGCTCCTTGATTAGGTTGAAGGCAGCTTCTGTGTTAATGCTATCTCCGTTCAGCGTGCTGTTCTCCATCAAAGACTGGAGCACCGCCTGGTTGACCGTATCTGCGTTGACCAGACCGTCAATATAAATGAAGGCAAGGGTAAGTGGAGGCTTGGCTTCACTCTTATAATGGCGGATAACAATATCCGAGCTGCTGCCGATCCGGCGGCTGAACTCCTGTAAATTATCCTCAAGGGAGAGCTTCAGCGGAAGCGGTGCAGGCACGGAGGTTTCTACAGGATCTTTGGTAGTCTGGCGGCTCTTCTTCGGCTCTTGAGGCATCTCGGGGGCTCCCTTCTGCTGAAATCTGGATGTGTTGGTGTATTATCCCCCATAGGCGTATTCCTTATTCTGCCTGATTACAGACTGAACTGAGCCCGCTTGAGGAGCCGCTGGAATCAAAAAAAGAAACTGCCCATAGGAATGGCCGCTTCGCAGCATTCCATAAAGGCAGTTTCATCAACACACTTAAGATTTACACTCTAAGCTCGGTCGTCGCTGCGGTGAACATTTGGACTTCCGGCCGCTGTTGTGTTTGGATTTCCTGATTTAGACCGCTCCTCGCGGTAGAAATCCAAACACAAAGGCGGACGCTACCGCTCCTCCAGTTCCAAATTTCCCCTCCGCTTCTTATTGCTTTTCGTTAATTTCTTAAGTGATTTCTTATCTATGCATTATTTTGTCTTTACGACCAGCGCGTTGCTGATCAGGCGTCCCGGAGTCGTTAGATACTTGCCATTGTAGTACAGGCCGCTGGAGGCGCCGCCATCCAGGTTCATCGCCTGGTAGGCTCCTGCATGCTTCATAATTTCCGCCAGCTGGGGAATAGTTGCCCCTCCGGAGGTGAGCAGAATCAGCTTATGATCGCGGGTGATGCCCAATGCGCTGCGGGCGCCACCGCCAGTCAGGATTTTGGGGTCCCGGAAGCCTTCGGCCGCCACATTCAGCGCGACTTTCCCGTTGACCAACAGCCGTGGTCCCGCCTGGAGTGCGCCGAGAACGGAACCGGAATCGAAGCGTGCCTTGAATTCACTGCCCGGAATCAGCTCAGCCAGCATATTACTGTCGTAAGCGAAGACAGCCCGTTTATCTCCGGAGCTGTTCTTCAGCATCTTCCCGCCGCTGATGATGTAGCCGTAAGGAACCTTGAAGGCGCCGTCAGTATAGGCGGCGAAGAATGTGCCGTTGATCGCGGCGGCGGCATTGCTGCGCTTGGCGATGCTGGCAAGAGCTTCTGTCTTGCCGACGGTATTCCCGGCCAGAACGGCATCCAGCTTCACTGAAGGATGCAGCAGGGAGACTGTGACCGTCTGGACGCTGAAGGAGCGGCCGCCGACCTTGTAGGTATGATGTCCGCTGACTACAGCGGGCGATCCGCTTTTGATCAGGCTGCCGTTCTGTACAGGCAGGGTGGCTGTCTCAGCGGTGCCTGTTTCAGCCCCGCTTGTCAGCGTAAGCGAACCGGCCTCCTTGTTCCACTGGAGCTGTATGCCAAGTGTCTGGCTTACAAGAGACAAGGGGACATAGGTGGTCCCGTTCTCACTGAAAGGCCGCACACTTGCGGTAACGGGCTTGCCGTTGACGGAAGCCCCGGGCTTGCCTGGAGTGAAGCTAATGGAATTCTCGCCGCGTGATATCTCAATCTGGCCGCCGGAAGCGGTAAGCACAGACTGGATACCAGCGAAGCCGTTCAGGAAGCGGACCGGGATGAAGGAGTGATTCTCCTTGTCCACATATACGGCAAGCTTGGCCTGCGGCGCCGCAGCGGCACCGGATTGCAGTGCTGGAAGAAGGACAGCCAGCAGACAGAAGGCGGTAAAGAGGGTGAGCAGTTTTTTCATGATACACAAAATCTCCTTTGCTTATAGCAGGTTGATCTGCAGGTTAGGATGATTCTGGAACAGGCCCCAGAATGCAGCACTTGAGCTACCATCATATAATCGTCTTCCGTTACCGTCAATGGAGCATGCATCCAGCAGCGGGTTAGTTTATAATGGGAACACATTAGAATATCTGCATATAAGGGTGGTAGCGATCATGACAAGAATAGGCTTAATCCGGCACGGCAGCACTCGCTGGAATCAGGAGGGCCGGGTCCAGGGCCACACGGATAATCCTCTGGACGAGGAAGGCTTCCGGCAGGCCGGCGTGCTTGCGGAGCGGCTTAGCGGCGAAGCGTGGGATTATATCTATTCAAGCGACCTGCTGCGGGCCAGACAGACGGCGGAGACTATCGCCGGGAGGCTGGGCATCCCGCTGGCCGGTCTCCTTCCGGACATCCGGGAGATGAACGGCGGATTGATTGAAGGAACCACAGAGAGCGAGCGGATCGAGCGCTTCGGCAGCCAGTGGAAGACGATGGATCTGAAGCTGGAGAGCCAGGAACTGGCCCGCGAACGGGGAGTCCGGGCGATTGAAGAGCTTGCTGCCCGCCATCCCGGCAGCAATGTGCTGGTAGTCAGCCACGGGGCTATTCTGCGGAGTACGCTGGCCGGACTTGTGCCTTCCCTGGATGTGAGCGTGCTGCTGAAGAACACCTCTATCACCTGCCTGGTCAATGAGAATGACAGCTGGAGCTGTGAATTGTACAACAGCGCGGAGCATATGGACCGATAGGACGGGATATTTCCGAGCATTTCATTACAATAAAGCGCCGGTCCTGCCGATAATATGCTTAGTGCTGATCCGGTGGGGGTATTAATGTCCAGCATCCCCTGCCGGAGTTGTTCAGAATATGTTCAGTCGGATCCTGTACAGTAGCGCTTGAAAGCGATAAAACCATAAATTCATTGATAGGCTGAAGGAGGGCGTAAGACTAGTGGAAGAGGCCCGCAATTATATGCTGACGATTCTATCCATACTTATAGGGGTCCTGACCGTATATAGCACGCTCAGATTGACAAAGGATTTCTCCAGACAAACGCAAAGAACCCGGGCGGTCCGCTCGAGTCTTGTGGTGCTGGTAATCAGTGCCGGACTTGGCGGCATGCATCTGCTGGGCAGAAGAGCCATAACCGGCTTCACTACAGAAGGCAGAAGCCTGCTGATCTCTTTGTTCCTGTACATGCTGACACTTGCCGGTATTCTGTATCTGTTCCTGCGGATCCGCATGATCCTTGGAGAGCGTGACCAGCTCAAGGAGTTGGCATACCGGGATACGCTTACCGGCCTGCTGAACAAGAACGGAATGGATCATTTCTGGGATCACTGCAAATTGAGCGAGCAGCTGTCGGTATTATATCTGGACCTGAACCGGTTCAAATCGATTAACGATACCCTCGGCCATCATACAGGGGATCTTTTACTGGAGGCTGTAGGAACCAGCCTGCAGCAATTTACCTGCAAAGGCAAGCGGCATATTTTCCGGGTGGGCGGAGATGAATTCGTCATTATCGCCAAACGCTGCAGCCGTAAGGAGTCAGAGCAGCTTGCCCTTAAGGTTCTGGAGCGCATCACCCGGACCTATAAGCTGGAGAGCCATGAATTATTCGTGTCCGCCAGTGTAGGCGTGACGATTAGCCAGGGCCGGATTGACCCGAAGCAGCTGCTTCAGGAGGCGGATTCGGCTATGTACAGTGCCAAGCAGCTGGGAAGCGGGCGTTATGCCGTATACAAGCAGGAGAGCCGTATTCCTTCCGTGAAGCTGGTCAGCAGCTCAAGGGCACAATAAATATTTCGTCTAAAGCCCCACTTTGTGGGGCTTTTTTGACAATAGCGGCTGCGCCATCCTATGGACAGCGTAGCCGTGTTATATCAGTCAGACGCTTCTGGCAGCCAGCAGCCCGGCCAGAACATCCGGATGATCGGTAATGATCCCCGCCACCTCAGCATCGATTAGAGCCTGCATCCGCTCGGGATCATTAACCGTCCACGGATGATAGACAATGCCTTTCTCCGCAGCAGCATTCACGAACTCCGGCAGGACCGAGGAATGATGGGCATGCAGTGCATCCGCCTGCAGGGTAGCCGCGTAATTCCAAGGACGGTACAGCCCCTCGCCGTAGAGAATACCCGTACGGATCTCCGGTGCCAGCGACTTGCAGTAGGCCAGGGAATAATGATTGAAGCTGGAGATTACCACCCGCTCACTCATACCCTGCTCCCGGACAGCGGCGATTACCTTCTCTTCCATGCCGGGATAGAGGAAGGTCCCGTTCTTCAGCTCTATATTCAGAATCGTCTCCCGGCCCTGCAGCAGATCCAGCAGCTCGTCCAGTGTCGGAATCCGTTCTCCTGCGAACTCAGGGCTGAACCAGGAGCCTGCGTCCACCTCCAGCACCTCACGAAGCGTCTTATCCTTCACATAACCGCTGCCTGAAGTGGTGCGGTTAAGACTCTCATCATGGATCACTACTACTGCTCCGTCACTGGTCATTTGTACGTCGGTCTCAATGCCGGTTGCACCAAGCTCTAGACCCTTGCGGAAGGCCGCCATTGTGTTCTCCGGGGCGGCTGCGGATGCGCCGCGATGCGCGAAATTAATGATGTTCATGTCGAGTAGTTCCCTCCATCTCTATGATGTAATGCAGCCCGTAGTGTCCGGGCCCCTTATAGTATATTCCACATCACGTCAAGAAACCCTGTCCCCTGTTCTATAAAGGACGGGTTTCTTGAATTTTACCGTGGTACGTTCGGAAGCAATCGCTTAGAATAGACAACAACTATACTACCTACAGAAAGAAGCGATAAAGCTTGAAGTTTTGTCTGGAATGCGGAAGACACTTGGTAATGAAGGAATGCAATGGAGAAGGTGAGGTACCCTACTGTGATTCATGCGCCGTCTTCAGATTCCCTGTGTTCAGCACAGCGATGAGTACAGCCGTAATGAACCGGGGACTCGATAGAATCCTGCTTATCCAGCAGTATAAGCGCAAGGATTACATTCTGCTCGCCGGGTACGTGAATAAGGGAGAGAATGCTGAAGCGGCCCTGATCCGTGAAGTGAAGGAAGAAGCGGGGCTTGAGGTGATTGCTTATGAATATATGCGCAGCCAGTATTTCGCCCCGTCTAATACATTAATGCTCAATTACATTAGTGTGGCTGACACGGAGGACCTGAGTGCCATGAGCGACGAGCTGGACCACGCAGCCTGGTTCACACTGGATGAAGCTGCGGACGCCATATTACCAGGCAGCCTCGCGGAGAGCTTCCTGCTTACAATTATTGATAAGCTGAGACAGGGGAGGGCTCTGGAGGATTTTACAGCGGTTGTCCGGTAATTGCGAGTTCTGAAGGCTAAGGCTTCACTTATGCAGAGACGATGTCGCGGATTCTCTCATGTACCTGCTGCGCCTCCAGGAAGGCTGCGGAATATTGAAGATCTGTTTTGCGGGCCGGCAGGCGCGCCGGGAGAAAAGGAATGGATACCACAGGCGTATCTGCGCTGCTAAAATAGATTCTGAGCGTTAGCTCGCGGATCTCTTCGGCAGGACTGCCGCCCTGGACAGGCTCTGTGAATTCATAGCTTGCGGCGGCACCTGCCCGTATTCTCGGTGCACTGGTGGTAATCCGGCTGGTCTTGCTTACCTTGCTGAGAGTCAGAGCATTCTCGACAATCTCTGCTCCAAGGATGGCATCGAACGTATACAGGGTGGCTGTCGCCGGCTCCGGCTTCCCCGGATGCAGCAGCCCGATGGCGAGCGCCTGGCCTTCTTCGTCCAGGGCAATCAGATGGGATTCGTCTGGAGTTATGAACCGCTGGGGGAATTTCAGGCTGAAGGCGGACAGGGCATGGGTAGCCCCGCTATGGCCCGCTGCCTTGGGACGGGAGAGTCTGTACTGAAGAACCGCAGCCAACAGCAGGAGAGACACGCCAAGCACAGCAAACAGATACACCAGGATCATGAGCACTGAACCGCCTCCTCACAAGGTTGTGCGGGCTGCCCTTCCTGCAATCACTTCGGGCACAACCCGCTTCGTAAGCTTTGGCAAGTGAACTATTAATAGATATGCGGGAAGAGATCAGGTATGTATGACTTCAAGCGGGGTACTGGTGGAATTCACAGGTGTTCCTGAAACTGCGTTGATCCAGGCCGCATACAGACGTCCAAGACCCACAAGCAGCAGCGGCAGAATCAGCAGCAGTACAAATCCGGTTCCGCATAGAATCCACGAGCGTTCATCTGAGGTTGTGCCGGACAGGAAGAAGAAGAACTCCGGGTCCAGCATATTCAGATCATAGGAGAATACGGATGAACTGATTCGCTGGGCCACAGGTGACAGAAGAGCACTGAAGGCAACCGTAGGCAGGACCAGCGCAAGCGTGAAGCCCAGAATCCCTGCGGGTAGCTGGAGGAGGCTGTACAGGATCCCCCGGTATGACTCCCTCTCGCGGAGCTGGTGTCCTAATGCCCGCAGCCCCTCCCAGCGGAAGGCGGGAGCATGATCTGCGGCAGCAGGCAGCCCTGTTCCACGTCGGCTGTTGCCGCTGGACCAGGCTTCAACTGTTTTGTGTTCACTGGACATCATGCTGCGGCACCAGGCCAAGGTCAGGGCCAGCAGCGGCAGCCCCACCCATACAATAATCAAGGGCAGGCTTGCACATAGACCTGTAACAGCAATTACGAAGGCGATGATTCCTTTAGGCAGAGAGAGGATCAGCATTTTCCACGCGTGTATACTTTGTCTTATCATTCAGGGCGCTCCATTCCGGATTTCCAAATTTCAACTTCTTCAGTATAGAGGCTTCATCCAGAGAACACACTCTCCAAAAGGCGGGAAAAATCCTGGTCGCAGGTCTAGTACTGACATAGTCAGGAATCTTCCTGCTATTTACAATGTTTATCTTTATACTAAGGGTAGAGCGGTTTATAAGGATTACGACTAAGAAGGGGAGTGTAGCAATTTATGCTGTTAGAGGTTATAGCAACTACAGTAAATGATGCGGTCATAGCGGAGCGTTATGGTGCTGACCGGATTGAACTGGTCACGGGTATCCGGGAGGGCGGATTAACGCCTAGTCTGGGACTGATCGAAGCGGTCCGGGAAAAGGTCAGTATTCCTGTGAGAGTGATGGTCAGACCGCACGCCCGCTCCTTCGTGTATGACGCATCCGATGTGGAGACTATGCTGCGCGATATCCGGCATGTAGCCGGGGTAGGCGGGCTGTCTTTGGTTATGGGCATGCTCCGCCAGGACCGGACAATAGATGAAGAACTGCTGAATCGGCTGCTGGAGCGGGCAGGGGGGATGGAGGTTACCTTCCACCGTGCGTTCGACGAGGTGCAGGACCAGCTTGAAGCCCTTGAGGTCTTGAAGCGGTATCCGCAGATTACCGATATCCTGACCTCCGGCGGGACTGCTGCGGCCAATACACCCGGCGGTATGGTAAGGCTCGCCGTATTGGAACGGCTGTCTGCCGGTTCTTCGCTCTCCATCCTGGCAGGTAGCGGTCTGAACGCCGCAGATCTGAAGGATTTCGTTACAAGGACCGGAGTCCGCCGGGTACACTTCGGATCGGCGGTCCGGGAGGAGGGCGATCCGCTGAAGCCCATTGACCCGGAACGGCTTGAAGCCATCCGTGCGCTTCTCAAGCCCTGTTAGAGGCCCAGCAGTCTGGGCAGCAGCGTCAGCAGCCGCTCCCGGGTCAGCGCATCGCCGGAATTCCATTTGGCTCCATCCAGCATATAGGCATGGCCCTGCTCCACGGCAGGCAGACTGCTCCAGAGCTCCGTCTGGAGCAGCTGCTCCATGGCCTCCCGGGAGTCCTCCCGCTCTGGAATCAGCATGAAGACACGGTCCCCTGCGTAGCTGTGCAGCATCGCCGGGTCCACTTCGCGGAACCCAAGATCCTTGTCCAGAATGTCCTTGATCTCCGCTGTCGGCTGCAGGCCGCCAGGGGCATACAAGGCCGTGGACAAGCCGGTCATTCCCATGGCGTATAGATGGTTGCCATGGTCATAGAACAGCGCCGAAGCTGTTTCATCCTTCAAGAGTCCCCCGGCGTACAGATGCTGCCACATGGCTGAGTTCTTGGCATGATAGGCTTGCAGCCAGACCTCAGCTTCGCGCTGCTTCCCGAGCCACTCTCCAAGAATCCGCAGCCGCTGCTCCAGCGGTGCGAAGGAGTCGAAGGTGAGTGTTGGGGCAATGCCGGATACACCCCGGTAGATCTGTTCATCCGGGCTTGCGAGGATAATCAGGTCAGGCCGGATGGACCGGGTCAGCTGCGGGTCCAGCGGAAATCCGACATTGGCTAAGCGCTTGACCCGGTGGCTATAGACACTGCCCCGGGCGAACGCTTCGTCACCGCCGACAGGCTTCACCCCCAGCGCCAGCACATCGCCCAGTGTCTCCCCGTGGTAGACAACACGCTTCGGACGCTCAGGGATGTCCACCGAATGTCCGGTCCAGTCCGTGACCGTAATCCGGCGTTGCTGCGACCGGGCATATTGCCCGGGAGTCATTCCCGTCTTCTGCCGGAAGCGGCGGCTGAAGTAGTATTCGTCGGAGAAGCCTACCCGCAGGGCAATCTCGCGCAGCGGCTCGGCGGCTTCAAGCAGATAAGTCTTCGAGTGCCCAATGCGCAGATCCGTCAGATAATCGAGCGGGCGCTGGCCGGTCAGTTTTTGGAAGATCGGAGTGTATTGCCAGGGGGAGACACCGGCCAGCTCCGCGAGCTGCTTCACCGTGATACTCTCCCTATAATGCTGCTGCATGAAGTGTATCGTACTCTCCACCGATTGCGCCGGACTTGGCAGCTGGCGGGTGGAGTAGTTCTGTTCAAGCAGCAGGAGCAGCAGCTCTTGGAATTGGAGCTGTTGTCTGACATGCTGGAGCTCATCCCTGCCATTATGATGCGCAAGCAGCTCTTCCGCCAGCCGGATCACTCTGGTGAAGGGGTGGACAATCAGCTCTTTTTGCCCCGGGAGCAGTTCATCTACGTAGAACGCAGGGGAATCCCCTGTAGTCAAAGCGGCAAAAGTCAACACATAAAAATAAAGCGTCAGCTCCCGGTTATCCAGACTGTATGAGGTTCCGGGAGGCAGCAGACAGCACTTGTCCGCATGCACAGAGAGTGAGGTCTGCTCAGTGATTCCGAGTTCACCGCGCCCGCCCGTAAACAGCAGGAGCGTATGCTGCTCCGCTGTCTGCACAGCCGATATAGTGTCAGCGCTCTGCATCACCAGTTCAATGCTCCTGAATTGAAACAGCAGGGAACGGAGAGGGGCGGACGGGAGTGCAGGCAGGTGGTCGTGGTCAGGCTCGCGCAAGGCAGGCACTCCTTTCAGACAGCTTAGAATTGAATTATATTGAGAACGATTATCAATAAACAATATTGTATATAAAATAAAGCAGCTTATCAACAGGCGTTGATAAGCTGCTTTTCAGTCTGTCTGCCCCGGAATTATTGCTTGCCCAGCATGGTAGGCATCTCACCGAGCAGCCACTCTCTGGTGGTAGCATCACTGGAGGTCTTCGTGATGTCCTGTGTGTAGACGTAGCCGTTCTTAACGGCAGGCAGGCTGTTCCACACCGCGCTCTTCAGCAGATTGCCGGTCGATTGCTTGGCTTCGTCTGCTACCGGAGTCAGCAGGAAGATACGATCTCCGGCGTATTCCCGGAGCACTTCCAGTGAGATTTCCTGGAAGCCCATATCGGCATCCAGCACCTTTTGAATAGCCGGGGTAGGCTTGAAGCCTTGCTCTCCGTACAGTACCTGCGAGAGGCCCGTCGTTGCCATTACGAACAGCCGGTCCCCCGGATAATAAGTGAAGACCGAAGCGGTCTCACCGTCCTTCATGCCCGCAGCCTTAAGCTGGGCCCACATCGCATCCTCCTTCGCCTGATACTGGGCCAGCCAAGCCTCCGCTTCCTGCTTCTTGCCTAAAATATCTCCAATATCCAGCATCCGCTCCTTCAGGGGGGCGAAGGTATCGAAGATAATCGTTGGAGCGATTTTGGAGAGAGCGTCGTAATCAGCTTCATCAATACCGGCGTAGATAATCAGATCGGGCTGAAGCTCCAGCGTCTTCTCCAGATTGATCGGGAACCCGACATCTGCAATTCCGGTCAGCTTGTCCTCGAAGACCTGGCCCTCCCCCATGGAGAGCGGATAGCCGATGGCTTGTACACCAAGTGCCAGCAGATCGCCATACGTTTCTCCGGAATAGATAATCCGCTGCGGATTCACTGGAATCTCTGCCGTGTGGCCTTTGTAATCCGTGTGTGAACGGGTAGTAGCTGCAGCTTCAGCAGTAGCTTGCGCGTCAGGTGCGGTGGTTGCTGCACTACTCCCCTGATTATTCTTATTGCTGCTGCAGGCGAGCAGTAAAGTGCCCATCAGGAAGAGCATGCCCAGGATAGCGAAGGGTTGTCGAGTCTTGTTCATTGTATGTATGCCTCCCAAAGGTATTGTGATTACCAATAATGATAATCATTATCGTTTAGACCATCATAAATTATAGCCAGTTGTTACTCAATGGACAAAACACGAGACAGGATTTGAATTTGTACAATATTTTTTTGCCTGTCCTGTTAATAACATATTGATAATATCAAGAGAGTCTGCTATGATGTTGTTAATAACAAATTAATAATAACAATTAATTAATAACTGAGTTCACCTTTGCTCAACAGATGACTCAGAATACAACCCCTAGGAGGTAATGACCATGTTTGGATTCCGGTTCGTGAAATTTCAGCCTAGTGATTATGTGCTCAAGGTGAAGAATGGCAAGGTAGTGCGTGAAGGGGTCGGGCTTTCTTTTCATTATTATGCGCCGACAACTTCGGTGGTTGTCGTGCCTGTCTCCTCGATCGATGTTCCATTCATGTTCGAGGAAATTACGGCGGACTATCAGACGGTAACCGTCCAGGGGCAGCTGACCTACCGGATTGTCGATTACCGCAAGACCACCCAGATCCTCAACTACACCTATAATCTCAAAAAGAACACCTATCTCTCCGACGATCCGCACAAGCTGGCCCAGCGGGTAATTAATATCGCCAAGGTCCTGACCAAGAAGCAGCTGGGGCAGCTCCCGCTGAAGGAGGCTATCCAGTCGAGTGAACGTCTTGCCAAGATGATTACCCATGAAATCGGCCAGAGTGCGGAGATTGAGAAGCTGGGCATTGAGCTGATGGGCCTGTCCATTCTGGCGATTGTACCGAATAAGGAGACGCTGCGGGCCCTGGAAGCGCAGGCCAGAGAGGAGATGCTCCGCAGCGCGGATAACGCGCTATATGAGCGGCGCAATGCTTCAATTGAGCAGGAGCGGCGGGTGAAGGAGAATGAGCTGAATACGGAGATCGCCGTTCAGACGAAGAAGAGACAGATGCGGGAGGCGCTGCTTGATTCTGACCGGTCAGCGAAGCAGAAGCAGAATGAGATGAAGGAAGAGCAGCTGATTTTTGATACGGAGCTGGAGGAGAAGAAGCAGGCGCTGATTGAGCTGGCCATAGCGAATAAGAGAGCCGAAGCGGATGCCAAGGCTTACGAGCTGACGGCGGTAATGAATTCGCTGCAAAATGTATCGCCTAACGTCCTGCAGGCGCTGACAAATGTCGGCATGAACCCGGATAAGCTGATCGCCATCGCCTTCCAGGAGCTAGCGGTGAATGCCGGGAAGATCGGCCAGCTTAACATTACACCGGATCTGCTGCAAGGAATCATGGCCGGCTCGGCAGGAGGTGGAGCCGGAGCAGAAAGAGGAGGTAACGGACGATGAGCAGCCGGGGATCGGAGAACAAAATCATACTGATCAAGCGCAAGACACGCCTGGAGGAGCTGGTGGTCCGCTACAATACGATCCAGCAGGCCCAGTTCTATATTGAACGGCTGGGAGCCGATTTCAGCGACTACTTAAGCGAGGATTTTCAATACCGCAAGGCGGTGGAGACCACAGTGACCGAGCTCAGCGCCATCGGCCGGCTCCAGGTGCTGGAGCGGCAGCATGTGCCGAATTTCATCTTCGGGGCTAAGGATACCGTAGTGGTCCTGGGCCAGGACGGTCTGGTCGCCAATACGCTGAAATACCTTCAGGAGCAGCCGCTGATCGGAGTGAATCCTGACCCGCTGCGCTGGGATGGCGTGCTGCTGCCCTTCAGAGTCAAGGAGGTGCGGCAAGTGGTGAGTGAGGTGCTGCGCGCCCAGCGCCAGGTCCGCGAGGTTACCCTTGCCAAGGTGGAGCTGAATGACGGGCAGAGCCTGTACGGGGTGAACGATCTGTTCATCGGCCGCCGGACCCATGTCTCGGCCCGGTATCAGCTGGAGCTGAACGGGCAGCTGGAGCAGCAGTCCTCCAGCGGCATCATTGTCTCGACCGGCCTGGGCTCCACGGGCTGGCTCAAGAGTGTGCTCGCCGGAGCCGCAGGTATCGTCAGCCGTGCCGCACAAATGCAGGATGCAGCTGCTGAACAGACAGCCCGGGTGTCTGCGGAGGTTGCCGCAGTCAGTGCGGGCAGCGGGCTGGCCTGGAATCATCCGGAGTTGTATTTCACTGTGCGGGAGCCTTTTCCAAGCCGGACGACTTCAGCAGAGCTGGTATTCGGGAGAATCAGCAGCAGTCTGCCGCTGCGCATTACGTCGCAGATGCCCGAGGACGGCGTGATCTTCAGCGATGGAGTGGAGAGCGATTATCTGGAGTTCAACTCCGGGGTGGAAGCGACGATTGGACTGGCGGAGAAGACCGGCAGGCTGGTAGTCTAGACGAGGCGCGGACCGTTCATGGCGTGGCGGGTACGCCAAAAGGGTTCTCTCAGCTTCCGCTGCTGCGGTCTGAGAGAACCCTTTTTAGCATACAAAACAGCCGTTCAAGCGAAGCTGCCTATGCTCCCCGCTCTTCCTACTGGAAGCTTCGTCCCTGGTTCATTGGAGCGTTATAGGAGGATCCTGCGGACATCGGTGTCTGCATTGGCGTATGCATCGGCTGGTGGTTAATCCCCGCGTTGATCGGGCTATGCAGTGAGTTCACCGGCTGGCTGTTTGAAGTGAAGGATGGGCTAAAGGAGGAGTTATACCCTCCCATTCCTGTATTGTGGCTCTGGCCCATTGGCTGGTTCTGTCCCATAGAATGCATTAGTCCCATCTGGTTCCCGGAATTGAAGCTTGGAATGCTTGTATGGGTATTGAAGCCGGAAGTCTGCGTGAACTGCTCCATCGATCTGACCGACTGCGAGATCTGCTGCAGCTGCTGCATCGCGGTCTGATGGCCCTGCAGCGCCTGCTGGATCATCTGAATGGCCTTGCTGTTATGCTGGCTAAGCTCCTGGAGCTTGGCGGCATCCTGCTGCTCCTGCTGAAGAAGCTGCTGGTAATTCTGCGTTCCCTGCTGGGTCTGTGCCATCAGCTGTTGAACGATTTGCTCGCATTCCCGGATCTGTGCAGATGAGTTGGTATTCAAAATAGTTGGCCTCCTTGAGATAGGTGTTATGGTCATGCGGGCTTATTATCTCTGATGGCGCTGGCGAATATTCATGCTTCGGAGTGCAAGGGAGGCGCTTCCGCCCAGAACGGTTACAATATTGCAAACGTTGCGTCACTCCGGGCAGGACGAGTTGATAAGAATAGGTACAGGCTGCTCTGCAACTATTGCGGCAAATGAACGTCTATGTAGAAAAGACAATCCAGAATCATCCATAACCTGGAGGTGGGGCAACTATGAGTCAGCGTGAACAGGTAAGCCGGATTCAAACGTATTTTCCCAAAAGCATCGCACTAATACTGGTATTCGTAATGCTTTTGACCGCATGCTTCACAGGATCGGCTGCTGCGGCATCGTCTTCCTCAGATCTGATCATTGTGAACAAAAAAACGAACAAACTGGCGTATTACAGCGATGGTAAGCTGGTGAAGATTTTTCCGGTCGCTACCGGTAAAACGAAAAGCCTGACGCCTGAAGGCAGCTTCAAGATGGTGGTCAAAATCAAAAACAGACCCTACTACAAGGATAAGATTCCCGGAGGCGATCCGGCCAATCCGCTGGGGGACCGCTGGCTGGGGCTGGAGGTCAATGACACTTACGGCACGACCTATGCCATTCACGGCAACAACAATGAATCCTCTATCGGTAAATATGTCAGCGCCGGATGCATCCGCATGCATAATGACGATATTCACTGGCTGTATCCGAAGATTGCGAAGAATACCCGGGTCGTCATTACAACCTCCGGGCTAGAGATGGCGGCGATTGCCGAGAAGAACGGCTACCGTCTGGGATCTACGATGATTGCGGGAGCTTTTGTCAAGGGCGGGGAGAAGCTGCCGGTGAAGAATTCCTTCCTGCTGGAGGATTCGCGGGTATACATTCCACTGAGTGAATCCGTGAAGCTGCTGGGCGGAAGCCTGATGCAGGAGGCGGGAACCGGAGCGCTTATCATCACAATCGGCAAGAAGACAGCCGTTCACAAGCCGCTTAGCACGAAGGCCAAAGTGAACGGCAAAACCGTAGAGATGCTAGCCTCCAAAAGTGTAGACGGCCGCCTGTACATTCCGCTGGGCAGCTTAACGCCGTTGTTCGGCCTGCCGTTCACCTGGAATGCTAAAGAGGGAGCAGTGAAGCTGTAAAGTAGTAGTGGCTGCACAAGGCCAGATTATCCAACCAAGATGCCGCCGTATACTGCGGCTCCAGAAGCCAGCCGATCGATTATTGATGGGTTGGCTTCTGTGTTTAACCGGGTGGAGTAGAGTGACAGGATACATAGAGAATAGTAATATGAGAGAGATTTGTTATATTCTTGATCTGCCAGGGGAGGGACTGAAGATTAGAGTACGTATTATAGGCGGCTGCGGGAGCGGAAAGACGTATATCGCCCGGAAATTAGCTCAAAGTTATGGAATCCCGTGCTATGAAACGGATAATTTTGTCTGGGATCGCAGGGACAACACCAAGAACTCCCCGGAGGTACGGGATGCCAAGCTCGCGGAAGCTATGGATGCGGAGTCGTGGATCATAGAGGGCGTACATTACCAGTGGGGAACAGAAAGCTTCCGGCAAGCGGATCTGATTTTTCTGATTCGGCCTAAGGCTTATGTACAGGATGCCCGGGTCATCAGCAGGTTCATGAAGACCAGGCTGGGGCTTGAGCAGGGAAATTATAAGCAGTCGTTCAAGTATCTCCGGGTGATGCTGCTGGAATGGAACCGCAGCTTCAGGAGAGAGGGTATTCCTGCGATAATGGCATTAACCGAACAGTATCAGGCTAAGCGGATCATCGTGCAGGGGAATCATGAGATTTTGCAGCATGTGGGCAGGTATGTGCAGGGGAAGAGTGTGTTGGAAACCTAGGAGGCATGCAACCTTTGTTACAGCCCCTGCGTCATAGGGTACAGTTTAGACAAAAGAGGATGGTTCCCATAACGAAGGAGATGGCATCATGACTACATTAATTAGAACAATCACAGGTATTCTTATCGTTGGGGCGATGCTCAGCCTTACAGCCTGTAATTCCGGCAAAACGGAACCATCGCCTAACAATACGGCTGTGGCTACAGCAACTGTGCAGTCAGGGGATAGCGCTTCATCGGCAGCAGAAGGTGCGCAGGTGAGCGAATCTGGTACAGATGACGGCGCTGCTGCGGGCGCAGAGCCTGTAACTGCTGACTCTGAAGCCGCAGTGGGAGCCTCAACAGAGTCTACGGTTACTGAGGTTGCAGGGGCTGAAGCAGATACCGTGGCTCCCGCTACCCCGCAGGAACGGAGCAAGCAGCTGAAGGAGCTGCTGGAGCTTGCTAAGCAGGGCAAGGTGCCCGGCGTCGAATATGCTGCACACACCGGACTTATTGATGAGGTGGAAGCCGCGTGGGGAGAGCCGGACCTCAAGGAATCGGCAGGCAAGGGAGTCTATTCCACATATTCCAAGAAGAGTGTGGTGTTTGGTTTTAACAAGGGTATGAAGATTTTTGATGTGCGCTCCAGCGCCCCGGACCTGCGTAACCTGACACTGAAGCAGATTGAAGAAGTCCTCGGCAAGCCGGATGTTACTACCGTGAATGGCGAGCATAATATCTATATTTATCAGGCCAACAAGCAGTATCAGCTCAAATTCATCATCCCGGAATCAACAGGAACGGTAGATCATATCTCGGTGTTCTCGGAGCAGGACTCCATTAATAATATGGCAGGCTAGCCTCGCGTCAACAGGTGGGACGATTAGAGCGACTGTAGTCAAATCAATATTGTAGTGAGAAATCCCCTTACAGCGGCAACTGTAGGGGGATTTTTTGTGAATCGAATACAATAGGCCAGTGAGGGGTGAGAGGGATATCGTGCAAGCAAGTGCAAGCTGATATAATCGACTTGTGGATTCATTAGCAGAAGAAGAAAAGAGGCACCGCCATGCATCTGGAGTTGAACGGAAGTGAATATAAGGTATCCGCCGGAGGATTAAAGGTAGAGCTGCTGCCCAAGGAGTTCGCGCTGCTGCAGTTTCTGTACCGTAACCGGGGGCGGACCTTCAGCCGGGAGCAGCTGCTGGATAAAGTCTGGCCCATGGAGTATCCGGTGGAGCGGACCGTTGACGATCATATCTACAGGCTGCGAAAGAAGCTGAGGCCGTTAGGCGGGATCGACATTAAGACGATTCGTGGGTTCGGGTACAGTCTGGCAATTCCGGGCGGCCTTGCGGGCGTAGCGGTAAATCCGGCAACGAATGACCCGGAGCTGCGCGACACGATGCGTGAGGTGTTCATGAAGTTCCATGTCTATGGTCAGGGGAACTCCATGCTCACTCTTGCCCGCCAGCAGGACATCCTCGGCTACGAGCTGGACCCGCATTATTCTATGGTTGTTCATTTTGTGCAGGGAGATTTGGATTGGTTGGTCCACACGGACGAGATTCCGCTGAAGGACCGGCTCTTTTACCTCAATCTGTTCTACTTCTTCATTGGTGATCCCAGGGAGAAGGTGGCGTACGCCGAGCGCCTGATTGCGCGGAATCTGCTGAACCCGCCAGAACAAACCGAGCTTGAGATTCTGACGATGCTGGACATGTACACCCTTGCAGGTCAGCCGGAAAAAGCACTGGAACGTCTGAAGCGTTCCTACCAGGTGATCGCCGGACCCGGCTTTGAGAATTTCATCCCGGTCACGGTAATTACAGAGCTGTTCATCCATCTCTCAGCGGGAGCTTGCGATGAAGAGCTGGAACGGATGGATGAAGCCGTCAGCCGGATTTTGCAGGACAAGCCCTTTTTGCGGGAGATTGGCAACTACAAGGTAGTGAAGGGACTCTGGAAGCTGCGCCGTGAACAGTGGGCAGAGGGGGAGCGGCTCATCAATGAGGGATTGCAGGTGCTGGATATGTCGGGATTCGTGCCGCTGCGCTTCTATGCACTGTACAAGATTCATCATTTTTGCCGGATGTTCCTGACCGGAAGTGCCTTGGACCGAAAGTATAATAGCCTGTTTGCGGCCGAGCTTGAAGCTTGTGGCCTGGACAGACTGGAACACACTCTGGAGCGCATCCTGCTGCCGCTGCTGGAGACCCCATGATAATTCTCTGACAATTCTCCGTTACTTTAGAATCATAGATGGAGCTTCATCTACGATCTTAGGTAACCTGGAGGAGTGTCAGATGGAACGATCAACCAAGCAGGGAAACAGTCTGCTTCATAACAAAACGTATATGCGGGTGTACAGCGCTTTTGCCACAGCGAGCTTCGGCGACTGGTTCGATGCACTGGCGATTCAGGTGCTGGTCGGTTACCGCTGGCAGGCCGGGCCGCTGATGCTGGCCCTCATTCCGGTAGCGCTGGCGCTGCCGAGTATTCTGCTCGGCTCGATTGCCGGGGTAGCCGCCGACCGGCTGAACAAGCTGAAGCTGATGCGCATCTGCGACCTGCTGACAGCGCTCTTGACCCTGCTGGTGCTGTTTGCACCGAGCATGGTCTGGCTGCTGCCGCTGCTGGCGCTGCGCTCAGCGCTGTCTACACTGAATATGCCGGCCCAGCAGTCCTTGACCCGCAGTCTTGTGAGAGAGGACCAGCTGCTGCAAGCCTCGTCACTCAACGGACTGGTCAACCAAGGCTCCAAAATCGCCGGGCCGCTGCTCGGCGGTCTGGCGCTCGCCTTCCTTACGCCGCAGTGGTGCATCCTGCTCAATGCCTTGCTGCGCGGCTGTTCTTATCTGCTGTTGCTGTCCGTAAAAAACATCCATACGGAGGAAGAAGACAGCAAGCAGCCGGAAGCGCCGGACAACAAAATTCCGCTCCGTACCATGTGGCGGGAAGGCTGGAGCTTCATGCTCCGCAGCCGGCTGCTGCTGAATACGATGCTGTTCGGGCTTGCCGGGTCGCTGGTCATTCAAGTCGTCGACTTTCAATTCACCAGCCTGTTCCGGGTGTTCGCTCCAGACCGGGAATCCCTGCTCGGCTGGATGGTAGCTGCTACCGGAGCTGGAGCTGTGCTCATCATCCTAATCCTGAACAAGCTGAAATTGGAAGAAGGTTATGGCTGGAAGCTGGGATCTGGGTATGTCCTGATCGGCGGATCGATTGCGGCGCTGGGTCTGCTTCAACCAGGAGCATCTATGATTTGGGTGCTGCTGATCGGGTTTGTGCTGGGGATCGGCAACGGGGTATTCATGATTACCTTCAATTACTGTCTGCAAAAAGAAACCCCGCCGCACATGACCGGCCGCATCTTCGGCATTCAGAACACCGTCCTCAGCACGGTACTCATTGTGGCACCTTTGCTGGGCGGCGTGCTTGTGCAATATGCAGGTCCGGCCCGCATTTTTGTTAACATTGGCTTACTGCAGCTGCTCTTGGGTCTGCTGGGTGTGGCGTTCAGACGGCAGCTCTGGCCGGTGGCGAGGTCTACAGCGAAAGCCGCTCAGCCAGCGGTAGAGAGTAGCTAAGAAGGTTAACGGATCACTAATTTCTGTATGTACGATTAGGAGGAGCTTATGACAACTTATATCTACATGGTAAGGCACGGAGACTCGCTCCGTACCGGGGTGGATGAATGGACGCGCGGCCTGTCGCCCAAGGGGGAGGAGGATGCCCTGCAGGTCACGGAATGCCTGAAGGATGAAGGGATAGATGTGTTGTACAGCAGCCCGTATATCCGGGCGGTCGATACGATTGCGGATTTGGCGGATCAACTGGAGCAGGAAATCATTCTGATTGATGATCTTAGAGAAAAGGTCTGGATGGAGGGCAACCAGCAGCTATCCGACGAAGGCTTATACGATGAACTCCAGGAGATGTACACCGATCCCGATTATGCCCTGCCGGGCGGGGAATCGAACCGGGAGTGCCAGGCACGGGCAGTGAAGGCGCTGCAGAATATTCTGCGGACCCATGAAGGTAAAAGAGTGGCCATCGGAACCCACGGCATGGTGATGTCCTTGATGATGGGCTATTTTGCCCCGGGATACGGTCTGGACTTCTTACTACAGACGACCAAGCCGGATATCTATGTCATGGAGTTCGGAGAAGATGAAGTGTCGGTCCGGCGGATGTCTTTTTAAACTAAGGGGTAGAATAGTTATCGTTATTACAATAAAATGGTAAAATGAGGTGAGGAGTACAAGGAGGTTAGTATGAAAAATCCATTATTTCGAAGCTTAATTGTTGGACTAATATTTGCATGTGTTTATTATGCCATTCAGATCATCCGTGGGATGTATCTAACAAAGAACTATGTTCCAGACATTGCAGGTAGGTATACGTCGGTGGATTATTTGCAACACAAAATCACATTCGGGTATGAATATAGTCCGTTAGGGAGAGTAATTGAATTCTCTGGTTTAATGCTACTTGGAATAATGGTTTACTTTACTTGGAGATTTTTGAGAACAGTTATTACTAAAAAATGATAGTCATTACGCTAAAAGGAAACAATACCTCAATAATCCCAAGAAGGCAGCCGACCAATGTGGTGGCTGCCTCTTTAGCTTTTCGTGATCAACTGGCCGCAAACGGATAATCAATAACGATGATTCCATCAACAAATGGGCCTATGGATTTCAATAAATTTTGATGTAGCGGGTGTTGAATATATTCACGGCAAGCTTGCTGATTCTCAAAAGTAACTCTGATCCCCAGCGTGAACCCCTGGGTGTGCTCGATTTCCTCCGTCACGTTAATCCCCGCGCTAAGATCTACGATACCTGGAATTTCCCCCTTAAAGTTCTGCGCGCGCCTAACAGCGTCTTCTTGCTCTGCAATAGAAATATCAGGCTTGAATTTCAATAGCACCATATGCTCAAACATCTTAATCCCCCCAAAACTAATATCAACTTGTCCTAACCATTCTTGCTCTTCTCCTATGGAGGACATAGACTAGTGTACATGAGCCTAACGAGGTTAGGGAGATATCTGGTTATCGTAGGATTGGAAATCCTACGTTCAAGAATAGATAGGAGGCATGAGGAGATTATGGCGGACAGACTGGACCGTTACGGGGAATTGTCTCGTTTTTTGCGCTTACGCCGTGAACGAATGACTCCTAAGCAAGCGGGTTTGCCGGAAACCGGACGCAGACGTACACCTGGACTTCGCCGAAGCGAGGTAGCCCAGCTGGCAGATGTAGGATTGGACTGGTACACCTACTTGGAACAAGGGCGTCCTATTAACGTATCCGCTGAGGTACTTGACCGAATATCAGAAGTGCTTCGGTTAGATGAAGCAGAACGCAGGCATCTGTACCATCTGGCTCGAAAGCAATTCCCCTTGATCAATACCCATCAACCCTCCAAGGTAACAGCGGAACTTCAACGTTTTTTGGATAGCCAAACCCTGTCACCTTCGAATGTCATGGATGCGCATATGAATATCATTGCCTGGAATGAAGCCTACTGTGCAATGAATGGGGATCTCGCGGCTATGTCGGAGAGTGAACGGAATTTCGTCTGGATGACGTTTACTTCTGCCCGTTTTCGCTACGTTAAGGGAGAGCAATGGGAAATGCATGCCAGGCGAATCGTTGCTACTTTCCATGCCAGATATGCGCGACACGGCGAAGACCCTTGGTGGTCTGAGCAGTTCGAGGCACTGTCCAAGGTTAGCAGTGAGTTTCGTGAATTTTGGGACTCTCATGAGATTCTCGATGCCATAGATGCTCCGAAGACGCTGCATTGTCCGAATCTCGGGAAATTGAATTTCGATCTTGTATCGTTTCAGTATTTGAACGACTCAAATTTGACCGTATCCATCCATGTTCCTCATCAAGACGGCACGGTGGAAAAAATGCAGCAGCTGTTAACCGATTATCGGGACCAGCGTTACGGGCCCTAAGGGCAATTGGATTAGTTTGGTCGAAGCTAACATTCAGGGCTAGTTGTATTATGTACATTTAAAAACAGTCAAAAGGAAGAATTTGCTCTTCTAACTGTAGTTTGTACAACTAAATCTGCCCGAGTGGGCGAGATCCCCGATAATGAGCTATTTTAAATGTATGAAATACAACTAAACGTATATTTGGCAGTGAATCAAACGTTTTAGTTGTACGGAATGCACTTAAGTATATAGCTTAGTTTGTACCTTAACAGATTTAAGTCTGGTGCTGTATTTAAGTGGAACTGCTAACCCTATAGCCCATAGAATCGTTTTGTGTTGGCCGTCAGCAGGGCCTGGGCCTCTGGAACGGAATATCCATGCAGCGCCCCCCAGGCGGCGGCAACGTCAAGGACCATAGCCGGATGGGTGGTGCGCCCGGCGAACGGTCCTTCAAACGGCCACGGGCCGTCCGTCTCTGCCATGACCAGCTCCGGCGGATAGCGGCGTGCCAGCTCCTGAATCTCCGGTTCGTAGAGGATGTCGGGAGTGAAGGAAATGTAGTACCCGCGGCTAATCATCCGGTCAACGGTAGCGGCGGGGCCCTTGAACCAGTGGAAATGGGCCTGCGTAAGGCCATGCTGCTCCAGCAGATCGCATACGGTCCACGCATCCTCATAGACGGCATGTAGTACTACAGGCTTGCCCAAACGTGCAGCCAGTCCAAGAAGTCTGTCCAGAAGCTGAATATAGGGTGCCATATCCCAAGCTTCGCCACGCTCCACAGCCTCGGCCCGGGAGTAGTAGGGAAGGCCGATTTCACCAATAGCGGCCATATTGTCCGCATGGTCTGTAATCCATTTCAGCAACACGTTCAGCTCTTCCTCCGCAGGCAGCGGCTGCTCGGGATGGAAGCCGTAAGCCGGCTTCACCAGGCCGGGATATCCGGCTGCGAGCTCCCGGGTGCGCTTGCTGGAGGCGAGGTTCATGGAGACGGCGATCAGCGACTCGATGCCCTGCTCCGGCAGTCCCCCCAGCAGCGAGGACACTACGTGATCCTCATATTGGTCTAGATGAATATGGGCATCAATCATTTGCAAGCCTCTCCTTCCGGCAACGGATTATTTCTCCACAATGGCTTCACCCCGTTCGTCCGGCTCAAAAGCAATAGACCCCAGCTCCATTCCCGTCTTGCCTGCCTTATATTCCAGCTTCAGGGTACCGACACTCTCGGTCATGCCGACCATTAAGCTGGTATCTGCGAGCAGCTTGTTATTCTCTACTGAATAGTAGGTCACTGCGCCAATAGCCGCTTTGCTGCCGAAATACTTCAGCCCGTCTCCGGCGCGGCCGGGAATTCTCAGGGCCACCTTGGACGGCGTGGGTCCTGTAAGCTCAAGCTTCAGCAGGACATCGTCCTTATCCAGCGAAATACTGGAGGATACTACAGCAGAGGCCGCTTTGTCAGCAGTAGGCACCGAAATTTCCTTCCACTGTTCAGGCTTCACGACATGAACCTCCTGTGCAACCAGCGAGGTTCCGGTTCCCAGGGTGAACACAACCGTAGCCTCCGGTTTGCCGTCAGAATCTACATCAGCATAGAAGAGCTGAGGCGGATGCGAGTAGTCTCTGGATACGGTCCAGTTGAAGTGCTGCTTTTTCCCGTTCACTTCAAGAATGAATCCCTTGTAGGTATTGCCGTCCTTGAGCGCAGCGTACAGCTTCACCTTGGGATTATTCTCTGCAATGGCTAGTGGGGCTGCAGGTACTCTGACGGTTGTGCTAAGACTGCCCGGGGTAATGTTAACCCGGCTTCCTCCCGGATTCAGCTCTGTAACAGCTCCTGTAAGGGAGTCCAAAGTAGCTGCCGCGATATATACACGGCCTGCCTTCAGCAGGACAGGAGCGTCCAGATCCTCTTGATATCCTCCGTCCGTTTGCGTATAAGTCACTTGTTTGGAGGCGGTGCCTGGGGTGAGAATGGTCTTGTCCCAGCTCGTGAACAGAGTAAGCTGCTTGAGGGTGTTGTTCCATTGTAGCTGCATCGGGTAGAACTCCAGCAGCGTGCGGGCAGGTACGTATAATGTGCCGCCGGAGTGGAAGGGGGGAGCCCCGGGAAGAACGGCTTGTCCGTCCACAACAAGGGATAGAGGGGCAGCAGCAGAATTGGCAATATCTATGGATGAACCCGCCGCATGGCCTGCGAGGAGCAGGGCGATAGCGGCAGCGGTAATTAATTTTTTCATAAGATAACCTCCGGAGTCTGGAAATTCCAATCTCTTGTATTATAAATGAAAAACTCCGCCTGCGGGTCACGTTCTGTTAACAAAGATAAGACAAGCCTGTTACAGCCCATGCTTATATTGCCCATACTGCATTGTGCCTAGACAAATGCAATTTGCCATATCCTAATAGAAGACTTGCAGAAACCTCAAGCTTCCAGCGCCTGAAGGGCAAGTAACACAAGGGCTCTGACAGAGTCTTCGCTCAGCTCTCCCCCGGTCAGCAGCAGACGGTAGAAGATGGGGCCATAGACGAGATCAATACAACTCCCGATATCGAGTCCCTGCTTCAGTTCCCCCTGGGCAATCCCCCGTTCAAACAGCTTCCGGGCTTCCTCGCGGCGCGGGCCGAAATATCTGCTCCGGTACGCCTCCGCCAGTCCGGCATCGGATTGCCCTTCACCGATCAGCTCGGTGATGACTTTACCTTCCCGGCTGGTGAGGAACTGCGCGAGCGTCCCCGCATGAATCAGAATGTCCTCCTTGGCGGAACCTGTATCCGGGATTGGCAGTCTGGCGTTAGCGGCGTACAAATATCCATCCATGACCACGGCCGCTTTATTCGGCCACCATTTATAGATCGTTGCTTTACTGACCTGGGCCCGCTCCGCGATCCTCTCTACGGTAACTGCGCCGAAGCCCGTCTCCAGCAATAATTCATATGAAGCGTTCAGAATAGCGTTCTTGGCCTCGGTATTGCGCGGGCGGCCTCTTTTTTTCTCCATGGTGATACCTCCTGACAGTGCTAGCTCAACTATAATTGGAGTATACCATAAAACTGCCTATTTACAATACTGAACGTTTAGTATATTATTTGGTCATGGTTAATTAATGTACTTGACGTTCACTATTTAAAACTGGAAGGTGGCGCTTCAAATGAAAGATGGAATTCCTGCGCAACAACAAACAGTATCCCTTGTTACTCAAAAGGCTGTCCCCGGCTGGATCACTTTTCTGCTCGCTGTATCCTGCGGACTGATCGTGGCTAATCTCTATTATACCCAGACACTGGTTGGGCCCATCGGGCAGGCCATTCATCTGTCCGCCGGAGCTACAGGGCTAATCGTTACCCTGACGCAGATCGGTTACGTAGCCGGACTGCTGTTCATTGTCCCGCTCAGTGATATTATCGAGAACCGCCGGCTGACTGTGATGTCTCTGATACTGGTTGTGGCCGCCCTGGTGCTGTCCGTTCTGGCACCAAATGCACCGCTGTTCCTGGCCGCCTCCTTGCTGATCGGGCTGGGCTCGGTAGCCGCACAGGTCCTGGTGCCGTATGCCTCCTATCTGGCCACTGAGGAAGATCGCGGCCGCGTCGTCGGCAATGTGATGAGCGGCCTCTTGCTGGGCATTATGTTCGCCCGCCCGGTTGCCAGCTTCATGGCCGGACTCTGGGGCTGGCAGTCCATCTTCATCGTCTCCGCTGTCGTAACTGCGCTGCTGACGCTGCTACTAGCCCGTGTCCTGCCCGCCCGGAAGCCCGCTCCCGGCTTGAGATACGGACAATTGCTCCGCTCTCTGGGCACATTGCTCATGCATACGCCGGTGCTGCGGCGCCGCGCCTTATACCAGGCCAGCCTGTTCGGTGCCTTCAGTCTGTTCTGGACGACTGTTCCGCTACATTTGTCCAGTGAGTATCACCTGTCCCAGCAAGGAATCGCCCTGTTTGCCCTGGCTGGTGTGGGCGGAGCCGTAGCAGCGCCGATTGCGGGCAGATTGGCTGACAAGGGCTGGACCCGGCTATTGACTGGTCTTGGCATTTCACTGGCCGTTCTCTCCTTTATCCTGGCTTACCTGCTGCGGGATACCTCCAATCTTACTCTAGGCCTGCTGGTACTGACGGCCATTCTGCTCGATATGAGCGTGTCCGGTAATCTGGTGCTGGGGCAGCGGGCGATCTATTCACTGGGCAATGAGACCCGGGGCCGGCTGAACGGCTTGTTCATGGCGATCTTCTTCATTGGAGGAGCCGTGGGATCATCACTCGGGGGCTGGGCGTATGCTTACGGCGGCTGGAGTCTGACAACCCTGATCGGGCTGGCACTGCCAGTGCTGGCGCTGATCTACTTTTTGACCGAGAAGAAGGAGCACGCTTGAGAAAAGGAGCCGTGGCGTTCAGCAATAATCCGCATAGCCAGTGAATCCTAAAAAAACTACAGTAGGCAGGGGAGCTTCGATCCTCTGTCTTTTTTCGTCTGCATATGTAATGGATTCGATAGATAGAGCGTATTAGCTCATGTAGAATACTTGGCCAAGTAAATTCAGCCTGGAAGGGAGGGCTTAAGGAATGCAAGAGCGCGCATTGCTGCCTTTGATACATGACAGGGTTTCATCCCATATAGAGACAGAGCTGGAGTTTTCAGCCGTTTTCGAAGTCTATTATAAACGGATATTCAACTATATCGCCTACCGGGTGAGCTGCCGTTACACCGCTGAGGATCTGGCCAGCCAGGTGTTCGAGAAGACGCTATCCAAGCTGCCCGCCTACTCCCCGGAGAAAGCACCGCTGGAAGTGTGGCTGTTCGCCATTGCCCGCAACGTAGTGAATGATTATTACCGGAGCCGCGCGCGGCAGCGCTTCTTCTCACTGGACAGTATCCGGGAGCTGGTGTCTGGCAAAAAAGAGCCGGAGACGCTCATCCTCGGCAGAGAGCGCAGCGATAGGCTACAGGATGCGCTGGACACGCTCAGCCCGAAGGAACGTAACCTCATCGCTCTGAAATTCGGGGCGGATCTGAAGAATACGGAGATTGCCCGGATTACCGGAATCTCGGAGAGCAATGTCGGAGTCATTCTCTATCGCAGCATGCGAAAACTGAAATCTGAAATAGGGAGTGTGGAAGAGCTATGAATAACAAGAAGAACGCTGCACAGGCGGAAGGGTTTGAACTTCAGGAGCTTCACGAGCTGGGCGAATACCTGGCGAAGCAGGACTTCTCCCGAGAGTCCGATCCGGCGGCGGTTCTGCGCCAAGTGAGAAGCCGTTCCATTCAGAAACAACAGGAGGATAATAGAATGAAGAACAAACAACGAATCAGACGCCCGGTGATGATTGCAGCTTCTCTGCTGGTGGCAGCCGTGGTGAGCGTGTCTTTCGTCAGACCCTCGTTCGCACAGGAAATGCTGGAGCGTGTGCTGAATTCCGTCCATCTGGGACATATTGAGGTCGCTCAGATGGACGGGAGTCACCCTAAGGAGTTCCCGGATGCCTGGAAGGGCAAGATATTTGACCAGGAGGGGAATCCCGTCACTTCGTTTAACCCCATGCCGGAAGCCATCTTCAATGCTGCCGGGGAGGCCATCGTCAATTTCGACGGGGATAAGCTGATTACCCTGAGCGAGCAGGAGCAGCTTGACAAGGAAGCTTCAGAGCAGAAGTTTACCGTCAAGGAGGCAGTTAAGCTGGATCAATACGCTCTCTTCAAGGTGAAGCTGCCGGAATACCTGCCAGAGGGCTTTGCCTTTGACCACGGGGAGTTCTATAAGGACGAGGCGGGTGTAAGCGGGCAGATTGTTGAACTGTTCTTCGCTAGCAAAGATAAGGATAAGCGAATCTGGATGCAGCTGCGCTTGGCCAATGAGGAGAATGCCTTTTCAATGGCAACGGATGATAAGGTTGAGCAGGTGAAGATCAAGGGGACGGATGCAGCTCTTGTCGGTGGCAGAACGCTGGACTGGGAAGCGAACGGCGTGATATACGGTCTCAGCACCCGCGGCCTTGACCGTGCAGAGGTCCTGAAGATTGCAGAATCCATTAACTGGTAAGCTGCTGAGCAGCGGATAAGGGAACAAGTACGAGGCATAGACAGGCATGGGATGAATCAGAGCACCAGACTGCAACCCCGGAGCGTGGCGGGGATCGCGGGCTGGTGCTTTTTGCAATAGTGTTTCTACTATATATAAGGAAATAAGAGGAACCATACATAGATTGTTAGATTCCCGGGTGGCGGGAGCGGATTCGCGGCTGGAATAACACTTCTCTTCATGCTTGTCATGCCCGTCTGCATATTGAGGCCAAGTCCTTCATAGACATGTACTAATCAATGCATTCAAAACAGGTTAAGGGGATGATGTCATGCGCCGGATAACATGGGTACTCGCGATCATTATGAGCGTGGCCTTAGTATTGGCGGGGTGCGGGAAGAAGGATGCCGCCTCTGTGGTCAAGGATCTGAATCAAGTGTCTGACAAGCTGGAGAGCAAGCAGGGAGCTTATCAGGGCTCAGGCACGATGACCTTGTACACCGGGGAGCAGCCGCAGGATTACAAGGTGGAGGTATGGTATAAGAATCCTTCGTATTACCGGATCAGCCTGTCGAACGTCCAGAAGGATGTGAAGCAGATTGTGCTGCGCAATGATGAGGGCGTATTCGTCCTGACCCCGAGCCTTGGCAAAAGCTTCCGCTTCCAGAGCGACTGGCCGGACAGCCAGGGTCAGGTGTATCTGTACCAGACGCTGCTGAAGGGAATTGTCTCCGACAACAACCGGCAGTTCGTGGAGGACGGGGATAATTATGTGTTCGAGGTCGCTGCGAACTATCAGAGCAGTGCGCTGGTCCGCCAGAAGATCTGGCTGAATAAAAAGACCTATGAGCCGAAGCAGGTGCAGGTATCGGATTCCGAAGCCAAGGTTGTGGTGAATGTGACCTTCGACAGCTTCAAGTTCGATCCGGAATTCACAGCAGATTCCTTCGATATGCAGAAGAATATGGCGGCCGGCAGCCCTTCCGAGAACACGATGGCGGAAGTGGACCAAGAAGGTAATCCGGTGGTCTCTGAAGATGGTGAACAGGCCGGTGAGCCGGTTACGGCCGAGCTGGGCGACTTCGGGATCATTGAGCCGGCTTACATTCCGGCTGGTGTGAAGCTGAAGGACACGAACAAAATTGAAGGCAGCAAGGACCATGCGGTGCTGATCCGCTATGACGGCGTTTACCAGTATACGATTATGGAAGCCCGTCCGCTGGACCGTGCGGTGTCGCTGGCTCCCGGAACATTGGTCGATCTGGGCTTCACGGCAGGCCTGCTTAGCGGGGATGAGCAGCAGACGCTGACCTGGATGAGCGAGGGTGTAGAGTACCGGATAACAAGCGCAAATCTGCCAGTTACGGAAATGATGCAAATAGCCGCTTCTATGGAGGAACAATCGGGTAAATAAAAAACAGTGGGCGGATACTGCGCAAGGTGGGAATCATTCCTCTACCCGCGGTATCCGTTTTTTGTCTACATCTGCTCACATTGACAGCGGCCTTCACGAGCATTACCATTGGCAGTAAGACTTCTGATCTGTGCGAATAAGGCAGAGATGTTTTACTACAATGTAAGAAGGTGACCTGAAGTGAAGGCAAGCTATCGGCCGACAGCAGCCGAGATTAACCTGGATGATTTGCGTGCCAACTACGAAGCTTTTCGCGGCGTATTGCCGCAGGAGACCAAGTTCATGGGATGCGTCAAAGGAAATGCGTATGGACATGGGGCAGTGGAAGTGACGCGGGAGCTGGAGCGGCTTGGAGCGGACTACGTCAGTGTTGCTTTTCTCGATGAGGCATTGGAGCTGCGTCAGGCGGGAATACTACTTCCTATCCTGGTGCTGGGCTATACTTCACCGGAAGGCATTGCCGTAGCCTGGGAGAACAATATTACCGTTACACTGTTCACACCGGAGGTACTGGAAGCGGTTAGCGCCCTTCCTGTTGAGAAGGAGCACCGGCTGAAGGTACACATCAAGATTGACAGCGGAATGGGCAGACTGGGATTATTGCCGGAGGATGCGCCCGCATTCATCGCTGAGGTGCATGCGGTGGAACAGGCGGAGCTGGAGGGCATGTTCACCCATTTTGCCAGAGCAGACGAACACAACAAAAGCTATACACTAATGCAGCACCGACGTTTCATGAGCGTGGCGGAAGCGCTTCGGGACATGAACATTACCATCCCGATCATACATACGGGCAATAGCGCTACGGCCATTGATACACCTCTACTATCCATTAACATGGTGCGTGTAGGCATAAGCTTGTACGGATTCTACCCCTCGGCTGAGGTGAACCGTGAGCTGGTGGCCTTGCACCCGGTAATGACGCTGAAGACGCAGGCTGTATATGTCAAAACCCTGCCGCCTGACTCAGGCATCAGCTACGGCACCCGGTACTTCACGGCAGGCGATGAGGTTATCGCTACGCTCCCCGTGGGGTACGCTGACGGATATTCCCGCATGCTAACAGGCAAAGCGGAGGTGCTAATACGCGGACGCCGCGTTCCTGTCGTCGGAACGATCTGCATGGACCAGTGTATGGTATCACTGAAATCTTTCGCTCTAGAAGCGGAACAAATCAAAGCAGGCGAAGAGGTTGTACTCATCGGCCGCCAGGGCACCGAGTCGATCACGGCAGATGAACTGGCGCTCCATTTAGGGACGATCCACTACGAAGTAATCTGTATGCTGGCTCACCGGGTACCGCGCGTGTATGTACGCCATGGTATGCTACCCAACCTCGTTAATCCCTTGCTGCAAGCCTAATACCCTGACCAGATACCTAGTACAGGAACTGAATATAAGGAACGTACCGTATAGAGCTTGTGACTTATAGTCTATACGAACCGCCATTTCTAGTTTATAATGGGATGCAGCATACTTGATATACTGGCGGCATATATTCCTTGTATAAAATTCCTTGTATATTGTAACACTGGAACACAAGGGCAGAAGGTTTGTGGGGGTGGAAGAGAAGGTGGCCAATTTGCAGAACACCAAAAGAATCATGATCAGCTTGCCCGATCATCTCTTGCAGGAAGTAGATGGGATCGTTCAACTGGAGAACTCTAACCGTAGTGAATTGATCAGGCAGGCCATGAAGCTGTACTTGAGCGATCGGAGGAAACGCACCATCCGCGAGTCCATGCAGCGGGGCTATATGGAAATGGCTAAGATTAATTTGACCATGGCATGCGAGGCCTTTCTCGCTGAGGAAGATGCAGACAGTACTCTTGGCCGCTTAGTAAGCGGGGTGTAACTATTGATTGTTAAACGCGGCGACGTTTTTTTTGCCGACCTTTCACCGGTTGTGGGTTCTGAGCAAGGTGGAGTAAGGCCGGTACTGATTATTCAGAACGATATTGGCAATCGTTTCAGCCCGACTGTGATTGTGGCAGCTATCACTGCCCAGATCCAGAAGGCCAAGCTGCCGACTCATGTGGAGATTGATGCGGCTGCACATGGCTTTGACCGGGATTCCGTGATTCTGCTGGAGCAGGTTCGTACCATTGACAAGCAACGCTTAACGGATAAAATCACCCACCTGGACGATGAGACCATGAAGCTGGTGGATGATTCGCTGCAAATCAGCCTGGGGCTGATTGATTTCTGAACCCTACGGGGATATAACATCAATCATCGTAACAAAAGGCAGGCCGGATCAGCTCCGGTGCTGCCTTTTTGATGTTTTGGGGTCCCCGCAAAGTACCTGAGTCATCGAAGCTAAAACCCCACTTGGTGGGATTATTTGGCGCCTAACCGATATATACTTATTGATATACCCGAGGATAGATGAGTGTTGATGATGGGGGTTGTGCGAGGGCATAACTGCGTGCTATAATTGGACCGATCGGTCGGTCTAGAGGAGGGTTAACCATTAAGGGACGTTCAGATGGAGAAGAAACGAAGAGCCGGATTCTGGAGCATGCCACCAGTTTATTTGCGCAAAAGGGCTACGGCGCTGTAAGCATGAACGAGGTCTGCACAGCCGCGAAGGTCAGCAAGGGCAGTCTGTATCACCATTTTCCGGGCAAGGATGAATTGTTCCTGTACGTGGTGGAGGTGGATACCCAGAAGTGGCTCAATGAGTGGGAGGAGCTGCGGAGCGGGATTAGCGGAACGGAGGCCCGTCTATACGCGCTGGGGGATCACTATGCAAAGGATATCCAGAATCCGCTGATCCATGCCCTGGAGGAATACGGTAGATCCCATACGCTGTCGGAGGATATCCGCGAGCGTCTCTCACATATTTTCGAATCGGTCACAGAGGCCTGCCGTGTGCTGCTGCAAGAGGGGATGGATTCCGGCTACCTGGTCCGTGGTGACCTGGATAACTATGTAATCACGCTCAGTGCTATGCTGGAGGGAATCAGCCGGGTCCATGAGATCACAGGCAGGACCGATACCCCGGAGACGATCAGGGCATACTACCGTGCGGGAATTCAGATCCTGCTTCAGGGGATAGGGTCGGGGAAGATGGAGCAATAAATAGAGAAATAGATGTATTACAACCGGAGCTTATAGCAAGGCCCTGGGATATACGGAGGGAAACACCATGTCATTACTGTTAAAAAACCGGGGAGCGATGCTGCTCCTGATGTTAAATATCTTTTTGGCGTTCACGGGGATTGGTCTGGTTGTCCCTATTATGCCGACCTATATGAACGAGCTGGGCATTGGCGGGAGTGTGGTCGGACTGCTGGTGGCAGCCTTCTCGCTGACGCAGCTACTGGTCTCGCCCTTCGCCGGAAGACTGTCGGATAAGATGGGCCGCAAAAAAATCATTGTCGGCGGGCTGGCCGTATTCGCCTTCTCGGAGCTTCTATTCGGTCTGGCCAATGCCTCCTGGGTGCTGTTCGTATCCAGAATGCTTGGCGGTATCGGTGCCGCGATGATTATGCCTGCGGTTATGGCTTATGTGGCAGACACCACGACTTCAGAGGAGCGGGCCCAAGGCATGGGCTTCATCAACGCAGCCATTACCACCGGCTTCATCATCGGTCCGGGAATCGGCGGCTATCTTGCTGAGCTGGGCATTCGCGTCCCCTTCTTCGTCGCTGCGGGGGCAGCCGCCATTGTTGCGGTTATCACCCTGTTAGTCCTGCCGGAATCGCGTTCAGCGGAGCTGCGCGAAGAATCAAGAACGATGGAAGGGAATAATGATAGTCTAATCATGCAGCTCATGCGCTCGTATCGTGAGCCTTATTTTTTCGGATTAATTATTGTATTCGTGCTGTCCTTCGGACTGGCCAATTATGAGACGGTATTCGGACTGTTCGTGGATCATAAATTCGCGTTCACCCCTAAGGATATTGCGTTTGTTCTGACCTTCGGCTCCATTGCCGGGGCGGTGGTGCAGATTACCGCTTTCAGCTGGATTCTGAACAAATTCGGGGAGAGCCGGGTCATTTCCGCCTGTCTGCTGATCGCGGGCTTGTCGATTCTCCTGACCCTGTTCGTGCATGGCTTCGTAGCGATTGTTTCTGTGACCTTTGTTGTTTTTCTGGCTATGGATATTCTTCGCCCGGCGGTCGGCACCCAGCTCTCCAAGATGGCAGATGATTCGCAGCAAGGCCTGGTGATGGGAATGAATTCCGCGTATACGAGCCTTGGCAACATTGCCGGCCCGATTGTGGCAGGGGTTCTGTTCGACCTGGATATCAATTTCCCTTATGCGGTGGCTGCGCTCGTCTTGTTCATCAGCTTCATGTTGTCGGTTGGCTATGCCCGGCGGAGAAGAAGCAAGCAGGTTACTGCGGTGCGCTAGTATCCGGAGCGTGAATAGAATAACGGACTTATGATTATGATTGCGGCTGCGCTATCCCGGTGGGGACGGTGCAGCCGCTTCTTCTTGTGTAAGGGACAAACTTTGGTCCTGCGGCAAACTGTGATAGTATTTCAGTAGAGAGTTATGAACTCAGACTGTGTATAGAAAGAGGGATCTACTTGAGCGTTGATACGAATCAGGCGGCGAAGGCGGCGGAAGATGCCGCTGCCCGTCAGGAGCAGGAACTGATACTTGCAGCTATTGCGAAGGAGCTGGGCATCAGTCTGAAGCAGGTAAGAACTACGGTGGGGCTGCTAGATGAGGGCAACACCATTCCGTTCATCGCCAGATACCGCAAGGAAATGACCGGGGAGCTGGACGAGAATGTCCTCCGCGATGTCGAAGAACGGCTCGGATATCTGCGTAACCTCGGTGACCGCAAGAAGGATGTGATCCGCAGCATCGAGGAGCAGGGCAAGCTTACTCCTGAGCTGCAGGCGAGCATCATGAAGGCGGTGAAGCTGCAGGAAGTGGAGGATCTGTACCGTCCGTTCAAGCAGAAGCGCAAGACACGGGCCAGTGTCGCCAAGGAACGGGGACTTGAACCGCTGGCGGATTGGGTGATGGAGCAGAGACGCCAAGGGGTTCCGCTGGAAGAGGCTGCGAAGTATATCAATGCGGACCAAGGTGTGGAGAGTGCCGAGCTGGCGCTGCAAGGGGCGATGGATATCATTGCCGAGAATATTGCCGATGATCCGGCTATCCGTTCCTGGGTGCGCCAGTATACAGCGAGTCAGGGGATTCTGGTCTCCGAAGCCAAAGATGCCCAGCAGGAAAGTGTATACGAGAATTATTATGCGTACCGGGAGCCTGTGCACCGGATGCCACCGCACCGTATTCTCGCGATCAACCGCGGGGAGCGGGAGAATATCCTCAAGGTCGGCATCGAGGTGGTGCCGGACAAGATCCATGCGTTCATCATCCGCAAGCTGGTGAAGGGGCCTTCTCCGGTCAAGGAGCTGCTGGAAGCGGTGACCGAGGATGCCTACAAGCGGCTGATTGCCCCTTCCGTTGAGCGCGAGGTGCGCGGAGAGATGACAGAGAAGGGGGAGACGCAGGCGATCTCCATCTTCTCGGGCAATCTGCGCAGCCTGCTGCTGCAGCCGCCGGTGAAGGGACGGCATGTGCTGGGCGTCGACCCGGCCTACCGCACCGGCTGCAAGCTGGCCGTAGTGGACGATACCGGCAAGCTGCTGGAGGTAGCGGTCACGTATCCGACGCCGCCGAACAACAAGAAGCGTGAGGCGGCGGCCAAGTTCAAGGAGCTGATTGCCAAATATGGCATCCAGCTCATCGTGATCGGCAACGGCACCGGCTCGCGGGAGACGGAGCAGTTCACGGCCGAGGTCATTGCCGAGGTCGGCGATCCTGAGCTGGCCTACCTGATCGTTAACGAGGCAGGGGCCAGTGTGTATTCGGCCTCCAAGCTGGCGCAGGAGGAGTTCCCGGATCTGGATGTGGCGGAGCGCAGCGCCGCCTCCATCGCCCGCCGCGTGCAGGACCCGCTCGCGGAGCTGGTCAAGATCGACCCGAAGGCCATCGGTGTCGGGCAGTACCAGCATGATGTGTCGCAGAAGCATCTCGAAGAGAGCCTGAGGGGCGTCGTGGAGTCGGCGGTTAACCATGTCGGCGTCGACGTGAATACCGCTTCGGCCTCGCTGCTCTCCTATGTGGCAGGAGTGAATACGACGATTGCCAAGAATATTGTGAAGTTCCGCGAGGAGAACGGCAAGTTCACTACGCGCAAGGCACTGCAGAAGGTGCCGCGCCTGGGCGCGAAATCCTACGAGCAGTGCATCGGGTTCCTGCGTATCCCGGGAGGCGACAATACGCTGGACCGCACGCCGATCCACCCGGAATCCTACGCGGTGGTCGACAAGTTGTTCCGCGAGCTGGGGCTGGATGTGAAGCAGCTCGGCAGCAAGGAGGTTGCAGAGCAGCTAAGTGCTCAGGATGCGGAGGAGCTTGCGGTGAAGCTTGCGGTGGGCGTGCCTACGCTGCGCGACATCTTGGAGAGTCTTCAGCGTCCGGGCCGCGACCCGCGCGAGGAGCTGCCGCTGCCCATCTTCCGCAAGGATGTGCTGAAGATGGAAGACCTGCTGCCCGGCATGGAGATGCAGGGCACGGTGCGCAACGTAATCGACTTCGGTGCCTTCGTCGACATCGGGATCAAGAACGACGGGCTGGTCCATATCTCCCAGCTTAGCGGCAGCTATGTGAAGCATCCGATGGACGTGGTCTCCGTCGGCGACAATGTCACCGTATGGGTACTCGGCGTGGATGTGAAGAAAGGCCGCGTCAGCCTGACGATGCGCCAGCCGCGCGAGGCGGCGGGCAGCGGGGAGTAGAGGCGTTACGGACTCAGAGGACCTTATCGTGCTGGAATCGGCGTTTTGCGGATCGTGTGCGGACTCAGGAGCCGTTAATACAGGCTTCGGAGCCTGTAAATAGGCCTGACAGCCTCCTTAGCGTCTTTTGAGTCCGTTTAGGCTGACAAAAGAGGCATTTCAAAGTGAATAACGGCATCCTGGTCCGCAAAGGACCGGAGAATCAAAAATGAGCTGTGCTTTCCTTCAACAGGATTGCACAGTTTTTTATTGTATAGGAAACTATAGTATCCTGCTGCTGTGGAAAAGGTGAGTGTAAATTGCTTGAAACCGTATACAATTGGCTGGTACAGCGGCATATGGACCAAATGTATATGAAAAACAGTAATGTGTTTGCACGCAGGCCACGGCCTGAATGTATGTGAAAAACAGCATACATTGTGCTCGCAAGTAGGCACACGACCCGAATGTATGTGAAAAACAGCATACATTGTGCTCGCAAGTAGGCACACGACCCGAATGTATGTGGAAAACAGCATACATTGTGCTCGCAAGCAGGCGCATGGTCCGAATGTATATGGAAAACAGCATACATTGTGCTCGCAAGCAGGCGCATGGCCCGAATGTATGCGAAAAACAACATACATTTGCTTGCGCGCAGGTAATCTCATTCACCTGTAAGGGTGATTTTGTTCTAGGATGGGTCTTATGAATTTGAGCTGGAGATTCAGCTCAGCAGTATAAAACAACTATAGTTATTCAAGAACGGAGGTCCCCTGCCAGGTGGTGTTATGATGGACAGAAACAGAAGGTGGCGGTTGGGAATTGAGCAATAGAGTGATCCGGCAGTTTGAAGAGAGGGATATGGCGGCGCTTGGCGCGATGTACGGGCAGGTGTCGGCGCAGGAGGATGTGCTGTTCTGGTGGGTCGGGGATGAGAGCAACTGGGAGAATGTATTCTGCGCTTTTGAAGGGGAGCAGATGGTGGCCAAGGGCCAGCTGCAGCTCCTTAATGTGGTGCCCCCGGGACGCGCGGCGGAGAGTAAACACAAGATTTTCGTGAATCTGAAGACATGGCCCGGACGGGAAAAGGATCTGGAGCTGCGTGACAGCGTCTACGCCCTTCTGCTGGAACGGGCGCAGGTGTTGAAGCGTACGCTGCCCCCGGAATATAGAACCCTCCTGTGCACAGGCAATTATGCGCCGGAGGAGAGCTGCCATGCTTATTTCGCAGAGCATCTTGGTTACCTGCCGGATAGCTGCTTGTATACGCTCCAGCGCGACCTTCGTGAACCCGTCCATGCGGTGGAGCTGGAGGAAGGCCTTGAATTGACCAATGCGCCTATGGATTCGCCGGAGCAGCGGGCGGCTTATCTGGAGCTGGAGGCGGAGATCTGGCCGGAGACCCCGCTCGGAATGGAGCGTCTGCTGGAATATCAGGAGCATCCGCTCTGGACATGGATGGTTGTGCGGGATGCAGGCCGGGTGGCGGGCAGTCTGATGGTCTGGCAGGAGGAGGAGCTTGGCATCATTGAAGATGTATTTGTCTGCAAGCCCTGGAGAAGAAGGGGCATTGCCAAGGCGCTGCTGAATCATGCGTTAATGTATCTTCAGGAGAAAGGGCTGGAGCAGGCGCAGCTGGTCGCACTGACCACGAATGATTCCGCGCTGTCTCTGTACCGGTCAGCCGGTTTCCAGACTGGGCGCCAGGAGATCCGGTACTATAAGGAGCTGGACTAAGCGCTAACCAGCCAGCCGCAGGCCGCGCTAACCAGCCGATCCAGAGTGTGAGATCTTCAGTCCGCAACGGGTGGACTTACTGGTTCATGGATATTGTAAAATCAAGCACCACAAAGAGCGCACCGGCCGGGTATCCGGCGGTGCGCTCTTTGTGGTGCATCTAGTTAGGTGGAGGCTGTTACTTTGTCACTCTGGAAGCAGCCGAGGTTGCCGAGCCTGGTGTAGCTTGGGCTACTGCGGTATAGCCTTCCGGTAGATAGGTGACGGCGGTGCCTGCCGAGATGACCTGCGGGTTCATGGAACCGGGCTTCGGTGAGGTGACCTTGAAGTAGATCACTGCGGTTTTGTCAGCACCGAACTCAATCCGTTCAATGACCAGGCCATATCCCGGGTTCGGCAGATTGGATACAGTCACCGTAGCTTTGTTCACACCAGCGGCGGCTTTGTCCAGCGTAACGGCGGCATCGTATGTGGTGGACGGGGCCGAAATGTTCTCATCCATCATAATCACTTCCTTCACGAATTTGGCGGCATCGTAGACCAGGACGGCAGCTTCTGCACGGGTAACCGCTTCATTCGGACGGAAGGTGTTATTCTTCTCCAGCGTGACCAGTCCGGTGTTAATCAGAATCTGCAGGCTGTTCATCTCAGCGGCAGACAGCTTGCTGCCATCCGTAATGTTGGCATACATCTCCGTATACGCGAATTCCCCTTTGTTCTGTAGCGCCTGAAGCAGCAATTGTGCGAACTGGACACGTGTCATCACAGCATTAGGGTCAATAGACCGCTCCAGCATTAAGCCGCTTTCTTTGGCCTTCAGGAATGCGGAGGCATACCAGGCGGTATTTTTTACGTTGTCAAAATAATCGCTGGCCTTCTTGCCAGAGGATTGCTGCGGAGCAAGCTTCAGGCCGCTCACCATGAACTGCACGCCTTGCGCATACGTAAGGCTGGACTTCGGCGCGAACTTGTCGCTGGTCACTCCGTTAAGGATGCCCTCCTGATGAAGGGCATTGATTTTGGCTTCGGCCGCATGGCCCTTCAGATCTGAGAAAGCGGAAGCCGGTGCCCCGATAGCTAAGGTTGCCGCCAGAATGCTACAGGCCAGCGAGATTTTGGCCGTGCGCATCCGGGTTAATGTATTCTTCATTGTACATCACCTCGTATCCTCTTAGATGGGATTTAGGAGCAAAAGGTTGCAGCCCGTCACTCCATAGATGGAATTATTATTCTCTAACCCCGCAGCACTGATTCTCCACACTCGAAAAAAATTCATCATGTGTCAATTTTCACCTACCGAAAGTCGAATCTTCGCCTGAATTCAGCTACTTTTGCAGCCAAAAAGGTCAATATACGATGATTAAAAGGTAATATACGGTGAGACAGGGTGCGGAAGAAAAATTATAATAATGATAACGCTTTCGTGAATAATGCGAAGCAGGAATAGCTTGTATTACCTGAGTGTTTTGTGACCTAATAGTTCCGAGTCTCCCGGCTAACAGAGCTTCGCTCTTAAGCATAGATCATTTATGAATTCCTACTAAGGGGGTAAGTCAAATGAGAAAAAAGAGTATTCTTGCCTTGATGCTGGCAGGCGCTTTGGCAGGACTATCACTCACAGGCTGCAGCAGTAAGGGGAACAGCCCGGATGCGGGGAACGACGGCAGCAACACGCCGGAGGGGAAGACGAAACTGAAGGCGATTATTGTGAAGCATTCACTAACCAAAGATGTCACGCAAATGAAATGGCTCGCTGAAATAGAAGAGAAGGCGAATGTCGAAATTGAATGGCAGCAAATCTCTGCGGACTGGGATCAGAAGAAAAGTGCCCTGTTTGCCAGCGGTGAAATTCCGGATTTGCTGTTCAATGCGACCTCTAACTCCGATTTTGTACAATTCAACGGGTTGTTCGAGGATCTGGGCCCGCTGATTGAGAAGGACGCTCCTAATATTCAAAAGATGTTCAGCGAGCACCCGGAATTGAAAACGCTTGCTACTCAAATTGACGGGAAGCTCTACGGCACTCCGCGTTATAAGGGGATCTGGCCCGGCTCCACCGCCTCAATGTTCATTAACAAAACCTGGCTCGACAATCTCGGCCTTCAGGTGCCTACGACTTGGGATGAGCTAGAGACTGTGCTGCTTGCCTTCCGCGAGGGAGACCCGAATCAGAACGGGGATAAGACGGATGAGATTCCGATGGACTTCAACCCGATCGGCTGGGATTTCACACCGAAGCTGCTGCTGGGCAGCCTTGGGCTGCCTCTGTCCAACGGGGCGAGCGACGGCTACTTCACCGAAGGGGCGCAGGTTAAGAATTTCTATGTAGATGAGCGGTTCAAGACACTCATGCAATTCCTGCAGAAGCTGTACAGCCAGAACCTGATCAGCAAGGAAGTGGTCACGCAGGATTACTCCAAATACCAGTCCGTTGCCCGCGGGAATGGAACTACAGCCAAGGTCGGATTCACCTGGGGCTGGGAGACAGGAGACCGCTTCGGCAATGAGCTGAAAGACCAATATGTTACCCTGCCGCAGCTGAAGCAGCATGCAGACTCTACGAATGAGCTGTACTGGAGCAATGACTACTACTACCAGAATTACGGCTCCAATGCGGTGTCGGTCAGTGCCCGCTCCAAGAACAAGGAAGCCGCGATGCGGTTCATTGATGCTTTTTATGAGCCGGAGGTTAGTCTGCAGGTCCTGTTCGGCGGGATGAATGACACAGATAAGGGAATCAAGGATAACGGGGACGGCACGTATGCGATTCTTCCTCCGGCGGATGCATCCCTCGACCCGGGCTCGTGGAAATGGACGAATTCGTTCGCGGATAATGGTCCGATGTACATTGCCGATGCGCTGAAGGACAAGGTGACGCTTGGCTCGGATATGCAGAATGTGCTGAAGGAGAAAGCTGTCTATGATGAGCTGCTGAATAAGGCGGACGAGAAGAGCAATGTCTACCCGCAGAACTTCATGAAGTACAGCACGGAGGACACTAACACCCTGGCAATGAATCAGGCGAACGTCAATAATATCACGGATCAAAAGTGGGCCAACTGGCTGACCACCAAGGTTGACATTGAGAAGGAGTGGGCTGCGTATGTCGCCTCCGTCAATAGCTCCGGCCTGGAGCAGAATCTGCAAATCCGCCAAAAGGCTTATGACGAATACCTCTCGACCTTGAAATAGTGGACTTGAATGGAAGGGGCGCTCCCAAATGAAACCAGCACAGACCACGGTGCCGCATCAGACGCTGCGCGGGAACGGATGGCTTCGTAAGCAGGCCGGGCATTACCAGCTATGGCTGATGGTGCTTCCTGCGGTCATTTACATCGCCATTTTCTGTTATGGTCCGATGTATGGCATCCAGCTTGCTTTTCGTGAATTTGATTTCAGCAAAGGACTGACGGGCGGGGAATGGGCCGGGTTCAAATATTTCGAGCAGTATTTCAACAGCCCGATGTTCTGGCCTACGCTGCGAAATACGTTTATCATTGCCTTTTTCTCCATCCTGCTGGGCTTCCCGATGCCGATTCTGCTGGCGCTGGTGGTTAACTCGATCCGCAGCAACAGACGCAAGCGTATCCTGCAGACTACGGTGTATATGCCTTACTTCATTTCCACTGTTGTACTGGTCGCACTGCTGCAAATTATGCTATCGCCTACCACTGGACTGATCGACGGCTTCCTGAAGGCCCTGCACCTGATCCCTGCGGATACGAATCTCATTGGTGATCCCGGCGCCTTCGTTCCGGTGTATGTCATCTCTGCCATCTGGCAAGCCTGCGGCTGGAACAGCATTATCTTCATCGCCGCCCTGTCCTCGGTGGATGCGCAGCAGTATGACGCCGCCCGGATTGACGGGGCTAACCGCTGGCAGACCGTCTGGCACGTGGAGCTTCCGGCCATCCTGCCGACGATTATTATTTTATTGATTATGAATATGGGCAGCATACTCAGTGTAGGCTTCGAGAAGACTTTTCTTATGCAAAATAGTCTTAACAAGCCCGTATCGGAAGTCATCTCCACGTATGTCTTCAATGTGGGCGTGAAATCCAACCAGTTCAGCTTCGGTTCAGCGGTCGGACTATTCAATACCCTGATCAACTTCACGTTCCTGATGCTGGCGAATGCCCTGGCCAAAAAAACTTCAAAAATCAGTCTGATGTAGGGAGGAAATGGGATGTCAAACAGTCAAGCCGCTCATTCGCAAAAGATACAGCATTCGGGCGGTATCGCAGACAGGCTGTATACGCTGGTGGTTGCGGTTATAAGCATCGCCGCGTTCATCATGGTCGCGTACCCGCTGTATTTCATCATCATAGCTTCCGTCAGCAACTCCACCATGGTGAACCAGGGACAGGTTATTCTATGGCCTAAGGACATTAACCTGTACGGCTATGAGCAGATATTCAAGGACACCCGGATCTGGCAGGGGTATAAAAATACGATTATCTACACGGTGCTGGGCACGATGCTCAATCTGCTGGTCACGCTCCCTGCGGCGTATGCCTTGTCCCAGCGGAAATTCCGGGCACGCAGGTTCATTATGCCGCTGTTTGTGATCACGATGTATTTTGGCGGGGGCATGATTCCTACCTATCTGCTTATCCGTGACCTGAATCTGCTGAATACGCCTTGGGTAATGATTGTGAACGGCGCCATTAGTGTATACAATCTGATTATTACAAGAACCTTCTTCGAGACTTCTATACCGGAGGAGCTGCACGAAGCGGCTACCCTGGATGGCTGCTCGCACTTCCGCTACTTCATCTCGGTGGTGGTTCCGCTGTCCAAGGCGGTGATCTCCGTCATCACGCTCTATTATATGGTGGGTCACTGGAACGACTTCTTCAACGCCTTGCTCTACATCAATACGGATAGCTTACAGCCGCTGCAGATCGTCCTGCGCAATATTCTATTATCCAATCAGGCGTTCGCGGGCGGAGCCGGATCAGGTGCCGGGGCCGGTGCGGGCAGCTATGCCCAGCAGTTCGCGGATCAGATCAAATATGCGGTCATTATCGTATCGACGGTGCCGGTGCTGATTATCTATCCTTTTATCCAGAAGTACTTCGAGAAGGGCGTAATGATCGGTGCGGTGAAGGGCTGAGCGTATAGCTGACGCTGCGGGCAGCATCCAGTGGGCCGGGAGGAGGGAACCTCAGTGAAAAAAAGTCTTGAACTGCTCGATTCCATCGGCGAACCCGTATCTCAGGATATGAAGGAAAAGCTTATGCATGGCAGCAGGCAATTCCGCATGAGTGTGCATGTAACCAAGCTATCCTCGCTCAATAATCTGGTGCTGTATTCCCACTGGCATGAAGAGCTGGAGCTGCTGTTCATGATTAAGGGCACGGCCAAATTCCATGTGGGGCAGGAGAAATTGGTCGTCCAGAGCGGAGAGGCGGTTTTCATTCAGCCCAATATGCTGCATTCGGCGATCCGGGTGGATCAGGAGGAGATTATTTTCTGCGCGGTGCTGGTGCATTTCAATTTCCTCTCCAGCCTGGAGAGAGACCAGATTCAGCAGCAGTTTGTTTCCCCGCTTTTCCTCGACAACCGGCGTTATCCGCTGCTGATCGGGCGGGAGCTGGAGGAGAAGCTGCGGCTGATTCCACTGCTGGAGGAGGTGCGGGATCTCTATCAGCAGGAGGCGCACGGCTATGAGATGCTGATTAAGGCCAGGCTGTTCGAGGTGCTGTACCGGCTGGAAAAGTGTGCGGCTGAGCATCCGCGGGCAGGACTGCCCGGGCAGTCCCGGGGCGGCAACAGCTCCATGCTGGCCAAAAAAACGCTGGCCTACGTCCAGCAGAACTACAGTAAGCGGATCACGCTCTCCGATATGGCGCAGCAGGTCAACATGAGCCCGTCTTACTTTTGCCGCTTCATGAAGAAGCAGTTCGATCTGTCCCCGATGGACTTCCTGAATGAATACCGGATCTCGGAGGCGGTCAGCCTGCTGGAGACCACGGATAAGAAGATCATGGAGATCTCCGGCATGACCGGCTTCAGCAATGTGAACCGGTTCACGGAGATGTTCAAGAAAACCTACGGCTGCCGCCCGATGGATTACCGGAACCGGCTGAGGCAGAGTAAGTAGGCGGAGCAGCTTAAGATTCGACTTGAAGCTGAGTTCGTCGCTGCGGTGAACATTTGGACTTCTGGCCGCTGTTGTGTTTGGATTTCCTGATTATAACCGCTCCGTGTGGTAAAAATCCAAACACAAAGGCGGTCGCTAACGCTCCTACAGTTCCAAATTTCCCCTCCGCTTCTTTTTTGCTTTTCGTAATAAACCTTAACACTTCTTATATAAAACAAGAAAAAGCAGTTCCCGTATGGGAACTGCTTTTATCTGCTTGTAGTGCAAGCCTTGGTGGTGGAAGGGGAACAGCTCACTTCGCTGGAGCCGACGGATCAAGCCAGCGCGAACCCATTACAGGCTCAGCCGTTGCAGTGTAGCCTGCGGGCAGGTATGTGGATACCGAGCCTTTGGTGATCACTTGCGGATACATTTTATCCGGCTCAGGCAGGGTTACCTTGAAGAAGATTACGGCTTTGGTGGCGCTGGTGAACTCGATACGCTCTACCGCGAGGCCGTAACCGGGATTCGGCAGATTGTCGACGGTGAGGGTCGCTTTGTTGACGCCTTCAGCGACTTTGTCCAGGACTACATCAGAGACGTAATTGTTAGCCGGAACCGGCTCCGGCTCAGAAGGCTCATTGCCCGGATTGTTCGGCGTAATCACCCGGTCGGCGAATTCAGCGGCATCATGGATCATAACAGCGGCTTCAGCGCGGGTAATCGCATCGGACGGGCGGAATTTCCCGTTATCCAGTGTGAGCACCTTCGTGTTCAGCAGCACCTGCAGGCTGTAATTAACCTCTGGAGTAAGTTTATCGCCATCCTCAATCATGAAGAACATCTTAGTTACCGGGAAATTGCCCTTGCTCTGCAAGGCTTGGGTCAATAGATGGGCGAATTCCGCGCGGGTCATCGGTGCATTCGGGTTGATATCCTTTGCCAGCGTCAGGCCACTCTGCTTAGCAAGGGCGAAGGAGGAGGCGTACCAGGCATTATCTTTTACATTGTCAAAAAGCTGGCTGGCCTTAGTACTGCTGTCGGAACCGGCTTTCGGTGCAAGCCCCAATCCTTTTACAAGAAACTGTACGGCTTGCGCATTCGTCACTTTGGCATTGGGGGCAAACAGGTCGTTCGTAATTCCGTTAATTACACCAGCGCTATGCAGTGTATTGATCTTGGTTTCGGCTGAATTTCCCTTGAGGTCCGAAAAGGCAAATGCGGACGCTCCGAAGGATAAGCTGGCAGCCAGGATTCCGCACGCGATGCTCATTTTTTTTGCGTGCTTCGTTAGATTAGTTGGTTTCATTGTGCATCACCTCTATATACTCAGATGGTTCTTTACGGCGAAAAGTTGCAGTTGTCCGGAAAATAATACGAAAAAACTTAGGATAACGGGATAAACCGGGTGGACCACAGGTACAATTTATTTTGCGGATCGGTAAATCCTCTTTTATTCTGATCCAGGGCTGCGATTCTCTTCATCTCTTCGTCCGACAAGGAGAAATCAAACAGCTCCAGATTCTGTTTCAGCCTTGCAGGAGTAACAGACTTCGGAATTACAGCGATATCCCGCTCAAGGTTCCATCTCAGGATGACTTGAGCCGCAGTTTTATCATATTTGGCTGCCATTTCGGTGAGTACAGGGTGGGCAAGCATCTCCGAGTTACCGTGTCCAAAAGGGCTCCACGCGACATGCTGGATACCGTGCCCCCTCATATAATCATGAAGCGACCCTTGCTGGAGCAGCGGGTTCGTCTGAATTTGATTCACTGCGGGGACAATCGTCCCCTGCTTCATGACCTTGTCCAGATGCTCCGGCTCAAAATTGGACACCCCGATCGCCCGGATCTTCCCCTCCTTGTATAAAGACTCCAGGACATGCCAGCTTTCCAGATAGTGCTTGGCGGGCCAGTGGATCAGGTAGAGGTCAACATAATCCGTTTGGAGTTTTTGAAGACTGGCTTCAAAGGCTTTACGGGTCTTTCGCCCCAGGTCTGTGCTCCATACTTTAGTCGTAATAAAGAGCTCGCTTCGAGGTACACCCGATTTCTGAATAGCCCTGGCTATCAGCTCCTCGTTGCGGTAAGCTGCTGCCGTATCCAGATGCCGGTACCCGTTCTGAAGCGCCCATACTAGAGCGTCTTCATTATTGTCTTTGATGTTATACACACCCAGACCCACCTTCGGCATCTGGACTCCGTTATTCAAAACGAAATGTTCCATTTCGCATCTTCCTTTCCTTTTGAGTTCGTATAACCAGCCCTCTTGGTCAACGATTATAGCATAAGAAGGCAACTAATCATCATTGGGAAAGAAAATCGAGACGGATGCACTTCGTAGGATTTTTATGAGAAAAGCAAGAAATTAATGCGGAGATAGCATGGGTTATGCTCTTTTCTCCGCTGTCGCACTCCGTATAATAATCATGCTTGCATTCCCAAATATGAACCCATATAATTAAACCGAACAGTCGGTTTTTTAGGAGGAATGAAATGAGTACACCAAAAGGTTCGGTAAAGCGGAGTATGATCCTAGACCAGGCGTTGGAGCTTTTTGTGCAGAAGGGATATGCCGCCACCTCGATGGAGGATATCGTCAAGCATACCGGGGTCAGCAAGGGCAGCATTTATTACCACTTTTCCAGCAAAGATGATTTGTTTGTGAGTATGGTCGAAAAAATCAACCGCGAATGGGTGGAGGAGTGGTCGGAGATTCGCCGCCAATTTCCGGAGGTCGGAAGCAGACTGATGGGAGCAAGCTTGCATTTTGTGAACAGCTTCCAGAGTCCTCTGACGAAGGTGGCTGAAGAGTTCTCCATGAATATGCAGGATGGTTACGAGGAGATACATCAGCGGCTGATTGAGATCTCAATGGTGCAGATTGAAGTATTTACCGAGATCTTCCGGGAGGGAATGGAGCAGCAGGTTTTTACTAAGGCGGACCCGGGCAAGTTGGCTGTGTTATTCACCAGTATGTTAAGCGGCTTGACGCTGTACCCCCAAGTGTTCCCCAAAGACGGGATGCATCAGCATACGCAAGAAGCGGTAGCTGCGTTATTGGAGGGAATTAAGAAGAAATGAATGAAGCGCAGCCTGTTCGAGTCGTTGAACCGCACTACTCGGGCAGGCACGCTTTATTTGAGAATTATTAAACCGAACGGTCAGTTTTATTGAAAAAGGAGGTAATACGATGAAAGAATTGTTGCGAAATCGGGTATTTCTGCTGGTGATGGCCTCGGATGTGCTGCAGCAGGTGGGGATTTGGGTGCGAAATATGGCTTTGCTCTATTATGTGGTGCAGCAGACGCAGGGTGACCCGGTGGCTGTGTCCTTGCTTACGGTGGTGGAATACGCGCCGATTTTCTTATTTTCCCTGGTGGGCGGTGTGCTGGCTGACCGTTGGCGCCCTAAGCGCACCATGATCTGGGGCGATGTTCTAAGCTTTCTCTCCATTGTGCCAATTTTATTTGTGGTGGCATGGGGATACTGGCAGGCGGTTTTTATTGTGACGATGATCTCCGCGATTGTGTCGCTGTTCTCCCAACCATCCTCGGCCAAATTGCTTAAAACCCATGTTCCTGAACAAGAGTTGACGGCTGCCATGGCGATGACCCAGATGGTCGGCTCGCTGTTTATCATTCTGGGCCCCATCCTCGGCACCTTTGTTTACTACACCTTCGGAGTTATGGTTTCCTTGAGCAGCCTGCTGGTAATCTTTGCGCTTTCCGCTTGTTTATTGCTCTTCCTGCCGGATTCGCCGCGCTCCATGGAAAGGTTGTCAGTGCAGGCTGTGGTCAGGGATTTACGCGGCGGACTGCTCTACCTGCGGGAACATGCCAACTTGAAAGTGTTGATGGTGATGTTTGGCGTCCTTGCTCTGGGAGCTGGTCTGACCGCTCCGCTTGACATCTTTCTGGTTACGGAGCGGCTGGGATTGGCAGAAGCAGACTTGCAGTGGTTTACCGCCTTGTCCGGCTTGGGCCTCCTGATCGGGGCAATAATCGCCGCCAGCCTGTCCGGTCGCCTGAAGGGCAAAGGGGTGGTTTTCGCCGGTTTGATTTTGCTCGGGGCGGGGACGATGATTGAAGTATGGTCGGTCTGGCCCATTCTAACAGGCGGGATGCGGCTGATTACCGGTCTGTTCCTGGCTTTAACGCAGACTGTAATTGGCACGTATATGCTGACTTTGGTTCGAGCTGAATATATCGGACGGATTAATGGCCTCATCACTCCAATTTTTATCGGGTGTACGCTGATCGGGACAGGACTTTCTGGTATGCTGGTGGCGCAAAGCTCGCTTATCTTTGTCTATATGCTATCCGGTTTGATTTTGATGCTGGCGGCCTTGGTAGCGCTTCGTCTACGCTTCGACTACCCTGTAGCTAAGCAGGCAGAGGGGAGAGAAACAGCGGGTAAGTAATGCAGATAGAGGGTTGTCCGTAAAACAGAGGACCGTAGCGAAAATGCGCGGCCCTTTTTTGTTCATTTTTCAAGTAAGAAGCTATGATATTTTTCCTTTTATATCCCAAAAAATACTATATTATAGAAAATGTAATCTTTGTGAAACCGGTAGTTTTTGAGAAGAATGGGATTGGAGAGAAGTTCATGCGTGTTGCGCTGGTGTGTTGTGCAGATTCCACAGAGCCTTGTGAGGATTGCAGGTTTAAAATTGTTCATTCTTTTTTTGCACAGGAGTACGGTTGTAAGGTATTGCATTTCAAGGAGCTGGAGGCGCTGGTCGATATTGTGAAGGAAGGCCTACAGCTGGATGGTGTAGTGATCAGCACCCCTGATTTCAACCCGGGCTTCATTCACACGATGCAGTATCTGCAACAGATGCTTACGCTGAGAATATTCTTCATTGTAGAAGAGATCAGCGCGCAGGGTACCCCTGTCCCTTTTCCTTCCAATCATATGTACATCAGCAGCTTCGAGCGCAACGGCTTCCAGGAGGAATTGTTCAGCCGGTTGCGCTGCTGGTTCGACGAAGGACTGGCCCCTCACACACACCACACCAGACAAATCAAGGATATCGCCCTTCATCTGCACTCCAAATCCCTGAAGGTCGGAGAATTCGTCATTGAGCTTACCTGTAAAGAGTTCGAACTCCTGGAGCTGCTGCTGGAATGCCAGGGCCAGTACATCCCCACCGAGCAGATTCTGCACCAGCTATGGGACAGGTATACATCCCCTGAGATTGTGAGGCAGTACGTATACAAGCTGAGGCACAAAATCGAGATCATCTCCGGACGAAGCGACATCATCCTGTTTCGCCGGGGGATCGGATATTCGGTGAACCCATTGATCTGACAGAGTTCTGTCAGGTCTTTTTTTGTGCCCGGGAAACACATAGACTGCACTCTTCCGTATCCTCCCATAAATAAACAATAACTGTAAATTAACGCAAGCTTAACAGCCGGGTTATGTCCCCTTCCGGGCTTAGGCGTTACGATGTCATTATTACGAATGGGGAGGCATATGGAGTGGCAACGATTCAGAACAGTATCTGGATTCACGCAGACCGGATCACCGTATTTGAGCGGACGAATGATATTGCGCACTGGACAGATTTATTCACGGAATATAAGGAAACGCGGGTGCTGGAGCAAGGGGAGGCCTACATCCGGTTTGAGCTGACGACACATCCCGAGGGGAACCGGCCTTCGCGCACGTGGGAATCTGAACGCTGGCTGGACCGGCCGAACTTCCGGATTACGGCCAGACGCCTGGCGCCGCTGCTGCCGTTCAAGCATATGAATCTCGAATGGCTCTATGAGGAGCAGGACGAAGGGACGTATATGACCTGGATTCAGGAATTCGAGGTAGATCCGGCAAGCGGGCTGACCGGGGAGCAGGTGGAAGCGCATCTGAACCGCACGACCAAGGAGCAGATGACGGCGATCAAGCACAATATCGAGAAGCAAACGGTTCGGAGCTGAGGGCTTATATGGAGAATGTGACAAGAAAAAGAGTCGTGATCACTGGCATGGGGCTGCTTACCCCGCTGGGGAATACGCTGGAGCAGTTCTGGAGGAACAGCCTGCAGGGCAAGGTGGGATATGACCGCTTGCAGGGCTATGAGCATATGGCGTTGAAAAGCCGCGTTACCGGCACAATACCGCAGTTCGAGCATTTGGGCCGGACGGCTGATGAAGCGCAGCGGGCAGGCATGGGGCGGCCGGGTATTCTGGCGGTCAACGCCGCGATAAGGGCGGTTGCCGATGCGGGGCTTGTGTTCACGAAGGAGCTGCGGGAGCGTTCCGGGGTCTGCATCGCCAATGCGATTGCCGACACCCCGTTCTCGGAGCAGACCTTCCTGCGGATGACGGAGGGCGGGCAGGGGCCGATTGATCATGGACTCTGTCAGGAGGATTTGTACCGCAAAGGCATGTTCTCTTATATTGCCTTCGAAGTGGCGCATGAATTCGGGCTTCAGGGAGAGGCACTGGTCATGTCCACAGGCTGCACGGGCGGCATTGATGCTGTCGGATATGGCTATGAGTCGATTATAGCCGGGGAACATGACGTCATGATCTGCGGCGCAGCGGAAGCACCGGTCAGCTCCATGACCATCTCCTCCTTCGATGCCATCGGTGCGTTGACCTCCAGGTTCAACGATGACCCGCAGCGGGCTTCGAGACCTTTTGAGAAGACCCGCAGCGGCTTCGTTCTCAGCGAGGGGTGTGCCGTCGTGGTGCTGGAGGAGCTGGAGCATGCGCTCCGGCGGCAGGCGCCGATCTATGGCGAGGTGACCGGATTCGCCAGTACGAATAACGCTTTTCATATGACCGATCTGCCACAGGATGGGGATGCGCTCAGTCTGACGATGAACGAGGCGCTGGGCAACGCGGGCCTGACAGCGGAGGACATTCAATATATCAACGCACATGGCAGCTCGACTCCGCAGAATGATGCTTTTGAGACCGCCGCTTATAAAAGAACGTTCGGAGAGCTCGCCTACTCCATCCCGATCAGCTCCACGAAATCCATGGTAGGTCATCCGCTCTCGGCAGCGAGTGCCATTGAAATTGTGCATTGCCTGCTGGCCTTGAACGAGGGTTATATCCCGCCAACCGCCAATCTGGACGAGCCGGACCCTGCCTGTGATCTGAATTATGTGCCGAAGCAAGCGATCCAGCGCGACCTGTACCATATTCTGACCAATGCCAGCGGATTCTCCGGGATTCACTCCGCGATGATTCTGGCAGCGAACGAATACAGCAACCGGGCAGGCAAGCTTCAGACTGAACAATGGATGTGCAGCCTATGAAGAATACAGTATTCGTAACCGGAGTAGGGATGGTGGGGCCGTGCGGAAATAGTGCCGGGGCCTTCTGGGAAGGACTCCTGAGCGGCCGTAATTATATGACTCCGCTCCAGCTTGAGGGTACGACTGGTACCGCGCCTCCCTTCGCCGGACAAGTCCGCGGGATGGAGCCGGAGCAGGTCATCTCGAAGCGTCTGCTCAAGAAATGCTCCCGCTTCTCTGTCATGTCGATTCTGGCTGCGAAGGATGCCATGGATGATGCGCATTGGGAGCTTGATCAGATGAGCCGCGAGCGGATCGGCATCTTCGTCGGCAACAACTCGGGCGGCTGGGAGAGTGCACGGAATGGCCTGCGTGTCCTCCATACCGAAGGGGCGCCCTTCATTGACCCAAATCTGGCGAGCAACTGGTTCCCTGCGGCGGCACAAGGGCATATGTCCCTGGCCTTCGACATCAAGGGCTACAGCAAGACGGTAATCGCCGACCGGAGCAGCGGGTTGCTCGCCATTGCCTATGCGGCCAGAGCCATCCGCAACGGGATTATCGATGCGGCGATCGTTGGCGGAGCCGAGACGCCGCTCGATCCGTGGGCGCTCTCCTTCTATAACACGGAGGGACTGCTGAATCTGAGTGCGGACCGCCCGCAGACGGCATACCGGCCGTTCGTGGAGGGGCGCAGCGGGCTGGCCCTGGCTGAAGGAGCCGCATTCCTGTGCCTCGAATCGGAGCGCAGCCTCCAGAAGCGCGAGGCGTCCCGCCGGGTGCGGGCGAGCATCCAGGGCTTCGGCTTCACGAATGACGGCCAAGCCGCCGCCCCGCCTGAGGAGAGTATAGCGCAGTGTGCCAGGGCGATCCGGCTGGCAATCGGGCATTCGGAGACGCAGCCGGAGCGGATCGGCTATCTGTCGCTGGATGGGGCCGCCTCCGCCCGCGAAGACGGAATTGAATGCTCGGCCATTCAGGAGGTGTTCGGCAGTAGTACAGAAGCCAAGTGGGCGGGCTGCCCCAAGACCGTCTTCGGCAACACGATTGGAGCGGCAGGAGCGTTCGATGTCGCACTGAGCGTGCTGGCTATGAATCACGGGGAGCTGCCCGGCCTTCCGTATCTGGCAGAATCGGTTCAAGACAATGGCTTGAACTTCGTGCCTGGGATCAGCCGCCGGATCGCTGTGGAGTCTTCGCTGATTCTGTCCAGAGGGAGGGGGGGTGTCTCTTCGGCACTGGTTGTGAACGCTGAAGGCTTGTGAAGGATGAACATTAAGGCACATTAACTTAACCGGGAGGGTGTATCTAATGGTATTCGAGAAGGTAAAAGCAATCATTGAGGATATTGGCATTGAGGATGAGATTATCGAATCATCGCGGCTCTATGACGATTTGGCCCTGGATTCAACAGAGCTGGCGCTGGTCTCTACAGCACTTGCGAAGGCGTTTGGCATCTTCATTGAGAGTAGGGTGCTTAAGACATATTCTGTAGCTCAAGTGATCGAAGCCGTTGCCTTGAAGGCATGATTAGAGGGATCGGCATGGATCTGGTCAGTATCAGCTTTGTCGAGCAGATGCTGGAGAAATGCGGTGAACTGTTCGTACAGCAGTATTATTCCATGGAAGAGAGGGAGCTGTTCGCCTGTAAAAAAAGACATGCAGAACACTTCCTGGCTGGCAGATTCGCCGCCAAAGAAGCGCTGCTGAAGGCCATCGGCACCGGAATGAACTGTGAGCTGGACTGGAATGAGCTGGAGTTCCTTAACCATCCCGGCGGCCAGCCCTATCTGGTCCGCAGCCGCAGCCTGGAGCCTTATGTACAGCAGCAGGATTCCATCCATGTAAGCATCAGCCATCACGGTGATTATGCTGCTGCATTCATCATTATTGAGAGCAGTCAATGACTGTGAGGAGGACGAGTCACATGAGCAACAACAAAATATTCACACTTTTGGCCATCAACATTCTACTTGTATTTTCAATTATGGTCAGCATCTTCCCCATCGCACCCCTGATCAGCAGTGATCTCGGCATGACCTCCGGTGAGATTGGAACGATAGCGGGGATTGCCTCGCTGGTGATGACCTTTCTGTCGATTCCCTCCGGCGTGTTCGCGGACCGCTACGGGCGGAAGAAGATTATTATCGCTTCCATGGCTCTGTCGGCCGTGGCCGTATTCATGGTAGCTGCATCCCACGGAGTCCTGCTGTTCACGGCGGGGTGGCTGCTGTTCGGCTTCGCCAGAGGCTTCGTGTCCACACCGATCTTCGCGGTGGTGATGGATGTGTGCAAGCCCGAGGAGCGGGGCAGAGCGATGGGCATTGTGTCCGGGGCCATCGGTGCCGGGTCGGTGCTGGGGTATGTGCTTAGCGGCCTGCTGAGCAATTATTTCGGCTGGCATACCTCCTTCGCGGTGTTGGCTTCACTGCTGCTGCTGTCCACGCTGGTTACCACGGTGCTGCTGAGGGAGACTGGGGTCAAGAATACAAGCAGAAGCATCGGGCAAGCCTTCAAAAGCTCCTTCAAATGGCTGGGCGTCCGCGAAATTCTGCTGGCGGGTATTGTCGGAACCCTGTGCTTCATGGTGGGGGTCTTCACCACCTTCCTGGTGCCGTTCGCGGCTAAGGAACAGGATATCTCCCTGGTGCTGCTCAGCCTGCTCTTCATTCCGTATGAAGCAGTAGCCTCGTTCGGAGCAGTCTTCGTTGGCTGGATCTCAGACAAGGTAGGCAGACATGCACCGCTGATCTGGGCCCAGTCGATCTGTGTAGGAGCGCTTGTGCTGCTGTATGCACTTGACTTCAATCCTTGGCTGCTAACCTTCGGATATGCCCTGATCGGACTTACGGAAGGGCCAATTATTACCCTGGTCAATACGATTATTACGGATAAGGTCATTAAGATTAATCCGATGGAGATGGGCGCGGCCTTGGGAACCTTCCGGACCCTTCAGGGGGTCGGGATTGCGCTGGGGTCCACGCTTGGCGGATTCTTCTACAGCAGAATCGGAACGCATCCCAGCTATCTGGTGGCCGCCGGGCTGATGGTGCTGACGCTGCTGATCTCACTGAGCCTTGGCAAGAAGGAACAAGCTGACGTCACCGAATATAAATCTGCGGGATAAGGGGTGCAGTATGAACCAGGTCTACACGAAAACAGTGGTCCATATGGATGAAGTGCCGGTGGTTCATTCCAGAGGAGGACAGATGCGCGTGCTGGCGAGTCCGGCGACAGTCGGATCCACCCAGCTGATCATGGGCCATGTCCTGCTCCAGCCGGGAGAAGAGATCAAGGAGCATCTTCATGATTACGGCGAAGAGAATGTCTACGTCGTCCGGGGCCGGGGAACGGCGTTCATTGAGGATATTCCGCATGCCATCCGGGAGAATAGCCTGTTCATTGCGCGGAGGGGTGAGCGGCACCGGGTAGTCAATGAGGGTCCGGGCGAGCTGGAGCTGGTCTTCGCTACAGCGCCGCTGGCCCCCAGGCCGGAGATCGGGCACAGAGAGGTCTGACCTCCCTTCTAGGCAATACCAATTCTAAGCAAAGTGGTGAGAAGACAAACGTGAAGAGTGATCTTGTGATTGTAGATACCCATGCCCATTTCGCCGTCAAGGAGAATAAGAGCCTGGAGCTTAGCCTGGCCGCGGCCGGGACCGTCCCGGATTACAAGAAGCAGAAGGGCTTCGATGACCTGCAATATCTGAAAAAGATGGTGGGCGCTGGCGGAGACGGCTTCGTGGACGAGAACAATATGCTGGAGGATTACCTTGCTTGTATGGACGAGAATCAGATCGCCATGAGCTGGGTTCATCAGCTGAGCTTCGAGGATGTCTACGGCTATGAGGTGCTGTCCAATGAGAAAATCGCCGAGGCGGTCCGCGCCCACCCCGACAAGCTGCGCGGCTTCGCCAGCGTCAATCCCTATAAGGGGAAGGAAGCGCTGGCGGAGCTGGATTATGCCATTAAGACGCTGGGCATGCAGGGCTTCAAGCTGAATCCCAATGATTATGGGGGCTTCGTATTGAACGACCGTGAACTGCTGTATCCACTGTATGAGCGGTGCAGCGAGCTGGGCGTTCCGGTCAGCGTGCATACCGGAATTACGCCGGGCAGTATTTTTCGGATGAAGCATAACTACCCGATACTGCTCGATGATGTTGCTGTGGATTTTCCCGACCTGACCCTGATTGTGGAGCATATGGGCCATCCCTGGAATGACCTGTGCTATTACATGGTCGGCAGACACGACAATATGTATGTGACGATCACGGCGGTAGCCAATATCCTGATTCACAATAATCCGAAGGTATTCCGGATGGAGCTGGCCAAGATGATCTCGGTCTGCGGCAGCCACAAGATCCTCTGGGGCTCGGACTGGACGGTTACCCCGAACATCGCCGAGGTGCTGAATTACATGCAAAAGGTAGTGATCCCGCTGCCCATGAAGCTGATGATGGGGGTGAAGGAGATCAAGCGGGAGGATGTCCAGAACATCCTGGGACGCAACGCACTCAGAATTATGAAGTAGGTGAGGACATGGCAGTTCAGTTCATTGATTTAAGTGTGCCTATGGAGCAGAATCCGGGCGAGCTGGCCCCGTACGGGTTCGAGCAGACCGGCCATCAGGAGGGGGCGGACCGCTTCGCCCGCCAATTCGACGGGAGCCGGAAGGACTTCCCGGGCGAAGAGTTCCTGAATATGGAGATGATCACCGCGTCCACTCATACCGGAACCCACTTCGATGCCCCCCTGCACTTCGGCTCCAGGAGTGAGGGAGCGCCGGCAGCGTCCATTGACGAGGTGCCGCTGGAGTGGTGCTTCGGCGACGGAGTGGTGCTGGATTTCACCCATATCCAGGCGGGCGGGGCGATTGAGAAGCAGGATGTGGAGCAGGCGCTTGAGCGAATCGGTTACCGGCTGAAGCCGCTGGATATTGTGCTGATCCGTACAGGTGCGGACCGGTACTGGGGGACCTCCAAGTATCTCACGGATTATCCGGGGATGAGCAGGGAGGCTACGGCATTCCTGACCGGCCAAGGCATTAGGCTGATGGGCATCGACAGCTACGGGTTCGACCGTCCGTTCAAGCATATGATCAGTGATTATAAGCGGACCGGGGATAACGCCTATCTGTTCCCCGCTCACTTCTGGGGCAGAGAACAGACGTATTGCCACATGGAGCGCCTGGCGAATCTGGAGCAGATTCCGGTACCCTACGGATTCAAGGTGGCTTGCTTTCCGATCAAGATCAGGCAGGCCGGTGCGTCCTGGGTACGGGCAGTAGCGATTATCGAGTAGCGCATTTCAGTGCAAGTGAAACGAATCACATATTATATGAGGAGGAATTAGGGATGAATTATGAATTTGAACTCAAGGTAACAGGCGTTAAAGGGCACTGCCGGGCAGGGCATAAGGAAGGGGATGTCATGAAGGTCTCCCCGCTGAACGCAGGCAATCTCTGCGGAACGGCCTTTCATGCGGTCTTCCCGATGCTGCTGGCGCTGAACATGGATGCGAAGCTGCCGTGGGACCCGGAGGGCAATATTGTACACTCGGCTTGCCCGGATATGCGCAACCAGATGACTATGGAAATCCGCCGCATCCCGGTGGAGCCGTCCGAAGATTCTCCATATGCAGGCCGGATGCTGCAATCCAAATGAAGGGAGACCGCTCCATATGAATAATGCGAAGCCATACGTTGAAATGTTCAAGGAGAGAGATTCGATCTGCGTCTCGCATTATCCGGTGCCTGTCTCACAGCACACAGAGCCTGAGGTCCGGTCGCTGATGGAGCTGGATCAGGTGAATACCAAGGATACGCCGGTAGCCCTGTATCTGCATATTCCCTTTTGCGATGCCACCTGCTCGTTCTGCCCGTTCAACCGTTATCTGAAGCGGAAGGATCAGGTGGACCGCTACCTGGCCGCTGTCCGGCAGGAGATGGACAGCTATGCAGCTACGCCATTTGGCAGCAGCATTACCGTCTCGTCTATTAATCTCGGCGGCGGGACACCCTCCTGCTTGTCCTCGGAAGAGCTGACCGGACTCCTGCAATATATGAAGCAGTCCTTCCGTGTGGACGACGATGCCATGATCTTCATCGAAGGCAACCCCCGGAACTTCACCGCTGACAAGCTGGAGACGTTGGCCTTGCAGGGATTGAACCGGATCAGCGTGGGCGTGCAGACCTTCCAGGAGGAGCTGGCCGAGGTGCTGGGACTGTACCACAGTGTGGAGGACTCGTTCGCGTTAGTGAAGAATGCGCGTAACAGCGGTATTGAGAATGTTGGGATTGATCTGATGTACAATCTGCCAGGTCAGACGCTGGATCAATGGCGGGCGGATATCCTCACCTCCATTGAGCAGGAGATTGACCATATCTGCGTAATCTCGTTCTGTGTGGTCCCGCATACGCAGATTGCCTCGCGTATAGCGGAAGGGAAGATTCCGGGCATAGGGGATGTCTACCGGGAGATCGAGCTGTATACCATCGCCAAGGAGATGCTGCTGGAAGCCGGGTATGAGCAGTACAGCGTCATTGATTTCGCCAAGCCGGGCAAGACGGACCGACACGCCACCCTATACTTCTCGGAGCAGTCGCATATGATCGGGATCGGCGCGGCCGCTTTTGGCATCATCAACGGCTATATGTATATCAACAGCGGCAATCTGAATGAATATATGACCCGCGTGCAGGACGGGCTGCTGCCGGTCAATTGCGGGGAGAAGGCGGATGAGCGGGAGCTGGCGCACGGGGCCATGGCCAAGGGTCTGCGGATGCTGTCCGTTAACCGTGCGGAGTTCGTGAAGATGTTCGGGCAGGAGCCGGAGCAGCTGTTCCCGGAGACGATAGAGCGTCTGGTGCAGGACGGGCTGCTGATTCAGGATGCCGAAGGGATTCGCCTGACCGAGGATGGCATTATATGGGGCAACAATGTGAGCAAGCAATTTTTCTCCGCAAAATATGCGGATTACGGGCTGCAGCACCGGATGAAGCTGGCTAAGGGACGCCCGGTACAATCGGTTCAATCATAAGGAGGGTATAGCTGATGAGCGATATGTTGATGAGAGTTAATCCGCAGGTAGGGGCCGCTTTTGATAGCATGTGCAAGTCGATTGAGGATACAGGGACGCTTGAGCCTAAGGTGCGGGAATTGATCCGGCTGGCTTGCGTAGTTACAGACCGTTCTACCTACGGCATCCGGCTGCATGCGCTGAAGGCTTATGAGCTGGGTGCGAGCGCGGAGGAAGTGACAGAGACCGTGATGAATTGTCTGCCGGTGGCAGGGATTGAGGCGGTCTCCTCGGGCCTTGCTGCGGCAATGTCGGCTGTGGAAGCCAAGCGGGGTGTTCATCATGGCAGTTAAAACGTCCAACGAGCGCTTTTATAATATCTATCCTCACAGAGATCCTATCTGCGTATCCCACTACCCCAATCCTGTGACCGAGGTTACCCCGGCTGATATTTACGGAACAATGGGCCTTGGTGACCAGCCTCCGGCGCATAATGTCGGCGCAGTCTATGTCCATGTTCCCTTCTGCGCCTCGGTCTGCATCTTCTGCCCCTTCAACAAGATGGCCTATCAGGAAAAGCAGGTGGAGCAGTACATGGAGGCTGTCAAGGCCGAAATCGGCATCTATGCCTCTTCCCCGTATGGTTCGCAGTCCACGATCAGTGCAGTGACGTTCGGGGGCGGAACGCCTTCGGCTCTGTCGGCTGAACGGATGGTGGAGATGCTAAAGAGTGTCCAGGCGAATTACCGGGTGACGCCGGATGCGCAGATCTCTTTCGAGGGCAGCCCGGCAACCTTGACGCTGGAGAAAATGCAGGCCATCCGCGCCCAGGGGGCGAACCGGATCAGCATCGGCATCCAGACCTTCAATGACAAGATGGGGCATCATCTGCGGATGAGCCATGATTCCCGGCGGGCCTTCGAGGTGCTGGAGGAAGCGAAGGAAGCAGGCTTCGAGAATATTGGCATCGATCTGATGTATAACCTGCCTGAGCAGACCATGGAGGAGTGGCTGGAGGATGTGCGAACAGCGGTGCGGCTCGGCATCGACCATATCACGGTATTCTCTCTGTGTGTAGTACCCTTCACAGCACTGTTCAAAATGATCAAGGAAGGCAAGATTCCGCCAACCGGCAGCGTCGAGCTGGAAGTGGATATGTACCTGGAGGCCAAGCTGCTGCTGCAGGAAGAGGGGTATGTCCAGTACAGCGTGTGGGATTTCGCCAAGCCGGGCTTCGAGGACCGGCATGTCCTCTTGTACTATACCCAGCAGAAGGATCTGTTCGCGCACGGCCCGGCCGCCTTCGGTTATGTCAATAAGCTGATGTATATCAACCAGGGAGATATCCAGGAGTACAGTGACCGGCTCCAGCAGCAGCTCCTGTCCGTCTTCATCGCCAGCCAGGCGGATGATCTGGAAGCGATGCACGGGATGATGGCCAAGGGCCTGCGGATGCTGTCCGTGAAGCGGAAGGATTTCACCGGCATGTTCGGATTCCAGCCGGAGGAGGTCTTCGGTACGACGATCGATGAGCTGGTAGCCAAAGGCCTGCTGGAAACGGATGAGCATGAGATCCGCCTGTCCGCGAGAGGTATTGTCTGGGGCAACAACGTCTGCAAGGAATTCTTCTCGGAAGCGAACCAGCAGACCTTCGAGAGCCGTGTGAAGCTGGCACGCGGACAAAAGCCGGCTGAGGCTGCCGGAGAGGAGCTGAAGGGATGAAGCTGTCTGTCGGCACGAACTTTGATGACCGGTTGCCTATCCTGCTGAAGGATTCGCATGTGGATGTTTTCTATGGCAAGCTGTCCTCAGATCTGGTGGGCGGCGGAAGACCAACCTTTGCACTGCCAACCATAGACCGGGCGAGGGTGGAGGAGCATGTGAAGCTGCTGCATGCCTACGGGTTCAAGTTCAATTATCTGCTGAACGCTACCTGTCTGGATAACCTGGAGACCACGAAGGATTTCCATTACCGCCTGCGCGAGCTGCTGGAATGGATCGGCACGCTGCAGCCGGAATATGTGACGGTATCGCTCCCGATGCTGATTGATATGGTTCGCACCGCGCTGCCGGATGTGAAGATCAGCCTGTCTACCTTTGCTAATGTGAATACGCTGAGACAAGCCCGGTATTTCGAGGAAAAGGGTGTCAGCGAGATTACCCTGCCCGAGAGCCGGAACCGTGACTTCGCCTTCCTGGAGAGCCTGAGCAAGAATACCCGCCTCGACTATCAGCTCATTGCGACCAATGACTGTATGCTGGATTGCCCGATGCGCCAGAATCATGCGAACTTTCAGAGCCATGCCTCGCAGTGTAACCATGTGACGGACGGCTTCGCGCTGGATTACTATATGCTGCGCTGTACGGAGCGTAAGCTCCAGCACCCGGAGGAGCTGCTGAAGTCGCAGTGGATTCGCCCGGAGGACATGTATATCTATGAAGAGCTGGGCTACCACAAGTTCAAGCTGACCGAGCGGATGAAGACCACGGAGAAGATTGCCGCGACTGCGCAGTCCTACTCCGAGCGGAAGTATGAGGGGAACCTGCTTAGCCTGCTTAATTCGCGGATGGCCGAGGCTGACTTCGAAATGCCGAACTTCTCGAAGAACATCAAGGAGGATTTCGCACCGTCTGACAAAATGAGACAGGTCTACCGCCTGTTGTTCAGCTTCCAGGCCAGCATCGACAACAAGAGTATGGAAGGCTTCCTGGAGGGCTTCCGCTCGAAGCGCTGCGACCGGATGGACTGTGACAAGTGCGGCTACTGTGCTGAATGGGCCAGCCGGACCGTGTCCATGGCGAAGCCCGGGGATGAGGCGCTGAAGGAATTCGAGCAGCTGTTCGCGGCGCTTGCTTCGGGAAGCTTCTTCGAGTCAGCGGCCGGGGCGAAGGCAGTCTGGAGCGCGGAGGGCGAGAGTCTTCTAGGCGCGGTCATTGGGCGCAAGCCTGAGTTCATCCGCGATATGGCCGGGCCTGAGATCCGGAAGAAGGCCGAGGAGCTGGCGGCTGCCCGGGGAAGTGCCCAGGTCTTACGGCAGGATGTCGCCAAGGCCAATGTACTGTGCACCCCGGCAGACTTCCGGATGTTCGCGCTTAGCGATCTGCGGGCTCTGGGCTTCGATACGGCTGAGCTGGACTTAGAGGAGGCAGCCGGATGAAGAAGATCATCGGGCTTGCCGGGTCCATGAAGAAGCATCACAGCTCCAGCGAATATCTGCTCTCCGTTGCGCTTGAAGCCGCAGCGGAGCAGGGGGTGCAGACGGAGCTGCTGAGGCTGAATGATTACAACATTCTGCTTTGTGACGGCTGCGGTAACTGCATGAACGGCAAGCACTGCCACCTGCTGAAGGACCCGGAGGACCAGTTGGCGGAGCTGTACGACAAGCTGAAGGAGGCGGACGGGTTCGTCTTCGCCTCCCCGGTCTATGCGCTCTCGCTTCCGGCCGTCTGGAAGAACTGGATCGACCGCTGCGAGCCGTGCAGTGACGAGGATCTGGACTTCGAGTACTACAATTATGACCGGGTAGCCGGAGTGAAGGGCAAAGCGTTCAAGGGCAAGGTCGCCGGACAGATTGTTGTCGCAGCGGGACCGGGACATGAATGGGCGCTGGCCTCGCTGATGCCCTGCTTCACGGCGATCAAGCTGTCGATGATTGCCAGCGCGGGCATCAGCCTGATTGAATATGACGGCCAGCCGGGTATCCGCAAGCGCTCCTGGAGCAAGCCGATTGAAGAAGCGGAAGAGGCGAAGATGATGGCCCGGGCGGTCGGGATGCGGGTGGCCTCATCCTTGGGCTTCTCTTACTTCGACCTTCCCGGGCAGTCGGGGGCAGGGCGAGAGCAGGGAAGCGGGGGGCAGGATGCTATGAAGCCGAGCCAGGACCCTATGGAGCCGAGTCAGGAACGCGGGGTGCAGGCTGAAGTCTGGTCTGCCTTCACTGTGCAGGACGTCCGGGATGAGGAGGTTACGCTCGGTGAACTGGCTTCGATTCAGCCGCGCATCTTCGTTATCGGTGATCAGCAGGCCAGCCTCCGCTGCGGGCCGCTGCTGGAACAGCTGGAGCAGCAGTTCGGCGGGAGCGCAGACTGTGCGCTGATTGCAAGAGTCGGGCAGCTGCCCCACTTCATCACGCATGAATTCGTGAAGGAGAAGACGAGCCAGACCGTTCCCGGCTTCATGCTCTACTATGACTGGGAGGATAAGCTGGCCTCACGCTGCACCCTGGCGCCTGGACAGCCGGCTATTCTGGTAGGCAGAAGCCCCGGGGAGTGGAGGTTGTTTGCAGTCGATGAAGCAGACGGCCGGGATATAGACCGGGTCGTGGACTATCTAGAGGAAGCTGTCGTATGAGCGGCCCGGCCGGGAAGTTCAAGGGAGGATACACACTACATGCTGAAGACTAAGGGGATACCTTTATTTTATAGCCGGCAGGGCGCCGGGGAGGCCGTGCTGTGTCTGCACGGCAACCGGGACTCTTCGCTCGTCTTCGGGGACCTGGCCCGGGCACTGGAGCCTCATTACCAGGTGCTCCGCGCGGACCTGCGCGGACACGGCCAATCGGAATACGCCGGTCCGGCCTTCACCCTGGAGGACATGGTTGATGATATTCTCAGGCTGCTGGATGAGCAGGGGCTGAAGCAGGTCTCGATCATCGGGCATTCCCTGGGCAGCACGCTTGCGCTCCTGCTCTCTGCGCGTGAGCCGGACCGGGTGAAGAAGCTGGTGCTGATGGGGGCCGCCGCCACCTTCGCGGTTCCGTTCAAGCGGCCGGAACACGGGGAAGAGATCACGCCGGATGCTGTGCGGCAGACGAATGCGGCGGCGGTTCCGTATTTTTTCACCGAGGGCCATGAGGAGGTTCAGCATCAGATTCTGGAGGGCTGGTCCCGGCTGCCTGCCGCGACCCACCGTCTGATGATTCAGATCAAGCATCCCGATCTCCGGCCGATCCTTCAGGGCATCCGGCAGAGATCGCTGATTATTACCGGTGAGGCGGACCGGATTACGCCGCTGCACAAGGCCCTGGAGCTGAACCGGTATTTGCCGGACTCCCGGATGCATTCGGTTCCAGGCGCTGGACACTTTATGTTTCTTGAGGCGGGCGAAGACGTAGCTGCTGCCGCGCTCACTTTTCTTAAGGGGGAGTGAGCATGGGCAGAGTGCTGCTGATCTCGGCGAATACGGAGAAGCGGCCCCCTGTATTCCCGCTGGGTCTTAGCTATATTCACGCCAGTCTTGTCGCTTCCGGCTGGGAGGCAGGCATGCTGGACATGACTCAGCTGGAGTACACCCGGGAGGCCGTTACGAATTACCTTAACGCCTATGCGCCCGATTACATCGGCTTGTCGATCCGTAACCTGGATAATTGCTGCATGCAGTATCCCCGGAGCTTCGTGGATCAGGTCTGCTTGATGGTGGATTGGGTGCGGGAATGGAATAGCAGGGCCGGAATCATTCTGGGCGGGGCGGGCTTCTCACTCCTGCCCCGGCAGTGGCTGCAGGAGACGGGAGCCGATTACGGCATTGTCGGTGACGGCTGTGACAGCATCGTGGAGCTGCTTAGCCAGCTGGAAGCGGGGCAGGTGCCATCCGCAGTAAGCGGGCTCATGTTCAGGACAAGGGCCGGGGAATGGAATTACTGGTCGCCGTATGCGCCTGAACAGCTGGATCAGGAGTATTTTCCCAGCCGCAGCGGGTTTCTGCACAGCTATGATGTAGAGCGTAGGGTCCGTCATAATGTATTGACCAAAAGGGGCTGTGCGCTAAGCTGTACCTATTGTGCTTACCCGTCACTGGAGGGCCGGGCCGTCCGCCTGCGGTCGCCTAAGGGGGTGGCAGATGAGATTGAGCAGATGGTGGTGCAGTATGACATCGGCTCATTTGATTTCGTGGACAGTGTGTTCAACTATCCCCTGGAGCATGCCGAAGAAATCTGCCGGGAGCTGATCGGGCGGACACTTCCGTTATCCTGGGGCTGCTTCCTGAATCCGCGGTTCTTTACGGCAGAATTCGCCGGGCTGCTTAAACAGGCCGGGTGTACGGAGGTGGAGTTCGGCATTGATTCAGGCAGCGATATCTGTCTCAGGTCGTTCAAGAAAAACTTCCGGCAGGCCGAGATCCGATCGGTGGTCCAGCTCTGCCGCGATCAGGCGCTGGACTTCAGCTTCTGCCTGCTGATCGGGGGGCCGGAGGAGACGCCGGAGACCCTGCACGAGACGCTGGAGCTGATGGAGGAGCTTGCGGTGCAGCGCATCTTCGGCTTGTTCGGCATCCGTATTCTGCCGTCCACCGATATGTACAGCTATGCAGGTTCGCCGGAGCCGGATGAGCTGCTTCATCCGAAATTCTTCATGTCCCCGCAGCTGAGCCTGGAGCAGGCGAACAGTATCTGTGCGCCGTACCGGGAGCGCAACCCGGACTGGATGTTCATTTGAATGAGGAAGAGCGGGTGGAGTGAAGCATGAGAATACTGGTGGTGTCTACGAATACGCTGCTGAAGCCGCTGCCAGTCCTGCCTGTCGGGGCGGGGATGGTCTACTCGGCCCTCACGGCTGCCGGATTTAAGGCACGCTTTCTGGATCTGGCTTTTGTGGCTGAGCCGCTGGAGGCGCTCCGCGAGGAGCTGCGGGTCACCGGAGCGGATCTGATCTGCCTTTCGGTGCGCAACATCGATAATCAGGTGATCCAGCAACCGGAGAGCTATCTCTCTTTCTTACAGCAAGTCATGCAGGTATGCCGTACCTGCAGTTCAGCCAAGGTACTGCTTGGCGGGGCTGCAATGCTGGTAATGCCGGGCGAACTGGTGAAGGAGCTGGGGGCGGATTACGGCATCAAAGGGAGCGGGGGCGAAGCGGAAGCGGTACGGTTGGCCCGTGAGATCGAGCGGGGGCAAGCCCCGGAGACAGGAACGGTACGTAATGCAGATCCCGCCTATCATCCGGTGTACAGCCGTATTCCGCCGAAGCCGCTGTTCGCTCCGCAGTATTTTATCCCGAATCCCCGCATCAAAAAAGCCTCGATGGGCTACCAGGCCTCCAGAGGCTGCAGCCGGCACTGCATCTATTGCTCGGAGGGCTACATGAATGCCGGTGCCTGCCGGATTCCTGCGGAGCAGTTCAGTGAAGATATGAAGATCCTGGAGAATGACTATCAGGTGCATAACATCACTTTTGTAGACGGGGTGTTCAATCATGAGGTGGAGGAGACGGTGGAGTTCTGTAAGCTGATCGGCTGCACAAGCCCCTCGCTGGAATGGAGCTGCGCCTTGACCCCGGCTCAAGTTACGGAGGAATTGATCCGCTCGCTGAAGGAGAACGGCTGCCGCTTCGTGGACATCGGGGCCGACTCGGGTTCACGGCAGATGCTCCGGCGGATGGGCAAGCAATTCACCACGGAGCAGCTTGTTGAGCTGGGACACCTGCTGGAGCACTATCAGCTTCCCTATTCGGTATCGCTGCTGTTCGGCGGGCCGGGAGAGGATGCGGAGACGGTGCAAGAGACGGTCCAGGTGGTCAATCAGATGAACCCTGTGTATATTCTGGCCAGCCAAGGCATTCGTGTCTACCCTCACACCGCACTCTACCATATCGCTCTACAGGAGCAGGTGATCCGGGCTGAGGATAACTTGCTTGCTCCAGCCTACTACCAGTCCAAGGACTACAGCGCTGACCTGCTCACCGATGCTCTGTCCGCATCACGCCACATCTATAAAGATATGCTTATGAATTCAATTGGAGGAAGGACTTGATAGAATGAACAAGCCTGTGTACCCGTTCCGGGAGATCGGGATAGGGCACTATCCCATGGGGAACACGCCGGTGTCGCCAGAGGACAGCAAACGGCTGCCGTCACTCATGAACTTGAATCAAGCCACGGCAAGCTCCAAGCTGGTCTACGTACATATTCCCTTCTGTGACTCGATCTGCCCGTTCTGCCCGTACCCCAAGGCGTTCAACGAGCAGGGAGCCCGCAAGGATTATCTAGCTGCACTGTTCCGCGAGCTGGAGATGTACGGGATGACGCCGCAGATCCGCAATTGCTCCGTGGAGGCGCTATATATCGGCGGCGGGACGCCAAGCGTGCTGGACGAGGAAGAGATTACCGCATTATTCGAGCAGCTACAGGCTACACTTCCTATGCATAATATCGAAGAGATCACATTCGAGGGCAATCCCGCCTCGTTCACCGCTGCCAAGCTGAAGCTGCTTCAGGCGCTTGGGGTGAACCGGATCAGTCTCGGGGTGCAGACGTTCAACGATGAGCTGGGCAGACGTCTTGGGCTGCTTCAGACCGGGGAGGATTCCCTGCGGGCGATTCAGGATTCCAGAGAGGCGGGCATCGCGAACGTCAGCCTGGATCTGATGTACAATCTGCCGGGCCAGACGATGCAGGAATGGCTTGAGGATCTGGCGAAGGTAGTGGAGCTGGACATCGGTCATGTCACGCTGTTTCCGCTGAAGATTATTCCCGGCTTCGGTCTGGCGAAGCGCATTGCCAGCGGCGAGCTTCCGGCCTGCGGCGGACTTGAGCTGGAGCAGCAGATGTATATAGAGGCTTGCCGTTATCTGGAGTCGCAGGGCTATTCGGTGGAATCGACTTATGATTTCGTCCGGCCGGGAGGCCATCATGTGTATAGCCGCAAGCATTTTGACGATTACCTGGACCTGCTCTCTGTGGGACTGGGGGCGTTCGGCGATGTGGGCGGGTATGCCTACCAGAATGTGAAATTACTCCCTGAATATGTGAAAAAGATTACATCCGGCGACCTGCCCATTGCTTTAGGCTACGAAGTGAAGGCAGAGGATCTGCCCAACCAGTTCCTGGCGATGGGCTTGCGCCGTACAGCGATTGACCGCCAGCAGTTCCGCCGCAAATTCGGCGTTTTCCCGGAGGAGCATTTCCCCGAGCTGTTCGACAAGTTCGTGAAGGAAGGGCTGGTGGAGATCCGCGAGGACACCATCGCGCTGACGCGTTTCCACGGGTTGTTCTGGGGCAACAATGTATGTAAGGAGTTCTGCGAGGAGCAGATCAAGATGGCTTTTCCAAAATGATGGAGGGGTACTGAGATGAATAGTAAAGTAACCAAAAACGTCTTCTATGAGGATCTTCAGGAGGCCGGGAGGTTCGGGGAACTGGAGCAGCGTCTCATGGGCGAGTCGAACCTGCCGGGACCCCGGGCGAATCTGGGCGCGGCTTCCACCTTCGCGGATGCTTTGGCATCGGACTGGGTGGCCAGCGAAGCCTGGGAGCTGCTTGTGGAGTGGACCGGCAAGACGGAGGCGGAAGCGCCTACGGACGATCCCCGCGAGTTCCTGCCGTTCTGCGCGCTCCAGGCGATGGGCAGCTATTACCGTTATGCGGAGCCTGCCCGCCAGGAGACCATTCTGGAGCGCTGCCGGGCGGCGATGAATGATGCCCGCTGGCGGATGCGCGAGGCGGCAGCGATGGCGCTGCAGCGCATCGGGGAGCAGGACTTCGGCGCGCTCCGCGCCTTGTTCGATGGCATGAAAGGCACGGCTAACGCGCTGGAGCAGCGGGCCTTCGTCGCCGCCCTGGCCCACCCGCCGATGTTGAAGGAGCAGGCTAATGTCCTGTATGCGCTGGAGCTGTCCGAGGAGATCCTGGACCAGATTGCCGCCGGACAGACCCGCTACGGTGCGGAAGAATTCCGCGTTCTCTCCAAAGGTTTGGAGTACGCACTCAGCGTCTTCGTGGAACGCGCCCCCGAGCAAGGCTTCCGCATGCTCGCCAAGTTCGCAGTAACGGATGACAAGCGGATGCAGAAGATCGTGAAGTCCAACCTCGGCAAAGCCCGCCTGGCGAAGAAATTCAGCCAGGATGTGGAGCGCATTCAGGTATTGATGAATGCTTGATGGGGGAGCGGGGGCGGAATGAGGCGCTTCGTGGGGGATTGGAGGGGCGGCGGCTTAAGGCTCCTGAGAAATACGCTTGTTGAGGGAGCGAACCCGTCTGGTTACCCAACTCTGCTGCTCCATGCTCCTTCGCGGACCTGAGGGCCGTTATTTTTAAACAAACCTTGTTTTTTGCGGCTAGGCGGACTGTAGTGCGCTTATTGTCTCTCTGCGAGGCGTTTTCAGGTGGCATATCCATCAATAAGCGCCCTGTAGTCCGCGAATGCTGGAAAAGTTGGATTTTTCGCGAAATAAGGGCCTCTGAGTCCACTTGGAAGAGTGGAAGAGAGCACCACGCTGAGGTCCTAGTCAAGTAAAGGAAACAGAGATAGCCGGCCTGCATTCATAAGTATGCGGTCCGGCTTATTTGCAGTGTTTTGTGTTTATGTATTTGTTAATTTGGATGCAGTCGCACTCTACGTGTGTAGAGTGCGTGGATTGAACTCAGAATTACTCTGTTTCAATACATAGCTTAAACCACTCCTATCCTGATACCTCTACTTTGTGTTGTCCACTGTTTTCCAAAGCCGCAGCAAGCCGAGGCAAAGGTATACCTAACTTTTTCGCTTCCCGCACAACTTCATGTATCGCAAAGCCTGCTTTGCTATTGTTGTATTCCATGAAAAGGCGCGCCAAGCTGCCCTTTGCAAAAACCAGCTTGTTAAACAGCGTGCCGAGAAGTGCCGGCGGGATCTTAGTCAGCAGCAGAGAAGTCGCATCAGCTTTTCCGCCTCTGGCTTTTATTACCGGAATCATCTCCCTCATACTCCTGCCAACATTTGCGAAGGAGTCGCTATGATCCAAGACTGCCGCAAAACTTCCCAGTCTCAACACCTCGGCTTCCATTGCCGCATTCATGGCGAAGTGATTCCAGAGCCAGTTTTGCATATCCTTGATCCAACGAATTTTAAAATGGGCACTTTCCAATAGCACTTTGACCTTGTTATTAATAGCTTCAGTGCCTGCCCGTGGCTGCTCCAGAAACAGCATTTTTAAAAAGCCGCCTCTAAGCCTGTTGTCCTCAATGCCACCGCCGCCTCCCGGGAATCCAAAGACCACATTGTTCATAGACAGGGGCGAGATCGATGATTTCAAATCCTGCCAAAGGTTATTGAAGATGAGGATAGGCGTGCTCCCGACAACTGCCGATAATAATTGTGCTGCTGCCGGAAGCTGTTCCGTGTTGACACTCACAATAATGAGGTCATAACCGGGACTGATTTTCTCATGCAATGTAACGTTCCAGTTTTCTTTGACGAGCTGTTTTCCTTTTCGTGCATCCCACATTTCAAGCTTAATGCTGCTTCCAAAAGTTTCTTTCCTCCCTTCTCTAACGTAAAATTCCACGGTATGCCCTGCCTGTTCCATCGCCCAAGCATACTGGACCGATATGACACCTCTGCCGAAAAATAAAATTCGCATATTAGCCTCCTGAGCCTATATATTAATCCTTGTTGATTATCCAACAACGTGTTGTATAATTTATTGTATAGAAGCGCTATAGGACCATCAACCATCAGATTTTTAAAATCTGTCGTGTAATCGGTGTACAGAAACTGGAGGCCAATAATGAATAAGCAACCTGAAATTACGGATAAAACAAGACAAACCTTCATCAATGTATTCTGCGATTTATATAGCCAGAAACCCATTGAAAAAATAACCATCCAAGAGATCGCTAAGCGATCAGGATATAACCGCAGTACCTTTTATCAATATTTTACGGATATCTATGAGTTGTTGGATTACGTGGAAGAGCGTGTTTTTAGATCCATTAAAGAGGAAATGGCAAGCAGAGAGTTCTCCACACATACCTTCCAAGACGCACTTCAATGCCTGGAGAATGCAGAGGAAATTTCAATCCTGAAAGCCCTCTTGGGCGACTATGGTTCTGTTCGTTTTATCGAACGTTTGAAAAGAGAAATCCCTTTTGAACGATTAATTGTCGACCTTCCGGCAAATGAAGCTTTAGCACCCTATATCATTGAGTTTTACATATCCACACTAATGTCGATGTTTCGCCTGTGGATACGGAATGACAAAGATCTGTCGTCGGAAGAATTGGTCAAGCTGATAGATACCCTATTTACTAATGGGATTGGGACGACGGTGATTCCTTAATATGTTAAAATACAACAATGATATGATGAGGAGGATTGTCCTACGGTAAAAACTCAGATCAGACAGCTAACCGTCCAAGACCGGCCTTTTGTATACTGGCATGTGGGCGGTTCCCGCCTCACGTTAAATATTTCACCCAAGGAAGATAAAACCACAAAAATCACGCTCATTTTCGCAGTCACTCCACCTGAAGAGGATCGTCACACCTCCTGGGAGTTTTATGATATTTCAGCATACAAAAACAACTCCCAAACCACCATTCATCTAGGCAAACCGAGACATATTTCCGAGCTTATTCTTTACATACAACGGGAAAAACCTGAGTTGTGGCTCACAGGAAAGCAGCATACGATAGAGAATGCTTGGGAGCTGCTGCAAGCCATGGGTTACTCGAGCCTGGAGCCCGTTTGGGTTAAGCGGTGGTAGAACCTGATTCGGTGTTCTCTGCGATAAGATAGGCTGAAAAACGTAGAGGATAGGATGCCATGAAAGCGTTAAAATTCACTTTAATTTTTCCAAATCTAATGAGTGAGGAGATTGAAAAATGGCTGATCAAACAGTGGCTGGTAGATTAGCAACATTAGGAATCGTTCTCCCCCATGCAAGCGAACCGGCAGCTAAGTACGCAAACTATGTAAAAGTAAATGGGTTACTGTTTGTTTCAGGTAAAGGACCTGCTGATACGCCTAAAGGTAAGTTAGGTCAGGAGTATACCACCGCAGAAGGTTATGAGTTTGCCCGGCAAACGGGGATTGAGATTTTGGCTGTACTACAAACAGCTTTAGATACACTGGATAAAGTGAAACGAGTGGTTAAAATTCAGGGTTTTGTGAATGCGGTCGCTCATTTTGAAGAACATCATAAAGTGTTAAATGGCTGTTCTGATCTTATGCTGGATGTTTTCGGAGAAAAAGGTATTCATGCCCGTTCAGTCTTTGGAGCTGTTTCGGTTAGAGACAATCTTCCCATCATTATTGATTCGATATTTGAGGTTGAGGAGTAAATAATCAACTTATTTATAAATCCAGGAGTGATCACTTGATTATTATGATTAACGGAGCGTTTGGCTCTGGTAAGACTACGACTGCTCAAAGGCTTCAACCCTTAATTCCAAATAGCATGATTTATGATCCTGAGGAAGTTGGATATATGTTAAGAAAGATCATTACAGAAGATGAAGAGGAACTAACTGATGATTTTCAGGATATAGAATTATGGAGAATACTTGCTGTAAAGACAGCTCAAGAATTATTGAAGAAGTACAAGAAACATCTTATTGTTCCTATGACAATATACAAAGCTGTGAATTTCGAGTACATTTACAACGGTTTTAAAAGTATGGATCGAGAAGTTTTTCATTTTTGTCTCTTAGCATCCGAAAACACAATTAAAAAACGTATTGAAAAACGAGGGAACACTTATGATGCTTGGTACCAGCAGCATACAAAAGCAGGTATAACTACATTTAATGAGAGTAGATTTCAAGAACACATAGATACTGACCATAGAGAAACTGAAGAAATTATTGAAATAATTTTAAGAAAAACAGTCTAGACTCTCATTCTGCATTTCAGGCTAATGCTACAAGTCGTATGAATTATGCACTGGCGTGACCTCCAGGCACAAACTTCTCACAGAAAATCTGACTGATCTTCATGACAAGGTTGTCCCCGTCAAAAACAACATTGGATATACTGAGGGTCACTTCACCTTGTGTCTCTGACGTCCTTTATAACTTATCATCTCTACAATTCTAGCTCCTTTCCTATATACCTATACAACAGCACCGAGAAGCCATTTCGTGACATAAATTCACAACTCTTGTCTTAATGGGGGGCCGCATTATGAATTTTTGGCCGATGAAATTCATTTCAGTTGTAATTTGTTTGGCATTGGCGGTATGCGGATGTGCTGGCTTGAACAGCAAGAGCAAGGAGCATGTTACGGCAAGTGACTTTATTATTCCCCTGAACGTTAGCGAAGTGCTGAAGCGTCCAGAGACTGGGGTTATTAAATATTTTCAGAACCGTCGTGAGGACTTTGATATTCTAGGCAGTTATCTGTTAGAGAATGAAAAAGTGTTCCAGTCTCGGCCTGTCATACTTCAACAAGATTATTCCATAGAGAAGATCCAAGACCCTGAAATTCGACAAATCGTTCAAACATTTTTTCAAGAAGGCATTGTACAAAGGATATCCTCCTTAAATGATAACCCTAGTAAAAGTATTGACTTTTTGTTTGATGCCGAAGAAAACTTGTATCAACAAGGCATAACCTACCTAAGCCTACCAGAGATGGCCAAAGGGGATCCTTCGAAATTCAGCTATGTGAATGACTATAAGAATCTGGGCGGCGGCTGGTACTATTATGTCTTCCACTATGACAAACTTAAAAATGAAGATGAATTTCGGAATCTAGCTTGGGCCCAAATCTCAGAAAAGGAAAGAAGCACTTTAACCACGCCGAAAGAGAAAGCCATAGTGATCCTAGAGTCTGGAAAAAACGTTGGCTATTGGATGGATGACAGAAAGTTAGATGTTGTTGTATCCGATCAATTTGATACGGAAATGAACGGCCAACTGGGACCGATTACAATGTTTTTTGATCCAATGACCAAAGATTTGATCGGGGGCAATCTGCGTTTCTAATAGGCTGGAGTAAAATGCCCGAGAGAACTAACGAGAAACGCAAGTTCATCAACACGCACGACGGCAGCATTTCTCTCACTGGTCCGGGAGCAGTCGAAAGGGGGGGCAAGGAATTAACTGTTCTACTTGCAAAAGAAGAATGGCACTGTTAAGACGTTATAGAGAGAAGATTGCGGTTGCGCACATCAGTTTTTCGAAGATAAAGAGAGGATGATCAGAACATGAATGTGGAAGTGTATACGTTAAATGCGTTTGCGAAAGGGGGGCGTGGCGGTAATCCGGCAGGCGTTGTCTTGGAGGATGGCCTTTCTCTGGATGCTGCTCAAATGCAGCTCATAGCGAAGGAATTGGGCTTTTCGGAGACGGCCTTTATGGAAAAATCCCTGCTTGCGGATTACAAAATCCGCTATTTCACCCCCGCCAGCGAAGTTGATCTGTGCGGACACGCCACGATTGCTGCGTTTGGACTAATGCATTCACTGGGTTTGTCAAAGGCAGGGACCTCCTATTCGATTGAAACCAAGGCAGGGATTCTGGATGTCGATATTAGCTCCGAGGGTCTTGTTTATTTGTCACAGGCTTTACCTCAATTTCTTGAAAAGATATCCTGTGAAGAAATCGCTCCATCTTTGGGGATGGACGCCGGGGATCTGGAAACCGGGCTGCCCATCCAGATTGTTTCGACGGGTCTGCGGGACATTATGATCCCCATCCGCAGCAGGAAGCTCTTGAATGAGGTTCAGCCAAATTTTGATGCCATAACCGCCATCAGCGAAAAATATGATGTAGTTGGATATCATCTGTTCACGATGGATACTGCAGACGATGCTGCTGCGGAATGCCGGAATTTTGCGCCGCTGTACGATATTCCCGAGGAGAGCGCGACAGGAACATCCAACGGTGCCCTGCTCAGCTATTTGTACCAACATGGCCAACGATCCTTGCGGGAAGTAGAGAATGTCATGTTCAGGCAAGGGTATTCGATGGATTGTCCTTCTGAAATCAGGGCAGGACTGCGCCTAAGCGAGAACGGTGAAATCAATCAGGTTCGGGTTGGCGGTGCAGTGGCTGGCATTGAACGAAGACATGTCATGATATAAGCGGAATTAAGCCACCATACCATAGGGGGCAAGAAATGAAGCTCTCAGACAAAACAAGTACATACCATTTGAAGATATCCATTTGGTTGCTAACCAGTAAAGTGATCAAGCTAACTGGCAGGATAGTTGAAGCGATTTAATGTGACTATATGTGATGGCTGCAAGTTAAGCGAGAAAATCACGGATTCGCAATCAATAATAAATGGACAGCGGCAATAATTCCCATCGGATAGATGATGAAACGAGAGAATGTATTCTTAAATTCGTTGCGGGAGTGCTTTTCGAAAAAAAAGTGCAGGATCGCATGGATCATGAGAAAGATATCTAGCACCCAAAACGTAATCGTCTGATATTGGCTAAAAAGTAAAGCGAGTATGATGGTGTACAGGGGGAGATGGATAAAGGTGAACACTTTATAGGCTTTTGCATCATCCATATCTTGTAGAACGAGAAATAGTTTCCATTCCGAACGTCGAATTGCATCCATTTCGTGCAGCAGAAATAAAGACAAGTTAAACAAGAATAGTAACAACAATAAATCAGGCATATCAAACCTCCCAAAATTGTATAACAAATGTTTAATACAGATCAATGAATATGCACATTAAAATGTTAATACGTAAAGCTGTTGGAAATGTAGCAAGAAAAGTTATATCTGTCTAACTTGAATCCGTTGTCGATAATGAATAAGGTGTTTCCCAAAGATGTAATATGAAAAAAATCCCACCCAGAGGAGGAGACGTTACTTAGCGTCACACACCAATCATGCGAGTCAATCGATTACTCTCCATGCTGCTGATCATCTCCGGTCAAGGTACGGTAACGGGCAAGGCGCTTGCCGAGCATTTCGAGGTATCCTTGCGGACGATCTACCGGGATATCGAGAAAATAGGCGAAGCCGGCATACCTATTGCATCGTCCAGCGGCAAGGGCGGAGGATACTATATTATGGACAGCTATAATGTGAGCAACCTCTTTCTTAATGGGGACGAAGCTCATACGTTTGTAGCTGTAATGAAGAATTTACACGGCTTGTTTGGCCGGAACGAAGCTTTTAATGACATTCTGCTAAAAGTCGAACATACCTATAGGCGGGAGCCGGGTAAGGATAAACTGACTCTGGATCTGTCCCATTTCAGCATGGAGCAAGAGATTAAGGAGTACCTCGGGATCATAAGCGAGGCCATCACGGATAACAGGCTGCTAGTGTTCGATTATATCAACCGGGATATGGAATACCTGGAGCGAACGGTAGAGCCGGGCTGGATTGACTTTCGTCACGGCCATTGGTATGTGGTCGGCTTCTGCCGGGTCAGAAAGGACTACCGCAGATTTAAGCTCGTGCGGATCAGGCAATTAGAGCAGGGGCCGCCTTTTGAAAAAAGAGAGCTGTCGGCAGAGCGGATCGCCGATGTCATTGAGCACAATTATTCGCAGGCGGGCATACAGGTTGTGTTGAGATTCACTTCGCGAATTGGCGCGCAGCTTTCCGAGTATTTTGAGAAAGAGAAGATTAGCCGGGGTGAAGATGGCTTTTATCTCGTTACGGATACATTTCCTCATGAGGAGGGTCTGCTGAAGTTCATTTTAAGTTTCGGCAAGGAGTGCGAGCTGCTGGAGCCTCGTGAATTACGGGCGGAGCTGCAGCAATATATGCAAAATATGCTTCTATCCTACAATGACTGACCCCCTGGTGTCAGTCATTGTGTTTTATAGTAGTCATATCGGCTAGAGAAATACATAACGCCGCTATAACTGGGTTAGGAGTGAACCGACTAAATGAAAGCCTGCATTTTGGACGAAGATGTCAATGAATGGGGTACGATGGACACGCGGACAGAACTGATACACAAGCTGCACAGATTGGAGGAAGAACAGTATATCCTGCGAGATGGAGAAAGCATCCAAGACTTTACCGATCTGATGCTGCGGCATATTGGTGACCCGGAGCCTGAGCTTCGTGAGCATATTTATTCTACCTTTTACATATGGCTGAAGCGCGATAATAAGTTCACAGATGAGGAAATGCGGCATCTATTGACTGTCCTGATGGACGACCGGTATTTGTTCTACCGGATTGGAAGTGTGGATGACCACAGCGTACTCACCAGGGCATTCGCGGTTCTGCCGATCGCTCTTATTATGCAACGGGACAGGCTTCAACCATTCTTGACGCCAAAAGACTTCCAGCATCTAAAGCGCTCGCTGCTTCGCTACTATCAGGAGGAGAAGGACCTGCGCGGTTATCTGGCAGCCGAAGGCTGGGCTCATGCCGCAGCTCACGGGGCAGATGCCCTGGAGGAGCTGATCCGCTATAAGGAAAGTGACATTGAGGTGCAGCACGAGGTGCTTATGGCGATTACAGGAATGCTGCATAACGGTGTCCGGATTTTTGACGAGGAGGAAGACGAACGTATGGCTAACGTTGTGGACACGATGATCAGTGAATCGCTGCTACCACAGCAGGAGATTGCCGACTGGATTCATAGCTTGGCGCAGTGTACGGAATGGCCGGATACACGCGCACAGAGAGTTGCCAGAGTGAACGGGAAAAATATGGTGCGCAGCCTGTATTTCAGAACACTTGCCCGGCATGACGGGAATCATCGGAGACTTACCAGCGCCATGCTGGCGGCTGAAGCTAAATTAAACCGCTTTAACGGGGTAAACCCTGCATATGGAGGTGATGAAGCTTGAGTACTCACTATTATTTCAGTTGGTTTAATGATTTTTTACCAGAGGGGCTGGTTGAGTGGTTGCAGGAGGATCTACAAGACAGACAATCGCTTGTTATGATTAGCGCTCAACCCTCTGATTATGAAGACGGGCAGATTCACTTTGAGGATATAACGGAATGGACATGGTTCCATCAGGCTAATCTTATGTTTAAGGAGAAGCATTTCATCGATTACCGCATGCCGAAGGATGAGGCCCGGCAATGGATTCAGAACGCGTCGGTCATTTTTTTATGCGGCGGAGATCCTGTTCAACAGAACAACTTTTTGGCGGAATATGAATTAACCGATGTGATTAAGAACAGCAATGCCGTCATCTTGGGGGCCAGCGCCGGGGCGTTGAACATGGCTGCCAAATGGGTAACCTCGCAGAACGCCGATCATACAGTTGAAATAGATACGATTCATGATGGGTTGGACTTTAATCCTTTTGCCTATGAATCTCATTCGAAACGCGATTACGCCTCTTTCGTTCAAGGCTACCTGTTCCCCTTATCGGAGGAGATCGATGTATATGCGGCAGAGCAGGAGAGTGCGATTCGTGTAAAAGACGGCGCAATCGAAATAATGGGCCCGGTATATTTAATATCCCGCTCGAAGATTCAGAAAATAAGTGTATGATTACGAAACAACCACAGAACCATTTGAAATACAGTCAGCGATTGGATCAATGCTAAAGGTATCCATGCATGTTCAGTCTTTGGAGCTGTTTCGGTTAGAGACAATCTTCCAATCATCATCGATTCAATATTTGAGGTTGAAAAATAAAGGAGAACCCAGGAGGATACCTTGGAAAGCCGCTCATCCAGGCACATACTACGTTTGGTGGGAGTGTTAATCTAGGAACTGTGAGGTGAACAAAATGATGAACTTTTTTATGATCAACTCATCAGACTTGCCCCAAACCAAGAACAAGTTGAAGTGATTACCTCTATTCGGAATGATGAAAGAGGACATAATCAAATGTTCCGACAAATGTATAAGGAATTAACAGGGCATGAAGTAACAGGAGTTGGCAACGAACCTCCGGATAATGTTAATTCTTATATTGCCGGGTTGCAACAAGCCTTCCAAGGTGAATTATCTGCTGTTGAGAAATATCGAAAGATATGGTTCGGTCTTCCGTACGGCATTTACAAGGATACTCTGTATGGCATTATTCTGGATGAGCAAAAACATGCGGCTAAATATAACAATCTCCTGCTACAAAACTTAGCTGCAAATCGGTTCTGATCCTACGCACGAAGAGGCCTCTTTACTCACAGGGAGTGGAGGGGCCTCTTTGCTGATTAATATGCATCTAGTGTTCACTAGCCGTATCTGGTGTAGAGTACATAAAAAATTCCCTTTCTGCTACGCCCCATATTCGGACTGCGCAGTGTGTGGACATCAGATCAAGTTAGCATGATATAATAGGTTAATTACTTTATTTGAAAATGGGGTAAAAATATGAAAAACGAAAAGAAGGAAGATCAAAATATATATAAATGGATCTCCATCATTAGTATTATATTAATACCTCTCACTGCTGGCATCGTAATTGTATTCGATATTAATCGAGGTCCAATGCAATTTCTTATTATGACTTTAGGTCTTTTATGCATCTCTTGGATAAATTGGTCAAAGTACAAAGAGAAATCTAATTCGTAAATACTTCTACTTCACAGTTTGCGTCTACTGTTCACTGGTCCGTAGAATTTAAGAACACAGGAGGAAACCTTGGAATGGACTTTAGGTTAAGACTGGATGGTGCTTTAGATGAAATCTATGAACCTCTATGGAAGCTCAGGATTCAGCTCACTGATGAAGAAAAAGCACTGCTCCGAAGCAAAAAGGTGCGGCGGCTTCATTACATTCGGCATGGAGGAGCTTCTTTCATTAATACCCACCATACCTACAGCCGCTTACAGCATACGTTAGGTGTATTTGCGCTTACAGCGCATTTTGAGCCGGATAATCGTACGTTGCGGGCAGCTGCATTGCTGCATGATATCGGACATGCGCCTTTCAGTCATACACTAGAATCCCTTCCAGGTGTGGATCATCATGAATGGACGCGGGAGGCCGTGTTTTCACAGGAGATCGTTGACATCCTAGCCAGTGCGAATATTCGTACAACTGATGTTATGGACTATATAGATGGGTCAAAGCGTAGCCTCTTGAGGAACAAGGACGGAATTCTTCATGCCGATCATCTGGACTCCTGGGTCAGAAGTGCATTTGTCGGCGGTTATCTGACTATTACAACTGGGGAACTTTTAGAAGCGATGAGCTATAGAAATGGAAGTCTCCAGTTCACACTGGAGGCTGGCAAGCAGGTCACCGAGCTCATATGGGAAGAAGCCCGTATGCAAGCTTCCCCGGCTAACATCGGCGTAAACGCGATCATGAGGAAACTGGCTGGCCGCGTAATACATAAGGATGAAATTGAAGCAGCAAAGTTGCCGGCCATGACGGATACACATATTGAGCAGTTGCTTTGTAGTGATCCGGACACACGGGAAGAGTATGAGCAGTTGCTCATGGAATCATGGCGAATTCGCGTGTCTCGGGAAAAGCCAGCTTTTCCAGTGGAAACGGCAGTTTTGAGTAAGCTCTATCTTGCAATGCCGCTCATCCAGGGTGTTGTGATCACTGAATATTCAGATGAATATTCGCAAGATTGTCTCGCTACGATTAACCAACTTACAGAGCTGCTAGGCACCTACTACGTTTGGTGGGAGTGTTAAAATTAAGGGCTTAATGGTGATGCTGATCGGTGTTACTTTATCCCTATTAGGAGGTCTTTAAATGACGTTCCCGACACATATTGTATCGGCAGGCGGAATTGTAGAAGATGGAAATGGAAATATCTTATTAGTGAAAGCACATGACGATGGTTGGGTGTATCCTGGTGGAATAACAGAAGTTGGAGAAAACCTGATTGATGGCGTGCTTCGTGAAATTAAAGAGGAAAGTGGAATAGAGGCCACGGTTAGCCATTTAATTAGTGTTATATCTAATACAGCGATCCATAAGTGGTATGACGGTGTGACTGATGTTCCAACGAAGGTCATGTTTGATTTCGTGTGCACAGTTGTAGGTGGGGAGCTAACTACTTCGGATGAAACAAGCGATTGCAGGTGGGTTCCAAAAGAAAATGTTCTAGAATTCATTACTTTACCTGCGATCCGTCTGCGTTATGAAGCTTATTTGAACTTTAAGGGTTCTGTGAATTTTATGGATTACGCTACATCCACAACGCACGAATGTAATCTCAAATTTCAAAGGGAAGTTTAGTTGTACGAGAGACGCTACCGGGCAGGTCACCTGAATATGACCAAACGTTGGAATTGAAACTTTTTCAAAACAGTTATCGTCTGTTTGTATCATGGAGGCGATATGATGACGAGAACGAATAGCTTGCTCATAATGTTAGTTTTAGTTGTTGGTATTATACTTGCAGGCTGCACAAAGACAAATACGGAATCCGAAATAACACACACTGAGCCGTTAGCCACGAACACTTCTACCAATACACCATCCGATGCTAACAGCAATACCAATCAATCCGATGTAACCGGTTCCGTTAAGGTAGACAACTCAGGTTCCGAAACAAACGTAACTTATACCTTCAAAAATCAGAGCGATAAAGTAGTGACTGTCGTTGGAGGAGCAAGATATAAGTTATTAAAGGACAATCAAGTAGCAGACGAAGGCAGGGTTCCCATAAAGGACTATATAGATTTGGAGTCTGGTCAGGAGTATACAGATAGCAAGACATTTTTGAACTTGGAGCCTGGTTCATACACAGTACTTATAGAATGGAACAAAACTATTGTATCTTCTGAATTTGTACTGATTTAGAATTGATTAAACGTAAGAATTATCATGAAAAATTCTGCCAAATTTTCTTTTTCCTATCTGGTAGAGCAGCCTGGAGATTGGCAATCAAGAAATTGATTAGGAGTCCACATGGAAAAGACAATAAAAACAATCTCTCTAGCCATGATTCCGAGTATACTGGCCATATTTTTATTAATAGAATATTTTCCTTATACTGGACTTGGAAGAATTTTGAGTATTCCTTCAACTTTGTTTTTTAATACTACTATTTTTTTGATTTCTCTACTTATCACTCGAAAAATAAAATCTAAAGTAATTAAAAGCTTTTATTGGATTACAGTTATCTTAATAAGTGTGCTGGTTGCAATTATTATGCATCCACAAGAATATTCACCTAGCGTTTTAAGTCAAATAAAAGAAATGATATTTCCCCATACCTTCAAATAAATACGATGGAACATACATATGTCCCCATGAGCTTGAAGACGGCTGTGGATGTCATAAACCTCAACCAGGAATGTGCTAACAAGCTGCGGCGTATTACGGGCTAGATCTAACTCGATGTGCTGTTATTGGCGATGGAACTTTTGGATGCTGCAAAATGGTGGGTAGGCACAATAAAGCGGACAACGCCCGAGTAGGGCTGTGTTGTCCGCTATGTTTTGCTAGGGTCCCTCGGTTAATGCAAATTTTCTGGGTTGAACTCCTTAAGCCGAATTAACTCCTTCTTCCTCTGATTTCCTTTTCTTGTGGTGGTATGTCCTTGTTCGTCCGTTCGCCGCTCTATAAATTGTCCGGTCAGATAGTTAATGTCATCCTCGTCCGATTGCTCTATGGTAGTGGCTCCTGTAAAGTAGCTAACGCTCGTGTAACCGATTAAAAACCAATCCTTATCTTGATACCGGAATCTATATTTGTTATACCATCTCCAGTTGCTCCCCCCATAATCGCTAACCAGGACAGACCCCCGATTAATGGTAAGGCTATCAAAAGGATCGCCCCAGATGCCGCCCTCATCCGATCGCAAAATGACATTTTTGGCAATGATAGAGAGGGTGTACGAATTGTTTTTATCGCCAAAAGCGATTAAAAGGGATCGCGGAGACGCCTCGTCCGTAACCATATCCTTCTCAATGACCGCTGCGAGATCTGAGATCCCGTCTTTGTTCAAATCACCTTTGGCGATGGCCTTCTCTCCCAGGACAGGCTCTAAAATGTGCCACGCGGCCGGAATTAGTGCGTTGATGTTATCTGCTTTGGCTACTGGCTTTGGGGTCTGGGTTGAAGCTGCTTTTGCCTCAGCAGTTTGAATATGAGAAGGATCAGTACACCTCACTATGTAGCTTAAAAGGGCAACAATTCCTACGGACCTTACTATTAGTTTTTTCATCGAGTCTACTTCCTTCCCATGTTCTACGAGGATTCTTCCCTCATGATGCTTACATTCCTACCCAGTATATCGAATAGTCTCTTAATTTAAAACGCAGTGGATAAGAAAAAAAACTACAAAATTGAAAGAAGTTATAGTTATACAGAACCTATCAAATGGGTTAAAATAGAAGGAGAGGGCTCGGTGCGAATGCCAAGCTCCCATGAAATCTCCGGGGGTTTCGCACCTCAGAATTTGTCGAAAGTTTATAAATAAGAGGATAGTCTTTAAAAGCCAAGGGTGGTTGTATATCTTTTCAAGATTAGAATAAGGGGACAGATGGTGAATTAATGCGGGAAAAGCATGGGTTACACTTTTTTCGCTGTCGCACTCTACACGAGTGCGTGGATTGAAATATGTGTTTCAGCGTAATAATTACCTTTGCCACCCGTCGCACTCTACACGAGTGCGTGGATTGAAATCAACAATGGGAAAAGTCCACTTGAACTATTCAAGGTCGCACTCTACACGAGTGCGTGGATTGAAATATGCCAGTAGATAAAGTATTGATACAACCTCGGCGTCGCACTCTACACGAGTGCGTGGATTGAAATAAGGATTACCTGATAACATTCACTACTATCACCTGTCGTACTCTACTTGATTGCGTGGATTGAAATGATTGAATTCGTGGTCTATGGAAAATGCGCATTGTCGCACTCTGTATGATTGCGTGGATTGAAATATCTTTGGGATATCCTCTATAGGAGGGATCTCCTCTTATACAACATCACAAACACACTTCATTTATCATTTTTATGTGCGAATACCAACCTGGGACTTTAAAAAATACGAAAGGAGACTCAATTTCCTAATTGGATTTTTTGTAAATCAGTGTCCACTAGCAAAGAGGGGTGCCGAAGCAGATTTTAACTTCTCCAGATAGCCATGATATTGCAAAAGTGACTGAAGATTATTCTGCGCATGAACTAACAGTTACTCAAGGGGAAATATTGTGGGGGTTAAAGCACTTAAACGAATGGACTTACTGTAAGGCGGATAATAACGTATACGGTTGGGTCCCAACTTTTTGTTTAGCTGATTTACAAGAATCTGGTTAGCCCCTACTCATAAGTAAAAGCACTGAATATCTGCGCAGCCGCAGGACTCAGTGCTTTTTTAATCCTATTCTATTTCTTCAGGCGTATCTCAAATAAATCGTTAGGACTAACTTCAAAATAGAGACACAACTTCATGATCAACTCTGCGGATATTTTCTTTTTATCCATGTTGGTGTTGTGCACCAATTCCATAATGGTAGTTCTTCGATGCCCTATCTCATTAGACAGTTTAAGTACTGAGATATTGTGAACTTTTAAAATTTGGTCGAGTTTAAAGTGCAATGTATATTTATCAAATTCCATAGGGGTCCTCCTACATGAAAAAAATACACTTCTAAAGTGCACATTGAATAATGTTGATACCCATTCCCTTAATGTAAATGGTACAAAGAATAGATATCTAAAATGTTATCCAAGCCATCCAACAGCTCCCTAACCACTGGGTCTTTCGCCGAATCACCAATACTGGAGTAAGCATAGGTTGGTTGAACTGAAGGGAGAGAAGTGATGAAATAGTCTTCGGGTAACTCATAGGTATGGTTAATATTTGTGAGTTGTAAGTTGTACTGCTTAGGGCTTGGAGTTTCGCCGCTGATGATTTGGTCGATGGTAAGGCGGGATATCCCTGTCTGTTTTGATAAAGACAGTTTAGAGATCCCTCTCAACCGCAAGAAGATCACCATGTTATTAGAAATTATCTCCCTGTGCTCAAAAAAATTGATACTCACTTTTTACACCCCATTGTACTTAATATACTTTATATTATAAAGGAACATTGAGAATATACGGGAGTACATACACAAAAAAGAAGTTAGTTTCAGACTACTTTGAATCCACGCATCCATTGGAGCGGCTAAGCGCTATTTATAAATTATCCCATATTTCCTGAGCTGAAAATAGAAGTGTGGGAATCACTCCCCCACACCCTCCCCACTCCCCCCGTACATATCCCACAAGTGAGTATCCGACCCGGACCGTGACATGTTAAAATAGGAGCAATGTGTACATCCTATGTGTGAATTTAATCGGGGGGCAACAGGTGAGAGCGTTGAGATTGAGAGATTACATGGGCCCTTCGGAGACTTCGGCGCATCGGCAGGCGAAGTGGGTCAAGCGGTTTCTGTATACGTATTGGCTGGTGATTGCTCTGCATTTTCTGGCCCAGCTGGGGTCTTTTGTATGTTTGCCGTATCCCATGGGGGCACATGAGTTCTACTATGATGTGTTGCTGTATCCGACGCTGCTGATGAGTGCGGTGGTGGGGATTACGCAGTTTGTGGATTTTGCGGCACCGAGGTATTCCTTCGTGCTGCTGTTTGTGGCGGGGACGATTATTGCCATGATGATTATCCATCTGAATATGGATATCCGGATTATCGGGGCGTTGATGCTGCTGCCGATTATTGCGTCGGCGATTTTTTTTCGGCTGGATCTGACCTTGTTCACGTCTGCCCTCCAAGCGGCTGCGTTCTTCATTCTGTACCGCTGGGATTACTGGTTCAAGTATTACCTTACAGACTTCGACCTGGTTGCCATTCCGCTCTTCCTGCTAGTCGGGACCCTGGTGGCGGGGATTGTCATTATTAACGGGCGTGAATTGGCGAGCGATCTGGAAGCTACCTTAACGGCCAAGCAGGATCTGATGATCGAGAATGCGGTGATCCGCAAGCTGTCGACCACCGATGCGCTGACGGGACTGTATAACCATATTTCTTTTCACGAATTCTATGAAAAAGCGCTGGAATACGGCAGCCAGGGTGCCCCGTTCCATCTTGCGCTGGTGGATATCGATAATTTCAAGCAAATTAACGATAAGTATGGACACCGTACCGGAGATATGGTGCTGGCGCGGGTCGCCCAGATCATTAAGGACCACATCTCGCCCGCAGATATTGCGGCCCGCTATGGCGGGGAGGAGTTCGCGATCCTGCTGTTTGAGAAAAGCTTCGAGGAAGCCTACGCGCTGATTGAACAAGTCCGCCAGGAGCTGTCGCATACGTCCCATGAGGAGATGGAGCAACGGGCGGTTACTGTCAGCATTGGCCTCAAGAGCTATGACGAAGGCACCACCAAAGAAACGCTCTTCGAAGAAGTCGATAATCTCCTCTATACGGCCAAGCACTCCGGCAAAAATACTACGCTGACCCCGCTGACCCAGCGGAATGCTGTGTAGATTACTCCTTTGAAGCTTCACCCTCCGCTGCTTTTTTGCGTGCCCGGAACCGCCGGACCTTCATCAGATTCCCGCACAGCTTGTCGTCGCAGTACCGCTTCGAGCGGTTGCGGGTATCGTCGTAATAGACCCAGAGGCAGTCAGGATTCCCGCAAATGCGGAAGCGAGAAGGTTCCTTCTCCAGCAGCGCCGCCGCAAAAGAAGCGGCAATCTCCGCCATAATCTGCCCCCAGTCCGCACCCTGCGGCTGGAGTGAGATCTCTGCGTCACCTGCGGGCGTCCAGACCACACGGCGAACAACCGGCCCGTTGCCCATGTAAGTATTTAACTGCGCAAGCAGTTCTGTAGACGGAGACTCTCCCGCGACCAGCCGCTGGAGCTCGTCCCACAACAAGCCGCGCAGGTCTTTGAGCTGCTCCAACTCCTCCGGCCGGGGAGAAGCTGCCGCCGGCAGCTTATGCTCTGCCAGCCATTCCGCCAGCCACTCCGGCTCCTCCAACCGGTCCTTGTCTGTGCTCCGGTCACTAGTCCGCCAATTCCGCCAATAGCTGTTCATGAAATCTACCCACAGCAAGCTTCATCTGTCCTTTCGCGTTACCTTTCCTTTGATTGTAACAGTTAAAAATAAGTTATGCTAGTTACTTGAACCGCTCCGGCAAATATGTTACATTGCTCATGTAACTTTTATTCGGGTTGTTTGGTCGTTACCGAAGCATGTACACCCACAATTTACAGGAGGGATACAGATGGAAAACAAAATTAGCGATGTGCTGATCGAGAACTGGGATTATGTGATGGATGTGGAGGATTGGCAGCCGCCGCTTAGCGCTGCGCTTGAAGGCGTGAACAATGAGCAGGCCGTCTGGAAGCCGGAGGGAGCTGCGGGCAATTCGATCTGGGAGAACGTTAACCATCTGACATATTATAAGGAGCGTCTGCTGCGTAAGCTCAAGGGAATGGAGAAATTGCCTGATCTGGAGAGCAATGATGCTACATTCACTGTAACAGGAAGCGGAGAAGAGGACTGGAAGCAGGCGGTAGACAAGCTGAAGTCCATTCATGCCTCGCTGCGCGAGATTATTGTAGCTTTGGAAGAAGGCGCATATGAATGGGGCGGCTCCGGACATGCGCCGGGCGAAGAGGTCATGAGCCTGATTCTGCATGATGCCTATCATACGGGACAGATTGTACTGGTCCGCAAGCTGCAGGGCTCCTGGCCAAGCACCCGCCGTTTCGATTAAGACGACAGTCATATTTTACAAGCAGTCTGCGTCTCTATACTACTGTTTCAGCTCCAAATCCCCGGGTTAATGGTTGACATGCAGCTAAACCCCGAGAGGAGAGATTGAAGATGGAGCCGAATTACAAGGACAGAAGTGTTGAGGTTGAACGGACAGAGGTGCACCGCAAATCGGATTCCAGTCTGGTCGCATCCACGTTCATTAAATATGCAGCCTACATTATAATCACCTTCGGAGTTCTGTTTTTCCTGGTGAAATACGTATTCCCGATGTTTAAATAAGCCGGCTGCCAAGCGCAGACTTGGCCGGATTCACGCCAAAAAGCCACGATACCCCTCAGGGGATCGCGGCTTTTTGTTACATAACCGTTATACGTTCTTCTGGATCATCTCGTGGGAATCGGCGGTATTCCGGTAAAAGAACCAGCATTCATTCAGCAGTCTAATCTGACGGCAGTCCTTCTTGAAATAGGCCTTCATGAGTTGTTGGCGAAGCCATTGTGGCAAGGGTACCCCTCCTCTGCATGCTTCCTGTGTATAGATAGCATATGGGGGAATACGCCCAAAGGTGCACGGTTAGTTTCAGGTAGCCAAGCCGAATTTCACAAGGCCGCCCGGAACCAGCGTTACTGCGCCCGTTCTTCTTCCTCTTCATACCATTGTTCCAGCTGGGCCTGGAGCGCCCGGATTTCGGTCAATAGTGAGATCAGCGGGTAATGCTCCTCCTTAATGGAGGCAAAAGCCTGCTCCAGCCGGTTAATATACGCCAGCCCCGACTCCAAGTGATGCTCTTCGCGCAGCAGCTCCAGCGCCTCGCATTCGGCCACCGCCCGCGGCAGTCCGGGTACATTCTCGGCTGTCAGCTTGTCGATTTCTTTGTTCAGGCGAAGATTGAGGGCGCTTAGCTGGTAAGCATATTCCTCCGGCATCTCCACGAATAGCAATTCCTGATCCTGCTGCATAATTACGTAACGCATTCTAGGCATGTTTCATTCTCCCTCCGGACTTGTCTTCCTTCTTGACAGTGTAGCGTATGGGCAAGTTACAATTCAAGTAGTGATCTAATTTCAGGCAGAGAGGACCGTGAAGGAACGCTATGACCAGTATGAGCAACGAAGAGCTGCAGCAATGGATTGAGCAGGTGTCACTGAAGAGCTTTGGCGTGCCTTTCCGGCATACGGCGAGCTTTAACAGCAGACTTACGACAACCGGCGGACGATATTTTACCAAGAGCCATAATATAGAGATTAACCCCCAGCAGCTGGCGATGTACGGACGGGAGGAGACGGAGAAGATCATTAAGCACGAGCTCTGCCACTACCACCTGCATCTTGCGAAGCGGGGATATATGCACCGGGATGCTGATTTCAAAACACTGCTGGCCCGCGTAGGCGGCAGCCGGTATTGTCAGACCCTGCCGGGCGCCAAGGCCCGTAAGCCGCAGCCTTACCGGTATAAGCTGGTATGCATCGTCTGTGCCACTGAATATCTGCGTAAGCGCCGGGCCGATCCTGGGCGGTACCGATGCGGTAAATGCTCCGGCAAGCTGAAGCTGATTGCGCTAGAAGCGGGCGCGGGTCCGGCTACTTAATGTTTGATAACCAGACCTAGTAGTCCGGCAAAAGAAGCCGCCTGCTCCGCAGAGATGATACAGCCCTCCAGATCCTGGAGATCCACCAGCAGGCCGGTGAACTCGCAGTCGCTCAGGTCAACGCCCTTCAGCTTGCATCCTGCCAGCGTGGCCTGCTCCAGATTACATTCCGAGAAATACAGGTCTTTCAGGGTGGATTGGTAATAATCCGCGCTGACCAGCGAGCTGCGCTCGAAGGAAGCCCCTTTGAAGTTGGCAAAACGAAACACCGCGAATTCCCCGATACATCCGGTAATGGATACATTTTGAAACCGCGCTCTGGTGAAGTCTGTGCCGATCAAGCGGCAATCCCTGAACTCGGTCCGGTGTATGAAGGCGTCGCTGAAATCCACATTGGACAGGTCGCAATGATCGAAGATCACATCGGTAAGCTCGATGCGCTGCAGCGAGGATTCCGTGATGGTGACGTTTTTGAAAATAGTCTTGTCGAAAGCTACCCTCGTAGCCTCCTGATATTCAATGAGCGCTCCTTCAATGAGGCAGCGGCTGAATTCGTCTTTGGAAGCAAGGGTGTGAATGTCCTGCGGCGTAAGTAGCCCGGGATCTGGGATTCTGGGTGGTTCAATCTTGTTACTCATGTCGGCCTCCTTGGCAGTTCTTATACTTAATGCTATTTAATCTGGCCCATGTCCAGGTTGATCCGGTAATTCCCATACTTCAGTAATTCGTCCAAAAAAGCGGTCAGCGCGTCCTGATCCACCGTACGCACCCGCATCCAGTAACAGCCTTCCCCGCTGATGCGGTACAGCTCGGTGACACTCTCATGGGTCTTCGCAAAAGCCTGAAAAGGCGGATGATCCTTGTTGCTGCTTAGAAAAACCGTTATAAAGGCATGAATGTTCTGACCCATCTGCAGCGGGTTATAACGGATGGTGTAGCCTTCAATGATGCCAAGCTCCCGCAATCTGCGGACACGTGCGCCTACAGCCTGGCCGGTCAGATGGACCATCGCCCCGATATCCTTATGGCTTAAGGTGGAGTCTCCGATAAGGAGCTGGAGGATGCGGTAATCGGTATTGTCGATGAGGTAAGAGGTCATTTCCTTGAATTCCTTTCCGGCTGAAAGCAGAACGTAAGAATCTCTTTCGCGGCGCAATGTCTTCTATTCTTGCCCTGATTTATACTTATTGTATCAGAAATTGATCTTAAGTAAGACATCCGGGAAGAGGTGCATATGATGAAAATTAAGCTGATCCGCCACGCCACCCTATGGCTGGAATACGGCGGTGCGACGTTTCTGATCGATCCCATGCTGAGTGCGCAGGGCGTGAATCCGCCGATTATGAATTCGGGCGATGACCGCCGGAATCCGCTGGTGCCTCTGCCGGGGCCTGTCCAGCAGTGGCTGGAGCCGGATGCTGTACTGGTCACGCATCTACATCAGGATCACTGGGATGCTGCGGCAGTAGAGCAGTTGTCCAAGGAGTTGCCGGTGTATTGCCAGGAAGGTGATGGGGAGCGAATTGCTGCCCAGGGCTTTGAGCGTGTTACAGAAATTATGGATACCGGCTCTGTGTCCGTCGGCGGTGTGACCCTGACACGTACAGGCGGGCATCACGGGACAGGGGAGATCGGGGAATTAATGGGCAAGGTCTCCGGCTTCGTCTTCCGGGCGGAGGGCGAACCTGTGCTGTACCTGGCGGGAGATACCATCTGGTGCGAAGAGGTTCAGCAGGTGATAGCGGCGCAGACACCGGAGGTCATTATAGTCAATGCCGGAGGTGCCAGCTTCCTGAGCGGAGGCCCCATTACCATGAACGAACAGGATGTGGTGGAGGTATGCCATGCCGCTCCGGCCGCTTCGGTAATTGCTATGCATATGGATACGATTAACCACTGCCATGTGACGAGGGAACTATTGAAGCAACGCCTTGAACAGGAGGGCTTACTGAGCCGCGTGGCTGTTCCGCTGGATGGAGAGTGGGTCTGACATAAGCAACACCTATAGGGATACCCTACAGATAGGTAGAGTTTGTAAACGATCTCATAATCTCTCGCTACGCGCTTGACTAACCCGTAGAATCATGATAAATTAATCCTTGTTCATGTTAATGTTCCCTGATAGCTCAGTTGGTAGAGCACTCGACTGTTAATCGAGTTGTCACAGGTTCGAGTCCTGTTCGGGGAGCCATTACTTGGAGAGATACCCAAGTGGCTATAAGGGGACCCTCTGCTAAGGGGTTAGACTGCGTAAGCGGTGCGAGGGTTCGAATCCCTCTCTCTCCGTTCTGATTAAACTTCCCTGCCAGGGATGAGAACCCTCAGTGGTTCGTTGGAGGAGCTCATATTGAGCTCCTTTTTTGCGTCCTTTTAGCGGGAAACACTGAACATCTGAACGATACGATCTCCCTGTCTGATGTCGTAATTCCATATAGTCGATGTCGCATTTATCTACTAAAAATCCTGCTTATTATATGATACTTTATAGGTGATGTCAGAATAATGTATATGGAGGTGCAGGCGGGTGAGCATTAGGATTGGCAAGATCAGCTTTTGGCATGTACATGCCTGGGATTATACGAAGCAGGCTCAGGAGCATAGCGATACGGAAATTGCTGCGGTATGGGACGAGGATGCGGAGCGGGGCAGGAAGGCGGCAGAGAGTTTGAATGTCCCGTTTTATGATTCTTTGGAGGACATGCTTGCCCGGAAGGATATCGATGCCGTGATTGTCGACGCGCCAACCCATATGCACCGGGAGGTCATGATTGCGGCGGCCAGAGCAGGCAAGCACATCTTCACCGAAAAGGTTGTAGCTGCAACGCTGAGTGAGGTGAATGAAATCCTCTCCGAGGTCGCGGATCATGGAGTGAAGCTGACCGTGTCTCTGCCGCGGCTAAATGACGGTTACACGTTATCGGTTACAGACATTCTAAGCCAGGGACTGCTTGGGGAGATCACTTATGTCAGAGTCCGTTTATCCCATAACGGCGCAACGGCCAACTGGCTTCCCGAGCATTTCTATAGCCTGGAGCAATGTCAGGGCGGGGCTTTGATTGATCTGGGATGTCATCCCATGTACCTGACCAGGCTGTTTCTGGGTCAAGAGGTGACCGGAGTAAGCGCGAGCTTCGGATATGTGACGGGCAAGGAAGTGGAAGACAACGCAGTAGCGACGCTCTATACCGGTTCGGGAGCGATCGGTGTGGTGGAAGCCGGCTTCGTGAACAGCTACTCTCCTTTTACCATAGAAGTGCATGGAACGGAAGGAACTCTGCTCTATGGAACGCCTGAAGCGAAGCTGCTCGTCAGAAGTACCAAAGCGGCAGATCAAGGGGCTGCCTGGAATGATACGCCTGTGCTGGCCAACCGTGACAGCGCTTTTGAGCAGTGGGTTGCCCACATCCAGAACAACACGCTTGCTTCTGACAATATTCAAGCGGCAACGGAGCTTACCCGGTTAATGGAGGCGGCGAATCTCTCGGCGAAGGCAGGACGGGTGGTCCGGTTAGCCGAACTGAAGTCTTGATCACTTATCCGATACCTGACGTAGCTTAAGCAGGAGGTTAACATGAGCCCTTTTCCTTTCGAGATTATGTTTGAGAAGATGGATCTGCTGGAAAGACTGGATATTTCCATCCTGTGGGGACATTATGAAATTTCTGTTCTCCGGTTTCATTTGACCTCTTTTCCGCCGGGGAAGGTCATTGATTTCCATAACCATGCTGAATTTGAATTTCATTTCATACCACGGGGCAAGGGAACGGTCATTCTTGGCGATCAGCAGTATCCTTTATCGGAGGGAATGCTCTATTTGACCGGACCGGGCGTTATGCATCGTCAGGAAGCCGATGCGGAAGAGTCGATGGAGGAGTTATGTCTGCATATCCATATTGCGGAGAAGCAGAGGGACGATGCAGACCCATGGGAGGTTGCGGAAGCGGAGGAATGTGTGGAGAAGCTGAGGAGGCTGCCGCTTATCCCGGCGCAGGATTATCACAGGGCGATGAAGTGTTTTCTGGAAGCCTATGAAGCCTGTGACGGCAAGCTTGCGGGATATTACACATCCATCAAGCATCTCGTGATCAGTATCTTGCTCAAGGTAACCAGAGCTTATGATACAGGCGGGATGGGAGCTGAGGCACCCGTACGGGATATGTTGACCTACCGCTATCAATATGCTGTTCAGTACATGGAAGCGAATTATTCAGCAGCCGTGACGCTGGAGAATGTTGCGGAGAAGCTGAATATCAGCCCGAGGCAGCTACAGCGGATATTTAAGCAAGTTGATCCGGATCAACCCTTCAGCCGGATTCTTGAAGAGATCCGGTTGAAGGCAGTGTGCAGCAAGCTTGAAGCCAGCAGCCTGTCGATTGAACACATCGCGGAGTCCGAGGGGTTCACCAATGCGACCTATCTGCATTCGGTATTCCGCAAGCGGCTGGGCATGACCCCGGCTGCCTACCGCAAGGCCCGAAAAATACATGAACAGTGAGGATGAGATGGCGATGAGCAAAGTGTATCGTGTTGGAGTGATCGGCTGTGGAGGTATTGCGAACGGGAAGCATTTGCCGGCCTTAAGCAGACAGGATAAGGTTCAAGTGGTAGCTTTTTGCGATATTATCAAGGAACGGGCTGAGGCTGCTGCTGAACAATACGGCAGTGCGGATGCTGCTGTCTATACGGACTATCAGGAGTTATTGAAGGATGCTTCCATTGATATTGTTCATGTGCTTACTCCCAATGATGCGCATGCGGAAATATCTATTGCGGCTTTGGAAGCGGGCAAGCATGTGATGTGTGAGAAGCCCATGGCCAAAACTGCGGCGGACGCCAAACGTATGGCTGAAGCAGCGAAACGTACAGGGAAGAAGCTGACTATCGGGTATGACAACCGGTTCCGGCAAGACAGCTTGTACCTGAAAAAAGTCTGTGAAGCAGGCGAGCTCGGCCATATCTATTATGCGAAAGCACATGCCATCCGGCGCAGAGCGGTCCCTACCTGGGGCGTATTCCTGGATGAGGAGAAGCAGGGAGGCGGCCCGCTTATTGATATTGGAACCCATGCGCTGGATCTGACGCTATGGATGATGGATAACTACAAACCGAAGGTAGTTCTGGGGACCAAATACCACGAGCTCTCCCAAAAAGAAGACGCTGCCAACGCCTGGGGACCCTGGGACCCGAAGAAATTCACCGTGGAAGACTCGGCGTTCGGGATGATTGTGATGGAGAACGGCGCAACGATTACGCTGGAAGCCAGCTGGGCGCTGAATTCGCTGGATGTGGATGAAGCCAAGTGCAGCTTGAGCGGAACCGAAGCGGGGGCGGACATGAAGGACGGCCTCCGGATTAACGGGGAGAAGCATAGCAAGCTATACACGAATGAAATTGAGCTTGGTGCCGGGGGAGTAGCCTTCTATGACGGCAAAGAAGAGAAAGCTACGGATATCGAATTAAGAAAGTGGATCGAAGCGATCGAACAGGATAAAGATCCGGTCGTGACTCCTGAACAGGCTTACGTGGTCTCCCGGATTCTGGAGGCAATCTATGAATCGGCCCAGACGGGGAAGGCCGTATATTTGGACTAGAGAATCATTGCCACACGATGGTTTTCGGATGCGATGACCCGCACTTCCAGTTCTGTGAGAGGCCCATGCAATTGTGCATGGGCTTACTTTTTGCCCGGATTTTGCCGTACTACAATTTACAACCGGGCATCCTTTACAAGCGCAGATCTTCTGTAGAAGATCCACGCTGCAATCACGAGTGTAACAGCCACCAGTATCCCCGACTCACCCGTCCAGAGATAGGCATTCTTCCCGTTGGTGAACCGGTCGAAAGCGTCCTGAATGATGGCATTCCATGAGGCGTGGAGCAGAACAGCCGGCCATATGCTCCCCGTGCTTAAGCGCAATAGACTAATAATGATATTAAATGAGCTGATGGTTATCATGAACAATACGATCGATAAGGCCAGAGAAGGGCCTGAATAGTAGCTGCCGATTAGAATCGCCGGGATATGCCACACGCCCCAGATCAGACCGCCCGTGATTATAGGTCTGGGTACGCGGGCCTGGATGAGCCGGGTCAGCATGTATCCTCTCCACCCTAATTCCTCGCCTGCACTGCTGATGATTCCCGTCGCGGTTCCGATGGACATTTGAATCAGGATAGCCCCGACCAGCGAACCGGCAATATTGCCATTGTGGCCGGTATACTCCGTCAGTCCTGTGATCCAGGCGGTTCCGTAGGCCACCAGGCCAACCGCCACCGGCAACAACAAGATGAATGGAATGGCCTTCAACGTGCGCCGTCCCCCGAATCTCAGGGAGATATCCGCGAAGCCCTCACGCAGCAGGATACGGGTGAGTATGGAGGAGATCCCGGGAGCCCACATCAGCAGCAAGCCATATACAGGCGTTACAGTAAGAGCCAGTATGTAACTAATAGCCGTAAGAGGAATGAGTATCAGGAAGAATACTAGCAACCCTCTCCTGGCAGATTGGACGGTCACCTCTTTTTCGATTTTGCTCATTTCAATTTCACTCCTTTGAATGTGTGTAATGCTTGGTAGAGTATAGCAACGAACGGGAATGCGAGGAACAACCTGGAGCCTAGCAGCCCTTGGGACCTTGGCCCAGTCATCAATGAGACTGTAGACGCAGGGGGACTTTTATACGCTTAATCCTGACCTCTACCACCGCACACTGCCGGTTCAATCCGTTACCCCTTTAATTAATTGAAGGAATGATGCTGTAAAGAGACAAATGTTATATTAATTCCGCAGAAAAAAAGTATTGTATAAGAAAAGGAAACAACTTCTAAAACGTTCCTGCTTAAAAATCCTCTGTTTTTCTCCTGTTTTCTGCGCATTTTTCGTAAACCTACAATAACCTACCGAATCCTACATATATCATGTTATGTAATATAACACCAATAATTGAATTTTGTATTAATTTCCACAAAAATTAGTGACGATTCTCTGACCTTGTGTTAATATAAATGACATCATAATCCAAGAAAAGAGAAGCAGCACAGAGAAAGGGGTATACAAGATGAATATGGGGAGAAGGGGATGGCGATGGAGTACTTCATTCAGCAACTAATAAACGGAATATCCGTAGGCAGCATTTACGCTCTAATCGCCCTTGGTTACACAATGGTGTACGGTATCATCAAGCTGATTAATTTTGCGCATGGCGATGTATTCATGGTAGGGTCGTTCATCGGTCTATACAGTGCCAAATACCTGGCGAATGCGGGATTGCCGCCTATCGTTGTACTGCTCTTGTCGCTGATGATCTCGATGACGATCAGTGCGCTGCTAGGTATCAGCATCGAACGTCTGGCGTATAAGCCGCTTCGTAAGTCCACACGGATAGCGGCTCTGATTACTGCGATTGGCGTATCCTTCCTGCTCGAATATACCGGGGTCTTGATCCTCGGGCCGCAGGCCAAGGGCTTCCCGGATATTATGGATAAGAAGCAATATCACCTGTTCGGTTCTTCCATCCAGGTCGAATCCAATCAGATTATGATTCTGCTAACAACCATAATTCTTATGCTAGTGCTGCAATATATCGTCAGGTACACCCGAACGGGCAAAGCCATGCGGGCCGTATCCTTCGATGTAGAAGCGGCGCGGCTGATGGGCATCAACGTAGACCGCACCATTTCAGCCACCTTCGCCATCGGTTCGGCGCTGGCCGCTGCGGCGGGCGTGATTTTCGGCATGACGTACAATTCGGTTGATCCTCTCATGGGCGTAATGCCCGGGCTTAAGGCTTTTGTCGCGGCAGTGCTTGGAGGAATTGGCAGTATACCGGGTGCGCTTGTCGGCGGATTGCTGCTGGGAACGGTTGAGACAGAGATTTCTTCGCTCGGGTTCTCCTCCTGGCGTGACGGTGTAGCCTTTGCGGTACTGATTCTAATCCTTATCTTCAAACCATCCGGGCTGTTCGGCAAGAATGTCCGGGAGAAAGTGTAGGGGGAAGCTGCCGTGAAAAAGATAAATAAAAAATTCTGGCTGGGCATTCTTATTGCCCTTGCGTTCTATGGAATCATAAAAGTTCTTCTAACAACAGGAATCCTTAGCGATGTGAATCAGTCTATGCTGCTGCTCATCGGGGTTAATATCATGCTGGCTGTGTCGCTGAACCTGATTACCGGGATTACCGGGCAGTTCTCCATCGGTCATGCCGGGTTCATGTCGGTGGGTGCGTATACCTCAGCGATTCTTACCCTTGACTACAATGTGCCGTTCATTCCTGCGATTCTTGCGGGCGGACTGCTGGCAGCGCTATTCGGTGTATTGATCGGGATGCCTACGCTCCGGCTTAACGGGGACTATCTCGCTATTGCTACGCTGGGGTTCGGTGAGATTATCCGCATCATTATGCTGAATACGGAATATGTCGGCGGTGCTTCAGGGCTCAGCGGTATTCCGGCCAAGACGACCTGGACCATGCTCTTCTTCTTCACTCTGATCTCAGTCGTACTGATTAATAACTTCATTAGATCCACTCACGGCCGGGCCTGTATTGCGATCCGCGAGAATGAGATTGCTGCTGAGGCAATGGGGATTAATACGACACGCTACAAAATCATCGCCTTCACCATCGGTGCACTGTTTGCCGGTATGGCGGGCGGCCTGTCGGCCCATACGTTCTATGTTATTACGCCAGGCAGCTTCAACTTCCTAAAGTCTTTTGAAATTATCGTCATGGTGGTTCTTGGGGGGCTGGGCAGTACGGCTGGTTCTATCGTGGGTGCGGTGTTCGTTACCCTGCTGTACACCTACTTACGTGAATTCCCGGAATGGCGCATGATTATCTACTCGATTGTGCTCATTCTGATGATGATTTTCCGTCCGAGCGGCCTGCTTGGCGTAAGCAAATTCTCATTTGGCAAGTTCGGCAAAAAGGAGGCGAAGGCAAATGACGCAATCGAGAGCAGCGGTACTCCTTGATGTGAAAGCGGCCAGCCGGGCCTTCGGAGGACTGAAGGCGGTCAGTGAGGTATCCCTTCATATTGATAAAGGCGAGCTGATCGGCCTGATCGGACCCAACGGTGCCGGTAAAACAACACTGTTCAACCTGTTGACCGGAGTGTACCCGCCTTCGTCGGGCAGCATTCTTTTGAACAATGAGTCTATCGGCGGGATGAATCCTTACAAGATCAATCATAAAGGCGCTGCGCGTACGTTCCAGAATATCCGCCTATTTACGGCTATGACCGTGCTGGAGAACGTCAAGATTGCCTTCCATCAGCATGCGAAGCACTCGTTGTTCTCTTCGATGCTACGTCTGCCGAAGCATTTCCAGGGCGAAGAGGAGATTACCCGGAAGGCGATGGAGATTCTCAAAATCTTCAATCTGGCTGACCAGAGTGAAGAGGTGGCGAGCAACCTGAGCTATGGGAATCAGCGGCGTCTGGAGATTGCCCGGGCGCTTGCGGCCGGACCGAAGCTGCTGCTGCTCGATGAGCCGGCCGCCGGGATGAACCCGAATGAGACGCGTGACCTGATGAATCTGATCGCCTGGATCCGGGAGGAGTTCGACCTGACCATTCTGCTGATCGAGCATGATATGTCACTTGTTATGGGGGTCTGTAGCCGCATCTACGTGCTGGACCGCGGAATCCTTATTGCTGACGGAACACCGGCGGAGATCCGCAACAATCCGAAGGTCATCGAAGCGTATTTGGGACAGGAGGCGTAACGCTATGCTTACAGTACAAGGGATTAATGTCTATTACGGAGCGATTCATGCCTTGAAGGAGCTAAGCATCACCGTGAAGCAGGGAGAGATCGTGACCTTGATCGGTGCCAATGGCGCCGGCAAGTCTACGCTGCTTAAGACGCTCTCGGGGCTGCTGAAGCCCAAGACAGGAAGTATCGAATTCCTGAATAAATCCATAGCGAATCAAAGTGTTCAGGCGATTGTCAAAGAAGGGCTGATCCATTGTCCCGAAGGACGGCGCGTATTCGCCAATATGTCTGTCGAGGAGAATCTCGAATTAGGCGCTTACCTGCAGGATGGAAGCAGCCTGGCTGCTGACTTCGAGAAGGTGTACAACACCTTCCCGCGATTGCTTGAACGCAAGAAGCAGCAGGCCGGGACCTTATCCGGCGGGGAGCAGCAGATGCTGGCAATGGGCCGGGCTATTATGGGCCACCCGAAGCTGCTGCTGCTGGATGAACCGTCGATGGGGCTGGCGCCGCTGCTGGTCCAGGATATTTTCCGGATTATCAAGGAAGTCAACGATGCCGGAACCACTGTCCTGCTGGTTGAGCAGAATGCCCACCAGGCGCTCAAAATCGCCGACCGTGCCTATGTCCTGGAGACAGGCCGGGTAGTGCTTGAAGGGGATGCCAAGGAAATGGCCGATTCCGATGAGATCAAAATGGCTTATCTCGGGCACTAGCAGAGGTATCCATCCTACAGCAGCATCACAGAAACAACATATATAAACTAAATAATCAGGAGGCTGGGAGAAACTATGAAGAAAATTGGGGCCATTATCTTGTCGACAGTATTGACTGCGGTATTAGCATCCGGCTGCGGCAACAACACAGAGAACAGCGGTAACTCTGCAAGCGGCGGGAACAGTGCCGGAGGCACGATCAAAATCGGGGCTGACCTGGAGCTTACCGGCGGCCAGGCTTCTTTCGGCGACTCGGCCTCCAAGGGCGCGAAGCTGGCGGTGGACCAGATCAACGCCGCAGGCGGTGTACTCGGCAAGCAGCTGGAGCTGGTAGTTGCAGACAATGCATCGAAGTCGGAGGAAGCTACACAAGCGGCGCAGAAGCTGATCACCAATGATAAGGTCGTGACCATCATCGGCGCATCCACATCGACCAACACACTGGGGATCGTTCCGGTAGCTACGGAGAAGAAGATCCCGCTGGTCTCGGTAGGCGCTACGAATCCGAAGGTAACCGTGGATGAGCGCAGCGGCAATGTGAATGAATATGTGTTCCGCGCCGCATTCATCGATCCGTTCCAGGGTGAGGTTATGGCTAACTTTGCGCTCGATTCCCTGAAGGCCAAGACGGCAGTTATCTATACTGATACGTCCTCCGACTATTCCAAGGGTCTGCAGAAGTTCTTCGAAGAGACCTTCAAGGCCAAAGGCGGCGAAGTGCTGAGCCAGGAGTCTTACCAGCAGAAGGATTCTGACTTCAAAGCAGTTCTCACCCGAATCAAAGCAGCGAACCCGGATGTCATCTACCTGCCTGGTTATTATGAAGAAGTAGGTAAAATTGTGAAGCAGGCCCGTGAGATGGGCATTACCGTTCCGTTCCTCGGTGGCGACGGCTGGGATTCCCCGCAGCTGGCGGAAATCGCCGGTGCCAAAGCGCTGGAGAACACGTTCATGTCCAATCACTACTCGCCTGAAGATACAGCTCCTGAAGTAACCAGCTTCGTAGACGCCTATAAAGCGGCTAACGGCGGAGCGGTTCCTGATGGTATGGCGGCCCTGGGCTATGATGCCTTGAAGCTGGTGGCTGATGCGATTACCCGTGCGGGTGAAGCTGATCCGGCCAAGATTACAGAAGCACTGGCAGCGACTAAGGATCTGCAGCTCGCTACAGGTAAAATCACCCTGAACGACAAGCATGACCCGGTCAAAGCCGCAGTTGTGCTGAAATTCGTGGACGGGAAGCAAACCTTTGAAACCAAGGTTAATCCTTAAGCTGCGAAATTGCATATACTAAGGTGAAGGAACGGGGGAGCCGGTCCGCAGGAGGCCAGGGAGCCTCTTGCCTCACCTTAACCGTGAAGAGGAAGGCCCCGAATGGGAGCCTTTCTTTTCGCATCTTACAGGGATACAATGTTGACTATAATAGAACAACTTTGAGGGGGAATCGGCATGATTATTGGCGTACCCGCAGAAATCAAGAATAACGAGAACCGCGTCGCCATCACCCCGGCCGGGGTGGAAGCGCTCCGGAAGGCAGGTCATGATGTGTATATTCAAGCTTCTGCCGGCATAGGCAGCGGTTTCAGCGACAAGGAATATTCGGATAAAGGCGCTGTGATTCTGGATACGGCCGCTGAGGTCTGGAGCAAGGCGGAGATGATTATCAAAGTGAAGGAGCCACTACCGGAGGAGTACGGTTATTTCCGCAAAGGGCTGATCCTCTTCACCTATCTGCACTTGGCACCTGAAGCAGAGCTGACCAAAGCACTGGTGGATAGCGGTGTGACCGCTGTGGGCTATGAGACGATTCAGCTTGAAGACGGCTCGCTGCCGCTGCTGATTCCGATGAGTGAGGTCGCCGGACGGATGGCGGTGCAGATCGGCGCCGGCCTGCTGGAGAAGCCGTATGGCGGCAAGGGCGTTCTGCTGGGCGGTGTGCCTGGCGTGCAGCCGGGAGAGGTCGTCATTGTCGGTGGCGGAATTGTCGGCACCAATGCGGCGAAGATCGCGCTGGGCATGGGGGCGCGCGTCACGGTGCTGGATCTGAATGCGGGTCGTCTGCGCGCGCTGGACGATATTTTTGGCGGGCGGCTGGTGACCGTGATGTCGGATTCCTATCATCTGGAGCAGGCTGTGCGCCGGGCGGATCTGCTGATCGGAGCGGTGCTGATTCCCGGTGCCCGTGCCCCCAAGCTGGTCAAAGAGTATATGGTGCAGCAGATGGAAGAGGGCTCTGTAATTGTGGACGTTGCGATTGATCAGGGCGGGTCGATCGAGACGATTGACCGGATCACCACCCATGAGAACCCGACCTATGTGAAGCACGGCGTGGTCCATTACGCTGTAGCTAATATGCCTGGGGCAGTCGCCCGGACCTCGACACTGGCGCTGACCAATGTGACTATTCCTTATGCGCTGCAGATTGCAAACCGTGGCATCCGTGAGGCTGCGGTGAATAACGCGGCGCTTGCGCGCGGCCTGAATGTGGTAGCTGGACAGGTGACCAATGCTGCGGTGGCCGGGAGTCTGGGGTATGAATATACGGATGGAATCCAGGTGCTGGCTGCGGGCGGGGATAGCTGATCTTAAGAGGGGAGAAGCAGAGGCTGCACACTGCGGTTCTCCCCGTATTTTCCGGGAAATGCGACCTTCAAAAAAAGGCTTGTCAAATCCGCCGACGTTTGATATACTCATTTTTGTTGTCACAAAGAAAAACTTTAAATTTGGCTCGTTGGTCAAGGGGTTAAGACACCTCCCTTTCACGGAGGTAACATGGGTTCGAATCCCATACGAGTCACCAATATGCGGTAGTGGTGGAATGGCAGACACGCTATCTTGAGGGGGTAGTGGGTGTATACCCGTGGAGGTTCGAGTCCTCTCTACCGCATACTAGGAATGAGCAGAGACCTTTGGTTATCCAAGGGTCTTTGCTTTTTTGTGTTAGCTGCTGCGCCGGGGGAAGGGGGCATGCCCCACAGCCAGTAACATTGATTGAGGAATGATGCAAGAAATGCAACAATACTGCTCCATAGAGGGCGGTCTATGCTGAAATCCTGCACAAAATACAACAAATCCAGCGCTAACTTGATCTAACCACCGAAATTTGTGCAAATCATGCAACATTGTACTTCATTGAGTAATCGGTATAGATGAATCTTGCAAGAAGTGCAACAATTCTCTATACAAGCGGCCGGTGAGGGAAGGCATCAGCATCATTCACCCGTTAGGGTTAATTTGTATTTAGTTTTTTTGAAACTAAACAGTAGCGATACGCACATGACAATGTGTTTTGTATCCCTACTGTTTTTCTTTTATGATCACAAAACTAGTCGAGGTGGAGATCTTTATGATAAGCAAATTAGGCTTTTCTTCAGATGACCGTTTATTAATTATTAATGCTGATGATTTCGGAATAACTAAGGGAACTAATGAAGCGATTGTTAGTCTATTTGAACAACAAGCTATAACCTCAACATCTATAATGTTTCCCTGTCCAGCAGCGCGGGAAGCCCTTAAGTTTAGTAATCAAAACATTCTAGAAAATATCGGGATTCATCTTACCTTAACAAGCGGTGAGCATCATTCATATAGTCCAGTATTTCAAGAAAGGCCATTGAAAAGTCTAATCAATAAGAATGGTAAATTCCATAATGACATTTCGTATATAGAGGAAAATGCTGATGATGAAGAAGTTAGAATTGAATTAGAGGCTCAAATACAAAGTGCAACTATGTTAGGAATTGACCCAACTCATCTTGACAGTCATGGTGGTAGCATTATGGGTTTATATGCGGGCAATGATTTTTTAGAAATAACCTTTGATCTTTGCGAGAAATATCGTCTCCCCTTTAACTTACCAACAAGAATAATTGAACAACCATTTTTTAATAACAAGCAAAAAGAAACTTTTCGCATTAGAATTAATTCAGGAAGAAAACGTGGGATTTTGTTTATTGATGATATAATTTCTTTGCCGTACTGCTGTAAGCCCGTGGAATATGAGGAAATGAAGAGACAGTTGCTCACGCTATTAAAAAATATTAAGCCCGGTATAACACAATTAACTATACATCCATCGAAAATAACTGAAGAATTGAAGTCTGTAACGAATTGTTATTTTGAGCGTGGGATTGAGTATCTATTACTAATAGACCCAGATATTAAGAAAGTGCTTAATAAAGAGAATATTAATTTAATCTCATGGAAAGAAATACGTGATTTCCAAAGAATTCTAACTTGATCACGCTCTAGCTGGTGACAATTACCTGAAACCTTTAGAATGGAGAAACGAAGATGAATGAAAGGGAGATCCTATGTTACTGGAAACGGAAAGGCTAATTGTTCGTAGATTTTCAGAAAACGACTGGAGCGATTTACACGAGTATTTGTCATTGGAGCAGGTGCTGAAATACGAGCCGGGCGGTGTAAGCGGTGAAGAGGAATGCAAGAATATGGCCAGGGAACGTGCGGAAGGAGATTGTTTCTGGGCAGTTAGCTTGAAGGAGACCAATAAAATGATCGGTCATGTTTATTTTGGGCAACAAGAGCCTGCTGAATTTAAAACATGGATGATAGGTTACATCTTCAACCCTGATTTTTATGGAAAAGGCTATGCCACTGAGGCTTGCCAAAGAGTTTTAGAATACGGGTTTGAAGAATTAGGAATTCATCGGGTGGTGGCTATGTGTAATCCTGAGAACGCGTCTTCCTGGAGATTGCTGGAGCGATTGAATATGCGCCGTGAAGGGCATTTCAAGAAAAAAGCCTTTTTCAAAAGAACAGATGACGGGCAGCCTGTATGGCATGATGCGTACCAGTATGCAATTCTAAATGAAGAGTGGAGTTCTATCGTATAATCCTATCAATCTTGGAGACAATACTAGTAAACGCCTTATTGGGAGGTAGTCTACGGTAATGAATTACTCTGAGATCTATGATCTTCACCTTCAATTGTTAAAAGCTTATTCTGCTCATAACAACGGAGAGTACTCGGCCTATCAAAGGGAAATCGATTACTACACGAATCAACTGCGTTTTGCTGAGGATATGGTGCAGAGGATCTTCGTTCTGAATCAATTGGTCAAGCTGCATGAGAAAGAGCGGGAGGACTTGATCCGGTGGTGTTCAGAAGCATATTTTCATAAAAATTACGATGTTAACGACTCACCGGACGGCAGTCTTGGATAATGCCGGCCGGTGAGTTTTTTGTGTGGAAGACTAGGGCTATCTGCAATTTATTTAGGAATCCATTTCCATTGACAGCCCTTCCATGTTCCGTTATACCTGCATATATATCAGGATTCGACAGGGACGGGAGGATTTCTACAGTGAATTCATTAATTTCAGTCATGCTCGTAGATGATGAGCCGCTTGCACTAGATCATGTGTACCACTCGGTTCCGTGGGAGGAGAATGGCTTCCAGGTGGTCGCCCAGGCGACCAGCGGGCGCATGGCGCTGCGGATGTTCGAGGAATTACAGCCGCAGATTGTCATCACCGACATCTCCATGTCGCCGATGGACGGCTTGGAGCTGGGGCGGCATGTCGTCCAGCTTGCCCCAAGAACGCGGCTGATCTTTCTGACTGCTTACCGGGATTTCGACTATGCCCGCCAGGCGCTGGAGCTGCGCGCGGCCCATTATCTGCTTAAGCATGAGATTAGTCGTAACCGCCTGCTGGAACAGCTGAAGCTGCTGAAGGAAGGTCTGGCAGTGGAGGCCGCCGAGGAAGAAGGGCACGGACATGCGCTCCATATCCTGCTTAAGGATATGCTGGCAGGCAAGTATCAGGCTCCTGCAGGAAATCAGGAATCCCGTCTGCACCGCCTCGTCGCAGATTATCAGCAGGGTCAGCCCGGACTGCTGTATTTCGAGCTGGAGGCTGCAATGAAGCTGGACGGCAGCCGGAGTAATACGCGCAGTGGCACGGCCCTCGTATGGAAGAATATCGAAGAAGAGATCCGCCGTCAGACAACGGACTTGGAGGAGCTTCAACTTCTAGAGATGGATGAAGGCGGATACATCGTGCTGCTGAAGATAACCTCTTCCAGCAGTCTGCTGCTCCAGCACTATAGCTTGCGGCAACTCGCTGCCCAAGTTCTGCTCTGTCTGGAGTCTTACTATCGGGGGAACCTTCCCAGAGTGATCCTCTCCGCAGGCAATGGCGCAGAATTGCCGGACCGCCGATATGCGGCGATGAGGCAGGCTTATGATTATTCTGTGTTTTTGCCGCCAGGTGCTGTATTTCTGCTGGAGCAAGCTGCTTCTACTCGGGAAGCTACCTGTATTGCTCAAGAGGTCAGACAATACCTGTTATCTCCCGAACGCAGCCTGCTGGAACGGCTGAAGACCGGTCTGGACCACATCGCTACCCAGGCCTACTTGGTAGATTTGCGCGCCGTCATGGGTGAGATCAGAGGCGCATGCCGCAAGGACGGAAGCTTCGCCATAGACCAGGAGCTGGGCACAGACGCGCGGCAAGTAGTTAACAGCTTGTACCGGATTCTCGAAGACTGCTTGCAGCAGCCGCAGAGTCCGAAGCAGTATTCCCGCTGGGTGAACAAAGCGATGGAGTATGTTGCCGGGAATTACGCCGATCCCGATCTGTCCCTGGAGACGGTCGCAGGCCATCTGCAGATCAGCAGCATCCATCTGCGGACAACCTTCAAGCGGGAGACGGGCCAGTCCCTGCTCGACTATACGACGGAATATCGGATCGGGCTGGCGAAGCAGCTCCTGCAGACTGGTGAGTACAAGATCTACGAGGTATCGGAGAAGGTAGGGTACAAAACCAGCCAATACTTCAGCCAGGTTTTCAAAAAAACAACGGGCATACAACCCAAGGACTTCCTGCAGCAGAGGGGCAGCGAATAGCTATGCGAAAAATTAAGAATAAAATTCTCGGCAGCGTGATTCTGATCGTTACGCTGTCGGTAACGGCCATCAGTGCCCTGGCGTATGAGCAGTTCTCTTCGATTCTCGAAGCGCAGGCCCTGCGTGAGGATACCATCCATCTGGAGCAGACCACGAATCAGATGAACCATATGATTGACGATGTGCAGAAATATGCCGCCAATATGGTCAACGATGAGCTGCTTCAGCAGTTCGCTGCAAGGTTGAAGTATTCCTCTACGTATGACGAGCTTAGTGCATACCGCGATGTGGTCACTCAGCTGACCAAATTTAATGTGCTGCGGGACTACCTTGAGAGCTCGGCCATCGTCCGCTCTGATGGGAAGATTTTCTGGTCCTCGCTGTATATTGATCCGTATTTTGAACGGCTGCTGCAAGAGGACTGGTATCAGGATGCCTTGAAGAACAATGCCAAAAGCGGGTTCACAGCCCCCCATCTGATCCAGGACCCCGAGAGCAAAAAAATTGTCAGCTTCTTTATCCGTTTTGATCCCCAGTATGGCGGAGTGCTGCTTTTGAATATTGATTACGCAGCTTTTGAGAGTCTGTTCCAGTACTTGGGCCAGTCCTTCGACCAGGTAGCCTGGATCGGCCCGGGTCAATCATTGCTCTATCAGCAAGGCACCGCCACTGAGATGCCTGCCCACACGCTGAGCGCAGACAGCCCGGACATTCAAGTCGTTAAGCATGACAAGGGTTATTATCTGGCCAGCGCTTTTGAAAAATCGGACTGGTCCGTCTCCACGTTTACCTCCAATGAACGTTTCTATGAATGGGTGGGTTATATTGTCCGCTACTGGGCCGTCTTCCTCGCCTTGTGTCTGGTGCTGTGCTTTCTGCTGTTTCTTCCGATTATCTCCAATATTATCCGTCCGATTCTGCAGATGACCAAAGCGATGAAGCAGGTGTCTATGGGCAACTATAATGTTCAGCTCTCGTTCCGCAGCAATGATGAGCTGTCTGTGCTGAAGAATGGTTTTGAGACGATGCTTGGCGATATTGAGCGGCAGATGAGTGAGAAGGTGGAGCAGGAGCGCTGGAAGCGTAAAATGACGGCCGAGCTGCTGTTCGCCCAGATCAACCCCCACTTCATCTACAATACCCTGAACACCGTGGTATATCTGGCCCGCAAAAAGAATTACGCCGCGATTGAAGAGATGGTTGAATCCTTCATTGGCATTCTGCATGATGCTGTCAATATCGGCGATGCCGGTCTGTATATCACGGTGGAGCAGGAGATGAACATTATCAATCACTTCGTTACCATTCAGAAGTACCGGTATGCCGACCGGTTCGAGGTAGTCTGGAGCGTGGAAGAACAGGCGAAAGGGGACTATATTCCAAAGAGCCTGATCCAGCCGCTGGTGGAAAATGCTATTTTCCATGGATTTGCGGAGAAGGAGTCTGTAGGCCGTATTGAGATCATTATCCGTAAGCGCAGCGGAAGGCTGCTGATCTCGGTCAGAGATGACGGCTGCGGGATGAGCCAGGAGAAGGCGCAGGCCATTACGAATGGAACCCTGCCGCCGGCGCGACTTCGTTCAGGGGCGATGAAACAGATTGGACTGTGGAATATCCGGGAACGAATCGAGTATTTGTACGGGCAGGAAGGCCGCCTGGTCATCCGTTCAAGTGAGCAGGGAGGCACCAGGGTATCGGTTCTTCTGCCCTCACGGCCGCCATCGGCGGAGTGAGAATACTATCATTATTTATACAAAATCATCGGATCGTCTAATTGTTGGGCGATGCCTTCAAGCTTATAGTACTACTATACAGACGGACGGAAGACATTACAGGAACCGCCCGCTGTCACAACAGATGCAAGGGGGATCTTAATTTGCACAATCTATTCAGTAAAAAAGCATCGGTTATAGCGCTTGTCTTAACGTTATGCTTCACCTTGGTGCTGGCCGGCTGCGGCAATGGAAACAACAACGCTTCCGGGGACTCCAGCGGCGCAAGCCCTGCGAACACCTCAAGCGATCCTGCAAACGCTTCCGGTAAATTAACCGTGTGGGGCTGGGACAAAGCCTGGTTCGAGGGCACCGGAGCCAAGTTCAACGAGAAGTTCCCGAATGTCAAGCTGGAGTTCGTTGAAGTCTCGGCGGGGGATTATCTGAAAAAAATTCAGACCTCTATCGCTGCAGGCTCCGGTCTGCCGGATATTATCTGGGGAGAAGCGGCCTTCCGCGGCGCTCTCTATGAGCTTAACGTACTGCAAAGCTTGTCCGAAGAGCCCTACAATTTCGATACCTCCAATCTGCTCGACTTCGAGCTTCCGCTGCTGACGAACAGCAAGGGAGAGCTTGTTGGTCTGGAGCAATCCGGCTCGCCTGGAGCACTGGCTTACAAGCGTGATCTGGCTAAAGAATACTTCGGGACAGATGATCCTGATGCATTGACTGCCATGTTCCCTGATTGGGATACCTTCATTGCCAAGGGCAAAGAAGTCTATGAGAAGAGCGGCGGTAAGACATTCATGCTGGGAAGCCTGATGGATGCGTATACCATCCTCTCCAACCAGGGGACAACCGCAGTTGTAGACGGAACCAAGGTGAATACTCAAGAGCTGCTTAGGATCTTCACTCAGCTGCAGTCCATCCGCGACAATAACGCAGAGGGCAAGCTGGCAATGTGGTCACCCACCTGGAATGCTTCGTATTCGCAGGACAACGTAATCTTTTATCCGTCGGCGAACTGGTCGCCAGAATTCGTAATCAAGCCTAACGACAAGGCCAGTAATGGCCGCTGGGGTCTGATGGTGCCTCCGGAAGGCGGATATCCATACGGCGGTACTACTATCGGTATTTGGAAGGACAGCAAAAATAAAGATGCGGCCTGGGCGTATCTCAACTGGCTGTTAGGCACGGACGAAGGCGCTGAAGCCAACTTCGCCGTCTCCGATTATATTTTGCCGCTGAAATCCTTCTTCAAGGATACCTCCAAGCTATCTTCCGGGGCGGATGAATATTTCGGCGGACAGGATCTTGGAAAGTTCTGGGTAGAGAAGGTGTTCCCGAACATGAAGTCCAAAGCAGTGACCAAATACGATCAGGATATCTACAGCTCCTCTGAGCTGGTGCTTCAGGTCATGGCGCAGGATAACAGCTTCGATGCGAAGCAGGCCCTGGACAAGTGGGAAGAACAGCTGAAGAAAAATCATCCTGAGCTGACTTTTGAATAACGATGCAGAAATCTAAAGGAATCAGCAGCAAAAATAAATGGCCGTACCTGTTCATCACGCCTTATTTCTTATCCTACGCCGTACTGAGCTTGTTTCCAATTCTCTTCACTCTATATATCAGTCTTACCGACTGGGATTTGTACGGCAACCGGAATTTCATCGGATTCAGCAATTACACGCAGTTATTTTTCCATGATGCCTTCTTCTGGAAATCCCTGCTCAATGTCATTATCTTCATGGCGGTATACCTTCCGGCCCTTGTCCTTATGGGAATGCTGGTAGCCAGCCTTATCGAAAGCAAGCTGATCCGCCGCAAAACCTTTTTCCGCCTCAGCGTATTCAGTGCCTATATGACAACTCCGGTCGCAGTCGGAATTATCTTCTCCCTGTTGTTCGACTGGCAGGGCGGGTTCTTCAATAATATGCTTATGGGGCTGGGCATTATTCAGGAGAAGATTAATTGGCTGGGCTCCGCCAGCTCCTCCCGCTGGGTAGTCATCCTGATGGTCTTCTGGAAAAATCTTGGGTATTTCGTCATGTTCTACACGGCGGGGATGGCCAGTATTGATACTTCCATCTATGAGGCCGCAGTCATTGACGGAGCCTCTTCCAAAGATGTGTTCACGCGCATTACGATTCCGCTGCTGAAGCCGATCAACCTGTTCCTGATTATTACCTCTATTATCAGCGGCCTGCAGCTGGTGGAAGAACCGATGCTGCTGTTCAGCGGCTGGGCTTCAGGCTCCAGTATGGTAGGAGGGCCTGACGGCTCCACCTTCACACCGATCTGGTACATGTTCGATGCTTCCTTCAACGGCAGTGCGTTCAAGTATGGTAAAGGGGCAGCGATCGCTTACGGCACCTTCCTGTTCATCGCCTTGTTCTCAGTAGTTGGCATGAAATGGATCAACAGGGGCGGTGACGACAAATGAGAGCGAAGAAATTTTTTACCGTATTGCTGCTTAGCCTGATCGCTATCGCGTTCCTGTTCCCGTTCTATATGATGATTGTGATGGGAACCTACTATTCCGAGGACCTGTTCAAGCAGCTTCCGATTCTGCCCAGCGGCTATCTGCTGGAGAATCTGCAGACGATCATGTCTGCCAGCTTCCTGCGGAATTACTGGAACAGCTTCTATGTTGCTGTATTGTTCACACTGGTGACGGTTGGGGTGGCCTCGATTACCGGGTTTGCTTTTGCCAAATATGAATTCAAGGGTAAAAATGCGCTGTACGGCTTCATTCTGCTGACGATGATGATTCCCGGACACCTTGGTCTGATTGCATATGTGATGGAAATGAAGTGGTTCCACCTGAACAACACTCATGCGCCGCTGATTCTGGCCGGACTGAATAATGCCTTCGGCGTATTCTTCATGACCCAGTTCATCCGCTCCTCCGTCCCGACAGAGGTTATTGAGAGCGCGCGGATCGACGGCTGCTCGGAACCGGCTATTCTCACAAGAATTGTTGTTCCGTTCCTCATGCCGGCCATCAGCACCCTGGGGCTGATCTCCTTCCTCGGGTCCTGGAACGGCTATCTGCTGCCGCTGGTCACGATCAACAAGCCGGAGTTGTACACGCTGCCGCTGGGCATTGCCAATCTGTCCACCGTCTTCCGCACGGATTATTCAGCTAGTATCTTGGGTCTGACCCTCGGTACGCTGCCGCTGATTATTCTCTTCCTGTTCGGCTCCAAGACCCTGGTCAGAGGACTTACCGGCGGAGCGGTCAAAGGCTAACTCACTAAATTAGGTAAGAAACAGGAAAAAATAGGAAATAAACCTCTCTTGTGGTGAAATGGAGTACGCTCAGCCATTTCACCGGAGAGGTTTTTTTGTGTATGAATAGAGTGCACGGGAAAAGAAGGATTTTGCCAAGATAAGGTAGAATAACAGTAGCTACAAGAAGAATAATGCCGGTCGGCCCACACATGGAGAACTGCTGCTCCAACTGGAACTAAGATGGCGGCAGATTCAATAATTCAGCTACTTGACGGCGGTATCTGTCTGCCTTGCGCGTACCGTGAATCAGGTTGGACAGCCGATAGGGTGGGATGTCATGTAATTCACAGAATTTCTTCTGATCCAAGTGCAGTTCTGCCAGACGTTGCTTAATGGCCCAGCCGTAGGCAGTAATAGGGCGTTTGCTGTTCAGATTGCTCACCTCGTATCGACTATCCAGCCGGTATGATATAAAATAGGTAAAGATATAATAATAGTTAATTATATACTTTTTTACGTCATTTTTCAATAAAAAATAACGTTTTTACGTATTATATTTTTTGGGGAGGCAGTTGACTGATGCAATCCATCTATGAACGTATTGAATTATTGATTAAACGGCAAGGAATTACGAAGAAATCCTTCTGTGCACAGCTCGGAATCAGCACCGGCAATATGGGAGACTGGAAGCGTGGCAAATCTACGCCTGGCACACATAAGCTGATTGAGATTGCTGCATTTTTTCATGTGAGCTTAGATTGGCTGATCCTGGGCAAACAGCCCCAGACGATTCAGGAAAGCGGCGAGGATTATTTTTTTGGCCAAATGCGGCAATTGAATTGCCAAACGGAGGAGCTGCTGCCGGAGGAAAAGAACTTTATTAAGGAATATCTGGCCTTTACCAAGTATCGTAAGGATAAGGACAAGGATCAGGATACGAAAGGCGAAAATTCTTAAGCTGGTACCTTTACTTTTGAGCGCAACCGATTTATAATATTGAATGTTGGCCTCAAACAATGCTTCAACGTTAGACACACCGCGCGGTAGTGGTGGAATGGCAGACACGCTATCTTGAGGGGGTAGTGGGTGTATACCCGTGGAGGTTCGAGTCCTCTCTACCGCATATTTTTCATAAAAGCCGAGATCCTTGATCATTCAAGGGTTTCGGCTTTTTTTTGAACTCAAAAACACCCTTCGCACGGAACTAATCCGGGTATGAAGGGTGTTTTTGTTGAATCCGCTCTAGCGCAGCAGCTTCTCGATATCCTCTTCGATCTGATCCGGTGTTGTCTGCGGGGCGAACCGCTTCAGTACACGGCCTTCCTGGTCCACCAGGAACTTGGTGAAGTTCCATTTGATACTCTTCGAGCCGAGTACTCCTGGTGCCTCTTTGGACAGATACTTGAACAGGGGATGGGCGTCGGCGCCTTTGACGTTGATTTTCTCGTACATCGGAAAGGATACACCGTAATTGATCTCGCAGAACTCGGCAATATCCTCGCTCTCACCTGGCTCCTGTCCGGCAAACTGGTTGCTGGGGAAGCCCAGAATCTCAAAACCGCGGTCTTTGAATTTATCGTACACTTCCTGGAGACCCTTATATTGCGGGGTGAGTCCGCACTTGCTGGCTGTATTCACGACGAGCAGAACCTTGCCTTTGTACTTGGAAAGTGATTCTTCCTGGCCCCGCAGGGTGTTGGCTTCAAAATCATGGACATTCATGAATGATTCCTCCCGAACATTGATTTATCACAATTTAATTGTACACTATTCACCGCCGGAAGCAAGTTTTAAAAGGTAACAATCTGCCGGGTCGTTTCAAAAATGTGAGGTTGTTTAAGTTAAGTGTAAGTGTTCTTACAAAATTTGTGTTAAAAAGGAGAGATTTTAAAGATGAGTACATTGAAACTAAAACCCCTATATACTGCTACAGCCAAGGTTCGCGGAGGCCGTGAAGGTTCGGTGGAATCGTCCGACGGAGCGCTGAAGCATGATCTCAAAATTCCGAAGGAGCTTGGAGGTCCTGGTGGTGCAGGGACAAATCCGGAGCAGCTGTTCGCGGCAGGTTATGGTGCGTGCTATGAGAGTGCCCTTGCTAATATTGCCCGTAAAGAAGGCGTAAAGCTGCAGGATGTCGAGATTACCTCGAATGTGCTGATCGGCAAGGACGAGAGCGACGGAGGCTTCAAGCTGGCCGTGAAACTGGATGTGAAGCTGCCGGGCATTGAACGCTCTGTGGCAGAGGATCTGGCTAAGAAAGCCCATGATTTCTGCCCGTACTCCAAGGCGACCCGCGGAAATATCGAGGTTGAACTGAACGTTCTGTAGAGATAGATAGCAATGTTCAATTGAATAGCATGCGTATTCGTAAGACCAGACAAGTTAATGTCTGGTCTTACGTTATGTAGAGCCGCAGAACCACGGGTAGGAATGGACAAAGCTGGGAATAATGACTAAATAGAGTCTGAGAAGGCCGGAAGTGTGGTAAATAGCTTGCAGGAGCCTGTACTTTGGTTGACATCACCCCGGAAATTCTTTAATATGTCTAAGTATCTGTTAATGTCGCGCGTGCTATTAACTACCAAAAATTTAAATAATGGGTGATGAAGATGTCTTACAAACCGAGTATTACGAATGTGACCAAAGCCAGCAGCAATGATAAGGAAGGATTGTACGAGTTCATTATCAAGCTTGCTGACGGAACGGAGTGCCGCGCGTTCTACAACCGGTTTCCGGAATGGAAAATGACGAACATCAGCCGCCTGCTCAAGACTCCTTGTCCGGTATGCCGCAAAGATTTCATCTGCAAATGCATGGAATCCTTCACTGCTGATTTCGAAGAGCAAATGACCGGGGACGAATGGATTAACAAGGCAATTGCTGAATAATTAGACGAACGGACGTTGTAGGCGCGGGAGCTATCCCGCGTTTTTTGCTTTTTTTTCAAAAGGGGATATGAATGTTACACTATGCTTAAGAGGAAGGGGGCGGCGATGTGACTGAAGAGCGGAAGGAAGTGCAGGGCGAATCTATTGTGCTGATCGATGGGGTCTGTCATCTGTGCCAGGGAATTGTCCGGTTCATTATTCCGCGTGATCCCAAGGCGCACTTCAAATTCGCTTCCTTGCAGAGTGATGCGGCCCGGGAACTGCTTAAGGCAGGCGGTCTACCCGAGCAGCAATTAGACACTGTGGTGCTGATAGAGAACGGCAAGTATTATACGAAATCGGCAGCAGTGCTGCGGATTGCCCGCAGACTCCGGTTCCCGTGGCCTGCCGCATATGTGTTCATCCTAATTCCGGGACCGCTGCGTAACGCTATGTACAGGATTGTGGCCAGGAACCGCTACCGCTGGTTCGGCAGGGATGAGCAGTGTCTGCTGCCGACACCGGATATGAAGCGCAGATTTCTGTAGCCGGTAAGGGGGATTCTGAGGGATTCTCTCAAATAGTGGTGAAAAAGTTATTGCTGACTTCTTATATCTATGCTACTATAGCAGTAAATTACAGGAACAGTAACGGAAGCACCGTTCAATGACCGTATTCACGGTTATTGGCGGTGCTTTTTTGCTGTTCTTTTTTCCATGTATTCAAGAGAGGAGGAGGAGTTCATGACGGCAAGAATCGTGCTTGCAGTCCGGGAGAGCCAATATATTGAACCGCTACTGCATTATCTGCACCATAGCGAATACGCGGAGATGCTTCGGATTACGGCTTTCAGCAGACTGGACGCTTTTATGGAATTTATGACAGGCGATGAGCTGCCGGATGCGGTAGCCGGGGACCCGTCCTTCATTGAAGCCTGGCTGGTGGAAGGGAGAAGTACAGTTCCCTGGGCAGTCTTAAGCGAAGGCGGAGAATTGCCGAATGGGCGGGATCTGGCAGGGGGAAGGCATATTGCCAAGTATCAGGCACTGCCGTCGCTGCTGGAAGCGATTCTCCAGTTGAGTGATCTGAAGCGGGTCCGGACGACTGCTCTGCCTAAGGAAGCAACGCTGCTGCTCGGGATTGTCTCGGCTAGCGGCGGCAGCGGCAAAACTACGGTAGCGTTGAACATGGCGAAGCAGCTTGGAGCGGTTGGCCTGTCCGTGTTCTATCTGAACCTGGAGAGTGTAGACAGCAGCGGATTCATTCTGCGGATGCCGGGCAGCCATGTTCCCGGTCTGGAGCGGCTCTTATATGAGCTAAAGGCCGGAGGACCAGAGAATAAGGGAGGAAGAGGGGAGCCGAAATGGACCGATTATGCGTTCAGACATGACAGTCTGCGGTGTGATGCCTTCAGGCCTGTAGAGAATTTCAAGGAGATGCTCCAAATGTCCCGGCAGGACACGCTGGATCTACTGGAGGGGCTGGCTGGAGCCGGAAGCTATGATGTAGTTATTGTAGACACCGGCGCTATTGAGGAGGAGCGGGCCCAGGCTGTTCTGAACAGATGCGGTGTCCTGCTGTGGGTGCTGAAGAATGACCAGGCCAGTATCCGCAAAACCGAACGCTGGCTGGATTATATCGCAAGTCCGCACTCCGGCATGCAGCCCGAGCTGGTGAACAGGAGCCGATTCGTAATGAACGGCTGTACCGGAGCAGAGAATGATAGGCCATTATCCGCAGTACTCCGGCTGGATACTGTACTTCCGTATATTCCATCCTGGGGGTTACAGCATTATGGAGAACTCTGCCTAAGCTCTCCCCTATACATTGACGGCATTCAGCAGCTCTCCAGAGCTATAGTAGAGCCTGAATTGCCTGGGGTGTTCACAGGGATTCCTGTATGAATGAAGAGATGTTCCGCGCCCTGCGCAGCGACATCCGTGCAGGGCTGGATGTGACCTCGGTCATCGGGAATGATGAGCTGGCTGCTTATATCGAACGGATCATTCTGGAGCGGGAACAATTACGCCTCCTGACTGCCCAGGAAAAGCACGAGCTGGTGAAGAAGCTGTTCGATTCCTTCCGGGGGCTGGATATTCTCCAGCCGCTGGTGGATAATCCGGCGATCACCGAGATTATGATCAACAGCCACGAGGAGATCTTTATCGAGGAAGAGGGGATGATCCGCAGGCTGCCGCTGGCTTTTGAATCGGGGAGCAGGCTGGAGGATATCATTCAGATTATCGTCTCCGGCGTCAACCGTGTGGTCAATGAATCCTCGCCGATTGTGGATGCGCGGCTGCAGGACGGCTCGCGTGTCAATATCGTACTGCCGCCTGCCGCGCTGAAGGGTCCGGCAATGACCATCCGCAAATTTCCGGAGACACCGATGACGATGGAGGAGCTGGTGAGGCGTGAAGCGCTCTCGGAGGAAGCGGCTGAGCTGCTGCGGATTCTGGTTGCTGCCAAATACAATATTTTCATCAGCGGGGGTACAGGCTCGGGCAAAACAACCTTTCTAAATGCCCTGTCGCAGTTCATCCCGCCGCAGGAGCGTGTCATTACGGTGGAGGATTCGGCAGAGCTGCAGATCGTTACGGTTCCCAATCTGGTCTCCCTGGAGACCCGGAATGCTAACACAGAGGGGCGGGGCGAGATCACGATCCGTGATCTGATCCGCACTTCGCTGCGGATGCGGCCTAACCGTATTGTCGTCGGCGAGGTGCGGGGCGCTGAATGTCTGGATATGCTGCAGGCGATGAACACCGGCCATGACGGTTCGTTGTCAACGGGGCATTCGAACAGTGCACTGGACATGCTCAGCCGCCTGGAGACCATGGTGCTCAGCGCTGCTGATCTGCCGGTAACCGTCGTACGTCAGCAGCTCAGCTCAGCGATCGATATATTCGTGCATCTGTCGCGGCTGCGTGACCGCTCACGCCGGGTGATGGAGATCAGTGAGGTTGCGGGTATCCGCAGCGGCGAAGTCATACTGAATCCACTATATGAATTTCGGGAGTCGGGCGAACAAGATGGCCGGGTGAAGGGGAGACTTGAGGTCTGCGGCCATCCGCTTCTGCATACAGACAAGCTGCGGATGGCCGGAATCCTTGATTATCCGCTCAAGCAGTATGAGAGCAGAAGCTCTGCGAAGGAGGCGAGTGTACCTTGAACGTCATGAAGAAGAGCGACCGGCATCCCCTAGCAAGGCGACGCAAAGGATTCATGAAGACGACACCGCCCATGCTGCCGGTTAACGCATCTCAAGGGGGAGAGCAGGTGCTGCTGCCGGATTATACCGTATATGAGTTGAACTCCCTGCAAAGATTGCTGGTCATTCTGGGTGCCGGCGCCCTGTTGTTCGGCATTGGTTACCTGTTCTATCACCGGCTGCTCCTGGCGGCACTGCTTGTCCCCGGAAGCGCCTACGGGCCGCGGCTGCTGCGCGAATATCTGCTGCGGCGCCGCCGGGCTGCGCTGAATCTGCAATTCAAGCAGATGCTGTTCTCACTCTCTTCGTCGCTCTCTGCCGGACGTTCGGTGGAGAATGCCTTCCGCGAGGCCGTGCAGGACCTGCGGATGCTTGACCCGGAGGGCGCAAGTGACATGATCTCCGAGCTGAATATCATCTGTGCCCGGATGGAGAACGGGGAGCCGATTGAAGATGCGCTGTATGAGTTCAGCAAAAGAGCAGGAATGGAGGATGTGGAGCGCTTCGCAGATGTGTTCATGGTCTGCAAGCGTACCGGCGGGGATCTGGTTGAGATTGTACGCCGCACATCCTCCATCATCGGCGAGAAGCTGGATATCCAGCAGGACATCGCAGTAAGTATAGCCCAGAAGAAATTCGAGGCGAAGGCGCTGCTGGTCTCTCCGCTGATGATGGTGATGTTCATGAGTCTGAGCGCCGGAGACTATATGGAACCTATGTATACTGGGGCAGGAATAGCGGTATCTACACTGGCGCTGATTGCATTGTTCCTCTGTTACCTCTGGACCCATAAGATCATGGATATTCCGCTGTGAAGGAGGGTGAGTGAAGGGATGTCATTGATCTGTGGTGCGATTCTGCTTCTGCTCGCAGCAGGCTGGCTCATTCTGAGGATGAGATGCGGCAGCCGTTATGCTGCTCTGCGGGAGCTGCCTATGGAAGGCCTGCGGCTGCGGCGGCTGGGTGAGCCTCTATTGTTACTAGTAGAACAGGGCAGAGTCGCCAGTTATCTCCCCTCTGTGATGTTTCGGATACAACGTTCGCTACAGCGGATCTATGGTATGCGCTACAGTGCAGAACGGACCTTACTGTTCATGGGGGAGATGCTTAGCTACAGCTGGCTGCTTGCCGCAGGAGGAAGTGCGCTGACAAGCTTTACGGGAGAGCAGGCGGGAATAATCCTCGGTGGGCTCTTGGCAGTTGCACTCCCGGTGGCGATGGTTAGCGATCTGCACAAAAAGGTACGTGTACGGGAGCAGAATATTATGCTGGAGCTTCCTGAGCTGCTGAACAGTATTGTTCTGCTGGTCGGCGCAGGTGAGACGGTTCAGCGGGCGATTGTCCGCTGTGTGAACAGCCGTCATGGAGATAGCGCCCATCCGCTCTACGCTGAATTAATGAAGATGACAGCTGAATGGGACGGCGGTTACTCCTTCCAGCAGGCGTTCGAGAACTTCAGTAAGCGCTGTGCTGTACAGGAGGTCTCCATCTTCACTACTACAGTGCTGCTTAATTACCGCAGAGGCGGGGCCGACTTTGTTCTGTCGCTGCGGGATCTGTCACGGATGCTCTGGGAGAAGCGGAAGGCGATCAGCCGCACACGCGGCGAACAGGCATCGTCGAAGCTGGTTTTTCCGATGGTGGTTATCTTTTTGATTGTGATTGTGCTGGTGGGAACACCGGCGATTATGATGTTAAAAATGTAGGAGGTAGAGGCGTATGTTAACGCAGATGGCAGAAGGAGTAAGAAGTTTTTGGAGAGATGAAGAGGGGCTGGGAACACTGGAGATGATTCTGATCATTGCTGTCCTGATTGCGGTCGTTCTGGTATTCCGTGAGGAGATTGTGAAGGTGGTTAAGGATCTGATCGGCACGGCCGGAGATAAGAGCCAGGAAGTTTTTGAGTGATTCCGCTGCGGGAGGATGAGGGGAGCTTCACTATCGAGGCTTCACTTCTGCTGCCGATGCTTATGGGGATTACGATGGTGCTGCTGTTCTTCTCCTTATACAGCTATCAGAAGTCGATGCTGCTGCAGATTGCCTCAGCTACTGCGGAGCGGGCTGCATATAACTGGGAGAATAGTAACCGGGCGGTAAGCGGAGAATTCCAGACCGGAAATGTTGATCCGCTGTACTGGAGAATCGGTGAGGATGGACTATTGGCTTCGCTATTCGGTTCAGGAGCAGAGAATGGCAGTACGGCCATTACACTGCCTGGTAATGCTGAAGAAGGAGGGCCCCTGCCGGTAGTGAAGCTGCGCCGGGCATCACAGATGGTGCCTGCCGGATTACAGGGAGAAATGAGCTATGTCTACGGATTGACTGGCCGCAGAATCAGTACGGAGCTGAAGAAAGTGCTACATCTGCCTGTTCTGGACAACCTGCTGGCCGATAGAGCCGCACCTGAGGTGTATGCCCGCTCCTTCGTTACGGAGCCTGTTGAATTCATAAGAACGGTGGATCTCATGCGTTACTACGGGTCGAAGTTCAAACAGGATTCCTCCGCCGGTAAGGAGGGCACCGGCATGGAGAAAAAGCATGCAGCCCAGATGCTTGATAAGCTGCATTAAGGATGACTGGTGATGGAGCAGCTTGGACTGGGGTGTTCAAGAATAAGGTTAAGGGGAAGTTCGGATGCGTATTTTCAGTCACAGCAGGTGCTTAAGCAAATCGTCTGGCCGGAGCCGCTGCTCGGATTACGGCGGTGATCCTATTAGCAGTAGTACATCCCAAGGCATAGGCAAATGGTCACCGGGATATATTGTCAGATATCTTCGCTCAGCGGAAGGTTCGGTATCTATCTTTCTTATTATGGTACTGGCGTTTGTGTTTCTTTTTAATGCTGTGCTGATCGATTACGCGCGGATTGCGGCGGTGAATGTGCAGGAGGAACGTCTGGCGAGAGCTGCTATACGCTCTGTAATGTCCGCTTATGACATTGAGCTGCGCGAGAACTATGGCTTATTCGCCTTCGGCGGCGGGGACGGCAATCAACTGCTATCGAAGGTGCTTAATGACAATCTGTACGAGAGCGGACGGGGGGATGCGTTTAACCTGCTGCCCGTGATGGTCGATTCCTCTTCGCTGGACTGGAGCCGTCCGCTGGGTACCTATGAGGTCTTCCGGCGGCAGATTATAGAAGAGATGAAGTACAAAGCGCCGGTTGATTTCGCCCTGGAGCTGGCAGGCAAGCTTAAGCCGTTATCGGCGGCGATGACGGAGGCTTCACGGACAACAGAGATACTGGGTGACTTGCAGCCCATATATGATCAGCGTGAGGAAGCGCTGGATCTTATGCTGAAGAAGCGCAAGGAAGCTGCTGACAGTGCGCAGAACCTGCAGAAGCTGCTGATGAATCCTCCGGGTGACAGTATTCCGGCGCGTTCGCTTGCATCCTTGGCCGCAAGCTCCGATATCCCGGCGATGTATGGGGATTATGTCAACAAATATTATGACGATTATTACCGTCCCCCCAAGACATGGCCGAAGTACACGGCAGTGCTATCGCAGTATCAGGTTCAGATTGGTGAAGTAACAGGCAAGATACCGGCAGTGCTGGCGGACTTCCAGGAGAAAAATAGCCGTCTGCTGGATGAAGCAGAGGCTGCACTTGAGCAGGTGAACGCGCTGAACCTTCAAATGAAGAGTGTCATTAATCAGGCGGATGCGGATGCCAGTACTGCGGGGGATGATCCTGCCCATAGTTGGGACATTCCGGACACGGCCGGAGAGCTTAGCTCAGAGCCTCTTAAGAAGCTGAGAGCACAGGTGGAGGGACTTATCCTTCCTCCAGCTGAGCTTAGCGAGCTGGGGAATAACATTGGGGTACAGCGAAGTGCCGCGCTTCCCTTGGAGCCGCTGGTCTCCGGCTTGCCGTCTATATTAAGTACAGCATCCGGGCTGTATGCCGACTATTCTCTTATGAGCGCAGGGGTTCTTAATGCTTCCCGGGCAGTGCACGGCTATATAAGCAGCTACGGGCAAGACGGTACTGTTATAAAGCAGGAAGCGGAACAGATTGAGAACCGCCGCACTGCTGACAGCCAGCGTAAGCAGATAGAAGGGAAGGCGAAGAAGAAGCTTGGCGATGCGATGAAGCTGCTGGATCAGATCCGGGCGCTGGGAAGCAGCGCACATGAAGCGATGGAGCAGTATGGTAGTCTGCGTCAATACTACCAGCAGAATGTGGCCTTTAACGAAGGTCTGGAGCAGGAGCCGGGGGCTACTGTGAATACTGGTGATCAATACGCTGCGGGCAAATCGTCCATGAAAGATATGGATGGGATATATGCTGCTATGGGCAGTGTGCTGGCAGGAGCCAGAGACCGGCTGTACCAGACGGAGTACTCTGCGATGTATTTCCGGCATTTCGATCTGTCTGCGCTAACCTCCCTGGCTTCCGGGTCTGCTGAAGGATTCGGTGAGCAGCTGGGAGAACAGCTGAAGCCGCAGGCGCAAGAGCTGGAATATATTTTGTACGGATTCTATAATCCTGCAGGCAATGTGGCAGCCGCTTATGGTGAGATCTTTGCTCTGCGGCTGGCTGTGCGGACAATGGAAGGCCTGATTGAGAAAGCAGGTATGGGGAATCCGCTTGTCGTTCTGGCCGCCGCACTGCTGTACGGCATTGAGCAGGCTATCCAGGATATGATACAGCTCTGCACCAAGGGGGAGATTCCCTTATCCAAATACATGACCGCACAGCTCAGCTATCGTGACTATCTTCGGCTGTTCCTCCTGCTGCATGGGGGAGGGGAAGAACAGTTATCCCGGATTCTTGCGCTGATCCGCCTGAATACCGGTATCAATCCGGCAGAGAAATATACATATGCCTCTGCCGGGATCACGATGGGGATGCAGCTTTGGTTTCTGCCGGGTGTAGTGAAGCTGGTGAATTACAGTGCCGGTCTGCCAGGAGATGTACGGGGCAAAGTTTATTTCAGACAAGCAGCGGCTGACTTTTCTTACTAAGGGGGAGGGTAGAATGAAGCGGTGGCTGAGGAAATCGCCGGACCCTAAGGATGAAGGCAGCATGGTTGTGGAGGCGGCACTGATTCTGCCTGTGTTCCTGCTATTTGTCCTGTTCCTCATCTTCATTATCCAAATGACCTTGTATTCAACAGCGCTGCAGAGTACGGCTTCTGACACTGTCAAAATAATCTCAACCCATATGTATCCAGCAGCTCTGGCAATGCAGCAGCAGGAGGGGGGAGGTGGGGAGGAAGCCGGAGAAGCAGGTGAGGCTGAGCACTCAGATGATGCGGACTCCTCCACCATCTGGAGCATACCGCGCCTGTCGATAACGGAATGGAGTGAGGATTACGTGGAGAAGCTTCCGCAGCCGATGGAATCCTGGGTCAAGGCTGTGGTCCGGGAGGGAGAAGGGCCGCTGCAGAAGGTGCAGGCGGGAGCATCCGAGGCTGCACTGGATCTGGTGCTTAAGCCGATGCTCCGGCCATATCTATCATCGGACTGGCTTGAATATAGCAGAATTCATGTATCTAATGTCACTGTACCTGATCTGAGGCAAGGGATGCATCCGTATTTCGGTATGGTAGTCAGCTATGAGCTGCCCATGAGAGTCCCGTTCCTGAATGAAAAAATCGTGCTGGAGGCCAGCGCAGTTGAACGCTTATGGGTCGGCAACACCGATTCTTCCGGGGAAGGTGATCCGGCTGAGCCTGCTGAGGAGACCGGGACCATTATGATCCTGGAGAAGCCGAACCCGGGAGTAGCGAATCACCAGGGCATTATCAAGGTGAAGGTGCCTCCCGGGGCATCGGCCAATCTGTCGATCTTTTACAAGAGCGGCCAGAGTACTGCCAAGTATCTGGGCTGGAAGCAGGCAGATGAACAAGGGTACATCGAATGGGAATGGAAGATCGGTGTGAATACTACGCCGGGCACCTGGCCCTTTGTGGTTAGTCTGGCTGATGGAGCTACGCTTCAGGCGACTTTTACAGTGGTGAACAAATAATAGAGTAGAGAAAAGGGGAAGGCAGATGACGGAATGGGCGCTATGGGGCTGCATGCCGTTCCTGACAGCGGCATTATTCACAGATATACGCTGGATGAGAATTCCTAACTGGATTACACTGCCCGCGCTGATTGGCGGACTGCTCCTGCAGTGGATGATCAATGGCTGGCAGGGGCTGCTGTTTTCACTTTGCGGCAGCGGAGCAGGCTTCCTGCTCCTGCTGATTATGTATTTTATCGGAGCGGTGGGGGCTGGTGATGTGAAGCTCTTTGCGGCTATCGGCGCTTGGACAGGAGTGCTTTTCTCGCTTCAGGTTATTGTCTATTCGGTGCTCTTGGGGGCAGTTGTAGGCTGGATTATCATTCTCTACAGAAGGGAGACAGGGCGTAGGCTGCGCAGCATGATAAGCAGAACAGCGGGGTTCCTGCTGCTTCGTAATATGAGTCTCGTCAAGGGCCGGGAGGGAGAGTTGCTTCGGTTTCCTTTTATGCTGGCCGTGTTCCCTGGCTTCATCTGTGCTTATATTTATTTCTGACTTGGAGCTTATCGTTGACGCTTAGGAGGTGAAGAGACTTGTATGGACTGGAACGGGATTTCATCCAGCAGGATGGAATAACGATGCTGCTGGGCAGATCCGGGGGACTGAGCGCAGGAGAGCTGAATATGGTGCAGGCCCGGATGCTGATGACCAGCGGGATACCGCATCATTTACGCTTGCTGCTTAGAGAAATAGATCTGAAGGTCACACTGGAATACACGGTGGCAAGACGTAAAATGCTGGGAGCCCTACTTAAGAGCGGGAAGCTGAGCATGACGGAATTCTTCGGGCTGATGCTGCAGATCGCTGCCGGGATGGAGGAGGGGCAGCTCTATATGCTGCGTACAGAGCAGTATGCGCTTCATGAGGACTTTATCTTTATCGAAGGTACGCTCAGCAGCGGCAAGGTCTTCCTGACCTATATTCCGCTGGAACTCACAGATCCCGCACCGAAGCCGGGAGAAGCCTTGAAATCGCTGATCATGGTCTTCATGGGAGCCATTCAGGAGTTATCGGGTGACGGGATTCAGCGGCTGCTGCAATATTGCGGGGAAGAAGCTTTTAGCCCGGCGGGGCTGAAGGAACTGCTCGCAGAAATGCTGACGGAGGTTACACCCCATAACGCCAATATTGAAGGGACGGAGGCTGCACATCTAAGTCCTATGGCTGGCCCAGGCACTTCTACCGCTGTACCAGGAACGAGGATAGATTGGGCGCAGTCTACGGCTCGCAGGCTGGAGGACCCGGGCAGGGAAAGGTCCGCAGCCGCATCGTTCTCCCGTGTACTTGGAGATAAGGAGGCGCAGCCTTCCGGTTCGATGCTTAATCCCACGCCTTGGATGAGCGGTACGCCACAGCTGAAGCGGAGGGAGGGATTATCAGGAGCTCAGACAGCAATGGATGCAACAGTTGGACCTGTTCAGGCTGAGGACAAGCAGAGTCCTTACAGGACATATATATTGCTGGGGGCATTATTAGGTGATGCGTTACTATGGAAGTTTCTCTATTTGAATGCCCCCCGGACACTCTGGCTGGCGGTTTGTGCTGCGGTGACTCTGATACTTGCGGCATTATGCTGGCTGGTATGGAGTGGAAGGCTGGCTTGGGGCGAAGCTGAGGAAGAGATGGATACTCTGGAGGAGGGGGCAGAGGATTATAACAGTACAGCCCGGAACCGTAAGCTGAGAAGCGATCTGGAGTGGGATTTCGGCAGAAATCCGGTAGATCGGCATCGTCCTCCTGCCCCGGTCTACAATCCTCAGCAACAAGAAGCAACTGTGGGAGTCAACGGCTTCACAGCTACACCGGCTGGCAGACAACAGGCTCCGCCGGGGAAGGCCGCCAGCAGTCCGCAGAAGAAGGAAGCGGCGATGGCTACAGCGCTGCTGACCCGGGAACCCGTTCAGGCTACAGGCAGCAGTCTTCCCCAGGCCGGAAGGACAGTACCTTATCTGGAAAGAAGCGACCCGGATGACGTTGGAGCTATTGAGAGAATTGAGCTGAACCGGCCCAGCTTCATTATTGGACGCTCCTCTGAAGTGGCCCAGTACATTGAGAAATCGGAGGGTGCTTCACGGGTTCATGCTGAAATCTCCAGAGCCGCAGGAGGATACATTCTGAAGGATCTGGATTCCAGGAACGGGACGCTGCTTGCAGGCGAAGCTATGGTTCCCTACAAAGAATACCCGCTGACCGAAGGCACCGTGTTCACCATTGTTAAGGGTACCTACACCTTTCGCACAGCTTAGCAGAGACAGATGGGATGAATAGAAGGGTGCGTTTCCAGCAGCCTACTGATTTTTCAGCTGCTCCAGTGCGGGCTGTAGGGTGGGATAGTTGAAAGTGAAGCCGTGGTTAATTGCTTTGGAAGGAAGCACACGCTGGCCTTCCAGCAGAATCTCTGACAGCTCGCCAACAGCGGTTTTTAGCAGAAACGCGGGAATCGGGAACCAATGCGGACGATGGTAGACTTTGCCGATCATCCGTCCGAACTGTTCATTGGTGACCGGCTGTGGAGCGGTGGCATTAACGGGACCTTCGATCTCAGGCTGAAGAATGCAGAATTCGATCAGGCGCACAATGTCTGTAAGGTGAATCCAGGACATCCACTGCTTGCCGGTGCCGATTTTGCCGCCGAAGCCAAGCGAGTAAGGCAGCTTCATTTTGGGAAAAGCACCGCTCTCATTGCCAAGCACAATCCCTGTGCGCAGCTTGACCAGACGGATACCGGCATAGGCCTCATCTGCAGCCTCCTCCCAGGTCTTGACCACCTCGGAAGGGAAGTCTATAACCCGGGTCTCGGAAGCTTCGGTATAGGTATCCTGCACAGATGTACCATAAATGGCGACGGCTGAGGACTGGACGATCACGCTTGGCTTATGCTGGAGTGAATTTAGCAGCTTCCCGGCAGCGGTAACGGTTTCAAGACGCGATTCCATAATCGCCTGCTTCCCCTTAGGGGTCCAGCGCTGGCTAAGCGAAGCTCCGGCAAGATTAATCAGCGCATCTGCGCCTTCTGCCGCTTCAGGATGGGCTGCCAGGCTGTCCCAGGTGAGATAGCTAAGCCCCGGATGATCCAGCTTGTTCTCGGGGTTCTTGCGCCCGACACTGATGATCTGATGTCCGCTGTGCAGCCAATATCCGGTAAGCTCGCTGCCAATGAATCCGCTGCCTCCGCAAATGATATATTTCATAGGGATTGCTCCTATTCTGGACGCCTGTGGCGGCGTGAGTAGATAAATTCATTTGACCAGGTGCTTGTAAGGCGCATAATCAATACCGTTCTTCTCCAGGAAGGTGATCAGGAACCTGTTGTCACGCCGGGGCGTGGCAATAATGTACCCTTGGATACAGTGCTCACGGGTAACCTCCGTTGCATGGCTCTCTACAGCCAGCTTGCCGATCTCGGCAGCGATAGAATGCTTGGCAATGTCGCGGAATGGACTAGGCACCGGCTGTACAAGCTGGTCCAGAAAAGACTTCATCTCGTCGCTCCACAGCGGACGGCTGCGTTCCACCCAGTAGTTCTGCCAGTCCAGCTTGGATTTGCCGTCAGCCTTGGGCAGCACCTTCAGAAATTTGCGGAACATAAAATAGCCGCCGATACACATGCTGCCCAGCAGTAAAAAAGTCCAAAATGCGATGGAGTTCATAAACCAGTTGCTTGGAGATGTGGACAATAAGCTTGAGGGTAAATGGAAATGCATTAATACACCGCCTTTGACAATGATGATTGTCACTTTCCTTTTGCTCCTCTTGAGTATAGCGTATTTCCTTAGGTTTGCGAAGCGGAAGCGGCCTTTCAGGGCTTGCCTAGATTTATTCTCCCGATCACGGTAGAATAAGGGTTAATTCGTGAAGGAAAGAGGGAAATTAAGCATGCTGAAAATAGGTTCACATGTGTCCTGCGCGGACAAGGGTCTCCTGAGCGCGGCCAATGAAGCAAATGAGTACGGATCTACCTCGTTTATGATATATACGGGAGCGCCGCAAAATACGCGCCGGAAGCCGATTGAATCGATGTTCCCCGAGGAAGGCAAGCAGAAGATGCGGGAGAATGGCGTCGGAGAGATTGTGGTTCACGCCCCTTACATTATTAACCTGGGCTCCTATAAGGAGAATACCTACCAGCTGGCAGTAGATTTCCTGCAGGAGGAGATCCGCCGGACCCATGCGCTTGAGGTTAAGCATATCGTCCTGCATCCGGGTGCATTCACTGATAAGGATGCTGATTACGGCATTCAGCGTATTGCAGACGGCCTGAATGAGGTGCTGGGCGGTACGAATGAGACCGATGTGCATATCGCACTGGAGACGATGGCTGGTAAAGGCACAGAGATCGGCCGCACCTTCGAGGAGCTTGCCTCCATTATAGATAAGGTCGAATTTAATCAGCGGCTATCGATCTGTCTTGACACCTGTCACATTCATGATGCCGGATATGACATCGTGAACGATCTGGATGGGGTGCTGAAGAAGTTCGATGATACCATCGGCCTGGAGCGGCTCGGCGTGATCCATCTTAATGACAGCAAGAACCCGCGCGGAGCGGGCAAAGACCGTCATACACCGATTGGCTCCGGCTATCTGGGATTCGAGACGATCAACAATGTAGTCCAGCATGAAGCACTCGCAGGTCTGCCGTTTATTCTGGAGACACCCTGGATCGGCAAGGATGCCAAGAAGCTCCGTCCCATGTATGAAGTAGAAATCGCCCTGCTGCGCGGCAATGTTGCTGAACGCTTCGGAGCGGAATTCCTGCAGGAGCTGGAAGAGCTGCATGCCTTTTTTGCCAAGCAGGAGCTGGATTCCCGCCGTTATGTGCTGGATGTGTGGGAGCTGCTCAAGAATGACGCCAAGGCTAAGAAGGCAGATCCCCGTGAACCGCTGGAGCGTCTCTATGATCAAGTCATAGCTGCCGGACTATTCCCTCAGCTTAGTGAGGAAGCCGTTAATCACCGGCTGATCGCCTGGCTGGCAGGCAAACAGCTGCTCGTGAAGGCATAGACCCGCATAGATAACGCAAGCAGATGAGAGGATGAACCGAGAACTATGGAATTACATGTGAAGAGAGAGCATTCATCAGGCAGACCTTATCCCGAACGGGCGCGTATGCTCATATCTTGTCCTGACGGACCTGGGATTGTAGCGGCGGTATCGCATTTTTTGTATCAGCATGGCGCGAACATCGTGCAGTCGGACCAATATACGATGGACCCGGACGGCGGAATGTTCTTCATGAGAGTAGAGTTTGATCTGCCTAAGCTGGATGAGCGGCTGGAAGAGGTACGTAACATCTTCGGCGGTGTTGCCCAACGCTTCAAGATGAACTGGCAGATTTTCAAGGTAAGCCATAAGAAGCGGCTGGCGATCTTCGTCTCCAAGGAGGACCATTGTCTGGTGGAGCTGCTCTGGCAGTGGCAGGCGGGTGACCTGGATGCAGATATCGCGCTTGTGGTCAGCAACCACACTGATATGCAGGGTTATGTGGAATCCTTCGGCATTCCGTTCCATCACATTCCGGTTACCGCAGAGACGAAGGCTGAAGCTGAAGCGCGTCAACTGGAGGTTATCGGTGAAGATATCGATGTCATTATACTGGCCCGGTACATGCAGATTATCTCCCCTTCATTCATCGAGCATTACCGGCACCGGATCATCAATATCCATCATTCGTTCCTGCCTGCCTTCGTCGGCGGTAAGCCGTACGCCCAGGCCTATCAGCGCGGAGTCAAGATCATCGGGGCGACTGCCCATTACGTGACCGAGGAGCTGGACGGCGGGCCGATTATCGAGCAGGACGTTCAGCGGGTCAGCCACAGTGATGATGTGAATGAGCTGAAGCGCATTGGACGTACCATTGAGCGGGTCGTTCTGGCCCGTGCGGTCAAATGGCATATTGAGGACAGAATCCTCGTGCATCACAATAAAACAGTAGTATTTAATTAATCAGCTAATCTTGCCTTAACCATTACAACCACTCCGGTAAAAGTCAGCAATCCTGCGTAACGCAGGGGATATGGAACATCGTTCTGGCCTGGCTTTTACCGGCATTCATCTTCAGCGGGAGCTTCCCGCAGCCTCAGGCTTCACAACCTCACAAGGATAATCTAATACACTTCTCAACCACTAAGGTAAAAAAGCATTTTGCCGGCATTTTGGACATACGAGCCAAAGTGTATTTTGCTATGTGCAGAAATCACATTCAAAGGGGGTAAAGGGCTTGTCAACAAAACGCGGACGTCTATTAAAACGCAATTATTTCTTCGCCGGACTCATCCTGCTCACCGGCTTCGGCGGACTGCTCGGCTATGATCTCTACTTCAAGCCTTATGTACTGTCACAGACCGTTGTCAAAATCAAGGTGGACGGCGGGGGCTTCCTGCCTAAGAATCATGAGCTGACAGCGGAGAATCTCTATCTGGATTCCGTACAGACCAAAGACATCCCGGCAGGGGTCGTCCGTAGTCTGGAGCAGGTGGAACAGAAGATTACGAATGTCAATCTGACGGATGGCAGTATTCTGACCGAGTCGCTGGTGGATGTAAGCGAGCTGGAGCCACAGCAGGACGAGGGGATTTTCCCGATTCCCAAAGACGCCATCTATGCCATCAACGGTTCTCTCCGCAGCAGGGATAAGGTAGATATCTATCTGGTCGAAGGAGACTTACCCGCAAAAGAACGGAGAGGATACAGTCCGGCTGCAGCAGCATCTGTAGCTACTCCCGGAGGGGGACAGGCTTCAGACGCTTCTTCCCTGCTGGAAGCAGAGGCTCCGCCGGAGATCCCTGCGCGCAAAGTATTCTTAAGCGGAGTGACCGTAAACTACGTGCGTACGGAAGATAACAACGATGTACTCGACTCGGAGAACGGCAACAACAATAACCGTTTTACTTCGACCGGGAAGGTGGCAGCCCCAGAGCTGAAGCTGAAGAAGAGCGACGGTGAGCTGCTGGGAGCTTATCTCGAGCAGGGCAAGAAGCTATGGATTGTCCGGGTAGAGTAGGCGTGGACAGAAGGGAAGGGGGAATGAGACTTGAGAATATTCAGTCTGGGCATAGATCAGCTGACGATCAATGAGATTAAGCTGGCAGGCTTCACCGTTATTGCCCAAAGTGTGCTGCCGGAGCCAGAACATGCCGGAGGGCATCTGTTAATGGTGACGAGCGAGCAGGTGCCGGTAGCGGAATTAAGAGAGCTAAGAGGGAGGTATCCAGACTCTTCAATTTTGTACATCTATCTGCAAAAAGGGGTGCGGGGTTACCAGGCTATACATATGCAGTGTGAGAGTCTGGGCATATTTTTCATGCCCCCGCGTTCAACCTCAGCAGCAATTATCGATAAGCTGCGCTATATGCTCGAAGATGAGCATAAGGAGAGCGGTAATGTGGTAGGCTTTTTCGGCTCGGGGCCAGGTATTGGCTGCACGAGTATTGCCAAGCTGTTCGCCAGGAGGATTGCCGCTTCAGGGCTGCGGGTGATTATGCTGGGTCTCGACCTGTACGATCCGGGCTATGACCGGAAGACGGCGGTTAGTCTGGACAGGCTGCGGCCGCGGATTACCGGTAAAATGCTGCATGATGAGGACTTCAGCTCACTGGTGAAGCAGGAAGGCTATGCCTATCTGCCCGGGAACTTCGATTACCTAAGCGCCCAGGATTATCAGGAGGAGGAGATCGAATATCTGCTGGCGAGAGCAAGTGAAAGCGCCGATGTGGTGATTGCGGACTTCGGGTCGATTCCCGAGAGCGCCGCGTGGTATGTGGGAATGCAGAAGTCGCTGCTGCGCATGATCGTTACACACCCGCGGCATGAACACAGGCTGCAGCCCCTGATGGAGCTGGCCGGACATATGGACCTGCATCCGCAGGACTTTCAGTGGATAATTAACCGCAGCAATGTGGAGGAGCTAACGTCACCGAAGAGCCTGGCCCTGCGTTTTGGCAGCGAGCTTCTGCTGGAGCTACCGTATTATCCATCTTTTCCAGAGAGCCTGCCGCTGGGCAAAAAAGAGCTTCAGCAAGTGGACGATAAGGTCCACGCATTGCTTGTATCACTGGGCCTCGCCCAGGAAACCCGCAAGAAGGGGATATTTCAATGATGAACAACAAGGATGACAGCTTGCCGTTGCAGCAGAAGCGTGTGCTGTCCGGATGGGCTCCGCTGGACCCTGAACAAGGCAGGCGGCAGGGACAACGGGACGAGAGCTTACAGGCGGTGCCTGGACGCGTGGACGGAACGCAGAGCAGACGGCTATTCTCACTGAAGCAGAGCGTACTGCGTACCAGCAAACCCGGCAAAGTGGACTTCTACAGCTTCCTGCACACCATGAAAAGTGAAATGAACGCCGGGCTGGAGCGTGAGGATGACGGCTATTTCGAACTGAATGCGAAGGCGCTGGTTGGTGATCCGCAGGCGGTCAGCTTTTTCATGAACGAGATTGAGAAATATCTGCGCCGGACCCCGTTTACCGGGAAAGTGCCGGAGGCTTACCGCACAGCCGCTGAAGCGCTGTTTCATGAATGGAAGGGCTTCGGCCCCGCCTACCGCTGGTTCACAGACCGTGCCTATAGCGAATCCACCGGACTGCAGATGATCGGGCGGCAAATTTTTTATAACCATCAGGGGAGGTTTGTGGCGTATCCCTATGAGATGCCTTCGCTGGACCGGGTGGAGCAGCTTAAGCGTTCTCTCCTCAAGAGTGATCCCGGCAAGAAGCTGAACAAGGATAATCCTTCCGTTGAATTCAAAATGGATGATCCTCTCTGGCCCGGCCGATTCATTCGTCTGGCTATCTGGGTCTCCCCGCGGGTCTGGGAGGGCTTCACTACCATCTCGCTGCGGCGGCAGGTCGTTGAATTTCTGGATCTGGATGATCAGGCCGGCACGGAATGTATTCCTGCGGAAGCGATTGATCTGATTCGTGCGCTTACCGGGACGTTTCGCAACACGATTATCGCGGGGGCCGTAGGCTCGGGTAAAACCACTTTTGCCAACACGATTGTCGGCGAGCAGCTGCTCGGCTCCTCTTCCTGTATGGGCGTCGTGATGATCGAGAAGCATCCGGAGTCGATTTTACCGTATCAGATCAAAGGCCACCGGATTATTCCCATTCAGGCTTCCAATGAGGAATTGATGGAGGTCGGTGTGGAATCGCTGCGGCATGACCCGAACATTTTGTACATGACAGAAATGAGATATAACGAGTGGGAATTCTATCTGTGGAGCGGCGAGAAGGGCTATGACGGCATTACGGGCACTTTTCATACTGTAGATTCAGAGGATATTCCTTATCAGGGGGCGTTTGCTGTATCTACACGGATCGGCGGCAGTCTGAAGGGGCATTTAATCTCAGCGCTGAAATCCTGTGAGCTGGTGTTTATTCTGGAGAGTGTCCCGGATGGCAAGAAGCGGCTCGCGCGGATCTCCGAGGTCTTTTATGAAGAGGCCAGTAATTCGGTCTTCGCGAATGATCTGATGCGCTGGGAACCGGAGCAGGCGGGCTGGACCTATAATGACAAGCTAACCCAAGCGCTGATCGATAAGATGAAGAAGAAGAATGCCAGAGCGGCACGGATGCTGCTGCAGGAGCTTGGACATCTCGCTGCGCAGAAGCCGATGATTGACCCGCTGAAGGAAAGTCTGAAGTCCAAAATCGTTTTGAACGAATGAGAGGAGAGAGAGCTTGTGGAGCTGCTGTTCTATATCATCCAGTTTGTGCTTCACCTGCTCGTTGCAGGCGGACTCTGGCTGCTGGTCAAGCCGCTGATTGAGCGGCATCTATGGCAGTGGGGGCAAAAGCTGGATCTGCGGATGAGCTTGTTCGGCCACAAGGTCAGCAGCGCGAAGAGGAAAATGTGGCTGTACCGCCATCTGGATGATCTGCTGTATTTTGCCCATAAGCGATACGAGCCGGGCATCAGTGTGCTGCGCTTCGTCACCCGTTCGGGGATGCTGTTCCTCGGTGTATTCCTATCGAGTCTGCTGACTCTTAAAGAGCTGCCGGGGCAGATGAGCTTCAGCAATCCTTTTCTGGAAGGCATGGTGTTGAATGATGGCGCACCTGTGGCGAATGCCTGGCGGCTTCCGCTGTTCCTGGCGGTTCTCTCGGCCTGTATTCCTTATCTGCGGATGAGATATACCTACGCCCAGCGCAAGGTGCGGGGGAGCTACGATCTGCTCGATGTGATCAAAATCGCCACCAAATTCACGCATTTGTCTGCGGATTCCATTTTGTCCAAGACCAGTGACTTGCTGCCGGGGGAGAATGTGTTGAAGACGCCCTTGAGGCTGCTGGGGGCAGCGTTCGCTGGCTATAGCAATGAACGGGAGCTGAACGAGGAAGCCGGGCGTTTTGCCGGAGCGATTGGCACGACGTTTGCCGTAGAATTCGTATCGGATCTGCTCTATTGCGAGAAGGAAGGCACCCGTTATCTCAAAAGCTCGCTCATGACGCTTAACCGCTCCATGGAGCTGCAACGGGAGACTATTCTGACGGTGAAGGCCAGCAGCAGGGATGCGATCAGCCTGGGGCTGTACGGTAATCTGATTGTGCTGGTGTCTTCTGTGGGAACGTTCATGTACATGCTGAAGCCGGATGTGTATTTCAAATTGCAGTTCGAGACAACGATTGGACTTACATTTATGATGGTGATCCTGACGGGCCTATTCATCTCGTTCATGATCAGTACCATCCTCGCCAGACCCAGACTGGACTACCATTAAGGTGATGAATGATGGATAGATTACTACTTTTGATAGCTGTAACAGGTATTGTGTATCTTGCCTTACTGGTCTTTGTCAGCAGCAGCAGCCGTCAGCAGCGGTATGTGCTCCGTCTGGGCCAGCAGTGGAAGGCTTTCGGGGAACGTGTGCACAATGAGCGGCTGCAGCAATTGCTCAATCAGAGCGGACTCTCTATATCAGCAGCCAAAATCACCCTGTTCCGATATTCGGCGGCTCTCCTCTATCTGCTGGCCCAGGTAACGGGAGACTTCGTACGATCAGAGCCACTGTCCATATACGATCCTCTGATTGCTCTGCTGATTCTCGTAATTACCAGCCCGCAGCGGGTGCTGCCGTTCGGTTGGGTGCTGAGCTGGCTGCATCAGAAGACACTGATTCAAAAAGACGGGGAGCTGATCTCCTTCATCCGTCTTTATGAGAACAACCGTCTGCGCAAGCGGGGGTATGTGGAATTTGGCGCCTTCTGCGCCGGGACGGCCAACCATTTCAGTTACATCCGCCAGGATCTGTATGAGCTGTCAGAGCGGGCGGTGGATGAGGGGACGGAGCGGGCCATTGAATGGTTTTGCAGCAAATTCCCGGAGAACCACATGTTTATCAACGATATCCGTTCAATTCTGCTTGCGACAGAAGGGATGGATGATGACCATGAAGCAGCGAAGTATCTGCAGGAGCAGGGCAAAATTATTACCAAAATCTCAAGTGACCAATATCTGAAGAAGTGGTCCTTTATCGGGGACATTTCCACGATCATCAATGTCATTCCGTCGATCGCCACCTTTCTGATGATTGTGTCGCTGGCGATGCAGTACATTATGCTGATCAAAGGGAATTTTAACGGCGTAGGGATGTTCCAATGAGCTAATTAGGCAGGCTGGAAGCAAGAAAATAAACGAAGTGAAATTTTTGTTATATTCAAGAATCATTTTAAAATATACAATCAAAAGGGAGATATTAACAATGAAAAAAGACGCTATTTCTACCGGGTTATTTATCGCTATCGGGTTTCTGTGTGTGGCTATCGTAATTGCCGTATTGATTCCTGTGGTACGGGACGTAATCGATAAAGCAGATGACAACAGACCTGATATCCCGGCGGTTAGTATGATTCAGCCCGCAGTTTCTGTGGAAGCGGCAGTAACGTATACGATCGCCAGTCCGTTGGTGTAACAGAGATGAAGAAGGACTCGATTTCCGTCGCGCTGTTTCTGGCTATTGGCTTTGTGATTGCCGGGATTTTTATTGCTGGGGCAACAAGCATCATCGGCGGCAGCCAGGATGATATTATCACTCATGTCAAAGCTGTCGAGAAGTATTAAAAGGAGGCGCTGCGTTTGAAGGCAACCGTCCTCCGGGCCTTGTTCATGTGGCTGGTGTTGTTTATTATCCTGCAGCCGATTTTTACGTACATCGATTATCTGCTCGATCTGCAGGTCAAGGCCAACACCTCTTATATTACGCAAAAGGCAGCGACAGAAGGGATGGTCACTGCCTCCATGAAGGCTGAGGTCATTTCGAATCTGAAAGCTGTAGGATTTCCCGAAGGTTCGATTAAGATAACCAGCGGAACAGAAGTGATCCTTGAACGCAAACAGCGGATTGATGTGTACGTAACCGCACCGCGGGTGAACTTGTTCCCCTACAATTTCTCCGGCGTATCCCAGCCAACACAGTACTATGGACATGGCTCAATCATGAGTGAATATCTCGATTAATTAAGGGATGAAGCTAACCTATGGATTATATTATCAAACTGGCCTTTGTCCTCTTGATCTTTATTTATTCCTGGTTTTTTCAGATTCAGAATCAGGAATGGGACCAGGTGCGCAGCATGCTTAAGGATGCCAATAATATGGCCGTCCATGACGCATCACAGGAGTTGAACGAAGCAGCGAGAGCCCAAGGCCGTCTGGTCATTGATCCCGCTGAGGCTTATGCCACCTTCCGCCATACCCTGCAGAGTAATCTGGGACTGGATGACGGCTTATCCCCCTTGGCGGGGAGCCGGCTTCAGGCTCAAGTGAAGATCGTCAAGTTCGACATCGTGGATGAATCTACGGGCGATACTTTTCCGCTGCTCTATGAGGACAGTACTTACGGTATCACCAAATACATACAGGGTCCTTCGGTCATTGCAGTGATTCAAACGCAGCATCCGGTGCTGATCTCCAGAAGCAAAGTTCAAGAGGCGATCACGGTACCGGCGGTTCAGGAGTATAAATTTAATATGTAAATCAGGATAATTGCGGCCTGCCCTTAGGCGAACCTTAGCAGGCCGCACAAACTACTAAAGGAGAGATTTACATGAAAAAGATAATGATGAAAGCAATGTTAGCAACAACACTGTTGGCGGGTTCTATTTTAGGTCAAGTGGGATCTGCACAGGCAACTGCCGCTGCAAAGCCAACTGCTCCGATTATGAGAGACAACCTTTCTAAGTACGGATTGGTGAAGGATGTGGAGCTGCCAGTTACGGTTACGGCCGGCGGGCTGAGCTATACGCTGGAGAAGATTATGATCTTTGATTCTAAGTCGAAGGATGCTCAGGTGTTGAGTAAAACGTATGGTTATAACTTAGGGAATGCTCAGTATTTTATTTGGACGAAGATCACTGTGGAAAATAAGAGTGGGAGTATGGTTCAACAAAACGTTAAGGATTTAAAAGACAAATGGCGTTTGAATTTCGGGGATTTGTCCAAAGGCGAAGCGTATACTAGTATGCCAGATAAAATGACAGATATCAAAAATAGCAAGCAATCTCTTTGGGATTGGAGTCTAAAATCGGGAGAAAAGCTCAGTACGTACCAAGCGTATTTGTACACTGGAAACTTTAATTATTTTAAGATCCGTGTAGATAACAGAAATAATTCTATCTCGAAATATATTGTGGAACCAAAAGGATATTAAACAATGAAAAAAAAAGTATGGATTACGACTTTTATCATCTTCGCTTGCTTGGTACTCATGCCTACTATGATGTACTCTGCACAGACAGAAGGTACCAAGCAGGGCAGTGTAAGTTTACCGACTACTACTGGCTTAACGGGCTCGAATAACAGCGCTAAAACGTTCTATCTTGATCTTCCAAGTGGGGTCACTGGCCCGTCGATCAAGATGGGGACACTCAAATACAACGGAAATAATACTGTCGTAGGAACAATCATGGTCGAGAACGGAAAGATCAAGATTACACTGAAGGGGAATGTGAAGGATGAAATATTTCCAGTAACAGGAATGGACGGTGGTTTTGAAGATTCTTTTATATCTGTTCCCGGAAACTCCATCTGGCGCTATTCAGATGGCCGAAGATGGCAGATTAATGACTATAAAGAAGACAAGGGAATTAACGAAAGTTATAACGTCAATGCAGGGGATGCTTCTATACCCTCAGAGTATCCTCCAAAAAGGACTGTATCCACGAAGTCAGATCCTGTCAGTCCGAGCACGGCAACTTGGTATAGGAAAGATAAAACACAGGTTCCCTATAGTAGTATAGTTCAATCTAGCATCAAGCTTAATCCACAAGCTCTTAAAGGTGATAAAGGAGAAACTTCCATTAAAAATGGAAAGTTTATAATTAATTATTCAGTACCGTCTGAAAAAAGGAGACCAGAAGAAGTATCCGAAGGTTTTGGAAGAGGTGGTCATGCTCGAGGTTGGCTTTATTACGTAACTCTCCCTTACTACTTCGACGCTGAAGCCAAAGTCACATCCTACAGCTATGCCGGTTCGGTCACCTTTGATTATTCCCCACCTGACCAGGCTACGTTGAACGGAACGGCCACGCTAGAGAAGCCGAGTCCAAACCCAATCAAGCTGGAAGGCAGCAAGGTCGATGTGAAGATCAACGTTAAAGGCGAGCTGCTGGGTTACACAAATTCCTCTAACATCGAGGAATGGGTATTCTATGCCCGTGAAAAGGATGGATCCGCTAAAGCTGATATGAAGAAAGAATACGGTAAAATGCTCACCGCATCGAAAAGCTTTGACTTCCAGATCCCGGCCAGCCGGGTGACCGGTGACAGCTTCAAGCAGGATTACGCGCTGACAGTGATTATTCGGTTCAAGAATCCGGTGGTTACCAAGTCCGGTTCGATAACCTCCCTGGAACAGAAAATGGAAGTCTCGGCCGGGGTGTATAAGAAGGACAACCCCATTACCTATCCATCCATACCGGGCACGCCGAGCAAGCCGGAAGGTAAGCCACCCATTGCCCGGATCAGCGCACCCAAGTACGTCAAGGCCGGTTCTGACATGATGGTATACGGGGGAGCTTCCTCCGATCCGGACGGATACATTACGGACTATGCCTGGGGAACTCCTGGAGCAGAGGGCGGGATTGAAAATACAGCCAGAGGCTATGTGTGGTACACACGGGATAAGGTTGGACAGACATTCCCCATAATGCTTACCGTTGTCGATAATGACGGGCTGATCGGGAGCACCAGCACGGAGGTAACGGTCATTGAGCCAACCCCATCCGCAAGCCTGGAGATCACCGGATCGCTGAAGCAGAACCGGAAAACCACGCTCACCAACAGCAGCACAAGCCCGACACGATTCCCGATCATTAAGTCTAAAACTCAGGTCACGATCAGCGCAGTCAGCGGCGGGACTAATGCAGATATCAAATACAGCGGCAGTCTGGCCGAGCTGGAGAGCAAGGACGTTCTCTTCCGGAAGCCAGGGAAATACAAAGCAAATATTCATGTTGAGAATACAGCCGGCTATGGTGCAGATGGGGAAATCACGTTCGATATTGCACCGGACGAAGTCCCAAGTGTTTATTTTGACGTTGCCCAAAAAATGTATCGGGACCCGGAGAAGGGGAATAGAGCGATCATCCAAATTACGGACAGATCCTTTTCCACAGACAAGGATACCCTGAACCGGCGGATCTGGGAGTATCGGTACGACTCCAATAATGACGGGCGGTTTACCGATGAGAATTGGGAGATTTTCAATAATGGAAATGAGATTAATCCTAAGCTGGAATTGACTCAGGTGGGGAGATACGAGATCCGGTTGACGGTCTTTGAAGAGTTTGGTCAACCGACCATTGAGGATTACGTGACGGAGGCGGACCGGCGTTCTGCAGATTCGTATACCGATTCGATCAAACAAGCGCTGGTGGAGCGGACGGTAGAAATAGATAACCGCGCGCCAGAAGTCGATTGGGACTTGTAGGGGAGGAAGGCAGACATTGAAGAGATTCAAGAGAAGTATCATTTTGCTTATGGCCTACTTGCTGCTCATTCCCGCACTGCCGCAGCCAGTTGTCGAAATGACGAGACTGGCCAGTACGGTGCAGGCGGCAGAGGACAATTTCATTTATTACCGGGATATTGTCTTTGAAGCTGGGCGAGGGGGACATGCCAATCAGGATGATAAGGTTGTCATTGATTTCCCTGCTCTGAAGGTAACCAATCTTAAATTTAATAAAACGACCAAAAGAATGACCTATGATATTGTTCCAGGCTCTAACTTGCATGTCACCTATACAACGGGGAGGCCTGATTGGGGCGGATATACGGAGCCCATGGAAATCGAAATGTGTAGTTCCATTTATACCAAAGAGGCGTACCAGTATGAATTAAACAGAAATGCTTATGGTGATGATAATAACTGGAGCTGTAATGATCCTAGAACACCTGACTTTTATGGTCAGTATTATAACTGGTCAGCAGATTGGGGAAAGTTACACACCAATGCAGTAGCATCTCAAGGATATTATATGCCTGCTGTTATTGATGTAGATATGTCCAACATACGGAACTTGATGGCGAACACCTATCCGAATGAGTATGCACAAGGATATAACTATTATCAGCCAAGTGATTATACGCCAGGACTAGATAAAGATCCAGAAATGTTCCGCATTCGAGTGTTGGCTTGGACGAAAACCTATTGGTGGTCGCCGTACATGACTAGAGTAGCTCAATTGATACCCAATTATGCCCCTAGCCTGTCCGTAGGAACAGCGAATGGAATTACGCTGGTTAATGCTTCGGGCCTCAGCGGAATCAACATAGAGGGGTATGTCAGCGATCCAGATAACGAGGACGTTACCGTCACCGCCGAGATCCCTGGTGTCTTCTACAAGAAGACGGTGGTGCCTCAAGCCAAGCTGTCCAAACCATTCAATATCCCACTGGACGTGCTGCAAGACTCGATCCCGCCGGGGACCTACACCGTGAACATCACAGCCTCCGACCCGTCGGGAATGACCGCGAAGGCGGCGCTTACGATTAATGTCAAACAGCAGATGCGGAACAAGTCCTTTGTCCTGATCAATACCCCTGTAGAAACCAGAACGAAATTCTTTGACTCGGAATGGGACCCTAAGCGGGAAGAACGGTACCGGTTTGATCATGATCCGTATTTCTTTGATAATTCGATGGGGATCATTTGGGATTCTGGATTATGGCGAAGTTCACCCTATACGACTTTCCCGTATAGCGGGTCCTACGTGGCCACGTTCCAGGGGCGTGACAATCCCAAGGATGACGACCGGTTCGACGTGTACCGGAAATGGAGCCGGAATAACCTGTCTTCGATGACGTTCCATGTGCACCGCAAGCCAATTGCGCTATTCAGTGCCCGGCTGTCAGGCGGATGGCTGCAGATCACGGACAGCTCCTACGATTTGGATCATGTCACCGCCTCCAATAAAGGGATCATGGATTGGCAATGGCAATACAAGAAGACGGAAGGGCAAGTCTGGACCGATGGATATCCGCCGGCACAGCTACCGACCAATGACCAATATGATATCCGGCTAAGAGTGCGGGACATCGATGGAGAGAACGGGGTTGGCGTCTGGAGTGACTGGTCACAGCAAACGGTGGGTGCGGCCGGCAATCTGCCACCGGTAGCGCTGTTTACCGTAGAGCCCAACATTGTATCGTACCGCAAAGTTACCACCATCACTGATAAGTCCTTCGACCCGGATAATGATCCACTCGATGTGTATAACTGGACGGTGATCAAAGATGGCTGGCAACAGGTATGGAGTCATTCGGGCGGCGCGGCGGTGCCGCCGAATATCGCTGCCTTTGGCGTGGGGACGTATCAGTTAACCCTTCAGGTCCATGATAACCGCGGGCTATGGTCGCAGCCCTACAGCCAAACGGTACAAGTCCTGAATCACCCGCCAGCAGCTGCCTTCAATATGCCGGTGGAAGTGTACCGGGATACGGTCATTACGATGGAGAATATGACACCAGACCCGGATGAGGATGGGGATTGGCTAAGCTATGCCTGGAATGCCCGGATCAATAGCAGCCCGTACTATTATGCCGGAGGTAACCGAAACCAGGTGATCACCATCCGGGATCTGATCGCGCGTAGTGGCATTGCACCACAACAAGCTATTTCAGATGGCTGGGAAATGCGCCTGACAGCTTCAGACGGGTCGCTTTCCTCTAATGCGACACGGACGTTCAAAGTCCTCAACCATGTCCCTACGGCTGCCATCAACGGGCCAGGGGCGGTGTATCAGTTCGATACGAAGCAGTTCACATCATCTGATAATGATGGAGATCCATCGGATATCGCCAGTCTTCAATATTTTTGGAAGGTGACAGACAGCGACAGCACCACCAAATTATATAAGACGCCGAGCATCGAAATCAGCTTCCCGGAACCGGGGATATACACCCTGGAACATTGGGCAGTGGACCAGATTGGGGCGAAGTCAAATATTGAGTCACTCAAAGTGAATGTAATCAAAAACGAAGCCCCGTCCATGACGATCACTTCTCCGCCGGGTACAGTAGGGAACCCTACCGTCCTGGATGCAGAGAAGCAGGGGGACCCGTTGATTCAGTGGACCTACTCCGATCCGGAGAATGATCCTCAGGAAAAGTACAGGCTTGAATTTTTCACCAAAGAAGGGCTATTGGAGAAAACGGTAGAGAATACAGATGGCAGCGGATCGATCCGTCAGTATCAAGTTCCGAACCGAACCTTCAATCGCTTCGAGTACTTCACGGTATTGGGGCGGGCGTATTCCAAAGGCTCCTGGTCCGAGGTATCAAACGAAAAAGCCTTCATCATCGACAATCCGCCCCAGCCGGGATTCACCCTCATTACGGATACCGGAAAGGATGCCACCAAGGTAGCAATCTACCGGACGGATGTGCTTAATATCAAGAGCACGGCAACAGATGAGGATATTCCGAAAGGAGACAGCATAAGTCATCAGTATTTCTTGAAGCCGGCGGCTGGTGTAGAGGGGCTTGTGAGCACAGAAGGCGATTTTAACAAAAAGTTTACTACAAACGGTACCTTTACGTATCGGCAGCTTGTTACGGACTCCCTGGGACTGTTCAGAGAGCTGTCCCATAGCATTACCGTGTTGAACCGGTTGCCCAAGGTCTCAATTACCTATCCGACAAGTGACAGCCCCAACAAGCCTACCATTGCCAGCACGCTGACACCAATCATCAAGTGGGATTATCAGGATGAGGACGGGGATCAGCAGCAGCGCTTCCGGGTGCGGATAATAAATCTGGCCACAGGTGCGGTTAAGGTGCAGTCCGGTGACCAGGGTTCAAGTTCAAAACAATGGAAGGTACCGGATGGAGCCTTAGCAGAGTACGAAAAATATGCTGTAGAAGTTGAGGTCTTCGATGGATTTGATTGGAGTGTTGTGTCCGCAAGAAAGTACTTTATGGTTAACCTGCTTAGCATCAAGGGGGCTGTCCGTCATACAGAGGAGTGGAATGGCAACCGTCAGGCGTACAATATGAAGCAGAGCGGCTCGCCTGAAAGTCCGCGGGGGTATAGTGTCTATTGGGCTGGCGAAAAATTTGTGCTGCAGGGGACAGCTACCGGACTGCCGTATACCGTGCAAGTCACAATGACTGGAGGATACACGGCTGCGCTGAGTCCGACCGGGAGTGACAAGACCTTATGGACGGGTGAGCTGGCCGACCCATCGTTCGAACAGCTGCCGGATGGTCCGGTTACTTTTACCTTTACCGCAACTAATGAGTATCAGACCAAGGTGGATACAGTGGCGGTAACAATTCTTGGAGATTGGACAGAATATTATCAGAGCCATCGTGTAAAATAACGCGGGACGCAATCCTTATGCCTTATGTGCTACTATGATTTTGTTTTACTTGGCATCAAGCGGGCGGAGGGTGATCGTTCAGACGATTCCCTCGGTCCGTTCTTCATGCAGCCGCAGCCTTGGGGCTGCAAAATCTGCCGGATTAGTAGTTTGGGGGTTATGTAGACTGGAACCTCTGAGGTCCGCAGAATGACTCCGGTCCATATAGTAGGAGAGTTTGCCGCTGAATATTTTGTGGGCACACAGGGATGAAGCGAAATCCTCGGGAGTAACGAAGCAGGAGGGCTTGGCTACCGGATGAACGGTGGTTTCCTCTAATACAGAGGCGACGAATTGGGAACAGAAATAGGCGTTCTCCCGGTCAATCCGGATGTTCAACAGCACACCGACCAGACCGAGCAGGTGATATTTATAACGCTCCTGATTCTGCATCATACCCTGGACATGGTTATACATAGTATTGTACTCTTCCTCACTGACTCTGAGCTGGTAGATGGCACAATCTGCACTGTTGTAGAACGGATGGATGAAGTTCTCATGGATAAGTCCGGCAATAAACGGGTTGTACACTTTTTTTCGGCCGAAGCTGTAGACCTCACGCAGCTCACTGTCAAAAGCAATCGAGGCATGATTCAGCTCCGCTTTGGTGAACCATTTAATAATTCCGCTGAAGGCCGTGCCTGTTCCGGTCAGCACAATATAAATGTCTCTGTTTGCAGTCATCTTCTGAATTCCTTTCTGCTGGAAATTATGGATAATCCGGCTAAAATTCCGCTGTGGTACTTCCATCTTACTGTATAAATCCGCTTTGTAAAACAAACTTTAGTCTTAATTAGAAACTAGACTTAAGGCTAAGTTTCTGGATTCCTATCCGTATCTCCAAAAAGAACCTCCTGAAGCACCGTGAATCTGGCACAGGCGTGCATAGACCCGACAGAAGCCGCTAAATATAAGCTGCAGCAAAAACAATTGGAAATGCTTCCACTTCCGTGATACAATAATAGTCAAAATGACATTCTTGATTCGAGGAGGATTATTGTAATGACTGAACAAGCAAAAGATCAAGCCATTCATAAAGAAGAAAACTCAACGGTGGACAACCTGGCCATCACTACGATCCGTACACTTGCCATTGATGCCATTGAAAAGGCAAACTCCGGACATCCGGGTATGCCGATGGGCTCCGCACCTATGGGATACCAATTGTTCGCCAAGACGATGAATCATAACCCGGACCACCCGACTTGGGTCAACCGTGACCGCTTCGTGTTGTCTGCCGGACATGGTTCCATGCTCCTTTACAGCCTGCTGCACCTCAGCGGCTATGATCTGCCTATGGAAGAATTGAAGCAGTTCCGCCAATGGGGCAGCTTAACTCCGGGACATCCGGAAGTCGGCCACACTGCCGGTGTAGATGCGACAACCGGTCCGCTTGGACAAGGTATCGGTATGGCTGTAGGTATGGCAATGGCTGAAGCGCAGCTGGGTGCGACTTACAATAAAGATGAACATAACGTGATTGACCATTATACGTACGCCATCTGCGGCGACGGTGATTTGATGGAAGGGATCTCTTCCGAGTCTGCTTCACTTGCCGGACACCTGAAGCTGGGCAAGCTGATTGTAATGTACGATTCGAATGATATCTCCCTAGACGGCAAGCTCAACCTTGCATTCTCCGAGAATGTTGCTAAGCGTTTTGAAGCTTACGGCTGGCAGGTTCTGCGCGTAGAAGACGGTAACGATCTTCCTGCACTGGCTAAGGCTCTTGAAGAGGCTCAAGCAGACAGCAGCAAACCGACGCTGATCGAAGTGAAGACAGTCATCGGCTACGGCAGCCCGAACAAGCAAGGTAAAGGCGGCCACGGCGGTACCCACGGCTCCCCGCTGGGTGCCGATGAAACGAAGCTGACGAAGGAATACTACAAATGGGTATATGAAGAAGATTTCTATGTACCGGATGAAGTCCGTGCCAGCTTCGCTGAAGTGAAGGCCAAAGGAATCGCCGCTAACAAAGCATGGGATGAGAAATTTGCAGCCTACAAAAAAGCATACCCAGAGCTTGCTGCACAGCTCGAAACTGCACTGAAGGGTGAGCTTCCTGCAGGCTGGGATGCTAATCTACCATTCTATAAAGCAGAAGACAAAGCTGTATCTACCCGTGTGGCTTCCGGTAATGCACTGAACGGCTTGACTGGCGGTATCCCGCAGCTGGTTGGGGGTTCAGCCGATCTGGAGAGCTCGACCATGACGCACTTGAACGGTCTGTCCCAATTCACCTCCGAATCCTATGACGGCCGTAATATCTACTTCGGCGTACGTGAATTCGGAATGGCTGCAGCCATGAACGGGATTGCACTGCACACTGGTCTTAAGGTGTTCGGCGGTACGTTCTTCGTCTTCACAGATTACCTGCGTCCGGCTGTCCGTCTGGCTTCCATCATGAAGCTGCCGGTAACCTATGTGCTTACCCATGACAGTATCGCTGTCGGTGAAGACGGTCCTACCCATGAGCCTATTGAACAGCTTGCTTCCCTGCGTATCATTCCGGGTCTGACGGTCATTCGTCCGGCTGATGCCAATGAAACCTCTGCAGCTTGGGCATACGCTATGGAGAATACCGCCAATCCGGTAGCACTGGTCCTGACCCGTCAGAACCTGCCGATCCTGGCTGGAACCGTAGACGGTGTACGCGATAACATCAAACGCGGCGGGTATGTGGTCTCTGATTCCAAGAACGGCACTCCACAGGCACAGATCATTGCTACAGGCTCTGAAGTACAGCTGGCGGTTAAGGCTCAGGCTGCGCTTGCCGAAGAAGGCATTGATGTTCGTGTCATCAGCTTGCCGAGCTGGGATCTGTTCGAGAAGCAGGATAAAGCATACCGCGATTCCGTTATCCTGCCTGAAGTGAAAGCCCGTCTGGCTATCGAAATGGCGCAAACCTTCGGCTGGGAACGTTATACAGGCGACCAGGGTGACATTCTGGGAATCACTACCTTTGGCGCTTCCGCCCCTGGCGACACCGTAATTAGAGAATATGGCTTCACTGTAGAAAATGTAGTCAGCCGCGTAAAAGCGCTGCTATAATAGACGGATCTAACGACAAAGGGGAGAATAAGCACATGAGTCAGTTTACAGGCGCGACAATTCAAAAAGCAGCCAATATTTATTACGACGGAAAAGTGACCAGCCGTACAGTTACACTGGAAGACGGCACTAAGGTGACACTCGGCATTATGCTGCCTGGCGTATACGAATTCGGCACCGATGGCCCCGAGACGATGGAGATTCTCTCCGGCAAGCTTAAGGTGCTGCTTCCCGGTACTGAAGTGTGGAAGGACATTGACGGGGCGGAAACCTTCCATGTTCCCGGCAACTCCAAGTTTGCTCTGGAAGTATTCGCATTAACTGATTATTGCTGTTCTTACCCGATTGTGTAAAAGAAAGTGGTAGAAAAAAAGCACCCCTGGAAGATTCATGGTCCCGGGGTGCTTTTTTTGTATTGTCAGCTTCAGCGGAGCTCAGCTCCCCGTGCTTTTGTAATGCCTCACGCCTATGCGCCATACCAGCAGAGACACTCCGAGGAAGGCAGCTCCAGAGGGAAGCGAGAGGAAGCCCAGCCAGCGGGGATAATCCCAGCCGCAGACGGTGGCCGCCGGATAGAAGCTGATGAACAGCATTGGGAGCACAAAGCTGAACACAGATTTTAGCATTCGCGGTAAATAGGGCTCTGGGCAGCGGGTAATCTGGTAGCTGGCGTTGGTCAGCAGAAAAATCCAGTCCAGCCCTTTGATCGTGAAAAAAGCAAGACCTGAGGTTAGCACGAACACTCCACAGTACATCAGACAGCCTCCGGCCAGCGCCATCGCCAGAATGCCGAGTCTGCTGGGCGTCAAGGGAACTCCGAGCTGTCCCAGCGCCCAGCCCGCAGCACAGATCCCTGTAAACGGCCGGACCAGCCGGTGCAGATGGAATCTGGAAGCGGCGACCTGCACGAACAGGGACCGCGGGCGGAGCAGCAGCCGGTCGAAATCGCCGGAGCGCAGCAGATGCCACGGGAAATAATCAAAGCCGCGGCATACGCTCTCGGCAAGTCCGAAGGAAGCCACCGCCAGCGAGTACACCAGAATGATATGGGCGACGGTCCATTCGCCGATATTGCCAAAGCGGGAGAACAGCAGGACGGTGGCTATGGGATCGGAGATCACCACAGTAAGCACCTGAATCAGCATCAGCCACCAGCCCTTATATTCCATGCCGGACAGCAGATGCATCCGCAAGTATTTGCAATAAATTTTACCTTCAGCAAGCATACGTTACTCTCACCCTCCCTGGACGATAATGCTGTGTAATCTGCGTTTCATGATCATCCGGCCCGCCGCGATAAAGATAAGGCTCCAGAGGAGCTGTAAGCCGATGCCGGGCAATGCGGCGGCAGTAGCCACGCTGCCTATATATAGCTGTAGAGGGATGTCGGCAAATCCGCCAAACGGCTGCAGGTACAGGAAGGTCTGCATGAAATCAGGCCAGAGCCGCAGGGGGAGGTAGGTGCCGGACAATATGCCGCTTAGCAGTAGAAGCATATAGGTCGGTCCGTCCCCCCAAGTGATATTCAGCCGGATCGCAGTCACAAGCATAGCGAAGGCCGAGCACAGCACAAACGCCATAACCGCCGACAGAAGGAAATAGAATAGTGCAGGCAATGAGGCAGGGCCCCCTAGGGCATACCCGGCAGGCATCAGGAGCCCGGCGAGTACGGTGGCCAGCCCCCTGATCCAACTGGTGCCGAGCTTGCCGGCCGAGCTTTTAACAAACCAGTGGGTGTACAGGTTCATGGGCCGGCACAGCTCGATACCGACGTCGCCGTTGTTGATTTTGCCCATAATTTCGCTGTCGATGTTCATACTCTGGAGTACAAACAGCCCCTGAGCCAGCCAAACATAGGATATGGCCTGAGGGAGGCTGAGTCCGTTATTGTTCCAGGAGCCATTCTCGCTGTATGTATAGAACACGGTGAACAGCACACATTCTATAAGCGCCCAAAACACACCGACCATCGTGCCAGATATGGCGGACACCCGGTACTGGAGCCCTTCTGCCATGCGGATTCGGAAGAGGGAGCTGCAGGCCCGCCATGTATATCTAAAGTTCATTGTGCACCTCCTGATGGGTGGATGGGCTTAACCCAAAGCCAAGTCATTGTACATAGCAGCAATCATCGCATCCGTGTTCACTTTCATGACGACCTCCGGCGCATATTTCTGCTGCAGACCTGAGAGCTGCCCGTCATAGAGCAGTTGGCCGTGCCCGATCACCATGACCCGCTCGCATAATGCCTCAATATCGTCCATATCGTGTGTGGTCAGCAGCATCGTAATCCCGTACTTACGGTTCTCTTCCTTCAGAAAATTGCGCAGCGCGAGCTTGGATACCGCATCAAGTCCAATGGTTGGCTCATCCAGAAAGAGAAGCTTCGGCCGGTGCAGCAGTGCTGCCACCAGCTCACAGCGCATCCGCTGCCCGAGCGAAAGCTGTCTCACCGGAGTCCTTAAGAGCGCTTCCACTCCAAGTGTTGCCGATAACTCGGATAATCTTAAGCGGTAGTCGCCTGGAGGAATGGCATAAATATCCTTCAGCACGTCAAAAGAGTCTGCCACCGGGACATCCCACCATAACTGTGAGCGCTGGCCAAACATAACACCGATCCGGGATACATGCTCTACGCGGTGCTTCCATGGAATCTTGCCCAAGATAGTGCATTCTCCGCTGTCGGGTGTCAGGATGCCGCTCATTACCTTGACGGAGGTGGATTTGCCGGCGCCGTTCGGGCCAATGTAACCTACCAGTTCACCCTCCTCAATATCAAAGCTGATGCCGCCGAGCGCGTCCACCTGGGTAACATTCCGCATAAACGCTCCTCTCAGCAGTCCCCATTTCCCTTCGGGCCGTTTGTACACCTTGAAGCTTTTACGGATATCTCTCAGTCTAATTTGCATATCAGTCGCCTCCTTCGTGCAGAAGATCATATCATCAGGGGAGGAGAGGGGGACAGCCGCGTCGGGCGCCTTCTGGATCCTTGCTGCCAGGCTGCCAGGGGGAGAATCATTTATTTTCTTCATTTTCCATAAAAATGCTTGTTATGTTGACATTTCTGTGCTATATTAATTTTATAGTTAACGCAAGGAAAACGTATGTTTTTTTGTACATATACTGTAAAATAAACTTCCCGTACCGGTGATTAAATCACCGGTATTTTTGCGTTCTCACTCCTGACAAGAAGGCCATGCTCGCATAGTAAAAGGGCGCAGCCGATACTGCCTGGCTGCGCCCTGATTACAAGTTACATATACAGAATGTATGCGGAAAACAGGCATGACAAGACAGAGGCCTTGTCACCCCCAGGAATGAAAATAAGTCGGGTGCATCAGTCGCATCCCGACTTTTATTTTCGTATTAAACCGAACACAATAGGCTGAGCGTCGGCACATGGTCCAAATGTAGGTGAAAAACCGAACACAATAGGCAGGTTCTTTTTTGTACATCCGCCAACATGGCCGCATCTTGAGGCCGGGCGAGTTCAAAGGTCAGCATTGAAACTTCCTCCCCTGTTTACAATAGTGTGTGAAACACCATCATAAACAGATTCTGGAAAAGCCGCCGTTACATTAGTTACCTTCGCCGATCTTCCGGCCGATCCAGTCTTCGTAGGATTTGACCACAGCAGACAGGTCCTCGTCGCCGTAGCCGTGGTTGAAGCCTGCCTGGAACATGCTCTTGGCTACGCCGAGCATAGGGGAAGGGACGCCAGTGGAATCACTGAGCGAGGACGCCAGCTTGAGATCCTTGAGCATCAGGGCAAGGGAGAACTGGTTGCTGAAGTCGTTATCAATGATCTTCTGGCCCTTCAGCTCGGCCTGCTTGCTGCCTGCTGATCCGTTCTTCACCAGCTCCAGGAACTTATCTGCGGGTACCCCGGACTTCACCGCAATGGAGAAGCCCTCGGCGAGCGCGACATTGTGAATGCCGACCATGGCATTGTGAGCCAGCTTGGCTACAGCGCCGCTGCCGTTAGCGCCCATATGCAGCAGCAGACGGCCCATGGAGTCGAAGAGATCCCGGTGCTTCTCAATCACTTCGGCATGTCCGCCGACCATGAAGACCAGTGTGCCGTCGATAGCTGCCGGCTTGCTGCCGGTTACAGGGGCATCAAGGAAGCTGCCGCCCCGTGCTTCAACTTCAGCAGCGATCTCCTTTGCAAGGCCGGGGGAGATGGTGCTGGAATCGATTACGGTTGTTCCCGGCTGAAGGGTGGCGAGAATGCCATGGTCACCGTGGAAGACTTCACGGATCGAATCATCGTTGCTGATCATGGTAATAATAACATCCTTGCCTTCCGCTGCTGCCTGCGGTGTGGCGGCTGTCTTCGCACCTTCCTGTTCCAATGGTTTGCATTTCTCTGCTGTACGGTTATACACCGTAACCTCAAAGCCGCTTCGCAGCAGGTTCGACGCCATAGGTGCTCCCATTGTTCCGAGTCCGATAAAGCCGATGTGCTTCATTTCAATTCCACCTTTGCTTTCCTGAGATCATATTATAGAAACTAAGTTTGCCTTCATTCTATCAGAAGGTTACAGCCTGTTCCACAGAACAGGTCTGCTTATCTGCTTAGTAACCGCTTTCAGCTATTTTTTCATAAACAGGGTTCGGAAAGCCGGGGATATGCCTTAAGACCTTGCCAGTCAAGGCAAATTAAAGTATTCTAGATTATAATGTTGCAACACACGGTGTCAAATCTAAAGAGATAAACAGGAGGCTACCATTACCGATGTCCAAGAAGATTAATTTTGACTACACCAAAGCCCTTTCCTTCTTCAGCCAGACCGAGATCGACTACTTCGCCGCTCCGGTGAAGCTGGCCCACGAACAATTGCATAACAAGAGCGGAGCAGGCTCCGATTACCTGGGCTGGATTGATCTTCCTACAGCTTATGACAAGGAAGAGTTCGCCCGTATTCAGCAGGCCGCCAAGAAGATTCAGAGTGATTCCGAAGTGCTGATCGTGATTGGTATCGGCGGCTCTTATCTGGGGGCACGCGCAGCTATCGAGGCGCTTTCGCATTCCTTCTACAATAACCTGTCCAAGGACAAGCGCAAGACACCGGAGGTTTATTTTGCCGGTAATAACATCAGCTCTACCTACATCACGCATCTGCTTGACCTGGTAGAAGGTAAAGACTTCTCCGTGAACGTAATCTCCAAATCCGGTACAACTACCGAGCCTGCTATTGCTTTCCGTATCTTCCGTGCAGCACTGGAGAAGAAATACGGTAAGGAAGAAGCACGCAAACGGATCTACGCTACAACAGACAAGGAGAAGGGCGCACTCAAGAAGCTGGCTAACGAAGAAGGCTATGAGTCGTTCATCATCCCTGATGATGTAGGCGGACGTTATTCCGTACTGACACCGGTAGGGCTTCTGCCTATCGCCGTAGCGGGAATTAACATTGAAGAAATGATGCAAGGGGCCGCAGCCGCAGCCGATGAGTTCAACAATCCCGATGTGGCTACGAACCAGAGCTATCAATATGCTGCAGTACGTAACGCGCTCTACCGCAAAGGCAAGACGACAGAAATCCTCGTGAACTACGAGCCGTCCCTGCACTTTGTCTCTGAATGGTGGAAGCAGCTGTACGGCGAAAGCGAAGGCAAGGACTTTAAGGGAATCTATCCGTCCTCGGTGGACTTCTCGACAGATCTGCACTCCATGGGCCAATTCATTCAGGAGGGTAACCGCAACATTTTCGAGACGGTTATTCAAGTGGAGAAGGTACAGCATCATGTAACGATCGAGAATGATCCGGATGATCTGGACGGCCTCAACTTCCTGACCGGCCAGACGATGGACTTCGTTAATAAGAAGGCATTCCAGGGAACTATGCTGGCGCATACCGATGGACAGGTGCCGAACCTGATCGTTACCATTCCTGACCAAACGCCGTATACTTTCGGCTATCTGGTGTACTTCTTCGAGAAGGCTTGCGGGATCAGCGGATACCTGCTGGGTGTGAATCCGTTCGACCAGCCGGGTGTTGAAGCCTATAAGAAGAACATGTTCGCACTGCTGGGCAAACCAGGCTACGAGAAAGAAAAGGCAGAACTGGAAGCAAGACTTACCGAATAGTCCCACTCTAACCGCAGATCATTCATAGTAAAGTAAGTCATCAGGGAGCAGTCCATAGGTAACCACTACCAGGGCTGCTCCTAATATATATCAAGTCATCACATGCAAAGTAAGGAATGGACAACAATGCTGGAACAATACAGGACGGTACGTACCCCCGGCTCGCGGGAGGTCGTAATCCGTAAATCACGCTTCATCGGGCATGTTATGCCGGTGGAGAACGAGGAAGAAGCTGTGCAATTTATCGATTCGATCAAGAAGCAGCACTGGAATGCTACGCATAACTGCTCTGCTTATATGATCGGGGAGAGGGATGAGATCCAGAGACAGTCGGATGACGGGGAACCGAGTGGAACGGCCGGGAAACCGATTTTGGAAGTAATCCGCAGCCAACAGGTGAAGAATGTCGCTATTGTAGTTACCCGTTATTTCGGAGGCATTATGCTGGGTGCAGGCGGGCTGATTCGGGCCTATACCGATGGCGCTGTACTGGCGCTGGAAGCCGGAGAGGTCATTACACGTGTGCTGAGACGGGAGGTATTCGTGGAAATCGAGTACACCTGGCTGGGCAAGGTGGAGAATGCACTGCGGGGCCGGAATATCCAGACCGGAGAGACTTTGTTTACGGATAAAGTTACACTGCTGTGTCTTCCGCGTAATGATGAAGGTGACGCATTTATCGCATGGATAACCGATCTTACGGAGGGGCAATCCCTCGTTACGGAAGGGCGGCGGCTTTACTACAGCGAAGGGGAATAGATTATGGCAAGAAGAGCAGTGGAACAGGAGTTGTCGAGAGAAAGAATTCTGGAGGCGGCGAGGCATCTTTTCATCACCAAAGGGTACCGTGCCATTTCGATGCGCAGCATTGGTCAGCACCTGGGTTATAGCCACGGCTCCCTGTATTACCATTTCAAAGAGAAGGCCGAACTTTTCTACGCCATTGTAGTTGAGGATTTCAATCATGTGGCTTCGCTGCTGAATCAAGCAATGACCTCTCCGCCTGAAGAGGGAATGACCCGGGTGGAGCAGCTGATTATGGAGTTCATCCGGTTCGGGCTGAACCATCCGTATCAGTATGAGATCATGTTCATGATCCGCGACGAAGAGCTGCTGGCGTATTGTCGGGCAGAACAGGGCCGATGTTTCGAGTTATTTGCAAGCATTGTCCGCCGTCATATGAAGGAAGAGGGATATGTATCGGAGGACTGGCAGAACGTGCCGTTGACCTTATTCTTATCGGCTCACGGATTCATTTCGTATTATATTCAGGATAAAGTGTTGTTTGAAGATGTGAAGGAAGCCGCCCTGACACATGTCAAGGTATTAAGCCGCAGTTTATAAAAAGCTGTTTTTTTTAACAGCTCGTACTTTAGAGCGTTGCATTGGTATAACTTTGCATGGTGAAAGTGTTACAGGAACTATAAATTGTATAGAGAGCAGCTTCGCGGTCCATGCGCAGCTGCTCTTCTACAAGGGCAGGCAGTGCTAGCCTTCCATAATTTTGAGGTGGCACTGGCGTTGCCTTGGACCATCGAACTCGCAAAAATAGATGCCCTGCCAGCGGCCCAGCAGCACAGCCCCTTCATGAACAATCAGGGTCTGCGAAGGACCGGCCGTAATGGATTTCAGGTGGGAAGCCGTATTGCCCTCGGCATGGCGGTATTTAGGATGCTCCCAGGGATAGACCTCATCCAGACACATCAACACATCACGCTTCACATCAGGATCGGCGTTCTCGTTAATCGCAATCCCTGCGGTGGTGTGCGGGCAATAGACAATCAGCAGTCCGTTAAGAACTCCGCTATTCTTCACATAAGCCTGAACCTCGCGGGTAATATCCCGCATTTCATCCCGTTTGCTGGTGGTGATCTCCATAGTATGAAGCATCATGAACAGCCCCTCTCTGGTTTGGATATAACAAGTGCTACTTATACTTTAACCCAAAAACTAACAAAGTAATTGACGGCAGCAAGCGGTATTTGGTAAAGTAGGAATAACTTTAAACCAAGTATATTAATAGGAATAATCAAACCTTAAAGTCGAGTATACCGACCGGTTATCCGGAGGTGGGAGGTTGACCATTGAATTCGCTGATCAGGCACAAGGGCTGGACCTGGGGATTTAGATCAACGGTTGTACTGTATTTCGTCATTCTGATTGTGCTTCCGATCCTTGGGGTCTATTACAATTCATTCTCATCCGGGCTCGGAAGCTTCACTGAAAGTGTGAGCGATCCGATTGCCTGGAAGTCGGTCCTGTTAACACTCAAACTGGCGGTCATTGCGGCTCTTACGAATGTGCTGCTGGGCACGATGATCGCCTGGGTCCTTATCCGTTATAAGTTCCGGGGCAGGGCGCTGCTGAACAGCCTTGTTGATCTCCCGTTTGCCCTGCCAACTGCGGTTGGCGGACTGATGATTCTGCTGCTGCTGGGCCCGGGAAGCCTGATTGGGGGCCTTGCGGAATCGCTGGGCTTCACGATTGTTTTTCACCAGCCTGCCATTGTGATTGCCATGGTCTTCGTCACATTCCCCTTCGTCATCCGGGCGGTGCAGCCGCTGCTGGAGGAGCTGGACGCTTCGGAAGAAGAGGCAGCCTATACGATGGGAGCGAAGCCCAGCAGGGTCTTCCTACAGGTGATCTTGCCGTCTATGGCACCTGGCATGATCGGCGGCGGGATGCTGGCCTTCTCGCGGGCGCTCGCTGAATTCGGTGCGGTAGTTCTCGTGGCAGGCAATATTCCGGGGCGAACGCTGGTGTCTTCTGTTTATATTTTCGGTGAGGTCGAAAGTGATAATCCGGCGGGAGCTGCCGCGGTGTCGATCATTCTGTTGACCTTATCCTTCCTGATTCTCTGGCTGATCAGCCTCATGCAGATGCGGGGGAGAAGATCATGAGAAGATTGTGGATTGCACTGACCTACCTCGTGTTCTTCGTCCTGATTGCAGCTCCGCTTGGCAGGATGACAATGGGGGCCTTCAGCGAAGGCTGGAGCGGCTTCTGGAACGCCCTGACCCGGCCCGAGGCGCTGCATGCGCTGCTGATGACCGGATATGTTGTAGTGGTTGTGACGCTGCTGAATACGCTGTTTGGGATCATGACGGCCCTGTATCTGGTACGGGCGAACTGGCTGGGCCGGCGCCTCAAAAGCCTGCTGAACAGCATCGTGGATCTGCCTTATGCGGTATCGCCGGTTATCGGAGGGCTGATGATCGTTCTGCTGCTCGGGCCGGACAGTGCGCTGGGTGCGTTGTTTGAGCAAATTGGAGTGAAGATTGTGTATGCTTTTCCGGGAATGGTGATTGCTACGCTGTTCGTCACGTTCCCGCTAATGGTGCGTGAGGTGATGCCGGTACTGCAAGAGATCGGGTCCCAGCAGGAAGAGGCCGCGTCCACACTTGGCGCATATGGCTGGACGACCTTCTGGAAGGTGACCTGGCCTTCAATCCGCTGGGCGGTCATCTATGGAGTGATTCTGACGGTGGCCCGCTCACTGGGTGAGTTCGGTGCGGTGCTCGTCGTCTCAGGCAATATTATGAACCGGACCCAGACGGCCACCACACTGGTCTATCAGGATGTCGAGAATTTCAATGTTACGGCTGCGGGCGGGATAGCACTGGTGCTGGCCGCATTCTCCGCAGGACTGCTGCTGCTTATGGAATGGAGCAAGAGAAGAAAGGGAGGGCACTAATTATGCATGTAGAGGTCCGGGGACTCGATAAGCATTTTGGCGATTTTCATGCGGTGAAGGATGTCCATTTCGGCATTACCAAAGGCCATCTGATTGGGCTGCTTGGCCCAAGCGGCGGCGGCAAAACCTCGATCCTGCGGATGCTGGCGGGCCTTGAGACGCCGGACAGCGGCGAGATTATTTTCCACGGCCGGGCGGTGAACCATCTTCCGCCGCAGGAGCGTGAGATCGGCTTTGTCTTCCAGAACTATGCGCTGTTCAAGCATATGACGGTGTTCGAGAATATCGCCTTCGGCCTGAAAGTCAAGAAAGCTAGTAAGTCAGTCATCCGTGACCGTGTCACCGAGCTGGTGGAGCTGACCGGACTGAAGGGCTTCGAGAGCCGGTATCCGCATCAGCTGTCCGGGGGGCAGCGCCAGCGGGTGGCTTTTGCCCGGGCGCTGGCCCCTGAGCCGCAGCTGCTGCTGCTGGATGAGCCGTTCGCGGCGATTGATGCGAAGATCCGCCAGGAGTTGCGTTCCTGGCTGCGGGAGCTGATCGAACGTGTCGGGATCACCTCAATCTTCGTCACCCACGACCAGGATGAGGCGATTGAAGTTGCGGATGAGATTATGATCATTAACCAGGGGCGGCTGGAGCAGAAGGGTACGCCTTGGGATATCTATAAAGAGCCGAAGACACCGTTCGTGGCAACCTTCATCGGGGAATCGACGCTGATCGGGAGTGCTTCCGAGCTGAAGGGCTTCGAAGGCGCAGGCGGCGGTAAGCCGACCAAGGCGCTGATCCGTCCGGAATATATTGAGGTGGGCCATCTGCATGAATTCAAAATAGCTTCGGCCACGGAGCAGGGCGTTGTGAAGCATCTGCATTTCCGCGGCAGTGAATGGCTGGTGGAGGTTGAGATCAATGGACATAAGCTGGTCACCTACCGCTCTCTGGAGAAAGAAACGCTGACTCCGGGCCAGGAAATATCTGTGCTGGTACACCGCGCCTACCTGTTCAATGAGGAACGGAGCTGGATTCAGGAGAATGGGCTGAAGAAAGATCCGATGCCTGTATTTATCTAAAAAATAAATGAGTGGGATGTGTCGCCGGTATGTGGCTTATCAGAAGGAGCAGACAACTGCACGGATGGCTGACGGTCTTACTGCTGGCGGTGTTCGCCCTGACCGCTGCCGGCTGCGGGAATGAGCAGCCGGATGCAGGAGAGGGAGGTGCGCCGCCGCAGGGAGATCTAACGCTTGTGGTGGGCGCCTACAGCGTGGTGAAGGATGCCATGGGCGAGATTCTCCCCGGGTTCGCGGAAAAGTGGAAGGCGGATACCGGTCAAACTATCGTATTCCAGCAGTCCTATGAAGCTTCAGGCACTCAGGCGAGGGCAATTGCCGGCGGCTTCGAGGCGGATGTCACGCTGCTTGCCATGGAAGGCGATATCGGGAAGCTGGTCAAGGCGGGCCTTGTGGAGAAGGACTGGAAGCAGCGAGGCGGCGAGGCGGGCATGGTGACGCGGTCGGTTGTGGCCCTGGGAACGCGGGAGGGCAATCCGAAGGGGATTCATGATTTTGCCGATCTGGCGAAGCCGGGGGTGAAGGTGCTCTACCCTAATCCGAAGACCTCCGGCGGTGCCCAGTGGGACATCAACGCGATCTACGGGGCCGGCCTGAAGCGTTCTGAGGAGCAGGAGGGGGTGAAGGACCCTGCGGCTGCCAAGGCCTTCCTGGAGAGCATACACAGGAACGTCGAATCTCTGGATAAAAGCGGGCGGGCCTCCATGGCTGCCTTCGAGTACGGCGTAGGCGATGTGATCGTCACTTATGAGAATGAGCTGCTGGCGCGGATTGCAGAGGGTGTGAAGTATGAGGTGGTCATCCCGAAGAATACGATTCTGATCGAGAATCCTGCGGCCGTGGTGGATAAATACGCAGATAAGCACGGTACCCGTGCGGCCGCAGAAGCGCTGGTCGATTATCTGACGACGCCTGAGGCGCAGGAGATATTCGCCAAGTTCGGCTTCCGTCCCGTGAACCAGCAGGTCTATGCGGCACATGAGAGCCAGTATCCGGTTCCTGCCGGGTTGTTCGATATCAGCTATCTTGGCGGCTGGGAGGAAGTCCGCACCACGCTGTACTCCAAGCGGGGCATATGGTATCAGGTGCTGGCCGGGATCTAGGCGGGTAGAGGAGACGGAAGAGGATTAGAAGACACCTGCTTAGTGTGGAGTGCGAAGGATTAAGAGAGCTGTTCTCCGGCCGGATCAGGCTGAAGGGCAGCTCTTTACTGTCTTACAGGCCGGGGTGCAAAGGACCGGCTCCTGTTCTATAATGAACTGACGGATATTCGAGAAAAAAGATGATGAGGTGGGCAGGCATATGGATACATTAGTGTTCCTCGGAACAGGGGATGCCATGGGCGTACCCCGGGTCTACTGTGATTGTGAGACCTGTACGGAAGCAAGAACCACCGGGCGCAATAACCGCCTGCGTTCTTCTGTGCTTATAGATAACGGCAGCGGCTTCCTGGCGATTGACTGCGGACCGGACTGGCGGAGACAGATGGAGCTGCAGGGGCACCGCACCATGAAGCGTCTGCTCGTGACACATGCGCATTTCGATCATATCGGCGGGCTGCCGGAATGGGCAGACAGCTGCCGCTGGATGGGCTTCCGGGGAGAGCTGTACGCTCCGGCGGAGGTCATTCCCGTCATCCAGCGCCAATACCCGTGGCTCAGCGGGCATATCGACATGATCCCTTGCGATGACGGCATTACGCTGGATGGCTGGCAGATTAGCACATGGCGGGTGAACCATGGCAAGAATGGTTACTCCTATGCCTACAGGCTGGAGAAGGAGGAATATATCTGGGTGTACTGCCCGGACTCAATCTCTCTGACCACGGAGGAAACCAGGCGTATGCATGGAGCGGATCTGCTGGTGCTGGGAACCAGCTTTTATTACGAGGCAGCTGAGTTATCCACCCGCTCTGTGTATGATATGACCGAAGCCGCCGACCTGCTGGAGACCGTTCAGCCGCGCCGCGCGGTCTACACGCATATGTCGCATGATATCAATCTGGAGAAGGATTATATTCTGCCGGAGAAGGTTACGCTGGCCGTTACAGGGATGAGGCTTCCGCTGTGCCGGGAGCAGATCTGAGTATTGAAGGGAAGCAACAGGTTCACGGATAACCCAAAAAGGAGCTTTCCAGAAAGTTAGTTTGTACTGACTTTTTGGAAGGCTCTTGCTCGTTGTTTAGGAATTATGATGTTCTTTTGTGGGGATGGGCTCCATGCTCCATAGCCAGTAACTTTGTTCTTTGTACGATCATTTATGGGGTTTGCTTAACGCAGCGATTGGCCTGTAAAATAATCACCCTGTGCGATTTCGGCCAGCAGGCCGCGCTCCTGCGGGTTCCAGCCGAAACGCTCGCGGGTCAATGCTGAAGACACGGGATTGTCGGTCGAGACAAACGGGCCCAGCCAGCCGAAATACGAAGCGGCTTCTTCCATTTGTATCTGCTTGGATGGCACACTCGCCTGCCGCGCAATCGCTTCCGCAATCTGCCTGAAGGGCAAGCCTTCTTCCCCGGCAGCATGGAGCCGCGTGCCCGCCGGAGCCTGCTCTACGGCCAGCCTGAATAGACGCGCCGCATCAAGCCGGTGTACGGCGGGCCAATGATTGGTCCCTTGCCCGATATAGGCGGCAGCGCCCTTGGATCTTGCGGCCCGGATCAGGGAGGGCAGCAGGCCGCCTTGGTCGCCGTTGCCGTATACGATCGGCGGCAGACGTACCAGCGATGCCCTGACGCCGGATCCGGCAAGTGCGAGCACAGCCTTCTCCGACGCCACCCGTCCTCCTCCGATAGATGAGGCATCTCCTGCATCCTCCTCGGTCGCCAGCCTTCCGGGAGTGAGCGTCATAGTGGGGATCGCAATTACAAGCGCTCCAGACCGCCCGGACTGCCCGGCTCCCAATGCCTGAATGGCGCGGCAATCCGTGCCGACTGCTGCTGCCATGAAACGTGCCGCCGCCCGCCCCGGACTTCCGCCCAGCATAATCCGCATTTTTGCCGGCAGGCCGGCATGGGAGAACTTATGATAGAATGCCGTATGCACAACTGCATCGGCCTGAGCTGCTTCCCGGCGCAAAAGCTCTGTGTTCTCAATAGAGCCGCGAACAGCTCTCGTTCCAGCCGCCTCCAGCCGCTCGGCCGCTTCCTTGGAGCGTACCAGCCCGGCCACTTCATGTCCGCCCTCAAGCAGTTCCCGGACCACTGCCGACCCGATAAAGCCGCTTGCTCCCGTTACAAAAATCCGCATTCCGGTATCCTCCTTGTAGAATCAAGCCTCTAAATCCCTGTACAAAGCAGCTTGTTCCAACGATGATTTCCGCTTCGCCGCTTGGCTTATCCGGATAAGATCAGTATAGACGGCCCGATACCCTTTCATTTGACTGTTCTGCTTGATTTCTTGCCCGATTCAACGGAAAAGCCCCCCGTTGACAAGATCGGAGGGCTTGTTGGGTAGCATTCAGGAGATGAGGCCCGATTTCCACTTGGCGATATCCCGGCTCGGCGGATTGCCGAAGAAGCGGCTGTAATCCCGGCTGAACTGGGAATCGCTGATATATCCGACCAGTTGGCTCGCCGTGGTAATATCCCGCCCGCCGGACAGCATCAGCCGCCGCGCTTCCTGCAGCCTTAGCGCTTTCTGGTACTGGAGCGGGCTCATGGAGGTCACCGACTTGAAATATTCGCGGAAGGAGGACTCGCTGAGATGGACCATGTCTGCCAGCTCGGCAATTCTCAGCGATTCGGCGAAGTGGGTCCGCAGCCAGTCGATCGCTTTGGCGACGCGCTGGACATCCGAGCCGGCCAGCATGGTCTCGGCCACATAGACCCCGATGGGACTGCGCAGCAGCCGGATGAAAATCTCATCCGCCGCAAGCGAGGCCAGCAGGCCGTTGTCGCCGGATTCGTCCAGGCATGCGACCAGCCTGGCTACCGCGCCGATCAAGGCCGGTTCACCTTCCAGCACATAGCTTGCGCTGCGCTTGCCGATCTTCGGCAGGCCGTTCGGGAAGACCTGAGGGATAAGCGCAGCGATTCTGCGCGGATCGAGATAGACGCCCACGCCGAGGAACGGTTCCGAAGCGCTTGCCTGAATCGTCTGCATGCGGATGGGCACCGCTACGGGAGCAACCAGAATGCGCGAGCCGCTGTATTCGGAAGTGGCTTCGCCGATCTTGATCATTTTGGTGCCCTGGGCGGCAATGCCCACCGTCGGCCACTGCATCGTGTACATGTAATCGGACGGCTCTGTTCTGGAGTAGCGGTTGAAATACAATCCTTGTATCGCTGTCTCGGCAGTCCCGTCACGTGTAACATGAGCCTCGATCAGCCGGGCCAGCCGGAGCGTTTCCTGCCGTGTTTGCTCTTCTGCTACTACCTCCATATGTGTTTTGGCCATGACCATTCATCCTCTCTTAACGATCCATACTTTGTGCAAGTATACAATACTCTCCCCCATATTTCCCCCAAGTGATCACCAAGCATCCGCAATGATTTCCGCATAACCCCCGCATAACTCCGCAGTGTCTTTTGAAGCTACAGCGTTCATTTTCTTCAGGACTCTTACAATGTATTTCAGCCCTAAGACCGATACGGGAATCCGCCCCCCGCCGCTGGGGCCCTTGCCAGGGGTCTAGTACACTAGTGGCATCGGAGCCGCAGAGAGTGAGCCCACGACGGGGCTGACTTCCAGTTTTATGAATATGATGCGTATATTTCTTTATTTTCAAAAAGAGAAGGAGGTACTATACTAAAACGATGTGCCAGTGGGGATGGCATTCTCCACAAAAGCACCCGTGAGCCGGACGGGAAACTCCACGACAGCAAGGTATATGCCAAGGTGCGGGGTGCGGAATTCTAAAGAGGAGCTGATGTTGTGAGAAAGAAAGGTGCTTTTGCCAGATTAAGTACATACATGCTTAGACATAAGCTGATTTATGCCGTGTTGCTGTTGGTGACGTTATTCAGTATTGTGCTCGATCTTACGATGGCCTGGTTCCTGGCCCGGATTACGGATGCTGCTGTCCGGCTGGATGTGGAGGCGTTCAAGGGACTTACCTGGTTCGGGATTCTATTCTTGCTGGTTACGGGATTGAATACCTTCGTCAGTGCGTATCTCAAGACCAATGTATCGGCCAAAATCAGAAATGAGCTGCGCCAGGACATGATGGGGCATACGCTGGCCTTGCCGCAGTCTTATTTCGACCGCAATCATTCCGGTGATTTGTTGTCCCGGTTCACGAATGACAATCAATCGGTCGGTGAAGCCTGCGGGCAGGTGATCCTGGATCTGCTGCGCAACCCGCTGCTGGCAATTGCCTCCTTCGGCTATCTGCTCTATATTAACTGGCTGCTGGCGCTGATCTGCCTGTCCATCGGGCCGCTGCTGTTCCTGACCGGTAAAATCTTCGGCAATGCGATGCGCATCAACAGTGTGCGGGTGCAGGAAAGTATGAGCCGGACTACGGCTTTTCTGAACGATATTCTGGGCAGCAGTATGGTGTTCAAGGCATTCTCCATGGAGCGCAGGCTGCAGAAGCAATATGTTGGCTACAGTGAGGATATTGCCTCAGGAGAGAAAAAGAAAGCGAGAATCGAAGGAGCCACCGGAGCGATCTCCTCCTTGCTGGGGAATCTGACCTTCCTGCTGGCTCTGGTGATTGCCGGGTGGTTCGTGGCGAATGGAAGACTTGAGGTCGGGGCGATGATTGCCTTCATTCAGCTGATGAATTATCTGGTTGGGCCGTTCTCGTCCCTGCCGGGCCTGGTCGCTTCCATGCAGCAGTCGCTGGGTGCGGCGGAGCGGATCTTCGAGGTGATGGATGCGCCTGCTGAGGTTGAGGTGCTGCCTGAGGTCCAGGCGGAGCTGCCGGGGTTCGGGGAGCTTCAGCTCGCAGAGGTGTCATTTAGCTATCCGGGCAGTGAGAAGCAGAGCCTTAATAAGGTCAGTCTGGAGCTGGCACGCGGCCAGCAAATGGCCGTAGTAGGTCCGAGCGGCGGCGGGAAATCCACCCTGTTCAAGCTGCTGCTGGGCTTCTACCAGACGGATGCAGGTGAGGTTGCGATCAACGGCCGTCCGATCAGCGGAATACCGCTGGCAGAGCTGCGCAGCTACTTCGCCTATGTGCCTCAGGAGTCGGGCCTATATTCCGGGAGCATCCGGGACAATATCGAGAGCGGCAAGCCCGGTGCGTCAGACGAAGAGATTATCGAGGTGCTGCGTCAGGCGAATGCGTACGAGTTCGTGACGGAGCTGCCGGAAGGTATACACACGGATATTGGCGAGCATGGCTCCCGGTTATCCGGCGGGCAGAGACAGCGGCTGTCCATTGCCAGAGCGATGCTCAAAAATGCGCCGATTCTGCTGCTGGATGAAGCTACGGCTGCCCTCGACAATGAGTCGGAGCGAATGGTCCAGCAGGCGATCCGTAAGCTGATGAAGGATAAGACAACGCTTGTGATCGCTCACCGGCTCTCAACGATCCAGAATGCCGATGTCATCCTGGTGATGGAGAACGGGGAGATTGTGGAGCGGGGCGGACATGAGGAGCTGCTTGCGGCGGAGGGACGGTACTCGGATCTGTATCATTCCCAGCTTGAGCAGGAGGCGGCGGAGGAACTCTTAGCCCTATAGCCTAGCTTCTTAGAGAGTATCCATGGCCTGGATGACCTGTCCGAGCGCCTTCAATCTTCTGTCCAAAAGCGTCCGCTGCGGGCTCCCGGCCTTAGACTTAGCATAACTGGATTCTACGGATGGGGTTAACCCGAGAAGAACATGACGGGCTTCTGCCAGCTCGGCAGGGGGATAAGAGAGCGGCTTCTGATTCCAGACATGGTCCAGAACAGCTAACCCGATGTGCATAGCATTTAGGCGTTTCTGAACCAGAGTTGTGCTGGTGCCCCTGTGTGTCATCTGGGTTAAGGCGCTCTCAAGCTTACGGATTGTCGATTGTATAGAGGCTATGGATTGCAGTTGTTCCTCATTCGAAATCTCTTCCATGAAGGCACTTCCTTTCTACTTAGTATAAAAGGGTGGCGCACCGCAGTTCGTATCATGAACCTGCGGGGGGCCACCCTTTTTGGAAAGATAATTTAGATGTTCTGGGGTCCCCGCAAAGTACCTGAATATACATCGAAGCTAAAGCCCCACTTTGTGGGGTTATTTAGCATAAGATGTTCTGCTGTTGTTGCAGCAGCTTATGCTTCTTGACCTGCGTTAAGAATGAATTTATCAATGGCGTATTTCACGCCGTCCTCATTGTTGCTGAGGGTAACGAAATCGGCAATTTCCTTCAAGGCTGGAATGGCGTTCGCCATTGCGACACCGAGGCCGGCAGCTTCAAGCATCTCATGATCGTTCCAGGAATCGCCTACAGCGATGGTCTCGGACAGGTCGCAGCCGAAATGCTTAGCCAGGAATTCAAGCGCCAGGCCTTTGGTGCCTTCATGGTGCATGATTTCCAGGAAATGCGGCTTGGACTTCGTAATATGAACCGAATCGCCGAGCAGGCTGCGCAGGATCGGGGACAGCTCATCGAGGAAGTCCGGATCGTCGATGATGAGCATTTTTGGTGTCTTTTGCGGAACGAGCTTCGCTTCCCAATCCGGTTCAATGTAGTACTGTGTCCCGTTCAGGGTGGAATAATCGATCAGCTTCTGGTTCTCTTCACGGGCATACAGCTTGTCGTCAATGTAAGTCTGCAGGTGCAGATCATGCTCCACACAATACTGGAACAGCTTGCGCACCGCGTCCTGCGGCACATAACGCTCATAGAGCACTGCTTCATCGAGCAGATTCTTCACCAGTGCGCCCTGATAGGTGATGATGGGCACGTTCAGACCGGTCTGGCGGGCAATCGCCTGGGCGGAAGCATAAGCGCGTCCGGTAGCCAGAGTAACTACTACGCCAGCGGCTACAGCCTGCTCCAGCGCGGTTTGGGTGGCAGGGGTCACTTCCTTGTCGTCATTAATCAGGGTATCGTCAATATCAATGGCAATCAATTTGTACATTTGGGTTCTCTCCTAAGTGGTAAGTTGTAGTCCGGTTATCCGCTGAAGCTTCTATAGGAAGGGTAACGGAAGAACGGCTCTTTGTCTGTAGTAATGGAACTTATTAACGTTAATCTGGTAAAAGGGTCCGCAGATTCCGGCTCAGCCCTCCGCCTGCGTTCCTGACGGCGCGGGGCTGAGCTCCGCCAGCAGCATAGCGGCCAGAATGCAGCCGCAGCCGAGCAGCGCGGATCCGCCCAGCGTCTCTCCGCCGAAGAGCAGGCCGGTGACGGCAGCGAACACCGGCTCCATGGCATAGATGATCGCCACCCGGGACGGGGTGGTGTACTTCTGGCAGGCCGTCTGAATCCAGAAGGCGAAGGCGCTGGTCGGGCCGATGGAGATCAGCATAGCAGAGAGCACCTCCGGCTGGCGGAGCAGCTCTCCGCTATGCAGCAGCGGGCCGCTTCCATCCACGAGCAGGGAGGCGGCGATGCTGAGCAGGCCTACGAAGCCAAGCTGAAGCGCCGCCAGCGGGAGGGCCGGATAACGCGGTGCGTATCTGCCGGTATACGCGATCTGCAGCGCAAAAGCCACGGCGCAGAGCAGAATCAGGCCATCGCCCTTATTCAGGGAGAAGGCAGAGCCGGTAAAGGTCAGCAGATACAAGCCCCCCGCTGCAAGCCCGGCGCTCAGCCAGGTATATCTGGAGATGGCCGTCTTCAGCAGTGCCAGAGACAGGAACGGCACCAGCACCACCGACAGCCCGGTGATAAATCCCGTGTTGGAGGTGGTGGTGTACAGCAGCCCGACGGTCTGGAAGCCGTAGCCGAGGAACAGGAAGAGGCCCAGCAGCAGGGCATGCATCACCATGCGTAAGCTCAGCTTACGCCATTCCTGGCGGTAGAAGACAGCGGTAATCAAGGCCAGCAGCACGGCGGCACCTGTAAACCGGATGCTGTTAAAAGCAAGTGGTGGCAGCACCCGCACGGCAGACTGCACGATCAGAAACGTGCATCCCCACATCATCGCCACCAGTAGCAGACTTAGATCGGCGATTCGGGAGCGATTCACAGGGTTCATCCTTTCAGGGCCAGTTGAGTTGTCCAAATTGTATCCTAAAACAGGGGGCAGGACAAGCCGAAACTGTGCGGCATCCTTGGCCCTGCGGGCGTGAAGAGCCTGGAAACTACATATAAGCTGGACAAAAAAGGAAAGCCTTGGTATACTTCGGTAACCGCACACCTGTTCTTATTTCAAGACATCCAGAAGCATTTATACTTTCATCTAAGGAGCGGATTCACCATGATGGGCAAATCCCATTTAGTTATCAGCACCGGGGTTACCCTGTCCGCCATGAGCCTGCTAGGGCATGCTATTACCCTTCCTGCTGTTGCTGTCGCCGTCGTCAGCTCGCTGCTGCCCGATATCGACGAGCCGAATTCCATGCTGGTACGCAAGGCCGTGCCGGAGTTTTTGCTGCGTATTCTGCAGGTGTCGCTGATCGGAGCGGGCATTTATCTTTATTTTGCCGGGATAGCGGAGCCGCCCTGGAATATCGCACTGGCGCTGCTGGTGGGCAGCGTATCCTTCCTGCCCAGCCGCAGGCTGCGGCATCTGGTGATGCTGCTGATTGCGCTGGCTTTGTTTGCTTTTGCCGATGCCTATGATCCATGGAACTATATCGCCGCCTGTGTGCTGGTCGTAGCTTCCATAGTTCCTCACCGGGGAATCACGCATACGCTGTATGCCGTTGCCGGATGGGGCGCGCTGCTGTACTTCGTCTCCCTTGACATGAATGACGGCGGCAGCCTGTGGATTGCCGGGAGCCTGTCCTACGGACTGCATCTCCTCGCCGACTCCCTGACCCAGCGCGGGATCACCCCGCTGCCTCCGATTCCATTTAAGCTGCGGCTGAAGCTGATGAGCACTGGCACGAAGAAGGGCAACGCGGTGGAGAAAGTATGCGTGATGCTTACGCTGGCGCTGGTGTTGTATGTGTTCGTGCTTGTATAGCAGCGAACCCGGCAAGCATACGAAGGCAAAGAACCCCACTAGCTCTGCGCAGGACGCGGCAGGTTAGCGGGGTTCTTTTTATATAAAGCTATTCCTCAAGAAACACAAGTCCGATGAAGTCCTCCGGCTCAATACGGCCGAAGTAATGCTTCAGATCGAGATCAGCCAGCGCCTGGCGGACCTCGGCTTCCTCATAACGCTTGCCGCGCAGCGCGTTCTCCACATCTGCCACATCGCCGACGCCGAAGAAGTCGCCGTAGATTTTGATCTCCCGGATGACCGAATCTTCAATATCCATGCGGATATCCACGAGCCCTGCCGGGAATTTGCGGGTATGCTTCACGTTGCTCTTAGGCGAAAGACCGTAATTCCAGTCCCAATTCTGGTAATGCTCCTTGGAGATTTCATTGATCCGCACCCAATCGTCCATGGTCAGCTTGTACTGCGGAACGTCAGCGGCCTCCATCCCGAAGATGGAACGCAGCAGCCCTTCGCGGAATTGTTCAATCGTCATGTCAGGATTGCCCAGCAGCTCCTTGATATTGGCGACCCGGCTGCGGACCGACTTGGTGCTCTTCGACTTGAACTTCTCTGGATTCACGTTCAAGGAAGCCTGGACATCATCCAGATTCAGATCGAACATCAGGGTTCCGTGACTGAACATGCGTCCGCGTGTGGAGAATTGAGCGTTGCCGGAGATTTTCTGCTCCCCGACCTGAAGATCATTGCGTCCGCTCAGCTCGGCATTCACGCCCATAGACTTCAGATAGTCGATGACCGGCTGGGTGAATTTCAGGAAGTTGTGGAAGGACTGGCCGTCATCCCTGGTAATGAAGCTGAAGTTGAGGTTGCCGAGATCATGATACACAGCGCCGCCGCCGGACAACCGCCGTACGACCTGAATGTTGTTGTCCTTTACATACTCCTGGTTGATCTCCTCGATCGTATTCTGATGCTTGCCGATGATGATCGACGGGCTGTTAATATAGAAGAGCAGGTAGCTCTCGTCCATCGGCAGGTTTTTGAGCGCAAACTCCTCAATGGCCAGATTGATCGATGCGTCTGTAATTCCGGTATTATCGATAAAAAGCATTCGTGATTCCTCCGCGTGACCATAGTAAACTGCTGTACTTATTCTAAACTAAAAGAGAGATTTCTTCAAAACGGAACGGGAATGGCGGGTGGAGGGGCGGGAGCTATTGGCGGGTAGGATGGGGGAATAAGATGAATTGGCATGGGTGGCGGATTGAAACGGTTGACGGATGAGTGTCTGAGCAGCATGAACAGGTGCGGCATGTATATAGCAGTTAAATGTATTTCGTGCAACTAAAGGATGGGAAATCAGCGGGTTTATCCGTTTAAATGCACTTTGTACAATTAAAAATAGGAGATGCTGCTATTATTTGAGATAGGGTTAGTTTTAGATGTACAAACTGCAATTAAAACGCACTCCGCGTGAATATCGGTCCCTTTAGTTGTACAAAGTGCAGTTAGAGTATTCGCAGTTCGCACCGGCCGTCACAAATAGCATCAGCCTTGAGATCAAGTCGGGGTTACGGGGCTATGCAGAAAGTTTACGGGTTCAAGGCAGGGTGCATAGGCGATATAGCATTGACGAATTTCCGGGAATTGGCCAATAATTGGGAGAACGGCGTTGGAGCTATGGATTAGTATAGCGGGCCTTACATAGAATTGAATGAACTGATAGAGCTTGAATGGACTATGAATAGTGTGGACAGGGAGGATCTATGATGGGAAAATATGGACACGGAAGATATATAGGACTGGAAAGATGGACGCGGCGGATATATACAATGGGGAAATATGGACATGGAGGCTATACATATGCTTGAAAAATACGGCCACGGCGGTGATCTGCTGACCGCCGCCGAGTTATACGGGGACAGCGGCAGCGGCTTCCTGGATTTCAGCGCCAATATTAACCCTCTGGGTCCGCCGCCTGGTGTGCTGGAACTGCTGCGGGATGCGGTCTCCGCGATCACCGCATACCCCGATCCGGGTCACCGCAGGCTGAAGGCGCTGCTGGCGGAGGAACTGGGTCTCGGCACGGAGTGGATTACCGTGGCGAACGGGGCAGCAGAGTCGATGGCGCTGCTGCTGCTGGCGGTGGCTCCGCGCCGGGTGGGCATCGTGGAGCCGTGCTTCTCCGAGTACCGCCAGCTCGCGGAGCAGTTCGGTGCGGAGGTCTTGTCCGTTCAGGGGACCAGCCGGACGGATTACCGGGCTGCCGTGGACAGCATCTCCGGCCTGCTGGAACAGGTCGATCTGCTGTTCCTCGGCCAGCCCAATAATCCGAACGGCGTCCAGTATCCGCTGGACGCGCTGCGGCAGCTCGCGCAGCAGGCGGAGGCCTGCGGGACGGTGTTGGCGGTGGATGAAGCGTTCATCGACTTCATCCCGGAAGCGGACCGGCAATCTCTGCTGCCGGAGCTTGGGGCTTACCGTCATACGGTGCTGGTGCGCTCGATGACGAAGTTTTTTGCTATTCCGGGGCTGCGGCTGGGCTTCACTGCCGCGCATCCGGCTCTTGCCGCGGCCATGAGCGGCAAGCAGGTGACCTGGAGCGTGAACGGCCTGGCGCTGCTGGCCGGGGAAGCTTGCCTGCGCTGCGGCGACGGCTACGGGCAGGAGACGCGCGCGCTGATCGCAGCCGAGCGGCAGCGGCTGCGGGAGGGCTTGCTTGAGCTCGGCTGCGGCGTGCCGCCGGGCGAAGCGAACTTCCTGCTGCTGCGGCTGCCCGCTCCGTGGAGCGCGCAGGAGATGCAGCAGCGCCTGGGTGCGCGCGGCATCCTCGTCCGCAGCTGCGCGATGTACCCCGGCCTTGAAGCCGGGCATATCCGCGTCGCGGTCAAGGGCCGCGTAGACAACGACCGTCTGCTGCGGCAGATGGGGGAGCTGCTGCGGGCGGGATTGTGAGCAAGAACGGCGGCAGTGCAGGCTGCGAGCGCGCGAAGAGGGCTAATCGGAGCGAACGGAGAGGAGCGAAGGATATGAAGGAAGCAAAGGAAGTGCAGGAAGCGAAGGTAGCGGAGGTAAAGCTGCCCTTTAAGGCCGAAGACGGGGAAAAGACGTACCGCAGTAAGGTGTGGCCCGGGCTGACGCTGGAATGGCGGGAGGGCCATCTGCTGCTGGAGTTTCCGGCTGAAGCGGATAGTATATCGAGTGCAGTATATGGTGGAGGCGCGGGGCGTCTGAAACGTGCGGTGAACCAATACGTCAGCAGGGACTACGAATGCAGCAATCCGGTGCAGGATCTGGAAAACAAGCTTCAGGAGTGGGGCTACCCGCTGGAAGGCTGTGCGGGCCTGATGACAGCAGTTCCGCTGGAGCACGCCGCTGTTGCCGAGGAGGATACGGGATCAGCGGGGATTTTCTGCTGCGTAACAGCGGCTGCGGGCAATGCTGCCCGGGCCGGGTCGCAGCGCAGCGTGCTGGCAGCCTACCGCGCGGGCACAATCAATATTATGCTCGGCATCGACGGCTGGCTGTCCCAGTCAGCCATGGTCAACGCGGTGATGACCGCCACCGAAGCGAAGGCGGCGGCGCTGACAGATCTCGGAATTGTGGATTCCGAGAATGGGCTTGGCGCAACCGGAACCACTACGGATGCCATTGTGATTGCGGTGAGCGGAAGCCGCCGCTATGCTGCGGAGCATGTATATGCCGGGACGGCGACCGACCTCGGCGGAGCCATTGGCAGACTGGTGTACAGCGCGGTGACGGAGAGCCTGCGTTCGGTGAAGGCAGCGCAATCCGAGAGCAGGGCAGAGGCGGAAGCATTGCAGGCTGTACACGGAGTAAACTCGGAAGCATCGCAGGCAAAGCAAGGAGTACACGCGGGAGCGTTACAGGCTGCACATGGGGGGCACGCTGAGGTATCGCAGGTTGGGCACGGAGTACAAGCGGATGTGTTACAGAAAGCATACGGAGTACACGCGGAAGCTTCACAGGATGCACGGTCTGCTCAGCCTCATGCCGCTCAGAGCGGCGGCCGGGAATGACGAACACGGACTGCTATACAGAGCGGCGGGGTGAGCCAAGGTGAAGCTTGCTATCATCCTGCTCTCTGCTTATATTGTGGACCGGGTGGTTGGTGATCCGCGCAGCCTGCCCCATCCGGTTATTTACATAGGGAAGGTCATTAGTGCTCTGGAGCGGGGGATTCGCCGCTTCGCCTCAGCTCCAAGTGCTCTGAAGCGGGCCGGTATTCTTCTTCCGCTGCTGGTGGCGGGCGGCGCTTGGGCGCTGACCGCGCTGCTTGTTATGCTGCTCGCCCGCCTGTCTCCCTGGCTTGCCGAAGTCTGGCTGATCTCGACCACCATCGCCTCCAAGGGATTGAAGGATGCAGGCATGGCAGTATACACCGAGCTGCGTTCAGGAGATATTCCCGCCGCGCGCCGGGCGCTGGGGATGATCGTGGGCCGGGATACGGCTCATCTGGACAGCCCGGAGATTGTGCGCGGTACGGTGGAGACGGTCGCAGAGAATATCGTCGATGCGATCATCTCTCCGCTGTTCTTCGCCCTGCTGGGCGGGGCGCCGCTGGCCATGGCTTACCGTGCGGTGAACACGCTGGATTCCATGGTCGGCTACAAGAACGATAAATACCGCGACCTCGGCTGGGCATCGGCCCGCTTGGACGATGTCGCCAACTACATACCGGCGCGGTTGACCGCACTGCTCTTAACCTTATGTGCTGCGCTCCTGCGGCTGGAATGGCGGAGATGCTGGCGCACCGTGCGCCGGGATGCCCGCCTTCATCCCAGTCCAAACAGCGGCTACCCGGAATCGGCAGTTGCCGGGGCCCTCGGCATCCGGCTGGGCGGCGAGAATGTATACCATGGCATCGTCTCCTTCCGCGCTTACATGGGTGATCCGCTGCGGACGATGGAGCCGGAGGATATTATTGTGACTTCGCGGATGATGATGTGGTCATCCGCAATATTTGTCTGCATCTGTGCAGCCGTTGCCCTGCTATGGCACGGGATCGGGGGCTGAGCGGGGTGAAAGCTGACCATTGCCAAGCAGAATGGAGTGGAGGTTCTCCTCGGGGAAATTCCAGCGCGCCAAGAAACCTGTTACAGCCAGTGCAAATGGAACTGGTGCTGCTGCGTCACGGCTATACGCAGTGGAACAAGGAGCGGCGCTATTTAGGCAGGACAGATCTCCCACTGCTACCGGGGGAAGCGCATCGGCTTGCTGATCTTCGGTTGCAGTCTGCACTTAGCGGGGAATTTCAGCAAGTCTATTGCAGCGACCTGCGCCGGTGCCGAGAGACTCTAACAATCCTGACTCCGCACCTGGAGCAGAAGGCGGTCTATGATTCCCGGATGCGGGAGATGGATTTCGGTGCCTGGGAAGGCTGCACCTATGAGCAGCTACAGGATAATGGACATTACCGCAACTGGATCGATCATCCCGAATCGGTAACGCCGCCGGAAGGGGAGTCATGGGAGGACTTCACGGGCCGGGTGGAGGCTGTCTGGGGTCAACTCCAGCGGGAAGCAGAGCTAGGAATTGAAGCAAGAGCAGAGACAGACGCAACAGGGTCTGTTGCTGCGCTGCCAGGTGCGGATTCGGCAAGCCGAGAAGAGTGCGTCCAAGGAAGAGATATGCCAAAGACCACAGCACGGGAGCTAGAGTCAAAGCAGGCACCCGTGGTTTATCGTGTGCTATTGGTGACCCACGGCGGTGTCATCCGGCAGCTGCTGGCGCGGATCATCGAAGGCGTGACATTCTATACCGCAGCAGCACCGGCTCCAGGTGAGGTTACGGTCCTGCATCTGCGGAAGGTTGGAGGAAGCTGGCGGATGGCAGCGGAGAATGCTAACGGGTGAATGTGGCGTAACTACTAACGCTGACGATTCCACTATCGCAGATACTGAAGATTCCGCTAACGAATACGCTATCGCTAACGAGATACTGACGATTTCCCTGACGATAACGCAACCGCTGATGATTCCGTGCAACTGCTAACGGGTGAGTTGCACTATGTACATCAGATTGGTCTAATAACCGTGCCAAAACACGTTCTACTGTATTTCCTGCAACAGAATATCAGCAATTGCCCCCATAACGGGCAAAATCCAAATTTCTAATGTACATAATGCAGCAGAACACGAAAAAGTGTCAATATACGCTAATCTGACTGTACAAAATACAATAGAACCCTCAGGAGAGCCCCCGAATGGTGTCTAGAGCCAACTGGTATAATCACATCATGTCCCTGTCCCGCCGCACCCGTCGTTTAGGTCCCATGTGGGTACTCGTAGTAGCACATTAGCATTCCGGTCCCATGCGGGCACTCGCAGTATTATATCTGGAACGGCTGGTCCCGGGAGCATTGGCAGCCTCTCATCAGACATTCCGTTCTCAACAGGCGGGGACGCCTACCAGCACCGCAGGCGGCACATTCCCGCCCCTCATCCCCCACAGAACCACGCCCGGAAGAAAATCCCGGGGCGGTGGTTCTTTTTTTACGGCAGCGTCTGTGCCATGATAGCTATGGAGGCGATCACAGGATGTTTAAGGATTTCAAGCTCATTGCCGGGCGTCCGGTATCGATCCAGGTGAAGGATTACATGAAGCATCTCATCATCAAAAGCGCGCTCCAAGGCGGGCAGAAGCTGCCCTCGACACGTGAGCTGAGCACCTTGCTGAAGGTCAGCCGGAACTCGGTGATCTCGGCTTACGAGGGGCTGGAAGACGATGGCTTCGCCTACACCGTGCAGGGCCAGGGCAGTTATGTCGCACAAGGCGCGGCAGCGCAGAACGGTGCGGAAGCCGCCCCATGGACGCTGGACTGGACAGAGCGGCTCAGCAGCCAGGCGCTGCTCGCGGAGGAGCTGGACATTATGAAGCGGGGGATACGCGCGGAGAAGGGCACGATTTCTTTTACCAGCATCGCCCCGGATGAGCGTCTCTTCGATCTGGATCATGTGCGCAGAGCGTTCCTGGAGCGTATGTCCGTAGAGGGCAACGTTCTGCTGAATTATGGATATGCCAAAGGCTATAAGCCATTAATAGACTATCTCAAACAATATATGGAGCATAAAGGCGTAGATCTGCGCGGCAAGGATCTGCTGATTACGAACGGGTTCACGGAGGGCTTCGACCTGGTGCTGTCGGCTCTCGGCAAGCGTCATGGCACAGTGGTCTGCGAGAATCCGACGCATCATACGGCGATCAAGAATCTGAAGCTGCACGGCTTCGGAATTAACGGGGTCAAGATGGAGCGGGACGGCATCCACCTCGGGGAGCTGAAGCAGGCGCTGGAGGCGCGGCCATACGACTGTGCTTATCTGGTTCCCTCCTACCATAATCCCACCGGCATCGTCATGTCCCCCGAGAAAAGACAAAGGCTAATGAAGCTGATGCAGGACTATAACGTGCCGGTGATTGAGGACGGGTTCAACGAGGAGCTGCGGTATTCCGGCGCCCATGTGGCTCCTTTAATTGCGGCGGCGGGCGGCGGGAATGGCGTGGTGTATCTGGGGAGCTTTTCCAAAGTCCTGTTCCCCGGGCTGCGGGTGGGCTGGGTGCTGGCGGATGAGGAGCTGATCTATTATCTGGAGAGTGTGAAGCGGGCGCGGACCATTCATACCTCGACGCTCGACCAGTCCATTCTGTATCAATACCTGCTGGGCGGCAACCTGGAGAAGTATCTCAAAAAAGCCCGGCTGGAGTATAAACGCAAATACGAGCTGACCCTGGCCTGCTGTAAGGAGCATATTCCATATGCCTCCTTGTCGGGTGATGGCGGGCTGCATCTGTTCGTAACGTTCGCGGAAGGCTTCAATACAAGGGAATTGCTGACGGTTTGCCATGCGCGGGGGGTTATTTTTACGGCGGGAGACATCTTCTTCACCGACGGTGCAGGGCAGAACACGCTGCGGCTGGGCTTCTCCAGGGTGGCGGATGAGGATATCGAGAGGGGTATTGCAATCATCGGGAAGACAGCACGGCAAATCATGGGAGAATGAGGTGCGGATATGCTAAGAGTAGGTGTGATTATGGGCGGGGTGTCGTCCGAATATGAGGTGTCACTGAAGACCGGCAGGGAGATGCTGAAGGCGCTTGATCCGGCAAAATACACAGCGGTTCCGGTACACATTACCTCGCGCAAAGAGCTGCTGGAAGGGGCAGCGGGACTGGACTTCGCTCTGCTCGCCCTGCATGGGGCCTACGGGGAAGATGGTACGGTGCAGGGAGCCCTGGAGACGCTCGGAATCCCGTATTCCGGTAGCGGGGTGCTCGCAAGCAGCTTATGTATGGATAAAGGGCTGGCCAAGACGGTCATCCGCAGCAAAAGCATCCCCACACCCGATTGGCTGTGCTGGGACAGCATGGACGAATATGCCCCGGAAGCCGTGCAGCGGCTCGGTTATCCGGTGATGGTGAAGCCGAATTCCGGCGGGTCCAGCATCGGCATGACCAAGGTAAGAGGGCCAGAGGAGCTGCGGGCGGCGGTGGAAAAAGCTTTTGCCAGTGCGGATGGAGGCTCTGTGCTCATTGAACACTATATCCCGGGACAGGAGATTACCTGCTCTATCCTGGGGGGAGAAATGCTGCCGGTCATCGGCATTCAATCGCTGGGTGCGGACTGGTTCGATTATGAGGCCAAATACGAGCAGGGCGGCGCGGAGGAGCAGATCATCCGGCTGCCGGATGCGTTGCAGGAACAGGTCCAGACGGCGGCGTTAACCAGCTATCGGGCGCTCAAATGCGCAGTGTATGCACGGGTGGATATGCTGTTGAAGGATGGCATCCCTTATGTGCTGGAGGTGAATACCCTGCCCGGAATGACGGCAACCAGTCTGTTGCCCCAGAGTGCAGAGGCAGCCGGAATGGACTTCAGCAGCCTGCTGGATGAGATCATTACCAGATCGCTGCGTGAGCGCGGGGGGCTGCAAGGTGCATCTGGAGAGGGAGCGCGGACTGTAGAATATGGAGGTGTCAGGCTATGAGCACGATGAGAAGGGACAATGCCTTCATCATTAATCCGCGGTTACAAGAGATTCCGCCTTCGGGCATCCGGGCTTTTTTTGATCTGGCTGCGGGTAACAACGATATTATTTCACTCGGTGTAGGCGAGCCGGACTTCGCTACACCCGAGCAGGTAAGAGCAGCCTGTATCCGTGCGCTGGATCGGGGGGAGACGGGGTACACCTCTAACAGCGGACTGCCGGAGCTGCGGGAGGAGATTGCGGGCTATATGCAGACCAGCTTCGGATTGCGTTACGATCCTGCGGATGAAATCTTGGTTACGGTGGGCAGCAGTGAAGCGGTGGATCTGGCGCTGCGGGCCTTCATGGCTCCCGGGGATGAGATTCTGATTCCTTCTCCGGGATATGTTGCTTACGCGCCTATCGCCTACCTGAACGGCGGGACGCTGGCACCGGTGGAGACGAAGGTGGAGGAAGGCTTCAAGCTTACGGCAGAAGCCTTGCGCAGAGCGATTACCCCACTCTCCAAGCTGCTGATTGTGAATTTTCCGAGTAATCCAACCGGGGCGGTCATGACGTACGAGGACTGGCTGCCGGTGGCTGAGGTGGTGAAGGAGCATGGCCTGATCGTTATTTCCGATGAGATCTATGCCGAGCTGACCTATGACAGCAAGCATGTAAGCATCGCTTCCCTGCCCGGGATGCAGGAGCGGACGGTGGTGATCAGCGGGTTTTCGAAGGCTTTTGCCATGACGGGCTGGCGGGTGGGCTATGCCTGCGGGAACCGTGAGCTGCTCTCGGCCATGCTCAAAATCCATCAATACACCGCCATGTGCGCCCCTGTACCGGGACAGATTGCTGCTGCTGAAGCCCTGCGCAGTGCGCTCCCGGATATGGAGCGGATGAAGGCATGCTTCAAAGAACGCCGCTCGCTGATCGTGGAGGGCCTGCGGTCCGCCGGATTATCCTGCCATATGCCGCAGGGGGCCTTCTATGCCTTCGCTTCGATCGGCCGCACCGGGCTCGGGTCAGAAGAGTTCGCCTTGCGCCTGCTTCAGGAGGCAGGGGTTGCCGTAGTACCGGGCCATGTGTTCGGAGCCGGAGGGGAAGGCTATATACGCTGCTCCTACGCCGCTTCTACGGCGAAGCTGACCGGAGCGCTGGAGCGGCTGGACGACTTCATGAAGATGTCAATGCTGCATAGTGTTGCAGGTAAAAATGTAATTGTAAGATGATTTCATATCACCTATAATCCTTAAAGGAAGAAATAGGGATATTGTAACAGCATTCCGGCCCGCCGCCGGATCAGGAAGCCCCCTTCTTCATTTGGAGGGGGGCTTTTGGGCTTGTAATGGGGGAAGGCTGGGGAGCCGGCAGGAGCTTGATGGTGCTGAAAGTTGGCGGGCGGGTAGACGGTTGGCAGGTAACTAGGTAATTGTGGCGGGATGTAGGCTGGCGTAAGAGAGCAAAGTAGGCGGGGGAGGAAAGAGAGGGAGAAATCCCTTTGATCCTAAAGTGCTTAGGTGCACAAGTGCACCTGATTTCAGCGAAATGGGCCCAGTCGATCGAATGAGGGGTATTAGTGCACCTGATTTCGGCGAAATGGGGCTAGGCGGTCAAATGAGGGGTATTAGTGCACCTGATTTCAGCGAAATGGGCCCAGGCGGTCGAATGAGGGGTATTAGTGCACCTGATTTCGGCGAAATGGGGCCAGGCGGTCGAATGAGGGGTATAAGTGCACCTGATTTCGACGAAATCGGCGAAATGGGCTAGGCGGTCAAATGAGGAGCATTAGTGCACCTGATTTCAGCGAAATGGAGCTAGGCAATCGAATGAGGAGCATTAGTGCACCTGATTTCAGCGAAATGGGGCCAGTCGATCGAATGAGGGGTATAAGTGCACCTGATTTCAGCTAACTTGACCTACCACACGACTACACCATTCCGCCACCCCCGCACACCCGCACCCTGCAACTTTTACACTGTATGCTCATACAGTTGCATCACCTCCAAAGAAGCATTTTGACTAAATTTCTTCTTCACATACAGGCTTAGACTCTTCAGTGCGCTAATGAGCAGCATGGCCTGCAATACTTGCGAATTTGAACTTCAATGACTGTTTCACAACTTCAACGTAACCTGATCAGCAGACACAGATGTATTCTTGCAGCGGGAGCCCGCTTCCGCACTATCTAATAGGAGGCATTATTAATGATCTCAGCCATTCAAGAAGTAACCGGACGGATCGCCCCGCCTGACGAAAAAGCTACCCTGCGCGCGGTGCTCCGCCTGAACAGTCTGACCAAGCCGCCCGGAAGCCTCGGGCGGCTGGAGGCGCTGGCTGTCCGGCTGGCCGGAATCTCCAAAGTAGAGCAGCCCTGCTACAGCAAACGAACGGTAGTGGTTATGGCCGCAGACCATGGGGTCTGCTGTGAAGGCGTCAGTGCTTTTCCGCAGGAGGTCACCATGCAGATGGCCTATAACTTCCTCAGCGGCGGGGCGGCTGTGAATGTGCTGGCCCGTCAGGGCGGTGCTGAGGTACAGTTTGTGGACATCGGGATCAACGGCGATATCGAGCACCCGCAGCTGATTAACCGTAAGGTCCGCCGGGGCACAGACAATATGGGCAGCAGGCCCGGCGATGAGCCGGGAGGATACACTGCGCGCGATTCTGGCCGGAGTTCATGTGGCGCAGGAGGCGGTGAAGAACGGAACGGAGATTTTCATTACCGGGGAGATGGGCATCGGGAATACGACAGCCAGTGCGGCGGTCTTGTGCGCACTCGAAGGCATTCCGGCAGAGACGGCAGCAGGACGGGGGACAGGCATTAACGATGAGCGGCTCCAGCACAAAATCTCGGTAATTGAACGTGCCCTCAAGGTGAATAACCCTGACCCCGCAGATCCGGTTGATGTGCTAGCCAAGGTCGGGGGGCTTGAGATTGCCGGGCTGGCCGGGCTGATTCTCGGAGCGGCGTCCCTGCGGATTCCGGTCATTCTGGACGGCTTCATCTCCGGGGCGGCAGCCTTGATCGCCCGGGCACTGGCGCCGGAATCCACAGCGTATATGATCGCTTCCCATGTCTCTGGTGAGCAGGGGCATAAGCTGATGCTGGACCGCCTCGGTCTGGAAGCGCTGATTGATATGGGCCTGCGGCTGGGAGAAGGCACTGGGGGCGCGCTGTGTCTGCATTTCATCGAAGCGGTCTGCCGGATTATGCGTGAGATGGCAACCTTCGAGAGTGCGGGCGTCTCCGGATCGGAGAGCGTATGAGCATTCTGGTCACGGGAGGGGCACGCAGCGGCAAAAGCGGCTTCGCCGAGCGTCTGACCCGCAAGCTGGCTCACTCGCGGCAGGCGGTCTATGTGGCAACCGGACAGGCTTATGATGCGGAGATGGAAGTGCGGATTGCGTTGCACCGGCAGCAGCGGCAGGCGGACGCGGACGGCTTTCAGTGGGAGACACTGGAGGAGCCGCTTAAGCTCGCAGCGCTACTGGAGCAGCTCTCCGGCAGCGGCCAGACTGTGCTGGTGGACTGCCTGACGCTCTGGCTGTCGAATCAGCTGCTGGCTGTGGAGGAGAGGAGCGACAGGCAAAAATTCGTGGAGGATGAAATTGCTGGTCTGGAGCAGGCGGTCTCCGGCTTCAAGGGAACGCTGATCCTCGTTACCAATGAGGTCGGCGGCGGCATTGTGCCGGAGTATCCGCTGGGCCGGCTGTACCGTGATTTGGCCGGAAGGATGAACGCCCGGCTTGCTGCCCGGTGCGGGCAGGTATTTCTTGTTACCGCCGGAATCCCGGTTGAGCTGAGAAGCCGGGAGTATCTTCTGTGAGTGCGCGGGGGAGCGCCGCAGCCGCGTTTCAGTTCCTGACGCGGTTTCCGGTCAGAAGCAGCGGGGAGTTCTCGCCGGAGCTGCTGCGCGCGAGCGTGGTCTATTACCCGCTCGTCGGGGCAGCCATCGGCCTTAGCACGGCGCTCGGTGCCGCAGCGGCAGGCTGGCTGCTGCCGGCTTGGCCTGCCGCTGTCGTCACCCTCATCCTGTGGGTGGGGCTGACCGGCGGGCTGCATTTGGACGGCTGGATGGACACTGCCGATGCCCTGCTCAGCTACCGCTCCAGGGAGCGGATGCTGGAGATCATGAAGGACAGCCGTGTCGGCGCTATGGGCGTGTTGGCCTGCGTGCTGCTCCTGCTGCTGAAGGCCTCGCTGCTGGCGGCATGGCTCGAAGGCGGCAGCTTCAGCCTGCTGCCGCTGCTCCTGCTGCCGCCGGTCTGGGGCCGCTGGTACATGGTGCGGGCGATGGCCCGCTATCCCCTGGCCCGCGGCAATGAAGGGCTGGCCGCCACCTTCGGCGGGCTGCCTGCCCGGCAGGAGCGGCGCGCGGGCCTGAGCGCCGCACTGCTGACGCTGGCCGCTGCCGCTGCGCCTCTGGCGCTGGGCGCTGGCGGCGGGGCCTGGCCGCTGCTGGCGGCTGCGGCCATCCTGGCGCCGCTGGCGGCGGCGGCCTGCGGCCGGCTCGCGGCCCGGCGGATTGGCAGCCGGCTCGGCGGGCTCACCGGCGACGTCTACGGCGCGCTGGGCGAGCTGCTGGAGACGGTGGTCCTGCTTGTGCTGGTACTGGCCCAGCACAACCTGCCTTAGCGGGCTGCGCGGCAACCGCACGCGTCCGTCTGAATTATGCGCCGTGCCTACGCAGCATTTAAGCGCCGCTTCGCGCCGCGCACGTAGCGAACAATTAGTGATACATGTATTCTTTGCAACTAAAAACAGTGAAACGGCAGGCTTTCTTCTTGTAACTGTAGTCTGTACAACTAAATTTACCTGAATGGGCGAAAATCCAGATATAGAGGCTGTTTAATTGCACGAAATACAGCTAAACGGAGATTCGGCGGCAGACCAGGCGATTTAGTTGTACAAACTTCAATTCCGCCACCCCTTGTACCCTTACCGGGGCACGGCGAACCCTTAAGGACTGAAAAAGTAAATTCGATGGGCCAAATGTATGCGGAAAACCGAACACAATTCGGTAGCGCGGAGGTATTCCGGCCAAATGTATGCGGAAAACCGAACACAATCGGTAGCGCGAAGGTATTCCGGCCAAATGTATGCGGAAAACCGAACACAATCGGTAGCGCGGAGGTATTCCGGCCAAAAGTATGCGGAAAACCGAAGACATACTAGGTGGTTTCGTGTAACTAATCGCTGCTTCGCCCTGCCCTTGTGCGCCGCGCCGGCCCTTCACCTATACGCCGCACAACCCGGCGACCAACACCTGCGCAGCCGCTAAGCGCCGGCAGCAGCAAGAAAGCGAGGAAGATGAACATGGAAGATACAGCCTCATATATAGGCGCAATAGGCGCAATAGGCGCAATAGGCGCACTAGGCGCAGCCCGGTCAGCGGAATCCGGGTCTCGGCGGCCCGGCGCGGTGCTGATGATCCAGGGGACAGCCTCCGATGTCGGCAAAAGCCTGGTCACTGCCGCCATCGGGCGGATTATGACCCGGGACGGCTACCGGGCGGCCCCGTTCAAGTCGCAGAATATGGCGCTGAATTCCTATGTCACAGCGGACGGCAAGGAAATCGGCCGTGCCCAGGGGATGCAGGCGGAAGCCTTCGGCATTACGGCTACCAGCGATATGAATCCGATTCTGCTGAAGCCCTCCGGGGAGATGAGTGCGCAGATTGTCGTGCATGGGGTGCCGCATGCCGCCCTCAGCGCGAGGGAATACCGTGAGAAGTTCCTTCCCGAAGCTAAGGACACCGTAATGGATGCGCTCGGGAGGCTGCGGGAGGCTTATGATATTGTGCTGATGGAGGGTGCGGGCAGTCCGGCGGAAATCAATCTTAAGAGCCGGGATATCGTCAATATGAATCTGGCCGGATGGGCAGATGCGCCTGTGCTGCTGGTCGCCGACATTGACCGCGGCGGGGTCTTCGCCTTCATCGTCGGCACCCTGGAGCTGCTGGAGCCGCATGAACGCGCCCGGGTGAAGGGCTTTATCATCAATAAATTCCGCGGGGATGTCTCCCTGTTACAGCCCGGACTAGACTGGCTGGAGGAGCGTACAGGCATCCCGGTACTCGGGGTGCTGCCGTTCCTGCCGCAGCTGCGGATTGAGGCGGAGGATTCCGTAGTACTGGATGGAACGTCCGGCCGTCAGCGGGAGGATTCCGCGAAGGAGCTTGATATCGCGGTCATCCGTTATCCGCGGATCTCCAACTTCACCGATTTCGATCCGCTGGAGGAGGAGCCGGATACCGTCTTACGCTACGTGCAGTCTGCAGATGAGCTGGGAACGCCCGATGTAATTATCCTGCCGGGCACGAAGAACACCGCTGCTGACCTGCAATATCTGCGCGAGCAGGGTTTCCCGGCTGCAATCGAGCTTGCGCTGGAGCGGGGAACGCAACAGCTTGCCGGGATCTGCGGCGGGTATCAGATGCTGGGTTTGAAGCTGCTTGATCCCCATGCCGTAGAGAGTACGGAACCGGGGGAGAGCGAGGGGCTGGGATATCTGCCGCTCTCGACAGCTTTTCTCCAGCACAAGACTACGGTGCGGGTGAGCGGCGGGCTGGCTGCGGATCATCCCCTGCGGTTAAGCACCACAGCCAATGGTGTAATACCGGAAGTTTTGCCTGTCGCTGGTTATGAGATACATATGGGAACAACCACGAACCACGATCCGTCTTCTGTACTCAGCCTGTTTACGCTGGCCGGACCGGAAGGACAGGCTGTGCCGGAGGGTTGGGGAACCCGGGACGGTAGAGTCTGGGGCAGCTATCTGCACGGGCTGTTCCATAACGATGCCCTGCGCCGGAGCTGGCTGAACGGACTGCGCAGCTCCAAGGGGCTGACACCGCTAACGGCGACCTTCTCGGCTGCCGAACTCCGTGAACAGGAATTTGACCGGCTGGCAGATGCTGTGGAGTCCCATTTGAATATGGCTGCGGTATATGCAATCATGGGTCTGCCTGGAGGGGGAGAATAGCCATGCTGCTTGCGGTGCTGCTGTTTGTTGTAGCTGGTCTCGCTGAGATCGGCGGCGGATACCTCATCTGGCTCTGGCTGCGGGAATCGCACCCGTTATGGTATGGATTAGCAGGTTCGGTTATCCTGATCGCCTATGGTATAATCCCGACCCTGCAGAAGTTCCCTTCGTTTGGCCGGGTATACGCCGCTTATGGCGGAGTATTCATCGTGCTGGCTGTACTGTGGGGCTGGCTGGTGGACCGCAAGACGCCGGATCTCTACGACTGGATCGGGGCCGGCATCTGTGTCATCGGGGTATCCGTCATTTTATGGGCGCCAAGGCACTGAGCAACAACCTTCACTTTTCCAAAAAAAAGCAGTTCCAAAGGCCACATCGCCTCGGGAACTGCTTTTCTATTTAATAGCTGGTCCGGCGGATCTTCAAGCTCTGTATCAGTATCAGTATCAGCGTCAAAAATAGTTGGATTTTCGGCACTTGTTCATGCACCACCGGTACCTTACCAAGCAATAGTTGGAAAAAAGGCACTTAAAAAAGCTGGAATTACCGAAAAAAGAGAATTCACCCGATAATAAGTTACACTTTTCCAACTAAAATCCTCTAGCGTTCCAAAATTTCCGAATTAAGATACATTTATCCAACTAAATCCTGCATCACGCTAACGGCAGCAGCATTCACAGAGGTCCCAGCACTCCCTTCCACTAAACAAGATACCGTTTGAAAATCAATTCACACTATAAGCGCTCCCGCTATCTCCACATAACCGCTCTTAGCACCCTCAAATCTTAAACTGCTGAGCGGCCTTCTGCAGCTTCACGGCCTGCTGGTAGAGGTGCTCGACAGTTAGGGCATGGCCCTCCAGCTCTTCATGCTGGCGTGCCGAGTTGTCGGCAAGCGTGTCTGCGTTCTGCTGCGACTTGGCGGTAATCTGCGCCGTTTCTTCTACAGAGGCACTGACTTCCTCGGTACCTGCCGAGATCTGCTGAGTGGCGGCAGAGACGGACTGGATGCTGTGATTGATGCTCTGAATGAGGATCAGCAAGTGGTTGAAGGCGTTGCCTGCTTCGACCACCTTATTCACTCCGGAAGCCACTTCAGCGTTGACATGGTTCATTTCGGATACGGACTGGTTCATATCCTCCTGCAGACTCAGCAGGAATTCACGGATCTGCTCATTGGATTCCTTGGACTGCTCGGACAGCTTACGCACTTCCCCGGCCACCACAGCAAATCCGCGGCCATGCTCCCCGGCACGGGCAGCCTCAATGGAAGCATTGAGCGACAGCATCTGAATCTGCTTGGTAATCTCAGTAATCCCCTGCACGACTTCACCGATCATCAGCGAGCGTTCGTTCATCAAGCGGAACTGCTCCAGTGACTGTTCGGAGGCCTGCTCTACCTGGCGCATCTGCTCCACTGCACTCTGGGCAATATCATTGCCGCTCTGGGCTTCGGTGGAAGCCTCGCTGATCTGCTCGGTGACCTCACCGGCGGCGGAGGCAATATGCTGGATGCCCATATTGATCTCATCCATGGCGCGGGAGTTATCCATCGCGCTGCTGGCAATCATGGTACTGCCCTTGCCGATCTCTTCCACAGAGGCCGCTGAATGTTCAGCCATCTCATTAAGGATCTGGACACGCGTCTTCAGATCATTGGAATCGGCCACTACTGTCCCGGAGGTATCCAGCACATGTCCGATCATCTCCTTCAAGCGCTCACTCATGATGCGGAAGCTCTCGGAGAGCTGTCCGACTTCATCGGTACCCTTAAGCGTGAGCGCTTCGGTGAAGTCGCCGCCTGCCAGCTTGTTGCTGTAGGCCGCAAGCTTAGAGATCGGACGGGTGATTCTGCGGCTCATGAAGCCAGCAGCAGTGACGCCTACCACCAGCGCCAGCAGGGTAATTCCTGCGCTTGTCCACAGGATGCTGCTCATTTTGTCTTGGACGAAGTTCATATCGGCGCTTGCAGCTACAATCATGGTTGTTCCGGGAACACCGACATAGGCACTTTTATGTATACCGTGGCTATCACTATAGATTTCACTAAGCCCTGTCTTTCCTTTGGAGGCTTGCTCCATGGCAGGCGATACTTCTAAGGCTTCATCCGGCTGGAGCTTGGCGCCATGATCTGCGGTCAGGACAGTGGCCTGGCCATCCTTCAGATTGATGAGGAAGAGAGTATCCACATCCAGCTTTTTACGCTTGTCTTCCAAATAGAATTCGACATTGGTCCTGGCCTGCTCATTCTTGTTCAGGGTCTGCTGCGCACTGGTTGCATTCAGGTTCTTATAGGCATCCTGGGCGGCGGCACTCAGAGACTTGTCGATCTGCGGAATGACATAGCTGTTAATGGTGCCGATAGATATAATGTAGAAGCTGATACTCAACGTAAGAGAAGTGAGTAGCAAAACGACAAACAGCAACAGCGTAAATTTGCGACTAATTGATTTTTTGAAGCCAAACATGGCATTCGCTCCTTTTTACGTGAAATGCATCTTAATCTCCATATTCTATAGAATTAACCTCCGGTTGAATAGTGAAAATTTGCAATATACTGCATTATTTTCAGAAATAACTGAATATTTAATGACTCTATCACTATTTCGGCAAAAAGAAGCAACGAAATGCCGTTTTTCTGAAAATTTAAAATTTCATAGCATGTTAGCTTTGTATGTGATAGAGTAGTAATGTTTTGTTTCTTGAATACTGCGATCCGCGGTTCGTAACCATCCCGCGTAACCAAAACTAGGAGGAATACCAGGCATTATGTTTAATTTGTTGTGGGGCGTTTGTTTTGTTGTCGTTAATTTTGTGTTTTTTCTGCTGTGCTACCGCTTATTCGGTAAAAAAGGGCTCTACGCCTGGGTCGGCATGGCGACCGTAGTCGCTAATATCCAGGTCGCCAAGACGATTGCGATGCCGTTCGATATCGTGATGACGCTGGGCAATACGATGTATGTCACACTCTATATGACCAGTGACCTGCTCAATGAGCGGTATGGCCGGGCTGAAGCGCGGAGCGCTGTATGGTTCGGCTTCTTCACGCTGCTGATGACGACCGTCATTATGCAGATGGTGCTGGTGTTCAAGCCGCAGGAGACGGACATTGCCCAATCCGCGCTGCAGACGATATTCGGCCTGATGCCGAGACTGGCGCTGGGCAGTCTGACCGCTTATTTTATCAGCCAGTTCCTGGATGTACGGCTCTACGCCTGGATACGAAAATATTACGGCAGCTCTAAGCAGCTATGGATTCGCTCGAACGGCAGCACGATGATCAGCTCCTTTGTCGATACGCTGATCTTCTGCACGATTGCTTTTGCCGGAACCTATGACATGAAGGTGTGGACCGAGATTCTGCTGACCACCTACCTGTCCAAGTTCATCCTCACGGCCGCCGGCACGCCGGTGCTGTATCTGGGCCGTTCCTTCAAATTCGCCGAAGAAGAGCAGAAGCCTGTTATCCGGGAGTAAGTCTCCCCATTATAAAGCCCCAGCCCCGAAGATCGGGAGACTGGGGCTTTTGTGTGCCGTGATGTATAGCGGACTCGCGAACTAACTTGAAGCTTCCTGAACGCTCAGCAGAATTACAGGTTAAGCACTGTCCATTCTTTGGGGAAGCGGGTCAGCGTCTGCGGACCTTCGGCGGTGACCAGCACATCGTCCTCAATGCGCACACCGCCGAGACCCGGCACATAAATTCCCGGCTCTACGGTGAAGACGTTGCCGTTCTGGATAATATCCGTATTCAGCCCGTGCAGCGAAGGATATTCATGGGTGTCCATGCCCAGCCCGTGTCCGACACGGTGCATGAAGTACTCTCCGTAACCTGCGGCGTCAATGACATCACGTGCCGCTTTGTCGACAGAACCGAAGGACGCTCCGGCCACGGAGGCGGCAATGCCCGCTTCATTGGCAGCAAGCACAGCACTATATATATCACGCAGTCTGCTGTCCACTTCACCTACAGCGAAGGTGCGGGTAATATCGGAAGCGTAGCCTCCGGCATACACACCGAGGTCGAACATAAGCAGATCGCCCGGCTGAATAAGGCGTTCGCCCGGTACGCCGTGTGGGAGGGCCGTTTTCGGACCGGACAGCACCATCGTGTCGAAGGAGGGGCCGGAGGCACCGGTTTTTTTCATCAGATACTCCAGCTCCGCTACCAGTTCAATCTCGCTGACGCCGGCTTTGACATGCGCCAGACCCTGACGGAGAACCTCCTCCACCAGCTCGGCGGCATGCTGCATGATGCGCACTTCCTCCGGGGTCTTGACCGCGCGCATCGCCCGTAGCAGATGGCCGATATCCTGGTAGGAACCGGCGGCGACCGCTTCTGCGAGGAGTTCATACCGGCTGACGGAGAAGTGTTCCTTCTCGATGCCGATGCTGCCCGGACTAACATTGCCGAAGCGTGACTTCAGCAGAGCGTACGGGTTGTCCGTGTCACTGTGTGTCAGAATCGTCTTCACCGAGGAGGCGGCATGCGCGGCTTCGGCGTCCAGCGCCGGAACGATCAGCACCGGGTTCTCGCCCCGGATCAGCAGCAGGCCCAGAAAACGTTCATGCGGGTTGCTGGCAAAGCCCGTCAAATAGTACACATGCTTGGGATCGGTTACGAGCAGGGCATCCAGGCTTGCGGCTGCCATGTCCTGCTCCAGTTGTTGCAGAGCTGCATTCATTTCATTAGTTCCCCTTTCATCTACACGCTTGAACAGCAATGTTCCCATTATAATTCATAAAAATGGATGCTGCACCTCCCGTTATCACTGCAGCCTCAGTCGTTTGAGGAAGAGAAGCACAGGGTAATAGTTGCCACAATCAGGATCTGATAATACTTGAAGGAGGTTAGGAATATGAATGGATCAAAAATAAGGTTACTCTCCCGGACCTGTCTGCTGCGTGTAACACTGGTCTTGCTGATGACGTTGCTGTCAGCCTGCACTTCTGCTGCACAGGAGGATAGTCTGCAGGAGAATGGGGCAGAAGGCAGTCCGCCGGTCAACGCCCAGCCTGATGAAGCTCCGGGTGTATCCCCGGATTTCCCCTATACTGCTGAGACTTTAGCCAGCGGACTGGAGGTTCCCTGGGAGATGGCGTTTGCAGCGGATGGACGAATTTTCATTACAGAGCGTTCCGGCAGCCTGCGTGTCATGGAGAACGGCAAGCTGCGCGATGCTCCGCTGCTGAAGCTCTCGGATCCTTTTGTCAGCAAGGGAGAAGGCGGGCTCTTGGGGCTTGCGCTGGATTCTGATTTTGAGCAGAATGGACGGGCTTATGTCTATCACACATACCGTACCGAAGAGGGCGAACCGGCGAACCGGGTGCTGCAGCTTCAGATTGGAAGCAGCTCAGCAGAGATCAGCCGGGTTCTGCTGGATCAAATACCTGGCGACAACAATCATAACGGCGGACGGATCAAGATCGGGCCGGACGGGAATTTGTACATCACCACAGGTGACCGCTATGAGCCGGAGCTGGCGCAGGACAAGGATAATCTGGGCGGCAAAATCCTGCGGATTACGACCAGCGGCTCCATCCCCGAAGACAACCCGTGGCCCGGATCGCCGGTCTACAGCATGGGTCACCGCAATGCCCAGGGGCTGGCCTGGCAGCCGGAGAGCGGGTCGCTCTACAGCTCCGAGCATGGGCAGTCCAATCATGATGAGCTGAATCTCATCAAGGCCGGAGCCAATTATGGCTGGCCGCTGATCGAAGGCGATGAGACCGGAGACGGCCAGCCGAAGCTGGTGACTCCGCTGGTCCACAGCGGAGAGGAGACCTGGGCTCCGTCAGGAATGACCTTCATTACGCAGGGACCCTGGGCCGGTGAGCTGCTGGTTGCAAGTCTGGCCGGACAGCAGCTCCTAAGGGTATCGCTGCCGCCTGCGGGCGGAACGCCTTCCATTACCAGCCTGTTCAAGGAAAAGTACGGGCGAATCCGTAATGTGGCGGAAGGGCCGGATGGTACTCTGTACCTTATGACCAACAACCGCGACGGCAGAGGAGATCCGCAGGCGCAGGATGACCGGCTGATTGCGCTGCGTCCGGACTGGAAGTGAAGAATGGCCGTTTTTTGACTATGTTAACCCTCTGAAATGATGTAACATAACCTTAACTAGCATATACTTACTCGGATTAGGCCAGGCCGCTACAATTGCCTATAGGACCTATATGCAGGAGAGGGGGAAGATGTCCATGCAAGGAAAAACGGTGCTGGTCACCGGTGCAAACTCCGGGATGGGGCTGGCTACAACCGTGGAAATGGCCCGCAGGGGAGCAACTGTCATTATGGCCTGCCGCAGCCTTAAGCGGGGGGAAGAGGCTCTTGCCGAAGCGGTGCGGCAGAGCGGCTCCAGCCAGATCCGGCTGATGCTGTGCGATCTCGCTTCCTTCGATAGCATTCGCGCTTTTGCCGGGGCGTTCACTGCCGAATATCCTGTGCTGGATGTTCTGATCAATAACGCAGGGGTGGTAGCGCTGAAGCGTGAGCTGACAGCAGATGGCTACGAGCTGGATCTGGGCGTGAATCATCTGGGGCACTTTCTGCTGACCCACCTGCTGCTGGATAACCTCAAGGCTGCTGAACAGGGGCGGATTGTTGTCGTGGCATCGGGAGCGTATAAGATCGGCAAGCTCTATCTGGAGGATCATACGCTGTCGCGCGGCTTCAATCCGGCCAAAGCGTACGGCCGCTCCAAGCTGGCGAATATTCTCTTCACCCGTGAGCTGGCTGCGCACCTGAAGGGAACGCAGGTGACGGTGAACAGCCTGCATCCGGGTGCAGTGGGAACGAGCATCGGCGTGAACCGGGAGACGGGCTTCGGACGCCGGGTTCTGAATCTGGTGTCCTACTTCTTCCTCACTCCAGAGCAGGGGGCGGATACGGCCATCTATCTGGCGACTGCACCGGAGCTGGACGGGGTAAGCGGACAGTACTATTACCGGCGCAAGATCAAGGAACTGACGCCACGGGCAGAGGATGCAGAAGCGGCTGCACGATTATGGAGGTGGAGTCTGGAGCAGACGGGACTTGAGTAATGTGGTTTCAGTAGGGTTGCTTCAGCATTGCTGCAACTGTAGAGCTACTGCGTAATATGATCGGCTTGGAGTATAATTAATGTACAGTGCTTATACCACAATTAGGAGGAAATAGAGCATGGAATGGCAGGCTTATAACATAGAGGATGCACGAATTGAGGATTTGGGAGCAATTGTGGAGATCTATAATTCAACGGTTGCCGGAAGAGTGGTAACTGCGGATCTTGAACCGGTTAGCGTGGAGGAGCGGGTGGGATGGTTCCATGAGCATAGCAGCCATCACCGGCCGCTGTGGGTACTGAGACAGGGCGGCGAGATCGCCGCCTGGTTCAGCTTCCAGTCGTTCTACGGACGTCCGGCTTACAATGGAACAGCAGAGATTAGTGTCTATGTAAATGAGAAATTCCGCGGCAGCGGTGCGGGAAGTATTCTGCTGGCCAAGGCGGTGGAGGAATGTCCGCGCCTTGGGCTGCAGAATCTGGTCGGGTTCGTATTCGGCCATAACGAGCCCAGCCTCGCCTTGCTGCGGAAGTTCGAATTCAAAGAATGGGGGCTTTTGCCGGGAGTCGCGGTGCTAGACGGCATCCCGCGCGATCTGGTCATCATCGGCCGCAAGCTGTAAATATATAAATCGACAGGCCTTATTGAGGTTGCGGAGGAGCGCTGAAGGCGGAACGGCATTCCTCTTCCGTAATCCAGGATTCCGACCAGACCTGGAGATCGCGGATGACGGATTCCAGCGCCCGGCCTTTGCCTGTAAGCGAATACTGGATGCGGACGGGGGTCTCAGGGAATACCTCGCGCAGCACGATGCCTTCCTGCTCCAGCTCCTTCAGCCGTTCGGACAGCAGCCGGCCGCTGACAGGCAGCGAGGACTCAATTTCCCCGAAGCGCTGGGGACCCTGCAAAAGCTGATAGATGATTAAGCCCGTCCAGCGTCTGCCGATAATATCCATGCTTTTTTGTAATCTTGGACATAACTCTGTGGATTTCATTAGGCTCACCTCTTACTGTACATTATAAACGAAAAGACCTGTGCCTAAAACAAATTTGAAGGATTATAGGCGCATGAAAGGATGATTCCCATGGCAAAAAAGAAGAAGAACACACCGGCCCCGCGCCCTGCGGCAACGGATGCTCCGGCAACCCTGAAGGATATGCTGAGCGGCGAGGTTCTGGAGAAGCTAAAGGCGCAGTCCGATGCGCTCAAGGCAGAAGAACGGGACAAGAAGGAGGCTGTCCTAAAGGCAGCCGAGGATAAGCGCAAGGCCGAGCAGAAGCGGCTGGAGAATGATTTCGGCCATCTGCTGGAGAACAGCAATCAGGACTGGTCCAAATTTAAGTAAAATAATTTTTTACCAGAATAAGGGTTGACAATCTGCTGCAAGGCCATATATTATTGGGTTTATCATTTAGAGAAGGGAGGCTGATGGATCATGATTGGAACAAATGAACGGAACAGACAGCAGGATCACCTGACAACCGCATATGTACGATCTGATCTCATCGCCTTCGTCCGGAAGACATAATGCGCAGGGTATTGCTGCTGATGTCTGAACTGAATACAGGTGTGCTTTGAACGGGTGCAAGCTTCAACGGGAAGCTGCACTTAGCGCGCCGGGAGCCGCATGATCAGAACTGGTCTGCGGCTCTTTTTTGTGTACCTGGAAACCCAACCTGAGAGGAAATGAAAATAGATATGAATAGCATGAAGCAACAAGCGGAAGAGATGTCCCGCTATAAACATGAGGTGGCCCTTCCGGGCGGCGACCTCAAAATCTACGCCAGTGAGCAATTATTCGGCACGCTGGATTACAAGGTCTTGGAGATGGCTAATAACAATCTTCAGATACCAAATATCGAATATATGAGCTATACCCCGGATGTACATGTAGGTGTCGGAACCTGTATCGGCACTACGGCTGTCTGGGATGCCGAATCAGGCTATGTGTCGCCGTCCATTGTGGGCAGCGACATCGGCTGCGGGATGCGCGTGCATCTGACCAACCTGCACGTGGATGATCTGCGAGAAGTGAAGCTGCGCCGCAAGCTGGTCCGGGCCATTGAGCGGTATCTGCCGATGGAGGCCCAGCAGCGCGGCCACTACAGCGATATCCGGCTGGAGAATATCGTACGCAAGGGACTGCACGGCCTGCCGAACAAATATATCCCGGACAGTTATACGCCGAAGAAATCAAGTGCGCTTTCCCACGTGGAGATCAGCAAGCTGGGCTTCGACGAAGAGATTCTGAATGAGCTGCCGGACATGGCCTGGCACCGGGGCCACCGCCAGCTCGGAACTCTTGGCGGCGGCAACCATTTCGTGGAGATTCAGGCGATTGAGATCGCAGAGGAGCAACGGGAGGTGGCGGAAGCCTGGGGGCTGAAGGACGGGCAGATTGTCGTCATGATCCACTCCGGCTCACGGGCCTGGGGCGGCATGGTCAATCAATTCTGTACCCCGGCCTTCGCCAAGGTCATGGGCCAGCTGGGGCTGGGCAGCGCCGACCCGCGCTTGATCTATGCGCCTCTGGCGCATCCGCAGGCGCAGCGCTATGTTAATCTGATGTACTCGGCACTGAACTATGCGGTGGTGAACCGTCACCTGATCGCTTATGGAGTCCGTGAGGGTTTCCGTGACGTCTTCGGCACGAAGTGCGAGCTGCGCACCCTTTACGATCTGATGCACAATTACGCCTGGGAAGAGAAGACTTCCTCAGGCAGCAAGTTCGTACACCGTAAAGGGGCTACCCGAGCGTTGCCTGCGGAGCATGCGGATAATCCGCGCCCTTATGCGGGGACCGGACATCCGGCGCTGATTCCCGGCTCGATGGGTACGGCCTCTTATATCATGGTCGGCCAGCCCGGAGGGGAAGAGAATTATTATTCCATCTGCCATGGTGCAGGACGTATCCGCTCCCGCTCGGCCACGAAGCGGCTCGTGAGTGTCCAGGAATTCTCCCGGTCGATGAAGGTGGGAACGGAAGACGAGATTGTCGTGAACCAGCATTCCCTGGAATCTATCATTGACGAATCCCCCCAAGCCTATAAGAATGTAGATGAGATCATAGAAAGCGTTACGGGGGCCGGCCTGGCTGCCGTTGTGGCCAAATGCAAGCCGCTCGCAGCGATAAAGGGGACGAAATAAGGATGGAGCAGGAGAACAAGAAACCGGCTGTAATCTATGAATATGATGAAGAGAGAGCCGGCATTATCAAAGGCTACGATGTGTATGCCCGCCTGGTGGACGGTATCCTTGAAGCCCTCTACACCCGGTACGGTGTCCGTTACGAGCTGTATGCCAGCGATGATCCCAATAGCGAATACTGGAAGCTGCTGGAGAACGATGTGCAGAGCGGGAATGCCGGGGTGGAGCATGTGGCGCGGATTTTTGACCGTCTGGAGGACCGGACCTTCGTGTTCGATGATGAGAAGGAGCAGCCGGAGTACCATATCCATCTGTCGGTCCGCAATAATGTGCTCGCTTATCCGGCGATGGGCATTGCGCTGGCGCGGGTCCCCGTGTTCCAGGAGAACGGGATTAACTTTCAGGATTATGTATTTGCCGCATCGGATCAGCAGCTGCAGTTCTTCCTTGGTAATGTGCGCAAGCGTCAGCGGGAGCAGAATATCAACAAGGTGACGGTGTTTACCGACCGGCGGAACGGGATTTCCCGTGAGGATGAGCCGATTACGCGTGCGGTTAGGCGTGAAGAGGTGATTTTGGACGCCGGTATCAAAAAAGAGATCTACCGCTCGCTCGACCAGTTCTTCGATAGCGACCGGAGCTTCTATGTGACCTATGATATCCCGTACAAGCGGGGAATTCTGCTCTACGGGCATCCGGGCAACGGCAAGACCACCCTGGTCAAATCCATTGCCGGAAGCGTGCCGGGACCGGTGCTCTATTGGCAGATTACGGAGTATACGAGCAGCGAATCGGTGAATGAGGTGTTCGAGGCTGCGGCCCGGCTGGCGCCGATGGTGCTCGTGATTGAGGACATCGACTCCATGCCGCAGGAGGTACGCTCCTTCTTCCTCAACACGCTGGACGGGGCCACCTCCAAGGAGGGGATCTTCCTGATCGGCACGACCAATTACCCTGACAAAATCGACCCGGGTCTCATGAACCGCGCCGGGCGCTTCGACCGGGCCTATGAGATCAAGATGCCAAGCGAGGCGTTGCGCCTTGAATATCTGCAGCTGCGCGGCTTCTCCGCCTTCGCCGGTGAGGAAGGCACGGCCACTGCTGCGCGTCTGACCGGGGATTTCTCCCTGACCCAGCTCGGTGAGCTGTATGTCAGTGCTGCACTGGAATGGCATGAGAACGGCACGGCAGATGTGGAGCTTCTTGTGCGCGGCATGCGCGGCGAGCTGGACAAGGGCCGCAAACGGGAATGGATGAAGGATGCATCGTCCAGCATCGGCTTTTATTGAGTAAAATACGTGGAGAGCAGGCTGCCAGCGCGAATGAGGCTGGGGAATGAATCGCCAGAGTTAGCATACAGGGGGCCGGGAGGCTCCCTTTGTGCTGAATTTGAGCTCCTCCGCCGTTGCTGGCTGCTAGCCTTCGGTGTTTACAAATTAGAGTTTTTGGGGTCATCTGGGGAGTTATGCGGACACAGAGGACGTTATTTGGCGAAAAAGACGGCTTTTCTGCTCGTATCGGACTCAGGAGCCCCTATATTGTATTGTGGAGCGTAAACGGAGGCCGGAGAGGGGGCTTAACGGCATCTGAGTCCGCCAGGCATGCGAAATGCTGTGTTCCGGCCAAATAAGGGATCTCCAGTCCGCAACGGGAGTGGCGGGGTTCGCACCCCCGCACATGGCCCCCTGCACATCGCGCCCCCTGCACGTCGCCCCCTGCACCATCGCATCTCGGCCCATTGCACCCTAGCGGATCCCGCACCACCGCCTCCGGGGAAGATGGACTTTGCTTGCGAACAAAATGGATGATTTCAGGAAATTTCGTACAGAGGTGTAACTTTTCGCATTCTCATACGTGGATGGAGTAAGGGGGGAGGAGATGGAGCCAAATTCGCTGGATGAACTATATGAACAATATGTTGACGACATCTACCGCTATCTGCGCTCCCTCTGCCAGGACCATCATGCGGCTGAAGATTTGATGCAGGATACCTTTTACCGGGCGTATCTGTATCTGGAGGATTGCCGGGAGGAACGGGTTAAGCCGTGGCTGTTCCGGGTCGCATATAATGCATTCGTGGATTATAAGCGCAAAGAGAAGCGGAGCGTGGCGAAGGAAGGCGCATATTTCAGCAGCCTGCCCCACCCGGAGACTACGGAGGGCACCTTGCTCAGGCAGGAACGGTGGGAGGAAGCGGCGCGGGCGCTTAGCCTGTTGCCGGAGGGGCAGCGCCATGCCCTGCTGCTGCACGATGTGCACGGGCTGAGCTATAAGGAAGCTGCTGGCATTATGGAGGTGGGCTTGTCCCAATACAAGATACTCATATTCCGCGCCAGGCAGAAGCTGCGTGAGGCGGATCGGAGGAGGAACGAGCATGAGTGAGGAATTCAAAGAGAAGTTGCGCCAATACAGCGAGGGTACCCTCCCGGAGGAAGAGCGTGAGGAGCTGGAGAGTGAGCTGGCGAAGCTTGAAGCGTATCAGTTGTATCTGGAGGAGCAGATGGAACGGGAGGAGCAGGACGGGCAGGTCACCGGGAGTTGGACCAAGACGGACCCGCAAGGAAGCGCAGCACCAGGGTTCAAGAAGGCGAAAAAGAAGCGAAGAGAGAAGTCCATTATTCGCCGGGGCAAATGGAAGGCGCGGATTAACAATACACTTACTGTATTTTCGGCGTTCCTGATCTTTACGGTCATTAGCAGTATTATCACAGTAGTCTTCTACAACACCGGAGACCGGGGTGACACTTACCGTGATGTGGTAGAATCAGCGATTGCCGTTACCCGCCCCAACACCACGGTGCGGCTGTCATCGGATGCACATTATTTTTTCCGGATGGAGTTATCCGGGAATATGCTGAAGCAGGTGGGCAGCGAGAGCATTCAGGTCGGTAATTATTCACAGAATTTCCTTCTGGGACTGGCCAATAATGGTATATATAATTGGATGGATGAGCGGAACGGGTCTGGAAAAGTGTTCTATTATCCGTCTGCGAAGGGCGGCGCCGTTGGAGGGGATGATAATGACCAGTGGAAGAGGCTTGCGAAGCTTCCTGAAGGTACGGTTGCTGAGGCGTATCTGTCACTCGGCCATTTATATACCACAGATGAACTCCTGAAGCAGCTGGAGCCGCTGAACCTTCAGCCTGTCTGGTTCGGTGCCGATACCGGACCTTCAACGAGGAATGACGATGTGGTTGTATATCCGCTTGGCTTCCCCTATTATCCTATCTGGCATAAGGATGATATGAAGAGATCAGAGGTCACCAAGGAAAAAACAGGCTGGTTCAGCTCCGTATCCTCCTACAGCAGTGTGTCGCCTTCCGTTGAGGCATACGGGAGCGGAGAACTACGAGATGCCAATTTCATCAAGACCCTTAAGCTGCTGCAGCAGCATCAGACACTCGCGGGCAAAGCGGTGTATATCGAACAGTTAGACACCTCCGTGGCCTATCTGGAGCAGAACGGGGTCAAGCTCTACGGAGCCGTTGTCACTGGACCGGTCAAGGAGTTGCTGAAGCTGCGCGAGGCTTCGTGGGTAAGCCACCTCCAGGTAGGGGAAGTACGGCTCTGGAACTGGACGGAGTGAGGATCGCTATATATGAAAATGGCTAAAGGATCAGATCGCGGTGCCCTGAAGCTTCAATTTGCATTCCCTCTTCAGGGCATCGTACAATGATAGAACGTAAACTTGGATTTGAACATAAAAATGGCTGGGGATCGCATTTTACCGCGCTTCTTAGCCATTTTGAATAAGGAGGAGAATGCAGATGAAGATTGGAGTGGTATCGGATACACATCTCTCAAGCCGGGCCAAGGGGCTGCCGTCCGTGCTTATGAAGGAATTTCGCCAGGTGGATATCATTCTGCATTTGGGCGACTGGGTGTCGCCGGAGATTTACGATATGCTCGCCGAGCTTGCTCCGGTAGAGGGGATTGCCGGGAACAACGATGGCTATGAGATTATTGAGCGCTTCGGCGAGAGCAAGATCCTTACGCTTGAAGGCATGCGCATCGGAATGATTCACGGACACGCTCCGTATTCCCGCAAAGGGACGGACGGTAATGCGCTGCTCGCTTTTGAAGGCCAGGACGTAGATTGCATTCTCTTCGGGCATTCCCATCAGCCGCTGATGCGCCGGGAGAACGGGATTCTGCTGTTTAACCCCGGATCGCCCACGGACAAACGCAGGGAGAAGCAATATTCCTTCGGCCTGATGGACATTGAGGATGGTAAGATTACCGCCCGTCATGTCTTTTATGATTCCAGGGAATAAGGGGGATTACCTTTGTTGAATTATCGTTTTGAACGGGCAGGTCTTGAGGATGTGGAGGAGCTTGTACCGCTGTTCGATGAATACCGCAGCTTCTACGGCCAGCAGCCGGACAGGGAAGCCGCCAGGGAATTCCTGCAGGCAAGACTGGAGAACGGAGAGTCTGTTGTTTTCATGGCTGTTGCCGGTGAGGGTGAAGACAGGAGGATGTATGGTCTGGCACAGCTCTATCCCTCGTTCTCTTCCATCACGGTCCAGCCGGTATGGATTCTGAACGATTTGTTCGTAACGAAGGAGCAGCGGGGCCAGGGACTGGGCTCACTGCTGCTTGAAGGCGTGAAGGGCTTCGCCCAGGGGACAGGAGCCAAAGGTCTGACACTGTCCACCATGATGGACAACACCGGTGCCCAGCGTTTGTATGAAGCCCATGGATATGAGCGGGACGAGAGCTTTTTCACTTATCATTTATATTTCTGAAGATATAGTTAGGAGAGTTATAGTGGTGGAGACAAGCAGTAAGCTGGCTGTATTTTTTGATCTGGATGATACACTATATGACCACCTGATCCCTTTCAGGGAAGCCGTACGTGAGGTGCTGGCTCCTGAGGAGGACAAGCTGGATTATGCGGAGCTGTTCTACACGGTAAGGCATCACAGCGACTTGCTGTGGCCGAAGTATCTGCGCGGGGAGATGGAGCTGGAGGAGACGCGGGTGCTGCGGCTGGAGCTGGCTTTTGCCGAATATGGGTTGCCGCTCAACCAGGAGCAGGCGGTGCAGATACAGGCCTCCTATATTGCCCGCCAGTACACGATTGAGATGATTGACGGCGTAGCAGAGCAGCTTCAGCGGTTCATTAGCCTGGGCCATCCGGTAGGCATTATCACCAACGGCCCGCAGGAGCACCAGATGGGCAAGCTGCGCGGGCTGGGCATCGACCGGATCATTCCCCCGGAGATGATCTTCATCTCGGATGCTGTCGGTCTGGCGAAGCCGGACCCGGCCATCTTCGCTCATGTCAACAGGGTGACGGGAACTACACCGGAGAACAGCCTTTATGTGGGCGATACCTGGGCCAACGATGTAGTAGGCGCGCTGGCGGCAGGCTGGAAGGTATGCTGGTACAATCCGCGCGAGCGGCAGCCGGGCACGGACCATACGCCGAGCTATATTTTCAAGAATTATAAGGAGTTCGGTGCGTTACCGCTGGTGTGAAGCCTTGCTTCCGGCCGGTGCTTCAGCGGCCCATTCTCTTTGGAGCGCTGAAAGGGAAAAATCCCATTAAATCGCACTGAAGTAGGTGAAACGGACAATTTAAAGGGAAAAATCCCATTGAATCGCCCGGAAGTTGGCGAAACGGATAATTGAAAGTAAAATCTGCTTGAATCACACCGACCGGGCCAAATGTATGCGATAACCCGAACGCAATGGAATGAGGGGCCGCTGGTGAATGCGGCCTTCAGTAGATGGTAGTCAGTAACACAAACAAAGGTGCCCTCCGCCAAAGGAAGGCACCTTTTACTGTTGTTGTTCATCGGATCAGCTATAATAGTTAAGCTACCAGATCCGTGGCTAAGTTGAGCCGGGTTATCTTCAGCTCCTCATCCGCTACGTTTCCGCATCTCCCGCACCACAGACTATTAATTAGCGAAGCTATAAGTCGAATCGGTCAGATTCAGCCGTTTCTTCAGCTCAGAGGTGGCATAGATCTTGTTGTCATCTGTAATGAAGAAGGCCTCCACCTTCTCCGGCAGCGCTTCGAGATACTTCATGCCTTCTTCCAGGCCCATGAGGAACACACCGGTGGAAAGAGCGTCCGCGTCTGTCGCGTTGGGGCTCATGATGGTGATACTCTTCAGCCCGTTCTGGGAAGGAAAGCCTGTACGCGGATCGAGGATATGGTGGTAACGCACTCCGTCCTGCATGAAGAAGCGCTCATACACCCCGGAAGCATCAATGACCTCATCGGTAATCTTAATCGTGCCCAGCTGGGTGCCCCGGCTCTGATCGGGGTCCTGCAGGCCGATATTCCACTGGGAGCCGTTCGGCTTGTTGCCAAGGGCGATAATGCTGCTGCCGCCGAGATTGATCATTGCGCTGTTCAGGCCCTGAGCCTTGAGATAGTCGGCGATCCGGTCAGCCGCATAGCCTTTGCCGATTCCGCCCATGTCCAGCACCATGCCTTCTTTGGCCAGCTTGACCGTCTTCGCAGCCTCATCGACAATCACATCCTTGTAATTGACCAGACTCCGGGCCTTGTCGATCGCCGCCTGGTCAGGCACATGCTCCCCGCCTTCGCCGATCGCCCATAGATCCACAAGCGGGCCAACCGTCGGATCATACAGTCCGTCCATTTCCTCAGCATATTTGAGGGAGAGCTTCACAATATCCAGCGTTTCATCAGACACAGCAACGGCTTCTTTGCCGGCGGCTTGATTCACCGCGTACAATTCCCCGTTCGTCTTGGTGCGGCTGAACTCGATATCCATCCGTTCCAGCATAGCCTGAATGTCGTCCATATTCTTCTGTTCCACCGTATCGCCGAACACCTTGATATTCACAACCGTATCATAAATATAAAACGTCTGCTCCAGGGACTTCGTATCGCCGTCTTTGGAGGCAGTAGCGCCGGGGGTTCCGGTAGCAGCAGGGCTGTCTTCACTCTTGTTACCCATTGTAAGCCAGACTACCACAGCCGCAGCGATAACAACGACTAGAGCAGCCAGAATTACAACGCTTTTTTTGTTCTTAGATGTTTTTTTGATTTCAGACATATTCCACCATCCATACAATTAGTTTCGTGGTTGCATCTTTACTATCATACCCCAGAAAGAACGACAATGGATACTCATTTGGTGACATTTTGTGCAGAAGAGCGGCTTGCGGAGTGCCGAATCCGGTGATATTTTGATGAAAATATTGTCTTCTTCCCGGTGGCGTGGTAAATTGGGTGGTAATTAATGACCGGAAATAAATTCTAGTCAATTTGTATTCTAGAGAATGGAGTGTTACCCATGTCCATTGACCGTAAAGCATTAATCCTGCAGGCAGCAACCCTGTCCTTTGTTCAATTTGGCTATAAAGCTACGACTATGGATCAGGTATCCAGAATTGCCAATGTGGGCAAAGGCACGATCTATACCTTTTTCAAAACCAAGGAAGAACTGTTCGAGGAAATTCTGGACAAGGCTACCTCTGAATTAACATCGGTGATGAGCCGTGTGGCTGCGCAGCAAACTTCCTTCGTACATAAGCTGCTTAATCTGCTGGATTCCATTCTGGAATTCCGCTTGGACCATGAGCTGTTCGTGAAGCTGGCCCAGGAGGTACGGGACATCGGTACGGCCCAGGCGCTCGAAGGCGTGAAGCGGATGGAGGGCTATGCGCTGGACTTCCTGCAGCAGCAGATTGAGGAGGCCATCGGGAGCGGAGAAGTGAAGCCTTGCGATGCCAGTGTGGCGGCGTTTATGATTCTGCGGATGTATCTGGCTCTGACCACGGAATGGAACAAATCCCATGAGCCGCTGGATCAGGACAAGATCAAAGAGCATATGATTCTGTTCATCTCCACCGGAATACTGCAATAGAGGCAAACAAGCGAATTGTTGTAATAACTAAACAGAGCTTCAGATTGTACGTTGAGCTGTTCCGGCACCCCGGGCTATAATGAAAGCGTTAATGAAAACGATTATGGCGCAGCTGAAGTCTAGAGCTGGCATGGCGGCGGGGTACTGCTGTCCTGTTCCAGATGGATGAGAGCGCCTTCAGACAAAGTGAGGCTGATGGTTATGGAAGAGTATAACAGCGGTATCGGGCTTGGCGGGCAGGAGGGTCCGGCGGCACCCCAAGATCCAGTGGAGCGCCGTGACGGCTTCTTCGTCATGTTCGAGACGGCGATTGAGGCAACCGCCCGGGCGGAGGGCAAGCCCTCGCAGGAGGTCTATCTGGAAGGCAATTATCTGATCGATAAGGCCAAATACATAGGCGGGGTTACGGATGAGCAGATGCTGGCGATGCTTAGAGACTGGACCGGCTTCCGCAAGCTGGTGCACAGCATTGGAGTGTCCGTGAAGACGGCGGAAGAAGGGGGAGCAGTCACTTTTCTTATGCAGAATTGGGGCAGAACCAGCAAGTATGAGACCGGCACGCAGCTGCGGGTCCCCTGCCCGGGCGATGGAACGGAAATCCTAGTGAAGCTGGAAGAGCACGAGTGGTCTGAGGAGGATGTGGCTCCCGGCAAATACGCCTTTGAATTCAGTAAGGAGGGGGAACTGGCGACAGCGAGCATCGTTCTCTACCTGAATGACGGGTACACGGCGCCTGAGCTGACAGCGGAACCTTCCGTAGACTTCGAGTCGTCTGCTTACCGCGCGATGATTGCGAAGTCTCTGCTGTATGCGGGCAATAACCGGCGGCTGAAGCGGGCTATGGACAAGGCTGCAAGCGGAGAGGATGTGACGATTGCTTATATTGGCGGGTCCATCACACAGGGGGCCGGAGCTAAGCCCATTCATACAGAATGCTATGCCTATCAGTCGTACTTAAGATTTAAGGAGCTATTCGGCAAGGAGGGTGGAGAGAATATTCATTTCATCAAGGCTGGGGTTGGCGGGACGCCCTCTGAGCTTGGGATGATCCGCTATGAGCGGGATGTGCTGAGGGATGGTGCAGCCGCTCCCGACATCGTAGTGGTGGAATTTGCCGTGAATGATGAAGGGGACGAGACGAAGGGCAACTGCTTCGAGAGTCTTTGTCTCAAAATCCTGTCTGCGCCGAACCAGCCTGCCGTTATTCTGCTGTTCAGTGTCTTCGTGAATGACTGGAACCTGCAGGACCGCCTCTCCCCGGTAGGCAGACGCTATAATCTTCCTATGGTTAGTGTCAAGGATGCAGTAACAGAGCAGTTCCGGCTGAGCAAGTCCGAAGGGAATATCATCTCCAAACGGCAATTCTTCTACGATATCTATCACCCCACGAATGACGGGCACCGCGTAATGGCGGACTCCCTGGGCTACCTTTTCGCCGAGACCGCCCGGATGGGATTGGATGAAAAGGAGCAGGATATGCTGGCGGGACCGCCTGAGCTCGGCAATGATTTTGCCCATGTCCGGCTGCTGGACCGTATAAGTGATCTGGGCAGCGCAGGTACTGCGATTGCTATTGAAGCAGGCGGCTTCCAGGGTACGGATGAGGAGCTGCAGCAGGTGGAGATGGATGCCAATCCGTTCGGCACTCCGCAATTTCCGCATAACTGGATGCACACGGCTGCGTCCGGTGAGGATCGCTTCGGGCTGACAATCACCAGCAAGAATCTGATCCTGGTCTTCAAGGATTCGGGCAACCCGGATGTAGGCAAGGCGGAGGTCTATGTGGACGGCAAGCTGGTTCTGACGGCAGATCCGCATGTGAATAGCTGGACGCACTGCAACGCTGTGATTCTATACAACAATGAGCAGAGCGGGGAGCATGTGGTGGAGATCCGGATGGCGCCGGAGGATCAGGACAAGAGCTTCACGATCCTGGGCTTTGGCTACACGGCTTAAGAATAATATAAGGGTGCCACTGAGGCCGCATTGAAGCAGCTGCCTGTGGCACCTTTTTTAATGTACTGACCAGAGGGTGTATGAACCGGATGTATGGGGCACAGGGCCCCCAGCATCCTTAAACTGTTTGGTTCTGTGCACACTAGCGGTTCTTCGCGGAATGCTGTACCTAATCCAGCATGAATTCCCTGTACTTGTTCTTGCGGGGGTTGAGGACGAAGAGGATGCCACTGGCGTAGCCGGAGACGGCATTGAAGTTCCGCTTGAGCGTAGACTTGACGGCGAGGTAAGACAAGGTCCAGAGCAGAGCTGCATAATTCTTCACGGGTGCTTTGCGCAGATTCAGCAGATAATAATGGTTGACTGCGGTCGCCCGGGCGACCCGGCCTGCCTTGTCGCGAGAGCTGGGCGATTCATGATGCATGATTTTCAGCTCCGGGTTAATCACCAGCTTGCCGTATCTGCTCGCCAGATGGCACATATAGATATCGTCCGCTACTGCATAGCTGGTCATCCAGGGGTACGGCTTCATATCCCGCAGCGCCGAGCTGCGGAAGGACATATTGCAGCCGTGGAAGAAATCCGTCTCAAAAATATTCTCGGTCTCCCCCCATAAGAGAAGAGACCCGGCCAGTGTACTGGCTGACAGTCTGCCTGGCGAAGCCGACATTTGACAGGTGAGCCTGCCGAGCAGCTTGCCCGATTTGCTGCTGGAGAGACCCTTGGCGATTCCGCCGACTCCGGCAATGGACGGATCTGAGGCGTAGGTGTCGAGCAACCGGCGGATATAGAGCGGATCGTCCAGCTCCGCATCGTCATCGAAGCTGAGCAGAATCTCCCCGTCGATGAGCCCGAGGGCCTCATAGCGGGAGAGCCAGACGCCGGGCTTGGTTTTGCGGTAATAACGCAGGCTGGCATCCGGAAGACGCCCGAGCACCTCACGGAAATATTCCAGCACCTGCTCTTCGATCTCACCGTCGTCCACGATCAGCAGTTCGATGGAGACATTCTCCAGCCCGCTTTGCGCGCCGATGGACTCAATGCAGAGGGTCAGATCGCTGATCCGGTTACGCGTGGGAATGACTATAGACAGGTCATGCATGCCGCTGACTCCTTTCGGGACGCCATAGACCGTCCGCTTTGAATTAGAGATGTTGCTTTAATTTTACCTGCCCGGCCGGGCGTACGTATATACCTCTTTCGTTTACTTTTCTCCCGGAAGCCAGCAGGGAAGAGAATGTATGGGACATTCAATGGGAAGGGGCCGTTCAGAAAGTTTGTTTGTAATTTTCGGTTTTTAACTATATAATAGTAAGTGAATTGCAATATCAATATCAATACCATTCAGGAGGAATTCCCATGAGAATAGATATATGGTCTGATTATGCCTGCCCGTTCTGCTATATCGGCAAAAGACGGCTGGAGCACGCGCTGAGCCAATTCCCGGGCCGTGACCAGGTGGAGGTCGTGTTCCGCAGCTTCCAGCTGGACCCGAATGCACGCACCGATGAGACGAGAGATATCCATGAGCTGCTGGCCGGTAAATACGGCATGACCCGTGACAAGGCCAAGGAGATGAACGCACAGCTGGCCGAGCAGGCGCAGGGTGTGGGTCTGGAGTTCAATTTCGATACGATTCAGTCCACGAATACCTTTGACGCTCACCGCTTGAGCCACTATGCCGCTACTCAGGGCAAGGCTCCGCAGATGACCGAACGGCTGCTGCGTGCTTATTTCACCGATACACTGAATGTAGGTGACCGTAAAGTGCTGGCTGAGCTGGCTGCGGAGGCCGGACTGGATCAGGCTGAAGTGGCTGCGGTGCTCGACAGTGAGGCTTACGGCGACCGCGTTGAGGCTGACATTGAAGCTGCCCGGCAGCTGAACATCACTGGCGTTCCCTTCTTCGTCTTCAATAATAAGTACGCCGTATCTGGCGCACAGCCGGGTCCGGTCTTTACTGAAGTGCTGGACACGGTATGGGCGGAGGAACAGAAGGGTCCAGAGCTTCAGGTGGTCGGCCAGCCGAAGTCCGGGGCTGCACCGTCTGCTGACGGCTGCGATGACGGTTCCTGCAGCATCTGATTAGGATCAGTGGCAGGTATGAGATAAGCGTTGCAGCAAGCTGTGCCTGGACGGGACGTACGATTCATTCTGGTTACGGACTATAGTTCCGCTTTTTGCGCCAAAAGGCCATTTGGAGCGGCGTGCCGGACTGGCAAGTTTGCATCAATGGACGCACCAAACCCCCGCTGCATGAATTTCATGCAGCGGGGGTTTTTTGTTCAAATATAAGAATTTATATGTTGCACACGATAAATTATCCTTCTATTTCTCGCTGAAACGGTACCGTCCTTTAAAAGGACGGCAAAGCCGTTTCCACTTGCTTACAGAGACCACTGGCCTGGAGCGGGAAACCGAATCATTCCGTTACCGGAACGAGGTCACCAGACTGGAGAACAGTGTGCGGACATCGTTCTGGTACGCATTGATCGGCTCTACCGGACGGTTCAGGCCGAACAGGGTGTAGACGGCGATGCGGGCGGCACGGACTGAATATTCTTCCGTGAAAACGATATCGTCCGGGATCTCGCAGTATTGCCCGATAAAGGCCAGGTTGGTTGAGCCTTCAGGCACCACCTGCGGCCGGTCGCTGTTCAGGCGCGGCATGAACTGGGAGGTGATATACGGCATCATGCAAGGAATACAGTTGGCGGTAGCCATGATCTCTTCCTTATGCGCCTCGAAGTGCAGATGTCCGATCAGCTCCTCCATAATCTCCTCGCCGGTACAGTCGCACATTTTTTTATGCACATAATCGCCGACCTTGTCCGGGTACAGGCCATATCCCCAGAAGACCCTGACATGCTCCGGCTGGTTGCGGAAATGCGGCTGGAACGCCAGCACGACCGACATGAACCAACTGGAATCCTTGAACGTTACAAGTGCGCCGGTTCCGGCCCGGTTGCGGGTGAACTTCTCCATAAGGTCGAAGAACTTCGAGTCCTGGAAGGTCACCGTGAAGGATTCCCATTTGGATTCGTCCACATGATCATCGAAGGAGGAGGGATTGCCGAGACCCGGCTTCTTCGCGGCGATCGTCTCCCACAGCTTCCATGAGCTGCCCTTACCGTTCAGCCCGGGAGCGGAGGTCATTGATCCAAGGCTTGCGCCTTCGGTCATCGAGCCGTTCGTCACAATGACGCGGTCGCCTTCATGAACCTGGATCGTGTCCTCCACGCCATCGCGGACGACCTTCATCGCTGTCACAGTGATGCCGTCGCCTTCTTTGAATTCCAAATCAGTTACCGTACATTTCAAGTTGAAATCTACGCCCAGCGGCTCCAGATATTGATGCAGCGGCAGAATAATGGAATCATATTGGTTATATGGGGTCCGGGTTACGCCTTCAAGGGTTTGAATTCTAGGGAACTCGTGCATGAAGCGGAGCATATACCGCTTGAACTCAACTGCACTATGCCAAGGCTGGAAGGCAAAAGTGGTCGCCCACATGTACCAGAAGTTCGTTGTGAAGAAATGTGGTCCGAACCAGTCGTTAATCCGCAAGGTGCCCATGGCTGGCTCCGGCGTCATGATCAGCTTGCCCATGGCCAGGCGGTCTGCCATATCGAAGCCCATGGAGGTGACGTCCAGAACCTCACCCTTGCTGTTGATCAGCCGTGCCTGGCCGCGGGTTGGATTGGACTCATCGAATTGAATGATTTCTTGCCGTAGCGTCAGCCCTGGTTGATCAATGGACGGAATGGTACTTAATAGCTCCCACAGGTTCTCATAGGTCTCATCGTTCAGCATCCGGCCGCCGCGAATGACATATCCATGCTCTGCATCGCCGGCACCGTCATTGCTGCCGCCAAGGATCTTCATTTCTTCAATAATGTGAATGTTCTGTCCGGGAAAACCGCAGTCTCTGACCAGATAGGCCGCACCCGCAAGGGATGCAATGCCACCGCCTACGAAATATACCTGCTCGTTACCGTACTCTTTTTTCACTGATTACCGCCTCCATAGATTTGCTTGAATACTAGACCTGAACCGAGTGTAATCCAGTCCCGCCCTGGAGGGTATCATCAAAGCGCTTGATCTGTATAAAATTTGGACATATGGAACAAAGTGTAACGTTTTTGAGCGGAAAAAAAGCCGCAGCCTCTAAGGTTACGACACAATGTTCTCATATTTATGCAGCGCCTTCAGAAAGTTCCCTTCTATCAGGACGCTCAGCTTCCCGATCATCTGCTCCGGCGGCTCCTTCATCCCGTCCTGCATCCACTGAATGACCAGTCCGGTGAAGGCCAGCGTGTAAAAGTTGGCGATGAACTGCTTATCCGGCGTCCCGACATCCAGCCCCGCGGCCAGTTCGTTGATGACGCCCATAACGAGATCATTCGTCACCTCATACAGATACGCGTCCAGATGCCTCCGTCCGAGGGAGTCCAAGGTATTGCTGCAGAACGCCTTATTGTTCCCGATATAGCAGAATATCCGGTAGAAACCGTCTGTCCAGGTGCTGTAGCTGCGGTACTGGGCAATGCTCTCGACAGCCTCCGTCCTGTAGATCCAGCCCAGCAGATCATAGATATCCTGAAAATGATAATAAAAGGTCTGCCGGTTCACGCCGCAATCCTCGACCAGATGACGGACGGAGATTTTGTTCAGCGGAAGCTCCTCCATCAGGTCTTTGAGCGAGCGGGCGAGCGCATTTTTGGTCAGCAGGGAATTGGACATAAGGGTCATCAGCTCCTAACAGGAATCAGCGTGTGCGCCAATAGTGTATCAGCAGCCGGCCGCCCTCGGCGATCAGACCCAGAGCGAAGCCGCCTGCTGTAAACAGGCCGAAGGAAAGAAAGCCCGCAAGATCCTCGAAGCCCGACATCTCACGGTAAGTGTACAGGTACATCAGGAAGAGCCCCGCCACAGTTCCAGCGGTTGAGAAAATCCACACAAGCTGTGCACCCAACCAGCCGAACCCGTTGACTATACCGGAGATGACAAGGGCAAGGATGGCCCAGCGTAGGGCAAGAATAAGGTTGAAAGGCTCACCTAACCACATATACCGGTGCAGAATCAGCGATAGCCACAGCAGCAGCGCGTAACCGGCAGACCATGCCAGCCAGCGGCCCGTCCGGGCAGGAGGCAGGAAATTCATTATCAGCTCACCCCATGTATAGCGTTATACCTCTTCCAGTTCCTCTGCGCTCTGCAGCATGAACTTCAGGAGGTTCGGAAGGTCTTCCATTTGCTCTTCGGTAATTTGCCGTTTGAATTGCAGTTCAACACAGTTATTGTACGTATCGTCTGTCTGTCCATAGCGGAAGCTGAGCGATTGCACAGGCTGGAATTCGGGTCCCCAGATTCGGGTCAGAATCTCTTCAATGGCCGGGCACTGCACATTCACATCTTCTATCTCCATATAAAAGCGTAAGAAAAGACTGCATCCCGGATCGCTGCCCGGCGTCTCCAGAATCTCATCGCTGAGGTCCTTCACTGTGGACTGGAGCAGAATCTCGGACGTCACATTCAGGCCTCCGGTCAGCTTGAACGCGAGGCTGAATTCACGCGACATCAGCGCGAGATTGAGCAGATCGGACCGGTCAGTTACAACTAGAACCCCATCCAGATTATCGTAGTCGTAGATCTGGTTCTCCAGGGCGATTTTGATATTGTCAAAAACAGTAGGGTGGAACAAGAGCGGCACCTTCTATCGTTTCTCTATAATATATTATGATTTGCTGTTGGCACTCACAGCTTAGGAATTAGTTCGTAGGTGCCGGTGCCGTGTATTTCAGAAAACTCTTCGGAATCGCGCTCTCAAACGTTAGAATTTCACCTGTGGTCGGATGGACGAACGAGAGCACGCGGGCATGCAGGCCGAGGCGGCCGACCGCCTTGGTCTCAGCGCCGTACTTCTTGTCCCCGGCAATCGGATGTCCGATGTCGGACATGTGGACACGGATCTGATTCTTCCGTCCGGTCTCTAAGTGCACCTCCAGCAGGGAGAAGTGGCGGTTCGCCTGGATCAGCTTATAGCGGGTTACGGCGTGCAGCCCGTCTCCCTCATGCGGACTGGAGTACATCTTCAGTGTGGAGGTCTCCTTCAGCCAGGAGCTGATCGTGCCTTCGGATCTCTTAACGGCGCCTTCCACCAGAGCCACGTAGGAGCGTTCCTTGACGGTCTCCTTCCAGCTGTTCTGGAGCTGCTGCTGAATCGCCTCGCTGCGGGCAAACATCATGACACCCGAGGTATCACGGTCCAGCCGGTGCACCACATAGACGCGGTTCTTCGGGTTGCTCAGGCGGACATGCTCCATCAGCTGGCGGTAAGCCGTCAATTCATTATCTTCACCGGTAGCGATGGACAAGAGCCCCGCATCCTTCTGGATCACGATAATATCGTCATCCTCATGGACAATGGTCAGTCCGAGCATCTCCTTGGTTTCGGCAGGCTTCTCATGGTCAATCGTCACGGTCTGGCCGGGATGGAGCGGATGGTTATGCTTCGTCACCGGCTTGCCGTTCACCGCAACCTGTCCGCGGGAGAGCATGGATTTGATCGAGTTGCGCCCCTTGTTCGTAATCGTCTTCAGCAGAAAAGCAAGCAGCTCCGCAGGCTCGGCTACCGTATAGGATTTGGGTGCAGCTGCCGGCTTGGCCGGGGCTCCGGATCTAGCGCCCTGTTTATGGTTAGAGGTTCTGTTCCCCTGATTTCTGGTTCTTCTTGTATTCATGACCGCATTCTCCGTCCTTTAATAGGTTACTCCTCAATATACCATGGGCCGTGAAGAAATACTACGAAGGGACGTGGGGCACTAGATATAGAGGAGCAGGCCGATACAGATTATCAGGGAGAGCAGGATATAGCTCCAGGCTATGATCTTTGCGTACTTTTTCTCCCGGAGCCAGCCCCGGTTACTGTAAATTCGGATATCTACAACCAGCAGAAGCATGGCCGAGAAGAACAGCATCCCGGCAAGGCTTCCCAGCAATCGGATCATACGCTTCCTCCTCCATAGGCGGTTACCTGCACGGGCTGGCGCTTAATCATGCTTGAGGCCCACTCTGCGGATATGCAGGGTCAGTCTGATATCTACACCAACACTGCTGTACAGGCTCTCCCAGTCGTTTTTGCCGTGGATATGCTTCCTCCAGTAGGCGGGATGATGGCTTCGGATCTGTTCGCCCATGCCAAAAATATCGGAGTGGTCCTGCTGGGTCTGCTTCACCAGTCCGGTCAGCACCGTCTGGATCTGCTGCTCGAAATCCCGCTCGATCTCATGCAGCTTCTGTGGGGAATTGACAGGAATGTCACTGCTGTAATGCTCGTCCAAATCCCCCTCCAGGAAGATCTCATAGGACAAATAGGGCTTGCCGTCCTTGATATAGCTCCGGGTGCGGGTGAAGCGTTCATTGATCTTGGTCATGACAATCCCTAGCTCCTGCGTACGGAGCAGAGTGGAATAGCCGCCGGGGTCCATCCCCTGCATCGCCATGAACCCGCCGATCTCTATAGGGGCAGTCTTGCTGACCATCTTGCCGCGGCTGAAATAAGCCAGCCCTTTGATCAGAATATTATCCTTGTTGCGAAGTGCCACATAAGGCAGATAAGCGCTTTGTCCCCACCTGGAGTCGGCTGACCAGAAGGTGCCGATATAATCCCGGGGGAATTTGCCGGAGGAGACGGACTTCTCCATCATGGACAAAATATAAAGAGTAGGCACACGCTGCAGCGGCGGGTTCACATCCATGAAGGCGGACGCGCGGCCCTCGGAGACGAGCAGCCAGGTTCTGCGCCGGATTTCTGGGTTGCGCCGCAGATAATCATTCAGCTCGGCGAGACTGCCCCGGGCAATCTCCTCGCTGATGATGATGATCCGCAGGTGAACCAGATAACGCGGGTCGGCTATCTGCTGCTGCAGATTATTCATGGCATCGTCGAGGGAGATGCCGCGCACGCTGACTACCCAGACGGGACTGGTCTTGCCTTCCCCTGCGCTGCCGCCGGTGCCGGGGCCCAGCGGGACTCTGCCCGGGACGGCAATCTGAGCGGTGACACTGATCATCTCCGTAGGCAGAGAGTTATCATGGATGTGAGTGACCCGGTCTTCTTTTTGCGTATCGTCTGCAGGGATCTTGTCAATGGATAGGCCGAGAACCAGCGCGCGGTCCTCAATCTCCACCTGATCCCAGCATCCGCTGAGCAGCGGGGCGGCTATAGTGAGCAGGAGGAGCAGGGCGAGCGTGCGCGGAAGCTGTATTTTCATGAGGTCACCTTCTCCTTGTGGCGTCTGAGCAGATAGACTGTCCATAACAGCAGCGGATAGCCGAACATCAGCATCATGCCGGCATTGCCCAGATGAAGGGCCCACTGGTAAGATTCGAACACATTTGAGGGCAGCATGGCCAGGATGAACATCACCGGCAGCAGGACCGTGGAGGCCATCCGCTGGTCGCGGAATCGCAGCAGCTTGTGCAGCAGATAGGCAGATATGTAATAAGTAGTGTAGATCGTCGTGTAGACAGAGATGACCCAGATAATAATGAAGATAGCATCCAGCCGCTCCAGGAATCCCTCGCCAAAAGCCGCCGAACGGGCCATCTCCAGAGTAGGGTAGATCAGCAGCTTGGTCTCCTCGGCACCGAATATCCCTACAGAAGCAATGACGATCAGCACGTAGATTGCACCCGACAGGAAGATGGCCCAGGCCCCCGCGCGGACGGCATGCCCAGGCTTCTCCATGAATGGAATCAGCAGCACGATGACGAAGGAGCTTTGGAACAGATAGGTGGCCTCCCGCGCCCCTTTCCAGAACTGGAGGCCGGGAGCCATCAGGACAGGCTGCAGATTGAGCATATCCACATTTTTGAGCGAGAGCAGAATGGTGGCCAGAATAGAGCCGACAATCAGCGGCAGATAGAAGAAGTGGATATAGGAGAACTTCACAACGTTGCGCCTGGAGGACAGCAGACTGATAAGCAGCATCAGGAAGATGGTTGCTTCGATCGGTGTTTTTTTGTACAGCACGGTTGTGGCAACATCCCCGAACTGGCGTACAGTGAGGCCGGTGAGTACAATGAACAGCAGCATAATCACCACAGTGAAAATAGCAGCAAGCGGGCGTCCGATCAGGCGGCGGCTGAACACGAACAGGGTCTCCTGCGGAAACCGCTGGCAGAGAGAGGCCAGCAGCCAGTAGCTGATGAAGGAGAAAAGTACGCCGCAGAATGCAACAAGGGGAGCGCTGCTGTTACCTGCTTCGGTCATATAGCGCGGGAAGCTGAGGATGCCCACTCCGATAATGGTGCTGCTGATCACGGCTGCTGCGCGCAGACTCGTAATCTGGCGCGGATTATTCATCGGTCTCATCTCCCTGCCTGAGAATCTGGTCAATCTCTGCGGTGGGTACACTGCGGGGCAGTCTGTCGGTATCCCGGACATGCAGGAAGCTGGGGCGGCGGCGCATCCACCAGAGCGGCACCCGCACCAGCGTATCCTTCAGATCACGCCACTTACCGGGAATGTAGGGGGACATATAGGGAACTCCGAAGGACTCCAGGTAGAGCAGATGATTCAGAATCAGAATCGTACCAATCATAACCCCGTAGAGGCCGAACATACCGGCCAGAAGGATCAGCGGAAACCGCAGCATACGCAGGGCGATCGCTGCATTGTAGGCGGGGGTGGCGAACGAGCCGATGGTCGTCAGAGCCACAATGACAACCGTGATCGGGCTGGCGAGTCCTGCGCCCACTGCAGCCTGTCCGATGACGAGGACGCCTACAATAGATAATGCCCCGCCGATCATCTGCGGCAGCCGGATCGTCGCTTCCCGCAGCACCTCCATGGATACCTCCATAATCAGCACCTCCAGCACAGCCGGAAACGGCACGCCCGCCCGGCCGCCCGAGATCGCCACAGCGAAATCTGTAGGCAGCAGTTCGGGGTTGTACGAGATGACAGACACATACAACGCCGGGAAAAACAGCGAGCAGGCCAAAGCAATCAGCCGGATGATCCGGATCAGGCTGCCCATAATGAAGCGTTCCGTATAGTCATCCACCGTCTGGAAGAACTGGTTGAAGAGGGCGGGAACAATCAGGGCAAACGGGGAGCCATCCACAAGAATGGCGACCCGTCCTTCCAGAAGGGCGGCCACAGTTTTGTCCGGCCGCTCGGTGCTCTGAACCTGAGGGAAGGGGGACAGCGGCTGGTCTTCGATGAACTGCTCGATGTATCCGGCATCGAGGATGCCGTCCGTATGAATCAGCGAGACTCGGCGCATGACTTCAGCGACCAGACTGCTGTCAGTGACACTGTCAATGTAACATAGAGCCACCCTTGACTGGGTGCGCTCTCCGAGCGGGCTGATCTCAATGCGGAAGTCCGTGCTCTGCAGCCGGTAACGCAGCAGGGAGAGGTTGTTCTCCAGCTTCTCCACATAGCCTTCACGCGGCCCGCGGATGACCTGCTCCGTCTGCGGCTGCTCGACCCCGCGCATCTCAATCTGGCGCATTTCCATGCGAAGCGCCTCTGGAATCCCGTCGATCAGCAGAATCAGGTCGCCCTTCACGGCGGCTTGGGGGAGTGCGGACAGATCGGCAGTCGTGGTGCCTTGAGTGACCTGGACAGCTGTACTCCAGATATAATGAATCATTCCGCCCGTATCCTCCGGGACCTCAGACTGCCCTGGAGGCGGTGCCATTAACGGTTTCAGCACATGCTCGCGCACCTGCTCCATATTCACGAGTGAGGAGAAGAAGAGCATTGCAGCAGGATAAGCCCCGAAGAGCAGGAAGTCGCGTACGACCAGGTCGCCGTTCTCTCCGAGCCTCGCCTGAAGCTCCGGCAGATCGGTCTTCAGCTCTCCTGTCAGCCTGCTGCCGCTCAGCCTGCTGCCGCTAGCAGGCTTCTGCTCTGAAGAAGAAGACTGTTGCTTATCTATGTAGGAGGCATATTTATCTTTCCAGTCTTGCAAACGGGCGACCTCCTTCATAGGGCAGATGGATGAATCTATATAAAGTGTTGCTTGATCGTACGGTTTTTATGTAATTTCTATGTGTAAGGCCCGGAAGGAGTGCTATGATATCTGCTTCAGGCGGTTGCTTGGCAGCCGGTTGCCCGGTAAACTAAAAGGTAGAAAGCCTTAAGGAGTTTGAAGAGATATGGAGATGCAAGGATCATTAATGGAGCAGGCCCAGGCCGAGCTGCAAAAATATTACGGTTATCCCGATTTCCGGGACGGCCAGAAAAAAATTGTGAACAATCTGCTGGAAGGCCGCGATACGCTGGGCATTCTGCCTACCGGAGGCGGTAAGTCCATCTGCTATCAGGTTCCGGCGCTGCTGCAGCCGGGGCTTACCCTGGTCGTCTCACCGCTGATCTCCCTGATGAAGGATCAGGTGGATGCTCTTACGACGGCAGGGATTCCGGCTGCTTATATCAACAGCACCCTGAGCGGCAAGGAAGTGAATGAGCGCATCCGTGCGGCCCGCCGCGGCGACTTGAAGCTGCTCTATGTAGCTCCCGAGCGTCTGGAGCTGGACTGGTTCCGCCTGGAGATGGCGGGACTGAACATCTCCTGCGTAGCTGTGGATGAGGCGCACTGCGTCTCGCAGTGGGGCCATGACTTCCGCACCAGTTATCTGGCAGTGTCCCCGTTCGTGGAGCAGCTGCCGCAGCGTCCGATTCTGGCGGCCTTCACCGCTACAGCTACCCCGGAGGTCATGGAGGATATGGTCCGGCTGCTGCGCCTGCGCGAGCCGGGCGTCTTCATGACCGGACTTGGCCGCGACAATCTGGCGATGTCCGTGCTGCGCGGAGAGAACAAGCGCGAGTTCGTGCTGGATTACGCGGCTCAGCATGCCCATCAGCCGGGCATCGTGTATGCCGCCACCCGCAAGGAGGTGGATGATCTCTATCAGCGCCTCCAGGCCGCAGGAATCACCGCCGGGCGCTATCATGCCGGAATGAACGACCAGGAGCGGGCGGACAGCCAGGAAGGCTTCCTCTATGACGATATCCGCGTCATGGTCGCCACGAATGCCTTCGGGATGGGGATCGACAAGTCTAACGTGCGTTATGTCATCCATTACAATATGCCGAAGAACATGGAAGCTTATGTTCAAGAGGCGGGACGTGCCGGGCGTGACGGGGAGCCGAGCGATTGTATCCTCCTGTTCAGTGCGCAGGATATCATGACCCAGAAATTCCTGATTGAGCAGAACCCGCAGGACCCGGAACGTAAAGCCAACGAATACCGCAAGCTCCAGCAGATGATTGAATACTGCTATACCACCCGCTGCCTGCGCAGTGCGCAGCTCGACTATTTCGGCGAGAGTCATGACGATGATCACTGCGGGATTTGCAGCTCCTGTACCGACGAGCGTGAACTGGTCGATATCACCGTTGAAGCGCAGAAGATCTTCTCCTGCATCCACCGGATGCGGGAGCGTTATGGCGTGGCGCTGGTCTCATCCGTGCTGAAGGGCTCACGTAACCAGAAGGTGCTGCAATACGGGTTCGAGAAGCTGCCGACTCACGGCGCTATGTCCAGCCGCAGCGAGAAGGAGATTACCGAGATCATCAATATGCTGATCTCGGAAGGATATCTGGCCTTGTCCGAAGGCCAGTATCCGGTGGTCCGGCTGCAGCCGCTGGCAGCCGAGGTGCTGCGCGGCCAGCGCCAGGTGCATCAGCGCGTGGCCCGCACGCTGGTCACCTCCGGCACGCGGGACCGCAGCCGCTCGCGCGATACTTCGCCGTCTGCGGTCAACGAGACGGTGTTCGAGCAGCTGCGTCTGATCCGCCGCGAGCTGGCGGGGCGCGAGCATGTGCCGTCGTACATCATTTTCAATGATGCGACGCTGCGTGAGATGAGCGTGGTTTGTCCGCAGACAGAAGCGGAGATGCTGAGGGTGAAGGGTGTCGGTGAAGTGAAGTACCGGAAGTACGGCAAGGCCTTCCTGGAGTTTTTTCAAAATGACATGTAAAGAAGGTTATAAGGCATGAGAATCATCCTGGCCACATTAAATGCCAAATATATTCATACCTCGCTTGCGATCCGGCTGCTGAAGGCGTATAGCGAGCATGAGTTCGAGGATATCCTTTTGGCGGAATATACCATCAAAGATCCCGCGATGAACATCGTGTCTGACCTTTTTCAGAAGCAGCCGGATGTGATTGGCTTCTCCTGTTACATTTGGAACATCGAGGAGACCATCAAGCTGGTCGGTATTCTCAAGCAGGTCATGCCGGAGGTCAAGATTGTGCTGGGCGGGCCGGAGGTATCCTATGAGCCGCTCTACTGGATGAAGCGGGAGGCCGGAGTGGACTTTGTCGTGATCGGTGACGGGGAAGAGACCTTCCACCATCTGCTGCAGGAGATCCGGGATGAACATAAGTACCATTTCGTATACGGTGCGGCTTACCGCAAGGGCGAAGAGCTGATCGTTAATCCTCCCCGTCCCAAAAGTGATCTTAACACCCTGCCGACCCCGCACCGCTTCGCGGAGGATCTGCCGGAGCTGAGCAAGCGGATTGTTTATTTTGAGACGAGCCGGGGCTGTCCCTTCAACTGCCAATTCTGCCTGTCCAGCATTGAGGTGGGCGTGCGTTATTATGATATCGAACGGGTGAAGTCCGATCTGCTCTATCTGATTGAGGGCGGGGCCAAGGTGATCAAGTTCCTGGACCGCACGTTCAATATCAACCGCAATTATGCGATGGAGATGTTCCAGTTCCTGATCGATAATCATCAGGGCTGCGTGTTCCAGTTCGAGATTACCGCTGATATTATGCGTCCCGAGGTGCTGGATTTCCTGGCGCAGAACGCCCCTCCGGGCGTCTTCCGCTTCGAGATCGGCGTCCAGTCGACGAATGACGAGACGAATGAGCTGGTCAAGCGCCGCCAGAACTTCACCAAGCTGTCGCGCACTGTGATGAAGATCAAGGCCAGCGGCAACATCGACCAGCATCTCGATCTGATCGCCGGATTGCCAATGGAGGATTACGACACCTTCCGCAAGACGTTTAATGACGTCTTCGCCATGGAGCCGGAGGAGCTGCAATTAGGGTTCCTCAAAATGCTGCGCGGCACCGGGCTGCGCGCCCAGGCCGCCAAATATGACTATACGTATATGGAGCATGCGCCATACGAAATTCTCAGCAGCCATGTGATGCCGTTCGCCGATATTATCCGGCTCAAGCGGCTGGAGGATGTGCTGGAGAAGTACTGGAACAGCCAGCGGCTGGCTCATTCGGTCAAGTACCTGATCCGCCATGTCTTCCCGTCTCCGTTCGACTTCTTCCAGGAGTTCGGTGACTACTGGGAAGAGCGGGGCTGGCAGAAGATCGGGCATCAGCTGGAGGATCTGTTCACCCGGCTGCATGACTTCCTGACGGACCGGGGCACGGCCTCTATGGACATAGTCACCGGCCTGATGAAGCTGGACTACTTCCTCGCCCACAAGTACAAGCCCCGCAAGATCTGGTGGGACGATGTGCTTGATAAAGCGGAGTGGGCGAAGCACCTGAAGCAGATCGCCAGTCAGCCGGAGCTAATCTCGGCCAAGCTGGCGGAGGCCGGACTTAGCGAGCGGGAGCTCCAGAAGTTCATCGTGCTCGACGAGCTGCCGTTCCGGCTCGATCCGGTGCTGGAATCGATCAGCGGGCTGCGCTATGACGGGGAGCTTGGCGCTGAGGCGGAGGTTGGAGCTTCTGGCGAAGGTGAAGCAGTTGCCGCAATCAAGGCAGAAGTATCGCCTCCGGCGGTTGCCGGGGGAGGCGGGAGTGAAGGCCGGGCGGCTGCAACGGCGGTCGCCGCCGGGAGCGGGACGGCCCTGCCGGGTCCGCACCCCGGGGCAAGCGATGGCCGCACGCTGCTGGTCGTCCTGTATCAGCAGGACGAGAGCCAGCGGGCGCAGTATTATACGCTGCCTTTGTAGGGGAATGCCCCTGACTACACTGGACACCTGCCTGCCGATGCGGATGTATGCGAAAAACCGGACACATCCGGCGTTCCGTGGGCGCGTGAACCAAGTGTAATCGAAAAACCGACCACATTCGGCGTTGCGTGCCCACGTGGTCCAAGTGTAATCGAAAAACCGACCATATTTGGCGCTGAGTGCCCACGTGGGCCAAATGTAATCGAAAAACCGACCACATTCGGCGTTGCGTGTGCGAGTGAGCCAAATGTAATCGAAAAACCGACCACATTCGGCGTTGCGTGGTAGCGTGGGCCAAATGTAATCGAAAAACCGACCATATTTGGCGCTGAGTGGGCACGTGAGCCAAATGTAATCGAAAAACCGACCACATTCGGCGAAGCGGCCGCAAGGGAGCATGAGCGGGAGTCGGTTACCTATGGGGGGCATACAGTTGAGTCAGGAGCAGCACATATCATTGTTTAGATACGGTGACGAGCACGGGGAGCAATTCAAGGACCAGTTACTTGGCTTTAAGCTTCCGGCGGAGCAGTTGCAGTTCACCGGACTGCCGGAGGAGACGCTTCAGGATATCAAGGAGGATGCCGGTAAGGAGGGAGTGGTCATTACCTGTGGAGAACGGGCGGTGGGCTTCTTCATCCTTCATACTGGTGAAGGTATCTCGAATTTCTACCAGGACTACGAAGGAGCAGTTCTTCTCCGGGCCTTCCTGATGGACTGCGCCAGCCAGGGCCGCGGGTTCGCCAAAGCAGCGATGGCACTGCTGCCGGATTTTGTGCGCTGTCACTACCCTGAAGCCCGGCAGATTGTGCTGGCTGTGAATGAACGCAATACCGCCGCCAGTCAGCTATATCTCCGTGCCGGATTTCAGGATCACGGCCTGCGGCGCAGTGGTAGCAAGGGAACACAGCTGATTTTGCAATATGCGCTGTCTGGCGGGAGTGTGGGGGATTTGGGCGATGGATAGTTGCGATGAAATGTATAACCGTCTTACGGAGCTATTCACCCGCAATACACTGCTAATGGATATTTTTAAGCGTGCCCAAGGCTTGGCCCCGTTCCCTTACTACATAGGTGCAGGATGCTTGGTGCAAACGGTGTGGAATGAGCTTACCGGGCGTGCGCCGGGGTACGGAATTAGTGACATCGATATTATTTACTATGATGCAGCTGATCTGAGTTATGCTGCTGAGGATAAGGTGGTTGCGAAGGGCAAGAAGCTTTTTGCGGGAATTGCTATCCCGGTCGATCTCAAGAATCAGGCCCGAGTTCATCTGTGGTACCCCCAGAAGTTCGGTGTGGAGATCCAGCCCTACACATCGCTGGAAGCTGCAATTAATAGCTGGCCAACCACGGTGACTTCTCTGGGAGCACGGCTTGAGCTGAACGGTGACTGGAAGGTTTATGCCCCATTTGGTCTGGAGGATTTATTTCAATTAATTCTACGCCCCAACAAAGCACTGATCAGCGAGAAGATCTACGAAGCGAAGACGCAGAAATGGAAGTCGAAGTGGCCGGAGCTTACAGTGGTCCCTTGGGGGTAGTGAGACTCTGACCGTTTTTGGGCGAATAGACGGCGGAGCTTATCCTCCCGGGGAGACCCGGATTTGGGAATCTAAGGAGCTGCTGAGGAACCGTGTAGAGAAGGTGATTGACCAATATCTCGGGTTCCAAAAGGTGATCATTACCGGACACGGCATGGCTTTTCGTACCTTGATAGGGGAGGCTGCGGAAACACCACATGCTTCTATCAGCGAATATACAAAAACTCCGGAGTCTTCTGAAATATAAGCTATTTTCAAAAACACTTCTTTTATAAACACTTCATTGTATTTATCTCCATTAAGTGTTACGTTAAATGATGAGATGCAATTAAAGGAGCATATACCTTATCATGTGGATTACTCTGTAAGGATAAATTAACCGGAAGAATGCCAGCATTAGTGGAGAACACGATGCTATTAGGCATGTCTTTCTTTAATCTTACAGGGTATGCAGGGTGAGCTTGGTTCATAGACCGACTTCTGCGGATACCTTAGGGTATCTTTTTTTTGTTGCCGGGACACCGCATCTCAATGGCTTCTTATCTGCTTATCCTCCTAAATCGTGAATGGGGGAACTACTATATGCAACCTAAATTGATTTTTATCGAGGGCTTACCCGGCTTCGGGAAATCCACCACGGCGCAGCTGATTTATGACATTCTTGCTGAGTCGGGCACTAAAGCTCAGCTATTCCTGGAGGGGAATTTGGATCATCCGGCGGATTATGATGGTGTCGCTTGTCTTACAAAGGCAGAGTACGATGAGCTGTTGGGGATGTGGGCCGATTCAAGGCATGTATTAAGTCCGCGGACAACTGTTCATGACAGCCATTACCTGGTGGAATACCGGAAAATCCTAAATGAACACAGTTCCCGGGTTCCAAAGGAAGGCACGGATATTTTTGCCCGGAACGATGTGTATGAATTGTCGTTCGCGCAGAACAGGGAGCTGATTACAGCAAGATGGAGGCAGTTCGCGGAAAAGGCCTTGCAGGGGGCGGACACGTATGTGTTCGATTGCTGCTTTATCCAGAACCCGGTAACAATGGGCATGATTAAGCATGGGGCAGCCGAGGAAGACATTATAAGCTACACGTTGGAGCTGGAGGCCATCACGGCCGGATTGAATCCGCTGCTAATCTATATTGAACAGGACGATCTGGAGCATTCTTTCCGCAAAGCAGTCCGCGAAAGACCCCTGGAGTGGTCAGAGGGGTTCATTGAATATTACACCAAACAGGGGTATGGCTTTAAACAGGGGCACCAGGGCTTAGAAGGAACTCTGAAGGTTCTTGAGGCCAGACTGAAATTGGAAGAAATTATATATAACCGCATAAACATGCACAAGATCAAAGTCAATAATTCTTCGTATGATCTTCTGGCGTATAAGCAAGATTTAGCGGGGAGACTGGCAGGATATTTAGAGCGTGAATAAAGGGTCCTCGTAGAGTTACTGTTAATACCTGAGGTGATAATTTGGGTTTTGACGCGGTAAGTGAGGCTTAAGAAGAAGCCTGGAAATCGTGTATGAATTACAACATTCGCTGCTTCTGGAGCGTCAACATGGAGAAATCCTGCACAGAATGCAACAACTGGTGCTTCTAAGAGCGTTAATTTGTTAAAAATAATGCAAAAAGTGCAACATTTTCTACTGTGACGGTGCTGATAGGGTGGAGATCCTGCAAAAAGTACAACAATTGCTACTGCAGGATCAGCGGCAGACCTTACGTTACAGCTAAGGTGAGAATTACCACAGAGCTTAACTAACTGCTACGGTTAAATATTACCGATGAGGACGCTATACAGCTGCTACGGCAAAATAATCGAAAGAGAGGCACTCCGTCCGGGCGGAGTGCCTCTCTTGTCGTACTATACCTGCGGATCAAAGTGCAGTGGCGACATAGGTATGCACTGTGTTACACCACCGTAAGCATCAGACCAACGTCAGCACCAGACCAGTAAGTGCGTCTGCATCAATAGGCTAATCCGCCGTAGGCTGAAGCCGCATGGATTCGGCAGGCAGGTGGCGGGCGAGCCAGTCCAGCACATCGGCCGTGACCTCGTCCCGGTTGACCTCATTCAGCATCTCATGCCTTCCTCCCGGATACAGCTTGCATTCTACATCCTGAAGCCCCTGCTTCCGGTATAACTCAGCCAGACGCATCACCCCTTGACCGTTCATCCCCACAGGGTCCTTCTCGCCCGCAAACAGGTAGACCGGCTTGTCGCTGCATAGGTGCTGAAGAGTGGACCTGGTATGAAGCTCACGCAGCAAATGGAAGAAGTCCCGGAAGAAGCGGGTGGTGCAGATCGCCCCGCAGTACGGGTCTGCAATGAACTTATCTACCTCCTCCGGATCACTGCTGAGCCAGTCAAAAGCTGTGCGGACCGGAGAGAAGGACCGGTTATAAGCGCCGAAAACAATGCCATTCAGCAGTACACTGCGGTGATGATCGCCCTGCAGCCTTAACTGCATAGCCGACAAGGATTCTGCCAGCCGCAGCATGCTCCGGGGACCATTGGTGCCGCTGAGGATGAAGCCGCTGTAAATCTCATGCCCCTCTTCGCACATGAGCTTCTGAGCCAGAAACGAACCCATGCTGTGCGCGAACAGGTAGATAGGGGCATGCTCATGCCGGGAGCAGGCAACCCCCGCAAGCTGCAGCAGGTTGCGCCGCATCCAGTAGAAGCCGTTCTCCCCGCTGTCACCGAGCAGGTTGACTCTGCCGGCGGTAAGCCCATGCCCCCGGTGGTCATTGGCATACACGGCATAACCGGCTGCGGCAAGCGCCGAAGCGAACCGGGCATACCGCGCAGCCGTCTCACACATCCCGTGTGCAATCTGCACAATCCCCCGGATCTCTGTTCCCGTGTCCGGCAGCCATTCATAGACATGGATTTTGACATCTAAGGGATCAGTCATGGAAAAAGTGTTCTCAGTCATCGCCTGTCCTCCTGAAAATGAAGTTCAGCATTCCTAGCGTAAAGAGTACCTGGTGCTACCCTGATCCAAGTGAAACACAGTCCGTCTGCTTAAGGCAGATAAGAGCGCAGCACGGTAGATTGTCCTTCAATGCTGTAAGCGCCAAGGCTGGACGGAAGCAGATAGCATTCGCCCGCTGCGTATGGCTGGGAGCCGCCGTCCCAGATCAGGTGGCCGCTGCCTTCGCAGATCACCAGGATGGTGAAGCTGTCATCGGTGGTGGCGAGCTGCCATTCGCCGGACACCAGACCTTTTTCCACGATAAAATAAGGGGAGGAGGCAATCTGCAGCCATTCACCGGCCACTGCACCATCGGTCTTCATCGAAGTCGCGCCTGCGCCTTCATAGGCGGTAACATTCAGGGAATCCTCGATATGCAGCTCGCGCGGCTTCCCGTCCAGACCCGGACGGTCGTAATCGTAAATCCGGTATGTAGTGTCAGAGTTCTGCTGGATCTCCGCTACAACGACACCTGCACACAAGGCGTGTACAGTCCCGGCAGGAATATAGAAGGAGTCACCGGCAGCTACAGTCACTTCCTGCAGGCTGTCCATCACCGTTCCGTTCTCCAGCGCGACCTTTAGCATCTCGCGGGTGACGCCTTCCTTCAGGCCGTAGATGATTTTGGCGCCTGGCTTGGCGTCCAGCACGTACCACATTTCGGTTTTGCCCAGCTCTCCCTTGGGAAGTCCGGCATAATCATCCGTAGGGTGCACCTGTACAGAGAGGTTATCGTTGCAATCCAGCAGCTTGATCAGCAGCGGGAATCTTCCGCCTTCCTCCGTGATGCCCTTGCTGCCGAACCACTCGTGCCCGAACTGCTCACGGATGGCATCCAGGCCTTGTCCGGCCAGCTCACCGTTGACTACAGAGGAGGTGCCATTCGGATGATCGGCAATCATCCAGCCTTCGCCGATATGGCCTTCGGGCAGATCAAGGCCGAATTTCTCCAGCGCCCGGCCCCCCCAGACACGTTCTTTGAATTCCGGCTGAAATTTCAGAGGATATGGTTTCGTCATTACAACATCTTCCTTCCTGATAATTGAATTGGTGTTTTGTCTTGTCCCGGGCTGTCAACCCGATGATGGTGTCCCGGGAAAATACAATCGCTGCGAAAACTGGGCGATTGCAATCTCTGCTCAGCTTCTTTTCTTCTCTACCGCTACAACATAAGGGGCAGACTCGCGCTGAAGCTGGCGGTACACGATAGTCTGCGCGTCCTGCTGGGCCAGTCCGGCGGCCCAGGCTTCGACAGCGGCGGCTTCGCGGCCGCCGCCTTCGTGGCCGGGATACAGCACGGCCGTGATGATCCCGCCCGGGCGGAGCAGCGCAAGCGACGCCTCCAGCGCGGCCAGCGTGCTTCCCGGCTCGGTGATGATAGTCTTATCGGCATCGCCTGCGGGCAGATAGCCGAGGTTGAACATCACCGCCGAGGCCGTTCCGCGCCAAGCGGGCGGAACGGCTTCAGCCATTGCTGCATGGCTCTGCTGCAGCAGCGTCACGGGAGCCAGCGCAGCAGGCGCTTCCTCCCGGGCTAGCCGCAGGCGCTCGCCGGCAAGAGCCAGCGCCTGCGGCTGGATGTCGAACCCGTACACCCCGCCGCGCGGCCCGGCCGCCTTGGCGAGGAACAGGGTGTCGGCGCCGGTTCCCACGGTGGCGTCGATAGCCATTCCGCCGGGCGGGAGCCGCTCAGCGATCAGCTTATGGGCGAAGCTAAGGACAGACAGGAAGCCCATCAGCCCTTCCTCCAGTACTTACCCTGCCAGGTGTCCCTGGCAACCAGCTCCTGGTCAATGGCATTCAGCACTTCCCACTTCTTGAGGCTCCACATCGGGCCGATCAGAGCATCGCGCGGGGCATCGCCGGTCAAGCGGTGGACGATCATGTCCGGCGGCAGAATTTCCAGCGAGTCGGCAATGAGCTTCACATATTCATCCTGCTCCAGGAACCGCAGCAGCCCGGCTTCATACTGCTTCACCATCGGCGTTTTGCGCATGAGATGAAGCAAGTGGATTTTGATCCCCTGAACCCCCATATTCGCTACAGCAGCTACAGTCTCCAGCATCATCTCATGCGTTTCCTGCGGAAGACCGTGAATGATATGGGTACACACCCGGATGCCGTGACGGCGGAGCTTCGCAACAGCTTCAGTATAGCAGGCGGTATCATGCGCGCGGTTAATCAGATCCGAAGTGGACTGATGAATGGTCTGAAGCCCCATTTCCACCCATAGATAGGTGCGCTGGTTCAGCTCCGCGAGATACTCCACTACATCATCCGGCAGGCAGTCGGGGCGGGTGGCAATGGCGAGGCCGACAACCCCGGGCTGCTGCAAAATGACTTCATAATATTCCCTTAGCTCCTCGACAGGAGCATACGTATTGGTATAGGCCTGGAAATAGCCGATATATTTGGCATTCGGCCATTTCTGATGCTGGCGGTCGCGGATATGGTTGAACTGGGTGACCAGATCATCCCGGCGGCTTCCGGCGAAATCGCCTGACCCTCTGGCACTGCAGAACGTACAGCCTCCTTTGGCGATGGAACCGTCACGGTTCGGACAGGTGAAGCCCGCATCGAGCATGACCTTGAACACCTTGGTATCCATCTGCCCGCGCATTTCGTAGTTCCAGGTATGGAACCGTTTATCCCCCCACAGAAGCGGAGAGGAGGCCTGTAAAAGATTAGACATGTGCAGCTCCTTTCATTAACCTTCCCATTGTATCAAAAATCCGTGATGAACGTAACAATCCCTCCCGGAAATCCGCCGAAAAAAAACTAAAAATAGGCTGTGAATTACCGCCATCCGGCTTGAAAATGCTTACACATTATGTTATATTTAAAGTGTTAAAAAAGACGCTGCAGCAACCACAATCTTATGCTTGAATTCATAATTTCGTGTCGTCCGGTCCATACTAAACCTTAGAGGTGATAACGATGAATTCTCCAACGGTATTTGCTGATAACAAAGGTTCGATTGATGTGCAGCTGACTCCCGATGAAGCTCTCGCCCTGACAGGCGTAGAATTCAACGGCAACCACAAGATCAAGACAGAAGCGCAGCGGAAGATCCGCAATGCGTTCGAGAAGACCTTCGAGTTCGATAAATAAATGGCAGTCCGCTGAACGGCGGGCCGGTATTACAGATACAACACGCACGGAACTTTCGACCAGTCCAACAGGGGCGGGATGGAGGTTCCTTTTCTTTTGCTGAAATCCCTTTACTTTTGCCGGTAAGTTCGGCACAATATTGCAAGTGGCATTTATCCTATTCACAGATAAGGCAATAAAGAGATAAGCGGAGGAGTACCTATGCGTTTACGAGGAAGAAAAGGAATACGTGAAAGTCTTGAGGAGCAGACCGATCTGGTCATCCTGGAACCACGCAGCCTGAAGGGGCGCTGGTCCGAATTGTTCGGCAATGATCATCCGATTCATGTGGAGTTCGGAATGGGCAAGGGACAGTTTATCAGTCAAATGAGCTTCAAATACCCGGAGATTAATTTCATCGGCGTGGATATGTATGACGAGCTGGTGCGGCGCGCAGCCGAGAAGGCCCGGAATGTATGGGAGCCGGCAGGAGAAGAGACACCGCCCAACGTGAGAGTGGCCCTGGCCAATATCGATTACGCGGAGGAAGTGTTCGCTCCAGGGGAGCTGGAACGGATCTATCTCAACTTCAGTGATCCCTGGCCGAAAAGCAAGCATGCCCGCCGCCGTCTGACGCATCCGCGTTTTCTGGATAAATACCGCGGACTGCTCAGTCCGCTCGGCGAGATCCATTTGAAGACGGATTCCCGCAGCCTGTTTGAATTCTCGCTTAATGCCTTTGCAGACTATGGCCTGCAGATGAAGAATATTTCGCTTGACCTGCATGAGGGCGGCGTGATCAACGAAGAGCATGTAATGACCGAATACGAGACCAAGTTCTATGGACGGGGCGTGAACATTCACCGCTGCGAGGCAATTGTCGGAGACGAGGCGCTGAAGCAATATCAGGCCACCCGTCTGGACAAGTACCGCCTCTAGGCTGCGGGCAGTTTCCTGCAGCCTGTCAGCTGGCCTGTAAGCAGCATTATCGGTATTACAACAAAAGGCAGTCCGGTTCATTCATGCCGGACTGCCTTTTGTTGTTTGGGGAATTATGGTTTTTTTCTGTTGTGGATAAGTGGTGGGCAGGCGTGTGGCTCGAATGTATGCGGAAAACAGCATACATTGTGCTCACATGCAGGCGCATGGCTCGAATGTATGCGGAAAACAGCATACATTGTGCTCACATGCAGGCGCATGGCTCGAATGTATGCGGAAAACAGCATACATTGTGCTCATATGCAGGCGTGTGGCTCGAATGTATGCGGAAAACAGCATACATTGTGCTCATATGCAGGCGCATGGCTCGAATGTATGCGGAAAACAGCATACATTTGCTAGCGCGCAGGCATGTGGCCCTAATGTATGTGAAAAACAGCATACACTTGCTAGCGCGCAGGCATGTGGCCCTAATGTATGTGAAAAACAGCATACATTTGCTGGCGCGCAGGTAATCTCATTCACCCGTAAGGGTGATTTTGTGCCTTTCCTTACCTGGTTCTCTACTCCCCATGTTCTGCGCGCGGTTTATCCAGCATATCAATAATGCTTTGGGCGCTTTGCAGCGGGTTGTACCTGGAGATGGCCTCCAGATGGGCCTTGCGCGCCGCACGGACATTTCCGTAATCATTCAGCAGCCGCTCCATCCACCTGTCAACTACATCGAGGGAGCTGATCGGCTCTCCCAGTCCGGCGGCAGTGAAGTACCGGCAGTTCTCTTCTTCCTGGCCCGGCAGCGGAGAGTGAAAGAGCATCGGAATGCCCTTGGCCAAGCCTTCGCTGCAGGTCATGCCGCCCGGCTTGGTGACCAGCAGGTCGGACACCTCCATCAGCTTGTCAATCTCCCGGGTGAAGCCCAGCAGCCGGATGTTGGGATGCCTGAACCGCGGGTCTTGCATCATCTCCTGCAGCAGCTTGTCATTCTGGCCGAGGCAGAACACAATCTGCACCTTGTCCCGCCATCCGGCCAGAGCCGCATTCACTACTTCGTCATTCATCATGCCCCATCCACCGCCCATGACCATGACCGTCGGAACACCAAGCAGCTTGAACTGCTCTTGAATGTCTTCCCGGCCGTGCTGCTCCCAGAAGCTCGGGTGGACAGGAATGCCGGTCACCCGGATCTTAAAGGCGGCAACGCCCCGGCGGCGCAGCTTCGCCTTGACCTCAGGGGTGGATACCAGATAGCGGTCCACCTGCGGGCTGATCCAGCTGGCATGGGCGTCATAATCTGTAATGACTGTAATCAGCGGAGCCTTCAGCGACGGGTGAAGCCGCTTCAGGCGTGAGATAACAGCACCGGGAATGAAGTGGGTACAGACGATAATGTCCGGCTTCAGCTGCTTCACAATATTTTGGGCATGCGTATAAAACAAGCGGTGCAGGGCAAGTGTGGTAAGACGATTGAATGATTTCTGGTGACGGTACACATAGCCCATCAGCCGGGGCTGGGAGGTAACCGTCTTGCGGTATGCCGAGACAATGAGCGGGGCCACCTTGGGATTCAGGAAGCTCCCCAGCTCCAGCACCTTGGTCTGCACCTCCGGAGACAGCTTCCGCAGGCTGCTCGACAGCGCATATGCAGCCTGGGTATGCCCGGCACCGAAGCCCTCTGACAGCAATAATATTCTTTTTTTGCGCAATGTATAGTTCACCTGTTCCCTAGAGGTATTGACCGGCCGGCGCCCCTTAGGCATCATATCCAGAGGGCAAGCGTACCGGCTGCGACTCCAGACCCAATGACCGCTCCTGCGAGGACATCAGATGGATAATGCAGCCCGAGGTAGATCCGGGAGAAGCCGACTGTGCAGGCCAGAGGAAGCAGGACCGCAGTCAGGACAGGAAAGGCTATCATATAAGGAACCGTTGAGGCGAAGATAGCGGTCGTATGGCCTGAAGGAAAAGAATGATCCTTAAGCGGATTGCGGAACGTATTGGTGTCCGGCAGGGCCAGATAGGGCCGCAGGCGCGGGTAGAGCTTTTTGGCGATAGCGACGGGCACATGGCTTATCGCCAGCGCGGCCAGTGCCTGAAGTCCTGTAGTTCTCCATGGCTGCGGGCACACTGCCCAGACCAAGAGATTGATGCCGATCGCGCTTGTTGCACCTCCGAGATGAGTGAGGTAGAAGAGCCAGAAGTTCAGAAACGGATTGTGCATCCGTCCGTTAATCCATTGAAACACCCGCTGCTCCAGGAGATGCAGTTTCTTGAATAAAGGTCTCATATCATGTCCCTCCGATAGTCCGGCTAAAAGAGTTCTGGCGCAGCTTAAGCAGCAGATTTCACGGCCTGAAGCTGTCTTTATCATACTTTTTTAAGGTAGCCCGTTCAAGAAAAAGCTCGGGTCCGCTCGAAAAATGTCTCTTTTGACTTGTGAGCCCCAAAGCGACTACAATGATTCAAGCAGGAAGATCGCGTTTATAAGGTAACAGAGAAATAAGGAGCCAGCCAGTACACTGGAATCCATATTCATATCTTGTGAAACGGGACATAACACAATTCGGAATCCTGCCCGGAACTAAGGGGAAATTCTTGTCTACAGTAAGGGATGCAACAAAAGGGTCAGATAGAACGTTAGCAAGTTAGAGAGAGAGAAAGAGAAAAAACATCAAGATTTGGAAAAAGGGGGCATCTAAAGATCATGACAGACGCATTGTTTGTTACGCTCCAAGTGATCTTGGCGGCAATCGCAGTTTATCAGTTTGCATTTTCGCTGTTTGGACTGCGCAAGAAGAAGAACAAGGTTAGGCATGCGCCGCAAAAGTCATTTGCCGTACTGGTCGCCGCACACAACGAGGAAGAAGTGGTTGGCGCTCTGATGGAGAACCTGAAGCAGCTTAATTATCCCCAGGAACTGTACGATGTATTTGTCATCTGTGACAACTGTACGGATAATACCGCTGCGATCGTGCGGGAGCACGGCATGAATGCCTGTGTACGTACCAACAGCAACCTGCGCGGTAAAGGCTATGCCATCGAGTGGATGCTGAAGGAGCTGTGGGCGCTGCCCCGCCAGTACGACGCTGTAGTCATGTTCGATGCCGACAACCTCGCACATACAGAGTTCCTGACAGAGATGAACAACGATCTGTGTTCAGGCGGACGGGTCATTCAAGGCTACATTGATACGAAGAACCCGGAGGATTCCTGGATCACGGCTGCTTACGGCGTATCCTACTGGTACATCAACCGGCTGTGGCAGCTGTCGCGCCATAATCTGAAGATGGCCAACTTCCTCGGCGGTACAGGCATGTGCTTCGAGACGAACCTGCTGAAGGAAATGGGCTGGGGGGCAACCAGTCTGGTTGAGGATTTGGAATTCACCATGCGCAGCGCCTCCAAGGGCGTATATCCAAGATTTAATTATGATGCCAAAGTATTCGATGAGAAGCCGCTTACCTTCAAGGCTTCCTCCAGACAGCGTCTGCGCTGGATGCAGGGTCATTTCACCGTAGCCCGCCGTTACTTCTTCCCGCTGCTGTGGCAGGGGATCAAGGAACGCAGCCTGACGAAGTTCGACCTGGCACTGTATGGAGCGAACGTATACATTGTGTTGCTTACGTTCCTGATGACTGCCGTAATGTTTGTGGATAATGCTGTGTTTGGCGGTCCGCATATTGCGAATATTTACGGACATCTGCCGCTGTGGCTCGGGTACTTTGCCGTAGGGGCGAACATTCTGACCTTCCTGCTGGCCATGGCCCTGGAGCGGGTGAAGTTCAAGAAGGTCTATCTGTACCTGCTGGTGTTCCCGGTCTATCTGCTCTCGTGGTATCCCATCACGTTCTATGCGTTCTTCACGCAGAACAACAAGCAGTGGAGTCATACCAAGCATACGCGCGTAGTCCGGCTGGAGGAAGTGCAGAGCAAGCAGGTTTCATAATCCGCACTGTAAATTAATAATTTCAGAGGATGTTGACATCTTCAGTCTGATGATGTATAGTATTCAAGTGTGCAAAACATAGGGATTGCAAGCAGAAGCACCGGCTTCTCACCTGACAGGCTAACAGCCTGCTGGTTTTGATCTCAATGCTTTATGAATGGTTACAATTCATGAACGTTGATCAAACGGGGTGTCGGGGAATTACCGGCATCCCTTTTTTATGGAGAACCGTAATATATTATCTGAAAATTATTCGGAGGTGAAGGATTATCAGTAAGGAACATATGATCAATGATGAAATTCGTGCCAAAGAGGTTCGGCTGGTCGGAGCAGAGGGTGAACAAATCGGGATCAAGCCGATCCGCGAGGCGTTACAAATGGCGATCGATCTTAATCTGGATTTAGTCAACGTAGCACCGCAGGCGAAGCCGCCGGTATGCCGCATCATGGATTACGGCAAGTTCCGTTATGAAACGCAGAAGAAAGAGAAGGAAGCCCGCAAGAACCAGAAGATCGTGGATCTCAAGGAAGTCTGGTTCCGTGCAAACATTGAGGAACATGATTATCAGACCAAGTTCCGCAATGTAATCAAGTTCCTGGGCGAAGGCGATAAAGTGAAGTGCTCCGTCCGTTTCCGCGGCCGTGAGATTACCCACGCTAGTATCGGCCAGAAGATCCTGGAGCGCGTGAAGAGCGAAGTAGAAGAGCTTGCTGTTGTAGAGCGCCAGCCTAAGCTGGAAGGCCGCAGCATGATTATGATTCTGGCTCCGAAGCCCCAATAATCCTGGAGTCACTTGCATAGCAATTTGGCGCCGCATAATATTCAAGGAGGAAACACCATGCCTAAAATGAAAACACATAGCAGCCTGAAAGGCCGCTTCAAGATCACTGGAACTGGTAAAGTATTGCGTTACAAAGCTCACAAGAACCACTTGCTGTCCCACAAATCGAAACGTGCAAAACGCGTATTGAACGGCAATCCGGTAATGGCCCCTGGGGATGTAAGACGTTTGAAACAAGGACTCGCTAACTTGAAATAGTTAATCACACATTTTTGGGAGGTTTATTAATATGGCAAGAGTTAAAGGCGGATTTGTAGTTCGTCGTAGACATAAAAAAGTATTGAAGCTGGCAAAGGGTTACTTCGGTTCCAAGCACCGCATTTTCAAAACAGCTAAAGAGCAAGTAATGAAATCGATGGTTTACGCATACCGTGACCGTCGTCAGACGAAACGTAACTTCCGCAGACTGTGGATCGTTCGTATCAATGCTGCAGCCCGTTTGAACGGTCTGTCTTACAGCAAGCTTGTATACGGCCTGAAATTGGCTGGTGTAGAAGTGAACCGTAAGATGCTGGCTGATCTGGCAGTGAATGATCTGAACGCCTTCAACTCCCTGGCTGTTGTTGCCAAAGAGAAGATCAACGCGTAAGACGCTATAAACCGAAAAGCACCGCCTGCGGGTTCTCCCGTGTGACGGTGCTTTTTTGCGCGGTGGGAACCGCCGGATGGACAGCTATTCCCAGTATTTCGTTGTGCTAAGCAGCGAAGCGAGTTTCTTGCTGCTGGAGCGTCTCAGCTTGCGCAGCGCAGACCGCTCGTCAGCAGACTGGCAGATCAGCTTCTCTTCGTCGGTCTGGGCCACGATGGCCGGAACAGGGGCTGTAGTGCCGTCTTCATTCATAGCTACGAAGGTCAGGAAGGAAGTTGCGGCAACGGCGCGTTCGCCTGTGTAGAGATTCTCGGAGATAATCTTGACGAATACCTCAATGCTGGTGCGGCCCGTCCAGGAGACAAAGGATTCGAAGCAGACGGAGTCCGTCGGCCGGATCGGCAGGAGGAAGTCGACAGAGTCAGCGGATGCCGTTACTACATTGACCCGGCAGTGGCGCATGGCCGAGATGGAGGCCACTTCATCGATGGTGCTCATGAGCTTGCCGCCGAACAGTGTCTTGTGATTGTTCACATCATTCGGGAAGACGCGGCCGGTTTTGAATACGCGGGATTCATGACAGTATTTGAAGTCGGGTGCAGCTTGTGGTGTGTGTTCTTGTTCCATTTTCAGTAACTCCCTTTGCGTACAAGATGTAATCATACATGATAATAGAAAAGCCTTCCCTGTGCAATAATAATGTTAATGCACTTGGAGCCATAAGCTACATTTTGAGGTTTTCTAACATACAACGGACACAGAAATAACAGCCCGTGTCAAGGTAAGCGATTTCTTGTTGAAAAATGCAAATTATTATTGACCTGAGGTCATTAATAGACTGGATTTTAGCTTTTTTTGCAGGTATAATTTGTACTAATGGTATGTCCAAAGCAGAACACAGAAGACATCCAATTTACTAAGGGGGATCACTTTCGATGAAGAAGTTTTACCAACTATCTTTGGTTATGGTTATGGCCTTCACTGTCATTCTGGCAGGTTGCGGTAACAATAACAGCGCTAATTCCGGCTCCAATGCTGGAACAGCAACTACTGCACCAACAGACGCAGCTGCAACAGAAGCACCAGCAGCAACTGACGCTCCTAAGGCTGTCAAACTGGGTCTAGTAACTGACGTAGGCGGAGTAAACGATAAGTCCTTTAACCAGTCTTCCTGGGAAGCACTGGAGGCTATGGAGAAGGAATTCGGCGCTGAGATCAAATACCTGCAGAGTAAATCCAATGCAGACTATGAGCCTAACCTTAACCAGTTCGTTAAAGGCGGTTATGACCTCACTTGGGGAATTGGCTTCGACCTTGGCGATGCTGTACTGAAGGTTGCCAAAGAGAACCCGAATGCTAACCTTGCGATCATCGACAGTGTAGTGGACGCTCCTAACGTTGAATCTGTAACCTTTGCCGAGAATGAAGGCTCCTTCCTGGTGGGTGTTGTTGCTGGTATGACAACCAAAACCAACAAAGTAGGTTTCATCGGCGGTATGGAAAGCCCGGTTATCAAACGTTTCGAAGTGGGCTTCAAAGCCGGCGTAGAAGCGGTTAACCCTAATGCAAAAGTAACTATCACTTATGCAGGTGCTTATGACAAGCCTGATACCGGTAAATCTTTGGCTGCAACGCTGTATGATGCCGGCAACGACATTATTTTCCCTGCTGCAGGCGCAACAGGCAACGGCGTATTTAACGAAGCGAAATCCCGCAACAAAGCCGGCGGCAGCAAAGTATGGGTTATCGGCGTTGACAAAGACCAGTCCCTGGAATTTGGCGATGATGTAACGCTGACTTCCATGATCAAACGTGTTGACGAAGCGGTTAAGAAGGTTTCCCAGCAGGTTGTTGACGGTACCTTCAAAGGCGGTACTACAACTGTTCTTAGTCTGAAAGACAACGGTGTAGGCCTTCCTGAAACATCCAAAGCTAACGTTACTGCCGATATTCTGGCTAAGGTTGACGAATACAGCAAACAAATCATTGATGGAACAATCGTTGTTCCTTCCGAGTAATTCATTGCTTCAGCTTAACCCGATTTAACATAACGACGAAGCAGGGCCGGTTCAAACACTGGCCTTGTTCTCTGTCAGCATCTGTTATAGACAATCACAACTGTACCGTCCTTGTGTGGGGCGGTACAGCCGTGTCTAAAAGGCAATATTATATATATTCTGTGATGAGGGTGATTCCATGAGTGCTGCGGCTCCTGTCGTAGAGTTGAAGCAAATCACAAAACGCTTTCCCGGTATCGTTGCGAACGACTCCATTAGTCTGACGCTGGAAAAAGGGGAGATCCATGCGCTGCTTGGTGAGAACGGGGCAGGCAAATCAACCTTGATGAATATCGTATTCGGACTGTACCAGCCCGATGAAGGCAGCATCGAAATCGACGGGAAACCGGTTATTATTGATAACCCCAATAAAGCTATTGAGCTTGGCATTGGTATGGTTCACCAGCATTTCAAGCTTGTTGATCCTTTTACGGTCACCGAGAACATTGTTCTGGGCATGGAGCCGAAGAAAGGTCTTAAAATTGACTATAAATCCGCTGCGGAGCAGGTTCGTAAGCTATCTGAGCAGTACGGGCTCCAAGTCAATCCAAATGCCAAAATTCATGACATTTCGGTAGGCATGCAGCAAAGGGTAGAAATTATGAAAACCCTGTACCGCGGAGCGGATATACTTATATTCGATGAGCCTACCGCTGTACTAACGCCGCAGGAAATTACGGAACTGATGGCGATTATGAAGCGGCTCGTTGCAGAAGGTAAATCCATTATTCTGATCACACATAAGCTGAAAGAAATCATGCAGATTTCCGACCGTGTCACCATTATCCGGCGCGGTAAGGTGATTGATACGGTGAAGACCACCGAGACCAATCCTAACGAGCTTGCTGAGAAGATGGTCGGACGCGGAGTAACCTTCAAAGTGGACAAGCAGCCGCCGCATATTGGCGAGAGCATCCTGAAGCTGTCTAATGTCAGCAGCAAAAGCAAGGATGGCGTGCCTGTGCTGAATGGCCTGAGCTTCGAAGTTAAGGCGGGGGAGATTCTCGGAATCGCCGGAGTGGACGGTAACGGCCAGAGTGAGCTGATTCAGGCCATTACCGGGCTGCGCAAGATTGACTCAGGTTCGATCCAGGTCTCCGGTAAGGAGATTGGCAATCTGTCACCGCGCAAGGTATCTGAAATGAATGTCTCCCATATTCCGGAGGACCGTCACAAGCATGGTCTGGTGCTGGACTTCACCGTGAGCGAGAACATGGTTCTGGAGACGTATTATAAGAGTCCATATAACCAGAAAGGGTTCTTGAACACAGATGTGATTAACAAGCATGCCGAAGATCTGGTAAGACAATTCGATGTGCGCACACCTTCCATAGAGAATAAAGCCCGCTCCTTATCCGGCGGTAATCAACAAAAAGCGATTATTGCGCGGGAAATAGACAAGAATCCGACTCTTCTGATTGCCGCTCAGCCAACGCGCGGTTTGGATGTCGGAGCCATTGAATTTGTGCAGAAGCAGCTGATTGCGCAGCGTGACCAAGGCAAGGCTGTACTGCTGATTTCATTTGAGCTGGATGAAATTATGAATGTGTCCGACCGGATTGCCGTTATTTATGAAGGACAGATTGTCGGAGAGGTATTCCCGCAGGATACGAATGACCAGGAGCTGGGTCTGATGATGGCGGGCAGTTTGAAGCGGGGAGGTCATGCGGATGTCTAGACTCCGGAAAATATTCGCAACAGACAGCTACATAATTCCTCTTGTAGCAATTCTGATGGGTTTCCTTGTAGGTGCTATCGTCATGCTGATTGGCGGTTATGATCCTATTGCGGCTTACTCTGCGCTGTTCAAGCGCGTGTTCGGCAGCCCGTATGATTTCGGTGAGGCGATCCGCGAGATGACTCCGCTTATGCTGACGGGTCTGGCTGTAGCCTTTGCCTTCCGCTCAGGGATGTTCAACATTGGTGCGGACGGGCAGGTCATGATCGGGATGACGGCTGCATCTGTTGTCGGCATTAAGCTTGGCGGGGTATTGCCCGGCTTCCTGTTAGTTCCGCTTGCGGTCATTGCAGCTGCTGTATGCGGCGGACTATGGGCCGGTATTGCCGGATATCTGAAGGCCAAGCGCGGTATTAATGAAGTTATCACAACGATCATGTTGAACTGGATTGCGCTCTTCCTGTCGAATTATATTGTCCGGACGTTCCTGCTTCTGCAAGGGCAGAACCGGTCGGAGGATAATCCGGCTTCTCTATCCATGACCTTCCTCTTCTCCACCTTTGATAATGCCCGCTTGCACTGGGGAACCGTGATTGCTCTGGCGGCAGCAACTTTCTTCTATGTCTATCTCTGGAAGACCAAGCAGGGCTACGAAATGCGTGCAGTAGGCTTGAACCCGCATGCTGCCGAATATGCAGGAATGAATGTCGGACGCAATGTGGTGAAGGCAATGTTCATCAGCGGCGTGTTCGCAGGTCTCGCAGGCGCTGGTGAAGTACTGGGTGTATTCCATTATCAATCCGTATTTGCAGCTTCACCTGGTTATGGATTTGACGGTATCGCTGTTGCCCTGCTTGGACTGACCCATCCGCTGGGTGTCATTCTCGCTGCTATTCTATATGGCACGCTGACGTACGGTTCGGCAGGCATGAGCTTCGGTGCGGATGTGCCTCCGGAGCTGATCCGTATTGTAATCGGTTCGATCATATTCTTCATTGCTGCGCAAGGCATTGTACGCTGGGTGCTCAAACCGTTTTACTTCAAGCGCAAGAAAGAGAAGGTGTTATAGATGGACTTCGTAGTCTTAGGCCAACTGCTCAATACGACGCTTGTTTTTTCCACAGCGCTAATATTTGCCTCCCTCGGCGGCATCTTCTCTGAACGATCCGGTGTCGTGAACATCGGACTTGAAGGCTTAATGATGTTTGGCGCCTTTGCAGCTGCAGTAGGTGGCTACTATGCTCAAGATGCAGGCATGGGCGAATGGGCACCTTGGGTCGGGGTGCTTTGTGCCATGGCTGTCGGAGTAATCGGTTCACTGATCCATGCTGTGGCTGCGATTACCTTCAAGGCTGACCAGACGATAAGCGGTACGGTTATTAACTTCCTGGCCGCAGGCAGCACATTGTACATGGTTAAGTTGTTCTTCGAAGGATCAGGCGAAACTCCGCTGATCGACGGATTCAGCAAAGTGGCGATTCCCGGGCTCTCTAAGATTCCGGTTATCGGCGAGGGGATATTTAACTCCTATCCAACCACTTATCTGGCGATTATCTTAGTCATTGTCATTTATTTCATCCTGTTCAAAACTCCGTTTGGACTCCGTCTGCGCGCAGTCGGTGAACATCCGAGTGCGGCTGATACCCTGGGTGTCAATGTCAACAAGATGAGATATATCGGTGTCATGCTGAGCGGACTGCTGGCGGGTATCGGCGGAGCCACCATTACCTTGACTACTACAGGTACGTTTGCGCACAATACGATCTCGGGACAAGGCTTTATTGCCATTGCTGCGATGATCTTCGGGAAGTGGAATCCGCTTGGTGCCTTCGGTGCTGCGGTATTCTTCGGCTTCTCCCAGGCGATCCGCAACTATGTCCAGCTGTTTGAATGGTCCAAGAGCATTCCGCAGGAATTCATCTTCATGATTCCTTATGTGTTAACCATTATCGTTCTGGTGAGTGCTGTGGGCCGTTCCTCGGCACCTAAGGCGCTTGGTGAACCTTACGATCCGAGCAAACGCTAAGGCTATCGGTATACCAATTCCAGAGCTTAACAGAACAGAGCGCATTTCCGGATTTCCGGGAATGCGCTTTTTTGATAGATAAGAATTTATATGTTTTGGGGTCCCCGCAAAGCACCTGAGTCATCGTCGAAGCTAAAGTCCCACTTTGTGGGGGGATTTTGTAATCATTGCAGGCAGCAGCTGCGAATACTTTCAGCCCGGAGGCGGGCAGATGTACAGGCAAATACCGGGTGAGGCGAATAGAGTGTTAAGAAACAACTACAGGAGGGATATTATGGCACACCCGGTTACGAAGCAACAAGTGATCAAGCTGATAGGCAAACATATCGTGGCGGTAAAAAAAGACGGGTCCAAAGTGACGGGCAAACTGATCCGCATCTCAGGAAACCGGTTGATTCTGCAGCGTATCAGTGGTAAAAAAGTACAAACCAAGGCACTGATTCCGCTCGTATTGTTTGATTTGCTGGCCATTGGTACGGCTCCTTACGGTTATGGCGGAGGCTACGGGTATGGCGGTGCTCCTTACGGGGGCGGTTATGGTTATGGCCATGGTCCAGTTCCCGGCCCTTATGGCGGCTACGGCCCAGGTCCTGGTTATGGAATTCCGCCGATCGGATTCTTTTAAGCCATATAACTTGCTGCTTTATCAGCGGAACTGTTTCTCAAGCTCATAGCAGTAGTTTTGCGGTTGATAACGGGCTACGCTGTAGCCCAGTTTTTCATAAAAGTTCAGACCGGCAGTATTTCCGGTATCTACAGAGACCTTTGCTCTGTGGCATGCACGGGATAGTGCAAACCGCTCCGCCCTGTCCATAAGCATATTTCCGTATCGCTTACGCCTTGCATCCGGGGCAATGGCGAGCATATCAATGTATAATAAATCGCCATGCAGCAGAAAATGCACGAACCCCAGCGGATCACTGTCGTAGTCGGGACAAGCAACAAGTGTGACTCCCTGTCCCAGGCGGCGGGGCAGATCCTTCCTGACCTGATTAATGATTGTCTGCGGAAGATGGGATAACGGGACAAGCTGCTTTTCAATTAAGTCATAAATAATCGTGTCATCCTGCCTGGGTCTGCGGTAACGAATCATAAATATTGCCCCCTTTCCACGCATTGTCGTACATCATATGCCCCGGGCGGTGTGGGCGTTCCGGCAAGAATAGAACAAGATTTTATGAACAATTTAATGTATAACCCGCAGATGGGTATTGACTAACCGTGTGAGGAATCATATAATGTGTCTAAACATTTAACGAGCATACATGTATCGGCAATGATGAGGACGAAGTTTTAAGGGCTCTTTTGTTCAGAGAGTGAGAGGAATTGCTGCAACCTCCACCAGAATCCCTTATATACGAGCTCACCTCGGAGCTGTTTCCCTGAAAGGTCCACCAGCAGGAGCGGTGGAATTATTAGGGGGAATCGTTTGGTCCGCGTTAGGGACTTCAGGTTACGAAGATTTGGGCCCTGCCTACATCGATGGATTTTTGTATACCTGATAAGGCATATCATCGTGAGATGTTATGCAAACATGGGTGGTACCACGGAAGCTAAACCTTTCGTCCCTCACGCGCTTCTTCTGCGCGTGGGAGGCGAAAGGTTTTTTTGTTGAAACAGGAAAGATTTAAGCCTGTTCGCTAATATTAAAGGTTGGATACTGACGTCCTGTCATTTGAATAATGCATGTGAACGATCGAAGGGAGGAATACTGATGAGCGCGCAATTACCGGAAGAAGTGCGGTCGATAGAGCAGTTACGTGAGAAATGGAAAAATCCAGAGGTGGTTTCGGGTTCCGAAGTCCTCCTGCGCAGTCTTGTACTGGAAGGTGTAGATACTGTATTTGGATATCCCGGCGGGGCTGTACTCTATATATATGATGCTCTTTATGGATTCGACGATTTCAATCATATTCTGACACGCCATGAGCAGGGAGCGATCCATGCGGCTGACGGGTACGCAAGAGCGAGCGGTAAAGTGGGCGTATGTATTGCCACTTCAGGCCCCGGGGCAACCAATCTGGTAACCGGAATCGCTACAGCTTTTATGGATTCGGTTCCGCTGGTGGTCATTACCGGTAACGTATTCTCCAGCCTGATTGGCACAGATGCTTTTCAGGAAGCGGATATTACCGGGATAACGATGCCGATTACGAAGCACAGCTATCTGGTGCGGGATGTTGAGGATCTGCCGCGAATTATTCATGAAGCCTTCCATATTGCGAATACGGGACGTAAAGGTCCGGTACTGATCGATATTCCGAAGGATGTATCGGCGGCGATGACATTGTTCACTCCGGCAGAACACCAGGGAGTTAACCTTCGCGGCTACAATCCGCGCACGGTTCCCAATAAGCTGCAGCTCGATAAGCTGGTGAAGGCTATTGAGGCGGCGGAGCGTCCTATTATTATTGCAGGCGGCGGAGTCATCTACTCTGGAGCGCATGAGTCCATGTATGAATTCGTGAAGCGCACGGAGATTCCAATTACTACTACATTGCTGGGACTGGGGTGTTACCCGAGCGGCGAAGAGTTGTGGATGGGAATGCCGGGAATGCACGGCACATACACGGCCAATAACGCCATTCAGCAATGTGATCTGCTGATTAACATCGGTGCCCGGTTCGATGACCGCGTAACCGGCAAGCTGGACGGCTTCGCTCCCAAAGCGAAGATCGTGCATATCGATATTGATCCGGCCGAGATCGGCAAGAATGTAGCAACTGATATTCCGATTGTGGGCGATGTTAAGACGGTTCTGGAAATGCTGATCCCGGATGTGAAGCGTGCCTCGAAGGCTGACGCCTGGAGAACACAGATTGCCCAGTGGAAGCTGGACCAGCCGTACCGGTACAAGGATTCGGAGACGGAGCTGAAGCCGCAGTGGGTCATCCAGATGATCAATGACACCACCAAAGGTGAAGCTATTGTGACGACTGACGTAGGCCAGCATCAGATGTGGGCTGCTCAATATTACAAGTTCAACCATCCGCGTTCATGGATTACTTCGGGGGGCCTTGGAACAATGGGCTTCGGATTCCCGTCAGCGATCGGGGCACAAATGGCCCATCCGCAGCGGCTCGTAGTCTCCATTAATGGTGACGGCGGCATGCAGATGTGTTCCCAGGAGCTTGCGATCTGTGCGATCAATAAGATTCCGGTCAAGATCGTTGTGATTAACAATCAGGTACTCGGAATGGTCCGTCAGTGGCAGAACCTGATCTATGAGAAGCGTTACAGCTATACCGATCTGGCGGGCAGCCCGGACTTTGTGAAGCTGGCTGAGGCTTACGGTGTGAAGGGCCTGCGGGCAACGAACAAGGAAGAAGCCAGCGCCGCCTGGAAAGAAGCCATGGAAACACCTGGACCTGTCCTGGTAGAATTCGTTGTCCCCAAAGACGAGAATGTCTACCCGATGGTAACCCAAGGGTCTACCATTGATCAAATGCTGATGGGGGATGAATAACAGTGATGAGACATACGATTGCTGTGCTTGTGAATGACCAGCCTGGAGTGCTGCAGCGGGTATCCGGATTATTCGGCCGCCGGGGGTTCAATATTGAGAGTATTACTGTTGGGCAATCCGAAGAGGTCGGATTGTCCCGGATGGTCATTGTAACGTTAGGTGATCAGCATACTCTGGAGCAGATTGAGAAGCAGCTCTACAAGCTGATTGATGTAATTAAGGTAGTTGATCTGGGTTCAAAGCCTATGGTTGCCCGTGAGCTGGCGCTCATTAAGGTCAAGGCTGAGCCCTCTGAGCGGCCTGAGATTATGGGCGTAGTCGAGACCTTCCGTGCCTCGGTAGTAGATATCGGTACGGCAAGCCTGCTGGTGCAGGTAGTCGGAGAAACCACCAAAATTGATGCAATGATTGAGCTGCTTAAGCCTTATGGTATTAAGGAGCTGTCCCGGACAGGAGTAACGGCAATGATCCGCGGGAATGCCTAATCGTCACATTTTACAGCTTTAACGAATTGCTGCTTGCGTGCATTAATTTAATTAAGACATTAATTTAATTAAGATTAGGACAGACTTTGCCCGCTAAAGAGCGGGGGCTTGAGGAGCACGCTATAATAGAGTAAGCCTAACAGGAGTGTGCTCTTGAAGCACCCGCTCTTTACGATGGGTCCCAAATTAAAGGAGGATTTTGACAATGGCAGTTACAACGTACTATGAACAGGATGCAGAGCTTAGCGTATTGAAGGGAAAGACAATTGCAGTAATCGGGTACGGTAGCCAAGGACATGCCCAGGCACAGAACCTGCGTGACAGTGGTCTTCAGGTGGTTATCGGTCTGCGTGAAGGTAAATCTTTTGAAACTGCCAAGAATGACGGCTTTGAAGTATTGTCTGTAGCAGAAGCAGTATCCCGTGCAGATGTGGTGCAAATCCTCATGCCGGACGAAACTCAGGCATCTGTATATAAGAATGATATCGAACCGAACCTCAAGAATGGCGCGGCTCTGATGTTCTCCCACGGTTTCAACGTGCATTTTGGACAAATCGTAGCTCCTAAGGATGCGGATGTGCTGTTGGTAGCTCCTAAATCTCCTGGACACATGGTTCGCCGCACTTATGTTGAAGGCTTCGGCGTTCCCGGCCTGATCGCTATTGAACAGGATGCAACCGGCAATGCCAAGGCTATTGGTCTGGCGTATGCCAAAGGCATCGGCTGTACCCGTGCCGGAGTCATCGAAACCTCCTTCCGTGAAGAGACAGAAACGGATCTGTTCGGTGAACAGGCTGTTCTCTGCGGCGGTGTGTCCGAACTGATTAAGGCTGGTTTCGAGACATTGACTGAAGCCGGATATGCGCCTGAGATGGCTTACTTCGAGTGCTTGCATGAGCTGAAGTTGATCGTTGACATGGTATATGAAGGCGGATTGTCCAGCATGCGCGATTCCATCAGTAACACAGCGGAATACGGTGACTATGTAACTGGACCACGCATCATCACTGCTGAGACTAAGAAAGCTATGAAAGAAGTACTGTCTGATATTCAACAGGGTAAATTCGCCCGCGACTTTATCCTTGAGAACCAATCCGGCCGTGCCTTCCTGACCGCTACCCGCCGCAATGAAGCCGCTCATCCGGTAGAAGTGGTTGGCAGCCAGCTGCGTGAAATGATGCACTGGATTAAGAAATAAAATCATATACTTCAGAATACAAGTAACCATAGTGTGATTCTCAGATGCGGCCGTAATTTTGCGGGCCGCATTTGAGGGTTTATGGACAATCTTCAGGAGGTGCTCAGCATGCGGAAAATTCATGTGTTCGACACGACACTGCGTGACGGGGAGCAGTCGCCGGGTGTGAACCTCAATACACGTGAGAAGGTAGAAATCGCTTACCAGCTGGAGAAGCTGGGAATTGACCGGATGGAGGCAGGCTTTCCAGCCGCTTCGCCAGGAGATCTGGCTGCGGTGAACGCAGTGGCCAGAGCGGTCAAGAACGTCACCGTAATCGGTCTGTCCCGTTCCAGAGAGAGCGATATTGATGCGGTCAAGGAAGCGCTGCAGGGGGCACAGGACCCATGCATTCATATTTTCCTGGCTACATCGCCGATACACCGTCAGCATAAGCTGCGCATGGAGAAGTCACAAGTGCTGGAAACGGCACAATCGGCGATCCGCTATGCCAAGAAGTATTTTCCCAAGCTGGAATTCTCCCTGGAGGACGCCGGCCGTACCGAGCGTGATTTCATGGCTGAAATGGTATCCATGGCGATCCGCGAGGGTGCGAATGTGGTGAATATTCCGGATACGGTCGGTTACCTGAATCCGGCGGAATACGGTGCCATCTTCAAATTCCTGAAGGATACGGTGCCGGATATCGAGCGGGTACAGCTTAGCGCCCATTGTCATAATGATCTGGGGATGGCTACTGCCAATACGCTGGCTGCCATTCAGAATGGCGCAGACCAGATTGAGGGTACAATCAACGGGATCGGGGAACGTGCCGGCAATACAGCGATTGAAGAGGTGGCTCTGGCGCTTGAGACCCGCAGTGAGTATTTCGGCGCGAAGACCTCTCTGGTCCTATCCGAAATCTCCCGTACCAGCCGCCTCGTCAGTAAGCTGACAGGGATGGTTGTGCCGGGGAACAAGGCGATTGTCGGCGCGAATGCCTTCGCCCATGAATCCGGGATTCATCAGGATGGCATGCTGAAGGAGAAGACGACCTACGAGATTATGACACCGGAAACCATCGGCCTCAAAGAAAGCAAGCTGGTGCTCGGCAAGCATTCGGGCCGTCACGCTTTCCGCGATAAGCTGAGTGATCTGGGCTATGACATCTCTGAGGAAGAGGTCAATGCCGCTTTTGCCAAGTTCAAGGATCTCGCAGATAAGAAAAAAGAAGTCTCAGACGAGGATATCCTTGCGCTTCTGGAAGAGAAGCTGATCGATACGCCGGAGACCTTCAGCCTGCAGACGATCTATGTTACGTATGGCAATGAGGCTACTCCAACCGCCAAGGTGATTATTCATGGCCAGGACCCGCAGCCGATTGTGGCGGTTGCCGAAGGCAACGGATCGGTAGATGCGATCTACAATGCCATTGACCAGGCTACAGGAGAAGAAGTCACACTTGGTGATTATTCGATCAAAGCCGTCAGCAGAGGGAAGGATGCTCAGGGTGAGGTGCATGTCGTGCTCTCCCAAGGCGAGGTGGCTGCACAGGGCCGCGGACTTAGCACCGATATTCTGGAAGCAAGTGCCAGAGCCTATCTGGATGCACTGAACAAGTTGATTGAGAAGCGCAAGACCTACACCAAGCGGGAGCATGCCAATCTATAATTTAACTATTTAAAAGAAGCTTCACCGGACCAGTTCATTTTGTCCGGGGAGGCTTCTTTTTTTTGTTCAATAATCTGCTGAAATTTTTTTGACGCTGAGCATTCCGGGGTAGAATCCAGCTGAAGGGGATTTGAAACAAGTTTTAAATGAAAAGAATGAACAAGATGAGTCGGAAAAATGAAAAATAGTTCATAATCCAGAGTGGATTCCACATTATCAGCGTTTGAAACCACTTTTTTGTCGATAAAAATATTTTATTTTTAAGTTATCTATGATTTATCTCATAATCTGTTCAGAAATTGTTCAGAGGCGGCAAGTAAAGTTACGGAAGTACAGTAAAAGAGAAATCGAAGGCCCACATACATACTAGTGACAGGGGGACGATCGGAAAGAAGCAGGCCGGAACGGGTAATTGCGACGCTGGAACAATCATTTTGCAGAAAGAGAGAGAGGTTATAATTACATGAAGAAAAAGACGATAGGCGCCTGGTTGGTTGTTGTAATGCTGATTACACAGTTTGCCAACGGTTTCGGGTTCATGACGAAGGTTAAGGCGGATGGGACGGAGATAACGGCCCCGCTGATTACGAGTGTATCACTTGCAGTGTATAAAGATACTAATTATACGGAGACAGTTACAGGAAATGTGTATCAGTTAGATTCCTACGCTGAACTGAACTATACGTGGGAACTTGAGGACAGTCATGGTTATTCTGCAGGCTCCACGTATAGATTTAATCTTCCTTCACAATTTGAGCTTTTTAACAATTTAGAAGGCCAGCTTGATTTTGAGGGAGAGACTGTTGCAAATTACACTGTAAACAAGGATACAAATGAGGTTGTATTTACTTTCAATGAGTTTATCACTAATTATGACAAAGTAGGGGGAACATTTAAGGTTCAATCCTTGCTTAGCTCTAAAAAAATTACTGGCTCAACGAAGCAAATCCTTGAGTTTCCAGTAAAAGGCGGCTCTCAATTCATTGAGCTTAACTTTAAGCCTAATGTCAGTAAGACGATAGAGAAGAAAGGTTCTCCTCAGCCGTACTACAACCCGAAAAACATCGAATGGACTATTGATGTGAATAAGTCGTTAGATAGTGTGGGGCATGCAGTAGTTACTGATAAATTGCCAGATGGGTTGTCACTTGATCCAAGTTCAATTGTTGTTCATGAGCTTGAAGTGAAAGTTAACGGCGATGTATCGCAAGGCAGTCCTGTCAGCAGCAGTCAATATGTAACAACAGACTCCACAGCGGAGAACTTGAAGCTTAGCTTTGTGAACAGCCCGATTACGAAAGCTTATCGCATTAACTTCTCTACCATAATTAATGCTGCCGGTGCAGACGAAACAGCATATGAGAATACTGCGGTACTTTCCGGTGATGAGGGTTATTCCAAAGAGGCAAAGGCTACTGTCACCGTGGGACGCGGCAAACCTCTGGAGAAGTCCACTACTGGTTATGATAAAGCTACCCAAATAATTTCGTGGGCTATTAATTATAATTACAATGTCAAGACCATTCCAGCGTCTAAGGCTGTATTGAAGGATGCCTTTAACAAATCGCAGGATTTAATCTTAAACTCTGTTAAGGTATACCCGGTTACTATTGATAATAGCGGCAAAGGGGTAAAGGGTGCTGTGATTGATTCCAGTCAATATACAGTGACCAAGACCGATACAACATCATCAAACGGATTTGAATTGAAATTCAATAACGAAATCAATAGCGCATATCGGATTGAATATCAGACTCAAGCAAACGGTCGGGTTTTTGATGATGGTCAAATTACCAACACGGTTACCTATGACGGGGAATCGAAAGAAGCTACTCGTGATGTGAAACAGCAGATTCTGCACAAGACGTACTCCAATGTGGACTACTCCAAAAAAACAGTGCAGTGGACAATTAACATTAATGATGACAGCCAGAAGATGAAAGATCTGGTTGTAACGGATACCTTCAATAATGCGGGACTTAAGCTTGACCGCAGCTCACTAAAAATCACGCCAAAAAGCGGAGGAACACCAACAGTTCACTCAGTAGTCTATAATGAATCTACTCCACCGGCTGCAACTGACGGATTCGTGATCACATTTAATGGAATAATTAATGAACCTTATACAATTACCTATACTACAAGTTTTAATTATGACTGGCTGGATTCAGGCAAAGACAGATTTGTGAATACAGCAGCATTAAAATGGAAAATAGACGGTAGCACCGATTGGCAGAAAAAAGAAGTCTCGGCTGAATTTAATCCGAGAGACGAAGTGAAGAATAACGGCCTGAAATATGGTTCTTATAATGCCACGACCAAGAAAATTTCCTGGACGGTAGGAGCAAACTATAATTTCAAGACGCTGGATGCCGCCGAACTAGTGGATACCATTACAGATGGTCAAATCGTCGATTTGACGTCTGTAAAAGTCAACAAATTGGAGTACAAGGAATCAGGAAACCCTTCTGCTGCTGCCAGTGTGAATGAAGCTGATTACAAGGTCACTCTGGATGGAAATAAACTGAAGGTTACCTTTAACAAAAAGATTGATTATGCATTTTACGTAACCTTTAATACAACATTTGCTAATCAGGCTATAGATTCAGGTTCTGTTAATAATACGGCCGTATTGTATGACGGCCTGGTTAAGCAATCGAAGGATTTAAAAGCCTCCGTAAATATTCCTAACGCCGGAGAATATGTAGTTAAAACTGGAGCGCAGAACGGTAACAAAATCAACTGGACGATTTCTATCAACCGTAACCAGTCGCTTATCAAGGAAGCCGTCCTAACAGATGAACCAAGTGACAATCAGATTCTCTTGTCCAATACTTTCCACCTGTTTAAGACTACAGTTGCAGGAAATGGAGATGTAAAAGAAACAAACGAGGAACTGGTTAGAGATACAGACTATAAGCTGGAAATCACAGCAGACAGTGACGGGAAGGAAAGCTTTAAGCTAAGCTTCCTGAAGGATATTTCGGAAGCATATGTCCTTAAATATCAATCCTTGATTACTGCGGCAAATGATGAAACAGTCTCCAACAAGGTTAGCTTGAACGGCAAAAATGTAAAAGAGATAACTAAGAACGATAGCGAAGTGATCACCGTCAAGCTTTCCAGCGGTTCAGGTACCGGCAGCGGGATTAGAGGCACATTAACCTTAACCAAAATCGAAGAAGGCAAGAGCAGCAATCTCCTCCAGGGAGCAAGCTTTGATCTCTACCGTGTCGTTGGTGAGGATCGGATCTGGATCAAAGATGGAACTACGAATGAACAGGGAATAATCGAATTTACGAAACTGATTGGCGGGAATTACGTTGTAATTGAAACAAAGGCTCCTGAGAATTTTGTACTTGATTCAACGCCGCATGCAGTGAAAATTAATTCAACAACAGGATTTAAACTAGAAGTTAGCAACAAACTGAAGCCTGTACCAGCAACGCCAACACCATCGCCGACAGCAACACCGTCGCCGACAGCAACACCAACAACAGCACCGACAGCAACACCAACAACAGCACCGACAGCAACACCAACAACAGCACCGACAGCAACACCAACTACGGCGCCAACAACAGCACCAACTACGGCGCCAACGACAGCACCAACTACGGCGCCAACGACAGCACCAACTACGGCGCCAACAACAGAACCAACTACGGCGCCAACAACAGAACCAACTACAGCACCAACAACAGAACCAACACCAGCACCAACATCACCGCCGGTGTACTACACACCGACACCTGAACCATCAAGCATTCCTGGAGTTATCGGTACACCAACACCGACACCGTCAGTAACGCCAGCACCAACGGGGACTCCGGCTGCTTCCAGTACGCCAGGAGTAACGGCAACACCACAGGTGACGCCAGCAGCAACACCGGTCCAGCCAGGAACGGTTAGTACTCCAACGCCGCAAGCCACACAGGTCACTACGATTGAGGAAGTGCCTATCGACGGCGAGATCCCGCTGGGAGGTATTCCTAGCATCGGCGAAGAGCCGGCGCATGGTACGGTAACTATTACACCGGATGGCAAATGGACGTATACTCCTGATCCAGGCTACACCGGCAAGGATAAATTCACGATTGTCGTAACAGATGAAGACGGCAATGAGGAAGAGATTACAATTGAAGTTGGAGTCGATGAAGTGCCTAAGGGTACGGTTACACAACCAACTGACAAAGGAAACAACAGCGGACTTCCCGGCAAGCTTCCGCAGACCGGAGAAGAAAGTCCTCTCCCGCTGTATCTGACTGGCGGCGGATTGATTATTCTGGGAGCTGTACTGGCCAGAAGATTTAATGCCCGCAAGAAAATGTAGGAGAATGCACCTTAGCAGGTATTAACCAGCTAATATGGCAGCATACACAAAGACACCCGCAGCAGGCTGCGGGTGTCTTTGCTCTTATAAATATAAAGTCGCTGAAATCATACCGTCCCCTGAAAGGTCAGCATTGCCGCTTCTATTTACGGAGAATCACATGCTTCTGAGGTTAAGATGCTTCCATTCCTCATACCAGCGCTTAATACTCGCGGGCGGCTTCACGCCGAGCTCCCGCTTCAGCAAATCCGTCAGAATATGATATTGTTCCTCTACCGCTGAACGCTCTCCAATGCTGTCGTAGACCTTCATCAGCCCGAGATGCCCCTGTTCAAAATAAGGCTGGAGCTGCACCACTCTCTGGTACACGGTCACCGCTTCCGGTATCCGGCCGCTGCCGACATAGAATTCGGCGATATTCATTGCATGATGCAGCCAGATGGTCCGCAGACGCTGCCGTTCCCCTTCCGCCCAGAGGTAATCGTAATCGTTCAGATAATCGCCGGAATAGAATTCGAATAACCGCTGATGTTCCTCATAGTTGTCTTTATTGATGGCATCCAGGGTAAGAATCCCTTTCTCCCATTCGTAGCTGTCTATCAGCAGGCTGCCGGTCTCCAGGGTGTAGCCTTCTCCTCCGCTGGCATTGCTGATCTGCAGATCGATCTCCGCCTGCTTCAGGCATTGCCGAACCTGATAAATCGTTGTATAAAGATGAGTGGAGGCCTTCTTGAGATTGAAATCGGGCCACAGCAGATCGGTTAGGGTATCTTTGCTTACGAACCGGTTGCGGTTATGAAATAAATAAGCGAATAATTCCTGTGCCTTGGAGGTGCGCCAGCGGATATTGGGCAGCGGCTGTCCGCCCCGTTCGAACCTTAAGGACTGGAAGCTGCGGATCATGACCGTCTGTGCAGGCTTGCGCGAATCCTCCTGTGCCTGGCTGAGACGCTCCTCCAGCCGCTCGATGGTCTTCAGCAGACGGCCCCGCTGTACAGGCTTAAGAACATAATCAAGCGCATAAAGCTCGAACGCCTCGATGGCGTAGCTGTTATGTGCAGTCACAAATACGATGCTTGCCTGCGGGCACAGCCTTTGCATGGCCTCCGCAGCCTGGACGCCATTCATCTCAGGCATATCAATGTCGAGGAAAATCACATCAGGGCGTAGCAGCGGCACTGCTTTGACCGCCTCGGAAGGATCAGTATAAGCAGCGATTATATTTATAGTTGTCAGTTCCTCCAGCATCATTTTCAGCTTCATAAGAGCAAGCCGTTCATCATCTACCAGCAAGGCCTGAATCATGTCTATCCCACCACTTCATTTAGGAATGTTGTCTTGTCATAGGCTGTTTAAGGATAATTCGACAAGGATGCGGGTTATCCTCCCTCTGAGCTTGCACTTGAGGCTGATTTTGAATAGAAATGCTGCTATTCTAAAATAATTTAAAAAACTATGCAGGGGAACCTTAAAGTCAGACGTCTAACGTTATGTAGCTGAAGGAGGGAAGAAAGACTTGGAAGAGACGGAGTGGATCAGTGCTGTGCTAAGCGGGGAGCATCAGGCCTTCGGGAATCTGGTGACCCGTTATCAAGGCATGGTATATAGCGTATGCATCAAAATTACAGGAGAAGCCGAGTCTGCCAAGGATATGGCTCAGGAAGTCTTCATCAAAGCCTATAAAGCCCTTCCCACCTTCAGAGGACAATCTTCCTTCTCCACCTGGCTGTACCGGATTGCTTACCGCACCTGTCTGGACTGGAAACGGGCCAATGACCGGGAATGGCGGCACCGGAGTGCAGCAGATTACACTGAGAATGACTGGGTGACTTCACAGACACCTGAACAGGCAGTGCTTCGCAAGGAGGCTTCCCGGGAGCTGGGTGAGAACCTGAATAGTCTGGCGGAACCGTACCGGTCGGTTGTGCAGCTGTACTATTTTCAGCGCCACTCCTATCAGGAGATCGCGGAGCAAAAAGGAATTTCGGTTAAAACGGTTGAATCGCAGCTCTATCGGGCCAGACAGATGATGCGCAAAAGCGGGGAGGAATGGCGATGAATTGTTCAACAGTAAAAGAGTGGATGCCGCATTATATAGATGGACAGTTGTCACCTGAGGCCCAGCAGGCGATCTATCTGCATATCCAGACCTGTCCCGGCTGCGCGGAATGGCTGGAGGAGGCGCGGGAGCTTGCGGCGATGTGGAGCGAGATGGAAGCCGGGCTGGATCTTAACGGGCAGGAGCCCGTGTTGCCGCATGACTTCCCTGACTTGACCGGGGATGTTATGGCAAGGATCGGCCAGCTGGAGAACGGACGCAGAGAACGGATCGTGAAATCAACCATGTCCAGACGGCGTACGACCCGGGGAACCTCCTGGATGCATTACGGCGTGGCGGTAGGTCTGACGTTTCTCCTGCTGCAGCTTGGCGTATTTGAGAATTTGGCCTATGGCATCACTGAAATCAACGGGCATATGTCCACATCGGTCAGCTCCTGGTTCGGCCCGCAAGGTAACAATAAATAAATCCATAGCGGCTTCGCCGGTTATCTAATTTATTTCAACAAAACTTTTGGGAGGGTAACATATGATTAAGAAAAGACGCTGGCTCACGTTTCTCCTGGCTATGGTTCCGGGACTGGGCCACATGTATCTGGGCTTTAAAAAAATGGGTCTGGAGTATATGATTGGAGCATCGCTCTGTATTATATTCATTCCGTCCATGCCCGCAGTGTTTCCGTTCGCGCTTGCTGCGCTCTGGTTCTATCAATTATTCGATGCGCTGCAAAAGGCGGCTTGGATGAAGGTGTCGGCTGCCGAGCAAGAGCGGATGATGTTCCATCCGGATAGCTTTGGAGCGCCCTGGACGATGGGAATGTCTGCGCCCCCGATGTATCCGCATGATGATGTGAACCCGGTGTGGGTCGGTATTGGGTGTGTTATCGCAGGCATCCTGCTGCTGCTCATCACTGCATTTCCCGCTCTGTGGGAAATACTGAGCGATATGAATATCGGAGCGATTCTGTTGTCGCTTGCCTTGATCGGGTATGGATTCAGAATGCTGAAGAATAATTCAAAAGTATAGTGAAATGGGGAATTAAACGATGGGGAGATGGAAAATCGGCAGCTTTACCGCCGCAATAGGGTGCATAATAGTAGGCGTTATTGTAGTCATGGCTCAATATGGTGTAATCACGTACGATGTGCTGGGTTATATCTGGCCGGCCCTGCTTATCCTGTTCGGCCTGGAGATGCTGCTTAGGCTCTTCATTAAATCAGATGTCAAAAGCCGCGTAAGCGGCTGGGCCATTCTGCTGATCATTGTGCTTATCGCGGCAAGCGGGGCACAGACGGTGCTGGCTGGAGGCTCGCTGAGCAGTATCTTCGGCAATACCAAGCTGGTGCCGGTGAACGGGAAGGTAGAAGTGCAACAGGATATTAAGAATGTGCGGATTGATCTGCCCCAAGGCAAGGTTAAGCTCCAGGGTGTGGATGGGAGCACGCTGACGTATGAAGGAAAGCTGGAGCTGCCGGGCAATACAGACAATGAAGCGGCAAGTGCCCTGGAGCGTAAATGGAAAGTGACGACCGAGGGCGACACGCTTGTGATGGAGCTGGAAGGAGATTCAGGCTGGCTCTCCAATATCCAGATCGGCTTCAACAACAATGCACCATATCTGAATGTCGGCATTCCGCAGAATCTGGCCGCTCAGGTAGAGACCAGTGACGGTTCCATCGAAGCCGGTGGGCTGGCCGCAGGCATTAATGTGGATACGAGCAACGGAACCATGGATATCCATGATGTCACCGGCGGTGTGAAGGCTCATAGCAGCAACGGAACGCTGACGGTAAAGAATGTACAGGGCGGAGCAGACCTGGTTAGCTCGAACGGTGCGATTACGCTGGGGAATATTGACGGCGCTGTGTCGGCCAGAAGCAGCAACGGCAAGATTACAGTCAATTCGGCAATCACAGGTGCATGGGAACTGAAATCCAGCAACGGCAAGATTGTCTTGGGTCTTCCGGCGGTAACGGATGCCAAGATTACGGCAGATACCAGTAACGGATCACTTAAAGGCAACGTGGACTGGGGCGGCGACGATGAGGACCATGGAACGGCTGTACTTGGAAAAGGCACCCATGAGGTCACCTTGTCCACCAGCAATGGTTCTATAACAGTGGATACGGCGCAATAAAAGACATAGAAGCATAAAGAGCTGTTCACCGGATACGTTATGCCGGTGAACAGCTCTTTATTGTAAGAGAAGAAATGATATCGGGAGGTTATGCCGGCTGCAGCCAGTTAGTCCTGATTACCATGCATAAGCCTTGGGAGCCGCACCGCCGGGTCCGGGGAAAATCTCGTCCAGACGCTTCAGCACGGACTCGTCCAGAACGACCTCCAGGCTGCGCAGCGCGCTCTCGAACTGCTCCAGCGTACGCGGTCCGATGATTGGCGCTGTTACGGCAGGGTTGGCCAGCAGCCAGGCCAGTGCGATATTATCCTGCGGCTCGCCCAGCTCCAGACTCAGCTCCGCAAAGGCCTCAAGCTGCTTCTTGTGCTGCTCCACACGCTCCGCGTTGCCGCCGCTGCGGCTGCCCTCGATCTTCTTCAGCGCATTGCGTCCCAGCAGCCCTCCGTCAAGCGGACTCCACGGAATAATGCCGAGGCCCAGATGCTGCGCCGCAGGCAGAACCTCAAGCTCCGGCAGACGGCAGGTCAGGCTGTATTTATGCTGCTCGGATACCAGTCCAAGGAACCCGCGGGCCTTCGCTTCCTGCTGGGCAACGGCAATATCCCAGCCGGCGAAGTTGCTGGAGCCGGTGTAGCCGATCTTGCCTTGGCTGACCGCAAGCTCAAAGGCGCCCCACAGCTCGTCCCAGGACACGTTACGGTCGATATGGTGCATCTGGTAGAGCTCGATGTGATCGGTCTGCAGACGCTGCAGGGAGCCCTCCAGATGGCGGCGGATAATGTAGGAGGAGAGGCCGCCTTCATCATTGGGTCCATCCAGCTTGTCACTCATCGCCCCGTAGACCTTGGTCGCCAGGACAACCTTCTCACGGCGTCCGCCGCCCTGCTTGAACCAGCGGCCGATAATAGTCTCGGTCAGACCCGAGTTCTCACCCCATCCATACACATTGGCGGTATCAAAAAACTGGACTCCCGCGTCCAGCGCCGCATCCATAATCCGGAAGGCTTCCTTCTCGTCGGTGATGGGACCGAAGTTCATCGTTCCCAGACAGAGGCGGCTTACCTTCATACCAGACTTGCCAAGCTTCGCGTATTGCATCTTGAGATCACTCCTCTTCCATATGATTAGAGATCCGATAATTTCACCTACCCATTAATTGTAATCAATTGGCGGGACAAGGGCAAATTAGGGATTTGTCTCACTTATAGGCTATATCTATGAACGTGATAGAATCTATATCTTTGTCCTTTGTCCTTCGTTATGATACAACAATATACAGAAGAACTATGTCTGCGACCAGCAGGACTACCTAAGGAGTGACAGGAATGAGCGAGGTCAAAAAAATCGCCGTAATTGCCGGGGACGGTATCGGACCTGAAGTTGTGGCGGAAGCGGAAAAGGTATTGAAAAGAACGGAAGAGCTGTTCGGGTATACATTTGAAACAGAGCACGCCCTGTTCGGCGGAATCGCCATTGATGAACGCGGAACTCCGCTGCCTGAGGATACGCTTGCGATCTGCCGCAACGCCGATGCTGTATTGCTTGGAGCCGTAGGCGGACCGAAATGGGATAACAATCCGAAGGAACTGCGTCCGGAGACCGGACTGCTCGGTATCCGTAAGGCGCTTGGCCTATTCTCCAATCTGCGTCCGGCGGTGGTCTTCGATTGTCTGAAGGATGCTTCGACGCTGAAGCCGGAGGTCCTGGAAGGCACAGACCTGATGGTCGTGCGTGAATTGACAGGCGGGATCTACTTCGGGGACAAGCTGCGCCGTCAAGGTGAGCATGGGGAAGAAGCGGTAGATACTTGTGTCTACAACGTCACTGAAGTGGAACGGATCGTACGCCAGGCGTTCGAGATTGCCGGGAAGCGCCGGGGCAAGCTGGCGAGTGTCGACAAAGCCAATGTTCTGGAGACCTCCCGTCTGTGGCGTGAAGTGGTGAACAGACTGGCGCCGGAATATCCGCAGGTTGAAGTTGAGCATGTGCTGGTGGATAACTGTGCGATGCAGCTGCTGCGCCGTCCTTCGAGCTTCGATGTCATCGTGACTGAGAATATGTTCGGTGATATCCTGAGCGATGAAGCAGCGATGCTGACAGGCTCCATTGGTATGCTGGCCTCCGCTTCACTGGGAGAAGGCAGCTACGGCCTCTATGAGCCGGTTCACGGCTCCGCGCCTGACATTGCCGGACAGGGGCTGGCGAACCCGATCGCTACGATCCTGTCGCTTGCACTGATGTTCCGTATGACCTTCGGCTACGAGAATGCAGCCGCAGCCATTGAAGCCGCAGTTGCGGAGGTACTGGATGCCGGTCACCGGACGAGCGATATCGCAGTTGATAAGAGCAAGGCGATCAGCACCACAGAGATGGGCGACCTGATTGTAGCCGCTATCCGCAAAGCCTAGTTCTACCACATGTATCCCTTTTGACGCAGAATGAAGAAAAACTTCACAAAATGTTGCTTATTTATAATTATTATAAAAAAGTAATCAATGTAATATTGACTTTGATTTTGTACGATGATAACATTTGGTCTGTACCCGTAAGAATGTAACCATCCAATAAAATCAAGAAAAGCATATTGCATCCGGCAACGGTCCGGTAGCTGTTTTTCTTACATAATCAAAAGGAGGATTTAAGCAATGGCAGAACGTTTGGTAGGTAAACCCGCTCCTGACTTCTTCATGGAGACAGTAACAGGCGACGGTAAGGATTTCGGTAAGGTAAGCTTGTCCGACTATCGCGGCAAATGGCTTGTATTCTTCTTCTATCCGCTTGATTTCACCTTCGTATGTCCAACTGAAATCACAGCCCTGAGTGATGCTGCTGCTGATTTCGCAGAGCTTGATACAGAAATTCTAGGTGTGAGCATCGACTCCATCCATAGCCACAAGGCTTGGTTGTCTACACCTAAGGATATGAACGGTCTTGGCCAGATCAACTTCCCTCTGGCTTCTGATATCACGAAGAAGGTTGCCAGCGATTATGGCGTCCTGATTGAAGAAGAAGGCATTGCGCTGCGCGGACTGTTCATCATCGATCCTGAAGGTGAACTGAAGTATCAGGTTGTTAACCATAACGATGTGGGCCGCAGCGTTGAAGAGACATTGCGTGTGCTGCAGGCTCTCCAATCCGGCGGGCTGTGCGCTATGAACTGGAAGCCAGGCGACAAGAACCTGTAGGCTTCCGGGCCTCATGAACCGCGATCTTTGATATACTAAGAGGACCTCCTTGCGGGAAGCATTATTCCCTTCAAGGAGGTTTTTTGCAAAGATATGGAATGGCGTTTGAAAATGGGCATAAAGGTTAATATATAGCTTGTAAGGAGAGGAATCTCTCCCGCTGTTTTGTAATATACTAATAGGAAATCAAATCAACGACAACACTCAAGGAGGGTGAACAAAAATGAGCTTTTGCTGTGGAGCGAGTATGGTTGGAACGAAGGGGACCCTAAAGCATTATCGCACGCAAGTCCATAATGTTCCCCTGCTTTTTTGTCCGGTATGCCACCGGGTAGAGGTACATTACAAAGTCGAGAATGAATATGAAATTCTGGCGGAATATGCCCATGGCGACGGCGTCACGGATGTGGATTTCCAGGATTATGTGATGGAGGAAGAGGAAGCGATCTTCGAGAACGTCATCAATATGGAGAGCGAGGACCCGCTCGCGATCATACGCAGCCAGATCGATATGTCGCTGGACCTGCTGGCGGTTGCCAAACAGATCGGCGACTCCAAATGGGAACGTGAGCTGAAGAAGCGTCTGGCTGTCATGAGCCAGCGGCGTCACCGGCTCCAGCAGAAGGCTTGAATATCTGTCTTGATCCTGCCACCATCATGTTATAAATCAGTGAGCTCCCGCCGCCTGGCGGGGGCTCTTTTCAATGTATTTGCAGGAAACAAATCATTCCCCTCCCACTTAAATGTGTCTTAAGAATCATTTTAGGAATATTTTTGCCATTCGACAGATTCTCTGATTGCGTTGTCTTCTTCTCTTGGATATGATTGGAATATAGTTGAAACGGTTGGATAATACAATACGATTTTCGAATGTTCTGGCGGCTTCGTCATATACTCAGATACATAGTAATTTGATGTCGCTTAAGCGTCTTCGTCAATTGCAGTAAAAGGGGGAACTTCGTATCGTGATAAGCCAATATCAGGAAAGCTTGCTATTATCGGCAAGAACGTTTCAATCTGGTCCGATGGATACCACATTTGAGGATGTGCTGGAGCACATCGACAGCGGGATTCTGCTTTTTGATGATGAGGGTGTGCTGACTTTCGTCAACAAGCAGATGTACGGCATTCTGGAGCTTAACCGTCACTCTCTTCTGGGCTGCACCTTGCATCATCTGTTATCCCATATTCAGCTCAGCCGCTTCAAGAAGAAACAGGTACTCAGGAGTTATCGTGAAATGGTGCTCAAAGGTAAGCCAAGCTATGAATTTGTGGATGAATATGGACGGTACTGGCGCGCAACCCTGTCCAGCGGAGAGGAAATGAAGGGCAGCTATCTGTTCACATTCAAAGAGATCTCCGATTACAAGCTGATTGAACAGACGGCCTACCAGAACGACAGCCTGGCCATGCTGGGCCGGTTATCGGCCTCCATCGCCCACGAGATCCGCAATCCTCTGACGGCTATCCGGGGGTTCATCCAATTGCTTCATCCCCATCTGCATCTGCTCGGCAAAGAAGAATATGCGAAGATTATATTAGCGGAGATTGACCGTGCCAATGACATTATTCATGAATTTCTGACTTCCTCCAAGCCTTCTGTGCCGCAGATCAGCATGATTCCTGTCTCTGCCTTGCTGAAGGAAGTGGTCCTGCTGACAGAGAGCGAGGCGCTGATGAAGGGCTGCCAGATCAACTTGCAGGTGCTCCAGGAGGACCTGGTCATCTCAGGGGATATTAAGCAAATGAAGCAGGTTGTGCTGAATATGATCAGAAATGCGATGGAAGCGATCTCGGAGCGGGTGGATGATTCTGTAGGCCGGATTGAGGTAGGCGCACGTAAAGAAGGAACAGAGGTGCGCATCTTCATCTCTGACAACGGTAAGGGAATGGATATCTGCACGCTTGACAGACTGTTCAATCCGTTCTTCACCACGAAGGAGAATGGGACGGGACTCGGACTCTCCGTCAGTGACCGGATCATCAAGAATCATGGCGGCTGCATCTCGGTCAGCAGCCGGCTGAATGAAGGAACCCGGTTCGTCATTTCGCTTCCGCTTACTCACTAATGCTATCTTAAGCCCGTTGTTCTCGGTGGAGTGCATTCGGGTTATAATCAATATGTAAGGGCTGATTCCTGCAATGCACGAACAAGTGCGGGAGATCAGCCTTATCTGCGTTAGTCGGAGGGATGAAGTTTGATCTTTGAATGGAGCAGTGATGCCGGTAAAGCTTCACCGCAAGGAGATGCTGTATGTCTAATCATCTCAGAGGCACAGGCACAGGGAGAAGGACTTCCGGCAGATTGGGCCGCGAGAGTCCGCCTATTGTCCGCTGCGGGCCTGTTCAGTGGCAAACAAGGGCAAGTGTATATACTGCCCGTAATGGAGCAGCCTGAGCAGCCTGTGGTCATTCTGGCCGGAAGCGGAAAGGGCCAGATGGGTATGCACGAGCTGCGGCAGCTGATGGCGCAGACCGCCAGGGCAGCTTATAGGCTGAAGGCCGCTACGCTGGTTGTGCAGATATTGGCGGTACCGGGCGGGCTGACTGGGGCGCTGAAGGCGGAGCAGGCCGGCCAGGCCATCGCGGAAGGGCTGGTCCTGGGGTCGTACCGCAGAAGACACTATAAGCTGGACCAGGCAGCCTATACGGGTATAGATACGGTACATCTGCGTACGGAAGGCAAGAGCGAAGCAGCAGAAGAGGAAGCCTGGAGACAAGGCATCAAGCGGGGGAAGGCTTTCGGGGAGGCTGCCAACCTTGCCCGTGATCTGACCAACCGTCCGGGGAATCTGCTGACTCCTTCGGGTCTTGCAGTGGCTGCTATCGAAATTGCACAGCGGCACGGGCTTCCGGCTGAAGTACTGGATGAACGGGAGCTTGCGCTTAAGGGAATGGGCGGCTTGCTTGCGGTCGGCAGCGGCAGTGTGAATCCTCCCCGCATGATTGTTATCCGCTATCAGGGGACGAATCAATGGGAGAACGCAGTGGGCTTGGTCGGCAAAGGAATCACTTTCGATACCGGGGGCATCTCCCTGAAGCGGGCACCGGGCATGGAGAGCATGTTCAGTGACATGGCCGGGGCCGCAGCCGTTCTGGCGGTTATGGATGCGCTTGGGCATTTGCGTCCCAAGGTCAATGTGGTCATGCTGATTCCGGCGGCAGAGAATATGCCGGCAGCGAATGCTTATAAACCGGGCGATATCATTACTACCCTCAGTGGAAGAACGGTCGAAATCATCAATACTGATGCGGAGGGACGGATCATTCTGGGAGATGCGCTCACCTATGCCCGGGAATGGGGCGCACAGCGGATCATTGACGTAGCCACGCTGACAGGAGCTGTGGTGTCGATTCTAGGAGATGTGGCTACAGGGGCAGTAACGAATGATCAAGCATTCCTGGAAGAGCTTCTGGCAGCCTCAAGGCTGTCAGGGGAGCACATCTGGCCGTTGCCTGTCTATCCTGAATTCCGGGAGATGCTGACAAGCGAGGTTGCGGATCTCCGCAATGCTGCCGGACGATATGGGGCTGCCAGCACGGCGGGGCTGTTCATCGGAGAATTCGCCGAGGGATTGCCGTGGGTGCATCTCGATATTGCAGGGACTGCCTTTCTGTCTGCGGAACGGGGTGTGAATCCTAAGGGCGCCACGGGCATCATGGTCCGCACCTTGCTGGAATATCTGCTGAGCGCTGCGGCTGAACCAGATCGCCGCTCCCCTGAGGCCTAGATCGAATCGTCCAAACAGGCACAAAGAGCCGCAGATTCTCATTTTCCTGAGACCTGCGGCTCTTTGTTCATTTGGAATCCTGCTTCTCATAACTGCGGGAATAGCAGCCTATTTACGGGCCTTCATCTGGGCCGTCAGGGATTGGACGCCATTCATAATCTTATCCCGTGTATTCTTATTCTTCAGCAAGTAGGCGGCTCCCAAGGCTACCGTTGTAAACAAAGTCTTCTTGGTGTTCATGGTTATTCCTCCTTGGCAATAGTCTGGTTGTTAAAAGCTTATAACTAACATACCCGCATGCCAAGGTTTCTAAACGAAAGAATACTAAGTCTGTATCCGCTAGAACTGCATCCTAGCGCTTGCTGCCCAGTGAAGCACTGCCGCAGGACAGAGGTGAATCCATCGCTGCTGCGGGACAGGTCTTGCCCTTGTCACAGCCCGCACAGGCCCCCTGCTTGCCTTTCTGCACATGGCGGTAGATTATCCAGCCGGAATACCCGAATATTAGCGCCACAATCACAATATTAACGATCATTGCCGTCATCGCTTCCTCTCTTAATAACTTGGACTTGCTGCGGGGGCTACGACCATCCGAGCAAACGTCCTCCTTGATAGATCACCAGTGACACCGCATAGGCCAATACCAGAGAGTAACCCATGGAGAAGAATGTCCATTTCCAGGACGCAGTCTCTTTCTTGATAACGCCGACAGTGGCCAGGCAAGGAATGTAGAGCAGGATAAAGGCCATGAAGCTGATCGAGCTAAGCGGTGTAAAGACTGATGCAATCTGGCCTTCCAGTCCCGCTGTATCCGGGGCATGGTAGATGATGTTCATGGTAGAGACCACAACCTCTTTAGCGAGGAAGCCGGGCACCAGAGTAGATCCCGCCTGCCATGTTCCGAAGCCGAGCGGCTGCAGCAGCGGGGCAATGAAGCCACCGAATTTGGCCAGGAAGGAGTGATCCATGTCCACATTGAGACCGCCAGGACCAGCGTAGGACATCAGCCAGATCAGGACCGAGCCGGCCAGGATAATGGTCCCTGCTTTGCGCAGGAAGCCCTTGCCCTTCTCCCAGGTGCTGCGGCTCAGTGTCTTGAGCTGCGGCATCCGGTAAGGAGGCAGCTCGATAATGAAGATAGACGCCTCATTCTTGAACAGGTACCTGGAGAAGAACTTACACAGAACCAGGGCAAATACAACACCCATGACATACATAGAGAGTACAGCTGCAGCTTGCTGGGCAGGGAAGAAGACCGCTGCGAACAGCAGATAGACTGGAAGCCGGGCAGAACAGGACATCAGCGGCATAAGCAGTGTTGTCAGCATCCGGTCCTTGGGCTGTTCAATACTTCGGGCCGCCATAATCGCCGGTACGTTGCAGCCGAAGCCAATGATGAACGGAATGAAGGCCTTGCCGTTCAGTCCCATCCGTTCCATCGTGCTGTCCATCAGCAGGCAGACACGGGCCATATACCCGGAATCCTCCAGGAAGGAGATCATCAGGAACAGGATGAATATCTGTGGGACAAATACGAGCACGCCGCCCACACCGCCGATGAGACCATCAACGATCAGTGCGTGCGTGAATTCCGAAGCCCCGATGGCCCCCAGCAGCGAATTCGTCCAATCGCTGAGCTGACCGCCGATGAAGCCATCCAAGAGATCTGACAACGGCCCGCCAATCCAGTCAAAGGTAGTTTTGAACATGACATACATAAACAGGATGAACAGGGGCAGTCCGAGAAAACGGTGGGTAAGGATGGAATCCAGACGTTCGGTCAGATTATGCGGTTTTTGCAGGGTGGAGTCTATCGCTTCAGCGCACACCTTGCGGATGTAGTCCATGCGGACGGAGCGAATCCACTGGGGAAGCGTCAAGGCGAGCTTCTCCTGCTGCAGCCGGGTCTGAGCGGTATCTGCAATCAGCAGCAAGCCGGAAATATCCGTCCGCTTCTTAAGCAGCTCCAGGATTACCGGGTTCTGCTCCAGCAGCTGGAGAGCAACCCAGCGGAGATTAGGCAGACCAGGGATCTTTTGCAAATGTGTAACAATGGAGGCTATGGCTTCTTCAGCGAGTTCGCCATAATTCAACTGGAAGGTAACAGGCGGGATATGGGAGGGCTGCTCCAGCACGCTAAGCACCTGACTGGTACCTTTGCCTGTCCGGGCGATCAGCGGCAGCACGGGAATACCAAGCTGTTCCGAAAGAATGTCGGGGTTCACCTGAATGCCGCGCGCCTTGGCGACATCGGTCATATTCAGTCCGAGGATCGTCGGCTTGCCATACTCCAGCAGCTGCAGGGTAAGCAGCAGGTTCCGTTCCAACTGCGAGGCATCGACAATATTGATAAGTGCTTCAGGGGTTTCTTCGATTAGATATTGTGCGGCTACGCCCTCATCACGGGAGAGGGGGTGAAGGGAGTAGATTCCAGGCAGATCGATGAGCTTCCCGGCTCCGTTTTTTAGACTGCCGATTTTTTTCTCAACCGTAACGCCTGCCCAGTTCCCTACGTATTCGTAGGAGGAAGTCAGGGTATTGAACAGCGAGGTTTTCCCGGTGTTGGGGTTCCCCACAAGTGCGATGGAGCTCATGATACCTTCACCTCTATCATAGATGCTTCCTTCCGCCGGATAGCAAATAGCTGACCGTTACATTCAAGCGTAATCGGACCCATGAACGGCCCTTTGCCCTTGAGACGGATCATTACACCCTCAGATACTCCCAGATCGGCCAGACGGCGGCGCAAAATTGGATTCATGCCTTCAATTCTTTGAATGGAGCCGGTAGTGCCTGGTTGCAAACGCAGCAAGGAGCAGGATGTTAGAGCCATTGTTATCCCTCCGAAAGAGACTGATAATCAATCTCAATGATTTCTTGTAATGTAGCATTTTACTGCCATTTATTCTGTGATTAATGTCATTGTTTCTGTTAGCGAAAATCGATATGAAGATTACTGAAATTTTCTTTACAATATCTTCTTCATTAAAGTATGATTGAACGATAATATAAGCATAGTACTAAAGAGATACCCCGAAGGGAGAACAGATTGTGAAGACTAATCATAGTAAAATTGTCGATTGTACCATCCGTGATGGCGGATTGGTAAATAACTGGGATTTCAGTGTTGAATTTGTTCAGAAATTATATGCCGGACTGAATGAAGCCGGTGTTGATTATATGGAAATCGGATATAAGAACTCGCCGAAGCTGCTCAAAGGGGCAGAGGGTGCAGGCCCTTGGCGCTTTTTGAATGATGACTTCCTGCGCAAGGTCATTCCGCAAAAGGGGCATACGAAGCTGTCGGCTCTGGTCGATATCGGCCGGGTGGACGAGAATGATATTCTGCCGCGCAGCGAGAGCATGCTCGATCTGATCCGTGTGGCCTGTTACAGCAAGGATGTGGACAAGGCCCTTCAGCTGGTGCAGACCTTCCATGACCTGGGCTATGAGACGACCATTAATATTATGGCCCTGTCCAATGTGATGGAGAATGAGCTGCTGGAAGCCTTCGAGCAGATCCGTGAGAGCGTAGTTGATGTAGTCTATATCGTGGATTCTTACGGCAGCCTGGATCATAATGACTTTCATTACCTGGTAGAGAAGTTCAAGACACATCTTCCGGAGAAGCGGCTCGGTGTGCATACCCACAACAATCTTCAGCTGGCCTTCTCCAATACGCTGATTGCAGCCGAGAAGGGGGTAGAGCTGCTGGATGCTTCCTGTTATGGAATGGGCCGCGCCGCAGGCAACTGTCCTACAGAGCTGCTGGTTACCCATCTGAAGAATACGAATTATACGCTCCGGCCTGTTCTGGATATCATTGAGAACCTGATGATCCCTCTGCGGGAGAAGGAAGAGTGGGGCTATATCATTCCGTATATGATTACAGGAACGCTGGACGAGCATCCCCGCTCGGCAATGGCGCTGCGATCTTCGGCCGATAAAGATAAGGCGGTTGACTTCTATGACACACTGACAACACCCGAGGTCAATTTCGGGGACAAATAACCGTCTGGAAGGAGAAAGCACTGGCCTCTGTTTGTAGGCAGGTGCTTTTTTTCTGCCGAATCTGCTTCCTTACAATATTAGTAGGTGATCAATGTAACTTTACAGAGCTATCTAGCCGATATTTATACATAGGACATCATACACATCCATCTGACTTTATAGATATTATTTTTAGACGCGAGGGACTTATGAGACAAGAAGAGAGAAAGACGATTCATGCGGCTATTCTGGGGGCTGTGCTATTCCTTCTGATCCAGATTTTTCGTACACCGCTGGGCCGAATCGAGGACAAGGATTTACTGATAGCCTTTTACCTTATTTTGGGCTGCTGTACTGTCGCGTTCGGTTTTGCGATTTTTGCCCAGGGCTGGCTGCTGTTCGCCAATAGTTTATCTAAGGCCAGGCTGTACACCTCTGCATTGTTCCTGGGGGTGAGCATTTTTGATTTCCTGCATGTACTCGGGTTTGTAGGTATTCCCGGAATCACCTCGTATATCAGCCCGGAGCAGTCCTTATGGCTCCTGACGTTCTCCCGGCTGGCCAGTGCACTGGGGATTATGCTTATTTTCAGCAGAGAAGACCAGCTTGTAGGAAACGGCGCCAAGGGGAAGGTGTTTCGGAATGCTTTTGTGGTGATTCTGCTGTCTTTGGCTGTGTTTGGTCTCGGCAACCTGATTGTCTCCGGGCTGGCGGACGAACCATGGGCAGAAACGGCAAGAGACCTGATGAACATGGCGATACTGTTCGTCTATTTGCTTGGTGCTGCGATTATTATCTATCCTGGCAAAAGCGAAAAGTCAGCCTCTCTGCTGATTATTATCCGTTCCCTTGTATTCTTCTCACTGGCTCAGGTCTTCTTCATGAATCTGTTCAGTGTCGGAGAATTGGATTATCTCTTCGGGATGCTCAGCAGCGCAGCGGCCTATTATCTTCTGCTGACCGGGGTCTACAGATTGACGATTGAGGAGCCATTTCAGGAGAATCAGCAGGCGGAAGCGCGGATTAATTATCTGGCGTACCACGATGAGCTGACAGGTCTTCCGAACAGACGCCGCCTGATGCAGCGCATGGAAGAGGTGGTGCTCCAGAGTGAGCAGGACAAAAGCCGCGGCTTCGCCGGGCTGGTCATTATGAACATCAACCATTTCAAGAATATCAATGACTCTCTTGGCCATTATGCAGGAGATCTGCTGCTGCAGCTGGTCGCCCGGCGGATCGGGGATGAGGTTAGAGTCAATGAAGAGCTCTTTAGTATGGGAGCGGACGAGTTTGCTTTTCTGATGACGGAGCGGACGGGTCTGGAGAATTGTCTGGTCCGGGCGGGTGAGCTGCTGCGCCTGTTCGAGACACCGATAGGCCTGGAGTCGGGCGAATACCATATCTCGCTGAGTCTGGGGGTAAGCATCTACCCCGGGGATGGTGATACGGCAGAGCAGTTGATACAGAATGCAGACACAGCGGTGCACAATGCCAAGGATCAGGGGGTGGAGATCCGCCGCTATATTCCGGCTATGCAGATGAAGGCGAAGGAACGGCTCAAGCTGGAGAACGATCTGCGCCGGGCGCTGGAACGGGGGGAGTTCTATCTGGTCTATCAGCCCCAGGTCCTGCTTGAGACAGAAGAGATTGTCGGCATGGAGGCGCTGTTGCGCTGGAACCATCCCAAACGCGGCTTGGTCTCTCCGGTGGATTTCATTCCTATCGCTGAAGAGAGCGGGCTAATTGTCCCCATTGGGGAATGGGTGCTTAAGACGGCCTGTATGCAGAATAAAATGTGGCAGGATGCCGGCTATCATCCGATTTGCGTGTCCATTAACCTCTCGATGCGCCAGTTCCTGCAGCCCAATCTGGCCGGCAAAATTGATGCCATCCTGAAGGATATCGGTCTAGATCCCTGCTACGTGGATTTGGAGATTACCGAGAGTATGACCCTCGACAAGGAGACCGCCTTCGACCAGCTGAACCGCCTCAAAAGACTTGGCGTATGCATCAGCATCGATGATTTCGGCACAGGCTACAGCTCGCTGCATTATCTGAAAAATATGCCGATTGACCGCTTGAAGATCGACCGTTCCTTCGTATCCGATGTCATGGAGGACAGCAACAATGCCGCGATTGTCTCTACGATTACCTCGATGGCCCACCATTTGAAGCTCAAGGTCACCGCCGAAGGTGTGGAGAACAAGGAGCAGCTCCACTTTCTGCGTCAGCAGCATTGCCATGAAGCCCAGGGGTTTCTGTTCAGCAAGCCGGTGAAGGCGGCCGAATTCGAGCAGTCCTTCCTCAGGCCTCTGCTGGAAATGCCGTCATAATCTCCGGTATCTGAATTTCATAGGGTTGCAATTTATTCGTAGTGATGCTACAATGTTTCTTGTACTCAATTCGAGTCGCGGGTGTAGTTCAATGGTAGAACTTCAGCCTTCCAAGCTGATAGCGTGGGTTCGATTCCCATCACCCGCTCCATATTTAACTTCCGAAATCCTTGTCCGCAAGGGTTTTTTTGTTGTGAAAATGAGGGCGATTGGACCAAGTGTAGGCGAAAAACCGGACACAATGGGCAGGCGCGAGGCGCGTGGGCCAAATGTAGGCGAAAATAAAACAAAAAGCAGCCAGGCCTCCGATCCTTCGGGGGCCTGGCTTACTTATATGATGTGACAGGTAAGCCGTCTGCCTTGGACGTTAGACGGTCTTCAGGAACTCGACAAGGGTCAGCAGGCCTTTGTCGAAGTTCTCCAGATTGAAATGCTCGTCCGGCGCATGCAGGTTCTCGTCATCGAGTCCGAAGCCCATCAGGACGACCGGTGCCTTCAGGATGCGGGCGAAGCTCTCCATGATTGGGATGGAGCCGCCGTCTTTGGTGAAGAGGGCACGTGTGCCGTAGACCTTGCCATAAGCATCGGCAGCGGTCTGCAGGATCGGGTGCGACGGATCGATGTTGAAGGCGCGTGCCTTTTCCATCTGCTTCACCTGAACCTTGGCGCCGCTCTGGATATTAGCCTTCAGATGGGCTTCAACGGCATCCAGGATGTGCTGCGGGTCCTGGTCGCCGACCAGGCGGCAGGTAATCTTGGCATGGGCTTCCTTCGGGATTACTGTCTTGCTGCCTTCGCCTTGGAAGCCTCCGTATACGCCGTTCAGCTCCAGCGTTGGACGCGCGCCGACCCGTTCCACGAAGGTGTAGCCTTCTTCGCCGTACAATTGCTCCAGGCCGAGGGCGGTCCGGATTTTGTCTTCATCCACACCTTGCTTGGCGAATTCTTCGCGCAGCAGCGGGGACAGGGCAGGCACACCTTCGTAGAAGCCTTCTACAGATACGCGGCCCTTGTCATCGTGAAGGGTGCTGAGCAGCGAGACCAGCGCATGCAGCGCATTGGGAACGCCGCCGCCGTAGGAGCCGGAGTGCAAATCAGTCAAGGCGGTGTTCACTGTGACCTCCATCGAGCAGAGACCACGGAGCCCGGTGCAGATGGCGGGGCGTCCGCGTTCCAGCAGGGAGGTATCCGAGACGAGAACGGCATCTGCCGCAAGCTTGTCCTGGTTGGCTTCCAGGAATGGCGGCAGGTTGACGCTGCCAATCTCTTCTTCCCCTTCGATGCAGAGCTTGATGTTGACTGGCAGCGTGCCCTCTTGCTTGAGGATAGCCTCGATAGCTTTGATATGCATGAATACCTGGCCCTTGTCGTCTGTAGCGCCCCGCGCATACAGCTTGCCGTCACGGATCTCCGGTTCAAACGGAGGCGTAGTCCACAGGTTCAGCGGATCCACCGGCTGTACATCATAATGGCCGTAGACCAGAATGGTCGGCTTGCCGGGAGCGTGAAGGTAGTCTGCATAGATCACCGGATGACCGGCTGTAGGGTGCAGCTCGATATTCTCAAGGCCTGCACGCTTCAGGGTCTCTACCAGCCAGCCGGCAGCGGTATTGATATCTTCTTTGTGGGTGGACAGGGCTGAAATGCTGGGGATAGCCAGCCATTGCTTGAGTTCGGTGAGCTGGGCTTCACGCTCAGCCTGAAAGTAAGTTTCGTATGACATTGTGGTTATGTACCTCCTTGGAATTCGCTGCTTAATACCACAGCTACCCGTATTATGCGGCGAAAGGCATAACGGAGGGTCTCTGCGGCTCAGGTTCGGCAGTGTAATGCATTCATTATACTGGAGATATCCCGATGGATCAAAAAAAGGATTGTCCCGGCCCTTCATCAGAGGGTGACTGGAGCTGCGTAGCTTGGGATACAGTTCCTTGCAGGCTGTTGATTACTGGCAGTAACCGTGATAGACTTACTTAGTTTAAGCAAAGGAACCGCCGAGCGCGGCGGAAGCGACAGGAGCGAAATTGTAGTGTCAACGAATATGCCTGCAAGTGTTGAACCGATATATATTTATACGTATGCCCATTCGCCGGATGAGACCTCATTGTGCGGGATGGAGCTGCGCTGCCTGTTCGGCCGGGAGATCCCTCCGGCTATATTTGCAAGCGGGGTAGAGGCGGATGTCAGCCGCAGCCCTTTTATCAAAGAGCGGATAGATGTGATGTACGAAGGGGACACGCTCCCGGAGATCTACAAGCAGACAGAGCAGGTAGAGCTGGGGGGGCGGAGCTTTAAGGTTATTTTTGTGAAGACTAATGATCTGGCTCCTGAACACAAAATCGAATACGGTGAGCGCAGAGTGATTGAGCGGGAAATTGGCCTGCGGATTGAGGGAGAGGCGGATGTGAACCATCCGGAGCTGGTGTACGGGATTGTAACGCTCGGTGGACGCTGGTACTTCGGCCCTTATCATAAGAACAATGCAACCTGGTTCCGGCAGATGCACAAGCCCCGCAGCTACTCCATAGCGCTCAGCACACGGGTAGCCCGGGCGGCGGTCAATATGGCGGTTCCGCGCATACCCGGTGTGAAGCTGATCGACCCCTGCTGCGGAATTGGCACAGTAATGGTGGAAGCTCTGTCGATGGGAATCGATGTCGTCGGCCGTGATATTAACCCGCTCATAGCGGCAGGTGCGCGGACGAACATTGCTCACTTCGGCTTCGAGAGCGTTGTTACGCTCGGAGATATCGCAGACATCCAGGAGCATTACGATGCAGCCATTGTGGATATGCCTTATAATCTGTATTCACGGATTACCCCCGAAGAGCAGTTTGCGATTCTGAGCCATACGCGGCGGATTGCGGACAGAGTGGTCATTGTAGCGATTGAGGCTGTGGATGAGATGATTGCTGCGGCCGGTTTTACAATTATAGACCGTTGTGTGGCGCGAAAAGGTGCGTTCTCCCGTCATCTGATGCTGTGCGAGTAGACCCCTTGAATTAAGGGCGTAACTAAATCCGAGTGAAGGCGGTGTGCTTATGGAACCGAAATGGCTAACCTGGGCCAAAGATATTCAAGCGATTGCCCAGACAGGACTGACGTATGCCAAGGATGTATATGATATTGAGCGTTATCAGGCACTGCGCGAGCTGAGCGTGGATATTCTGGCGAATTATACGTATGAGAGCAAGGAGCGTATCCGGCTCTCTTTTGCGGGCGAAGGCGGGTATAGCACACCTAAGGTGGATATCCGGGGAGTGATTTTTCAGGAGGATAAAATTCTGCTCGTACACGAGAAGCTCGACGGGAAATGGGCACTGCCCGGAGGGTGGGCAGATATCGGCCTGTCACCAAGCGAGGTAGTAGTGAAGGAGATTGCCGAGGAATCCGGCTACCAGGCGGAAGCAGTCCGTCTGCTTGCTGTGCTGGATAAGAAGTTCCATCAGCATCCGCCGGAGCCATACCATACCTATAAAATGTTCATCCTGTGCAGAATTACCGGCGGGGAGGCGGCGGGTGGTGTGGAAACGAGCGGTGTTGGATTTTTTGCCGAGGATGCATTGCCCGAATTGTCTGAAGAGCGCAATACGGCGGAGCAGCTGCACACCCTATTCCAATATTTACATCATCCCGAAAAAGAAGTAATATTGGACTAAAGCACTGCATATAATAGATAACCAAGAGTGTATATAAGTTTTATGAATACATTTTTTGGTTAATGTTATTTATGTAAGCCTTTACAGTGATGATCCGCTGAGCCTTTATATCTAAAAAATTTATCGAAAACATCTCTTTTTGGGCCTGGCGGTCTACATTTTTTCCTCTGCTTTGACGATAAGAATTTTAGGAGGGGATCGCATGGAACAAGAAGAGCTAAGACTTCCGCTTGCGCAGGAGGGGATGACCCGGCCTACAGAGGGCAATATCGCCACGGGCCTGGTATGGGGTGTCCTGATTAGTATTCCCTTATGGATCTCGTTGATCGGCTGGATGATGGGCATCTGGAATTTCTAGGACCCGTCCGCAGCAATAGCTAAGTCTCACTACTACTAACTGCACATATACAATGAAGGCTGCCTCTTCGAAGTGAAGAAGCAGCCTTTTTATGCTGAAATTACAAGTCGTTGTTGATATGCACCAGCTGGAAGGTCTCGCAGACCACCCGCATATCCGGGTCGAAGGGCTTACCCTCACGCCCCAGCTCCCTGGTGAAGAACACCTCATGCTCGTAGCGCCAGGATTCAAGGCTGCGGTCATCCTCCCCTTCGGAGTAGGCGAATTCAGCGGTTACCTCAGCGAATGGAACGACCTCCACTTTCGTTGTTTCGATGATCGCGCGCGGCTGCCCTGTGCTGTCCAGCAGGATGGATAACCCGCCTGTAAAAGGCATGGTCAGCCCTTGCGCTTCAATCAACTCATAATTTTGCGCGGTCCCGGTCTTGATTCCTCTAAGAACCAGATCCAGCAGCTCATCTGCCAGCCGGGAATTGTCGCCGAACGCCCAGGCGCTGTCGAATTTGTCTGCCGCTTCCGGATGCTTCACCAGATAACTCTCCCAATATTTCGCAATTTCCGGAGTTAATGTCATTACGGTCACCTCTACCTTAGATTTAGTATTTAGTCTGTCTACAATTCACATCTCCGCTTCGCTCAACCAGCCGCTATACAGGTCATCGAGCTTCTGCTGTGCAGCATCTCTCATTCCTTGCAGCTCGGCCAGCTTCTCTGCATTGCTCGACAGCTGCGGGTCCAGCATCTCGGCATCAATAAGAGCAAGCTGCGCTTCCGCTGCGGCAATGTCCTGCTCCCACGAAGCTGCCGGACGCGGCTTGCGGTTCGGACTGGCAGGGCCGGAGGGTGATCCCCCTGTATTCTTGCGGCGGGAGGAAGCGGATTCCGTACCCGAACCTGCTGAGGCAGAGGAAGAGGCAGAAGGGGAGCGGTCTACCTGCCCGCTTAAGGAGCGGGGCTTGCCGGTGCTGTCCCCGGAAGATTCCGGCTGCGTGGCCTCTTTCCGCTGGGCGGCTTCGGCCTGCTTTTCCTTATAGTATTCATAGTTGCCCGGGAAGGAGGAGAAGTGTCCGCCGTCAATATGCCAGAGCTTGCCGAAGCAGCGGTTGATGAAATAACGGTCATGGGATACCGCCAGCACGGTGCCGGGGAACTCCTCCAGCGCTTCCTCCAGCGCCTCGCGGGAATCAATATCCAGATGGTTGGTAGGCTCATCCAGAATGAGTAGATTCGGCCTCTTGTGCATCAGGATCGCGAAGCGCAGCCGGGTCCATTCTCCTCCTGACAGGTTGGTGATGCTCTTGAAGACATCGCTGCCGTAAAAGAGGAAGCGGGCCAGCTGGCCGCGGGCTTCGCCTTCTTCAAGGCCGGCCTCCTCGCGGAAATACCGCAGCACGGAGTGGCCGCCCTCCTCCGGCACAGCTTCCTGGGCAAGATAACCAACGACAGCTCTGGAAGCGAGCGTACAGCTCCCGCTGTCCGGTGACTCCTGGCCGAGGATAATCTTCAGCAGGGTGCTTTTGCCTGCTCCGTTGCCGCCGATCAGTGCCGTGGTCTCGCCGTATCTCAGAATATCGCTGGCGGCCGAGAAAAGCCTGCGCTCCCCGTAAGACTTGCTGATCCGGTCCAGGATGACGACCTGGTTGCCGGTCCGGTCCTCCTGCTGAAGCTGCAGATCCATGGACTTGCGCTCCAGGATCGGGCGTTTGACCTTGACCATCCGGTCCAGCGCCTTCTGCATGGACGCCGCACGGCGGTGGAAGGAAGGGTTCGGCGGATTGGAGCGGTTGCCCCATTCGATCAGCCTTTTGATACTCTCCTGCATCTGCTTGATCTTCTTCTGCTGCTCCTGGTAGTCAGCGAATTGCTGAAGGAGCCGGGCTTCCTTCTCCACCTGATAACCGCTGTAGTTCGTATGGAAGGTGAAAGCCTCCCCGTCTTCAAGCTCGATGACCTTCTTCACCACGGCATCCAGGAAGTAACGGTCATGGGAGATCGCCAGCACTGTGCCGTCATAGCTCTGGAGGAACTGCTCCAGCCACTCGATAGCCTCCATGTCCAGATGGTTGGTCGGCTCATCGAGCAGCAGGATGTCGGGACGGCGCAGCAGCAGCTCGGCCAGCCCTACCTTGGTCTTCTCCCCGCCGGAGAGGGAGGAGAAGCGGCGGTCGTACTGCTCCGTTCCAATCCCCAGCCCTGAGGCTACACGCTGGATCGAGGCTTCCAGCTCATAGCCGCCTGCGGCCTCGAACTTCTCCTGCAGGGTGCCGTATTCCTTAAGCAGCCGGTTCCAGGCCTGCCCGTCTTCGCCCGCGCCGGAGGAAGACATCTCCTGCTCCAGCTCCCGCAGGCGGCGCTGCCAGCCGAGCTGCTCGGCGAAGCTGCGCTGCAGGACGGCATAGACCGTGTCGCTCTCGTTCACCTCCTGAATCTGGGCAAGCAGGCCGATGACGCTGCCCCGGCGGATGGAGAGCTGCCCTTGGTCCGGGCGTTCTTCTCCGCTCAGCAGGTGGAAGAGGGTGGTTTTGCCGCAGCCGTTGCGGCCGATCAGGCCGATTTTTTCGCCTTGGCGGATATCGAAGGTGACATCGCTCAGGACGAGCTGGGCACCGTGGTATTTTTGGATATTTTGACATGAGATAATCATCGTTATTCTTCTCCTTTAATTAGGAATGCACTCTCCTTCGCCGTCCTTTGGCTTCTGCGGATTCCGGTCAAAACAGCATAAAAAGGCCGCAGGGAAATTTCCCTGCGGCCTGAGTATTCTTCGGGTTAGGATATCCGTTGAAGTGTAGGCGAGAAAGGCATTTCACAATGTTGTAGTGTTATTAAATTCATGTAAATGGACAGACTTCTCCCGTTGTCCAGATTTGCATGAATAACGCCAGCCATAATATTAATCAGCCGGCTGCTAACACTGTTGGTCCGATTGTGATCCATTCTCCTACACCTCCTTTTTGATAAATTTAAAGCTAGTGTAACCAAAAATCCCGAAATAAGCAAGGGAGAATTGTTCCCGCAGAGACATAAATGCATGGCACTGCAAGTAGTATGGAGTGTGGCGAAGGGGCGTTGACCTTATAACGGCTGCGGGAAAAGAGGAGAGTTATGGCGATTTTTAACGGATTGCTCGGCAATGCAACTCAGGTGGAGCTGGGGGAGGTGCAGCGGGAATACGGACGGATTCTGGCTCCGAATGAAAAGATTGAGCGCGCCTATAAGCTGGTCCGGGACATGTTTATTTTCACAGACAAGCGGCTGATTCTTGTAGACAAGCAGGGGATGACCGGCAAGAAAACCGAATACCACTCTGTTCCTTACAAAAGCATCACCCATTACTCTGTGGAGACGGCGGGGCATTTCGATCTGGATGCGGAGCTGTGTCTGTATATCTCGGGCGCGGGGCTGCCCCTGAAGAAAACCTTCAACAAATCGGTCGATATTTACGAAGTGCAGGCTGTGCTGTCGCAATATATCCTGAAGTAAGGGGGCGCACAGAGGGCGTACTAAGGCTGTAGCCTGCTGCAGCTCCATATAACAGACGGGTAGAAGGGATGCCAGGCAGACCGGATAGAAGATTGCCAGACAGACGGATGGAAGGATGCCAGGCCTGGGCCTGCTTCCATTCTGAAATTTGTGCATGGCTCACAAAATTAGCGGCAGCAAATGTATGGTCCTGCGGAAGCCGTTGACAGGGGTTCTGGTCCTGCTGTTAAATGACACTAACTTAAGCGGCAGGGAAGGGAGGCGGAGGCGGAACATGAGGAGAGGACCGGTGACCGGAACGAAAACGATGGTGGTCAGCCCGCATTATCTGGCCTCGGCGGCGGGCGCACAGATCCTGGCCAAAGGCGGCAACGCCTATGATGCGGCCGTTGCAGTCAGCGCGGCGCTGGCTGTAGTCTATCCGCATATGACCGGGCTCGGCGGCGACGCCTTTTGGCTGGGGTACAGCGCCAGCGAAGGGCGTGTGCGGGCCTACAACGGCAGCGGACGCTCGGGCTACGCCGTCCGCCGGGACTGCTATGCCGGGGAAGAGGCCATTCCCCGGCGGGGTGTGCGCAGCGCCATTACGGTGCCCGGAATGGCGGATAGCTGGGAGGCCGTCCAGCGGGAGTATGGACGGCTGACCCTGGCCGAGGTGCTGGAGCCGGCTATCGGCTACAGCGCCGGGGGCTTTCCGCTGTCGCCGGACCAGCATGGCGGCAGCGTACTGGCCGGAGCCGCGCTGTCGCCTGAAGCGGCGGCGGTGTATCTTCCCGGCGGCCAGATACCGGCGGCGGGAGAGCGGTTTGTGCAGCGGCAGCTGGCGGGGACGCTGCGGGCGCTTGCGGTGGGAGGCCGGGATGCTTTTTATAAAGGGAGCATTGCGGAAGAGATCAGTGATTATATGCAGGCTTCCGGCGGGTACCTGACCCGCGATGATTTCGCGGACCACCAGGGAAGCTGGGAAGAGCCGCTCCAGACGGAGTACCATGGGCATACCGTCTATCAGGTTCCGCCGAACTCGCAGGGCTTCACGGCGCTCATGGCGCTTAATATCCTGGAGCATTCTAACTTCGCGGAGATCAGGCATGGCTCCTATGAATATTATCATCTGCTGGTGGAGGCGCTGAAGCTGAGCTTCCGTGACCGTGATCAGGTGCTCACTGACCCGTCCTTCAGCAGCATTCCGCTGGACCGTCTGCTGAGTAAGCCTTATGCGGCTCAACTCGCGGCGGCAATTTCTCCCCGTAAGGCGCTTGCTCTCAGCAGCGAACCGGTTGGAAGAGATACGGCTTATGCGGCGGTTGTAGATGAAGAGGGTAACGCGGTGTCGTTCATCCAGAGTCTGTATTTCGAATTCGGGTCGGGGGTGGTGGCCGGGAATACGGGGATTTTGCTCCAGAACCGCGGGTCCTTCTTCTCGCTTGATCCCGCCCATGTCAATACGCTGGAGCCCCACAAGCGCACCTTCCACACGCTGATGCCGGCGATGGCCTGCCGGGACGGGAAGCCGGCTTATCTCTATGGCACACAAGGCGGTGAAGGACAGCCGCAGACGCAGACCCTGCTGCTCACGCGCATGCTTCACTACGGGATGGACCCGCAGACTGCGGTGAGTGAACCGCGCTTTGTCTGGGGCAGAACCTGGGGAGAGCCGACTCAGGAGCTGCGGATCGAGAACCGGGTGACGGAAGCCGTGCGGGCGGAGCTGGCGGAGGCGGGGCATCTGGTCCGTGAGGCAGAGAGCTATGACGGGGTGATGGGTCACGCCCACGCCATCTCGATTGACAGTAACGGCTACCGCAGCGGGGGGACGGACCCCCGCTCTGATGGAGCTGCTATCGGGTGGTAAGCGATTTGGATTCTTGGCGGGAAGGTCAAGGAGATAAGGAGATAGTGAGATAAGGGGAATGGGAGAGTGAGAGATAGGAAGAGTGGGAGATAGGGAGGTAAGGAGATAGGGAGACAAGGGGAATGGGAGAGTGAGAGATAGGGAGGTAAGGAGATAAGGGGATAAGGAGATAGGAAGACAAGGAGATAGGGAATTAGGGAGATTAGGGAGGTAAGGAGGTAGGGAGGTAAGGGGAGTGGGAGACAAGGAAATAGGGAAACAAGGAGATAGGGAGGTAGGGAGGTAAGGGGAGTGGGAGACAAGGAAATAGGGAGATAAGGGGAATGGGAGATAGGGAGCTAAGGAGGTAAGAGGCAGGGTGAGAGTAACCCGGTTTGTCCGGGAGGGAGAGGGTGGAGCAGCATGGTTCTTGATAATCGGCACGGCGCATTCCGGGTCCCGGAGCTGGAGATCCCCGGCAGCGGACACGGGGTATTGCACGGCCTGACCTTCACGGTAAAAGATGTCTTCGCAGTGGCCGGGCACCGCTCTTCCGCCGGTAACCCGGACTGGCTGCGCAGCCATGGACCATCGGACTCCCATGCAGCTGCGGTACGCAGGCTGCTGGAAGCCGGAGCTACGCTGCGGGGGGCTGCCCATACGGATGAGCTGATGTACAGCCTTGGCGGAGAGAACTATCATTACGGTACGCCGGTGAATCCGCACGGGGAGAATCGGATTCCCGGCGGCTCGTCCAGCGGGTCGGCGGTGGCGGTGGCCTCGGGGAGCGTGGATTTTGCCCTCGGAACGGATACAGGCGGCTCTGTTCGGGTTCCATCCGCTTATTGCGGTGTATTCGGTTATCGTCCGACTCATGGGGCGGTATCCCTGGAGGGGGTTATTCCGCTGGCCCCGGCTTTTGACACGGTGGGCTGGATCGCGGGAAGCACGGAGCTGCTGCTGAAGACGGGGCGCATTCTGCTTGGGGCTGTGGACAGCGGCGGAGATGCCCGGTGCGAGGAAAAAAGGAAGAAGTCGGGCGATCTGTTCGGGTCTGCGGACAGAAGCGGTGATGCCTGTAGCGGGGGGGATAGGAAGAAGGCGGGCGTTCTAATCGGATCTGTGGACAGAGGCGATATTGCCTGTGACGGGGAGAATAGGAAGAAGGCGGGCGATCTGTCCGGGTCTGTGGACAGCGGCGTAGTTGCCTGTGACGGGGAAAATAGGAAGAAGGCGGGCGATTTGCTCGGGTCTGCGGACAGCGGCGTAGGTGCCCAGAGCATGGAGAATAGTATGGAGCAGAGCGGCGGTGAGGCGGTTGACGAGTCTGCTGGTGATCTTCGAATGTCCCGGATGTTCATTCTCCCGGAAGGCTGGGCGCTTGTGGAGCAGGACTGTGCAGACTACCTGAGGCGGGGGCTGGACAAGCTTCAGGCAGGCGCTTCGCTACAGGCTGCTGAAGCCGTGGTTGCCCCTGAAGGCTTGAAGAGCTGGATGGATGCCTTCCGCGAGCTGCAGGGTGCCGAGATCTGGGCAACCCATGGGGAGTGGATCGGGCGGGAGCAGCCGGTCTTCGGGCCGGATATTGCCGCCCGGTTCGCTTGGGCGGCGGGGCTGGCCGGGGCGGATCACAGCCCGGCCGCTATGCTGCGCAGCCGGATCACTAAGCGGCTGCGGGCGCTGCTCGGGAAGGACGGCTGTCTCGTCCTTCCGACCGTGCCGGGTCCGGCCCCGCTGCGCGGTGCGGGACCCGGGCAGCGGGAGCGGAGCCGCAGCAGCGCCATGATGCTCAGCTGCCTGGCCGGACTGGCCGGGCTGCCTCAGGTTACGCTGCCGGTGCCCGGCCCCGGTGGACTGCCGCTGGGGCTGTCCGTCATCGGCGGGCATGGACAAGATCTGAGGCTCCTGTCCTGGATACAGGAGGTATGGAAGTAGGAAGTCAAAGCCCTGGTTCTCTGGACGAAGAGAACCAGGGCTTTTTGCTGATCGTTAGGAGATCCGTCAGTTGCGCGAGGTGCGTGGGCCAAATGTATGCGGAAAACCGAATACAATACCCAGCAGCGAGGGTGAGTGGTCCGGATGTATGTGAAAAACAGCATACATCCGGCAGGTGCGGGGGTGAGTGGTCCGGATGTAGATGGAAAACAGCATACATTTGGCCGGTGCGGGGGTGAGTGGTCCGGATGTATGTGAAAAACAGCATACATCCGGCCGGTGCGGGGGTGAGTGGTCCGGATGTATGTGGAAAACAGCATACATTTGGCCGGTGCGGGGGTGAGTGTTCCGGATGTATGCGAAAAACAGCATACATTTGGCCGGTGCGGGGTGAGTGGTCCGGATGTATGCGAAAAACAGCATACATTTGGCCGGTGCGGGGTGAGTGGTCCGGATGTATGTGGAAAACAGCATACAATGGGCGGATGCGAGGTGAGCGGGCCAAATGTATGCAAAAAACAGCATACATCCGGCAGCTGCAAAGATACGTGGGCAATTATGCAGCTTCAAGGGACCAAATGAGAGTCACTGCCGCCCAATGTGTAATATTAGCTAACATAGTTGAGCCTAATTCTAACTTTTCTCTTTCCAACAGCGGTCATTTTATCTATAATGTTACATAAAGTAACATATGACTCGAATAAACCTATTATGAAGGTAGAGAAGGAGGGGTGGCTATGCATCTTACGGTGGAAGAAGCGTTGTCCATTTATCCTTTATCCGAAGCGAAGCTGATTGCCGGGTCTAAGGGGAAGCACAGGATCGTGAAATCGATTAATGTCATGGATGCTCCCGATATCTCGGATTGGATCAAGGAAGGGGAAATGCTGTTGACCACAGCCTATCTGATCAAGGACAGCCCGGAGGATGCCTCGGCACTGCTGCAGATGCTGAACCGGCGCGGGTCAGCAGGGCTGGGCATTAAGCTGGGCCGGTTCTGGGAGGCTGTGCCGCCACTCTTGATTGCGGAAGCGGAGCAGCTGAATTTCCCGCTGATCGAGCTGCCGTTCCAGTTCACCTTCTCCGACCAGATGAACGGCTTGTTCCGCGCGGAGCTGTCGCGCAGCGTGGGCACCCTGCAGAGCATGATGGAGAAGCAGCGGCTGCTGATGCGTCTTGCCTTGCGTTCCGGTCGCAGCCGTCCGCTGCTGGACACCGTCTCTGAGATCATCGGTTATCCGCTGGCTGTAATCAGCAACCGGGGGGCGGTAGTATTCAACAACTCGGGATATACCGAGAGTGAGCAGCTGGAAGGGTGGCCCTGGCCGCCCCGCAATCAGCGCTTCCGTCTCAGCGGAGGCACCGGCTACCGTCTCCCGCTGCTACAGGCCGGGAAATGTCTGGGTTATCTTCATTATTGCGATATTGATCCCTTGCTGCTGCCGGTGGAGGAAAGTCTGTTCGTCCAGGGGGCAGAGCTGATTTCTTATCATATGCATACCGGGCTGGAGGATTATTTCGAGCAGGCCGGACACCGGGAATTCAGCGGGCTGCTGCGGCGCTTCCTGAATGACGGGCTGAAATACGCTGAGCTGGCGCAGGCAGCGCTCCGGCTGGAGATTACGCTGCTCCAGTCCCCGTTTCAATTGCTGCTTACCGATGTGGCTGTTGTGGGAGAAGCCCGGCAGGGAGAGCTGCTGCGGCTGAAGGAGGAGTATTCGGAGCATCCGGTGCTGCATGGCCTGCAGGCGGTTCACTTCCTGGTGGAGGAGGGACTGGTGTCGCTGTATCCGGCCGGGCCGCATCAGCCGGAGGAGTTCCGGGCGCTGATTCAGGAATGCTTCGACAGCCTGAAGTTCGATAAAGGGTATTATCCGCAGGCGGCTGTCAGCAGCGTGAAGCTGAAGCCGGAGGGGCTGAAGGAAGCTTTTGCCGAGATTAAGGAATGTATGGGCATGGCCCGGCAATGGGGCGCACACGGAAATGTGGTGCATTACCGCCAGCTGGAGCTTGATCTGCTGCTGAGCAAGATTCCGGCGGAGACCATGGAGCGTTACTATAACGGCAGCCTGCGGGGGCTGCTTAGCCGGGAACCGGAATATGTTAAGGAGATGCTCCACACGCTGGAGGTCTACCTGGAGAATGACGGCCATGTGAACGAGACGGCCAAGAAGCTGTTCATTCACCGCAATACGGCCACTTACCGGATTGAGAAGCTCAGTGAGCTGCTGGATGTCGATTTCAAAAAAATCAATGATCTCATGAAGCTGAAGCTGGTATTCCTGTTCCGCAGAATGCTGGAGCGCGAATAACAGCCGTCCATCAGCAGATTGCCCAAAAAAAGGAGTGGAGAACAATGAAGGTGGCCGGAATCTTTTTGGCGGCAGGCCGCAGTAATGGAGCAGGGGCCTCTGAAGGTTCTCAGAACAGGGCGGGCGCGGGTTCAGCCGGTGCGGCGATGCTCAGTGAGCTGGAGACCTGCGGGCTCGCGCCGCTGGTTGTAGTGGTGCGTGCGGATGATCCTTTAGGCTGGCTGCCGCCGGCCGGGAAGGCGGAGAATATGCGGCGGATTGAGACTTGCCTGACGGCCCATTTGGGCCTGTCCTTCTCCCTGCGCTGCGGCTTGAATGCTGTAGCTTCGCTTCAGCCGGATGCGGTGGTCATTGCGGCGGCAGATCAGCCGTTTGTGACAGCGGCTCAGATCCGCCGGTTCATCCAGGCGTATGAGCAGCACCCGGAGCTTGATTATGTCACGAGTGCACAGGAAGGGCTGCTGATGCCGCCTACCCTTTTCTCAAGCACGCTGTTCGGCGGACTTCAGGAGTTGGACGATGAAGAGGGGATAGCTGCCATTATGCGGACCAAGGAGTATAAGGGGCTCATCCTGCCGCAAGAGTCTGTTCAGGCCTTCACAGAGACCGGGCTGCCGGAGAGCTTCGGAGAGTACAGCAGAGAATGGAGCGTGCGGAGCGGGAATAGACAGTGAATTCGCTATTTTTTAAAGCTATGTAAGGTAATATCACAGTATTTAAGTTTAATTTGAGATGACTTCGTGCATGAAGCACAAAATCGGCCCCCTCTTCTTATCCAACCACACAAAGCTATGTTATATAAATTTACGTAAGTGCTGCGCCTCAGTATAGTAGAGATACATTAATGGCTGTAGCCATTAGAAGAGATATCCTGGAGGAGGAGAATTATGAAACAAAGGGGTCAGGCATTCAAATTCAGCATCATCACGATGTTCCTGCTGGCGGTGGTTCTGACGGGGTGCGCGAAGAATAATACGGCGTCTAATACGGGTGCGGCAGCAACGGCAGAGCCTTCGGCGGCCAGTACACCGGCAGGCAGCGAGGCGGCGGCAACGACAGAGCCGGCAGCAAAGAAGCCGACGGTTGCTTTTGTCTATATCGGGCCTCCGGGTGACGGCGGGTATACGTATCAGCATGACCAGGGCCGTCTGTATATGGAGAAGGAGCTCGGGATTAAGGCGGATTTCGTAGAAAATGTACCGGAAAGCGCCGATGCCGAGCGGATCATCACAGAGCTTGCGCAAAACCATGACATCGTGTTCACCACAAGCTTCGGCTATATGGATTTCACCTTGAATGTGGCCGGCAAATTTCCTAACGTGAAGTTCCTGCATGCCTCCGGCTACAAGACCGCTGAGAACATGGGAACCTACTTCGGCAAAAACTATCAGGCAAGCTATCTGTCGGGGATCGCGGCAGGCAAAATGACAAAGAAAAACCATCTCGGCTATGTGGGAGCCTTCCCGATCAGCGAGGTGATCTATAATCTGAACGCCTTCACGCTGGGCGCGCAGAGCGTCAACCCGGCGGTTAAGGTGGATGTGGTGTGGACGAATACCTGGTATGACCCTGCCACTGAACGTCAGGCGGCCATCAGCCTGCTCGACAAAGGGGCGGATGTCCTGCTGGCGTATCAGGATTCACCGGCTACCCTTCAGGCTGCGGCGGAACGGGGAGCTTTTGCCGGGGGGAATGACTCGGATATGAGCAAGTATGCACCGGACAACTACTTAACCAACCCTGTATGGAACTGGGGTCCTTATTATGTAAAAGCTGTACAGTCTGTGATGGACGGAACCTGGAAAAGTGAGCAGTATTCCGGCGATATGGCGGACGGCATGGTGGAGCTGGCGCCATTCGGCAACAAGGTTCCCGAGGATGTGAAGAAGCTGGTGGAGGACGCCAAGGCCAAAATCATCAGCGGCGGGCTGGAGGTCTTCACCGGACCCATCTCGGACAACAAGGGCAATGTAACCGTTAAGGACGGCCAGAAGCTGACCCTTGAAGAGGTGCTTGGCATGAACTGGCTGGTCAAGGGTGTTGAGGGTACGATTCCGCAGTAACAGCTGCTACTACACATCTTAATACAGCACGGCCTTACGGGTGGGGCGGGTTCCGGATACCGGAGCCTTCCCCACCTGTACTATAACTACCCGGAAAGGAGCGTAGTATTATGCAGGACCCTTCGGTTGAAATGCGCGGGATAGTGAAGACATTCGGTGCTGTGACGGCCAGCGATCAAGTTGATTTTTCGGCAAATGCGGGGGAGATTCACGCGCTGCTCGGGGAGAACGGGGCAGGGAAAAGCACAGTCATGAGCATGCTGTCAGGAGTGTACCGGGCGGACGCCGGGGAGATTCTCATTCATGGCAAACCGGCCAGAATCCGTTCCCCGAAGGATGCGGCACTGCTCGGTGTAGGCATGGTCTTTCAGAACTTCAGACTGGTGCAGAGCCTTACAGCGGCGGAGAATATCGTGCTTGGCGAAAAGTCGTCTTTCTGGCGCGGCAGCAGATGGATTAGACATAAGCATGAAGAGATAGAGGCGCTTGGAGAACGGTTTGGCTTGAAATTTCCCGTCGACCGGCCGATCTGGCAGCTGTCTGTCGGAGAGCAGCAGCGCGTTGAGATTGTCAAGACGCTGTACCGGGGGGCAGATATCATCATTCTGGATGAGCCGACCTCGGTGCTGACGCCGGGGGAGGCGGAGCAGCTGTTCGAGACCCTTCAGGTGATGAAGCAGGCGGGCAAGACAGTGATCATGACCACGCATAAAATGAAGGAGGTCATGGCCTCCTCGGACCGGATCTCCGTGATGCGCAAGGGGAAAATGATTGCTTCGCTGATGACGGGCGAGACGGATGAGCTGGAGCTGGCCCGGCTGATGGTGGGCCGGGAGGTTACGATTAGCCGTCAGGAGCGCGCGGCGACGGCCGGAGAGCCGCTGCTGATCGTCCGCGATCTGGAGGTGGCTGCGGATCATGGCCGCAAGGCGCTGGATGCCCTGTCGCTTACGGTTCATGAAGGCGAAATTGTGGGCGTGGCCGGTGTCGCGGGCAACGGGCAGAAGGAGCTGGCGGAGGTATTGACAGGGCTAAGAGCATGGAGGACGGGCGAGATCCGGTTTGACGGCAGTCCGGTAAAAACAGCTTCGGTAAGAGGAGCGATCGATTCGGGCATCTCGCATGTGCCGGAGAACCGGATGAAGAGCGGTCTGGCCGGACGGCTGGGGTCCGTTGACAACCTGCTGTTCAAGTCTTACCGCAGCGGGGAGCATTCCCGGTTCGGCTTCCTGAAGGCGGCGAGGAACCGCTCCTGGTCGCAGGAGCTGGTCCGCCGCTTCAATGTGAAGACGCCTGAGCTGGATACCCCCGTGCAGCAATTGTCCGGCGGGAACCAGCAGAAGCTGCTGTTCGCCCGCGAGGTCAGCCACCGTCCGAAGCTGATGGTGGCCGTGCATCCGACGCAAGGGCTGGATGTCGGCGCAGCGGCAGGGGTGCATGAGCTGCTGATGGAGCTGCGCAGCTCCGGTAGCGGAGTGCTATTGATCTCCGAGGATCTGGATGAGCTGCTGCAGTTATCCGACCGTATTCTGGTGATCTACGGCGGTTCAATTATAGGCGAGAGCGATCATGAGCAGGCGGACCGGGAACAAATCGGCCTGATGATGGCCGGTATCCGGAGCAGGGAGGGAAGTGCCGTATGAGTCCGAAGCCTGGAAATCAATCTGCAACGTTTACGCCGATGGCGGGCCGCAGCGGGAGGTGGTACTCCCTCAGGCTGGAATATGATTCAAGCCGTACCCGTTCACCGTGGTGGACGCCCATCCTGTCCGTTGTTCTGGCACTCTTGCTCTGTGCGGTGTTCATCGCCGCTAATGGAATGAGTCCGCTGGTCGTCTACGAGAAAATGTTCCGGGGAGCCTTCGGCACCTCCTACGGCTTCACTGAAACCATGGTCAAGGCTATTCCGCTGCTGCTCTGCGGGCTAGGTATTGCTGTAGCTTACCGGATCTCTGTGTGGAATATTGGGGCAGAGGGTCAGTTGACAGTAGGCGCTATGGCGGCTACTGCGGTAACGATCTATTTCCCGGACCTGTCTTCCTTCTGGTCCATCATGCTGATGCTGGTTTTCGGTACAGCAGCCGGAGCTTTGTGGGGTCTGATGACGGCAGTGCCGCGAACCCATTTCGGTGTCAATGAGCTGATTACGTCGCTGATGCTGAACTACGTGGCCCTGCTGGCTCTGGATTATGTAGTGTTCGGCCCCTGGAAGGACCCGAAGGGCTTCAACTTCCCGGGTTCGCCGATGTTCACGGCCGCCCAGTCCCTGCCGGTGCTTGGCAGCACCCGGCTGCATATCGGGCTGGTCTTCGGCCTTGTGGCTGTGCTGATCTATTATCTGATGATCCGGTTCACCCGCTGGGGCTATGAGCTGCGTCTGATCGGCGCCAATCCCACAGCAGCCCGTTATGCGGGCATCCATATCAAGAAGCATATTATCATCGTCATGCTGATCAGCGGCGGTCTTTCCGGGATTGCCGGCATGGCTGAAGTGTCGGGGGTTACGCATAAGCTGATGCAGGGGATCTCTCCGGGCTATGGCTATACGGCGATCATCGTAGCCTGGCTTGCCAAGCTGAACCCGCTGGGCCTGATTGTGACTTCGATTCTGTTCGGCGGCCTGATTGTGGGCGGCTATAGTGTTCAGACTATCGGACTGCCTTCGTCCATATCGGAAATGCTGCAGGGCGCGATCCTGTTCTTCCTGATTGCCGGCGACATGATTCACCGGTTCCGCATCCGCCGGAGCGCATAACAGCATTCTCGTACAGGAGGGAGTTCACTCATGGATTTCACTACACAGTTATTAATCGCCGCTATCTCCGCCGGAACACCGCTGCTGCTGGCTACGCTGGGAGGCATTCTGACCGAACGGGCCGGCATTATCCAGCTCGGCGCGGAGGGGCTGATGCTGATGGGGGCAGTGACGACTTGCATCGTCTACATCCGCAGCGGGAATCTGATCCTTGCGCTGCTCTCGGCGGTAGCCATTACCGCTCTTCTGGGTATGGTTCATTCGTTCTTGTGTGTCACGCTGAGGGCGAATCAGACGATGTCGGGCCTGGCTATGACGCTGTTCGGCAGCGGCCTTAGCGCTTATGTGGGCAAGTCGATCAGCGGCATTCCGCTTCCCGGCAGTCTGCCCAAGCTGGATCTGGATATACTGAAGCCGGTGCCGGTGCTCGGGGAGCTTTTTGGAAGGCTGGATCTGCTGACCTGGTTCAGTCTTCTGCTCGTCCTTGTGCTGCATCTGCTGATTCACCATACCTCGTGGGGGCTGCATCTGCGGGCGGTCGGCGACAATCCGGCTACTGCGGACGTCATGGGGATTCGTGTGCAGCTGATCCGTTACTGCTATGTTACTGCCGGGGCGGCGCTGATTGGTCTGGCCGGTGCGGATATGGTGCTGGCGTATGCGCCGACCTGGAATGAAGGGCTGACCGCCGGACGGGGCTGGATCGCCGTGGGTCTGGTGATTTTCGCCAGATGGAATCCGCTGCGCGCTCTCTTCTGCGCCTACTTCTTCGGAGCACTCGACTCGCTGGGCTTCCGTATTCAGCTGTTGGGGAGTGCGGTGCCGTCTTATTTTCTGAAAATGATTCCTTACGTCGTAACGATTCTCGTATTGATGTATCTGGGATACCGCAACCGCAACAAGCCCTCCGGTACGCCGGAATCACTGGGAACACCATATATCCGCGAACAGCGGTTCTAGGCCGGAAGGGCGCAGGCGGAAATATACAAATTAGAGGGATGGGGGCTGGCCTATGACTATACCGGCGGACCGGTTGACTCTGGAGCAGATGAACTCGATGGTAAAAAAAGACTTCGTGGAGCAGCTCGGCGGCATCTTCGAGCACTCCCCTTGGGTTGCAGAGGAGGTGTACAGCAGGCGTCCGTTCGATTCCGTGCAGGAGCTGCATGCTGCCATGATGGAGATAGCACGGCAGGCGGAGCCGGACCAGGTGCTGGCACTGCTGAGAGCTCACCCGGATCTGGCGACAAGGCTTGCGGTCAGTCCGCTGTCGGCGGCCGAGCAGCAGGGGGCCGGACTGGACCGGCTGACACCGGAGGAATTCGCGGAGCTCACCGGGCTGAACGCCGCCTATACAGCGAAATTCCGCTTTCCGTTCATCTTCGCCGTACGGGGCAAAACTAAAGAAGAGATCCTTAGCGCCATCGGTGAGCGTGTGGATCGTTCGCTTGAAGAGGAGCAGGAACAGGCGCTGCTGGAGATTGGTGCGATTACTCGTTTTCGGCTGGAGGATCTGCTGGGGGCGGAATAGAGCAGGGCACTGCATATTATAGGAGGAGGGTGACGCAAATGTCTGGAAGGAACGGACGGCTGACAACTCATGTGCTGGATCTGTCACAGGGCAAGCCTGCTGCGGGCCTGTCGCTTCAGCTCTGGCGGCTGAGTACCGGAGGGCCTGTACTGCTGCGTGAGGCGGTGACGAATGAGGATGGCAGGCTGGACGCTCCGCTGCTGGCGGGAGAAGAAATGCAGGCCGGAAGCTATGAGCTGCTGTTCATGGCAGGGGATTATTTCCGGGGCGCTCAGGCTGGTGCCGGGGAACCGGAGGCTGAGGAGGAGGGAGCAGGCGCTGTAGTCCCGTTCCTGGACCAGATTCCGATCCGCTTCAATATGCCGGACCCCTCCGCCCATTACCATGTACCGCTGCTGGTTGCACCTGGAGGATATAGCACTTATCGCGGGAGTTAACGTGGCAATTCACTGTACCGCTGCATCTAATCTTAAGCCAATAGACCGGAGGTGGGCCTATCATGAAGGAAGAAGGTTATGAGCTTATCATCAGGAACGGACAGGTGGTCCTGCCCGGAGAAGTCCGCAGGCTTGAGATCGGGGTGAAGGATGGCAAAATCGCTGCACTGGGCGAAGCCTTACAGGCATCGCCCGGGACCAGAATTCTGGATGCGGAAGGACAATATGTGCTGCCCGGCATGATCGACATGCATGTTCACTTCAATGAGCCTGCGTTCGGTCACTGGGAGGGGTTCCGCAGCGGGTCGGCTGCTCTTGCGGCTGGCGGCTGCACCTGTTATGCAGATATGCCGCTAAATGGCAATCCGCCGACGGTGAATCTGGAGGCGCTCCGGCTGAAGGCGGAGGCCGCAGCCGGGAACTCGGCGGTGGATTATGTGCTGTGGGGCGGCCTTATGCCCGGGAATCTGGAGGAGCTGGAGGGACTGGCGGCAGCGGGCGTTACCGGGTTCAAGGCGTTCATCTCGAATCCCGGCGGTGAAGGCGAGGGGCGGTTCCGTGAGGTGGACGATGATACCCTGTATCAGGGGATGCTTCGGATCGCTGCAACCGGCGGGATTCTCGCCCTGCATGCGGAGAGCGAAGCGATAACCTCGGCGCTGGGGGCGGCGGCACTCCGTGCCGGGCGCAGCAGTGCGCGGGATTTTGCGGCTTCACGCCCTCCGCAAGCGGAGCTGGAGGCTGTAGCCAGGGCACTGCTGTACAGTGAGCGGACCGGCTGTAAGCTGCATTTTGTCCATATCAGCACAGCGGCAGCCCTGGAGCTGATTCATGAGGCCAAGCTGCGCGGTCTGGATGTGACCGCAGAGACCTGTCCTCATTATCTCATCCTGGATGAAGACAGCATGGAGACTCTCGGGGCGCTGGCGAAATGCGCTCCGCCCCTGCGCAGCAGCAGTGAACGGGACCGGCTGTGGGCGGCGCTGGCTGCGGGCCGGGTAGATCTGGTCGCCTCCGATCACTCCCCCTGTCCGCCTGAATTGAAGCTGGCGCCCGGGCTGTCGTTCATGGAAGCCTGGGGCGGGATATCGGGAGCCCAGAGCAGTCTGGAGTTGATGTTCCATGAAGGCGTTCATGTGCGCGGCCTGCCGGTTACGCAAATCTCAGCGCTGATCTCCGGACTTCCTGCCCGGCGGTTCGGGCTGGAGGGGCGCAAGGGCTCCATCACGCCGGGGCTGGATGCCGATCTGGTGCTGCTTGATCCAGATGCGGCCTATACCCTGCGTGCAGAGGATCTGCTGTACCGCCACCGGCATAGCCCTTATGTCGGGATGACCTTATCCTGCAAGGTAACGGCAACGATCTGCCGGGGCAAAATTGTCTATACTGCCGCGGAAGGCGTAGTTGCCGGCGGCGGAGGAGAATGGCTGCGTATCCGGCACAGCCAGCCGGGGATATGAAGCCGCCGGTCCCGCATGTCCCCGCCGGGGAGATGCTGAAGCTGCTGGATGAACTCGCAGCCTACAGCGCTCCGGGTCCTGGAGTTACCCGGCTGCTGTATACGCCGGAGTGGCAAGGGGTTCAGCATTTTTTGCAGGAGAGAATGGCCGGGCTCGGGCTTGAGGTCAGGATGGATCAGGTAGGGAATGTCTATGGCACACTGGCCGGTTCTCAGGTAAGCGACAAGGTTATCCTGACCGGCTCGCATATTGACACGGTGGTGAACGGCGGGCGGTATGACGGTGCTTATGGTGTAGCGGCAGCTGTAACTGCGCTGCACTATCTTCTGGAGACCTTCGGTCCGCCGCTGCGGACGCTTGCAGTGGTATCCTTCTGCGAGGAAGAGGGCAGCCGCTTTCCGCTGACGTTCTGGGGCTCGGGGAATGTGACCGGGCTGTATAGCGGGAAGGAATGTATAGACTGCACAGATGCGGATGGTATCACGCTGGGGGCAGCGATGGCGGCCTGTGGCCTGGCAGGGGATGAAGGGTTGGCTGCTGAAGCTGCGGCGGGTCTGGAGCAGAGTGGCGGAAGTAGGAGTGGCGGATGTGGGAGTGAGGGGTCAGAAGTTGAATCTATGGCAGGTCTGGAGGGAAGCTTCTGGCGTAATAATAGTCCTGTGCGCAGTGATATTGCCGCATATGTCGAGCTGCATATTGAACAGGGGATCATTCTGGAACGGACGTCCCGGAGAATCGGGGTCGTGCAGGCTATCGCCGGACAGCGGCGGTATCTTGTCAAGGTCGGCGGGACGGCCAATCATGCAGGGACTACGCCGATGGGGTTAAGACAGGATGCACTCGCCGGGAGTGCGGAGATGCTGCTGGCGCTGGAGCGCTCCGCTCTGGTGGAGGGTGATCCGCTGGTAGCCACAACGGGGCGGCTAGAGGTCTATCCGGGTACATCCAATGTGATTCCCGGCGAAGTGCAGTTCACGCTGGATATCCGGCATAGCGAAGCTGGGGTGCTGGAGCGCTTCTGCGCAGCGGTCCTGGCGGAGTTCGCAGAGCTTGGCCGCAGGCGCGGCCTTACGCTTGAGGTACAGATGCTGCTGGAGACAGCCCCTGCTCCTATGGACCAGGAGCTGCGAGCGGCTCTTGAAGAGATCTGTCTCCAGCAGGAGAAGCCTTATCTGAGCATGGTCAGCGGTGCGGGGCATGACGCCCAGCTGTTCGCCCCGCGCTGCCCGGCTGCGATGATCTTCGTGCCGAGCCGGGGCGGGATCAGCCATTCCCCCGGGGAGTATACCTCCCCGGAGGAACTCGCTGCTGGACTGGAAGTGCTGACAGCCATATTATATAGATTAGCTTACGAATAAGAGACACTGTTCACCGCAGCGACGACCAAGCTTGGAGTTGTAATTTTAATTTCGCTATAAATCGCGAGATCTGATCACCTGAAAGTCTGGAGGGGAGAGAATCATGAAGCGGTACGAAGATTTGTCGCCGTCCTTGCGGTGCATTATGACCCCCGGCCCCGTGGAGGTTGATCCGCGTGTGCTGCGGGCGATGTCTTATCCGGTGCTGGGACAGTTCGATCCTGAATTCACAGAGATCATGAATGAGACGATGGAGATGCTGCGTGAGCTGTTCGCCACCAAGAATCAGTGGGCGTATCCGGTAGACGGGACTTCGCGTTCCGGCATTGAAGCGGTGATGGTCAGCCTGATTGCGCCGGGGGACCGGGTGCTGGTTCCAGTCTTTGGCCGTTTCGGCCATTTGCTCCATGAGATTGCTGAGCGCTGCGGCGCTGAAGTGCTCACGATTGAACAGACTTGGGGCCGTGTCTTTCCGCCGGAAGAGGTAATTGCGGCTATACGGAGCTTCAAGCCGGATGTGGTGGCGATGGTTCACGGTGAGACCTCTACAGGCCGTGTGCAGCCGCTGGACGGGATCGGGCAAGCCTGCCGGGAGCAGGATGCGCTGCTGATTGTAGACGCGGTGGCGACGATCGGCGGGGTGCCGGTAGAGACAGATGCCTGGATGCTGGATGCCGTGGTCGGCGGAACGCAGAAATGCCTGTCCATCCCTTCGGGCATGGCCCCGGTGACGTATAATGACCGGGCCGAGGCCAAGCTGCTCAGGCGCAAGCAGGTTGAGCGTGGACTTAGAACTGACGCCGCTGCTGTCAGCGAGCTGCCCGTAGTGCGCAGTAATTACCTCGACCTGAGTATGCTGCAGGATTACTGGAGTCCCCGGCGGCTCAATCACCATACGGAGATGACCTCCATGCTCTATGCTCTGCGTGAAGGCCTGCGGCTGGTCCTGGAGGAAGGGCTGGAAGCGCGGCATGCCCGGCACAGGTTCCATGAGCAAGCCCTTACTGCCGGACTGTCAGCTATGGGGCTTGCGCTGTACGGGGAGGCGGAGAGCAAGCTGACGGTAGTCACCTGTGTGCTCATTCCGGCGGGGATAGACGGGGAAGCCGTCCGTTCCATGCTGCTGCAGCGTTTCGGTATTGAGATCGCCAGCTCCTTCGGGCCGTTACAAGGCCAGATCTGGCGGATCGGTACCATGGGCTTCAGCTGCCGGGAGAATAATGTGCTGCGTCTGCTTGGTGCGCTGGAGGCGGTGCTTATCCGCCACGGGTACGCGGTACCTGCCGGACAGGGCGTTCAGGCGGCACTTGACGTATATGATTCAAAAGTAAGATAATCATACAATGCGATTTGTTTAAGTGACGGCTTGCACCCCCTAAAGGGGTGTCAGGGCCGTTTTTTCTAAAAGAAAAGAAAAAATATAGATTGAACTTGAAAAAAACAGACAGGGAAAAGTGGCGGAAGAGAATTTTGGAACTGTAGGAGCGATAGCGTCCGCCTTTGTCCCCGGATTTCTACCGCGATTAGTGGTTTGAATTAAAGAAATCTGGGGACAACAGCGGCCGGAGGGCCAAACATTCTCTGGAGTCACGGCCATCCCAGAACGGAAAACAATCAAGTACAATTTATATAATAACCGGAAGGGAGTGCACATGATGACTTATACACGACAACCATTGGCAGACTGCGTGCCTGAACTGGTAGCTACAGCCCGCGGAGATCAGAAGGCTACACTGGTAATTACAGGCGGCAAGCTGGTCAATGTATGCTCCGGGGAGATTCTGGACGGCATGTCCGTCGCTGTACAAGGCGGGCGCATTGCTTATGTCGGCAAGGATGTCTCTCATACGATCGGGGAGGGAACGCAGGTTATTGATGCGGCGGGCAGATACATTGCTCCCGGCTTGATTGACGGACACTGCCATATCGAGAGCACTCAATTGACGGTGACTGAATTCGCCCGCGCAGTGCTGCCGCTAGGGACGACCGGAGGCTTCTTCGATGCCCATGAGATAGCCAATGTATTCGGGCTTAAGGGAATTAAGCTGATGCTGGACGAGATGCGGGGAACACCGCTGGCTGCCTATATGCAGGTGGCTTCCTGTGTCCCTTCTGCGGGCGCAGAATTTGAGACAACCGGCGCGTCCATCGGACCGGAGGAAGTAGCGGAAGCCTACACCTGGGGCGAGGATGTGATCGCGCTCGGCGAAGTCATGAACTTCCCGGGTGTAGTCTACGGCGATGAGAAGATGATCGGAGAGATCCAGGCCACGCTGCGCGCGGGACGGTATGTTGACGGGCATTTCACCTGGCCGGCGAGTGACTGGAGACTTCCGGTCTATGTCGCAGCAGGGGTGACTGGGGATCATGAGTGTGTGACAGCGGAGGATGTGATCGAACGCGTACGTCTGGGGATGTATGCCAAAATGCGCCGCGGCTCTGCCTGGCATGATGTCGCCAAAACCATCACGGCGCATACCGAGCACGGGCTGGACCCGCGCCGGATGATGCTGGTGACAGATGACCGCAGCTCCGAATCGTTGCGCGATGAGGGGCATATGGATTTTGTCGTGCGCCATGCGATCTCCCAGGGGGTGAAGCCGGTCACGGCTTTTCAGATGGCAACGATCAACACAGCCGAGCGCTTCGGCGTAGCCCGCGATATCGGCTCCATCACGCCGGGCTCCTGCGCAGATATCATTCTGCTGGACGGTAATCTGGCCGATGTTCATGTGGTCATGACAATTGCGGCTGGCGTTGTTGTGGCTGAGAACGGCAGCATGACGGCTGAGCTGAGTCCTTACACCTACCCGGATGAAGTACTGGCCTCTGTGCATCTGCAGCAGCCTCCGGTTCCGGCAGACTTCGTGATCCACGCGCCCATTGAGGAAGGTGTTCTAGCTACGCGGGTCATCCAGGTCATTGAGAACCATGTGGAAACCGGCGAGCTGATCATGAGCCTGCCAGTGGCTGGATCGGAGCTGGTTGTGCAGGGCGGTCTGTGCAAAATCGCTGTTCTGGAGCGGCACAAGGGAACCGGCAACAAATCCGTAGGGGTTGTGCAGGGCATTGGCTTCCGCGAGCCTGCGGCTATAGCGATGACTGTAGCTCATGACAGCCATAATGTGCTGGTCATCGGCAATGATGATGGCTTGATGGCGCAGGCGGCGGCTGCCGTGGCGGAAGCGCAGGGTGGTGTTGCGGTGATTACCGCTGCCGGGACCACCTTGTTCCCGCTGGCGATTGCTGGACTGATGTCCGCAGAGCCATTTGAGATTGCCGCCGCGCAATCCGCTGCCATCAGCAAAGCGCTACATGATGCGGGCTGTACGCTGAACTATGCTTTTATGACCCTGTCTCTGCTGGCCCTGGCGGTTATTCCCGCACTGCGGATCTCCGATAAAGGCCTGGTGCGGATCTCCCCCGAAGAGGGAATTCAGCTGGTACCGTTGTTCGTCAGCTAAGGCAGCGGGACATCCTGTCGGGGAAGATATACTAGTATTCTAATCTTGAGCCATTCAGTCTTTCACAGACTGGGTGGCTTTTTGTTTGTTGTTTAGGAAATTATGCGAAAAACTGAGTACAATCGGTGCTGCTGCGATGACGTATGGCTCCATGCTCCACAGCCAATAACATTTATAAAGAAATCCTGCAAGAAGTGCAACAATACTGCCCCATGGAAGCGGCTGATGCTGAAATCCTGCAACAAATGCAACAAAGCCAGCGCTAACTTGCTCTAAACACCGAAATTTGTGCAAATAATGCAACATTGTACCGCAGCCAGTAACATTTGGAGAGAATTCCTGCAAAAAATGCAACAATGCTATCCATACAATCGGGCGGTGAGAGAAAACACTTAGAATTGGCAAGAGATAGGCGGAGCACCGCCAGGAAAGGAAGAGACAACATTGGATCCACGTATAGTTCACCTAAACTCGCCGGAGGTGGGCGAACGTAAGTAAAGAGCAGAAGTGCACTTGTATTAGGGTTTGATACTCCCACTCTTAAACAGCGGAGCGGGCGGAATGATTGTGAAAAAGTGGAGCGGTCGCCTTTGTATCCGGATTTTCACCGATTAGGGGAATGAGAAAAATCTGGATACAAGAGCGATTGGAACAACATTCCGTTTGCGGAGCGTGCTCCTAAGCGCCGCCGTAATTCATACTCCATATCCTGCACCGCTTTGTCCTTACTCTGTGGGCATAAAAAAGATAATAATTAACCGATTTTTTGCAGTGTGAAACAGAAAATTTTAAGTTTTTAATGAAAAAGCATTAACAATAGGGGCGGAAAAGACGATAATACTTTTAAATTAGTTAAAATTATTGTCGAATCATGAAAATTCAGCATATACAGATCGTCCAAACCTGAGGAACGGGGTGCATGAGAATGTTGAGATTAGAAACACAGGACATCTTGAATATCACCAGGAAGCAAATTGCCGGTATTTTTAAAATGGAGCCGGTTGAACTGAAATTTGTCAATGATTATCAGGGTGAGCAGTATCTGCTGACCAACGATAAGCTGCATCTCAGCAACCAGCATTATTGGGCTAAGGTTATGGATTGTGTGTTTGAGAACCATGTCAGACCTGTTCTGATGTGTGAGGTGCTCTACTTCCTGCGCAATGAGTTTCTGGAAAGTGACATCAAGCTGATGTTCTCCTATGATTTTGCGGAGGGCTCGGAGGGGAATGCGGCGGCTTCGGCTGAGATCAGCTTCAAGGATTCCCCGGATCTGCAGCCTGATGAAATTGCCGAATTGATCGATTTTGCCCTGACTTTGCAGGATAAGCAGTGGTTCGAGGAACTGACTGCCAAATATAAACAGCTCACGGTTCAATAGCCGTACTATTAAAATAAAACGCGCCCGGCTCACAGGATGATGGCATCCGTGAGACCGGGCGTTCTTGTTATCTTCATTCGGCGGAAGACAGCCAGCCCTGGGCCGAGCAGTCTACCCGTTCCGCAAGGAAGCTGATCCATTCCTCCGTATCGTTCAGGCAAGGGGCCACCTCCAGCATCTCAGCGTTCCCGCCGCCCATTGCGAAAAGCTCCCGGCCTTCTACGGCTAACTCATGCAGTGTTTCGAGGCAGTCTGTGACAAGTCCGGGTGAGAAAATCAGCGGCCGCCGGATTCCGCGTCCGTGAAGCTCCTTCAGCGTGTCCGCAGTCGACGGCCCTACCCAGGTCTCCGGCCCGAAACGGGACTGGAAGGAGAGCTGCCACCGTTCCGGGGTCCAGCCCATCGCTTCTGCGAGCAGACGGCCTGTCTCCTGGCACTGCTGCGGGTAGGGGTCTCCGGTCTCGGCATAACGGCGGGGAATGCCATGGAAGGACAGGACATAATAATCCGGCTCTTCACTCATCGCGCGGATCTGCCGCTGCAATAAGGATTGCATTGCTGCTATGTAGCCGGGGGCATCATGGTAGGCTTCTACGAACCGCAGCGCCGGTACGAAACGCTTGGATACCTGCCCGTAGCGGCTATGCCGTCCCAGAGCGGCGAAGCTTGCAGCTTCATAGACGGAAGCTGTTGTTGTTGAGGAATACTGGGGAAATAACGGAAGAACTATGATACGGGTCACTCCCGAAGCTTCCAGCTTGCGGAAGGCTTCGGCCATGCCGGGTGTGCTGTAAGCAAGCCCCAGCTCGACTTGATAACTGCTGCCCAGCAGTGCCTGGAGCGCTGCCTGCTGAGCTCTGGAATGGACGAGCAGCGGTGATCCCTCTTCCATCCAGATCTCCTGATAGAGCTTCGCGGACCGGCGCGGACGGGTACGCAGAATAATGCCGCGCAGCAGCGGCTGCCAGAGCAGCGGATGATAATCAATGATTCTGCGGTCAGACAGAAACCGCTTCAGATAAGGACGGACCGCCTTGGCGCTCGGGGCGTCAGGGGTTCCGATCTGAGCAAGAATAACGCCTATACACGACTGATTCATCAGCAGCTGTTACTCCCTTCCATGAACATGACATCGTTTTAAAATATCATATTCAAGCCCAATCACACAATATAATATATCTCACCGTTATCATATGAAGGAGGATATGGGAGATTATGAGAGGTTGGAGGAGTATATATTTTGTGCTATTGCAAAAAAGTGATGTTTCTTATAGGGTATGTGATTTTCTACACAGAGAAAAGAGTTTCAATTTTGTTACCATCAAGCCAGAAATATTCACCAGCAGCGTGAAGTCCACTTATGTGAATTAATTCACTCCATTATGTGAATTGTTTCACCTTTTGAAAGATTGTATATATAGATGAATCTTTTCTTACACGGGCTGGGCCGAGCAGGAATGAAGGAAGGAGTGGGTGACGTTCAGGAAGAGTTGGCTGCTCTTCGTAATCAGAAGGAAATGATACGGAACAAGACGGTTTGAAAACGCTACATACTACTGGGGAATAATAAAGGAGAATACGCATTTGAAAAAATTAATTTCTTTGACTGTAAGCGCAGCCTTGCTGCTCGCGCCATTAGCCTACACGATTAACGCACCGGCCTTGAACCTGAAGGTGGATGCGGTTTCAGCAGCCTCGGAAGAAGCGCCGGCAGCGACTGCTAAACCAGCTCCGAAGGCAACAGCCAAACCGGCAGCCACTCCGAAGGCAACAGCCAAACCGGCAGCCACTCCGAAGGCAACAGCCAAACCGGCGGCAACCCCGAAGGCAACAGCCAAACCGGCAGCAACCCCGAAGGCGACAGCCAAACCGGCAGCCACTCCGAAAGCGACAGCTGCACCCGCAGCATCGGCTAAAGCAACAGCAGCACCGGCAGCATCCGCCAAGGCTTCTGCGAAGCCAGCGGCAACTGCAAAGCCTGTAGCAACAGCAGCACCCGTTACTGTGCACAAAGATGTATATCAGGACGGAGTATATGTGGCCTATGGAGATGCGTATTCCAAAGGTACAGAGGGTGCTAAGGTGACGATTAAAGACGGCAAGATTGCCGATATCGAGCTGCTCAGAACCAGCCCGAAGATCATCGACCGCAATGCCCGTGAGAATTACAGCGGCGTATGGGCAGCTTACGGTCTGATGAAAGACAGACTGATGGGCAAAACCAGAGACGGCGCGGCTGCGGTTGACGCTGTATCCGGCGCAACCCGTACGAGCAATGGCTGGAAGCTGTCCGTAGACAGAGCTTTTGAGCGATCGCTTGCGCACCAAGCGGCTGACGCTACTTATTTCAATGGAGTCCACATGGGTGTCGACCCTGAGGCCAAATATGCAGTGTTCGCTACCTATGAAGCAAACAAGCTGACTGCGGTGAAATTGTATCCGCTGAGCGCTACCGGAGATTTCGTGGATGAGAAGACATATACGGCTGAACAGACTGCAGCGATTGCAGCAATCACTCCTGCACTGCTCGCCAAAGGTGCTAGTGCGCAGCCGGTAGCCGGCTTCGAGGCAGAGACCAAAGCCGCAGTGAACGCCTTCTGGGATGCCGAACAGAATGCCAGCATCAACAACAAGGCTGCTTATGTTGACGGATTCTACTCTTCCTACGGTACAGCAAGAAGTGTGGGCGTGGAGAGAGCGGATGTTGTGATCCGTAACGGTAAGCTGGTAGATGTGAAGTTGTTCAGACTGGGCAGCAACCTGATCGACAGAGGGGCAACCGCTTATGCGGAAGTTGTGAAGGCGAATGCTCCGATGACCGCCAAACTGCTGGCTAACGGATTCTTTATCGCTAACTATAATGAGAAGGTAGATGGAATCTCCGGCGCTACGGAGAGCAGCCATGGCTGGAACCAGGCCGTAGAGCGCGCTTTTGAGAAAGCCTTGAAGACTCCGGGTGAAGGTCAAACCTTCGATGGTAAATTTGCCGGTGTGGATAATCAGTCCAAGGTTATGCTGCTGGTTGATATCGATGCGGATCAGGTAACGGGCATCAAGCTGAGCCTGTTCGGCGCAGACGGTAAGCTGATTGCAGATGACAAGCGGACCGAAGGACAGAAATCACTGGTCGACAAGCTGACCGCAGGACTGCTCGCAAGCGGCGTGCAGGCTCCAGATATCGCCGGACAGGAAGCCTTGTCGGCTGCAGCGAAGGCAGCACTGACGGATGCTTTGACCAATGCGTCCAAGGTACAAGGCACTTATAAAGACGGCACTTTCACCGCTTATGGTGATGCTTATGACAAAGGCACGAACAAAGCAGATGTTACACTGCGTAACGGCAAGATCGTAAATGTGGCCCTTTCCCGTGTAGGCATGAACATGGTGGATCTGGGTAAATCCGCATATGCTGAGGTGCAAAAAGCTATTCCGGTGCTGACCGCCAGCTTCCTGGCCGCAGGCACAAGAGAAGGCGCTCAGGATGTGGATGCCGTATCCGGCGCTACCAGCAGCAGCAATGCGCTGAAGGCAGCCGTTGACAGAGCTTATGGTAAAGCGGAAGTTACGGAAACGGATAAGGCTGCGTATTTCGATGGCATTTTCATCGGTGCAAGTGTGGATAAGACTGTAAATGTCATGGTTACTACTAAGTATAATGTTCCTGTAACTATGGCTGTGTACTACCTGGATGATAAAGGTAAAGTAAGATATAATCTGACGGATGATGAGCTGCTGGTGAAATACGAGATAGAGAATACCTCGAACGGCAAGGGACTGCATAAGTATGGGTACCGTGCAGCAGCCTTCGGAGCGAATGATGCCCAGAAAGCCATCTCCGCCAAAGCGGTAGAAGCGATCAAAGCAGCGCTCGAATCTGCCGGCAAATAACAGAATCCATTCACTAAGGGTTGTCTTGGGTCATGCAAATGGCCGGGACAGCCCTTTTTGCAGGTGTGGACATAAATAGGAATGCCAATCGTATAGTAATTTAAAGGGATTTGGGAAGGGAGTGTCAAACCTCTAATATACACACTAATATACCCAGCAGGCCCAGGCCTGTAAGTCATAGGAGGCTTCACAATGACATTAATCAAACAGCTAGCCCCGCAGGATGAATTCACCGGCTTCTATCTGCTTAGAGAACTGGTGCTGAAACAGACGAACGGGACTCCTCCCAAGGATTACTTCGATATTGTACTAGGTGATGCCAGCGGCCAGATTTCGGCGAAATACTGGGACGTCAGCGTGACGGATAAGGAGACTTTTTTCCCGATGGCGCTGGTGAAGGTCCGGGGGATGGCTCATACGTACCGCGAGAAGCTTCAGGTCAAAATCACCAAGCTAAGACTGGTCAATGAATCCGACGGCGTATCGCTGACCGACTTCATCCGCTCAGCCCCGGTGCGTCCTGTGGACCTGGTCCATACGATTAAGAACGAGATGGCGAGTATTGCCGATCCGGAGATTGCAGCGATTGTGAACTTCTGTGTAGGGAAGGTTGAGGAGAAGCTGATGCATTATCCGGCGGCCAAGACCCATCATCATGCCTATTTCGCCGGGCTTGCTTATCACATGGTCCGCATGCTGGAGATTGGTGATTTCCTGTGTAAGCAGCGTCCGTTCCTGAATCCTGATCTGATGAGAGCGGGCATTATCCTCCATGATATCGCCAAGCCGGAAGAGATGATCTCGCAGTACGGCATTGTCTCAGACTACAGTGTGCACGGAAAACTGATTGGACATATCTCGATGGCTTCAAGCTGGATTACAGAAGCGGCCATCCGCACCGGCATTGATCTGGAATCCGAGAAGGTCATGGCGCTTCAGCATCTCGTCTTATCCCATCATAATCTGGGCGAGTGGGGAAGCCCGGTCCAGCCCCAGACGGCTGAAGCAGTTGCCCTGCATCATATCGATGCGATGGATGCGAAGCTGCAAATGGTGGAGGACGCCCTTGATACCACTCCGGAGACCGAGGAATGGACGCCATTCATCCGTGGACTGGAGAATAAGGCCGTCTACCGGCTGAAGATATAACGATTGAGACACTGGTATCGCTGAAAATAAAGCAATCCCCCCCTCCCGTAGTTGCGGTTTGGGGGGATTGCTTTATTTGGGATCTTCAGTCCGCCGCTGCGGCGGACTCCGCCTGTGCCTTCGTGACGCTGTCAGCTTCCAGGCCGTAGTGGCTGCACAGGGCCGGAAGGCCGCCCGGCAGCAACTCTCCGATAGCAGCGAATCTCCATTTGTCCTTGTAGCGGTAGAACTCGCCGATAACAACGGACATGCCTGGCATAATGTTCTGGACGAAGGGGAATACGGCCAGTCTGACTCCCGTCCGGGAATCAATCAGGGATACGGAAGCGTTCCAGATCGGGCCCGGATTCCGGTCACCGCTGAACTCCGCAACCGTAAAGGCCAGCGCAATCCGCGTGATGGCTGCAGGCAGGCTGGTCAGCTGAAGATACAGATGCCCCATGTGCGCAGCGGGCTTAGAGCAGAAGACGGAGCCGCTAGGGTCTTCCATATTCCCAGAGAAGATAAGCTCCCGCTCTTGCTCACAGCGTCCGCTCTCCCGGAGCAGGAAGGCAGCGGTCTCCGGCTGGCTGACTTCCAGGTGCGAAGCCGGAGCGTCCCACTCCACAGCGGCAAGGAGTCTGGAGGCGCTGAGCTTGTCGCCGATATCGACTCGCTGGCCGCGAACCAGCTCAGGGACCAGCAGAGCTGCAGGAGTAGGCTCCTTGACTGTAGCCGGGTGAGTCACAGAAGCTGTGACATCCTGAGCAGCTACAACGGGAGCCTCGCTATCCAGCAGGCCGGATGCTGCGGGCATCGGTGTTGTGCTGGCCTCCTTGCTGGTTGTCTTGGCAGCAGCCTTCTTCCCGGCGGCCGGCTTCTTCGCGGCCTTCTTGGGCGCTGCCTTGAACGGCGTATACCCGCCGTCATACATCGTCCCGGCCTTGTAGCCCTGGCTACTGGCTAACAGCAGCGGATCGAACTGCTGCCACTGCTCCATCAATTTCAGGAGAATCAGTGCAGAAGCTCTGGCATCCTCCAGGGCATCATGGTGCTTCAGCCGGATGCCGAAATGTGCCGAGATGACATTGAGCTTATGGGAGGGGAGGTCCTGGAGCATTTTTTTGCCGAGTAGGTAGGTACATAAATATTGAAAGCCTGGATAGCAGAGAGAGTAGTCGTCCAGGCAGTACCGCAGCACACTCATATCGAAGGCGGCATTATGCGCGATCACAATCTCCCCCTGCAGCAGCGGTTCCACCGTGGGCCACAGCTCAGCGAAAGTAGGCTGGCCTCTAACCATAGAGGGTGTAATTCCATGAATGGCAATATTCATCCCGTCGAACGGTTGCTGCGGGTCAATCAGCCAGTTGTGCTCTGCTGTAACGATACCATCACGGACCTGAACAAGCCCCAGGGCACAGGCGCTGGAGCGGCCGGAATTGGCAGTCTCAAAATCTATCGCAGTGAAATTCATCAGGTAAAGCCCCTATCTATCATCTATTACCTTTCATATTAAATGAGCAAAGCTGGAAATACAATCTGTTCAGGTTGTGCAAGGCTGCCTCAATGGGGTATACCTTATCTATGAACTTCTGGAATAGACTGCTATGAAGAGGAGATGAGGGACTTGCAGCTGTCAAAAGGTCAAAAGGTCGATATCACCAAAGGAAGAGAAGCTCACGAGATATCCATCCAGCTCCGCTGGAACACGCAGCATAGCGGAGTGGGCGTCGATGCGGCAGCCTTTCTATTATCAGATCAGAACCGGTGTGAACGGGATGAGGATTTTATATTTTACGGGAATCCGGTGTCGAGGGAGGGGGGAGTAGCTCATTCTGCGGAGGGGGAGAACGGGGCGAACCTGTCCATTTCGTTATCGAGAATACCTCAGCATTATGCCCGCATTGCGGTAACCTTGACGATCTATGAGGGAGAGCAGCGCAACCAGCGGATGAAGGATCTGTCCGGCTTACAGCTAACGCTGGCAGACCGCAGGACTGGGCAAGAGCTGTACCGCTTCGAGTATGGGGCGGATCTGTCAGAGGAGACAGCTGTCGTAGCCGGGGAGCTGTACCGCCATCAGGGAGAGTGGAAGTTCAGTGCAATTGGCAGCGGGTATAATGGAGGACTTGCAGCCTTGTGCCGAAGCTACGGGCTTGAGGTGGAACAGGAGTCCGGGAACGAAGCCGCAGCGGCGGCTGAGGTATTGGAGCGAACACCTGAAGTGGTGGAGCAAACATCTGAGCTAATGGAGCAGATACCTGAGGTGGTGAATAAGACCCCGGAGGTAATCCGTCAGCCCGAGGCGGAGTCTCCGGTGAATGTGTTGTCTTCGATTAATCTGCGCAAAAAGATCGTGGAGCTCACCCTGGTCAAAAAACAGCTCACCGGTGTAACCGCAAGAGTGGGTATCGTGCTGGACATCACCGGCTCCATGCGCAGCCTCTATGCCAGAGGGGTGGTGCAGGAGGTGGTAGAACGTATCCTTGCGGTTGCCAGCAAGTTCGATGATAACGGCTCCCTGGATGTGTGGGTCTATGATACGGAATTCAGCAGACTTCCGCCGGTTACCGAGCAGGAGCTTGGCAGCTATGTCTTCACTCATATTATGAACAACGATTCAATTCATAAGTTCGGGCGCAATAACGAACCGCCGGTAATGCAGGATGTCATCGGAAAATACACCAAGGAGGAGCCGGACACGACGCCAGTGTTCATTATCTTCATCAATGACGGCGGCGTAGTGAAGCCGACCCGCAAGGTGATTATGGCCGCATCCGCCCTTCCGATCTTCTGGCAGTTTGTCGGCATCGGCGACTCCGACTTCGAGGTGCTGAAGCAGCTCGACACGATGAGCGGCAGACTGGTGGATAACGCCAGCTTCATCCATCTGGACCGGATTGAAGACGTATCCGATGAGGAGCTGTATGACCAGCTGTTGAATGAATTCCCGCAGTGGCTGAGGGCCGCGAAGGCGAAGAGTATTCTGTAGTAGCATTCGCAGGGAAGCACAAAGTCTCGGCTCAGTAGCAGTATTCGCAGGGAGCCGTACTGTCCCTGCTCTATAGTAGCATTCGCAGAAAAACGTGCTGTCTCCGCTCTATAGTAGCATTCACAGGGAACCGTACTGTCCCTACTCTATAGTAGTATTCGCAGGGAACCGTACTGTCTCCACTTTAGCGGCCTTCACATTGAGCTGTGTCTGCCTCCATACTTCGGACGGATTGCACAGTAATGCCAGGAATGTTGTACTAATTGCAACTTGGATCCTAGATACCTGGGTGCAAGGGGGGATTGTTGCACGAAATGCAGGAATTGTGCCGCCAAACCGTCCGTAGGTGGAGAAATCCTGCTTTTTATGCAACAATGTTGGACTTTGGCCGGAATGAGGAGGGGAATGTTGTACTTTGGGCAGGATTGTGCAAAATTTCCCGGCCAGTCGGAGCTTTAGGGCGTCACGCCGGAACGGTCCCCACCGCCCCGTCGGAACAGTCCACATCGCCCGCCGTAACGGCCTCCACGGCTCGCAGGACGCCACCCTCCCCGCTCAGGCTGTGGAGGTTTTTTTCGTGTGCAGACCAGCCGGGGCTTGCAGCTCCAGACGATACCCTTTGACCAGAGTATCCCCGTTCTTCAGATCCGTCTCATAAGCCCGCTTGAAGCCCAACCCCTCGTACAATCTGATCGCCGAGGCCATCATATCTGAAGTATGCAGGTTCAGGCTGGCTGCTCCCAGTGCAATGGATCTTCCTGCGGCTTCACGGATCAGAAGTCTGGCCACCCCGCGTCCCCGGACCGCCGGAGATACAGCCAGCAGACGGATGATCGGTGTATGGATACCCAGCTCCGGCCTGCCATAAGCAGCCTCTGAGGAGGTGAACAGCAGCACGCTCCCTACAATTTGTCCGTCCAGCTCCGCTACAATCCGGGAGACGGGTGCATCGCCATGAACCGAGCCGAGAATGGAATCCCGGTACTCCGACCAGAACGGCCCGGGCAGCACGGCTGCATATTCGCTGTAAGCTTCGAGCAAGACCCTGGCAATGGCTTCACGATCGGAAGCTGCGGCTTCACGGATTACAATTTCTGCTGAGTGATTCATCTGGTGCCTCCTGTCCAGTAATGGTGTTTTGTTATTATAATATATAAATCCGATGAGTATAAGAGGGATTTAATGATTTTGATTAATGGATAGAAAAGTTCTATCTGTAATTGTGATCAATGTAATGGTTATTGCCGTATGTTACACAATAAGTCTGTTGACAAAAAAAGGGCCGGTGACTAAGATATAAACAAATTCTATAGGAAAGTGCGGATCTAATTCATTGTTAAACGATTGGAATAGTAAAAATTATAAAATGCGGAGGGGGACTACGCTTGAACATCGAGAATATTGAAGCTTTTGTCTACATCAACCACTACGGCAGCTTCAACAAAGCGGCAGATGTGCTCTATATCTCGCAGCCGACAGTGACTGCCCGTATCCAGTCGCTGGAACGGGAGCTGGACTGCAAGGTATTCGACCGGCTGGGCAAGCAGATTAACCTGACGGATAAAGGCCGCCAGTTCCTCCCCTATGCGCAGCAAATTCTGCAGGTCTATCAGAACGGGAGGCATCAGATTCAATCCAAAGGCCAAATCCCCGGCGAGCTGAGAATCGGCAGCACAGTATCGGTCTCCAATTATCTGATGCCCCGTCTGCTGCTGCATTTGAAGCAGCGGTATCCCCACATCCGTATGAAGCTGACGACTGCTCCTACGGAAGTATTAATTGAGAAGCTGAAGGCGAAGGAGATCGATCTCGCTTTTATCCGCAAGGTAGTGAATCCGGCCATCCAGTCGTTCCCCTTCTGTGAAGACCCGATCTCGCTGTATGTGTATGCCGGTCATCCGCTGGCCCGCAAGGGCCGCGCTTCGATCCGGGAGATCTCTGACGAGACCCTCGTATTCTTCGAATGCGGCTCGCTGGACTGGATGCGTCTGCACCGGGTATTCGAGAGCATGGAGCGTCCGCCGGGCATTGTCTATCAGGTGGATAACCTGGAGACCGCCAAGAAGCTGGTGCTGAAGCAAGCGGGAATCTGCTTCCTTCCAGCCCTGAGTGTGCAGGAGGAGGTAGAGGCGGGAACGCTGGTAAGGGTGGATATCACGGAGACCGAAGGCATCTCCCTGCGGACCCACCTGATCTCGCTGAACGGGGAGAATGCGGAGTTCCTGGACACCCTGCTGGAGCTGGGGACGGGGACGTTGATTAAGCTGAATTGACTTCTTGAATAACCATATTAAGAAACTCTATTAGCGCATGGCAGCATGCAGTGATAAAGTTAATTGCATATAATCACCACTAAACAGATAGGGATTATCTAAATTGAAAAGGGGTTTGAGAGATGAACAAGACCATTTCGTTCGCATCCACACTTGTACTAACACTGCTGATCGCTGGCTGCGGCAATAATAACAGCGCTAATAGCGGCAAGGTAGCGGAGGCAGCATCTCCGAATAGTTCGGAGTCCACGGCTGCTGCCGCCGATCCGGCTAAGGTGACCAAGATCGTGATCGGCACCGGGACAGCTTTTCCCAATGTCTGCTTCATCGATGAGAACGGGAAGCTTACCGGGTTCGATGTAGAGCTGCTGAAGGAGATTGACAAGCGCCTGCCGGAGTATGAGTTTGAATTCCAGACAATGGATTTCAGCAATCTGCTGCTTAGCCTGGAGACGAAGAAGATTGACCTGGTAGCCCATGTTATGGAGAAGAACCCGGAACGGGAGCAAAAGTACGCTTTTAACAAGGAAGCTTATGCCCACTGGAGAAACCGCATCGTTGTAGCGAAAGGCAATACCTCGATCCAGACACTGGACGATCTGCAAGGGAAGAAGGTACTGACCGGCGCCACCAGCGCGCAAGCGCAAATTCTTGAGAACTATAACAAGGAGCACGGTGCGGATTCGATCAAAATTGTCTATCAGAACGGTGCCGCCAACGATACGGTCAACCAGATTGATTCGGGCCGGGTGGATGCTACCCTTGCTGCGGACTTCGTATTGCCGATCATTGACCCGCAGAGCAAGCTGCAGGCGGTGGGTCCCGAGCTGTCCTCTGCTGATATTCTGTATGTGCTGCGCAAGGATGATGCCCCTTCGCAGAAGCTGTCGGAGGCCATTGACGGAGTGGTCAAGGAACTGAAGACAGACGGCACACTTGGCAAAATAAGCACACAGTGGCTGGGGGCGGACGTTACCACCTCATCGGTTCAATAATGCGCAGGCCCGTACAGCGGAAAGGAGGTGCAGGATGGGTGCACCGTTTGATCTAGGTTTTGTCTTCTCGTTCCTGCCCAAGCTGCTGACTACGCTGAGTACCACGCTGCTGATCGTAGCCTGCTCGCTGCTGGCAGGAATGATTGTCGGATTTATCATTGCGCTTCCCCGCCTGTATAAGGTGCCGGTCCTGAAGACCTGCGCGGAGGTGTACATTTCTTTTTTTCGGGGGACGCCGATTCTCATTCAGTTATTCCTGTTCTATTACGGTCTGCCTGAGGTGCTGAAGCTGGTGAATCTGGATATGACGCGGACGCCGGTGCTGGTGTTCGTGATTCTGACCTACGGCCTGCATACCGGGGCCTTCATGTCGGAGATGATCCGCGCTTCAGTTACAGCAGTCGATAAGGGCCAGGTGGAAGCGGCTTACGCTACGGGGATGACCTCTTACCAGGCTTTTACCCGTATTGTGCTGCCGCAGGCGCTGGGAATTGCGATTCCTGTCTTTTCGAACCTGCTCATAGCGCTGCTGAAGGATACTTCGCTGGCGTTCACGCTGGGAGTGATGGAGATGACGGGCAAGGCCCAGACCCTGGGCAGTGCGACCCAGCATTTCATTGAGACTTATATTGCGCTTGCCCTTATCTATCTTGTGATCAGTTTTACGATTGAAAAGCTGCTGCTGGTTGCGGAGAAGCGTCTGCTCAGGCATGAAGCCCAGGACAGTCCGGCCAAGAAGCGGTTCACTCTTCAGCGAAAAGCGTCCTACCGCACAATTGTCGCGGATATGGGAGCGGGCAAGGGAGGCGGTGCGTAATGAAGCTGGATCCATCTTTTATCTGGACGGCGTTTCTGCAAATTCTGGGAGCCATTCCTACGACGCTGTATATTACGGTTGTGTCGGTGTTGGCAGGCTTCGTGATCGGTACGGTTGTGGCTCTGATCCGGATTTATAGAGTCCCCGGGTTGTATCCGCTGGCCGTAGGGTATGTCACGTTCATACGCGGCACCCCGATGCTGACTCATCTGCTGCTGATCTATTTCGGGCTGCCGATGATTATCGACGGCCTTGCTGCACAGTTTGGCTGGAGCTTCCGCTCTATATCGATACCGATGATCGGCTTCGCCTATATTTCCTTCTCCATTACGGCGGGTGCCTATATGTCCGAGGTGGTGCGCTCCGGTCTGCTCGCGGTGGATCGAGGTCAGCTCGAAGCGGCCCATTCCATCGGAATGAGCACTCCGCAGGCGCTGCGGCGGATTGTGTTCCCCCAGGCGCTGGCGGCGAGCCTGCCGAATCTGTCGAATTCTGTGATCGGGATGCTGCACGGGTCTACGCTGGCTTTTACCGTATCGGTGGTGGATATCAATGCCCAGGCGCAAATTGTCGCTTCGACCAACTGGAAGTTCTTCGAGGCGTACCTGGCGGCGGCGCTGATCTTCTGGGGACTGACGTTCCTCATTGAGCGGGCAACTGCCGTCATTGAAAGACGGATCAATCTGTATAACCGGGGGGGAGTCGCATGATTAAGCTGACACAGCTATCGAAGTCGTTCGGGCGCCATCAGGTGCTGAACCAGATTGATCTGGAGGTGTCGAAGGGCGAGGTGGTGGTCATTCTCGGTCCCAGCGGCTCCGGCAAAACCACCCTGCTGCGCTGCGTGAATGTGCTGGAGAAGCCCAGCGGAGGCGAAATTTCCATCGGGGACTTCAAGCTGGACTTCCGGCACGCCCGCAAGAAGGATATCCACCAGCTCCGGCAAAAGACGGCGATGGTCTTCCAGCAGTACAATCTGTTCCGGCACAAAACCGCGCTAGAGAATGTGATGGAAGGTCTCCTAATCGTCAAGAAGCTGCCAAAGGAGGTGGCGAGAGAGAAGAGCATCGCACTGCTGGAAAAGGTCGGGCTTGGCAGCAAGCTGAATGCCTATCCGAGCCAGCTCTCCGGCGGGCAGCAGCAGCGCGTCGGCATTGCCCGGGCGCTGGCGCTGGAGCCGGAAGTGATTCTGTTCGATGAACCGACCTCGGCACTGGACCCGGAGCTGGTGGGCGAAGTGCTTGCGGTGATCCGCAAGATCGCCAAGGAAGGCATCACGATGATTGTGGTGACGCATGAAATGGGGTTTGCCCGCGATGTGGCAAATCATGTGGTTTTCATGGACGGCGGTGTGATTGTCGAGGAGGGCACGCCCACGGAAGTATTCAACCACCCGCGTGAAGAACGAACGAAGCAGTTCCTGAAGCGGATTACGCCGGAGCTGAACTATTCCATCTAGGAGGCATATCTATGGCAATTACAATCAGCGTACTCGACCAAAGCCCGATCTATCCGGGGGAGACACCGGAAGAGGCTTTTGCACATACGATCAGGCTGGCGCAGCTATCGGAACGCCTCGGCTTCCGCCGCTTCTGGGTATCCGAGCATCATGATTCTGAGCAGGTAGCCGGATCTTCTCCTGAAGTGCTCATCTCGCACCTGCTGGCTAGGACGGAGCGTATCCGCATTGGCTCTGGCGGAATTATGCTTCAGCACTACAGCCCCTACAAGGTGGCTGAGAATTTCAACGTGCTGGCTTCGCTGGCTCCGGGACGGGTGGACTTAGGGGTAGGACGCGCTCCCGGCGGCCTGCCGCGCAGCACACAGGCATTGCAGCAGGGAGGCGGGGAAGCCGCTTCATTAACGGAAAAAATCACGGAGCTGGAGAAATATGTGCATAACCGGCTGGAGGCGGAGCATCCGCTGCACGGGCTGAAGGCAGGACCGCTCCCCGCAACCCCGCCGGAGCTGTATGTGCTTGGCGCCAGTGTCGCCAGCGCCGAGATCGCGGCCAGCCTAGGCTTGCCATACGTGTTCTCCCTGTTCATCGGCGGCGATCAGGCCGTTGCCTTAGAGGCGGTGCGGACTTACCGCAACGGCTTCAATCGAAGCGGCGGGCAGGAGCCGCAGGTGATTATTGCGCTGGCTGTTATCGTGGCTGATACGGAAGAGGAGGCCAAGGAATTGGCTGGAGCGCATAAGCTGATCCGCATCCGCTTCGCCAGCGGCAAGATCCTGACTCTGGCCAGCCGGGAGCAGGCCGAGGAGTTCACCCGCCAGAGTGAGGAAGCGTACACGCTGGAGGAGCGGGAGCCTGAGATTACCAAGGGGACGAAGGAGACGGTCCGTGAGCAGCTTCTGGCTTTAGCTGAAGCTTCCGGCGTAGAGGAGTTCATCGTCACTACTAACGTGCAGCCCTTCGAGAAGCGGCAGCGTTCCTTCAAGCTGCTGAGCGAGGCGCTCTCCGGGGCTATTGCAGGGGCTTCATTATGACCAGTACAGCGGCAGAATCCGCTGCCCGTGAAGTGCATTCACTGGCGTTCAAGGAGCGGCTGGTTGAAATCAGGCGTCATCTGCACCGGCACCCGGAGCTGTCAGGGGAAGAGGTTGAGACTACCGCGTACATCACATCGCTACTGAAGCAGGCGGGGGTGAAGATCGTAGATTACGGTCTGAAGACCGGAGTCATTGCCGAAGTAGGCGGCCAGCAGGGCGGACCGGTGATTGCGCTGCGGGCTGACATAGATGCCTTGCCGATCCAGGAAGAGACCGGGCTGCCGTATGCCTCGCTGTATCCGGGCAGAATGCATGCCTGCGGACATGACTTCCATACGGCGGCGCTGCTTGGAGCTGTGTATCAGCTCAAGGAGCAGGAGAGCGCCTTGAGCGGAACGGTTCGCTTCCTGTTCCAGCCTGCCGAGGAGAAAGCGAAGGGGGCACAGCAGATCATCGCAGCCGGCGGGCTGGGTCAGGTGCGCGCCGTGATCGGCATGCACAATAAGCCGGATCTGCCGGTAGGGACCCTTGGCATCAAGGCCGGTCCACTGATGGCGGCCGCAGACGGCTTCGCGGTCAGTATCCGGGGTTTCGGTACCCATGCAGCCGTGCCGGAGGCCGGGATTGATCCTATTGTCGCCGCCTCGCATATTGTAACTGCGCTGCAATCCATCGTCAGCCGGAATGTGGGCAGTCTGGATAGCGCTGTAATCAGCGTTACGCAGATCCACAGCGGCAATTCGTGGAACATCATCCCGGACACGGCGGTGCTGGAAGGAACCATCCGTTCCTTCGATGAAGCGGTACGCGGCAGGGTGCTGAAGCGGTTCGAGGAGGTGGTGACAGGTGTGGCCGCCGCGCTCGGCGCTGAAGCCAGCGTGCGATGGATCGGCGGGCCGCCGCCGGTCATCAACGATGCGCTGCTGGCCCGGCTTGGAGAAGAGACGGCGGCGAAGCTGGGCTATACCTCTGTGCAGCCGGTGCCGTCACCGGCCGGGGAGGATTTCGCCTTCTATCAGCAGGCGGTTCCTGGATTGTTCGTCTTCACCGGCACCGCCGGAAGCCGGGAATGGCATCATCCCGCGTTCGATCTGGACGAAGCAGCGCTGCCTGTAGGTGCAGAATTCTTCAGCGATCTGGCGGTACGTGTACTTGAGCATCTGGCTGCGGAGAGGGGTGCAGATCATAGCGGAGCGTTCTGATTATGATGTCATTATTGTCGGCGCAGGCTCCATGGGCATGAGCGCAGGCTATCATCTGGCCCGGCGCGGGGTGAAGACACTGCTGATCGATGCCTTCGATCCGCCGCATACGGAAGGGAGCCATCACGGGGAGACCCGGCTGATCCGGCATGCCTATAGCGGCGATCCGGCCTATATTGACCTGGCGCTCCGTGCCCAGGTGCTATGGGAAGAGGCGGAGGCAGAGAGCGGCCTCAAGCTGCTGGCTCCGTCAGGTGTGCTCAATCTGGCAGACAGCAAGGTGTATTCCTTCGCCGGACGTCTGGAAGAGGCGCGGAAGCGGAAGGTCCGGGCTGAGCAGCTGGATGCCGAGGAAATCTGCCGCCGCTGGCCAGCCCTGAACCTCCCCGAATCCTTCGAGGCGATGTATGAGCCGGATGCCGGTTATCTCTACAGTGAGAGGTGCATTACCGCTTACCGGCAGCTTGCACTGGATCACGGTGCGGAGCTGCTGACGAATACTCCTGTGCTGAAGGTGACGGCCCGCGAAGGAAGTGTCACAGTCCAAACGAAGCAGGGGGATTACCACGGAGCCGCTGCTATACTTAGCGCCGGGGCCTGGTTCAGTTCATTGTCGCCCTTCGTCAACTTGCCGATTAAGGCGGTACGAAAGGTAGTAGGCTGGTTTGGGAGTACGCCGGACTTCGAGGCCGGGAGGTTCCCCGGCTTCACGCTGGGTGCTGAGGAAGGCGGGTTCTACGGTTTTCCCAGTATCGGCGGGGCGGGACTGAAGATCGGCCGCCATGACACAGGCGAAGAGTGGAAGCCCGGCGAACCGCTGCAGCCGTTCGGCAGCCTGGAGAGTGATGAAGGCGACCTCCGCCGGGTTCTCGAAGCATATATGCCTGGCGCAGCCGGGCGTCTGCTTAAGGGCTCCGTCTGTAAATATGAGCATACACCGGATGAGGATTTCATCATCGACCGCCATCCCGCTCACAACCATGTGCTGCTGGCCGGAGGCTTCTCGGGACATGGCTTCAAATTCTCCAGTGTGGTTGGAGAGATTCTCGCGGACATGGCTGTTCAGGGACATACCAGGCAGAATATAGCACCGTTTGCGTTGTCGCGATTTATATAGTAGTGTATCCGATTTGAAATCGTAGAGGGCGAGCGATGATACCTGGAGGACCAAGGAAGTGGAGCGATTCCCCTTCGGATGAGTCCTTCCCAGGCCGGAGTTGTTGTTCTTATGCGTTTCATGGGTGTTTGGCTAGGCTTAACACACCTCCATTCAGGGATAGTTGTAGAATGTACACGTAAAAACAGCGAAAAGACGTACGTGCATCGTATAAGTGTAGCCTGTACAACTAAATCTGCCCGAATGGGTGAATATCTGAAGCAAATGGATTCTTAATTGTACGAACTACAATTAAACAGATAATGGGTTGAAAATCAGACGTTTTAGATGTACAAAGTGCAATTAAGCATATCCCATCAGCGGGAAACAACGATAATCCAAACCTATATTGGAGGGAATCGCAATGAGTAGTGTGAGTGTGGAGCTAGCCAGCTACTTGAACACGCACGAGCAATTAGTGCAGGCAATCAGAGGCTTATCGGATGAGCAGCTGAGGTGGAAGGCGGAGCCGTCAAGCTGGAGCGTGACCGAGGTGCTGGCCCATTTGGCGGATCACAGCATTGTGGTCTCCTTCCGTATCCGTGATATTCTGGCGGATACGAAGGTACAGCTCCCGGCGTTCCATCAGGACGCATGGGTCAGTGGTCAGCATAGTAATCAGGGGCAAGCCGCTGACAGCCTGGAGCTGTTCCGCAGCCTGCTGCATTACAACAGTCTGCTGCTGGGAAGGCTGAGTCCCGCAGAATGGGAGAAAAGCGGAATTAACTTTAAGGGCGAAACGGTGCGTATCACCGATATTGTCCGCGGATTCACTGCACATGTAGAGCGGCATTTGGCCCAGATTGAACGAGTGAAGCGGGGAGCGCAGGCAAGTCAAGCTGCATCAGCCGCTCAAGCTTCGCAGCAAGCGGCTCTGTAAGAATATTTTCATAAGGAACCAAGCGGACTGAATACCAATTCGAGGAGGAATGAACATGACTACACCAAGACAATTGAAGCTGGGAGCACTGCTGCACGGGGTTGGAGGGAGCACCTCCATGTGGCGTCATCCCGATGCGCAGCCTGATGCCAGTGTGAACTTCGAGCTATACAAGGAATGGGTACGCAAAGCGGAGGAAGGCAAGCTGGACTTGATTTTCATTGCAGACGGTCTGTTCATCAATGAGAAGTCGATCCCTCATTTCCTGAACCGCTTCGAGCCGCTGACGATTCTCAGTGCGCTGGCGGCAGTCAGCAGCCGCATCGGTCTGGTAGGTACCTTATCTACCTCCTACAGTGAACCGTTCACGGTGGCCCGGCAATTCGGCTCACTGGATGTCATCAGCGGCGGACGGGCCGGATGGAATGTGGTGACCTCGCCGCTCGAAGGCTCTGCGCTCAATTACAGCAAGCAGGAGCATCCGGACCATGGCAAACGCTACCGTATTGCCGCCGAATATCTGGAGGTGGCACGCGGGCTGTGGGATTCCTGGGAGGACGACGCGTTTGTCCGCAATAAGGACACGGGCGTCTTCTTTGATCCGCAGAAAATGCATACGCTCGATCACCAGGGTGAATTCTTCTCGGTGAAGGGACCGCTCAATATCGCCCGCTCGAAGCAGGGGCAGCCGGTTATTTTCCAGGCAGGTTCCTCTGAAGTCGGCAAAGATTATGCCTCCAGCGTGGCGGATGCCATCTTCACGGGTCATGACTCGCTGGAGTCCGCGCAGGAATTCTATAAGGATGTGAAAAGCCGTGTTGCCTCCTTCGGGCGCAATCCCGATGAAGTGCTGATCTTCCCGGGAATAGCACCTATTCTTGGGGCTACCCCGGAGGAAGCGGAGCGCAAATACCAGGAGGTTGCCGGGCTGGTGACGATTGAAAATGCGCTGAACTATCTGGGCCGCTTCTTCGAGCATCATGATTTCTCGCAGTATCCGCTGGATGAGCCGTTCCCGGATGTCGGTGATCTGGGCCGAAACAGCTTCCAGAGCGGCACGGACAAAATCAAAAAGGATGCCAAGGAGCAGGGCCTGACTCTGCGGGAGGTTGCCCTGCAATCGGCAACGCCGCGCAGCAGCTTCATCGGTACGCCGGAGCAGGTGGCCGATCAGCTTCAGGCCTGGTTCGAGGCCGGAGCCGCTGACGGCTTCATGCTGGCAGCCGCCGTACCGAACGGGCTGGAAGAATTTGTGGATCAGGTGGTTCCGATTCTGCAGGAGCGCGGACTGTTCCGTACCGAATACGAAAGCGATACCCTGCGGGGCAATCTCGGACTTCCGGTTCCGGAGAACCGTTATACAAAGGTTTCTGAACCGGCTGGGCAAGTGTGACAGAAGCACAGTCAGGTGCAGAGAGTCAGACACCGGATCTTGAAGCCATGATGAAGTATGCCGGCGGGCTGGAGGCAGAGCTGATTGCGATCTGCGGTGAACTGCACAGGATTATTATTAAAGCAGCAATAGTACAGAAAAAGGTTGTTCCTTCTGCCATTATGGCGTTAGGAACAACCTTTTATTGTTCAGGAAGAACGGTTATGCGCCCCTGTTCAGGTAATTGCCCGAACGGTTTGTCTTTCCACAATGGAGTGGGCACAGATTAGACTCTCTGCAGGCTCCCCCGTTTCAATCATGCCGATCAGCTTCTCGGAAGCGAGCATTCCAATGTCATACAGCGGCTGGCGCACTGTAGTTAAGGGCGGATTGACCATCCGGGCTAACCTGAGATCATCGTATCCCATGATGGAGATATCTTCAGGGACATTCATTCCATGCTTCGTGGCGACCGAGAGGGCACCAATCGCCATTTCGTCACTGGCTGCGAAGACAGCAGTAATCTCAGGCGTTCTCCGTAATAGGGCTTCCATGGCTCTGCAGCCGCTTTCGAATGAAAAATCCCCATACACGAGATAACGGCTATCAAAGGCGATGCCCTGGGCTTCCAGCGCTTTGCGGTATCCTTCGACCCGTGGAGTTCCGGCGATGGGATCGCTCTTGGTGCCGCTGATCATGCCGATGCTGCGGTGGCCTTTGGTAATCAGATAATCGACAGCGTCATAGGCCGCCTGGTAATCATCGACCTTCACATAAGGTACATTGGCATAATCCGTCTGGGAAGAGACCAGCACCACTGGAACGTTCATGCTCTCCAGCATGTCATAATACTCTTGCTTGAGCACTTCACTGGAAAAAATAATTCCGTCCACCTGCTTCTCGCGCAGAAGCTGCAGATATTTCAGCGTACGTTTGCCGTCCTGATCGGTATTACAGACTATTACACTGTAATTGCGGTCATGGACGAATTCGCTGATTCCGTGGAGCAGATCGGAGGAGAAGGTGCTCGACACATCAGGAAATAATACGCCGATGGTCTGGGTGCGCTTGTTAATCAGTCCGCGGGCGATAGCGTTAGGCTGATATTTAAGCTCCTTGATGGTCTGGTCTACCTTTTGCTTCGTTTTATCTGAATATCCGCCTAAGTTATGCAGAACCCGAGAGACGGTGGCAATGGATACGTTCGCCTTTTGGGCAACATCTTTAATTGTGGGATTCATGGACTCTCCTGCCTGTCTTTTTACAGTAAACGCTTACTGAAAATATAAGTCCTGGCTTTTTTGTTGTCAACAGAAATCAAACACTCCGTAAAATAAACATTGACAAGGAAAAATAAACGGGATAACTTTTAGGGTAAGCGTTTACGTTAACGTATGAAATCACACTTAAAGAGTCGAAGTTTACACGTTTGAGTAAACGTTTACGTAAGGGTGGAAGCACTCACTAAGGTGACTCTTTCTTATGTTAAGTTATGTTAAGTTACAGAAAGGATCCATGATGACAAACAGGAAAAACTCGCTGGGTGTAAGACTGATTCAGCTGTCTGCTGCGATAACGATACCGCTGCTCTCCGTTCTTTTTGCCGGGGGATATTATGCCAAGGGAATTGTGCTCGATCAGGTATCCCGATCCTATCAGAATCTGGTCAACTCCAATCTTCAAATGATGGAGAGCAGTCTGGAGGACATTACGATTAATCTGGTCGATATTGTCGATCATGATGTGAATTTTCTTCAATTGAATCAGCCGGGGCTGACAGAGTCCGACTATTATTTTGCCCGTATGGGGATTATGCAGAGAAATCAGGCTTATCAGGCCTATTACCATAGCGTGGATATGTTTTATCTATACTCCGGCGTTAATGATACTTTGACACTATTCAATGTACTAGGAACGACAGAGGAATATATGGACCAGATAAGGGATTGGATTACGACAAAGGTTCAAAATGAAGATAATCTGGAAACACTTCAGTACAAATGGACAATCGTTAAAATTGCCGGAGATTACTATTTAAACCGGACCGTCAGCAATAATCTGGACAATACCGCTTGTATTGGCGCTCTGATCCGAATCGACTCCATGCGTTCACCGCTGGGCAATCTGAACCTGCAATCGGGCGGTGATGTGCTGATTGTGGATAATGAAGGGAATATCTTAACCCGTCCTTCGGCATCCATGGGCTACGACTTCAAGCTGCCGGGTGAGAAGATGAATCTGAATTCTTCCTTTTCGTTTACGCATGATGGGCTGAAGTGGTTTGTGGTGTCCAGCCAGTCCTCCGCACTGGGAATCAATCTGTCCGTGGTCATCCCTGCTTCCGAGCTGCTCCAGGGACTCAATACCTTCCAAACGATTATTAATGTGCTGCCCTTTATTATTTTGCTCATTTTACTGGTTTACTTATATTATTTCCGCCGTATGGTCATCCGCCCGATTCTGGATTTGCTCAGCGGCATCCACCGGATCCGCAACGGCGCCATGGAAACCAAGCTTCCCGATTCGAACCTGGTGGAGTTTCAGGCGTTGAATCAAGCCTTTAATAACATGGTTGTGGAAATTCATGATCTGAAAATTGATATCTACGAGGAACGGATTAATGCGCAAAAGGCAGAAATGAAGCATTTGCAAATGCAAATTAATCCGCACTTCTTTTTGAATACGCTCAATATTATTTTTCAGCTTGCCGATCTGAAGCGTTTCGAATTGGTCAAAAAGACAGTACGGCATCTGGTGCAGTATTTCCGCTTTATGCTTCAGGTCAAGGATAACCGCATTACTTTGGGACAAGAGCTGGAACATCTCCGCAATTACCTGGAAATTCAAAAGATGCGCTACCAGCAGTCGTTTGAGTTCCAGATCACCGTAGCCGAAGAGCTTAACCGCGCCTCCATACCGTCCTTGATGGTACAGCCCTTTGTAGAAAATGCCATGCTTCATGGCATAAGTCTGAAGGCAGAGATCTTTCATCTGGAGATTTCGGCTGGTCTCTCAGAAGAAGCGGCCGATACCATGATCATTGAAATCTCGGATAATGGAAAAGGCAGCAGTGCAGAGAAGCTGCAGGAGCTGAATGCACCGGATTATACCCCGGCTACAGATGAAGGACATATCGGGATCTGGAATGTGAAACAGAGACTGGCTATGATCTATCAGGGGAGAGCCGAAATTCACTTCAGCGGCAATCAGCCGTCCGGATTCCGTGTGCGGCTTAGCCTGCCTATTGAATATACAGAAGGAGAACGTTGAGCCATGCGATTATTGATTGTAGATGATGAACAATTCGCTGTGGAGGGGCTGCTCTACTGCTGCGACTGGAAGGCGTATGGAATTGAAGAGGTCTTGACGGCGAACAGGGCCGACAAGGCCAGAGAGCTGCTGAATGATCAGAGAATAGAACTCCTGATTTGCGATATTGAGATGCCGGATGAAGACGGACTTTCACTGGTTGGCTGGGTGAGGGAGCACTCTCCCTGGACGGAATCGATATTTCTGACTTGTCATTCCGAATTCTCCTATGCCAAGAAAGCCGTGAACCTCGGGAGCTTTGATTACTTGCTGAAGCCTGTTGACACAGAGGAGCTGTTGTCAGCTGTATCGGGGATGATGGCGGCCATCCGTGAGAAGGAAGAGTATGAGTCCTACAACCAGATGTATCATAAGTATCTGAATCTGTGGCAACAGGAAAAGCCGAAGCGTGTAGAACGCTTCTGGCAGGATTTGCTGTCCCGCAGCATCCTGTCGTTCGGGGATTTCTTTGACCGGGAGCTGGCGGGTGCAGGGGTAGGGTTAAATCCTGACGATCAGGTGCTCCCGATTCTGATCAGTATTGAGGAGTGGTCCAAACCGCTCAGCCCGCGTGATCAGGAAATCATGGAGTATGCTGTGAAGAAAGCGGCGGAGGAATGTTTTACAGAAGAGCATCCGGGGGAGGCCATCACCGATAAGAGCGGGGTTTTGTTCATTCTGCTGTATGCCGGAGGTGTGGAGGGAGGACCTGCGGCTAAGAAGGTTAGCCTTCAGCAGCTCACGGCCATAGGTAAACGTTTTATCCAAGCTTGCCAGGAGTTGTTCTACAGCATCGTAACCTGCTATGTCGGTTCGTTCAAACCCATCCAGGAGCTGCCGGGAATGTGTGAAAGTCTAAAGACCATGGAGCGTGATAATATCTCCCGGACTCAATCCGTGCTCTTATACTTACCACAGGATCAGATGCTGTCCGCCAATTCTAATTCGGAGGATATCCTGCTGGGTGATCTGATCTCTTATATGCTGAACGGCAAACGTGAGTCCGCTGTGCAGTTCATTCATCATCTGACAGCGAAGCTGGAAGCTAATCCTTCTTTTCAGGGAAGACATCTGGACGCCCTGCATCAGGATACCCTGCAGATTATATATCACTTCCTGCAGGTCAGAGGAATCAATGCGGGAAGCATAGCTCTGTTTCCAGACTGGACAACCGCCCGGATACGGGGACTGCTTCAATACAGGCATTGGGCGGAAGGAATTGTATCGGCGGTCATGGAAGCGGAATTTGAGCGGCAGGAGAAGGGCGGTGTGATTGAGCGGTCCATCCGCTACATCCAGCAGCATGTGGAGGAAGAGATCTCCAGGGTCAGTGTCGCTGATTATGTGGGCTTGAACCCGGCTTACCTCTCCAGGCTGTTCAAGAAAGAGACCGGCCAGAACCTGATTGATTTCCTGATTTCGGTGAAGATGGACCGCACACGCGAGCTTCTGGACACCACGGATATGCCGGTCAGCGCGATCGCGCAGCAGGTAGGCTACAGCAATTTTTCCCATTTCACTAAAATGTTCCGCAAGCAGTTCGGCGTCAATCCCCAGGAATACCGCAATGTCACAAAACGAATAGATTAAGGTCTTAAAAACGGCAGAGCAGCTGCAGGCAACTCCTTATAATGAAGCCATAACCCAATAAGAAGGTGTGGAACTATGGCTTCGGAAAAAGCACTAACGGCACAATCAGGCAGCTCGCGGCCTGGCTCAAAATGGAAAAGTATATGGAAGTACAGGGCCTTGGTCGTGCTGGCATTGCCCGGTGTGCTGCTGATGCTGATCAATAACTACCTCCCTATGTTCGGTATTTTCCTCGCCTTCAAGGACCTGAATTATACGGCTGGAATCTGGGGCAGCAAATGGATCGGACTGGACAACTTTAAGTTTCTGTTTGCTTCGAACGACGCTTGGCTGATCATCAGGAATACCTTGCTGTACAACCTTAGCTTCCTGATCATCAATACAATACTCGCAGTGATGCTGGCACTTCTCCTTAACGAGGTCAAAAATAAGTTCGCCTCCAAGTTCTTTCAGAGCACAGTGATCCTGCCCAATTTCATTTCCATGGTCATTGTCGGCTATATCGTGTATGGATTTCTGAATCCGGAGCTGGGCTTCATCAATAAATTCATTCTGGAGCCCTTCGGAATAGATCCTAGAAACTGGTATGCGGAAGCAGAGCATTGGCCTTATATCCTGACCCTTGTTAACACCTGGAAGGGCGTGGGTTACTCGGCCGTCGTCTATCTGGCAGCCATTGTCGGGATAGACTCTGAATATTATGAAGCGGCCGTCATTGACGGGGCCAGCCGCTTGAAGCAAATGACGAAAATTACGATTCCGCTGATCGCTCCAATCATCATCATCATGACACTGCTGGCGATCGGCCGGATCTTCAACGCGGACTTCGGTCTGTTCTATCAAGCAACCATGGCCTCCGGTATGATCAAGGAGACAACGGATGTTATCGATACCTATGTATACAGGGCGTTAATGGTTACCGGGGATACGGGACTCGCCTCCTCGGCAGGGCTGCTGCAATCTGTAGTTGGCTTTACACTTGTCATTACCGTCAACCTGGCTGTCCGTAAATTCAGCAAAGAAAATGCTTTGTTCTAGAAGGAGAACACCATGCAGAAAAAACGAACCAATCCCTTTATCCTTATTGTCCTGTCATTGTTCAGTTTTGCCTGCCTGATCCCGTTCTGGCTTATCTTTATGATCTCGGTTGCTGATGAGGATTGGGTAACTGCGAATGGATACAGCTTCTGGCCCGGCAAATTCAGCCTTGTCGCTTATCAGTATTTATTGGAAGATGCCGGAAAAATATTGCGGGCTTATGGTGTTTCTGCTTCGGTAACACTGATTGGAGTTGTAGTCAGTCTGTTTGTGACTTCGGCCATGGCCTATGCATTATCGCGGAAAGAGTTTCCTCTCAGAGGTGCTCTGAGCTTCTACATCCTGATCACAATGCTGTTCTCGGGCGGCTTGCTGCCCTGGTATCTGGTCTACACCCGGTTCCTGCATGTTCAGGATACGCTGATGGCGCTTATCATTCCGGGTCTAATCGGCGGCTTCAACGTGATCATCATGCGAACCTTCTTCACGAACAGTATCCCGCCTTCCCTGATTGATTCCTCTCAGATCGATGGTGCAGGTGAATTCCGGACCTACTTCAGCATTATTCTGCCGCTGTCCTTGCCTGTAATGGCCACCATCGGGTTATTCACCACCGTATCCTACTGGAACGACTGGTTTACAAGCCTGGTCTTCATCCAGAATGAGAAGCTGTTCTCTCTGCAATATCTTTTGACCAAAACCCTAATGAACGCTTCGTTCCTGCAGACGATTGCCAATAAGGCTTACAGTTCAACCGCACAGGTCACAACGCCGCTTGAATCCATCCGGATGGCGATGGCGATGATTGCAATCGGACCGCTGGTGCTGGTATTCCCATTCCTGCAGAAGTATTTCGTCAAAGGCCTTACCGTAGGCGCTGTGAAAGGCTGATCCCGGTATATGACCGGATTAGTATAAGCAAGTTCAGAATGATGAGGCAATAATACAGAAGTATTCCAGGGAGGTCTATTATTTATGAAGTGGTTGAAAAAGAGTTCTGTTGTATTGACATCGCTTGTGCTGACTTCAGCCCTAGTAACCGGCTGCGGCGGGAATAATGCTGCGAATTCACCGGGAGGCACAGTCCAGCCGGGAAGCGAGGGCAGCTCCGAATTGAAGCCTTACGAAGTTGTAATGGTATTCCCCGATGCGCCTCAAAACGATAATCAGCGGGTACAGGATGCGATGAATGATTATCTGGCAAAGACCTATCCGGAAATGAACATGACGGTCAAGCTGAATCCCATCGACTGGGGCGCCTGGAGTGATAAAACGAATCTGATGATGGCCTCCGGCGACAAAATGGACCTGCTGTTTACAGCGGATTGGCTCGGGTTCCAGCAACAGGTGACCAAAGGGGGCTTGCTGCCGCTGGATGATCTGCTCGCTAAATACGGCCCGGACATCGAAGCTGTGGAGAAGGACTATCACGGGCCGGCTAAACGCGGCGGCAAGCTATACGGTATTCATACCCACCAGGAGCTGGGCGGTGCACAAGGGGTCTACTTGAACAAAGAGCTTGTGGACAAGTACAAATTTGATCTGACTGCACTGAAGTCTGGTAAAGTCGAGGATCTGGAGCCCATGCTTCAAACCATCAAGGAGAACGAACCGGGGATTACGCCTCTGGTAGCACCGAGCTTTCCTCTCGAAGCGTACTATTCATCGACGAATCTGGATTCTATTGTGAGTATTGCAGCGATTAACACCGTGGGAACAGCGGCAGATGATTATACCGTCATCAATTCCTACACGACTCCGCGGTATCTGGAGCTTGCCAAGCTTACCAACAAGTGGTACAAGGCAGGATACATTAACAAGGATGCGCTGACACCTGGTCTGGACGCCTGGAAGAAGATTCAAGCGGGTAAGGGCTTCGCCTTTGTCTCTGATATGGATATTATCGCGGATATGGAGATCGGCACAGCAGCCGTATCACCGAATGGTTCGATTAAAGCGGGCCGTGAGATGCTGCAAATTCCGCTTAATATTGACCGCTTGCAGACAGGGAAAATGACAGCAACCATGTATGCGATTTCAAAAAGCTCCCAAGATCCGGAACGTGCCATGATGCTGCTCAACCTGTTCTATAAGGACAAGGAATTGCTGACCCTCTTCAACTTCGGGATTGAAGGAACCCATTATGTACTCAAAGACGGACAAGTTGCGCTGCCGGAAGGCAAAACTACAGATAATGTCGGCTACTATCACGATATTATGTGGCAGCTTGGCAATCAAATGCTCAACTATACCCGTGTAGGCGAAGATCCGAATAAATACCAGAACTACGAGAAGTTCAACGAACAGGTGTCTTCTAATCCTTCACGGATCTTTGGATTTGTCTTCGATGCGGAGCCGGTAAAAAATGAATTGATCTCGATCGACAACGCCAACAAAGCCTTTGTTGACGGCCTGAAATCCGGCCAGCTCGATCCGGAAGAGTCTCTTCCTAAAATGCTGGAAAAACAAAAAGCGGCTGGAGCAGACAAAGTCATCGCGGAGGCGCAAAAGCAGCTGGATGCCTGGCTGGCGGAAAACGGCAAGAAATAAGCGGAAGTAAACAAGCTCAATCTACAAGGATTGGAGAATTCATATGGACCATAGATTAGTGACTTATATAGATATATATCCGGATCAGGCCCAGTACAAAACCGGCCAATCCGGCAGCATTATTATTGAAATAGAAACCGGGGAGAAAGCGGTTCTGCAGCTGGTTGTCAGCTTCTTCAAGCTGGAGCAGCAGGTTGCGGAAGCAAGACTTAGCATCCATACGGAACCGGGCTTGAGACAAAGAGTGTCCGTTCCCTTGTTCACTGAAGCGACAGTGTGGGCGGGGTACGGAGTCAAGGCTGCTGTTCTGTGCAATGAAGCTGTAGTATCAACCGCCTATACCTCCTACGATATTGCCGATCATTGGGGCCGGGCGCCACGGTATGGATTTCTAAGCGATTTCCGGAGTGAAGAATCCGGAGACACCCGTGACGTTGACAGCATGAACAAATTCCACTTGAATGTCATACAGTTCTATGACTGGATGTACAGGCATGATGATCTGGTTCCGAAAGAGGATGAATTTATTGATCCGATGGGCCGGACGATGTCCTATAAGGTGGTTCGTGAAAAGATCGCAGCCGTACACGATAAAGGGATGGCTGCCATGGCCTATGGAGCGGTATATGCAAGTCTTAAGGACTTCCTGCAGACACGTCCGGAATGGGGACTGTATAACCGCCAGGGAGATCCGTTTCAATTAATTGATCTGTTCTATATTATGGATATTACACCGGGCTCTCCTTGGACCGATCATATTGTTGAACAGTTCCGTCAGGCCGTACATGCCGGATTCGACGGAATTCATATGGATCAATATGGCTTTCCGAAGAAAGCCGTGCGCCGGATCGCAGGAAAAGAAGAACAGGTCGATTTGGCGGAATGTTATCCGGCTCTGATTAACCGGACGCAGGCGGCCGTGAAGGAAATCAAGGCAGAGGCCGGGGTTATTTTCAATAATGTGGGTAATTATCCTATACACAAGACGGCCCCGGCGGATCAGGAGGCGCTATATATTGAAGTGTGGCCGCCGGTAGTCCGGTTGCGTGAGCTTAAAGGACTGATTGATCATGCGCGTTCACTCGACCCTCACAAGCCGGTGATCCTCTCCGCCTATCTGCCCTCCTTCTACCCGGAAGCTGGACATGACAAGGAATGGGCTGAAAACGGGGCGCTGCTGACGATGGCCTCCATATTCGCTAGCGGGGGATATCACCTTTTGCTGGGTGAGGATCATGGAATGCTGACTATGCCCTACTATCCCGATTATGCAGTGATGCGGCCTGAATTTGCCGTCGAGGTCAGACGCTACTATGATTTCATCGTGCGTTTTGGTGTGATGATCCAGGATGCAGAGCTGGAAGATGTGTCTTATACCTATACCGCCGGGGTGAACACCGAGATTACCTTCGAAGGCAAGGTGCCATTTGCCCCGAACGGAGATATTGACTCGGTCTGGACGATCATTAAGCGCAAGCCGGGCTATCAGATCCTGCAGCTGATTAATCTTGCCGGGCTTGAAGATGATTATTGGGAGCATGGCAAGCAACAGCGGCCTGAAGCTCAAAAGGATGTGGTGTGCACACTGCTGATCGAACAGCCGGTTGAATGCATTTACACGGCCAGCCCGGATGATCAGGCCCAGGAAGTGAACTTCCTGGATTACGAGGTGGTTCCTCACGGGCAAGGACTTGCGGCCAGATTCACTTTGCCGTCCCTGCGCATCTGGTCCATGGTTGTAGTCAAATTTAGCTTATAGGAGTGAATGGGTTGAACAATATGAAATGGTGGCAGACCGCTGTAATATATCAGATCTATCCCCGAAGCTTTCAGGACAGCGACGGGGATGGAATCGGCGATCTCCGGGGGATAATCAGCAGGCTGGACTATCTGGAGCAGCTTGGCATTACCGCCATCTGGCTTAGTCCGGTATACAAATCACCCAATGACGATAACGGCTATGATATCAGCGATTACCAGGATATTATGACCGAATTCGGAACCATGGATGACATGGATGAATTAATCGAGCAGGCCAGGCAGCGCAATATCCGGATTATTATGGATCTGGTCGTCAACCATACCTCGGACGAGCACCCATGGTTCATTGAGGCCCGCAAAGGAAAGGATAACCCGTACCGTGACTATTATATCTGGCGTGATCCGGTCAACGGCCGGGTTCCCAACTCCCTGCGTTCAACCTTCAGCGGATCGGCCTGGGAGCTTGACGAAGCGAGCGGCCAGTACTTTCTGCACTTGTTCAGCCGTAGGCAGCCGGATCTGAACTGGGAGAACCCCAAGGTCCGTCAAGAGGTATGGGACATGATGAATTTCTGGCTGGATAAGGGTGTCGGCGGATTCCGCATGGATGTCATTGATCTGGTCGGCAAAATTCCCGATCAGGAGATCACAGGAAATGGCCCGAAGCTTCATGAATATCTGCAAGAGATGAACCGGGAGACCTTCGGAGCGCATGATGTTCTGACGGTGGGAGAGACCTGGGGGGCGACTCCGGAAGTAGCCAAGCTCTATTCCAACCCGGACCGCAAGGAGCTGTCGATGGTATTCCAGTTCGAGCACATCGGTCTGGATCAGCAGGGCGGGGGAGAGAAGTGGGATCTGAAGCCTCTGGATGTAAGCGAACTGAAGCAGGTGCTGGCGAAATGGCAGACCGAGCTGGGGAACGAGGGCTGGAACAGCCTGTTCTGGAACAATCATGATTTGCCGAGAATTGTATCGCGCTGGGGCAACGATAAGCAGTACCGTGTGCAGAGCGCCAAAATGTTCGCCATACTCCTTCACCTGATGAAGGGTACGCCTTACATTTATCAGGGCGAGGAGCTCGGAATGACCAATTATCCGATTCAGGATATCAGCGAAGCGCAGGATATTGAGGCCATCAATATGTATCATGAACGGATCGGGCAAGGATACGCCAAGGAAGCTATCATTCATTCCATTAATGCGAAGGGGAGAGATAACGCCCGGACTCCGATGCAGTGGGATGCTACCCGTAACGGAGGATTTACAACCGGAGAGCCATGGCTGCCTGTACATCCGAATTATAAGGAAATTAATATGGAGGCGAATCTGAAGGACCCGGATTCGGTGTTCCATTGCTACCGTAAGCTGATTGAACTGCGGAAGAACAACCCAATTGTGGTATGGGGCGATTTCGAACTGGTGACTGGCGTGCCGGATCAAGTATTCATGTACTTCCGCCGCTATGAAGGACAGACCTGGCTGGTAACGGCCAACTTCAGCGGGGAGCCCATCACACTGGAATTGCCGGAGCTGGGTCACGCCGGATTCATTATCGGCAACTACTCCAGAGATGATGTGGACTTCAAGCAGCTGCAATTACGGCCTTACGAAGCTTTTGCTGTTGTACTTGCATAGACACCAAAACAAGGCTGCCTCCCTGATAAAAAGGGAGGCAGCCTTATTGCTTACTATACACCGTCAGTTTATTTACGGTTGCGGAGGCGCTCCAGCTCGGCTTCAACCGCGCTGTTCAGCGGGGATTCAGGAGCTGCTGCGGCTGCAGCCAGACCGGATTGCTCGGCCAGTGCTTCCTGCATGGCGATTTTGTCTTCCATCCGTTCGAAGCCGCGGGCTGCGGCACCGGCATTCAGCACCTGACCGCCGTATCCGGCCGGGGAGCATGATGCGCTGGCCTGTGCAGACTGCTTGATCTCCGCAGCTTTGCGGGCACGTTCAGCCAGCTCGGCTCTTTTGGCTTTGAGGCGCGTATGTTCTTCCTTAACACCGGCAAGCTGTACCTCCAGCGAGGAAAGTGCTGCCTGTGTCTCTTGAAGTCCGGCGGTGCATTCCTGTCCGCTCTCTGTGTAGCGGAGCTTAGCCATTACCGCAGTGCGGGCAGCGGGTTCATTACCCTCGCTCATGAACTGGACTGCTTCCGATTCACTGCGCTCTGCGAGCACCTTGTATTCGTAGATCCGGCGCTCCAGCACACTGGCTGCTGCCTTAAGTTCACGCTGTTTGCCTTCGGCGCCTGCGATTTTATCCTCCAGATCCCGCAGGTATTGGCCGGTCAGCAGGATCGGATCTTCCAGCTTGTTCAGTCCTTCGTGAATGGCAGCCTTCGTTAACGTGGTGATTCTTTGGAATATGCTCATAATAATGATCTCCTTTTTATGTGGGTTGGTTAAGGTATGACGCAAGTATTTAATAGAAGGAATTAGTAGTTGAAGCCATCATCGAAGCCGCCGTAGGATTCCTGGGGAACAATTAGGCTGCCGATAATATACAGAAAGACTACAGTGCCGAAGCTGAATATCGTAGCGATAGCAACAATCAATCTTACAATGGTTGCATCAACTTTGAAATAGCGGGCCAGTCCTCCGCATAAACCTGTGAGTTTCTTGTCTGTTAAGGAACGGGTTAATTTTTTTGTCATAGTGATATCTTCCTCTCTTATATGGTGATCGCCGGTTCGCGGCGTGTTCACTGCGTTGTCTATGTATGTATTGTACGAATTTATCCTCTCCGGCAAAACGGCCTGCAGACTGTTCTTTGTTCCCGACCTTAGTCGGGGATGGGGACCGCAATAGGACGGGGAGAGGCCGGGTAAAAACGTTAGATGCGCGCAGCCGTGCAGATTTTACACAATGGGGTGCTGAGGTTCATCCGGGGTTAACACTGGAGGATTAGACTGAACTCTAGCGTAGCCTAACTAACATACGGGAGGACTAGCCATGGGAATTCACAAGTATTTTCGCTCACTGAATGAGCTGGAGCGCATTATCCGCTGTCCGGGCAAATTCAAATTCGAGGAGCATAGCGTTGCGGCCCATTCCTGGAAGGTCGTGCAATACGCGAAGACGCTGGCGGATATTGAAGAGAAGCACGGCGCGGTGATCGACTGGAAGAAGCTGTACGAGATCACGAGCAGCCATGATTACGGAGAGATTTTTATCGGGGATATCAAAACGCCGGTGAAGCACTCCTCGCTCCAGCTCAGATCATTGATCCAGCAGGTGGAGGAGGGCATGATCGACAACTTCATCAAGGAGCATATTCCGGAAGAATTCAAAAGCATCTTCTACCAGCAGCTGCGTGAGGGCAAGGATGAGTCGCTCGAGGGACTGATTCTGGAGGTTGCGGATAAGATGGATCAGGTGTATGAGGCCTTCGCCGAGCTGCAAAGAGGCAACACGGAGAAGGAATTTGTGGTGATGTACCGCAATGCGCTGATCAAGATCAAACATATTGACCTCAAGTGCGTGGATTACTTCCTGGCAGAGATTCTGCCGGACATGGTGAACGAGGAGACGCTGTCTCCGATTGATATCAGGCAGATTACGGAAGAGGCGCTGGCCCTATAGAGGAGCTGTGGCTCTTTTTTCATATATACATATAGAAATACCTCAGGCCTGAAGGTGCTTGCTTGCGGAAGCCCGGGCATACCACACGGCTGATCCGTTAAAAGCAATATGCAGCGGAATCGTCAGCAAGAGCGACTCCGTAACCTGCGCGAACAGCCCGAAGAAGATCCCTCCGCTAAAAGCAAACAGCATGAATCTGACGCTCTCGCGGTTCAGCCTGTAATATTGCAAATGGGACACCGCAAACAGCAGTGAGGTAGGGAGGATCGCCCCGCTGACATCAATGATCGAAGTGGAATGCAGCTGACCGAGTACCGGATGGCGCGCAAGGATGGGCAGGATAAGTCCTCTGAAGGCGATCTCTTCAAAGACAGGGAAGCACAGCACGAAGTTGACCGTATTATAAGTTCCCGCAGGATTATAGCCGGAGGATCTGGAGATGATCAGGTTCACAAGCAGAATAATAAGGAACAGCGGGAGCACTCTCATTACTTGCTGCGGGGCGCCAAACGTATAACTGTTGCTCCAGAGAACGCTCCCAGCAATCATGGCAGCTCCCCAATAATAAATCGTAAACCGCGCTTGCTGTTTAGAGATAACCCCGAGTATCCCCTCGAAGATTCTATATGAAAAAGACAGCAGTACAGCAATAACGCATGATCCCAGCAACAGCATAGGTGGTGCCCCCTCAGAGATAGTCGAAGTGTAAGTATGGATGTAAGTCTGTATCAGAACGTAAGTGTATCTATTCTTGCAGCATTGCAGTTAGAAAGCAATTACAAATCTTATAACAATGTAGGAGATGAATGTTACGGCAGGAAGATCAGTGGAAATGATACGATGAAGGAAAAATAAGGATGGTGCATCACTTTTGCAGTATTTCAATCTTATTCCGTTCTCTACTACGCTGTTCTGGTTCAGTGTTCTGCTCCTGATCGTATGGGCTGTCGACTTCTTACAGGGCGGGTCCCACGTACAGCTTCAAGCGGGTAGCCTCCGGGAGCGGACTAAATCCATACTGGCGGATATTCTAATTTTTGCTGGAATTAACAGCTTGCTATTGTATGTACTTCATCCTCTGAGCAATCCGCTGCTGATTTCGCTGGTTGCTGCGGGATTGCTCGTTACGTATTTTGTGGCATGCAGTACACACAGGCAACACTTGTCCTACCGCCCTTGGATCTTGCTGATCCACGTACTGCTGGGCATAAGCTTTTACCTGCTGTTCGGCATGCTGCTGATGAGCAGGCTGATCGTTACGTATAATCTTAACATGACGGATCAGTTCGATATACTCTATTTCGTCTATGGACAGGACCGGGCGGTGGTGTACGTGCTATTGCTGATTATGACTGCTCTCTATTTCGTAATCGGCAAGCTGCTCATGCGGCCGCTATACAGCTGGTATGCAGAGAACTATTACCAGGTTTCGAGGATGAACATTAAGCTGGTTGGGGGAGAGCTTCTGAGCGGAGTGTATATTCTGCGGGACACGGATAGAGGATTCCTGTCAGCAAGCGACAGCCTGAATCCGGGGCCGGATGCCAGGCTCTACAGAATCAGCCGGGAGAAGATAGAGTATATGGAGAGAGCCGGCAGTGTAAGCTGATCTGAATAAAGTGATGCCAAGATAGCCCCAAGGCCGTATGGACGGTCAGGGGGCTATTTGCTGTGATCATAGTTGCTTGCAGCTAATAACGGCTTCTTGGGTGCGGGCTTAACGCAGGAAGCGTATAAGTATATAATACTAGAAATACAAAACCGTGTACTTACGGACAGGAGGAGCAGGATGGAACAGGAGATTGATAAATTTAGCTGGGTGGGCAGTGATGAGATGTATTTGGATCAACCCACTACATGTGCATATAAGAGTATGGTTATCGGCCGTTACGGCGGGAACACTGCGGCCGGTGCCGACAAAAATGAAGATGGAGCCTACGTATTAAGTGAGCCGGACGGTGGTTGGGAGTGGGTAATGCTCCTGGATGCGCATCATACGGCAGAAAGCGCGGAGCTGTTGATCCACACAATCGACAATGAAGCTGATGAGATCATCAGGCTGCTGTCGCTCCCGGTTCAGCGGGCGTTCCGGGCGCTGGAGGAATTTCTGTTGTCTATTTTCACATCTGAGACGTTCATCAGCGAGTGCAAGCAGGTTACAGGGGAAACGGCTTGCCTGATCTGCGTGGGGATGGAGAATTATCTCTGGTGGTTCTCGGTAGGGGATAACTCGCTCTATGTACTCCACCCTGAGCTGGCTGCCCGCGGGCAATATCTGCTGAACCAGCGCAATTACTACGAATGGATTGGCTTCGTCAACACCTTCGCCCAGCCCGTCGCCTGTTACTCTTCAGGCATCCGTGAGCTGCGGCAGGGCCGTAACGTGATCGTGTTAACGACGGACGGTCTTTTGGAGGTTGGGGCAAGGGTAATGGAGGACCCGCGCAGGCTTTATCTTGCTTTTACAGGTGAAGAGGATCTGGAGGAATGTGTGCACAAGGTATTAGAGGATGTACATGAGCAGTTAGGCCGGGACAGTGCTACGGTTGTTGCCTGGAGTTATGATAATAGTAGAGAAGCGGCGATGCCGAGTGATTAGCTATAAATGATGAAGATGAATTTTATATTGAGAAGGTGTTTAATATGAAGATTACAATGAGAACAATTAGAGATTTTTGCGGAACTGACTTTTATAACCGGGGGAAGTCTTATTATGAACAGGGGTGTGTCCGCAGCCTTACCTTCTATCCGGATGATAGCAGCTATGGTGCACAGGTGAAGGGAAGAAAGGTATATGAGGTAAATATTGATATTTATGACCGTACCGATACCTTCAAAGCAGACTGTTCTTGTCCTGCCTATGAGAACTATGGCTGCTGTAAACATGTGGCGGCAACACTTATTGCTATACACATGCAGCAGATTAAGGAGCCTACCGATGCAACAGCTGCTCCATTCAGACGTGTAAACAAGTCTAAATACAACCAGATGGAGCAGCTTATTTCTTCTTTTCAGAAATCAGTTCTTACCCGTGAGAGTGAGCCTGTGCTATTCGGTCATGCAGAGTCGCTGCAGTTCGAGTTCACGCTTAACGTTCATGGTGGTTACAATAGCAATCCGCATTTCTCCGTTGAAATGCGTGTGGGAATCAAACGTCTGTATGTAGTGTCCAAAATAAACGAGTTTCTAGAGTATTTCGAGCAGCGTAAGCCATTATACTTTAAGAGTATATTTACCTTTGATTCTGAAAACCAGCACATTAATCCTGAGGATATGAAATTCCTTGAACTGTTGCTTCTAATGAAAAACACTGAGAAGATTTATAGAAATGATCTCCCCAGCTATCATAATAACTCCTTAAAGGACGGGAAAACAATTGTCGTCACCCCGCTGGCCTGGGACAAGCTTAAACTGCTTTTTCCGGAGGTGAATGTCATTATGGGGCGATCGGGGAACCCGGGAATTCGGGCTGAGCTTGCAGGAGAGGTGCCTCCGCTTGAATTTACGATTGGACCAGGGCAGAAGAAGGACTACGTTCTGTCAGCTTCAGCACTGGATAAGCTGATGTTGTTTCCAGACTACTCCACTATGATCATGAACGGGAAGATATATTCAATAAACAGTGATGTTATAAGCATGATTTCACTATTAAGGCAGCAATTCACGGCATCGCAGAACATTGAGATTGCTCCCGGACAAATCGAAGCGGTCGTACAGCAGGTGTTGCCAGCCTTAAGAAAGCTGGGGAAAGTAAGTGTGGAACAGGCAGTAAGCGAGCGAATTGTGGAGCCTGAACTGCAGGCTAAGCTGTATCTGGATTATGCGGACGGTACCTTAACGTTTCGGCTGGAATTTCATTATGAGGAGATTGTGATCAATCCGCTGGAAGAGAATAGCGTGGATGAAGCGCGCAAGCAGAAGATCCTGATCCGGAATATGCAGCGGGAAAATAAGATCGTTGATATTCTGGACAACTCTCCGCTCAGACGGGAACGGCAGCACTGGGTTTCCGTAAGTGAGCCGGTCATCTACGAGGCGTTATATGAGCTTGTGCCGGTTTTGGAAGAGGTTGCCGAGCTGTTTGTCACACCTGCTGTTCAGAGACTTGTGCTGGAGCGTAAAGCTTATCCCAAAGTGAAAGCGGAGCTGAGCGAGGGTCTGGATTGGCTGGATATCTCTTTTGAGCTGGAAGGCTTGAATGAGGAGGAGACTGTTCGGGTCATGCAGGCGATTGTGGAGAAAAGGAAGTATGTTCGCCTGCGCAGCGGGGCTTTTCTGCCCATTGAAGTGGACAGTTTCAGCGAATTCGGCACCGTTGCCGAACGGCTGAATCTCAGGCAAAGGGATCTTAAACACTCGGTAATTCGCCTGCCCTCCGTACAAGCTCTTCAGCTTCCAGAGCGGGGACATGGCTTCAAGCATACGAAGTGGGGCAAGTCCCTCCGGGAATTCCTGGACCAGCTGCGGGAACCGGACAGTCTGGAATTCGAGCTGCCCGCTGAGCTGAAGCCGGTTCTCCGCGATTATCAGGCCAGAGGCTTCCAGTGGATGAAGACGTTGTCGAAGTTCAGGTTCGGCGGAATTCTGGCAGATGATATGGGCCTCGGCAAGACAATTCAGAGCATTGCTTATATCTGCTCCGAGCTGGCTGAGATGCCGCTTAAGGTACAAGGGAAAGCTCCGGTGCTGATTCTGTGTCCGGCTTCTTTAACCTATAACTGGAGCCATGAGTTTGCCCGGTTTGCACCAGCAGTTAACGTATTAGTGGCGGCAGGGCAGAAGGAGGAGCGCAGTGGACTGCTGGAGGGAAAGGCCGTAGAAGAAGCGGATGTGATTATTACCTCGTACCCTCTTCTCCGCAGGGATATTGATCTGTATTCCGGTATAACCTTTCATGCGTTAATTCTGGATGAAGCCCAGGCGATCAAAAACTCGGCCTCCCAAACGGCCCAGGCAGTTAAATCAATTATGTCCGCGCGTAAATTCGCTCTGACGGGAACACCGATTGAGAATTCGGTGGATGAGCTGGAAGCTATTTTCAGCACCGTCTTCCCGGCGCTGTTCACCGGACGATTGACCTTCAAGGAGCTGCCCGCCGGACGTATCGCCAGCATCGTGTCTCCCTTTATTCTGCGGCGGCTCAAAAAAGAGGTTCTGGAGGAGCTGCCAGACCGCATTGATACTGTACAGCACACAGAGCTGCTGGACGAGCAGAAACAGGTGTATCTCGCTTACTTAGCGAGGCTCCGTGAAGATACCGAACAGGATTTGCTTACGGACGGCTTCCACAAAAGCAGGATGAAGATTCTGGCGGGCATCACCCGCTTACGGCAGATCTGCTGCCATCCTTCGCTGTTCCTTGAGAATTATACGGGAGGCTCCGGCAAGCTGGAGCAATTGCTGGAGATTGTGCAGGAATGCCGTGATTCCGGCCGCAGAATGCTGGTGTTCTCGCAATTCTCCAGTATGTTAGCGCTGATCCGGCAGCGCCTGGAAGAAGCGGGAGTTCAGCCCTTGTATCTGGACGGCTCGACTCCGGGCAAGGAGCGGGTGGAGTTGTGCAGGCTTTTCAACGAAGGTGAAGGGGAAGTGTTCCTGATCTCGCTTAAGGCGGGTGGAACGGGGCTGAATCTGACTGGAGCGGACACGGTGATTCTATACGATCTGTGGTGGAATCCGGCAGTTGAGGAGCAAGCCATTGGAAGAGCACACCGGATGGGGCAACGGAATGTGGTGCAGGTGATCCGGCTGATTACCGAAGGCTCTATTGAGGAGAAGATACTGGAGCTCCAGCAGCGCAAAAAGGACCTTATCGAAGAAGTCATCGAAGCTGGCGAGAACAAGACCACCCGGCTGTCGGAAGAGGATATCCGCGAGCTGCTCCGAGTGTAGGGAGCCCGTACCTATTTTCCCCGTACATGCACTTCTAGGCACCTACCCACATACAATAAAAGGACCATGAACCCGTAGTTCTCCTTGCTGACCGGTTTCATTGTACATGTGCGGGAGGTGTCGCCAAGTTGCCTGGAATCATAAGCACGATTGCGCTGCTGATCAAAGAACTGACGCTGCTGGTATCTTACGTAAGGAACAACGCTTTTCCCCAGCCTCTATCGGAGCAGGATGAGAGCAAATACTTAGGCATGATGGCCGAGGGAGATGCCAAGGCACGGAACCTGCTGATTGAGCATAACCTGCGGCTGGTTGCCCATATAGTGAAGAAATTCGACAACACCGGCGAAGACATGGAGGACCTCATCTCCATCGGCACCATTGGGCTGATCAAGGCCATCGAGAGCTATCGCCCGAACAAGGGCACTAAGCTGGCTACTTTTGCCGCTAGATGTATTGAAAACGAAATCCTGATGCACCTCCGCTCGCTGAAAAAAACCCGCAAGGACGTATCCCTCCACGATCCGATCGGAACGGATAAGGAAGGCAACGAGATCACCCTGATCGATATCCTCGGCTCGGAAGCGGATGATGTAATTAAGGAAGTAGATCTGAAGATTGAGAAAAGCAAGATCTATCGTAATCTGGATATCCTGGATGACCGGGAGAAGGAAGTTGTTGTTGGTCGGTTTGGATTAGATACAGGTGGAGAAGAGCGGACACAGCGGGAGATTGCGAAGGAGCTGGGGATCTCGCGGAGCTATGTGTCGCGGATAGAGAAGAGGGCGCTGATGAAGCTGTATCATGAGTTTTATAAGGTGAAGCGGTGAGCATATTGGGTCTGTCTTTTGACAGGCTCTTTTTATTGTCGAAATTTGGACAAGCAGTTCCAAAGAATTACGTAAAAAGTAGGATACCTACGTAAAACATTTGAGATTTGATGTTATAATTTGGATAAGTATTAGATTAGAATTTAGGATTATGCTACCTGTAAGGAGGATGTCGAGTGAGTTTTTTAATTAGTCCTATTAAAGAAGCTACATATCTTTCTACTCAAAAATCGGACAGATACCGTCCTATATGCTACGTATTTTATCAGAAATACCGCCAGGAATATAATGCTTATATGTTTCTAGATGAGATATATCAAGAATTAGTAACATCCGAAGATTTTGGTGCTCACTTTACAGGTTACACCGAGAAGGAACTGGAAGAAGATCTTAGGGTACTTGTAAAATGGAATAATTTTATTATCCATCAAGATGAATCGCATGCACAACGTATCGAGGACTTTTATAAGCGTAAAAATTACTATGAGGTCACACAGTACACTATTTCACTAGAACGTACTCTAGAAGAAATGCGTTATAATTTGCAGGCAATTCGCGGAGGGTCTTTCGAACGCGTCTTAGCAGATCATATTTTAGAGGATCTGACTAAGCTTCAAAAGTGGAATCCTTCTAACAAAGAATCATTAGGCGACATCCGTAATATCTGGCGCGATCTTATGTCCCGCTTTGAAGCTCTTCGCAACGGAACTGCCGACTTTTTATCACATGTAAATAGCGAACCATATGAACGTCTTATTCGCACAGAGTCTTTTTTGCCATATAAAGAAAAATTTGTATACCTATTAAGCGACTTCGTGGTAGGTATAATGGAAAAGAAAGATTTAATTGAAGAAAGCCTCAGTCGAATTGATGAAAATAGTATAGAGAATATCATTTCTATGATTGTTTCCTACGAAGCTGAACAACAAATAAATGACATGTTTGAAGAAAAACTTGTCTTAGAGCGAAGAAGGGCAGAGTGGCTCGGTTTTAAAGGATGGTTTGTGGAAATCAATGGTCGTAAAGCGAGTTCCCGATTCCTTATCGAGCAAACACGCGGTACTATACAGAAAATTGTACGGATTGCGGATCAGATCAGTGATAAATTCAATTATTTTAAAAGTCGCAAGAATGATTACTTAGAACTAGCTCGTATCTTTGCAAATACTTCCGACATAATGGAATGCCATATTATTGCTGGTGCGATGTTTGGTGTTTCCAATACAAAACATTTCTTAGTTCCCCGCAAATCCGAGGATGATATTACTAAACATGTGTGGGAATGTGATCCGTTCGAACTGCCGCTTAACAAAAAGACGCCTGGAAGCCGGAACAAACGTACTAAATTACCTATAAATGAAGATCCTTTAGCTCAGATGGCTTTGATTCAGGAACATTTGGAGAAAACACGGATGATACAAGAGCAATTTAACAGTCTAATCAAGGACAGGAGAATTTTGCTGGAGGAAATTGGTGTAGTGTATCCTCAAGTGAGGGATTTATTGCTTGAGTTATTAGGACAAGCCATGATTACAAAAAAGTTTGAAAGTAGAACTGAAGATGGTCGTCGATTTTATCTTAGGTTACGTTCTAATAAACGTATTCGCCTTCGTTCCACTGATGGTACCCTGACGATGGATGATTATGAGTTTGTGTTTATGGAGGAAAGGTATGAATAGAGATCAGATGGTGCTCCAGGAATGTGTTGAAGCTTTATTTCATTATTACTGGATTCATCGTGACAAACAGGCTGACCTATATTTTCAGATTCTCTCTAGAAAAGCAGATATAACTGACATGATGCGAGATTATTTTGGTTATCGTTTAATATTACGTACTGAGTTTATTAAACTAGAAAAAATACCGGTCTCCTCAAAGTCTTTTATGGGTATTAATAACTTTTCAACAGTACGTCATTATATGTTTTTTTGCTGCTTCCTTGCTTACTTAGAAGACAAAGGTGAAGACCAGCAGTTTACTTTGCAAAACGCATGCGATGCTATTCGCATGTATTATCCAGAAGACGCCATCCAATTCGCCTGGGAGGAACGTTCACATCGTAGGGCATTCACAGATGTTTTGCAACATTGTGTTATGTTAAGGCTTGTTTATGTCGTGGATCGCGAAATCGACGGATTTAGAGACAATAAAAATCACGATGTTTTATTACAGACGACCCCATATTTTCGTCATTTTGCCCCGCTTTACTTCTTAGATCTGAATAAAATCCAAAGTTGGAGTCAATTAGAAGAACATATTACGAAAGAAATTACAAATAATACAACACCAAAACAACGGGTTCTACGTAGAATTTTTTTAGAATCGGCCATATATGATGATGAACTTTCAGAAGAGGAAGTTGTTTTGCTCGAAGATAGGCAGGAGCTTGATAAACTAAACGAAATAATTTGTGAGTCATTTGAATATTGGCATCTCGAACGGTACCACCGTACAACGATGCTAACACATTCAGAAGTTCGTTATGGAGAATATTATCCAAAAGATGAACAAATCTCAAATGCAGTTGTACAGTATGCGACCTTCATTTGGGATATGGTAAATGAGGGGAAATTAGCTCTGGACCACAATGGGCGCATTATATGCACTGAATATGAGGCGCTAAAATGGTTTCAAGCAATAAAAGAATTGAATAGTCATGGTTGGACCAAATCGTTTACAGAACGACCTGTAAATCTAATTTGGAGAGAAGTTATGGAATATATGTCTAGCTTTCATATGGCAGAAGTAAAGATGGACAAGCAGGTTGTATTTTATTCTGCTACTGGCCGAGTTACAGGAGATTATGCTTAATCTACTAGCGGGGGTAATGGGTAATGAGTTCATTTCATTTAAAACGCTTTGGTCTTGTGAATTTCTGGTACCATTCTGACACAATTTTTGAGTTTAGCAATGGACGTCTTTTTGTTCGTGGTGCAAACGGATCTGGAAAATCAGTATCTACTACCATGGCAGTGCCCTTTCTGCTAGATGGTGATAAGCGACCGTCACGTCTTGATCCATTTGGTTCGCAAGATCGGCGAATGATTGATCTTTTGCTTGGCAATAAACATGTGTCTAAGCGCGAGGAAGGTACCGGATATTTATATACAGAATATCGCAAAGGAGATACCTTTGTAACTGTCGGTATTGGATTGAATGGAAAACGGCGGGAGAGCGACAATACAATGCAGACATGGTATTTCATTCTTTTCAATAAGAGAATTGGATATGATATTAAGTTGTACGAAGAAAAGATTGTAAGCGGAGAATCCCGAAAGTTTCCTTTAACTATGGGCGAATTAACAGACCATATTGGCGGAGATGGAGAAGTAACAGATAGCCAACAGCGTTACATGGAGTTAGTGAATCAAAATATTTATCGTTTTAAAACTACGCAGGAGTTTAAAGAACTGATTGGCGTACTGCTTCAGCTAAGAAGTCCGAAACTCTCCAATGCTGTGAAAGCGAGCGAAGTATCCAATGTTCTTTCTGATGCTCTTCCTGAATTGTCACAATCTGAATTAGCTCCGCTATCTTCCTCTTTGGAGAGTATGGATAGCCTGCAAGAAAAGAAGGCTCGTCTTGAGAAGGAACTGGAGTTCCTAGCGATGTTAGCGGATGCGTATGATACTTACAATCAGTTTTCTCTATATGAAAAAGCGAAGCACCTTATATACAGTGAAAAACGACTTGATGAATCAATTGAGCTCATAAAGAAATATAAAGTTTCTGAGGCTATAGCGTTAGAGAATAAAAATGATTTAGAACATAAACGGACAGAACAAACTAATATTAAAGAAACTCTCCATAAAAACATCGCTTTATTGAATGGGCATGCCCTCTTTACAATGGAGGAGGAGTTAGACAAAATCACTGAAGTTTTACAGAATTTAGAGCATAAACTGCAAAGTACAACGGAAGCCATGGAGAATAATGCAACACAGCAGCGTGAGGTGGAGGAACGAATCAAGAAAAACGATGGAAAGGAATACAAGGCTGCAAAAAACCGCAAAGATGTGCTTTCTGAGCTCGAGGCGCTTGCGGATGATACTTTTTTCTTATCACATACTACTTTAAGTCAGTACTTTGAACAAAATCTTAAGGATTTTTCGGATGCGGGATTTAAAAACTGGAAAGAAATTCTTCAGGAGTATCATACCAAGGTACAGGAAATCGCGAGCCAATTACATTTCTTACAAGCACGGCTCGAACATGAGGAGCAGTTGCAACGAAATTTAGCAATTGAAGAAGAACATGTAAAGGGAATAGAGGTAGAGATCCGTGCCTTAGAGAAAGAACATACTAAAAATGCAGATATAGTCGAGAATGACGTTATGGAATGGGCGGAGGGAGCTCGACATTTTCAAGTCCAGCCTAATGATCTGCTTGAAGCACGGGGAATATTACAGGGGATTGGAGAGCTATTGGCTGATTCTTCCACTGAAGCCGTTATAGATTGGTTAAATAATTTATTCCACAAACGTCTTACTGGACTCCAAGAAGAGCGAGCAAATATTACAGCCGCCATAGGTATTCTCCAAAAGAAAATCGCGGACACTGAGACACAGATTTATGAGCTATCAGCACATAAAGAGATAAGGCCTGCGCTTACTGTTTCCGAGCTAACAAAGATGGAGCACTTGCGCACTCAGAATATCCGTACTGCGTATTTTTACGAGAGCGTTGAGTTTTTAGATCATATAGATGCGTCAGTAAAAGAGGCTATTGAAGGTGCAATCACTCGAGCAGGACTTCTAACAGCACTTATCGTGCATGAAAGTGATCTTTCGATGGTTGCTGATTCTACGACTGTGGCACAAAAAGGCTCTTACAAAAAAGAAAATATGCTAACTTATTTACGTTCCGTACCAATTAATGGGCTCTCTGAGAATGACATTGATGCTGTGCTACAAACTATATCAATTGTTCCCCATGAAGAAGGATATATACTTGAAACGGGGGAGTTTCGGAGCGGCATGATTGGGGGACTAGCACCACAATATGAGGATTTATATATTGGAAAATCAGCGCGTGAACAAATTCGTGCTCGCAGGCTAAATGAATTGCAAAAGCAAATTGAGGAACTCAAGAGTAGGAAATATGAATTGGATTCTGAATGTTATTCTATCGAAAATAAGCAGCGTTTACTACAAAAGGAGAGAGATGTTTTTCCAACAATGGAAGTGTTGATAGGTTCACTTGCCCGCTATGAAAACAAGAACCAGGAGCGAGTAATCCAGCTTTCTATGATGGAAAGACTACATACGGTTCTACGGTTATACCAAAACGATACGCAAGTAGCGCGAAATGCGCTTTACTATGCAGCAGAAAGCATGGAACTTCCACTTACGTACACCAGTTATCAAAGAGCTCTTATTGATATTGAACACTACAAAAATATGCTAAATGAGCTTCGTATGGTACACAGTTCATGGCTTGATGCATATCAGTCTATATCTAACTGTTTATCGGAGAAAGAAAATTTGTTGAATTTTTATGATTACCTTATAGATGCTAGAACAGAGCTAGAGCAAGATATTAAACGTAACAAGTCTTATGAAGCGATGTATGTCAAGAAAATTCATGATCTTGGCGATACAGACGTAAAGAAAGAAATTGAGATGGCAAGAAAAAATTTGCAGGAAACAGACAAACTTTTGGAAACAAACCATAAACTAATAAATGAAGCGGAAAATAGTATCCGCATTTTGAAAGAAAGACTAGAGAAAGAACAACCCCTTATGGAAGAATGGCTACGATTATTCAATGCATGGACAAAATTATATGAAAAAGAGATTTCCTTCGGTTTAGTTCCTCATTCACCTAGTCCTTATCAGGTTATAGGAGACTTAGAGGAAACTTATAGAACATTTTCATTAAATACGATACTTTCAGTATTGAAAGATGCGGAAGCCTATGCCCACCGTGAGCTTGTGGACTATTTTCTTAAGCAATCACATGTTACGTTCCCATTTGAGATTTCGGCCAAGGAGATGGAAGACGCACGTTGGCAGATATTTAGACAGCACTGTTCGCGACAGTTTTTGGTTTTTGCACCTCAGTATGTGGAAAATACACCACGTGAAGTGCATAGCGAAGTTGCTGATCAACTAAAACTTATTTCGGGACATATACAGAAAGAGGAACAAAAGTTGTTTGAAAGAGTGCTTATTGATGTCATAGGTACTGCAATTCATGAGAAAGTGAGGTCTGCGAAGAAATGGGAGCAAGATGCTAACGAAATGCTACAGCGTGTATCTGGCACAATCCAGATGCGGCTTGAATGGGTTCCTCTCACTAGCAAGGAGGAGGACCAAATTTCTACGACTGAGTTATTGTCATATTTGTCCAAAGAATCTGTCTTTTTGACGCCACTACAAAAGGAAAAAGTGCGGTTGCATTTTACATCTAAGATTAATGAGGCTCGCAAAAAATGCAAAGATGATACCACTTTTTCTATGTTTGAAGAGATGAAAAAAGCGTTGGACTACCGTAAGTGGTACCGATTTGATATGTTCATCACACGCAAGGGAATTCCAGAAGAACGTTTTACAAATAAGATTTTTGGAGAACTTAGCGGAGGTGAGAAGGCGATGAGTATTTATTCGCCATTGTTTGCAGCGATAGCAGCTAAATACTCTTATGCTGCACCTGATGCCCCTCGTGTGATTTCTCTAGATGAGGCATTTGCAGGTATTGATAGCGAAAATATTGCACAAATGTTCCAACTTGTACACGACTTTGAATTCGATTATATTATGAATTCCCAGGTGCTTTGGGGGTGTTACGATACGGTAGAGGAACTCTCCATTGCTCAAATTCTACGCTCTGTAGAATCTCCAGTGCTCGCTGTTGCACGTTATTATTGGGATGGTAAAGAAAAACATCTTCTATCGGTAGAGGATAATATTGAGGAGTATTCTCGCGATGCAGGATAAATGGCAACTAATTGAGATATTTAGGCGTAGCGGCCGATTCGGCCGTCTCTTTGATTTGTATCGTAAGAAGTTTGAAAGCTATGGAACGTTTGGTTCCGTTAAAATGCTGCCCACTAGAGAAGAGGAAAAAGCACTAAGGGGATTTCTTGGCGTTCGATACAAAGGACCTCGTTTTCCTGCAGTTGATTTTGAAAAAGCGGTCATAGAAGCAGGTTACTCTATTTCTCTAATCGAGTTGTTAGAGCTATATTATGGCTGTCAATTACTTACTAAGCGTGAACAAAAGCAATTAAAGGCTTCAGCATGGGAGAACCTTTTTGTACGCGTAGAACAAGAGTTTATTATGCAATTCAATGTTTCTGATTCTGAACATAAAATTTTTTTTGAAAAGACATTTAAATGGTTTGAAAGATTAAAAGCGGAGGATGTCAAAGGTTATAGGATTTTGAGTATTGCTTTTGACAAAGGCGCAAATGTTGATTCAGAATTATTCACCTGTATAAGTGCTCTATGGCATTTGCTCATGAGAAAGGACGAGATGTTTAAAGCTTGTGGAATATCCACTGGAAAAATTAGATTACCAATGTTCGCTGCTTATGTTACTGAAGATTCACACGCTTTTGATAAAACAAATGTAATAGGAAGATTGTTATGGAGTGCCCTGGATGATATAAGCAGTCAAAGTCTAATGCTAAGCGAGAATGTTAATAGTCATTTGACAGTCATTCCAGAATATTTGTTAGAGAGGCAAGTTTATAGACATTTTGACATATTAGATGACGATCTTAGTTCAATTTCACATGTTTTTGTACCACATTTAGTTAATGGAATTTCTCCTCGAACATTAAATCTACGTGAAATTGAAGAGATGAAACAATTACCGCAATACCCGTCAATGTATATTATTGAAAATCCGTCTGTCATTTCTTACTTGGTAGATGAAACGATTCATTTTCTTAATTTGAACAAATTAACTTTGGAGCAATTACCATCGGATTTTCCAGTTTTGCTTTGCACTATAGGTCAGGCTAGAACCGCTTCTAAAGTATTTATAGAAAAGTGTCTTACAGCAAATCCAAACTGTGTTATTTATTATTCCGGGGATCTTGATGTTCCTGGCGTTCAGATGATGAACAATATGAAAGAACAGTTCTCAGCAGAGTTTTACGCTTGGCGTATGGATGCTTCTATATATCGAAAATATGTTGCATCCAAGAGTAAAGCTTTATCAGATGCAGACTTGAAAATCCTCCAAGAAAAAGATAGTGGATTAGAAAAAGAGATGGTGCAGATTAAGGCAAAAGTTTATCAAGAATTGTTTGGTAAAGAATTGAGAGGTGATTGGATTAAAGAAGTATCTGCTGTGTTTTCTGTGAATAAAGTTGATGAATAGATCAATAATTAAATGTTATATGTTGCTGTTGGTTAACATCGCTTAAGCATGTTCAATTAATAATAGGAATAATGTGGATTTATACATGACTGAGATATTGGAGGAAGAAATGATAAAAATTAAAATGTATCCAGCTAAGAATGGAGATTCTTTTTTAATCTCCATCGGAAATACAGAGAAAAAACATATATTAATTGATTGTGGATACATAGACACCTATGAAAGTTTCTTGAAAAAAGATTTATTGGAACTTTCCCGATGTAATGAAAAAATAAGTTTGATGATTATTTCACACATAGATTCTGATCACATTTCTGGTGCTATTAAATTTATAGAAGATAATACTAATGAGGAAATAATAAAAATTGATGAAGTTTGGTTTAATACTTACAGACATCTACAAATCTCGAAAAAGGATGGTGTCGAACTGCAGGACTCTGAGAGAGCTATATTAGAAACAGAAGTGGCTTTAGGAAAATCATATTTAACAAGAGTTAATCAAGATGAGATCACTAAAGAAGAAATTAGCGCAAAACAAGGTTCAACACTAGGCGCTTTATTATTGAAAGGGAAGTATAAGTGGAACAATAAGTTTGATGGTAGAGCTATCACAACAAATTCTAATCAGTTAGTAACTATAGATAATATTAAGATTAATGTATTATCTCCAAATGAAGAAAAGCTAATTAAACTAGGGGGAGACTGGGTTAAAGAATTAAAGAAGAAGAAGTGGAATTTCACAGTAAATGAAAATGAATTATTTGACGATGCGTATGAATTTATGCAAATGATGCTAGAAGACGAAGCTATAATAACAGTTAGTGAAATTTCAAAGGAAAACAATATAAAAACAAATAAATTAATTGAATATATTGAAAAAGAATATCCAATTGATGAAAGTGCAAACAACGGTTCATCGATTGCTATTCTAATATCATTTAATAATAAAAAGCTATTATTCCTAGCCGATGCGCATCCGGATATCATTGTTGATAATCTAAAAAAATTGGGGGAAGAAAAATTTGATTTAGTAAAAGTATCACATCATGGAAGCTTGAAAAACACATCGAATGAACTAGCTAAAATTTTATGTTCAAATAATTATCTTTTTTCAACTAATGGCAATAAACATCATCATCCAGATGCTCAAACCATAATAAAGCTATTGTCTGCACACTCCAAAATCAAGAAAAATTTATTTTTTAATTATAGAACGCAAACTTCAATTATTTATGAAGAAAGTGAATTAAAAGAGAGATATAACTATGAGATTATTTATGGTGATAATGAAGAGCCTTTAATAATTGAACTTTAGGAGGAATAAGAATGAGTTTTAAATATAAATTCTCTATACCAAAAATAAAATGTAAGGAGGATGTTTCAACGGGTTTTTTAGTTTCACAAGATAAAGTTATTACAACAGTACATTCTATAAAAGAATATTTATCTGAAAATACAGATTTAATAGAAGTTATTTTTAAAGATAAGAATGGACATAAGCTTATTAAGCATGCAACACCTATATTGCCAAAAACAGGAGGAATAGAAAATCATGAAATAATTGCATTAAACCTTGATGAAATCATTGAAGATATAAACTATTTGGAATGTATAGATTATAACTTTGAAGACGTGGAGGATGCTTCCACATATGGGTATCCAGCAGTTAGGCAAAATGACGGTACAGTAATTGAACTTAAATTAATTGGAAATAAAGACGATGGGTATTTAGATTTAAAAGTGAATTCAGATTCTATAAAAGACTACCATGGATGCTCTGGTGGACCACTTATTTATAAAAAATTTATAGTAGGAGTAATTTTAGAGCAAATTTCAGAAAATGGTGAAGCAAGTCGACTTGGTGCGGTGAGCTTAAATAAATATAAGCAATACTTTAAGGAAATAGGATTGGAATTGTTTGAAAGGGCCTCGGATATTTATAAATTTGAAGAGTATTTGATTGGAGGGACTAATCCTAAAATTTCCCTGAACTTTTTTAATTACGAAGAAAAAGAATTTGAATTTGACTTTCTAAAAAAGATAAGAACGGAGGGGACTGTATATTTACAAGGTAAAACTAAAGAAGAAGTAATGGGCTATATTTTGTATATTATTAAGACTCAAGCGCGGGACCTTATTCCAAAAGTAAAACTAGTAGATGGGTTAGAAAAATGGAAAGAGTTGAAAGGTAATTGTGAAGATAAAATTTTAATACCGAATTTTCATGCTAATGAGATTACTGTAATTCCTAAAAATGTTAATATTATTATATATGGTGAAGAAGATTTTCTTAGTAATAAAACACCTATAAAATTGAACAAGCGAACTCTTGGTAATATGCGTGATAAGCTAAATGAAGAAATTGATGACTTAACAAGGGCATATCGATTGGTTAGTCAATGTAATGGAATATATTCAATTTTTAAAAGGAAAGTTTTTGAAGGTAAGAATGGAAAACCCCAATGGGAGGAGTATACAAAGGCGAATTTAATACCTGCTTTACTAACAGGTTCGTGGGAAAATAATGATAAAGATAAATTATTTGTTGAGCAACTAAGTCTAATGGATTATGAATGTTATTTGGAATCTGTTAAAAAAGTAACTAATGGGGAAGATCCCTTTATTTTGAGTTTTAATACTGGATTTATAGATGTGTTAAAGTTAGCTAATGTCGAAGAAAGTTGGGAGATTTTATTTTCTAAAATCAATAAAGAAAAATTAGATTTATTCAAAATGCTAGCTTTAGATGTTTTAAGTGAAGTTCCATCTAAATATAATCTACCGGTAACCGAGCACTATCGTTCTAGTTTGCTAACGAATGATCATTTAGAGTATTCTAGTACATTGAAAAAAGGGATTATTCGTTCACTAATAGTTATTGCTTTAAAAGATAATATAAGCACTCCCAACACACAAGCAACTCAGCTATATGTAGATCATATATTAAAGCAACTATTTGCTCAAATCCATGAATCAAAGCAGTGGTTTGCTTTAGCAGAATTTTTACCTTTATTTGCAGAAGCTTCGCCACAAATTTATTCAGAGTTTATAGAAACAGAAGTAAATAATCCCGAATCAAAGATATGGGACTTATTTGAAAATATATCTGATGGTTTATTTGGAGGAAATTACTACACAAATGTATTATGGGCACTTGAAAAGCTACTTTGTTTGGAAAAAACAGTGTTTTTGTCTATAAAAATCTTGGTTAAACTCTCTGAAAGAAAAATAAATTATAAAATTTCAAATAATCCTATCTCTACTTTAGCGCATGCCCTGTCTGGATCGTTACATATGATTAATGTAAGTATTGAGGAAAAAATTGAAATAGTGCAATATGTTGTTGAAAATAGTTCGATTGGATGGGAACTCTTAAAGCAAATCTTACCTGGTAGAAACAACCATGGATCATTTTTAAGTATGACACGCTTAGATTATAGACCCTATGAGTTAGAGTATAAACTAGAGTATGGTGATCAATTATTCAAAACATATAAAACATATTCTTTAATAGCAATAAATGCTGCTAATAATGATTTAGAAAGATGGGGTTTATTATTTGATAAATGTTTATTTATTGAGTTAGGTTTATATGATTTAGTTAAAGAAAAATTTAATCAGGCACTGGCCCTTAATAAATTTGATGAACAAAAATATATGCTCAAAGAAAAAATAAGAGACATTATATATAAACATAGATTTTTTAAGAATTCTGAATGGGCCTTAAGTGAAGAAAATGTTATGAAAATTGAAGAACTATTTAATTTAATTACTTTCGAAAGCGAACTTTATAATTATTTACACTTATTCACAAATGAAAATTTAGTTGATTTACATCCAACTCCATATGACAAGAACGAAAGAAGTAACTGGAAAGATGGAAGAGCAAATTTAGAGCGAGAAAGATTTAAAGCTGTAAAGTTAATCAAAGAGAATTACTCTATTTGGAATTTAATTAACTTATTAAAGATTTACGATGCGACTAATCGTTCCCAGCAGGCTATCGGAATTATTTTAGCTAGTGATATTGATGAATTTAATTTAAATTTTGATACTTTAACTAAAGCTCTAGAGAATTCAGCAGAAACATTTTTTATTTCTTATATCGAAACAATCTATAGTCGTGAAGGAATTAGTGTACTGGAAAGGACTTTAGATTTTATAAAGGAAAATGATGAATTAGCTGTTTCCATATTAAGAATTGCAAACGTTGATAAAACTTTTTTGAAAATTCTGGACTCATTATCGAATGAAGTGAAGTTTGAGTATTGGAAAAATTTTTATACTCGTTGGAATATAGTTGATAACCAAGTAAAAGATAGAGTATGGTCAGAACTTTTAAAATATAATAATTTTAATGCTCTGCTAAATATATTAAATTTATACTTTAAGAAAGATTTAGAAAAGAATCTTATAGTGTTAGAAAGAATATTATTAAACCAATCAATTTTCAATATAAATAGTCAAAACAGTTATTTAATTATTGAGGTATTTGAAAATATTTATAGAGAATCAAATTTAAATATTGAAAGAAAACTTTATTTGAGAATTTGCAATTTAGAATGGGGATACTTTAGTTTATTAATTGATCAATTACCTCCTAAATATTTAATGGAGGAACTAAAGACGGATCCTATATCGTTAGCTTCAGTAATTCAAGCTGCCTATAAATCTTCTAAAGAAGATAGTAATATTGATGAGATGAATAAAGAGTTAGGAAAGCAAGCATGGAATATTCTATTCAAGTTAAAGTTTTGCCCATGTGTAGATGAAAAGAATGATATTGATGAAGAAGAGTTAGAAACATGGATTAATAAATATTTCAACAAAATTGATGAAAATGGACATGAAAAAATCGGAAGGCAAATCCTTGGTGAATGCTTTGCATATTCTCCTGTAAATAATGAGGGGATATTTCCACATATATCTATATGCAAAGTGTTTGAAAAATATTACACAGAAGATATTGGAATAGGTTTTGTGTTAGGAATTCGCAATAGCAGAGGTGCCTATTGGGGGAGTAATGGGAGAGAAGAAGAAGCTCTAGCTACCAAATATGAAAACTATGCAAAAAAAATTAGAATTAAATTCCCAAAAGTATCATCTGAATTATTGAAGGTATCTGAGGACTATAAGAGACAAGCTTTCCAAGAAAGGGAGCGTGCGTCCTTTGACTTATAAAACTAAAAAGGAAGATTCAATGTTATATAATTATAAAGGGGAGATATTGCAATTTAAACTACAGAATGAAATAGGGCGAGGTGGTAACGGTACAGTTTATAAAATTTTATGTAAACCACTATCAGATGAGGAATTAGTAGTAAAGATATTAAATCCTTCTAATAATAGAAATAAACCATATCCATTAAAAAAGTATAATCGTTTTAAAATAGAAGTTGAGCAGGGGAAAAAATTAAGTCATTTAAGTAACTGTTTTTTACAAATTGTAGATTGTTATTTGCCTGAAACACCAAAAGAAGACAATAGGCCATGGTTTGTGATGCCTTTTGCAAGGCCACTTAAAGACAGTATATTTAAATTAAAAGTAGAGGGGAAAATAAGAGTTATTTTAGAAATAGGGAATGCAATTAAAATCCTTCATGACAATGGATATGCGCATCGTGATATAAAATTGGATAATTTATTAATATATAAAAATAAAGTAGTACTTTGTGATTTTGGTTTAATACGTCATCACTCTATAAAGCGACTTACAGATGTAAAAGAACCCATTGGACCTTGGAATACAATTGCACCAGAAATGAAAAGAGTAGCAAGTAGATTTATAGTACCCAGAGAAGCAGATATCTATTCATTTGGCAAATTAATTTGGATTATTCTAACTGAAGATGAACATTGCTTTGATGGTAAATACTCGCGTCACGATATAATGAGTCTTAACTCAAATGAAAAAATAAAAGTAGGTGGTTTAAGAATTATACATGAAGTGCTTGAAAGAGCTACTGAAAATTTATCTTCTAAAAGGCCTGGTATTGATGAAGTATTAGAGAAAATTGGGCTTTGGAGGAAAGTCTTAAATGATGAGAAGCTAATAAGAGAAGAACGTATTTTAGAATTGTATGAAAACATGCCCAACCTTTATAATCCAACAGAATATATTTATAGAGAACCTAATCAAATTTATGAAATATTAAGTAAGTTGCTAAATGAACATAATCTATACAAAGACAGTATAGGAACTATAGGCCCTATTATAGAAATAAAAAGAGCAAAAATAGAAAATTATTTAAGTATAGATACAAAAAAAAAATCTTATATATTTAATCCGTTGTTATTAAAATATACTGATAATAAATGGTTCTTAAGCACGACTCAAATAGATGAAAAAAGATTAGAACGTGAAGGAGTGGTTCTGGATAAGGATAATGACGATATATTAAAAAGTTTATTTGATCAAGCCCTTTTTAAAAATAAAAAAGATAAGAGCTATAAAGTAATAGATGCAGAGAATGATATTATCTTACGATATAAAGTTTTTTAAGAGGTGAAATTGGATAGTATTTGTGCGGTTTATCTTGATTCGATTTTGAGGTTGCTTGTGATAAAAAAAAAGAAGGAAAAAGTCCCTTGCAATATTAGCTTGGCTCATATTGAGTAGCAAATGGTACACTGTTTTTGAGCTTATGACATAGCATCGTGTCCATAACCTCAAGAAATTCGATAACACCGGCGAAGACATGGAGGACCTGATCTCCATCGGCACCATTGGGCTGATCAAAGCCATTGAGAGCTACCGTCCGAACAAGGGCACGAAGCTGGCTACTTTTGCGGCCCGTTGTATCGAGAATGAGATCCTAATGCATCTCCGGTCGCTCAAAAAGACACGTAAAGACGTATCCCTCCACGATCCAATCGGAACGGATAAGGAAGGCAACGAGATCACCCTGATCGATATCCTTGGTTCTGAGGCGGATGATGTAATTAAGGAAGTAGATCTGAAGATTGAGAAAAGCAAAATCTATCGGAATCTGGATATCCTGGATGACCGGGAGAAGGAAGTTGTGGTAGGCCGCTTCGGCCTGGACACTGGCGGGGAAGAGCGGACGCAGCGGGAGATTGCGAAGGAGCTGGGGATTTCGCGGAGTTATGTGTCGCGGATAGAGAAGAGGGCGCTGATGAAGCTGTATCATGAGTTTTATAAGGTGAAGCGATAGGTTACAAGAAGAAGTTGTTTGCGTCTAAGCATCTAGTGAAAAGTATGACTCCAAATGGTGCATACTTGGATAGATGCTTTTCTTATGTTAAATAATGGATTAATATTGGAAAGTTTGAAGCAATCGTTTTCTTCAGGCGCTTTGCTTAATCGCTTCATTGATGATGTTTGTCTTCAGAATTTTGTGGATGGTAGTACAATCATTAAATGCCGATGGTTGGAATCTTATGAGACTACGATTGGTATCACTAAATTAGGAGTGGTTGATCAGGAGGTGGAAATTTAAAAGCACCTATTCATTCGGAGATTAGTAGTTTATGATTACTGAACTGAAGGAGTGCTTTTTTAATTTGTTTGAGGGGGGGCTAAAAATGCGAGGGAATAGTAGTGTTTATTGCAGTCGGTGGACAAGGAGCAAATTATTTTTTATACATATAATGATACAGCGAAACAAGCTGGTGTAAAGCAAATCATCTAATACCTCTACAGAAGACTATATAAAAATGTGGGGTTGGATTACATATTCCTCCTAAGGCATGGTGATCTATGCTCAAGCCATTCGTCTCTTTCGAAACACATGAAAACGCTGGATGATGTCATCATGAAACGCATTTTTGAAGTAATCGTAGGCAAGCTAAATCGTACAACGCGCCATTCCTTAAACATGCCAAAAGCCCTTCTTGCCCATTTCGATCGCTTATGCTAAATGTAAGCATTTACGATTCAACTCATCTCCACTATCTCATTAACAAAGGATGCTCACTATGGAAAAGAAAATTATACAGCTCATGGGAACGGTTATTACGATGGTCGTTCATCATCAGAATGCAGCGGCGCTCTTGGCGGATGCGGAGCAGCAGCTAATTGACTACGAGCAGCGCTTCAGTGCGAATAATCCGAGCTCGGCGCTCATGCAGATTAATCACCAAGCCGGGAAGAGTCCCGTAATTGTCGATACGGATCTGTTCGAGCTGATTGCAATCGGGAAGAGGGAGAGTCTCGTAGCAGACAGTCTGCTGAACATCGCGATTGGTCCCTTGGTCAAGGCGTGGAAGATCGGGTTTGCAGGGGCGCAGCATCCTCCGGAAGCGGTCATTGCGGAGTGTCGGCAGCTTATCGATCCGCATCATATTCAATTGGATGAGGAACGGAAGACTGTTTTCCTGGAAAAGGAAAGGATGGAGGTTGATCTGGGTGCGCTGGCCAAAGGGTACTTTGCAGATCGAATTGTGGAGGTGTTCAAGCGTCAGGGGGCGAGCGCAGGGTTCATCGATCTAGGTGGGAATGTGCTGACTTTTGGTGAGAACCCGGCGTCTGAAGACGGGTTATGGCGGGTCGGGATTCAGAATCCACAGCTACCGCGAGGGAATTATGCGTTGGTCATGAAATTGAAGAACCAATCCATTGTGACGTCTGGCGTGTATGAGCGGAAGTTGGAGGTTGCGGGACGGAAGTACCATCATATTTTTGACGGACAAACGGGGTACCCGGTACAGAGCGATGTAGCAAGCTTGACGATTGTATCGGAGCAGTCATTGGAGGGAGAGATTGGGTCTACCCGTCTATATGGCAAGCGTGCGGCCGAGATCATTCGTACGCTGAATTCGACCGCTAAGATTGAGGGTATCGTGATCACGGAACATAACGAGCTGGCTGTTACGGATGCTCTGCGTGCGTACATGGCACATCTGTAGTAAAGAGTGCGATCAGATCTTGTTCCACCGAAGATAGAGGTTTGTTTTTGGAATAGGCAATAAAATAATCGAGCGACAACAAATTCAGTGATAAGGGCAACAGGCGGTAGCCCTGAGGGGCTTCCGACATGCAGATACTATAGGGGACGAATGCGATACCAACGCCTTTCTTAGCTAACTCCAGCGTGGTGAAAATATTCGTGCTTTCCAATATAACAGTTGGCTTGATCTTAAACTTCTGAAATAGGTGATCAAGCTGCCGGCGAATCGAAGAACCTTTTTTGGTCAGCACAAGGGGACTTTGCAGTAGCAGCTTCAGATTGGCATGGCTCTCCTCTAACGTCTTCGGATTAATGTCATACAACGGGGAGTCCTCTGTCACCACCGCATAATAACCGTGAGGCCCCCATGAGACAACATTCAGATTGGGCGAGAGGGTCTCTGGATTTTGTCCGATAAAAAAATCCAGTTCATGGTTCAACACGCGGATTTCATTGACCTCGGAGTAATCCTCTTGAATCTCGATCTTAATAGACGGGTACTTTTTCATGAAATCGGGTAAAAACAAAGGCAATAAATACGAACCTAAGCTGGACAAGATACCGAGCTTGATCGTCTGGGTGTCTCTTATGGAATAGTGAGCGATTCGTTTGTGGAATTGTTCCTGTGCCATTTCGAGGGACATCAGATACTGATAGTACAGCTTGCCTGCCTCAGTTAGTTGCAAGGGAGAGGTCTGTCGATTCAAAATTTCTGTGCCGATCTCATGCTCGATTCGCTTGATAAGCTGCGTGAGGTAAGGTTGCGAAACATACAAGTCCTTGGCGGCCTTAGTATAGCTTCCGTGCTTGAGAATCGCGTCAAGATAATGAAGGATATTGGAAGAATCAATCGTAGTCATAAGGATCACCTGCTCTCATTAAAGATGGTATAAGAGAACTGTTATAGAACGATAAGAAAATGGATATTTCACAAATGTATTTTTTCATACTAAAATTTATTTGTAAAGGTAAGTGACCAAGTCAAAAGGAATTCGTAGAAAGCTGTTTTATATTGTGTAATTATTCACAAAGTAAGAGAGGAAGAAAATTATGAAACTAATCGGTATTGTCGGAACGAACTCGAATACTTCGACGAATCGCAAGCTGTTGCAATTTATGCGTAAGCATTTTTCCAGCCAGGCGGAGATTGAGATCTGCGAGATTAAGCACCTCCCTGCTTTTGATGAACCGGAAGATCGTCAGGCGCCAACTGAAGTACAAGCCTTATGCGAGCAGATTGCGGCAGCGGATGGCGTCATTATCTCGACCCCGGAATACGATCATACCATCCCAGCGGCGCTCAAGAGCGCCATGGAATGGATCTCCTATACAACCCGTCCTTTGATTAACAAACCAGTTCTGATCGTCGGTGCTTCCCACGGTTTGCTTGGTACATCTCGCGCCCAGATGCATCTACGTCAGATTCTGGATGCTCCAGAGCTTAAGGCTCGCGTTCTGCCGAGCTCGGAATTTTTGTTGGGACATTCACTTGCCGCTTTTGACGAGTCAGGTGATCTGGTCTACGCAAATAAGGTTCAGGAGCTGGAGGAGATCTTCGAAGAGTTCCAATTGTTCGTGAAGATTAACCAACAGTTGGTTAAAGAGAACCACTTCAAGACAGAGCAAAGCAAAGCATTTAGCTGGGAATCGGCAATCTGGGGAGGCGAACGGGCATGAAATTTGTCGGAATTGTAGGAACCAACGCGTCGAAGTCTTATAATCGGAAGCTACTGGAATTTATGAAGTCTCATTTTAGCGAAAAAGTGGACATTGAAATTCTGGAACTGAAGGGTGTCCCGATGTTTAATGAGTCGGACGATCAATCGCAGAGTCCGATTATTCAGAACTTTAACACGAAGATTACGGAAGCGGATGGCGTCATTATCGCTACACCGGAGCATAATCACTCGGTCCCCTCCGCGCTGAAAAGTATTCTGGAATGGCTGTCGTGGAATCTTCACCCGTTCGATGGCAAACCGGTCATGGTTGTCGGTGCGGCGTATGATGTGCAGGGGTCCTCCCGTGCACAACTACATCTGCGTCAGATTCTAGATGCACCCGGTGTCAATGCTAGCGTGATGCCTGGCTCGGAGTTCCTGTTGGGCCGTGCGAATGAAGCCTTTGATGAAGCGGGGAAGATCAAGTCGGATCGGACGGTTGATTTCTTGGAGAGTTGCTTCTATCGCTTTATGCGTTTTGCCAAAATCGCTAATCTGCTGAATGTCCCTGAAGACGTTAGCTTTGAACCGGGAACCTATGAGGTAAAGGCGGTCGGACACAACGGTGATCTGCCGATGATCGTTGAGATGAGTTCGACTCGTATAGAGAAGATCGACATCGATACGGCGGGCGAATCACAGGGGATTGCGGATGTGGTATTTACCCGGATTCCGAGTCAGATCATCGAAGGACAGACGCTGAACGTGGATATTTTGTCCGGCGCATCCGTCACTAGCAATGGGGTCATCGACGGAGTAGCGAAGGCGGTCAAGATGGCAGGCGCCAACCCGGATGTATTAAAAAAACGGCCAAAAGCACAGAGTGCGATCAATCACGGCGACGAAGAGTATACAGCGGACGTTGTGGTCGTTGGTGCGGGTGGTGCGGGACTCGCAGCAGCAGCCAGCGTGCTTCAGCAGGGCAAGAAGGTTATCATCGTCGAGAAGTTCCCAGCCATAGGTGGTAATACGGTACGAACAGGTGGTCCAATGAACGCTGCCGATCCAGAGTGGCAACGTAAATTCGCAGCGATTCCGGGTGAAGGTCATACGATTGAAGAGCTGGCAGCAACCCCTGAAGAACAGGTAGATGCCGAGTATCTGGCGGACTTCCGTATCTTCAAACATCAGGTGGCTGATTATCTCCGCGATACGAAAGAGGGCAAAGAATTCTTGTTCGACTCCGCGATCTTCCACCGGATGCAGACCTATTTCGGCGGCAAACGGAACGACCTTCAGGGGTATTCCATTTACGGGCAATATGATCTGGTTAAGGTATTAACCGATCAGGCGTTAGCCTCCGTTAAATGGTTGGAGGAACTGGGTGTCGAATTTGACTATAACGAAGTGACCATGCCGGTAGGAGCGTTGTGGCGCCGTGGACATAAACCAGTGAAGCATGAAGGCTATGCCTTCGTAGCGGCTTTAGAGCAATTTGTCCGTGCACAGGGTGGTCAGATCCTCACCGATACCCCGGTGAAGCGACTGATTATTGAAGCAGACGGCCGAGTCAGCGGCGTAATTGGTACCGGAGTAGCTGGGCAAACGGTAACGGTTCATGCGCCGGCCGTGGTGCTGGCTTCCGGTGGCTTTGGGGCCAATACGCAGATGCTGAAGCAGTACAATACGTACTGGAGCGAGATCGATGACGACATCAAGACCTCGAATTCTCCGGCGATTACCGGCGATGGTATTTTGCTGGGACAAAGTGCGGGCGCTGAACTGGTCGGCATGGGCTTCTCGCAGATGATGCCAGTGTCCGATCCGCAGACGGGCGCCTTGTTTAGCGGGTTGCAAGTGCCGCCACAGAACTTTGTCATGGTCAATCAGCAGGGCAAACGTTTCGTCAACGAATATGGTAGCCGCGATCAGTTGTCGATAGCAGCAATCAATAACGGAGGCCTGTTCTATCTGATTGCGGATGACAAGATCAAGGAGACGGCCTATAACACAAATCAAGCGAAGATCGATAAGCAGGTGGAGCGAGGCACGCTATTCAGAGCGGACACACTGGAGGAGCTGGCCCAGCAAATTCATATCGATCCGACTACGCTAGTGGATACGATCGCGATGTACAACTCTTACGTTGATCAAGGACATGATCCGGAATTTGGTAAAAATGCGTTCGATCTTAAGGTTGCAGTGGCTCCGTTCTATGCGACACCTCGTAAGCCAGCTGTTCACCATACGATGGGCGGACTCAAGATTGATACACAGACGCATGTTCTTCACGAATCTGGCCAGATCATCCCGGGCTTGTACGCAGCCGGTGAGGTGGCAGGCGGTATCCATGCTGGTAACCGTCTGGGTGGTAACTCGCTCACCGACATTTTCACATTCGGTCGAATTGCCGGACGGACAGCTGTTGAGGAGCAGGCTGTTTTGTCGAAGTCATGAAATAAGTCTTTAGATCACATCTCTCTTTAAGCAGTGGAGCTGACTCATAAGTAGACTTACTACGAAGATAACAGCTCATCTTGATTCTAAATGTTGTTAAAGAGGCAGCGATTCTCTTGTTATTGGAGGATCGCTACCTTGCGTTTTTGGTCCGCTGCGGCTTGCTTCAACACATTGTAGCCGAATTTACAGCAGGGCCGCCGCTCACTCCTGTCAACACTTCCCGATAGGATTTTTTTATAAAATGAATTAACGATTGAAATGACATCGTATCGTGTCCACAACCTCAAGAAATTCGGGCGACACCGGCGAAGACATGGAGGACCTGATCTCCATCGGCACCATCGGGCTGATCAAGGCCATCGAGAGCTACCGCCCGAACAAGGGCACGAAGCTGGCTACTTTTGCGGCAAGATGTATCGAGAATGAAATCCTGATGCACCTCCGGTCACTCAAAAAAACCCGCAAAGACGTATCTCTCCACGATCCGATCGGAACGGATAAGGAAGGCAACGAGATCACGTTGATCGATATCCTCGGCTCGGAAGCGGACGATGTGATTAAGGAAGTGGATCTGAAGATTGAGAAGAGCAAGATCTATCGGAATCTGGATATCCTGGATGATCGGGAGAAGGAAGTTGTGGTCGGGCGGTTTGGGCTTGATACAGGCGGAGAAGAGAGGACGCAGCGGGAGATTGCGAAGGAGCTGGGGATCTCGCGGAGCTATGTGTCGCGGATTGAGAAGAGGGCGCTGATGAAGCTGTATCATGAGTTTTATAAGGTGAAGCGGTAAACTCTTAATCAATTTATAAAGCAACTTGTCTGCGGATGAGTTGCTTTTTGTTTTTCAAACTTAATTTTGAACAGGTTTTGTTTTACGGATATATCGTCCTGGAGATACCCCTTCTGACTTCGTAAATTGTTTGGTGAATGAATATATATCCCCGTAACCCAGGCTAACGGCTACGTGTTTGATGGGAAGTCCGGATAGCAGCATCATTTTGGCCTGTCTCATTAAATGTTCAGTGTGGTATCGCTTAGGGGAAATCCCCGTAGTCTCTTTGAAAAATTTTCGAAAGTTCTCGTAGCCCATATTCACGGCAGATGCCACTTCCTGAATATCAAAGTGAATATCATTGGAGACACTAATCAGCTCGCAGGCTTTTGTTATTTTACTTTCAATTTCATTGCTATGAGCATTATGAATGCTGCTGTGCAATCGGATAATCAGATCCTGAGATTTCATTAGCAGGGAGGGAAGACCTTCATCTGTTGCACTTTTCAAGGCTTTCAGCAAGGAAACAAAATCAAAGAAAAAATCATTCGTATGCAGTGCCGATTGGACTTCCTTATCGGAATTAATAATTCCAAGTGTCTTTAAATAGGAATAGACAGGATACCCGACACTGATATAAAACTCGATCCAATTCCCATCGGGTTCAATTGCAGTAGAGTGCAAACGTTCAGGTAGACGTTGAACAAGATCACCTGCTTGCATAGGAGTAACGGTACCGTCCATCGAAATAAACGTTCCACTGCCTTGCAATACTACAAAACAGCTGTAATATCCTATCTTAAAATCATATTGAGAACGCTCTGCTGATCTTTTCCGCATAAAGCCGCAAGATAAAATACCCTGATTAAAGTCTTTGCCGATACATCGGTAGATTACATCATTTTCATTAATGTCTTCAACATTCATGTATTCACACTCCTACCAAAATGGATAAATGAAATACCATACTCAACATTTAATATAAGGAATTTTCCTTATATTATAGGGGTATCTACATTGAAAGATCAACCAATTGGAACAATGGATGGGAGTGTTATTTAAGCCGATGAAGCTAAGCAGAGATTGGGAAAATCAATATGTTACTCAAAAAAACCGTTATCCCATGCATGAGCCCTACGGAGTATACGAAACCTTAGAACAGGCTTTAAGCGGAGACCGGAGAAAGTCTAAATACGTAAAAAGCCTGAATGGAATGTGGAAGTTTAAAATGTTCGGATCTCCCGATGAAGTAACGGATGAATTCTATAGTCCTGAATATGATGTTTCCCATTGGGATCATATTCCGGTTCCTTCCAATTGGGAGCTTTCGGGGTATGGAAAACCTGTATACACCAATATGTTGTATCCTTTTGTTCAAAAAGGGGAGGGTTCAAGTCACGAAATTCAACTCAGGAATAATGAATACATTTTGAATCCGCCTCATGTTCCAGAGAGTAACCTTACCGGTTGTTACGTTAGAACGTTTGAAGTTGACGAACATTTTAACGAAAGGGATATATTTATCGATTTTGGAGGTGTAGAATCGTGTTTTTATCTGTGGTTAAACGGCAAACTGGTTGGTTATTCTCAGGATAGTAAGCTTAACGCTTCTTTTGATATCACGGATTACATTCAAAAGGGACAAAACCTTATAGCTGTTCAGGTGATGCGGTTTGGAGCCGGGACTTATCTGGAGGATCAGGATTACTGGCATCTCTCGGGGATCTACCGGGATGTTCTCATTTATGCAAAACCACGTATGCGCATTCATGATTATAAGATCGAAACCCTCTTTTCGGGGAATTACAACAATGCCGAATTAAAAGTGACGGTTGCACCTAATAATCAAGTGAATGGTTATGGTGAGGCTCATGTGCGGTTGTCCCTGTATGATAGCGAACAGAAATTGGTTACTGAGTTTGAAACGCCAAAGTTTGCGGATTGTGATTCCTACCTGCGAGAAAAATATGTAGCAAAGGTTACGAAAACCATTTCAAATCCTCACTTGTGGAGCGACGAGAGCCCTTATCTCTATAAATTGGTGTTAGAAATGATTGATTTGTCTGGAAATGTAGTTGATATTGAGAGCGCGAATGTCGGCTTCCGTGAAGTGAATATCGATCGAAAAGGGGTCCTGAGAATTAATGGGAAGCGTCTCATTATACGGGGAACCAATCTTCACGCCTTTTGTCCTGAAACAGGACGAGTCGTAACAACAGAATATATGCGCGAGCAAATCAAGGTCATGAAATCGCTGAATATCAATGCGGTAAGAACAAGTCACTATCCGCACGCAATCGAATGGTATGACTTGTGTGATGAACTGGGCATTTACTTGGTGGATGAAGCCAATATTGAAACACACGGTCTTGGCGGCCAGTTAAGCGCATCCCCCGAATGGACAAATGCGTATATGGAACGGGCTACACGGATGGTTCTGAGAGATAAAAATCATCCATCCATTATTCTCTGGTCTCTGGGTAATGAATCCGGTTATGGAGCGAATCATGCTGCGATGTACGGCTGGATTAAGGAGTATGACAAAACAAGGTACGTTCAGTATGAGTCTCTGAATCCTCCGGCAAACATCTCCGATATTATGGCGCCTATGTATCCTCAGAAAGATTGGATCCTGGATGTCATGGCTGAAAGCGAGGATTTGCGTCCTTTTATTATGTGTGAATATGCGTATGCGAAAAGTAACAGTAACGGAAACTTTAAGGAATTTTGGGATCTCATTCATAAATTCCCGCGGTTTCAAGGAGGATTTATTTGGGATTTTCAGGATAAAGCGCTGGTTAAGCAGGATAAAGACGGAAATAAAAAGTATGTCTATGGCGGGGCATTCCAGGAAGAGGTTACTGATCCTGCACCTGATATGTGCCTGAATGGTATAGTTTTCCCAGATCTCACTCTCAAGCCGGCTGCGAATGAAATCAAAAATGTACAAGCTCCTATCCAAATGGATTACATGCCTGGGAATGATGGCTATCGAATTTATAATCATTACACGCATCGGGATTTAAGCCATTTGAATATGGCTTGGGAACTGGTTTGCGATGGCAATGTGATAGAAAGCGGTAGTTTGCCTAAATATCACACAGCGCCCGGATCCGTTGATAAGCTTCAAGCACCATACGATTCGTCTAAAGTCTCCGGGGAAGCTTTTCTTAATTTCTATGCTTATTTGGACGAGGACACCTTTTATTCTAAGAAGGGAACCTGTATTTATGCCTGCCAGATAGAGATTAAGGATTCTGTGAATAAAGTGCATACCGGAGATATAGAAAAGGATAGCTTGAAGTATGATGAAACGACAAATGAAATTCATATCTATAATGAAAATACAACGGTTCTTTTCTCGAAAGAAACCGCAGAGTTCATCTCTGTAAAATACAATCACAAGAATTATTTCACGGGAGGAACCAATAACTTCTATCGCCCTCCAACAGGAATTGATGGAGGTATTCATCTTGAATCGTCCAATTATGCAGATGAATGGATAGCTCTCGGGCTCCATTCCAATGAGAAAGAAATCAAGAGTATTCGGGTATTTGCAGCACCGGCTGCTGTTATCATTCAAGTTAATTGTATCTATCATGGATGCATTGAAACCAAAACCAATTATACCGTCGGCGGCAAAGGGATAGAAATCACCAATACAGTTGTGAACAATGCCAAGGTCGACACCCTCCCGAGAATTGGGCTAAGCTTTAAGTTCTCGGATGCCTGGAAGAAGATGAAATGGTATGGCCGCGGGCCATGGGAAAACTACGCGGATCGTAAATCTGCCGCATTCGTTGGAGTATATGAGAGCACTGTAGAACAGCAGCACGTACCCTATATCTTACCGGTAGAATGCGGTGGTAAGGAGGATGTCCGCTATTTATATTTGTCATCCAATGAACAAGAAGTAAAAGTATCGGCAGCGGGACATTTCCATTTTGATATTCATGGGCACAGTATTGAGCAATATGACAACGCCGCCTATGAAGACGAACTGGGAAATTCAGATTCTGTTTATCTTCATATTGATCACAAACATGCAGGTCTTGGCGGAGATACCGGCTGGACCAAAAATATTCACGATCCCTATCAAATTAAGAAAGGTATCTATGTTTATACGGTAACTATAGAAATCATTTCTTAAGAAAAACTAATTTTTGACTGGCTGAGTAAGGGAAGGATTGTGAAAGAGGTCCGGTTCAAGCAAGCTGGGAAATCCGTAGACCGGATATATTACCGTATTGGGGTATTATAAGGCGAAGCGGTGAGAGACAAAGCAGACCTGCCATAGGCGGGTCTTTTTTGTTGGTCTATAAACAATGTCACATTTAAATAACGAGTAATAAAGCAAGAAGAGGTTCCGGTTTATTGATATTTACAGCATCTTCAATTAAGCTCCCGGAAGCGCTGGGGCGTAATTGCCTCGAATTTGCGGAAGGTGGAGATGAAATGGCTCGCGTCCAAAAAACCGACAAGTGTGGCAATGGCTTTGATGGTCAGGTGTTTGTCCAGGATCAGGTGCTCCTTGGCCTTTTGAATGCGTAAATGAATCAAATATTGATAAGGGCTCATACCGGTGGTTATGCGGAATAAATAATTTAGCCGCTGCGAACTGAGGCCGGTGAACTCGGAAAGATTGGCCAGACCGATGCCGGGATCATGAAAATTATTCTCCAAAAACTGAATCATGGGTAGCAGACGTTTCGAATGCTGGGAATAGGAGCGCTGGTTATCCACTTGTCCAAAGCGCTTTAGATCGATCAGGAAGCGATAGACGAAAGCCGAGCTGTCCATTCCGCTGAATTCGGATGGCCGTTGCTCCAGATGGCGCGTTCTGTAATGAATCTTGGACAGCCTGGAGCCGGGCTCCCAGCTAATGACCGTAGATGTAGCCAATCCCAATGAGGAGATAATGGTCGGAGCTAAATTACCATTGAAGGTAACGTACCAGGTGGACCACGGGTGTGATAAGGTGACATAACGATGCGGGACATGTGGAGGAAGCAGGATTCCCTGGTTCGGTCCAAGCGTAACCGTGGTTCCCGAACATTCGAATTGGCCTTCCCCGCTTACCGTATGCAGCCAGTGATAGCAGTGATAGCCCTCTGGCCGGTCAAATTCCTCTTGCCATTCATTATAGCCCGTCAGTTCTATATAAATCGGCAGTGTCCGATCCAAAGTGGTGACGAGAAATTGCTTCATGTAATGCTTCATATAACGCTCCATGGACCATCAACAACTTTCATTTTTTTATATGATACTTTAATTTTACCTGATTTTACTCTGAACTGCCATCCCTTATAATCAAGACAAAGTTTGAACGAAATGCAGCACCTAACCTTCTGTTTATTGGACTAAAATAATGGCTAGAGGTCTGTTTATCCTTCATCAACAGTTTTGAAAGGGTATTCATTTTCATTCCGCTACAGTTATTGTTTGTCTGAAGCAGCAGTGATAATCTTATATAATTTTAAGAATGGATTATTCAGTTTAAGGGGGTGATTCGCAGTATCGTTGTACAGCATGAATAAAATAGAGGGGGCTTCAAGGATGAACGGGAAACGCAAAACCGTAATTTTAATGTTAACGATCATGGTCATTATACTGTTAGCCGGATGTTCGCAAAGTAATAACGGTAAAAAAGAAAGCGCTACCACGCCGGCTGGTGTATCGGGTACAAACGCAACGGATCCGACGGACTCATCCGGACAAGGCAAGCCTGTCACTGTCAATCTGTTCGCCGGCACTTCGAGCACCAACGGGAATATGGATACCAACTGGTTCACAACGTATGCCGAAGAGAAATTTAATATAGATATCAAGTGGTCAACTGTACCTAACACGGATGTTACGACCAAGCAGCCGCTGCTGCTGGCCAGCGGAGATTATCCTTCGATCTTCTGGGCAGGGCAGTTCACCAATGAGGACCTGCTGAAATACGGCAAGCAAGGCGTATTTGTGCCCTTAAACGATCTCCTGAAAGAGTATGCGCCTAATGTCTGGAAGGAAATCGAGAACACGCCGGCGCTCAAGCAAGGGGTATACGCTCCGGACGGCAACATTTACGGCCTGCCGTTCTATAACTACTGCCTGCACTGCTACTACTCCAGCAAGCTGTGGGTATATGAGCCGCTCCTGGAAAAGTACGGTCTTAGTATTCCGACGACTACGGATGAATTCGAGCATATGCTGGAGGTTTTTAAGTCGAACGGCATCCTGCCGCTTACAGGGTCCACGGACGGCTGGAACTCCGATCCGACGACGTTCCTGATGAATGCCTTCGTGTATAACGACGGCGGGAACCGCCTGGAGATAAATAACGGAAAGCTTGAATTTGCCGCAATCAAGGATGAATGGAAAGACGGGCTCTCCTATATTAACCGCTTGTACAGCAAAGGTCTGATCAGCAGTGCGGCATTTACCCAGACCAATGACGTACTCAGCAAGCAAGCGGTCAATCATGAAGTGGGCGTAGTGCCTTGGGGCTGCATCAACTGCGTCGTCGGGGCCGAGAACATGAGTGAAATCATTGACTGGGTCACCATCCCGCCGCTCAAAGGTCCGGGGGGCGCCCAATACGCGGCATTCAGCGGCAATGGTGTCAGTGGAGCCGTCTTCACCATTACGAATAAAGCATCAGAAGAAGAGAAAATTGCCATCATGAAGCTGCTGAATTTCATCTGGACGCCGGAAGGCGCGACCATGGCGAACATGGGGCCGGAAGGCGAATACTGGACTAGAGCTAAGGAAGGTGAAACCGGACTGGTCGGGACACCGGCGCTGTTCGATATTGATTTTCAGCCGCCGACACCGTTCACCCGGGGCTGGAATCAGCTGGGGCCGATCTACCAGTCGGAGGAATGGCGCAACAGCATCGTCGCCAAATCCCCGTTCACGCCGGATGGCTCCGGCTCGGAAGCGCTGCTGCACTACTATACGGAGAAGGATTACAAAGGCAAGCAGCCGGCGCAGGTTGTGCCAGCGTCGATCTGGATCGATCCCGCCAAGTCACAGCAATATTCCCAGCTGAAGACGAACATTACTTCATACGTCAACCAATGGACTGCCGAGTTCATCGTCGGCAATAAATCGATCGACAAGGACTGGGATGCATATGTGGAGGGTGTGAAGAAGCTGGGTCTGGCAGACTTCCTGAGCATCACCGAAGAAGCGATCGTGAGCCCGTTTGATACGAGCAGCTACCAGCGCGATGATGCAGTGGTGAAGAATCTCGAATCGCTGCAATAAAGCGGCATGGGCATCATCCGCTCTGCGGTACTCCGGAGCGGATGATGCAACTTTTTTAAGCGAGGAATGATCGACGATGAAACCGAATTCTGAATTACGGCAACGCATAGTCCGGCACTGGCCGCTTTACGCCATCATCGCGCTCCCGACAGCTTTTCTGCTCGTGTTCAGCTATTGGCCGATGGTTGGCGTTCAGATTGCCTTCCGCAACTTTAATCCGGTTCAGGGTATCTGGGGGAGTCCCTGGGTCGGCTTTCAGCAGTTCGAGCTGTTTCTCTCGTCACCGTATTTCTGGCCGCTGGTCAAGAATACGCTGGTCCTGAGCCTGTACTATCTGATCGTGTCGATCCCGTGCTCGCTCATTCTGGCGCTGGCGCTGAACGAAGTGAAGCATGTCCGCTTCAAAAAAACCGTGCAAATGTTTACTTACGCGCCGTATTTTATCTCGACGGTTATCCTGGTCGGTATGATCCAGATCATGCTGTCTCCGACGAGCGGCCCTCTGGCGCTGTTCTCCAGTCTGCTCGGCAACAACAATCCTCCGAATGTCTTGGCAAGCGCCGACAGCTTCTCGTCGGTCTATGTCTGGTCGGGCATCTGGCAAGAAACCGGGTATGCGGCAATTATCTATCTTGCGGCTTTGGCCAGCGTCAATCCTGAATTGTACGAGGCGGCAAGAATTGACGGAGCCAGCCGGCTGCAAAAGATCCGCTATATTGATCTGCCAGGCATCAGCTCCACCATTATTATCCTGATGATTCTCAGCGTGGGCGGGCTGCTCAGTATCGGCTTCGAGAAAGTATTCCTGCTCCAGAACAACCTTAATCTAAGCAGTTCGGAAGTTATATCCACGTATGTGTACAAGATCGGACTGGTTAACGCCGACTTCAGCTTTGCGACAGCGATCAGCTTATTCAACTCTGTCATCGGCCTGATCCTGATTACCGCGGTCAACTATAGCGCCCGTAAAGTTTCAGACAGCAGTCTGTTCTAGGTTAGGAGGAAATTTCATGCGTCGCACATCCGCGATTCGAGAGTCCGGCTCAGACCGCATCTTTTTATTTTGCGTGTACACCGGATTAACAATAGTTCTGCTTTTGGTGTTGTACCCGCTGATCTTTATCGTCAGCTCCTCTTTCAGCTCGGCAGCGGCGGTACAGGGAGGCAAGGTCTGGCTGCTGCCGGTTGATTTCACGCTGGACGGCTATATCGGTGTTTTTCAATACAATGCGGTGTGGACGGGATTCATCAACTCGCTGCTCTACACGGTGGGCGGCACCCTGCTTAGCGTATCGCTCACTGTCATGATGGCCTACCCATTGTCAAGAAAAGAGATGGTGGGACGCAACATCTGGATCTGGGCGATTCTGTTCGCGATGTTGTTTAACGGAGGACTTATTCCTTTCTATCTTGTAGTCAAGGATCTGGGGATGCTCAATACGCCATGGGCGATTATCGTGCCGTCGGCACTCAATATTTACTCGATTATCATTGCGAAGACGTTCTTCCAAAATTCGCTGCCGAAGGAAATGTACGAGGCTGCCCAACTGGATGGCTGCGGGGACTTCAAGTTCCTGACCCGTATCGTCTTGCCGTTATCGAAGCCGATTCTTGCTGTCCTGATGTTATGGTCGGCGGTGGGGTTATGGAACTCATATTTTAATGCACTGATCTTTCTGAATTCACAGTCTCTGTATCCGCTGCAATTGGTGCTTCGCCAGATTCTGGTCGAGAACAAAATCGACTACACCAGCATGTCCGCGTCGCTCGACCCTCAGCGGTTGACCATGATGAAGAACATGGAGACGCTTTTGAAATATTCACTGATCGTCATTACAACTGTTCCCATTCTGATCATTTATCCTTTTGTGCAGAAGTATTTTGTGCAGGGGGTCATGATCGGTTCGGTGAAAGAATAGTTACAGGCATATTACCCGTCTCTAAAACAAAAAGCGAATTGGAGGAACGTTCAATGAAGACATCTGCTAGGGTCAAAGGACCGTTTGAGCCGAAGCTTGCTTCCCTGCAAACCTTCGAATGTCCAGCCTGGTTCCGGGATGCGAAGCTGGGAATCTGGTCACACTGGGGAGCGCAGTCCGTGCCGATGTTCGGTGACTGGTACGCCCGTAACATGTACTTTGAAGGTTCGGACCAATACCGCTATCATATCCGTCATTACGGCCATCCGTCGGTCTTTGGCTACAAGGACATTGTCCAGCTCTGGAAGGCAGAGAAGTTCGATCCCGAAGAGCTGATGGATCTGTATCAGGCTGCGGGTGCCAAATATTTCGTGGCGCAGGCGATGCACCATGACAACTTCTTCAATTACGATTCCAGGCTGCACCGCTGGAATTCCGTTCAGATGGGACCCAAGAAGGATATCGTGGCCTTGTGGAAAGCAGCAGCAGACAAGCGGGGCTTGCCATTCGGCCTGACCGAGCATCTTGGAGCAACGTTCAGCTGGTTCCAGAGCAATAAGGGACAGGATAAGGAAGGCCTGTACAAGGGTGTCCCCTACGATGGCAATGATCCGCAATACGAAGACCTGTACCTGCCCAACCAGATGTATTATCACGCAGATAAAAAGATGTACGATCTGGATCCGTGGTATGCCACCGAGCCGGAGTGGCATCAGCGCTGGCTGGATGTGATGATGGAGCTCATCGATCTGTACCAGCCGGATCTGCTGTATTCCGACGGAGCACTTCCGTTCACTGACATCTTTCAGGATGCGGCCACTGCGCCGGACGAGGCGGTTATGGCGGCAGGGCTTCATGCGGTTGCCCATCTCTATAACAGCAGCGCCGCCCGTAACGGAGGCGTGAATAAGGCGGTCTATAATCAGAAAGACCGCAGGAAAGCAGTGTACTCGGTCGGCGTCCTGGATATCGAACGCAGCCAGGAGCCGGGTATCAAGGAAGAGCCCTGGCAGACGGACACCTGTGTCGGTGACTGGTTCTATAATGCCAAAGCCGTATACAAGAGACCGGATCACGTGATTGAAATCCTGATCGATATCATCTCCAAGAACGGCAATCTGTTGCTAAATATACCCCAGAGACCGGATGGAACAATTGATGACGAATGCCGATATATTCTTCAGGAGATGGCTCAGTGGATGGCTGTATCTTCGGAAGGCGTCTACGGGACGAGGCCGTTCCACGTGTCTGGCGAAGGGAATTCGCGCGTGGTTATCGAGCAATACAAAGAGGACAGGGTGGAGTGGGATGCGACGGATTTCCGGTTCACGCAGAAAGGGAATACGGTCTACGCCTTCCAGATGAAGGCACCCGGTGACCGGATGGCTGTCATACGGTCATTCGGGCCGGAAGAACGGGTTAGACACGTGCGTCTGCTCGGTGCAGGACCGGTAGAATTCAGCCAGGCATTAGGCCCGCTGGTTGTATCTTTGCCGGAACATCTGCCGACGCCGTACGTGCATTGTCTTGCGGTCGAACTGGAAGGATAGAGAAAGCGGGTATCATCCTCATTCAAGGATGATACCCGCTTTTGCTTCACTGTCCCAGACAAAGTCTGATCAGATCATCTTGGAGTACGAAAAGTGTTCTAGGCCAATGCTTCCATAGGGTGCGAACGGATAGTCGATCGTAATACGCCGCACTCAACTCATGACGTCCGAGGTGCTAACTGTGACTTTACTTATTCTTGGAAGAGCGCAGGCAAGATGAGTTCACTTACGGCGCCGTTTTGATTATAAAAGCGCCATTTTGCTTTTCCCTCAAATAACAAGGAGAGACGCTGCAGGGTATTACTGACTCCAATATGCTCAGCCTTGCTATCAACTATAGCTTTCCCTTGATTCAATTGCTCTAGTTGAGCTGCAGGATATCCGTTTCCTGTGTCGGAAATCATTATTTTAGCAAATGGGTAGAAATCGAGTTCGATCGCGACAATTTTAACTGAAATATGTGTTGATTTATCGGGTTGTATAGCATATTTAATGGAGTTCTCTACAAAATTTTGAATAAGCATAGGTGGAACAAGCATATCCTCGATCATCTTATCGGTTTCAATGGAATAGGTAAACCTGTCTTTATAGCGGATTGACTGAATCTGAAGATAAGTGTTAACATGTTTGATTTCTTCATAAAGTGGGAGCAAATCGACCTCTATTTTGATCATGTACCGATAGAAGTCGACAGAATGAACAATCAATTTCTGAGCGGACGTTTAGCCGCACTTGGCCTCAATTCTTATCGCTTTTCCATCGAGTGGGCCCGGATTGAACCGGAGGAAGGGCAATTCGATGAAGCAGCCATGGAACATTACCGGGATGTATTAAGAACTTGCAGCAACTTGAATGTAAACCCCGGTCGTAACGCTTCATCATTTCACCTCCCCGCAATGGCTTATTAGCGCCGGAGGCTGGGAAGCTGAAGGTACGCCAGCAAGGTTTGCACGTTATTGTGCTCATGTCATGAGCCAATTAGGAGATCAAATTCCTTATGTATGTACAATCAATGAGGCAAATATTTCTATTGGAATTGCAAAAGTTATGAAGCAGTATCAGCAGGGGGGATCTGCAGCAGGACAACTTGGCATGAACATGGATTTTCAAGAACAAATGCGGGACTACTATGCTGAATTGTCCCAAGCATTTGGTATACCACCCATGGAGGTGCATACCTTCCTGTCACCACGTTCCGAAAAAGGCCTGCACATCATCTTCCAATCGCATGTGGAGGCAAGGGCGGCTATCCGGCAGGTTAGTCCGAACACTAAAATCGGATTAAGCATGTCGCTCTTTGATTTTCAGTCCGTCCCTGGTGGAGAAGAACAGGCTGCTCATGAATTACATGAGGAATTTCTACAATTCCTTCCTTATATGGAGGACGATGATTTCCTGGCCTTACAGAACTATTCACGTGAGATCTACGGACCGGATGGTCTCATCCCTGTACCTGCTGATAGAGAGCGTACCCAGATGGGTTACGAATTCTATCCCGAAGCTCTAGAGAATGTTATTCGTTGTGCTTCGAAGCATCTGAACAAGCCGATTATCGTAACGGAGAATGGTGTTGCTACGGATGATGATACACGCCGTGTTGCTTTTATTGATCGGGCTTTAAAGGGTGTGGCTGCATGTATTGCTGACGGGATTCCAGTTAAGGGGTATTTGCATTGGTCACTACTTGATAATTTTGAATGGCAGCTTGGATTCTCCAAGCGTTTCGGGTTAATTGAAGTAGACCGGCAGACACAGGAGCGCACTCCTAAACCTAGCGCTTATCATCTTGGAAAGATTGCCCGAGCTAATATTATTTATTAGTGTGGATTTTCTATAACCTTACTAGCGGACGACATAGAAGCTTCCGCTGAGGATAATAGCCTGTAGAGATGAGAGAATAACGTCTCATTCCTACAGGCTATTTATGTTTCTATATCATGAACAAATTTTGGGTATCATCGTAGAGCATTCTACTTTCCGCTATACTTATCTAAGCAGCTTGAATATGTAATTAAAGAGCTTAGGGTAGGAGGCAAAAGTGAATACTTCAGATGATATCCTTTCGTTTATAAGCCGAAATTATTTGAAAAAAGATGAGCAACTGGAGATGCCAACGGTAATAAGTGATGATTCTCTTGTTGATATAGATATTGTAAAAAGGACTGCCCGTACGCTACGAAGAGTAGGGATCATTACCGTTGCATGGCAGGATGGCTTAAGTGCCGAAGAACCTCCGGAGCAGCAGCTGTTACGCTGGACAGTGGGGAAGCGTGCCTTATTAGATGACAATCAACAAACTTTTGACTGGCTGAGTAAGGGATGGATTGTGAAGGAGGTCCGGTTCAAGCAAGACGGGAAATCGGTAGACCGGATATATTACCGTATGGGGTATTTATTATATGTTCAACTGATAAATAAGCAAAAAGACACAGAAAGGGATATAATAGATCAATTTACGTTTTATCAGTCAGAAGCTGCCCGGCGAATGGAAGAAATAATGTGTGTACCGGGCGAACGGATGCTTCAGTTAAAGGGTTTGACAATATTCTTAACGGATAGTTTAGCGTGGAGTATTGGTACGTTGAAGGATCAGGTTGTTTTCCCTGCGAATTGGAGCGTATCTAAGAGAATCCATTCATTACACTTTTTACTGGCTTTTGGCATGATTTCTTGTACCAAAGAAATATTTGACTGGAAAGAAATTGGCGCGCAGTATTACCCGGGTATTGGAGGCTCTAAGGCATTTGATCTGTCTAAAATAGAGTTTCTTAACATGCTAGAGACGCTAAGCGGTCAGCCAGCTGAAGCATTAGGAATGATAAGCGGAGGGCAGATTACGCCGATCTATTTTGCCAGTACCCTTGAAGGGAAATGGTCCAATTTCCAGGCAGGACCTGTTCATGCCTTAACCAATATTTCAGTATCCCAAGACCAGTATTCAACCACAGCAACTACGCTATGGTTAGTCGAGAATCGGGCTGTTTTGACGCGGATGTCAGCAGAGCCCCATTTCCTGCAAGAGACTAATTCTATGATTGTATGTGTAGACGGCCATATTCGGAGTGTGCACCGGTATTTTATCAGACAATTATTGAATAACAGCGCCATTGATCAAGTAATCATGTGGAGTGATTATGATGAGGCGGGGCTGCAAATTGCACGAGAAATGTACCAGTCGCTTAGTGGACATGATGTGCGGCATAAATGGATCTGCCCTGATCACTCCATACTAACGAGTTGGCCGGAGTATCAACAGCGTCTGGAGGATTTGCTGCAGTATACGAAGTTGGAACAAGAGATTGTGTTAGGGGAGGCAGAGGATTGGAGAAGCTGGATCAACCATTAATTTCAATTTTTCAGACTGATGAATCCGGGCCGGAAGTGCACCAGGCCTTAAGGGATATTGCTCTGTTGTCCGGGGTACTGAATGATCTGGGCTCTCAGAACTTTCTGCAGACGCCTATCGAAATTTTACGGTTCTTACGTATTATTCAACTGCTCAATGAGGAGGCCCTGGGGCTGGATGAACCGATTGAGAACGTAGATACCCTGTATTTTCGTTACCGGAACCGCTATGAGGACCTCGACCCGCCAAGCAAGAAAAAGGTTGAACAAATTGTAAATGTCCTGGTGAAGTATAACTGGATATCCAAACAAACCAGGCAGCTAAAAATGCGTGATGTAGGGAAGCGGATGATGGATACGCTCATACGGCTTGCCAATGATTCTTTAGCCTATTATATGCATGATGATATAGGTCGATCGTTATTCCAGGCCAGACGGGATGCCGAGCTTAGCGAAGCCTATGATGATCATGGCATTTCCGGCGGTAACAAAATTGCCAGTATGATTCGCAACGTGGAAAATGCTATACAACTGATGAAGGAACGTGAATTAGAAATGCTGGCGGACCGTAATGCACTGCCTCAGTTAGAGATTATCCATCAGTTGATGCAGGAGCTGGAGATGAAGCTGACAGAGCGTCTCCGTAAGTTTCATACATTAGAGGACAGTCTGGTGCTCAGTGATTTAATGCAGGCAGGAACATCTGCACTTGCCGATGGCACGAATCTGAGCATGGGGATGATTAATAAATATCTCAAATTTACGATGATGAAGCAAACGATGCTCTTGTCCTCGATTAATCCCGAAAAAGTTCGGATGTTCATTACTCAAATGTATGACCCGCCTCCAGAATCAGACATTCCTAATGCTCATCAGATTATGAGCTTTATGGAGCAGAATGAATACGAGGGGGAGTCCATGGATGGTCTGTGGATGCCTGTTAAATTCGCCGCGCCGCTGTCCGGTGCAGCTATTAGTGAAGCTATTCATTATCTTGAGGACTATGAGCCGCTAGTGGATCGAATGCAGGAAGATATCCAGGAGACCCAATATATCCATGAGGAGATTGATATTACACAATTAGAGGATATGATGGGAGATTCAGCGTGGTTGCTGACGAAATCTATGATTGAGACGGACGCCATTGAAGGATTCATGCAGGAAGTGGAGCAAGCTCCGCTAGAGACGGTAATCATTGAAGCAACATCTGCGGAGTGGGGCGATGCGATTAACGCACTTACGGCGTTATCTGCGTTAGTAGGCAGCAAGAAGCTGACAATGGAGGAAGCGGCGGCGGAATCAGAATCCCAAGCCTCCCGATATGACAAGGAATGGGACTGGATGAATCCGAAGGATATTAATCAAGTCGTTAAGCATAACAAAGCTTCAATGAACAGGCAGAAGAGGAGTGACGATGAGCTTGACGGATGAATTAAATGTAAATCCGCTTAATGTCATGCAGGCAATCAAAGGCATGTTAACCGAGGCGGAAGAGATCGTGTTCATGAATCTTTTATTCTCATCCTCTGCAACAATACGTGTGGGCAATTTCGGCTTATCCCGGCGCGAGGTAGAGAAGCAGTTAAAGATATCTAATGATGATGAGCAGTTCAATTCATTTTTAATGCGGGTTAATCAGGCGGTAAGCCGGTATTTCAAAGTAATCTATGATGTGAAAAGAGATCAGGTGATCGTGATGATGCGGGTTCCTGCCCGATCGGCACGCAGTACATTGTCCAAAGAAAGTCTGGCCATTCTCTTGTTTATCTTTTATCAGCAAGAAGTGTTGCAGCATGAGTTCACGCTATTCGATCAATTGTTAAATGCTCTTGGACATGAGACGACGAAGGCAAATCAGCGTTTGATTCTAAATATTGACCAATTGAAAAAAATCGGGGCAGTCGAAGAATATGATACCAATTCAAATGAGAAGGCGTATACCATCACTGGAATTGGTGCTAATATGTTCTCGGATTCCTTTCTGCGCCGTACAGTTGAATTCAGTCAATCCAATCAATTAAACAAAGAGGAAGTTCTGAAGTTTTTCAAACGATATAATCTGTATCAGGAAGGAACTGACGAAGCATAATGATACCTTGGAAAATGTGGTTTACTGGCATTCGGGATTATCAGCCAACGATGATGGACTTGTCAGGACAAGAATCACATATCTTGATCACCGGCCCGAATGGAGCAGGGAAATCTACCATAACGTACTGCATGGGGGTTGTTTTGTATTCTTCCAAGGTAGACTTAGAGGGTCTGAAATCCCGCAATCTCCTTCCGGATGATACGTGGAAAGCTCACATTCGGCTATTGTTTAAGAATGAGGGAAGCGTGCGCATGGATGTCCCTGCCTTTATCGAATTCTCGATTTATATTGTGCAGGAACCGGGACAGCCGGCCAAGAAGGAATTTATCATTCAATCGGGGGATGATCCGGAGCAATGGGATGAGACTATTAAGTATACTTCAGGTGACCGGCAATACAATTTCACTACGTACAAGAAGGACCTCCAGTACAAATACAAAATTGATCCCGACCTGTTCTACCTGATTTGGTATCAGCAGGAGGTTAATCAATTCGCGGTCATGGACCCGCAGGAGCGGTTTCGTATTTTTGCTGAAATGCATGGCATTAATCAGGTACAGCACAACTGGGAAGAAAGTATGGAGAAGTTGAAGGAAGTGCAGGAGAGTCTAAGAACAGCTGACATTAACGTTTCTAATAAAAAGCAATGGCTGGGAATTGCTAAGGCAGCGCTGGAACGGTATGAGGATAATCGCAAGCGCCTTGTAGAAGGAGGCCGGATGTACGCTGGGGCACTGCTGAAATTAGAAACCTTTTATAAGCAGGAACAACAGCATTTATTAGCCAAGCAAGAACAATTGCTCGTGGACCAGGAAGCAACGAAGGACAACCTTGACCTATTACAGGAGCAAGCCGAGCGGATTACTTATGAGCTAACGCAGGTCCAAGCGGAAAAAGAGCAGATTAACGAGGAAATCACTTTATTACAGGAGAAGCTATCTCTTGTTAATAATGAAATAAATGAAACCACGAACGTTATTAATGAATTGAACCACCAGCTGAAGGAGCTGAATCAAGAAAAGTCTGGAATTACACGCACTGAAGAAGAGGTGCAGGCACAGCTCGAGGCAATCACTTTACAGCTTCAAGAACGGAATCGTGACTTGGCGAAGGCTGATGCAGACATCCAGGAATCCGAGGGTATGATAGCGCAATTAATGAATTCAAGCTATATTCTGCATGCGCAGATTCAGCAGGATAAGGCACTGGAGTATGAACACCAGGGACGGTTATGGCAATATCACAGCAGTTATGATGTGAGTAAGAATATTGCAGCATTAGAGCAAAGAATCCGAGACTTTAAGCATGAACGAGATAAGAAGGCGAAGCTGCTTCAGGCATTAACGGAAGAGGGATTTCAGCTTGAGTATAATCAATTATGGTCGGACCGCCAGAGGGAGTCACTTGCGCTATTTAAAGCGAATGGGGTGCGTGCTTATACTTTAAATGAGCTGGTTGAATTAGACGAGTCCGCCCGGCCCGCAGCAGAGGAGCAATTCGAAGCTATTAAATATACAGTATTTTTTGATGGTATGCATGTACAGGCTCCGAATGATTTGTATCATGTTCCTCTGCGGAGTATTGTGCCGGATCGATCGGTTACTGACATTCAGGAGCTTCAGATTCATGTGAAAAAAGGCATCAGTGATGATGTATTCCCGCATGCAGTTAAAGCTCTATGGTGGGTAGAGCAATTCTATCAGGCAGGAGAAATACTTGTAGAGAAGGGTCTGCTGATTGATTCGAGGGGGATTCGCGGGCCACAGGAGAAGAAGAACTATATCCTAAGCCAGAAGGCTCTGCAGAAACGCAAAGAGGAAATTCAGAAGAACACTAGCCAATTAAATACAGTGCTTGCGGATATCGAAGACTCCATTAAGAATGATACACAGACTATGCAGGAATTGCATGCGATTATTCAAGCTGTTCGTGAATCGGAGGCTTTCCTCACCAAGAAGCATGAACGTGAAGGACGGGCTGCGAAATATGCACTTGAAGTGCTACGTCTTGATGAGCAGAAGCAGCAGCTTCAGGAAATAAAGGTTGTGCACAAAAAAATCCTCGAGAAACAGGTCAAGCTCGAGCATACACAGGAAATTTTGCAGCAGGAGGCGGAATTTTATGTGCGCTTGGGACAGCAGAAGGAAAAGTATGAAACGTTGCAGCAGAAGACAAAGCACCGCCAGAGCTTAGCCGCGCAACAGGATATGATGAAGCAGCAATCTGACACTCTTGAAGAACAGCTTGATCGTATAGACGGTAATGAACGCCGACAAAACCGGAATTTTGCCAAGAATCAAGACGATGTTGAACAGGTAACGCGTACGTTGCAGCAAATGAATATCCAATTAAAAGATACCCATGAGGCGCTTGAGACATCACAAATAAATCTGCTTACGGCCATCGAAGAAATTGAGAATTTCAAAGGAACAGCCCGGTTTATTTATGATGAGCTGGTTAACGAGCCTGGACCAGAACTTAGTAATGTGAAAAAAACGCAGTCGGTTACCAAGCTCCGTCAAGAATATGAGTCCGGGAAGGTTACATTTGATAATGCCAGGTACGAATCGGGTCTAGACCCTGCTGCACCTGAGAATTACAAAGTCATTGAAGAAGAGGTTCACCGGCTGCAGGATGAGTATAAGCGGACAAGCTTATTGTATGAAGAGAATCAAGAACGGGCTGAGACGCTCAGGGATCAATTGGAGACAACCATTAATATGAGAGTGCTTGAAATTCAGCAGCGATTCAAAAACTACATGAGCGGTTTTCAGTTCGAGGGGCAGATTGATTGGAAGCAGCAAGAGGATCGCAAAGGACGGGTGCTGTTCCATTTATTCATAAGAGCCCGTAAGGAAGGGCACCGGGGAACGTTAGAGGATGTCAGTGTGAAGGCGCGGGGAGGAAGAGTTGGCAAGGGTGTCTCTGGCGGGGAGGAGTCGCTGAGTTCACTTCTGTTTGCACTCGCTTTGTTACAGAATCTGCAAACGGCACCGGGGTTTATTGTGATGGATGAATTCGATAGTGCGTTAGATGAGCAGCGGAAGTTAAAAGTATTTGATCTCTATGCCAGCGAGCTAAAGCGCAAATTAATTATCCTATCTCCGAAGTCACATGAGAACTCCTACCTGGACCGCTTTTCCAAAGCCTATATTGTGCAACATGACCCTACCGTACCTTGGAGTAAGGTGACGGGGTTGATTCTAAAGCGTGAATGAGAGTGGGTGAATAGAATTGGCCCGTTAGAGTGAGCTTAACATTATTGGGTCTAGCGGGTTGGTTTGTTCTGTGATGCAAACTGTTACTATTTTGAAAAAGTACAATTATGTTGATCCATCAAGCATGATTACTATAATACCAGCGTTTATAGCACTACTGAGTATCCCATTACTATCCCTATCCTCCTTAAAGTTGATAGAAAGAAAACCGGAATTGATGAGGATTTATAATCATGTAAAAATTAGCTTGATAATATTCACAATTTTTTTTGTTATGTTTATAATTCTCGTTATTTTTGCATTCACTAAATGAAACTTTAACCACAAGCAGCAGTACAAATCAAGAATTTGTTACAGCAAGTTAAAGGCCATCCCTTTCGGGATGGCCTTTCCTGTGAATTCTATACTTTTAATAATTACTTCCCACTCTCCAGCAACCTCGCCACCATGGTAGCGAACTCTGCCCGGGTAATGTCTTTTGCAGGCTTAAATGTACTGTCTTCGTAGCCGGTAATAATTTTATTGGATGCTAGTGCATCAATGGAGTTATAATACCAGGCGTCTTTTTTAACATCTTTGAATGTGGTGTTTCCGGTACCAGTCAGCTTGAAGGCTCTGGCGATTAGGGTTGCTAATTCACTGCGGCTAATCTTCGCATTAGGGCGGAAGGTGCCGTCGCTGTAACCATTCATCAGGCCGGCACTGGCGGCTGCGCCGATGAACTTGTTCGCCCAATGTGCTCCAGATACATCGGTGAAGCTGCTTGCTTGTCCGTCAAGCCCCATGTGCGTTGTAATGACCTTAATGGCTTCGGCACGGGTCAAGCCTGCATTCGGACGGAAGGTTCCATCTTCATAACCCGTCAGCAATCCTTTGGAGATCAGCAGGTCAATGCTTGCTTTTGCCCAATGATTCAGTGTATCTGTAAAACTTACCACTTCCGGCGCAGGTGTTGGTGCTGTTGTTTCTGCTGGTGCTGGTGTTGCTGTAGGAGCCGGTGTTGGAGTAGGCGTTGCTGTTACCGGTGGAGTTCCGGTACCTCCTCCAGGACTTGGATTGCTTGGTTCATTGTCTACTGGATCAGGATCAGTAGGGGTTGGAACATATGGGAGTGCTGGAGCATAGGCGGTAAGCAGTCTGGCTTGACTTTGCTGCTCAAGTGCATAGCCCATACCCAGAACTTTGGCATCGTCCCATGCTCTGCCCACAAGCTGCATCGAGATTGAATATCCGCTGTCGTTCGTTCCTACAGGAACCACTACCGTAGGGAGGCCGACATTAGATGTTAATACACCCGTGTTGCGGTCAGAGCTTAATTGAGAGGCTGAGGCGTCATTGTTATATACGTCACTGATAAATCCTGCATACACAATAGCATCCACGCCATTCTCGTCCATCCAGCCTTTGATCACTTCTTTATAGTCCGTTCTATACTTGATGTAATCTTGTACAGCCTGTTCCGTCATCCGCGTAGGTGCAGTATATCCTCTCTGATTATAGATAAGCACCTTATCTGAAGCGAGTACACTTGCTCCATCCGTGTAAGGGAAGGCCTTATGAAGCTCGATATAGCGCGCCCAGCCTTCCGTAGATCCGTTAATGCCTTGAGGACGGGTAGGGGCTGCTGGCATTTTTGACATTTCAACCATTTCCGCTCCCGCAGCTTGCAGCTCAGAGAACTTATTCTTTACTGCCACTCCGGTATCATCATCTGCGTAGCTGGAGACAAAGGATTCGGGGATGTATCCGATTTTCTTTCCTTTCAATGCGCCGGCATCCAGCGACTCCTTCCAGTTCTCCGGACGTTTATGATCTGCATCAGCAGTTACGGTGAAAATATCCTGCGGGTCCGTACCCGTTGTAGTATTCAGCATAATAGCCAGGTCCGTTACGGTTTTGGCAATGGGTCCCGCATAATCCTGTCCCCAAGTGAGCGGGAGCACACCTGTCGTACTCGCCATGCCGTCTGTACCACGGAAGCTTTTTAGACTGGCGCCTGTTGTAGGTGCATAGAGAGATACCCCGGTCTGCGATCCCATAGCTGCCGCTGCGAAATCAGCTGCAACCGATACTGCCGATCCTCCGCTGGAGCCGAAAGAGGTTTTGGAAGGATAGAGTGCGTTCCATGTCTGCATCCAGCCGCTTTCACTAAAGCTTCCGCTGTTCGCGAACTCCGAAGTATTCACTTTACCAATAATGACCGCGCCGGCTTCCCGCAGCTTATTCACCTGGAAGGCATCCGATTCAGGGCGCCACCCTTCAAGTGCTTTACTGCCGCCTGTAGTCGGCATGTCCTTGGTGTCATAGATGTCTTTGATCGCAATCGGAATTCCCAGCAGATCGCCCTTGGCGCCTTGTGCACGGGCTTCGTCAGCCGCTTTGGCCTGAGCCAGCGCAGTTTCGGATACATGCAGGAAGGCATGGAAGCCGAGTTGCCCCATATCGTATGCCTTGATTCGATCCAGATACGCTTGAGTAATTTGTACAGAAGTCGTTGTACCGCTAATCAGATCCTGCTGCATCTGTGCAATGGATTTATTCACAACATCGTAAGGGGAGGAAGTGATGAAGCTTTGCGCTGCAGGAGCCTCTGGAACGAACAGGGTATCTCCAGTATTAAGTCCCTCTATGCCTGAGATATCCCAGTTGCTGATGGAGCGGATCTGTGCAGGGGTTAAGCCGGATACATCCAGCTGCTGATTAAGTCCATTAAGCGTGGCAACCAGATTGTTCAGCCCGGCTTCACCAGCTTCTCCAACTTGTACAAAATTCACCAGGGATTTCGACTGGCCCGGTTCAAGGTTCAAGGTATTAATGAAGCCATAGAAATTCGCCTCATTACCGGACTTGGCCAGAGGTGTGGTGAATGGATTCTGCTGTTGATTCCCTAGAGCGGTTAATCCATTATTAAATGGATGTGGAGACCCGACCGCAACACCTAGAGGTTTATTGTTTCTGGCGCTGCTGTCGACCACAATCCATGAATCGTCTGTAGTCACCTCCAGATCATTGGAGTAGGTTGCCTTGACCACTGAAGCATTGGCCGCTGTGCCATAGCCTAAGGAGCCGCCGAAGGATACATCTACTTTTACAGCCATATCATTCTTATTGGTAAAAGTATCAAAGAATCTAGTCCGATTATTGATAGTGTCCACATACACATCACGGGTGACGGTGACATTTCCCAGATTGACAGATTGAGACGAAGTGAATCTATTAACGCCATCGTACTTGAGGTCGAACCCGCGCATCATTTGTCCATTCATCAGGGAAGCTGAAGGTGAGGATACTTTAACAAAGATATTACCGAATCCCTGCACTTGTGTAGTACCGACGGTACGCAAGCTACCTGTGTCTAAGCTGGGTGCAAAAGCATCGTGGATCTCCCATACGGTGCCACTAGATGAAGTAACCCTCGTTAAAGCATCGGCCGTTTGAAACGGAATGACTCCCGAAGCAATAACAGATAACGCAATGGAAGTAGCTATAACTTGCCTCTTCGTTCTACGCAGACGTTTCAACTTACTCATGTAGGCAATCTCCCTTTCCTCTATGTATATTATTAACTGTGTTAAGAAATATAACATTGTATATTAATTCAGTCAATGAATAATATGAATTTGAACTATTTTTAGAGATTTTAACAAAGGGAGAGTACTTTATTTATTAAAAAGTGCATGAAAAATAATATAAAGGTGTTTTATATAACTTTTTATGTTATGTATATGGTAGTTATCCTGATTAGTTTTTTCATAAGCCTACTTTTATGCTGATAGATTATGGAATGTGCTACAATATTTTAAATGGAATTTTTGCTTGTATAGGATGACACTCAAAGGAGATTTAGAATGAAACGCTATCGATGGAGCATTACGGTTTATTTCATGCTGTTCGTGTTTGTCTTATTCACATTATTCAATGACTATTCACCAATCCTGATCGTAGTGGGCGCTGTGGTGGCTACTCTCATTGTTTTTACAATTCAATTCTATTATCCGGCAGTTTTGGACAAGCGTGTGGACCGCGTGGAGTCTTTTTTGCGCAGCCAAAAAAGTAATCCAGCCCTTTATATTCAGTATGTTCTTGCGAACAGGCTTGAGGATGAAGCGGGAACGGTTATGGAGCAGCTGATGAGCAAGCATAAAAGGGTAGCAGTACAGGCAACATTCAAGGCGGGTTACGGACTGTACCGCAAAGACATGGCTGCTGTTCAGGAAGCCGTGCCGTATATCCGCCATGCTGATTACCGAGCGTACTATGAAGTGGTTCTGCTGTTGGAGGAAGGGAAAAGTGCACAGGCGCGGGAACATCTTGAGTCCATTATGAAGCAATGGATGAGATCAGCTCTGCTCGCAGAAATTGAACTCAAAGCAGGTAACATTGAAACTGCTATCACTCATGCGAGGGAAGCAGTAGAGGCTTCGAGGGGCGTCCAGCGTTATGTGTTATATAAGGAGTACGAAAGAACGTTACCGCAAGCGGTTGAAGCATAGTTTGAAAAACGGGTATCATCCTCATTGAAGGATGATACCCGCTTCTGTTAGTTAAGATGTCAGTTTTACTGCCCCAAACAAAGCCTGATCAAATCATCGACATGAGCGGTGGCCAGGCATTCCACGGTGTCGGCAGCGCCGTAATAGATTTTGACTTCGCCATCGTCCTCCAGGATCATGCCGCCGGGGAAGATGACATCATTACGGAAGCCTCCGTCGATTTCGTAGGGGGCTTCAGGGGCGAGCAGCGGCGAGGCGCTCATTCCGAGGATTTTCTTCGGATTGTCCAGGTCCAGTAGCATAATGCCTGCCGTATACCGCTTCTTCCAGGACGGCTCCCAGCCGTTCTTCCCTCTGGCGGGATCAACATCCACCGCATGGAAGGTGGTCAGCCAGCCCTTATCTGTCTTCACGGGCGGTGCTGCTGGACCGATCTTGTCATTGGCGAACGGGACCTGCTCCACCGCCAGCAACAGATCGGACCGGCCCCAATAGATGAGATCCGGCGACTCCGCGATCCAGGTGTCGAACCGGTCCTTGCCTCCGCGGCTGTAGACGGTGAACGGCCGTTCCAGCCGCACATAATTGCCGTTGATCTTCTCCGGGAACAGCACCATATTCCGCAGGTCCGGCGTAGACAAGCTCAAGATTTCAAAGGATTCGAAGTCATCCGTGACTGCGATCCCGCCCCGGATACCATGCCGCGTATCTACAGCGAAGCACATGTAGCAACGGCCGGCAATTACCGTCAGACGCGGATCGTACGCGCGCACGAACTCTTCGTCATACAGCTTGAACACCGGCTTCGGCCCGGCCGTCCAGTGGATGCCGTCTTCACTGAATGCGATTCCGAGATCCGTTGTATGAGACGGCTCAAGGGTCTGCTGCTCAAGGGAGCCGTAGTCATTGCGGAATACCATCACATACCGGCCGCCAAACTTAACCACTCCCGCGTTGAACACAAGTGCGGTGGGGTAAGGGACCCGCGCTTCATCCAGCACAGGGTTGGCCGGATGACGGCGGATGAGCGGGCTGGAGACCAAAGCTCCTATGATGGGTGTATTGTTAGAATTCATCGTTGAATATCCTCCTTGAGTGTTGAACTGCATTTTCTTTAACTTGAATTTTTAGTTCAATCTATTTAAACAATACTTCCGTAAGATGCGAACGGATAGTCAATCGTAATACGTCCGGCCTGGCAGTCGCCAACCCCGCTGTACAGATCGGCCTTGCCGTCGTCGCGCATCACGATCCCCGCAGAGAAGACGCAGTCCGTCAAATACGGTGCCTTGGCCGGTCCGGGCGGGTAGCATGAACGGCTTCCGATCAGATGCAGGTCATGGGATTCCCGGGTCACCGGATCGAAGATGAAGGACATGTTCATATAGACCTTGATTTCCTGCCCGCTCTCCTCCTGATGCGAGTAACAAATATGGCCGATGATTCCGATCTTGCCGCTGCTCAGCAGGTAAGCCTGGTTGACACCTCCCCATTCACCAGCTCCGAAGATACCATAAATGTAGGGGGCATTCTCAATGACTTCAGCAGTCAGATCCTCCAGCTTGTCAACCACCGTGAAGCCGATCATGGATTCGCTGCCATATTGGCCCTTCACCTCATGGCCCCGGGGACGCGAGAAGACGCCTATTCTGCCGTCCGCCAGCGCAACCAGGCGAATATCCTTCATTTTGTTAGGACCAGTGGTGAAGTAGTACAAGTCGTGGAGATCCGTCCCCCGGTAAAAGTAACCGAAATACGTGCTGTATTTGCCCCTTTCATATTGCACATGCGTTCCGCCCAGTACGAGCTCATCACCTATTTCGCTGATATACGGGTCCTCCAGCGTATAGATCATGCTGTTCTCCACCAGAGTCCACTCATCCTGGCCTGTTTCCTTGAACAGACGGACCCAGGAGCGGGCCCATTCCTCCCGGCGTTCTACCCGGCCGAACAAGTAACGCTTGCCATCCCGTTCAAAAGGAATCGAAATATTATAGACATCGAATCCGTCCACGTTTTTAAATACCAGGGTTGCGCTTTCATAAATGGCTTTTGTCGCTTCAAATGCTTGTTTTTGCTGATGCAGGCTCACTATTTCTCCGCTCCTTTGTGTAGCAGCTCTTTTATTGCATAGAAGCTTGATATTCCTTGAACTGTTTTTGATATTCGGCAATGACCTTATCCAGACCTGCCTTCTTCATTTTATCCAACGCTTCGGGGAAGGCCTTGTCGTAGTCCAGGACCCCCATATAGATTGGAGTGATGCTGGCTGAAGCTTCCGAGAGAATATTGGTATATTCGGTTCTTACATTCGTCGGGTCAAAAATAAAGTTGGCTGCAATACTGTTGACCGCACTCGGATTAGGCTCGAATAAGACCTTGTTATTCTCAGGAATACTGCTCTCCGGGTCGAAGCGCATAAAGTTCACATTGCCGTTCTGCGAATCTGAGCCTCTGTACCGCGGATTATTATTGTTGTTCGGGTCTCTGATCGGCTTTAAGCCTTTGTCGCCATCTTTGGTGTAGTGCTCACCCTCGATGCCGTATTGAACGAGATCGTAGTTATCCTGGCTGGCCAGCATCCAATCCATAAATTTAACAGCGGCCTCCGGATGCTTGCTGTTCGCCGGTACGGCATTTCCGTTCTTGAAGGAGAGGGGGCGCAGATACTCTTTCTCCGGGTTAAACCACACTACGCCGATATCGTCCACTTTAGCATCCGGGTTGTATTTCTGGAGTCCGTTCAAGCTTCCGCCGGTTCCCAGGCGCACGAACCACTCCCCGCTGTCGAGCTGGGCATCTACCTGTTCCTGCTTCATAACCAGGATGTCAGGATTCGTAATTCCCTTGCTGTACAGCTCGTGCATGAAGGCGGCATCCTGCTTGAATTCGTCGGTTTCAATCCAGGATTTGACCTCTCCGTTCTGGTTGACATAGAAGAACTTATCCTTAACCGTGAACGGGAAGGTGTCATAGGTCCGGTGCAGGATGGAGGTATGCAGATTGATCGGGTCAAAATCGGCCCGGGTGCCTAAGTAAGGCTTGTTCTTTCCCTTCCAGTTCTTCATCACCGTCTCCCAGGCGCTGATCAGCTCAGCTGGAGTTGTCGGCTCCTGCAAATTGTTCTCGCGGAGAATGTCGCGGCGGATATTGAATTGGCCCTCGCTAGCCATTTCAACCCAATAGGAGGGCACGATATAATATTTCCCGCCGATAGTCGCCCCGTTGAAGATGTCCTCCGGGATATTCTTTTTCAGGTTAGCTCCATACTTCTCAATTTCCTCTGAGATATCGGCCAGTGCACCCCGGGTATAATAGTTGGAAAAAGGAGTACGGTCCTGCATGACATGAAACAGATCGAACTCTTCACCGGTGGACAGCATCAGGTTCAGCTTCTGGTCCCAGGCATCCCAGGGAATAAAGACTTTCTCTACGGCAACTCCGACACCGTCTGCGGCCAGCTTCTCATTGACCTTCTCGAACACCTTTTGGTAATCCTTAGGCTCGGTGCCGGGAACCACGTATTTGATCTTGACGACCTCAGAGGCATTGGTATTCTCTGCATTCGGGGATGAAGCATTGCTTGCTCCATTTGCGCCAGGGCTGGCATTATCGGCCTTGCCACACCCAACCAGGGTGGACAGGGCAAGCACCACAGCTAACAGGGTTGCATAGGATTTTCTCATGAATAATACGGACCTCCTCTTATGTTGTCTTCTATATGTTAACCCCTAAGGGATGACATCAGCCTTTCACTGAACCGATCACGAGCCCTTTCACGAAGTACTTCTGTAAGTATGGATAGAGGAAAACAATCGGCCCGATGGTTACGATGGCTGTCGCCATCTTGACCGACTCCGAAGGAAGCGTAACATCGCTTGTTCCGGCCAGCATGGCCATATCGTTCAGCATACTGATCTCCGATTGCATCTGCAGCAGCATGAATTGCAGCGGGTACAGGTCTTTCGTGTCAATCAGCATGATCGCATTCCACCAGTTGTTCCAATAATCCAGTCCATAGAAGAGGGCAATCGTCGCCAATACCGGTTTACATAACGGAAGATAAATCTTAAAAGCAATGACAATATCACTGGCTCCGTCTATGGTGGCGGATTCCCGCAGCGAGTCAGGAATGCCGTTCATGAAATTGCGTACCAGGAAGAGGTTGAACGGGCTGAACAGGAGCGACGGAATAATCAGAGCGAGAATATTATCGGTTAATCCGAGCGCCCGGTTCATCAGATACCAGGGCACAATGCCGGCGGAGAAAATCATGGTGATAAAAAAGTAAAGGGCCAGCAGATTGCGGTGCCTCACATTTTTGTTAGCCAGTGTATAGCCTGCCATAGAAGTAATCAGCAGGGCCAGCGTGGTGCCGACGAGTGTGAGAAAGATCGAAATGCCGTAGCTCTGAATGACCTGGGAGCCGCTCGTAAAGATCAGCTTATAGGCATACAGAGAGAATTTCTCCGGAAACAGGCTGTAGCCGTTCTTAAGAATGGCATCCTCATCCGTGATGGAGATCATTAGTACGAGCAGCATCGGAAGCAGGCACAGCGTCGAATAAACCGCAGTCAGCGTGTACATGACCGTCCTGCTGATTGAAATTCTTTTCATTCATACTCCTCCTTCCTGGATTTAATATAAAGCGCCATCTTTGAAGTACTTGCGGGTAATGGCATTGGTACCAAAGACAAGGATAAATCCGATAACGGACTGGAACAGTCCCACGGCCATGGCTTCGGAAGGGTCGCCGATCTGGCGCAAGGAGCGGAACACATACGTATCAATAATATCCGTAGTCGAATACAGGGTGCCGTTGTCCCCGATGAGCGCATAGATCATCCCGAAATCGCCGTACATAATTTTGCCGACCGAGAGCATCGTCAGAATAATAACTGTTGGCATCATTAGCGGAAGCGTAATCCGAAAACACATCTGCAGGCGGTTCGCCCCGTCAATCTCGGCTGCTTCATACAACGTCTCGTCAATGCCGGTAATGGTCGCCAGGTAGATGATCGCGCTCATGCCGGCCCCCTTCCACACATGCATGATGGTTAGAATCGCCGGCCAGGACTGGGCTTCGGTATACCAGTTCACGGAGGTCATTCCGAATTGGTTCAGGATTCTATTGATCACGCCCATATCCATGGAGAAAAGCGCATACAGCACATAGCTGATGACGATCCATGAGATGAAATTCGGGAATAACATCAGCGACTGGCTGATCTTCACAAACAGCTTCTTGCGCAGCTCGTTCAGCACCAGTGAAATAGTAAGCGCCATCAGCGTGCCGAAAACAATAAACAGTAAATTAAGGTAAATGGTATTAAAGGTAACTGTAAGCGCTTTATTTGAACGGAAGAAAAACTCAAAGTTTTTGAAGCCCACCCATTCGCTATGGAAAATTCCCTTTGTATAATTGAAGCGCTGGAAAGCAATAACCATATAAGGATAGGTCATATAGCCGAAAATAAACGTGTATGCCATGGCCGGCAAAACCAACAAATAGGACGTACCATTCCTGCGGATGTCTGACAGTATGCTGAGCCCTGGACGCCGTTTTTTCTTCAATTCCTGTTCCCCCCTATTTGTTTGTTATAGATGACTGTTGCCTTGATTTCAGCTTAGCTATAGCCGCAGTAAGAGTCTATTTTAAAACCCGGCAAACGCTTTCAAATTTGCTCATAAGGCTTTCAAAAAAACGGAATGGCTTTCATTTTCGCCTGATTCAGTACCGTTCAAGCCGGAAATGTACTATATTTAGAAATGATACCGAGCAGCAGGGGAGGAATACAGCATGCGGGCAACCATCAAGCGGCTTGTTCGATACAAGGCCTTTCAAAAACTCACCATTTCATATTTCCTGCTCGTTCTGCTAACTGTAAGCCTGCTGTCCAGCGTACTCTTCTCCTTGTTCTCCCGAAGTGCCATCAAGGAGATCGAACGCAATTCCCGGGCCATGTTATCCCAGATCACATATGCTTCGGATGTCGTCTATAACCAAGTCATGACGATCGGAAATACACTGCTGATTCAACCGGAGATCCTGTCCTTTCTGGATGAGACGGCGGAGAACAAGGTGAGCAATTATCATATTCATCAGCAGATCGAACAGATTGCCAATCTGAACCCGTATATCCACAGCATCGGAATCCACCGGCCTTCTACAGGCACGACCATCGATACCGCCGGACTTCCGTTCGACGCATCGCTCACCGCGCTCAGTGCGAAACAGTATATGGAGTTCAATCCGCGCAGCCTGAAGGTTGCGGGCCGGAATAACGGCAGGCCGTTACAGTTCCTGACCTTCTTGCTGTATCCGAATTTCGCATACCAGACCACAGGCAGTCCGCTGATCTATATCAATGTGGAGGAGCAGTCGATTCTGACGACGATCCGCAAGATCGGCAAAGCGGACGCGGCCAATAATGTCTTCGTGATCAATAATGAAGGTAAAGTGCTGTCTCATACCGATTCCAATCTGTTCCTGGATGACTTATCCGGGGAGGAGTATGTACGGACCATATTAATAGAGAACCAACCGGAGAACAGCTTCACCACAACGATCGCAAACGAAAAGAATCTGGTCACTTATGTGAAATCAGAGGAACTGGACTGGTATTTTGTAAGCGTTTCACCGTATTCTGAGCTCATCACTGACATTGACCAGCTCCGGGGGATTACGCTGCTGCTCACAGCCGGTATTGTACTTGCAGGTCTGTTGATCTCTATCCTGTTGACCTCGAATATGAATAAGCCCTTATCGGCACTGCTGGAGAAGGTCATGCCAACCCCGGCCAAACCCGCATCCGGCCTGGCGCTGATTGATGAATACAAGATGGTGACCGAGGTGTTCCAATCCTATCATGAACGTGAGAAATCGATGCAGTTCGTTATCAGCCATTCCTCCCGGACGGTCCGTGAGCATTATCTTCATGCCTTGCTGCGCGGTCAATCCCTGGAGGACTCGGTCTCAAGCGACATGATTAAGGAGATCGGCGAGGAGGTTGCGGGACCGTTCTTCGGCGTGCTGGTATTCAAGATTAATGAGCTTGAGCCTGCAGGGGAGAGGGTAGAGGGGAAACAGCAGTCTTTGCTGCGCTTCGCACTTGGGAATATCGCCAAAGAGCTGCTGGAGCATATCGGCCCCTGCGATGTTCTTATTATGGGAGGAAACGAAGCTGCCGCCATCCTTCAATACACGAAAAATCAGCTGCCGGAGGAACTGGTGCCTGCCTTGCGTAATGTTCAGAGCTTCCTGAGCCGTTACTTCAAGGTGACTGTATCGATAGGTGTCGGAGATATCTCCTTAGGCAAGGGGAATATTCCGTCCTCGTATACATCAGCCCAGCAGTATGTGAAATACCGCTTAATCTATGGGAAAGAAGCGATTCTGGACGCGGCAGCGACACGGCACCATGTGTTAACGGCCTTAAGCTATCCAAGTAGCTACGAAAAGAATCTGATTGATGCTGTGCAGCAGGGCAAGCCGGAGCCTATCGCTGGCGCCATCGAAGAATTTATCGATACTATATCCGGCGGATCTGTTCATCAGATCATCACCTTCAGCACGCAGCTCATGTTGTCTTTGCTTAAAGCTTTTGACTATTTGCAGCATGTGCCGGATTCTAATTTCAATGATTATCTGCAGGCGGTAACCGAAATTGAAGGTGCTGAGGATCTCACGGAGATCCGTAACCTGTTTAACCGCTATTGCTCCACCATCTGCAAGTTAATTGAAGACAAGAATCACTGGATGAATGCCAAGAAGCATAATAGTCTCATTGAAAAAGTACAGAATTATGTCCATGAGCATTATGCCGAGCCTAACATCTCACTCGATCTGGTGTCCAAAATCGCCGGCCTGTCACCCAGCTATCTGGGCAAGCTGTTCAAAGGAGCGACCGGGCAATCCTTCAGTGAATACCTGAACAACACCCGGCTGGACAAAGCGAAGGAGCTGCTTGCTGCAACTCCTGACACGGCGGCTAAGATCAGTGAAGCGGTAGGGATATACAACATCACTTACTTCTCCACCTTGTTCAAGAAAAAGTACGGGCTAACCCCTTCGGCCTTCCGTGAGCAGGAGGCGATGAAGAGTGCTGCAGGTGATGATGAGTGATTATTTCCCGCTTAAACAACGGTCCGTTTGCGGAGCGTCCATCTAAGTGCTCACGTTGATCCTGCACCGCAATAAAAAGCTGTCCCAAGCAGCCATTTCATGGCTTTGGGAACAGCTCTTTTCTTCGTATGATTTGAGACGATCCGGTCCGGTTATGGCTGCTCCGCATATCTCCACCAGGCAAAGGTTCCGGCAATTCCGATAATCCCGGTATACGCAATGATGATGATACTGCTTAACTGTAGCGAACCTGTGCTTAGAAATACCGACGGGATCGTCCATGGGAAATAGGGTGCAAATCCAAAGGAGCTGAGCACATTGGACAGAATGACGATGATCAGGATGAGTCCCAGAGGGGCCAGGTAGCCCTTGGTCACATTGGCCAACAGAATGCTTGGTGCGGTTACCAAAATGAACAGCAGCGAGGTAATGAGGAACTTAAGGAACAAGCTCCAAATGAACGCGGCGGACCCGCCTGCAACACCCAGGATAGCTCCTACGGCAAGGCCTACGGCAAACATATAGATGGACAGTAACAAACACCATGCTAAAATGACCAGGAACTTGGACAATACAATTTTCGCCCGGGAAATGGGCTTGGCCAGTAAATCTTTGATGGTCCGATCCGAGAATTCCCTTCCGAATACCCATGCGGCCACGAAGGTGTAGCCGATCAGTCCCAACGGGGCAAGCGTCTCCAGCAATCCGTTTAAATACGCTTCCCAGGTGACACCGCCGGCGTCACTGGATAATACATTTCCGACGCCCATCATGATGGGCCCGAAGCCTAGAACCAGGAACATGATCCAGAACACATTGGAGCGGATAATCTTGCGAAGCTCACAATGTAACACCGATAGAATATTCATTATTTAATCCCCCTGTTAACCCCGATGGTGCGGAGAAAATAGCCTTCCAGGTCCTCTGTAACTACCCGAAGCGACGTTGGCGGCTGATTGCTTTGCACGAGCAGTTCGGCCAGCCGTTCCGGATGATCTGCGGCATGTTCATTGGTGAGTTTAATGGAGCCGTCTGCCGTATCCGCAAAGTCATAGCCATGCGCCTCCAGCACCTTCTTTAAGGCAGGCTTGTTCCGGCCGTTCACGACCAGGCTTTTCTCCAAGGACTGCTCCAGCTTGTCCATCGCGACCTCTTGCACCAGCTTGCCGCCATGAATAATCCCAATCCGTGTGGACACCTTCGAGAGCTCCTCTAACAGATGGCTGGATATAAACACCGTGATGCCGAAATTGTGCGCCAGATTATATAACATATTCCGTATCTCCGCTACGCCTGCGGGATCAAGGCCGTTGATCGGCTCGTCCAGAATCAGAATCTCAGGGTTATGAATCATTGCTTTGGCCAGTCCCAGGCGCTGCTTGTTCCCGAGGGAGAGATGCTTTGCTTTTTTCTTTTTGTGCGGCTCCAGCCCCAACTTATAGATGACCTGCGGTACAGCATCCTTGTCCGGCACCCCTTGCATCCGTCTGGCGATCTCCAGATTCTCCGTTACAGTCAGATCCGGATAAAAGGTCGCCTCCTCCAAATACCCGACTTTGCTCCATAGTTTAGAGTTTCCGGCGTCGACCTTCTCACCTAACATATAGAGCGAGCCCGAGTTAGGCTTGATCATCGCCAGCAGCATCTTGATCGTCGTTGTCTTCCCGGCGCCGTTCAGTCCCAGGAATCCGAAGATCTCACCCCGGGTGACCTCCAGCGAAAGATTGTTTAATATGGTATAGTCGCCAAACCTTTTGTGCACTCCGTCAATTTGTATCGCGGGCGTGCTGCCGATTCTTTTCTTGGATAGAATACTCATTCTTCCTCCGACCTCCTGCTTGGTTCCAGTGATTGTTGTATCCTGCTACAACCTATTGTCACATCCAAACATGAAGCTTCATTAAAGGAAAAATAAACAGATCTGAAGAGAATATAAAAAACTATAAAGGCAGGCTGAATCTGATCCCGAGACCGCCATACTCCGAGGAGAAGGCCGTAATCTCGCCTCCATGGTGCTCAATAATCGATTTACAGCTGGCCAGCCCCAGCCCGAGTCCGCCCTTCCGGATCTGCCGCGACGGGTCCACCGTGAAGAATTTGAGGAACAGTGAAGACATGTCCTGATCCGGTACGCCAATTCCATTATCTTCTATTTGAAAATAGGCATGATGCTCCCGCAGATATCCGGTCATATACACCTTCAGATCCGGCTTCCCGCCATATCTAACGGCATTGCTGAACAGGTTGCCGAACACCCGGCGGAGCATCGGTTCATTCACCGTCAGCCATATGCTGTCCGTGAAGGAATGGCGGTAAACCAGTTCAATATCAAGTCCCGCCAGCTCATACTCATATTCAAAAGCAATGTCGGCGAACAGCTCTGTCGCTTTTACAGGCTTAGCGATCATGGATTCAAGCTCCGATTTTTCTTTGGTGAAGCTGGAGAAATCATTGAGGAGTTCAACCATATAGGCTGATTTCCGCTGAATCAACTCATAATATTCCTGCTTCTCAGTTTCGGGTAAGTCCTCATGTGTGGCCAGCAGTTCAGTAAATCCGTTAATCGAGGTCAGGGGTGTCTTCAAATCGTGGGCGATGGCGGCAAGCATATCGGTCTGTTCTCTGTGGGCGAGCTGAAGCCTGTGCTCCATTTTATTGAAATGGTTATACAGCTCTCCGATCTCGTCCTTACGCTTCAAAGCCAGCGGAGGCAGGGGACGGACCACATTGACTTCCTCCAGCCGGGCATTCAGACGCCGGATGGGCTGCTCAATGCGGAAGTGAATATAGATGATCAGAATGGAAAATATGCAGCCGGCGATGACGAAGATGGGCAGCAGTAATACTACATAAGGTGAGTCCAGCAAAGTGGTACGTATGGGGGAATATACGGCAAAGATAAACTTTAAATACAAACCAATCGAGAACATCAGAATCAGCAGCATCAGCAGGAATAACAGGGGAAGCTTGATTTTCAGTTTCATCCTATTGCTCTCTTTCCGTGTATTTATAGCCTATGCCCCAAATGGTTTTGATGAAATGTTGCTCAGGACCCAGCTTCTTGCGGATATTCTTGATATGGACCGTTACGGTATTGATCTCTCCGTATTCGTCTCCCCAGACGTTCTCATAGATCTGCTCACGGCTGAGTACCTGATTGGGGTGACGCATCAGGACAGACAGTATTTGAAATTCCTTCGCGGATAATTCGAGCTTCCGGCTGTAGAGGAAGGCTTCATACGTTTTGTCATTCAAAATGAGTGGAGCATCGGCCTTGTCTTTGGCAGGACTAAGCTCGCCCCACTCTTTGTGCAGCCTGTCCACTTTGCGGAAATGAGCCTTGATCCTGGAGGCCAGCTCCTGAATACTGAACGGCTTGGTCATGTAATCATCTGCGCCGATTTCGAGACCGACAATTTTATCAATGTCCTGATCCCGTGCGCTTAACAACATAATCGGAACATTATAAGACGACCGGATCGTTCTGCAGACATCCAATCCGTTCATATCTGGCATGACGACATCGAGAACAATGAAATCAATAGGGTGATCCTCCACCGCAGATAGGGCTTCTCTCCCGGAGCTTGCCGTAATTACAGCGAATTGCTCGTACCTTAGCGTCTTGGTGATGAGTTTTACGATTTCTTCATCATCGTCTACCACTAGTATTGTTTTGGACATATTACTACCTCCCGGGGCACTAACCATTCTGAGGTTAATCATAATTGCTTACCCTTGTTGTTGCAATCCTTGCCAAACTATACTGTGGAGTGCTGGTGAGGATGAGATGCCGGGAGATAAGAGGTAGTGGAGTACTCAAGCAGCAGCCGAACGGTCACCATTCCCGCTGGCGGCTACACTCTCATGACGGCGGCGGATAATTCCGCGCGTAACCGCCTTTTCAAGCTCAATAATTACGAACAGCGCGGCTCCCATGAGGAGCGGGAAGGACCAGTAGGGCAGGCCGATCGGCACTGTGCCGAACACCCGGTTCATGAGCGGCAGATAGGTGATGGACAGCTGGAGTACGACCAGCAGGCCGGATACGACGAAGACCGCTTTATTGTCGAAAAATCCCTTGCGGATTGCCGGTCCCAGCTCGGTGCGGCAGTTGAAGAGATGGAACATTTGCGCCAGGACGATGGTCTGCATGGTCACTGTATTGACGACAGCCTGTTCATATCCATTGCTGAGCATGGACATGTTCATGGCCAGGGTTCCCCCGCCGAGCAATACGGATACGAACAGAATGCGGAAGATATAATAGCCGCTGAGCAGGGGGGCCGCCGGATTGCGTGGGGGCCGCTTCATCGCTCCGGGCTCAATCCGCTCAAACGCCAGTGCCAGGGAGACCGTGACCGAGCTGACCATATTGACCCACAGAATCTGGATCGGCGTCAGCGGAATCATCGTGCCCAGCAGGATGCTTGCCATGATCAGGAAGCTTTCTGCACCGTTGGTCGGCAGAATGAACAGAATGGTTTTCTTCAAATTGTCGTACACACGCCGGCCTTCCTTGACGGCCTTGACGATGGTGCTGAAATTATCGTCGGCCAGAACCATTTCCGAGGCGTCCTTGGACACTTCGGTGCCCTTGATGCCCATGGCTACGCCTACATCCGCCCGCTTGAGCGCCGGGGCATCATTCACTCCGTCACCGGTCATGGCACAGATATTGCCGCTGCTCTGAAGCGCTTCGACCAGCTGGAGCTTGTTCTGCGGACTGGTGCGGGCGAAGATAGAATACTTCTGTGCAGCTTCCTTCAACTCTTCCGCAGACAGGTTGTCCAGCTCCCGGCCTTCAATCGAATGCTTCCCATCGCCGATGCCCAGCTGTTCACCGATGGCCATCGCTGTCTCTTTATGGTCGCCTGTAATCATCTTGACCTCGATCCCGGCGTTCTGGCACTCGCGGATCGCATCCACGACTTCATCACGCGGCGGATCGACGATCCCTGCCAGCCCCAGCAGCACCAGTCCTTCCTTTAGATCTTCATGGTCTATCTGATCAGGGGAGGAGTCCTCCGGCAGCTCCTTCATCGCCAGTCCGATGACCCGTTGTCCCTTGCGGGCATGGGCCTGCATCTGGCCGTTCCAGAAATCAGCATCGAACGGAGCCTCGGCTTCGTCGTCCGCCTGCCGGTCCGCCATTTCAAACAGACGGTCCGGCGCACCTTTGACATAAATGACTGAACGTCCCTCGTATTCGCTCAGGACCGCCATGTATTTGTATTCGGAGTCGAACGGGAGCTTGGAGCGCGTCTTCAGTTCAGTAACTTCAGATTGGGCCTTGCCCGCAAGCGTCAGCAGGCAGCCTTCTGTAGGATCGCCTTGAAGCTTCCACTCCCCTTGTTCTTCCGTCAGCACAGAATCGTTGCAGGTCACCCCGCATATCAGCAGATGCTTCAGCGTCCGGTCCTGCTCTGGATCGGCCTCCTTGTCTTCATCCCGTATAATTTCACCTTCAGGCGCGTATCCGGTTCCCGTAACCCCGTATTCATGCATGGACGTTACTACAGAGGTGACGGTCATTTCGTTTTTGGTCAGCGTTCCCGTTTTATCGGAGCAGATGACGGAGACCGCGCCCAGCGTCTCTACGGAAGGCAGATTGCGGACGATGGCTTTTCTCCGTGCCATATTCTGCACACCGATCGCTAATATAATGGACAGAATGGCCGGTAAGCCTTCGGGGATGGCCGCTACAGCCAGTCCGATGACCGACAGCAGCAGCTCTCCGGTCTCATAGTCGCGCAGCCCGTAGCCGAAGCCGAACATCAAGGCGGCGACGGCTACGATAACAACCGACACCATTTTGCCGAAACGGGCGGTCTGTTGCAAAAGCGGGGTGCGGATCTCCTCCACGGAGGCGATGGACTGGTTAATTTTCCCGAGCTCCGTCTTGCCGCCGGTTGCTACCGCTACTCCAATTCCTGTCCCGGAAGCAACGGTTGTGCCCGAGAAAACCATGTTGGTCCGGTCACCAAGCGGACAGTCCTCCTCCAGCGCTTCCGTCTGCTTCTCCACCGAGGTAGATTCGCCGGTCAGCGCCGATTCCTCGACCTTCAGATTGCTGCTGCTGAGCAGCCTGAGATCTGCCGGGATTCGGTCGCCTGGATTCAGCAGCACGATATCGCCCGGCACCAGCTCTGCCGCTTCGATGGCCGCCGGGCTGCTGTCCCGCAGTACCTGAGCTTCCGGGGACAGCATATTCTTGATGCCCTCCAGCGCTTGCTCGGCCCGGTGCTCCTGCACGAAACCGATGGCCGCGTTGACGATGGCTACGATAATGATGACGATGGTATCGGTCCAATGGCCGAGCAGGGCCATAATGACGGCAGCAACCAGCAAAATGTAGATCAGCACATCATTGAAATGCTTCACAAATTTAAGGGCCGCCGGCGATTTTTTACCTTCCGGCAGCTCATTCCTTCCATAACGGTTCAGCCGCGCGGTTGCCTCGCTGCCGCTCAAGCCCTGTTCCCTGCTTGTCTCCAATGCTTCCAGCGTACGCTGGCTGTCCATGGCATGCCACAGCTTGTCCTGCTTCTTCGCCAAGTCAGTCGCCTCCTCTGGTTCAAATCTTCCCATTCATTAAACGGGAACCCGTCCGGGCAAACGCTTTAGAGGGAAGTCGTTGCGAAATGTTCACTAATAGAAATTCAAGTTGATGGATTTTTATAGAAATTTTGAATCAAAGTGATAAAAATTTTTAATATATTTACATTTATTAGGATAGAAGTGTATGATGCAAATGTATTTATTTTACTTTTTATAGAAAAATCTATGAAAATATGCCTTGGGAGGTGATAGGTTTGATCTACGACAATGTGCTGCAATTAATTGGGAACACGCCTATTGTTAAACTGAATTATCTTCCGGACCCGTATGGGGCGCAGGTATTCATCAAGCTGGAGGGGCTTAATCCCGGCGGCAGCATGAAGGACCGCACGGCGCTCTACATTATCAGCCAAGCGGAGGCAGCGGGACAACTGAAGCCCGGCGGCACGATTGTTGAATCCTCCTCCGGGAATCTGGCCATCGGACTGGCGCTTGTGGCACGGCAAAAGGGGTACAAGCTGATCTGTGTGGTCGATCCCAAGATCAGTCTGGTCAATCTCAGTATTATCCAGGCCTATGGTGCGGAGACGGTAATGGTTGATCAGGCTGATGAGTATGGCAACTATCTTAGAGCCCGCCTGGACAAGGTACAGGAGCTCGTCAAGCAACTGGGAGCATTCTGGCCTAATCAGTATAATAACCCGAGTAATCCTGAGGCACACAGACAAACGACCGCGCTTGAAATCTATGAGGCGTTCGGTAATGAGCTTCAGTGGGCAGTGATACCGGCAGGCACCTGCGGTCTCATTACCGGGTGCAGCCTGGGGCTGAAAGAACATATCCCGCACATAAAGATTATGGCTGTTGATGCTGCCGGCTCGGTTACCTTCGGGAAGCCGCCGGGTGTCAGACATCAGATTGGCATTGGTTCAGCTATAGTACCGGGCAATGTGCGAAGAGAGCTGTATGACGAGATTACGCATGTCTCGGATGCAGAGGCCTTCTCCACCACCCGCAGGCTGGTTAAGGAAGAAGGGCTGCTGGTCGGCGGCTCCGCAGGTGCAGCGGTGTTCGCGGCCCTGAAGCTTGCCCGCCGCCTGCCTGGCGGGGACAAAGTACTTGCGATTCTTCCAGATCGCGGAGACCGGTACTACAATACTATTTTTTCGGATGAATGGCTGGAGCAGATTGGAATTGAACTGGGTAAAAGCGCTGTGAAAATATGATCGGGGGTGCTGGAGATTACCGTTTCCCTACGTAATGAGGTGATTGACCGTGCCGTCAGACAGACCCGCAGGCAGCTTGACAAGCTTGCTTCTATGCCATCCTCCGGTGAGATTAGGCTTCCTTATGTTACGAACAACGGAAGATATATGCTGGAGGATAAGTGGTCCTCCGGATTCTTCATTGGACTCCTCTACCAGCTCTATCAGTTGACCGGCGATACTCTTTATATTGAGGAAGCTGACCGCTGGATGGGCGGGATTGAGTCTTATAAGAATCAGGGGGATTATCAGGATATTGGCTTCCTGTTCTATTATTCTTATGCGTTCGGGTACGATCTGACCGGTAAGGAAGCATACAGAACGATTGCGCTTGAAGCTGCTGACAGCCTCTTTGATTCGCGTCTCCCGGGCGGTTATCTGGAATGCAATTGGCTGCCCGAGGGGAAGCGCTATGCAGGCGTCGACAGTATGATGAACATCCGGTTGTGGCTATGGGCCTATCGGATAACCGGTGAGGAGCGCTATCGCGCCGCTGCCATCGAATCAGCACAGATTACAAGTGCTGCGCTGATGAGGGAAGACGGCTTCACTTACGAATATATGAGAATGGACTCACTTACGGGAGCCCCGGAGCAGCCCTACAACAAGAACGCCAAATTCAGCTCAGCATCGGTGTGGGCCAGAGGCCACACATGGGCACTCTATGGAGCAGTTCAAATGTATGTGCTGGGCCATGAAGAGGAGTGGAGGACAAAGGTTGAGCAGCTCTCTGCATTCTACTTAGCCCATGTCTGTTCGGATGGTGTTCCGGCCTGGGATCTGATGCTGTCCCATCAGGAGACGGCTATGAGGGATGCTTCGGCTGCTGCGATCGCTTGCTCTGCATTCTACCAGTTTGCCGCAGCCTTAAGCCCTAATGATCCCTTACACCAGCAGTTCCGGCAAGAAGCAGAGAGGGTGCTCGATGTTCTGATTTCTGCGGAGTATGCGCCCCCGGGTCCGGAGCATGAGGGACTGCTGGTGCATGCCAGCACGCCGCTGCATGTCGTTCAAGCCGCAGGAGAGTCCCAGATCTGGGGCGATTATTTTCTGCTGGAGGCTCTATATTACTCATTGGAGGTCGGTTCTTAATGAATGTCAGTGTCGGATCGATAGAATCTAGCGATATTAAAATTGTCATCGAAGAAGGCCACGCTGCAATGCAATGCATGAATATGGTGCCGGAGCTTACGGACCGCCAAGTCTATGAATATGTTGTTCCCATTCTGAAGCAGTATGGCTTGGCGGATCTGTCTCCCCAGATCTGGTTCAATGGAGCCAATGAGTGGGTCATCCGCAGCCGCTGCGAAGCCTTGGCCTACTCTCTGAACACGGTTAATCAGCGGGAAGGTGTAACAGGATGAGTGTAGCTGCCGAACCCTTAGTCTATTTCTATGTTCCGGGATACAAACCGAATTACATAGAGTACGCTATGACCTTCTATCCTATGAATATTATTCTCTGTCTGGAAGACGGTACGCCGGAGGATAAGAAGCTTGAAGCAAGATACGTGGTCAAGAATGCCCTTCAGGAATTCAGCAGCGACTCGGAGCATACGCTCATTGTCCGCGTGAATAGTGTTCATACCCCTCACTGGGAGCAGGATCTGGAAGAGCTTGTGCCAGAGCGCCCTGCCCGAATCCGGCTGCCCATGGTCCGGACGGCTGAGGATTTACGGCAAGTGGAACGCAAGGTGCAGGATGTTATACACCAGCGTAGCTTGAACTATTCACCCAGCTATGAAGTCATGATTGAATGCTGTGAGGCTATTGCCAATCTCGGAGAGATTCATCAGGCCAGCCGGAATATTTATGCTTTTACCTTTGGAGGAACAGATTATTTCAATGACTGTGTGGCTAAGGGACTTGTGGACCCGGCCCTGGAGGTCCGGAAGGCCAAGCAGAGGCTGGGGGAATACTGCCGCAGTGTGGACCTTCAATGCTTTGACACCACTTACATGGCTTATCGTGATCTGGAGGGGTTCCGCGAGGATTGTCTGCTCTCCAGGGAATACGGCTTCACGGGGCGTTCCGTAATCCATCCGGACCAGGTTGCCGTCGTCCAAGACATATACGGAATTTCAATAGCGTAGGAGGCTGTTATGTTCACAACATACCGATTGGAATTGCCTGAGCCTGTGACTCTGAATAAGCTGCAAATCCCTGTGTTCACCCATATGTTCCTGCAAAATGTATCTGCCCATAAGGTGCAGGTCGACCCGATTCAAGGGAAGCGGATCAGCGTCACCTATCTATCGTCTTATCCCAGGGAGCAGATTGAGCGGGAGGTTGCTATTTTCCTGGAGCGTTTCACCCCGGAGCATGATGAGGCATCCGCATCATCCGCTGAAATACTGGAGCCTGAGCTGAATATGGTGGAGCTGCATGAGCCGCCGCTGGAGAAGCTGTGCTCCTGCTGCACGCCGGGCAATCAGCGGAATATCTCGGATGACCTGCTGGAGCAGAGATGGCTGACTTTATTGAAGAATCAGGAGCTGGCGTACCATCGTCCGATCATCACTCTGCTGGAGTATTTTGACCAGAGTTATGTGGATTATGTCGGCCGGAGAATCGGGGATTGTCAGCAGCGGCAGTATTCGGTCTTGTTGCCTGCTTCGTTCGCCGAGAAGATGAATTACTTCCATAGCGCACCAATGCATTTGCTGCTGGCTACGCATTTAAGCCATGATCATGAGACGATGAAATCCTTTGCTGCAGATGTATCCGCGAATAACGGGAAGCTGCCGCAGGACTGCGGTCCTTATCTGGAGACGCCTCCCTATATCCTGCAATCTGCACCCTGCTATAAAGTCTATATGGAAATGGAGGATCAGGTGTTTGAGGACAATACCGCTTTTGTACTCAAAGGCCAGTCCTTCCGCAATGAGGGCAAACGTGTATATCTGCTGGAACGGTTGTTGAATTTCACCATGCGGGAATTCGTATTTCTGGGTACTCCCGAATACGTCACCCGGATGCGTGACTTGACATTAGAGTGGACCGTGGAGTGGATGGAAGCGGTAGGGCTGAAAGGCGGGTGTGTCTTAGCCAATGATCCATTCTTCCTGCCGGGTAAGGTGAAGCAGAATTTCAAAGTGCCCAAACATGTCAAATACGAGGTTCGTGCGGATATCCCGTATAAGAACGACACGATTTCGATTGCTTCCTATGACACGCACGGCGATTTTTTTGCAAAGACCTTTAACTTTAGACTGAGGGACAACGCTGAGACATGGTCGGGCTGCATCGGACTTGGCCTGGAACGGGTGGTATGGAGCTTTCTGCAGCAGTACGGTCTACAGAGTGAACACTGGCCTGCGGCTATCCCGGAGAGCGTAAAGTGACTGCTTCCGGCCAAGCAGCATCGGTCTGGATTGCCGAAACGATGGTCTACAGTGTTATGGCCGAGGCTGTGAGCTGGCCTTCCCCCGGATTGGTATCGGCGGTGAGCAACGGATGTCACGCGGATATGGATATTTACACTTTTCTGAGAAGCGCACTCCGCATTCAGCCGTATTACCAGGAAGCTGCGCGCCTGGGCATAGAACAATCCGGGGGCCGAACCGGCAGGGAGGATTTGTTCAGGATGCTCCAGAAGACCGGGCGGCGGGCCGAGGCTGACATGCTAAGGGCTACCGGGGGAGTGAATACCCATAAAGGAACGATCTTCCTGGGACTGATTCTATGCGCGGCTGCCGGAATGACGAGTCAACGTCCATCAGGTTCAGCAGAACCGCAGGAGATATGCCGCTTGGCCGGAAGGCTGGCTGAGTATCCGCTCCGGGCACAATTGGCGGACATTCTGGAGGAGACGCATAATGTAAGCACAGGCGGGCGCGCGTACAGGGAGTGGGGGATTAGAGGGATACGGGGCGAGGTTATAGAAGGATTTCCGTCCATTCTTCAGCAGGGCTTGCCTGCCTTGCGGGAGGCGCTTCAACAAGGAGCGGATTTGCGGACGGCGCTGATCCACTGCTTGCTATCATTGATGGCTGTGGTACAGGATACCACGCTGCTGAACCGCAATTTCGACAGGGCAAGGATTGACTATACTCAGGCGAGTGCATTAGCGGCGTTGGACCGGGGGAGTCTGTTCACCTCTGAAGGCAGAGCCTACATCCGCAACATGGAGGAGGACTTCCGTCTCCGTTCCCTATCTCCCGGCGGATCAGCCGATCTGCTGGCCATGACGCTTGCTTTGCATTTGTGGACTGAGAATCAGGGGGAGGAAAGAGTGTGGCGAACGATTCCGTTGTATCAGCCATCCTTCGTGACCGGGAGCGCCTCCATGAGCTAAGAGAGGCCCGGTATCCGGCAGCAGGCTCGCTGATCCAGATTATGATGAATATTCCGGGGCCGGATAAGAGGCTGGCTGTTGCCTATGAACTATTCGAGCTCTGTATGGAGGCTTTACAGGAAGCTCTGGTGGTTACAGCTTATAAGATACTTGCGCTGGAGCGGATCGGGCTGGCGCTTGGTCCGGTTGCTTATCTTCAGGTATCTGCGGATGCGGCGGCATTGAAGCTATTCTGTCTGTCCTTTGAAGGGGAGCATCCGCTTAGCGCTTATTGGGATATGGATATTTATGATTCATCGGGAAAAGCAATGGGCAGGCATGAGCTGGGGGCTCCTTCACGCCGCTGTTATCTGTGCGGCCAGCCTGCTAAAGTGTGCGGATTCCTGCAGCGTCATTCGCCAGAGGAATTAATTGGACGTATGGCTGCTGATCTGGCGGCAAGGAAGGCAGTCACATGAATCTTTTCCGAAACTTAAAGGTGCCCCGGCCGGTGTTTGCCATTTGTCTGAACACACTGGTTACCCATCTTGGCTTCTACGCTATGACGGCGATATTAACGGTCTATCTGTCTCAGGTCAAAGGACTGCCGCTGTCGGTTACCGCTGTAGTTACCATGATCTTCACGGTGTCTTACCGCAGTGCGAGATTCCTTACCGGACCCCTGCTGGACAACATGGACCCGTTCAAATGCATGTGGTTCGGCTGCCTGCTAACAGGGGTCTCCATCGCTATGGTAGATTTCTGGCAGTCTCCGGTGTTGATTACTATACAGCTTATCATTGCCGGGATCGGCTACTCTGTCCGAGGCTTATCCTCCAAGGCTTCTTTATCCTTCGTGGGGAGTAAGGATGGTAATGCCCTGTTTTATTTTGCGAATTCCAATATGTATACGAACGGTGCAGCCATTGCCGGGCCCTTAATCGGCTCCTTTCTGCTGACTAGCTCCTTGAAAAGCTTCACGTTGACCTTCGTTGGAGGGTTTTATGTGTTAGGTGCCATCCTGCTCAATATCTTCCCGCCCGGGTGTAGTCTGATGGGCCAGGAACGGAAGCCGGTAAGCTTCTGGAAAGGCTATCAGACCGTTCTGCTCGATAAAAGCTTCCGTAAGGTGCTGCTGTTCAATATGATCGGCTGCTTCTTCTTCACCCAATTGTTCAATTCCTTTCCTTATTTAATCGGCACTTATTACAATGCACCGGAAAGGCTGGGGAGTCTGCTGATGCTGAACGGAATCCTCGTGGTGGTGCTGCAGATTCCGGTCGGGCGCTGGATGAATACCGCGTTGTCAGGCCAGCGTGAGGGATACCGGCTGATGCTGGCGTTTCTGCTATTCGGCATTTCTTTCTCAATGAATGCGATCATCGGCTCAATCTGGGGCTACTACGTATTCGTCGCGTTGTTCACCCTTGCAGAAATATTATTCATCCCCACGATAGATGCGTATGTCTCTAACGCTGCCCACCCGGATCTGCGTATCACATATTTCAGTGTCATCGGATTGTCCACAGCCCTTGGAGAAGGAATCGGTGTATATACCGGGCTGCAATTCATACATATGTGGAGCATCTACGGAAAGCTGTCCTATTTCTGGTTGTCCCTGGCTCTTCTGTCTGGACTGTCTCTTGTACTATACGTAATGCTAAACCGGTCACCTGTTCATCACAAGGAGGAGGAGAAACTATGGCGGTATTAATTCTGAATCAGAGGAGGCGGGCCTTCGCTCCTTATCTGACCTGGCTGGAGGATCTGGATGAAGAAGTATACCTGTATACTTCGCCGGCATATGGTGAGATAACGGAACCCTTTGCCCTTGTGCAGGTGTTCGACAACTGGGTGAGCAATGACCGGGTAGAGATCGATGCGTTACGATTGTATGAGGAACATCCTTACCGTCTGATCATCGCTCTCGATGAGAGTGATCTGATTCGTGCGGCCCGGCTGCGTGAACGGCTGCACCTGCCTGGTCAACAGCTGGAGAGTGCAGTGGCTTACAGGGATAAGGCGGTGATGAAAAGCTTAGTCAGCCCGCAGGTATCCTGCCCGGCATTCCGCAGACTGGCTTCACCGCTTCACTTGTATGATTTTGTGCTGGAGCACGGCTTGCCGGTTGTAGTTAAACCGGTGGACGGCATGGGCTCCATGAATACGGACATTATACGGACCCGGGAGCAATTGAACGATGTATGGGAACGCGGCCTCGGCAGCGGCTTAATGGTTGAAGCCTACGTAGAGGGAGAAATGTATGAGATCGATGGGCTCATGATGGGCCAGGAGATCCGTTTCGCTTCTGTGGGCAAATATTCCTGCAAGCCGCTGGAGATTCTCCAGCAGGATTGCTTCGTGGAATTGCTCAGCCCCGGCTGCGCGGTGTATGAGCGGCTGGTTCATGAAGTTCAGCAGGTCATTGAAGCCTTGCCCTCACCGGGAGTTTCGACCTTTCATTGTGAAATGTTCCATACCCCGGAGGATGAATGGGTATTCTGTGAAATTGCCAGCCGGACCGCAGGCGGGCGGATCAGTGAGTCGATCAGCGCTATGTATGACGTTGATCTGAACCGGGAGTGGGTCCGGGGGCAATGCGGACTGCCGCTGAAGCTGCCGGTGCCAAGGCCGTCACAGGTAGCGGGGGTATATCTAATGCCGAAACGCCCGGGAACGGTAGAGACCATTCCGCAGACGCTGCCCTTTGAATGGGTGGAGGAATATGTTCCCCGCGTTAGAGCAGGCGAACAGCTGGACGCGGCTCATTCCAGCGTGGATGCCGTGATGACTGTAATCATCGTTGGCGAGAATTCGGCATCGCTGCAAGCCAGGCTGTCACAGCTGCTGCGGTATCTGGAGCAAGAAGTGCAAATTCTGCCCGCCTATAAGGAGGATACAACCAATGAAGCACCTGTTACTAGTTGAAAGCAATGAGTCTATCGCAGGTATCCAGGCCTGCAAGGAGATGGGGTACACCGTAACGTTGCTGACCCAGAATATTCAGCATTACCTGAAGGGCCAGCCGCTGGAGTCCCACCCGCTCCGGTTGGTAGATTACATTCATGAAGTGGACACCTTTAATGAAGAAGCAGTGGTTGACTTTGTCAAAGCGTACCATCAAGCGAACCCTTTGACCGGAGTGATGTCTTTTGCGGAATTCTACGTGGTTCAGGCAACGGCTGCTGCGCATGCGATTGGTGTGCCGACCATGCAGCCGCTGGCGGCCAAGAATGCCCGGAATAAATATAAATCCAGAGAAATCTGCGTTCAGAGCGGCGTTCCGGTTCCCCGTTCACTGCTCGCAGGCAGTATAGAGGAAGCTTGCCGGCATGCCCATTCCATGGGTTATCCCTGTATCGTTAAGCCGTGTGACGGGGCTATGAGTATTGGGGTGGTCTTTGTCAACAATGAGCGAGAGCTGCGGCAGGCTTACGACAGCTATGTGAACAACCGGAATTTTGGGCGTAATCTCTATGGAAGTACGGATGTGCTCATTGAGGAATATGCAGCCGGACCTCTGGTCAGTGTGGAGATGGTCACTTATCAAGGGCAGGATCACCTGATCGGGATTACGGACCGCCGTCTGGTTGGATTTCCCTATTTTGTAGAGACTGGCGCCAGCTTTCCGGTTCGGTTAAGCCATGAGGCGGAGATCGTGGAGGTGGTCCGCCGGGGACTGCATGCGCTTGGGGTTGACTTTGGCCCCACACATACAGAGGTTGCTCTCACTCCTGAAGGTCCCAAGATTATTGAATTTAATCCGCGGATGGTAGGCGGGCCTGTTCCGGAGATGATTAAATACGCAACCGGCATTGACCTGCCGCGTGAAGTGCTTCGTATGCATATGGGGGAGGCCCCGGAGTTGACGCCGAGCGTCACGCGTGGTGCTGCTTCACGGGAATTCTGTTCGCCGGTTGACGGCAGGCTGATCGAGGTTACGGGGCTTAAGGAATTAGAGGGGCGTGCGGACATTCTGCGATCGCATTTCATTGCTGCCGGGCGCGAGGTGTTCTTTCCGAGATCTAATTTTGACTGGATTGGCCGAGTGATGGTTGGAGGGGACGATGCAGAGCAGGCTGAGCAGAAGTGCAGTGAAATCCAGAATACGATCGGCTTGCACATTGCAGCCAGACCTATAAGCTGAGGAGGCCTTGAGCATGTTATATCTGAATACCACAAACCTGGAGCAGATGAATCTTCCCTGGGCACTGTGCATGGATACGATACGGAGTGCTGTCCAAGTGATGGCAGCGCACGAATTCTCCCAGCCGATTAAACCCTATCTGCTCTTTGATAAAGATCCAAGCAGCCGGATTATTGCCATGCCCGCTTATGTGGGCGGAGAGATTGGGATGGCAGGCATCAAGTGGATCGCCAGTTTTCCCGGTAACCATGGCAGGCAGCTTCCCCGTGCCCACTCGGTTACGATACTGAATGATTCCGGCAGCGGGAAGCCGGTGGCTATCATCAACAGTCCGCTTATCTCCGGGATTCGTACAGCTTCAGTCAGTGGGCTGATGATCCAGGAATACGAGAAGGTACACCCTTTTGCCGGTAAAATGATTGCTGGTATTGTCGGGTTCGGACCGATCGGTCAGCTCCATCTGTCGATGCTGAATCAGCTGCTCGGGGACCGGCTGGAGGAGGTTCGGATCTTTGATCCGAATCCGGGTGCTCTGGATCATATCCCGGAAGAGCTTGGGACAAGGGTGCGGCCTGTGGATTCCTGGAAGGAAGCCTACGAAGGGGCTGATCTGTTCATCACCTGTACAATTTCCAGCTCTGGTTATATTGACCGCAAGCCCAAAGAACAGAGTCTGCTGCTGAACGTGTCTCTGCGCGATTTCACCCCGGCGATCTTAAGCTACACCTCGGCCATTATTGTCGATGACTGGAATGAAGTGTGCCGTGCGAATACGGATATTGAACATATGCATAATCAAAGAGGGCTGCGGAAGGAAGACACGGCGTCTATCGTCGAGGTGGTCTGCGGCAACGCGCTGGCGAAATTCCCGAAGGAGGAAGCGGTCATGTTCAATCCGATGGGAATGGCTGCCTTTGATATTGCCATTGGATCACTATATTATCGTGAAGCGCTGAATCGCGGGTATGGTAAGGAGTTAGAGGAGTAGGGGGCAAAATCAGCATATAAAATAGCCGGGCCGGATAAGAGATACTCTTATCCGGCCCGGCTGTGTACTGCCTCATTACAAGGCTACGGATTCTTGCGGTTCTTCTTCTCTTCCGGATCTGGTGCAAGGCCAGGAGCTGACACCTCGGGGTCATTCCCCAGCACGGCGCCTACGACCTCATCTAGCTTATCTGTTTCCGATTGACCGTCCGCCGGACTGGGTTCGCCCTCCGGAATCGGGTGGACGCCTGCGGTGCGTCCGTCAAGCGGAGCTTTTTTATCATCCTTCATCTGTCAGTCTCCCTTCTAAGTGCAGGTTCTGTCTTAGGATGTGTCTGCGGTAACCGTTCTATGTATCGATAACCGCAGCGGAGGCTGATGAACCATACGGCTGGTTAGGATTGGTGGACCACTTCCATACTCTTTTCCAGGGCAGTCTTATAGTAGTGGCATTTATGGTCTATGACTTCCATCGTTTTTCTTAATTCCTCCATCTGCGCTTCTACGGAAGCCTTCCGCTCCAAGAACATGTCGTATCGGCGCTGCAGGGTGGAATCTCCTTCGGAGCACCATTCAATGAAATGCTTAATCTCTTTGATGGGCATCCCGGAGGCCTTCAGGCATTCAATGATCCGCAGGGCCTCCATATCGGAGGGCTTGAATACGCGTTTGCCGCTGGGAGTTCTTTCTATAGAAGGGAGCAGGCCCTCTTTGTCATAATAACGCAGGGTATGCGGGGTCATGTTGAAATGCGCTGCGGCTTCGCTTATGGAATAGGTCTTCATCATCGTTCTCCTGTCCTGGATATTTCGGGCTTGACTTAGAGTTAACTTTAAGGAATATCATAGGCTTTGTAAAGCTTAAAGAATGATGTCTACTATTCTATTGAAAAGAGGTCTCACTATGATACAAGTTAACGCACGCGCTGCATTCAGCCAGGAAGGCCCGTTCAAGCTGACTACGATCGAACGCCGGGAGCTGCTGCCGCAGGATGTTCTGATCGAGATTAAATACGCCGGTATTTGCCATTCCGATATTCATACCGTCCGCCGGGAGTGGGGACCGGTGAAATATCCGCTGGTTCCGGGGCATGAAATTGCAGGTATTGTCAGCCAGATCGGTTCTGGAGTGACGAAATATGCAGTTGGCGACCGTGTCGGGGTAGGCTGTATGGTCGATTCCTGCGGAGAGTGCAGCAGCTGCCGGCAAGGCGAGGAGCAATATTGCCTGGAGGGGAACACGGGAACCTATGGAGCGACTGACCGCCACGGGCACTATACGCAAGGCGGATATTCCACGCATATCGTTGTCACTGAAGACTTCGTGGTGCGGATTCCCGACAGCCTCCCGCTTGACGCTGCTGCACCGCTGTTGTGTGCCGGAATCACCACTTACTCACCACTGCGCCACTGGGGAGCTGCTCCCGGCAAAAAGGTAGCTGTAGTGGGTCTCGGCGGGCTAGGGCATATGGCAGTGAAAATTGCTCATGCCATGGGGGCTGAGGTTACGGTGTTATCCCAATCCCTGAAGAAGAAGGAAGACGGCCTGCAATTGGGCGCAGATCATTATTATGCCACCAGTGATCCGGAGACATTCAAGCAGCTGGCCGGTTCCTTCGACCTGATCATTAATACGGTCAGTGCGCAGGTGAATATCAATGCCTTCCTGTCACTCCTGGCGCTGGACGGGACCTTAGTGAATGTCGGTGCACCTGCTGATCCGTTGGCTGTTAATGCCTTCTCGCTGATCGGACACCGCCGTTCCTTTGCCGGTTCGATGATCGGGGGAATCCGCGAGACACAGGAGATGCTTGACTTCTGCGCTGAACATCAGATTGCTTCCGAGATCGAAGTGATTTCGGCTGACCAGATTGATGAAGCCTGGGAACGTGTGCTGGCCTCGGATGTGCGTTACCGGTTTGTGATTGATATCAGCACGATGGGGAAGGCCTAAGTCTTTAGAGGAGCAAGATTCTTAATCTATATTGTTTGAAAAACAGCCTGCAGGAATGGAACTACTCCATTCCCGCAGGCTGTTGATATTTCTGCCTAGCTTCTCCTACGAGAAGCTATATAATCGCACCCCGTGCGGAGGCACGGTGGTCTGCAGCACGCCGCCGCTAAGCTCAGCAGGCGTCTGGCTCCACAGCTCCGTACCTGCGGCCACGCCGCCGAGGCCAATCTCTTCGAGGTTCAGGTCAACCGGCAGCGGGCTGTTGCTGGTATTGAAGACGGCAGCATACCGGGTGCCGTCGTCATGAGCAGCGGTCCAGACGATCAGCTCATCGTGGTGAAGGGCTTCCCTGGCGCCATGGCTCTCGCGCTGCATGCGCAGCACCTCGCGGTTGGTGAGCAGCGACAGGGTCCAGTCGTCATTGTCCCGCAGCTCGCCGCCGAAGATCAGCGGCGAACGGAAAATACTCCACAGCGACATCATCGTCAGCTGCTCGTCCCGGGTGAAGCGGGTCCAGCGGTCATCTCCGCCGCCGTCAACGGAGCGGACGCCGATGTGGCCGAGCGGCAGCATGTCGCAATCCGGCCAGGAGCCGGCCTGCGGGACGCCCTGCCAGCTGCGGCAGCGGCTGAACATGTCCAGCAGCAGCTCCCAGCGGTCCCAGAAATCATCCGTGATGCGCCACATGTTGGCATGCTCGGTGAAATGTTGTGCATATTCTACCGGAGCAGGGCCGGGGGAGAGACTCAGGACCATGGGGCGGCCGCAGTTCTCGATTGCCCGGGAGATCAGGGTAATCTCCGGCTGATGGGTATCGTATAGTCTGGAAGCGGCGATGTCATCCACCTTGACCAGATCGACGCCCCACTGCGCGTACAGTTCAAAGAGTGAATTATAGTAGGCCTGAGCGCCTTCCTTGGAAGCGTCGACACCGTACATATCAGTATTCCATGGACAGATGGAGTTCGTGTGCGCGATCTCGCGGGCAGTTGCCTCCGTCCCCAGAATCGCGGTGCCTGCATGGGCGGCCTGACGCGGAATGCCGCGCATAATATGAATACCGAACTTCAGTCCCAGGCTGTGGACATAGTCAGCCAGCGGCTTGAAGCCCTGACCGCCCGCTGCCGAAGGGAAGCGGTTCTCGGCTGGCATCAGCCGGGAGTATTCATCCATGATTAGAGGGACGAAGGGGCGGTACAGAGAGGACACGGCACCAGGCTCATACCACTGGATATCAACGGTGATATAGCTCCAGCCGTAGTCTTTGAGATGCTCGGCCATATATTCCGCATTACCGCGGATTTCCGCTTCGGTTACGGCTGCGCCGTAGCAGTCCCAGCTATTCCAGCCCAGCGGGGGGACAGGTGCTGCAAGCTTATGATTCATTGTGTAATCTCCTTATCAGATGGATTATTGCTCCTCATAAGTCCATCATAATCAAGGAGAAATCCAATATCTATAGTAATGTTGCAAGTGGAATAGCACTATATTGCGCTTAATCAAAAAAGAGCTGGCGGTAGATCAGGCTCTCGCCCCCGCTGCGGAAATCGCCTGGTGTCAGTCCGGTCAGGCTGCGGAAGGCCTTGATAAAGTAGCTTCCGCTGGAATAGCCGATCTGCTGTGCAATAGCTTCAATGCTTAAGCTCGTCCCCCGGAGCAGCTCCATCGCCTTCTCCGTTCGGACCCGGGTCAGATAAGCGCCGGGTGTCAGGCCGGTGCTGGCCGAGAAACGGCGGATGAGATGATATTTGGACAGGGAGACATGCTCCGACAATTGGTCGATGCTGATCATCTGCGGGTAATGCTGCTCGATGAATGCAGCGGCGCGCTTAATATTCTCTGACCATTTGTCCCTGTCGCGCAGCGTAGCTGTCTGCATTCGGGTCAATTCGGTCATGAATTGATAGACGCTGGATGAGGCGATCAGCGGATCGGAGATTCTGCCCGCTCCGGCATCCATTACAATCATCCGCGCCAGCCGGACAGGGGCACAATCTGCGGGCAGCCGGGGCACCTCGCCCGCTTCGCGCAGGAATCTGCGCCAGTGGGGCAGGATCAGGCTTGGGCGCAGCAGGAGGAACAGGAACTCCCAGGGCTCTGCCGCATCCGGCGGATAGTAATATCGGTGAGGTCCCGGGATTTCCGCCAGCAGAGCCTGTCCGGCCCGGACCCGGTAGGTCCGGTTCTCTGACTCGAACACGCCCTCACCGGAGAGCGTGTACTGGAACAGCAGCAGCGGGCCGTCGCTGCGCTCCATCCCGTCCCAGCGGTATGCGGGATCGGAGACGGAATCATAACCGGCTGCGAACAATACGCACAGCTGCAGCTCCTTATCTTCGGCAAAGCGAAAGCCATAGGTCCCTCTGGGGATGTCCATTGAGATCCTCCTTTTCTCAACAATTACTTAATATCTTAACATATCATTGAAAATATAAAGCGCCTTTGCTACTGTTACGAATAGAAACGAGAGAAGGAAGGTTATGGAATGTCCCAGATGCAAACGTACCAGCCGGCAGCTAATCATGTCAGACTCATCGGACGGACCCACTGGATGGGAGAGGTGCTGTGGCTGGCTCTTTCCGGGAGCGGGGTGGAATTCTCATTCTACGGCCGGGCGGCCCGGATCACTCTGCAAGGCGATGATATTGCTGCAACCGGCAACAATCTGGCCCGGATTGGAATCAGTGTTAACGGCCAGCAGGTGATAGACGATCAGGTGGATCAGCTACGCAAAACGTATACAGTGTTCGAAAGCGACACCGGGCAAGAGGTTACTGTAAGAATAACGAAGCTGTCTGAAGCAGCCATGTCAACGGTTGGCATTGCGGAGATTGCGGTGCAGGCTGAGGAAGGAATTAAGCCGACTCCATCTCCGCAGCATACGATCGAATTCATCGGCGATTCCATTACCTGCGGGTATGGTGTGGATGATGAAGAAGCTTTGCATACCTTTTCTACGGCTACAGAAAATGTAACGAAGGCTTATGCCTACCTGAGTGCAGAGCAGCTTGGTGCGGATTACAGTATGGTGTGTTACAGCGGATACGGCATTATTACCGGCTATACAGAAAATGATCAGAAGCTCACCACGCATCTTCTGCCCGATTACTACGAGAAGGTAGGCAAGTCTGAAGGGAGGTTCGGCGGCAGTCTGCTGCCTCAGGAGATAGCTTGGGATTTCAGCAGATTCACGCCGGAGCTGATCGTTATTAATCTGGGGACCAACGACGATTCGTACACGAAGGATGACCCTGCCAAGCAGGCGGATTATGCAGAGAACTATGTCGCTTTTCTACAAATGGTCAGACGGAATAATCCCGATTCGACCATTCTGTGTACGCTCGGGATCATGGGGGACAGGCTGTATCCTATCCTGGAGCAGGCGGTGGACCGCTATGCCCGGGAAACCGGCGACAGCAGAATCTCGGTGATGAAATTCGAGGTGCAGCTAGAGGCGGACGGCCACGCTGTCGATTATCATCCTTCGCAGGTGACGCATCGCAAAGCGGCGGATAGACTGGCGTCAGAGATCAGGAAGCTGATGAAGTGGTGATATGAGCGGATTAAGGCTAGCGAGTTGGGGAAGCGGGCTGGCTGGTGAAGAAATGGAGCGGGTAGTCCAGTGGTGATTGCACTAGGTGCAATAGAAATTCATAAAATACCACTAAAAATAGTCCCTATTGTATTTAGTACAGTAGAATACTGGAGAGAGGCCCAATATGGGCAAAATCTCTAAATTCTGCTGTACATAATACAGTAGAAAGGCTAGAAGGGTAGTTTTATAGCTCGATCTAATGTACAAAGTACAATAGGCACATACGACTCAGCACTCCAACTACCGTCCCTCATCACCGGTGAATTCCCTTCTCACGCACAAACCTCTCCAGCACCCCGAACTCCTCTGTCACCTTGGTGAACGGCAGGGCGGCAAGGACCTGCTCCCGGTACGGGTTACGGGCTCCGGCCGCCAGGCGGGAATCCAGGATGCTGAGTACACCGAGGTCTGTCTCGCTGCGGATCAGGCGCCCGGTACCTTGTCTTAAGCGCAGCAGCATGTCCGGCACGTAGACCTCCATGAGCGGATTCTTCGCCTGCGCAGCCTTGTATTCGTAGACAGGATCAGCCGGAACCGGGAACGGCAGCCGGAAGACGATCAGATGCGACAGATCTGCACCCTCGATATTCACGCCTTCCCAGAACACGCCGGTACTCAGCAGCACGCCCTTACTCGCCCGGAACTCAGCGATCACCCCGTCCTGCGACGAGCCTTCCCGCTGCATATGCAGCGCCCAGTTCAGCTTCTCCGCACTCAGCTTCTTGTGAATGTACTTCATATCCTCTTTGGCCGAAAAAAGCACCAGGGTCCGCCCGTCCGTTACATTGCATAGCCGCAGCAGCTCCTTATACGCCGCTTCCAGATAAGCCTCCCGGTTGTTGTGGTTATAGTAAGGAACGTCCTTGGCAATATACATCATCGTGTGGTTGTCATAATCGAACGGTGAAGCTTGACGCTCCATATACTCCCCCCTGTAGCCCAGCGAACGGGACAGATAAGCGTATTGCTCCTCCAGCGTACCGCCGGACTGGCTGAGGGTGGCGGAGGTCAGGATGACAGAGGTCTTGCCGCTAAATAGACTGTATTTCAGGAATTGGCTGATCCCCTTGGGGCAGATGCTGACGGTAGCTTCTCCCCGGGGCTGGCTGGCCCAGAGCAGATAGTTGTCCTCCGTCCCGGCCAGCACCTGGAAGAGGTCAATCATTCCGTTAACCGCTTCAAAGGTGTTGTCAATCTCCCGCTCATGCCGGGAGGTCAGGACCGAGAGACTGAGGCGGAACTCCTGCAAAATCTGCACAGCCTGCTGCAGCGGGACTCCGGTAATCGCCGATACTTTAATCCGGTCAGTGTCCTGCTTGGCCGTGTGCAGCAGGTCTGCTTCTATCTGTCTGAATAACTCTTTGGCACAGCGACGGACGAATTGGCAGGACTTCATCAGGCTGCGGTCCGCCGACTGCTTGAACAGAAGCTGCAAGGCATCCTCCAGCACCCGGGAGATCTGCCGGAAGGTGAATTCAAGCGTCTGGGCATCCCGGACCTTGGCCTCAAGATTATGCGCTTCATCTATAATGATCAGCGCAGGCCGCTCTGTGATCAGGCCCTTGGTCCCTTCCTTTTTCTTGATCAGGTCTCGGATCAGCAGGTCCTGGTTCACGATGATGATATCCATCTCGCCCGGGGCGGCATTGATCTTGGCCCGCATGTCATAGAAGGTGCAGGTGTGCTTGTAGTGGCAGTGCTCGAACTTACAATCTGTCACACACACGTTAGACCATAAGGCATCACTGACTCCACCCTTCAGATCTGCCCGCTCGTTGATTTCTGCATTCAGGATACGTTCTGCCATTACCGTGAGCGGGGAGCCGGACTCGCCGGACGGGAACAGGTCCGCTGCCCGGTACCGGCAGGCATATTGCCCCATGCCCTTGCCGACTACAGAGCGGACCATGGAGAAGCCGAGCCGGCTGCCGATGAACCGCAGATCCTTATGGATCTGTTCGGAGAGCTGGATGGACGAGGTGGCGATAATGACCGGCTGCCGGGAGAGCTGGTTGATGAGTAGGCCGGGAATCAGGTAGGCGAAGGATTTGCCGATACCGACTCCGGCTTCAATCATGGCATTGCGGCCATGGACATAAGCGTCGGCAATATCCAGCGACATATCCTGCTGGCCGAGCCGTTCGGTGAGACCGAGCCGTTTGAACCGGTCGTACATGCGGAAGATGGCATTGACCAGGGCAGGCTCGGCGTTTTTGGCCGGCTCCTGCTTCTGTAATTTGTAGAGATCATTTAACCAGTTGATAACGACCGCCCCTTTTCCTGAAATATAAGGTTTTATAGGTTTCACATTATAAATGTTCCTTCTATTTCTCGCTGAAACAGTGCCATCCCTAAAAGGACAGCAAAGCTGTTTCCACTTGTCAATGTTAGTCTTGTCCTGCATGATATACGGCAGAGGTTGTTATTATCTTAGATGGCGGGCGAACAGTCAAGGGTAAAGGGTAAATCTGTCTTCTAGATCCTGGAAGTCTGTCCCTTGCAGGCGGGAGCGGGGCTACATTCGATCGGAAGGTCCATATCTATTATAATGAGGGCATAGTCTGCGTACTGATCACGAAGGGAGAGAGAACATATGAGCGAACGTCTGCCTTGTCAGACCCCGGGCTGCACGGGAAGCATTCTTCCTGCAACCGCACTGAAGACCGGAGGTATCTGTATGCCCTGCCAGCAGCGGAAGCTTGCAGAGGAGAGACAAGCTTATATTGAGCAGAACCGTAAAGAGGTGAACAGGTACGCCGGTATCCATGATCCGGTTGAAATTCTCACCATGCTGCACAGCCCGCGGAAGCCTGATCCGCTGATCAAGGAAGTCCCCTACCCCCGGACCGCACAGGAGCTGTATCACGGACTGACGGAGGAAGAGAGAGGGCGGATGGAGAGCTACGCCGTTCATTTATTAGAAGAAGAGGATATAGACCAGGCGGAGACGGTGCTGGTGTCACTCCTCTGCTTCACGGATACACGGCTTGGGCCGGGTCTGGAAATGCTGCTCCGCACAGGGAATTATGCGCCCGCGATCCTCTTCAAGGGTGCTGACGCGCAGGTCAGGAACCGGCTCATAGCTCAGGTGGAGTCCGATTTGGCTAACCGTAATCTGCTGCTGCTGGCGCTGGCCTGGATTGGCGATGAAGAGGTGGTCAGGCTGTTCGCGGCATGGCGGCAGTCCCCGCCGGAGTGGGCGTCAGGGTTATATATAGCTCCCGAGATGTATGCCCGTGAAGCGGGCTGGGAGCTGGATGCCGGAGGCGGCAAAAGGCAGCTGTATCATCCTGAATGTTACCCCTTCCTGGTAAGCAGGGAAGACACTCTGGAAGCGCCCGGTGCTCCGGCGGCTGTTCAAATGCTCCAGGCAGGAACGCACGCCTGTCCTTGGTGCGGAGGTGCGCTAACCGTTTTATTTGATTACGATTTGCAGCATCCGCAGGTTAGGTTCATGGAGCTTCCCGGCAAGCGACTAAGAATTGCAGCCTGTATGCACTGCAACTGTTATGGCACTGTATATATGAAGGCTGATCTGGAGGGCGGGTATGCATGGAGTGAATATAATGTTGTTCCTGGATATCTGCCTGACAATACTGGAGGAGCATTGGCATTCAACACGTGGCATGTAATGCAGCTGTCGGAACAGCCGGCAGGTACTTATGAGAGTGCATACTGGGTTCTGGAGGCACCGGCCTCGCAGATCGGAGGTCATCCGGCCTGGATTCAGGATGCGGACTATCCGGCCTGTCCCTGCTGCGCACAGACGATGACTTTTGCGGCGCAGGCGGATATGGGCCAGGTGGCGGAGGACGAGGGAATTTATTATGCTTTTCTGTGCCGGGAGTGCCTGATTACAGCGGTGAATTACCAGCAGACCTGAGTTTCGTTATTTGAAATTTTGGGTATATAAGCTATATTTTCGAAATATAAACGCAAGGCATGCTACAACCTGGAAAGCGAGGGTTCTCATGGATTTTCCAGTCAATATCCTGCTTGTAGACGATCATCCCGAGAACCTGCTTGCCCTTGAGGCCGTTCTCCGCGGAGAGCCTTACCGGTTGTTTCGGGCCTATTCCGGGATTGAAGCTTTACGTTGTCTGCTGGAGGAGGAATTCGCCGTCATTGTGATGGATGTGCAAATGCCGGATATGGACGGGCTGGAGACGGCGCGCCTTATCCGTACCCGGGAGAAGAATCATGTGGTGCCGATTATTTTCATGTCCGCTAACAGTACGACGATGGAGGATATCTTCGCAGGTTACTCTGTGGGTGCGATGGATTACATGACGAAGCCCTTCGTCCCGCAGCTGTTCAAGTCCAAGATTGAGGGCTATGTCAGCATGTATGAAGCGAATAAGACGCTGCAGCTCCAGAGCGAAATGCTGAAGCAGCAGGCGCGGCAGCTGGAGAAGACGAATCAGGAGCTTCGGGAAGCGAAGGAAGCGGCAGAAGTTGCCTCCAAGGTGAAATCTGAATTCCTGGCGATGATGAGCCATGAAATCCGCACGCCGCTGAACGGGATCATCGGGATGTCTGATCTGCTGCTGGCCTCGGATCTGCCGGAGGAATATTGTGAGATGGCGGGGATTATCCATACAAGCAGTAATGCCCTTCTGTCGGTGATCAATCCCATTCTCGATTATTCCAAGCTGGAATCCGGGAAGCTGGTGGTGGAAGAGGCGCCGTTCTCCCTGCAAGACTGCCTGAGCGAGACGGTTGCCCTGTTCACCGCGAGGACCCGTGAGCGGAAGCTCGATATGGTGGTGGAGATTGATCCTGCTGTGCCGCCTGATCTGGTGGGAGATGTGAACCGCCTTCGCCAGGTGCTGAATAATCTCGTAGGCAATGCCGTGAAGTTCACCCATGCAGGCAGTGTATACATAATGGTTAACAAGCTGGAGGGACTGGCAGAGAAGCTTACACTTGAATTCACAATCAGAGACACAGGAATCGGGATTCCCCCGGATAAAATCGGCGAGCTGTTCCAGCCCTTCTCCCAGCTCGATGCCTCTACCACACGCAGGTTCGAAGGCACGGGGCTTGGTTTATCGATCAGCAAAGCTCTGGTGGAGCTGATGGGCGGAAGCATCCGGGTAGAGCCATCGGAGGAGCCCGGGGCTACGTTTGTTTTTACAATTGTCGTTCGTGAGCATCTTGGATTGGAGCAAAAATACGTGCTGAATAAGGGGCAGGGTTGATACTATGAGCGATGACAACCAAATCAAAGAAAACCAGGGCGATGGAATAGACGCCGGTGAACTGCTGAGCGCCTTGATGGCGATGAAGAAGGGCAATTTCTCCCACCGGATGCCGTATGACCGGACGGGAATCGCCGGTAAGGTAGCGGATACGTTCAACGAGATTATGGAGATTCAGGAGAGCCTGGTGAACGAGGTTCAGACGGTGGCCAGAGTGGTCGGCAAGGAAGGGAACCTGTCCAGACGGTTCGTGCAAAAGAATCTGGGCGGGTCCTGGGAGACGGTGACCGATTCCTTGAACGGACTGGTGATTGACCTGATTCAGCCGACCAGCGAGATGGTCCGGGTCATTAATGCCGTAGCCAAGGGCGATCTGTCCCAGCAGGTGGAGCTGGCGATTGAAGGACGGCCGCTTACGGGCGAGTTCCAGCGAACGGCAAGCAATATCAATATGATGGTCAATCAGCTCAGCACGTTCGCCTCCGAGGTTACACGTGTAGCGCGTGAGGTGGGTACCGAAGGTATTTTGGGCGGACAGGCTGATGTGAAGGGGGTCTCCGGCACCTGGAAGGATCTGACCGACAGCGTCAATTACATGGCGACGAATCTTACGGATCAGGTGCGCAACATCGCAGCGGTGACAACGGCGGTAGCAAACGGCGATCTGTCGAAGCAGATTACGGTCAACGCGCGCGGCGAAATCATGGAGCTGAAGAATACGATCAACACAATGGTGGACCAGCTCTCCATGTTCGCCTCTGAGGTGACCCGGGTGGCGCGCGAGGTCGGGACCGAAGGCAAGCTCGGCGGACAGGCCGATGTGAAGGATGTCTCCGGCACCTGGCGGGATTTGACCGAGAGCGTCAACTATATGGCGTCCAACCTTACGAATCAAGTACGGAACATCGCGGTGGTGACCACGGCGGTGGCCAACGGCGATCTGTCGAAGAAGATTACCGCTGATGTGCAGGGCGAAATTCTGGAGCTGAAGAACACGATCAACATCATGGTGGATCAGTTATCGACCTTTGCTTCCGAGGTGACCCGGATGGCGCGTGAGGTGGGTACGGAAGGGATTCTCGGCGGGCAGGCTGATGTGAAGGGCGTGTCCGGCACCTGGCGGGATTTGACCGAAAGCGTCAACTATATGGCGTCCAACTTAACGAATCAGGTGCGCAATATCGCGGAAGTGACCACGGCGGTAGCCAAGGGCGACCTGTCGAAGACGATTACCGTCGATGCGAAGGGCGAGATTCTGGAGCTGAAAAGCACCATTAACATCATGGTGGACCAGCTCAGCAATTTCGCCTCCGAGGTCACGCGTGTGGCGCGCGAGGTATCTACAGAAGGAATTCTCGGCGGACAGGCCGATGTGAAGGGAGTCTCCGGAACCTGGAAGGATCTGACCGACAGCGTGAACTTCATGGCGGGTACGCTGACGGATCAGGTGCGCAATATCGCTGAAGTGACAACTGCCGTGGCGAAGGGGGATCTGTCGAAGCAGATTACGGTGAATGCGACCGGCGAGATTCTGGAGCTGAAGAACACCATTAACACCATGGTGGAGCAGCTGTCGATCTTCGCCTCCGAGGTGACGCGCGTGGCGCGTGAGGTCGGCACTGAAGGCATGCTGGGCGGACAGGCGCAGGTGAAGGGCGTAGCCGGGACCTGGCGCGATTTGACCGAGAGCGTGAACTATATGGCGTCCAACCTGACGAATCAGGTGCGTAACATCGCGGTCGTAACGACAGCGGTGGCGAACGGGGACCTGTCCAAGAAAATCACTGCGGATGTGCAAGGCGAAATTCTGGAGCTGAAGAATACGATCAATACGATGGTCGACCAGCTCTCCATGTTCTCCTCCGAGGTGACGCGTGTAGCGCGCGAGGTCGGTACAGACGGCAAGCTCGGCGGCCAGGCGCAGGTGAAGGGGGTCGGCGGCACCTGGAAGGACTTGACCGAAGGCGTAAATAACATGGCCCGCAATCTGACGGACCAGGTGCGTAATATTGCAGATGTGACCACGGCGGTAGCCAAGGGCGATCTGTCCAAGAAGATCACCGTAGACGTCAAGGGCGAGATTCTGGAGCTGAAAAATACGATCAACACGATGGTGGATCAGCTCTCCATCTTCGCCTCCGAGGTGACGCGTGTAGCGCGCGAGGTGGGTACGGACGGCAAGCTGGGCGCGCAGGCCGAGGTGAAGGATGTGTCCGGCACCTGGAAGGATCTGACCGATACCGTCAACTTCATGGCGAGCAACCTGACGATTCAGATGCGCAATATTGCCGGTGTAACCACGGCGGTAGCGAACGGGGATCTGTCCAAGAAGATTACGGTGGATGTCAAAGGCGAATTGCTTGAGCTGAAGAACACGATCAATACGATGGTGGATCAGCTGAATTCGTTCGCCTCTGAGGTAACGCGTGTAGCGAGCGAGGTCGGCACGGACGGTAAGCTGGGCGGACAAGCCCAGGTGCGCGGTGTCGGGGGCATCTGGAAGGATCTGACCGACAACGTGAATATTATGGCTACCAATCTGACCGATCAGGTGCGGGGAATCGCCAAGGTCGTGACGGCAGTGGCAAACGGTAACCTGAAGCAGAAGCTGACGGTGGAGGCCAAGGGCGAGATTGCCGAGCTGACGGATACGATTAATAACATGATCGAGACGCTGGCCACCTTCGCTGATCAGGTCACTACCGTGGCCCGCGAGGTTGGAGCCGAAGGGAAGCTGGGCGGTCAGGCCAGTGTGCCGGGGGCCGCGGGTACCTGGCGTGATCTGACGGACAACGTCAATTACATGGCGAGTACGCTGACCACACAGGTGCGGGCCATCACCAATGTGGCTACCGCAGTGACCAACGGCGATCTGTCACGGGCGATTGATGTGTCCGCCTCCGGGGAGGTTGCCACGCTCAAGGATAACATTAACGAGATGATCCGTAATCTGAAGGAGACGACCCGCATCAACACCGAGCAGGACTGGCTGAAGACCAATCTGGCCAAGTTCTCGCGGATGCTCCAGGGGCAGCGCGATCTGTATGCGGTCAGCCGGATGATCCTGTCCGAGCTGGCTCCGCTGGTATCGATGCAGCATGGCGTCTTCTACATTAATGAACCCTCGGGCGGGGAAGCGGTGCTGAAGCTGTTCGCCAGCTATGCTTATCAGAACCGCAAGCATCTGGCGAATGAATTCCGGGCGGGGCAGGGGCTGGTCGGCCAGTGCCTGATTGAGAAGCAACGGATTCTGCTGACCAATGTTCCGGGCGACTATGTGATGATCTCGTCCGCGCTGGGCGAAGCAACGCCGCTTAATATCATTCTGCTGCCGATCATCTTCGAGGATCAGGTGCTGGCGATTCTGGAGCTGGCGACCTTCCGGCCTTATAGCGATATCGACATCGCCTTCCTGGATCAGCTTACGGAATCCATCGGCAGTGTAATCAACACGATGCAGGCGAACCAGCGTACGGAGGAGCTGCTGATCCAGTCCCAATCGCTCACCGAGGAGCTGCAGAAGCAGCAGCTGGAGCTGCGGAGCACGAATGACGAGCTGGAGGATAAGGCGAAGCTGCTCGTACTCCAGAAGGCGGAGGTGGAGAGCAAGAACCATGAGGTGGAGGTGGCCAAGCGTTACCTGGAGGAGAAGGCGGAGCAGCTTGCCCTTACCTCCAAGTACAAATCCGAATTCCTGGCTAACATGTCCCATGAGCTGCGCACGCCGCTCAATTCCTTGCTGCTTCTGGCAGAACAGCTGGCCGAGAATCCGGATGAGAATCTGCATGAGCTGCAGGTGAAGTTCGCCAAGACAATTCAGGATTCCGGGCTGGAACTGCTGAACCTGATTAATGATATCCTCGATCTGTCCAAAATCGAATCCGGCACGATCACGCCGGATTTCAGCGAAGTCTCGCTGGCGGAGCTGACGGACGGGCTGGACCGTACTTTCCGCCATATGGTGGATGCTAAGAAGCTCGACTACCGGATCAAGATTGATCCCGGTGTACCGGCCAGCATCGCCACGGATTCCAAGCGTCTGCTGCAAATCCTGAAGAACCTGCTGTCGAACGCCTTCAAATTCACCGAGCAGGGGCAGATTATGCTGCAGATCCGCAAAGCGGCTGACGGGTGGCACCCGGATAAGGAGTCGCTTGAGCGGGCCACCACCGTAATCTGCTTCTCGGTAAGTGATACGGGAATCGGCATTCCGGCGGAGAAGCAGCAGATTATCTTCGAAGCGTTCCAGCAGGCGGACGGCAGTACGAACCGGGAATACGGCGGAACGGGTCTCGGGCTTGCCATCTCCCGCGAGATCGCCGAGATGCTCGGCGGAGAGATTAGCCTGTACAGCGAAGTGGGCAAGGGAAGCGTATTTAACCTGTACCTGCCGACAGATGCGGAATTCACTGAACATGAGCCTCCGAAGGCTCATGTTCCGGAGGTCATTGACATTACCCCGGCCAAACGCAGAAGCAGCCTTGTCAAGCCGGAAGAGGAGCCCTTCGCGGATGACCGCGATGGGATTGAACCGGGAGACCGGGTGTTCCTGATCGTTGAGGATGACCAGAAGTTCAACGAGATCATTCTGGGGATGCTCCACAAAAAAGGAATCAAAGCGGTTATCGCCACCAGCGGCTGGGATGTCCTGGAGCTGGTTCAGAAATACCAGCCGTCGGCCATCACGCTGGATCTGCATCTTGGCGGAGATACGGACGGCTGGCTGGTGCTTCAGCAGCTCAAGAACGATATCGGGGTGCGGCATATTCCGGTCTGCGTAATGACCGTGGATGAAGACGAGGTGCAGCTGCTGCAGAAGGGGGCTTACGACTACTTCCGCAAGCCCGTGACCAATGAGGAGCTGGAGAATGCGCTGGACCGGCTGAACCGGTTCGCGGATCACACCACGGCTAATCTGCTGGTCGCCGTCCAGGATGAACAGGAGCGCAAGCATATAGCCGAGCTGCTGGACAATCCGGATCTTACACTCACCGCCGTAGAGACCGGGCGCAAAGCCTTGAACCAGTTGAACAGCAAGACGTTCGATGCGATCGTGCTGGACAGCAGCCTGGCAGACATGAATCTGATCCGCTTCCTCCGGGAGATGTACAAGAACGCCAGGAACAAAAGAATCCCCGTGCTGGTGCAGATGAACCGGAAGCTGACGCCGGAGGAAGAAACCGAATGGGATGAGCTGGCCAAGATGGCGGTGCTCAAAGAGGTGAAATCGGATGCCCAGCTGATTGATGAATCCACCCTCGCCCTGCACCGCAAGGCAGAGGATCTGCCGCCGCTCTCCAGAGACAAGCTGGTGAAGCTGTATCAATCGGATGAGATGATCGAGTATAAAAAGGTGCTTGTCGTGGATGATGATATCCGCAACATCTTTGCGCTTACCTCCATTCTGGAGCGCCATCAGATGAAGGTGATCCCTGCGGAGAACGGCCAGGATGCGATCACGCTGCTGGAGCAGACGCCGGATATCGGAATTGTCCTGATGGACATCATGATGCCGGGAATGGACGGCTACGAGACAACCCGGGCGATCCGGGAGAAGCCGGAGTGGAGGGACCTCCCGATTCTTGCGCTTACTGCCAAGGCGATGAAAGGGGACCGGGAGCTGTGCCTGGAAGCAGGCTGCTCGGATTATATTACCAAGCCGGTGAACAGCGGACAGCTGTTATCGATGATGCGTACCTGGCTGGACGAATAGAGCAGGACGATTAGTACGGACCCTGAAACAGGTGCATGGAACAGGAACAGGAGCCAACCCCTTAGCCGCGATGATGCGGTTAGGGCTGGCTCCTGTTTTTTTTGCAAATAGGCTGTGAGTGTAGCTTATTAATCCGTAGAGGGTTCGAGCCGCCGGCAGGAAGCTCTCTCGATCAAGAGGGTGTCGACTTTGACCTTGGTGCTGACTGCGGACTGCCGGTGAAGAGAAGCGGTGAACAGATCCACTGCCCATGCGGCCATCCGTTCTTTCTCTACATGAACCGTGGTCAGCTCCGGGGCTACAATCTGCGATTCATTGATATTATCGAAGCCGATGACGGATACATCCTTCGGGACGGAGAAGCCCAACTCGCTGAGCGCCTTGATCGCGCTGATGGCGATGTAGTCACATTCACAGAAGAAGGCGGTGGGAAAAGGCTGGCCGCTGTCCCTGAGCTGCTGCAGCTTGTCCCGTAAAGGTCCCTGGGAGGAAAATAAAGTCGGCGGCACCGCCAGCAGGCTGCTCCGGGGAATCTCCACCCGCGCCTCCGCCATGGCGTCCATGAACCCGCGCTGCCGTTCCCCGAAGTTATGAATCCGCTCCTCGGATGCGATATAACCGATTCTCCGGTGCCCGTGGCCGGTCAGATAGGTGCCTGCCTGATAAGCCCCCATATAATTGTTGATCTCGACAAAATGGACAGGCAGCGCATCGAAGCAGGTGTCCAGCACGATCAAGCCGGGCAGCTTGTCCGCAATATCGGTTATTCTGGCCGCATCCAGGCTGGTCCCGAGCAGAATCACACCGCTGGTGGGCTCCTCCATCACTGATTGAATGCCCTGCTCATAGTTCTTCTCTTCAAGCGCTGAGAACATCAGACTGTAGCCCCCCATCCGGCAGCGTTCCTCGATATGATGAATCAGCTCCCGGAAGAAGGGCTGCTGATAATACTCCTCATGAACCAGCCCGGCATTGGTGAACACCAGGAACCGCAGGGTGGTGGCGTTCGCTTCGGCGGCCGCTGCTCTTCCCCTGCCGGTGTATCCGTAGGTCTCCGCCAGGCGCAGGATTCGCCCGCGTGTCTCCGGCCCGACCCCCGGCTTTCCGTTCAGCGCCAGCGAGACGGCCCCTTTGGAGACCCCGGCCAGCCGGGCAAGCTCCTCCATATTCAATGACAAGACCTCCATTCAGCATCGTAGCTTAAGTATGTTTAGTGTAAGGGAAGGCGCCAATTTTAGCAATGAAGCGTAAATTGTATTTTTGTTTAGTTATGTTTAGTTAATTTGTCATATCATCGAGGTTAATATAATAGTTGAATAAGCTGGTTTTTAGCTTAAATAAGAACGTTGACGATGGCGTGAAGGTGTTGTAGGATTGCTTTATAATAAATTTATAGTTAGTGATATTAGTTTTGTTTAGTTATTGTTTAGTTTGATGTTGCTATTTGTATATCTTAGGATTCATACAGAAGGGAGCAGGATTTATGGCTAATCCGAAGGAAGCAGGGCGGGCTGAAGCATTTCAGGGGAGGGTCTCCGTATCGGTGCCTGACCAGACTTCACAGTGGGGCGTATGTGAAATTGTATTGCACGGAGGCCCTGCCGGGGGCAATCCGTTTACGGAGGTAGCGCTGCAGGCGGAATTTTCGATGGGAGAACGTTCGGTTCTTGTTCTGGGCTTCTATGATGGAGACGGGGTATACCGCATCCGCTTCATGCCGGAGCAGCAGGGGAAGTGGACGTTCCGGACCAGCAGTAATGAGCCTGCGCTGCATGAGCTTGAAGGGGAACTGGAATGCACGGCTGCGGCAGGCGGGAATCACGGTCCGGTCCGGGTGCGGAATACCTTTCATTTTGCCTATGCGGACGGAACGCCCTATCTTCCTGTCGGCACGACCTGCTACGCCTGGACCCATCAGGGGGAGGAGATGGAGCGCCAGACGCTGGATACGCTGAAAGCGTCTTCTTTTAACAAAATAAGAATGTGCGTGTTCCCGAAATCCTACTCCTATAACGAGAATGAACCGGAGTACTATCCCTATGAAGGCTCGGCCCGAGCAGGCTGGGATTACAGCCGGTTCAACCCGGCGTTCTTCCGGCATCTGGAGGAGCGGATTGCAGACCTTGGCGAGCTGGGCATCGAGGCCGACCTGATCCTATTCCATCCGTATGACCGTTGGGGCTTCGCAGATATGGGCAAGGAGGCGGATGACCGCTATCTCCGGTATCTTGTAGCCAGGCTCTCGGCGTACCGCCATATCTGGTGGTCGCTGGCCAATGAATATGATTTTATGAGAAACAAGGTGCTGGCCGACTGGGAGAGGTACGCGCATATTGTAACGTCTTATGATCCTTACGGGCACCTGATCTCTAATCATAATGGCATTGCCTTCTATGATTTCAACCAGCCCTGGGTTACGCATTGCAGCATTCAGCGTGTGGATGCTTACAAGACCTCTGAGCATACGGATGAATGGAGACGGCGCTGGAATAAGCCTGTCGTGATCGATGAATGTGCCTACGAGGGTAATGTCGAGCATGGCTGGGGGAATATTACCGGGGAAGAGATGGTCCGCCGTTTCTGGGAAGGCGCGGTCCGTGGAGGGTATGTCGGACATGGGGAAACCTATCTGCACCCGGAAGATAAGCTCTGGTGGGCCAAGGGCGGCCGGCTGTATGGCACGAGCCCTGAACGGATTGCTTTTCTGCGCTGCGTGCTGGAAGAAGGGCCTTCTGAGGGTCTGAACCCGCTGCCTTCGGAGTGGGATCTGCCCAGAGCCGGGGTGGAGGATGAATATGTTCTCTATTATTTCGGATTCAACCGGCCGAAGTTCCGCCAGTTCACGATGAACCCGGAGTTCCGCTATAAGGTGGAGCTGCTGGATACCTGGAACATGACGGTGGATGAGCTTGCGGGCAGCTATCAGGGAACCTTCAGGGTCGATCTGCCGGGACGGACATATATGGCGGTGAGAATGACGCGCCTGCACGATGAGCATGACTTGGAGGTTAAATAGGATGTGGAAGATTGGTGTTGTGGGTGCCGGGTATTGGTCGGACAAGCATTTGCAGGCATGGCAGCGTATCCCCGGCGTTCAGATTCAAGGCCTGTGCGACCTGGATTCGGTTAAGCTGCACAGTAAGGGGGAGGCATACGGGATTCCCGGGGACATGCTGTACTCTACACTGGAAGACATGCTGTCTTCTGCGGAGCTGGATATTATAGATATTGTTACCGCGCCGGATACTCATCCTGAGCTGGTCGGACTGGCCGCACGGGCCGGGAAGCATATCCTGTGCCAAAAGCCGTTTGCCCGCTCCATGGAGGAAGCCTGTGAGATGGTGGAAACGGCCCGTGCTGCGGGCGTCCGGCTGATGGTTACAGAGAACTGGCGCTGGCTGCAGCCGATTCAGGCCATCCGCAAGCTGCTGGATGAGGGAGTGGCAGGACGGCTCCAGATGATCCGCTATATCCACACGGATTATTATTCACCGCGGTTTGCCCCGGAGAATGAGCTTCCGCAGCCGTTCTTCCGGGAGATGCCGAAGCTGCTGTTCTATGAGATGGGGGTTCACTGGTATGATACATGGCGCTTTCTGTTCGGGGAGCCTAAGCGGCTATATGCGGAGACCCGGAAGGTAAGCCCTTATATTGCCGGAGAGGATGCCGGGCTGATTACCCTCGGCTATGAGGACTATATGGGCCTGATGGATATGAGCTGGGCCACCCGGCAGAATCTGCCCGGCCCGCTAACCCTGCCGGTGCTGCCGGACCATAAGGAGCAGTTGATTATCGAAGGCGATCAGGCAACGATCAAGCTGTACAGCAGCGGCAGGCTCAGCCTGATTGATAATAACGGGCTAGAGACAGCGATTTCGGAGGATAACGGCCTTGATTTTGAAGAGAGTCATTACCGGCTGCAGTCGCATTTCATTGAATGCCTGAACACTGGGGAGGAATTCCAGACGAGCGGCGAAGATAATCTGAAGACGCTGGAGCTTGTATTCGGAACCTACCGAAGTGCGGAGGAGCATGAGGTCATTCATTTGGCATAGCTCTAAGGGGGCGGGGTCCACTATTGGCGATTGTACCTGATACCGTTGATTATACGAAGAGCCGGAGAGCTGTTGTCCGGTTCTTCGCCATGCTTACCGGCAAGATTGGCTGATCGCCGGGGAATAGCGTACACTGGGTGGATAGAGTCATTACTGAACTTAAGCTGCGGGGTGAGAAGGATGGACAAGCTGCTGGAGCAGATCACGGGCGAGCTGCTGGGTCAGGTTAATATAGAGAGCGTGAATCCGCTGGAGCCGGTGAAGGTCAGCGGTGTACCAAAGCCCTGGAGTGTGCTCGGAACCGGAAATTATGCGGCTGTCTTCTGCCGGCAGGGAGCCGAGGAATTCGCAGTGAAGATCTACGCGCCGGGCAGGCCGGGCATTGAGGAAGAAGCAGAAGTGTACTGCCGCCTTGGACAGCATCCGGCCTTCTCGGAGTGCTATTATGCCGGAGCGGATTTCCTGGTCCTCAAAAGGCTGGGCGGAGTCACCTTCTACGATTCCATGCAACGCGGCATTCTCATTACCGGACAGGCTATTGAAGACATCGACAACGCGCTTCAGTATGCGAGATCCCGGGGACTGCGCCCGCATGATATCCATGCCAAGAATGTGATGCTCCGGGACGGACGGGGACTGATTGTAGATGTCTCGGATTTCCTGAAGGATGACGACTGCAGCATGTGGGAGGACTTCAAGAGGTTGTATTACCGGTTGTACCGGCCCGTGGCTTCCCGCCGGGTATTTCCGGTTCCGCGTCTGATTCTGGAGACGGTCCGCAGAGGGTACCGGTTATGGCGTCGGCGGAAGCAGAGGCGGAGCGGCTTCAATGATTTGAAAAGGTAACTATATAACATCTGCACGGAACTAAGCGCGGCCATGTCTGGATTTTGCTATTCCCGTGACTTGAAAGTGAAGGTTTGGCAGAGCGATTCCAGATATAATCGATATAGAACCTAGAATTCAATTGAAAATGGACAGGAGCGCGGCTTCATGCACTATACCAATCCCATCATATCCGGTTTCCATCCCGATCCCAGCATCTGCAGGGTAGGGGATGATTATTATCTGGTAACCAGCACATTCGAATATTATCCGGGAGTACCAGTCTTTCACAGCAGGGATCTTGTCCACTGGCGTCAGATCGGCCATTGCCTTACAACGGTAGAACAGCTGCCGCTGGAGAATTCGTGGAGCTCAGGCGGAATATTCGCGCCGACCCTCCGTTACCATAACGGCTGGTTCTATATGGTGACCACGAATGTAAGCGGGATGGGCAATTTCTTCGTCAAAACACAGCATCCGGAAGGCCCCTGGTCGGAGCCCTATCTGGTTGCGCAGAGCGGAATTGATCCTTCCCTGTACTTCGATGAGGACGGGCGCGTATATTTCCAGTCCGCCATGGACGGCGGACAGGGGAACGGGATCTACCAGTGCGAGATTGATATCGCGACCGGGGAAATGCTGACCGGGAGCGTGCTGATCTGGACAGGAACGGGCGGCGCTCATCCCGAGGCTCCGCATCTGTACCGGAAGAACAGCTGGTATTATCTGATGATCGCCGAAGGCGGAACGGAGTATGGGCATATGGAGACCATCGCCAGAAGCCGCCAGCCTTATGGCCCGTATGCTGCTTGTCCCCATAATCCGATTCTGTCCAACCGCAGTACGGCAATCAGCATACAAGCTACAGGCCATGCCGATCTGGTTGAGGCGCAGGACGGGAGCTGGTGGGCGGTGTGCTTAGGCATCCGTCCGGTCTCCTATCCGATGGGCCATCATCTGGGCAGAGAGAGCTTCCTGGCTCCCGTAACCTGGACATCCGAGGGTTGGCCGGTTATCGGGAACGGCGGCCACATCGAGCCGGTTATGGACTCGCCGCTGCTGCCGGAAGTCCGCTGGCCGGCGAAGCCCGTAAGAGACCATTTCGATGATACCCGGCTGGGGCTGGACTGGACTTTTCTGCGTAATCCGGCAGAAGGAAGCTGGTCGCTTGAAGAACGGCCGGGCCATCTCGTTCTGCATGGCCACGAGGCTACGCTGAATGAAGCCGCCGCACCTGCCTTTGCGGGCCGCCGCCTCAGCCACTTCACGGCCAATATAGCAGCAGAGCTGGATTATGAGCCGCAGCATGAAGGGGAAGAAGCCGGAATTGCAGTGTACAAGAACGAGAAGCATCATTATGAGCTGGTGATCCGCTCTGTCAGCGGGCGGAGAGCCGCCGTGTTCCGGCGGACGGTCGGTTCACTCCGGGTGGAGCATGTGGAGGAGTGTCCTGACGGGCCGGTCATCCTGAGAATCAAGGCGCTGCCCGGCAGCATAGAAGCCTCGGTTGAGGCACCGGATTCCGGGGTGATCGAGCTGGGGGCTGGAGAGACACATTATCTCAGCACCGAAATCTCAGGAGGGTTCACCGGGGTATTCGTTGCCATGTATGCAACGTCCGTGACGGGACAGGGCGCTCCGGCAGCGTATGACTGGTTCGATTATGAGCCGCTGGATCAGCCGGCGGTATAAGGTGTGAGCAGCATTTCCTTGGGACATGCTGCTCTTTTTTGCGTTAAACGACGTATGGACCTGGCTGCTGCACAACTACTGCTGATTGCGGTAGGCCTTCGGGGACTTGCCGTACGTTTTTTTGAAGAGACGGGCGAAGTAGTTACTGTCATTAAACCCGCACCTATAGGAGATGTCTGTAATAGGGTGTCTGGTTTGCTTGAGCAGTGAGCATGCATGTTCCAGCCGGAGACGCTGAATATAAGCAATCGGTGTAGTCAGATAATACGCCTGGAATATCCTGTTCAAATGACGGACGGAAATATCCGATTTGGCGGCAATGGCATCAAGAGTAACCGGTTCATGATAGTGATCCTCAATATAGGAGATGGCACTGGCGAGGTGCATCAGGCTGTTGTCCACGCCCTTTTCCTGAATGTCATAATGTCTGGACAGATACACGACCAGCTCCATGAATTTGGAGGCGAGCATGGTCTGATAGCCGTGCTGCTTCTGTTCATATTCGGTAATCATGTTGGCCACAAGCGATGAGACAGCCTCCAGGCTGACGATGGGGAGGTTCATTTTGCTTTTATAGGCGTTAATGCTGCGGTAAAAGGGTTCTAAGACAAACAGCGCCTGGTAGCCGTTCAGCGTTCTTAAGTCCGGTCCAGCCAGCTTAAGCATGCCTGATTTGTACATAATGTTGCAAATTCTGAAATCATAAGGGTCCTTATAGGCATGGGGAGTGCCGCCGTTAATCACGAATACATTGCCTTTCTTGATAAAAGCCTCTTCGTCGTTGACGATATGCGCAGCATGTCCGTTCAGCACAATGACAAGCTCGGAGAAGTCTGCATGCTGATGGAGGGAGGTGTCTTCTTCGTGCCCGCCATATTGGATAAAGAAAGGAAAATGCTCGTCAGTCGTGAACCAGTTCAAATATACATTGCTCACAAAGCTCCCACCTCAGAAATACGTATTTGTCTATATAATGCTAGTCTGCGACTTGAAAATCAAGGTTATCCGCCAAAGGTGACGCTAAAATATAACTGTAAACGCATTCAACCAAAGGGGATGAGACGGATGAAAAAACAAATGCCAAGAAGATTAGGGATGGGTCTGCTGGCAAGTATGCTGCTCATTTCGGCAGGCTGCAGCAACAGCAGCAGTGCCGGAAATAACACAAAGAATACAACGAACGGAAATAACAGCGCAAATGATACAGCTCCCGTAACGTTTACCTTCTTCGGCGCCGATGCCAGTCCGAATTGGAACAGGATGGAGGATGATATCGGCAAGGAGATTGTTGCCAAAACAGGTGTTACCCTGAACGCGGAATATGATGTGGGCAGCGGAGGGGGACAGGACAAAATCTCAATGATGGCAGCCAGCGGAGAGTATCCTGATATGATCTATGCCAAGGGGGAGCTGGGCAAGCTGGTGGATGCCGAAGCCATTATCGACCTGACCGAGCTGATTGATAAATATGCTCCGAATATAAAGAAAGTCATGGATGGGAACATGAACCGGATGAAATACAGCAAGGATAATCAGGCAATCTATTCGATCCCGACGAATGTCGGCATTGATCAACAGAGCTTCGATGCGACGAACGGATTTCAGATTCAGCACCGCGTATTGAAAGAGCTTGGATATCCCGTAGTCCGGACGGTAAAGGATTTCGAGAATGTCCTCAAGGCGTATGTGGCTAAGCATCCAACGACGGACGGGCAGCCGACCATACCGCTGACCGTCAATGCTGACGGCTGGAAGATCATGATTACGGTGACCAACCAGGGCGATATCACCACCGGAGGAACCAATGACGGCGAATATTATGTGAACCCAGAGACGTACGAGACGATGCTGCATTATAAGAAGCCTGAAGAGAAGGAGTACTTCCGCTGGCTGAACCATATGTACAATGAAGGGCTGCTCGACAAGGAATCCTTTGTTCAAAAGGATGACCAGTACAAATCCAAAATCTCCAGCGGCCGGGTGCTGGGGCTCACCTCAGTAGAATGGGAGTATCAGGATGCGGAGAACGCCCTGAAGGCTGCGGGCAAAGACGAATATACGTACGCCCACTTCCCGGTTACGCTGAGTGAGGAGTACAAGGATCACGCCATGCAGTCTGTCGGAGTGGACGGCTACGGGATCAGTATCACCACGGCTTGTAAAGATCCGGTCCGCGCAATTAAATTCCTGGACTGGCTCTCCTCGGAAGAAGGCCAGGTGCTGAGAAACTGGGGGATCGAAGGCAAGCATTATAATGTGGAGAACGGGAAGCGCGTCATCCCTGCCGACATTCTCGATCAGAAGGTCAACGATGCAGCAAGTTTCACCAAGGCGACAGGGGTGGGATTGTATTCCACGCTGGGAGTCCGCTACGGGGACGGTGTGAAGGATTCTACAGGTAAGTACTATACTACGAACTTCCCGGAACAGATTCTGGCCGAATATTCGGATGCGGAGAAGGCGAGTCTGGCTGCGTATAACGCAACAACCTGGAAAGACCTGTTCCCGGCGGAGGATGAATTCCCGGTCAAGGAATGGGGCGCGCTGTACAATATGCCGGTGCCGACAGATGGGGATTATCAGGTAATCTATCAAAAGACGCAGGATATCGTCCATAAAAGGATTCCCGAAGCCATTCTCTCCCGCACAGCCGATTTCGATAAAATCTACGACGATTTCATTGCGGAGCTGAATAAAGCGGGTGCAGAGAAAATGGAGAAGGAATATACGGAGCTGGTTAAAGCGAGAGTCTCGCTGTTTACCGGGAAGGAGATTGAATAGCAGAGCTGCTTAGCTTACGCGGCAGAGATATTCAGAGAGATTCAAAAAGGGCATTTCTGCGGCTAAGAAATTAGCCTTGAAAGCCCTTTTCGTTCAAGTGCAGATTCAGCCCTTCGGGATCTTCCGGTAGCTTGAAGGAGAGAACCCCGAAATCTTCTTGAACAGCCGGGAGAAGTAATAAGGGTCGTTGATGCCTACGGCAGAGCCGACCTCCTTAATGCTGAGTTCGGTAAGATCGAGCAGATGGCCTGCGCGCTGGATTTTGAGCCGCAGGAAATACTCGATCGGGGAGACCCCGGTCTCGGCGTTGAAGATATAGATCAGATGCTGCTTCGACACGCCGACCTGCTTAGCCAGCTCAGGCAGGGTGAGGTTGCTGCCCAGCCGTCCGTTCATATACTGGATCGCCTGTTCCAGATACGTCCCGCGTTTCTTCTCCTGCGCGGACGGGCCTGCCGTAATGCCGATGCCGGAGAGCAGCTGTCTGGCCGTCTGGGCGATGTGCACATGGGTAGCCAGGGCGTAGGTCCGCTCAACCAGCAGCTCATAGGCAGGAACGAACCATTCGATGAGCCGGGCCTTGCCGCTCGGGGCCAGGGCGAGGGGGGCACCCGACAATCCGAACAGCTTCACCAGCCGGTCCGCATGATTTCCTTTGAAATGGAACCAGTAAATGCTCCATGGCTCTTCCTGCATGGCCCCGTACCGGTGCGGGGTGTGTGGAGGAATAATCACCATGTCCCCCGGCTGCATGGTCATCTGCTCCCCATGATTCAGCTCCACCCAGCCCTCCCCCGCTTCACACAAGATCAAGATATGCGACGGGCTGCCTTCCAGGCGTTCCCTGAAATGATAACGGGCATTCGGGAAATAACCAATGTCCGTAATGAACAAGGAGGCGGTCAGCTCCTCCTGCTCCAATTCCTTCATCCAGTACTCCGGCAGCACATACAGCTTCTCCTCCACAAACCCTTCCGGCTTGCGGATATGACCGTGATTCATGCCGCTTCCCCCTCCTGAATAGATCGTATATAAACCAAACGTTAGACACCCTGGCCCAACAACTAACTTTCCAATCTCTTCTCGTAGACATCAGCGTATTCATTCGAAGGCTTAGAACGGGATATCCCCTTCCAAAAGAAGTGCAATTGAGTTTTTTGGGAGCCGTAGAGACTGAATATAGGGAATGCGAGATGCTTGGGTGCTGGAATGCTAAGATGCTTCGGTGCTCGGTGCTCGGTGCTCGGTGCTCGGTGCTCGGATGCTGAGATGATGAAAATGTTGCACATTTTGCAATTTTGATTCTCTGGTACAGTGGTGCCAAGGCGGATTGTTGCACAAAATGCAGGAATTTCCCCGTTTGGCCTCAGGAAGGAGGACAGATGTTGATTTTTGTGCAACAATTCCGGTTTAAGGCTGAATTCAGGAGCGGAATGTTGCATTATGGGCAGGATTTATCCCAACCCCAACCCCAACCCCAACCCCAACCCCAACCCCAACCCCAACCCCAACCCCAACCCCAACCCCAACCCCAACCCCAACCCCAACCCCAACCCCAACCCCAACCCCAACCCCAACCCCAACCCCAACCCCAACCCCAACGGTTGGGAAAGCGTATGCTCATCGCAGTGACGCCCGAAATCTAAGCTTACACAGAATAAGAATATAATCCATCACTTCCCGCATTTCGTCAATTGGAAACTCCCCGGCCAGCGGCTAGAGTAGAACTATCAAGTCAAGGGAGGCAGTGAAGGGCATGCAGTATGCAGGTGGGGGCAAGATGCCGGAGGCAGCCGGGGGTAACGCTGACAACGGTGGCAATGGGGACAATGCGGATAATGTGGACAATGCGGACAAAACGTACAATGCGGGCAACGCAGACAACAGGGACAATACGGACAGAGCAGACCGGGTACAGGTACGGGAGACCAGTGTGATGATACCAACCTATGAGGCAGGTGCCGCTGATCCAAATCCTATGTTTCTGGAGAAAAGAGTCTATCAAGGAAGCTCGGGGCGTGTGTATCCGCATCCTGTGATTGAGAGCATCTCGAATGTGAAGCAGGATAGGACGTACAAGCTAATTATTCTGGAGAACGAATATCTGCGGATAGAGATCATGCCGGAGCTTGGGGGGCGGATCTACCGGGCGCTCGACAAGACGAACAATTATGATTTTGTCTATTATAACCGTGTAATCAAGCCTGCGCTGGTCGGCCTTGCAGGTCCCTGGATCTCCGGGGGCATTGAGTTTAACTGGCCCCAGCATCACCGCCCGAATACGTTCGGCCCCGTTGAATATAAGCTTGAGGCTGCTGCGGATGGAAGCGCTGCCGTATGGGTGAGCGAGATTGACCGGATGTACGGAACGAAGGTTACGGCTGCGTTCAGACTCTATCCCGGGAGAGGCTATCTGGAGGTCCATGCGCAGTGTTATAACCGGACGCCGCTGCCGCAGACCTTCCTCTGGTGGGCCAACCCGGCGGTTGCGGTGAATGATCAGACGCAGTCTGTTTTTCCGCCTGATGTCACAGCCGTCTTCGATCATGGCAAAAGGGATGTATCGCGGTTCCCTATTGCGACCGGTACCTACTACAAACAGGATTATTCGGAAGGCGTGGACATCTCCCGCTATAAGAATATTCCGGTTCCGACCTCCTATATGGCCTACAAGTCGGATTATAATTTCGTCGGTGGATATGATCACGGTGTCCAGGCGGGGCTGCTGCATGTGGCTGATCATCATATCTCACCGGGAAAGAAGCAATGGACCTGGGGGAACGGGGAGTTCGGCCAGGCCTGGGACCGCCAGCTGACCGATGAAGACGGACCTTATATTGAACTTATGACAGGTGTGTACACCGATAATCAGCCTGACTTCACCTGGCTGCAGCCGTATGAGGAGAAGAGCTTCACCCAGTATTTCATGCCGTACAAGGGCATCGGTCTGGTGAAAAATGCCTCGGTAGACGCTGCGGTCAATCTGGAGGTGGATGCGGCATTAGCTCAGGCGGTGGTGAAGGTATACGTGACCTCACGGCTGGAGCAGGCCGTGATCAGCTTAAGCGGAGCCGCAGGCGAATATCTGCGGGAGACTGCAGATCTGTCTCCCGCAGAGGCTATAGAGCGTACGGTTATGCTGGACCATGGAGAGCAGGAGCATGACCTCAAGCTGACGGTCCATAGCGGGGAGGGCAGGCTGCTGGTCGCCTATCAGCCGAAGCGTCCGGAGATTGGGCGTATCCCTGAGGCGGCGAAGCCGCTGGCCCCGCCGGAAGAGCTGCGCTCAGCAGAGGAGCTGTATCTGGCCGGCCTGCATCTGGAGCAGTACCGGCATGCCACCTTTGAGCCGGAGGCCTATTATCTGGAGGGGCTTAAACGGGACAGCGGGGATATCCGGCTGAATGTAGCGTATGGAACGCTGCTGCTCCGCCGCGGGCAATATGCGCAGAGTGAGCCTTTGCTCCGCCGCGCCATTGAACGTCTAACCTCGCGTAATCCTAACCCGTATGACAGCGAAGCCTATTATCAGCTGGGGGTTGCCCTGCGCGGTCAGAACCGCCTGGATGAGGCTTTTGCTGCTTATTACAAAGCGGTATGGTCGGCAGCCTGGCAGGATGCAGGGTATTACTCACTAGCTCAGATTGCCTGCCGGCAGGGCCGGTATGCCGAGGCGCTGGAGCTGGCGGAGCGTTCGCTGATCCGCAATGCGCGTAACTATAAGGCGAGGAACCTCAAGTCAGCTCTCCTGCGGAGGCTTGGCCGGCCGCAGCAGGCGAGGGGATTCGCAAGTGAGACTGTGCAGCTTGATCCTGCTGATTTTGGCGCATATAACGAACTGGCCCTGGCCCTTGCAGCACTGGGTGACCCTGCTGCGGCAGAAGAGGCGCTGACAGAATTGGAACGGCTTATGCGTGATGATGCACACAATTACCTTAATCTTATGGCAGATTATATGGGCTGCGGACTGTATGCGGAAGCTCTTGCTGTAGGGGAGAGGGCGGCCCAGCGGGGCAGACCCGGATCTGAAACCGGATTCAAATCTGAACCTGAATCCGTCTATCCGATGCTGCATTATGCCCTTGGCGAATGTTATGAGTGTACGGGACAAGATGAGCAGGCACGGGAGGCCCGCCCAGGGGCAAGCAGCCTCCCCGCTGCACTGCTTCCCGAACTCCCTGTCCGAGCTTGAATGGCTGTTAAGTGCCGTCCGGGCGAATCCCCTGGATGATAAAGCCTATTACTATCTCGGCAATCTCTATTATGACAAGAAGCGGCCGGAGGAAGCGGCGGCAAGCTGGGAACGTTCACGTGAACTGAGAGGGGATTTCGCCATCGTTCACCGCAATCTGGCCCTGGCCTATTACAACAAGCAGCACAATCCTGAGGCGGCGCTCGCTTCACTGGAGCAGGCCTTCGCCTGTGCGCCGCAGGATGCGCGGATTCTGTATGAGCTGGATCAGCTGCGCAAGAAGCTCGCGTGGTCCGCCGGGGAACGGCTGGAACATCTTGAATCACGGCGCAGCTTGGTGGAGCAGCGGGATGATCTGTATATCGAATATGTAACGATGCTTAACCAGCTTGAGCGCTATGACGAAGCGGTTAGGGCATTAAGCTCGCGTAACTTCCATCCCTGGGAGGGCGGAGAGGGGAAGGTGACCGGGCAATACCAATTCGCCCAAGCGGGCTTGGCAGACTGGCACTGGAGAACGGGCAGTATGAAGCGGCGCTTGAGCATTTCCGGCTGGCGCTGGCCTATCCGCATAATCTGGGCGAAGGGAGGCTGGAAGGGGCGCAGGAGAATAATATTCAATATGCTCTTGGCCGGGTATACGAAGGACTTGGGCAAGAAGAAGAGGCTGAGCGCTGCTACAGGGCGGCTTCACAAGGTCTGGCGGAGCCGGCAAGTGCGGTGTTCTACAATGACCAGCCGCCGGAGATGATTTTCTACCAGGGGCTGGCCTGGTTGAGGCTTCGGCAGCCGAAGGAGGCCAAGCGCCGCTTCAATCTCTTGATCGATTATGCCGAGCGTCATCTTTTCGATGATATCAAGCTGGACTATTTCGCCGTATCGCTGCCGGATTTCCTGGTGTTTGAGGATGACCTCAACCGGCGCAATGTCATTCATTGCCGCTACATGCGGGGGCTCGGGCTTCTCGGGCTGGGCCGGTATGAAGCAGCGGCAGCGGAGCTTAATTCCGCTCTTGCCCTGGACCCTAATCATCAAGGAGCTGGGGTTCACAGACGGATGGCCGATCATGTCCTGAACCGGGGACAACTCTAAGCAGAAGGAGGACAACAGATTATGCATACAACAGGACGGCATAGGATTAGCATGGACAGTATGGATGCAGTGCTGAACAGATTGCCCCGCAAGCTTACCCTTACCATGTGGGATTTCTCCTGGTACACCATGACCTTGCCGGGCGAGCCTTATCATGATCTGGCGGCAAGATGCAAGGAGGCAGCCGACAGAGGATACAACACCATCCGGATCTGCGCCATGCCGTTCCTGTTATTCACAGCGGAAGGCAAACGCCCCGGACCGCTGCACTTCGGCAGTCTGGGGGAAGTGGGCCAGCGTACCCGCTGGTACAACTGCCGCGGCGGTGCCGAGCTGGACGGGCATGCGCATCTGCTGGAGCTGTTCAGGCAGGCCAAGGCGCAGGGACTCTATATTATGCTGTCTTCCTGGGAATATCAGCAGAGCCCCAGCTTCCTGGCCTATCCCGCGCTGCGTGATGAGCTGGCTGCAGTTGCTCCCGCAGAGCGGTTCATGACCCTGGCCCGGTCGATGGACCAGCTCATCCGGTATATCAAGGGGGAAGGCTTCGCTGATCGAATTGTTTATGCCGAGCTGCATAATGAAGTGGAATTCGGGCAGCTTACCGCCGTGGGTACCGTGCAGGGAATCGGCGCAGCGGATACGCCTAGGCTGGTGGAGGCCATGCAGCCTTATATCGAGGAAGCGGTGGGTTATCTCCGGGGGCAGCATCCCGATGTTCTGATCACAGCCAGCTATACACTGAACGAAGCTTATCCGAAGGCATATGTAGCCCGTAATTTACAGGTGGCTCACTATCATCTCTATATCAAAGGCGTGCTGAATGAGCTTATGGACGCAGCGGGGTTGAATGATGAGGGGGTGCCTTTTCCGAATACCTTTGTCCGGTCTATGCTGAGGGAAGATGCCCCGCCCTTCGGGGAATGGAACCTGCCCGCAGGGCAGGAGTGGCGGATGGAGGGCAATCCGGTCGGGATGAAGCTGATCTATCTGCATGATTGGGCCGACCCTGATCTATGGGATCTCTACCTGTATGACCGCTATGGAGCCCATAAGCTGGCGATGCTGCAAAAAGCGGACATGCGCCTGGAAGAAGCGCAGGAATGGGCGGTACATTCGGGCCTGCCGGTGGTAATCGGCGAAGGCTATGTCGGCTATACCCCGCTTCTTGCAGGCTTCGAGGAAGGCCCGGTCGGGAAATTCATTGCCGAGTATGCGCTGCGTAAGGGGATGGCACTGGGCTTCTGGGGCATGACGCTGTGTTCCAACTGTGCGCCGCATCATCCGTTCTGGCAGGATGTAGCCTGGCAGCAGCGGTGGAACCGGTACATTCTTGAAGCGGAGTAGCAGAGTCAGGGCGGCGGCCCGCTGGCTTGTCATGCTGCGTTTCTTCTTAGCGGACAGCCGTTCCGAAGTAACACGAGAGAGCGCATTGTCTTGGCTGTATGTTTTATAGAGCTTAGGGGACAGAATAGCAGTATATGGAGCCCAAAAAGCTGGCCTTGTCTACAACGAGTAGTTCTGCCATGATATAATCAGTGTATATGATTGGAGTGATAATCGTGGAATTACTCGACGCTCGGAATGACTTTATCTTCAAGAAAATTTTCGGCAGTGAGAATAACAAGGATGTCCTGCTGGCCTTCCTCAACAGTACCTTCATGGAGGCAGGCGAACCCCCGCTGACAGAAATTATATTAATGAATCCGTACACAGATAAGGATGCTCCAGTGGAGAAACAGTCTATTCTGGATATCAAGGCCAAAACGGCTGAGGGCAAACGGATCAACATCGAAATGCAGCTGTTCAATCCATACAATATGGAGAAGCGGACGCTTTTCTACTGGAGCGAGATGTATTACCACCAAATTCAAAAAGGCGACGATTACAGTCAATTGAAGAAGTGTGTGACGATCAATATACTGAACTACTCCTGTCTGCCGAATGACCGTCATCATAATGTGTTTCATCTTCGGGAAGATCATACCGGGATATCTCTTAACAATGATCTTGAGATTCATGTGATGGAATTAACAAAGCTCGAGGAGCAGGCCGTTCCATTAACTGGTGGTCTGATCAACTGGTTATTATTCCTGAAGGGTGTTGAACAACCAAATTGGGAGGTGCTAACCATGAATGAACCGATGTTGAAAAAAGCAATGGATACGCTAGAGTTCCTGAGTCAGGATGCCGCTACACGTATGGAATATGATGCCCGGATGAAGTATTTACGTGATGAGGCGTCACGAATGAATGGTGCTAAGGCTGAGGGGATTGCTGAGGGGATTGCTGAGGGTGCAATTCGAGAAAAAAGAGAAACTGCTCGAAAGCTCTTGGCAATGGGACATGATTTTGATTTTATAGTTAAACTCACCGAGCTTTCAGAACAGGAAGTTCAGAACCTGCGGAAGAATTAACACTCCATGGATAAACCGGTGAAACTCATATTTTTCAAAAGACTGCTCCAACTTGGGGCAGTTTTTTTGGAAATATAAGTAATTTATATGTTTCACTCGAAAGGAAGTGAGCGAATGGGCCATTCGTTATTTGAAATTACAGAGTCCGCGATTATACCCGCTGAGGTATCTGATAAAGTTCTGCGCAGAGAAGCCGGGGCGATTACCTTATTCATTGGGACGGTGCGTGAGTTCACACAAGGGAAGAAAACCTTGTATCTTGAATATGAAGCATACCCGTCCATGGCTGTAACGCAGCTGAAGCGCATCGGGCAGGAAGTGCTGGAGCGCTGGCCGGATACGAAGGTTGCAGTCACCCACCGGATAGGTAAGCTTGAGATTACCGACATTGCAGTGGTCATCGCAGTCTCCTCGCCCCACCGTAAGGCTGCCTATGAAGCGAATGAATACGTGATTGAGCGGATCAAGCAAATCGTCCCCATCTGGAAAAAAGAAACCGGCGAGGACGGCAAAGCGTGGATTGGCGACCAGCTGAATCAAAATGCCTACCCTGAGGGCCGTCCGCTGCTGCCAGATATTCCGGCGGAAGACGAGAGGTAGCTAAAAGGAGGAACGTTCAATGAATGCAGAACAAGTGATGCAGGAGCTTGAAGCGCTTGGCAAGGAACGGACCAAGAAGATGTATACCGCAAACGGCGCACGGGAGCCGCTCTTTGGTGTGGCTACCGGTGCAATGAAGCCGATCTTCAAGCAAACCAAGATCGATCAGGCGCTGGCTGAGGAGCTGTATGCTACAGGTAATTATGATGCGATGTATTTTGCCGGGATCATTGCCGACCCGAATGGGATGACAGAAGCGGACTATAACCGCTGGATGGACGGGGCTTATTTCTATATGCTGTCTGATTTCGTGGTGGCTGTAACCTTGGCTGAAGCAGATATTGCCCAGCAGGTGGCGGATGAGTGGATCAGGAGCGGAGAGGATCTCCGGATGTCGGCAGGCTGGAGCTGTTACTGCTGGCTGCTGGGAAGCCGCCCCGATCAGGAGTTCCAGCGCGACAAGCTGGCCGGGATGCTGGAGCTTGTGGGTAAGACCATTCATGACTCCCCGGAGCGTACCCGGTACTCTATGAACAATTTTATGTATACCGTAGCCGTGTCCTATTTACCGCTGCATGATCTGGCATGTGAGACGGCGGAGCGGGTGGGTCCGGTCGAGGTGGACAAGGACAAGCCGAAGAGCAAGCTCATCAGCGCTTACGATAATATTATGAAGGCTGTCGGCAAAGGACGGACCGGCTTCAAACGCAAACATGTACGCTGCTGATTTCCCGGTTTTCACCGGCATCCGGTAATGCTTCGCCGCTTCTGGTTAATAAATGCTATGCATTTGGATAACCTATTCCCTATCCCGGAAGAAAAGAGGCGGTTAAGATGTCAACTACACACCATAGTCACGAGGAAGCCGTTGAGACGGTCCGCAAGCTGATCAAGGGTATTGATATGGCTATGCTTACCACGATTTCGGAGGAAGGGCTGGTCTCCCGGCCTATGAAGACACAGGAGGTTGAATTCGACGGAGACTTGTGGTTCCTGACCAAGAAGGATACGAGCAAGTTCGGGGAGATACTGTATGACCCGCGCGTCAATGTCGTGTATGCCGACAAGTCCTATGTCTCCATCCGTGGAACGGCCGAGATTGTAACCGATGTAAGTAAGAAAAAAGAGTTTTGGAGTGCAGGGTACGAGGCGTTCCTGAAGACAAGCTATGATGACCCGAATGTCATTCTGATTAAAGTCCATGCCGAAGCGGCTGAATACTGGAAGAGCGGCAACCTGGCCGAGAAGGCGGTATACATGTTCAAACGGATGACCGGCCAGGACACTGACAAGCTGAATCTGAATCAGACGGTCGAGCTGGAGTAGAGTAGACAGACAGACAGACAGACGGTTCTAGGAAGCCATAGGTTCATAGGTTCTGCAACGGAGAGATCAACAGAATTCATCTGTGGGTCTCTTTTTTTGCTGTGGAGCCGGGAAAAGATAATTGTCACATTACATACGGCTCAAGTGTTATATCTATATGATTTGCAGAAAGGAGATTATCGTGGACCCTATCGAAGAGAAAATTAGAAGGATACAAGACGGGGAAGGAGGCCTGTACTCGGATGTGATCAGGCTGTACCAGCAACGGATTTACCTCTATTGTTACCGCTTGCTGAATAACAAGGAAGATGCGGAAGATGCGGTACAGGACATCCTGATCAAGGCCTACCAGAATATCGGGCAGTACAAGCCTCAGGCAGATTTCACCTCATGGCTCTACAAAATTGCTTATCATCACTGCCTGAACCTGCTGCGGCGGCAGAAATTCCAGCAGCAGGTGCGGAAGCTGCTCCGGCAGGAGGTTACGGAGAAAAGTGCAGAGCAAATAGCCCAGAACCGCCTGTTCAGCGAGCCGGTCTCGGCTGCTCTGGGGAAGCTGGATGTGGAGGACCGGAATCTATTGATCCTGCGGATTTATGAAGATAAATCATTTGCGGAAATCAGTGAAATTCTGGGTGTGAGTACGGCTACCGTACGCAAAAGATATGAACGGACCAGGGAAAAACTTAAAAAAGCGATTGAGAGAAAGGAGAAACAATTATGGGCAAGCGTGAATTAACTCCAGAGGAGCAGTTTCTGAAGGAGGGAGACCGTTCAGCACATTGGAACACCGTTGATGTTCATGAACCAGTAATGAAGGCGCTCGGGCTTGAGGGGGCATTGACTGCTGAAGAAGACGAGACTCTGCTTCAGACCCTTCCGCCAAGCGGAGAGGCACCAAAAGTAATGCGCAGAATGGAAACAAGAACCGGGCGGAGACAGAAGCGGATGCCGGTGAAGGGCTGGGCGGCGGCGGTCCTGGCACTGGTCTTGCTGGGCGGCGGCTATACCCAATTCTCCGGCAAACTCCAGCAAGGAGCTGAAGCTCAGAGTTCGGGTGAAGTCCGGCAGGGGGCCGGAGCCCCGTATAAGGTGCTTCCGTATCAGCCGCTTCCGGCGACGGCTTCCGGCGGAATGCTGATTGAGAAGGCGAAAGAACCCTTGAAGCCTTATATCCCGGAAGCACAGCCGGGTATTGAGCATGAAGCCAACCAGAAGCTGAGTATTCTCTATAACCAGAAATATTCAAAGGGGGCAGCACTCATGAAGGAGTTGCTGCTTCCCGGAGAGTATGCCACCTATGTAATTACGCGTGAAGACGAGGAGGGAGAGGGGAGTATGAACATGTATCGCCCGCCCCTCACGTTCAAGGACTATACCGCCTATAAGACTAGTGTAGAGGAGCACAACGCTCCGGTCCTGGAGCAGCCGGCGTATCTGCCGGAAGGGTATGCCCTGGACGAGGCAATCATTAAGCCTTCTTTCTTAAAAGTTCCGGATGTGCAGGAGCTTAAAGGCGGAAACGAGAGAGACCTGGGAGACAACTTCCAGTTGGCCTGGAGAGTGGAGAAGGCGGAGAACATTGACTACCCGTATTCCTCACTGGTATACAAGAAGGGGGAGGTTCAGGTGAGAATCGGTGTCTCACGTGTGGATGACTACCAAAACCCGGCTGATAAGCTCTCGTGGAGTGAACATACAAAGATGGAGAATATAGAGATCAAAGGCAGACAAGCTATTTTTTCGGATGACTCCGGCAACAAGGAGCTTGACTTAGGGTTTAAGTACGAGTTAGTTTGGTCTGATCCGAGTGGAAAGGTTATCTATTCTGTGATCGCCGGCCAGGAGAATACGGAGCTAACGAAAGACGAGCTTATCGGCATTGCCGCCAGTATGATGAAATAAGTAACGCAGAGTTGACACTCAGGGCTGTTTCCCTATCTTAGGATAGCGGAGCAGCCTTTGAATGTTTTTGGACTGTCTGCAGGATGGCATATTCGTAAGATTTTATAAGAATTCGTGCATTGCTCTCCTATGAACTTCAATTCCATATTGTTACTATAGCAATGTAGCAAGAGAATACAGATGTATACAGGAGGGTTAAAGATGTTGAAATGGAAGCGTTCTCTTTCGGTCCTGGCGATGACAGCGATATTAGGTACACTGGCTGCCTGCGGCGGCGGAGGGAATAAAGTAAACAATGCAGGAGGGGCTACAGAAGCACCTGCCAGCACCAATGCTGCTGCGACGGCTGCTGCAACTGATGCACCAAGCACCAATGAGCCGGTCAAGCTGCGGATTATGTGGTGGGGCTCCCAGCCGCGTCACGAAGCTACCCTGGCGGCCCTGGAATTGTACACGAAGAATAATCCGAACGTAACCTTCGAGCCGGAGTATTCCGGTATGGACGGTTATCTGGACAAATTATCCACGCAGGCTGCGGCCAACAACGCACCTGATGTTGTTCAGCTTGACCCGGGCTGGATGCCGGACTGGATGGCCCGCCAGCAGCTGGCCGACCTGGCTCCTGAGGTGGATGTAAGCAAATTCGACACGAAGCTGCTGTCAGGCGGCCAATTGGACGGCAAGCAGTATGCCGTTCCGCTCGGCTCGGTGGCCTTCGGTATGGTATATGATAAAGCCGCTATGGATAAGCTGGGCATTGCGAATCCGGCTAACGGCTGGACCTGGGATGAGTTCTTCGCCCTGGCGAAGGAATCCAAGTCCAAGCTGCCGAAGGGACAGTATTTCACCCTCGACTATGCAGGTAACTATTTCATGTACTCGGCGTATCAGTATGCCAGAGGCAAAGGGCAGGTCATCACAGATGACGGCCACTTCAACGTGGATGAAGCCACTTATCTGGACTGGACCCGCAAGTTCGAAGAGCTCCGCAAGGAAGGGCTTGTTCCTCCGGCGGATGTGAATGCCTCCGATAAGGAGAATGATCCGCAAATGGATCTGCTCGCAGCAGGCAAGGTGCTGTTCCGTTACAGCTTCTCCAACAATCTGGGAACCTGGGACAGCATTAAGCCGGGAGCCTACGCACTTGTAACCATGCCGCGTGCCGAAGAGGCCGGAGGCTGGCTGAAGCCGTCGATGTACATGGCGGTCTCCAAGAACTCCAAGCATGCTGAAGAAGCCAAGAAATTCATCAACTGGTTCGTGAATGATGCTGAGGCTGCCCAAATCACCAAGACCTTCCGTGGCCTCCCGGCCAACAAGGATAACGCCGCTCTGCTGGAAGCTAATATGAGCGATCTGGATAAGGTAGGCTTGGCTCTGCTCCGTGCTACGGAGCCGGATGGCCAGACCTGGTCGGCCGGAGCCGGCGGCTGGACGAACTTCGTGGATAAAGACTGGGTACTGGTCCGTGACCAGCTCAGCTTCGGTAAATCCACACCGGAAGAGGCGTTCAAGCAGCTGAAGGAAGCCTCGCTATCCTACGAGAAATAAGGTATGAACTGTAAGCCCGGGACAGCAATGTTCCGGGCTTTATCTTTTTAAAACATAAGAATGTACGAATTAATCGTTATATTTTGAAAGAATTCGAGCATTGCCCTCCTTTAGCCAAAGTGCGGGCCAATACTATACTTAAGCTATACAAATTGACCACAAGAGGTGACCACAGATGAACCGCTCCACAACCACTTTAGCCCAAGCCTCGCCAGCGCCGAAAAAAAGCTCCTATTTCAAAAGCCGGTGGAACGCTCCGCTTGCAGGCTATTTGTTTATTTCGCCCTGGCTGATCGGGTTCCTGGTACTGACGGCGTATCCGTTGTTCTTATCCCTGTATTATTCGTTTACCGACTACACCCTGATGCAGCCGATGAAATGGATCGGGTCCCGCAATTACGAACGGATTTTCACCGCAGACCCCAAATTCATTCAATCCGCCAAAGTCACAGTCATGTATGTGCTGGCCTCCGTGCCGCTTAAGCTGATTGCGGCCCTGCTCGTGGCCATGGTACTCAGCAGAGCGGTCAGAGGGATTAGCGTCTACCGCACAGCGATCTATTTCCCTTCTCTAATCGGAGGCAGTATCGGGGTATCGCTGCTCTGGCGTAACATCTTCGGGGTAGACGGGATTTTTAACAAGCTGATTGCCGTCTTTGGCATCGAAGGGAAAAGCTGGATTACCAACCCGGACACCGCGCTTAGCACACTGATTCTGCTCACGGTCTGGCAATTCGGCTCCACCATGGTTATCTTCCTGGCAGGGCTGAAGCAGATTCCCAATGACTTGTATGAAGCTTCCTCGGTAGACGGGGCGAACAGGTTCATTCAATTCTTCCGCATTACATTGCCTATGCTGTCGCCGATTCTCTACTTCAACCTGATTATGGCCGTGATCAACGCCTTCCAGATGTTCACCTCGGCCTTCGTGATTACGAATGGCGGACCGATGAACGCTACATATGTATATGCCATGTATTTGTACGAACGGGCCTTCAGCCGCTACGAGCTGGGCTACGCTTCTGCATTGGCCTGGATTATGCTGGTCGCCATTGTGGCCGCAACACTTCTGATCTCTTACACCTCGAAGTACTGGGTATTCTATGAGACTGACACTGGAGGGAAAAAACGCAAATGACAACTTTGAATTGGAAGCCTGCACTCCGGCATGTGTTCATGATTCTCTTCAGCTTCCTCATGGTCTATCCGATTGTCTGGTGGGTCGGAGCCTCGCTGAAGGACAGCACCGAGCTGAGTTCACCGGGAATCTTCCCGTCCGTTCCGCAATGGGAGAACTTCACCAAAGGCTGGAACTCGGTGCCCGGACATACATTCACTGATTTCTATCTTAACACCTTCTGGCTGGAAATTATGGTGCTGATCGCAACGCTTCTATCTACTACACTGGTTGCTTTCGGATTCGCCAGACTGGATTTTCCGCTGAAGAAATTCTGGTTCTCGATTCTGATGCTGACGCTGATGATGCCGGGCCAGGTGCTGATTATTCCCCAGTATGCCTTGTTCCATCAGCTGGGCTGGGTGAACACGTATTTGCCGTTTGTCGTTCCCCATTTGCTGGCGGGCGGGGCCGGCGGAAGCTTCTTCGTCTTCCTGCTGATCCAGTTCATCCGCGGCGTGCCCAAGGAGCTGGACGAATCGGCCAAAATCGACGGCTGCTCCTGGTTCGGGATTTTCTGGAGAGTGGTCATGCCGCTCGCCTTCCCGGCGGTCGTTACGGTGACGATCTTCTGCTTCCTGTGGAACTGGGATGACTTCCTGGGACACCTCCTGTACATCAACACGGTAGACAAATACACGGTGGGACTTGCGCTGCGCATGATTAATGACTCCCAGTCTGCAGCCGAGTGGGGCCAGCTTCTGGCCATGTCGCTTGTCTCTATTGTTCCGGCAACGCTTGTGTTCACCTTCCTGCAAAAGTATTTCGTGGACGGGATTGCGACAACAGGCATAAAGGGATAAGATGCAAGTGGAAACGACTTTGCCGTCCTTTTAAAGGGCGGTACCGTTTCAGCGAGAAATAGAAGGATAAGTTATTGTGTGAAACAGATAAATTCTTATATTTTTAAAAAACATCCGTCCGATAACGGTAAAGCGCCTGAGCCTTATTCGACGCTTTACCGTTTATTTCGTATGAAGCGGAGGCGAAGGAAGGGGATCGCTTGACCAATCCTTTTAAAAAGTACAGGATCGACCGTCTGTTTTTTCACAGCTTTGCCATTATAATTATTCTGGTGATAGCGGTAACGGCTTGGACCAGCTACAGCAACTCCTCCAAGGCCCTTGTACAGACCACCTCCCATTATCAGCAGCGGCTGCTGGATGAGTTGAACAATGAGATTACCACCCGGCTCGATATGATTGAGCAGATCTCACTATCCACCTCCCGGGACAACGAGCTGACGACCTTTCTCTTAAACAGGCAGGATGATTTCGAGCGGTACCGCAAGCGTGTAAGCGTTGAGAGTGCGCTTGGCAATTTGACCTATGCCATTCCGTTGATTCAAGGGATTGACCTGTATATGGATGAGCCGATGCCGAGCGACGGCCAGAGCTATATCCAATTCCGGAATATTCGCGATCTGGATAAACAGTCCTGGGCCAGGAATCTGGTGAAAAGCGATTTCGCCTGGTCGGGGGAACATTCCATTCCCAGTGTGCAGGGAGACATTCCGGTGCTTAGCTTCGCCCGGAAAATCATGAACGAGAACGACTATCTCGGTGTGCTTGTCGTTCATATTAAAGCCAGGGAAATCCGTGCGCTGCTGACCGGCAACTCCTCCGGGTCGAACCGGATCATGGCGGACAGCGCCGGCAAGCAGATTCTGAGCATCGGGGAGACGCTGGAGCAGAGCGAGTGGTCGAAATGGATCGACCTCAAGAGCAACAAATCCGGCTATGTCCACATTCCCGGCGATAAGGATACCGGCAATACGCTGCTGGTCTACTCCAGAATGGATAATTCCATCTGGACGCTGATTGAGTTCACCTCCTGGAAGCAGATTACGGCAAGCAGTCTGGAGCTGGCGGAATGGATCGGGCTGATCGGGATTGGAGCGATTCTGCTGGTCCTGCTATTGACGCATTATCTGAGCAGGCAATTCTCCAAGCCCATTAAGCAGCTTGTAAGCGCTATGAGAATATATTCAGTCGGCGGGCACAAGGAAGAGCTGCCAAGCGACTACGAGAATGAATTCGGTTATTTATTCTCCGGCTACCGCAAGCAGACCGAGCGTATCGAGGAGTTGTACCTGTCGCTGGAGCGGCGGTACGAGCAGCAGCGCAAAGCGGAGATTGAGGCCTTGCAGGCCAATATCAATCCCCATTTTCTCTACAATATGCTGGACCAGCTCAACTGGATGGCAATTGAGGCCGGACAGGATGAGCTGAGCCGGATTCTGGAGCTGATGGGCCAGATGTTCAGGATCGGCTTATCCAACGGGGCAAGCTTCATTATGGTATCGGAGGAATTGCAGCATATCCAGTGTTATCTCGAAATCCAGCAGCTCCGCTGGGGCGACGGTCTGGAGTACACGATCGAGGTGGAACCGGGGCTTCAGGAGGCTTATCTTCCCAAGCTCACCCTGCAGCCGTTCGTGGAGAATTCCATTGTGCACGGCTTCAATAAGCAGCGCAGCGGATATGTCTGGATCTCCTTAACTAAGGTAGAGGAGACGCTGCAGATTATAATTGATGATAACGGGGCAGGCCTGAAGCAGCCGGAGGCGCGGCCGCACAGGCGGCATACCGGCGGCTATGGCATACGGAATGTGAGAGAGCGGATTGCCGGATATTTCGGAAATGACTACGGGGTTACACTGAGTGAACGTGAAGAGGGAGGGACCCGGGTAGAGATTGTTCTGCCGCTGCTCACAGAGGCTCCGGCACAGATACTGACTGCTTCTCTCGCTGCGAAGGAAGGCTGAGGACAGCTGCTGCGGGCCAGAGAAGCTTAAGGAGGCAGACATGATGTGGAAGATCGCTATTATTGACGATGAGCGCCAAGTACTTCAGGGGATGAAACGGGCGATTCCATGGGAGGAGCTGGGTGCGGAATGGGCCGGTGAGGCGCTGAACGGGGAGGACGGTCTGGCGATGATCCGGGCAACCAGCCCGGACATTGTAATCACGGATATCTATATGCCGGTAATGAGCGGCCTGGAGATGATGGAGCAATTAAGGAACGAGGGCTTCAAGGGCAAAATCATTATTCTAAGCGGTTATTCAGACTTCGAGCATGCCAGACAAGCCCTCCGGCTTCAGGTCAGTGACTATGTCTCCAAGCCGATCAGTCTGCCTACGCTTAGAACGATCCTGCACAAGGTTATTGCAGAGCTGCTCAGAGAGCAGGAGAAGGTGATCAGACAAGGCGAGCTGGAGCTGAAAATGATGCTGTATGAGCCTTTTGTCGAGAAGGAATGGGTCCGGTCCGCTGCGGTCGGCACCCTGGAGCCTTCGTACCGGAACAATTCCCATCTTCCGCCTTCGTATCATTACTGGCTGGAAGGCAGGCATGCAAGCATAGGGATCGAGCTGATCCGTGATGACCGGGCCAGCTCCTTCTCGGTCTCGGACTGGAATCTGCTGCGCTTCGCAGTCAGTAACATTGCCTGTGAGGTTACGCGCAAGCATTACGCTAATATGGAATACACTGAGCTGAACAGCTACCGGGCCTTGCTGATTATTCACCCCGAGGCAGAATGCACACAGCAGCTGGAGGAGCTGGGGACCCGGCTGGTCGACAGCATCCACTCGTATCTCAGGCTGGTAGTCCGCATAGGGATTGGAGGACTGAAGGATACATGGACGAAGATTCCAGAATCGACGGAGGAGGCGTTCCGCGCCATGGATCACGGAGCCTTACGGATCAGTCCGGCCTATGAGGTGTACTGCTACCGGGAGAGCCACAGCAGCGGGCAGGACCGTGGGGTGCTCTTCCCGGTGAAGTTCTCTTACAAGCTGGCCGCCGCGATGAAGGCTTCACAGGAGGCGGAGGCGCAGCAGCTTGTATACGGATACATTACCGAGCTGCAAGCGCAGCAAGGGGTCTCCGCCAGCTATGTGCAGATGCTCGGCAGCGAGCTATGGGGCATTATCACCTACTCCCTGTATGAGTCCGGATTCGTGCTCGATGATCTGTTCACCAATGACCAGATTGCCCAGGAGATCGGCAACCTGGCCATACCCGACCAGCTGGCAAGCTGGTTGTCCGCCAAAATCACAGCCATCTGTGCCAGCCGTCAATGGAAGGGCAGCAGTAAGCACCGGCAGGTCGTTGATTTCATGACGAACTACATTCATGAGCATTATGCCGAGGAGCTTACGCTGGCTGATCTGTCGGATAAGGTGTTCATCTCCCGGAATCATTTGTCGATTATTTTCAAGAACATTACCGGGGAGACCTTCAACAATTACCTGACCCGGGTACGGATTGAGAAGGCCAGGGAGCTGCTCATGGAACGCAATATGCTGGTCTATGAAGTGGCGGAGCGGGTTGGCTACAAGAACATTCCTTATTTCAGTACTCTATTCAAGAAGATCACCGGCATGAATCCCACGGAGCTGATCAAATGATGACACATATAATCCGCTAGAGACAAGTATGATGATAGAAGCCGCGATGACAGAGCAGGGACTTGCGGCTGAGCTGCATCAACATCAATGTGTCATCAAGGAGGACAGGGGTATGCCCGTTAACTTCAGCATTATCGGCGGAGGAGGATTCCGCGCACAGTATTATTTACGAATTGCCCGGGTCTTGCCGGACCTGTTTCGGATCGGCGGCCTTGTAGTCAGGGACCGGGCCCAGGGACAGGAGATAGAAGCTGCGTGGGGTGTTCAGACATACCGTTCCCTTGACGAGCTGCTGCGGAATGAGGACCCGGATTTCGCAGTAGTCTCCGTCAGCGGCGGGGCGGCAATGAACTATTTGTACCAGCTGGCCGAGATTGGCCTTCCGGCGCTGACAGAGACACCGCCTGCCTCCAGTCTGGAAGAGCTGGAGCAGCTGCATAAGGAGCTGACTGTGCACGGGGCCTGGATACAAGTCGCAGAGCAGTACCCGTACCATCCGGTCCAGGAGGCGCGGCTGTCATTGATCCGCTCCGGCAGGCTGGGCAGAATCACCGAGACGACGGTCTCGGTATCCCATCTGTATCATGGGGCAGCCCTGATGCGCAGGATGCTCGGCATCGGGTTCGAGGAGGCGGTCATCCGGGGGATGCGGTTCGACTCCAGCTGGGTTGGCGGACCAACCCGCAGCGGCCCTCCGGCTGAAGACAAGCTGATTCCGCTGCAGAGGGATCTGGCCTGGCTGGATTTTGGAGACCGGCTGGGCCTTTACGATTTCACCAAGGACCAGCACCGCTCATGGACGCGCTCGAATCATCTTAGCGTGCGCGGAGAGCGCGGGGAGATCTTCGACAACCGGGTGCTGATCCAGCAGGAGAATCTGGTGCCACTGCAAATGGAGCTGAAGCGCATCAACCGTGGAGAACAGGAGAATGCCGAAGGCTATTACCTCCAAGGGATAATTTGCGGAGAGCAATGGCTGTATAACAACCCGTTCGCCCCGGCTCGGCTGTACGATGACGAGCTCGCCATTGCGTCCTGTCTGGATAAGATGGCCCTCTATGCGGCTGGCGGCCCCGGCTTCTACGGACTGGAGGAAGCCTCGCAGGATGTATACCTCGGCAAGCTGATTGAGAAGGCCATTGAGTCCGGCGAAGCCGTAAGAGCAGAGCGGATGTGCTGGGCGGAGGGGAAGTAGGGTTGTGGCGGGAGTGTAGCTGCTGGTTATGCTGCTCACATTCTGGCCCGGCTTGAGCTATTGCTGTGGCTGTATGTGTGCTTGATCAAACTTCGTTTCGCTCAAACCCCGGCCTCATGCGGACATTGGCCCCGCCATTTTCGCAGTGGAAAGGCATTTATTTATGCGAAGTCACTGTATGAGTGGAGTATGTTATTGACGGGGGGAGCAAGCCGGTACTATAATCTGAAAAACGGATGAAGCACATCCCGCACCCTGATTGATCGGGTGCGGGATTTTTTGTGCGTGGATATGTCAGTAACTTTAGGTTTTGACGCCCCAAGAAGTAAGTGAGCAAGTGGGATGATCAACCTCTGTTTGCGGGGAGAGAGTCAATTTTATTGAGGAGGACGAGAGGAATGGGATTTGCTGAAGAGCATCACAGATGGCTGGAGTATCATAAGAAACGCAGGACGGGGGAACGTCTGGACCGGCTGGAGCGGGGGCACCGGCATGGGGAGCAAATGTTTGTGGAGCGGGTATGGTGGCCGATTTTCGGGAAGTTGGATGATCTTCATCCGGAGTACGAGGTTGCCGATTGGCGGGGCAGGCCGTATTTTGTGGATTTTGTGTGGAAGCCTGGACAGGTTAAGTTCGCTATTGAGATCAAGGGATATGGGACGCATGTTCAGAACACGGACCGGACCAGATACCGCCAAGAGCTGAACCGGGAGACGTATCTGCAGATTGCCGGATACCGCGTCATCGCCATCCCGTACGATGATCTGGAGTCTGCACCGGAGCAGACCATCTCCCTGCTGAAAGCTTTGCTAACCCCAAGTTTGTTGAAAACCAGTTCGGAGGGGAGCAGTCAATTTACGAGGATAGAGCGCGACATCTTGCGGATGGCGAGCCGGATGAATGGGATGATTCGGCCGGTGGATGTGGTGGAGGGGCTTGGAGTAAATCGGCGGACTGCGAGGAAATATATCAATATTCTATGTGAGAAAGGCAAATTTAAACCCGTTTTGGCGCAGGATAGTAGTCGAGTCTGCCGGTACGAGCTGATTCATAGTTTCATTGATTCAGAGATATGGTAGGCGGAAATGAGGGGCATTAGTGCCCCTAAATCCGGCAAAGTTGGCGGCGCGGCGGAGATGAGGGGCACAAGTGCCCCTGAATGCGGAGAAAGTCGGCGGCGAGGCGGAAATAAGGGGCATTAGTGCCCCTGAATCCGACGAAAGTCGGCGGCAGGCGGAAATAAGGGGCATTAGTGCCCCTGAATCCGGCAAAGTTGGCGGCGCGGCGGAAATGAGGGGCATTAGTGCCCCTGAATGCGGAGAAAGTCGGTGGCGAGGTGGAGATGAGGGGCATTAATGCCCCTGAATCCGGCAAAGTTGGCGGCGAGGCGGAGATGAGGGGCACAAGTGCCCCTGAATCCGGCAAAGTTGGCGGCGCGGCGGAAATGAGGGGCATTAGTGCCCCTGAATGCGGAGAAAGTCGGTGGCGAGGTGGAGATGAGGGGCATTAATGCCCCTGAATCCGGCAAAGTTGGCGGCGAGGCGGAGATGAGGGGCACAAGTGCCCCTGAATCCGGCAAAGTTGGCGGCGAGGCGGAGATGAGGGGCACAAGTGCCCCTGAATCCGGCAAAGTTGGCGGCGAGGCGGAGATGAGGGGCACAAGTGCCCCTGAATCCGGCAAAATTGGCGGCGAGGCGGAGATGAGGGGCACAAGTGCCCCTGAATCCGGCGAAAGTCGGTGGCGAGCGAAAATGAGGGGCACAAGTGCCCCTGAATGCGGAGAAAGTCGGCGGCGAGGCGGAGATGAGGGGCATTAGTGCTCCTGAATTCGCAGAAAGTGGGGTAGGCGGAAATGAGGAGCATTAGTGCACCAGATTCCGCCTGATCCCGTCATAAGCGGCCGCAAGGGAGCGCACAACTAACCCCTCAACTAACCCTCACCCCCCGCCCACCGGCAGCTTGATCGTGAACGCCGAGCCTTGGCCCGGCTCGCTGCGCACCTCAATGGTGCCTTTGCTCAGGCTGATGATGCGCGCGGCGAGCGGCAGGCCGAGGCCGTTGCCCCCGGCAGCGCGGGCGGGGTCGCCCTGGTAGAACTTCTCGAAGATGTGCTTGCGCACCTTCGGGGTCATGCCGATGCCGGTGTCCGCGATGACCACCGAGATCCAGGCCCCGTCCGAGTGGAGCGCGACCGAGATCGTTCCGCCCTCCGGCGTGAACTTGATCGCATTGCCGATCACATTAAGCCACACCTGCATCATCAGCTCCTCGTTGCCATAATACCGCTGCTCATCCAGCTCAATATCCAGATTGAGCTGCTTGGCGGACCAGAGGGATTCCAGCAGCAGCAGGGCCTGGCGGAGCTGCTCGTCCAGCGGATATTCGGCCAGCTCGGAGAGCATCTCCTGGTTCTCCAGCTTGGATATCTTAAGGATGTTACCGGACAGGTTGGAGAGCTGCCGTGAGCTCTCAATGATCATTCCGGTATATTCGTTATGCTCTTCCTTGCTCAGATTCTCTTCCTGCAGCAGCATGGCGTAACCTTCGATTGCTGCAATGGGCGTCTTGAATTCGTGAGACACATTCACGACGAAGTCATTACGGAGGGTCTCGATGCTGCGAAGCTCCTGAACCATAAGGTTGAAATGATGTGCCACCTCACTGATCTCATTGATCCGGTGGGACTCATTCAGATAGATATTGAAGTTGCCGTCTGCAATCTCTTTGGCTGCCTTGCTGAAGTCTGTAATCGGGGCCAGGATCTTCTTGCCCACCATAATAGTGATCGTGGTCCCGACGACCAGGCTGAACAGCATCATCGTCAGAACGGGCGGAAACGGATTGCCGTGCTCCCTGGTATGATTGCCCAGCCGGTAATACAGGAAGGCTATGACTCCCAGGATGAAGACAAAGAACAGAATGATCACGAACACCATTGAGACGAAATACCACCATAGCCCCCTGTCTCTTCCCCGAATCATCCCTGCTTCACCGCCTTATAGCCAAGCCCTCTGACCGTGACGATTTCAAAATCCGGATTGTCCCTGAAACGCTCCCGCAGCCGGTTAATGTGAACCACCACCGTATGCTCATTCGACTCGGAGTCCATCCCCCAGATTTCATCCATGAGCTGCTGCTTGGTGAAAATTTTATTCGGATAAGAGATCATTTTATAGAGGAGATAGAATTCCTTTTGCGGCAGCACGATGCGCTCAGGCCCCTGAATCACGGTTAACGCATCATAGTCCAGCACCGTTTCTCCCCATTCGATTTTGCGTTCGCTGATGATTTTGGCCCGGCGCAGCAGCGCCCCCACACGCAGGAGCATCTCATTCACATTGACCGGCTTGACCATATAATCATCAATGCCAACGAGGAAGCCCTGCTGCTTATCGGCAAAATTCTCCCGCGCCGTCACCATCAGGACCGGAAGCTGACTATTGTTGTCCCGGATCATCCGTGTCAGCTCGAAGCCGTCCATCACGGGCATCATAATATCGCAGATCATCAGATCGATATATTCCTTATCCAGCATCGCCAGCGCATCCTCGCCATTCACAGCCGGAACCGTGCGGTAGCCGTGTCTGGTCAGTACAGTACAGAAGAGCTGCCGCAGCTTGGCGTCATCCTCAACTACAAGAATAGTAAACATAGGTTCTCCTCCTGGAACGGTTCCATGTTATAGAACGTATAGCCTGTATATATGTTCTGTGGTTTTTTAAGTATACCTCATCAAGATCAACTTAATCTCAACCGGGAGTTTAGGTTTAGTTTATATTGGACGATTATACTGGGGAACAGCAGGACAGGAAGTGTGTCGCACCTACAGAGAATAAGAGTATAGGAATGGAAAGGGAGACTGGACAATGCTGCAATTAAAAAACATTACCAAGAGCTATAAGACCGGCGAATTCACTCAAGTTGCACTGGATAAAGTAAATCTCAATTTCAGAGAAAGTGAGTTCGTTGCGATTCTGGGCCAGAGCGGCTCGGGCAAGACCACGCTGCTTAATATCGTCGGCGGACTGGATCAGTATGACAGCGGAGAGCTGATCATTAACGGCCAATCGACGGAGCGCTTCAAGGACAGCGAGTGGGATGCGTACCGCAATAACAGTGTCGGCTTTATTTTTCAGAGTTATAATCTGATCTCGCACTTAAGCATCACAGACAACGTGGAGATGGGGATGACACTCAGCGGGGTATCTTCAGCCGAGAAGCACCGCAAGGCGCTGGAGGTACTGGAGAAGGTCGGACTTAAGGATCATGTGCACAAAAAGCCGAACCAGCTCTCAGGCGGACAGATGCAGCGTGTGGCGATTGCCCGTGCGCTCGCGAACAATCCGGATATTATCCTGGCCGATGAGCCTACCGGAGCCTTGGATTCGGAGACCAGTGAGCAGATCATGGAGCTGATCAAGTCGATTGCCGAGGATAAGCTCGTCATCATGGTTACCCATAATCCTGAGCTGGCAGAGAACTATGCAGACCGCGTAATCCGCTTCTCGGATGGTCATGCGATCTCGGACAGCAATCCGCTGCCTACACAGAAGACCTCAAGTGCGTATAAGCTGAAGCAGACAAGCATGAGCTTTTTCACAGCCCTCAAATTATCCGGCAAAAACATTGCCACCAAGAAATGGCGCACGGGGTTGACCGCTTTTGCCTCCAGTATCGGAATCATCGGTATTGCCCTGATCCTGTCCCTGTCCAATGGCTTCGACAAACAGATCAGCTCCTATGAAACCGGGGCCTTATCCAACTTCCCGATCTCCATCAACCAGACGGCAATGAATTTGCAGAATGCAGGTCCTCCAGGCCAGGAAACAACGGAGCTCCCCTCCTATCCGGCTGAGAAAAAGCTGTATCCATACGACCCTACGGTGAATTCAGCCATCCACACGAACGTGCTGACCAAGGAGTATATCGAGTACCTTGACGGAATCGATCCCAAGCTGATTGACGGCGTCTCTTACACCCGTACCGTGAATATGAACTGGCTGGTGAAGAATGGGGACAAAGCGTCGGTTCTGGATAAAAGCAAGATCACAGTAGCACCGTATCCAAGCAAACAGGGCAGTGCCTCGGGCAGCTATCTGGAGCAATACTATGATCTGCTGGAGGGGAAATTCCCGACAGAGAAGACGGATCTTGTGCTGATCGTGGATCAGTACAACCGTCTGACCGATGGAGCAGTGAATGCGCTTGGACTGGATTATGAAGCAAAGAGTATCAATCTGAGTGATCTGGTCGGAACTCCGCTTAAGCTGGTCATGAACAATGATTATTATAAGCAAAATGGTGAACAGTTTGTAGTCAATGCAACCGGAGGGAATCTGAATGACCTCTACAACAGCCCTAAGGCAGTAACACTTAATATTGTCGGTGTGCTGCGCGCACAGGAGGGGTCGACAATCTCAACGCTGTCGCCCGGCCTGGTCTACTCCGATGAGCTGGCGGCTTCCTTCATTGCAGATGCACAGAAATCGAAAATTGTACTCGCACAAGAGAAATCTGATATCAATGTATTGACGGGGCAAGCCCTGTCGGAGGGGGTCGCAGGCGGAGGCTCCGGTACCGGAATGGGCGAGATGCCGCTAGTGAACGCCGGGATGGCAGCGGCAGCCAGCATGTCGTCCATGACGAAGGAGAATGCCCTTGCAGCGCTGGGGGCCACGGATATTCCAAGCGCAGTCTCGCTGTATCCGATTGATTTCAGCGCCAAGGAATCTGTAACGGCTTATCTCGATAAGTGGAATGAAGGGAAGGCTGCCGAAGCTCAGGTACAGTACACCGACCTCGCAGCTATTGTCACCAACATTTCCGGCGGAATTATGGACGGGATTACGATGGTGCTGATTGCTTTTGCGGCGATTTCCCTGGTGGTCTCCCTGATCATGATTGCGATCATTACTTATATCTCCGTGATGGAACGTACGAAGGAGATCGGCGTACTGCGTGCACTGGGTGCCCGTAAGAAGGATATCACGCGGGTGTTCAATGCCGAGACCTTCATTATCGGAGCATGCTCGGGGATTCTGGGCATCGGCATCACTTATCTGCTGACCATCCCTGTCAATGCAGTCCTCTACAACCTGACGGAGCTGAAAAATGTCGCCCAGCTGAATCCGCTCCACGCGCTCGTTCTTGGTGTCATCAGCGTCCTGCTCACTATGCTGGGCGGAGCTATTCCGGCCAAGATGGCGGCGAAGAAGGACCCGGTGACTGCCCTGCGCAGTGAATAACCAGCCGTAGTCCAGATCAGCCAGACTGAAATAACGAAATGATGAAATGACGAAGAACCAAGGGAATCCGTTCCTTTGGTTCTTTCTGCATTTAATTTCCGCATGATAAATCGTCATAGATCACAGACATACAGGGATATTGTGGGATAAAATAACAGGAAATAGAGAGTTAATCATGTATCCAGGAGGGATTAAATGAAGACCAGAGGCAAGTTACAGGTCATTGCAGGTTTTCTTATGCTGGCGGCTATTATTACCTTGCACGATGTGCTGGAGAATCAGAATCTGAGAATCGTATTATCGATCACTGTAGCGGTAGCCGCTGCTTATTTTCTTTCCAAAACCAGTCTTCCGCAGCAGGTATCCGGCAGAACGATGACGGTAGCGTTAGTATCACTGCTGATATTCACTTGCGCATACCATATTCTTTTGTCCGTAGTTCTGGAGCAGAGTATATTCGCTAATGGCTTTTGGATGTTCTTATGCGTCATTTATTTGTTAGTCTGGATGCGTGACCGGCTAAGCCCCTCAAGATAAAAGCAGCCGCTTGCATTGGAGGTAGCCGGAGCAGCAGTCTGGGATTACTCCGCAGAAGGCAGCTGGGCGCGCAGCGTTTTCTTTTTGTTAATCTCCTTGGACAGCTCTAACTGCTGCTGGGAGATTTTTTTGAGCTCGGCCTGCAGCTTGGTGATACGGCTCATTTTACTGCTGAGGGAGCTTGGGGATGAGCTAAGCTTACAGTCTTTTTCCAGCTGGTTGATCTTGAGCTTGGTCTTGCGGGTCTTCTTCTGCAGCTCTGTAATACCGGCTTCCATCTCTGCGATCTCCTGGTTTAAACGATCCAGCACCGGTTTTGTGAAATTAATAGCCATTCGGGCACCTCTTACTTTTCTTGATATAATAAGCATTCAGGATATCATTGTACTATAAGCGCTACGTATATGCGAGGATGTAGAAGAAGACCCGTGGAGTGCGCTCCGCGGGTCTTCTTCTGTCAGCAGCCTATGGAATAGCACAGCAGGCAGGTGCTCTCCTCAGACCTCCTCGGCGACAACGGTCTGCTGCTTCAGGGCCGGTTCCTTGGCTTGACCCACCTGCTTAATGAAGAAGGAGAGTAAGAGCCCGATAATGCCGATGCCCACAATAACCAGATAGGAATCGTTGATGCCCTGGATGGAAGCCTCCATTACCATATGCTTCTGAGTCTCGCCGGCAGTTCCGCCGCTGGCTGCGAGTTCCTGGAAGTGAGTGGCGGTACGGCTGGTCATCACGGTGACCAGCAGAGAAGTGCCTACTGCGCCGGCAACCTGCCTTACGGTATTGGAGATCGCTGTACCATGTGAATTCAGCCTGGAGGGCAGCTGATTCAACCCGAGGGTCTGAATCGGCATCAGCAGCAAGGCCATGCCGATCCGGCGGCCGGTGGACATCAGCATCAAATAACCGTAGCTTGTCGAGTCTGTAAGATTCACGAAGCTGAGTGTAGTCAGAATCGTGATCGTCAGGCCGATAATGGCGAGCCATTTCGCTCCGAAGCGGTCGAACAGCTTGCCGGTGACCGGCATCAGCGCCCCCATAATCACCGCGCCGGGCAGCAGCAGCAGGCCGGATTCCATAGCGGTGAAGCCGCGGGCATTCTGCAGATAGAGCGGCAGCAGCATCATATCCGCATACATCACAATCGTAACCGCCACACTGATGACGGTGGTCAAGGAGAACATATTGTATTGGAAGGCCCGCAGATCCAGCAGCGGGCTCACGGAGGTGAGCTGCTTCCATATGAATAATCCTAGGGACACGGCGCCGGCGGCCAGCGACAATAGCACCTCTGCGCTGGACCAGCCAGCACTGGCTGCCCGGCTGAAGCCATAGAGCAGGGTGCCGAATCCGATGGTGGACAGGATCACGCTGGTAATATCGATTTTGGGAAAAGATCGCTCGGCCACATTTCTCAGATAAATAAAACCGCATACGATGACCATAACCGTGAGTGGAAGCATGCCGTAGAACATCATCTCCCAAGAATAACGTTCCATAATATATCCGGCCAGCGTAGGGCCGATAGCCGGGGCAAAGATAATGGCCAGCCCGACCATCCCCATGGCGGCTCCTCTTTTCTCACGCGGGAAGAGGGTCAAAATAACCTGGGTGAGCAGCGGCATGATAATGCCGGCACCGGCAGCCTGAATCATCCGTCCGGTAAGCAGCACCGGGAAGCTTCCCGCGAGCGCTGATACAAGGGTACCCGCAAAGAAAATAAACATCGAGGCCTGGAACAACTCCCGTGTAGTAAATCGCTGCATTAGATAGGCCGTAATGGGAATCAGCACACCGTTAACCAGCATATAGCCGGTAGTGAGCCACTGGGCCGTGGCCGCCGTAATATTGAAGTCATGCATCAGCTCCGGTGTAGCCACGCTCATAATGGTCTGATTCAGCGTAGCCAGAAAGGCACCGAGAATCATTACGAAAAGAATAGGTCCCTTGGAAATGGACTGGGCTTCTTTGCTTGCTGTCTTGTTACTCACTATTCTTCATCCTTTCAAACCGCCAACTCATGGACTAAATTTACAATGTGTCGTATAGTTTACAATGTATAAAGTAGATTATAAATGAAAATATCATGTAATCAAGCAACGATTTTCGGGAAAATGTAAATTAGTTTACACTTAGAGGATATGTGTAGTGTATGTGGTTGAAAAACGACACTTTAGACTGAAATTGTAGCCTGCTCTCGGGCGGGAGCAGATTGGAGCGAATAGATATGACTAATCTCAACGAGCGGACAGATCCGCGCGTCCTTCGTACACGCCAATTCCTCAAAGAGGCTCTGATTGAGCTGATGGAAGAGATGAGCATAGAGAAAATCACCGTCAACCGCCTTGCGCAGCGGGCCCAAATTAACCGAGTGACCTTCTATCTGCATTACCGGGATATCCCGGATATGCTGGAGAAAATGGCGGATGATATGGCTGAGGAGGTTCTGGAAGTGGTGAGAGAGGATACGGACTTTATGGGAGCTGCACCAGAAGAGAAGTGGCCGATGCTGGAGCACCTGCTTGTGCATATTGCAGAGAACGCCAAATTCTACAAAATCGTACTTACGTCGCGGAAGAGCACGATATTTACCGACCGGCTTTTTAAACTGATGGCAGACATTATTTCTGCACGGGTGGAGAGCAGGGTTACCGCGCATGACGCTTCCGAAGTAACGGTACAGAAGGACATCGCTGTGTGGTACGGCTCGGCGGCCCTCATTGGCACCATCATCGCCTGGCTTCGGGAGGATATGCCGTATACACCGCAGTATCTGGCCAAGCAGATCACTTCGCTACGGGCGAATTGATTGCCGGAGGCAGATCAGGATGGCTCCACAGGTCCAAGAGCAGCCAATTCCTCCCGCATATAAATAGTAGAGACTACTATGTATTCTGAAGCTATTTTTGATGAGGTGGGGTGGTGCGAGATGAAGAGACAGGCAAGACCGGCACGGAAGCGGGTGCTTCGCGCCAAGCGGCAGGCTGTACCCGGAGTGAAGCGCAGAATCAAGGCACAGACAGTTGAGTTTGCGGTGTTTGGTGACAGCCATGTGGGATATGGTAACAGCTTGAGCATCTTTAAGAGTCTTTTGCCTAAGGCAGTGAGCAGCGGGAACAAACGGTTTATCATCTTCGGGGGAGATAACACCCAGGCGGGGGCGGATCACGGGAATAACGCCGGGACGTACTATAAGGAATTCAAGGACACCGTTACCAGTACGCTGGGAAGCATCCCTTATAAGGCATCTATTGGAAATTGGGAGGCCAGCACACGGTCGTTGTTCACTCAATACTTGGGGGCGGTGTCCGGACAGATGAATTTTCCGGGAACGCAGGGCAAGGTGAGATATGTATGGCTGGATTGCGCACTGGGCCAGTTCACGCCGGCCAGCCTCAATCTGCTGCGTAATCTGGATGACAGGTATTTCTATATTATTGATTTCCACTGGCCGCTCCGGGTACAGGGCATTACGGTGGATTCCAGCCATGTGCTCAGTGCGGCCGAGACCTCCAAGTTCTTCACAGCCATTCCGGCAAAAGCCAGAGAGAAGGTGCTGGCGATCTTCACACATCATGGTCACAAATTCTACCGGAAGCTGAATAACATCTATCCGGGGTACACCAAGACCAAATTCTTCGTCACCGGCTGCTCCGGGGACTACAAATGCAAGCCCGGCGGGAATATGGGCTATTATAACGCCACATTAACCAGCAGCGGATCAGGCTATAAAGTCGAGGCTTTTATTGCCCACTAAGCTAATTAGACGGAGCATAACTGAGGAGAATGTCTTCAAGGACATTCTCTTTTGTCTTTTGCTGCCTTATGAGAACTTGACAGCCCTTTCACAGGTTGGGTATGGTTGTCTGGTCAGCAGATAAAGGAGGCAGAACAGAATGTCAGGATTACTTGGAAATCACTTCATGACACAGATTGGGATTCTGGTTCACGATATCGAGAAGGTGAGTCAGGCGTATGCAGACTTTTTCGGACTGGACAAGCCTCAGATCAGCATCACGGACACGGCAGACATTGCCCGGACGGAGTATAACGGCGGAGGGACAGGGTCGAGGGCGAAGCTGGCTTTTTTCGACATGGGTTCTCTGCAACTGGAACTGATTGAACCGGATCATGAACCGAGCACCTGGCGGGATTACCTGAATGAGCACGGGGAAGGGGTTCACCATATTGCGTTCGTGGTCGAAGGCATGAAGGACAAGATCATGCTGCTCGAAGGCAAGGGATTCCCGCTCCAGCAGAAGGGCGAGTATACCGGCGGACGGTATGCCTACTTGGATACGTTCAAGGAATTGAAGGTAGTGTTGGAACTGCTGGAGAATGACAACGATAACAGTAATAATAAGGATCAGTAATACAAATAGAATTCAGACGGGAGGAATTATACAATGAATATTCTGATTACAGGGGCGGGACGCGGACTGGGCCTTGAGCTGGCGGCGGCTGCGCTGGAGCGTGGACATGCTGTTATTGCCGGGGTACGGGATCTGACGCGCGGGCAGGCAGCCTTAGCTGATCTGGCGGCAGTACACGGGGATAAGCTGACTCTAGTAACGCTTGATGTGACGGACGAGGCCGGAATAGCAGCACTTGCCGCCAGCCTGACAGAGCAGGCCCGGACACTCGGCGTCATCATCAATAATGCCGCAGTGCTGAATGCCACGGACACCCCGCTTGAAGAGCTGGATATGGAAGAGATGCAGCATGCCATGGACATCAATCTGTACGGGCCGATGCGGGTGGTCAAGCACCTTCTACCTCTGCTGACAGGGCCGGATGCTTCAATCATTAATATCTCATCAGAGGCAGGCAGTATCACCAATGCTTACCCGGGCAGCTATCCGTATACGATCTCCAAGACCGCGCTCAATATGTTCACGCAGAAGCTCCATGTCACGCTGAAGGACCGCGGCATCCATGTGCTCAGCGTCCATCCCGGCTGGATGCCTACGGATATGGGCGGAGCTAAGGCACCGCTTCACCCGCGCACCAGTGCCGAAGGGATTCTGGACCTGATCGGGCAGAGAGCCGAGCCGTCCGGCCATTTCAGATTCGTGGATTACACAGGTAAGGATATGGATATCTAGCTGCCATGCCCGGCACTTCACCTGTCAAGAGGCGAGTGGAGTTGTAATGTTCTCGTCCGGAGAGCGGCGGGGCCAGAGCAGCAATCCCAGTGAGCAGACTACCAGCACTACGCAGAGCAGGTAGGAATGGCGGTATCCTAACCACTGGGCTGCGGCTCCTCCCGCCAGGCTTCCGGCCAGTCTGCCGATGGTTGTAGCATTGGTGTACAGCGTGGAGGCATAGCCGGGAAGGTCCGGCAGCAGATCCTGAATATAGCTGATGCCAATTGCAGAGATCACAGCGACAAAAAAAGCCAGCAGTACCTGTCCGGCGATGAGCTGCCACAGCTCACCTACTCCGATCACCAGCGCATAATAGATTCCCCCCATTGCCATTCCCCAGCCCAGCAGCGCCTTGCTTGTGTATTTGGCTGACAGCAGCCCCAGCACCAGCATGAACGGAATTTCCATTAACGCACAGATACTGGCCACCGAAGCTACATTCTGTGTAGTGCCTCCCAGCGTATTGACAATGAACAAGGAGATATTCAGATTATTGGCCCAGTGTCCGGTATAGAGCAGGGTCAGGATGAGAAAAGGAACCAGTACCCTGGCATTCCTTTGCACCCCGGCGGGCTGCCGGACACGCTGTTGAGGCTGCTGCTTAGCGGCTGAAGGCCGTACGAAGCTGAACACCAGAAGAGCATTGAGCAGGAAGATCAGAGTGGTCGACGAGAAGATCCCCTGAAATCCGAAGCGGCTCAGGAGGGCGGCTCCTACCAGCGGACCGCTGATGAAGCCAAGGGAGAACATCGAGCGCAGGGCCGAGTTAGCCAAGGCATGATCAGGAGAGCTGCTGGCGCTCACAGCTTCTCTGGCACTGGCGAATAATTGCGGCATCGCCGGGGCGCCGGCTGCGGTGAATATTGTCATATAGGCCAGCAGCGGGTAGAAGTCATGGATGAATATGTATCCGGCAAAAGCCACCGCGTTGAACATCATACAGATCACCATCAGCCTGCGGCGGTTCAGCCCGGCGTCGGAGCGTTTGGCAATGAACATGCTTAAGGCTACTCCGCTAAGCAGCGTCACCGCTGTAAATATTCCGAAGGTTCCGGCGGATACGCCGAGTTCTTCTGTGAAGTAGACCGCCAGGAATGGAGCGCTGATCGAGATGGCCATTCCCTGGAACAGCATGCAGAGCAGGAATATAGGATAGGTTGGAATGAGGAGCAGAGCATAGGTTCTTTTGAGCATAGAGTGTGTGAACTTCCTTTCAGCATTGTTTAGTCTTAACTTCGATTTATCTATAGTATAACGTCAATAGTATGTGATGTATCTGATTAACGTCTTTACAGTACGGAATCCCTAATAATGAACTGATTTTTGGGCCAATTGTTCAGGTGTTATTGTCAGGAAGGATCTTTTAAGATGGAGGAGGATAGGACAGCCGGGCTGTGCGGAGGAAAGAGGACGCTGGTTTGGCTGGAGATGAAACCGTTATCATGAAGAATGAAGGAGAGATTACATTTGGACGCTGCTGCATATCCTTTTAGACAAACGGAATTGCCATTAGATGAACGTGTTCAGGATCTGCTCTCCCGGCTGACGCTTGCGGAGAAAGTCAGTCTGATGCCGCAATATCAGGCTGCCATTGAACGGCTGGGTGTAGGCGGTTACAAGCATGGAACGGAGGGAGCGCACGGGATTTCATGGCTGGGCAAAGCCACCTCCTACCCGCAGCCAAGCGGCCTCGCCTGTACCTGGAATCCGGCGCTGCTGCAGAGAATCGGCTCGGCGATCGGGGATGAGGCCAGAGCCTTTTACCGCAAGAATCCCACTATTAACGGCTTGACTCTCTGGGCACCGACTGTGGATATGGAACGGGACCCGCGCTGGGGGAGAACAGAGGAAGCCTACGGGGAAGACCCTGAGCTGACAGGCCGGCTGAGTACAGCGCTCGTCCAGGGAATTCAGGGGGATCATCCGGTGTATCTGAAAGCGGTAGCGACCCTGAAGCATTTCCTCGGGAACAATAATGAGATCGACCGGGGCGTGGCTTCGTCCAGCATTGACCCGCGCAATATGCGCGAATATTATCTGGAAGCGTTCAAGCCTGCCTTCAAGGAAGGCGGCGCACAATCCATGATGACCGCCTACAATTCGGTGAACGGCGTGCCGGTTATCCTCCATCCGGCGGTGATGGAGATTGTGAAGGGCGAATGGGAGATGGACGGCTTCATTGTCAGCGATGCCGGAGATCTGTTCGGGATTGTGAAGGACCATAAATATTATGAGTCCTTCGCCCAGTCCATGGCGGAATCCATCAAGAATGGTATTGACAGTGTGACCGAAGAGACAGAGGAGACCATTAAGGTTATTCACGAGGCGATCCGTGAAGGGCTGCTGACCGAGGCGGATCTGGACCGCGCGCTGGCGAACACCTTCCGCGTCCGCTTCCGGCTCGGTGAGTTCGATCCGGAGGAAGGTAATCCGTATACGAAGATAGACGACTCGGCCATTCTCAGCAAAGCGCATGGCGAGCTGTCACTCGAAGCTGCGAAGGAATCCATAGTGCTGCTGAAGAACGATAATGCCCTTCCGCTGAATGCAGCCACGTTGTCCAAGGTCGCTGTGATCGGCACGCTGGGGGACGAAGCGTTCAGAGACTGGTATTCCGGTACGCTGCCATATGCGGTGACCCCTTTGCAGGGAATCATCAAGAAGCTGGCAGGTAAGCAGGTCACCTTCGAGAGCGGAGATGACCGGATCATTCTGACCTCCGCTGCCAGCGGACAAGCAGTGGGCATCACGGGCGAGGACGGACGGCTCGCAGTGCTGCATGATCAGCCGGAGCGGGGAGAGATGTTCCGCCATACGGCGTGGGGCTGGACCGCTCATACCCTTGAATCTGCCAGCAGGGGACAATATGTTACCCTGACAGATGCCGGCACACTGACCGCTTCCGCTGATGAAATCTATGGCTGGTATGTGAAGGAATCGCTGAATCTGGTCCCGGAGGGGGAAGGCACCGTCAGCTTGCGGACCTGGAACAATCAGCCGCTCGTTATCAGTGCTGAGGACGGAACTATTCGCGCTGCTGAAGAACAAACGTCTGCCGAAGCAGCCCAATTCCATAAGAAAGTTGTCGTGAACGGCGTAGAAGCAGCGGCGGAAGCGGCCCGGGCCGCTGAGGTTGCCGTTGTATTCGTCGGTAACCATCCGCTCTTGAACGGCAAGGAGGAGATTGACCGGCCGGATATCGTACTGCCCGCAGAGCAGGAGAATCTGGTCAAGGCTGTCTATGCCGCCAACCCGAACACCGTCGTGGTGATCGTCGGCAGCTATCCGATTTCCTCCACCTGGATCGACGAGCATATTCCGGCCGTGCTGTACACCTCGCACAGCGGACAGGAGCTGGGCCATGCAGTCGCAGATGTCCTGTTCGGCGATTACAGCCCGTCCGGCAAGCTGAATATGACCTGGTACCGAAGCGTCAGCCAGCTGCCTGAATTCATGGACTACGATATTATCAAAGGCAAGAGAACCTATATGTACTTTGACGGTGAGCCGCTCTATCCGTTCGGTCACGGTCTGAGCTATGCGCAGGTGAATTATAACAAGCTATCACTGGCAGCGGAGGAAGTACAGCAGGATGGTATTATCAGTCTGAACGTAGAGCTTGAGAACAGCGGGAGTGTAGACGGTGACGAGGTAGTTCAGCTGTATGTCCAGTGCTTGTCTACCCGGATCAGGCGTCCGCTTAAGCAATTGAAGAGGTTTGACAAAACCCGGCTGGCTGCCGGACAGAAGCAGACGGTCACCTTCACCTTACCGGCCGCTGAACTTTCCTTCTGGGACGTCAGCCGCGAACAGTACTGTGTGGAGGATGGGGAATACATGCTGATGGCAGGCCGTTCCTCGGGAGATATCCGGCTGTCAGCCACAATCAGGTTGCATGGCGAGACCGTTCCGCCGCGTGATCTGTATACGCCGGTTAAGGCTGAGAATTACGATGATTACGAAGCGGTTTTCCTTGATGAATGCAAGGCTGGCGGCGCTGCGGTGCATCCGGTGAAGGAAGGGGCATGGATCGCCTTCCATAATGTCCGGTTTGCAGAGGGGGCGGCAGGCGTCGAGATACTGGTATCCTCCGCCTTGGGAGGCGTAGTTGAAGTGCGGACCGGCAGCCCGTCCGGCAAGCTGGCGGCTACACTTGCGGTTTCGTCCGGCGGCGTCCAGCAGTGGCACAACCAGTCCGCTATAGCGGATGTGGATGCCGGAACCACAGATGTGTATCTTGTCATGCAGGGTGAGGTTCTGCTCAGCCGCGTTCAGTTTATGGTGTAGCAAGAAGCTAACAGAGCAGCGTTTCTCCTGTAACGGGAGAAGCGCTGCTTTGCTGTGTATCCGGTCCCCGGATAAGTCTAGCTTAATTCATCCGTCACATCTGACCAGGCGGAATAAGCAGGCAGCTTCTGCAAGCCCCAATAATCCAGCAGCATCCGGATCACGCTATCTCTGTCCGTCATCTCCCTGGAGAAATGCCTGAAGGACCCGTCGGGATAGCCAAGGCGTAATTCAACAACGATACTGCGGGGAGTATGGCGGACAGGGGCGGCCTGCATATACAGACTTCCCTCTACCGGCATACTGGGATCAATGACGATGAAATCATCCGGATCTTCGGCGAAGCCGTTAACGATATCGGTGATAAGGGAGGCTTCAATCGCGTAGTTTGCATAGGTTTCATATTGGGTGCTGATTGTATACGTGACACCGCCGCTGTTATCTTTGCTGGAGTTTAGCGTTTCCATGTTCCATTTTCCTCCTCGATATTTAATTCAATACGAACTCAAAGACGAAGCCCCGCCAGACGCCCCCTGCGCCTTGCGGAACGCGGACGGAGACATGCCGCTCTGCTTATTGAAGATACGGTTGAACTGTGAGAAGCTGTTGAAGCCGCATTGTCCGGCGATGTCGGAGATCTTGTGCCGGGTATGGAGCAGGAGCTGCTGGGCTTTGCGGACGCGGGTCATCTGGATGTACTCGGTCAAGGTGAAGCCGGTGACGGTTCTGAACTGGTGCGATAAATAATAAGGGCTGATATAGAATTCCTTGGAGATGGAGTCCAGGGACAACTCACTGCCATAATGGCTGTGAATGTGGGCGGTGATTGAATAGATTTTTTGCATCATGGCATTGCCGATCTCTTCCAGCACGTACGCATTCTTGTCATTCTGCTGGGACAGACTGCACAGAAACTGCTGGAACAGACTGTGAATCAGCACAGGGTTCAGCGGTGAAGCGCTGCGGGAACAGTTAAAAATAGCATTGAGCGGCTCGAACACGGCACTGCGCGGGCCTCCGGTGAACCGGTAGATCGGAACCTCCTCGGAGAATGGCTGCAGCATTGCATTGTAAGCGGTCTCAAATCCGGGTATATTCCTGGGCAGGTTGAAGTTGATAATCAGCCGCTTATGCGGCGGGCCTGCGGGATACTGGGTCATATGCAGCCGGTACGGAGCAAGCAGAACAATGTCATATTGCTGCAGGGCATGTACATTACCTTCAATAATATGAGTAGCGCTGGAATCCAGCAGAATATGAATCTCATAAAAGTCATGATCGTGCTGAAACTCCATATTGATGTCGTGAGAGCGCTGATCGTAGTCGAAATAGTAAAAGAGCGGATCAGCCGGAGTATTGATACGTATGCTATATCCTTGGTCATATAACAGGTCGCTGTCAAGCATAGCCTCTCTCCTCACCGTTGCCGTTTACTATAGAAGTCCAAGCCGTTTCCACCTGTATATTATAGGCTCAAAAAAGCAAAATATGCAATGAATCGGTCGGAATACAGCAAGAGTTGGGTAGTTTTTGGAGTGAAAGGTTTGCTATAGTGACCATATGAAAGCGGATACAGGGAGTGATAGAGATGTTATTCACAGAAGAAAAGCTGATCAAACGCCAGGCCGAAGTGGAAAAGTATAGATATCTTAAGGTTCAGGAGCTTACTGAGTTCGCGTTCGCTGAAGATGAGGAAGGGGCTAACGGTGTGTACCCGGAGTCGGTGGCCTTTGATGGCATCATCAGGCTTCAGGAGCATTGGCGCGGGCGGGACCGTTACATCTGGCTGCGCACAGAGATCGTGCTGCCGCCTAGTCAGGCAGGCTTCAAAATTGCCGGCAGATTTGATTTTGGCAAAACAGGGGACTTCAATAACTCCGGCTTCGAATCGCTGCTGTTCGTGAACGGGTCGCCTTATCAGGGCGTAGATAACAACCATAGAGAGGTAATCTTCGGTGATGAATGGGGCGGACAGACGGTAGAGCTGGCCTTCCGGCTGTGGTCGGGACTTGAGGGCGGCGGAGTGCCCAGAATTCAGGAGCACCGGCTCAGCGAAGCATTCATCGGCTATCTGGACGAGAGCATTGATGATCTGTTCTATATGTCGAAGGCAGCGCTCGACACCTTCCGTTACCTGGGCAGAGACCAGCCGGAGAAGCAGTGGCTGCTTAGAGCGCTGAACGAAGCCTTCCGTCTGATCGACTGGTCGGAGCCGGGCTCGCCAGAGCATACTGCTTCGCTGTATCAGGCAGGCGCCAGTCTGAATCAGGCGATAGAGGCGATGCCGCAGACTTTTGACGTAACGCTTACGGCTGTGGGTCATACCCATATTGATGTTGCCTGGCTGTGGAGGCTGAAGCATACCCGTGAAAAGACAGCCCGTTCCTTCTCCACCGTACTGCGGCTGATGGAGGAGTTCCCTGAGTACCAGTTCCTTCAGACACAGCCTCAACTGTACGCTTATCTGGAGCAGGATTATCCGGAGCTGTTCGGGCGGATCACCGAGAAGGTGAAGGAAGGGCGCTGGGAAGCGGAAGGGGCGATGTGGCTGGAGTCGGATTGTAATATCCCGTCCGGCGAGTCGCTGGTCCGCCAGATTATGCTGGGCAAACGCTATCTCCGTGAACAATTCGGCGTAGAGAGTAAGTACCTGTGGCTGCCGGACGTCTTTGGATACAGCTGGGCGTTGCCGCAGATTCTGCGCAAATCGGGCATCGACACGTTCATGACGACCAAAATCAGCTGGAATCAGTTCAACCGGATGCCGCATGACACCTTCTGGTGGCGGGGGATGGACGGCTCAGAGGTGCTGACGCATTTCATCACGACCTCCGAGAAGGATGGAGCTGAATACACATATAACGGACGGATGACGGCAGGGCTGCTGCGCGGAATCTGGAATTCCTATCAGGATAAGGAGATCAACGATCACCTGATGTTTGCATACGGCTGGGGTGACGGAGGCGGCGGGCCGACGCGGGAGATGCTGGAGCTTCGCCGGCGCTTCGACAAGCTTCCGGGCATTCCGAAGATTGAGATGGGCAGTGCCGGGGAGTATTTCACCGGACTGCATGAACGGATCGGGAAGACGGAGGCGTTCGTACACACCTGGAACGGTGAGCTGTATTTCGAATGCCACCGGGGCACGTATACCTCACAAGCCCGCAACAAGAAATATAACCGCCGCCTGGAGCTACTGCTGCGCGATGCCGAGTGGCTGCATACGCTGATGGGTGTAAGACAGGGGAATCTTGAAACCGCTTATCCTGCGGCTGAACTGACCGGGATCTGGGAGATTCTGCTGCGCAACCAGTTCCATGACATCATTCCCGGTTCGTCGATCGCTGAGGTCTATGAGGACAGTGATGCTGAATATGCAGAAGGAGAAGCCCGCTCACTAGCTCTGATTAACGGTGTAGTCCAGGAAAAGGATGACAGCAGGCTCACGCTGATGAACAGCTCGAACTGGAACCGTCCGCGTTATGCACTGCTTGCTGTAGGTGCCGCAGATTCTGCACAGGTTCATGACGCTGACGGGAACCGGCTGTGGCAGCAGCGGACGGCAGACGGACAAGTGCTGGTCTATGTTCCGTCTGTGCCTGCACTGGGCACGGCGGTGCTGAAGGTAGTACACGGACAAGCAGCTGAGGCCTCCGGGAAGTCACAGGTTCAGCCGCTTGCAGCCGTATCCGGCAACACGCTGAGCACACCGCTTGTGGAAGTGGTGTGGAATGAGCAGGGGCACTTCACTTCAATAATCGACCGGAAGAGCGGCCGTGAGCTGCTGGCGCCAGGACAGCGCGGGAATGTACTTCAGGTGTTCGAGGATAAGCCGCTGGATTTTGAAGCGTGGGATATCGATATTTTCTACCAGGAAAAGATGACAGAGATCACTCAGCTGACCGGATGTGAGCTGACCGAGAACGGCCCGCTTCGGGCAGTGCTGCGTATGACCTGGACTTATCACCGCACAGCGGTTACCCAGGATATCATCTTCTACCGGGATACCGCGCGGATTGACTTCCGCACAGAGATGGACTGGCACGGGCATAACCAGCTGCTGAAGGTGGCTTTCCCGGTGGATATTCATGCGCTGGAGGCTACGTATGACATTCAGTTCGGTAACGTGAAGCGTCCTACACACTGGAATACGAGCTGGGATTACGCCCGCTTCGAAACGGTGGGCCATCAGTGGGCGGATATCAGCGAGAAGGGCTATGGGATAGCGCTGCTCAACGACTGCAAATACGGCTATGACATCAAGGACAGCGTGCTAAGGTTGACGCTGCTGAAATCGGCGGTTCATCCCGATCCGCAGCAGGATCAGGGGCATCATGAATTTACGTATGCCCTGTACCCGCATACCGGTGATTTCGTCGAAGGCAGGGTGGTCCAGGAGGCGTGGGAGCTGAATAATCCGCTTCGCAGTGTGGCAGGTGAGCTGGAAGGGCCCCCGCTGCTCTATATTGATGGCGCACATGTGACAGTGGATGCTATCAAACGTTCGGAGGACGGCAAGGATGTGGTGCTGCGGCTGCATGAGTACGCCGGTTCCCGGACACAGATTACTGTAGATAGCGCCTATTCTATGGCTTCCTGGCAGGAATGCAATCTGATGGAGGAGCCGCTGGGAGACTGGCAGGAAGCAGAGGAGCTGAGCTTCCAGGTGAAGCCGTATGAGATCAGGACGTTCAGAATCAAGCTGCGCGGGGCGCAGAGCTGAGAGGAGAGAGGCTAGGATGGGAGCAGGAGAGAAGCAAGCGGTGCCGGTTAGCTGTGTGAGCAAGGAAGAGGTTATGCAGAAGCTGGACCTGGTCACGAATAAGCTGCTGAAGCTGGGCCGGCCGGATAATGAAGCGGAATTGCAGAACCTGGGGGAAGACGCGGGACGCCGGGGGTATTTTGCCAGGGACTTCGGGATGGAAGAGTGGGATTGGCCGCAGGGAGTGGGGCTGTATGGCCTGCAAAAGCTTGACCGGCATTTCGGGGACGGCCGTTATGCGGAATATACCAAGCCGTGGATGGCCCGGCAGCTTACGAAGGGACTACCCAGCCGGAATATTAATACGACTGCCCCGCTGCTCTCGCTGATGGAACTGGAAGAGGCCGGAGAGCTGAGTCTCGAATGGATAGAATGGTTAATGCACGGCCTGCCCCGGACGCTGGAGCAAGGCTATCAGCATGTGACTACGGGGACTCAGAAGCATGAGGTCTCGCTCCATGAGAACGAGATCTGGATTGATACGCTGTTCATGGCGATTCTGTTCACTGCCAAAATGGGTGTGAAGTACGACAACCCGCAGTGGCGCGAGACCTCGCTGCATCAGCTGCTGCTGCATATTAAATATCTGTATGACAAAAAAACCGGCTTCTTCTTCCATGGCTGGCATTTTGCAGAGCGCCATAACTTCAGTGAAGCCTTCTGGTGCCGCGGCAACGGCTGGTTCGCTCTCGGCCTGCCGGAATATCTGGAGCTGATGCGGCCCTATCTGGCAGACGGAGTCTTCAGCTATCTCCAGCAGACGCTACAGGCCCAGGCCGAAGCCTTGCTCGCTTGTCAGAGCGGGGACGGACTATGGCATACCCTGCTGGATGACCCCGGCAGCTATACCGAGACTTCGGGTTCGGCTGCGATTGCCGCTGGTATTCTGAACAGTGTGCGCCGGGGGCTGCTCCCGGAGGCCTATAGCGAACCGGCTCTGCGGGCAATCCGCGCCATCCTGGACAGAATTGACGGCGAAGGCACAGTGCTCGGCGTGTCCGGCGGTACTCCCATCGGCGCAGCCAAGGAGGACTACAAAGGGATCATCATTGCCCCGATGGCCTACGGCCAGGCGATGGCGCTGGTCGCGCTGGGTGAAGCGCTGCATTATTGCTGAGGCGGAAACTCTGCTTAGTCGAGAAGAGTCGGAACAGGAAGTGGGCAGGTGACAGAAGCCAGCGGATCAGACAAGCGGCGGCCAAGGACGAATCGTCCTCGGCTGCCGCTTTTTTTGCATAGGAAGCTATCGTTTCCTCCTGCAGTGGATAAGGTGTGTGGAAATTTGTGGATAAGAGTTCTTAGAGTGATTCGTAGAGTAACTGTGTTGCTGAAGGTATGCGAAAAACCGAATGCAATCGGCTGGTACAGCAGCGCCGCATAGCCCGAATGTATGTGGAAAACAGCATACGTTGTGCTCACATACCGCCGCATGGCCCGAATGTATGTGGAAAACAGCATACATTGTGCTCACATGCAGGCGTATGTCCTGAATGTATGCGAAAAACAGCATACATTGTGTTCGCAAGCAGGCATATGGCCCGAATGTATGCGAAAAACAGCATACATTGTGCAGGCACGGAGAAAATAGGTATGATTGCGTCAAGTATCCAAACCGTGGTCCTCATCAATACACCAATGGAATTCGTCAACAATGGCCATCGCCAGAGCGGTTATGGCATGTTCGAGCTGCTTATCCATCATCACCGGCAGAATGACCTCGACCAGATTCACCTCTTCAATCCCTTCCAGGGTGTAGTAAGCATAACTGCCATCCGAATTTGCGGAGATTCCCTTTACCCCGATATGTGCTCCATGGAGCGCCTTGGAGAAAGATAGAGGACCGATTTTTTCAAACCTCATCGTACTAATAAAAAACCGCTCCAGCACCTCCGTTCTTACAGTCTTGGCGTAGCCCGCAGAATGAATACTGATATAGTCATACACTTCACTCACCTCACGTATGCATATACTCAATCTTGCTTCTGTACAGATTCAGAATCCGCACCTGCTCCTCGCTGAGCTCCTCGAAGTTCCAATACATATGCATCAGGTTGTACTCAAACAGCTCCTTCAGTCTCAGGAACAGCGGCAGCTGTCTGGACATCTCGGCGGAGAGGGGATGCTCTTCCTTATATCCGTCCGTGATTGCTTTGGTAATCGCGCGTTTATAATCTATGAGGTTTTGCCCGCCCGTGAACGAGAATTCTAGTGCAGAATAGATGGGCACCGCCAGATCATAGACGTAATAATGCCGCTCGCAATCCTGCCAGTCAATCATCGTCAGCGCAGAGTCACTGTCCACAAGCGTATTGTTCAGCCACAGGTCGCCGTGAATGATGCCGTAGTTCGCCTCATCTTTGGGCAGTCTTCGGACCTGCTTGAGCACATCCTTCGCAATGTCCCGTATGGCCCGCTCTTCTGCAGGAATGTATTTGAGAAAATCATATTCATCGTTATCATACCAATGTGGAATCGGCTGTGCCGCTTCAGAGTGCTGGTATTCTTTGCTCACCTGATGCATTCTGCCTATCTGTTGTCCAAGGGTTCTGAATATGGTTTTGTCCCATTTGGCCCGGGGCAGGTGGATTCCGGCTGCCGCCTGGAACAAGACTACGGACTTCTCTTCTTCATTCAGCAGCAGGGTGCTGACAAGCGAATCCTGTATTGTAGGTACAACCTCAGGCACCCGTACGCCCCGATTGAACAGATAAGTAGTCCAGTTCACTTCAGCTAATTGTTCTTCATAGGTCTTATAATTCGTGATTCGGGCGAAGAATGTCCCCTTATCCGAGTGACAACGGTACATTTCGTTGGTGACCGCCTCCACACTGGAGAGTTGAACCGGATAGGTGGTATTAAGGAATTGCAATATCTGTGTTTCCATAAGATGCGCTAACCTCCCGCAGTAATTTCTGCACGGCATTAACATTGGTGAAGCTGTTCCGCAGCCCTGATTGACTTAGAGATCCTTTGACAGGCGTATCATATCTATAACCTGCATCCCGTTCTCATAGATTTCTTCACTATAATGTCTGATGAAAAAGTCCCTGTCGATCCCGGTGATCCGGAAGCCGCATTTCTGATACAACGCAAGCTGGCCGATACTAGAGTTGCCTGTGCCGATCTCCAGCGTTTTGAATCTGAGCCGCTTAGCCTCCTGAATCGCGTGATTCACCAGTTGCTTCCCGATTCCCTGCCCCTGGAACTCCTCATTCACTGCAATATTGACCAGCTCGGCAGTCTCCGGTCTTGTAGGCAGTAACACATAGACTCCGACCACTTGTTGATCCGCCTCAGCAACGAAGCATTGCCCTCTTGCCACATAGTCTTCAACCAGCTTCGGGGAAGGGTCCGCCAATAAAAGCAATTCGGTTGGGGGCGGTTCACCCGTATGTAATGCTCTGATCTCCATTTTTGGTATTCGCTCCTTGTTCATTAACAAGTCAGATGTAACCAGTCCACGATATGAAAGCTACCCGTTGCATTACATTCGTGAAGCCCTGTTAGAGTCGCGCGAAGGTGATGTAATCAACGGGGAAAGGCTCTGCCGATTCCATCCGAAGGGCCCGGTTGATCTGTCCCCGGTGATATTGCCCATGTAACAGCACCTGCAGCAGGATGTCCCCGATGGAGGTCTGGAACGAACGTCCATTCTGGCTGTTGTAGCTGATCATCTGATCCAGCGCAGATTCTTCCAGCTTGCCGGTATAGCTGCGGTATTCCTTAGCGTTAGCTTCGAACATTCGCCGAATCTCCGGCAGGTTTTCTGCTTCCTCCCATAACCAATATTGTACGTTGCCCTTTCCCTGCAAGCGCGACAGCCAGACCTGCTCCGCCACCGCCACATGCCGCACCAGCTTCAGAAGCTCCGCGTCCTTCGTGTGACTCGCTTCAAGTGCATCCAAAATTCGTCCGTCCGCCCAGTACAGGTGGTCCATCATGCGCAGGATTGTCTTCATTGGAGTTCCTCCTTAGAGTTTTTTAGCTTATTTCCACTCATTCAGCCTATACAGAAAAGCTATTTAGGTAAGCTCCATGAATGAATTAGGGTCCCGTTCTTTTCCAATTGGCTGTACCGTATGGCATTCCTGTTCTTGAGTTCATCAAACAACTGATAATAGTCCCGTTCCAAGGCTTCCCAATCGCTATAATGTCCATTCCCCGCCGATTCTCCGCTTGGACAGCTGACATTGGTCTCATTGTACAGGATGCCATGGGAAGTTTGCCATTCAGGCAGGATGTCCTTCCATTCTCCATATACATGCCCCCGCCACTGCTCCCCTAAAGCCGACCGTAACAGATTCTTATTCACAGGATCAACTCCCCTGAACATCTCCAGTCCGGCAGGACCAAGATCCATGAAGAGGTTCCCGCAATTGGAGCACTGGTAAGCGGATTTGAACAGTCTAGTGATTAAGGATCTAATCCTCATAGCAGCTTCTTCCTTATCCCGCGGCGTCGGACCCGATTTCTCAATAGCATCGTCAATCTCATCCATAAGATCATCCTGATCCTGGTCCGCAAGGAAGTATCCTTTATAGGGCAAATAATCCGTATTGTCGTGGATTCGGTGTCCGCATTCACATCTGAAATTCATCGGCTCACCTCGCATCAGAACGCAGGCTTGCGTACCAGGAAAGCGCCCGTTGTTCCATAGTAATCACAAATGATTTTTTGGCCCGGCCGTACTGGTTGGTATCCTCGAAGCGATCCGCTAATTCTTGTTTGAACTGACTGTATCTTGCCGCTTCCGACGGATGGGCTCTTAAATAATCTCTGAACACGAGATGCCGTTCAATCTGAGGGTTGTCTGCCTGATAACAATGAATATGATGCGTCCTTGCCTCTCCGCCTTTGCGGAATAGCCTTCTGCCGGGAATCCCCCAATCTCCAGCTACATCATATCCGAGCAGTGTCATCTTATCGTTGTACGGGTCGATTTTGCCTATGTCTTTTACAATACACATCATATCAATGACGGGTTTAGCTTTTAAACCGGGCACTGAGGTGCTGCCAAAATGCTCAAAACGTACGATTTCATCCGCAAATATTGTAGTTAAAAACGAAGCTTCCTCTTGGTAACGGTTAACCCAGTCCGGATTATAATCGCTTAGTCTAACTTTCATGAAAACCCTCCTACGATACAGTTACTACAGGATCACCCTCTGAATTGATTGGAACAACGGTTTCGCTAGGCTGTAATGCTACATTTCGAGACACAGCACCCTTATGAAAAACGGCTTCCACGAATGCGGCTGCAGCTTCTGCGGTAACGGCATGAATTGGAGCTGAATGGTTATCACCATAATGAAGCGGGATGTCAGAAAAAGACATATGCTGAGCACTTTTTATCCGATAGAAATGCGCACTCTTCAAGGATGTAAAGGCATGGCGTTGACCTGTTAATAATTCTAATTACTCCCGCGTTATCCTACTCATCGAGTATAGTGGCTAGAGTGACCGCCAGGATTATTGGAATTAACATTGCAATTGTGCTGATTATTATAGCGATTAAGGATTTCTTTCTATCAGCCTTCATTTGTTGCAAACTCAAAGCTATACTAATGATTCCAAAGACAACACCAATCAGCGACGAGATGAACATGCCTCCAGTTAAGGCAATGAAACTAAGAATAAGTGCTATATTCCTTTTAGCTTTCATAAGTAATCTATCCTTCTCTTAGATGCTTCCGGAAACACCTTTAATTTCCAATCTGCTTTTCCCAATTGAATAGACGTATGCTTGCCTAGGGGGGGGCGGTAGTCTAAGCGCTGGCTAACGAATTAACTGTTTTGAGAGAGTTCTTTTTTCAAATAATAATGAGTATGGCTGCCGGCATTATGTATCGTTCCGAAAACTTCAAACCCTTGCTTTAAGTAAAAATCCAATGCCTGAAAGCTTAGGGTATCTAATTTGATAAAATCACATTTTTTTTCTTTAGCCATTTTTTCGGCTTCGAGCAGCAGTTTCTTTCCATATCCGAATTTCCTGTAGTCCTCGTCAACGTATAGATACTGTACCTCTAACCAGTTCCAGCATATTTCACCAGTTAGTCCGCCGTATACATTTCCATCGCTATCCTTCAAAAGAAGGTTGACGGCTTGATATCTGCCCTTCAATTCGTCAGGGAAATGCTTGAGATTGAATTCAATCATTTTGTTTGTAACATAAGATGTATCGTTTGTGCCGGGCACCTTCACTATTTGTAATTGCATTTGGAACACTCCTTCTAGCAAGAGTTATGATAGCTTAAGTGTATCATTGAGTACCCGTTATTTAGCTGTAAAGAACATTTAAAATTAAGCAATACTGTCCCTGCAACTACGTTTATCAATTCATGCTAAGTTCCTACAGGTTCACCCTCTGCGTTGATGGGAACGACGGTTTCTCCAGGCTGTAAAGCGAAATTTCGGCCCGACTCACCCTTACAAAAGATCGCCTCCATGAATGCGGTTGCAGCTTCTGCGGTAACGGCATGAACGGGAACTGCGTGTTGATCACCGTAATGAAGCGGAATATCCGAAAACGACATGTGCTGAGCCCCTTTTACCCGATAGAAATGGGCATTGTTCAGAGAGTTGAAGGCATAGCGCTGCCCATCGATGTAATCGTATGCAATGGTCTCATTCATAGATGCTGCCATCTCCCGGTACGCCGAAGCTTCTTGCCGCAGCAGCAGAACTGGAACAGAAGAGGGTACCTCTTCGCGGCGAATGAGGTGAAAACTGGGATCGAGCAGGACAGCCGCCTTGATCCGGTGATCCTGCTTGGCGGCCTCCAGGGAGGCGGCACCTCCGAGCGAATGTCCCATGACAGCAACCTTATCCAGGTCGAACAGCCCGGCGAGCTCAGCATCATCGGAGCAGTTAAGCGTCTCAAGAACGTCCATAACTGCGTTTATGTATTGAACCCGGTTGAGGAGCAGACGGGACCAACTGGTGTAGTCACTGCTTGCCAGCTCCGCCATTTCTGGTGCCTGCTTGAGATAACTGCCATCTGGAAATACGGTGAACACGGACTCATGCGGAGCGCTGATCGTAACTACCACGTAGTTTTTGGAGACTAGCTTGGAGATCAATCCAAGATACATATCGCGTTCTACACCGAAACCAGGGGAGAAGAGGACGACGGGATACCCTTCTTTTCTGGGAGCTAATGCTCCGTTGGTTGTTACACTGGCAATATTCAGCTTGTCCAGATCAACGCCCATCTCTGTCAAAAGCTTAGCCGCCTCCGCCTGACAAGGGGCATACAGATCTATACCCTTCACCGGTTCTCCCCCGATGGCTGGATGAAAAATACTAATAACCAGTCTGGAACTTCCTTCCACAACCCTTGTGAATCTCCCAATCATGCTAGCTCACCTTTCTTAATGGATATATATTCCTACTAAATAGACGCCTGCTTGTCTGTTTGGTTGCGGTGATTATCTCTTAATAGACTCAGTACCGAATCTACGACAGCTTGCGGTTTATACAGTTGAATAGAATGCCAGCTGTCCTCTATCACGATCTGCCGGGTTTTTGCGGTTAACTGGAGGAGCTTCTTCTGTGCTTGCTGCCAATCCTCATTCTGCCTTCCGGCAGATAATACGATGATTGGTAATTCCGGAACTAAAGGCTCTGACTCTATTAATTGGAGGGCACTTTCTATAGTGCAGAGAGATTCCAGATATGCCGCTTTATACGCATTATTTCGATATCCGAGTGTATTCACTGTATGTTGAACTGGTGGAGGCAGCCGTTTGGCACCAATAGGTTGTTTTAATAGACGGGGCAACCCAATAGGGGATAAAAGATAACCCATTCTTAGCCGTCTCAGGTGCCGCAGCCGTTCTTCATATCTGATTTGATTAAAAGTGGATTCTATGAATCTTTGCTCATGTGTGGAGTCCACAAGAATAATCCCGGAGACCTCTTCAGGATACTTAGAAGCAAACAGCCGCATGATCATTCCGCCATAGGAGTGCCCTACAAGAATGTATGGGGGTTCTAATTCAAGCTGCGTCAATAATTCCCGCAAATCACGAACATAGCCTTCGCAAGTCGGCTGACTGATAGGTGTAGTGCTCCAACCGAAACCGGCCCGGTCATAGGAGAGGACCTTGGTATGCTTGGCTAATGCGGGCTGAACCAATGACCAATCCAGAGCACAACCGCCCATTCCTGCTTCTAATAGAATCGTCGGAAGATTACTTGTGTTGCTGCCGGTAACCATCGCATGGAGATGATGTGAGCCAACGGAAATCTTTTCTCCTGGAGCTTTATATTTATACAGAAGGTATCTGGAAAGAGCCGCTTGAATCCATGTGAATGGAAGTCCGATCAGAGAAATAATGACACGAAGCAGGCTTTCGGTAAAATTAATTTTGCTCATAAGTCACCTCATTTGCTGTTCTAGCTTAGATAATATAGGAATTCATGGGGTGTTAAAGAGAAATCTTACTGTATCTATTTCCTATTTTATTTCGGCCTACGCTTATCTGATCTTTTTGAGAAAAGATTTGCTTGAAGCTTTCCCGGGCATGAAGTATACTGTTCTCGGGAAGGTTAAGCGCTTACCCTTCGAGGAGGATAAGCGAACATGGTTAAACCGATTGTAGTTGGCATTATCGGCGCGGGAAGAATCGGCCGCCTCCACGCAGACAATCTGCGTGCGCTGCCGTCGTTCAAGCTGAAGTCCATAGCTGAAGCTATGATGAGTGAGGAATTACTGGCCTGGGCAGAGAGCAGGGGGCTTGGCTCTGTTTTTGCTGCGGGTGAAGATATACTGAATGATCCTGAGATTGAAGCGGTGTTCATCTGCACGCCGACTGATTCGCATGCGTCCTGGATTGAGCGGGCTGCGCACGCGGGCAAACATATCTTCTGCGAGAAGCCGATCAGCCTCTCCTCGGAAGAGACCCAGCGGGCCTTGCAGGCGGCAGAGGACGCTGGTGTGCTGCTGCAAGTGGGCTTCAACCGCCGGATGGACCCCAGCTTCCGTAAGCTGAAGCGGCTGGTTCAGTCCGGAGAGCTGGGGAATCCTCATATTGTGAAGATTACCTCGCGTGACCCGCAGCCTCCCGGTGAAGCTTATGTACGTTCCTCCGGTGGGATGTTCATGGATATGACGATTCATGATTTCGATATGGCCCGTTATCTGGTAGGCAGTGAAGTGGCTGAGGTCTACACCCGGGGGGCGAACCTGATTGATCCGATGTTCGGCCGTTGCGGGGATGTGGACACCGCCGTCATTACATTGACGTTCGTGAACGGGGCCATCTGCGTGATCGACAACAGCCGGCAGGCCGTATACGGCTATGATCAACGGGTCGAGGTCTTCGGAACGCTGGGTTCGGCGACCGCCGACAACTGCCGCCCGACAACAGTGGAGGTATCCACCGCGACTTCGGTTACCCGCGATCAGCCGGAGCATTTCTTCCTGGAGCGCTATAACCAGGCATTCACGGAGGAGATTGCTGCGTTCGCCCGTTCCGTGCGGCTACAGGAGCCGGTGATCTGCAGCGGCCGTGACGGCGAAGCCGCACAGCTCATTGCTGAAGCAGCCAGAGAATCGTATCTGAGCGGACTTCCCGTCAAGCTGTCTGTAACTGCTGCGGAAGCAGGATTTTCTGAACTGCAGGCCTTGTAAGCGGATACAGATTCTGAAGACAGAGGAGGATGAACGAGGATGTCTGATCTACTGATTAAGGCCGGAGCGCCGGATAAGGATGGCTGTATCGCTGCGGTCAGCCCCGAGAGTGCCGGATGGAAGTATGTCGGGTTCGAGGTGTACCAATTGCAGGCCGGGGCTACCCTGGAGCGTGATAGCGGGGGGAACGAGATCTGCCTGGTGCTGCTGGCGGGCAAAGCAGATATAGAGGTGGATGGCGAGCGGTTCGCCGATATCGGCGGACGCATGTCAGTCTTTGAAGATATGGCTCCTTATGCTGTGTATGTTCCGGCCGGAGCGCATTATGAGGTTACTGCACTGACAGAGCTGGAGCTTGGAGTCTGTCTTGCTCCGGGAAGCGGCAAATATCCGGCACGGCTGATTACCCCGTCAGATGCGGCAATTGAGGATCGCGGCTATGGCAGTATGTCACGCAAGGTTGTTAATATCCTGCCTGAGCAGAGTGTGGCCGAGAGCCTGCTGGTGGTCGAGGTGCGTACGGGCGGCGGCAATTGGTCCAGCTATCCGCCGCACAAGCATGACCAGGATAACCTGCCGGCCGAATCCTATCTGGAGGAGACGTACTATCACCGGGTCAATCCCGCCCACGGCTTCGTGGTGCAGCGGGTCTATAATGATGACCGCAGTCTCGACGAGACTATTGCTGTTCCGGATAAGAGCATTGTGCTTGTGCCGGAGGGCTATCATCCTGTCTCAGCACCGCCGGGATATGATTCGTATTATCTTAACGTGATGGCCGGACCGGTGCGCACATGGGTGTTCCACAATGATCCCGATCATGAGTGGCTGTTCAAGCCGGGACAGAGCGGGTCTGCGGCAGCGGCAGAGTGAATAGAGTCGAAGAGGGTAGAAGGTATGTAGCTTGGTAGACAAGCGAATGGTTTATAATGGGGCTTCCGCGCAGCGGGAGCCTTTTTTACTGTAGAGGAAATTATGATTTTCTTCTGTTGTGGATAAATGGCGCTCAGGCATGTGGCCCGAATGTATGCGGAAAACAGCATACATTTGCTGGTACGCAGGCATGTGGCCCGAATATATGCGGAAAACAGCATACATTGTGCTCACATGCAGGCGCATGGCCCGAATGTATGCAAAAAACAGCATACATTTGCTGGCGCGTAGGTAATCTCATTCACCCGTAAGGGTTATTTAAATAGCTGGTTTGTTGAAGACACACATACCCGATAGATAGACAGCGTGGGAGGACTTCCTTATAATCGAAGGATAAGAAGGCATGAACGCAAAGGCGGGCTTAATAACAATGAAACCTACGATCTATGATGTGGCACGGGAAGCAGGCGTCTCTATCGCTACGGTGTCCAAGGTATTGAATAAAAGCGGCCGGATCAGCGACAAGACGCGGGAAAAGGTAGGGCGGGTCATGGAGGAGCTGAACTACCAGCCCAGTCTGGTAGCTTCTGCGTTGACCAGCCGCCGGACGGGTACCATCGGGCTGATGATCCCCGATATTGCCAATCCTTTTTTTGCGGAGACGGCCCGCGGCATCGAGGATTACGCCCAGGAGCAGGGCAGCGACTTAATCGTGTGCAGTACGGACCGCAGCGATGAGAAGGCGGCCCGGTACATCTCGCTGCTGCTGCGCAAACGGGTGGATGGCCTGATTATTGCCTCTCATACGGGGAATCCTGAGCTGATTCGCGGAATGGTGGCTGATCATGTGCCGCTTGTGCTGTTCTCAGCCGATATCCGTATGCTGGAGGGCAACAGTGTCACCGTCGATGATTACAAGGGCGGCTATCAGGCCACGGAATATTTGCTGTCCCTCGGTCACCGCAGGCTGGGAGTGATCTCTGACAATCTGCCGGGGAGCAGGCTGCGTGTGGAGGGATTCCTGGATGCGCTGAAGGCGGCGGGGGTTTCTTTTGACAATCCGGCGAATATGATTCACACCTCGGCAACGCTGGAGAACGGGCGTACGGCAGCAGCAGAAATGTTGAACCAGGCACAGAACATACGCCCGACCGCCATCTTTGGCTGCAATGATCTGCTGGCGATCGGGGTGCTCAAGGAGGCGCGCAGTGCCGGCCTGTCCATTCCCCGCGACCTGTCCGTAGTAGGCTTCGACAATACGATGCTGGCCGAAATCTGCCATCCCTCGCTGACCAGTATCGCCCAGCCTCTGCGCGAGATGACTGAGCAGGCGATGCTTCTGCTGAATGAATCAATCAGTAACCCCACCAGCCCCAAGCGCAAAATCATGCTGATGCCCGAACTTGTCATCCGTCATTCGACGGGTCCGGTTCCGCACTAACCACACACTATCTATTCAAGACCTGTTCCGGCTGCGGCTGGGAGCGGGTCTTTTTTGCGTGCTGTAGTGGGGGAAGAGTGGGATGTGTGGGGGGCGTGCGCCAGATGTATGTTGAAAACCGAATACATTGGGCGGGGCGAGTGTGCGTGGGCGAGATGTATGCGAAAAAGCGAACACAATGGGCGCTGCGGAGGCGTGTGGGCGGAATGTAAGCGAAAAACAGGCATGACAAGACAGAGGCCTTGTCACCCCCAGGAATGAAAATAAGTCGGGTGCATCAGTCGCATCCCGACTTTTATTTTCGTATTAAACCGAACACAATGCACCGCCGCGAGGGGACACAGCCGAATGTAGGCGAAAAACCGAACACAATGCACCGCCGCGAGGGGACACAGCCGAATGTAGGCGAAAAACCGAACACAATGCACCGCCGCGAGGGGACACAGCCGAATGTAGGCGAAAAACCGAACACAATGCACCGCCGCGAGGGAACACGGCCGAATGTAGGCGAAAAACCGAACACAATGGGCGCTGTGGAGGCGTGTGGGCGAGATGTAAGCGAAAAACCGAACACAATGTGCCAGTTAGCAAGCGAGCGGACCGAATGTATGCCACAAACCGAAGACAATGGGCTAGCCGACTCTCCCCGCTAGGCAACAACGTGTGCTAAGTCGGAGAACAAGTGGATTTACTACAACTACTGAGGAACGATTGCCCGCCGGAGGAGCAGTAGTTGGAAAAAGGGCACTTAAATAATCCCGACACCCCCCGTGGAGGAAAAATCAATCACAGGAGTTGCTTTTTTTCCACTTGCTTGCTCCTAAGTATCAAAAAACGCGGAATTAAGCTGCGGTTTTCCACCTGTTTTTCCGGGGGGGGGATATCCCCCTTCATCTCCTTCCACCCGATTATTGATATCGCTTTCAAATTGAGGATTGCCAAAAGCTCGCTTCTAAACTATACTAAAGTAGAAAATTAGGTTAAGCGCTTACCCTTCCCCCGAAAAGAAATGAAACATTCTGTGCCGAAGGAAACGATTAAATGTTGAAATGCTCAATCCACACGCCAAGCGACTCTTACAGCAGTATCAAAATAATCTTACGCGTATGCGATTTATAGCTGCACTGTACGATCTACAACTTCACCATGCGAGCTACCTACAGCTTCACGGTACGAATTACAGCTTCACTGTATGAAATACAGCTTCATTGCTCAATTCACATCTTCATTGTCCAATTCATGACGTTTTACAGCCATTCGTGTTACCGAATGAACTACCTTTTCCCTAGCTTGATCAAGGAGGCATCACTATGAACGGTTTACAGTTCGACCCTGACCGGCGGCTGGATGTAGTTGCTGTTGGCCGGTTGTGTATTGATTTGAACGCTAATGAGACCGGGCGGCCGATGGAAGAGACGATGACCTTCACCAAATATGTCGGCGGCTCTCCGGCGAATATTATCATTGGTGCAGCGCGGCTCGGCATGCGTACCGGCTTCATCGGCAAGCTGGCCGACGACCAGATGGGCAGGTTCATCCGCAGCTATCTGCGCAAGGATGGCATTGACGACAGCCAGGTGTGCGTGGACCGGACGGGTGCGGTGACGGGGCTGGCTTTTACAGAAATCAAGAGCCCGCAGGAATGCAGCATTCTAATGTACCGCGACCATGTGGCTGATCTGCTGCTGAACACGGAGGAGATCTCGGAGGAGTACATCGCCAGCTCCAAGGCGCTGCTCATCTCCGGTACGGCGCTGGCGCAGAGCCCTTCCCGCGAAGCGGTGTTCCTGGCACTGGAATTTGCCCGCAAGCATAATGTGACCGTGTTCTTCGATCTCGATTACCGCCCTTATACCTGGACATCAGCCGCTGAAACGGCGGTCTACTATAACCTTGCTGCTGAGAAAAGCCACTGCATCATCGGCACGCGCGAAGAATTCGACATGATGGAGAATCTGTATAATCTGGCTGGCGCCGATGATCAGGCCACGGCAGCCCGCTGGTTCTCGCATCAGGCAGAGCTGGTAGTCATCAAGCACGGCGGCAGCGGCTCAATTGGCTATACAGCGGATGGACAGAGCCACCGGAGCGGGATTTTCCCGGCAAAAGTACTCAAGACGTTCGGTGCAGGTGATTCCTATGCGTCAGCCTTTATCCACAGTCTGATGAGCGGGCACAGTGTCAGCGAGGCGATGCGGCGCGGCAGTGCTTCAGCATCCATTGTCATCTCCCGCCACAGCTGCTCCGATGCTATGCCAACCCTGGAGGAGCTGGAGGAATTCCTGCGAACCAACGAGGAGATTACAGCAGGGGCGCAATAAGTAAGGTTAGTCAGCAGACTTTATATAGAACAGAAGGAGTGGACAGAATGACAGAGCAAACGGCACAAGTACTCAAAAATTATATCAACGGGCAATGGGTAACAGCCGATACGGAGCAGACGGAGCCGGTAGTGAATCCGGCCACAGGTGAGCTGCTGGGCAGAACGCCTCTATCCGGCAGAGCCGATGTAGACCGGGCGGTGGCGGCGGCTAAGGCAGCTTTTGCAGGCTGGTCTGCAACACCGGTGCCGCGCAGAGCACGGATTCTGTTCAAATATCAGCAGCTGCTAGTAGAGAATTGGGAGCCGCTGGCTAAGATCATCACCCTGGAGAACGGCAAAAGCTTCAAAGAAGCCTACGGCGAGGTCCAACGCGGCATTGAATGCGTAGAATTCGCAGCAGGTGCTCCGACACTGATGATGGGCCGGCAGCTGCCGGATATTGCGACTGGCATCGAGTCAGGCATGTACCGCTATCCGATTGGAGTGGTTGGCGGGATTACCCCGTTCAATTTCCCGATGATGGTGCCTTGCTGGATGTTCCCGCTGGCGATTGCCTGCGGCAACACCTTTGTGCTGAAGCCATCGGAGCGTACACCGCTGCTGGCGGCCCGCCTTGCGGAGCTGCTGGAGGAAGCCGGATTGCCTAACGGTGTGCTGAATGTGGTGAACGGCGCGCATGAGGTGGTGAACGGGTTGCTGGAGCACCCGGATGTGAAGGCGATTTCTTTTGTCGGATCGCAGCCGGTGGCGGAATATGTATACAAAAAAGGAACGGACCATCTCAAGCGCGTTCAGGCGCTGGCCGGAGCGAAGAACCACTCCATCGTACTGGCGGACGCGAACCTGGAGGCTTCGGCCTCCCAGATTGTGAATGCGGCCTTCGGCTCTGCCGGGGAACGCTGCATGGCCTGCTCGGTGGTAACGGTGCAGGAGGAAGTTGCTGATGAGCTGATCTCGATTCTGCTGCGGGAGTGCAACAGCATGACCATCGGGAATGGACTGGAGGAGGATACGTTCCTGGGGCCGGTGATCCGTCAAGGCCATAAAGAGCGGACAGTTAGCTACATTGAACAGGGGATCGCCGAAGGCGCGAAGCTGCTCAGGGATGGCCGTGAGGATGCGGCGGTACAGGGAGACGGTTATTTCATCGGACCTACGCTGTTCGACGGGGTGACAGAGGAGATGAAGATCTGGCAGGAGGAGATTTTTGCGCCGGTGCTGTCGGTGATCCGGGTGAAGGATGTAGCCCAGGCGGTGGAGATTGCGAATCGCTCGCGGTTTGCGAACGGAGCTTGTATCTTCACGAATGATGGCGGGAAAGTCCGTTACTTCCGCGAACATATCGAGTCCGGCATGCTGGGAGTCAATGTTGGAGTGCCTGCACCGATGGCCTTCTTCCCGTTCTCAGGCTGGAAGGATTCCTTCTACGGCGATCTTCATGCGAACGGAAGCGACGGGGTGGAATTCTATACGCGCAAAAAAGTCGTCACTGCCCGCTGGCAGTAGACAAGGCGAAGGGAGGACATGAAGTGGAACGTATCCGATTAACGACAGCGCAGGCGCTGGTTAAATTTCTGAATCAGCAGTATGTGGATTACGGCGGCGGGCCGGAACGCTTCGTGCACGGGGTATTCACCGTGTTCGGGCATGGCAATGTACTTGGATTGGGGCAGGCGCTGCAGGAGGCACCGGGAGAGCTGACGGTGTATCAGGGACGCAATGAGCAAGGGATGGTTCACGCGGCAACCGCGTTCGCCAAGCAGAGCCGCAGACGGAAGATTATGGCCTGTACGGCTTCAGTAGGGCCGGGGGCTGCTAATATGCTGACGGCTGCTGCAACAGCAACGGCGAATCAGATTCCTGTGCTGCTGCTGCCGGGAGATACCTTCGCTACCCGCCAGCCGGACCCGGTGCTCCAGCAGATGGAGCATACGTATAATCTGTCGATCACGGTCAATGACGCCTTCAAGGCGGTCAGCAAATACTGGGACCGGGTCACCCGGCCGGAGCAGCTGATGTCGGCAATGCTGAACGCGATGCGGGTGCTGACTGATCCGGGAGATACCGGGGCGGTTACGATTGCGCTGCCGCAGGATGTGCAGGGCGAAGCCTGGGAGTATCCGGCTGATTTCTTCCGCAAGCGGATTCACCGGGTCATCGCCCGGCTGCCTCATCCGCAGGAGATTGCGGCTGCGGCTGAGCTGATCGCCAGCAAGCAGCGGCCGCTGCTGGTCTGCGGCGGGGGTGTCCGGTATGGGGATGCCGGAGCGGCGCTGCGCGCTTTTGCCGAGAAATTCGCCATTCCGTTCGGAGAGACCCAGGCCGGCAAAAGCGCCGTAGCCAGCAGCTTCGAGTACAACCTCGGCGGCATCGGCGTCACCGGCAACGGCTGCGCGAATGCGCTGGCCCCGGAGGCCGATCTGGTGATCGGCGTCGGCACCCGGTTCACGGACTTCACCACCGCCTCGAAGAGTCTGTTCAGTCATCCTGAGGTGGAATTCCTGACGCTGAACGCCTCGCCATATCATGCGGCCAAGCTGGATGCGCTGGCTGTGGTCTGCGATGCTGCCGAAGGCTTGAACGCCTTAGCCGCAGCGCTGGAAGAGCGGGGATACCGCTCTGCGTATACGGATGAGATCACCCAGGCGAAGAAATCGTGGGCTGCGGAGAGGGAACGCCTGGCTGGTGTGGAGTATCCGGTGAACACCGGCAACACAGGTGCGTTCACCCCGGAGGTAGCCGGTCATCTCGATGAGAAGCTCCCGGAATATGCAGAGGTGCTAGGCACCTCGCTGACCCAGACGCAGGTGCTGGGGATCATTAATGAAGCGATTCCGCAGGATGCGATTGTCATTGGAGCGGCGGGTAGTCTGCCGGGAGATATGCAGCGGATGTGGAACTCGGAGATACCGGATACCTACCATATGGAATACGGCTTCTCGTGTATGGGCTATGAGATTGCCGGGGCGCTGGGCATCAAGCTGGCTGAGCCGGGGCGTGAAGTCTACGCGCTGGTCGGGGACGGCAGCTACCAGATGCTGCATTCCGAGCTGGTAACCAGCCTGCAGGAGAACCGGAAGATCAACGTCCTTCTGCTGGATAATGCAGGCTTCGGCTGTATTAATAATCTGCAGATGGAGCAGGGAATGGACAGCATAGCCACAGAATTCCGCCACCGGGGTACGGACGGCCAGCTCAGCGGTGAGCTGATGCGGATCGACTATGCGGCGAGTGCGGCCGGTTATGGGGTGCAGACCTTCCGCGCGTCTACAGCCCAGGAGCTTAGCACGGCCCTGGCGGCGGCCCGCCAATCGGAACGCTCCACGCTGATCGACATCAAAGTGCTGCCGAAGACGATGACCCACGGCTATGGAGCCTGGTGGAATGTCGGGGTTGCGGAAGTGTCCGGCAAGGAAGCGGTGCAGGAAGCCTATGACCGGAATCGCAGCGGACTCAAGACAGCCCGGAGCTACTAAGCGGGCGCTGCATGTGCGCGAACCAAGGCAGACGGCGCACAGTGGATCAAGGATTCTGCCATACTTGGGATTGTGGAAGGGGTAGAACATGAGCATGTTCAGAGACAATGCCGTCCGGCTGGCGATCGCTCCGATTGCCTGGACGAATGATGATATGCCTGAGCTGGGTGGAGGCAATACGTTCGAGCAATGCATCAGCGAGATGGCACTTGCCGGATATGAGGGCAGCGAGGTGGGCAACAAGTATCCGCGTTCCCCGGAGCTTTTGCACAAGGCACTGGAACTGCGCGGTCTGAGTATCGCCAGTGCCTGGTTCAGCGCCTTCCTGACGGTGCGTCCGTATGAGGAGACAGCGGAAGCATTCCGTGCGCACCGGGATTTCCTGCATGAGATGGGCGCCAAGGTCATTGTCGTATCCGAGCAGGGCGGGAGCATTCAGGGGCAGATGGATACGCCGCTGTTCGCTGACAAGCCGGTATTTACCGAAGCGGATTGGGCTGCGCTTGCGGCAGGTCTTAGCGGGCTGGGACGGCTGGCGGCTGAGAAGGGCATGACGCTGGTCTATCACCATCACATGGGCACCGGGGTGCAGACTGCAGCGGAGATTGCCCGGCTGATGGAGCTTACAGATCCTAATGAAGTATCGCTGCTATACGATACGGGACATCTGGCCTTCTCCGGCGAGAATCCTCTGGAGGTGCTGCGTGAGCATCTGCCACGGATTAAGCATGTGCATCTGAAGGACATCCGGCCTGAGGTGGTCCAGCGCGTGAAGACGGAGAACCTTAGCTTCCTTCAGGCGGTAAAAGCGGGAGCCTTCACCGTACCGGGCGATGGCTGTATCGCATTCGGGGAGATTTTTGCCGAACTGGCTGCCTCGCCCTACACGGGATGGTTCGTTGTTGAAGCGGAGCAGGACCCGGCGCTGGCCGATCCGCTGGAATATGCGATCAAGGCGCGGCGGTATATCCGGGAGCATAGCGGTTTGTAGCCTGCGGGTTTAGGGCGAGCCGCCTCGGGATAGATGATGTATGGGATAGTATATGGTTTGAACATTTCACCCTTCGGGGTGATTTTGTTATTGTACGGGCTGGTAGCTAATTAAGGAAACAAGGGGCATTAGTGCACCTGAATTCGGCAAGTTTGAGCGAAATGAGGAAATGAAGAGCATTAGTGCACCTGAATTCGGCAGATGTGGGCGAAATGAGGAAATGAAGAGCATTAGTGCACCTGAATTCAGCAGATGTGGGCGAAATGAGGAAATGAAGAGCATTAGTGCACCTGAATTCGGCAAGTTTGAGCGAAATGAGGAAATGAAGAGCATTAGTGCACCTGAATTCAGCAGATAAGGGTGAGTGCGGAAGTCCTGCATAAATTGCAACAATGTTGCTCAACAGGAGCGGCCTGTGCGGAAATCCTGCACGAAAAGCAACAATGCCAGCCCTAATTTACTTTATACACTAGGATTCCTGCAAATGCTGCAACAATACGCCACAGCCAGTAACTAATTTAGATAATTCCTGCTCAAAGTGCAGCAATGCTGCTTAATTGGAAGTGGTGAGTTCGGCCCATCACAGTTCATCTAATTAGCCGGTCCCAGACAGAAGTTAGTCCACAGCCAGCAGCTAATCTCCACATTTACCCACTCCAGCCCGTTATTCCCAAGCGGGCATTGGCACAGGTGCGCGGGGAGGGAGGGGCTGCGGGTAGAATGACTTTATCTGGTTAGCTGGAGGGGAAGCGCATGTGCTATAATGGCAGGAATTCGAACGGCGGTCAGTATGGCCGGTTGCCGCAGATGAAATAGATCTGAAGTCCATAGCCGCCCCAGAGCCGCCTTGGACGATATGTATATGAAGCGGCCGGATGCGGCCGGGTATTCTGATGGTTGTGGAGGAGGTTGTCGAATGTCCCGTTCCTGGTATCGCCGGTTGCTGCTGTCTTATTTCCCTATATTTTTGCTGACGGTGACGATTCTGATCTTTGCCTCATTTGTGTTTATTAATGATATCTCCCGGACGGAGACGAAGAAGGCAGACCGCATCTCCGCCAGCTATCTCAGGGATAGTGTGGACCGGACGATCAAGGAAGCCGAGCTGTCGGTGCTTGATGCGGTAGAGCGGAGCGAGGTCTACAAACGTTATTTCAATACGCAGAGCCAGCCGGACCAGGCGACGATCTATGCGGTTGCCCAGAGTCTGCGCAATCTGATACAGGAATCCTCATATATCCAGTCGGTGTATTTGTATGACCGGGTGCGTGGAAGCGTTCTAACCGATACGGGGCTGAAGGAGCTGGAGGGATTCGCCGATGAGGACTGGATCAGGGCCATGACTTCGACTCCGGCAGTACCGGAAGGCTGGCAACCGGTCAGGGATTATCATTCGGGTCTGTCCCAGCGTACAGAAATTCGTGTGCTGACAACCAATAAAGCAATGCCGCTTCCCTTCGGCTCCGGGGGGATACTGGTCATTAACATCAAAGTGAGTGCCCTGGAGCAGCTCATCGACAGCATGGTTAACCAGCAGCTCTCGTTCATGACTATTCTGGACGGCAATGGCAACACCGTGTACCAGGCCCATTCCGATACGGAAGGTGCGGCTGACGGCAAGCTGCTGAACACACTTAAGCTGGAGAGAACCGGCTGGACGTTCGAGAGCGGAATCAAGGCGGGGAATCTGTTCAGTTGGGTCTCTGTGATCTCTTATCTCTGGGTAGCGATAGCGGTGGGGACCGTGGTCTGTGCGGTATTGTATCTGATCTATGTCACCCGGCGCAATTATAAGCCGATCCAGGTGATTATGAACCGGATTGAAGGCCATCAGATCCGCACGATGGATCAGTCTACCGACAGGCCGGACGAGATGATGCTGATTGACGGCGTGCTGGAGAATCTGATTAACCACATGACCGATTATGATACCAAAACCAGGGAGAACCTGCTGCTGCAGCGCAGCAAGCTGTTCACCGATCTGCTGCACAGCGAGCGGCTGGAGCAGGTGACCCGGCGGCTGGAGGAGCTGTCTCCGCTTACCGGTGCGAATGCTTCCTCGCGCTTCATCGTTGTGCTTGGGGAGATTAACCGCTATGAGCAGGTATTCGAGGACCGGTATACCCGGGGGGATCAGAATACGCTGAAGTTTGCCCTGATGAATGTATTTCAGGAATTGGCACGGAATGCGGAGCTGCAGGGATGGGCAGAATGGGTGGGAACCGAACGCGCAGCGATTCTGTTCCTGGCGACTGGCAGCGATCAGGAGATGGAGGCCAAGCTCCGGGTCTTCGCGGAGGATTGCCGCTCCTGGGTTGAGCAGAATCTGCGGATCTCGCTCAGCTTCGGTATCGGCTCCGCTGCCGCCGGGCCGGGGATGATCCGGGAGTCTTATGCGGCAGCCGAATATGTGATGCAGCACAAGCTGCTGATTCATGAGGATATCGTCTTGGCAGGCAGCGGCGAAGCGCGCCAGCCGCTGCTTGAGACGTATAAATATCTGCAGATGATTGCTGAATTCGTGAAGTATTTCCGCATGTCGAGCGGCCAGTGGCGGGAGCAGCTGGAACGGATCTTCGAGTCGTTTGAACAGGATTTCCTGAAGGACGAGGATATCCGTTCCCTGATCCAGGCTATGCTGCAGATGCTGAGCCGGGAAGTGGCGGTGATGTCTGAACAGCTGCAGGACGAGCTGTCGGCAGAGAATGCTGAGGTCCGGCTGAAGCAATTGGAGGAGGCCGAGGCGCTCTATGAAGTGAAAACCATTCTATTCGAATATGTCACCGATCTATTCCGCACCTATGTCTCTGCCAGCGAAACGAAGAGCTACCGGGCCATGGTCAATGAGATGAAGGATTATATCGAAGAGAATTTCACGAATCCCGATCTCTCGCTGAAGCATCTGAGTGACCGGTTCCAGGTCTCCGGCAAATATGCCAGCTATCTGTTCAAGACCGAATTCAAAATGAAGTTCGTGGATTTCCTCACCGAGCTGCGGATGAAGGAAGCGGAGCAGCTGCTGATAGATACGGATTGTTCCCTCCAGGACATCGCACTTCAAGTAGGGTATGCGAATGCCATTTCGTTCGGAAGAGTCTTCAAGCGGATTGCCGGCATCACGCCGGGCGATTACCGCTCCTCCAGACGCCGCGAAGCAGCCTCCAGATTGGAGCCGCAGGACTAGCGTAAGCTGGGGAAATGAAGGAATTCCGTTTGATGGTGAAGCATGGGATTCATCTGCCGCATTCGTGTAAGGTCCAGGCCGCATTTCTCTTACGCCAACCTCTGAACAAGGGGGGGCGAATAGCGATGCGGCCTGTGTTTTTGCTGATATGAAAGCGGTTTATTGTACGAAAATCGTTGGTCTGATAAACCGGATGTCCGAATTCAGGCGCTTTATCGCATCCGAAACAGGTTTATTGTCAGACCTCCGAAAGTTATGGAATACTGTGGTCATCCCGCAGCAGCAAGCAGCCTTGAAACACTGAGGCCGGCCTACATGAACGGGATGAACGAATAAGACATACGGGCATCATCAAGCTCGGGGGTATCATGAAGTCACCATTATAGCCTGCTAAGGCGAGGGAGATGGAACAATGACAGTGAACGTAAACCAAAGAGTTCTGAAGAAGGCAATCGGCATCGGCTTGACCGCAGTAATGGGAGCTACTCTGCTTGCAGGCTGTTCCTCAGACGGTAAATCGAATTCGGCAGCCGGAGGTACAGACGCACCCGGGAAGAGTGCGGAACGCGTAACCTTGAAGGTGGAGATCTTCGACCGCGGTAAAACGCCGAAGCAATACACCATTACCAACAACTTCGTGTCCCAGATGATTCAGAAAAATTTCGGTGATCCTAATAATATCAATGTAGAATTTGTCCCGGTGCAGCGTTCTGAAGAAGTGACCAAGTTGAACGTATTGATGGCCAGTAATACGGATGTGCCGGATATTGTCTTCACTTATGATTCCAGTGTCTTCTACCGTTACGCCCAGCAGGGCGGGTTGACCGACGTAGGTTCCTTATTAGAGGAGCACGGCCAGACGCTGAAGAAATTCATTGGTGACGAGACGATGGCCTTCGGCCAGCTCGACGGCAAGCAGTTCGCTATCCCTGGTAAACGGGCGATTACAGGCCGCTACGCTTCATACATCCGCCAGGACTGGCTGGATAAGCTGGGGCTGCCGGTACCGAAGAACACCGATGAGCTATACACTACTTTGAAAGCGTTTAAAGAGAAGGACCCGGGCGGTCTTGGCAGCAAAACCATTCCGATGGGCATGTCCCTCGGCTCGGCTCAGCTGGAGACCCTGATCTACTCCTTCATCAAGCCGATCAGCGGCGACCTTACTTACAGCCAGCGCTACGAGCTGCCGCTGCATGAGGGCTTCAAGGATGCGGCACAGTTCCTCAACAAGCTCTACAATGAAGGGCTGGTCAGCAAGGACTTCAGTCTGGATGAAGACAAAGCCCAGGTATCCAAGGATATTCAGAACGGCAACGTCGGCTTCTGGTCGGAGGATGTGGATAGTATGTTTTATGCCGATGGCACTCTTGATAATCTCTACAAGAATGTGCCGGGCAGCAAGGTGCTGCCGGCGGATATCCTCACCAATGCCAAGGTGGACAATAAATATATCAAATCCCGCTATGCCTCGAACGGCATGTACATCATGATCCCTAAGAGCAGCAAGCGTGCGGTGGAAGCGGTGAAATATCTCGATTGGATGGCGACTGGCAACAACCTGATTGACATTTACAACGGTGTTGAAGGCGAGAACTATGATATGGTGGACGGCATCCCGGTCGTTAAGGCTGATGTTTCCCAGGAATTCCAAGACCGTCTGTTCACTTCCGGGGACACCGCGATTATCTCCAACGGTAAGAACCTCGGCGATCAGGCTACCAATGAGAAAGCCTGGGTTCTGGGCTTCCCTGCCAACAATCAGGAGGTGCTGAAGCAGTCCATTGACATTGCCAACACAGATACTGTGGGTCCTATCGTCTTCGGCAAGCCGATTGAATCGGAATCGAAATACGGCACTACGCTCAGCGACAAGCTTAACGTGATTATCGTGAAGACTGCGATGGCGAAGCCGGATCAATTCGATACTATTTTCGAACAGGAAATGAAGGACTACATGTCTCTGGGCGGAGACAAGCTGAAAGCGGAGCTGGAGCAGGCGCTTACAGAGATTTCAGCCAAATAAACTAAAAAAAGTGAAAACCGGGGGGAGCTGGCATGCTGCTCTGCCCGGTTTTTTCTCCATAGGAGGAGAGGAACTTGAGCAAAGCGTCTTACATCAGAAGGTATTGGCAACTATACGCGCTGCTTTCACTGCCCATTATGTATTTCCTGATTTTCCGCTACGGCCCGATGTACGGGGTGCAGATTGCCTTTAAGGATTTCAACCTGTTCCAAGGCATCAACGGCAGTGAGTGGATCGGCTTCGATGCGTTCCGCGAAGTGTTTGGCATGAAGGAGTTTTACAGCAGTCTGCGCAATACGTTTATGCTGAATTTTCTCGATTTGATAGTGTCTTTCCCGGCCCCGATTATTCTGGCTATTATGCTGTATGAAGTGAAGTCGGTATGGTTCAAAAAAATATCACAGACCCTCCTCTACATTCCCCATTTCATTTCCTGGGTGATTATCGGGGGTATCGTCTATCAATTGTTCGGCAACCAATCCGGTATGGTGAACGGTGTACTGGAGAGCATGGGGCTGAATCCTATTCCTTTTTTGACCGAAAAAAATCCATGGCTGATTACCTACCTGTTCACGGGTGTCTGGCAAAGTGCCGGCTGGGGGACCATCCTGTATCTGGCGGCGCTTACCGGTGTCAACCGCGAGCTGTTCGAGGCTGCTGAAGTGGATGGGGCTACCCGGATGAAGAAGATCTTCTACATTACGTTGCCCAGTATCAAACCAACCATTATTACCCTGCTCATTCTCAACCTGGGGAAAATGGTCAGCATCGGCTTCGATCGTCCTTACATCATCGGGAATACGGCAGTGCGCGAATACTCCGATGTGCTTAGTACCTTCGTCTACCGGATTGGTCTGGAATCGGGCCAATATACGCTGGCAACTGTAGTTGGATTGTTCCAGGCGGTGGTTGGACTGGTGTTCATCCTTGGTTCCAATTATATATCGAAAAAAGTGACCGGCGACGGCATTCTATGATTATACAGAAAGGAGGCGGAGTACGATGAGTGAACGTACCTCTAACCGGATATTCGATATCGTTAACGTTACCTTTATTGCGCTGTTCGTGCTGTTCTGCCTGGCTCCGTTTATACACGTTATTGCGGTGTCCCTCAGCTCCACGCGGGCCATTACTTCCGGGGAAGTTACGATTTTCCCGATTGAGCTGAACTGGAAGGCGTATGTGCAGGTCTTCACCGACAATGCGATGATCCGCTCGCTGATCTTCACCATTATTTTGACGATTGCGACTACGGTATTATGTATGCTTTTCACCGTTGCAGCTGCTTACCCGCTGACCAAAAGCAAGCTGAAGGGCCGTACGATGTTCATGTACCTGATCATCATCACCATGTTCTTCAGCGGCGGTATTATTCCTGAGTACCTGCTGATCCGTGATCTGCATATGATCGATTCTGTCTGGTCGCTGATTCTGCCCGGTCTGGTCAGCCCGTTCAACCTGATTATCCTGATCTCCTTCTTCCGCAGCATTCCGCCGAGTCTGGAAGAATCGGCCGAGATTGACGGCAGCTCGCATATCCGCACCCTGCTCAAAATCGTTCTGCCGTTATCCATGCCGGTTATGGCAACACTCGCGCTCTTCTATGCGGTGGGACGCTGGAACGGATTCCAAGATTCCCTGATGTATATCAATAATCCCGATCTCTATCCGCTTCAGCTGAAGCTCTTCCAGATGGTTCAGAACAACATGATCACTGAGCTGACGAACCTGGAGGGGGCGGCCCGCACTAAGCTGCCGCCGGAGAGCCTCAAGGCCGCTACTGTCGTCTTCGCCACGGTACCGATTCTGGTCGTCTATCCTTGGCTGCAGAAATATTTCGTCAGTGGTGTTATGCTGGGAGCTGTGAAGGGCTGATTGATATTACTTAGGCGTTGCGAGAGGAGAGACGGTCGTGGAGGATAAGGGAGAATTCTCCTTCTCCACCTGCTGGAATATGAGACGTCATTCTACAGGTGATGGATTACTTAATGAGATCCGGGAGCTGGGGTTCCGCAGGGTGGAGCTGAATTATAATGTGACGGAGGAAATGCTGGTTACCATCGAGCCGATGATTGAACGCGGGGAGATCGGTATATCGAGCGTTCATAATACGTTCCCCCATGTCCCGGACCCTGACTACGGCACGGATTCGGTCCTGCTGGGCTTCGAGGACAAGGAGAAACGGAAGCGGGCGATAGACCTGCTGGTTCGCTCGGCAGAGTACGCTCAGCGTTACGGCGGCGAAGCCGTGGTAGTGCATCCGGGCGAGGTACCGTTCCCGTATGATATCTCCGGGGAGCTGGAGCAGATCTACGAGGGGCAGGGCAGGGATTCGGCAGCTTACCGCAGCAAATGGGCGGAGCTGATGGAGCGGCGTGAAGCGTATAGTACAGGCTATGTGCAGACCATTATCGAGAGTCTGGACGAGGTGTGTAACCGCGCGGTGTCCAAGGGGCTGAATATCCGCTTCGGCATCGAGACCCGCTCCAAGCCGCAGCAGATTCCGACACTGGCGGAAGCGAAGACGATCATCCATGCCTTAAAGGGAGCGCCTGTCGGCATCTGGTACGACACGGGTCACGCTATTCTGATGGACCGTCTGGGCCTGTATGACAGTATAGGGGAAATGGAAGGGCTGATGGATGATATCGTCGGTGTCCATATTCATGAGACGATCGGCCTTGCCGACCACTGGTGCCCTTATGTGAACAGCGGAGATCCGGATTTCTACGATGCCTATCTGCCGATGATTGAACGAGCGCAGGTCAAGGTGTATGAGCTGAAGGCGGCCTGCCGCCCGGAAGAGATACATGAGAGCCACCGTCTGCTTACAGCTAAGCTGGCGCGCAGGGGATAGGCAGAAGGCGGATGGGAATCAGAGAAATCAGAGAAATTAGCCAGAGAGCTTCCCGCAAGGAGGAACCCTAATGTATAAGCAATTGGTAGAGAGTAATGACAGAGCAGTAGAACAGGGAATCCCCCGGCAGGTGCTGGATCAGAGCAACCTGTATTATGGAGGAACTCTTGATCCCCATACGGGGATTGCCTGGGTGAATCACACCACTGGTACCCCGACGGATATGTGTTACTGGGGTGCGGCGCTGGTGAACCCGGATTCGAAGTATTACCGGGATGAGGAGCTGCTGGAACGGCTGAAGCTGGCGACGGAGTTCGTGCTGCGCTTCCAGCATCAGGACGGCTCTATCTCCCCGGGCTGGACGAATTATCATTCGCCGCCGGATACGGCCTTCGTTGTGGTCGGCTACGCGCAGTTATATCAGCTGCTGGCGAAGCAGGAGTGGCCGCCGCTTCAGCCGGTGCTGGACAACATGCTCCTGTTCCTGGAGCAGTCCCTCCCCGTAATGCTTACGGGCGGGGTCCATACTCCGAATCACCGCTGGGTGATGTGCGCGGCGTTAGGGTTTCTCTATGAGCTGTTCGGCAAAGAAGAGGCCCGGCAGCGGGCGGATGAATGGCTGGCAGAAGGAATGGACATCACGCCGGACGGGGAATGGACCGAGCGGAGCAACGGCATCTACAGCGCCGTAAGTGATATTATGCTGATTCATGCAGCCCGGCTGCTGGATAAGCCGGAGCTACTGGAACCGGTGCGCCGGAACTTGCACATGATGGTCTACCTTGTTCACCCGTCCGGCGAAGTCGTGACCGATTATTCCGGGCGGCAGGATCTGGGGGTGCTCCATGATCTGTCTCCTTATTATCTGCCGTATGCGATCCTTGCCCGTTCGGACAAGGATGCCGTGCTGGCCGGTATGGCGGAATGGGCCGGACGCTCCTTGTCCAATCCAGGCGTCTGCTCGGTGAACGCCCTGGTACGTATGCTGCTGGAGCCGGAGCTGCAGCAGCCGCCGGAGGCTACAGCAGAGCTGCCTGTGCAGTATGAGCAAATCCTGAACGGTGATTTCCTGCGGGAGCGCTATCTGCAAAGAATGGAGTCGGCGGGTCACCAGGGACGGATCTACCACAGCCGGCTGCATACCGACTTCGGGGCGCCTGTGGCCCGGCTCAGAGACGGGGCGACCAGCGTGACGCTGATTACGGAGACGCCTTCGTTCTTCGCGATGCGTCACGGTGCTGTAAGGCTGCTGGCCGTGCAGCTGAATACCAGCTTCTACCCCGGATTCGTGCCGATGCAGGAGATGACCCGGCTGCCAGAGGGCTACCTGCTGAAGGGCGTGCAGAAGAAGGGCTACTACGGTCCGGTGGAGAGTGCGCTTCTCCCGCCGGAAGCGGGTACGGCTGTCAGTCCGTGGTATCTTTTGCCGCATCAGAGCCGTCCGCTGACCCATGAACAGACGTTGTCTGTGGAGACTGAGGTACACCGTACGGAGACGGGCTGGACTATCCGGCTGCACTGCGCGGAGCCTGCCCAGGTCCTGGCTCAGTTGTCCTTCAAATTCGGCTGGGAAGGTAACTTCGCTTCAAGCGAGCTTCCGCCAGCGGCTCAGGACAACTTCACCCTGGGAGAATTGCAGGCAGTGGACGAGGATAACTTCCTGTGGAGCGGCGGACAGATTCGGTATACTTCTGGCGGAGAGTGGATCGACCTGACGGGCGGCGAAATGGCCCATCTGGGCAGAACATCCCCGGAACCCGGCCCGCCGAAGAGCTACAAAACCGTGCAGGTTAACCTGGTGACCCCGTTTGATAAGACATTTACGCTTACACTGTCTCCTGCGCAGTAGAGTTGGCAGGGTTTGAGATAGGATTGAGTGGGCGCTGACATGTTCACTTGGACATGCGCAAAGACACCAGCATCTTCGGAGGCTGGTGTCTTTGGCGTGAGGATACGGTTGGCACAATGAGGTGCATTAGTGCACCTGATTTCGGGGAAAGTTGGCGGCAGGTGCGGACTGGAGTGGTTAACCGCTTCTATCTACTTATTGTAAGAGTAATTGGGAATTTCTATTTCCCTGTTTTTTTATCATTTAATAGATTATTTCCTATTTTATGACTTTTATCATAGTTGTCCATCAGGAAAAGTTTTACATTATTTACAAGTTAGTAAATGCAACTCTATCAGTCCTGAGGAGGATGAGGGCGTATGAGATTGTCTAAGTATAACTACAAACACAGATTAAGCGATGATGTTCTGCTGATCATGAATACATTAACCGGCGCTGTAGACTTGGTTGAGCCTAAGGTAGCCCGTGTTCTTTTTAATAGAAGCTCTGATACATCTGCATTAAACGATCTGGATCCGGAAACGCGTACCCTGCTTAAGAGCAGAGGGTATCTCACGGATATGAACGAAGAACATTATGTCCGTGAATCACTTGAAACCCACTACCGCTCTCATCCGGCCTTACAATTCACAATCTGCCCCACATACAAATGTAACCTCGCCTGCCCTTATTGCTTCCAATCGGACATTCACCAGGACTCGCCGACGCTTGACCTTGCACAGATTAATGAGATATTTCAGGCGATGGATCAGATGGTGCATCTGAAGCCTGAGGCGGCCGTCCAGTTCGAGCTTTTCGGGGGCGAGCCCTTCCTGGCCCGTAATCAATCTCAGGTGGAGTATATTTTACAGCAGGCTATTGAGCGGAGTTGGCCTATTCTCTCCATTACGAACGGTACCGAACTCGGTGCGTATTTCCCTTTTCTGCAGAAGCACTCGGCGCATTTCCGCCATATGCAAATCACACTGGACGGCCCGAAGGAGATCCACGACCAGCTGCGTAAATACAGGAACAACAGCGGCAGCTATGATCTTATCTGCTCAAACATTACTTTTCTCCTGGAGCACCATATACCCGTAACCGTCCGAATCAACACAGGCCGGGAGAATGTCCGGCATTTGCCGGAGATGTTCGCCGGGTTCGAGCGGCTTCAGTGGACAAGCTCACCTGATTTCTCCTGCCAGATTGCCCCGATCAATGATAATTTCAATACGGGGAAGGTTGCCGGCTTCCAGCCTGAATCTGATCTTCTGAAGCAGCTTCATTTACTCTTCCCGGATTGGGAAGCCACCCGGCGCAGGTATAAGGTCAGCCTGGGGTATTTCATGGAGAAGAAGCTGCGGATACTCCGCAAAGCTATGTTTGACACAGACGATGACCACTATTACTTCGATCTGTCCGGCTGCAGTGCTTCAAAGCGTCATAATCTCGTATTTGGTGCAGACGGGCGGCTGTATCCGTGTGTTGAAACCGTCGGATTCCCGGATTATTCGATTGGAAGCTACCTTCAAGGGCTGCATTTGGATGAAGAGAAGTGGCAGAGATGGCACCGGGATATCGTGGTGAATGACAAATGCAGACACTGTAATCTTGCGCCTCTCTGTGGTGGCGGCTGCGTACTGAAAGGAAGCAGAGACGGGGAATTACGGGATTTCGAATCGAACTGCAGCGATACAAGGCAATATCTGAAGACCTATCTCGATCTTCACCGGGACCGTCTGCTCGAAAGCTATTGCCAGTGAACACCATTACCCTGATGTCAAGGTATTTACCTTGCCATAAATATTCTTAGAGGAGAGGAGGTAATGTACATGAAATCACTGACGAAGAACAAGGATCTCTGGACGAATCTCACAGCCAAAGACCTTGAAGAAATTACGGTTCCAATGGCATGTTGCCAGAAAGCATCCATTCAAATCAACAATCCTACCAAAAAAGCCATCTAACAGCATCCTTATATTTGGGAAATAGCGGGAAGCGCATCCTTATGCCTTCCCGCTGTTCATACCAGGGGGGATAGATATTGTATATTTCAGAATATATTCTTACGTATCGCTTAAGAAACGGCCGTCATCTTATCTTCAATTCCCTGTCAGGCGCAATGGATATTGTGGAAGAGCATATCAGCCAGTTCCTCCAGAAACAACAGCCTGTTGCCTATACTCTCACCGCTGATGAAGAACAGTTTCTGGCCGGCAGAGGTTATCTGTACAGGGAGCGTGAAGAGGAGCAAGCCCTGATCCGCCGGTACAAAGAATACCTGGATCAGCATGGATCGGGTGACATTTCCTTTGTGTTCTGTCCTTCCATGACCTGTAATTTGAAATGTGTCTACTGCTTTGAGCCCCAAGAGATCCGCTCCAGCCATGAACAGATGACTGAAGATCAGGTGCAGGCTGCCTTCCTGGCCATGGATCAAATCATGCAGCAGCAACAGTCTGCCCGGCATCATTTTGTTATTTTTGGCGGGGAACCGCTCCTGCCCCTGAACCATTCTATCGTCGGACTTATTCTTGAGCAGGCCAAAGCTAGGGGAATTACAGGAACGGTCATATCCAATGGGGTGTTCCTGTCACACTATCAGGAATTGCTAGAGCCTTACAAGGACATGCTCAGAATCCAGTTAACCATAGACGGCCCCCAGGCGGTTCATGACCGGCGGCGGATCACCCGGGCCAATGAGGGAACCTTTATGAAAATAACCGCTCAGATTGACTCCTTCCTGGAGCATAATTTCGACATCGCTATTCGTGTCAATCTGGATGGTGAGAATATAGAGCATCTGAATGAACTCCTGGATTTCTTCCAGGAACGGCAATGGAATGCTTACCCTAACTTCTCGGTTTCACTGTCTCCCGTTGAGAATTATGCAGGGAATTCCGCCCCGGGCCTGCTGCCCAGCTATCAGCTCACGGAATTCATCAAAGTGCATGTGCCAAACGATAAACTAAAAAGGCTGAATGTCGTATTAAACAGTGATCTAACCAGACTCTCCCTGCCGTTCGAGCACGTGCTGGGAACAGGCCTCGCTAAAGATAACTATTTCCCTAACTATTATTTTTGTGAGGCGGCCGGAGGAAAAACATTCACCTTCTCGCCGGACCACCAGGTCTACCCTTGCACCAGTATTATAGGTAATCCCAAATGGAGTCTTGGAACGTATTACCCTCAGCTTAAGCTGGATGACCAGAAGCTGGCGCTCTGGAAGGAACGTCATGTCTTGAATCAGCCGGAGTGTAAAGGATGCAATATCGCTTTTCTATGCTCCGGGAATTGTCCGGTTCAAGCCGACCGAACCACCGGTTCGATCTTAGGCGCCTACTGCGGAAATGTGAAGCGTGACCTTGACAGCCATCTGGAGCTGCTGAATGCTTCGTTCACCGCCTTAAGTTAAATCTTCTCCTACGTGAGGTGACTGGGAAATGATTCAATTGATATGTCCGCCCTATAATGCAGCTGTGGATACCGTTGATCCTCCGCTCAACCTGCTTGTGCTAGGCGCTGCACTTCTTGAAGCGGGGTACGGGGTATGTCTCACTGATCTGGCATTACTCTATTCAGGCACCAGCCATTTCGATACAGCAGCCCTTGCCGGTATTGCCCGATTAATCATCGGCAAGCCCTCCAGAGTTCTCGGATTCACGGCGATGTGCGGCAATTATTCGATCGCACTGAGAATTGCGGAGGAATGCAAACGGCTGGACCCGGACAGAATCATTATTCTTGGCGGACCCCATGCGAGCTTCGTAGCGGCTGAAACCTTAACCCATTTCCCAGCGATAGACTATATCGTTGCCGGAGAAGGCGAGCTGACGCTGCCGGAGCTGATTGCGGTCCTGGAGTCGGGCCATCCGCTCTCAGAGGTAGAAGGAATCTGCTTCCGTGAAGAGGGGACAATCCGCACCAATCCGCCGCGGCCGATTCTGAGGAATCTCGATGATACGCCCTTCCCTGCCTTTCATCTAATCGAGGATATTGAAGCTTATTTTACCACTCCGGAGAGCCGGTTTTTTCCGGTTGAGGCGGGACGCGGCTGTCCCTTTAATTGCAGCTTTTGCAGCACCTCGACTTTCTTTTCACGAAAATACAGAACTAAAAGTCCTGCACGGATCATCGCCGAGATGAGATACGTCAGGGATCGTTGGGGAATCACCCATTTCAGCTTAACGCATGATAATTTCACGGTTAATCAGAAGTTTGTCAGACAATTCTGCCAGGAGCTGCTGGATTGCAGCGAGCCCTTCACCTGGAGCTGCTCCTCCCGGACGGACCACGTCAATATAGAACTGTTTGAGGTGATGATGCAGGCTGGATGTAATGGCGTCTTCTTCGGGATTGAGAGCGGCAGCCAGCCCATCCAGCAGGTCATTGGCAAAAAGCTCGATCTGAACCAGGCTTATGAGCTGCTCCGCGAGCTTCATCGGCTGGGTCTGTCATGTACGGCTTCATTTATTACCGGATTTCCCGAAGAGACAACCGAAGACCTTAATCAGACGCTGGATATGATTGTCCGGCTGCTCTCCATAGGAATAGCGGATGTGCAGCTGCATCAACTGTCCCTTTTTCCCGGAACCCAATTGTTTGACGCAGCGAAGGGCAGCCTGGTGCTGGACGAGCAGTTCTGGAGCACGAACGATATGAACAGTGATTTCCAGCTATCCGGCATTGAAAAGAACTGGATTGCCAGCTACCCGCAAATTTTCAGCAACTATTACTCCTTGCGGTCTGTGGATACACACACTCTGCACAGGATCAGAAAGCTCTACTACCCGCTGGCCCGTTCGTTCTTCCGCACCTTGTATTATCTCAATCATCTGGCGGCTGTTCCATACACCCGTACAATCGATTATGTCTCTGCCAGGCTGGATATGCATGAGGCAACACCGCCGGAAGCGGAGCTGGCCCTCATTCTTGATGAGCTGGTGCAGGGTCTTGTGCCGGAAACCGGGCGGGTCCTTAAGGACTTCCTGTCTTATGAGCGTGCGGTGATGGAACTGATGCAGCAGGATACAGCTCCGCAGGACACAACTGCTATGAAGCCTGTCAAAGTGATGCAACCGCACTATTCCATCCCTGCGCTGAAGCTGCACAGTCCCCTTCCTGCAGAGCTTGAGCTTGCGGAAGGGCATGAAGATTGGATTCTGCTGGTGCTGGAGAGCGCACCGGCTCTTGAAGGGCGCAGGCGCTACGTCCGGGTGATGAGCATGGACCCTTTAAGCATTGCTATTATTCAACAGATGGAGGACGGGAGCGACTTCAGGACGGTTGTACACAACCTGGCGTTAGAGAATCCTTTTGCTGCCAGCGAACAGGATCGGCAGGAATGGATCAGCCGGGTGTACGACCATTTCCATACGCATGAATTGCTGACTTCTTAGGGTGACAATACCGAAAGAGAGGGGGCCTTTCCTTGTGGAGTATGCTGAAGAACGGAGTGTTCCGACGGTTATGGTGCACGCAGACCTTATCTTCTGTAGGAGATGAGATCAGGAACTGGGCCATCCTGTTCTGGGTATTTGCAGAAGCGGATCAAGCTGTCTTTTACCGGACGGCTCTTTTGTTTGCCCAGATGCTCCCGGTCTTTATCATGGCTCCTCTTGCCGGAACATGGGTTGACCGCAGGAAACCAAAGAAGGTGCTGCAGGCGACGCTGGTGATCCGGGCCGCGATGTCTTTTGTACTGGCCGGATTGATCTGGATGGAGCAGGTTCCGCTTTTGCTGGTCATGCTGGCCTTCACCTGTACGGTTCAGCAATTTTTTCAGCCTGCCATCAGTAAATTAACGGTCACAGCCGTGGACAACGAGGATTACGGTACCGCCAGTTCCTCTGTAAAGACGGTAGATACGCTGATCAGTCTTGCCGGGCCTGCAATCGGAGCCTTTGTCTACCAATGGTGGGGGGCGTCAACTTCTTTAATTGTGGACGGCTTTTGTTTCATCGCAGGCAGCCTGTTCATTCTGAGTCTTAAGGTGAGCCCGGCCCCCCTGGCAGCACCCTCCGATTCCGGTCCGGCAACCTCCTTTTGGGTGGATGTCCTGGAAGGCTTCCGGTATATCTTCGCTTCTGCGCTCACCAAACGCTTATTTATCATGTTGGCGGTAATGGGGGCGTGCACAGGGGCGATTAATCTGTTAAATATATATTTCGTAGTGAAAGAGCTGCATTTAGACCAGAATTACTTAGCCTGGGCAAGCACCGCCGGGGGCATCGGTATGTTCGCGGGGGCGCTCGGTCTGAACCTGCTTGGGACAAAATTCAAAAATTATGTGCGAATCAACATTTGGGGAGCAGCGGTCATGACTCTGGGGCTGTTGCTGCTCACGCTCTCCTTCGGCGCTTGGTCCATGCTGCTCAGCCGTGTCATTATCGGGATTGGCATATCCCTGCTGAGCATTACGCTGTCGACTCTGTTAATGACCTATGTTCCTGAGAACCTGCTCGGACGCGTCGGTTCCGTGTTTGAAGGCGGTCCGCTGGCGACCAATATGCTGTCTTATCTATTCTTCGGATGGTTGTATGTGTACACTGGCGCCAGATTGATCTTCGGCATCTCCACTATGCTGTTCTTCATGGCGTTTCTGCTGGCCCTTAGCCTTCAGTCTGTACTCTCCCCGGCCCGGAGAGTCCGTGCCGATCAGCAGGAGTTCATCAGCCCGTCCCAGTAACAGCCTAACCCGGGATGTACCGGCGGGATGACAAATGAGGGGCATAGGTGCACCTGATTTCGGGAGAGGTACTAAGACTAGCGCCGCTTTTTACTAATTACGTTACGTTCCCTGTTCACGAAGATTTTGATCTTATGAGATTAGTCACTGTTAAAACGGAACGTATGTTCTATTATGACGGAGATAAATTTCTGGAGGATGATTATTATGTTGGAGCAAATTCAGTTTCTGATTGAAGCCAAGAAAGCTACTTATGCAGGCAAAGGTCCGCAGGGACAATCCTCACGGCCAGCCTCTCATGATTTGGAGTTCATGCGCGGGAACCTGAAGTACATAGATACCTACCTGGGCGCAGAGAAGTTTGCCGGACAAGAAGCTTTGTGGGAGGATGACAAGCCGTTCTGGGCGATGAATTACATAGGGAGAGTAACCGCAGCAGGCTTCAACCCTGATTTTCTGAAGGCTGCTCTGCTCCGGGTCCCGGAAGAGAAGCCCTTTCGTGGACCGGAGCATTATTCGGAGGGTCAGCACAGCTATAAATGCTCCGTAACCGGAGATTTCTCCTGGTTCAGCGGGGTGGAGGAGATTTGGACTGGAGAGACGAAAGTGTATGAATGTGTGTTCCATGGCGGAAGCGTTAAAGAGTAGCCCATTCAGACGCAGCAAGCGTTCCCCCTAATCCATTTCACCACAGAAGCCTCCCAGGCTGCTGCTTCCCGGCAGTCTGAGAGGCTCCATGATTCTATCCGTCAGTCTCCCCCACCGCCACCAGAATCACCGCCACCAGAATCGCCACCGCCTCCGAAATCGCCTCCTCCATGGCTGCTGTGACCTCCGCTATCCCAGCCTCCGTGGCTGCCGTGATGATGATCATGTGAATGATTCCCGTGGTGATGACCATGATGATGGCTGGCACCGCTGTGCCCGTCCGTGCCTGGATGGATTTTATGTGGGCTGTTTTCGTTGTAGCTGCCCGCATCGGCTCCGGTACCTGTGATAAAATAATGATCTCCAGAGTGAGAGCGGGTTCTATTGCCGTAATTTTTGTACCGCGCATTACGATTACTGCGATTAATCAACTTCACCGCAACGAAGATAACTGCTCCTGCGAATAGTAAGCTTCCCATCATGCAGAACCTCTCCTTATAACCAAATGTAAGATTGCCCTCATAGCTGAATCATACCATAATTCTGGAAACTACTTGAAATGCTGCTTGAATTGTCTCGGGGTGAGGCCGGTATATTTCTTGAATACCTTGGTAAAATAGCTCTGGTCGTTAAAATGCAGACGGGTAGCGATATCCGACAGCGTGATACCGGGCAGCTGGATCAGACGCTTGGCTTCTTCGACCCGCTGCTGCTGGATGTAGTCGCTGATGGCGGTTCCAGTTTCTTTTTTGAACAGCTGGGACAGATAACTGGCACTCATTCCGGCGTATTCAGCCAGCCTGCCGAGTGGAAGCTCCTCATACAGATGATTGTAAATATAATTCCGGCACCGGTCGGAGATGCGGGAATGTCTTGCGCTGCGGCTGCCCTCCACCTGATCGGCAAAGTCACAGAGTGCGGCCAGCATAGCCCGGTCCACCGCCGGAATATCACGGAGCTCCTCAATATACTGGATATGGAAGTCGCTTAGCGTATAGGCAATCTCCCAGAACAGCCCGCCTTCAATCGCCGCGCGGGTGGCCAGCGTGATGGAGGAGACAGCCAGATTTTTTTTGCTGCGCAGCTGGCTTTTGCGGGACAACCTTCCGAAGCTCTCCTCGGCAAAAGAAGCATGGGTCCGCAGCAGCCCCGCCTTGTCCCCATTGGTAATATAGCGGAACATTTCGCGTTCCTGCATCGGGTCATGGTGCAGCCATGTATGCTCGCGGCGGTAGGACAAGTCCAGATCCGGGCTGTCGTCCGCCGGATGCAGCGGTTCCGCCAGCGGACCCGCCGCCAGCAGCAGCTCCGTTACGGACAATGCCTGCCCGGTGACAAGCGTGTAGAGCAGCAGCGCCGCATGATACCAGCGCTTCCGGCTAATTATAGGCAGGTTGCCGTAATACTCTAGCCAGCTTGCCTGCTGCCCGGGCGGGATGTTGTGGTCGCGCAGCAGGTTGGCTGCATTATCACCGGTAACAGGTGCGTTCAGCGCCGGACCGGTGACGATGGCACCGTCAGCGCCGGGAAGCTGGAGAATAATGAAATTCTCCAGGAAGCCAGTTGTGTGCAGATACGGCAACGCGGGCGAGGCCGCAGCAGCAGTTCTGCCCGTCACCGCGTTAAGCGTCCCGCCTTCAACTGCTGTCCTGCTACTAACTGTACTAAACGTCTCGACCGTCTCCATGTTAAGCTTCCTGCCCGCCGCCGCTCCTCCGTGCCCCCGGACAAGCTCCATCACCTCAACCGGCAGGCCGCCCGTTCCCTGAACGGAAGGGCGGTTTAGTGCAGTCGGTCCCAGGGCTAGACGGGGCGCAGCCGCTTCATCAACCCGCAAGACCGGGACCCGGTAAGCTTCGTAGACCAGCTTGCAGATGTACTGTATACCGTCGTCATTCCCGATTCCCTTCACCATAGGCCGCCCCCTTTTTTGTCTACTTAGAATACCAAAAATCGAATGAAAGTACCATAATTGGCCGGAACAGTCATATAGAATGGAGTCAAGAAACCGTATTCATAGGAGGCTATATAATGGCAAAGGACATAACAGAGCTTCAAAAGCTCATTTCGCAAATGACACTGGAAGAGAAGGCCGGACTCTGCTCCGGGCTGGATTTCTGGAACACCAAAGGCATTGAACGTCTGGGTATCCCCTCAGTGATGGTAACAGACGGTCCCCACGGTCTCCGCAAGCAGCAGGGTGACGCAGACCATCTTGGATTGAATAACAGTGTACCGGCAACCTGTTTTCCGTCAGCAGCCGGACTTGCCTCCTCGTGGGACCGTGATCTGATCTTCCGGGTGGGCGAGGCGCTGGGAACGGAATGCCAGGTGGAGAATGTCGCCGTTCTGCTCGGACCAGGCAATAATATCAAGCGTTCTCCGCTGAATGGGCGGAACTTTGAATATTTCTCGGAGGACCCGTTCCTGGCCTCAGAGATGGCTGCAAATCATGTGAAGGGTGTGCAGAGCCAGGGAGTGGGGACGTCGCTGAAGCATTATGCTGCCAATAACCAGGAACACCGCCGCATGTCAGTGGATGCAGTTATTGATGAGCGGACGCTCCGCGAGATTTATCTAGCCAGCTTCGAAGGCACCGTGAAGCAGAGCCAGCCGTGGAGTGTGATGTGCTCGTATAATCAGGTGAACGGAGAGTATGCTTCCGAGAGCTATGAGCTGCTGACCAAGGTGCTGCGTGAGGACTGGGGTTTCGAAGGCTTCGTTGTGTCGGACTGGGGAGCGGTCAATGAGCGGGTGAAGGCACTGGCAGCAGGGCTGGAGCTGGAAATGCCGTCAAGTGCTGGAATCGGAGACGCCAAGATTGTAGCGGCTGTGAAGAGCGGTGAATTGGCTATGGAGACGCTGGATCTCGCTGTAGAACGGATGCTGGCCTTTATCTTCAAAAGTGTCGAAAACCGCAACCCGCACGCTGTCTTCGATGCAGATAAGCATCATCAGCTTGCACGCGAAGTGGCCCGGGAGAGTATGGTGCTGCTGAAGAACGAAGGCGGGATTCTGCCCCTCGTGAAGAGCGGCCGGATCGCCGTGATCGGTGAATTCGCCAAGCAGCCGCGCTATCAGGGCGGGGGCAGCTCGCATGTGAATCCATCCCGGATGGATGATGCCTTCGTTGAATTGCAGGCCGTTGCCGGGGATGCGGCCAGCTTCCTGTACGCACAGGGCTATGAGCTGGAGAGCGATGACATCAATGCTGATCTGCTGCGCGAAGCCTGTGATACAGCAGCTAAGGCGGATGCAGCTGTGCTGTTCCTTGGTCTGCCTGACCGCTACGAATCGGAGGGCTATGACCGTAGCCATCTGCTGCTTCCTGCGAGCCATAAGGCGCTGATTGAAGCGGTGGCCGAGGTTCAGAGCGAAATTATTGTAGTGCTGAGCAACGGCGCTCCGGTCGAGATGCCTTGGCTGCATAGGGCGAAAGCGGTGCTTGAAGGCTACCTGGGCGGTCAGGCTTTTGGCGGTGCGGTTGCGGATCTGTTGTTCGGCGAAGTGAGCCCGAGCGGCAAGCTGGCGGAGACCTTCCCTATGAAGCTGAGCGACAATCCGACATTCCTGAACTTCCCCGGTGAAGGCGATACGGTGGAGTACAAGGAAGGCTTGTTCGTAGGCTACCGTTATTATGACAAAAAAGAAATCGAGCCGCTGTTCCCCTTCGGCTACGGCCTCAGCTACACGGAATTCGAGTACAGCCGCCTGCTGCTGGATCAGACCCGCATTCAGGACACAGATACCGTTCAGGTATCGGTCACTGTCAAGAACACCGGCAGCAGAGCGGGCAAGGAAGTCGTACAGCTCTATGTCAGTGATGTGGAGAGTCATGTGATCCGTCCGCTGCAGGAGCTGAAGGGCTTCGGCAAGATTGAGCTGCAGCCTGGGGAAGAACGCAGCGTAACCTTCACTTTGGATAAACGTTCCTTCGCTTATTATAATGTGCAGTTAGGCGACTGGCATGTGGAGAGCGGGAGGTTCAAGATCGCTGTAGGTTCTTCCTCGCGCGATATCCGCCTGAGCACGGAGCTTGAGGTGGAATCCACCGTGAAGCTGACCACCCGGTTCCACCGCAACACCACAGTCGGTGACCTGCTTGCCAATCCGCTGACGGAGGAGAAGGCGAAGAGCTTCAGCAGCGTGTTCGGGCTGGAGGATGCGCTTGGCGACAATCCGGAGATGCTGCTGGCCATGATGAAATACATGCCGCTGCGCGCCATGATCGGCTTTGGTCAGGGCAAGTATACCGAGGCGGATCTGGAAGCGGATCTACAGGAGCTGAACAGGCTGGCCGGACAGGAGTAAGAGATACAGGGGTTGCATTCCGTAGCGTGATTTGCTAACATACGTTGTAAGTTCATAAGCAGTTAATAGTTCTCTAGGGTTCCGCAGCAGGTACACACCGCTGGCCTGGTCCGAGGGAGAACACACGGATGAAGCTAATCCGTGTATACACGGAGGGACAAAAGCCCGGGAGGTATCGTCAGGTAATGACGATAACCTTCCGGGCTTATTTTATGACACAGGAGGCAAGGGAAATGAAGAAAAGCACTAAGAGCTGGATCATGATTGCAGGCGCTGCTTGCTTTGAAGTGATATGGGTCATCGGGCTGAAGCATGCCTCCGCTCCATGGGAATGGGCGGTTACGGTAGCGGCCATACTGATCAGCTTCTACGCCCTCATCTGGGCTAGCGGCAGGCTGCCGGTCGGGACGGTCTATGCTGTATTTGTCGGACTTGGAACCGCGGGTACCGTTCTGGCGGGTGGAGTTCTGTTCGGTGAACCGCTGCGGCCGTTGAAGCTGCTGTTGATCGGCCTGCTGCTGGCCGGGGTCGTCGGACTGAAGCTGGTTACCCCGGCTCAGGCTGAATCTGAACAGACAAAGGAGCTGAACTGATATGGCATGGGTGATGCTGATTGCCGCTGGTATATGTGAAATGTTCGGGGTCGCCATGATTGGCAAGCTGCACAAGGACCGCAACTGGCAGTCTGTCTGCCTGCTGATCCTAGGCTTCGGGGCAAGCTTCCTGCTGCTGTCTCTGGCGATGGAGAGTCTGCCGATGGGGATTGCATATGCGATCTGGACAGGGATTGGAGCGTCCGGGGCAGCGATTATGGGCATGTTGTTCTACGGTGAAGCAAGGGATGTGAAGCGGATTGCCTGTATTGTAGTGATTTTGGGAGCCGTAGCCGGCCTGAAGCTGATCGGCTGAGAATTCCCGCTGAAACGTTACTGAGTTGGACACTTAACGGATGTTTCGTTGCCCTGGATATGGTAAGTATAGTAAGTAAGAACATTATTCTTATAAGGAGACTTATCACATATGAGCAGACCTGTATCTGAGAATATCCGCCTGAACGACGGAGCCGTGCTGCCCAGACTGGGGCAGGGAACGTGGCGGATTGGCGACCAGCCGGGGAAGCGGGCAGAAGAGATTGCTGCGCTTCGCCAGGGTGTAGAGCTGGGGATGAATCTGATTGATACGGCTGAGATGTACGGTGACGGCCGCTCCGAGGAGCTGGTTGGTGAAGCGCTGCGGGGAATCCGCGACAGCGTATTTCTGGTCTCCAAGGTCTATCCGCATAATGCGGGCGGGACTAAGCTGATTAGCAGCTGCGAAGCCAGCCTCAAGCGGCTCGGGACGGACCATCTGGACCTGTACCTGCTGCATTGGCGCGGCAACATTCCTCTGGAAGAGACCGTGGAGGGGATGGAGGCACTGGTTGCTTCCGGCAAAATCGCCCGCTGGGGCGTATCCAATCTGGATACGGCAGATATGCAGGAGCTGCTGAGTATTCCCGGCGGCAATCACTGTGCAGTTAATCAAGTGCTCTATCATCTGGGCTCGAGAGGGATTGAGCATGAGCTGCTGCCTTGGCTGAGAGGACATAAGATTCCTGTCATGGCCTATTCTCCGCTGGCCCAGGCAGGCACACTGAGAAAAGGGCTGACTGAGAATGAAGCTGTGCAGCAGATTGCCCGGAATCATGAGGTCACTCCGCTGCAGGTTCTGCTGGCCTGGACCATCCGGGACGGGGAGGTCATCGCTATTCCCAAGGCTGCCACCCGTGAGCATGTGAATGAGAATGCGGCTGCCGCGAGGCTTGTGCTTACAGACGACGAGCTGTGGCAGCTCGACGATGCTTTTCCCCAGCCGTCGTGGAAGGTTCCGCTGGACATGATTTAATCATAGCTTAACCGCTGCCGCATGGCATAGCTGTCTCCGTTGAGGGGGCGGCTTTTTTTGTCTGCCCCGACAGCGGGCAAATATAGCCGTATGAGCTACAGCCCTAAGTTCTTACATTATCCATCCGCAGGTTCATTCTGTTCTTTACACTACCTAAGCCTTAAATGATATTATACGTGAAATTGTGCATCCTATGAGGAAGCTTGTAGGCCGTTGGAAGCAAGCAGGATACTGGACTTAAGCCCCTTGGCAGGAGCTCTTAAATGTTGTCAACAATGTTCATGCCGAAACCGTGTTTTCAATTTGGTGACAAAGAAAGCGCTTTGATTTACGATGTGTTCAAAGGGAAAACACCTTTCAGTATGCGGTGCGGAAGGTTCCCGTTCATTACAATAAGGGGGCATCTTAAATGGCCACAACGGCAACGAAACAAACTTCATCCGGCGGTGCAAAGGTGAAGGTTCAACAATTCGGACGTATGCTCAGCGGTATGGTTATGCCGAATATCGGCGCTTTTATCGCTTGGGGATTGATTACAGCATTATTCATTCCAACGGGCTGGTATCCTAATGAAAGCCTTGCAGCTCTAGTAGGCCCAATCATTAACTACCTGCTTCCTCTGCTGATCGGTTACACCGGCGGACAGATGGTTCACGGCAAACGCGGTGCTGTCATCGGCGCGCTGGTGACCATGGGGGTTATCGTCGGCTCGACGATTCCAATGTTCCTGGGTGCGATGATTGTCGGTCCGCTGGCTGCCTGGGTGCTGAAGCAGTTCGACAGAGCTGTGGACGGCAAAATCAGAGCCGGGTTCGAAATGCTGGTCAACAACTTCTCGCTGGGTATCATCGGCGGCGCTTTGACGCTTGGAGCCTTAAAGGGCGTTGGACCGCTGGTTCAAGGCTTGACCAATATCCTCTCGAATGGCGTGGAGTTCCTGGTGAACCATAACCTGCTGCCGCTCATCAACATCATCATTGAGCCGGCCAAGGTATTGTTCCTGAACAATGCAATTAACCACGGGGTACTGGGACCGATTGCGCTTGAAGAGTCCCAGAGAATCGGCAAATCCATCCTGTTCATGCTTGAATCGAATCCGGGTCCTGGTCTGGGTATCCTGCTTGCATACTGGCTGGCGGGCAAAGGTTCTGCCAAATCCTCTGCACCGGGCGCTATTATCATTCACTTCCTGGGCGGGATTCATGAGATCTACTTCCCTTACATCCTGATGAACCCTCGTCTGATTCTGGCGGTCATCGGTGGCGGAATGTCCGGTACATTCACCTTCCAGATGCTGGGCGCCGGTCTGGTAGCTTCTCCTTCACCAGGCAGTATCTTTGCCTATTTCGCAATGACGCCTAAGGGCGGATATCTTCCGATGATTGCCGGGGTTGTCGTGGCTACCATCGTATCGTTCCTGATTGCAGCTGTGCTTCTGAGATCTTCCAAGAGTAATGATGAAGAGGAGATGGATCTGGAAGCGGCAGAAGCCAGAATGAGAGACATGAAGTCGGCCGGTACAGCAGCACAGACCGCCGCAACTACAGCTGTAGCTTCCAATGTCCGCAGCAAAGCCAATGTGAACAAAATCGTCTTCGCTTGTGATGCAGGGATGGGTTCCAGTGCCATGGGGGCCTCGGTGCTGAGAAAGAAACTGCAGAACGCAGGGGTCAACATTACGGTGACGAACTCTGCTGTTAGTGAAATTCCTGCTGACGCGGATATCGTAGTTACCCAGAAGACGCTTACCGACCGGGCGATTGCCAGCAATCCGCAGGCAGAGCATATCTCGATCGATAACTTCCTGAAGAGTCCGAAATATGATGAGCTCGTAGAACGTTTGAAGTAAGCGGCACAAGTGTAAAATCTAAGTATATAGTTCTCGCTGAAACGGATGCCGTCCCTTATAGGACGGCATATCCGTTTGTACTTGATGCAAGGCGGAGGGTTAGCGGAAATGACGAAAATTACCGCCAGACAGCGCCAGATCCTGTGGCTTCTGCTTGAAGCAAGCGGAGAGATTACCGCTGTAAAAATTGCCGAGGCTACCGGGGTAAGCGTAAGGACCGTACACCGGGAGATGGAGGATATAGAGTCCGCGCTTGAGGACTTTGGTCTTGATCTGATCAAAAAATCAGGCAAAGGCATCCAGTTGAGCGGCCCGGAGGCCGGTCTTGCGGAGCTGCGCCTATTCCTGCGGGAAGAGAAGCCGGCGGATTATTCCGGCGAAGACCGCAAGGTATTCGAGCTCTGTGTGCTGCTGGAGGCAGAGGAGCCGGTGAAGCTGTTCACACTTGCGCATTCCCTCAAGGTTACAGTTGCTTCTATTAGCTACGATCTGGATGAACTGGAGCAATGGGTCCGTAAGTTCGGCCTGGAGCTGGTTCGTAGACGAGGCTACGGCGTAGAAATCACCGGCAGCGAGCTCGACAAGCGCCGGGCGATTGGCCGGTTAGCCGCAGAGCATCTGGATTTGTCCGATCTGGTCGGCCATGGTTCTGTGGCTGAGAGCAATCCGGCTTTTCGTGTTCTATTAACTACAGTTGGACAATCCAACCTTATGGAAGTAGAGAATACGCTGTGGGATATGGAATGGAAATGGACGGCGGAGCTGCCCGAAATTGTCTATATGGAGATGCTCCTGGCCCTTGCTGTCACTACCCGGCGGATTGAGCTTAGCCGAAGCATCGACAGCGGGGCGGAAGCGGGCTATTCCAGGGTGTCCGATCACCGGAACATTGCCGGAGCCGAGCGATTTGTGGGGCAGCTCGCTGAGGTGCTTAAGCTGAAAATCCCCCGGGTAGAGATTCTGTATATCGCCGGGCTGTTCGACCGGGTTCAGGATTCCTTCTCCTCGTCGGGCTATGCCTATGGCGACATTGAATTAATGGAGATTGTCTACAAGCTGACGGAGAGTGTCGTCAAGCGGACAGGGCTGCCGTTCCAGAGTGACCGTTCCCTGCGCGAGGGTCTGCTGGAGCATATTGATCCGGCACTGAAGCGGATTCGGGAAGGCACGCGTATCCGTAACCCGCTGCTTGGCCCGATTCGCAGGGATTACGAATATCTGTTCAACATCATCCGCGCAGCGGTGGAGGATATGCAGCTGGAGCTTGCGATCCCGGATGAAGAGATCGGATTTCTGGTCATGCATTTCGGAGCTTCCGCAGAGCGGCTGAACCAGCTAAGGCGCAACGTAAGAGCCATTCTGGTCTGTGCCAGCGGCCTTAGCTCCTCCCGGCTGCTAGCCACCCGGCTGACCAAGGAAATGCCGCAGATTGAGATTCTCGGCAACATCTCCTGGTATGAAGCAGCACGCCTGCCGGATGAAGATTATGATCTGATTATATCTACCATTGATCTGCCGATTGATAAGGAGCGTTACATCAAGATCAGCCCCCTGCTCACAGCGGAGGAGATCGAGAAGCTGCTGAATTACATCCAGAATACTACGCTGCGGGAACGGGAGAAGGGGATGCCCAGTGAACCGGACCAGGCGGTGCGGGAGGAAGCCTCGCTTGAACGGCTCAGGAGCTACAAGGGCGTTCTGGATGAGATCGTCAGCCTGCTGGAGCGGTTCAGGTTCCATCCGATTGACAACAAGGGAATGGATCTGTCAGCGACGATAGTGGAGATGCTGGAGACACTGAATGGAAACGGCGTGGTTGGGGATGCCGGTATTGTGCTGGAGCGTCTGCTCGAACGGGAGCGGATGACCAGCCAGGTGATCCCCGATACCGCATTGGCGTTGTTCCATACCAGAAGCAGCCATATTCACCTGTCATCGCTGACCCTGTACCGGCTTGATCAGCCCGTAATTCTGGAGGGGGATACAGAGGTCAGAGTCATTCTGCTCATGCTGGCTCCGCGCAGACTCTCCAAGGAGAGCCTGGAGGTGCTCAGCGAGATCAGCGCACTGCTGCTGAATTCCGAGCTGGTTCAATTGCTGGAAGAGCGTTCAGAGTCAGAGATCCGGGGGTATTTGTCCTCGGAGCTGCTTCATTTTTTCCAAAATAAAAGTTGAAAGCGGGAGAAACCATATGAGTATACTGTCAGAAAATAAAGTGATTATGCACGGTGCGGCAAACGATAAATACGAAGCCATCAAGATGGCGGGCAAGCTGCTGGTCGATGCAGGGCATGTAACGGAGGAATATGTTCCCAAGATGCTGGAGCGCGAGGAAGTGGTGTCCACTTATATGGGCGGCGGATTGGCTATTCCGCATGGTACTAAAGAAGCGCGGCCTTTTATCAAGTCAACTGGGTTGTCTATCATCCGCTTTCCGGACGGGGTGGATTTCGGCGGCGATGAGCCGGCGTTTGTAGTCATCGGCATTGCAGCCGCAGGTGACGGGCATATGGAGGTTCTGACGAACGTGGCGATGATTTTCACCGAGGATGATGCTATTGACCGCGTAATGAACGCCCCTACGGCTGCTGATGTTATTGCAATCTTCGAAGGGGGACTGGAGTAATGAAGGCGGTCCATTTCGGCGCGGGCAATATCGGCAGGGGCTTCATCGGGCTGCTGCTGTCGCAGGCGGGCTATGAAGTTACTTTTGTGGATGTGAATGAGGCCTTTGTTACCCAGCTCAAGGAACGCGGGGAGTATCCGGTCACGCTGGCCAGCGACGGTCAGGAAACGGTCATCGTGAAGAATGTAACGGCTCTTAGCAGTGTCACGCATGCGGATGAAGTGGCGGCCGCCATTGCTGAAGCCGATCTGGTTACAACCGCGGTCGGCGTGTCAATTCTGAAGCACATTGCGGGAACGGTGGCGGACGGCATCCGCCGGAGAGTAGCTGTCTCCTCCGCACCGCTGCATGTCATTGCCTGCGAGAATGCGATTGGCGGCAGTGCACAGCTCAAGGAGCTGGTATACGCGAAGCTCGATGAAGCTGCACGTGAGAAGGCTGAATCTTCGGTTGCTTTTCCTAACGCGGCAGTGGACCGGATCGTTCCGCTCCAGCAGCATGAGGATATTCTGAAGGTGGTCGTTGAGCCGTTCTATGAATGGGTGGTGGACGCCTCGCAGATGATCCCGGGCTATACGCCGGTTGAAGGTGTGCATTATGTAGAGAATCTGGAGCCGTATATTGAACGCAAGCTCTTCACTGTGAACACGGGGCACTGCTCTGCGGCGTACCTGGGCTATCTGCAGGGCTACGAGACCATACAGCAGGCTATGGCGGATGAGGCGTTAACGGCGAAGGTTCGTGAGGTACTTGAGGAGACCGGCGCAGTGCTGGTCCAGAAGCATGGCTTCGATGAAGTAGAGCACAGTAAGTATATCGATAAAATCCTGGAGCGCTTCCGCAATCCGGCGCTGACCGATGAGGTGTCCCGTGTAGGCCGTTCGCCGCTGCGCAAGCTGTCGCCAAATGATCGTCTGGTATCCCCTGCAACGCAGGCGTATGACAGAGGGCTGAGTTACACCGCGTTGACACGTTCCATGGCCGGTGCGCTGCTGTTCAAGGCGGGGGATGACCCGGAAGCGGTGGAGCTGCAAGCCGCAATCGCGGAGCTTGGAGCAGAAGCAGCGCTGACGAAGTATACGGGTCTTGCTGCTGACCATCCGATCCATCAGTCTGCGATGGAGCAATACGCGAAGCTGAGCTAAGGACATATGAGCTAACAACATAAAAATACAGCCGCAGGGAAAGCCTATAAGCTTATCCCTGCGGCTGTTTGCGTTAGTCTGTGAGAGCTAAAGCCCCACTTTGTGTGGAGGCTATTAGCTGTTCTCCAGAATCGTCTGCAGTGTCGTGCGGTCCAATCCTTGTACCAGCTTAATCAGCAGCTCTTTGGCTGCCGCATAATCATCACTGTGGATGATCGAGGTTGCCGTGTGGATGTAACGGGAGCAGATCCCGATCACCGCTGAAGGAATACCGATTCCGCTTAGATGCACCTGGCCCGCATCCGTTCCCCCCTGGGAGACGAAATACTGGTATTTAATCTTATGGGTGTCAGCCATATCCTGCACATATTCAATCAGTCCCCGGTGGGTAATCATCGTCGGGTCAAAAATACGCAGCAGTGCGCCCTGGCCCAGATGGCCGAAGGCCTGGCGGTCGCCGGTCATATCGGAAGCGGCGCTGGCGTCCAGCCCGAAGAAAATATCCGGCTGCAGCAGATTGGCAGCCGTCCTTGCACCGCGCAGCCCGACCTCTTCCTGAACGGTAGCGCCGCAGTAGAGCGTATTCGGCAAGGCTTGTCCGTGCAGTTCCTTCATTAATTCAATAGCCAGGCCGACACCGTAGCGGTTGTCCCAGGCCTTGGCCATAATCTTCTTCGGATTGGCCAGCGGTGTGAACGGGCAGACCGGCACGACCTGCTGTCCCGGAGCTACACCGAAGCTCTGCGCCTCTTCCCGGCTGTCTGCGCCGATATCGATGTACATCTTGCTGATCTCCCCGGCCTTGCCGCGTTCATCCGCGCTCAGCAGATGGATAGGTGTACTGCCGACCACGCCGTTCAGCGTACCCTTCGGCGTAATAATCTGCAGGCGCTGTGAGGCCACGGCCGAAGCCAGCCATCCGCCCAGCGGTGTGAAGCGGATCATCCCGTTGTCTGTAATGCCGGTAACCATGAAGCCTACCTCATCGAAATGGCCGGCCACCATAATCTTGGGACCGTTAGCTTCACCGCGCATCACGCCGAACAGGCTGCCCAGTCGGTCTTGTACAAATTCGTCCGTATAAGGCGTCATTGCCTCTTTGACATAAGCGCGCAGTTCGCGCTCGAAGCCGGAGGCTGAGGGGAATTCAGTCAATGTCTTAAATAATTCAAGTGTGTCTGTATTCATACATATATCGCTCCTTTATGTCATCTAGTATGAACATTGTTGCGCCTCTTGTCCATGCTGGAAGGGCAAATGAACACAGAGGCTCATTGTGCGAATACTATACAGTAAGGGCTCTGCAGGCAGGGGCCGGAGAAAGGAAGCGAGGAGAATGTGGCTCTCGGGGAGCGTAGCCCAGGCAGGCAGCCGGAGCGGTTTCCGGAAAGTGCCGGTCCGCAGGCAGGGCTTGCCCAGGCGGTACCGCCGCCGGTACGGGCGGGAGAATGAGGCAGTGCTGATTCTGGTGCTGTTTCTGCTGCTGATTGTTGTGCTGTTTTATTTTTCCTGAGCAGGAGGGACATAACGGGGCCGCCTGAAGTGAACAATAAGGAAAACTTAATTCTGCATAGCACGAAGGAACGGGACTACAGCTTACCCGCTGCCCGTTCCCTTTCGTATCCAACAGTTCAGGGGGTGTCTGCATTGCCGGCAAAAACAAAAAAGTCAGGCGTCAAGCTGAACCTTGATGGTCTGACCCCGAAGGCTTATCAGGAATTGGCCAAGCCTTACGTGCCTTCTCGTCCTGTATTCAAGAATTGTATACGCGCCTTCCTCTCCGGGGGACTCATCTGTGTGCTGGGACAAGGCATCCAGGAAGCATTCATGGCGATATTCGATATGACCTCAAGAGAGGCGGCAAGCCCGACCGTGGCCATTCTGATTCTGCTCTCCGTCATATTGACCAGCTTCGGGGTATATGACAAGCTCGCCCAGTGGTGCGGTGCAGGCACAGCGGTGCCCGTCACAGGATTCGCCAACAGCATGTGCTCTGCCGCACTGGAGCACAGGGCTGAAGGGCTGGTACTGGGCGTGGGCGGGAACATGTTCAAGCTGGCCGGGTCGGTTATTGTGTTCGGTGTCGTTGCCGCTTTTATCGTGGGTGTAGTGTATGCCGTTATGGGCTGGGGAGGTGCGCATTAAACGATGAAGCAGCTCGGCAGTCAGACCTGGGAATTTACGAACCGTCCGGTGATCCTTGGGACATCCGCTGTAGTGGGGCCTGAAGAGGGAGAAGGGCCGCTGGCCTCAAGCTTCGACTTCGTCTATGATTCGCTGGAGATGGGCGAGAAGACATGGGAGAAGGCAGAACGCGCCCTGTTCGAAAAAGCCGCCAAGCTCGCCCTGATGAATGCGAATCTGGAGCAGGAGAAGCTGGAGTTCTTCGTCGGCGGGGATCTGATGAATCAGATCATCAGCAGCTCCTTCGCCGCGCGGAAGCTCGGCGTGCCTTACTTGGGAGTGTTCGGTGCCTGCTCCACCTCGATGGAGAGCCTCGCCATCGCCACCATGATTGTGGATTCCGGCGGCGGCAAGTACGCGCTGGCCGGCACATCCAGCCATAACTGTACAGTTGAGAAGCAGTTCCGCTACCCGACAGAGTATGGCTCGCAGAAGCCGCCCACCGCCCAATATACCGTTACAGGCTCCGGCTGCGCAGTGGTAGGAGTGAACGATGGGACGGTTCAAGGCCCGCATGTGGTGTACGCAACTCTTGGGCGCATCATGGACCTGGGGCTGAAAGATCCGTTCAATATGGGAACGGCCATGGCCCCGGCAGCCGCCGATACCATCACGGCACATTTCCGCGATACGGGGCTGTCGCCTGGTCACTATGATCTGATTGTTACGGGCGATCTGGCTTCCGTCGGCTTGCCGATTGCCAAGGATCTGCTGGCCAAGGAAGGCATCCCAATGGAGCAGACGGTCTTCAATGACTGCGGCCTCATGATGTACGATCTGGACAAGCAGAAGTATGTCATTGCCGGGGGAAGCGGCGCGGGTTGCTCGGCCACAGTAACCTACGGGCATATTATCGGCCGGATGAAGAAGGGTGAGTTGAAACGGGTATTGATCGTGGCGACTGGAGCGCTGCTCTCGCCGCTGTCTTATCAGCAAGGGGAGAGTATTCCGTGTGTAGCCCATGCGGTAGCCCTGGAGATCGGAGGTGAGGGAGCATGATTTATTTATGGGCTTTTCTGGTCGGAGGAGCGATATGCGTGATCGGCCAGCTGATGTTCGATGTGCTGAAGCTGACTCCGGCCCATACCATGAGTACGCTGGTGGTGCTTGGAGCGGCTGCCGATGCTTTTGGCATCTACGATCCGCTCGTGAAATTCGCCGGAGCCGGGGCCAGCGTACCCATTACCAGCTTCGGGAATTCCCTGGTCCACGGCGCGCTGACGGAGCTGGAGCGCGATGGCTGGGTCGGTGTCGTCACCGGGATCTTCGATGTGACCAGCGCCGGGATTTCCTCGGCGATTGTCTTCTCTTTCCTGGCGGCGCTGGTGGTCCGGCCGAAGGGGTAGTGCAGCATAGATAAGTATATTCGGGACCGCTTCAACTTCTGGCGGTCTTTTATAAACGGATGTCGTCCTTATAAGGGCGGCATCCGTTTATGCTTGTTTTTGGGTCTTAACAGGAATTTGAATAAATTAAAAATATATAATCGAAATATTAACGAAATGTCAGCTTTTGTCGATATAGATGTATGCTTGTGCAATCAAGAGAATACATAAGTTAACGGGGGAAGCGTTGAGATGAAAATAAATATACGATTGAAGATGCTGCTTGCTTTTTTTGTTGTCGTAGCACTGCTGTTTGTCAGTAGCACTGCTTCTCTGCTCAGCCTGAACAAGCTTGGAGATACAGCGAAAGACATCGACTCACATTGGATGCCCAGTGTCACGATTCTTGGTACACTGAATGGAGATGTCTCGGATGTTGAACGCCTTGCGCTGAATCTGGTGCTGGAGCAGAATACTGCGCAAAGAGACAAGGTTCAAGCCGATTATAATGATGTGCTTAAGAAGGTGGACGACGGACTTAAGGTCTATGAAGCCCTGATCAGCTCCGATGAGGAGAGGGAAATCTACAAGGGCTTTACTGAACAATATGCGTCCTATCTGGCCAAGCTGCCGGAGATTATTAGTGCCGGAGAGGCCAAGGACTATGGCAAGGCCAATATGCTGCACAAAGAATCCTATGGGCTGTGGTATAACGCAAATAACACCATTATGAAGCTGATTGAACTTAATAACAGCGGAGCCGCCTTGATGAACGATGAAGCGGTGGCGAATTACGTTTCAGGACAGCGGATGATCATTGTCTTCAGCGCTGCCGCGATCCTGGTTGCGATTGTGATCTCGATCCTGCTGTCGAACTCCATCTCGCGTCCGGTGCTGAGAATCAGCCGTGCTGCGGAACGTATCGCTGGCGGGGACCTGACCGGTGAACCGGTAACTGTGAAGAGCAGGGACGAGATGCATACACTCTCGCTTGCATTCAATGCAATGGTACAGAATCTCCGGAGCCTCATTCAGGCTGTAAACGCGACGACAGAGCTTGTAGTTACTTCCTCCGAAGAGCTGACAGCAAGTGCAGAGCAGAGCAGTCAGGCGTCTATGCAGATTACAGAGACAATGCAGGAAGTAGCCAGCGGGGCTGCACTTCAGGTGGATATGGTTGGGAAATCTACGCAGGCTATTGAAGAGATGTCCGTTGGTGTAGAACAGATTGCTGTACGCACCCAGTCTGTCTTCGCATCTGCACAAGGAGCAGCCCAGAGGTCTGCCGAAGGGAATCAGCGGATTCAGGAAGCAGTGACACAGATGAACGCTGTGAATCAGTCGGTTACAGAGCTCGGCGGCATGATGTCGGCGCTCGGAGAACGTTCCAATGAAATCGGCAAAATCGTTAGTGTCATTACCGGCATCGCGGGACAGACCAACCTTCTGGCGCTCAATGCTGCCATTGAAGCTGCGCGTGCCGGAGAACAGGGACGGGGCTTTGCTGTGGTTGCAGGAGAAGTCCGCAAGCTTGCAGAGCAGTCCGCCGGCTCAGCCCAGCAGATTACCGAACTGGTAGAAGCCATCCAATCCGATACCGTCACAGCGATTGAAGCGGTAACATTGAACGGACAGGATGTCGCTGCTGGGCTGGAAGCCGTCCGCAGCGCCGGTAATTCCTTCGAGCATATTCTGAATACTGTCAATCAGGTTACCGGAGAGATTGAGGAAGTATCGGCCGGATCAGAGCAGCTGTCAGCAGGAACGGATGAAGTGGTCAACTTCATCAAGCAGATATCTGTCGCAGCCGAGAATGGAGCGGCGGGAACACAGCATGTATCGGCTGCTACCGAGGAGCAGCTGGCTTCAATGGAAGGCATCTCGGCTTCGGCCACTTCATTGTCCACTATCGCTGAAGAGCTTCAGGAGCAGATCGGCAAATTCAAGGTTTAATGTCAAGTACGACAGGCACTGCAGCACAATTCCCTTATCCGGGATTTGTGCTGTTTGTTTTGGCATTTACAGTGATATCACCAGCCTAACATGTACTTTCGGTACTCCTATCATGTAAAATGTATATATTACTGCTTATTCTGATATAGGAGGGTTTAATATACATGCCCGTACGTCAAGAATCCACGCAAATTATGAACGCTGTCCGCACTAATCTGGAATCCTGTATTCTCGGTAAAAGCTTTGAAATAGAACTGCTGCTGACTGCACTGTTAGCAGGCGGACATGTCCTGATTGAGGATGTTCCGGGGACTGGAAAAACCCAGCTTATCCGCGCGCTCTCCCGGTCGATGTCCGGCGAATACCGGCGCATCCAGTGTAACCCGGATATTCTTCCGAGTGATATTACCGGCGTATCCGTCTATCATCCGCGTGATGAGATGTTCCACTTCCGTCCGGGTCCGGTGATGACCAATATCCTGCTGGCCGATGAGATCAACCGGGCGACCACCAAGACCCAGTCCGCACTGCTTGAGGTAATGGAAGAACGCAATGTTACGGTCGATGGAGAGACCTATCCTCTTCCGCATCCGTTCATGCTCTGTGCGACCCAGAATCCGATAGATTTCGAGGGAACCTATACCCTTCCCGAAGCTCAGCTGGACCGCTTCATGCTGCGGATCAGCCTGGGCTACCCCGATGCCTATACCGAGAAGAACCTGCTGCTAACCCATCAGCAGGGCCAACCGGTGGACAGGCTGGCTCCCGTAACCAGCATGGAGACGATTGCGGCCATTCAGGAGGAGATCCGCGATGTGTTCATCAGCGAGCCGGTGCTGAACTACCTGCTGGATGTGGTCCGCCAGACGCGGGTGCATCCGCTGGTGCTGCTCGGCGCAAGCCCCCGGGCATCCTTATCATTCATGATGGCCTGCAAGGCCTACGCTTTTCTCCAGGGACGGGATTATGTGCTGCCTGATGATGTGAAGACCCTGACCCCGTATACACTGGGACACCGGATCCTGCTGCGGCCGGAATCACGCCTGGACAACGTCAGCATGGACTCCCTTCTGCAGAAGCTGCTTCAGAGCATTAACGTGCCTGTAACCATGAGGCAATAAGATGAGGGCCTTACTTACGCGGGCTGCCGCTGCGGTTCAGCTGAGGAAGTTCACGGGCGTTCTGGCGATTTGGGTCATTACACTCTTCTACGTGCTGTTTCAGGGCGGCAAAACCTCGTTCATGCTGTTCATCATGGTCTCTGTTCTTTTTCTGTATCTGTTCATTGGCGGTCTTGAAGGGGTCCGGCGGGCCAGAGGCGCACGCAGCTTCTATTCCGAACAGGATAAGCCGGATCTGCTCTATGCCGGGGGTTTTTTAAAGGTGAAGCTGGAAGTGACCATTCCGGGATTTCTGCCTTTGCCCTACGTGGTTGTAAGAGAAATCCTCAAGCGCCATAACGGAGAGTCCTGGGTGTTCGAGGAGAGCCTGATTCCGAACATGGGCGGACGGGGCGAGCTGCTGTTCCAGACGCCGCTGCTGGAGCGGGGCCGTTATTCTTTTGAGAATACGGATATTCTCAGCGAGGATATCTTCGGTCTGATGGAGCATAAGGGGACTTTCAAGGCAGAAGGCCAATTCCGGGTGATGCCCCGGGCCGTCGTAGTGCCGCGCTGGCAACTGTATGAGCGCAAGGCGCGGCTGTCGGGGCCGCAGGTATCGCTGCTTCAGTCCAGGCGCGAGACCACGCAGATCAACGGTGTCCGTGATTATGTCTACGGGGACCGGCTGACGCGCATTCACTGGAATGCAACGGCGAAGACCGGCGAGTGGAAGTCGAAGGAATTCGAGCATGAATCCGTTCCCAGAACCATTCTGGTGCTGGACGGAACCTCCAGCGGCTATTACAACTCCGCACAATTCGAGCTGGCAGTCTCGGTCACGGCTTCTCTCCTCGGCTTCGGCATCCGGGAGCGGATCGGCATCGGCCTGTGCTGTCTGGATAAGCATAATAAGGTGTTCAGTCCGGCGGAAGGCAATGCCGAGCGGCAAAAGATGATTCAATATTTAATAGACATCAACGCAGAAGGCAAGGGGCCGCTGATTGACAGGCTGGAGAGTGTCCAGCGGATGTTCCCCAAGGGATCGTATTTCGTACTGATCAGTCCGCAGAGCGGCAGAGCGGTACTGGATACGCTGCGCTGGGCGGAGAACCGGGGGATGACCCCTTCCCATATTCATGTTCTGCATCCTTCCGGGAAATACCGGGCCGGAGAGTGGCAGAATATTTTGCACTCGCATGGCGTTACCGGACATAGCATCAGTACACTTCAGGAGCTTCCTGCGGTACTTGGAGGTGATTCTGTCCGATGAAGCACTGGTTCCAGGCGATACGTTCCTCATGGCATCACGGGCTGACGCTGCTATGGCTGAGTATTATCGCTATGCAGTGGGTGTCCTATACGGTGCCCTTCTGGCTGCAGGAGACCACCGTTTCTGTGGCGCTAACCCTGCTGGCTGTTACAGCTATTGAAATCATTTTTCCGTTCAAAAGAGTGTACCGCATTGTGCTGGAAGGCGCAGCAGTGGTACTTATTGTATACAACGTGATTATCAGCTACGGGATTTACATTCCCGATCCGCTGCTGCCGGCATTTCTTGACCGGCTGCCCGGGATAGCGGTATCGATGATTCCTTACATCTGGTTTGCGCTGGGGGCCTGGGCGCTGCTGCTTGTGTCCGCCTGGTGGGTGAACGGCAAGGCGCGGATTCTGATGTTCATCGCGGCGAATATCACGGCCTTCGCCGCGCTGGATTCATTCACGACAGCGGTAATGTGGCAGGAGGTAGCCTGGACGGTCTTTGCCGGTATGGGCTGGCTGGTCACCCGGCATCTGAGGAATTTCCAGCTGCATTATCCGCGCGGCTGGACCTATATGCTGAGGTATCCGATGAAGGTTGCCTTGAATATAGCGATTATTTTCTCACTGGTTATCCTTGCCGGGGTGAATATGCCGGGCGTGCGTCCCACCTTGACCGACCCTTATACCGCCTGGCAAAAGTGGAACGGTAACTCCGTCTCGTCCAGACCCTCCTCCGGGAGCGGTGACAGCGCAAGCGGCGGGTCAGCGGCGAACGGGACGACCTCGGGCTACAGCCTGAATGATGACAATCTGGGCGGGGGCTTCAACTTCGATTATTCGCCGGTCATGCAAGTGACCTCCGATCTGCGCACCTATATGCGCGGCGAGATCCGCAGTGTGTATTCGGGCAAAGGCTGGACAGATGATGATACCTCCGGCCGGGGACCGCATAACGAGGTGCAGGTGGGCGAGCCGCTGGAACGTGCTGCCGCCTCCAAGACAGAGACTCGTACGCTCAAGCAGACTGTCAAGCTGCTCGGAGGGAACAGCTATCCGGTTCTGTTCGGCGGCTATTCGATCTCGGGGGTAGACTCGGTGGACGGGCAGGAACAGAGCAGCGGCTTGTCCTGGCGGAGTGAAGACAGTGAATTGCTGTGGAATCCCGGAGGCAAAACAAGAGCTTACCCGCAGACCTATGTGATAACCTCGGAGGTGCCGGTGGTTCCCCTTAAGGAACTGAGCATGCAGACCTTCGAGCAGCTCTACAGCAACAAGAATATCGACCCGCAGTATCTTCAGCTCCCGGATAACTATCCTGAGCGGGTGAGCGCGCTGGCCAAGGAGATTACGGCGAGAGCGCAGACACCTTACGAGAAGACGATTCTGCTGCAGCAATATCTGCAAGCTTCTTTCCCTTATACGAATCAGCCGGATACCTCACGGGCCAGAAGCAAGGACATGGTCGAGAGCTTCCTGTTTGAGATTAAGGAGGGATACTGCGATTACTATTCCACGGCGCTTGTCACCATGGCGAGGTCACTGGATATACCGGCCCGCTGGGTGAAGGGATATGCTCCCGGGGAGCAGGCCGAGATTCCGGATAGCGTAATGCTTCAGCAGGGCGCTGCCGGCTATGTGAATAACAACTACACGATTACCAATGCGGACGCCCACTCCTGGGCTGAGATCTATTTCGGCGATTACGGATGGGTTCCTGTAGAGGCAACACCGGGCTTCGATGTTCCGGTGCTGACGCAGAGTGAGCAGGATAATCCGGATCAGCCTGAAGTAGAGGTTGAGGAGCCCGAGGAGCTTGAACCGGCGGTAGCGGGCCAGACGGACAAGTCCTCCGGATTCCATCCCGGCACCTGGGCCGTTGCTGGAGCAGCTGCTGTACTCCTGCTCTGGACCCTATTCCTGATCTGGCAGCGCCGGCTGAGCCTGCGCTTCCTGATTACCCGTATGCGTCTCGGCGGTCAGCCGACTCCGGCGCAAAAAGTTGTCGCAGAAACGGAGCGCTGGGTAAGGTATATGCGCAGGAAGGGTATGCTGAAGAAAGAGCATGAAACCCTGCGCGAATCCGTGGCACGGTGGAGCGTGGAACGCCCGCAAGCTGCAGGCAGTCTTGCTGCGCTGCTGAAGATGTTTGAGCGGGCGAATTACAGCCCTGAGGTTATTGAAGACAAAGACTGGCACAGCGTGTATACTGAAGCTTTGCGGCTGCGAAAAAGCATGAAGTCCGGCAAGTAATGCCCACTGGTGATGAAATGCTGCCGGACCCTGGGGTTTTTGCAGTCCTATAGAGCCGGGTTACAAGTTTCCTGTATGAAAATGAGGTGAATGTATTGTTTGAAAGATTAGTCCCCAAGCTCCGGGTAAACACGGTGTTTGATATCGCTCTGGAGGAGCTGTACCGCCAAGGCTACCGGGGAATTATTACGGATCTGGATAATACGCTGGTCGGCGCCAAGGCGCCGCTGGCTACTCCTGAGCTGCTGCTCTGGTTCACCAAGGTGAAGGAGCTGGGCTTCAAGCTTGTGATTGTATCCAACAACAATATGGACCGGGTGTCGCGTTTTGCCACCCCGCTGAATATTGAATTTGTACATCAGGCCAAGAAGCCCAGCAATTCCCCGTTCCTGCGGGCCATGAAGCTGATGGAGCTGGGACCGGAGCAGACGATTGTAGTCGGCGACCAGATGCTGACCGATGTATACGGCGGCAACCGGCTGGGTCTGTTCACGGTACTCGTGCTGCCGATCTCGGTCAAGGATGAGGGAATAGGAACAAGAATTAACCGCAGAGTGGAGCAGATTGCCTTGACCCGTCTGCGGAAGCAAGGATTGTGGCAAGAGGAGGATAAATCTTAATGAATGCAATGAACGATGGAACAGCGCGGCCTGAGAAATGCAGCGGCTGCGGCATTAAGCTACAGAGCGTAGACAAGGAGCTCCCCGGCTATATCCCGGAGGTCGCCTTCGAACGGGAGCCGGTAATTTGCCAGCGCTGCTTCCGGATCAAGAATTACAATGAAGCCTCTTCCGTATCGGTGAATCAGGATGAATTCCTGAAGCTGTTAAGCGGAGTAGGCGAGAAGAATGCACTGGTGATCCATATTGTGGATCTGTTCGATTTCGAAGGCAGTCTGATTTCCGGGCTGCAGCGGTTTGTCGGCAATAATCAGGTCATTCTGGCGGTGAACAAGATCGATCTGCTGCCGAAGGTGACCAACTGGAACCGATTGCGCAACTGGATGCAGCAGCGCTGTAAGGAAGAGGGATTGCGCACGGCGGAGATTGTCCTGGTCAGCGCGAAGCGCAATCAGGGCTTCGACCGTCTGCTGGAGGCCGTTACCGAGCTGCGCGGGCAGCGTGATGTATACGTTGTCGGGGCTACCAATGTAGGCAAGTCCACCTTGATTAACCGGCTGATCTCCGATTACAGTGACCTGGAAGAGGAGCTGACGACCTCCCGTTATCCGGGCACCACCCTCGATATGGTCAAAATCCCGCTGGATGACGGCCATTCCATCATTGATACGCCGGGAATCGTCTACCCGTGGAGGTACAGCGAGCTGGTCGAGCGCAAGGATCTGGGCGCAGTGATGCCCGAGAATCCGCTCAAGCCTGCGGTCTATCAGCTGAATGAAGGCCAGTCGCTGTTCTTCGGCGGACTGGGACGCTTCGACTTCATTCAGGGGGAACGTCAGTCCTTCACCTGCTTCATCAGCGGCACCCTCAAGATTCACCGCACGAAGCTGGAGCGTGCAGATTCCCTGTATCAAGACCACCGGGGCGAGCTGCTGTCTCCGCCGGGGACTGCCGACATAGACAAGCTGCCGCAGTGGCAGCGCCATGAATTCCGTATCGCCAGGAATAGTGAGACCGACCTGTTCATCTCCGGTCTGGGCTGGATCAAGGTGAACGGTACAGCCGGAGCAGTAGTAGCTGTCCATGTGCCGCGCGGCGTCAAGGTGCTTACCCGTCCTTCGCTGATCTAATTGTACAGGAGGAAGGCGACATGACTGAGACAAACAGGAACACGCAGAGTCACGGGGAGCTCCTGCTGGGCGTGATGGGTGACCCGATTGCCCAGTCCAAATCCCCGCTGATGCACGGGGCGGCGCTCCAGGCGCTCGGTCTCTCCGGCGCTTATGTGCCGCTGCACATTACGCCGGACAAGCTGGGCGATGCGGTGCAGGCGATACGGACGCTTGGCTTCCGGGGCGTGAATGTAACGATCCCCCACAAGGTTGCCGTGATGGAGTATCTGGACCGGCTGGATTCAAGTGCGGTGGATGTCGGCGCAGTCAATACCATCGTCAACGACAATGGTATACTGACCGGCTTCAATACGGATGGCATCGGATATGTCCGCTCACTGAAGACAGAGGCTGCGCCTGATCTTACCGGCGCCCGCATCCTCGTGATTGGAGCCGGCGGTGCGGCCAGAGGGATTGTCTCGGCGCTGCTGAAGGAGCAGCCGGCAATGGTCCTGATTGTGAACCGAAATGAGGAACGGGCCCGTCAGCTGGCAGATAGCTTCAGCAGCCGGGGCAGCTTAACCGGAGCAGGGATGGATGCCGTTCCCGGCGTGCTTGGCAGCATGGATATTGTAATTAATACAACATCCGTAGGCATGTATCCGCATATGGAGGACATGCCGATCGATCCGGCCGGGCTGCACGAAGGGATGATCGTCAGCGATCTGATCTATAATCCGCTGCATACCCGGCTGCTTACAGAGAGTCTGAAGCGCGGCTGCACCGTTCACGGCGGGCTGGGCATGTTCGTCTACCAGGGAGCTTACGCCCTGGAGTATTGGACGGGGCTTGTGGCTCCCGCAGCGATTATGCGGCAGACTATTGCGGATTGCCTCGGCCAGGTGCCGGGCAAATGATTTTCACTGAACAGGGTAATAATATATGTTAATTAAGGAGTTTTCACATTTATGTTAACAGGCAAACAAAAACGTTATCTGCGCTCTTTGGCTCATCATCTGGATGCTGTATTTCAGGTTGGCAAAGGCGGCGTAAACGATCATCTGATCCGTCACATTGAAGAAGCTATTGAGAAACGCGAGCTGATGAAGATCAGTGTACTGAATAACAACGCTGATGATCCCAAGGAAATTGGTGCCGCGCTTGCCGAGCAGTCCGGTTCGGAGCTTGTTCAGGTTATCGGCAAGACTATCGTTCTGTACAAGGAATCACGCGACAACAAAACGATCGAGCTTCCAAGATAGGAGGTTGACCTCTTGAGAGTAGGGATAATGGGAGGGACCTTCGATCCTCTGCATATCGGCCATATGATGGCCGCTGAGACGGCGCGCGAGAGCTACAGTCTGCAGGAGGTCTGGTTCATGCCTTCGCATATTCCGCCTCATAAGCATGAGGCCGGGGCAACCGGTGAACAGCGGCTGGCTATGGTGGAGGGAGCGGTGAAGAATCACCCTTCCTTTGGTATTCTTGACTGGGAAATCGTGCGGGGCGGAGTATCCTATACGCTGGAGACGGTGATTAGTCTGCAGGAGGAGTATCCTCAGCATGAGTTCTTTTTCATCGTGGGTGCGGATATGGTTCAGTATCTGCCCAAGTGGCAGGGGATCGAAGAGCTGGTGCAGCGGTTGACCTTCATCGGTGTGGGACGTCCGGGCACTCCGCTGGATCTGGGACTGCTGCCGGAGTTCATTGCCGGTAAAGTGCTGCTGGCGGATATGCCGCTGGTCGATCTCTCCTCCACCATGCTCAGAGCCCGGGCCGCCGAAGGAAAGTCGATCCGCTATATGGTTCCGGATGCTGTATATGAATATGTTCAAAGGAGTGGATTGTATGGAGTACAGCCGTGAAGCGCTGATTGAGGCGGTCTCCGGCCAGATGCCGGACAAACGCTGGAAGCATACACTCGGTGTGATGGAGTCTGCTGTGAAGCTGGCGCAGCGGTATGGCGCTGACCCGCAGCGGGCCGAGACCGCCGCCATCCTGCATGATGTGGCCAAATATTGGCCGGTGGAACGGATGCGGGAGATCATTGAACAGAACGGATTATCCGCTGAGCTTTTGAAATATGACAAGCAGCTATGGCATGCTGAGGTTGGTGCTTATACCGCCGAGCATGATTATGGCATTACGGATTCTGAGGTACTGGACGCGATCCGTTATCATACCTCGGGACGGGAGAACATGGGCCTGCTGGAGCGGATCGTCTGTCTGGCTGATTATATTGAGCCTGGACGGGACTTCCCCGGTGTGGAGGAGATCCGCAGGCTATCGAAGGTTAGCCTGGAGGAAGGCCTGATTGCCGGACTGGATTCCACTATACGTGTGCTGCTGGAGAAGCGCCGGGTCGTATTTCCGCTTACGGTGCTGGCGCGCAACGATTTAGTTAGAACATTGGAGGATAAACTATGAGTGTACAATCAAACAAGCTGTTTGAACTGGCGCTACACGCCGTTCAGGATAAAAAAGCAATGAACGTGGTGGCTCTCGATCTGCGCAGTGTGTCGCCGATCAGCGATTATTTCATCATCTGCCACGGTAATTCCGATACCCAGGTTCAGGCGATTGCCACTGAGGTGCGCAAGGTTGTTCATGAAGCTGGCGGAATGATCAAAGGCATTGAGGGGATGGATGCCGCACGCTGGGTACTGATGGACCTTGGCGATGTGATTGTCCATGTCTTCCACCGCGATGAGCGTGAATATTACAATATTGAGCGTCTGTGGTCGGATGCCAAGGTCGTGGAGACGGTATGAGTCTGATTGCAGGAACTACGGTTACGCTTGAAGTGATGCGGGAGGTATCCCCTTACGGGTACTTCCTGAGCGCAGGCGACCAGGATATCATGCTTCATTACACCGAGCTTGTGGGCAGCAAGCCGAAGATCGGAGACAAGGTGGAGGTCTTCCTCTTCTTCGATACCGAGGACCGTCCTGCGGCAACGATGAAGAAGCCTTATCTGACGCTTGGCGAGATGGCGCTGCTTGAAGTGGCGGATATCCATCCGCGGCTGGGCTGCTTCCTGGAGATGGGGCTTGGACGGCAGCTGCTGCTGCCGCTCAGCGAGCTTCCCGAGCTGGTGGAGCTGCGTCCGCAGATTGGCGACAAGGTCTTCGCAATTATGGAGCATGACAAGCAGGGACGTCTCCGTGCCAAGCTGGCCGGAGAGCAGGAGCTTGCGCCGCTGGCCTTGCCTGCACCGGAATCGTGGCAGGGGCAGACGGTCACAGCCCGGGTATACAAGCCGCTGCAGATGGGCACCTTCGTGCTTGTAGATGCCGGTGTGCTCGGCTTCGGCATCATCGGTATGGTCCACTCCTCTGAACGTGTTCGCTTGCTGCGTCTGGGTGAAGTGATTGAAGCGCGCGTGGCCCATATCCGTGAGGATGGCCGCGTCAACCTCAGCATGGGCCACCGCAAGGAAGTGGGCCGTGATGTGGATTCGGCGGCTCTGCTGGATTTTCTGGCTTCCCGTCCAGGCGGCGGAATGCCATATTCGGATGCTACGCCTCCCGATATTATCAAGCAGCGCTTCGGCATCAGTAAATCAGCGTTCAAGCGCGCGCTTGGCAAGCTGATGAAGGAAGGGCTGGTTGTCCAGAAGGAGAACTGGACCTATCTGGCTGCCCGCGAAGAGGAGCAGGCCGGACCGGACAGCGATTCTGACAACCAATAGTTTAGAGAAAGCGGTGTACGCAGTGTCTTCCTATGGCAAATTTGCTTATGTATACGATGCGCTTATGGCGGATATGCCGTATCCGGATTGGCTGGCCTTTGCCGAGACGGCATGGGGCAAATACGGCAAGCCGCGCACGGTAGCCGAACTCGGCTGTGGTACCGGCAGCCTGACGATTCCGCTGGCGGGGGCAGGGTATCACATGACGGGGATTGATCTTTCATCGGACATGCTGTCCGTTGCCCAGCGTAAGCTGGAGCATCAGCCGCAGGGACGGCGCTTTTTGCGGGAGGGCAGTGTGCAGTGGGTTCAGCAGAACATGAAGGAATGGGAGCTGCCGGAGCCGGTAGACGCCGTCATCTCCTTCTGCGACTGCCTGAACTATGTGCTGGAGGAGCAGGACATCCGGTCTGTGTTCTCCAGTACATATGACGGACTGAAGCCAGGCGGGACCTTCCTGTTCGATGTGCATCATCCGAACACGCTGATCCGCTATGAGGAAGAGCAGCCTTTCGTGCTGGATGAGCTGGATGTATCCTACATCTGGACCTGTGAGCTGGATGTGCCGCGCCGGGAGATTGAGCATCACCTGTCCATCTTCGCCCGCGAGGAGGGCCGTTCAGACATGTACCGCCGCTTCGAGGAGACCCATACCCAGCGTGCCTATGACCCGGAGTGGATGAAGCAGGAGCTGCTTGTCGCCGGATTCAGCGAGGTGTCGGTGTATGCGGATTTCGAGTGGGTGGCGGCGGATGATTCGGCGCAGCGGCTGTTCTATGTGGCTGTGAAATGAAGCTGCTAAAGAAAACTTGAAGCGTAATCGTCACTGCGGAGAACATTTGGACTTACGGCCGTTGTTGTCTGCAGATTTCTTGATTATATAGAGCACAGATGAGAACTTGAAGCGTAATCGTCACTGCGGAGAACATTTGGACTTACGGCCGCTGTTGTCACCAGATTTCTTGATTTAAACCACTGTTCGTGGTAGAAATCCGGCGACAAAGGCGGTCGCTACCGCTCCTACAGTTCCAAATTTCCCCTCCGTTCCTTTTTGCTTCTTGTTGAATTCTTTAGAGCTTCATATATGGTTGAGGTTGTATTGGAGGTCCTTACCTGAATTAGGTAAGGGCCTTCTTTGATCTTGATATGGACCAAATGTGTGCAAAAAACTGAATGCAAGCTTCTGCCCCTCATTCCCGCCGTCAGCTCACTTTCCATGGATTCAGGGGCACTTCTGCCCCTCATTCCCGCCGTCAGCTCACTTTTCACGGATTCAGGGGCACTTCTGCCCCTCATTCCTGCCGTCAGCCCACTATCCATGGATTCAGGGGCACTTCTGCCCCTCATTCCCGCCGTCAGCTCACTTTCCACGGATTCAGGGGCACTTCTGCCCCTCATTCCCGCCGTCAGCTCACTTTTCACGGATTCAGGGGCACTTCTGCCCCTCATTCCCACCGTCAGCTCACTTTTCACGGATTCAGGGGCACTTCTGCCCCTCATTCCCGCCGTTAGACTATTTTCAGCGAATTAAGGTGCAATCGGCAGGCGCGAGGTGTGTAGCCGTTCCTGCTTGCATGCCATAGCAAACCGGACCCTATCCGAAGGATACGATCCGGTCATCTTTCAAGCAGGCTTACCGGTGTTCGAACAAATCGATGGTGCCGAGTACAATATGCGCCAGACCAAATCCAAGAATGCCGGTTGCCGCGATCTTATATCTGCTTCCCAGAAAAGCTGCACTCGAAGCAGTAACTACGGTCCCCAGTACGGCGGGTATCATCCCTTCACGCATTCGAAACACTCCCTCACGGTAGTTTGAAAGACATTCGTTAGTGTGGGTTACGGAGGGAACAATTATACTTAGAGTTTATGCCAGCGGCGGCAGGGAGGTGGCTATCTGTCATAAACAGTCAATCTGCCACTCCTGCTGTGGTCGCCGGCCGGCCGGCCGGATCTTCGACCTCATGCACATTATAGAGCACACGCGCCAGCAGATCCTGGCTGTAATTGCCGAAGTGCTTGCCGTAAATGGTCAAGCCGCGTTTGTTAACCGGCTTGTCGGTGACGGCAATGCGGAAGGTCAGTTCGCTCTTGTAATCCAGCTTAATGTCATCCAAGGTGATGTCTGAGATGCGGCAGCCGTCAATGAAGCTGCCCTCCTGGTTAATGCGGATCAGCTTCAGCATGCCATACTGGTTAAGGTGGGGTGGCCACCAGTCCGGGTTGAAGGTGCCGCGTGCATCGCCGAAGTCCCCGGGGCTGGTCCAGAAGCCGATCTCAATTCCGTTCACATAGAAGTACAGATCCGAGGGGTAATTGTCGCTGAACCCGGGAGCCTCGGAGCCGATCTCCATGGAGAACTGGATTTCCCGGAAGGTCTGGTTGGCTTTGAGATAGTTAGGGATGCGGTACTCCAGGAAGCCTTCGGCCATCCAGATAATCTCGGAATCGATCCGCTGGGGATCGGCGAAGTAACGCGGCTCGTCGAAGTCCCCGATGATGCTGTCCTTGGTGGCCAGACCGCAGGTTGGAACGGCCTGATAATTACTGTAATGGCCCACCTGAATCTCGACCTCGTACAGATTATCGACATCCTTGCTGCGCAGATCCACCATCAGCTTATCTTTATTCAGGTAGCAGACCTTCTGAATTCCGTGCTTGCCTACGGCCGTATTAATCTCAATTAAGCCGCTCTCCTCCAGCTTCTTGATATGCATTGTGATGGCCCCGTTGCTGAGATTCAGCTTCTTGGCAATTTCGTTGAGATTCAGGGCCTGATTGGTCGCCAGCAGCTCAAGAATCTGGATGCGGATTTCCGAGCTGAGCGCCTTGAAGATATCAATCCCGCTCATCAGATCTTTAATATAAATCATATTTAGGGTACCTTCTTCCACTGAGGTCATGTGAATCGAAACTATTTTATAAAATTATAAACTAATCAACCCTAAAAGGAAAGTATTCTGCCTTTATTTGTAGAAAACGATTAAATTTAAGCTAAAAGTTAAAGTTGAAGGCTGTTTATTTTATATAAATATGAATACTTAATGCGCCGTTAAGTCAATAATTAATGATTTTTTTCAGTAAAAAGACAATTAACAACGTTTAGTTTGAATGTGTTTAAAAAGATTTATACTTTTATATTTACACTCCACTTTATATATGCTATTTTATACCTGTAAGCGAATACATTCAATTGTTTCTCAATTATTTGATTAAAGTGTGAAATATAGTACATCATGCGGTAGCTTGAACTAACAGAGCCGGTGAGGTTCCCTAGTTCTTCTATATAGATTGTATCAATTGAATTGCTCAGCAAATCCTAGGAGGGGTTACAGTGTTAAAGAAAAAGGGCTGGTTCACACTGCTGTCGTTAGTTCTGATGGTATCGGTTGTACTTACAGGCTGCGGCGGGAAGAACAATGCATCGTCCGGGGGCAATAGCGGAAGCGAAGCTACGGCGAATGCCGGGAACAAGGATTCCAAGGAAACCAAGAATCTTACCTTTATGTTCCGCGGGGGAACCGATGAGCAGAAGGCCTATGAGGGTGTAGTGAAAAAATATGAAGCTGATCATCCAAACGTCAAGGTTAAGATCGTTGTGACTGCGGCGGATCAATATGCGACTAAGCTGAAAGCCTCTATTACGGGAAACAGCGTTCCGGACGTATTCTATTTTGAATCCGGTGACCTGAAGGCGTATGTGAACAGCGGTGTGCTGCTGGACCTGACCAGCTATGTGGAGAAGAACCCTAACATTGATTTGAATAATATCTGGAAATATGGCGTGGATCTGTACCGTTACGACGGTACCATGGCCGGGCAAGGCAATCTGTATGGGATGCCTAAGGACGTAGGCCCTTTTGCACTCGGCTATAACAAGACCATGTTCGAAGCTGCGGGTATCCCGCTGCCGGACAAAGACAAACCGTACACCTGGGATGAATTCATCAAAGTCGCCCAGCAGCTGACGATTGACAAGGACGGGGACGGCAAGCTGGATCAATTCGGCGCAGGCTTCAACGTGCAGTGGGCCTTGCCTTCCTTCGTCTGGAGCAACGGGGCGGACTGGCTGGATGCGACTAAGACCAAGGTTACGATTGATGATCCGAAGTTTATCGAAGCCCTGCAATTTTTCACTGACATGCAGCTTAAATACGGAATTACGCCATCAACGGAACAAGCTCAGACTCTGGATACCTACCAGCGCTGGATGAAAGGTGAAATGGCCTTCTTCCCTGTAGGTCCTTGGGATATGAGCACTTACGAGAAGCTTCCCTTCGATTATGACCTGATTCCATATCCTGCCGGCTCTACAGGCAAATCCGCCACATGGACCGGCTCACTCGGTATCGGTGCTTCCGCCAAAACCAAGCATCCCGATGAAGCCGTGGATCTGATCAACTATCTGACGGCCTCCAAGGAGGGAATGGAAGCGCTGGTGAAGGCTAAGGTGCAAATTCCGAACCTGATGGATATGGCTAAGGAATGGGCTGCTGATACTACGACCAAACCGGCGAACAAGGAAGAATTCCTCCAGGTCGTGAATGAATACGGACGGGTGCTGCCTGGCCACTACACGTACAATGCTGAATGGTATAACCTGTTCTACACGGACATCCAGCCGGTGCTTGACGGCAAGGTTACCCCTGAGGAGTATGTGAAGACGGAACAGCCGAAGATGCAGAAGCTGCTGGATAAAGCGGTTGAGCAAGAGGCGAAATCCAAGAAATAAGCGGTACGCATCGTTCTTATCCAGCATACAAAGTGATGTCCGGTCTCCTGTAACAACGGGCCGGCATCACTTTATTCTGAGATGAACTTGTATATATTATGGGGACCCCGCAAAGTATCTGAATACTCATCGGAGCTGATGCATCACTTTGTGGGGAAAGTTATAGACTATCCGAATTTGAGGTGATTCTAATGAACACTAAGCTGGGTCTGTACCGCAAGGAGAAAATCTACGGATTTCTGTTTATCCTGCCTCCGCTGCTGGGACTGCTGATTTTTACGCTGTATCCGATGATCTATTCGATCTATGGCTCATTCACGGATTGGGATGGGCTCGGCCAGATGAACTTCATCGGCCTCGGCAACTTCAAGGATCTGTGGTCGGATGAGCTGTTCCATAAGGCCTTATTCAATACTTTGTTCATGATGCTTGGCATTCCGATCGGCATTACGCTGGCGCTGCTGCTGGCGCTTGGGCTTAACCGGGGGGTGCCGGGGACTACAGCGTTCCGGGTCATCTATTATGTTCCGGTCATTTCTTCTCTGGCCGCAGTATCGATCATGTGGAACTGGGCCTATAACGGTGATTATGGTCTCGTCAACCAGTTCCTCGATCTCTTCGGAATCAGCGGGCCGAACTGGATGGCGAATAAATATACGGTCAAGCCGGCGCTGATCATTATGGCGGTATGGAAGGGCCTCGGTTATACAATGCTGCTATATCTGGCGGCGCTGCAGAGTGTCTCCAGATCTTATTATGAAGCGGCGGAGCTGGACGGAGCCAGCGGCTTCAAGTCCTTCTGGCATATCACCTGGCCGATGGTGCGCCCGGTAACCTTTTTCATCATCGTGACCAACATTATTGGAGGATCGCAAATTTTTACCGAGATGAACATTATGACTCCTACAGGCGGGCCTGAATATGCTTCGGCCTCCGTGGTGTTCTACATTTGGCAAAAAGCCTTCGGCAACTTCCAGATGGGCTATGCCTCTGCTATGGCGGTATTCCTCGGCGTGTTCATATTTGTTGTGACTCTTATCCAATTCCGAATGAACGAGAAGCAATCGTTCGATGTCGATTAACCGAAGAGGGAGGAGACCATAACTATGACGAGCAGAAGAAGAGTTACGCATAGCATTATCTTTGTTCTACTTTTAATCGGCGCGGTGTTCATGATCGGCCCGTTGCTCTGGATGCTGTCCACCTCATTCAAGGATAAGCAGGATGTGTTCGCCCTGCCTCCGGTGTGGATTCCGCGGCCGTTCCATTTCGATAAATATAGTGAGATCTGGGAAGCGGGTCCGCTCCTGAGCGGGATCAAGAACAGCTTGATTATCGCCGTCACGGTAACGATCGTGGGTACGTTTACCTCCAGTCTTGCGGCGTTTTCGTTTGCTAAATTGCGGTTTCCGGGTAAAAATAAAATATTCCTGCTGATGCTGTCATCCCTGATGATTCCGTATCCGGCAGTCATGATTCCGCAGTTCTTCATGTTCTCGAAGCTGGGCTGGATTGATACGCTGCTGCCGCTGATCGTGCCGGGCTTGTTCGGCAATATCGTCATGATCTTCTTCCTGCGGCAGTATCTGAGCAGTGTGCCGAATGCCATTATCGAAGCGGCCAAAATCGACGGAAGCTCGTACTTCCGCCTGTACAGCTCAATTACCTTCCCGCTGATCAAGCCGGCGGTGGCAGCGCAGCTGATCCTGTGGTTCATGGGCATCTGGAACGACTACCTGTCTCCGATTATCTATCTGAATTCACCGGAGAAGCAGACCCTCCAGCTGGTTATCGCCAACTTCAATGCGACCTATGCGATCCAGACGGACTATCCGCTGATTATGGCGGCTTCGATTATTGCCCTGCTGCCGATGCTGATTATCTTCCTTGTTTTCCAAAAGCAAATTATTGAATCTGTTGCCATCTCCGGAGTGAAGGGTTGACCCTTCCTTCGGAATACCAAATTACCGGCTGAGCACCGCCAGCCACCAGTTCAAGACCAAAGGAGAAACCATAATGAATACAAATAGAGAGTACACTAATCCGCTTGTCGAACAGCGTGCAGATCCCTGGGTATACAAGCATACCGACGGCTATTACTATTTCACCGCTTCCGTGCCGGAGTACGACCGGATTGAAGTACGCAGAGCGTTAACGATTGAGGGACTTCGGGAAGCACAGCCGGTAGTCGCCTGGCGCAAATATGAGAGCGGCCCGCTCAGCGCCAATATCTGGGCACCCGAAATCCATTTCATTGACGGCAAATGGTATATTTATTTCGCTGCCGCCCGGACCACTGAAACGAAGGAAGGACTGTTCGACCACCGGATGTACGCCCTGGAGAATACTTCGGCTGACCCGCTGCAAGGGGAGTGGGTGGAGAAGGGCCAGATAAAAACCGCCTGGGAATCCTTTGCCTTGGACGGCACCTCATTCGGGCATAAGGGAGTACAGTACTATGTATGGGCGCAAAAGGACCCTGAGATTGACGGCAACTCCAATCTGTATATCTCAGCCATGGAGAACGGCTGGACGCTCAAGGGTCCGCAGACGATGATCTCTTCGCCGGAGTATCCGTGGGAGGTCATCGGCTTCAAGGTAAACGAGGGTGCTGCCGTGCTGAAGCGGGGCGGCCGGATCTTCGTGAGCTTCTCGGCCAGCGCCACCGATCACAACTATTGCATGGGGCTGCTTACCGCAGACGAGGATAGTGACCTGCTGGACGCTGCATCCTGGACCAAGCATCCCGAGCCGGTGTTCCAGACCAGTGAGGAGAACGGGCAGTACGGCCCGGGACATAACAGCTTCACCGTGGACGAGAACGGCGAGGATGTGCTGATCTACCATGCCCGCAGCTATAAGGAGATCACCGGCGACCCGCTTTACGACCCGAACCGCCACACCCGTGCCCAGCGCCTGCGCTGGAACGCGGACGGCACGCCGGATTTCGGGGTGCCGGTGAGGGATGGCAGGGAGTAGGGTAGAATTCAGTCGGGAATAGAGTGGGATAGCACGCTGAACTGCGGAGTTCCGTTGAAGGCCGCTCCGAAGGTGGGCTATCGGCTGCATAGAATGAAATGCCAAAAGTCCCGCAACCCTTTGAAGGGGAGCGGGACTTTTTGGTGCTGAGCTGCGGCAATAGGATATAGGAATAGAGGGGCTGTAACTGTACCTTGCGGTTGCAGTTTGTGCAGGATTTCCGCGCTGGCAGCTTCTATTGAGCTGCATTGTTGCACTTATTGCAGGAATTTTCTACACTTGTTACTGGCTGAGACACATTGCTGCACTTTTTGCAGGAATTTCATCAATTCGGTGCTAGTTTGGGCTACATTGTTGCATTTAGTGCAGGATTTTCGCATAGGCCGCTTCTATTGAAGTGCATTGTTGCAATTTGTGCAGGATGTTGGCGTGACTGGCGTCTAATGAGTTGCATTGTTGCATTCCTTGCAGGATTTCCGAGCTGGCTGTTCGCTAGTGCTTTATTCTGCACGAATGCCCTTACTTTTCCCCTAGAGGAACCGGAATAGTGTGTCTATAGAACTTAATATAGTGGAAGCCGTCCATCTCCAGGAATTCCGGCTTCTCTGTGGTCTGGAAGGAGTATGTGCGTTCCCACAGGATATTGCCGTTCTTGAGGTCCCACGGGCGGGAATCGGATATCGAACTGACGGGAACGGCGGCTCCTTCGGCTTGAACAGCCAAAGTATCCTTATCCAGCATAGTGAACTGCTTCCCGGCGACCACAATATCATAGCCGTCAGCAGTCCGGGAGACGCTGCGAATCCAGAGCTTCTCCTCGCCGACTTTAACGGAGTGGTCTGAGGGTGAGGCCAGCGGGATCGGCTGCCCGACCTTCTGATATCCGCTGAAATTATCCAGTACAAGTTCAACACTTTGCAGCTTGTCTGTTGGCAGCACATCGTATTCAATTATAAATTCCGGGGTTCCCTTTTTGCTGGAATTCGTACCCCGCATCGACCGGGAATTCATTTCCGTCCCATTCACATACAGTTTGGTTACAGCAGAGAATCTTGGATTTTCTCCATTATCCATCTTATAATGACCCTTTACGATGGTTGACGTAGGAGAAGCCGTAATCGTGTCATAGTAGACGGTTCCCTGATCCACCGGTACAGCCTGGTCAATATCCGCAACGAGCAGGCTTTTCATGGCAAGATTCGGGTCATATTTGAAAGAGATAGGGAATTGGACCAGTTCTCCGCTTGTCAGCTTTGCATTGAGATTCACGGTCAAATTTCTGGAAAAAGGGCTGACCGGCTCAAATTTGTAAACACCCTCGTACCGGGTCCTGTCCGGGCTGTAATCTCCGCCGCCTCCGATAGGATCAGAGTCAGTAAACAAGCCTTTAATATTATTGAAGGAGTAATTCGAGAAGGCCGTCTCATCAAACACCCGGCCGGCCGGAAGCTGTATACTGTAAAGCATCAGCAGATTATTATCGTCTGCAATCACACCTTTGACGGTGAAGACGGTCCCGTCCTTAAGGGTTTTGCTTTGGTTGACCGCTTGTCCGTAACCCTGCTTAACTACTTGAGTGAAGTTCACTGTATTCAGATCAGCCTGACTGAACAGCTTCCCGCCGTAATAGGCCAACGCCGGATACTGATAGACGCCCACTGTCAGTAACATGGCTGCGGCGGCTGTGGCGGCCCAGGTCCGTGTCCGTCCAGCCCGTGATTTCCGTCTAACCGGAGCCTGCTCCAGCGCCTTCCGCAATCTGCCTTCAAGTTCTGACGGCGTCATGGTCTGCTGATGCTCCTGTAATCTCTCCTCGATCGTTCTCATAACGGTCACCTCCAATCATAGCTTTTAGTTTCTGTATTCCCTGCGATATTCTGGACTTGATCGTGCCGACCGGCGCTTCGGTGATATCGGCAATGGTCTGATACGGCAGATCGTGGACATAACGCAGCTCAATCGCTTCCCGCTGCCGGGGATTCAAATGTGCGAGCAGGACGGACAAATCCATTTCAGACTCGGTATCGCGGTACGGGTTAGTTGCAGTCCATGCCTCCATTGCAGGCTCCGGCGCCTCTTCCTCCTCCAGGGGAACGAACCGGTTTTGGTTGCGGAGGACCGTTTTGCAGCGGTTGACCAGAATGGTTTTGCTCCAGCTATAGAAGGCCTCGCGCTTCTTCAGTTGTTCCAGCTTCTCATAGAGCGTGACGATCATATCCTCCATTACATCCATCGCGTCATGCTCATTCCTCATGTAGCTATAGGCAAGACGATAATAAGCGTCCTGTTCGGCTAGGATTAGTTCTAATAATGCTTCTTTGTTACCGCGTTGTGCGGCTCTGACAAGACGGCTTATATTCATGTGCTCACCCCTTTCACAGATAAGAGTGCGTAGCGGCCCGGAAAGTTCATTATGCTCTCAAAAAAATATCCACAGCCTATTCCAGAGAAATCGTTAGTCTCTGGGTAGGCTGTGGAGGGAACGAAGAATAGGCAGGAGCTGGCGAATGCTCTCACGCTCATTCGTAGAACAGCAGGCGCTTGGCATAAGCGTTGCGGAACTCGGTGGGAGTGAGGCCAACAATTTTTTTGAAAGATTTCATGAAATTATGGCAATCCTTATAGCCTAGCTGCAATGACACTTCGCTGACGTTCTGGTTGGTGTCGGTCAGCAGGAATTTCGCCAGCTCCATCTTCTGCTGCAGAATATATTGCTTCAGGGAGATCCCGGAGATGACGGTGAACAGATGGGAGAGATACTTCTCGTTATAGCCGAAATAGGCGGCGATCTGTGATACCTTAATATGCTCGCTGCGGCTCCATTTGATGTAATCTACAATATCGTTGTAGAGCTGCTCCTGCTTGGTTCTTTTGAACGGATCGGCATCGGTTGGCAGGGTCTGGCTGTACAGCTCGCACAGAATAACGGTAGACATATAGTTGCCCAGCACCGTCTGATTGTAGCTCCGCACCGAGTCCTGGAGCTGCTTCATCATGACGATGATTTTCTCGACATTCCGCAGGGTTCCGTATTGAGGCAGGTGAATTACATATTCTTCCTTGTCGCCGTTTGACGGAGGGGGGCCCGCAGTCTGACTACCGTTCGCAGCATGAAAATGCAGCCAATAAAAGCTACAGTCTGAAGACTTGTACCCGTATTGTCTGGTAAGCGGAGGCAGGAGCAGGAACTCGCCTTTGGAGACGACGAACTGCTGGTTGTCACCCGCCAGGTAGAGCACGCCTTCGGTCATAACTATCAGCTCATAATCCTGTAAAATCCGGCTTAAGTGAATCCACTCCGCCGAGGGGGCCACGAATTTGCCGGTCATCTCCAGATGTACCGGCTTATCTACCAGCAGTGTGAATGCAGTCATGTCATAATCCCCCTCGTTGTGGAAATAGTCTTATCCTATTACCATATCAAATAAGGGCTATCTTGAATACAGCAGAAGCTGCATCCGAGATAACCCTTGTGTGGAACAGTGTATTGTATTATGCCAATTGTTATTCTTTCACAATCTGAAGCTTATATTCCTGCACCGTAACATGATCCTCCGCCTTAACCATGAGCTTCACCTCAGTGCGGCTATGTGGCAGCTTGATCTCGCGCGGGAGTGAATCCTCAATCAGAATCCCGTCTGCATAGACCAGGGCATTGTGATGGTGTGGTGTAACATTCAACTGTACACGGCTCGCAGCTTGCGGAACGCTCAGGCTATACGTGGTTATCCCGCCGCTGAAGGAGGTAGACAGCGTTCCTTCACTGAAGGCAAGCTGGCGCAGTCCGGCATTGTGATCATAACCGGTCATCATGCGCAGCAGGTCGAAGATGCCATTCTCCTTACCCGGAACCACGAATTTGACTTCCACCTCAGTCTTGCCGCCAACCGCTTCAGCAGGAATCAGATAACTCCGCTCGTAGAAGCTGCGGGCTTCATCCGTATGCATGACCTCGCTCGCAATCCGCTCACCGTCTACATAAATCGCTATTTTCTTACCATTATTTCCTGAGAAATAAGTGACCGAGAGGTAGTTGTCCGTACGCGGCGCCACCTTCATCCGGTAGCTGAACCAGCCGCCGTTCTCCGCTTTGCGGATGTTATATCCGTCCCATGTGGCTACGGAGGTGTTCTCTCCCTCAATGCCATGCTCCAGCTCATACTGATCATTGCCGACAGGCAGGCTGTCCAAGGTAGCATCCTGCACACGCTGCCGGATTTTGCCTTGTAAAATATGCTTCTGCAGCTCAGCCGAATCGGCCTCGACCAGACGCCAGTAGATGCCGTAACGCTCACTATGCTGCTTATAATGCGGGGTGAAGACCAGCCGCTGATCCTCATCCGTTCCCCGCAGTGCAAAGGCCAGTTCATCCTGCTCCAGCCGGACTGCGCGGTCCGAAAGCTGCGCCAGCCACTCCTGCGGGCTCTCGTTCACCGTCGTGATGAAGTCCTTCACCAGCATGTTGCGGGTCGGGACACTTACAGCAACCCCAGTAGCGGACACAGATAGATCACTCTGGCCCAGAGCAGCGCTCAGCACCACCGGCCCATACTTGAACGCGACCACCTGACGGGCATCCGGCAGGCTGAAATGTGTCAGCTTCATCGGCAGCTTGAGCTGAAGCGTGTCGCCGTCTTCCCATACTCTGTCCGTCAAGAGGTAACCTCCGCTGACCGCTGAGTTCACAGGCTGCCCATTCAATAGAAGCTCAGGTTCTCCTGCCAGCCAATCCGGCAGACGAAGCTTCAGCGTGGTGGACTGAGCCTGGGACTGCATCACTGAGATCTTGAACTCTACAGTATCGCTATAAGGCAGATTGGCCGACTGGATCAGCATCAGGCCGTGCGCAGCAGAATCCAGGGTAGAGCTAAGGTACTGGTTGACCACTATGCTGTCCGCATCATGGAAATACAGGCTGTCATTCAGCTTGGTGAAGCTCTCCATGCCGGTTCCCGTACAGCACCAGAAATGCTCAAACGGCGAGCTGTAGACCTTGAAATACCCGGTCGCCATAGGCTGGAAGTACATCGTCATGCCGGTATGCGGGTGCTGTGATGACACAATAGCATTCAGATACGTGTTCTCGTAGAAGTCGGCGTAACAGGGATCTCCCGTGAGTTTGAACAGCTCGCGGGTCAGCTTGAGCATATTGTAGGTGTTGCAGGTCTCCGCTGTGAAGTTGGAGCGTTCCCGGTCCAGCATATCCGGGTCACCGAAGTGCTCCCATTCGCTGTTCCCTCCGGTGATGTAGCTGTGATGATGAACAACCATCTCCCAGAACTGCACCGCCGCTTCCAGATAAAAGGCCTCGCTCTCCCCGAGCGTCCGGTAACGGTTCAGCGCACCGAGGAATTTCGGAATCGTGGTATTGGCGTGCTTGCCCTTGAGAATATCCTTGCCCTCATGGACAGGAGTGAACAGCGTCAGCTCGTCAAAGCTATGTGCGGCGCTTAAATGGCCTGCTTTTCCGGTGATTCTGTACAGGTCGTACAGGCAATCATTCATCCCGCCGTATTCCACCGATAATACACGCTGATGAACCTCTTCAGACCAGGAGGCTGTGCGGCGGTACACCCAGTCACCGAGCGTATCCGCGAGGTCATAGGCCGTTTTGCTGCCGGTAGCAGAGTAGGACGCGGTGAGTCCGGCGATGATTTTGTGCATCGTATACCAGGGGACCCAGGCCGGCTGCTTGTTCTCCACATGATCGAAAAGGCGTTCCTCGAACGCGGACAGGTAACCGCTCTCATGCTGGCACAGGGCCAGCTCTCCCAGAAGATAGTTCAGCCTGAGCGCCAGCGCGTCATCCCGCGTACAGGCATAGGCCTGGGACAGCGCCGACAGATAGTGGCCCAGCGTGTGTCCGCGGATCTCCGTGTTCTCCCAGCCGGGATATTTGTCGGCACGCTTCGGCAGTCCCCGGTTCTCGCGGAAGCCCGCCAGCAGGCGGTCTGGATCATAGCTGGTCAGATATTCGATCTCCTTGGCAAAGGCGTTCGCGATATACGGATCGGACACACGGACCTGGTCCATGCGGTATTCCTCGTACAAGGGCTTACCCTGAATCGGGGCCGCCAGAGGCTGATGGGGTGTAATTGTCATTTTGTATTCTCACTCCTATGGTTTCTGTAGGGTTACTGCTGGATGAACATCCTATATTAAGCTTATAGATAGAGGGGTTGGGGGTAAATAGTGATAGGATTGAATATGTGTGAAAAGGTTAGATTAGTGGGGGGAGACGCAAAAAAGCCACAACCGCTGCTGGGCAACAGGCTGTGGCTTGAGGTTATTTTATGGAAGGGATTAAGATAGCAGCTCCTTATGGAGTGTACTGCTGTACGATCGATACAATCTGGCCATCCTTAATCGTGAGGTGATAAGGCGAACCGCTTAGATCGAATACATCCGTCTTGGCGAATTCATGAATGAACTTCTCCAAAGTGAGCGACTCGTTCCAGTTCGTATCCAGGTCTTCGAGCTTGCCGGTGCGGTCATAGATCTGCATGGTGACCTTGGCATCCGGGGCTACCGTATAAGTAGTCAGCGTGTCGCTGTCGTTCACGATATAGTAACCGTCCGGGGCACCGCCGATTTCGGCTGCGGATTCCGGCTCCCGCTGGGCGAAGACCGCGTCGGCAGCTGCGCCTTCATACCATTCGATCTCATCCCCGGTAAGGGTCGTCTGACCGTTATGATTCTCTAAGGAATGTATATACACCGTCAGATGCTGGGCCAACCCCTCGCTCTTGGCATCAGCGGTTTTTATGGTTGTGCTTGCCGTAGTCACGAGGGAAAGGAACAACAGGACCAGAACAGGAAGCAGGTAGACGTTTTTGTTTTTTAACATTATGAATTTCCCCCTTGGCGTAATCTTACACGGCGTGAGTCTACACTCTTTATTTACCCTGCCGGAATATTCTCAAACTTGTTTATACCCTAATAAACGTTGGATCAGCAGAAATGTTGCAAAAGATTTTTTAACTGGGTATATATAACAAATATTCCGTCTTTGTCAACCTCTTTTGAACCGTTCAAACCAGATTGACCTGCCTAATTAAGGGATTTATGATATAGGAATATCTGGATTTTTACTAGAATATCTGGTTCTTGAGGGGCGGTATTGGTTTGCAACAGCACACTACAATTCAAACAGAACTGGCTGCTTTTCTTAAAAAAGAAGGCCAGACAATCAATCAGTTCGCAGGAATCTCCGGTGTCAATTCGGGAACGCTCAGCAGCATTATTAATGGTAACCGTCCTATTGCCATGCAGCAGCTGGACCGGATTACCGCCGGAATGGGGCTTCCTGAAGGAACATTTTATGAGTTATATATAGATGAATGTGTCGTACATTCCGCACCCGACTGGCGGCGGCTGGGACCCTTCCTGCACCGCTGTGCGGAGCTGGACAAGCTGGAGTGTATCCGGCAGGTGGTTCAAATCATCATGGACAATATTACATATGCCCCGCTCCTGTTCGATACGGCGGAGGAATTCTACGGGCAAGGCAAGCTTCAGGCAGCGGCTCTGCTGTATGAAGGGGTAGCCGACACTGAGAAATATCAGCATTCGGAGCGGCTGGCTCTGTGTCAGTACCGGCTGTTCATGATCCGGATCGGACAGAGCCCGGAGGTGGATTTCCGTGCGGCGACCCGGTTTGAATATTTTGTAGAGCGCCTGGAGGAAATAGACCAGTTGGAAGCGCTTCGGAAGCTGGCGGATATCTATATTGCTCTACAGCACTGGGAGAAGGCCAGACTACTGGCAGAGGAGCTCCGTCATAAGACATCTATCCAGTACGAAATTAGATTCTACAAAACGAAAAAGAAGAAGGAGCTGAGGCAGGCGCCCAGACCTCTTTGCTTCTATATACTGTATGCTTACTGGCTGCAATCCAAGGTATGCGAGGAATCCGGTGAATATGAGCGGGCGCTGGAATATGTGGGCCTTTACACTGAAATGAGCTGGATTGTCGAGGAATCGGAAGAGGTTCAGCAGATCCGGGCGCAGTTCAGCAGGCTGGGAACAGTCTACAAGTCTCTATACCGCCTGATGTGCGGTGAGCTGGAGGCTCTTCCCGAGGTGATGGAATCTATCGGCACCCCCGGGCTTGGACTGCTGGACGGGCTGCTTAAGGCAGTTCAAGCGGCTAACCGGTATGGCTGGAAGGTAGATGAGCTTATCAGCCGCTTCCAGCCGCTGCTTACGCCGGAGGGAACGGCCTCCGGGCAAGCCGAAGGAACTCCGGGCAGGGAGACGCTTGAGCAATATCCGGTACTGCTCTATGAGCTGGCGCTGTACTCTCTCAAAGCAGAGAAGATAGAGCAGGGGATACGTTATATCTTCGGGAGCCTGGAGGCTTCCGCCGCACTTGGCAGCATAGCCTGTGTGATCCGCTGTGTAAGATTATTCGAACAATTCCGGCCGCACGCTTCAGCGGAAGACCAGGATCGGTATAAGCGTCTGATCAATAAAGTCCAGCTGGCCCACACCGGAGCAAAGAGGACCACAGAATCCCTGCAGGAGTAACGAAGTATCTTTTTCATCCCATCCAATTCCTTCCTCAGCCTATTTTTGTGAATTTTGCAGGTTGTTGCTGTGTTTTTTCTGTTATGATAAGGACCAGTCAAGTTTATGGTAACATATTTAGGTTTTGGAAATGGGGTTCTGGAACGACGATGGAGATGAACGATACCGGCAGTTCGGCGATTCGCAATATAGAGGATGCCGCAGACCGGATGATAGAGCTGTTAAGCCAACTTTTCAAGTCAAACACGATTCTGATTTCGGTGCATGGTGTAAGCTCAGATCCCCTGCTGCGGGTGTTCAACCGGGAAGAGCTGTTGGGGCCGGATACACAGGGATCTGTGTTGTTTGATTCTATTGGCAGTCTGATCCTTCTGAATGACAATGGACCGTTACTGGTCTCTGATACGCATAAACAGCCCGCGTCCCCTGCACTTGACTTCATACACACACAGGGAGTACATTCATTCATTGGCGTTCCTCTGCTCACTGAGGATGGCGAATCTCTGGGAACGATCTGCCTGCTGGACCCTGCTGCCGGGCGGCATACGAAGGAAGACCTGGACCTCTTAAGCGCTATGGCTTATTTTTTCACCTATATTATGAACTTGGAACGGAAGCTTGAAGATTTGGAACAGCGGAGACAAACGAAAATGGATCTGTTCGCTATGCTCAGCCATGAAATCCGCACCCCGATGAACGGCATTATCGGCATGACCGATCTGATGATGACGACTGAGATGAACGAGCAGCAGCAGTATTACATGGAGATCATTGAATCGAGCAATGCCAAGCTGCTGCAATTCCTGAACGATGTTCTGGATTTCAGCAAGATGGAAGCGGGCAAGCTGCTCATTGAAAAGGAACCGTTCGATATTATTACCGCACTGGAAGAGAGCGTCTATCTGTTCTCCACCAAGGCTTTTGAGAAAAACCTGGAGGTTATTCTGAATGTGGATTCGGAGATTCCCCTCTATGTTCTGGGGGATGCCCCCAAGATACGCCAGATCATCATGAATATCGTAAGCAACGCCCTGAAGTTCACCCACGCCGGGGAAATTCTGATTGAGCTGAAATCCTTGCCTGTTCACCGTGAAGAAATAGGGATTAGGATCACGGTTACGGATTCTGGAATAGGTATAGCGCAGGACAAGCTGAAGCTGCTGTTCAACAAATATACCCAGGTTCACCAGAGCAGCGAGCTGCATCATTACGGAGGTACCGGACTGGGGCTGGCCATCTGTAAACAGCTGGTGGAGCTGATGGGGGGAGAGATCTCTGCGGAAAGCCAGGAAGGGACAGGGACGAAGCTGGAGGTCACGCTGTATCTTGAGAAATATACAAGCCTGCCCTCGATTCCCTTCGAGAAGGATGTGCTTGACGCAATTAAGATTCTGGTTGTGGATGATAATCAGACCAGTCTGGATGTCATCTCTTCGGTACTTGAGGACTGGAGCGTGGCAGTGTCTTCTGCCCGGACTGCCGGAGAGGCCCTGGAGCTTCTGGCGGCCAATAACGATTATGATCTAATCCTTATGGATAAGGATATTGCGGGGACAGAAGCCACAGAGCTTGCCAAGCACATGCGTCAGCTTGTTCCGGGCAGGAAGCTGCCCGTTATTCTGCTTGCTCCCCTGGGGACGAATCTGGACGAGGAGACTAAAGCGCAGTTTTCCTCCATCATTATCAAGCCCATCCGTAAGGTGCATCTGCTCAATAACATATTGGCTTTGCTGAAGCACAGTAAGCCGGAGTCCTGATGGCGCATACTCCTCCTGGTGTTCTGCAACCAGTGAGATATTCATAGCCATACTTAATATAGCCTGTTTGAAGCCGGTGCCTGCCGGAATTCAAACAGGCTATTTGGCGCAGGCGGAGAGGGAGGCGGCGGGTTGCCTTGTACATACGGTAGATCCATGCTCCGCATACGGTGAATTCACTATTTCGTGCGCTGCGTATTGTCGGACCGAACGTTCAGGTGACATAATCGAAGAGCAGGGCATCTGCACACAGGAAGGCGTGAACGACTTGAACTATTTCCGGAAGCAATCATTCCGCAGCAAATTAAAAACTGCATTCTTAGCCGTGATCCTCCTCTCCGTACTGATGACCGGGGGATTGTCGTATTCCATCTCGGCGGCGACTCTGGAGAAGAATGCGCTGAAGCTTACCCAGGATAATGTTGTCAAATCAGCGCAGATCATCGACGAGAAGCTGAACAAGCTGATGCTGATTATGATGACCTTCATGATCAGCCAGCCCTTTCACGATATGATGAGGGATGTCGTCACCGGGGACACGGGCCGGTATTATACTCACCTGAATGATCTTGATAACGTTTTCTCACAAGCGCGGATTGCGGAGCCGCTGATCCATTCGATCTATGTGTCCACGCCGATCGGGGAGTTCTACCCTTCCTCAATGAACCGGAACCGTCTGACGGAGTTCAAGGATACCTTACTATATGAGCGGATCGAACAGGAGAAGAAGAATACATGGGTTGAAGGCCATGAGGACATGCTCTTCTCCGGGAAGGAACGGGTGATTTCACTGATTCTGGAACCTATATTTGATACAGCGGTCCGCGGGGTCTATATTATCGTCAACATCCGTGAAGACGGCTTCCGCAAGCTGGTGAGCGGGGATACCGGCGGAGGGGCGCGCAGCTTCCTGCTGAACGCGGCAGGCAGCCCCGTCTATTCTGTGAAGGACCCGCTCGTTCTGCAGGCGGTGGAGGGCAGTGATCTGACCGGAATGATCAGCAGCAGCCGGGATCTCAGCAATACCTTCAAGCTGGGCGGCGAATCGTATCTGCTGAACTATGCCCATCTGGGCATTGCCGATTGGACGATGACCACGATCCAGTCCAAGTCTGGTGTGCTGAAGGATATGATCTATGTGAAATGGCTGCTCGTGGTGGTAGCCCTCTTTGCCTTCACTGTTACAATGATGGTATCAGGAGCTTTTACCCGTTATCTGCTGCGTCCGCTGCAAGGTCTGATGAAGGTGATGAAGCGGGTGGAGAGCAATGATCTGACGGCAAGATTCGAGAGCGGGGGCGGAGACGAGCTGGCCCAGGTCGGGATGCGGTTCAACCAGATGCTGGAGCAGATCGTAGTGCTGATCGGAGAGGTCACACAGGCGCAGACCAATAAGCGCTCGGCAGAGATCAAAGCCTTGTCGGCGCAGATGGACCCTCATTTCCTGTACAATACGCTGAATACGATCTACTGGAAGCTCAATCTGAAGCAGGTGAAGCAGTCGCAGAGCATGGTCATGTCGCTGTCCCGGCTGTTCCAGCTCGGGCTGAACAAGGGGCAGGAGATCACTACGCTGTCTAAGGAACTGGAGCATGTCCGCATGTATCTGGAACTGCAATGCAGCTGCTATGAAGGGCTGTTCCGTTATGAGATTTATGTCGAGGATGAAGCGCTGGTTACCCTCCCGATTCCGCGTATTCTGCTTCAGCCGCTGGTGGAGAACTGCATTCTGCATGGCTTCCGTAACCGGGAGAGCGGGGGGCAGATTGACATCGAAGTCTTCGATGAGGGAGCACGCTGGTGTATCAAGGTCAGCGACAATGGAGCTGGTATGGATGAGGAGGCGGTCCGTGCATTGTTCCGGCGGGAATCGGAGAAGGGCTATGCCGTATCCAATCTGATCCGCAGGCTGCAGCTCTACTATGGGGACAGTGCAGCATTACGGGTGGACAGCGGGCCGGGCCGGGGGACGGCGGTTATTATATCTTTACCCAAACGGGAGGAGCATCAGGATGGACGATCATAGCGTAACCCTCTGTATCATTGATGATATTAAAAGCGTGGTGGAAGGCCTGACCTGTATGAATTGGGCGGAGCACGGCATCCGGGTGGCAGGAACAGCGGCCAACGGTGAGGATGGGCTGGACCTGATCGGGGAGCTGCGCCCGGATCTGGTCATTACGGATATCCGTATGCCAAGGATGGACGGGCTGGCCATGCTGCGTGCCGTACTGGAGCACCACCGGGACTGTAAAATCATTCTGGTCAGCGGATATGCCGACTTTGAATATGCGCAGCAGGCTGTACAGCTTGGCGCGTTCGACTTCGTGGTCAAGCCGTTCACGGAAGAGGAGATCATGAAGGCGGTGCTGCGGGCAAAGGCGGAGATTATGGAGCAGCGTTCCAGGCTGGATACGCTCCGGGAGATGGAGAGCAAGCTGCGGGAGAGTCTGCCGGTGCTGCGGCAGGAATATTTCGCTCTGCTGGTCAGCCACAGAACGGCGTGGGAGCAGGCGAAGCCGCGCTGGGAATTCTTAGACATCGATCTGAACCCCAAGGGGTTCGTGGTGATGCTGCTGGAGATCGATCACTTTCAGGAACGGGCGGCAGAGCTGTCGATCCGCGAGGTGGAGCTGATCCGCTTCTCCCTGCTGAATATCACCCAGGAGACCATTGCCGGGCATACGCGCTGCGTGGTGTTCCGGGCCAAGCATAACCGCTATCTTGCGGTGATGAATGACTGTGGTCCGGCCAGTGCAGTGGAGATTGCCGAACGCTGCTGCAAGAACATTGAACGGTATACCAAGTTCACGGTATCTGCCGGGGTAGGAGGCCGGGTGGAGGAGACCAGCGAGCTGCCGGATTCCTACCGCCAGGCGCACCGGGCGCTGGCCCACCATCTGTTCACCGGAGGCAACGCGGCCATTATGTATGATGATGTTCACCAGAACGGAAGCCAGGAGCCGCTGGCGCTGGAATACAAGGACGAGCTGCTGCTGGCGCTGCGCTCCGGCAATGTCAGCCGGACTGGCGCGATCCTCGCAGCGATCTCAGAATCGCTGCAGAATCTGAGCTCCGGGCACAATCCCGATTATCTGCTCGTTCTGTATGAGGAGCTGGCCGCATCAGCGATCCGCACCTTCTATGAGCTGGTTCCGTACGGGGAGATTCAGCCGCTGATCCAGCGGTTCCGGGCGGTGCAGGGAACAGCGGGGCTGCCGCTTGCGACTCTCCAGCGGCTGCTGCTGGAACTGTGTACAGAGGGGGCCGCCCTGGTGCGCAGGAGCAGCCTGTCCGAAGGGCAGAAGGTGATCTATGAAGCGGTAGAGTATATTAAGGGCCGCTTGTCCGAGGATATCAGTGTCGGTGAATGCGCGGCGCATGTTCATCTCAGCACCAGCTACTTCTCCAGCCTGTTCAAGAAGGTGAACGGAGTGACCGTTACCCAGTATATCACCGCAGAGCGTATTCACCGGGCCAAGCTGCTGCTGGTGGAAGGGGCACAGGTGCAGGAGGTGGCCTCCGCTGTGGGGTATGAGGAGCGCAGATACTTCAGCGAGATGTTCAAGAAGATCACCGGCCAGACGCCGTCGGAATTCAGGGCGGGGTACCACCCGGACCGCCATGAGGAGTCCTACCCGTGACAGCGTCCGATCCGCAACGGTGCAGCGTCCTGTATGCCAATTACTTCACACACACGCAGCCTCACTCCGTTCAGTATCAGGACGGGTTATCCTTCTATCTCTTCAGACTTCAGATGGAAGGGACCTGCCGTGCGCTGGTAGGAGGAGTGTACGAGACGATCATCCCCGGCGATCTGCTGATCTATGCTCCGGATCAGCCGTACGAGCTGATCGTACAGCCCCGCAGCGCTCCAGGCTCTGGCGGAGTTCAGCCCGCCTCGGATTATTTCCTGATCGCCAGCGGCGAGTGGCTGGACTCCTGGTGGCAGGACCGCAGGCTGCCGGCCCGGACGAATATCGGCTTCGACGATACGGTCATTACCTTATGGAAGCATATTGCCGGCGAGAAGAGGAAAGTAATGCAGCATCAGGAGGAGCTGATGGATTGTCTGCTTAGAACGTTCTGTCTGACGCTGGAGCAGATCGTTCAGGCACGGCGGCGCACCAAAGGGGCGGAGACCGCCTACAGGCTGAAGCAGTTCATTGACAATCATGCCCATGAACCGCTCAGCCTGGAGCAGATCTCCGCCTCCGCCGGGTTAAGCATCTCCCGCGCTTCCTCCCTGTTTAAAGCCGCTTTTGGCCAATCGCCGTTCGCCTACTGCATTGATGTCAGGCTGAGGTCTGCCGAGCAGCAGGTGCTCTACAGCACACTGTCACTGGAGCAGGTTGCCGACAATGCGGGCTTCCAGAGCTACGCCCATTTCTGCCGGATGTTCCGGGAACGGTATGGCGCTCCCCCGGGAGAGTACCGGCGCAGCTTCGGCTTCCGGTTCAATCCCGGGTGAGTCCGGTGGTGTACAGAACCTGATTGGACTCAAGCAGTACCGCTTGCAACTGTCCATACTCCACATCCTGAATCATGCCGTCCGCCTCAAGCGCCAGTACAGCAGCGGCCGCTGCCGATTGTCCCAGAATCATGAAGACCGGCTCCATCCGGATGGAACCGTAGGCCGCATGAGTGGCAGACAGGCAGACCGGTACGATCAGGTTAGTGCATTCGCTCCGCTTCGGCACCATCGCCCGGTAGCTGATCGGATAAGGCTCGTCTAACCGGATATAGAATCCGCCCTCCGTGCTGACATGCCCGTCTTCGTTCACATAATACTGCGTATGATGCGAGTCCATGGCGAAGGAGCCCATTCCGGCGGAATCCGGCACCGGGTGCTCCCGCCTTACATCATGCTCCGTCACCACATAATCTCCGGTCATTCTGCGGGCCTCCCGGATGTAGAGCTGAGACGGCCAGTGGCCGCTATCGGTGAATTCGTCAAGCGGCAGGCCCCACGGCTTGTAGGCCTCCCGGATCTCCTCCGGCACCCGCGGATGGTTCTGGATCGTCCAGACAACCCCCTGCTGGTAGATGCGGTGGGCCTCCCATATCTTGTCCCGCGCCGCATAATCCGCCTCTGGATAGCAGTGGTTCATCCCGTTGTAATCGGTAGAAATGCCGCTGTTGTTATTGGAATCGGTCTTGTCCGCAGTGACCCGGTTCAGCTTAAAAAAGCGTGAGCGCTGCCCCTGCTCAATGGCCCGGAACAGAATCTCATAATCGGCTTCGTTATAGCCCTCAGGCTTGCTGATCATCAGGCGATTGCCCGGATTGTCTGTCAGACACATGCGGAAGTTATAGGCTTGCAGCTTACGGTCTCCCTCGCCGGCATCGCCGCCACGGTCCGCATTTACACGCGGGAGTAGTCCGCTCGAAGGCATTCCTTTTATGACATAGGGGTCAATTCCCGGAGGGAGCTCGTTCAGTTCAGGGCCGGGCTGAATGCCGTTTAATGTCTCCCCATACTGTGCGTTCGGCTCCCGGCCGACCACATAAGACACACCGGAATGGCCCATAAGGTCTCCCTCATAAGAGGCGTCAATGAACATTTTGCCGTGATAGACCTTCCCGGATTCCATGGTAATGGAGGTGATTCTTGAGCCTTGCCGGGTCACCCCATTCTTAAGCTCCAGCCTTTCCCCGCAGACGACTTCAAGGTTATGCTCCGCCACCCAGTCCTGCAGCACCTCAAGCGCAACCTTGGGCTCGAACAGCCAGCACGCTCCGTCCTGCGCATATTTCTGCGCAATCCGCTGGTAGAATTCCAGAGACAGGCCGCCGACTGCCTCTTTCATTCCCACATCCGTATCGCCCAGCCCTCCGGTGGTCATGCCGCCGATCCTCCGGCTCTGCTCGATGACGACCACACTTTTGCCCATGATAGCTGCCTGGACAGCCGCTGTAATGCCTGCAGCCGTTCCGCCGTATATGACAAGATCATACTGTTTCATCCGGCTCATCCTCCTTCGTGGTAACGATTTTGCCTGCAAAAATGATTATAAGCCGTTGCCAGGACCCGCGTGAATGATGGATCTTCCTTTTTCAGTTGACGGATCTTACTGTTTTGTCCGAAAGTCCGTTTTCAGGGGAAAAGTCTTTTGAATTCGCGGATGGCCTATGATAAGTTGTTTGCTGAAAAACGGAATATGCCCCTGCTTCAGGAGGCGGACCAGGAGGAACTATGAAACCACAATTTCGCTATTTGAGCAAACCGGCGCTTGAACCTGTACCAGGCTGTGACTGGGCGGACAAAATGGTGTTGAATCCGGCGATCATTCAGGACCCTGACTCGAATGACATTCATATGCTGTTTCGGGCAACGGGCCCGTGGCCGCAGAAGAGAAGAGAGGGCTGTCATGATCCCTATCCGATTTTTTTGGGCTATGCGCGGAGCAGGGATCGGGGAGAGACCTGGGAGGCGGATTTTTCAAGACCTGCCCTGGCTCCGGCCCTCGGGTATGAAGAGCATGAATTGTACATTACGGACATTTACGGAAAAAGAGTGCGGAATTATGCCAACGGTTGCGTGGAGGACCCCCGTATCTTTTATATCGGGAACGAGCTGTATGTCACGGTGGCCTGCCGGGCCTTTCCCCCTGGCCCCTACTGGCTTAGCAGCCAGCAGCCTCCGGTCCAGACGCGCTTTGAATATGTGCCGGATTGGATCTTTGCGGGAGAGAGTACAGATCCGTTCATTCAATCGGCCCGGGCGAATGACACGGTCAGCGTTCTGTACAAGCTGGATTTAGCCAAGCTGAAGGAGAGGAAATATGAAGACGCTTTCGTGTATGTAGGCCCGCTTACCGAGGGGCATGTCAGCGATAACCGTGATGTGTTCCTGTTTCCTGAGAAGATGAGGATTGCAGGTAAATGGCAATATGTGATGCTGCACCGGCCGATGAATGTCCTTCCTTTTGCCGGAGGGGAGCGGGCGGGCAAGCCTTCTATCTATCTGGCAGCGGCAGAATCGATTGCGGATTTCGCTTCACCTGCGGCAGTCCACCGGCTGCTGGCCAGTCCGCTGTTTGATTGGGAGGAGGATCGAGTGGGGGCAAGCTGGCCGCCGATCGCCTTGGGGGATCAGGAGTGGCTGGTGGCTTATCACGCGAAGAAAAATGTGCAGTTTGGCTATACCCAGTCCTTCATGATCCTCAAGGAGCAGGACAATGATTTTCCGGTTATCATTCACCGGTGCTCTGACCGTCTGATGTATGCCGAGCGGGATTGGGAGATGCCGGAGGATTACCCTACGCCTTGTCTGTTTACCACGGGTGGTATTGTCGTGGGGGAGGATCTAATCATGTCTTATGGCGCTGCAGATCAAAAGGCGGGTATCGCTTGGGTCCATTTTGCGGAATTATTGGAGTATATCCGGACATTTGATGAGAACGGCATCCTGCTGTAACGGGAGAGCCCGGCCGCTGCCGCCTGCCGCAAAGAATAGAATTCTGTCCCTCAAGAGTGAGTCTGCCGCACTCCTTTTGCGGGAGGGGTGGCCTATAATAGAGAACGAGCTCACAATACAAATGTCAATCAAAGGGGTAGAACGTATGCAGAAAAAATGGTTGGGCCTCAGCCTGAGCCTCATGCTGGCCGCCGGAATCGCCGGCTGCGGCGGGAACGGGAACAATAACAAGAGCGGCGGTGCGGCAGAGGGAACATCCGGAGCGGCAACAGCGAGTCCGACAGCTTCGGCCGCAGCAGAAACAGGCGAGCCGGTACAGCTTAAGTACTGGACGGATGACCGTCATGACCAGGAATATATCAAGGAACTGATCAACAAGTTCAATGAGACGAACGGCGAGAATATCCAGGTGGAACTGACAGTCATGTCTGAGAATTACGCGCAGAGCGTTGACATTGCCTTCACCAGCAACCAGGCACCGGATATCCTGCGTTTGAAGAGCGGCAACACCCCCGAATTTGTCAAAAAAGGCTATCTGGCTCCGATTGACGATTACCTGACCGACGAGATCAAAACGAAATTCGGCAGCCTGCTGATCGATAATGTCAACCGTTTTGACGGCAAAGTGTATTCCTTGGCCAATACCGGCCTCACCCTGCGTCTGATCTACAATAAGGATCTCTTTGACAAAGCAGGCATCGCGAATCCTCCGGTATCGTTGCAGGAAATGGTCGATGATGCCAAAAAAATCACTGAAGCCGGCAAAGCCGAGGGCATATACGGCTTCGCGCTGAACTTCAAAAGCCCGAAGGCGGCCTTTGACCGTTCGATCCGCGAGATTCTCTCCTTGAGCGGCTACCAGGGCCTTGGCTTTGACCTGAAGACAGGCCAGTTCGACTTCGCGCCTTACTCTCAGGTTATCGAGTATTTCAAGCAGATGTACGAAGACAGAAGTATTCTGCCGGGGGCGGAGACACTGGATATCGACCCGCTGCGCGCCCAATTTGCCGCAGGCAAAATCGGCATGTACCTCAGCTTCTCGACGGAGCCCGGCGTATACCAGGACCAGTTCCCGACAGAAATCAACTGGGCAGGTGCCCTGGCCCCTACGCTGGACGGGCAGATTAAGGGAACCTCGGAGATCGTATCCGCCGGCACCTGGCTCGGGATCAGCGCGAAATCGGCACATCAGGAGGCCGCCTGGAAATTCATGCAGTACATGTACGGCGACGATATTCTGAAGACGTATCATGAGAAGGGCTTCGGGATTGCTGTAGTGCCGAGTATTGTGGAGCAGGCCAAAAAGCCGGAAATTGGCGGTATGGAAGGCTTCCTGGTCGGTGAGCATGACTCGCTCTGGCCTGCTGTGCCGAACGTCACGCCGGAAGGCTCTACCTATGCGGATGCTTTCTTCAAGTATATGCTCTCGGGCGGGGATGCCAAGGCCATTGCTGCTGATCTGAATACAAGATACAATGACGCATTGTCCAAAGCAGTGGAGAAGGGTGAGGTTACCGTTACACCGGACCCGGCCTTTGATCCAATGAAGCCGCAGGGAGAATAACGGGTTACACAGGGGCTTGTACGGGATTCCCGGATCAGCCCCTTTGCTTTCCCTGAAGGAGACTAATTATGATTTACAAATGGAAAAGACTTGGGGAGAATTCCCTGTTCCTGGCACCGAGCATCATTCTGACACTCACGCTCGGCATCTATCCTCTGATCTGGATGCTGCGCTATATGTTCTATGATTATGCCGGATACGGCGAGGCGCTGTTTACCGGGCTGGACAATTTCAGCCGGCTGCTGCGGGATACCCTGTTCTGGGAATCGGTCGGCAATACCTTCGTTTTTGCCGGAGGGAAGCTGCTGCTGACCCTGCCGCTGTCCCTGCTGCTGGCTGTTATTCTCAACGGCAGACTGCGCGGGTCGAATCTGCTCCGGGGCATTTATTTCATGCCGACGGTTATAAGTACCGCAGTGATCTCTGTTGTTTTTTATAACATCTTCAATTCCTATAACGGCATGGTTAACACAGTTCTGATGAAGCTGCATCTCGTCTCCCAGCCGGTCGACTGGCTCGGTCCGAAGCACGCCATGCTGACGGTTATTCTTGTGGCCGTATGGGGTGCCGTCGGGAACTATATGCTGCTCTTTCTCGCCGGGTTGCAGAGCATTCCGCAGGACCTGTACGAGAGCGCGTCCATCGACGGAGCGAACGCCGGAAGACGCTTCTGGAATATTACGCTTCCGATGCTGGCTCCGGTAGCCCAGATGGTCATTATGCTGGCGATTATCGCTTCACTGAAGGGCTATGAGAGCATCATGGTCATCACCGAAGGCGGACCGATCGGCAAAACGGAAGTCATGTATCTCTATCTCTACAAGCTGCTATTCCCTGTATCCACCGGTTCACCGGTAACGCAGCAGCTCGGTTACGGCAGCGCCGTGGGCTTCGCCACCGCAGTGATTGTCGGAGCGGTAACCGGCCTGTATTTCTTCTTCAGCCGCAAAATGAACAAGGTGTATTAGGAGGCTTATCCAAATGAACGAATCTGTGATATCCAAGCAGCCCGGAAGGCGGCCGCAGACGGTGGACCGGACGCCCGGTACTGCCGGGAGAATCGTAACCCGGACCGTGATGTGGCTCTTCCTGCTGGCAACGGCGGTCCTGACACTGTTTCCGCTGCTGATGACACTGACCGGTTCCTTGAAGACCGGGGCCGAGATGATGACTGGGGGAACGCTTTTTCCCGCCAAGCTGCAATTCAACAATTATGCTGAAGCCTGGAAGCAGGCTAATTTCGCCCGCTATACCTGGAACAGTGCATTTATGAGCGTAATGGTGACGGTGGGGACGCTGCTGGTGGCCTCGATGGCTGCTTATGTGGTGGACCGGCGTGATTTTCCGGGGAAAAGAATATATGTAACGGTGCAGGCGTCCATGATGTTCATTTCAGTCGGGGCCATTGTCCTGCGCCCGCAGTTCGATCTGATGGTTGCGCTGCATCTGAATACTACGCTGTGGGGGGTTATTCTGATTCTGGTCAGCGCCCATTCCAGCACCTTCTTCATGCTGCAGGGCTTCTTCAAGGCAATTCCCCGGGAGCTGGATGAGGCCGCAATGGTGGACGGCTCGGGCTTCATCCGCACCTTTTTCCGCATCATTCTGCCGCTCTTGACCCCTGGGCTTGGGGTGGCCGGATTGTTCGCCTTCCGCCATGCCTGGAACGAATACATTCTGCCGCTGGTGTTCACGATGACCAATCCGAAGCTGCAGACGCTAACGGTCGGACTGGCGAATCTCCGCTATGGCTCTTCGGCTGCGATGCAGATTCACCTGATGATGGCCGGGGCCTGTCTGTCCATCCTGCCAATGCTGCTGGCGTATGTTCTGGCGAATAAGACCTTCATCCAGGTGACGGCCGGATCGGTGAAGGGGTAATAAATTTGAAGATAAGCCTATGCTTCCGAAGCGAGTTTTGCGAGGTGGATTCAGGTGAAGCTACGCTATCAAAACTTTTAGGAGGATAACGATGAATTACGGACATATTACAGTACCGCAGGCTGAGGTGCCTGTCTCCAGCGAGGTTGATGTGCTGGTTATCGGCGGCGGGGCGGCAGGGATTGCCGCCGCGATCTCGTCGGCTGAAGGCGGGGCGAGTACCATGATCGTGGAGCAGCGCGGGTATCTGGGCGGAATGGGCACAGTGGCGCTGGTGCCTGCCTTCTGTCCCTATACGGACAAGGTCAAGCCGATTATCCGCGGCCTGGGCCTGAAGCTGATGGAGCGGATGAAGCAGGCCTGTGATCCGGGGTATCAGGAGGAATACCGCGAGCAGCTGGACTGGGTGCCGATTGATCCTGAAGTGTTGAAGCGCGTCTATGACAATGCGGTACTGGAGAGCGGTGTGACGCCGCTGTTCCACACCTTTGTCTACGATGTGGTGCGTTCTCCGGACGGACAGACGATAGAGGGTGTAATCATTGTCAATAAATCCGGGAGATCCTTCATCCGCTGCCGTTATATTATTGACTGCACAGGGGACGGCGACATTGCTGCCCTGTCGGGCGTACCGTTCCAGAAGGGAGGCGGAGACGGAGAGCTTCAGCCGGGCAGCATGTGTTATCTGCTGGCGAATGTGGACCGTCCAAGCTTCAGCCGCTTCCTGGCGGAGACGGGAGATACCAGTCAGTTACACCGGACGGTGGAGCAGGCCATCCTGGAGGGAGCGCTGCCGGAAGGCCGCAAATCGATCTCCGGCCTGGCCTGGGTGAGCGATCAACTGGTCGGCGTTAACTTCGGCCATGTGTTCGGGGTGGACGGAACGAAGGCCGAGGACCTGACACGCGGAGCCATTGAAGGCCGCAGGACGGTGCTGCGGCAGCTCGAATTCTTCCGGAGGTATGTGCCCGGCTTCGAACAGGCGCATCTGGTGGCAAGCGGAGAGCAGCTTGGCATCCGGGAGACGCGGCGTATCCAGGGGGATTATACGCTGACTGTGGACGACTTCGTGGCCGCGCGTTCTTTTCCTGACGATATCGCCCGCAATGCCTACTATATTGACATTCATCTGGCGACAAGCAAAAGTGAAATGACCTTCAATCATCTGCCGCCGGGAGTCTCCCACGGGGTGCCTTACCGGGTGATGCTGCCGGTGGGCATCCGCAATCTGTGGGTGGCGGGACGTTCGGTGTCCTCGGACCGGGCGGTGCAAGGCTCCCTGCGCGTCATGCCGAACTGCTTCTCGATGGGCCAGGCCTGCGGCACAGCAGCAACGCTTGCACTCCGGGACGGCACGGACTCCCGCAGTATCTCGATTCCTGAGCTTCAGCAGCGTCTGCTGGAGCAGGATGTGTGGCTCGGGGAGAATTTCGTTCCCGGGGCAGCGGATCAGGAAGCGGGGCAGGCGCAGTGAGCGGCGCGGAAAATTTGAAGAGCGCCGAGAGTGGGAAGATCGGGAAGAGCGGGAAGAGCGAGAAGAGCGTGGAGAGTGTGGAGAGCGGGAAGAGTGTGGGGAACGTGGAGAGTGTGGAGAGCGGGAAGAGCCTGGAGCGCGTGGACAGTGTGGAGAGCGTGGGGAACGGAAAGAACGTGGAGAAGGTGAGGAGAGAGGAGCGCGCAGAGAGCGGGAAGAGCGGGAAGAGCGGGAAGAGTGTGGAGAGCGTGGAGAACGGGAAGAGGGAGAAGGACGAGAGGATCGTGAACAACGTGAGGAGCCTCCCTTTGCTGGAGGAGTGGTTTCACGGGGCGGTCTCACTGGAGCACCGGCAGGAGGGGATCAAGCCCTGGCGAATTCCGTTCCGGGACTATGATCTATATCCGCCGGATGGAATCGGCGGCAAGGCGGAGATCTGCTCCGGTATCCGGCTGCGGCTGTCCACCAGCTCCAGCACCTTCGCACTCTGGTTTGAACCGCTTGCGGAGGACGCTTCACTGGATTGTTTGGCTGACGGCCGGCTGGTGCAGACGCTCCGGCTTGCTGCGCAGTCTGCGGAGGCCCGCTTCACCGGGCTTCCCCCTGGTGTGAAGGAGCTGGAAATCTATCTGCCGCAGAATACCGGTATGACGATAAGCGGTCTTGCCATTGATGATGATGCCGTTGCCGAACTGCTGGAGGACCTGCGGCCCCGCTGGGTGACGTATGGAAGCTCGATTACCCAGTGTGTTGCGGCTTCGAGCCCTTCCCGGACCTGGCCGGTGATCGCCGCCGGGGAGATCGGCTATCACTTGACCAATCTCGGCTTCTCCGGCAACTGCCTGATGGAGCCGATGGCGGGCCGGCTGATCCGGGATCTGCCGGCTGACCTGATTACCTTGTGCGTCGGCGTGAACATCTACGGCGCAGTGTCCTCCAGCCCGCGGATGTTCAAGCCGCTGCTGATCGGCCTGCTGGAGACGATCCGGGAGAAGCATACAGAGACACCTATGGTGGTCATCTCGCCTATTTACGGAACGGAGCGAGAGACGGAGGAGAATCCGCTAGGCTTCACCCTGCCGCTGATGCGCCGGGAGATCGCGGATACAGTGAAGCTGCTGCAGGCGCGGGGAGACCGCCATCTGCATTACCTCGATGGGCTGGAGTGGTTCGGTACGGCGGACGGAAACCTGCTGACCGATGGTCTGCACCCCGGCCCTGAGGGCTATGAGCTGCTGGGCAGCCGCTTCAGCGGCAGGTTGGCAGCAGCGCTTCAGGGCGAAATGCTGCACCAGTAGAGCATCAACTTTAAAAATTGTAAGATGAACCTCAGGGGGGTTAAAGGCTGAGCATGAGCATCAAGCTAGATGTTGGGCTGATCCTGCACCCGTTACCGCTTTCTGCTCTTACATTCAAGTAGGTTATTGTATTTCCTGCAATAGAAAATGGATTTCTGGCCGTAAAATGAGATTCTATTGTATTTCATACAGTAGAATGTTGTGTTTTGGGTGAAAACTGGCCTTTGTTCCACATTCAATTGTACGGAATACAATAGATTCTCTTTCGAAGCCTTTTTTACAGTATTCTAATGTACAAAATGCAGTTACTATCGTTCCAGCGCCTAAGCATCCGAATGACTGCTGTGCGAATGAGACGCTGGCTTGTTAAGGTCCGGTAATGGTCCCATATTCAGAATATTAAATCTGATGCTGCACCGGTAGAGCATCCAACCTCACTATGAGGGTTTGCTATGACCCGATTAAGTACCAGCAATAGGCTTAAGTGTATTTTGTACAACTAAATCTTCTGATGTACCGCTGAATATGCATTTAGTTGTATTTCATACATTTAAACTGGCATCCCTACCTGGGTTATCGCCCATTCCGGCAGATTTAGTTGTACAAAGTACAGCTAGAAGAGGCGAACCTTTCTTTTCACGGTTTTTAGATGTACAGAATACAACTATCGCCGAATACTCGGTTCAAATGCAACTTTAACGTTACCATAATTATTAACTAAATTCAGTCCTTGTGCTCTATGCTCTGCTAGCTGAAAATGGAAGATTTCATGTGAACATTTTATAGATTAACTATGCAAGATGATGCATAATAGGGATGCAAAGACACTGGTTGCGCTTTCATCTATTAAACTACAGAGGGGAATCTGCACAATGAACGATCTGACGACAGGAACGCTGACTTCAAGTCCGGTGATGGTCCGGCATCCGCTTAACCCGATTCTGAAGCCTTCTGATGTACCCTATGGACCGGCGATGGTATTCAACGCCGGGGTGACGAAATTCAAGGGCAGATATGTCATGGTGTTCCGCAATGATTACGGGGATGAGAGCAAGGGAATCGTCGCTCCCCATCATACCACCAATCTGGGGCTTGCCTTCAGCGATGACGGCGTCCATTGGGAGGTACAGCCGGAGCCTTGCTGGTCCTGGCATGATGAAGAGGTGGTCCGGGTGTATGACCCGCGCCTGAGTGTCGTCGGAGACCGCTGTTATATGTGTTTCGCGGTTGATACGCGCCACGGGCTGCGCGGAGGGATCGCTGTTACTGACGATTTCCGTTCGTTTGAAGTGTTAAGCCTGTCGCTGCCGGATAACCGCAATATGGTACTCTTCCCGGAGTTGATCGGAGGCAAGTATGTAAGGCTGGAGCGCCCGCTTCCGGTCTACAGCCGGGGCGGCCGCGACCGCTTCGATATGTGGATGAGCGATTCCCCGGATCTGAAGTACTGGGGGAACCATAAGCTGCTGCTGGCCGTGGAGCAAGTGGCTTATGCCAACGATAAGGTAGGTCCAGGTGCGCCTCCGGTGAAGACGGACAAGGGCTGGCTGACCACCTTCCATGCAGTGGATCTCGATCCTGCCCGGGGCAAGAACGGCTGGGAGGAAACCTGGAAGAAGCGCTACACCGCCGGAATTATGCTGCTGGATCTGGAAGATCCGAGCAAGATTATCGGCCGGGCGGAAGCCCCGCTGCTGGTGCCGGAGACAGCGTATGAAACTTCAGGCGGCTTCCGCAACGATGTCATTTTCCCCGGCGGGATGATCCTGGAGGACTCGGGCGAGGTCAAAATCTATTACGGTGCAGCCGATACGGTGGAATGCCTGGCCACGGCCCATGTAGACGATCTGCTCAGGCTTTGCCTGGAGCCGAAGAGATAATTAGACCGGTTATATAGGCAGGGGGCCTTCCGTTATGCGGGGGGCTCCAGCCTTTTTTTGTTGAGAAATTATGATTTACGCCGCCTGTGGATAGGTATGTACGCAAAAAATGTATAGAAGAATGCTGCAAGAAGTGCAACAATACTGCCCCATAGAAGCGGCCTCTGCCGGAATCCTGCACAAACTGCAACAAATCCAGCAATAACTTGCTCTAACTATCGAAATTTGTGCAAAAAATGCAACATTGTACTTCGACCCCGTAACATTTATAGATGAATCCTGCAAAAAGTGCAACAATGCTGCCCCCCATCCAAGCAGTAGGTGAGAGAAGTCGTCAGCATCCCTTACCCGCAGGATGATTTTGTTCAAATATGCAGCGGAATCTGCCGAATTATCATGCCCTGTCTTGACGCCGGGCCGGAGCAGCCGTATCGTACAAGTGACAAGAACCGATAACCAAAGGGAGGTACAAGGTACATGCTTCAGAAGGAAAAGCTATGAATACATTCACAGCCTATGGCCGGCAGCTCGGGCGGCAGATCGCCGGCAGGTATTACCGGATATCGATCAAACAGAGGATTCTGTTCTCGTTCATCGTGCTGATCACGCTGTCCATCGGTGCAATGGGCACCTTCTCATATTGGATTGCCGCGCAGGAGATCGAGGATAATGCTTACGCCGGTAGCCGGGAGACCGTAAGCAAAACGGCCCAGCTGCTGGATTCCCGCCTGAATGATGTAGCGCTGTCTGTACAGTCCCTGATGCTGAGCGATGCGTACCGCAAGATGATGCTCGATGTGTTCAGCCATGAGGTGTCGAATTACTATGTACACCTGTCCGATCTGCAATATGTCCTCTCTCAGGCAATGTTCAATCAGCCGATCATTGAGAGTGTGCTGATCGTAACCCCGATTGGCGATTTCTATCCCACTACGCAGATCCGGGCGCAGGACAACTCGTTCTACGGCTCGGAATTATATGATCTGAGCAAGGAGCAGCCGGGCGGCTACTGGGCCAAAGGACATTATGACCGGTTGTTCACAGGCAGCCAGAGGGTGGTCTCCTTCGTAGTCCGGGGAATTTATGAATACCCTTACACGCCGATCAGCAATGTATTTATTGTGGTCAATATCAGGGAGAACCGGATCGATGAGCTGCTGAATACAGGCGGAGAACAAGCAGGGAGAAATTATTATCTGGTGAGCGGGGAAGGAGAAGCTGTGGTGGAGTCCCGCTGGCCGTTCCGGGGCAGGTTCCCCTGGAAGCCGGTGCTTGTCGAAGCCGGAAAAGCGGCCGATCCGCAGGATCACTACTACAGCTATGGCGGCAAGGAATATCTGGTGAATTATACAAGCTCAGCCGTATCACACGACTGGATCATCTCCGGCATGCAGTCGCGGGACCAGCTGCTGGGCAAGCTGCAGCGGGTGCAGCGGATCACCCTCTATGTCATCGTTGTTTTCCTGCTGGCGACCTGGCTCATTTCGAATAAGCTGACATCTGTACTGCTGAAGCCCCTGTTCAAGCTGCGGCGGCTGATGCGCAGAGTCGAAGAGAACCAGCTCAGTGTGGTGTATGAGAGCCGTTATGAGGATGAGGTTGCCCAGGTCGGCTTTCAGTTCAACCGGATGATGTCGGAGATTAAGACGCTGATCGCGGATGTGAAGACCAAGGAGGAGGGCAAACGGCATGCAGAGATCCGTGCCCTTACGGCGCAAATGGAGCCGCACTTTCTGTACAATACGCTCAATACCATCTATTGCAAATCGGTCATGGGCGAGAATGACGATGTAAATGAGATGATCCTGTCGTTGTCGCAGATGTTCCAGATCGGACTCAGCGGCGGCAAGGATCTGATTACCCTTGCGGATGAGCTGTCCCATATGCGGCAGTATTTTGCCATTCAGCAGAAATGCTATGAAGGTCTGTTCGAATACACGGTGACGGTAGAGGACGAGGCTCTGCTGTCCTGCCTGCTGCCGAAGATTATCCTGCAGCCGGTGGTGGAGAACAGCATTCAGCATGGCTTCAGCGACCGGACCATAGGAGGCAGGATAGACATCACGGTCAGCCGGGAGCAGGGGATGCTGCATATTTGTATTACCGACAACGGACGGGGACTTGATGCTGCACAGGTCAAGCAGGGGATGGCCACGGTTCCGCAGTCGAGGAAAGGTTATGCCCTGTTCAACATCAGGCACCGGCTGGCGCTGTATTACGGGGATGAAGCCCGTATGGATGTGGGCGGCGAGCCAGGTAAGGGATCACGGACGGATCTGTGGATTCCCTCAGAGGAGGAGCGTTGAAGGATGGACTGGAAGCTGGAGCCGGAAAAGTTCAAATTATGTGTAATCGACGATATCAAAAGTGTGGTGGAGATGGTCTCGCGCAAGCCGCCGTGGCAGGAGTACGGTATTGAGGTCGCCGGTACGGCGCTTGACGGCGAAGCGGGGCTGCAGATCATCCGCGAGACCCGTCCGGACATTGTACTGACGGATATCCGCATGCCAAGAATGGACGGCCTGCAGATGACCCGGGCGATTCTGGAGGTGCTGCCGGACTGCAAGATTATTATTCTCAGCGCCTACTCGGAGTTCTCTTATGCCCAGGAAGCGATCCGGCTGGGGGCACTTGATTTCGTGAAGAAGCCCTTTTCCCTGGAGGAGATTGTGAATGCAGTGCTGAAGGCCAGGGAGCTGTGCCGGGAGGAGCGTCAGGAGACGGCCAGACTTGCTGTGATGGAGGCGAGAATCAGGGAAAGTCTGCCTATTCTCCGCCAGGAATATCTCACCTTCCTGCTGCACCACCAGACGACAGAGACAGATGCCCGTTCCCGCTGGGCCTATCTTGATATCCCGCTGGACCAGCATGATTTCTTCGTGTTTGTCGCCGAGATCGATCATTTCGCGGAGAAGCTGGGCGGCCAGCCTGTGCAGGAGGTCGAGCTGCTGAGGTTCAGCCTGCACAATATTCTTGAAGAGACGATTTCCGCCTGGACCCGCGGCATTATTATCCGGGAGGCGACAGACCGGTACGTCTGCATCATGAACGGTTCGGACCCGGAGACCGCCGCGCTGATTACGGAGGCCTGCTGTACGAATGTAAGCCGTTTCTCGCGTCATACCATTTCTATTGGCGTGGGGCTGGGCACGGCGGCGATTCAGGGGCTGGGTACGGCGTACAGACAGGCGCTGAGCGCCCTGGGGTATCATTTCTATACCGGGGGCAACGGGGTATTTCATTATAGCAATATCGAGAATAAACCTCTCTCGCTCCACAGCTATTCTGCCGCCGCCGAGCAGGAGCTGCTGTTCGCCTTGCGTTCCGGCAATTCCGCCAAAAGCCTGCAGGTGCTGGAGCAGTTGTTCGCGGAGCTGCTGGACAGCGGGCTTTGGCCTGAGCCGCGTTATGTGGAAAGTGTCGGCTATGAGCTGAGCTCCAGGATCTGCCGGGTCCTGCTGGAGCAGTTCCCTTACGGGCAGGTGGAGCCGCTGGAGCTCCGAATTTCCGCCCTGAAGAACCAGATGCATCCTTCCCTGCAAGATATCCGGGACCTGCTGTCCTGGCTGTGCCGGGAGGCCTGTGCGCTGGTTACGGAGGCCCGTTCTCTGGAGTCCACACGGATTATCCGCCAAGCCGTCGAATACATCCATAGTCATCTGGACACGGGGCTGTCACTGGAGCAGATGGCGAAGCAGATTAACCTTAGCCAGGGGTATTTCTCCAATCTGTTCAAGAAGGTGCAGGGAATTTCGTTCCAGCAGTATGTGATGCATGAGAAGATGGAGAAGGCGAAGGCGATGCTGATCAGCGGCCGGCAGGTTCAGGAGATCGCCCAGGATCTCGGGTATGAGCACAGGCGCTATTTCAGCGAGGTATTCAAGAAATATACGAGCATGACTCCGTCGGAGTTCAAATTGCATTATATTGGAAAAGAATAGCAATCAGCAGGGGAGGGATTTCCGCAGGGCGGAGATTGCCTCCCCTGTTTGTATACAACTCCTACAGAAATCTGCCCTTAATGTGGGCTTACCCGCCTTATCTGAATCCGCCTATAGAACTATAATCAAGTTGTAAGCGAATACAGCAGGGTATATAAGGGGGCACTACCAATGATGAAGCGTACGCTAATGACATCTCTGAGCCTGGTCCTGGCACTCGGCTTGGCAGCCTGCGGCAATGGTAACAGCGGCGGCAATGCAGCTGAAGGCAAGGGAGAAGGGGCGAAGGCCGGTTCGGGGGAAAAAACTAAAATCAGCTATTGGACAGGCGACCGCCACGATGCGGATTTTATAAAGGAGAAGGTAGCCGAGTTCAACGCATCCAATCCTGACGGGATTGAAGTGGAGCTGGTCGTCAAGGGCGATGACTTTGATACCGCACTCGATCTGTCCTTCCAGACCTCGGATGCGCCGGATGTGATCCGGGCGAAGGAGAATACCATCCAGACCTTCTACAAAAAAGGCTTTCTCGCTCCGATTGACGAGTTCCTGAGCGATGAGATGAAGACGAAATTCCCGGCCATGCCGGATCTGAACGAATTTGACGGCAAGCGTTACAGTCTGCCGAACTATGGAACGACCATGCGTCTGGTGTACAACAAGGATCTGTTCGCCAAAGCAGGCATTGAGCATCCGCCGACAACCCTGCAGGAGCTGGTGGATACCGCCAAGAAATTGACAGCAGCCGGCAAAACGGACGGTGCTTACGGCTTCGCCCTGAACTTCAAGAACCCCGGCAGTGCGTTCGCACGTTCGGCGCGGGTGGTTGCGGAGATGAGCGGCTATGGCGGCTTCGGGTATGATTTCAAGACGGCCCGCTATGACTTCAGCGGCTTCGAGCCGATCATCAATGCTTTTAAGCAGATCAAGGACGACGGCAGTATGCTGCCGGGTGTAGAATCGCTGGATATTGATCCGCTGCGGGCGCAGTTTGCGGAAGGCAAGATCGGAATGTACATGTCCTACTCCTCGGAGCCGGGCGTCTACAAGAATCAGTTCCCGGCCAAGATTGACTGGGCGGCTGCTCCAGTTCCGACCATCGACGGCAATGTGAAGGGGGCTTCCGGCTTCCTCGGGGGCCAATGGCTGGCGCTCAGCTCGAAATCAGAGCACAAAGAAGCAGCCTGGAAGTTCATGGAATTCATGTACGGCGATCAGGTGCTGACGGATTATCAGGAAAAAGGCTTCGGTATCTCCATGGTTCCGTCCATCAGCGCAGCAGCCAAGACACCGGATGTGAACGGCATTGAAGGCTTCCTGCCGAACAAGTACGATGGAGTGTGGCCGGTCTATCCGTCTGTAGCACCGGAAGGCATGAAATCGGATGACGCCTTCTTCAAATATATGCTAAACGGCGGCGACCTGAAGGCGATTATCGCTGATCTGAACAAACGCTATAATGCTGCACTGGACAGTGTGATTGCGAATGACGGCGTGAAGGCCGAGCCGGATGCCGGCTTTGATCCCGCCGCTCTGGGCGGCAAGTTCGCCAAATAGACAAAAGGTTAGGGATAGAGATATATAGGCCGGGATAGCGGGGGATGAGGGAGCAGCTTCCTCATCCCTCTGCTCTGGCCGTAAAGGAAAGGAGCCGGAAGAAACCAGATGAACAAAACGAAACATGCCTTATTTTCATACAGCTTTATCTTTCCAAGTGCCTTGCTTACGTTGGTCCTTGGGATTTACCCAATTGCCTGGGCGTTCCGCTATATGTTCTATGATTATAAAGGGTTCGGAACGGCCCGGTTTACCGGTCTGGCCAATTTCAGCCGCATTCTGAAGGACACCCAGTTCTGGGATTCGGTGGTGAATACGTTTGTCTATGCCGGCGGCAAGCTGCTGATCACCATTCCGCTGGCCCTGCTGCTGGCCGCCATATTGAACCGGGGGCTGCGGGGCAGACAGCTGCTGCGGGGGATTTTCTTCATGCCTACCGTCATCAGTACCGCGGTAATGGCCGTAGTCTTCTTCACGATTTTCAACTCATATAACGGAATTCTCAACCAGTTCCTGATCCGCTCGGGCCTCTCCGATTCGGGTGTCGACTGGCTGGGGCCGAAATATGCCATGCTCACTGTCATCCTGGTTGCGGCCTGGGGGGCGGTCGGCAATTACATGCTGCTCTTCCTCGCCGGTCTGCAGAATATTCCCGAGGATGTGTACGAGGCTTCTTCTCTGGACGGGGCAGGCAAAATCCAGCAGTTCCGCTATGTCACCCTGCCGATGCTCGGGCCTGTCATGCAGATGGTTATTATGCTGGCGATCATCACAGCCCTGAAGGGCTACGAGAGCATCATGGTACTGACTGAAGGCGGTCCTGTAGGCAAGACGGAGGTCATGTTCCTGTATTTGTACAAATTATTTTTCCCTGTCGGCGGGGGCAGCGCGGCGGTTCAGGTCCAGGAGTTCGGATACGGCAGTGCGGTCGCCTTTGTGTCTGCGGTCATTGTAGGGATGATATCACTCATTTATTTCTACGCATCCAGACGTATGAATCAGACCGATTGAGGAGAGAGGCTATTATGAGACTAAGAACCATACTGGGTAAAATCATCCTGTGGATTTTTTTGCTGACTGTTGCTTTTATCACCCTGATTCCGGTCGTAATCACGATCCTGGGCTCCTTCAAGACCAATGCTGAGCTTACTGCGGGAGCGACTTTCCTGCCGGAGAGCTGGCACTTCTCGAACTATGCCGAAGCCTGGTCGCAGGCGAATTTCTCCAGATATACGCTGAACAGCCTGATGGTTTCTCTGGCGGCAGTGGTCGGCACGCTTCTGGTATCATCCATGGCGGCTTATGTAGTGGACCGGATGGATTTTGCCGGCAAAAAATTGTATATCGGACTGCAGTCCTTCACCATGTTCGTGGCAGTAGGGGCGGTTGTGCTGCGTCCGCAGTTCGATCTGATGGTTAAGCTTCATCTGCACAACAGCCTGTGGGGCGTTATTTTGATTCTGATCTCCGCCCATGCTTCGATCTTCTTCATTCTGTTCAGCTTCATGAAGGGGATTCCCCGCGAGCTGGACGAGGCGGCGCTGATCGACGGCTGCTCCCCGGGCCGGACCTTCTGGCGGATCATTCTGCCGCTGCTCGGACCCGGACTTGGTGTAGGCGCCTTATTCACCTTCCGCGGCGCGTGGAATGAATATCTGCTGCCGCTCGTGTTCACGATGACGAAGCCGGAGCTGCAGACGCTGACCGTCGGGCTGGCGAACCTGAAATACGGGATTTCGGCCGCTTCCCAGACCCACTACATGATGGCGGGCGCCTGCTTATCCATTCTGCCGATTCTCGTCGCCTATCTGTTCGCCAACAAATCCTTCATGCAGATGACCGCCGGTTCCCTGAAGGGGTAGCTGTAGGGCTCTGCACAGACTATAGACAACATGAAACACTCAACATTCAACATTTAAGGAGGTACACCCCATGACACTACACATTCCGGCGATTCTGCAATCCGCCCCGTTCATCCGGCGGTATCCGGGCAATCCGGTGCTGGATGCAGCGAAGGTTCCTTACTCCACCGCACTGGTATTCAATGCCGGTGTAACGAAATTCAACGGCAAATATGTGATGATCTTCCGCAATGATTACGGCTCGCTGGCCGATCAGACGCTTGAGCCGCACCACACCACGGATCTCGGCATTGCCTACAGCGACGACGGGCTGAGCTGGACCGCCGGCCCGAAGCCGGTGTTCAAAATGCACGATGAGGAAATTATCCGTGCCTACGACCCGCGCCTGACCGTGCTCGGCGGCCGCTGTTATATGTGTTTTGCCGTGGATACACGCCATGGCATCCGCGGCGGAATTGCCGTCACCGATGATCTGGAACACTTTGAGGTACTCAGCCTGTCCACACCGGACCTGCGCAATATGGTGCTGTTTCCCGAGCTGATTGGCGGCAAATACGTCCGGCTGGAGCGTCCCTTCACGGTGTACAGCCGCGGCGGCCGGGATCGTTTCGACGCCTGGATCTCCGAGTCGCCAGACCTTGTGCATTGGGGCAACTCCAGCCTGCTGCTCGCCGTCGAGCAGGTGCCGTTTGCCAATGACAAGGTCGGTCCGGCTGCGCCTCCCGTCCGGACGGACAAGGGCTGGCTGACCACCTTCCATGCGGTGGATGTAGACCCGGCCAGAGGCAAGCACGGCTGGGAGGACACCTGGAAGAAGCGCTATACTGCCGGAATTATGCTGCTGGATCTGGAGGACCCCCGCAAGGTGCTCGGCATGAGTAAGCAGCCGCTGCTGGCGCCGGAGACGGATTATGAGATTGGCGGGGGCTTCCGTAATCATGTGATTTTCCCCGGCGGGATGATTCTGGAGGATGACGGCGAGGTCAAGATCTATTACGGCTCTGCGGATACGGTTGAATGCCTGGCGACTGCCCATGTGGACGATCTGCTCCGGCTCTGTCTGGAGCCGGGGGAATAAGTAAAGTTGCAAGCTGGCTGAAAGCGGGAATGAGGAGCGGCAGTGGTGGGATGGTGCATTAAGTGCAACAACGGTAGCTTAATAGGAGCGACTTGAGCGGAGAGTGTGCATAAAGTGCAACAATTCTAGCACGATAGTAGCAACCGTGGGCAGAATGTGCAAAAAGTGCAACATTGCAGCTCAATGGGAGCGACTTGAGCGGGGAGTGTGCTTAAAATGCAACATTTCTAGCTCAATTGCAGCGACCGTAGGCAGATTGTGCATAAAGTGCAACAATGCAGCCCCATAGGAGCAGCCAGCGCAGGAATCCTGCACAAATTGCAACAACACAGATCCAATTAGCACCGGTTCGCCGAAATTCCTGTAAAATCTGCAACAATAGCTCCACAGCCAGTAACCAATGTAGAGAAATCCTGCAAAAGGTGCAACATTGCCGGAACCCAGCCAAACCCGCTAACTGAAAGCGGGCGTTGGGGCGGGAATAAGGTGTAAAAGTGCACTTGAATTGGCCGAAAGTGGGCGATGGGTGGAAATGAAGTGCAGAAGTGCACCAGAATTAGCCGAAAGTTGGCGTTGGGCGAGAATGAGGTGTAAAAGTGCACTTGAAATCGCTGAAAGTTGGCGATGGGCAGGAGTAAGGTGCAGAAGTGCACCTTATCCCGGCCTAAAGCAGGCGCAGGGCGGGAATGCGGTACGCCCTCTCAGCTCGTCAACTGGTGCAGCACCAGAGCACATGCACCTGTTGCAACTGCGCGCTCGCCCAGGCTGCTCCGGGTGAAGCGGACATTGTACTGTCCGCGGTAGTAGGTCCGCTCCAGGGCGATCCGCGTGGCGGTCTCGTAGAAATCTGCGGCGAGGAACAGCGGGCCGCCCAGGATGACCTCCTCCGGGTGGAGGATGTTAATCAGGTTCGCCAGCCCGATGCCGCAGGCCACCGCCATCTCATCAAATAACCGGACCATCACACGATCGCGCTCCCGGAGCGCTTCCAGCAGATGGACGAATTCCAAAGCCTCCGCATGCTCTGCCAGAGCACGGAGGCTTGTGCTGCTGTCCAGCCGCCAGGCCTCGCGGGCCTGCCCCTCCAGCGTCCGGACCGACACATAGCTCTCCCAGGCCCCGGCGTTGCCGCCGGGAAGCTGCGGCGGTACTCCCGCGCGGTCAATGATCATCTGCCCGACCGCTCCCTCGGTATCGATTATGCCGTAGAGCAGCCGCCCATCGTTCATAATAGCGGAGCGCAGGCCGATTCCGGCATGGAGATAGAGAAGGTGCTGCTGCATCCGGTTGCTGCCGGCCCAGTATTCGCCGAGCAGTGCCGTATTGGCTCCATTATCCAGATAAACAGGCACCCCCAGGCGCTGCTCCAGCTGTTCCTTGATATGTACTTGTGACCAGCCCTCTGCAGGAAAACGGGCCGGATTCAGGATAACTCCGGCTGTGCGATCCAGCGGACCAACCGCACCGATGCCAAGACCGGCGACCCGGCTAAGCTGGACAGAGGCTGCGTCAAGCATCTGTAAGCCTTGTCTGTGGAGCGACTCCATTAGAAGCTCGGGGGTAAGCCCTGCATCCATGTTCCAGGTATGCTCGCCCAGCAAGCGCAGATGAAAGTCTGTCAGCACAAGCTTGGCATGGGTACGGGAGATCTCCAGCCCCAGCAGATAAGCGTAAGATGGATTCGTCTCATAGAGGGTAGGGCGGCGTCCTCCGGTGGATTCGCCGAAGCCGACCTCAACCAGAAGCTCCTGGGACAACAGTTCATCCAGGATGCGTGTTAACGTGCTTATGGTCAGTCCGCTTTCGTCCAGCAGGGTCTGCTTGGAGACGGTACCGTGTTTTCTGACCGTGAAATAGATCTCTCTGGCTTTGGGATTGGCGATGATTTCATGAATAGGCAGCACAGATGGTTCTCTCCTTATGAAAAGACTATACCTGACGAATGGACTACATCTGCTTCAACAATGACATAAAAAGCAGGGTGCCGCAACTATCACAAGGAGAGCGTAAGCGCCATTTCGAATATGTAGCCGCTGCCGGGGAGAGACGCAGGACAGTCAGGCAGCATATGAGGATAAGCAGGCGTAGTGGAGGGGATTGTTCATCCTAGAGCAGCGCCTTGAAGGAATGGCGGATCACATCGCCGCGGCTGATGATGCCGACCAGCACATGGTTCCGTTCAACGGGAACCTTTTTGATTTGCTTTTTGCCGAGGATAGTGGCGATGGCTTCAATATCTTCTTCGGCATGCACGGTGATGACCTTCTTCTTGGCGATAGCCATTACGTTCAGACCCAGCAGCTTCTGCGCCCGTTCCTCGAACAGATCATTATCCCCGACGAACACATTAATCTGGAAAAAAGAATCCACAATCAGATCCTCATGCCTGCCGATATAGCGCATAATATCCCCGTCGCTGAGGTAGGCGACAATCTCATTCCGGTCATTCACGACAGGCATACCGCTGATCCGGTGGGCAATACATTTCTCAATAAAAGTCCGTACGGTGTCCTCCTGCTTAACCTTATACACCTGACGGACCATGAATTCATGGGCTTTCATACCGGTTCCCCCTGAAAATTAGCTTTTGCAGAAATAAGTTGTATCATGAAAGTATATACTTGTATTATACAAGTGGAAAGAGTAAAGTCAATGAATAAAAGAGAAGAGGGGCAATCGGCATGGACAAACATTCAATTGAGACAATAGAGCTGGAAATGGCGGTTCTGTTCCGCCGTCTCACTTCAATTACCACGTTCAAAAAAATCGGCAATCTGGATCGTGCGGCTTACCTGCTGCTGCATCACATTGCCTCTCGTGAAGGAACTGCCGGGATAAAGGCAATCTCCGATGAGTTTCAGTTGGATATTTCTACGGTCAGCCGGCAGGCTGCCTCACTGGAGAGTAAGGGGTACATCACCCGGGTGCCGGACCCTGTGGACGGGCGGGCTTATTCGCTGCAGATTACGGAGACGGGCCAAGCAAGTCTGGAGGAGAACCGGCAGGTCCGGCAGGAGATGATCGAACAACTGCTAAAGGGCTGGTCAGAGGAGGAGGGACAGCTGTTCGGGGAGCTGCTGCGGAAGTTCAATGCAACTTTTCTGGTAGAGGGCTGATGGGTCGCTGTAGGTAACAGAAACCGCTTAATGGGCTGAAGGGGGCTATAGGCTAGAGGAACCGGACCAAGGAGAGTCGGGTAGGTGCCCGGCCCCGGAAGTATTCTATTGTATTTTGTGCAGTCAGATGAAGCGAAAAGGCTCTATTTCAGCGATCGATTGTACTTCGTACATTAGATTTTTGCGATACAGCCTGAACCGGGCGGATTTGCAGAATTCTATTGCAGTAAATACAGCAGAATGTGTTTTTAAAGGCTTTTACACGGATTCTGCTGTATAAAATACAATCACCTGCTTCATTCCCGCCCTGGGTTCGTATAGGCATCAGGCAAACTCAGGCAAATCCAGGATTCCCGCTCATCCCCACCCACAGCGGGGATTGCTCCAGACAAGCAGCGAGCTGGAGCAGCAGGTCCTCGCGCCCTTTGGAGGCCATGACCTGGACGCCGATCGGCATTCCTTCGGCCGTAAGATGCACCGGCACGCTCATGGCGGGCTGGCCGGTCAGGTTGGCAAGCTGGGTGAAGGGCGTGTACGTCAGGCTCGGCTCGAACATCTCGTAGATCATCCGCCGCTGCGCGTCCTTCGGCAGCCCGCTGATCTGCATCAGCTTCTCTGTCTCCGCCATGGTCTGGGTCAGCTCTCCGACCTTCGGAGCGGAGTCTGCATTAGCCGGAGTAATATACAGATCGAAGCGGTCCATCAGCGCAGCCATTTGCGCAGCGGCTACATCCCATTCGTGCAGACTGTGTACGAACTCTGCCGCCGAGACCTGCTTCCCGGCTTCGGCCAGCACCCAGGTGACAATATCCACTTCCTCTGCCTTAATTGCACGGCCCATGGCGCTCTCAAGCGACAGGAACATGGCGGATACTTCTCCGGCGTTCATCGTATAGTAGTTGTCCATCAGCCGCACCCCGTTGACCGGGCTCAGCTTCTCTTCCACCTCATAGCCCTCGGACTCCAGCCACTTGACCGTCTTCAGCACGGCCTCTACCGCCTCAGCGGATACCGGTGTTCCCACCGGCGAAGCGGTGGTGAAGGCGATCCGCAGCTTCCGCTGCGCAGGCCTCAACAGATCGTCCAGGTAGACGCCCGGATACAGCGGCGTCTGAAAAGCTGCTTCCGGCTGCACCACCTGCAGCAGATCCAGCATCGCGGCGCTATCCCGCACAGAGCGGGTCAGCGCAAAATCAATCGACGCGCCCTGCCACTGGCGGCCGATTCCCGGGCCGACCGGCGTACGCCCGCGCGTCGGCTTCAGCCCGAACAGGCCGGTGAACGAGGCCGGTATGCGGATGGAGCCGCCGCCGTCACTGGCTCCGGCGGCCGGGACGATCCCGGCGGCAACCGCTGCCGCCGCACCGCCGCTGGAGCCGCCGGGTGAACAGGCGGGGTTCCAGGGATTGCGGGCCGGGCCGTGAAGGAGGGGCTCGGTGATGTTTTTCAGCCCGAATTCCGGCGTATTCGTATGGCCCAACGGAATGAAGCCGCCACGCCGGATACGGGCCACATAGTTAGAGTCCCTTTTCGCTACATTGTCCTTCATCAGCAGAGCGCCCGAGGTCAGCGGTTCGCCGCCAATCGCCTGGGAGATATCCTTCAGCAGGAAGGGGACGCCGGCGAACGGACGGGGGGTATCCCCGGAATCAAGGGGCATCCCCGCAGCCTCCTTCAGCGCGGCCTCCCGGCGGGTGCGCACCACCGCATTCAGCAGCGGATTCACCTCATCCATCCGGGCATAGGCGGCTTCCACAAGCTCACTTGCAGAGACCTCCCGTGCCTTCACTAGGGCGGCAAGCCCCAGCGCATCATAACCGGAATAAGCAGACAACGACATAGGTATAACCTCTTTCTGGCAGGAACAGGCAGGCTACATAGTGGTCAGGCTATAGCTGCAGTCTCGCGCATAGTGTATTGCGTTATAAGGAGGGCAGAGACTTTTCAAGTACGCTCATCTGTAAGATATTGCTTCACTGGAGGCGGCGTATACTCTGCGAACTGCTGCAGAATGCCCTCCGGCGTGGTAGCGTTCAGCATGATGGAATGATGCTTCTCCTGCAAGAATTGTTCCCGGGCCATGTTGCTGAACAGGGCAATCAGCGGATCATAATAATGATTCACATTAAGCAGTCCGCAGGGCTTCTGATGCAGGCCGAGCTGCGCCCAGGTGAAGATCTCGAAATACTCTTCCATCGTGCCCGGGCCGCCCGGCATAGCAATGAATCCGTCCGCCAGCTCAGACATCTTAAGCTTCCGCTCGTGCATAGAGTCTACCATAATCAGCTCTGTCAGACGGGTGTGCTCGATTTCTCTTTGCTTCAGAAAATGCGGCAGCACCCCGATCACGCGGCCTCCCGCCTGCATCACGCTATCTGCAATAGCGCCCATCAACCCTACAGTAGCTCCGCCATAGATCAGCGTAATGTTACGTGCGGCAAGCTCCTTGCCGAGTAGAATAGCGGATTCCTTGTATACGGGCGAAGCCCCTTCACTGGAACCGCAGAACACTGCGATACTCTTCATAAGCTGCTGACTCTCCTTTGTCTTAAGATAATTTGTAATGTGCTTTGAAGAACGGTTGTTTCCTCTACCTAATGTATCACGGATTCAGGTGCATGTAACATTTTTCTCGCTGCCGGAGCAGGCGGTTTAATTGCGGTGGTGCTCTGCATTGACAACCTTTTGCGGAGCGGCTATACTTTCTGTAATCTTATAGTTGGTATACGTTGAACGAGCCAGTAGCAGCCTTGTCCCTGTTCCCAGAGAGCCGGGGGTCGATGGAACCCGGTACACACAAGCGGACTGCGAATTACGCCTCGGGAGTATCTTGGGTAATGCCAAGCGGAGCTAAGCGAACGATAACTCGCCTGAGAGTGGTATGGACCTGCGTGCAGCATCAGGTCTGTGCAATTTGGGTGGTAACACGGTTAATGATAATCGTCCCTGTGTCTGAATAGACAAGGGGCGATTTTTTTGTTGTCTGTGCGGTTTGCTGGCTGGGTGCGTGGCGGGCTTAAGCTTCTGAGGCTGCTGCGGTAGGGCTGCTGTTTTTTTGACGGATACCAAGGGATATAGAACAATCACTTACACAAAAGGGGCTGTACATGTTGAACATTATCGACGAGCTATTGTGGCGCGATGCCATTAACCAGCAGACAGATGCGGACGGACTGCGTGAATTGACGGAGAGTAAGGCGGTATCGCTGTATTGCGGCGTGGACCCGACGGGCAACAGTATGCATATCGGCCACCTGATTCCATTCATGATGCTGCGGCGCTTCCAGCTGGCCGGTCACCGTCCGGTGATTCTGATCGGGGGAGCTACGGGAACGATCGGCGATCCGAGCGGACGCCAGAGTGAGCGCTCTTTGCAGACGATGGAGCAGGTGCAGGAGAATGTGGATGCGCTGACGGCCCAGATGAAGAAGCTGTTCATTACTGATGGCGACAATCAGGTGCGGATGGTGAACAACTACGACTGGACCAAGGATATGAACGTCATTGATTTCCTGCGTGATTTCGGCAAAAACTTCAGCATCAACACGATGCTCGCCAAGGATGTAGTCGCCAGCCGTCTGGACAGCGGCATCTCGTTCACGGAGTTCGCTTACCAGATTCTGCAGTCCATTGACTACCTGCATCTGTACCAGAACGAGGATGTGCAGCTCCAGATCGGCGGCTCGGATCAATGGGGGAATATTACGAGCGGCCTCGATCTGATCCGTAAAAAAGAAGGGAATGAAGCCAAAGCCTTCGGCCTGACCATTCCGCTCATGCTGAAGGCTGACGGTACGAAGTTCGGTAAAACCGCCGGCGGCGCCATCTGGCTCGACCCGAAGCAGACTACCCCTTACGAGTTCTACCAGTTCTGGGCGAACACCGATGACCGTGATGTGGTTAAATACCTGAAGTACTTCACCTTCCTGAGCAAGGAAGAGATTGAGGCGCTTGAGGAGAAGGTAGCCACTGAGCCGCATAAACGCGAAGCGCAAAAAGCGCTGGCCGAGGAAATGACCCGCTTCGTGCACAGCGAGGAGCTGCTGGAGCAGGCCAAACGTATCAGCGCGGCACTGTTCAGCGGCGATATCCGCTCCCTGACTGCGGACGAGATCGAGGAAGGCTTCAAGGAAATGCCGACCTTCACAGCGGGCACTGAGACCAAGAACATTGTAGACTGGCTGGTGGACCTGGGGGTTGAGCCATCCAAGCGCCAGGCGCGTGAGGATATCACCAAAGGCGCAATCTCGATCAACGGGGAGCGTGTGAATGAGCTGGAGACGGAGATTACAGCTGCAGATGCCATCGGCGGCAAGTTCATCATCGTCCGCAAGGGCAAGAAGAATTATAGCCTGGTGAAGCTGGTCTAAGCGCAAGCTGCCGGGCGATGGTTTGCGGAAGGCGAGTATAGCGGGCCGGATGTTGAGCCAGATCTGGAGCGGTGTTAGGCTGGAACGAGGCTGAGGGTGAACTGGAACGAGGTTGATGGTGGCTAGGGTGAGGTAGATTAGCTAGGGTGAGACAGAGATGAGTGAGGTTTGGCTAGATGAGCTAGGATGAGCCAGAAGAGTTAGGTTTGGCTAGATGAGGTAGAGTAAGATAGATGAGTTAGGTTGAGCTAGATGAGCTAAAGTAAGACAGATGACTTAGGTTGAGCTAGAGTGAGAATGGTGTGAAGTAACTGAGTGATTGGGCTATCCCACTGTCAGCAGTGACAGGGATAGCCTTTTTTGGTGGTCGCGGAAGGTGAGACGGTCTCCCGCCTTCCTCCCCTAATCACCGTAGGCCGGAAGCGTGGCTGCGTCGTGAAATCACAGGGATAAATCCATCTGATTTTTGCTGGATGTAAGCTAAATGAGGAAATCAAGTGTATAAATCCCTCTAATCTTGCTGGAAGTGGGCTGAATGAGGAAATCAAGTGTATAAATCCCTCTAATCTTGCTAGAAGTGGGCTGAATGAGGAAATCAAGTGTATAAATCCCTCTAATCTTGCTAGAAGTAGGCTGAGTGAGGAAATCAAGTGTATAAATCCCTCTAATAGCTGCCGGGTGGGAAGAGGGAGGCCGATGAGGAGCACAAGTGCACCCGAATTCGGCGCAAGCGGCCGAAATGAGCAAATCAGGTGCATTAGTGCACCCGAATTCGGCGCAAACGGCTGAAACGAGCAAATCAGGTGCATTAGTGCACCCGAATTCGGCGCAAACGGCCGAAACGAGCAAATCAGGAGCACAAGTGCACCCGAATTCGGCGCAAACGGCCGAAATGAGCAAATCAGGCACAAATGCACCTGAATTCAGCCGAAGAGGCCGAAAGGAGCAAATGAGGTGCATTAGTGCACCTCACCCGTCCAGCCCGCCCTCACCAGTCCAGCGCGCCATCTGACGGGAGAGCCAGGCTTCAAAACAAATAAAAAATAATGCCTTTACCAGCAGCGACAGTCTGGCTGTAGAACCGCTGGATCTCGGTGAAGAACTGGAGCAGATAGGCAAAGAAAGCATCCGCATCATCGTCAGACACTGTATCAGGATCCAGCGGGTAGACCTCCTCCTCGGCCATCGTCCGGAAATCATACTGCTGGCGCAGCTGCGCTTCATCCAGCCGGAAAATAGCGTCAAGCGCTTCGGCCACTTGTCCGGCACGCAGGCAGAATGCCCCGTATGCCCCGAACTCGATGCCCTGGTCGGAGTGCAGCGGGACCACATATCCGAGCGGCGCTGGCCCATCCGATATATCACCGCAGAGCAGGTAGTGAATCGCCTCCCAGGTACGGTCGATATCCAGCCCCGGGTACTTGTCTATGTTCAAGCTCGCCAGCGGGGTGCTGCCTGCGGCAATTTGCTGCACCAGTTCATCTTCCATTGCAAAGTAATATCCGCGTATCGCCATTGTATCAGCCTTCCTTCCGTGGTGGGGATAGAGTAGTTGTACTTAATCCTCAAGCAGCGCAAGCTTGTCTTCGAGTTCAGCAATCTTTAGCCGGATAGCTTCTGCCCGGGGCTCGTCCTGCGCTTTCACCGCGACTGCCAATTCATCGGCAGCTATGCTGATCTGATATTCCAGATACGTGTAGTCGGATGCGGCGGCAGGATGGGTGGAGCGTTGGGAATAGGTCATATGCCGAGGCCTCTTTTCTGTGATCTGTGATATATTCATGATACAGGGTTTGCAGGAACGGCTCAACCTTGTTACATGGGAACCCGGCACAGGCTGCGACATTGTTCACAGACAATGAACCCGGTTCTGGTTTTACCATGAGTAGTATTGAAAATTATAACTTAATTTTTCAGTAACAGTATGCGGGAGAAAATTCCGCAAAGGAAGGTTTGGTATACATAATGATTGCTGTATCTTTTAACACCTTGGACGAGGCCAGGCACCATCTGGAGGAGCTGGATGTGAACCGTGGGCTGGTGCTGTTCGCTGCGGCTGCGGCTGTCCGGGAATTATCCCGTCATGCGCCTTCGCGGGCAGTATTGTGTTCAACCAAGGGGGAATATACTCCGCAGGGCTACCGCAGCGGTGTAATTACTGGTTTTGAATACGAAGCCGGTATAGCAGATATTGTGGGCATTCTGCACCCTCCCGTGCTTAGCGCAAGTACGCTGGAGATTGCTTACCGCAAGGTCCGGGGCAATCCGAATGCTTTTCTGATGCTGCTCTGTGACGGCACAGGCGGGATGGAAGAGATGCTGCTCTCCTCGCTGTATTTTATGGACCCCCAATTCAAGGTGATTGGCGGTAGTGCAGCTGACGATGAGCGCGGCGAGACTTACCTGTATATAGGAACCCGCCGGGTGCGGAACCTGGGGATTTATTTCAATATGCCTGACCGCACCGCCCTGATCAAAGAGAATATATATGTCCCGGCCGGAAAGACGCTGCTGGTGACAGAAGCCGATGTGTTCGGCAGACGGGTATATTCCTTCAACGGGCGGCCTGCGGCTTGGGAATACGCGCGTGTCCTGGGCGTGCCGGAGAAGGAGCTGGCAGAGCATTTTCTGAGCAGCCCGCTGGGCAAAAGATACGAGGATGATCTGATCATAGCCTCCCCGAAGGCGGTTCATCCGGATGGCTCTGTCACATTTTACAGTCAGATTATGTCTAGTACTTATGTGGAGCTGCTGAGTTCAGCCGATCCGCTGGCAGTGCTGGAGGAGACGCTGGGCGGCAGTCCGTTCAAGCCTTCGTTTGTCCTCAATATTAACTGTACGCTGCGGGACCAGCTGTTTACACGGGACGGTCTTTGGGGAGCTTTTGACGAGAAGATGCTTGGGTTCTGCGGCAACACTACAGGCTTCATCAGCTATGGAGAGCAATATTATACTAAGCATGCCAATCAGACTATGATTCTGCTGCTGGTTGAATAAGGGAGAGTTGAAATCGGATGGAGTGGTTAAGCAAACTGCGCACAGCTTGGGGGAGAACCCCCTCTGCTGAAGGCGTTCAAAGTCAGAGTAATACAAGCGGGTTAGCGGAGAGAGCCATAGCAGAGCGTGTGATCGCAGCTAAGGATACGGTTGCATTAACAGAAACGGTTATAGCAGAGGGAAAAGCCGCAGTAGAGGAAGCAGGCACTAACGCACATGTACCTCACAGCGGTAACGATAGCGTAGAACCGTCTGCACACGCTTCAGGCAGGGTGTCTTATGGGGAACATGCATATGCCCTGGCGGAGCAGATCCGCCTTGAGACTGGAGCTATCCTGAAGGAAGAGGCCCAACTGGTGGAGGACTTCGAGGCCTTGCGGGCAGGCGGCGGGGAGATGATCGGCCAAATCGCCGGGACTCAGCAGCTCCTGGAGCATTTGAAGACCAACAACGGACAGACTGAAGATCTGATTAATGAAATGTATGGCAGCTTGTCCTACTCATCCAACAAAATCGAATTTGCCAAGGAAGCCAATATCCAGATCTCTGCGGAAATGCAGAAGGCCTCGGAGGTATTTACTGAGTTCGTTGCTTTGAATGAGGATCTGCGGGAGCATTTCCACAGCATTGAGCAGCTGGCCAAGATCATCACGGATATTGCCGAGCAGACGAATCTGCTCTCGCTGAATGCGGCGATTGAGGCGGCGCGGGCTGGTGAGCATGGGCGCGGCTTCGCCGTTGTCTCCACGGAGATCCGCAAGCTTGCTGACAGCACCCGCAGCCATGTGAAGGAGATCATGGGTTCACTCTCAGGAATGACCCGCGTCATGGAGCAGATCCACAGCAAGTCCGGGGATGGAATGCTCGCGATGAACGAGACCACGGCGAAGATCGGTGAGTCCACCGTATATATGAATGAAATCGTAGTCGCGGAGGAGCAGGTCTTCGAGCATCTGGAGGCAATCCAGGAGTCCCAGGAGAGCAGCATGGAGGATGTGGAGCAGATCAATAGCGACCTGCTGCGTATTCTGGAGAAATCGGGCCAGGACACAGACCAGTTCCGTAAGCTGGTTCTTACCGTCCAGAAGAAGGCCGACCATTACCAGCAGCTGTTGAATCATCTGCATCAGATCGGGCTGCTCCAGCAGGCGGAAGAAGCAGAGAAGACTAACGTATAAGCAGATATGGTAAAAGGAAAACACCCGGCGGCGGCCGGGTGTTTTTGTGTTGTGTCCGGCATGGGCACAGGTAACACTCCTCTTGCTGGTGAAACACCGCTAAGGGGGAGGGGCCCAGCCAGCGTAAGCTTCACGCGCCTTATGACTAGACAACTCGCGTATGATGCGGGAGGGAAAGAGTTGGATAAACTCCACCTGCTGACCGGCAACGGTCCTATGCCAGGACAGCAATTGGATAAACAGCACTTAAATGAACCCGTTTCCCCCAAACTGGCCTAAACGACCATAATTAGTTGTTGTTTATCCACTTGCTTCCGGAAATTCCTTGGAAACCAGCATAGCAAGCTGCGTTTTTCCACTTGTTTGCTGGGAGGCAGCGATCTCCGCCATCGGCAGGAGGATATTCCACTACTACAGCGAGATCAGCCTGTATTCATAAGCGCCAATGGGCAGCGGACCGGCGGGCACAGGAGTGCCGGTCAACACATCCTGCCCGCTGTGCGGCAGGGTGACGCTGCCGCCAAGCCCGTCCATATTGACGAGCGTCCACAGCTCCCCGGCAGCGCCGCTTCTCGGGCAGAGAATGGTGCCCGGCGTGACATCACTGCGCCGGGTGACTCCGGCCCGGGCGGCATAATGCTCAATCAGCGCGCATAGCTGCTTGTCGCCCTCGCTGCCCGAGGGCAGCGAGCCAAGCATGACGATGGCTCCCCGGCCATAGGGCTGCTCGGTCAGGTAGGCCAGGCCCGGCGTCCGGCCTTCCGTGATCATGCCGATCACGGTGGCTCCGCCCGGCAGCGGCTCGAAGACGGCGCTCCATAGCGACAGCGGTGCGGAGCATCCGAAGGCTTCCCCGCTGCTGCCCGTCCCCTCCATCGGGTAGACGAAGGTAGTGTTCACACCTGCGAAGCGCTCCAGTTCTCCCAGCGCAGCATCTGTATGCAGGTTATGCTCGGCGGTGCGGCCTCCGCTAAGCGGGCCAACGATCCAGATGCCGCCAGCCGCGGTGAAGGCGAGCGCCCGCGCCATGTATTCCGGCGACAGATAATGGACAAAAGGCGTGAACAGCAGCTTATAGCCGCTTAAATCGCCGCCTTCCGGCAGCAGGTCACGGTGAATCCCCAGATCGAGAATCCGTCTGTAAAAGTCCCCCAGCAGGGAACGGTAGTTCAGCTGCCGGTGCGGCTCCGTGGCCAGGAACGCCTTGGCCCGGTCCGAATAAGTAATCGCCACCTCGGCCTGCACCGGCCGGGTATTCAGCATGTGCGGCTCGATCTGCAGCCTGGCGGAGGAAGCTGTGCGCACATTGTCATACCCGAGCGCAGGCTGGCCCCAGGCGCTGATAATCGAGCTATGCGTCTGCTCGCTGCCCGTGCGCTGCTGCCGCCACAGCCAGTAGCAGAAGGCGCCTGCCCCTAGCGCGTAGGCGGCCACGGCTTCAGCGGTGAGATAGCCGTCCGGGTGCGGCTCGCCGTAGCTTGTAAGCGAAGCGGCATAGGCCGGGCCGGTCTCCATCAGCCAGAAATCCCGCCCGGGGTTGAACCCGCGCCACAGATCACAGTTCAGCAGATAAGCGTGCCTGTTGGCCTGAGAGGCGTAGGTGTCGAACGAAGCGAAATCAAGCTCCCGGAACAGCTGCTCATTGTCCAGATGAAAAGGGACATTGCTGTTGTGCGTGATCGGAGCCGCCGAATAGCGGCGGATGATCGCCGCCTGTTCCCCTGAGAACTCCGCAACCTTCTCCATCTGGAACAACCGGTACTGGGTGACGAGCGATGAATTATGCAGAAAAGGCGTAGCCACCGGCTGCGGCACCTGATCGAACCGCTGGTAGGTGTGGCTCCATACGCCGGTTCCCCACGCTACATTCAGCTCGCCGATGCTACCGTAACGGTGCTCCAGCCACTCATGCCACAGGGAGCGGCAGGCCCCGCACATGCATTCCGCCACATGTGCCTTCAGCTCGTTGTCGAGCTGCCAGGCAACTAGGCCGGGGAGCTGCCCCAGCACCCGGGCCAGCTCTTCCGTAATTACCGCAGCCCGCTGTCGGAAATAAGGGTTATTCGTGCAGACATGCTGTCTGGACCCGTGGCTCATCACCGCCCCGTCTGCCCGGATGTGCAGACGCTCCGGGTGCCCGTGGGTCAGCCAGACCGGCGGGGTCGCGGTCGGCGTACACATGACCGTATCGATGCCATGGGCATGGAGCTGCCGGATATGCTCAGCGAACGGCCGGACATCGATGGAGTCTTCCTCCGGCTCCAGCAGCGACCAGATGAATTCGCCCATGCGTACCAGATTAATCCCGGTCTCCTGCATGAGCTGAAGATCCTGCTGCCGCTCAGCCTCCCCCCACAGCTCGGGGTACCATGCGGCGCCGTAATATAGCTTTTGCTGCATTCTTATAACCTCCTGGAAAAAGCCCACACGGGCTCTGTATGATCTTATCTTTCTATTCCCCATCCCTAAGCTATATAGTTTGAACTTGAAAACATAAATTTTGGGAGGAGTGGCGGAAGGGAATTTTGGAGCTGCATTAGCGGTAGCGACCGCCTGAAAGCTTTCCGCAGGAAAGCTCGCTATCTACAGCATCAGCTGGCTGCGGATTTCAACCGCGAACAGCGGTCTAATCAAAGAAATCTGCAGACAACAGCGGCCGGAAGCCCAAAAGTTCTCTGGAGTCACGACTCTCCCAAAAATGAAATTATCATTTCAATCTATATAGTGTCCGCCCCCCACATGCAATAGTAAAGTTTTGCCGGTTTTGGACTTTATTGCGGAAGCGGCGCAGAAGGCGTTCAAAGCGCTGTCCAAAAAGTCCGATTGCCGGAAAAACACCCGCCAACCATAATAGAAAGCGCAGCCACGGCAATGTAGTGAAGTGTAGTAGCGGAGGCTGCTTATCCATACGGAGGTGAATGTCAATGAAGCAAGGAGCGGCATTGGGGGCAGCAGAGGTAAGCGCAGGTACAAGCTTCCGCCGCAGCAGGCGCGAGCAGCGCTTCAGACGTCTGAAGCGGGACAAATGGCTTTACATTCTGCTCAGCCCCGGACTCCTGTATTTCCTGCTGTTCAAATATGTGCCGATGTGGGGAGTGCTGCTCGCCTTTAAGGATTATCAGCCTTTTCTGGGCTTTTGGAAGAGCGGCTGGGTCGGCCTGGAGCATTTCCGCACGTTTTTTCAGAACCCTGATTTCTTCATGCTGCTGCGCAATACGCTGGTGCTGTCGCTGTATAATCTGGTGTTCTTTTTCCCGGCACCGATTATTCTGGCGCTGCTGCTCAATGAGATCCGGCTCTCCTTCTATAAAAGGACGATACAGACGCTGATCTATGTGCCCCACTTCATCTCCATGGTCATCGTCGCCAGTATCTCCTACGTGTTCCTTACGACACAGGGCGGCGCAGTCAACGAATTCCTCTTCACGTTCACCGGGCGCAAGATCGATTTCCTCGCCAGTCCCGACTGGTTCCGCCCGATGATTATTCTGCAGACCATCTGGAAGGAGTGCGGCTGGGGGACGATTATTTTTCTCGCTGCTCTGGCCGGTGTCGATGTGGAGCAATATGAAGCAGCCGTGGTGGACGGGGCCAGCCGCTGGCGTCAGACCTGGCATATTACGCTGCCCGCGATCCGCAGTACGATTGTCATTCTGCTGATTCTGCGGATGGGCACGATTCTGGATAACGGCTTCGAGCAGATCTATCTGATGATGAATGCGCTGAACCGTGAGGTGGCGGAGGTCTTTGATACTTATGTGTATGCGCTGGGGATTACCCAGGGAGCGTTCAGCTACAGCACCGCCGTCGGCTTGTTCAAATCGGTCATCGGGGTCGTGCTGGTGCTCGGCACCAACTGGCTCGCCAAGAAGTCGGGCGAATCCGGATTATATTGAAAAGGAGGCATTATGTGTGGCTAAACGTTACCGCAGCGCCGGAGAGATCACCTTTGACGTCTTTAATTACGTGGTGCTGGGCATCATCGGGATCGCAGCCATCCTGCCGTTCCTGTTTGTAGTCGCCGGTTCCTTCGCCACCGAGGCGGAAATTACGAAGCGCGCTGTCTTTTTGATTCCGACGACGATCTCGCTGGACGCCTACCGGTTTATTTTCTCCACAGATACCATTGTCCGGAGCATCGGGGTGTCGCTGTACGTGACAGTGATCGGGACGGCAGTCAATTTGTTCTTCACGGTTACCATGGCGTATCCGATGGCGAAACGGTACCTGATGGGCCGCAATCTGATCCTCAATCTGGTCATCTTCACCATGCTGTTCGGGGGCGGGATGATTCCCACCTATCTGGTGATCCGCGAGCTGCATCTGCTCGATACGCTGAATGCCTTGATTCTTCCGGGGGCGATCAGCGCCTTCAATCTGATTATTGTGAAGAACTTCTTCCAGGAGCTTCCGGCCGAGATGGAGGAGGCGGCACGCATCGACGGCTGTACGGAGCTGGGGCTGCTGTGGAGGATTGTGCTCCCGCTGTCGAAGCCGGTGCTGGCGACGTTCACCCTCTTTTATGCGGTCGGACACTGGAATAACTTCTTCTCGGCGCTGCTCTATATTAATGATCCATCCAAGTGGCCGCTCCAGGTGATGCTGCGTCAGATCGTCATGCTGTCCCAGTCGGCAGCGGGGGATCTCAGCTCCATGGACCCCAATTTCGTGCAGCCGCCGGAGCAGTCGATCAAAATGGCCGTCATCGTGGTCGGCACCCTGCCGATTATGTGCGTGTATCCGTTTCTGCAGAAGCATTTTGCCAAAGGGGTGATGCTGGGTTCAGTCAAAGGGTAACCGGTTAGTCAACATATAAAGGGAGGCCAAGTGATGATGAAGATGAAGCGGAGCCAAGGTTCACGGTCTGTGAAAAAAGGGTTGTTCATGCTGCTGGCTATGATTATGATTCTAAGTGTATTGTCCGGCTGCGGCGGGAATGGGGAGAATACGGGAGCAGGACAGAAGGAGACTGCCGGGGATAGCGGGAAGGCGGACGGCACCGCCAAGGCTGAGGAGCCGCTTGCGCTGACATTGATGCTGCCGATTTTCAAAACCAATTATCCGAAGGACGGCAGTCCGGTCGCCGCCAAGCTGGAGGAGCTGACGAACACCAAAATCCATTTCGAATGGGTGCCGAATGCATCCTATGCCGACAAATTTAACATTACGCTCGCTTCCGGCAAGCTGCCTGATATTATGTATGTAGGTGACGTGAAAGCGTCCAGCTTCGTCAATGCGGCCAGATCCGGCGCTTTCTGGGAGGTGGGTCCGTATCTCAAGGATTATCCGAATCTCAGCGGGGCGAAGGAGGTTATTCTGAATAACTCGGCCATCGACGGCAAGAATTACGGAATCTACAGAGGGCGGGCGCTGGGACGCAACGGTGTGGTGTTCCGCAAGGACTGGATGGAGAAGCTGGGGCTGGAGACCCCGAAGACCGTGGACGATTTCTATAATATGCTGCGAGCGTTCAAGGAGCAGGACCCGGACGGCAACGGCCAGGCGGATACGTATGGCATGGTGCTGGTCAAGTGGACCGGCCAGTGGGCCAGCGGCTTCGATACGATGAAGCTGTGGTTCGGAGCACCGAACAAGTGGGGTGTGCAGGAAGGGAAGCTTGTGCCTGAGCATGAATACCCCGGTTATTTGGAAGCGCTTAAATTCATGAAAAAGCTGTACGACGAGCAGTTGATCAACGCCGACTTCGCGGTGATGGACAGCTCTAAATGGAATGATCCGGTCGTCAACAACAAGGCCGGCGTCATTGTCGATGTGGTCGATAACGCGGCCCGGCTGGATGACAAGATTCATGCCGCTCTGCAAAAGGAAGGCAAAGACGAGCCGGAACGCCATTATATGGATGTCATCGGCGGTGTGAGCGGAGCGGACGGCGCGCTGCATACGCTTCCGACCTCGGGCTTCTCCGGCATGCTGGCGATTCCGAAGTCCTCGGTCAAAACCGAGGAGGAGCTGAAGCGGGTGCTGACCTTCCTGGACCGGCTGAATGACGAGGATCTGCAGACGATGCTGAACTATGGGATTGAAGGCGTGCATTACAAGCTGGTAGACGGATATATCGAACGCTCCAGCGATACCGTTCTGCTGGAATCGGAAGTGGAAGGCCTGAACCAGATGCTGCCGTTCATTCCTGAGGACAAGGCGAAGCAGGTGAAGCAGACGCCGCTGCGGCTGAAGCAGACTGAGGTACAGAAGACGAATGAAGCGACGATTGTGACCAATCCCGCCGAAGCGCTGATCTCGGCAGTCTATACGCAAAAGGGCTCACAGCTCGATAACGTGATCAACGATGCGCGCATCAAATTTATTGTCGGCCAGATCGATGAGGCCGGGTTGAAGTCCGCTTTTGAGGTATGGCGGAAGACTGGCGGAGATGAGCTTGTGAAGGAAATGAATGAATTGTACGCCTCAGGCGGCAAGTAAAGTCCGGTCCTGCTCCAGTCTCCGGCCGGTCTGTCCCCGCTGCGGCTGCATGGCGGCAACCCTAAACTAAGGATTCGGCTGGTGAAACGAATGGAGAATGAAGCGGCAGGAGCACGGAACAGGTATACCGGAGGCCGGGCGGGACGCAAGGGCCGTTATTACCGCAATAATCTCATTATTGTGCTGATCGTCTCGTCCATTCCCGGGCTGATCATTGGACTGCTGGTTTACTTTATGGCCGGGGGAAGTTTGGAAAAGGAGTTGCTCCGGATGCATAACCGGCAGATTGAGCAGCGGGCGGACAACATTAATGATCAATTGTCCAATCTGGAGCTGATGCTGGCCCATTGGGCGTTCGATCCGAAGTTCGACTACGGACTGAGCAACATGGATTTCACCCGGAATCATGAACGGGCCTGGGATATTACGAAGACGCTGGTAGTCATGCAGGGTTCCAATTCCATGGTGCGGCAGGTTGAACTGTATTTGGCCGGTAATCAGCCGGTACGCTTCGGAACGGAGTACGGGACGTTGTCTGCGGAGGAGGAAGTGCTGTACGGGAAGCTGCTGAAGCAGGAGCGGAGCACGTACTGGACGGAATGGGCTTTTGATCCGGTGAACCCGGAGCAGAAGGAGCTGACGCTGGTGCACCATATCCCCGGCGGCAGCAGGGAGCCCTTCGGGGCGCTGCTGCTGCGGATGGATACAGAGAAGGTATCCGCGATGCTGCGGACCATGACCCCGTACAACACGGGGGAGGTGTTCATGGAGCAGAAATCCGGCGGATTGTTCATCTCGGGGGGCGGGATGGATGCGCCCACGCCGCTGGTTACGGCGCTGCGGACGGCGATTACAGCCAAAGGCAGCCAGGATAGCGGATCCTTTTTGTATGACTGGAATGGGGTTACTTATGCGGTGACCTATGGTGATTTCTCGCGGATTGCCAGTGAATGGCGGTATGTGTCGGCTTCTCCGATCTCCAGCGTAACCTCTCCAGTGGTCTGGCTGTCCCGGATGATTATCCTGGTCAGCTTGTGCGCCTTGCTGTTGGCGGCGGTCCTGTCCTGGATTGCTTCCCGCAGAATCTATTCGCCGGTCCGCCGCCTGCTTCAGACGCTGCTCCCTGAGCATGCGGCCTCCGGGGACCGGGTGGATGAGCTGACGCTGATCGAGCGGCACTGGCAGAACCTGCACGGACAGCAGCATGCTCTCCAGTACACGCTCTCGGAGCAGCTTCCGCATGTGCAGCAGAGCTTCCTGCACCAGCTGTTCCAGGGGTATCTGTATGCCTATTCCGAACAGGATCTCCTGAGCCGGATGAAGCAGTATAAGTGGGAAGTGGAGAACTGTACGTTCGTGGTGCTGTATATCCAATTGACCGGCATCTCCAGCCTGGAGGCCAAGTTCCGCAGCGGCGACGAGAGTCTGGTGTCGTTCGCGGCCGTCAATATTACCTTGGAGCTTGCCCGTGAGCATTTCGGCCGGGCGGAGACGGTCAATCTGCATGACCTCACCTCCGGTATGCTGCTGATGGAACCGGGAAGCGGCCCTGATCCGGCCCGCGTGGGCGCCTTCGGTGAAGAGCTGGCGGCTACCTTGAGCCGGATGCTTAAGCTTCAGGCCACGGTGGCGTACAGTGCAAAGATCGGGAGCATCTCCGCGATTCCGCGGGCGTTCGAGGCGGCGAAGCAGGCGGCCAGCCACAGCAGGTACGGCGGCGGGAACCAGATTATCAGCCTGGAGCAGCTGGAGCGGGAGGGGCAGGGTGCCCCATTGCCGCAGTATTCCTTCGCGCTGGAGCGCGGGCTGATTCAGGCGCTGCGGACCGGTGAGGCGGAGGAGGCGGACCGGCTGCTGGAGGAATTCCTGGAGACGCTCTCCGCAGGCGGCGCGAAGGTGATCTACGTACAGCAGGGCATGCTGCATCTGCTCGGCGCAATCCTTCATGCGGTGCTGGAGGCCGGGATGGCCCAGAGCCAGTTATTCGGCGGCAGGAATCTGTATGCCAGTCTCTCGCAGATTCATGAGCCGGGGCTGATTCTCTCCTGGTTCCGCACGCAGGTCATCGCCCCCTTCCTGAAGGAACTGTGTGAACGATCGGACGCCGGAATAAGAAGGACGATTGATCAGGCGATGCTATACATTCAGCAGCATTATATGGACAATATCTCGCTGGACAGCTGTGCGGATTATACAGGGACCAGCCCTTTTCTGCTCAGCAAATCGTTCAAGCGGGTCACCGGGCAGAATTTCATCGATTATGTAACGGAATTGCGGCTCACCAAGGCGAAGGAGCTGCTGCGTGACACCGATCTGAAGATGAACGATGTCGCCTTGCAGGTTGGCTATCAGCAGAGCTATTTCAACCGGATTTTCAAAAAACAGGAGGACATCACGCCGACACGTTACCGTGAACTGAGCCGGCAGGAGGGGGAGAAGGAGAACGGGACCCGGTAAGCGGGAACCGGGTGAGAATGACAGCGGCTCACTTCCCGTGATCCCGGTGTCCGCAGGCCTCCTGCTCCGGGAACGGTTCATTCGTCCGGGTGATGTCCCATCAAGGAGATGACAGAAGATGACCTCTTTATCCTCAGCCCTGCCAGTCCAGCTACGGTGGCTGAACCCTCCTGCTGCGGCTGCGGGGGTGACCTGGGGTGTACCCTGGTCCAAGGGCGATCTGAAGCGCGGCGAACTGGACGCGCTATGTCTTAGCGGAGCAGACGATGGCTCCTGTCTGCCGCTGCAGAGCCGCCCGGCCGCGTATTGGCCGGACGGCAGCATCAAATGGTCTTTGCATTCTGCCGTATGCCCTGAAGGGAGTACGGCAGGATATACGCTGGAACGCTCTGCCGGGCAGAACACTGTGCCAGCAGCCTTTGAGGTATCCGTGGAAGAGACGGAGGAATCTTATATCGTCGATACCGGCAGCATTCGTTGCACCGTGGTCAAGCATGGCCCGGGTGTGATCTCGCGGATCATCCGCCGGGACACGGCGGAATCCGGGGGACCGGACGGCGATCATGGATATTATGGAGCTTCGGAGGCGGGGTTGGGATTAGGCTCGGGTGAGAGTGCGGGCTTGAGTGTGGGTACGGTGGCTGGTGAGCGTGCAAGTGCTGATGTGAGTGCAGGGGCGAGTGCTGATGTGAGTGCAGGTGCGAGTGCAGGGGCGAGTGCTGATGTGAGTGCAGGTGCGAGTGCAGGGGCGAGTGCTGATGTGAGTGCAGGGGCGAGTGCTGATGTGAGTGCAGGTGCGAGTGCTGATGTCAGTGCAGGTGCAAGTGCTGATGTGAGTGCAGGTGCGAGTGCAGGTGCACGTGCGGATATTAGTGCAGCTTCAGATGGTGCAGCTGTTGACATAGCGCCGCAGTCCAGCCCTGTAGAGCAGTTGGTGTGCAGCGGTAGCGAATTAGTCTGTCTCCGCGAGCAGCGGGACCTCCTCAGCGGGGAGCTGACGATGCGGCAGGAGCGGTTCACCGGAGTGACGCTGAAGGCCAGTCTGGAGGAGCGGGGACCGGTGCGTGCCGTGATCCGGCTGGACGGGCGGCATAGAAATGCAAGCGGAGCCAGGGAATGGCTTCCTTATACTTTGCGGCTCTATTTCTATGCCGGGCTTGCGTCCATCCGGCTGGTGCATACCTTCCATTATGACGGCAACCCGCAGCAGGATTTCATCAAGGGGCTGGGCCTGCTGTTCAAGGTGCCGCTCAGCGGTCCGCTGTACAACCGTCATGTCCGGCTGGCGGGCAGCGGGGGGATTTTCAGCGAATCGCCAAAGACGCTCCGGACCCGCAGAACCCGGGGCAAATATGGCGAGATGTTCGCCGGGCAGCTCGAAGGGCAGAGCCAGCACTTCGATCCCGTGGAGGATGAATACTTCACCAGCCTGCTCCAGGATTCTGCGGTATGGGATGACTTCCGGCTGGTGCAGAATTCGTCCGAGCATTATGCCGTCCATAAGCGGACGGGGCCGGATTGCGTCTGGATTAAGGGCGCTGAAGGCCGGAGGGCCGGAGGACTGGGCTATATCGGCTGTGACGGCGGAGGACTGGCTGCCGGAGTGAAGGATTTCTGGCAGAAGCATCCGTCCGGGCTGGAGATCAGCGGCACCTCCGGCGCGGAAGCGGCGTTAACCGTCTGGTTCTGGACGCCGGAGGCGCAAGCGATGGACCTGCGCCATTATGATACGAAGACGCATGTCGAATCCTCCTATGAAGGCGCGGAGGAGCTGCGGGCAACCCCTTACGGCATCGCCAATACGAACGAGCTGACCTTGTGGTGTACCTTGCGGACGCCGGATTCCGGGCAGCTCCGGCAGATGCAGCAGCAGGCGGATGAACCGCCGCTGCTGGTCTGTGAACCAGAATATTATCACCGCAGCCGGGCGTTTGGACTCTGGAGCCTGCCGGACCGGAGCACCCCGGCCAAGGCGTACCTGGAGGAACGGCTGGACGGGATCATCCGTTTTTACCAGAAGGAGATTGAGCAGCGGAAGTGGTACGGCCTGTGGGATTACGGCGACTTCATGCACAGCTATGATCCGGTCCGCCATGTCTGGAATTATGATCTGGGCGGCTGTGCGTGGCAGAACGCCGAGCTGGTGCCGAATATGTGGCTGTGGGTGAGCTTCCTGCGGACCGGACGTGCGGATATTTACCGGATGGCTGAAGCAATGACCCGGCATACCAGCGAGGTGGATGTGTATCATTTCGGGGAATATGCGGGTCTGGGCTCCCGGCATAATGTTGTGCATTGGGGCTGCGGCTGTAAGGAAGCGCGGATTGCTATGGCGGGTCTGCACCGCTACTACTATTATCTAACCGGTGATGAGCGGACCGGCGACATCATGGACAGTGTGAAGGATGCGGATTATTCCACGGTGAATCTGGATCCGATGCGGGCATATTTTCCGAAGGATGAATTCAAGACGCATGTGCGCGTGGGGCCGGACTGGGCCGCGTTCAGCTCCAACTGGATGACCCGCTGGGAACGTTATGAGGATACCTTTTACCGTGACAAAATCCTAACTGGCATCGGCTGCATCAAAGCAACCAATCTGCGGCTGATCTCTGGTCCAACCTATGGTTACGATCCCGCAACGGGAATTCTCAGTCCCATGGGCGACGATAACTGGGGCCGGCATCTGGCGATCTGCATGGGCGGGCCGCAGGTATGGTTCGAGCTGGCGATGATGCTGGAGGACCCGGAGTGGGAGGACATGCTGGCGGAGTTCGGTGTCTTCTATAACTTGCCTGAGGAAGAACAGTTGCGTAGATCCGGGGGCGCGATTACAGGCAAGCAGCGCTTCGAGCATCCGGTGTTGAGTGTGGCTATTGCCGCCTACGGCGCATGGGTCAAGGACGATCGGGTGACGGCGGACCGCTGCTGGAGCATATTGCTTGAGAATCCGTTCGGCACCGTCAATCTGCAAGCGGAGCAGAAGCGGGTGAATTATACGGAAGCGCTGGATGAAGTGGACTGGATGAATACGAATGAGGCCTCACAGTGGTCGCTGAATACGATTATTGCACTGGAGCTGATCGCTGAAGCTCTGCCTGCACGGGAAGAAGGTTCCGAAGGAGAAGCCGGAGCCGCTGGAGCTGGAGCTAGTGCAAGAACTGGTGCGGAAACTGAAGCTAGTGCTGGTGAAGAAGGCTATGCGGAAGCTGGAGCCGCTGCAGAAGCTGCAGAAGCTGATACAAAAGCGGGTGCAGAAGCTGGCGCAGGAACTGGTGATAAAGCGGGTGCAAGAACTGATCCCGTAGCTGGGGGTAGCACACAGGCAGGAGCTATTGACGGTGCAGGTCGCGGGAAGGGAGCGGATGTCCGATGACGGTGCAGCAGAACTTAGCAATGATTCCGGAAGGCTGGCACAAGATCTACCGCAATACCCTGGAAGGACCCACACAGGTGGAAGGCTTCCGTATGGAAGGCGACGGAGCAGTTTCGTTTCCGCAGGGACGGCTGCGGCTGGAGAGCACCCGGAGTGCAGAGGAAGGGCAGAAGGCGAATGTGGTCTTTTGGTGCCCGGAGATATTCCCCGCCGAGGTTGCCGTATCCTGGAGGTTCCGCCCGCTGCACGAGCCGGGGCTGGCCATTCTGTTCTTCGCGGCAGCCGGTGCCGGGGGCAAGGATCTGTTCGACCCGTCCCTGCCGGTCCGCACGGGCGAATATGACCAGTACCATCATGGGGAGATGGATGCCTATCATATCTCGTATTTTCGCCGGATGTGGGAGGAGGAGCGGGCTTTTCACACCTGTAATCTGCGCAAAAGCTACGGCTTCCACCTTGTCGCCCAAGGGGCTGATCCGCTCCCGGATACCGCCGATATGACTGAGGCTTACCGGATGCTGATGATGAAGCGGGGGACTGCTGTGACTTTCACAATTAATGAATTGCCGGTACTGCACTGGGTGGATGACGGCTCGTCCTTCGGTCCGCTGCTCGGCGCAGGCCGACTAGGCTTCCGCCAGATGGCCCCGCTGATTGCCGAATATAGCGATCTGATTGTCTATGCTCCGTGAGGATCGCTGGCTGGGCGGATGAACATATGCGTCCACTCCAAACATTCTCTGGAGTCACGGATATCCCATAACAGAAAATATACAAGTTTCAATTTACGAAGGAGGTCTAACTGCAATGCCGGGAGTGTATTACTGCTATCCGCAAGGCCGTCATAAGGCGCTGACCATGAGCTATGATGACGGACGGCGGGCGGATGAACGGCTGGTCGGCCTGTTCAATCAGTATGGAATCAAGGGCAGCTTCCATCTGAATTCGGGGCTGCTTGGCGAAGGAGACCGCATCAGGGCGGACGAGGTTGCGTCTCTCTACCACGGACATGAGGTCAGCGTGCATACGCGGAACCATCCGACGCTGGCGCGCTGCCCGCAGGAGCTGGTCGTGGAGGAGATTATGGAGGACCGCAGGGTGCTGGAAGGACTGGTCCGCCAGCCTGTGCGCGGCATGTCTTACCCGAACGGCTCCTATACGCAGGAGATCAAGGCGCTGCTGCCGCACCTGGGCATTGAGTATGCCCGCACAGTGCAGTCTACCGGCGGGTTCGCCCTCCCGGAGGACTGGCTGGAGTGGCAGGCGACCTGTCATCATAACCGGGAGCTGCTGGCTCACGGGGAGACTTTTGTGGGGCTGCATAAGCGGCAGTATCTGTACCTGATGTATGTGTGGGGACATAGCTACGAGTTCGACAATGATAACAACTGGGAGCTGATGGAGCGCTTCTGCGCCATGGCGGGCGGACGCGGCGACATCTGGTATGCGACCAATCTGGAGCTGGTGCATTACATGAAGGCTTGCCGGGGGCTCCTGTTCTCGGCGGCAAGGGATTTTGTCCATAATCCGGGAGCGGCTGCTGTCTGGCTGGAGGTTGACGGTACGGTGATCGAAGTGCCCGGGGGACAGACTGTAGATTTGAGCTGATACAGAACAGGGATAGAGTGAAGGAGGAAGAATAGTGACTCATACGGATCATAGTCAAAAGCTGCACCGGCTGGCCGAACTGGATATCTCCGTCGCCGGTCCAAGATGCAAAATGCTGCTCGGCGATCTGGACGGGGACGGCCGGGCCGAACTGCTGCTGGTGCAGCCGGATAACCGCCAGGATGTCCGTTATATTCCGCATCAGGTGCAGTGCCTGACGGCTTATAATCTCGATGGCCGTCTGCTGTGGCAGACGGGAAAGCCGGATTCGAACGCAGGCAGCCAAGGCTCCGATTATCCGGCCCAGATTGCCGATATCGATGGTGACGGGGCGCTGGAGGTGCTGTGTGTGATGAAGGACCAGCTGCATATTCTGGAGGGGGCGACGGGCAAGGTCAAAGCAGTTCATCCGCTGCCGGCGAAGGAGGCTCATGACTGTATCATTATTGCCAACCTGTCAGGCGGCAGCTATCCTTCCGACATCATTCTCAAAGACCGCTACCATCAGCTGTGGGCGCTGGATCGGGACTTCCGGCTGCTCTGGACCCATCAGGGCAATGTGGGGCACTATCCTTGGGTGTACGATCTGGACGGTGACGGGCGCGATGAGGTGATGGCCGGATATGATCTGCTGGATGCGGACGGAAATAAGCTGTGGAGCTGCCATGATCTGGACGATCATGCCGATTGCCTGTGGGTCGGCGATGTGAACGGGGACGGGTTACCGGAGCTGGTCATCGGCGGCAGTGTGACGGTGATGTACGACCGCAACGGGCACGAGCTGTGGCGGTACGAAGGCTCTGTCGAGTCGCAGCATCTGGCGCTCGGGCGGTTTCGCCCGGACCTGCCCGGCCTGCAGATTGCCGGACTTGACCGTATGGTCCGCGAGGATGACGGCAAGGGTCTGCGGGGCAAGGATGCCATGTTCCTGCTGGACTGCTCCGGCCGCGAGCTGTGGAAGGAAGAGCGTACCACTGACGGCTGGCTGACCATTGTCGAAGCCGTCAGCCGGTTTTGGCCGGGTGCACCCGACTATATTCTGGCGTACCGCCGGGGCGAAGCGGTGCTTCCCGCACTCTATAACGGCCATATGAATATCGTAGCCGAATTCGCCGAGCAGGGCTACGCCGTGCACGGGGATCTGCTGGGCAGTGGAAGTGAGCAGGTCATTATTTATACGGATGAGCTGGCCGCTGTCTATGCCGGTGAAGCGCTCCCGCTGCAAGCGGCACACCCCGGGCAACAGCTGCCCCAGCCCAAACGGCTGTACAGCTCCACCCTGTACCCCGGCGGTGAGGTGACGTTGTGAAGAGCAGCGGGGAAGTTAGGGGGAGCGGTGCCTTAGAGGATGGCGGGTCAGACAACAGCGTTGAAGCTGTTATGGCTGCTGAGGCCAGCATTCCAGCCTACTTTCATCCGCGTCATTCCATCGTCCGCACAGCCGGAGAGCATACGGAAGCGATGCTTGCCATCATAGCGAACCGCTATATTGGTGCAAATCCGCCGCAGACTCCGGTCTACCGCGTTCATCTGGAGAACAGTTTCCCGCGCCTGTCGGATTGCCGGTATGAGATGAACCTGAAAGAACGGCTGCCTGAGCTGCGGGACGGGGAATTTGTCTATGCCTGGGGGAAGCTGTGGAGCGATACGGACAGCGATATTCCGCTCGCTCTCAGTTGCTTCGGTCCGGTGACGGTTTATGTCAACGGCATTGCCGTGTTCGCGTCCAATCTGAACGATGATGTGTTCCCGGACCGCAAGGCGTTCTTCCGTACCGGGCTGAAGGCAGGGTGGAATCACTTCCTGCTGGAGTGTACCGCAGTTGGTACCGGCTGCGGCGGGGTTTTTGGCACCGGCAGCGTGAAGGGCGCGCCGCTGCATTTTTTGGCCCCGACTGCGGAGCGCAGCGGCTGTGAGGGCTGGATCTATAGCGCGCCGCAGCAGAGCAGATGGACGCTGCAGCCGGAGGGGGGCGGCGTTCCTGAGGGAGAGGCTGCGGCGCACCGCGCGGAGCCTTCGCAACGCGTCCGCTGCGGCGAAGCCGCGGAGGCCGCCGAAGCTGCGCTGGCGGCCCGCTGTGCCTGGTATCCGGCGGCCGGATGGCCGGATACCCAGGTGCAGAGCGGGAACCTCGCGCGCGTTCTCGGCGAGGTTCCCGGCGCGAAGGCGCTGGCCTGGAGCAGGCTGGCGGTGACAGCGCCGGGCGGAATAGACGTCCGGCTGCTCCTCCGCAGCCGGGATGTAGCGGCACTCAAGGTCTGCGTGGATGGCAGGCTTGCCGCCATCCAGCCCGAAGTGAGTGCCGGCCTTGAGTGTGTGCTGCCGCTGAGCTTCGGCAGCCATGACCTGCTGGTCGAGGCTGTGTGCGGCGGCCCCGGGTGGAGCTTCCGCCTGGAAGCGGCGGAGGCTGGGGACACATCAGAAGTACAGGTGGAAGCGGAGTGTAGCGCGGCTTTTGCGGAAGCTTCACCCTGCTGCTCTCCGCAGGGAACCTTGAATAAGGGAGCTGGCGCCAGTGGAGTCCACGGCACAGTGAAGCTGGTGAGTCCTTGCCCGGTGGAAGGGCAGACCGGGCCATGGCTGTACCTGGGTCCGTTTCTGCAATCGGCGGCACCGCAGCCTGCGGAAGCGGCTTCTATGGATGCTCCCTTCGGTGAAGGGGCGGAGGAATGCTTTTGGCGGGTGGACCGTCCTGGCGGGGCAGTCAGGCCATATCTGGAGAGTGCGCTGTACGGACGCTGGAATTATCCGCTGGGAGTGACCCTCTATGGTCTACTGCGTACCGGTCAGGCTCTGGGCGATCCTCATTATTCCGCTTATGCCAGAGGACATATTGAGCAGTGCACCCGGCTTCATACTTATTCGCTCTGGGACCGCAGCCGCTATGGTGCTCCGGGTATTAACCAGCAGCTGGCGCTTATGGACTCACTGGACGACTGCGGCTCCTTCGGTGCGGTGATGCTCGCCGCTCATGCCGAGCAGCCGCTGCATGGAGCGCCCGAAACAGCGGCGTATATCGCCCGGTATATTCAAAATACGCAGTCCCGCGATGAAGATGGGGCGCTCTACCGTACACGGGGCACCACCGACTTCATGCAGGGAACGATGTGGTGCGATGATCTGTATATGAGCACTCCGTTCCTGAGCCGGTATTATCTGTTGACGGGAGATACCGCTTATCTGGATGATGCAGTGTCACAGTTTCTTCATTACCGTAATCGGCTGTTCCAGCCGGAGCTTGGCATTATGCATCATGTGTATGATTACAAATTCAGCAAGCCGAACGGTGTAGCCTGGGGAAGAGGCAATGGCTGGGTGCTGTTCTCGCTGACTGAGCTGCTGGAGGTACTGCCGGAGCAGCATCCGCAGCGGGAAGAACTGCTGGATTATTACCGGCTGTTGTGCGAAGGTTATTTACGGCTGCAGGATGCGGAAGGATTATGGCATCAGGTTCTGACTGATCCCGAATCTTATGCGGAGGCATCGTGTTCTTCGATGTTTGTATATGCTTTTGCACGCGGTGTGCGCAGAGGCTGGCTGACAGAGCCGTATCCATATGCCGATGCAGCGCTGCGCGGCTGGACGGCGCTGGCCGAATACTGTATCGACTATCAGGGGAACGTCTATGGCGTCTGCCGGGGCTCGGGGTATTCCTTCAACAAACTGTATTACAAGGAACAGCTCACCTGGCAGCTCAACGATACTCACGGAATCGGCATTGTGCTGCTGGCCGGTATTGAAGCGCTTGAGCTTAGGCGGGAGCTGGAGGCGCAGCGCATGTAAGAGTTGTAGAGTAATAGAGGCTGCTAAAAAAAGTAATTTATCAATCATAGGCTATTGCTACTCATGCAGAGTTATCTTCAATCTGCTTGAGTTCGATAGCCTCTTCTTCATATAGCCGTACAGCCGCAGAACCCGGGAATCGCGCGTATACAGAATACAGCGAAATGAAAGGGATAAATCCCTCTGAGCCGTCAGTATGAAGAGCAGAAGTGCCCCTGAATTCGCCGAAAGCGGGCGGAGAACGTAAATGAAGAGCAGAAGTGCCCCTGAATTCGCCGAAAGCGGGCGGAGAGCGTCAATGAAGAGCACAACTGCCCCTGAATCCCCCATAGCCACGCAAAAATCCCGCAGGCGAAAATTCGCTTCCTGCGGTTTTTTTGCGCGGAGTGCCTTACGGGTATGTAGCATAGGCAGGCTGTGCGGTTAATCTTTATCGATCAGCTCCAGCTTTTCAAGGATCTTAAGGGTGGTAACGGCGGACAATTGCACAGCTAGTTGAATGCTGGCTTGGCTGTTTCCGCTCTGCTCCAAGGCAGCTTGATTCTCGGATAACACTTCTTCCGTCACCTGCTGGATCAGACTTTTAACGATCTCATTGTTCATAATAGGCTCCTCCTTCCGAATGTAAATACTCTCATTCTATATTTCGGCCGGACCCAGGATTTTACTTAGGGAGCAGGGAATGTTATCCGGTAATCTGAACGAATTCCACTCTTATCACAGACTTGAAGCGGGATCTGTAGTAAACTGGAAGGAATGTATAGTACGCCTGCAATTATTCTACAGAAAAGAATGTGATCAATGTATGCAGCTTCAAGCTCCTCAACCGGCCAAGAAATGGCTGGAAAAATATCTGTCCGGAGACAGCATGGATTACCGGCAAATTATCGCCTTGTTTCTGCCTATTCTCATTGACCAGGCCTTCATTATCGGGCTGAATCTGGTCAACACTGCGATGATCAGCTCGTCGGGTATGGCGGCAGTCAGTGCGGTGAATATGGTGGATTCCCTGAATATTTTTCTGATCAATGTATTTGTGGCGATTGCGACCGGGGGGACGGTGGTGGTTGCGCAGTATAAAGGAAGCGGGAATGACCGCATGGTCTCCCAGGCCACGGCCGGATCGGTTACCTCGGTCTCGCTGCTTGCGGTGGGAATCGGTCTGCTGCTGATGTCCTTCCATACGCCAATTCTGAATTTGCTGTTCGGGACGGCCTCCGCCGATGTGCTGGATAATGCCCGGGTCTATATGATCGGCAGCAGCATTTCGTATCTGGGGATTGCCGTGGTTCAGGCTGTATGCGGTGCGCTGCGGGGCGTGGGCCGGACGCGGGCTTCGCTGATGCTGTCGCTAATTATGAACGTGTTGTATGTTATCCTCAACGTTGTCTTCATTAACCTGCTGGACATGGGTGTGCTGGGCATGACACTTGCGGTTAATATTGCTCGTTATGTGGGGATGGCCTGTGCCTTGATCTATCTGTTCAAGTTCGATTCGGTGCTGCGTGTGCAGTTCCGCGACCTGTTCCATGTACCACTTACGATGCTGCGCAAAATTATGTTCATCGGCGTACCGTTCGCCGCAGAGCAGATGTTCTTCAACGGCGGCAAGCTGCTGACACAGATCTTCATTGTCAGTCTGGGCACGTATGCCATCGCCACCAATGCGATTGCCGGATCGCTGGCGATGGTCTTTCAGATTCCGGCCAGTGCACTGTCGCTGACGATTGTAACCGTGGTCGGCCAGTGTATCGGACGGGGGGATGTAGCGGATGCCCGGAAGTTCATCAAGTCCTTCCTGTGGATCGGTTCCGCCTCTTACGCCCTGGTGGCCTTGATCCTGATGCCGCTGTTCCACCCGCTGGTCTCTATTTTCTCCCCGCCTGCGGAGATTATCGATGATCTATTCGTGGTGCTGCTGGTCAATGCGATTGCCCAGATTCCGCTCTGGGCCTTCAGCTTCATTCTGCCGTCCGCGCTGCGGGCAGCGGGAGACTCCCGCTTCACCTCGATCGCTTCGATGCTGACGATGTGGCTGTTCCGGGTGGTCTTCGGCTATATTCTTGGGATCGTGCTGGGCTATGGAGTGCTGGGGGTATGGCTGGCGATGAACTGCGAATGGGCAGTGCGCGGAGCGGTGTTCCTCTGGCGCTTCCGGGGCAAGAAGTGGTATGCGCACAAGCTGATATAGATACTGCCGGTTAGAAGACTCCTAATTCAGGGGTCTTCTTTGCTATGCAGTCAGCCGGAATCATCTATAAAAAGCACGGTACAACCTTTAGTTTCAGGTAAGACGCACTTTGGTCCGTATGCTACGATTTGGGTGGTGAAGGGGGAGGCTTCCACATTAGCTGTAAGCGCTTAACTCATTGAAACCCAAATTCATACAGAGGAGTGCAACGCATGAAGAGAATAATCAAGCAAGTCTCTCTGGTACTGCTGGCAGCCCTTCTGCTTCTTCCGGCAGGCGGATATCTTCCGGCTGCTCAGGCAGCCGAGGCACAGACCACGGTATATCACGAGACGTTTGCGAATGGCGCAGGCAAGACTAGCCAGTCTGGGGGAGCCAGTCTGAGTGCGGTGAAGGAGGTTCCTTTTGCAGGGAATGCCGATGGTGCAGCATTATACGTAAACAACCGGAAGGATAACTGGGATGGAGTTGATTTCAAGTTCACCGATCTCGGTCTCCAGCATGGAAAAACGTACACGGTAACGGCAGTTGTCTACGTTGATGCGAAGGTGACGCTCCCAGAGGGAGCAGAGGCAGCGCTGCAGACTGTGAACAGCTACGGGAATTATGCAGCAATACCCTATGTGGCAGGGCAATCGGTCACACTGACGAAGACATTTACTGTGGACACCAGTGCCACAGATTCTACTAAGAGAGACCATTCTTTGCGCATCAACTCCAACGATAAGGGAGCCACAGTACCCTTCTACCTTGGCGATCTTCTGATAACGACAGAGTCCACTCCGGGCGGCGGGGAAGAGCCTGTGCGTGAACCGGCTTTGCCGTTCAGTACAGTGACTTTTGAAGATCAGGAATTGGGCGGCTTCACCGGCAGAGCCGGAACCGAGACGCTGACCGTAACGAATGAAGCGAATCATACCGAGGGCGGTTCATATTCCCTGAAGGTCGAGGGCAGAAGCAATACCTGGCACGGGCCTTCCCTGCGTGTGGAGAAGTACGTGGACAAGGGCAGCGAATATACCCTGTCTGCCTGGGTGAAGCTGATCGAACCGGTGAGCGCACAGCTCCAGCTGTCTACACAAGTAGGCACAGACAGCAGTGCAAGTTATGTGACCCTGTCCCCTAAGACGATCAGTACGGCTGACGGCTGGGTGAAATATGAGGGCAGCTACCGCTATAACAGCGTGGGCGGCGAATATCTGACCCTGTACATTGAGAGTTCCAATAATGCAACCGCTTCCTTCTATATCGATGATATTAATTTCGAGCATACAGGTACCGCTCCGGTGGATATTCAGAGAGAACTGATTCCGCTAAAAACAGCCTATCAAAATGACTTCCTGATCGGCAACGCGCTATCCGCCGAGGATCTGGAAGGCGTACGGCTGGACCTGCTGAAGATGCATCACAACGTTGCTACCGCAGGTAATGCCATGAAGCCGGATGCGCTGCAGCCGACCAAAGGCAATTTCACTTTTACAGCAGCGGATGCGATGGTGAACAAGGTGCTGGCTGAAGGGATGAAGATGCATGGGCATGTACTGGTATGGTATCAGCAATCGCCTGACTGGATGAACCTGACGACGGATGCAGCAGGCCATAGCGTTCCGCTGGGGCGTGACGAAGCACTCGCTAACCTGAGAGCGCACATCAAGGGAGTTATGGAGCATTTCGGAGACCGGGTAATCTCCTGGGATGTAGTCAACGAGGCAATGAACGATAACCCGTCCAATCCGAATAACTGGCAAGCGGCGCTCCGTAAGGCTCCGTGGTATGATGCTATCGGTCCGGACTATCTGGAGCAGGCGTTCCTGGCGGCCAGAGAGGTGCTGGACCAGCATCCGGAATGGGATATCAAGCTGTATTACAATGATTACAATGACGATAACCAGAACAAGGCCCAGGCCATCTACAGTATGGTCAAGGAACTGAATGAGAAGTACGCGCTGGCCCATCCCGGCAAGCTGCTGATTGATGGTGTGGGGATGCAGGCGCACTACAATGTCAATACGAACCCAGATAACGTCAAGCTGTCGCTGGAGAGGTTCATCTCCCTTGGCGTAGAGGTCAGCATTACCGAACTGGATATTCAGGCCGGCAGCCAGAATACGCAGACAGAGAAGGAACGGATTGCTCAAGGCTATCTGTATGCGAGGCTGATGGATCTCTACAAGGCCCATGCCGACCATATTGCGCGGGTAACCTTCTGGGGCATGGATGACCGCACAAGCTGGAGAGCGGAGTCAAGCCCGTTGCTGTTCGACAGGGATTTGCAGGCGAAGCCGGCTTACTACGCGGTCATTGATCCGGCCAAATTCATGGCTGAGCATGAGCCGAATACGGCAGAAGCTAACGTGTCAGAGGCGGTCTACGGCACGCCGGTTATTGACGGGACAGCGGATGGAATCTGGGCCTCTGCGCCTGAGATGGCTGTGAACCGTTATCAGATGGCCTGGCAGGGCGCAAGCGGAACCACGCGTACCCTGTGGGATGACCAGAATCTGTATGTGCTGGTTCAAGTCAATGACGCTCAATTGGACAAAAGTAATGTGAATGCATGGGAGCAGGACTCTGTAGAGATTTTCCTGGATGAGAATTTCGGCCGTACGACCTTCTATGAGAGTGATGACGGACAATACCGGGTTAATTATGACAATGAAGCCTCCTTCAGTCCTGCAGCCATCAGTGCAGGCTTCGAATCGGTAACCAAGGTTAACGGAACCAACTATACGCTTGAAATGAAGATTCCGTTCAAAACAATCATGCCAGCCGGCGGAACTAAGGTCGGCTTCGACACTCAGATCAACGATGCCAAGAACGGCGTCCGGCAAAGTGTGGCCGCCTGGAATGATACAACCGGCAACGGCTATCAGGACACCTCCGTCTTCGGGGTGCTGACGCTTAAGGCCAAAGACGGCGGCGAGCCGCCAACGAAGCCGACGCCAACGCCGACTCCGGAACCAACACCTGCGCCAACGCCAACATCGGCACCGGATTCCGGCGGCACCAGCTATACCAGCAGCACACCTGCGCCTAAGCCTGCACAGTTTGATGTCAAGGACGGCGTAGTGACGATCAGACCTGAGGTGAAGACCGAAGGCACAGTGGCCAAAGCCACTGTGACGGGCGAGCTGTGGCAGCAAGCCTTGAAGCAGGCGGCCCCGGCAGCAGACGGGCGGAAGCAGATCATCATCGATCTGGCGAACCAGACAGGTGTGGCCTCCTATGAAGCCCAGCTGCCGCTTCAAGGCCTGAAGACGCAGGAGAAGTTCCTGCTTGTCCTCCAGAACGGCCTTGCTACGCTGTCCATTCCAAGTGAGCAGCTCGCAGGGATTACAGCAACTACTGAATATGTTAGCATCCGGGTCAAGCATTCCACAGCCGAAGGCATGGATGCCACTGCTCTCCTGCAGACCGGCAGCCGTCCGGTGGTGGAGCTGAGTCTGCTTGCAGGCGGGCAGAAGGTAGCCTTGTCTGGCAGCAGCGCGATGACCGTCTCTATTCCTTACAAACCGTCAGCAGCAGAGCTTGACAGCCTGGAGTCTCTTCTGGTCCGTTCACTCACCGGCAACGGCGCGTGGTCTGCTGTGGTGAACAGCCGTTATGATGCAGTGAAGGAAGCGCTGGTGTTCCGTACTACAGAGTTCGGCATATTTGCCGCAGCCTTCGCTCCGCCGGCCTTTACAGATCTCGGCAGCCTGTCATGGGCGAAGCAGGCAGCTGCTGCCATGGCTGCGCGCGATATCCTTCCGGGTGGTAACAGCTTCATGCCGGCGGCACCTATGAACAGAGCAGACTTCACAGCCTCGCTGGTGAAGGTGCTGGAGCTTAAGGCTGCTGCTGAAGCAGTTGCAGGCTTCAGCGATGTCCAGAGTAATGCGGCATACAGCAAGGAGCTTGCGGCCGCGAAGCAGCTCGGTATCGTCACAGGCTATGCGGACAATACCTTCAAGCCAGCGGGCGTCATCACCCGCCAGGAGATGATGGTAATTGCGGCGCGTGCCCTGAAGGCGGCCGGAATCATCGCTGAAGGCAGCGGATCGATAGCATCTTACACCGATGCCGGTCAAATCTCCGCCTATGCCAAGGACGGCGTGTCCGCTTTGCTGAAATACGGCGTAGTGAACGGTAAGAACAATAAGCTTGCTCCGGGGGACACCCTCTCCCGTGCGGAAGCAGCAGTGATTCTGTACCGGATCTGGAAGCTGTAAATCCGCATAACGATAGTGCAACCCGCAAATTTCTATAGCAGCCAGCCGCCGGGAGGAATTCCGGTGGCTGGCTGCTTGTGCGGCGGGTTTGCTTTTAACGGACCAGACTCTCGGCACTTGATGCGTACGCACAGCATTATAGCAGTTTATTTTAAATGGTCATGCTTCAGGCACCTTAATGAACCGGGACAACCCGAAGGCTGTAAGCAAAAGTGCAGCCAGTGCTTCGAATGCGGTCAGACTGCCGCCTGCTTGGATAAGATTCAGTGCTGCCTGCGGACCGGCTGAGGCACCAATGAACAACATCAGCGAATATAGGGTAATAGCCGGGCCGCGCCTCTCTCCCGCGAGCACGCCTATCAATGAGATCAGGACCGGGATCATGATGGAGATGCCCGCAATATACACAATGCTCATTATTACAAGTACAGGCAGGGTTGAGCTTAATCCGACCGCGCCCAGTCCCCCGGCGGCGAGCAGGAGACCGGCCTGGAGCGTGCGCTTGAAGCCGAATCTGGCTGCCAGACGTCCCGCGAACGGCGCCAGAATCATCCCCGCGAGTCCTGCCGCTCTTACCTGCATAAGCTGGGCGGCGGTCAGTGTAAAGGGAGTCTCCGTCAGATCGTTCTGAAATATCGTATACATGCCGACGAACGAGAGAAGAATCGTCAGGCAGATCAGGTAGCACAGTACAAGCTGTTTTTGAAGGAATAGCGCGGGCAGCTGTTTGTAGAGTGCAGTCATTCCTGCACGGGTCCGGCGCTCTTTGCCTCTTGGAACGAAGGCGCCGGTCAACCCTGCGGCAACGAGACATAAGGCGCCATGAATATAAAATACATAACTCCAGCCCCAGTATCCGCTGACCGCACTGCTGAATAACTGGCCGGCGATGGCTGAAACCAGAAACCCGGTGCTCACAAAACCCATGGCCGCCACTCTGCGTTCCGGCGGGAAGGTCTCGGCGACATAGATCATAACCGCCGGAGCGAAGGTGGCTGCCGCCAGTCCTTGCAGAGAACGGAGCGCTATGAGGGCGGACAAGTCCGGTGCCAGCCCCAGCAGAGGGGTGATGACACCAAGCGCCAGCAGTCCCCAGAACATCATCGGCCAGCGGCCGAAACGCTCCGAGAGTGGAGCGAACAGCAGAAATCCCAGGGCATAAGAGAACGTAAAAGCACTGCTTGCCCATGCCACCCTGGCCGGCGATGCCTCAAAGGCATCAGCCAGCAAAGAGCCTAACGGTAGCGTAACGTAGATGCCGGATACGACAATAAGCGAACAGAGGACCAGAACGGCGGTTACCACGGAATATCGAGTAGCCGAAGGACTTCCTTTGTACATAGGCTCTGTCACAAGAATCATCCATTCCTATGTGTATTCGTTGTGTAGTAATGCTCCTGGTCCAAATCGGGCAGGAGCGCCGGATGGACAGGCTGCCAGTCCAGCAGTGCCTGAGTCTTAAAGCTGCTAGCAGGGATGTCCAGTGAGACAAAATGCGCCAGCCAGCCGAAATGCTCCGCTGCCTCCTCAGAAGGCAGGCTGACTACGGGCAGGCCGAGCCGGGCGCCAATCACACCGGCAATCTCCATCAGCGGCACCCCCTCGTCGCCGATCGCATGAAGTGTGGTCCCGGCCGGGGCTCCTTCAAGCGCCAGGCGGTACAGCTGCGCGGCGTCCAGCCGGTGCACAGCGGGCCAGCGGTTCAGGCCATCACCGGGATAAGCGGAGATTCCCTTGCGGCGGGCAAGCTGGATCAGACCCGGAACAAAGCCGGTGTCGCCTTCGCCATGCACGGACAGCGGAAGCCGCAGCACCGATACGCGGACGCCCTGGTCGGCGAGTGCAAGCGCCGCTTGTTCGGACCCGGCGCGATGCTTGACTGAAGCTTCTGGATCGGGTGCAGTATCCTCCGTGGCCAGCTGCCCCGGGGTGAGGTGCCCGATGACGGATGTTACGACCAGCGGTCGGCCGGACCCCGCCAGCCCGGCTCCTATTGCCTCAATGGCCAGCCGGTCTGTCTCGCCTGCGGCCGTAAGATCCGCGTAGTTATGAATGAAGGCAGCGTGGATAACCCCATCCGCTGCCGCCGCTCCCCGCCTCAGACTGTCCGGATTGTCCAAAGAGCCGCGGTGTACGGCGGCCCCGGCCGCAGCGAGCGCCGCTGCGGCCTCATCCGAACGGGCAAGGCCCGTGACCTCATGCCCCGCCTCTATCAATTCCCTTACAACGGCTGAGCCGACAAAGCCGGTTGCACCTGTAACAAATACTCGCATATTCAATTCCTCCTCGTTCTCAAAGACTACAATCATTATAGTCTGCGATTCATCAGGAGCTTTGCCTGTTCCCTTTCCGTTTTTGCCCGATCCTATAAGAATTGTAGTAGGGTCATTGCAAGCAAAGAAGCCCGCAAGCCATCCGGCTGCGGGACTTTCATTAGGGATCATACAGTTATTGCGGTCTTTGGGCTTGCTGGCGTAATCTGGCGATGTCCCTGCTGGGCGGACTGCCGTAGAACCGGCTGTAATCCCTGCTAAACTGCGAATCGCTCACATATCCGACAAGCCGGCAGGCCGTGGCCGCATCCATGGGGCTGCTTAACATCAGCCGCCGGGCTTCGTGAAGGCGCAGCGCTTTTTGATATTGCAGCGGACTCATGGAGGTGACGGATTTGAAATGCACATGCAAAGAAGAAGCACTCATATGCACCAGCTCTGCCAGCTCGGCAACCTTCATCTGCTGGGAGAAGTTATTCTGCAGCCAGGCGATCACTTTCGCCACCCGCTGTACATCCGACCCTGCCAGGCCTGTCTCAACCACCTGAGCGCCGATCGGACTGCGCAGAATCCGCAGCAGAATCTCATCTGTCACCAGTGGAGCCAGCATCTCAATATCAACGGGATTCTGCACACATTCCAGCAGCCTCACCACAGCGTTAATGATACTCAGATTGGTGCCGGTGATGTACTCCCTGCTCATTTGACGCGCCGGAGGGAGACCTTGAGGGTATAGCTTCAAGACCCAGTCACTGATCCGCTGCGGATCAAGCTCCAGCTTCACGCCTAAGTACGGCTCGGCCGGGCCGGCTTCTGTAAGCTGCATCGCTACCGGCAGGGCAACTGGCATCAGGATCATCCGCGACTTGTCGAAATGATAAGGCTGCTGCCCGATCGTGATATTCTTGGCGCCTTGCGCCACGATTAACAGAGAGGTAGAGTAGAACGTCTTGATGGTATCTGTATCTGTCCTTGAATAGCGGCTGACATTCAAACCGGGTATAGGCTGGCTATAAATGCCGTCGTAAGGAGCAAGCGCAGAGATCAGGCGTGCCAGCCTGGCTGTTTCTGCCTCAAGCGGCCCGTCGTCGTTACCGGATACCGTTGCCACCGCATATTCGTTCTCAATCCTCCTCATCGGGTCCCAGCTCCTTTTGACGTATGTGAATCTTGATTTTAATAGAAATAAGCGTATGATGCTTTACCGTTTCAACACCAGCGGAAGGTACACCTCGTCCACAATATTGGCGATCGTCTCCTCTGACATGGGGGCGTTGTACAGCATCAGCTCATGGCGGGCCAGATCGGACGGCAAAGTGAGCATTCGGGGAGTCACGGCTTCGGCAGATACTTCTCCCCGCTCAACAGCCCGCTCTAGCAAAATCGACATGGTCCTGTTTTGACGCCCCTGGGGGAAAATAAAAGAGGCAAGCGGCATATCGCCCATTTCTGCTACAAGCCCGTAGAAAGCATTCAACATGACTTGAATATTATTCTGGTTCATGGCCCGCAGCACCCCGCATACATCGTCCCTCAGATTCCCGTTATCAGGCACTTCCTCCAGCGGCAGGGGCACTCGTTCCCGGATGGCACCAAGGACAAGCTCAGCGCGGTTCGCCCACCGGCGGTAGAGTACGGCTTTGCTGGTTCCCGCCCGCTCGGCCACACTGTCCATCGTAAGATTGGAATACCCCCGCTCTGTCAACTCTTCCCGTACGGCCTGGAGTATAGCGGCTTCGAGCTCCTTGCCTCTGCGTCTGTTCTTCAATTGATCCTGTTCTTGAGAAGTGGACATACCGGTCTCAACCACCTTTGGAGAATTTCGTTGCGTTTCTTATGAGGATAGTATATCATAAGCTCAAATAAGAAACTTTAAGTATCTTATTTGGCGACCAAAGGGAGATGATCAACTTGCAAAAGCAAGCTAAACCAGCACTTGAACCAGCTGAACAGCAGGCAGCAGCCAAGAATCTGATGTGGATTCTTATGCTTGGTATTCTGGCCCCGATATTCGATACGACGATAACCAATGTGGCGATTGATACGCTGGTCCGGGAATTTAATACCTCGGTGTCCACTGTTCAGTGGGTGATGACCGGCTATTTGCTGTCATTTGCGATGGTTATTCCCCTAACCGGCTGGGCTGTGGAACGGTTTGGGGGAAGGAAGATGTGGCTATTTTCGCTGGTTCTGTTTTTGCTTGGCTCTGTGCTGTGCAGCATGGCGTGGAACGTGGAGAGCCTGATTATTTTCCGTACCCTTCAGGGGATCGGAGGGGGCTTGCTGATGCCGATTATGCAGACCTTGGCCGTACGTGCCTATGGGGGCCAGGATATGGGCAAAAGAATGGCGACCATAGCTATGCCAGCGCTGCTTGGGCCCATTCTGGGACCGGTGCTGGGAGGACTAATCGTCAATCATCTGAGCTGGCGATGGATCTTTTTTGTCAATATTCCGCTCTGCCTGGCTGCCATCATTGTTGCGTGGAAGGGGCTCCCCCAAGAAGAGCATAATGCCAGGACGCTGCGGCTGGATGTGCCTGGACTGTTATTGCTGTCCCCGGCTATCGTGCTTATCCTGTATGGCCTTGGAGAAGTCAGCTCCCGCCACGGCTTCGGTCATGCAGCAGTCCTTGCTCCCGTTATAGCAGGTGTGGCGCTTTTGACAGTATTCGTAATCCATGCCTTCCGCAAGGGAGACGAAGCGTTGATTGATGTCACGCTGTTCCGGGTACGCTCTTTAACCGTGTCCTCATCGCTGCTGTTTCTATCCGGCTTGACCACCTATGGGGCAATGCTGCTGCTGCCGCTCTATCTCCAGCAAGTCCGGGGTGAATCTGTGCTTATGTCCGGCCTGCTGCTCGTTCCCCAAGGCATCGGGATGCTGCTGACCAGATCACTTGCCGGCAAGCTGACAGATCAGATCGGATCGAGACCCGTGGTGCTTGTAGGAACGGTCCTTACCATCCTTGGCACTTGGCCGCTGACGCAGCTTGGCGCAGATACGAGTTATTATTTTCTGAGTGCGGTTCTTATCGTGAGAGGTGCTGGATTAGGGGCTGTTTTTCTGCCGGTTATGGCTTCTGCCTATATCGGTCTGTCCTCGAAGCAGATCCCGCACGCCAGCAGCACCACCCGTATTATGCAGCAGATTGGCGGTGCCTTCGGCGTATCGGTTATCGCAATTATTTTACAAAATAAGCTGAATTCCGTCCTGACTCCTGACCCGGCAGCAATGACCGTTGCCTTCGATCATACGTTTATGTGGACGATTGCCTTCTCGGCTCTGGCGTTAATACCGGCGGCATTCCTGCCAAGAATACGGAAATAGTGTGGCTGGTGTGCATGTGCAATTATACTTCATCTCCCTGAGATCCATTGTTGCAAATGGTAGAGTGGGCGGGGCGGAGGTAAGCTGTATTTGTTATATCCTCAAGAGGTATCCGTTAATTCGAAATCAGGATATAATATTGAACAAAGGAGTGGTGAGTATGTACCTGGAATTAAAGGATAAGAGCGGCAAAGTGTATCGTTCTTTTATCAATGCCAGTCAGAAATCTGTGATTGTAATTAATGACACAGAGTATGAAGTATCTGAAATAAGCCAGTATCAGGACAACTCAAAGGCTCTTTCAGCTGCGCAAATTGCTGAACTGGATGCTGACCCCGAAATTGCAAAAATGATCCAAGAGTCCAAGCAGGATATTATACATGGTTCAATGATCTCTTCTAAGCAAATGATCGAGATGATAAGAAATGGAGAACTTTGATGCAGGTAGTTTGGACAAAGAGTGCGGCTCAGAGCTTTTCCAAGATCGAAAGCATCCGCTTCTCACCACAGGAAACAGCAGAATATAAATTAAAGCTGTTCATGCGGATTGAGGAAAAGGTGACTCGGTCAGGAAAGCTGTTTCCATCAAGAACTTATAAAGATACTTACTATATTCGTATTGATCGTTATATCGTTTCCTATCAGCCATCTGAGGATGGCTCTACATATATAATTACTGCTTTTAAACATGGAAGACAGAAATAGGCGATTTGATACACCAAAAAATCGCGGCCCCAAAGCCGCGAATCTGAATTAGATATGGTCGAGACGACAGGATTCGAACCTGCGGCCTCTTACTCCCGAAGCAAGCGCTCTACCAAGCTGAGCTACGTCTCGACGCTATGAATAATTAAATTATACGCCTGTGTGTAAGCGCTGTAAATAACCTTTTTTATAGCGATTATGGGCTTCTGTTGCGGCAAATTACGGCCTGTGATTGACAGATATCCACCCGCTGGCTATACTTGAAATGTTAAAAAGCAAATCGGACAAAGCGTTGATGAAAACAAGTACGCCGGAGAATGCTTCATCAGAGAACAGGTTCCTTTGCGGATGGTCCGCATCGGGTGTGAGAACCTGGGAGACAGACCGGCCGAAAGCTGATTTCGGAGTGCGGGGACAATCCCGCCGGGGGCACCCGTTAACAGCCGCACAAGGCGATCGTCTGCAGTTGTCCGTGTACACGGATTAAGGCGATAACCAGGGTGGTACCGCGATAATCATCGTCCCTGAATTTCATTCAGGGGCGTTTTTTGTTTTTGATTTTTCGTGTAACGGTTACGGCAACAATGTGTTTTCCGGCCAGCGTGCCGCATTTTAATGAAGAGACGGGAGCTGTACATGATGAAAGCAAGTGAAATCCGTTCCAAATGGCTGCAGTTTTTTGAGAGCAAGAACCACCGTATTGAGCCGAGCGCCTCGCTCGTGCCCCACAATGACCCTTCGCTGCTGTGGATTAACGCAGGTATGGCGCCGCTGAAGGCCTACTTCGACGGCCGGGAGATTCCGGAGAATCCCCGCCTGACGAACTCGCAGAAATGTATCCGTACCAATGATATTGAGAATGTGGGCAAGACGCGCCGCCACCATACCTTCTTTGAGATGCTGGGCAACTTCTCCATCGGCGATTATTTCAAGGAAGAGGCCATCACCTGGGCTTGGGAATTCCTGACCGGCAAGGAGTGGATCGGCTTCGACGGCGACCGGATCTCCGTTACCGTGTATGCTGAGGACGAAGAAGCGTTCAAGCTGTGGAATGAGAAGGTCGGCCTGCCCGCAGAACGCATCATCAAGCTGGGCGACGAGAACTTCTGGGATATCGGCGAAGGCCCGTGCGGCCCGTGCTCGGAGATTTTCTATGACCGTGGTGAAGCATACGGCAGTGATATGAGTGATCCGGAGATGTATCCGGGCGGTGAGAATGAACGCTGGCTGGAGGTCTGGAACCTCGTATTCTCGCAGTTCAACCATAATAAGGACGGCAGCTATACGCCGCTTCCGAACAAGAATATTGATACCGGCGCAGGCCTGGAGCGCTTCGCTTCCATTCTGCAGGATGTGGACTCCAACTTCGATACCGATCTGTTCCAGCCGATTATCCAGAAGACCGCCGGGCTTGCCGGTGTAACCTACAAGGATAATGTTGAACAGGATATCGCGCTAAAAGTCATTGCTGACCATGTACGTACCGTTACATTTGCTGTGGGGGACGGCGTGCTTCCTTCCAATGAAGGACGCGGCTATATTATCCGCCGTCTGCTCCGCCGCGCCGTACGCTACGGCAAGACGCTGGGACTGGACCGTCCGTTCCTGCATGAGCTGACTGAGACCGTTGGAGAGATTATGGGAGTCTATTATCCTTCCGTGGTCGAGAACCGCGATTATATCGCCAAAATCATCCGTCTGGAAGAGGAGCGCTTCCACGAGACGCTGTCCGATGGTCTGGCGATCCTCGGGGAGATCAGCGCCAAAGCCAAAGCGGACGGCCTGAGCACCATTGCCGGTGCCGATGCATTCAAGCTCTATGACACGTATGGCTTCCCGTTTGACCTGACTGAGGACTTTGCATCCGAGCAGGGGCTTGCCGTTGACCGCGCCGGCTTCGATGCCGCGATGCAGGAGCAGCGTGACCGGGCGAGAGCTGCCCGTCAGGACAGCGCCAGCATGAAGATTCAGGGCGGTGCCCTGGCCGAGCTGACGGTTAAAAGTGAATTTGTTGGATATAATGACACGGTAACAGAGTCCAAGGTACTGGCGATTGTGGTAGACGGTGCGCTTCGGGATACAGTAAGCGAAGGCGCCGAGTGCCAGGTCATCCTGGAGTCAACACCGTTCTATGCAGAGAGCGGCGGCCAAGTCAGCGATACCGGCGTTCTGACCGGCGGATCGGTGACCGCTAAGGTGACCGGCCTCTTCAAAGCACCGCACGGCCAGCATGTCCATCTGGTTACGGTGGAAGCAGGAGATCTGAAGGTTGGCGATACCGTCCGTGCCGAAGTGAACCGGGCGGAGCGCGAGGATATCGTGAAGAACCACACGGCTACTCACTTGCTGCACAAGGCGCTGAAGGAAGTGCTGGGCAGCCATGTGAATCAGGCAGGCTCTTTAGTAGAAGGCTCACGCCTGCGGTTCGACTTCTCGCATTTTGGAGCCATCACTCCAGAGGAGCTAAGCGATATCGAGCGGCGCGTGAACGCCCAGATCTGGCGCAGCCTTCCTGTAGTCATTGAGAATAAGCCGATAGATGAAGCCAAAGCCATGGGAGCGATGGCCCTCTTCGGAGAGAAATACGGCAATGTTGTCCGTGTCGTTCAAGTCGGCGACTACAGCCTGGAGCTGTGCGGCGGATGCCATGTGTCTAATACAGCGCAGATCGGAATCTTCAAGCTGCTCAGCGAGAGCGGCATCGGTTCCGGGGTGCGCCGGATTGAAGCTGTGACTGGCCGTTATGCCTATCAGTTCACGGAGAGTCAGCTGGACCTGCTGAAGCAATCGGCAGCCCTGCTGAAATCGTCGCTGACCGATGTGCCGAAGCGGATCGAGGCGCTGCATGCCCAGGTACGCGAGCTGGGCCGTGAGAATGAATCGCTTCAGTCCAAGCTGAGCGCAACCTTCGCAGCAGAGCTGACCAGCAGTGTAGTCACAGTAGGCGGAGGAACGCAGCTTCTTGCGGTCTCTGTGCAAGCCGGCAATATTGATGCTTTGCGCTCGACAGCGGACGAACTGAAGTCCAAGCTCCCGGAGGCCATATTGGTGCTCGGTGCTGCAATGGAGGACAAGGTGAACTTCGTGGTCGCCGTGCCTCAGGAGCTGGTGAAGAAGGGCTTCCACGCCGGCAAGCTGGTGAAAGAGATCGCTGCTGTCTGCGGCGGCGGCGGCGGCGGACGTCCGGATATGGCGCAGGCCGGAGGCAAGGACGCTTCCAAGCTGGGCGAAGCCCTGAAGAAGGCAGAGGAACTGGTAGCTGCACAGGCTTAAGCAGTATGCAGTGATTCTTGTCTGTAAGAAACTGTGGATTTCTATCAAGGGTTGGGAAGCAGCGGTGCTGAGGGCATTTCCTCGGTGCCGCTGCTTTATTCACACAATGTATATTTTTTGGGGTTATTCATTATTGACCCAGGGCTTGCAATAGCTTAAAACCCAAAAAAACATCTGGTTTTGTAGACAAAATGCCAAAAAAAGCGCTTTAACCATGGCAGGATTTCCTCGTTGGGGCATGAATATGTTATGATGAGGGCAGCAAGTGAGCTGTACAGCAGCAACTTTGCGAAGCCGCCCGAATCAGGGTGATTTTGCAGAAGGAAGGTGTCACCACATGGACTCCATGGACAAAACGGTCAAATTCAATGTGAAGGGCGACGAAAAGGAAGCCTCTCCCCAGGAAATACTGCTCGCCGTGTACGACGCGCTGGTGGAGAAAGAATATCATCCGATCAATCAGATCGTAGGATATCTTCTTTCAGGAGATCCGGCTTACATTCCACGCCACAACAATGCGAGAAGTTTGGTCCGGAGGAAAGAGCGTGATGAGCTGATCGAAGAACTGGTCCGTTTCTATCTGGCCAATCATCGGGTGGACCAGCCCAAATGATGAAGAAGCTGGGACTGGATTACGGCGACCGCAGAATCGGTGTCGCCACAAGCGATATTTTCGGATGGACAGCACAATCTCTGGAGACTATTGAGCGGCGCGGAAACGGCAATGAATTCGAACGTATCCGTGAACTGGTCAAGGAGTACGAAATCGGCGAGATTGTTGTCGGGCTGCCGAAGAACATGAACGGCTCCGTAGGACCCCGTGGTGAAATTTGCATCGAATTCGCAGATAAGCTGCGGGAGCAACTCGATTTACCCGTACACCTTTGGGATGAGCGTCTGACGACGGTATCTGCTGAGCGGGTGCTGATAGACGGGGACGTCAGCCGGAAGAAACGCAAGGGGCTGGTGGACAAAATGGCCGCAGCGCTGATTTTGCAAAATTTTTTGGATGCTAACAGTAAAAGGTGAGGGGTGTGCGGATATGACAAACGAACAGATCGGCCAAGAAGAGGAACCGGAAATTATCTATATTCCCGATGAGGAAGGTAATGAAGAGGAATTCGAGGTCATCATGAAGTTTGAAGTGGACGGATCGGATGCCAAGTATATGATGGTGGTTCCGCTTGATTCCGAGGATGAGGAGACAGATGAGGTCTACGCGTTCCGTTACGAGGAAGACGGTGACGATCTGCAGCTCTTCATGATTGAGAACGACGAGGAGTGGGCCATCGTAGAGGAGACCTTCAATACCTTGGTTGACGAGCTTGATGGAGGAGCAGAGAATGACTGAGTTTTCCGCTGATCAGGCGGTATGGACTTCTAAGCTCAAGGAAGTATATGGAGAAACAGTAGAACTGGAGGATGAGCAGGGCAAGTCTTCCGTTTACGATATTATTGCAGAATTTGCTGTGGGTGACCGTGCTTATGCCGTTCTGGCCGGATCGGGAAGAGCTGCGGAGCAGGAAATTCTGCGCATCGTAGTTTCTCCGGACGGACTTCCGGAACTGGAGAGCATTATGGACGATGAAGAGTGGGAGGATATTTCCGAGCTGTACGATGAGCTCACCTTCCCTGCGGATAGCGAGTAGGCGTCTATAGCAACTTCATGTATGGCAGATACGGAAGAGGGCGGAATTTTTCCGCGCTCTTTTTGCTTATGAGGAGCGAAAGGATCTTTCCGTTTGCCTGAAAAAAGCTTATGCTATAAAAATAGGTTGAATTTTGGACAATACAATTTTATACTTTATAGTCGGAAAGTGAGGCGTAACATTTGAAAGCCGTGATCCGCACTGTGCTTATCTTAATTCTGGTCCTGGCAGCAGCTGCAGGAGGAGGAGCATGGTACATCTGGAATGGAATGCAGCCGGTCAAGCCCGCAGGGCCGGCCGTAACGGTTACGATAGAGAAGGGTATGGGAAGCTCGCAAATCGCCGACCTGCTTGAGCAAGAGGGCATTATCAAGCACAGCCTGTTCTTCAAAGGCTATCTGAAATGGGTCCAGGAAGGCTCCAGCTTCAAGGCCGGCACGTATCAGGTAAGCCCCGGCGACTCCTACGATACGCTGATCAGCCGGTTGAATGCCGGAGATGTTGTGAAGGAAGCTACCGTTACTTTTACAATTCCTGAAGGGTATACTGCGGTCCAGGTGGCAGAGAAGCTGGCCGCTGCTTGGAATCAGAAGCCGGAGGTCTTCCTTGCGCTGATTGATTCCGGTAAGGGCATGGAAGCCGTAAGCAAGCTGGAGATTCCGGACAATCCGCTGCTGCGCCACCGGCTGGAGGGGTACCTTTTCCCGGAGACCTATGAACTGGCTAAGGACAGCACCCCGCAGGAAGTCATCGGGGCGATGCTGGAGCAGCTGGTGAAGAAGCTGGATACGATTCCAGAGTGGAAGGCCAAGCTGGCGAACCGCGGGCTCTCCCTGCATGAGCTGCTGACCGTAGCTTCACTGGTGGAGCGTGAGGTGGTAGTAGACAAGGAACGTGCGCTGGTGGCCGGTATTATCTATAATAGACTGGATAAAGGGCAGAAGCTGGAGATCGACGCTACCGTCCAGTACTTACTGGACAAGCAGAAAGAGCGGTTGTATGAGAAGGATTTGAAGGTGGATAGTCCTTATAATACGTATAAGCAGGCAGGCTTGCCGCCTGGACCGATCAGCAGCCCCGGGCTGGCGTCGATTGAAGCAGCTATGACGCCGGAGGTCTCGGATTATTTCTTCTATGTCACTAAGAAGGACGGCTCACAGGGACATTTATTTGCCAGAACCTACAAGGAACATTTAGCCAATATTCAAAAAAGTAAACAAAATCCGTAAGAACCCGCTACAATAGTAAGGATGAGCAACGCACAGGAGGTAACACAATGAATAACACACCGGAGCTGCTGGCGACAGCGGCTTCTCTGGAAGAAGCTGCAGCGCTGCTGGATGCAGGAGCGAGTGCGCTGCTGGTCGGCGATGACCGCTTTGGTATGCGTCTTGCCGGACATTTTACACTTGAAGATACGGCCGCAGTAGTTAAGCTGGCACATGCCCGGGGCGGTAAGGTATATGTAAGCATCAATGGATTGATTCCAAATACCATGCTGGAGGAGCTTCCGGCTTATGTGAAGGCGATCGGCGAGCTGGGTGTGGATGGGGTAGAGTTCGGTGATCCCGCCGTACTGGCGGCCGTCAAAGCCGAAGCGCCGGGAATGAAGCTGCACTGGAATGCGGAAATGACCTCGACCAACTATGCTACAGCCAATTACTGGGGCCGCAAGGGAGCCACGCGGGTCGTTCTGGCACGCGAGCTGAATATGGATGAGATGACCGAAATGGTCCCTCATCTGGAAGTGGAAGCCCAGGTTCAGGTACATGGCATGACGAATATCTATCATTCCAAGCGCAAGCTGGTTGCAAGCTATATGTCCCACCAGGGCCGTCCAAGTGATGGCGGAAGCCTGGGCAAGGAGCGCGGGCTGTTCCTGATTGAAGCAGAGCGTCCGAATGAGAAGTTCCCGATCTATGAGGACGAGAACGGCACGCATATTATGAGCTCGGATGATATTTGCATTCTGGAGGATCTTCATTTCTTGTTAAAAGCTGGCGTACACAGCCTGAAGATCGAGGGTCTGCTGAAGCCGGTGGCTTATAATGTAGCTGTCGTCAAGGCTTACCGTCACGCTATGGACGTCTACGCCGCTGATCCGGCTGAATATGCGTTCGAGGAATCCTGGCTGGATGAGGTCCGTGCCTTGCAGGACCCTGAGCGTGAGCTGTCGTTCGGCTTCTTCTATAAAGAGCAGGTATATTAATGTAAAAAAATCTTTGCTGTTCTAAAAGAGAACTTAAAGCTTTACCTTAAAGATGAAGTAACGGAGGGAAGGTTTGGAACTGTAGGAGCGGTAGCGTCCGCCTTTGTCTCCGGATGTTATCCGCTCAGCGGAGTAATCAAAAAACATCTGGAGACAACAGCGGCCGGAAGTCCAAACGCTTTCCGCAGTTACGTGCTATCTGATAGGAAGTTTTAGGTGGGTTTTTGACAGCAAAGACAACGAAAGGAGAACAGGAATGGGAACCATGACCAAGCCCCAGTTCAAGGGCAAGCGTTACCGTCTGGACAGACCGGAGCTCCTGGCTCCGGCAGGAAACTTAGAGAAATTGAAATTCGCCGTGCATTATGGCGCGGATGCAGTCTATATCGGAGGACAAAAGTACGGCCTGCGCTCAGGCGCAGATAACTTTACCTTTGAGGAAATGCGCGAGGGCGTTGAATTTGCCAAGAAATATGGTGCCAAAGTATTCGTAGCCACCAATATCTATGCTCACAATGAAGATGTCGCGGGGATTGAAGAATACCTGCGTAATTTATATGAGGCCGGAATTGCAGCGATTATCGTAGCCGATCCGGTGATTGTCGATACTGCCCTGCGCCTGGTGCCGGGTCTTGAGGTGCACCTAAGCACCCAGCAGTCCACGCTCAACTGGCAGGCAGTGTCCTATTGGAAGGAGGAAGGTCTGCCGCGCGTAGTATTGGGCCGGGAGACTAGCCTGGAGGAGATCGCCGAGATCAAGCAGCATGTGGATATTGAGATCGAGAGCTTCATCCATGGTGCGATGTGCTCCTCGTACTCCGGACGCTGTGTGTTATCCAACCACTTCACCGACCGTGACTCCAACCGCGGGGGCTGCTGCCAATCGTGCCGCTGGAAGTATGATCTGTTCGAAGATGCCCGTCCCGAAGGGAACTGGGTATCCGAAGAGGAACAAGCTGAAGCGCCTCAGGCCTTGCAGCCCGGAATTACCCAGCTGCCGCTGCATCAGCCCGAGGACAACCCGTTCACTATGGGATCGAAAGACCTGTGTATGCTGGAGAGTATTCCCGACCTGATTGAAGCCGGGATCGACAGCTTCAAGATTGAGGGCCGGATGAAATCGATTCACTATGTGGCGACCGTAGTGAATGCCTACCGCAAAGCCATAGATGCTTACATGGCCGACCCGGAAGGGTATGTACTGAAGCCCGAATGGCTGGAGGAGCTGCAGAAGGCGGCTAACCGTCCGCTGAATACTGGCTTCTTCTACGACACACCGGACCATGAGGACCATATCTATGAACCGGAAGAGAAGGCGGCTCCGTATGATTTCGCGGGACTGGTGCTGGAGTATGACGCAGAGAGCGGGATGGCGCTCGTTCAGCAGCGCAATAACTTCAAGCCGGGACAAGAAGTTGAATTCTTCGGCCCGGATGACACCTTCTTCAAGCAGACTGTTGGAGAGCTGTGGGATGAGGCCGGCAATCCGCTGGATGTGGCCCGTCACCCGCTTCAGCGTGTGCGGATGAAAGTAGATCAGCCTGTTGCTTATTTCGATATGATGCGCAAGCGAAAATAATGGCTTTACAAACTAAGGGATGCCCGTTTACACAAGGGCATTTCTTTTTTTTGCGTGCTAAAAAAGGAGGTGTTTTGGGGCCCCCGCAAAGTATCTGATTAAGCATCGAAGCTAAAGCTCCACTTTGTGGGGTTATTTTGCATCAAATTGCCTATGCAATTCGACAAAAATATATGAGTATTGAAGCAATTTGCAAATAATGCTAAGAAAAATGAGACTTTGTGCCGATATATAGGGCAGGTAACGCTTACATATATCTTCCATTCTAGGCGATAGGCAGGTGATGGTTATGGGAGCTCCCAATCCGGACAAAAAGACAGATAAAACGAAGGAGAGTAGGGTAAAAGTGGCGAAAAACAGTAAAAAGCCAAAGAGCACACAAAAGGCTAAGGCCCAGAAGACAGAAGCTTCACAGACAACAAGTACTATGGCAGAGAAGAGAAATTACAAGACAGTATTGAACGGCTCACTACGCCAGGTAAAGAGGGTGAACCCGACCAAATCCGTTGGGGTGAAGCTGTTCCTGATCTTCTTATCTTCTATCGTGGTGGTGGTCCTGTTCTTAGGACTTCTGTCTTACAACAAAGCGAAGAATACAATTAAAGATAATGTGTCTGAAGCGAACCGGCAGACGATTATTCAGACCTCAGAGAAGCTGGACATTACCTTGAAGCAGTATGAGAGTCTCGCACTTCAGTTATATTTTGATACACAGATGCAGGCGAATCTGACAGAGCTGTCTTCGGCGAAGAGCAGCTATGATAAGTTCGTGGCTACGGATGCGATCAGCAAGAAGCTGTCCAGCCAGACTACAACAGATGCCAATATCGTCGCCATATCACTTATTCCGGAGGACCCTGAGATGGGGATCGTCTCCAGCGGAAGCACCGGTCTCGCAGGTGATGATGTGAGAGCACAGGAATGGTACAAGACCGTGGTCAAGAATTCAAGCTCTTATGAGCCTTATTATACGGCAGAAGCCAAATCCGCCCAGAACTACTGGTTCCCTACAGCCGTTGAAGGCAGCGGCGGCAAGAATCTGGCCATGGTCAGAACGCTTAAGAATCTGGGCTCCAATGCCTCATATGTAGTCATGCTGGAGCTGAAGAGCACCCTCCTGGAAGAAGCCTTCAAGAGCGTAGAGCTTGGCGATGGCTCACGGATTCAACTCGTTGCCCCGGATGGAACGGTAGTAGCTTCCTCGCAGCCTGAAGAGGACGGCAAAGCCACCGTACTGAATTTCATCAAGGACAGCAAGGTGAACAATGAAAGCACGGAAGCGAAGGATGAGAACGGCCAGGATATCCTTGCTGTATACAACCCGATGCAGAAGGCAGACTGGAAGCTTGCCGGTGTAGTTCCTACCGGAGAACTGGTTCAAGCTGCCACGCCGATTCTGTTCACCACCTTCCTTGCTGCTGGAGCGGCAGCCCTGCTTGCTATGGTTGTCGGCTTCTGGATGGTCCAGATGATCGCCAAGCCGCTGGCACGCTTGAAGGACCTGATGCTGGAGGGAGCCGAAGGCAACCTGAGTGTCCGCACGCAGTATGTCTCGAAGGATGAGATCGGCCAGCTGTCGGCCTCCTTCAATATGATGATGGGTAAGATTACGGAACTGGTAGCCCAGACTACAGATACAGCCCGCGAAGTCCTTGAGACTGCGGGTGAGCTGGGGGATGCCTCGCGCAAGACGGCGATCTCCGCCAAGGAGATTGCTGCGGCCACGGAAGAGATTGCCGGTGGTGCGGGAAGTCTGGCCCAGGAAGCCGAGCGCGGCAATGAGCTGACTGACCTGATTGCTACGCAGATGCAGAGTGTTATTGCAGCCAACTCTGAGATGGATCAGGCAGCCCGTGGAGTCGGGGAAGCCAGCGGACAGGGTGCTGTACAGCTGGAAGAGCTACTGGATCAGACCGGACGCACAGGTGAAATGACCTCTGCTCTGGTGGATAGAGTCAATAACCTCAAGGAAACGGTATATTCCGTAATCAAGGTGCTGGATGTGATGAAGAATATTACCCAGCAGACGAACATTCTGTCTCTGAATGCAACGATTGAAGCAGCGAGAGCAGGCGAAGCCGGCCGTGGCTTCATGGTAGTTGCAGGGGAGGTCCGGCAGCTTGCCGACCAATCCAAGCAATCCATTGCTCTGGTCGCCGGAATTACAGATAAGATCGTAGCTGAGATGGATGAGACGGTTGCTGTCCTGTCTGAAGTGGCTCCGCTGTTCAAGCAGCAGATGGTGTCCGTGAAGAGTACCAGTGAGATCTTCGTGTCCGTGAAGGGTCAGATGGAAGACTTCATTATGAGTCTGGAGTCTGTAACAGGGGCCATCGACAGTCTGAACCATTCACAGGGTGTGCTGTCCGATGCTATGGGGAATGTGAGTGCGGTAGCGCAGCAATCCTCGGCAACCTCGGAAGAGGTAGCATCCCTCAGCAGTGAGCAACAGAATGTCAGTGACCATCTGGTAGCCTTGTCGAACAAGCTGCAAGGGGCTTCCACCCAGCTGGAGAGCAAGCTGTCGCTGTTTACGATCAAATAAACATCAGAACCGTTCCGGATCTGAAGCAGGGGCGTCACGCAAGCCGATATTTGGCTGCGTGACGCCCTTTTCAACAGATAAGAATTTATATGTTTTGGGGTTTTGGCATAGTTGGCCTTGCAGGGTTATAGGTCCTTGTACATCCTTAAGCGAATGCGTATAATGGTTTTGTTAGGGTTTTGTTATTGTTGTTTGCTGGATTAGTTATGTAATTTGAACCTGGGAGAAGGCCGAATGAGAGCAGCACGCAATCACAACTGGTGGTCTTATATCGAGGACATGTCCATGGAGCGCAAGCTGTTCCTGGTATTTCTGGTCATTATTACGCTCCCGCTGTCCTTCATCAGTGTGATCAGCTTCAAGAGCTATTCCGAATCCATCCAGGCGAACACGATCGCCTATTCCGAGAAGCTGATTGATCAAATGATGGATTCCATCGATGATTACATAGAAGATATGAAACGGATTTCTTCCATGCCCGCTTACGTCAATGAGATTAAGCAGAACCTGATCCGCTCGAACCGCTATTATGAGCAAAAGCAGATGATGGAAGGCAAGCAGGACACGGCTCAGGTGGCTCCCGGTGATTTGGATCTCCTGCTGTCCATTCAGCGCGGCATCGAAGAGAATATATCATTTATTAACAATATTAAGCGGGGAACCAATTCGGTCTATATTTTTGATGCCTACGGGAATGGTTATTATTCTGCCAAGGATGGGGGAGTTCGGCTGGATCTGCAGCAGAGCTACAGGTTCTGGAGCGAGCAGGTAAAGGGCTCCGGCGGAGAAGCGACCCTGTTGGGAACACAGGCATATACAAGCAATTTGCAGAGTACCCGATATGCTTTTACGGTGGTGCGTCCCATTCTGGACGGGCTATGGAAGCCAGCCGGCCTGATCGCAGTGGAGGCTAACTTCAGTAATCTGGAGAATCAGGTGGCGGAGCTGGACAAGGTGACCCGGGGGAAATCTATCCTTGTGGATCAAGCGGGCAAAGTCATCTATGACAGTGAGCAGAAGCTGCTGACTGCGGATATTTCCCGGTCCTCCTTATTCCGTGCTGCGGAAGGGAGCTCCGGGAGCTTTTATGACACCGTATCCGGCAAAGACCGGCTTAATATTTATTCAAGCTCAACCAAGACGAATTGGAAGGTGATTATTTCCATACCGGTGGACGAATTGACCCGTGGAGTGAAGCTGACCCGCAATGCAACTATAGGCGCTACTCTAATCATCATTGTGCTGGCCCTGATCATCTCGCTCATTCTGTCGTTTGCCCTGACCAAGCCGCTAACCCAGATGATCCAGCTTATGAAAAAGGTACAGAACGGTGACCTTGATGTGACCTTCCGCATTAAACGCCGTGACGAGATTGGTCTCCTGGGGCATCAATTCAACCGGATGCTGGCCCGTATTCGTCAATTGATTCAGGATATTTATCAGATTGAGGAGCAGAAGAAGGAGGCGGAGCTGCAGGCGCTTCAGAGCCAGATCAATCCGCATTTTATCTATAACACGCTTGAAACCATCCGGATGACCGCAGAGATTAATGATGATGTGGAAGCCGCTGACATGATCTCCATTCTGGGGAAGCTTCTGCGCTACAGCACCAGTGACTTGAGCGGCTGGGCGACGATGAAACAGGAGCTGCTGTATGTGCGTAACTACGTGGAGCTGCTGGGCAGCCGGTATCCTGGCAGATTTGAGCTGACGATTGATGTTCCAGAGGCGCTTGACAGCTATTCCATGATTAAGCTGGTGTTTCAGCCGATTATTGAGAATGCTGCTTATCACGGGCTGGATGATACCAAGTCCCGGATGCAGCTGAGCATCAAGTGTGAGTATACAGAGCAGAAGCTTCTGTTCCATATCCGTGATAACGGCTGCGGAATGGATCAGGTTACACTAGATAAGCTAAGAGAGCGGCTCCGGCACGAGCTCCCCCCGAAGAAGAGCATTAATGGAGGGATTGGCATGGCCAATGTACACCAGCGCCTTCAGCTTCATTACGGTCCGGCCTATGGGATTGAGGTGTTCAGCAAGCCGGGCGAGGGGACGGATGTAATCTTGTCATTACCGCTGCCGGGGCTTGCCGCCGGGAATGGAAGGGAAGATCCTTTTAAGGAGGAATGAGCTTGAGATGGAGGATTGTACGCTTTCCGGTGTATACTGTACTGCTGCTAATGCTGCTCCTGCTGGCAAGCGGCTGTAGCAGCTGGAGCAGTAGAGGGCCGGCATCGGTCCCGGCGGCTTCTGCCGGAGAGGAAGCGGCTTCCGGGCTGTCCGGGACCATTGTGATGCTGACGAACCGGATTGACCTGATTGAGAATGGGACCTTCAGGGACTACGCGGATGAATTCAGGAAGCGGTATCCTGAGGCGCATGTGGAATTCGAGGGGCTGTCTAACTATGCCACGGATATCCTGGTCCGCTTGTCCACCAAGGATACAGGGGATGTGCTGTTGCTGCCGGTCAATCTGCCTGCGAAGGAGCTGGAGCTTTTCTTCGAGCCTTTGAGCGGGGAGCTGGCGGCGCAGGAGCGATTCACGACCTTTGCAACCTTTGGCGGCAAGCGATACGGTCTGTCTACAGGTACGACTACGAGCGGAATCGTCTACAACAAAAAGGCTTTTGAGCAGGCGGGAATTGAGCAGGTACCGCAGACGCTGGATGAGTTCTACGCGGCCTGTGCCAAGCTGAAGCAGGCGGGCATTATCCCGCTGTATATGAATTACGGGGCAGTCTGGCCGCTGCGGGAGTGGGGCAATAACCTGGTTAATTATATGACGGGTAACCCTGATTATTTGAATGATATGGTCCATGAGGACAGCCCTTGGCAGATCGGTAACGAATGGGGGCAGGCTCTTGGAATTGCCAGGACGATGCTGGCCAAGGGCTATGTCGAGGAACAGCTATTCTCCAACAGCTGGGAGATCTCCAAAGCCAGGCTGGCCAAAGGAGAAGCGGGCATGTATCTCCAGGGGAACTGGACCATCCGGCAGATTATGGATGCAGGTGCTTCACCGGAGGATATCGGCTTCTTTCCTTTTCCCTATGATAATCACCAGGTCCACTATGCTGCGCTGAATCCCGACTGGTTCATGGGGGTTAGCAGGTACAGCGGCAATAAAGAGCTTGCGATGGCTTGGCTGGAGTATTTCATTACAGAAACGTCGTATGCGAGAGATTGGGGATTTCTTCCGGCGAAGGGTTCGGACGAACCTGCTTTACAGCAATACAGCGAGTTCCTCTCCTATCATCCGAAGCTGGTTGAGGCTACGGTGCAGACGGATGCTTTCATTGATCTGGCGAACCGGACGAAGCTGAGCTTCTGGTCGGGCGATTATATTCAGGATGTGCTCGCGGCACCGGATCTGCAGAAGTCCTTTGACCAGTTGAATGCGAAATGGAAGGAAGCGCGCATGAGTCAGCAGTCTGTCCCGTAACCGCCGGGGTCTGCGCAGTAAGCAAGATCAAATTCTGGAGGTAGTGTTGTGGCCAAAAAAGTAACGATGCAAAAAATAGCCGATCATCTTGGGGTCTCCAAGTTCGTCGTATCCAAATCGCTCTCCGGCAAGGAGGGGGTCAATGAGACCACCCGTGAGCGGGTGATTCAAGCCGCCTCTCAGCTTGGATATTTCACCCAAAAAAACGCCTATGTGCAAAGTCCCAAGCGCCGTTCTCTGTCTGGAGAGCAAGACCGCAATAAGCAGTCCGTGCTGGTGCTGATGCCCAATATCCGCTCTCAGACCCAGGATTCACTATATTGGGGCAAAATCGTCGATGGCATTGCGCTGGCGCTGGATCAGGAGGGGCTGGGCATGGTGATCATCTCAGAGCACCGGGCCGATAATTTCGTAAATGTCCTTAATCCGGACGGCCTGCTCGGTCTGATCGGAGTTGGGCAGATCTCCACCTCACTGCTGCTAGAAGTGCATCGGATCGGGCTTCCGCTGGTCATGATCGACCATGAGGATGCTTTAATTCCGTGTGATACGGTATTTGCGAATAACATCGATTCGATGACCCGGCTCGTCAATCATCTGATTGGCACCGGACATACGTTATTTCACTTTGTCGGCAGTATCCGTTACTCCCGCAGCTTCCGTGACCGCTGGATCGGGTTCCGCAGCGCGCTGGAGGAGAGTCAGCTGAAGCCCCCGGCTATAGATGATGAGCTGCTGCTGGAAGGGATGTATGACGAAGCGCTCCGTGAAGAATTCAGACGCTGGGTCGCCGCACGACAAGAGTCGGATACCTTGCCCACTGCGCTCGTATGCGCGAACGACTTCACCGCTCTTGCTGTTAGCGAAGTGTTGCGGGAAGCCGGGCTTGCTATTCCCGCTGACATTTCGGTCACAGGCTTTGACAATATCGAGGATTCCCTGCGGGGGGTTACTCCGCTTACAACCGTGCATGTTCCTAAGGAGGCTATGGGCCGGGCAGCTGTAGAGAAGCTGCTGAACCGTATCCAGAATCCCGCTGTACCGCTGGAGAAAATTCTGATCTCCGCAGATATCGTCCACCGGGACTCTGTGGGAAATCCCCGGGCTTGAAGCAACAAAATAACCCCACAAAGTGGAGCTTTAGCTTAAATATAAGAATTTATATGTTGCACACGATAACTTATCCTTCTATTTCTCGCGAAAACGGTACCGTCCTCTAAAAGGACGGTACCGTTTCCGCTTGTTTGCGTTATTTCAATTGCAGGTTCCGTTCGATCAAAGCGATACGCTGCTGTACGCAAGCATAGGAACGAAGCGGATCTTCAGGAGTATTCACGACATAATCCAGCAGTTGATCTATGGTAGTGGTGGCTACATGGATGCGGGTATCGGAGGAAGCGTAATAGATGAAGACCTCGCCGTTATCACGGGCGATTATACCGTTGCAGAAGACAACGTTAGATACGTCACCGACGCGTTCTTCGCCGTCCGGAGCAATGAAATGCCCGCCTGGGGCATGAGTTACGCGGTTAGGCTCTGCAAGATCAGACAAGAAGGCATACAGCACATAGCGCAGTCCGGCAGCGGTGCCCCGGACACCATGGGCGATGTGCAGCCAGCCGAGTGGAGTTCTGACCGGGGCCGGGCCTTGACCGTTCTTCACTTCTTTGATGGTATGGTAGTAGCGCTGGTCTATAATCGTCTCACGGGTGATAACGGCGTTCTCAATCTCCTCCGCTAAGCCCCAGCCGATGCCGCCGCCGGAACCGGCGTCGATGAACCCGTCCTGCGGGCGCGTGTAGAAGGCATACTTGCCGTCAACGAACTCTGGATGCAGGACCACGTTGCGCTGCTGGGCGGAGCCGGTCTTGAGATCGGCGAGACGCTCCCAGGTCTTTAGATCCTTGGTGCGGGCAATGCCGCACTGGGCAACTGCGCTGGACAAATCGCCAGGAGGAGCGTCCGGGTCCTTGCGTTCGCTGCAGAACAGGCCGTAAATCCATCCGTCTTCATGCTTCACCAGGCGCATATCGTAGACGTTAATATCCGGGTCTGCGGTCTCGGGAAGCACTACCGGGTGATCCCAGAAGCGGAAGCCGTCCACCCCGCTGCTGCTCTCGGCAACAGCGAAGAAGGATTTGCGGTCATGGCCTTCCACACGGGCAATGATGTAGAATTTGCCGTTCAGCTCAATGGCGCCGGGATTGAATACGCCGTTCACTCCGATTCTCTCTGCGAAATAAGGGTTGCTCTCTTCATTGAAGTCGTAACGCCAGATCAGGGGGGCGTGCTCCGCAGTGAGCAGGGGATACTTGTAGCGGTCATAAATACCGTTGCCGTCAGGCAGCTTCTCATTGGTGCGGCCGATGAGAGCTTCATAGCGCTGCGTCAACGCCTGCTTCCGTTGTTCAAAGATTGTGCTCATTAAATAATCTCCTCTACATGTAATGGTTCGCCAAGCCGTCTAATCATCTCGAAGCAGGCCCGGCTGTTATGATAGGGACATTTCCATGCGCTCACCTTGGGAGTATCAGCCAGCGGCTGCAGGGATTCATCTACACCCCAGTGCCATTCGCCCAGCTTATGATCAATTATATATTTCTCTGTGAAGCTCCATGAGTTCTCAGCGGCTTCCAGGAACCGCGAATCTCCGGTTAACTGATACGCATTGTAGAATCCGACCATGGCTTCAGCCTGCGGCCACCAGTCTCTGGACTCATGGGCTTTATCGATGAAGCCGCTACGATCGGCCTCATTCCAGATTCCGCCATCCACTTCAATCCCCTCTGCCAGCGCAGCTTCGGCCATCGACAGGGATGCCTTGCGCACACGCCCAAGCAGCTCCTCGTCCCCAAGGGTCTCCGCAGCTTCATAGAGCAGCCAGCTTCCTTCTATGTCGTGGCCGAAGGAGATAAGCTCTGACTTCACCCGCCACTCTTCATCCATGAACAGATGGAAGTGCTTGCCGTCCGAATCCAGAATATGCTCCAGCATGGTTTCGATCAGCTCAGCTAGCTTGTTACGAAGAAGCTCTGACTTCCACACCCGGTACAAGCCGGTGTACCCTTCCAGTACATGCAGATGCGTATTCATGGATTTCTTCTCATTCATATCCTTCGAACTGAGGCTTAGGGAGTCGGTCATCTCCCACTCCCGTGACAAGGCTTCGATATACCCTGTGTGAAGAGGATCATAACCGTGCTTCTCAATCAAATGGAACAATTGGGTTGCTTGGCGCAGGACGTCTTTCCGGCCGGTGGCATGATGGTACTCAGCCAAGGCATAGATGACAAAAGCGAGTCCGTAGATTTGCTTCTTAGGCTGGGAAGCAGCGCCGTGCTCATCCACCATCCAGAAGAATCCGCCAAATTCGGGATCTGTGAAATACTGAATGAGATAATCATAGGCGCGTTCCGCCATAGTCAAATATTCTGCCGTTCCATAGATTCTGTAAGCACTTGCAAATGTCCAGAGAATCCGTGCATTCAGTACAAGGCTTTTGTCTGCACCGGATATCACCTGCAGCTGGTTGTTCATCTCACCGATAAAGCCGCCATGAGTTTCGTCGATGGTCTGCTTCATCCAGAAGCCGAGAATGTTGTCTAACAGCTCAGCTTCCAGCCGGGTGCGCCACACTTCGGTTGCATTGTTCATCCTGTTCTGTTCACTCCTTAATATTGCTTGCTGGTATGGGAGTTGTCTTTTTTATAATTGTTATTATTATGTTAGTGTATAATAATAACTATATATAACCATGTTATAACCCTTTTCGGGCTGGAATTCAAGCGGGAAATGGATGAAGTAAATTGAAGACTATAAAAGTGGATATGGACACATTTTCTATTGGATCTGTAAAGTTTATAATTATTGATAACGCTATCATAGCGGATCAAATGACGGGGGCGATAAGGTGGTAATCCGGATCATGATTGCGGATGATGAGGAAGTGATTCGCCGCGGGCTTGAGAAGATTGCTTCCAGAATGGATGTGGAAGTCAGGGTAATCGGCTCATACGGCAACGGGCTTGAGGCCTGGAACCATCTGCAGGAGCTAAGCCTGGAAGAGATCGATCTTCTTATTACAGATATCAAGATGCCAAGAATGGATGGATTCAAGCTGATTGAAGAGGCGAGAGCGCATCTCAAGCAGTTGCCAATAGCTGTACTGAGCGGCTTCAGTGAATTCGACTACGCCCGTAAGGCGATGCGCTTCGGTGTGCTTGATTATTTGCTTAAGCCGATCGATAAGGCCCAATTATATGATCTGCTCAAAAGCGTAGAAGCGACTAAGCAGACGCCTGCGGCTGCTCTCCCGGAAGAAGTACCGCATCAGCCTTCTGAAGGCGGGGAGCATTATGTGGTAGAGCAGATGAAGAGTATTCTTCAACTGGAATACGGGCTTAATTTCGAGCTTGAGCGGCTGGCTGAGGCCGTGGGAATGAATGCGAGTTATATCAGCAGGCTGTTCAGGCATAAGACAGGGCAGACCATTACGGACTACCTGATCGGCATCCGCATTGTGGAGGCCAAGAAGATGCTGCTCCATCATCCGGACCTGAAGAATTATGAGATTGCTGACAAAGTCGGCTACAGTGATCCGGTCTATTTCAATAAGCTGTTCAAAAAGATGTGCGGCATGACTCCTAAGGAGTATAAAGGCCGGTACAGATCATGATATGCGTCTCTTAGAATGATACGAACACATTTGCACTGCCCTTCATCTCCCCAGAGGTGATTGAGCAGTGTTTTTCTTTATTGTATTTTTTATATAACAAAAATAACAAATTGAAGACTAGAAAAAGCAATTGAAACCATCGTTTTGAGGGGTTATACGGTCTATAATTGCGATGTAAGCGATAACAACAGCGAATCCAAGGTGAAGACAAGATGATTTAAGTTCTGTTTATTGGAATAACGGATCGTATTGTTATTGTTTTGTTATTAATCTATTTCGTTCTAAATGAAGAGAGGGGTCAGAAATATGATGAAAAAAACCAAAGCAGTTACCGGGTTGGCAGCGCTGACACTGATGGCCGGGCTGTTCTCCGGCTGTGCAGCTGACAACAATAACGCCACTAATGCGGCAGCAACCAATGCAGGCGGCAACACAGGTACCACTGCGGAGGCAACAGCCGCTCCAGAGGGAGGTGCCGCCAAGGATCTCAAGGGTGATATTACGGTGATTACACAGCGGACGGATATCGTGGATACCGTGTTCAAAGACTACGCCGCCAAGTTCAATGAGAAATATCCGAATATCAAAGTGAATTTCGAAGCCTTATCCAACTATGAGGATCAGATCAAAATCCGCATGAGCACCAGTGATTACGGGGATGTTCTGCTGCTGCCAACCAGCGTAGCGATTAAGGATCTGCCGGACTTCTTCGAGCCGCTGGGTAAAAAGTCTGACCTGGAGCAGCAATATACAGGCCTGGAAGAGCGGACAGTAGACGGGATTTCCTACGGCATTCCAATTACGGTTAATTTCTCCGGCGTGATCTACAACAAGCAGGTCTTCAAGGACGCCGGAGTGACCGAGGTTCCAAGAACCTTTGACCAGTTCTCTGCCGCTCTGAAGAGCATCAAGGAGAAGACGGATGCCGTCCCTCTCTACACGAACTATGCTGCGGGCTGGACGCTGACCCAGTGGGAAGCGGATCTGGCTACCGTTGCCGGAGACCGTGAATATGTCAACATCGGCCAGGTGGCCTCCGACGATAACTTCGTTCCAGGCCAGCCGCACTACGAGCTGTACAAGGTAATGTACGATGCGGCCAAAGACGGTCTGATTGAAGAGGACCCTACTACAACAGACTGGGAATCCTCCAAGGCAGATCTGGCAAACGGTAAAATCGGTACCATGATGCTTGGCTCCTGGGCGATCGGTCAGATCAAAGGGCTCGCTGCCAGCCCGGATGATATAGGCTTCATGCCATTCCCTACCAACGCCGACAAGATCCTGGTGCCTCTGTCTGACGACTATAATCTGGGGGTTAGCATTCACAGTAAAAACAAAGAGGCCGCCAGAGCCTGGGTAGACTGGTTCATCAATGAATCCGGTTACCCGACTACAGAAGGCGGGGGCATGAGTCCGGTAAAAGGAGCCGAATTGCCTGAAATTCTCAAGCAATTTGCAGGCACTGACATTACCTTTGACACGCTTGCTCCAGCCAAAGCCGGTGAAGAGGGCTGGGTGGATGCCATTGATAAAGAAGCTGAAATCGGTCTCTGGCAGCCTGACTTCAAGAAAGTAATTATCGAGGCGGCGATTGGCAACCGCAAGCAATCCTATGATGACATTATGAAAGAACTGAATGATAAATGGAAAGCAGCCAGAGCCAAAATTGTGACTGCCAAGTAAATTAAAGAACAAAAGAAAGGGGAGATGCCGGTAACGGCATAGTCCCCTTCACTTTTGCAGGGATGGAAGCGGACTTAAGAGCAGTAAGTTTTCTGGAGGTGTGGAGAGTGCCCAAATTGTCTAACATGAGCTATAAAAATCAACGGATTTTGATCATCTTTTTATTTTCGCTAGTACCCGTAGTTCTGCTGCTGACGTTCTCCTATTTACCTGTGTTTAAAATGTTTCAGTACAGCTTCACCAGCTGGAACGGGCTAAGCAAAAATATGGAGTATATCGGCTTTGACAACTACAAGACGATCTTTACCAAGCCGGAGTACTTCGCCGTATTCAAGGTCAGCTTGTATTACTTTTTTGCCACCTTTGTCCAGATGGGGCTGGCGCTTTATTTTGCCACGATTCTGAGCTTCAATGTCCGGATGAAGAACTGGTTCAAGGGGATTCTGTTCTTTCCGACCTTGCTGAACGGTGTGGCGATCGGGTTCATCTTCCTGTTCTTCTTCAAGCCGGAAGGCACGCTTAATACCATTCTTGATCTGCTTGGACTCGGGGCGCTGCAACAGAAATGGCTGCTGAATCCGCAGCTCATTAACATCTCTCTCGCTTTTGCCTCGGTATGGCGTTATATGGGGATGAACTTTATTATCTTCCTTGGCGCAATCTCCTCGATCGGCAGCGATATCTATGAAGCTTCTGAGATAGACGGCGCTAACCGCTGGCATCAGTTCCGGCATATTATTATCCCAAGCATCAAGCGTATCCTCCAGCTCAATCTGATCCTCGCGGTCAGCGGGGCCATCGGGGTGTTTGAGATTCCGTATGTCATGACCGGCGGCTCTAACGGCAGCGGCACTTTTGTCATCCAGACCGTCGATGTGGCCTTCAAATACAGCAAGCTGGGGCTGGCTTCTGCAATGGCTGTAGTACTGCTGGGCATCGTTGTTCTGGTTACCATTCTGCAGCGCATTCTGATCAAGGAGGAGAAATAGAGCGATGCATACCTTGAAATACAACCTGGCGGCTTTCTTCAAATATCTCTCCCTGGTGCTGGGTGCGCTGATGGCGCTGATCCCGATTGTCGTTGTCTTCTTCGCTTCCTTAAAGACCAATGCTGAGTACGCTTCAACCGGTCCGCTGACCCTGCCCGAGAACTGGCTGAATTTCGCCAACTACACCAAAGCCTTCGTAGACGGGAACATGCTGCTCGGCTTCATGAACACGATCATTATCGTCCTGATCTCCATTGCGGGCGCTACGCTTACCGGCTCGATGATGGCTTATATTCTTGCCCGCTTCAAATTCAGAGGCAGTAAGGCGCTGATGGGGGCTTTTCTGCTGGCTACGCTGATTCCCGGAGTAACTACACAAGTAGCAACTTTTCAGATTATCAATGCTCTGGATTTGTTCAATACCCGCTGGGCGCCGATTCTGATGTATCTGGGGACCGATATTATCGCTGTCTATATCTTCATGCAGTTCCTGGACTCGATCTCTGAATCGCTGGATGAATCCGCAATGCTGGATGGTGCCTCCTACTGGACGATCTACTGGAGAATCATTCTTCCGCTGCTGAGTCCGGCCATTGTGACGGTGATCATCGTGAAGGGTGTTAATATTTACAATGACTTCTATACCCCGTTCCTGTATATGCCAAAAAGCAGCCTGCAGGTCGTTTCTACCGCACTGTTCAAATTCAAAGGACCCTACGGCTCCCAGTGGGAGGTTATCTGCGCCGCGATTATGATCGCCATCATTCCGACGCTGATCGCGTTCGTAGCGCTGCAAAAATACATTTATAACGGCTTCGCCCAAGGGTCGGTCAAATAAAGCGGCAAGCCGGGGAGCAACACACCACCGCAGCGGCTGCTGCAACTATCATTGGAGGGATTCTATTATGAGAGAAGTTAAACTGACGGCCAGCCAGAGTCTGCCGAATATGCCTTGGCAGGACAGACCTGCCGGGAATGACAATCCGGTCTGGAGACATAGCGATAATCCGGTGATCAAGCGCAATCCGGCGAAGGGGGTCGCCCGTATTTTCAACAGCGCGGTGATCGCTTACGAGGGCAGCTTCCTGGGAGTCTTCCGTGTGGAGGATCACACGACCCGCCCCCATCTGCGGATGGGCCGCAGCGCGGACGGCTTGGACTGGATTATTGATGAGCAGCCGATCCAATTCAAGGACGAGGCAGGCCATCCGTATATGCCGCGTTACGCATATGATCCCCGTCTGGTGAAGGTGGAGGATACGTATTACATCATCTGGTGCACGGATTTCTACGGGGCAGCGATCGGCGTTGCCAAGACACAGGACTTCAAGCACTTCGTCAGTCTGGAGAATCCGTTCCTGCCGTTCAACCGTAACGGTGTACTGTTCCCGAAGAAAATAGGCGGCAATTTCGTCATGCTCTCCCGTCCAAGCGATAGCGGACATACGCCGTTCGGTGATGTCTTCCTGAGCGAGAGTCCTGACTTCGTATACTGGGGCAAACACCGTCATGTCATGACCAAGGGCGGACAAGGCTGGTGGCAGAGCACCAAGATCGGCGGCGGACCTGCGCCTATTGAGACCTCGGAAGGCTGGCTGATGTTCTATCACGGGGTTACAGGGACCTGCAACGGTCTCGTCTACAGCATGGGCGCTGTGATTCTGGATGCAGATGAGCCTTCGAGAGTGAAATACCGCTCCCGTAACTTCGTGCTGACCCCGGAAGAATGGTATGAGGAAAGAGGCTTCGTCAACAATGTACTCTTCCCTTGTGCTGCGCTCAGCGATGCGGATACCGGCCGGATTGCCATCTATTACGGGGCTGCGGACACCTATGTCGGCGTTGCCTACACCACTGTCCAGGAAATCGTCAATTACGTTATCGAGACTCATGAAGAGGTTGGCGATGATGCCGGTCCTGGCAGAATCTAGGGTGACAACCGGAGAGGAGACGCTCAGATGAACCAAAGATCTATACCGCAATTGCTGGATTATCAGGGCAGCAGTCCGAAGCCCGGTGACTTTGATGCTTATTGGGAGCGCGCGCTTCATGAATTGGACCATCAGACACTGGCATACGAGCTGGTGCCTGCAGGGTTTTCGAGTGAGCTGGCCGAGTGTTTTCATTTGTATTTTACCGGAGTGGGCGGTGCCAGAGTGCACTGTAAATATGTAAGGCCTAAGAAAGCGGGAGCAGGGAAAGGTGCAGGCCTTGTCATGTTCCACGGTTATTCCTGCGACAGCGGGGACTGGATGGAAAAGGTGGCTTACGCGGCTCACGGGATCAGCGTGCTTGCCATGGATTGCCGGGGGCAGGGCGGGTTATCCGAGGATAATCTGACTGTCCGGGGAACGACGGTCCGCGGGCATATCATCCGGGGCATTGATGATCCCAATCCCGACAAGCTGTATTACCGCAACGTGTTCCTGGACACGGTCCAGACGGCACGGATTCTGATGACTATGCCGGAGGTAGACCCGGAGCGGGTGGGTGCCTTCGGCTGTTCCCAAGGCGGTGCACTCACGGTTGCCTGCGCTGCCCTGGAGCCAAGGGTCAGGCTTGCCATTCCGGTCTATCCGTTCCTCTCTGATTACAAGGGGGCATGGGCGCTGGATATTACAACCTCTGCCTACGAGGAGATTCACTATTATTTCCGCTTCTTTGATCCGCATCATCTGCGGGAGGAAGAGATTTTTAACCGGCTCGGTTATATTGACATCCAGAATTTAGCCGGTCGTATACAGGGCAGGGTATTATGGGTAACCGGTCTGGCCGATACGATCTGTCCGCCGTCGACACAATTCGCCGCATACAACAAAATCACAGCCGTAAAAGATCTGTTGGTATATCATGAATATGGTCATGAATATCTTCCCTATCTTTCTGATCGGACGCTTCAGATGTTCATGACCTTGTAACGGGCTCCTTCCGTTCAAGAATACATAGAATCTGGCGGTGGTTTTTTGAGCAGGTCAACAGTTCGGAGTACCTCTATTCTTTCTCGGCTGCATCCCTCCAAGTCGCTGGGGATGCGGCTCTTTCTGGTTTTTTTCATCGCGACCATGGGAATTGTGCTGTCTCTGGGTTATATTTCTTACGCTGTGGCCAGACATACGATTGAGAACAATGCATTGTCTGCTAATCAGCAGACTGTGGAGCAGACGGCTGAGAAGCTGGATGTCGTCCTGCTGCGCTATGAAGATAATCTGGGTCAGCTGTTCTACAATGAGGATATTCAGCAGGCGGTCGCACTGGCAGGCCCTGCTGCAGCAGATCCTGCGAAGCGTACAGAGCTGTCCACGACGATTAACGGGGAGCTCGATCAATGGCTCTCGGCTGTACCCGGCGTGCAGGCAGTGTATCTGGTTCCGCTGGATAAAGCGTTGCCCGCAACCGGAGCTGGTGAAGTGGATAATGATTTCCTAGCGGCTATCCGTGATGCAGCATGGTACAAGCAGCTGCAGGAGAAGCCGCAGAGCCGGTGGATTACCGAAGCGTTGAAGCAGGGAGAGGCTGAAGGAGTGGTGCGTTTCGCTAAGTCTGTGGCGGCGGAAGCGGATCACACCGGTTATCTGGCGGTCTGCGATATTAAGAGTACAGAGCTTGACAGCCAGCTGAAAATGGTTGATCTGGGTCAGGGTTCCTATATCCAGTTGCTGACTGCCACAGATGAGCTGATTGCCTCTTCCCAGCAAGAGGAGACGGACACCTATCTGCGCCTGGGGGGAACCCTGTTCAAGGGATTAAGTGACACCTCCGGCTCCCTGCCGACCAAGGATGAGAAGGGCAAATCCATTCTTGCGGTCTACGGTACGCTGCATACCTCCGGCTGGAGACTGCTCGGTGTGGTACCTTCCGGCAATCTGACCAAGGATGCGGGACGCATCCTTAACACGACCTACATAGCGGTGGCCGCCGCTGCTGCCGTTGCCGTACTGATAGGACTCTGGATGGTACGGATGGTCTCACGTCCGCTCTCACGTCTGCGGGATCTGATGGTCAAGGGGGCAGACGGGGATCTGCGCGTACGCACCGATGTCGTCACCCGTGATGAGATAGGCCAGCTGTCCGGCTCCTTCAACCTGATGATGGAGCAGATTACAGAGCTGGTCGTCCACACCAATGAGACCGCGCGTGAGGTTACGGAAGCAGCGGAAGCCCTTGGCAATGCCTCGCGGGACACAGCGGTGGCAGCGAAGGATATTGCCGCAGCCACGGAAGAGATTGCCGGCGGTGCCGGCAGCCTCTCACTGGAGGCGGACCGGGGGAATGAGATGACGGCTCAGATCTCGGAGAAGATGGAAGCTGTCATTGCAGTAGCCCATGAGATTGGCGGAACTGCGCATAGCGTGGAGCAAGCCAGTGCGGAAGGGGTAGTCAAGCTGCAGGAGCTGCTGGGCAGAACACAAGAGACTGGCGACAGGACAGGCAAGCTGGTCCTTAAGGTGAATGAGCTTAAGGATACTGCCTCATCGGTCATTCAGGTGCTGGAGGTCATGCAGAGCATCACCCAGCAGACCAATATCCTGTCGCTGAACGCTACTATTGAAGCGGCGCGGGCAGGCGAAGCGGGCAAAGGCTTCACGGTTGTCGCTGATGAAATCCGCCAGCTGGCGGAGCAGTCCAAGCGTTCGATTGCCGTGGTGGGCGAGATCACTGACCGGATCATGCGGGATATGCATGAGACGGTAGACGCCTTGTCCGAGGTTGCGCCGCTGTTCGGGGAGCAGATGGACTATGTTCAGAACACCAGTGAGATCTTCATTAGTGTACAGGGGCAGATGCATCAGTTGATTACCAGGCTGGATTCGGTATCTTCTTCGATTGACGGCCTGAACCACTCGCAGCAGGTCCTGTCAGAGACGATAGGTAATGTCAGCTCATTCGCCGAAGAATCCTCGGCCGCCTCTGAAGAGGTAGCCTCCCTTACCGGAGAACAGGAGAATGTAAGCGAATATCTGGTTACCCTCTCCAGTAAGCTGGAGAATGCCTCCTCCAGACTGCGGGAGCGATTATCCAAGTTCAGCGTATGAGCCTAACTTCTTCAGACCGCTTTCCTTTATGGGAAGCGGTTATTTTGCTTTTAGAGCTGGGTATACTAGTACAGCATCAGATTTAAAATGGAGGACTCGGTGTAGCGAACGAGGGAGCTCATATTCTGGAAGGAAGCCACCTTTAGCAAGTAAAGAACCCCATGGATTAAACAAAATATTCAGTTTGTAACGAACCATGAGAGATAAGTGTATTCGGTGCAACTAAAAACAGTTAAAAGGAAGGCCTGCCTCTCCTAACTGTATTCCATACAACTAAATTTGCCCGAATGGGCGAAAATCCAGGTATAGAGGCATTTTAATTGCACGAAATACAACTAAACAGAGATTCGGCGGCATATCCGGCGATTTAGTTGTACAGATTGCAATTAAGCCTCCCCCTTGGACCCTAATCGGGGCGCTGCTAACCCTCAGCAAGCAATTAGTTAAAGTGATTCTCACACTTTTAAATCTGATGAGCTGCTAGTAGCCAAGGTTTTTCAGCCCATTGGATGGAGGAATAGCAATTTGCACAAGCTGATTCATACACGCATATTTTGGGGTTGCCTGATCCTGTGTATGCTGCTGGCGGGCCTGATGATCAGGCTGGCCTGGGTACAGCTGCTGCTGAAGGATAGTGTAGTAAGCGGCACCCGTTACACAGTAGCTCAGATGGCAGAGCTGCAAAGTGAGCGGGAGACGGTGCTGGACAGCGGAAGAGGACGGCTGTATGACAAACACGGAAGGGCGCTGGCTGGAGAGACGGTCTGGACCGCTGCGCTGTTCCCGCCGGAGGAAGAGCTTCACCGGCATCATGGTGCCGGTGAATATAACGATGACCAGCAGCTTCACCGTCTGGCGGAGATTCTTGGCGTCAGCTACAGCCAGCTGCAGGCAAGACGGTTGGGGCTGAAGGAGCCGTTGCTCTGGCCTTCCGGCCAAGGCACGGGGCCGCTGGCCCTGACCCTGCCGCAGGCCAGAGAAGTGGAGGCGCTTGCGATTGAAGGTGTCCGGGCGCTGCCTTTTGCCCGCAGATATAACGGGTCTGCATCCGGCCGACAGTGGCTCGGTTATCTGTCTGAAGCTTCAGGAGAAGCTGTCACTCAATCCCCTACAGGGCTGAGAATTCCAAGAACCGGCACAGCCGGGCTGGAGAAGACGCTGGAGCCGCTGCTGCAGGGCGTGGGGCACACGGAGGCCGTTGCCCAGGTTGATGCGCGCGGCAAACGGGTTCCGGGAAGCCCGATCACAGTCAAGGCGCCGGGCAACCCCTATTATCCGCTGTCACTATATACCACAATTGATCTGAAGCTTCAGGAGAGCATTGAGCAGCTGGCGGCGGAAGCCGGGGTGAAGGAAGGGGCGATTGTGGTAATGGACAGCCGGAGCGGTGATATCGCAGCGATGGTCTCCTTGCCGTTCTACAATCCGCAGCAGGTCTCACCGCAAGGGGGAGAATGGAACAACCGTGCTCTTCAAGCGGCCGCTCCGGGCTCTATCTTCAAAATTGTTACGGCCGCTGCCGCACTTGAAGCCGGGCTGACCACACCGGAGGAGCCTTTCTTCTGTGCAGGAGCATATGGGAAATACGGATTGTCATGTCCCCACGGCAAAGGACACGGCGCCCTTACGCTTAAGCAAGGGTTCGCCGTGTCCTGTAATACTGTATTTGCTACGCTGGCCGAGCGGCTGAGCGGTCTGAAGCTTCAAGCTACCGCCCTTGCCCTTGGACTGGGCCGGAGCATCGGGTGGCAGGCGGAGAATACACTCGGTCTGCCGCTGCTCCGGCCGCTGGCCGGAGAGCAGCCGGGAACCATCTTCACCACGCTCCTGCCGGATGACGGCGGGGCGAGAGTCCAGACGGCGATCGGCCAGCGCGATGTGCGGATCACTCCGCTGCAGGCGGCGAATCTGGTCGTCACACTGCTGCATGGCGGTGAGGTGAGAGCGCCGCGGATTCTGGAGCGGGTTGATTTTGCCAATGGACAGACGCTTAAGGAGCTTCCGGGACATCTGGCGCCAGCGCCGGAGGGGCGGATCGCTCCGGCCACTGCCCGTGTGCTGCTGGGCATGATGCGCAGCGTAGTCACAGAGGGCACAGGCCGGATGCTGAAGCCTGCCGCTTGGCCGCTCGCCGGCAAATCAGGCACGGCCCAGACGCTGGTGCATGGCACACCGCGCAACAATCAATGGTTCATCGGCTATGGTCCGGTTGACCATCCGAAATATGCGGTGTCTGTGGCGATAGAGAATGTGGCTCCAGACAGTCCGCAGGCCGCCACCCGCCTGTTCGGTCAGGTGTTCGAGCTGTTGTCGGGGCTGGAAGGCGGATCAACCGGGGCCTGAGGGCCTGGACCGGCAGGCTGCGCATTAGACTCGGCATTCCCGGCCGGACTGCTGCTTACGGGAGCGCCTGCCGTAGAGGTTCCCGAGGCCGCGAAGGGCGAGACGACGAACTCCTCCTGCGGCAGATAGATCCACTGCTGGAGATATCCCTGCTGGAGCAGCTCCTTGAGCAGAATCAGCAGAATCGGCGACAGAATGAGTCCTGCTATCCCGAACAGGGAGGAGGACAGAATCACGAAGGAGAGCATCAGGAAGGCAGAGGAGACACCGATCGAATTCCCTGTGATTTTGGGCTCCAGCAGCTGTCTAACCACCATTACTACAGCCAGCAGAACGATGAGCCCGACAGCAAGCGAAGTATTTCCAACAATGAACAGATAGATGATCCAAGGGATCAGCACCGCAGGTACCCCGAGCAGCGGAAGCAGATCGACCACGGCACAGACCAGCGCGATGGTGAGTACATTGCCTGTCTGAAGAATCAGCAGGCCAGCAAGAATAATGACGAAGGTGATGCTGATCAGGATCATCTGTGCTTTGATATAAGAACCGATAGCCTTGAACACATTTCCCTGCAGGAAGGCGTAGGCCGTCTTGAACGTCTTCGGCAGCTTCTCGTGGGCAATTCGGCGCCAGTCCTTAATCTCCATGCTGAGGAAAAAGGCGAGAATGATCGCAATCCCGAAATTAGCCATAAAGGAAGAGAAAGAGCCAAGCACTCCGACCATATATTTGAAGAAGGCGACCATCCACTTCGAGAGAATATTGGTGGCATCTGTGAAATAACCGTTCAGCTTATCTGTCACATCGGATGGAAGCGAATCGATTTTGTGCTGAAGATAGGTCGTAGTCTCTGCGAAATGCTGCTGGACCACGTATGTATATTTGGGCAGATTATTCTGGAGGTGAATCGCCTGGGTCGTAATCAGCAGTCCGGCACCGAACAGGACGCCCAGCAGGATGACCAGGAAGAGCACCACGGAGATCGCAGAGGCGAAGGGCTTGGCCATTCCCTTGCGGTTCAGGAAGCGGGCCAGCGGCTCAATCAGCAGAAATACAAAAAAGGACAGGAACACCGGCGCAGCCAGCTGGTACAATTTACTGAAGCCGAGCATCACTAAATATACGGTTAGAACAAGCAGCCCAATGTCGAAAAAGGTGCGCCAATATTTTCTGTACAGCGGCAGCATAGATTTAAACGACCCCTTTGTGAAGATGAATTTGTAACCTGCACTTCAACTCATTGTACACGATTTTAATAAAAAACGTCTATTTCTTTGGCAGCTGTGTTAAACTAGGAGGTGATGTTTTTTAAAGCTGTCGCTTCTACTTACTCTACTTGGCCGTATCACATCTATCTCCTAACAGACGTAAGGCGAGCCAAAGTCAACTCTGGAAAAGCGGTGATTGTACATGCAGACTTTGCTGCTCTGGCTATTTTATATCTCTACCTTTTATGCTTTTATTCCCGGTATGATCAGCCGTTTATTTGGTTATCGTGTCTTCCGCAAAGGAATTGGGCGTACGGATTACGGCCTGACCTTTGATGACGGGCCAGACCCGCATTATACACCGCTGCTGCTCGATCTGCTTAAGCGCTACGATGCGAAGGCGACCTTTTTTGTCGTTGGCTCGCACGCGGAGCAGCACCCCGAGATCATCAAGCGAATGCATGACGAAGGGCATTTGATCGGAATTCATAATTATGTGCACAAGACGAACTGGCTGATGCGTCCCGCCACGGTGAGGAAGCAGATTGACCGGACGGACGAGATCATCTTCTCCATTACCGGCGAGCGCAGCACGTATTACCGTCCTCCTTGGGGAATCGTGAACCTGTTCGACTTCTCCAAACGCCGTCAGGTGCAGATTGTGCTGTGGTCGGCGATGTTCGGCGACTGGAAGGAAAAGCTTGGAGCGGAGAAGCTGACCGAGAAGCTTATTGCGAAGCTCGGCCCGGGGGAGGTGCTGCTGCTGCATGACTGCGGTACGACGATCGGCGCTGATCCGAATGCACCGGAGCATATGCTGATTGCGCTGGAGCGGATGTTGGCCGAGGCCGAGCGGCGCGGACTGCACAGCGTCCGGATTGACGAGATGATCAAGGCGGTGCAGCGCTCCCCGATCACGCATTTGTCCTTCGGCAAGCGGCTGCTTGTCGGTTTATGGCTGGGCTGGGAGAAGCTCTTTCAGCTGCTGTTCCAGATCAAGACAATCTCGCAGGAAGACCCGTTCCTGCATTACCGGCTGCGCAAGTACCAGGGCAGAACGGTCCACATGGATAATGGCGAGACCTTAAGCAAGGGCGACAAGGTGATCGAGCTGCATTTCGATAACAGGCAGCTATTCGAGCTGGGAATTCATTCCCGTTCCACTGCCCAGCTTGCGATCCGCCTGATCCGCCGGATGGAGAAGGATCTGCCGGTGCTGGCCGAGCGGATTTGTGGTGATGTGGAGCTAGCTGAAGCCAAAGCGCTCTACGGAGTCAGCATGATCAACCGCGGGCCGGAGAAGTTCGGCTTCATCGTACTGGATCTGCCCAGCGGACTGTTCGCCAGCAGCACCAAGTTCTACCTTAGTATTCTCATGAGTGTGATTCATCCGTCAGGCGGCGCAAGACTTAAGGAACGCAGTGACCAACTGGTGCCCAAGATGATACTGATGCCGGTATCGCAGCTTCTGGACCAGATGAACCGTCAGCTTCCGCACAAGCATGTGGAGCAGCGGGTACACGAAGAGGAACGGACGCTTGAAGCTGAGCTTCCCGGAGCAACGGTAGTTCATTGAAGATGAAGCATACGCAGTTTAATGCACTTATATTGATTACAATCTCCGCTGGCCTGAATGGGCTGGCGGTTTTTTAGTTCCTGCACATGATGCAACATTTTTCTCCTCAAAGCTTCAATTCCTGCAGCAAAAAGAGCAGCTCCAACCGAATTTGCGGTTGGAGCTGCTCATATCATCATTACATTTGCTTAAGGCTGCGGCTCTAACGATTAGATCTTCAGCACGCCGCCCTTGCTTGCATTGGTAACCAGCTTGGAGTAACGGGCCAGATAACCGGTCTTCACCTTCGGCTCGAATTCTTTCCAGCCCTGGCGGCGGACCGCCAGCACTTCCTCGTCAACCAGCAGCTCGATCTTGCGGTTGTTGAGGTCCAGCTCAATGATATCGCCATCCTCTACAAAAGCGATCGGTCCGCCCTCAGCCGCTTCCGGAGAGATGTGACCGATGCTGATCCCGCGGGAGGCACCGGAGAAACGTCCGTCCGTGATCAGGCCAACCTTGGCGCCCAGGCCCATACCGACGATCTGTGAAGTCGGCGCCAGCATTTCCGGCATGCCCGGTCCGCCCTTCGGACCTTCATAACGGATAACGACTACATGGCCTTCTTTGACCTTGCCGTTCGCGATACCTTCCAGTGCTTCTTCCTGAGAGTCGAAGCAGATGGCAGGTCCTTTGTGATAGCCGCCAACAGAAGCATCCACGGCACCCACCTTGATGATGGAGCCTTCAGGAGCCAGGTTGCCGTAGAGTACAGCCAGTCCGCCAACTTGGGAATAGGGGTTGTCAATGGTATGAATAACAGATGTATCCTGGATCTCATGGCCGGTTACATTCTCGGCCAGTGTCTTGCCGGTAACCGTCATGCAATCGCCGAAGATTGCGCCTGGCTTCTTCAGTAATTCGTTCAGCACGGCGCTTACGCCGCCCGCCCGGTCCACATCTTCGATGAAGATATCGGAGGCCGGAGCCAGCTTGGCCAGGTAAGGAACCCGGTTGGCTACTTCGTTGATGCGTTCCAACGGATAATCGATTTCGGCTTCCTGAGCCAGTGCCAGGGTATGCAGTACGGTGTTGGTCGAGCCGCCCATCGCCATATCCAGCGCGAAGGCATTGTCCAGCGATTCCTGGGTTACGATATCACGCGGCTTCAGGTCCAGCTTGATCAGCTCCATGAGCTGGGTTGCTGACTTGCGGACGAAGTCTCTGCGTTCTTCGGCTACGGCCAGGATGGTGCCGTTGCCCGGAAGCGCAAGGCCCATAGCTTCAGCCAGACAGTTCATGGAGTTGGCAGTGAACATGCCGGAGCATGATCCGCAGGTAGGACAGCCGTATTGTTCGAGTTCGAGCAGCTCAGCATCGTTGATCTTGCCGACCTGATGCGCGCCAACGCCTTCAAATACAGAAGTGAGGGAGAGCTTCTTGCCTTTGCTGTCTACGCCGGCCTTCATCGGCCCGCCGCTGACGAAGATTGTCGGGATGTTGACGCGCAGTGCGCCCATCATCATGCCCGGGGTGATTTTATCACAGTTGGGAATGCACACCATACCGTCGAACCAGTGCGCGGATACTACCGTTTCCAGAGAGTCGGCAATGATCTCGCGGCTTGGCAGCGAATAACGCATACCGATATGACCCATGGCAATCCCGTCGTCAACGCCGATCGTGTTGAATTCGAATGGAACCCCGCCGGCTTCACGGATGGCTTCCTTCACGATTTTGCCGAATTCCTGCAGATGCACATGACCCGGAACAATATCGATATAGGAATTGCAGACCGCGATGAACGGTTTGCCGAAATCCTCTTCTTTAACGCCTGCTGCCCGCAAAAGGCTGCGGTGAGGAGCGCGGTCGAAGCCTTTTTTGATCATATCTGATCGCATTTTCTTGTTTGCCATGATGACTTTTCCCCCTAACAATATTGGTAAAGCGAATATAGTGCCGCATTAACGCATTGCAATCCCGAAATATACGTACCCTGCGGTGATTGGTTACGAACGTTAATAGAGAGTCTATCACAAAAATCCTGTTTTTTCTACCGGGCAGTGTGAAGTTTGTCGGGGGGTCACGCATGTAAAGTCTGGGCTAATATACAGAAAGAAGCCTATTCCGTATAGGATAGACTTCGGCAAATTGATATAGCATGGCAGCTTCATTCTATAGAGAGCGCCGGATGGCGGCACGCTGCAGGGAGATCATCCACTCTACGGACGGCTCCACGAGCGGGTTCAGCAGACGTCTGACCGTAGGCTGGGCGAGCAGCACCGTACATCCTACTGCACCGGCGAGCAGCAGCGCTGCTCCGGCCGGGTTGCCGATATAAGTATACAATCCGGAAATCACCGCCGTGCGGACCACAAAGCCATGCAGCAGAAAAACATAGAGGGTCCGGCGTCCCAGGCCGGTCATGCGGCTTAACCCGTAAGGCACCAGGCCCAGAAATGCCAGAGAAGCGATGAATTGCAGGCCATAGACCGCGAGCCGGAACAGACCCGCGTACCATTCATGGGCGCCAAGCTGCATATAAGTCATACTGCCGTATAGCCAGCCTATGGGGAGATTACTGCCAAGCAGGCCGATAGCAAGGAGCAGCAGGAGCGAAGCGGCGGCGGCAATGCTTTTGACATACCGCTGGTACAGCTTCACGAAAGCCCCGAAGGAGAAATGGTACCCGATCACAAAAAAGGGCAGGTAGACAAAGGTGCGGCTGATGCTGAACCAGATCCCGTCCAGCTGCAGATAACCTACGGCCACCCCTGCGGTAAGAGCGAAGGCCAGCTGGGCGCTGCGGGTCCAGCGGCTCATGCCCAGCATCAGCAGGCGCCAGCAGATGTGGCTGGCCAGGAACCAGAGCAGCAGATAAGGAGCGAAGAACGAATGCTGTATATTATTCACATGAAACAGGGAGGCGTCAAGTAGGGAGTAGAGGCTCTGAAAAATAACATATTGCAGGGCAATCTGTAGCAGCATCTTGCGCCCAGGCGCTCCATGCAAGCTTGAACGGGCAAAGTATCCGGTTACCAGCACAAACAGCGGCATATGAAAACTGAAGATCCATTGGTAAAGCGTATGAAGTCCGCTCATTTCTTGAATCAGGGGTTCGATCGCATTGGCCACAAAGACAGTTACAATAAGCATGAAGCGCAGATTAAGAAAAAAGGTCTCTCCGCGCGTGTTAAGCGGGCTTACCCGGGTCATGACGTAACCTCCAATGAAATTAGGGTTTGCGTAGGGTTTGATACTTTAATTTTAAAATACATGATTTCCGGACAATAAATTGTGAAATACATCACAATAGTAAGCGCTATCATTGGAAACGGATAGGGCCAGATGTGGCGAAGTCTTGAAGGTTGTTTGAATTCACCGATTCCCTTATAATTTTCAGTATGCAGGAATCGGGAGTGAACACTAATGAAAAAGAATATAATCAGACGCCGTGTGCTTATTGGAGTGGTGTTGGTTCTACTGGTGGCGGGGGTGTTTATATGGAGATATCTGACCCCGTATAAGCCGGAGGCACGGGCTGAAACCGCTCTGATCTCTGCCGGGGGCGTCACTGTTGAACAGAATGACAATTGGATCTCGTTCGACCCTTCAGTGGTGCTCGGCACCGCCGTGATCTTTTATCCGGGCGCACTGGTCAAGGCGGAAGCATATGCGCCGCTGGCCCGTAAAGTTGCCGCTGCCGGTCACCCGTTCTACATTGCCAGAATGCCGCTTAATCTGGCTGTAATTAAAGGGGATGCCGCCGAAGAGATTATCCGCGTGCATCCGAAGCAGTCCTTTGTCCTGGGCGGACATTCGCTCGGCGGCGTAATGGCTTCACGCTTCGCTGCGGATCATGCCGGCCAGCTGGAAGGCGTTTTTTTTCTGGCCTCGTATCCCGATGAGAAAGGCAGCCTGAAGAACACCACGCTATCCGTCTTGTCTGTGCTTGGCACGCAGGATGAAGTCGTAGATCAGAAGAGCTATAACAAAGGGCGTTCCTATCTGCCGGGCAATACCGTATATGTGTCGGTTGACGGCGGTAACCATGCCCAATTCGGCAGCTATGGCGCGCAAAAGGGTGACGGGACCGCTACGATTACCGAAGATGAACAGCAGACCCGGACCGTCCGGGCGATGCTGGACTGGCTGGGGAATCTGCGCCAGAGCAAATGAACAACGAATACTTGAAGTAATATATCTTATGCAGAGGAGCGCTGGAATGCCTGTATTGCACATCAATGAACTCTCCGTTCCCGTAAGCGGCATCCTGTTCGATAAGGACGGCACGCTGCTTGATCTCCTGGCCACCTGGGGCAGCTGGGCTGAACTGGTGCTTGAGGGGCTGGGCAGCCAGCTGACTTTAATGGGCAGCAGACCCGTTACGGGAGCCGATCTGGCCCCGGTGCTGGGGACGACGCATGATGCTTCCGGACGAATTACCGGTTATGATCCCGCCGGTCCGCTCTCCATGGCAACGGCTGAGGAATCCACCGGAATTCTGGCCTGGCAACTCTATACAGCAGGTCTCCCATGGAATGAAGCGGTGACGCGCGTGAATGCCATCTCCAAGGAGGCCATGAATGAGCTTCGCCGCCGCCGTACGGCTGTACCCATGCCGGGAGTATTGCCATTCCTGGGGCAGTGTGCCGCCGCTTCCCTGAAGCTTGGCGTTGTGACCTCTGACAATCTGTCCACTACCCGTGAGCATCTGGAATGGCTTGGCATTTCAGAATACTTCGGGGCGGTGGTTACCCGCGACCAGGTAAAGTACGGCAAGCCTGCACCGGAGATAGCCGAGAAGGCCTGCCGGGAGCTGGAGCTGCGTCCCGAAGACACAGTGATTATCGGTGACAGCAATGCGGATATGCAGCTGGGCCGTGGGGCGGGACTGCGCCTTGCAGTCGGGATCTCACCGGACGGAAGGACAGACCATCTGCTGGATGCGGATATTGTGGTATCCGGCTATCCGGCGCTCCGCTTAACAATCTGAATGCATTACGAATGAGGTACAGAGAGGACAGGTGTAGATTATGGAACAATTACAGCTACTGGCTTCCTGGATTCAAAAAAGCAATAATATCGTCTTTTTCGGCGGTGCCGGAACATCGACGGAGAGCGGCATCCCGGACTTCCGTTCGGCAGCCGGTCTGTACCAGACACAGCACAACTCCCCTTATCCGCCTGAGGTGATGCTCAGCCGCAGCTTTTTTATGTCCTCGCCGGACATTTTTTTTGATTTCTACCGCAGCAAGATGATACATCCGGGAGCGAAGCCGAACGGGGCCCACCGGCTGCTCGCGGATCTGGAGGAGAGCGGGAGGCTGAAGGCGGTCATTACGCAAAATATCGACGGCCTCCATCAGATTGCCGGCAGCCGCCGGGTTCTGGAGCTGCACGGCTCTATCCACCGCAATCACTGCATGGGGTGCCAGCGCTATTACGGCCTGGAGGAATGGCTGGAGCAGGAAGGCTCTGTGCCACGCTGTGAGGACTGCGGGGGCATCATCAAGCCGGATGTGGTGCTCTATGAGGAAGCGCTCGATCATGAAGTGCTGGTTGAAGCCGTGGATGCCATTGCAGCGGCGGATCTGCTGATCATCGGCGGTACCTCGCTTACGGTTCATCCTGCTGCAAGCCTGGTTACTTACTTCAGGGGACAGCATACTGTATTGCTTAACGGCGAGCCTACCCCGTATGACGATCAGGCAGATCTGATTATTACAGAGCGTATCGGAGATGTGCTGGGTAGAGTGCAGGGACTGCTGGGCTAATGCCCAGTTTTTTTGTAGAGTGAGATTACTTATGAAGCCATGAGTTTAAAGAAGGGTATTCACACAAGAGATACGAGAGGCAGGGATATAACATGGTATATGTGGCTAGTGATGAACGGTATGAAGGAATGCGTTACAACCGCACCGGCAGGTCAGGTCTCAAGCTTCCAGCCATCTCACTGGGCCTGTGGCATAATTTCGGCGGCATTGATGCCTTTGAGAATGGCCGCGGGATGATTACCCGTGCCTTTGATCTTGGAATCACCCACTTCGATCTGGCGAATAACTACGGGCCTCCGGCCGGATCGGCGGAAGAGCTGTTCGGCAAAGTGCTGGCCCGGGATCTCGCGCCGTACCGTGACGAGCTGGTGATCTCGACCAAGGCGGGATATACGATGTGGCCCGGCCCTTACGGGGACTGGGGTTCACGTAAATATATCCTGTCCAGTCTGGACCAGAGCCTGAAGCGGCTGGGACTGGACTATGTGGATATCTTCTATTCCCACCGCCCGGACCCGGACACGCCCATGGAAGAAACGATGGGAGCGCTGGATCATGCTGTACGCTCAGGCAAGGCGTTGTACATCGGCTTGTCAAACTATTCGGCGGAGCAGACGCAGCAGGCTATTGCGATCCTGAAGGAGCTGGGCACCCCGCTGCTGATTCATCAGCCGAGGTATTCCATGCTGGACCGCTGGATTGAAGGCGGGCTTCAGGATGTGCTGGAGGAGCATGGGGTGGGCAGTATTGCCTTCACTCCGCTGGCGCAAGGTCTGCTGACGAATAAATATCTGAACGGCATTCCCGGAGATTCCCGGGCAGCCGGACCTTCGGCAGCGCTGAATGAGAGCCGGATTACGCCGGAGGTGCTGCGCAGAATCCACGCGCTGAACCAGATGGCCGTAACGCGCGGCCAGAGTCTGGCCCAGTTTGCCCTGCTCTGGACGCTGCGCGGCGGGCGGATCACCTCGGCGCTGATCGGCGCCAGCCGGGTCAGCCAGATCGAAGAGAATATCGCCGCGCTGTCCCACAGTGACTTCACGCAGGAGGAGCTGGACCGGATCGAAACGATCCTTAAGACAGAGGATTGAAGCTTAAGGCGCTCAGCCTAAGAGTTGCCATAAGGTCCGGCTTCCATAGATAACAATGCAAGCAGCCCGCTTCCTGTTCAGGAGACGGGCTGTTGCTCTAGGCGATATAGCTATTTCTCTCCAGGGTTCACTGTGGCCTGGCGGTAAGCGGTGGGGGACTGGCGGTAGAAACGCTTGAATTGCCGGGAGAAATACAGGGCATCGGTCAGTCCGACCGATGCCGCTACCTGCTCCACGGACAGCTCGGGACGTTCACGCAGCAGCTGGCGCGATTTCTCCACCCGCAGCTTCAGCAGGTAAGTGACCGGAGAGAGCCCCGTCTCCTGCTTGAAGATGCGGGAGAGGTAAGCACGGTTATACCCAAGAGAGCCGCACATCTGTTCAATCGAGACCGGATGGGCATACTGAGAAGCCATGTAGTGAATCATCTGCTTCACCGTCCGCTTGATCTGTGATTCCGCACCCGGCAGCCGGGTGGAGGAGACCAGCAGCTCCGCCGCTTCGCCAGCGATAAGGTACAGATACCCCAGAGAGGTCAAGGCGGCGCTCTCCTTATTGGCATAGAAGGCGGACATCATCCCGGCAAGCGCTCCGGGTATTACACTGCCGCCTGCGGTAGACAGCACCGGGGCGAGCGGCGCGAAGCCCGCCTGCTCCGCAAGCTGTCCGGCATCGGCGCCGGTGAAGGCGGCCCAGCGGTAACGCCAGGGCGCCTGCTGATCCGAGATGTAGCTGACCAGCTGGCCCGGGTGGATCAGGAAGCAGTCTCCGGCTCCCAGCTCGTACGTATGCTCCTCTGTCCGGAAGACCCCGGAGCCTGATTCAATATAATGGAGCAGATAGTAATCGTAGATCTTGGGACCCGCCTGATGCAGCGGGAGGGTCTGGCTCTCTCCCGCAAAGAGTACATGCAGCAGCTGCTTATCGTAATAGACAGGATTTGATCCTACTGAATAGGTATGTTGCACTGCAAGCCGCCTTTCCTGAGCAGAACGCTTCCATAGCTAAGTGTATAGGGAGCGCCCGTTCACTTTTCCTCATACCGAGTATAGTCTCTTCAGGAACGAAAGTCACATTTGTCCATATATTGCACACATGATTGCATTATCAGGGCAAGTCTGATTTTATTATAATGTAAGCATGAAGGACGTAAGTTGAATTCCAAAGCGCAAGCAGCGAAAGGGTGGAGTGGCAATGTTGAGCACACAGGAACTGAACAGCAAATTTATTGAGAAATATGGGGAAAGCAAGGAAGAAGCAAGGGTATTCTACGCTCCGGGCCGCGTGAATCTGATCGGAGAGCATCTGGACTACAACGGAGGTTACGTCTTCCCGGCGGCGCTGGACTTCGGCACCACGCTGATCGTGCGCCCGCGTGCAGACGGCAAGGTTCAATTCGCATCGACGAATTTACCTTACGAAGCTTCTATTGACTATAGCGAGATCGGCAAAGCCAAGACCGGCGAATGGATTGACTATCCGGTGGGTGTGCTGGTAGAACTGGCCAAGAAGGATCTTCCGCTATCCGGCGGCTATGACCTCCTGTTCCACGGTGAAATTCCTAACGGCTCGGGTCTGTCCTCTTCCGCTTCGATCGAGGTAGTCACAGGCTTCGCCTTCCTGACGCTGCTTGGCGGAGAGATAGATACGGTGGAGCTGGCCCTGCTGTCCCAGCGTGTGGAGAACCAGTACGTCGGCGTGAACTCCGGGATTATGGACCAGTTCGCTGTAGCCAACGGCAAGCGCGACCATGCCATCCTGCTGATGTGCGATACGCTGGAATACAGCCTCGTACCTTTTGTGACAGGCAGCTATAAGCTGGTCATTGGCAACACGAACAAGAAGCGCGGTCTGGTGGACTCCAAGTACAATGAGCGCCGCAGCCAGTGTGACGAGGCTCTGGCTATTCTTAAGCAAGAGGTGCCGGGCCTGTCTTATCTGGCTGAGCTGAAACCTGAACAATTCGAGCTTCATCAGGATAAAATTACGGATGAAACCGTCAGACGCCGGGCCCGCCATGTAGTGGAGGAGAATCAGCGTGTGCTTGACTCGGTGGAGGTGCTGAAGAACAATGATCTGAAGCAGTTCGGCCTGTACATGAATGACTCCCATGTCTCCCTCCGCGACCTGTATGAAGTCAGCTGCGAGGAGCTGGATGTAATGGTGGAAGAAGCGCAGCGCATTCCTGGCACACTGGGATCACGGATGACAGGGGCCGGATTCGGGGGATGTACGGTATCGCTGGTACACGAGGATGATGTGCAGCGGTTCATAACGGAAGTTGGAGAAGCCTACAAGAACAGAACCGGCCTGACCGGCGAATTCTATGTATGCGGCATCGGCAACGGCGTGGAAGAATTGAAAGGAGTGAAATAAGATGGCGATTCTGGTAACGGGCGGCGCAGGATACATCGGTTCACACACAGTAGCAGAGCTGCTGGACCGCGGGGAAGAGGTTGTGGTGATCGACAATCTGCTGACAGGGCACCGCGAGGCGCTGCTGGGCGGCAAGCTGTACGAGGGCGACCTGCGCGACAAGGCGCTGCTGGCGAAGCTGTTCTCCGAGAATGAGATCGAAGCGGTGATTCACTTCGCAGCCAGCTCCCTGGTGGGCGAGAGCATGAAGGACCCGGTTAAATACTACGACAACAATGTGTATGGAACGCAGTGTCTTCTAGAAGCCATGCAGCATGCTGGTGTGGATAAAATCGTCTTCTCCTCCACTGCCGCCACCTACGGCGAACCGGAAAAGGTGCCTATCGAAGAGACTGACCGCACCGAGCCTGCGAATGTCTACGGCGAGACCAAGCTGACCATGGAACGCATGATGGCCTGGTTCGACAAAGTGCTCGGTATCAAATACGTAGCGCTGCGCTACTTCAATGCCGCAGGCGCACACGCCAGCGGCAAGATCGGCGAAGACCACCGTCCGGAGAGCCATCTGATTCCGCTGGTGCTCCAGGCTGCGCTGAAGCAGCGCGAGAATATTGCAGTGTTCGGGGAAGACTATCCGACAGAGGACGGAACCTGCGTACGCGACTACATCCATGTCAGCGATCTGGCGGATGCGCATGTCCGTGCAGTCACTTATCTGCGCAGCGGCAGTGCAAGCAATGTCTTCAACCTTGGCAACGGCCTGGGCTTCTCTGTGAAGCAGGTCATTGAGACTGCGAAGAAGGTTACCGGCCTGGACATTCCGGTTGTGGTTCAGGACCGCCGCTCCGGAGATCCGGCAGTACTCGTCGCTTCCTCTGACAAAGCCCGCAAGGTTCTGGGCTGGGACCCGCAGCATGCCGATCTGGAAGGCATTATTCAGAGCGCCTGGAGCTGGCACTCTGCCAATCCGCAAGGGTACGGGGAGTAAGAAGCAATTCTGCTTGTTGCCCGAAGGTGAAATAGACAGAATGCAAAGCGCCGCATAAGGCACCATAGAAGGAGAAATGAAATGCAGAACGATAATAGTACGGCTGCTGCCGCTGAGAAGGCGCTGTATGCGATTGAACAGCTGGTTCTGTTTGCCGGACATACGGGACTTATTCAGCCAGCAGATGTGGATTACAGCCGCAATGAACTCCTGGACCAGTTCGGCTTCAGCGAGCCTTATCCCGGCGAGTTCACTGAAGGTCCGCTGGACAGCCCGCAGGCCCCGCTGGACCAGCTGATTGATTACGGGTTCAGTCTCGGGCTGATCCCGGAGAATACGGATACGTACCGCGACCTGCTGGATGCGAAGATTATGGGCCTTCTGATGGCCCGCCCGTCTGAGGTGAATGCGGAGTTCGCCGCGATCCAGGCGGCACAGGGCATTCAGGCGGCAACGGACCGCTTTTATAAGCTGAGCATTGATTCCAACTATATCCGTATGGACCGTGTAGCGAAGAATGTGTATTGGCTTCAGGAGTCGCCGTACGGGGATATTGAGATGACGATCAACCTCTCCAAGCCGGAGAAAAGTCCGAAGGAAATCGCCATGGCCCGGCTGCTTCCGCCTCCGGTCTATCCGAAGTGCCAGCTATGCCGTGAGAATGTCGGCTATGCCGGCCGGGTCAATCACCCGCCGCGTCAGAACCTGCGCGTGATCCCGCTCTCGATGAACAGCGAGAAGTGGTTCTTCCAGTTCTCGCCTTATGTCTACTATAACGAGCATTGCATCGTGTTCCACCACGATCATGTGCCGATGAAGCTGACGAAGGATACGCTGAAGCGTCTGCTTAGCTTCGTGGAAGCCTTCCCGCATTATTTCATCGGCTCGAATGCTGATCTGCCGATTGTCGGCGGCTCCATTCTGACGCATGACCACTTCCAGGGCGGACGGCATACGTTCCCGATCCAGAAGGCGCCCAAAGAGGACACCTTCACGCATGCCTCGTATCCCGGCGTCCGCTTAAGCACTGTGAAATGGCCGATGTCCGTGCTGCGGATGCATGCGGAAGATCCGGCGGTGCTGCTGGAGGCAGGCAACCATATCTACGAATCCTGGAAGACTTACAGCGATCCGGCCGCCGAAGTGCTGGCGTTCAGTGAAGAGGACGGTGAGAGTGTTCCGCATAATACCGTTACCCCTATCGTGCGCCGGGCAGAGGACGGCGGCTACGAGATGGATCTGGTGCTGCGCAACAACCGGACCAGCGAAGAATATCCCGAAGGGATTTTCCACCCGCACCGGGAGATGCACCATATCAAGAAGGAGAACATCGGCCTCATTGAGGTAATGGGTCTGGCGATTCTACCGGGGCGGCTCAAGGAAGAGCTTGACGCCATCGCTGGCATATTGGCGGGCGACACTGCGCTTCTCGGAGATGTCCAGAGCCAGGGCCAGGAGCATCCGCTGGCGCTGCACACTTCCTGGATTACCGAACTGGTAAGCCGCTTCGGTACCTCCTTGAACCGAGAAGAAGCGGTGAAGACCATCCAGAATGAGGTGGGTACGAAGTTCACTTACATTCTGGAGCATGCCGGAGTCTACAAACGCACGCGGGAAGGGCAGGCGGCCTTCCGCCGGTTCCTGAACAGCAGCGGCTTTAACTAAGTCTGGATAGAATGAATGTACAAAGAAATCGTTCCTTTGAGAATGGCTGGGTGGTCCCTCCATTTCACCAAATGAGCGATTTTTTTTGTTGCTTTGAAATCTGGACACAACAGCGATTGGAACAACGTTCTGTTTGCGGAGCGTCCACCCAAGTGCTCACGTTGATTCTAATCCAAAATAGAGAGCTGTGCGATTTGAATGCGCCAAGCTGGAGGACTATAATAGACAGTGCTTCACATTCACATACTCATGGAGGTTTACCCATATGCGCAAGTTTGAATTTTATAACCCGACCAAGCTTATTTTCGGACAGGGAACATTGCAGGCACTCCGTACCGAGGTGCCGAAATACGGTAAGAACGTACTGCTGATGTACGGCGGCGGCAGCATCAAGCGCAGCGGCTTGTACGATAACGTCATTGCCGAGCTGGCTGCGGTTGGTGCCGTAGTTACCGAGCTTGCCGGAGTGGAGCCGAATCCTCGTCTCTCAACGGTACATAAAGGTGTAGCGTTGTGCCGTGAGAATCAGATTGACCTGATTCTTGCCGTCGGCGGCGGCAGTGTGCTCGATTGTGCCAAGGCGGTGGCCGTCGGAGCGAAATATGAAGGGGATATGTGGGACTTCGTAGAACGCAAGGCCGCACCTCAAGGTGCGCTTCCGCTGGGAACCGTGCTGACAATGGCAGCCACCGGCTCCGAAATGAACAACGGCTCGGTCATCACCAACGAAGTGACCCAGGAAAAAATGGGCTGGGGCAGCATCCATGCCTATCCGGCCTTCTCGATCCTTGACCCGGAGAACACCTTCTCCCTGCCGCGCGACCAGACGGTGTACGGTATGGTGGACATCATGTCCCATACGCTGGAGCATTATTTCCATACAGACAGCAATACGCCTTTACAGGACGGCTTCTTGGAGACTCTGCTTCGTACCGTGATTGAGACGGCTCCTAAGCTGATTGAGGATCTGAACAACTACGAGCTTCGCGAGACTATTATGTACTGCGGGACGATGGCGCTGAACGGAATGGTCAGCATGGGCTTTGCCGGTGACTGGGCTACGCACAACATTGAGCATGCCGTATCCGCTGTGTATGATATTCCCCACGGCGGCGGCCTGGCGATTCTCTTCCCGCAGTGGATGAGATATAACCTCAGCACGAATCCTGCCCGCTTCCGCCAGCTGGCTGTGAACGTGTTCGGCATTGACCCTTCCGGCAAAACCGATGAACAGACCGGCCTCGAAGGCATTGAAGCGCTCCGCCGCTTCTGGGATTCCATTGGCGCTCCGAAGACGCTCGGCGATTACGATATCGACGACAGCGAAATCGGCAGCATGGCCGACAAGGCGGTCCGCTTCGGTCCGTTCGGCAACTTCCGCAAGCTGGAGCGTCAGGACGTAGTTGAAATTTATAAGCTGGCTTTGTAAGTCAGCCATCGACAGTACAGCCGCTTCCCGTCTAAGGGGGCGGCTTCTTTGGTCTGTTAATTTTCCCGCTTCCGGCATACATTAATGAGAGCAATACCCAACTTTGTGAAACCAAGGGCATGACAGTTGCGTTTATACTAGTATGACAGTCCGGAAGTATCGACGGGAGGAGACTATAATGCAAACGCTGTATTTGGGCTGTTTGGCGCTGGGTATTTTATTTGCCTTAGTGAGTGTAGTGTTGGGCGACCTGATCGGGAGCGCTCTGGACGGGATTTTTGACATCGTATCCTTTGATTTCCTGAATCCTACCCTATTGGCAGGAGGGATCACTGTATTCGGTGGAGCAGGCATGCTGCTGGGCCGCTACAGCGGACTGGGAGATGGCGTAATTCTTGCCTTGTCCCTGCTGGTTGCGGCATTCATGGGCGTATTGATGCATTTGGTGGTAGTGAAGCCAATGAGGAACAGTGAGATGTCGAACGGCTTCTCCATGAATGAACTGCCGGGTAAGATCGGTGAGGTTACCGTCCCGGTCCCCGGCACAGGCTACGGTGAGATTATGGTGAAGTTCGGTGCAGGTAACAGCCTGCATACGGCGGCCAGCTTCGAGCAGCATGCACTGCCGGCCGGAATCAAGGTTGTAGTAGTTGAGGTACGTGAGGGTGTAGCACTTGTATCTGAATTCGAAGAGAGAAAAGGAGTGGACTTATGATGCTAGAAAATATTCCAGAATCCCTGTTTATACCTGCGATAGTAATCGCTGTACTGCTTGTCCTCGGACTCGCCTTCTGGGCGCGTTACAAGACGGTTGGCCCGGATGAAGGCATGATCGTCACCGGTTCCTTCCTGGGCAACAATCATATATCGGATGACGGCTCCGGCCGCAAAATCAAAATCGTCCGCGGCGGCGGTGCGTTCATTCTGCCTGTCTTCCAGAAAGCGGAGTTCATGTCTCTGCTCTCCCATAAGCTCGATGTGACGACCCCGGAGGTCTATACGGAGCAAGGCGTGCCGGTCATTGCCGACGGGGTCGCCATCATCAAGGTAGGCAGCTCCACGGAAGATGTGGCAACAGCAGCCGAGCAGTTCATGGGCAAGCCGATTGAATCCCTGAAGAGTGAAGCGCAGGAAGTGCTGGAAGGACATCTGCGGGCGATTCTTGGTACGATGACTGTAGAAGAGGTCTACCGCAACCGGGACCGCTTCGCCCAGGAGGTTCAGGGGGTTGCCGCCCGTGACCTCAAGAAGATGGGACTCCAGATTGTCTCATTTACCATCAAGGACGTACGTGATAAGCACGGATACCTGGAAGCGCTGGGTAAACCGCGGATTGCCGCAGTGAAGCGGGATGCGGAGATTGCGGAAGCGGAAGCTGTCCGTGACGCGCGGATTCAGAAGGCCAATGCCGAGGAGCAGGGGCAGAAGGCGGAGCTGCTGCGGGATACCAACATCGCCGAAGCATCGAAGGAGAACCAGCTCAAGGTCGCAGCGTTCAAACGCGATCAGGATACTGCCAAGGCGGAAGCCGACCAGGCGTACCACATTCAGGAGGCGCGTGCCAAGCAGACCGTGGTGGAAGAGCAGATGAAGGTTGAGCTGGTCCGCAAGGAACGCGAAATCGATATTCAGGCGAAGGAAATCCAGGTGCGCGAGAAGCAGTATGATGCAGAAGTGAAGAAGAAAGCGGAAGCAGACCGTTATGCGGTCGAGCAGGCGGCGGAAGCTGACAAGGCCAAGCGCATGCGTGAAGCCGACGCCCTGCAGTATAGTATCGAGAAGCAGGCTCAGGCTACGTCCGAGCAGAAACGTCTGGAAGGTCAGGCGATTGCGGATGCAGAGCTGGCCAAAGGTAAAGCAGAGTCTGAAGTTATCCGTCTGCGCGGTCTGGCGGAAGCGGAAGCCAAGGAGAAGCTGGCAGAAGCCTTCCAGAAATTCGGCGAAGCGGCGGTTCTCGATATTATCGTCAAAATGCTGCCTGAGCTGGCCGGGAAGATTGCCGAGCCGCTGGCGTCTATCGACAAGCTGACTGTGGTGGATACCGGCAACGGTGAAGGAGCTGCGCGTGTCAGTAATTATGTGACCCAACTGATGTCCACAGCCCCTGAGATGCTCAAAAGCGTGTCCGGCATTGATGTCGAGGCGCTGATCAAAGGGCTGACCAAGGGCAAGACGGAGCCTAAGGACGTGGTGAGACATACAGCGGCGCCCATAACCTCTGTCGTCACCAGACCGGCCCCGGCTGCTCCGGTCACTCCGGCACAACCGGTGGAACCTTCAGAACACCCTGAAGGATAAGAGCAGAGCAAGCCACCAAGGTATGGCAGGCAGCAGTAACGCCAGCCATACCTTTTTTACAAGAATTTAACTATATAAAAGGCACTATAGAAATAAACAAAAAGCAAAAGAAGCGGAGGGGAAATTTGGAACTGTAGGAGCGGTAGCGACCGCCTTTGTCACCGGATTTCACCCGCGAAGGCGGAATAAATCAAGAAATCTGGTGACAACAGCGGCCGGAAGTCCAAATGTTCACCGCAGTGACGATGAAGCTTCAAGTTCAAAACTTAAGTGCGTCTTATATAAGCAGAGATTCTTTATCATTCGCGCTGAAACGGAGGCAGGCATGGAGCTTATACTGGATAATATACGCAAGAGCTTTGACGGCAGAGAGGTGTTGAAGGGGATTGACTTTACCTTTGAGCAAGGCAAGATATACGGCTTGCTCGGCCGTAACGGCGCGGGGAAGACCTCGTTGTTCAACTGCCTGAGCGGGGAGATCCAAATGGATAGCGGCGGGGCTTTTCTGCGGAGAGATGAGGTGAGTCTTCCGCTGCTTGAGGAGGAGATCGGCTACGTCTTCTCCTTGCCGATTCTGCCTGACTTCCTGACCGGTTATGAGTTTGTGAAGTTCTACATGGACATCAATAAGGGGAAGATACAAGCGGACCGGACCATCGAGGAATATTTCGATATCATCCGTTTCGAGGAGGCGGACAGGCACCGTCTGATCAAAGGCTATTCCCACGGGATGAAGAACAAAATTCAGATGCTGTGCTTTATCATCTCCCGTCCGCCGCTGATCCTGCTGGATGAGCCGTTAACCTCGTTCGATGTGGTAGTGGCACTGGAGATCAAGAAGCTGTTGCGGGAGATGAAGCAGGATCATATCATTATTTTCTCCACTCATATTCTGCAGCTGGCCGCCGATCTCTGCGATGAGCTGGTTATTCTGAATAAGGGTACACTGCGGGAGATTCCGGCGGAGACCCTGCACAGTCCGGAATTTGAAGAGCAGATTATTGCCCTGCTGAAGGATGAGGATCATGATTAGGACGTTGAAGGCGATTCTGGAAGTGCGGGGGATGTCCGGCGCTAACCGGCTGATGTTCTATATCCGTAAGCTCCCGGTGCTGGGTAAGCTGATCCCGGCCTCGGTCTACTCGGAAACCACGCTGAAGCGGACCTTATCTGTTATCGTGCATATCCTCAAGGTACTTATGGCCTTTGTGACGAAGTTCGCTTATCTTGGGATCATGATCTATCTGCCGGTGAAGTTCATCGGTAATGATATCAGCTTATCCCTTTCTGTTCAGTACCAGCTCTATTTGCAGATGCTGCTGTGTATAAGCTTCCTTACGGCCGGGGTTTCCAGCGCGGTTATTCTGGAGCCGAAGCGGGATAAATACATATTCGTGAAGCTGATGAGGCTGCCGGCAGAGCGGTATATGCGGACCACACTGACCTTGCGCGGGATCAGCTTCCTGGTTACTTTTATTCCGGCTATGCTGGTCTTCGGGAGTCTTCTCGGTGCTCCGCTGTGGCATGGGGCGGTTCTTACGCTGCTGCTGACGTTCTGGCGGACGGCGTGCGAGGCGCTGCATCTGTGGGTGTTTGACCGCTACGGCATGGTTATTGTCAAAAAAACAAGCTGGATCTGGACCGCCATCGGCGCTGGCTATCTGCTGGCCTATCTTCCGCTGCTCCCCGGATATGCGGTAGTAGAGAGCGGAATGCTGTTCAATCTGCCTGTGGTGCTTGGCGTGCTGGTGCTGGGAACCTTAAGTGCGGTCTATATCGCCCGTTATAAGGACTATACGAATGCCGTCGATGCCGTCACCAAAATCGATGATCCGCTGCTCGACATGGGACGGATGATGAAAGAAGCACGGGTGAAGGATGTGGCCACCCAAGATCAGCACTACTCGGCGGAACAACAGAATCAAGAGAAGTTCGAGGGGAAAAGCGGGTACGCTTACCTGAATGCAATCTTTTTCTCACGTCACCGGCGGCTGATCACCAGTCCGATTCAACGGCGGCTGGTTATTATTGGATCGCTCTTTGCCGCGGCTTTGCTGACGATGCTGTTGTCGCAATCCGCTTTTACCAAACTGACTCATTATCTGATTACCGCGTTGCCGACCTTCCTGATCATTATGAACTACACGTCCATTGGCGAACGCCTCTGCAAGGCGATGTTCTATAACTGTGATCTCAGCCTGCTGCGCTACGGATTCTACCGTGAACAATCGGCGATTCTAAGCAACTTCCGTATCCGGCTGCTGCGTATCAGCGTGCTTAATCTGATCCCGGCTGCCGCGATCTGCCTGGCGGTGAACCTGCTATTGGTGCTGTCAGCGGAGAGTTGGGGCGCGGGGGATGCCGTACTCTTTTGCGTGACGATTGTGGCGCTGTCCCTGTTCTTCTCGGTGCATCATCTGTTCATGTACTACATCTTCCAGCCCTACAGCACGGAGCTGAATGTGAAGAATCCGTTCTTTACGATTGTGAACAGTGTGGTGCTGGGGGTCGGATTCATCGCGATGCAGTTCAAGAGTGAGCCTGGAATGTTTGCCGTGATCGTAGTGCTTTCTGCTGTGGTGTATATGCTGGCTGCGCTTATCATGGTATACAGGTTCTCAGGCCGGACGTTTCGGGTGAAATGAACGGAGCCCGCGGGCGGTTTGCGGCACCCTTCTAATTTGGGATTCTTGATGTTATGATAGGAGCTTAAGGTAACGAATCACACGTTGAAACATGTATCGTGCTGCTGGAATAGATCAGGATTCAGAAGTAAAAGAGGTGTCGCAAGTGAGCAGCATTACCGTGGGCAAGGTGCTTAATAATAACGTTATCATTGCCGAGCATCCCCAATATGCCGAGGTTGTGGTGATTGGCAAGGGGATCGGCTTCAATCGTAAAACGCGGGACAGGATCAATCTGTCCTCCGTAGAGAAGATGTTCATTCTGCGCAGCCAGGAGGAGCAGGAGCAATACAAGCAGCTGGTGCCGCAGGTAGATGAGAAGCTGATTGAGGTGGTCCAGGAGATTGTGCTGCATATTATGCAGAGCAGCCGCCAGACGCTGAATGAGCATATCCATATTGCCCTTACCGACCATATTTCCTTTGCGATCCGCAGAAGCGAGCAGCATATGGCTATTCATAATCCCTTTCTATACGAGACCCGGGAGATTTATCCGGAGGAATACAGTCTGGCGGAATATGCGGTGGAGCGGATCAATGAGGCAATGAAGGTGACGCTGCCGCCGGATGAAATCGGGTTCGTGGCTCTGCATATTGTCAGTGCGCTCAGCAACCGCCATATCTCTGAGGTGAAGCAACATTCCGAGCTCATCGGGGACATGGTGGGACTGGTCGAGGATAGCCTGGAATACCGCATTCCGCGGGATTCTCTGGACTATTCAAGACTGGTGACCCATTTGCGGTTCGTTCTGGAGCGTCTGCGCCGGGGAGAGACTGTGCGCGAGACCTCGTCCCTGGATGGACTAATGAAGCGGGAGTATCCCGAGATGTACATGCTTGCCTGGAAGCTGACGAAGGTGATTGAGCAGCGGGTGCGCATTCCGGTATATCCGGCCGAGGTCAGCTATCTGACGATTCATCTGCAGCGTATTGCCCAGAAGAAGGAAGATGAGCCGGAGCTGGAGGAGTAGAACGGCTTTAGGCGATTTTGGGGCTTGCAACTTCAAATCAATGGTGCTACAATGATCCCTGTTATGAAACAGAAGCAGAATACCAACGTGTAACTGATACGATCAGGCATGAGTAATTTACAGTATTATGGTTGTCCTGCCCCAACTTGGGGTACGCTAACGTTAGCGTTAGTGTGGCAATCCATGTGCTGTATTGCTCATGCCTTTTTTGGCTTCTGTTGACAGAAATTAAGGATTAGGAAGTGACCTTGAATGTTTAAAAAATTATTTGGCGTTCTGCAGAGAGTCGGTAAAGCGCTAATGCTTCCTGTTGCCATTCTGCCTGCAGCGGGCCTGCTGCTTGGAATCGGGAACATGCTGGTGAATCCGGACTTCCTGCAATACGTGCCTGCACTGGAGAATAATATCGTACAGGCCATTGCCACGGTACTAATGAACTCCGGGCAAATCGTATTCGATAACCTGTCCCTGCTCTTTGCAGTCGGCGTAGCTATCGGGCTGGCCGGAGGTGAAGGCGTGGCCGGGCTGGCAGCGATTATCGGCTTCCTGGTGATGAACGTAACCATGGGTACGGTAGTCGGTGTCAATGCTTACGTGCTGACCTGGAAGGATTTCTCGTATTCCAGTGTGCTGGGGATTCCCACCTTGCAAACCGGAGTCTTCGGTGGTATCCTGGTCGGGATATTGGCCGCATCCATGTACAAAAGGTTCTTCCGTATAGAATTGCCGTCGTATCTGGGCTTCTTCGCGGGTAAACGTTTCGTACCGATTATGACGGCAGTGACCTCCCTGATGCTCGGTCTTGCGCTCACGATTGTGTGGCCGCCGATCCAGCACGGTCTGAACTATGTGTCACAGAGTATGATTAATACCAACCTGACGCTGTCGGCCTTTATCTTCGGGGTCATCGAGCGCTCCCTGATTCCGTTCGGCCTGCACCATATCTTCTATTCACCGTTCTGGTATGAATTCGGAAGCTATATTGACAAGGCAGGCGATCTGGTCCGAGGTGACCAGCGGATCTTCATGCAGCAGCTTCGTGACGGTGTGGAGTTCACAGCGGGTACATTTACAACCGGTAAATATCCGTTCATGATGTTCGGTCTTCCGGCAGCGGCTCTTGCGATCTACCATGAGTCGAAGCCTGAGAACAGACGGATTGTCGGAAGCTTGATGGTTTCCGCTGCGCTAACCTCGTTCCTGACGGGGATCACCGAGCCGCTGGAATTCTCCTTCCTGTTCGTGGCTCCGCTGCTGTTCGCCGTCCATGCTGTATTCGCAGGCTTGTCCTTCATGACCATGCACCTCTTGAATGTCAAAATCGGCATGACCTTCTCCGGCGGGTTCATCGACTATGTGCTGTTCGGCGTCATTCCGAACCGTACCGCCTGGTGGCTGGTTATCCCGGTAGGTCTGGTACTGGCCGTGATCTATTACTTTGGGTTCCGGTTCGTCATCCGTAAGTTCAACCTGAAGACTCCCGGCCGTGAGGATGCCTCCGAGGAGGAGGATGAGGTAAGCTTGGAGAGTGTGTCCAAGGCAGGCGACGATCTGCCGCGCAACATTCTGTCCGCCCTGGGCGGCAAAGAGAACATCACCCATCTGGATGCCTGCATTACGCGCCTGCGGGTCGAAGTGAAGGACAAAGCGGGCGTAGACAAGAACCGGCTGAAGAAGCTGGGTGCGTCTGGTGTTCTTGAAGTGGGTAACAACGTACAAGCGATCTTCGGCACACGTTCGGACACGATCAAGTCACAGATTCAGGATGTGATGAACGGCAGAACACCGGCTGCAGCCCCTGCTGCTCCGAAGCCGGAGCTTGAACAACAGGCCGGCGAGCAGGGCGACGCTATTATCCCTGAGGATATCGTATCCCCGGTAAACGGCGAGCTGATGGATATTACAGAGGTTCCTGATGCGGTCTTCTCGCAGAAAATGACCGGTGACGGCTTCGCCTTCTTGTCCGAAGACGGCAAGATTGCTTCGCCGGTATACGGCAAGGTATTCAACGTGTTCCCTAGTAAGCACGCCATTGGCATCATGTCAGACGGCGGCAAGGAAGTCCTTGTGCATATCGGGGTCAACACCGTTAAGCTTAAGGGCCAGGGCTTCACGGTTCTGGTGGAGGAAGGCGATCTGGTAGCTGCCGGACAGCCGATTATGGAAGTGGACATGGAGTATGTGAAGGCGAATGCACCTTCTGTCATCTCTCCGGTCATCTTCTCCAACCTGCCGGAAGGCTCCTCCGTTACCTTGAATAAGCCGGGCAGAGTCGTCATCGGCGACAAGGATATCATCACCATTCAGTAAAATGTGCAATGGCGAAGCGCTTCCATTATAATGAAGGGGAGCGCAAGCCTTCACTATAATTCACCATCCCAAATTAACAGAAAGCGAGTTGGATTATATTATGCAAACAACTTTCAGAATTATTGACGAAGACGGAATTCACGCACGCCCGGCAACAGCGCTGGTAAATACAGCTACAAAATTCAAAGGCACTGAAGCTTTTGCAGAAGCTAAAGGCAAAAAAGTTACCCTTAAATCCATCCTGGGCGTTCTCTCCCTGGGCCTTGAAGCAGGAGATACCCTGACTCTTATTACTGAAGGCAGTGAAGAAGCAGAAGCACTGAACGCGTTGCAGGAGGTTATGGTTAAAGAAGGGCTGGGAGAAGTTCATGAATAAAATTTCAGGAATCGCGGCTTCCGCAGGTATTGCAGTAGCCCGTGCCTTTATCCTGGAACACCCGGACTATACCATTACCAAAACAGCGGTCACGGATGTGGACGCTGAGCTTGCGAAGCTGAATGACGCCCTGGACAAATCCAGAGGCGAACTTCAGACCATCAAAGAGCGTACCCTGGCTGAGCTTGGCGAGAAGAAGGCGGAGATTTTCGAATCACATCTGCTGATCCTTGATGATCCTGAGCTCATTACCCCTGTAATGGACAAAATCCGTGAGGAATCGGTAAATGCGGACTACGCACTGAATGAAGTAGCTAATCAATTCGTGGAAATGTTCCAGAACATGAAGAGCGCTTACCTGCAGGAACGTGCAGCAGATATGCGTGACGTAACCAAACGTGTGCTGAACCACCTGCTTGGCATTCACTATGTGAGCCCGGCTGAGATCAGTGAAGAGGTTATCGTTATTGCCCTGGATCTGACCCCATCGGATACAGCACAGCTTAACCGCAATTTCGTCAAAGGCTTCACCACCAATATCGGCGGACGGACTTCCCATTCGGCCATTATGGCCCGTTCCTTGGAGATTCCGGCGGTTGTGGGCACGAAGAACGTGATGTCCCTGGTCAAAGCAGGTGATCTGGTTATCGTGGATGGTCTGAGCGGCGATGTGCTGATTAACCCTTCCGAAGCTGAGGTAGCCGAGTATACAGCGAAGCAGGAAGCTTACAATCATCAGATTGCTGAATGGAAAAAGCTCCGCGACGAGCCAACGGTATCTGCCGACGGCAAGCATGTAGAGCTGGCAGCCAACATCGGGACTCCGAATGATGTGACTGGCGTTATTGAGAACGGCGGCGAAGGTGTAGGTCTGTACCGCACCGAGTTCCTCTATATGGGCCGCGACAAGCTGCCTTCCGAAGAGATCCAGTATAATGCCTACAAGACCGTGCTTGAGAATATGCAAGGCAAGCCGGTTGTAGTGCGTACGCTGGATATCGGCGGAGACAAGGAGCTGCCTTATCTGGAGCTGCCGAAGGAAATGAACCCGTTCCTCGGCTACCGTGCGATCCGTCTCTGTCTGGACCGTCAGGATATCTTCCGCACCCAGCTGCGTGCCTTGCTCAGAGCAAGTGCCCACGGCGACCTGCGCATTATGTTCCCGATGATCGCTACCCTTGGTGAATTCCGTGCAGCCCGTGATCTGCTGCTGGAAGAGAAGGCCAAGCTGCGTGAAGAAGGCAAAGAAGTGTCCGACAGCATCCAGCTGGGCATCATGGTTGAGATTCCTTCGACGGCTGTACTGGCGGATCAGTTCGCCAAGGAAGTGGATTTCTTCAGTATCGGAACCAACGATCTTATCCAATATACAATGGCTGCGGACCGTATGAATGAACAGGTAGCCTACCTGTATCAGCCGTACAACCCGGCAATTCTGCGACTGGTCAAAATCGTCATTGATGCTGCACACGCCGAAGGCAAGTGGACCGGGATGTGCGGAGAAATGGCGGGGGATGCCACAGCTATTCCTCTGCTGCTCGGTCTTGGCCTCGATGAATTCAGCATGAGCGCTACCTCCATCCTGCCAGCACGCAGCCAGATCTCGAAGCTGTCTGCGGCCGACATGAAGGAAATGGCTGCCCAGGCCCTGCAGCTCGGCACGGCCGAGGAAGTAGCCGCACTGGTGCAGTCCCGCGTGAATTAATTCTTTACTCAAGCATTGGTTTATAACTCCAACTACTTTCCGGCCCCCTTTACAGGGGGCTTTTTTTTGCGGTTATTTGAATTTCAGCAAATCTGGAACCGCCCACCCGGGCGTTATTTTATATAATGTGTCCATTACTTTCGGAGGGTGGAACCATTGTGCAGAGATTCAGTGCTTCACAGATTTATTTGATCCATGTGTTTATGTTGTCGCTTGCCGCCAGTACGATATTCACAACCTACAGTATTTATTATGTAGTTGACCTTAAGCTGAACCCGCTTCAGCTTGTGCTGATTGGAACGGTGCTGGAGATAACGGTGCTTGTGTTCGAGGGAATCACCGGAGTGGTCGCTGATACCTATAGCCGCAGACTGTCCGTCATTATTGCCGTGTTCGTTCTGGGGAGTGCCTTTGTCCTCGAAGGGAGTATTGTCTGGATCATGCATCCGGCTTCCCTGTTGCCTGCCTTCGGCTGGCTGCTGATCTCCCAGATGCTGTACGGGATCGGCTGGACCTTCCTGAGCGGAGCGGATACCGCATGGATCATGGATGAGCTTGAGGAGGAGCAGGCTGGAAGAATCTTTATGCGCTCCAAAATCTTCTCTTTAAGCGCCTCTCTGCTAGGCATTGCGGTCAGCGTAGGGTTATCCCAGGTTGCGTCTAATCTCCCTTTTCTGGCGGGTGGAGTCATCTATTTCGTCCTGGGGTTCATATTGATCCGGCACATGAAGGAGACGGGGTTCATACGCCGGGAGCGTGCGCCGCGTTCCTCCGCTATCCGTGAGCTGGGCAAGACCTGGGTCGGCGGCATCTCTATCCTGAGGCATCATCCGCTGCTCCTGCTGCTGACGGTTGTAACTTTATTCAGCGGTGCTGCGTCTGAAGGATATGATCGCCTATGGCCAGTCTTTCTTATGAACGAAGTCGGGTTCCCGGAGATTGGAGTCTCGATGGCGGCCGGCTTCGGGCTGATCAGTGCGGCGACGACTCTACTGGGTGTGCTGGCTGTCTATATGGCCGGGACAATCATTGATTTGCAAAAGGAACGTCAAGTAGCGGCCGCCTTGTTCCTCCTGACCTCCGTCCGTGCCGGCTGCATTATAATGGTGGCACTTGCGCCTAATTTCTACTGGGCTATCGGGGCGGTACTGCTCCTGGGGGTGGTCGCTTCGGTCAGCGACCCGATCTATACCACCTGGCTGAACACGAAGCTGCCATCCCGGAACCGGGCTACACTCTTGTCGATGATCAGCCAGTCCGATGCCCTGGGCCAGAGTGCAGGCGGTCCGGTTGTAGGATATATCGGAAGCCGGATCTCTATCAGAGCTTCGCTGCTGTCGGCGGGCTTCCTGCTGCTACCTGTGATTGCGTTATATGGCAAGGTGCTGCGGAAGCGGTCATGATGTTTTGGAACTTCATTAGCTTAATTCCCCGGCGATCCATGCCGATATAGGATATATCCGGTGACACAATTCAACCCTTAACCCAGACCTGTGAACATAGTGTTACATATTATATAATGAACCCTATGTAGTAATTCCGGCGTCATCCGCTTGCAGAGCTGTGCAAGTACAAAGTATTAGTTAAGGAGAATGTGGACATAGCTTGATAGTAATAGAATGATAGTTCTCCGGGAGTATTACGGATGAGCGTAGGGATGGTGAATAGCAATGAGCAGCAATTATATACAAGCAGAACAAGAAATCGATACCTATCAAGGCAATGACCTCGGCTTGACCTACACAGCGGAATACTGTGTATTCAAAGTCTGGGCGCCAACAGCCTTCACAGTGTCGCTCGTATTATATGCAACAGGCGGAAACGGGCTGACCCCGCAGACCGCAGATTACAAGGACAGCGGCAAAATTCTTAGTATGGAGCGCGCTGAGGGCGGAGTATGGACGATCCAGGTTTCCGGTAACCTCAAGGGGAAATATTATATGTACCGCGCCGTATTTGCGGACGGGTCGATTAATGAAGCGGCCGATCCTTACGCTACGGCTGTATCGGCCAATGGAACACGCACAGCCATTGTGGATTTGTCCGAGACAGACCCGGACGGCTGGGAGAGCGATGCCTCTCCGGTGCTGCCGCATCCGGCAGATGCAGTAATCTATGAGCTGCATGTCCGCGATTTCTCGTCAGACCCTAGCTCCGGTCTGACGTATAAGGGGAAATTCAAGGCCTTCACCGAGACCGGCCTGCGGGATGAGGCGGGTCATCTGCTGGGCATTGATCATCTGGCTGAGCTGGGCATCACGCATGTTCATTTGCTGCCAGTATTCGATTATCAGACGGTGGATGAGCTGGGCAAGCCAGGGGAAGAACCGGCATCCTCCATCTTCACAGACTATAACTGGGGCTACGACCCCCAGCACTATAATGTGCCGGAAGGCTCCTACAGCACAGACCCGGCTAACCCGCTAGCCCGTATCCGGGAATTCAAGGAGCTGGTCCAGGCGCTGCACAGCAGCGGCATCTCGGTGATTATGGATGTGGTCTACAATCATACCTACGGCTTCCAGAAGGGCCCCTTCCAGCCGCTGGTGCCGGACTATTACTACCGTCATGATCAGAGCGGCCGGCTCTCTAACGGCTCGGGCGTCGGCAATGAGCTGGCTACAGAACGGCCGATGGTCCGCAAGTATATTAAGGATTCCCTAATCTACTGGGCTAAGGAGTACCATATTGACGGGTTCCGCTTCGATCTGATGGGGCTGATGGACAGCGTGACCATGCGCGAGATTACCGAGGAGCTGCGGCTGGAGATTAATCCGGGGCTGCTGATCTATGGTGAACCGTGGACTGGCGGCGACTCGCCGCTTGCCTCCAAGACGCTGAAGGGCGTGCAGCGCGGCAAAGGCTACGCCGTCTTCAACGACAACTTCCGCGCAGCCATCAAGGGAGACAGCGACGGCTGGGGCAAAGGCTTCGTGACCGGGGAATACGGCAAGGAAGGTGCGATCGCGTCCGGAGTGAGCGGGGCGATTCATGAATTCACCGATGCGCCTACAGAGACTGTGAACTATGTAACCGCACATGATAATCTCAACCTGTGGGACAAAATTCTGGCTTCCCGGGGACTTCGCGGGGAAGCCGGACTGCCGGAGCTTGAGGGCGGCAAGCTGCGGGGCGGCGGAGATCTCAAGGCCGCACTAGAGCAGGCGAATCCGTATGTGGGAGTAGATCCCGAGAATGTGCTGGATAATGAGACAGTACGCCGTTCGTTGCTGGCTAATGGAATCATTCTGACCTCGCAGGGAATTCCGTTCCTTCATGCAGGGGATGAGCTGCTGCGCAGCAAATACGGAGATCATAACAGCTACCGCAGCCCGGACTGTATCAATGCGATCCGCTGGGAGAACAAAAGCAAATTCATTGCAGTATTTCAGTATTACAAAGGTCTGATTGAGCTGCGCCGGACACATCCGGCCTTCCGCCTGCACGGACGCCAGGAGATTGAACGCAGTCTGGAGTTCCTGCGCTGTGACAGCGGAATCGTTGCCTACAGACTGAAGGATCACGCCGGCGGAGATCCATGGAATAATATCGTGGTGATCTATAATGCCAATGTGGAGCCGGTCACCCAGTGCCTCCCGGAGACCTCCGGCTGCTGGAACATCGTAGTCGATCATACCCATGCCGGACCGGAGGCCTTCCGGCAAACGGAGAACGGCAGTGTTGAGGTTGCCGGACTGTCGATGATGGTGCTCTATGATAAATACGGAGAGCCTGAGCCGAGATCGAAGATTGTGGAAGTTCATTATGACCGCCCGGACGGCGATTACCGGGGCTGGAATCTCTGGGTGTGGGGTACAGGCATTCAGGATGGGCAACGGGACTTCCAGCACATGGAGGAAGGTCATGCCGTAGCACGGATTGAAGTGCTGCCGGGGACCTCCACGATAGGCTACATCCTCCGGCTGAACGATTGGGAGGAGAAAGACGGCACCGCTGACCGCTTCATCGACTGCTCGGGCAGCGGGGAGCAGGTTATCAAGGTGACGGTTCGGGAGCGTAGTCCGGAGCATAGGACAGAGCTGGCTGATCCGCTGCCGCAGACCAGCTAGAACATAAGAAGAGCTGATTAGTTCCTCCCCCAGGGATGGAACCAATCAGCTCTTTTTGGCTAAGAGTTATTAAAGAAGCCTTAGTATAGGAATGAGCTTCCGCTGGTGCTAGTTCCGCTGATCGCTGTACTTCTTATCCACATGCTCGCTGTACAGATTAGCCTCATTGCCGCCATGGTTCTTGGAGCGGTACATCGCCAGATCGGCGGCACGGAGCAGCTCGTTGATGCTGCTGCCGTGCTGCGGGTACAGGGCCACGCCAATGCTGGCAGAGGTGTGGAAGCTGGAGCCCTGGTTGATAGACCAGGATTTGTTGAACAGCTGGAGCAGACGGTTCAGCAGCTCGTCCAGCATTTGCGGGCTGGTGAACCGGTGCAGCACCACCGCGAATTCATCTCCGCCGATCCGGAACGCCTGGCCGGAGCCCTTCACGGTCTGCTGCAGCTCCCGGGAGAGCAGCTGCAGGAATTCATCTCCGGCCAGATGGCCGAGCGTATCGTTCAGCTGCTTGAAGCGGTCGCAGTCCAGCAGCGCCACGGCGATCTCCTGCCGGCGCTCCTCGGGCTGGTTGATCAGGTTCTCCATGTACATTTTGAAATGGGCACGGTTGGGAATCGCGGTCAGATGATCATAGAAGGCCAGCTTGTGCAGGCGCTCCTCATATTGCTTGCGCTGGGTAATCTCACGCGAGACCAGCATGAACTGTGCCGGGAAATTGCGGCTGCCCGCAATCGGGGTAACCTTGGTCTCCAGCCACACCCAGTGCCCTTCGGCCGAACGCATGCGCAGCTCGGATATTCTCGGTGAAGACTGCACCACACTCTTGAGCTTGGCCCAGGAGATTTCGGCTTCACGGATATAGTTGGAGAGCGGTGCCCCTTTGCTGGGCACATAGCCCAGTGCAGTTGCATGGGAAGGCGAGGCATACAGGATCAGACCGTTCGGATCTGTCAGCACAATGAAGTCGGACATCGTCTCACCGATCAGCTGGTAGAGCGATTGCTCGTCTTGCATTTCGTTCTGCAGGGAGATCAGTCTGCGGCTGAGATAGATGATGACCATAACAAGCAGGAACAGAAATACAGAGTAGACGGCGAACAGGGAGCTTTTGAGATTATTGAACTCTGTCATCACTTGGCTTGCATAGGTGTCGATCTTGTCCTCTGCCTGATTCAAGCTTTCCCGTACTTCATTCAGCTCCGTATGTATGGTGAGAGCAGAATAAGAGGCGGGATTCCAGCTCTTCTGAACCCGCTGCGAGATCAGCTCCCGGCCGTTATCCCTCCACACGGTAAGCGTGGTTCCGAAGTGATCCAACTCGTTCCTCAGCTCGTCCAGCAGCAGCTCGCTCTGCTTCATTCCATTGAACGGGCTCTTCACAGCATCCAGATTGTAGCGGGCGGTATTGACCCGCTGCAGCGCCTGGGCATTATTGTCCTCGAATTCCTGCGACAGCGTACTGCGCTGCGCGCTGGTCAGCGCCCCGCCGACTGTGGTCTGAAGCGCAAGGGCTGCCTGATAGAGATCGCGGTCGGCGTTCAGAATGAGCTCGGAATTCTGGTAGACGTCACTGTACAGGGAATCGGATAATTTGTTCATCGTATGATTCAGAATCAGCAGGGAGGCCACACTGATCCCAACCAGAAGAACGGTGATGGATGTGAATAATATAATCAGTCTGCGTGTACTTTTGTTTTCCGAAAAAACTGCCACTGTCATCCTCTCCCCGCACAGAACTTTTGCAAATCTCATGGGTGTAGCTTTGGTGCATGCGAAACTTATCCTTATGCGGAATATGGCTTCTTGCAGGCATGTAAGAGAGTATACGTTAGCGAGTCCTAGAAAGCAGGGGAAGAAGGAGGCAATAGAAAGAATAACTTCCGGTTAGATCGCGGTTTCTTTTCACCAGTATATAGGACATCCCTTAAGCAGAGCAATTGCTGAAAAAATAATAAGCCCCGTCAGCTTCCGCTGCGGATGACAGGCCGTGAAGCACACCCTGGAGCCGGAGGGGAAACAGTGGAGACATATCCGTTACAGCCGATACAAAGAACTATTATGTATACCCTACTACTATGTACAAGGTATTCTGACCTTTGAGTCCTATTACCCACTTTTGCTGCAAACGATACCCCTTTGGTATCAATTGTGCATTAAAAATAAAACAGGAAAATCCGCCAGCCCAGGGATCTGAGACTGGCGGATTGAAAAGCTGATGATAACGCAGCGTCTAGGATGGCGCTACTCGTTGCGCAGCGCATAGATCGGGCGCATTCTTGCAGCCTTGCTTGCAGGAATCATTCCGAATACGACACCGATGATCAAGGAGAATGAAAAGGAGATCAGGACCATATTCCAGGAAGGCGCCACATTCAAGGTGGTATAGTTACCGACAGCCCAGCTGGCGCCAAGTCCCAGTGCGACTCCGATTAGGCCTCCGGTTCCGCTTAAGACTACGGACTCGATCATGAACTGCATCATAATGTTCTTTTTCTTGGCCCCGATGGCCTTGCGGATGCCAATCTCTCTGGTTCGCTCATTGACCGAGACAATCATAATGTTCATAATCCCTATCCCGCCTACAAATAGGGAGATACCGGCGATACCGCCAAGTGCCATGGACAGAGTGGCGCTGGTTTCATTTACCGTTTCCAGCATCTCCCGGGAATCAAAGACAGAGTAGGCGTTCTCGGCGGCATTGAATTTGGCATCAAGGCTGGCCTCCAGCCTGGTTTTGACAGCATCCACATTGTCATTGGAAGTGGTTGTGATCGTAATGGAGCGGATTCCCCTGCTCTGCAGGAACCGTTCGGCTGTAGAGATGGGGATCAGCAGCTTCTCATCGCTTGAACCCACGCTGGTGGAGCCTTTACTCTCCAGCAGCCCGACGATCTTGAAGCTGCTTCCGTTGATCTGTACCTTTTGGCCTACAGGATTATTTGTACCGAACAGATCCTCTGCCGTATCTGATCCGATTAACGCAACCTTTTGCCGGTATTCTGTATCCATCTCAAGCAGAAATCTTCCGGATTGCACATGGAAATCCTGGACCTCTTCGTAAGCAGGTGTAATGCCTTCAACGGATACGGAAACGTTCTCGGTACCGTGCTTGGCGGTAACGTTCCCGGAGATTACCGGGGATACATTGTCCACCCCTTCAATCTCACCCAGAGCCAGGGCCTCCTCGTAGGTTAGCGATGTGGTGGCTCCGCGGCCCATAATGTTGACGGTCAGCTGGTTGGTGCCCAGGGAGCTTAGGGACTCTGTAATCTGTGAGGTGGTGCCCTGACCCACAGCGACAAGTGCAATGACGGAGGATACCCCGATAATAATGCCCAGCATGGTAAGAAAGGCTCTTATTTTACTGCTGAGGATACTTTTGAAGGCCATTTTCATACTCTGGTACAGCATCATGAGGGCACCACCTTCCGATCCTCTACAAGATCCCCATCCTGAATCCGGATCACCCGTTTGGCCTGCTCGGCAATCTCCAGGTCATGCGTGATCAGAATAATGGTATGCCCCTGTACGTTAAGCTCCTTAATCATCTCCAGAACCTCCTTGCCTGTCTTGGAGTCCAGCGCTCCGGTTGGCTCATCGGCAAGCAGAATCGGTGGGGTTCCGGCAAGGGCGCGGGCAATAGCCACACGCTGCTGCTGGCCTCCGGACAGCTCGGAGGGACGATGATTCATTCTGCTCTCCAGGCCTACCCGGACCAGGGCACTGCGGGCAATCTCTCTGCGCTCCCTATGGGACATTCCACGATAGATCAAGGGCAGCTCCACATTCTCTACCGCTGATAACTTCGGCAATAGATTAAAGTTTTGAAATATAAAGCCAATCTTTTCGTTGCGGATCTGGGCCAGCCTGTTGTCAGACAGCTTGCGGATCTCCTGGCCGTCCAGGAAATAATCGCCTTCATTGGCGACATCGAGGCAGCCCAGCATGTTCATCAGGGTGGACTTACCTGACCCTGACGGACCGATGATCGCAACGAATTCACCGTGATTAATGCTGAAGCTCAGGCTCTTCAGAACCGTCATCGATTCTCCGGCCATCGTGTAGCTGTGCTGCATCTTCTCAACCCGGATCAGCGGCTCTGGTGCGGTCATCGTCCGCCACCGCCTCCGCCGAAGCCTCCGCCGCTGCCACCTCCGCCGAAGCCGCCGCCCCCGCCGGGAAAGCCACCGCTCCCGCCGGTCATTCCTCCGCCGCTGAAGCCGCCCATACCACCCATACCGCCTTGCTGCGGGGAGGTGGCATTGCCTGAGGAGATCACGGTCGGGAGGATTACTTCATCCCCTTCACTTAAGCCGCTGACGATTTCGATGCTGCTCTCATTGTGGATACCAACCTCTACAGCTATCCGTTTCATGCCTGAGGCGAAACCGGCTGCACCTTTGCTTCCGGCTGCTCTGCCGGGGAACTCCGCGCCAGCAGGGAACTCTCCAGACGGAAGTTCACCGCCCTGGAATTCTCTGCCGCCGCGGGCGCCTGTGCCTCGGGTACCCGCTTCACTACCGGAGGGTTCACCGTCCGCTGCAGCGCCAGCAGGGGGCTTGGAGTCAGCAGCATCTCTGTCTGTTGTGTTAGCTTGCTCATCCCCGGTTCCCGGCACATTGACGAAGGATTTCCCGTTTATCTTCGTTACAGCTTCGATGGGAACGGTCAGAATATCCTTTTTCTCTTCGATCGTAACCGCCACCTCCGCAGACATGCCGATAAGCACACCCTCCGAGTTATTTAATCCTACAGTGACGTTGAACAGGGAGACGCCATTAGAGGAGGTCCCTTCTTTGGCGATATCTATAACTTTACCGGTAAAAGATTTGTCCTCAAGGGCATCCAGTGTAATGGTAGAGGCTTGATTCAGCTTGATTTTGGGGATGTCCAGCTCGTCTACCTGCACGGTTACGCTTAGATTCACGTAGTCGGTCATGGTGAACAGCTCTGTACCATTCTGGGCCTGCTCACCGTCCGTAATATTCACGGCAGTGATCGTTCCATCGATCGGAGCGGTCAGCGGATCAGGCGGAGCCATATCTTCATGGATGGCAGCGATGGATTCCTGTCCGTCCACGATATCGCTATTGGCTTTATCAATGGCTTTTTTTGCCGATTCCAGCTCTTCCTCTGTCGCGTTATTCATAGCCAGCGTCTTGTAGCTCTCCTGTTTATTCTCCAGCTCCGTCTTGAGATTCTCCAGTGACTTGGTGGCTTCCTTCAGCTTATCGTCCAGATCGCCCGCAACAAATGTGATCAGCACAGCACCTTTTTTAACAACATCGCCTTTCTTAACCATGACCGTATCGACCTTCCCGGCTTCTTTGGTACGGATGCTCTCGCTGTTGATCGCCGATACTGCACCTGAACCCGAGACACCCACCAGGATATCCCCCTTACTGGCAACTGCCGTATTCAGCGGAGCGGCATTGATCTGCCGGTTCTGATCCGGCCAGAGCTTATAGCCCGTAATCCCTGCAATAGCAACGAGGACTATCGCTGAAGCGATAATGATGATCTTCTTCTTATTCATTGTGCAGCTCCTTCGGGGGAAGAGGTGGTTGCTTTGGCGGTAACCTCAAGGGAATAGGCCTGGCTGGCGAGCTCTGTCCGTACTCCCTGGAATTCATCGTAGAATTTAAGGGCATAGGTGCCGGAGCTGAGGTTTTTGAACAGGACGCTGGATAGAGTCGTTGAATAAGAGTTGTTGGTTCCCAGTGTCAAGTCGGTTCCCAGCGTCAGTGCTTTCTCGTGAGACTGTCCATAAGGATCGATAACCTGAAGGATGAGCTTATGCTGGTAAGCACCTGTCTGGTAGGTAGTATCCTGATTGAGATTGTAATTGAACGTCACAGCAATGCTGCTTGCGCCCTTCGTGAGTTCCCCTGTAGAGCTGGTAACTGCCAGTGTATAAGGGAAAAGTGGAACGGAAGCCAGATTGGTCAGAGGCGTAACCTCTGCCGGTGTCAGTGTCAGCGCTGCCGTATTGACGTATCCCGTCGCAGCCGTTCCTGCGGCAGTCAGCTTGCCATCCGCAATCGACTGGCTGATATACAGCTCAAGACCTGCGGTGTCCAGGGTGGCCGGGACTTTCGCCCAGAAGGTAACCAGTGTTTTGCCTTCAGGGCTGGTCGACAGCTCGGACTGGTTGACAGTCGCTTCAAAATATTGCCCGTCAGCAGTCCTGAACTGTGCGTACAGACGGGCCAGATCTGCCTGCCGGACTTCTTCGCTGTTCATTTCCACTTCGCTGTACACCAGGTTCGAGCCGGTTCCTGTATACAGGAGGGTGGAGCGCTCCTTCACGGTGGCTTTTTTGCCGGTGGCGGTGATCTTGAAGGCTTCCCCTGCAGCCACCGGAGCTACACTCTTAACGGTGCTGTCGCTTGTGCTGAGCGAGAGGAACTGCGACACCTCTGTACCCTTGGTCTCCTGGAGGATGAGCTTGATTTGTCTGACCTCCAGGGTATATGGAATATGGCCTTGAACCGTGATCTGAGTGCTGGCACCCGGGGCAAGCACCGAAGAGCTGTTGTCCGTATAAGTCTGCGAAGAGGAACTGAGATCCTTCTGATCCGCCAGGAGTACGCCGGTAAGAGCAGGTAAGGTAATGGATTTGGACGTTGCATTGCGTATCGTTAGTACAGCCTGTACCAGATCCTCGCTGCCCCAAGGCAGACGCAGCAGCGAGTCCAGAGAGACAGCGAAGGTGCCATAGGTATTGGTTACACTGGTCTCAGAGGCGAGATGAATCTGTCTCTCAGGCGTATAAGGGATGCGGAAATAGGCCACAGGCAGCGTTACTTTATCCGCGCTGGCTGCAGGAGCGATCATTCGCAGCTCCAGCGAATTCTGAGCCAGCTCCAGCGGAACACTGGCGCTCAGCTCAATCAGCTTTTCTTCCAGCGGCTTCAGGGTCAGGCTGCTCAAGGCAGTGGCCGTCACCGGGAAGCTATAGCCTTCCGCCGACTTGACGTTAAGCTCATAAGCAGGCAAAGTAACGGCTGTGCTGCCGGTATTCTTCACCCGGAGCTGATAGCTCCAGACACCATTCCCGTTATCCGCATGCACACTTGCCTTCAGCAGCTGCAAGTCCACCAGATTGCTGTCGATGGAGACCTTTTTGGTATAGCCCGCCGCTACAGTGAAATCTGCAGTTACCGCAGCCGGAAGTGCGTAGGAAGAGACAGGCAGGTACAGCTTGAGTCCTTCATCCAGCTTGGCAATCTGCAGCGTCATCTTGCTGAGATTCATGTAGGAGGGGATCTCGGTCATATAATAGAGCGTCTTCTTCTCCTGAGGCTGAAGCTTGAATTCGGAGCTGCTGTCATCCAGCGTAAGCGTGAAGACAGAGCCGCCCGAGGATTTCAGGTACAAGGTATAGCCCGGATCTGTAAGCACTTTGGTACCCAGATTGGTTAGGCTAAGCCCGACCTTGGCATAGACTTTGCCGTTATATTTGTAGATTTGCACGGATTCGGCTTTGGTGCCGGCAGTAATGCCGCCGAGTTCAACCTTTCGGGTCTCCCCTGTAAGCGAGGACAGAGAATAATTGGAAGGAATCGTGAACGTGCCTATACGCTGTTCATAATTAGCGGCGCTGAAATTCCAGCCGTAGATGTTGATTTTGAGTCCTTTGACTGAGGCGGCGGTTCCAATATTCGCATAGTATGTAAGACTGGTGCTTTGTTTAGCAGGGATTTTCTTGACCGCACTGTCTGCGCTGACCGGAATTCCCTTAATGATGCTGCCGCCCGCAGTTACAATTTTGGAGAAATAGTCCGCCAGATTGACGCTGCTGCCGGCAGTGTTGGTATAGGTAAGCGTGTAGGTGAGAATATTACCGCCGGTTTGGCTCTGAATCCCTACATGGCTCAGCTTCACCTGAAGCGCGGTACCGAGCTTGAGCGCACTTAGACCGTTAAGTGTGGAGACTTCCGTGACCGCGCTTGCTGCTGTGGCAGCCGTTGAACCGGATGAAGCGGCATAGGCCGCGGTTCCCGGGCTTCCAGCGGTTTGACTTGCGGCAAATGTGCTGAGCAGCAGCAGAACAAATGCTTTTTTTCGTGTAAGCATGTAATTTCCTCCTTGTGTGATCTCTTAAGGGAAAATATCAACATTGACTGAATGTCCGCTGAAAAAAGAGCAGTCAAACCGCGCTGAAGCTTAAAAGGAGCTTAAAAAAAGATAAAAAATAAGCGGAATTTGTGCGGCTTGTCAAACTGGCTGTTTTTGCATATAATAGATGGGCATATCTTCCCAAGTGGAGGATCGAAGTGCAGAGGTTATAATCCGCATACATGCAATGATGGAGAAGAGTACGCAGTGCCTGGCTTACAGGGAGGAAGCGCCGCAGATTGAGAGCGTTTCTAAGAGAGCAGAGCTGCCGAAGTTCACTCCGGAGCAGTTCCCTGAATGTGCTTGAAGAGCGCTAGTAGGGGGGACCGGCCGCAGACCGTTATTTCTGTATAAAGTGAGACAGGTCTTTGCCGCACCGAAAGAGGGAATAGTGCTCTTAAGGGAAGCGTACGGCCGTCTAACAAGGGTGGTACCACGGTCTTTTCGTCCCTTTACCGGGAGGAAAGGCCTTTTTTTGTTGAACAATACGAGATTTGAGGGGGCAGTACAAGCCATGAAAGACAAATTGGAAGCACTGAAGGCTGAGGCGCTGACGAAGCTGCAGGCGGTAAACGATCCGCAGATTCTGAATGAGCTGCGCGTCAAATACCTTGGCAAAAAAGGCGAGCTGACAGAGGTTCTGCGCGGTATGGGCGGATTAAGCGCGGAAGAGCGTCCGGTGATCGGCCAGGTGGCCAATCTGGTGCGCAGCGCCATTGAAGAGGTGATCAGCGCCAAGCAGGAGCTGTTCCAGCAGCAGGAGACAGAGAGCCGCCTGAATGCGGAGAAGGTCGATGTAACCCTGCCGGGCCGCGGCCTGCCGCAGGGCGGGATTCATCCGCTGAGCCGGGTGCTCCAGGAGATCGAGGATATCTTCATCGGCATGGGCTTCCGGATCGCTGAAGGGCCGGAGGTGGAGACGGACTATTACAACTTCGAGGCGCTGAACCTGCCGAAGAACCATCCGGCCCGGGACATGCAGGATTCCTTCTATATCACGGATGATATTCTGATGCGTACCCAGACCTCGCCGGTACAGGTGCGTACCATGCAAGCGGCGAACGGGGAGTCTCCGGTCAAAATCATCTGTCCCGGCAAAGTCTTCCGCCGCGACGATGACGATGCGACCCACTCCTTCCAGTTCCATCAGATTGAAGGCCTGGTCATCGGCCGCAATATCCGCATGAGCGACCTGAAGGGTACTCTGCAGCAGTTCACCAAGGAGATGTTCGGACCTAGCGCGGGTATCCGTCTGCGCCCCAGCTTCTTCCCGTTCACCGAGCCTAGCGTTGAGGTGGATGTGAACTGCTTCAAATGCGGCGGCAGCGGCTGCCGTCTCTGTAAGCAGAGCGGCTGGCTGGAGATTCTCGGCGCCGGTATGGTGCACCCGAATGTGCTGCGGATGGGCGGATACGATCCGGAAGTTTACAGCGGCTTCGCGTTCGGCATGGGTGCGGAACGGATCGCGATGCTGAAATACGGCATCGATGACATCCGCTACTTCTACACGAATGATATGGGCTTTGTGAAGCAGTTCAAGGGTATTTAGGGATTTGGCGGTTGTGTGTGGGGGCGTTGGACGGATATTGTTAAGCCGGAGGGATGACGGCAGTGCTAATTAAATGACTGCGATTGAAGGACCGGAGGGGAATTTTGGAACTGTAGGAGCGGTAGCGTCCGCCTTTGTGTTTGGATTTTTACCGCGAGAAGCGGTTCTAATCAGGAAATCCAAACACAACAGCGGCCGGAAGTCCAAATATTCTCTGTAGGAACACTGCAATGCAGAATTTTCTTGCGCGAAGTTGACGTGGGCTTGTTTATATCCGCTTCCGCTCCCCAGCACAACCGGCATGGAGATCAATACATCTGAAACAAAAAGGAAGTGTGCGATTATGAAAGTATCAACCGCCTGGCTGGCCGATTATATATCGCTGGAAGGAGTGACCGCTGATCAACTGGCGGACAAAATCACCACCGCCGGCATCGAGATTGACGGAATAGAACGCCGCAACAAAGGGATCTCCGGGATTGTGACCGGCTACGTGAAATCCAAAGAAAAGCACCCGGACGCCGATAAGCTGAATATCTGTATCGTCGATGCCGGGCAGGGCGAGGATCTGCAGATCGTCTGCGGAGCGAAGAATGTCGCAGCGGGCCAGAAGGTTCCGGTCGCGCTGGTAGGTGCCAAGCTGCCGGGCCTGGAGATCAAAAAAGCCAAGCTGCGCGGCGTGCTGTCGCAGGGGATGATCTGCTCGGCCAAAGAGCTGGGCCTGAACGACAAGCTGCTGCCCAAAGAGCTGCAGGAGGGCATTCTCGTGCTGCCGGAACAGACCGAGGTGGGCCAGGATATTCTCAAGGTGCTTGGACTGAATGACGAAATTCTTGATTTCGATCTAACGCCGAACCGTTCCGACTGCCTGAGCATGATCGGTGCCGCTTATGAGGTAAGCGCGGTACTGGGCCGTGAGCTGAAGCTGGCTGATCCGGCGGCAGAGCTCGTGGAAACGGGCGGGAAGGCTGCGGACTCCATCACGGTTACCATTGAGGATGAGGCATTCTGCAGCCATTATGCCGTGCGTTATATTGCCGGAGTGAAGACCGCGCCGTCCCCGCTGTGGATTCAGAACCGCCTGATGGCGGCCGGGGTACGTCCGATTAACAATATCGTGGACATCACCAACTACGTGATGCTGGAATACGGGCAGCCGTTGCATGCATTTGACGGCGGGCAGCTCCAGGGAGGAACCATCGGTGTACGGTTTGCCCGTGAAGGGGAAGGACTGGTTACCCTTGACGGACAAGAGCGCAAGCTTGCACCGCAGATGCTGGTCATTGCCGACGGCTCAGGCGCAATTGGCCTGGCCGGAGTGATGGGCGGACTGTCTACAGAGGTTACCGCAGACACCGTTAATATCGTACTGGAATCAGCCAAATTCGATGGCGGAACGGTACGCAAGACCTCGCGTCAGCTCGGTCTGCGCTCGGAAGCGTCCCAGCGGTTCGAGAAGGAAGTTGACCCGAATGCGGTCATCCCTGCGCTTAACCGCGCGGCTGCACTGATTGCCCGGTATGCCGGAGGAACGGTGCATGAAGGGATTGTCCAGGCCGGCAGCGCCGCTGCTCAGGAGAAGGTGCTGAACTTATCGCTGGAGAAGCTGAACCGCTATCTCGGGACAGATCTGTCATTGCTGGAAGTGAAGACCCTGTTCGGACGTCTGCACTTCAAGTGCGGTGATGCGGCTCAGGGAATCGTCGAGGTCGAGGTGCCGACACGGCGCGGAGACATTACGCAGGATGTGGATCTGATTGAAGAGATCGCCCGCTTGTACGGCTACGACAACATCCCGACCACCCTGATCGAAGGCACAACAACACCGGGCGCGCTTACCAGACAGCAATCTCTGCGCCGCGAGCTGCGCCGCATGCTCTCGCTGGGCGGATATCAGGAGGTTATGGGCTATTCCTTCATCCAGCCGGAGCAGAGCAGGCTCTTCCCTATGCTGGCGGAAGGCAAGCAGTCTGTGAAGCTGGCGATGCCGATGAGCGAGGAGCGCAGCGTGCTGCGTACCAGCCTGCTGCCGCAGCTGCTGGAGATTGCCCTCTACAATACGAACCGCCGCCAAGGCGATCTGGCGTTATTCGAAATCGGCAACGTCTTCTTCACGGAGGAGGAAGTCCTTACCCGCCAGCCGAGCGAGCTGCCGGTGCTGGGGCTGCTGCTGAGCGGTACGCGTGCAGCCAAGCAGTGGAACGTGGCTGCTGAGCCGGTGGATTTCTTCGACCTTAAGGGTGCGCTGGAGACTGTATTTGCACATCTGGGCCTTACGGATCGCGTAATCTATGAAGGGGACGCGCCTGAAGGCTATCATCCGGGACGCTCCGCTTCCATCTATCTGCTTCAGGCAGAGGGCCGTGTGAAGATCGGTTCGATGGGGCAGATTCATCCCGAGCTGCAACGCCGGATGGATCTGGAGGATACCTATGTATCCGAAGTCCTGCTGCAGCCGCTCTATGATGCGGCACGCGCCGGGCTGCAGTACAGCGAGCTTCACCGCTTCCCGGGCATGGAGCGGGACATTGCAGTGGTAGTCGATGACGCGGTTCCGGCAGGTGACCTGATCGCGGCGATCCGTGAGCACGGTGGCACTCTGCTGCAAAATGTGCAGGTATTCGATATCTACACAGGAGGCAAGATGGAGGCAGGCAAGAAGAGTGTTGCCCTGTCGCTCTTGTACCGCCATACCGAGCATACGCTGACTGACGAAGAGGTTGTGGAAGTGCATGACAAAGTGGTCTCTGCCCTTGAACAAACTTTTGGTGCAGAATTAAGAAAATAGCAGGAATTGTGCAAAGCCGCAGCGAATCCATTTAGAAACAGAGATTCCCTGCGGCTTTTCTGTACCCTTGTGAAGTGCGGAGGAACATGCAAATAAATGCAATGGACGCGTGCTTTTGCCAAAGGTCAGGAAATCACGCTACAATAGGAGCAAGAGCAAAGAAACCAACTTAGAATCCGCACACATACAAAGGAGGGCACAACTGTGGCTATGGACCGGACCCGTGTCGCCGTGGAGATATACGGAACTTCCTACAAGCTTGTAGGAAGCAGCACAGAATATATGAAACAGGTCGCCCGTCATGTCGATGAGCATATGCGTGCAATATCGAAATCACATTCCAGACTGGATACGCCGCGGATTGCGGTGCTTACAGCTGTACATATGGCAGAGCAGGCAATCCAGGTTCAGGATTTCAAGAATGAGCTGAATATGCTGACCGGTGAACGTACCGAGCTTCGCGTGGAGGTGTCACGCCTTCAGGAAGCGCAGCGTGAACAGCAGGAGGAATATGAGAAGCTGGAAGCGGCTGCGAAGGAAGAGGCGGCGCGGCTGATTGCCGCTGCCGAAGAAGAACGCTCCAGGCATCTGGAGCAGCAGGAGCAGGAGCGGCAGCTGCATGCCCAGCTGCTGGAGGAAGAGAAGCAGGCTGCGGCCGCCGGCCGCGAGCAGCTGGTGCAGGAGCTGAAGGCACGCGAGGATGAGCTGAAGGCGCTGCGCGAGGGCCATGAAGCAGAGCAGGCTGCAGGCCGCGAGGCAGCGCGTCAGGAGCTGGAAGCCGTAGAAGCCATGCGGCTGCAGCAGCTGGAAGAGATAAAGGCTGCCCATCAGCAGGAATTGGAGCAGCTGCGCGAGACTCTGATCCGCGAGAAGACGGAGACGTTGTCTGCCCTGGAGCAGGAGCTGCATGAGACCCGGGAGTCGATGGGCAGCGAGATCGTGGAGATCCGCTCCACGTTAAGCAAGGAGCTGGCTGATACCAAGGCTGCGCTCACAAGTGAGCTTACCGGGGAGCGGGAAGCGCTTGAGAAGGAGCTGGCCAAGAACAAGGAGCTGCGGCAGTCCCAGGGGACGCAGGAGCACCGGCATAAGCAGCAGCTTCAGGAGCTGGAGAAGCAGCTTGGCGAGCTGCGCGGCGGAACCGGGCAGCTCCAGTCCCGGCTGCGTGCGGCGGAAGCCGGGCTTAAGGGTGAACGCGATGCGCGGCTGACGCTGCTGGCGCAGTACGAAGCTGTGCTGAAGCGGGAGGAGCAGCTCGGGGAGGAGCTGAGGCTTGCCGCTGAGCAAGGAGAGCAGCAGAGTGCGGCGCTGGAGGAAGTGCGCAAGCAGGCTGCGGCTTCGCAGAGCGAGGCGGAAGCGCTCCGGAGCGGGCTGCGGGATGCAGAGGACAAGTTAAGCGTTGCGCTGGAAGAGCTGCACACGGCGAACGAGCTTGGCACCCTGCTGAACGAAGAGCTGGAAGGGCTGCGCCAGCAGGTTGCAGCTGCGCAAAGCGAGGCGGAAACGCTCCGCAGCGAACTGCGGGACGCAGAGGGCAAGCTAAGCGCTGCGTTGGAGGAACTGCACACGGCGAGCGAGCTCGGCACCCTGTTGAACGAAGAACTGGATGAGCTGCGTAATCAGGTTGCGGCTACACAGAGCGAGGCGGTGGATATCCGCAGCGAACTTCGGGATGTAGAGGGCAAGCTAAGTGAAGCGCAGGAGGAGCTGCATACTACTAAGGAGCTTGGCAATCTGCTGAACGATGAACTGGAAGGGCTGCGCCAGCGTTATGAGCTGACGCAGGAAGAAGCGGCAGCACTGCGCACATCGCTGCGGGAGACCGCAGATCAGCTCAGCCGGACGCAGGTCGAATTCGACCGTACGGCCGAGGAAGCGGCTTCCTGGCAGGAGCGTGCGAACAAGCATATGGAGGATATCAGCGAGCTGGAGATGAACCTTCTGGAAGAAGGGGAGAAGTCGGCAGCCTTGCAGCGCGAAGTGGAGACTCTTCGCGGACAGGCAGACGGCATGGTTCAGCAGCTTGATCAGGAGGCGCGGCTTCGTGCCGAAGCGGAGCAGGAGCTTGCCGTTCAGCAGGAGGCGGCAGAGACAGCCCGCAAGGAACTGGCTGCGCTGCGCGGCCGTTACGAGGAGCTGATTGCCCAGTACGACGAGATTCTGCAGGACGGGGAGCAGTTAAAGGAACGCTGCGAGCTGCTGGAAGCTGAAGGCGAGGAAGCTGCGCGGCGAATGGAAGAGCTATACGAGGCAGGCCGTGAAGCTGCCGCTGCGTCGGCGGAGCAGCAGGAAGCACTCCGTGAGACCCGGGAGTACGAAGCTACCTGGAAGCAGAAAGTTGAGGAGCTTCAACAGCGCGAGCAGCAGTGGAATGAGCAGGAAGCACAGCTGCGTGAGGAGATTGAGATCTGGCAGCAGGAGGCCGGGGAAGCCGAGGCTCAGGCGGAAGCAGTCAGCCGCTCACGTACTGAGGCGGCGCAGCAGCTGGATGAGATCGGCGAGAGCTATGAGATGGTCCAAGGCCAGCTGCGGCTGGTTCAGGCCCAGTTCGAGCTGCAGCAGGGAGAGCTGGAGAAGCTGTCCCAGGAGCATCGCAGCTTGCAGGCGGAATATTCCAAGCTACAGAGTGAATATAATGAATGGATTCAACTGATCGAACAGGACAGTTGAATGGCGGATGCATCACAGGAAGAGCTGTTGTAAGCAGGAATGCTTAGAACGGCTTTTTCTGCTGTGCAGGGACGGGGGACGGATTCCTCCTTAGGGGGACTGCAAGGGGGGCTGCTGCTCTAAAGTTGGCTGAAGTGAAGTATGGGACAGAAGTAATTTCTACTGGGGGGGGGAAGTTGGTGAAGGGAAGGGGGGAGTGAAGAAGACATCTAGGCTGCCATCTTGGACAAATCCTGCACTAAATACAACATTCGTACCTCTGAGGCAGCAAATTGCGGGAAATCCTGCCTAGAATGCAACATATTTCAGCCAACGACCGCTCCACTGGTAACATTCCTGCAAAATGTGCAACATTTGGCGTTCTCAAGCTACAATCCGATATGAATCCTGCAAAATGTGCAACACTTGGCGATAACAGCTCATGATGAGGAGCACAAGTGCTCCTGATTTCAGCAGAAGTTAGTCAAATGAGCAAATGAGGAGCACAAGTGCTCCTGAATCCACCAGAAGTTAGCCAAATGAGTAAATGAGGAGCACAAGTGCTCCTGATTTCAGCAGAAGTTAGCCAAATTAGTAAATGAGGAGCACAAGTGCCCCTAAATCACCAGATGTGAGCTAAATTAGTTCGAACGTATTTACGAAGAATACATTAGCCTAACTGCCCCCTGCATGAATTATCTTTGACATAATAAGTATTGCAACCGGTTACAACCCGGGGTAGGATGTTGGTTGAGGTGAACGGGATGGATAAGAAATGGGTCAGCGGCGTTGGGGTTATTGTGCTTTTTATACTGTTGTCATATTTGTTTATAGGCTTCGCGCGCCATTCTGCCCGGATGGGCAATATTGTCAAGGAATTAAGCGGCCAGCCCAGTCAGGACAAGCCCGGATATCATATTGTGCTGATCGAGCAGGAGCGGTACCACCCTTACTGGGAGATGGTCGAGAAGGGGGCCGCAGAGGCCGCAGCGAAATACGGGATAGAGATCGAATTCACGGGACCGGTGCGCAATAACATGGAGGAGCAGATCAGCCTGCTGGAAAAAGCGATTGCCGCTAAAGCGGATGCCATCATCGTCCAGGGGCTCAACGACGAGAAGTTCACGCCGGTGATTGATAAGGCCGTGAACCGGGGGATTCCGGTGATCACGATTGATACGGATGCTCCGGCCAGCCGGAGACTGGCCTATGTGGGCACTGACAATGTAGCTGCCGGTGAGGCGCTGGGGCGCATGGTAGTGAAGACGACCGGCGGAAAAGGCAAAATAGGCGTAATCATCGGCAGCGAGCTGGCCAAAAACCAGCTTCAGCGTCTGGACGGGCTGAAGAACATCGTGAAGGACTACGGCGGCATGGAGATTGTCGATGTCCGCAGCTCCAACATCTCGCATATGGAGGCGATCCAGCAGGCGGCAGATATGCTGCGCTATCATCCGGAGATCGATGTCATGGTCGGCACCAGTTCAACGGACGCGCTGGGAGTCTTGCAGGCATCGAGGAGCCTGAAGCGCGGGCCGCTGACCATTATCGGCTTCGATAATCAGGCGGAGACGCTGGATGCCATCAGCCGGGGAGCGATCACAGCGACTGTTGCGCAGCAGCCCTACCTGATGGGGAATATGGCGGTCCGGCTGCTCCATGAGCATTTTAATGGTGCTGAGTTACAGCCCAGGTATTATACCGGAGTGAAGGTACTGGATAAGACCAATGTGCAGGAGGGAGAGAGCCTATGAGTATCCGCCTGAAGCTGCTGATCTGTATTCCGCTGCTGGTGCTGCTGATGAGCTCGGTCTCCTTCGTACTGTTCCAGAGCGGGAAGAATGTGCAGGAGAGCTACCACCTGATGATGAACCGGATCATGCTGTATAAGGAGGTATCCTATGAGGTCGGCGAGAATATGCGCTCCTTGAACCGCTTCATTATGCAGGTGGATACCGACAGCTTCCCGGAGGTGGAGAAGCATCTGGGCGCGGTACTGGAGCTGCGCAGCAGGCTGGACGGGATGAATACCATCGGGGGCAGCGGCCTTCCGCTGATGAACTACAGCCACCTTATTGATACTTTTGTCGAGCAGGCGGGCCAGATGATCACGGAGATTGACGGACAGGATGCGAATTCGCTGGCAGGTGCCTATATTGAGGCGGAGCAGACGCAGCGGTTCATCCGTGAGGAGGCCCAGGAGCTGGTCGATTTGGAGCTGGACCAATATAAGCCGATCTACGCCGAGATTATGTCTACGACAGCGAAGCTGAACCGGATGGGCAGTCTGCTGGTGATCACCGCGGCGCTGCTTAGCATCTGTATGGCCGTCTGGCTGTCCAGCAGCATTACCGGACCGATCCGCCGCCTGGTGGCAACGGCCAAGCAAATCTCGAAGGGACGGATGGATACCAAGGCGCCGGAGAGTGTTAATAACGATGAGATCAGCATACTGTGCCGCGCTTTTAACGGGATGATCGATAATATCCAGGAGCTGATGAAGGAGAACATCAAGAGTGCGGAGAAGGACCGGCTGGTTAAGGAGCTGGAGCTGAAAATGCTGCAGAGCCAGATCAATCCGCATTTCCTGTTCAACACACTGAATTCCATCGCCAAGCTTGCGTATCTGGAAGGGGCGGCGAGAACCAGCGATCTGACCGTGTCGGTCTCGCGTCTGCTCCGCTATAATCTGCAAAAGCTGGACCAGGCTGTTCCGCTGCGCGAGGAGGTCGAGCATGTGAACGAGTATATCAACATCCAGCGGGCCCGCTTCCGGGACCGGATTGCTTTTGAAATGGAGATTGATGAGCAGGCGATGGACGGGATGGTGCCGTGTCTGACGCTGCAGCCGATCTTCGAGAATGCCTTCGTTCACGGTCTGGAGCAGATGGAGGAGGGGGCTATACTTACGCTATCGATCCGTTACCGCAGCGGGCAGGTGGAGATTGTAATCAGCGATAACGGAGCGGGCATGAACCGCGAGACGGTAGCCCGGCTGATGGGATCGATTCAGCAGGAGGCGCCGCATTCCAGCAGCAAGGGCCAGTCTACCGGGCTTGGGACACATAATGTTTTCAAAAGACTGCATTTATTCTTCGACGGCCAGCAGCTCATCGAGATCAACAGCAGTGAAGGGCAGGGGACGGCGGTGCTGTTCCGGCTGCCCTTCCGGACCTCGGCCTAGAGGCACTCATATGAAGTGAAGGGGGAAGCGATAACGATGTACAAGCTGCTGATCGCAGATGATGAAGCACTGGAGCGGGAGGGGCTGGAGCTGATGATCCGGCATCTTATCCCGGACAAATTCGAATTCCTGCATGCGGGGAACGGGCGGAAGGCGATTCAGCTGGCGGAGGAGCACCGGCCGGATATGATTTTCATGGATATTAAGATGCCCGGGATTCATGGGCTGGAGGCGGTGCGGCAGATTCGGGAGAAGCTTCCGGCGGCGCAGATTGTGATGATTACGGCCCATGACTACTTCGCGTATGCCAAGGAGGGGCTGCTGCTGGGTGTCCGCGACTATCTGCTGAAGCCGGCCCGGCGGGAAGAGGTGGCGGAGGTGCTGAGGAAGCTGATGGCGGTCATCGAGGAGGAGCGGCGGCGCAGGAATGAACAGCTGGAGCTGCAGGAAAAGCTGGCCCATCTGCTGCCGCTGGCCGAGAATGAGCTGACCCTGATGCTGATGCTGGAGCATGTGCAGGATCTGGAGCCGGAGCAGCTGGCCGGGCTGCTGGAGCTGCATTTCAGCAAGGGCTACGCGATGGTCCTGTCATTCCCCCGGCACGGGGAGAGCGGCTGGGAGACGTTCCGGCAGTCCAAGCGGGAGATCTATGAGGCGGTCAAGCAGTTTGCCAAAACAGGACTGGGCTGCCTTGCCGGACCGCTGGCCGGGCATCAGCTGGCGCTGTTCATTCCCTTGCCGCCGGGGAGGACCGGATATTCCCAGCGCGTCAGCTCGCTGGACTGGGGAGAGCGGCTCCGCACCTATACCCGGGAGCGCTTCAGCCTGCCCCTTGGCGTCGGGATCGGCTCGATCCGTGAAGGCTGGGACGGGCTTAGCCGTTCCTACCGCGAAGCCGTCCGCATATGTGCGGACCACCAGCATTCATTCGGTGTGCACCATTACGATGATATGATCCAGAGCTCGGGGCAGACGGCGGTCTCTCTGGATGAAGAGAAGAAGCTGCTTACCGCCCTGCTCCAGCGCAGCAAGCAGGAGGCCGCCCAGCGCTTCAGCCTGCTGTATGACTCCTTCGAGCAAGGAGGGGACCAGCCGCTGTCCGCCGTGCGTGGGGAGGTAACAGGCCTGCTGCTGTTCCTGGCCAGAGGCGTTCACTCCACGGCCGGTGCAGAGCTGCTGGCTTCGCTGAACGCAGCGGAAGATCCGCGTGCTCTGCGGTTAAGCGCGGAGTCCTGGCTGGAGCGGCTGATCGATGGCCTGGAGGAGGAGCAGGAGCATCACCGGTCCCATGTGCATCAGCGGGCGCTGCTCTATATCAGCCAGAAATATAAAGAGGATATCTCCATGGAGCAGACGGCTGAATATGTGAACCTGAGCCCGCATTATTTCAGCAAATTATTCCGGCAGCATGAAGGAGAGACCTTCATCGACTATGTCACACGGCTGCGGATGAATGAAGCGAAACGCCTAATCTCTGAGGATCAGCTGAACCTGAAGGAAATCTGCTATGAAGTAGGCTATAAGGACCCGAATTATTTCAGCCGGGTCTTCAAGAAGGCTGCGGGGATGACGCCAAGCGAATTCCGCCAGCAGCAGGAGAAGCCGGGTCCTTGCTGAGTGAGCAAGGACTTTTTTGTGCTGTTGCCCCGGATTATCCTATGAAAGCCGGGGCGGAGAATTACATTACAGCAGGCAAGACCAAGAATGCGGGTGGAGGGCAAATAAGTGCAGGGAATCGCTGCTCCCGGGGCGGTTTTTCCATGCTACACTTTTTTTGTAAGCGCAATCAAATATAGGGCTGACGAAAAGGGGCGTAGTAATCGTGAGAAAATACGGAAGAGCAATTTCCCTCGGGCTGGCGGCGATGGTGCTGGCTGCATCGATGGCGGGCTGCGGTGTGGTCTCAAGCGGTGACAACGAGAAGAAGGAGTCTGCTGGAGCGGCCAAGGACGGGGACAAAATTGTCATCGGCATGTCCATGGATACCTTGAAGGAGGAGCGCTGGCAGAAGGACCGGGATATTTTCACAGCAAAAGTACAGGAGCTTGGCGGTGAAGTGAAGGTGCTGGCCGCGAACGGGGATGATGCTACCCAGCTAAGCCAGGCGGAGCAACTGATCTCCCAGGGTGTGGATGTGCTCGTGGTCATTGCCCATAATGCGGAGGCTACGGCTCCCATCGTGGATAAGGCGCATAAGGAAGGCATCAAGGTTATTGCTTATGACCGGCTGATCAACAATTCCGAGGTGGATTATTACATCTCCTTCGATAATGTGCGTGTCGGTGAATTCCAGGCTCAGGCGGTTATCGACAAGGCTCCTAAGGGCAATATCGTCTACATCGGCGGCGCAGATACCGATAACAATGCCCACATGTTCAAGGAAGGCGCGATGAATATTCTGAAGCCGCTGGAAGAGAAGGGCGATATCAAAATCGTCTACGACCAGTTCTCCAAGGACTGGAAGCCGGAAGAAGCGCTGAAAAATATGGAGAATGCGCTGACCGCAAACAATAACGATGTACAGGGCGTTGTAGCAGCGAATGACGGGACAGCAGGCGGCTCCATCCAGGCGCTTACGGCGCAGGGCATGGCGGGCAAAATTCCGGTATCCGGTCAGGATGCTGACCTCGCTGCTGTACAGCGTATCGCGGAAGGCACACAGCTGATGACGGTCTACAAGCCGATCAACGCGATTGCCACGAAGGCGGCGGAAATGGCGGTGGCAGCTGCCAAGGGCGAGGCTATTTCGACAGATAAGACTGTTAACAACGGTAAAATTGATGTTCCATCCGTGCTGCTTGATCCGCTTGCCGTCAACAAGGATAACCTGGATGTGCTGATCAAGGACGGCTTCCACAAGCTGGAGGATGTGTATAAGAACGTTCCGAAGGACCAGTGGCCGAAACAATAAGGGCAGCCTGTACGGCAAGCAGATGCGGAGCCAGTGGCGAACCCGCATCTGCTTGCTGCTTGAGGGCGGGAAGGAGGAACGGCAGGCATGGATGTACTTGAAATGGCAGAGATCAGCAAGAGCTTCCCCGGCGTGAAGGCGCTGGACCATGTGAACTTCAAGGTGAAGCAAGGAGAGATTCACGCCTTGTGCGGGGAGAACGGCGCAGGCAAATCCACGCTGATGAAGGTGCTGAGCGGACTGTATCCTGCGGGGACATATGAAGGCGAAATCCGCATCGGCGGGGAGAAGAAGGCATTCCACCAAATTACCGATGCCGAGCAGGCCGGCATTGCGATTATCCATCAGGAGCTGGCGCTCGTGAAGGAGATGACGGTCGGCGAGAATATTTTCCTGGGGGCAGAGCCGGTGAAGCGCGGGGCGATCCAGTGGAATGAGCTGTACCATCAGGCTTCGCTGTGGCTGAAGAAGGTAGGGCTGAACCTGTCGCCGGATACGAAGATCGGCAATCTGGGCATCGGCCAGCAGCAGCTCGTAGAGATCGCCAAGGCGCTCTCCAAGCATACCCGGATTCTCATATTGGATGAACCGACAGCGGCGCTGACCGAGAGTGAGGTGTCCATCCTGATGGGCATTCTGGACCAGCTGCGGCGCGAAGGGGTTACCTGTGTCTATATCTCCCACAAAATGCCCGAGGTGTTCGCACTGGCCGATTCGATTACCGTGCTGCGCGACGGACGGACGGTGGCAACCCTGGAGCGCCAGGCGACGAACGACGATCAGGTGGTATCGCTGATGGTCGGCCGTGAGTTGACCGAGCGCTATCCGCGCGTCCCGCATTCACCCGGAGACAAGGTGCTTGAGGTCGCAGACTATAATGTCTGGCACCCGGAGAAGCGTCAGCAGAAGGTGCTTAGAGATATTGGATTCACGCTCCGTCAAGGCGAGATTCTGGGCATTGCCGGGCTGATGGGGGCCGGGCGGACAGAGCTGGTCAGCAGCCTGTTCGGCGCATATGGCGGAAGAAGCGAAGGTACGGTTCTGATCGAAGGCAAGGCCGTTAAGATCCGTTCGATTGCCGAAGCGATCAAGGCCGGGATTGCCCTGGTCACGGAAGACCGCAAGCGTCAGGGGCTGGTCATGGGGATGGATGTCAAGCGCAATACGACGCTGGCCACACTCGGCAAGGTCTCAAGGCTGGGAGTGATCAATGAGAATGAGGAGATCAAGTGGTCTGAGCAGTACGTGAAGGATCTGAAGACGAAGACAGCTTCGCTGGAGACGCTTGTCGGCACACTGTCCGGGGGGAACCAGCAGAAGGTGGTTATCGGCAAATGGCTGATGAGTGACCCCAAGATTCTGATTATGGACGAACCCACCCGGGGCATCGATGTCGGGGCGAAGTACGAAATCTATAATCTGATGAACAAGCTGGTGGAGCAGGGAGTAGCTATTATAATGATCTCCTCCGAGCTTCCCGAGGTGCTGGGGATGAGCGACCGGATTCTGGTGATGTGCGAAGGACAACTGGTACGGGAATATGACTGGCGCGAAGCAACACAGGAGAATATTATGCTGGCCGCCACAGGAGGCAGATAGAGATGCAGCTGCAAAAAGAGCTTAAGGAACCTGAAGCGGTTCCGGCCGCCGGAGGATCGCGCTTGCGTACCCTGTTCGGCAAAATGGATATGCGCGCCTATACAATGATTGGCGCATTGATTCTGATCTGGGTGTTGTTCGGCGTGCTGAATCCGACCTTCCTGACCTCGCGGAACCTGTCCAATCTGTTCACGCAGATGTCGGTGACCTCTATACTGGCTATTGGCATGGTGCTGGTAATCGTGGCGGGCCATATCGATCTGTCCGTCGGCTCCATCGTCGGCTTGACCGGCGGGATGGCGGCGATTCTCAGCAATTGGCTGGAGTTGCCCGCTATCGTGGTCATCCTGGGCACGGTTGCGGCAGGTGCGGTGCTGGGTCTGGTACAAGGCTGGCTGGTCGCCTATAAAATGATCCCCGCCTTCATTGTCACCCTCGGCGGGATGATGGTGTTCCGCGGGGTGCTGATGGGCGTGACCGAATCCATGACCATTCCGGTATCTGATCCGGTGCTGGCGCTGCTCGGCAATGCCTATTTTGCCTCAGGCTTCGGAATCATTCTCGGCGTGCTCGCAGTGGCTCTGCTGCTGTATAGCGCGTTCACGAAGCGGCGCTCCCGCAAGAAATACGGGTTCACCGTCGCCCCGCTCGGCATGGATATCGCGAAGGTAACAGGACTGTCCCTGCTCGTGGTAGTCTTTGTGGCCTTGATGAACAATTACAAAGGGATTCCGTTCCCGATCATCTTCGTCATTGTGCTGGCGGTCATCTTCTACTTCCTGTCCACCAAGACGACCTTCGGCCGCCATATCTACGCCATCGGCGGCAATATTGAGGCTGCGCGGCTCTCCGGCATTAACATCAGACGCAAGACGATGCTGGTCTTCATCCTGAGCGGCTTGCTCGGCTCCATCGCCGCCATCGTGCTGACCTCCCGCCTGGCCTCGGCGACCATTACCGCAGGCAATATGGCCGAGATGGACGCGATTGCCGCCTGCGTCATCGGCGGAACCTCGCTGATGGGCGGAGCCGGAACGGTCATTGGCGCTCTCATCGGGGCGCTGGTGATGACCTCGCTCGATAACGGCATGTCGCTGATGGGACTGGAGTCGTTCTGGCAGTATGTGGTCAAAGGCTCGATCCTGGTCATCGCCGTCTGGCTGGACATTTCAGGCCGCAGCAAGGGTGTGAAGTAAGAGCAGGGGCTGTAGCAGCCGCTTAAGCATACAGAGCAAATAAGCCGGAAGGGATCTTGTCCCTTCCGGCTTATTTGCTGACTAGGAAATCATGATTTTCGTCCGATATGGATAAGTTGTGTGCGTAGGTGCAAGAACCGAATGTGATCGGAAAACCGATTACATTCGGCACGGCGGAGGCGAGTGAGCCGAATAAGGTCGCAAAACCGATTACATTCGGCACGGCGGAGGCGAGTGAGCCGAATAAGGTCGCAAAACCGATCACATTCGGCACGGCGGAGGCGAGTGAGCCGAATAAGGTCGCAAAACCGATTACATTCGGCGCTGCGGAGGCGAGTGAGCCGAATAAGGACGGAAAACCGATTACATTCGGTGCGGCGGAGGCGAGTGAGCCGAATAAGGTCGCAAAACCGATCACATTCGGCGCGGCGGAGGCGAGTGAGCCGAATAAGGACGGAAAACCGATTACATTCGGCACGGCGGAGGCGAGTGAGCCGAATAAGAACGGAAAACCGATCACATTTGGCGCGGCGGAGGCGAGTGAGCCGAATAAGGTCGAAAAACTGACCACATCCGGCTATACCGCAGGCATTTTGTTCAAATATAAGAATTTATATGTTCCACGCTATACATTATCCTTCTATTTCTCGCCAAAACGGTACCGTCCTTTAAAAGGACGGCAAAGCCGTTTCCACTTGCGTAATTCGGCCCCTTGGAACTGGAGTGCTTACTCCACAATAATCTTAGCAGTCATTCCGCTGTGGCCGGAGCCGCACATGATGGCACAGGTCATCTCGAAGGTTCCGGCTTCCTCGGGCAGGACAACCTGCGAGGCGTTCTTGGCATCCAGCCGCAGCTTCATCTCCGGAATCAGTATGCCGTGATTGCCGCTCTCATTTTCGAAGATGATTTTGACAGGGACGCCCTTCTTCAAATGGTATTCCGGCTGGTCAAAGCTATAATTGGTGGCTGTAATTACGAGTTCTTCCTCCGCCGTCAGATTGCTCCCGGCAGCTGCGTTGTTTGCGCTATCAGAATTGCTCGTGTTCGATCCGCAGGCCGTTAGCAGAAGCACAAATATAATAGAACACAGAATAGCCGACTTCCTGATCATATGCATCCTCCTCATCTACTTGGGCAGTTGTCCTTAGCATAGCCTAAATCGGTCAAGTTGTCTTGATCAATCTATGAAAAAGACTCCGACCGCCGCCGTCACCACCGCTGCAAACTTTGTCGAATTTTGCAAAAATATGATGCAAAAGAGTTTAAAATTAATTATAATTAAGCCTAATATAATTAAAGCTTCATATTATTCGGCTAGAAGCAGGGGAGTCAGATCATTATAGATTACGCGTTGCAAAGTGCAGAGAGATGGCACCGGAGAATATTGTATGGCTACTGGATCATCGTACTCTGTCTGCTGCTCGCCCAGTTCCTGTATATGCTGTACTCCCGTTCGGCTGAGATGGAGACGATCTTCAGTCCCGGCAAGGGGCATATGTTCATAGTCTGCAACCTGATGATTGTCCTGAGTATGGCTTCTGCCGAGGTCTGGCTGCGGCGCTCGCTCCGTTATCATAAGCAGGCGGTTGTGGTCTGCAGCTTTGTGGTTTCCTATTTGATGTATTTTGTGCTGGAGCCTTATGTAGACGGTGCCCAGATGATGCTGCTGATGCCCCTTATGCTGGCCCTCATCTATTTCGACCAGCGGCTGCTGTACTCGCTTGGAGCATTTAGCATTGTATTCTACGCGGGGGTATACTTTGGGCTTGAACGGCCGCTGCTTGGCAAGCCGCTGCTGGAGTTCGTGCTGGTGGAGTGTGTGTATGTTGTTTTTGCCCTGACGGCGCAGGCGGTGATCCTCCGTGGCCGCGAGACGCGCGAATATCTGGAGCAGCTCACCAAGTCGGAGCAGGAGCTAATGGTAGAGCGGGCGATTTCGGACAAGCTGCTGAAGATGGATGCGTTAACCGGCCTGTATAATCACAAGACGTTCCATGAGTATCTGGATTCGCTGCTGGAGCAGTGTGAGAACAACGGATTGAGGCTGCAGCTGGCGTTAATGGACATCGATAATTTCAAGCAGGTCAATGACAGATACGGACACTGGGTGGGCGATCTTGTGCTGAAAGAGGTGGCGGCCAAGATGGGCAGCCTGATCGGGTTGAATGACTTCGCGGCAAGGTATGGCGGGGAAGAATTCGCAGTGATTTTTACGGATAAAAGCTTCCAGGAAGCCTACGCTGCTGTCGAGCAAATGCGTATCAGCATTGCTGCCATGTGCCATCCGTATGCCGGAAACAAGCCCATTACGGTCAGCATCGGACTGTGTCACTACCAGCTTGGAGACGGCAAGGAGCTGCTGTTCCGCAAGACGGACGATTCGCTGTATACGGCCAAGCGCGGCGGGAAAAATGCTGTGGTGACCTCTGCGGTCACTTCCGGTGAAGTGCATAAACTTACAGAAAACCCCCAAATTCCGATATAGACCGGGAACTGGGGGTTTCATTGTCTGCATGTGCCTTGCGTCGTTATTTGCCTGCTTCAAACGGAGTGGATACCGGCAGGAACAGATCGATGATCCCGATGACCAGTGCGGCAAGCAGGGCACCAAGCACCGAGACACTGACACCGCTGACGACAAACTGGGCAATCCAGATGACCAGGGCGCTGACCAGGAAGCCGACGATACCGCGGCCGAAGGGCGTGGTTTTTTTGCCGAAAATGCCTTCAACGACCCAGCCGAGCAGAGCGATCACCAGAGCAAGCATGAATGCGCTCCAGAATCCCCCGACCGTGAACTGCGGTACAATCCAGCCGACCACCATCAGCACGATTGCAGCGACCACGAACCGTACTACATGAGCTAAGAATCTCAATGAACTAACCTCCTTTGGCGTTCGCTTAAGGATATGTGCGTTGTTATTGTGGCCCGAAGCCGGTTTTCTATGCCCAGAAATCATACCCAAATAGCGAAAATGGGCTAAATTAGGTATAATGGTTCCATCTATGAAGGGAGCTGTGACAGTAATTGGACGACAAAATTTTGCATACGCTTGAATATCGCAAGATTTTAAATAAATTGATGCAGTATACGCAGACGCCGATGGGCCGGCTGACCGCCGAGCTCCTGAAGCCTTCCGGTGATTTCGAAGGGGTGAAGAAGCTCCTGCAGGCAACGGATGAGGCGGTAAATGTTGACCGGTTGAAGGGAATTCCTTCATTCGGCGGCGTAACCGATATCCGTCCTGCGCTGAAGCGTGCATCAATTGGCGGAATGCTGGGCACAGCAGAGCTGCTTGCGGTAGGCAACACGATTGGCGGGGCACGCCGGGTGAAGCGGTTCATCCATGCCATGCATGACGATGAGAGCGTTCCTGCCCTCTTCGCACAGAGTGATCTGCTGTCGGAGCAGAAGCCTGTTGAGGATGCTATCCGCATGTGTATTGACGAGAATGCCGATGTAATGGATTCGGCGAGCACGGAGCTTGCCTCCCTCCGCCGCGAGCTGCGCGGGGGAGAGACGCGCATCCGTGAGAAGCTGGATTCGATGATCCGCTCGTCTTCGGTCTCGAAGATGCTGCAGGATCAGCTCGTGACGATCCGTGGTGACCGGTTCGTCATTCCGGTCAAGGCAGAATACCGCGCCCACTTCGGCGGTATTGTGCACGATCAGTCGGGCTCCGGGGCAACGCTGTTCATCGAGCCGGAATCCATTGTAGCGATGAACAACAAGCTGCGGGAGACGCGGCTGCGCGAAGAACGTGAGATTGAGATCATTCTGCACCGTCTGACTGCGCTGGTCGGCGATATTGCCGAGGAGATGGCTTATGATATCGACATTCTCGGCGAGCTGGACTTCATCTTCGCCAAGGCGCGTCTGGCACGCGACCTGAAGGCTACCCAGCCGCGGATGAATGACCGCGGATACCTGCGCCTGCGCAAAGGCCGCCATCCGCTAATTCCGGCCGAGCAGGTTGTGCCGCTGGATGTGGAGCTGGGCAATGATTACCGCTCCATCATCGTGACCGGCCCCAATACGGGCGGGAAGACGGTGACCTTGAAGACGATCGGCCTGCTCAGCCTGATGGCCATGTCGGGTCTCTTCATTCCGGCCGAGGAAGGCAGCCAGCTGTGTGTCTTCGATGCGATCTACGCCGACATCGGCGATGAGCAGAGCATTGAGCAGAGCCTCAGTACCTTCTCCAGCCATATGACGAATATTATATCCATTCTGAAGCGGATGACACCGAAGAGTCTGATTCTGCTCGATGAGGTCGGTGCAGGAACAGATCCGGCCGAAGGCTCCGCACTCGCGATAGCGATTCTGGAGAATATTCACCGGACGGAATCCCGGATGGTTGCCACTACACATTACAGTGAATTGAAGGCATACGCTTATGAACGGGCAGGCGTTATTAATGCCAGCATGGAATTCGATGTGCAGAGCCTGAGTCCTACTTACCGGCTGCTGGTCGGTGTACCTGGACGAAGCAATGCGTTCGCTATTGCTGAACGCCTCGGGATGCCAAATGCAATCCTTGAGCATGCGCGCGGTGAAGTGAAGGAAGAAGATATGCGTGTTGAGCATATGATTGCATCCCTTGAGGAGAACCGCCTTACCGCAGAGAACGAACGCATACGGGCGGAAGAGATTCGCCGCGAAGCGGAGGAGTTCCGTAAGCGGCAGCAGCAGGAGCTGGAGAAGCTGGAGGGCTCACGCGACAAACGCCTTGAGAAGGCAGAGAAGGATGCCAGCGAACTTCTGGCCAAGGCGCGCAAGGAAGCCGAGGAGATTATCAGTGACCTCCGCCGCCTGGCGCTGGAGGAAGGCGCATCCGTCAAGGAGCATAAGCTGATCGAAGCGCGCCGCCGGCTGGATGAAGCAGAGCCTGCACCACGCAAGAAGGCTGTGCCGCGCAGCACGGTCAAGGCGCCGCGTAAGATTCAGCCAGGGGATGAAGTGAAGGTAGCGAATGTGAATCAGAAGGGCCTTGTGGTTGAGCTGAGTGGTACCAAGGAAGCGGTGGTACAGTTCGGCATCATGAAGATGAAGGTCAATCTGAGTGATCTGGAATTCCTGGCCTCCGCCCCGGATGCTCCTCCGCCGGCTCTGCGCAGGGCCACAACGGTCAAGCGTACACGCGATGAGAATATCCGTAATGAGCTTGATCTGCGCGGTGCGAACCTGGAGGAAGCCATTATGGAGACCGACCGCTTCATCGACGAAGCTTTTCTCGGCAATCTGGGGCAGATCTCCATTATCCACGGCAAGGGGACGGGGGTCCTGCGGACAGGAATACAGGAATACCTCCGCAAGCACAAGCATGTCAAAAGCTATCGGCTCGGGAACTATAATGAAGGCGGCGCGGGTGTGACGGTAGCTGAACTGGAGTAGCGCCCATAGTCCGGCAGGGAAGAGGGAAAAGTGTGCAGGATAATATTGATCTTTTGCTGGAACATCCGCTGGGGGCGCTGCTAGGCTACTTCACTGTCGCCATATTGGGGCTGGTCGTATTCCTGTCCTTCTTCGAAATGGTGACGAAATACAACTGCTGGGAAGAAATCCGTAAGGGGAATGTGGCCGTAGCCATGGCAACCGGAGGCAAAATCTTCGGAATCTGCAACATCTTACGCTTCAGCATTGAAGCGGGGGCATCCATCTATGAGACGATGAAATGGTCGGTTGTAGGCTTTTTGCTGCTGCTGCTGGCTTACTTCCTGTTCGAGTTTTTTACTCCGGTCTTTTCAATTGATGAAGAGATTGCCGCAGATAACCGGGCCGTAGGACTGACAGCCATGCTGCTCTCCATATCCTTGTCCTATGTTATCGGCGCGGCCATATTCTGAATTAGGGGGCAGGGAGATGAAGCTGCTGATTCGGATTCTGTTTTTTTCAGCCCTGGCTTTTATAGCGGCCGGCATTATATATTTAACGGTGAATTGAACCGAATGTGAGTAAGCGAAGGAGATTATACAGATGGAGACAACAGTTTGCCCATGGTGCCATACCGAGATTGTATGGGATGAGGAGTTTGGCCCCGAGGATACCTGTCCTCATTGCAATAACGAGCTTAGCGGCTACCGCACAGTAACGATAGGTGCAGAGGATCTGGAGGATGAAGAGCCGGATACGCAGGAAGCTTCCGGGGAGGAAGAGATCAGCGACGATAATTTGTGGGATGACGACGACAAGGATAGTGTGGTGCCTGTATGGGGTACGCTGGGCCAATTCGGCGATGACTATGATCTGAAGCGTTATGAGGACAAGGTCTCAGGCTTGCTGGCTGCCCAGCTGGAAGCTCCGGAATGTCCGCAATGCCATGAGCTGATGCTTCACTCCGGTACGCAGCAGGTGGACGGGTTCACCCCGGCAACGCCGGAAGCGCTAGGCGGCGCAGCCGTGCTGAAGCCTCCTTTTGCGCTGAATCTGTACGTCTGTCCTTCCTGCTTCCATGTGCAGCATAGTCTGGCGCAGGAAGACCGCATCCAGCTTGTCCGCAATCTCAGCACCGCAGCCGAATAAAGTTCGGATTCATGCTTTCCCTGCCGTCTGGACATGTTAGTAATAGATGATGTGTCTTAGGACGAGCAGGGAGGGCTAAGCATGAGAGGTTCTGAACGGGGACAGGCGGCGCTGCTGCTGGCTGTAGGCGGGCTATACCTTCTGGCTACAGTGCTTGCAGGGACGTTCCTCAACGTATATCTGTGGAAAAGCCGGCAGAACTTCGCCATGATCGGCTGGTTCACCGTGGCCCAGCAGCTTGCGGTGGGTCTCAGCTTTTGGCTGGGCGGCAAGTGGGTGAAAGAACATAACAAAATGAATGCCCTACGGCTGGGAATTGCCGTATCGGGCTTTTTTTATTTGCTGGTGCTGTGGCTGCGGGGCGACGCGATTCATTACATTTGGCCGCTGGGCGGGGTCCTCGGGCTATCCATCGGGCTGTACTGGCTGGCGTTCAATATTGTTTTCTTCGAGATTACCGATGCCAAGAACCGCGATTTCTATAACGGGTGGATGGGCCTGCTCGGTTCCCTGACTGGAATAGCCGGACCCTGGGTGTCCGGCTGGATGATCTCCCGCTGGCAAGGCGGACAAGGCTACCGTATGGTATTCATACTGTCGTTATGTATCTATGGGTTGGCTGCTGTGCTCAGCTTCGGCCTGCGCAAACGGCCGCGCGGTGAAGCCTATCTCTGGCTGGAGCCCTGGCGCGAGCTTACCCGCAGGCGCAGTCCTTGGCGGCCAGTTGCGGCGGCGCTAGTATTTCAGGGCATCCGGGAAGGCGTATTCTCCTTCCTGATTGGTCTGCTCGTCTACATTGCAGCACAAGAGGAGAGCAAGCTGGGACAGTTCGCCCTGCTGACCTCCGCCGTCTCCCTGATCAGCTATTATGCGGCCGGCAGATGGTTCAAGCCCCGCGCCCGCCTCGGCGGTATGCTGGCAGGCAGCCTGCTGCTCATCGCCTTCCTTCTTCCGCTGCTATGGAAGGTGAACTTTACGACCCTCCTCATCATGGGGATCGGGACCTCACTCTGCCTGCCCCTCTACATGCTGCCGATGCTGTCCACCAGCTTCGACCTGATGGGAGTGTCCGAGGAGAGCGCCGGCAAACGCGTGGAGCTGGTAGTGCTCAGGGAGCTTAGCCTGATGAGCGGCCGCCTCCTCGGCCTGCTGATCTTCATCGCCGTGCTGTCCCTGGACCAGTCCCTGCGGACGATCACGCTGCTCATGCTCCTGCTGGGGGCCGCGCCGCTGGGGAGCTGGGTGGTGGTGCGGGGGTTGCTGGGGCAGAGGGGGAGGTTTTGATTGTTTTCATCAAATATCTAGGAAGCGGGTGAGAAGATGTACGAGTTTCATGGCTGGTCTACGATCCGGGAGACATTTGAAGAAGATTCTGAAAATTTAGAATTGGTGTTCAAAAATATACAAAACTTTATCTTAGAGTTGGGTTGGAGTGATGGACTCCTAAAAGTCTATCCCGCAAATGGGACGTATCATCTTGCTGTAGGAGGATTTTTGAATCACAAAAGTTTCGAGGCCGGGGAGATCATTGAGCTATTTCAATTCATCGCAGACCAAGCACCGGGTTCTTATGGCTTACTCTATACAAGAGATGATGAGGATATCGAAGGCTACGATAACGAGTTCAAAGTCTACGTACTAGCCCGAGGAACTCTAAGGCGGCAAGAGGATGTCTGGTTATCACCGTTTGTTCCGGTCGTGGAGGATGACATATTATAGTGACCAAGCAGGAGAGGATTCATATGTTTGCAATGAGTGTAGATGAAGTTAACTTAGAGATCAAGAGAATCAATACGCATTTAAGTCGATGCTTATGGATGGATTTTGAATTTTGTCGCATGGATGCAGGACAAATTGTTTTGTCAGGTAGCATTGACCAAAGTAGTAATGAATATGCGATAGATATTGAGTTTGAAGAACCTTATTTTGTTTCAACTTTATTTTTATGGCATACGGATACAGCCAAAGTTTTTATTGAACTAGCCAATGATGATGAAATCATTGACTTGAATCAAAAATATAGGGTAGAACTGGGGAATTATATTTTCAAAATCAGTGTAGAGGGTTTTGATAAACCTCCAATTTTTATAGCAGCAAAAAAAATATCATTCAAAATATTAGAAGGAGATCCTTTTCCAAGAAGTAAGTGAAAAACTTGAATACTGCCATGTAGGATATTGATGGTTCTTGAGACACTTAGTCAAAAAAATTATGGCATGAAGATGAGTTTACAATAGCGGACCCATTCGATTTTTAGATTTAACCAACAACCTTGGGAGGCCTAGAGTCTTTCAAGATTGTTTTGATTGGCGAAATTTACTAATCTATATAGAATATAAAGATATATGGTTAACTAAATATACTCTTCTGCGCAACATTTGTAATATAAATAACCGTCCAAAGTTCGAAAATTAAGGGCGTGCGAAACAAAGTTTTTTTCAATAGAAAACCACCCCCCAATATCATCCAATCAAAACTGGAAAATCGGTGAACTCCCCCATAGTAACTGCCGTCACATAAGCAAAGACCACACCAGCCCTGCTTGCTATTACTGAACATCCTTTTCCACTGCTTCTTCCAGCAGCCTAAACTCATTTCTATAAAACTCAATCAAGCCGTCCCGCTTCATCCATGCCAGCTCTCTGGACAAGGCGCTGCGGTCTACATCCAGATACTCGGCCATGGCTTCCCGGTCAAAGGGAATCGTAAAAGCTTCGGTTCCAGCATCACGCCTAACTCTTGTTAAGTAAGTTAAAACCTTATCCCGAATAGTCGGCATAATTAGACAATCATTCCGGTCATGCAGTTCTAACGCTCGCTCAGCAATACTATCAAAAAGATTGCCAAGTAATTGTTCATGTCCCATACATAGCTTCGTACAACGGCTCAATATGCTTTGGATAGGAATAAACAGCACCTCAAGCGGTTCTATGGCCTGTACTGACATCGGGCATCTTCTTCCACGGCTGGCAGCTGTGAGAACAGCGGTATATCCACCCGGGTAATGGAGGGATACAATAATTTGTTTTCCTTTGACGTTCAATTTTGTACTTTGAGCGGTGCCCTGCAATATGATGCCGACATCATCAACGTAATCGCCCTCACGGACAACCATCTCATCTTTTACATATTCTTTCCGTGTAGCTGACAGACATTTAAGCATTTGGGAAATATCACTTGGAGAAATCCCTGAAAATAAACGTGATTGACAGAGGGACTCTAAGTTATTCTGAGCGGCTTCGCGTTGCATGTGCAACATCCTTTTTCTTTTTACTATACTATATTAATCATACATACACACGAAGTTTAGCCACCTTGTCTAACGTCAGAACGGAGGAAGAGCAGTGCAAACGAAAGAAGATTCAATCAAAGCGAGAAACCGGCTGTTAGCCTCCAAGGTTATGAAAAATCTGCAAAGCAGAAAATTTGAGGCCTATTACTGTGACAACGCCATAGAAGCTGCGGAAAAGGCGCTATCCTTAATTCCGGAACAGTCTTCGGTATCTTGGGGCGGTTCAGTCACGCTTGAGGAAATCGGGCTTCTTGATCGGGTACGTCAAGGCAGCTATACAGTCACTGACCGTGATACAGCGCAGACGATGGAGGAACGTTATGACCTCATGCGCCAATCTCTTTTATGTGATACCTATTTAACGAGCTTCAACGCGGTTAGTGAAGATGGGATATTGGTCAATATCGACAGTGTGGGCAATCGAGTGGCAGCGATTACTTTTGGACCGAGAAGTGTGGTTGCTGTCGTGGGGATGAATAAGGTGTGCAAGACCGCTGAAGATGCAGTGATAAGAGCCAGAACCTATGCCGCTCCCATTAACGCAAACCGTCTTTCGAGTTCGTCCAGCCCATTTTTACATTCACCGCAAAAAACGCCCTGCCTAATCAATGGTGCTTGTGCAGATTGTAAATCAGAGGATTGTATCTGTTCTTACATCGTCGAAACAAGAATGTGTAAAACAGCGGGGAGAATAAAGGTTATCCTCGTTGGTGAATCTTTGGGATTTTAATTTTTTCGGCACCGTTCGGGTAATTTCTCGAATTGGTGTCTTTTTGTTAGTTTTGATTCTATGTCTCAGCACACCTCCCTCCAAAATTCTCCGCCGCAATGTTATATTAGTTGTAGTTATATGTAGTTATAGTTGCACAAAAGACAAGGAGACCCCATGAACATTAAAGTATTAATCGTAGAAGATGACCCGATGGTGGCGAAGTTTAACCGGCATTATCTGGAGCAGGTTGCGGGCTTTGAGTATGCGGGCTGGGCGGCGACAGGGGATGAAGCGAGAACTATGCTGGAGGAGCAGCAGGTAGATCTGGTGCTGCTGGATATTTATATGCCGCGTGTCAGCGGGCTGCAGCTGCTATCTGCTCTGCGGGAGCAGGGAAGCAAGGTGGACATCATTGTGATCTCCGCCGCCAGTGACAATGCCAGCATCCGCAAGGCGCTGCAGAACGGGGCCGTGGATTATTTGATCAAGCCGTTCGAGTTTGCCCGGTTTCAGGCGGCACTGTCGGCGTATCGTGAAGATTATAAGCTGATGCACAAGGAGCATCTAAGCCAGGAGCAGCTGGATAAGCTGCTGCGGCATTCGCTCGGGACGGAAGAGGAGAAGTACGCTGCCCTGCCGCTGCCCAAAGGGCTTGCCGAAGGCACACTGGAGAGCATCTGGAGCACAATTAACCGGCTGGAGAGCCCGGTGTTCTCCACGGAGGATATCAGCAGTCATGCGCCCATCTCGCGGATCTCGGTCCGCAAATATCTGGCTTTTCTGACGGAGGCAGGTATTCTGGAAATGGAGCTTAGCTACGGGGCGGTAGGCAGGCCGGTGTATATGTATAAGGTGAGACCCGAAGGGCATGAACTTATCCGTAAATATCTATGAGCGTTCTCTTAAAATAAAACGGAGTCAAGGTGTCCCGAGGGTGCCCCAGGCGTTCCATGACTCCATATAGCCGTCACATTAGCTGTGAAGGTTATTAAGCTATGCCATACATAAGCGTGCGCAGAATCAATCGAAGGCCTGCTGCAGAGCCAGCGGACTGAACTCGTTAATGATTTTGTAGGCTACCAGGTGCGGGTTGTTCATGTCATTGTCGTAGATAATCATGTGATGCTTGCCCTTCAAAATAATGTCGAACCGCTGCTTCCGGTCGGCCTGGACGATGGTAATGTAATAGCTGTACTTGCTGTCTGTGCTCACATTGCGGGCGGATTTCATCAGGCGGACGCTGGAGAAATCATCGTAGATCCGCTTAATCGCTTCCGGCTCAGTAAGCACAATATCCTTCTGTTCACCGGGAACAGAAGATAGGCGGGTAATTTCCAGAGCGGCGATATCTTCCAGATGGATGGTTCGGGTAACTACTCTTTTGAATGAAGTATAGCGGCTCGCGGTGTAGCTCATCAGGGAGACACCGGCTGCTGCCAGAACAGCACCGGCCAGCCAATATTTTTCGCTTTTTTCCATAGTTTCTGTTCCTCCTAGTGATACGGTTGTATAAGCTCCAATTATAAATCTATAAACACATTCAAGCAAATTCACTACCTTTATTTACTTTATCATTTCTTTAATTACTAAATATTCTTGTCAGGGCTCCTTCAGGTTATGATGATTGTGAAAATATGCACAATAACAATTGGAGGAGAACTGAATGAACAGAAAGAGATGGGGAAGTCTGCTGGGCAAGGGGTTGCTGTTGGCAAGTCTGGTGGTATTGCCTGCATGTAACAGCACCAAAGGGGAGTCTACGGACATTGTTATTATCGGCGGCGGCGGCGCGGGAATGACTGCTGCCATTGAAGCGCATAATCAGGGAGCCAAAGTGATATTGATCGAAAAAATGCCTATGCTTGGAGGCAACACCGTCCGTGCGGAAGGCGGATTGAATGCGGCAGGAACACCTTATCAGGCAGCGGCTGGCATTACAGACAGTCCGGAGCTGCATTTCGAGGATACCATGAAGGGCGGCAAGAACCTGAACAACCCGGATCTGGTCAGAACACTTACAAACGGTGCGGCGGCTTCGGTGGAGTGGCTGAAGGAGAATGGAGCCGAGCTGTCTGAAGTGGGACGCGCAGGCGGGGCAAGCGTGAACCGGATTCATCGTCCGGCAGGCGGGGAAGCGGCAGGGAATTTCATCGTAGTCGCGCTGAAGAAGAAGCTGGAGGAGTACAAGATTGATGTGCGCCTGCGGACGACTGCCGATGAGATCGTCAAGAACAAGGACGGCGTGGTTACCGGAGTGAAGGTGACGGATAAGGATGGCAAGCAGTACACGATTAGTGCGAATTCCGTTATCCTGGCGGCTGGCGGTTTTGGAGCTAACATGGACATGATCAAGGGGTATCAGCCGAAGCTGGAAGGGTTCTCTACCACTAACCACCCGGGCGCAACCGGAGATGGTACAACGATGGCAGAGAAGATTGGTGCCAAGCTTGTAGACATGAAGGAGATTCAGATTCATCCGACCACCATTCCTAATCAAGGCGTGCTGATCACGGAAGGGGTACGCGGAGACGGTGCGATTCTGGTCAATAGCGAAGGCAAGCGATTCACGAATGAACTGCTGACCCGCGATGTCGTGTCCCAGAATATTCTGGCCCAATCCGGTAAAGTAGCTTACCTGATCTTCAATGATGAGCTGCGTGCGAACCTGAAGGCAACTGAGGTTTATTTTGGAATGGATCTGGTCAAAGAAGCGGCAACACCTGAAGAATTGGCGGCACAGATTGGTGTAGATGGCAAAGCACTTGCGGATACACTGAAAACGTATAATGGCTTCGTTGCTTCCGGCAAGGATACAGAGTTTGAACGGCCGGATCTTGAGCTGTCTTTTGAAAAGGGTAAATATTATGCAATTCAGGTAACACCGGGAATCCACCATACCATGGGCGGAGTAGCAATTAACACCCAGGCTCAGGTGCTGGATACCAAGGATCAGGTCATTGCCGGGCTGTATGCTGCGGGCGAAGTAACCGGCGGAGTACACGGCGCGAACCGTCTGGGCGGTAATGCACTGGCAGACATCACTACCTTCGGGCGGATCGCAGCGGATGAAGCTGTGAAGGCACTTAAGAAATAGGAACTTTCAGAAGGAGGAATTATTCATGCACAAGTGGACAAAAACCTTGCTGTTCTCTGCCCTCGCGGCTGCAACAGTACTAACAGCTGGATGCTCATCATCTTCCGGCAAGTATGTGGACGGGACCTATGATGGAACAGGCAAAGGGGTTAAGAGTGATATTAAAGTGGCGGTAGAGATCAAAGATGAGAAGATCGACGCCATTACCGTACAGGAGCATAAGGAGACGCAGGCGATGATCGATGCGGCTGTAGAGAATACGATTCCTGAAATTATTGAAAAACAAACCACAGAAGGCGTAGACGCTCTCTCTGGTGCTTCCGGCTCCAGCGGCGGAATTATTGAAGCGGTGACCCAGGCGCTGGAACAGGCCAAGAAGCAGTAAGTCATCATTCAATAGCTTATAAAAGTGTTGTGGTCATATCACCCGAGCAAGCCCAGCCCTCCTGTCTCCGGCAGAACGGCTGGGCTTGCTGCATAGTTCCATCCCCAGAAACAATCACTCTGGAGTAGCTTTACAAATTCTAGTTCAAATAATATAGTTCGAATGGTATAGGAATATGGGACATGAAGGGAGGTCTTCGCACCAGTGGCCAGGAAAAAAAGCTACAGTCTGCGCACAATGATTGCCGTCATGGTGTCTGCCGTTGTCCTGCTGGTACTGCTGATTTTATATTTTATTTTCCGGAATCAGATTATTCCGCAGACCCGGCAGGCGCTGGAGGATAAGGCGATTACGATTGCCCGTACCATCGCCCTGATTCCGCTGGTCTCTGAGGGACTCAGTGAGGGCAACAGCAAGGAGATTCAGGACTACACCTCAAGGATCGCCCGCCGCAATGATATTATGTTCGTGGTCGTGACAGATATGAAGGGAATCCGCTATTCTCATCCGGATGCTTCGCTGGTAGGTCTTCCCTTTGCGGGAGGCGGCCAGGAGATATCGCTGCGCGGAGGGGAGAGCATCTCCGAAGGGGCCGGTCCGCTCGGCAGATCCCTGCGCGGCTTCGTGCCGGTCTATAACAACCGGGGGCATCAGGTGGGTGTGGTCATTGCCGGTCTGTCCCTGGAGCGGGTCGAGCGGCTGGTTCTGATGAATGAGTGGACGATTATTGCGATTCTGGTCTCGGGAGCCTTGCTTGGAGCGGGAGGAGCATTCATTCTGGCGGCCCGGATCAAGCGGATGGTGTTCGGGATGGAGCCGGAGGACATCTCCAAGCTGCTCCAGGAACGCAGTGCGATGCTGGAATCCACGCGTGAGGGAATTATTGCCGTAGATCAGGAGGCGCGGATTACCATCCTTAATATGGAAGCACAGCGGCTTCTGCGGGCAGCGGGGATTGGCGGGAGCGCCATGAACCGGCAGATTGCCGAGTATTGGCCGGAGCTGGGTCTTGAGCAGGTATTGGCTGAGGGAGAGGGGATACAGGACCGGGAGCTGGAGCTGGGAGACAGCTCTCTTTTGGTGAACAGCCTGCCAGTCCGGGTGAACGGGAATATCGTTGGCGCGATTGCTACCTTCCGGGATGAAACCGAATTGGCTGTGCTGGCAGAGAAGCTGTCGGGAGTCTCGGTCTATGCAGAAGCGCTGCGCTCCGGTGCCCATGAGTTCATGAACAAGCTGCATGTCATTATGGGCATGACGCATATGGGTCTGTATGATGAGCTGCAGCAATATATTCTGGGAACGGTAAGCAATTACCAGAAGGAGATCGGGTCGATCACAAGACAGATCAAGGACCCGGTGCTGGCCGGATTTCTGCTGGGGAAGCTGAGCCGGGCACGCGAAGCGGGGATGGAGCTGCTGCTGACCGGAGACAGCTATCTGCCGGAGCCGGCTGATCCGCAGGTGATTCATGAGCTGATTACGATTGCCGGCAATCTGCTGGATAATGCTCTGGAGGCGCTGGGGGAGCTCTGTGAGCAACCCGTGAAGCGGGTGGAGCTTGCTTTTCAATATGAAGAAGGGCGGCTGCTATGCGAGGTTAGCGACAACGGTCCGGGAATTCCGGCGGGTCTGGGGGATAAGATCTTCGTTCAGGGCTACTCCTCCAAGGGTGAACAGCGGGGAATCGGCCTATATCTGGTGAAGAAAAGTGTAGACAAACTGGGGGGTCATCTTGAGCTTGCCGCCGGCTGCGGGCCGGGAGCACATTTTATCGTGGATGTGCCTTATGAGGTGAAGGAGGAGGAGGGTGTGTGAACATTTAAGGTCTGCATACCCGCTTACTTTAGTTACAAAACTCTTTAATAATTTACGGAAGGTTCCACAAACCGCTTCTTTGGCGCTATGATAATTGTGAAAATATGCACAAGGGGGCACAACTCACATGAATAAGAGATTAACAGCGGCGCTTATCCTCATTCTCTCCGTGATGCTGGTCATTGCAGGCTGCGGAAACAACAATGCGGGCAGCAGCAAGAATGAGAGCAAGGGAACAAACAGCGCGACCACAGAGCCTGCAGCAACGGCTACACCTAAAGAGACAGCAGAGGCCGTATCGGGGGCATCCGAAGCGAGCTATACTCCGTATGATCAGTTAAAAGATAAATATGATATCGTCATCGTCGGCGCGGGCGGTGCGGGAATGTCTGCTGCACTGGAAGCCAAAGCGGCCGGCATGAACCCGGTCATCCTGGAGAAGATGCCGGTAGCTGGCGGCAATACTACGAAATCCTCCTCGGGAATGAATGCCTCGCAGACCAAGTTCCAGAAGGAGCAGGGCATCGAAGACAGCAACGAACTGTTCTATGAAGAGACCCTTAAGGGCGGACATGATACGAACAATAAGGAGCTGCTGCACTTCTTCGTGGATCAATCCGCAGGGGCCATTGACTGGCTCGATTCCATCGGAATCCGCTTGAACAATATTACGATTACCGGCGGAATGAAGGAGAAGCGTACCCATCGTCCGGAGGACGGCTCGGCCGTGGGACAATATCTTGTAGCAGGACTTGTCCGCAATGTTCAGGAGCAGGGAATTCCGCTGTTCGTCAATGCGGATGTGAAGGAGCTTACGGTACAGGACGGTAAGGTGAACGGCGTGAAGGTGCTGTTCAACCAGGCCGATGACAAAACGATCAGCGCAGAAGCAGTTATCGTAACCACCGGGGGCTTCGGTGCCAACAAGGAACTGATTGCCAAGGTTCGCCCGGATCTGCAAGGACTGGTAACGACCAACCAGATTGGCAGCACCGGCGATGGCATTGCCATGATTGAGAAGGTCGGCGGAACTACCGTAGACCTGGATCAGATTCAGGTTCACCCGACTGTACAGCAGGAGAAATCCTACCTGATCGGTGAAGCGGTCCGGGGAGAAGGGGCTATTCTTGTATCTGCTGAGGGCAAGCGCTTCGGCAATGAGATGGATACCCGTGACAAGGTGACGGCTTCAATTAATACACTTCCTGAGAAATCCGCTTATCTCGTGTTCGACGCCGGAGTGAAATCCCGTGTCAAGGCGGTAGATCAATACATCAAGATGGGTGTAGTCAAGACCGCAGATACCATCGAGGCACTGGCGGATCAGATGAAGGTTCCAGCCGCTGCACTTAAGACCACCGTGGAAACATGGAACAGTGCGGTGAAAAGTAAGTCGGATGCCGAGTTCGGCAGAACAACCGGTATGGATAATGATCTGTCCGGTGCTCCGTATTATGCGATTCAGATCGGCCCTGGAATTCACTATACGATGGGCGGAGTGGTGATCAACACCAACACTGAGGTCTTGAACAAAGACGGCAAGGCGATTACGGGCCTGTTCGCGGCAGGAGAAGTGGTCGGCGGGCTGCACGGTGAGAACCGTATCGGCGGTAACTCGGTAGCCGAGATTATTATCTTCGGACGTCAGGCAGGGATTAAGTCGGCTGAATTTGTAAAAGCGCAATAAGCTATTATCCTATATTGTTCTCATGTAAAAGGGATGCTCTGCAGCCATCAGGCTATGCGGGCATCCCTTTCTGTGTTGCAGCTCTAAGGCTGTATCGCCGGGGAGGGCGCAGGCTTGGCCGACCGGGTCAGCGAGAACAGCTCCAGCTCCGGACGGCTTTTGCCGGCCAGCGTATCGGCAAGCAGCTCGGCGGCAATCATGCTGTAGACCGTGCCGTTTCCGCCATAGCCTTCAATGAAGTAGCAATGCGGAAATTCCGGGTGCGGCCCCATATAAGGCAGTCCGTCACGGGTGGAGCCGAAGACCGCTCCCCAGGAATATTCGGCCTTGATTCCTTGAAGTTCCGGGAACAGGGCCGTAAGCTCTTCGACCAGACGCTCACACTGGGAGAGGACCCTTACCTCACGCCGCTCCACGCTGGTAAGCTGCTCATCCTTGCCGCCGGCGATAATCCGGCCTTCAGGAGTAGTCCGGAAATACAGATAAGGCCGGGCCGTTTCCCAGAGCAGGCTCTGCTCATGCCATTTTGGAAGATGTGGCAGAGGCTCGGTCATAATAGCATAGGTGTTGATCAGCTCTGCTCCCCGGTCCTTCTTCATCTCCTGGGTCTCGTACCCCATAGCAAAGACGACTTTCTTTGCAACAATCCGCCCCTGTCCGGTATGACAGATTACGCCGTCTGGATTGTACTCATAATGAAGGGCTTCGGTATGCTCATAGACCCTTACTCCGCCGGAGTGCGCTTTATGAATCAGGCTGTGTACGGTGCGCAGCGGATTGGTCTCCGCATCTCCTTTAGCATACAGCGCACCTGGTTTGGAGAAGGCGTAATGGGCGCGGATCTTCTCCGCCTCCCAGAACTCCGAATCGAAGCCGTGCTTGATCAGATTCTCATTCTCCAGCTTCAGCATATCCACATCTTCCGGGACGCTGGCATAGAGCAGACTGGTGCGTTCGATGATCTGCGGATCGATGTCCAGCTTGCCGGGCAGGTCAAGAATCGCACGCATGGCCTGCTGGCAGAGTCTGTAGAACAGCACGCCATTCTCTTCCCCAAAAGTATTCATGCAAGCTGTCAGCGACTTGTCATTGGCGATCTGCAGCAGTCCCGTATTGGCGTGGGAGCTTCCGGTACCGATCGTTCTTTTATCGATAAGAACGGTATCTGCTCCACTGAGGGACATGCGGTAAGACATCATCGCACCGCCCATCCCGCCGCCTACAATGAGACAGTCGCAGGTTATATCTTCCTCAAGCACCGGATATACCGGAGGCTTGGGCAGTGTGTGTTCCCAGGGCAGTTGCCCGCTGACGAGTTTCATAGATCTGTTCGCTCCTTTATGTCATTCAGAGTAGTATTATTTGCACTATTGAAGAGTCTCATGCGTCAAGACCTTAAGGATTATTCATCATATGTGAGCTTGCTTAATGTACCTTCGGGCACATAAACAGCCTTCTCCGGAAGCATACTAAGGAACGCTTGAACAACCAGAAGGAGGGACTACCGAACATGCAATCTAACCAAATGCAGGCACTTAGCGGAAAAGAATTGGAATACATTTCCGATTCCATTTCCAATGAGGATTTGCTGATTAAGCAGCTCGCGGCTACAGCCGGAACCACTCAGAACTCTGCCGTGCAGGGGATCTGCATCCAGCAGATTCAGAGTCATACCCATCACATGGATATGCTGGTCCAGCTGCTCCATCAGCATCAGCAGTACGCACCATCACAGCCGCAATAACAGGCAGAACCCACAAACTTTGAAGGAGGTTTTACCGTGTACGCACAGAATGGAACGCCGTTTATGGCGGATGAAGATTTACTCTACACGATTTTGGCCGATTTGAAGCGGACAGTCCGCGAGTACACCACAGCAGCTACAGAATCGAATTGTCCCGCCGTCAGACGGGTATTCAATGATTTGACCATGGATACCCTCAGAATTCAGGGAGAACTGTATATGCAGATGTCGCAAATGAACATGTACACCGTTCCGGGCAAAGCGTTGCGCCAGGATGTGGACAAGCAGATTCAGAGTGCCCAGCAGACCCAGCAGAAGCTGCAGCAGTTCGTGCGTGAGAAAACAGGCGGGGCAGGAGCTTATAACCAGAACTCGAATGTTTCGCAGCATCAGCCGAACGTCCAGCAGCATCATAACGGTTCCTATTATATGTAACCCTGGCGATGGCCCTGTGAAGCATTAGAGCGCTTACCCGGCCATGCAGGAGAAAATATAAAGGGAATAAGTCAAATAGCCCCGCCTCGGCGGGGTTATTTTGTTTGCAGAACGGTACTTTTCATGTCATATTAATACTAAACTCTTTTTTGCAGGAGGCCCTGAGAATGAATGAATTGAAGAGGAAAGTGCTGGAACTGCTCAAGGAGGACGCGCGAAGCTCAACGGCATTAATGGCGACCCTGCTTGGTGCGGAGGAAGAAGATGTGAAGACCGTGATCGCTGAAATGGAGCAGGATCATGTCATTGTGAAATACGCGACGGTGGTCAATTGGGACAAAGTCGATGATGAACGGGTGACGGCGCTGATCGAGGTGCAGATTACCCCGGAACGGGGCCGCGGCTTCGAGGGCATTGCCGAACGGATCTATCTGTATCCGCAGGTTAAATCCGTCTATCTGATGTCCGGCGCTTACGATCTGCTGGTGGAAGTGGAAGGGCGCAATCTGCGCGAGGTCGCTAATTTTGTGTCTGAGAAGCTGTCACCGATTGATGCTGTGCTCTCTACCAAGACGAACTTTACGCTCAAAAAATACAAACAGGACGGTATCATCTTTGAAGAGCATGAGGAAGACAACCGTCTGATGATATCTCCGTGAAGGATGTAATGTCATGATCATTAATAACGCTCAGCACACAGGAGATAAAGGCAAGTCGATGAACTCTTATTTGGCCCCGCTGGTCCAGCAGATTCAGCCTTCGGGCATCCGCAAGTTTTTTGATCTGGCGGCAGGCAGCAAGGATATTATCTCGCTCGGTGTCGGCGAGCCGGACTTCAAGACGCCCTGGCATGTGAGAGAGGCCTGCGTCTATTCGCTCGAACGAGGCTTCACCGGTTACACCTCCAATGCCGGAATGCCCGAGCTCCGCGAGGGGATTGCCGAGTATCTGGAGACCCGCTTCGCCGTGAAGTATGATCCGGCGAACCAGATTATCGCCACAGTCGGCGGCAGCGAGGCCATTGATTTGGCTCTGCGTGCCCTGATCTCTCCAGGAGACGAGATTCTGATACCCGAGCCCTGTTACATCTCTTATTCTCCGATTACGGCTATCGGCGGCGGTATTCCGGTAGGCATTGAGACCTTCGGGAAGAATAACTTCAAGCTGACTGCCGAGGATCTGGAGGCCAAGATTACCCCGCGCTCGAAGATTCTGATTCTCTGCTATCCAAGCAATCCGACGGGTGCCATCATGAGCCGTGAAGATTGGGAGCCGATTGCCAAGGTGGTAGAGAAGCATGATCTTATCGTCATCTCGGATGAGATATATGCCGAGCTTACGTATGGAAGCAACCATGTCAGCTTCGCTTCGCTGCCGGGGATGCTTGACCGGACGATCCTGGTCAGCGGGTTCTCCAAGGCCTTCGCCATGACCGGCTGGCGGATGGGCTATGCCTGCGGTCACCCGGACCTGATCTCAGCCATGCTGAAGATTCACCAGTATACCGTCATGTGTGCGCCTTCGATGGGTCAGGTGGCTGCGCTGGAGGCCCTTACCAACGGAATGGAAGAGAAGGACCGCATGACAGACTCTTATAACCAGCGCCGCCGATTGATTGTCAAGGGGCTGCGGGAGGCGGGACTTGAGTGTCATGAGCCGCAGGGTGCCTTCTATGCATTCCCTAGTATCCAGGCCACCGGCCTGACCTCCGACCAGTTCGCCCAGCGTCTGCTGCTTGAATATAAGGTCGCCGCCGTTCCGGGAAGTGTCTTCGGTCTGGGCGGAGAAGGCTATCTGCGCTGCTCCTATGCCACCTCGGTGTCCCAGTTGAATGAAGCGGTTGAGCGAATTGGGGCATTTGTCTCACAGCTGGCCCGGGAAGGGGCCTGACAAGGCTCGACAAAGAAGTAAATAGAACTATAGCCGATCACCTTCTGATATGGTATTATTTTACTCTAAGGACAAGAAACACCTGTAATACACTTACATGGACCTCTTATTCCGGGAATAAAGGCGCTTCATATCTGGTTGCATAGAACCACACAGTTCTTATCTGGATGACGCGCAATACTTTTATCAGGAAGGGTGATTGTGCTGAGCGCAGATTATTACTTATCCTCCTTTGGCGGGAAATGTGGCTCCGGAAGCGGGCGACCTCCTGCCAGAGAAGATGCGAATGCACGCAGGCTCTCGCTGGAAGATGAAATTCAGATGCTCCGCAGCAGAATGGAACAGCTCTTTATGCAGGAGAAGTCCTTTACCTCGGATAATGTAATAGCAATCAGCAGCTTGCTGGATCTCAAGATTAATGAGTATATGAGAGGCCGCCACCGCAAGAGCAATTAATACGGCACGATTATATCAAGCGGATGTCTTCCTTTGGGAGATGTCCGTTTTTTTTGAATAATGAAGTACCGGAAGGTGGAGTATGAAAATGATCAAGGTATTTAAAAGCGAGGCCGGCAAAGAGCAGGTTCTAAGGTCCTATAACGAACTTCTTGACGCGTGGGGGACGGAATTCCAGGAGCTTGATGTGGAGACCCCTTATGGGACAACTCATTGTATAACAGCGGGAGAGCCGGAGTCACCGCCCTTGCTCCTATTACACGGGGTAGGCGATAATTCGGCCGTGATGTGGCTGCTGAATATGAAGGAGTTGTCCCGGCATTTCCGCTGCATTGCGATAGATACGCTGGGAGGACCGGGGAAGAGTGTTCCAGGTGAGCTGTTCCATAAACGGACCTTTGACCAGGTGGATTGGATTAACAAGGTCGCAGATGGGCTGAAGCTTGACCAATTCTGTGTGGCAGGAGTGTCGAACGGAGCATATATGGCCTTCAATTACACGGTGAACGGGCCGGGAAGAGTGCTGAGGGCTGTCTGCATGGAGGGAGGAATGGTCACAGCTCCAATTAAAAGCATGATACATACGCTGATGATGATGTTCCCGGAGATTCTTGTTCCTACACGCAGCAATCTGCTCAGGGCAGCCCGCAAGCTCAGCTCCCCGGCCTCAGGCCTGTTCGACAAGCATCCCGAAGTCGGGGAGCATCTGGTGCTGTTAATGCAGAATCATAACCAGCAGGCGATGTTCGCCCATAAGCTTCAGCCCTACGAACAAGAGAAAGCGGTTACGTTCCAAGATCAGCTATACTTCCTGCTGGGAGATTATAGGCTGAAGCAGAAGCGGGAGTTCACCAGAACACTGGACGCTGGCGGGTTCCGCTATACGGTCATCTCGGACGCCGGTCACGGCGTGAATCATGAGCAGCCGGAGCGGGTCAACCGCGAGCTGGTGGCTTTTTTGAAGGGGAGTGAGGGGAGCGAATCTATATAAATAACCCCCTGCGCCAGTCCAAAGGGACCTGTCAGGGGGTTATACATGCATGTTAGTTTACTTTGAACGTGGCCACCGCCTGCTGTAGCCCATCGGCCATCTTCGCCAGCTCGGTAGAGGCTGCGGCTACCTCCTCCATGGAGGCGAGCTGCTCCTCGGAGGCCGCGGCAGCGCTCTGGGAACGCTCTGCGGCCTGCCTGGCCACTTCTGCCATCTCCGCCACCGAGGAGGTTAGTTCCTCGGTTCCGGCCAGCAGCTGCTCGGAGGAAGCAGACATCTCATGAACCTGGGTGTTAATCTCGCCGATGCCGCCGAGAATATCCGTGAACAGACGCCCGGCCTCGCCTACCATCCGCGAGCCTTCCTGAACGGCACCGGCATTCGCCAGCACCGCATCGGATGCGGCACGGTTGCCCTGCTGGATCTCAAGAATCAGGGTGCTGATATGCCCGGCGGCTTCGGCTGTCTGCTCGGACAGCTTCTTCACCTCACCGGCAACCACGGAGAAGCCCCGCCCGTATTCGCCCGCTCTGGCAGCCTCAATCGCCGCGTTTAAGGCCAGCATGCCGGTCTGATCGCTGATGCCTTTGATCAGACCAATGATGTTGCCGATCTGCTGGGATTGTGCGCTAAGAGAGGTAATCATGCTGGAAGCATCTGCGGCGGTCCGCTCCATCTCTTCCATCCGGTCCACGGCCTCCGTAATGACGGAATACCCGTTCTGCGCCTGGCCTGCCGCCCGCCCAGCCGCTGCTGCGGTGTCCATCGAGGCCTCCGCGATCCGCTGCACACCGGCGGCCATCTCCTCCATCGCTCTTGCAGACTCGCGGGTGGACTGCATCTGCTGATCCGCTCCGGCTGAGAGATCCTGAATATTCTCCACAATAGCCTCTGTGGTGTGATTGGTCTGGTTGGCGCTAGACATTAATTCCTCCGAGGTCGAGGCGACTTGCAGCGAGTGATCGGCAATGGTCCCCAGGAGTCTGCTCAGATTGGTAATCATCTGGTTCAAATGCCCGGCCATATTGCCGAATTCATCCTCACTGTCTACCTCCAGCTTCCCGGTGAAGTCTCCGGCAGCCATCTGCCGGGACATCTCATTGACCCGAGTCAGCTTACGGGTAATATAGCGGCTGTATAGATATACGGCTGCTACCGTCAGGATAAGACCTGCAAAGCTAACCAGCAGAATAGACCTTAGCAGCCCTTTAAGCGGCGCATACAGCTCCTGTTCCGGCATGGCAAGACCCACGGTCCAGCCGGTATCCGGCAGCTTTTCATAATACATCTGGATGGTCCCGCCGGAATCGGCATAGGTTACCATCCCCTGATTCTGCTGAAGCATTTCTGCTCCCGCTGCGGACAGACTTGCGCTTTTTTCATCTGTTATTTTCAGCTGCATATTCTTCCCGGCATCCGGTCCGGCAATGTAATTCCCCTGCTTGTCCAGCAGGAAGGCCCAGCCTGTATTTCCCACCTTGGTCTGTTCGATCCTGCTCTGCAGCGTCTTGAGATCGATATCGCCGGCCATGACACCCAGCAAGGTATTCGTGGTATCCCGGAAAGGAACAGTAAACGTAGCCATCGTTGTCCCTGTAATCGTGTCGTAGAATGGATCTGTAAACGCTGCATGGTCTCTGCCGATAGTGTACCAGTTCTGCCCGTGATAATTATAATCGGGGTCATTGTATTGCTCGGTTGTCACAATTTTGTCGCCGTCTCGGTGGGCATAGGTGGAGAAGTACTTCAGCTTGCTGTCATACCGTCCGGGTTCAAAATAAATACCCACACCATATGTATCCGGATTGGCCTTCAGCGCACTAGACAGCATGGTACGGTATTGATCCAGTGTGAATTCCGCAGCGTGACTCTCCAGCGTCCTTGCCAGAACCTCGGGAACCTTGCTGTGGACATTTAAGTTCGCATTAATTTCGTTAGAAATATCCGATATCTGCACATTCATTTTTTGCTTAACCTCGCGCTGGATAATGCTTTTGGAATACATGTACGACAACAGAGCGACCAGCACCAGCGTGATCAGAAAGATGGGCAGGATGAATGCAAATGTTCTCATACGTATGCTTTTGAACCGGAGCCTGGAAATTGCCTTGTGAACAACATTAGCCATGTGAATCCCCCCATTATATAGTGAAGCTATTTATACTTATATTGAATATCATCGGCTGGAGAGCTGATTTTGTTGTTGCTTTTTGTCGAAAAAAATAAAAAAATGTCGTATATCTAAGTCTGTGGGGTACGACCAAAGGCGGAGACGGCGGCAGACCCGGGACTGATGTCCGCTTCCAATTGTAGGCATATAATGAATATCACGAACATCACTGAGTACGGGCTGGAACTGTACAGTGTAAGGAAAGAGGAAGATATTCATGCTGCATGATCAGCTGTTGAGGGACCCGAATACATATGAAGAGCTTAAGCTGGTTAGTACGGGGGCGGTCAATCCGGCAAATGGACGGCAGTATCCGTGGAAGCACGGGTATCTGGCTTTTATGGAGGAAGCGGATGCCGCCGGCAGTAACCGGAAGTACCTGGAGCTGTACAACCGGATTGCTCGCTTCTACCGGCTGTCCAACAAGCTGTATTTCGCGCTGAAGTTCGGCGGAGAACGCAGCTATAGAGAGCAGTTTCTGTCTGCGCTTGAGCTGCGCGGCGGTCAGCGTGTGCTGGAGACCTCGGTGGGCAGCGGCGATAATTTCCCGTACCTTAACATGAAGGCCAAGAACGCACCGGCCGAGCTGTACGGGCTGGATATTTCCAGCGGAATGCTGAAGCAGGCGGTGCGCAATCTGCGGCGGTGGAAGCTGGAGGCACATCTGTTCCAAGGGACTGCTGAGGAGCTGCCTTTTCAGGACAACAGCTTTGACTGCGTGTACCATGTTGGCGGAATCAATTATTTCAGTGATCCGCGTGCTGCGGTACTGGAGATGATCCGGGTGGCGAAGCCGGGCACAAAGCTGATGATTGCCGATGAGACGCAGAAGCTGGTGAAGGGAACGTACGGGAAGGTGCCGGTGGTTAAGGGATATTTTGCAGAGGGAGCGGACATGCCGGAGATGCTTGGGCTGATTCCGCCGGAGATGCTGGAGGTAGCGTACAAGGAAGTGTGCAAGGGCCTGATGTATTGCATTACCTTTCGTAAGCCTTGAGGCGAATTGTGCGGCAGGACGATTACGGACTTCCTCCTCAGGGTTTTATTTACATGTCTTTAATGTTGATCTTTGTTTGCCACCCTACCTAAGAACGATTACACTATTACTATGTGATTTTGCAACTTAGGAGGGAAGTATCATGGCGATCTATACGCGTACGGGGGATAAGGGGGAGACCTCGGTGATTGGCGGCCGGGTAGGCAAGGACGATGTCCGCGTCGAGGCTTACGGCACCATTGACGAGCTGAACTGCTTCGTTGGCCAGGCACGGAGCCTGATGGAAGACGAGCGGTTTCTAGATGTCCGCGAGCAGCTGCTGGAGATTCAGCATGAGCTGTTTGACTGCGGATCGGATCTGGCATTCGTGAAGCTGAGTGAGAACCGCTATAAGGTGAAAAGCGAGATGGCCACCCGCCTGGAAGGCTGGATCGATGCGCTTCAGGCCGAGAATCCGGTGCTGGAGCGCTTCATCCTGCCCGGCGGAAGCCAGCTGTCCTCGGTGCTGCATGTCTGCCGGACGGTCTGCCGCCGGGCCGAGCGCCGGGCAGTGACGCTGGGCCGCAGTGCGGAGATTAACCCGGAGGCGGTAATCTATCTGAACCGGCTGTCCGACTATTTCTTCGCTCTGGCCCGTGCCGCCAATACCCGGCTGGAGATTGCTGAAGTAGAATATCTGCGCAGCAAAAAGGTGTTCCGGAACAAATGACCAGCTATTATCCCCCCATCTCCTATATCGTGCCGCCGTCCGAGGACGGCTGGCTGCTCAAAACCATCCTGCAAAAGCGGATGGATGTCTCCCGCAAGCTGCTCTCCCGGCTCAAAATGACGGACCTCGGCATTACACTGAACGGAGAGCGTGTTTATATCAGCGTTAAGGTTAGCACCGGCGATCTAGTGCAGATTCGGATGGAGGAGGAGACGTCAGAGGATATTTTGCCGCAGCCGATTCCCTTCGAGATTCTGTATGAGGACGGGCATCTGCTTGTGGTAAGCAAGGCCGCAGGAATGATTGTCCATCCGACCCACGGCCATTATACCGAGACCCTGGCGAATGGTGTGGTTCATTACTGGGCAGAGAAGGGCGAGCGGGTCCGCTTCCGCCCCGTACACAGGCTGGACCAGGAGACCTCCGGGGTGCTGGTGATTGCCAAGAACCCTTACAGCCACCAGCACATCTCCGAGCAGATGATTGCCGGAACGGTGGACAAGCGGTATACCGCGTTCGTGCACGGCGTGCCTGCTCTGCCCAGCGGCGATATCGACGGTCCTATCGACCGCGACCCGCTGGAGCCGCACCGGCGGATTGTGACGCCGGATGGCTATCCCTCCTTGACCCGGTATGAGGTCAAGGAGGTCTATGGCAGCGCGGCTTCACGCGTCGAGCTGAAGCTGGAGAGCGGGCGCACCCACCAGATCCGGGTGCATATGGGGTCGGTCGGCTGCCCGCTGATCGGTGACGGGATGTACCGTCACCCGCTGTATGGGCAGGCGGCTGGCAGCCGGGCGGAGGCGTCAGCGCCGGGCGAGGAGCGGCGTGCGGGCGAGCCGGCGGTGATCGCAGGCGGCGAGGAGCAACAGGTGCAAGAGCTGGCTGTGACCGCAGACGGCGCGGCGCAACAGGTGCAAGAGCTGGCGGTGACCGCAGACGGCGCGGCGCTGCCGCCGGGCGACGCCGCCCGGCTCGCGCAGATCGCGGAGCTGGACGCGTCCATTCCGCGCCAGGCGCTGCATGCGGTGCGGCTGGCCTTCCGCCATCCGGTGACGCATGCCGAGCTGGTGTTCGAGGCTCCGCTGCCGCCGGATATGGCGCTGCTGCAGGAGAAGCTCCGGCAGTCGGCGCGGTAAGTAAGCGCCGGACATGTTCTGGCCGCAGCTGTCAGCTGCAGCAGCGGGCAGCAATTTGTATGCACTTTATATTTTATATATAGAAGGAGAAGCCGATGAGTGATTTGAAGGTGTATCAATATCCGAAATGCAGCACCTGCCGCAGCGCAGTGAAATGGCTGAAGGAAGCAGGGCATGAGCTGGAGCTGCAGCATATCGCAGAGCAGCCGCCAACTGTGGAGGAGCTGCGCGTGCTGGTGAAGCACAGCGGCCTGCCGCTGAAGAAGTTTTTTAATACGAGTGGTGAGGTCTACCGGGAGCTTGGCCTGAAGGATAAGCTTGCAGACTTAAGCGAAGACGAGCAGCTTGCGCTGCTGTCCGCACATGGGATGCTGATTAAGCGTCCGGTAGTCACTGACGGCAAGAAGGTTACCGTAGGCTACAAGGAAGACCAGTACGCCGAAGCTTGGAGCAACGCCTAAATTAAGGAATACAAGGAGAGGTTACACATGAGCACAGCAACAGAAATGAAGGGCCGGGTCATGATCGTCGATGGAATGGCTCTGCTGTTCCGCGCTTTTTATGCTACCTCTTATGGTGGATATATCCGCAAGACCCGCGCCGGACTGCCGACGAATGCGGTGTATGGATTTTTGCAGTATTTTTTCGATGCAATGAGTACGTTTGAGCCTTCACATGTGGTCTGCTGCTGGGATATGGGCAAGGGCACGTTCCGCTCGGAGAAGTACGAAGGCTACAAATCGAACCGGATTGACGCGCCGCTGGAGCTGATCCCGCAGTTCGACCTCGTGAAGGAGGTTGTGGCAGAGCTGGGCGTGCCGAATATCGGGCTGGCCGGGTACGAGGCAGATGACTGCATCGGTACACTGGCTTCGTGCTACAGCGGGGAGTCGGAGGTCTATATTCTGACGGGGGATCACGACATGCTCCAGCTGGTGAATGACAGCGTCAAGGTCGTGATTATGAAAAAAGGCCGCTCTAACTATAAAGTGTATGATCCGGCTGAGCTTTTGGCAGAACGGGGCCTCACTCCTGCGCAGGTGATCGACCTGAAGGGCTTCATGGGCGACACCAGCGATAATTATCCGGGCGTGAAGGGCATAGGCGAGAAGACCGCCACCAAGCTGCTGACCGAATACGGCACGGTAGAAGGGGTCATTGAGAACCTGCATCTGCTGCCCAAGGGCGTACGCGCCAAGATTGAAGCGGATCTCGACATGCTGCATCTCTCCCGCGAGCTGGCGGAGATCCGCTGTGATGTGCCTGTAGTTTGCGAGCTGGCCGAATGTCTCTGGGAGCTGCAGCGGGATACGGCGGCACGCAAGTTCCAGGAGCTGGAGTTCGGCAGCCTGATGCATCTGATCGGCGGAATCGCCGAGGTGCGGGATGACCGGGGAATCGTGCAGATTGAGCTGGGAGATCTGGGCTGAGGCCATATAACTGGGCAAAATTCTAAGCCCCCCCTACGCAGCAAGATGCGCAAGGGGGGGCTTAGAATTGTATATCCATCCGCGATGCCCAAAGGGCATTCCGAATTATACATGAAGGCAATTGAGCAGTTAAGGTTGTCTAACTACTATTGGGCTTTTCTGTATCGGCTTTTGATCCTTAATACTTATTAATTTATTTAAGTAGTCCCCATTAAAAAATGAAAATCATGTTTCACACTAAACCTATGAGTGAATTTTCCGTACTTATTAAATTTATAACGGATATATCTAGAAACATCATCTTCATGTGTAGACAAGATAATCTGCTTGTCTTCAAACTCGTTTCTCAATAACTCTGTAAGAGAGGCCATGTTTATTTCATCCATTGCTTGAACAGGATCATCAATTAAGATTAGTCCTAAACCGGTATTTCCGTAAACCTTATTGAGAGATAAGGTGAAGGAGAGTACCAGGGCAGATAGTTGACCAGAACTAAAGTAGTTTACTGCGTCATGCTCGCTAAAATCATGGGAAACAAACTTAATAGTTCTAGCCTCGCCATTTTTACTTTCTTTAATAAAAATGCCCAGACCTTTTTGATAATATTGAATTATTTTACCGCTGTAAATATAAAAAGGGATTTCAATGTCCTTCATAATTTTATTCCAATGTTGCTTAATCGCTTTATCATATTCATCAATTATTTTTTTTAGCTCTTCATCTTTTTTTGTGATAGCATCTCGTCTATGTTGTAGTTGATCAAGAGCTTTTGTAACTTTGGATAGTTGTATAGCTCTTGACGAAAAAAATATATGATCAATATATTTAATCTTTTTGGTTATCTGCTCTTGCGTGATTTCCAACACATGATCGCTGTTTTCATTAAAAATATCTTTATATATTCTTTTGAAATCAATATGTTGTTTTCCTACTGAATCATAGTTATCTTCAATTGGATGTCTCAGTTTAAGAAGTAAATCAGTAATTTCACTGATTATAGTCTCAAGATTTTCTATGATTTGTCTTTCTTTTGAACATAGATCAATTATTGAAATGTTATTTTTAATACACCACGCAACAAAACTTTCGTACTTGCTTTTATTTACTATGCTTTTTGTGAAGCTCTCAATAAAAGCATCATTAATTTGATTTTCCTGTTTATCGAGATACTCATTAACCCAAATTAACGCGCTATTCAAATAATTTTCAAAAAGGGATTTAAATAGATCATCTAATCGAGTATTAGTGGACGTATACAAAGAAATAAAAAGATCTTGCTTTTTATTGATTTCTCCAAGTAATTCCTGATAATCAAACCAGGCAGCACCACAAAGCGGACAGTGTTTTGTATCTAATTTATCATGTTTATCCAATAGTTCTTTATATTTAATAGAGACTTGATCTCGTGAAAGATTTAATTCTCTTATCAAAGTTTCAAGATCACTAGCATTAGATTTTTCAATTTGTATCTCCTTGAGCAATACATTAATTTCTTCTAAATTAAAAGGGATATCAAGATATTTAATCATATCACTTGTAATAACTTTCACAGAATTTTTTGAAAATGATTCTCGAGAAAATTTTGTTTTAAAATCTTGTAGTGATTTCTGTTTTTGATGTAAATCCTTTATTGCTTCGTAGTTTTCTAAGTGATGGTAAAATAAAATGGTTTCCTTTATTAAATCTTTTTGCTTTATAACATTATCGATTTGTGTATTACTTTTGGCTTTAATAAACATATCAAAATGTCTTCTAAGATCACTTATCAATTTAATTTCATCGATAATGTGGTTATATGCATCGCGATCTGTAATTACAGGGGGATTAAGATCCCAAGGTTTTGGATCTTCAAGATTTATTAATAAATTAAAATAGGGTTGAAGTTCTTCATTATTTGTATAAGGAGATGGGACAATTTCGTTGATTTTTGTTTTCTCGTTATTTTTCTCTCTTATTAATTTATTAACCTTCGATAATTCTTGTCGTAATAATAAATGTAAATCATTGATTGACTTTCTTTGGTCTTGCTCTTGTTTGGTATCAAATAGATGAGATATTGCATCCATCCGTTCTTTGGTTTTTTGTTTTAAAAAATAAGTATTATCTTCCTGCTGTACATAATAAAACAGATTATAATAGCGATTTATATCTTCGACATTAAATAAATCATTGATATAAGCCTGATCAATTGGCTTATATTTATTTTCTTCGCATTCAAATGAATCTAACAAAAAAGTATCAAAATTAAATAGATTGTCTGCCTTATATGATTTTGCTGCTTCATTAAACTTTTTTGAAATAGTAAAGCACGAGTTGTCGTTCTTATTAATGAATTCAATTTTTAGTTCACACTTTTTACTAGGGTCTTTACGCAATAAGTCTTGTTTATATGTAATACGGCCATCGTCTAACATAATTCTCTTTATTTTCCCGGTGAGAACTAATTCAATAACATCAAAAATAGTAGTTTTACCGAATCCATTTGGTCCATCAAGCATTACTAAATCATATCCTTGCAAGCTCAATGATTGGGTTAATTTATCGATTAATTTGAAGTTTTCAATATGAATTCTTTTTATATGATAATTATTCATTATCTATCACTCCAAGCCATTGTGATAACAAAAGTGATTTTTGTTCTGGTGATATAGTTGGAGAACTCAGGCTCATTTGTAATGATAGCGCGCTTTCTCTCGTATCATTTAGGTTGAGTGTATCTAAACGTTCCTCTATGTCATTAGATAAGAGGCTAAGTTCCTCATTAAGGCCTTTATAATTTATAAAGGGGAGTTTGATAAATAATCGTGTTGTTAAACTATATGCAGTTAGTTCAAAAGGGTATTTTTTGAATTCATAAAAGCTATCTCTGTTGTTAATGAGAGAATATAAAAAAGGTAAAAGATCTTGTTCTTTTCGTAACTGACTAATTTGTGCTACTTCATCATCACCATAAACTAAAACGAGTGATCTAAATTGATAAGGATTTTCTTCAAGTTCGAAGATGGTTCTGTTCAGAGTTTCGTTTATTGTTAGGCTCGCTCTTTTCAGAGCAATAATAATAGTTAGGTTTTTATCCATTCTACGATCATAACCTTGATCCATAGTTTTCATTGCACCGTAATACTGATGTAATCGTTCGCTCACTTCGTTAAATATAAAATTATCTTCATTTTCAAAAACAACTAGAAAATAATTAGCTTTATGGGTTTCAGCACTCGAAGCTAGAAAACCAGATTGTTCCTCCATAAATAAAGGATTGATAATATTAAAATTACTTTGGTTAAATAACTCTAATAGAAGGCTTTGCATTATTTTAGTTCCTCCCTGGCTATATTGAACGGGATCATTCTAATTTGTTTAATTCGCATGAATTTTTCGTGCTTATGGATATCTTCATTGCTGTCTTCGATTTCCGGAATGTCCTTTGTGTAGCGGGAGGCTGTTTTTTCTAGTGATTCCATAGAAAGATAGGAAGAAATCATTACATCTACCTCATGTAAATCATCGATATCTGAATTCTGTATTATTAGTGATGCTATCCTTCCCATCTCATGCTCATCAATTTCGTTGTCATCGTAGATAGTAGTTGGTCTATCATGTAGAGTGGTAGGTAAATAAGATATGTTTTGTTGTAGGCTGTTTTTTTTCATGAACATAAACTTATCTTCTTGTAAGGGTTCACTAAAAACAAATAGTGATTTGAGAAAAGGATCGCTAAGTCCTTGGGTTGGAATTAATCCATGAAAGGTACTCAAATTAAGCTCGGAAGCATGTACATTGGGACTCCATTTTTTACAGAGTCTTAAAAAAGACAAGTCATCCATTTGCGTTATTACTTTCGAAAATTTATTAATACGTTTGTACGCATCCGATTCTGAATGCTGCTGCTGAAGCTTGTACATAAATTGCTCACAAGAAGAGTAAAAAAGCTCTTTAAGGTGAGAGATATAATAAGATTTTGATGGTTCTTCATAATTTTGCTCTAATAAATTTATGAAGAAGGAAAAAGGGAGTTTTCTTTCGACTGTAGTTGAATCGAACTGCAACGATTCATGCCGTATTGTAATATGTTGATCTACGGTAGCTAGAAGAACGTAATAAGCTCTGTCTACATGCTCAGAACTACGAGATATACCGCGATTGGAATAATACAATCGTATTTGATTCAAAACCAGCGGTTTAATACCGTTTAAACTACAAAAGCTATCACTGTTGTAAAGATATAAGTCGAACTTGTTGAAGGCTTCATCGTAACCGTTGCGGTCATTTACATATGTATAGTAGTCATGTGGACTGTATAAAATTTCTGATTTTGAAGTTGAAGGAGCAACAGCACTAGCGTACGCCTCTTTTAATTTTGCTTTTAAAGGAAGCTTTTCAGAAGTGTGTAGATAACATTGTTTAATACTTTCGAACATAAGACTTTTACCAAGAAGAGTCCATACTGCATCTTTGTATTCGCTGGGAGCTGCTGAATTATATGTCTTAACTTGGTGTATCTGAATAGGCAATTCGTCATGTAAGATAGTGAAATCCTCAAGGTATTCCAGTTCCAGTTCGTATTCCGCTGAAGTAGCTTTGTTTAGATTTAATTCATTAATCATTGAAAGGGTAGCATATAAGGCGACCTTTCCTTGGTGGCTATAACCGTTCCAACTATTCATAGCATCGTGATATGCTGTTTTCATATATTAGTACCTCGACTATACTAGTTTTAATTAGTACCATTATACTATAAGAATTCTACAAAATATAACATTTTTCTTCCTTTATATTGAACGTTAGGAGGATATTTTCTGTATACTCCTTTTTAGCTCTACATCAACACAAAACAAGACAGTAGATACTCACCTATCGTGAGTGTGTACTGTCTTGTTTGCGTGTGAAGAGATAAACCGCATTGTCCCCGGAGGGCGGCACAAGCAGGCGGGATAATTCCTCATTCAGCTCCATGCTGAAATGCTTAGCCTTATCATACGCGTCGAAGTCACCGGTGATCGCCGGATCTCTTGTGCCGATTACAATATACAGCTCCACAGATTCCGTATTAAAAACATGCTTCTCGTACGGGTTGCCGGGCACCGGCCAGGAACAAAGTACAACCTTAGGAGCGTATTTGCTCAGGGCGGCTTTGGCATCGGCTTTTTCCACAAAATCCGGGTAGGTGATATAATGCGCCCAGCTATAATCATCGGTTGCCTGGCAGGCCGTGCCGTTATCGTTCAGGAATCTCGTCAAGGTACCGTCACCCGCACCGATCTCCAGGCATGCCTTGTCTCCGATCAGAGCGGACAGGCGCTTAATTAAAGTACGGGAATAGAAGCAGTAGATCCCTTGTTTATTGACAAGCGGCATCAGCACTTTGGGGCGGATAATCAGCTTCCAGCATACCCGGAACAGAGGGAGCGATACAGGCTTTCGTACAAGCTTTTCCTTGAACAGGAGCTTCTGCAGAATATAACCGTCCCAGAAATTGAACCGGACAGGTCCGGAGGCTGATTCGGCGGACACCGCTAATTGCAGCTGTTCGATCAGATAAATGGCAAAGCGGGCTTTAATAATATTAGGAAGAAAAGAGTTGATAGTGGTTTGATTAAAGCCGCTTTTGACAATTTTGCTCTTCGCTATTTTGGCGCTGCTGGTATAGCTGGCGAGCAGATTATGGATCAGGTTGGCGCGCTTTTGGCTCGATAGGGCATTGATCTCAAGCAGCACTTCTTCCTTGTACTCCGGATATTCTGACAAAAGCGTACGGGTATCGGTCTCATTCCTCAGAATTTGCTCGGCGGCCGTCTTGCTGAAGGTTATCGCTCTCAGGTCCCGGCTCAAATGACAATACCCTCGCAGTGATCCACCTCATGCTGGATAACCTGCGCCGTAAATCCGGTAAAGCTATCCCGGTGCTTTTTAAAATTATAATCGAGGTACTCTACCTCAATATAGTCGTATCGTTTCGCAGGACGTACGCCTTCGAGCGACAGGCAGCCTTCCTCAGTGTCATAAGGACGGGCACGCTTGACGATCACCGGATTGATCATCGAAAGGGTTAATTGCTGCTCCACGCGGATGGCGATGATGCGCTTGTTGACGCCAATCATGTCCGCAGCCATGCCGACGCACCGGTCGGAGTTGGCGTTCAGGGTCTCCACAAGATCCATTAACACGGGCAGATCCTTTTCCGTGGCCGGCGCAGATTTCTGGCTAAGAAGCGATATATCTTTATTGATAGGTCTAATCATCATACTCTCCAATTATGCTGTATTTGTGTGTCCATAATATCATTTTTGGCGGGGAAGTGAAATGCGGGAGTGAGAGATATGCGGTTAAGATAAAGATTGACGAACCGGAGGAAGCTTGATTATAATGTTAATATAAGTGTTAAATGATTAACAAATATATTAATCTAAAGAGGAGCGTTAACTTCCCATGGCAGAACGCATTGTACTGAACACCGACATCCGCAAAGGTAAGATTGACCGCAACATCTACGGACATTTCGCTGAGCATCTTGGACGCTGTATCTATGAAGGCATCTGGGTGGGCGAAGATTCCCCTATTCCGAACACCAAGGGTATCCGCAACGACGTAGTGGAAGCGCTTAAAGAAATGAAAATTCCGGTACTTCGCTGGCCGGGCGGCTGCTTCGCCGATGAATACCACTGGAAGGACGGTATCGGCCCGAGCGAAGAGCGCAAGCGGATGATCAACACACACTGGGGCGGCGCGGTAGAGAACAACCATTTCGGTACGCATGAATTCATGCTCCTCTGCGAGATGCTGGGCTGCGAGCCGTACATCAACGGTAACGTAGGTAGCGGAACTGTTCAAGAGATGTCCGAGTGGGTGGAATATCTGACCTTCAACGGAGTCTCGCCAATGGCTGAGCTGCGTCAGAAGAACGGCCAGGAAGATGCCTGGAGCGTTAAGTATTTCGGCGTGGGCAACGAGAACTGGGGCTGTGGCGGTAACATGCGTCCTGAGTTCTATGCTGATCTGTACCGCCAATATCAGACGTATGTACGTAACTATGGTGACAATAAGATCCACCGGATCGCCTGCGGGGCGAATGCGGATGATTATAACTGGACGGAAGTCCTGATGCGTGAAGCTACCCGCTTCATGGATTCAATTACCCTGCACTATTACACCCTGCCTACTTCGGACTGGAATCATAAGGGCGCGGCTACAGGCTTCGGAACAGACGAATACTTCACAACGTTGAAGAAGGCACTATTCATGGATGAGCTGGTTACCCGCCATATCGCCATCATGGACAAATACGATCCGGAGAAAAGAGTGGGCCTAATCGTTGACGAGTGGGGCACCTGGTATGATGTTGAGCCGGGTACAAACCCGGGCTTCCTCTACCAGCAGAACACGATCCGCGATGCGCTGGTGGCCGGCTTGACGCTGAATATTTTCCACAAGCATAGTGACCGTGTACGGATGGCGAACATTGCCCAGACCGTGAACGTGCTGCAGGCAGTTATTCTGACCGAAGGCGAGAAAATGCTCCTGACTCCTACTTACCATGTATTTAACATGTACAAAGTACATCAGGATGCAGAACTGCTGGAGCTGACTGTAGACAGCCCGGTATACAGCTACGAAGGCGTAGAGATTCCTGAAGTATCGGCTTCGGCTTCAGTCAATGCTGAGGGCATCATTCATGTCAGCCTGTGTAACCTGAATCACGCATCATCGGCAGTGTTGCCGCTTGCCCTGCGCGGATTGGCTGGTCAAGCATCCGTAAGCGGAACGACGCTGGCCGGAGCTTCCATCGATGCCCACAATAGCTTTGAGCAGCCGGAAGCTGTAACACCGCAGGCATTCAGCGCCTTCAAGCTTGAAGGGGATACGCTGACTGTAGAGCTGCCGCCAATGTCGGTAACGGTACTGGCCATCACTCCACAAGCCTAAGGAGAGAACTGCATGACAACCACTTCAGCCTGCAAAGGATGCCGGGAGGAGTACAAGGTCACGGAAGCACAGATTGCCCGCATTCTGGCGTCCTCCATGTTCAACCCCGGCAATACCGCTTCAGACGAGGTCTATGCCGAGCGGCTTGCGCTTTGCGGGGCTTGCCCCAAGCTGCAGGATGGCGTGACCTGTACCGCCTGCGGCTGTATCATTCCTGTCGTGGCCCGGCTGAAGGCCCGCAGCTGTCCGTTGCCGGGCGGCGGCAAGTGGCAGCCAGTGGCGGAATGACGGCCCACGCCTAACGGCTAGGGGCCAGGCGAAAAGATAGGCAGAAGCCGCTCTTGCCATAAGAGACGAATCGATCACCGATAGCCCCTACAACCTGTACAATACGGCAGTTGGAGGGGCTTTTTTTGCGTTGTGGAGGTGAGGGGGAGGAAGAGGAAATGAGAGGGGAAAATCCATCTAATGCGGCGTGAAGTGGGCTGGAAGAGGAAATGAGAGGGATAAATCCCTCTAATGCAGCGTGAAAGTGGGCTGGAGGAGGAAATGAGAGGGATAAATCCCTCTAAGCGGCGTGAAAGTGGGCTGGAAGAGGAAATGAGAGGGATAAATCCATCTAATGCGGCTGAAAGTGGGCTGGATGAGCAAAAGAGAGGGATAAATCCATCTAATGCGGCTGAAAGTGGGCTGGATGAGCAAAAGAGAGGGATAAATCCCTCTAATGCGGCTGAAAGTGGGCTGGATGAGGAAAAGAGAGGGGAAAATCCCTTTGGTGCGGTTGGAAGTGGGCTGGATGGATGTTGCGAGGGGCATAAGTGCCCCTGAATTGGCCGAAAGTGAGCGATGAGCGGAAATGAGGGGCATAAGTGCCCCTGAATTGGCCGAAAGTGAGCGTTGAGCAGAAATGAAGAGCACTAATGCCCCTGAATCGGCCGAAAGTGGGCGTTAAGCAGAAATAAGGAGTATTAGCTCTAAAAGTAGCTGAAACGAAAACTAACCTAATTAGTCTAACTAATCTAACTAATCTATCTCTACTACCTACCTACCTACCTACCTACCTACCTACCTACCTACCTACCTACCTACCTACCTACCTACCTACCTACCTACCTACCTACCTACCTACCTACCTACCTACCTACCTACCTACCTTCTACACACCCTAATCTGGCTTTCATATAGGACCCGGCAAATCTGCCACGCCATCTGTATAAAACAACTCAAACACCAAATCCTCGTTGTAGTTGCCGAAGCCTTTACCGAACAGGGTGAGACCGCCGATGTGCTCGGCATCCTCCTCGACAGAGAGCCGGAAGGTCCATTGTTTGTTGCGGATGCCTACCTGATCCAGGGTGACCTCCGACAGCTTTTGCCCGTCCATGTAGGTACCTGTCTGCGTAATCCGCAGCTGCTTGAGCAGGCCGTATTGATTGGTGAGTGCAGGCCACCAGGCCGGGGTGTATTTTCCCGGGTTGTCTCCGTAGTCACCGGGGCTGGTCCAGAAGCCGAGCGATTGTCCGTTCAGTGTGAAGGTAATATCCGACGGCCAGTTATTGTTGACCGACGGGGCTTCGGAGGCGATCTCCATCGTGATGGCAAGCTCCTCCGGCTGCTGGCTCGACAGCAGGAAATTCGGGATTTTATACTCGACGAACCCCTTGCCGAACCAGAGAATCCCGGCGTTCACCCGCTCCTGGTCCCAGAAATAACGGGGATCGTCAAAGTGCCCGATGACCCTCTCTGTCGTAGACAGTCCGCAGGTAGGCTCGATCTGGAAGTCGGAATAATGCCCCACAGGGATGTCCTTGCGGTACCCTCTGCGCGGAGTCCGGGCCTGTCCCGGAAAAACAATCTCAGCCCCGTCGGCGGCCAGTGTACAGATCTTCTGCAGGCCGCTTTTGCCGGGAGCCATATGGCTGCGGATCAGCCCGGCGGCTTCGAGCTTGCGCACATGCATGGTCATAATCGCACTGCTGAGCTTGAGGGCTGCGGCCAGCTCCTTCACGTTCATGGGCTTATCGGACAGCAGCCGCAGCATATGCAGGCGCACGGTACTGGACAGGGCCTCGTACACGGGCAAAGATTGTTCGGTTAGATCAAGTTTCATCGGATGCCTCCACGTTCAGGTTATATAGTTAATAATTATATTACTCAAATAAAATTTCTACAAGCCATGATTGGCTGCAGGCGAGCTTTTCCAATTTATATCACAGACAGGCCAATCTCTGTCAGCTATGATTTGAGATGAATTAGCGATGAAACAAGGTGCTCTTGCCGGAAGCGGCAAGGGATAACAGGGAATCGGGTGCAACTCCCGAGCGGTCCCGCCACTGTATGGAAGAGCTGCACTTCATGAGGTCACTCGGGAAGCCCCCGGGGAAGACGAAGTCTGCAGCGCCTGTATTCCAAGCCAGGAGACCTACCTTGTCTACGCACACCACGACTCTACGCGGATAGGAGCGGTGTACGGATAGGTTAATGAGAAGAGGCGTTCTGCCCTGATGGACCGGAGAAAGCTTGGTGCTTCAAGGTGATCCCCGGTTATAGCTGCTGGATACAAGGATACGGCCCATAGTGATGGGACGGTGAAAAGCACCTTGTTCCGCTTCGCCACGGGTTGCGCGCTCTATCGAACTTGCCTGCGTACATACACTCCCACCCTATAGGGTGGGTTTTTTGGGCTTTATGATCTGTAATGGGAAATCAACAAACATGGAGGGTGACAAATGAAAAAGCACAGATGGTGGAGCTTTGCGGCACTGGTTGCCGGATTTACGGTGTACTTTATGCTGAACGAACCGGGGACGGCCCGGGCGATGCACATTATGGAAGGATTCCTGCCGGTTGGCTGGGCAGTGTTCTGGTGGGCGGCGTTTATCCCGTTCTTTGTCCTTGGAATCTTCAAGCTGAGAGCCATGACCCGGGAGAATCCGGAGCTGAAGCTGCTGCTGGGTCTGGCCGGGGCGTTTACCTTCGTACTGTCTGCGCTCAAAATGCCTTCCGTGACCGGAAGCAGCTCCCACCCCACCGGTACCGGACTAGGTGCGGTAATGCTGGGGCCGCTGCCCATGAGCGTAATCGGCTCGATTGTCCTGCTGTTTCAGGCGCTGCTGCTGGCGCACGGCGGGATCACTACGCTTGGAGCCAATGCGTTCTCGATGGCGGTGGCGGGTCCTTTTGCCGGATATGCAGTGTATAAACTGATGATGAAAATGCCGGACCGCGAGAAGCTGGCCCTGTTCTGCGCCGCAGCGGTAGCGGACCTTAGTACGTATGTGGTGACGTCCTTCCAGCTAGCGGTGGCGTTTCCGGCGGCGGATGGCGGCGTTCTGGCATCTTTTCTCAAATTCGGGGGCATCTTTGCCGTGACGCAAATCCCGCTGGCCATCAGTGAAGGGCTGTTGACGGTACTGCTCTGGAACTGGCTGAAATCGTATAGCCCGAATGAATTGTCGCTGCTGAAACGCAAGGTGAACGGAGGAAGAGCCTAATGAGCAATAAATGGAAAAATGGGTTGATGCTGCTGGTTGTTATTCTGCTGGTCATTCTGCCGCTGCTGCTGGTTAATGGGGAATTCGGAGGGGCCGATGATGCGGCTGAAGGTGTGATTACCGAAATGAATCCTGACTATAAGCCGTGGTTCAAGCCGCTGACCGAGCTGCCGGGTGAGACGGAGAGTATGCTGTTTGCATTGCAGGCCGCGATTGGTGCCGGTGTGATCGGTTATACCCTGGGGCTGCTCAAGGGCAAGCAAGGCGGGACGAAGCAGCATAGCAGCAAGTGATCCGGCGGATTGACGTTCTCTCTTACAATAATGCTCTGCGCCAGTTGTCCCCGATGTGGAAAAGCTCGTTCGCAGCCCTGATGTTCCTGCTATCTTACACCGTACATCCGGTACTACAGGCTGCAATCACCCTATGGATGATGTCCTGGTGTGTATTACAGGCCCGTATTCCCTTCCGTGCTTATGGCATGCTGTTCGGCACAGCGCTGCTGTTCTATGCCCTTAGCGTACCGGCGCTGCTCGTGGAATTCGGGCATCCGGCAGCGGGAGAGGCAGGAATATTCCCGCTTCCGGGACTGAACCTGCAGGTATATGTTACAGCGGCCGGGCTTCAGCGGGCAGGGGAGCTGCTGGCCAGAATCTCTGCCTGCATGAGCTGTTTCTTCTTCCTGATGTTCACTACTCCGTTTAGTGAGCTGTTGCAGGTGCTGCGCAGGCTGCGGATGCCGCAGATTGTCCTGGAGCTGATGCTGATTATGTACCGCTTCCTGTTCCTGCTGAGTGATGCAGCGCATGGTCTGCTGCTGGCCCGCAGGCTGCGCGGAGGCCGCCGGGGCTACAAGGCCAGACTGCGGGAGACTGCGGCCATGGCAGGGGCGCTATTCGGCAACACGATGCACCGTTATTACGGATTATCGCAGGGGCTGCTGGCCCGCGGCTTCACAGACGAGATTATTCTCCCGCCTTATACGGCGCGTCCTGTGCCACGGCGCTATACTGTTCAGGCTTATGCTGGTATTGCGGTGCTGCTGCTGGCTGAGGCGTATTTTATCATAAGCATATGAAAGGAGCCGGCCATGGATCAGGAATCTAGCTTGGCTTGTGACGGAGTGGTCTTTCATTACCCGGATACGAAGGAGCCTGCACTGCATGAACTGACGTTCTCCATCCCCGCAGGCAGCAAGACGGCGGTACTCGGTCATAACGGTTCGGGCAAATCGACGCTGTTCCTGCATGCCGTCGGCATTCTGCGCCCGCAGCAGGGTACGGTTGTGCAAGGAGGGAAGGCGTTATCCTATTCCAAAAAAGAGCTGGCCGCTCTGCGGCGGAAGGTGGGCCTGGTCTTCCAGGACCCTGAGCAGCAGCTGATCCTCAGCACACCGCTGGAGGATGTGTCGTTCGGGCTGCGCGGCAGCGGCATGGCTGAACCGGCTATTGCTGCGCGCTGCCGGGAGGTCATGGAGCTGCTGAATCTGACCGATCTGAGCGATAAACCGATGCACCAGCTTAGCCTGGGCCAGAAGAAACGCACGGCACTCGCCGGTGTACTGGCTATGGAGCCGGAGCTGATTCTATTGGATGAGCCGACCTCTTATCTGGACCCGTTATCGGAAACGAAGATGCTGAAGGGGCTTGAAGCCATACATGATAAAGGGACAACCGTAGTTATGGCTACGCATGATATGGACCTGGCCTACCGCTGGGCGGACTGGATTATTGTGCTGGAGCATGGAAGATGCCGGGCGGCGGGGACTCCGGAGGAGATTTTTGCGGGACGGGAAGAGCTATTGTCCATCGGACTGGGACTGCCGCTGCTGGCTGACTTATGGTTCAGCCTGCCTGCCAGCTTGACCGCAGGGCAGAGCGCTCCCCGCACCGCCGGGGAATTCAAGGACAAACTGCATAAGCTGCTTGCGCTTAACCACAGCTATTCATGAACGGGGGAAGAAGAATGAAGAAACAAGGAAAGCTGCTGATTATCGGCTTCGGCCCCGGAGCGCTGGAGCATATTACCGGCCGCGCACTGGCTGCGCTGGATGAGAGTGAGGCGGTCATCGGCTATACCACTTATGTAGATCTGATCAGGCCGCTGCTGCGGCACCAGGAGATTGTCGGCACGGGGATGACTGAAGAAGTCAGCCGGGCCCAGGAGGCCGTCCGCAGAGCAGAAGCGGGACAGACGATTGCAGTAATCTCCAGCGGCGATGCCGGTGTCTACGGGATGGCCGGGCTGGTATACGAGGTGCTGATCGAACGCGGTTGGAGCCGCTCAGAGGGGGTACAGGTGGAGGTGATCCCGGGAATATCGGCGATCCAGTCCTGTTCCTCGCTGCTTGGAGCGCCGATTATGCATGATTCCTGCACGATCAGCCTGAGCGATCATCTTACCCCCTGGGAGAGCATTGCTGCGCGTGTGGAAGCGGCGGGGGCAGCAGATTTCGTCATTGCGTTCTATAATCCGCGCAGCGGCAGACGGACGCGTCAGATTGAAGAAGCGCGCACTATTCTGCTGCGTTACCGTGATCCGGCTACACCGGTAGGCATTGTCAAAAGCGCCTACCGTGACCGCCAGCAGACAGTCGTAACGACGCTGCAGGATATGCTGGAGCATGAGATCGGCATGCTCTCAACCGTGGTGGTCGGCAACTCTGCTACCGTTGTCTATGAGGACCTGATGATTACGCCGCGCGGATATGAGCGCAAGTACAGTCTCGGAGCACAGACGCAGACGCTGAAGCCGCACGAGCGGCTGCGCACAGCCGCAGAACCGTGGTCGCTGGCTGCGGCGGAGTCCGGGCAGACAGAGGGGGCAGCTGGAGCCGGAGCGGCCAAAACTGTGGATGCTGGGAGAGCAGCAGAGACTGGGCAGAGGGATGCAGCAGATGTTGGAAGCGAGACCGAGCCGGGACAGGTGAAAAGTGCAGAAGCATCAGGTTCGGTTCGGATGGAATGGGCGCTGGGCTGTGGCGAAGCGGAACCAGGACAGACGGAAGAGGCTGCTGCGCAGAGCCTGGCTGCTGCTCCGCAGGTGGAGCGGCTGCGGAGCTTATCCGGTCGCCTGAAGGCATCCACCGATTCTTCCTTCGAGCTGGAGATTGCTCCCGCAACCGGCAGCCGCAGCTTCAACGGTGATCAGATGAAGCTGCTGGCTGAGCTTGCAGGCAGCGATGGGCAATTGATCTATACGAAGGACGGATATTTCCTGCTGCGCGGCAGCCGGAATGAAGAGGCAGAGGCAGGAGCAAGGCTGCTGGAGGCCGGACTGAATGTAAGTACACCTGGAGATTACGTGAAGGTGAAGACCTGCGGATTCTGTGAGCTGCGCAGAAGCGGAGCGTTAAGTGCTGCTGTCCGGCTCCACACCCTGCTGCATGGAATGGCTGTGCCCAGAGAGCTGCACATCAGTGTAGCCGGCTGCGGGATGGCTTGCAGCTCCGCTGTGCTGGATGATATCGGACTGGTAATGTCGCGCGGCAGCTATGAGTTGTATCTCGGCGGCAAGAAGTCCGGGCGGGGTGCCCATGCAGGGATTTTGGTGCGTGAAGGGATGGACGAAGAGCAAGCGGTAGCCGCTGTAGCTGCCGCAGTTGAGGACTACAGGGCTCATGGCCGGGAGCAGGAGCGGTATCATGCGTTCCGGGAACGGATGGACAGCGCAACAGGGAGTGCAGCCCATACATCAGATAACGATAACAGCAAAGAAGGAGTGCAGACGATGAGAACGGTATTACTGGTGGGACACGGGAGCCGGGTTCAAGCGGGAAATGAGGAGCTGCTGGAATTCACCCGCCGGCTCGCAGCCCGTAAGCCGGAGCTGAAGGTTGAGACCTGCTTCATAGAGCTGGCCTCGCCTTCCATCGCTGGCGGAATTGCCAGATGCATTGAGGGTGGTGCGGCGGAGATATACGTAGTGCCGATTATTTTGTTCGCGGCGGGGCATTCCAAGCTTGATATTCCAATGGCCATTGATGAAGCCAAGCAGAGATATCCCGGGGTGAAGTTCATCTACGGACGTCCGCTGGGGGTGCAGGACCGTGCCGTCGATATTCTGCTGGAGCGGATTCAGGAAGCAGAACGACTTCCACTCCTGCAGGTGAAGGTGGCTGGCGGAATGGACCTGGACCTGCGCGGGAACGGTGCATCCACCATAGAGGATAAGGACACCATCGTGCTACTGATGGGACGCGGGGGCAGTGACCCGGATGCCAACAGCGATCTGTATAAAATAAGCCGGCTGCTCTGGGAGAGAACAGGCTACCGCAGCGTGGAAAGCTGCTTCATTGCCATCGCCAAGCCTTCGCTGCCGGACGGGCTTGAGCGCTGCCTTGCATTGGGTGCGCGCAAAATTATTGTTCTGCCGTACCTGCTGTTCACCGGAGTGCTAATGCAGCAGTTCGCAGAGAGAGTGGCGCAATTCGCAGCGGAGCATCCCGGGCTTGAAGTGGAGATCGGCGGCACACTGGGCGCACATCCGCTGCTGGCGGATATGCTGACAGAGCGGATCGAGGAGACGCTGGAAGGCCGTGCCTTCAGTAACTGCGATAACTGCAAATACCGCGATGCAGCCTCTTTGCACCATCATCACCATCACCATCACCATCATGGTGAGGAGGAGCACGGGGAGCATGGGCATGGACATTACGGGCATGGGCATCACAGTCATGAGGGACATGGACACGGGCGCCACTGCCACGGGGAACATGGGCATACGCATGATCACTGCCATAGGGAGCATGAGCATGCACATCACGAGTGTGCGCATCACAGGCATGATGAACATGGGCACACGCATCACGCGCATGAGCATCACTGCCATGGGCGGCATGATGTAACGGAGGCGGCGGCTCTGGCAGACGATCTGGCGCTTCGCCAGCCGCGATGATCTTCATGTTATGCGGCACCAGCGACGCCCGCGAGCTGGCTCAGAGCCTCCTGCGCCAAGGCCTGCCGCTGCAGGCCAGCGTGGTGACGCCCAGCGGGGCAGAACGCCTTATGGCCGCAGGCATCCGCACCCGCGTCGGCAGACTGGACCGCGAGGCGATGATCGCTTTGCTGCAAGCGGGCGGGTACCGTGCCGTGGTGGACGGCAGCCATCCTTTTGCGCTGGAGGCCCATGCTAATGCAATGGAAGCTGCTGCTGCCCTGGGGTTGCCTTACTTCCGCTACGAGCGGCAGAGCCTTATCTATAACAGCCACCCCCGGCTGTTGCTAGTGCATTCCTATGAAGAGGCTGCGCGCAAGGCTAAGGAGCTGAAGGGCTCTGTGATGCTGACTACCGGCGGCAAAACGCTGGAGATTTTTGCGGAGGAGCTGTTGGGAGATCCGGATATCCGGCTGACCGTAAGGCTGCTGCCTTGTCTGGAGAATCTGGAGAAGTGTCTGACCCTTGGGATTGAGCAGCGGAATATTATTGCGCTTCAGGGCCCTTTTAGCAGAGAGATGAATGAGGCCTTATACCGGCAGTACGGCACCCGGGTGATGATTACCAAGGAGAGCGGGGCCGAAGGCTCGGTGGATGAGAAGCTGCATGCCGCGCTGGATATGGGGTTATATGTGATTTTGATTATGCGGCCGGGGCTGCCCTTCGGGGATGGCGGAACGGTGTTTGATTCTTTTGACGAGATTACGGCTGCTGTGAAGAATGCGCTGCTAATGACGAGGGAAGAGGGATGAATGTGGATTTCGGGACAGAGTTCAAGCCGGTGACCGTACAGCCGCAGGAGATAGAGGGTCTAAGCTTTCAGATGATTACGGAGGAGCTGGGTGAACATTCGTTTAGTGCATTGGAGTACCCGATTGTACAGCGGATTATTCATGCTTCGGCTGATTTTGAGCTGGGGCGCAGCCTGGTGTTCCATCCCGGGGCGATTGAGGCGGGGATTCACGCCATTCTGCAGGGCAAGCCGATTATAGCGGATGTGCGGATGGTGGAGGCGGGCATTGCCAAGGAGCGGATTCAGCGGTACGGCGGCGAGGTCCGGGTACATATTTCAGATCCTGATGTGGTGGACGAGGCGAAGGCGCTGGGAACCACAAGGGCGATTATCGCAACGCGCAAGGCCTGCGCCCAGGCACCGGGGGGAATCTATGTCATCGGCAACGCGCCGACTGCCCTGCTGGAGCTGATCCGTCTGGTAAAAGCAGGCGCCGCCCAGCCCGGACTTGTCATCGGCATGCCCGTTGGCTTCGTCTCTGCGGCGGAATCCAAGGATGAGCTGCGCAAGCTGGATATTCCCTACATCACCAATATCGGCCGCAAAGGCGGCAGTACAATCGTGGTCGCCGCAGTGAACGCACTAAGTCTGCTGGCAGTCCGCCGGGCGGCGGGCGAGCTGGGTTAGCTTGATCAGAGAATCAGATCGCTGAAGCGTAGGGCTGGTGAGTTGTCATATCCCGCTTAAGGTGCAAGTGGTATGCTTAATCGCACTCTGTACAACTAAATGCTCTGATCTACGAGTGAATAGCCAATTAGCTGTAAAACGTGCAATTATACTTTTCTATAATCGGTGTTCTCCTTCATTTGGGCAGATATAGTTGTACAGATTACAGTTAGATGAGGAAATCCTCCCTTTTTGCGGGTTTTAAATGTACAGAATACAACTATCTCAAATTATTTACTTCTTTAGTTCTAATAGTATTCTGTACAACAGAATTCGTGATTTTATAGTTGAAATCTGGTTCTACTGTAGTTCATACACTTGATTTGTGGATAACAGCTCCAAAACACCTCCCCCGCCAAATTCTAATGTACAAAATGCAGCAGACTTACTTTTTTGGCGGATTTGGGGTTCAACTAATGTACAAAGTGCAATGGATCCAGAATTTGTATAAAAATCTCCTGATTTGCTTAGAAGCAGCAGTATAATCAGGTTATATAGAGAGTAAGACAGGTTACCTGCCCAGGGCGAACGCTCAGCGGATAAGCTTCAGCGGTGTGCAGATTGTTCAGATTCTGAGGATTCATTCTTAGACCATCAGCAAAGAGGGAGTGCCATGACCAAGGAAATAGCCGATCAAGCCGTCAGGCAGAACCGGGGCCAAGAAAGCGGGGAGGCAGGGGCAGGGCAAGCAGAGCGGGTAGAGCAAGCAGCCGGACCTGAATTCGATCAGGGATCTGAGCAGTTGGAGCAAGTAGGCGGCCCCGAATCCGCAGAAGCAGTTGAACGGCTGGAGCAAGCCAGCAGCCCCGCGATCGGGCAGACGGCCGAGCAGGTACGCCAGCCTATCGAACCCGGATTGTCCGGATTCGATCAGGCAACTGAGCAACCGGAGCAAGCCAGCTGCCTCGAGTTCAAGCCAGCGGCTGAGCAGGTAAAGCAGGCTGTAGAACCCGGATTGCCCGCTCCCGAATCCGCAGGTGAAACGCCCGCTCCTCCGCTGCGCAGGGGCTACACGACAGGGGCCTGTGCCGCAGCGGCAGCCGCAGGTGCGGCCACCCTGCTCATTACAGGGGAGAGCCTGCCTGTGGTAGAGATTGATCTGCCGGCCGGGTTCCGTCATACCTTTGAGCTGACTGGCTGGCAGCGCGCAGGGTCGCACACGGCAAGCTGTGCCACAGTGAAGGATGCCGGAGACGATCCGGATGCGACGCATCTGGCGTGGATCGAGGCGGCGGTGAGCTGGCGGGATCAGCCGGGCGTGGAGATTGACGGGGGCCGCGGTGTTGGCCGGGTGACGAAGCCGGGGCTGCCGGTGGGCGTGGGAGAGGCGGCGATTAATCCGGTGCCCCGGCGGATGATTCAGGAGGCGGTATCCGCCGTACTGGAGGAGCACGGTGCAGTGCGGGGCCTGAGGGTAGTCATCAGCGTGCCGGAGGGCGAGAGCATCGCCATGAAGACGCTGAATCCCCGGCTGGGTATTCTGGGCGGCATTTCGATCCTGGGCACGCGGGGGGTGGTGACCCCATTCTCCACCGAGGCCTACAAGGCGAGTGTGGTTCAGGCTATCTCGGTGGCGGCTGCGGCGGGGAACCGGCAGGTTGTGCTCACCACAGGCGGCAGCAGCGAGAAATACGCCATCGCGATGTTCGCAGAGCTTCCGGAGGAAGCTTTTATACAGATGGGGGAATATGTGGGCTTCTCGCTGGAGCATGCCAAGGCATACGGAATTCGCAAGGTTACCTTCGTCGGGATGGCCGGCAAATTCTCCAAGGTGGCTCAGGGGGCCATGCTGATTCACTCCAAGAACGCGCCCGTCGATTTCGGATTTCTGGCAGCCGTTGCGGCGGGTGCGGGAGCGTCCCCTGAGCAGGTGCAGGAGATTGCCGCCGCCAACACAGCCTCACAGGTCGTGGATATGATGACTGAGGCGGGGAATCACACTTTTTTCGAGCAGCTGTGCAGGCATGCCTGTGAACAGAGTCTGGCGCATATAAACGGAGGCATGATTGTGGAAATGGTGCTCATTACAATGAAGGGCAGGGTGCTGGGAAGGGCGGAGATTCATGGATAACCTGATTTATGTGATCGGGATCGGTGAGGATGGTGCCGGCGGCCTGACCCCGGATAGCTTAAGCATAGTGAACAACAGCGAGGTGCTGCTGGGCGGCGAGCGGCAATTGAATTTTTTCGGCAGATACAGAGGGGAGAAAATCGTGCTGCAAGGCGGGCTGAAGCCTTTTACAGACAAGCTGGAGGAGGTGTGGCGTGAGCGGCGGACGGTGGTGCTGGCCTCGGGGGACCCGTTCTTTTTTGGGATTGCCGGGTATCTTGTCCGCAGGTTCGGGCCGGAGCATGTGGAGGTGATCCCTCATTATAGCAGCGTGCAGCTTGCGTTCGCGCGGCTCGGGGACAGCTGGCAGGATGCGGAGCTGATCAGTCTGCACGGGAGTCCCATTCAGGGACTGGCCCAGCGTATAGACGGCAGGCACAAAATCGCCCTGCTGACAGACGAGAACAACACCCCTGCGGTCATTGCCGCTTATCTGCAGGAGTTCGGGATGGTGGAATATGAGGCGTTTGTCTGCGAGCGGCTTGGCGGCGCAGAGGAGATCTGCCGGTTCTGGACGCTGGAGGAAATGGAGACCAGGGAGTTCGCGGCGCTTAATGTCGTGATCCTGCGCCGTAAGCAGGAGGTCTCCGCTCCCGTGCGGCGCGGATTCGCTTATCCCGACGGGGAGTTCCGGCAGCGTAAGCCGGAGAAAGGCCTGATTACGAAGCGCGAGGTCCGCGCTCTGGTGCTGTCGGAGCTGAACCTGTCCGAGGATGCAGTCGTGTGGGATATCGGCTCCGGCTCGGGTGCGGTGGCTGCGGAATGTGCGCGGATCGCCAGACTCGGGAGGGTCTACGCTCTGGAGAAAAGTGCGGAGAACCTGCCGAATATGGCAGCGAACCGTCTGAAGTTCCGGGCGGATTTCCAGATCATTCAGGCGAAGGCGCCGCAGGGCTTAACGGCTCTACCTGACCCGGATGCCGTCTTCATCGGCGGGAGCGGCGGTGAGCTGGCGGCCATTATTGAACATAGCGCTGCGAGGCTTCAGCCCGGCGGAAGGATTGTGGTTGGGGCGATTACGGTGGAGACCCTGCATGGCAGCATGGAGGCGCTTAAGGCCGCAGGGCTGGCCTGCGAGGTGACGATGCTTCAGGCGTCGCGCGGCAAGCCGATTCTCGGCATGACCCGGTTCGACGGAATGAATCCCGTCTATGTGGTCAGCGGCCGGAGGCTTCATTAATCATCAGACAATAACGAAGGAGGAACCCGCAATGAAGACCGATGTAACTGAGCCGCGTGAGCAGGCTGCGGAGGGACAGGAAATATCGTCAGGAGAAGCGGCAGGGACGCTGTGGACAGAAGCAGCGATACAGGCGGCCAGTGCGTTATTTGACCCGCTGGATGCAGAAGAGCTGGAGCTGGAGGAAAGACTGACTCCCCGGGCGCTCGGAACGTTATACGGCATAGGCGTTGGCCCCGGCGACCCGGAGCTGATTACGCTTAAGGCTTGCCGTCTGCTGCGGGAATGTCCGGTGATTGCCTACCCGGCAACCAAGAAGGGCGGCAAATCCTACGCCTATGAAATCATTGAGCTGCATGTAGACCCGCAGGACAAAATCATGCTCGGACTGGTCTTTCCGATGACGAAGGACCCGGAGCTGCTGGCTGGCGGCTGGACCCGTACGGTAGAGCTGTGCTGGGGAGAGCTGAGACAGGGGCGGGATGTGGCTTTCGTGACCGAAGGCGATCCTAATCTCTACAGTACCTTCATTCATCTGGCCCGGCTGATGCAAGAGCTGCACCCCGGTGTGCCGGTCGTCTCGGTTCCGGGAATATCCTCGGTGCTGGGCGCGGCGGCTGCGCTGGAGCAGCCCCTGGCAGACGGCAATCAGCGGGTGGGGATCATCCCGGCTACGGACGACAGGGAGGCGCTTCGGGAAGCGCTGCTGCATCATGATACGGTGGTGTTCCTTAAGGTGGCCAAGGTGCTGGATGTGGTGCTGGATGTGCTGGATGAGCTGGGCTTGTCCGGCCGCGCCTCGGTGGTAACCAAGGTCACCTCCCCCTATGAGACTGTCTGGCGCGATGCACGGGACCTGCGGGGCAAGGAAGTGGAGTACCTGAGTCTGATGGTGGTGAGCAAATGACAGAGCTTGCGTCGAAGGTATACATTGTAGGTGCCGGACCGGGTGACCCCGAGCTGATCACTGTAAAAGGCAGCCGAATCTTGCGCTCCGCTGATCTGGTGCTGTATGCGGATTCGCTGGTCAGCGAGGAGCTGATCCGCAGCGCTAAGCCCGGTGCGCAGGTGCTTCAGAGCTCGGGCATGGATCTGGAGCAGCAGGTGGAGCTGATGACGCTTGCCGTGCAGTCCGGTAAAAGCGTAGCCCGCGTCCACACCGGAGACCCCGCCATGTACGGCGCGATTCTGGAGCAGATGTCGCTGCTGAAGCTACGTGGCGTCGCTTACGAGATTGTACCGGGCGTCAGCTCGGTTTTTGCCTCTGCGGCGGCGGTTGGCGCAGAGCTGACCGTGCCGGAGCTGACGCAGACGGTCATTCTGACCCGTGCGGAAGGGCGCACACCCGTGCCGGAGCGCGAGCAGCTGCGCAAGCTGGCGGAGCATCACTGCACGGTGGCGCTGTTTCTGAGTGCATCACTGGCCGGTCATGTGAGCAGTGAATTCCTGGCCGCAGGCTGGAGCCCGGAGACCCCGGTGGCGGTCGTGAAGCGGGCCACTTGGCCGGATCAGCAGATTCTGCGGACCACGGTTGAGAAGCTGGAGGCGGACCTGCAAGGTGCCGGCATCACCATGCATGCCATGATCCTGGCCGGCTGGGCGCTGGCCCCCGGGCTGACGGACCGCGATCAGCACCGCTCCAAGCTGTATGACAAGACCTTCACCCACGGCTGCAGGGAAGGAATCGGCTCCGGTGAGTAAGCGGTATGCGGCTGTTGCCATTACGCGGAGTGGCATAGAGCTGGCTGTGAAGCTCGGCGGGCGGCTTGGCGGGACTGAGGTCTTTGTCTATGCCAAGTATAGCGGAGAGCTGGAGGCGCGGAGCGGGGAGATCACTGTATTTGACGGACCGGTCAGAGGGGTGCTGCCTGGGCTCTTCGGGAGCTATGAGGCGGTCATTCTGTTCTTCTCACTGGGGGCGGCTGTCCGGCTGACGGCTCCGCTGCTGCGGGATAAAAGAACCGATCCTGCCGTCATCGTCATCGATGAGCGCGGGGAGCATGTCATCAGCATGCTCTCCGGCCATCTTGGCGGAGCGAATAGGCTGACACTGGAGATTGCGGAGCTGCTGGGCAGCCATCCGGTGATCACCACGGCTTCGGATGTGCAGGGCACCTTCGCTGTTGATCTGCTGGGCCGGGAGTACGGCTGGCGTGCCGACAGCTTCACCTCCATGAAGGGGGTTAGTGCTGCGCTCGTTAACGGGGAGCCGGTAGCCTTTGTGCAGGAGAGCGGGGAACGTGACTGGCTGCCGCCGGGTGCTGAGGTGCCGGAGCATGTCTTTATGTTCGCAAGCAGAGCCGAGCTTCGGTATAGCAGACGCAGCTTCAGTGCAGCGATTGTGGTAAGCGACCGGGTGACGGAGGAACCAGAGGAGGACGCACCGGCAGATACTACTCTGGCCGAGTACACTGTAGTGTATCGCCCGCGCAGTCTGGTGCTTGGACTCGGCTGTAACCGCGGGACGTCTGCGGAAGAGCTGGAAGCCGTGGTCCTGCGCACTCTGAATGAGCTTCGTCTGTCGCTCGATAGTGTGCGGAATGTGGCGACAGCCGGGATCAAGGGGGATGAAGCGGGACTCTTGGCCTTGTGCGTCAAATACAGCTGGGAGCTGGTTCTGTACACCCCGGAGCAGCTCAATACAGTAGATCTGGACCATCCGTCTGAGGTGGTATTCAGGGCAACCGGGGCTTACGGTGTCTGTGAACCTGCTGCGCTGCTGTCTTCAGGTGCGCATTCGCTCCTGCAGCCTAAGCTCAAGAGCGGCAATGTGACCATCGCCGTAGCCCGGATTGTCTATCCCGGAGAGAAGGAGGGGAAGAGCGGTGAATGAGCTGAGGAATGCAGCCGGATATGAAAAAAAGCCTGGATCAGCCCCCCGTGAGCCGCAGGCGCATCCCCGCCTGGTCATCGCAGGCACAGGCAGCGGCTCGGGCAAAACAACGGTCACACTGGGGCTGATGCGCGCTTTTGCCCGGCGGGGCCTGAAGGTTCAGGGCTTCAAATGCGGCCCTGACTATATCGATCCCGCCTATCACACTGCGGTCACAGGCCATCCCTCGCGCAACCTGGACTCCTGGATGACTTCAAGCGACTATCTGCAGGAGTATTTCCTGCAGGCTTCGGCGGATGCTGACCTGTCCGTCATTGAGGGCGTGATGGGGTTGTATGACGGCAAGGAAGACACAGCACTGACCGGATCCACGGCGGAGATCGCCATCCTGACCGCCAGCCCTGTGCTGCTGGTGGTCGATGTCCGCAGCATGGGGCGCAGTGCCGCGGCGATAGTGCTGGGCTTCCGGCAGCTGGAGCCGCAGGTGCAGATTGCCGCCGTTCTGGTGAACCGCTGCGGCAGCGAGGGTCACTACCGGTTAGTTAAGGCTGCCATTGAAGCAGCCTGCGGGATTCCCGTGATTGGCTGGCTCCCCCGCGACAGCGGGCTGGACATCCCGGAGCGGCATCTGGGCCTGCTGCCCGCTGTGGAGCGCGGGGAGCTTGCGCCCTTGTTCGAGCGTGCCGCCGACATGCTGGAGCAAGGCACGGATCTGGAACGGCTGCTGGAGCTTGCTGCGGCCGCGCCTGCTGTGCAAGGGCAGCCTGTGGCGCCGGAGCAAGAAGCTTTGCTTGCCTGCATGCAGATGCCGGACCAGCAAGTCCGCTCCCTTACATATGCGGCTGAACTTTGTAACCCCGCTGCTCAGATACATAAGACACAGGCAGGCCCGGCGGGGCCTGGCCCGCTCATTGCCGTAGCCCGGGATGCGGCGTTCAATTTCTACTACGCCGATAATCTGGAGCTGCTCGCACATGCGGGTGCTAAGCTGGCTTACTTCAGCCCGCTCAGCGGTGAAGGCATTCCGCCGGAAGCTGACGGCATCTATCTCGGCGGCGGCTTCCCGGAAGAATTCGCGGCGGTGATTGCCGCGAACCAACTCTTCCTAAGCGGCCTGAGATCCGCCGCAGACGCTGGAATGCCACTGTATGCGGAGTGCGGCGGCTATATGGTGCTGGCCCGCAGTCTGACCGACCGCACCGGCACGGTGCATGAGATGGCCGGAATCATTCCTGCGCATACCGTGATGCAGGAACGCCGGGCGGCACTCGGGTATCGTGAAGTTACGGCACTTCACGACTGTCTGCTGCTGAAGCAGGGCGAGCGTCTGCGCGGCCATGAATTTCATTACTCCGTCATGAGCTATCCTGAGGGGGCAGCCCGGACCTATGCCTACGAGAGTAAGGGCAGAGGGGGCAGCCAGCCGGAAGGCTACATCAGCGGCAGCATTATGGCTGCTTATGCGCATATCCATCTGGCCTCCCATCTCCCGGCAGCAGCCCGGCTTGTAGCAGCCTGCCGGGCCTATCGTGGCCGCAAACAGGCTGTGCAGCAGCATGTTCCCGGCTCCCGGAACCAACAAGTGGAATAACGTATCTTAAATTATTAATTCTAACGAAATGTGTGGCGATAAGTGGAAAAACAACATCTATTCATGTTACTTTTAGCTACTTGGGCTAAAATGGGCAACATTAAGTGTTGTTTTTCCAACTGTTGTTCTAGCATCGGCTATTCGTTCATTAGCAACTGTAGAAAATCCAACTACCCCCGTCCCGTTCAATGCGGCCTAAGCCTCATCAGCAAACCACTTCTTTATACTATATGTCAACCGCTTGTCATACGTATATTTGATACGTATAATAGGACAAGAGAACGCTTCATTAATGCGCTCGGACTGGTCAACCGGCTAGTTCCAGCGCAGGAAACTATCATTGTATTTATCGTATCTCAGGAGTCTATCGAAATTATCAGAAGCAACAGCATATGGATGCATCAGGAGAAGGGGGAACGCTGCAGTGAAATTGTTGGGAGCGATTGAAGCAGGGGGAACGAAGTTTGTATGCGGTATCGGGAATGAGGACGGGACGATTATCGACCGGGTGAGCTTTCCGACGGCTACTCCTCAGGAGACTATGGGCCAGGTAATGGATTATTTCAGCGGAAAAGCTGTGGAGGCTATCGGGATCGGTTCCTTCGGACCGATTGACCCTGTTATCGGCAGCCCCACCTATGGATATATTACAACCACACCGAAGCCGCATTGGGGCGGGTATAATCTGGTTGGAGCCGTTGAGGAGCAATTCCGGGTTCCGATCGGCTTTGATACAGATGTGAACGGCGCAGCGCTGGGCGAGTACACCTGGGGAGCAGCGCAAGGGCTGGACAGTTGTCTCTATATCACGGTGGGCACCGGGATTGGTGCCGGTGCTGTGGTAGGCGGGAAGCTCGTTCACGGGCTGTCCCACCCCGAGATGGGCCATATCCTGGTCCGTCGTCATCCTGAGGACCACTACGAAGGCTTTTGCCCTTATCACGGCGATTGCCTGGAGGGTCTGGCGGCGGGGCCGGCCATCGGCAAGCGCTGGGGTAAGCCCGCGGGCGAGCTGCCTGCGGATCATCCGGCCTGGGCGATGGAGGCCCACTATCTGGCTCATGCTCTTATGAACTATGTGCTGATCCTCTCGCCGCAGAAGATCGTAATGGGCGGCGGTGTGATGAAGCAGAGCCAGCTCTTCCCGCTGATCCATGCCAAGCTGCAGGAGCTGCTCGGCGGATATGTGCAGCATCCAGCGCTCAATGAAGAGATTGGCAGCTACATTGTGCCTCCGCAGCTTGGAGATAACGCCGGTCTGTCGGGAGCACTGGGTCTGGCCAAGCTGGCTTTAGACCGCAAGTAGGATATTTTGTCAAAAAGAGATTGACTGTTACGTAATATATGGTATTCTAGGTTTTAACAGTATAGCATTTAAGAGGAAGCACCTCTTTCACGAATGTCGTGGGAGAGGTGCTTTTTTTGCGTTCAGAGCGCTCATGCGTACTGTAAGACGACGAAAGAAGGGATTCATATGCAGATCGTATTTATGAACCGTTTGTGCAGAAGATCAGGAATGGACGAAGAGAATTTTGCCCAGCTGTGGATTGGAGAGGAAGAGGGTCAGTGGCGTCTTGGCTGGCGTGATTTCTCCGGCGAAGAGGAGACGGGCGACAGCCTGTGGTATGAAGGCGGATCATGGAATGAGATGCTGTGTGTTTACCGGCACGAGCTTGCCGTGAAGATGGGGGATGGCTACCGCCCGCTGATTGACGGGGTATTTCATGATGACGATAACCTCAGCAGCCGCAGCCAGGAGCAGCTTAAGCTGCAGTATTACAGTGAGCAATACGGGAATGAAGCCATCTTCGAGGAGCTGTGCTCCTGGCGCAGAGGGAAGGCCTCCAGTGAGCGGAAGGCGCCTTATATCCTGGCCAGCAACCGACTGCTGCGCATGATCAGCGCATTTCTTCCCCGCACGGAGGAGGAGCTGCTGCAGCTCCCGGGTGTGGGTGAAGGCAAAGTCTCACAGTATGGTGCAGACTGGCTTAGCATCACCGCGGCGGCTGAGCGTGAGCATGATTTTCCGCTAAGCTGGGTGAATCATGCCATAGACGAAGAGAGCTTCGTATCCTGGCACTATAAGCAGAAGGAGCTTAAGTACAAGAAGCAGCTGGAGCGGCTGAGACTGCGGCGCGTTCTATTACAGGGGATTGAAGAGGGACAGGGGATGGAGCAGCTCAGAGTGCTTAGCGGAGTTTCCCGCCGTGAAGTGCTTGAAGTGGTAGAGGAGCTGGAGAAGGACGGCTACTCGGCCGAGAAGCTTATTGCCCTGGAGCTGAGAGAGGTGAGTCCCGAAGAACAGAACAATATTTGGACAGCCTATGAACTGATCGGCGACAACTTCCTGAAGCCTGTCCTCTACAAAGCCTACGGCGACAACTTCGTACCTGCTGACGGACTTGATCTGTATTACGAACGCCTGCGGCTGATCCGCATCCGCTTCCGGCGGGAGCATCCGGCGGCGTTAGGGATAGTTACCCCTCAATAATTATTGAGTCTGATGGCCTGCATCAGTCCCAATCTACGGTCCTGATGACCGGAATTCCTGATCGGCGCAGACGCATTACATACTGGTGACATACCAAAAAGACGAAGGCTCTCCGAGTCCCGGTAGCCGGGTATACGGTGCCTTCGTCCTTCGTATTCGTCCGCTCTGCTTCATAGCCACTCCTTCTTACGGAAGATAATTAGCATTCCGCAGCCTAGCGTCACCATAACGGCAATGACGCCATAGTAGCCGTACTCGGTGTGGATCTCCGGGATATTGTCAAAGTTCATGCCGTAGATTCCGGTAATCACGGTCAGCGGCATGAATATGGTAGTAATTGCTGTAAATACACGCATGATTTCATTGGCTCGGTTCGCAATACTGGACTGATAAGCTTCGCGCAAGTTGCCCATGAGATCGCGGTATGTTTCGAAGGTCTCAGAGATCTTGACCGCATTCTCATAAATATCGCTGAAATACTTCTGCAGCTGATCGTCGATCAGGCGAAGATCCTTCTTGTTGAGTGTGTTGATAACTTCCTTCTGCGGGCCGAGCATCTTCTTCAGCCAGAGAATCTCACTGCGCAGACCGATGATCTCGCTCAGATGCGATTTCTTGGTATGCATGAGGATGTCTTCTTCCAGCTTCTCGATCCGCGCTTCAATCCGGTCACCGACCGAGAAGAAGTTGTCGACAACGAGGTCGATCAGCAGATACAGGAAGCGGTCAGGCGTACTGACCTCCTGCTCCCACAGTACGGGCTTCAGGACACGCAGTTCATGGATCTTCTGCTTCGTAACGGTAATAATGAAATGTCTGCCAAGGAATACATTGAGTGCACGGAGGAAGATTTCCTCATCATCGAACCGGATGCTGTTCACCACGATGAAATAATGACTCTCATAAATCTCCAGCTTCGGACGCTGATCCTCTTCACTTAGACAGTCTTCCACAGCCAGATCATGCAGGCCGTATATAGGCTGAAGCTCTACAAGGTCCTCCACATCGGCATCAATCCAGTAGAACCCCTCAGCAGGGGCGGTTAAAGTTTCTTCAATATTGTCAATAGGCGTAAAAACCCCTGCATTCACCAGCCGGATTTTCATCTGATTCACTCCTTATGTCCCTGGTCTTCTCCAGGGGTATGCTAATTTCAGCACACGGAAAAAATCAGCTTGGCCGGTGGTACAATCATGGACGAAGGCCAAAAGACGGTCCGAGAGCATGAAGAAAAAGGGCTCCCGCCGCCGGCAAGCTGATGTTAATCCTGTGTGGTTGTTCATTCTGCACGCTTATTCGCGAGCCCGGGTCGCCTTCCATTGTTCTCTCACCTCTTCTTTTCGCCGTTTTTTTTGAAATATAAGAATGTATAGGTTTCACACGATCCCTTATCCTTATATTTCTCGCTGAAACGGTACCGTCCTTTAAAGGGACGGCAAAGCCGTTTCCACTTGGTTGAAACACTTGTCTAGTATAACGCCGGGATATGGCTCTTACAAGAGAAATTGTTTTCTGTTATAAGGCCCCTTCAGCATTGTATGGACTTGACGAAAAGGAGGTTCATGATTTAAAGTGAAATTTAAGAAAAAGCATCGTTCAGATGCTTAAGGTTATTCAACTGAATACAGCTAAATCTTATCAAGAGCAGGTGGAGGGACTAGCCCGATGAAACCCGGCAACCGGCGTGTGAACGCACGGTGCTAATTCTTGCGGAAGCTTTGCAGGGCGTTGTTCGTCCGGCGGAAGTTCTCTGGCAGATGAGAGAGGCGCATATGACTGCATGATATGACCTTTCTCGCCCGGGAAAGGTCTTTTTTCGCTACCCTGCCTCAGGTTGAACCACCAAGTGGAACCCCATTTCAGTTAAGGAGTGAACAGCAATGCCTATCAAAATTCCCGACAGCCTGCCGGCCAAAGAAGTATTATCCGGTGAGAATATTTTTGTAATGGATGAAAGCCAGGCCTTCCATCAGGATATCCGTCCTCTCCGGATCGCCATCCTGAACCTGATGCCTACCAAAGAAACTACTGAGACCCAGCTGCTGCGCCTTATCGGGAATTCCCCGCTTCAGGTGGATGTTGTTCTGCTGCACCCCAGCTCTCATACGTCCAAGAATACTTCGGCAGAGCATTTGAAGAGCTTTTACAAAACCTTTGATGAGATCAGCCACCGCCGGTTCGACGGCTTGATTGTAACCGGCGCTCCCGTAGAACAGCTGGAGTTCGAGGATGTCAACTACTGGGAAGAGCTGAAAGTGATTTTTGAGTGGAGCAAGCAGAATGTAACCTCGACCATGCACATCTGTTGGGCGGCGCAGGCAGGGCTGTATCATCACTTCGGCGTGCGCAAGGTGAGTCTGCCGGACAAATGCTTTGGAGTGTTTCCGCATACAATGAGCCATAATAATGTCAAGCTGCTGCGCGGCTTCGATGAAGTGTTCCATGTTCCGCATTCCCGCCATACCGACGTCACCCGTGAAGATATTGAGCAGAACCCGGAGCTGCAGATTCTGGCAGAATCCGAGGAAGCCGGGGTGTACCTGGTGGCTACGCATGACGGGAAGCAGATTTTTGTCACCGGACATTCGGAGTATGATCCCTTCTCCTTAAAATGGGAGTATGACCGGGATATCGCCAAGGGGCTGGAGGTTGCCCTGCCGAAGCACTATTATCCCAAGGATGATCCGACACGCACACCGCCGGCAGTCTGGCGCGCCCATGCTAACTTATTATTCGCTAATTGGCTCAATTACTATGTATACCAGGAGACTCCTTACGATATCGGGGCATTTATCTAAGAGGTTGACTTATTCTTAATAGAAGTAATTAATCAGGAGGCAATGGAGATGGATGAGAAACTGAGAATTGAGAGCAGACTGGCACAGATTGGTTCAATGGAGGACCCCGCCACCGGGGCCATTAATTACCCGATTTATCATGCGACGGCCTTCCGTCACCCGCGGCTTGGACAGAGCACAGGCTTTGACTACATCCGCACCAAAAATCCTACCCGCTCTGTCCTAGAAGAAGCGGCAGCAGCCCTGGAATCCGGGGATGCCGGCTTCGCCTGTGCCTCCGGTATGGCTGCACTGACTACAGTGTTCACCTTGTTTGGACAAGGGGACCATCTCATTGTATCGCTGGACTTGTACGGCGGTACTTACCGGCTGCTGGAACGGATTCTCTCCAAATACGGCATCAGCGCCTCCTATGTAGATACGAATGATCTGGATGGCCTGGAAGCGGCCCGCCAGCCGGGCACGAAGGCTGTATTCATTGAGACGCCGACCAACCCGCTAATGATGATTACGGATGTCGAAGCCGTATGTACCTGGGCCCGCCGTCACGGGCTACTCACGATTGTGGACAATACGCTGCTGACCCCGTTCTTCCAGCGCCCGTTGGAGCTTGGCGCAGATATCGTGGTTCACAGTGCGACTAAGTATCTGGGCGGGCATAACGATGTGCTGGCGGGGCTGATTGTGACCAAGGGTGCAGAATTGTCGGCTGAAATGGCTGTCCTGCATAACTCCTTGGGAGCCGTTCTCGCGCCGAATGACAGCTACCAGCTGATGAAGGGCATGAAGACCCTCGCCCTGCGTATGGAGCGGCATGAGAGCAACGCCCTGGCCATTGCCCGTTATCTGCAGGAGCATCCGGCGATTGCTGAGGTCTTCCACCCGGGCCTGCCGGACCATCCGGGCTATGCGATTCAGAACCGCCAGTCTTCCGGCAACACCGGGATCTTCTCCTTCAAGGTAAAAGAGGCCAGCTATGTGGAGCCGCTGCTCCGCCATATCAAGCTGATCGCCTTCGCCGAGAGTCTGGGCGGTGTGGAATCGCTGATGACCTATCCGGCGATACAGACCCATGCCGATATTCCGGCTGAAATCCGCGATGCTGTAGGCGTGGATGACCGGCTGCTGCGCTTCTCTGTCGGCATAGAGCATGTAGATGATCTGATCGCCGATCTCGGGCAGGCCCTGGAGGCCGCCCGGAGCGAGCTGGAATAATGCGATGCGCCGCCGGACCTGCCCGGCATGCGAGATTCGCAGAACGTACAAGCAGCAGTGCCTTTGTGCACTGCTGTTTATTTTGCCTGGGACAAGGGCATTTATTCGGTTCTGTGCAGCGAAACATTTTTCAAGAACAGCCGATTGTGATACGATGGGAGAACGGACTATTTTTATTTCAAATTGTATTTATCTCATAGACTTCATAGATGAAGAGGAGGCCGTCAACAGTGAGTGCAGTCGATCTTATACTGGATAAGGCACTGAAGGGTGAACGTCTTCAGTTGGAAGATACGGTCACATTATTCGAGAGCAATGAAATTGAGAAAATGGGCGCTGCCGCAGATATTATTATGAAGCGCTGGCACCCGGAGCCAGTGACGACATTCGTCATCGGCCGCAACATTAACTACACCAATGTATGTGATGTATACTGCCGATTCTGCGCCTTTTACCGCAGACCCGGTTCGGAGGAAGGCTATGTGCTTCCCGATGAGACGATCTACCAGAAGATTGCCGAGACCATGAGCGTAAACGGAACCGAGATTCTGATGCAGGGCGGTACGAATCCCAATCTGCCGTTCAGCTATTATACGGATATTCTGCGCGGCATCAAGCAGCGGTTCCCGGAGATTACGATGCATTCCTTCTCACCGGCGGAGATTATGAAGATGGTGGAGGTCTCCGGCTTGCCGCTGGAGCAGGTCATGCGTGAGATCCATGCTGCGGGCCTCGATTCCCTGCCGGGCGGAGGCGCAGAGATTCTCGATGACCGTACCCGCCGCAAGATCAGCCGGCTTAAGGGCTCCTGGCGCGAGTGGATGGATGTCATGCAGACCGCACACCGGATCGGCATGAATACAACAGCCACGATGGTGATTGGTCTTGGCGAGAGTATGGAAGAACGGGCGCTGCATCTGCTGCGTGTCCGTGAAGCCCAGGACGAATGTATTGCGAACAAATATGATTCCGAGGGCTTCCTGGCGTTCATCTCCTGGACCTTCCAGCCGGATAATACGAACCTGAAGCTGGACCGCCAGACCCCGGAGGAATACCTGAAGACCGTAGCCATCAGCCGCCTGGTGCTGGACAATATCAAGAACTTCCAGTCCTCCTGGGTTACGATGGGGCCTGAAGTAGGCAAGCTCTCCCTGCAATACGGCTGCAACGACTTCGGCAGCACGATGATTGAGGAGAACGTAGTCTCCTCGGCGGGCGCGACCTACAAGGTCAACATCGAGTCGATCACCCAGCTCATCCGCGAAGCTGGCAAGATTCCGGCGCAGCGCAACACGCGTTATGACATTCTGCGCACATTCGAGGATGCGAGTGTCAAGATTGACAATGATTTTGTGATGCAGAACTAAGTGAATGTATAGGGTGCTTTTGGCATAATGAAATAACATTAACAGTAAGAGTTTAACAGTAAGAGTTTAACAGTAAGAGTTGTGGAGATTATCCACAGCTCTTTTTTGTTTTTAAGGAAATTGTTTTAGCTATTTTATAAACATGCTCCAGGCGATTTTAAAAAATAAAATGTTTGGAAAATATGGGTTATGTTTAAAAAAAAGTGATATATATTCTTTTTATTCCAAATGAATATCAAATAAATATTGGAGGAGATTAAATGAAGAAAGTAGCTTCAATGATTTTTACTATTCTCTTATTTTTCGGGGGGTTCTCAGCAAGTAATTTAAACGCAGAGGAAGGTGTGAATTCATTAGAAGACTCCGTTAGATTAGAAAACGCTCTTGAAAAGAGAGTAGAATTTGGACTTAATAATGATGAAAGCGCTAAAATTTTTAATGATAATAAATATATATCAAAGAAATATGGAATTTATTTATCTTCATCTGAAGAAGAAGCTTTGACAAAAAGGTTCGAACAGCAAGATAAATTGATACCTCAAATTAAAGAATATTTTTATTCAGTGCCAGAACTTAAAGAAAAGTATTTGGGATTATATATTGATCAAGCTAATGGTGGGGAAGTTCGAATAATTATAAAATCTCAAGAAGATAGTTTGCAAAAAGGGACTGTAAGTAATGTGACGTACTTAGCAGAACAATTTGAAGATAAGTTCAATATTGAATTACCGATATCCTTTGAAGAGGGAGGGTATTCAGAAAAACAAATAGAGGATGTATCAATGCTAGTTTCTGAAAACATAGAATTGATCTCTCAGGATATAGATATACGTTATGTTACAGGAGATTTTATTGGCCAAAAGGTTAAACTTGGTATAACTAAAAGTAATATAGATAAAGAGTACGCATTAAGTAAGATAAGTTCTATAACACAACAGGATCAATCTTTGTTTGAAATTGAAGAGTTAGATGATGATTATTCCACAGTAGATTCTAGCAGAACAACCACAACAAGTCCGTTACAAGGTGGTTTAGCAATTGATTCTTCACCCTCAACATCAGGCGTATGTTCAATGGGCTATTCAGCGATTGATGCGAATTCTAATCCATATGTTATTACAGCCGCGCATTGTTGGTATAAAAATTCTGGTGTGGGAATATATCAAGGAGGTAATTATATAGGTTATACAAGTAGCCTAAGCCACTATGGTAACGAAGTGGATGCGAATGGTATTAGAGTAACTTCAAATTCTTTGCTAAGTAATAAGGTATATAAGGACTCTAATTTAACGAGTGTGGAAGTAGCAGGCAATGATGTATTAGGTCAAGTAGTTTGTATGTCTGGTAGAAACAGAGGAGAATCAAGCTCATGTGGGACCTTACAAAGTAAAGCGCACTACAATTATTGGAAAGATCCTAATGGTGTGGACGTTTGGTTTGATTCATTGAGATTAGCAACTTTCGCACAATCAGGAGGTGATAGTGGAGGAACAGTTTTTAGTAGAGGAAAACTTATGGGACTTCATAAAGGATACTCAAATGATTATTCTGCTTATTCTCATGTGACTCATATTACTAATCGACTTGGATTAACTCCAGTTACTTGGTGAGAAATTTAAATTTAATGCAACATCTTTTTGTAAATGAATGTCTATATATTTGTATCACAAATATATAGAAATGAGGGAAATTATGAAACTTAAATATTTTTTGTTATTAATATTGATTGTACTTGTTGGTTGTAACGATGTAAAAGTTAATGATGTATCAAACAGTGCTGGGGATGCAGATTCAATGAATCATTCTGGATGGGATATTAATGGTTACATTGTAGATACAAAAGAAAATTCAAAAAAGCTTATTGTGTGGGGAGTTGAAAAGGATGAAATAGAAAAATCAAATGTAGAGGAAATTATAAAAAAAGCTGATCCAAACGCAATGTGGATCTCTACAAAAGATCTTTCTAATTCTACTTCATTAAAAAAAGGAGATAAGGTCTTTGTTTGGGTTGATCAAGTGGATTCTTCTTTTCCATCAAGTGGTAAAGCAACAAGGATCGAATTAGATCAATAGTAAAAAAAGCAAACTGATCACCATCAGTTGTTTTTTTTACTGCTTCACCCAGCATAGGTGTCATCTCTAGGGTCTGAAATAAACTCATAGCCAATTCAAGAACGGTTCTGCCCATTGGAATCTTCTTGAATTGGCTTTTTTTGCGGTTTTGTTCACCGGATTGTGGGTTTTCTATCGTTATTTTTTACAATAAACGATGAATTAATGTGAGATTTTACACAACAATTTATAAGAGTTGATGGAATTTGATAGATTCATAGGGAAGGCTATGATACAATTTTTCGGACAGTGGTAGAATAATATAGCAATTACAGGGAGGAAATTAGATTTATGGGAGAGAGAAGATGGAACAAGCCGATAGCTTCTTTATTGGCTACCACAGTTCTGGCAGCACAGATGCTGGGCGGAGTATTCAATGTTCCTGTGCTGGCGGCAGGAAAGGCGGAGGCTTCTCCGGTGATTAATCCGGGAACCATTAATTTACGCTTGATGAGCACGACTGATGTTCATACGAACGTATATGGATGGGACTATTTCAAGGGTGCCGCCTCCGCGACTGTAGGTCTGGACCGTACTTCAACCTTAGTAAAGGCTGCACGCAATGACGCAGAGGGGAAATACAACCTTTTGCTGGATAATGGCGATTTAATTCAAGGAACACCGCTGGGAACGTATATGGCCCAAGTGTCTGATTTCAGGACTAGCGAAGACCAGATTCATCCGATCATCGCAGCGATGAACCTCATGGGTTATGATGCAGCAACCTTCGGCAATCATGAATTCAATTATGGTTTGGATTATCTGGACCGGACAGTTAAAGGCAATGTAAGCAGCGCAACTTATAAGGAGTCTACGGGAGCGAAGTTCCCTTATGTGAATGCAAATATTTATAATGTGTCCGATAATGATAATACATTTGAACCTTATAAAATCATCGATAAAGAGGTAAAGGACAGCAACGGCAACACCGTTACCATTAAAGTCGGCCTCCTGGGTCTGGTTACTCCGCAGATCATGGAGTGGGACAAGGTGAACCTGGAGAAAAAGGTTATTGCCAAAGATATTGTGGAAACGGCGAAGAAGTTTGTTCCTGAAATGAAGACGGCTGGTGCGGACGTTATCGTCGCCATGACTCATTCCGGGTTCGACGCTGCTGCCGCAGAAGGAACCGGAGCAGAGAATGTCATTAACCTGCTGAGCAAGGTCCCTGGCATCGATGCCATTACCTTCTCGCATACCCACAAGGTATTCCCGACGAACGGGGATGACAGCAAGCTGGATGCTTCCTTCAAAGATCCATCCACCAAGCTCCCTTACAATAATGATGTAGCCAAGGTAGACAACCTCAACGGCCATATTAATGGCACTCCGGCAGTACAAGCGGGCTATGGCGGAGGTTACCTGGGCCTTATCGATCTGAAAATCGCCCAGAACAGCAGCGGCAAATGGGCAGTAGACAAAGCAGCTTCCAAGGCTTCTACGCGCTCTATTGCTGGCGCTGCCGTTGACACCGCTATCGATGATCTTGCCGGAGCGGCACATCAAGCTACGATTGATTACGTGAATCAGCCGCTTGGTGTAACTTCTGCGCCGATGAACAGCTATTTTGCTATGGTACAGGATGATCCGACAGTCCAGATCGTAACCTATGCCCAGCAGCAGTATGTATCTAACTTAATTCATACGAACGAGAATCTGGCCGGCTACAGAAACCTGCCGATCCTGAGCGTCGGCGCACCGTTCAAGGCTGGACGCAACGGCCCTGAAGAGTATACAGATATCAAGAAGGGCGACCTTACAATAGCCAGTGCAAGCGATCTGTATCTATATGACAATACGCTTAAGGCGATTGTAGTGAAAGGTTCGACCGTCAAAGAATGGGTAGAGATGAGTGCAGGAGCGTTCAACCGCATCAAGCCGTCCATCTCTACACCGCAATCTCTGTTAAATTCAGCATTTGCTGTGTACAATTTCGATGTGATTGACGGCATCCAATATACGCTTGATGTCACCCGCAATGCCAAGTACAAGCCCGATGGAAGCATCAACGATAAATCCTCCAGCCGGGTAACCTCCATCACTTATGGTGGCGAGCCGCTGGACCTGGATCAGGAATTCGTGGTCGTTACCAACAACTACCGTGCAAGCGGCGGGGGTAACTTCCCAGGTGTCAAAGAAGCGAAAATGATTATTGATTCCCAAATGGAGAACCGCCAGGTGCTGATGGATTACATCAAGGAAGCGGGAACAGTTGATCCAACCGCAGACAACAACTGGTCGATTTCTCCTATCGAAGGGAATGTCACTGTAACGTTCCCGTCTTCACCTAAAGCAGAAGCAGTCGCTCCTGCTAACATTAAAGCTACGGGTGCTACAGATGTCAGAGGCTTTGAAATCTACAACCTTGACTTGAAAAAAGCTCCTCCAACCCCAACGGGAGATGTTGAAGTTCACCTACTGGGCATCAATGACTTCCACGGCCAACTGGACACTACCTCGGTGGTGAATGGTGAAGCTGTAGGCACAGCGGCTACACTTGCTGCTTATTTGAAGGAAGCCCGTGCCAAATATGAGCATTCGCTGCTGTTCCACAACGGCGACTCTGTGGGCGCATCCGCTCCGGTATCTTCGCTGGAACGGGACAAGCCTACGATGGAATGGATGAACCTCATGAAGTTCGACGTCGGCACCCTGGGGAACCATGAGTTTGACCAAGGTGTTGAGGCGATGAAGGCTCAAATCTATGGCGGCAAGGACCCTAAGAACGAGAAGGTCGACCATAATGGCGCAGATTTCGATTATATCAATGCCAACGCAGTAGACAGCACCACCGGCAAACCTATTATCACCCCTTATGTTGTAAAAGAAGTTGGCGGCGTGAAAATCGGCTTCATCGGAGTTGTGACCAAAGCAACGCCAAGCAAAGTATCGCCAGCCGGTACAGCTGGTGTGAAATTCCTGAGTGCCGAGGAAGAGGTCGCGGCGATTGAGAAATATGCGGCCGAGCTGAATGCTCAAGGCGTCAAGACGATCGTGGTGCTTGCCCATGATCCGGCAACAACCAAGGTTGATCCGGTTACCAAAAAGAATGTATCCACCGGTGAAGCTGTAGATCTGGCTAATGCGCTTCCTGCCAATTCCCCGGTTGATGTGATCGTAGCCGGAGACAATCATGGCTATGCCAATGATACGGTGAACGGTAAGCTGATCGTTCAGGCTTACTCTTACGGAACGGCTTTTGAAGACATCAAGCTGGTGATTGACGGAGCTACAGGTACAGTGAAGAGTAAAACAGCTACTGTAACGAACACGGTTCAGAGTAAAATCACACCGGATGCCGAAACTAAGGCATTGGTAGACTACTATCTGAATCTTCACCCTGAGCTGACTCAGCCCGTAGGAACTACTGACGGTACAATAACCCGTACCGATGCCTACACTAAGGAATCAGCATTGGGTAATCTGATTGCAGATGCGATGCGCAGCGCTGATTTCGAAGACGGTTCTACGGTTCCTGCTGATTTCGCCTTCATGAACCCGGGCGGTATCCGTGCGGATCTTCCGAAAGGTAATGTAGCGTTCGGAGATCTGGCGAAGATTCAGCCATTCGGCAACACACTTGTGAAGCTGACGCTGACTGGCCAGCAGATCAAGACTCTGCTGCTGCAGCAATGGGCGGTTAAGGCTGACGGCACCGCAGACACGAAGACCCTGCAAATCTCAGGTCTGAAATATACAGCCAACATGTATCTGCCGGTTGCAGAGCGTGTGGCTAACCTGACCAAGACAGACGGAACACCTATTGAAATGTCGAAGAGCTACACGGCTGTAGTCAATAATTTCATGGCTGCGGGCGGCGATAATTACAAGGTATTGACTGAGGCGAGCGCCTCGCTGGCCGGACCGATTGACCTGAATGTATTCTATGAATATATCGTCAAAACATTCAACGGCGGTGCGATCACTGCTGCCATTGAAGGCCGGATCACTAATGTGGAGAAAGACCCTGGAACAGCTACTCCAAGTCCTAGCTCTAATCCTGGTACTGGATATAACCCTGGACCGGTTGTAACAGCAACGCCTAAGCCGACAGCTGCGCCATCGGCTACGCCGGCAGCTTCTGCTACACCAGCTCCTGTGGCTACACCGGCACCTACAGCAACTCCTGTTGTAGCCTTCAAGGATCTGGGCAAGGTAGCCTGGGCCGCAGATGCCATTAATGCACTGGCAGCCAAAGGCATTATCAAAGGGATGGACAGCACGAACTTTGCGCCTACCAAAAGTGTGACCCGCGCTGAATTCGTAACCATGCTGGTTCGTTCACTTGATTTGAGCAATTCGGCTTCACCTGCGAAATTCAGCGATGTGAAGCCGGGAGTCTGGTACTCCGATACAATTGCTGCGGCTGTCAATGCAGGTCTTGTAAAAGGCTCCGGCAACGGTAAATTCGAGCCGGGACGTGAGATTACCCGTGAGGAAATGGCGATTATGATCGCGAATGCCCTGAAAGGTCAGCTGCAGCCGGTAGACGCTGCAACGTTGAACAAATTCACGGATAAGGCCAAGATTGCCCCTTACGCCCAGCAGGCAGTGGCACAGCTGACTCAGATTGGTATCGTCAACGGAGTGGATGCCAAGCAGTTCGCACCGAAGAGTATGGCTAACCGTGCTCAGGCTGCGGTCATTATCTTCCGTATGCTGGAGAACAAAGCTTCATAAGTTAAAGTTTCATCATCATGTGATCATGAAATGATAATCAACCAGAGAGAAGGCCCGTGCTGAAAATAGCACGGGCTTTTTTCGCAGTTTACAATTGTATCCAAAAGTGATATCATAATCATATCAAATACATATCTAATGGAGGCGGCTTTATGAAAGAGAAAATTTTGCATCCGGTCAGCGGTTTTTGGGTCATTGCTCTTATTGCCATTTGTATCGGCGGCGGGATTTATGGTGCGGTTCAGGAATATGTGGCATTGCCTGTTATCCTGTTCGTAGCGGCGTTCATTTTGAGCACCAGTATATCCGTGGTTCAGCCTAACAAGTCGGTGGTAGTGACTTTTTTCGGCCAATATGTGGGCACTATTGCAGCAAGCGGACTCTTCGCGGTCATTCCGTTCAGCATCCGTAAGACGGTATCTCTCCGGGTCCGCAACTTCAACAGCGTGAAGCTGAAGGTCAATGATGTGGAAGGTAATCCGATTGAGATTGCTGCGGTGATTGTGTTCAAGGTCATTAATTCCGCCAAAGCGCTGTTCGATGTAGATAAATATATGGCATTTGTGGAAATTCAGAGTGAGACAGCACTGCGTCATGTGGCGAGTAAATACCCTTACGATAACTTCAATGAGACCGGCATGTCCCTGCGGGCCAATGCTGATGAAATTGCCAAAGAGCTTGCCGTAGAGCTGCAGGAACGCTTGTCCCTTTCAGGTGTAGAGGTCATTGAAGCCAGGCTGACCCACTTGGCTTACTCTACCGAGATTGCCAGCACGATGCTGCAGCGCCAGCAGGCTTCGGCCATTCTGTCCGCCCGCCAGATCATTGTGGAGGGGGCTGTCAGCATGGTCGATATGGCGATCCGTCAGCTTAAGGAGAGCGGTGTAGTTGAACTGGATGAAGAGCGCAAGGCAGCAATGATCAATAACCTGATGGTCGCGATTGTGTCTGAGCGCGGCGCGAGCCCGGTAATCAATGCCGGCTCGTTGTACTAAAGGCGGTAATATTATGGCGGCCAAAAAAAGCTTTCCGCTGCGGATCGATCCCGAGCTGCACGAAGCGCTGGAACGCTGGGCGGGAGAAGAGTTTCGCAGCGTAAACGGACATATCGAATATTTGCTGCGTGAGTCTTTGAAGCGTGCAGGCCGCTTGCCGGTTAAAAAACGCCGGGAAGAAGAATAATCTGCCCGGGGCGGCGGCCCTTCTGGCCTGAAGACGGACAGCCGTTTTGCGCTTGACGGAAGATAAGCTGAGATTTATAATTGCCTTAATTCATGTTATCAGCGTTGACGAAGATATGAACCACTTGCTTTGGACCGTTTCAGAGAGAGGAAGCCTCAGGCTGCAACTTCCTCCGGTACCGGTATTGGTTTACCCCTTTGTAGCTGCGGTTATGAACTCCTGTCGGCTTCCGTACTCCGGAACCTTATCGGATAGTAAGAACCGCCGGTTCATGGCCGTTATCCCCATGCTAACGAAGGATTATATTCTGCAGTGCAGCATAAGCGGCAGCTGTAAGAATAGATCGAATTTGGGTGGAATCACGGGTGCAATCACTCGTCCCTTTGCGGGACGGGTGTTTTTTGTGTGAAGAGTTCAAGGAAGTATAGCCCAACAAACCTTAGGAGGAAGTAATCATGTCAGTAAATATTAAGCTTCCGGACGGATCGGTCCGGGAATACGCAGACGGCAGCAGCATTGATGATGTAGCCGCCTCTATCAGCAGCGGACTGCGCAAGAACGCCGCAGCAGGCAAGCTCAACGGGATTGTCGTAGACCTGTCAACACCGCTGCAGGAAGGCGATCTGGTAGAGATCGTAACCCTTGATTCGCCGGAAGGTCTTGAAGTGATGCGCCACAGTACAGCTCACCTGATGGCGCAGGCGGTAAGACGCCTGTTCGGCACCAAGGAAGTGAAGCTTGGAGTAGGTCCTGTGATCGAAGACGGCTTCTATTATGATATGGACCTGGAGCATCCGCTCAATCCCGAGGATCTGCTGAAGATTGAGAAGGAAATGGACCGCATCGTCTCGGAGAATCTGCCGATTGTCCGGCATGAGGTCAGCCGGGGGGAAGCACTGGAGCGCTTCGGCGAGCTGGGTGATCCTTACAAGCTGGAGCTGATTGAAGCTCTGCCGGAAGACAGTGTCATTACGATCTATGAGCAGGGCGAATTCTTCGACCTCTGCCGTGGCCCGCATTTGCCGTCAACGGCCAAGATCAAGGTATTCAAGCTGATGAATGTGGCCGGGGCTTACTGGCGCGGGGACAGCAAGAATAAGATGCTGCAGCGTGTCTACGGCACAGCCTGGATCAAGAAGGCACAGCTGGATGAGCATCTGCGCCTGCTGGAGGAAGCTAAGAAGCGCGACCACCGGAAGCTGGGCAAGGAGCTGGAGATTTTCACCTTCAACCAGTTAGTTGGACAAGGCCTGCCGATCTGGCTGCCTAAGGGCGCGAAGCTGCGCAGTATTCTGGAGCGTTATATTGTAGATCTGGAAGCAAGCCTCGGATACCAGCATGTCTATACTCCTGTACTGGGGAACGTAGAGCTGTACAAGACTTCCGGGCACTGGGAGCACTATCAGGAAGATATGTTCCCTAAGATGACTATCGATAACGAAGAGTTCGTGCTGCGCCCGATGAACTGCCCGCATCATATGATGATCTACAAGAGCTCGATGCACAGCTACCGCGATCTGCCGATCCGTATTGCCGAGCTTGGGATTCAGCACCGTTATGAAATGTCAGGAGCCTTGACTGGTCTGCACCGCGTGCGTTCCATGACGCTGAATGACTCGCATATCTTCTGCCGTCTGGACCAGATCAAGGGCGAGTTCATCCGCGTGCTGGAATTGATTAAGCAGGTATACAGCGACTTCGGGATTGAAGATTACCGGTTCCGCCTGTCCTATCGTGATCCTAAGGATACTGAGAAATATTATGCCAACGACGAGATGTGGGAGACTGCACAGCGTATGCTGCGTGAGGTAGTCGAAGAAGCCGGCCTGCCGTTCTACGAAGCCGAAGGCGAAGCAGCCTTCTATGGTCCGAAGCTCGATGTGCAGATTAAGACTGTACTCGGCAAAGAAGAGACACTCTCGACCGTACAGATTGACTTCCTGCTGCCGGAACGCTTTGAGCTGGAATATGTAGGCGACGACGGCCAGAAGCACCGCCCGGTTGTCCTGCACCGCGGGATTCTGGGAACGATGGAACGGTTCGTAGCCTTCCTGCTGGAGAACTTTGCCGGTTCACTGCCGCTCTGGCTGTCTCCGCAGCAGGTGAAGATTATTCCGGTATCGTCAGCCTTCGACGACTATGCGAAGGAAGTGGAGGCGAAGCTGCTGCGCAGCGGCATCCGTGCGGAAGTGGATTTACGCAATGAGAAGATGGGCTACAAGATCCGTGAAGCTCAGCTTGAGAAGCTGCCGTACATGTTCGTGGTCGGCGAGAACGAGATGAATGCGGGCAGCGTAGCAATCCGTAAACGCGGTGAAGGGGATATCGGTGCCCAACCTCTGCAGGAAGCGATTGATTCACTTGCACAGGAAATTGCCGGACGTGTAATTTAATTCAGTCTGATTACTGAACCTCTGTTATAAGCCTCGTGAGACCGCTATGGCGCGGTGTCATGTATAAAGTTTTGTGAATCGGGAAACCCTCGTACTATGGGGAGGGTTTAACTAATGAACAAAATGGGCTTATACCAGAGGTTTTGGTGTCTTTTCGTCACGATCGTCCTTATGCTGACCGCTGCCGGGATCTTCCCGGATTACGCGCGCAAGTCAGCCCAGGCGAGAGGGATGGAGGACACTGCAGGGCAGCATGGAAGCAGCATACAGAAGCAGTCACCCGTTGATCGTCAGCAGGCAGGCTCAGCATCCCGTCTTGGAGGCTCTTCAAGAGCCGTACAGCCGGATGCTGCAGACAAAGCTGCTAAGCCAGAGGTACAGGCAGCTAAGCCTAAGAATGCTGTCAAAGCACCCGGCTCGGTACCGGTAGCCGCTCCGGCTCCAGAGCAGATTATCACCTCGCTGAAAGTAATGGCGACCGGCTATACAGCCGGATACGAATCCACCGGCAAGACCGCTAAGCATCCGGAGTACGGGATTACGTATTCAGGAGTGAAGGTACGGCGGGACAAGAATGCAGTATCCACGATTGCAGCGGACCCGAAGGTGCTGCCGCTGGGAAGTATTTTATATATACCGGGTTATGGATATGGAATTGTGGCCGATACCGGATCGGCAATCAAAGGGCGCAAGATCGATCTCTACTTCAGCACCACCAAGCAGGTCTACAAGGAATGGGGCAAGAAGTCGGTCGTGGTTCAAGTGATCAAACGCGGCGACGGCAAATGCACGGAAAGTATGCTGAAGAGCCTTGGCCATGCCATACAGACTTATAATGCAGTTCCGCAATATTTGCTGGAAGAAGCTATTTAACGGATGCTTTCGCTGGACAATCCGGGAGTTTGAATTTATTTTCACGTGAGCATGCATAATACAGCGGGCTGCTTCCCATAATATCGACTGGGGCAAATACTTGCTTCTTCCGATACAATAGGGAGGTGATTCTCGTGGCTAATTCCAAGAAACCAAAGGTACAAGAAAACTTCAAAACACCAAATGAAAAATACAATGCAGAGTTCGCTGTTGAAAATGACGGTGCAACTAAGCAAAGCAGCTCTTCTATGACCAAGCCGGCTCAGAAACCGCAGCAGTAATGCTGGGTTCCCGGTAAGCTCCTGAAGCAACAAGCTGTCCTCCCATGTCCGGATTACGGGCTGGAGGGCAGCTTTTTTATGTGTTTATAATTTAACTTATTATTCCAGTTGTCTCGGTCTGGAGACTGAGATGCGGTTCCTTCTTACGCCGCTGTTCTCCGCCGCATTCTTCCTGTAGACTAAGGCTATAAGTGTTCAAAAGGAAGAGTTGTATTTACGACAAGGAGGATGACATTATGAAACGAAGGTTCACCAGCCAGGTACTCGGAGGCCTGCTCCTCATCGGTCTTGGAGGAATGTTCCTGCTCCGGCAGATGGGCTATACGGATTTCAGTCTGGGTTCACTGATCTCCACCTATTGGCCGGTTATTCTGATCGTGATGGGCGTACAACGGTTTTTGGCCCCGGATGAGGAGCGTTCAAGATTCTCTGCAACACTCGGCGGATTTATATATCTGGCGATCGGTGTATTTTTCCTGGGACGGAATTTAGACTGGTTCTACTATTCGGCAAGCGACTTCTTCAAAATGCTGATTCCGGTCATGCTGATCGGCGGCGGATTATCCGTCATCTTCAGACCGCGGCCGGGTACTCCGCCAATACCTCCGGCACCGCCTTCACCGTCCGGCTACTACCCGCCTGGACCCGGTAAGAGTCCGCTGGATACAGCGCCGCCCGCTCCGCTCGAATCTACGCTCGATCAGCAGTTCGAGCAGAAATTCGGCAAGCTGGCTGGCAGCGAGGAACGGAACTGGAATGATTATCTGCATAAGAATGAGGAAGACGCAGACGGTAACCCGCTGCATGCCTCGGCAGATACCCGCTGGCAGGAGAAGCAGGAGCGCCATGAGCGCAGACGTCAGGAGCGTCAGGAACGGCATGCCCGCCGTCATGGCGAATGGCATGAGGAGTTCCAGGATTCCGGGAATGATAAGGATGCGACGAACCGTTCAGCTTTTATCGGCGATGTGCATATGGGCAAGGAGCATTTTCAACTGAAGCGGACCAACATTTCGCAGTTCATCGGGGATACGGTGCTGGATCTGACCAATGCGCAGATTCCTTACGGCGAGACCAAGATTAATATCTCTGCTTTTGTCGGCGACATTAAGGTATACATTCCGGACGATATGGATCTGGGTGTGGCTGTGACCGGCAGCTCGTTCATCGGTGATATGCAGGTGCTTGAGCAGTCGCGCAGCGGGTTCATGAGCAATGTGCAGTGCAAGACGCCGTATTACAAGGAATCGGGCAAAAAGGTCCGTATCAACGTTAGCTGCTTCATCGGTGACGTTAAAGTTAAAACGGTGGGTTAAATGGGGATCTTCAGTAATACCAAGTGGATGCTGCTGGTGTATTTCCTGCTTAGCGGCGGGGTGAGCGCGGGGCTGATGTATGCGGGGACATGCCTGGGCTATATTCAGGTGGTGGATACCCGGATGTGGATCTACCTGTGTCTGGGCATTGTACTGTTCACAGTTATCATCGGCTACATCGCCGGTCAGCGGATTCAGCGGCGGATCGATCATCTGGATCTGAATATGCTGCAGGTGGCTAAGGGCAATATGTCGGTGCGGATGCCGGAGAGCGAGGACCAGTCTTTCGCACGTGTCTACCATGAGTTCAACATCATGATGGATACGGTCGAGAAGAAGATGAAGCGGCTTCAGCAGCTCGGAGAACAGGAAGTTATTGAGAAGGAAAAGGCAGCAGAGAGTGCGGTACTGGAAGAGCGCAGGCGTATGGCCCGGGATCTGCATGATACGGTGAGCCAGCAGCTGTTCGCTATTCACATGTCCGCCTCTTCGCTGCCTAAAGTGCTTGAACGCAGCGCAGAGCACGGGCAGACGGTGATGGATCAGCTGATCAGCATGTCCCAGATGGCGCAGAAGCAGATGAGGGCGCTGATCGCACAGCTGCGTCCGGTGGAGCTGGAGGGGCGCAATCTGTTCGAGGCACTGGAGAAGTGGTTCCCGGATTACTGCCGCCAGAACGGGCTCAAAGGGGTGAAGGAGCTCGAGCTTCAGGGTGAGCTGTCCGAAGCGATTGAGCATCAGCTGTTCCTGATTATTCAGGAATCAATGGCGAATATCGTGAAGCATGCCGGTGCACGAGTGGTCAGTCTGTCCCTGCGGGAGGTGCCGCGCCAGGTGGTGCTGAGCATCAGCGATGACGGTCAGGGCTTCGAGCATGTGCAGCACAAGCAAGGCTCCTACGGGCTCACGACTATGCGTGAGCGTGCCGAGAAGCTCGGCGGTCAGGTCGAGATTATCAGCCGCAGGGGAGCGGGAACGACGATCCGCGTACATATTCCAAAGTTTGTCCAAGGCCGCGCGGAGACCGCTGCTGACGGGAATGAGGCCGATTCTGAAGAGGCTTGATGGGCTCGGCGGTGATGAAGCCGGGGCTGAATCATGCTTTACACAATGTTAGGGGGAGTACAGAATGAGTCTCGTAAAAGTACTGCTTGTAGATGATCACGATATGGTAAGAATGGGCCTCAAAACCTATCTGATGCTGGACCCGATGTTTGAAGTGATCGGAGAAGCAGCCAACGGTCATGAAGCGCTGGCGATGCTGCGCGAGCTGGGACAGGAGTCGCTGCCGGATCTGGTGCTGATGGATCTGATGATGCCGGTGATGAACGGGGCTGAGACCACCCGCGCGGTCCTGGCCGAATTCCCCGGGCTCAAGATCGTCATCCTTACCAGCTTCCTGGAGGACGATCTGGTGGTCGATGCGATTGAAGCCGGGGCTGTCAGCTATGTGCTGAAGACCGTCTCGGCAGAAGAGCTGATCTACGCGCTCCAAGGCGCCTATCGCGGCATGCCGGTGATGACCGGCGATGTGTCGCAGGCGCTGACCCGTGGCATCCGTCAGCGCACGGTCCAGGGCGACACCTCCGGCTTGACCGAGCGGGAGAAGGAAGTGCTGCTGCTGATCGCCGAGGGCAAGACGAATAAGGATATCGGCGAGGAGCTGCATATCAGCATCAAGACCGTGAAGACCCATGTCAGCAACCTGCTGATGAAATGCGAGCTGGATGACCGCACCCAGCTGGCGATCTACGCCCACCGCAAGGGCTGGGCGCAGGGGTAGCAGCTGCCGGTTTTTTGACTAAATCTAATGATCTATATAGATTGAACTAAAAATTTAAGTTAAAGGAAAAGTGGCGGAGGGGAATTTTGGAACTGGAGGAGCGGTAGCGATCGCCTTTGTCTACGGATTTCAACCGTTAACAACGGTATAAAATCATGAAATCTGTAGACAACAGCGGCCGGAAGTCCAAAACTTCTCTGGAGTCACGGCTAATTCCAAAACATAAAAACATTAGTTCAATTTATATAGTGAACCGATAAGGAGGCTATCCGAATAGCAAACGCCAATCTGATGAAGGAAATTAACCTGAATAATGTGCGCCAGGTGATGAAACGTATGGAGACGGCTACAAAACCCCAGCTAGCTGCACTGACCAAGCTAAGCGTAGTAACTGTGAACTCATTAGTTAAGGAGCTGTCCGACTTAGGGGAGTTGTTTGAAGACTTGGTGGTGCCTTCCAACGGGGGCAGACCCGCACAGACCTATCGCTTTAATTACGATTTCAGTCTCGCGTTGGTGATGTACGTGACAGAAAAAGCGGGAAAAGTACTGATCTCCGCCGCAGTTATCAATTTGAAGGACGATATTCTGATGAAGGATGAGCATATCATCCCGGTTTTCGAAAGAGATTTTTGCTATACAATTATTGAACATGCCCTGAACCGGTATCCTTCCATCAAGGTCATTGGCATAGGTATTCCGGGACAGGCGGTAAACGGTGAAATTAAGGTTAGCAGTCTCCGGGAGCTGACGGGCACCCGGTTAATTGAAGAGATTGAGTCCCGGTTTGGGCTGCCTATCCTGGTGGAGAATGATGTGAATGCCGCCATCAGCGGATATTGCATGAAGCATAGCGAAGGCGAAGAGCAATATTTACTGGGTCTCTACTTTCCGAACGGTTACCCGCCGGGTATGGGGATATACCTGCACGGCAGCCTTCTAAAAGGAAATCAGGGGATGTCAGGAGAGGTAAAGTTCCTTCCTGATATGCCTGAGTGGAGCCTGGAGATCCCCCAGGACACATTCATAGCTGCAACCTGCAGGATCTTACAGACGGTGAATGCTGTGCTGGCCCCGGATAGAATTGTCATCTATCAGGACAGAGTGGAGGATGCCGTCTGGACATCGGCCTGGACAGCCTATCAGCTTCAGCACCCCATGCCTGTTTATCCGGAAGTCATCTTACAGCATACCTTTCAGGAAGATTTCGAGAACGGTCTGCGCAGGCTGACCCTGAAGGAGTTAGAGCCGGAGCCCGTTTAGACCTAACGTACTAAGAACCCTTGTTAACTATACAGGGTTTTTTTTGTTGTTTTTGAATCATTCAATCCGCTCCTTGACAAAAAATAAGAGAGAGAACATACTTAGTATATATACTTTATAAAGATTGTTTATTAAGTTGTTTTAGGAGGAGAATCTTTGTCTACGTATTTTTTGATTATTATTTATCTGGCTTTTATTAGTCTGGGACTTCCCGATTCTTTACTTGGTTCTGCGTGGCCTGTGATCTGGCCAGAGATGGGTTCATCGCTGGGATCGGCGGGAATCATCTCGATGATTATTGCCGGAGGGACCATCGTGTCCAGTCTGTTCAGCAACACAATCGTGAAGCGCCTGGGGACAGGACGAATTACCTTTGTCAGTTGCCTCTTAACCGCCGCCTCATTGTTCGGATTCTCCGTGTCTCCATCCGTATTGTGGTTCATTGTAATGGCCGTTCCGCTGGGTCTTGGGGCAGGTGCAGTGGACGCGGCACTGAATCATTATGTGGCTGAACATTACAAGGCTCATCATATGAGCTGGCTGCACTGCTTCTGGGGCGTAGGCGCGACCCTGGGACCCATGATTATGGCAGTCAATCTCGTACACGCCCAGTCCTGGAGAGGGGGATATGCGGTTGTGGCCATCATTCAGTTCGGATTCGCAATGCTTCTGTTAGTGACGCTTCCGCTATGGAAAAAGGTTGCTGCCACGCGCGAGCCTCAGCTTCCCGCAGCGCTTAGCAGCACTCTTCCAGAGGAAACGGCAGTGAACCTTAAGCCACAGGCGAACACCATCCGCTTGCGGGGCGTTAAGCCTACTCTGTTGACGTTCTTGTTGTACTGCGGGATAGAAGCAATGGTTGGACTGTGGGGCGCCAGTTATCTGGTGGGCGCAAGGGGAGTTGCGCCAGATACGGCAGCGGCCTGGATCTCCGTATACTATGCGGGCATTACAGTTGGCAGGCTGATTACCGGCTTCATCACTTTAAAAGTCCATAACCGCCTGCTTATCCGTTACGGTCAATTGGTGACCATTATAGGCGGAGCTATTCTTGTAATCCCGCTCCATCCGGCCCTCTCGCTTGCAGGCCTGATATTGATTGGTCTTGGCCTCGCACCGGTATATCCGGGTCTCCTGCATGAGACGCCGGCCCGGTTCGGCAAGGAGAATGCAGCCCGCTTAATCGGGTATCAGATGGCGGTAGCCTATACGGGCACAACGTTAATTCCGCCGTTATTCGGACTTTTATCCGTGGGCACCAGCATTGCCGTATTCCCCTTTGCTGTACTTACGTTACTGATCTTCATGTTCGGCAGTACAGAGCGTGTGAACCGGCTATTGGGCCAATCCACTTTAGGGAGGGAATAAACGGATGGCTTATATTCTTATATGCGCAATCATCTGGCTGGCCGCCTACTTTCATATGGCCGCATTCAAAGAACCTATGGAGGTGAAGCCTATCCGTAGTGTAGAAGATCTGTTTGATTAATCAACGATCCATCATCGTCTGGGTATCTTTTATCTCCGCTTAAATTGTTTTTAATGTGACCTTAAGGTTTACAGTACAAAATAAGGACATCAAAACAAATAACACTTTGCCTGACACGGCAAGGCGCGGGAGGAAAGTAAACATGGACGATAACAAAAACAACTTCAATCGTGAGAACAACTACAATCGTGATCATGAACCGGGACCGGATCGTGAATGGGACAATAATCATAATGATACTGATAACAGCACTAATTCATCCGCAGAAGGCGGCTCCTACTACTATTCTTATGGACCTTTCAAATCGTTGAACAATGATGAGATGAACGGCAATGACCCGCAGCATTATAACCGCCGCGATCCCGAGCGGGTAGAGGTTACACCGCCACAGCCGGTGAAGTCCTTACCGTATAACACATCGCTTCGAACTACCGGCAATGACGGGAACGGCGGACGCGGCGGCAATCCTCCAGAGGGGGGCAACGGCTGGCAGTATAACCGTAAACCGAAGAAGCCTGTGAAAGCGGTACTGGTATCTTTTCTCGCCGGAATGGTGGTCTTATCAGGCTCCATGTTCATGGCAGACCGGGGGAACTGGTTCACCGGAGGCCAGGAGGCAGCCACGGTTGCAACGAATCCGGCAGGGAAGACGGCTAGCGGCAATGCCAACATTACACCTTCCACTTCCGCAGCGGCGCTGGTTACCGGCTCAGGAGATGTATCCGGCGTAGTTGAAGGGGTAGGGCCGGCAGTCGTCAAAATTGAGACACTGGTGAAATCAAATAACTCGCGGAATAGAAGCAGCAGCCCGAATATGAGTGATCCGTTCTCACAGTTCTTCTTCGGGGATCAATTCGGCGGAGGAGGTTCCGGCTCGAATAATTCGGAATCCCAGCAGGGCTCGAATAATTCTTCTCCGCAGCTTACACCTTACGGTATTGGTACAGGCTTCATCTATGATTCGAACGGTTATATACTGACCAACCAGCACGTGGTAGATGGTGCCGATGTCATTCAGGTTACCGTAGACGGCACCTCCAAGACTTATGAAGCGAAGCTGCTGGGCTCCAGCAAGGATCTCGATCTCGCCGTACTGAAGATTGAAGGCTCGGACTTCCCGTCTGTGGCGCTTGGCGATTCCGACAGCATCAAGGTAGGCTCTGAGGTTGTGGCGATCGGTAACCCGCAGGGCTTCGACCATACAGTGACAACCGGGGTGCTCAGTGCCAGAGGCCGCAGTATTGATATTGCCGAAGAAGACGGTAGTGGTACAAAAACCTACAAAAATCTGCTGCAAACCGACGCCTCGATCAACCCGGGGAACTCCGGCGGACCGCTGCTCAACATGAATGGCCAGGTCATCGGTATGAACGTTGCAGTAAGCAGAGATGCCCAAGGGATCGGTTTTGCGATTCCGGTAAATACCATTAAAGGCGTGGTAGATAAGCTTGAAGCCAATCAGGAAATTCCTAAGGAACCGGTGCCGTTCATTGGGGCTACTCTGATGACGATTACCGATGAAGTTGCCAAGCAAATGGGGACAACGATTAAAGAAGGCTCTGTAGTAGCTGAAATTGTCTTTAAATCTCCTGCTTATACAGCGGATCTGCGTCCTTACGATATCATTACAGGAATTGACGGAAAGAGCTATGCTACCAGCCAGGATCTGATCACTTACATCCAGACGCTTAAGGTAGGCGATAAGGCGACTCTGAATGTGGTCCGTGACGGCAAAAAGCTGGATCTGCCGGTAACGATCGGCAACAAGAATGATTTCGAGACCACGCAGACTCAGAAGCAATAAGCACATCATGCGGTGGGCGTTAGAGCGGAAGGGGCAACCCTTCCGCTCTGTGCTGTTCGTGTACGGATGCGGAGAGACTGGTGCATCTGATACAATAGAGATATATGAATGAGACAATGGGGGCTGCCGGATGCGACCGAATATACTGATAATTGATGATGATGAGAAAATAACCTCTATGCTCCGCCGCGGGCTGGCCTTTGAGGGCTATGATGTCAAGACGGCGTCCAACGGGGCTGACGGGCTGCGTGCCGTTCTGAACAGTGATCCCGATGTGGTCATTCTTGATGTTATGATGCCCCAGGTGGACGGGTTCGAGGTATGCCGCCGTCTGCGGGAGGGCGGGAGCAGCGTTCCTGTGCTGATGCTGACGGCCAAGGATGAAATCGAGCACCGGGTGAAGGGGCTGGACCTCGGCGCAGATGACTATCTGGTGAAGCCGTTTGCGCTGGAGGAGCTGCTTGCACGGGTACGGGCACTGCTCCGGCGCAAAAGCGAGCAGGGCGGTAGCCCGGATCAGGCCGTCACCTATGAGGATATTACGCTGGATGTGGATTCCCGGGAAGTGACCCGCGCCGGGCGGCGCCTGGAGCTGACGGCGAAGGAATTCGAGCTGCTGCATCTGTTCATGCAGAATCCGAAGCGGGTGCTCTCCCGCGATCTCATTATGGATAAGATCTGGGGCTACGATTACAGCGGGGAATCGAATGTCCTGGAGGTATATATTGCAATGCTGCGTCAGAAGACGGAGGAGCATGGCGGCAAACGACTGATTCAGACGATCCGGGGAGCCGGTTACATCCTAAGAGGTGACTAATATGTCCATACGTTTGCGGCTTACTGCCTGGTATTCGGGAATTCTGGCTGTCATGCTGCTGGTTTTGTCCGGCGTGATCTATGCGTTTGTCTATATTAATACGTACGGCGATTTGAAAAACCGGCTCCAGAATCAATCGCATCAGGTAGAGCTGAAGGCGGGCCTGAGCCCGGACGGAAACCTGCAGCCTGTGCTTGGGGGACCAGCGGGTCAGAGCCTGTTCGCCCAAATGTACATCTATGATCTGGACCGGCTGATTCTAAGCCCAAATATGACCGAAATTAAACTGAAATTCCAGGTTCCCGCCAAGGAGGACCTGCATAACCAGGAGGGATTCCTGCAGGCCAGCTATGGCGGTAACCCCTTCCTGATCTATCAGCGGGCGGTTGATGTAACGCTCAACAACAGTCTGCCTGCGCCTGCTGTCCTTCAGGTCGCCGTCTATACGGGGGAACAGGTCACGCTGCTGAACCGGCTGAAGAATATTCTGCTGGCCGGCTCCTTCGCTACCCTGCTCGCAGCCTTCACCTTCGGCCTCTTCCTGGCCCGTAAGGCGATGAGTCCGATTGGCAAGGTCATTGAAGCTGCGAATGGAATACAGACGGGAACTGACCTTAGCTCGCGGATCGTATATGACGGTCCGCAGGATGAGATCGGGCGGCTGATTGAGACGGTGAACAGTATGCTCGGGCGGATGGAGGGCTTCTATACGGGGCTGGAGGAGGCCTATGCCACGCAGCGACGCTTCGTCTCGGATGCTTCGCATGAGCTGCGGACACCGCTTACAACCATCCGCGGGAATATTGATCTGCTGCAAAAGGTCTGGGAGATGAAGCCGGATGACAGCCGGATGTCCGAGGCGGACATCCGCCAGCTCTCGATTGAATCGGTGAAGGATATTGCTGATGAAGCTGCGCGCATGAGCCGTCTGGTAGCGGATATGCTCTCCCTGGCCCGGGCGGATACCGGCCGGACCTTCGAGATCGAGCCGGTAGCGCTGGAGCCGATGATGACTGAGGTAGCCCGCCGGGCGTCCTTCCTGACGCGCGAAGCGGAGTGGTCTGTAGGTGAGATGGGCCATCTGAACGGTAAGTATATCCTGGGGAATAAGGATTACCTGCAGCAGATGATGTTTATTTTCATTGACAATGCGTTCAAATACACCCCGGCCGGTGAGGTAACGCTGGATGCCTTGCTGTATCAGAATCAGGTAGGAATCCGCATTGCCGACACGGGAATCGGGATGGACAAAGATGAGGTGCCGCATATCTTCGACCGCTTCTACCGCGCAGATGAATCCAGAGGAATTACGGAAGGCATCGGGCTAGGACTGTCCATTGCCAAATGGATTATTGAGGAGCACGGAGGCTCTGTTGAGGTGGTCACCCGTCAGGGGGAAGGGACGACCTTTGTGATCTGGCTGCCGCTTCTCTTTGCCCCGCCGCTGGAATAGGGTATAATTGAGTGGCTCCTATTACAGCAGTCATTGACAGCAGAAAGCGGTGAATTCATGGAAGTCATCAAAATCTCTCCCCGGGGTTATTGCTATGGCGTCGTCGATGCTATGGTGATGGCACGGCAGGCTGCGCAGAATCTGGATCTGCCCCGGCCGATTTATATACTGGGCATGATTGTGCACAACAGCCATGTCACGAACTCCTTCGAGGATGACGGAATTATTACGCTGGACGGGCATAACCGTCTGGATATTCTAGATAAAATAGATAAGGGAACAGTCATCTTCACAGCCCACGGCGTATCGCCTGAAGTACGTAAGGTGGCACGCGCCAAAGGGCTGACTACGGTGGACGCCACCTGTCCGGATGTGACCAAGACGCATGACCTCATCAAGGAGAAGGTTGATGAGGGCTGCGAGATTATCTATATCGGCAAGAAGGGCCATCCCGAACCTGAAGGTGCGGTGGGAATTGCCCCGGAACATGTTCATCTGATCGAGAAGGAAGAGGACATTGCCGGCCTCTCTATCCCTTCCTCACGGATTGTCATTACGAACCAGACCACAATGAGCCAGTGGGATATCAAGCATATTATGCGCAAGCTGCTGGAGACCTTCCCTGGTGCCGAAGTTCATAATGAGATTTGTATGGCTACGCAAGTGCGGCAGGAGGCTGTCGCTGAGCAGGCGGGCCAGTGCGAGCTGGTTATTGTGGTCGGTGATCCGCGCAGCAATAACTCCAACCGCTTGGCGCAGGTATCAGAGGAGATCGCGGGAGTTACGGCCTATCGCATCTCGGATGTATCCGAGATGAATACAGAATGGCTGAAGGGAATCACCAAGGTAGGTGTGACTTCCGGCGCTTCTACGCCGACGCCGATCACCAAGGAAGTCATTAATTATCTGGAGCAGTATGACGAAGCGAAGCCGGAGACCTGGGAGATCAAGCGCACAGTCAATATGGCGAAGCTTTTGCCGCCGGTGAAGAATAAGACGGCCAGCACCAGCTGACAGGTCTGAGTAACTATAACGATGAACTCATAGCGGATAACCGGCAGTGCGGCCTGAGAGGGCTGTGCTGCTTTCTTCGTTTTTGCCACATAGAATTCACACGGAACGGGGAATAATGGTTGACTGAAAGGGGAATATGCGATAAAATCACTTTAGTGCTTAAAAGCGTACACGCGTCGTAGCGAAATAGTAAATCAGAGAATTAGCAGTGTGCCGGTCTATCCAACAACACTAATACGGGTCCAAAAGGGGAGCTATAATATGATCGTTATTACATCCAACCAAACACCTCAGGAACAGGTGAATGAGATTATTGCCGTGATTGAGAAGGAAGGCTTGCAGGTCCATCTCTCTGTAGGGGCTGACCATACCGTAATCGGACTGGTAGGGGGCGTCACTCCGAAGCTAGCCGAGCATCTTCGCCAGATGAAGGGCGTGGAGAATGTAGTTAAGATTACCAAATCCTATAAGCTGGCGAGCCGAGACTTCCATCCGGAGGATACGGTTATCGATATCCGTGGAGTGAAGATCGGCGGGGAGAACTTGGTTATTATGGGCGGTCCGTGTGCCGTAGAATCTCCGGAGCAGATCGATGAGATTGCCCGGCTGGTCAAGGCTTCCGGCGGCCAGGTACTGCGCGGAGGTGCCTTCAAGCCGCGTACCGGACCTTACAGCTTCCAAGGGGTTGGCGTGGAAGGGCTGACAATGATGGCGGAAGCCGGCAAACGTCACGGCCTGCTGACCATTACTGAGGTCATGACGCCGGAATACGTGGATATTTGTGCTGAGCATGCGGATATTCTGCAGGTAGGTACACGCAACATGCAGAACTTTGACCTGCTGCGCAAGCTGGGGACCTGCGGCCGTCCTGTGCTGTTGAAGCGCGGGTTCAGTGCGACCTATGATGAGCTGCTGAACGCGGCAGAATACATTCTCGCGGGGGGCAACCGGGATGTCATGCTGTGCGAGCGCGGCATCCGTACCTTCGAGACTTACACGCGTAACACGCTGGATCTGTCGGCAATTCCTGTGTTGCAGAACCTCAGCCATCTGCCTGTAATCTCTGACCCGAGCCACGGCACCGGACGCCGCGAACTGGTAGCCCCTATGGCCAAGGCCTCGGTTGCTGCAGGCGCCAACGGTCTGATCATCGAGATGCATACCGACCCCGATAACTCCATGACCGGAGACGGCGTTCAGTCTCTGTTCCCTGAGCAATTCGACAGCCTGCTGCGGGATCTGGAGAAGCTGGCACCGCTGGTGGGCCGCAAGTTCTCTCCGTCTCTGGAGGCTGCGCCTGTAGTATGATTATCAACGAATAATGACTATTGAACAGCTCTCTTCTCCCGCTTCAGGCTGGAGGATGAGAGCTGTTTTTGCTGCATATTGGACAAAGGTGACATGGAATCCGGATGAAATTGGTATTTTCACCAAAGCGTCAGAATATCTCACATTGTCGCAAGAAATACCTGACATAAGCATTGACGATGTTAGGTATGCGATTTATAATGACGACAGCAAAAAAATAAAAACAAGAACATTTGATACGATGAGCGGCCTAATGTTCGGAATCTGGGGAGGAATTAAGCATGTCGGTTGAAAAAGTATTGCAGACGATCAAGGAAAACAATATCGAGTGGGTGGATTTCCGGTTTGTAGATTTGGGTGGACGTGCTCACCATATCTCTTTGCCAGCATCCGCAGTTGAAGAAGAAACCTTTGTAAATGGAGTAGCATTCGATGGTTCTTCCATTACAGGCTTCCGGGGGATTGAAGAGTCGGATATGGTAATGATGCCTGATCCAAGCACCACTTACATTGACCCGTTCACTGCTCACCCGACACTGAACATTATGTGCGACATTTTCACGCCTGATGGCGAACGTTATGAGCGCGACCCGCGCGGTATCGCAGTGAAGGCTGAAGAATTCCTGCAATCCAGCGGTGTAGGTACAGCAGCATTCTTCGCACCTGAATCCGAGTTCTTCATCTTCGACGATGTCCGTTACGAGAGCGGAATGAACACTTCCTCCTTCTACGTAGATTCCGAGGAAGCAGCATGGAACACTGGCCGCAAGGAAGAAGGCGGCAACATGGCATTCAAGGTTGGCGTGAAGGGCGGATACGTGCCTGTAGCTCCAGTGGATTCCCAGCAGGATATCCGCAGTGAAATGTGCCGTTTGCTTGGTGAAGCAGGCCTCGAAATCGAGCGTCATCATCACGAAGTAGCAACAGCAGGCCAGGCGGAAATCAACTTCCGTTTCGACACCTTGAAGAAAACAGCTGATAATCTCCTCACTTACAAATACATTGTGCAGAACACTGCACGCCAATACGGCAAGGTAGCCACCTTCATGCCAAAACCGCTGTTCGGCGATAACGGTAGCGGAATGCACGTTCACCAATCGATCTTCAACGGCAGCGAGCCTTTGTTCTATGAAAAAGGTGCTTATGCCAACCTGAGTGAAATGGCGCTGCACTACATCGGCGGTATCCTGTATCATGCTCCTGCATTGATCGCGCTGACGAACCCAAGCACCAACTCGTTCAAGCGTCTGGTTCCTGGCTATGAAGCACCGGTCAACCTGGTCTATTCCAAGGGGAACCGTTCCGCTGCTGTCCGTATCCCGGTAGCTGCTGTAACACCTAAGGGCTGTCGCATCGAATTCCGTACACCGGACTCTACGGCTAACCCATACCTGGCCTTCTCCGCTATGCTGATGGCTGGTCTGGACGGAATTAAGAAGAAGATCAACCCTGAAGAAATGGGCTACGGTCCGCTGGACAAGAACATCTACGAATTGTCTGATGCAGACAAAGAGAAGATCCGCAGCGTTCCGGGTACCCTGGACGAAGCTCTGGATGCACTGGAGGCGGACTTCGAATTCCTGACAGAGGGCGGCGTATTCACCAAAGACTTCATCGATAACTATATCGCCCTGAAGCGTTCCGAAGCTCAAGCCGTTGCCATCCGCGTTCATCCGCATGAATACTCCCTGTACTTCGACGTATAAGCTTATAAGATAAGCTAGTGTAAAACTAGCTGGATAGAGAGGCCCCTGGAATCTTTTGATTCCGGGGGCTTTTTGTATTTATCGTGTAAACAAACTTCGGTGGCGGCTGATCGTGCTGGAGGGTGAGGTGAATGGTGGAAGGTGGAAGGTGGAAGGGATAAATCCCTCTGATTTAGCGGGGAGTTGGCAAATGAGCTAAATGAGGAGCACTAGTGCCAATGTCATTAAGATAAGTTCAAAGATAAGTTTGGAATTAATAAAGAGAATCCAAAACGGTATGGGGAAACGTCCTATGCCGTTTGTTTTTGGTGTAAGGAAGGAAAAAAGCGCATAGCAAACAAAGCGGATGGAAGATCCACTTAAAAAAATGTTCATGCGAACCGAATTATGCTACTCTGTAGACGAAGCTAATGGCGGATTTGCTACGTATTCTGCGTGTATTCCTTTGCCCAGGACGGGTGAGACGAATCGGCAAAATATTTTTGCGAATCAAAGCTTCCACATCAGGCGGGGGTCCATCGCCCTTGGAGCGCAGGAAATGTCTACAGACGTGAACGGCTACCGTGAAGTTGACTTGGTAGAGGTGCCGTTTATCCTTTTGGGAAATGACTACGTGCGAGGTAATCATTTCAGCGAAGTTGTAGAGGATCATTCTTGCGAATATCTCTTGGGTAATGGACTCTTGCTTTTTTGCGTGAAAATGGGTCAAACCAATGGTGTATTTCAAAGCCCGGAAAGAGGTCTCAATGCCCCATCGCAGATGATACAGATCCCGGAGTTCATCCGGTGAGAATTCAGCAGTAGACAGATTGGTAATGACGGTTTCATAATCGCCACTGGGCAGGAGGAAACGAACCACCCGAAAGGAAATGGGGTAAAACAAGTTCTCTTGCATGTCCAGAAAATCAAAGCTAGAGGTAGCCGGAAGAACTTTATAGATTTCGGGGCGATTCCTGAACTCTTTTGTTTGTTTTTTAGTCAGCGTCAGGTGAATCTCCTGATCAAACGCTCCGTCCAAGGTCAAGTGCAAACCCGAAAGAATACCATTCGAATGCAAATCCTTGACGCGTATGACGTAATTCCATCCTTTCCGTTCCAGATGTGCGAACGTATTATAGCTTTCAAATCCTCGATCCCCCGTCACAAGGACGTTACCCTGAATGGGGGAGCGATCCACCATTGTGGCCAGTGCCCTTCCTTCGTTGCGGAACTTTCGAGGTTGAACAATGGCATCCACATAAAGCCGGTTACAGAGGTCATAAGCAGCGTTCAAGTGCAGAAGGTTAAAGCCTTTCGAGTGGGGCTGACTTTGAGAATAGGTCAACGGGTCCGCAGGATCTGTTGCAATATGCAGATCGGAACCGTCAATGGCCAATAATCGATAGCCTCGATAATCCTTGAATTCCGTATGGGACGCGGTAAAGGTGTGAAACAAAGATTCGACCGCAGACGGCAAAATTTTATTTCTTTGCTGAACAAAAGCAGAAGAAGTTGCGGTGTTAACGTCATAGCCCTGCGATTCCAACAGTTCCTTATAGAGGCTATTGCCGCCCATAAAGATCAGGGTTTGCATAACCGTTTCAAAGGGTAGTTTTTTCGTTCGGGTAAAATCCTTTCCCGGGTTTCTGACGTAAGGCGCGGGGGCAGCCGCCATCTCTCGGATAAGAGAAGTCAGTCTGTCTTTCAGCGAATTTGCATAAGCATTCATTGGCGTAACCTCCTCGTTTTTTCAAGGGGCTTCGCCACACGTTTTCTACGGATTGTCAAGATTTTTTTGTGCAAAAAAAGAGCAGGCTATCTTTTCGATAACCTGCCTTTTTCTTGTTTTGGCTCTATATCTTAACTTAATGACATTGGCACTAGTGCACCTGAATTCCGCCAAAGTGGGCAAATGAGCTAAATGAGGAGCATTAGCGGTGCGACCCCCTTATCCCGGAGTCCCCCGTATAAAATCGGTACTTGTCGTAGATATGCTCTTTATTTCGCTTTTTCTCTCGGCCAGAAGAAGCGGGAGTGGTCTTCTAGGGTCAAGACCCATTCCGCAAAGGTAGCTGGCGGCATGTTCCGAAGGCTTGTATGCATTCTGCGATTGTTGTAGAAGTCCATGTATCGGTCCACCGCTTCATAGGCCTCTTCGAACGTGTCGAAGGCCTCTTTGCGGAATAAATCCCGATCGATATTACTGTGGAACGATTCAATAAAAGCATTTAAATCCGGCGTTCGAGGCGGAATGCGTTCATGGTCATCTCCCAGCTTTCACACATGTCGCCAAACAGATGGCTGACGAACTGTGGGCCATTGTCGGTGCGGATCACCGGGCGTGCGCTGTCAGGGGCGCAGTGTTGCTCCATGGCGCGTCCCAGCGTCTGGCAGGCGTGCTTGGCCTCACACGACGATCCGCGGTGGTAGCCGACGATGACACGGGTAAACACATCGATAATGCTCAGGACAAAGAAATGCCTATCGCGGCCCGCCACGTAACCGTACTTAATGTCCATCTGCCAGAGCTGGCCCGCCCCTGTAATGACCCGGTTCTCCGGCAGCTTCCGAGGATGCTTAAAACGCTTGTGACGCTGCGGCTGCAGGATATCCAGCGCCTGACACAGCCGGTAGCTTTTCTTGTGATTGAGCCTCAGCCCGTGCTGGTTCCACAAGCACTTGGCCAGCAGTTTGTACCCGTACACGTGCTCCTCTCCAGCGATTAATTCCAGCAGCCATTCCTGGATTTCCTCGTCGCTAATCTTCTCTCCAGACTCGGTCAGGGAATAGCCGGGTACGGGTCTTCCGCGCCCCGGGGGTACGGCCTGGGCATCCTGCTTCTTGCGTTTCTTACGGTCGTAATACGTAGACTCTGCTAGCCCCACGAGACGTAGTACCAACGCTGCGGTATTCCCCTGCTTAATGAACATGTCGGCTACCTCGATTTTTTCGGATAAGCAGGGGTTGGCTTTTTTAGCAGTTCACGCAGAATCTCGATCTCTAACTCCTTTTCGCCGAGGATCTTGACGGCCTTCTCGTATTTCTGCTCCACGTCCAGGAGGCGCTTCAGTTCCTCCACCTGCTCCTGAGGATACGGATGATCTTGTTCCCCATGGGCCTCTCGGTAGTCCCTCACCCACTGATTCACCGTCGATGGGGTCACCCCATACTTTCGGGCAACCACCGCTGCCTTAATGCCAGACAACACCTCTTGCGCAGCCTTCTCTCTTGTTCCTGTTAAGTGTCCCATACCGTTCATCCTCCTCCTATATCTAGTCTACATTTTTGTGGGGGAGGACTCCAACTTCTTTAGGGGGCTGTGGAGCTAGTGCACCTGAATTCGGCCAAAATGGGCAAATGAGTTAAATGAGGAGCACTAGTGCACCTGAATTCGGCCAAAATGGGCAAATGAGCTAAATGAGGAGCATTAGTGCACCTGAATTCAGCAATATTGGGCAAATGAGCTAAATGAGGAGCACTAGTGCACCTGAATTCCGCCAAAGTGGGCAAATGAGCTAAATGAGGAGCATTAGTGCACCTGAATTCGGAGAATGTGTGCTAGTTGAGCAAATGTGGACCCCCGTTCGAACTTGTTACAAATAGCTTAATATTGTGGTTTCGTAAATTTTCGTTACTAAAATAGTATTAATGTAATAAAATTACAATTATATGTGATTATCTGAGCTTCCGAGTATTAATTTTGCACATTAATCTCTGCTCATAAGTCACAAATAACGCTTTACAAAGGGAAATAACGGTGTAATAATGAAACCGAAACCGATTTCGGAAAGCGGTACCGGGCTTTGCGATTATGTGGTCATACGCAATCAAGAATACGTCTGCTGTTAGGAAAAGGGAGGATGAATGTATTGAAGGAGCAATCAAAGGTGTCAAGATCGGGCTGGAGCTTCACCGGGAATAACGGGGACTTTCGGCTGGAGCAGCCGGACCGGAGCAGCTTTTTATATTTTCCGCTGGTGAATGAAGGGGGCATGATGTCCTCGGTCAGTCCTAAGCTGCATGGTCAGGCCACTTCGGGCCATAATACCTTTCTGACACCGCCAATCTCCGTGGAGGATCTGCATAACTCCCGCGCCTCGCGCAATTTCTGGGTGTACATTGAAGGCAAGGGCGCCTGGTCGGCTGCCGGCAATTCTGCACGGCAGAATGCGGCGTTCTATGGCGAAGCAGCAGATGAATCCTTGCTGGAGGCAGGACTTCTGTGGCATCGGGTGACGCGGGAGAGTAAGGAGCTGGGGCTGAGAGCGGAGATCACAAGCTTCGTACCCTGCGGCAACGACAAGGTTGAGCTGATGAAGGTGGTACTTACGAACAGCGGTACAGAGGCGCTTACGCTGACATCTACAGCGGCTATTCCGTTGTATGCGCGTTCTGCGGATGATCTGCGCGATCACCGGCATGTCACCTCGCTGCTGAACCGGATCTATACTTCGGCGTATGGCGTAGAGGTGCAGCCTGCGCTGTCCTTCGACGAACGCGGCCACCGGGTGAATCATACTTCGTACGGGGTATTCGGGGCTGGTGAGGGCGGAGCGCTGCCAACCGGATTATTCCCGGTGCAGGAGGAATTCATCGGCGAGGGCGGAAGTCTGGACTGGCCGGAAGCGGTCGTGAACAATCTGGCGCCGCCGATTGGGGAAGATGGCGGAGTGCCTTGGGAAGGATATGAGGCGCTGGGTGGTTTGCGGTTCGCCGCAATCACTTTGGAGCCGGGTCAGAGTCATTCTTATGTCGTAGTCATGGCGATTGACAATGATAGAATCGATGTGCAGGCGCTGATGGCCAAATATGGCTCTGCTGCGGCTTTTGACGCGTTGCTTGATGAGAATAAACGCTTCTGGGCGGATAAAGTCAATACGGTAGAATTCCATACCGGAGATCACGCCGCCGACGAATGGATGAAATGGGTCACGCTGCAGCCGGTGCTGCGCAGGCTATACGGCAACTCGTTCCTGCCTTACCACGATTATGGCAGAGGGGGACGCGGCTGGCGCGATCTCTGGCAGGATTGCTTGGCTCTGTTGATTATGGAGCCTGCGGATGTGCGCAGCCTGCTGCTGAACAACTATGCCGGAGTTCGAATTGACGGAAGCAATGCGACGATCATCGGGCAGCAGCCGGGCGAATTCATTGCCGACCGCAACAATATTCCCCGGGTCTGGATGGACCATGGTGCGTGGCCGTTCCTGACTACCATGCTATACCTGGATCAGAGCGGGGATCTGGACTTCCTGCTGCAGGAGCAGACTTATTTCCGTGATACCTTCATGAACCGCTGTAAGGACCGCGACGCCTCCTGGGAGCCGGGGGCAGGAAGCAGTCTGCGGACAACTGCGGGCGAAGAATATACAGGTACTATTCTGGAGCATATCCTGCTGCAGAATCTGGTTCCTTTCTTCAATGTGGGTGAGCACAATAACATCCTGCTGGAAGGCGCAGACTGGAACGATGGCCTCGATATGGCAGCACAGCGGGGCGAAAGTGTTACATTCACAGCCTTCTATGCCAGCAACCTGCTCGATCTGTCCAAACTGCTGGTTACCCTGAAGGAACGGACTGGCGGAGATACGCTGGAGCTGGCCGAAGAGATGGTGCTGCTGCTTGACTCGCTCGGCCAAGCTGTCGATTATGAATCGGTGACGGCCAAGCATGAGCTGCTCAGCCGCTTCTATGCTGCTGCACCGAATAAGGTGAGCGGGGTAAGAGCCGTGCTGACGCTTGAAGAGGTTGCAGCAGATCTCGCCCGTAAGGCGGAATGGATCTTCGATCACCTGCGCTGCAATGAATGGGTAGAGAGCGGACACGGTGACGGCTGGTTCAACGGCTATTATAATAATGACGGTGAACGTGTAGAAGGGGAATGGGCGGAGAGCACACGGATGACGCTTACCGGTCAGGTCTTCCCGCTCCTCGGCCACGCTGCTGCTCCAGAGCAGATTCCTGCGATCATCTCTGCGGTAGAGCGCAATCTGTACGATGAGAAAATCGGCTACCGTCTGAACAGCAACTTCGGCGGCATTCAGCAGAATCTGGGCCGGGCATTCGGCTTCGCCTTCGGACACAAGGAGAACGGAGCCATGTTCAGCCACATGACCGTTATGTACGGCAATGCGCTGTATAAGCGCGGATACGTCAAAGAAGGCCGCAAGGTGCTGGATTCACTGTATAACCTGAGTGCGAACTTCGAGGTGAGCCGGATGTATCCCGGAATTCCGGAATATATCAACGAGCAGGGCAGAGGAATGTATACGTATCTGACAGGCTCGGCAAGCTGGCTGCTGCTAACGATGGTAACTGAGGTATTTGGCGTCAAAGGCAAGCTCGGCGATCTGCTGCTGCAGCCGAAGCTGGTGAATGAACAGTTTGACGGCGATAAGAGCGCCTCGATCAAGACTATCTTTGCCGGACGCGAGCTGAAAGTCGTCTATATGGCCTCTGGAAGCACGGAATACGGAGAGTATCAAATACACGCAGCCCGCTTGAACGGGGCTGAGGTAACGCTTCAGCGCGTCTCAGAGGGTGCTGTGATTCCACGCAGCCTGTTGACAGACCTGCCTGAAGGAGAAATTCATCTGCTGGAGGTAGAGCTGGCCTAAAGCCGGAGCTGCTGAATTCTATCGCCTGCTCTGCCGGTCCGCGCGGAGCAGGCGTTTTAATATCCAAATAACCCGTATAGAATGGGCTTGGAAATGCTATGATAGGATGTGCTGCGTCCAACCAGGACAGAAAGGAAAGAGATCAATGACACGTATACTATCCAATGGAGTACTGAGCGTAGAGATTGCTGATGTGGGAGCCTATGGAGGCACCCGTTTTGACTGGACAGGATTTATTACAGGCGTGAAGCTGGACGAGGGCGGGCATACCTTTTGTGTTCCGGAAAGTCTGGTGCCTGGGCAGGGTACTGGAGGGATAGGCCTCTGCAATGAGTTTGGCATTTCCCGGGCAATTGGCTATGAAGATGCTGCTCCTGGGGAATGGTTCCCCAAGCCCGGCATCGGGCTGCTGCAGAAGCAAAGTGATGAGCCTTATTCATTCGTCGGGGAGTATCCGCTTAAGCCATTCCCGATCACTGAAGAGTGGAGCGAAGACTCGGTTACATACACTGTGCAGCCGCTGGAATGCCGGGGATACAGCATGCGGCTGGTCAAGACATTGAAGCTTGAAGATAACCGGCTGGATATTTTCTACAGGATAGAGAATACAGGGACCGAAGTGCTGCGGATTGAAGAGTATATTCATAATTTTGTCGGCATTGATGGGGCGCTGGTAGGGACGGATTATGAGCTTAGGCTGCCGGGAACGCCCCAGATCGTGGCCCCGGAATCGGCGTATACGGAGAATTTGCTCAGCATAGACGGGAATAGCCTGACATGGGCCGGGGAACCGGACCGCCAATTCTATTGCAGACTCGAAGGCTGGGAGCAGGCGGAGGCGGACTATTACTGGGAGCTGATCCATAAGCCTACTAAGGCCTGCATCAGAGAGAGCGGAGATTTCGCTGCTGAGCGGATTGCGCTGTGGGGAGACAAGCATGTAATTTCACCCGAGGTTTTTGCAGACATCACTATTTTACCGCGTCACAGCAAGGGTTGGAGCCGCAGCTACCTGTTTTCAGCCTCCTGATTGCGGCCTAGCTTACCTCATATGTGAATAATTATACTTGCTGGTGTTTATCGTTATCTGCTATCATAGCGATATCCATATTCATAGGAGAGAAAGGGTGGGAGTTATTTTGAGCAAGAGAGCATACAATTTTAATGCCGGTCCGGCCGCATTGCCGCTGGCAGTATTGGAACGTGCACAGGCGGAGTTCGTTGAATTCCGGGAGAGCGGAATGTCCATTATGGAGATGTCGCACCGCGGGGCGATATACGAATCCGTGCATAATGAAGCTCAGGAACGCCTGCTTTCGCTCCTCGGCAATCCGCAGGGCTACAAGGTATTGTTCATCCAGGGCGGAGCAAGCACACAGTTCGCCATGGTTCCGATGAACCTTATCGCTGAAGGCCAGGTCGGCAGTTATGTCATGACAGGAAGCTGGGCGGACAAAGCCCTGAAGGAAGCCAAGCTGACAGGCGGCGGTCATGTAGCCGCATCCTCCGCAGACAAGAAATTCCTGGCTATTCCTGAGCTTAGCAGCATCAAGGCTGCGGACAATGCCGCTTACCTGCATATCACCTCGAATGAGACGATTGAAGGCACGCAGTATGCACAGTATCCTGATGCCGGTAACATTCCGCTGGTTGCCGATATGTCCAGTGATATTCTGAGCCGCGACTTCGATGTGAACCAATTCGGTCTGATCTATGCCGGTGCGCAGAAGAATCTCGGACCGTCGGGCGTTACCGTAGTGATTGCCAAGGAAGAGCTGATCGCAAGTTCTCCGGCGAATATTCCGACGATTCTGCGGTATGATACTCATTACAAGAACAACTCTCTCTACAATACGCCGCCATCCTTCTCTGTATATATGGTTAACGAAGTGTTAAAATGGATTGAGGAACAGGGCGGGCTTGCCGGCACTGAAGCCAAAAACCGTGACAAAGCAGGTCTCCTGTATGATTATATCGACGGCAGCGACGGCTTCTACCGCGGAGTTGCGGAAGAAGGCAGCCGTTCCATCATGAATGTAACGTTCCGGATGCAATCGGAGGAGCTGGAGAAGCAGTTCATCAAAGCTTCCGAAGCGGAAGGCTTTGTCGGCCTCAAGGGACACCGCAGCGTAGGCGGCTTACGGGCTTCGATCTACAACGCAGTCCCACATGAGAGTGTTAAGGCGCTGGCTGATTTCATGAAGCATTTCCGGCAAACTCAAGGGTAATGAAAGAACGTTCCTGACCTTCCGCCTTGCAGCGGAAGGTTTCTTCTTGCCCGCAGCCAGGATCATTGAGTCCGGCCTGTATCTGCAAGCAGCATCAAGAATACATCACAGGGCCATGGAGGGCACTCGCGGATACTTACTCCGCCGCACTCCTTAAGACCCTACAGAAAGGAAGCATTCGTATTATGGCATTACACATTGTGCTGGTGGAACCGGAAATACCGGCGAATACCGGCAATATCGCCCGCACCTGTGCGGCCACAGGAACCCATCTCCATCTCGTGCACCCGCTGGGCTTCCGCACAGACGATGCTACGCTGAAGCGTGCCGGACTCGATTATTGGCATGCAGTGAATATTGAATATCATAATTCCTTCAGTGAAGTACTGGAGAAGTATCAGGAAGGGCGGTTCTTCTACGCGACCACCAAGGCCAAGAAGCGCTATAGCGATTTCGCTTTCCGGGATGGAGACTTCTTCGTGTTCGGGAAAGAAACCAAGGGGTTGCCGGCAGAGATCCTGGAGGCTGGTCAGGAAACGGCGATGCGGATGCCGATGAGCGAGGCGGTCAGATCGCTTAATTTGTCCAATTCGGCAGCGATTGTGGTCTATGAAGCGCTCCGGCAGCTCGATTTCCCACAACTTTTCTAAAAGTTGACATCATTTTTTATTTTTTTCAGCAGGATTCGACATTTTAGTAACGAAATAGTTGATTAGTGCCGAAGAAAGTAATAGGGTACGTGAACTTGGATGTCAGAAATGGCACTACTAATCATAAGTTGAACAGGAGAGTGTAAGTTAGATATGAAACCTGCTGGCGTTGTACGTAAAGTAGATCAGCTGGGTAGAATTGTTCTGCCTAAGTCTCTGCGTAAAAGGTATCAAATGAATGAAGGTGATCCTGTAGAAATTCTTGTTCAGGGCGACCACATTATTCTGGAGCGTTACCGTCCGAAGTGTGTCTTCTGCGGATCTATGGAAGGCGTAAGCGAATATAAAGACCGTTACATTTGTTCAAGCTGCCTTACCGAGATGACCCAACTGCCAAAACACGCGTAAGCGTAGAGCGCATCAATTATCTACATAGGGTAAAACGCGTAAGCGCGTCTTATAACATGGATGCTGGTTGGACTCGGCTTCAGTGAATAGTGAAGAACACAAAAAGAGCGCCGCACACATCAGTGCGGTGCTCCTTTTTGTGGTATACGTCCATCAGATTGTTCGCGGAGGGCGGGTCACAGCCCCTTAGTCTTGTCGTCGTTGTAGGAAGAAGTAAGAATACCAGCCAGAAACAGTACAAATACCAGGGTCACGATCCAAAAAGTCAGGGAGAACGACATGCAGGCACCTCCATTATTGACGATCTTCGTTACCCTGAGTATACCCTTTTAATCTGTAAAAATAAATGAAAATGTGATATTTAGCATTGACGGTTATACTCGGAATTACTTGAAGAACAAGAAGTTGGTTGGGACGCGGCGCAAATTGCCGTCGGAAGGCTTGTTAATGACCTTGCCGCGGAAAATCATGGACGATGAGCCGCCGCCGTCCAGGTTATAAGCATCGATGACGCCGAGATTGTACAGCTTATCCTGCAGCTCAGCCAGTGTAGCTCCCGAGTTACCGTTCTCGTTATATCCGTCAGCGACCAGAATCAGCAGCTGATTATCCTTGTAGTTACCGATGACGGTCCGCGGTGCCCGCTTCGGGGCCAGCTGCCATTTCAGCGGAATGGCTGTCTTGCTCTGATTCTTCAGCAGCACAGGGACGAAGGTTGCTCCGAATACCGGCTCCAGCTGATCGAGCTGGTCACGACTGGTGAATTTGCCGCCGATCAGCTGGCCGGATTTGTTCAGGCCGACGAAGCTGAGATCCTTGTAGCTGGGCTCGAAGCCGTACAGATATTCTCCGCCGACGATGGTGGTCGAGAGCGGATAACGCTTGCCGTTCTGATCAGCGAAGCCGCCGGCATTAATACCGGCCGAGGCACCGTAGCGGTTCACGGCCTGCAGTGTGGTCTCGGAAGCGCCCGTGCCGTCACCGGCCAGGCTCATCTTCATGGCTGAGGTATCCTTCAGCTTAATCTTCATTGCGTATGCTGTATAATTGCCGGGGTTCAGCCGGTATAATTCAATGGTAATCCGGTCGCTGCTGATCACATCGGCAGGAATGCCGAGCCGGGAACTAATCCGGCGGTTGTAGATCCGCTCAGGACGGGAGGTCTGGGCCGTTGCTGTGCTGACCAGTGTGTTCATAGCGTTCGTGGTCTGCTTGTAGAGCTGTGCGCTGGTACCGATAGAGTCTATGGTGTAAGCGGCATAGCTCTTGGCTACAGCCAGGTCCTGCTTCAATTGCGCGGTTTCATTCACGGGTCCGGGGTCAGCTGCGAAGGGGGCGGTATTCAGCTTAAGCTCAAGCGGAGGCTGGTACAGCCACAGACAGAGCAGCAGTCCGAACAATGGAGCGGTCAGGAGCATGAAGAACCGGTTCACTCTTTTGACAGGCGTCATCATTTCAGCAGATCCATCTCTTTCTTGAGCGTATCAAGCTGTTTCTTGACCTCGCTTAATTGCGTGTACAGCTTGTTGCTGTTGTCCGTCTTGTTACTGGCATTATCCTTGGTGAAGGTCAGCAGCTCGTTGAACGTCTGCACGGTGCTCTGAAGCTCCTTCACTTGTTCTGACAGGACGGCGATCTTCGACTCGTAGTCGGTCTTCAAAACGGTAAGCTGCTGCTGGCTTTGAGATCCAAGCTCGCTCAGCACCTGATCCTTCAGATGATTGGTGTAGCTGTACACGGCATATACGCCGGCTGTGATCATCAGAATCCAGAACAGTAGAAACCATTTGACGGACGAGCCGCTTCTCTCTGCACTCCGGCGAGAGTGTACCCGGGTCGATTCCGCTAGCGGTTGCATTTCATCACCTCAAGCCATATTTTTTCAAGTTCTCATTCTATCAGACTTTCAGGTTTTTCGCAAAAGTGAAAGAGCCGCGCAGAAACGACAAAAAGTAATTGCATCCTGTTAAACTACTGCGATACAATTTCTATAGATTGGAATATCTGATGGACGTATTCAAGGTAAAAGTAGGAAGAATAGACTTATGACAGCATAGATCCTTGCTTGCGTGTTGACAGGAAACGCTTACAGCGCTTTCCATTCTGGAAAATTATATAGATAGCAGGAGGTCTGGGCATTAATGACGAAGGTCTGGCAGGTGGTCATCGTGGGATGTCATCCCACAAGTATGCTGGGAACAAAATTAATTCTGGAAGATGAGGAGGGACTAACGGTAGACGGCATGTTCGCTACCTGGGAAGAATGTCTCGCGGGCATGGAGGAATTAAGGCCTGATCTGGTGCTGAGTGATTATCAGATGCATGACGGAACCGTAGAGCAGGTGCTGCCGGACATGAAAAAAAGCTCACCGTGCTCCCACATTATTATCATGACGGAGGAGAACGATAAGGAGATATTCCTGCCCCTGATTGAACTGGGAGCGAGCGGGGTATTGTCGAAGGGAGCCACCCCGGATCAGCTTCTGCAGATGATCCGCGGCATCCGCGAAGGGTTCCTCTCCATTCCGCTGGAATGGATCGAAAAGGGCTTCCGTCCGGTAGCCTCCTCCAGAGGGCTGGAAGGTGTCTTGCAGCTGACACAGACGGAGATGTTCATCATGGAACGCATTGTGCAAGGAATTACATACGACAAAATCGCACTTGAAATTGAAGTCAGCCGCCGTTCGATCGATAACTACCTGCGAAAGATTTATGTGAAGCTGGAAGTATCGACAAGAGCGCAGGCAATTGAGAAGTTCGCGCTTTTCTCAAGACAGAACAAGCAAATCTACGCATAATCCCTGTATTACGACATAATGGCGTCAGGACTGGAATATTCTTAAACCAGATAAAGGGGGGAAGCGTATGAAGTATGAGTTTTCTTCGCGCGCACATACATTGTTATCTTCACCGCTGCTGAGTATCCGTAAGGAGACACGCCGGGGTACGCTGATCTCGCTGGCAGAGGAGCTCCCGGCAGAAGAATTATTTCCGCTGTCACTGCTGTCTGAGGCGGCATCTACCGTGATCTCCACAGATGCAAGTGCGCTGCAGTACGGGGAGCCTGAAGGGTATGGCCCGCTCCGCGAATGGCTGACCGGAGATTGGCTCCGCAGCAAAGGGGTGGCGGTAACCGAAGGCGGAGTGCTGCTGACAACGGGCAGCCAGCAGGCCATCGATCTGCTGTCCAGGGTGTACATCGATCCCGGGGATCATGTGCTGGTTGAGAATCCGACTTCTCCCGGTATTCTGCAGGCGCTGCGGATGCAGGGAGCCGTCATTATTCCGGTCCAGGGGGATGGGGACGGCCTGCTGCCGGATCATCTGCGCCGAACGATCCGCAGCTATAGGCCCAAGATGCTGTTCGCTGCGCCAAGCTTCACCAACCCCAGCGGAGTACTCTGGAGCCTTGCCCGGCGGCAAGAGATTCTGGAGCTGTGTATCTCACATAATGTGCTGATCGTGGAGGATGATTCCTATGGCGATCTGCACTTCCAGCGGAGTGAGGGCCACCCCTCCAAGAAATATCCTACTCTATATGCGCTGGAGAATGTCAGCGAGGGCGGGCATGTGCTGTACATCGGCTCCTTCAGCAAGACGGTCGCGCCGGCGCTGCGGACGGGCTGGGCGGCGGGAAGCCGCGAGCTGATCGGCATGATGGCTGCCGCCAAGCAGATGGCGGACTGGCAGTCCAGCTCGCTGAACCAGCGCCTGCTGCATCATCTGCTCAGTGTGTCGGCCTTTGATCTAAGGGAGCATATCGCGCTGCTGAACCGCGAATACAATACCCGCCTGAAGCTGATGGCGGAGCTGCTGAAGCGTCCGGCCTGGAAGCACAGCGTGTATGATATGCCGGCCGGCGGCATGTTCCTCTGGGTATCGCTGCCTGAAGGCCTGGACGCGATGGCTCTGCTGCGGGCTTCGCTGTCCAAGGGGGTAGCCTTCCTGCCTGGTCCGCTCTGCAGTGTAAGCGGAGGCTCAGACCGTATCCGGCTCAACTTTAGCCATCCCGGCCGCGATGAGCTGCTGCTTGGAATGAATCTGATGAGCGAAGCGGTGACCGAGTTCACGGCGCGCAGCTAGGGGAGAAGGAACGGGCGCAAATATGAGCTTCACAGAAATTGAGCGGATTTTCATTTGAATTTTGCCGGATGCTATGTTAGGCTGGAGTCAATTAAATCTTCCATAAACACATCGTTTACTGGATTGTTACTGGCCGTGCCAGGCAAAACCTAAACTGATGGTGACTGATTTGAACCCGTTCGCCGGGCTCGATGATCTTGCCATAGGTTTAGGTTTTTCTGTTATATAGGCCATGCAGAAAGATCATAATGAAAAGGGGTAAGGACTATGGCTACAGTACTTAACGGATTTCCTGAGCATTTCTTATGGGGCGGGGCAACCGCTGCCAATCAGCTGGAGGGCGCTTTTGATCAGGGAGGCAAAGGGCTGTCAACCGCAGATATGATCGCCTTCGTGCCAAAGGATAAGCGCACAGGGGATCATTCCATGGAGATCTCTTCGGAGCGTATCGCCCGGATTCTTGCCGGAGAGACGGATGACTGGTTCCCGAAACGCGAAGGCGTTGACTTCTATCACCGCTACAAGGAGGACATTGCTCTATTCGCCGAAATGGGCTTCAAGGTGTTCCGGCTGTCGATTAACTGGGCACGGATCTTCCCGAACGGCGATGATGCCGAGCCTAACGAGCAGGGTCTGCAATTCTACGACGATGTATTCGATGAACTGTTGAAATACGGCATTGAGCCGCTGGTTACTCTCTCGCACTATGAGACTCCGCTCGGTCTTACACAGAAGTATAACGGCTGGGCCAGCCGTGAAGTGGTCGGCTTCTATGTGAAGTATGCTGAGACTGTATTTACACGTTACCGGAAAAAAGTAAAGTACTGGCTGACCTTCAACGAGATCAATGTCATGCTGTTCAGCCCGTATACCGGAGGCGGTATTCTTACAGACCGTGTGGAGAACAAGCTGCAAGCGGTCTTTCAGGGGCTGCACCATCAGTTCGTAGCAAGCGCCCTGGTTACCAGACTCGGACATGAAATTATTCCAGGCTCGCAGATTGGCTGTATGCTGGCCCGTATGGAGAGCTACGCGCATACCTGCAATCCGGCGGATGTACGTAAGAGACAGCAGGAGGACCAGCTGAATCTGTTCTTCACGGATGTGCATGCGCGCGGCAAGTACCCGCGTTATATGAACCGTTATTTTGCCGAGAACCATATTGAGATTGTCCGTGAACCGGGGGATGATGAGCTTCTTGCTGCGAATACAGTAGATTTCATCTCGTTCAGCTATTATATGACGCTTACGGTGTCCGCAGGTCCGGAGGGTGAGGCGACTGAAGGAAATCTGCTAGGCGGCATCAAGAACCCGTATTTGAAGGCCTCCGACTGGGGCTGGCAGATTGATCCTGCGGGTCTGCGCATTACCCTGAATAACCTGTACGACCGTTACCAGAAGCCGTTGTTCATCGTAGAGAACGGGCTGGGCGCATATGACAAGGTGGAGGAAGACGGATCGATCCATGACCATTACCGGATTGATTATTTGCGGGAACACATCAAGGAGATGAAGGAAGCGGTTAAGGACGGCGTGGAGCTGATGGGCTATACGGCCTGGGGCCCGATTGACCTGGTGAGCATGTCGACCTCGGAAATGTCCAAGCGCTACGGCTTCATCTACGTAGACCTGGACGACACGGGAAGCGGCACGCTGAACCGCAGCAAGAAGGATTCGTTTGAGTGGTACAAGCAGGTAATTTCGTCGAACGGTGAAATATTGTAGGTGAAATGGGGCAAGCTTAAGAAGCACAGGCCTTAATAAACCGTTTTCATAAAAGTGTTGTCATATTAACAATGATATGCTAAGATGCTGCTACAGGTAGAATAACTGGATTGTTACTGTTCATTCAGGCAAAACCAGAAACGGGCACTCTTTTGATGCCGTTTTGGTTTTGCCTTTTTTAACACGATAATGTTGTATCCCCGCGCCTGCGGGGGGATTTTATTACTCTGACGGTGTAAGGTGATGGAATGAAAATTGCTAAGGTGCTCAACAACAATGTGGTCACCGTACTCGATGCCAGCGGGAAGGAACGGGTCGTAATGGGCCGCGGTATCGCCTTCAAGAAGCAGGCCGGGGATGATGTTGAGGATGCTCAGGTCGAGAAGGTATTCGCCCTGGAGAATAAAGAAGGTTCACAGAAGCTGATGTCGCTTCTCTCGGAGATCCCGCTGGAATATGTGGAATGCACCGATGAAGTGATCCGTTATGCCGAGACGGTGCTCGGAGAGAAGCTGCATGACAGCATCTATATCTCACTGACGGACCATATCCATTTCGCCATCGACCGCCACCGTCAGGGGCTTCAAATCAAGAATGCACTGCTGTGGGAAATCAAGCGGATGTACCGTAAGGAGTTCTCCATTGGACTCAAGGCGCTGCAAATTATCGAGGAACGGCTTGGGGTTTTGCTGCCGGAGGACGAGTGCGCTTTCATCGCGATGCATTTGGTTAATGCGCAGATGAACGGTGAGATGCGGGAGACGGTAAGCATCACGAATATCGTGAAGGACATCTTGAATATTGTCCGGCGGAGCTTCCTGATTGAGCTGGATGAAGAATCACTCGGGTATTACCGCTTTCTGACCCATCTGAAGTTCTTTGCGCAGCGGGTGGTTCAGGGCACTCCGATGGAGGAGCGGGACCAGGATCATGCGCTGCATGATCTGGTCATGAAGCAGTACCCGGCTGCCCATGCGGTTGCGGTGAAGATAGCGGACTATTCCCGCAAGATATACAAACGGGTCTTGTCCAAGGAAGAAATATTGTATCTGACCATTCATATTGAACGGATTATCCGTAATGAGGATATAACAGAATAATGTGGTGCAGGATTGCTACTCGGAACAGAGGCAAAACCTAAACCCGGACAGTGCTGGAGGCAGAAGACTGCCTTTCCCCGCTGATCGGCGTTTAGGTTTTTTATTGTGCATAGAACATACTACATCTAAGGAGCAACATCTTATGAATACAAAAGAGCTGTCCAAAGAAATATTGAAGCTTGTCGGCGGAGAAGACAATATCGATCAGGTAACCCACTGTATGACCCGTCTGCGCTTCAATCTGAATGACAACAACCGTGCGGACAAAGCGGCCCTGCAGAAGATGGACGGGGTTATGGGCGTGATGATTAACGGCGGGCAATTCCAGGTCATTATCGGCAATGATGTGCCGGTGGTCTACAATGAGCTGATTGGCAATATGTCCGTTTCTCCTGAGAAGAAGGCTTCCGGTGACAAGGTGGAGAAAAAGAAGCAGAATCCGCTCAGCAAGCTGTTTGACTTCATCTCGGGAATCTTCACACCGATCCTGCCGGCCATTACCGGTGCGGGGATGATCAAGGGGATTGTCGCCCTGCTGGTGGCGGTGGGCTGGATGGGGACAGAGAACTCCACGTATATCATACTATCGGCGATCGGGGACGGTGCTTTTTACTTCCTGCCGATTGTTCTGGCCATCAGCGCTGCCCGTAAGCTGGGAAGCAATATGTACATCGCTGCTGCGATAGGTGCGGCCATTCTGCATCCGACCGTCACCAAGCTGCTGGGGTCCGGGGAGCCTGTTACCTTCGCTTCACTGCCGGTGGTAGCTGCAACTTACGCTTCGTCTGTCATTCCGATTGTGATTGCAGTATGGCTGGCCTCCTATGTGGAAAAAGCCGTTGATAAAGTAACCCATGCTTCCCTGAAGCTGATTATCGTTCCGACAGTTACGCTGCTGGTCATTGTGCCGCTTACCCTGATTGCCGTAGGCCCGCTGGGAGTAATTATCGGGGATGGCCTGACTGGAGGGATCAGCTGGCTGTTCGAGAATACGGGATTGTTCGCAGGTCTGCTGCTGGGCGGAACCATGTCGCTGCTGATCATTACCGGGATGCACTATGCCCTGATTCCAATCATGATCGCATCCATTGCACAGCTTGGCTATGACTATATGATTCCGATTATGATGGTAGCGAACTTCGCCCAGGCGGGCAGTGCGCTGGGTGTCTCACTGAGAACGAAGAACAGCAAGCTGAAGTCCCTCTCCCTGTCCACAAGTATTACGGCTTTCATGGGGATTACAGAACCAGCTATGTACGGTGTGAATATGCGGCTTAAGAAACCGTTCATCGCTGCCCTGATCGGCGGAGCCGCCGGCGGTGCGTTCCTAAGCTTGTTCAAGGTAAAAGCGTATGTTATCGGCGGACTCGCCGGGCTCTCCGGCATCCCGATGGTTCTCGGTGCGACCTTTGTCTATTCGGTCATCGGCTTCGCCATCGGGGCGGCAGTTGCTGCCATTGTCACTTATATTATCGGCTTCGAGGATGAGCCGGAAGCTGCTGCTGCGCCTGCGGTGACTTCTGCCGAGCCTGTCGCATCTGACGCTAACACTACTGTTATCGGCGCTACTGCTGAGTCTACGATGGTGAATCAAGAGGTGTTCAGTCCGATTGCCGGAGCGGTGAAGCCGCTCAGCGAAGTGAGCGACCCGGCCTTCTCGGAAGAGATTATGGGTAAAGGATATGCCATTCAGCCGTCCGAAGGCCGCGTAGTCTCGCCGGTCCAGGGAACGGTGTTCTCGCTCTCGAAGAGCGGACATGCCATCGGTCTGGTCAGCGACAGCGGAGCGGAAATGCTGATCCATATCGGCATCGACACGGTGAAGCTGAAAGGCCTGCATTTCTCGCCCAAGGTAACCGCCGGAACCCGGGTGGCTATCGGCGATCTCCTGATGGAATTCGATCTGGTCGAGATCGAGAAGGCTGGCTATAGCACGATTACGCCGGTTATTATTACGAACATCCAGCAGTACCAGTCGATCCAGTCTGCTGGCGCCACCTCGGTTAAGGAGAAGGAGCTGCTGTATACGGTGCTTGCTTAGGGCGAGCCAGGAGCGAATAAGCGAAGGGCTGGGGCTTGGAGTGAATGAGTGAAGAGCACAGTATAAACCAGTAGGATATTCTAGAGTATAGATCAGGTAAGTGGATAGAGAAGGTACAAAGGAGTTGTCGCTCGCAGCAGGTCTGCGTGGGGACAACTCCTTTTGTGCTTGTATAGTTGGCGCGAGAGATGATTCGCAGGCCGAATGTGTGCGGAAAACTGAATACAATGTGCTGGACGAGGGTAAGTGGGCCGAATGTGTACGGAAAACCGAATACAATGTGATGGACGATGGTAAGTGGGCCGAATGTGTGCGGAAAACCGAATACAATGTGATGGGGCGATGGGGCGAAGGTAAGCGGACCAAATGTGTGTAAAAAACCGAATACATGTATTGGCGCTTATCCAGTAACTTCATTCTGTGGAGATAGGTGGAAAAAGAGCATCTAATTTGACTGGATTCCTCGAATTTGGGACTTTAGTTGGAAAAAATACATTTAATCATCTGAAATATGTTACTTAGAAGAAAATGGTGGAAAATAAGTGTTGTTTATCCAACTAATCTTTTGCGCCGGGAAAAACTCAATGATTTAAGTGTTGATTTTCCATCTATTAGCCGGGCAGTAGAGCGGGAACGCCTCACGATTGCGTGAATGCCCATGTAAAGGGAGGCGCTCCCACTCGGGTTTGGCAGGTGCAGCTGGCCCAGGTCCGGCTGTTGGAGTAGTGATCGGATGGGTAGGCGCGAGGCCCGGGTCCAGCAGGTGGAGCAGTGATCGGACAGATGGGCAGACACGGCGGCCTGGGTCCGGCTGTTGGGGCTGCGAACGGATAGGCAGTCGCAGCAGCCCAGGTCCGGCAGAGGAGCTGCGAACGGATGGACAAGCGCGGGCGGGCCGGGTTCAGCTGATGAAGCTGCGGCCAGAATCCGCTGAGATCCGCTCCGGCCGGGCGCGGGCCTACAGCTTGCCCGCGCTGATCTCCGCGACCGCTGCATACTCGATCAGCGCGGCTTGTCCGGCGGCCGTGAGCGTGTAGCGGCCGCGCTGCACCCGGAAGAACCACGCATAGTAGTTCTTCTGCAGGATCGCAGCGGCGCCGGGCACGCCGCTGCGCTTCCGCAGCGCGGCGGGCGTGACGCCGCGTGCGCCCTCGGCCCGGCTGTGCGCAGCCGCCGGGCCCGCACCCGCAGCGGCATCACCCGCCGCCGCTGCTGCCGTACCCGCGGCCGCCGGCTCCCCGGCGGCCAGGGCCGTGCCCGGCGCGCCGCTTAGCGCCGCGCGCCCCCGCCGAGGCCGGCCTCTCCGGCGGCTTCGGCCTCCAGGGCCTGCAGCGAGGCGGCCACGCGCAGCGCCTTCTCGCGGTAGGCCGTCACGAGCTTGACGCGCGTGCTGCCGCCGGTGTTGTAGTCCCCGCTGCGCTCGCGGAACTCGTAGAGCAAGCGCTCGCGGCGGCGCACCGCGCTGCGGGCCTGCGGCGGCGCGTCGCCCGGCTCCGCGAGCACCTCGACGAGCGGGGCCTTCGTCTTGTAGAAGACGACGGTGATCAGCCCGAGGCCGAGCCGGCGGCACAGCCCGGTGAGCTCGCCCCAGCGCTGGTTGACCGCGCCCTTCTTCTCCCTGACGCGTTCTACCGCGAGGTAGACGTTAGGGCTGAGCCGCAGCCGTTCAATCCCCTGCAGCAGCAGGGCGAGATTGAACGATTTTTTCATCTCCACAATGAGTGGCTGCGCCTCGTCCTCCCGGATGCCCACCAGATCACAGGTCCGCACCTCACCCTTGATGTCATAGCCTTGCCGTTCAAAAAAACTCTTCAAAGGAGCATACAGCTCCGTCTCCTGCTTGATTGCCATTCGTATTCACTCCTGCCCTGAATTGCAGCGTAATTATAATAGAGAATTTATGATTCTCTATTATAGCACAGCAAAAAAGAGGTCAACTATTCCGGGCTCGCCGCATAGGTATGTAATACACTTTCTAAGCTTGGTGGAGCAAGTAGGAGCGCAAGAGGAGGCAGCGAGCCATGGATATTTTTGAGCGTATAGCAACGCATCGGGCTGAGAACGACCGTTTGGCGTGGAGCGGCACTTTCAAGGACTATATAGAACTGCTTAGAGTAGACCCCTCTCCCGCCAAAACGGCTCATTCCCGCGTATACGACATGATCAAGTCACACGGCGTCGAGGACATTAACGGACGTAAACGGTATAAGTTTTTTGAACAGGAGATCTTTGGACTGGATCGTGCGGTGGAAAAGCTGGTGGAGGAATACTTCCATTCCGCAGCCCGAAGGCTGGATGTGCGTAAACGGATTCTGCTGCTGATGGGACCGGTCAGTGGAGGAAAGTCCACCTTGGTAACGCTGCTGAAGCGCGGCCTGGAGCAATATTCGCGCACGGATGCGGGTGCGGTGTATGCCATTGAGGGCTGCCCGATGCATGAGGACCCGCTGCATCTGATTCCGCTGGAGCTGCGGCCTGAGATCGAACGCGAGCTGGATGTACGGATTGAAGGCAATCTCTGCCCGTCCTGTCAGATGCGGCTGAAGAATGACTACCACGGGGATATTGAACGTGTGGCGGTTACCCGGGTGCTGTTGTCGGAAGAGGAGCGGGTAGGGATTGGTACATTCAGCCCTTCCGACCCGAAGTCGCAGGATATCGCGGATCTGACCGGCAGTATCGACTTCTCCACCATTACCGAATTCGGCTCGGAATCCGATCCGCGGGCCTACCGCTTCGACGGGGAGCTGAACAAAGCCAACCGCGGCCTGATGGAATTCCAGGAAATGCTGAAATGCGATGAGAAGTTTCTGTGGAATCTGCTGTCTTTGACCCAGGAGGGCAACTTCAAGGCCGGACGGTTCGCGTTAATCAGTGCTGACGAACTTATCGTGGCCCACACGAATGAGACCGAATATAAATCCTTCATCTCCAATAAAAAGAACGAAGCGCTCCAGTCCCGCATGATCGTCATGCCGGTTCCCTATAATCTGCGCGTCTCTGAAGAGGAAAAGATCTACGCCAAGCTGATCGGCCAGAGCGATATGAAGCATGTGCATATTGCCCCTCACGCGCTGCGCGCGGCGGCGATCTTCTCAATCCTGACCCGGCTCAAGGAGAGCAAGAAGCAGGGGATGGATCTGATCAAGAAGCTGCGTATGTACGATGGCGAAGAGGTCGAGGGCTACAAGGAAGCGGATCTGAAGGAGATGCAGACCGAATACTTAGATGAAGGCATGTCCGGCATCGACCCGCGTTATGTCATTAACCGCATCTCCAGCGCCCTGATCAAAGGCGATCTGCAGTGCATGAACGCGCTGGATGTGCTGCGGGCAATCAAGGACGGTCTGGATCAGCATCCTTCGATTACGAAGGAGGAGCGCGAGCGTTATCTGAACTTTATTTCTATTGCCCGCAAGGAATACGATATTCTCGCCAAAAGCGAAGTGCAAAAGGCGTTCGTCTACTCTTTTGAAGAATCCGCCAAAACGCTGTTCGAGAATTATCTCGACAATATCGAAGCCTTCTGCAACTGGTCCAAAATCCGCGACCCGCTTACCGATGAGGAGATGGAGCCGGATGAGCGGCTGATGCGCTCCATTGAAGAGCAGATCGGCATCTCGGAGAATGCGAAGAAGGCCTTCCGCGAGGAGATCCTGATCCGTATTTCGTCCTACTCCCGCAAGGGCAAGAAGTTCGAGTACAACAATCACGACCGGCTGCGGGAAGCCATTGAGAAGAAGCTGTTCACGGATCTCAAGGATATCGTCAAAATCACCACTTCCTCCAAGACACCGGATGAAAGCCAGCTCAAACGGATCAACGAGGTCAGCCGCCGCCTGATCGACGAGCACAACTACTGCCCGATCTGTGCCAATGAGCTGCTGAAATATGTCGGAAGCCTGCTGAACCGCTGACGGAGGCAGCTACACGGATACTGGGGACCGGGGACTGCCATCAGGCAGTCCTCTTGTCTGTCCCGGAGCTAATTAAGACTTGTACGCTCAGCCAAAAGGGAATATCCCAGGCCATGGTGATGGCTTAGGGATATTCCCTTTAGTCTAGCGAAGCGCCTGATCGGCGAATCCGTGCGGACTGGATAACTAATTCTTCTAATCCTCCTGAGAGTCCTTAGGCCCCTGCTCCTTACCGCCAATCTTGAAGCTTAATTGGCCGTTATATTTGCCGAGCTGTCCGCCCACGCCGATGCCTGCGCCTTCGCCGCCGCCGAACTGGGCTTTGGCCTCAGCCCCGATGCCCTTGTTGCCGCCGAGCTGAACATGAGAGTCAAAGCCTGCACCTTGACTAAGCCCCAGATGAGCACCCGCATCTGCATTCAGCCCGTGATCGCCCCCGGCCTGTGCGCCCAACTTGACATCTGCGCCTTGCCCGCCGCCGAGCTGGGCCTTGCCTTGTGCAGCCACCCCGTATTTGCCGAAGGCCTGGGCTTCGGCGTTCACTCCGAGGCCTTGCCCGTTGCCCACATGGGTATCGCCTTGCGCTTCGATCCCGTAGGAGCTGCTGCCGATATGGCCGTCTGCCTGCATGCTTGCGCCGCTGTACGCCAGGTTTCCTCCGGCATTCATGCCGATGCCGTGTTTACCCCCTAACTCGCCTCCTACATCGACATGAATTCCCTTTCCGCCGGCCTGACTTGCCCCGGGATGGCCGTCCACCGGCTTGTTTGCGGCAGCCGGATGTCCGCTTTCGAGGACCGTCTGCGGCTTGCTGGCATTCTGAATCTGCTGCCAGCCGTCCATGTTGTCCTCCGCATGGTCATTCTCGAGCTTATGTGGAGCGGCCGGAGGTTCGGAGGCCCTGACAGTCTGCGTATTCCCGGCAGTTGCGGAATTCTTAGCAATCCTCGGAGCGGTCTCCTCAGTGGACTCCGAACGTACCAGGTAGTGATAATGCGAATAAGGGTAGGGCTGCGGCAGATGCCGATAGCCTGACGGATGAGCTGAGCTGTTCGAATCTTCGTTCCTGTAATTCATGCGGGAACCCTCCATTCTTGAAGTCATTACAATAGCCTATTCACCGAAATGGGAAGTGATTCGTGTCAGCTGAATATAAAAGTGCATTGTAATGCCTGCAAGGCTATGCTACATTATGAATGAATTATATATTATTCACTCAGGCGAGGAGGGCTTACGGATGGAAGATAAGAAGGCTGAGATTTTCAGATGCGGCAAAGAGCTGTTCAGCTCCAAGGGCTTCAAGGACACCAATATTTCCGACATCACCAAAATGTGCGGATATGCCGTAGGCACGTTCTATAATTATTACGCTTCGAAAGAGAAGCTCTTCATCGATATTTATCTGCAGGAGAACGAGAAGCTGAAACGGAGTATCCTGCAATCTTCGGTCAATCTGGACGACGAGCCTGCCAAAGTGCTCAAAGAAATCATGGCGCTTAATTACAGCGGGATCAATACGAATCCAATCCTGAAGGAATGGTACAACAAAGCTCTTTTCAGCAAGCTGGAGAAGGAATTCTACGAGCATGGCGGAATAGAGGGTATTCATGAAATGATGAACAGCGGCACGCTGGAATTAATCCGGCACTGGAAGTCCAGGGGGAAAATCAGAACAGATCTGGAGGACGGCATGATTCTAGCCTTGTTCAACTCTGTGCCGTATATCGACATTCACAAGGAAGAGATCGGGGTTAGCTATTTTCCGCAGATCCTGGACTATTTGGTCGAATTTATAATGAAAGGCTTGACGGATACACAGCATTGACAAAGGTCTCCGGCATCGCTTTGCTGGCGGCAGAATACAGTATTAAATGTTCAGTGGATATCCTGGGCATTTTATTTTGGCTTGAAATGAATGAATTTAATTAAGTTCATTCATATTTTAAGTATAACGAATTGAGGCGCCATTATGAAGACTATCATTATTTACCGATCCGGCCGCAGCATGAACACACAGAAGATTGCAGCCGCTATGGCTGAAGTGTTGGGGGCAGATTTGGCCAAAGTGGAGGACGTTAAGCCTGAGATGCTGTCCGTATATGACCTGATTGGCCTCGGTTCAGGCATTTACGCCTCCAAAATTCACCGCAGGATGTTCAAATTCATCAAGAGAATGCCGCTCCGGGACAAAAATGTCTTTATTTTCTGCACATCCGGCTCTGGAGAATTCAAGAATCAGGCGCTGGTTGAGGCCAAACTGGCGGCCAAGGGCAGTAACGTGATCGGTGAGTTCCATTGTCCCGGGGAGTTCAGCCCGCTGGGCTTCAATCTGGATAAAAAAGGGCATCCCGATGAGCTGGATGTTGAGAAAGCCCGCCTGTTCGCAGCCGCTATATTTGACAAGATTGTCTGAAAAGCTGAGTATATAGCAAGACTGGATCAGTCCCGGAGGCCGCCATCTGCTATAATGTATGCACCTATGTATACTGAAAGGCCGGTGGAGTCACTGAATTACAGCAGAGAGATCGGGTGGAGTATTGATTATATTGAGGAGCATCTCATGGACCCGCTGACAGCGGAGCAGATTGAGGCGTATGCGGGTTATTCGCTGTTTCATTTTTGCCGGATGTTCAGCCAGTCTCAGGACATGCCGGTCATGGAATATGTGCGCACCCGGAGATTGTCGCGGGCTGCCGTTGAATTGTTCAACGGGCGGAGAATTACGGACATCGCGCTGGAGTATGGGTTCGAGACTCCCGGCGGCTTCGCCAAAGCCTTCCGCAAGTCTTACGGCTACAGCCCCTCCCAGTATGCGGCGCGGATGAACGGCTATGTCCGGGACCGGCTGGCGTATGACATCAAGGAATACATCACGGAGCCTGTATTGGTGACGAAGCCTGCTTTTAACGTAGCGGGGTATGGAATCGAGACGGATGTAGAGGCAGGGAATGCTACACAGGATGTCGCTTCCTTCTGGTATTACTATGAGGGCGACAATCTGGAGGATCAGATGTACGCAAAGCTGAATCCGCCGAAGCACGGGGAGGTCGGCTTATGTATACCGTCAGACGCTGGCGGTAATGCTGTGTATCTGCTGGGGGTTATAGTGGAGGACTTCAGTAAGGTCACTCCTGACATGCTTACGGCTGTTGTACCGGCGGCGCAGTACGTGGTATTCACGACACCTCCGGTGGACGCTACTGATGAGACGAGACCGGAGACTTTTGCCGAGGTGGTCAAGAGTACCTGGAGATATATCTTCGAGGACTGGTTCCCCGGCAGCGGCTACATGCATGACGAAGATAAACTGAACTTTGAGTTCTACGACGAACGCTGTCACGCCCGCGTGGATTCCGTGATGGAGATTTATGTCCCTGTACGGGAACGGGTTTCATGAAACCACTAACCGTTTAATTGTAATAAGTGGAAATATAGAGTGAAGGGGTTAACCATGGTCAAACAACGCAAGAATTTGCTAACGGTAACTGTATTGTACACACTGTTTGTTCTTTATTTTATGTTCTTTGCTTTCGGCAGAGGTGAGGCATCGGATCATACCGTCTACACCTTTATTTTCATGCCCGATAACTTCCTTCTGCTGCCGTATCCATCTGATCTTCTACATCCCAGCCTCATGAGTATGGTGGGTTTCGGGAACACGCTTGCGTTTGTTCCTTTCGGCATATTGATTCCATGGCTGTACCGGGTCGGCTTCGTCCGGTTCATCACCTTATTCTTCATCGCGATTCTTGTGCTGGAGACGATCCAGGCTCTTACCTTCCTGGGCAGCTTCGATATCAACGACGCTCTTCAGAATTCGTTTGGTGCAGCCCTCGGCTTCGGGGCGTACAAGCTTGGTTTCCGTTACCGCAGCCTCGGGCGCAATCTGGTGGCAACGGCTATATCAGGGTTGGTTCTTTTTATAGCTCTGTGGGGATTAGGGGCGGCGGTAGACAAAGTAATAACTAAGGTAGAGGGTCCGTTTACGGCGATCACTGAATGGACGGACACCTCGGGCAATTCATCCACTGGAGACAAACCGGAAAGTATTCAAATCAACGGACAGAAGATACCGCTCCGCTATAACCTATATGGCGCTGAAGACGGAGATTCCAGAACATTCACGTACAAGTCTGAGGGACAGACGATTTTCTCCTTCACTTTCGGAAACCCCGAACCAACGGATTATTCCGGTGAGATCAGTATTACCCGGGATGGCCAGGAGATTCTGAATTATACTGGAGATTTTCAGCGTACTAATCCTGAACAGTACCCTGTGGTATATGAGATGCCGGTTGAGCCCGGGGATGAGCTGAAGATCACAATCAAAGGCGGCTTGAAAGTATGGGATGTGGGGTATAAGAAGATGCAGTATTTCTGGCAATGAGTGCTTGATCTTCTATTCAGAGAGGATGGGTGACGGTTATGAAAATGGCATTTGTTCTGTTCGACGGCATGACCAGCATGGATGTTGTGGGGTTCTATGAAGCGGTGAGCTGGGTGGCGATCCTGAAGGCGAAGGAGGATGTATCCTGGACCTTCTGCGCCAACAAAGCGGAGGTGACGGATGACCGGGGGCTGACCATGAAGGCTAATGAGGTGTTGCCTGATCTGGGGGATTATGATCTGGTCTTCCTCCCGGGCGGCATGCCAACCCGGACACTCCGCTATGACGAGGACTTTATGAGCTGGATACGAACGGCAGAAGGCGCACGTTATAAAGTGTCGGTCTGCACGGGGGCACTGCTCTTAGGGGCGGCAGGATTCTTAGAGGGGAAAAAAGCGACCACGAACTCGTCAGCCTACGATCTGCTTGCCCCTTACTGCGGGGAAGTCATTAAGGCCCGGGCCGTCCGGGACGGTGATACCTTCACCGGAGGCGGAGTAACGTCCTCGATCGATCTTGGTCTGTACCTGATTGAGTGCTTAGTGGATACAGACACTGCACGCCTGGTGCAAAAAAAACTGGAGTACCCTTACTACCAGGCAGGTAAGCTGAGCGATATCTACTATCCGTATGAAGTGGAATAGACAGAGGGTCGCCGGCAATTTAGAATGTAAGAAAAGGCAAGCCCCGCAGCAGGGGCTTGCCTTTTGTCCGTTTATTATTGCCCGGCTGCGGCGTTCAATTGAACCGCAACGTAGCTTCCCAGCTCAACCATGCCTGCACTATCCAGCTTGGCGGCATCGTATTGCTTGATGACCTCGGCGGTTTTCTGCATGAGCTCCGAGCTGTCGGTATTGCCCAGAACGCGCAGAACTACCAGCGTTTCGCCTTTCTTCAGCTGTTCGGCCAGCTTGGTCTTGTAGGCTTCCAGGGAATCTACTTCCAGTCCTTGCGTCACGTAATAATCGTAGGCATTGCTGGTGGACTTGAACAGAGGCAGCTCATGGTCCAGCCAGTAGCCCTTGTCCATCACATACTCTACATCGGAGGCTGTAGCGTCATTGGAGTTATAGAGCAGATAAGGAAGTCCGGTATTGGTGGCGTTATTGGTGGGGTCAACGTTGACCCATTCGTCGCCGATCTTCACCTTGTTCCAGGCGTGATTCACGCCGCTCATGGTTCCTGTGACGACCATCGAAGGGACCTGGACGAGATCAGAGAGCAGCTGGAAGGTATGGGCATAGCTCATGCATACGCCGACTTTTTTAACTAGAATACCATAGGTATTGAAAGAATCGTTATACTTCGCATCCACTGTCTTGAACTCCTGCTCCATGGCATTCTCCAGTGCAGCATCGTCATAGGCGGTGTTATCATTCAGATAATCGTAGATCGCCATCTGTTTCTCATCCGCGCTCATGCCTTCCTTGATCACAGCAGCGATTACTTTATCTGCCTCGGCAAGGATCTCCTTCTGCTTGGAGCGGATGATCTCGGCAGAATCATCGTACTTCACATTCAGCGTCAGCTTCTCATAATCGTAGCCATAGCCGCGGAAGCCGAGAATGAGCGGGTTCTGGTAGACTACCTTCTCAATTACATCCACCAGGGTACGGGCATTCTGCGCCTCCGGGAAGGCTTGCAGCGAGATTTCAGTGTCGCCGTTCATCAGGGTCAACGCGAGATACTCCTCCAGCGCAGAGTCTGCATGAATCAGATCTGCCCGTATCGTGGTGCCCGGAACCGCCTGTTTATTGCCTTCCTCTACCTTGCTTTTAGTATTTTCTTTTTGCTGGTCGATGACATTATCTCCAGGTTCACTGGCGTTGCCGTTATTGTTGTTGTCAATGATGGTCGGTACATCCGGTGCAGGTACATAATCCGTGTCATTCTGCGGCTCCACATACCCGGGATTCGCCTTGTTGCTCTGGGCGGCTGCAAGACTGGTAATATCCGCTTCCGTCAACTGCGTAACCTGGACATAGCCTTTGAGCGCAGTACCTTGTATCGTGTACGGGACATCGGTTGGACCGGAAGCCTTAAGAGTCACAGCTCCGGTATCGTACATCACTGTTACTGAGGCTTTGGAGCCGTCAATGAACTGGACCGGAACGGTCTTGGGCAGCTCTTTGGCATTCTTGTACAATTTCAGGTTGATGTTATCCTCAGGAGCCACGGTGCGCGGCAGCCGTTTGGATAATGCCACGGTGTCCACCGAGCGGCTGAATCTGGATTCTTTGTCTCCCTGAACGGCAGTAACGTAATATTCCCCTTGCACATTGTTGTTCTGGACGCTTGTAATGGTCTCATCCACAATCCCGAGCGCACCGCGGCCGTCCTTCATGAAGTCGTTATACGCATTGCCCTGTACCGTTGCAATCTTCAGCGGACGCTGATCCGCATAGCCCTGCTCGGCGCCGCTGAGCGGCTCATTGATGTTCTCCATTGTAATATGGGAGGCGCTGTAAATATTGTAGCTTTCCGCGCCCGGAACTTCATTCCACACCAGAGTCAGTCTTCCGTCAGGACTGATGTCGGCTTGCAGCGTCGGCGTGGGCAGATCCGATTTCACCGTAAACGGGATGATCAACGGCTGCTTCAGCAGAGTAGGCGACTTGGCATCCAGGTCATAGTTAAGCCGGATGTAGTAGACCGGGGCGTTCCCCCAGGAACTGTCTCCCGTGGCACGAAGAGAATCGGAGGGAAGGACGCCGAAGCCGAGCGGCTTGATGGAGTACACGCTTTTGCCGTCTACGAGCTGTGAATCCTCAAGGGTCGCGACCTTGCTCTCCGGCAGCGCCTCGATATCGGTATGTACGGATAACGTCTTGCCAATGGCTTCTGAGCCAAGATCGGTATTGAATCTGAAGATGAATTCCATATCCTGCTCCACATTATACATAGGCATGATGCCCGGATTGTGATCTGCTTCGTCCGAATCATACTTCTGCTTCAGATCGTACACGGTCTGTGAAGCCTCCGGCGGAGGGTTCCCCGAAGTGTTCTTCGTCTCGGCAGCTGCCGTGGCGGCGGGGCTGGATGAAGGCGCTGGACTTCCTTCTTTGTTGCCCCCCATGCAGCCTGTCAGAATCACACACATGATGAGCAGCAGTATTGCCATTTGTTTCACTTTCACTTACGTCCTCTCCCGTCTGGTTTCTGTATGAGGGTAATTATAGACCATCCAGAATTACCCATTATAAATCACAGGAGATATTTAACCCATTCGGATACTATTAAAACAAAATTGGGATAATTTATATTTAAGTATTTTTTGCAGCAGGGGATATGGGGGAGAGGGGGCGATGAGTATTGGCGGTGATTCATGTTATAATTCACTTACACGTAATCCGCTAGGAAGCGAAGGAGGCAGATCCAAGTGTCGAATCCGGATGAGCAGAAGCAGCATTCGTATCAGGATTGGTTGTCATGGGACGGTGGATGGGAATTAATTAACGGCAAAGCCTATAATATGTCACCAGCGCCTACAGCCCTGCACCAGTACGTTGTAAGAGAGCTATATTTTGCACTGCGTACGCACCTGGAAAATAAGAGCTGTCATGTGTTTGTCGCTCCGTTCGATGTATTCTTCAGCGAGGATGATTCTGCTTCTTCGATGCCTGATCATGTGACACAGCCGGATCTGTCTGTGGTCTGTTCAAAGAATCAGATTTCCAAGAACGGCTGCCACGGCGCTCCTACTCTGATTATCGAAGTATTATCGCCGTCAACAGCGCTCAATGACTTCAATGAGAAGTTCAACCTGTACCAGAAGTATGGCGTCCAGGAATACTGGATTGCCGATCCCGGCAACCGCACGGTTCATGTATATGCGCTGCGGGATGGCGTGTATCAGGTGAGGGATTTATACTCAGAGCAGGATAGCGTGCGGTCAAATGTGTTTAAGGATTTTCAGCTGCCGCTGGGCAAGCTGTTTGACCTCCAAATCTGATACAATAAGTCGAAACGGCTTCGCCGTCCTCTTAAAGGACGGTACCGTTTCAGCGAGAAATAGAAGGATAAGCTATCATGTGCAACGTATAAATTCTTATATTTTCAAAAACAAGCCGCAGCGTAATTGCACATAGCAACTACACTGCGGCTTAGTGTGCGAACCCATATGTTTCTTTACATAAACCGTCGCTGCACCTTTTTGCCGTCATAGGTGAACAGGGCGTTTTTGTCTTCCACAACGGTCTGGAGATGCACGGTACGGCCCCACAGGGCGTAGATATGCGGGAGCGTCCGCTCCAGATATTTCAGATCCAGCTCGATGCTCTCATAGCGGTGGGCGATCAGCAGTTCGCCGTTCCGCTCATAATCGGCATCCTGGATGACGAGGTACGGGGAGCCGCCGTTTACACGGGCCAGCACCAGCTGGTCGCGTACATTCTCCCAGGCCTTGTCGGTGATTTTCCACTCCGGGCCTTTTTTCTCGAACACATAGAGGTCCAGGTCGTTCACCAGTTCCTTTGAGAGATAGCTGCGGATGAAGGAGATGTCGGAATCCAGCTCGCGGACCTCGAACATTTTGTCCCGGTCCCAGCGGCGTTCGATATCCTCGAAGATTTTCAGCCCCAGATAGTACGGATTCAGGCTCTGACGGGAGGGCTGCACCACCGATGAATTTAGCTTGGCGTATTCGACAGTCTCTTCTGGGGTAAGGTCCAGCTCGCGCATGATCCGCTGATGCCAGTAGGAGGCCCAGCCTTCGTTCATGATTTTGGTCTCCATCTGCGGCCAGAAATAGAGCATCTCGTCATGCAGCATAGTCATAATATCGCGCTGCCAGTCCTCCAGAGCGGTGGAATACTGCTGGATGAACCAGACGATGTCCTTTTCCGGTTCCGGGGGGAAGGTGCGTCTGCCGGCGGTTTCCGGCACTGGCGGGACGTCATCACTCTTTTCCAAATCCCACAGCTCACTGTAAGCATTAGCCGGTCCAGGCCCGCCGGGAGGGGAGTCCTTGCGCTCTTTCATCTTGGCTTCGAGCAGATGGGTCTTGCCCAGCTTGCGCGGCTGGATCAGGCTGGGATCGATATGCTCCTGGATGGCCAGCACGGAATCGATGAAGCTCTCTACGGTGTCTGTACCATAGGTGACGGAATAATCATTGATGCGGTCGGCGGTGGCCGCCATGCTCTCGACCATATCCCGGTTGGACATGGAGAAGCGCATATTGTTCTTGAAGAAATCGCAGTGCGCCAGCACATGCGCGACAATCAGCTTGTTCTGCACCAGGGAGTTGCCGTCAAGCAGAAAGGCGTAGCACGGATTAGAGTTGATGACCAGCTCATAAATTTTGCTCAGGCCGAAATCGTATTGAGCCTTCATTTTATGAAAAGTCTTGCCAAAGCTCCAGTGCCCGAACCGGGTAGGCATCCCGTACGCACCGAAGGTGTAAATAATATCCGCCGGACATATCTCATAACGCATCGGATAAAAATCGAGCCCGAACCCGGAAGCAATCTCCGTAATCTCGGCAATCGACCGCTCCAGCGCTTTAATCTCATCATCACCGGGCATGCATCCATCTCTCCTTCCAGCTTGTAAACCGTTCTTCCTATGTATATGGGGGGAGGGGAGGGAGTATGATGGGCAGGCCCAGCCTAAATATCCATTACTCTGCTTCTGTGTAAAATAGTTTAAGCAGCATATTCTGCGGATAATTTCCAAAGTGCTCCCCGAAGATGGTAAGTCCGCCTTTGTTTTTGGAATTCCCGTCAATCCCAATCCTCAGCTTGATGAAGGGGGAATCTTCGATTTTTAATTGGGCGAGTGTAACCGAGGATATTTTTTGACCGTCTATTCCAGTATCCTTCTTGGTGACTCTTAAATGCTTCAAAAGGCCATACTGGCTCAGCTCGTTATCCCACCAGTTTGGTGTTAATTTCCCGCGCACATCTGAAAAATTACCCGGAGCCGTCCAGGTGCCTAAAAAAACATCGTTGATATAAAAAGCGATATCACTGGGCCAATTATTGTTGGAGCCAGGAAACTCTGAAGAGAGCTCTAAGGATAACTCTAATAATTCTGCAGTGAAATTATGGTTGAAATCATTCGGAATCATATATTCAACGAAGCCTTCGGCAAACCAAAGTAAGGATGCATCGATCCGGTCATTGGAGACGAAGGTCCGTTGATCATCTAACTTGCCGATAATTTTAGCCTGGCTGGCTAATCCGCAGGTAGGGGTGACTGAGAAATTAGAATAGTATCCCAGCTTGATTTCATTCGTAATGACTTTAAAAGGAAGATGGAGCTTCTGGGGTAAGTTGAGGGCAATATGATCCACAGCAACAATGAAATTCTTTTTTCGGCTGTCGGCAGCCTCCAGGTTGTCCTGGAGCTTGATGATTTTGGCGTCCTCCAGTAACCGGATATGGCGTGAGACGATCGCTTTGCTTAAGTTAAGTTTTGCGGCCAGCTCACTGACAGTAAGCGGTGTATGTAACAATAGTCTAAGCATCGAAGCTCTTGTGTCTGATGCCAATGCCTTCAAAACAGAAATACCATGATCGTCGAGTTCTAAGAACATAATTATACCTCCTGACGGGATAAATCTAGCTTCAATAAAGATTGAACTTGAAAATATACAGATAGGGAAAAGTGACGGAGGAGAATTTTGGAAATCCCATAACAGAAACAATACAAGTACAGTCTATATATCAGTTGTTGAGCATTATAACATATTGTTAACTTTTTAGTTTACAATAAACGATCTAATTAAGTATGGATTTTTATTTGTATACCACAAAGTTGAAAATCAAAGATAACGCTGATATAAGCTTGAAAGAACGCTTTCATCATGGTAATATTTGCTTGCCCGCGAGGAAGATTTACTATCTAAACTACAAAAAGTTAACTTTTATTGTTGTGACTACTAAGATGGGAGCTGAAGCTAGATGACACACAGGATGGAATATCCGCGTCCGCAGTTCGTCAGAGACGCATGGCTTAACTTAAATGGAACCTGGCAATTTGAATTTGATGACAGGAATGAGGGAGCCGCACAGCGGTGGTTTGATCCAGGTGAGAATTTCAGCCAGACCATTCAGGTTCCCTTTGCTTTTCAGACCCCTGCCAGCGGAATACATGATACCACTTTTCATGACTATGTCTGGTATAAACGCAATTTCACACTCGATCCGGACTGGTATCAGAAGCGGGTGATATTACATTTTGGAGCGGTAGATTATCGGGCTTGGGTGTATGTGAATGGTCAATATATTGGGATGCATGAGGGCGGACATACTTCATTTTCGTTTGATATTACCCATGCCTTGACCGGACAGGAGGAACAGATAACGGTTCACGTGGAGGACCCTTCAACGGATGAGACGATCCCCCGGGGCAAACAGTTCTGGTTAGAGAAGCCGGAAAGCATCTGGTACACCCGCACAACAGGGATTTGGCAGACCGTGTGGCTGGAGGCGGTCAACCCTGTGCATATTCAGCAGGTGAAATTTACGCCGGATTTGGACCAAGGGAGTGTTGGGATAGAGGTTAAATCGGAGGGACATGGATCAGAAGAATTAGATTTGGAACTTCGTATTTCTTTTGGCGGAGAACTGGTTATTCAGGACCGGGTACGATTATTACAGCCTATAACACGCAGAATAGTAGATCTGTTTGGTCTAAAAATATTTCGCACAAACTTTCACCGTGCCGGCTGGACATGGAGTCCAGAGACGCCTAATTTGTTTGATGTGGAAATGAAGCTGTACGATCACGGGGTTGAGGTGGACTCGATTCAATCGTATTTCGGCATGCGGAAGGTTCATACAGAGAACGGTATGGTCTATCTGAATAACAAACCTTATTATCAAAAGCTTGTACTGGACCAAGGGTATTGGCAGGAAGGACTGCTTACAGCGCCAACGGATGAACACCTGAAGACAGATATTGAATTAGCCAAAGAACTAGGGTTCAACGGTTGCCGTAAGCATCAGAAGGTCGAGGACCCCCGGTTTTTATACTGGGCTGACCGGATAGGGTTCCTGGTATGGGGAGAATGTGCGGCGAACGCCTCTTACAATAATGATGCTGTAGCCCGTTTAACTAAAGAATGGATTGAGATTATTGACCGTGACTTCAATCATCCCTCGATTGTGGCCTGGGTCCCGCTTAACGAGAGCTGGGGCATTCCGCTGGTGAAATCGGATAAGCAGCAGCAGTATCACAGCGTAGCCATGTATAGTCTGATTCATTCCTTGGATGATACCCGGTTAGTCATATCGAATGACGGATGGGAAATGACGCTGACGGACATTTGTGCGGTTCACAATTATCAGCATGGCAGAGCAGATGAGCCTGATAAGCATGAAGAGTTCAAGCGGATTCTTTCTACCAAAGATACCATGCTTGCTTCCAAGCCATCGGCCCGAAGTGTATATGCAGACGGATATGAGCATCGGGGCGAGCCGATCTTGTTGACTGAATTCGGTGGTATAAGCTACAAGGCTGGCGCTGACGATGGCTGGGGATATACCAGTGCACAATCTGCAGAGGATCTTGTTCAGGAATACGGAAGAATCATGAAGGCGGTATACGCGTCCAAGATTATTTATGGATATTGTTATACACAGTTAACGGATGTGGAACAGGAGATTAACGGCCTGGTAGCCTATGACCGGACACCCAAATGCGATCTGGCGTTAATTAAAGAAATTAATGATCAGTGGCATCTGCGGACCATTTAAGCGGACCTAAGGAATAATAAGGAGCTGATAATCGATGACAAATGAAATATTGCTTGAGAAGATCGGGCTGGTAGTAGACAGACTAATGAATCTGGGCGGCAGCGACTATGAAAAGGATAAAACCGTGGTTCAGGCCGATACCAGAGTAGGAATTGTGCAGCGTGATTTCGGCATTGAAGAATGGGACTGGCCTCAGGGCGTAGGTCTTTATGGTCTGTACAAGCTGCAAAAGTATTATGGCGATACGCGTTACATGGAATTTTTCCGGAATTGGGTTTCCCGTAATCTGGAGGCGGGACTCCCTTCCAAAAACATTAATACGACCGCTCCTTATTTGCCTCTGGTGCTGCTCCTTGATCAGCTTGAGTCTTCCAGTGAACTGGAGAAGCTATGCCGGGAACATGCGGATTGGCTCATTCATGAGCTGCCCAAAACCAAAGAAGGCGGCTTTCAGCATACGGTCACTGCCATCGGCAACCGGGATGGAATTCACCTGCACAATGGACAGTTATGGATTGATACGCTCTTCATGGCGGTTCTGTTCCTGAACCAGGCGGGACGCAAGTTTAACCGGCCGGAGTGGGTACACGAAGCTGAACACCAGATTCTGCTCCATATCAAGTATTTGTTCGACAAACATACCGGCTTATTCTTCCACGGCTGGAGCTTCGAACGCAATGATAATTTCGGCAGTATCTTCTGGTGCCGCGGCAATTCCTGGTTTACCTATGGAATCGTCGATTACCTGGAAGCCTGCCAGGATTCGATTAGTCCGGGGTTCCGCCGGTTTCTGATTGATACGTATACTGCTCAGGTCAATGCCCTGGTATCTCTCCAGGCAGCATCCGGTCTATGGCATACCGTCCTGCAGGACCCATCCAGCTATGAAGAGGTATCCGGGTCGGCCGCAATTGCCGCAGGGATTATCAAAGGCATCAAGGCCGATATTCTGGATTCCTCCTATCAGGTTGTGGCAGACAAGGCCATTCAGTCGGTATGTCAAAATATTAGCGGAGACGGAACCGTGCTGAATGTGTCAGCGGGAACCGGTATGGGAATGGATAAGGAGCATTACAAGAACATTGCTCTCAGACCTATGGCGTACGGACAGTCCTTGGCTCTTATTGCGTTATATGAAGCTTTAAAATAAACTGCAAAAAGCCTAATCCTTGAGCATTTACGCCAAAGGATTAGGCTTTTTTCACAATAAACTATGTTAAGATTACGTTAATTAACACTTGGATATCGACGAACGGGGAGGGATAAGTAATGACAGACTTTACAGTGATTCGAGACCTGTTCCATATTACGGAACCGTGCGGATTTGATCATGAATCGTTAACGCCGTGGATGGAACGCTACGGGCATATTCCGCAGGTGTTGCGGGCGTATTATACGGAGCTTGGGGCCCACTCTGCATTGAACGCGACTCAGGATTTTCTGGTTCAGCCTCACAATTTTCCGCGTTATATGGAAGAAGATTACTGCATCTTTTATACCGAAAATCAAGAAGCCTGCGTGTGGGGAATCCGTGCAGCGGATATGAAGCTTGATAATCCTCCCGTCTATGTGCGCAGCGGAGCCGAATGGGAGCGCCTGCGTTCGTCTGTTAAGGAATTTTTGCTGGCCATGGCCCATTTGCAGGCAGTGCTGGCGATGGAGTATAGCAGCGAAGAATATTGGGATATCGATGAGGCTGTTGCGGAGCGAATTGAGCAGAACTTTCCATCCCGCCAAGCCGATTCAGATTTGTACACGGGCGTACGTTTTTTTGGCCGGCCGGGTGAATTGATTATGATTATGAACAACAACGGTGGCCATCTGCTAATGTTCGCGGCCGAAGACGAGGAACGCCTTGATGAATTGTACAACCTCTTTGAGCAGTGGACGGATCAATAGCTCCTTCAGCGTCAAAAGGGCCTGACCGCAGTCAGGCCCCGCTCAACATACATCAAACAGTTTGCATTTTATTTGAACTGGAACCAGGTTGAATTTGCAACTGTGGTTGAATCGGACTTCACAAAAGTAACATATACCGTATGGGTTCCTACAGCGGTTCCAGCATTAAGCGGGATATTCTTAACTGACCATGTTTGCCATCCATACTTGTTTTAGCTGTATTACCGAAGTCTACATTTTAAATGCTATAGCCTTCCGCTTCAAATTTCAATGTGTTAAATTTAGTCCGCTCCCTTAACCGTACACCCGCACCTCAATAATCTCCGCATACTGGCTTCCGTTAGTCGACTCAATCACGACGCGCAGGCGGCCAGTTGTCACAGCTTCGTTCAGCGTGTGTACCCGCTTGCGCTTGTGGTTGTCACGTTCCCCGGCAACTGTGGTCCATTTACCATCCATGTAAGCTTCAATACGATACTCCTTAACGAGTGTTGGCAGGATTTCGTAAGGCGTAATATGATGATGCAGGTTGATCAGGTCCTCGTTGACATCGTCGTTGAAGGTAACGTGAACCTCGCGCAGAGTTACCGGCTCGTTCCAGGCCAGCTCCAGCCACTCCGGCTGACCGGAGGCCATCCGGTCAGAGGACCACATATGCGGACCGCCGTACGGGCGGAGGTAGCCGTCGATAACTTTATCCGCAGCGAAGGCACTCGTTATCCCGGACAGACGGAGGCACGGGGCTTTGTGATCGAATTTCTTTTTGTCCCACTGCACTACGGGCTGTGCAGGCGGATTCTCACCGAAATCCCGCGAGGCTGCGGGGGTTTCATTATGCCCGTAGGCGAGCATACCCGAAGCTGGCTCATCCGCCATATGCAGCGACAGTGCAGGATGGGCCTTCAAGATCAGGAACGCATTGCGCGGTGACTCCGGCTTCCACTGAACCGGGAGCTTCACCCACTGGGCGGCTCCGGTCTGAACGGGAGCTGACGCGGACTGAATCAGCGTATGGGGAATATAATTCTCGGGCCGTCCGGTCTCCCATAGCTCGACCGTCAGCTCTGCGGCTTCGGCCGCATCGATCAGCAGCTCAATTCCGTTCAGCCCCGGATCGGCCGCAACGGTGATGCCGATGTTCGCTGTGAGCGGGACGCTGAATGCGGAATGCTCCACACCGAACCGGCTCCGCTCGCTGGAAGCGCTGAGCGCAGCCTTCAGCGCCAGATCGGCATCATCCTCGTTGAGTAGCCCGAGGACGGAAGCATCCTGGCGCAGCATCGTCTGCTGCAGCTCGTTCAGGTGGGCCGCATGCAGTTCGCGCGGCGATATTCCCTTGGCGGCGCAGAGTGCCGCGCCGATACCGGCGGCCTCGCCGATGACCGCGCAGGTAGCCATGACGCGGGTCGTGCCGAACGCGACATGCGAGGCGCTGATGTCGCGGCCGGCCATCAGCAGATTGTTCACGTTCACCGAATACAGCGAACGGAACGGGATGTGATAGCTACCGTCCGAATACATATGCTTCGAGCCTGACTCTGTAGCGTACACTCCCTGCGGCGGATGCAGGTCAATGGACCAGCCGCCGAACGCAACGCGGTCCGGGAATTCGCGCTGGGCCAGGATATCATTCTGATTCAGGACATAATCGCCAATGAACCGGCGGTACTCCCGCTTGCCCGGAGTCGAGCCGACCCATTCCAGCGTCATGTTGTCAGCGTCGAATTTGCCGGAGTTCTTAATATAGTCCCAGATCCCGTAGATCACAGACCACAGCTCGTCGCGGATGGCCTCATTGTCATGAACAGTGTCCTGCTCGCCGCCGAATTCGATCCACCAGTAGGCGCAGCCGTTGTCGCCGCTGCGGATGATGCGGCGCTCGGCAATAGAGGTTTGTGTAATATCCTTTGCCATGGCTGGAGCGATATATTTGACCGGATGACCTGCGTCCTTGGTATAGAAGAGCAGTGTGCTGCCGAGCGTAATATCATCTGCGACCAGCGGCGCCCATTCCTCATTATATTCTTCGCGTGCTTCACGGCCCAGCCGGTACTCTGCCCCTGCCAGGAAGCCTACCAGGCCATCTCCCGTACAGTCCAGAAAGACCGCGCTTTCAAAAGTAATTCTCCGCTCCGACCCCATCATCCACCCGGTCACGGACCGGATGCTCCGCTTGCCGCTGCCATCCTCGGAAGCATCGACCTCATGAACATCCGTGTTCAGAAACAGCTGAATGTTCGGCTCGGCCTTAACCGCTTCAAGCACAACCATATCCCAGAGATACGGATTGCCGTCTTTGTTGCGGTACTGGTTCTCCACAAACAGCTCGCCCATAATCCCCGTTTCACGGGCATACCGGTGAATACCGTGCGAGGTTGCACCGCATACCCATACCCGCACCTCACTGCTGGAGTTACCGCCGAGCACCGGACGGTTATTAATCAGCGCCACACGCTGGCCCAGACGGGCTGCTGCAATCGCCGCGCATACCCCTGCCAGTCCGCCGCCTACCACAGTTACATCCGTGTTGACCGTTTCACTACGCATTGTTGAACCTCTCCTTTGGTGTGTGTTAATATATCCGTAGTTTCATGATAGAATAATCAATAATCAAATGACATGCATATAATTTCTTGATTTATACACTTTATTTCATTGAATAATGCATCTGAGGGGAGTCAGAACATGCGCATGAATTGGTCGGTTCGTCCGGCAGCCCACATCTATTGGGAGCAGAAAAAACAGTTCCTGCTGGAGCACGACACCTACCCTGTGTGGACCTTATTTGCGGTGGAGCAGGGGCAATTCGCTTACCGCTTCGGAGACCACGAAGGGGAAGGAGGGTCCGGGGACATCATTGTATGTCCGCCGGGGACAACCTTTTACCGGAGAACGCTTAGTCCGTTGACCTTTCATTTCATACAATTCGAATGGGAGGAAGAGGGGGGACCGGAGGACGCCGCAACGCTTGGAGGCAGATGGACTGTCAGGGATGTGGAGCGCCTGATGTCTACCTACCGCTATATGCGGAGTATCGGAAGAGGGATTCAGGAGGAACCGGGCTATAGCCGGATGAAGCATATGCTGGAGGATCTGTGGAGGCTGCTTGAAATCGAGCGCAGCAGTGCATCCGAGGAGCTGCGCTCTGGAGAGACAAGCCCGGGCCCGCTGATGCAGCAGGCTAAGCAATGGCTGCTGGAGCATGCCTGTACACCTATGACCCTGCAGGAGCTGGCTGCTACCCTTGATATTACACCGGTACAATTAACGCGGCGTTTCCGTGCAGCCTATGGGATGGCCCCTTCAGACTTTGTGACCGGATTCCGGCTCAGACGGGCCTGCCAGCTCTTGGAGGATTCAAGGTTGCCCATTGAAGGGATCGCCCAGCAGTGCGGTTACGAGAACGGCTTCTACCTGAGCCGGGTGTTCACGGCGAAGCTGGGATTAACGCCATCCCGGTACCGTAAGCTACACCGCGTATAATTAAAACGATTGTATATTTCAGAACATTATACTATCATGTAATTAGTTATTTATCTAATTTGATGTGAACCAAATGATTTGTTCTGTAGAAAGGATTGGACTGTAATGATAATAGATGCCAACCAAGGTAAGGATTATCCCACATTTGCGTATTCGGTATTAGACCATTATATTGCCGGGGACATCATCGTCGATAAGTCTTCGGCGCTGATCGGTACTTCTTCAGGCATTTATACAGTGGTTGGGGATGAGACAAATGATGATTTTGCACCCATGCTTATGCACGAATTCAAGCGTAGAGAGATGCTTAATCAGAGATTTACGTTATTTTCATCCTCTGAACGATGGGATCGCAGAATCAATGAGCTTTTAGGGGCGAAGCTGCAGCGGATGCCGAGGTATTCTTTTACATTCAATGAGCACCGTTTCATGCAATCGCAAAGAGTGGGTATACCGGATGGCTTCCGGCTGAACAGGACAAACAAGGAATCGCTTGAGGTGAATAGAGAGTTCGATGCAGCGTACATCCGGAAATACTGGGGATCGGTGGAGCGTTTTGCGGACAAGGGCTTCGGTTTCTTTGTTACGGAACACGATGTATTTGCTGGGGAATGTGTCTCTATATTCTCGTCCGAACAGTACGCTGAAATTGATATAGTGACGAATCCTTTGTTTAGGGGAAAGGGCGTGGCTCAATGTGTTGCCGAAGCTTTTATCCTGGAGTGCTTAGAACGTCAGATCACGCCAAGATGGGACTGTGACCTTCACAATACTGCCTCTATCCGGTTAGCGCAGAAACTACATTTTGCCGCTCCAGAGACCTATTCGCTCTATGTGAGGAAGTAAGGCTGAATTATTGTAGTAATATATGGGTATGTAGATGGAATAGGGAGGGGGAATTGCATGCTTAAGCATTGGCATAGACTGTTCTTGCTGGTTGCAGTATTCTTATTGATTGCTGGCTGCGGCCCTACGAAAGCAGATGTCATTGATCAGCTAGTGTCCAAGGAAGAGAATGTACTCCACTTGCATATGTTCTCCAATTCACGGGATTGGGATGATGAAGTAAATGAGGCGCTTAATTCCGAGCCTGCGCTTGTGGAGCATATCCCGCATGTGACTGTGCATACAGAGGAGAAGAAGCTGAAGTGGCTGGAGCTACTGGGCCTGGAAGCGAAACGGCCCGTAATTGTGATTTTTGATCATGAACAAATGGTGTATCACACAAGTGAGCCTGAACAGCTGAGAGAGTATGCTAAAACACTTGATTAATGCAATCTGATTCAGTCTGATTTATTCATTCCAGTAAGCCGTTGCCAAAGTGAATTCTGCTTCCATAATACAGCGACAGCCAGAGACGTTATCCGTCCTCTGCTGTCGCTGTTTCTGTTTGCAGGACAAGAAAGTATAAAAAACAAGAAAAAGAACATAGAAAGCGCAAGAAAATTAAACTTATCCGAACTATAATGGGTTATGCTTACCTATCGTTGATTGAGTATTTGTACATAACGCCCGTGTGAAGGAGGACTTCCGAATTTGAGAACATTCCGTAATCCGGTGCTGCCGGGCTTCTACCCTGATCCTTCGGCTATCCGTGTAGGAGAGGACTATTATCTGGTTACTTCAAGCTTTGAATTCTACCCCGGGGTTCCGGTCTTTCACAGCAGGGACCTTGTCCACTGGCGTCAACTGGGCCATGTGCTGGACCGTCCGTCCCAGCTCAATCTGGACGGAATTCTCCCGTCGAGAGGGATTTGGGCACCGACTCTCCGGTACCATCAAGGTCTCTTTTATATGATCACGACATTTGTTGATAATCACAAGCAGCCGCATAATTTCTATGTAACCACAGCTGATCCGGCGGGAGACTGGTCAGATCCGGTCTGGCTGGAGGATGCGCCCGGCATTGATCCTTCCCTGTTCTTCGATAAGGACGGCAAGGTCTACTACACTGGTAACCGGGTGCCTCCCGGGGGCCAGGATTATCCGAAGCATATGGACATCTGGCTGCAGGAGATTGATCTGGCGCAAGGCAGGCTTACCGGCCCGAAGCACAGTCTCTGGCAAGGTGCGCTGAAGACAGCGCATGCCCAGGAAGGGCCGCATCTGTATTCCATAGGAGGATGGTATTATCTGCTGATCGCTGAGGGCGGCACCGGCCATACCCATGCGGTAACGGTTGCCAGAAGCCGGAACGTGACGGGGCCTTATGAGGGGCACCGGGCCAACCCGATCCTGACCCACCGCCATCTCGGCAGGGAGTACCCCATAGTGAATACGGGTCACGGGGAACTTGTCGAGACGCAGCATGGGCAGTGGTGGATGCTCTGCCTGGCCTCCCGGACCTGCGGGGGATATTACCGCAACCTGGGCCGGGAGACCTTCCTGGCACCGGTCAAATGGGAGGACGAATGGCCGGTAGTGAATCCCGGTAAGGGCGTACTGGAGCTTGAGGGGCCAGCGCCGAATCTGCCGATGACGCAGTGGCCGCTGTTGCCGGTGCGTGATGATTTTGCTGACGGGCAGCTTAGCCCCGCCTGGAACTTCCTGCGCACGCCGCGCGGTGAATTCTGGAGCCTCAGCGAGCATCCGGGACATCTGCGGCTGCGGCTGAAGCCGGAGGTGCTGGCAGAGACCGGCAATCCGGCTTATATCGGAAGACGGCAGCAGCATCTCAGCTTCAGAGCCGCAGCGGAGATGCGCTTCCAGCCGGAGGCCGCAGGAGAGAGCGCCGGACTGGCCCTGATCCAGAATGCGGACAACCACTTCCGCTATGAACGGGTGGCAGAGGATGGCAGGCAGCTGCTGAAGCTGACTGTGCGCAGCAGAGGAGCTGAGCAATTGCTGGCCTCTGCGCCTTATCCGCTGGATACCGTACAGCTTAAGGTAGAAGCCAGGGGGCAGGATTACAGCTTTTATTATAGAGCTTCAGGATCAGACACCTGGACCGCACTGCATGAACAGGCTGACGGCCGGGTGCTGAGCACGGATTGGGCCGGAGGTTTTACAGGGGCCTATATCGGAATGTACGCCAGTGCGGGCGGAGCGCAGAGCAGCAATGTTGCGGATTACGGCTGGTTCAGCTATGAAGAGCTTGAATAGATCTTGATTAGACAGAGATGGAGGAATACGATGACTAATATACATGATTACGAAGTTTATCCAATCCCCGAGCTGCCGCAGATTCCGCAGCGGACCTTCCGTATTACAGACTATGGGGCAGAAGGTGAAGGGCTGCTCTGTACATCTGCTATACAGGATACCCTGGATGCCTGCGCAGCTGCGGGAGGAGGAACGGTGGTCATCCCGCCGGGAATCTGGCGTACCGGGCCGCTGACGCTGCACAGCCGAATTAATCTGTGTGCCGAGCGGGGGGCACTGGTATGCTTTGAACCCGACTATTCGCGGTATCCCCTGCTGTTCTCCCATTACGAAGGGACTGCCGGCTGGCGGTGCCAGGCTCCGCTGGACGGAGAGGATCTGAGCGATGTAGCCATTACCGGTGAAGGCATCTTCGATGGCAGCGGTGAGGCCTGGCGTCCGGTGAAGCGCTTCAAGCGGACGGAACTGGAGTGGAATAGCCTGCTTGCCTCCGGGGGGGCCTTGGATGAACAGGGTGAGATCTGGTGGCCTTCCAAGGAAGCGCTTGCGGGAGAAGCTTGTTATCTGAGCCTGAAGAAAAAAGGCGAGACAGCCATGGAAGCCTACCTCCCTGCCCGTGCGTATCTGCGTCCAGCGCTGCTGAGCCTGCGGAATTGCCGTAGAGTGCTGCTGGAGGGGCCGACCTTTCAGAATTCTCCTGCCTGGTGTCTGCACCCCATGGGCTGTGAGCAGGTTACGATCAGACATATTCAAGTGCGCAATCCGTGGTACTCCCAGAACGGGGACGGGCTGGATCTGGAGTCCTGTACACATGCGCTGGTCGAGCACTGCGGGTTCGATGTAGGCGACGATGCCATCTGTCTGAAATCGGGCAAGGATGAGGAGGGCCGCCGGGCAGGAAGAGCTTGCCGGTACATTACGATCCGCCATTGTACGGTCTATCACGGACATGGCGGGGTAGTGATCGGCAGTGAAATGTCGGGCGGTGTACATGCGGTCCGGGTGAACGACTGCGTGTTCATGGGTACGGACATCGGGCTGCGCTTCAAGAGTACCCGGGGAAGAGGCGGCGTAGTAGAGGATATCCGGGTAGAAAATATACAGATGTCAGGCATCGTCCATGAAGCGGTCTCCTTCCACCTGTTCTATGCCGGGGTTGAGGGGTCTGAGGGCTATGATGAGCAGGAGGTCCTGGTCACGGAGGAGACTCCGCAGTTCCGTAACATTACGCTGCGGAATATGACCTGCCATGGGGCGGCAACCGCGCTGCTGGTGAACGGGCTGCCGGAAATGCCGCTTGCTGCGCTTACGGTGGAGAATTTCAGCGCCATAAGCAGGCGGGGAATCATCCTGCGCCATGCCGCAGGTCTGAAGCTGGACCGGATCAGGCTGCAGACGCAGGAGGAGCCGCAGGTACAGATGCATAAGTGCAGTGATGTTGAGCTTGTCCGTTCAGGAGAGCTAGCCATCACAGAGCATTAAGCAGAGGTACGGGGCGGACCGGATACTATCCTCCGGACTCCGGTGCAGGCTGCGCCCCCGCTTCCTTACGGTATTGGAGCGGGGTCAGGCCGGTTGATTTCTTGAAAGTTTTATTGAAATGGGACAGATGCTCGAAGCCGACTGCCCCTGCGATCTCCTGGATTCTGGCGGGGGTTCCGGCCAGCAGGCGCTGGGCCTCGCGGACCCGGATATGGACGATATATTCCCGGAAATGAAAGCCGGTCAGGCGATGAAATACCCGGCTCAAATAAGAGGGACTGATGAAAAAGTCCTTGGCGGTCTCTTCCAGCGTAAGCGCTTCCCGGTAATGGGCACGGATATAGGTGGCGACCTCGGTTACCAGATGGTGCAGCGGATGGCGGGTTCCGCCGGCCTGGGCCGTGCTCTCCGAACGCTGGAGCAGAATCATCAGCTCGGTCAATAGCGCAGTGACACAGGCTTCGTAGAAGGGCCGCCGGAGGCGGGATTCCTCCAGCATGCGGTTCAGCAGGGACTCCGCTTCATTCTGCTCGCGCAGGGTCAGCCTGAACAAGCGGTAGCGGCGGCTCTGGAACCACTGCTGCTCATCCCTCAGCACCGGAGGCAGCAGCAGCGGGTCATAGTTGATCAGAATACGCTCGAACTCGGCCTTCTCGGAGCTTGCCGTGGAATGGAGCTCGCGGCCGGGAATCAGAATCAGCTCGCCTTTGTGGACCGTAACCACCCGGTCGTCCACGAAATATACACGCTCCCCGTCCGTCAGATAATACAGCTCAGTCCATTCATGGCTGTGGGGGCGCGGCATCGCAGTGATGCCTTTGCGCTTCATATGCTGGATGCTGAAGCGTCCGTCTTCAAGATAATATTTGGGATTAGGGCCAGATACGCTGTTCATACATCTCCTCTTCTCCTGGAAGCTGTTACAGTTATTATAGAATACATTCAGGTTGCTGTGAAAGGAGCCGTCCATGTTAATGATAGTCTCGAAGAATGCCGGAGAAGGATTCAGCAGTCTGCAGGAGGCATTGATTTCCATTCCGCCGGGGGAGAAGCAAGCCGTAACCATACGGATTAAGCCCGGGATCTATGAGGAAAAGGTTACGGTCGCCCGCGAAGCCCCGCCCATCCTGCTGCTGGGAGAGGATCAGCATTCCACGATTATCTCGTGGAATGATAATGCCCATACGCTCGGTGCGGACGGTGAACCGCTGCGTACCTTCCGCACCGGGACGCTGAACGTGTTCGCAGAAGGCTTCACTGCCGAGAATCTGACCATCCGCAACACTTCCGGCCCGGGAACAGGACAGGCGGTCGCGGCGTTCGTGGATGCCGGGCAGGCTGTGTTCCGGCGTGTACGTCTGTTAGGGGACCAGGATACCCTATATACCGGGCCGGGGCGGCAATATTATGATGATTGCTACATTGAGGGGGATGTGGATTATATTTTTGGCCCGGCCACCGCGTTGTTTGACCGCTGCCATCTCCATAACAAGCGCTCCAGAGGGTATATCACAGCGGCTTCAACGCCGGAGGGAGCCGCCTTCGGTTATGTGTTCCTGGATTGCCGGATTACCGGCGGCGAAGGGGTAAGTGAGTGCTATCTCGGACGCCCTTGGCGCCCTTACGCGCATGTCGCCTTCATCCGCACGGTGATGGACGGATCGGTGACCGGAGAAGGCTGGCATAACTGGGGGCAGCCGGACCGGGAGCAGTCCAGCCGCTATGAAGAGTACGGCAGCAGCGGCCCGGGCGCTTGCCCCGAAGGCCGGGTGGCGTGGTCTCGCCAGTTAACTGCGCAGGAAGCCGCACAGTACCGGATCCTGTCTGTGCTGGACGGCTGGCATCCCGAGGGCTATTAATCACTTGGACCGTGGTACACCCGGACCCAGGCATTCAGGATTGGAGGATTTCCCTGATGGAATCACTTGAACAATATATCAATCAACTGACGGCGTCTGCACCGCGCAGCTCTGCCTTCAGCGCAGACCTTCCATTCGGACAATGGCGGGCATCCCTTACCGCGAGGTTCATAGAGCGGCTGGGCGGATTCCCTGCTCAGAGGGCGGCACTTGAACCGGTACGGCTGGAGCGTACAGTCTGCAGCGGATATATCCGTGAACGTATAGAGATCACCACCTATGAAGGACTTAGAATGGCCCTGTATCTCCTGATCCCGGAAGAGCCGGCAGGCTCTCCCTGCCCGGCTGTGCTGGCTATTCACGGGCATGGCTACGGCAGCCGCGAGATTACCGGCTTGAACCCGGACGGGTCGGAGCGGACGGGGGACCCGGGACTGCATAAGGATTTTGCCGTCTCTCTGGTGAAGCAGGGCTTCGTCGTTGCGGCTCCTGAGGTGCTCGGATTCGGAGACAGGCGTCTGGCTGAGGATCTTGCCAGCGGCGAGCCCGGACGTAATTCCTGCTTCCGCCTGTCCGCGGCGCTGCTGATGACAGGGCAGACGATGGCAGGCTTCCGCATCTATGAGACGATGCGGGCGCTGGATTATCTGCAGCAGCGGGATGAGGTGGACGGTGAGCGGATCGGCATTATGGGCATCTCCGGCGGCGGGCTGGTGGCAGGCTTCACGGCTGCACTGGATGAACGGATCAGTAGTGCGGTGGTCAGCGGCTACGCCAATACGTTCCAAGACAGCATTCTCACGCGGAATCATTGTCTGGACAATTACATTCCGGGCATTCTGCTGGAAGCGGAGATGCCGGATCTGCTGGGCCTGATTGCACCGCGCGGGCTGTTCCTGGAGGCGGGGGATGCGGACCATCTGTTTGGTCCCGCCGCCGCGAGGCAAGCCTTGGACCGGCTGGAGCTGATTTATGCGGCAGAGGGCTATGGAGGGCGGCTTGCGGCGGATTTTTTCACAGGGGGGCATGAGATTCATGGGGAACCGGCGTATGCGTGGCTGCTTAAGCAGCTTGCCGGTCCGCAGGAGTAGGGTAACAGTTAGCGCAAATGACAGGAGGAATAGAGATGTCTATATCAGAAGCAGTAAGCACAGGCTTATCCCGCAGAATCGCGGATACCTTCATCGGACAATGCAATGAACAAGGGGAACACGAGTATGTAATGGAGCGCTGGGCGTATGTCCCCGGCATGCTGCTGATGTCAGTGGCCCGGGCCGGGATGCAGCATAACGAGCCTGAGTACCTCTCGTTCATGCAGCGGCATATGGACAGCTTCATCGGGGAGGACGGAAGCATCCGCTCCTATTCGCTGGAGGAATATAACCTGGATCAGATCAATCAGGGCAAGAATCTGTTCTGGCTGTACCGTCAGACGGGTGAGCAGCGCTACGCGGAAGCCGCTCATCTGCTGGCAGCGCAGCTCATCGGACAGCCCCGGACCTCTGAAGGCGGCTTCTGGCATAAGAAAATATATCCCTTCCAGATGTGGCTGGACGGATTATACATGGCTTCGCCGTTCCTGGCCGAATACGGGGCAGTCTTCGGGCGTCCGGAGCTGATCGATGAAGCCGCCCGTCAGCTGCTGCTAATTGAGCGCAGAACCCGTGATCCCCGTACCGGCCTGTTCTATCACGGCTGGGATGAATCCCGGGAGCAGGAGTGGGCGGATTCCTCCACCGGATTGTCGGCCCATTTCTGGAGCCGGGCGATGGGCTGGTATGCGATGGCCGCCGTGGACTGCCTGGAGCACTTCCCGTTGACCCATCCGCAGCGGGGAACGGTGATGGGGATTTTTCAGCGGATGTGCGGTGCGCTGGTTGAGGTGCAGGATAAGGAGAGCGGCCTGTGGTATCAGGTGCTGGATCAGGCGGGACGTAAGGGCAACTACCTTGAAGCAACAGGCTCCTGCATGTTCGTCTATGCGATGGCCAAAGCCCTGCGGCTGCGTTATCTGGAGCCTTCCTTCAAGGCAGCGATGCTAAGCGGCTACGAGGGAATCCTTAAGCATCTGATCACCGAAGATGAACAAGGCGTTCATCTTCACCAGATCTGTCACGGGGCAGGGCTCAGCAAAGACCGCAACGGCTCCTACGATTACTACATTTCCGAAGCGGTTGTATCAGATGTACCTATGGGTGTTGCGCCGCTGCTGCTGGCTTCTCTTGAAGTGGAGAGGTATGTTGCCGGGCAATAATGAAGTCCCACGAACAGCGTAGAATTCAGTATGAATTATTCATGCATCCGTATCATGAGAGGTTCGATATTGTGATTAGGAATCAAGATTAAGCATCTATATTCAAAAGAATGATAAAAACTGCGGCTCCATCTATCCAGATTTCAGAGGACAGACGGGGCCGCAGTTTTATGATTTAGGGACCGCAACTGATGCTGCATATTTCTCTATCTGCTTCTTATGATGCTTGTCGTGGGAGATGAAATCTCTCAGATACTTGCGGATGCTGAATTTCTTGCCGTCCCCATCGGGATGATTCTGTTCTAGCGCCGCATCGCTGAAGGAGGCCGCAAGTCCGGTAATCTTGGTCCGGTACAGGACGAATTGCCGGATGGCTTCCTGCCGGGTTACTGTCCTGGCGTATAGAACCGCATTGGCATTGAATGCATTGAAGTCCAGATGTGCGGCTGTCAGCGGCAGGCCTTCTTGAATTTTGACCAGGGCCTCCTCATAAAAGTATTTGTCCCACAGCATGATGTGGCAAAGGACATCCTGCAGGGACCATTTTCCGGCCTCCAGCGGAGCCTCCCAGTCTGCATCTTCCATGCTGTCCAGCGATTGAATATAGGGGATGAAGGATTCGAATTCAAGAATGAGCTGCTTGTTGGTTTTGGTTGCCATGATCATACCACCTTGTCTGTCAGATTGAATAAGAGATTATATCATTCATTATAATAGGAGGAACTGGACGACAGCCTGTCAGGTTCGCAGAATTCATAGACTGGATGATAAATCAGTCATTAGGAGGTTTTTTTTCACTTTCCCGGTTAGAAAATAAAATCCGGAAATATACCAATCTTTTACCGGAATCATGCTATAATTTTAACGGATTCATAGGGCTTAAGGATTAGTTAGAGCAAGGAAATTTATAATTTGTATGCTTTTATAACTACATAGTCGGGGGAATCAGTTTGTTTATCAAAAGAAGTGTAAGCAAAAAAGTAGTCGCTGGAGCACTAGCCATATGTCTTGCGATATTGCCGGCAGGCGCAGCTTTTGCGGGTAATGCGCCGGATCTGGCAGGAAACTGGGCGAAGGATCAAATCAGCAGGTGGATGGATCAAGGTCTGATCTCCGGCTACCCGGATGGGGAATTCAAGCCGGATAACCCGGTCACCCGGGCGGAATTAACGGTTTTGATTAATAGGGCTTTTGGATTCACTAAAACGAAAAAAGCTAATTTTAACGATATCTCCAGCAGTAAATGGTATTATTCAAGTATTTTGCAGGCTAATGCTGCAGGTTACATACAAGGCTACGAGGATGGGACCTTTAAGCCTGATCAGAAGATCAACCGGCAAGAGCTGGCTGTGATCATCAGCAAGTTGCTTAAGCTGACAGCACCGGCTGCGGCTCCTGATTTCAAGGATATTACTAAGAGTGCAGCTTGGAGCAAAGGTGCGATCGGGGCTGTCAGCGAACAAGGTATCATGAAGGGTTCCGGTGATGGGAACTTTCGGCCTCTCGCTTATACAACCCGGGCAGAGACCGTAGTCATTTTGGATAGGGCTCTATCGGTGCTAAATGCAGATTCCGATGAATATGTAATCATCTATGAAACACCAGGTATATATGGTCCGTTGTCAGGAATGTCGGAAGTAGATAGTGATGTAGTGGTCAGCGTGCCGGGTATCACACTCCGTAATATGAATATCACTGGAGATCTGCTGCTGGGAGAAGGTATAGCTGAAGGCGATGTGCGGCTCCAGAATGTAACAGTAAAAGGCAATACCGCAATTGAAGGCGGCGGGGTGAACAGTATTCATCTTGCCGATTCCACACTGGGTTCTGTACGTGTTGACAAGGAAGATGGCAGTGTAAGAGTGGTCGCTGAAGGAAAGACCCAAATCCATAACCTTCAGATTCAGTCCGCTGCTGCCATTGAATCCCTCACCGGAGCTGAGATCAGCACTCTCACGTTATCTCCTGAAATTCCAGCGGATGCCCGCATTCTGTTGACCGGCAGCTTCAAGGCTGTAAATATTCTTGCCTCACGCCTTAACATCGAACTCAGCGGGGGCACTGTGGAGGCAGTCAATCTTGATAAAACAGCGGGCAGTAATAAATTGTCCAATAGCAGCAATATCAAGTCCATGACAATGAACGCCGGTATACAAATATCAGGTAAAGGCAACATCGGGAATGCGGTTGTCAACGCTTCGGGCATTACAATGGAGAATGCTCCAGGTAAACTTACGATCGGCACAGATGTTCCGGCAGATGTGAGAGTAAATATAGCCGGTTCTGATCTAACGGTTGCTACGTCTTCGGCGGCCCCAACAGCGGCTGTACTAGTTGGCGGCGGAGGGGGAGGAACTGGTGGAGGCGATGGAGGTGGCAGTACGGTAGAGACACCGGCGCCAGCAGCGACGCCGACACCAATAGCAACGCCAGCACCAACGGCAACGCCGACACCAATAGCAACACCAATACCAACAGCTACAGTAGCACCCACAGCGGTGAATTCACCGTCGCCATCCCCATCCTCGTGGCCGGTAGTAACACCCATAGTAACACCTGGGTCAACGGTGGCACCCACACCGCCCATTGTAAATCATGGGGTTGTAAAAGGTTTCATTGAGCGTGCAGACGGGAAGGCTGTTGATACAGGCATCTTGTACCTAGAACGGGATAGCGATCATATGATTTACACCGCTGCACTGACGAACGGGGAATTCTCAATAGATTTGCCGGATGGGCCGTACAAGATTTACTCGCTGCGTTCCACAACTACACAAGAGATCATTTCACTCTACTATATGTTTTACGTTATGAATGGCAAGGCAGATAGAGAAGTGCATATTCTCATTCCTGAGCAGCAGTCAGGTACGATCCAGTATTCGGACGGGACCGCATTTGAGAATGGGGAAATTATTGTACAGCGCTTAGACAGCGGACCGCTTGGCTGGTATAGTGCCGAAATCCAAGCAGGCAACTTTAATTTTTATTTACCGGACGGTCATTATAACGTAGAAATGTTAATCTATGGCGAAACCAACAATCAATTAAGAATTAATTATTTATTTGAGGTCATTGACGGGAAGAGCAATCTGGATATAAAATTGCCTCCAAAAATTGAAGGAAACATTAGCTTCGTGGATGGCTCCCCGATTGACGATGGATGGCTGGAAATTAGAGAAATGAATGCTCAGAATTACGGAATTTACAGGGTCCCTGTGGTTGCAGGTAAGTTTGATCTTTATTTACCGGATGGCGATTATAACATTCGGGCGTTAAACACTGACGAGGCAAGAACTATAGATTTGCGTACGCAGATAAAAATTGTTAACGGTGAACCTGCCGCCGGGCCGATTGATATTAAAGTACCTTTAGCAATATCAGGCAAGATCTATAATGAGGACGGAACTCCATATGCTGGTGGAGTATTAATGATCGAAGAGGTTGGTACTGCTTCACCGCTTCTATATTCGGCCACTATTAAGAAGGGTATGTTTGATTTCTATCTGCCGGATGGCGCATACCGTGTACGTCTTTTAGCAGAAGAAATGTACTCCAGCTACAATGCCAAATTCCCGTATTACAGGTTCTCGGTGCTGGATGGACAGTCTGATCCGCGTGAGCTTGTAATTCATTTGCCGGCGAATAATGTCACCGGTACTTTGAAATATGAAGATGGGACCGCGCTGCCGGACGGCTATATTGAATTAGGCAGTGGCCTTGACGGTATGGATTATATCAAAACGGTTGAGTTGAAAAACGGGGTTTTCGGTGCTGATTTTCCGGATGGGGAATACGATGTATTTATCTATTGGGACACCAAGCATCAGAAGAGGATCGAAATCAATTGTAAATTTAAAGTTAAAGAGGGCTTGCTTGTTGATCCCCTCGATATTATTTTGACTAAGGAATAATAAACGAATACAGCAGATGATCTGGAAAAACAGAGCAGCGCTTCTCCCGTTACAAGAGAGCCGCTGCTTTGTTGCATGCAGTACTGGGTCACTGTTGTAACGCCAGTCCTCCGATAGCTCTCTTTTTAGTAGAATCGCGTCTGCAGCATTGGTATACTTTAACAAAGCTCCATCCAATCATGAATTCTACGGTGAATCAGCCACTTGTATAAGATATGCTGAACGGTATTGTCATCGAAATCAGCGATTGTGGCTCGTCGCAGATTTATATAATCCGGCTTGTAGAAGCCGGTGTTAGTTTCTTAGAGCTGCCTGCTGCTACAGGCGGCGTCAAATAGGAGTACGGGAGGTTCATTATGCAACAGAGGGTGCTGCTGATCGAGGATGATGAAGCGATCAGCGAAATGGTTCATTCTTATTTGACCAAAGAGGGCTATGAGGTAGAGACCGCATATGACGGGGAAGCGGCGGTGAGCAAGTTCGTTGGAGGTCTTCCTTATGATCTGGTTCTGCTGGATCTGATGCTGCCGAAGCGCAGCGGCACGGATGTGCTGCAGATGATCCGCAGCGGCAGCCTTGTGCCGGTGCTGATTATGTCGGCAAAGGACAGCGATGTGGACAAGGCGCTGGGGCTGGGCTTCGGCGCGGATGATTATATTACCAAGCCGTTCTCGATGATTGAACTGGCAGCCCGGGTGAAGGCGGCGATCCGCCGGGCGGGGTATGCTGCATCTGGAAGCCAGGCTGCTGCCGGGAGCGGGGTGCAGGATGGCGGAGAGACACAGCCGGAGAAGCCGAAGGGAATCGAGCTGCGCGGGCTGAGTGTGGACCTGGATAATTTCTCGGTGCGGAAGAACGGGCAAGAGCTGAAGCTGACCGCCAAGGAGTTCCACATCCTGAAGCTGTTCGTGAGCAGTCCGGGCCGGGTATTCACCAAGGCGCAGATCTACAGCCAAGTCTGGGAAGAGGATTATTATGGCGATGAGAATGTAATTAATGTACATATGCGCAGATTGCGCGAGAAAATTGAGGATGATCCCTCCCATCCGGAGTATATCAAAACGCTGTGGGGGATCGGCTACAAGCTGGGAGATGTGCTGCTGTGATCATTCTGTTGCTGGTTCTGCTTGTACTGTTGCTTGTGGTCACTACGTTACAGTTCTTGAAATCACGGCAGCATGCCCGCCAGTTGGACTACATTCACTATAAGCTGGAGAGCATTATAGAAGGCGGATCGCATGAGCGGCTGCTGCTGATGAGCAGCAGTCCGCAGGTGCAGCAGCTGCTGACCGATCTGAACCGGCTGCTGGATGTCAATCATCAGGGAGCGGCTAAGCGGAGTAAGCTGGAGCAATCCATGCGCGGAATGCTGGCGAATGTGTCGCATGATCTGAAGACGCCCCTGACGGTGGTGCTGGGCTATATTGAGACGCTGCTGCATGATGAGGCGATATCCAAGGAAGAGCAGGAACGGATGCTGCGGACGATTCATACCAAGGCCGGTGAGGTCATTGTGCTGATGAACCGGTTCTTTGATCTGGCGAAGCTGGAGTCGGGGGACCGGGATATCCCGCTCTCGCGGGTAGAGCTGGGCGAGGTCTGCCGCCGGAATATTCTCTCCTTCTATGATCTGCTTAGTGAGAGCGGCACGGAAGTGCAGATCGAGATCCCGGAAGAGCCGCTTCATATCATGGGCAACGATGAGGCACTGGACCGGATTCTGACGAATCTGCTCTCCAACGCGATTACCTACGGTAATGCAGGGGGAGTGTTGGGGCTGAAGCTGTACCCTGACGCCGGACGGGTCTGCATAGAAGTGTGGGACCGGGGCAAGGGCATCGCCGAAGGCCACGAGGATAAGGTGTTCGAGCGGCTGTACACCCTGGAGGATTCGCGTAACCGCGACTATCAGGGCAGCGGCCTGGGACTGACGATTACGAAGCGGCTGACCGAGCAGATGAACGGGACTATTTCCCTGAGCAGCCAGCCGAATGTGCGTACGGCATTTACGCTCTCTTTTCCCAGACAGTCCTTCTGAAGCTTCTTAAGAATTAAGTAAGATTTCAGTAAGAAAAAAGCAAATTCCGCCCTGTAGAATAAATACCAGGAAGAACAAGACGATGCTAAAGGGGATAACGGAAAATGACAACGATACTCCGGACATGGGATCTGACCAAGGTCTATGAGGATAAGGAAATTGTTAGCAGTGTGAATATGGAGATTAAGCAGGGTGAAATTTACGGGTTCCTGGGACCGAACGGCGCCGGCAAAACAACGGTGATGAAAATGATCACGAATCTGGTGAAGCCGACGGCGGGCGAGATTGAATTTGCCGGGGAGAAAATGACCCACCGCTCTTACGACATGCTTAAGCGCATGGGCAGCATTATTGAATACCCGGTGTTCTACGACAAGCTGAGTGCCCGCGAGAATCTGGCGCTGCATGGGGAGTATATGGGCTTTTATGATGCCAATGCGATAGAGGAAGCGCTCGAATTAGTGAAGCTGAGAGCCGTGGACAGCAAACCGGTGAAGAATTTCTCCCTGGGGATGAAGCAGCGGCTGGGCATTGCCAGAGCGGTCATGACCAAGCCGGAGCTGCTGATTCTTGACGAACCGATTAACGGGCTGGACCCGCTTGGAATCAAGGAGCTGCGCGAGGTGTTCCGTATGCTGAGCCGTGATTATGGCATGACCCTGCTGATCTCCAGCCACATTCTGGGCGAAATCGAGCAGATTGCCGACACGATCGGCGTAATTCGTGAAGGGGTGCTGGTGGAGCAGGTGGCAATGGATACGATCCGGAGCCAGCAAACCCAGTATATCGAGCTGGTGACCAGCGAGTGCACGAAGGCCGTCTTCGTCCTGGAGGGGAAGCTGGGTCTCCGCAATTACAAGGTGCTTGACCCGCGGACCATTCGTGTCTATGAAGACATCCCGCAGCTAGAGCTGAGCCGGGCCCTGTCCGCAGCAGAGGTGGAGCTGGAGAGTATGAGCAAGAAGCATCATTCGCTGGAGGATCATTTTGTGGAACTGATGGGGGGCGTCAACCATGTTTAAGTTAATCCGGCTGGAGCTGCGCAAGAGTAAATTCACTTTTCTTAAGGGCGTGCTGATTGCGGATCTGGCCATTCTTACTGCTATGATCTTGCTGATTTTTACAGGGATGGATGATGGGGAATTCGATACTTATGGCGAGATTTTTCAAGGAGTATTCATATTTGTAAAAGCGACTTATATCGTCTTCGCCTCTGTGTTGCTTAGCAAGCTGGTCATCGACGAATACAAAAACAATACGATTACTGTGTTGTTCACGTACCCGGTACCGCGCAAAATGCTCATGGCCGCCAAGCTGATCATTGTCTTTTTGTTTACCTTCTTCGGCATTTTGCTGTCGGATATTGCCATCAGCAGCCTTCTAGCAGGAAGCTTGTATGTGTTCCCGAATGTTATTCAGGAGACATTGACCCGGGAGCTGATTACTACTCACCTGCTCAGCGCGGGGACGGATGCGCTATACGCGGCAGGCATCGGGCTGATTCCGTTATACTTCGGAATGCGCCGCAAATCCGTAACGGCCACGATTGTTTCCGCCGTGTTGATCGTCTCGCTGATATCCTCTGGCAACAGCTTCGGCGGCTTCCGCATGGGTGACCTGCTCGGGATCTCGGTTGGCCTGGCCCTGGCCGGGGTGGCGGTTGCCTACTTCTCGATCCGCAATATCGAGCATCAGGATGTAAGCTGAGGCTGCCGGAATCGAAGCCGGTCCACTCTTAGAAATGAAGCAGACAGTGCGGTCCTCCTGAAGGACTTGCACTGTTTTTGTTGTTGTACAGCCCGGTTAATGCTATGTTTTTCTGGCGACCGCTAACGTTTTTTTTGCTATAATAGGAACTAATTCAAAGGGTTCTACATAATCAGAGCGTTTCTGCAGTCTTCGGACGCTAACGATAGCAGGGTTGAAGGAGCAGCGGAGGAGGTGGGCTATGCTTAAGGACTGGGCTTCTATTCTGGACAACGCGCTATCTGGTGAAAGTGCTTATAGGGCGTTGTTCGATCATCATCCGGACTTCATCATTGTGCTGGACAGGCAGGGAAGGTACAGGGACAGTAACCGGATGTTAAGTGCCGAGGAGGCAGGCAGACTGAACGATTGCCGGATGCATCCGCCCGGTGAGGCTCATTTCGCAGCTGCCCTGGCCGGGATTACATCGAGCTTCGAGCTGGCCGTGGAAGCCTCGGAAGGACATGAAGAGACGGGGAGAGGGGCCGGCGGTGCTGAGCCTGGGGGAAATTATGGTGCTGGAAGTGCGGGAAGTACCAGTGCTGGAAATGTGGTAAGTGCTGGTGCTGGAAGTGCTGAGAGTGCTGGGAGTTCTGGAAGTGCCAAGGGGACGGGAAGTGCTTGCGGTTCAGGGGTTACGGTACGCTATGTGCCGCTTCACACAGACGAAGGCATTGCCGGTGTATTCGCTATCCTCCATGATCCCGGGAACCGCCCCCTGTCCAGACTGCTGCATAGCTGGGTGAGCATGAGCAGCAGTCTTGCGGCAGGTGTTGAGCGGAATGTGCAGGCAGGAGACGAGTGTTCTGCGTACGCGGATGAAGTGGCCGCCGCGAAGGATGACGAGGAGCTGCCGCAGGCCGAATTCGTGTTCGAGATGGCCGAGGACAAACGGCTTAGCCTCATTCTGAACTCCGTCTCTGCCGGAATCTTCGGCCTGGACAACCTCGGCCGGACCATATTCATTAACCGTGAAGGGGCAGAGATGCTGGGCTACGAGCCGTCAGAGCTGACCGGGCTGCCGATGATGGAGATAATCCATTACATGCATGGAGGCGCGCCCCTCCATTCTCTGCTGGAGTGTCCCATCACGCTTACCCTGCAAGACGGAGTTACCCGCAGCAAGGCGGATGAAGTGTTCTGGCGCAAGGATGGGACCAGCTTCTTCGTGAATTACCGGATCGCTCCGCTGCTGGACAGAGGGATGATCTGCGGTGTGGTTATTTCCTTCAGCGATATTACGAACGAGCGGGAGATTCTCCGCGCCAAGGAATCGGCAGAGCGGGCCGCACAGGCCAAGTCGGATTTCCTGGCAATGATGAGTCATGAGATCCGTACGCCGATGAACGGAATGATCGGTATGGCCGACCTGCTGCTGGAGACCGAGCTTGGGGAGGAGCAGCGCAGCTACGCCGAGATTCTGCGCAGCAGCAGCTACAGCCTGCTGCAGATTCTCAATGACATCCTTGATTTCAGCAAGATGGAGGCGGGCAAGATGCCGCTGCAATCCGAACGCTTCGATCTGCGGGAGATGCTGGAGGGCATTATTGATCTGTTCACTCCAAAGGCGGAGGAGAAGAAGCTCTCTTTGCGCTGGTGGGCAGATACCAGTGTGCCGGACATCGTCACGACCGATCCGAGCCGGCTGCGCCAGATTATCGTCAATCTGGTAGGCAACGCGCTGAAATTCACCGATCGGGGCAGTGTCACCTTGTCAGTCAAGAACATCCCGTTGCCTGCCTCACCGGAATATCTGCTGGAGTTCTCGGTCCGTGATACCGGTGTAGGCATTGCCGACAGCAAGCTGAATCTGCTCTTCCAGTCCTTCTCCCAGCTGCATCCGTCCATTAACCGCAAATACGGCGGAACCGGACTGGGACTTGCCATCTGTAAGCAGCTCGTGGAGCTGATGGGCGGAACGATCTTCGTGGAGAGCGAGGAGGACCGGGGATCGATCTTCCGGTTCATGCTGCCTTTTATGAAGGAAGAGGCGGAGCTGGAGCCGGAGTTACTCTCCTGAGGGTTAACCGGAGCCGGGGGCTGACGCTCACTTGTGTTCTCGTATATCGAGGACAATCACCTGTATTCTCAACTATCAAGCCAGACAACCCGTTTCCCAAGATACAGTGGGGCGGGTTATTTCTGTCCGCTATATCCACTCTGACGCATGGGCAGCGCAAATAATTGGATTTTCTCCACTTGCTTATCTTCGATAGGCTCTTACTGGGACAGCAGTTGGAAAATCAGCACTTAATTCAGCCCAATTCAGCTTGAGAGGAAAAAATGTCAATTTTAGTTGCTGTTTTTCCACTTGTTGCTCTATGATCCGCTGAATCCGGCGAAATAAGCTACGTTTTTCTATTTACTTGCTGGCAACGGCCATCTTTTCTCAGACTTCTTGGTTCATATGTAAGAATTTATTTGGCGCGGCCATTCCGCTTGTTGCATTATAAGCGGAGTATAGTAAAATCAGAAAGTGCCATTTCCAAATTCTTCTTACAAGGGGGAGTAACATGCAAGAGCAGATGTCACTTACGAATAAGGCGGCTTGGGAGACAAAAGCCTATCAGGCTTGGACGCAGTACCATGGTTCACCTGAGGAGCTTGCAGTGCAGCTGCAGCAGGATCCCGCACATACGCTGCGGTATTGGCTCAAGTACACGGGCGATCCGTCAGGCTTGAAGGTGCTCAATCTGCTTGGCTCTCACGGCAGGAAGGCCATTTGCTTCGCGTTGCTTGGCGCTGATGTTACCGTCGTGGATATTTCGGAAGAGAACCGCTTATATGCCTGCGAGGTAGCGGAAGCAGCGGGGGTGAAGCTGGATTACATCTGTGCAGACGTCATGAATATCCCAGAAGAAGAAGCCTTGGGAACGTTCGACGTGGTGCTGATGGAGTTTGGGATTTTGCATTATTTCACTGATTTGAATGCGGTGTTTGCCTTGGTCCGCAGACGGCTGAAGGTAAATGGACGACTTCTGCTGACCGACTTTCACCCGTTCGCCAGGGCATGGCTGACCACGAAGACGCTTCAGCATCCCACCGGCAATTATTTTGACGATACGCTTAGAGAAAGTGAAGTTGCGTTCGCCAAGCTGCTTCCTGAAGAGGAGCGTTCCGGCTTAGGACAAGTGGTGGTGCGGAGCTGGACGCTGGGGGATATCCTGACCTCTGTCGCTTCGCAAGGATTATATATCCGTACCTTCGAAGAAATCAAGAGTGCCGAGCACCCGGGATTCCCCGAATTCTACACGCTGGTTGCCGATGCTGTTGAGGTACTGTTAAGACCGTTATATCCTGATAGGACAACGTAATAGTATCAAGCAAGCTAACAGCAGGTCTCCATTTGGGGACCTGCTGTTAGCTTGAAGCAAGTAGGCAGAATGTAATCGAAAAACCGATCACATTGTGCAATCGTGAGGCAAGAGAGCCAAATGTAATCGAAAAACCGATCACATTGCACTATCGTGAGGCAAGTGAGCCAAATGTAATCGAAAAACCGATCACATTGCACTATCGTGAGGCAAGTGAGCCAAATGTAATCGAAAAACCGATTACATTGCACTATCGTGAGGCAAGTGAGCCAAATGTAATCGAAAAACCGATCACATTGTGCAATCGTGAGGCAAGTTAGCCAAATATAATCGAAAAACCGATCACATTGTACTGGCGCTATGGCAAGTGGGCCCAAATGTATTGTGTGGGCCCACCCGCTCTAGCGCATATACATCAGACCTACCGTAGCAGGTCCGCAGTGACTCCCGATGACACAGCCGGCATGAATGACGGCGATTTCCTCAACATCAGTCTGCGCGCGCAGCGCGGTCTCCAGCATCTTGGCATCCTCTTCTGCCAGCGTATGGGCAATAATGAGCAGCTCCTTGTCCATATCGGCGGCATTCGCCAGCGCATGGTGGAGCATCTGTTCCACGGCCTTCTCCTTCTTGCCGCGGATGCGGGCAACGGGGACAATGGCTCCGTCCACCAGCCGGAGAACCGGACGGATCTTCAGCAGGCTGCCGATAAAGTTCTGCATTCCAGAACAGCGGCCACCCATGTATAAGTAGTCCAGCGTATCGACAACGAATTCTGATTCTACCCGGTTACGGGCTTCGGTAATCATTGCTGCGATGTTGGCAGCGCTCTCGCCTGCGGCTGCGGCACGTGCAGCCTTCATGACCAGCAGCGCAATTCCGCCGCATAAGGTCTCAGAATCTACGACATGCACCCGGCCCTCCGGGAATTCACCCGCTGCCAGCAGTGCATTCTGATATGTAGAAGATAGAGCAGAGGATAGACTGATATAGACAATATCATGGCCGCTGCTGATCACCGGCTGGAACGCGGCGATGAAATCAGCAGGGGAAGGCGCAGCAGTCTTAGGCAGGGCACCGCCCGCAGCAACCCGGCGGTAGACCTCCTCGGGGGTGATTTCGACCCCGTCCTTGAAGGTACCGTTCTCAAAAACTACATATAACGGCACAATGCCGATATCATATGTGTCCTTCCAGCCTTGCGGCAAATCGGAAGTGCTGTCTGAAAAGATTTTTACGATAGACATGAATATCTCCTTCACCGATCTCGGATGAGAATACACTAGATTATGAAAACTATAATCTATTTATTATACCAAGCTTGGGAAGAATCTCAAAACAAAAAAACAGCTCCACTGTCCAAGCAGACAGCGAAGCCGTTCCCCAAATATCAGCACTGCTCTTATTTCTTCATCACTGGAATCCATACTTCACAGACATAATCCTCTGATTTCGTATCGCCGGGCGGGTATAACTCGATCTCAGGGCCGCCGGTATGCTCGTAGCCGGTTCCCGGGAACCATTCCTGGAAAATGCGTTGCCAGACTCCTTGAATGGCATGCGGCAAAGCGCCCTCGGACCGGAAGACTGCCCAGCTGGCGGCCGGAACGACAGTGGTCTCATACCCTTGTGCATCTGTCTTCGGCGTTCCTTCCACCCCGATCCAGTAGGTAAGCTGTTCCTTTTTCATATCCATATCCGTGCAGATGCCAAGCCATTCGCGGGAAGACGAAAGCTCGATCAACTTATCGGAAGTGCCGTCCTCATTGCATTCGTCCCAGAACTGCGGGATTCTGCGGAAATTCTCCCCGTCACGGGTAGTTACCTCTATTGATTTGCCGATGACGGTAAAAGCTGGTTTATCCACGATTTTGTAGTCCATGTCCTGATCTCCCTTCAATGATAGGTGGAACGAGATGCGGGGGAAGGCTTTGAGCTGTACACCGGACTTACGCGCTTCCGAGGGGGTAATCCCATGGGCTTTGCGGAACGCCTTGGCGAAGGACTCCGGCGAGTCGTAACCGTATTTCAGCGCCACATCCAGCACACGGACCTTGGACACGGCCAGCTCCTGGGCGGCCAGCGTCAATCTGCGCTTGCGGATATAGTCGGCCACGGTGAAGCCGGTCAGCATACTGAACATGCGCTGGAAGTGGAACGGTGAGACAAAGGCCACCTCAGCCACTTCCTCAATGCGCAGCGTTTCAGTCATTTTCAGCTCCATATAGTCCAGTGCATTCTTCATTCGGATCAGCCATTCCAAGCTCCCCATCTCCTTCTGAAATCATCCTATCATACCACCGCACAGATGTTCCTGTTATTCTCTGCTCATTAATGACAGGGTTCCGCCTGCGTCCTATCCACCTATGATGTCATACTTGAAGGGGTTTGTCAGCATTCGTTAGACTACCCGATCCGGCAGGCTCTAGGATTAGCCACTTTTCACCTTCCAGGGTGCGGGTATAGGCATAGATATATTCATGCACCGGCAGCAGCAGCTCATAATCGGCATAGACCATAATGGGATGCTGCTTACGCAGACGAATCAATTCTTGATAATAATAAAATCCCGAGTCCGGATCAGCCAGCGCCTACTGCACATTAATCTCGGTGTAGCGCGGGCAGATCAGGTAGACTACGGCTTCTTTCCAAAAGGCTCTTTTCATAAATGTAGCTCGATTACCATGGTATATTAGGTTTATAGGTTGCAAGGGAATGGAGGGATTGGATTGACAATTCAAGCGGTTCTTTTTGATTTGGATGGAACATTGCTAGACCGGGATACATCCCTGTTAAAGTTCGTACAAGATCAATACCGGCGTTACCCGGAGCTTCAGATTGTTGATTATGATTTGTTTGTTCAGCGCTTTATCGAGCTTGATAATCACGGTTACCTGTGGAAGGACAAAGTATATCAACAGATCTTACAAGAGTTCTCTATTTCGAAGCTGGACTGGAACTTGCTATTGGATGATTACTTATACAACTTCCAGCAACACTGTACAGGTTTCCCGAATTTATTAAGTATGCTTACTGAACTGAAGAATCATGATCTGAAGATTGCCTTAATCTCGAACGGTTATGGTCAATTTCAATACGATAATTTCAAGGCATTGAACATCGGGCATTTATTCGATGAGGTGCTTATCTCCGAATGGGAGGGACTCCGTAAACCAGATCCGGCCATCTTTCATCGTGCATTAACAAGATTAGGTGTAGACGCGGGCAATGCTCTTTTTGTTGGCGATCATCCGGATAACGATATTCGGGCAAGCCGCGAAGCGGGAATGAAGGCCGTCTGGAAACGGAATCAACAGTTTGTCACAGTGGCCGAAGCGGATGCAGTTATTGATGATTTGGCAGAATTAGTGGAGCTCTTATTAAAAAAAGCCCCGAAGAAGCCATACATCTTCGGGGCTGATAAGCTTACACCGTGACAGAAGCGCCCCCGGCACTGACAGTGCCTAGTCCGTTCACCATATACTCCTTGCCGTGAATGGTGAGGGAGGCTGGAACCTCGGTTTCGTTGCTGACGGTAACCTGTGCATCGGTCACGGTCACTTTTAGCCGGGAGCCGCGGAACATAATTTTGAACGAATAGGAGGTCCAGTGTCCAGGATTAGACGGGTTTAGAACCAGCCGGTCGTTCAGCACGCGAAGTCCGCCGAAGCCGTGAACAACGGACATCCATGTACCCGCCATGCTGGTTGTATGGCAGCCGTCCTCCGTATCGTTATTGTAATTGTCGAGATCCAGGCGTGAGGTCCGCAGGTACATCTCATACGCCTTCTCCTTGTAGCCCAGCTCACTGGCCAGAATGGAATGGATGCAAGGGGAGAGGGAGGACTCATGCACGGTGATCGGCTCGTAAAAGTCGAAGTTGCGCTTCTTGGTCTCCAGATCATAGCGGTCGCCGAGGAAGTAGAGTCCCTGAAGCACATCTGCCTGCTTGATGAAGCAGGAGCGCAGAATCCGGTCCCATGACCATTTCTGGTTCAGCGGCAGGTTCTCCGGCAGCACATCCTTGACCTGAATGATCTCCTTGTCAAGGAAGCCGTCCTGCTGGAGGAAGATTCCGCGTTCCTCGTCAGCGGGATAGTACATTTTGCCGATAATCTCACTCCACTTGGCCGTTTCACTCTCCAGCAGCTCCAGCTTGTCGGCCAGCTCAGCGTAACGCGAACCCTCATTCTCCTGCACATAGGCCAGAGCCTCAAGCGTGTATTCCATCGTCCAGGCGGCCATCCGGTTCGTGTACCAGTTGTTATTGACGTTATTCTCGTATTCATTCGGGCCGGTGACGCCCAGCATCACGTATTTGTCCTTATGCGCCACATAGTTCACACGCTCCTCCCAGAAGCGCGCAATCTCCACCAGCACCTCCAGGCCGTATTGAGCCAGATAAGCCTTGTCGCCGGTATAATTCACATAGTTATAGATGGCATAGGCAATCGCGCCGTTGCGGTGAATCTCCTCGAACGTAATCTCCCACTCGTTGTGGCACTCCTCACCGTTCATCGTGACCATCGGATAGAGCGCGCCTTTGCGGTAGCCGAGCTTACGGGCGTTCTCCTTGGCCTTCTCCAGGTGCTTGTAGCGGTAGATCAGCAGATTGCGGGCAATCGCGGAGTCGGCGGTACTGAGATAGAACGGCACACAATAAGCTTCCGTATCCCAGTAGGTGCTGCCGCCGTATTTTTCCCCGGTGAAGCCCTTCGGCCCGATGTTGAGCCGGTCATCCTCACCCGTATACGTCTGATTCAGCTGGAAAATATTGAACCGGATCGCCTGCTGCGCCGACACATCACCCTCGATAATAATGTCGCTCTCTTTCCACTTGTCGCCCCAAGCCGCAGCCTGTTCTGTCAAAAGCGCCACAAACCCCGCCTCCCGCGCACTTTGCAGTGCCGACCCGGCGGCATCTACGAGCTGTCCCAGCCCGTAATTGCGGGAGGTAACATTCGCAGCATACTTATAAATAACCAGCTGTTCGCCGGATTGTACCGGAACATTCACTGTACTGCCCACATATTTGTCCTGCTCCAGTACCTCTGCTTCGGCCGCAACCGGCTCCCCATTCAGCAGAATGTCGAAGACGAAGGCGGAGGTGACATGGAAATCAAGCTTTTTGGTCTTCAGGGTCAAATGTCCGCCTTCTGGTCCGGCCTTCTTCTCCACTTCGTTCCAGAACTTCTCGTCATAGTTGGAGTCCTTGTTCTTGATATCGCCGTCCAGGTAAGGGGTTACGGTAATATTCCCTGCAAAATTGAGCGGAGTGAGCGAATAGCGGATCGCCCCGATCTCCTGACGGACCATGCTGACGATGCGGATGCTCTCAACCTTCACTTCTTTGCCGTCTTGAGTGGTTGCGGTGAAGCTGCGTGAGAGCGTGCCTTCCTTCATATTGAGTATGCGGCGGAACTCGCTGACCGTACAGTTGGCCAGATCCAGCGGGGTTCCGTCCAGCCCGATGTTAATTCCGATCCAGTTGGTGCTGTTCAGCACTTTGGCAAAATACTCCGGGTACCCGTTCTTCCACCAGCCGACCCGTGTCTTGTCAGGGTAATAGACGCCGGCCATATAGCTGCCTTGCAGGCTGGGTCCGCTGTACTGCTCCTCGAAGTTGGCTCGGCCGCCCATGTATCCGTTCCCGATACTAAATACGCTTTCGGATATTTCCTGGGTCTGCGGATCAAAGGATTCTTCGATAATGGACCATTCGTTGATTGTTAAGTATTGTTTCATGATTTTGGCTCCTTTAAGGGGGATATGAAATGAACTGAACCTCGTAATAAAATTATGGGGACTACATCGCCACTGCGCGAAAGATTTGGGCTTCCGGCCGCTGTTATAATCAGATTTCTTTATTGAAGTGGTTCTCAGCGGATGAAATCTGATTCAAGCATATGCTTCCGATGCGAGCTTTCCTACGGAAAGCTTTCAGGCGGTCGCTAACGCTCCTACAGCTCCAAACTTTCACTCCGCAGCTTCATCCCCATGAGTTTAATAACTACCTTCAGTTCTTTTACTGATGGTAGGGTAGAAGATGCAAGTGCAGCATTCGCTCTGACTGATAATCTGAGCTGATGATCTAAATTGATGATCTGAACGGATGAGTGCAGGGAGTAATTGACGCTTTCTGCACCATGAGCGAAGCTCAGAGGTTCAGACTTAGAGTTAGTTGTATTCTGTGCATTTAAAAGGTGCGATTAGAGGGACTTGAGTCGTATAACTGTAGTCTGTACAACTAAATCTGCCCTAAATGGTCATATCAGCTTAAAAGGGATAGCATAATTGTACAAAGTACAACTAAGCCGATAACCGGGGGATAAATTGGCAATATAGTTGTACAAAGTACAGTTAGGCTGTCCGGCGGACTAGAGATGCCGCTTGAGCGGAAGGGCTCACGGCTAGGCTCAGGCTCTGTTACTATTCGTCATACAGTGGCAAAAGATTCCTTCAGCGTGGCAACAGTGAGCTGCCGCAGGGAAGGGACAACTAGTGTGGCTCCGCCTAGCGTCTCGGGTGAGCCTATGCCCACGCTGCGCATATCGGCACGGGAAGCGGCCAGGATACCGGCAGCGGCATCCTCGAAGACGACGCAGTGTGCGGGAACGGTGTCCAGAGCCTTCGCGCCCAGCAGGAAGACCTCCGGGTCAGGCTTGGCCGCGCTGGTATGCGTGCCGTCGATGATGGCATCGAAGTATGGGGTCAGGCCGGTATTGTTCAGGATGGTCATGGCGTTCTTGCTGGCGGAGCCGAGGGCTACCTTGATGCCGGCGGTCCGGCATTCCTGCAGAAAGTCCAGGGCGCCGGGCAGAATCTCCGAGCTGTCCATCTTGGCGATATACTCGACATAGCGGTTATTCTTCTGCTCGGCCAGCCGGGCTTTCTCGTCTTCACCAAGTGTGATGCCGCCGATCTCCAGCAGAATATTCAACGAAGCGGCCCGGCTGACGCCCTTGAGCCGCTCATTATCCTGCTCTGTGAAGACAAATCCAAGCTCTTCGGCCAGCTCCCTCCAGGCAATATAGTGATACCGGGCAGTGTCCACGAGAACACCGTCCAGATCGAACAGGCAGGCTTTGATATCTGACATGTTGAACCTCCTAATATGATTAGTTAACAATTAGATGTGGTTATCGCGCCAACTGGGCAAGAATCCTGCAAAATATGCAACATTTCTCTGCGAATCATGCCCCGCTGGCGGAAATCCTGCACAAAATGCAACAATCGGTGAAAGCTGGGTGCCAACTGGGCAAGAATCCTGCAAAATATGCAACATTTCTCTGCGAATCGTGCCCTGCTGGTGGAATTCCTGCAAAATGTGCAACAATTCCTATTCACACGAGGGCCGAACAGTGAAAACTAAAAAAGTGTGTATCAGCCCCAGCCTCACCGCCAGTAGCCGCAGGCGGGAATCCCCCTACCAGCAACATTCTGAACTTTAGCGCAAACGTTTGTGCAAAGTTCCAAAAAATAAATGAAGCGTAACTCTGCTTCATTCATTTTCTTGTACATGCCTTAATTTCCCGGAGCATGCATAGAGGACTCCCGTACGATTAGACGGTGGGGAATGACAAAACGATTCGTATATCCGTCCTGATTATCCGGCTTCTGAATGTTCTGAATCAGTACCTGAGAGGCCGTATAGCCAAGATGATAAATCCCGATATCAATGCTGCTGATCGGAGGACTGGACAGCTCGGAGAGCGGGATATTGTTGAAGCTGACAATCGCCAGATCCTCAGGGACCTTGTACTTCAGCTCGTTCAATCCGCGGAGTACCCCGAATGAGACCATATCATCCACCGCAACAAGCGCTGTCGGACGGTTCGGAAGATTCATAAAGAAGGACATCGCCCTATAGCCGCTGTCCTGCAGGAATTCGCCTTCAACGATCCATTCATCCTTCATTTCCAGACCCTTGCCCTGCATGGCCTTGCGGTAACCCTCCAGCCGGTCGCGCGAGACGATGAGGTTCGGCGGCCCGCTGACGAAGCCGATGCGTTCATGCCCCATGGAGATGAGATGATTCGTCGCATCATAGGCGGCCATGATATTATCATTGTCCACTGACAGAATATCCTCGTAGCGGTCGCTCCGTCCCACCAGGACAAAGGGATAACCGCCCGACTGCAGGAAATCGATCACCGCATCGTCTTTTCGGGAATACAGCAGAATAACGCCGTCCACGCGGCGTCCCTTGAGCAGACGGGAGACAGCTTCAAGCTCCTCCTTCTCGTTTGCTCCGGAGCTGATCAGCACATCATAGCCGGAACGGCTGGACTGAGTGACGATCCCGCGGATTAATTCCATAAAAAACAAATTGGAGAACAGCTCTTCAGCCGGTTTCGGAAGAATGATGCAGATGCTGTTAGTGGTCTTGGATACCAGACTTTTGGCCATCATATTCGGGGTGTAGCCCATTTCTTCCATAATCACTTTGACCTTACGGGAAGTTTCTAAGCTGATTCTGGGATGGCCTGACAACACCCGGGACACCGTGGAGGGTGAGACCCCCGCTTTCTTGGCAACGTCCTTAATGGTAACTGTCATAGAAACCTCCTAATGGAACCGTTTGCTTTACACAGTAATATTAATCGAAGTGGGGATGATTGTAAATAGTGAAACCTCGCATAGGGCGTAATCCCCGTGGCTTCTACGTTCTGAGCACTACACAGCGATACGGCTTAAGCTATTGTGAATCTGGAAGTGGAGCAGAGGAGTATGCAAATCTGTGCAATGAAGAAGGGGATTTTGTGCAAAATTAGTGCAAATAGAGTAGGGTTTGGCTTATCAATCTCTAAAAAGTAAGCAGTTGAACATTACTTCTCCGGAAGATTAGCTGGTTCGAAAATTTCAGCAGACACCTATAAATACTCATTCTATAGAGGACACAACAGAATTGATTCTATTGTGTCCTGTACTAAGTAGTAGCTCTATTTCATTCTACAAACGTTTGCGCCAAAATGTTCTGAATCAGCCCATAAGAAACCGATCAGAGTTTAGGACATATTGGCCTGAAGCACAGCGAAGCCGTATGCCGGCAGCCTCAATGACAGCTTGCCGCGTTCGGCATGGATCGCTTCGCCGGTCCACAGGTTCTCCCAATTGCGTTCCTGAACGTCCAGCCGGAAGGTCTGCACCGTCTCCTCCGTATTAATCAGTACGATAATCAGATCATCACCCAGACTGCGCTCGTAGGCCAGCTTGCTGCCCCCGGCTGAGGCTTCAAGGAAGGTGAAGCGTCCGGTGCGCAGCGCCGGATGGCTGCCGCGGATCTCAATCAGCTTACGGTAAAAATTGAATAAATTGCGGTCCTGCCGCTCCGGGTCCCACTCCATACATTTACGGCAGTCCGGGTCTCCTCCGCCATCCATTCCGATCTCGTCCCCGTAGTAAATGCAGGGCGTGCCCATGAAGGTGAACTGGAACAGTGCAGCCAGCTTCATGACGTTCTTATCGCCCTCGGCTACAGTCAGCAGACGCGCAGTATCATGGCTGTCCAGCAGATTGAAGGCGACCTCACTGGCCTGGAGCGGATACCGGGACAGCTGTCTGCCGATCGAATGGGCGAAGCCTTCCGCATCGAGCGTTCCGTAGACGAAGAAGTCAAGCACCGCGTCTGTGAACGGGTAGTTCATGACGGCATCGAATTTGTCGCCTTCCAGCCAAGGGGCTGATTCATGCCAGATCTCGCCCAGAATGTAAGCCTCGGGATTGGCACGCTTTACGACTTTGCGGAAATCACGCCAGAATTCGTGATCCACCTCGTTGGCCACATCCAGACGCCAGCCGTCGATGCCGACCTCCTTGATCCAATACTCGGCAACCTTCAGCAGATACTCCTTCACCTCAGGATGCTCTGTGTTCAGCTTCGGCATCAGCGGCTCGAAGGCGAAGGCATCGTAGGTTGGAATATTGTTCACGACCTGGAGCGGATATTCCCTGATATGGAACCAGTTCTTATATTCCGAATCCTCGCCCTTCTCCAGTACGTCCACGAACGGGGCGAAGGTACGGCCCGCATGGTTGAAGACCGCGTCCAGCAGCACACGGATGCCGCGCTCATGACAAGCATCGACCAATCTTTTCAGCGTGTCCACATCACCGAAATGCGGATCGACCTGCATATAGTCCTCCGTGTCATATTTGTGATTGGTGGTGGCAGTGAAGACCGGTGTGAAATAAATGCCCGTAATGCCCAGCTCCGTCAGATGGTCGAGATGATCTATGACACCCTGCAGATCTCCGCCGAAGAAATTATCCGGCCGGGGGGTTCCGCCCCAAGGCTCCACATTAGCAGGGCTTATGCCGGGATTGCCGTTAGCGAACCGTTCCGGGAAAATCTGATAAAACACCGCATCCTTGACCCAGGCCGGAGGCGTGAAGACATCACCGCGGCTTATGTAGGGGAATTCAAACAGCCGGTTGGGGTTCGCGGGACGCTCCTTCTGGAAATCACTCTCTGTCATCCAGATCCGTTCTTGGCCCTGCTGCAGCAGGAAGCCATATTTCAGCCTGCGGTAGAGCGGAACCGATTCGCATTCCCAGTAATCGAACATTGCATCGGAAGTGAACAGGGTCATCGGGATCAATTCCTTGGTGGTGTCCCAGGCATATTTATCACCCGCCCAGGCGAAGACCTCGGTTAGATCCCCCTTCTTGGCACGCAGCCGCAGGTGGATGGTGTTGTGATCATAGGCATACGACCAGTTCAGGCGGGGACGATGATACACGGCTTCTAATAACATATTAATTCCTCCTAGATTTAGTTTGGCTATATAGATTGAACTTAAAAAATTAAGTTAAGGGAAAAGTGGCGGAGGGGAATTTTGGAACTGGAGGAGCGATAGCGACCGCCTTTGTCTGCGGATTTCGACCGCGAACAGCGGTATAAATCATGAAATCTGCAGACAACAGCGGCCGGAAGTCCAAAACTTCTCTGGAGTCACGGCTAATCCCAAAACATAAAAACCAGTAGTTCAATTTATATAGATTACGCACCCGATTCTGCACACAACAAAAAGGCACAACCGCCGGTTAGACTACGCCGAGGTTGTACCCGAGAAGGGACAGTGCCTTTAGATTGGTGAAGAATGAGGTGTTTCATGATGGTTTGGATTATAGCACGGAACAAAATGAGGTTCAAGAGGTTTGTACAAACAGTTGCACAAAGTTTCAGGAAGGGGAAACCGATTTCCAAAGTCTGTAAATTGATAATATTTAGCAATTATACAACAATATTCGTCTAAATACGACAAAAAATGCAGAAAAGAATTTTTAAACCGAAGTATATCCAAGTTATTTAAAGAAATCATGCGATAAAGAGAGTAAAGGTAACAATATACATTTTAAATGGCTAAATTTCATCGATTTTGCTATGTGCAAACGTTTTTACAACTGAGAGTTAGCTGATGTATTATGGATTCAGGAATGAAGCGCTTTCTAAACCGGGTATAACGTATCCGGAAGAGGTAATTGGATAAAGCAGAATTTTTTTTGAATCCTCTGAAATCGTTTGCGCAAACCAGGGAGCATCATCGTCAAGTCAAAGAAGCATCATCGTCAAATCAAGTGATATACACACACAGGAGGGGTTAAAAGGAATGAATCTCAAAAAACTTATGGTTCTCACCGCAGCGTGCTCGATGGCAATGTCAATTACGGCGTGCGGCTCAAACAACAATGCCGGAGGAAATGCGGCAGCGACTAATGCTCCTGCGGATAATGCAGCAGCTACCGATAATGCAGGAGCAGGCAGCAGCAACGCACCGGCAGCAGGTGAGATCGTCCCGGAAGAGGGCGCTTCACTTGTGATCTGGGAGAGTAAGGAAGAAAGACAGTTCGCTGAAGAAGTTGCGAAGCAGTTCACTGCCAAGTATAACGTTCCGGTCAAAATTGAAGAGGTAGCCCCGCCGGATCAGGTTGGCAAGCTCACACAGGATGGCCCTTCCGGCCTGGCTGCGGACGTCATCATCATTCCTCATGATAATCTCGGCAAGGCGGCAAGCGCGAGTCTGCTGCTCCCTAATGATATTTTTGCAGAACAGACCAAGGCGGAGAACACTGAGGCTTCCATCGTGGGTTCTTCCTATGACGGCGAGCTGTACGGCTATCCGAGAGCGGCGGAGACCTATGCGCTGTTCTACAACAAGTCTCTGGTCAAAGAAGCTCCGAAATCCTTCGATGACGTTATTGCCTTCAGCAAAACGTTCACGGATAAAGCCAAGAACCGTTACGGCATTATGTGGGAAGTCGGCAATATGTACTTCAACTATCCGTTCATCGCCACTACCGGAGGTTACCTGTTCGGCAAAGACGGTACCGACAAAGACGATATCGGCCTGAACAATGAAGGTGCGATCAAAGGCCTGACTGAATTTGCCAAGCTGAAGGAAGTCTTGCCGATCAAGAGCGGTGACATTAACCCGGACATCAAGCGCAGCCTGTTCAACAGCGGCGATGTCGCCATGGATATAACAGGACCTTGGGAGCTTGCCGGATATAAAGAAGCGCTGGGCGACAACCTTGGAATCGCTCCGGTTCCTACCATTGACGGCAAAACCGCCATTACCTTCTCCGGGATTAAAATTTTTACCGTCAACGCCTACACTCAGTATCCGAATGCGGCTAAACTCTATGCACACTTTGCTTCCGGCAAAGATTCGCAGCTGACACTTAACAAGCTGGTCGGCTCCGTGCCGACGAACCTCGAAGCGCTGAAAGATCCGCAGATTACGGGTGACGAGTTCGTATCCGCGTTCGCAGAACAGGCGAAGAACTCCCAGCCGATGCCTTCGATTCCTGAAATGGGGAACGTCTGGAGCCCGGTGAATGCAGCACTTCCGGCCATCTGGGATAACAATACCGATCCGAAGGCAGCCATGGACAAAGCTGTAGAGCAAATTAAGGACTTGAACAACGGGGCATCCGCCCAGTAACTACACAACCATCAGCTTACCGTGGAATTAGAGTTGCCCGCCGCATAGCCTGCGGCGGGCAGTTTCCTTGAATTCCGCACGGAGAGGAGAACGGAAGGGAAATGCAGCGACACAAAGCGAGAGCTGGAATACTGTCGGCCATTTTTATGGGACTCGGGCAAATATATAACCGCCAATTCATCAAAGGGCTTATGTTCATAGCTGTGGAAGCTGTGGCACTTATCTATTTCATTAGCAATCTGGGAAGAGCCTTCTGGGGGATTACTACGCTCGGGGAATCTCCAAGCCGTCTGGAAAAGGTAAAGGGGATTGCCAAAATGGTTCCCGGGGACCATTCCATCGTCATTCTGATTGAAAGCTTGATCACCCTGCTGTTCTTTGTGTTATTCCTGATCGTCTGGTATATGAATATTAGGGATGCCTATAAAATCGGAGCAGAACGCGAAAACGGCCGTCCGTCCAATACATTTAAACAATCTGTACGTTATATCCTCGATTATAAATTCGCCCAGAGCTTCCTGCTGCTCCCTGGTATGGGCATTCTGTTCTTCACCATTATGCCGATCATCTTTATGATCATGCTGGCTTTTACCAACTATGCTGCACCGAACCACATTCCTCCGGCGAAGCTTGTAGACTGGGTAGGGTTCGAGACCTTCCGCAATCTGCTGGTGCTGAAATCATGGAGCCATACCTTTTACGGTGTACTTACCTGGACCATTATCTGGGCGGTTCTTTCGACTGTAACTACTTATTTCGGCGGGATGCTGGTTGCCCTGCTGATCAGCCAAAAAGGCATACGCTTCAAAGGCATGTGGAGAATGCTCCTGATCATTCCTTACGCCATTCCGCAGATGATCTCGCTCCTCTTGATGCGCAATCTGTTCAACGGGCAGTTCGGCCCGATAAACCAGTACCTCGGCTACTTCGGACTAGGCGGCCTGCCTTGGCTGACTGATCCATTCTGGGCCAAGGTTACGGTTATTGTCGTGAACATGTGGGTGGGTATTCCGGTATCCATGCTGCTGATTATGGGCGTGCTGACTACGATACCGCGGGATATGTACGAAGCAGCTGAAGTGGACGGGGCTACGAATTATCAGAAGTTCCGGATTGTTACACTGCCGATGATTCTGTTCTCTACCGCCCCTACGCTGATTATGCAGTTCGCCGGTAACATCAACAACTTCAATGCGATCTTCCTGCTGACGGGAGGGAACCCGGTGAACGGGAACTACCAGTACGCCGGCTCGACGGATCTGCTCGTTACCTGGCTGTATAAGCTGACGCTGGATCAGAACAAGAATAATATGGCGTCTGCGATCGGCATTATTCTGTTCATCATTGTTGCCGGGTTCTCCCTGTACAATTACCGCCGGACCAAATCGTTCCAAGAGGAGGACATGATTCAATGATCATCGGACGCAAGGCAGCGAATTTTATTCGTCTCTGCTTAAGCTATATCGTTCTTGTTGCACTGGCGGTTGCTGCAATCTATCCGGCACTCTGGATCCTGCTTGCCTCGTTCCGGCCGGGTAAATCCCTGTACAGCAAGACGCTGATTCCCGAAACGTTCACGCTCAGCCATTATAAGGAACTGTTCACCTCACCGGTCTACATGTTTGGAACCTGGTATGCGAATACGCTCAAGATTGCAGTGTTCTCGATGCTGATTGGGGTGGTGCTGACGCTGTTGACCAGCTATGCCTTATCCCGGTTCCGGTTCAAAAGCCGCAAGACTACCATGTCCACTCTGCTGATCCTCGGGATGTTCCCGGGCTTCATGAGCATGATTGCCATCTATCTGCTGCTGAAGGAGTTCAATCTGCTGGATACCCATCTGGCGCTGATTATCGTCTATGCAGCCGGAGCGCCGCTCGGAGGAACGCTGATCGCCAAAGGCTTCCTCGACACAATTCCGCGTTCGCTGGATGAAGCCGCGCGGATTGACGGGGCGAGCAACTTCGGTATTTTTACCCGGATTATTCTGCCGTTATCCCGTCCGATGATCACTTATATAGCGCTGACCCTGTTTGTCGGCCCATGGGTCGATTTCATCTTCGCCAAGCTGATTCTGCGGACCAAGGAGAACTGGACGGTTGCCGTGGGGATGTGGGACATGGTCAATACGATGCAGAATTCCAACTTCACGCTGTTCGCGGCGGGAGCTGTGCTGATCTCTGTACCCATTATGATTCTCTTCGGCTTCCTGCAGCGTCTGCTGGTTGACGGCCTGACGGCGGGGGCCAGCAAGGGGTAGGACATAGCAATTAGTGAATGTATGTACGAATAACAGGTGCGGCCTTGAAGCAGTTCTGAGGGGCTGATGGGATAAAAGGATGAAGGGGGAGCGGGTGTGGAAGTGTATTGCGGGAACCTGCGCTTTTCTATAAGATGGATGAGGTTAGATGCAGGATATCCTGAATACTGAAGGTGATGTCATGGACAAACATTTATTTCTGAACGGCGGAGGTCCTCCGTTTACCCGTGGACTGGCACGGAGGTTCGTAAGCGTGATGGCAGCAGGACCAGTCGTTGTATTATTTGAAGAAGGCCAAGACTGGCCGGACTATATGGCTGCTTGCATGCAGACACTGGTTGATGCGGGGATATCCGAGATCCGTTATTTGCCGCTGAAATCCACAGCTATGGAGACAGCTATGGAGAGTCTGCGGGCTTGCGGCGGGATCTTTATCGGAGGCGGGGATACGGATCTGTATGCCGACCTGATTGTGGATACCCCTATCGGTGAGGTGATCCGGCAGCGTTATGAGGCGGGAATACCGGTTGCGGGATTCTCGGCAGGAGCGTTGATTAGCCCGGAGCGGTGTGTAATTTCCGCCAAGGATAATGAGAGCAGACAATTCAAACACCGCAAGGGTCTCCATCTGATTCCTGATCTGCTGCTATCCGTCCATTTCACCCAGTGGGATGAGGAGGAGCATTTACGGACAGCGGTCCGTACCCTCGGCGAGCTGCCGAATTACGGAATAGACGAAGAGACCGGCATCTACCTGCTGAACGGACAGCCCGAAGAGATAGAGGGCGGAGGGGTGTATAGTCTGGTGAATGGAATATTGACAAGAATCCACTAAGGATGATGAACGGGAGCAGAGGGCGCGGGCCTTCTGCTCTTGTTTTTTGCCGGGAAGCCTGGGCATGTAGGCTCCAGACTGGTATGAAGGCATGTAGGCGGAAAGTAATCGAAAAACCGATCACAATGTGTTGGGAGGAGGCATCCGGGCCGGAGGGGTTAACCCGCTGCTTGTCCTGCATGCGCTCAAGCGATACACTTGTGCTATCGATACTGGCAGAGGGGAGGCGGGCGGTGTGGCGGAGATGAACGGGAGTTTTTTTGAGCAGGGATTGCTGGAGCGGGATTATAGCCCGCACTTTCTGGCTTACTATTATAAGCAATGGAGCAATTATACGATGGCTTACCATCATCACAACTCCACGGAGATCATGTATCTTATCTCGGGCAGCTGTGTAGTGGAGGTGCGGGATGAAGCGGGCGGCGATACGCCCTTCCGGCTGAAGCGGGGAGAGATGATTCTGCTGGATGCGGAGGTGCCGCACCGGCTGATTGTGGAAGAGGGCTCCTCATGCCGGATGCTAAATGTGGAATTTGCTTTTACCGAATATGGGGGCGTAGTTCCGTCCATTGGCAGCTTGGCCCGGGAGGAGGAGGTGCTGGCAGAGCTGCTGCGGCATCCGTTCGATAGTCTGGTGTTGTCCGATCAGGAGGAGGTTTTCCATGTGTTGAAGGCGCTGGTGCTGGAGCTGGATCAGCGCGGGCGGAAGGGAAGCAGCATGGTGCATCTGCTCTTTGCGGAGCTGCTGCTGCGTCTGGCCCGGCTGCGCATGGAGTCGCTCCCGTCCAGCCAGCAGCCCTCACAGCTCTATGTGCGGCGGGCGATCGAGTTCCTGCATCAGAATTATGACCGGAGCATTCAGGTTAAGGAGGTTGCGCTCTCCGTGAATGTTCACCCGGGTTATCTGCACCGCATCTTCCGGACGCACACAGGGCAGACCCTGACGGACTACTTGAACCAGCTGCGTATGGAGAAGGCCCGGATGCTGCTGGGTCAGGGGGAGATTCCGGTTGCGGAGATTGCCGACTATGTGGGGATCAGCAGCAGGCAGTATTTTCATCTGCTATTCAAGAAATATTCAGGCTGCACTCCTATCGAATACCGCAACTCTATCGAACGCCACTACTGGAGTGAAGGATAGCTACGCGTCCATTCCGGGCTTGTTATTCTGCGCATAAGGTTAGGATTGTTGACAGGTTACCCGCAAAATGGTCATGATATTGGTTACGCTTCCGGCAGTCCCCTTGTTACAATGGACAGGAGTCAATAATTCATTGCCGGAGGATGATTATTATGTCTTTTAAAGTAACCTTTATCGGGGCAGGCAGTATCGGATTCACCCGCGGACTGCTGCGCGACCTGCTGACTGTGCCGGAATTCCGTAATATCGAAGTTTCGTTCATGGATATAAACAGCCATAACCTGGACATGGTCACTGAGCTGTGCCAGCGGGATATTAAGGAGAATGGTCTGGATATCACCATCTCTTCCACTACGGACCGCAGGGAAGCGCTCAAGGGGGCCAAGTACGTATTTTGTACTATTCGTATGGGGGGCCTTGAGGCCTTCGCTACCGATGTGGATATTCCGCTGAAGTATGGCGTGGATCAGTGTGTAGGAGATACGCTGTGCGCAGGCGGGATTATGTACGGGCAGCGCGGGATTGCGGAGATGCTGGAGATCTGCCGTGATATCCGTGAGACAGCTGCGCCGGATGTATTACTGCTGAACTACTCGAATCCGATGGCTATGCTGACCTGGGCCTGTAATAAATACGGCGGTGTGCAGACCATCGGGCTCTGCCATGGCGTACAGCATGGACATCAGCAAATCGCTCAGGTGTACGGCCTGGAGAAATCGCAGGTGGACATTATCTGTGCCGGGATCAATCACCAGACCTGGTACATCTCTGCGAAGCATGAAGGCAAGGATCTGACGGCAGGTCTGCTCGAGGCTTTCGAGAAGCATCCTGAGTACAGCCGTACCGAGAAGGTACGGATCGATATGCTCCGCCGCTTCGGCTATTACAGCACGGAATCGAACGGTCACCTGAGCGAATATGTGCCCTGGTACCGCAAGCGCCCGAGCGAGATCATGGACTGGATTGATCTGGGCGTGTGGATCAACGGGGAGACGGGCGGGTACCTGCGGGTCTGCACGGAAGGCCGCAACTGGTTCGAGACGGACTTTCCGAACTGGATGAAGGACCCGGCGCTGGAGTACATCCCGGAGAAGCGGGGCGAGGAGCATGGCTCGTTTATTATCGAAGGGCTGGAGACAGGGCGTGTGTACAGAGGCCACTTCAACATGGTGAACAACGGCGTGATCTCCAATCTGCCGGATGATGCCATTATTGAAGCGCCGGGCTACGTGGACCGCAACGGCATCTCGATGCCGCTGGTCGGTGACCTGCCGCTTGGACCGGCGGCGGTCTGCAACGTCAGCATCTCTGTGCAGCGCCTGGCGGTAGAAGCAGCTGTGCATGGCGACGACAAGCTGCTGCGCCAGGCGTTCATGATGGACCCGCTGGTCGGCGCCGTCTGCAATCCGAAGGAGATCTGGCAGATGGTTGACGAGATGCTGGTGGCCGGAGAACAGTGGCTGCCGCAGTACAGCGCAGCTATTGCAGAAGCGAAGGAACGCCTTGCCTCCGGTGACCTGATCCCGACGAATGCCGGCAACGAAGGCGCCGCCCGGCTCAAGGTGAAGTCAGTAGACGAGATGATGCAGGACCGCGAAGCCGCGAACAAGAACGCCGGGGAATCCGACAAGGGCAAGGACCGCGAGAAGGTGCAGTAAGCGGAGCAGGCATAAGCCTGGTCGGAGCGGAGAAAGATTGGAATTAGGGCTGTCCCAAAAGTCATGATGACTGCTTGGGATAGCCCTTTATTTTGGGGTAGGTGGAGGTGGGGGGCGAGCGCGCAGGGTCCGGGTGTATGCGAAAAACCGAACACAATATGCTGGGAGCAGCGACCCGGGCCGAATGTATGCGAAAAACCGAACACAATTTGCTGGAGAGCAGGTACGCGGGCCAGATGTGTGTGAAAAACCGAACACAATTTACTGGGAGCGGGCACGCGGTCCAGATGTATGCGAAAAAACGAACACAATGTGCTGGAGAGCAGGCACGCGGGCCAAATGTATGCGAAAAACGGCTCCCCTTGCTGTGATGGGGGAAATAGGTGGATATTGGGCACTTGCTAACCAATAAATAGACGATACTCCGGCGAGAGTTGGAAAAACAACACTTAAATATTCATACCTCTCCCGGTAGCAGCCAAATCGGCAATAGCAGATGCTGTTTTTCCACTTAGTTCCCTATAATCGTCAAACGTTGAAGAATTAAGCTGCATTAATCCACTTGTTATCTGCAGTGGTTGTGGATGCTGTAGCTATGGTTAGCCCGCAGGAGTATTAATTCTACTATTTCCGTTGGTTTGCGAGATTGTAAAGCAGTTCCTCACTCCCGAATCAGCTTCTCCTGCTGCAGCCGCGCGATCTTGCGGCGGATAGGCAGGCTGAGCCAGATGAAGAACAGGCCCAGAATGATAACGGACACTCCCACGACGAGGTTGATTTTGTAGATGTTAGAAGAAGTGTTCAGCATAATCAGCATGAGATTTAAAGAGCCGATGATCAGCTCCATGAACGCGAGGGACAGATAGACTTTATAGATTCTCTGATAGTGCTTGATCTTGGAATCTGCATCGGTATAGATCTGGAAGGGGCCTTCCGAGGCCTTCCTTCTGAAGAACACCCAGCGTTGGTTCATGAAGGCACGATTGGCCTTGGTAGGGGTCCCGGATGGCACCCGCTCGGCTCCGGTCTCCTCCATGAATTGCAAGTAGCCTGCCGCCTCCTTCGGGTCCTTCTCCAGCAGCTCAATCCGGTAAATATACTCCCCCTTAGCGCTCTCTTCGAACACATAACGGGCCCAAGAATGCTCCACCAGGGCCAATCCCTTGGCCGACATTTCATTCAGCCACGCTTCTTCCTTCTCGAAATCCATGAAAAATTTGCGCACCACCTGACTCATTACACTTCGCCTCCCAGTAGTTTTCTTCCATTAGTGAGCAACTCATCAAGCCTTGTCATTTCACTCTGGACGATCGATTTGCCTAGCTCCGTAATCTGATACTCCTTCTTGCGGGAATCTTCTCCGCCAGCCAGCAGCTTGATCCAGCCTCGTTCCACAAGTGTGCTTAACGCCCCGTATAACGTGCCTGCACCCAGCTCCACACGCTGATTGCTCAGCAGCTTCACGTTCTGCATAATCCCGTAGCCGTGCATCGGGGTGAGCAGGGACAAGAGGATATAATAGACGCCTTCGGTCAGCGCCCCGTATTCATTGTTGCCGGACAATGCCATCACCTTCCTTATCGCGTATCTTTGAGCTTCATTTCACAGACCGGAAATTTCCTGTGTATCATTCGACGTTATAGCATCTGACGTTATACCATGTGTCGATATATCGTTAACCGATACATTTAGTATATCGGCTGCCGATATAATAGTCAACAGGGTTTTTGCAGCCAACATCCGCGCACCAAAAATCCCCTGCCCGCCGTTCACACGGTTTGCAGGGGATCCTTCTTACAGTATGAATCTGCGCGTAACGCTCATTCTACGGTCAGTCTGGAGAGCAGCTGCTCAGGCTTCGATTGCTTTTTTGCCGAAAAAAGCCTTCAGCGCCAGATACACTTCCTTCTTATCCTTAATCACATAATGCATGAACTGCTCCTGCTTCAGGTGGCGGTAGGCGGACATCAGGGTGCTGCTGCGGTTGTACTGGTTCACCTCGCCGTAGCCGAACATGTTGCTGCGCTTCAGCAGCTCGCCGATCAGCTTGACGCAGCGCTCATTGTCGGAGGTCAGATTGTCGCCATCCGAGAAATGGAAGGGATAGATGTTGTATTTGGCAGGCGGATAGCGGCTGTCGATAATCTCCAGTGCTTTTTGATACGCCGAGGAGCAGATCGTCCCCCCGCTCTCCCCCCGGGTGAAGAAGTCATGCTCGCTGACCTCTTTGGCTTCCGTATGATGGGCCAGGAACACAATATCCACCTTCTCATACTGGCGGCGCAGGAAGCGGGTCATCCAGAAGAAGAAGCTGCGGGCGCAGTATTTTTCAAAAGTGCCCATACTGCCTGAGGTGTCCATCATGGCGATAATCACGGCATTCGAGTGAGGGACCGTGATGTCATCCCAGGTTTTGTAACGCAGATCATCAGGGCTGATGCTGTGTATTCCGGGATTGCCGCTGCTGGCATTGCGCCGCAGATTCTCAAGCAGTGTACGCTTTTTATCGATGTTCGACATCATGCCTTTTTTGCGGATATCATTGAAGACAATCGACTTGACCTCAATCTCTTCCTTATCCTTCGGCTTCAGATGGGGAAGCTCCATGTCCTGGAACAGAATATCCTCCAGATCCTCGAGATCGACCTCGGCCTCAACGGTATCCGCTCCAGGCTGATCGCCGGCCTTATCCCCTTTGCCCGGCTGGGCCGACTGGGAGTCGCGCCCGAGGACATCGCCCACCTGGCTGTCCCCGTCTCCCTGTCCGACATGCTTCTGCTTGCGGAAATTATAGATAATCCGGTATTCATCCAGACTGCGGATCGGCACCTTCACAATCTGCTTGCCGCCTGACAAAATAATATTCTCCTCGGTAACCAGATCGGGCAGATTGCCCTTGATGGCTTCTCTGACCTTTTGCTGGTGACGCTCCTGATCCTGATGGCCTTTGCGGTGAAGGGACCAGTCTTCTTTGGATACGACAAATGCGTATGGACCGGACGGCTGGGACAAGGATGACCACCTCCCATGGACTGTGTTATTCGGTAATGTCACTACGGAGACTAAGACGAAGCAGCAGGTTGTAACTAAAGTATATTCAGGGAGATGGGGGATATGTGAGCTGTATTATTCACTGATTTCTTCAATGAGCAGCTTATAGCTGTTAGAACGGGCTTCGCCGGAGTACCGGCGTCCGTCGATGGTGAACAGATACAGGGCAGCCGTGGAGCCTTGAAGATCCTTGCCCATATAATCCGCATTTATTGTGACAAAGTAAGTGAGTGTGACGGTCTGCCCCGCTTCCAGCGTTCCCAGAGCAACTGTTCCGCTATATGGCGTACCGGGCACGGCGATAGCGCTTATGGTAACGATATCGGGATTAATGACGGTACCCTGCGGTACAATTCGGATCACCGAGACCTCTGCCGGATAATTCCCGCTATTGGACACGTAAATGTTGAATTCCGCGATACCTCCAGGCTCGACGATGGGCGGCTCGCCCTCAATCTGAATGGAAATGATGGGCGTGAACAGCAACGTGGTCACCGCATTGGAGCGGGAGAGCTGCCCGACATTGCGCCCGTCCGGCAGGGAGAACGTATACTGGACCACTCCCTGATTCTGAATGGCCGGCGTCTGGCGGATATCGGTGGCACCTGGAATAGATACGAGAAAATCTACCGCCATAACAGCGCCTGCCCGTAAGGTGCCCAGCGGAATTCCGTCCCCGGGGCGGACGCCCCTCTGGGGAACCCCGTCAATACGGACACTGTCCCAGATGAACAGTACGCTTGGCGGAATGGCGTCCGCCAGCAGTGCGTTCACCGCCATATTACCGCTATTCTGTACAGTGAACTCGTACCGCAAGTTGTCACCGGGCGCTGCGCTGTAGAGATCAACCTTCAGCCTTACCGATAATCCGGGCTGGATGACTGTAATCTGAACCGTGTTGCTTGTGGTGGAGGTTCTGTTGTCGTTGACCTCATAAGAGATCTGCGCGTTCGCCATAATCGCCGATCCTGGAGGGTTCGAGGCCACCCTTACACGGTAGGAGACCTCGGTGCCTGCTCCTGTCGGGAGCGAACCCAGTCCGATGCCTGAAGCCGGGTCAGCCTCAGGTTGATAAATCCCGCCTGCAATAACACTTCCGGGAAGGAAGGAGGTGCCCTCCGGAAGGGGGAGCGCAGCAAGGACTCCGGTCAGCGGCCGGGTGCCTTCGTTCCTGAGTTGAAGGGTATAGGTGACGACATCCCCAATGAAGGTAGTGGGAGTGCTGGCCGAGAGCAGGGAGGACAACTGGTAGGACAGCAGGGAGACACTGACCGGATTGGAGCGGATCTCCCCGTTCACCGTTCTTCCTTCAGGTGTAGTGAAGGAATACGTGCCAACCGCCCTGTTATGCAGCGCGAGTGAAGGCGGAAGCGAGATAACAATGACCTGGAAGGCGATACTGACTCCCGAATGGGCGGCGAGTACGCCAAGGGGAATGCCGGAAGACGGAGTGACCCCCGGAAGGGGGACTCCGTCTCTAAGCACACTATTGGCAATGAACGAGACGCCTGGGGGAAGCACATCCGTGATGGTGACAACCGCCCCGGTATTGCCGCTATTCCTGGCGGTCACAGTGTAGACGAGCGTCTCCCCCAGGGAGGCGCTCAGGCGGTCTGCTTGCTTTTGCAGTGATAATACCGGGCCCACCACAAGCGTATTGACGGTATTGGAATAGGTAACCGATTCAGTGCCCTCTGCCGAGCTGTACAGAACCATGGACTGATTACTTACGACAGGCTGGAGCTGTGAGCCGTCTGTCATATGACGATGACCTGAACCTGGAAGGTTACCGTTGTGGTCGCTCCCGGGGCGATCGTTCCGATCACAATACCGGTGCCCGGATTTGCTCCGGGACGCGGAGTGCCATCCACAGTTACGCTGCCTGCAACGAACTGGCTGCCGGCCGGGATCGGGTCAACAAGGACCACATTGTTGACGGGAACAATGCCGTTGTTGGTTACGGCAATCGTATAGGTGATGATATCGCCGACTACAGCATCGACAGCCGGAGTGCTCTTGACTGCCGTTACGTCCGGTGAAGAGACTGGAATGACGAGTGTATTTGATAGTGCAGAGCCTGAGAGCAGACGTCCATCAGGCGGCGTGAAGGTGAAGGTTGCCGCCGCCTGGTTCACCAGCTGCTGCGGTGAAGGCAGGGAAGCGACAGTTACCTGTAGGGTGACGAGCATAGTAACTGTGGCACCCGCTGGAACTGTACCCAGATTGATTCCGGTAGTCGGATCAGCGCCGGGAACGGGCTGGCCGTTAACCAGTACACTGTTCGGTATGAAAACAGTTCCCGCAGGGATAGAATCGGTTAAGGTGACGACTGCTGCAAGATTACCTGTATTGGTGACGCTGAGTGCATAAGTGACAGTATCTCCAACTGTGGCATTAGTGGTATCCGCAGATTTCAGGACACCGATAATCGGCTGGAATACCGGGGTAATTAGATTATTGGAATAAGAGGCGCCGGAGAATGCCCCGGAGGTGAAGCTGACCGAAGCCTGATTATTCAGTGTGGCCGGATTAGGAAGACTGTTGACGAGAATATTGAAGGTGACCTGGACCACCGCACCAGGGGCGATAGTGCCAAGCGAGATCCCGTTTGCAGGGTTGCCCCCCGGCAGCGGAGTGCCGTCCACGACCACGCTGCCGGCTACAAAGGAAGAACCGGCCGGAATCGGATCGCTCAGCACTGCATTGTTAACCGGTGCAATTCCATTATTGGTGACTGCGATGCTGTACGGAACGGTATCGGTCACTACGGCATCGGTAACAGTGGTGCTCTTGACCACAAGTACATTCGGCGAAGATACGGAAATCTGGTTGATGTTCGAGCTGGCGGATTGATTGAAGACGCGTCCGTCAGGCAGCGTATAGTTGAAGGCGATAATGGCCTGATTGCTGAGCTGCTGGCTGGCTGGCAGCGTGTCGATCACTACAGAGAATACTATGGTCAGTGATGCACCGGCTGCAACACTGCCCAGAGGGATTCCGGTAGCGGGATCTGCACCCGGAGCAGGGAAGCCGTTAATCAGTACACTGTTCGGAACCAGAGTTGTACCTGCGGGAATGGTATCAGTCAGGGTGGCCGATGCCGCATAGTTCCCTGAATTGCTGACATTAACGGTATAGACAATGGTATCGCCTACCGTTGCATTCTGAGAGCTGGAGCTCTTGGCTGCAGCGATAACCGGCTGGAAGACCGGGGTGGTCACAATGTTCGAGAAGGCTACACTGGACAGGGCACCGGAAGTGAAGCTGACGGATGACTGATTGTTCAGTACACCTGAAGCCGGCAGAGACGTAACCGTTACGTTAAAGGCCACCGTTACAGAAGCGCCCGGAGCGATGCTGCCTATGGTCACCCCGGTAGCCGGTGAAGAAGCGGGACGAGACACGCCGTCTACGAGCACACTGCCCGGTACAAAGGCGGTACCGGCAGGCAGAGCATCTGTGAATACCACATTATTAACCGTAGCAATACCGTTATTGGTCAGGGTCACGGAATAAGTGATGGTGTCGCCCACATTGGTTGCGGTGGTTGCGGTGGTTTTGACGACAGCCAGATTCGGATTCGAGACAGGGATGGTCAGGGTATTGGTGAGCACCGACCCTCCCAGGGTTCTTCCGTCAGGCAAGGTGAAGCTGTAAGCAACCGTTCCCTGATTCACCAGCAGCTGCGGCGATGGCAGTGAAGTGATCACCACCGAGAATGAGACAGCTACAGTGGCCCCCGGAGCGATAGTTCCGGCAGCAATTCCTGTGGAGGGATTAGCTTGCGGCAGAGGCAGCCCGTTAATCAGTACACTGTTCTCCTCAAAGGTAGTTCCGGCCGGGATATTGTCCGTTACGGTCAGAATTGCTGCGTAGTTGCCTGTATTGCTGACCGTTATCGTGTAGGTTACGGTATCACCGACTGTTGCATTGGCGGTATTGGCTGTTTTGACCGCAGCGATATTGGGCTGGAAGACAGGCACCGCCACGGGATTGGAGAAGGTGGAGCCGCTAAATACACCTGAGGTGTAAGTTACTGTAGCCTGATTGTCTATGGAGGCATCCCCGGGTACAGAGGTGACAGTGACACTGTACGAGACGACGGCACTAGCCCCGGAGGCAAGCGTACTGAGTGTAATCCCTGATGCCGGGTTGGCATTCGGAAAAGGCACCCCGTTCACCGATACGCTGCCCGGCACAAAGGCAGCCCCGTCTGGTGTTGGATCACTGAGGATCACATTGTTCACCGGGTCTATACCGTTATTCGTGATATTTACGGAATATGCAATAGTGTCACCTAGTGCCACTGAAGTGGAGGAGGTGCTCTTAACCACCGACAGGTTAGGGGCAGAGACTGCGATGGTCACGGTATTGGAGATGGCACTTCCGCTGAGCAGCCGCCCGTCAGGCGGAGTGAAGGTATAGGTGGCGTTTGCCTGATTGACAAGCTGCTGCGGTGAAGGCAGAGACACGATGAAGACCGTGAAGCTGACAGATACACTGGCACCGGGAGCTACAGTTCCAACAGTAATTCCGGTATCCGGTGCAGCCCCCGGCTGAGGGAATCCGCCGACAATGACGCTGTTGGGGTCAAATGTAGTACCCGCCGGGATGTTGTCGGTTAACGTAACATTGGCTGCAAGGTTACCGCTATTGCTGACCACAATGGTATAGATGACCGTATCGCCTACTGTGGCGTTCAGGTCACTGGCGCTTTTGACAAGGGAGATCTGCGGTTGTGTGACCGGTGTGGTGGTGACGTTGGACGATGAAGAGCCGGAGAAGACCCCGGAGGTGAAACTGACGGTGGACTGGTTATTCACCTGTGAAGGAATCGGCATGGTTATTCTCACCTCGAATGTGACGGCAACGGAGGCTCCAGGCCCCAGGCTGCCGATTGGGATGCCGGCCGACGGAACTGACAACGGCTGGGAGACGCCGCCGACAATTACGGTTCCGGGAAGGAACGCTGCATTCTCTGGCAAGGGATCGCTGAGAATGATATTGCTGACAGAGGTAATGCTGTTATTCGTCAGCACGGAGGTGAATGTAAGGATGTCGCCGGTCACGGCATCAATGGCATTGACGCTTTTGACAACACTGACATTCGGTGCCGAGACGGGAACCGTAAGTGTGTTCGACACGGTGTTACCGCCAAGCTGACGCCCATCCGGCAGGGTGAAAGTATAGGATGCAGCTGCCGAGTTAGGCAGCTGCTGGTTTGGGGGAAGCGAAGTAACCGTAACAAGGAAACTGACTACGACGCTGTCTCCGGGAGCAAGCGGCCCCACCGGAATGCCTGTTAATGGGCTATACCCAGGTAACGGGGTCCCGCCTATACTTACGCTGTTGGTCTCGAATACCGTCTGCGGCGGCAGGGAATCGGTCAGATTCAGCATTGCCGCGATATTGCCAGTGTTGCTGGCCAGGATGGAGAAGGAGAGCAGACTGCCGACAGAGGCCTGTGCAGGGCTTGAGCTTTTGACCAGTCCAATGACTGGAATGAAGACCGGGGTAGACACTGTATTGGACAGGGCTGCTCCGCTGAATGAGCCGGCCGTAAAGGAGGCGCTGGCCCGGTTGCTCAGTTGAGGCGGGCTTGGAATAGAGTTGGCATTCACCTGGAAGACAACGATGCTTGTGGCACCCGCAGCAAGTGTTCCGAGAGCAATCCCGGCATTTGGATTGGCAGAGGGTACGGCTGTCCCGTTCACCGTGACAGTTCCTGCTACAAAGGCACTGCCTGCCGGAGCCGGATCAGACAGCACTACATTGTTAACAGCTACGCCGCTGGGGTTGGATACAGAGACGGTGTAGGTAAGATATTCGCCTACAGCCACTGAGGTGAGATTGGCATTTTTTAGAATCGTGATGTTGGGGGCAGAGACTGGAATAGTCACCGTATTGGATACACTTCCGCCGGACAGAGAGCGTCCGCTGGGCAACTGATAGGTATAGCTGCTGCTGCCCTGGTCCGTCAAGGTTGCCGGAGACGGCAGGGATTGGACAGTGGTCAGGAAGGTTACGGTAAAGGCGGCTCCCGGTGCTACGGACCCGAGCGGGATTCCGCTTACCGGAGAATCTGACGGACGGACCACACCGTTTACTGTAACGCTTCCGGCGACGAAGGCAGACCCGGCAGGGATCGTGTCAGTTAGGGTCACATTCGCTGCGAGATTACCGGTGTTCTGCACCTGCAGCGTGTATTGTACATTTCCTCCAACCGTGGCGCTGCTTGGGCTGGAGCTTTTGACGATACCGATTATTGGCTGGTACACAGGAGTGAGTATTGTATTGGACTGTGTAATGGCGTTAAATGTCCCAGAGCTGTAAGAGGCCGATGACTGGTTGGCGAGCTGGCCGTTTCCCGGCACAGAGGTGACACTTACCTGGAAGGTAACCGTTACGCTGGCCCCCGCAGCAAGGGTACCTACGGAAATCCCTGAAGTCGGATCAGCGGAAGGCCGGGAGCTGCCGGCTACCACAACACTTCCCGGCACGAAAGAGCTGCCGGCGGGGATCGGATCGGAGAGCACGACATTCGTCACGGCTTCAATTCCATTATTGGTGATCACTGACGAATACAGCAGGGTGTCGCCTACGGTGACATCCGGGAAGCTGGCGCTCTTGACGATGGAGACATTAGGCAGTCTGACCGGTATGGTGAGCGTATTGGAGGCTGCCGTACCGTTAACGGTACGTCCGTCAGGAACCAGGAAGGTATAGGCGGCTGTCGCCTGGTCAACGAGCTGCGGAGGAGAAGGCAGGCTGTTCACCAGCACGCGGAACTGGACTGTCGAGCTTCCTCCCGCTGCGATGGTGCCGATGGCGATTCCGGCGGCGGGATTACCCGCTACAGGCGTACCGTTCACCGTGAAGCTCCCCGGAACATAGGTGCTGCCCGCAGGAATGTTATCCGTGAGTGTAGTGGTGGCACCGATATTGCCGGTGTTGGCTATCTGCAGCGTGTAGAGAATCTGATTCCCGACGGTTGCGTTGGTAGTATTGGCGCTTTTGACAATGCCGAGAACCGGAGAATACACCGGCAGCGATTGTGTGTTGGAGGGAATCACCCCGCTCACAATCGGGCCCCCGGCCACACTCTGGAAGGTGAAGGCAGCGTTAGCCGTGTTGGGCACAATTTGCGGATTCGGCAAGGAAGTCACCCTGGCTTGATAGGTGACCGTTATGGAAGTGCCCAGAGCAAGTGAACCCAGCGGGATGCCGGAGGTTATATCATAAGTCGGCCTGGCAACACCGGCTACCACCACACTTCCTGTGACAAAAGTAAGACCTGCCGGTAAAGCATCCGACAATACAACACTGGCTGCGCTTGCCGTACCGGTATTGTTGACCGTTACAGTGTAGGTGACCAGATCGCCAACGATGGTACCGGCGACATTGGCGCTTTTGGTCAAGGAGATCTTGGGCGCATTGATGTCAATTTGCAGCCCGTTGGCGTTAACGACATACGCATCGCCCGAAGTAGTTAAGGTCAGGAGTGCGGAGGACTGGTTATTGACCAGGCGCGCAGAGACATCCACATTCGTGATATCCCAGCCCTGCCGCCCCCCGACAATGTTGGAGCCTGGACTGCCGTTGGTCTGGTTGCGGGTGCCGAACGTGCCGGTCGTATTCAGATTGCCGGCATCATTGTTAATCTGCGAGGCAAAAAAGTTGTTGGCAAAGTTATTAGGACCTGACAGGGCGACCTGAGTAGTAGAAGTAGGGCCGAAAAGCGCCTGGTCTCCCGAGCGGTTGGCATCTCCTTCCTGGGCGCTGAACTGGATACGTCCGCCCAGCGCGCCGGTAACAGGTGTGGCGAAGCCGGTAATGGTGGTGACCACCGGGGCCGAGGAGGCCTGGACAAGGACAGCGCCTGCGCGCAGGGACATGTTGCGGAAGGGCAGCGACGGATTCTGGTAGATGACGGCGAGTGTCCAGCCGGCATGGTTGGCAGTGGAATCACCGGGAATTACGATAGTCCCGACTACACCGCCAGTGACATAGGTTCCGGCACCGGAGGCTTGAATAGTGCTGGTCACATTGGCGGAACGGACATATGCGAGTGCTCCGCCGCCCAGATCCACCGAATTGGCTGTGGCTGAGTCGGGGGTTACACTGACCGTGTTCCCTAGCGGTGTAGTGAAGGATACAGGGTTGTTGATTGCCGCAGTGAGATTGACGGTACCATTAACATAGGAACCGCCCCAGATCAGCTCGGCATACAGAACTGTGCTTCCGGCAGGGAGAACCAGAATAGCTGCTGAACTGTTGCTCTGATATAGACTGGTAGTGCCAGCAGGATAGGTGCCGTATACAGAAGCTGTATTAATCGTAGAGAAGCCTCCGATACTGTCCTGTGTACCCGGTACACCGGCAGTTTCAGAGCGGCTTAGTCCCAGCGTGTTGCCAGTGAAAGTGATGGCGCCTGTTGCATTAACCGTAGACCGAACGACTAGAGGAATAATTTTCACCTCCTTTTGAATAGAAGCTCAGACAGTCAAAAAAAAGCAGACCGGCTCTGTGTGAGCCGATATGCCATCTTGCTTGTGTTGTATTAACCTATGTTCCGTTTTGGGCAATCTTGTATGTCCATCCCGAATTTCATAACATATATTTCCTGTTCTGCAGCCGAAGCCGGCGCTCTAGCAGTGCCTGTGGTTCAGGCAGCACCTTCCGGCTCATCGCCTCCAGTTCCTCATCGGTAATCTCCCGCTTAATGACGGCGAAGTGGTACATAATTTCGTGAATGACATTGGACTGCAGCGTCTTCAGAACCTCGAGCTCTTCCGCATCATACAGATTGTCGTCATACGGATATTGATAGAACAGCTCCATCCGCAGCAGTCTGAAGTCAAACGGCGGCAGCGGCACGGGATAATCCGGGATCTCCGGGCACAGCGGGCTCTGATAGGGCTGGAAGAAGCGGCCGGTGAAATACCGTGGGGTATACTCATCGAACTTTTGCTTAAACATAGGGTTGGAGGCATGCGGGAAGCTATGGGCATAGGGTGAGAGAATACACACAACCGCTTGGTGTGTGCTTATTCTATAAATCTCTGACATCGCTGCAAACAGATCGTTCACATAAGGCATCACCCGGCTGGCCATAACGAATTCAGCCGTATTGTCGGGCAGGGGGATTCCTTCGCAAATATCGCAGACGATATCCACCCCGGGGTACTGTGTGCGGTCGATTCCCAGATACCCGGACTCTTTGCCGGGGCCGCAGCCGATATCGATTCTCAAGGGATACCACTCCTTCAAATGCTGAATAAGGCTCTTCATCTATTGTATTAGTCCGGCGCTTCTGTGCGTACGGCTGATGCCCAGCCCGTAACGGCAAGTTTACACTACCCGGCTTATGGGGTAATCCATAGGTAAGGTAAGCAGCACACAACCAACAGAGGAGGTACACATCATGAGACTAGAGCGTACGCTACCCGCTATGACAGCAATCGCTGTATTGATGCTCACCCTGACGGCTTGCGGCGGGAACAGCCCTGCGGAAGCCCCCGGAGAATCGTCCTCAGCAGGCTCATCGGGAATCCCTGTACAGACAGCGGCGTTACCTCTCGCCAGTCCGGTGCTGAAGCCTGGTCCTTCCGCAGCCGCAGAGTCAGAGAAGATCCAGGGCTCAGGCACTTATGTCGGGCAGATGGATACCCATTCCGTGGAGATTGTGACAGAAGAAGGGCCGACGGCCTTTGAACTCGGTGCAGGCACAGCGGATGCGCCGGAAGGACTTGAGATGGATGATCCTGTAGTATTTACTTATGTGAAAAAAATAGTCGGAAAAGATCCTGTCGTGATTCAGCGGGTATTGTCCAGTCTGGCCAAAGCGGACTGATTCGGCAGAGTGCCCTGAACCCGAACCCGGGCTGCAATGGCGGAATACCCCATGGGTATCCGCCATTGCAGTTCTTTTTGCCGCCTTTGGAATCGGCTCCAAAGGTTATTTTTTTGTAACCGGTTCAGAGAGAAACTTTTTCCGCCCGGCTTGCGTCAAAGAGATAGAAATTGAGATTGTTTTCCTATCCGGGAGGGTGAGCTTGTGAAAAAGTTATGGATTTCGATTGTAGCAGGATTATTGGTGTTCCCGATGTTGTTTCAGGCTCCTGCCCAGGCAGCAGCAAAACCCATCAGAGTTATTATTGATGGAGTGACCTTGTCCACAGACCAGCCGCCGGTAATGGTGAACGGACGGACCATGGTTCCGCTGCGGGCTATCTTTGAAGCCTTCAATGCCGACATCAAGTGGAATCAGAAGACACAGACAGTAACAGCTTCCCAGAACGATACAACGATTGTACTGAAGATTGGCTCCAAGATCGCAACCATCAACAACAAGGCAGTCAGCCTGGATGTGCCGGGACAGAATCTGAAGGGCCGCACAATGGTGCCTACCCGCTTCGTAAGTGAAGCGCTCGGCCGCGAGGTCGGCTGGAATCCGGCTGCGCAGATTGTCACGATCACCACTCCGGTTCCGGTAGGCGGGAATGCGGCTCCGGTATCGGGAGTAACCGCCCAGGATATCAGCGATTATGGAGACGGCCGGGATCTGCAAGTCAGCTTCAACCGTGCGGCCGACGAATCGCTGGTGGATCAATACCGAGTGCTTGTCGCCAAGACCGGTACTTCACTGAACCTGTCGTCTGCACTGGCAGTAGGTTCCAATAACTACTCCGTTGCTCTGGTAACAGGAGCCAATCCTGTTGTGAAGCTGAACGCTGCCGCCAGAACGATCGACGGTGACCTGATTAAGAATAATCAGGGATATAGCGTATATGTAGTGACAGTCGGCAAAGGCAATAATACCAGTGCCCTCTCCAGTGCAGCTGCCGTTATTACATTGCAGAACAAGGCAGTTCCGGCACTGGGCACCGTCCAGGCAACGGATACCAGTGATTACGGGGATGGCCGGGATCTCTCCGTCAGCTTCAACAAGCTGGCAGATGAGAGTAAGATAAGCTCTTACCGGATCTTCGTAGTCAAAGCGTCCAATACCACAGTGTTTGACCTGGGCAGAGCCAATGCGGTCTCCAGCAGCAATTACACGCAGATCAACAAGACAGGGAATAACATCAGTATGAACCTCTCCTCCGGCTCCAGAGATACAGATGGGGCGCTGATCAAGACGGGTGTGAGCTACCGGGTATACGTACTGGCGGTTGACAGCAGCAATGCTGCGAATAATGTGCTGTCACCTGCTTCAACGGCCCTTACACTGGCCAATGCAGGGGTATCCAACCTGAACGTGACCGATGTGAACGATTATAATGACGGGCGGGATTTGAAGGTTACCTTCAACCATGCCACAGACGAGACCAATATTAGCCAATACCGCATTCTGGTGGTGCCTGTGAATTATTACAGCAGCTTCAGCTTAAATGATGCGAATAATGTATCCAGTGCGAATTATACGGCGGTAAACACATCAGGAACCTATACCGAGCAGATCCTGAATTCTTCCAGCAGAGATGTTCGCGGTTCCCTGATCAGGAACGGAACCAGCTACAAAGTGTATGTGCTCGCGGCAGGCAACTGGAACAATTCGGGTTCGAATGTGCTATCCGCTGCTTCTCCGGCGATTACGCTGGTGAATACCTCCGGCCTCAGTGCCATATCGAATCTAAGTGTGAGTGATGTGAACGATTATGGAGACGGCCGTGATCTGAGAGTATCGTTCAATCATGCCGGAGACGAATCCTACATCAGCCATTACCGGATTCTGGTGGTGCCTATGAATTATTACAACAGCTTCAGCTTGTCGGATGCGAATAATGCGGGGAATTATACAACCGCAGGTACATCCGGGGACAGCACCAATCAGGTGCTCGATAGCTCAGCCAAGGACGTACGCGGCGCAGCCATCAAGCCGGGAATCAGCTACCGGGTATATGTATTGACTGTCAGAAACGGCAGCTACCAGGGAGCTAATGTATTATCGGAGGGATCGGCAGCCATTACCTTATCGGCTAAGCTTCCCGTCACCTCCGTGACAAATGTGACTTACGGCATGGATAACGGCAAACTTGTGGTTAACTTCACCAAGTCTGCCCGTGAGTCGAATATTTCCGAATACCGGGTATTCGTAGTCCCTTCCAAGCAGAGCTTCGGCACTGCAGAAGCTCTTAACGTGCAATCGTCTTACTACAGATCAGCAGTCCCTAACGGTAGCAATCTCTCTATAGCGGCTGCAGCCAAAGATATTAACGGTAACCCGATTGTCAAAGGCACCAAGTATAAGGTATACGTGCTTGCGGTAGCCAACAGCTCTGGCGTGCAGAACGGCGGACTGTCCGATTCAAGCGAAGAGTTCGAGATCTAAGCGTCCAGCTCTGTATATAAGGCTCCACAACAAAACACAGCATGTCCCGGTTCACAGGGATATGCTGTGTTTGCGTACACGAGTTATCATGATGCTCCGGCATTCACCAGAACAACGGACAGCAGAAGCATGAACAGAAGCAGGAAGCCGGCGTTGATGATGGTGCCGATAATAGCAAAAACCTTGCGCCGTCTGCGCAGGGTCAGGCCGATAATACCGGTAACCGCCCCGATGATATTCACTGCGACCAGGATCAGCATCGTCAGGCCCAAATACATAATCGTTTCTGCCGAATCGGCAATCAGTTTATTATGCTCATTCATCAGAGAAGACGCTTGCGCTCCTACATACACGAAGGTAATGGCATAGCAGACCAATGTAAGTAGAGCTATTACGAACGAAGCGATACCGGGGCCCGAGTGCTTATAGTCGCGTTTGTTCTCCTGGTATACATAATCCGGGTTCATGTCTTGTTCAGAAGAGCCCCATCTTGCAGGCTCGGTTGCGGCGGTGTCCGATTTGGGAGGTGTATGATAGTCCATTTGGCTGCACTCCTTGGGGTGTAATAGGTTATTACTACCACTTCATCATAACAGCGCTCTAAATGCAAGTCCTCAGGAATACAAGCTACAGAATGATGCGGCTGGCAAAAGGCGAAGCTGATTGTTAAGATAGGAGAAGTTCAACTCAGGGAAGGAGCTGTATATCCATGCAACGAAGATTGGTGGGCTGGGGAGCCTTGCTGGGTATGCTGTCTGTTGCCATCGGCGCGTTCGGATCGCATATCCTGAAGCCTGTAATCAGTGAGCACTATCTGCAGGTGTACGAGACGGGCGTCCAGTATCATATGTTCCATGCGCTGGCCCTGATACTTATCGGGCTTACCGCTGGGCAGTGGGGCGAAAGTGTCCGTCTGCGCTGGGCAGGGCGGCTGATGATTGGCGGGGTTGTCCTGTTCTCGGGCAGCCTGTACATCCTCAGTATTTCCGGTGTCAAGGTTCTCGGAGCAATCACTCCGCTGGGAGGGGTATGCTTCATTGCGGGCTGGATCTGCCTGGCCTTGGAGGCCTTCTCGCGCAAGAAGTGAAGTGCGGCAAGAGCTGCGTATCCGCCAAAATAATCGTAAGAGAAAGAAGCACCCGCCCCGGAACCCGGAGCGGGTGCTTCTTTCTCTTACAGAAATTCATCGATTTCATTAAGCTTGAACGTGTAGACCTGCTTCTCGTCTACATGGTATACACTCAGCGAATTTTCCGTTTCGTCTAAGTTCAGAATACGGCAGGGCATGGATACCTGTTTGCCATGCCGGTTCGCACGCAGCCGGACGAGCTGGTTATTCTGAATGTACTGTCTGATTTTGCCGAATACATCTGCTGGAGTTTCTGCCGGAGCTGCTGCAGGCTTCTTGGCTGCGGGCTTCTCCGCAGGCTTGGCTGCCTGAGGGTCTGCCGGCTTCTCCGGCAATTTCACTGGCACCGGAGCAGGTGTGAAGCTGTCATTCTTCAGAGCCATTTTTGCAGACTTCAGCAGATGATCAATGGCTCTTCCAAGCTCCAGCCCGGAGTTGATGTTGAAATCAGTGACTTTGTCGCTTGAATTCAACATTTCAAGCAGGAATTGCAGCGCAAGCGGGTTGGTGCGGGCATTAATCAGGATGTCGACATTGAAAAGATAATTGCCGTCGGTATGTTGTAGTTTCTTATCCATTAATCCCCCAGCTTAATCGTTAATCACGATTTCTTTAATTTAAATTAGTGTATAAACTATACCATTAAATAAGCGGAAATTATATACCCTCCTGCATAGAAATAAGGACTTCTGACCCTCCGATTTCTCCATGAACTAGGACAATCGTCCACACGTGGCCTGAACCGTACGCATAACCTACAACGTGAATGTGAAAGGAGGAGGTGCTGCAGATGGTAACAATAGAGCCCATGCAGGTGGGCGATCATGTCCTGGTGGGGGTTGAGGTGAAGCTGCCCAAAACGACGCTGCTCAGCATCAGCACAGACAAGGGATATATTATGTGCGGGGCGCTGGACATAGGACTGCTGAACGAGGTGCTGAGCGACCGGAAGATTATTGCGGCAAGGGCTGTCGGGGTGCGCACGCTTCAACAGCTGCTGGCCGCGCCGCTGGAGTCCGTAACTATAGAAGCAGAGAAGCTGGGAATCGTTCCGGGCATGTCCGGTGCAGAGGCCCTGCTGCTAATGATGTAAGGCACATAGCAATGTGTAGTCAGCCAAGGAGCTTCCCGGCCCCTTGGCTGACTTTATTCTGTCTTGAACCGCATCAATTAGCATAACCGGCGCTTGCTTGGTTCATCCTACGGGTGAAGACACAAGCATGCAGCCAGCGGCGGGGAAGAGGGCTTGTCCGGGGCCAGGCTTGTTTCGCCCTTCAGGCAAAAGGGTAAATGGAGAATAGACAACTGCAAGGCCGGACAATGGACAAGCAGCCGGCTAAATTTAATGGATAAGGAAGGGATCATCTCATGGCTAAAGCATCAAACAAAGTGAACACCGCTTCATTGGAACAGGTACTGAACCGTCAGGTTGCCAACCTGAACGTATTGTATGTGAAAGTGCATAACTATCACTGGTATGTGAAGGGGGAGCAGTTCTTCGCCCTGCATGTGAAGTTCGAAGAGCTGTACGATGATATTACACTCAAAATGGACGAGGTAGCTGAGCGCTTGCTGAGCATCAAAGGCAGCCCTGCAGCAACTATGAAAGAATATCTGGAACTGGCTACCATTCAGGAAGCCACAGGCAAAGAAGATGCCCGCGGTATGGTTCAGGCGCTGATCGAAGATTTCGCTACAGTAGCGGAAGAACTGACAGAGGGCATCGAGCTGGCGGAAGAAATCAGCGACCAGCCGACGGCAGACCTGTTCATTAAGATCCGCACGGATCTGGAGAAGAACCAGTGGATGCTGCGCGCTTTCCTGGGCTGATTGCGGGATAAGCAGCACAATGATTTGAATATAGGAATAAAGTCTCCCCTGAAGGGAGGCTTTATTTATTTTTCAAAATATAAGGATTCTTGTGCTTCTCATGATCCCCTTTAAAAGGGCAGCGTAGCCCTTTCTACTCGAATTCACTAAGATTCAGGGGGAGCATTCTATTCTCATCAATCATCATTTGAATGAATTTCAGTGAAGCCTGCAGCTCCGGTTCCGAGAATTCACCCATTTTCTCAATGAATCTCTCCTCCAGGTTCTCGTGCATCCGGGCGTGGAGTTCAAAGAGCTGTCTGCCTTTAGGAGTAAGGCTGAAGTAGATTTCTTTCTTGTTGTCATTCATCCGGCTCCGCTTAATGCAGCCATCCTGGAGAAGCTTGGTGCTGATCTTAGTGATGCTCGCCTTGGACAATTTCAAGCTCTCCGCGATGGTAGTGCTGTTGACAGGCTCGTGATTGCCAATGCAGTCGATGACATGAATACTGGTCAAGCTGGTTGAAGTGAGAGTAATCCCGTACTTCCGTGTGAGATCCGTAAATACATCCATTTCGGTTACGAAAGTCTCTTCAACTAAATGGGAGAGGTGGAGAAAACGGTCATACAGCAGCCGCTTAAGTCCTTCAGAGGAATGCATGGGGCTTAGCATCTCCTTTCTGCAAAGTACCTTTATTCTAACTTAAAATTATTAACGTGTAAACTAAATATTCAGACAATGTATTTATGGTAAATTGCTGATCTTAAATTAAATAATAAAGATTGACATCGTATTTCTTTCAAAATATAGTTAACTGGTAAACAATATTAATTATTGAATGCCAAACGATATTTTGGGGGGATGAAGATGAAGGATGTGTCCATAACGGTTAGGGAACGGCGGACCATTCGGAGATTCAGCGCTGCGCCGGTTGAACAAGAACGGATTATTTCCTTGGTAAATGAGGCGGCTGGCTTATACGAGTCCGAAGGAACGCCGCACTGGCGCTGTCTTTACTTCGGCACTCCCGAGTCCCGTGAAGAGCTGGCTGAATCCATGATGGCGAAGGTGACGGGCGGCCGGCTGGGGAAGCTCCTTCCTGCCCCAATGACAGATCTTCTAAGAAGGCAAATCACGGGTACTCCCGCTCATGTAATCTTCATTGCCGAGTCCGCCGGCACGGAGCGGGAGCGGGATGAGAATTACGCCGCGGTCTGCAGCATCATGCAAACGGTTCAGCTTCTGGGCTGGGAACAGGGGCTGGGGATGCTGTGGTACACAGATCCCTTGATTCTGAGCGAATCGTTCTATAAGCTCATCGGCTGGCGTGAAGGAGAGCAGTTTGCCGGGATTCTGGAAATCGGCTCCTTCGACAAAGCGCCGCGAGGACGAAAAAGAACACCGGCAGAACGGAAATGGACGGTTATAGGTGAAGACAGCCGCCAGCTTGAGGATGCCGCTCCTTTCTCCGCGTACAATGTCCTTAGGCTGCTGAACGAGGCGGTCTGGGCACCGAATGACGGCATGCGGGAGCCTTGGCGGTTCATCTATGTGACGGGTGATAAGACAGAGGCATCAGGCAAACTGCAGTTCTCTGAAGAGGCACCTTCACCGCCGTTTCTGCTGGCCGTAGCCAGAGAAGAGACGGACCCGCACAAGCAGGAAGAGGATTATGCCGCGGTGTGCAGCCTGATACAGAATTTTCAACTGCTGGCCCGGTCTGAAGGGTGGCAGTTGCGCCGCAGGATTCCGGAATGGGTCTATGACCGGAAGCAGTGTGAGTCCTTCGGGCTTCGTCCGCTGGAACGGATCGTCGCAGTACTTGAAGCGGGGGAACATAAGCGGTATTCAAATTCCGTTTTTCCTATTCCCGCAGTGAAGATAACCATTAATTAATTTGATAAAAAAGGGCCGATGTAATAAAATTAGTGAGAATCATTGATAATCATCCTGATTCACTTTATAATAATTATAATGTGATATAAAATCTAATTGCTTGTAATCAGGGTTAACCTGTGACAATACAACTTTCTGATTTCGCAAATCGATCAATGGAGGGAATAATAATTATGGCAGCAGAATTTGTCATTGAGGGACTGAAAGCGACGATTGAAGGAAAAGAAATTCTGAAGGGGATTAACCTTCAGATGAAGGGCGGAGAAATTCACGCCGTGATGGGACCGAATGGTACTGGTAAAAGTACGCTGGCCTCAGCTCTGATGGGTCATCCCAAGTATGTGGTTACAGAAGGTACGGCCTTGCTCGAAGGTGAAGATCTGCTGGAGATGGCAGTGGATGAGCGCGCCCGCGCCGGGTTGTTCCTCGGGATGCAATATCCAAGTGAAATCAGCGGAGTGACGAACTCCGACTTCCTGCGCAGTGCGATTAACTCGCGCCGTGAAGAGGGCAGTGAGATCTCACTGATCCGCTTCATCCGCCAGATGGAAGCCAAGATGAAAGAACTGGATATGAACCCTGAATTCCTGCACCGTTATCTGAATGAAGGCTTCTCCGGCGGGGAGAAGAAGCGTAACGAGATTCTGCAAATGATGATGCTGGACCCTAAGATCGTCATCCTTGACGAAATTGACTCCGGCCTTGATATTGACGCACTCAAAATTGTTGCTGATGGCGTGAACTCCATGCGCAGCCCGGAACGCGGATTCCTTGTTATTACCCACTATCAGCGGTTGCTTAATTATATCAAACCTGACTATGTGCATGTCATGATGCAGGGACGGATTGTGAAATCCGGCGGTCCTGAGCTGGCACAGAAACTGGAAGCAGAAGGTTACGAATGGATCAAGGAAGAGCTCGGCATTGAAGACGAAACTGTAGGACAAGAAGCTTAGAAACGCTGGAAGGAGGAAACCACTTATGACGACGCAAACCATTCTTCCCGTGGATGCACAGCAGCTCGGCGCACAATCGCAGAGCAGCGGCGAACCGGGCTGGCTGAAGGACAGCCGTTTGAAGGCTCTGGAGCTTGCCGCAGGGCTTGACCTGCCGAAGCTGGAGAAGACACGGATTGACCGCTGGAATATCAACAACTACGGGGAATACAAGCCAAGCCAGGCGCTGGCGGCACTTCAAGATGCACCGGCTTCTATTGCCGGGCTGATTGAAGGACAAGAGGAAGGCAGCCTGATTATTCAACGGAATTCAGGGGCTGTATATGCCCGCCTGGCTCCGGAGCTGGCTGCGCAAGGTGTTATTTTCACCGATTTGCAGACTGCAGTCAGAGAGCATGGAGACCTTGTTCAGCGTTATCTGCATAAGGCAGTATTGCCGGAAGAGCACTCCATCGCCGCACTGCATGCAGCACTATGGAACGGCGGGGTATTCCTCTATGTTCCGAAGAATGTTGTCATCGAGACTCCGCTGCAGGCGGTTCTGCTCACAGATGACGCTGAAGCTGCCTTTGTACCGCATATTCTGATTGTTGCCGATACTAACAGTTCGTTGACCTACGTGGATAACTACGTATCGGATAAGACTGAAGCGGGTCTGCATAACGGAGCCGTTGAAGTATTCGTAGGTGCAGGTGCCACTGTGAGATACGCTACCGTACATCAGCTGGGGCAGGATACAACGGATGTGACGTACCGCCGCGCCGTTGTGGAGAATGACGGCACCATTGAATGGATCATCGGTGAGATGAACTATGGAGATACCGCCAGCGATACCAAATCGGTGCTTAAAGGCAACGGCTCAAGCTCAGATGCGAAGGTCATTGCTGTAGGCTCCGGTTCGCAGAAGCTGAGCTATACTACACAAGCCCAGCACTTCGGCAGAAATACACCAAGTGACATGATCACGCGTGCTGTTATGCGGGATTCAGCAACCTCGATTATTAACGGAATTACGAAGATTGAGAAGGGCGCTACCAGAGCTGACGGACAGCAGACAGAGAAGGTTCTGATGCTAAGCCCCAAAGCGCGTGGAGACGCCAACCCGATCCTCCTTATAGATGAAGATGATGTAACCGCAGGCCATGCCGCTTCCGTAGGACAGGTCAATTACGAGCAAGTCTATTACCTGATGTCCCGGGGATTATCGCGGCATGACGCAGAAACACTGATCATATACGGCTTCCTTGCACCTGTTGTATCGCAAATTCCACTGGAGGGACTGCGCAATCAGCTCCAATCTCTTGTGGAAAGGAAGTTAGGCCAATGATTAGCAGTCAGATCCGGGAGCAGTTTCCCATCCTGAACCAGAAGATCAACGGCCATCCGCTGGTCTACCTGGACAGTGCGGCCACTTCACAGAAGCCGCGCCAGGTCATTGAGGCGGTCAAGTCTTACTACGAATGGGATAATGCCAACGTACACCGCGGGGTGCATACCCTGGGGAGCCGGGCAACCGATGCGTATGAAGGTGCCCGCGAGAAGCTGAAGAACTTCATTAATGCCCGCAGTGTGAAGGAAATTATCTTCACACGCGGGACAACGACCGCGCTTAATATTGTAGCTTCCTCTTACGGTCCTTCCGTCCTGAAGGAAGGGGATGAGATCGTGATTACCCAGATGGAGCATCACAGCAATTTCATTCCCTGGCAGCAGCTGGCCAAGAACACCGGGGCTACCCTGAAATTCCTGCCGCTGCAAAAGGACGGTACGATCACGCTGGAGGATGCCGAGCAGACGATTACTGCCCGGACCAAGATCGTAGCCATTGCGTATGTATCCAATGTCATGGGCGTTACTCATCCTATCAAAGAGCTTGCAGCGATTGCCCACCGGAACGGTGCAGTAATTGTGGTGGACGGTGCACAGAGCACACCGCACCTGAAGGTGGATGTGCAGGACCTGGATTGCGATTTCTACGCCTTGTCCGGGCACAAGATGCTTGCGCCTACTGGTATCGGTGCTCTCTACGGCAAGAAGGCGCTGCTGGAAGCTATGGAGCCGGTTGAATTCGGCGGCGAGATGATCGATGATGTCGGGCTGTATGAGTCTACCTGGAAGGAGCTGCCGTGGAAGTTCGAAGGCGGAACACCGATTATTGCTGGTGCCGTCGGCTTAGGAGCAGCGATTGATTTCCTGCAGGAGGTCGGGATGGATGAGATTCACCGCCACGAAATGCAGCTTGCAGCATATGCGGAGCAGCGGCTGTCGGAGGTCAGTGATCTGACGATCTATGGTCCCCGCAACCGTCAGGTGGGGGTAGTCACCTTCAACCTGGGTGATGTTCATCCGCATGATGTGGCCACCGTGCTGGATGCGGAAGGCGTGGCTGTCCGCGCGGGGCATCATTGCTGCCAGCCGCTCATGCGCTGGCTGGAGGTCAGCTCCACCGCCCGGGCGAGCTTCTACCTGTACAACACTGAACAGGATGTAGATGCGCTGGTTCAAGCCTTACTTAAGGCAAAGGAGTATTTCAGCTATGAACTTGGATGACTTATATAGACGCGTAATTATGGATCATTACAAAAATCCCCGAAATCGCGGCTCATTTGAAGATGACGCACTTAAGATTGAGCTCAATAACCCTACCTGCGGCGACCGCATTACGCTTCAGCTTAAGGTGGAGGATGGGATCGTCCAGGACGCCCGTTTCAGCGGCGAAGGCTGTTCAATCAGCATGTCGTCGGCTTCGATGATGACGGAAGCGGTCAAGGGCCAATCGATAGCGCATGCGCTTGAGATGGCCGACAGCTTCTCCTCTCTAATGAAGGGTGAGGAAGCAGATTTCGGTGACTACGAAGATATTGAAGCCCTGTCCGGTGTTAATAAATTTCCGGCGCGGATCAAATGTGCCACTCTGGCCTGGAACGCGCTTCGCAAAGGCATAGATACGCAAAGAAGCTTATAAAATAATATTACACACAAGGAGGCTGACACCATGGCTAAGAAAGCGCCTGATATGGAGGAATACCAGTACGGATTCCGTGACGAGCACAAGTCGATATTTCAGTCTGGTAAAGGACTCACGGAAGAAATCGTCCGGGAAATCTCCGCAATCAAAAACGAGCCCGAATGGATGCTGGAATTCCGGCTGAAATCCCTGGAGCAGTTCCGTAAGATGCCAATGCCGAAGTGGGGCGGCAATCTGGATGATCTGGATTTCGAGGATATCCAATATTATGTTAGACCTTCCGAGAAGCAGGGCAAGACTTGGGAGGAGGTACCTTCCGAGATCAAAGAGACCTTCGACAAGCTGGGAATTCCGGAAGCGGAGCAGAAGTTCCTTGCCGGTGTCTCTGCACAGTATGAATCTGAGGTAGTCTATCACAGCATGCAGCAGAACCTGGAGGATCAGGGTGTGATCTTCACAGATACGGATTCCGCACTGCGTGATCATCCTGAGCTGTTCAAGAAGTTCTTCGGCACAATCATTCCGCCTGCAGACAACAAGTTCGCCGCACTTAACAGTGCCGTTTGGTCAGGAGGCAGCTTCATCTATGTTCCGAAGGGTGTGAAGTGTGAAGTTCCTTTGCAGGCTTACTTCCGCATCAACTCCGAGAATATGGGACAATTCGAGCGTACTCTGATTCTGGCAGACGAAGACAGCTTCGTGCATTACGTTGAAGGCTGTACTGCCCCAATCTACAGCACGAACTCTCTGCATAGTGCAGTGGTTGAAATTCTCTGCATGAAGAACGCCCGTGTCCGTTATACCACCATTCAGAACTGGGCACCGAACATCTACAACCTCGTTACCAAGCGTGCGGTTGCCGAAGAGAATGCTACGATGGAATGGGTAGATGGCAACATCGGCTCCAAGCTGACTATGAAATATCCTGCGGTTGTTCTTAAAGGCCGTGGAGCCAAGGGTTCTGTATTGTCCATCGCGGTAGCGGGCAAGAATCAGCATCAGGATGCAGGCGCCAAAATGATCCACTTGGCACCGGATACCACCTCAACCATTGTATCCAAGTCGATCAGCAAGCACGGCGGCAAGGTCACTTACCGTGGACTCGCTTCCTTCGGCCGCAAGGCAGAAGGCGCGAAATCCAATATTAAATGCGATACGCTCATTCTGGATAACGAGTCCACCTCGGACACGATTCCTTACAATGAGATCATGAACGATAACATTGTGCTTGAGCATGAAGCGACGGTCTCCAAGGTATCTGAGGAGCAGCTATTCTACCTCATGAGCCGCGGTCTCTCCGAAGCTGATGCCACGCAGATGATTATTATGGGCTTCATCGAGCCGTTCACCAAAGAGCTGCCGATGGAATATGCGGTCGAGATGAATCGTCTCATCAAGTTTGAGATGGAAGGCAGTATAGGGTAAACTAGCTGCCTCCTTCAATAACCAGGCGATATACAGTGAGTGTCCACAGAACTTTGATGCAGGTTGGTCAAAGCTCTGTGGGCACTTTTGTGTGTTATAGGAACATAAAATACCTTTTATTAGGCTTTCAAAAAGCTGCTTTGCATCGTTGAATCTTGCTATATCTTAATTGAGCAGTATTTGCGAGGAAATAGCAGCATTTAAAACTACGGGTGTCCATTAGCCCCTGCTTAAGCCCGGTTTATTCCGGAAAAAGAGGGAAAACGGTGGTTTCTCCCCTTTGCCGCATTAAATTAGGGATGATAAACTGCTTAAAGTCACTAAATTGGAAGCGCTAAAAAAGCTAGCTTACGGTGCGATATTTAGAGACCAAGTTTATGCTTACGGAGCCAGCTTTACTTCGTAAAGCTTTAAGGAGGAGAGATATGGATGTTCTCAGGCAACTGCGGGGCTTTTATCGGGAGAAGCTGCACTATCTGATTCTGTCGATTGTATGTTTGGCGGCCGCAACTGCAGTGGGGCTTATTACCCCCAATTTGTTAAGGAGATTGATCGATGATGTTATTGTTCCCCTAAAGTTTACTGAGGTGCCCGTACTCGCTCTCAGTGTGCTTGCTGTCATTATTGTCAAGGCGTGCCTGCAGTTTGCCCATGGATTTTTCGGCGGACGGCTGGGGAATTTCCTGGCCTACCGGCTGCGCAATGCCTGCTATGAGAAGCTGCAATTTCTGTCCTTCCGTTATTATGATACGGCGAAGACAGGTGACCTGATGTCCCGGCTGACCGGGGATTTGGAAGCGATCCGGATGTTTATCGGCTTCGGATTTGCCCAACTGCTGAATGTGTTTTTCATGGTTTTGTTCGGCTCCATTATGATGTTTACCATCAATTGGCAGCTGACGCTGGTTACTCTGATCACAATGCCGTTTCTGGCGGTAGTCGCACTCAGATTTGAATCCAAGATTCATCCGGCCTTTCAGGAGATGCGCCTGGCGTTAAGTTCCCTGACAACGGCTGTACAGGAGAATGTCACCGGGGTAAGAACGGTCAAATCGTTTGCCAGAGAGGCCTACGAAGTTGAGAAATTCTCACACCGTAATGAACGTTATAAAGATAATCAGATTTTTGCGGCCGAGCTGTGGAGTAAATTCTTCCCGTTCATGGAGCTGCTGGCTTCGGTCAGTGTAGCGATCCTGCTGGGTGTTGGCGGTACGCTGGTTATCAACGGGAAGATGTCGCTGGGTGAGCTGGTTGCGTTCTTCAGCCTGATCTGGTACATTATCGGCCCCGTATGGGGACTCGGGTTCCACATCAACAACTATACCCAGTCGAAGGCCTCTGGCGAACGTGTGCTGGAAGTGCTGAATCAGACAATCGATGTCCGGGATCAAGAGAATGCCCGCGAGCTTGCAGCGGCAGAAGTGAAGGGTGAGGTGGAGTTCGATCATGTCACCTTCGCTTACGGCAACAAAATGCCGGCAGTCAAGGATATTCATTTCCATGCGGAGCCTGGTGCGGTCATTGGATTCCTTGGCGGAACGGGATCCGGTAAATCCACGATTACCCAGCTCATGATGCGTGCTTATGATGTGAATCAGGGCAGTATCAAGCTCGATGGCGTGGATATCCGCGAGTTCCAGGTCCGTAGTCTGCGCTCGCAAATATCGACGGTATTCCAGGAGACCTTCCTGTTCTCCTCATCGATCCGCAATAATATCTCTTATGGACTGAAGAATGTCAGCATGGATGAGATCATCCGTGCCGCCGAGCTGGCGAAGGCGCATGACTTCATTATGGAGATGCCGGAAGGCTACGATACGGTAGTCGGGGAGCGGGGAATGGGTCTCTCGGGCGGCCAAAAGCAGCGGATTGCCATCGCGCGCGCACTGCTCAAGAATCCGCGGATTCTTATCCTGGACGATGCCACCAGTGCGGTGGACATGGAGACGGAGCATGAGATTCAGGCCGGGTTCCAGGAGGTTATGCGCGGACGGACCACCTTGATTATTGCCCACCGGATCTCCTCCCTGCGTCATGCCGATCAGATCATTGTCATGAATGAAGGGAGAATGGTCCAGCAGGGCACCCATCAGGAATTGATCGCGGTCCCGGGACCTTACCAGGATGTGTACCGGATTCAGTATGCCGATTATTTAGCCAGGGATAATGAACGAGAGGCGGGTGATCCGGCATGAGTCTTGAGACCTCCAAACAGACCGCTGACGGCGTATTAAATACCGACAACAGTAAGGTTGAAGAACAGACGCTTGAAGAGCGTTTTATCTACAAAGACGATGATGTGATCGATAAGGCTTTTGACTGGAAGCAGTTCACCCGCTTATTCAGCTATATGAAGCCATATGCGAGGCAGATGCTGCCGCTGGTCTCGATCATGATGATTCTGGGGACGATTACCAAGCTGACGGTTCCATTCCTGACCAGTATGGCGATTGATAAAGCGATTGCTCCAAAAGACGGAAACACCAGCTTGACGCTGCTCTACACGCTCACAGCCAGTGTAATCATTCTGTATCTGATTCAATGGATTGCGGGCGTATACCGGATCAAATATACGAATGTGATCGGCCAGCGGGTGATCTATGATCTGCGCTCGGACCTGTTCCGGCATATCCAGAAGCTGTCCTTCAACTTCTTTGATAAACGTCCGGCCGGATCAGTCCTGGTCCGGGTGACCAATGATATTAACTCGCTGCAGGATTTGTTCACCAACGGGGTCGTCAATCTAATGATTGACTGTGTGCAACTGTTCGGCATTATGATAATTCTGCTGCTGATCAACTGGAAGCTGGGGCTGGCCGTTATGATTACGGTGCCCATTATGTTCCTGATCTCGACCAAGCTGCGGCAGAGAATCCGTATTGCCTGGCAGGATGTGCGTATGAAGAACTCGCGGATCAACTCCCATCTGAATGAGTCAATTCAGGGGATCCGCGTCACCCAGGCCTACACGCAGGAAGAAGAGAACATGCATTATTTCGATGCCATGAATATGGACAGCCGGAAGTCGTGGAACAAGGCCTCAGCCATGAACCAGGCATTCGGTCCGATCATTGAAGTTACCGGCGGCTTCGGGACGATGATTCTCTTCTGGTTCGGGGCTTACCTGATTCAGTCGGGAGAGCTTACGGTCGGCTTCCTGGTCGCCTTCAGCAGTTATGTCAGCAACTTCTGGGACCCGATCAACCGGCTGGGACAGATGTACAATCAGCTGCTAGTGGCGATGGCCTCCTCCGAGCGGATCTTCGAATATCTCGACGAACAGCCTGCGGTTCAGGATAAGCCGGGAGCAACTCCGCTGTCCAAGATTAAGGGAGATATTCACTTCGATAATGTTGTGTTTGAATATGAGAAGGGCCGCGCGGCACTCAAGGGCATTAATCTGGATGTCCACGCAGGCCAATCCATTGCACTCGTAGGACATACCGGCTCCGGCAAAAGCACGATCATCAACCTGATCGGCCGGTTCTATGATATCAAGAGCGGCGGCATCACCATTGATGGACGGGATATCCGCGAGGTTACACTCCAGAGTCTGCGCGAACAGATCGGGATTGTCTTGCAGGATACCTTCATCTTCTCGGGAACGATCCGCGACAACATCCGCTTCGGGCGGCTGGATGCCACGGACGAAGAGATTGAAGCGGCCGCTAAGGCTGTAGACGCCCATGATTTCATCGTCAAGCTGCCTGCCGGTTATGATACCGAGGTAGAGGAGCGGGGAAGCGCACTGTCCATGGGACAGCGCCAGCTGCTGTCCTTCGCCCGGGCGCTGCTGGCTGATCCGCGGATTCTGATTCTGGATGAAGCGACCGCCAGCATTGATACGGAGACGGAGATCAAGATTCAGGAAGCGCTGAAGCTGCTGCTTCAGGGCCGGACCTCCTTCATCGTCGCCCACCGCCTCTCGACCATCCGCCATGCGGATAAGATCGTGGTGCTGGATCACGGCGAGATCAAGGAAGAAGGCAACCATGCTGAGCTCACCAAGCACGACGGTATTTATAACGGATTAATAGAAGCACAGTTCCGCTTCTTATAGAAGCACATGCAGCAGCCTGGCCCCGATGTGGGGGAGGGGCTGCTGTTTTTTTTGCGTCTGGAATGATAAGGGGAAGCGTAGAGCTCCTTCCCGTTAAGGCCGTTTTCCCGGCTTCCCGCTTACCCGGACCTCCAGCAGCTGCGCACTGATCTCCTGCTGCCACCCGGTATCTTGAGTACTCTCTGCCAACAGAGCTTCGATATGGAGGCGGGCCATTTCCCAGCAGTAGACGGTGTTAACATGCAGGCAATGCTGAAGCTCGTCTTGCTCCGCCGGAGCCAGTGGACGCTTCAGACTCAGGGTATATAGCTCGGCAAGGCGCTGGTGAACCGCAAGCATCATATCTCCTCCCTTGTATTATTGTCTGCTATTAGCGTGACCCTGGAGATACGGTTTCAAACCGGAATGAAGCCAAATATGAATATTCAGATCTTTAGAATAAAAAAAGTTCTTGAAATCGCTTTTATTTATGCTACAATAGCAGTAATACAGGATTGTGACCGGTAACGCGGGCAATGCCTAAGCTGATGCGAGTATCATTTTTATGAATGATATTGGGATCAACTTAGGCTTTTTTTGTACAAACTATGCGTCAGGAGGTGAAATAGAGATGATTATCGAGAAGGTGCTGAACAATAATGTGCTCCTGACCAAGAACCAGAAGGGCAAGGAGGTTATTGTGATGGGCAGAGGGATTTCCTTCAATAAGGTGGCGGGGGATTATGTTGATCCTGCCAAGGTGGATAAGATTTTTCTGCTGAACGAGAATGAATTCACTGCCCGGCTGACTGAACTGCTGAATGATATTCCGGTGGCTCACCTGGAGCTGGCCAGCAGCATCGTCACCTACGCGAGTGGAGTGCTGCACACAGAGCTGAACGATAATCTCTATCTGACGCTGACGGATCATATCCATTTCGCGCTGGAGCGTTTTGAGAAGGGGATTCAGCTGAAGAATGCGATGCTGTTTGAGATCAAGCGCTTTTACCAGAAGGAATTCGGGATCGGGTTGGATGCCCTGAAGATGATTGAACAGACCACCGGCCTCTCGCTGGGCGAGGATGAAGCCGGCTTCATTGCCCTCCACCTGGTCAACGCCAGAATGGATGGCACCGAGGTAAGATCGACGATCAAGATGACGGAGATCGTCCAGAACATTCTGAACATCGTTACCTATCATTATAAGGTGGTGCTGGACGAGACCTCGCTTAACTACTCGCGGTTCCTGACCCATCTGCAGTATTTTTCCATGCGGGTGCTGAAGAAGGAGACCAATAACAGCGGGGAAGAGTTCCTGTACAATCAGGTGAGGCTAACCTATGTCAAGGCTTTTGAATGCGTAGGCAAGATTAATGAATATCTGGAGAAATCCCATGGCCAGAGCCTCAGCAAGGATGAATATGTCTATTTGACGATTCACATTCAGCGTGTAACTGAACGCAATAACCTGGAGTAACACGTAACATACGTAAGACTACAATATTTATTTCATATATTTTCATATCATCTGTCAGGGTGTAACTGGTCATGCAGGCAAAACCTGAGCTGATGGCAAAATAGCGTGTATTCTACGCCTTTTTTGCCTTGAGTTCAGGTTTTTCTTGTTTGCAGAGGGGAAAGATAGAAGGGCTGGCACAACTCGCCTCTGCAGCGATGCTTATATTACAGATCTCAAAAGGAGCAAACCCAAATGAGCAATGAAGACTTATCCAAACAAATTATCACACTCGTTGGCGGAGAAGGGAATGTGAATTCCGTCTTCCATTGTGCCACACGCTTAAGATTCAAGCTGAAGGATAACAGCAAAGCCAATAAAGCAGCGCTGGAGAAGACTCCGGGAGTCATTACAGTGGTTGAGAACAGCGGGCAATTCCAGGTGGTCATCGGCAACAATGTCAGCCAGGTATTCGAGCAGATTATGAAGGAAACCTCGCTTCAGGATGCGGAGAAAAGCGGCAGTGACGAAAGCTCGGAAAGCACCGGAGTTCTGGGTAAAGCGGTGGACATCATTTCGAGTATTTTCTCGCCGATTCTGGGTGCACTGGCCGGGGCGGGGATTCTCAAGGGCTTACTGGCCCTGATTCTGTCACTGGAGTGGATTAGTGCTGCCAGCGGCACTTACATGATCCTCAATGCGGCTGCCGACAGCGTGTTCTATTTCCTGCCTGTCTTCCTGGCGGTTACGGCAGCGCGCAAATTCAAGGCGAATCAATTCGTGTCCATTGCCATAGCCGGAGCCTTGATCTATCCCGCAGTCATTGCGGCTGTAGGCTCACCTGACCCGCTGCACTTCCTGGGGATCAAGATCGTACTGATCAACTATTCCTCCAGCGTGATCCCGATTATTCTGGCGGTATGGGTACAATCCTATGTAGAAAAATGGTTCCGTTCGTTCATTCATGAATCGGTCCGGAATATCCTGGTTCCCATGTTCGCACTGCTCATTGTTATTCCGCTTACGTTCCTGGCCTTCGGACCTGTAGGCTCCCTGATCAGTGACGGCTTGGCCTCTGGCTATACCTGGCTCTACAATCTAAGTCCGCTTGTGGCCGGAGCCATTGCCGGGGCGTTCTGGCAAGTGTTCGTAATCTTCGGTGTACACTGGGGCTTCGTACCGATCATGCTCAGCAATATTGCTACACTGGGACAGGATACCATGCTGCCTATTCTCAGTGCGGCCGTTCTGTCGCAGGCTGGGGCTGTATTCGGTGTATTCCTGAAATCGCGGAACCCGCAGCTTAAGGCACTCGCCGGTTCTTCTACACTATCTGCGGTCTTTGGGATTACTGAACCAACCATTTATGGAGTCACCCTGAAGCTCAAAAAACCGTTCATCTATGCATGTATCTCCGGCGCTATCGGCGGTGCAATTATTGCAACAGGCGGCGCAAGAGCATTATCCTTCTCACTGCCGGGTCTGCTGGCTCTGCCGACCTATTTCGGCACCGGATTTGTTTGGGTAGTCATTGGTATACTGGTAGCATTTGTACTGGCCGCTGTACTGGTGCTGGTGTTTGGCTACGAGGAGCCTGAGACAGATGCTGCGGCATCGGTTAACTTAAGTGCAACCTCGGGTACGACTACACCGACGCTGATTGATAAAGAACTGGTTGTAAGCCCGCTGGCAGGAACGCTGCAGCCGCTTGACACCCTGCCTGACGAAGCTTTTGCTTCCGGCGCCATGGGCAAGGGCATTGTAATCGAGCCTTCTTCCGGCATCTTAACCAGCCCTGTGAACGGAACGGTAACTACTGTATTCCCGACAGGACATGCCATCGGCATCACTTCGGAGGGCGGTGCGGAGCTGCTGATTCATGTCGGTGTCAATACCGTGAAGCTTAAGGGTCAGCATTTTACCAAAAAAGTGCAGGAAGGCGACAAGGTAGTCAAGGGTCAGCTATTGCTTGAATTTGACCTTGAAGCCATCCGTGCAGCCGGATTTGTAACCGCCACGCCTGTGATTGTCACCAACTCGGCACAATACCTTGATGTGCTTAAGAGCACAGGGACAGAAGTGCCTAGCGGTGAGCTGCTGCTTACACTTATCCGATAAAAGGATAGCCTCCCCCGGCCGGGGGAGGCTTCTGTTGGTATTCAACTTCAAGCAGCACTTCTGCGGTAACGCAGGAGGGGCTGCTTGATTTTTTTTTGCGTAGAGGAAATCTCTCTACTCCATATAAATCTCAACGACGGCAATTTTGCGTTCGCGGGACAGGTCAAGGAACTTGCCTTCGCTCTGTACAAGCGGACGGAAGACATCCAGCGGGTTGTTCATCACGATAACACCCATATCACCGGTGCTCAGCAGAACGCGCTTGCCGATGAAGTTAGGCATCAGGTGATTGATGAAGGCCTGGACCGGTTTGCCGTTCAGCTTCCCGAAGCTGAGGGAGTTGATCTCACGCAGAACGGAAATCAGCTCCTGCTTGGACTGATAGACCCGGTGAGTGGTCATGGCACTGTAAATATCCGCAACGGCTGCGATCTGGGCGTAAGGATGAATATCTGTCTTGGTCAGCTGCTTGGGATAACCGGAGCCGTCCTCGCGTTCATGATGCTGCAGGGCAACCAGAGCAGTGAAAGGATCGTTCATGGAGTTCTGTATGATTTCGTAACCGTAAATCGTATGTAATTTGATCTCTTCGTATTCATCAGGGGTTAACTTACCAGGCTTATTCAGAATTGCGGGGGAGATGCGGCATTTGCCGATATCAATCAGGTATCCCGCACGCCCGATCTCGTAGCACTCTGTCTTGGAATATCCGAGCCACGAGGCAAGATAATACGAGAGCATGCCTACCTGCAGGGAATGATTGTAGGTATAGTTATCTTCCCGGTCCAGCAGCAGCAGGAGTGTCACTACGTCCTTATGTTTGTCCAGCGTGGACAAGGTCGGCTGTAGAATATCATCCACTACGGACTGATTGAAGCTGCCTTTGCTGAGCGCTTCCATATATAGAGATTCAAAACCGTCAATCGTGGTATCGAAGCTGCTGGCTGCGGCCTGAATGATTGATGTCCGGCTGGAAGGGGCGGGCTCTTCCTGTACCGTTTCAATGTCTACATAATCCACGCCGTGCTGTATCAGCTTGGCGATTTCCTCCATTTGCAGCCGTGATCCCTTAGGGAGTACATGCAGCCCGCGGGAGCTGAAGGTATCCATCCGCAGATGATCACCCGGTTTAAGATCCATCACGTGTACTCTCAATGACTAGGCCACCTTACTATAGCAATTTTTTACAGCATAGCAACAAAGTCCGCAATATTCAATGGTGTAAGAGTACTGATTGTAGCTTGCAGATTGTGCAACCCGCTGGTCCTACCCTGTTGTGTATCTATGCAGATTCGCGGAAGGGGAACGGTCCGGTTAACCGCCGGATACGGGCGGAATGAAGGCCACCTCTGAGCCTTCGGTAATATCCGTATCATCAGGCGCATATTCCTGATCAACGGCTACAAGGGACACACTGATCTGCGGCGCGGCATCGGGATAGGAGGCGGAGAGGAGTTCCTTCAGCCTGCCTGCTGTCAAAGGGGACTCCTGGGCGTGGAAGACCAGAGTGGAGGAGCCGATGATTTCGGCCAGACCGGCGAACAGCCGGATGGAGATATGCATGCTTTCTTCACCCTTTCTGGACTTAAGCTTAGGACAGCTTATAATGATTACAATATACCATATTGGGTCTGAAAATGTTATGCTAACTCTAGAACTGAACAAGCCTGCCGCTTACTTTATAAACGGCTGTACAAGTGGGAGGGAAGCCAGCTTATGAAGCCTGGGCCGCAAAGATTAACCATTATTCATACCAATGATATACATAGCCACTTTGAAATGATGAGTCCGCTTGCGGCAGTGATATCCGCAATGAAGGCAGCGGCAGGCGAGGATCCGGTGCTGCTGCTTGATATCGGCGATCATATGGACCGCGCTGCTGTAGAGACGGAAGGCACGATGGGACAGGCCAACATAGATATTATGAATCTGACCGGATACGATGCAGTCACCATCGGCAATAACGAAGGCCTCACCTTCTCCAAGGAGATGCTCTCAGCCATATTTACAGGTATCCAGTGTCCTGTGGTATGCTGCAATTTCCTGGAGTCCGCTACCGGTGAGCCGCCGCACTGGATGCAGCGCCACGCGGTTCTGGAGAAGGACGGCATCAAGATTGGACTGACCGGTGCTACGGCGGCGTTCACCTCCTTCTATTCCCTGCTCGGCTGGGATGTGCTGGACCCGGAAGAGGCGCTGCGCGAGCAGGTTCAGCTGCTTGCCCCGCAGGTGGATATCGTGATCATTCTGTCTCATCTGGGGTTACCCGCAGACCAGAGGCTGGCAGAGAACCTGGAGGGCGTGCATGCCATTCTGGGCGGGCACACCCACCATATGCTGGAGCAGCCGCAGATGATTAACGGGACCGCCGTATGTGGAGCCGGCAAATTCGGCCGGTACGCCGGACGGGTGGTCTTCGAGCGGCAGCAGCCGGACGGAGCGTTTCACCTGGCCGAAGGAGGCTGCACGGAAGTTGATCCTGCCTTGACGGAGGAGCTGATCGCTCCGGCGGCAGCGATCCATCTGCTGCGCGGGCGTGAGGCCCTGGAGGAGACGGTTGCCATCAGCGACCGCATGCTGCCGCTGGATCTGCAGGGGGAGTCCCCTTTTGGCAACCTGCTGGCACAGGCGGTCCGCCAGTTCACAGGCAGTCCCATCTCACTCGTGAATACAGGCCAGCTGCTTGGCCCGCTGCCGGAAGGGAATATCACTACAGGCATGCTGCATGCCTTATGTCCTTCTCCGATTAATCCTTGTATTGTACAGCTGACAGGCAAGGATATCCGCACCGCACTGGAACAAAGTCTGATGGCAGAGTTCCGGAATAAAGTCATCTACGGATATGGCTTCCGGGGAGAGGTGCTGGGCACCCTGGCCGTGGACGGATTAAAAATCTTGTACGATCCAAGGGTCATGCCTTATGATAACGGTATTGCGATTTTTGCCGGCGGGGAGCAGCTGGAGGATACCAAGGTATATAGTGTCGGCACGCTGGATATGTTTACGTTCCGTACAGGCTACGAGAGTATAGCCAATGGCCGGGAGGCGGTATATTTGCTGCCTCATTTCCTCCGCGATCTGCTGCGGATGGAGCTGCAGCGCCCGGGGAGTCTGGATGAGTGTGAAGCGGTTCGCTGGGAGAGGCAATCCACCTGATGATCCACACCATGTTTTATTAAATTGATAGTTAACACAGTACCAGGTTTCATTGACTAGATCAGGAGGAGTAATATGGATACAATTACAGCCATTATTCTGGCAATTGTGGAAGGAATCACGGAGTTCATTCCGGTTTCTTCGACGGGACACATGATTCTAACGACTAAGCTTCTGGGATTTAACGAGCAGGATTCGATTATGAAGACGTATGAGATCGTGATTCAGCTGGGGGCTATACTGGCGATTGCGCTGGTCTACCGCCAGCGGATTGTGGATCTGCTCGGATTCGGCCGCAGAGACAGAGGGGGCGTAATGCCGGCAGCCCGCCTGAACCTGATTCATGTGCTGTTGGGCATTGTGCCTGCGCTCGCTGTAGCTTTTTTTGCCCGGGACTTCATTAAAAGCCTCTTCGGGGCATCCACCGTCCTCTGGGCGCTGGTCGCAGGCGGTATTCTGATGATCATTGCCGAATGGGTCAACAAACGCAAGATCCGCGTGACGGCGCATGATCTGGATGATCTGTCCTACGGGCAGGCACTCTCGATCGGACTGTTCCAGATTATTTCCGTCCTCTGGCCCGGGTTCTCCCGTTCCGGCTCGACCATTTCCGGGGGGATGCTGAGCGGAGTGAGCTACAAGGCCTCGGCCGACTTCTCCTTCCTGATCGCGATTCCGATTATGTGTGCGGCCTCGGGGTATGAGCTGCTGGATTCGTACAAGAACTTTACGAGTGAGACGATCGGGTATTTTGTCATTGGCTTCATTATTTCCTTCATCGTGGCTTATGTGGTGGTGGTTCTGTTCATGAGAATGATCCAGAAGATCAGACCGACGCATTTTGCCATCTACCGCTTTATCCTTGCAGCCGCCTTCTGGCTGTTTATTATGCGTTGATTCTCAGCTTGGCATCACAGAAAAGCAATTTTACCGTTTAAAGGCAGGAGTGAGCCAAGGTGCGTCTAGTATCCGTCAATCGGCTTCAGGCGGGAATGAAGCTGGGTAAAAAAATATATAATGATGAAGGGCTGGTTCTGCTTGCGGACGGAGTGGAGCTTACCGATTCCCTGATCAAGCGGCTCGCCAGAATCGATATCGGCTATATCTATATTGAGGATTCGCTCACGGAGGATATTGTGATCCCCGGAATGCTGCAGGACGAGACGCGCAATCAGGCGCTCAAGGTCATCCGGAACCAGTTCCAGCAGATGTCCGGCGCCTCGGGAATTACCAAGGGCTTTTATCATCTGGATAAAAAGTTCTCCAAGGTGATGGATTCCATCCTTGATGACATGTCCCTGCAGGAGGACCCGATGATCATGCTGCTTGACATGCACACCGCCGACAACTACCTGTATGTCCATTCCCTGAACGTATGCCTGTATACGCTGGTGCTGGGCATTGCCCACGGCTACAGCAAAGAAGAGCTGCGGGTCATCGGGCTTGGTGCGCTGCTGCATGATATCGGCAAGACGCAGATTCCTGTCAAAATTGTTCAAAAGCCCGGCATGCTCAGCGAGGAGGAGTTCCGCCATATGCAGGCGCATACGGAGATCGGATACCGCATTCTCAAGGAAGAGCCGAATATTCCTCTGCTGGCGGCCCACTGTGCCCTGCAGCATCATGAACGGATTGACGGCTCCGGCTATCCGCGCGGCCTGACGGGTCCGCAGATCCATGAATATGCGAAATGGCTGGGGGTCGCCGATTCCTATGATGCGATGACCTCCAACCGGATTTACAAAAAAGCCATGCTGCCCCATCAGGCGGTAGAAGCGCTGTATGTCGGCTCAGGAACTTTGTATGAGCAGAAGCAACTGGAGTTATTCAGAGACCGCGTGGCCATCTATCCGCTGGGACTTACGGTGAAGCTCAGCTCCGGCGAGAGTGGTGTGGTGGTCAAGATTGACCCCAGCACACCACATCGGCCTGTTGTCCGGGTGCTGAATGGACCCGAAGGCGAAACGGTTACCCCCTATGAACGTGATCTCAGCAAAGCCCTCTCTGTAGTCATTGTGGATGTGACAGACGGGGGAGAACCTGTAGTGAAAAGTACCGGATAGGTGTTCTGCGCAGCGAGGAGAGAATAGGGTATCTGCAGGAATTGCGGAGCTGTATTCTCCGCCTTGCTGTTTTTTTGAGTAGTCGTGGTATGATATAGCTTAAGTTATCGTTCTTTTTCTTTTGTTTTGGGTTAATAATAAGGAATAAGCATTAAAGGAGCATTAAGAAATGAGTATATTAGAGCCATCATCTATAATCCCTGTAAAAGAGCTGTCGCCGGAGTATGATCCGTGGGATCCGATTACTTCACTCCGTGAATACGGGCAGCATGTGCTGACCAGTGTAGAGATGACGGTCACGAATCTATGCAATATGCGCTGCGAGCATTGCGCCGTCGGCGACAGTCTTACGATGAAAGAGGGAGAGCTGCTGCCTTTAACCAAGATGCTGAAGCGTCTGGACGAGGTAGAGCACCTGCAGACTATCAGCATTACGGGCGGGGAGCCGATGTTCCGTGCCGGGACGGTGGAGAATACCATCGTACCGCTGCTGAAATATGCGCGGGAGCGGGGCATCCGTTCGCAGATCAACTCCAATCTGACCATGCCGTATTCCCGTTATGAGCAGCTGCTCCCTTACCTGGATGTCATGCATATCTCGTTCAATTATGTGAACGGCGATGACTTCCACGAGGTGGGCTTCGCGAACAGCGGGCACCCGGTCTCGAAGGAGGCCGCCTACCGGCTGTATGATACGATGCTGGAGAATTCCCGCCGGCTGAGCAGCGACGGAATGCTGATCTCTGCCGAGTCGATGATCAACTATCGTACACACACCAAGCTTCCCGAGATTCACCGGCTGATCGGGGACATGGGGGCTAGACGGCATGAGGTACACCCGATGTACGCATCCAGCTTCGCCTCGAAGCTGCCTGTGCTGTCGCTCCGGGAGATGAATACTGCTATTCATTCCCTCCTTGACCATCGTGACCCGGAGATGTGGATGCTGTTCGGCACGCTGCCGTTCTTCGCCTGCAGCTTCCTGGAGGAAGACCAGCAGCTGCTGAGCAGACTGCGCAGCGAGAAGAATGTAACGCTGCGCAATGATCCGGACGGAAGAAACCGGGTCAATGTCAACCTGTTCACGGGCGATGTCTTTGTAACAGACTTCGCCGACATATCCGCCTTTGGCAATATCAGCGACTCGAAGCTGGATGACATTTTCACGGAGTGGCAGACTAAGCATCCCTTGAATCAGCAAGTGAATTGTTACTGTGATGCGGCAGGCTGCTGCGGGCCTAACCTGCTCGTGGCCGATATGTATTATCCCGGGGTCGATTTCAAAACCAGAAAAGCGATCACCTTGTAGAAATGGGGCGTTATTATAGTGCATACGGAATTTGAAATAGGAAGATTAGTGCTTAATCTTTTGCTCGTTCTGGTGCTCGTATTATTAAATGGTGTATTTGTTGCGGCGGAATTCTCGCTGGTTAAGGTCAGACAGTCCCGTCTGACCCAGCTGGTCAGCGAAGGGAACAAAATGGCGGGATATGCGCTTAAGGTCAACAAGCGGCTGGATTCGTATCTGTCGGCCACCCAGTTCGGGATCACACTCGCTTCCCTTGGACTCGGCTGGGTCGGGGAACCGGCGATCTCGGAGCTGCTGGTGGAGCCCCTGATGTACCAGATCGGTGTTACTGACCAGACGCTAATCTCAACGGTATCTGTGATTATCGGCTTCTCGATTATTACCTTTTTACATATTGTGCTGGGGGAACTGGCACCGAAATCTCTGGCTATTCAAAAAACGGAAGGCTCAGCACTGCTGCTGTCCGCTCCGCTGATGTTCTTCTATAATCTGTTTCTGCCCTTCATCTGGGTGCTGAATGCGTCAGCGAACGCTCTGCTGAGATTGTTCGGCGTGGAGCCGGCCAGTGAAGCCGAGGCTGCCCATTCGGAGGAGGAAATCCGCATTCTGATGAATCAGAGCGCGAAGAGCGGGGTGATCGATCAGGATGAGATGAAGCTGATGGATAACATCTTCGAATTCTCGGACCTGCTGGCCCGTGAGGTGATGCTGCCGCGTACCGATATGGATGTACTGTACAGCAATCTTCCGCTGGAGGAGAACATGCGGATCATTACGGAAACGAAGCATTCGCGTTATCCGGTGGCCTTCGAGGACAAGGACCGGATTATCGGCTTCATCCATATTACGGATCTGCTGTTCGCCCCGCCGGAGCAGCAGAATGATCTGGCTTCCCTGGTCCGGCCGATTCTGAACGTGCCGGAATCGATGGAGATCAGCCATGCGCTGCGGCTGATGCAGAAGAACAAGGCCCAGCTGACGCTGGTCGTTGACGAGTACGGCGGAACGGCGGGGCTGCTGACCGCTGAAGAGATTCTGGAGGAGATCGTCGGCGATCTGCATGACGAGTTCGAGGATGAACGCCCCAGCGTAGAGCGTAACGGCGATTACATCTCCGTAGAGGGCCGGATGCTGATTGAAGACGTCAACGATCTCACAGGCGTCGTGATTGAGGATGACGAGGTGGATTCCATCGGCGGCTGGCTGTTCAAGGAGCTGGAGGGCAATCCGTCCAAGGGCAAGAAAGTTGTGGTAGGCGACGTCACCTTCGAGGTGGAGGAATCCACCCGGCTGCGGATCACCCGGATCAACATCCACCGCGAGCCGCCGCCAGAGTCCGAAGAGGATGCGGAAGCCGTGGAAGAGGAGAAGGAGTAAGCAGAAGTGTAACTCTTATTTTTAAATAGAGCAGGGTACTTCAGAAGCCGGTTTGCAGGGCTTTTGGGGGCCCTGTTTTTTTGTTGCTTAGGGCGATTTTATTGGGCAGTTGTTCTTTTCCACCCTTGGACTGTCATAAGTTAGTTACGAAGGTAACGATCAGAGATCTGGACATCCATCAGGCCATGCCGTCAAAACCTTACGAGGAGGAATGATCATTGAACTCCCAGGATCGCGTATGGACACCGTACAGGGGACCGTTTGATCCTTGTCCGCCGGTGCCGTTCAAGACGTATGTTGTGCCGCCGAATCAATTCGTCACGTTTCAGCCCCCGAATCTGCCGCAGTTCTCCCTGCCGGAGGCGCTCAAGCATGGAACGTTATGGCCATCGCTATACAGCCCTTATGAGTCCAAGTTCAAAGGAGGGAAGTAGGCTATGGAAGCGAATCCTTGCGAGCCCCGTTATTACGAGATGCTGGAGCAGCTGCAGGTACTTGATTTTGCACTCGTAGAGCTGAATCTGTACCTGGACACTCATCCGCAGGATGTGAAGGCGATTGAGCAGTTCAATCAACTGACGTATGAGCGCACCAAGCTGGCGAACCAGTTCCAGGAGCTATACGGACCGCTGCAGAATTTCGGCCGCGCCTATTCCAAGGCTCCATGGCAATGGAGCGAGAGTCCCTGGCCTTGGCAAGTCTAAGACATGAAGCCGGGAATGAAATAGCCTTAAGGAGGGGGAAGTTCACGAATGTGGATCTATGAGAAAAAGCTGCAATACCCGGTGCGTGTCGGCAAATGTGATGTGCGGATGGCCCGCTATCTGATGGAGCAATACGGCGGTGCGGACGGTGAGCTGGCTGCGGCGCTGCGCTATATGAACCAGCGGTATGCTATACCCGATAAGGTAATTGGTGTTTTGACTGATATTTCCACTGAGGAATTTGCACACCTCGAAATGATTGCCACCATGATCTACAAGCTGACCAAGGACGCCTCGGTGCAGGAGCTGGAAGCCGCAGGCTTAGGCCCGAATTATGCGCAGCGGGATCATGCGTTGTTCTATAACAACTCTGCAGGTGTTCCGTTCACAGCAGCCTACATCGCTGCGAAGGGAGATCCAATCGCAGATCTGTATGAGGATATCGCCGCCGAGGAGAAGGCCCGGGCTACATACCAGTGGCTGATTGACATGACCGACGATGTGGATCTGCAGGACAGCCTCAAGTTCCTGCGCGAGCGGGAGATCATTCATGCGATCCGGTTCAAGGAATCGGTGCAGATTTTGATTGAGGAGAAGGATAAGAAGCGGGTGTTCTGACAATAATGAATACACAAACAAATAACGGAACAATATGCTAAGAGAGCTGCAAAAAACGCCTCCAGACCCAAGTAAGGGCCGGAGGCGTTTTAAATATGAACTCTTTTGGTATGTTTTCATGCGTTTTTCTGAAATAACCATTAATAACCAGAATTTCAAAGGAAATGATAGCATGACCTCGTTGGGGAGTGTACAAGGGCTTAGAGCTATTTGTATGTAAAATTATGTATATTTTTGAGTGTTGAGGAAACCGGCGTTTAGGCTTACACTGAATATGTAAATAAATACCAAATAATCAGACGGAGGAAGGCGATCAAGGCGGCATAGCGGATCAAGCTAATCAAGCTGATTAAGCCGATCTAAGCCGTAACGCATACTCTCTCATACATCGTGATCATACCCGCACGTAAGTCCACTACAATCAGAAAGGAATGTGAGATTTTGTGAACAGAGTTGCATTGGTTAATCCATTACGGACAGCAGTTGGTTCTTTTAACAACGGACTTTCATTAGTCAGTGCTACAGAATTAGGAGCAAATGTGATGACGGCCTGCCTTCAGCAAAGCCATGTAGAGCCTGCGTTAGTGGAGCAGATCTATCTGGGCAATGTCCTACAGGCGGGCGAGGGCCAGAATCCTGCCAGACAGGCGGCACTGCAAGCCGGTATCCCTATTGAAGTCCCTGCAACAACTATCAACACCGTTTGCGGTTCAGGGCTTCATGCCGTCGCTTTAGCTTACAACTCTATTCGGGCTGAACAAGGGAGTGTCCTTATGGCCGGAGGGATGGAGAGTATGTCGAATGCCCCTTATGTGCTGAGAAATGCAAGAAACGGCTATAAGCTTGGAAACAGCGAGCTGATAGATACCGTGGTCGCTGACGGGCTGACCTGCCCGATCAATCATTACCATATGGGCATTACAGCCGAGAACATTGCCGAGAAATATCATATTTCGCGACTGGAGCAGGATGAATTTGCTTATGACAGCCAGATCAAGGCCTCCGAAGCTAAGAGAAATAAGGTTTTTGCTGAGCAGATTGTACCCGTGATGACCACCAGCAAAAAGGAAACTGTATGGTTCGCGGAGGACGAGCATGTAAGAGGAGAGGTCAGCAAAGAGAAGCTTGCTCATCTAAAGCCTGCTTTTAAGGAAAACGGGTCGGTGACTGCCGGAAATGCCTCGGGGATCAATGATGGTGCGGCGGCTGTGCTGGTCATGTCGGAAGACAAATGCAAGGAGCATGAGGTAGAGCCTTTAGCCTATATTAAGGGTTATTCACTGGTTGGCGTAGATCCTGCCTACATGGGAATGGGTCCGGTAAGAGCCATTAAGTCGCTGCTTAAGAATCAGGATATCCCTCTAGAAGCTATCGATCTGTTCGAGATTAATGAAGCCTTCGCGGCACAGGCCATAGCGGTATTGCATGAGCTGGAGATTAACCCGGAGAAGGTGAATGTCAATGGCGGCGCGATTGCGATTGGACATCCTGTCGGGGCAAGCGGAGCCAGAGTGTTAGTTACACTGGTGCATGAAATGGTACGGAGATCGTCGCATTACGGTATAGCCAGCTTGTGCATCGGAACGGGGATGGGCATTGCCATGCTGGTCGAGAACGCACGCTATTAACACAACGCTGACAGAAAGGGGTTTAAGATCATTATGAATGCAAAAGAGGTTCTTACGCTGCAATCCATGCCTGCGGCCAGTCCGGGTTACGGGCGTCCGCCTTACCGCTTCATTGACCGTGAATTTATGGTCATCACTTATGAATCTGACCCTGCTGCGATCAGACAGGCGGTCCCGGAACCCTTACAGCCGGATGGAAGTAACACCGTGTCTTATGAATGGATCAAGATGCCCGATTCGTCGGGTCTGGGAAGCTATGAGGAGAGCGGGATCGTGATTCCGTGTACCTTTCAGGGGGAGCCGTGCAATTTCGTGGCCCAGATGTATCTGGATAATGCGCCTGCCATTCTGGGAGGACGGGAGATCTGGGGGTTCCCCAAAAAGTGGGCCTCTCCCCGCCTGACAGTTGCAGGCACAGAGACGCTGACCGGCACGCTATATTATAACGATGTCCTGGTGGCTGTGGGAACCATGCCTTACAAGCATAACCTGCTGGATACAGAGGACACAGCTAGAGCTATCGCCAAAACTCAAGTGAATCTGAAGCTCATTCCCAATGTGGATGGTACCCCTAAGATTGCGCAGCTGGTTGCCTACACTCTTGAATATGTTCACGTAAAAGGCGCTTGGACCGGGCCGGCCCGCTTAAGCCTGATTCCCCATGTGAATGCTCCTGTGGCCGATTTTCCGGTGAAGACGTACCGCGGGGGAAAGCATTTTATTGCCGATCTAACGCTGCCTTATGGCAAAGTCATTCATGATTATCTCCAGTAACCAGCTATTCTCCAAATAATGAATAAGGAGCCTGAAATCTATGATAAACAAATTAATCTCCGCCGAAGACGCCGTGAAGAGGGTGAAGGATGGAGATACCGTGATGGTCGGCGGTTTTCTGGCTGGCGGCCACCCCGAAGAGCTGGTGCGTGCGCTTGTCGAGACGCAGTCAGCCGGTCAGCTCTCGCTAATCTCCAATGATACCGGCACCCCGGAATTATCGATCTATAAGCTGGTCAAAAGCGGCCGGGTCAAGCGAATCTATGCCTCCTACATCGGCTCCAACCCGGAAACGGGAAGGCTGCTGATGACCAAAGAAGCGGAGGTGAATCTCTATCCGCAGGGCACGTTAGCTGAGAAAATTCGGGCTGGTGGAGCGGGGCTGGGTGGTGTGTTAACCCCTGTAGGAGTAGGGACGATTGTAGAGGAAGGTAAAAGGAAGCTCGATATTGAAGGGAGGGAATATTTACTCGAGCTGCCTCTCCATGCAGATGTGGCACTAATCCGGGCCCATAAGGCGGACGAGGCGGGGAATCTGGTGATCGACGGTTCCTCACGGAACTTTAATTTCGTTATGGCGATGGCGGCGGATTATGTAATCGCTGAGGTAGATGATTATGTGAAGCTCGGGGAGATTGATCCCAATCATGTCAATGTCCCGGGAATTTTGATTGATGCCATTGTAAAGGTGTGGAATACGCATGAATAACCGGGAATTCATTGTGAGAAGAATCGCCCAGGAGTTCAAGGACGGCGATGTGGTGAATCTGGGGATCGGTATGCCGACCCTGGCAGTCGATTATATTCCTGATCATGTCCAGATTATGCTACAGGCGGAGAACGGAATACTTGGAGTCGGCCCCAAAGCGGCGAAGTCAGAAGAAAACATCGATTGTATAGATTCTGGCGGCAGCTTCGTGACCACGATGGCCGGAGCCTGCTATTTTGACAGCGCGGTCTCCTTCTCGATCATCCGTGGCGGGCATGTGGACATCACTGTGCTGGGCGCGCTTGAAGTCGATGAGCAAGGCAATCTGGCAAGCTGGATGATTCCGGGGAAAAAGGTTCCGGGCATGGGCGGAGCTATGGATCTGGTAGTCGGGGCCAAGCGGGTCATTATCGCCATGGATCATGTGAGCAAGGACGGGCAGCCGAAAATAGTGAAAGACTGCAAGCTCCCCCTGACGGCGGTACATGTCGTAAACACGATTGTCACTGAAATGGCGGTCATCGAGGTGATCCCGGGCCAGGGGCTGATGCTGATGGAAATTGCACCGGGTCTGACGGTGGAAGACGTTCAGAAGGCTACAGGGGCCGAGCTATGGATCTCCCCGGACCTTAAGGCGATTGCTGTCTAATACAATAAAATTTAATATGCTTACATTGCGATGATTCTACGAACATATTACGCCGTTATGCTGTCTACTAGAACAGACAACAAGGAGCGTGAAAGTTCGTGAGTAATCATCCATTTGTAAAGAGAGTCTTGAGCGGAATTCTGGCAGTAACAGTTCTGCTTCCGCTCATGCCACCCTCTCTATCCCAATCACCCACCGTCTATGGAGAGGCAGGGGAACCTAGCGGGGTCGTGAAGGTAGAGGATTTTGAACAGGTGAGCTTAACGGACCTAACCTTTGACAGTGCCCGTATTCATAGCGGCAGTCTGGCGCTGGAGACGAATCCGAAATACGTACATAGCGGAGCGAAGTCCCTGCGGATTGATTATGACTTCATTGGCATAACCGATAACCCCTCTCAGGTTGCCGTGGGTCCCGCGACTCAGCTGCCGCTCTCTAACCGAACGCCTAAGAGAATCGGGATGTGGGTATACGCCAATCAGGAAGGTCATGGCCTCACCTCCAAGTTCTACGTGTCTTCCACCGGCAAATCCAAAACGTATGAAATCAGGAGTGAAGAGACCGGGATCGACTGGAGCGGCTGGAAGTATGTTGAGGCGGATATAGGTTCAGACCTGACCATGCCGGGTACACTGGCCTTCTACTTCCAGATGAAAGAAAGACAAATGAGCAAAAAGAATAAAGGCTCGATCTGGATTGATGACGTCAGGCTGATCTATGATGAGCCGGTTAATGAAGATATGGATGTGCCTGTGTTAAGTCCAGCGGCACCGGCTCCTAATCAAACCTTGAGCGCCCCTGTCTCTGACATTATTCTGTCAGCGGAGGATGCCAAGTCGGGCATTGACCCGGATTCCATCCGGTTAACTGTGGATGGTCAGCCTGCGGCACCGTCAACTTATGTCTATGATCTGAATCATAAGCAGATTACCTATCACCCGGAGCTTCCGCTGGCCGGAGGTTATCATCAAGTGCTGGCAGAAGTGAAGGATATGGCCGGCAATCCGGCAGCAGCAGAATATGCTTTTCAGATTGAGCATGGGGCCAGATTTACCTTGGAAGCCCCGGAAGAGGCTGTCAGTAATGAGACCTACCGGCTGAAGCTGAAGGCGACGGACGTAGGCGAGGCTAAGAGCTTCCATGCCAGAATCAAGTTCGATCCAGAGACATTGCAGGCCAATGTGATTACTGCACGCTCCGGCCTCAGCCATGTGCAGACAGTCCTCGATAATACAGGCGGCTATGTTGAAGTCAGTGCCGAGGGATTGCAAGGGGATCAGGCGGATGCGCTGGCAAGTATTGATTTTGAGGTGAACCGGTCTGCGAAAATGGAACGCGGCGAGACGGCTAAGCAGATGGCTATGGTGGAAGGCAGTTTCGGGTATGAAAGCGGGACGCCAGTTCCTTCCTTAGCCTCCCCGCTTAGGTATAAGATCGGGTTTCCTTACAAGCTCAGCATCAAGGGATCAGCGCTGCACACTCAGAGTATCATCACGGTTACCTCCCGCGCAGGAGCGCCGGTGGAAGGAGCCGGGATTGATTTTAGCGATACCAGCGGTCCTCAGACTTATGTGCGTGTAACCGCCGATGAGTCCAAAGTGTATGCCAAAGCCGATCCATCGTCCGCAGTGTTGCTTGCTGTAGAGAAAGACGCGCGGATGTTCGCCACAGCTGGTAGTGCTTCCGGATTCATAAAGGTGTATTTGCCGGATGGCAGCAAGGCAGGGTACATCTCATCCGCAGATGTGGAGCAGAGTGATCTTACCGCAGGAATAGGCTTGACGGATGCCTTGGGAGAGATTCATACGTCCCTGACGAACCTTGCCATTGGCACTTGGAGCGTTCAGGCTGTCAAGGATGGCGGGACCAGCGAGAGTATCAATATGAATGTTGTAGCTCCGTTTGGCGGGGCAGATCCGCAATATGTGCAGACCTTTGTGACCGAAGATATGAAGACGATGATGAGTGTAGGGTGGCAGAGCGCGCCAAGTGTTCAAGAAGCTTACATCCAGTATATGAAAGATAGTGATTGGGTGGATAGTGATCTGACGAATGCTCCGGCAAAAGCAGCCAAGCAGCGCGCGCTCTCCGAGGTGGAGGTCATTCCTGAGGTTGCAGGCGGACCTATGGGCGAAATCAAGCTTCATAACGCATTAGTCACGGGTCTTGAGCCAGGTACGGGCTATCTTTACAGAGTTGGCTACGAAGGCCATTGGAGCGATTGGTCCAATTATAAGACGGTGGAGGCTGCGCCGGACAAGCCTGTTTCCTTTGTATTTGTAACCGATTCGCATACCAAAGGGGACAATGGGCTGGAGACCTATCAGCAATTGATCCAGAATGCGTTCACGAATTATCCCGATACCCAGTTCGTTATGCATGGCGGTGATATGGTCGATGATGGGGCGGTTTTGAATGAATGGAACCAGTTCTGGCAAGCCTCGTCGATCTATACCTCCTCTGTTCCTTCAGCGTATGCCATGGGGAATCATGATGTCAAAGGGGGAGGAAAGTACATTTTCGCCAAAGCCTTGGGGCTTCCTGTTAACGGACCTGAGCTCCAGAAGGAGTATGCCTATTCGTTCGACTCAGGAGAGGTGCATTTCGTGGTGCTGAACTCTGAAGCAGACGAAGCAACAATGGGTAAGCAAGCGGAGTGGCTGCGGGAGGATATTCTAACCAGTGATAAAAAATGGAAGATTGTCATGTTCCACAAACCTGCCTATCATACCGAAGATGGACGCGGCAATCTGATTGAATACACACAGACTTATTTTGCCCCTATTCTCGAAGAATTGAAGGTCGATCTGGTGCTGGAAGGCCATGACCATGTATATGCACGTACCTATCCGATGAGCAAAGGCAAGCCGCTGCTGAACGGAGAGCAAGGAACAGTCTATCTGGACGGCGGAGCTTCTGGCTGGAAGTTCTACGATGGAAGCAAATACGAGTATCTTGATTTCATGTTTGACGAGGATGTTCCCGTCTATTCTGCCATTCAGGTAAGCCATGATAAGATCATCATTCAAGCCCGCACTACGCAGAGCGCAGAATTAATTGACAACTATACGATTGTGAAAAAGGATGAGCGGACAGTGACTTCCGTGGCCGTAGCCCCGGCCGAATTGAAGCTGAATGTCGGCGACACGCACGCGACGGTGCTTACGGCTACCTATAGCGATAACTCCACTGCCGATGTCACGAATCAAGCGGTCTGGACATCTTCTAATGAGCGGGCAGCTACAGTAGACGCCCAGGGTATCATTCATGCCGTTGAAGTGGGAGAAGCTACCATCCAGGCGAATTACGGTAACATGCCGCCGGTGAAGCTATCGGTAACGGTTCAGGCAGAAGGTACGGTGCCTAAACTGCTGAAGCTGACCGCCGAGCCTGGCACACACACCTTACAGGTGAACAAGCAAGCAGCTTCCGTGATTACAGCGGTATATGACAATGGAGCAAATATAGTGGTTACGGATCAGGTTCGTTGGACAACTTCAGATCCTGCGGTCGCCTCGGTATCGGACAAGGGGATCATTACGGGTATTGCAGCGGGGGACGGGGTAACAATTACTGCTTCCTTCGGCGGCTTAACCATTGCGATTCCCATCGTGGTTGAGGGCGGAAAGGTACCGGTGGCAACGCCGACACCAACGCCGACACCAACGCCAACGCCAACGCCACAATCGGGAGGAACACCGGCAGCAACGCCAGCACCAAAGCCGGCGGTAACACCGACAGCAACAGCAACACCAGCACCAACAGCAACGACGACACCGGCACCAACACCGGCTATAACTGCCGGTCCCGCAAAGCCAACGGTAACCAGGCCTGTCCTGAAAGATACCTTGGACTTAGATACGCTTAAATCTATCGTTGCAAAAGGCCGGACGGCTGCAGTTGTCAAGTTCCAGGATGTACCTGCCGTTCTGTGGAGTGCATCATTCATTGATCGTGCAGCCCGGATGGGGATGATAACGGGTTACGCGGATGGTTCATTCCATCCTGAAGCCAAAGTATCACGCGCTGAGTTTGCTGTAATGCTCACAAAAGCTTTTGGCCTCACGGGGGCGCAGGGGACCGGATTCTCCGATACGGAGGGACATTGGGCTTCGAAGGCACTTGCGGCGCTTCAACAGCATGGAGTTATTCAGGGCTACGCCGATGGTTCCTTCCACCCCAAGCAGGAGATCACCCGCGCGGAAGCTGTGACTATGCTAGCGCGTCTTACAAGCTATGTTCCCGGCACACCGGCACCATTCTCCGACCTCCCGGCAAGCTGGGCGGCAGAGCCAATTAATGCCTTCGCTAATGCAGGAATTGTCTCAGGGAAAGGCAATGGCGCCTTCAAACCAAAGGATTCTGCTTCCCGCGCGGAAGCCGTAGTGATGATCGTCCGGCTCATGGATAAGCTTGTTGAAGCGGGTGAGGAGTAGGATAAGTAGACAAAGCTAAAGCTTCTGAGCAGACAAGGGCAGCCCCATTTAATCGGGGCTGCTCTTTTTTTAGCAAGGTAAAGCGGAGGGTAAGATAGTTTTCTACGATCGAAATGAGAACACATGTGCTTTTTGTTATATTATATTCCACTAAAATGGAATATACTCACAAGAAACAAGCAGGATATAACAGGAGGCGACTAAAATACCCTTACCGCATGATGAGGCTTTTAAGAAGCTGCTGGAGACGTTTTTTCAGGAATTTATTGAGTTGTTTTTTCCTGAGCTTGATTCGATGCTGGATTATAGTGAGACCCGGTTTCTGATGCAGGAATTGCTGGTGGATATTGTTGGCGAGGAAGCGCGGGAGCTGGATCTGCTGCTGGAAATCCGCTACAAAGGACTGGACGGTTATATTCTCATTCACCTGGAGCCGCAGTCGTATCGGGATTCACGGTTTCATGAACGAATGTTTATTTACTTCAGCCGTCTGTTTGAACGTTACCGCAAAGAACATAAGCTGATTATTCCGATTGCCATCTTCACTTCAGATGAGATCAGGGAGGAGCAGGACACCTTGGAGATGGTTATTCCTGAGCATCAGATCCTGCGCTTTCAGTTTCTCAAGGTAGAATTGCGTAAGCAAAACTGGCGAAGATTTATTGATTCAGACAATGCAGTAGCTGCTGCGTTACTAGCTAAGATGGGGTATACTACAAGAGAAGCAAGAGATGTGCGCCGGGAGTTCCTGCGCATGTTCATGAAGCTGAAGACACGGCTCGATCAAGGACGGCTGGCGCTTGTGATGTCAGTGGCGGATTTATATTTTCAGCCGGACCGGGTCCAGGATGAAGAGATTATAAAAGAATTGATGATACAATACCCGGAGGAGGGTGAAGCGATTATGGAACTCATGCCAGCCTGGAAGCGTTGGGGATATGAAGAAGGTATAGCTGAAGGCATAGAAAAAGGCATAGAACAAGGCATAGAACGAGGAATTGAAAGAGGAATTGAAAGAGGAATTGAACAGGGAATCGAACAAGGAGTAGAAAAAGGCCAGGCGGAGATTATCCGCAAGTTACTGCTTCACGGATTCACTCCAGAAGAGGTCTCCAAAGCGGTGGAGTTACCGGTAGAGAAGATTAAGAAGCTGATGTAAGCGGAGTTCTATCATATTATGCTCACGCCCAAAGAGACCGTCTACCCTAAGACGGTCTCTTTAGTGCGTTTTGATTCAAATCTTTTATTCAATGTAGCCTTTCGTCGCCTCATACATCTGGGCTGCATATTGGTCAATCTGGTCCCGTGACATGCGCAGACGGTCCACAGAGGTGCCGTATCCGATCTCCTGGAGTCCTTCAGCGAATCCCTGAAAAATTCCATCCGTGAACGCATCTAACGGCTCGCCATGTACATGCAGCCCTGATCCGCCGAGATCGGTATTTACGGCCGGCGGGGCCACCTCGATGACCTCAACGCGGGTCCCGGAGAGCTGGAGTCTCAGACTCATGGTGAACGAATGAAGGGCCGCCTTCGTTGCTGAATAGATCGGTGCGATGGCAAACGGAGTAAAGGCCAGACCTGAGGTCACGTTAATGATGGTTGCAGCCTCCTGGCTTGCGAAGAATGGAGCAAACAGCATAGCCAGATGAAGAGGGGCTTCAAGGTTGGTGGTAATTTCCTGATTGAAATCAGCCCAATGATTCCTAACATCCGCTGTCTGTATATTGAAGCGCTGCTGAATCCCGGCATTGTTCACCAGGACATTGACTTGCGGATAGCTTGATGTTACCCAGTCTAAGAGAGCAAGGCGTTCTGACTCTACCATTAAATCGCACGAGCGGGTAATCAGGCCGGGGACTTTGTCCTTAGCCGACTGTAGCACTTGCTCACGCCGTCCGGTAATGATGACTGTGTTCCCCATTTGGATGAACCGTTCCGCCATAGCCAGTCCGATGCCGGAGCCTCCGCCTGTAATCAGAAGAGTGTTTCCTGAGAGCTTCATGATAAAACCTCTTTCCCGTTAGTCTCTAAATAATTCGTATAACGTTCTATTTTCTTCTCAATTCCCTGCAAGGATTCGGTCATGAGCGCGATTTGTGCCAATACAGCCTGCTTATGTTCTTGAAACATGGCAAGCCGCAATGCAATCGTGCTGTCCCCCTCCGCCATCCAGTCTACATATTGCCTGATCTGGCTTATGGGCATCTGTGTGTTTTTCAGATAGAGGATGATCTTAAGGAAAACGAGGTAATCCTCCGTGAAAATCCGCCTGCCGGCTTCATCCCGCTCCATCCGGGGCAGTAACCCCTGCTTCTCATAATAACGTATGGTAGATTCCGGAATCCCTAACCGCGTTGCCGCTTCGCCAATGGAATAATAGTTCATCTGGAGGCCTCCAATTGATTGTTTAGGTGTCGACAGTTATAGGATACGACTTAAACCAAGGTTTAAGTCAAGACACTTTTTAGATTGAAGTATAGATGAAACGTAAATCCGACAAAATCCTTATATCTAAATTCGTTTCGACAAAAAAATATGACTAAGGAACTATAACTTTCTCCTCTGTTAACTTTAACAGAGTAAAGATAAGAAACGCCCATAAGGGATCAATGAACTATTTTAGCAGAAAATGTTATGTAAAATATAAACTATTCACTTGCTGATCCGATAAAAAATAAAGCCCGTCCCAATTTAATGAAAATATACAATAATTGTTTAAAAATTAAATTATCTGCTTTGTAATCCAAAATTCCTATCCAGTGGTGATGAAAAGAATGAACATTCAAGAAATGACAACCAATCAGGTACAAAGAACCCCCCGGATTAAACCAAACTACCCGGTGGGCGTGCTGGAGCTGGAAGATCCCGCCAGGCCTTCGGAGAAACCGTCCTTCTCTTGGTTAACGATTATCGTTCCGCCGCTAGGAATGCTGATCATATCCATATTTATGTCAACCCTGACCAGGTCCTATATTATGCTTGTCTCCACGATGGGTATGACGGCGCTCACGGTGATAGTCTCGGTCATGAATTATAGAGCCAGTGTGAACAAGCATCAGGAGCACAACAAAAAGTTAGAAAAGAAATATCTCAACTACTTATTCCAGGTTCGCAATGATCTGCAAGGAGCTGCCAGTACGCAGCGTGAGGCCCATACATATATTCATCCAAGTATTCAAAGCTGTACAGAAATTGCCCGTAGCCGGAGTAAACAGCTCTGGGAGAGAACAGCTATTGAGGACGATTTTTTACATATACGGATTGGGGTCGGGGTTCAGCCGATCTCTCTCGTACCTACATACACCCCGACCACCAAGGCTATCGATGATGAGAATCCGCTTGAAGAGATCGCCAGTAAGATCTGCGAGGAGATGTATTACGTAAAAGATATCCCGGTCTATATTCCTCTAAGCAGTATCAGCACGCTCGGGTTATACGGTAAGCGGCCTGAGGTCCGCAATTTCCTGAATGCTGCAATCGTTCATCTCACCACACACCACGGATACGATGATGTAAGGATCGTGTGTGTCATGCAGCCGGAAGATCTGGAGCACTGGGAGTGGCTGAAATGGCTGCCGCATACCTGGAATAAGGACCGGAGTCAAAGAACTCTGGCCACGACAGCCTACGAGGCTGCTGCGATTGCCGATGAACTGCTTGCGGATCTCAGGAAGAGAGAAGAGGGTAACAAAGGAAGCTACGGCTTGCAGAATTTGCAGACCCCGCACTATGTTTTTTTGGTTTTTGCTCCTGAACTGTGGGACAGTACGGAAATGATGAAATACCTGCTCTCAGGTGATTCGAAGCTTGGAATGACAAGTATTTTTGTATCGGAGAAAATCGACGTTGCTTTGCCGCTGAATTGCCAGGTCATTCTGGAGATGAAGGATGGTCAAGGACTTGTCCGCAAGGATACTCATGATCTGCTGGGTCATTTGGCTGATTTTTTCACTACAGATTCAATGTATAACACTCAAGCAGAGTTTTTCGCCCGTTCTTTGGCACCGCTCCGTATTAAGGCCGGACAGAATAACAGCTACATTCCGCCGATGGTTACTTTTCTGGAGAGCTTTGAGGCCCAGCAGGTCGAGGAGCTGAAGGTACTGGAACGCTGGTCCCGAAACCAGGCCAACCGTACGCTGTCCACTCCCCTTGGGCTGGGTGCAGGCGGAAAGTCTCTTGTCTTCGATATGCATGAGACTAGCTACGGTCCCCATGGACTGGTAGCGGGTACAACCGGATCAGGGAAAAGTGAGTTGCTTCAATCTCTGCTGCTTGGTCTGGCGGTGAATTATCATCCGCATGAAATTGCGTTTGTGCTGATTGACTATAAGGGTGGCGGGATGGCCAATGCCTTCACGGGACTTCCGCATCTGGTGGGAACGATCACCAACCTGGGCGGCAATCAGATTAACCGGGCGCTGGCCTCCATCAAAAGCGAGCTGATGCGGAGGCAAAGACTCTTCAGTGAAGCTGGTGTGACCAGTATTGACAGCTATATTGTTCTTTACCGTAATAAGGAGGTACGCCTGCCTCTGCCGCACTTGATTATCGTAGTCGATGAGTTTGCAGAGCTGAAATCGGATCAGCCGGAGTTCATGAAGGAGCTGGTCAGTGCGGCGCGGGTCGGAAGAAGCTTGGGCATTCATTTAATACTGGCAACTCAGAAGCCATCCGGAGTGGTGGACGATCAAATCTGGAGTAACTCCAGATTCAAGCTGTGCCTGAAGGTGCAGACTCCCTCTGACAGTAATGAGATGCTGAAACGTCCGGAGGCTGCCGAGATCAAAGAAAAGGGCCGCGGCTATCTGCAGGTGGGCAATAATGAGCTGTTCACCTTGTTCCAGTCTTCCTGGAGCGGGGCGCCTTACCATTCAGGTGAAGCTGAAGATGAGGGGATGCCCAAGCTGGACATCGTTTCATTAAGCGGGGAGCGCAGAGCGCTGCTTCCGAAGCAGCAACAGGGTGATAATGCCTTGGCGTTAAGTGAACTGCAGGCTGTAGTTCAACACATTGCCGATATTTCAGCAAAGGAATCCATTGGAGAGGCCTTCCAGCTGTGGCTTCCTCCGCTTCCGGAGACTTTGGCGCTGTCGGAGGTGCTTGATCAGGAACGGATATGGAATGGGCAGCAGTGGCAGGAGCCAAGGGATCAACTGGTGGCAAGCGTTGGGCGGGTAGACAATCCTTCAGATCAGGAGCAGTACAATCTGGAGATTAATTTTAATGTAAATGGACATTTGCTGGTCTATGGAGCGCCAAGCAGCGGGAAGACCACTCTACTGAAGACAATGATCATGTCGCTTGCCATGAAATATGATCCGGGATATGTGAATTTTTATATTCTGGATTTCGGTACAAGAACTTTAGGCGTCTATCATGAGCTTCCGCATTTGGGGGATGTCATTTATCCGGAGGATGAACAAAAGCTCGGGAAGCTGATTAGCTGGCTGCTCGCCCAACTAAATGAGCGTAAACGTAAATTTTCTCAGCTTGGCATCAGCAATCTGGTCTCTTACTGTAACGCAACTGGAGAAAAAGTCCCTTATATCGTTATTATGCTGGATAATTTCACAGGCTTCGCAGAGGCGTACGACGACTATGTTATGGATCTGGCTAAGCTTGTGCGCGAAGGGGGAGGCTACGGAATTTACTTTGTGTTTACGGCCAATACAGTCAGCTCCTATCCTTACCGGATTAGCCAGAATATTAAGCAGTCGCTAGTATTTCAAATGTCTGACAGGCTGGATTACTCCAGCGTTCTGGGCAGGACAGATGGAATGGAACCGACCAATACAGTGGGCCGTGGCTTGCTAAAAGAAAACGGGATTCTGGAATTCCATATTGCGCAGCCGGCCGAAGGCAGCTCGGATGATCAAATCGCGGCCTCCATACGCCGGATCAGCTCAGAGATGAGAGCGGTAGCAGGAGACACTAGTCCTGCTCAGATTTCTGTAATACCGGATAAGCTTTCACTTGCAGAGCTTCTGGAGCGTGCAGTCAAGAACCGGCCGGAAGGAACCGGGGGAACGCTGGTGCCGCTTGGATTGGAACAGGCCACGACACTGCCGGTAGAACTCAATCTGAAGGAAATCAGCAGCTTTGTAGTCTCTTATACCGGGCAGCAGGATGTGGAGCTAACGTTTACTTCGATCCTGAAGGCGTTTGAAGCCTCGGCGGATTCCATAACCAAGGAGCTGTATGTATTCGACAGCAACACTTTTAAGCGGGCAGAATTGAAATCCGTTTCCGCTCTTACGGTTATGGATACAGCAGAAGAGTTTCTGCAGCTCACTCATACCTTCATAGAGCAATTGCAGCTTAGAAAAAATGATGCCCGTCAAGCTTTGGCTGACAGCTCCGCACCTGGGGAATTTGATGAAACGGATTATATTTTGTCCAAGTATCCGCTTCTTGTCTTGGTAATGCCGCATTTCAAGTCGGCCTTTGACCGGATGGAGAATGATTCACTGGATCACCTGGAGCGGATTGCCCGCTTTGGCGGCGGACTTGGCGTGCTGCTGATGGTGGGCAGTGACGTGCATGAGCTTAATCAGCTGCAGCTTATCACGAACCTGGCCGGTGAGATGATTAATAGCGGCAACGCGCTGCTGACCGGCGGAAGGTTGAACGATCATATGGCTTACGCTCATTTACTGGAGAGCATGGAGTATAACGAGCTTAATCAAATAATGGAGCCAGCTGAGGCTATGCTGCTTATTGCAGGCTCCAGGAAGCAAATTAGAATGGCAACAGAATGATAGATGGCAGGTGAATGAAGCGATGGAACCGGCACGTGAGAATTTTGAATTACAGGCTCTCGAGATTATATATTTAGCTGCATTAACCGGGGAGAATGGTTTTCCGGGGTTAGCCGTAGATTTGGAAGCAGAAACGGAGAGCAGGCAGCGTGCGTTAATGAATGCCCAGATGAGAACGCTTGAAGCGAAGGGGTATCTGGAGATTGACTTCATGGGACTTGCCAAAGTTAATGAAGTGCTTCATGAGTGTATTGCCGCAGGTGCCAATAGTACTTCTTACCTCTGTCAGGTTGTACAGAACGGAGATAAGCCTTCTAGAATCTATTATTTTCATCAGGGGAACACGCGGTTTCAGCTGGAGTATCTGCCTGAGACCAATACATATATTATGCAGGAACTCTATGCACAGCATGAAATAATGTTCCAGGTTATAGAGCGGATTCCACTGCTCCAGAGTCTTGAAGGTGAAGGAGATTCTGAACAAGATATCTTCGAAGAACCGGACTTGGAGCGCTGGGCAGAGGAACTTCTTCACGCCGGAGCATCGCTATACGCACTGGCAGAAATCAGGTGCATCGGCAAGGAAGCTCAGGTCATCCGTGAACTGAACCTGGTGATTCATAAGAATCTGATGTGGGTGCTGAAGCGTGAACCGGAAGAGGAAATCACTCGGGACAGAGTAACATTGTCAACGGCTATTGAGGAGTTATGCCTATGGCTGCAAGCCGTGTAATGATCAGGGGGATCAGGAGATGTCAACAGCGGTTACCACAGTAATATTCAATGGAGCGAACAAGAAAACAATGGATTTGGATATCACCCTCACAATGACCACAGGGCAATGTCTTGAATGGCTGAAGCAGGCGGGCTGGCTCCCCGGTGACTGGGAATTCAAATGTGAGGTTAGCTGCACGGGAGAGCATTGGACAGAGCTTGGCCAACAAGTGGTACTCGCTGAGGTGATTCAGGGGGATGGGGCGCTTATCCGGATTTGGCCCTATTGAACAGGAGGATTATAGAGGAGGTTACATATGAAAAGCGTACATCTGGTCTGCTCGCCTGATCTCATCATGCTTTTGTCACGGTCACTGGAGAATGAGGGGTATGTGATCTCAGGTAAACATTCTACACTTCACAGCTTTATACGGGGCTTCAGCAGTAAAGAGGTAGATCCTTCTTCCATAGTCATTATAGAGGGCGGAGCAGGTCTCAGCACACCTGTGAAGTCAGCCGAAGTTGTCTCGTTCATGACATTGATCCGGAAGTATCTCAAAGCTACCCGGCTGATTGTTCAATTAGATCCGGCACTGAAAACAGATATTGAGTTCATCCGGACGATGGTCAATATGAATATTCACGATCTGCAGTTCACCACGGAATTCCGGGGTGAGGAGCTATTGAATTGGATCAGGGAGAAGAAAACGACAAGAGATTATTATAGCATCCTTGGCAAAAAGAAGCGCCTGTTCTCATTCAAGGGCTCAACCGCAGCCCCTGCTCCTGTTCAGCCTATGGAAGAATCTGAACAGGCTGCTGCCAGAACTGTGGATTCGCTTGCCCGTCCACAGCCGGCTGTAAGTCCAAGAACAGGAGCGGCACCGGCTGGTGTCAGGCAGGCTCCTTCCTCAGGCTCTGGCGGAGGGGGAGCTGCTCCCCGGCCGAGGCCAACAGCCCGGATAGAAGCTCCGGCAGCTGATGCCGGAACGCTGGAGAGTCTGGAACGATCTATACCGGCAGAAAGCCAGCAACAGCCTTCCTTAGCAGGAACTGCGAGATTACTAGGCAGCCATGTGCCGCTGGTGATTGGCATCTGCGGTGCCGGGGGAGAAGAGGATGTAGGTGCTGCGGCCTTTTTGCTGGCTGCAGGTCTGGCAGATCTGGGCTGGAAGCCGCTGGTATGCGGAGATAACCGGCCGGAGATCAGCTCGCTGGAGCAGATTGTATTTGAGGGCGAGCAAGAGGATTCCACTTCGACCATGTTTGAATATGAAGGGGTCACTTTCTATCGCAGGGGTTATGCGTGGGATATCTCAGAGCTCTTGGCCAGTGATTTCACTCATATTATTCTATGGCTGGATATTCATCAGGAGCGTAAGGGAATTAGCGGACTGGAGCTGTGGTGGAATTCGCAGATTCCTATCCTGATCGGTAATGGAGCCATGTGGAAATACGAGCTGCTCAAAGAGAAGCTAAACACGCTTAATCCGTATGAACGAAAGCGCTGCAGACTGCTGCTGGAGAATGGGCATCAGGAGGTGCTGCACATGCTGAAGAAGGACTTCCCGGAGATACAGGCGATGCTGATGCCTGCCCATCAAGATCCGCTATATCCGGATAAGGCGGCAGTGGAATGGGTGATGAAGCTGCTGAGTGTTCAGAAAAAACTCATTCGCAAGCAAACGCTGCTCTGGGCCATTGCAGGCACCGTTTTGTTTGTGACTTTACTATTAATAGGCATTGGATTTTCGTTTGTTCCGCAGAGCCGATAGGCTTGAAGCAGTAGGATACCTTACCAATGATTAAGGAGGCTGAATATGGATTCAGGTACGGTTAGAGGGCTCGCATTCAATTGTCACCGGTTGCTGTCTCCTGCCCAGGAATGCAAGGATAAAATGACCGCTGCTATAACCGGACTTCCGGGTTATTGGGTGGATCTGGGCGGGGAAGAGTTCAAGAATCACTGCACAGATTGGATCCGGAAGATGGAAACCTTCAAGCAGGCGATTAGCAGCCTTGAGACGGATATGCTGAGATATGCGGATACCCTACAGGCAGAAGAGAAGGCCGCTGCTGACCGGGCTAAAGCAGCTGCAACAAAGATGACGGGGAAAATTAAATAGCCTGAGAAAAGAGGTCATGAAGTGGCAGTACGCAAGCGCAAAAAAATTCTACGATACACGATTATTTCAGGTTCTCTTGTTGCCGTTATTACTTCGGGTGTATGGTTTGCAACCTACCGCCACTATAATGCCAAGCTGATTGACGAACGGGCCGCTTATGAGCAGCAGCTGCTGGATAAGGATCAGGTCTTGCAGCGTTACATGGATCAGTCCCAGACCGCTTACGTGCTGATGACCCCTAAGCTGGCGGGTGAAGCTATTGCTGCAGAGGATGTAATACAGGAGAAGCTCCCGAAGTTCTCCTCGCCGGATAATCTGATTAGTGAGTCCAAAGCGATTGTCGGTAAATACCTGAAGATTGATGTTATGCCGGGCACAGCAGTAACGACGCAGATGGTTCGTGATGAGGCGAGACTTGACCCGTCAGAGCGTAAAGAAGAGACGGAATATATTAAGCTTCCGCTCCGCCTTACAAAGAAAGATGTCGTTGATATCCGGATTGTATTTCCTAACGGTGAAGATTACATAGTAGTGGGCAAGAAATCGCTGAAGGACGTTGATTTGGCGAATCAGTACACCTTCTTCAATGATAATGAAGAAGAGGCGCAATTGCTTACTTCGGCTCTGGTAGATGCTTATATTAACAATGCAGAGCTGTATATGAAGCAGTATGTGGAGCCGGAGCTGCAGCCAGAACCCGTGATTAACTATGTGCCTAATCTGGATGTACTGGGCGTGATCAAGAGCAATCCGTCCATTATTGAACAGGCCAAGTGGGGGCTTGCCGAGAAGCTTCGTACAGAGTTGGATAAACGCCTTAAGGCTATTGACGATGGCAACAAAATCCGCATAGGAGCACAGGAACCAAGCGGAAGCGGAGTCAGCAAGCGGAAGTCTGAGCAGGGAGCAGCACTGGAGCAGGCTGCGCCAGTAGATAACTCTCAGTCAGTGAACGGAATTATAGATCAGACCCATCAGGCGCCTATCGACTCAAGTACAGATCAGAATTCAGCGGGCTTAACGGAGGATGCACCGGCAACTGAGAATCAACTGCTCGAAGGAGAGTGACAGCTGTGAATATCGTTGTGGCAGGAGATTGCGAGAAGCATGATTTCATACTTGCAGCAGCAATGCTGCTGAAGAATTATTTTAACAATGAGGTTATGGTCATCACGGATAACAACAGGCATTATCAGTATTTAGATGGAGAGGCGTCCGGTATAACGATCACAGATTCCTCTGTTACCGAGAAGCCGGATATTGTGCTGTATGACTGGCATCAGGGTTACCCGGAAGGACTGGTGGATGAGGTTACTGTCTTTGCCACCACCTATGAGCGTCACGCTATGGAGAACGTAGATACGCTGCTTAATCAGAAGCATATCCCGGTTGTATTGCTGGTTATTGAAGAAGAATGCGGGCTTGGCCTGAAGTATATAGATCATTATTATCCGGTGATTACTTCAAAGATTAGCTACATTAGCAGCCCGGGCAGAAGAATTGACTGGATTCATGATGGAAGAGTGAACCTGAAGGTTGATAAGGATTTCGCTGAGGCTGTAAATGACTTCTTGATTGAAGTCTGTAATGTTCCAAAGCATGAGATTAAGAAGCTGTGGCAGTATGCACGGAAACGGGGGTAGTTCATTGTGCTTGTAGCTTTCTGGGGACCTGCCCAAGGGCAGGGGAGAACGACCTCTAATATGGCCGCTGTCGCGGCAACCATCGCGCTGGATCATCATATCCGGGTGCTGATGACCCATACAGATTCCGGACAAGGCATGCTGGAGTATATCTTCTCACAGACAAGATCCCTTGGTCAGTCTGTAAGCAGCTCGGGCGGGCTGGATGCGATTCAGCGGCTGGTGCAGTGCGGGATGCTTACTCCTGAAGGAATACGGGATCATGCAGAATCTATTCTTAAGAACCGTCTGGAGCTGCTAAGAGGGTCGGTGAGTACGGAGAAGCATGGGCCGGAGCTGTTGCTGCCGCATATTTTTAAAGACTATAGACGCTTTTATGATTTGCTGTTTGTAGAGATTGCTGCCGGTGAAGACCCGGAGGTGGCTCAGATGGTTATGAAGCAGGCAGATTTAATTGTAGTGAATCTGAATCAGAGCCAGTCCAGTCTGAATGCCTACTTCACGCAGAAGGGCAAAGCTCCAGTGCCAGACAACAAGCCGGTTCTGTATTGTCTGGGTTCTTATGAACGTAAAGCCAGATTTAATAAAGAAAAAATTATGAAGCTATACGGATTACATAAAAATGAAGTCGGCTTCATTCCACAGCATATCAATTATATGGATGCTCTGAACGAACAACGCATCATTCAGTTCCTGCTAAAGACACGGGAAGCCAGGAAGCGGTTCCTGGATTTCAACGAGGATGTCTACTTCAATGATGCGGTGCGCCACATGGGGAAGCTGATCCTGCAGACTCTGGAGATATTCCCTGTAGTGGAATTGGACGCTGCGAATGATTAATATCATCCTGATCATTGTTGTGCTGGCTGCTATTGGAGTATTCCTGTACTTATGGGTAGGCAAAAGCAAGAAATCAGCGCCGCCTGCCGTTCAATTGAAGTACGATATGAACGAAATTGTGCAGTTTCTGAGGAGAGCCTTCGAGGAGATTATTGCGTCTTCACTATATGAAGGAAGCCCCAGCGAGGAAGAATACAACCGCCGCAAGGCGCGGCGCAGAGAGCTGCAGAAGGCGCTGCGCTCTTGCATGCACGGCGATTTATCGGCGAAGAGATATGTGAAGCTCTATATGAAGGATCTGCTGCTGCAGACCTATGGGCTGGATGAGGGGAATGCAGATAAGGTGATACCCTTCGGTCATGCTAACCGGCTGACTTCCCAGGACTGTTTCGACATCCTGCTCTATACCTTCAAGAAAGATTATGGGCAGAATGCCTTCAATGAAATGGTTAGCAAATACAATTTGGATACGCTGCATAGATTGCCTGATGGTTCTAAGGGCTACAAGGTTACCGAAGAGCAAATTCGCAGCATCTACAGCGCAGAGCATCCGGGATTGTCCTTTCAGGACAAGGTTGAGGTCATTGTACAGAGAGCGTACCAAATCTATAAAGGTCTGGGTGTGATCGATGAGCTGCGGGACCAGAATATTGACGGTGTCAACGGGGGGACAAGCGGGATGCCGCCGGATGTTGTCCAGACCACAGATTTTCTGGAGTATACGAAGCAGCAGCATTTCCTTCCGCAATCCTATGACGCTGTCTGGACCTTCTACCGCGGAAAGTCACTACATCTGGAATTCTTAAGCTTCGGTTCGGAGAAGGAGCTCAAGCGGGTCTGTCAGAATATTTACGGTTTCGGAAATCCGGGACAGCTGAACGAATCCAAGGGTTACATTATTAATGACATGGCGGATGGAAGCAGAGTGGTGGTGGTCCGGCCAAAAATGGCGGAGAGCTGGGCTTTTTTTGTCCGCAAATTCAATGACTCCCTGGTAGAACTGGAGCAGCAGATTACAGATGAAGGGGCGCCGCTGGCTATAGAAATGCTGGAGTTTCTGATTCTGGGTCATCAGGTTACTGCAATTACCGGCCGGCAGGGCTCCGGGAAAACCACCTTGCTGAAGGCGCTGATCAAGTACATTGATGCAAAGAACATCCGGATTCAGGAGACATCCTTTGAGATCTGGGCGAGAAAAATGTATCCGGGCAAAAATATTCTGTCCTTCCGGGAGACTCCTTCTGTCAGCGGACAGGATGGGCTGGATGTGCAGAAGAAAACAGATGGTGCGGTGAATATCGTCGGTGAAGCAGCCACGCACAGCGTTGTCAGTTATGTCATTCAGGCAGCCCAGGTGGCTTCCGAATATACGCTCTTTACGCATCACGGCAAAACACTGCCCAATTTGATCAGCGCTTTGCGTAACAGTCTTGTCGCTTCAGGAGCCTTCAGCAATGAGAAGATTGCCGAGGTTCAGGTCGTTGAGGCGCTCGGCTTCAATGTTCATCTGGTATTGCGTGCCGGCAAACGGTATATCGAGCGCATTACCGAGATCATTCCGGCGGACTCACAGTATGAGTATCCTCAGGAATATAAGAACCGGGAGACTCCTATGGAGAAGCTGGATGCATTCATGGATACCATGTCCGAATATTTCGGACGGATGACGGACCGGCGTGCTTACAGCTATACAGATATCATCGTCTGGGAAGCCGGGGAGTACGTAGCGAAGCAACCGATCAGCAGCCGGAAAAGAGAAGAGATGCTGAAGAATATGGATAAAGATGAGGCCGGGCGTTTCGAAGCCTTTATCGAACAATATTGGGGGCAGTCCGCATGAATCTGCAAACAGTAATGTTGATTGTCCTGATCTCCCTGGGCCTTTTGCTGGCTATTCTGCTTATTCTGCTCAGTATCGTGCAGCGCAAATTAAAAGGAACACAGTATCAGGAGCAAAGACGCCTGAAGGCACTGCTTCCCACACGAACCAAGGAGAAAAAATGGCTCGAACAAGCACATAAAGCCTACCCGGTATTGGATGAGTTGCCGGTGGTGAAGAAGCTTCTGCACCGTATTCGTTCACGCCTGACGATCATCCATGCCGGTAATGAGATCATGGTCAGAAGCCGTTCGGCTGCGTTGACAATCATGATAGTGGCCTGCATTCTGCTGATCTCGCTGCTGTCCTTCTTTTGGACCACTTCATGGGTAAGCCGGGTAACCATTATGCTGGTCTCCGTCTATATGGGAGGCATCCTGAGTGATCTCTTCATCGGACGGTTAGTGAAGCAGATGCTGTATGACCAGTCCTCCATGATTCTCGACATCCGGCATGAATATCATCAGACGCATATGGTACAAGTCAGCCTGGAGAATTCGGCGGAGCGCTCCAAGCCGATGGTTGCTGTACACGCCCGGCAGATTGCCGGAATTCTTGCGGCAGTAGATCCGGAGGATGAGCTGCAGAAATATTATGAAGTAGCACCGAACCGGTACATGAAGCAATTGGCCGGAGTCAGCTACAAGATAGGCGAATATGGTGATGCGGATATTCATAAAGGGGAACGTTCCATTTACTTGTCCATGCTCGGCAACATCAGAGAAGAGATCCATATGGATATTAACCGCCGGGAGCGGATTGATCGGCTGTTGTATGGTATCGTCTTTGTGGCGATTTCACCGGTCTTCATGCTGGACCCGATTCGTAATTGGGCGGAGAATATGTTTCCGATTGTATCTAATTACTATAATTCTGCGTGGGGGCTGTACTCATTAATCCTGCTGTATATCACCTTTATTGTATCTTTTATTGCGTTGCGGATTCTCAAGGGTGTGGATGAAGATACCCAGGCGATCAAGGATGAAGGGAAGTGGCTGAACCGGATGCTGAAGCGGAAATGGGTCTTCCGGGCAGCAGACCGGATTACTCCGGAAGAGCATGAGCCAGTTCATTTCAAAGTTGCCCGGCGATTGAAGGATGCCAACTCGGGGTTGTCCCAGCATGCGTATTATCTGCAGAAAAGCTTAACGGCAGCAGCGATTTTCCTGCTGGTTCTGGTGCTTCAATTCTCTATCCATGGGAGCATCAGGCATAACCTTCTGCACCCCAATGTGCAGATTACGACAGGCGGCAATCAGACCGAATCGCAAAGGATGCTCAGCGAGGAACGATATGCCTTTGAACAATCATTAATGGGCGAACTGACAGCAAAGGATATTACACCGGATGAGATGCTGATCTATATTCAGGAGAAAGCGGAAAACAAGCATTTTTTGCAGTTCAATACGGATCAGAATGCGTATGCGCAGCAATTGATTCATCAGGTAGACCAATATCATCAGGAATACTTCAAATGGTATGAGCTTGTGCTGGCTTTTACGCTGGCCTGTGCCGGCTTCTACGTGCCCGACCTTTTCCTGCTCATCCGCACACAGCTTCGGAAATGGGAAATGCAGAATGAGGTGGACGGCTTTAATACTCTCTCAATGATGTTATCCCAATTTCCCAATATTAGCGTGTATGAAATGATAGAGTGGCTGCACCGGTACAGCTACATCTTCGAACGGCAATTGCTGCGGTGCATGCTGGATTATGAGGCCGGTGGCTGGGATGCCATAGACCGGCTGAAGGAGGATGCACGGTTCGTCCCGCTTGAACGTCTGGCGGACCGCTTGCAGGTTGCGGCAGATCTGATTCCGGTGAAGAAGGCGTTTGATGACATGGATGCGGAGCGGTCGTTCGCCATGGATCAGCGCAAGGAGCACTATGAGAAGGTAATCAGCAGGAAGAACACACTGGGTAAAATGTTCGGGTTCTTGCCGATGCAGGCAACGTTCACCTTATATTTACTGCTTCCCTTCGTCTATATGGCCTTCCAGCAGCTGGGTGACCTGACTGTTGTAACTGGCAAAATGTGAAGGAGATACAGGCATGGAGAATATAGCAAGCTTCTTGAAGACCACCATATCCATTCTGATTACACTAGCCATCATCTCAGCGGGGCTGTTCCTCTGGGGGAAGACACAGCCTGTAGTCGAGCTGGCCAACAGCCAGGCGGCCGCACAGGCCAGGGAGCTCTCCGAGCAGCAATATTCCGCCTTCGATAACCAACTGGTCAGCGGTTCACAGATTCTGACCGCTTACCGGCGGTATGAATCGGAGCAGAACTTCTGTCTATATGTGGAACGGCCTTATGTCTATGGTCAGACTGATTCTAATAGATACATTAGTATGAACCCAAGCGGAGACGGCTATTGCCGTGCCTTTGATTACTCGGGGGGGAGATTCAAAGAGGGAACGGAGAAAGATTATAACAAAGTGAATGACAAGGAGATTTCTGACGCTTCTAACCATTACTATATCAGTCCCCAGTCCAGATTCAGGGCGACGCTGATCAAAGACCACAATGAGCGGATTGCCGCTATCTACTTCAGGGCTAAATAAAGGGAGGGCATTATGGAAAATATCTCAACAGGACTCAAATGGGTCATCGGGATCATCGTTACCATTCTGATTATCGCAGCCGGAGTCAGCATCTATCTGGTCATTAACAACTACTTCATCCGCGCCCAAGAGCAGACGCTGGCTCAGACCCAGATGATTAACCAAGCGGAGTTCAACAGTTATGATAACAAGGATGTCTCCGGCCAGGATGTAATTAATGCGGCGATGCGTTATAAGGGGCGCCCGCAGTTCGCGATAAAGATATATACAGGAGAGAATCCGACTAAAGGTTTCTATGCGCAGAATACGTACCATGCTAATTATATACATTCAAAGTCTGGGGATGTTGTTGATTGGACTAAGACGGAGAGTGAAGATGGTAAAAGTGTTTCTGAAATGCTGGATATAAAAAATAATGATTGTAATGTGAATACGCTGGGGCGCTTCCATGCTCAAATTTACAAAGACAAGAACGATGAAGTCAGACTCATTGTATTTTCACAGCCCGATGAATAGGGGAGAGGAGAGCAACTATGGAGAATATATCAACCGGACTTAAATGGGTGATTGGAATTATAGTGACAATTCTAATTGTAGCGGCGGGTGTAAGTATCTACCTGGTGATTAACAATTATTTCATCCGCGCCCAGGAGCAGACGCTGGCCCAGACCCAGATGATTAATCAGGCGGAGTTCAACAGCTATGATAGTAAAATTGTCTCTGGTCAGGATGTAATTAATGCAGCTATGAAGTTTAGAGGACGTCCACAGTTTTCTATTCTAATTAAAACCGGAGTAAATTTGGCGGGCTTTTACGCAGAGAATACTTATGCAACTTATTATAGTATCCCAGGAGAGTCAGAGGTCCCCCCCACCGATGGCTCCAATGATAGCCCCACCGCTAGTTTTGTGAAAAATAGTGCGGCAAAACAACACAGTGTCTCCCAAATGCTGGATCAGAGTAAAACAATACTTGATGCAGATAACTACAATGTAAATACACTCTCACTTTTTAAGTCAACTGTATATAGAGACAAGAATGATGAGGTCAGATTAATCGTATTTGATCAAAATAACATCAATGAAAAGTAGCACCCAGTTCCTCCTAACCCTCTTTGCCTGGATTTTGTTCGCTGTTGGCGGCTTTACGTTTCTGCGGCTGGAAGGGGAGAACTCTGCTGCTGAACTCCGGCAACCGGAGCAGCGAACAGTTGCATCCGCGCTTTACACAGGGACAGGTGATTTGAAGCGGATAAGCGGAGAGCAAGTGCTGGGCATGATCCCTGCGGCGCTCGAGGGGGACTATATTTTATATATCGACGGTACGGTTATTAATGAAGCTACAGATCTCACAGCAATTGATTTACGTGGAGTGCCGGGTGCGGCTTATCGGTTAGAGGTCACCCGGACGGATGAGATGATTAAGCAAATCTCTGCCACCCGTTGAGAAAGGAGAGCCTGTATGGCAGATGCACTTAAAGGTGTGATTATCGTAATACTACTGGCTTTCGTGTTCGGGGTGTATCCGGCATTCCGCCAATCCGAAGTTGTCGAGAGGAATACTAAGCTTGCAGCCAATGCAGCGGTGGTGGAATTCGTCGATACAGTTCGCAGTAAGGGGTATGTGGATGTAGGCGATTATGAGCTGTTCCTTCATTCGCTGGATGCCTCCTACGGTGTATTTGACGTCAAGCTGGAATATTACAAAAAGAACCTGCAGCCCTTATACGGTAATCCGGATGATTACTCCACATTCCAGAACAGCTTCAGTGTACGGTTCGATGGCTATTTCACCAAAGATATACTGAATGTCTTGTATCCGGCTTCAAGCGATTCCATTCCAGCGGATAATCCCCAGAGAAGATTCACTATGCATGTGGGCGACTTATTCAATGTCCGGCTGGAATCCGCAGGCACAACGCTGGCCTCACGGATGCGCTCTCTGCTGTTTCATAGCGAACTGATTCCGGTCAATCTGAAGTACGGGGGGATGGTACGTAGTGAAGCCCCTTAGTGTGGTGCTTATTTTTCTGATTCTGATCATCCCGCTGGTGCTTATGAATGACACGCGAGCGGAGCTTCAGTTATCCAATCAGGAGATGTATAAACGCTACTCGGATGACTTTCAGTCTGCGGTGGATGATGCGGGCGGCTATCTGGCACGGCTGGAGAAGCAGCCAACCACCACAGCGGTGCATTACGGGAGGGAACGGCAGCTGCAGATGGATCAGGATGTGCTCAGTGTATTTTACAGTAATCTGGCGATGAAGTTTGGACTGGAGAACAATCAGAGCGCAATCAATAATCTGAAAATACATATACCTGCACTAGTGATGTTCGGTTATAGCGGATACACCTTAGTGACTCTGGACGACACAGCCAGCTACAGCGGAGATAAAGAGTTGACACCCGTCAGTTGGCCTGAACGGCCCTATTACTATAAGCTGAGGAACGGAAATTTGCTTTATTTTACTTTGGATGATCACGCACGGGTGTATGATACGGGCTCTAATGAATTCTATGAAGGTGAGTATGCAGCACTGACTGCGGAGACCAATCTTGACCCGCTTACTTCGATTGATAGATTTCGTGAGGTGAGGCAGAGTACGATCACTTCACTGGTGGAAAAGGATCTGGCCACAGCCATTAACAGGCATCTGGAATTGGTGAGACGGATGGGGTTATCCGTGCAGTTCACCCTCCCACGCGGCTTGCAGGAGCAGTCTATACAGGACACCGGTATTATGGCGTTTATCCAGGGATATCCGCTTCCGGGCGGAGAGCTACTGGATGCTTACTCCTTAGGCAGCGGGGCGGTCATGCAGCGGAAGGGTCTGGTCGGAACCCGGAATGCCGCGGGCAGGCATATCGCTTACGGAGAAAACTGCGTACCAGCCGGAGCTACTATGATAGAAAGCCTATTCGACCCGGAGGAGGCTGTGCGAAAGGGGTATTTTATTGAGGATTGTTCGGTTTATATCCATTAGCAAAGGAGAAATGAAATGAAATTATTCGGCATCAGTAAAAGCTTAATCATAGGAATGAGTGTAATGGTGAGCATGGCATTGACGATGAATACTGCGGGGGCTGAAGGAACGTCATCCCAGGCGGTAAGCGTGATTTTTGACGGGATCAAATCCCCGTTAGCGGCAGGTTATCCCTATGCAGAGAACGGAATAACGATGATTCCGTTCCGCATCATCTCCGGCAAGCTGGGGACACAATCAAGCTGGAACGCAGCTACGAAGGTGCTAACCCTTAAGCAGAAGGAGAATAATATTATTCTTACTGTAGGTTCTTCCTATGCCAAAGTAAACGGAGTGCCTACAGCACTCGGAGCCAAGGTAGTACAGAAAGACGGGATGACGATGATTCCCCTAACGGTTGTCAGCGAGCTTCTGGGTGCAGAAGTCGAAGTGGATGAATTGATTCAAAGTGTACATATTCATACGCCAGGCAAGGAGCTTGGCAAGCTGGACGATTTCGGCAGAAAAATTCGTACGACAAACCTGCCAAAGAATTATAAGGACTACCCTTATATTCTGGAAGACATCCCAAATGAAATGTATGAAATGAAAAATACCATAAATTATATTGTCAAGAGAGCTGACACTGGGGCGAATTTGTATGCTATTAAAGAAGTGACAAGTGAAGGTATATCAAAGATCATTAAACGGATGAATATCGGATACGATCTGCGCTTAAATGTGGATTACAAGACCATCAATCCGGCAAGTTTTGCCCAAGAAGTCTTTAAGTATGAGAATCAGTCCGTATCCATTCGTGAGAATTATATAAGAGAATATGCTGAATGGGTGAAGAAGAACAGAATTCAGATTGAAGGGTCAATCGATCCAGAGCCTTCAGTCATGTATTATCCTGGAACAGGGGATTATCGTATCCGGTCCAAGTTCCGGTTCAGAATTAATAGTTTTACAGAGTATAAAGAATTGATGCTCGATGCGTATTTTTCGACCACACACTATATGAACAATGAGAGAATAAAAAAGGGAGTCTGGTATGAAGGGTATGCAGATATAGCGGTATCCACGAATTACTACAATGGAGACCCATTCGATCATATGACAGTAGGTGCAACTTCCAGTTTGTTTGAAAATTCAATTATGTATGAAGTGAAGTGATGGAAGATGCGGCTAGATAAGTCTATAAACATTGATTTGAGAGGGTGTTATCTATGAATAATAATCTAGTGAAAAGCATCAAAAAAACAATGGTTGTTCTGGTACTGTTGGCTACAGGCCTAGCTTCATTCCCAGCCTCCGGAGTAAGGGCAGATTCTGTTCAATTCAGTGATATTCCGGCTAATTATTGGGCGAAAGGCGGAATTGACTCGGCAGTAAAAAAAGGCATTGTAGTTGGATATCCCAGCGGACTATTTATGCCTAATGCGAATGTAAGCCGTGCAGAATTCATCAAGATGATCGTGACTGCCACTGGTCAAAATGTGGAGCCGACGGAAGGGAAATGGTATGAAGGCTACGTTAATGCTGCGGAACAGGCTAAGCTGTACGTTACCAGTGATTTTGCTAATTCGGAGCTGGAATGGAACGCGAAAATAACTCGCAAGGAGATGGCACGTATTGCTGCCCGTGCGACTGGATTAGAGACGAAAGAAGATGACAAGTGGATGTATCTGGCTGCGAAGACGGGCTTAATCTCTGGACTGGGCGCAGGCAAGCTTGGAGAAAAGGAAAATACCACTAGAGCCCAAGCAGTAGTTACTGTCGAGCGCGTGTTGACGGTTAAAGGCGGAGGTAAGCTGCCTATAGATAAGTACGCCGTTGGAAGCGCAGAATTGGTCTGGCACAAAACGAATATTTTTACGGTCATGCCGGAGATTATGACGACTGGTGATCCTGTGAAGGATTTAAATGCAGCCGATCTTTGGAAAGAAGATAAGATGAAAATCACTTCTAAGGATGGTCTTTATAGCGCCGAACTAGATGAACTGCTTGTCATTGACTTAGCTGATAAAAATGATCCGAATTTAGCTCGGATTCCTGATGTAGCTACTTTAAAATGGAAAAACACTACTGATAATACACCGGATGGGATAAAAATTGCTGGGGAATATTTGAATAGTTACTTGCTCTATTCTAAAGGCCATGTAAACTTCAATAATGATACTAAACGTTATTCACCAATAGGTGATTTTACAGCCGAATTCTCAGGTCTTGATAATTATTATGAGCGAGTGGCTTTTGTCAATGGACATTTAAATGCTCAAGCACTTGTATTTCAAAAAATACCTTTCGATTTACCAATGACTATTTTACCTAAAAGTGGGTGGAAGAATACTTCAGGCATATATATTCGTGTGGCCGTTCCGTCTTATTCTGCCTTCTATTCCTTACGAAATGAAATCTTAAAAATAGCAGGCCCTAATCGTACTCAGTATTAAGAGAGGTGGAGAAGCATTGATAAAAAAACGATCAAAAATCATAACAATGATAAATATAATATTGTTTATCCTCGTTATTTTTTTGATCTTGTTCCTACAATTCAAACCGATAAAAATGAATGAGTGGTCCATTAGCAAAGGAGAATTGAAATGAAATTATTCAGCATCAGTAAAAGCTTAATCATAGGAATGAGTGTAATGGTTAGCATGGTATTGACGATGAATACTGCGGGGGCTGAAGGAACGGCATCCCAGGCGGTAAGCGTGATTTTTGACGGGATCAAATCCCCGTTATCGGCAGGATATCCCTATGCAGAGAATGGAATGACGATGCTCCCATTCCGCATCATCTCCGGTAAACTGGGGACACAATCGAGCTGGAACGCAGCTACGAAGGTGCTAACCCTTAAGCAGAAGGAGAATAATATTATCCTTACTGTAGGTTCTTCCTATGCCAAAGTAAACGGAGTGCCTACAGCTCTCGGAGCCAAAGTAGTACAGAAAGACGGGATGACGATGATACCCCTAACGGTTGTCAGCGATCTTCTGGGTGCAGAAGTTGAAGTAGATGAATTGATTCAAAGCGTACATATTCATACACCAGGCAAAGAGCTTGGCAAGCTGGACGATTTCGGCAGAAAAATTCGTACAACAAACCTGCCGAAGAATTATAAGGACTACCCTTATATTCTGGAAGACATCCCAAATGAGATGTATGAGATGAAAAATACCAAAAATTACGTTGCCAAGGAAGCTGACACTGGGGCAAAATTGTATGCTACTAAAGAAGTGACAAGTGAAGGTATAGCAAAGGTCATAAACCGGATGAATATCGGATATAATCTACGCTTAAATGTTGATTATAAGACCATCAATCCGGCAAGTTATGCCCGGGAAGTCTTTAAGTATGAGAATCAGTCCGTATCTATCCGGGAAGATGATATCAGAAAATATGCCGAATGGGTGAAGAAGAACAGAATTCAGATTGAAGGGTCACTCGATCCGGAGCCTTCGGTCATGTATTATCCGGGAACTGGGGATTATCGTGTCCGGTCCAAGTTCCGGTTCAGAATTAATAGTTTTACAGAGTATAAAGATTTGATGCTTGATGAGTATTTTTCGACCACACACTATATGAACAATGAGAGATTAAAAAAGGGAGTCTGGTATGAGGGTTACGCAGATATATCTGTGTCCACAAATTACTATAATGGGGACCCATTTGAGCACATCGCATTAGATGCATTTTCCAGTTTGTTTGAAAATTCTATTAAGTATGAAGTGAAGTGATGGAAGATGCGGAACAAGTGTCTCGTTAGTTTAATATCTTTATTTTTAACTTCTTTGTTACTGACTCCATTTTTAGATATTGCGGAGGCTGCTTTTACTGCTAAGTTTAAAGATGGGGCGTTTAAGTATATAACATCCTCTAATGAAGCCACTTCAAGCATCCGCTTTCAAACGGTAGGCTGGTACATTCATACACAGCCAACCTGTAACGGTTCCGGAAGTGGGGAGCAATGTGACCCAACATCATTACCGGTTAACAAACGGTTTAAATTGCAGGATTCCGGCGGAGGACATATAGAATCGGAAACTATTGCTGATGGAAAGGTGACTACAAACTTTGCTTGGACCAAAGCCGAGGTTCTGGATGCTATCGGTAAAGCAAAAGCGGAACAAGTCATCTCTGAAGGTACTCCTTTATATGCCAGTGCCATTATGCGCGTAGTCACAGGCCCAAGGTCGAACCCAATCCAGGTATCAGGTCCCTACCATACGTTATACGATATCAGGCATGCAGAATCTTGGGCCAATCCCGGAGATTTCAGACAATATTTTGATGTCACTGTACCTTTTGAAGGGGAAGATTATCCCGTTACTATGATTCTTAAGCTTTCCAACGGGACGGTCGTAAGTAAACAATTAATCGGTAATTATAAGGCGGGCTTTACTATAACCAAATCTTTCCCGCTAACCGTTGAATCTGGAGGACAGTCCTATGCGATTGACCAATCTTGGCTTTCACCGGTTCTGAGATCAGGCGAACAGCTATATATTCAGCGCAAATCTGCAAATGATCCAGGTTTAGTTCAGCGTAACTTTAAGGTGTATGTAGGCGGAGTTAATATGGTAGCCAGTTACAAAAAAGTAAATACCCCTCCGGATCCGGGTGGAGGAGAAGGATCCGGTGAATGCACATTTACCATTGAACCGCCTAGCACCGCCGGATCGCCGCAAACATCCTTTATGGAGCCTAGCGCGAATGGAGTCATTAAGGGTGACGATTCAGCGAATGGAATTCATTTTGAAGCACCTATAGGCATTCCTACTTCAGAGAGCTTATATGCTAATGTCTGGGGCAGAAATTATTTGTTTGACCATACCTTTGCCAATATGAAAGGTCAAGTCCGCTACTCCTGCAAAGTAGAAGTCACTTACCCTACGAAGTGGGAGGAAGCGCAGCCGGATCTTCCGGGGCCTGATAATACAACGATTCCCCAGTTGCCGCTGCCTAAAAGTTCATCTTTCAAAAAAACGTACACCTTTGACTTGACCCCAAGAGAATATGCTTACTGGCAAGTAGACAAGTTATCTGTCTATCAAATTGAACAGGCTCGAATGGCAAACTATGCACTGCCTGGAGGGGAAGTGACCCTATACCCCAACAATTATGAAGAGCCTGTAGTTGATCTTGCCAATAGCACAGAGGTTGAGGACCATGTTGTTCCTAAAGAGACAGGGAGTTTAACATTTACACCGGATGTAGTGGATGGAGGCGATCACGAGCCAACTGAAAATGATGTTGATGATACAGCAACACTCAAAGAGCTGGCAGAAAGCCAAACCGAAGATCCTGAGGTTCAGAATGACCGTCTAGTCTTTAACGGGGAGACGATTATGGATGATAGTGTTGCTGAGGGAACCGGACCCGCTCCGGGAAGGATTCCAGATCCACCCATGATCGGAGACGAAGTGCTCTATGAAGGCGGGCTGATGATTAACAGATACTTGCTTAACCGGGCAGATACAATCAGTACGGGGACAATCTATTACACTATGCTACCCGAAAATGTGGATGGAGAGGGGGATAAGGAGTATCCCATTTCCCCGATTAACTCCGTGACAGTCCATACCCCAGTCGTCAATTACTCCCAGCTTCCTGATGACAACCGGCCGTTCGACCAGCGGATGGCGCCGGATATGACACGGACAGTGCTGATTCTGGACCGGCCCTTCACCGTATATTTTACGGAGAGTGGTCAGCATCTGGGGATTCCGGGGTATGGCAACCGGGACTACGGTAAATATACGAAGGATAAACGTATTCAATTTCCGTTCGGGGTGTTTCATGGCAAACAATACTATCCCGACAATACCTGGATATCTATTCCGGTTGGCACTCCAGCTATGACTTTTACCCTGCCGACCTGGGTGAATGAAGGGGACTATACTGTGCGTACGCAGTCCTGGGCAATTAATGCTCCGTCAGACGGTGAATATCTGTGTCAACAGAACCTGAATGGAGATCTTGTCAATTACTGTGCAGCGGAAAGCTTCAACGTGGGTGTGGTGGGCCGGTTGTTTGATTTTAGAATCTGGGACATTGGTGATTTCCGGTTTGAAAAGGTATTTCGTAAAGGAACGGGCACTCTTGCGCATAGTACTGCAATGTACTATACCGGCGGCAATGATGAAAACGGAAATCCCACGGCTTTGAGCGGACAGCCACAATGGCAGCTGCCGATCCGCAAGGGCTCTCATCCCACGGAGCAATTGACGGTACCGCATAACGGGTATTCCTTTCTGTTTGATTTTCGGACCATCGGGAATCTGTGGCAGCCGGGCGAGGGGATAAGGATTGAACCCAGCTTCTACTTCATCCCGAAGACCGGAGGTGCTGCGGCCCCTGTAGATCTGTACTATGACATTTCCGGGTCGCAGAATAAGATGATTGGGGTGGGCTCTGCTAAGGACAAGCTTAGCTATAGCCGTACTTACCGCCTGGCAGATGGCTTGCGGAATATTGCGGATGGTGAGCTATCCACTTCAGCCAGCTACGAGTATAACTATATACTCACCCAGGAGGAGCGGGAGAAGAAGCCGTGGATCAAATTCTACCCGCAATATCTGAAGCGCAAAACCAACATTGGAGAAGGTTATAATCTGGAAGTCCTGCCCTACAAATCCCGTACCTTGGTGGGTCCAACAGACATCCCGGTGGAAGTTGATCCAATTACGGCTGTCCGCAGTGTTCAGCACTGGTATGGCGAGTATAACCTGCCCATTGCCCCGTATATCCTGCCGAAAGGAACGAACCTGCTCAATCTTGCGAATCACTACGGGGGGGCACTGGACGGGCATGAGCCCGAATTCATAACCGGCGGCTACATCCTTGTGAAGTTTGAAATCTACACCTTCAAGAACGGAGATGCGGATACGCGGATTCTGGGTTACAAGGCGCCGATTGCGAATATGTGGGCGATCGAGGGACAGATGACAGGCGCTACAGATGAACGGGGACAGACCTTTTACTTTTCATCCGGGGATATTATGCTCTTCGAATCAGATTTCTCGGTGCGTAATGATTATCTGGGGCAGGGTAGATAAGATATTGAATTAAATTACTTAGTAGTTAAATATAATATTTAAAGGGATTATATATAAGATAATTGAGTCCGTTGACCGATAATAATGGAAGAGCAAACTGATGCTATATTAATGAATTTGGAATTTCTCATAGAGTTACAGGACTTTTCAAATTCATTTTTATATAAAAAAAATTAATCAAAGGAGCGGTTAACTATGGCAAGCCCTAAAGTTACATTGGACTATGAAGGATTGAAGAAGCAGGCAAGTGTGATCCTGAAACAAAAGGCGGATTTCGACACCTTAATTAAAAACGTAAAAACTACCACGCAGAACCTTAATCAGGTATGGGATGACGCTGCTGCCAAGAATTTCACGGAAAAAGTTAATGCTATGGACAAAACGTTTAAACAGTTCTCTGAGGCACTGAAGGGTTTGGGAGATCACATGAACAATGTATCCGATAAATACAAAGAGCTGTCGCAGGCAGTCATTAAGGCGCAATCCGGCTTCTAAAATGATTCATTCATACCCATACTCCATGAGCTTTACTACATAAGAAGGCAATTAGCTATGCAGAACGCTGCATAGCTAATTTTATGAGCTGCAAGCGGGGAGGAAGCATATGGCTTCAGCAAAGCTTATATTTGATACCGATCAGGTCCGGCGTCTGCAGACGAAGATCGGACAGGTGAGTCAAGATACGAACCGGCTGTATCTGCAGATGAAAGGCCAGGCGGGGAGTTGGAGCGGTATTCCAGTGGGAGCCCATCTGATGAAAGCCCAAGTGCTAATGAACGAATTAACCGTAGAAGCAGAGAAGCTGGAGGATATTATCCGAACTGCCCTTAGGGGTGTCGAAGGACTCCAGGCGGAGAATACACGGAATGCGGACCAGGTGACACAGCAGTTTAGTTTATTTGCAGGGATGCTCGGGAGGTATGGAGCACAAGAGGTGGGGGGACGGAGTTCAATCCCGCCTGCTGCGTACAATGCGGCTACGAATCTAATCCGTTCGTTCGCTGCCCTACCGGGACGGGATGAGCTGGATAGCGATCCTGCGGTGAAGCAGCTCCGGCTGACCATCCAAACCTCAGGGCCGGGAAGCTTGGGAGCTATTGCTGCGCAGAGCAAGCTTAAGGATATCTTCACAGCACGGGATCAGATTGCTAAGGCACAAATGGCTTATAAAGTCTACGAGAGCTTTGGGAACAAGAGTCAGATGAATGCAGTGCATCTACAGGCAGAAGAAGCGCGTCAGACACTGGCTTCGCTGGGGATAGATGAAGTGCACTATACAGTGGGTAAAGACCTGAGTATGTGCTTCAAGCAACCGACGCTTCAGGCATGTGATTACGATCCCTCCATCTTAACAAAGAGTGTGCCGCTGCCAAAGAATGAATCCTATCTGCTGCTGCTGCGGATGGCCATGGAGCCTGGAGATAAAGGCGGGTGGGCGAAAGGCCAGTTGCAGGCTATACATGCAGGAGGTATCATGCCAGATTTGGCAGATTGGGAGAGTCAGCCGGCCAAAAAGGATTTTATCGATAAATACATGGTGGACCCGCTCATTGAACTATTTACAGGAGAGAAACCGCAGCCCAAGACGCAACTGGAGCAAGTGCTCTCCGCCCAATTCTATGGGATGCAAATCGAGCAGCAATTCGTACTCAGTGATCTCTCCAGCGAGTTCGAGTCCGTCTTGCGTGGAGCAGCGAGTGCAGACCGGATTAGCGAAGTCTTCGGAACGGGAACCGTTAATGTAAAGACCGGAACGCAAAAGAACAGACAAATAGAGCCTGACGCTGGAATAACTGGAAGCTCTTTTGGTAAGATGAAAGCGTTGGATGAGGTAGAGGGCATGGGGCCCGCGAAACCTTTGCTGGAGGATTTCGATCCTGGGGTTAGAGGGGTTGGGGGAACAATTCAAAGCAAGAGATTTACTGGTTCTGGAATAAAGGATTATGATAGTGCAGCAGAAGCTGAGTATGCAGCAATAAGAAATATGAAAATGAAGGACATTGAGAATTTGGCACAAAATACAGGACTAAGTATTGCGGAAATAAAAACTATGAAGAAGCATTTGTTTTTTTGCAAACATCAAATTCCTCAACCAGGTGGAATAGAGTTTAGACTTGAACGATTCGCTGCCGATGATGAGATTGCCTTTGCTTGGAGAATAGCTCAACAAGGGGATTTATCTGCTAAACAAAAAGAATGGTTCCAGCAATTAGCAGCGCACGAGCTTACAGAACGAAATTATATGGCAGCAGGTCAAAAGTATCGAACGCTTGAATCATGGAACGAACTAAAGGGGAGATTTGACGGGTATCCACCCGGTGCGCATGAGAATGCCCCCTCTCAACCAAACTGGACTTTTCCTGGATATGAAGAATACTATTTTAAAAATTTGTTTAAATGAGCGAGGTGACGTTAGGTGGGGGAACTACTCAATAATGCTGTAAACCGTATATCCTTAATCGATTTTGAAAAGGCAGGGAATAAATTTTGTGAATCGCATCACGTATTAATTAGTGAATATTTTAGGAGGATTAATGTAGTGCTGGATACATTATCTATTAGTACTGATAACTACCCATTAATTCGTATTGCTAGCATTCTTCAAAAAAGCATTCATATCGATATAATGAAAGCTTGTCCAATTCTCGAAGACATTAATAATTTGTACATAAAAGCAATATGTTATTACCATTTAGAAATTTGTTCATTAGTAGATGAGGGTGTTGATGAAGCGAACGAATATAGGGATTTGTACGAGCCGATGTTAAATTTTATAGAACGAGGTGGAAGTTTCTACATCCGACAAGGCGAAATGCTGGTTGGTACCTCGGCTTATCCTCTAAATTATTGGCGTGAGTTACAAGTTACGAAGCAAGATATTAGTGAAGCTAATTTGGACAGAGCGGATGGGAAGACAAGGAGGATATAATTAACGTAGGTACAAAAGGTGCTTATGAAACTAACACCACCACACCTGGGCGGGTTTGAATAAAGCTGTAAAAATAAGGTTTGTTACAGAGTTGTTTTATCGTTTTAGGGTATCTTAGATCGAAATAACTATCTTAATAATCTGGAGTTGCAAGAAGGAGTAGCACTTTATGGACGATTGGGAATATGAAGAGCTATTTGAAGCAGTGAATAGAAATTACAATAATTATCTTGAACAAAATTTAAGTGATCAACTTGCCCTTGCAAGAACATCCTATGATTTTGAGACAGTTCGAAAAGAAGGGATATTAGAGGATATTATAGTTTCTACAGCGATGGGTGAAATAATTTTGTCGCACCAAAAAGTTTTTATCGGCAATTTAAATTCTATTGAGGAATTATTAATCAATTATAATCCCAATGAGTTATCAGGACTTATATCAATTGAAGATCTTACTGATTTGACTACAAGAATTAATAATGTGTTAATTTCACTTAAAGAATTACCTGTTGATTATAATTCCTTCATAAGAGATAAGTGATGAAGCTTTAGATAAAATTGACCAAGATAATAGTGGGAATTAGTAAAGTAAGTTGTTATTGTATTGTGAATTTTCTGAGAAACAATTTTGCTATTTCTTTACGCAAAGCAGGTCCTCTATCGATATACAATATCATAATGGACTTGCTTTTTATTTTGTTTATTGAAAAAACCATCCTTAACTTTTAATTGAAAATTTCTGTCTCTAGGTGAATGAAGTAGAGGTGAAGTAAAGTGCTATGGAATTATAAAGAACTTGAACAGTTTATTGCGGAAGATTTTGAAGAATTTTTGAAGGAAGGCTTATCATTATCGCAAGTCACAGAAAAATTGCTTGTTGAATATCATCGTGGAATCTTAAGGAGTAACGTTGAAAAACTAGTTGTTTATTTGACAGTTGCTCTTCTTTCTCTTGAAAAAAATTATATTAGAGAAGATATACAATTTGAATTAAATAGTATTATTGATATTTCCTCCACAACCTTAAAGCAAGAATTAGCAGCCGAGGATGCTAAGAAGGTTTTGCAGGATATTGAAAAATATAATCAAAAGTTGATGAATGGGGAGAAGAGGGGGAACATATGAAAGATTGGAGTTATACAGAATTTAGTAAATACATACGTGAAGTTTTTAATAATTCAATAAGTGATGGACTAAATACTCTCCAAGCAGGAGGAAGATGTTTGTACGAGTTATCCAATGTTATAGAGGAGGGGGAAGTTGAGAATATTATATTTTATGTTTGCCTAGCAGATTTACAAATTGATAAAGGTGTAGTCTCACAACGAATCCTCGATGAAGTGAAAAATATTATTAAGGATTTTAATATTGATAAATTAGCCAATGAGTTAGAGATGGAAGATATTGAGGATTTGAGCAGACTTACTCAAAAAGTGAAGGTTAAGCTATGTATTTAATTGATGCAAAAGAAAGAATCAATAGTATTAACTGGGATTTGGCTGGTGGAAATTCACCAGAAGTACAGGCTGATTTGGCTTGTGAATTTTTACGGAGATTAGCTTGTTTTTTTAAAGAGGAGGGGATTAGGCCGATAAAACCTCTGGCTGCAAATATAGCAAAGCTATTAGGCGACAAAGACGAAATAGATATTTCGGAGTATTGTAGCTTGGAAGTTTTGGATTTTTTAGGAGAGAATACATATGTAAAAAATATTGTTCAGTATTATTTACATCTTGCTATGTATGCTGATAAAAATCCAGATAAATATGAGTATTTAAGAATATATGATCCATTATTTAGAATACTCGAAAGAGGAGGCATGTTCGTGCTTAAAATAAATAGTTTAGATATAGTAAATGGGGCGCATATCCCCTTAAATGGATGGTATGACAATTTTATAACCATGAATCCTATCGAGATAGACGGGTTTGAATGAGTTTGAGGTGTAAATTATGTGAGAATCGAAATATAATAGTAGTATATTTTGAATTTCCCAAAAATAGGAGGACTACCAAATGACTAAGACTGATTTCGCAGCGTACCAATGGATGAATGAGGGGAACATCAGGTTTGAGGATGACAGTATTATAATAGAGGCCACTGCTAACAGTGATTTTTTCTGCAATAACGGGGCGGTTGCGGAAGAAGGGCTGACGCCTGAGAGTCTGACCAACGCGCCTTTCTTCTATACTGAAGTATCCGGGGATTTCGTGCTGCGGGTGAAGGTGAGTCATGACTTCCGGGACACGTACGATTCTTCTTCCATTATGATTATGCAGGATCTGTCGGTCTGGGCGAAGGCTTGCTTCGAGCTGACAGATTTTGATACCCACGCAGTGGTCAGCGTAGTTACGAACCAGACCTCGGATGATGCGAACGGCTGCAATATTGAGGGCAATGAGGTATGGCTGCAGGCCGCCAGATCCGGGAATGCCTTTGCTTTTCATTATTCGACCGACGGCGTACGGTTTGACATGATGCGTTTCTTTAACCTTCCGGTGGGAGACACAGTCAAGGTTGGGTTATTGGCGCAGGCCCCTACTGGCGATGGCGGGGATAGAATCTACAAGCATTTCTCACTGGAACAGCGGACGGTGAAAAATATAAGAGCCGGCATATAAGCCGGCTTTTTTTCGATGAACCAGCTGCTCCTGCCGGAGCTTAGCTCGAACCTTTGGCCTGTCTGGGCCAGATGAAATAGGTAACAGTGATAATCAGGTCAATGCCGACCACCACGGACCATACAGTCAGGATACTTAACAGCGCCTCCGTGCGGGCGGCATCGTCGATCCACAATATCAATCCATACAGAATACCGGCAGCGAGCACAAAAGAGAGCAAGTGCTTCACCCAGCCCTTGAAATAATGCTTGGCATGGTCCATGCCGTAACGCTTGGCCGGCTTCGTCCCTTGCTTGGTAACATAGTAGCGGAAGCGTTCGTCGGCCCAAGCGATCATGCTTTTACCGAATACAAGAGACACAGAAATATACACAGCCGCAAGCGCATGGGCTGTCGTAGCGGTAGCGCCCCGTGCCAAATCCACGCCGGAAATCAGTAACAGTAGGATATCGAGGACCGGAGTCATCGCCAGGAAAATTAGCCCCAGTGTAGGCCGCTTGAAGATATAACGTGCTGTAAAGCCTGCAAGAATGACCACCCAGAACAAGACCTCACAGGTCACAATCGCCCATGCCACCAGATTCATATAGCACCCCTTGTTATTGTTGATAGTAGTTATAGCCTAGTCGAAGTATAACAGCGGTCTTTAAATAGTACAACCGTATTATTTAAATTGTGCTTATTATTTCGGGTATGCTACAATATGGTCATGCCAAAAATTGTAGATCATTCCGAACGAAAATCGAATATTGCTGAAGCCACCTGGCGGGTCATTATCCGGCAGGGAATCAAAGGGGCTACGGTGCGTAATATTGCTGCCGAGGCGGGTGTATCCTTGGGTGCGCTGCGCCATTATTTCTCTACCCAGCAAGAATTGCTGGAGTTCGCTATGAATCTGGTGAAGGAGCGCGTAACAGCGAGGATTGTGGACATTATGCAGTCGGAGCTTCCTCCGCGGGAGCAGATTATGAAGGTGCTGCTGGAGCTGCTCCCTACAGACGACAGCAGCATGGCTGAGATGGAGGTATGGTTCGCATTTACCTTCCATCTCAAGACTGGCGGGGAGAAGCCTGTTGAGCTTAATGATGCGATCTATCCGCTGATTGTGCAGATTATTGACTACCTGGATCAGCACGCACTCTTTAAGCAGGGGCTGGATAAGGGGGATGAAGCTGAACGGCTGTATGCTCTGATTGACGGCCTGGCCCTTCATGCCATGCTGGAGCCTGACAGGATGAATAAACAACGTGTGATCCGGGTGCTGAATGTTCATCTGGAGTCTATCTGCACTCCAAGTACGACATAACAGTCTGGTTCTGTATAATGTTCTATCCCTGTCTCAGAATCACTAATTTCCCCCGAACCTTCCGGGTCTCATAATGATTATGCGCACCTACTATCCCCTGCATTGTAAACGGGAAAATCTCCTCCACATGCACCTTAAGCTTATGCTCGCGGACTTGCTGGATAATGGAAGCCAGATCCTTTGGGTTCGGCTCGATATAGGCAAACTGGGCCTCGATTCCGCGAACCTTGGGGTGGGTGGTGATCATCGGGTCTACCAGGGAGATTAGCCTGCCGTTGTCCCGCAGAATCTGAAGGTTCTTCTGTTCGGTTGCTCCTAATCCAGTGTCCGCATTAATGGAAGTTTCTCTCACCATATCCAATACAATATCTACTGTGCCGGTTGCTTCTGCGAAATCAGTGGTCGTGTAGTCAATAACCTCATCGGCTCCAAGCTGCCGCACAAATTCATGATTATACTCCCGGGCGGTGGCCAGGACATAGGCGCCGTGCTGCTTGGCCATTTGCACCGCAAGATGTCCTACACCTCCAGCGCCAGCGTGAATAAGAATCCGTTGGCCCGGGTGCAGCTTGCCGTACTGGAATAAGGACTGCCAGGCAGACAAGGCAGAGGCGGGCAGGGCGGCAGCTTCCTGAAAGGAAAGCTCAGGCGGAATAACAACCGCTGAGTTCTCTTCCAGAGCTAAGAAGTCTGCGTAACCGCCGCCGGACCTGGAGAGCCCCATGACGCGGTCGCCCACCTTCAGCCGTGACACATTTTTCCCAATCGCCCTCACTATTCCGGCTACTTCTACTCCCAGCACATGGGGGAACTGCAGCTGCATCAACTCCTCGAATGCGCCTGAGCGCACCAGTTGGTCAGCGGAACTGACAGTTGTGGCGTACATTTCAATGCGCATCTGAGTCTCGGTGATAGCGGGAGTAGGGAGTACCTCTTCTGTGAATACTTCGGGATTACCATAATGCTGAATAGCAATTGCATGCATAGCTAAATCCTCCGATCCGTGTATTTTGAGCCTCTGTTGATTTACGGGTAGACGTTCACTATAATGATCCTACCAGTGTGGTATAGCTGCATCAATTGCTAGAATTTCGGAATGTGTTCAGTATTGTACAGAATCTGTAGAAGTGTTCAAATCAATTCGAACGGGGCGAAGAAGGGGTTATTTATGGATAGAAGGATACGTAAATCGCAGGAGGCTATTATTGAAGCCTTTATCCAGCTGATTGCAGAGAAGAACTTCGAACAAATTACGATAAACGAAATAGCCGAGCGGGCCAATGTAAGCCGGGGCACCGTTTATTCGCATTATACCGACAAATACGATCTGCTGGACCAGTGCATCAGGACACATTTTGTCAAGCTGATTGACAGCTGTCTGCCGTGCGGCGAACAGGCGCTGTTTCCTACTGAGGCGGCTCTGCACTATACGTTCCGTTACCTCGATGAGCATGCTTCGTTCTATGCAGCGGCGCTGGCTAACCAAGGGGTTCCCGCGTTCCGAAATCGTCTGCAGGCGGTACTGATACGGGGATTCGACAAACAGATGGATATGGGCGGCATTAACAAGATGATGGACAAGGGAATCCTGGTGCAATTTCTGGCTGTGGCAATGACCGGCATGATCGAACAGCTGGTTACGCGTGCAACGCCGTATTCAGCAACAGAGCTATCCGGGCAATTGTGGGCACTCATGGAGCGTAACCAGATGGTCCCGCCGTCCGCTCCGCTTTCTATTTCTACCAAATTGTTCTAGAATGAATAGGTGCATATAGCAACCGGTTGGTGGGAACTGCCGGATTCAGAGAGGAGCAGAGGATTAATGAAATACCGCAGATTAGGTGGGACCGGACTTAAGGTCAGTGAGATTAGCCTGGGAAGCTGGTTGACCTACGGAGGATATGTGGAGCAGGACAATGCCGTTAAGGCCATTGAAACCGCTTACTCCCTGGGCATTAATTTTTTTGATACCGCGAATGTCTATGAGAAGGGGGCGGCGGAAAAGGTGCTGGGAGCTACCCTGAGCAGCTATCCGCGCGAATCCTACGTGCTGGCGACCAAGGTGTTCGGGGTTATGGGCGACGGTCCCAATGACCGCGGCCTGTCCCGGAAGCATATTACCGAGCAATGCCATGCCAGCCTGAAGCGGCTGGGCGCTGAATACGTGGATCTGCTCTATTGTCACCGGTATGATCCGGAGACCCCGATCGAGGAGACGCTGCGGGCGCTGGATGATCTGGTCCGTCAGGGCAAGGTGCTCTATGTTGGAGTCAGCGAATGGACAGCGGCGCAGATGACCGAAGCCCTTGCGGTTGCCGACCGGTATCTGCTGGATCATATCGTGGTCAATCAGCCGGTCTATAATATGTTCGAACGTTATATCGAGAAGGAGATTATCCCGCTTGGGCAGCGCAAGGGAATCGGACAAGTTGTGTTCTCTCCGCTCGCTCAAGGCCTGCTGACCGGCAAATACAGCTCAGTCTCCGAGATTCCGGCAGACAGCCGGGCTGCCCGGCTCGACTGGATGCGCAAAGGAATTACGGAGGAGAAGCTTACGAAGGTTCAGGAGCTGGGCAAGGTGGCCGCTGAACTGGATATCTCAGTAGGCAATCTGGCACTGGCCTGGATTCTGCGTCAGCCGAATGTATCCAGTGCCCTGGTCGGCGCGAGCCGCCCGGAGCAGGTGGAGGAGAATGTAAAGGCTTCCGGCATTGAGCTGAATGAGGATATACTGGCCCGAATTGAAGAAATTATCGGTTAAGAGAGAGGGAGGATACAGATGAAGGTTCTATTTATCGGAGGTACGGGACTTATCAGTCAGGCGGTTTCCCGGCTGGCAGTGGAACGGGGAATAGAACTGTATCTGTTCAACCGTGGAGAGCGCAGCGGCTTCGTGCCTCAGGGCGCTCAGGTGATTCAGGGCGATATCCGTGACAAAGAGAAGGCAGCCGAGGCGCTGAAGGGGCATGACTTCGATGTTGTTGTGGACTGGATTGCCTTTACGCCGGAGCATGTGCAGACAGATATTGATCTGTTCACAGGCAAGACGCAGCAGTATATCTATATCAGCTCGGCTTCCGCATATCAGAAGCCCCAGCGTAATTATCTGATTACCGAAGAGACTCCGCTGGTGAACCCTTATTGGCAGTATTCCCGGGATAAGATTGCCTCCGAGCAGCTGCTTCTGGAAGCGTATCAGAGCAGCGGCTTCCCGGTGACCATTGTCCGTCCATCCCATACGTACGGAGATACAGCTATTCCGGCGGCGCTGACCAGCTGGAGCCATCCATGGTCTCTGGTGGAACGCATCCGCAAGGGCCAGCCGCTCGTTATCCATGGCGATGGTACCTCTCTATGGACATTGACGCATAATACGGATTTTGCCAAAGGCTTCGTTGGATTGCTGGGACTTCAGGAGGCGATTGGAGAAGCGGTTCATATTACCTCGGATGAGGTACTGAACTGGAATCAGATCTATGCGGCCATCGGGGAGGCAGCCGGCCGTGAGCCGAAGGTTGTACACATGTCTACGGATTTCATCGCTGCGAATACCCCGCCGGGAACAGCGGACGGGCTGATCGGGGATCAGGCGGTCAGCAGTGTGTTCGACAACAGCAAGATCAAGCGTCTCGTTCCTGACTTCGCCGCTACTGTGCCGTTCGCTGAAGGGGTGAAACGGTCGGTTGCCTGGTTCGAAGCCCATTCTGAATTATGCACAGTTGACCAGGATTGGTCCAAGATGCTGGACGGATTGATCGCCAGGCACGGCGTCGATGCAAAGCTGCTTAGCTATTACGTGTAGAGAGAACTAATAGTATCTATCAGAATATTTCTTCATACCGGAACAGGTGCTGTCCATAGAGGATGGTGCCTGTTTGTGTATAAGCAGTGTCAGGTTATAACCCAGGTATAGCATGAAACCCGGATTCGTGAATATACTCTGACTACCGAAATCCCCACGAGTAAAGGAGTCCTGGTCATGCCGACACATCCTTACGTCTCCCGTTTTTTTGTGAATACCGATGCACGCCGTGACAAGCTGATTTATGATTTGCCGAAAGCCTGGTGGAGCCGCCCATATGAATATGAATGGTGTACCCATTTCATCTCACCGCATGATGTCGTGCTGGATGCCGCCTGCGGGATCTCTCATCCGCTCAAATTCTATCTTGCCGAGCATAGCGCTGAGGTCTATGCCTGTGATAAGGATGCCCGGATTCTGTCGCATGAAGCGATTATGCAGAATATCACCGAGGATGTCGGAGCAGCTGCAGCCCGTCAGGTGGAGGCCGGACCTGTGAACAGGCTGCACTTGGCCCAGGCTGATTTGACCTCACTGCCTTATGAGGATGAGAGCTTTGATACGGTTTTTTGTATCTCGGTGCTGGAGCATCTGTCTGTGCAGGAAGCGGTCCTGGCCGTCCGTGAGTTTCATAGAACGCTTAATGGAGAAGGACTGCTGGTGCTGACCTTTGATCATCCGACCGTCAACCTGCCGCGGATGAATGAGATTCTGCTCCAGGCCGGATTTCAGTATTGGGGCGAGACGGATTTCAATCTTCCGGCAGATGCCGTGCGTACAGACCAGTGGGGCGGCCTGAGCTGCTTCCGGGCAGTGCTTAAAAAAGCGCAAATCTAGCAAAATTCACCCATCATTTGGTTGTTTCCTTCCATTGTAGTAGAATAGCTTCAAGGGCAGAAGAAAGAAGGAGACAATCTCATGGGGATGATCGGCAATTACCTGACTGTACATGCTGAATTGCTTCAGCTCTGGAGGGAATAGAAGAAGCCTGGCTGAGGGAACACTACCCTTTCCGGCAGATGATGGAGGAAGGAATCTACCCCCTTATGGAGGATGATGAGGCGAAAGAATTCTTTGATTATATCTATACGTATTTCAAGGCCATCCGGGAGTTCTATCAGCAGGCAAGCGCGAGTGCATCCTGCGTTGTGTTCTATATTTCCTAGTCATAGTCATTATTATATTACATTAGAAAAAGGAGCTAGAGAACGTTGCGCAGATATGCTGTTATATTCATGATTCTGCTTCTGCTGGTCCCCGCTGCGGGGATAAGTGCCCAAGGGACTGCTCCGCAGGAGGAAATCCGTCTTACGTTTGCCGGGGATATTCTGCTGGACGGCTTTGTCGGCGACCAGATTGCCAAGTATGGCGTAGATTTCCCGTTCGCCAAGGTGGCGCCTGTGCTGAAGAAGGCCGATCTTGCTTTTGCCAATCTGGAGACTCCAGTCTCTGTGCGCGGGGCTGCGGCCAGCAAGACGTTCGCCTTCCGTTCCAAGCCGGCGGCACTTGCGGGATTAAGTAAAGCGGGGATCGACGGCGTGAGCGTAGCCAATAATCATATTCTGGATTACGGCCGGACCGCGATGCTGGACACGCTGATTCATCTGGATAAGAACAATATTGGACACACCGGTGCGGGTGCCAATATGGATGAAGCCTTCAAACCGTATGTCAAGACCGTCAAGGGCAAGCGGATCGCCGTTCTGGGTACAAGCCGTGTGCTGTCTGACCCTTCCTGGTATGCAGGCAAGAACAGCCCGGGAGCAGCCTCAGCTTATACGGCAGAGCCGCTGCTAAGTGCGATTAAGAAGTCTGCCAAGGATAATGACTATACGGTTGTCTATATTCACTGGAATCAGGAATTCAAGGATTACCCGGAAGCGTATGCGCGGAAGCTGGCCAAGCAGATGATCGACAGTGGGGCAGATATCATCCTGGGCGCGCACAGTCATTGTCTGATGGGTATTGAATATTACAAGCATAAGCCGATCTATTATTCACTGGGCAACTTTGTGTTCAACCGTTCTACACGGGGCGGAGACAAGACCCTGCATTCCATGCTGGTTAACTTCACCATTAACCCGTCAGGGGTAAACAGCAGCATTACACCGGTCAAAATTATTGGCGGCCAGCCGAATTTCATGGGGGATGCCTACAATAAAGAAACCATCAAGAAGCTGAACCAGCTCTCCTTCAATGCGAAGATTGCAGCGAACGGGGCAGTCAGTGAGAAGCTGTGAAATAAGCCGGCGTAACAGTTCTTATCCATGAATCTGTATGATCCATCTCTTATAGCCCGGGGAGCCGCTTCCTAATCCTCCCCGGGCTGTTTTGCGTTTTCCCGGTATTCTTCATTTTGTGCTATTCATTCTTAGCATTGTGCTAACAGCGCGGAGTGAATCTGCTCTACAATATGAATATTAGTTCTATAGAATAGCTGTAACGAATTCCATGCAGAGGATGTCCAGTGAATGATGCCCAAGCTTAAGAAGTACATGCCTTTCACCTATAAAATGATGATTCCTTATCTGCTGCTGGTTCTCCTCACGGATGTGTTCATCGGCTATATCTCCTATTCCATGCTGACGGATTCCAGGACAGAGATGGCCGAGTCCAACATCCGCACAGGTATGGAGCAGTCGAGGAACAATATCCGCTATCAGATGGATGAAATACAGCGGATGTCGGACAACCTGTTCGGCAGCCAGCCGTTCCAGCGTGCGCTTGAGCTGAAGGGGACGCCGTTTGAGATCTATCTGACGATGCTTGACGAGATTATCCCCCAGATTACCGCGCCGCTGCAGCTGTTCGGGAACAAGATCCGCTTCATGCTCTACACCCCGAACCCAGATCTGAACATTGTGTCCGGGGATAATCTGGATGAGCCGATCATTACCAGCGATTACTACATTCTGCCGCTGGACGATATTACAGGCAGTCCATGGTATCGCTCGCTGAAGGATTCCAAGCGTGATAATTTGTGGCTGCAGATTGATACGGACCAGAAGCTGGGCAACCTCTCGCATGTACGCAGACTCGTCAACTTCAGTGATTACAAATCTCTGATCGGTTATGTGCGGATTACGGTATCGCTGGAGGACCTGTTCGGCGGCTTCGACACCTTCCCGCTGGAGGAAGGGATTACGCTGCGGCTGGTGGAGGAGACCACCGGGGACGTTCTGTTCCAGCGGGGTCCCGCCAATAATAGCAGCCGGGAGGGGAGCTTCCTCAGGCTGCAGGAGCAGATTCCGGGCAGTAACTTCATAATTGAAGCGATGGTTCCGCATAAATATCTCACTCAGGATGCCGGACGCCTGCGCCGTGTGATTATCGCAGTCTGCAGTCTGAGCTTCCTGGTTATGACCTTGATCGGGTATGTGGTAGCACGGATATCGGGACGCAAAATGAGCCGGATCGTAGGCCTGGTACGCTCCTTCCAGGACGGGAACTTCCAGAAGCGCATCCGCTTCTCCGGTAATGATGAATTCGTGCAGATCGCGGATTCCTTCAATGATATGGCCTCCAACATCCAGGGGCTGATCAACAGCGTGTATGTGCAGGGAATCCAGAAGAAGCAGGCGGAGCTGGAAGCCCTGCAGGCACAGATTAATCCGCATTTTCTCTATAATACGCTCTCTACGATCAGTAGCCTTGCTAATCTCGGGGAGATCGGCAAGGTCACGGAGATGGTCCAGGGGCTGTCCCGGTTCTACCGGCTGACGCTCAATCAAGGCAATGTCTATATTGAACTGGAGAAGGAGCTGGACCAGGTGGCTACTTACTTGGAGATCCAGCGGGTCAAATATGCGGATGCCTTCACGCTGCACGTGGATGTGGACGAGGAGATTCTGCACATGCAGGTGATTAAGCTGCTGCTTCAGCCTTTTGTCGAGAATATATTCAAGCACGCCTGGTTCGGTGAGACCATCGCCATCCGGCTGACCGGCAAGCGGGTGGGGGACAATATTGAGCTCAAGGTAATTGATAACGGGATTGGCATGCGTCCTGAAGTGGTTAAGCGTATGATGCAGGGGCCGAGCCAGTCAGGCGGTTACGGTGTGAAAAATGTGGATGAGCGGATCAAGCTCAGATACGGCGATGCTTACGGGGTGAGCATTGCCAGCTTCTACGGAGGCGGGACAACCGTGCGGCTGCTGCTCCCTGCCGGGCTTCAGGGTGATGAGGAGCTGTAAGACTTAGGGTCAGTTACACATACAGGAGGACAAGATTGCGATGAGTATCAATGTATTGCTGGTTGACGATGAAGCGATTGATCTGGAATGGCTGCGGCGCAGAGTACTGGCCAGCCCGCTGGATCTTGCAGTGGTAGGAACGGCGAACAGCGGCTTCAATGCGCTTAAGATTATGGAGCAGGAGCGGGTGGATATCATCCTGTCCGATATACGGATGCCCATTATGACGGGGACAGAATTCGCGCGCCGGGCGAAGGTGATCCATCCAAAGGTCAAAATTGTCTTCATCAGCGGCCATGAGGATTTCAGCTATGCCAAGGAAGCGATTGAGATCAATGCCTCCGGTTATTTATTGAAGCCTGTGGAAGACAAGGATCTCTACGACATGCTCGAATCCCTGTCTGCCGCTCTGGAGCAGGAACGGGAGAAGAACCGTTCATTTACCGAGGCGCTGTCCCTGGTGAACAAGGAGCTGATTCTGCGCTGGTTCGAGGATGCATCGCCTGAGCCGGCGGAGCAGCATCTGCGCAGTGCCCTGAATCCGCTGCTCATGAAGGGGGCGGCTACAGCAATTATTGAGATTGATGATCTGGAATGGAAAATGCGCGACCTGTCCGAGGAGGATGCGCGGGTCAAGACGCGGCAGATGGCCGGACTGATCAGAGCGTTCGTAGAGAGCGCCCAGCTGGGAACACTGATCCCCGTCCATCATCACCGGTTCGTCATTCTGTGCAGCCTTCCGCAGGACAGCTTCCTCAGTCTGCTGGATGAGCTGATTAAGCAGATGGCCGGGAGCTCACCCTGCACCTTAACCATCGGGGTCGGGCGTTACGCCCAGGATGAGGCGGGGCTGCATGAATCCTATCAGCAGGCAACGGCTGCACTCAGTGCGAAGTGGCTGCTGGGCAAGAACCGGCTGATCCGCGACAATCTGGAGTCCTCCCCGCGCGGGACGCCGGGGGCAAGGATTGAACAGACCGTTGTGCAGCTGCTGGAGGCTATCATCCAGTACGATCTGGTGGCGATTGACGATCATCTGCTGGAGCTGTTCACGAATGCGGGCAAGAAGGATGTCTATGAGCTGATTATCCGGATCACCTCCAAGCTGCATGCGGACCTGCAGCAGCAGAATGAGAATCTGTATGAGCTGCTCCAGTGGGAGTCTCATCAGCCGGACATCCTGTTCCAGTTCGAGACGATTCACGATATCCTGTCGTGGATGAGACGGAGATTCTTCGAGCTGTCGGAGCTGCTGTATGTGAAGCGGCAGCGGCAGAAGCGCAAGCTGATTGACGAGATTATGAATTATGTGGAGGAGAATCTGGAGAAGAAAATCACGCTGAAGGAGGTAGCCGCCCACTTCGACTTCACCCCGAATTATCTGGGCTTCCTGTTCAAGGAAGAGTATGGGGTGCCCTTCAGCGAGTATGTTAACGAACGCAAAACAGGCAGAGTGTTCGAGCTGCTCAGTGATCCGACGCTTAAGATCTATGAGATAGCCGAACGGATGGGCTATAAGAATATTATCTATTTCAACCGGCAGTTCAAGCAGATCACCGGCATGACGCCGGGGGAATACCGCAAGAAGCAGAAAATCTAAGCTGATGATTACCAAACGTTGCCAGTCCTGATTTCCAAATCAGAGGCAACGTTTTTTGTTTTTTTGGAAAGTATATATTTAAACGGATCGTTGAAAAAGTATTACTTTTAGTTGATAGCCCTAATCCACACCGGAAGGACGCTTATTTATAATAAGGCTATAGAGAAATGGGAATGGGAAAGGGGATTCAAGATGAAACAGAAACAACACGGATTCTGGGATGACGTCAAGAAATACAGATCCTTGCTTCTTATGCTGACACCGGCAGTATTGTTCTTTCTGCTATTTGCTTATCTGCCCATGTCGGGCATAGTGCTGGCATTCAAGCAATTTGATTATACTGGCGGGGTATTCGGCAGTCCGTGGAACGGACTGGATAACTTCAAATTCTTCATTGATTCCGGTGACGCCTGGCGCGTAACCCGAAATACAGCGTTATATAACATCGCATTCATCGTTGTGAACAACGGGCTTCAGATCTTCGCAGCGATCCTGCTGTTCGAGGTAGCGGGCAAATGGTTCCGCAAGCTGACCCAAACGGTATTGTTCCTGCCTTATTTCATCTCCTGGGTTGTAGTTGGAGCCATTGCGTACAACCTGTTCAACTTCGATGTAGGTACCGTTAACGTATTGCTGAAGGGACTCGGTATGCAGCCGGTGGATATCTATAATACGGCAGCCTACTGGCCGTTTATCCTGGTCATTGTCTCCGCCTGGAAGACACTGGGCTACGGAACGATCATGTATCTGGCCGCCATCACCAGCATAGACACCGAGATGTACGAAGCCGCCGAAATTGACGGGGCGAATATTTTCCAGCGGATTATGAAAATTACGATTCCTAACCTGATGCCGACTGTCATCATTCTGGTGCTGCTGGCGATCGGTAATATCTTCCGCGGAGACTTCGGGATGTTCTACAATATGGTCGGCAACAACGGCCTGCTGTTCTCATCCACAGACGTAATCGACACCTTCGTCTTCCGCTCGCTGACCACATCCAATGAAATCGGGATGTCTGCGGCAGCCGGATTCTACCAATCCCTGCTCGGCTTCGCAACCATCATGCTGGCCAACTATGCAGTACGCCGATACGACAAGGATCGCGCTCTATTCTAGGACAAGGAGGTAATGCCCAATGAGTTCAACCACTGCAAATATTAAATCACCGGAAGTACGCAGAAAGCCTGCTAACCGGGACAAGATGGTGCTATCCATCATCGGATACGTAACCTTAACGGTACTGGCCATATTCTGTATCTTCCCGTTCATTCTGGTCATCTCTTCCTCTCTGAGTGAAGAGAGCGCGATTATCGAGAAAGGGTTCCAGATATTCCCAACCGCCTTCTCGACAGAGGCGTACAGCTTGCTGTTCAAGTATCCGGCTGAGATGCTCAGAGCGTATGGCGTGACGATCTCCGTTACGGCCATCGGTACTATCGTCGGATTATTCCTGACGTCAATGACAGCCTACGTGCTGTCCCGGAGAGATTTCAAATGGCGCAGCCGCTTCTCCTTCTTCTTCTTCTTCACTACATTGTTCAGCGGCGGTCTGGTTCCATGGTATCTGATGATCATCAACTATCTGCATCTGAAGGATACGCTTCTGGTACTGATTCTGCCGATGATGATGAACGTCTTCTATATTATTGTCATGAAGTCCTTCATGAGCAGCATCCCGGATGCGATTACAGAATCCGCCAAAATTGACGGAGCCGGAGATTTCCGGATCTTCATGCAGCTGATCGTGCCGTTGTCCAAGCCGGCGCTGGCGACCATTGGCCTCTTCATTGCCTTGGCCTACTGGAATGACTGGTATAACGCATTGCTCTTCATCTCCAAGTCGGAGCTGATGCCGCTGCAGTATTATCTCTACAAAATGTTAGGCAACATGGATGGAATGCGTAAGGCGATGATGGCTTCCGGTGCGGTGGTCAACACAGACCTGCCAACCGAAAGTCTGAAGATGGCCATGACGATTGTGGCTACAGGACCGATCCTGCTGGCGTATCCGTTCATCCAGAAGTATTTTGTAACAGGACTTACGATTGGCGCAGTCAAAGGATGATTACAGGGCAACCTGGTTATCAATATAAGACTTAAAGCAACTATTATTTAAGGGGGAAATACAGGTCATGATGAACAAGAAAAAGAAACTGACAGTTACGCTTGCAACGATTCTGGCGCTTGGAACGGTCCTCAGTGCCTGCGGCGGCAATAATAATGGTAATACAGGAGCGGAGGCTACGAAGGCTCCGGCGACATCGGAAGGAGCAACAAATTCCGGTGCTCCGGACACTTCCAAGGAAGTGAAGCTCAAGATGATTCTGCTCGGGCCACAGCCCGGGGATTATGACAAGGTCTTCGGAGAGCTGAACACTAAGCTCAAGGAAAAAATCAATGCTACCGTAGAAACCGAATTCCTCGACTGGTCTGACTGGACCCAGAAATACCCGCTGAAATTCGCAGCAAATGAAGACTTCGATCTCGTATATACAGCGAACTGGGCCTTCTATAACGACCAGGCGCTGAAAGGCGGATTCCTGGAGCTAACGGATGATATGCTGACCAAATACATGCCACAGACCTGGGAAGCGATGCCGAAAGTGAACTGGCAGCAAGCCAAGGTGGACGGCAAGCTCTATATGGTTCCTAACAACAATGTTGAAGTAACGGACAAAGTGGTGCTGTACCGTGAGGATCTGCGCAAAAAACACAATCTGCCTGAAATCAACAGTGCTGAATCATATGCTACTTATCTGAAGGCCATTGCCAAAGATGAGAAAGGCATCACCGCATTCGGTGCCAAGCCTGCAGACGGCTGGAAATTCCATGAGCTGGATCAGACGCTGCTGGAGCAGAACAACAACTTCAACCTGGTAGATGCAAGCCTGCTGCCGCTGGCGTACAAGCTGGATGATGCAACCGGTAAAGTCTTCAACATCTATGACACACCGGAATTCACTTCCCTGCTTAAATATTACAAAGACCTGGCCGATAACGGCGCGTGGTCCAAGAACGTAGTCAGCAACAAAAACGATGTATGGCAGGATGTGAAAGCAGGCAAAGTATCCTCTTATGCGCACAATCTGGGTACTGTAGCTGCTAACCTGGCTGAAATGCGCCGTGACAAACCGGATGTAGAGCTGGGCATTGCTGACCTTACCCCGGACAAAAAGAAAATTGCTGCGATCTCAACGCAGAACGGGATGTCGGTGCATGCAACCTCCAAGAATCCTGAGCGCGCACTGATGCTGCTGGATTTACTGCAGAATGACAAGGAAATTCACGACTTGACTATGTACGGTATCGCCGGAAGCAACTACAATCCGGAAGGCGACAAGAAGTTCACCGCCGGTCCTGCTGCCGCTAACTACACAGGCTTCTCGAACTGGGGCTGGAACTCCCCGCTGAACCGTCAGGATGCAGCGTATCCTAAGGAAGCGGACGATATGTTCAACACTTGGCAGTCCAGCATCTATCACTTCCCGCTGGAAACCTTCGTCTTCGACACTACGCCAGTGAAGAACGAAGTGGCTAATATCGGCAACGTGATGCTGCGTTATGCGATTCCGCTTGAATATGGCTTGATCGAAGATCTGGCGAAAGGCCAGGCAGACCTGATCAAGCAGCTGAAATCAGCAGGTCTGGATAAGGTGCAGACTGAAATGCAGACACAGATCGATGCGTTCCTCGCAGCGCAGAAATAACAGAATAAGCTTACGGGCTGCTCCAAAGCAATAGCTTTGGGGCAGTTTTTATGAAAATATAAGAAGGTATAGATTGTACACGGATCATACAATATGGCAAAGGAGCAATTCTCATGAGATATACGATACAGGCTGGGGTGTCTCCCAAAAAAATCTACCCGTCCACACTGAAGCTGGGCGGGAGCAATCCCCAAGGGGATGAGATCCGCTTCACGAATTATTATATGGAGCGCAGCGGCAAGCCTTATTTCGCCATCTGCGGGGAATTCCATTATTCACGGTATCCCGAAGCGGATTGGGGGAGTGAAATCGCCAAGATGAAGCTGTCCGGCATCAATGTGGTGGCGACCTATATCTTCTGGAATCATCATGAAGAGGTGGAAGGAGCATTCGAATGGGCAGGCAACCGCAATCTCCGGAGATTCGTGGAGCTGTGCCGGGATAATGGCCTATACGTCATTCTGCGTGTGGGTCCGTTCTGTCATGGCGAGGTCCGTAACGGCGGACTGCCGGACTGGCTGTTCGGCCGGGAATTCGATGTGCGCTCCAATGACGAGGGCTACCTGAAGTATGTGAACCGCCTGTTCAAGGAGATCGGCAATCAGGCCGATGGACAGATGTTCAAGGATGGCGGCCCGGTGATCGGGATTCAGCTGGAGAATGAGCTGAATGCTGCGGCCGCTCTCTGGGAAGAGACCGCCAAGCAGGGTGACGAATATCTCAGCGGCGGAGCGAGCGGTGAAGCGGGATCTGAGCATATGCGTCTGCTTAAGCAGTATGCGGTGGATTCCGGTCTGATCGCTCCGATCTATACCAGCACCGGCTGGGGCGAGGCGCCGTTCCTGGAGGATGAGGTGCTTCCGCTCTACGGAGGGTATGCCTATACTCCGTGGAGCATCAGTGACCCGAATCAGGTTCAGAAGCCGACGCCGGAATACGTATTCGTGAATTTCCATGATGACAAGGCGCCGGGCGGCGAATTCAATCCGCCGTATGCGCGGACGAAATACCCGTTCGCTTGCTGTGAGATGGGCGGCGGGATGCAGACCTGGTATCTGTCCCGGTTCCAGGTTGAGCCGGAAAGTGTCATCGCCATGACCTTAATGAAGCTTGCCGGAGGCTGCAACTTCATCGGGTATTATATGTTCCATGGCGGAACCAATCCGGTGGGAAGAACGGGATACCTGAATGAGAGCACTACGCCGAAGCTGACCTATGACTTCCAGGCGCCAATCGGGGAATTCGGCCAGATCCGTGAGTCGAATCACCTGCTTCGTCCGCTTCATTATTTCCTGCGCCGGTTCGCAGACCGGCTTGCACCGATGGCAACTGTGCTTCCTGAAGGGGCAGAAGCAGTTACGCCAGAGGATGCGTACACGTTGCGTTATGCAGTCCGCACGGACGGCAAGTCCGGCTTCCTGTTCGTCAATAACTATCAGGACCATGTGGAGATGGATACGCACGAGGAGGTTGTGTTTGCGGTAGAACTGGGAGAGGAGACGCTAAGCTTCCCGCAGCGGAGCAAGCTGACGGTTCAGCCCAAGGCTTCCTTCCTGCTGCCGTTCAACTTCGCGCTGGATGGTCTTAATCTCAAGGCTGCCACGGCCCAGCCTGTTACGGCTATTGAAACGGAGGAAGCAGCCACCTACTTCTTCTCTATGCCGGAGGGCGTCGACGCTGAGTTCCAGATTGACGCGGATGCCGGTATTCTGGAGGTGAGCGCGGAGACCGGAGACGTAGCAGAGAATGGCGGCTATAATGTGCTGATTCCGCATCACCAATCTTCTATGATTGTGATCCGGCGGGACGGAGCCAGAGAAGTCCGTATCTATGCCATGAGCGCTCGTGAAGCTGCGGCTCTGTGGGAGCTTGAGGAGGACGGCCGCAGCCGCATCATCTTCTCACCGGTTCCTCCGGTTCAGACCCCGGGCGGAATTGAATTCATCAGCCAGGGGCATCATGCATTCACATTCCGTGAATACACGGGCGGAACTGAGGCGGCAACGCAGTGGAATACCGCACAAGCGGATGCAACGGTCAGCGGACGACAGGATGGCTGGTTCCAGGCTTACGAGGTACAGGTACCGCAGAAGGAAATCACGATTCCGATGCGCCGGATTCAGGATCACAAGGTTGTCCTCCAGTTGCCCGAAGAAGTCCTGGAGGGTTCGGAAGAAGTCCTGCTGAGCATTGATTATACAGGCAATGTGGGCTATGCCTTCGCTGCCGGGCAGCTGTTCCACGACCATTTCTATAACGGCCTGCCGTGGGAGATCGGCCTATCCCGGTTCCGGGAGGTACTGCGCCGGGGCGAGATCGTTCTGGAAACGACACCTCGCCGGACAGGTGCTGTTAAGCTGGCCGACGATGCAGCCATGGCTGTGGAGAAGGTATTCGAGGGCGAAGCCGTTGCCGTGTTCCATAGTGTGACCGCAACAAAGGTGTACCGGATCGGACTAACAAGATAATGCAAGAAGGAAGCACTGTCCAGGAAGCTCCGCTGGATGGTGCTTTTTTCTGTTTAAGTATTTTGTGAGATTTTTATAAGTGCATTAAGTTAGAATGAGAACATCGATGATTTAAACTGGAGGCTGTTTGTGAGAAAGGTAAATATCCGCAGACTTGCGGGAATCGGCATATTCTTCTGTATTATCTTTTCTTTGATCTTCATGATCTTCTCACTGACCCGGCCTCCTCAAAATGAGGTAAGCGTGGAGAAGGGAGTACTGGATCTGTCCTCATGGAATCTTGAGCAGCAGGGAGTCGTGAATTTGGATGGTGAGTGGGAGTTTTACCAGGATAAGCTGCTGAGCCCTGAGGATTTCCGGCAAGGCCGGTATGATTCTCCGCCTGCCTATTTGAAGGTTCCCGGTACCTGGCGCGGCAAGAATCCCGCTGGCGGGATGAGCAGCAGGGGTTCAGGCACCTACCGTTTACAGGTATTATTGAAGGATACCGATGAAATACTCGGCTTGAAAATAAGAAGCATCCGCATGGCCCACCGTCTGTTTATTGGTGGACAGGAGGAGGGGGCCAGCGGGCTTCCTTCCACGGACAAAGGCGCGTTTCAACCCGGAAACACACCGTATTCGATATTTTTTCATCCGGATGCCCGCAGGCTCGAGATTGTGATCCAAGTCTCTAACTATAATTTTGTCACCGGAGGAATTGTGAACTCCCTCACGCTTGGAGCACAAGAGGACATCACCCGGCGCAACATGATACAGATCGGTGCGGATATCGGAATCATTTTGATCTTGGCCATGTTCGGTGCCTATCACCTCAGCTTCTATTTTATTGGCCGCCATGAGAAGGAGTATTTGCTTAGCGGATTTTTCTTATTGTTTCTGGCCTTGCAGAACTCCTTGTACGGGGAAAAGATGTTTCAGCGTCTCCTGCCGTCGGTCCCCTTTGATTTTTCGTATAAGCTGCTGGATGTCAGCCACTTTCTTAGCGCGATACTGATTATTGTGTTCTTTTGTACCGTAGAGTCGCACCTGATGTCGCTGCGCAGGCTGAAGCTGATTCTTACCCCGTTTATGGCCTATCTTGTTATGGTTGTGCTTTTGCCATATGCGGTGCATATTCGAGTGAAATATTTCTTTATATTCTATCTCTGGATCGTTATGCTCGGCATTGTAGCGAGAATGGTCTATTTGTATATCCGCAGGCAGAGTCAGGTGGCAGACCGTGCGGAGCTGATGCTGTTCATTGGCGGTGCCATCTCGCTGATAATCTATCTGATGAATGACGGCCTTTATTCCGAGAATATTGTCCAGAGCAATTTTACAGGAAGATGCGGAGTTATTGCATTTATTGTGCTCATTAATATCCTGCTGGCCGTAAGGTTCTCGAATGCGTATGCCAAAACAGAGATTCTATCCCGTAAGCTATGGACAGCGAACCAGCTTAAGGATGAATTCCTGATGAACACCTCTCATGAGATTAAGACACCGCTTCATGGAATAATGAATATGACCTCTTTTTTACTGGAGAATCAGGAAGAGAATTTGCATGCAGGCCAGAAGCAGAATCTGTGGCTGATTAAGGATACATCCACGAAGCTGTCGATGCTGATCCAGGATCTGATCGATGTCAGCCGGTTGAGGCACGGAGAGCTGCGATTGCACCAGACCGCTGTTGATCTAAGAGTGGCTGTCCAAATTGTATATGATATTCTCCGGTTCGAGCTGGCGGGCAAAGAGGTGCAGCTGCTAAACCAGGTGGAGGCCGATACATGGGTACTCGCGGATGAGAGCAGACTGCGGCAGGTGATGTATAACCTGGTTCATAACGCGATTAAGCATACCCTTCAGGGATCGATTCAGATTACAGCAAGAGTAGCCGGGAGTGAGGTCTTCATTGAAGTGGAGGACACCGGAACAGGGATATCCGAAGAGAACCATGCGGCGATCTTTGAATATTTTGAGCAGGTGGACAGGCTGCTGCCGCAGGACGGATATACCGGAATGGGGGTAGGGCTGTATATCAGCAGGAAGCTGGTGGAGCGTATGGGCGGTGTGATTCGGGTGGATTGGTCCGAGAAGGGCAAGGGAACCCGCATGGTATTTACGCTGCCCCTAGTAGACCCTATTCCCGAATATCAGCAGGCTGCCGTATCCGAACCTTACGCGCTGCATGCCGAAGTTGATTATACGGTGCTTGATGTACTGGACCGGGAAGGGCAGACCATTCTGATTGTAGACGATGAGGCCTCCAACATCCATACCCTGCTGAATATTCTCCGTCGTCATGATTATAATGTGCTGATAGCCTTCTCCGCCAAGGAAGCATTGACCAAACTGCAGGAATATCAGCAAGTGGATCTTGTCATTCTGGATATCATGATGCCGGGTACATCGGGGATAGAATTATGCCAGTCACTGCGCAGCCGTCATTCTATACTTGATCTGCCGATTCTGTTCGCCACAGTCAAGGATGCACCTTCCGATATCGCGCTGGGCTTCCGGGCCGGGGCGAATGATTTCGTGACCAAGCCCTTTGAGAGCGAGACGCTGATGGCCCGGATTCATAACCTGCTGGCCATGAAATTGTCGATCCAGGAAGCGATCCGGCATGAGCATGCGTTCCATCAAGCCCAGATCAAACCGCATTTCCTGTATAATGCGATGAGCAGTATTATCTCATTCTGTTATACCGATGGCGTCAAGGCAGCTTATCTGTTAACCATGCTCAGCCAATATATGCGCTTTATTCTGGATATGGACCGCTCCACACTTGTCATTCCGTTGTACCGGGAGCTGGAGCTGATTCAAGCCTATGTGGAAATTGAACAAGCCCGCTTCGGGGAGAGGTTCGACTATAACAGCCAGGTGGATAATTCCCTGAAGGCAGTGAATATCCCGTCCCTCTGCATCCAGCCATTTATTGAGAATGCCATCCGTCATGGACTGTTCGAGAAGGAGGGGCAAGGCAAGGTTGCCTTAAGGATTCAGGCTGGTGACGGATACATGAGGATTATAGTCGAAGATGACGGTGTAGGCATTCCCGCTGATCTGTTATATACATTGAACAGTCAGGGAGAGCTGCAAGGAAGCATTGGTATTCAGAATATCCGCAAGCGTCTGGATATGATTCCGGGAGCCAGCTTAAGCATTCATTCTGAAGCAGACAGCGGTACGAAGGTAACGATCTATCTGCCGCTCAGCGGCGGCGGCTCCGGGCAAGGGGCTTCTGAGGAGTAGGAGTAAATATGATTCTGCGTGAAGGAGGGGTCTTCCATGTTTCGGGCGATGATTGTTGAGGATGAACGGCCAATCCTGGATTTAATGAAGGTGCTGGTTGGCCAAAATAGCAATTACAGCATTGTAGGAGCTTTTACGAATCCGGTAGAGGCCTTGGCGAATCTGCAGGAGCTGCAGCCGGATATCGTGTTCATTGATGTGGAGATGCCGAGGATGAACGGGCTGCAGCTTGCAGTGCACATCCATGAACAGCTGGGTCAGGCAGAGATAGTGTTCACTACGGCTTATAAGGATTATGCACTTGAAGCATTCGAAGTAAGTGCACTTGATTATATTCTCAAGCCTGTCACGCCGCAAGCGATTCAGCGGGTCACCGGGCGGCTGTTCAAGCACCGGACAACCCACATTTCCGCAGAGACCGTCAAGTCTAGCTTCTCCATCCGCTGCTTCGGTGAATTTGAAGTCCTTAATCCGGAGGGACTCCCGGTCCACTTCCGAACCCGCCGGACCGAGGAATTATTCGCTTATCTTCTTTGCCACCCTGGACGGTATATCAGCAAGTGGAAGCTCATTGATTTGTTGTGGCAGGATGCGAAGGGAGAGCGGGGATTATCCAATCTGCATAATACCCTGTACCTGTTAAAAAAGGTCCTGAAAGAGAACAAAATTCCGATGAGCATACAGAAGCTTAATGACGGTTACAGGCTGGATACGGCAAATAAACAATATGATCTCCTGCAGTATCATCAACTGCAGCAGGTTCACAGTGAGGGCAGACTGACCACAGAGCAAGCCGAAGAGCTCTGTTCGCTGTATCAGGGGCCGCTGCTGGAGGGCAAGAATTACTTATGGAAGATCCCGTTAGAGGAAGCCTTCTTCAAGCAATATACAGCAATGGTCCGGGAATTGGCGGCGGCTGAGCTTACGGCTGGAAATGGAGCAGCAGCGGAATTACGTCTTGAGCAATACTTGTCGCTGTATCCGTTGGAGGAGGAAATGAACCGCCTCCTGATTAGCATGTATAGAGGACGCGGCGCATTAGAGAATATCAACAGACGGTATGAGCAGTTTGAAGCGGCTTGTAAAAATGAGCTGGGGCTTGAGCTGCCTCCGGAAATCAAGAATGAATGGCTGCAGGCTCATTAGTATATCCCGTGACAAAAAGAAAAGGCGTCCCCTGTAGCCGTTACACGGCTTGTGGGGACGCCTCTTTGCATAGTGAGAACAGGATCAGCCCTTAACCGCCCCCGCGACAACGCCCTTCACAATGTATTTCTGCAGGAAGATGAAGACCACGATCGATGGAAGCACCGCCATTACCATAGCGGTCATGGCATACTGCCAGTCCGAGGTATACTGGCCCACGAAGGTGTAAGCGGCCAGCGTTAACGTCTTCGTCTCCGGTGAACCGTTGACCATCAGCAGCGGGAGCAGGAAGTCATTCCAGATCCACATGACATCGATGATGACGATGGTCGTGGTGACCGATTTCAACAGCGGGAAGATCACGCTGAAGAACAGGCGGAAGCCGGAAGCGCCGTCAATCGTCGCACTCTCGTCAATCTCTGTCGGGATACCCTTCACGAAGCCGTGATAGATGAACACCGCCAGTGGAGCGCCGAAGCCCCAATACAGGAGACCCAGTCCCCAGGTGCTCTCCGACAGGTTGAGGTTCTTGGCGGTCTGGAGGACCGTCAGCATGATCGACTGGAACGGGATCAGCATCGGCATAATGCACAGGAAGTACAGGACACCGCTCCATCTGGTCTTGGTCCGGGCCAGCTTATAGGCGGCGATGGAGGAGATGAATACGATACCGAGCAGGCCGACACCCGTAATGATGAAGTTGTTCAGGAACAGCCGCGGATAGTTGATGAACTCCCAGACATAGGCGTAGTTGCTGAAGGTCAGCTTCTGCGGGAGGGCGATGACATCGGTCATGACCTCGCCGAAGCTTTTTAACGAGTTAATGATTGTCAGCAGCAGTGGATACAGGAACAGCAGAGACAAGAGGACCAGGACAATTTCCAGTATGATCTTGCCCGCCTTGTTGTGGTTTGTTTTCATTAGGCCTCTACCTCTCTCCGTTTGAAGACTGTCAGCTGGATGATCGTCACGACAAGCACAGCCAGGAACAGGATAAGCGCTTTCGCCGTGCCGTAGCCGTACAGATTGTTCTGGAACGTATCCCTGTAGATATCATAAGCAATACTGTAGGTAGTTCCGCCGGGACCGCCGCCGGTCAGCGACAGGATGACATCGAATACCTTGATTGAATTGGTGAGCGCCATGAACACAGAGATCGTGATCGATGGGGCAAGCAGCGGCAGCGTAATGCTGAAGAATCGTCTCAGCGGTCCGGCACCGTCTACTGTAGCGGCTTCCTTGAGATCCTCAGGCACAGATTGCAGACCGGCAATGTAGATAACCAGATAGAACCCGATGGACTGCCAGATGGATACGCCCAGGATGGAGATGAAGGCCAGTCCCGGTGTCCCGAGCCAGCTTAGATCGAAGATTGCCCAGCCGGTGCTCTCACCCAGCGAGTTGAAGCCCTGCATGAAGATGAATTTCCAGATGAAGCCGACAATCACAAGGCTGAGGATATAAGGGATGAAGAAGGCCGCTCTCAGCCAGGAGGTGCTTCTCAGCTTCATGTCCAGCAGCACGGCCAGCAGAATCGCCAGCACGTTGACTATGATAATGTAGAGCACCGCGTATTTAATCGTGAACCAGGCAGCATCCGAGAAGTTGGTATCGCCGGAGAAGATCTGCTTGAAATTATCCAGCCCGACGAACTTGGGGTGCTTGGAGATCCCGTTCCACTTGGTCATCGAATAGCGGATGGTCATGGCGAACGGAATATAGAAGGCTACAGCGATACAGATCAGAACCGGGAGAGTGAAGATTCCGAATTCGAATTTCTCGCGCCATCTTTTGCCGAGTGTTTTTAACATGGATGCACCTCTTCTTGAGTTATAGGGTGGGAGTTAGTAGGCCTGGCTTGCCACACTTAACCATTCCGGTTAGTCTATATTGTGTATTATAGAGTAGACCCGTATCGTCAAAAATGGATTTAAGAGTACAGTTAAGGGTAAAAAGGTGAACGGACTGCGGAGGCCGGAAAAGTCCCCAAAACCGGCAGCGGGGAGAGCGGAGAGCATCATGAGAAAAGTGTGGGTTAAGCTGATCGAGCCTTTACTGGCGCGGGTGTCCCGCCGCCTGGCTAACAAGCTGATTCTGTTGTTTACGATTATCATCATCCTGGTGGTCAGTTCACTCACCTACATATCCTATAGCATGCTGCAGCGGGAATCGGTCGATAACAGCATTGCCAGTACTAGCAACAACCTGCTCCTGGTCGGACGGAATCTGGAGAGTTATCTGAGCGGGATTGAGCAATTGTCTCTGCCGCAAATCTCCTACGATGAGTTCAATTATGCGCTTTTGCATGAATCGGAAGACTACAGCTCCCGGATGTACGTGGAGGATTATCTGCGGAATCTGTATTTTTCGCGCAATGATCTGGAGGCTGCCTATCTCTATGTAATCAAGGAGCAGAAGTATTATTATGTCACTAAGGAGAACTATAACATCACCGTCCGGGTATCCGAGCACCCGCCTATTGATGACCTGCCGTGGTATAAGCGGGCGCTTAAGAGTCCGTATAACCGTTCCTATCAGTCGTTCGTGGAGGAGCAGCCGGCCAGCGTGAACAGCGCCGATTACCCCGTCAACCATAATAAGGTGTTCATGGGCTACCACCGGCTGATCCGCTCCATTGTCTCACGCGAGCCGCAGGCGGTATTATCGCTATATTTGAACTCCTCCGTGACGGATGAGATTATGCGGGATATCCCGTTCAGCACCGGAGAGCATCTGATGTATATCAGCCCGGACGGCGAGCCCTTCAAGGTGGATGATAAGGAATTCTACCGGGAGAGCAGAGAGGCGGGACTGTCGAAGCTGCTGACACCGGAGCAGAAGGGGCGCGTAACCTGGTCGGATAAGGGGCAGAAATACCTGGTAATCTACGATATCAGCCAAAAGGAAGGCTGGAAGCTCGTCAAGCCGATTCCCTACACCCAAATCTATGAAGCAGCTACAACGACGCGTACGTTAAGTGTGGCGATTGGCCTGCTGTTCCTGATCGTCTCTGTGGTGCTGGTCAGCTTCACCTCGAACCGGATTACCCATCCGCTGAAGAATCTGTCGCTCCAAATGCAGCGGTTCAGTACCGGGAGCTTCGATGCGCAGGCTGCGGTTGCAGGCAAGGATGAGATCGCCTACCTGTCGCGCCATTTCAACAAGATGGTCGAGAAGACGAATGAGCTGATCAATGAACGCTATAAAATGAAAATCGTTGAAAAAAACGCTGTCCTGAAAGCCCTGGAGGCCGAGATTAATCCCCATTTCCTGTACAATGCGCTCCAGGCGATCTCGACCAAGGCGCTCAAGAACAACAACGACGATATTGTCGAGATGGTGGACAACCTGGCCCTGACCCTGCGATACTGCATTAGCGGCAAGGATGTCGTGCAGGCAAGGGAGGAGCTGCGGCATATTGAACGGTATCTGGCGCTGCAGAAGGCGCGGTTCGGGAACCGGATGCAGGTGGTATACGCCTGGGATGAGAGCCTGATGGAGCTGCGAATTCCCAAGCTGTCGATCCAGACCCTGGTGGAGAACTGCATCAAGCATGCGCTGGAAAAGGTATCGAGTACGGTTACCATCACCATTGAGGCGCGTATCACCGGCACACACAGCGTCATCTCTGTGCTGGACGATGGGCCGGGCATCAGCGGAGAACGGCTGGAGCAGGTGCTCAGCTCCCTTCAGATGCAGTGGGAGGACCGCGTAGCGGACACGGCCGAAGAGGACGGTATGGAGAGTATCGGGCTGAAGAATCTGAATACCCGGCTGAAGCTTTTGTATGGAGAGGAGTCGGGTCTGGTCATTCAGAGCACGGAGCAGGGAACACGAATGGATATGCGGCTGCCGCGGGGAGGAGTAGGACAACATGTATAGAGTGCTGATTATTGATGATGAGGAGCCGCTGCGCGAAGCGATTCATATCCTGGGGGATTGGGAGGGGCTCGGTGTCAGCGAGGTGCGGGAGGCGACAGACGGTAAGGCAGGGCTTGAGCTGCTGCGCCGTGAGCGGTTCGATCTGGTGCTGGTCGATATGAAAATGCCGGAGCTGAGCGGAGCCGAGCTGCTGCAGATTGCCGAGCAGGAATTCCCGGACCTGCTGCTGATTGTGATCAGCGGCTATAATGATTTCGAGTATACGCGCCAGGCCATCCGCTCGAAGGTGGTGGATTACCTGCTGAAGCCGGTGAACCGCACAGATCTTAACCATGCACTGCGCAAGGCGGTGGGGGTGCTGGAGGCCAAGCGGAAGCGGGAGAGCGAGTTCATAAGCCGCAATATTACACTCAATATGTCGCTGCCGAAGCTGAAGGAGAAGATGTATCTGTCCATCATTGACCGGAGCTTCAAGACCCAGTCCAATGAGGCTTTTCTCCCGCTGATCGGGGCGGACGGGGCGGCCAGCCACTTCGCTGTCGGCCTGCTGCGGATGCTGAATCTGGAGAAGGTGCGTAAGGAAAGATTCCATGGGGACCGGGATCTGCTGCATTTCGCCGTAACGAATGTAATGAACGAGAACACGGACGGGCAGTTCGAGTCATTCAGCTTCGCCAGCCCCAAGGGGGAACGCGAATTCATTGCCATCTTCACCATGAAGGGCGGTTATGAAGCGGATGCGGCCTTCCTGTCGCTGCACCATATGAAAAAAGCAGCCTCTACCCTGAAGGAGCTGTTCGGGATCATCTGTGCAGGCGGAATCGGGGAGCCTTGCAGTGATTCGCTCAGCATTGCCGCTTCTTATGAGCAGGCCAAAGCATCACTAGATACGATTGACCTGCTCAGCCTGAGGGGCAGCCTGATTGTGCAGGGCATCGTGATGAATCCCGTAGCGAAGGATATTCCCTCCCTGACCGGGCGGATGCCGCAGATCCGCAGCGCGCTGGAGGGCGGGAATGTGAACCATGCCCGCAGCATCCTCAGCGAATTCATCCGCAAATGCCAGGAGACGGAAGGTTTTACTCTTGGTGAAGCGGACCGGACCCTGCAGGGCTTTCTCCTGCTGCTGGGCGAGATTGCTGCCCAGCTGGGTGCCATGCCGCCGCAGATCCGCAGCGGGAAGGACAGCAGCCTGGCACCTCTGGGCATCCTCAGCGACTTCTCCTCCTTTGAGCAGTTTGCGGGCGTGCTTAATGATATCTTCGACCGTTATGCGGGTGAGATCAGCCGGACAGTGGCCGGAGACCGCAGCAGCGTGCTGGAGAATATCAAGGCATATATTGATAACCATTATTTCGAGGATATTAAAATATCGATGTTCACGGAACAATATTTCCTGAGCAGAGAGTATCTGATGAAGCTGTTCAAGGGACAATACGGCTACGGCATTCACGAGTATGTGCAAAAGGTAAGGATGGACAAGGCTAAAGCATTGCTACGCGACCCTGCCCTCAAAATTCAGGATATCTCTGAAATGCTGGGATACAAGGACAAGAACTATTTCAGCAAGGCTTTTCGCAATTACTATGATTGCTCCCCTTCTGAGTTCCGGCTGCAGCTGCCAGGGGTAGAAAAGTGAAACGGTTACATGGACACTTTTTTACCCTCATCAGTTCACTTATGTACATTCTTATCCTTTTTCTTTTTATTTAGAATGATGAGCAAGACCACAAGATGCATAAGGAAAAAGGGGGCAACATCATGTTAAAACGATTCATGGCATTATCTGCGAGTCTGCTGCTGGTGGGCGGACTGCTGGCCGGCTGCGGCGGAAATAGCACCAATAATACCGCTAACAACACAGGTGGAACGGCCGGGGCAGGCAATACACCTACGGATTCCGCCAAGCCCGTCACGATTAATATGTTCACCGCCTCTCCCGAATACACGGATGCCTTCAATGCTTATATTGCGGAATACAAGAAGGTTAAGCCGAATGTTACGATCAATCTGGAAATCATGCAGGCAGACTACAATACGGTGCTGAAATCCAAAATTGCCGCCGGCAGCACACCGGATGTGTTCCAGACTACGGCGGGCGGGGATATCGATACTTTTGCCGAATACAGTGCCGATCTTACCAATGAACCGCTGGCCGCAGCGATGACTGATGCAGTCCGCTCCAACATGAGCTCTACAGATGGTAAAGTCCTCGGACTGCCGGTGAAGGGCAACCTGTTCGTCCTGATGTACAACAAGAAGCTGCTGGCTGATGCCGGCATCACTGAAGTGCCTAAGACAACTGCTGAAATGGACGATGCAATTACTAAGCTTGAAGCCAAGGGCATCACGCCTTTTGCCAACGCCTATAAAGAGTGGTGGGTATGGAAGCATATCTTCCAGCACTTCGTAGACGCCGCTGCCACAGATGCCGGAACCGATGCCAAGACGCTCGTAGCGGACTTCATCGCCGGGAAGACGACCTTCAAGGATCATCCGGTGCTGAGCGATAACTTCTTCACCTTCATTGATACAACGGTTAAACATGGCACAGACAAGCCGCTTGAACGCGACAGCAATGCTGAGGTCAGTGATTTCGCCTTGGGCAAAACAGCCTTCATGACCGGTAAAGGGGCGTGGGATGAAGAAGCGATTAAGAAAATCACCCCTGACTTTGACCTCGGCATCGCCGGGTATCCTGTCAGTGACAAACCGGAGCAGTCCCAGATTATCACCGGTGCCGATCAGGCACTGCGGATCAACAAGGATTCTGCGGTAGCGGCAGAGACGATTGAGTTCTTCAACTGGCTGTATACCTCCGACTACGGGAAGAGCTGGTTCTCTAACGTAGCCAAGGTCATTCCTCCAATCAAGGATGCTCCGATGCCTGACCTGCAGATGCCTAAGGAAATGGAAGAAATTCTGAAGACGGAGAAATCCGGCGACCTGTCGGTGAACTACTCTCTGGATACGTTCCACCAGAAATTCGGTGAGCTGATGCAGGCTTATATCGGCGGCAGCAAGACGAAGGATCAGGCGATGGATGAAATTCAGAAGGCCTGGATTCAATTCGGGTCTGCGGAATAAAATTTTGATTTGACCTTAACGGCCTCCGAAGTAAGCTTTATTACTGAGGGGGCCTTCTTTCTGTGTAACGCGGATTTCAGGGTGGGGGGTGTAAGTGGCTGGACGTAACTGCGTGAGCTTTGGATTTCCGGCCGCTGTTATGTTTGGATTTCCCGATTTAAACTGCTGGCCGCAGTAGAAATCCAAACATAAAGGCGGTCGCTACCGCTCCTCCAATTCCAAACCTCCCTCCGTTACTTCGCCACTTACACGAGCACCGCAGGGAAATCAGGAGTTACGAATAGAAGAGATGGCCTCATAATCAGGAGGGGCAGGAAGACCAAAGAGATCAAAGAGACAGAGAGAGCAAAGAGACCAAAGGCAACAGAGATACCAAAGATACCAAAGGCAAGAATCTTTGTCAGGAGGCTAAATAGACATGGACAGCAGGCTCATAGACATAGCCGAGAACGGGCTGTATCTTACGATTGAAATTACTGGGGAGCAGGATGTACGGCTGCTGCATTTTGGCGCAGCGCCGCTGGAAGCAGGGAGCATAGAAGAGAAGCATAAGGCAAGCTTCCGGCTGCTGGAGCTGCAGCTGTCGGGGGAAGACCGGGCGGAATATCACGGGCGGACGCACCGTGCATCTTATCCGGGATTGCGCATGGTGTATGACGGGCATAGGGACACGGTGAATCCGCTGGGACGGAAGCTGGAGCTTACACTGGCTGACCCGCTGACGGGTGTAAAGGCAGTACAGCATTATCAGTTCTATACCGGTGTGCAGATTGTCCGTTCCTGGACAGTGGTTCGAAATGAAGGCAATGCGGAAGCGGCTGTGGAGTATATCTCTTCATTCGCACTCACTGGAGTGGACAAAGAGGGCAGCGGAGACCGCAATGACAAGATCGAAGTGAGTATTGCTCACAGCGGGTGGCAGAGTGAGCTGCAGTGGAAAAGCTACAGCCTGCCCGAACTGGGCATGTCCCATCTCGCCGATCGTGGATCGAAGCGGGTTGCCGCCAGCAATACCGGCTCCTGGTCGGCGGCTGAGCTGTTGCCAATGGCCGTGCTGCGCAACAAGGAGAGCAGAAGCAGCCTGTTCTGGCAGATTGAACATAACGGCTCCTGGCACTGGGAGCTGACAGATCAGGCAGATCAGCTTACGCTGCTGGTCAGCGGGCCTACGGAGCATGACAATCACTGGTGGCGGAGGCTCGCCCCCGGCGAAGCGTTCACCTCTGTGCCAGTGGCCGCAGGTGTAGTAGAGGGCGGGTTCGGAGAGGCGGCAGAGCAGCTTACCGCATACCGGCGGCTGATCCGCAGACCGAATGAGGATAATGAGCTGCTGCGGGTGATTTTCAATGACTACATGAACTGTCTGTGGGGAAGCCCGACAACGGAGAAGCTGCTGCCGCTGATTGATGCCGCTGCCGAGGTCGGCTGTGAATACTTCTGTATCGACGCGGGCTGGTATGCTCCCGGCGAGTGGTGGGACGGGGTCGGCGAGTGGGAGCCTTCGGCTGAGCGCTTCCCGGAAGGCATCAAGTATGTGCTGGATGTGATCCGCAGCAAGGGGATGATTCCCGGTCTCTGGCTGGAGCTGGAGGTGATGGGCATCAACAGCCCGAAGCTTGCGGAGACCGACGACAGCTGGTTCTTCATGCGCCATGGCAAGAGGGTCAAGGACCGCAGCCGCTATCAGCTCGATTACCGTAATCCGGCGGTCATTAAGCATGCCGACAGCGTGATTGCCCGGCTGGTTGAGGAATACGGCGTCGGATATATCAAGATGGACTATAATATCAATGCAGGCATTGGTACGGAGACGGGGGCGGACAGCTTCGGGGACGGTCTATTGCAGCATAACCGCGCTTATCTGGCCTGGCTGGACAGCATCTTCGCCCGTTATCCGCAGCTCGTCATCGAGAACTGCTCCAGCGGCGGGATGCGGATGGATTACGCCATGCTCAGCCGCCACAGCATCCAGTCCACCAGTGATCAGGAGGATTATGTGAAGTATGCTGCCATTGCCGCAGGCTCTCCGGCTGCACTGACTCCCGAGCAATCGGCGGTCTGGTCGTATCCGCTGCGCGAAGGCGACGATGAAGAGGTCATTTTCAATATGGTTAACTCGCTGCTGCTTCGCGTTCATCAGAGCGGCCATCTGGCCGAGCTAACGCCAAGACGCCGGGCGCTGGTGAAGGAGGCGCTGAATTATTACAAGTCTATCCGCGCCTGCATTCCGCAAGCCTTCGCCTTCTGGCCGCTCGGTATGCCTGACGGTGGAGGGGAATGGGTCAGCTTCGGACTCCGTCATGGAGACATCCGCTATATTGCTGTATGGCGGATTGCCGGAGAAGCGGCTGCGGTCACGCTGCCCATACCTGAGCTAAGGGGCCGCGGGGCGGAGGCCCGGTGTGCGTATCCTGAGGCGCACGGGGCGCAGTGGAGCTGGGACGCCCCGGAAGGCAGCTTGAGCGTTACGCTGCCCGCCGGCAAGACTGCGAGGCTCTTCGAGCTTCGTTCGTAGGGCCAGCTTCATACACCTAGAAGAGGCTGAACAGCTGATACGGGGTGATTTGCATACAAAAAGGGGTATTTCTGCACCGGTGAATGGCTGCTGAAATACCCCTTTTTCTGCTACCTGATGAAGCTTAGGCTTAACAGCAGCAAACGGCGGGTGTAATAAAAGGACAAGAGCAGGAGGAACGCGAGAACTAGGCTGAAGGGCAAGCTGAGAAAGACCGGGACGGAATAGGATGGGGTCAGCCCCATCCCTATGGCACTGACTCCGAAGGTCCGCAGCAAGCCGGCTATCGGAGCGATGATGGCACAGATGAGGCTCCCTGCCACCCAGACGCCCAGTACGGGCAATGCAAATAGGATGACGAATCCTTTTGCCAGATAGTTCAGCAGTATAGGCATTGCACCAGAAGAAGAAGATTTCATGTCGTGTACCTCCATCGTTATGTATTCATCTGAATAATCTTGCCTATCCGGGAATGTGGATGAATCGTCAGCGTCTCCCGGTAACGGATCTCCCGGATGGAGCAACCCGGCCCGAGCGTAACATTCTGTCCGCACACAAGGTCTGCCTGCGTCCGGTATAGGGTGAGGTCAGCCCCTTCAATGATCCCGCAGCGCAGCTTGCGGAAAGGACTCAGCGGAATTGGGAGCAGCCTGGAGGAGGGCGACACGATAATATCACCTGCCGAGGTCATGTGCCTGATCTTGCACAAGGCCCCCAGCTTGATGCGGATGGTGCCGATGCAGGACAAGCGGTCTATACGTACGCAGCCCTCGGCTTTGAATTCTTCTGCGGCAACCTCACCGGTAACAGACAGGTATCCATTGGCCGTGATGCTCACGCCCCTGAGTTCAGGAACGCGCAGACTGCCGAAGCTGCTCAGCTCCTGCGTATTGCAAGATAACCCTATGGAGCATTCTCCTCTAAGCCTCAGGCATGCTGTGGTCAAGCTCCCGCTGACATGCAGGTGGCCCAGCACCTCCACATGGGAGGCATCCATATCCCCCCGGCAGATCCGGGAGCCGTTGATTTTAAGAGGTTTATTGGCCGCAGGTGTCGGGTTCAGTGCAGGCATAGGTTCAATCACCACCGTTTTATACTATTTTAGTAACTATAATATATATTAAATGAAATATTTAATCAATATATGTTCTTTACAAGTGGAAACGGCATTGCCGTCCTTTTAAGGACGGTACCGTTTCAGCGAGAAATAGAAGGATAAGTTATCGTGTGAAACATATAAATTCTATATTTACAAAAAAAACTGCACTCCCCGATGGGAAATGCAGTCTGTGCTTAAAGGATAGCCGTTGATGCTACTGTAACATTCCGCCCATCAGCTCATCAATTCTCTGCAGGGCTGCCGATATTTTGTCAAGGTCAGTCAATGCAAAGGTGTCGAAGAGAGAAAGGATGTGCTGCTTGCCTGATCCGGTGAGAACAATATTGACGACTCTGCGGTCTTCCTTCGTGCGAATTCTCTCGATGTATCCCAGATCCTCCAGCTTATCGCACATGAACGAAGCGGCTCCAGGCGTAATGACCAGCCGCTCTGAGATATCCGTAATATTAAGAGAGCCGGTGAGCTGCAGCAGGAACATCAGCATGATCTGGTTCTGCGAGAGTGACCCTTTTTTCGTAATCCGGTCTATGAACGCCTGTGACTTTTGCTGCACGCTGGCCATATGCTCCATGACGGTATAGACGGCTTGCTCTTTCTCAGCTTCTTTGCTCATGGAAACACTCCAATATAGTATATTACGTAAAATATATAGATTGTATATCTTTCTTGTCAAGTAAAGGAAGAGCATAGTTCCTAAGGAGCAGCCGTAAGCTAAGGGGAAAACCGCTTCAGCCATACCCCTACAGAATTACGGGCAAAAATTGAATGAAAAGAATAAAATGGATATAAAACGGTTTCGATTATAAATTTGTCGAAAAAACTCTAAACTTTGTCGAATTTTTTGTCGATAAATATCAAAAGATGTAGAAATAAAATTGACAGGAAAGAAATAGCACTTTACAATGCAATTATAGAGTAATCATTTCTACTTATTAGAAGCTTTGATAGCTTTTAACACCGAATGATGATCCAAGTGTTATTTCAAGGGAGGATGCATAATGATGAAAGCAACTGGCATAGTAAGAAAAGTAGATGAACTGGGACGTATTGTGATTCCGATTGAGCTGCGCAGAACAATGGGAATTGACATAAAGGATCCGCTCGAAATTTTTGTGGACGGCGAAAAGATCATTCTCAGAAAATATGAACCTACTTGCATCTTCTCCGGAAGTTCCGAGAACCTGATCAACTTCAAAGGTAAAATGGTCAGCAAAGATGTTCTCGATGAACTGATCTCAAGCTTCGACAACGTATAAGTTAAGGTTCTGAGGCAGTATGCAGTATGAACAGAAGGGATCGCAGTGTAAGCACTCCATGTGTTTGCACTGCGGTCCCTTTCTGTAATTAGGGGTTCGTAGACAACATCTGCTGCTTCCTATATCATTAGGGCGTGTGACCGAAGAACAATTGGAAGGGATGATTCACCTCATGAGCAACGAAGAACAGACACAGGCGGGGAACAGACCGCTGCCGAGATTAAACCAGCCGGAAGCCATCGTATTTGATATGGATGGTACGCTGTTTCAGACAGAAAGCCTGTTATTGCCCGCCTATCATAAAATGTTCGATATTCTGCGGGAAGAAGGCCTGCATTCCGGCCCGACTCCGCCGGAGGAGCGCATCCTGGGCAGTCTAGGCATGCTGCTTGCGGATATCTGGAAGAACGTAATGCCGGAAGCGGATGAGGCGGTACACCGCCGGGCGGATGAACTGCTCCTGCAGCTTGAGATTGAGGGGCTGGAGGCCGGAGGTACAGTCCTGTACCCTAAGGTAGTCGAGACGCTGCGTGCGCTGCACGCACGCGGAGTGAAGCTGTTCGTCGCCAGCAACGGGCTGGAGGATTATATCCATAGCATCGTAGTCGTACACGAGCTGAAGGACCTGTTCGAGGGGCTGTACAGCGCGGGCGGCTCGGGCACGGCAACGAAGACCGAGCTGCTCGGCCTTCTGCTGGACAATCACAAGATCGGCAGTGCCTGGATGGTCGGGGACCGTTCCTCCGATGTACAGGCGGGCAAGGGCAACGGACAGACCGTGATCGGCTGCGCCTATGCCGGCTTCGGGCGGCAGGATGAGCTGAAGGGCTCGGATGTCATTATCTCATCATTCGATGAATTGATAGCGCTGTATGATAACAGCACAGCGCAAAGCCTGTAATCAGCCAGGCCAGAAGAGGGCTGTGTATATACAAGCAAGCAGAACCGGATGTCATTTCCGCCTTACTATAGGCGTGAAGGGCATCCGGTTTCATATCTGGCGGAGCGGACGCGGATTCATCTCGAAATTTCATACCTTTTCTCGAATGAGGGCCGTTTCATTGCAGGTGCTCAAATTTTATACTGGTACTGTAAGCGTTTCACCAGGAATGAGCCTCAGAAGCTTGGCGAAGCGCAGCGGCGGCCAGATACTGTATTTGGAGGGATAGGGTTGCACAAGCTGTTTCTGGTTGAGGATGAAGCCCTGATCCGTACGGGCCTCAAGCATTTGATTGAGGAGGTCATCGGCGGCTTTCAGGTGGTGGGTGAGGCAGAGAACGGAAGACTTGCACTGGAGGCACTCAAGAGTGTGAAGCCTGATGTCCTGATCTCGGATATACGGATGAATGAAATGAACGGGCTGGAGATGATCCGGCGGGTCCGTGACCAGTACCCTGAATTGTATATCCTGATTCTGAGCGGGTATGCCGATTTCGAATATGCAAAGCAGGCCATCAAATACGGCATCAGCGATTATCTCCTGAAGCCGGTTGACCGCACGGAGCTGGCCCAGGCCTTAGGGGAGTTCAAGCGCAAGCATGGAGCCCGGAATGCTCTGCCGGGCCAGCCGGAAGAGGGGGAGACCGACCAGAAGGGCAGGCAACTGATCCGCAAAGTGAAAGAACTGGTTGCCCAGCGGCTGGATCAGGAAATTTCGCTGCAATATATGGCGGAGCAGGTGCATCTGAATCATCAGTACCTGTCGGTGCTGTTCAAGACGGAGACCGGACAGAACTTCACGGATTATGTCTCCCGGTGCCGGATGAACCGGGCCAAGCAGCTGCTGAAGGAGACGAATCTCAGAATCTACGAGGTTGCCAAATTATCCGGCTACCTAAGCTCGAAGCATTTCATGGCGGTATTCAAGGACTATACCGGCTGCACCCCAACGCAATACAGGGAGCAGCAGTAATGTAACCGTTCACTTTAGAAGAAGAAGGAGGAGCAAGGATGCGGAAATATGAGGTGGTTGTGGCGGGAGGCGGGGTTTCCGGCTCCATCGCGGCTATCGCGGCAGCAAGAGCAGGCGCCCGGACGCTGATCATCGAGGCGGGGGGGTTCCTGGGCGGGACCCTGACTGCTGCAGGCGTAGGACCGATGATGACTTTTCACGCGGGGGATAAGCAGGCTATCCAGGGAATCACCGATGAGCTGATTCAGCGGCTCCGGGCGCTCGGCAAATCGCCGGGGCATATCCCGGACGCGACGAACTACACCTATTCAGTGACACCGTTCGATGCGGAAGCGATGAAATACGAGCTGGATCTGATGCTGCAGGAGAGCGGAGGCGAGGTGCTGTATCATACGATGCTGGCCGGTGCTGAAGTATCCGGCAGACGCATTACATCGCTTACCTTGTGCAACAAAGGCGGGCTTAGCAGGATCTCGGCGGATGTGTTCATCGATGCTACGGGGGATGGCGATCTGGCGGCCTGGTCCGGCGTCCCGTTCACCAAAGGGCGCGAATCCGACGAGCAGTCGCAGCCGATGACACTGAAGATGAAGATGAGGGGAGTGGACACGGAGAAAATCAAGGCGTACATCCGCGGGCACCGTGAGGACTTTCCGCGCATGAATCTGGATATTACGGTGATGGACTCGGCGGCCAGACTCTCTGTCGTCGGCTTCGACAAGCAATTCCGTGAAGCGAAGGCGCGCGGTGAGATCAGTATTCCGAGAGAGGATGTGCTATTCTTCGAGACGAGCAATCCCGGTGAGATTATTATGAACACGACGCGGATTCTCGGCAAGGACAGCACAGACCCATGGAGCCTCAGCGAGGCCGAGATTGAGGGCCGCAAGCAGTGCCGGGAGCTGGAGGTTTTTCTGAAAAAATATATTCCCGGGTTCGAAGATTCAGTGGTTGTCTCTACAGGCCCGTCCATCGGCGTACGCGGCTCCCGCCAGATCAAAGGTGTGTACACACTGACTGCGCAGGATATCCTGTCGGTGAAGCCCTTCGAGGATGTGATCGCCCATTCCGGCTACCCGATTGATATCCACAGCCCGGACGGCGAGGGAACCGCAACAGATCATCTGGAGTGGGGCGCGATGTACGGCATCCCTTACCGCTGCCTGATCACCAGCGAGATCGACAATCTGATTGTTGTGGGGAGATGCCTCTCGGCTACCTTTGAAGCCCAGGCGGCTGTGCGGACTACACCGACGGTAGGCGCAATCGGGCAGGCGGGCGGTACGGCGGCGGCGCTGGCGGTCCGGGAAGGAGTTCCAGTGCAGCAGGTGGATTATAAGAGACTACAGGAGATGCTTGTGGCGCACGGCGCTTATCTGGAAGTGTAACGCGCGGCGCCATAACTGTAATATGTGCAACTAAAGTGGCCAGTTATTAAGCTGTGTGTAGTTTAATTGTATTCCATACAGTTAAAAATCCCCATATATCGTAAAATCGGACATATCGTTAATTTTAATTGTACAAAGTACAGCTATCCTGAGAAATCCGGGTTTTCGAAGTCTTTTAACTGTAGGAAATACATCTAACTGTTGTTGGCTGTTGTTAGCTGTTGTTAGCATCTACCCTTGGCTGCAATTAAATGCTTGTACCTCATCAAAGTTCTAATAGATTTTAAAATAATTCTTATAACAACGTATATTCAACAAAACTTTAGGAGGAATTGGTTTGGAAACCGTGCAAATTATCGGGATTTTACTTGTATTCATTGTGTTTGTGGGTCTGATGATGACCCGCAAGCTGACCACACTGCTCGCGCTGCCGATGATGGCGATTCTGCTGGCGGCAATTGCGGGCATCCCGCTCCTGTCTGATAACCCGGACACCTTCACCATCACGAAGGGTGTGCTTGCAGGCGGAGCCATGAAGCTGTCTACCGCCATCGCCGGACTGATCTTCGGCGCCTGGTTCGGCCAGATTCTCAGCAAGGTCGGTATCACGAAGACCATTATCCGCAAGGCAGCGGAGCTGGCGGGAGATAAGCCACTGGCGATTGCCATTATCTTTTTCCTCGCCGCCTCTGTGATCTTCTCGGCCGCGAACGGACTGGGTATGGTTATTCTGGTCGGGACCATCGCTATCCCTATTATGCTGACAGCCGGACTTAAGCCCTTTGTAAGCGGTCTGGTAGTACTACTGGCCAATGCGGTCGGTGTGGTGTTCAACGTCTCTACCTGGGCGATCTATACCGATGTGCTTAAGGTACCAACGAACACGATTGCTTCTTATTCGCTCGTCTGTGCTGTCCCGCTGATTGTGATTGCCCTGATTATGATCGTCTATTACACCCGCAAAGACGGTAAGGTCCGCCGTGCCTGGGCCATGCCGCTTAAGCCGGAATTCCAGGCTCAGGATAACAAGAACGTAAGAGCTATTGCGCTGATCAGCCCGCTTGTTCCGGTGCTGCTCGTGTTTTTCCTGAAGGTGGATATTGTCTCGGCGGTCTTCATGGGGGCTCTGGTCACCCTGCTGCTGGCCACCCCTAAGCGTCCGTTCCATGTGTTGTCGAGTGCGTTGGTTGAAGGCATTCAGGATGTGGCCGGTGCGCTGGGTCTGATGATCGGAATCGGGATGCTGCTTAGTGCGGTAACTGCGCCACAGGTGGCCTCGTTAATCCAGCCGCTGATCGAAGTCATTATTCCGACGAGTCCGCTAATGTACATTCTCGTCTTCACCCTGCTCTCTCCGCTGGCAATCTACCGTGGTCCGCTCAATGTATGGGGACTCGGCAGCGGAATTGCGGCACTGATCGTGGCTGGTGGTATGGCCCCTGTGGCAGCGATGCTCGCCCTGCGTATTGTGAGCAATCTGCAGGCTGTCAGTGATCCGACCAACTCGCACAATGTGTGGATCGCCGATTACACGAAGACAGATATTATTGAAACGCTGCGCAAGACGCTGCCATGGATGTTCGTTGCGGTGATGATCTCGATGATTATCGCGGGGATGATTGCCTTTTAGAGACTCTTAGAGACCTAAGCTTCATGGAGAGGAGAACCTGCTATGAGCAATAAACAAATCAGAATCGGCATCGATGTCGGAGGAACCTTCACGGATGCCGTGGCGATAGATAATGAGACCTTTGAGGTGCTGTCCAAGGTCAAAATGCCCACCACGCACCACGATAAACGCGGAGTCGCCAGCGGGATTGTCCAGATCATCCAGCGGATCATGAGCGAGAACGGGATTCTTCCCGGCGATATCAAGTTCATCGCCCACGGGACGACGCAGGCTACCAATGCGCTGCTGGAAGGCGATGTTGCCCGTGTAGGCATCGTGGGGATGGGTACGGGGCTGGATGCCCGCAGTGCCCGCTCAGAGACCAATGTGGCGGATATTGAATTGGCTGCGGGCAAGTATCTTACTACGTATCACAAGTTCATTGACTCCCGGGAACTTACAGCGGAAGCCATTGAAGATGCGATTGACCAGCTGCTGGCTCAGGGCGCAGAGGTCATTGTAGCCTCGGAAGCTTACAGTGTCGATGATCCGGCCAATGAGCTGAGAGTGATGGAAGCGGCACGCAGCCGGGGAGTGTACGCCACCGGCGGACATGAGATCTCCCAGCTCTACGGGCTGAAGACGCGGACCCGCACAGCGGTCGTCAATGCGAGCCTGATCCCGAAGATGATGGAGACGGCCAATATGACCGAGCAGGCGGTCCAAGAAGCGGGAATTACCTCACAGCTCATGATCATGCGCTGTGACGGCGGGGTCATGAGCATCGACGAGGTGCGCAAGCGTCCGATCCTGACCATGCTGTCGGGGCTGGCGGCCGGCGTGGCCGGTGCCCTGATGTATGAGAAGATATCGGACGGCATTTTCTTCGAGGTCGGCGGCACCAGCGTAGATATTTCCGTGATCAAGAACGGTAAGGTCATGATTGAGAACGCCCAGGTCGGCGGACACAAGACCTATCTGCGCTCGCTGGATGTGCGGACGCTGGCCGTTGCCGGAGGCAGCATGATCCAGATCGGCGGGGGCAAGATCACGGATGTCGGCCCGCGCAGTGCGCATATTGCGGGACTGGAATACGAGTGCTTCACCGGCAAGGAGAACCTGGAGCAGCCTGCGATCGGTCTCGTCAGACCGCGCGAAGGAGACCCGGATTATGTCACGGTTCGTAGTAGGGGAGGACAGGAATATGCGCTGACCCTGGCGGGAGCGGCGAATCTGCTGAACCATGTGCCGGAGACGGATTATGCGCGCGGGAATATGGAGAGCACGCGGATCGCCTGGCAGACGCTGGGTTCTCATCTCGGGATGTCTGCGGAGGAGGCGGCCCGGGCCGCCATGGATATTGCCATCCGCAAGGTGATGGCGGTGGTGAACCAGATGATCAGCGATTATGAGCTGGACACGAGCTTCATTACGCTGGTAGGCGGCGGGGGCAGCGGTGCGGTTCTAGTTCCGGCCATGGCGGCGAAGGAGGGCTTCAAGCACCAGATTGCGAACAACGCGCCGTATATCTCTACGATTGGCGTCGGGATGGCAATGGTCCGCGAGCAGATCGAGAAGACGGTCGTGGGTGCCACCGAGCATGACATCAAGCTGATCCGGGCAGAGATTATGGAGAAAATCGTCCAATCCGGGGCGAACGAATCCACCGTCGATGTCACGATCGAGATCGACTCCCAGCGCAATATTCTGCGGGCAATCGCCACCGGCTCCACCGAGCTGCGCTCGAAGGATCTGGCCAGCCGCGCGGTGCCGGTGAATGAGCTGATGCAGACGGCGGCGGATGCGCTGGGCCAGCCTGCGGAGCAGACGGAGCTGAAGGCAGCCTCCGGCAGATGGTATCTGTTCGAGTCCAGCGAGATTAAGAAGTCGATGTTCGGGCTGGTGAAGAAGAAGCTCAGCCATGTGAGCGTGCTCGACCGTGAGGGGGTGGTGCGCTTCAAGAAGACCAATGCGTATCACCTGGCTTTTCTGAAGAAGAATATGGTTGACCGGTTCGCCTCGTTCCTGGAGGAGAATACGATCTATTCGGATGCAAATGCCACGATCCCCAAGACCTTTGTTTTCTATAAGGAAAAAATGCTCGATTTGACCGGGATGCAAACCAAGGAGCAGCTGTTCTCCATTCTTGAGGTGGAGACAGGGTTGCTCGAGGACAACAGCGAGCTGCTCGCGGTCGTCTACCAGTAGGAGGTGCAGAGGATGATGAAGACAGATGCACGTACACTGCCGGATGATCATGTACTGGGGTATGCCGAACTGAAGAACGACCTGCTGTTCCACCGGATCCCGAGCGGTAAACTTCGTTATTATGTAGAGCGTCCGCTGGCCATCGGGAAGGAGCAGGCTCTGGCGTTCAAAGCCCGCTATGGCACGGATGTCGGAGCCATCTGCAGGGACAGGGGCATCCAGGTGAACCTCAATGAACGGAAAGGCACCATCGGGCAGATCCGCTTCCGCGCCCAGATTGAGCTGTCGGCCAAGGAACGTGTCATTACACTGTACCGGTCCTCCATGGAGGAGCTGCGGCAATGTGCCGGTGTGCTGCTTCCCGGCCGTTCCTTCAGCCTCAGGGAGGTTACCGACATTCATCTCGCCCATGAGCTGTTCCATGATCTGGAGTTCACGGAGCTGGGATACACCAATAAGCGGCTGGATGACATCAGCAGCCTCTCCCTGGGGCCGCTGCGCATCCGGGCGGGCGTAACGAAGACCTCGGAGATCGCTGCGCATGCGTTCAGCCGTTATCTGCTGGACCTGCCCTGTTTGCCGAATCTGCTGGATTACGCGTATATGATTCACAGCGGGACACTGACAGCCGCCGAATTCTGGAGGCAGACGGAGGTCTGGTCAAGCGAGCTTGAGAATAGCTGAGCCGGAATCTCTGAGCCTGGGCAGGGCATGGCGGATAGCTCTGACTTCCATCCCGGATTATGCTATGTTGATGTAGAACCAGAGTTCGGGGAGGCTGTCCGCATGTTACGCATGTTATCCGGTAAAAGATTCAACCGATCCGCTTATGTGCCGCTGCGCACGAAGTTTATCATTTTATTCTGCTTGCTGATCACCATTCCGTTCCTGGTCATCGGCACCATCAGCTATAAGAAATATATTGCCGGAGTAGAACGCAACACGGTAGAACTGTCCAATCAGGTCGTCAGCCAGATTAATATTAATCTGGAGCATTATATTAAGGAGCTGGACCGTCTGACGCTTGCGCCGCTGTATGATGAGGATATGATGCAGATTCTCCGCAAGCACAGGGGGCCGGGTTCGGGCGGCACCTATCTGAGCACGGATGAGACGCTGAAGATGAACCTGTTTATCTCTTCGCTGGCTTTTGACCGGGGGGAAATCGAGAGCATCCTGGTGTTCACCAATGACGGCGGAATCTTCAGTAATCTGGACCAGAGTGTGAGGAAGCGGTGGGACCGCAGCATGGCAGAGTGGATGGAGACCGTAGAGCAGGCGGACGGTGGCCTTGCCATTCTTCCGCCGCATAGCGCAGCTTACTACACAGAGGCGAAGCAGGGGATCATCTCCGTGGCCAGAGTCATCCGTGAACCGTACACCCATGCCATGCTGGGGATTGTCAAGGTAGATCTGATGCCCCGGGGCTTCGGATCAATTGTCTCGACGGTACGCTCAAGCGGGAGCGGCCTGCTGCAGATTACTGGCAAGGATCAGGTGGTTCTGTACTCCGGGGCCGGCAAGCTTCCCGATTCACGCGAATCTTATATTACTGCCTCTGCGGAATCACCGTACACAGGACTTAAGGTCACCTCGCTGATGCCCCGGGCGCAGCTTCGGGAGGATGCCCGTGAGCTGACAAACTCTACACTGATTGTCTCCATAGTGGCCCTCATGGCGGCTTACGTAGCAGCCATCCTGCTGTCGAGCCGCCTGATTAAGCCCATTGCCCATCTTCAGTCGAAGATGAGGCAGGTGAAGCGGGGGCTGTTCCTCGAACGCGCGACGGTCACCACCAGCGATGAAATCGGGCAGCTGACCGAAGGATTCAACACGATGATCGGCGAGATTGACCGTCTGGTCAAGGAGGTCTATGAGACCCGGCTGAAGGAGCGGGAGGCAGAGCTGCTGGCGCTGCAGAGCCAGATTCATCCGCATTTTCTGTACAACACGCTGGAGATGGTGAACATGCTGGCACTTCAGGGCAATACCCGGGAGCTCTCCGGTGTGGTAACCAGTCTCGGCAAGCTGCTGCGTTATACCGTAGGCCACCGGGAACAGATGGTGTATGTGCTGGATGAGGTGAAATTCGTGGAAGCCTATCTGCGCATTCAAGGCATGCGTCTGGGAGACAAACTGGAGGCCGTGATCCATATTGATTCTTCCTTTGATTCCTGTGTGGTGCCGAAGCTGATTCTGCAGCCGCTGATCGAGAATGTCATTGAGCATGCCATGGGACCGGACAAGCTGTGCCTTACCTTGACCGCCTCTGTAGAAGAAGAGGATCTGATTCTGTCGGTTAGGGATAATGGCCTCGGCATCACCCGCGCACGGATGCTGGAGCTTGAAGAACAGCTATATAGCCGTCAGCCCCGGGCCGCAGCCGATGCGGAGCAAGGAGGCTTTGGCCGGATACTCAAGGGGTTCGCGCTGCGAAATGTCCATCAGCGGCTGCGGCTTCTCTACGGGGAGCCTTACGGCCTGACACTGGATAATACGGCAGAGCAGGGCGTAACGGTCTCGCTGCGCCTGCCGATGAACTGGGAGGCGATGAATGATGCCGGACCCGCAGGGGACAGGCAAGGAGGAGAGGAATAATGCGGATTAGGCTGTTAGCGCTTATCGCTGCGGTATTGCTGGCTGGGGGCTGTTCTTCGGGTGCCGGAAACGGCGCGCCCGGCGGGTTAGCCGGGGAGGGAGAAGTGGAGAGCGGGACGGCTGCTGTGCAGGCACCCGTGAAGCTGAAGTTCAGTATCTGGGGCAATGATGCGCAGAAGGCGATGGTGGAGGAGCTTATAGCTGAATTTGAACAGCTTCATTCCGGGATCGAGGTCGAGATTATGATGATTCCCTTTGCGGATTATCAGCAGAAGCTGTCAATCATGCTGGCCTCCCGCACCGCGCCGGATGCCGGCTGGCTGGCGGAGCGGATGATCCCGCAACTGCTTGAATCAGGCCAACTGGCTGATATTGCCGCAGCGGTTCAGGATGACTCTGACTACCGGTATGCGGATATTTATCCGTCTACCCTTGATATTTTTAAGCGGGGAGACCAGTTATATGGCATCCCGTTCTCCACGCCCCCGGTGCTGATCTATTACAATAAGGATCTGTTCCAGGCCCGTGGACTGAAGACGCCAACGGAGCTGTATGAGGAAGGACAGTGGAACTACGATGAATTCCTCAAGGCGGCGCGAAGCCTTACCGACCCGCAGCGAGGCATCTACGGCGTGAAGCTGGTCCGCGATTGGAACAACTGGTCGGATGCACTGCTGCCGCTGTTCTGGTCGCATGGGGCAGAGCTGTTCGACAGCGGCGGAGCATCGTTTGCACTCAATTCTCCCGCAGGGAAGGAAGCGCTCCAGCTCTACAGTGACATGATGTTCAAGAACAAGGTGCACCCGCTGCCCGGGGATGAGATTGCCTTCGACAGCGGCCGGCTTGGAATGTATACGGACCGTTACAGCTATACTTCCAAGGCCCGCGCGGTTACCGATTTTGCCTGGGACATCGCTCCGATGCCGTCAGGCATTAAGGGGACAGGAACTTCCCTCGGTTATGCGGGAGTGTCTGTTTTCGAGACCACTCATCCGGCAGAGGCTGCAGAATTGCTCAAGTTCATCACCAGTGCAGAGTCTATGAGCATCACCGCGCAATATTTTGTCCCGTCACGCAAGTCTGTTCTGGAATCCGATGTCTTCCTGCGGGCAGCCTCCGAGCCTTCACCAGAGAGCATTCAGCGGGCGGTTCTCGATCAGATCCCCACGGCGCGGATCGCGCCAGGACATAAGAACTGGCAGCAGATTGATACGAAGATCCAGCTGTTGATGGACGGTCTCTACACGCAAACGTCCACCGTTGACGAGTTGCTCGGGCAAATGGAACAGGAAGTTACCCCGCTTATGAAATAAGCGGGGTGTTCCTCTGTAATTGTGTTCACCTGCTGAGTCATTTTGCTGAACTGTACATTGAGTCGTCCCCTGAGCCATCCGCTGTGCCATCCGCTGTGCCATTCGTTGACCATCCGCTGAACTGTACATTGAGCCATCCCCTGCTGATTTGGAAGTGGAGGCGGCAGCGCAATTACAATTCCTGCACATAATGCAACATTGCCTCTCATTAAGGGGGCATAATCAGAAAATGTTGCACAAAAAGCAGGAATACTCCGCATTTAAGTAACTTCACGTTAAGATTCCTGCATTTCCTGCAACAATTCTCCCGCACACCCCAGTATCTAGATAGCCAAGTTGCAATATCTGCAACATTATTAAGGCTGCTAGACTGTCAACCCGCTACAATCCCCGCCAAATTGCATACTAAGGATTTACTCATAAGGCTTACCTATGTTCAGAGCGGTTCAACCCAAGGCTAGTCATCAGTACTTACTGATACAAATCAGGTAATCCCTGCACGGGCTCATAGTAGCAAATGTATCTGTTTAGCATGATAGGGCGCAGCAGCCCTTTATGGACCAGCTCCTGCAGTTGTTTGCGAGCCGTCCGAAAGCTTACGTTGTATTGAAGCATCACATCTTTGGGCCGTAACCCCTTTTTTTGACTCAAGGAGAGTCTGACAATCTCTCTTTCCCTCGGTGAAAGTGAGGGTCCTGACTGAACACGGAGTAAAGAAGGGGAAATGACCATTTGCAGCAGCATACGGCAGATTTCCGGACGATTCTGCACATCATCGAAGGAGAAATGTATAATCCTCCAGCCCAGTCCGTTCAGATAATTCTCCCGATTCAGTGAGTAGCTGAACCTTTCGCGGTCCATATCCTTCACATGGCTCTGATAACCATCACATTCCAGGCCGAATTTTCCGTACGACGGAAGAAATGCAAAATCCAGAAATTGCGATTTACGGTTCCAGTCGTAGACCTCATACTCCGGATGCAGATCATCCAGATTGCCAAACAGCGGCCACCAGACATTACGCAGCAGCAGCTTCTCTGCATACTGATGCCCCCGTGACAGCCGGCCTCTGCGCTCTCCTGTTCTGATCGACAAATGATGGTCCAAGAGCAGCTGATGCGCTTTTTCAAAATCCATTTCCATTCCCTCCATCTCTCCTTTACGCAAAAAAAGAACGCCCCTCTGCCAGCGATGGCTTGGGACGTTCTTCGTCTGAGCTAATTATACGCTGACACCTGGACGGGAGGCAATAAATGGTTTATCGATGTCCGTAGATTAACCGTTTGTTTGTAATCTATAGCAGCCACCAAGAGGATATTTCACCGCAGATCGTTTATACTGAGTTTACATACATAACGTAATTTAGTATCTGCACACGCAAGTGCAGAGATGGAGGTTTGTCAGATTGGAATTATTTGAGTATATTTTGTTGATGCTGGCAGCCGTGTCACTGTCTAATCTGGTGAACCGGTTTATCCCCTCGCTCTCCGTGCCGATCATTCAGATCGCGCTGGGTATGGCCTTGACCTGGTTGCCCCTGCATTTCGAGCTGGAGCTGAACCCGGAGCTGTTCCTGCTATTATTCATTGCTCCCTTGCTGTTCAATGACGGCAGGCTTGCCGATAAAGTGGCCTTATGGAAGCTGAAAAAGCCGATATTGCTGCTGGCGCTGGGGCTGGTTTTTCTAACGGTAGGGGTGCTGGGATATTTCCTGCACTGGCTGCTGCCGGTATTGCCCCTGGCGGCTGCGTTTGCGCTTGCTGCGGCACTGGCCCCTACGGATGCGATTGCTGTAGGCGCTTTGGAGCAAAAAGTAAAAATCCCCCATCAGACGATGCAAATTCTCGAAGGAGAATCTTTGATTAACGACGCGTCGGGTCTGGTGTCCTTTCAATTTGCAGTCGCAGCTATGGTTACAGGCGCATTCTCTTTCAAAACGGCCAGTCTGAGCTTTATTGGCATCTCGCTAGGCGGTGTGGTGCTGGGTCTTGTGCTCACGCTCATTAAATACGGGATCGTGCGGTGGCTGCGCAGGCTCGGGATGGAGAATGTCACGCTACATATGCTGATTGAGATTCTGACACCCTTTGCAATTTTCATGGCCGCTGAGGAGCTGGGAGTCAATGGCATTCTGGCAGTGGTCAGTGCAGGGATCGCCCATTCCTTCGGGTACAAGCAGATGAATCCTGAAGTAGCCAAGCTGAGTATCGTGTCCAAAAGCACCTGGTCCGTCATTATCTTCGTCCTGAACGGCCTGGTCTTCCTGCTGCTGGGTACCCAGCTGCCGGAGATTATTCAGACCGTCTGGAACAACCCGGATATAGGGAATGTCCAGGTTATCCTGTATACCCTGCTATTAACCGCTGCCGTTCTCGGTCTGAGGCTGATCTGGATGCTAGTCATGGATATTCCCGAAGGGGAGGAGCCGCGCGGACCCTGGAAGCTGGAATTCAAAAAGGCGCTCATTCTTACACTGTCGGGGGTTCGAGGTACGATTACCCTGGCGAGTACGATGTCACTGCCGTTTTTCCTGGATGACGGCTCCTACTTTCCGGCGAGAGACCTGATTATTTTCCTGGCGGCGGGTGTCATACTGTGGACCCTGCTGGCGTCTAACTTTCTGCTGCCGCTGCTGCTTGGCTCAGATCATGAAGCAGAGCACGATGCTGAGGAGGCCGAGGCCAAAATCGAAATTCTGCGCAGTGTGGTTGCGGGCTTAAATGAGCAGGCTACAGATCAGTCCCGCCTCGCCTTGAATCATCTAACCGGGATCTATAACGCAAGAATCCGCCTGCTGAAGAAGAATGAAGACGCTGAGGAAATGGAACGGAAGCTTGGGGTGACAGCACTCAAGTGGCAGCGGGAATACACTATGCTTGCGCTCAAGCAGCACGAAGTGAACCCGTATACGGCATACCGCTATCTGAACCGCCTGAACCGGCAGCTGTTCATATACACCCGTGATCCGCAGTACAAGAATGATCTGATTCCGTTCAAAAGCTGGGAAGAAATCACAGGTGTCATTCAGCAGGTCCGCTTAAGCGCGCAGGAGCGGCGTGAGGAATCAAACCGGCTGCAGGCCGGGATTTTCGCTTATGTTCTTGAGCGGCTGAGAGAACTGCAGACTACGGGAGAGATGGAGCCTGAAGTAATTAGCGCCCTGATTCTGCGCTATGAGCGGGGAAGAATGCGGTTAACCCGTCCAGAGTCCATCTCCTCCACGAAACGGGAGTTCGAAGAATCGCTGCAGGAATTGTCGAGAGCAGGCATTCAGCTCGAACGTGACCACATTCAGCTGATGTTCGAGGCCGGACGGATATCCAGAGCTAGCATGAAGGAAATGAAACGTGATATTCTGTTCATGGAGCATGATCTGCGGGAAGAAATGGGCTGAATGCCATCTATAAGGAGCTGAATCTATATCGTGAATAATAAAATAGTAGCAGGTGCCTGTGCGGTTATTGCAGCGCTGGGAATCTACCTGTACGCGGGAAGCGGGGGAGCGAAGACAACGGAGGTTGCTACAACTCCGGGCAGCAGCCAGGACATCAAGCAAATGGTGGCTGACTTCAGCTCACGTACCTTGACGGCGGAGTCCGCTTCGATTACCTCGACCCAGCTGATTGTGGACAGCGGCGGTTCTAACGAAGCAGTCTACGGGCTGCCGGAGGATGAGTTCTTCCTGTCGGTTGCCCCTTATGTGCAGAATACACATCCCTGTGCCACCCACAGCCTGACCGGCTGCCAGGGAGAGATGGCCGGCCAATCCTTCGGGGTAACAATCGAAGATGCGGACGGTAAGGAGATCATGAACCAGACCGTCAAGTCCCAGCCGAACGGCTTCATCGACCTATGGCTGCCGCGTGATCAGAACTATAAGATGACCATTACTCATGAAGGTAAGCAGGCCCAGTCTGAGATTTCCACTTTTGAGAGTGATGATACCTGCCTGACTACTATGCAATTAAGTTAAAAGTATAGCAATCCTGATTCTGTCTGTACCATCTCGTTTGTAAGAAGAATAATAAAAATATTGAATGAGTTGGGGCCGTATCTGTATACGGCTCCTTTTTTGATGTTCTTTGATATACATAAATCAAGCGGAGAATCCGATATTCGGTGTAAAAGGAAAATATATATAATCTCGGGGGAGATAAGTTGAGTGAGCGGATGATTATTAGGATTAAAGGACTAGCGCAGGTTGCAGTGGTGGGTATAATTCATTTGCTGATTATTAGCTTTTTGAATTTAAAAAAGGGTGCGTGGGAGGAAGTAAGGGGACTGCAAATTTTATTGACGTATTGCGCTCCGGTTTTTTTATTGTATGCAACTTGTGTAAGGTCTTTGAAAACGAAGAAGATCAGGTATAATCTGGTTTGGCTATTGACCAGTCTGCTTCCCAGTATTGTTATTCTCTTTAAATTAAAGGAGGCTGCAGGTGCGGAGCCGAGCGAACCCGTATTTATTGAATTGCATTTTGAACAGGGGTATTTGGAATTGATGTTTTTCTTCCCCATTATCTATTCAGTTATCCAGTTACTCCTTTGGGCCTCAATGTGGTTTATGATATTATCCAAAGAATAATCATTTTACCTCATACAATGTTAGCAAGGAGGAAAGAGAATGGGGAAATTCATAAAGCCAATATACCAAGCCGTTCTTTATATGTTAGCAGCAATTGCAGTACATCTGATTTTAATCTATTTTCTTGAGATAAGAATTGAGGGATGGGCAACAGGAATAATAATATTACTTTGCAAAACCTACTTCCTGCCCTTATGCATGTGTTTTATTAATTCTTTATTGTTTATTAGGGCTAATAAGAGAGAGGAGCAAATCACCTGGTTTTTATTTACGGTCATTCCAAGTAGTTTACTCTTATTTCTTTTCGTGGAATTGCAAGGTATTGAACCCAGAGGCTATGCTGTAGTTTCCTTTGAGCTTTTCCGAAAATATCAGTTTGAAATGCTTTATTTGTTTCCGCTGGGTATATTAATAATCCAATTTCTTATGACTTTATATTATTTAATCAGTGTAAGGGTATGGAAAAGAAATTAATCGTTACATAACGATTAGAAGTTCTGTTAACGTTCCATTCACACTACTCTGATAATCTCTAGAAGTGTTAGGGAGATTGACCCTAACCTTAAATATAGAAGATGATGCGGAGGGTAATCATGTTAACACCTAAGAAAAAATGGCGGGACGCTGCTCTGGCAATATTGGCTGTGATGGGATTAAGTGCGAGCCTTATATTTCCCGGGAAACATGCCAGTGCGGAGACAGGGCAAGCCGCTTCACCGGGTTCCCGGATTGAAGCGCCTGCCAATCTTGAGGATACGGCAAGTCTGACAGCCTTCGTGGATGGAATGATGGAAGAGTATATGAACCGGCTGCAAATTCCGGGAGCGGTGATCTCCATCGTCAAGGATGGCAAAATCATTCTGGGCAAGGGGTATGGCAGTTCCAATCTGGAGCAGGCGGCTCCGGTTGACCCTGCAACCAGCATGTTCCGAATCGCTTCAACGACCAAGCTGTTCACTTGGACAGCAGTGATGCAGCTGGTGGAACAGGGCAAGATTGATCTGGACACGGACATTAATACCTACCTGAAATCCGTGAAGATTCCTGCTACTTATCCTGAACCCATCACCATGCGTCATTTGATGACCCATACAGCAGGCTTTGAAGAGGGCGGAGTCGGTTATCAGATCGTCACTGATCCTGCCCGATTGCCCGGTTCCATCTCGGAGACACTCAATAAACATATGCTGGCACGGATCAGACCGCCAGGTGAGATGAGTGCTTATTCTAATTATGGAGCAACGCTTGCAGGTATGATCGTGGAGGATGTCAGCGGTATTCCTTATAATGATTATATTCAGAAGTATATCTTCGATCCGCTGGACATGAAGCATTCAACGGTCGTGGAGCCTTTGCCGGAGTCATTCATCCCTAACCAGGTGGTAGGGTATAATAGCGGGAACGGCAGCTTTATTCCGGGCACACCTACCTTCGAGGGCGGATTTCGTCCTGCCGGCTCGGGTACTGTATCTGCAATAGACATGGCACATTTCATGATCGCGCATCTGCAGAACGGGAAATATGGCACCGGGCAGATTCTGAAGCCTGAGACGGCTGCATTGATGCATTCAACGGCATTCCAGCTCGATAAGCGCCTGCCGGGAGTAGCTCTCGGATTCGCAGAGAAGCGGGTGAACGGGGTGAGAATAATCTCTCATGGCGGCTCCGATCCCATGTTTAATACGGAATTGTATCTCGCACCTGACAAGCAACTGGGGATTTTCTTATCCTACAATGGCGGTCAAGGCAGCGAAGCTGCGACCCATCTGGTCCAGGCCTTGTTCAACAAGTACTATCCCGCTCCTGAAGTGAAGCAGCCGGAGTTCTCCGCTTCCGCGGAATCCGTACAGAAATATGCCGGCTCCTATCAATTTACACGCCGCAACATAAGTGATATTGACAAGTTCTTTAACTTTTTTGCCCAGCTGAATGTTACGATTGTGGATAACAAGATATCCTTGGGAAGCGGTAGTGAACAACAGCTGTACAGAGCAGTCGCTCCTAACCTGTTCCAGCTGGAGGAAGGGACCGACCAGATCGGCTTCCTGACGGATGAGTCCGGCGCAGTGACACATATGCTCCTGGACATGGCTCCGGAGATGCCGCTGGAGCGCACGCCGCTTTTGGATCAGAGTAAGTTTTGGCTTATCCTGCTTGGTGTCTTGGGATTTATTTTCCTCACGGCATTGCCCGGACCTATCTTCTTCAGACGCAGGTTCAAGGCGATGACGCTCCCCGAAAAGCGGGCCATCCGATTATCTGCGGGAACTGCCGTTTGGGCGCTGTTGTCTTTTATTACTCTGTTTATGGTTATTATGTCCATGGACATTATGCAGAAGCTCAGCAGTATCAGCCCTTTACTGTCTGTCAGCTTGGTTATGCCAATTATTATGGCGGGCTTGACCTTAGCAATGCTGGTCTCAGCTATACTGGTATGGAAAAATAAATATTGGACCGCCCTCAGGCGGGTGCATTACACCTTAGTGATGCTGTCGGCTGCCCAACTGACGTTCTTCTTCTACTATTGGAATCTGCTCGGCTGGCAGTTTGGATAACGCTTAAGAGAGAAGGATGATCGTGGCTACTATACTGATCGCGGATGATGATGACAATATCCGGAAGCTGATGTCTCTATATCTGCGCAAAGAAGGGTTCGACCTCGAAGAAGCCGGGGATGGCAGCAAGGCGATGTCCATCATTGAGAACTCGCATGTCGATCTTGTGATTCTGGATATTATGATGCCGGGACTGAACGGCTGGGAGCTGTGCCGGGAAATCCGGCGTACGGATGCCAACCTGCCCCTTCTCATGGTGACAGCCAAAGCGGAATCGGCCCACAAAGTGAAAGGATTTCAGCTCGGAACGGACGATTATCTGACCAAGCCCTTTGATCCGGTTGAGCTGGTCATGCGGGTAAAAGCACTGCTCAAACGCTCACTGGTTGTCACTTCTCAGTCCGTACAGCTTGGCAATGTGGTGCTTAACCGCCGGACTTTTCAGGTTACACGCGGTGGAATGCCGGTCACGTTACCTTTGAAGGAATTTGATCTTCTGTTTTTGCTGGTCAGCCACCCCAAGCAGATATTCACCAGAGAACAGCTGATCCAGCAAATCTGGGGTTTGAATTATGAAGGGGACGGCAGGACTGTGGATGTGCATGTCAGCCGGCTGAGAGAGAAGTTCAGCGGCAATGGCGAGGGTTTTCATATCGAAACTGCCCGCGGTCTGGGCTACCGCCTGATCCCTGAGTCATGATCAAGACACTGTATGTTCGGGTCATTCTCACATTTCTCGGCATTATTGTTTTTAGTCTGATCTGTTCCTTTTTCATCGGCTTGTATGTATTTCAGAAGCAAATAAGCTATGAGGGACAGAACGAGATGATTACAGTGGGCAGGGAGATCATTCACCGCTATGATGACGCCAGGCCTGAAGATACGGATGAGTTCCTGAATAGTATGGTTAAGGTATCGGCGCATCCTATCCATTTGTACGACCAGTCGGGGGAACATACTTTCTATGGGCTCGCGGATAGTCCGGCTGTTACCATCAGTCCCGGGGCTGTCCGGCAAGTGTTGCAGGGGAAGGTCTATCGTTCTTCCACGGAAGATAATGATACGTTCATTGGAATGCCCTTTATGCTCAAGGGGGAGTGGCGTGCGATGTTCCTGCAGTACTCAGCCGAGAACGAACATATCGTCAACCGTCTGGTACTCTTTGTGCTGCTGCTCGTGCTGTTGCTGGGAAGTGTAAGCATTCTTATTGCTGCCAGATACCTGGTGGAGCCGATTAAGGCTTTGACGAATGCCACCCGAAGACTGGCCAAAGGTGATTTCGAAGTGGATCTCAGAATGAACCGTGTAGACGAGATCGGAGAGCTGACACAGAGCTATGTGGAGATGGCGGGAGAACTGAAGCAGCTGGAGCAGATGAGGCAGGATTTCGTCTCTAATGTCTCCCATGAAATCCAGACACCGCTTACCTCCATTTCGGGTTTTGCCAAGGCGCTGCAGAACAATGATTTGATTGCGGAAGAGGAGCGTAAGGACTATCTGGATATCATCATTGCGGAGAGTGGACGTCTGTCACGGCTGAGTGATAATCTGCTGAAGCTGGCTTCCCTGGATTCCGAGCATCACCCCTTCTCGGCAGTCTCCTTCCGGCTTGATGAGCAGATTAGAACCATCGTGGTGACCTGTGAGCCGCAATGGTCAGCCCGAAGCATCGTTATCGATCTGGAGCTGCCGGAAGCGGTCTATATCATTGGCGATGAAGATCAGCTGAAGCAGGTGTGGATGAATCTGCTGGGCAACAGCATCAAGTTCACGCCTGAAGGCGGAAAGATCCGCATCCGTATAGACCACAGTGCAGCAGAAGTTGCGGTCACGATCAGCGATAGTGGCATCGGGATCTCCCCGGAAGAGTGGGGTGCCGTATTCCAAAGATTCTATACGATAGACAAGTCGCGGAATGGAAGTAATAACGGGAACGGCCTGGGACTGGCAATTGTCTCAAAAATCGTCTCCCTGCATCAGGGCAGTATTGAGCTGGACGGTGCGGTAAAAGAGGGAACAACGATTATCGTCAGGTTGCCCGCACGCCAGCCATAATGAAATCCTTGAATTGCCGGTCCGCTGCCCGGTCTTCCTCCGTAACGGAAGCGCCCCGCTGATGAGACAGAATTACGGATTTTTGTAAATACATGAAATACAGGTGGGTGGACTTCTGCAGAAGATCCAGCCACTTTTTTTGATACTCTGGAGCCACCGCTGCTGTCTCAAGGTTGATGTACCGGGAATACCAGACCTCCATAGCTCTCTTGAAATCAGGCAGCTCCGCCGGATCCTTGGACAGGGTGCTATAATACACTCCAAAAATAGCATCATAATAGATCAGTGCCTCGTGATGATCTTTTAATGCCAGATATTGATCCAGAATCTTCTCCAGGGAGGGAACAGGCCGGGCAAAATCAAAATCAAACAGCAGCCTGCCAAACATCCGTTCCAGATTATCTACATAGAGCTTAGCGGCTAAATCTTCCTTGTCCTTATAATGAAGGTACAACGTGCGGCGGGAGACACCGGCTTGTCCGGCGATCTGTGCCATATCCGTCCGTTCGATCCCCTGAGTACAGAATAGGCCCAGCGCGGCCTCCTTAATGAGCTCTTTGGTCATTTGCATTTGCTTTTCACGTAAATTCAATGATCTTCTCTCCTATCTTCCTGCGAAAATACCGCTGCTGCAAAAGCTACTCCTGAGCAGGTGCTGTTGTCCCCAAGAACTCGCTGCCTACCGAATAGCGCTTCTGCTGATTGACCGCATCCCCCAGCCACTTCACAAGCTTCACACCATCCTGCTCCGCCTGATAGAAGGTCTCCCGGGTGGAAAAAGTGTGCGGAGTTGTCCCGTTCTCAGCGTTCAGCCCGTAATCCGTCAGATAGTAATAATAATTAGGAACCGTTGCAGCTAGAGCAGCTACTGATTGCCGCATTTCCTCTGACCACTCTTTAATGAGTTTCTGGTCCCGTGGCCCGTTGTAATCGTTAATCTTGTTCTGAAAGTGGATCAGAATCTCATCATATACCGAGTATGCTTGTAAAAGCACCGTACCTGCAGGCAGCAGCCGGCCATCCGCCCGAAAAGCAGCCCTGATGATATCTGCCTCCGGCTCATACCCGAAGGTTGCAGTGAAATCCGAGTCCCATTCCTGCTTCATCACCTGCGGCCACTTGTCTGACTTCAGGAAGGAGCTGTCTGCATATTGGAAAATCTCAGAATCCCGGTAATGTGAAGCAATCTCGGGCGCCCAGAAGGCTGACCCGAATCCCCCGGCGCTCTCGCCTGCAATCAGCAGCTTATCTGGCTTAGCCACGTTCGCATAGATCCAGTCAAGGCTGCTGCGCACATTAGTACGCCCGTTATACCGCATGGTGAAGGTTCTCCCGTCCTCACGCGAATACGTAGCGGCGCGGTTACCAATGTGGAAGTCACCTGTGGAATAAGGGAGGTAGACCACATTCCAGCCGTGAAAAGGATTATCCGGTTTGTCCGTATCCATCATCCCGCCCAGCAAAGTCAGCATATAGAACGGAATGTCAGCGAAATAGTTGCCTGTATCCCCGCCTTTAATAAAGTTCATAATTTTAATGGGGTGGGCAGCGCTCCGGGCATCCCAGCTGACCCCGCCGCCGGAAAAGAAGATGATCCAGTTGTTGCTCTCACCGGTCTTAGTCCATATGAAATACTCCGATCCATCACTGGAAAGGGTATTCCCGCCCAGCTTCACCTTATTCCACTCGTAAGGCTTCGCTTCTGCGATTACGGGGGTAGTGGTCACCGGCCGCTGGATTACAAAAGCGTTGACCGCAACAATGGCAATGACAACAACGCTCAACAATCCAATACCCGTAAATATCGTGATTTTCTTCATTCTGCTCATCTCATCGCCCCCTTACTGGAAGTATACGTCTAGTTAACTAATTGCACAAGGTGTATACTTAAATCTGATGAGACAAGCTGAAAATAAGCTTTTGGCGGACTGTTAAATCTATGATTATCAATATAAAAGCTTTAATTTAGATATTCCAAATATAGTATTTTATGATAGTATTATCTACAGTTCTGTCGGCCGATAGATCAATACTCCAAGAGGGATTTGAAAAAGTGAAAAAAATGAAATTGAAATCGCTGTCAATTCTGTTTAGTTCGATAATCTCCGCTTCTCTATTTGCAGGCAGCGTATACGCCGCTTCTGGAGCCCGTATTCATGACGTAACCTCCCAAGTACAACAGGGCAGCTATCTGTGCTGGGCGGCTGTATCCAGCATGGCTGGACAATATCTGGGGAAATCCAGCGCCACCCAGCAAAATATAGTGAAGGCTGCAAAGGGCATATACATGGACACGGCCGGGACGGTCTACGATGCCCAGGCAGGACTTGCCGCCTATGGCGTAAGCTCATCTGCATCACTAAGTGTGCCGTCGTACAATAGTTTAGTCAGCAATATAGATACTTACTCCAATGTTCTTGCGTTCACGAGCAAGGCTGGCTCGAGTATTGGCCATGCCTTTGTAGTTAAAGGGTATTACTACAACACCACTAACAATATTCAGAACTTATATTATATTGATCCGGCAGATGGTTCGAGCAACGTTCAAGGCTATTCTACGTTCAAGAGCAATTCCACTTATAAGTGGGTTAATACAGTAAACAATATTAATTGAAATTAATGATCTAATACAAACAACAATTGGAGGGCTTTTTTTGAAAATTCGTGCGTTGCTATTAACCGCTGTCCTGGCTCTATCACTGGCTGGAAATGCGGCATATGCCGATTCTGGTCTTGAGAAGGCTGGGGCAGAGATCAAAGGGGCCATTGAGCAGGAATATAAAGAGTATTATGCGGATAGCCTTGAAGCCCAGAAGGATAACTTTCATGGTACGGGCAAAACAAGCTTTCATGAGGCCACTCTGGGGGAAGGAATCCCGTATTACCAGTTGAATGTCCATGACAACTCCATTTCACATGAAATGGCAGGTTATAAATTTCCTCTTTATCTGGAAGAGGCCCAGGTTGGAGTGATCGAAGCTACACTGGAGTCAGGGGCATGGACCATCTATAACATCAGTAATCATAATGATTTTGACAACACCGTGAAGCGGCTGGAAGCAGAGTATGCCGGAAAGGGCACTGTAGAGCTTATTGACGACAAACGCTACGAGCTGGATTATCTCTATATAAACAATGAGGTTAACGAGACCTATATTGATTTAACGAATGAGCAGAATATCAGTCCTTCAGAGGTTAGGGATGCGGTTAGCGAATCGGCAGATGCCTTGAATTCTATGAACCGCAATTCCAATGAAGGGGCAATCCTGGTGGGTGGTGGCCATCATGCCGCTTCTTCTGACGGAGGGCATAACTCTTTAATTACAGCTATCGTCCTGTTCGGACTATCTCTTGTCTTTGCTGTCCCGCTTGTAATCTCCGCTGTCCAGAGAAGAAGAGCCTCAGACGTATTGCAATGAGATTGGGACGAAACGAATGAACCGGCTCATAGGATTATTCCTAATGCTTAGTCTGGCACTGCTGGCCATAATGGGATGCAGCAACAAGGGGGGCGCCGCCGAAGGTGAGACTGACGAGCAAATCGCCGCCAGATATGTTGAGATTCTTGGTTACAGGATCGTTGACCCTGCAGGAGAAGTTGCCCAATACACATTGGATCAGACCATGCTTGAGAATCTGGATTACATGCAGCTCTGGTCGGTGCAGAAGCAAGAACCTGATGCCTATTTCGGCAAAAAGATCATAACTTACCGATTCCTCGTAGAGAATCATCCCCTGGAACAGCAATATCCCCCGGACGAATACAGGATTGCCGTAAATGTCATGCTTGCAGATCATGAGGTCATAGGCGGAACCTCGGGTCCGCTAAGCATAATCAAGAATCTCATCGTGGCCGGCGGAGAGTACTCCATCGAAGGGAAGACGCTGAAGGAGATCAAAGGGCTGGATTATTCGCAGTGGCTGGAGCATTGGAAGGAGAGCTATGGGACTGAAGTGAAGTGAAGATAGTAAAAAGGATGTTAAGAGTGTGCATACACTCTTAACATCCTTTTTAAGTTAATGTATTAACGAGTTCCACCTCAGCAATCTCTTGAACTGTATAGAAATCATTTGATTGAAAAGCTTTACTCAAGGCCGGAGTGAATTTAATATGGCGGTTTTTATGACTTCCTTGTTTAAATTACGATATAATTATCCCTAAGATTACCAGTGGAATGATAAGAACCTGGAGGGATTGTATGACACTATCCAAATGCCTCAAGCTTCCAATGATATTGTTATTTGTCTTGATCTTATGTACAGCCTGCCAAAGTCATAAGGAGCCAGGAACGAGCGGCTATATTTCGTTAAATGAATTAGAGAGCTTAGCGGACAAGGGAGCCGCACTGAATTGGAGCGATTTTGACAAGTATACGTATGAGGATATCGGTTCAGGAGTGTATATCAGAAAGTACGAGATCGAAGGGGAAGGACAGTTGTTAGTTAGGGGGAAAAGCCTGGAAAAACCGCCTGAGCAAATTTCTATTGTGGATCAAAAGGGTGGGGAGCAGGATGTGCTGCTATGTGTTAATCCGATATGACTAATACGGAGGTGAACCTGGCTGGAGCATTTTTATGACTTGGTTCAATTGGCGTTCTCAATCGCACTTATCTATTCCTTAATATCATTTCCATTTGCCCATTTTTCTGTACGGGAGATTCACTGGGATCATGGCATTGCTGCAGCGGGCTCCACTTAGTATGTGGCTGTCAGACTGTTGCAACCGAGCAGCAACAGCGTTGGATCATACGTACTGTTAGTTGCTGTATAACTTGTGCAAAGAACTTAAGTCCTTATTTGATTAACCATTCTCAGTTTAACAAATTCCCTCAATCGCTTGAACAGCCAGCCTCAAAGCCTTAATTCTCCGCTCCAAAAGCGTTCTTTGTGGACTGCCCGCCTTTGACTTGGCATAACTGTTCTCCACTGAAGGGGTTAAACCAGTGAGAACCTTGCCGGCCTCTGCTAAATCTTCAGGTGTATATGAATGAGGCTTTTGATTCCAGACATTTTCCAGAACCGCTAAACCGATGGATACAGCATGGAGCCGTTTGGTTACCAGGGTAGTATTGGCGCCACTTTGAGTCATTTGGGACAAAGCGCTCTCAAGTTTTTTGACTGTGGATTGCATAGAGATTATGGATTCCAATTGATCTGCACTAGATATATTTTCCATGTACACTATCCTTTCGTTGCTTCTGAATTTATAATTCATGCCAGTTTTTATTTCATAAGCTCATCGGGATAACTCAGACTATTAACCGACTCGCTGTCGCCTACAGGGTGACCGTGGATCATTTGATCGACATCTATTTTTTGTTGTATGTTTTTCCCATTGACCTGCTTGAACGAACATTCCCAAAAGATGGACTTGCGGAGGACGTAACGTCACAGTCTACTATAGACATCATAAGAGGTCTTATTAGAGAAAAGCAAAGGAGGGTATTCGTTGGAGCTTACAATAGGGAAATTCGCCAGCGCTGTCAATACAACGATTAGGACACTTAGACATTATGAGCAACTTGAGCTGCTTGTTCCGGGTAAGCGAAATGAATTCAATCAGAAAATATATACCAGGGATGAATTGAAGAGATTCTACAATATCCAGCTGCTCAAAAGCTTGAACCTGCCTTTAGACGAAATTAAACAAAGGCTTGAAGAGCCGGAGTATTCTTTTAGCGACATGTTAGAGGTTCAAGAAGCAATGCTTCTCGATAAGAGAGATAGAATAAACGAGTCACTCGATATGATAACCAGAATCAAGAACATAAGCAATGAGAACGGTGACTTAACTACTGAAGATCTTATGTTACTTATGAATTCTATCCGGTTAGAAGAAGATCAAAGAGTGATATTAAATCAATATTTCTCTGCAAACACGGTCGATACTATAATGCCAAAAAGTAAAGCTCAACAATCCGAATTAGATAGGTTGAATAGAAGACTGTTATCTTTCTTCCGAGCAGCAATCCAAAATGAACTAACCCCCGAAAGTCACGAAGTACAGAGAGAATTAAAAGGACTGTTAGAAAGGGTACCTGTAGCTATAGATGAGCTGTCTGATTCAAATCAGTACCTGGAACAACAGCTGGACATCTATAAAAGCTTATTGCCTGTTGATGTGGTGGAGTTTGCAGGACAAGCGATCCAAGTGTTTTATAACAAGGGTAATGAATAAAGGGGTGACTTTAGGTATGAGTTCGTTAAATTCGAGACAGCATTATAAGCTATTGCTGCATATCTTGCTGGGATTAACACCGTTTTTAATATTGGGTCTGATCCTTATTGGGATTTTTAGGTGGGGAGAGATCATGCCCTTTATGGTTTCGCTGTTTGTCCCGGATGAGATCTCTTATCTTTCAGTCACCTTACTGGGCTTGATCGTCGGTACGACTATAGTATTAATTAGCATAGGTCTCATCATAAAAACAAACACAGAGCTTCCTCCATCGCAAGGTGCGGAAATGATCAATAAATTATTGAAGACTCCAAGCGGTATTGCCGTTAGTTCACTGGGGGGAAGCTTTTTTGAAGAGTTTTTCTTCAGGGGTGTATTAATAGGGTTGTTTATTGGTTATAGCCCGATCATCGACGGGGTCGTCATTCTTATAAGCTCCTTTCTATTCTGGATCATACACGTACCGCAATATAAAGGCATTTATGTAGCCTACGCTATCGTATTTATTAATGGGCTGGTCTGTGCTTTATTGTTTTATTATACGGGTTCCTTGATTCCTGCCATCCTTGTACATGCGATTTACAATCTTGGAATAGGGATTTATTTTATAAAAAGAAGCTATTAGGTTTACCATTCATTCTCCTCTTCAAATTCCCTTTGATAACAATAAAAGGATGTTTAGTAGGGTTAGAGATTAAATAATCCATTACATAAAAGAAACACATTTATAATTTAGAGGGCAGGTGAATTAATGCGGAACCTCATATGCTCATTGCCGGAAGGAGAGTATGATCTTGAAAGAACGCTTTTTGATCCTATTCTCGAAAGGTGCCGTGCAGATTAATGAACAGGGATGAGTTATTTTCGCATGTCCAAAAATTTTCTGAAGACCAGTACTCCAATGAACACCGCTTGAATGCAAGAATACAACTGTATCAGTATTGTGAACATAAGAAGGATTGGCATGAATGGGTATTTGAGCATTTGAGACTTATCGAGGGTCTGAAGATTGCAGAAATCGGTTGTGGGACCGGTGTGTTGTGGGAAAAAAACATGAGTAAAGTACCATCCAAATCGGAAATTGTCTTGACTGATGCCTCCAGAGGGATGATAGAAACGGCAAAAGGGAATATTCATGATCCCCTAGATCGGTTTCACTATGAAGTCGTTGATGCTGAGAAGATGCCTTGGCCGGATCATTCATTTGAAGTTTTGATTGCGAACCACCTGCTGTACCATTTTCAGGACCACAGGAAGATTTTCTCTGAAATCAACCGCGTATTGGTTCCTAGTGGAATGGCATACGCTTCAACTGTAAGCGCGAACAATTATAGAGAATTATTGCAGCTCATATTAGAGTTTGACGGCAGACTGTCTTTCTTTAACGAAGCCGTTAAAAATTTTAACCTGGAGAATGGCCAGGATATCCTCGGCAAATATTTTAAGGTAACAGCCCAATACGTATTGCAAAATGATATTGTCATACAATCGGCTGCGCCGCTCATTTTATATGTGGCCTCCTATTTTAGCGAAGACCAATTACATATCCTGACCGACAGGTTCAATGAACTCTGCGATTATTTACAAGGGACTCTTGAACGTTCGGGAGCACTGCGTATCACCAATCGAAATGTTTTATTTCAATATCAAAGAGTTTCAACAGGATAGTCAGGATCAGGAGTGTTTTTAAGCTCAGCTTCTGTTCCTACAAAAAAGCTCTGCACCGTAGGCCCCTCGATTGTACCGGAACTACTAACCGACTCGTCGTCACCTATAGTGTGACCGTGGATCATTTGATCGACATCTAATTTTTGTTGCTTATTTTGTTCATCATAGTAATAAAATTCTTCGAAAGATATCCCATATTCAACATCTGGAGTGGATGTTTTTAATACTCCAGATTCAGGGATGGTAAAAATATTTCTCCCATTAGCCTGTTTGATAGCGGTAAACCCCTCTTGATTATAAATAATCCGGACCCAACCCACATAGTTGTTTGGGATAAGATAGTTGTTTGGAATATAACGGACCAGAGAGATCTTATCCCCGCGAAAACGCCACTTTTTGCAGTTTAACGGACTCAGGCGACCTTAGTGTCTCTCTATGAGACGTTTCGGAGCCGAAGTGCTAAGGATAAGGCCTATGAAGTCCGTTACTCGCCCAAATGACGAATTTCTTCCCGAATAAGAGCGCCTCAGTCCGTTACGCCAAGCCAAGCACCTCTCCGCATATCCGGAGGGGCGCTTGTCGTTTATAGATTAATAATAACCCCTACTCCTCAACCACCTTAGAAGAACTAGGCGTATTCTTATTCTTATACACCCACATTGCGTACTCCAGCGGGCGGACCAGGGCTTTGCGGTAGGTGCTGTTGTCGCCGGAGCGGGCGAAGACCTCGCGGGCGGGCTTGGGGTTGACTTCCAGTACGTAGATTTTGCCCTCGCGGTCAATGGCCAGATCCAGGGCCAGCTCGCAGAGGGCGCCGAAGCTGTCTTCGAGATAGGCGGCAGCCTCGATCCCCAGCTTCTCGGCAGCGCGCATGGCCTTGTCGGCACGTTCTTCGCTGCCGAGCCACTGCTTCAGCAGCGTCTCTGCCTTCATGGCATGCCCGCCGCCATGGAGGTTCGAGGTGACGCTGCGCGCGGCGCCCACCCGGCCGGCCATGCCGGTGAACTCCCAGTCGCCCTGGCCGTTCTTCTGCACCAGCATCCGGTAGTCGTGGAACCGGCCGCTGGGCAGCCGCAGCGGGATGCCCTGCTGCACGAGGAATTTACCGCTGATGCACCACTGGCGGACGATGGTCTCCAGCCGGTTCAGCGACACCTTGCGCGGGGCGATGATCTGGCGGCTCTGGCGGCGTCCCTGGATATCGAAGAGGGACTTGCCTTCACGCTGGCGTTCGATCCGCAGGATGCCGCGCCCCCCGGTGCCGTTAATCGGCTTGATGTAGACGACGGGGCTGGATTTCAGCATCCGGTGCAGATCGGCAGAGGACTGGTAGAGCAGCGTCTCCGGCATATGGGGCCGGAAGCGGCTCCGCTGGGAGAAGGTCTGATGCACCGTCCATTTATTGCGCAGCGGGCGGTTCAGGAAGGTCAGATGGTCGTACCGCGCACGGAAGCGCAGCAGCTGCTGGAAGCGCTGGCTGCGCTGAATCCGGCAGCGGTCATAGATCATATTCGGGAAGGAGCGCCATTTGCGCGACCATACTCCGCTTTTGACATCATAGACCATGGCATTGATCAGGTCCTTGCTGACATGTACATCTGCCGGGGTGAACACAAAGACATCCAATCCAATCCGGCTGCCTTCAATAATCATCCTCCGGTATACACTCTTCTCTTCGAGCTGCTTGGCGTCGTTCAGATAGAGGGTGAGGATGCCTAGGACGGGCTCTGGCACAGGAGCTCACCTCCTTGCGGGAGAATGGCGGGATCAACTTCGCTCCTAGGGGAACGCAAGAGCAGGGTGGGCTTGCCTGTAGGGCCGGTGACCAGATCAACAGCGGAAAGGCCGATGTTGAAGCACATCTTGAGGCTGGCTGCATTGTCGCAGGCGACATGGCATTCCAGATGCCCGAGGCGCTCCAGCTGTGCAGCAAGCAGGGCTGTGCCCGTATGCCTGTTCCGGTACAGGGGGTGTACGGCGACTACACAGGCCTCCTTGCCGTAGCCGGAGACGAAGCTGACGCCTGCGAGCTGGCGGCCGTTCTGACCACGCACCGTGGCAATGAGCAGGGAGACCCCCGGCAGGGCGAGCTGATCCGGTGTCAGCCGGGCCAGCCTCCTGCATCCGCGAAGTGTAATCCGCTGCTCCCCATACTCCCTCAGGAACTCAAGCAATCCGTTTCGCCTGGATTCCCACTGTACGGGATTGCTGTCGTAGAGTGAGGATATCTGCATGGTGTCACTTCCTTTGACGGGTAATGGATTATTTGGATTGGCGGGACAGATGATTGCCGTATTGGAAAATGCGTTCGAGTGACAGCTTGCGGATTGCCGGCTCGTCGAACTTCATCGGGCGGGAATTGGCTTCAAAAAACCATACTCCGCCTTCTTCATCGACCCCGAGGTCCATCGACATCTCGCCCAGCATGCTGGATGAAGCCCGCTCAATCTGCCGGGCCACCAGCAGCGCCGTAGTAGAGACATTCTTCAGGATAACCTCTGCCTGCTCGGGCCCGAAGGTTCCCTCCAGCATGCTGGAGGGGTCTTCAATGCTGCCGCCGCGCGGAACATGGGTGGTGATGCTGCGGGCCCCGGCCAGCCGGGCGCCGATACCGGTTACCGCCCAGGCACCCCGGCCGTTCTTCTGCAGCAGCACCCGCAGATCGAAGGGGCGGCCGTGGTGTCCGGCAAGCACGATGGCTTGCTGGACAATATAGCGGGCGGACCCTTTTTCCCGGCCGATTCGGGCCCACAGCCGTTCGACAGACGCTGCTTTGTAGGTGGTGTTTTTTTTGCCGCTCTGAATCTGCAGCCGGTAGGGAAGGAGAGTGTCCGGCCGGTATCCCAGCCGCATGATGCCTTTGCCCGCCTTGCCCTTCTCGGGCTTGAGATAGAGGCTCTCGTGATTCTTCAGCATCGCGGTAAGGGTCGCCGCGCTGCGCAGGCGGCGGGTTTTGGGCACATGCCTCGAGGTGGCCTTGGATTCCTTGAGCCACTCGAAGAGATTCCATTTATTGAAGAAGCTCGGATTGTACAGCGAGATTTCGGGATGCTCCAGACACTCGGCAATTTTGCGCGCGACCGGTGCCTTCTCCTCCTCCTCGCGGTTGGGAATCCGGTTATAGATGACCTGCGGCAGCGGAACAGGAATGGCGTACCAGAGCTTTCCGCTGGCGGAGGGCACGTAGCCGGTCACGGTCTGTTCATTCAGCTTCAGGTCACGGACCGTGATGACATAGACCATATATCCCATTTCTCTGCCGGTACGGATAATGTCACGAAAGTTATTGCGGTTACCGCGGAACTGCTTAAGCCGGTCACTGGTGGTCAGAATGGCGATTACGGGCTTGCTGGGATCGGGTATCCGGCTGTTCACAAGTCATCCCTCCTGCGGAATTTGCTGAGATACAGACAATGCTCCAGGATGTGCTCAATGGAAGCTTTGCCCTCAGCGCGCAGGGAGGGGTGGCGGAAGATAGAGCGTCCCGGTTTGGCATTGGCCTCGAACATCCAGATATCCTCATCCTGGTCAATGCCGAGGTCGAACCCGATCTCGCCGAGCAGATGGCGGTGCTGGATCTCCAGAGATTCTGCTAGCTTGACGGCAGTGGTCTTGGCGCGCTGGAGGACCTCATCTGATCTGGCCCCGAACACACGGCCGAGGGCCTGCTGCGGGGTCAATAGCGCTCCGCCGTTCTTCAGATGGGTGGTGACACTGCCCCGTCCGGCTTTTTTGGCCCCGATTCCGACGACGACCCATTGATTGCTGCCGTTCTTGTGCATGTGGAAGCGGAAATCAATCGGGCAGTTGTCAATCTCAATAAGGCGTATACCCTGCTGGACCACATAGTTCTGCATGCTCTGCCCATGGCGTCCCCGCAGCATACGCATCAGGCTGTCGAAGCTGGTGAAGCGCAGCAGCACATTCTTGCCGCTCCTGCGGTACCGGGCGAAATACCCTTTCTTCGGCAGGTAGGTCAGGCGGTAGATGCCGTGTCCCAGGCTGCCGGCCGAGGGTTTATAATAGACGAAGTGGTGACGGTCGAGCATATCCCGCATTTGTTCGGAGCTGGGGTTACTGTGCGTTTCAGGCACGAAGCGGTTCGCTGCCCCGTCATTCTCCAGCAGCCGGTAGACATCCGATTTGTTGAAAAAGCTCCAGTTGAAGTACGGAATCTTCTTGCGTCCGAAGCGCTCGCGCAACTGGTTGATGTAAGGGGAGGTCTCAGCTCTGCGGCTGGGCAGGCGGTTATAGACGACATCCGGCAGGGGCACCAGCTTGCGCTCGAAGCGGCCGCTTGCCGTCAGAAAATATCCGTTGACCTGTTCCTGCTGCCAGTCGATATCCCGCGGCATGAAGGCGAAGATGTAGCATTTGTTGCTGCCTTCGCGCAGCAGCTGCTTGATGAAGCCGGTGCGGGAGCCGAAGGGCTGCGCAGCAGAAGCGGGTCCGTCTGAGAGCACACCGACCAGCGGCCCGAGCTGCACCTCGTCATTCTGCAGATTGCGCAGGTAGATGCCGCCGGACTTCGGGACCTTGATGGCGCTTTTGACGCCCGAGGCCAGGAAGAGGTGCTTGCCGGCACGCTTGATCGGCTTGATCGTGGCCGGGATGGCATCTTTTCCGAGGCGCAGGCGGATATTTTTCTTGCCGGATAATTTCAGGCTTCTCATCAGTTCACCCGAGACATATACTACTCGATCAGGCTGCTTGGTGAAATGGACATTGCAAAAAGTGAGACCCATTTATGAATCCTCCTTTGGAACCATAGATATCATTCTCCCGTGTGAACGGAGCTGCCCGGGAGGCAGCTTGTGCTGGCTGCTTGAGCTAAGCAGCAGATGGCGCGCATAGCGCAGCGGGTTCTCGGCGGCGAGTCTAGCAGCCCGGCGGTCGCCCGTCAGCCGGAACACCGTGCGCCCTGGCTTGGAATTGGCTTCCAGCAGATAGATTCTTCCTCCGGCATCGATACCAAAATCCAGGCCCAGCTCTCCGAGTCTGCCGCAGGATTCTTCCAGCAGCGGAGGCAGGAGCGCAGACGCCAGGGTCAGCTCCTCCAGCAGGTCTCTTCCTGCCGCGCCGTATTCATCCAGCAGGAAGGGGAGAGCAGGAACGGCCGTGCCTCCGCCGTGCAGATTGGAGGTCAGTGATCCCCGGGTGCCGAGCCGGACGGCCATGCCGGTCAGGGTCCAGGCACCAGTGCCGTTCTTCTGCATCAGCACACGTACATCGAACGGCTGTCCTCCGCTGCCGGTGAGATGCAGGTAAGGCTGTATGATATAGCGGTGCTGGCCGATGAAGCGGCCGATCCAGTCCAGACCTTCGTCCAGCGTACCGAAAACATATTGAAAAGGTTTGTTATCCCGGTCTCTGCCCCGCACCTTCACTCCGCCGCCTTCGCTTCTGCCGAGCAGTACAGCGTGCAGGGTGCGCTTGCCGTGGGAGCCGGTCCGGGGCTTCAGAAAGACGCCGTATTCCCTTCCGGCGAGCATATTGCCAAGCGCTTCGCTGCTGCTGTATAGCTCAGTTTCCGGCAGCAGGGGGGCGGCAGCGGGGCTGCGCCGCAGAATCTCGTAGACTCCCCATTTATCAGGAAGCCCGCGTGACCAGGGCAGACAGCGGGTCAATACAGACAGGGCAGCGGAAGCTGCCCTTTTCTCCTCCGGTGTCCGGTAGAAGCAGCGGTTATAAAGAATGTCGGGCGGCGGAGCCTGCGCAGGCTCCCATTGTCCGTTCTGCCATTGATATCCGCGGACATAGGAGCCGTCCGCAGCCACATCCTCCGGATGAAAAACAAGGACCTTCAGCTCATACAGCGGGGCCGCACGGCAGAGATGACTGCAGAACTCCGGCTCTGCGATGGGAGGAATCCCGTGGCGACGGCCTGTCATAATGCCAAGGAACCCCATTGCTGTTGTGGTCATGATGTCCTCCTTATAATCCGGCCAGATAACGGCAGTATAGAATCATTTGTTTGACTGAGGGTCTGATTTTCTGATCATTCAGGGGTGTGTTGTCGTTCTTGGACGGCTTGGAGTTGACCTCCAGCAGCCAGATCCGGCCGGATTGGTCAAGTGCAAGGTCGATGCCGAGCTCCCCGAAATGGGCGGGAATGTAGGTCTCAACCCCTCTTGCAATGGCCAGCGCCGCTCGGGGCAGCTGAATCTGAGTACTCTCTTTGACACCGGCCGGAAGACTGCTTTTGCCGACGGCTTCCTTGACCGTACTGAGCGTGCCGCCGCGGGCAAGATTGGAGACGAAATGATTGCTTCCGGCGGTCCGGGCCACGATGGAGGTGACGCCCCATTTGCCGGTGCCGTTCTTCTGCACCAGTGCCCGGAAATCGACCGGACGCCGTCCCAGCTCCATCAGGGAGAGACCCTGCTGGATCTGGAAGCGGGTGGTTTTCATCTTGGGGGCAATGGCCTGAAATAGCTTCGCCAGACTGGAATAGCTCTGCTTGCGTGTGCCCATCGGAGTGGTGGACAGCAGCTGGTAGCCGCCGCCTGCCTCTTTGGAAATGCGCAGAATGCCCTTGCCCAGGCTGCCGCGTACCGGCTTGAGGAACACACTGGGGTAGCTGCTGCACATTTTTTTGAGTATGGCGAGGCCGTTCAGGGCATGCGATTCGGGCAAGTACCGCTGCAGGGCGGGGTCCAGAGCCAGCGCCTCGAATACCTCTGTCTTGTCTAGGAACTTTTCGTTGAAGAAGTGGGTTCCGTAGCGGGATTTTACATCTGCCAAAAAATGCTGTACGCTAGGTTTATTCTCTACCTTTCGCGTGGTCAGCCGATTGTTGATCACATCGGCAACAGGAAGACTCAGCTTCCGCCAGCCCTCATCGTAGACCCAGCCCTGGATGGTAGTGGTGCGTGATTCCAGCGCTTCCGGGGTGAAGAAATAGACATAGGCGCCTTGTGCATGACAGGCATGAGTCAGCTCCCGGCAGAACATGGTGATCTGGCCGAAGACCCGCTCCGGCTGTTCGGGATGGTCCCGGCTCACCAGGACGCCAATCATCGGCCCCAGACGCAGAATGCGGCTGCCGGTGCTGTAGGAAGCGTTAAGCGTCAAGCGCTGTCTTAAGCCAAGCCGCCGGCCGAGTGCCTCACTTACACGCAGGCTGTCGGATTTGGGGACAGGAATTACGGTAACCTCCTGCCGGAAAGAGCCGAAGTTCAGCTGAATGGTTCCGTGCGCCGGTATTTTGAGCCTCTTCATGGATTTGTCGCCTAGCATTACAGCATTTTCCTGCAGGATGCCCGAGTGGACCGTTTGAACCGGGATCTTTAGCTTAGACATCGTGAATCTCCTTCCGGTAGGCAAGCATGGTGCCGGCAATATGAATCTTGAGGGTTACATATCATTCATCATATGGAGACATCTGACCCTTGGTGATTGACCTATTCCCGAAAAAGCCGTGCCGGGCGGATTAATATCGCCGGCAGCCAGGGGGCTGGCAGGCATGCCCTGGGCCGGAGGGCGGGAGCACAGAAGGAAGTAGGCGTGCCCGGGCAGAACTTGCGCGGCTGTCAAATTTGGGCGCGGACAGCCCCCGGGCTGGCTGCTGAACAGGCATAGATCCGCTGCCTGCTGGATGAGCGGGGGCTTTTGAAGCGAAGCAGAGACGAACATTAATTGGAGGAGGAAATAGAATGAACGTGATTGACAAGGCGCATGAATTGGCGCGTGCCATTAAAGACAGCAGTGAGGTATCTGATATTACCAGTGCAATGAAGGTGATCGAAGCAGATCCGGAGAGCAAGCAGATGCTCGACAACTTCCGCCAGAGCCAGATTGAGCTGCAGCAGCGGATGATGAGCGGGGACATGCCTCCACAGGAGGACATGGAGAAGATGGAGAAGCTCTTTGAGGTGCTTAACCTGAACCTCGGCATCCGCCGTCTGTTCGACGCAGAACGCCGCCTCAGTGTAGTCATCGAAGACGTGAACAAAATCATCACAGACAGCCTGTCCCAAATGTACGGCGCACAATAAGCACCGGCAGCGCATCAGGGATTCTCTGATACAGAAAAAGGGTGATTTCAGGGCCATTCGGCTCTGGAATCACCCTTTTTAGTCTAGTGCAGCATCCGCTTTAAAACTGTAAGAATGAACCTCAGGGTGTTAAAGGCTGAACATGAACATCGAGCTACTATTAGACTGATCCTGCACCCTTTACCGACTTCTGCTCTTACATTCAAGTAGGTGATTGTATTTCCTGCAATAGAAAATGCATTACTGATCGTAAAATGAGATTCTATTGTATTTCATACAGTGGAATGTTGTGTTTTGGGTGAAAAATGGCCTTTTTTCAACATTCAATTGTACCGAATACAATAGATTCTATTTCGAAGCCTTTTTTACAGCATTCCATTGTACAAAATGCAGTTGCTATCGTGCCAACGCCTACTGCATCCTAATGACTGCTGCGGGATTGAGCGCTGCCTCGTTAAGGTCCGATAATGGTCATATTCACAATACTTAATCTGATGCAGTACTAGTAGTACAGCAGGTTTAAACGTGTGAGAACGCCTATAACCGCTTGCCGAGAGTTGGCTGTGTCCTAGTTAAGGTGTAGTGGGGATGCGTAATTGCAATCTGTACAACTAAATCGTCTAATTTACTCTCGAATATCCATTTAGCTGTATTTCGTGCAATTAAAATGCCTCTATACCTGGATTTTTGCCAATCCGGGCAAATTTAGTTGTACAGACTACACTTAGAAGAGGAAAGTCTTCCTTTTCACAATTTTTAATTGCACAAAATACACCTATCTCTGAACGTTCGCTTCGAACGCAACTTCGCACATTTAGCACGTTTATGAAATGATTTCATTTCTTGCAATCCGCTAATCCTGCTTGCCCTCTACCAGACACAGCAGAATAGTAGCGGCCATCCCGAGACGGCGGTCCAGCTTGCCGTGGGTGTCCTTTGAGAAATCGGCAGTGATTTTGGTGACAAACGGGTTGAAGTTGTACCGGAAGGCATGCAGGCTAGAACCTGCATTAATTAAAAACCATCCTGCTGAAAAATTACGCAGCTTGTCTCATATTTCAGGACGCAGGTTCATAGAATAGAGATATAGATTCATTCTAACAATCCTGTAGAGCGAAGGAGCGGTCCTGCAATGAGAAAAAGAAGTAAATTCAAACATTCTGTGTATCTGCTGGTTGCCCTGGCCATGCTGTTATACGCGCTGCCGAAGCTGTCTTTTCAGAATGGTTCCGGCTGGGTGCTGGGCTTCGGTCTTGTCTGGTGTGTCTTCGCGTTCCTGGTTATTGCCTCACATCTGCATTTCATTATCGGGGTGGATGAAGAGAAGCAGAAGCGCCTGGATGCCGTCCGCAAGGCCAAGCTTGCACAGTGGCAGGGCCAGTGGAACGAAGAAGGCCGGGTGTCGCAGAGATCATAGTTCCGGGATTAAGCTAATGGTGCAAAAGTACCCCCTGTTTGCCTGTGCGGCGGACCGGGGGTTACCTGTGCATGCCACTTTTCCCGGGAGTAACGTACGCGGTGTTATATATATATTCCCGGCTGTACTCATTGATGTCATTCCTGGGAAGGCCCGTTCTTTCCGCATACCTCCCATACATTTATAATGGCTTGTCATAGAGCTGTCATAACTTTTGAAAGATACAGTGTAACCTGTTGTACTCCGGTGTGTCCAGCATGTATAATGGGTACAGAATAGTACAGATCGGGGTATGGGGGTGTAACAGTTGGAAGGTCAAGGAGATAATATCACAAAGCATGAACAACTGCTGCAGCACATTGAGAGTCTGAAGGTGGGAACCAAAATCTCCGTCCGCAAGCTGGCGAAGGAGATGGGGGTCAGCGAAGGTACGGCTTACCGTGCAGTGAAGGAAGCGGAGAACCTGGGGATCGTCATTACCAAGGAACGGATTGGCACAGTCCGGGTGGAGAAGAAGCCGCGCAATATTTCCGAACAGCTGACCTTCGGGGATGTCGTAGATATTGTTGAGGGGCATGTGCTTGGCGGAGCAGAGGGTCTGAACAAGCACCTTCATAAATATGTGATCGGTGCGATGAAGGTCGAGGCCATGATCCGGTACATCGATGCCGACAGTCTGCTGATCGTAGGGAACCGCGATGATGTGCACTCGCTTGCGCTGGAGCAGGGGGCCGGGGTGCTTGTAACGGGGGGCTTCGGCACCAGCCGAGAGGTAAAGGCACTGGCTGATGAGCTGGATCTGCCGGTGATTTCGTCCAGACATGATACGTTTACGGTGGCTTCGATGATTAACCGTGCGATCTTTGACCGGCTGATCAAGAAGAAGATTATGCTGGTAGAGGATATTGTGGAGGGCAAGCTGCGCCTGAATACACTCAAAATCTCCAGCACTGTAGGCGAGCTGCGTGAACTGTCGCAGACCAGCGGCGAGCAGCGGTTTCCGGTCACGGATGAGTGGAACCGGGTTATCGGAATTGTAGGCCGGCGTGATGTGGAGGATCTCAGCGAAGGGCAGAGCATCGAGAAGGCGATGGTGCGCAGTCCGGTTACCGCTGCACTCCAGACCTCTCTGGCTTCGGCGGCGCAGATTATGATGTGGGAGGGGATTGATTTTCTGCCCATTGTGGACCGCAACCGCAAGCTGGTAGGGTCGGTCACCCGGCGTGAAGTGCTGCAGAGCCTGCGCGACGCCAGCAATCAGCCGCAGCTTGGAGAGACGTTCGATCATCTGATCTGGAACGGGTTCGCGGACGAGCGGGATGAGGAGGGAAGACTATTCTTCCACGGCTTCATTACCCCGCAGATGGCAACTGATCTGGGGACGATCTCGGAAGGGGTTCTGTCCACCCTGATGACCCTGTCCGCCTTCAAAGCAGCCAAGGACATCACCGGGAACGACTATGTACTGGACAATATGTCCACCTATTTCATCCGTCCGGTACAGATTGAGCATTCCATCACCGTCATGCCGAAGCTGCTGGAGATCAGCCGCCGCACCTGCAAGCTGGAGATCGAGATCAGCTATATGGATACCATTGTAGCCAAGGCCGTTCTGATGCTGCAGTCAATTGACCATGGGTAGCGGGATAAGCGGGTAATGATGGGTGAATAACGATTTTTCCGAAAATATCTAAATAGACCAGGCTGTCCTGCAGGCGATCAGGAGTAGCAACTGGTCTATTTGTGTATGGGCGGCGGCTGAACCCTCAGCTTCCGCTGCGCATCCGGCTGTAGTAGCTGAAGCTGCGCAGCCCCGAGAAGATATTGAACAGGCCCAGCAGCAGAAAAGCAGCCTCAATGACCACGTTAAGCGTTGAGCCGCGGAAGATGAACATTGACATTAGTGAAAGCGTGACCAGCATTCCGCCCAGCAGCATATTCATGATTGAGCGCCTAGTGCCTTGTATGAGCGGGTCGGCGGTTCTGCGGGAAGAGATGCTGTACGCGGCGGCGCATACCATGAAGATAACGAGCAGGGCAAACAGCAGATACTTAATGAACATAATCATGAACGGACAGCTCCTTTGTGGAAGACCGGGCAGTCAGCGTAGCCTCAGCCGGGCACTCTGTATCCTGTGATTGTGATTTGTCCACTATTGTATCATGATTTGCGCCTCAGCTGCGCTTATAAGGGCTGATTTCCACCCAGATTTGCAGCACGCCCTCCATCACCAGCATGGTGCGGATTTTGACGGTGTATTCCTTCTCGCGGGCCAGATAGATTTTGCTGTCCAGCAGCAGACGCGCCAGCTTGCCGTCGGAGTCGATATCGAACATGCTGCGTCCGCGCAGCGGCTCCAGATCGCCCGCCAGCTTGCTGAGTACCTCCTTGGTTGTTACCGGGTCCAGCGCCGCGGCACCATCCTTGATCTTGCTGTCCTCGCTGCGCACCTTAATCTCCCGGATCACGGTGGAGGTATTATTGTACTTTTTGAGCGTGAGAATGTCATTCCGGTACTGTTCAATTTCCAGCCGCAGATCCTGATTGTTGAGCCAGAGTATGTTATAGCCCATGTTATAAATTGCGTTATACAGGGCGGCTCCCACAATCATCCCGAGGACAAATACAGCAGCAATCTGCGAGAAGCGGCGGTAGCGGTCAAACGGAGGAAGTCGCATGTATCTTTTCACCCCTTGATCTATAGACATTTGGTTGGAGGCGTGATGGTTCTACTTGCCGCAGACCCACTTGACCAGCTCACTGCCCATATGAGCGCCCAGGAAGGCGAACACCAGATAGAGAATCTGCTTGATCGCCGGGGAGAGATTGCCTCCCAGCATATTGCTCTCAATGACCCGCATCGGGTCGATCGTTCCGCCTACGGCGGCAGCCAGTGCCCATATCTTAATCCGGTCTGCGATTTCCACCATGGTATCTGTTGGCGGCTGAAGAGAGACGACGGCTCCGATTCCGCCCAGCATCGCTCCGCCCAGCACTATGCCGAACGCGATGAAGAAGTCGAGGACGGCCTTGCTTAAGAAAATATCCATAAAAAGCTCCCTCCTTAGATCAGGCGGCGGCCTGGCTTTTGCCTGTCCATATGCTCTTAATCCATTCTATGGGCGGCTCCCCCTCTAATATGATAAAATAGTTTCATCTTATGTTTTGATTTGGAGCTGAAGGGAAGTGGGGAATATGAGCCCATTCGTGCATTTGCATGTGCACAGCGAATACAGTTTACTGGACGGGGCGGCGCGCATTACAGATCTCGTGCGCCGGGCCGGCGAATACGGCATGACATCGCTGGCGCTGACGGATCATGGTGTGATGTACGGGGCCATCCCTTTCTATAAAGCCTGCCGGGCGCAGGGAATCAAGCCGATTATCGGCTGTGAGGCTTATTTGACCGCAGGCTCGCGCCGTGAGCGGGGGAGCCGTAAGGATCAGCCGATCTATCATCTGATTCTGCTGGCGAAGAATATGACCGGCTACCAGAATCTGATGAAGCTGATCTCCATCGGCCATCTGGAGGGCCAGCATTACAAGCCGCGCATTGATATGGAGGCGCTGGCAGCACATTCCGAAGGCATTATCTGCCTCAGTGCCTGCCTGGGCGGTGAAGTACCGCAGCATCTGCTGCACGGCCGGGAGGATGAGGCGCGTAAGGCGGCGCTGCGGTATAAGGAGATTTTTGGAAACGACTTCTATCTGGAGCTGCAGGATCACGGGATACCAGAGCAGAAGCGGGTGAATCCGCAACTGATAGCACTTGCTGAAGAGCTCGACATTCCGCTGGTAGTGACCAATGATGTCCACTATATGGACAAGGAGGATGCCGAGGTCCAGGATGTGCTGATCTGCATCGGCACGGGCAAATCCGTAGACGATGAGGACCGGCTGAAGATCGGAACGGACCAGCTGTTCTTCAAAAGCGGAGAGCAGATGGCTGCGCTGTTTCCGCATGTGCCGCAGGCGATAGAGAACACGCAGCGGATCGCTGAAGCGTGCAATCTGGAACTGACGTTCGGCCATCATATTCTCCCGGAATTCTCGCCTTTGCCGGAAGGGCTGGATGCCGCTGCTTATCTGCGCGAGCTGTGCCGCAGCGGGCTTGCGCAGCGCTACGCGGATACTCCGCTCTGGGAGTCGCCGGAGCAGAAGGAGACGGCTGAGAAGCGGCTCGACTATGAGTTGGGAGTTATTGAGAGCATGGGGTTCAGCGATTACTTCCTGATCGTGTGGGATTTTATCGCTTTTTGTCACCGCAGCGGTATTGTTACCGGTCCGGGCCGTGGTTCCTCCGCAGGGAGTCTTACCGCGTACACGCTGAAGATTACCGATGTGGACCCGCTGAAATATAATCTGCTCTTCGAGCGCTTCCTGAATCCTGAGCGGATCACGATGCCCGATATTGATATCGACTTCAGCGACGAACGCCGCGATGAGGTCATTGCCTATGTGGTGGACAAGTACGGTAAGGAGCATGTGGCGCAGATCATCACCTTCGGTACGATGGCGGCCAGGGCTGCTGTCCGTGATGTGGGCCGGGCGCTGAATCTGCCGTATAACGAGGTGGACAAGGCGGCGAAGCTGATTCCGGGCCAGCTCGGCATCAGCATCACCCGGGCGCTGGAGAGTACGCCTGAGCTGAAGGCGCTGTATGAGACGAATCCGAAGACCAGAGCGCTGCTGGATACGGCGATGAAGGTGGAGGGCATGCCGCGCCATGCTTCGACGCATGCGGCTGGCGTGGTCATCTCCAAGGGGCCGCTAACCGATGCTGTTCCGCTCCAGGCGGGCAATGAGAGCACGGCGCTGACCCAGTACTCTATGGAGCATCTGGAGAGCGTTGGGCTGCTCAAGATGGACTTCCTCGGCCTGCGGACCTTGTCGATTATTGAACGCTGCATGAAATGGGTGAAGGAGATGACCGGGAGCGTGCCGGATTTCCGCATTATTCCGGATCATGATCCGCTAACCTATGAGATGCTTGGAGCAGGCGAGACTACCGGCGTATTCCAGCTGGAATCGGCAGGCGTACGGCGGGTGCTGAAGGACTTGAAGCCAAGCGGGTTCGAGGATATTGTCTCGGTGGTGGCGCTGTACCGTCCGGGTCCGATGGAATTCATCCCGAAATTCATCGGGGGCAAGCATGGGGAGTTCGAGGTCGTCTATCCGCATGCGGATTTGCAGCCGATTCTGGCCGATACGTATGGCATTATCGTCTACCAGGAGCAGATCATGCAGATTGCCTCCCTGATGGCCGGCTTCTCGCTTGGCGAAGCAGATCTGCTGCGCCGTGCAGTATCCAAGAAGAAGCGGGAGACGCTGGATCAGGAGCGCAGCCACTTTGTGGAGGGCAGTCTGAAGCAGGGCTACCAGGAAGCGGATGCCCATGCGGTCTATGATATGATCGTGCGGTTCGCCAACTACGGCTTCCCGCGCGCCCATGCGGCTGCTTACGGGGTGCTGGCCTTCCAGACCGCTTATCTTAAGGCGCATTATCCGGTGCAGTTCATGGCCGCGATGCTGACTGCTGTGATGGGGAGCCACCGCAAGGTGGCGGAATATGTTCTGGAATGCCGCCGGTCCGGGATTGGCGTACTGCCGCCGGATGTCAACGAGAGCGGGGTGCTGTTCACTCCGGTGCCCGGTGAAGGCCGCGGGCATATCCGCTTCGGGCTGGCTGCGGTGAAGAATGTCGGCACGCAGGCTGTAGAGAACATCATGGCAGTCCGCAAGGAGCGGCCGTTCGACAGCCTGCTCGATTTCTGCCGCCGGGTCGATCTGCGGGTCTGCAACAAGCGCGTGATCGAATCGCTGCTGCAGACCGGGGCGTTCGATGCGCTGCCCGGACACCGGGCGCAGCTGCTGGCGATGCTGGATGAGACGGTGGACGCGGCGGCCAAATGGCGCAAGGAGCGCGATGAGCTGCAGATCCAGCTGTTCGATGACCTGATCGAGACGCCGAACTGGGAGATCCGCTACCCGGATATTCCGAGGTTCAGCGGAACCCAGCAGCTGGAGCTGGAGCGTGAGCTGCTCGGGCTCTATCTCTCCGGCCATCCGCTGGATGACCATGCGGGGCTGCTGGAGGAGCCGGGGGTGCAGAAGCTGATGGATCTTGGCGAAGCAGCGGATGAGAGTATGACCGTGACGGCCGGTATGGTCGTGTCGCTGAAGGAGATCACGACCAAAGCCGGTAAGGCGATGGCTTTTGTGGAGTGGGAAGATCAGATCGAGCGCTGCGAGGTCGTACTCTTCCCTGAGGTGTGGAAACGCAGCCGCGCCCTGATTGAGAAGGGCGCACTGCTGGCCCTGCGCGCCAAGGTGCAGCAGGAGGACGAGGGTTTCAAGCTGCTGGCCGAGGAGGTAGCTCCACTCACCTCGGACAGCGTGCGCGGCCTGCTGCAGCGCCGCAGCGCCGGGTCCCGGCCCGCCTACGGCGCGGGCCGCAGTGCCCCTGCAGGAGCGCCTGCGGCCGCTCCTGCAGCCCGCACGGGCGCCGGTGGCCCCGGCGCCCGGCCCGGCGGTGCAGCTGGCGCCGCCGCTGCACCGGGCACGCGCACACCGGCGGCACAGCCGCCCGGTGCGCGCGCTTCTGCGGCCGCTGCGCAGGCCGCGCCTAAGGTCCCGGCCGCGTCAGCCGCGCGGCCGGACAGCTCTGCCCCGCTGCGCACGGGGCAGGGAGCCAGGCGCCCAGCGTGTCTTCATCAAGATCACGCCGGGCGCTGAGCTGAAGGGTCTGCTGCCGCGCCTCCAGGCGCTGCTGCAGACCCATCCGGGACCCGCAGCGACGCTGCTGTTCTATGAGCGCAACCAGAAGGTGCTTGCGCTGAGCGACAGCTACCGGATCGAGCCCTCGGAGGAGCTGTTCGCAGCCATTGAGGAGATGCTGGGTGCCGGAACCGTCCGCCTCAGATAGGAATAGCCAAGCCTTCCCAGTGCAGCGTCAGAAATAAATTTATGGATTGAATCAGTAAAACGATACCACCTACAATTGTGTTCGGTTTTCCGATTACATTTGGCCTACGCTACTCACCGGTCCAATTGCGTTTGGTTTTATGTTTAAATTTGTTAATTATATACAAACAGACGATGTTCTGTTTTTTAGCCACGCTGCTCATTTTCATGCTGGAGTTGTGCCTTGAAAGACTGTTTGTTTTCGTATACATTTGTCCCAAGCAATTCACTCTTTTAGTCGTTCAGGCCTCATCATGCCGACCCGCTTTTTTAATCTGATGCGCTACTAGGAGCATGTTCAAAGCGAACATTCACATAGGTGTATTATGTGCAACTAAAAACCGTGAAAAGGACGGCTTTCCTCTCCTAACTGTAGTCTGTACAACTAAATCTGCCCGAATAGGTGAGAACCCGCATATAGAGGCAGTTTAGTTGTATCGATTACAGCTAAATGGATAGCCGGCAGTAAATCAGACGATTTAGTTGTACAGAATGCACTTGGGCATACGCGTTGCACCATAACCCGGCCATAGATACACTGATCTTTTTAGCACATTTGTCCCCTCTTCCGCATACATTAGGGAACCAATAGAGTGAACTTATGAATCTGTCAGGCTTCACTCTCAAGTTCAGCTAAATCATAGCGGGGCATTGTCCCGTGCGGAAGGGGAATGACATCATGTCCTATCAAATGGCGGAGGATCTGCTGGGGCGCCGGGGAGTATCACTGGATTCGATCGCAGAGATCGTATATATCCTGCAATCGGTCTATTATCCCAGCTTAACGCAGGAGGAGTGCCTGAGCAGCGTCAAGTCGGTCTTGAACAAAAGAGAGGTCCAGTATACGCTCATGACGGGGATTGCGCTGGATGAGCTGGCCGAGAAGAAGCTGCTGCCCCAGCCGTTTCAGGCGGTAATGGAAGCGGATGAGTCGCTCTATGGGGCGGACGAGACGCTGGCGCTGGGCATCACGAGCGTGTATGGAATGATCGGTCTGACCAGCTTCGGCTACCTCGATAAAATAAAGCTTGGAATTATCGGCAAATTGAATGATGATAAGGGGAGCATTCATGTATTTCTGGATGATCTTGTGGCCGGAATTGCGGCTGCAGCTTCAGCCCGGATCGCCCACGGGCATGAGGGTGCGAAGGTCTATCCCCATGTGACCGGGACCGAATAACGGCTGCTCCTGATGCGCTGCGACCGGCCTCCCGGGCCTGAGTCCTTCCTGCCGGGCTTGCTTGCGGGAAAAAAGAAAACTGTGTTATCATAATTTCATTATATTCAGGATACGGCTGGATTCGAGATTAGGGAGGCCTTGCAGGGCATGTGGACGGTAATCTATATAGCGCCGACCGCCAAAGTGGCGGAGATGATTGAGAGGAAGCTTACGGAAGAAGGATTTCTGATTAAATGCCGTCCCATCAATATGTCCAAGCAGCAGTTTGAGATTCTGGTTCCTTCGGGAGAGCTTGAAGAAGTGCAGGAGGTCCTCAATCTGATCCTGCATCCCTGAAGAGTATGGCGTAGAGATTCAAGAACATTCATGACAGCGGCAAGCTGCTATTTACGCAAATAAACGGCTGAAGAGGTGCGACCCTTGTTCAAAGATTTATTTCAGAAAAAACGGAAGTACGCGACTATTCCTTCAGAGCGTCTGGAGCGAAGCGGCGGACCGGCAGAAGGCGAGCGCCCTAAGCGGGAGATTCCCGAAGGTCTAATGAGCAAGTGTGCCAAATGCGGAACAATCCAGTACAGCAAGGAACTGGAGAAGAATTTGAAAGTATGCCCGTCCTGCGGCTATCATATGCGCCTGAATGCGACCGAACGGATTGCGATGATACTTGATCCGGAAGGGTTCATTGAGTTCGACAGCGAGATGGCGTCCATTGATCCGCTGAAGTTCCCCGGCTATGCTTCCAAGCTTGAGCAGCAGCAGTCCAAAACCGGACAAGTTGAGGCTGTAATCACCGGCCAGGGCAGCATTGGCGGCCATGCGGTTATTGTAGCCGTGATGAACTTTGAGTTCTTCACAGGCAGCATGGGATCTGTGGTTGGAGAGAAAATTACTAGAGCGGTAGAAGAAGCGACAGAGAGGGGACTGCCGATGCTGATCTTCTCCACCTCCGGAGGAGCCAGGATGCAGGAGAGCATTCTCAGTCTTATGCAGATGGCGAAGACAAGTGCCGCGCTGGCCCGGTTCAGTGAAGCGGGCGGCCTGTATATCTCCGTCATTACTGATCCGACCACCGGCGGGGTATCGGCGAGCTTTGCCAGCCTGGGCGATATTATTATTGCCGAGCCCGGAGCGGTCTTCGGCTTTGCCGGACGGATTGTCATCGAGCAGACGATCCGCCAGAAGCTGCCGGAGGATTTCCAGACGGCCGAGTTCAATCTGCAGCACGGACAGCTGGATCTGGTCGTGCACCGTAAGGAAATGCGCTCCACACTCACGAAGCTGCTGGAGCTGCATGATGTGAAAGGGGGATTTTAGGTTGGCAGGAGAGATGCCTTTTGAAATGCCTCTGGTAGAAATGCGCAAAAAAATCGCCGAGCTCAAGCAGTTCGGCGAAGAGAAGGGCATTGATTTCAGCGATGAGGTAGCCCGGCTTGAGGAGCGCTACAGCGAGCTGGAGAATGAGATCTATTCCAATATATCCCCGGCCCAGAAGATGCATCTGGCCCGGCATCACGTACGCCCGACCTCGCTGGATCTGATCGGGCTTATCTTCACGGACTTTATCGAGCTGCATGGTGACCGCCTGTACGGTGACGATCTTGCTGTAGTCGGCGGAATCGCCAAGCTGAACGGCCGGCCTGTAACTGTCATCGGTCAACAGCGCGGCAAGGATACGAAGGAGAATATTCTGCGCTTCTTCGGCAGCGCCCATCCGGAAGGCTTCCGCAAGTCACTGCGCCTGATGAAGCAGGCGGAGAAGTTCGGCCGTCCGATCATCACCTTTGTGGACACCAAGGGGGCTTACCCGGGCAATACCGCAGAGGAACGCGGACAATCGGAAGCGATTGCCCGCAATTTGTTCGAGATGTCCCAGCTGGCCGTGCCGGTCATCTGCGTGATTATCGGCGAGGGCGGCAGCGGCGGAGCCTTAGCGATGGCTGTCGGCAACCGTGTGCTGATGCTGGAGAATGCGATCTATTCGGCGATCTCCCCTAACGGTGCAGCGTCGATTCTGTGGAAGGATGCCACCAAGGCGGAGCAGGCCGCAGAGGCCATGAAGATTACGGCCACCGATCTGCTGGAGATGGAAGTGATCGAGGAGATTATTCCGGAGCCCAGAGGCGGTGCACACCGGGATTACGAAGCTGCGGCGGAGGCGGTTAAGGACACAGTCTGGCGTCACCTGCAGGAGCTGTCCGGTATGGATGCGGCGGCGCTGAAGGAAGACCGTTACCTGAAATTCCGCAAAATCGGCGAGTTTTCCGAGGCGGTGCTGGAGCAGGATGCCGATCAGGATGAAGCGCAAATTGTAGAGTAAGCAGGAGATGCTCTCCGGGGAATTAGCGGCAATGCCGGTACCGCCGGTTTGCACTTTTTAACACATTCCAGCTTATTCCAGTCCGCGGACGGGACAAGACTGGTTATACAATTATTCCCATTATAATCATCCTGTGCTTGCTGCGGGATGATTTTTCTTTTATCGGCCATCCTATATTATTCGACTTTAATTTACAGCAAAAACAGGCACTAACATTGATTTTGTGTTCAACATGCAGTAATATTCATAAGGGCGCAATAAAACGTGCATGTCTTTACATGTGATAAAGTTCCTATACAAAGAGCAAGCCTTATAGTAGATTTTGTAGTTGGAAAAGATGAGACAGAGAGAACGAAAAAACGGAGGAAAACCTAATGCGGAAAAGTAAAATTGTATGTACGATCGGACCTGCAAGTGAATCGTTGGAGAATATCAAAAAATTGATTTTGGCTGGTATGAATGTGGCCCGTCTGAACTTCTCCCACGGCGATTTTGATGAGCATGGAGCCCGGATCAACACGATCCGTCAAGCATCCAAGGAACTTGGCAAGACTGTTGCCATCCTGCTCGACACCAAAGGACCGGAGATTCGTACAGGCAAGCTGGAAGTAGAACCGATTGAACTGGTTCAGGATGAGTATCTGACATTGACTACGGAAGAGATCCTTGGCGACCACAACCGTATCTCCATCACTTACAACAACCTGCCTAACGATGTTCAAGTAGGATCGACGATCCTGATCGACGACGGCCTGATCGGCCTTACAGTTGTCGACATTCAAGGCACCGAAATCAAGACCCGTATTGTTAACGGCGGTACGATCAAGAGCAAGAAGGGTGTTAACGTACCAGGAGTATCCATCTCCCTGCCGGGTATTACGGAAAAAGATACCAATGATATCATTTTTGGGATCGGACAGGACATTGATTTTATTGCCGCTTCTTTCGTACGCAAAGCCAGCGACGTTCTGGAAATCCGTGAACTGCTTGCGAAGCATGATGCTTCCCACATCCAGATCATCTCCAAGATCGAGAACCAGGAAGGTGTCGATAACCTGGATGAAATCCTGGCAGTATCCGACGGCCTGATGGTTGCCCGTGGCGACCTTGGTGTAGAAATCCCTGCTGAAGATGTACCTTTGGCACAGAAGCTGATGATTCAAAAATGTAATATCGCCGGCAAACCGGTAATCACAGCTACCCAAATGCTGGATTCCATGCAGCGCAACCCGCGCCCAACCCGCGCTGAAGCAAGTGACGTAGCGAACGCGATTTTCGACGGAACTGATGCAATCATGCTGTCCGGTGAGACTGCTGCCGGGAAATATCCGGTTGAATCCGTACTGACTATGTCCCGTATTGCTGAGAAAGCAGAATCTGCTCTGAACCACCGTGAGATCTTCATGAAGCAGCAGATTGCTCAAGAAACTACTGTAACTGAAGCGATCAGCCAATCCGTAGCGATCTCCGCTCTGGATCTGAATGCTAAAGCGATCATTTCTTCAACGGTAACTGGCCACACTGCACGCGTGGTTTCCAAATATCGTCCTAAATCACAGATCATTGCTGTTACCACCCAGGAAAGAACCATGCGTCAGCTGGCGCTGGTATGGGGCGTAACTCCTGTATTCGGTCCTGAAGCTCATTCTACTGACGAATTGCTGGAAACAGCTCTTAACGGCGGTAAAGCTTCCGGTCTGGTTAAAGCTGGCGATCTTGTAGTCATCACTGCAGGTATCCCGCTTGGACGTTCCGGTTCCACTAACCTGGTGAAGGTAGATACGATTCCAGCCGACTAGGATTTGGAAGAGCTTCTGCAGCACGAATAAGATATAATGATAAGAGCAGTGGCGCTTGATTGCCGCTGCTCTTTTTTGATATCGATCATGCAAATGGATATATTGGACCTGAGTGTCTGGAGCAGACGGCATGTCAGCCTGTTAGGGAGTCGTATAAATAGGGTTCCTGGAATACACGGCAGAGGGACTTTTATGATAGATTCGTCTGACTGAAAAGGCGCTTCCGCAGGAACGTGGGGGAGAAGGCACAGCCAGCAGCTTCTTATTCTGGAGCATAATGCCGCCATCTGAGACCTTTAGTCTGGGGCTGCGTCCATTGACCTGGCAACAGGTAAAGCAGACTGTGGATAACTTGGACAGCGGAGCGATATCGAACCCCACCTGCGGCGCTTCGACAATCCATTCGGCAGAGCTTTGCGGTCCGTTATAGCGCTGTACGGTACGGAAGACCCAGCATTTGCTGAGATTGCGCAGGGTGATGCACCATTTGCCGGAACTCAGCTTGACGATGGAAGCACGCATATGGTTGCCGGGAGAGACGGGAAGAGGAATGACGGTTTCGGAGGCGGGGAGAATCTCCCACCAGGCATAATACCGGACTTTTCCGTTCACCGACTCATGGCCGGTGCCCGTTTGAATCAGGCTGCTGTTCTTGAAGCCGTCGATGCCGATCCAGGCCGAGGAGAACGTAGCTTTTACCGTAGGCTTTACATAAGGGACGATCCAGTCGGCGGATATCTGCCGGTAGCTGCCTTTTTTGCCGGAAATGGCATAACCGCTCCAGTTGCTTGATGTCCAGCCTAAGCCTGAACTGGCGGCTCTGCCCGTATTAAGTTTATCCTTCAGACAGGGTTTGCTTCGTGTTAATCTATTGACTTGGCCCACTTGTCCACCGCCTCATAATAGGTTGTGCTCTATTTAATGCAGCAGGCGGCTATGAAGGTTGGGTATTCTGTTAAAAAGAATGAGAGAGGACTTGTAATCCCCATGGAAAAAATAACAAAGCTGCGCGGGTTCTATCTATTTTTGGGACTGGCCGGAGGCTCTTTCGGCTCCTACCTCTCGCTGCTGCTGAAATCGAACGGACTTGAAGTCAGCCAGATCGGCGTGCTGATGGCTATAGGTACGCTGATCGCCATCTGTGTCCAGCCCTTATGGGGAATGGTCTCCGACCGGTATAACCAGGCGCGGCTGGTGCTGATTCTGAGCGTGGCGGTTCCGGCGGTGCTTGCGGTCCTGTACCGTTCGGAATATTTTATCGTGCTGATGCTGGTATATACCGTGTCCACGATCTTCTCCTCTACACAGGCGCCTATAGCCGACTCATACGCCATAGCGGCAGCGAACAGGGCCGGAGCCACTTACGGCAGCATTCGCATGATGATGAGCATAGGCGCCGCCGTAGGGGCCATTGCGGGGGGACAGTATGTATCCAAGTTCTCTGTATCGACCATCTGGCTGCCGTTTCTGCTGCTGAATAGCGTCGCTGTAGTGATTGCCTTCACTCTTCCCAAGCAGGCGGAGGAGAATCATATGATGAGCCAGTCCTTCTCCCAGGGGATCAAAAAGCTGCTCGGCAACCGCATATTCCTGGCCTTCCTGGGCGGGAGCTTTCTGGTCAATCAGACCATGACGGCCTTCGGGACCTATTTCGTGATTGCCTTCCAGTCGGTCGGCGGTTCGACCGGCACTGCCGGAATCGCCCTGTTCCTGGCATCGATTACCAATGTGCCTTCAATGTTCTTCGCCTCCAAAGTGATCCGCAGACTGGGGATGGAGCGGACGCTGCTGCTCGGCGCAATGATCTATGTACTGCGCTGGGGCATCCAGGTGGCCTTCCCGTACCCTTCCGTCATGATCGGCGTACAGGTGCTTCACGGCCTCTCGTTCGGGTTCTTTTATATTGCGGCGGTTGAATATGTATCGAAGATTACCTCACCTGAGATGCAGGCGACCGGGCAAAGTGTATTTAACATCGTATTCTCCGGGTTAGCCGGCATTCTGGGCAATCTGCTGAACGGGATGCTGCTAAATCAGGGCGGGGTCGGGCTGATGAACCTCTCCTGCATGCTTAGTGCGGCTGCGGGCGCAGCACTTCTGTTCTATGTCGCCCGAAGCTCTCGCCGCAAGCTGCCGCTGAAGTCTGCATCCGGCGGTGTCGGCGCTTAAGCGTTCTGCTGGCTGCCGGGTAGACTGTATTTTAGAAAGGAGCATGAATATGAATCCGCATCAACCGGGATGGGCCAGCCGCTGGCACAGTACCTCCATCCGTGTACGTTATCAGGAGACCGACCAGATGGGCGTCGTCTATCATGCCAACTATTTGATCTGGTTTGAGTGCGGCCGGACGGAGATGTTCCGTGAGCTGGGCTTCGACTACAAGAGGCTGGAGGGACTCGGTCTGCTGCTGCCGGTAACCTCTGCAGATTTGCAATTTAAAAGCCCCGCGCGATATGATGATCTTATTACCGTGTATGCGCGGTTAACCACCTTCTCGGCTCTTAGGGTTGTGTATGAATATGAAATCCGCCGGATGGCGGCGGGTCAGGAAGGGCAGGAGCGGACCGCAGGCGAGCTTCTGGTCAGCGGCTCGACGAGCCATGTCTGGCTGAACGGGGAATGGAGGCCGGTGCGGATCGACAGGGCACAGCCTGAGCTGTTCCATGCCATCCTGGCTGCGCTGAAGGAAGAAGAATAGCGTTAACGTAAAGAAGAAGGAGGAGCAGTATGATCAGGAACAAATGGCTGTGGGCCGCCCTATTTGCAGTCCCGGCCGTGGAATTATTCGGTTTCATCTATGTCTCAAGCTTTCTTGGAGCGCCCAAGACGCTGCTGATCATGCTGGCTACTTCAGTCATCGGATTGCTAATGATGCGGTTCGAGGGCAAGAAAGTGCTGCAGGACAGCAGAACACATATGCAGGAGGGCCGGGTGCCCGGACGGACCATGCTGGACGGCTTATGTATTTTCTTCGGCGGTCTGCTGCTGATTCTGCCGGGGTTTGTCACGGATCTGATCGGCTTTACTCTGGTATTTCCGCTGACCCGGCCGCTTTACCGGGTTTTTCTGCTGAAATGGATCGAGAAGAAGATGAAGAACGGCACGTTCACCTTCTACCGCAGGTAAGCGGGTAATAAGGAAGTAATCAGGCTTGCCAAAAGGTGTTCAGTTGCAGGATACTGCGGCTGGATGCCTTTTTGGCGTTAGGGAGTGGTGCGGAGCAAAGTTAGTTTCGAACGCGGCCACTAATGCAGCCTGCCGCTGAGGATATAAGTGCGCAGGGCGCGGAATACGCCGGCGCGGGCGAATGCGTCGAGAATAACGAGCAGCACCGGGCCGAGAATCAGGCCGAGCATGCCCATCAGCTGAAGGCCGGCGAACATGCCGATCAGCATGGCGAGCGGATCGACGCCGATGCTGCTGGCGAGTACCTTGGGCTCCAGTACCTGGCGGGTGATCAGGATGATGCCGTAGAGCACCAGCAGCCCGATGGCTAGCGCCATGTTCCCGGTCATGTATGAATACAAGGCCCAGGGCAGAATGACGATACCAACACCCAGATAAGGAACCAGATCGACGATACCGATGGTCAGGCCGATGGCGAAGGCTGATTTGACCCCCAGCAGCAGCAGGCCAATGATCACAATTACCGCCGTTACGGAGATCAGCACCAGCTGGGCGCGGATGTAGCCGAACAGCGCTTTGCGCAGATCCTTCCAGATCTCCGACACCGGTCTTAGTAGCGGGGCTGGGAGCCACGCAGTCAGCTTGGCATTATGCCGTTCCCAGCCGGTGCTGAGGAAGAAGGCGGCCAATACGATGACAATCAGAATGGTGCCAAGGCTCGGCAGCGAGGAGATCAGCTTCAGGATGATATTGAAGAATCCGGTGATCATCTGCGTCACGGCTTGGCCGACCGTTTCAGTGGTCCGGTTGATATTGCTGTCAATGGTGGCATGATAACCCGGGTTGTCGTGGTAAAACTGGTTGATTTGGTTAATAATATTCTGAATGCTGGCATTACGGCTCAGGGACAGCAGCAGTTCCCGCCACTGATCGGTATGAAGATCGAAGGTCTGGAGCAGCCCGATCAGCTCTTTGACCAGCCTTGTGATGAGTGCGGTCAGGACAAGAGCAATGCCTCCGATGTAGAACAGCAGCGAGAGGGATACGGCGAGCCAGCCGGGGAGCTTCATCCCCTTCAGGATCAGGACCAGCGGATGCATAAGATAAGCCAGCATCCAGGCGATCAGCAAGGGGTACAGGAGCGGCAGCAGTACATATACAGCCAGCAGAATCAGGGCGGCGGCAAGCACGACCCAGAGGCCGCGCAGCAATCTTTTAAGCACAAGTGTATCGATCTTAGGTCCCTCCTACTCTGGCGGATTCCAGAAACAACGGCTCGTCTTATATATATTCATAGGGGGTGTGAAAAGACTAGCAACGCTAGAAAAGGGCAGACGGCGGGCATATCCATAACCTGGGAGCGCGTTCATGAAACAGGTTTTGCGTTCGTTTTTTTCTATCCCTCCGATAAAATCATTTGATGTCCTGTAAAGCTTCCACGTTGTTCACATAACCGTCAAAATCCGGTATGATAATTAAAGGTTAAAGAGCAGAAATTTAGTTGCAATCTTCTGAGCCGGTCCTGAAGCTTTTTTTCTGAGAGAGTTGAAATACTTGGAAATGTAAATGTTTACATGAGATTTGAAGCGGCACTATACACTCTTGTTGGCAAAGGAGAGAGATACTATGACAGCTACTAAAGGACTTGAAGGCATTGTTGCAACGACCTCCTCAATCAGCTCTATCGTAGATGGAGTGCTCACTTACCGCGGCTATGATATTGACGATCTTGCGGACCATGCCACATTTGAGGAGACCGCTTATTTGCTGTGGTTCGGCAGTCTGCCGACAGTGCCGGAGCTTGAAGCTCTGCGGCGCGACCTCAGCGCTCACGCTCCGATCCCGGAGCAGGTGCTCACTCAAATGAAGCTGTATCCCAAGGAAGCCAACACCATGGCCGCTTTGCGCTCTGCCGTATCGAGTCTGGCGCTGTACGATGAAGCCGCCGATGATATGAGCAAGGAAGCGAACCAGACCAAGGCGCTGAAGCTGCAGGCGCAGATTCCGACCGTAGTTGCCGCATTGGCACGCATCCGCAAAGGCCTGGAGCCGGTAGCTCCCAAGGAAGGCTTGACCATCGCCGAGAACTTCCTCTACATGCTGTGGGGAAAAGAGCCGGATGCGGTATCCGTCAAGGCGCTGGATACGGCGCTTGTGCTGCATGCCGACCATGAGCTGAATGCTTCGACTTTTGCCGGACGGGTAACGGTAGCGACCTTGTCCGACATCTATTCCGGTGTGACCTCAGCAATCGGGGCGCTTAAGGGGCCGCTGCATGGCGGGGCGAATGAAGCTGTGATGAAGATGCTTGAGGAGATCGGCAGCCTGGATGCGGTAGAGCCGTATATCCAGGGCAAGCTGGAGCGCCGCGAGAAGATTATGGGCTTCGGACACCGTGTCTACAAGAACGGCGACCCGCGCGCCAAGCACCTGATGAAGATGTCCAGCGAGCTGGGCACGATGAAGAATGACACCAGTCTCTATGACATGTCGGTCAAGGTGGAAGAGCTGATTACCAGCCAAAAGGGGCTGAAACCAAACGTCGACTTCTATTCGGCATCGGTCTACACACAGCTGGGGATTGAACGGGAGCTGTTCACCCCTATCTTCGCGATCAGCCGTACTTCGGGCTGGACGGCGCACATTCTGGAGCAGTACGAAGACAACCGTATCATCCGTCCGCGTGCGGAATATACAGGCATGTCCGACATGAAGTACGTCCCTGTAGACGAGCGATAACAGGCCGTCAGGGAGGGCGGCCCTTGCGGGCTGCTCTACCCCTTTAGTACAATGAATGATATGAATGCTTATACATCATACTTTTAGGAGGAATATCTACCAATGTTGAAACTGGAACAATACGATCTGCCCACAGAAGGCGAACAAATTACAATCGAAGACGGCAAGCTGCTGGTTCCGGATCAGCCGATCATTCCATTCATCGAGGGTGACGGGACAGGCCGTGACATTTGGAAAGCCTCCAAGCGGGTGCTGGATGCAGCTGTAGAGAAAGCCTACGGCGGCAAGAAGAAAATTGCGTGGTACGAAGTGTTTGCCGGCGAGAAGGCCTTCAATACATATGGTGAATGGCTGCCGAACGACACGCTGGAAGCGATCCGTGAGTATATTGTGGCCATCAAGGGCCCGCTGACCACTCCGATTGGAGGAGGTATCCGCTCCCTGAACGTAGCGCTGCGCCAGGAGCTTGACCTGTACGTATGTCTGCGCCCGGTGCGCTACTTCGACGGCGTTCCTTCTCCGGTGAAGCATCCTGAGCTGGTGGATATGGTTATTTTCCGTGAGAATACAGAGGATATCTATGCTGGTATCGAATATCAGGAAGGCTCTGCCGAAGTGAAAAAGGTGATCGAATTCCTGCAGAAGGAAATGGGCGTGAACAAAATCCGCTTCCCGGAAACATCCGGTATCGGTATTAAGCCTGTATCCGAGGAAGGCTCGAAACGCCTTGTTCGTTCAGCAGTAGAGTATGCGATCAAGCACGGACGCAAGAGCGTAACCTTGGTACACAAAGGCAACATCATGAAGTTCACTGAAGGCGCCTTTAAGAACTGGGGCTATGAAGTGGCTGAACAAGAGTTCGGCGATAAGGTCTTCACCTGGAACCAGTACGATGTCATCAAGGAACGCGACGGTGAAGCGGCTGCGAATGCTGCCCAGAAGGAAGCCGAAGCAGCAGGCAAGATCATCGTGAAGGATGCCATTGCGGACATTGCGCTTCAGCAGGTATTGACACGCCCGACAGACTTCGATGTCATTGCAACGCTGAACCTGAACGGTGACTATCTCTCCGACGCACTGGCTGCCCAGATTGGCGGCATCGGTATCGCTCCGGGAGCGAATATTAACTATATTACGGGACATGCTATTTTCGAAGCTACACATGGTACGGCACCTAAGTATGCTGACAAGGATGTAGTGAATCCGGGCTCTGTTATTCTCTCCGGCGTTATGCTGCTTGAGCATCTGGGCTGGCAGGAAGCGGCTGACCTGATCTACCAGGGAATGAGTACGGCGATTAACAACAAGACGGTTACTTACGACTTTGCCCGCCAGATGGAAGGCGCGACTGAGCTGAAATGCTCTGCTTTTGCTGACGAGATCATCAACCATCTGTAAGAGGCCGGGCCGGTAAATACTACAGATATAAGCTGCACATCCGTGTAGCTTATATCTATGTTGGCCGCCTTCAGACTATCATCAGGTTAGGAGGGCTACCGTGGCGATCAAACGTTCAAAAATCACTGTCGTAGGTGCCGGATTCACCGGCGCGACCACGGCGCTTATGCTTGCCCAGAAGGAGCTTGGCAATGTAGTGCTGCTTGACATTCCTCAGCTTGAGAATCCTACCAAGGGCAAGGTGCTGGATATGCTCCAAGCGGGACCCGTGCAGAACTTCGATGCTCAAATTACCGGAACTTCGAGCTATGAGGACGCAGCGGATTCTGACATCGTTATTATTACCGCAGGGATTGCCCGGGGGCCCGGCATGAGCCGTGAGGATCTGGTCAATACCAATGCGAATATCGTCAGATCGGTCTGCGGGAATGTGAAGCGCGTGGCCCCAGAGTCCATTGTGATCATACTGACCAATCCGGTGGATGCGATGACATACGTGGCCTATCATGCGCTCGGCTTCCCCAAGAACCGTGTCATCGGGCAATCCGGGGTGCTGGATACGGCCCGCTACTGCACCTTCATCGCTCAGGAGCTTAATGTATCGGTAGAGGATGTACGCGGCTTCGTGCTGGGCGGCCATGGTGACGATATGGTGCCGTTAGTGCGTTATTCCAGCGTAGGCGGTATTCCAATCGAGACGCTTATCCCGGCAGATCGCATTGCAGAGATTGTGCAGCGTACCCGTGTGGGCGGCGGTGAAATTGTCAGCCTGCTTGGGAACGGCAGCGCGTACTATGCTCCGGCAGCATCCCTGGTTCAGATGGCGGAGGCTATTCTCAAGGACAAGAAACGGATCATACCGGTAATCGCTCTGCTTGAGGGTGAATACGGCTATGAGAACCTGTTCATGGGAGTTCCTGCGCTTCTGGGAGCAGAGGGCATTGAGCGGATTTTTGAACTGGAGCTTACGGCGGAGGAACAGGCGGCACTCGACCAGTCCGCTGATTCGGTCCGCGCGGTGACTTCCTCTGTAACCATGTAACCCCGGCAGTCTGCCGAAGGCCTCACATTCAAAATTGGAGGAGATTACAATGGGTCATATTTTCTTTTTTCTGCATATGATCGGGACACTGGCACTCGGTTTCTATCTGGTGCTGCCGTTTATCTTAAGCGGGACGGCTAAGCTGTCCTCCCCGGCGAAGGAAGGCACGCTCAGTGCAATCGGCGGATTCAACCGCTTTGCCCAATACGGGCTGGTGATTCAGCTGCTGACCGGCGGCTACATGATGACTAAGGGCGAGTATTCTGTACCTTGGATGATCATTGTTACGGTGCTTCTGCTGGCTATGTTCGCGTTCGGCGGGATTATGACCAAGCCTCTGCGCCTTGCTGCGGCTGGCATGAGAGAGAACCGCGATGTCTCTGCGGAGACTGCCAAGATCCGTACCATGAGTCTGCTGCTGATGGTCTCGCTGGTCGTCATGATCTTTTTCATGGTCTACAACACAATTATCTAAATAACCTGCTGCCGGATGGGCAGTGTGATAACAGCTCTGGAAGCCTCGGCCTCCAGGGCTGTTTCGCATGTCTGGATGCACATGGTTGGATATTGTTCCCAACGGCTATGTATTCCGGTACACTGTGATTAGGTGCTTGGTTCATTTGGCATCACATACATACTTAGGAGTGAGCGCAGTAATGATAGGAAGAAAATTAGTAACGGTCGGGCTGAGTCTGGGCTTGCTGCTGGGTTCAGCCGGGCATATGTCTGCGGCAGCCGATTATGAAGGACACTGGGCGCAGAAGCAGATGAGCCGCTGGCTGGAAAAGGGATGGCTGAAGGGATTCGCGGACGGGTCAGTCCGGCCGGATCAGGCGATCACTAGAGCGGAATTTATCGCGTTAATCAACCAGTTGGCCGGGCTGACGACTGAGAGCAAGGTGAAGGCTGATTTCAGCGATCTGCCTAAGACGAGCTGGGCATACGAAGAAATCTCGAAAGCGCTGGAAGTGGGCATCATCAAGGGTTACGGAGGCACGATTCGTCCGGGCGATCCCGTTATGCGCCAGGAGGCGGCGATTATGGTGAGCAGAATGATGTATTTTGAGACGGGAAGCACGGAGGTATTATCCATGTTCAGCGATAAGGATCAGATTGCAGGCTGGAGTGAAGCCGATGTCGCTGCACTGATCAATGACGGAGGAATGAAGGGGTACCCGGACGGGCGGTTTGCTCCAGAACAGGCGATGACCCGGGCCGAAGCAATTGCACTGCTGGATTATTACAATGTCACAAGCGGCGGCTTGCAGAGTGTAACTATCGGCCGTTCTGAGGGGCTCGGAAGCTTTAAACCAGGAGCTATCAAATACTATAATAATGTCACTGTATCCGGCTATGATGTGCTGCTGCAGAATCTGAAGATTTTTGGAGACCTGGTCCTGGAGGAAGGAATCGGCAACGGAGAGGTGAACTTGGACAGTGTTGAAGTACTAGGCAAGGTCATCATACAGGGAAGCGGAGATCCCTCAGTGCAGCTCAAGAACACAACCATGAACCAAGTGATTGTGCAGAAGAATAGTGGAACTGCCCGCCTGCTCACCGAAGGTACAACCTGGGTGAAGGCATTGTCGGTACAGTCCGGTGTAAATCTGGAAGAGGGGGAGGGTACCGGAGACGGGTTCACAGATATTGATCTGCCATCCGGCCTTGCAGCCGGGATCGTAGTGACGCTTAACGGCAATTTCGGAGATGTGAACATTGAAGCCAAAGGACCCTTCCTCCACCTGCAAAAAGGCTCCATACGCACGCTTAAGACCGCTGCCACTGCAACAGGGGTTAAGATAGAGCTGGATGAAGGGACAACGGTGACGCAGGCGATTCTAAATACTTCAACAAAGGTTAGGGGTGCGGGTAAGGTTCAGGATGCAATTGTGAAGGAAGATGAATAGAGTTCTGGAAATAAGGCCGTTATCCCAAGGAGTGAGGTCTTGTCATGAGGGGCGATGTACTGCTATGAAGAGATATCGACCCGATGTATGCGAAAACAAACATGTCTTTCAAGGCACAGCTCCAGCATGAAAATGAGCAACGTGCCTAAAAACAGAATACAGCATCCTTCCGCTATATCCCGGTAATCGCCCGGTACTCCCGGTCCAGTATCGCATAAAAGTATTGGTTCACCCACTGGTCATTCCAGTGTATTTCTTCCCGGAATACGCCTTCGCGGGTCAGGCCCAAGCGTTCCAGCACCTTGATGGATGCGGTATTGTATTCATTGCACATAGCCACGACTCTATGGGCCTTCCATTCTTCAAAAGCAAGCTTCAAGGCCAGCTGCGCCGCCTCGGTGCCGTAGCCTTGCCCCCGGTATTCAGGGAACAGGCTGTAGCCCAACTCCCAGCTCTCGCGCTCTTTTACATACCAATGTATACTCAGTTCCCCTACAGGGGTTGCTTCGGGAGTGGCTAGCCTGATCAGGAATTGTCTATGCCAGTCGCTCTGGATTCGTTCCGCCACAGTCTTCCGGACTGCCTCCTTGTCGGTTGGAATCATATCCTCGAAGGGCCAGAGTGAAGCGCTCATTTCCAGATCTGTGATGAAATCGATATCGTCCGGGGTGACCGGAGATAAGGTGATTCTTGCATTCATTGTGCGATACCCTCCTGCTAGTATGATTTCGATACGATCTTGCCGTGGTTCCTCACAAAGTATAGGACATTCCCCTTAGCGGATATAGATAATATTCTTTTTGGAAACGTTCGTTCCTTACCGTACTACCGTTCCGATATAGGCACCGTTGAATGAAGATTGGCTGTTTGGGCGGCTGCCAAGTGTGGTAAGTAACATAACGTACAGTCAAGCAGGCACACTGCCTGATGCATAAACACCAGACCTTAAGCCATGCTAACATGATTAATCAACAATACTGTGGACAGCGAAAGGAGAATGGATTATGCCAGACACTAACAAACAACCTGTCAAAACTCTGCCCCCGCAGGTACAGGATCAGCGCCCGGGAATTGAGAGTGAGATGAACCCGCTCCCGGAGTTTGAGACACCGGCGTACAAGGCAGCAGGCAAGCTGCTGGGCAAGGCTGCGCTCATTACCGGAGGCGACAGCGGGATCGGGCGTGCGGTTGCCGTTCATTTTGCCAAGGAGGGCGCGGATGTGGTGATCTCCTACTTGAACGAGCATGAGGATGCGGAAGAGACCAAGCGCCAGGTTGAGCAGGAGGGCAGAACGTGTATTCTGATCGCCGGAGATATCGGGGACGAATGCTTCTGTCAGAGCTTGATACGTCAAACCGTTGAAGGACTCGGCAAGCTTGACATCCTGATTAACAATGCGGCGGAGCAGCATCCGCAGGACCATATTGAGGACATTACAGCGGAGCAGCTGGAGCGTACGTTCCGGACGAATATTTTCTCCATGTTCTACCTGACGAAGGCAGCTATGCCTCATCTTAAAAAAGGCGCTACGATCATTAACACGACCTCCATCACGGCGTATCGCGGCAGCCCGCAGCTGCTGGACTATTCGTCCACCAAAGGAGCCATTCTCAGCTTCACTCGTTCGCTGTCAATGAATCTGGCCGATAAGGGCATCCGCGTGAACGCAGTAGCGCCCGGACCGATCTGGACCCCGCTGATTCCGTCAACCTTTGACGCGAAGAAGGTCAGTGAGTTCGGCGGCACCCAGCCGATGAAGCGCCCGGGGCAGCCTGAAGAGCTGGCACCGGCGTATGTATACCTGGCCTCGGACGATTCCTCCTATGTGAGCGGACAGGTGATGCATGTGAACGGCGGTGAGGTTGTCAACGGATAATGGGTGCAGAATAAGATCTGGATGCAGATTCTTTAATCGGCATCTTCAGAAATCGTGTGCAACATATAAATTCTATTTTTAAAAAGCCTAACCGCTTGCCGGTAGGCTTTTTTTCAGCGCTTGTAACTATTACAATATAATTCCGTCTATTTAGATAATTTGATATGAATAGGGGATTGGGATGCTTAGAAAAAAAGGATTCATTCTATCTGCAGCGGGGATTTTAGTTTTTCTGGTAGTGTTCATTTATTTGACTCCTTTTGCAGGAAGACTTGTGGCAAATACAAGATTGGAAGGAAATGCAAAAAGCATTGGGATTAGAATTACACAGGAATCGCCGCCGCTACCCCTTGTTACTTCCGGGAAAACCCAAATTCCGGTTACCCAAGGCAGCTATTGCTGGGGAAAATTAGGATGTGCGGATTATGCAGGAGGACAATCCATGGTACAGGGGGTTACTCCCACTGCTATAGCCCCTGAGGGGGGGATCAATGTTGCTTTTACTTATAAACCGGCACCCGGCGGGTTAACCGTTCAGCAATTTGTCGATGATAAAGAAGTGCAAATTCCATTGAAGAACGGCTCTTTTAATGCTCCAAAAGAACAAGGCGTTTATTACTACGGCATATCAGCATTCTGGACATCCGAGGATGGTAAATTTTCAGAAGGGAGTTCATCCGTGGCTTTTGTAATTGAAGTAAAATCTACGAAAGAATAGCTCTAACAGGAATTATATGCTAATATACAAAAAGCAAGGCCAAACAATAGCATAGAACGATCACTAGGGGAGCCGCAAGGCTGAGACGGGCGTATCTGCTCGGACCCTTTGAACCTGATCTGGGTTATACCAGCGTAGGGAAGTGGAGAACGAATATTGCAGCGGGGGTATACGGCTAATACCGGTATTCCTGTTTCTATTCCAGACTGCTTCCTTATGGGGGCGGTCTTTTTTGTGTTTGGAGGTAGGGATCAGCGTAGTGCTGAGGAGAGGAAGGTGGACGTGTTGCACGAAATTCATGTCATCTCAGACGGACGGCTCCACCCTGAGAAGCTTGCGGAGCTGGCTGCGGCGGTACATCCCATGGTGGATTATATCCATCTCCGGGAAAAAGCCATGTCCGCCCGCGAACTGCTGGCGGCGGCGCAGCAGATGCTTCAGGCCGGGGTTCCGCCTTCGAAGCTGGTCATAAATGACCGGATCGATGTTGCCTTGGCCGCTGGGGCAGGCGGTGTACAGTTGGCCTGGCATAGCCTTCCGCCAGCCGCAGCACGCGGGCTTGCACCGGGCCTGCGGATCGGCAGATCGGTACACTCGCAGGAAGAGGCTGCGGAGGCTGGAAGGCAAGGAGCAGACTTCTGCCTCTACGGGCATGTTTTCCCGACAGCTTGCAAGTCGGGGCAGCAGGCACGGGGACTTGCGCAACTGGCCGAGGCTGTCCGCTGGAGCCGCATCCCGCTGATTGCGCTTGGAGGGATTACCCCGGGTAATGCCGGAGCGGTGCTGGCCCAAGGGGCGGCTGGCATTGCTGTCATGTCGGGGATCTGCGGAGCCCCGGACCCGGTGGCAGCGGCCATGGCGTACAGGGAAGCGGTCCACAGGGACAGGGCAGCGGAGCTGGCTGAAGCGCTGGATATGGCTCAAACACAGGGCACAGCAGGAGGTGAACAGGCATGAATGTGACCGTTAACGGAAAGAGGCAAAGAATCGAAGAGAGCTGCCGGACACTGGAGGATCTGCTCTCCCGGCCCGAGTGGGCCGGTAAGCTGGTGATTGTCGAACTGAATGGTGAGCTTGCTGGCAGAGAGGTTTACGGAGAGACACTGCTCAGTGAGGGGGACCGGGTGGAGCTGGTTCATTTTGTAGGCGGAGGCTGAACACGAAGACTTATCCCAGGAGGCGTTAACATGCAAGATCCATTGATGATTGGCGGAGTGACTCTAACCAGCAGACTGTTCATTGGTACCGGAAAATACAGCCGCAACACCCTCATTCCCGAGGTGATTACGCGATCAGGCTCACAGGTCATTACCGTTGCTCTGCGCCGGGTGGACCCGGAGAGCAGTGACAATATTGTCAGCCATATTCCTTCCCATATGACCTTACTGCCTAATACCTCCGGTGCGCGCACCGCAGAGGAAGCAGTACGGATTGCCCGGCTGGCGAGATCGGCGGGGCTGGGGAACTGGGTGAAGATTGAGGTCATCAACGACCAGAAATATTTGCTGCCGGATAATACCGAGACCATCCGGGCGACCGAGATCCTTGCAGCAGAGGGCTTCGTGGTGCTTCCGTATATGAGTCCTGACCTGTCCGCCGCCCTGCGGTTGAAAGCAGCGGGGGCTGCGGCCGTGATGCCGCTGGGAGCGCCGATCGGGTCCAACCGCGGACTGCAGACCAAGGAACTGATCCGGATTCTGATCTCCGAGACGAATCTGCCGGTGATCGTGGATGCCGGAATCGGCAGACCGTCCGAGGCGGCTGAGGCGATGGAGATGGGGGCCGCAGCGGTGCTGCTTAATACAGCGATTGCCACCGCCTCGGATCCGCTGCTGATGGCAGAAGCCTTCCGTGACGCGGTAGCCGCAGGGCGCAAGGCTTATCTCGCCGGACTGGGGCCTGTGGAAGAGACGGCGGCAGCCTCTTCACCGTTGACCGGGTTCTTGGCCTGACAGATGGAATAGGAAGGAGAGAACGGTTATGAGCTTTTATGAGACGATGACCCGGCTGGAGCAGCTTCCTTACGGGACGCTATGGAGCCGGTATACGGCAGAGGATGTGAAGCGTGCGCTTCGTGCAGAGCGGGTGGATGAAGAGGGGCTGATGGCACTGTTGTCACCGGCAGCGGAGCCTTATCTGGAGGAGATGGCGCAGAAGGCGCACCGCTTAACGCGTACGCATTTCGGCCATGTGATGCAACTGTTTACACCGATGTACCTGGCTGATTATTGCGTGAATCACTGCACGTATTGCAGCTTCAGTTCTATTTATGATTTTCCGCGCAAAAAACTGACGCTGGAGCAGGTCGCCCGGGAAGCGGAGACCATCGCAGCCACAGGCCTGCGCCACATTCTGATTCTGACCGGAGAATCCCGCAGGGACAGTCCGGCCGGTTATGTGAGGGACTGCGTGAATGTGCTGCGCCGCTATTTTGCCTCCGTCAGCATTGAAGTGAATCCGCTCTCGACAGCAGAATATGCTGAGCTCAGAGAAGCTGGCGTGGACGGTCTGACGCTCTATCAGGAGGTCTACCATCAGGAAACTTATCGTGCGCTGCATGTAAAAGGACCCAAACGCGTCTACCGCAACCGTCTGGACGCTCCCGAACGGGGCTGTCAAGCCGGGTTCCGTTCGGTGAATATCGGAGCCCTGCTTGGCATGTACGAATGGCGCCAGGAGGCGCTGGCCACTGCGCTGCATGCGAGATATTTGCAGGACAAGTACCCGGAATGCGAAATCGGGCTGTCGACTCCCCGGTTCCGGCCTTACTTAGGCGAATTCAATCCCGCAAGCGATGTAACCGACCGTGCGCTGGTGCAGATTATTCTGGCCTACCGCCTATTTCTGCCGCGCTCCGGCATCTCGCTGTCTACACGCGAGCCTGCGGCCTTGCGCGATCATCTGGTCCAGCTCGGCATCACGAAGATGTCCGCAGGGGTATCCACCGAAGTGGGCGGACATTCCCTGGAAGGGGGAACGCCGCAGTTTGAAATCTCGGACAACCGCAGCGTGAACGAGATGGCCGAGATGCTGCGTTCGCAAGGACTCCAGCCGGTATTCAAGGACTGGGATATCCTGTCCGAGCCGCTTGGGTTTGAGATAGGCAGGCTGAATCTGGTTGAGCCTGATGTGACCAAACCGGATGTAATTTAAACTGATCAGGATAAACGAATGAACTTAACTTGACTAGACTAAGCGAATCAACTTAAACTGACCAGACTAACCGTGCCTAACTTAACTTGACCAGACTAATCGTGCCTAACTTAACTTAACTTGACTAGACTAACCGTGTCTAACTTAACTTGACCATATGCAAATAACCCGCTTCATGGCGGGTTATTTGCATTGTATAAGGGTTATAAGTTGCATGTGGGCCAAACGTGTGCGAAAAACCGAACACAATTGGTGCGGATGGAGAAAATGCGGGCCGTTTAAGAGCGGCATTCGCATAGCATTGTTAACACGTAAGTATATCAGCCAACGCTAGGAGCCAACACATGCGAATGTGTACTCTATCTACTCTATAGATTCAGGCTCTCCGGCAGACTGTCCCTGACTCGCACTGGAAGACAGCTCGTCCAGCGACATTTCGAAGCCCGGAGCCATGTGTTTAAGGAAATACTCCATCTCAGGCATCTCCAGCACATGCAGCTTCGCGGCAGTCTGCTCCCTGGCAGCGGCGAATTCGCGGTTGCCTGCGGCGACCTCCCAGACGCATTTCAGGTAAGCGTCCAGCACATCCGCTGCCTTGACGTAGCGGAGCAGTCCGGCATCCTCGGAGCCGGGAGGGCTGGTGTGCGGCTGCAGGAGCGGCGCATAGACTGCGCTCAGCTCCGGCGGGATCATGGCCGCCAGCCGGTCGGCGGCCACCTGCTCCATCTCGCGGAAGCTGGACAGCAGACGCGAGTTGTCATGCTTCACCGGCGTAGCGATGTCGCCGGTGAAGACCTCGGTGGCGTCGTGGAACAGCGCCATCGTGGATGCGCGGTCGGCGTTCAGCGAGCGGCCGAAATGGGCATTGCCGATGGTGCACAGCATGTGCGCCAGCAGGGCGACCTGGAATGAATGCTGCGCCACGTTCTCCGGGGCGGTGCTGCGCATGAGGCTCCAGCGCTGGATATATTGCAGCCGGTAGAGATAGGCGGAGAAATGGTAGTTCAATTTTGAAGTAACCCCTTTCATGAGCAGCTTAATGTGCTATTATAGTAACTAATTGTACCAGAGTTAGGGCCGCTTGAACCAGATGGAGAGGAGACTGAATGAAGATGCAGCATTTTGAAGAGAGCATTTATAATTTGATTGTAGAGACCTCCACGAACCTGCCGGGAGATGTGCGCCGGGCAGTGGCCAGAGGGCGGGCGCTGGAAGACCGGGCGACACGCTCCGGACTGGCACTAACCACGATAGCGCAGAATATCGGGATGGCGGAGCAGCAAATATCGCCGATCTGCCAGGATACGGGGATGCCGACTTTTATCATTCATACGCCGGTGGGCGTGAATCAGATAGAGATGAAGAAGGATATTCACAGCGCAATTATCCGCGCTACGAAGAACGGGAAGCTGCGGCCCAATTCCGTGGATTCACTAACCGGCGAGAACAGCGGGGATAATCTGGGGGCAGGGACTCCGGTGATTCACTTCGAGCAGTGGGAGGAAGAGAGCATTGACGTACGGCTGATTCTGAAGGGCGGCGGCTGCGAGAATAAGAACATCCAGTACAGCCTTCCGGCAGAGCTGGAGGGACTCGGCAAAGCCGGACGCGACCTCGACGGTATCCGCAAGTGCATCCTGCATTCCGTATACCAGGCGCAGGGCCAAGGCTGTAGCGCAGGATTCATTGGTGTAGGCATCGGCGGCGACCGTACCACGGGCTATGAGCTGGCGAAGAAGCAGCTGTTCCGCAAGGTTGAGGATGTGAATCCTAATGAAGATTTGGGCAAGCTGGAGAATTACATTATGGAGAATGCCAACAAGCTCGGAATCGGCACGATGGGCTTCGGCGGTGAAGTGACGCTGCTGGGCTGCAAAATCGGGGTAATGAACCGGCTGCCTGCCAGCTTCTTTGTCTCTGTAGCCTATAACTGCTGGGCCTTCCGCCGCCAGGGCATTCTGGTTCATCCGGCTACTGGTGACATTCAGGATTGGCTGTATGAGAGCGGCACCGGGATATCTGTTGAGGGGGAAGCTGCACCGCAGCCGGTTGCTGAACCTGTGGGTGTAGCTGCGGCAGAACGGACAACTTCCGGCGTGGTGCCAGAGGATGCTACGATTCCTGCGGCACCGGCTATTGTATCCGGGACGGGTGAAGCAGCTTCGGATGCAGCCGTTTCAGGGAATGGGGCAGGATCTGAACCGGCTGCGGCAGCTTCCGCTGGCTCAGGCGGCTCGCGCGAGATCCGTCTGACCACACCGATCAGCGAGGAGGATATCCGCAGCCTGCGTGTCGGCGATGTGGTGATCCTCTCCGGCGAGATGCACACCGGCCGCGATGCCCTGCACAAATACCTCATGGATCATGACACCCCTGTCGATCTGAACGGTGCCGTCATCTATCACTGTGGCCCGGTCATGCTGAAGGATGATGAAGGCTGGCATGTGAAGGCGGCTGGCCCGACGACCAGTATCCGCGAGGAGCCGTATCAGGGCGATATTATTAAGAAGTTCGGCATCCGCGCTGTAATCGGCAAAGGCGGTATGGGACCCAAGACCCTCAAGGCCTTAGGGGAGCACGGCGCGGTCTACCTCAATGCAATCGGCGGTGCGGCGCAGTATTACGCAGAATGTATCAAGAAGGTCAACGCCGTAGACTTCATGGAATTCGGTATTCCTGAAGCGATGTGGCATCTGCAGGTGGACGGCTTCGCAGCGATCGTGACCATGGATGCGCACGGCAACAGCCTCCATGCGGATGTCGAAAAGGATTCCGCCGCCAAGCTGGCCCAGTTCCGCGAGCCGGTGTTTAAGTAACAGGACTTCAAACAAAGAAACAGCGTCAGCCATGGACGAGCGTAATGTCCATAGACTGACGCTGTTTTATTGAATTAGCGTATACCGGAATTTTTCAATATACGACTCTTTCTTGTGCTCTACACGCTGCAAATGGTCATAGAAGCTATGGGTGAATTTAAACACGTGACCATAATCCCAATCCTGCCCGCTATAGTCCTTTTGCCAAAACTTAATGTCGGTCGGCAATACGTCCGCACGCTCAGCCGGCTTCAGGGGCAAATGATCGACAGGTGAAACCAGCTTGATGGGTTCTCCAGGTACAAGGTTACGGCTGTGGCGCAGAACTGTAATCAATTTCATTAAAGGCGGTAACCCTCTTTGGAAAAAGGAGACATGGCCAAGGTCATACAGGATGTTTAGCGCGTGGGAGAAAGTCAGCATATGACCGATCAGATCATGATGTGCTTCTGCCCGGTAAATGACAGGGAAATGAGCTAATTCTTCCAGCACAAGCGAAGAAAGCTCGCCGGGCGTCGAGATGACCGGAAAGCCGTCCTCGTCTGTAACCTCCATCCTCTTCACCTCGGAAGCAGAGAAGCCAATCCATGACCGCCCCGGAATTGTCCGCTCAAACGAGCGGATAAGATCGGTTATTCCTGCAAGATCCTCCGTACTTCCCCAGCCTTTAAGTTCGTGGATGGAGAGCAGACACGATGCGCTGTAAATCACATTATGACCGACCCAGTGTAACTCATCAATCGTTGCATCGAGGGCCTCAAGTATGGCAGTTACAGCCAGCTGCTCGTCACAGCCGGTACGATGTTGTATGCCGTTCTCCCCAATTTTCCTTTGGATCATCGCTTCGGTCTGCAAAGCTACAAGTCGGGCAAGCTCTGGTGCCGGATTATTCGTTTTAATAAAAAAATAACTGCCAATAGCGGCAGCACCAAAGTGAGCCTGCCAGATATCCCCTGTGTCTTTTTTACATGAAGAGATGATTCGTAATCCGTCCCGCAGAATGGATGGGCTCATTATAATATCGCTCCCCTTATATTGCAGCATTTTTATTTATCAGTCTAACATTATATTTTTTGGAGGCAACCGCTTCCTGAAAAGCACCTGCAGTTATTCAACTGTGCCGAATAATATTTTTTTCATGTTTTGCAGAGTCGGCAGCCCCTATAGGATGCGGCTTGTGGAAGTTATAAATTATATGTCTTGACAGCGCATACATGGACATGTTAATTTTTAGTGGGGAAACCGGTTTCCCTATGTTAAAAAGATTGGAGTTATTGACGGCAGCTTATTCGTTACTGAAAGTGTATTGCATTCGGTTTACATGAGAGGGAGATGAGGAATGAAAAGTAAACGTACACGCCTACTTGTTCCCGTTCTAATCACATCCATTGTATTGTCGATCATGATGAATCTGTTTGTCCTGCCGCCAGCCAAGGTGGAAGCAGCCAGTATTGGCACCGTAACCGAGAATGACACGATTTATCAGATTATGGTTGACCGCTTCCATGACGGGGATTCTTCCAATAATGCAACAGGCGCGGCTATCCGCTACGGGGAGAACTCCGAGGAGGACTTCCGGTATATGAAGGGCGGGGACTGGCAGGGGGTCATTGACAAGCTCCCGTATATTCACAATATGGGCTATACCGCGATCTGGATCTCACCGGTAGCCGAGCCCCAGATGACTAACCGTGAGAACAACGGTACCGGCAAGAACACTGCCTACCACGGATACAATGTCAAGGACCCCAACAAGGCCAACCCTTACTTCGGCACCAAAGAAAAGCTGAAAGAACTTGTAGACTCCGCACATGCGCTCGGGATTAAGGTGATCATTGATGTCGTGCCTAATCACATCGGCGATTATATGCTGGGCACACAGGCGTATTATGATATCCCGACATTGCAGCCTGCGGCCCCGTTCAATAATCCGGCCTGGTATCACCATAATGGTGACATTAACTGGTCTCTTGCCGACGGACGGTACGATCAGTGGGCCCAGGATTATCTGGAGAATCATGATCTGGGCGGTCTGGATGATATCGACTTTGATGTTCCTGCCGCCAAGCAGGCTATCTTCAGCTCGATCAAGGGCTGGTTTGACTATACGGGAGCAGACGGCGCCCGGGTCGATGCGGCCAAGCTGATGAAGCCGACCGATATCGGCGAGCTGCAAAATTTGCTGGGCGTGAACACTTTTGGGGAGAATTTCGACGGCAATGCCGAATTCGTCTCCCGCTGGGTCGGCCAGAATAAGGAGTGGGGGATGCTGGACTTCCCGTTGTTCTTCTCCGTGCTGAACAGCTTCGCGTACGGGCAGTCTTTTGACGCGAATATCAAAGGCACCCTGGCTCAAGACTCCTACTACGGCGGCAACGCCAACCATATGGTTACCTTCATCGACAATCATGACCGCAACCGCTTCCTGACCGAGGCCGGGGGCAGTGTTGAGAAGCTGCAGAATGCTTTGTCCTTTATTTTCACCGTGCGCGGAACGCCTGTGGTCTTTCAGGGAACGGAGCAGAACAAGGGCAACGGCAACGGGCAGATTATGACGGGCGGCATCGCGGATACGTGGAACCGCTGGTCGATGGTGAAGCGGGATGCAAACGGCAATGTGCTGGATAATTATTTCAATGAGAATGCCAGTACCTTCAAGCATGTAGCCAAGCTCAATGAGATCCGCAAAAACAACCCGGCCCTGCGCACCGGCACCCAGCGCGAAATGTGGTCCGCACAGAATCTGTACGCCTTCTCCCGGCGGATTGATACGGGCACGAATGTCGGCCAGGAGGTCATCTCCGCATTCAGTAATGCATCCGGCGGATCACAGACTGTGACGCTGCCGCTGCGCGCCGAAAGCACACTAACCGCAGGTACGGTTCTGGTGAACCAGTTGAACCCCTCCGATACTGTGACCGTGCAGGCGGGCGGTGTCACTGGTAAGCAAATTACAATTACCCTGGGCGCCAACTCCGCCAAAATCTATGCCAAAACACAGCCGGTAACCGATACGCAGGCACCAAGTGTTCCGGGAAATGTAACAGCAACCGTACAGAATGCCTCCAGCGCGCTGGTGTCCTGGTCAGCTTCCACCGATAATGTCGGGGTGAGCGGGTACGAAATCTACCGCAATGGCGTGAAGATCGGGACTTCGGCTACGACCTCTTTTACCGATAACGGACTTGTAGGCAGCACTAATTATTCTTATACGGTAAAAGCGTATGATGCCGCCATGAATCTGTCGGCCTTCAGCGCAGCCGCTCTGATCGTTACCCCTGCCGGTAACAGTGTGACAATCTACTACAAGCAGGGTTACACCAATCCGTACATTCATTACCGCCCAGTGGGCGGGACTTGGACGACATCTCCGGGTGTGGCTATTCCAGCCGCTGAGGTAGCGGGCTATAACAAAATCACCATCAACATCGGCGCAGCCACCCAGCTCGAAGCCTGCTTCAATAACGGCAGCGGCACCTGGGACAGCAATGGCGGCAGTAATTATCTGTTCGGCACCGGTACCTGGACCTATACGCCTACAGGCAATATCCAGGCAGGCGGTCCGGTGACGCCAACGGCTACACCAACCGTAGCACCAACAGCGACACCGACTGTGACGCCTACGGTGGCACCAACCGTAGCACCGACTGCTACACCAACTGTGGCGCCGACTGTAGCGCCGACCGCAACACCGACTGTAGTGCCAACGGCGACACCTGTGCCAACCGCCACTCCGGCGGGCAACACCGCGACGATCTATTACAAGAATACAGCCTTCAGTAATTCGTATATCCATTACAAGCTGGATGGGGCGACAACCTGGACGACTTCACCGGGTGTGCAGATGCAGGCCTCTACTTTCAGTGGCTACAAGTCCATTACCATTCCGCTCGGCACTGCCACAGGACTAACCGCAGCCTTCAATAACGGCAGCGGCACCTGGGATAACAATGGCGGGAATAACTATCATTTTGGCACCGGTAGCTCCAGTCTGGTTGGGGGAAGCTTGACCTCCGGGGAACCGCAGGCTGATAGCGTAACCTTCCGGGTTAGCGTACCGGGATCCACTCCGGCGAATGCTCCGGTCTATCTGACGGGTTCGTTCAACAGCTGGAATGCGGCAGAGGCAGCCTATCTGCTGACCCGTGGCAGTGACGGCGTCTATTCCATCACCTTGAACCTTCCGGCAGGCAGCGCCGTGACGTATAAGCTGACGCGCGGAAGCTGGGGTACGGTAGAGACCGCGTCCAGCGGGGCGGACATTGCGAACCGGACGCTCACACCGGCAGGCGGAGCACAGACAGTGACACTAAGCGTGCAGCGCTGGAAGGATCAGTAAGCCGCTTGAGGGGGCGGGGGATGGATGGATGTCCGCCGCCCCCGTTTTTTTGACGAAGAATGAACCCGATAAGAAGGAGTTGAACCATGACCAAGACCTCCAGGTCCCTGCGCAAGATTACAGCCCTGCTCCTGGGCGGGCTTCTGAGCGTTCCGGCATTAGTGTCCCCTGTCTCGGCAGAGATTGCCGCTACGCATGTCTACCATAATCATATGCCGAATTTCTGGGCTTACTATGACTTGAACTCTTACAATTCCACTCCTGTAGGCAGTCCGATCCGCTATACCTACGATGGTGAAGTGATTCAACTGAAGCAGAATCCGCCCGCTGGATATCCCTATTATCTGCCGAATGGAACTCCCATGCCCCACGATGATCTGGTCTCTTACTATTCCCATCACGCCAAGACGGGCGCGTATTTAACCTGGCCCTGGAGTGTGGCGAACACGCTGCACAGCAATCATCCCCAGGCGCAGATGCATGTTACCATGTCGGGGTCCGTGGTGAACAATGTGAACAGTATTATTCAACAAGGAAATGTAAGCGGATACAATAATCCGGCATGGGGAACCCCGTGGAAGAATGCCGTGAATCAGCTTCGGACCACAGGCGGCGACAACATGCTCGACCTGATCCATTTCTCCGGACACCATTCGATGGGACCGCTGGTCGGCAACGACTATTTGCTCAAGGATATGATCTATCATGGAGCCACGATGGCTCAGCCTTATTTCCTGGGCAGCAGCTACAAGTCGTCGAAGGGATTTTTTCCGACAGAGCTGGGGTTCTCAGAGCGGATGATCCCGGTGCTGAACAAGCTTGGCATCCAGTGGTCCGTGATCGGCAACAACCATTTCTCCCGCACCCTTAAGGATTATCCGCTGCTGGACAGTCCGGGCACAGATACGATGATCTCACCGCCCAACCGCAGCGATTTGCAGAATGTCAGTACAGCCGGAGCCTGGGTGAGTGAGCCGATGTTCAATGAGCAGCAGGTGGTCTATAATAAATATCCATTTGCCTCAACGGCCCATTGGGTCCGTTATGTGGACCCGGCAACCGGGGCAGAATCGAGAGTGGTCGGCGTGCCTGTCGCCCAGGCGCAGTCCTGGGAAGAAGGGTATCTGGGCCAGGTAAAAGCAGACGCGCTTAAGCCGTATGAGAATCTGGTCGCGCAGAAGCAGATTTTTGTTGTAGCCCATGACGGGGATAATTCTTCGGGCCGGGCCGGCTCCGAGGAGACCTGGCGCAATGCCGGGAATGTTACCTATGCCAGCAGCGGTGTGACCGGTATGGGGATCGATGAGTATCTGCGCAGCAATACACCGGCCGCATCCGATGTGGTCCATGTGCAGGACGGCTCCTGGATCGATACCCGGGATTCGTCGTCTGATCCGACCTGGTACCATTGGCATCTGCCGTTTGGGATCTGGAAAGGCCAGTTCGCGGCCTTCAATCAGGTGAACGGGACTGCTTACGCCCCGAAGAAGAATCTGGCGGGTGTCGAGGAAGGCATGACGGTATCCTTCGAGAAGGGCTATCATTATCTGGAGCGTAATTTCGCACTGTTACAGGCTTCCCTGAACTATGCCAAGACTGCTGAGCAGATCTGGCTGGAGGAGCATCCGAATTACTGGAAACCGGCGAACCCGCTGGACCGGGAGGTGACTTACGAAGGCAACCAATTGAATCCGTGGATGCTCTCCTACCCTGTGAAGGGCAACACGGCGAATGACTATGCTGGAGGTGCCAATCCCGCTGAGCTGGCCTGGTATTTCCTCCTGCCTGCGATGGATTCGGGATTCGGCTATTACGATGAGAATGTGGATGACAGCGTGAAGCCGGCCTTGTCCTTCAATCAATCGTTATACTTCTCCAAGCCCTATGTATCGCAAAAGCTGGCCAAAGACAAAACCGGCCCCTCCGTCTGGTGGCCCCAGCGTTACCCGTACAATCCGGGCAGCGCCAATGTCAGTAAGGCAGAGGGCTGGACCCTGCAGCATTACAATAATGCTTTTGCCATCTATACGTATGCCTTCGACACCAGCGGAATCAGCGAGATCAAGGTGAAGGTCCGGGCACACCGCGATAAGACGGCAGACGCAGCGGATAATACTTTTAAAGTCTATGATCCCGCAGGTCTGGCCGCAGCCGGAGTACCTGGTATTGACCCTGCCAAGGTTGGCGCGTGGACAGAATACCCGATGAATGTCCGCGACCTGAGCGCCGATATTAACGGTGTTGACTGGCAGCCAAGCAGTAAAACGATTATGCAGAAGGTTCCGGCCACGGATATCGGGAATCTGCATTTCTCCTACATCTCCGATTACCGCGATCAGCTGTTAGACTACTACATTGAAGCCAGGGATGCTAAAGGCAATGTGACCAAAAGTGATATCCAGCAGGTCTATGTCGGTGCCGGCAAATATACGCTGGAGAACGGCAAATACAAGGAGAGCATGCAAGGTACTATTGAAGGAACGCATCCGTTCATCACTGATGTGCCCGCTGTCCCGGATACAGAAGCTCCGGCTGTTCCAGGCAATTTTCAGGCCACAGTGGTTAATGCTTCTTCTATCGGGCTGACCTGGAAAGCCGCTTCAGATAATATTCGTGTTACCGGCTATGAGCTCTACCGCAATGGCGTCAAAATCGGAACAACAGCTTCCACCTCATATACAGACAGCGGCTTGTCGGCCAGTACAGCCTATGAATACAGAGTTAAAGCCTATGATGCCTCCGGCAACCTCTCAGGCTTCAGTGCAGCAGCTACTGCTACCACACCGGCGGGCAATAATGTAACGATCTATTACAAGCAGGGGTATTCCACTCCTTACATTCATTACCGTCCGGCTGGGGGGACATGGACGACAGCCCCAGGCGTAGCGATTCCGGCCGCCGAGGTAGCGGGTTATCACAAAATCACCATTAACATCGGCGCAGCTACCCAGCTCGAAGCCTGCTTCAACAATGGCAGCGGTATCTGGGACAGCAACGGCGGCAGCAATTATCTGTTCGGCACCGGCACATGGACCTACACCGGGTCCGGCAAAATCCAGCCGGGCGGTCCTGCTGCGCCTACCGCATCGCCGAGTGTGACGCCGAGCGCAGCTCCGACGGCAACACCTAGTGCAACGCCAACCGCAACACCGACCGCAATACCAACTGTAGCGCCAACTGTAGCGCCGACCGCGACGCCGACGGTGGCACCGACAGTTAAACCAAGTGCAACGCCTATTGCAACTCCAACAGCTACACCAACTTTATCGCCGAGCGCAACACCAACCGTGGCTCCAACCGTAGCACCGAGTGCAACACCAACCGTAGCGCCAACGGCGACACCTGTGCCAACTGCCACTTCGGCGGGCAACACCGCGACGATCTATTACAAGAATACAGCCTTCAGTAATTCGTATATCCATTACAAGCTGGATGGGGCAACCACCTGGACGACTTCACCGGGTGTACAGATGCAGGCTTCTACTTTCAGCGGCTACAAGTCGATTACCATTCCGCTCGGCAGCGCCACAGGCCTAACTGCAGCCTTCAATAACGGCAGCGGCACTTGGGACAACAATGGCGGGAATAACTATCATTTTGGCACCGGTAGCTCCAGTCTGGTTGGGGGAAGCCTGACCTCCGGGGAACCGCAGGCGGATAGCGTAACCTTTCGGGTTAGCGTTCCTGGGTCCACTCCGGCGAATGCTCCTGTTTATCTGAGCGGTTCGTTCAACAGCTGGAATGCGCCAGATGCAGCCTATCTGCTGACCCGTGGCAGTGACGGCGTCTATTCCATCACCTTGAATCTTCCGGCAGGCAGCGCCGTGACGTATAAGCTGACGCGCGGAAGCTGGGGCACGGTAGAGACCGCATCCAGCGGTGCAGATATTGCGAACCGGACGCTCACGACGTCAGGCGGGTCGCAGACGGTCACACTGACCGTGCAGCGCTGGAAGGATCAGTAGCGCTTGTAAGTAACAAAACGGGGCCGCCCTTACTAAGTGGTGTAGTATGCCAATTAGGAAGGGCGTTTTCTGGTTGGAGAGGTGTGCGTGCCAAATGTAATCGAAAAACCGATCACAATGCGCAGGTTGGGAGTGCACGTGCCAAATGTAATCGGAAAACCGATCACAATGCGAAGGTTGGGAGTGCACGTGCCAAATGTAATCGAAAAACCGATCACAATGCGAAGGTTGGGAGTGTACGTGCCAAATGTAATCGGAAAACCGATCACAATGCGAAGGTTGGGAGTGTACGTGCCAAATGTAATCGGAAAACCGAACATAATGCGCACGTGCAAGGTATGCAGACTAAATGTGTGTGAAAAACCGAACACAATGCGCATGTGCGAGGTATGCGGGCCAAATGTAGGCGAAAAACCGAACATAATGGGCAGTGGCGAGGTGTGCGGGCCGAATGTATGCGGAAAACCGAATACAATACACGCGTGCGAGGACACGTTCGAGGTATGCAGGGCGACTGTATGCGAAAAACAGGCATGACAAGAAAGAGGCCTTGTCACCCCCAGGAATGAAAATAAGTCGGGTGCATCAGTCGCATCCCGACTTTTATTTTCGTATTAAACCGAACACAATGTGCACGTGCGAGGTGCGTGGAGCTAAATGTATACGGAAAAACAAATACAATATGTAGGCGCAGGGTGAGCGTGCTGGATGTGTGCGAGGGTCTGAGGTTTACAGGATTCCCCTGTAACTTCCACCACTTAAACAGCGCAGCGGGCGGACTGATTGTGGAGAAGCGGCAGCGTTCGCCTTTGTGTCCGGATTTTTACCGTTTAGGGGAATAAATAAAATCTGGAGACAACAGCGATCGGAACAACAGTCCGTTTGCGGAGCGTCCATTATAGATCCCACAGCGCTCCATCCTCGGCCCAGGCTCTTGGATCTCAGACATCGCTCCTCCCTCGGCCCAGGCTCTTGGATCTCAGACAGCGCTCCATCCTCGGCCCAGGCTCTTGGATCTCAGACAGCGCTCCATCCTCGGCCCAGGCTCTTGGATCTCAGACAGCGCTCCACCCTCGCCCCAGGCTCTTGGATCTCAGACAGCGCTCCATCCTCGGCCCAGGCTCTTGGATCTCAAACAACGCTCCATCCTCGGCCCAGGCTCTTGGATCTTAGACAGCGCTCCTCCCTCGCCCCCGCACATTTTACACCCCGTTGATAATCGCCGCCGGAACTGGTATTTTGCCGAAAATGCAGGTAGAGTGTTCTCATGGACATAAACACGAGGGAAGAGGACCGCCGCAGATGAAACCATTCCGCATTCGACTTACCATCATACTTATGGCACTGATAGGAATATCAATGACCGGGGCCGGAATCACCATGGCTCAGCTGTTCAAGGATTCGCATATTTCCGTGCTGGAAGAGAACATGTCCCGGGAAATAAAGCTGCTCTCCGGCACCTTCTCATTCATGGATACCAGCAGCCCGGATGCCCTGAACTACTATACAGAACAGGCAGAGAGGATATCCATCTTGACCGGATCACGTGTCACCTTCATTACGAAGCAGGGCCGGGTCATTGGGGACTCGGAGAAGAATCCGCGTGAGATGGACAACCACTCTACCCGCGAAGAGGAGCTGCTGGCCGCGAAGGAAGGGATTGGCCGGGCGATCCGTTACAGCGATACATTAGACCGCGAAATGATGTATGTGGCGGGTTCCGTGTCCTCGGATCAGGGCTTTGACGGGTATATCCGGCTGTCGATGGGGCTCGATACCGTATCCGAAGGACTGAACCGGGCGTGGATGATCATGGCAGGGGGGCTGGTGCTGCTGTTCATTGCCGCAACCTTGGTGAGCTACAAGGTGGCTTCCAGTATGACCTCACCGCTGGAGCAGATCACCAGAGTGGCGCGGCGGATTACTGATCTCGATTACGATGCCCGGGTGCCCATGAAGCGCAAGGATGAGATCGGCCAGCTGGCTACAGCCATCAACGCGATGGCCGACAGTCTCCAGGCCCAGCTGAAAACCATCCGCGACAATGAGGACCTGCTGCAAAGCGTACTCGACAATATGACCGGCGGCATCGTGATGATCAATGCTGAAGGGGAGATTGCCCTGCTCAACCGGGCCGCCGAACGGCTACTTGATGTGAAGCACAGCGAGATGACTGGACATTCCTATAAGGAGATTAAGCATCACTATGAGCTTACCCGGCTGATTGATGATGGAGTGTCCGCAGGTGAACCTATTCACGAGGAGCGCAGTATCTATAATCCCGTGGAGCGGATTGTGCGTCTGGATGGGGTGCCGATGATTCAGGACGGCTGCTCCCGGGGCATGCTGTTCCTGCTTCAGGAGGTTACAGAGATTCGCAGGCTCGAGAAAATGCGCAGCGAATTCGTCGCCAATGTCTCCCACGAGCTGAAGACCCCTGTCGCTGCGGTAAAAGGCTTCGCCGAGACCCTCCTCGGCGGGGGCGTAACGGATGAGAAGACGGCGCGTTCGTTCCTGCAGATTATTTACGATGAGAATGAACGGCTGAACCGCCTGATCGGCGACATTCTGGAGCTGTCCAAAATCGAATCCAAACGCGTTCAGCTGGAATGCTCCCCGGTTCATCTGATCGAATTCTTCGACTCCGTGCTGGAAACGCTCAGTAAGGTCGCGGAGAAGAAGAAGATTACACTTAGCTCTGATGTGCCTGCGGAGCTATTCATTGAGGGAGATGAAGACAAGCTGCGCCAGATCTTCATGAATCTGCTCTCCAATGCGATCAACTACACCCAGGACGGGGGCAATGTCAGAGTCACCGCAGTGAGTATCCAGAAGAAGGATGGCACCGAGAGCGTGCGCTTTACAGTCAGTGATACGGGGATGGGGATTCCGCGCAAGGATCTGCCCCGGATCTTTGAACGCTTTTACCGGGTGGACAAAGCCCGCTCCAGAAGCTCCGGCGGAACCGGCCTCGGTCTATCCATCGTGAAGCATCTGGTCGAGCTGCACCGCGGGTCAATTAACGTTGAGAGCGATCTGGGCATCGGCAGCTCGTTCATCCTTGAACTGCCGCTGCTGCAGGAAGAGAATCTATAACCCTGCGGATCATAACGGATCAATAGAGAATAAATTTATGATTTTACACCAAGTTAACATTGTGGTGCTATGATGTGCATGTGTGCAGTTTTGTAAAATTAATAACCTATGAAAAGACGGGGGAACCTATGGCACAACGATTGCTTGTCATTGAAGACGAACCGACACTGGCCCGGCTGCTGTCGTACAACTTGACACAGGAAGGCTACGAGGTGACGGTGGAGGATCATGGAACGGCAGGATATGACCGTGCGACTAGAGAACCTTTTGAATTGATCGTACTGGATCTGATGCTGCCCGGCATGAACGGCATTGACATTCTGGATAAATTACGTGGACAAGGCATCCGCACACCGGTTATTGTGCTGACGGCCAAGAATGCGGAAGAGGATGTCGTCCGCGGGCTGAAGTCCGGGGCGGATGACTATATTACGAAGCCCTTCGGCGTATCCGAGCTGCTGGCGCGGGTCAGCGCTGTACTGCGGCGGATCTCCGGTATTGCCGAAGAAGCTCCGCCCGAGACGGCGGTGTCTGCATCGACGATTATTCTCGGACAGCTGGAGATCTACCCCGAGCGTTATGAAGTCTCGCTGGGCGGACAGAGCATCAATCTGCGGCCGAAGGAATTTGAAGTACTGCTGTATCTGGCCCGCAAGCCGGGCGTTGTCCTGACACGGGATGATCTGATGAATGCGGTCTGGGGCTTCGACTATATCGGAGGCCAGCGTACCGTCGATGTGCATGTCAGCTCCCTGCGCAAGAAGCTAGAGCTTGACCCTGAATCCGTGCATATTGATTCCATCCGCGGCGTGGGCTACAAGCTGGTTGTCAACAAGAAGAGAACACCGGTCATTTAACATGACGGTGTTCTTTTCTCACAAGATAAGCATCTTCTCCTCCGGCATTGTCTAACTGTACAAGGATTTTTACACTGCGTTAACAATTCTCTGGAGCTCTATTTACACTGAAAGCTTATCATGGGGAACGAAGATGATGAGAAGGAGACAACAGAAACTAATGAAATCCATCATTGACATAGAGAAGCTAGATCTCTACTATGAGTCATTCCATGCCCTGAAGAAGGTGGATTTGCAGATTCCGGAGAAGCAGGTGACTGCGTTTATCGGACCCTCCGGCTGCGGGAAATCCACCCTGCTGCGTACCCTTAACCGTATGAACGACATGATTCCCGGAACACGTATTGAAGGTAAAGTGAATATCGGCGGCAAAAACATCTACAGCGACGAGATTGAAGTGGAGAGTCTGCGCAAGCAGGTGGGGATGGTGTTCCAGCAGCCCAATCCTTTTCCTAAGTCGATCTATGATAACGTGGCTTATGGCCCGCGTCTGCACGGTGTGAAGAGCAAAGCCGAGCTGGATGTCCTGGTAGAGCAAAGTCTGCGCCAGTCTGCACTCTGGGAGGAAGTGAAGGATTTCCTCAAAAAGTCGGCCTTAAGTCTGTCCGGAGGCCAGCAGCAGCGTCTCTGTATTGCCAGAGCCCTTGCCGTACAGCCGGATATTCTGCTGATGGATGAGGCGACTTCAGCGCTGGACCCGGTGTCCACACTCAAGATTGAGGAGCTGGTCCAGGAGCTGCGGGATAAGTATACGATTGTAATGGTCACGCATAATATGCATCAGGCCGCCCGGGTATCGGGACGCACTGTATTTTTCCTGAACGGTGTTATTGTGGAGGCTGCGGACACGGAGCTGCTGTTCTCGAACCCTAAGGATTCCCGCACAGAAGACTATATTTCTGGCCGCTTCGGCTAAGAATGGCTGCTTCGTAAGTCTTAGGTTCACTCTTGTTCACCCGATATGACCAAATGTTTGTGAGGAGGATCACTTTCGATATGATTCGCAGAAAAGAATTCGATAAAGATCTGGAAGAACTGCGCTCTCTGCTGCAGCAGATGGGCGAGCATGTAACGGATGCACTCGACGGTGCGGTACTGGCCCTACAGACCCTTGATACGGTACGGGCGCAGGAGATTGTCAAAGCGGACCTGCGGCTGAACGCCATGGAAGACCGGATCATGGAGATCGGCTCGCGGCTGATCATCACCCAGCAGCCGGTGGCGAAGGACCTGCGCCGCATTATTGTAGCCTTCAAAATCTCCAGCGATCTGGAGCGTATGGGCGATCTGGCACTGGATGTAGCCAAGGTAACGATGCGCATCCAGGGACAGCAGCTGATTAAGCCGCTTGTGGATATTCCGCGCATGGCTGAGCTTGTTACAATCATGACCACGGAGGCTATTCAGTCTTATCTGGACGAGAATACGGATCTGGCCTACAAAATGGCGCAGGATGACGATCAGGTCGATGGCCTGTACAGCGCGATGATTAACGAACTGTATACTTATATGGTTCAGAAGCCTGAGACAGTGAATCAGGCGATGCTGCTCACACTGGTTGGCCGTTACATTGAGCGGATTGCCGATCATGCCACGAATATTGGCGAGAGTGTAGTGTATCTTGTTACAGGTAAACGTCCGGATTTGAACCAATAACAGTATAGACTGCCAGAGGCAAGCCTTCATTCCGGGGGCTTGTTTTTTATTTTGGCATAAAGCGGCGATTCGTGGCAGAGCCATTTCGTCTTGGTGCGGAGCATATGTTACTATGTAAGGAGAAAGCAAGAAAAAGGCGAGGTGCTAGTGTGGACAAGCTGATACTCATTGATGGAAATAATATCATTTACCGGGCGTTCTTCGCCATGCCGCCGCTGACGAATACAGCGGGACAACAGACGAATGCGGTATACGGTTTCACGACGATGCTGCTGCGTCTGCTGGAGGAGCATAAACCGACACATATGATTGTGGCCTTCGACGCGGGGAAGATTACCTTCCGGCATGAAGGCTATGAGGAGTATAAAGGCGGGCGCCAGAAGACCCCGCCGGAGCTGTCCGAGCAGTTCCCGCTGCTCAAGGAGCTGCTGAAGGGTCTGGGGGTTCCGCAATTCGAGATTGCAGGCTACGAGGCTGACGATATTATCGGCACCATCTCCAGGGAAGCGGATGCCGCCGGCCGTCAGGTGATGATTGTGTCCGGGGATAAGGATATGCTGCAGCTGGCTTCCGAACATACCACCATAGCGCTGGTGCGCAAGGGAGTTACGGAAGTGGAACTTTACGGACCTAAGCAGATCCGTGACAAATATGATCTCACCCCAGAGCAGATCATTGATCTGAAGGGGCTGATGGGCGATGCCAGCGACAATATTCCCGGGGTGCCGGGAGTCGGGGAGAAGACAGCGCTTAAGCTGCTCCAGCAGTTCGGATCGGTGGAGGGCGTGCTGGCCGGAACCGGTGAGCTGAAGGGCAAGATGAAAGAGAAGCTGGAAGAGCACGCGGACAGCGCCGTCATGAGCAAAAAGTTGGCGACGATCTACCGCGAGGTTTCGCTTGAGCATACGTGGGAGGATATGGTCTTCAGCGGGATTAACACAGACACGGCTGGGCCGGCGCTCGCCAAGCTGGAATTCCGCTCGCTGCTGGAGCGCCTGTCGCTGAGCGCCTATTCACATGCGGCGGACGGCAGCCTGACGGGTTCCCCCGTGGTGGAAGCCGCAGAGCTTAATATTACAATTGTTGACGAAGCCGGAATAGGCGAGCTGGTTCAGGCACTGCCGGGCATCTCCGCCCTGCATGTGGAATCTAACGGGGAGAACCCGCACCGTGCCGAAGTGATCGGTCTCGGGCTGTCTTCGCCGGAGCAGCATTATTTTGTGCCTTTTGCCCTGCTGAAGAGTAAGGCGGCAGCACCCCTGCGTGACTGGCTCGGTGACGGGCAGGCGCCGAAGAGCGGGTATGATCTGCACCGTGCCGATCTGGCGCTGCATTGGCAGGGGATTGCTTTTGCCGGAGCCGCTAACGATGTTCAGCTTGCCGCCTACCTGCTGGACCCGACCGAAGCCAGCCAGAATCTGAATGACCTGACCACGAAATACGGCCTGCCCCGCTTGTCGCCGGATGAGGATGTCTTCGGCAAAGGGGCCAAATATAGAATTCCTGAGCTTAAGATTCTCGGTGAGCATGTCGCCCGCAAGAGTGCAACCGTGCTTGGCATTGTGCAGAAGCAGCAGGAGGAGCTGGACAAGACGGACATGACCCGCCTGTTCCAGGACCTGGAGATGCCGCTGTCGCGGATTCTCGCCGATATGGAGAAGCAGGGCATTGCTGTTAACAAGGATGATCTCGTCCAGCTCGGCAGGGAATTTGAAGCCCAGATCTCCCGGCTGGTCACTGAGATCTACTCCGCTTGCGGAACCGAATTCAATCTTAATTCTCCGAAGCAGCTGGGCGAGGTTCTGTTCGTGAAGCTCGGTCTGCCGGTCGTGAAGAAGACGAAGACCGGGTATTCGACGGATGCCGAGGTGCTGGAAAAGCTTGCGCCTTATCATGACGCTGTGCGCCTGATTCTGCAATACCGTACCATTGCCAAGCTGCAATCCACGTATGTGGAAGGCCTGATGAAGGAAATCTCGCCGGAGACCGGCAAGGTACACACCTTTTACCGGCAGACGATTGCGGCCACGGGCCGGCTCAGCAGCCAGTTCCCGAACCTGCAGAACATTCCAATCCGGCTCGAAGAGGGCCGCAAGATCCGTAAGGTGTTCGTGCCCTCCGAGCCGGGCTGGTCGATTCTGGCGGCGGATTACTCGCAGATCGAGCTGCGTGTGCTGGCGCATATCTCAGGTGATGAGCGGATGAAGGAAGCTTTTGTCGAGGATATGGATATTCATACCAAGACTGCGATGGACGTATTCGGCGTCCCTGCGGAGAGTGTGGACAGTAACATGCGCCGCTCCGCCAAAGCAGTTAACTTCGGGATTGTGTACGGCATCAGCGATTACGGGCTGTCTCAGAACCTGAACATTCCGCGTAAGGAAGCGGCCCGGTTCATTGAGCAGTATTTCGAGGTGTTCCAAGGTGTGCGCCGTTACATGGATGATATCGTAGTCGAGGCCCGTAAGCAGGGGTATGTGACTACGCTGCTGGAGCGGCGCCGTTATCTGCCGGAGATCAATGCGAAGAACTTCAATCTTCGGTCCTTCGCAGAACGTACGGCGATGAATACGCCGATTCAGGGAACCGCTGCGGATATTATCAAGCTGGCCATGGTTCATATGGACAAGGCGCTGCATGAGCGCGGCCTGAAGAGCCGGATGCTGCTCCAGGTACACGATGAGTTAGTATTCGAGGTGCCGGAGGAGGAGCTGGAGCAAATGAAGCAGCTGCTGCCCGAGGTGATGGCCGGAGCGCTGCAGCTGTCTGTTCCGCTGAAGGCAGAGGTAAGTTATGGCAGCAACTGGTACGAAGCGAAATAGGCTCCCCGCACATGGCAGATATCCGGTATAATGGAGTGGAGGTGAGCCATGATGCCGGAATTGCCGGAAGTCGAAACAGTCAGAAGAACACTTAATGAGTTAATTACAGGCAAGCAGATAGAGCATGTCACCGTCCGGCTGCCGCGGATCATTCAGCGCCCGGATGATATTCAGGCCTTTGCCCATATGCTGGCAGGCCATACAGTGGTAACGGTTGAGCGCAGAGGCAAGTTCCTGCGTTTCGTATTTGACGGGCTGGTGATGGTCTCCCATCTGCGGATGGAGGGCCGTTACGGGGTGTACCGTGAGGGCGAGCTGCTGGACAAGCATACGCATGTTATTTTCCATTTCACAGATGGGACGGAGCTGCGTTATACGGATGTGCGCCAATTCGGGACGATGCATCTATTCCAGCCGGGAGAGGATCTGCAGCTGAAGCCGCTGAACAAGCTGGGGCAGGAGCCGCTGGATGCCGATTTCACGCTGGAACGGTTCAAGGAGATTGTCGTTAAGCGGAGCACCAAGATCAAGCCGCTGCTGCTCAATCAGGAATATATAGTAGGTATCGGCAATATTTATGTAGATGAGTCCCTGCACCGTGCAGGCATCCACCCGGAGGAGACCGCGAAGTCCCTCTCGGAGGATCAGCTGGCCAGACTGCATCATGCTATTGTCGCAACACTGACGGAAGCAGTGAATGCCGGAGGCTCCTCCGTGAAGTCATATGTCAACGGCCAGGGGGAGAGCGGGAGCTACCAGGATCAGCACAAGATCTACGGACGCAAGGATCAGCCGTGTGCCACCTGCGGCACGCTGATTGAGAAGAGTGTGGTCGGCGGACGGGGAACGCATTATTGTCCCAGCTGCCAGCCGGTACCTGTACTGATTCTGTAATATTTATTTAGAGTCAGCGCCGCATTTACAGCCCGTTTCCAGGCTAGTTACATCTGAGTTATAACCGTTATGTATAAAGGCAGGCACTTCCTGCCCGTCCCGCCCATATAATGTGTGAAGATTGCTGATTATGGCGAAACGGAGCTCCGGCTCCGGTTCTTCACGGGAGGGATTGCGGGTGCTTAGCCCATTGTTGTCACTGCTGTTGCTTGCGTTTGCGCTTAGTCTGGATGGATTTGGTGTAGGCATTACATATGGACTGCGTAAAATGAAAATTCCCCTGCTCTCCATTATCATTATCTCGCTCTGTTCAGGGGTCGTCATTTATGGTTCTATGCAGGTCGGCGTGCTGCTGGCAAAGGTAGTCTCCCCGAATGCCGCTTCCAGTGTCGGAGCGGTTATTCTCGTCTTAATGGGCTGCTGGTCCCTGTTCCAGATGCTGACACAGAAGGAGAAGGAGCAGGAAGAGGCTGCGCCCGGGCAGGAGATCAGGAGGGAGACGGCTGCTGCCGCACAGAGTGCTGAGGCAGAGCTGAAGCCGGCTGTATTCTCGCTGGAGCTTCGCCATCTGGGCGTGGTTATACAGATTCTCCGCACGCCGTCTTCCGCTGATATGGATGCCTCTGGAAGCATCTCCTCCATGGAAGCCATGATCCTGGGGATCGCGTTGTCGCTGGATGCCTTCGGTGCCGGTCTCGGTGCGGCACTACTCGGATTCAGCCCGTGGTCCACCTCGCTGATGATCGCTGTATTCAGCGGGACCTTTCTGCTGATGGGAATGAAGACAGGACTGAGATTATCTGGCAGCTACTGGATGAAGCATGCGGCTGCGCTGCCCGCGATATTATTAATTGTAATGGGTATAATGAAGTTATTATGAGGTGAGTACATGATTATAGGCTTAACCGGAGGCATCGCTTCGGGAAAAAGCACCGTCTCTGCACTGTTTGTCCGCAAGGGAGCTGCGCTGGTGGATGCCGATGTCATCGCCAGAGAGGTGATGCTCCCCGGACATCCGGTATTGGCGGCAGCGGTGGAGGCTTTTGGAGACCGCATTCTGCTGCCTGACGGTTCGCTGGACCGGGCGGGTCTTGGCGAGATCGTCTTCCGGGACCCGGAGGCGCTCAAGACACTGAATAACCTGACCCATCCGGCAATCCGCAGGGAGATCAAGGACAGAATGTATGCGCTTGAACAGGAGAATCCGCAACGGCTGGTCATTGTGGACATTCCGCTGCTCTACGAATCAGAGCTGGATTCCTTGTTTGATCAGATTATTGTGGTCTATGTTCCGAGGAGGGTGCAGCTAGCCCGCCTCATGGAGCGCAGCGGAATGAAGCTGGAACAGGCTGAGGACCGGCTGAGGTCCCAGATAGATATTGAACTGAAGCGCAGGAAAGCGAATTATGTGATCGACAATAGCGGTGATCCTGAATCTGCCGAGCTTCAGGTTGGACGTCTGTGGGACAGGCTGGGCCTGATATGATGAAGTGGCTTCGCAAAAAAAGAGTCCTGCTGCTGCTGTTCATCGGCTTTACCGCGATCCTGTTTCTCGGCTCCAACTGGATGTCATGGTTTTATCCCATTTATTATAAAGCAGAGATCCGCCAGCACAGCCAGACGTATGAGATGGACCCGTTCCTGGTGGCGTCCATCATCCGTGTGGAGACCAATTATAAGACCGGCCGCGAATCCAAAAAAGGCGCACTGGGGCTCATGCAGCTCATGCCGGATACCGCCAAGTGGGCGCTCGAAAAGGCCAAGCTCCCCGACGTGTCGCTGGAGCGGCTGAAGCAAGAGCCCTCCTCCAATATTGAACTGGGCACCTGGTATTTGTCTACGCTGTCCAAGCAGTTCGACGGCAACCGTATAGCGGTCATAGCCGCCTATAATGCCGGGCCTGGTAAGGTGCAGAGCTGGTTGGATGAAGGGCAATGGGACGGAACAGAAGCCTCTGTGAAGGACATTCCGTTCGGTGAGACGCGTCACTACGTGCAGCGTGTAATTTATTATTATGATCAATACACCGAGCTCTACAGTGAGTTCTAGGGTGCTTGTTACTTCTGCTGCTGTTATGTAAAAAGAAGCATCAAACGGCCGGAGGCCGTTCGATACTTCTTAGGCAAGCTTATGTCGCGCTTAGCAGGTTATTATTTGTACTGACCTGCCAACTGCTGTTCAGCCAGGGTTACAAGACGTTTAGTGATGTAACCACCGATCGAACCGTTTTCGTAAGAAGTTTTATTGCCTTGGTATCCGTCTGGGGAGAGGGTGATACCTAGTTCCTGGGCAACTTCATATTTCAGTTGTTCCAAGGCACCGCGTGAGTTTGGAGCTACCAGGTTATTGGAGTTGTTATTTTGGCTCATTGCTGTTCACCTCCTATCGGTTGGTAACTGTATTATGTGCCGGACATGTCAGATTCATAACAACAAATAAACGGTGTTTTCTGGAAATTAAATGATGCCCGCATAGCCCTTGTGTATCAAGGGACGAGGCCTAACCATTCTAATGATGAGGAAGTGAAGAAGCTTATGAAATGTCCTTACTGCGACCACACCAATACCAAGGTCCTGGACTCGCGCCCTGCCAACGAGAATAAGTCCATTCGCCGCAGGCGGGAATGCGAGCTGTGCAGCCGTCGTTTCACCACCTTCGAGATGATTGAAGAGACCCCCCTGATTGTGATCAAAAAAGGCGGCAGCCGTGAAGAGTTCAGCCGTGATAAAATCCTCCGTGGCCTGATCCGTGCCTGCGAGAAGCGTCCGGTCCCTGTAGAGCGCCTGGAGGTCATCGTATCTGAGGTGGAGAAAAGCCTGCGCGGCATCGCTCTCGCCGAGATCGAGAGCCGCCAGATCGGCGAGCTGGTCATGGAGCAGCTCTACCCTGTCGACGAGGTAGCCTACGTCCGCTTCGCGTCCGTGTACCGCCAGTTCAAGGACATTAACATGTTCATGAAGGAACTGAAGGGACTGCTGTCCAAGACTGAGGAGCTGGACGGGCTGTAAGCTTCGCCGTTTAGAAGTGAAGGATTCGATTGGGGTAGTGGGGCTGGCCTTGAGGTTGAGAGGTCAGTTCCCGGGTGGAGCGTCTTGTATCAAAATTAATTTCGGAAAAGTGTTGACACTGAAAGCAGATTTCTGTATTATATAGAAGTCGCCTACGAAACACATTGATGAATAAGCGACCTGAGCTTCTCGCTCAGATCAGATTTTAGAATACATAATGTAATTCTAAATTGGCAAAATTGTAAAAATATGGGGCCATAGCTCAGCTGGGAGAGCGCATCGCTGGCAGCGATGAGGTCAGGGGTTCGATCCCCCTTGGCTCCACCAATTTCATACGGACTCTTAGCTCAGTTGGTAGAGCAGTAGACTCTTAATCTATTTGTCCAGGGTTCGAGCCCCTGAGAGTCCATCACATGAAGAACGGCAGAGATGCCGTTCTTTTTTTGCTTTTAATAAGATGTTTATAAATTTTGTAGACGGTTAATATATAATTTGTATTCGTCTACACATCGAATTTATTTTGACGTATAATAAATACAGACATTGATGTCGTGACATTTCTAGTTGGGGGTATGCTTCGGATGGCTAATGAAATGAATCAGGCGGCAATTGTGAAGGTGAAATCATGGATGGCGGAGAACGGCAGGTCCATTCAGTGGCTTGCTGATCAAATCAAGGTTAGCAAGGCTTTGATGGGGCATATTCTAAGCGGTGAGCGTCAGTTCCTGCCTAAACGTATGGTGCAAGTCGCCGGTGTGATGGGAATTACTATAGAACAATTACTGGCTCCTGAACAAGCGGAAGAAAAGGAATATACCCTAAGTTTACGGGGAAATGCGGATTCGCGAATTGCTAAACGGCATTTGAATATTTTACTGACTGCTATTCAGAATAGCCGTCATTTGGAAAAGGAATATGTGGAGGTCGGACGATAATGCCCTCCATAAAACAGCAGTCTGAACAAATGGGTGAAAACTTTGCATATGAAGTGCTGACTGAACAGATTGGAGCGCTAACCTTTATTGGGTCGGGAGTCGAAGAAAAATTGCGGGAACATGCCTCTGTGATTTATCAAAATATCCCGGACCCTCTTTTTTTTGGTGCTACTGTTAGTTTTGACGATGATAAATATGTAATGCTTAATACTTATCAGCCATTGAGAACCCGTTATTATACTGCTGCACATGAGCTTTGGCATGTTCTGAATTTTGAACAACTATTACCTCAGCAGCTGGATGTCGAACGGGCAGCAGATCGATTTGCAGCGGCTCTCATGATGCCTAGGCAGATTATTCGATTGGTATGGCCGAAGCTTAAGAAGAAGTTCAAAGAGCCGAAAGCTATTTTGATGATTGCAGATATGGCTTCTGTCCCATATGAGGCTGTTGCCAGACGAGTGAATGAATTAGAGCTGCCTATCTCTACAGAAGTATTGAAGCTGACGGATACAGAATGGAAAGAGCAGCGCAGTGCGTCTTCATTGCCAACCAGTCCGTTTGATGAAGCGTACATCGAGGAGTCTTTTGAAAGATATACTAATGTTGTTGCATCTGTTCTTGAGCAAGGGAAGCTCTCATCCTTAGAGGCGGCTAACCTCTTGGCGCATATCGCTCCAGAGCAAGCCAGGGAATATCAGGAGGCCGCATTAACGCTGATGACGACTACTGAAGCCTCAGAGGATAAGGAAGAATGACGAGGCGCAATGCACATGTGTTTATTGATGCCAATATTATTAATTTCGCTTTGACTTTTTAAGTTTGTGTATAATCAGGACCCTGATCATAAAGGGCAGATTAAGCTGTCAACACTCGATGCAAGATTAAGTGTTTTGAGAGATTCTTAGTTTGCTTTTAATATAATACCTTGTGTATGACTTATAGGAGGCTGAAATAAGGTATGTCTTTGCCAAAAAGAATGGACAAACAATCCGATACAATCGAAGTTGAAGATGATTATTCAATTGACGATATCCTTGAATCCGCAGGTATGCTGACCCCTAACGAAGCAAAAGAACTGTCCCATAAGGTTCGGAGAATGCGAGAGAAGAGAGGAGTTGAAAAAGGGGATGAGAAGTGCTAAAGAAGCCGAGAACTTTCCATACGGAGCGAGTACCATTTGTTATTTTGAGGTGGATGAAAGGGGTAACGTATCGCAGGTTCATCATAAAAATAAGTCAGATAGACTAAAGATTCTGGAGATATATAATAGGGTTATGAGCAAAGAAACAACTTTGTATGCTGTGTGGCCAGGTAGATGGAGTAGTGATTTGTTTATCATTGATGATCTTGATGCTTTTGCAAAGGCATTCGATTTGATTTAACTGATTTGGACACTAGGGGAGAGTCCGATGACCATGAATGAACAAGCCAGATTATTCAAAGTAACCTTAAGCGATTGGAACGGTGCGGTGCGTGGTCGGCCTACCCGGAAGATTGCAATTTCTGCAAAGGCATCGCTGTACGATCTTGCGGCAGTTACGATTGAATCTTTTGATTTTGATCTGGATCATGCCTTTGGATTCTATGATAATCTCAAAAACTGGACACGCTCTGATGAAGGCTATGAATCATTTGCTGATGTGGGGGCGGGGGATAGGTTTCCTGGAGTGCATAAAGCGAAAATCAGTAAAGTCTTTCATACCCCCAAACAAAAGATGCTGCTCCTATTTGATTATGGCGATGAGTGGAGAATGATTGTTCAATATCTGGGAGAGACTGAAGTGAAGCCGGGACAAAAACTGCCTATGGTCACGGAGATCGAGGGAGAGACACCGGATCAATATGGCGGCTTTGATGAAGATGAAGACGAAGAGGATGAAGAGGCATAACTGGAAATAAGATCCAGATCGGACAGGTATTAAAATCACGGGTGCGGGAGCCGGAGAAATGATGGAGGAATTAATCCACGTTATCCGGAACATTCCGAACCTTTTTTTATTTACACACTAATTTACAAACCAACGGTCGGTATGTATAATCAACAGTAATCATATTTTAAATTAACCCAATCTTAACTATGTAAGGCAGAAGAGGAGAATAGCAATGAAGAACGCAGACCGGCGGAAGCAGACCATCCGGCAGTTGTTGGATGCAACGAAAGAATTGCTGCGGGACAAGAGCTGTCATGCCATCACCTTAAAGGATATTATGGAGCAATCGCAATTATCTAAGGGTGCGATATTCCATTATGTAAAGAGTAAGGATGAGATTTTTGCCTGGGTGCTGGAGGAGCGTCTTGACGCTGTGAATGATCGTTTTGAGGAGGAAGTAAGAGGCAGCATTGATAAAAGCTTCGACGGGCCGATGCATGCCATCGCCAGAAGTCTTGCCGGATTGGAAGATAGCCATGAAGCGACTAACAAGGTGCTTCTATACCTGCTGGGCAAGGAGAATGAACCGGCGGTAGCGGAGGTGCTTGAGCATTTTCATGAGCGGTCGGTGTCGGTCTCCAGGCAGTGGATTATCACGGGGCAAAAGTACGGGGTGATTAAAGAAACGGTGAACCCTGATGAGACGGCGGAGCTGTTCGTTCTGCTGTCACTGGGTCTGCGTGTGCGGGCATCCCTGCGTTCCTCTTCCGGGACCCTTTCTGCGAAAGAAATATCCGGTTTTATGGCTGGTATTCTGAAGAATTGAGATGAAGCAATATGAAGTAACAAGAAGGGGAGAGGTTAAATGGTTCCTTTTATCGCGCTTATAGCATCCTTTTTACTGTTCCGGGGAATAGGTCTACTAGGCTTGACGTATTGGAATGACTGGCAAACCGCCCTTCAGTGGGCTGTAGCTGTCATGCTGCTTCTCGGAGCTTCTGCCCACTGGGGACGGCGGCGGCCGGATTTGGTCAGAATGGTGCCGCCTGTTTTTCCAATGAAGGAGTGGATTGTGACGGTTACCGGAATACTGGAGATTGCCGGAGCTATAGGTATCCTGCTGCCCGCTTTCTCAGCAACTGCTTCTGTATGCCTGATCTTGCTTCTTATGGCCATGCTCCCCGCCAATATCTATGCAGCACGCATGAATATGACAATCGGGGGCAAGCCTGTGCCGAAATTAGCGGTCCGCGTAGGGATTCAGCTCATTTTTATCACTGCGGTACTGTTTGCATCCTCGTTACTCCACCTGCCTTAATCGTGAATAGACTCCAGCTCCTCTTTTACAAATTGCATCAAAAGCTTCTTGGATGAGGAGAGATACTCATCGTTGCGTGATTGCAGCAGGCCTACGGGAATGGAGGCTTCCTTCAGCGTGACCTGGAGTCTCACCACATTCGGTGGTAACGGCGTAGATTCGAGGACGGCTCCTACAAAATCGATTTGCTGGACGAAGCCCGCAATGGCAGAGATTTGACTTACGGTATGCAGAAAGGGAGTTTCGGTGTACCGGGAGAACTGCTTCGATAATTGGGAATGATATAGACAGGTAGCTCCCCCGGCAATGATTGGATAACCAAGCAATTCCTCGAAAGCGATCTCATCTTTTGCGGCCAAAGGGTGGTTGTTCCCTGCGATAAAAGATATCCGCTCCTGATACAAGGGTTCGAAGTGATACGAAGATAGGTCAACAGGCTCTCCACAGATGGCAAAATCCAATTGATTCTGAAGCAGGGCATGTGAGAGCGAAGCGGTGTTACCGATCACAAAATGGCAGGATACATTAGGCTTATGCTCCATGAACCGCAGCAGTGATTTTGGTAGTATCTGCTCTGTCAATGATTCCAGCCCTCCGATCCTGAGCGTACCGATCTCCTCTTTTTGCAGAGCTTTTGCCTGGTCCGCAACATAGTTCCAATGTCGGATCAGACTGTCGATCTCAGCGGCAAATATTCGCCCCGAAGCTGTAAGCTCAGAATCCCAGCCCCGTTTGAACAGCTTGATGCCCAGTTCCTTTTCCAGACGTTGAACCTGATTGGTGATTGTGGATTGTGCGTAGTTCAGTTTGGCGGCTGCTTTAGAGAAGTTTCCTTCTTGCAGGATGGTTTGAAATGTAGTTAGTTCTTTTAGGTCCATTAGCAGATATCTCCATCGGGTAATTTGAATTTATGTATCATTTAATTCAATTATACAGAATAAGAGGCGGGGAGTACAATGAAGTTACACTAGTAAAGGAGTGAAATGACATGCCTTTTGTCAGAGTCAGTTACTTGGAGAACAAATACGATGACCAACAGCTGCCTATCATTAGCCGCGAAATTATGAGTGCTCTAAGGGAATATTTTAACGTGCCGCAAGATGATTTCTTTCAAGTCTACCATGCCCATAAAGCAAGCGAATTTTATTACAGTCCGAATTATTTAAATATAGAGCGAACGGATGGGCTGCTCTATATTCAGATTACGCTCAAATCCGGGAGAAGCAAGGAGCAGAAAAGGGGCTTTTACAGCAAGCTGGCCGAGACGTTGTCGAGCACACTGGGCATCAGGAAAGAAGACGTCTTCGTCGTGCTGGTCGATACAGAATTCGAGGACTGGACGTTTGGCAATGGCATCGCACAGATGATTGAATGAATGTTCATTTAAGGAAGAGAGGTGTTGGAATGAAGCATCGGAAAATTGCATCGAATGCTCTTGAAGCATTTGGAGACATTGCTCCTTCGTTCGCGCGTTATTCGGAGGAGGTGCTCTTTGGGGAGGTATGGAGAAGGGAGCAGTTATCGCTTCGGGAACGCAGTCTCCTGACGATATCGGCCCTGGTTGCCGGTGGACTTACCGAGCAGTTACCCTTTCATATCCGTCTGGCCCTAGAGAACGGTCTATCCGAAGAAGAATTGATCGAGGCAATGACTCACCTCGCCTTTTATGGAGGTTGGCCGCGTGCCGCATCGGCGATACAGGTTGCCAAGGGGATTTTCGAGGAAATATAACCACAATTGCGCATGTGAGCGAAAGCTCCGTGCGCTTTTTTTGGTTTAGACAATTTTTTTGATAAGAGGTTAGAAAATCGCTGTTTTTTCATTTTTTTAGAGCTATACCCCAATTAGGTCCTGATGAATCGGTTTTTGTCGAGAATTGTTAAGAGTTTGTTTAGAGCTGTCTGCTAGAATGGGCGCAGAGATGAAATTTCTAAGGGGGCAGATGCTAGACTCCAGCAGAACTTGCAATATAGCGTACAGGATGAATGAACAAGGGGGAACGATACATTTGTTTAAGGGTAAGGGATTGAAAAAATATTTCTCGTTGTTACTCGTGATCAGCTTGGTTTGGACCGGAGCCTTTCCGGTATATGCGGGTTCAACAGACAATGGTGAGGCAAGCTGGGTGAATGTCGGTCCGCTGCCAGACGACATCAACGTAAACGGAGTTGCTATTGGCTCAGATACATTAGTTGCGGTGGGGAAAGCAGGAAAAATTGTTACCGCAGGCGGAACTTCGACATGGGCTGTTCGTAGTTCTGGGGTAGCCGAGGATTTGAATAGCATTATTCATAAAGGCGCAGGCGGCGAATTCGTTGCAGTCGGTGACAATGGGATCCTCCTAACGTCAACAGATGGCGTATCCTGGACACCCTCCGATGGATCCTTCGGTATGAACTGGAATGGAGTCAGTTACGGCGATGGAACAATAGTTCTAGTCGGCGATTCAGGAATGATTATGATCAAAAATGACAATCGCCCTGACTGGGAGATCGTATTCTCAGCCACTAATGAGAATCTGAACGCTGTGGCTTACGGTAACGGTAAGTTTGTAGCGGTGGGTGATAACGGTACAGTGGTAATGTCCAAAGATGGATCTGATTGGACCAAGGTGACAAGTAAAACAACCAACAAATTGAACGGAATCACCTTTGGCGGCGGAATGTTCGTAGCGGTTGGTGCGTCTGGAACTATTATTACCTCTCCGGAAAGTTCGAAAGGCGCAGCAAAGGTCCTTGAATCGAAAGTGAACCTGAATGGAATAACTTTCGGAAACAGCGTATTTATGGCCGCAGGAGATAGCGGGAAAGTGTTCTCCACTACCGATCTGGGGCAAACGTGGAAGCCTGAGACTACAAACGCAACTGCTAATCTTAACGGCATTGTATTTTATCAAGTTCTTAATCAATTTATTGCAGCGGGTGATTCCGGAGAGATCATTATGTCTTATGTCGTTCCCAACATTCCGCGGGTGCTCAGTTTGACTCCAGGGAATGATGAGACCGATGTAGAAGTAAATGCAAATCTGGAGATCATGTTTAATCAGCCGGTAGAGGCGGGAACTGAAAATATTTATATTTTCAAGGCTGCGGATACATCTACCCCGGTTGAAACCATCCCGGCGGATGACGCCAGCAGAGTAACAGTAAATCCAGCTACCAATACGGTAACGATTAATCCGGGTAAGGATTTTGATGCAGGGGCTAAATATGCCGTTACAGTTGACGAGAATGCTTTCACTAACGGTGCAAGCGGAAATGCAGCAATCGCAGCGGCTGAGTGGAGTTTCACGACAGTTGCCGGACCAGGAGATACGGAAGCTCCGACTGTAAGTGATTATTTTCCTGTGCCAGGGGCGGTAGGAGTAGCCATTGACACAAATCTGACGCTCACTTTCAGTGAGGATGTAACGACAGATAGCGGCAACATTGTGATTTATGACAGTATGGACGAAGGAAACCTAATGGTAATTCCGGTTAACTCAGAGAATGTCACGGTTAAGGATAACGTGGTAACCATTGTTCCGTATAAAGTTTTTAAAAACAGTACTACGTACTTTGTAAACATCGATGAAGGAGCTTTCAAAGATCTATCAGACAATGCTAACTATTATGAAGGTATCTCGGACAAGGACACCTGGAAGTTCACAACAGAAGAGGCGCCAGATACTGCACCGCCTGTGGTGAGTGGTTTTTCTCCTAAAGATGGAGTAACGAATGAAGAGATTGGCACCAACCTTACTCTTACCTTTAATGAGGATGTACAGAAGGGTGAAGGCCGAATTAAGATAATCAACAGCACGAACAGCGAAGTTCCTCCTGTGACGATCCCTGTTGGTTCTGATGAAGTAATCATTGACGGAAAAGTTGTAACGATTAACCCCGAGGCTGATCTGGATTATGGTGCAAGCTATTATGTCCAGATTGATAATGGTACATTTACGGATATGTCGGGCAACAGCTATGCCGGTATCACTAACAATATAACCTGGCGCTTTAGTACCACCAGCGAACCGGATACGACCGCGCCAATCGTAAGCACATACTCCCCGGAGAATGGGGCAACAGAGGTAGCTATCGGAACTAACCTGGAGCTTGCTTTTAGCGAGAATGTACAAGCAGGGGAAGGCAGTATTGTTATCTACAACAACTCGTCTGACCAAATAGCGGCTACCATTGCTGCGAAGGACGTAAGCATTCTGAACAATGTAGTCACGATTAACCCGGCTGACAATCTGGAATATGGTACAAGCTACCATGTACAGATTAGCGGAGATGCTTTCGCAGATCTATCCGGCAACTTGTACTCCGGTATCGCAGACGACACCACGTGGCACTTCACCACAACGGCTGCGCCGGATACTACAGCGCCAACTGTGACTGCATATTCCCCTGTACAAGGGGCAGAAGGTGTAGCGGCAACTACCCCATTGAGTCTAACCTTCAGTGAGAGTGTACAGGCAGGGGCAGGCAATATTGTGATTTACAACAGTGCGAATCAAGAACCAGTGGCGAATATTCACGCCATTTCCACGAACGTAACCATTGAGGACAATGTGGTGACCATTCATCCGGCAGATGCTCTGAAGTATGGAACAACCTACAATGTACGAATTGGAAGCGGGGCCTTCCAAGATTTAGCAGGCAATAGTTACGCCGGAATCAAGGACAGCACCACGTGGCAGTTCACAACCACAGATGCGCCGGATCGGATCTCACCAACGGTGATTACGTATTCGCCGGAGCCATGGGCCACAGAAGTGGCAGTTAACGCGAATCTGGTCCTTACCTTCAGCGAAAATGTACGGGCAGCGGCGGGTACTATTGAGATTTTCCGCAGCTTAGATGATAATCATCCGGTCTTGACGATTCCAACACTTTCGGACATGGTAACGATCCTGAACAATGTCGTAACCATCAATCCGGCGGATAACCTGGAGCATGGAACGAGTTATTTTGTACGGGTTACAGAGGGAGCATTTACAGATAACGCGGGCAACAGCTATGCCGGCATTACAGGTATCAACGCCTGGCGGTTTGTGACTACCAGTGCGCCGGATACAGCAGCCCCGGTAGTGACATCTTACAGTCCGGCAGGTAATGCAACGCACGTACCTGTATCGGCTGTACTCACATTGACTTTTAACGAGAATATACTTGCGGGAAAAGGCAATATTGAGATTGTAAATGCAGAGAATGGTGAAGTCGTTAAGTCGATTAAAGCGGACGACAAGACGCTAGTTTCGATTGCGAACTCAACCGTCAGCATCAACACGAACGGCCTGCTGAAGCAGGGCGGCAGCTATTACGTGCTTATACAACCGGGTGCTTTTACAGATGAAGCAGGTAACAGTTATGCAGGACTTGCGGATAGTAAGCTCTGGAGCTTCGCAACAGTTCCTGTTCCAGTCACGCCAACTGAATCTCCTACACCGGCACCGGGCGGCGGTTCAGGATCAGGGGGAGGAGCACCGGCTCCGGTTCCAACACCAAGTCCTCAGACAGAAAGTATTAACGCAAACGTTGAAAACGGGGCTGCTCAAGGCTCCATGGTATCCTCCGTTGTCATTACCCGCACCAAGGATGCGAACGGCGTGAAGAGTGATACTCTTACGTTCACATTGGAGCAGGCGATCCGGGCAGTCAATGAGCTTAAGGCGGCCGGGTCCAATATTGCCAGAATCATCGTGCCTGATAAGAATGATGAAGTTGCCGGAACCAGACTGACCATTCCAGCAGCTTCCAGTAAGCAATTTGCTGATAATCAGATCATGCTGGATCTATTCACAGTGAATGCTGAGGTGAAGGTGCCGGGCAGCTCAATGGCTGGATTCGGTACAGATATTTATTTCAACCTCGTTCCACTGAAGACATCACAGCAGAGCGCAGAGGTTGAAGCACTTGCCAAAGCACAGGTGCAGAGTGTATCCCGCGGTGCGACAGTTACGTTAGTAAGCCGTCCTGTAACGATTGAGACCAATCTGCAGAGCCGTCCGGTTACACTGGTATTGCCGCTTGGCAACTCTTCGTTAACGGCGGAGCAACTGAAGGCACTGGCGGTCTTCATCGAGCACAGCGACGGCACCAAAGAATTGGTCAAGGGAGAGATCGTACCTTTCGGCCAGACCGGAAAGTCGGGCATTCAATTTAGCATCAGCAAATTTAGTACCTTTACCGTTGTACTTGCACAAGATCCTGCGGTACAGGTGAAGGCGTATATGACGGGTTATGCCGATGGTACCTTCAAGCCAGGCAACAGCATTACCCGGGCAGAAGCGGCCAGCATCATTGCCCGCACTTTCAGCCAGTCCGCAGTCACTGCTGGTGTAGCGTATTCCGATGTTCCTGCCGGACACTGGGCGGCAGAAGCAATCGGTCAAGTGACGCGAAGCGGCATGATGAAAGGTTACACGGACGGCAGCTTCAAGCCGAACCAGACGATTACCAGAGCTGAGATGGCGACCCTTCTATCGCGCCTGATTACAAGCAGCGAAGGCCAATCGGCCGGCTTCAGCGATATTGCCGGACACTGGGCACAGGCCGCGATTGAGCGGATGTCCCAGGCAGGCATGATTACCGGCTATCAGGACGGAACATTCCGTCCAGACCAGACGTTAACACGTGCGGAAGCCGTAACCATCATCAACCGTGCTCTGAAGATCGCTCCTCTGACCAGCGCAGCCCAGAAATGGGCAGATGTCCCGGCAAGCTACTGGGCATTCGGCAGCATCCAGGCAGCATCTGTAGATCATACTGCGGAATAAAAAATCACGTAACAAACAGCCCTTCCATCCGTCTTTGACGGGGAAGGGTTGTTTTGTGTGCGGCTGAAGCTATAGGCTGCCACGAGAGCACGTGGCCCCAATGTAATCGAAAAACCGACCACATTGGGCCGGCGTGGAGCGAGTGGGCCCAATGTAATCGAAAAACCGACCACATTGGGCCAGCGTGGAGCGAGTGGGCCCAATGTAATCGAAAAACCGACCACATTGGGCCAGCGTGAGGCGAGTGAGTCCAATGTGGTCGAAAAACCGACCACATTGGTCCGGCAGAAGGTGGCTCAGCGCTATCGGCCATATCACCCGCCCGCCAGGGGACGTTGTTCCTGATTATGCTGGCCGCTACTTACTCCCTATTTACTCCCCAACTCCCAACGCAGATTCCAGTGATAACGCTGGTCCAGCTCCTCGTGCCCGCTGAAATACTCTACAAGCCGTTCCACGCTGAAGCTCCCGTCTGGCTGGCTGCGCAGCATGGCGATGGCGCACATTCCCTTATCGTTGTTATGCTCGTCCAGCTGCACCTTAATCTCCGGCCCGCCCTGCTGGCTGATGGTTATAACGGCGCCGGCTTGCGACCAGTTCGTAACACCTTCATAGATAAAAGCAAAGATGACGATCCGGCTGATCTCGGACAGGTGATGGCCGTTAATCCGCAGATTCTCGCCTGTGGCGATGGAGCCGGTGCGGTCATCCCCGTCTAGGAGGATGTAGGGCGGCCGGTTCAAGCTGCCGAACGATTCGCCGAGCGCCTGGACCGTACCCTTAAGGCCGTTCTTCAGCTCGAACAGACAGCCGAGGTCCAGGTCAATGCCTCTGCTTCCGAACCACCCGGAGGATGGAGTCTGAAGCCAGTTAAGATTGATAAGAATCTCTCCTGCGGCTCCTGCTCCCTGCTGGAGACGGAGGGTCTCCCCGTGCCGCTTGAGTACGATGGTGTCCGGGTTCAAGGGCGAAGCGGAAGGAGTGGCTGGTGCTGCGGGAGGCAATGAATCGACCGGCTTAGGCCGTGACCGCAGCTCCGGAAGAACAAAGGGGGAGTTGCGGGCAGGTTCGGCTGTTCTGGAAGCTTGAACAACGGGCAGGATGTCCTTGACCTGTATTCCGTAGCTGTGGCAGAGCGCGGCTAAGCCTCCCGCATAACCGGAGCCGACCGCGCTGAATTTCCATTCGTTCTGATATCTGTAGATCTCCCCTGCCACAATGGCAGTCTCCACGGAATAACCGCCGCCCAGGCGGTACTGGAGGAGCTCCGTTCCATCCGCAGCGTTCATAATGCGCAGATAGGGATCGGAGAGCAGCGAGAAGCTCTGCTGTCTTGATTCCGCCTCATAGATCGTCAGGGCAAAGGCAATCCGCTCAACCTCCGCAGGAATTAGACTAAGCTCTACAGCAATTTGTGTATCGTCAGCGGGTCCGCTATGGATTCGTTGCGCGGGCGGCAATATCACTACAGACTGGTCCGGGGCCGCAGGATTGCCATAGAAAATAAGATCCTTCTCTGTTGCAACCTTCTGCGACGCGGTAAGTAAAAAAACGGAGAAATCAATCTCGACCCCAGACCTTGCCTCATTCCAGCCCATGCCTACGATGATGCGGCCGAGTAGAGGATTGTCTTTGGTTAAGCTGCATTTTTGCCCCTTGATAAGCTCAAGTGTCATGAGTACCAGCCTTTCCTATGAGTAGTTCAAGCATGTATAAGTGCGGGTGGCAGACTCAGAATCTGTCCCGGCTTCCGGCATCCAGATTGGGACCATTCAGATCCGTCAGGCGCTCCAGGGATTGCTCGTAGATCCGTACAATATCCTGAATCTTCTGGAACTCGGGGTCCGAGGGGCCCAGGTTGTCCATGAACATGCGCTGTAGAATTTCTTGGTAAAAGGAGATACGGCTCCCCACCAGCTTGCCTTCGTAGTCAATGACCTCTTCAATCGAGTGCTGCTGAACGAATTCCATCAGGTCGTCTGCAGGATTACCGCGTGACTCGCGTTCATTGCGTGCGGCAACCGGCGCGCTGACATTATCCAGATTGACCGTGGAGCGTATGTCGGTGAACAGAATCCCTTCCTTGGCCAGCATCACCTGAAAAGGCTTGTGCTTGAACAGCTCCTGCGCAACCAGCGTGCACATTGCCTGATTCCTCAGCAGCATCCCGTCAAACGGATGTAGCACCCACCCGCTGTCATCCCGGAACAGGTTGAATGTAAAATATTCACCTCCATACTCATATCTCAAGTTGATCGCTGTCTCAGATGTAAGCTCGTATTGAAATGCATCCATTCTATTGCGCGCCTCCTGCTTCTACTTTGGATTTCTATTAGCATAGCAGAAAATGGGGAATCTTGGAGAGAGGATTTTAGCCTAAATGGAAGAACCTCTTGCGCCGCAAGAGGCTCTTCCATTCGCTGTCCATCCGTCTTCACGCCAAAGGGGGAAACTGCAGGGTGGCCCGCAGTCCATGGCCGGTGTTGCTCTCCAGAACAAGCTTGCCCTTATGGGCTTCGGCAATGCGGGCGACCATCGGAAGGCCAAGCCCGTGGCCCTGCCGGACGGGGAGGGTCCGCTTCCCGGAGTAAGGCAGCAGGACCAGCTCCGGCAAGTGCTCCGCCGGAACTCCCTGACCATTGTCCGATACGGATAATGCGAAACAGGAGTCTTCCCCGCTGCGGAGGATGCTAATCTCAATCCGGCACCCATCCGGGTTATGCCGGATGCTGTTCTGGACCAGATTGCTTACTGCACGGTAGAGCAGCTTCTCATCTCCCATCACCTGCAGGCGCTCGTCCACAATGCACAGGTCCAGTGAATAACGCTCCTCCAGGCCGTTATTAATGAAGTCGGATACCACGGTCCGGGCCAGAGCGGATAAGCGTACCGGTTTAAGCTGCAACGGTTGCATGTCATACTCCAGCATCGAGACGAGATTCAAATCGCTGACCAGCGACCTTAGCTGCTCGCCTTGGCGGCGGATGATGGCAGCCTGCTGGCGTTGCTCTCCGGTCAGGTTGTCTTGTTCCTCCAGATTGCTCGCGTAGCCAAGGATCATCGAGAGCGGGGTGCGGATGTCATGGGAGATCCCGGCGATCCAGTTGGAGCGGGCTTCATCCCGGGATTTCAGCTGCGAGCTCCTGGTCTGCAGGGTAGCGGAAGCCGAATTAATGCTCTCGGACAAATCACTGAAGAGTCCGGCAGTCTCCAGGTTAACCGGCTTGTCTTTGGCCAGGGCATGAATGCTGTTGATCAGGGGCCGGATATTGCGGATCAGCCGGGTGCCGATGAACAAGGAGAGGGCAACGGCCAGTACCACATTGCAGATCAGGAGCAGCAGCACTCTTAAGGGAAGGGAGCGCAGCCAGTCCGTCATGTATCCGAGCTGATATTTTTCATATGAATATTTAGGATAGCCTACGACAATAAGTCCTTCTGGATGCTCCCAGATATACACAGGATATTCCAGCAAGTAGTAGCGTGAGAACTTCGCCACCTCTACGATGTTGTAAGCGTGCGGAATCTCCGGCGGCAGCTGCTCACTCCATGTCACCTTGCCTTCCGCGTTCAGCAGCATAGCCCAGGCCCGGTTCTGCTGAAGCAGGGCACCCTCCTTGGGATTAAGGGAATACTTGCCGTCAGACCCTTGCAGAGCTGAAGATATCTCCCGCACAACCTTTTCCGGTGAAGCCTCCTGATGCGTTTCCTTGAAGATCAGGGAACCCAGCAGAATCAGATTGAACAGGAGCAGAAGCGTAGAGACCAGCAGGGTAGAACCTACGAATTTGCGTAAAATACGGACCGCGCTGTCCATTAGAGCGCCTCCTGCACCAAGAGCTTATACCCAAGCCCTCTGACCGTCAGCAATTGTACCGGCTTCGAGGGATCGGCTTCGATCTTCTCGCGGATACGCCGCATATGCACCATTAAGGTATTCTCATACCCGTAGCTGTCATCTCCCCATACCGCCAGGCAGAGAGCATCGCTGGTCACAATCCGGCCGCGGTTCTCATAGAGCTTGACCAGAATGGCGTGCTCTTTAGCCGTCAGAGGCAGCTCCTGGCCGTCTCTTCGTACCACAGCGCTGTTCAGATCCACCACCTGCTCACCTGACCTGAAGACAGGCAGCCGTTCTGGAATCGGCGAGGCATATACTCGCTTCAGCACAGCGCTCAGACGCAGCATTAACTCCCTCGGCAGAAAAGGCTTGACGATATAATCGTCGGCTCCCAGGCCCAGCCCCAGCAAGCGGTCCTCATCTTCGCCCCGTGCCGACAGGAAGAGTACCGGCATATCGGAGAAGGTTCGTATGGCGGAGAGGAGCGAGAACCCGTCCCCATCCGGCAGCATCACATCGAGAATGGCGATATCCGGCTTCTCCTGGCGGCACATGGCGAGGGCACTGCTATAATCGCCAGCCGCATAGATGCGGTAATACCCTTCTTTTCGTAAAAAGAGCTCGATCATCTCACGTATTTTCGGCTCGTCCTCAACGATTATTATTTTGCGGTTCTTCATGTTATTCAATCGTCATCACCCATGAATTAGTATACACGATCAGGCGGTGAAGAATGGGAGGTGCCGGTGTATTTAAGGTAGGCGTAAGGTTATCTTCAGCCTGGAGCAAGAGAAGGCCTCTATGCTGGGAAGCAAGAGCCAACTTGAGAGAAATGGAGCTGAACTGAAAACCTATGAACACTCATCCTATTATCGAGACAAGACAATTAACCAAAACCTATGGGGGAACGCCCCGGGTGGATCAAGTAAATCTGAAGGTGCAGCAGGGAGAGATCTTCGGCTTCCTCGGTCCGAATGGAGCAGGGAAGACGACTACGCTCAAGATGCTGCTGGGACTGGTGCAACCCACCCAAGGAACCGTTAAGCTGTTCGGCCAAGAGCTGCGGAGCCACCGGCTGGAGATTCTGAACCGGACGGGTTCGCTGATCGAGTCGCCTTCCTATTACGGACATCTGACGGGCCTTGAGAATCTGAGAGTTATGCAGCGGCTGCGCAGCCTGCCTGCCAAAAATATTGATAAGGTATTGCAGATTGTCCGGCTGGATAATCACCGGCACAAGCCTGCCGGGCAGTATTCACTCGGAATGAAGCAGCGCCTGGGTCTGGCTATGGCCTTGCTGGCTTTCCCGAGTCTGCTGATTCTGGACGAGCCTACGAATGGGCTCGATCCTGCGGGGATCGGAGAGATCCGGGAGCTGATTAAATCCTTGCCTGCCCAGTATGACATGACGATTGTGGTATCCAGCCACCTGTTGTCGGAGATTGAGCAGACTGCTACATCGGTTGGCATCATCAGTGACGGCAAGCTGCTGTTCCAGGGGGCGATGGCTGCGCTTCAGGCGCAGAACCGGGCGGCGGTTCACTTTCGGATCGATGATCCCGCCCGGGCAGTCCGGATACTGTCGGAGCACGGGTATAGGCCCATAATGCAGGAGCGGCAGCTGGTGTTCAGCGCCATGCCGGACTCTGAGGTGGCCCGGGTCAATGAGATTCTGGTGTCCGGCCAGATTGCTGTGAGCCGGATCGTGGAGTCGAGGAAGAGTCTGGAGGATATCTTCCTGGATCTTACCGGAAAGGAGCGGAGCCTGTGATGAAAGCCTTGTTCCTGGAATACTACAAAATCCGGCGGAGAAAGGTATGGGCGATGCTGACCCTCTTTCTGGCCGCCGAGCTGGGCTGGGCGGCCATGTCCATGAGCATCTCGATCTCGCGGAGTGCGGACAATGCTACCTGGGAAGCGCTGATTTTCAGCCTCTCGTCCATGAACGGGCTGTTCCTGCCGATTCTGTCGGCGATTGTGGTGTCAAGGATTTGCGACATGGAGCATAAAGGGGATACCTGGAAAATGCTGATGACTACTTCTGTCGGACGCCAGACGGTGTATGCCGCCAAATTCGTCTGTGCCGGAAGTCTGATCCTTTACGGCATTCTGGCCCAGGTTGTTTTTATTGCCGGCTTCGGTATGTTCCATAGACTCGCAGAACCGCTTCCGGCAGGCCTGCTGCTGCAGTTTACTGCGGGTACTCTGATTGCCAGTCTGCTGATTATTGCGATGCAGCAATGGATATCGCTGGCGGTGAAGAATCAGGCATTTGCCCTGTGTCTTGGCATGCTGGGCGGGTTCCTGGGGACGACCGCAAGCTTGTTCCCTGCCGCTGTCCGTCAGTTAGTCGTCTGGTCTTATTATTTGGATCTCAGTCCGGTGACTTATGTGTATAAGGCTTCATCAGGAACCTATATTACCGGAAGCATGCCTCTGATTCAGTTAAGTGCAGCTCTGATACTGACACTGGTTCTGTATGTTGCCGGGAATACCCATGTCTCCAAACAATCGGTCTAAGGAGGAGAACTTATGCTTAGAAGTGTTGCTGCCGAATGGCCCAAGCTGCGCCGCTCGCGGATGGGACTGGTGCTGGTCAGTCTGCCTGTGGTCAGCCTGATGATCGGCTGTGCTAATTTTGTGATGAACCGGGAGGCCTTACAGGGAGAATGGTATAGTCTATGGACTCAGGTAAGCTTATTTTATGGAGAGTTCTTCCTGCCGATTCTGATTGCCATCTGCTGCGCGTTTGTCTGCCGGCTGGAGCATGTGAACCGGAACTGGAACATGATCCTGGCTGCTCCGGTATCCATAACCAGTCTCTTTATAGCCAAGCTTGTTATTGTGGGCGTGCTGATTGCCGGAGCGCAGACGCTATTCCTTCTAATGTATTGGGCGGCAGGACAGATGCTGTCTTTGACGGGGGCATTTCCAAAGGACATCATCCTGTGGACCGTGCGCGGCTGGGTGGCTTCGCTGAGTATTGCTGCCCTGCAGCTCGGCTTGTCCATCCGTATCCGCAGCTTTGCCACACCCATCGGAATCAGTCTATGTGCGGTTTTTGTCGGGCTGGGCCTGTATGTGCTCAAGCTGGGGCTGCTGTTCCCATATTCGCTGCTGACCATTGGCATGGGCGTGCTTACCCAGCGCGGACTGACGGCTATGGAGAATCTGCTATTCTTCCTTATGAATGGAGTGTACCTCGTAGTTCTGTCAGTCTGGTCAATCCGCAGATTGAGATATAAGGATGTAGGCTGATGCGTGGCGGGCAGGTGTAGAAGCATTAAGCAGCAGAAAGCGGAGGCCGGGGGCCTCCGCTTATCTTTTGTGCCCTATGAGGAAATGATGTGGAGGAGCCGCTCGAAAAGCGCGCGTCTTCTTATTTGCTCATATCGTAATCCGGCATTCCAATGGTAGAGAACCACTGACGGATCTGCTCCTGGTCCTTGGAGAAGGTAAGGCCCAGCTGAAGCAGGATTCTTGCCTTTTGCGGGAGTAAATCGCCTGCACCGATGATGCCTTTGGCGCCAGTGTCATATACTGCGCCTGAACCCGCGCGTGTTGCACTTACGAATAAGACACCCTTCTCGATAGCCGCCGTACGGGCTGCCTGCTGCGCGGTAGAGATCCCGCCGGCACCATGGCCCGCCGTTACAATCCCTCTAACCCCTTCATTAGCCAAGGCCGTAATGGGCGTAGCGGAGGCTTCTGTATAACTATACACAACATCGACTTTGGCCAAATCTTCCGGCTGGATGGTGCTGAGATCAAAAGGAGTCTTCCACTTCTCCGTACCGGCATCCTTGACACGGGCTGGCGCACGAACCGCACGAATCCGGTTCTCATCTACCGTCCCCAGAGCGCCGTAGCGGCCCCCGTCGAAGGTATCCAGACGCAGTGCATCCGTCTTGGTAACTTCCCTGGCTGCAAAGAATTCATCGTTCATCATCAAAACTGTACCATAGTAAGTGGTTTTCTGACTTGCAGCCAGCCGGATTGCATTCAGCAGATTAGCTTCTCCGTCGAAGGAGATCGTATTGGATTGTCGCATGGACCCGGTGAAGATAACAGGCTTGGGACTGCGGACAGTGAGATCAGTCCAGTAAGCCAACTCTTCCATGATGTTGGTGCCGGTAGTAACAACTACAGCATGAACAGCCGGGTTGGCCAGTTCCTTGTCGATAGCGATGGTAAGGTTGTATAAGTCCTTGGAGGTGGTTTGCGCCGAGCTGATATTGCTTAGCTCTGTACTGGTGACATTGGCTATTTTGGATAGCTCGGGCTGTAGTCTTTGGATAATATCATTAATGGGTACCTTTGGCGTTCCGTACGTCTGAAACAGCTCTCTGGAAGGAGAAGTGGAGGTGATGGTTCCTCCGACACCGACTACTACGACATTCGGTATGATTCTCCCGGGAGTGGTGACTTCGGCGGCCTTCGTGATAGAAGGGAAGGATAACATGGTGAAGAGAACCAACAGAGCGGTAAAGAGACTTAGACTTCTTTTGTGCATAAGATTCATAAGTGACCTCCTCTTAATTTGATTTCTGTGTAAGTATATATGACATTATTCATAATTGTCAAAATGATAATTTTACTTATATGTAAAATAAATTCATAAATATGCATAAAAATTTAATAAAAATTAATTTTATGTGATTATACAAAACATATAAATGACACATACTTTACATTTAAGTCCGTAACGATGAGCGATCGCCCATCAGGTGTATAGAGGGAAATTCATCTGGAGCTGCAATTGCCGCACAAAAAGGCCGCTTTCATGCTCTTCCCCTCCTTAAAGCTGACGCGGATGGGTAGGGCAATAAAAGCGGCCGCTGCTTCACAACCTGCCTGTGGGAATACGGTCAATCGTCCGGATGTCCATTGCTCATCCAGCTATCCACGCGCAGGTTTCCGGCATAGTCTTCACGCGCGGAGATTGCTGCGAGCTTCTGCTCGGCGGCTTCACGGGTGGCGAAACCGCCGATGACAGCGGCGAAATCACCAGAGGCTGTCTTCAGGAAGGTAACATCGTCATCCAGATAGATCTCTTCCAGGATAGCCAGTGATTCTCCCGGAGGCATTCCTTCGCTGCGTACATAGTAGACTTCCTTAGATGCAGGGGCCTTGCCCTCTGCTGTCAGCTTCAGCTCAAGCGTACCCGGATTGCTGTACTCGGTAAGGGTATGGCGCGTACCTTCCTTCAGTTCAACCACGAACCGCATGGCGGAATCATCCAGGATGATATTTCTGTACACATCACTGACCAGCGGAGAGGCCAGGATATCCTGCTCCAGCGCATCATAATCGAAGCTGCGGACACCGTTAAAGGTGAAGATCAGACGGTCCGGAGCCTCCCTCTGGTCGACTGTATAGGAAGGTACACTTGCGGCTGTATCGCCTTCCTGATCGAATACAATGCGGACGGTATCCTCTGCAGTAACGGTGCTCACGGCGGCTCCGTCGGTCCGCTCGCCTCCAGTCCCGAATTGCAGCACCTTCACGATGCTTCCGACTACGGGAACCTTAGACAGGGCGTTTGCTACATCGGGAATATTAACGACAAGCAGGCAGGCAATGATGGCTGCGGCCAGCGAGCTGTATCGTTTCAGCCGGACTGTTCTTCTCCGGGCCACTGCCTTTCTCTGCGCTGCCTCCAGAATGTCTCCAAGCTGTGCGGGAATTTCGATCTGTGCATAGCGGTCTTTTCCTGTCATATTCCCTCGACCTCCCCATCCTTTAAGTGAGCCTTCAGTTTGCCGATAATCTTGTAGAACCTGGTCTTGACGGTGTTCTCCGGCAGCTCCAGAATGTCCGCCATGTCCCTGAAGCGCAGATCCTCAAAAAATTTCAGGATAATATAAGCCTTCTCTTCCGGCAGTAGTCTGTCAAGAGCCTGGTACAGATCCAGCTTCTCTTCCAGTGGAACTGCATGCTCATCCCCGGTATAGCTCTGCGGGTGATCCTCCATGTAAGTCACCCGTTTGTTTCGGTTAAGATGGTCAATAGCGGTGTTGATGACAATCCGGGTCATCCAGGTCTCGAAATACTGCGGTGTCTTCATCCGTCCGAACGCAAGATACCCCTTATAGGTAGCCTCCGAGACAATTTCTAGCGCTTCATGCTCGTTTTTAACATAACAGTAGGCCTTGCGGAACAGGTTGTTCCGGCAGTCTTGAAGCTGTTCAGCGAATGGTTGGTATACTTGCGGCTGGGCTTTCAGTTCTTTCACTCCTTTATTGGCTTCTTGAAGCATTTGATTGACCATTAGACCGTCAAGGGGTGAAAATAGTTTCAACATCCTGCAAAAAGAATAAACCTGCGGGCACAGAGCCGCAGGCTGTAGAAGCTTCTCGCTGAAACGGTACCGTCCTTTAAAAGGACGGCAAAGCCGTTTCCATTTGTCCGAAGGATTACCTTGTCTCCAGATAGGCGATGCCCAGCGCTCCGGTGACCGGATTGCGGTAGGTCTCGCACTCCACATCGAAGACCTCGCGGATTAATTCCTTCGTTAGAATATCCTCAGGGATTCCGCTGGCCGCGACCCGGCCTTCCTTCATGACATACAGATAGTCGCAGTATTCGGCGGCCAGGGTCAGATCGTGGAGCGCGGCGAGAATGCCGATATCCAGCTTTCGGACGATATTCAGAATCTGCAGCTGGTATTTGATATCCAGATGGTTGGTCGGTTCGTCCAGGATCATGAATTCCGGCTGCTGGGCCAGCACACGCGCCAGAATGACACGCTGCTTCTCGCCGCCGGATAAGGAGTTATAGCTGCGGCCTGTGTGCCCCTCCAGATTGACCTTGCAGAGTGCGGCCGAGACAATGTCAGCGTCCTGCTGGCTGTCGGTTTCCAGCTTGCCTTTGTGGGGCGTCCGGCCCATTGCCACCATCTCACGTACGGTGAAGTCGAAGCTCAGCTCGTTGAACTGGCCGACTACGCCCAGCTTCCGGGCAACAAGCTTCGGGCTGGCCTTGATCACATTAAGCTCAGAGAGAAAGACATCGCCCTGGCGCGGTTTAATGACTTTATAGATGCTCTTGAGCAGCGTCGATTTGCCGCAGCCGTTCGGGCCGATCAGGCCGACGAATTGTTTATTTTGCACCCTCAGCGAGACCTCCTGCACAATCTTCGCCTCACCGAAAGAGACGCTTAGCCGTTCAACATTCAGATTCATCAGCTTTTCCCTCCGAAGGCATAGCCTTTTCTAATTAGCATGTACATGAACATCGGCGCTCCAATCAGGGCGGTAATGATCCCGATCGGCAGCTCCACATTCGGTACGATGGTCCGGGCAATGACGTCCGTCCAGATCAGGAAGATCGCTCCGAACAGAATCGACGCCGGCAGCAGTCTGCGGTGGTCCGAGCCCACCAGTCCCCGCACCAGATGGGGGATAATTAGTCCCACGAAGCCGATCATCCCGCAGCTGGCTACCATAACGCCGGTAATCAGCGCTGTGAGAATCATGTAGACTCTGCGGTAGGCACCGAGATGAATGCCCAGCGTAACCGCAGCCTCATCTCCAAGCAGCATGGCGTTCAGCACGCGGAACTGCGAGAGGAACAGGATAACGGCGAGCAGAACGGTGACCGAGATCAGCGGCAGCTTGTCCCAGCTGGAGGCGGCCAGGCTGCCCATCGTCCAGAAGGTAACTGTCTTAATGCCTTCGGCATTGTTCGCGAAATAGACAATGAAATTGGCAAAAGCGGTACATAAAGCGTTAATGACCATCCCGGCCAGCACCAGCTTGACGGAGGTCATTTTGCCGCCCGCACTGGCAAGTGTGAGGACCAACAGAGATGCACCAACCGCCCCTGCAAAAGCCCAAAAGGCGACTCCCGACTGGCCGAGCAGCCCCATCGAGCCGAAGCCGATCAGGATGGCGAAGGTTGCGCCCAGCGAAGCGCCGGAGGAAATACCGAGTATGTATGGATCAGCCAGGGGATTCTGTACCGCCGCCTGCATAATCGTCCCGCACAGCGTAAGTCCGGCGCCGATGAACATCGCCATCAGGACACGCGGGAAGCGGATTTTCCAGATAATATCCACGAAAGAACCGTTCGTCAGCTCCTGCATATCTCCAATCTGGATGCCTGTGATGTGATGAAGCAGAATCCGGTAGGATTGGGAGACAGGAATGTCCACCTGGCCGAAGGAGACCGCAGCCCCGGCAGACAGCAGGGTGATAATGAACAGGACGCCTATAACAGCCATGAAGCCGTAACGGGAATGAATGAGAGATTGCTTAGGCTGTGAAGGTACGGCTAGATCAGTATGCATGACAATGGGAAGGCTCCTTTACATTAAAAGATTAGTATGGACGGACTCATCAGAAGACACTGTGAGCAGAATATCGTAGCATGTTTTTAAATATAAAGGATATTGAGAACGATTGTCAATGATAATAATTCTCATTGACATGCTGTCCAACTTTCTATATTCTACGGAGGTATCCCCTGCAAGGCTATGGGCTTAATGCCCTACCCGCAGGATAACTAACATACATACAGAAAAGGGGAACCAAAGAATGAAGAAAATATTCAAACGATATGTACCGCTGCTGGCGGTTCTGGTGATGGCGGTCATGCTGGCAGCTTGTTCTTCCAATGCAGGTAATGAGAAGGAAGCGGCGGCAACGGCTGCACCTGCATCGGCCAGTCCCGCACCGGCGGAGACTGCACCTGCGGCGGCCAAGACGGTATATCCGCTTACTGTTGAGAACCATACGAATAACGGGGAAGGCACCGAATGGACGACTAAATCGCAGACCTTCGATAAGGCTCCTGAGAAGGTAGTAGCGAATACCCAAGGTGCGGCGGAACTGCTGATTAAGCTGGGGCTTACCGACAAAATGGTTGGGGTTGCGGCTCTCTACGGTGCAGGCGATCCGGCGGTTCAAGAGGAATTCAAGAAGATTCCTGTCATCTCCCAGGACTATGCCAGCAAAGAGCTGGTTGTAGGCGCAAGCCCGGATCTGGTGATGGGGCGCGGCGGCCTGTTCGCGGATGCGGATTGGGGAGTCGGGACGGTAGGCGGACTCAATGAGCTGGGCATCAAGACCTTCGTGCAGAGCACCAGTCTGCAAGGGGCAACGCTTGACAGCCTGTACAAGGATATTGAACAGCTCGGCCAGATCTTTGATGTGCAGGAGAAGGCTACTGCATATATTGCAGAGCTGAAGGAGCGTGCAGCGAAGCTGAAGGAAGGGGCAGCAGCAGGAGGGAAGACCTTTGCTTACGTCTCTGACGGGGGCAACGGCGCGATCGCTGTCTATAGCGGGAACGTGGATACTTTTGCGGGAGATGTGCTGGGACTGCTTGGACTGACTAACAGCTACGCGGATGTGACCGGTGAGATCAGCAAGGAGCAATTAATTGCGACCAACCCGGATGTCCTGCTGATCTCGGTATACACAGGCGGTATTGATGCTGACCAGTCGATAAAAGCGTTCTATGCCGATCCGTCACTGCAGAGTCTGAAGGCAATCCAAAACAAAGCAATCTATAAGATTGACTTCAACCAGTTCTGGGGATATAGCTATTCCATCTTTGACGGGGCGGAGAAGCTTGCGTCTGAGCTGGCTGCCGGGAAGTAAGACGAAGCTGCCTAATGGTTAATGATAAGCGTTACTTTGTCCATAAGAGCTAATAAACACCTGAAAAACAGGCAGCCTGAGCGGTCACGGTAAAGTGACGGTTCAGGCTGTTTGTTGGTTTATGCTTGTACACTCTCATAAATATTCATGACCACCTGCTGAATCGGCAGCTCCTTGACCGAAATATCCGAGAAGCCGTGCTTGCGGGAGATATTCTCGATGAACTCGCTGATCGAGATGCGGGCGGTGTCCACCTCCAGCGTAACCTGGAAGTCTGACGGCCGCTCAACCACCTTGGTGTAATCGTTGTCGAAGGGGGTGTTCTGCACAGACTCTACGAAGGTAAAGCTGACCTGCTTCTTCTCTCCCAGAAAGACTTTAAGCCGCTGCAGCGAATCATCGAACACCTTCTCGCCATGGTTAATGACGATGACCCGGTGCGCCAGCTCCTCCACATCCTCCAGATCATGGGTAGTCAGGATACAGGTCATATTCAGCTTCTTGTTCATCTGGCGGATGAATTCGCGGATCTTGACCTTGGCGATCACATCCAGCCCGATCGTCGGCTCATCCAGGAACAGGATGTCCGGCTGGTGCAGCATGGCCATGACGAATTCGCATTTCATGCGTTCGCCCAGCGACAGCACCCGGGTAGGCTTCTCAATGACCTGGGAGATTTCCAGCAGCACCGCGAGCTCCTCCAGCCGATGATTGAAATCCGGGGTGGAGATTCCGTAGATAGCCTTGTTCATATTGAAGCTGTCGATGGGCGGAATATCCCAGATGAGCTGGGATTTCTGGCCGAAGACAGCTCCGATTTTGCCGACATACCGCTTCCGGTCACGGGCCGGGGAATAGCCGAGGACCGAAATCTCCCCGCTTGTCGGGTAGAGTGCGCCGCAGAGCATTTTGATGGTCGTCGATTTGCCGGCCCCGTTAGGACCCAGCATGCCGCAGATTTCGCCCTGCTCAATGGCAAAGCTGATATCGTTCACAGCCTGGACCGAGACTTCTTCACGCTTGAAGAAGCTCCTGAAGGTCTGCCCCATGCCTGCGCCCCGCTTATAAGTGGTGTATGTCTTCGTTAAATGCTTCACATCTATAACCGGCATCAGCCGCCAACCCCCTCATATAATCTGATCATGTGCCGGTAGACCCAAATGCCTGCCCAGAGAAAGACAAAGCAGGGCAGTATCGCTGTAAAATCACTGGCTCCTACCCGGCCAAGCAGCGCCGAGGCCGGGAGGAAGCCGACCATGCCCACAGGAATGATCATCGTCGCTGCCGCCTGCACCGCCTTCGGGAATATCGGCAGCGGATACTTGCCGACACTCAGTACACTGTCGGCCAGCTCGGAAATCCGCGAATTGCCCACCCACTTGAACGACATCGCCGCCATCATCAGTGATAACCCGGCCAGGACTGCCGTTCCGGCGAAGAACATGCCTGCGAATTGCAGCCAGGCTAAGGCCGGAATCGCGCCTACATGCCAGGCGGAGAACACGAATAACGCCGCTCCGCCCAGGAACAGCCCGGCACTTTCGGTGGAGAAGGTCGTAGCCACAAGGTAGAACAGCGGATTCAGCGGCTTAAGCAGCACTACCTCGAAGCTGCCCTCCCGGACATGCGACATGGTGGTCCACATGACCCCTCCGAAGACAAGGCTGGAGAGGCCGCTGGACATCGTGAATACGGACTGGATCAACAAGACCTCGTATAAGCTCCAGCCGGGGAAGCTGGTGCCTGCCCGGTAGATCAGCAGGGTCACCAGCGGAAACAGTATATTACCGATGAGGGTAATCAGACTGCTGACGATGAAGTTCATCCTATAGGCCGAAGCCGTCTGCACGGCGGAGTACATGCACTGCTTGTATACATCTACATACCTTTTCATGTCAAGAATGTTCCTTTCTTCGGGGCATTCATTCACGCGCCGACCGCGGTAAACTGCTTCATGGCCCGGCGGCGGACCAGCTCATTGCACCCGAACATTACCAGCACAGCCGCTCCCTGCATGCCGACAGCCTCCGGGATGGATAACTCTAGGCCGCCGAGTGAATAATGGCCGGTGAACACCATGGCAGGCATATAAGCAATGTATTGAAATGGCAGGAACAACTGGGTCACCTGCAGCCAGTGCGGGAAGAAATCCAGCGGAATGAGCGCACCTGAGAAAATCCCCGACACCAGCATGAAGGCGCTACGTATGCCCCCTGACTGCACCAGCCAGAAGGAGGTGAGGCCAATCGTATAGTTGACATAGAAATTCATCAGAAAAGCGAGCAGCACGGACACTATGGTCCACGGCAGGCTTGCCGGCCGCATATCGATGCCGAAGATAAAGATAAAAATCAGCAGGCACGGCAGAAATTCAAACACGAAGCCGAGGAAGCGGTGTCCGAGCTTCTGGAACAGCGCGAAGGAACGGTGATCGACCGGACGCAGATGGAAGGTCAGAAACTTGCCGGTGCGGACAAGCATCGACAGATTCCAGTCGGCGAAATCCATGATCAGGTAACCAATCAGCGCCGTTGCCCCGAAGTAGCGGATCATTTGCTGGAGATCAAGCCCGCCCAGTGTAGCCTGCCCTCCATAGACTGCGGTCCAGATGAAATACTGCACCATGAAATAGACAGGACCGACGATTACGGACACCAGGGAGTGAGTGCGGTAGGCACTCCACTCCTTATAGGTTACCGCCGCCACGGAGCGGCAGATCCTCCAGTTATGCTTGAGACGGTTCATCAGATCACGCCTGACCAGATAATATTGGTGACATTGAACAGCGCCTCCGCGTACCAGTTATCGTCCTTGAACGGCACGAACCATACCGCAGCAAGCTGCTCGGCAGGGTCCATCACCATACAGCAGGCTCCGGCTCCTTCATGGAAATAACTGCCCTCGGAGTAAAAGAAGGCGGGACCCTTCCGCATATCCAGTCCAATACCGTAGCTCCGGTCTTTGACATCATTGCCCCAACAGTAGTCGGGAACCCCGTAGAGTGTACGGGTGGTGAGCTTCTCGACGGCTTTGCGGCCGAGAATGCGGGTCTCACCCAGTCGGCCCATGCCCAGCAGCATGTTGGCGAAGCGGATCAGGTCAGCCGGTGTGGAGGACAGCCCTCCGCCGGTGCTGGATACCGTCTCCCACAGCTTTTCTGCCGCAGAGACCTCGGGCTGGATGCCTTGGGCCAGCTCATTCAACTGCTTCTCCCGCATTTCGTTGCGGATAATGAAGCGCCCCGCCAGCTCCGGCGTCGGCTCCCACATCGTATCCTTCATGCCGAGCGGCTTCAGGATGTTCTCCTCTATGTACTGCTCGGCGGTAACGCCAGTCACCTTCTTGATAATCTCGCCAAGAATACAGAAGCCGAAGGAGCAGTATTGCCATTCCTCGCCTACCTTCTTATTCACGCCGCAGCTCAGCGCGGCGGTGATCCAGTCCGGATCCCCGTCCTCCGGCCTGTAGCTGTCGAAGTATTCGCCGATGAGCTGCCAATAGCTTTTGTGATAGGGAATCATGCTGCACGCGCAGTCGGGGAACAGGCCGGAGGTATGGGTCAGCAGGCTGTAGATATCGATTTTGGCAAAAGGCTCCACGTTAAACGGTTTCAGAAAAGTGCCGACGGGAAGGTCCAGCCGGAGCACGCCATCCTCCACAAGCTTGGCTATGGCCACGGAGGTAATGGCTTTGGTGATTGAAGCAATTCTATGAACGGTAGTCGGCAACAACGGCTCCGTCCGCTCTTTGCGGTAGGAGAGGGGGCCGATGGCGCCGTGCATGAACGTCTTGCCGTATCTGGATATACAATATGAGGCGGCTTGAATCTTTTTGTCATCGATCAGTTGCTGGAAGTGGGTATGCAATACCCCGATTCTTGTAGCGTCATAATTCACCTCTGCCGGTGAGCAGTCGGTAATGCCTGGAGTGTACAGCATAAAGGTATATGCCTCCTCGAAGGTTGTGGCGCTGAGCGAACCAGCTATGCCCAGGGAAATACGCCCAGGCTTCAGTATATCTTCCATATAGTGTTAGTTACAATGGGGAGTTTGGTTTATAACCAATTTCTCCGGCTCAAAAAGAGGGGTGAACAGGACAAATAGAGAAATAAAAGCATGATAAATATTTCACAGAACGGAAGGACAATGAATCACATCATGACAACAAAGCCGTTAACCAAAAGTATTACGTTCATGCAAGCCCTGGCCCTGGTGGTCGGGATGATTATTGGATCGGGGATTTTTTTGAAGCCCGGAATTGTATTGAATAATGCGGGTAGCCCATGGATGAGTATTCTGGCCTGGGGTGTTGGAGGGATCATTACCCTGGCTTCGGCGCTGAGTGTGGCGGAGATCGCGGCTGCCATTCCGAAGTCGGGAGGCCTATATACTTATTTAAGTGAATTGTACGGCGGAGTATTCGGTTATCTGCTCGGCTGGGTGCAGGCGGTGATCTCCTATCCGGCTTCTGTGGCGGCGCTGGCCATTGCCTTTGCTACCTATTCCGGTTACTTTCTGCCGTTGAATGCATGGCAGCAGAAGCTGCTTGCCGTGGGTATTCTGGGCTTCATTCTGTTGATGAATGTTATAGCGACGAAGTTCGGCGGGATTATTCAGACGGTGGCTACGGTTGGAAAGCTGATTCCGGTGGCGGGCATTGTGGGCGTCGGGCTGTTCTCGGATCTGGCTCCCGGCTTCGGAGGCATCGGTACAGCGGCTGCGGGTGCAGGCTTCGGGGCTGCGGTGCTCGGCACACTCTGGGCTTATGACGGCTGGATCAGCGTAACCAATATGGCGGGAGAGATCAAAGACCCGGCCAGGACGCTGCCCAAAGTCATTTCGATCGGTGTTATTTTTGTCATCGCCGTGTATGTATTGTTCAATATTGCGGTGTTCCAGGCGCTGCCCTATGACCAGATCGTGTCGTCCCCGACTCCGGGTGCCGATGCAGCAGAGGCGCTGTTCGGTAGCGGCGGCGGAGCCTTTATTACGGCAGGCATTATTGTCTCTGTGCTGGGTGCGCTGAACGGTTATCTCATGACCGCAGCACGGGTGCCGCAGGCGATGGGGGAGCGGGGACAGCTTCCGTTCTCCCGGGTGCTGAGCAGCATTCATCCGAAGTTCCAGACACCGGCGAATGCGCTTGTTTTTCAGAGTATACTGGCCGTGATCTATATCTTCTCCGGGACCTTCAATACGCTGACCGATCTGCTGGTGTTTGTCCTGTGGATCTTCTTCACGATGGGCGTGTTCGGCGTGTTCCTCCTGCGCAGGAAGCTGCCGCCTGTACAAGGCCGCTATCGCGTGCCACTCTATCCGTTCACCCCGATCCTTGGCGTAGCAGGGGGGCTCTATATTCTGGCCAGCACGATCATCAGTGATCCGCTGCGCTCGCTTATTGGGATTGGCATCACGCTTGCCGGACTCCCCGTGTATGTGGTGATGATGCGGAAGAATCGCGTGTAGACAGCTGTTCATAGCCAAGTGTGAGAAACTTTTAATAAAACAGTTGACAGCGCCCGTTCAAAAAAGTATACTATGAAAGTACTTTTGAGCGGACGCAGTCAGCTTAGAGATCATCGTCTAGAAGAATCATACATAGACACCATACGGACTCTTAGCTCAGTTGGTAGAGCAGTAGACTCTTAATCTATTTGTCCAGGGTTCGAGCCCCTGAGAGTCCATCCCTTAAGAAACGGCAGAAATGCCGTTTTTTTGCTGTACAGGAAATTATAATTCCTCCTGTTGTGGACAAGGTGAGTCTACATTTGTGGAAAAGAGCTCTTTGAATGATTCCTAGAGTGACTTGGTTGCTGAATGGGGCTGAAGGGTCGCCGGGAGAGCAGGAGTGTAACTAATTTCATCGGTAAAAGGCTGAATGCTATGCTAAAAACCGAGTACAAACGGCTGGTACAGCGGTATATAGGCCAAATGTATGTGGAAAACAGCATACATTGTGTTCACATGCAGGCGCATGGCTCAAATGTATGTGGAAAACAGCATACATTGTGTTCACATGCAGGCGCATGGCTCAAATGTATGTGGAAAACAGCATACATTGTGCTGGCATGCAGGCGCGTGGGCCAAATGAGGAGCACTATTGCATCTCATTCGGCTCAATCGCAGGCTAAATCAGCAAATCAGGTACACTAGTGCTAGTCCGTGGATAGCAAGCCCATCCGAACGCCGTTACATATGCTCCGCAAGCTGCACTTCGAAGCCGTCTGGGTCCAGAATATAGAAGAAGCGCAGGCTGGGATTCGGCGCGATAGGGCCGCGGGCTACCGGGATTCCTTCCTTAGCAAGTTCGGCCATAGCCTTGTCCAGCGATGCGACCTCGAAGCCTACAGAGACTCCGCACTCCGGCTTCAGCGGCGGGTCACTGCCCTCTATGAGTTCCAGCTTCGGCTGCCCCTCTATCCCCAGCATGACGATCTGCTTCCCTCTGCTCTCGAATCTGCGCTCCACAGGAAGCCCTAGAATCCGGTGATAGAAATCAAGGGAAGCCTCCAAATTGCGTACCCTGAGTGTAATCCAATTCATCGTGAGCTCCATCATGATCCATCCTTTGCTGTACAATTCAATTGCTGCTAAGATAAGCTATCCGCATATTTTAACATATTTGATCAGGAGGTTATAGTAATGAACAAGCCTCTATGCAGCTCATAGTGGAACCCGAAACCCCGGATATGATAAGCTCATGGAATCAGGGCAGCCCTGAACCAAGGAGGGAAAAGTTATGAGCAGCTTAATAGCAGGTGAGGTCTATTCCGGGTTTGAAGTTATACGCAAGGAGTACATACGGGAAATCGAATCCTCCGTATACACGCTGGAGCATCAGCAGAGCGGCGCACGGCTGCTCTATGTACAGAATCAGGATGACAATAAGGTATTCAGTGTCACGTTCCGGACTCCGCCTGCGGACAGCACGGGAGTGTTTCACATTCTGGAGCATTCGGTCCTCTGCGGCTCCGGCAAATTCCCGGTGAAGGAACCGTTCGTTGAGCTGCTGAAGGGCTCGATGAAGACGTTCCTGAACGCTTTTACCTTTGGCGATAAAACGATGTATCCGGTAGCCAGCCAGAATGACCAGGATTTTGCCAATCTGATGGAGGTCTATCTGGACAGCGTCTTTCAGCCGAACATTTACAGTCAGCCGGAGATTTTCGAGCAGGAGGGCTGGCACTATGAGTTGCCCAATTCCGGGGATGAGCTGATCTATAAGGGTGTCGTCTACAATGAGATGAAGGGCTCGTATTCCTCGCCGGTGACGGTGCTGATTGACCGGATCAAAAAATCGCTCTACCCGGGTACGATCTACCGTCACTCCTCCGGCGGCGATCCGCAGCATATCCCTGCATTGACCTATGAACAGTTTCTGGAGGCGCACCGGAATTATTATCACCCCTCGAACAGTTATTTCTATCTCTATGGCGATTTGAATATCGAAGCACGGCTGCAGTTTATCCATGAAGAATATCTCAGCCGCTATACCCGCAAGGCTATGGATACTTCGATTGCACTACAGGCACCGACCGGCATGACCCAGCTTACGGCGGAGTATCCCATTCTGGAGACGGAAACGGCTGCCGACAAGACATACTTGAGCTTGAATTATGTAATTGGGACCTCTCTGGACCGGGAGCTGAATCTGGCTTTTGCCATTCTGAAAAGCTTGCTGATGGACAGTAGCGCCGCCCCGCTGAAGCAAGCGCTGCTGGAGAGCGGTCTGGGCAAGGATGTGGTTGCTTTTTATTCAGATAGCATGGTTCAGCCTATGCTGGGTATTGCTTTGACACATTCTAACCCTGAGGCCAAGGAGGAGTTCGTGAATCTGGTCAGAGCTACCTTAAGCCGCCTTGCTGCGGAAGGTCTGGATGAGAAGCTGGTGCTCGCTGCGGTGAACAGCAAGGAATTTGAACTGCGGGAAGCCGATTTCAGCCAATATCCGAAGGGTCTCACCTACAATATGGAAGTGATGAAGGCCTGGCTGTATGACGGCTTGCCGTCCACATATCTGGAGTACGAAGCGGCGATTACGGCGATTCGTGAGCAAAGTGGCGAGCGGTATTTCGAGCGGCTGATTGAGACCTACCTGCTGAACAGTAACCATTGCAGTGTCGTTGTCCTCCAGCCTTCTCAGACACTGGCAGGGGAAAAGGATGCGGCGGTCCGCAGCCGTCTGGCGTCATATAAAGCGTCTTTGGCCCCGGCACAGCTGGATGAACTGGTGCTTAGCACGCAGAAGCTGCTGGCCCGGCAGAATACTCCTGACCCCGCAGAGGAGCTGGAGAAGCTGCCGAAGCTGACCCTCCAGGATGTTAACCCTATTGCCCCGGCCGGGGTACCCACAGTGGAGGTTGCGCTGGACGGGATTAAGGTGCTGCATCATGAAGTGGCTGCCGGTGCAATTGCCTATATCAAGCTGTACTGGGACACCAGCGTGCTTGCAGCACAGCAGATTCCTTATCTGGAGCTGCTGGCGAGAGTGCTAGGACAGCTGGAGACGGAAGCCTACAGTATTGAGGAGCTGACCAGTGAGATTGGGATTACTACGGGCGGCATTCGTTACCAGAATGAGGTGTTCGGAGCCGGGAAGTCTGCGGAAGGAAGCTATCAGGCCAAATTCAGCGCGCGGATCAAGGTCATGCAGGGCAACATCGGCGGTTCCCTGAAGCTGCTGCATGAGCTGCTCTACGGCAGCAATCTGGATAACCTGTCCAAGCTGCAGGAGATTGTCCGCCGGGAAGCCTCCGGCATGGAAGCGATGCTGACCCAGAAAGGCAATGAGATTGCAGCCAGCCGGGTGCTGTCGTACTTCTCGGACCGGGGGATGTACGAGGAGCAGCTTGGCGGCGTGGCGTATTACCGCTTCATCAAGGAGCTTGCCCGCAGCATTGACCAGCAGGCTGAAGGGCTTGCAGATACCTTGAAGGAAATCTGCGGCTTGTTGTTCAATACGCAGAATCTGACGCTCTCCCTCACCGGTACGGCGGATTCGTATGCGGAATTCGCCGCACATGTGCAGGAGCTGGACCTGAGCAGACGGGTGGTAGAGTCCCTGCCGCTCTTATCAGCACAGGGGCAGGCGGTCAACGAAGGCTTCATGTCCGCGAGCCAGGTGCAGTATGTAGTCAAAGGTTATGATTACAAGAAGCTGGGCTTCGCCTATTCCGGCAAGCTGCAGGTGCTTAAGAAGATCCTCAGCCTGACCTACCTGTGGAATACGGTCCGGGTCAAGGGCGGAGCGTATGGCGGCAATCTGCTCCTGCGCCGCGACGGGGTAATCCTGTTCACTTCCTACCGCGATCCGAACCTGCTGGAGACGCTGGAGGTCTATGACCGGGCCTCTCAGTTTGCCGGAGAATATTTGGCTGATGAAGCGGAGATGGAGAGGGCGATTATCGGGACCCTGGCCATGCTGGACCAGCCGCTGAGTCCCGGCGCTACAGGCCGTCAGGCGGACCGGCATTATTTCGAGCAGATTACGGCGGAAGACCTTCAGCAGGAACGTAATGAAATCCTGTCAGCCACAGCCGGGGATATCAGGAGCTATGCCAGTCTGCTTGCCGCGGTAACGCAGCAGAATTACTTCTGTGTGGTCGGGGGCGAATCCAAGCTGAAATCGGCTTCAGGTGCTTTTGGCAGCCTGGAGGAGCTGGTGAAGTAAGCGGGAGCGGCTACGATTAGCCAGCTAATACGAAACAGGGTGCCTCTGGAGCTGTTAATACAGCCGGGGCGCCCTGTTTGCTGCGGGTTAAAGTTTTCTTTGAATATTTGACTATTTAGTTTTAGAATATAAAGATTACTGACTTCTAGGAGGAACAATACGTGGAACTTGGAATAAGCACCTTTGTCGAGACAACGCCTGATGTAAATACCGGAGTGACTCTTAGCCATGCGGAGCGGCTGCGCGAAGTGGTGGAGGAGATCGTGCTTGCGGATCAGGTGGGACTGGATGTATACGGCGTGGGTGAGCATCACCGGCCTGATTTTGCAGCTTCATCGCCTGCTGTGCTAATGGCGGCGGCTGTACCGCTGACGACCCGAATCCGCCTGACCAGTGCGGTCATGATTCTGTCCTCAGCCGATCCGGTTCGGGTATTTCAGGATTTCGCAACACTGGACGGGATATCGGGGGGCCGTGCCGAGATTATGGTGGGCCGGGGCTCGTTCACCGAGTCGTTTCCTCTGTTCGGCTATGATCTGAAGGACTATGAAGAGCTGTTTGACGAGAAGCTGGACCTGCTGCTCAAGCTGCGGGAGCCCGGCAAGTTGAGCTGGAGCGGCAAGCACCGTCCGGCTATAACGAATCTGGAGATCTATCCGCGCCCGGAGCAGAATCCGCTGCCGGTATGGATTGCGAGTGCGGGAACTCCGGAGTCTGCGGTCCGTGCGGGTAACCTGGGCTTGCCCTTTGCTCTGGCGATTATCGGCAATGTGAATCCTTCCGATTATGCCATGCATGTACGGCTCTACAAGGAGGCAGCGGCCAAGGCTGGTCATGATGTGTCCAAGCTTCCGATTGCCTCACACTCTCATGGTTATGTTGCGGAGACGGACGAGCTTGCTGTGGAGGCCTTCTTCCCGTCTACACATGCGCGGACGAATGTCCGGGCGGTGGAGAAAGGACTCCCTTCGTATCACCGTGCGGATTACGATGCTGCCCGCAGCTTTGACGGTGCTCTATATGTGGGCGACCCGGACACAGTTGCCCGCAAAATCCTCCACCTCTACGAGCACGTAGGGATCACCCGCTTCCTGCTGCATGTCCCGCACGGCTCTATGCCGCATGCCGAGGTGATGCAGGCCATCCGCCTCTTCGGGACAGAGGTAGCGCCTAGGGTGCGGGAGGGAATTAAGCGATTGAAGCAAGCATAGCTCCTGCTAGAGCAAGAGCGCTACTGCTATGAAATCCTGCCTGAAATACAACATTCTCTCCACTAAACAGGTCTTGATCGAAGATTGTTGCAGGAAAGGCAGCATTTCCCCTCTTTTGTGCGGATTAGCTCGAGAAATCCTGTATATCATGCAACATCTCTCCCGCATACCCAGGTATACAGGGCTGGAAGTTGCAGATCCTGCAACACTTTAGATTTGTTGCGGTGACAGCAGCGATCAGCCGGTGATTTATCAGGCGTAGTTTTGAGTTCGGAACTTATATTCGGAATATACAGAAGAGGACCCCGCGGCACTAGGCCTGGGGTCCTCTTCTGTATATGAAGCTATGAGCTTAAATGAGCATGGATCTGATCAAGTAATCGAAGCCTCATAGATGGCCTGGATCGACGCGGCGAGGGTGCTGTTGAATGCCTCCTCCGTCTGCTGATCGCTGAGCCCCTGGGATAAGGCGCGGGAGAAGCTGGCAATCACTCCATGCTGCCGGGCGAGCTTCTCGTTGGCTTCAGCCTGGGTATACCCTCCTGAGAGGGCTACGATCCGAACCACATGGGGATCTGCGGCGAGCTCACTGTATAAATTATCCTCTGTCGGGATCGACAGCTTGAGCATGACCTTCACGCCATCTGGCAGCTCAGACAAGCGTGCGGCCAGTTCCCGTTTCAGCAATTGCTCTGACTCCTGCTTGTCCTTGCTGAGGATATCTACTTCCGGTTCAATAATCGGAACGAGTCCGAAGGCGGCGATCTGCCGGGCCAGCTCGAACTGCTGCTCCACGACCTGCCGGATACCCTCCGGGTTCGCCTCATGAATTACGGAGCGCATTTTGGTGCCGAAGATATGCTTGCTGACTGCCCGCTTCAGCAGATCATTGAGGGCGGGGATAGGCTTCATGAGCTGGACTCCGTGCTGAGGAGCGGCCAGTCCCTGGTCTATTTTGAGAAAAGGCACGACGCCCTTCTGCTCCCACAGGTAATCGGCGGTATATTGCCCGTCTATGAGGCGGTCCATCGTGTTCTCGAACAGAATTGCACCTAGAATATGCTCCCGGTTAAAGGCGGGACTCTGAATAATGCGTGTTCTCATGCTGTGAACCATGGTGTACATCTCTTCGTCCCCTGAATAACGGTCTTCCTTAATACCGTATTGCAGCAGTGCTTTGGGGGTGCTTCCTCCGCTCTGATCCAGAGCAGCTATAAAGCCTTGGCCAGTGTGAATCCGGTCCAATTGTTCAGTATTCATGGTTAGGTTCATTCCCTTCTGCAAAATGAGATGGTTACTGTACCCTGTCTAGTATAGCACTTGCGCATAAGGACATACATGGGGGTCCGGCAGAGCTTTCCATTTGAGTTGAGAGATATGGTATGTTACCTTGTTCAATAGGATGGTATGATAGAAAGTGGGGTGAATTTAATTATGACAAACGAAACTACCAATGAGACCACGAATGAGCCGGTGAACGGTGAAGCGGAAGCTGCCGGGCAGGCCATGACCGAAGAGAATTGGAATGAGCTGCTCAAGGCTGTTTTTCATAACGGCATTGTAGCGCTCAAAATGAGCTTCAGCGATGTGGAAGGACAGGTGCTGAACCTGGACAACTACGGACCGGTATTTGTATTCCGTGTGAAGGATAAAGATAACGCTGATTATTACTGCGGCTTCTTCCTTCGTGAGCTGGCTGCCCGGTTCCAGTCCGGCAACAGTCCGGAGATCTGGATGGCCTCCTTCTTCCACGAGCTGATGAAGACCAAGGGAGGCAACTCCATGCCTAAGCCGCTCGCCAGTGAAGAGGAAGCCAAGGCCGCTGTCGATAATGTGCTGGTTCCGATGTGTATCGCCGCTGTAACGGAGGAGTTCGCACCGGAGCAGGTGCATGCCGGCCTGGCCTGGAACGAGGAGCATGGACCGGTCTTTGAAGCAGGCTTCCCTGCAATCACGGACGGAAACAACGTATGCGCTATACCGCTCCATCTGTTACTGACGCATCTGCAGCTTAACCGTGATCCTTCGGAGCTGCTCGTGCAAGGGATGTATAAGATCCGCGAAGAGCACGGACTCGAGTAGTACGGCAATCAAGGTATCATCTTTGCAAAAGCATGAACCGCCTCCGTTGGAGAGCGGTTTTTTGCTGTGGCTGGGCTTGATGAGGCAGTGTCTTACGAAAGGACGCCCTCTCCTTTTCCTCCAGGTTCGCTGAATTGTCAAATTTCTGGTTCTTCCGGGAAGCAAAAACGATATATATGGGATGTAGCAGAAGAAGGCGCTGCCATTATCCATGTCCGAAACCGGTTGGGTAAGGTTTCAACTGCACGAACGTACGCGTGCATTGAAATAAGGCTGGCCATTTTGAAATCAATAGAGGAGGGCAATAATGCTTAAAAGAGGTAAATTCTTAAGTCTGTTCATGCTGTTCACGTTATTCATCGCACTGCTCCCTGCGGGGAGCGCAAGCGCAGCAACCTGGAATCTGGCCTGGAGCGATGAGTTCGACGGCTCCTCCCTGAACACCGCTAACTGGACGGCTGAGATTGGCACAGGTACCGGCGGTTGGGGCAACAATGAACTGCAATACTATACGAACCGTTCACAGAACCTGAAGGTTACCGGCGGCAACCTGGTCATCACGGCGCAGAAAGAATCCTATGAAGGCATGAATTACACCTCGGCGCGGATTAAGACACAGGGACTCAAGAATTTCACCTATGGCAAAATCGAAGCCAGAATCAAGCTGCCTTCCGGCCAGGGATTATGGCCTGCGTTCTGGATGCTCGGCTCCAATATCAACACCCCGCCAGGCTGGCCTGCCTGCGGTGAGATCGATATTATGGAGCGGGTAAATAATAACGCTGCCGTCAACGGTACGGTGCACTGGGATGCAGGCGGCCATGCCGAATTCGGAAGGGTATCCGGTAATCTGGACTTCTCCCAATACCATGTATACAGTGTGGAATGGGATTCGAAGTACATCAGATGGTTCGTGGACGGCAACCAGTTCAATGAATTCTATATTGAGAACGGAACCGGCAATACGGAGGAATTCCAGAAACCGTTCTTCCTGCTGCTGAATCTTGCGGTAGGCGGCAACTGGCCTGGTGCTCCGAATGGAGCTACCCCCTTCCCGGCACAGATGCTCGTGGATTATGTACGGGTATATCAGGCGGGCGCTCCTTCGAGCGGCATTGTCAGCGGCGGAGTCTACACCTTGATGAACAAGGCAAGCGGCAAGGTACTGGATGTGACGGATGTTTCTACAGCAGACGGGGCCAAAATGCATCAGTGGACCAATTACACCGCCGCCAATCAGCAATTCAGAGTGGAGAGCACAGGAGACGGCTTCTACAAGCTTACAGCGATGCATAGCGGCAAGCTGCTGGATGTGCCGAATGCCTCCACGGCAAGCGGAGTCCAGCTTCAGCAGGCGAATGACAACGGCAGCAACGCCCAGCGGTGGAGCATCATCGATGTGGGCGGCGGATATTACAAGCTGATCTCCAAAGCCAGCGGGCTGGCCATGGATGTCTCTAACTCCTCTACCGCAGACGGAGCGGTCGTGCAGCAATGGACGGATAACGGAACCGACGCCCAGAAATGGCAGCTTATTAAAATTAATTAGGAGCGGACGAAGCAGCGGAATGCTTATACTGCTGTAAAAGGGCTTAAGAAAGGGAGAAGCCCCGCAAGCCTGTCGGCTGGGCGGGGCTTCTTGCTGTTTGCGGCAAGCTTCTATTTCTTTGAGAACAGCTCGATACTTTGCGTCTCCAAAATTGGATTCCAAATGCGCTCAACCGATAGGGTAAGCGGCTGCGGGTAATCTGCGGCTTGACTGTCAAAAGATAAACTCATCTCACCGGTTCCCGTACCATCTCTAGAGATCGAGGTGCCGCCAAAATTGGTAAGTGGAGTTTCCCGATTCATCCTATTATGCACCTGGCCGTCCGCATCGGTGAATTTGTCGGCCAGTTGTGCGCCGATGTACTCCGCCTGTACTGCCCCTTGCGAATCGGTATAATAAGACAGGCCGGTCACCTTGCGCCGGAGCAGAATCTCTGCCGCTGTTGCAGAATGTTCCTTCTTGGAGGTGACAATTTCAAAACCGTTTGCCGGTGCTTCAATCACTTGCTGCTTGTTCAGATCGACCACAAATTTCATACGGTCCGGCTCCAGCGCCGAGATCCCGGCAATCTTCAGCGTGGTGGAGTCCGGCTGGTTAAGCTGGGTATACCTGAACACCAGCGTTGCCTGAGAGTGGTCTTTGTACACCTCGGAATTATCGGCCGTGATTCTGCCCGGATAAACCAATTTCTCGGTTTGACTCCCGGTCGTTGCGATCAGAACAGGATTCAGCAGGCTGAAAATCTGTTTGGTGTTCGCCTCGTCATACTCCAGATCGACATAAGTATTGAACGGAGTATACTGCACTTGGCGCACTTTGATCTTTTGACCGTCCACGGTAAGCGTGCGATTCACAGGCAGCGTGTGCTCCTGGTCTTTGAACCTGCCCGGATCAAGCTGAAACGATACCTCCAGGCCGGTCCGATACTTGTTGCTGCTGGAAACGAGCGCCTGATCGGACGTTCCGGTTAGAATTACAGTGAACTTCAGATCCTTGGAATCAGTGATGGAAGCCGGATAATTAGTGGAATAAATAAAATCCTTGCTTCCGCCGGGCGGAATCCGGGAGTCGCTATCGTATGCCATTTCCAAGGCTGCGCCCCGATGTGGATATGGAACCTCGTAATCACCAAACTGAATTTTCGTATCCGCAGGTATAATTTCTGTATCCGAATCGTTCTGCACGCTGAACAGGATATACACTTTACGGCCATCCGTGACAGCGCCATCTACATCCATGCGGTATCCATTGTTTGTTGCACTTTGACGGACCGGCTTTACCAGATTTCGTTCCAGGATGTCGCCAACCACCCGGTTCGTTAATGGCTGTTTGCGATAGTCCGCAAAATCATTCCAGCTTTTGGTGCTGGCCGCCTGCACTGAACCGCTGAGGCCGGAATCGTCTATACCTCCAGATGGCAAGCCGATGGATGAGACAATCACAAAAATGGCTGCGGCCGCGGCTAATACGGCGCCGGCCCCATAGGAATAGAAACGCCGTTTGCTGCGTTTTTTCCCTTGCGCCATTCCGCTGCGCATTGCATTATGAATTTTCAATTCCTGAATCTCCTCTGCATGAAGATGGACCTCCTGGGCATCCTGTTTCAGGACACGCTCTTCTTTTTCCAACATTTCTGTCACCTCCGATTTGCTCACAGATATTTCCGCAACAGCCTAAGTCCTTCACGCAGCCAGGTTTTGATCGTGCCTTCGGGCTTATTCAGTACCTTGGCAATTTCAGTGGTCGTCATATCCTGGTAATACTTGAGCATCACAGCATGCCGGTATTTCGGCTTCATCCGGCTCATCGCCCGCTCCAGATCGAGACGGTCGCTGCTCCTCATCTCCTGGGGCTCCTCCTCCAGCTTCTCTGTCAGCACAACGCGTTTTTTACGCCTTAGCTCATCCATGCAGCAGTTGATGGTAATCCGGAGCAGCCATGGTGTGAAGGCCTGCTCGTTTTTGAGCTGTTTACGCTTCATCCAGGCCCGGCACGAGGCTTCCTGCACCGCTTCCAGGGCATCTGCCTCTGAGCGCAGATAGCTGTAAGCGAGCGTATACAGTTTACGGTGCTCCTTTGCAAGCCGCTCATAGAACACCTCTTCATCCATCAGCGCCAGATCTGCTGTATTGGCTTTGTTCATTGTCTTCCCCCCATTCACCATCCCCTCTTCCTTATTGTGTTGGTCTATGGAAGAAGTCGTCCTTTAAATATGTTTTCATAAGTAAGACGGAGCTAACCGGAAAAACGATTGATTTTTATTAAAACACATATCAGTTAGGCCAACCAGTGACAAACAGGCCGCAGCCAAGCGGTATAATTGTACTTCTATAAATATCCAGATTTGTGGTACTGTTAATTGTAGGTGCTACGATTGTGTCGGAGAACGGGAGGCGGTCGATATGAAAGGTTCTTGAGGCAGGTCAAATCGAGCCGTTCATTATCGTTGCTCCCCAGATGGACAACAGCTATGGGCTGAATGGTGGAATATCACCTAAGGGAAGGCCAGCACGAAGGGATCATGACGCTTACGAATTACACATTGAATTTTGAAAAGCTGTGTGCTACATATAGGTTGGGCTTACTTTAACTGCGTCTATGAACCAACCCAAGGGAGATGAAGCCGAAGTGGAAAAGAATAAAGTTACCTATGAATCGGTGGACCAGTATATTGCCGCCTTTGCGCCGGAGGTCCAGGAGCTTCTGCAGAGCTTGCGTAAGGTCATTTCGGAAGCCGCCCCTAAGGCAGTGGAGAAGATCAGCTATCAGATGCCGACCTGGTTCCTGCATAAGAATCTGGTGCATTTTGCCGCCTACAAGACGCATATTGGGTTCTACCCGGCACCCAGTGGAATCGAAGCCTTCAAGGAGGAACTGGCGCAGTACAAAGGAGCCAAGGGTTCGGTGCAGTTTCCCATCAAGGAGCCGCTCCCTTATGAGCTCATTACCAGAATCGTCAATTACAGAGTGGAAGAGAATCAGCAGCAGGCCGCAGAGAAGCGGAAGAAGAAGTAAGAGGACGGGCTCATGTCGATCCAATTTAAAATTAGGGGCTGTCCAGAAGCCGTGAACTGGCTACTTGGGACAGCCCCTAATAGTTGACGCTACGCTTGATGGTGAATATAACTTAATTGTATTCGGTGTATGAATCCCAGTCCCTAAAGCGCCTTATCGTCTATGCTGTTCAGCCAGCCCTCAATCTCTCCGATGACGGAGCCGATGCAGCCATCCTCGAACGGGGAGGTTAATCCGGCAAGCTTCACCAGCTCCGTGAAGGAGCGGCTGCCTCCGGCCTGGCAGAGCTTCAGATAATCCGGCCAGGCCGAGGCGAAGTCCTCATTCGAGCGTTTCCAGAACTGGAAGGCGCAGAGCTGGGCCAGGGTATAGTCGATATAGTAGAACGGAAGACGGAAGATATGGGCTTGCTTGTGCCAGAACCCGCCCTGCTCCAGGTATGCGTTGCCGTCATAATCGCGGTGCGGCAGGTATTTCCGTTCAATATCCCGCCAAGCCTGTTTGCGTTCCTGCGGCGTAGCTTCCGGATGCTCGTACACAAAGTGCTGGAATTCATCGACAGATACGCCATAAGGAATGAACTCCAAACTGTCCGCCAGGTGGTTGAAACGGTACTTGTCCGCCTCCTCCTTGAAGAACAGGTCCATCCATGGCCAGGCGAAGAACTCCATACTCATCGAATGAATCTCAGCGGCTTCGGAGGTCGGGAACGTATATTCAGGAACCTCCATATTCCGGCTGGAATACGCTTGGAATGCGTGCCCGACCTCATGGGTCAGCACATCGATATCGCCGGAGGTTCCATTGAAGTTGGAGAAAATAAACGGAGCACGGTAGTCGCTGAAGAAGGTGCAGTAGCCGCCGAATTCCTTGCCTTTTTTGCTGACCAGATCCATCAGCCCGTTCTCCTGCATGAAGCTGAAGAATTCACCGGTCTCCGGGGACATCTCCTGGTACATCTTCGCACCATTCGCCACGATCCAGTCCGGGTCTCCCTTAGGGGTAGCGTTACCGGAATTGAACTTAATACCCTCATCGTAAAATTTCAGTCCGTCCAGCTGAAGGCGTTCGCGCTGGCGCTGCTTCAGCTTCCCCGCAACCGGCACGATATGCTCATGCACCTGCTTGCGGAAGCCTGCTACCATCTCAGCATTATAATCGGTACGTCCCATCCGGTCATAGCCGAGCTCCACGAAGCTCTTGTATCCCAGCTTGGCAGCGTTTCCCGCCCGGACCTTCACCAGCTCGTCATAGATCCGGTCGAATTCGGGTTCATGCTCTGCCATGAAGGCATTACGGGCCTCGAATACACCTTTGCGAACTTCACGGTCCGTGGAAGAATCGAACGGAATCAGCTGTGCCAAGGTGCGTTCTTCGCCCTGGAACATGATTTTGGCGGACGCGATCAATTGGGAGTATTCGGAGGACAGCTTATTCTCCAGCTGCAGATCTTCAATCACTTCAGGGCTGAAGGTGCGCAGTGAGATCTCGGCCAGGCTTAGGAGCTGTGTTCCCCAATCCTGTTCGAACTCGGCTCTGTACTTGGAGTTGACGAGGGCTCTGTAATAATCCGTGATGTACTCCTGAATTACCGGCCCGGTCTCGTCCATATAATCCTGCTCTGCCTTGTAAAATGCATCCTCCGTATCAATGGAGTGGCGGACACTCACGAGCGTCTCCATCGTATCGAAGCGGCTGCGCAGCTTATTGATTGCTGCCACGGCAGCTTTTTGCTCCTCCAGATTGCCTGTCTCCAGGTCCTTCAGCAGCGTGGTGAACTCCTGCTTGAATTGCTCCACATCCGGGCGTTCGTATACATATTCTGAGAATTTCATTTGCTGTATCGCATCCTTTCTTTACCATATAGATTCTATTATATAATCGGCGCCCGCAAAAAACTAATGTTCAGGCCGTAAAGTTTGATTATAGCTAATTGTGGGTGCAGCAGCGTCTAGTGGTTGAATGGATATGGGAATTATTCTAGAATAGAGGTAATCTGCACCAATTCTAGAATCCCGGGAGGTGATGACCCATGTTTCGGATGAGTCAGTATGTGAACGGCACGCTCCATGCAAAGCCTGTGAAATAACTAAGGCGAAAGCTTGGCATGGAGCGGATTTATTCGCCTGTAGTATGTTTTAAGAAATACAGTTATTTATACACAGGCTTTGCCCTTAAAAGATTAATATATTTTAAGGAGCGAGCCAGAGATGCAATGTATAAATGCAGCAAAGCTATTGCCAGACCACTTGCTGAAGGAGATTCAGCAATATATTCAAGGGGAAGCCCTGTATATCCCAACCTGCAAGAGCAAACGCCGAAAATGGGGTGAAAGCTCAGGAGCAGCCGATTACTATAAAGTCCGCAATGCTGAGATCCGTAGCCGCTTCCAAGAAGGTGCAGAGTTGTACCAATTGTGCGAGCAATACGGGTTATCCATCGACAGCATCCGCAAAATTGTATATTCCAAGAACCCGCAGAGCTGATCTGCGGGTTTTTTGCTGCTCAGATGATACGCCATTCTCGACTGAATCCTCTAAATTAGGCGGACCCATTAGAAGTGTAGCCAATTGCAGACGAGGTTGCGGACTGAGATTCCGTTATTGCAGCTTGAAGCCGCTAGAGTGCAGCTTGCGCAAAGGCCATTGTATAAGTCATTTTACAAAAATATACTGTAGCTGTAGGGAGAGAAGGCAGGAGGCGGTGGCGGTGAAAATCACAATTGAGCAGGTGCCGGAGGGCGGTGAGCCTGAAATTATTCTCAGGTGCAATGACCCGGATGAAGCCTTGCTGGGGCTGATCTACTCGGTGAGCGCAGGCGCAAGGAAGCTGATTGGTATGAAAGGGCTGCAAATGCACATCATCCATCCGCATGAGGTCTATTATTTCGAGGCGGTGGATCATAAGGTGTTCATCTACTGCCAGGAGAAGGTGTATGAGTCAAGGCTGAAGCTTTATGAGCTGGAGACGGAGTATGAGTCTGGCGATTTTTTCAGGGCATCCAAATCCAGTATTCTGAATGTGGCCAAGATCGAGTCGCTCCGCCCGGTGCTCTACGGAAGATACGAGGCGCTGCTGCACAACGGTGAGAAGGTCTACATCTCCAGACAATACGTCCCGGTGCTCAAACGGAAGTTAGGGTTATAGCTGTGCTGTCCAAACTTGACTAGGAGGAAAACGCATGATTACAACCAGAAAGTATGTGTCTTTGTTCGTGAAGGATCTGCTGGTGGCTTGCGGGGGTCTGATGGTGCTCGCGGCGGTTGTGCTGGCTCTGAACTCAACGGAGATGATCCGGGGCTCGCTGCTGGTGCAATTGTTCCTGGGGGCTGCGGCATTTACCTGCTTCCGCTATGCGCTGGTGAATACGTATGAGGTTGATCCCAAAGTGCAGACGATCAGCTTCTACCTCTGCTTCATCCTTGCTGATGTATTGGTGATTCTCTGGCTATGGCTGTTCGCTGACGGTCCGCTGATGGATAAGGGAGTGCTGGTGCCGTTCGTCATTGTTATTCTGGTGGTCAAAAGTATGGTGTACGCGATGATGCACATCGACGGGAAACGGGAAGCCAAGCAGCTTAATCAGAAGCTGTATGAGTATAAGCAGGACGGGGAGCAAAAAGAAGAAGAGCTTTAGGAATCTCTGGTGATAGGGGTTATGAAAGCCATCTTGGAGGGGAAGCGTCCCGGGTGGCTTTTTTGGTGCTAAGTAAGGTTGGGGATTTCTGTTACCTTTTGCAGACTGAACCGTAATAAGCCAAATGCTATACATAATCTTCCATGGAGATGATCTTATGCTGCTTCACAAGTTATCCCTGACAGAAATGATGAGCCAGATTCACGAACCCGGATATTCACCCGAAACTGTGCTTGACCCGTACTTGGAGCGTTACAGACAGGTTGAGCCGCATATCCATGCATTTGTCCCTGAGGCTGAGGCTGAAGGGCGTCTGGATTCGGAAAAAGCTCTGCTGCAACGTACCTACAGCGGAGATGAGCGTAAACCGGCCCTCTTCGGCATTCCTGTGGGCATTAAGGATCTGCTGCATGTAGACGGCCTGCCGACCCGGGCGGGATCACAGCTATCCGCTGAGCTGTTAGCCGGTGCCCAGGGATCTCTGGTCGCTAAGCTGCGTGCCCTAGGGGCCGTGATTGCAGGCAAGACGGTGACCGAGGAATTCGCCTATAACGGGCCGATTGCTACGCTTAATCCGCATAATACCGGGCATACTCCAGGAGGTTCCAGTGCAGGCTCCGCCGCAGCGGTGGCTGCGGGGCTCTGTCCGCTGGCAGTGGGCACACAGACGCTGCGTTCGGTGATCGCCCCGGCGTCCTTTTGCGGAGTGGTCGGCTTCAAGCCCAGCTACGGGAGGGTTCCGCTGGATGGGGTGCTGCTGTTCTCACCGTCTTTTGACACAGTAGGGTTCTTCACACAAAACTTGCCTGATATGGAGGCTGCGGCGGCCTTGCTTGTCCCGGACTGGGAGGCTCCTGCTGCCCCAATGCCCCGCAAGCCGGTTCTGGGCATCCCCAAGGGAGTCTATATGGAGCTGATGAGCGCGGAAGTCAAAGGGCTGTTCGGGGCTCAGATCACAGGGCTTGAACAGCTTGGATATGAAGTCCGTTACGTCCAAATGCCGTGGGAGGATGAACTCATCTACGGAAATGCGATGCTGCGTTTCATTGAGGGTGAGCTGGCACGGGAGCATGAGCATAGATTCGCGGAGCATAGAGCGGAATACGGTCTTCCCGTGCAGGAAGCGATCCTTAGAGGGCTGCAGATTCCGGAGGAGGAGCTGGAGCAGTACCGAACCCGGCAAAGGGAGCTGAGGCAGGATCTAATGGAGCTTATGGAACAAGAGGGAATCGATCTGTGGGTCTCTCCGGCCCAAGGGGGGACTGCGCCGAAGATTGAGGAGCGGAATACGGGCTGGGCAGGGATGCCTGCGGTCTGGGGCTTCGCGGGAGTGCCCACGGTCAGTCTGCCTGCGGCAACGCTTGAAGGCATGCCGCTAGGCTTCCAGTGTATAGGAAGATATGGAGAAGACGAGGAGTTGTTAGCTTGGGCACGGCAGCTATGGCCGTGTCTGGCGGGTGAGCAACCGCTCCCCGTGGAATAAGGAGCGGTTACCGGTTTGTTTTGGGGTCCCCGCAAAGTACCTGAATATCCATCGAAGCTATAGTCTCACTTTGTGGGGTTTCTTGGGGAAGCAGCGCCGCTTCAGGAACCGTACGTCGATCTCTCCGCTGCCGCCGGTATTCGGCTTCAGGCGGAGGGGGAAGGCGTTACGCTTCAGCAAGAGCTTCACCTGGCGCGGCGTGAGGCATGGGCGGAGCTGGAGCAGCTGGGCGGCGGCACCTGACACGATGGGCGTGGAGATGCTGGTGCCGGACAGCTTGAAATACCGCTTGCCGACCTTATTGCGCGGCAGTTCACGGACCAGCTGGGAGCCGGGGGCACGCAGCGAGATCACTGAATCGCCGGGGGCGACCAGATCCGGCTTCACCTTGCCGCCGGGAGCGGGCCCGCGGCTGGAATAGACAGCGATCCGGTCATCCTTCTGCGTCAGCGTCCGGCGGTCATTGACGGCTCCGACGGTGATCGCGGAGGGGCTGATTCCGGGGGACTCAATAGTCCGGCGCCTGGGGCCGGCATTACCGGCGGCGATGACTACGGTGAGCCCGGCTTTGACGGCTTTTTCAACGGCCTGGACGAGAAGGTCATCCTTGACATGCGGAGCCACCGGTCCTCCGAAGGACATGGAGAGGATGCGCAGCTTCAGCTTTTTGCGGCGGGTAATGCAGTATTCAATTGCCTTGATAATGGTGGAGTCATAGCCGTCCCCATACTTATCCAGCACCTTGATTCCGACAATCCCCGCTTCCGGCGCGGGTCCCCGGTACTTGCCCCGGCTGGACCAGCCGTTACCAGCGGCATCCCCGGTGATATGCGTGCCGTGTCCGTTGTCATCATACGGGCATTTCCGGTGATTGATATAATCCTTGAACGCCAGAATGCGGTTCACCGGCCGGGTCAGATCGGGATGCGGATAGACTCCGGTATCAAGCACAGCGATGTTGATGCCTTTGCCGGTAAGCCCTCTTGAGCGTCTAACCGCTGTAGCGCCTATGGATGGAGTTGCAATGTTGAGCGTAGCCTTCTTAATGCCGTCCAGATAGACTTTATGGACTCCGTTCCAGCGGCATACATGCTCCAGACATTTCAGGGATACCTGTGAAGCCACGGCCTGGTGCAGCCGCAGATGATGCTTGACCGGGAGGACATGCCGTCCCAGATGTGTCCTTAGTTCGCGGAGTCCCGCTGGAGTAATCGGTTGTCTGAACTGTATGATCACCGGTATAGCAGCATTTGCAGCACTAGTGGAATAAGCACTGCGGATCTTATGCTTCAGGGGCCGGTTGAGCTTGGCGGCGTGACGCCTGACCCATGATGGTACACTCTTCATAATGTAATCACCTCTATGAAGCAGTGTATGCGGCCAACTGCCCTGTGGGTACGAAACCATGAATGAGTACAGCGATACATTTATGTAAATAACAGGCAATCGTGCGTTTCGGTTGATTCTTCTCTTGCATTTACTACTGTATTCCAATAGAAAGTGGTGAAGCAAATGAAAGAATCAGAGAAGAAGGCATTGCTGGCAAAACGTCAACTGATGGCTAAAAAAGCAAGAGCAGCGGCGGTAGTAAGACCCAAGAGACGGCGGATCAGACAGGTGCTTAATAATTTCATCGTGCTTGCCGTGAACAATAACAATGTCCCTTACGAAACGCAGGGCTGGACGGCTACACTGACCCGGAGCTCCGGCACTGTGATCACGGCTCAGTTCGATGAATTCGGCGTCGCCCAGTTTAATACGATCAGTACGCTGACAACAGTCAGCTACACGCTCCGAATTATCGATGCGGATAATGTGCAGCGCACACAGAAGTTCGTCCCGTCGAACCGCGAGTTTTTTGTAGCACGCTTCTAAGGTGGCGGACCTATTTATATTCTATGAACAGAGCAAGATAGAGAGCCAGATTGCATAGTGTAGCTGTGAATGACTGAACGAAAGAGCTGTTTCCGGGGCCGGAGGGCTGATGGGGGCGGTTTTTTTTTGAAAGAATTTATATGTTTTGGGGTCCCCGCAAAGTACCTGAGTCATCATCGAAGCTAAAGCCTCACTTTGTGGGGGGATTTTGCGATACGTGTGAGATAATATTTCGTTTGTCAAGCATTAAGGCGAGTTGGCGTTAAAATATTGGCTTAATGTACAATCCCGTCCACTGAATTCAGCTCTTATGACAATAAACCTTCCATCAATATTCAAAAGCGGGTGCATACCCTATATAATATCGCCATAGATGTATATCAGGGATTGTGGAGCAGGATGCCAAGTGGGCAGCAGCTATGAGCTGAAGATGCCCCGGAAAGGTCTGAGGAATGATGAGCCTGGAAGCCTTGAATGAACGCGTGAACACGGATCTCGCTTATCTCGCCTATGGCGGCGCGGATTGGGTCCGCCCTGTGGAGCATGATGAAGGCCATGTCTATGATGTCGTCATTGTGGGCGGGGGCCAGAGCGGGCTTGGTGCGGCTTTTGGCTTGCTGCGCGAACGGATCTCGAATCTGCTGATTATCGACGAGAATCGTGACGGGCTGGAGGGGCCTTGGGAGACCTACGCCCGGATGGTGACGCTGCGCACTCCCAAGCATCTGACCTCGATTGATCTGGGAATCCCGTCGCTGACCTTCCGCTCCTGGTGGGAGGCTCAGCATGGAACGGCCGCCTGGAGTGAAGTGGACAAAATCCCGCGCGGCCAGTGGATGGAGTATCTGCGCTGGTACCGGCAGGTTCTGAAGCTGCCGGTACGTAACGAGGTGCAGCTAATGCTGGTTGAACCTGGTGACGACGGAATCTACCGTCTGCAGGTTACAGGAGCGGGTGCGCAGGCTGGAACACTGCTGGCCCGTAAGGTGGTGCTGGCTACAGGCATTCAAGGCGGAGGACAGTGGCATGTTCCGCCGATGATTGCAGATCATCTGCCGGAGCGCCTGTACGCCCACACCTCCCGGCAGATTGACTTCGTTGCCCTGCGCGGCAAGCGGGTGGGGATTCTCGGCGGCGGGGCGTCCGCCTTTGACAATGCCAATTACGCGCTTCAGGAGGGCGCGGCTGAGGCCCAGGTCTTCGTCCGCCGGGCGCAGCTTCCGGGGGTGAACCCGATCCGCCAGATGGAGGGCTCGGGAATGATTGAGCGGTTCCATACCCTGACGGATGCGGACAAATATGCAGTGATCTCGCATTTCTTCCAGTATAATCAGCCGCCGACGGGCGATACCTTCCGCCGTGCAGCGGCGTGGCCCGGCTTCCGGCTGCACCTCGGCTCGCCGTGGCTGAAGGTGGAGGCTTCGGGGGAGCAGGCGGTGGTGACTACATCAGCTGGAGAGTTCAGCTTCGACTATCTGATCGTCAGCACGGGCCTGCTTAGCGATCCTGCCCTGCGGCCGGAGCTGCGGCAGGTGGAGCCTCATATTGCCCGCTGGAGCGACCGGTACACGGCGCCTGCGGGAGCGGCGAATCCGCTGCTGGATGCACACCCTTACCTTAGTCCAGGCTTTGCACTTCAGAGCCGGGATGAAGCAGGCCGCAAGCTGCTGCATGGCTTATTCGTGTTCAACTATTCCGCTCTGGCCAGCTGCGGGTTATCGGCATCGGCCATCTCGGGCCTGCGGAATGCGATTCCTAGACTGGTCAGCGGCGTGGCTGACCAGCTGTTCCTGGATGACCGGCAGCAGATCCTACAGGCTTATTATGAGTACGATGAGATTGAATTTACAGGCCAGTAAGACGAACGGAAGAGGCTGTACCTGAGGCGGGCAATGACCTCTGGTGCAGCCTCTTGGCGTGCAGAGCGAATAGATGGGGCCAGTGCCTGAGAGCTGACGGGCAGCCGGGTCAGGCAGTAATTCTGGCGTACAGCGCGAAGAACAGAGCCAGCTCGCCCATGATCAGGACATTCGGTACATGGACTATAAGATCCAGCACATAGAAGCAGGCCAGAATGACGGTTAGCCCTGCCAGCGGCTTCATTCCCAGCCGATGCTGCTTATGCCTGTAGACCTGGAAGACCAGTGTCGTGGAAGCGAAGTAGAGCAGCACCGAGCCGAACAACAGGTTCAGCATCTGCCCATAATGAAGCTGATCCAGGAACAATAGCTGGATTGACGCAGCAAGCATACATAGCGACAGATAAATGAACAGATGCCCGTAGATAATGGTCTGTCCGGCAGTCTGGATATGCATATCGACCTTCTTCTCCAGGTTGTCATAATACTGCCACCATATGGCGATGATCAGCACAAAGGTGAGCGCAGCGAAGCCGACAGACGGCCCGGTCCAGCGGCTGGATTGCAGCACGGCGAGGATGCTAACCACAGATTCGCCGAGCAGGATCAAGGCGAACAGGGAGAAGCGCTCCAGCAGATGATGGGTATTGGGGGGCGTCTTCACCAGAATCCTCCGTCCCGTCAGCGGGAGAATGATGTCCAGCATAATTCCTGCGTACAGTACCGCATACCGCAGCCAAGAATCGAAGAACAGGGAGCAGGCCGAAATCGCAAGTCCAATCCAGAAACGTGATCCCAGATAGCGGGCCGTGTCGCGCAGATGCCCGCTTTCTCTGGAATGGCTGTAATGATATTGGACCGCGGTCATGATCCGGAGTCCGAGATAGCCAATCAGAAACGGCAGATAGTTGGCATCGAAATCTATTGACAGGCTGGCTGTCATAATCAATACGAAGAACAACTGGATAATCAGAAAAATCCGGTGCATCACCGTATCCTGACCATAGCGGTTAACGAAAAGCGTCTGGCCGACCCAGGCCCACCAGATCGGAATGAAGATCAGTACGAATTTGCCCAGTGTCTCAAGGGACAGGGTCTCGTCTTCTACATGCAGCAGCACATGGCTGGCTTTGGAGACCGCAGCGACAAATAGCAGATCGTAGAAGAGCTCCAGCCAGGTTACCTTTTTGATGATCATTGCGTTAGTCCCCTTTGCTTGCCGAATGTTTGCCCGGAGCCGTCCGGTTTACAAGTATAATAATGGCTCTCCACAGAAGAAGGCAAGAATATCTGTGACAACTGGAGAGGTTGCCCTGGCGGCAATTGACCTGACGGGCACACTCATTGATAATAAAGAGGTTCATATTCTTGAGAGAATGGGAGTAGAAGCATGTCATATCGCAATATGGAAGAATGTATTATTGACCTGGAGAAGCACGGGCATTTAATTCGCATACATGAAGAGGTGGACCCGCATCTGGAGATGGCGGCGATACATATGAAGGTCTATGAGGCAGGCGGTCCCGCTCTGCTGTTCGAGAAGGTCCGGGGCTCGAAGTACCGGGCGGTCTCGAATCTGTTCGGAACTATCGAGCGCAGCAAGTTCATCTTCCGCGACACTTGGGAATCGTCGCAGGCGGTCATCGCCCTGCGCAGCAATCCCATGAAGGCGCTCAAGCAGCCTTTGCGGTATATCGGGACAGGCCTTGCCGCCCGTAAAGCGTTGCCGATCAAGAAGGGCAGCGGTGTACCGGCCGGATTCGAGGAGATTCAAATCTCCGATCTTCCGCAGATTAAGCACTGGCAGGGCGACGGCGGGGCATTCGTCACGCTTCCGCAGGTGTACTCCGAAGATCCCGATAAGCCGGGCATTATGAACTCCAATCTGGGGATGTACCGTATCCAGCTTAGCGGCAACGAATATGAGCTGAATAAGGAAGTGGGCGTCCATTATCAGATTCACCGCGGCATCGGCATTCATCAGGCCCACGCGAACAGACGCGGCGAGCCGCTGAAGGTAAGCTGCTTCATCGGCGGCCCGCCTGCGCATACGCTCTCGGCGGTGATGCCGCTGCCGGAGGGCTTAAGTGAAATGACCTTTGCCGGGCTGCTCTCGGGGCGTCATTTCCGCTATAGCTATGTAGACGGCTTCTGCGTCAGCAGCGATGCTGACTTCGTGATTACCGGAGAGATTCATCCCGGGGAGACGAAGCCAGAGGGGCCGTTCGGCGATCATCTGGGCTACTATAGCCTGACTCACCCGTTTCCGGTGATGAGAGTTCACAAGGTTTACGCCAAAAAAGGGGCTATCTTCCCCTTCACGGTGGTCGGCCGTCCGCCGCAGGAGGACACTGCCTTCGGAGAGCTCATCCATGAGCTGACCGGCGGGGCGATCCGCTCGGAGATTCCCGGCGTGAAGGAGGTACATGCGATAGATGCTGCGGGAGTGCACCCGCTGCTGTTCGCGATCGGCAGTGAGCGGTATACCCCGTATCAGCAGCTTAAGCAGCCTGCAGAGCTGCTGACGATCAGCAATCGGATTCTCGGAACCGGACAGCTCAGTCTGGCGAAATATCTGTTCATCACGGCAGAAGAGGACAAGCCGGTCAGCACGCATGATATCGCCGGGTTCCTGACCTACATTCTGGAGCGGATCAATCTGCGACGTGATATTCACTTCCAGACGAATACAACGATTGATACGCTGGATTATTCCGGCACCGGGATCAACAGCGGAAGCAAGGTAGTCTTCGCAGCTGTAGGGGAGCAGAAGCGGAGCTTGTGCACGGAGGTGCCTGAGGTTCTTCAGCGGGTGGAGCAGGGCTGGGGCCCGGCGGCGATGATTATGCCGGGGATTGTCGCCATGCAGGGGAAGCCGTTCCGGGATTACGCCTCGGCGGCAGAGGAAATCTCCGGCCTGAGCGCTGCGATTGCAGCGCAGGGGGCGCTTGATTCCTGCCCGATGATTATTCTGTGCGATGACAGCAGCTTCATGTCGGAGTCGCTGAACAACTTCCTGTGGGCGACCTTCACCCGCAGCAATCCGTCCCATGACATCCATGGGGTGAACAGCACGGTGGAGCATAAGCACTGGGCTTGTGATAATGTGATCATCGATGCCCGGGTGAAGCCGCATCAAGCGCCGCCGTTAATTCCTGACCCCGAGGTGCAGCGGAGGATTGAGCGGGTATTTAGTGAAGGAGCAAGCTTGGGTGGACTGCGGAGCCGTAAGGGGTGAAGTAGCACTTCTATAACCGCTGAAACCGCTGAAAAGAGGGGTTGTATGGCTGAGCTATTTGGGGTGCTTTTTGAAGTTATGTTGGATCTCCTGCTCTACCGTAAGGACCGTAAACGGAGGAGAGAACGAAGAAGAGAGAGAAGAATAGCGCGGAGAATGAAAAGGCAGGGGCGTTTGTAGACGCCCTGTCTTTTATTTGCTGGCTGTTGGATGTTAAACGCATAAACGTCATTTATGATAATAATGACGTTTATGCGTTTTTTTGTCGTTGCCGAAAATGTATGCGAAAACAAATATGTCTTTCAAGACACAACTCCAGCATAAAAATGCGCAGCACGGAGGTGTGCGGACCAAATGTAATCGAAAAACCGACCACAATGCGCAGCGTGGAGGCTGAGCAGACCAAATGTAATCGAAAAACCGACCACAATTCGCAGCGTGGAGGCGAGCGGACCAAATGTAATCGAAAAACCGACCACAATGCGCAGCGTGGAGGCGAGCGGACCAAATGTAATCGAAAAACCGACCACAATACGCAGCACGGAGGTGTGCGGAGGTAGCGTCAAGAAGTTTGTGTAAAAGAGTAGAAGTGCCTCCCCCGGGTTACGGGTTGGGATGTAGTGTTTCTGGGGGGAGGGGGAACCCCGACTCCCAGAAACTGGATTTCTCTGTTACGCCTCTTCCGGTGTGGGCAAAGAGGGGTAGCGTGTTTCGAATAGCTCTTTTAGCTTCTTTTTAACGGCATCCACTCCAAAGCCTTGGGCGACCCGCCCTGCATGACGTTCATTGTATTCCAGCATCTCCAGGTACACGATTTTCTCTGCGGCATCCATGTTTGTCAGACTGTTCATCGGTTTCAGACGCTTGCGGATTTCCTTGTTCATCCGCTCGATGGGGTTCGACGTGTAGATCGCTTTACGGATCGACAGCGGATAGTTGTAGAACGTCAGGAGTGTGGATAACTGTTCCTCCCAGGACCTCATTTCCTTCGGATACAGCTTGTTCCACTTCGCTTTGACCGTATCAAAGTTAGCCCGGGCGACCACTTCATCCGGTGCCGTATATACGGTTTTCAACGCCTCCATGACATCGGTTTTGTGCTCCACCCGAATTTTATGAAACGTGGCCCGCACTTTGTGCACTACGCAATGCTGTACATCCGCCTGAGGATAGGTCTCTTTAAACGCCGCATCCAGTCCCGGTAGCCCGTCAAACACACCCAGCAGGACTTCCTGCGCTCCGCGGTCGTACAGGTCTTTGAGTACCTCCCGCCAGCCATTCGAACTCTCTTGGCCACCCACGTAGAACCCGAGAATTTGACGCTGGCCCTCCTCGTCAATTCCCATCGCAAAGTAGACCACTTCACCACGAACCGTGCCCCGTTTCAGCTTCACGTACAGCCCATCTAAATAGATGACGGAGTACCGTTTGCTCAGTGGCCGTTTCTGCCACTGGTGGATATCGTCTAGCACCGTAGCCGTAATATTGCTGACCGTGGTGGGGGAGTAGTGGCTGCCAAACATACTTTCAATGAACCGGGCCACATCCCGCGTACCCATGCCCGATTTATACATTTGGATGACGGCCTCTTCTAACCATCCGTCCCGCCGCTGGTACGGCTCAAACAACTGCGTCTGGAAAAGGCTTTGGCGGTCCCGGGGCACCTGAAGATCCTCGATATGGCCGTATTTCGTGTGTAAGTCTCGCGTATAGTAGCCATTGCGACTATTGCTGGCGCCGGCTTCTTCACTCTCCATAAACCCCTGGATTTCGGCGCGCAACAGGCGTTCCATGTTGTCTTTCACAAAATCTTTAACAAGTTTTTCAAATAGATTATTCAGCGAACTTTCGGGTAAAATATTCATTGGTAGGGTTCCTCCTTGGTGGTTTCGCAATCCCGAGGATACCCTACTTTTTTGGTGCCTGACTAGGCTCCAAATCTTGGTACACAACTTACTTTACGCCATCTGTGCGGACCAAATGTAATCGAAAAACCGAACATAATTGGACCGGGCGTGCCGCGTAGGTCGTGCGTTTATCGCAAGAGACGTATTTTCACAGAAAAACAGAGTGCAATCGAATGTGAAAGTGTAGCTGCTCAGTTCTGGCTGCCTGGCCATGTGTAGGACTTGATGATGTCTTGGCTGCCGTCCATTCTGTGAAGCTTGAAGGTGAAGACGTTGTCAGTACGTCCGGTGAAGTAGATATAGTCTCCCGGGAACATAAAATCGGGCTGCTCTACTTCGCGCTGGCGCTCTGCACTGAGCAGCTGCTTATATAACACAGTCTGCTTACCAGTAGCGCGGTCAACTAGGGTCAGGAAGGCAGTGTCTGTAGGGCGTACCAGCAGAACATCCGGGTATACGGCTTCGACATTGTAGTAGACATCCTGGGAAACGGTTGCACCCAGCAGTTTCGGTATATCTACGGTCTCGCTGACCGCTCCGGTCCCATCCTCAATGAGCCTTAGTGTGCGGCCGTCATTGAATACCAGCTTGCCGTCGGCCCAGACCGGGGCTGTGCCGAAGGAGGTATGGATATTCGTATGCCCCTGGCGGATCACACTGTTATTCTTCACTAGATAGGTGTAATACTCTGCATGCACATGGGGCTCGCCATACGAATTGACGACTTGAAGCAGTGTCAGACCGGCGGGTGTGCGCTCGAAAGTGAAATCCACTACATCCAGTCCTTTGCCGAGAACAGCAAGCTTATGCTTAGTGTTCTGCTTCGTAGTCAGATACAGCTCCCCGCTGTCCAGCGACAAAGAGTACACTCCGCCGTCGAACACTTCTGAATAACCGCGGTACATATGCAGACCGTTGGCCCGTATTGTATTGGTGGCCGCATCCCATCTTACGGGTCCGCCTTCAAGGGCTGCCACCACAAACTTGACGGGCACATACAACTGCTTATCCGCCATATAAGGTATACCTCCAAGGGAGACCTTCTTCCCGTCCAGTACGCCGGTGGATTGACCAAGCTTCATGCTGAAGCTTTTGTTCCACCCGCTGAAGGTGGCGGTTTTGTCCGCGTTATTCCACTTGACCTTAAGTCCCATGATTGTGACCAGGTTAGCTGGCATATAAGAGACCCCGTTCTTGATCTGTGCGGTGCCTCCGGCCATGCCTGATGTTCCGCTTCCGCTGTTGTAGGTTAATTGGAGCTGCACGTCCGGGGCGGGCTTGGCCGAAGCCGGAACGGCTTCAGCTCCTCCGGCCAGAGCCAGTGCAAGTGCGGGGAGGAGTAATAACCTTCGGGTGAACTTCATGTTCATCATCCTTTCTGGGGGCGCGGCGGCTGCTAAATCAGCCGTCCCCCGTACCGTGACCCATAGGCTGAACCACGGATTGTACAGTAGCCTTTGTTACAGATTCATAACCCTCCAGGGGGTGAATAGCTATAACGGCCAAGCTACATGACATTAGAAGCATAATCATTTTTCTTATCATTGGATTCTTGCACCTCTCCAATCAGAAGTCTGTATTGTTCTGTCTGTTCCTCAGTGGCTTGATGCCGGAATTGTTCAAACAGATTCACACATTTAATGATTATGCTATCACTCTTTATTTTAGCAGAAGATTCCAGACTTTGCAGAAGGAAGGCCATCCCTTCCAGGCGGTGATTGCGTAAATAATAGTTGGCTAATTCCGCTAGAAAGGTAGAGTACTGGTCGGCCAGGATCTGCTGGTTGTGAAGCTCGCCGAAGTCCTTCAGATTGGTCCGGTAAGGGATATAGGAAGGGAACTGTTCAAGCACCTCATCCACATTCCAGGAGAAGCGGTTGGCTGAGATCACAATATGGTACAGGGCTACAAAGATCTCACTGGCATGCGGAGCAATATAGGCCACATATTCAGGCAGCACTCCATAGTCGCCGGACATCATCCGGTAGAGGAGGGTATTGGCCGTGCCCCACTCCTGAAATTGGTCCAGGATGTGCCGGGTGTCTTCCCCTTTTTCGCGTATCCAGCTCCTATCCATATATAGAGCTACGTATTTCAGCGCCGATTCATAGTCCCGGAATTCTTCGCACACGCTTGCCCGCATCAGATGCGAATACAGCGCGTAGAAGAATACCGGCTTCTCCGGGCATTTATCCTGGCGGTCTCTGCGCTGCGACCGGTGCAGATGGTGATAGCTGAGCATGGCAAGACGGTGCATCTCCTGAGCCAGCGCGTCCACCTTGTCCCATTTGTGCAGCGAATAATAGACATGCATCAGAGCTTTCAGTCCATCGAGCTGATCAGACACCTCAAGCCGTTCAATATAACATTCGAATAAAAGAGCAGCCTGGAGGTTGAGTGTCTGGCTGTCTCCTAGGGCAATGCGGAACAAACGGTACTGGCAGAGGGCCAGCCGCTCGGAATGCTGATACTTCTCGCTCGCGCTGATATTCTTGTACAGCACGGCTGCCGCCTGCCAGTGATGCTGCTGGAACAAGTCCTCGGCCACTTCAAAAAGCATCGGAGCATAGGTTAGGTTGTCCAGCAGATTTTTGACTACTAGCTCTATACAGTCCAGCCGCCCCAGCTCCGCTGAATTCAGGATGAAGGGGCGCAGCCGCCGCCAGGTGGGTGCCGAATATAAAAAGCACTCATCGACATACATGCTATAGAAATGATCCTCCGGCAATGACATGCCCCGGGTGATCAATTTCAGGTGATTCATGGCAATCGGCTGCTGACCGCTAAGGATACGGCTTAAGGTGCCGGAATTAACGCCGGACTGAATGGAGAACTGGTTGATGGACAACTGCTGGGAATAGAGATAAGCCTCAAGATGACTGCGAATCGTTGTGAGAGGCTTCAAGGGATCACCGCCTGACTGAATTCCATATTTTGGATTATTGTATATGTGTATAATATAAGTCATTATTCCAATGGTCAATAGAGTGATGGGGAGAAACCGTGAACAATGGAAAAAAGCATTCCCGTGGTCCCAGGAACGCTTAGTCTTCATAGGCGGGCAGACAGCGGATCAGGCGGTGTAGATCCCTGCTTCATTCTTGATCCTGCGGCGCTCGATGACTTCTTCATAATCCTTAATCAGTCTGTCAAAAATCTGCTCCCAGGAGCGCTGGAGGGCTTGGTGCCGGCCTTCACGGCCCATTGCGCTCCGCAGCAGGGGCCTGGCGGCGGCGGTGCAGATCTGCTCTGCCATGGCTGCCGGGCTGCGCGGCCCGAACAGCATGCCGGTGACACCGGGTGCGATCAGCTCCCGCGTTCCGCCTGCATCTGCGGCGATCACGGGAAGCCCCGACGCCATGGCTTCAAGCACGACGTTGCCGAAGGTCTCCGTGCAGGAGGGGAAGACGAACAGATCGGCGGAGGCGTACAGCTCTGCCAGCTCTTCGCCGTGTCTGGCACCGGTGAAGGTGACATTCTCTAGTGCCTGCGATTTAAGCTCAGGCAGCAGCGGGCCATCGCCGACAATCACCAGCTGAACCTTTGAACGCACGGACTCCGGCAGGAGCTGCATAGCCTGAAGGAGGGTGGTGAGATCTTTTTCCGGGGCAATCCGTCCGACATAGAGCATCATCAGCGCCGCTCCCTTGCCGTAACGCTCCCTGGTCTCTTCACTTCGTCTCTCCGGCGAGTAGAGGGTACAGTCCACGCCTCTGGACCATAAGCGCAGTCGTGTGAAGCCCTCCATGCGCAAGCTGGTTAGGGTCTCGCGGGAAGGGGCCAGGATGGCATCGCAGGAACGGTGATACCACTTCATGTATTTCCAGTAGAGCGGGAGGATTCTTCTCATTTTGTAATATTCGAGGTAACGGTCGAAGTGGGTGTGATAGGAGGCGACATGGGGGAGCTGCTGCTTGCGGGCATACCGGAGGCCGGTTAAGCCGATATTGAACGGGGTGGCGAGATGGAGCAGGTCAGGGGCGAACGCAGCCAGTTCACTCTGCATGGAGGACATGCCGGGCAGGGCCAGCCTGCACTCGGGATAGAGGAAAAAGGGGATGCTGGCCACGGGTCTGACAGGATCGGGGTAGCTGCTCTCCGGGGCGGATTTTGGCGTGAACAGCAGATGTTCAATTCCCCGGCGGTGCAGGTGGCTGGTCAGCCGGCCGAGTGTACGGGCAACGCCATTCGTCTGCGGAAGAAAAGTGTCCGTGAATAGAGCCAGACGCATCGGTATCCCTCCCAGTAATCTTGTTGCCTTGATCTTAACAACCAACTATTACTTGGAGATCAACCGCAGGTTAAACATCTTGCATGAAGAGGGGAATTTACAGGGAGGGCAAGGGAGGACAAGGGAGGACTAGGGAAGACCGGGGAGGACTAGGGCAATAAGGTTAAAGGAAGCGTGGAGCGGGTATAAATGAGGTATCAGGAATGAAGGAGGTATAAGGAGATGAGCAAAGATCTGCCGCCCGAGGTTCCGCCGAAGGTTGTCCCCGATGTGAAGCCGGATATCCTCCCGGAGCCGGTTGTGATCCCGCCGGAGATTGTGCCGGAGAAGCATCCCGAAATCGTACCGCCGGAGCAGCCGGATATGGTGCCACCGGCCCCGCCCGAGATTCTTCCGAATGATCCGCTGTAAGCTGGAATGCTGTCTGACAGAAGGATAATGTATAGATTGTGCTGAGCGCCCGGGGAACCGGGCGTTTTTATGATTATATAGGAAACTATAGTTTCCTGCTGCTGTGGAAAAGGGATGACTTTGATGCTGAATGTGACTGAAGGCTGAATGTATGTGAAAAACAGCATACATTGTGTTCGCGAGCAGGCATATGGACCAAATGTATGTGAAAAACAGCATACATTGTGCTCGCAAGCAGGCACACGGTCTGAATGTATGTGAAAAACAGCATACATCTCCACAGCCCCCTAAAGAAGTTGGAGTCCTCCCCCACAAAAATGTAGACTAGATATAGGAGGAGGATGAACGGTATGGGACACTTAACAGGAACAAGAGAGAAGGCTGCGCAAGAGGTGTTGTCTGGCATTAAGGCAGCGGTGGTTGCCCGAAAGTATGGGGTGACTCCATCGACGGTGAATCAGTGGGTGAGGGACTACCGAGAGGCCCATGGAGAACAAGATCATCCGTATCCTCAGGAGCAGGTGGAGGAACTGAAGCGCCTCCTGGACGTGGAGCGGAAATACGAGAAGGCCGTCAAGATCCTCGGCGAAAAGGAGTTAGAGATCGAGATTCTGCGTGAACTGCTAAAAAAGCCAACCCCTGCTTATCCGAAAAAATCGAGGTAGCCGACATGTTCATTAAGCAGGGGAATACCGCAGCGTTGGTACTACGTCTCGTGGGGCTAGCAGAGTCTACGTATTACGACCGTAAGAAACGCAAGAAGCAGGATGCCCAGGCCGTACCCCCGGGGCGCGGAAGACCCGTACCCGGCTATTCCCTGACCGAGTCTGGAGCGAAGATTAGCGACGAGGAAATCCAGGAATGGCTGCTGGAATTAATCGCTGGAGAGGAGCACGTGTACGGGTACAAACTGCTGGCCAAGTGCTTGTGGAACCAGCACGGGCTGAGGCTCAATCACAAGAAAAGCTACCGGCTGTGTCAGGCGCTGGATATCCTGCAGCCGCAGCGTCACAAGCGTTTTAATCACCCTCGGAAGCTGCCGGAGAACCGGGTCATTACAGGGGCGGGCCAGCTCTGGCAGATGGACATTAAGTACGGTTACGTGGCGGGCCGCGATAGGCATTTCTTTGTCCTGAGCATTATCGATGTGTTTACCCGTGTCATCGTCGGCTACCACCGCGGATCGTCGTGTGAGGCCAAGCACGCCTGCCAGACGCTGGGACGCGCCATGGAGCAACACTGCGCCCCTGACAGCGCACGCCCGGTGATCCGCACCGACAATGGCCCACAGTTCGTCAGCCATCTGTTTGGCGACATGTGTGAAAGCTGGGAAATGACCCATGAACGCATTCCGCCTCGAACGCCGGATTTAAATGCTTTTATTGAATCGTTCCACAGTAATATCGATCGGGATTTGTTCCGCAAAGAGGCCTTCGAGACGTTCGAAGAGGCCTATGAAGCGGTGGACCGGTACATGGACTTTTACAACAATCGCAGAATGCATACAAGCCTTCGGAACATGCCGCCAGTTACCTTTGCGGAGTGGGTCCAGACTCTAGAAGACCGCTCCAGTTTCTTCTGGCCGAGAGAAAAAGCGAAATAAAGAGCATATCTACAACAAGTACCGATTTTATACGGAGGACTCCGGGATAAGGGGGTCGCACCGACATTGTGTTCGCGAGCAGGCATATGGACCAAATGTATGTGAAAAACAGCATACATTGTGCTCGTAAGCAGGCATATGGGCCAAATGTATGTGAAAAACAGCATACATTGTGTTCGCGAGCAGGAGGGGCGTTCGGACAAGCACGAAGTCACTGTAAAGGGAAATAGGTGGATTTTTCTAATTGTTTGCGGCAGACAGCCGTCTCCTCAGCTGGAAAAGGGTGCGGCGGTAATAGAGACGTTGGCTGACGTTGGTAGGCTCAACCTCAACTCCCAGGGAGACTTGTCCAAATGGGTTCAGCGTATTGATTCTGCAGATTCATGCTGCAATCCTTGCCGGTATCGTAGGAGCGGTTGCCCAGTGCCAGTGTGAACTGCCCAAGCTTGCGGCTTGCCGCAGCGGAGTCCTCCGTACATCCCAGCCAATCGGCAAGCGCTCCGAGCACCGTCCGTCCTTCCGCAAGGGCCGCCTCCCACAGCTCCCACACAGATTCGGTCTGCACCTCGGAATATAGTGCGGGATGCCGCCACCGGGAGTGCCGCTCATTCAGATAATCCAGCCGTTCCTCGCGGGCAGTGAGCTTCCGTGAGAACAACCGGCGGGTACGGCCCCAGGTTATAGCCTTCTTCCATCCCTTCGGATCATACAGGCATTTCTGAGCCAGCACCATATCGCGGTACGCGCTCTGCCAGATCTCTGCGGGCAGCCGATCCATAGTCTCCGGGTAATGCTTAAGGGCGGTGGCATGAAGAATGCGATGAACCGGCTCAGGCAGCCGGGCACCTGTGTCAATTGTAGCCCAGGCAGCGTGCTGCCAGGTGTTCATCCCGTGCAGCCGCTTCATGAACAAAGTGTCCAGGTCAATCTCGAACCGCTGATGGGCACGGTACTTATAGCCCGCCTTCCAGTTAATATAGGGATGGAGGTTGCGGTCCAGCAGGTGATGGGTCAAGAAACCGAGGAAATAGAGCTGGGCCTGGGCCGCTTCCGTTCCTTCAAGTCTCCGGGCAGCCTCCCAGAAATCAACAAGTACAGGCCCGCAGCTCTGCGTATGCATCTGGTCTCCGAGATGAAGTGCCCCGGTATCTCGTCTCCAAGGAAGAAAGCTGTGATATAGCAGGAAATCCGGACCCTGACAGCCGAGATTATAGAGCCGCGGCTGTTGTTCCAGCAGGTGGAGACACGGGAAGCGGCTGCTGAATTCTCCGGCCAGCTGCTGACCGAATTCGATATGCATCCAGATATTGGGCATGATTGATCCTCCTACTAGTTATGATGGATACCATGCAGTGATAATCTAATCCATTGTAATGCCTATATGTTAAAACAAAATAAGAAATATGTGTGAAATTAGGCAGGGCTGTACATTCCCGTACATTAAGGTAGACATGATCACGGGCACAAGAGTATTCTTATATGGCCTTAAGACAACCATAACACTGTAATATGCAACTGGCAAAAGGAGGCCTATATCTATGAAGTCCCGTTCCTCTGAACGCTTTAAAATGCCTCCGGGATTCTGGACAGGAATAAGCCGCCTGGGGATTGCTGCCCGCGACGTAGCCCGTCAGGCACAGCTCCCTGTAACGATAACAACAGAAGCCACGGTTACCACTGCCCAATATTTCGCAATCTGGCAGGCGTATTCCGAGCTCGCCGGGGATCTTGCGTCAGGCATTACCAGGCTTGCGGCCGCCTTTGACACCGCGCAGTATCCTCCCGCCGTATTAGCGACGTATCACGCCCCTGACTACCGCGATGCCTTGCACCGCATGGTCAGGTACAAACAGATGTGTCCGCCCGAAAGCCTGCGGATGACTGAGGAGAACGGGCAGTGCACCATAGAACTGGAGTGGGGGTCTACAGGGCTGCCCGGTCCGCCGGTGCTGGCGGGGATCACGCTGGCTTTTCTCTTGGAGCTTGGAAGAAAGGGGACGGGTCAGCCCTTGAAAGCGCAGGCCGCCGAATTTGTCAACTCCATGGGCGATGAACAAGTGCTTGAAGCTTATTTCGGCTGCGCGATTCAAACAGGCGGGAAGTATAACCGGTTGACCCTGCTGCAAAGCCATCTGGACCTTCCCTTTGTTTCTTATAACAAAGAACTGCTGGAGATCCTTGCTCCTGCACTGGACCGCTCACTCGACGAACAGCTTGACAGCTTCTCTGTATCCGGGAGGGTCAAGGTGATCATTGCACACTGTCTCGCAGGTGGATGCCCCGACCTCCAGACAGTTGCGAAGGAGCTTACGATGAGCGGGCGGACCTTGCAGCGCCGGCTGACTGACGAGAAGACGACCTTCAAGCAGCTATTGACACAAGTCAGACATGAGCAGGCACGGGAGTACTTGGCAAATCCTTCGCTTGATCTTAAAGAGGTGGCGTTTCTGACCGGGTATGAGGATCAGAACTCTTTCTTCCGTGCCTTCCGCCATTGGGAAGGGGTTACGCCTTCACAGTGGCGTGCGGAGCACCTGAATGTAAGTATTTGCTGAGCTGTAACTTTTGGCGTGTCCGGCAAGAAGCTTGGCGCAAGGTGCTAGTTACTGAATGATCCCAACGAGATAATATAATCACTATCCGCAACACAAGAAGATATGAATAAGGAGAAGTGCATTATGGAGATGGGATTACACAATACAACAGCACTAGTTACAGGATCAACGAAGGGTATAGGAAAAGCCATCGCCATAGAGCTTGCCAAGGAAGGCGTCAACGTGCTGGTCAATGGACGGAATAGGGAAGAGGCAGAACAGACTGTCCGTGAATTGAAGCTGAATTACCCGGCCACCGCTCCTCAGAATGCCGCAGCCGATCTTGCCGATCCTGAACAAAGACAAGCCTTATTCGCTCAATTCCCCAGCGTTGATATTCTGATCAACAGTATGGGCATTTATGAATTGATGCCGTATGAGGAAGTGGACGAGGATATCTGGGAGAAGTATTTCCGCACGAATGTGCTGGCTGCAAACGGATTAACGAAATTATATTTACCTGGAATGTTGAGCAGGAATTATGGCCGCGTGATCTTCATTGCCAGCGAAGAGGCGGTCATGCCCTCAGGACAAATGCCTCAATATGCGATGACCAAATCCATGCTGCTGTCCCTGTCCAAAAGTATCTCTAAAGTGACAGCAGGAACAGAGGTTACAGTGAATACCATTATGCCTGGACCAACACTCTCTGAAAAAGTGCATCACATCATTGAGGGAATGTATCCTGACGAAAATTTAACTTTTGCAGAAAAAGAGCAGAAATTCATGGCGGCCAACCTGCCGCAATCGGAATTACAGCGTTTCATCAAGCCGGTGGAAATCGGCAGGCTGGCTGCCTTCGTATGCAGTCCTTATGCGGCGGCCTTTAAAGGTTCTCCCATCCGCATGGATGGAGGGATGGTGCCGACTATATATTGATGGAGGTGTACATGCTCAACAGCAAACAGCGGCACCCGGGACGGTTAAGCCCCGGGATGCCGCTGTTTTGCTGTATCAGGGCCGGATTCAGCCCAGTTTGATCATGTCCCGGAATACACCGGGAAAAGAGTCAGGGATCGCTATCGCACCGACGGTCTTCTCATAGAACGGCTGTGCGTCCTCGACCCAGCCGATGACGGCGTAGCCGTAGCCGTTCTGGTGCATCGCGGACAGGCATTCCAGCAGTAGGGCCTTCCCGATGCCCAGCCCCCGGTAATCGTCCAGCACGCCGGTCGGGCCGAAGAAATTCTTCATTACAACCTCGTGACAGGCGAAGCCGATCACCTCGCCCTGCTTCACTGCGATATAGCAGTGGACGGGCAGGTGGGCGAAGGCTACCTCGCATTCATTCCGCCAGCTCTCCGTGAAATGGCGGCCGACAAAATCCACAATGGCCTGCTTATCTCTGGTCATCGCCCTTTTAATAACAATGCCTTGTCCACGCAGACGCTCCAGCAGCGCCCCGTTGTCCGGCAGATCGTACAGCTTCACAAGCATATCAGGCATCAGCTATCCCCCGCTTTCTGTTCTATGATCTCAAGATCGGTAATCATGGCATGCAGGTCTGCTTCAAACAGCTCCGGCCGGTAGAAGCGGGAGCGGAGGAACAGCTCCGCCATCTGCGGCACCAGCAGCTCGGCAAGCACGGTCTGCATTCTTAGCTTGGCTCGCCGGAGATCGCCGTAGCCGCTCCGGTATTTGTCCCGTAGGAAGGTCAGCACTTCCTCACTGCCCGGAGACATCGCGCCCCGGAAGAGGAAGGTATGCAGCGGGGAACGGCGCTGCGCCGGAATCTCATACTGGATCATGGCGTCGATCAGCTCGGCGGTCAAGCGGTTCTTCCTCACCTCAGGCAGCAGTTGCGGGATCAGGGCATAATAGTCGGTTACCGCATAATCTGCCCATTCTTCCCCGCTAAGGAGAGCGGCGGGCAGTCCGTGGAAGCGGTGCAGAAACCGGACCAGGAAGGTAGAGAGATCTGCCCCGGCATTCCAGCTCTGCTCTGCGGCCAGGAAGGCCGGATAACGCGAGGTCTCGAACAGCCCGTAAGGACTGCCCAGCGAGAACGGGCAACCCCAATTCGTATGAATAATGCCGCCCAGCTGCTCGGAGCGGGCGAGCTCAATCCAGTCCAGCACATTTTTGACCCGGTTATGGATGACCGGATAATTCTGGTCCCCGTTATCATCCCAGCAGCGGACAGAGGAAGCGCCGAGAGTCTCGATGCCCGCATCCCGCAGCTTATGGAGAATCAGCCGGGCATCGGCCTTCATCCGGTGTCCGCCATAGATCCAGACGACGACTACAATCCGTTTGTCCAGCGCCGCAATCTCTTCCGCAGTAGCGTGCATAATCATATCATGCCAGATCATCGGCTGCTTGCCAAGGCTGACCGTCTTCTCCGCCAGTTGATTGACGAAGCGGATGAACGAAGCCTCCGGGGTAAGCCCGGACCGCTTGCAGTCTTCACAGGTGCCGAGGGTCCAGACCTCATCGCAGCCCAGGTGAAGATAGTCGCTGTGGGGATGCAGGGCAGCCACTTCCTCCAGAATGCCGGCCATCATCTCGAAGGAGCCTGGGCGGTGCGGGCACAGCTCCGAGACTGTCTCCGGAACCTCGCGCAGACCGATATAAGCCGGATGCTTCAGGATATATTCCAGATGGCCGAAGGACTGCTGCTTCGGAATCACGGTGACGAAGTGGTCATGTGCGGCCTTCAGCAGCCGCTGGTGTTCTTCTTCGCTGAAGGCAAGCTCAGGATGGCGCAGGAAGCCCAGCTTACGGAAGGGCAGCTTGTCTTCATATTCAATGACCAGCGTATTGATCTTATAATCGGCCAGCTCCGCGATATACTCCAGGATATGCTCATAGGTCGGATAGACCGTGCGCAGATCGAGATAATCGCTGCGCAGCTTCAGCTCCGCCCAGTCGGCAACCGTAAGTGCAGGCACAGTGCCTTTGCCGGAGGTTATCAGCTGCTCCAGCGTCTTAATGCCGTAGAACAGGCCGGACGCACTAAGCGCATACAGCTCAATCCGGTCCGTGTCTGTAATCAGCACGTAGCCGTCATGCTTGCCCTCAACCCGCCGGGCCATCAGCGGGTTGAGCGGGGTACCGCCCGTGACCAGGGAGAATACACCGCTGCCGTCATGCGTAGTACGCACCGTCACCTCTGTGAATATCCTTTGCGCTGCCGTGAGCAGCCGGACATCCTTCACGGGGAGCTGAAGCTGCACCGTCCAGCCGCGAATACCGCTGACCGGCTCCGGTCCCCGGCTCTGCACCACCTGAGGCTCAGGAATCAGCTGAAGGTTCATAGCCAGCGGACCCGGCCTTTGAAGCGTTCAATGAAGCGGTTATTCCACTCATCCCCGCCGGGAGCGTTACCGCTGCGCCAGACCGGCACCTCGATCCCTTTCGCTCCGAGATAGGCCGCTGTAGTCATCATCAGGGAATTGAGCAGAAAAGCGTTGGCGAAGGTGGAGGTCGAACCCATCTTCGGTTCAATCCCGTCAATATGCAGCGCAGCGTCACCGGGCTTCACCTTGCTGTCCAGGACATAGTCGCACAGCTCATACAGATTCTGCCCTGAAGGGTGGCGGGCAATATGATCCTTAGGCGTAGCTTCAGCATGACCGACCGAAGTAACGGCAATCGTTGTGACTCCCCGGCGCCGGGCTTCTACAGCCGCATCGACACAGGCGGTGTTAATGCCGTAAGCATTGGCAAGAATCAGAATATCGCCCTCGCCTAGCCGGTTGTCTTCAATAACAAGCGTTCCGTAGCCGGGAGTGCGTTCAACGGCCATCGAGCGCAGGGCGCCGTTCGAGATCATTGTGCCTTCATCTAATATGGCGCTGATATGCATCAGGCCGCCGGCGCGGAAGAAGACCTCAGTCGCATTCATATTGGAATGGCCGCCCGGGCCGTAGAGGTAGACCAGCTTGTCCTGTGCGATATGATCCGCAAGCAGCTCTGCCACCTGCTGCAGCTTGTCCTGCGGTTCGTTCCGGATCTCATTCAGCAGCTCAACAATAGTATCCATATAAGCGGACATAATATCTGGCTTGGCGTTCATCTGGATTCCTCCTAAAAGTTTATAAGTACAAGCCCGTGTGTGCTTGCCTAGAAGATAACAAAGCGGGCAAACCAAGTAAATCAACTATTTTGCGCAAATCCGCACCGTTTTTGACCGATTTGCACCAGCAATGTACCAGATGTCCGGGGAATGCTGATCATCCGCAGCGGCAGGTAAAAATTTTTCTGAACGGGTCAGGATCGTGACTTATGTAAAATTCTTTGCTTTTCTATAATGAGAGATAAGATCACGCAAGAGGGGGGACAGAGCCTTTGAAGACGTCAGTTACCTTACCGCAGTCCCATCAGACACCAACCGCCGGCAGCAGAAAAAGAAAACGGATAGAAGCGGGGATGGGCTACTTTTTCACCGGTCCCATGCTGCTGGGGGTGCTGGTATTTACGCTTATTCCGATGATATTCTCCTTCATGCTCAGCTTCACCAAATGGTCGTTCGTTACCGGGTTTGACAAGATCCGCTGGAGCGGCCTCGATAATTTCCGCCAGCTGTTCCAGGATGAGGTGTTCCTGAAGTCGCTGGGCAATAACTTCATTATGCTGCTGGCCGTACCCGTCGGGATGGCGATCGCGCTGATCCTCGGGGTAATTATCACGAGTCATGTATATGCGCCGGGTGCCTTCAAGGTCATCTACTTCATGCCCCAGATATCCAGTGTAGTTGCTGTGGCGGTAGTGTGGCAGGTACTCTTCCATCCTTCGTACGGTCCGGTCAACGGTTTCCTGTCGGCGATCGGGGTGGACAATCCGCCCAAATGGCTGGCCGATCCAACGTATGCGCTTCCATCGGTCATGCTGCTGATGATCTGGATTGACCTTGGGGTCTCGCTGATTATCTACATTGCCGGGATCAAGAATATCCCTGCCGACCTGTATGAAGCGGCGACGATTGACGGCGCCTCCAAGCTCGCCCAGTTCCGCTCCATTACCTTTCCGCTGCTGACGCCGACGACCTTTTTCCTGCTCGTGACCGGCATTATCGGCAATTTCAAATCCTTCGCCCTGGTCAAGGTGCTGACGGACGGCGGACCGGCTAACTCCACTTCTGTCGTAGTGTACGATATGTACCAGACCGCATTTGTCGATCTTCAGACCGGTTATGCTTCATCCATGGTCATGATTCTGTTCGTCATCGTGCTTGCCATTACCGGCCTGCAGTGGCTGGGACAGCGTTATTGGGTCAATTACTAGATAAGGGAGGCACATACCTGTGAGAATAGGCAATCTGGACTGGGGAAAAGCCATCATCACCCTGATCATGGCACTGCTGGGCATTGTGTTTCTGCTCCCTTTTATATGGATGCTCTCCGCTTCGCTCAAGCCTGAGGCCGATGTGTTCAAATATCCGATCGAATGGATTCCGCAGACATGGAGGGCGGCGTTCAACTATCATTCCGTCTGGTTCGGCAAAGCCAACTTCACCCTGTATTACTGGAACTCGATTAAAGTCACGGCGCTCACAACACTTCTCTCCGTAGCGGTGTCCAGCATGGCGGCCTATGGCTTCACCAAAATCCGCTTCCCCGGCAGAAATGCACTTTTCGTACTGGTGCTGGCCACTTATATGATTCCTGCGGAAGCCACGCTGGTGCCGCTGTTCATTATCTTCCGCTCCACCGGCCTGTACGATACGCATCTGGGCCTGATCCTGCTTGGCGGGTTCAGCGTGCTGGGCACCTTTCTGCTCCGCCAGTTTTTTGCCTCACTCTCGAATGAGTATATCGAATCGGCGCAGATCGACGGCGCGGGACATATCCGTATCTTCCTCTCGATTCTGTTCCCGCTGGTCCGTCCCGCCATTGCCACTTATGCCATTCTGCGGTTCATCTGGACCTGGAATGATTTTCAGACGCCGCTGGTCTTCTTGAACAGCAAGACACTCTATACGCTTCAGCTTGGCATGAATGCCTTCGCTGACCGCAACGGCGCCTTCTATTCGCTCATCATGGCGGCTTCGGTCTCGGCGATTGTCCCGCTGCTGGTCGTGTTCATCCTCGGGCAGAAGCAGGTAATCGAAGGTATTTCCTTGGGGGGGGTGAAGGGGTGAGGGCTGGCAAGTTCCCGGAAGCTGCATAACCGGAAGGCAGGCGGGCGGATAGGACGGTCAGGATGTGCATGAGAACTGCATGGAACTGTAGACCACATTAGAAGGGGTGTTAGTTATGAAAAAGAATGTGTTCGCTCTGGTATGGATCATCGTGCTTCTGGTAGCCCTGGCGGGCTGCGGCAACTCAAACAACACAAATGGTGCATCTCCCACTTCCGGCAGCACGGCTGCACCGGAGGCGGGGGAGAGTGCCGCACCTTCAGCAGAACCGGTAACGATCAAAGTCGCCAACTGGTCGCCTGCGGCGGATATGGAACCGATTCTGCAGGCGTACGAGGATTCCCATCCGGGAATTACACTGGAATACGTGGAGCTGGCTGACAACGGTGATTCAGTGGCCGGAATGAAGAAGCTGGATCTGCTCGTCGCATCCGGCGAGAACCTGGATGTGGTATTCATGCCGGGGGCAACCGATTATTCACAGCGTGCCGGACTCGGACTGCTGGCTCCGCTGAATGACCTGATCAGCAAGGAAGGCATCACGCTGACAGATGAGTATACGGTTGATCCGTCCGTTGACGGTAAAGTGTATGCCCTGCCGGATACGCTGGAGAATTATTTCGTCCTGCTGAACAAGGACAAGCTGGATGCGGCGGGCTTAGCCGTTCCCACCGAATGGAGCTGGGACGATTACCTTGATTACGCAGCTAAGCTGACCAGCGGCACCGGGCCGTCCAAGACCTTCGGTACGTATTTCCATACCTGGGCTATGTACTGGGAGCTGGCCGTCATCAACCAGGAGAAGGACAATAATCTGGTCAACAACGGTGTCGTAAACATCGATAGTGCGGGTATCCGCCAGTCCCTGGAGCTGCGCAGCAAGGCAGAGGCATCGGGAGTAGCGGTGCCGTATGCCGACACCATCTCCCAGAAGCTCGCGTACCGCTCGGAATTCTTCACCGGACATGCCGCGATGATCGTGACCGGCAACTGGATGATCGGCGAAGCAGGCGGGTCGGAAGAATTCCCTGCAACCTTCACTACCGCGTTCGCTCCGATGCCGTCCAATAGTGCCGGACAACCTGCGGGAGTCAGCATTGCCAACGGCAACTATGTAGGTATCCTGGAGAAGTCGGGACATCAGCAGGAAGCCTATGATTTCATCCGCTGGTACTCCACAGAGGGCGAGCAGATGCAGAATGTATATTCCGCGTGGAAGAAGCAGGATGTGGACAAGTTCATTGCCGGCGTCAAATCGGGTGCTATGAGCCCCGACAAGATTGACGAAGCCTCACTGGCCTATGTAATTAAGAATGCCAAGCCCGCACCGCTCAGCGTGCCGCCGACCTATCAAGGCGAGCTGGAAACAGCCTTTACCAAAGAAACCGAGCTGTACATCCTGAAACAGCAGGATCTGGAGACTACCATCAAGAAGGCGCAGGCTGAGCTGCAGAAGATTGTAGACGCCAACAAGTAAAAAATTGGAAGTGCTGAATAGCCCTTTTTTACCCGGAATAATAGATTGAAATGAGCTGCTGGTGGCGGAAAGCTGATATGATAGAGGCATAGAAAACGATAGTCTGATTGTGAAGGAGGATTGCCATTGCTGCCTAGAGGATGGAGACTCGGTTTTCGCAATAAGCTGCTCGTCGCTTCTCTGCTCTGTCTGCTGCTTCCCGCCTCTATTACCTTGTATATCTCCAATTCCTACACCGAGCATATCCTCCGCTCCCAGGTGATTCAGAATGAACGCCGTTCGCTGGAGCAGGAGAGCCTATATATCTCTAACCTTCTCAGCAATATGGTGCTGGTGGCGAATTATATCCAGTTCGACCCCGGCATCACTCTTATTCTCAAAGAAAACTGGCAGCGCAATAAGCTGCACGAGCCTGATACCGCCAAGCACATTCTCGATTTCAAAGAGGTTACGGACAAGCTGAACAGCGTCACTTCCATGATGGAAAAAACGTTCGTCACCGTCCTCACCTCAGATGGACAATATTATTCAAATTATGCTTATGCCAAGCTGGATATCGGCGCACTGCTGAAGCAGCCCTGGATGGAACAAGCCCGCCAGCAGCCTGCCTTCGAGCTGTATTGGGCGGGTGTGCTTGCCAACTATATTCCGACCGCTGCCCCAAGCAGCCCCCAGGTGCTGACCATTGCCAGGAATCTCAAGCTGTCCTCCAATTCAACCTATGCTACCTTGATCATCAGCATCGCCGAGAGCCGGATCAGCCAGATTTTTAATGACAACCGGCAGGGCCAGGAGACGCTGCTGATTGCGCCTGACGGAACCGTTCTTGCCGCCAGGGACAAGACCCGGCTGGGCCGGCCGTTCGCGCTTATGGATGCTGTGAAGCATTCAGAAGGTTCCGGGTTTATGGATTACCGGGGCGAGCAATATCTGCTGAGCAGCCTGGAGATTCCATACGGGAATTACCGGATTGTCAGCCTGTCGCCATACCGTGAGGCCGTGAGCCAGATCAGTGCCACCCACCGCTGGAGCAGTGCCGTGCAGATCGTATCAGGCGCTTTTTTCCTGCTGATTCTGGTTCTGCTGGTCCGGCAGTTCACCAAGCCGGTGATCCGGCTGGATCAGGTGGCAGCACGGGTGGACAGAGGAGAGCTGGGCATCCGCTCAGGTGTCCGCGGCTATGATGAGATCGGACGGCTGGGCAAGTCCTTCGACCATATGCTGGACCGGGTGGAGCGGATGATTATCCAGATCAAGGTGGAGCAGGCGCAGAAGCGCAAGGCCGAGCTGGCCATGCTGCAGTCGCAGATCAATCCCCATTTCCTGTTCAATATTCTGAATTCGATCCGCCTGCGCATCATGATGCGGGGCGATGAGGAGAATGCGGAGCTGCTGTTCTCGCTCTCCCGGCTGCTGCGGATGACCATTCAGCAGCGGGACGAGTACACCACCCTGCATGATGAGCTGCATATTGTCAGGAGTTATGTGGAGCTGCTGAATTTCCGCCAGTCCGAGGAGGTGTCGCTGGATACAGACTGTACTTCGGAGAGCCTTGGCGTGAAGATCCCCCGGTTCCTGCTGCAGCCGGTCATCGAGAATGCCTACATTCATGGTCTGCATCAGGAGAGCGGACGTATTCTGATCCGGACCCGGACGCAGGATCACCGGCTGCTCATCGAGATCGAAGACAACGGGCAGGGGATGGATGAGGTGACCCTGGACCGCCTGCGCGCCGAGTTAAGCTCTGAATGGCAGGAGAAGGAAGCGATGCCGTCCAGCAGATTGGCCCATATCGGCATGTCCAATGTCTATGAGCGGCTGTATCTGACTTACGGTGCAGCCTTCCAGATCACGATTGACAGCCTGCCCGGACAAGGGACGACCTTCCGGTTCGTGTTGCCTGAAGAGATTCCGGATCAAGGCTATGAAAGGGAGAGTGGAAGCGATGTATAGCGTAATGCTGGTAGATGATGATCAGCCGGTACTGGACTTTCTCTCGGCAATGATTCCTTGGGACGAGCTTGGATTAACGCTGCATTCGGCCTGCAAGAATGGTCTGATTGCCCTGGAGAAAGCGCAGGCCGATATGCCTGATATTGTCATTACGGATATTGGCATGCCCTATATGGATGGTCTGGAGCTGATCCGCGAGCTGAAGCTGCGCAGCGAAGAGCTGCGTGTGGTGGTGTTGTCCTGCATGGATGATTTCACATATGCCCAGCAGGCAGTGAAGCTGATGGTGAGCGACTATATCCTGAAGGAGATGATCAGCCGCGAGCTGATTACCGGGCTGCTGCGGGAGCTGGGCGAGGATCTGCGCCGCAGGGATGCGGACAAAGCCCAGACGCTGAAGTGGAAAAGCATGGCCGAGCATCAGAAGGTGCTGCTGAAGCAAAGTGTGCTGCGGCGCATCGCTGCCCGCGAACTGCCGGACAGCGAATGGCGGGCAGACGCCGCCGAGCTGGGAATTATGCCGGATCTCACGGCCCATGTAGCCGTGCTCTGCCGGATCAGCGGCAACGCCGGTGAGAATGAACCGGAGGAGCTTGCACTAATGTCATGGGTGGAATCCGCCGCCGAAGCCGTGCGGCAGGAGGATACCGCTGCCGTGTGCCTGCCTTACAGCGGCCGCGACTGTGTGCTGGTCTTCAGCGGCGGTATGGGCAATGGAGCGGACTCAGGCCATATCTCCATGCTGGGCAGGCTGCGTTCCGCCATTCAAGCGCTGCCGGGGGTTACGGCTTCCTTTCAATATTTATGTATACCGGCGGGCGGCGGGCATTTCCGGGAGGGGATCATTGATCTGCTTAGTCAAGGCCGCGAATATGCCTTCTATCTGAAGCCGGGAGAGCTGAACGGCCTGAAGACGCTTCCGCCGTTCACGGAGGAGGATCTGTTTCTCCATTATGCCGAAGCCTCGCAGGAGATCCGTGAGGCCTTCCTGGAGGAAGCGGCGGACAGGCTTGCGGCCTTGCTGTCGAAATGGATGAATACCATACGTACCAGACGGTATGCGCCGCGCCATGTGAAGGAGTGGATGCTCAAGCTGCTCTACGATAACCAGATGCGGCTGATGGCCCGCCAGCAATACCAGTCCACCTTTTCCCTGGAGCTTCTGCATGATACCCTGACGGCCATTGATCATATTGATCATCTGGAGGAATGGTCTCAGCAGTTCTTCAGCGAACGCCTGCCGGTGATCCGGGAGATGTACCAGGAGACCCGCCGGGATGAGATCAAGAAGGTGAAGCAGTATGTAGACCGCCATCTGAACCGCAAAATCACCCTGGAGGAGGTGGCGGAATACACGCATTTGAATTCGAGCTATTTCAGCCGCCTGTTCAAAAAAGAAACCGGAATGAGCTTCATCCACTATGTCACCCATACCAAAATGGAGCAAGCTAAAGAATGGCTGGACCAGTCTCCGCAAAGTGTGGAGCAGGTAGCGGAGCAGCTTGGATATGAGAATAAAAGCTATTTCACGAAGCTCTTCAAGCTGCATACAGGCACTACGCCCGGAGAGTTCCGGGGGGAGGAAGGCAGCCGGTCTGCACAGACATTAGGCACAAGGAGGCACTACCCATGCTGAACATCAAACCGATTCATACGGAACTGTCGGGCGCTATGCTTGTCCGAGTATACAAGAACCGCTCGCAGCTCGGAGCTGCTGCCGGGCGTGAGGCAGCGGCGGCCATCCGGGCGCTGCTGGCCTCCAAGGCACAGGTGCGGATCGTGTTCGCCGCTGCACCCTCCCAGAATGAATTTCTTGCGGAGCTTGCCGCTGCGCCGGATCTGGACTGGAGCCGGATTACCGCGTTCCATATGGATGAATATATCGGCCTGCCGGCAGGCTCACCACAGAGCTTCGGCAGCTTCCTCCGGGAGGCGCTGTTCGGCAAGGTACGGCCGGGAACGGTCCATTATCTGAACCCTGCCGCCAGCCCGGAAACCGAATGCAAGCGTTACGGACGGCTGCTGGCGGAAGCGCCGATCGATATCGTCTGCCTTGGCATCGGGGAGAATGGTCACCTGGCCTTCAATGATCCGCCTGTGGCAGACTTCAATGACCCGCTTCCTGTGAAGCTGGTGGTACTGGATGAGGTCTGCCGGAACCAGCAGGTGAATGACGGGTGCTTCCCCAGCCTGGCGGAAGTGCCGCAGCAGGCCTTAACGTTGACGATTCCGGTCCTGCTGTCTGCGCAATGGCTGTTCTGCATGGTGCCGGGCGCTTCCAAGCGCGGTGTGGTTACCCGCACACTGCATGAATCCATCTCCACGGCATGTCCGTCCACCATCCTGCGGGAGCACGGGGATTGCCGGATGTTCGTGGACACCGACTCCTTCGGGGCGGTCTTCTCATGAACATTGACGCACTGCATTACCGGACAGGCGAACCCGTTCGGGTTCACGTGGAGGATGGGGCGATTGCTGCCATTGAAGCCTTGGGCATACGGGAGCTGCCGCTGGAGGAACGAGAGGGGCTTCCAATTGTTGCGCCGGGCCTGGTGGATCTGCAGATCAACGGCTATGGCGGATATGATTTCAATCATCCGGCACTGGGGGCAGAGGATGTCAAGAAGGCGGTCCGCGCGGTGTGGAGGGAGGGGGTGACCGGCTTCTACCCGACTGTAATTACAGGCGCTCCGTATACGATTCTCGGAGCGATGCGGGCGATTGCCCGGTCCTGTGAGGAGGATGAGGCCAGCGCTGCGACGATCAAGGGCATCCATCTGGAAGGACCGTTTCTCTCGCCGGAGGACGGGCCGCGCGGGGCACATGCGCTGGAGCATATCCGTCCGCCGGATACGGCCTTGTTCGACCAGTGGCAGGAGGCTTCGGGCGGGCGAATCTCCATTGTGACGCTGTCCCCCGAATGGGAGGGGAGCGCGGAATTCATCCGCCACTGCGTACGGCGGGGAGTGACGGTCTCCATCGGGCATACGTCAGCGGATGCTGCGCAGATTGCCGGGGCGGTTGCCGCCGGAGCGCGGCTGTCCACGCATCTGGGCAATGGCGCCCATGCTATGCTGCCGCGCCATCCGAACTACCTGTGGGCCCAGCTCGCCGCTGATGAGCTGTGGTGCACATTGATCGCCGACGGCTTCCACCTCCCGGATGAGGTGCTGAAGGTGGCGATGAAGGTCAAGGGCCGGCGGGCGCTGCTGGTCAGCGATGCCGTTGCCCTCGCCGGGCTTGCGCCCGGCAGCTATGACACGCCGGTCGGCGGCCGTGTCGTGCTGACCCCGGCGGGCCGGCTGCATCTCGCCGGCGAGCCCGGGCTGCTGGCGGGTTCGGCGCAGATGCTGCTGCGCCACATCGCGCGCCTTAGCGCCGCGGGCCTGGCCAGCCTGCCGGACGCCTGGGACATGGCGTCCGTGCATCCGGCAGGCTTCATGGCCCTGCCTGCGGCCGCGGGCTTGGCGGCCGGAGCGCCGGCGGATCTGGCGCTGATCCGCCGCACCGGGCCGGGTGGCGGCGGGCTTGCGCTGACGGCGCTGTGCCAGGCCGGCGGCTGGGTGTACCGCCGGGAGTGAGTGAGCGGCGGTAAGGTGAGCACAGGCCCCCCGGTTACGGGGGCCTGTTATGATTTGGAAGTGAATCGCTCAAGTTGAACGATTGCAGAGGGCGGGGGTGGCATGGGCTGAGCAAGGGTATGGCTGTTGCGCCAGCGTCTGCTCCACGCCAGTAACATTAATAGTAAATGTATTCGGTTTTCCGTATACATTTCGCTGATCGCCTTCGCGCAGCGAAATGTGTTCGGTTTTCCGCCTACATTGGCTCCGTTCGCCTTCGCGCACCGATTGTTTTCGGTTTTCCGCCTACACTCACACTAGCACCCGCACTATATCCACACTTGCGTCAACGTTTGCGCCAGCGCCTGGACCAGTAGCTGCATCAGCATCAACATATGTATCTGCATTAGCCTCAGCACCAGCCTCACCGTCAACCTCAGCCCCTCCCTCAGGGAACAGTTGGATTTTAGGCACTTGTTCAGGGGCGGAAGGGACCACACCCAATCGTAGTTGGAAAAAAGGCACTTAATATGCTGGCATCAGAGCCTTAGAGGGAGTTTGCACAAGAATAAATGTCATAAATCCAATTAATATCCGCGAACGCTCCAACTGAGCCAGATTAAGCTGCATTTTTCCAACTAATTCCGTATCGTCTAGAAGTAAACCCCAGTTACTTTCAAATCGCATACTTTCAAGTCGCACATCTACATCTACCCGTACCGTTTGCGGAATCCCTCCAGAACGCTAAAGGAGTACAGCAGAACTAATCCTCCAGCAGACGCCTGTTGTCATGCCACTGGCCGTACATTTTGTTAACTCTGGTGTTCTCTATGAATTTGTCCAATCTACGTTGGAACAGCTCCGGCTGGCGGATATAGCTCTGAATGGTGTCGATCCGCACCCGCTGATACAGCGCCGGAAAGGCCAGGAAATGGCGATACACCTGCTCGTCCTCCTTCAATCTCTGTTCAATCAAGGGATCGATTCGAAAAGCTCCGACATCCATATCCGGCAGGCATCGCCGTCCCTCGTCGCGCATCAGCCCCAGCCTCTCCAGCCTTCGGACACGTTCCTTATTCAGCTCAGTCCATGAACTCCGTTTGCTGCGTGGAGACAGCCGTTGCATCAGCTTGCCTTCAGCGTTCACCTTCTTCACCCCGTCAATCCAGCCGAAGCACAGCGCTTCCTCCACGGCGTCCAGATACAGTATTGTCCCCGGGAGCGGCTTCAGACTGACCTCTACCCAGCAAGAGCCCTCTGTGGTGCTATTTGCGATCAGCCACTTTCTCAAATCTTCTCTCGTTGCAGCTTCAAGTCTATTTTCGCTACTCATAGATAGGGTTCATTCCCTTCTGTCTTCTGCTTCCGGCTCTCTGTCTGCCCTCTGCCCGATCGAAATCCTGCACATTATGCAACTTCTCCTTCAATAAAATGCCCCTAATCCGTAATTGTTGCACAAATGACAGCATTCCCTCTACTCTAAGTGGCTAGGCGGCGAGAATTCCTGCATTTTATACAACATTCCTGCCCTTACACCAGTATCCATAAAGCAAAGTTGCAATTAGTGCAACATCCTCCTAATTCCTTAAATTTTGCCGCTTTGTTAACACTTTCGCAACATATTCTTTACGCTCAGCATACACAACTTAAGAGAGTAGTTAATATCCGGCTTTTACAATGAGGTTATTAGCATAATATACCTATTGCATAATCAGGCTTGATATGAAGGGATGATACTTTTGAAGGGGAACCGGCTGCACTTTTCGATGAAATGGAAGCTGATCTTGAGTTTCTCGGCGATTACACTTATTTTTCTGGGCGTGGCTGTGTACCAGGGACATAAAATCAAGCAGGTCGAGCGATCCATGGAACGGCAGAAGAGCGAAATGGAGAATAGAATTACGGTCTCAACCATCACCCAGCAGCTGCAGGAGCTGAACCGTGCGGAGACTTCCTTGGCGGAATCCAGTGACCTGGAGCAGGCAGAGCCCTTGAAGGAGAAGCAGCAGCAGCTGTCCACGGAGCTGGCCAAGGTAAATTTTGAGCTGGGTACGCCTGCTTCTGCGAGTTATAAGCTGCTGTCTGCCCAGGCCGCAGAATACAGCGCTCTGACGAAGGAACTGGTAACCACAATGTCGGACGAGACCCTTGACCCGCTAAGTGTTTTGGAGAAAATCGATGGTATACATACGAAGGCGCTTGCGCTGAATCAGGACATGCTGAAGACTAACGGTGAGCTGTACACCGCTGCTGCTGCCAATGCTGATCAGGCCCAGGGGGTCTCCTTCGCCCTGCTGGATGATACGGTATCCATCGTGACGTACGCTGCGATCGCAGTGTCCCTGTTCATGCTGGTGCTCGCCTGGCTGCTGATCCGCTCGTTCCTGTCACCGGTGCGCAAGCTGCAGGCGGCGCTCAGACAGATCGCGGAGGGCGATTTGCGGCAGCAGATTAACTCCCCGTACAATGATGAGCTGGGACAACTGAGCCATCATTTCGACCATATGGTCAGCAGGGTACAGGGGATGCTGCGGCAGACCTTGTCAGCGGCAGGCTCGCTTGCCGATTACGCGCAATCTTTTCAGGGGTCTTCGGCGGTTACAGCGCATACGAACCAGAATATTGTCAGAACCATCCAGGAGATTTCGCTTGGAGCAGACCAGCAGGCTGTCCAGTCGGAGCAGAGCTCACAGCTGCTGGAGGAGCTGGCCTGCGGGGTTCAGGAGATTGCCGATTATACGGATGTCATGCTGACTACGAGTGAAGCCGCTAACCGGAACAGGCAGCAGGGCTCGGAGACCGTTACGGCGCTGCGCCAGAGCTCCCAGGATTCCCGGATGTCCATCAGCAAGGTCTATGGGGCGCTGGACAAGCTGGTGAGCCAGTCCAAGGATATCTCGCGTATTACCCATTCGATCACCGAAATCTCGAAGCAGACGAATATACTCTCACTGAACGCAGCGATTGAAGCTGCCAGGGCAGGGGCAGCAGGCAAAGGCTTCGCCGTGATTGCCGATGAAGTGCGGCAGTTGTCCGTACAGACGAATGACTCCTCGGTACTTATCAGCAGGATTATTCAGGAGCTTGGGGCCGGTATGGCGGATTTCCAGGGACATATGATGGAGACCCGGGACCGTCTGGAGCAGCAGGACCATCAGGTGGAACAGACCCTGGCTTCCTTCGCCGCTATCGACGAATCGATTACAGGCATCAGCATACAGATCGGGCAAATTCACCACAAGGTGGAACAGACGCGTACCCTCAATTCGCGGCTTGCCGAAGCTGTACATTCTGTTGCGGCTGTAGCTGAGCAGACGGCGGCCGGAGTTCAGGAGGTGAACGCCTCCAGCACCCAGCAGGATCAGGCCATCGGGGACATCGCCAGGCAGGCCGGGGAGATTAATGAAATCTCGCAGCGGCTGTTCCGGGAGATCAATGTGTTCAAAATATCGGAGGCTGCTGAGGCCGGATTCGAGCTGGGAGCAGCGTCTGAGCTAGAGCCAGACCCAGATTCCGATTCAGATTCAAATGCAAGTTCAGCACATGCAGATACAACGGTTCGCGGGATGGTGCAGGAATCGGAAGAGCAGCAGGAAGCGGAGATAGCCGGCGAAATCCAGCCCAAGCTACAGCGGGAGATGCATACGAAGCAGACGGAACAGACAGCAAAAAGGGCAGAAGCCGGAATTCACCAGCCCCTGCCTGCGGGAATACCGGTGCAAGATAAGCCTGCGCCCGGCCTGAGTACGCTTGTTAACGAACCTGATAAAGAGATCTCCAAAGAGCTGGAGGAGGAGCTACTGGTCTTGGCGAAGTGAATGGGTCAGCGAAGAGACCAGCTCCGGGAACCACTCTGATAAGGACAGGAAGCTGAAGCCCGCGCTGCGGGCTTTTGCCGTATCCATGAACCACGATGCACCGATGCCAAAAGGCGATTGGTCCGCTTCCGCCGCCTCACTCTGGAGGATAGCCGCCCTTCCGGTGATTTGTTCAATGATGGAGATCACTCCGCCGATGGTTAATGTACCATCCGAGCAGGCGTTCACCGGTCCCGTGACGGCTGAGCCTTCCCGGCCCAGCCAATACAGGAAATCAGCCGCTTCATCCGAACGGATGAACGAGATCTCCGCCTGCGGATTAGGGATGCCAACCGGCCTTCCCGCCAGAACATGCTCGATGTGAAAATGCAACCGGCGCGTATAATCATCCGTGCCCAGCACAATCGGAAAACGTACCGCAGCCACCGGGAAATCGGCTGTCTGGAGCAGAACGGCTTCGGCTTGTCTTTTGCCTTCCTGGTAACTGATATCCGTCTTCCCGCCAGACTTCAGCGGATAATGCCAAGGATCGAAGTCCGTTTCAGCCAGCGCCTCCAGCTGCGGATCGTACACGGATAAGCTGGAAGTCAGGATATACCGCTTGGCCCGCCCCGCCCAGATCCGCACAGCTGCCGCCGCCTCATCCGGCGTGTAGCAAATGTTATCGTAGACGATATCCCATACAGTGTCCCCGACAGCCTGCTCAAGCGCCGCTTCATCCGTCCGGTCCGCGGCCAGCCGGGTGACACGCTCACCGAAGGAATCCTCTGTTAGGCCCCGGGTCAGAATGGTGACCTCGCTGTCCTGGTCCTGGAGCAGCAGCTCCACCAGCCTTTTGCCGAAAAATCTCGTCCCTCCAAGCACAAGCACCTTCTTCATGGGATCACCTCTCCTAAGCTATAGTCAGAGCTACTGCTCCATTCATCCGTATTATGCAGCCATCCGAAGCTCACCGTATGCAGGCGCTCCATAGGTATATGTGTATCTCGCGTTGTCTGTATACATGGAATACACGGACTGAACCGTAAACGTGCTTACAGCAGCGGTTACCTCCCCGGCGTTCTCCTGGCGGAGCAGCTCCAGCAATACTGGAATCCGCCCTTGCTCATAAGCCTCAGCTAGAGCCCGCAGATAACCCCGGTAATCGGCATCCTGCGGAAGCGCGGGTCCTTCATGTTGGATCAGCTCCTCCCGGACCTTGCTCAAGGCCTGGCGTGCACGGTGCAGCGCCGCTTTTACCGCGCCTTCCGTGGTTGCCAAGAGTCCGGCGGACTCGGCGGCTGAATACCCCAGCACATCGCGGAGGACCCAGGCGGTCCGCTGCGGCGGCGAGAGATGGGCGAGCAGCGCCTGAAAGGTCAGCTCCGTCTCGGTCAGCTCCTCTAGGGCCGCCGCCGCAGAAGCTGGATCGGATGACACTCCAGACCTTTCCATGGCACGGATGAGCGACCCCTGGCGGCGGGAGGCGTCAATCCAGGTATTCTTGGCAATCCGCAGCAGCAGGGCTTCGGGATTGGGGCTGATGGTGAATTTGCGGTAGCCCAGCGCTTTGACCCAGGTCTCCTGCGCCAGATCGTCAGCGTCGAAGCGGGAGCGGGTGAGCGACAGGCAGTAGCGCTGCAGCGTTTTTCCCAGCTCCTGCAGATGTCTTGTCTCCATAGCTATCGTATCGGGTGTCCGGTGATGTTCAAGCATCGTCATAGTGGCCCTCTCCTTCGATGGGTTGTGTTGCTTCTATTATATAAACGAACGGCACAATGTAAAAGATACGCACTCCCGCTATTTCCGCACATGCTGCGTCATCCGTATCTTTTCGCGCAGGCTGACCGTTTACAGGGTATCCACACTAAGACAGATCAGAGGAGGCACACCAGAATGAGCGTAATACCCTATGTGATTGAACAGACGGCTAGAGGAGAGCGGTCCTACGACATCTATTCCCGGCTGCTGAAGGACCGGATTGTATTCGTAGGTGCGGCAATCGATGACGGGCTGGCCAATAGCATTATCGCGCAGTTGCTGTTCCTCGCGGCGGATGAGCCGGAGAAGGATATTCAGATGTTCATTAACAGCCCCGGAGGCTCGACTACCGCAGGCTTCGGTATTTATGATACGATGCAGGTAATTAAACCTCAAGTCAACACGATCTGTACCGGTTTTGCTGCTTCGTTCGCTTCTCTACTGCTGTTGTCAGGCGCTACCGGCAAACGGTCGGCCCTGCCGAACAGCGAGATTATGATCCATCAGCCGCATGGCGGGGCGCAGGGGCAGGCGAGCGATATTGCCATCAGCGCCAGACGTATTCTCCAGATCCGTGAGAAGATTGTCGGGATCACCGCGCAGCGGACCGGACAGCCGCCGGAGAAGGTGGAGAAGGACATGGACCGGGATTATTTCATGTCGGCTGAGGAGGCGCTGGAATACGGAATTATTGACACGATCATCACCCATCTGTGAGACGAAGGAGAGGAAGAGCATGCTGGAAGCGCTGAAGGGACAGGAAGTTCATATTCATTTTTTGGATGGTACTAGTGTTAGGGGAGGCGTACTGGAGGAACTGGATGATCGGTTCGTGAAATACAGTACGGAGTATCAGTCCCTCTACATTCCCATTACCTCGATCCGGGCGGTAGAGCTGCAGACCAAGGAGCGCGAGCGTCCGCGTGTCGGCTTCGGGCAATAACCGGGAGCTGCAGGTAAAAGCGTACAAAACCCCGTCATCCCTGCTCAGAACGAGCGGAGACGACGGGGTTTTTGCGCTTGTATAGGAAATTATAGTTTCCATCTGCTGAGGATAAGGCAGGTGTAGAGGTATGGATAAGCGTTCTTCGAATGATTCGTAGAGTCTGCGTATGACCCGAATGTATGCCAAAAACAGCATACATTGTGGTGGCACGCAGCCTTCTATTTCTCACTGAAACGGTGCAGTCCTTTAAAAGGACGGCAAAGCCGTTCCCACTTGTGCGCGTAAGTTCTGGCAGCCGTATGAACGCCAGTCCCGCTTATACGGATAACGAGAAGGCAGGCTCCAGGCGGTGTACTCCCTTCGGGGAGTAGCCCAGGGCTGAGCTTAACCCGCACAAGTCCGCCAGCAGATAGATAATGCTTAGCCACATCTCCGTGCCTTGCAGGCCGGTCTCCTGCTGCCGGGACAGCTGGAAGGCGAAGCCGCGTCCGGGAACCCAGAAGGGCAGCACTTCGCCGAGCAGCTTCTCCGCCCAAGCGCGGATCTCCGCCTGCCGGTAATCACTCTGCTTCTGGCAGAGCCAGAGCGGGTGGACGACATCCAGCACGTTGCAGGCATTAAGCGCGTCCAGGCGGAAGAAGCGGCGGTCCCGGCTGTGAGCCAGCACGGTATCGATGCTGCGCTCCGGGTACGGCAGGGGCAGACCGAACTGGGCGAAGGTAGCGCGGGTAAGCCGGTAAAAGCCGTTCACCGGCTGCAGCCACCCCTCCTTCGCAGTAGGCAGACCCCACAGCCCGGAGTCCCGGCGGCAATGCGTCGCCAGCCAGCCGAAGAGATCATCCGGGCGCTTGCCGGAGCCGAAGGACTTCAGGTTGTGATAGAGGCCAGTAGCATAGCAGTCGATCCAGTCGCCGGCGCCCCAGGCATTGTCTGTCCATGGCAGACTATTAAGCTGCTGATACAGTGTAACGGTATCCATATTCTCGGCAACGGCAACGGGATGGGGCAGAGCAGACCCTAACACCTCCAGCGCGTAGCCTACAGCGAGAAGATGATAACGCGAGAGATGATCAGCTAACCGCTCCGGCTGATTCTCCGGTCCGGGCGGCGACCACGGGTCGGGCAATAATCCGGTCCGGCTATCCTGGAACTGCTCTAATGTGGTGATCAGCTCTTCCTTCGTCCAGCCAGGCGGCAGACTGCCGAACATTGCAGCAATCTCCACAGCATCGCAGTAGGCCCGTACGGTCCGCCCCGCTCCCGGCCGGTCCTGGAACAGCTTCTCTCCCTCGATCGTTTCGGAGTAGAACTCCAGCAGGGAAGTTAGCTGCTCCTGCACCTGCTTGCTGAAGTCTGCCAACAGTCCATAAAGTGTCCTAAAAGAGGGGGAAACTCCATCACCCGGCCCTGCGTTATCTCCCGCTGGCTCAACGCCCTCGCCGAACAGTTCAACGCCTGTCTCCAACCGCTCACCGTTTTTCCCCAGCCCCTTCCTTCCTTCCTCCCTCTGCCCAGATTCTCCCCCCAAATTAGCCTCCTCAATTCCCATTGCATCCTTCATCTTCATCACTGATTCCTCCTTGTCCTTGGTGGGCTCAGCCGTTGCAGCTGCCTCCCCGGCCAGACGGCTGCGGATCAGCTTGGCCGGATTGCCGCCGACAATGCTGTACGCCGGCACATCGCGGGTTACTACCGCCCCCGCCGCAACAATGCTGTGCGAGCCGATCCGCACCCCGTCAAGAATCACGGCATTAGCCCCGATCCACACATCATCTCCTATGACAATGCCCTTGACTGTCAAAGGCTGGCGGAAGACCGGAACATCCGTCACGGCGTAGCCGTGATTGAAGCCGTATAGACTTGCATGGGAAGCGATCCGCACGCCATTACCCATGGTAATATCGCCTGACAATATGCTATAGCTGTTCATAGAGCAGTCGCTGCCTGTGACCAGCCGTGTGCTGCGGATAATCGCACCTCCTGCAATGTAGCTCCGGTCGCCGAGCGCCAGCTGATCCGGCAGCACGATGGCTTGCGGCGAGACGAAGCAGGCTTCTCCGAAGGTGCAGGGATAATCCGCAGCAAGCTGCTGCTGGTACCGGTCCTGCTGAAGCCGTTCTTGTTCGGACAAGCCAATCCAAGGCATGTAATCCAGGGCTTGTGCCGGGGTGGACAGGGTTTCAGTCATCTGGTATCTCTCCTTCATCATTCCAGCCGTTAATGTCCTAAGTGTAGCAATGAATGCAGGGGAGTGGCATGGTATAATGAACAGAATTGGCATGTCAAAAACGCTTCAGTATTAATCTCTGGTTGATCCCATTCCTGATTGATCCCATCTCTGGTGAATGGCAGGCCGAGAAACGGAGGAGCTATACATGGAGGAGATTCCGCAGAATCTGGTGATGGATATCCACTGGATTCATGACAAGACCACCTTCCCGCACTGGAAGGATATCCGTCAGAATATACATGTGCACAGCCTGTACTGGATTCAGGAAGGGGAAGGAGTGTTCCGGACAGACACAGAGGAGCATCAGGTGTCGCCGGACATGCTGTTCTATCTGCGGCCGGGACTATCCATGGAGATGAGCAACGGTGGCGGGGAGCCATTGCGGATCACCATGATCCTGCTCTCACTGTATACGTTGTCGCCTTCGGCGGACAATCAGGGGAGGGTGGAGCCGCTTCATGCACTGCCTTTGCCGTTCCACCTGAAGCCGGGGAGGGAGCCAGGCAGACAGCTGAGTCAGCTGTTCCGCCAGATTGCCGGCGATTTTGTTCCTGGTAATCCCGGAAGCCAACTTAAGACTCAGGCGCTGCTCTATGAGCTTTTGTACGAATTATTTCAGGCTAAGGATAGCGCTAATCCTGACTTGGGGCAGGGCTATGAACTGTTCTTACGGATGAAGGAGGAGCTTGAGCGGCGCTACAGTGAACCCTTGCAGATCCATGAGCTGGCGGTGCGCTACGGCATATCCTCCTCGTATGTGCGCAGTCTTTTTCAGCAATATCTGCACAAGAGTCCCAAAGGGTATTTAAGTGAAATCCGCTATGAACATGCGAAGAAACAACTGCTGTATACCAGGCTAACCCTGAAGGAGATTGCTGCCGCCTGCGGGTACAGCGATGAGTTTCATTTCAGCAAAGCCTTCAAGCAGCTCAGCGGACAGCCGCCGTCTGCGATGAGGTTCCGCTAATCCCGCAACGGCTAGGCACGACAGAGGTATGGGATAGAGAGGGTTACGCATAATAAACGGATGGACCAGATCAGAGTAGTCCACACTGGGCGGCCTTTACAATGATCAGTTAACGGCAGCGAAAAACGGGTAATTTATTATCATGTGTATCATTTGCACTTTTATCCGGCTGGCCTTGCTTAAATTTGAAATAAAAAAGTTGAACAACACCGCCGTTGTGATATAATTATCCGGTTGGCCTGATGGACTGAAATGTGGAAGGGACCCTAAGCTGTTTTTCAATTTATTAAGCTTAAAAGCGAAGGAAAACGAAGGATTTCAGTGCAATGAAGTGAATTACAGAGTATTGATGTAGAAAACTGCAGATTTTACACGGAAGATCACAGTTTTTGTCGGATTTTATTGATTTATTGAGAAAGTTTCTGTATAATCAGCGTTGTTGATTTTTCATAGGATGTAGCCTGTTCCAGAGCAGCAAGGCTAATAACTAATAACTTAAGCATAATTAGGGGGTTATTAATTTGGGAAAAGCGTTAATTATTGGCGCTGGCGGTGTAGCGAGCGTTGTTGTTCATAAATGCTGCCAGAACCCGGATGTATTCGAAGAGATTTGCATTGCCAGCCGTACGGTGTCGAAGTGCGATGCGCTCAAGGAGAAGCTGGACGGGGGCCTGACTAAGATTTCTACGGCCAAGCTGGATGCTGACAACACGGAAGAAGTGATTGAGCTGATCAAGAGCTTCCAGCCGGATGTCGTGATTAATGTGGCTCTTCCTTACCAGGATCTGACGATCATGGATGCCTGCCTGGCTACCGGAGTGCACTATGTGGATACAGCGAACTACGAACCGCAGGATACGGCGAAGTTTGAATATTCCTGGCAATGGGCTTACAAGGAAAGATTCGAGAAGGCCGGAATTACAGCGCTGCTCGGCAGCGGCTTCGACCCTGGCGTAACCGGTGTATTTACGGCTTATGCGCAGAAGCATTATTTTGACGAGATTCATACAATTGATATTGTGGATGCGAACGCGGGCGACCACGGTTATCCGTTTGCCACCAACTTCAATCCTGAGATTAATATCCGCGAGATTACTGCGAATGGACGTTACTTCGAGAATGGCGAGTGGATTGAGACAGCGCCGCTGTCCGAGAAGAAAGTATACGATCTCCCGGAGATCGGCCCGAAGGATATCTACCTTTTGTACCATGAAGAGTTAGAATCACTTGCTGTTAACATTCCTGGCGTGAAGAAAATCCGCTTCTGGATGACCTTCTCGCAGAACTATCTGACCCACCTGAAGGTGCTTGAGAATGTCGGCATGACTTCTATTGAGCCTATTAATTATGAAGGTAAAGAGATTATTCCATTGCAGTTCCTGAAGGCCATTCTGCCTGACCCGGCTTCCCTGGGACCAAGAACCAAAGGTAAAACCAATATCGGCTGTATCATTCAGGGCACCAAAGACGGCCAGCCCAAGACCTATTATGTCTACAATGTCTGCGATCATGAAGAGTGCTATAGAGAGGTTGGCTCCCAGGCCATTTCCTACACTACCGGCGTTCCTGCGATGATTGGGGCAATGATGATTATCAAAGGCATCTGGAACAAGCCGGGTGTACACAATATCGAAGAGTTCGACCCAGATCCGTTCATGGATGCTCTTAACAAACACGGCCTGCCTTGGCAAGAAGATTTCTCGCCGACGCTGCTGGATTAAGGCGTATGACCATGAAGAACAAGGACATCGATATTGATATCAGCAATCTGCCGTCCCCGGCGTATCTGGTGGATGAACGGCTGCTGACGAAGAACCTGGAGACTCTGAATTATGTGCAGGAGAAGAGCGGAGCCAAGATTCTTCTTGCGCAAAAAGGCTTCTCCATGCACGCCATGTACCCGCTGGTAGGCAAATACCTGCATGGGGTAACCTCCAGCTCCCTGTTCGAGGCCCGGCTGGGCTTCGAGGAGATGGGCAAAGAGGTCCATGTCTATGCTCCGGCTTATGTAGACCGCGAGTTCGATGAGCTGCTTCGCTACAGCGATCATATGGTATTCAACTCGTTTGACCAATGGAGCCGGTTCAAGCAGCGCGTGCAGAACGCGCCGAAGCAGATTAGCTGCGGGATTCGCGTCAATCCGGAGTATTCCGAGATTGAAGTGCCGCTCTATGATCCTTGCTACAACTTCTCCCGCATGGGCGTAACCCTGCCGAACTTCCGGCCGGACGAGCTGGACGGCATTGACGGCCTGCATTTCCACACGATGTGTGAGCAGAATTCGGACACGCTGGAGCGTACGCTTAAGGTCGTAGAGGAGAAGTTCGGCCAATATCTGCACGGTATGAAATGGCTGAACTTCGGCGGCGGGCATCATATTACCCGTCCTGACTATGATCTCGACACCTTGATCAAGTGTATTCTGCACATGAAGCAGACGTACAACGTGGAGATCTACCTGGAGCCGGGAGAAGCGGTTGCGCTCAATACCGGTTATCTGGTAGCCACGGTACTGGATACGATGCATAACGGCATGGATATCGCGATTCTCGATACTTCGGCGGAATGCCATATGCCGGATGTGCTGGCGATGCCTTACCGTCCGGGCATTATCGGGGCCGGAGAACCGGGCGAATTCGCCCACACCTACCGGCTGGGCGGCATGACCTGCCTGGCGGGGGATGTTATCGGCGATTATTCCTTCCCGGAGCCGCTGAAATACGGCGACAAGCTGATCTTCACCGACATGGCGCATTACTCCATGGTGAAGAACCACATGTTCAACGGCGTCAACCTCCCGGCCATCGCTTCCTATAATGAAGCAGAAGGACTCAAGGTGATCCGCGAGTTCGAATATAGTGACTTCAGCGGCCGGTTGTCTTAAGGAATAGATATTATTAATAGATGCGCCCCTTCAGCTTTGGCCGAGGGGGCGTTTTTGTACACAATTTAAACCGGACTAACGATCAGTGCGGGACCGTGTTTAGCGGAATCTTTTTGCCAAAAAATACGAAAGATTCGATTTCTTTATCATTTATAATATTATCAAACGTTTTTAGTGTAATCAGCTGGTTGCTCTCATAATAACTTGCAGACATTCCGGTAAAAATGCGGGTTGTCTCTGAAGTGCCGTCCTTAAAGTTAATTGTGATAGGCAGTTTATCCAAAGATTGGTTTGGACCAATTTCTTCTGATTTGAAGGCGAATTTATTAATCTCTTTTAATGAATCGCTCTCAATTTTCAAGGTGATGGAAATTGGCGAGACAGAGATCGTCTTTAAGGTTGCCTTATAACCATACAGTGAAATGCCCTGATTGATCTGATAAAGGGTAGAGTACTCTTTGAAATCTAGCTTAAGTGAGGTTTCCCAGGAACCAGAAACTACGGTTTCAAAAATACCGGGAAACGGATCAGCAGCTTCTAAATCTCTAAAAATAATATCAACAGTTTGACCAGCTAAGGAATTATCGGTCATTATATTCATAACCAAGCTAATTTTGTTGTCATAAGGATTCCCGTCATCGAGTACCTCGTATCCTGTACTGTACGAGCTTTGATTAGAGTTGATATGGGCATGAAAACGATAACGGGCTGCATTCAAAATAGTGCCTTTAGGAGCGGTAAAGTCCATTAAAATGTAAGTTAGATTACTGTCACCGATCACCTGCTTAATGGCAACAGACCCCTGCTTATTTTTAATTATTTTATTTATTGTATAAGCGCCATTGGACATATGTACAACCTGATCCTTATTGGATGGTTTAAGAAATTGAATCAGTGCTTCATCAAGTCCTGTATATACTGCTGCAAAAGCTGTAGTGGTTAAACCAACCATCAGTACAGCAGCAATTATAGTATATCTTCTAAGTTTTATAGGAGAAGTTTTTCTTTGACTTCTATGTTCGATCTGGCTACTTGTTAAAAGATTTTGAAAGATTTTTTCTTTTTGATCATTTGTTGGAGTCAAAGCTTCAAAAACCTTACGGATATTTTTAATCTTCAATATAATTCCCTCCCAAATCCATCTTAAGTCGTTTGCGGCCTCTAAATAATTGTGTTTGGACCGTGCTTTCTTTACGACCTAATATTTCAGCGATTTCCTTTACTGTGTATTCCTCTAAATAATATAGATACAAAACGGTTTTGTATTTTTCGGGGAGTGAAAGAAGTTTTGAAACGACTTTACCCGAAGGCTCAATACCATTCCAAATGACAATCTCCGGCAAAGGTTCCAATGCCACACGGCGGGTTCTCCACCAATGTTTAAGGATATCTTTGCAGTAATTCCTAGTGGTTACTGTCAACCACGCTTTTTCATGCTCGTGGTCGTTAAAGACCATTGGAGTGTTAATTAGTTTGAGAAATACAGATTGAACAGCGTCTTCAACATCAACAGGATTTTTTAAATATATATAGCAAAGCCGGTAGACCATATCTGCATGACGTTGATAGAGTTCAGCGAATTCTTTATCTGTGTCTAACAAAGAGCTGGATTTCATTATTTCGCCTCCTATAAACAACACGATTGAAGGTTTCAAAATATCTCAAAAGGCGAATTTTAGATTAAAAAAAGACCATTCTCCATTTGAGAATAGTCCGCTAATATTCTTATGTCAGGAGAGAATCCCCTTACTTCATACTAATCGCAATTCTGCTCTCCTGCGGCAGCCAGTCAACCTTCGCCCCAAGCTGTTCGCTGATGAAGCGCAGCGGCAGGTAGACGGTGCCATTCACTACAAACGGCGGCGTGGCCAGAGTGACACTTTTACCATTGACGGTGGTGGCTCCGTTCACGGTATTGATGACTATGGATAACGGAGTTTTATCGGCAGCGGTACCGGTGATCGTTACTACTTTGTCCATGGAATAACCGATAGTAGCGCCCATCTTGGTGAACAGCGAACGCAGCGGAATGAAATTCTGTCCGTTACGGGTAATTACTCCGTTCGTGAAGGCGATGGATTCGCTATTCAGGGTAACGGAGATCGGCTTCTGCATCGGGACAGGCTGCTTATAGCTGAATTCATAAGTACCGTACCCTAGTTGAGCATTCTTGTTCACGCCCCAGCCCCAGAGCGTGCCATCGTTTTTCTGCATAATGACATGTCTTCCGCCGCCTTTTATCGACTGAATATCGGAAGCAAGTAAGGTGAACTTTGCATTCGGCGACATAAGCTCTGCAGCAATCGAAGCTGCATAGACTTTGCCGTCTGAGGTCAGGGCGACAATAGATTGTTCAACAATGTAGGCATCGGTCACCTTGCTGATTCCTGAGAAGACTACCGGAACGGGTTCATCCTGATATGTGGTTCCATCCGAATATCCGGTGACCGTGGAGCCCCAGAACCATAGACGGGATTGCTTGTCAATCGCGAGCCGGCTGCGGCCATTGTTGTACAGCGCCTGAATATCTTTTAAGCCGGAAAAAGGGGTTGCAGTTATCTGCGCCGGGTCACTATAGGTTTCAGGTAAATAACTATCCTGGTCCGGCCAGGTCCAGACGCTGCCATCCTTGCTGAGCGCATAATTCTGTTCGAGCTGCACAATATCCTTCAGATTGGGGACGGGTGTAAAAGTGGCAAGTTCGTCAATGCTGGTCCAGACCGTCCCGTCTGTCTTCAGGAACAGATAACGATCCCAGCTGCTAACCTTATCGTTAAGCTTATTGCTCTCGTAATATTGAGAGATAGCTGCAACGTGATCCAGGCCCGGAACAGGCGCAAACGGTGGGGTCGTATTATCGTCAGTTGACGTAACTGAAGTATATACCGTACCCTCTCCGGTGACTGCTAAATGACGCGGGTATACTCTTTGGAAACTGGTTATATTCTTCAATTCCGGCACTGGCGTAACTTCGATGGCCATCGTCCGGGCGTTGCTCTCCCACTTCCAGACCGAGCCATCCTTGGTGGTTACCATTGCGCTGTAATATAGCGGGAAAGAAGACTGTACATCACTTAGTCCATGTACCTGTGTAGGTACAGACTTCGTCTCACCCCAGACCCACAGGCTCCCGTCATCCTTAATCAGATAATCGGGTCCGTAGGAAGCGATGCCGGAGCTACCTCCACTAGCTGCTGCTGTTGCAGCCTCGGGAGTCCCAACAGTCAGACACGCCGTCAAAACCATCACCATGCTCACAAGCAAATTTCTTTTTTTCATCAAGATATCCTCTACTCTCTTTAGGAAATTACTGAATTAGGTAAATAAAAGAATATATTACCTTGAATATAGACGCTGCATAGGTACGAAAAGTTTCTTTGAAAATTAACCGTTGCTGGCGGCGCTCCTGTGGTACAATAATTTAGTCTGTTTTTTGGAATTGTCCGTACTTGAGGAGGAAATTAGCGTTAATGAAACATGCACCTTTTATAGCCGTGGAAGGCCCGATTGGAGCCGGTAAAACCACCCTCGCCACGATGCTCGCCACCGAATTACAGCTTCCGGTCATTAAAGAAATTGTCGATGAGAATCCGTTTCTGGACAAGTTCTATCAGAATATGGACGACTGGAGCTTCCAGCTTGAGATGTTCTTTCTCTGCAACCGGTTCAAGCAGCTTGAAGACACGACTGTGCAGTACATAGATCAAGGGAAGCCGGTCATTTCGGATTATCATATCTATAAGAATCTGATCTTCGGGGAACGGACGCTGAAGGGATCGAAACGGGACAAATACCGGGAGATCTATCATATTCTGACCGATGATTTCCCCAAGCCGAACATTATTCTGTATATCCGGGCGGATCTGGATACACTGCTGGCCCGGATTGCCAAGCGCGCGCGTACCTTCGAAGAGATCATTGCCCCTGCCTACCTCCAGCAGTTAATTGAGGATTATGACGATGCGATGGCCTCACTGGCCCTCCGTGAACCGTCCACCGTAATTGTCACCATCGACGGAAACCAGGTGGATTTCGTGGAGAACCCGGAAGACTTCACCGCCATCGCGGAACAAGTAAAGGAGCTTATGAAATGAACAGTTACAATATCCCGAACAATGCCATTATCACTGTGGCCGGAACCGTAGGCGTCGGCAAATCGACGCTGACCGCAGCACTGGCGGAGCGCCTGGGCTTCCAGACCTCACTGGAGCAGGTAGATCATAACCCGTACCTGGAGAAGTTCTATCACGACTTCGAGCGGTGGAGCTTCCACCTGCAGATCTATTTCCTGGCGGAGCGCTTCAAGGAGCAGAAGAAGATGTTCGAGCTGGGCGGCGGTTTCGTGCAGGACCGTTCGATTTATGAAGACACCGGGATTTTCGCCAAAATGCACGCCGATCAAGGCACCATGTCCCCGACCGATTATGCCACGTACACCAGCCTCTACGAGGCCATGGTGATGACGCCATACTTCCCGCATCCCGATGTGCTGATCTATATTGAAGGCAGCCTGCCTTCGATCCTGACCCGGATCAATGAGCGCGGTCGTGAGATGGAGATTCAGACCGACGTCTCCTACTGGGAGCATATGCACGGCCGCTATTCCCAGTGGATCAACGAATTCAGCGCCTGCCCGGTGCTGCGTCTGAATATTGATGAGTATGATGTGCATGATCCCGCTTCCATGTCGGAGATTCTGACCCGGGTCAGCGCGGTAATTAACCGGACTGCGGTGGGGAAATAAATAGTTAGAGTGAAAAAGCAGCACCAGGGGTTAATCCTGGTGCTGCTTTTTTGATCCGCCTTCCTGCAATGAGGCCAAATCCATCACAGAATGTTAAAATACAATGGTTTCGGGGGTTACACCCTTGGGATATTCTTCCTCCCATATGGTTTTGTCCATATAGGCTTGATACCACATGTCGCCAATCACATCCGGATCATTGATTGCGCCAGTACCCGACTCCTTAATCAACAAGCCTAAAGAACGGTGACCAACAAAAATGCCTTGAGCAGCCAATGAAGTATGGAGATTAGCTACATAATTGCGCAGTCCTGAAAGAGCAATGCCGATATTCCCCATCATTGGGACGGGGTACATGGCAGATAATCCTGTGGTAAAGAGTATGGAACCCTCTTTCTTAGCGAGCATATCAGGGAGAACAGCATTGACAACTTGGACGGCACTGACCACATAGGCCTCAAATGCGTCCCTTACATTCTCTACGGTTAACTCCAATACAGAGGTGGGAGGATAGTTGCCTGCTGTAGGACTGAATTCCAGCACATCAATCTGGCCATACTGTGCTTTAATGTTACTGATCGCCTGTTCAATTTGTTCTTTACTGAAAATATCCGCTATGAAATAAGAGGCCTTAATACCCTCCGCTTTCAAGTCATTCACCATTTCTTGCAGCTTTGCGGCGTTTCTTGCGACTAATGCCACTTGGAAGTCATTTTTTCCAAAGCTCTTCGCAATAGACATTCCTAATCCCTTACCTGCACCAATGATCGCTAGTGTTTTCATATCTGATTCTCCTCTTATGAATACGTGAGTGTAATTGACAATTTTAATTGTAAAATCTACAATTAAAACGTTCAATGGTTGATATGAGTCAACATGACATTTAAACATCATTATATATATATTTGACTATTATTTATGAAGGAGTGGCTCATTATTGGGCAAGGATAAGGTGGATCTGCGTATTCTTAAAACGCGAAAAGCGATTAAGGAAGCCTTCTTGAGACTAGTGCAAACCAAAGGCTACGAACGAATTACTGTACAAGACATTGCCGACGAAGCGATGATAAATCGAAACACATTTTATTTACACTATGTAGATAAACCTGAATTCATGGACAAGTTATTTCAGGAGAGCGTACAGAATTTGAATGCTTGCTTGAGCCTGGAGGTGAGCTCGATCCATGAGATGGACAAGGATATGTTCGGTACGATGATAAAAACGATTTTCGACAATATCGATGCAAACATGATATTCTTTAAAACCATGCTCACTCAAAACATTCACCCAAACTTCCCCATCTACTTAAAAGACGCTTTTAAAACGTTTATCTTCGCCGGAATCGGCGATTATCACCACGATGAAAAGATGAAAATTGGTCTCGAGTACATGATATCGGGATTGGTAGGTGCGATTTGTCTATGGATTGTTGAACGTGAGAATTATAAGATGGATGACTTTATCTACCATCTGAGCGAAATTCATTATCATAACATGGTTGACTTGCTGAAGAATACTTGATAGCAAAACAACACCAATAAATCGCAACTGAGCCGTTCTCAGTGCGGTTTATTTTGCTTTTCAGACATTTTCTCTTAAAAATTCAGGACTTTTTTCGTTTTCCGAGTATATTAACCCTGTTTTGGGGCGTTTGACGCAGCTTTTGTCGAGATTTGTTAAGAGTTTGTTTAGAGCTGCCTGATAGAATAAACGCAGATATGAAAAAATAGGTAGTTTATAACTAGTATTTTTTGTCCACGGGAGGGCAGGGCGAAAGGAGAATGCGGAAGCATAGGGAGTGAATCTTAGACTACAGCGAAGCTTGCTGCATGCCGGACAGGACATGATGAACGAATAAGGGGGAGCACCAATTGTTAATGAGCAGGAGATTGAAGAGATATACCTCGCTAAGCTTGATTCTTAGTATGTTGTTATCGTTAATACCCAGTTCCTTTAGCGGACTGGCAGAGGCTGCGGGTGATGATTTTGAAGTCAAGTTTCTAAACGGACAACATGTTGGGAACCTAAGCTACCCTGCGGATAATACATTCCTCAACTTTTATACCGAGGAGCAAGGCTTCAAACAGACAGAGAAAGACAAAGATGCCAAATATGATTGGGTCAAGGGAGATATCTTTGCCGGTGTCGATGATAATGAGGCCACGGTTCAATTCCAGGTGAAGGTAGCCGACAATACGCTTCTGAAAAATATGGCGGAGAGCGGACATGCGGAGATGCTTACAGGGTTCTCTGTACTGCGCCGTCACTCCGGGTTCTTATGGACGCGTCATTCGTCTATTACAGTAAACATTGACGGAAAAGATATTATTAATGAACGAACCGGCAGTAGCCAGCGGTATAACAAGTCGGCCAAGGCCATCATCAAACCTAATTCCGTTATTACCATTAGGGTCTGGGGCGAAGGCGATGACGACGGTGAAGCAGCCGGTGTACGCGGATTCTACCTCAAGTTCCAGGATCTCAAGCGTCCGGTCATCGATAACTATACCTTCACCGGCAATGGTGCAGAGCGGCTCAACGAGAAGATTAATCAGAAAGAGCTGTATGTCAAAAGAGACGAGAACATCACGCTCAGCTACAACTTCAGTGAGCCGGTCAGACCGACTTCGGTAGTGAAGGCAAATTCTGATTACTTCCTGCGGCACAAGCTCTTTGTTAATGATCCTCTAACTGGACTGCCAGCAGCCGGACAGCAGCAGTACCTGCAGAATATATCGTTCAATGAGAATAATCTGGATTCCTATCAGAAAAAAATTGCCTATAAATATACGGGAGTTCCTTTTCACAACAGCGGCAATAATCCGCTGAGACCGTTAATTACCGGAGGAACCACCGGCGGAGCGCAGATGGATCTGTCGCTGGATAATAAATTGAAAGAAGCGGTGCTCAGTGATGCGGCAGGCAATAAAGCGGTTGTCAATCTCAACACCGTACCGAGCAGCGGCAGCAATGCCTGGCTGGACCGGAAAAGCGGGAACCCGTTTGACTTCGACCGGGGCGGCTTCCGCGTCATTGTCGATGCCGTGCGTCCGAAGTATTCCAAGACAGCGAACGGCATTCAGCCGGAGATTCTGACCGGGGTTACGCTCAACAAGGGAGATGTGATTGACTTCACTCTGCAGATGACGGAAGAGGCGATTGCCAAGACCGGCTGGGACGAGAAGAAAACCTTCATCCTCTTCAATAACGGCATGAAAGCCTATTATGTTATAGGCAGGAATACACCGAATTGGAGCTTCCGCATGACTGTGCCTGATGGAAAAACTGTGGAAACCCCGCTTCTCAAGGCTGTAGCTATATCTAATGATGCCAAGGGTGGCAGTGAGCCCATCCAGATGGATACCGATGTTATCCAGGATTACGCAGGGAACCTGATGATCCAGCCTGCGAACTACGATGGAATCCATAAAGAGGAAATTAAACCTTACGGCAGTGACGATTCGCTCGCTAACTCCAAGATTGACTGGGCGAACCTGTTCATCGACAACACAGAGCCGGTGATCGGTTACCGGTTCGAGACTGGCGGCGCTACTGATCAGGAGTATGCTAAAAAAGGCAAGGTTACAATTGATGCCAACGATCCTTCCATTAAAGTACCGCATCTTGATCCTACCGTCCCTGACCGTGGTACGGAACGGCCGAGCCGCGGAATCTACCGCCCTTCCAATATGAGTGCGGAAGCCTCTCCCTCGGTAGGTCTGGTGTACTACTGGTGGAGCCAGGATAAGGCTGATCCATTCGCCGGTGTAGCCGGAGACCATTACGCAGCCCTTAAGCGTTATGCACTCTCCGCCAAGCAGCCGTCAGATGAACTGTATCCGGGAGAATTCGAGAATATAGAGCTGTCGGTAGTGAATAACAAGACGAATCTGCTTGCTCCTCCGGCGGAAGCCTTCGAGGAAGGGAACAGCGGCGAGTGGTATCTGCATACCTGGACTGCCGATATGTCCTGGGATTCAGCCAGAGAATTGATGCAGCATGAGAAGAAAGATGTATACAAGAAAACCCATCAGGCGCAGTACGATGCTTGGATAGCAGAAGCGCCGGGTGAAGAGGCAGATAAGATCTTCTATGCCGACAATCAGGCGCTGGCCGCCGTTGGACAATACGGCGATAAGAGTGTCTGGCCGCTTGAAGATTTCAAGAATGACGACTCCAACTGGAAGCATGAAGTAGGCGTTCTTAAGCTGGACAACCAGGGACCTGCCATTACATTGGCCGGAGAGGATACCGCTACAGTACAGGCTCTGGTGAAAGACGACCATAGCGGAGTCAGCAGTGTACAGTATCAATGGGTGAAGGACGGGGATTCCCCGGCCAGCGGTAAGTGGGCAGATACGCCATACACCGGTTCGACCGTAACCCGATCTACCTATGAGGATATTGATGAGGACGGCTCGTACTGGCTCTATCTGAAGGCACTGGATAAAGCGGGCAATGAGACGATCAAGACACCGCAGGAAAGAGCGGTGGTTGTAAGTTCGGAAGCGGCTATTCCGACACAGTTCACACCGGAAGCCAATCCTAACTATGTGAAAAGTCATGATGTCACCTTCCAGATCAGCGGTGTGCATCCCGATTATGTAGGCTATGCCATCAGCGACAGCTCTCTTCGTCCAGATAATGATAGTAAATTTACCGGACTAGAGGTTTCCGAGTCATCTGGCATATCTCCACTGTCTGAGAAAAGCTTGATTGAAGATGTTTCGGAACCGGAAGCGTCTGGTGCTCCTACAGAGCCAAATCCTCCGGCTGAGCCGGAAGTTATAGCAAGCATCGGGCCGGTAGCCATTATGAAGTTCCTGTCCTCCGGGCCAACAGCGCCTTCGTTGACGCCGCTTGAATCGGAAGAGACTCCGGCACCGGATAACAGTGCTGAGCCGACAGTAACACCTGCTGCTTCAGCAGAAGCAACTGAACCGGCAGCGACACCAACTGGCTCAGCAGAAGCAACTGAACCGTCAGCGACGCCTGCTGCTTCGCCAGAAGCCGGCACCGATGCCAAGCTGGCAGCCAAGAGCCTTGGCGCTTCTGTAACTGAGGCCACTTACAGCTATATTATTCCTGCTGAAAAATTAAAATTAAACGGCACGCAATACATTCATCTTATGGTGAAGCACAGCGACAAAACGTACTACTACTCGAAGGCTTATTATTTTGACAATGAAGCACCGGTAGTGTATTTCAGCCCTGATTCAGTTGCTTACCCGCTGCCGCTGCAGAAGACGAAGATTAGCGTCTCAGAGTTCTACAGCAAAACAGGACTGGTCAGCAAGTATCAATGGGTCAAACAAGAAGCAGGCGCAGAAGTACCTACAGAGTCGTCGACAAAATGGGCAGATGTTCCGGCAGGCGGCTCAGTCTCCATCGATGACAAATCGCTGAAATCGGGAGAAATCTCTGAGTTCCGCTTATATGTACTTGCGGTTGACGGAGCAGGCAACAGCACGATCAAGGCAAGTGCAGGAACCTTCAAGGTCTCGGCAACGACCAAGCCTGATGCGCCGGTGTCGGATGCCAAGTCTTCTCTGATCTATCTGTCCGGTGATACAGCGGACGGCTACACAGCCATTGTGAAGCTGAGTCTCGAAACGGAGGACAAGACCGGTTATGAATATTCAGTATCACCGGATAACGGTGTGAGCTGGCTGAACTGGAAGCCGTACACCAACTTCGTAGCAGTGAAGGTTCCGACGAGTAAGCCTGAGGAGCTTCTGGTGTGGGTGAAGTACAGAACGCCGGGAGGTCTGATCAGCAAACCGGCCAAGCTTGATGTCGATGGAGCTTCTACCAGCGTACAGCCGGTCTATGCGCTTGCTTCACTAAGCGTGAACAGCCCGGTCAATGCCAAGGTTGGCGCAGACATTGAGATTACGCTCCCGCCGGGTATCCGCGTAATGCCATCGAAGATTAACCCTTCGGTGCCTGTACGGACCGGCAATTCATTCAAGATCTACGAGAACGGCTACTACAGCTTCGATCTGACCGATCTAAGTGATCCGGACCGGACAGATACGCTGTATCTGGTTGTGAAAAATATTGACGGCACTAAGCCTGAAGGAACCGTTGAATATTCATACATGGAGAGTACGAACGGTAATGTGGTTGCCCTCCTCCAGAGCACCTCTGAGCCGGTGACGGTGGTGAACAATGGCGGCAAGACAGCCTACACCTTCACTGAGAACGGCAAGTTCGAATTCGAAATTAAGGATGCGGCCGGAAATGTCAATACGGTTGAAGCAACGGTTGCGAACATTAACAAGGAAGTGCCTAGAGTAAAAGTAGTCCGTTCCTACCAATATGGCGAGAATGGAAGCCAAACCTTCGGCACCCTGAAGGATAACAGCGGCAATGTGCTGTTCTCCACAGGTGTAACACTTAACGTAGAGAAGGCAGATGCATCGGCTAAGGCATTCAATGTCATCAGTGCCGATAAGAGCATTACACTCATGGAGAATGGAACGGCTTCATTCACTGTGACGGATGTGTACGGCAATACAACAGTTATCAAAGAGAAAGTAACCAATATTCTCTCTGCGCCGCCGGTACCGGACAAAGTGGCCTATACCTTTGTAGATGCCGAAGGCAAAGCGGTTCCGGCCGATCAGATTGTGACCATCGGCGGACAGAAATACGCCAAGGGCAAAGTGAAGGTTACGCTTAGCGGCACCGTTGCTGCCCCTAACCAAATGTTCTCGGGCGTAAGACCTATTTCAGATGGAGCCGCGTATACGAACCAGATCAGTAAAGCGGATGGAACGTACAGCTACTCGCGTGCTTTTGAGAGCAGCGGTTCAGCGGTGATGGCCATCTCGGATCTGCTGGGCAATGTGAACAAGGTTCCGGTGACCATTGCAGGACTTGATAACACAGCACCTGAGCTGACACTGAACAAGGAAACCGTAGGGATTGTTCAGAACAAGAAAGACTTTAACTTCCGTACGGATCTCGGCGGGTTCACCGTTTCTGATAATGTATCGGCTGAGGCTAACGTGAAAGTATCGGTCAGCGGGCTGGATCTGAGCAAGCTTGGACGCCAGCGCGTAGCGTACACTGCAGTTGATCAGGTAGGCAATAAGTCGGTGGTCTATCAGGATGTGGTGGTCGTGAAGGACGGCGGATTGCTGGTCTTCGGTAACGATACCTTAATCTCGGCTTCCTCCGGCGAATCTGCGTTGTTCAATACCAACACCATTACCTTCAAGGTATCCGGCTTCAACCTGATGAAGGTAGGCGGAGTAGACAAGGTCAACCAGGCTGGAACATTCGATATTCTGTATTACCCTGGTCTGTACCGCGAAGGACAGCTGAAGCTGGTGAAGCAGAAGCTGACCTATGCTGAACTGGTGAGCAGTAATTTCAAGGTCACCTTCCCGAAAACAGGCTGGTACACCATTGTGGTGAGAACCCAGGAACGTGACCGCGAATTTGCTACCTTCTTTGTCGGCAATCTGAAATAGTTGAAACAAGAACAGGGGGAATACTTGGTGAAGTTGTTGAAACGCACAGTAGCGGTAATGCTCACCTTAATCATGGTATTTCTGTCCACCTCCGAGAGCTTCCATGCTCTCGTCGAGGCGGCCAGCAGTACCAAGACAACCATGATCCAGAATGACTTTATTAAGGTCACCGTGGATAACGAAACGGGCCGCTACGGCATTCGCACTGTAGAGGGTCAACCGATCCGCAAGAACGACAATAATGTAAACCTGCTGTTCCAGGGAGATGACCCGGAGACGTCGTTCACGACGTTCCGGATCGATGGAACGGATTATATCTACGGTAATAAATACAAGTTCGACGCCAGCCACTATTCAGAGACTAGTGCACCTAAAGTGGTGGAGAATTCAAATGGCACCAAGCAGCTGGAGATGATCTGGAAGATTAAAGGCGTAGAGATCAAGCAGATTCTAATGCTCTACACCGACAGCAAGGATGCTGTGAATTCCGGGAATGTCAACATCCGCTATGAAGTGAACAACAAGAGCGGTGCGCAGGTGCAGATCGGCAGCCGGATTCTGCTGGATACGATGGTCGGCGGCAACGACGGGCCGCAGTTCCAGATTGGCACAGCCTACAAGTCACCGCTGCAGGTGGAGCGGAAGCTGGTCCACAATCCGGAGGACGATAAGGGGATTCCCTTTGAAGATAGAGCTTACTTCAAGATTCCTGCTTATTGGGTGATGCGCGACAAGCTGGATCTGACGAATCCTCAGGCAACCAATGTGGTGGCCTACGGCTTCAATAACTTTGCCGAACAGAATATTAATATTGTGGATGAAATGATCGTCGGGCACTGGAACGGCCTGGCGAATACGAAATGGGATTATAAAATTAATCCGAATCTGGACTTCACCAGAGATACCAATGATTTCGGCACAGCGGATTCTGCGGTTGCCTTCTATTGGAACCCGGAGAAGCTGGCGCCGGGAGGCTTCCAGAGCTTCGAGACTGTATACGGTCTCGGTGAGCTGACAGCCCCTGATAAAGTGTTCTCGATCCGTTATGTAGATCAGGTACAGCAACTGGCTACCGAGCCGGTTGAAGGCGGAGGCGTACCGACGAAATATGAGAAAAATGGTGTCTTCGACGTTATAGCAGAAGTAGAGAACCTTCAGGCTTACAATATGGAGCACTCCAAAATTGAAGTCGAGATGACCCTGGAGAGCGGCCTCAGCTTCGTCAGGCAGAATGAAATGGGAGAAACTGTCCTGGATGCAAACGGGAATCCGGTCCTGGAGAATGCCCGCAGCAAAATGCTGGAGTTCAAAAAGTCAGCCACACCTGATGAAGCGGCGATGGGCATTGAGCCGAAGTACAAGCCGGGTGATGCGATTACCGCTACCTTCCGCGTTCAGGCCAAAGGCAGACCTTGGCCGGTTACCCGGGAGTATATGATTTCCGCGAGAAGCCCGGAAACGCAAGGCAAAATCGAAGGCGTGAAGGATGAGGGCATTAAAGCCCAGTATGAATCGACCCGCACTAATTTCATTCTTTTGCCGCCGGTGGGAGAAGCAACAGCTACGTATTCCTACGCACTAGCACCGGCAGAGCTGTATAGCACAGACGTGAAATATTTGACAGTGAATCTGTCAAATATTGAAGCCTACAATACGGGCAATGCAACGACCGCACCGAACTTTGACCTGTACCTCAAGAATAAGGCAAACGGTAACCGGTATAAGGTCAATGTCCAGGATGCAGTGGTGATGCAGCCGACAGACGATGGATTCTCCGGCGCTATGCGGATTACGTACCGCGGCGGTGACCAGGTGGATTCAGGCGGCAATGTGCTGGAAGCCGGGCTTGGACCTGAATTGCCGCTCGGTGAATATCAGGTGGAGATTGATTACAAAGGCGATGCCGGCGGAGATGAGGAAGTAGCGGCTCTCTATGATATGACAACTCCGCAATCGTTCCTGGTCACTGATAATAATGACACGCGTATCCGTGAAGCCGGAGTAATGGCGGTCTACAAGGAAGCTGTAGATATCAGCGGCCTTGCGAACGGTGCGTCTGTAAAGGATGAGCTGGTGGATCAGCTGAACTCTCTGTTCCCGGGCAAGCCTTTCAAGGACGGTTCGTTCCTGTACAAGGCTGTTACCGAATATAAGAAAACCAAGGCATTGTTCGGCGCAGCGAGCAAAGCGGTTGATCCGAAGTTCGATATCAGCGAATTCATGGATGAGGAAGCGCTGAAAGAGACACCAATGTATGCTTATAAGCTGTTTGCAACAGAAGAGGACTTTGAGGAATTCAAGGAAGAAGCGGAAGCCAAGGACCCGGAATTCGACCGTGAGATTCTGGTAACCGTCCGCGGCATGATCAAGCAGGTTGGCACAGGTGACGAAGAGCAGGTGATCGTGGATACCAAGACAGAACCGGCAATTATTAATGATGCTGTAGCTTATAAAGGTAAGGACCTGTCTTTTGTACGCGGTAAGCTGGATATCTTCGGAAACACCCTTCCCGGCGATCTGCCTTTCCTGGATACCCTGTTCGTCAAGGGTGAAGGAACGCTGAGCGTAGCGAGCAGCGGGTTCGTCTTCCATAAAGGCGAATGGACACTCGACTTCTTCAACGGCTTCAACAAGTCGCTTGGAGAAGAGGACTTCGATCCGACGAAGGAAAAAGAGGAAGAGGATAAGGACAAGGATGACGATAAGAAGGACGAGAAGGGCAATGACGGCAATCCGGAAGACGACAGTCAGAACGGCAGCCTGAAATGGGCCATCGGCGGTGTAGGTGACAGATTGAATCCGCTGCGCCAGATTATGATTGAGGATGTGTACTTCAACAAGCAATCGTTGTTCGGGGCACCAAGCTTCTCCATTGACGGCTTTGGCTTCTCCTTCAATGATTTCATTCTTAGAGAGAATGGGATTTCCTTCGGCGGCTCGTTGTCCCTGAAGATCATTAACTCTGAAATCAAGAATGTTATCTTCAACAGTGCCGGCTTCTATGGCGTCGATGCCTCCCTGGGCTTCGATCTCAATCAGGAGATGGGCTTGTTCGGACCGGATAAGAAGAAGGACGCAGATAAGAAAAAAGGTCCGGATGCTCCAAGCGGCAAGGTAACGATCAAGCACGCTGTGCAGGGCAATGGCGTAGGCAATGAATACGGTCTGGAGTTCGCGGCCCAACTGAAGAATATGATGGGTGTGGAGATTGAATTCTCACTCAAAAAAGTGAAAGACGGCCGGATTCTTCCGGATGTGATCGCCTTCGGGGCAGAGCTTCCGCAGCCGGGTATCCTGGTTACGGGCGCAACGTACCTGACAGCAATCCGGGGAGCAGTACGTGAACTGGCGGACACCATTGCCGGCGGCACGGCAGAAGACCCGTTTCCGTTGACTATTCAAGCAGGCGTAGGGATGCGGTTCGGGATTGCTCCGGCGTATTTCTTCGGAGATGTAGATCTGACAGTGAAACGCACCGGCCTTAAGGTCGAAGGCAAGCTGGATTTCGCTGCCAAAGCTGATGCGGAGAAAGATGACCGGCTTCCGATGCTGACCAAAGCGCTGCTCGAGGCGCAGTGGGTAACGCCATGGTTCGTGCGCGTAGAAGCAGAGATGGACATCGGCGGCTGGGACATCATCATCGGGAAGGCGGGCATCTTCGTCGGACAGAATCTGGAGAAGAACCGCACTGATTTTGAAGGCTACATCAGCTCGAAGGTGCAGATTCCAAATGATGTACCAATTGTCGGCGGCATGCCGCTGTCGAGTATGTTCCTCGGCGTCAACAATGATAAGGTCTGGGGCAGCATCGGTATTCTGCTGATCTCCTTAGGTATTACTTACTACTGGAGTGGCGGCATTGAATTCGGTACTTCGACCGATCAGCTGCCGGAAGGAATGATCCATCTGGTGGTGGATGATCCTGAGCTTGGACCTCGTCTCATGGTGATTGGTGCGGGCGTGCAGACGCTGGCCACCTCCAAGGTAGCTTCCGAGGAAGAGAATCAGGAAATTATCTACCGTGAGGTAGAAGAAGGCGTCAAATATGTTGAGAACGGATCAATCAATGTCGGCGTAGGCGGCATTACGGTCAAGAACGGCGGCAGAATCCATGAGATTCCAATGGACGGCGTAGCCGGTAATGCCATTATTGAAATGGAGTACAGCAGCAAGGAAATGCCTGAATTCAAGCTGCAGGATGCCTCAGGCAAATTGTATCCGGTGAAATTCGACAACACGAACACTGATCCTACGGCAAATGCTTTTACACAATATATTCCTGCAAGCTATAAAACAGAGAATGGGCCCAAACTCAGCAGTGAAGTGGACATTCGCAGAGCATATATCATTATTCCTGAAAATGAAGCTACAAAGGGCGGTACTTGGAAGCTGACAGCTGTCTCGGCGGTTGATACCAAGCTGTTGAACGTTCCTACCCTGCCTACTCTGGGTGAAGTCAACCTGGCGAAGGACAGCTTGAGTGCGAATAAGTTCACAGCCTCCTGGAAAGTGGCCAACGCAGCCGAAGGCGATACTGTGAACCTGTATCTCGCTGAGGATGCCGTGACGAACCGCAAGGAAATGCTGAATGGTCAAGAGATTCTGCAGACGGGTGATCCGGGTATGCTGATCGCCAAGGATGTGCCGGTCGGAGCTGGCGGCTCGGTTAGCGGCGGAATTACGAGCGGCAGCAAAGTGATCGATGTCACCAATGTAACATTGATGGGCAATCCCGAAGATATCCGCGGGCTGCTCAGACAAGGCAATTACTACCTGCGGGCCGAGCTGAAATCCAGCTCGAACTTCGGGACGAAGACTTCGCCGCAACGCTTTGAAATCATTGATCCGCTGGCACCGCAGAGTGTGAGTGAGGTCAAGGTTGAGCCTGCCGGCAACGGATTGTTCTCACTCTCCTTCAAGCCGGGAGCGAAGAAATCGGGACACAGCGGCTTCGAGCACAGCTACGTGGTCGATGCGAAGCTGGATGCTGAAGGCAAACTGAGTGAATATGCTCCGTTTGGAGAGCTTTTGTATACCGAACAGGAGCTTAAGCCTTACTGGAACGCCTCCACAGGCAAATACGAAGGTCTGTTGATTGGCGGCTGGAAGGCTGTATCTACAACAGATGAAGTCTATAAGGGCAGCCTTGAAGGCTCAGTGATTGATCTGAGCAAGGTGAAATATGTCGGTCTGGAAGTGAAGAAGAATTACGTCATCGGCGTCAGTGCCGCAACGGTTCCAACCGAGGATGCCGACAAGCATCAGAACTATCATTATGCCGAGCGGCGTGAGAGCAGCAGTACCTTGCTGCCAACTCCGAATCTGCCGGATCTGACGGTATTGAGTTCATCGGGGACGGTAGATGCCTCCTCCGGGAACTATGTGAACCTGTTAACGAATGAAACGAAGCAGAAGCTGACGCTCTCTTCCAAACAGTCCAATGTGACGGTGGAAGCATTCTATGCTGACAAATCCATTGGGACTGTAGCCCTGACGAACAAGGCCGGCGGCGGAAGCGAAGGCACCTTGAATCTCGACCAGTTCCAGACGGACGGACCGTATGCGATTGAACTGCGGGCCAGAAATACGGCAACTAAGGATATCTCAGTGACCATGCTCTATCTGACGGTAGATACGATCGCACCGGTCTTGTATCTCACAGAGCCACTAACGGGTGAGCGGACGGCGAACGGTGAGATTCGTGTAGCAGGAACTACGACTACAGGAACCAAGCTGAGCGCAGTGTATACCGTGAGCCAGTTACAGCCGGATGGAAAATACAAGGATGTTGAGATTTCTGCTCCGCTTACTGTGGATTCGTTAAACGGTGATTTCAACGGAGCTGTGAAAATTAACTCGGCTGACCCTTCTGTCGCCCTCAGCATTGTAGCTAAGGACGAAGCAGGCAATCAGAACACAGCGGTTGTAGATATTACGAATGCCGGCTTCAAAGTACCGGTTGCCCTCGTTCTGAAGGGAGCGGAGACGCTGACGCCGGGTGCGGCAGGCCAAATTCAGGCCTATCTCAAGGTGTCGGATGGCAAGGACGGGAATGGCAAGCCAATATTCAAAGAAGAGCCGATTACCGGCAAGGATCTGGCCAATCTGACTTATGAAGTTGCCGTAGGTGATGCAGTATCCCTGTCGGCACAAGGCAATGTTACTGCACTGGCTACAGGCTCCAGTCTGATTGAAGCCGAGTACAAGGTGTCTGAGGGTGTTACGCTTAAAGGCATGGCTGTGACAACAGTAGCTGTACCGGAACCGAATGAACTGGGTACTGTACAAGCCGTATCCTCTGCGGTTAGCGGAGACAGCAATCACACGAAGATTACGGTGACGTCCGCTGGGGATATGACCGGACAGCAGATCGCTTACAAGGTCTTCTCTTCCAACCCGGCAGAACTGAAATTTAATGACAATGTAAGCTCATGGAGTCTGCTTCCGCTTGATGGTATCGTAACCGCTCATCCGGGTGCCATCGTCGTGCTGGCTAAGCGCACCTCCTTGGACAAGCTGGTTAAGGCTTCCGGCAGCGTTCCTGCATCCGTCTGGACCAGCAGTGGCTCAGGCGGTGGCGGCGGAGCTGGCGGTGGTGGCGGAGGCGGCGGTGCCGTGCCGGGAATTGTTGAAGAACAAGCACCGGAGCAGGCAGCCGAGGTTACCGTCAACGGCCAAGCCGTGAAGACAGAGTGGAATGGACTTACAGCGATCGTACACATTACGGATAAAGAAGCTGCGGCTGGCAGTGACCTCACGGTAAGCTCCACCGATAAGAATGCCAAAGCATTCAGTATCCGTATAGACCAGAGTGTGGTCCAGCAGCAGCTGACCGCGAAGAAGAAGATTGTGATTGAAGTTCCAATGGGACAACTGGTTATTGCTCCTGAGAATCTTGCAGGTGTAACTGCCGGACTTACCATCGGTATTGGTGCCAATAGTGATGCCGATCAGCAGGGCATGAAGGCTATCGCCGATCAGCAAGGCTTCACCCTGATGGGGGCAGGTCAAGGTGCCGCAGTCACTGTGAACCTGCCGCAGGCCAGCTGGACTCCGGCGCTTGCCGCCAAGATCGCGATTCCTGCGCCGCTTGCGGCCAAGGAGATTACGGCCATGGTGCTTAAGGACAAAGACGGCAACTGGACAACCGTACCCTGGAAGCTGGACAGCAGCGGTACGACAGTGAATGTACAACTGACCGGTGAAGGCAGCCTCTTCTTCATCCGCAACCAGAAGACCTTCAAGGATATGCCTTCAGGCTGGGGCAAGGAAGGCATTGCGGCTGCATCCGCCAAGCTGTTCGTGCTAGGGAAATCTGCGGAACTGTTCGATCCGGCAGGCAAAGTAACCCGGGCAGAATATCCAACCATTCTGCTGCGCGTTGCAGGTCTCATGAACAAGCAAACAGTTTCGGCAGGCTTCAGTGATGTCAGCGGCAGCAGCTGGTATAACCGCAGTGTCTCCATTGCCGCTGAAATGGGTATTGTTACCGGACTCGAAGGCGGAAAGTATGCGCCTAAGGATACGCTGACAAGAGTTGAAGCGATGACGATGCTCGGAAGATTGCTGAATCAGGTTAATCCGGGCAGTGAACTTAGCGAGGCTGAAGTCACTTCGATTCTCAGCGGTTTCACTGACAAGGGTAAGGTTCCGGCATGGGCAAGACAGGCAGTGGCAATGAGCATCAAGAACGGCATTATTCTCGGGGAAGGCAACAAGGTGAACCCGTCCACTCCGCTTACGCGTGAGCAGGCGGCAGCCATTGCCATCCGTCTGGATCAATTCATTACAGCTAAGCAATAACAAGGATGTGCCCGTTCGCTCGTAAGCGGGCGGGCACACTCTGCTGGGAAATCCTTAAGTCACAATACTATTCAGGTGGTGTCAACATGGCTTTGAAGCGAAGATCATGGATAGGTTATCTTATAGCACTGGCGGTAATTGTCGTTGCCGCAGTTGCCGGAGGCATCATGGCCAAGGCTGATCCGCAGACCTGGGACAGCACGGCCGATACCAGTTGGTACGTGCCGACGAATGATACTTTCAAAATTAACAATGCTAGAGAGCTTGCTGGTGTAGCCAAACTCGTGAATGAAGGCACTGTAAATGGACTCAGCGGTAAAATTATGGAGATTACGGACGACCTGGACCTTTCTGCTTACCAGTGGGTGCCCATCGGTACGGCCGAGAATCCCTTCCGGGGAACTTTAATCACGGAAGGCGGATTAATCAAGAAGATTTACGGTTTGAACGTAGTGGCGAACCGTTCATACCAAGGCTTGGTAGGGAATATGCAAGGCGGTACAGTAGGCGGCCTGAGTTTTGAATCAGGCACCATCTCTGTGACCGGAGTAACCTATGATGTCTATGCCGGCTCTGCCGTAGGTAAAATGAGCGGCAGCAGCATTGTGTTTGACATTACCAACAAGATCAATATCACTTCGGACGCTTCCCCGTATCACTCCTACACGGGCGGTATTGTCGGGATGGGCGAAGGGATGATCTCGAACTCAATCAATAACGGAACCGTTACAGCGTTTGGTTCAGCCGATGTGGGCGGAATTATGGGCTATGGCGACTCCAGAGGCATCATCATCAAAAAAATAGTCAATAATGGAGCGGTTCTTGCCCAGGGGACGGACAGCTCCGTGCTTACTGCAGGCGGGATTGCAGGTCATACTACAGGACCGCTCAGTCTAAATGATGAAGACACTCCTATCATCAATACGGCGGCGGTTACCATCGCTGGCGGGAATCAGGTTACGGCAGGCGGGATTGTCGGTAAAGTAGACAATACCATCGTGTTCTCCAACATGACTACCAATAATGGTGCAATTACCGTTAATGCAGCAGCGGCAGTGAGCTCGGCAGCCGGGGCGCTGGTAGGTGCGACAGGAACAGTAGCCAGCCGTGAGGTTTCCATTACATTTGTGAATACGGCGCCGGTTACCAATAACGGTGGCAAAAACGTATATACTGGCGGCATTGCCGGATATACGGGCAGCAAATTCACCTGGACGCATCCTTATGTGAATACACAAAAGATTACAGCATCAGGGTCAGAGAGTGTAGCTACCGGCGGATTCGTCGGATACGCCGCAGGCGGTCTGGTCACCAGCAACGCTACAGCGGGAGTATTCGAGAATAAAGAGCTGATCTCGGTTAACGGCGGCACAGGCGTCTACACCGGCGGGATTGCCGGTTATGATGCAGGCGGGAACATCACCCAGACCTCTTCAACAGGCGAGCTGAAGGTTAAAGGGACTGCGGATGTATATACCGGCGGTACCGTGGGTTACGAAATCGGCGGAACCATTGCATCATCAGTGACCGGCAAGACGGAAGGGCAACATCTGGCAATCACTTCCGATGGTACAATCGGCGGAATCGTTGGCTATCTGGAAGGAACCTTGAATAATTCTTCTATTAAATATGCTACACTGCAGGTTACTTCGGCAGGCGGTGTTATCGGCGGGATTGCCGGTAACGCACAGGGTACAGTAAGCGGAGTTACGGCCGGAGATGCTGAATCGGCAGGCTACAGCACTTTGGTGCTTCAGGCTGCAGTAGCGGATGCGGCAGACGGGCAGGACAATATCACGTTCGGCGGACTCGTGGGTGTGAACAACAAGCCGTTGACGCTGACCGGCGGTAAGGCCTCGCGGATCAGCTTCCTGAATGAAGCCGGAAGAAGCGGGTACACCATCGGCGGCGCCGCTGGTAAGCTGACGGCGGATGCGGTCATCGGATCTGCAGCCGTGCCTGTGCAAGTGCAGGAACTCCGCACAGAGCTGAAGGCTGATAAGGTAAGCTTCGGCGGCGGTGCAGGGCATAACTCGGCTGCCCAGTTCAACGGGCACACGAATCGTATCGAGATTAAGGCTACAGGCGCTACAGTAAAAGCTGGCGGCATGTTCGGTGAGAACCATTCAGCCGCAGCCGCTCCGTTCAATCATGCGGAGAATGTAGCCATCACCGCGAGCGGTGCAGATAACCAGCTTGGCGGGAATACCGGCTTCAATGCCGGACAACTGGTGAATGCTACCGTAACTCAGCTGTCTATTGAAGCCAGCGGTGTGCGTGCTGAAGCCGGCGGGATTACCGGACATTCGGAAGGAACAGAGGCTCCTGCCACACGAGCAGGAATTACTTCAGCTGTACTGAATGTTCCTGGAGCTGACCCGATGATTACGCTGACTGCGGCGGATGCCAAAGCGGGAGCGATCGTTGGAGCAGCGGCAACGACAGATATTACAACGCCGGAAGTGAACGCGCAAGACGGTGCGCTGATGCTCATTCAGGCGCAAGCGGCGAAGCCGTTTGTCGGCGGCTTGGCAGGTACCCTTACGAACAGCAGCATCAGCAGTGACAGCAAAGTGGTCAATGTGGAGAATATGCTGATTCTGGCAGGACCAGCGGCTACAGATGCCTATGTTGGCGGGATTGTAGGCTACAATGAGTCCTCCAGGCTGGAACGTCTGGCAGGTTCAGCGGTGAGTCTGACCCTTAATGCACCGCGCGCTACTGCAGGCGGGGTGGCCGGATATAACCACGGCAGTGCTACAGGTATTATTGTGGACACTTATATCAGCGGTCTGAATCTGAAGGCTAACAACGGGGCAGTGTCCTCGTATGCCGGGGGGATTGTCGGCCTCAATGCGGCTCAGAGTATTGATCCGGTACTGAATCCTGTGACCTCGGTCAGCACGATTCAGAATACCCGGACACTGGGTACGGTCTCCGCTACATCCGCCAATGCCATTGTGGGCGGTATGGTTGGTGAGAACCGCACGCTGATTGCCAACAACAGCATTACCGATAAGATCTCGGTGATCGCAAGAGGCAATTCCTCCATCATCGGCGGTCTGGCCGGTGTGAATACAGCATCGGGAACACTCTACTACACGTATTCCAATGCGAACCTGACCATTGAAGGAACAGGTACACATGCCGGGGGATTAGCTGGCAGCAATGCCGGTGCTGTCATTGGCTCTTATGTAGATATTGATGTGACAGGAGATGCTCAAGGAACCTCGGGCGGTTCCGTTTACCTGGGCGGACTCATCGGCAGAAATACAGCCGGTACGGTGGAGCAATCGTATTCTGTTTCCAAGGTTACCGCGAAGAACGTCTACACCATTGTCGGCGGTCTGATCGGAGAACTGTCCGGCGGAACGGTCAAGAATTCCTATGTAGCGAAAAGTGTTAACGCTGCGAACGACAATTCTTATGCGGGCGGCTTCGTTGGGCGAATTACAAACGGTAAAATAAGCAACGTCTACTCAGCAGCAGAGGTTAATGTAGACGAGAAAAAGACTGCTTATGCCGGCGGCTTCGCCGGACGTTATGATAATGCAAGTAAAGAGCTGCTCTATAAATCCTACTATATTAAAGACGAAGGCTTGAACATCAACCGCGACTTGCCTGACTTCGCAGAGGGCAATCACCGCTGGCTGAATGTGCATGTCCGGCTGACTACCATTCTGTCGGAGACGCTGAAGGACAGAACGGTATTCCCGGGATTGTCGGGCTGGGATTTCGAGGGAGCCTGGAAATACGGCTCGCTCAGTGCGGCCTACCGTTACCCTGAAGTCAACCGCATTGCCAATACCGGCGGCGGAGACAACGGCAATAACGTGAATGCCAATATCAACTGGTACACGAAGGATAAGGATGCAATCGGCTTCGAGATCACCTCGGAGGCTGAGCTGGCCGGTCTGGCGGGAATTGTCAACGGCACCATTGCCGGTGTAGAGCAATTCAGCTTTAAGGACAGAACCGTGACTGTGATGAATCCGGTCCATATCCAATCCAAGCAATGGGTACCTATCGGTGATAAGGAAGTCAATCCTTTTGAAGGAACATTCGACGGGAAAAGCCAGCTGATCGATGGTCTGACCCTGCAGCCGGTCTATACACATTCCGGGTTGTTCGGAATCATTGGAGCGAATGCTACAGTGCAGAACATGAATCTGGAGCCGCTCACGGTTGCCGGCAACGGCTACACCGGCGTTCTGGCCGGAACGAACCTGGGTACAGTCAAGAATGTGGACCTTAAGCTGCTGGACGGCGTGAAGGTCAGCGGCGGTATTGTCGGCGGCATCATCGGCCAGAACTCAGGCAGTGTTGCCGGTCTGCAGCTTACGCTCGACGGCGGAAGCCGGATTGAGACGGTAGCTGAAGGCGGCATCGCCGGCGGTCTTATCGGCGACAACACAGCGGATATTACAGCTGACACTTATGTCATCCACGATAAGGATGGCAGCATCGGCAGCGCGGCTGACCATGCCGTTATCGGCGGAATTATCGGGGTGCAGAATGGTAATGTGACTGGCCTGGCCCTTGAAGTGAACTCAAGATACCGGATCTCTTCAACAGGAATGGAAGCCACTGTTGGCGGACTGATTGGACATTACCAGACGGGTCAAGCTGAAGGGCTGACCGTGAGCTTTGCAGACGGAACCCTGGAAGCGCGGGGGCTTGGCTCCGTCCTGGGCGGAATGATCGGTCAATCCGATCAAGGGAACAGCATCCGCAATGTTACAGTTACCGGTCCTGGAAGCGGTGTGCAGCTGACAGCTAATGGTACGGCTGGCGGTGTTGTGGGCGCGAAGGAAGGCAGACTCGGCGGAATGCTGACCCGTTCTGTGGATAACGGCAGCAGCTTCGATATTGAACATGCAGCAGTATCAGGCGTGAAGCTGGCTACAACAGGCGACAGCTTGAAGGCTGTGCTTGGCGGGATTGCCGGATCAGCTTCCCGGACGGCGATCAATGACGCCAAGTTCAAGGCTTCCCTACAGGCTGCCGGTGAAGTAATCACTGCCGGAGGTATTGTGGGAGAGAGTGATAACTCCATCATCTACAATGTGGATTCATCACCTGAGCTTCAGGCGGCGGCGAAGAGCGGTGAGGCCACTGTCGGCGGGATCGCCGGAACAATCTCAGCGGACGATATCAATCAAGGCTTTGATTTTGGCAAGGCGTATCCGCTGTATAAAGGGATTTACATTGCCAAGGTTCATGATGGCCAGATCACAGTTACCGGAACAGACCATCGTGCTGACCTCTATGCAGGTGGTTTGACAGGCAAGAATACGGATGCTTCCATCTATAGCTCCGAGGTTGCCTCCGGTATGAAGGTAACCGGCGGCAATACCGTGAGTGCAGGCGGAGTAGCCGGATACAGTAACGGTATCATTGTGGATACCATTGTCAGAAGCGGTGTGAACGCAGATAACAGCAGAGTAATCAATGCCGGCGGGCTTGTCGGCTGGGGAGACGGCGGCGAGATTCATTACAGTAAGGTGATCTCCGGCTCCGGCCAGTTCATCAACGTCGGATCAGCAGTTACTCTGGGCGAATCAGTACCGAATACACGCGTTGGCGGAGTGATCGGTATGGCCGATCATGTCCTGATTACGAATACCCATACGGATATTCCGGTAGTGGTCACAGATACCAATCAGGATAACACGATGTATGCAGGCGGCTTTGCCGGACTCCTGGGTGAGAACGGTACACTTGCCGGACAGATTCAGAAGTCTTATGCCACAGGCAAGCTGAATGTCAGCGGCAGATTAGGCTCCTATGTCGGCGGCTTCGCCGGGTCTGTAGATCATTACTCGATCACAGATTCCTATGCCTCCGGTGACATCAGCAATACCGGCTTCGACACACGCAGCGGCGGTTTCGCAGCATCTGTGGAGAGAAGCGGCAGCATCAGCAAGTCTTACGCTTTACAGAGCAAGATTTCTACTGTCGGGGTGAAGTCCTCGACCCGTTCCTATAATGGCGGCTTCGCCGGATATAATGACGGAACGCTTACTAGTGTGTACGCGAATGTGCCGCAGATTAGCGTTACAGTTGCAGGGGACAATGTCTCCAAAGGCGCACTGGTCGGCTACAACTTCCGGGACGGCAAAATTCTTAGCTCATCCTATACAGGCACACTGGATGCTGTAGGCCGTAATTCGGGTGCAGCCGCAGCTGCCGTAAGTACAGCAGCAGTTGATCCGCTGACTTCAGGACTCTGGAGTATCGACTATGATACTACCTTCCTGAACGACTTGAAGGATGGGGCCATTACAGTGCAGACTCCGCTGCAGCTCGCGGGGGCAGTCATGTTCTATAACGAGACAGGGTTGAATTATTACAAGCTGTTCAACAGAACAGCTGAGAACAAGCCGGAGCTGGCAACAATCCTGCTTGGGGCGGATATTGATCTTGCCGGCCGCTTCTGGACCTCATTCGACAGCTTTACAGGTGTGTTCGACGGCCAAGGCCATACGATAAACGGATTGTCTCTGAAAGCCTCCGGCCAGCAGACCGCCGGATTCATCAAGGATAACCGTGGCCAGCTCCTGAATGTGAACTTTACCGGAGCAGAACTCTCCGGTGCAGTGAATGCAGGTATTGCTGCCGGGATCAACCATAAGGGTGCAGTCATCCAGAATGTGAAGGTCAGCGGTTCCGTGGCGGGAAGTGCTGCCGCAGGCGGGGCAGTTGGTGTGAATCAGGGCACTCTGGAGAAGGTCACGAATGAAGGAGTGAAGCTTGCCGGAGCAGGCCGGATTGGCGGAATTGCCGGAAGCAACGCTGGTGTGATTCACCAGGCTGTATCGAAGGGCAACATTGATGTATCATCTGCACTGGCCGCAGGTGGAATTGCCGGTGAGAACAGTGCAGAAGGCTCCATCACTGAATCGCTTGTCTATGGCGATATCCGTGTAGCTTCAGCCCAGGCGATCGCTGGCGGGATCAGCGGACTGAATGCTGGAGAGATCAAGAACAGCTACTCTGCCGCCACGGTCCTCGCCGAAGGCATGTCTACTGCATGGGCTGGCGGTATTGCCGGTCTGGCAGAGAGCGGGTCGATTATTACTTCCCTGAACACCGGAGAAGTGAAGGCTGGAGTGAAGGGCAAGATTCAACCGCTGCAAGCCTTCTTCGGCGGGATTGCCGGACAGAAATCGGACAATGCCACGATCAGCGGCTCCTTGTTCAACAGACAAATGCTGAAGAATAATATTGCGTACTACAATCTGAATGGCCAGGCAGTGTCCGGCAATAACAGCAGTGCCATGGGGCTGCCGGGTGCAGAGCTTACTGGCGCGAATCTGCCGGCAGGCCTGGATGCCGGAATCTGGACAGCCCAGAACACATTCTATCCGCTGCCTCAGTCCTTTAACGGAACAAATGAAGGGACTCTGGCTTCAGCCGCTGTTATCCTGAACTCGCAGGATCTGATTAACCGCGTGGGTTCGGCATTCCACATGAGCAGCGGCGGAGCACTCTCCTGGAGCGCTGATCCGTCCAAGGCTGTAGTGAACGGTACAACCGGCAGCCTGATATCAGGCGGCAGTGCAGTGCTGAAGGCAACCGCTGGAGGACAGAGCAGAAGTATTGCTATTAATACAGCTGCATTCCAGTACCCGAGCGCAGCAGTTGCACCAACTGCAACTCCTGCAGATAAGAATTTCACTACTGAAGTGAAGGTGGAGCTGGCAACAGGCGAGCAGGGAGGAAGCATCTACTATACACTGGACGGTACAACACCTACAGAGACCTCCCAGGTGTACAGCGGACCTATCGATCTTAAGAGCACAACAACGGTTAGAGCCATTACGATTGTACCCGGCAAAGAGTACAGCCCGGTTGCAGCCTGGACCTGGACGCTTGTAGTCCCTAATCCGAGCCCTAATCCAAACCCTGGTACCGGCAATGGCGGCGGTGGCGGTGGCGGTCCAATTGCTCCGCTTCCAAGCCCGACACCTGCACCGGCAGCTCCGTCGATCACAGCGGTCGCTGGAACATCGACAGTAACTGGTGACAGTGAAGCTCCGGTCAAGATCGCTAAAAACAGCAAGCTTGCGCTGAAGGCTCCAGAAGGGCAGACGATCTATTACACAACGGACGGCAGTATTCCGACTGCCAAGAGCACGAAGTACACCGGTGAGCTGCTGATTACCAAGAGCATGACGATCAAAGCGATCACGGACAAAGACGATAAAGTCATTACCATCGAGTATGCGGTGGAGAATGCGAAGTACAGCCTGAAGAATAACAGCGGCGAGATCAAGTATATGGCAGCCTATCCGAACGGTCTGTTCATGCCAAACGCAGCCATCACCCGGTATGAGCTGATCCAGTCGCTTGCACCGCTGCTTGACATGGAAGAAGTGAATGTAGGCAATCTGTTCAATGATGTCAATGCCGAGAATGAAGGACTGACCGGATTCTTCGCATCGGCCGGCATTATTGAGGGCTTCCCGGATGGCGGATTCGGCGGAACGAAGGGCTTAACCAGAGCCGAGTTCTCCAAAATCATGACAACTGTGCTGAAGCTTGATGTAACTGAGACAGGCGTAACGAAGCAGAAGGATCTGAAGGGACACTGGGCAGAGAAATATGTCAATGCCCTGTCACAGGCAGGTTATGTACAAGGCTTCCCTGACGGAACCTTCAAGCCGGGAACACCGATTACCCGTGCGCAGGCCGTAGTGTTGATTAACCGGATTGCCGGCACGAAGAAGCTGACGGTAACGGCTGTACAATTCAAGGATCTTCCGGCTACCCACTGGGCTTATAAAGACATCATGTCGGTTGTGAAATAACAGAAATTCATAAGTGAAGGAGCTCGGCGGATGAAAACAAAGCTGCTTGCCGTAAGCCTGGTCCTCTCATTGATCTCGGCGATACTCTTCTATTCCGGCCCCACCAGTGCGGATACACCTGAGGCGTACAACGCTGAACAAAGCTATGGAATAGCGAGTAAGGCGATCTTTTATCTGCGGGTGCTGAAAAGCGACGGTACTGCAAGCTCCACCGGAACAGGAGTGATCCTGTCTCCGGCGGGTACCGCAGCAACGGCGTATCATGTGGTCAAAAATGCACAGCGCATTGAAGGAGTCATGGCCGATGGAACGGTGATCAGTCCGATTAAAGTCACGAAGTCCGACGAGCTGAAGGATGTGGCCATCCTTGAGCTACCAAGCCCGGCTGCGATGAAGCAAAAGGATAATGCCTATGCTTATCTGCCGTTGCGGGGGGACAAGCTGAGACATGGTGAAGCGGTGTATGCCCTGGGCTATCCGCTCAAGAATACAGCGATCATCACGGAGGGGATAGTCAACACTCCGGCAGCTGACATTAACGGCCGAAGCCGGATTCTAACCTCAGCCCAGGTGGCAAGTGGAATGTCCGGGGGGCCTCTGCTGGATACGCACGGTGAGCTGGCAGGCATCATCTCCGGTTCCCTGCGGACGATGAATAACATTCACTTGGTTGTGAATACGGAGGATCTGCGCAGCCTGCTGCCAGCTTCCTTCAACTAAAAGCACTACCAGAAGCAGCTTACACTTGTAGCTGCAATATAATACCGACTATGGCTGTCCTCAGGCGTTTCTTGGCAAACGCGGGGACAGCACTTTTTTTAAATTCAATAAGCTGCTTGGTGATCGTAATTCACCCCTATGGAAGGAGGAGGAACCCATGTGATTACGGCCTATTTGCTGGATGTGAACCAGAGCGATCTATTCAAGCTGTCATCGATGCTTCAGCATACAGGCAAGGTGAATGTGATCGGCATGTCTGCTTATCCCGAGAATGTTGTGGACCGGATTGTTCAGCTGCAGCCCGATGTGTTGTTTCTGGATCTTCAGCTGCCCGGCCACCAAGGAGTCGTTGTAGCCGAGCTGGTGAAGAAAAGGCTGCCGGATATTCAGATTGTGGTGGTCACAGAGACGAAGCAGCATGCCCTGTGGGCCTTCGACCAGGACATTGTGGATTATGTGCTGAAGCCGCTGGAGGAGGTCCGGCTGGGCCAGTCTCTGGAACGGCTGCGCAAGGGGAGCTGAAGCAGGCTGGCGGACGGAATCAGGGATGCCGGATGTTGTCTGCCCATGGTACAATGTACGGACAAGCAGAAAGGATGGGTGAGTATCGTTGAAGTATGATTTTAACCGTATCATTGACCGCCGCAATACCCGTTCCTACAAATGGGACCAGTCCGAGAAGCTGTTCGGAGACAAGGAGATTCTTCCGCTGTGGGTAGCAGATATGGACTTTGCAAGCCCTCCTGCGGTACAGGAAGCGATTCTGCGCCGCGTACAGTCAGGAATATACGGCTATAGCGTGACGGGCGACTCTTACAAAAAGGCGATTGCCGGCTGGTACCGCAGACGCCATGACTGGGAGATTCAGGAGGAGTGGATCTCGGATTCTCCGGGGATTGTAACCTCACTCAGCCTGTCGGTGGAGCTGTTCAGCCAGCCGGGAGATCAGGTGATTCTGCAGTCGCCGGTCTACTATCCTTTCTATGATGTGATCCGGATGAATGACCGCAAGGTGGCGGTGAATCCGCTGAAGCTGGAAGCAGGCCGTTATGTCATGGATTACGTTCAGCTGGAAGAGCTGATGGCCGGCGGCGCGAAGCTGCTACTGCTGTGTAATCCGCATAATCCGGGCGGCCGAGTATGGGAACGGGAAGAATTGCTGCGTCTGGGCGAGCTATGCCTGCGGTACGGGGTAACCGTGATCTCGGATGAGATTCATTGCGATATGATCATGCCCGGACACAAGCATATTCCGTTCGCTTCCCTGTCACCAGAATTGTCAGACATTACGCTGACTACACTAGCGGCTACCAAAACCTTCAATCTGCCGGGGCTGCAGACCTCGTATATCGTCACCTCCAGCCCGGAGCTGAAACGGAAGTTCGACTATAAGATTAAGGCGCTCAGCCTGCATATGTCGGCATTCTTCTCGCCGGAGGCTGTGGAAGCGGCGTATAACGAAGGCGGAGAATGGCTGGATGAGCTGATCCTGCATATTAACGGCAATGCTGACTACGCCATCTCCTACCTTGCCGTGCATCTTCCGCAGGTGAAGCCGATGCAGCTGGAAGCCACCTATCTGCTGTGGATCGACTGCCGGGCCCTCGGACTCGATGCGGACGGGCTTAAGCAGCTGATGTATCGTGAGGCTAAGGTAGCCTTTAATGAAGGGTCTGTGTTCGGTGCGGAAGGCCAGGGTCATCTGCGGATCAATCTCGCCTGCCCGCGCTCCCTGCTGGCTGAAGCGCTGGAGCGGTTCGTCAAGGCTGCGGCTGCTTATGTAAAATAGATATTGCCTTACATGTAATAGTGAACGCCGTTTCCTCTTGAACATCATGTTCGGAGGGAGCGGCTTTTTTTGTTTTTTTGCAGGGGAACCTCCGCAGTAGCAATGCAGCTTCCCGTTCCTTACTGGTCAAATATACGGAAGTCTGGAAATCCTGCACAAACTGCAACTCTCAGCACTTCTAAGTCGCTCAGCATGCCGTAATCCTGCCCGAAATGCAACAATCCGAGCAGATAAGCTCCTCATCTGGGAGAAATCCTGCACAAACTGCAACAATCCATGCTGCGGGGCATCAGCCTAGCCTAAATCCTGCATAAACTGTAAGCGTGTTGATTTCCCAAAAAAAGGGACAAGAAAGGCCGCCATTTCGGGTAATGGTAAGTACGACCAAACCAAACCGAAATGAGGCGACCTCATGAATAATAATACCCCATTCCTGGCCGTGTTCAAACAAGTATTAACTCCGGAAGAAGTCGAAATGGTGACTGGGCAAACCAAGAACTACGAGGATACAGGAATCAAAATGACTGTCGGTGTGTTGTTCGACTACTTTATCCAAGCCTGCTACCACAAATGGGATGGCTTTCGTCAAAGTGCTCGGGTGGGCTCGAACTACGATTTGCCCAAGGTTCATTACTCCACTCTTTCGGGCAAAGCCGGTGAAGTGCCTTACGATATCTTCAAGCGTTTGTTTCAAATGCTCGTCCAGAAATGTAACCGGCAAACCCGGCGGCACCTGAATCTGCCTAAAGATCTTCTGCTTATTGACTCTACGACGGTTACGGCGGCAAACTCCCGTATGTCTTGGGCTCCGTATAAAAAATTCAGAGGAGGTATCAAGCTGCATGTGGCCTTCTCGCATGGACAGCATTCACCCGTGAAGGTGGTCGAATCGATTGCCCGGCGCAATGACGCTCCATTTGGAGAAGTCTTGGCCGATAAGGACTACCTTCTAGTCCAGGATCGGGCATATGGAAAAATCGGTCGATTGGATCAATATGTGCAGCAAGGTCAGTCCTTTGTGATTCGTTTGAAAGACAATCTCCACTTGGTGTTGCCGCGAAAACGTCAGCGACCGGCAGAGGGAGACAGCAAAATTGTACGCGATATCACCTGTTATATCGGTCAAGGGAAACACCGATCCGCCCAGCGCCACCGCGTCGTTGAATTTGAAAATGACCGGGGCGAAGTCGTACGGGTCGTCACTGATTTGAGAAAAGAGTCCGCTCACGTGATTGCTGAAATTTACAAAGCACGCTGGGAGATTGAAGTCTTTTTCCGCTGGGTGAAACAGCATTTGAATGTCCCTTGTCTGTTTGGAACCACCGAAAATGCAGTGTATAGCCAATTGTTTGTGGCCCTTACCGCGTATGTGCTTCTGAAATACATTTTTGATGAAATTCATCCGAAGGTACCGGTCTTTGCTAAGCTGACTCTATGGGAATTTATGCAGTACTGGCGTATATTTAATCTTCCGCTGGAGTGGCAGGTTCAGCTTAATCAGCTCAGGCGTAAAGAACATTTAGGTGTTTTTGTCATCCCATAATATGGGTAATCAACACGCCTGCATAAACTGCAACAATCTGCTCAAACTCCCTCCCCAACTCGCTCCTCTCTCCCCCTAATCCGCCCCTCTCTCCCAATATATTCATCTATATAAGAAGCACTAAAGAAAATAACAAAAACAAGAGAAGCGCAGGGGAAACTTGGAACTGTAGGAGCGGTAGCGACCGCCTCCCCGGATTTCCACCGCGAACAGCGGTTTAAATCAAGAAATCTGGGGATGGGCAGCGCCGAAAGTCCAAATGTTCACCGCAGTGACGATAAGCTTCAAGTTCAACTCTTAAGTGCGTCTTACATACCAGGCTCCCTTATTGAGCAGACCGCAGACCCGTGATAAGATGGGCAGTGCAGTACGGCTGAATGAGTAAGTATAAACAGAGAGTGGGAGAGATAGAGATGAGCAGCAGCAATACGACCCGGATAATTATAGATTGTGATACAGGAATAGACGATGCACTGGCCATATTGTACGCGCTCCGGGCGCCGGGGGTAGTGGTTGAGGGGATTACGACAGTGTTCGGCAACATCGATGTGCAGCAGGCGGCGGATAACACGCTGCGGCTGCTTGAGCTAGCGGCTCCGGGCTATGAAATCCCGGTAGCACTCGGCGCTTCCCGGGCGCTGGTACGCGAGCTGACCGGCTTCTCCACCCATGTTCACGGGGAGAACGGCATTGGCGGCGTCCAGCTTCCGCCCTCCAGGCAGGTGCCGGTTCAAGAGACGGCAGCAGAGTTCATTGCGCGGATGGCGGATACGAATCCGGGAGAACTGGTCCTGGTGACTCTCGGACGTCTGACGAACCTGTCGCTGGCACTGGATCTGGACCCGCAGCTGACCTCCAAGCTGAAGAAGGTAGTGGTTATGGGCGGTACGGTATATAAGCCGGGCAACGTCACACCGGTGGCCGAGGCCAATCTGTGGGGCGACCCGGAAGCGGCTGACCGTGTATTCACCTCAGGGCTGCCTGTAATGATGATCGGGCTGGATGTGACGCTGCAGACGCGGATCACTTCAGAGCATGTGGAGCTGCTGAAACGGCATGGACGGGAAGAGAATAAGGCGGTCATCGAGTTTATGGAAGAGTCGCTTGCGTATTATTTTAAATTTTACCGCGAGGCGAACTATCTGATTAACAGCGCTCCGCTGCATGATCCGCTGGCCCTGATGGCTGCCTTGCAGCCGGATCTAGTAACCTGCCGCCGGATGAAGGTCCGTGTAGAGCATCAGGGGGCGTTCACCTCGGGTATGGTCGTAGCAGACTTGCGGGCACAGCCCAAAGAAGGCGAGTTCATCGAAGTGGCTGTAGAGGTGGATGCTGAACGGGCTGTTGGTGTCTTTTTGAGCGTGTTCATATAGGTGTTAAGGGAACCCCGGACGGGTGAATCTGCAATGGTTACAATCTCTTCATTTGCTATATTTATCTAGTTTGCTAGAATAGTAGGGGATGTAAGGTTGAGAGATTCACAATCTATCTTAGAGAATGGGGAACTAACTTATATGAAGCATTTGGCCAAAATAGTATTATGCGCAGCGATCTCACTCGGCAGCCTCTCGGCACTTCCGGCAAGTGCGGTCCATGCGGCACCTGCGGGTGTCAGTATCATGCTGGACGGTTATCCGCTGCCGTTCCCGGTGGAGCCGGTGATGATGAACGGAACGACCATGGTGCCCTTCCGCGCCATCTCGGAAGCCCTGGGGATTCAGGTCGAATGGAATCAGAAGGCCCGCAAAATTACGGCCAGCCGGAAGGACGCAACTGGCACCGCTCCAACCGTAGTGGTCCTGACCCTCGGCAGCAAAAATGCAGTCGTGAACGGAACAGTGGTGAAGCTGGAGGTCGCACCGCAGGACATTCGCGGAACCACGATGCTGCCGCTTAAGTTCTTCAGCCAGCAGTTCGGGGCGGTGACCTCCTGGAATCAGGCGTCCAAGACCGTATCCATAACTTCCCCGAAGCGGGATATGTATACCTTGGGCTTCTACGCACAGAAGGCCTACAGTGAGGTCTCGCTTATTCCAAGCTTCGATGCGGTTGCTTTTGGCTGGGCACGGATTGACAAGGACGGCCAGTTCACCACCACCGGTAAGGATTTCTGGTGGCCGGAGGCTGCAGGTGATGTAACGCCGGAATCGATTGTGCAGAATGCCGCAGCGGGCGGAACTGCCCCTTACCTGATGGTCTATTCCAGTGACTCGTCACTGGAGCTGAGCAAGAATCTGGAGGACGCGCAGCTCCAGCAGCAGACGATCGCCAGTATTGTCGATTTGGCCACGCAGAAGGGCTTCAAGGGCATCGGACTGGATCTGGAAGGGCTGGGACTGACGGGGGATAAGGCGCTGGTGCAGAGCCAATATAACGCTTTTGTCAAAAATCTCTCTACAGCCGCACGCGCCGCCAGCCTCAAGCTGACCGTCATTCTGCATCCGCTGAACAGCTCTTACAAGGGGTATGATTACAAGACGCTAGGGACACTTGCCGACGATTTGGTTATCATGGCTTACGCCTATGAAGGGGAGACCGGGCCGGAGCCGATGAATAAGGTCGATGAGAGCATCCGGCTGGCGCTTGATCAGGTCAGCAAGGAGAAGCTGATTCTCGGGATATCGGTCTACAGTGAGAACGAAGCCTCCGTCAATGCCAAGATCGGCCTGGCTAAGCGGTACGGCCTTAAGGGGATTGCGATCTGGCGTCTGGGGATTATCGGCCAGCCGGTGCTGAACCGGATGGGAGAAGCTGTCGAGCTATAGCAGGTACATCTATCTTAATGAAGACTGCTGTATGGTGAGCCTATAACCGTGCAGCAGTCTTTTTGCAAAGATCAAATATCAAATGTCACATTAACCTCGCGGGCAAACCTGTATAATTCTATAGTTGACCTTAGAACAGATGGATTGAACAACCAAGGAGGACTATAGAAGATGAGCACGAAATATAAAGCGTTGGAACTGGATAAGCCGATGACTTATGAGCTGGAAGGGCTGGAAGTCGGCGTGACCTCGAACTGCAATTTCCGCTGTGATTACTGCTGCGCTTACAATAGAAATGACGGCCAGACCCTTGACGGTAAGGAGGTCATCCGCATTCTGGAGGAGCTGCCTAATCTGAAGCGTGTCCGGCTCTCGGGCGGCGAGGTTACGCTGAAATTCCAGGATTGTGTGGAGATTGTGGCGTACTGCTCTTCGCGCGGCATTCAGACCCAGCTCAACTCGAACGGCAGTCTGCTGAATGAGGAGCGGATCGGGCAGCTGGTGGACGCAGGTCTGACGACAATTCATATTTCTTTTAATTTCACCACGGCTGAAGGCTTCTCGCGGTATTATAATATTCATCCGAGTGTCTATCACAAAATCAGAGAGAACATCACTATCTTCGCCAAAACCAATGTCAATGTGGTGCTGGAGACACTTCTGTTCAATGAGACGCAGGATCATATGCAGGAGATCAGCGAGCATGTCTATTCGATGGGCGTAAGAACGCATGAAATTCAGAACAGCATCATTATGGATCACACCGGCTGGAAGGCGATTGCCGCCCGGGAGCAGCTAAAGAACGCTGTCCAGGAGCTGATCGACCGCAAGCCGGAGGATACCACTCTCTACTTCACCTGTATGGACCGGTTCATGGAGGCGATGGGCTTCGAGGAGCAGCCGGGCGTTTACTTCCCGCATTGCATCGAAGGGATGAAGCAGCTTCATCTGCACGGCAACGGCGACATTCTGATCTCCGAGCTGTGCCATCCGGTCATTATCGGCAATATCTATAACGGAACATCGCTGAAGGACTTGTACAGCAATATGCCAGCCCCGCTGTCGGACTATCTGGAGAAACGGCCTTGCCCGGCGCTGGACGCCTTGTTCCCGCAAGGGGTATAGTTCCTTACCGGACCTTGCAGCAGAGACAGTCAGTGCAGCAGAGTATAATGGCATAGCTCACACAGGGGGTTGAAATACATGCTTGGTGCAGTAAGACGCGGATTAGTATCTTCCAATACAGTGCTGGAGCGGATTATGCCGCTGCTTACACCCGCAGCCATCGTGGTTGGCGTGCTGAATGAGGCGTCGCTGCTTCCGTTAACGTGGCTGGTGCCCTGGATCTTCGCCGGGATGACGCTGATCGGCAGCCTGAAGTCAAGCTTCCGGGATCTGTTCACCGTGCTTGCCAGGCCGCAGAAGCTGCTCATCCTGTTCATTATTCTGCATATCGTCATGCCGCTGATCGGCTGGCTGGCAGCGATGCTGTTTTTTCCAGGCGATCCTTATACGGTTACCGGTTATGTGCTGCTCTTCGCCATTCCGACCGGAGTGGTCAGTGTAGTCTGGGTATCGATGCATGGCGGGAATATCGCCCTGACTCTGGCGCTGATCCTGATCGATACGCTGCTGTCGCCATTGATTGTACCAGCTACGCTGTATCTCCTGATGGGGGCAAGCGTGCAGATGGACGCCGGCGAGATGATGCGGGGCCTGCTCTGGATGGTCGTCCTGCCTTCCGTAGCGGGGATGCTGCTGAATCAATTCACTAAAGGCAAGATCAGCACTGTCTGCGGGCCTCCGCTGGCCCCGTTTGTCAAGGTGGGCTTATTCACCGTGGTCTCGATCAATGGAGCCAGCATTGCCCGGTATCTGAAGCACCCGGACGGGAAGCTTGTGCTGATTATTGCGGTTACCTTCGTTACGGTCGCGCTCGGCTACATTATTGGAGCATTCGTCTCGCGCCGCCTGCACTATGATCATGAGAGCTCTGTGGCGGTACAGTTCAATTCCGGCATGCGTAATCTCAGTGCAGGCGCAGTGTTGGCTGTGCGATATTTCCCGCCCGCCGTAGCGCTGCCCGTGATCTCCGGTATGCTGTTCCAGCAGATTCTGGCGGCATGCTCCGGTATGTTCCTCCGCAGCAGAGCCAGACGCCAGGAGCAGGCCCGGTCAGCGGCAGCAGCGTCATCTGTGGTCTCTGCTGCGGCAGACCGTCCGCGCCCGCTGTAGTATCACACTTCATTAGAGAAGTATGCGAACCCGCTGTTCCTGATTCAACCGCTGTGTGCGGTTGTTGAGGAGGGCGGTTTTTTTACTATTTGGTAAATCAGGATTTGCACCTGTCGTGGATAAGCAGGTATACGTTGGCCGCGTAGGTCAAATGTAATCGAAAAACCGATCACAATCGGACTGAGCACGCCTCATAGGCCAAATGTAATCGAAAAACCGATTACAATTGGACTGGACACGCCGCGTGGACCGAATGTAATCGAAAAACCGATTACAATCGGACTGAGCCCGCCGCATAGGCCAAATGTAATCGAAAAACCGATCACATTTGACTGTGTGTGCGTACTGATGCCGTGCGCATATCATAGGTGGTGCCAGACGTATTTTCAAAGAAAACTAAATACCATATGTTTTCACGAAGAATAATATAATAGGTCATAATTCGACAAAATTCGATATTTTTTCTGAAAATTCAACATTTCATTATTCATTAACCTCAAGGAAAATCCGATAATTATTGTAATAAAGTTAGCAATTTGGCTGATTAGAAGCTAGTGGATGAGAAAAGGGCGGAAGGAAGTAGAAGAAGATGAAGATTCGTATGAAGCTATCGGTTATGATGATTGTCGTTACCCTGATTTCTACAGCATTAATGGGGATTTTTACGTACACCAAATCCACAGGCACCATCATGAACCTGACCGAATCTTCCATGGCGCAGGTAGGCACGGATAAGGCACAGACCATCGGCGCAATGATCGACAAGGAGAAGCGGAACATACAGCTGGTTGCGGGGGAGAGTGAGATCACCGAGCTGCTGCTTCAGGCTGCAAATGGCGGCTCAGTGGAGGAAGCGCTACGTGACCAGATCAATGTCAAGCTTCAGGGCCAGGTGAAGGATGCGGGCAACCTGGAGCATATGTTCGTGGTTGATCTGAAGGGTACGGCGATAGCGGACAGTGACATCAAGCTGGTCGGCGCCAACTTCAGCGATAGAAATTATACGAAGAATGTCTTGAAGACCGGGATACCTGTCATTAGCGAGACGCTGAAATCCAAGTCAACAGGGGCATATATTGTGGCTTTTGTCCATCCGGTGATGAGTGGTGAGAAGATGATCGGGTTCGTAGCTTCGGCGGTCAGGGCGGACAGTCTGGTGACCTATCTGGCCGATGCCAAGGTGGCGGGTGCGCCTTCCTCTTACGCCTATCTGGTGGATGAAACGGGGAATACGCTCTATCATCCCGACGGGAAGAAGATAGGTTCCCAGGTGGAGAACGAATCCATCAAAGCCGTGGTCGAGCGGGTGAAGGCGGGGGAGAGCGTTGCCGATGGCATTGTGGAATATACCTTCAACGGGGCCAAGAAAAAAGCGGCCTACACCGTGCTCCCCGAGACGAAGTGGACCCTGGTGCTGACCGGAGATGTGGAAGAGGTGCTACAGCCGGTTAGCGAAATGACGAACTTCATTCTGCTGCTCGGCCTGGGAAGCCTGCTGCTCACTCTGCTGATCGGGACTACGGTGGCTACCCGGATCTCCTCGCCGATCATCAAGCTCACGGAGCTGGTGAACCGCACGGCAGAGCTGGATCTCAAATATGATAACCAATATGAATATTTGACTAAAAATAAAGATGAGACAGGAACCATCGCCAAGGCTATGTTCCGTACCCGTGCGGCGCTGCGTGAGATGGCGGGCAGTCTGATTGCGATCTCCACCAAGGTACTGGACAATGCTGAGACGCTGGAGAAGCTGTCGAACGAGGTCAGAGAGAATGCGCATGACAATTCAGCCACGACAGAGGAGCTGTCCGCAGGGATGGAGGAGACAGCGGCTTCTACCGAGGAGATGACGGCGGCTATTCACGAGACCCTGAATAATGTCAGAATGATCAGCGATAAGGTAAAAGAAGGCTCCGGAGTATCGGGCCAGATTACGCAGCGGGCCCTGGAGCTTCAGCATGATGCAGTGACGTCTACCGAGAACGCGAAGCAGATCTACAGCTCGGTCCGCAGTGAGATGCAGAAGGCGATCGAAGAGTCGGGAGCCATTCACGAGATCAACGTATTGGCCGATACGATTCTCTCCATTACAAGCCAGACCAACCTTCTGGCCCTGAATGCAGCGATTGAAGCCGCACGGGCAGGCGAGGCGGGCCGGGGCTTCGCCGTGGTGGCCGGGGAGATCCGCAAGCTGGCAGAGAAGTCCTCCGAGACAGCGTCAGGCATTCAAGAGGTGGTCAAAAATGTCTATGCCTCTGTGGAGCAGATGACCCGGCATTCCGAGGCCGTGCTGAGCTTCATCGACCGCAATGTGCTGGGCGATTATGAGCGCCTGACCGAGGTCAGCCAGCAGTACAATGATGATGCTTCCACAATTAACGGGCTGATGAACCAGTTCGAGGAAGCGGCCGATCACCTGAACGAGACCGTCTCCAGCATCGCCATCGCTGTCAATGAGGTGGCGGCCACGGTGAACGAGGGGGCTATCGGGGTGCAGGATATCGCCGAGAAGACGGCGGATATTGTGGAGAAGACCTTCCATGAAGCCACAATGGCCGATGAGAATACGCAGAGTGCTAAGGAGATGCAACAACTGGTAGAGAAATTCAAAATCTAAACTCGTTTCAGCAGATCTTTACCTGGGCTTCATCTGTTTTTAAGCTTCGCGGGGTATAGTACTCACATACCCCCCTTTAATATAACTTTTGGCCCCGCCGGACGCTGGCGGGGTCCCTTTTTTATTCTAGCTGTTTAAGAGCGGCTTGCCGTCTCCAGCATAGCGGCCATTTCTGTATAGCCCTGCGACTGGGCATGCGCTAGCGGTGTGACACCCTCGCGGTCGGCGATGGCTGGATCGGCTCCGTGCGTCAGCAGCAGCTTGACGATTGTCTGATGCTGCTCCCCGCCGTCGCCGAGGATGACGGCCTCCAGCAGCGCGGTCCACCCCAGATTGTTGATATGGTCGATGTCGACATCCGAATGCTCCAGCAGATACTTGACGACCTCGACATGCCCTCGATCTGCGGCGGGGATCAGCGCAGTCCCGCCATAGCGGTTGGTCAGCGTCGTATTCGCTCCCGCCTCAACCGCCATTTTCACAATGTCCAGATATCCGGATGCTCCGGCATATAGCAGCACATTATTAAGCATACGGTCGCGAATGTTGATATCGGCACCTTGGGCAATAAGCGCCTCGACCGTCTCGGCATGGTTGCCATAGGCCGCGGCGACCACCGCCGTTCGGCCGCTTTCGTCCTGCGCCTGAATATCCGCTCCCGCCTCCAGCAGCCGCAACACCTCAGCGGTATCCCCGCGCTCCGCCGCTGCGATTAATTGTTTATTCATGATTATGACCTCCTCCTGCAGTTGGTTGTCCTCTGCGTTCTCCTTCATCAGTCCGGCACTTCCGCTGCATCCTGCAGACACCACCAGCACTGCCGCCAACAGCAGAGATAGTAGATGCAACCTGACCATTGCTTATCCCCCTGTCAGATTCGACCTTGTTTGTATTATGGACAAATCTATGATGAAATGTCAAAAGCCGCGGGTAAACAACATTTGCGCAAAAGCCGGGGTGTCCGGTATGCTATATGTAAGTAATATACTGGGAGGAGGAAACTTCATGAGCAGATTAATGCTCAGCTCTGCGCAGAGTCTACGGACCCACACACAGCGGTTAATGTGCAGAGCGGATAGCAATACTCCGCTGTAACGATTCACCAGTTCCTCTGTGAACACCTGTCCGATAGACTCTGCTGCCTTGATAAGTTGAAACAACTTAAAAGGAGCGGAGCAAGTAATGAAATATGTAAATGCAGATGTGGTATTGCCGCAGCAGCTGCTGCAGGAGATTCAGAAATACATGCAGGGCGGGATGCTGTATATCCCGAAGCCTGAGGGACAGCACAAGCGGTGGGGTGAGAATTCAGGCGGCAGATCCTACTTAAGCGCCCGGAACCAGTCCATTCGTGAGCATTATGCCAGCGGATTGAGCGTAACTGAGCTGGCGGAGCAATTCTGCCTGTCAGCCGACAGCATCAAGAAGATTGTGTATGGAAGCAAGCAGAGAGGATAGAGGTGTTAAGGGTGCGTAACTAGTCATGTCTGCTTGTGAGATTCAGCCGGAGGTGGCTTTGATTGCATTATGTACACTAGATTCCACTACAACCCCCCGAAAAATAGCATCTGCTGCACTCTGTACAGTAGAATTTTGCGTTGGCGGCCTTTTGGAGCATATATGCAGAAATCTGGTGTATGACATACAGCAGAATGAGTTATTGGGCAGGTTAAAGTGAAATCTATTGTATGAAATACAATCGCAGCGTTCACACAAAAGCGTGCACACAGAAGCGTGCACACAGAAGCGTCCGTAAACAAGCGTTCACTCAGCAGCCTTCATACACAAGCGCACGCAAACAAGCGCCAACAGACAAGGTTTCACACACAGTTGTCCGCACACAAGCGTGCGTTCACGCACAAGCGCCACACCTGGCACTTAAGCTGATCCTCAACCTGACCCCCCCTCAACACAGAGGCTGTCCCAAGAAGTCGCATTATGACTCTTGGAACAGCCTCTTTGTTTAAATATAAGAATTTATATGTTGCACACGATAACTTATCCTTATATTTCTCGCTGAAACGATACCGTCCTTAAAAAGGACGGCAAAGCCGTTTCCACTTGTGTGCAAAAGTCAGGTTATACCTGTCTATTATCTATGTCCGCTGCCTCCGCCAACCCTATAATGAATGCAGACATCCATATGAGGGGGCAGGAAGATGAAATTAGAAACAGCAGCAAGGGATATAGTACTGCGGGCGCTTAAGGCATATGAGTTGGATTGGACAAAAGTTGAATATATTAAGCAGTCCGACAGTGTCACCTTCAAGCTAGAGACGGAAACAGCGGGCAAGCTGCTGCTGCGGATTCATGGCGAACGGTGCAGCCGGGCAGAAATTCTGTCGGAGCTGGAATGGCTCAGCCATCTCAGTCGGACAGCGAAGCTGGTTGTCCCCGTGGGGCTGCCCAATTCAAGCGGCAGATATATCCTTGAGGCTAGCAATGAAGCTGGCAATGAACCTTACGGTGGAGCGCAGGAGCTTAACTATGTTACCCTGATGCGCTGGGTCGAAGGTGAACATGCAGCGGGCAATCTGACAGATGAGCAGCTCCACGCTGTAGGCGTGATGCTGGCCGGGATGCATGAAGCGGGCGAACAGTTTGTACCATCGGCGGAGTTCACCCGTCCGGCTTGGGGAGCGGACAGCTTTCGCAAGCATTGGAATAAGCTGGAGAAGCATCTTTCGGCTCTGGTCCCGGAAGCATGGCGGAAGCTCTATCAGGCTGCCGCCGCCAGAATCCCGGGTGAACTCGAAGCTATGATGCCAGCCCCCGCCAGTTATGGCCTGATCCATGGTGATCTGCACTTTGGGAATGTGGTGTTCGCTGACGGCCAGCCCCGGGCAATTGATTTCGGCCTCTGCGGCTACGGCTTCTACCTGTATGATCTGGCTGCTGCTCTGCTGGAGCTGTCCACGGAGCAGCGCAGGAGCCTGATTCGGGGCTACAGCAGCATCCGTGCGCTGGAACCTGATTACGAACGGAAGCTGGAATGCTTCTTTGTCAAGATCATGATCGGAAACTATAGCCACCACATCTCTAATCCCGATGAACTGCCCAGCTTGCGCGAAGAACAGCCGTATGCGCTGGCCTATCTAAAGGATTATCTGGCGGACTCCCGCTTTTTGTTCAAGAGAATCGAACCTGTGCAAGTAGAATGAAGCTGTGCAATCTGTAAATATGTCCACTGAACCTAGCCTGAGGACATTTATTGCCCTCCCCTGCGGCGGTAACATAAAGACATCAAAGAGCAGTCAGCTTTGAATCACCGGTCAAAGGGGAGTATACAGATGAAGCGATCTATGCAAAAGGGAGCATCACTTTTACTAATGGGTATGATGCTGGCACTGGTTGTAACCGCTTGCGGCGGCAACAATGCGAAGAATAACGGCGCGAACAGCGGAGGGGCCACACAGGGCGCGGACGGAGGCGGCAGCAGCGGCAAAAAGACAGAGCTGTTGTTCTGGTCACCCTTCTCCGGCTCGGACGGCCCGTTCATGAAGAAAATCGTTGATAAATACAACAGCTCCCAGGATAAGTATAAAGTGAATTTCGTGATCCAGCCGAATGGCGAATATTACAAACAGCTTGATGTAGCGCTCAGTACCGGCAAGGAACAGCCGGACCTGATGATTATGCATGTCGATCAGGTGCCGACGTACCAGAGCAAGGAGCAACTGCAGCCTGTGGATGAGCTGGCGGCCGCGGCCGGGATCAACCCGGCTGATTTTGCCGAAGCTCCGGTGAAATATGCCACGATCGACAATAAGCTGTATACGATCCCGCTGGACATTCATCCGGTCGTTATGTATTACAACAAGGATCTGTTCGAGAAGGCAGGCATCACTGCGTCTCCAGCGAACCGTGCCGAATTCGATGCCGCTGTGCTGAAGCTGACGGACAAATCCAAGGGGGTCTATGGATACGTGGTGCCGACCCTCTGGCCGCAGCAGTTCATCTTCCCGTCCCTCGTCTGGCAGAATGGCGGGGAACTCTGGAACGGAACGGATGTAGCCTACAATTCACCTGAAGCGGTTGAAATGGTACAGTGGCTGCGCGATATGGTAGACAAGGGGGTCTCCCCGGCCAATGTTCAGCAGGATGGTGAGAATACCCTGTTCCTGCAGGGCAAGAATGCCATCCAGTTCAACGGGCCGTGGATGAAATCCCAGTTCGATGAAGCCGGACTTAATTATGGCGTCGCCGTCATGCCGCAGATCGGAAAGGCGAAGCAGGCAATTTATGCAGGCTCGCATGGCTTCGTCGTTCCCAAGTCCGTGACAGACAGCACGAAGCTGGCCGGGATCGGCGATTTCCTGAAATATGTCTCCGGCAACTCGCTGGACTGGGCGGAATCCGGGCAGGCGGTAGCCTCCAAGACCGTGATGGACAGCGCTGAATTCAAGGCGATGGAGTTCCAGAGTACAGTGTCGCAGAGCTTCTCCTCCGTACAGTTTGCACCGAATGTGTTGAATTGGGGAACGATTATTGAGCCGGTATGGGGAGAGCTGAGCAGTGCCCTGCTTGGCAAAAAATCACCGCAGCAGGCGATGGATGATGCTGTAGCCAAATCCCGTCAGGCGATGAAATAGCTGGTCCGTGGAGCGGATCATTCGGTTGATATGGCGGGGAGCAGGAGCTTCCCGCTTTTCCTTACCCTAAGGAGGAGACACTTTTGAAAACCCTGTGGACTTCACGCTTGACCTCATTTCTGTTCGTGCTGCCCTATCTGGCTGCCTTCGCGCTGTTTCTGCTCTTCCCGATTCTGTATGGCTTTGTCATCAGCCTGCAGGACTTCGAGCTGCTGTCTGCTGCCCACCCCTTTGTGGGGCTGCGCAATTACGTGACCATTTTCACCCCGGGGACGTATGAGAACAGTATTTTCTTCCGGGGGCTGTGGACCACTCTTCAGTTTGTCCTGTACTCGGTTCCGCTGCTGATTATTACCGGGCTGGGGATCGCGATGCTGGTCAATGCACTGCCGGCGAAGCTCCGGGGTCTGTTCCGGACCTTCTATTTCCTGCCCTACGCGCTGTCAGCTTCCGTGATGGCTGTTATCTGGCTGATGATGTTCGATACGAACGCCGGGTTCATTAACAGTCTGCTGCAAAAGCTGGGCCTAACCGGCATCCCCTGGCTGACCGCTACGCCATGGGCCTGGATTGCGCTGGTGCTTACGACACTCTGGTGGACGATCGGCTTCAATATGATTATTTTTGTGAATGCGCTCAATGAGGTGCCGGAGGATTATTATGAGGCGGCTTCCATGGACGGGGCGAATGCCTGGATGCGCTTCGTGTCGATTACATTGCCGTCCATCCGGCCGGTCATGCTGTTCGTGATGATCACCTCGACCATCGCTTCCTTCAATATTTACGCCCAGCCGTTTCTGCTGACGCGCGGGGGACCGGGAGATACCACCCGGGTGCTGCTGATCAATGTGCTGGACCAGGCGTTCGTGCGCAAGGATATCGGTTCGGCTTCGGCGATGGCGATTCTGATGGCGCTGCTGATCATGCTGGTGTCAATCGTACAGTTCCGTCTTACGAACCGGAAGGAGAAGGTATAGATGGGAAACGCCAAAAAAACAGGCCTGCTGCTGCTGGCCATCCTGATTGCGCTGTTCGTGCTGCTGCCGCTGGTCTGGATGCTGTCCACTGCGTTCAAAAATGATTTTGAAGCCCTCTCCGGGCGGATGAACTTCCTGCCGAAGAAACCGACGCTTGATAATTTCGTCCAGGGGCTGAGCGGGGAGCTGATGAATACCCCGATTCTGCGCTGGATTGTCAATTCCCTGTCGGTGGGGATTGCGGGCACAGCGATCGTACTGCTGATCGATTCCATGGCGGCGTTTGCCCTGGCCCGTCTGCCGGATCTGCCGCTGCGCCGCACGCTGCTGGCGATGTTCATCGCTTCGCTGATGATTCCGGGCGTACTGACCTTTCTGCCGATGTACATCGAATTCAATACACTCGGTCTGATCAACACGTATCAGGCGCTGATCCTCCCGGCTACCGCCGGGGCATTCGGGGTATTCCTGCTGTACCAGTTCTTTGTCTCCTTCCCGAAGGAGATCGAGGAAGCGGCCCGGATCGACGGGGTGAACAAGTGGAATCTGTATCGGAGAATTCTGCTGCCTTCAGCGGTGTCGATCATGACGACACTGGGGATTTTCACTTTTATGGGGATTTATAATGATTTTGTCTGGCCGCTGTACGCGACCACCTCTCCGGAGATGCGGACGATCACCGCAGGGATTGCCATGATGGCCACCGGCAGCTATACCCAGAGCTATGGTAAATTAATGGCCATGACCACCATCGCGGCGCTGCCGGTGCTGATCCTGTTCATTGCCGGCCAGAAGTCGTTCGTTAGGGCGATTACCAGCTCAGGAGTGAAATAGCGGAAGACGGGGAGGTAAGCAGATGAGCATGAAACCTGATACACAGCAGAAGGCATGGGCAGGCAAACATTCACGTAGAATAATCTACTCCCTTGCGGCGCTTCTGTTCCTTATACTCGCAGGAGGTGCATACTTGTTGCTGAAGCCCAATAACAGTTTTAAGGATGAAGTCTATAAGGGGCATGGGGGAACATTCAAGAACACGCTGGCCGAGATCGATACGCCTGATCCGAGTGTGATCTACAAGGATGGATATTATTATATGACCTTCACCCATAACGGAACGGATATTATGGTGATGAAGTCGCTCACCCTGGATTTCCGCCAGGCGGAGCGGAAGGTCGTATGGTACCCGCCGGCGGAGACAGCCTACTCGGCGAATCTCTGGGCACCCGAGCTGCAGTATATACGGGGAAGCTGGTATATCTATTTTGCCGCAGATGACGGACAGAACGAGAACCACCGGATGTATGTGCTGCAAGCGGACAGCGGTGATCCGCTGGGCAGCTATACCTTCGAGGGCCAGATAACTGACAGCAGTAATAAATGGGCGATCGACGGGCTGGCGATGGAGGTGGACGGGGAGCTGTATTTCGTCTGGTCCGGCTGGGAAGGGGAGGTTAACGCTGCGCAGAATACCTATATTGCTCCGATGAGTGACCCGCTGACGATCAGCGGACCGCGGGTGCTGCTGAGCGAGCCGCTGCTTACCTGGGAGCAGGCCGGAGGCCCGCCTTATATTAATGAGGGCCAGTCCGTCCTTCATCATAACGGCCGTGTCTTCATTGTATTTTCCGGTGCTGGAAGCTGGACTCCGTACTACAGCCTGGGACTGCTTGCCCTGAAGCCGGGCGGCAACCCGCTGGAGGCCGCAGACTGGATCAAGGCGGAACAGCCGCTGCTGGCCATGGATGAAGCCGCCGGAGTCTACGGTCCGGGGCATAATTCATTCACGGTCTCGCCGGACGGAAGCGAGCAGTGGATCGTCTATCATGCCACGACAGGGGCGGAGGACGGCTGGAACAACCGCAAGGCACGGGCCCAGCCGGTTAGCTGGGACGCTGACGGCCTGCCGGTCTTCGGGAAGCCGCTGCCGCTGAGTGAGGCCATCCCGGTTCCCGCAGGCATGGGCGTGCTCCAGGCGGAAGCCGCCCTGCGCAGCGGGAACAAGCTGGAATTCCCGTCGCTGCCGTCTACGGTGGATACCATGATCCCGCTGCTGGTGCATTATGTGAATCCGGGCGGAGAACCGGCCGGGGCAGCAGTCTCGTTGAATGGCGGTCCGCCGGCGGCGGTGCTTCCACTGCCGCCATCCGGTGGGGGCCAGACCGGCTATGCTTATCTGAGCCTGCCGTTCACAGCCGGGAAGAATACAGTAGCCATAGAGCTGCCCGAGGGTGCTGTGACGGAGGTGAAAGCGATTGAAATTCCGCGATATGAAGGCGAGGTCCAGGCTATGGAGGGGAACGCTGCGGCAGAGGATAATCCCTATGCCTCGGGCGGGGCAGCGGCTGTCCTAAGCGGAAGCGGTGCTGCGCTGAAGTTCAGTCATATTCAGGTCCCGCACAGCGGAACCTATACGGTGCTGGTGGCGGTGATGAATGCTTCGCCGGACGCGAAGCTGGAGCTGGCGGTGAACGGAGGTGCGAAGACGGCCTATTCCCCCCTCCCGCAGGAGCGCAATCAGCCTTCCCTTTGGCAGCTGGAGTTGAAATTACAGCGGGGGACGAATAAGATCATTCTTTTTGACAGACAAGGCAGCTTCAGTATAGATTATATGGATATATGGCAGAAGAGTGAATGATCAGGCAGATTCATAGACGGGAAGCAAGACGGGGGCTTACTCATATGAGAGATACTAGCTGCAAAACCGGATACAGACGCATTAAACTGAGTGCGCTTTCAATTCTGCTGATTGTACTGCCGTTGCTGGGCGGGTGTGGTGCAGAGAGGGAGGAGCCGCCGCAGACACCTGCTGTCCAGCCGGTGATTCTCGAATACTGGACCCCGTTCAGCGGGGGAGACAACATCTTCATGACCAGGCTGGTAGAGCAGTTCAACAAGGAGCACCAGGATATCCGGATCGATCAGATCAACTCCCGGCTGGATGATTACTATTCCCGGCTGCGGACAGCCATTCTGTCCGGCAATGCGCCGGATCTGGCGGTGATCCATGCCACCAATCTCCCGCAGTTCGTGCAGAACGGTTATATTGAATCGCTGGACGGTTTGGCTGCGGAGACGGGCCTGGACTGGGGCCAGTTCAGCACCAAAATTGCCGAATCCACCGTCTACGGAGGCGCTCATTACGCGGTACCTCTGGATACGCACACCTTGGTGCTCTACTATAACAAGAAATATTTAAGAGCGGCCGGGCTGCTGGATGCAGCGGATAAACCGGTGATCGGTAGGGGAGAGCAGGGCTTTACCGCTTTTCTGCAAAGGCTGAAGCAATCCGTTCCGCCCGGTGTCGCACCGCTTGCTCTGCCAAGCACGCGGATTGATTCCGTGTGGTTATGGTGGAGCCTGTACAATCAGATCGAGGGCGGCGGTGTCTTTTACAATCCGGACGGCACACAGGCGGTCTTCAATAATAAGGCATCGTTACAGGCGCTGGAGTTCGTCAACAGTCTGTACCAGCGGGAGCTGATTCCGCCGGGGATCAATGATGCCTTCAAGCTGTTCTATGACGGGGAGGCGGCGGTGCTGATTACCGGGGTATGGGGCACGGGCGCTTTTGAGAAGGCTGAGAAGCTGGAGCTGGGGGTTGTGCCGGTTCCGGTCATTTATGATCATCCGGCCGTCTGGGGAGATTCGCATACGCTGGCGATTCCGGCCCAAAGTGAGATGAGTACGGAGAAACGGAGGGCGGCGATGGCTTTTGCCCGTTGGGCCGTTGAGCACGGGGTGATGTGGGCGGAGGCGGGCCATGTCCCGAGCTCCCGGAAGGTCGTGGAGAGCGGGGCGTATTCCGCGCTGAAATTCCGCAGTGACTATGCGAATACCGCCAACTCCGTAGTCTATTGGCCGCGGAATATGAAGCAGTGGAGTATTAATGAAGAGATCATCCGGCAGTTTGAGCGGATGATCTACAAGGAGCAAAGTCCGGCGCAGGCTCTGCAGCAGGCGGTGGACAGCATCAACCTTCAACTGAAGAAATGACTTTAAGGGAGCAAGGGGGGAATGCGGTTGAAATCCTTTCGCGGCTGGTTCAGGAACCTGGCGCTTGCGCGCAAGCTTATTCTTATCAATGTCGTGTTCATTGTGCTTCCGCTGGGACTGATGGGCTATTTCGCCTTTGCCCGTTTCACCGAAACGACCGAGCGCAAGGTAGGCGATTACCAGCTCCAGACGCTGAAGCAGCTTACCCTGAATATCGATACCTATATGAATGAGCTGAACCGGCTGACCGTGATGCCCTATCAATATCCCAAGGTGACCGATTATCTGGCCACGAAGCGTGCTCCCGGCGAACCCCTGACGCTGGATGAGATCAGCGGACTCAACAGCTTCGTCACCCAGGTGTTTCTGAACGGCCGGGTCGATATTCTGGGCGTATCCCTGTACGGTACGGGCGGAGCTTCCTATGTGGTCATGCCGGAGAGCCAGTATGTCACGACTTACAAGCTGGATGAGAATGTGAGCTGGCTGAATAAGTTCAAGGGTCATTATGGACAGCCAGTCTATGTGGCCACGCATGATTTAAGGTCCAGCGGCGGAAATGTATATCAGGCCTTCTCCATCGTAAGGGAGCTGCGCAGCTTCGATGACGGAGTCACGCTCGGGTACATTGTCATTGATGTGGACCCCAAGTTCATCCGTGAGATTCTGTCCAAGGTAACGCTGGACCCCCAGGAGCTGCTGTACATTACGGATGATTCCGGCAACCTGGTTATCGGCAAGGATCACGGAATTCCGCAGGGAGTAGCGGATGGTTCCTCCGGCAGAACGGGCGAAGGGGTCAGCCATGTGAAGTCCGGGGGTGAAGGGCTGCTGGTCGCCCATGTCACCTCTGAGGTGACCGGCTGGACCACCGTGGGCGTTGTGCCGGTGTCCGGTCTGATGAAGGATACCGAGGTGCTGCGCACGTATCTTATTCTCATTGGCGTGATCTGTGTAGGCCTGGCCTTGCTGCTGTATGTGTTCATCGCCTACCGGATCACCCAGCCGCTGCGCAAGCTGAGCCGGCTGATGCGTAGTGTTGAGCGCGGCGATCTGAGTCAGGCTTTTCCGGTGAGCGGGACGGATGAGGTGGGGCTGCTGGGCCATTCGTTTAACGGCATGATTGCCAAGCTCAGCGAGCTGGGTTATCTGCTCTATGAGACGGAAATCCGCGAGAAGGATGCGCAGATTGCCGCGCTGCAGAGCAAGATCAATCCGCATTTTCTGTACAATACACTGGGCTCAATCAGTATGTATGCCGAGCTTGAGGGCAGCCCGGAGATTATAACCATGTCTAACAACCTGAGTAAGCTGCTGCGTTACAGTCTGAGCGGGCGCAAGGAGCAGGTGACGCTGCAGGATGAGTTGGACCATGTAAGCGGCTATATGGCCATCCAGCAGATGCGCTATGAGGAACGTATTCAATTCACGATGAATATTGAGCCCTCCCTGCTGGACTGCGAGGTCATTCCGCTGATGATCCAGCCGCTGGTCGAGAATGCCATTAATCATGCGCTGGACCAGGGGGTGGGCCGGGGCGTGATTACATTGACCGCAGGCAGCAGCAATCAGGTGCTTACAATTACGGTCGAGGATGACGGCATCGGTATGAATGCGGAGGCGCTGGAGGCGCTCCGGCAGCATCTGCGGAATACGGAGGAGCTCGGCGGGCGCTCCGGCAACGGGCTGCTGAATGTCCACCGCCGGATCGTGCTGCATTACGGGGAGGAATACGGCCTCTCACTGGAGAGTATGCCGTATCAGGGCTTCAAGGCCGTGCTCAAGCTGCCGGTCATTCATCATCAGGGCATTGCAAGGGAGGATGACGGGGTTGCCTAAAATATTGATTGTTGACGATGAATCGGTCTTCCGCAAAGGACTGCGCAAAATGATCACCAGCCTGGACAGCAACTGGGAGGTGGTCGGTGAAGCCAGCGACGGCTATGATGCACTCGACAAGCTGGCCGAGCTGTCTCCGGAGGTGCTGCTCACCGATATCCGCATGCCGCGGATGGACGGTATCCAGCTGCAGCAATTGGCTGCGGGTCGCTTCAAGGATCTGATGACCATCGTGGTCAGCGGTTATGATGAATTCGCTTATGTGCAGCAGTCCATGCGCCAGGGGGCGAAGGACTATCTGATGAAGCCGGTGGAACGCCAGGAGCTGGGCCGTGTGCTGGAGCGGCTGGGGCAGGAGCTGGCCGAGCGTCACAAGCAGTCTGCGCGAAGCGGTCAGCCGTGGCAGGTGCAGCCTGTGCTGAAACGGCATGTGGCCGGTCATCTGGCGGACAGTCTGCTGAAAGGCAAGACGGCGGACAGCGACTTGCGGCTGCTGCGTGAGCTGGGCTTCGCCTTCGGTCATCCCTATTTCATCTGCATGGTCATCAAGCTGGATAAGCATTCCGTGGAGAAGGAGCGTTATCAGCGGGGAGATGCATCGTTGTTCCTCCTGTATATCCAGCAGGTCGTCCAGGAGATGATCGATCGTCAGGCCGTAGGAATAAGCTTCGTGCAGTCGGATACTGAGGTGGTTGCCCTGCTTAATACAGCAGACCCGCAGCATTCCCTGTCAGCGCCGGGAGCACTGGGGGACCTGATCCGCAGGCAGATCCGTTCCTTGTCCAATCTGACGGTGACGATCGGGGTCAGCAATCCGGCAGAAGGGCTGCCGGGAATCCCCAGAGCCTACAACGAGGCCGGAATTGCCCTCCTGTACCGGTTGATTGAAGGCGGTGACAAGCTGCTGGATTATGCCAAAATGAAGCAGCGCCCCAACGAAGGCAGCGGCCCCCTGAAGTGGTCCTGGGAGATCCTGGAGAAGTCGATTACCGGCGGAAGAGGAGCCGGCATCGGCCCGATTGTGGAGCAAATGATCGAGGAGCTGTGCAGCACGGCCGAATCACCCGAGAGCATTCACCAGCAAATCTGCAAGCTGCTGCTGTATTATTATGAATTGTCCGAGGAGCTTGGGGTTACCGAATCATGGCTGGGCTCGAAGGATATCCGCACCATCCTGTTCGAGGTGTGCAGCCTCTCTTCACGGCAGGAGCTTGCCGAGCAATGCCGTGGGCTGCTGCTCACCCTGACCGGCTGCATTGCCGAATCCAGAGAGATGAAGGATATCGATCCGGTCACTGTGGCCCAGCGCTACATTTCGCAGCATTATCATCATCCGCTGAGCCTCAAGGAGGTAGCCGAAAAAGTATATTTGAACCCGGTATATTTCAGCAATCTGTTCAAGCAGAGGACCGGCGTCACCTTTAGCGAATTTGTCACGCATATCCGCATGGAGGAGGCCCGCAGGAAGCTGGCCTTTACCGGGGAGAAGATCAGCAGAATCGCTGAGGAGACGGGCTTCGGCAACGTGCGCCACTTCAACCGTGTGTTCAAGAATTGCAGCGGTCTATCGCCCAAAGCGTACAGGGACAGCTCGCGCAGGGTACAGACGGCTTCTATGGATGTTAAGGACTGATAATAAAGACTGTTAATAAGGACTGCTTGCAGCTTCTTTACTCTTTAACCCGTTTAACCATGGAGTTATACGAAATCCTGCACAGAATACAACAATGCGTGATCCAAAACGGCAATCTGGTGGAAATCCTGCACAAAAGACAACAATCGGTGCTCGCCAGGCGTCACTGCGTTGGGAATCCTGCATAAAGTGCAACAATTTGCATTATTGGAGATAAGTCTGATAAAAATCCTGCTAAAAATGCAACAATATGTTGTCGCCACGCGTAATCTGAAACTGATCCTATACTGATAGCCAAACAGGCGAGGGGGAGATACTCCAATTTACTTAACAACCATCATTTCGAAGTCAAGCGAACCGCCTCTTCAGCCGTAACCAGCTGCTCGCTCCCCAGCTCCATATCCTTCAGCCGCAGCTTCTGCTCAGCGGCTTCGCTCTCTCCGACCATAATCACATAGCGGATGCCCTTGGCGCTGGCTGTGGCCAGCGTTTTTTTGAGCTTGCGCATGCCGGTGTCCACTGTGACCCGGATGCCTGCCGAACGCAGCGCAGCAGCAGCAACCAGAGCCTGCGGCAAATACCCGCCAATGGGAATAATCAGAACGCCGGAACGCTCCGCCGCTGCCTGCTCCCGGCGTTCGCCTAACAGGGCCATGATCGACTCCATGCCGAAGGAGATCCCCACGGTAGGGTATTTGATATCATCACGCCCCACGAGCTTGCCGATGATGTCGTCATATCTGCCCCCGCCGCCCAGGCTTGAGGGATAGCTGCCTGAAGCATCGAAGATTTCATAGACTGTCCCCGTGTAGAATGACAGCCCGCGTGACAGAAATGGATCGAAGACGCACATGTCCGCAAGTCCAACCGCATCAATCAGCTGCTGCAAGGCCTGCACTTCGAGCGTCCCCGGCAGCCCTTCAAGCTTATACCGCTCCACCAGTTCCTTGAATCCCGGGTTCTTCAGCTCCAGCAGCTCTGAGATCAGTGTAACCGTCTGAGCGGTTAGCTGCTTGTCCGTCAGCTCTGCCAGCACCCCGCCGCTGCCGATCTTAGCCAGCTTGTCGAGGGTCAGCATCACCGAGAGCTGTTCCTCTGCCGGAACCCCGACCGCCCCGAGAATCTCACCCAGGAAACGGCGGTTGTTCCACTTCAGCACAACCGGAATCGCAAGGCGGCGGAACGCCTCTGCGGCGAGCTGCATCAGCTCCGCTTCCGCCTGCGGTCCGGCAATGCCGACGACATCGGCGTCACATTGCAGGAATTCGCGCAGGCGGCCTTTTTTGACCGGACCATCGCGGAACACCTTCCCGATCTCATACCGCCGGTAGGGGAATTCAATGCCCGGATTTAAGGCAATCACCTTGGCAAAAGGGATCGTCAGATCGTAACGCAGCCCCAGCCTGCGCCCGCCCTGATCGGCCAACTGGTACATTTCGCGCAGAATCTCATCGCCCCCGGCGTATTTGGAGGTCAGCAGCTCCAGCTCATTCAGCAGGGTTGTATCCATCGATTCGAAGCCGTACAGCTCGAACAACTCCTGCAGCGTAGTGCGCACCTTCTGGCGGATGGCCTGTTCCCGGCCGAAGTAATCGTAAGTTCCTTTAATATTTTGCATACAGCACAGCTCCTTTAGATGTGAATTCCGGTAAAATAAAAAACGCGCCGGACCCCATGGTCCTGCGCGCTTATCTATGCCGCAGGGAGGTCGAACGCGAAATGCGTTAGCCCTCCCTGAATGAATTCAGGTGTGCTAACGCTGCTTGTGATGATGAAGCTGATTCGTTATGATGGACAAGCGGTTCATGCGAATCAATTCCCTTCCGGCTGGATTACAGCACATTATAGCGGATCAGGAGCAACCGCGCAAGACCTGCATTATTTTCCATAAAGGAGCAATCATAATGAATCATACAGAGCTGATTACAGCAGCAGAGAACTTCGCGAAGGAGCAACTCGGCCAGGATACCACCGGCCATGACTGGTTCCATACCAACCGGGTACGGAATTCGGCTGCGCTGATTGCCGGGATGGAAGGGGCAAATGTGGTGATCTGCACCATAGCCGCCCTGTTGCATGATGTAGCAGACGAGAAGCTGAACCCCTCCAAGGAGGCGGGGCTGCTCAAAGTACAAACATGGCTCACCGCACATCTGCCGGATGAAGCTGCGTGCAGGCATATTATGGAGATCATCGGGACAATGTCCTTCAGCGGCGGCGGGGGCGAGCCCATGTCAACGCTGGAAGGGCAGGTGGTCCAGGATGCGGACCGTCTGGATGCGCTCGGGGCGATCGGCATCACGCGGACGATGGTTTTCTCCGGTGCGAAGGGCCGTCCGGTCTATGATCCGGAGATTCCCCCGCGTGACGAATCGCTGAAGAAGGAATACCGCGATTATTCCAAGGGTACGGCGGTCAATCATTTTTATGAGAAGCTGCTGAAGCTGAAGGACCTCATGAACACCCCGCACGGCAAGCAATTGGCGGAGGAGCGGCACCGGTTCATGCTGATTTTTCTGGAGCAATTCGATAAGGAATGGAATCAGGGGGCGGAGTAGGTGTTATAATGGAATAATGCGCAAGATGGATGGAACGCGGGCTGGCCCCGCCTGAACCGGAACAATCAGCATAGAAGAGGTAGAATATAATATGAGTGAAGAACAAGTACAGTTTAGTGATTATGGTCTGAATGAGGAGATTATCCGCGCGCTGGAGGTTCTGAAGTATGTGGACCCCACCGAGGTGCAGCGGAAGGTGATTCCGGTAGCGCTCAAGAGGCAGGATTTGATCGTCAAGTCTCAGACCGGCAGCGGCAAAACCGCAGCATTCGCCATCCCGCTCTGCGAGCTTGCCGATTGGGCGGAGAACAAACCCCAGGCGCTGGTGCTGACCCCTACCCGGGAGCTGGCCCAGCAGGTGAGAGAGGATATTACGAACATCGGGCGCTTCAAGCGGATCAAGGCGGTAGCCTTGTTCGGCAAGCAGCCTTTTGCCCCGCAGAAGCTGGAGCTGACCCAGAAGACGCATGTCGTTGTAGGCACGCCGGGCCGTGTATTCGACCATATTGAGCGCGGTACGCTGAACCTGAGCCGGATACAATATCTGGTGATTGACGAAGCGGACGAGATGCTCAGTATGGGCTTCATCGAACAGATCGAGAAGATCATTAAGCAGCTGCCCAAGGAACGTGTAACGATGCTGTTCTCGGCGACACTGCCGGAAGTGATCAAGAATCTGTGCCGGAAGTATATGACGGACCCGGTGGATATTGAGATTGAAGCCAGCGGAATTACGACAGCATCGATTGAGCATGCCTTGATTGAGGTTGTACAAGCTGCCAAGTTCGGGCTGCTCAGCGACCTGCTGACGGTGGAGAACCCGGATAGCTGTATTATTTTTTGCCGGACCCAGGAGCAGGTGAATGCCCTCTTCCGCGGGATGGCCGACCTCGAATATCCGGTGGACAAGATTCACGGCGGCATGGAGCAGGACGAGCGGTTTGAGGTGATGAATGCTTTTAAGCGGGGCCAGTTCCGTTATCTGATCGCCACCGACGTTGCGGCCAGAGGAATTGATATCGAGAACATCACCCATGTCATCAACTACGATATCCCGCTCGAAAAAGAGAGCTACGTCCACCGCACCGGCCGGACTGCCCGCGCAGGCAAAAGCGGCAAAGCGATCACCTTCGTGACGCCGAATGAACACAAATGGGTCAGAGAAATCGAAGGCTATATCGGCTTCAGCCTGCCGGAGATGAAGGCTCCTTCGGACGATGCCGTGGCCTATGCCAAACCTGCCTTCGATCTGAAGCTGGGCAAGCAGCAGGTCCGCAAAGCCGGCAAAACCGAGGTCATGAACCAGGACATCATGAAGCTCTATTTCAATGGCGGCAAGAAAAAGAAGCTCCGCGCGGTGGACTTCGTCGGCACCATTGCGAAGCTTGAGGGCATTTCGGCTGAGGACATCGGGATCATCACGATTCAGGATAACGTGACCTACGTCGATATTCTGAACGGTAAGGGCTCGCTTGTACTGCAGGCGATGAAGGAGACTACCGTGAAGGGCAAGCTGCTGAAGTGCCATATTGCTAAAAAATAAAAGGATGCTGTCTCATTGGCGATCACGACATTGGGGCAGCTTTTTTTTGACATTATGACGGATTGTCTAAGGCTGAATTAGTGTGCGGATTTCTTTGTCTACAATTCGGGTGTCCCCGGGCGAAAAAAATACTTCGACTCCATCATCGGCAAGAGAAAAAGCGTAGGCAATCGGCTGATCGGTGTAGTAGACTACTTTATAGTATTCTGGATCTCCTTCCTTATTTTGAGGGGTATAGTTTTGTGTGTTTTTCCCGCTTTCCAGCAGGTGAATGAACCGTTTGGCTTCACTGTCGGATAAAGTCCTGTAAGGCTTCACATTCTCCAGACGAAATAATTCAATTCGTTCTATTTTGTCTTTATTTATGTCTTTATAAGATTGCCGTACCTTTTTAGTGAAATCATCCTCTACATAGATGCGGTAGCCCCCAATGCTTGCTTCATCCATAGCAGCAATGACTTCATTGGTCTTAAAGCCTTCAACACGGTATAACGGGGTTCCCTTTTCTAAAAAGGCAGCATCCCCATCCTTTATCCGGTAATCCGGATTAGTGACAACATCCGCGACTTTAAAATCCACCTTACCAACAATCTCAGTAGTGACCTGACTTGGATTCTTAATTACGCGGTCCCAAGATCCGGAGTATGAAACTCCATTTATTTTAACAAAATCTACCCAATCAATTTCAGAGCTTCCCTTTATCCGATCCCCTTTCGAGCAGCCGGACAAGAGTACAACAACCGTTAACACGATGAGCATTTTAATTCTCATAGCATGGCCCCGCTTTCTTCAGAATCATAATAGATTAAGGAAATCCAGTAATTGTATTCTTAGACGAAAATATTCATCGGAGGTTGCAGCAACCAAGCCCGCCAACGCAAAAAAACTTGCGAAATACAGCCAATGGCTGCATCCCGCAAGGGTATTCATGTGCAATGTCTTTAATTAATGCTGTTTCCGCATCAGGAGGATGCCCCTAGGCATTGTACTGCGCCTGATACAGGCGGCTGTACGTGCCACCGGCGTTCACCAGCTCCTCGTGGCGGCCTTCCTCGGAGATGCCGTCCTCGCTGACAACAACGATCCGGTCAGCGTTCTTAATCGTCGTCAGGCGGTGGGCAATGACCAGCGTGGTGCGGCCCACCGACAGGTCGGCCAGTGACTGCTGGATCGCTGCTTCTGTCTCGGTATCGAGCGCAGAGGTCGCTTCATCCAGGATCAGAATCGGCGGATTCTTCAGGAACATCCGGGCAATGGCCAGGCGCTGCTTCTGTCCGCCGGACAGCTTGACACCGCGTTCGCCGATCACAGTGTCCATGCCATTCGGCAGGCTGTTAATCAGCTCCTCCAGGCGGGCCTGACGGGCAGCCTGCCAGATTTCCTGCAGCCCTGCATCAAGCTTGCCGTAGGCAATATTCTCACGGATCGTGCCGGAGAAGAGGAACACGTCCTGCTGTACGATTCCGATCTGCTTGCGCAGCGAGCTGAGCTTCATATCTCGGATGTCGATCCCGTCGATGGAGATCGCGCCGCCGGTCACATCGTAGAACCGGGGGAGCAGGCTGCAGATGGTTGTTTTCCCCGCACCGGAGGGTCCGACGAAGGCAATCGTCTCACCGGCGTTAACGTTCAGGCTAATATCCTCCAGCACCTTGCGGTCGTCTTCATAGCCGAAGCTGACATTGCTGAAGCTGATATCCCCGCGAAGCGGGCCAACCGCTACTGCATCCGGTTTGTCAGCGATATCCGGCTCGGTATCAATGACTTCCAGATAACGTTTAAAGCCGGCAATCCCCTTCGGATAACTCTCGATAACAGCATTAATCTTCTCAATCGGCCGGAAGAAGACGTTGGACAGCAGAATGAAAGCGACGAATTCCCCGATTTCCAGCTCTCCCTGAATGAAGAACCACGCCCCGCAGACCATCACTACAATGGTGATCAGACGGGTCATCATATAGCTGACCGACGAGCTTTTGGCCATCAGCTTGTACGCCATCAGCTTGGTCTCGCGGAACTTCTGGTTGTCCACAGCGAACAGCTCTTTCTCGAATTCTTCATTGGCAAAAGACTGGACCACGCGGATGCCGCCGACATTATCTTCAATCCGGGCATTGAAGTTTCCTACGTTGCCGAATAGACGGTGATAGGTTTCAGTCATGCTGCGTCCGAAGTGGATAATGACCCAGGCCATAATCGGCACGATGATGAAGGTGATCACGGCCAGCTGAAGATTGATATCGGCCATCAGCACAAATGCGCCGACCAGCGTCATGACGGCAATGAACACATCCTCCGGCCCGTGATGCGCGACTTCCCCGATATCGTTCAGGTCATTGGTTATTCTGCCGAGCAGGTGACCTGTTTTATTGTTGTCGAAGAACCGGAAGCTGAGCTTCTGGATATGATCGAACATTTTTTTGCGCATATTGGTTTCAATATTAATGCCCAGCATATGCCCCCAGTAGGTAACGACGTAATTCATCGCCGTATTGAGCGCATAGATCCCGAGCAGGGCAACGCAGGCAATCAGAATCAGCGGCCAATCCTGACCCGGCAGCAGATCATCAATGAATTTATTGACAGCCACCGGAAAAGCAAGCTCCAGCAGACCGGCACCCACCGCACAGGTGAAATCAAGGATAAACAGCTTCTTGTAAGGACGGTAATAGGAGAAAAAACGACGCAGCATCTCTTGTTCACTCTTTTCTGTAATATGTTATGTATCTGGTTATTGAGATTGATTCTCAATTGAACCTATGTTTAGGATACTAAAGCGGGTTACACGTTTTGTCAACGGTGAGAACATTTAAATTAGAAATATACTGCGGAATTCATTGCCGTTTAACCCATACCGAAAAGCGAATTTATACATATTTTAACAATATACAGGCATAAAGGAGGAGTTAACATGAGCGAAAATATTGGGGGATACGGCGGAGTCTTCACTTCAACTGGAGCGATTCTGGTTCTATTCATCCTGCTCGTCATCATCACTAAATCCTTCTGTCTCTAATTCTGTTTCACTTGTTGCCCTGCCGCCGGCCCTGAGACCGGCGGTTTTCTTCTGCCTAGGAGGCTGCTCCATCAAGCGATATGGTATAATGAAATAATGCGCCTAGGTTGAAGGGCGTAATACATATAGCGGCTGTATTCCCTGACAAGCCCCGGGCTTGACGGGTGCTTTGCTGCGACCTGGAGGTACAACATGAAGCTCGGCCGTGAAAATAACAAGAGGACAAGCCCGGCCTTGTCCTCATCTGCTGCGGATATCCGCAGCAGATGGATGCTCGTCTTCGGAATCATCTGTGTGGCCGCTGCCCTGCGCGCCCCGTTCACTTCCGTCGGACCTCTGCTGGAGATGATCCGGGATGACCTGGGGTTGTCGAATACTCTGGCGGGAGCGATTACGACTTTACCTTTACTGGCTTTTGCCCTGCTGTCACCGTTTGCGCCCCGGCTGGCCCGCAAGCTGGGACTGCCCAATATCCTGGTGCTGGCCATGCTCACGCTGTCCATGGGAATTCTGGTTCGTTCGGCTTCCGGCACGGTAACCTTCTTCGCAGGTACGGCGATGATCGGTCTGTCGATTGCCGTCTGTAATGTGCTGCTGCCGGGACTGATCAAGGGGAAATTTCCGCACCGCATCGGTCTGATGACCGGAATCTATACCGTGTCCATGAACATATGTGCAGCGGCTGCTTCGGGGCTGAGTGTTCCCTTGGCCACCCGTGCGGGGCTGGGGTGGAGAGGGACGCTGGCGCTCTGGTTCATGATTGCTGCACTGGCTACGATTTTCTGGATTCCGCAGCTGAAGAGTCTGGGGTCAGGGCAGGCTGGCACTGCATCCCCTTCAGCGGCAAGGGTCTGGCGCTCCCCGCTCGCCTGGCAGGTTACGCTGTTCATGGGGCTGCAATCCCTGCTCTATTATGTGCTGATTGCCTGGTTCTCGGTGATCCTAGGTGAGCGGGGGATGTCTGCCGGCCATGCCGGCTGGATTCTCTCGCTGATGCAGCTGGCCCAGCTGCCGTTCACCTTCTTCGTGCCGCTCTGGGTGGGAAGGATGAAGAGCCAACGGCAGCCGGTGGTGATAACTTCGGTTCTGTTTATCACTGGCATCCTTGGCGTCTGGCTGGGCAGTACCGCACTGATGGCATTATGGGCTATCTGCATAGGGATTGCCGGGGGCTTCGCCTTCGGTCTGGCGATGATGTTTTTCAGCCTGCGCACCCGGACCACACAGGAGGCCAGCGAGCTGTCAGGGATGGCTCAGTCTGCCGGATATTTGCTGGCGGCGGCGGGACCTGCACTGTTTGGCCTGCTGCATGATGCTGCGGGGAGCTGGAATCTACCGCTTGCGCTGCTTGTATTAGCAAGCGTACTGCTGTTCGCAGCCGGTATGGGGGCCGGACGCGACAGATATGTGGGAGACCGCTTATAAACGATGGGCCCGTCAGCTTGGCAGGGTCAAACTATAAGTTTGTATAAGATTTTCGCAGAGAAAGTGCATTGAAAGCTGATCCTGGCATGCTACTATTGTGTTTAAGATCATCTGAGAATGATTATCAATGAAATTAGACACAGGAGTGAAGAGAGACATGAACAATTGGGGCCTGAAAATCATTTGGACCGCTGTACTTATCCTGGCAATGTCCGCTATCGCGGCCTGCGGAACGAATAACAAGGCTGCGGACGGCAAGAATGTCCAGACAGGAAATGCGGCAGCTGCCAGTGCAGCTCCTGCAGAGACTGGCAGAGCGACAGCTTCAGAAGGGGCAACACGGACGGTAACCGGGGAATTCGGGGAGGTGGAGATTCCGGCGAACCCTCAGCGGGTAGCGGGAATCTACGTGGAAGATTACTTGAAGGCGCTTGGCGTCACCCCGGTGGTGCAGTGGTACCATCCCAGCTGGGGCAAGCAGGATTATCTGAATCTGGATGTGCCTGAATTTGATATCAGCGGCAGCATAGAAGCGCTGCTCGATAAGAAACCGGATCTGATCATTACCGATGGCGGTGCAGATGCCGCTAAGGTTGAGCAGTATTCCCTGGTAGCCCCAACCTACCGCCTGCCGGAGAGCGTATTGCAGGATTCAAGGCTAATCCTTACAGCGGTTGCAGACGCGCTCGGTATTCCTGAGAAGGGGAAGGCTGTACTGGCCGAATATGACCAGAAGGTAGCAGACGGCAAAGCCGCATTGCAGCAGGCCTTGGGACAAGAGAAGGTGGCTGTGATCCGGCTTAATGTGGCAGACAAAACCGTTGCTCTTTTTGGAGTCAAAAACCGTTTTACCGGTGTGCTCTATAATCAATTCGGTCTGACACCTGCTCCTATGGCCGCTGAGATGACGGAATTTCAGTCGATCATCTCCGAAGAAGTGATCCCCGAGCTTGAAGCGGATCATATCATTGTGTTCCCTGACAACGGGAATTGGGATACTGCGGCCAACCAGGAGGCGATCCAAATTCTCGATGGCCCTTTGTGGAAGAACCTGCCTGCGGTCAAGAACGGCAATATCTACCGGATGGAGCGTTCACACTGGCAATCAGGGGGGATTACGGCCAACCAGATGAAGCTGGATGATCTGCTTAAGGTAATGGTGAAGTAATTCAGCGTTAAGCGACGGTGAGTCTATAAGCGAGAAGAAGGTCTATCCGCAAGGTTGATAGATCTTCTTTTTTGTTTTACACTGAAGTCTATGATAATGATTCTCAGTCAGGAGGGGCGGCAGAATGACCGAACAGTTGCAGGAACACACCAGGAGAAGGCTGCTCCACAGCCTGATAAATATAGAAGCGGTGACCCGCACCCCGTCCGGGAAGGATCAGACCGAAGTCTATCGGGAGCATACCCTAATCATTGTGACCGAAGGGCAGGGGTGGCTGAAGGCAGAAGACAGAAGGTACTTTTTGGACAAAGGGGCCGGGTTCCTGATCGAAGCCGGATCACTGAACCGGATTCAGGCCGGCGAGCAGGGGATCAGCTGGTACCGGATGGAGTTCGCGCTGATTCCCGCAGGGCACGTCAAGCTTGGCACCGGAGATAAGGGGCAGGAGGAACATGCAGAATATTTGCTCTGCCCGGGATATCTGGATTGCCGGCCGTTCTCCCAGTGTGCCCTGCTGCTGGATTCCATCTATTATAGCTTCCGGCGCCCGGAGGATGTGGAATGGTTCGCGGCCCAGACCCGGTTCCAAGAGCTGCTGCTGTTGATTATGCGGGCGAATACTCCGGTACTGAAGGCTAAGGATGACCGTGAGGCCGTGGAAGCCTCGATCCGCTATATGGAAGAGCATTGCAGTGAACCGTTATCTGTCGATCAGCTGGCTGAGATTGCAGGGATCGGGCGTGCGCGTTATACGCAGATTTTCAAAGAAATTACGGGCCGGATGCCCTTGGAGCACCTGAACGGTCTGCGTATTGAACGGGCACAGCAGCAGCTTCTGCTGACCCGGGACCGGCTGCATGAGGTGGCCCTGGCTGCAGGCTACAGCAATGAGTATTATTTTAACCGGCGCTTCAAAAGAACAGTAGGGGTGACTCCCGGACAATACAGAAGCCTCCATCAGGAGGGCGTACGGGTATTTGCCCCTTTTCTGGAGGATTATCTGCTGGCACTCGGCATTACTCCGGTCGTGCAGTATTGCCATGCCAAGTGGGGCAAGCAGGAATACCTCGGGCTGGATCAGGTTCCGGCGTTCGATATCTCCAGCGGAGACTGGCAAGGACTCATCCGTTACAGTCCTGAGCTGATTATGCTGGATGACGGCTTCCAGCGCTGGCAGCTCGGAGAATGCAGCCGGGTGGCTCCATTGTTCCGGCTCCCGTTCCACCAGGAGGACTGGCGTGCCACGCTCCGCAGCGCAGGTGCAGTCTTCGGGAGAACGGGTCGGGTGCAGGAGGTCATCAGCGAATATGAGCAGCAGGCCCGGCAGGCAAAACGTCAGCTCAGCCGCAGCGTCCGGGGGCAGACAGTGGCACTGCTGCGGATTTCTGCCCATGGCATTGCCCTGTATGGCAGTGAGCATCTGGGATATGCAGCGGGTGTCCTCTATGAAGATCTGGAGCTGGGGCGGCATCCCCTGGTACGGCAGCTCACCCGTGGACAGAAGTGCGTGAGCCTGAGCCCTGAAGAGCTGTCCGGCTTGAATGCAGACCATTTGTTCATTACATTCGACCGGCAGGAGGGCGAGGGGCGTGAGCTGCTCGATACACCGCTCTGGAGAAGCCTGCCTGCAGTACGCAACCGCTGCGTGTACGAGGTGGATTTCATGGCCTGGATGAATTACGGTGTCCTGTCGCATCAGCGGAAGATCACGGATGTGCTGAAGGTATTGGCTTAAGGCACACCTCCCTACAGAAATACACACAAAAAAAGCTTGCAATTCCCCTCCAAAGAGAGTATATTCTTAATTACGGTGATTGAATCACTGTAATACATAATATGCGGTCATGGCGGAATTGGCAGACGCGCTGGCTTCAGGTGCCAGTGATAGCAATATCGTGGAGGTTCGAGTCCTCTTGACCGCATCATAGCTTACAATACAGGTTCTTGCTTGGCATTTATGCCGGCAGGGACCTGTTTTTGTTTGTCTATTTTTTAAGATCCTTTTTAGGTTGAACTTGAAAATAGAAAGACAGGGAAAAGTGGCGGAGGGGAATTTTGGAACTGTAGGAGCGATAGCGTCCGCCTTTGTCTGCGGATTTCCACCGCGAACAGCGGTATACAATCAAGAAATCTGCAGACAACAGCGGCCGGAGGGCCAAACATTCTCTGGAGTCACGGCAATCCCATACTAGTAAAACTACAAGTTTAATCTATATAGTTCTTTTCCCACTGTAATCAATCCAATAAAAATCCTATACATATCATAAAAATGTGCGTTAGATGCCGGAACCCTGAGGCTGTATCATAACTAGTAAGCAATTCGTTTATTTAAAATTCATGATGCGAGGAGAACGGTGATATGCAGGATACCATTGTGCGGATCTTGAGTGAAATTAAGAACAATCCAGAGCTGTTGCTCACTGCCACTGAAGCCACTGATATTGTGAATGATGTAGGTCTGGATTCCCTGCAGATGATTAATTTCATTCTCCGGATCGAAGACGAATTTGAAATTGAGTTTGATTTTGATCACTTTGCCTATGAGGATTTCCAGTCGATCGGGGATTTCATGGGGTTCATCACAGCCACGCAAACTGCTTCTTAAGGAGGCTTCATGGATGAAGTCAACCGTGGTTCTAGGCACCTTTGATTCTGAAGCGTGGTGGCGGAGTCCGCATGGATCTATGCTTCCTTCTATGAGCAGCAGCCAAGCTGTGACGATGGGTATGGATGAATTGTTGTTTCCGTTATGCAAGGAGCAGGACATTCTGTTCACCCGGCAGCCCATGGACGAGCATCTTAGAAGCTATTTATCGCAGCTCGGCTATACCTTCACGAATGTTCATTGCAGAAATCCTGTTCATGCGGATGACTACAGGCTGCATGTGTTTGATCTTCTAATGGCTGATGCAAGCTATTACCAGCAGGTACTCCCGCAAGATGCTCTATTCTCTCCCTATTCTATTCTGTCCGATACCAGTGAGTTAGTGCGCAGGTTCAATGTCGGTAATCAGTTTCCCTCCTTAGATACAGTTCGAGCTGTGAATTCAAAGATCTATTCTCATGAACTAAGACAAAGACTGGGCATTCGCAATATGTCCTCTATAGCTGACAGCTCGGAGGAACTGCTGGCCCTGGGTTCGGAGCTGCTACGGACCGGACAAGTGCTGGTGAAGGACCCTCTGGGTGTCTCAGGCCGGGGCAATATATTGATTTCGGGCGATAGAATGCTGAAGAGAATTGCGGCCTATCTGCAAGAGCAAGAGAATCGAGGCAAACAAACACAATTCATTATTGAACCCCTGCTTGATAAAACGGAGGATTTCTCCTGTCAGCTGTTCATAACAGAGCAGGGGGAAGTGGAGTTGTTCTCTGTTCAACGAATGGTAAACGAAGCCTTCTCTTATGTAGGCTCCTATCCTGCCGGTTCCGGGTTTACCCGGTCTCTCCGGGACAATGATTATTTCAGCATTATGGAAGAAGCCTGCAAGGACTTGTTCATGGCAGGCTATCACGGAGAGGTATGTATAGATTCCATGCTGCTGGCAAGCGGTGAGCTGGTACCCATCGTTGAGATTAATGCCAGAAAGTCCATGGGGCTGATTAATCATCATCTCAATAACTATTTACAGCAGTATTCTTTGTTCAGCTTTTTGACCTTTATCTCGGCAGGCTGCGCTGCGGAGGTGACCATGCTGCAGATTCTGGAGGCTCTAAGAGCAGGCGAATTGTTGTTTACGCAAGAGAACAGGCAAGGAATTATTCCGTTGGGTGCAAACACGCTGTTCGGCTCCGGCAATACCGTATTTACTGAGGCGAAGTCTGATTGGCGGAAGGGGAAGCTTTATGTAGCTGCTCCCTATGCTTCTGATATAAGTGAAGCATTAACTCTAGTCCAGCGGGTGAAGGACGTCTTGAAGTCTCTGGCGATTAAGATTTATAACTGACCCGTCTTTATTGTGAAAAGAGGGAGCTGACCAATGATTACCCTTTTATGCTCATCTGTCGCTTTGGGGGTATATACGCCTGCGGTCCTGTTACGTGAGGAGCTAAGGGGGTACTATGAGGCCGATCTGGAAGTGCTGGAAAGCCTGTATCCGCCCGGGACAAGACTGAAATTAACCGAGAATAAGAAGGTTTTCTCTACGAGGTTTGAAGTAGCCAAGCTGGGTCACAGAATGATCAGGGATATCACACCGAATCTGGACCCGCAGCTGGTAACCCGGCTTCTAGGCAAGTGGGCTGAAGAGAACCGGAGGGTATTTATGGTTTTCTCGGGGTTTTGGATGCCCATTCTGGAAGAGTACGCGAAGAGTTACCGCAAGGATGTCCATGTGGAGCTGATTCATATGGATGCGATTATATCCCCTTCGTGGAAGCTGTATTCCAACAATATCCGGAATGATCTATTTACAGTGAACGATGTCTGGCTTTTTGACGGGGCGGCTGGGCGGGTGAATTACACTATTTCCATGGGTCATGCTGCCCCTAAGGATTATAAGGAACGTGACAACCGGCTCGTCATCCATGGCGGCGGCTGGGGAATGGGGACCTACAAGGAGACGGCAGCAGAGCTGAATCACTCCCTGGACTTGAACATCGTCATTCATGAGCTCACGGATGATCAGGCTTATGGAGCCGGCCACCGTTACTACATGGTGAAGCCGGGCTGGTCGCCCTGGATGAAGAATGAAGAGAATGAATATACCCTGCCGCCGTTCGGCGAAGTGATCCATCAGCGCTTTAACGAGGATACCGGGGTGAAGCATAGCTTCTATCAGCTGATCTGTAACTCGAAGGCTATTATCAGCAAGCCGGGGGGAGGAACCCTGCTGGATTCGCTGGAATCCTTCACTCCAATTATTTTCCTGGAGCCGCTGGGTGAGCATGAAGCCTGCAACGCCGAGCTATGGGAGCGGCTGGGTTTTGGCATAAGGTATGAGCAATGGATGAGGATGGGCTGTCCGCTTGAGATTTTGGAGGCATATAGTGAGAACTTAAGAAGCTATAAGACTCAGGTGTTAAATTATGGGAGGTGCTTTCATGAGACAGCCGCAAACATCGGTAGTGCTCGACCGCGATTCCTTTGAACGGTTAAAGAAAACCATTAAGCATATGTCGGTCACGCACAAACAGGTTCACCTTAACCCTACGTATTCTACGAATCTTCCGGTCGAGGTCGGTCTTAAATTAACCAATGGCTGCAATCTGCGCTGCAAGCATTGCTTTGAATGGAACGCTGAGGGGTACCACCGGGATTTGGGCAGAGCCGAGCAACGGGAAGAGCTTGATTTCGCTGTGATTGAAAAAGTGTTCCGGCAAACCAAAGAAACGAACGCCAATATGTTCCTTTGGGGAGGAGAACCTCTGTATTACAGCCGGTTCAATGAGCTGGCCGACCTGCTGGAGCAGGACCCCAGATGGACGGTGTTATGTACCAACGGTATTCAAATCATCGAGAAGCTGGATTCCATCCTCAAAATGTCCAAAAGTCTGGTCTGTCTGATCAGCCTGGAAGGCTTCGAAGCAGAGAATGATGCGATCCGGGGAAAGGGTACCTTCAAGAAGGTGATGGCGGGCATTGATAAGCTGCTGGAGCTGGAGAAGGAGGGCATCTATCAGGGGAAAATCTCCATCCATCTGACCATTAGCGATGTCATGATTGATAAGCTGTATGATTTTGTGGAGTTTTTTGAGAATAAAGGAATTGACTCGGTGTATATTACCTTCCCGTGGTATTTGCCGGATGAGGTATCGAGCAATATGGACCGCTATTTCAACGAGCATTTCAAGTGGCTGGCGGATGATCTGGAGGAAGGGCACCGCAACAGCTGGCATTCGTTTAAATATAAAATTTCGCCCGACAGGATCGATCCGTTGCTTGCGCAGATGGAGAGAATTAACCAGCGAACCTGGAATTTAAGAACACGGTATCAGCCCGCGCTCGAACTGGATGAAGTACGGGACTTTGTACTCGGTTCAGAGAAGCCTGCCCAGAATAAAACGCAATGCTTGTCGATCCGCACCAGACTGGATGTGCTGGCTGACGGTGAAGTCAGTGCGTGCAAATTATTTCCGGAGTTCTCCCTGGGGAATCTGGCCGATCAGGATCTCAAAGAGATATGGGATGGCGACAATTTTGAAAGGGTACGGGAAACCCTGCAATGCGGCCTGATGCCGGTATGCTCCAAATGCATTCTGCTGTATCTTCACGGAAAATAGGGATGGAGGCTATCACGAAGAATTCCGCTGTGAGCCGCAAACTGGCGGATTGGGCGGTTCCCTTTGGCCCCTATGATTGTTTGTTGAATGCGGTTACATTGTGGCTGTCTGTCCATCATGCCGATCCGAATCCGCTGTACAGGTATAATTTCTCCATTAATTATTATGCTGGCTATGACTGGTTCGACAGTTCGGTGCCGGTGAATGAGCTGTTTAGCTTCATCCGGCATGCTTATGGGGTTGAATGCAAGCCTTGCCGTTTAGACTCGGTGGATCGTGGACGGATGTATCTGCTGCCGGTGGACGCTTATCATGTTCCCTACATGAAGGAATTTTACGGGAAGGACCATATGCTGCATTATGTGCTTGCGGAAGCGGCAGACGACCAGAGCCTGAGAATAACAGATCCTTATTTTGCAACAAGCCTATTGGCCGACAGAACTTGCGTGGAGCAGGCCTGGCGCACCTTCAGTGAACCGGTTATCGAAATCAGCCCGCCGCTCAGCCTGAAGCCTGGCCTGAACTCTATCCGGCCTTACTTAACTACACAGCCCTATGAAGAGCTGCTCCCCCGCGCCTTTGCCCGAATTTCGGAACGGATCATGGATGTTGGAGCTTATAGGGGGCCGGAGAATTTAATGGATAATTCGTTGTTCAAACAACAGTTTGGCTGCATCCGCACGATTGCCCTATCGCGGTTAAGGCATTTCGGCACCTGCAGCACCATGGATGTTGCTCACCTCGGCTCAGCCTGGAGGAAGCTTGAAGTGAGCTTTATGAAGATGACCCTGAATATGGACAGAGGGTTAACCGCTACCGTGAAGCAATTGAAGCATATTGCGGAGGATGAGCTGGCTTATTTACATTCCTATGCAACAGGAGGCCGATGATGCCGGAAGAAACCAGGTACGAGCAGATCCAGCGGATGTTTTGGGAGAAGAGGGTGGAGGCGGTCCAATTGCTTAGACGGGCGCTTAAAGAGCAGGTGGAGCAGATTGAGATTCATAAGGATGAGACCCGGATCAGGCTTACAGATGGGAGACGGTTTCATTGGGATCTCGGACATGTGAACAGTCTCGGATTCCTGATGCGGGATGGATATGTCGAGCGGGAAGAGAGTCGGTTATTGTCTATTCTGATCCGTGAAGGATTTGAAGTATTGGATATCGGGGCGAATTATGGATGGTATTCCACGTTATTCGCACAAGCGGTGGGGCCGGGGGGCAGAGTTCATAGCTTTGAGCCGGTAAGCCCTACCTTCTCTGAACTGGCAAGAAGCATCCAATTAAATAAGCTGCAGAATGTAGTGTTGAATCAGCTTGCGCTGTCGGACTATAACGGGGAAGCCGAGATCTATCTGCCTGTACAAAGTGGATCTGAGGATGCTGCGTTAATCATTGACCCGGCCTTGCAGCATGAAACCTACCATTGCCGGGTGCAAACGCTGGATACGTACATTGAGCAGCAACAGATCAGCCATATTGACCTGATTAAAATAGACATTGAAGGCGGCGAATTAAAAGCATTAAAGGGAATGGAACAGTATTTACAGCAGCATGATGAGAAGCCCCTGCTCATGCTGGAAGCGACGGAGGTTCTGGCTTTACGGTTCGGGAATTCGATAAGTGATGTATTCCGGTTTTTGAAGCAGTATCAGTATCAGCTCTTTCAACTGTCCGCAGAGGAGCTTGTTGAGCTGGATAGCGCTGCGGAAGTGCAGGCACAGAATATATTTGGTCTGCAGCCGGAGCATATCCGGAGGTACAGCCCGTTCATCAGATTGATAACCATTGCAAAGTAGGGATGCCGGTATGGTCATTCATGTGGATCAATTGAGCAAGTCCTTTGACTACTACAAAAAAGAAACGGGAATCAGAAACTCTGTCAAGAATCTGTTCCACAGGGAGAAATTAACCAAGGATGCAGTAAATAAGGTCTCATTCGATATTAACGAAGGCGAGATGGTTGCCTTTCTGGGTCCGAACGGAGCAGGCAAAACCACCACTTTGAAAATGCTCTCCGGTATTCTTTATCCGACTGATGGCAGTGCGGAGGTGCTGGGCTACACGCCCTGGGAGAGGAAAAATGACTTCAAGAAGCAATTTTCCATTGTCATGGGCCAAAAAAACCAGCTGTGGCTGGATCTGCCGGCAAGCGATTCCCTGTATTTAAACAAGTGTATTTATGAAATCAGCGATCAGAAGTATAAGGAGACACTTGACGAGTTAGTGACGCTGATGGATGTCAGGCACCTGCTGCATGTACAGGTCCGAAGACTGTCCCTGGGTGAGCGGATGAAGATGGAGCTGATCGCTGCTTTGCTGCACCGGCCGAGAATTATTTTTCTGGATGAGCCGACGATAGGCCTGGATCTGGTCTCTCAGAAGAACATCCGTGAGTTCCTCAAGGCCTACAATCATGAATTCCGCACGACTCTGCTGCTTACGAGCCACTATATGAAGGATATTGAAGACCTCTGTAAGCGGACCATCGTAATCAATCAGGGCAAGCTGGTGTATGACGGGGAGATCCGCAAGATCAATGAGGTCATGAATGAGAAAAAACGAATGAAGCTGACGTTCTCGGCCATCGTCGAGCGGAAGGATCTGGCCGTTATGGGTTCTATCAAAGAATATAGCGGCTATGACGTCATTCTGGAAGTGGAGCGAGCGAAGTTCAAGGAGTATTCCAGAATGGCCATGGATCACTTTCCCGTCATTGATCTGAATCTGGAGGACATTCCTCTGGAGGAAGCCATTGCACGTTTATATGAACAGCCGGAGCCGCGCGGATGAACAATAAATTTGCCGTCAGCTTTTCGCTGGGAATCCAGAACTCCATGGAATACCGCTTTAACTTTTTTATGGGTTTTGCCAGTCTCTTCTTCCCGATCTTCATCCAGCTCTTCCTGTGGAAGGCGGTCTATAGCCATGCCTCTAATATGAACTTGTATGGCTATACTTACCAGCAGATGATCGTCTACACCATCGTAGCTGCCCTGATCTCGCGGCTGGTGGCTACGGGTCTGGAATATGACATTAACCATGATATCAAGAGCGGGGGGCTCAATAAATATCTGGTGCGGCCGATCGGTTATTTTCCTTATAAAATATGTGTCTACCTTGGCGGGAAGGTCCTCTCGTTTGCCATTACGTTAATCCTGCTGCTGGGCGTGGTGCTGTTTATGGTTTATTACTTCAAGGCGCCAATCAGCGTATCGCGTATACTGGTTTTTGGTGTCGTGCTTATGCTGGCGGTTGTGCTTAACTTCATGATCTCCTTCTCGGTCAGCGCGATTGCCTTCTGGTTAACCGATGTCTCTTACTTTTTTCATGTTACAGCGTTATTGATTCAGATATTTAGCGGCGGGATTTTTCCGCTCGATATTTTTGGGGCGACATGGCTGGCTGTCTTCGATTACCTGCCGTTCAAGTATACGATCTACATGCCGGTGAATTTAATCAATGGCAAGCTGACCCTGCTCCAGGCGCTGCATGTGATAGAGCTGCAACTGCTATGGATTGGACTCCTTCTGTTGCTTACGCGCTATATTTGGACAGTGGCGATCAAGAAATATATTGCCGTAGGGGGTTAAGGGAACCCGATGCTTAGATCACTCCGGAAGTACGGTTTCATATACAGCTTGTTCATCAAAAATTCCCTGATGTCCCAAATGGAGTATAGAGTTAACTTCCTGATGGGCCTGCTGGTGGAGACCTCCTATCTGTTCGCCAAATTCCTGTATGTGATTATTGTCTATGAGGCAGGATTAACGCTGGATGGCGTGCCCATTGATGCGATATTGCTGTTTATTGGCACCTATACCTTGATGACGGGGATATATTGGGGACTATTTGCCATCAACTTCGTGCAGATCCCGGAGCATGTAAGAACCGGGTCACTTGATATTTTGCTAACCAAGCCGATTTCCCTGCAATTCATGATGACCTTGCGGAATGTGGACTTTGGGCTGGCGATTCCGAATGTGCTGGGCGGCGTGACCATGGTTGTGGTGGGCTGGAGAAGACTGGGGCTTCCGGCGGACATTGCTTCAATAGGCGGGTTCATCTTCTTCCTCGTGCTGGGACTGTTCGTAACCTACACTTTGTTCCTGATCCCGCAGTTATTATCGTTCTGGTTCATTCAGATAGCTGCTGTCAATGACATCTCAAACGGCCTGTTCGAGCTGAATAACATGCCAATGATGATCTACTCCAAATGGATTCAGCGTATAGGGATATTTATTATTCCGGTTCTATTGATTACTAACTTCTCACCCTTATTCGTGCTGGACCGGTTACATCCGGGCCTCTTCCTCTGGGCTATTCTGTCTCCCATCCTGTTGCTGGGAATCACGAGATGGATCTGGTCCAAAGCGATTCGTAATTACAACAGCTCAGGCGGCTAGATATCCGGAATCACAGGAGGTAAGGATATGAATATTCAGAAGCCATATCGTATTGGAATTTTGGGCTGCTCCACAATCGCTCCATTCTCGATCATTAACCCGGTCAGGGAGCTTGATCAATTTGTAACTTATGGTGTGGCGTCGCGTGATTTGGACCGGTCTACAGCCTATGCGCTGAAGCATCAGATTCCGCATGTGTTTGAAAGCTACGATAAGCTGCTGGCGTCGGCGGACATTGATGTGGTCTATATTCCGTTATCCAATTTCCTGCATAAGGAATGGACGCTGAGGGCGATTGAGGCTGGCAAGCATGTCTTGATTGAGAAACCGATGGCCTTGCATGCCGATGAGGTGCTGCTCATCAATGAACGGGCGAAGGAGCAGGGTGTGCACGTCCTTGAAGCGCTAATGGTCCAGCATCATTCCTGGCAGCAGGATATAACAGACATGATAGCAGCAGAAACCTACGGCAAACTGAAAAAAATCAAAACCCGGATCTCCTTTGAAATTCTGCAAAGCAACTACAGCGCGGATAATTACCGGTTCAAGCCGGAGTACGGCGGCGGCTGCTTCATCGACGAATGCTCGTACTGGCTGCAGTTTATTCAAAAGGTCATCGGCTTGAAGCCGCAGACACTGGACGGATTCTCGACCTTCTCCGGTGTCAATCAATGTGATTGGACCTTTCATGCGGCGCTGCAATATGAGGGGGGCGTCGAGGCAGAGTTCCTGGGTTCCTTTGAAATGCCGAACAATGCCACCCACTGGCTGGAGTTTGAGCGGGCCAGAGTAAGGATCAGCGGCTTTTTCAAACCTTGTTATGGGGATTACAAGATCATCATTCAGGTTGAACATACGGAAGCGGGAACAACAGACAAGCTTGTATACTCTCCGCAGAATTATTATGTGAACCAGCTCCGGTTTTTGGCTGAGGTGCTTGGGGGCACAAGAGAGAATATCCCCTTATCCGAATCCTATGAACGAGTGGCAACTATGAACGCCATCTATGAGATGGCCAGGAAGAAGCATCTTGAACAGCCCGGTATGGAAGAAAGACCGGACGGGGAGGCTGTGAATTATGGATGACCGGGAACAGGAGATTCGTAAGCTGCTCGCTCAATTGCCCGGCGGTTCTCCCCGTCTGAAGAATGCAGGTATGGACGCGGATTTGCGAAGCTATGGCATGGATTCTTTGTTGTTTATTCATTTTGCGGTGGTCCTGGAAGAGCATTTCTCAATAGAGGTGAGCCCGGAATTTCTCGATATAGATAAACTATACAGTCTTCAGAAGTGGAGAGAATATATTGATTCACAGGATCTCGTATGTTAGTAGCCCTGGAGATGGACTATTACAGCGAGGGCTACCGGACCATGCACTCCAATTGCGTGGATTTGCCCATGGCGGGTGCTGCGGGCTTTCATCAGTATGAGAATTATTTCTACTATACCTTCCTGTATGCCGTCATGATGAATTGGGGAGAGGCAGCGGACGGGGACTGGGTGGCCTCCAGACGCAGCATTCTTAACAAGCTCGGCTTGACCCTTAAGGTGACTGAGGTCCTGGATGCTGCTGGGCTGCTGTCTGCGATTCGCATGAACATTGATCAGCAGTGCCCGGTCGTGATGATTGCCAACTACAACGATCTGTTTTTTTTGAGCCAATACAGGACGGTCGTTGACGATCATGCCGTGTTAATCACGGAATATGATTCAGCCAGAAAGCTGATCATGATCCGGGAGAATCAGCTGAACAAGGAGGTAACCCTGAATGTGATGAAGGGGGAGCCTTTTTTCAAGCTGCAGCTGACCGAGGAATTGATAGCGGATATCTGGAATAAATCCAATGCTTCTTTTAAGGAAATCAGGAATTATTGTTATAACAAGCTGTTCAGCGTAGAGAAAATAGGCGAACCGGAGATTCACAGCTATCTGGAGCTGGTTGAGGATTTCGTGGAGTCCAATAAAAATCGTTCCAGTCATTTGATCGAAGCCGTGGAACGTTTCAATGACAATGTCTCTCTTATGGATGGACTCAATGACGCAAATGCCGTTGCGGTTGAATTTGAAACCATGCGCAGGAGTTATCACGGCTCGGCTATCATCATGTTCGATATCTTCGAGAAGGCGTTGCCCTGGTTATCCTCTCATGAAGAATGGGGGCAGATATTCGGCGGGTTCCGGGACCGGTATATCAAATTCAGATACCATCTGATCTCTAGTTTCCATGCGGATACGCTGAGACGGAAGCTGCTGCCGCCGGATCGAATTTTTCAGCTTACAGTGGAGATTAGCCAACTGGATACGGAGCTGTTCTCTCTGCTCCGTAAGCTGCTCACCCATCACCATAAGGAGCGGGAATCTCACAATGCCGCACAGGCCTGGACGAATTATGCAGCTTGCGCTGAGGTGTCTGCGGACAGTGAGTATAGCCTTGACCCGGAGACCGTCTGTCAAGCCAGCCAGGCGGTGAATGGCAGGTGGGAGAACTGGGTCACGGATTCCTGGCATTCGGACACCGCCCGGCCCGTCCATTGGTTGCTGCTGGATCTGCTGAAGCAGAGAGATATTCTGAGAGTTGTGATCAGGCATTCTCCTGCCCCCGGCTATATCACGATGGATTATGAGCTTCAGGGAAGCAACGACACAGAGCAGTGGGAGCAGATAGCGGCTGTACGGAATAATGAGTCTGTCTTAACCGTGCATGAGGCTGACGGCTGTTCGTTCAGATACATCAGACTATATATTACTTATCCGGCCCAGAATGATTTTCAGGCGCGGATCTATGAGCTTGAAGTGTGGGGACTGCCTGATATCACTCAAGCCTCAAAAATCTGATATGATTCAAAAAAAAGTAGGATATCCTTCCATTTGGCCTGCTGGATATAATAAAAATGTAAAAAATAAAATGCCATATTGATTGGAGAATCAAACATGAACAACAAGAAGAAATGGACGATTTATGTGATTCATCATTCTCATACGGATATTGGCTACACCGAGCGGCAAGAGAAGATCGAGCAATATCACGTGGACTTTATCAGGCAGGCCATTGCGATCTGCGAGGCGGCTCAGACGGAAGACCGTAAGGAATGGGCGGGCTTTAAATGGACCTGCGAAACCTTCTGGGCCGTGGAGAAGTTTCTGGAGGAAGCCACGGAACAGGAAAAGGAACAATTTGCAGCCGCGCTCAGACGCGGGGATATTGAGCTGTCGGGCACCTACTTGAATATGACGGAGCTGATTAATTTCGAGCTGCTGGGCAGTATGCTTGCACGGGCAGGGCAATTCGCCCGGCCGCTGGGGCTTCAGGTGAAGTCGGCCATGACCGCGGATATTAACGGATACAGCTGGGGTTATGCACAGGCTCTGGCAGATGCAGGAGTCGAGAATTTGCTGTCCAGTATCCACACGCATCACGGGATGTTTGCCATCGGGCGCAAGCAATTCCCCTTTTATTGGGAGACACCCAAAGGCAACCGCCTGCTGGTATGGAGCGGCGAGCATTACATGATGGGGAATGATCTGGGGATCAATCCGGATGGGGCATTGTCTTATACCATCAAAGACGAAGACCCGGTATGGGGGATCTCTAAAGATCACTGGAAGCTGGCCGAGACCCGGATTGCCCGCTATCTGGATCAGCTGGAGAAGGAGCAGTATCCCTACGATTTTGTATTGGTGAATGTCATGGGGCTGCTGCGGGATAACTCGGCGCCGAACCCCGGAATCATAACCTTCATCAAGGAATGGAATGAGAAGCACGGGGACCGTGTTGAGCTTGAAATGACAACGCTTAACCGGTACTTCGACCTGTTGCGGCAGCAGGAGGCCGAGATTCCTGTCTATAGCGGGGACTGGCCGGACTGGTGGTCCGATGGCGTGGCATCAACCGCGATGCACACCCAGATCTTCAGGAATGCCCAGCGGACCCTGGACGTCGTCAAGCGGCTGGACCCGGAGCGCAAGCTGGCGGCGGCAAGCGATATTGCCCATGCAGAGCAGCAGTTAATGATGTATGCCGAGCATACCTGGGGATATCACTCCTCCATCTCGGAGCCCTGGCACATCATGGTGCAGGAGCTGGCCGTCCGCAAAGAGGCGTATGCCGCCAATGCCAGCAGACTGGTTCATGCCTCGCTGGATGCGGTACTGAAGGCGCGGGGCGATGTGCTGCTGCGGGCTGACCGGGCATTCACCTATAAAGTAATCAATTCCTTCGATTACCCCGTTGAGGATCTGGCTCATTTCTATCTCGAGGAGCAGTGGGAAGCGGATTATTTCCGGCAGGGGCTCGAGGTGGTCGATGAGCAGAGTGGAGAAGTGGTCCACCATCAGCAGGAGAAGGTAAGCAGAGGATACCAGATTGCGGTCATGGTCAAGCTGGGCGCAAAGGAAGAGAAGCGGTTCCGTATCCGGGAAGCCTCGAAGACCGTCCCGGTGACGACGAGCAGCACCCGCTTGCGGGGAGCCGACCGGATTCATGATATCCGGGATATCTTCCCTCCTGTGCAGGAGGAGACCCCCCGGCTGTTCATCACGGAGAATCATATTGAATCGCCTTACGTACGTATTGCGTGGAGAGCCGGAGAAGGCATCGTCTCCTGGATCGATAAGCAAACCGGCCGGGAATTCATTGATCCCCGTCAGGCTCACGGAGCCTTCACTCCGGTGTATGAAGTGACCCCCGGCGGCGGTGACGACCAGATGACCGTGCGTAGAATCATGGGCAGGAACCGCAAAGGCATGAATGTTCAGCGGTCGGAGGGGCTCCTCTCAGGCGTGAAGGAAATAACGAATGGCCCGGTGTATGGCATCATTGAATTGAAATATCAGGTTCAAGGGATGAGCCACTATTCGTTATTCCTGAAGGTGTTCAAGGACCGGAAGAGAGTTGATATCTCTGTCCGCATCCACAAGGATAGTGTGTGGGACCCGGAGAATGTGTACGTCGCCCTCCCCTTTAGTGCAGGCGGCAGCAGTGAGCTGTGGTTCGAGAAGGCCGGGGCTGTCCTAAGGCCCGGAGTAGATCAGATCCCGGGCACCTGTACGGATTTCTATTGTATTCAGGAAGGGCTTGCGGTTATATCCCCTCAAGGCGGGCTGTCCATTGCGGCCCCGGATACGCCGCTGATGCAGACCGGGCCTTTGGAATACGGCCCAAGACTCGTGCAGGGCCAACAGGAAGAGATCGGCCATACCTCGTTATACGCCTGGGTGCTGACCAATTACTGGGAGACGAACTTCAAGGCGACCCTCGGGGGATTCTACGAATTCCGGTATATGCTTCAATGGGGAAGCGAAGCGGATACGGCAGAACAAGCTATTCAGTTGTGCCACAGTGCCAATGCAGGCACAGTTGCATTCAGAACCACATAAATTCCGGCGGGCAGAAGAAGGGCTGAATCTTTTATAGAGAAGCCCTTTTTTTGTCTAATTTATAGGCTTCAAGCTATATAAATTGAATTTGGAAAAAATACAGACAGGGAAAAGTGACGGAGGGGAATTTTGGAACTGTAGGAGCGATAGCGTCCGCCTTTGTCTGCGGATTTCCACCGCGAACAGCGGATTAAATTCAAGAAATCTGCAGACAACAGCGGCCGGAAGTCCAAATGTTCACCGCAGTGACGATGAAGCTTCAAGTTCATATCTTAAGACAGGAAAAAGTGACGGAGGAGAATTTTGACACTACACTCTATATAGAAATGAGCCTTGTGTAAAAAAGGGAGGCGTGCGCTGTGTACCGTATTCTGATTGTGGATGACGAACGCATAGAGAGAGAGGGCATTCAGCAATTGATACAGGAACACCATCCGGGACTGGAAACGTTCCTGGCGGAGAATGGCGAGATTGCGCTGGAGATCCTCGGGAAGCAACAGATAGATATTCTGATTACGGATATCAAGATGCCCTTTATGGACGGACTGGAATTGTCTGAGAAGGTCAGCAGCCTGGGCCTGGATATTGAAATGATCATCTTCAGCGCTTACCATGAGTTTGAATATGCAAGAAGAGCCTTGCGGACCAATATATCCAATTATTTGCTCAAGCCGGTTCATATCCCGGAGTTTCTCAGTGTGGTGAACGAGGCGGTTCAGGCCTGTGAAGACAAAGCGGCAGAGAAATTGCGGAATGAACAACTGGTGGAGGGGTATAACCGGGGACTTCTGTATGAGAAGGAAAAAATGCTGCTGGACTCTCTAAACGGAGTGAAAATAAATACGGAGGCATGGATGTCCCCGGAGCTGCTGGAATATGTCCATCACAAGCATTGGCTGCATATGATTCTGGTGGATTGCCGCCGGAAGTTTTTTGATATTCACAATGATGAATTCATAAGGCTGTTACACGATAACCTCAGCTACGCCTTCGATTATGTGAACTTGAGCGAGCATCAAAGTATGCTGTTCGTCAAGCACCCCCGACCCATCCCCAAAGAGACGCTGCGCATGCTTGGAGATGGGATCATCCGCGCCGCCGCCGGGAGCCTCGATCTGAATGTGGGTCTGGTGATCGGCAGAGCGGTGAATCAGCCGGAACAGTTGTATGATGCCTATACCGAGATGGAGCAGATGCTGGAATTCAAATTTTTCATGGATGAGTATACCCTTCTATTTGCCGATGAACCCTTTGAGCAAGCGGGGTTTGACGAGATCGAATTGAATCCGATTCTGGATAAGGTCTACCAGTGTCTGGAGTATAACGATTTTACCGGTGCGAAATACAGTATAGAGCTGCTGTTTACCTACCTGAGAACCAAAGGGCAATTCTCGTCCCTGTACACCAAGTTCATCTGTTCGGAAATTATGAAAAAGGTGGTGACGCGCGAGAAAAACCGTGAGACTGCAGAGATGAATCATTACCTGGAGCAAATTCATAAGACCGTTTCTCTTCAGGATCTGAAGGATCATATGTTTGCGATCCTGTCCCTCATGGAAACCGTCAGCGGAGCGAGCCCCAAGAAGGCCGCCAATCTCAAGCTGATCCGGACCATTACAGATGTAATCGACAAGGAATATGATCAGGATCTCTCTTTGGAAGGCATCGCGGAGAGGGTCTATTTGACCCCCAGTTATCTAAGCTATTTGTTCAAGAAGGAGACGGGTCAAAGTCTCATCCGGTACATCACGCAGGTGAGAATGGACAAAGCCGTCGAGCTGCTGAGTACAACGAATATGAAGATCGTCGATATTTATAAGAAGCTGGGCTACAGAAGCTCGACCTATTTTATCCAGACGTTTCGTAATTACCATGGAGTCACTCCGGCCAAGTTCAGGGAAGGATCTCCGTAGGGTAGCGCCCTCACCATGATCCAACTATTTCTCGCTGGCACGATACCGGAAATAGTTGGATTTTGTACACTTGTTGATGGACGATGGGACCCTGCGGCGGCAACAGTTGTATAAACAGCACTTAAATTCTCCGATTTCACCCCAAGCAGCGAAAACGCACAATAGCAGATGTAGTTTATCTACTTGCTTCCGTCCATCCCTCAGGAATGGTCAATTTAAGATACGTTTTTCCACTTGTGATCCTAAGCTGGACGGTTGCAACGACGAAGCGCACGGCGAAGCTAGCCGCGAAGCACACGGCAAAAGCACATGGTCAAGCTTGCGGCGAAGCTCGCCTCGAAGCTCATGACGAAGCACATGACGAACCCCTCGCCTATCCCTCACTGAACATCCGGGCAATGCCCCGGAAGGTATACGCGAGTACATGCTCCGCCGTGCGGACCGTCAAGGCGGGGGAGGAAGACCTGTGCAAGCGGTTCAGCAAGGCAGGCTCGAATAGGTCATGGCTTCGGGAGATTTGCCCGCCCAGCATGATGAAGTCCGGCCGGTAACCGTCCACGTAAGGCTGGAGCAGCTCCCCGAGCCGGGCTCCGAATTCGGCGAATACCCCGCGCGCGGCAGCATTCCCCTCTCTGGCTTCATGGGCAAGCTCCTTCACATCCATGTTCGCTCCCGGAAGCCCAGCCTCCCCAATCCCCGCTTCACGGGCCAGCTTCAGGATGCCTCTCCTGGAGAACCAATCATCCGCCCTGCCGTCAAGATAAGGCTGGTCATACAGCCAGCCGTTCGGCGGGATGCCCGGCCCTGATTCCATGATCCGGGAGTTGTCGATGAAGGCGGAACCGAGGCCGGTTCCTAGCGTCAAGGCCATGAACCGCTTACGCGGGAATTCGGCGCTGACTCCCAGCGCAAACAGGCGGGCGTCATTCTCGAAGCGGATATCCATGTCCGGCAGCGTGCCGGCCTCCCGGGAGCTGCCAGCGTGCCAGCGTGCGCGTAAGGCTTGGCCCAGATTCAGCCCGTAGATCGCCTCGAATTTGCCAAGCCCCCGGATCAGACAGACGCCCTGCCTGTAATCGAACGGGCCGGGAAAAGCCATCCCGATATGATAGCGGCAGTCCGTTACAGCGTCCCGGTACCTATGCTGATACAGGTTGTACTGGGCCTGAAAGATAGACATGAAATGGTCAAGGATCGTTTCCCGGTCCCGGTCAGCCAGGGCGGGGAATTCCATGTCACTGCCTTGCAGCGGAAGGCCGTCCTCCAGCACGCAGGTCTTAATAAAGGTTCCGCCCACATCCAGCGCAAGTACGATATCACGGCTCAAGGAGACTCACATCCCATGCTGCGGAGACACCGGCCTTGATCAGCTTGCAGGGGCCGGAACCGGTATTGAGAATGTTGTATTTCCCAAGTACAGCCGGGAGAATATACGATTCCGCATAATGCAGCTCCACAAACACCGCCTCGTCCTCAGCAGACACAATCCGCACTGCCTCTCCTTCAACGAGGTTATACATGGTCATTTCGCCGCGCGTATCGTCTTTCCAGGTATCCTTCAGATGAACACGGTGGACATAGAACAGCAGATCACTGCGCTGTCCCAGTACATACTCTTCATTCTCTCCTTGCTGCTGCAGGAGCACCGGCGAAGGCATGAGCTGATCTTCAACCCGGGCGGTCTTCTGCGTGAAGTCAATATTATCGAAGGCGAAGTCGATATTGATCGGCCGGGGTTTGCCGTCCAGGTCCTTGCGCAGGAAATCATAGATTTTGAAGGTGAACCACCAGGTGGTAGAGGAGATCTCCAGCACCAGATTGTCTTTGCCTGCGGAATGAACGGTTCCGGGCGGGATCAGGAACAGCTCGCCCTTCCGGGACGCATAACGGTTGACATAATCGGTCAGCGGCAGCGGGATGCCTGTCTCCTGAGCCTTCTGCACTTCATGGCGGAACTGCTCAGGTAGGCAGTCTTCAGTCAGTCCCAGATAGACCGCGGAATCTCCCTGCTGCTCCATGATGTAATAGGATTCCTGCTGGGCCATGAATTCATTGAATTGGCTGCGGATATAGTCCTGGGTGGGGTGGACCTGGCAGGACAGATTGTCTCCGTCCATCGTGTCCAGATAGTTGAAGCGGATCGGGAAATAATCTCCGAATAAGCCCGTCAGACGTTCCCCCAGAATCGCTGGATGCTCCTGCTGCATGACCAGCAGAAACGGAATCTCCATCTCTTTGCCTTCATACCCTACAAGGATGGAATTCTCGGGGGCGATCGGCTCAAAGCTCCAGGCGCAGTTCACCCAATCCTCCGGCAGATCAGCCAGCTGTTTGAGGAATTGTCCGCCCCATACCCCCGGTGCATAAAAAGGCTTCACCCGCAGCGGTGACCCGGCAATATCCGAGATCATCCGGCGCAGGGACGGCACGGCAGTCATGACTGGCTGCTTCGGCTGATTCAGGTCGATATAGTAATCCATTTGATCCAGGATTTGTTTGCGGTAGGTTTCGAGAATAGGCCATTCCACGAACAGGGCGATTTTATATTTCTCCACGGCATCCCGGTTCCAGTTAAGGCCGAAACTCAGCAGCTCCTGCCGGTGGCCGGCCTGCTGGTATTCACGCGAGACATCCAGATAGAAGGAAAGATCGAACCGCCCCTCTCCAAGCCAGTAAGCCCCCGGGCCAAAAACGATACAGAATGCAGCCGAATCCGCACCCGGCTCTGCCTCATCCAGCCTGCGGGCGGCTTCTTCCCTGGCCCCGTCCCGGAAATAATCCTCTATACTTCCGTCAGTGAAATAGCCGAAGGCGCGGTTATCCGTAATATTGGCGGCAAAAAACTCCCGCAGCTCTTCGCCTGACTTGAGATAGCTGCCCGAGCTGATGAGGGACACTGAATGACCCGCTTGCTCAAGCGCATCCACTGCCCGCTGCAGAACGGTTTGAAACGGGGCGCCGTGGGTTCCGTCAAAAGCAACATACAGATTGCCGCTTCCCTTCTCACTGGCGAGCTGAAGCAGGGAAGCGGCAATCGCTGAATAGCCTTCCCGGAGCACTGCGGGAGGAGCAGCCAAGGGGATGTCGTCCTGCGGAACAGGAATGGGGCTGCGTACAAGGTTGACTGGTCGTTTAACAAACATGGGGAACTCACTCCTTCTAAGGGTTTACAACCATTGTAAGGAGTCCTTGCGGAATTATCTTTGAATACGGCGTCTAATTTTTTGTACAATCCGGACATTTGGCGTTGATTAGCTCAGGTTCTGTCTTCCGTCTGCAAACTGCGCTCTGCGGAACCGGGCGGGGGAGACACCAAGCTGCTTGGTGAATACGCGGGTGAAATAGTGCACAGACTCGAAGCCGCAGCGCTCGGCGATATCTTTGATAGGGTAGTCGGTGTGCAGCAGCAAATCCTTGGCTTGTTGGATTCTTCGTTCCTGAATATAATGGACGAAAGTCTGGCCCAGGCATGCCTGGAAGATCCTCGACAGATGGCGTGGAGAGATATCCAGTTCCAGGGCCACTTGGGCCATGTGCAGCGGGGAGGACAGATTGTCGCGGATATAGCGCTTGGCCCGTTCCAAATGGCGGTGTTCCCCGCTGTCCTCCTTCATTGCCCCGGCCTGCAGATGGGGTTCGGGGGAGAACGCCTGCGGGAACGAATGCAGCAGAGCAAGCGCCAGATGATTCATCGGCAGCCTGGACACCCCCGCTTCGCTCTCGGCCAGGCTGAAGAGGGTCCGCCAGATTCGGGCAGAGAGTGCGGCAGCTTCATGCGGGGCTATGGCCTGCCCTCCGGCGGCGAGTTCCTGAAACGGCTTGCGGCCGTCCGCAGAGCTTAAGGCTTCGTCGATTTCAAAGGCAATGAAGAACAGGACCAGCCCCTGCTCACTGCGGATCTGGTGCCAGATGCCCGGACGTGAGCAGAACAGGGTTCCCGGCTCCAGGGGGAAGAGCGCATCGTCATCCTGGTAAGAGCCGGTGCCTTGCTGGACATAACAGACTTCAAAAAAAGAATGGCGGTGCAGGGAATTATTATAATGATTCGGCATGAAGCCCCAGTAATGAATATGAAATGAGGTTTGTCCGTCACTGATATTTGAGATATGCTGATTCAAAAGTGCATTGGCTTTGCGGTACGCCAGGCGCATGGCGGGACCTCCTCATGGTGTAGGCTTCAATGAAATGATAACGTTTGCTTATGATTCTATCAGACATCAGGAGGGAACTCTATGTTTACCATATTGATCGTGGATGATGAGAAAATTGAACGGGACGGCATCCGGGGGCTGATCGCTGACATGAACTACGAGCTGCGGGTTGCCGAAGCGGAGAACGGGGAGAAGGCGCTGGAGTATCTTCGTCTGAACCCGGTGGACATCCTGCTCACAGATATCAAAATGCCCTTCATGGGCGGTCTGGAGCTGGCGGAGCAGGCAAGCCTGGCGCAGCCCTCCCTGGAAATTATTATCTACAGTGCTTACGGGGAATTTGACTATGCCCGCCGGGCGCTCTATACCAATGCTTCCAGCTATCTGCTGAAGCCGATTGATATTGAGGAGTTCGCCGGGGTGATGTCAGGCGTGATACAGAAATGCGCGGATAAGGCCACCCAGCAGCGCCGCACTGCCGAGCTTATGCAGGGGTATCAAAAGGGCCTGGAGTATGAAAGGGAGAAGTGGCTGACCGATGTGCTGAACGGGGTTCAGGTGATCGCGGATGATGCCGCTCTGCCGTTCGGAGGGAAGCCGGCCGCTCTGCTGCTGATTGATTTCAAGGAGCGTTTCTTTGACCGCAGCTACGAGGCATTTGAACAAGCGGCAGAGCAGCTTACAGCCGGTGAATATGAGCTGCTGAACCTGAATGAATATCAAAGTGTGCTTATGGTCCCTTGCCCAGGCAGCGGCGGACAGAAGAGGATCAGGGAGATGAGTGAAGCGCTGGCGGAGCGGATCGCGGAACGCTTTTACCGGTATTGCTGCATCGTATACAGCCCCGTGATCTCCGATTGGCAGGAGGTTTCGGCGTGTTATGAGCAGATGGAGCAGACGCTGGACTACAAATTCTTTTTTGAAGATACGGTGGTACTGTTTGCCGGAGATGATCTGGCGGGCCGTGTCCCGGAGCTTGTCAGCACCGAGACGCTGATGGCGGATATCAACCAATTCATTAACCATGGGGAATATGCAGGCGCAGCCAAAAGCATTGAGCTTCTGTTCAGCCACTTGAGCCGGAACGGCGGATCTTCTGCAATCTATGTTAAGTATCTCTGTTCGGACCTGGTGCGGAATGCGTTTGAACAATCAGCCCGCAGGCAGAAGGCGGATTTCCAGCAAACGGTAGAGCGTATCTTCAAAAGCGATTCGATTCTCGGGGTGAAGCAAGTGCTGCTTCAGGCGCTATCGGAAATAGAACCGGACAACGGCCCTCCCGATGAGAGCAAACGCCATATTGTCCAGCAGGTCATCCGGATTGTGGAAAAGGATTTCAGGGAAGATATCAGTCTGGAGGTCATCGCCGGGCGCGTATCGCTTAATCCCAGCTACCTGAGCCATTTATTCAAGAAAGAAACCGGGCAGAGCCTGATCAAATTCATCACTCAGCAGCGTCTGGAACGGGCACGGCATCTACTGGACAGCACCAATATGAAAATCGTCGATATCGCTGAACATGCCGGCTACTGGAGCTCCTCCTACTTCTGCCAGACCTTTAAAAAATATTACGGCATCAGTCCGCAGAAATATCGTGAAATACTGGACGAATAATAGTACGAATTATTGGAGAGCACCTGCGGGTGCTTTTTACTTCCAAATTAATTGACGCGTATCCAAAGAATTTGGGATTTCGCTCCCTTCCAGGCTAATTTACAATTTAACTGTAAGCATGAAAGCGTTTTATAACAAAGTTTGGGAGGGGCATCTATGAGATTGAAGAAAATTCGTGTTATGGCCTTGCTGCTGTCCATGGTAATGGTGCTGGGAGTGCTGGCGGCCTGCGGCAGCAGTCCAAAGGAGGAGAAGGTTGCTGCGCCCGCCGGCAGTGAGTCCACGAATGCCGGAGGCAATGAACCATCCGCCACCGCCAAGGAGGACGATGGACCCTTCAGCAAATATGAAGAACCCGTTACCGTGTCTCTGGGGAGACAGGGCGTATCGGGGAATAACCTGCCGGCAGGAGATACGCTGGAGAATAACAAGTATCTGAAATATGTCGAGGACCGCCTGAATGTAAAGGTGAAATACGATTTCTCGGTAGAAGACCAGGATGCGTATAACCAGAAGGTTACCCTGGCGATCTCGAGCAATTCCCTGCCGGACATTCTGGTGGTGGATGAACAGCAGTTTAAGAGAATGGCCAAAGCGGGTATGCTGGCCGATCTGACCGAGTTATACGATCAATATGCCTCGCCGTTGATTAAAGATTATTACAATTCTTACACAGGAGACCGGGTGCTGAACACCGGAAGAATCGACGGCAAGCTGATGGCGCTGCCCAATACCAACATCGACGGCAATTATCAGCTCCTGTGGATACGCCAGGACTGGCTGAACAAGCTGAAGCTTGAGACGCCCCGTACCATGGATGAAGTTAAGACTGTGATTAAGGCGTTCAAGGAGCAGGACCCTGACGGTAACGGGAAAGCGGATACCGTTGGTCTGCTTGGCGATAAAAGTGTGGTTGCAGACGGCGGCTTCTTCACCTTCGATCCGATCTTCAATGCCAATCATGCCTATCCGAAGAATTGGTTCAAGGATGAGGGAGGAAACATCATCTACGGCTCCACGACTCCAGAGACCAAGCAGGCGCTCTCTGAGCTGAGAGAGATGTATGCGGACGGGTTGATTGACAAAGAGTTCTTGACCCGGAAGTATGAGGATAATGCCGGGCTGGTGTCAGGCGGCCGGGCTGGTATCCTGTTCGCCCCCTGGTTCGGAGGCTGGGCGTTGTCTGATGCGGTGAAGGCCAACCCGGAAGCGGATTGGGTGCCGCTGGCTGTGCCGCTGGATGGAGACGGCAAACGGAATATCGTACCATCCACTCCGTCAGGAACCTTCATGGTGGTGAACAAGAAGGCGGAGCACCCCGAAGCTGCCTTGAAAATGCTCAGCGTGGAGTATGAAGGCATCCGCCTGATTGATCCGGCATCGCAGGAGCTGTATAAGGATCTGGGTGTAGGCTGGCTCAATTATCCGATTAATGTGCAGCTGGATTATCAGGATTCCCTGGCACGCGATGTTCCAATCTATGAGAAGGTGATTAAGGATAAGAAGCTGGACGGTCTGCCGGCCCGCATCCTGCCAAGAGTCAAGGCGGTCTTGAAGAATAATGAGAATCCGAAACAGGATATTCCCGCTTATGCCGATTCACTAGCCTTCTATACTGCCGCCTCCATCACCGGAGCGAAAGAAATTGTGAAGGTGGAGCCTGTGTTCTACGGCAAGACGGAAGCGATGCTTAAAAAGGGAGCCAATCTGGAAAAACTCGAAAACGAGACCTTTTTGAAAATCATTACCGGCACTTCTCCCCTTGAAGAATTCGACAAGTTCGTGGAGACCTGGAAGAGCATCGGAGGGGAAGAAATCACCAAAGAGGTGGCCGAGGCAGTTGAGTCACCATGAGAAGCAGAGCTTCTATCTGGAATTACCACCTGATGCTGCTCCCCGGCATATTGCTGCTCATAGCATTCAGTGTAGTTCCGATGTTCGGAATCGTGATTGCCTTTCAGGACTTTCAGCCTACGCTGGGCATCTTCCACTCGGAATGGGTGGGCTGGGAGAATTTTGAGTATATGTTCAGCCTGCCGGACAGCAGGCTGATTCTCGGAAACACCCTGAGCATTGCACTTATGAAAATCATTGCCGGATTGACCGTTCCCTTTGTATTTGCACTGCTGTTCCATGAAGTAGCGAATATTAAATTCAAGCGTACCATCCAAACGATTGTGTACCTGCCCCATTTCATGTCCTGGGTCATTCTCTCAGGGGTGCTGATTAACCTGCTCAGTCTGGACGGCATTATCAATCAGATGATCCAGTGGTTCGGCGGCGATCCGATTATGTTCCTTCAGAGCAACCACTGGTTCCGCTTCGTGATTGTGTCCAGCGATGTGTGGAAGGAATTCGGCTTCAATACGATCATCTACATCGCTGCCCTGACTTCCATCAACACCAATCTGTATGAAGCAGCCGCCATTGACGGAGCGAACCGGTTCCAGCGGTTAACCAATATTACGATTCCGGGTCTGATGACCACGGTGATTCTGCTGGCGACCTTAAGCCTCGGCAATGTGCTGAATGCGGGCTTCGAGCAGATTCTCAACCTGTATAATCCGATTGTCTATGAGTCGGGGGATATCATTGATACTTATGTATACCGTTCAGGATTGCTTGAAATCCAGTATGGACTGGCAACAGCGGTAGGCCTGCTCAAATCGGTCGTAAGCTTTGTGCTGATTGCCGCTTCCTATGGTCTGGCTGCCCGGTTTGCCAACTACCGTATTTTCTGACAGAGGTGATTTGCTGTGATCCGTGGAACCAGCCGGACTGTTGATATTGTGATTTATTGTATTCTAACCGTGATTGCTTTTCTCTCCTTGGCCCCTGTACTGAATACCTTGGCTATTTCGTTCAGCGGCAAGGTGGCGGCCATGTCGGGTCAGGTCTTCTTCTGGCCGGTTGATTTCAATCTGGAGGCCTATAAGTCGGTCATCAGTGACCGGAGCTTCTTTACTTCCTTTGGCGTATCTGTGAAAAGAGTGCTGCTCGGAGGAGCCATCAACCTGCTGGTTACGGTGCTGATGGCCTATCCTTTATCGAAATCGAACAAACATTTTCCGGGCAGAAATATCTATATGTGGTTCGTTATCTTCTGTATGCTGTTCAACGGCGGGCTGATCCCGTGGTATATGACGATCAATACGTACGGGCTGCTCGATTCCATCTGGGCGCTTGTGCTGCCTACTGCCGTTCCGGTATTTAATGTAATTCTGCTCATGAACTTCTTCAAAGGTGTTCCGAAGGAGCTGGAGGAGGCTGCCGGGATGGATGGGGCGGGGGCGTGGAGAACGCTGGTGACGATTTATATCCCCATCTCCCTGCCCTCACTGGCGACAGTCACCCTGTTCTCGGTCGTCGGCCACTGGAATGCGTTTTTTGACGGGATGATCCTGATGAACCACAAGGAGAACTGGCCGCTGCAAACGTATATCCAGCAATTGATTATCAGCGTGAATTCGATCATGAACACCACCGATCCGGAAGAGATCAAGCGTCTGTCGAATATGTCGAGCCAACTGCTCAATGCGGCCAAGGTGATGGTCTCGATGATTCCAATCATGCTGATCTATCCGTTTCTGCAGCGGTATTTCGTCAGTGGAATCGTGCTCGGTGCCGTCAAAGAGTAAGCGTACACTGCATGTAAGCGGGTGTCCCGTAAGCCGGAAACGGCTGGGGACACCCCTTTGTTGTTTCGGGGCAGGGCTCATGCGGCGGGCCGCCGCTTTTACAGATTGTTATTTGCCGGGGGCAATGCTACGTTATAAGGACAAGAGGCTTAAGACAGGAGGGGTAGATCTGGAGCGCCCAGGCCGTTTCATCAGGAATTTAAGAATTAAGCATAAGCTGTTTGTCTCTTATTTACTCGTTATCATTATTCCGCTCAGTGTGCTTGGCTGGTATTCGTATGATCAATCCAGGAATCTGCTCGTTCAGCAGGCCCGGCTGACCTTAACTGACAATGTGTCGGAGATCGCCGCCAATCTGGATTATAAGTTCGGCAAGCTCAATGCCGCGCTGGACTCGTTCACCTTCAACTCCAGTGTAGTGTCCGTCTTCAACAATGATTACTCGGACAATTATTATTATATGTACAATGATCTGAACACTATCGTGGAGCCGCTGTTCAATACGCTTCTGTTCCTGAACGAAGAGATCCGCCAGCTGACGGTGTATACAGGGAACAACATCACGGAACGGAAAAATACGATTCTGCCGATTAGCACCGTATCCGGGAAGCCATGGTATGAAGCGGCGATGGCCAGCGGCCAGACGCATTGGATCAAGGAGGGCACGGCCTTGTCCGCGGTGCGGAGAATGGTGGGCGGCTCGGGAACGCAATATGATAACCTGATCTACTTAGGCTTTGACAGCAAGGATATGTTTGCGGGTCTGACCAATGTGGTCTCCGGTGAGTATGGCGTCCTGGTCGAGAATGGAGCGGGGGAGCCTGTGTATGACTATCACAACGGGCTGCCGTCCTTTGAATCGGCTAAGGCGGCGGAAGATCGTGCAAGCGATTTCATCGTGATCTCCCAGACGCTGGGCGTGACGGGCTGGAAGCTTGTCTTTTATATGCCCAAGAACTCGATCGGTGTCGATGCCAAGACGATTCTCCGCGCCACCATGCTCACGGTCGGGATTTGCCTGCTGATTCTGGTGCCTGCGGTCTGGCTGTTGTCGAATGCATTCGTGAGAAGGATCTACCGTCTGAACCGCACGATGAAAAGGGTGACTCGCGGGGACCTGCATGTGGATATTGTGGTCGATTCCAATGACGAGATCGGCGAGCTGACCTCGCGGTTCAAGGATATGCTGCAAAGTCTGAATGAGCTGTTCAATGAAGTCTACCGCAGCAAGGTTGTGCAGAAGGACGCGGAGCTGAAAGCGCTTCAGGCCCAGATCAATCCGCATTTCCTCTATAACTCCCTGTCGCTGATCAACTGGAAGGCTATAAGCATTAAAGCGTATGACATCAGTAAAATCACCACAACCCTCTCCAAATTTTACCGGACGACCCTGAACAGGGGGCAGGATGTCATCAGCGTTCATGATGAACTGGAGAATACGAAATCTTATATTGATCTGCAGCTGATTATGCATGACCACAGCTTCGATGTAGTCTACGAGGTGGACCCGGAGGTGCTGGGCTACCATATGATCAAGCTGATTATGCAGCCTATTGTAGAGAATGCGATTGAGCACGGCGTGGACAACAAGCGGGAGGGGCGAGGCAGAATCAGCCTGCGGGCTTGCTTCGAAGAAGATACAATTGTGTTCGGCATTGAAGACAACGGTCCGGGAATGACTCAGGAGACAATGGATACGGTATTAAGCAGGCAATCCAAATCGTATGGACTGTTCAACGCCCAGGAGAGAATCCGGATTTATTTTGGCGAGGCGTACGGGATCATGATCCACAGCGAAATCGGCCAGGGTACGACCGTGACGGTGAGAATTCCCAGAAGGGCCAAGTAACGAATTCAGGAGACTGGACTAACCTATAACCACCGCCTTGATGTCATGAAAGTGACCAGGGCGGTTTTTTTGTATGTGGATATGCACCGTTTCCAGCGGCAAGCTTACCCTGTGTATCCTCATTAGCGGGACTTTAGGTCTGGAGCATAAATTCCGAAAAAAAGGTATAATGTTACTAAATTATGTCCCCCATTTTCTCAGAGGAGGCTCTAGCTTTGTCCGACACTCTATTTAAGCACTTGTACTTGCGGTCCTCAATAGGATATGCGGCAGTATCCATAACGGATGGTACTATGCTCATGGCCAACCCTGCGCTTTGCGGGATGTTTGGATACACCGAGACCGAACTCAAGGAGCTGCGTTACCAGGATATCGTTTTTCCGGATGAAGGGTCTACCCTGGATCACGGGCAGATTATGAAGGATTTACTAAGCAGCCCCGATATGGCTGTAGATACCGACAAGCGGTTCGTACATAAGAATGGCGAGATGCTCTGGGTTGCCCTGCATCTTTTTCTGATCATTGATGAACAGACCGATCGTCCCTCCCATCTGGTTGCGGAGATGACTGATATTACCGCACGCAAGCTGGCGGAGAAGAAGATAGAGGAGGATCACCAGCTCTTCGAGCTGATTACGGAGCACACCCCGGATATGATTTCATTCGCCGATCCCGATGGAACGCTGCGCTACGTCTCCCCGTCAGTAGAAACGCTGCTCGGCTACCCGGCAAGAGACATGATTGGCCGCAACAAAACGGATTATTACCATGAAGCGGATGCGCTGGAAATGACCGAGCCGGGCAAGCTCTACTCTGACAGTGACACCTTTACACGCAGGGTCAGGCATAAGGACGGCCATTACCTTTGGACCCAGAGCTCCTTTCAGGTGGTACGGAATCGTGAAGGCGAAGTGCGGCAGATCCTGACGATTGCCCATGACATCACCGAGCGGAAGAAGGTTGAAGATATGCTGGCTGCTGCGCAGGAGTTAGGACAAATGGGCTCCTGGGAGTGGAATTCTGTATATGAGCAGCTGATCGTCTCCAGCCAGCTGATGGCTATCTTTGAATTAGGCGGCAATTGCGGAAATCATACCGTGGTTCATTATACTCAGCTGTTTGACTGTGTAGTGCCGGAGGACCTGGACAGATTGCGTGAAGAGCTGCATTATACGCTGAAGTCCGGGGCTAAGGGCGAGGCGATTTTCAGAGTGAAGGGCAGCGAGGAACGTAAGTCTCTCTATGCGCACTGGGAGGTGATCCTGGATGCCTCTGGTAAGGTTCAGCAGATCCGCGGTATGGTGCAGGATGTGACCGAGCGCCAGCGGATGGAGGAGCAGCTGCGAGAGAGCGAGAACCGGTATAAGTCGCTTTTCGAATATAACCCGTCTGCCATCAGTGCCATGGATCTGCAGGGGTACATACAGTCGATGAATGCCAGTCTGGAGCAGCTGACAGGATACAGCAGGGAGACCCTGATGCATTCCAGTTACTGCGAGATTATTGAAGAGGATGAGCTGGAGCATGTGAATATGCGGTTTCTGGCGGCAGCCGGAGGCATGGCCCAGACCTTCGATACCCGGGTGATCCGTCACGACGGCGAGAGGGTGGAGGTAGGGGTGATTTATGTCCCTATGCTGATTGATTCTGAAGTGGTCGGCGTATTCGCCATTACCAGTGATATTACAGAGCCTAAGCGGTATCTGGAGCAGATTGAGAAGCTTAGTTACGAGCATGCGCTGATCCTGAACTCTGTGTCTGAGGGGATTTTTGGCATGAATCTGGAGGGGGAGACTGTATTTATCAACCCCGCTGCGTCGGTCATGCTCGGATATAACCCGGGTGAGCTGGCCGGCAATATCAAGCTGCATACGATAGCGCAGACCTGGATGGACGGCGAGCTGTATCCCGGAGGACACCGGACGCTGGCGGAGCTGCTGAAGACCAACCTCTCGTATGAGCAGGAGCAGGAAGGGATCTTCTGGCGTCAGGATGGCTCCAGCTTCCTGGTCAAATACCGGATGACGGCATTATATGATAACGGAGAGCATAAGGGGGCGGTGGTGGTCTTCCGGGATATCACCGAGGAGAAGGCTGTGGAGCGTGCCAAGGAATCTGCGGAGAAGGCTGACCGGGCCAAGTCGGAGTTCCTGGCGATTATGAGCCACGAGCTGCGTACGCCGATGAATGGAATTATCGGGATGGCCGATCTCCTGTCGGGAACAGAGCTTACGGAGGAACAGCAATATTACACCCAAATTATCAATAAAAGCGGTGCCGCGCTGGTACATATTCTCAACGAGGTGCTGGATTTCAGCAAAATTGAATCCGGCATGATGACGCTGGATCTGCAGCCGGTCGATATCCGGCAGGTCGTTCAGAACGTCTGTGAGCTATTCTATCCGCGTATCCAGGAGAAAGGGCTGGTTCTGCGCAGCCATATTGAGCCCGATCTTCCGGCTGTTGTCATCACCGACGAAACCAGGCTGAGGCAGGTGCTGGTGAACCTCGTCGGCAATGCGGTCAAGTTCACTGAAGAAGGCGAGGTCAGCGTCTGCGTGAAGCTGGAGGCTGCCGGGGAGCCAGGCTCGCTGATTCTGAGGTTCTCGGTAACCGATACCGGTATAGGCATTCCGCAGGGCAGCCAGAACCTGTTATTCCAGTCCTTTTCCCAGCTGGACCCTTCGATCAACCGCAAGTACGGCGGGACGGGACTGGGTCTGGCGATCAGCAAGAAGCTGGTGGAGCTGCTGGATGGCGCGATCGGTGTGAACAGCGTCGAAGGGGAAGGCTCGGAGTTCTACTTCACCATCGGCGTGATGTATTCGGTGGAGGAGCCGGGCCAAGCGCAGCTGGCAGGAGTTGCTGCCACTCAGGAGTATAAGGGCGGAATCTTCAATCTGGATTATCCCGAGGGTCAATACGGGCCGTTGTCCATTCTTATCGCGGAGGATCATCCGGTGAATCAGCAGATCCTGCAGACTTTTCTCAAAAAGCGCGGCTACACCTCTGACCTGGCAGTGAACGGGGAGCAGGCGGTAGAAGCTGTACGGTCCCGGCATTATGATCTGGTGTTCATGGATATTCAGATGCCGGGCATGGACGGGATTGAAGCCACCCGGCAGATCCGCGAGGCGATGGGGCTGTCCCCGGTGATTATTGCCGCCACTGCCTTTGCACGTAAGGAAGATAAAGAGATGTGCCTCCGGGCAGGAATGCAGGACTTTATTCCCAAGCCGATCCGTGGAGATGAGCTGGACAGAGTGCTGAGGGAATGGTCCGGCAGCATCCGCAGATAGTTGTGTAATGTGAAAAGTCGGATAACCGGCAAGCAAAGCAAGCGCTATTCACGTTGACAGCTTTCCCTTGTCTGCATTATTATTATATAAATCGTAAATATTACGAATAAATAATGACAAGCGAAAGGTTCAATAGAGTGAAAACGATGAAGCGCGGAGATTTCCTGCTGATTCTTATTGTATTGCTGGCCGCCGGTTCCATCTACGGCTACAAGTGGTTCTCTAACCACAATCATCCGTATAAGCAAGGGGAGCTGGAGGCCGTAATCACTGTGAACGGCAAAGCTTACAAGACTGTACAGCTGACCAAGGAAGAGCAGATTATTGATATCCGCACCCGATATGGTCATAACACGCTGAAGGTATACGATTATGGTATTCAGATGACCTATTCGGATGCTCCGCTGACCATTGCGCTGGACATGGGATTCATCTCCCGGCCGAAGCAGCAGATTATCTGCATTCCGGCCCGTCTCCTGGTGGAGATCAGGAATCCGGAGTCTTCACTGGAGGATGACGATGCGCTGGACGCGGTCATCTAGTCATGGCTGCAGCTCTTTCCATGCCGCTACGGCATCGGCGTTCGTGTACACATAAGGTGTGGACGGTGCTGCCACTGCTATTATACTCTGCGGAGCGATCTGCAGAGTCTCCACTCCCTCATGGAGCGTCACATGAAGCTTGCCCCGAACCTCAATCCAGGTATCGGCGGGCAGGCTTATTTGTGTACCCGGTGCAAGAAGAATGCCGAAGGGGGTGGCATCTGCTGTACAGCATTGGACCAGGAAGCGGCTGACTGCGTAGCCGGATCGACCGGACCCCTGCGGCTCACGGTACAGGAAGCCTGATACAGAGATTTCCTTACCCTCGAACTGTGATTTGTACAGATTAAGGGCACCCAGCGTTTCTGAGAAAATCTCAGGGAATACAGGGATGACGGGCTGCCTGTAGAGCTGTCCTGCCAGCTCTGCAAATTCGGCCTCATAGGGGGTGGCCGCTGTGAAGCTAGCACCGGTGCCGGACTCAACGGCAGTGTAAGACAGGGCAAGGCCCTTCTTGGCCGCTGCGGCACTGCCGAGTGCCCGGTCGGGCAGCAGGAAGCCGAGCAGCAGCGGAAGCAGGAACAGGCTGTACAGCGCGGAGCTGCCCAGGAGTGAGCGGGGCAGGCGGTGCTCGCAGTCACAGAGGGCGGAGCTTCGGCCAAGCACAGCCTGGAGCCCGAGGCTGAGCGCCATCAGGGAGAGCGGAACCGGGCATAACCGGATCCAGCGGGCCAGCTTAGGAGCAACATAATAATGGAGGGCGTCCTGCTGGACCAGATGTCCGATATAGAGGGCGAAGGCGAGCAGAATAACCGCCCTGAGTACATAGTGAAACCGGATGCTTCCGGAGCTATTCATGCAGATCCTCCTTCAGATATTCGGAATTTCAGGGCAGCTACAGCCAGAATGAAGCCAGCACGGAGCCGGTGAAGACGGCCGCGGCAATTAGGAAGAACAGGTACAGGGCAAATCTGGTTTTGAACAGCGAGAGCAGCATCAGGGCGTTCTTGAAATCGAGCATCGGTCCCAGCACCATGAAGGCGAGCAGCGCCCCGGACGGGAAGGTATGCAGGAAGGTGGACGCAACGAAGGCGTCAGAGGTGGAGCAGAGCGAGAGTGCGAAGGCCAGTCCCATCATGAACACGTAGGAGCCGAGCGGACGGTCTCCAATGGCGGACAGGCTGCTCTGATTCATGAAGGTCTGGATTCCCGCAGTTAGCAGACAGCCGATGATCAGGAATTTGCCCATCTCAAAAAATTCATCCGACGTATGCACCAGGACCGCCGCCGCCCGGCCCCCGCGTAGTGTGCCATGCGGCTCTTCGCTTCCCTCCCGGCGGATGGATAAGCGCAGCGGCGATCTGCGGACGGTCCCGTAGATGATCAGACCAATGCATGCCGCTACGGCAAAAGCCAGTCCCATCCGGGTGTAGGCCAGCTCCGGATGGGAGCGGAAGGCTGTCAGGGTGGCCCCGTAGACGACCGGGTTGAGGATCGGGCCGGACAGAATGAACACGATGGCCACGTAGAGCGGCATCCCCTTATGCATGAGGCGGCGGACCAGCGGAATCATTCCGCATTCACAGACGGGGAAGAGGATCCCGAGCAGGCAGCCGAAGAGAATCGCCGGAACCGCGCGGCGTGGAATCCAGCGTGAGATCAGCTCGTCCGGCACGAAGACGCGAAGCAGGGAGGCGAGCAGCGCGCCCAACAGGACAAACGGCAAGGCCTCCAGCAGAATGCCGAGGAATGCGGTTTTGAACGTGTCGACATAGCCGTTGTCCAGCAGGCTTAGATGTCCGGGCAGCCACAGACTGCCCGCTGTGAGCAGAAAAGCGGCGGAAAAGAGCAGCGGCAATATTTTAAACGGCGTAAGGGTTGTCAAGGGTTCATCGGCTCCTTCCCACACAGGGTTCTTAGCTGAATAACGCCGCCCAGCTGCGGCTGATCGCCTTCTCATCCAGATTCAGGCCAATGCAGACGATATAAGGCTGGCCCGGGTAACTTGAAGCCTCCCAGGAGATACGGTTACCTGCAAGCTGCACCAGCTGCACGGAATCCCGGCCTGCAAGCCGCACATGGCCCTTGGCCCGGAGCAGACTGTAGCCCCATTGCCGCAAAAAATGCTCCAGCTCCTCCTGGCGGAGGCTCCCGGTCCATGCCGGGGGAACGGTTAACGTCACTGCTGCCACTTGGGAGAAAGAGCCGTCCGCCCCGGATTCAGGCTCATGTACTGCCGTTGCGCTGCCGGTGCTGCTGCTGCCCGTGTTCATGCGCTGGAGGGCGGTGCCGCTGATATTGCCGGGGCCGCGCCGGGGAGCAGAGCCCTTAAATCCGAGGGCGGCGATGCCTGTCAGCAGCGGGGCGAGATTAATCTGGCTGTAGTGGGTGAAGACAATCTCGGATTCCGAATTTTGCTTGTAGACCATCTTCTCGATCTTCCAGAGGGTCTCCGGTTCTACCAGATCGCTTTTGTTGACGATGATGAGATCAGCGGTGGTGATCTGCTTACGCAGGGTGCGGACGAGCTGCTTGTCGGACGAGAAGCGGCTGCTGTATTCCAGCGCATTCTCGGCATCCAGCAGCGTAATGGCGTGGTGCAGCTGCAGCCGGTCTGCCAGCGCCGGCGCCAGCAGCGACTTCGCGATCTCGTCCGGGTCAGCTACCCCTGTAAGCTCGATGTAGATGATATCCGGGCGGCGTACCAGCAGGGCGGTCAGGCTGCGCGGCAGCTCCTCCTTGCGGCTGCAGCAGATGCAGCCGTCCAGCAGCTTTTCCACACTTGTGCCGGTACTCTCCTGAAGGATATAGCCGTCCACATCTTTTGCGCCCAGCTCATTCATGATTACGCCCGGGTTCAGCCCTCTCCGCTTGCTCTCCTTCAGCAGACTCAGCAGCAGGGTTGTCTTTCCGCTCCCCAGAAATCCGCTTAATATAATCACAGGTATCTTCATGGCTCACTCTCCCGCTCCAATAGTACCGTCCCCATAAGAAGGCGGCCAAGCCGCTTCCGCTTGTAATTCCATCTATACGTCAAGCTTATTCAGGAAAGAACACTAATCTAAGAGAGCCCAAATGTTCCTGGACAGCTGTTGACAGCGGAGGGCGGGAGCGTGTAGAATGTGTAAATCGTAATAATTACGATTAAATAGAAGGGAGCTTGATTGAAATGAGAGTAATCGTTACTTTGGCCTGTACGGAGACGGGCGACCGCAACTATACCACCACGAAGAATAAAAGAACGACACCGGAACGCCTGGAGATGAGAAAATATTGCCCGCGCCTGAAGCGTGTCACACTGCACCGGGAGACCCGCTAAGCTGCGGAAATCACTTTAACTCATCGCTGGCTGAGGGTTTGCATTGCCCCGATTAGAGTGCAAGGGGGAGGCTTGATTGCAGTCTGTACAACTAAATCGCCGGATGTGCCGCCGAATCTCTGTTTAACTGTAGTTCGTGCAATTAAAATGCCTCTATACCTGGATTTTCGCCCATTTGGGCTAATCTAGTTGTACAGAATACAGTTAGAAGAGGAAAGCCTTCCGTTTCACTGTTTTTAGTTGCACAGAATACACTTATCTCTGGTGGTTCGCTACGAACAGAATGCCTTTTTGAAAATATAATCTACAAGGAGAATACAATGGATAAAATTCCTGTAACAGTGCTAAGCGGATATCTTGGCTCCGGCAAGACTACACTGCTCAATCATATTTTGCATAATCGTGAGGGCCTGAAGGTGGCCGTGATCGTCAATGATATGAGCGAAGTGAATGTGGATGCGAATCTGGTCAAATCCGGCAGCAGCCTCTCCCGCACCGAGGAGAAGCTGGTGGAGATGTCTAATGGCTGCATCTGCTGCACCCTCCGCGATGACCTGCTGCGTGAAGTGAATCATCTCGCCTCGGAGGGGCGCTTCGATTACATTCTGATCGAATCCTCCGGGATCAGCGAGCCGGTGCCGGTGGCCCAGACCTTCACTTACCCGAACCCGGAGCTGGATATCGATCTGACGGAGCTGGCCCGGCTGGACACGATGGTTACGGTGGTCGATGCCAACCGCTTCTGGCAGGATTTCGCCTCGGGCGACAGTCTGCTGGACCGCAATATGACGGCGGGCGAAGGCGACTTCCGGGATATCGTCGATCTGCTGATCGATCAGATTGAGACCTGTGATGTGCTGCTGCTCAACAAGTGCGATCTGGTGAAGGAGGCAGAGCTGAACAAGCTGGAGGCCGTTCTGCGCAGACTTCAGCCGCGGGCGAAGATTATCCGTACGGTAAATGCACAAGTGGAGCTATCCGAGATTCTCAATACGGGATTATTCGATTTCGAACAGACCAGCCAGTCGTCCGGCTGGATCGCTGAGCTTGCCAAAGAGGAACACACACCGGAGACTGAGGAATACGGCATCACCTCCTTCGTCTACCGCCGGAGAACGCCGTTCCATCCGCAGCGGCTGAGCTTCTTCTTCAGTAACTGGCCATCCGAGGTCGTCCGGGCGAAGGGATTAGTCTGGCTGGCCGCCAGTGGTGATCTGGCAGCGACCATCAGCCAGGCAGGGCCGTCGATCCAGTTCGGTCCCGCCGGTTATTGGCTGGCTACCCTGCCGGAGGAGCAGCAGCAGGAGGTGCTGGCTGCGGAAGCTGATGTGCTGGCGAAGTGGGACGAGCAGTGGGGAGACCGGCTGAATGAGATCGTCTTCATCGGAGTTCAGATGAACCGTGAGGATATCGAAGCCCGCCTGGACCGCTGCCTGCTGACCGCAGAGGAGATGAAGCAGGACTGGACGGCATTCAACAACCCGCTTCCTTGGCATGTAGAGGAGCTGCTTGCGGCGGGGCAGGAATAACTTCTTCTGTAAATGATAGTCTGGAAAGCCGGAATCCTTTCTGCGGATTCCGGCTTTGTGCTGTGTAGGGAATAGGTGCCACGCAGGTAGATGGGGCAAAAGCAAATACGAATGTATGCGGAAAACCGAACACATTGTGCTAGTGCGAGGGCTGGTGGGCCAAATGTATGCGATAAAGCGAACACATTGTGTAGTGCGAGGGGCTAGTGGGGCGGATGTATGCAAAAAACCGAACACATTGTGTAGTGCGAGGGTAAGTGGGGCATTCATGCTGGCACGGGTGGACATAGACCGAGTCGGTGCGATCCCAATGGCTTGAATTTCGATGTTTTGTCGCACGCTGGCTTGGCCCGAACAAAGTTAATCAGTGTGATTACGATTAATTTGTTGTTTTGGGTTTACAAATCGTAATGATTACGATAATATCAATGAAGTTGAAACATAATAGTAAATATTACGAATAATAATCAATACTTAGTTTGTTTAATCCGTGGAACATGCTTGGTCCAAATTAATAAGTGCCCAACAGCAGACGGAGCAGTAACTACGGCAGCAGCCATAGGATCACGCACGGAATCAGGCACGGAATCATTACGGCACGCCACAGCGGGCCGAATAGAAAGGGGGAGGAACGATGATTTTGTCATCCATCAGGGATGTGGTGTTCGGTTACGGGGATGAGCCGGTCATTGACCGCTTGTCGCTGGATCTGGAGGCTGGACAGTTCATTGGAATTACCGGACCGAACGGGGCAGCGAAGACCACGCTGCTCAAGCTGATGTTGGGCCTGCTGAAGCCCTGGAGCGGAACGGTTACTCTGAACCGGGAAATTACCGGAGGAGGCAAGCTTACGGTCGGGTATGTGCCGCAGCAGGTAGCCTCCTTCAATGCCGGATTTCCGAGCAAGGTGATTGAGCTGGTCCGTTCCGGCTGTTATTCAGGGCTGGGATTGTTCCGCCGCTTCACTAAGGAACAGGAGGAGCTCGTCGAGAGCAGCCTGCGGCAGGTGGAGATGTGGGATTACCGTAACCGGAGAATCGGCGAGCTGTCCGGCGGGCAGAAGCAGCGGATCTGCATCGCCCGCGCGCTGGCGCAGCAGCCGCAGGTGCTGGTGCTGGATGAGCCGGTAACGGGGATGGATGCTGCCAGCCGCACCGGGTTCTATGAGCTGATGCGGCATTATGTCAGCCGGCATGGCCGGACCGTCATCATGGTTACACACGGCCTGGAAGAGACGAGTTCCTATCTGGATACCGTGATTACGCTGGAACGCAAGGAGCAGGAGGGCTGGACATGCTTGGTTACGAATTCATGCAACGCGCATTTTGGGCAGGAGGCCTGATCGGGCTGATCGGACCCTTGCTGGGAGTCTACCTGATGCTGCGCAGGCAGGTGCTGATGGCCGATACGCTGTCTCATGTCTCCCTTGCCGGAGTAGCACTGGGTTCCGTACTGGGATGGAATCCTGCTTTGAGCGGCTTCGCTGTAGCTATAGCAGGAGGGCTGATTATTGAACAGCTGCGCCGCTCTTACCGAACCTACAGCGAGCTTCCGGTTGCTATTATTATGACCTCCGGCCTGGCGCTGGCCGTCGTGCTGATGAGCCTGAAGCAGAATTTGACCAAAAGCTTCAGCTCTTATCTGTTCGGCTCCATCGTTGCCGTAAGTGATACTCAGCTTAAACTGATCGCCGTGGTGGCTGCAGCCGGTCTTCTCTATTTCATCATTCTGCGCCGCCCATTGTACAGCCTAACCTTCGACGAAGAGACGGCCGCTATCAGCGGTGTCCGTACCGGGTGGTTGTCCTTCTCGTTCGCCGTCCTAACCGGTATGACCGTTGCCGCAGCTATGCCGGTGGTGGGTGTGCTGCTCGTATCCGCTCTGATTGTGCTGCCCGCTTCTATAGCGCTGCGGATTGCATCGGGCTTCACGGCAGCCATAATGATCTCCGTCAGTGTGGGGCTGACCGGTGTGTTCAGCGGGCTTACAGCCTCCTACTATATCAACACGCCTCCAGGAGGCACGATTGCACTCATTCTGCTGGTATTTCTGCTGATAGCCATTGCAGTACAGAAGCTGATCAGGCTGCGCAGCCGCAGCCAGTATTCATCTCAAGCCAATGAAGAAAAGGGGTCTCACAACATATGTTGAAATTCAAATCCATAGCAATATCCAATTCGAGCGCACAGTCCACATTCAGAATCCGTCAGCTTGCCGCCTTGTCCCTGACCGCCATGCTATTGATCTCCGGCTGCGGCAACAACACTGCGACGAAAGCCGCTTCAACCAGCAGTCCGGCGGCTTCACCATCGGCTGCGGCCGAAGCTTCATCTGTACCCGCAGGGGATAAATTGAACATTAAGGTTAGCTTTTACCCGATGTACGAATTCACGAAAAGCATTACCGGAGACCTTGCCAATGTGGAGGTGCTGGTCCCGCCCGGAGTCGAGCCGCATGATTGGGAACCGACTGCGAAGGATATGGCTGATATTTCGGATGCAGATGTGCTTGTCTATAATGGCGCAGGCATGGAGGGCTGGGCGCAGCAGATTGTGGACGGTGCTGCCGGAAGTGATCTGATTACGATAGAGGCGAGTAAAGGACTCCAGATTATTGAAGGAACAGAGCACGAACACGAACATGAACATGAACATGAACACAGCCATGAAGAGGAAGCTGCGGCTGAAGCAGACCACGATCACGGCCATGACCATCAACATGATGAGTCCGCAACTGAAGGAAGCGGTCACGACCATTCCCATAATGATACAGCTGTCAGTGAAGCAGACCATGACCACGACCACGACCATGACCACGGCGGGCTTGATCCTCATGTATGGCTGGACCCGGTGATGGCTATCCGGGAGGTTAAGACCATTGAAGCAGCACTCTCCGCAGCATTTCCAGGGAATGCAGCCGCCTTCCACGCGAACAGCGATGCTTATATCGTCAAGCTGGAGAAGCTGGATCAGGATTTCAGAGCCGGGCTTCAGAATGCGAAGCGCAAGGACTTTATTACGCAGCATGCCGCTTTTGGTTATCTGGCACAGCAATATGGCTTGACGCAGGTGCCGATTGCGGGGCTGTCGCCGGAGCAGGAGCCGTCTGCTGCACAGATGGCCAAGATTGTGGAGTTCGCCAAGGCGAATAAGGTGACTACGATCTTTTTCGAGACCTTGGTCTCCTCCAGTGTCGCCGATACTATTGCCCAGGAAATAGGAGCCAAGACTGCTGTGCTGAATCCAATCGAAGGATTAACAGAGGAAGACGCTGCGCATAATCTCGATTACCTAAGTCTGATGCAGCAGAATCTTGAAGCGCTGATCCAGGCGCTGAACGAATAAGAACGAAGGAGCTGATCAATAGTGGCCAAGAAATCAAAGGTTGTGAAGGAACAGAAGCGGCAGGAGCTGGTGGCGAAGTACGCTGACAAGCGCAGAGAGCTGAAGGCGGCAGGCGATGTAATGGCACTGCAGAAGCTGCCCAGGGATTCCTCAGCCACCCGTCAAAAAAACAGATGCAGCGTGTCCGGCAGACCGCGCGGCTATCTGAGTACATTCAAGATATCCCGTATCGTCTTCCGGGAGCTGGCACACAAGGGACAAATTCCAGGCGTTACCAAGTCCAGCTGGTAGGCTGTTAACTTCATAGTTGCTATAACGGCAAGACGGCTGATTTCTCTGTGTTACAGGAGCCAGCCGTTTTGCTGTGTCCATAGACTTTGCCGGATCTGGCAGAGTGGACTATGATAGAGAAGAGGGACAGCTATATAGATACATAATATCAACAGGAAAGAAGGAGCTGCATGACTGAGTATTGGAGTAAAAGATTTGTGCAGGAGGGGATGATCTGGGGGAGTGAGCCAAGCCCGTCGGCAGAATGGGCGAAGCGGAAATTCCAGGAGGCAGGTGTCTCCTCCGTGCTTGTTCCGGGTGCCGGGTATGGGCGGAATACCAAAGTATTCTCTGCTGATTTTAAAGTATACGGCATAGAATTAAGTGAACCGGCGCTTGAGCTGGCCGCAGCATGGGACCCGGGAACTAGCTTTATTGCAGGCTCGGCGCTGGAGCCGCAGCTTAGGCAGTCTGTAGATGCCGTATACTGCTATGATGTTCTGCATTTATTCCTCGCCGGGGACCGCCGCAGGCTGATTGAAGCGAGTCTCCGTCAGGTCAGGACTGGAGGACTGCTCTACTTCACCAGCTTCTCCGACGGAGATCCCAATAACGGCTGCGGGAGAGAGCTGGAGCCGGGCACCTTTGAATATAAAGAGGATAAATATGCCCACTTCTTCAGCGATGCCGATTTGCGGGAGCATTTTGCCGGGACGGAGATTCTGGAGACAGGTTCATTTACCGAGTCGTTGCAGAACCCGCAGGGCGGGACTCATGAATACATACTAAGAACGATCCTTGCGCTCAAACGGTAACTGCCATCTGCGAAAGTAACGTCAACATGGCCCCTCCCTGCGGCGAGAAGGACCCTACTGTGAACCTGATGCTGTGCGAGCTCCCGCTTCTTCCTGCGGCTTCCTATTAATGAAGGTTAATGCAGCTCGCAGTCGGCGAACAGGATATGCCGCGGAATGCGGAAGAAATTCTCGGCCTTCTCCTGCAGGGCCAGGGTAGGCAGATGGCAGTGGTGCAGCCACTTGCGGAAGGTGCCGGGATGGACGCCGATCCAGATGCTGACATCGGTTACCGAGAAATCATACACCATGCAGAGTCCGGTCAGAATCGCGTTATGCTGCGGTGAATGGGCGAGCGTTCTTTTCATGAAACGGGATGGGGTCGGCTGGCAAACAATCGGACTTTGCCGCAGAAGAGCTTCATTGAACAGGATATGGGGCGGATAGCCTAAATGGCGGCAGACCTTGTCCAGATTGGTTCTGGAGGGAATGCGTCCTTCATATACCCATGCGCTTACGCTGCGTGAGGAGACGGAGAGCTCTTCTGCGAGACGGGAGAGCTTCATGTCCTTGGCCATCAGGATGGCCAGCAGAACGCGGTTGCGGATCTGGCTGCGTTTGGGGCGGCGAAATCTTTTGACCCGTACGCCTTGTCCAAGATATTTGCGGTTGATCAGAGACCAGGCCTGAATTTTATGTGTTTCTTGCTGATTTTTAGCCATAATACCTCCGGGTGTACTGATTTAATGAAGTGACGGATCATCTAGTTTAGCTGTTATGACTTTACCATTTCATCACGGCATTCGTCCAGAGTGCAAAGCTCCTGTTTTGGTCATGAACCAAGATTGTTTCAGTAATGCTGCAGTTTATGATATATTTTGAGTAATCAATTTCACATTAATCAGGCTGGGAGCGGGATAGATGATCAAGCATATTGTTTTCTTCAAATTAAAGGACCGGTCCCCGGACAAGGTCGCAGAGACTGTTGCAGTCCTCCGTAATATGGAAGGAAGAATTCCGCAGCTGCTGTCCATTGAAGTCGGGGCCGATCTGATTCACTCGGAGCGTTCGTTCGATATCGCCCTGGTCACGGTTGTTGCCTCGATGGAGGATCTGCAGGCGTATCAGGTGCACCCGGCTCACAAGGAAGTCATTGCCCATATCAACGAGGTCAAGGAGCTGTCGGTAGCGGTCGATTACGAGATCTGAGACTGCACGACTTGCAAGGCTGGAACCCATTAAGCACGGAAAGCGGTGAGCGGAATGCGTGAGCTTGAGTATCCGATGGAAGCATTGACGTATCTGATTGTTTTTATGGCGGCGTGTGTCGTGATGGTGTTCTGGCTGAAGCGCCGGGGCAGGCGGGGGAAATAACGGCAGTTCATGTTAAGGAAGGTCACTAAATACCGCAGGGTGGAGGGTCAGCTGTGTATTATGTCAACCGGAAGCAAATAGAAGTTATTCTTGAACAGATCCCTGATCTTAATGAAGGTCTAGCACATGCAGCTTCTTCCTGGGACGGCAGTACGCTGCTGGGTCTGGTGCAGGAACGGTGCTTACATCTGGCCGTTGAAGTCGTGACGGATGTGGGCAGCTGTCTGATTGACGGGTTCATTATGCGTGATGCCGGAAGCTACGAGGATATTATATCTATTATCCATGAGGAAAAGGTGCTGGGAGACAGCGGGATCTACGAGGATCTGACTTCGCTTGTAGCCTTGCGTAAGCCGCTGGTTCAGGATTATTTCGTATGGGAACGCAGAGAGCTGCACCCCATGACCCGGACGCTGCCGGATATTCTGGAGAAGTTCGCTTGCGAGGTGCGCAGGTATCTGGATCAGGAGCTGGGCAGCGGGGTCACGGGTTAGCTGAGCCGGGGCTGTGTGCATACAGACAGAAAGGAGGTCCTTTATGGTGAAGAAGGGTCAGGAGAGCGGTTCAACCCGGCGGATGATTATGACGCTGCTGAAGATGAGAGGTCCACTGACGATCAGCGCTCTTGCCGAGGAATTGGGAATTACCGAGATGGGTGTCCGCCGCCATGTGCTTCAGCTGGAGCAGGAGTCGCTTGCCAAGACCAAGGTTGTGCGCCAGGCCATGGGACGTCCGATGCATGTATATTCGCTTACCGAGCGGGCGGAGGATCATTTTCCCAAAAGCTATCACAATCTGGCGCTGGAGCTGCTGCGGGAGCTGGACCACGGGAGCGGGGCGGATGCGGTCAATATACTGTTTGAAGGCCGCAAGCGGCGGATGCTTGCCCAGTACAGTAGGGTGATGCAGAGCCGTGATCTGGAGGAGCGGGTGGCGGAGCTGTCAACCATTCAGAATGCCGGGGGCTATATGGCGGAGTGGAGCAAGGAAGAGGACGGCTCATACACACTGAGGGAGTATAATTGTCCCATTCGTCAGGTGGCTACCCAGTACCGCAAGGCCTGCCAGTGCGAGCAGCATTTGTTCGAGGAGCTGCTGGAAGCGAAGGTGACACGCAGTGAGTGTATGGCGGAAGGCGGCCAATGCTGCCGGTATGCAATCACGCCGAACCCCGAGCAGAAAACTTCCGAAATCAAGGGCTGAACAGTCACAGGACATCCTCTCTATGCTTATGATATAGCAGAAATAGGCGATCGCCCGGGTGGCCGGGCAGAGGCACTTAGAAACCAAAGGAGAGATTGATGATGAAAAAAGATAACAAAAGCTTGCTCTGGGGCGTACTCGCCGGCAGTATTGTGGGATCGGTGACAGCGCTGCTGTTCGCTCCTAAGCCGGGTAAGGAGCTGCGCAAGGATATTGCCGAAGGCACAACGGAAGCTGTGGATAAGGTTCAGGTTATTGCCGGCCAGGCCGGTGAGAAGACCACAGAGATCTACGGTAAGGCCAAAGAAGCTGTAGTCTCGGTGGTAAGCGAAGTCAAGGAATGGAGCAAATCCGTCAAGGATGCGGTGGAAGAAGCAGATGTAGCTACTGTAAGCGGCATTGCTGAGCAGGCTGTGGAAGTTACCGATGCAGTGGAAGCCGTGCGTGACGAGGTGGCTGCATATGAGGCTGCTGAAGAAGCGGCAGTGGTGGAGGCTGAGATCGAAGCTGTGACCGGTACAGATGCTGCTGTAGCGGAAGCTATCGAGGATGGCAAAACCGCAGGGAAGCTGTCCTAAGCTTGATATAAAAGGTATGGAGCCGTTTTCCGCTGCACAGGCGGGAGGCGGCTTTTGCGTGTGGCGGTATGCTTCGGGTGGGTCTGCATTATGGCTCCGCTATCTTCTCTACTTGAACTGAACCGGCAAATGGGGTAATATCTGCAATTGGGGCTGAAATCCTGGTACACATTATTCCAGCCTTACATAAGCTACACAAAACGAGTTAAAGGATGCGGTGTGTTCGTGCAGCAGGCAATAGCAATATTAGACTCAGGCGTAGGAGGATTGACCGTAGTCAAGGAAGTGATGCGACAGCTCCCCCGGGAGAAAATCATCTATTTCGGCGACACGGCAAGAGCCCCGTACGGACCCCGTTCCACTGAGGAAGTGAAATTGTTCACTGAACAAATCGTGGACTATTTAATTCAATTTAATCCTAAAATGATCGTCATTGCTTGCAATACAGCAACGGCAGCAGCGCTTGATTATATCTCCGCCAAGGTAGCCATTCCTGTGATCGGAGTCATTCACCCCGGTGCCCGCGCCGCCATCAGCGCATCCAAGAGCGGACAGGTCGGCGTGATCGGGACCATCGGCACGATTACAAGCGGTGCTTATACGGCGGCGCTGAAGCAGTTGTCTCCCTTTGTTCAGGTGGTCAGCCAAGCCTGCCCGGCGCTTGTGCCCTACGTAGAGCAGGGGTTATTCCGCTCGGAGGAGAGCCATCTGGCGGTGGCCGAATCACTGAACGGCATCAAGTACGAGCCGATCGATACGCTGATTCTCGGCTGCACCCATTATCCGTTCCTGGTGGAGCCGATCGGCAGGGTGATGGGACCCGGCGTCAAGCTGATCAGCTCGGCGGATGAGACGGCGCGGGAGATCAGCACCATCCTCTACGATAAAGGCCAGCTGGCGCGCGGGGATGAGAGTCCGATTCACCAGTTCTTCTGCAGCGGAGATGCGGAAATCTTCCAGCGGATTGCCCGGGACTGGCTGGGCGAGCAGATCAGCCGGACGCCGGTAGTATGGCAAGTATCTACTCTGTAGGATGAGAGCATTGCAGCGGCGAACTGAATAGGGACAAACCCCCGAGTTGCTACATTTCCACATGACCCGCTGCTGCTGCTCATATACTAGGCATGAGGGCCGGGTCCCGTATGTCATCACGGAGGATGTTAGGGATGCCGGCACAAGAGGGCCGGGAGGATGAGACCTATGCAGCAATACATTGCCCGCAGGGGAGATACCGTAAGCCGTATCGCCGCAAGACACGGATTGACACCGGAGCATGTCATACAGGGGAATCCATGGGCTGGCAGCCAGCCGTATTTATATCCGGGGCAGGTGCTGTTCCTGCCGTCTGCCCCGCGCAAGCGGTATGCGGTGCAGGCGGGGGACGATGCGCAGAGCATCGCGTCCTTGTTCGGGGTTGGCATAGATGAGCTGGAGATGCTGAATCCCGGGGTAAGCTCGGGACGTATCTGCCTGCCGGGCAAGGTGCTGGTGATTCCGGCGGCCACCCGGGGGACAGAGGTTTATCTGCACGGGGAATACGGACCGGCTGAGATAGAGGCTGATGCTGCAAGACTTGCGGACCGCTATCCTTTTGTCAGCAGCGAGGTTATAGGCTACAGTGTGCTCGGCAAGCCGCTCCGTCTGCTGCGGATCGGCAGCGGCCCGCGCCACCTGCATGTGAATGCCGCGCTGCATGCCAACGAATGGTTGACGTCCCCGTGTCTGATGAGCTTTCTTGAAGAATATGCGGCTGCTTATGAATCAGGTGCGGACTGGCACGGGCGTCAGCCTGTGGACTGGCACCGGGACTGGACACTCTGGGCCGTGCCGATGGCGAATCCCGACGGTGTCGAGCTGGTGCAGGAAGGGGCGATGCCGGACCATCCTCATTATGCAGAGCTGATGAGGTGGAACTGCGGCAGGCGCAGCTTCCGGCACTGGAAGGCGAACATCCGCGGTGTCGATCTTGGAGACCAGTTCCCCGCACACTGGGAGGAGGAACGCGACCGGCGGCAGGTGCCCGGCCCGGCACCGCGCGATTACAGCGGCCCGGCGCCGCTCAGTGAGCCGGAGGCGGCGGCACTGGCGGCGCTGGCCGAGCGGGTTCCGGGCGATGCCGCCGTATCCCTGCACAGCCAGGGGGCAGAGATCTACTGGAACTACCGGGGCTATGAGCCGCCGGAGAGTAAGCAGTGGGCAGCGGCGCTTGCGGCGGTGAGCGGCTACAGGGCAGTGGAGCTGACCGGCAGCGATGCCGGCTACAAGGACTGGTTCATCGAGCGCTTCCGCAAGCCGGGCTTCACCGTAGAGCTGGGAGTGGGCAAGAATCCGCTTCCCGTGGCTGATTTTGAGGATATGGCGCTGGACACCGGCCTGATTCTAAGTGCGATTCTGTCGAATTTGAAATAAAAATGAAACAATCTCTGCAAATTTGCGTAAGATAACAGCAAAGGGCACGGCCGCAATCCTGACCAAATGATGCTTTGCGGCTGTATCCTTTTTTTGCGTGGGGATGAAGAGCATAAGTGCCCCTGATTTCAGTAAAAGTTGGCTGGGTGAGCCAATGAGGTGTGTAAGTGCCCCTGATTCGCGGGATGCTGCCACTGCCACCAGTCACCACATACCTGACCTAAGAAACTGTTCTTTCATAGAGTTGGAGGGAGACCTCCTACTTCTGTAAGAATGGTTTCTTTAGTATGCTAACGCCTATCTGCGCTTGTTAGCGCAGGCGCTTAGGTCTGAAAATGAGAGTCAAAATAATACACATTAACGCGTATGAAAGCTATACCGTATCCGCCAAAGTCTCTTGCTAAAATTAGCGTATAGAAGAGCGGCGGAGGGCTTCACGGAAAGAGGACTACCCGCCGGGAAAGTGAGAGCCAAATGGAGAATGATACGTATACGCTGAAAAGTAAACCAATCCCACTGAACGCCTCCTACGACGTAATTGTAGTCGGAGGCGGGCCGGCGGGCTGCACCGCCGCAGCGGCGGCGGCCAGGGAAGGGGCGCGGACACTGCTGGTCGAAGCGACCGGGAGCCTTGGAGGAATGGGAACCTCCGGCCTGGTACCGGCCTGGTGCCCATTCTCGGACAAAGAGAAGATGGTCTACCGTGGTCTCGCGGCCAAGGTGTTCAATACCTTAAAGGCTCAAATGCCGCATGTGCCGGAGGATGCGATGGACTGGGTGCCGATCGAACCGGAGAAGCTGAGGCGGGTCTATGACGATCTCGTAACGGAGTCGGGTGCCCACATCCTGTTCCTGACCTCGCTTGCGGATGTGGATAGAGACGACCACGGCAACATCACCACACTCCTCCTTCTCAATAAAAGCGGCCTGCAGGCCTTCCGGGCAGCCGTGTATATCGATTGCACAGGAGATGGCGATGTTGCTGCATGGGCAGGTGCCGAGTACCAAATGGGGGACGAAGCGACCGGCGAGCTTCAGCCCGCGACCCATTGCTTCATACTGGGCAACGTGGATGATTATGCTTATGTGAATGGGCCGAAGCTCCATGCGGAGAACCCGCACAGCCCGATCCATGAGGTGGTCCGCTCAGGAGAATATCCGGGCATTCCGGATACGCATCTGTGCAACAATATGGTAGCTCCGCGTGCCGTAGGCTTCAATGCCGGACATCTCTGGGGAATTGACAACACGAATGCCTTCTCCGTATCCGGGGCGCTGGTAGAGGGACGCAAGATGGCGGCCGCCTACCGGGACATGCTTGCCGCTGTACACCCTGCGGCCTTCGGCAATGCGGTAGTGATGAGCACAGGCACACTGATCGGCACGCGGGAATCCCGGCGGATTACCGGCGATTATGTCCTGACTGCGGAGGATTACATCTCCCGCAGAAGCTTCGATGATGAGATCTGCCGCAACAGCTACTTCATTGATGTGCATGGCACACAGAAGGAGCAGCAGAGCGGCGCCGGATCCAGCCAGTCCATCACGCTCTACGGGCCGGGCGAATCGCACGGCATTCCGTACCGCTGCCTTACGCCGCGCGGACTACGCAACGTTCTGGTCGCCGGACGGTCTATCTCCTGTGACCGCAGGGTGCTCGGCAGCGTGCGTGTGATGCCGGTCTGCCTGGCGATGGGCGAAGCTGCCGGACTTGCTGCGGCACTGGCTGCCGCTCAGACCGGAGGCGATGTCCATGCCGTAGATGTCCCCCTCCTTCGCGCCCGTCTCCGGGAAGAAGGCGGCTATCTGCCGGACAACCAAGCTGAAACTGCAAGGGAGAGATTGCAATGAGTGAATCTGCAGTTACCCGGAAAACGGCCAAGCCCGCAGCCGGTACCTATTGGACGCGCAAGAGACGGGAGCAGCTCGCCGGATGGCTGTTCATTGCGCCGGAGGTCATCGGGATGCTCGTCATCGCGGTGTTCCCGCTGCTGTTCAGCCTGTTCCTCAGTCTGACGGAGTGGAACCTGGTCGGCGGCTTGTCGGCGATTAACTTTGTCGGTCTTGATAACTTTATCGAGCTGTTCAGGGACAACCGCTTCCTGCTGGCCCTGAAGAATAATGTGCTGTTCACGGTCGGCACAGTGCCGGTCACGATGCTGCTGGGGGTCGTGCTCTCAGCGCTGATCCATAAGAAGCTGTATGCCAAGACCTTTTTCAAGGTAGCCTTCTTTGTACCTTATATCTGTTCCACGGTAGCCATCGCCGCAGTCTGGCAAGCGCTCTACCATCCGTCCAAGGGGCCGGTCAATCAGATTCTGATGCAGCTTGGAGTATCCGAACCGCCGCGCTGGCTGGTCGATACCAGCTTCTCGCTGATTGCCATTATGATTATCTATGTCTGGCAGCTGCTGGGCTATCAGATGATTATTTTCCTGGCGGGGATGACGAATATTCCAGAGGAGCTGTATGAGGCGGCGACGATTGACGGGGCCAGCGGGATCGGACAGTTCCGGCGGATTACGCTGCCGCTGCTGGGGCCGACTACCTTTTTCCTGGCGATAACGAGCACGATCTCTTCCTTCAAAATCTTCGACATGATCAAGTTCCTGACCAGCGGTGGTCCCAACTATTCCAGTACCGTTATCGTCTACCAGATCTATGAAGAAGGATTCGAGCGCTTCAAAATGGGCTACGCCTCAGCGATGTCCTGGGTGCTGTTCCTGATCATTATGCTGGTGACCTCCATTACCTGGATAACCCAGAACCGTAAGGTCCATTACTAGTCCAAGGCGAAAGGAACGAAAGGCAATGACAATGAAAAAACTTAAGCCCGGCAATCTGATCTTCACGGTCCTGTTCGCCCTGTGCTCGGTATTCTTCCTGATGCCGCTGGTATGGATGCTGTCGGCTGCCTCCAAGACGGAGAAGGAGGTCTGGACCTTCCCGATTCAGTGGATTCCCACTGACTGGAATCTGGTCGCCAACTTCAAGGCCGTATGGATGGGCGATGTGGCGTTTGGATTATTCTATATGAACTCGCTCAAAATCGCCCTGATCTCCACGCTGGCTACGATTGTCATCTCGGCCATGGCCGGGTATGCGCTCGCCAAGCTGGATTTCAAGGGCAGAGCGCTGATCTTCACCCTGATGCTGGCGTTCATGATGATTCCCGAGCAGGCCACGCTTGTTCCGCGCTATATTATGATTAAGGAGCTGGGACTCTATGATTCCCATGCCGCGCTGATCCTGATGGGGATGTTCTCCAGCTACTTCACCTTCCTGCTGCGCCAGTTCATGATCGGCATTCATAATGATATGCTGGAAGCGGCGGAGCTGGACGGCGCCGGGTTCTTACGCATCTTCTGGAGTGTCGTGCTGCCGCTGAGCCGCCCGATTCTGGCGACCGTAGGGATCATCAAGTTCATCTGGACCTGGAATGATTACCAGGGGCCGCTGATCATGCTGAATTCGACCAAGCTGTATACGATTCCGCTTGGGATGCAATTTTTCAAGGAGGAATTCGGTACACAGATCTCCGTCATGATGATGGCCTCCGTGGCCGCGATTTTGCCGCTGCTGGTGCTGTTCCTGATCCTCCAGAAGCAGGTCATTAATGGGATTGCCATCGGAGGAGTCAAAGGGTAAAGGTCAAAAAAGTGTACGCGCACACCGCATAGCTGTACACGGTGTGCGCAAAGCTTAGATTGTATAATGAGCCTGCAGACAACAAATCAAGGGGGAATTGCTTTGAAAAAACTACCATTAATGCTTGCCAGTATGCTCCTCATGCTCTCCGTCACCGCCTGCGGCGGGAATGGGGGCAACACCTCAGCAGCAACCGATGCGCCAGCCTCGGCTGATCCGTCTGCCGGAACCACCGGCACAGCCCAGCCTGCAGGCAAAGCTAAGATCAAATTCTACACCTTCAAGGCCGATAAGCCGGAAGAGCCCATCTACCAGGCCGTTCAGGCGTATAACGAAGCTCAGGATAAAGTGGAAGTGGAGTATGAATCTCTGGTCCAGAACAGCGACAGCACGGATTTCATGAAGAAGCTGGATATTCTGGTCGCAGGCGGTGAAGTGGTCGATATGTTCATGACCGGGAACGAGGATGAGCTGCTGGAGCGTGCTTCGCGGGGTGTTGTGGAACCGCTTAACTCCTTTTTTGAACAGGAGAGTATCAAACCCGAGGATGAATATTCCAAGCTGCTGAAGCTGGAGGATAAGGTATACGGCATTCTGCCAAGCTCGACGCAGTGGCTGACGGTCTTCAACAAGGATCATCTGGAAGCCGCAGGGCTGTCACTGCCTGAGATGGGCTGGACCTGGGATGATTTCCGCGATTATGCCAAAAAGCTGACGACACCCGAGCACTTCGGAACGTACTTCCACACTTGGGGAGAATATCCGAACATTATCGCATACACCGAGAAGCCGCATCCGCAGCTTAGCGCAGACTTGAAGCCGATTTTTGACGATCCGTCCTTCGAATACTTCTTCAACCTCCGCCGCACGATGGAGAAGGAAGATAAGAGCGCTGAGCCGTATGCCGATGTGCTGGCCTCGAACTATCATGTGCTGCAGCAGTTTTTTGCCGGAAATGCCAGTATGCTGGCTGTGCCAAGCTATGCTGTCCGGGCAGCGCTGAACCTGGAGAAATTCCCGCATGAATTCCAGAGCATGTACGCCCCGCTGCCGCGTTCGGTGGACAGTAAGGAACTGGGCATGACGAATATCTCCGGCGGCGGCCTGGCCATGGGCGCGAAATCAGCGAATAAGGAAGCCTCGTATGACTTCATCCGCTGGATGTCCAAGGAAGCCTACAAGTTCACCAAGGAGATTCCTTCGTTCAAGGGCGTGGACGGGGCGGAGCTGATCAATAGCTTTTTCGGGGAAAATACAGATCTGATCGATACCGCCTCCCTCTCCAAGACGCTGTTCGATCCGAATATTAAAATGCCGGACACCTTCAGCGTGCCCTACGGCAGCGAACTGAAAGCGATTGTGGAGAACGGCTTCGCCAGCTTCATCCTGGACAACCGCAGCTTCGATGAGGTCAAGAGTGAGATGACAGCGGAAGTCGAGAAGGTAGTTTCTGCCAATCAGAAATAACGGATGAAGTGCAAAGGCAGCAGTGATTATGGATTATAATAGGGACGTTGAAGCTTTCATTACAGTGCGGGGTGGAATTCTTATGAAATGGTTAAGCCGTTTTTCCTTCCATCGCAGACTGCAATACACGTTCCTGATCCTGATCCTGCTGCCTTTTGTTGTCGTTACCTTCTGGTCGTATACCTCTGTGCGGGAGAATGTGAGTGAGAAGATCGCCCGTTCGAATGAGGAGACCCTGAAGGTAATCGGCAGTCAAATGGAAAAAACGGTGGACAGCATCTCGTTTGTCTCGGTGTATTTCTCTGAGGCTTATGATCCGGCCGTGCTGGAGAGTCTGCGTTATCTCAAAAATACGGGAAGCTTCGGTAATTACGGAGTGTATACCCATTACAACAAGCTCAAGACTACGGCCAATATCCTGTCGGTGCAGTCGCTGGATGCTGATCTGCAGATCATGCTGGTCAACCGGGAGAACCGGATACTGATCGGCAACCAGAATATTCCGGTGTTCTCTGTGCTGCCTGAGAATCTTCTTAAGGAGAGCAGCAGGCTGGATGAGCGGGAAAAAGTGTCGCTGCAATGGTTCCCCTACGGCGGCACCCCCGCTGCACCGGATTATTATTATGCGGTACGCTTCATTACCGACCCGCTGAACCAGGACAAGCTGGCCACGCTGTACGTAGGCATTCCGAGCCACTACTTCCGTAGCCTGCTCGATACGGGCAATGCGGTAAGCAGGCTCACGCTGGTTGACCAGAAGGGGAGAAGCATTGCTGTCACCGGAGAAGCCGCTCCTGCGGATGAAGGTCCGCTGCTGGCCAGTGAGGTCCGTATTCCCAAGGTGGGCTGGCTGCTGACCAGCAAGACGCCCCGCAGCTCCATCGACAGCCATATCAACCGGGAGTTTCTGGTCTCCATCTCGCTGATCGGACTGTTCTTCCTGGCGTTTCTGGTCCTGTCCATGCTGTGGGCCGGATATATGAACAAGCCGATTAGCCTGCTGCGGGCCAGCGTCAAGCAGTATGTCGGCGGCAACCGTGCGGTACGGATACCCGTCAAGGGCAAGGATGAGGTGGCGGTGCTGTCGGCGGCTTTCAATCAGATGCTGGAGGATATGAACGGGCTGCTGCAGCAGGTCGAGAGTGAGCAGGAGGAGAAAAGGCGGCTGGAGCTTCAGGCGCTGGCGGCGCAGATCCGGCCTCATTTTCTGCTGAATACGCTCAATTCGATCAAGGTGGACCTGCTGCTCAGCGGGGACCCGGCGCATGGCGCTATGATCGATGCACTCATGAAGCTGCTGCGTGTGTATGTGCATGTGGATAAGCCGCTGGAGCTGGCGGAGGAGTGCAGGGTGCTGGGCAGCTATGTGCAGGTGATGCAGATCCGCAACCGTTTGGATATCGTCTGGGAATGCGAGGTGGGCGAGGAAGAAGGTGCGGTGATGCTGCCCCGGCTGCTGCTTCAGCCCATTGTCGAGAATGCCATCAGCCACGGCTTCTCCGCCCGTCCGGACCATCCGTCGATCCGGCTCGAAGCGGCGTTCGAGTCGGATCTGCTGCGGATCAGCATCAGCGATAACGGCCGCGGGATGCCGGAGGATAAGCTCCAGCGCCTGAACCGGCGTCTGCAAGGAAGTGAAGACACTGCGCTCTGGCCGGAAAAAGGGGTCGGGCTGGTCAACACGGCACGCCGTCTGCAGGTATTGTACGGGTATCGCGCACGGCTGAGCGCGCAGGCAAGAGAAGACGAGGAAGGCATGACGTTCACCCTATATATCCCCGTGACCCGGGAGAAGGAGGCGGTTCCCCTTGATGACCCTGATGCTGATAGACGATGATGTCCCGATGCTGGAATACGTGGAATATCTGCTTGGGCCCTTGGGGCTGGATCTGCAGCTGGTGGCTTCGGCGTATAGCAGTGAGGATGCGCTGGAGCAGTTCCATGCAGCGCTGCCGGATATTGTGATTGTGGACATCGGGCTGCCGGGGATGGACGGGCTGGAGCTGGCGGATGCCTTCCGGATCACGAAGCCGGAGGTTCGCCTGATTTTCCTGACCTGCTATGAGGATTTCCACTACTCGAAGCGGGCGATCCAGCTGGAGGCGGATGATTATCTGATCAAGGATGAGCTATCCCCTGAGCAGCTTAAGAGCAGTCTCGCCAAAGCGATGAGCCGCTTCAAGAGCCGTGAGGAACTGCTGGAGCGCTACTCCTTCCGGCAGGCGATTGAGCGTAATAAGGAAGTGCTGAAGCAGAGTTTCCTGAAGCAGCTGTTGTCGGGTGCAGCGGGCCAGGAGAACACCCTGGAGTTCGGTGAACGGCTGGGCATCTCCTGGAAGCACCCCTTTCTGCGTCATGGATTCCTTCATATGGATGCCGCATCGGTTACCGAGCGTTACCGGTACAAGGATATTCCGCTGATCCATTCAGCCGTGAATAATATTGCGCTGGAGTTGTCTGCGGCAGAGGCTTCCATTACACCGATTATGAGCAGGGACGCCGATATTTATCTGGTTTGGAATGTGGAGGACCCCGGCGTCACAGAGAACAAGCTGGCTGAATTCATGCAGGCGGTACAGGATAAGGTGGAGCAGTATCTGAAGATTAGCCTGCGGGGGTTCTATTCGGAGTCCTGTGCACCGGTCCGCAGCTTCGGTGTGTTATACAAGACACTCACGGATTGCCGGGAAAATAACTTCTATCAATCAGTGAAGCCTGTGTCTCTGCTTGAGGAGCACGCGGATTTCGGGCAGACGTTAGAACGGCGCGGGGAAAAGGAACGCGGTATGCTGTCGTTGGCGCTTGCAGACCAGCATGCCGCCTGGATTGATCTGGCCGTGAATCAGTGGACTCAGCAGGCATCGGCAGAGCGGCTGCTGCCCCGGCTGGTGAAGGAGACCTGCGGGGATCTGGTGCGCCAGCTGGCCTTCGAAGCCGGCGGGCTGGCTGAGGAGGACTTCTTCACGCAACTCGAGCAGACGATTCATATCGAGGAAGCGGCCAGCCTGACTAAGCGGGAGCTGAGGCATTTGTGGCGGCAGTTTGCACTGGCTCCCGCAGCCGCTGAGGAGAAGGATGTCCGGCTTCAGGCGGTGGATGAGTTTCTGGAGGAGCATGTGGACCGGATGGTCACCTCTACCGACATGGCCGAGCATCTGCATCTGAATGCCAGCTACTTCTCCCGCTATTTCAAGAAGCTGTCCGGCGTGAACTTCACCGATTACGTCAACCAGTACAAGATGAATATGGCCATCACGATGCTGGCCCGCCCGCATGAGACCGTCGAGAATGTCGCGTATACCCTGGGCTTCTCCGACCGGGCGTACTTCTCCAAGGTATTCAAGAAATACAGCGGCCGGAATCCCAGCGAATTCAAGGCAGGTCCGCCGGAAGAGCAGGGCAGGGAGACATCCACGGATGATGCCAAGCCATAAAGGTCAAAACTGTCCACCGTAACAGGCAATCAGTCTGCACGCTGTTGCAGCCTCCGCCTTCTTATAATGGTGAGGAGTACTAAGTATAGCTTCAAGGAGGAACAACAATGAATAGAACTGTATTTACCTTGCCTGCGGAGGAGATCACGGTATCCCGTGAGGTGGATGTGCTGGTTGCAGGCGGCGGGCCTGCGGGCGTGGCAGCGGCAATAGCTGCGGCCCGCAGCGGGGCTCGGACGCTGCTGATTGAGCAGCGCGGCTTCCTGGGCGGCATGGGCACCGTTGCCCTGGTGCCAGCCTTCTGTCCTTACAGTGACGGGGAGAAGGCTGTCGTGCGGGGAATCGGCCTGGAACTGCTGGAGCGGATGAAGGCCGGATGTGAGCCGGAGTTCCGCGAGCGCTTCGGGGCAGAGCTGGACTGGGTGCCCATCGACCCGGAGGTGCTGAAGCGTGTATACGACGAGGCTGCCACCGAGAGCGGAGCGGAAGTGCTGCTCCATACCGTGGCAAGCCAGACGGTGATGGATGAGACCGGCCGAAGCATTGAGGGCGTGGTAATCGTCAACAAGTCAGGCCGGAGTCTAGTCCGCGCCCGGACTGTCATTGATACGACCGGGGACGCCGATCTGGCCGCCCTGGCGGGAGCGCCGTTCCATAAGGGCGGAGATTCCGGCGAGCTTCAAGCCGCGACTATGTGCTACCTGCTGGCGAATGTGGACCGGCAGCGTTTTGAAGAATACCGGAATGAAAGCGGTGACACGGATCAGATCCATCAGGCCGTCCAGCAGGCGCAGGTTGACGGGAAGCTGCCGCAGGGCCGGGACTCCGTCTCGGGCCTAGCTTGGATTGCCGATTATCTGGTCGGTGTGAATTTTGGGCATGTGTTCGGCGTCGACGGTTCCAGGGCGGAGGACTTGACCCGGGGGGCAATAGAGGGACGTCGGCTAGTCCACCGCCAGCTGGAATTCTTCAGGGCTTATGTGCCCGGATTCGAACAGGCCCATCTGGTGTCCACCGGCGAGCAGATCGGTATCCGCGAGACGCGGCGGATTGTGGGCGATTACGTGCTGACCCAGGAGGATTTCATGAATATGGCTTCCTTCCCGGATGATATTGCCCGCAACAGCTACTTCATCGATATTCATATGGCCCGCAGCAGCGGGGCGATGCATATCCACCATCTTCCGCCCGGGAAGTCGCATGGTGTCCCTTACCGCTGCATGCTGCCGGTGGGACTGGACAATGTATGGGTGGCGGGGCGCGCCGCCTCCTCGGACCGTGTCGTGCAAGGCTCACTGCGGGTGATGCCGAACTGCTTCGCCATGGGGCAGGCGGCGGGTATGGCGGCGGCGATGGCGGCCGGAGCGGAGGGACAGAGCCGGAAGGTGGATCTCGCCAAGCTTCAGAACGGGCTTGTGCAGCAGGGAGCGTGGCTGGGTGAGGCGATCACAGCGTTATAACTAATTGCGGGAGAGTGATTAGAATGACAAGTAACCATGTGAAACATAATCCAAGGCAAGGCAGGCCGCGCAGATTCACCATGCTGGGCATGATCGTATTTTTACTGTTCAGTCTCCTATCCGGCTTGTCAGGTCCGGTTGCTGAGGCGGCAGGCACCACCTATTACGTCGATGCTGCCCAAGGCAGCGACAGCAATTCCGGCACCAGTGAGGCGGCGGCCTGGAAGACGCTGGGCAAAGTGAACAGCGTCACCTTCAGCCCGGGGGACCGGATTCTTTTGAAGGCAGGCAGCGTATGGAATGATCAGTATCTCGATCTTAAAGGCTCCGGGACGGAGGGGAATCCGATTGCCGTGGACCTCTACGGGAGCGGAGCCAAGCCGCTGATTGATTTCGGCAATACCGCCGTGGGCGGGGAGGGCTTCGGCATCCGGCTGCGCAATGTCTCCTACTGGGAGATCAACAATCTGGAGATTACAAGCGGACAGCAGCCTACAGATATGCGCAGAAACGGTGTGCTGGTCGTAGGCGAAGGAGCAGGGGCGGGGAACTTCCGGCATATCTATATCCGCAATCTCGACATCCACGATATCTTCGGCACAGACCGCCGCACAGGCGGCATCAACTTTCATGCCCGGGGAGCCAATACAGCACTTGAGAGCACCTGGGAAGATATTCTGATCGAGAACAATACAGTCATTAACGTGGCGGATACAGGGATTCAGACGATGACGGATGCTTTTTTCAACAGTGCCTGGACACATAAATTCGACGCCTTCCGGGGTGTGGTCATCCGGGGCAATGTGGTGGAGAAGATCCACCGGGACGGCATCCTGGTCAGAGCCGGCGCCTCGCCGCTGATCGAATACAACAAGACGAAGTCCATCGGAGAAGCCTGCGATGTGAATTCATCCATCGTCAATTACCTTGAGGATATCACTGTCGTTGCGGCGCAGTGGGCTTATTATACGAAGGGGGCTATTTTCCAGTACAACGAGGCCTCCGATACCCGGATGCTGGGTGGAGACGGCCAGCCCTGGGACTTCGACATCGAGGTGCACGACAGCATCTACCAGTACAATTTCAGCTATGACAATGAGGGCGGGACCCTGCTGGTCATGAACAACACGAACAATAATATTTTCCGCTATAATATCAGCCAGAACGATAAGGACGCTAACGGGGTGTTCCATCTGGTGAACGGCGGGGGGAATCTCTATGTCTACAACAATATCATCTACCGTTCGGGAACGCAGAATAAGGCGCTGACCCATGCGAGCAATACAGGAATGGCCTATTACACGAACAACATCTTTTATAATGGTGCCAGCGGACAATACACGAACAGCCCCAGAATGACGTATGATCACAACAGCTTCTACGGGCTGAACTCAAGTGTTCCGAGCGATCCCAATAAAATCACAGGCAACCCCGGATTCATCAGTCCCGGAACGGCCACAGGACTCGATTCGGCAGACGGATATAAGCTTGCGCTCTCCTCTCCGCTGATCAATGCCGGGGCGGCGGTTGCAGGCAACGGAGGACAGGACTTCTTCGGGAATCCGCTGTATAACAGCGTGCCGGATATCGGAGCATTTGAATTCCAGGGTACGATCACACCGCCGGTTACGCTGTTCCAGGATGATTTTGAGGATGGCAATTCCAGCGGATGGACGACTTCTGGCGGAGCCTGGAGTGTGGAGGATGACGGCACGAAGGCTCTATCACAGAACTCCGGGACAGGAGAAGCGCTTGCCTATACAGGCGACGCCTCCTGGAGGAATTACACATATTCGGCCAGAGTCAAGCTGCTGAATACCTTCGCCAACGCCGGCCTGCTGTTCCGGTATGCGGATGCTTCCAATTATTACATGTTCCGGCTGAATGATTCCGGTGACAAGGCGGAGCTGTTCAAAAAAACAGCCGGAACGCTCACGATGGTCAGCAGCGTAAGCTTTGCCGTCACGCCCGGCCAGTGGACTGAGCTGAAGGTGACGGTAAGCGGCAGTACGATTACGGCATCTGCGGGCGGTACCCAGCTGATCCAGTGGACCGATACGGCGGCGCAGCCGGCCGGAGGGAAGATCGGACTGCGGATGCATTCCAGCACCGCACGGATCGACGATGTTAAGGTGACGGAGTGAACGTTGGTCCGGTTCGGGAGAATTCGATAAAATTCTACTTAAAAACGAAACGAATCCTGCGCATTCGCGTAAGATAACAGCAAAGGGCACAGCCGCAATCCTTTTACAGGTGCTTAGCGGCGGTGTCCTTTGCTGCTTACACAGATTACACAGGGAGGCATAACTCATGAAATTCAGAAAACTGTTGTCACTCAAACAATGGTCTCATATATTCCGCAGCTCCTGGCATTATATCGTTTCGCCAAATGTGGCTATGGCCGACAAGCTGCTGTTCACGATTCCGGCGCTGCTGTACTGGGTGCTGCCCGATTTCATGCCGTTTATACCGATTGACGATATTGGCGTAACGATGCTGCTGATGGGCTGGTTCACAGCGCGGATGGACCGTAAATACGCGGCGCTGCACAGCGGAAGATGACATTTTAGCGACGATTGTACCTTTAAGTGTGGATGTCCATCTCCTAATGGTTGCTTTATCCTCCCATATTCCTTAAAATGAATTATTGAGTATTTAAAATATAGAGGCCTGGGAGATGGAATCGAATGAACGTCAAAATTACCCGCAACGCGGCTAAAGTGATAAAGAAAACCATGGAACTTGAAGGCAACAGTGAGCTTAAGCTTCGTGTAGCAATTACACATGCCCATGGCGACCATGCCCACTACGGACTGGATCTGGACACGCCTAAGGAGAACGATGTTGTAGTCTCCACTGACAAGGATATCGATGTCATTCTTGATCCGAACCAGCCCCTGCTGGATGGAGTGAAGATTGATTATCTCTACTTGCCCGAAGAAGGTTTCGTGATTACTAATCCGTCTAAAGGAAATCATGGCGATCACTAGTTGATCCGCCCGTATTTTACGGACATAAAGAAGGGTTGCTTCATGGCTAACGATATAAGATTATGTGACGAGTGCAATCATATCAAAATGAAAAGCATCGTGCCCAAGCTGCTGAAGATGGCACCGGATGCCGAGATCAAGACAGGCTGCATCTCCTACTGCGGACCGTGCGGCAAACGCCCGTTTGTCTACATCAACGGCCGCTACATCAGCGGACCGACGGAAGACGAGGTGCTGGCCAAAGCGGAAGCCTTCGTCAAACGGCCAGTGGAGAAGAAGTAATTCAGATCTGCTGCGCCTGCAGCATCGTACAGCCCCCGCGTTATTTGCGGGGGCTGTTTTGGTATGTGGAGGGGAGCGGGGCAAATGTAATCGAAAAACCGACCACATTGAGCAGCGCGGAGGTGAGCGGACCAAATGTAATCGAAAAACCGACCACATTGAGCAGCGCGGAGGTGTGCGGACCAAATGTAATCGAAAAACCGACCACATTGAGCAGCGCGGAGGTGAGCGGACCAAATATAGTCGAAAAACCGATCACAATACGCAGCGTGGAGGCGAGCGGACCAAATATAGTCGAAAAACCGATCACAATACGCAGCGTGGAGGTGAGCGGACCAAATGTAGTCGAAAAACCGATCACAATACGCAGCGTGGAGGTGAGCGGACCAAATGTAGTCGAAAAACCGATTACAATACGCAGCGTGGAGGCGAGCGGAGCAAATGTAAACGAAAAACCGATTACAATTGGCCCCGCAAACGCAAAAAAGCCATAAGTCCGCAAGCACAGAGTGCTTCATGGGACTTATGGCTTCTTAGGCTTAATATTGTCTATTTCCGCGGAGGCAGCGGCCCCAGGTATTGATAGTATTGGCATTCGATCCGGCCGTTGTAGAGCTTGCGGCGCTTGTCCGCCTTGCGTCCGTAGTATTGCTCGAACTCCTTGTACGGGCTGATGGCGAAGAACGACCAGGTCGGCACGTAGAGCATCATCTCGCCGAACTGGCGGGTCAGCTTCTCCACTTCCTTGTCATTGCTGATCCGCTCGCCGTAAGGCGGGTTGGTGATGATGCAGCCGTATTCGCCTTCCGGCCGGGCCTTCGCAGCGGCCATATGCTTGAACGTAATCTCACCGGAGAGTCCGGCGCTCTTCGCCGCCGCCTCGGCGATCTCAATTGCTGCCGGATCGATATCCGTTCCAGTCAGCTGCAGCGGGTAATCGTCACGCACCGCATCGAAGGCTTCTTCGCGGGCTTCCTCCCACAGGCGCTGCGGAATCTCCGGCCAGTGCTCGGATGGGAAGGAGCGGCGCAGGCCTGGCGCGATATTCCAGGCGATCATCGCAGCCTCGATCAGAATCGTGCCTGATCCGCAGCAAGGATCATAGAGCGGACGATGGCCGTTCCAGCGGCTGAGCTGGATCAGAGCAGCAGCCATAGTCTCCTTCAGCGGCGCTTCCGTAGCCTGGCGGCGGTAGCCACGCTTGTGCAGGGCCGGGCCGGTGGTATCCAGGGTGATCAGCGCGATATCATTCAGCAGAATCACTTCTACCACATACCGTGGGCCGTTCTCGGGGAACCATTCAGTGCGGTACGACAGCTTCAGCTTCTCGACAATGGCCTTCTTAACGATCCCTTGGCAGGCAGGTACGCTGGTCAGCTGAGATTTATGCGAACGGCCCTCTACCGGGAATTCGCCGTTCTCGGGTATCCAGTCCTCCCAATTTATCGCCTTCACTCCTTCGAACAGCTCATCGAAGGTCCGGGCCGGGAACTGGCCCATCTTAACCAGTACACGGTCCGAGGTACGCAGCCACAGATTACAGCGGCAGATGTCGATGTAATCCCCGCTGAACAGGACCCGTCCGTTCTCGACCGTGGTCTCATAACCCAGCTCGTTTAATTCGCGTGCTACTACAGCCTCCAGCCCCATGGGGGCGGTGGCGATCAATTGTAATTTGCCCAAGTGCGCTCAACTCCGTTTAACTTGTGGATAAATACGTATAGCCAGTACAATAAGAATAACTGGTTTGTCATCTGAACCTGTAGAACGTTCAGCTTACAGTATAGGGTAAGGAAGAGTTCTGCACAATGCCTGTCCGCAGGCACACACACCCATTCAAGAGGAGAATACATATGCAGAATCAGGAAGAGTACAGCGAACAGCTATATACAGAAGATGAATTATTGCTCCAAGTCAAAGCAGCCATCGCCGCCAAAGGCATGCCGGAGGTGTCCATTGCCCCGGGCTACGGCAGACTGCTGACGATGCTTGTGACCCTCTCCCGCTCAGCAAACCTGCTGGAGATCGGGGCGCTTGGCGGCTACAGCGGAATCTGTCTGTGCCGGGGACTCACGCAGGAAGGCCGTCTTACCTCTTTGGAGCTTAAGGCTGAATATGCAGAGCTGGCACAGAGCCATCTGCAGCAGGCGGGCTTCGGCGACCGGGTGGAATACCGGACCGGCCCTGCACTGGACAGCCTGAAGCTGCTCGAAGCACAGGGGAACAGGTATGATTTCTTCTTCATCGATGCCGATAAGGAGAACTATCCGAATTATCTGGAATATGCGATCCGGCTTGCTTCGCCGGGGGCGATTATTGCCGGGGATAATATTTTTCTGCGCGGCCGCACGCTTAATACGGAGAAGAACGGACCGGCCGTCCAGGCTATGCGCCGCTTCAATGAGATGATAGCGGGCGATCCCCGCCTGGCCAGCACACTGCTGCCTGCCTATGACGGCCTGGCGCTGGCAATGGTGAAATAACTTGTGCTACACCAGCCACACCAGTTATACCGCCCATAAGAGAAGCAGCCTGTTAACGGAATAGCCGGGGTTCAGTCTTCTTGTACAGCTTGATCCGCACCCAGACCGTATTGATCAGCAGGAATGCACCGGAGACAATGAACAGGCCTTCAATCCCGATATAACCGGACAGGAATCCGCCGATTACCGCACCGAGCATATTGCCGAGCGCGAGCGTACTGCTGTTGAAGCCAAACGCCCGGCTCTCCTTGCCGTCAGGCGTATAGGAGCGGATCAGGGCGTTGACGCTAGGCAGCAGGCCGCCCATGAAGACGCCCATCAGGAAGCGGACGAGAATCAGCTGCCAGACACTGGTCACGAACGCCTGCGGGATCAGGAACAGAGCGGCGCCGATCAGCGCAAAGGTCAGTATCCGGTGCGCCCCTACCTTGTCGCTGAGCTTGCCGAGCAGCGGCGAAGCGAGCATATTCGAGATACCGGTCACTGCACTGACCATACCTGCCCAGAAGGCAAGGTCCACGGTGGTGCCGTGCAGCTTCTCAACATAGAGCGGCAGCAGCGACATGGGACTGACCATGGCGAACTGCAACAGGAAGGTCACGCCGAACAAGGCGGGAAGCTGCGGTACCTTCGCCAGTTCCTTTAAGCCTTCCAGCACGGATACCTGAGGCACCTGTGCTGCTTCTGCCCGGTCGAATTTCTCTTTGACCAGGAATAACGCCAGCAATGAAGCAACGAACAGCAGCGCGCCGACCACATAGAAAATCGGTCGGAACCCGATCCAGTCCGCCAGTAAGCCGCCCATTAGCGGCCCCAGAATCGTTCCGGCTACCGCGCCGGACTGCATCAGGCCCATCGCGAAGCCCATCTTCGGTTTCGGTGTGGTGCCTGAGACCAGCGCGACAGAGGCGGGGTTGAAGCCGGAGATGGTTCCGTTCAGCAGCCGGAGCAGCAGCAGCTGCATCGGGGACTGGGCGAAGCCCATCAGCACAATAACAATCGCCATGCCGAAGCTGGAGCGCAGGAGCATAATTTTGCGTCCGTATTTGTCGGCAAGCTTGCCCCAGAGCGGCTGGAAGATGAACGAGGTCAAGAAGTTGGCGGCAAAAATAAGCCCGGCCCACATCCCGATTGCGCGGTCGCCGGTCACCCCCAGATCTTTGGCGAGATAAAGCGACAGAAACGGGGTAATCATAGTCATGCCTGCATTCACCAGAAACTGGCCGAACCAAAGCACCATGAGGTTGACTTTCCAGGTCTCCCAATTCTTCAAAGTGCTTTCACTTCCTTTCAGGGGATTCAATGTTACAGAGTTCACGAAAAATTGACATTATATCAGTATATCATAGTTTTTCAGCGGGACAATGCAACACATGTCATAGTAATGTCATGGGATTGTCATTCCCTTTCGGGTGAGGCGGTTGTTAGCCGCTTACAAAAGGGGCATAATAATGATATGTGTTTTTTCACAGTATTCTATTAAATCTAATGGAGATCTTATCATGACCTACAACGACACTTTTATCCGTGCCTGCAGACAGCAGAACACGGAGTACACCCCCGTATGGTACATGCGGCAGGCTGGCCGGTATGATCCCGACTACCGTACGATCAAGGAGAAATATTCGCTGCTTGAGATCTGCAGGCAGCCTGAGCTTGCGGCTGAGGTGACACTGATGCCTGTGCGCAAGCTGGGCGTGGACGCGGCGATTCTGTATTCTGACATCATGAATCCGGTGGCCTCCCTCGGTGTGGATTTTGACATTGTGAAGAACATCGGGCCGGTTATTGAGAATCCGATCCGCTCCGCAAGTGATGTGGACCGGCTGAAGCCGATTGATGTGGAAGGCGATCTGGGCCATATACTGGAGACCATCGCCATACTGGACAAGGAGCTGGACGTTCCACTGATCACCTTCGCCGGGGCTCCGTTCACCATCGCCAGTTATCTGATCGAAGGCAGACCGTCCAAGACCTATCACCGCACCAAGGAGCTGATGTTCAGCCAGCCTCAGGTGTGGGAGAAGCTGATGGAGAAGCTGGGCGATATGGTTATCGCCTATCTGCGTGCCCATGTCGCCAGCGGCGGGAAGGCGTTCCAGCTGTTCGACAGCTGGGTCGGGGCGCTCGCTCCACGTGATTTCGGGCAGTATGTGCTGCCGACGATCACCCGGATTTTTGCCGAGTTGTCTGATCTGGAGGTTCCGAAGATCTACTTCCCGGGTGTCAGCTCAGGGGAGCTGCTCCCCAGCCTGACCAAGCTGCAGGCCGATGTGATCGGACTGGACTGGCGGGTAAGCATTACCGAAGGGCGGCGCAGACTGGGCGGGGGCTATGCGGTTCAAGGCAATCTGGATCCATATCTGCTGACCGCGCCGATGGATATGCTCAAAGCCCGGGCCAAGGAACTGATCGATGAAGGCATCACGCAGCCGGGGTATATTTTCAACCTGGGACATGGATTATTCCCTGAAGCCTCACTCGATACGCTCAAGGAATTAACGGATTACGTGCATGAGTATTCGGCAGCAGCAATGAAACAGGCGGCACCGCCGCTGGCCTAGTTGAAGAAATAGCATCAAGATGGCAGCAGCCTTTGCTGCTCTCTTTGCTGTATAGGACGTTAATTAATTCATAAAGGGGATGGAAACCGTGGCCAACAAAATTGGAGTACTCGTGATGTCGTACGGCACGCCTGAGAGTCTTGAGGATGTAGAGGCTTATTATACGCATATCCGCCGGGGGAACGCTCCCTCTGCTGAGCAGCTTAAAGAGCTAACTGACCGCTACAAGGCGATTGTCGGCGGGGTTTTTCCGCTTAGAGAAAATACCGACCGTCAGGTGGAAGCCTTGCAGGCCAAGCTGAACAGCGGGCAGATCCAGTATGTTTGCTACCAGGGTCTCAAGCATGCCAGACCGTTCATCGAGGATGGTGTCGAGGCTATGGTCCGGGACGGAATCAAGCAGGCGATAGGCATCGTGCTGGCTCCGCATTACTCCGTGATGAGTGTAGGAACCTATATCAAGCGCGCCAAGGAAAAAGCTGAAGCCTGCGGTATTCATATGGAGTTCGTTGAGAGCTACCACATGCACCCCGAACTGATCGATGTGCTCAGCCGGAGAATAACTGCCAAGCTGGACGAGTTCGAAGAAACGGGCGCTTCGCGCGAGGAAGTGCGCGTGTTGTTCAGTGCACACAGTCTTCCTGAACGTATTCTGGCGATGGGCGATCCGTACCGTGACCAGCTGCTGGAGACCTCTCAGGCCATTGCCGCTCAGGCGGGGGTGGAATCCTGGCAGTTCACTTGGCAGAGTGCGGGCCGGACAGCGGAGCCTTGGCTGGGCCCGGATATTCTCGATACGCTGCGTGAGCTGGCCGAGAGCCAGGTGAAATACGTGCTGTCAGCCCCGATCGGCTTCGTCTCCGACCATTTGGAGGTGCTGTACGATCTGGATATTGAAGCGCAGCAGCTTGCCTCCGAGCTGGATATGCGTCTTCTGCGGATTGACTCGCTGAACAGTGATCCGGCCTATATGTCGGTGCTCAGCGATGTGGTGCGTACGAAGGCGAACCAGTTGAAGGTGAATCTGCCATGACGGCATCACCCCGCAAGGTAGTTATTATCGGCGGAGGCCTTAGCGGGCTCAGCGCCGCGTTCTATATCCGCAAGTTCTACCGTGAGGCGGCTGTACAGCCGGAGATTACCTTAATCGAGAAGGACAAGGTCCTTGGCGGCAAAATCGAGACACTGCACCGTGACGGCTTCGTGATTGAGAAGGGCCCGGATTCCTTCCTGGCCCGTAAGACGGCGATGGTCGATCTGGCCAGGGAGCTGGAGCTGGACCACGAGCTGGTAAGCACGAATCCTAATGCCAAGAAGACCTACATTCTGCAGCGTGGCAAGCTTCATCCGATGCCTGCCGGTCTTGTGCTGGGCATTCCGACAGAGCTGAAGCCCTTCCTGAAGAGCGGTCTGGTCTCCTTCGGCGGCAAAATGCGGGCGATGATGGATTTCGTCCTCCCGCCCCGCCGCAGTGCGGAGGATGAGTCGTTAGGCGATCTGATTGAGCGCCGTCTTGGTACAGAGGTGCTGGAGAATATGACGGAGCCGCTGCTGGCAGGGATCTATGCAGGGGATATGCGCAAGATCAGTCTTCAGGCGACCTTTCCGCAGTTCGGTGAGGTCGAGCGCCAGTACGGCAGTCTGATCCGTGGAATGACCACCGGCAGGAAGCCGGTGGAGACCCATACGGGAACGAAGAAAAGCGCCTTCCTCACCTTCCGGCAAGGGCTGCAAAGTCTCGTGCATGCGCTCATCCATGAGCTGCAGGATGTCCGGCAGCTCACGGGGACAGGAGCGGAATCCATCCGTGTTCTGGGAGGTGCCGGTTCTTCCGGCGCTGCCCGTTATGAGGTGGAGCTTGAGGGCGGTGAGTTGCTGGAAGCAGACGACATCTACATTACGGTGCAGAACTTCGCAGCCGCAGAGCTGCTGCGTCCCCATGTGGATGTCTCGGCGCTGGATGCAGTGAACTATGTATCAGTAGCTAATGTGGTTCTGGCGTTCACCCGGCAAGATATCGTTACTGAATACGACGGATCGGGCTTCCTTGTTCCGCGTAAGGAAGGGCGGAACATCACCGCCTGCACCTGGACCTCTACCAAATGGCTGCATACCAGCCCTGACGATAAGGTACTGCTGCGCTGTTACGTGGGACGGTCAGGGGATGAACAGAATGTGGAGCTGCCGGATGACGCGCTGGCGGAGCTGGTGCGCAAGGACCTGAAGGAGATTATGGGGATCACCGCAGCGCCGCTGTTCACTGAGATCACCCGGCTGAGGTCATCCATGCCGCAGTATCCGGTCGGCCATCCCGGCCGGATTTCCGGCCTGCGCAGCGAGCTGGCGCAGAAGCTGCCCGGCGTCTATGCTTTTGGCGCAGGCTATGACGGCATCGGGATGCCGGACTGCATCAAGCAGGCGAAGCTTACGGCTGAGACTGCCGCAGCCAGCCTCACGAAGCTGCCGGAGCCGGCGGGAGCTACAATCTAAAAGCAACGGTGGAGCGGAGCAGTGGCGCTCCACCTTTTTTTATGAGAGGCTCCGTTCCCGGCTTGGAGCGGCAGCTGATAGATATGCTATAATAGAAACACTTTAAGGGTAAAGGAGATTACTTGGACTCATGTATCCGCCGAGATCAGGCAATAGACAAGGCAAGAGACAACATAGCAGGCGACGGCGCAGAAGGGTCTGGGCGTGGGTCAATGTGGCGCTGCTGCTGATGATTACCGCAGCACTCGCTTATTCATTCATGGATGACAAGGACCCGCAGGGCTCTGCTGCTCCGCCAGCGGCGCTTGTCACATCCCCTTCACCAGAAGCTGATGCAACGGCGGCCGTCCCTGCAGAAGCCGTACCTACAGCGGCAGAGACTGGGACGGAGGCTACAGCCACTGCTGAGCCTGCTCCGGAGGAGACACCGGAGGCTTCTCCAGTGCCTGCGGCGACCACGGAAGCTTCGGCTACGCCTGCACCGTCACCAACGGATCAGGCAACCCCTACGGATGCATCGCGGGCCACAACGGGAAGCAGCAGCGGGCTGGTCGCAGGCTTGCCGGAGAATACCTCCGGCGGGAGTGTGAAGCTGAGCTTTGCCGGAGATATCATCTTCAGCGGAAAAGCAGGCGCACTGCTGGAGCAGAAGGGCTACGATTATTCCTACAGCGCGCTGGATGGAATGTTCAAGAAGGATGACCTCACGGTAGTCAATCTGGAAACGCCGATTACTACACGCGGGGTTGGGGCCAAGAACAAGCAGTTTGTGTTCAAGGGCCCGCCGAAAGCACTGGACGCGCTCAAAGCCGCCGGTGTGGATGCCGTCAATCTGGCTAACAACCACACGCTGGATCAGGGGGAGGAAGGTCTGCTGGACACCCTGAAGCATTTGGGCGAACGCGGAATCCCTCATGTGGGGGCAGGGCGGAATAGCCAGGAGGCCTATTCGGCGCAGTATTTTGAACGTAATGGAATTAAGATTGCCCTGCTGGGCTTCACCCGGGTGATGCCGGTGATTGAATGGAAGGCGGAAGCGGGCAAGCCTGGCCTTGCCTCGGTGTATGACAGTGCGGAAGCGCTCAAGGCGATTGCCGCAGCCAAGCAAAAGGCCGATGTTGTCGTTGTCGTCGTCCATTGGGGACGGGAGCGGATGGAGCAGTATGACAAGACCCAACAGGCGCTTGGGCATAGCTTCATTGATGCCGGAGCCGATCTCGTGATGGGCGGCCATCCGCATGTGCTGCAGGGAATTGAGCCGTACAAAGGCAAATGGATTGCCTACAGCACAGGCAACTTTATTTTCACACGCGGCTCCATCCCGGCGACTTGGGAGACGGCGGTATTCCAGGCGGAATGCAGCAAGCAGGGGCAATGCGCTCTTAAGCTGAAGCCTATGGATGCCGAGCTGGCGCAGCCGGTGCCGATGAATGAAGCCGACGGGCAGCTACTGCTGCACAGAATACAATCTATTTCTTCCGGCCTGATCAAGGTCCGCAATGACGGTACCGTAACCCAAGCGGTGAAATAGCCGGAGGTGCGTATCAATGATGAACAATATGTGTGTAGCCCACCGTGGTTTTTCCGGTAAAGCCCCTGAGAACACATTGGCTGCCGTGCGGATGGCGATTGCGCTGCCTTTTGTACGCTGGATGGAGATTGATGTGCAGCTGACGAAGGACGGGGTGCCTGTGGTCATCCATGATTATTCCCTGGACCGCACGACTAATGGACACGGCAAGGTGAAAAATATGGATTATGAACACATGCGGCGGCTGGATGCCGGTAGCTGGAAAGGGCGTGCTTTTCGTGGAGAGCGGGTGCCTTCCCTGGAAGAGGTGCTCTCTCTGGCGTCAGGCCGGCTGCGGCTGAATATCGAACTGAAGACGGTGGGGGACATGTATCCCGGTCTTGCGCAGGCGGTCATTGATCTGGTGAATGCCAGGGGAATGCGTGAGGAAGTGGTGCTGACCTCGTTCGATGCCGGCGTATTGCGGCGAATCAAGGAGCTGGACGCGCGGTTCCATACAGGGCTGATCTATGACTCCAGATCCGGTAATCCTGCGGATAAGCTTGATGAGCTGGGCTGCTCCTTCTTATCCATCAGCTATGACCGGCTTAGCCCGCTTCTGGCCACATCCCTGATTGAACGCGGGGTGCAGGTGATGGCCTGGACCTTGAACAAGGGCAAGGAAATGCGCCGCCTGTCGGAGATTCATTCCGATATTATGATCTGTACGAACCGTCCGGATATTTGGGGCGAACTCTTTTTGAAGGCCTAATAAGGATTGCAGCATTGCAGTATGAATTCCAATTCATAGAGGAAGAGAGCTGACGGAACAATGAGCAGTGCGATCAATAATGTATACTGTGTAGGACGCAACTATCAATTACATGCGGAGGAGCTGGGCAACAAGGTGCCTGCCGAGCCGCTGATCTTCCTGAAGCCGTCTCATGCTGCCGTGGCCCTGGATAAAGCGATCATCCATCTGCCCAAGGACGCCGGACTGATTCATTACGAGGGGGAGCTGGTGCTGCGCATTGCACGTGATTACGTGCCGGGGATGAGTGTGCAGGAGCTGGTGGATGTGATGGCGCTGGGCCTCGACTTCACGCTCCGTGATGTGCATAATGATCTGCAGCGCAAGGGGCTGCCGTGGACGGCTGCCAAGGGCTTCAAGAACGCAGCTCCGCTGACCCCGTACATGGCATTGCCTGAGGAAGAGGAACTGGAGGCCACCGACTTTACCGTCCGCAAGAACGGGATTGAGGTTCAGCGCGGGAACGTGAAGAACATGATTTTCTCCTTGCAAAAAATCGTTGAATTCATTGCCGCCCGCTACGGGCTGGGCAAGGACGATATTATCTTCACCGGAACTCCCGCCGGTGTAGGTCCTGTAGTGGCGGGCGATTCGTTCGAGCTGTTCTGGGGCGATACCCTCATGGGCACCTGCCTGATCGGTTAAGGCGATGCTCTCAGGACTTGAAGTGCTGCAATGGCTGATCGGGGTCTGCGGTGCGCTGCTGGTTGCCGGGGCCGCTTACTGGAAGCAGTCGCTTAGCTTCTCAGGAATGGTGGCGGCAGTGGTTATGGGGACGATCTATTTCGGCGCGGGGAATCTGTTCTGGTTCGGTATCCTGCTCGTGTTCTTCATCTCTTCAACCCTGCTGTCGAAGCTGCATCATGAGAATAAGGCAGAGCTGGAGGCCACGTATGACAAAACCGGACGCCGCGACGCGGGCCAGGTCTTCGCCAACGGCGGACTCGGGATGCTGGCCGTTCTGCTGAACGCGGTCTATCCGCTGGAGCTCTGGGGCTTCCTGTTCATCGGGGTGATGGCTACTGTGACCTCGGATACATGGGCGACAGAGATCGGCACGCTGGCCCGGAAGCCTCCCCGGTCGGTGCTGACCGGGAAGGTGCTGCAGGCAGGCACCTCCGGCGGCGTATCCCTGCCCGGGACGCTGGCCGCAGCGGCGGGAGGGGCGCTCATCGGTGCAGCCTCCTGGCTGCTGCGGGCGGCCTCCGGCATGACGCCCCATGCCTTCTGGCTGCTGGTGCTGGCCGGACTGCTGGGCGGGCTTGCGGGAGCTTTTGCCGACTCGGTTCTGGGTGCTACCGTGCAACGGATGAACCGCTGTACGGTCTGCGGCCGCGAGGTCGAGGCCTCCAAGCACTGCGGGAAGCCTACGGTATACGCCAGGGGCTGGCGCTGGATGGACAATGATACTGTAAATGCTGTAAGTTCTATAATAGGCGGTGCTGTAGCGCTGCTGGTCAGTTATATCAGTTACATAGGATAAGGACGGACCTGAGGATTAAGCCGGCCGTTGCGTTATCCGGTAACATACAGGATTCTATGGGTTGGGAGGTGAACCGTTGAGCAGTGCATCCGTAGACAAACATGCAGCTATTCTGGATGCCGCTTATGAGCTTTTCGGTTCAGGCGGCTTTTATGAGACCAAGATGTCGGAAGTGGCCGAACGTGCAGGCATTGCCAAGGGTACGGTCTATTTATATTTTAAAAGCAAAGAGGAGCTCTTCATGGCGGTTACCCGCCGCGATTGTGAAGGCTTCCTTGAGCAGCTTGAGGGTAAGCTGAGGACCTGCTCCGCAATGACAGACAAGCTCTCCGTGATTGCAGAGCATCATCTGTTCTATTACTATGAGCGCAAGCAGCATACGAAGCTGTTCTTCCGTGCGCCTAACAATAACCCTGAGCTGGTGGCGTATATGGCACAGTTCATGGAAGCCTATATGCAGGCTGTGGTGAAGGTGCTGCTGGAAGGCGGGGCTACCGAGCCGGAGCTGATGGCACAGTCGTACATCGGTATTCTGGACCGTCTGAAGATGGATATCCTGTTCGACCCTGAGTTTGCCGAGGCAGATGCGGATAAGAGGGCGAAGTTTGCGGCCAGGCTCTTTATCAATGGGGCACTGGGCAGCCTGGATTCGGCGCTGGGCGACTTCCCTGCTGAAGCTGAATCTTAAGAGAGTACAGCTAAGTTCCGGTTTCAAAATATAAGGCAAGCGAGGACAACTGATGAATATTATGACGGTGGAACACCTCTCCAAGAGCTACGGGGAGAAAACCTTGTTCCGTGATGCCTCCTTTGGCATGGACGACAGGGATAAGATAGGCGTAATTGGCGTCAACGGCACGGGAAAATCAACCTTTCTGAAGATTATCGCCGGGCTCGATACAGCAGATGAAGGGCAGATTAGCATCGGCAATGATGTGCGGGTGCAGTTTCTGGCCCAGAATCCGCCTTATGAGCCTGGAAATACGGTCCTGCAGCAGGTATTTGCCGGAGAGGACCCGGAGCTTGCGACGATGCGGGAATACATGGAGGTGATGTCTCTTCTGGAGCAGAATCCGGGAGACTCAGGGCTGGAGAGCAGGCTTGTCCGGATTGGTCAGGCCATCGACGCCGCCGGCACCTGGCAGCTGGAGAGTGAGGCCAAGACGGTTCTCACGAAGCTGGGGATTACCCGGTTCGATGCCCGGATGGAGAGCCTGTCGGGCGGACAGCGCAAGCGCGTAGCGCTGGCGGCGGCACTGATTACACCGTCGGAGCTGTTGATTCTGGATGAGCCTACCAACCATATTGATACGGATTCCGTAGCCTGGCTGGAGCAGTATCTGCAGAAGCGGCGCGGGGCGCTACTGATGGTCACGCATGACCGTTATTTCCTGGAACGGGTAGCCAGTGTAATGCTTGAGCTGGACGGCGGGAATCTGTACCGGTATGAAGCGAACTATTCACGGTTCCTGGAGCTGAAGGCAGACCGTGAAGAACGGGAGGCTTCGGCCGAGCAGAAGCGCAAGAATCTGCTGCGCACCGAGCTGGCCTGGATTCGCCGCGGGGCTAAGGCACGCTCCACGAAGCAGAAGGCGCGGATCGACCGCTTCGAGAAGCTCAAGGAGAGCACGGGAGGCGCATCGGCATCATCTATGGATATCTCTGTAGCGTCCACCAGACTGGGCCGCAAAATCATTGAGATTCAGGATCTCACCAAATCGCTGGATGGCCGGACCTTAATCAAGGATCTGAATTATATTGCTGTGCCGCAGGACCGCGTGGGGATTGTCGGCAAGAACGGCAGCGGCAAGTCCACGCTGCTTAACCTGATTGCCGGTAAGCTTACCCCGGACAGCGGTGAGGTGCAGCTCGGAACAACCGTGAAGCTGGGCTATTTCACCCAGGAGCATCAGGACATGGATCTCAGCCTGCGGGCGATCGAGTATGTGAAGGAAGAAGCCGAGATCATCAAGACCGCAGACGGCAGTGTCATCACCGCCGGGCAAATGCTGGAGCGCTTCCTGTTCCCTCCCGCGATGCAGTGGACGCCAATCTCCAAGCTGTCCGGCGGCGAGAAAAGACGTCTCTACCTGCTGCGCGTCCTCATGGGAGCCCCGAACGTGCTGCTGCTCGATGAGCCGACGAATGATCTGGACATCGGCACACTCGCTGTACTGGAGGATTACCTCGATGAATTCCCCGGCGTAGTCTTCACCGTATCGCATGACCGCTACTTCCTGGACCGTACCGTGGATAAGCTGATTGCCTTCGAGGATGGGGGCATCCGCCTGCATGTCGGCGACTATAGCGAATATGAAGAGTGGCTGGCGAAGAACGTCCCATCCGGCAGCGGGAACGCCGGCAAGGCAGACGGCGGCTCCGGCCGCAGTGCCAGCGGGGCTGGTGCCGCTGCTGAGCAGGGCGGGAATGCTCAGGCCGGGTCAGCGCCGCGCGAGAAGCTGAAATTCACCTTCAAGGAGCAGCGCGAGTATGAGGGGATCGACGAGGCCATTGAACAGGCAGAACAGCATCTGACAGACATCTCGGCCCAGATGGAAGCGGCCTTCGCCGACTCCGGCAGGCTGCAGGAGCTGGTGGAGAAGCAGCGGCAGGCCGAGGCAGAGTTGGAGCGTCTGATGGAACGCTGGACGTATCTGAATGAATTGGCGGAGAAGATCGCGGGTAAATAACACCGCGGTGCAGAAGGAGGGAACAGTGGCTGTGACTCATACGATAGAAGCTGCTGTGCAGCTCCGGTCCTCTGGCCGGGCAGAAGAAGCAAGGACCATGCTGCTAGAGCTACTGTCAGCAGACGGGAGCAATGCCGAGCTGCATTATCAGCTGGCATGGACGCATGATGTGCTGGGCTTGGAGCGTGAGGCGGTGTCCTATTACGAGCAGAGTCTTGCCCTGGGGCTTCCAGATGCGGAGCAGAAGGCAGGCGCGATGCTGGGCCTGGGCAGTACCTACCGGACGCTCGGGCAGTATGCGGAGTCCCGTGTGGTGCTGGAGCAGGGAGCGCTTGAATTCCCGCAGCGTGCGGAATTTAAGGCTTTTCTGGCCATGACGCTGCATAATCTCGGTGCTCACACCGAGGCCATGGAACTGCTGCTTACCTTGCTTGCGGATACATCCGCCGATCCTTGTATCCAGGATTACCGCAAGGCCATTAAGTACTATGCGGACAAGCTGGAGCAGGTATGGCCTTAACCGGGGGATGCAACATCTCACGCGTGAACACAGCCCTAATCCTCAAAGTCAGAGGGTATGCGGAAATCCTGCCCAAAATGCAACATCTCACTCGTTATCTCAGCTCTAAGCCGCAAATGTTGCACAAAATGCAGGATAAATCCTCACCGGAGCCGGTGGGCGGGGGAATTGTTGCAATTTATGCAGGAATCCCTGCAAATGTCCAGTTATGGGCGGGCCAGGTTGCAATAGTTGCAACATTTCGGCCTGGTCAAGATTAATATAGTCTACTAAAAAGGCAGCACCAGCTATTTACATGAGCTGGTGTTGCCTTTTTGTACTTGTTTACTAATATCCAGGTCGTGTTGCTATAGAAAGTGACCAGCCGTGGCGAGCAGCCCGATCAGTTCGCCCCAACATAAGCCGCCAGCAGCTTAGCCGTATTAAGCACAGCCTGCTTGTGGGTACGCTCCATGGAGTGCGAGGCGTGTACGCCCGGTCCGATCAGTGCGGCCCGGATGTTATTTCCGCCGCGCAGCGCAGCAGAGGCGTCGGAGCCGTATTGCGGATAGATATCGACCGCGAATGGAATGGCCAGACCGTTCGCCAGCTCGATCATGCGGCTGGTCATGGCATAGTCATACGGGCCGGAGGAGTCCTTGGCACAGATGGAGACATCCGTCTCTTTGCAGCTGAGGTCATCGCCCATCGCGCCCATGTCCACAGCGATCATCTCATTGATCTCCCCTGGAATCCAGGCAGCGCCGTGACCTACCTCTTCATAGTTGGAGATGAGCAGGGACAGGTTATGCAGCGGCTTCCAGCCTTCGCGCCGGATGCTCTCCAGCAGCCCGAATAAGGCGGCTACACTGGCTTTGTCGTCCAGATGGCGGGATTTGATATATCCGCTGGGGGTAAGCACCGCCCTTGCATCGAACGAAATGAAGTCACCTACCGAAATCCCCAGCTTCAGCACATCATCCTTGGTGGAGACCAGCTCATCAATCCGGATCTCCATATTCTCTTCCGCACGCTTGAAATCACGGGCATCGGCATACACATGCACAGATGGATGACTGGTCAGGATCGTACCGGTATAAGTTAAGCCGCTGCGGGTATGGATGATGCAATATTCATTCTCAATGCTGTTCATGCTGAATCCGCCCACAGAGGTTAAACGGAGGGAACCGTTAGGCTTAATAGAGCGGACCATGGCACCGAGCGTATCCACATGGGCGCTGATGCCGATCGTGCGCGAAGGATCAAGTCCGGGTACCGTGAGCATCGCGCCGCCTTTTTCATTCCAGGTGAGCGGAATATTGAGCGCCGCCGCTTCTTCAGCCACGAGTGCCATCACCTGGGCGGTGAAGCCGCTGGGGCTTGGGGTGTCGAGCAGTTTTTTGAGCAGATTCAGAATATATTCTTCATTGGGCTGGATGGTAAGCAAGGATAGTTCCTCCTATTCGTCTATGGGTTACAGCCGGGATGATCCTTCTGGCGTAAAGGGGTCACTCTCAGCAGGGATAGGTTCCATGTTGATACTATTAGCGTCACGCAGCTTGGCAAGCTCGGCATTCAGGCTCTTAATCTGCTTCTGCAGCTTATACTGGCGGAAAATTCCGTACGAACCGACCACAACACCGCCGATCAGCGCACAGCCAAGAATAACGAGGATAAGCGGAATGCTGACAAAGTCAAACCCGAAATTAACGGGCACCGTATCCACATTCATTACTGCGAATACTGCAGTCAGCAGAGCGAAAAATAAACCTAATATAAGTGACCATTGAAATTTCATATAGCTTCCTCCTCAGGATGATCTGACAATACAAATCCCCTGCCATCAAAGGGCAAGGGATTACTGTAATACTAAGCCTTCTGTCTTACTTGGTCAACTGCTCCATCTGTTCGATCACGCTCTCGAATACGCTCATGGCTTCGCGGATCGGTTCAGGAGACGACATATCAACCCCGGCTTTGCTCAGGATGTTAATGGAATAATCACTGCCGCCGCTCTTCAGGAAGCCGAGGTAACGGTCAACCGCCGGTTTGCCTTCCTCCAGAATCTGTTTGGCGAAGCTCGTCGCCGCCGAGAAGCCGGTAGCATATTTATAGACATAGAAGCTGTTATAGAAATGCGGAATCCGCGCCCATTCCATCTCAATATCCTGATCAATTACCATATCCTTGCCGTAGTACTTGACATTCAGGTCATAGTAGATGGCCGAGAGATCCTGCGGTGTGAGCGACTCGCCTTCTTCAGCACGCTGGTGAATGATTTTTTCGAATTCAGCGAACATCGTCTGCCGGAATACCGTCGTGCGGAACTGGTCGGCATAATAGGTGAGCAGGTACATTTTTTCCTTCGGATCTGTGGATTTGTTCAGCAGGTAATCCATCAGCAGCGCCTCATTGGTAGTAGAAGCAACCTCCGCCAGGAAAATAGTGTACTGCGCATCCCGGTATTTCAGCGCTGTGTCTGAATAGTAGGAATGCAGGGCGTGACCCATCTCATGTGCCAGTGTGAACATGCTGTTCAGATTGTCATTATGGTTCAGCAGCACGTAAGGATGGGTGCCGTAAGCCCCCCAGCTGTATGCGCCGGAGCGTTTGTTCTCGTTCTCGTAGACATCGATCCAGCCTTTGTCATAGCCTTCCTGCAGAACACTAAGGTAGTCCTCGCCAAGCGGCTTCAGGCCTTCCTTGGTAATCTTCTTGGCCTCGTCAAACGTAATATCCAGCTTATATTCGTCTACCAGCGGAGCGAACAAGTCATACATATGTAGCTCATCTACCCCAAGCAGCTTCTGGCGCAGCTTCATATAACGGTGCATCAGCGGCAGACTCTCGTGAATCGTATCGATCAGATTCGTGTAGACTTCCTTCGGAATATTGTCGCCGTACAAGGACATTTCCAGTACGGAAGGATATTTGCGCACACGGGAGTAAAAGACATTCTTATTCACATTCGCGCTCAGCGTGGCAGCAATGGTATTCTTTTGCTTGCCGTAAGTTTCATAGACCGCTTTGAAGGCGTTCTTGCGTACCTCACGGTCCGGGCTTTCGAGGAATTGAATATAGCTTCCGTGGGTCAGCTCAACTTCCTTGCCTTCTTCGTTCTTAATCTTAGGGAACTTCAGATCCGCATTATTCAGCATGCTGAATACAGTTTGCGGGGCCTGGGCGATCGTGCTGACCTGAGCCAGCAGCGCTTCTTCCGCCTTGGACAGGACATGGGCCTTCTCACGTTTCATTTCAGTCAAGGTGAAGGTGTAGTCGGAGAGCGAAGGGTCAGCGATGAACTGGTCCAGTGTCGCGTCAGGCAGGGCCAGAATCTCAGGTGTGACAAAAGAAAGAGCTTCACCCGCTTCAACGCCAAGCTTCTTGGCCTTGGAGGAGAGAGCCTGGTACTTCGAAGCCGCTGTATCCTCGTCCTGGCGCATATGCGCATAGACATAGAGGCGTTCAGTCAGCAGGGACAGCTTATCGTCCAGCTCGAAGCACTTCTTCAGGGCATCCGGAGAATCCAGCTTCCCCTGGAAGGAGGCAGCGCTTGTAATCAGCGCCTTCACTTCCTTATATTCGGCATCCCATTGCTCCTCTGAAGCAAACATATCTTCAAGCTTCCAGCGGTTCTCGGCGGGCACTTCACTTCTCTTAGGTAATTGTTCCATAGAAATCCTCCTCGGTAGATGGGATGCGGCTGGGCTGCTATCCGCCTGCGGGAGCGCTGAGGACAGATTTCCCTGCAGCAGGCTGAGCGCAAGCAGGAGCGGGAGTGATTTGGCGGTAACGGACATGACGGCAGCCTCCTGATTCTCAAAGTCTGCTTAGTATGCCCTGCCAATTCATGTTTATTAAATCTTGCTTACAGATGAAGTTATGTGAGCAGGCTATAAATAATGAAGACAAAAGCCAGCGCAATCATAATGACTGCGGTCAATGCCATCCCGCGCTTCAAGCGCGGGGGCATTTTGTCCTTGCTCATAATCAGTACGGCACCCAGGCACAGGACGACAATGACATAAATGACAAGACTCTCATTATCCATGCCGGACTATACCTGTTTGAAGGCTGCGATGATATTCTTGTACTCTTCTTCATTGTCCTTGTAGGATTCTTTATTGAAGCGGTTGTTCACCCACTGCATCATAGCCGGACGGCTCATGAAGGTATGCGTTTCTTCTCCCCATTGGTCGGAGATTTCACGAAGGATAATATAACGTCCCTGAACCTCCACCGTCATCATGTTCCACTTGTCTGTTTTGTATATTTCATGTTTTTTGATCATTATCATTACCACCCTGGCGATTTTTGGCTTTTGGGTCAATGATAACGCACCGGAGAAGGGAAAAGCAAATTAAATCATGAAATCAGGGAAAAGATGGATTGCTTTACAAGTATAGAAAGAGTATAATGTAAGCATACGCCATATATGGCGGTATTTTTAGGAGGTTGTTCATTTGAAAGGTACAGTAAAATGGTTTAACGCAGAAAAGGGTTATGGTTTCCTTCAAGTTGAAGGCGGCGAAGATGTATTCGTTCACTTCTCAGCGATTCAAGGCGACGGATTCAAGACTTTGGACGAAGGCCAAGCGGTAGAATTCGATGTTACGGACGGTAACCGCGGTCCACAGGCAGCAAACGTAGTTAAATTATAAAATACGGCCAAGGCAGAGCTTCTGTCAGCCGCAATATATATATTTGATCTAGCACGCACTGGCATAAGTAGCATCAGGCAGCTTGAGCAGCACAGTTCCTTCGGGGGCTGTGTTTTTTTATTGATTAGGAAATTATGATTTACGTCCGATGTGGATAAGTTACGCATAAAGTTAATAGGAATGACTTCGCTGATTTCACCGAACAGCCGGATATGGTCGAAAAACCGACCACATCCGGTACGGCAGAGGCGAGTGGGCCGGATATGGTCGAAAAACCGACCACATTCGGTACGGCAGAGGCGAGTGGACCGGATATGGTCGAAAAACCGACCACATTCGGTGTGGCAGAGGCGTGTGGGCCGGATATGGTCGAAAAACCGACCACATTCGGTGCGGCAGAGGGGCAAGGGCCGGATATGGTCGAAAAACCGACTACATTCAGTGCGGAAGAGGTGCGAGGGCGGGATGTGGTCGAAAAACCGATCACAATGGGGATGCCGCAGGCATTTTTTTATGCTGCAACGGGCCCGGTGGTGCTATATCCTTCCCCGCCCATAATCAGTCAGAGCGGGGTCTTGCTCTTACGCCGCAGCGGGCGGTCCGTGCCGCCCCCGAGGTCCATCAGATGCTTGGACAGGAAGCCGATGAAGGCCAGAACCGAGAAGCCGGTAGCAACCAGATAGAATACAATCCGGCCGGCATCCTGGTAGATCAGTCCGCCGAAGGTGCCGCTGAGCAGACCTGCGCCGCTGGACCATACGACGGTGAAGAGTGCCATTCCGGTTGCCCGCAGGTGATCAGGGATGATCCGTGTGATGTAGCGGACCGCAGTTACATAATAAATGCCGAACGAAATGCTATGCATGGCCTGAATGGCAACCACGGTACCCGGCTCCTGGGCCAGCGACATGAACAGAAAGCGCAGCGTGAACATCAGGCTGGCAAAAGCAAGCAGCGGCAGCTCCTTGAACTTGTCGCCATATCTGCTGAGCAGGAAGAAGATGGGGATCTCACTGAGCGCTGAAGCCAGCAGCGCCCAGCCGACAACTTCATCTCCTGCATTCATGCCCTTGAGGCTGATCGTCAGGAAGGCCTCGTTCATCCGGTAGCCGATGGCGAGCAGGAATACAGAGCCGAAGAACCACAGCACTTCCTTTTGCAGGAGAATCTCGCGGAGTCCGGCGCCCTTCAGCGGTCTGTCCGTAGACTCCTTGTCTACAGAGAGCGGAGCCGCCTCGGTTCGCTTCACATCCTTCAGCCCAATCGTAATCAGCAGCGCGGTTACGACAATCACAATACAAATCGCTACGCTGTACTGAGGTCCCAGCGTTCTGAGTACATAGCCGATTGTAAGGGCGAAGAAAGAGTATCCGAGCGAGCCGAATACACGGATGGCAATGAAATTCCGCCCGTGACGCTGGGCAATTTTAATTGCCATCGTATCTGCCAGTGGAAAGACAGGGTAATAGAAGAAATAGAAAAAGGATAAAATAAGCATGACACTCGAGAAATCGGTGGCTCTGGCCAGAATAATGGCGGTAATCAGCTGGCCTCCAAGCAGGAGAGCCATAATCTTACGGACGGTACCCAGCCGGTCGCTCATCATACTCCAGAACAGATTAGAGAGAATCGAGATTAACGGGCCTACCGAGTAGAGCAGACCCATTTGCGGACTGCTGAAGCCTAAGTGGGCATAAAATAACGGGAAATAAGAAACAACCAGCACACTGGTGCCGTACAGCGTAAACATAAAGGATCGCAGCCAGTTTTGATCACTGTATTGGCCGCCGCTCCGCCTCGCATTCATGATTGTGCACTCCTTCGGGATATAGAAAAGTATAGTATAGCATAAAGCGAAGAGGCCGGGGGATTCGTATAATATCGATTTTCTGAATCTTTCAAGAGTTTGCGAAAGTGATTTTGTTGTTTGTACAAATCCGCTCTGCATATTATAATAATCATGATTTGGATAAGGAGACAACAATGTGGAGGCACTGTCATTGAATGAATTTGAGCAAGGCCGTAACCGTAGTCCGCGCGGTCCTATTGGACTCATGAAGAGGGTCTATAAGTACGTGCTGCCGGAAGTGCGATCATGTCTCGATTCCTGGCGCAAGGATGCAGAAGGAATTCCCGATCCCGAGCTCCGTAAGCAAGCGCTTGCCAGCATTGAAACGAAGCAGTTTCATTGCGAAGGCGGCGGAATCTATGCCGCCGGCAATTTGTCGATGAGACATATACTGATTCCGCTAATTGTTGCTTATCAGACGATCAGTGATTATTTGGACAACCTGTGTGACCGCAGTACTTCGCTTGATCCGGCCGATTTCCGGTTGCTGCATAAGTCCATGCTGGATGCTGTTACCCCCGGCGCGGAGCCTGTGAACTATTACGCGCTGCGCACGGAACAGAATGACGGCGGATACCTGCACAGACTGGTCCGCAAATGCCAGGAGATGACCTCCCGGCTACCCGGCTACGGTGCTGCTACTGAAGAGGTCTATAATCTGGCTGTATTGTACACTGATCTTCAGGTCTATAAGCACATTCACCCGGAGCTTAGAGAAGCTGCCCTCAAGGAATGGTGGGAGAAGGAGGGGTACCGCGCGCCTCATCTCCAGTGGAATGAATTTGCGGCCGCAACCGGTTCAACCCTGGGCGTATTCATGCTTTTTCTGGCATCCTGTGATCCTAAGCTAAGCACAGTGGCATCATCATCCATTCGTGCTGCTTATTTTCCGCATGTGTGCGGTCTGCATATCATGCTGGATTATCTGATCGACCAGGATGAAGACCGGGCCGGCGGTGATCTCAATTTCTGCAATTATTATGAGAATACGGATATGATGCTGAACCGGATCGCTTCCATTGTGGAGTGGGCCCGCAAGGATGTCCGGAGTCTTCCTGAGAACTCCATGCACCGTATGATCATCGAAGGACTGCTGGCCCTGTATTTATCCGATCCCAAGGTTAGTGAGCAACGCGAGGTCCGCTCGGTATCCCGGAGGCTGATGAAGAATAGTCCGCTGACCAGACTCTTCTTCTTCGTCAACAGCCGCTGGATACGCAAACACATGTATTAGATGCTGCCGGATCTTCTCCGGGTAAGGAGAGAAACTGGCACAAATTTAAGGAGGAACTAACAGAATGTCAAACGTAAAAAAAATCGCAGTATTAACCAGTGGAGGAGACTCCCAGGGGATGAACGCCGCAGTGCGTGCGGTTGTCCGCAGCGCGATCTACTTCGGAATTGAAGTATTCGGCATTCAGCGCGGGTATCAGGGCCTGTTGAACCGCGACATTTTCCCGATGGATCTGCGCAGTGTCGGAGATATCATCCAGCGCGGAGGTACGGTTCTGCAGTCTGCACGCTGTCTGGAGTTCATGAAGCCGGAAGGCCAGCAGAAAGGTGCTGACATTCTGAATGAGCTCGGCATCGACGGTCTGGTTGTTATCGGCGGAGACGGCTCTTACCATGGCGCCAACAAGCTCAGCAAGCTTGGGATCAAGACGATGGCTCTGCCGGGTACCATTGATAATGATATATCGTTCACAGACTACACTATCGGATTCGATACTGCCGTTGGCGTGGTAGTGGATGCGATCAATAAATTGCGCGACACCATGTCATCCCATGAGCGTTCCTCCATCGTAGAGGTTATGGGGCGTCACTGCGGAGATATCGCTCTGCATGCAGGTCTTGCTTCCGGGGCGGAGACGATTCTGGTGCCGGAAATGCCTTATGACCTGAATGAGGTAGCTGACCGGATGAAGGATAATTTCGCACGCGGCAAACGTCACAGTATCGTCATTGTAGCTGAAGGCGTCGGCAAGGGTGAGGATGTTGCTCAGGCACTCAAAGACCGCCATGCTTCCCTGGATGCCCGTGTTACGGTACTGGGACATATTCAGCGCGGAGGTACTCCAACACCAGGAGACCGTAACCTCGCCAGCCGTCTGGCTGATTTCGCGGTCCGTAAGCTGATCGAAGGCGAATCGGACAAGGCATGCGGAATTATTAAAGGGGAATTGACCCTGACCGATATCGATAAGGTAGTGAATACGAAGAAGGATTTCAATATCGAGCTGTATGAGCTGGCTTCCCGTTTGTCCCAGTAAGAGCAGCAGAATTTATAGGATCTTCAAATTTCACCGGAGCAGCAAGCCTTCCATCACCGGAAGGGGCTGCTCTTTTTTGACTTGACAGTATACCCCCACCCGTATATATTAATACCCATAGGGGTATACAATTAGGAGGGAATAAGCATGAGTAGAACTATAGTCATTATCGGCGGTGTTGCCGGAGGGGCATCCGCTGCGGCACGCCTAAGAAGACTGAACGAAGAAGACAACATTATCATGATTGAGCGGGGAGAGCATGTTTCTTTTGCCAATTGCGGGCTGCCTTATTATATTGGGGAGAGTATTGATTCCCGGGACAAGCTGTTTCTGCAGACACCGGCTGGAATCCGGGCACGCTTCAATATTGATGTGAGAATCTTTACCGAGGCGACAGAGATTGACCGTGAACATAAGCAGGTACACTGCCGCAATGTTACAACAGGCGAGAGACTGCAGATTCCATATGATATCTTAGTACTTTCACCGGGAGCGAAGCCGATAGTTCCCCCGATGCCGGGTATTTCAGAGGCTGAGAACCTGTTTACCTTAAGGAATATTCCTGATACAGACCGTATCAAGGCCTATGTGGACAGCCGTCACCCCCGGCATGCCACTGTAATTGGTGCAGGTTTTATTGGTCTTGAGATGGCGGAGAACCTGCGGGAGCGGGGGCTTGATGTCACTGTGATTGACCGGGGTCAGCAGATTCTGAACCCGCTTGATCTCGAGATGGTTCGTCCACTGGAAGAGCATATGCGTATGCACGGGGTGGAACTGCGGATGAATGAGGGTGTAGAGGCTATTGAACAGCAAGGCAGCCTGCTCCGTCTCTCCTCCGGCGGGGAGCTTAGAACGGATATGGTTATCTTGGCAATTGGGGTCAGTCCTGAGAATGACCTGGCACGGAGCTGCGGGCTGGAGCTGGGCATCCGGGGATCGGTTAAGGTCAATGCCTCGCTACAGACCAGTGATCCGGCCATCTATGCCGTAGGGGATGTCATTGAAGTGAAGGACCGCGTTCAAGGGTTCGATACCATGGTCTCCCTGGCCTGGGGAGCGAACCGGCAGGGGCGTCTGGCCGCCGATCATATCAACGGCCGGGAAGCCTCTTACACTGGGGCATTAGGTACTGCGATTATCAAAATTTTCGATATGACTGCTGCGCTGACCGGGAACAACGAGAAGACGCTTAAGTCGCTTGGGGTACCTTATGAAGCTGTGCATATCCATCCGAATTCTCATGCCGGTTACTACCCCGGTGCTGCACCGATAGCGCTTAAGCTGCTGTTCAACCCGCAGACAGGAGAGATTTATGGAGCACAAGCGGCCGGAAGTGCCGGAGTGGACAAAAGAATAGATGTCATTGCCACCGCGATCCGCAGCAAGCTTAAGGCAGATGAGCTGGCCGATCTGGAGCTGGCGTATGCGCCGCCGTATTCCTCGGCCAAAGATCCGGTCAATATGGCGGGCTATGTTGCCTCCAATCTGATGGAGGGACTCGTCCGTAATCTGCAATGGCATGAAGTGGACGAATTCACACGTAGTGGCGGCCTCATCATTGATGTAAGAGACGAAGCAGAGCGTTTAGCCGGGTTCATTCCGGGTTCCATCAACATTCCGCTGGCTGGGCTGAGAGACCGGCTCACAGAGATTCCAGGGGATCGGGAGATCGCCGTGTCCTGCCAGGTAGGGCTGCGCGGCTACATTGCTGCCCGCATGTTAATCCAATACGGATATGCAGTACGAAATGTTGACGGAGGGTACAAAACATACGCAGCGATGGCAAGGGGGAATAACACTGATGATTCCGGGAAAAGAGAGACGCCGGCTTTAAAAGTGAATGCCCCGTCTCCCGCCAGTATAGTCCATAGCCACGAACAGCTCAGCCCTAAGCCGCAGCTCCTGCTGGATGCTTGCGGATTACAGTGCCCCGGCCCTATACTCAAAGTATATGAGACTATAAGCTCAATGGAGGAAGGCCAGCGGGTTGAGATCACTGCAACGGATTTCGGTTTTGCCGCTGATATCAGGCAGTGGTGCAGCAAGACAAGGAACACACTGGAATCAGTGGATGTATCCGGGGGCAAGGTTCAGGCGTTGGTACGGAAGGGAGTAGACCTGGCAGACAGAACCGTAGTTCCGGCGGAACAGTCAGCAGTCTCTGAAGGTACAACGATGATTGTTTTCAGCGGTGATCTGGATAAAACTATCGCATCCTTCATTATTGCAACAGGCGCCGCAGCAATGGGCAAGCAGGTAACCATGTTCTTTACCTTCTGGGGGCTTAATGTTCTGCGCCGGGGGCAGTCTCCGCAGGTGAAGAAGAATGCTCTAGACCGGATGTTTGGCATGATGATGCCGAAGGGAACGCGGAAGCTTCCCTTATCCCGCATGAACATGGGCGGGCTTGGGTCGAAGCTGATCCGCTATACTATGGGCCGTAAGAATGTGGAATCCCTGGAGAATCTGATGCAAGGCGCACTGAATGCCGGGGTTAAGCTGATGGCCTGCACGATGAGCATGGACATCATGGGCATCAAGCAGGAGGAATTAATTGAAGGTGTAGACTTCGGCGGTGTTGCCAGCTATCTTGGAGCTGCCGAGGATTCCGGCGTGAACTTATTCATCTAGAGGGGGCCAAGGGACAGTGGAGTATGATAAAGCTATTAGCAACCGGTTGAAGCGTATCGAAGGTCAGGTGAGGGGAGTACTCGGGATGCTGGAGGAAGGCAAAGATTGCCGCGAGATCGTGACTCAGCTGACAGCGATCCGAACAGCCGTAGACCGCTCTATTGGTGCAGTGATCGGAGACAATCTGGAGCACTGTATTCAGGAAGAGCTTGCGAAGGGGAACTCCCCTGATCAAGTGATTAAGGAAGCAGTAGATTTGCTTGTAAAGAGCCGTTAATGAAGAACAGCCACAGACGAAGGAGAGTAATCTCCCTTGTCTGTGGCTGTTCTTGTTATAAGACAAGAACTTTTTTGTGGAGCTCCGTGCTATTTCATGCCTTCTCCGGGGCGAATCTGCGCTGCACCCTGACGAGCCGGCCCAGGAGCAGAATTGCGCCGATTCCAAGGCCGGTAATGAGTCCGATCCAGTAGCCGTAAGCCCCAAGCTCAGTATAAGTGGCGAGCAGGTAGCCGACGGGCAGGCCGATCACCCAATAGGCAATGAAGCAGATGACGAACGCAGGATTAACATCCTTATATCCCCGCAGTACGCCTTGGGTCGGGGTTGCGATGGCATCAGAGATCTGGAAGAAGATCGCGTAGATCAGGAAATGCTGGATCAGCGAGATCACCTCATGGTCATCCGAATACAGTCCGGCGACATGATTCCCGGCGAAGAGCAGCACCAGCGCTGTGAGCAGGGAGAGGACAGCCGCCGTACCAATGCCCATAATGCCATACTGGCGCGCATCCCTCAGCCGGCCGGAGCCGCTCTCGAAGCCGACGAGAATCGTCAGACTCATGCAGATGCTCAGCGGAATCATATAAAGGGTGGAAGCGAAGTTAATGGCGGCCTGATGGGCAGCGATTGTAATGGTATCGAAGCGGCTCATCAGCAGGGTTACAGCCGAGAACACCGCCGTCTCGAAAAAGATCGAAAAGCCGATAGGCACACCAATCTTCAGCAGCTCCTTGAGACTTACCAGGGACACCGCATGAAATTTACGGAAAATCTGCAGATTGCGGAAAGGCTCAGCCCGGTAGACGAAGATTAGGGCAATTAGAAAAATGACCCAATACGTGATCGCAGAGGCTACGCCTGCGCCTACTCCGCCAAGGCGGGGGAAGCCGAAGTTGCCGAAGATCAGCAGATAGTTAAGCCCCACATTGACCGGCAGGGCAATCAGGGTGATGAACATGGAGACACGGGTCTGACCCAGGGCATCAATACAGCTGCGGACAACGGTATAGCCGAACAGCGGGATAATGCCGAAGGAAATGGCACCGAGGAAGCGGAAGGCAATATCTCGTACCGCAGGCTCCAGATTCATGAAATTCAGGATCGGTGTGAGAGCGAGGCTGCCAAGAATCAGCACGAGCACGGATACGATCAGGGAGAGCCAAATGCCCTGCATCACCTGGTTAGCCACATCCTTACTCCGCTTGCTGCCGAGGAGATGAGACACAATGGGCGTAATTCCCATAAGAATACCGCTAAGGCCTGTCTGGATCGGAATCCACAGGCTTGTGCCGATGGCTACGCCGGCCAGATCATTCGTGCCGAATTTGCCGGACATATTGGTGTCGAAGAAGGTAATGGCCGACAATGCAATCTGAGTAATTAGAATCGGAAGCAATATATGCAGGAATTGCCCGGCCTTTTGTTTAATGGAAGTTGTCTGTTTCATAATCATCAATGCCCCGTTATCTTTATTTTGAATACTTATTTTCCCAGTGTAAATATTCCCAGTAAAAAGCCCGGCAGCTGCCGGGCTCTCTAATATCGTGCGGCTATGGATACATCCGGATAATTGCAGAAAGCTTATTGGTCGTACTTTACATCGGCGGTGTAGCGGTTATTGGCATTCCAAAGCAGGAATTCGTCGATATTCTGATCCTTCAAGGCACGGATCTGATCTTCAACCTGCTTCTTGCCGTATTTGACATAATGCCCGCTGCCCAGCCAGCTGGCGGTGAAATCCTGAATCCATGGGCGGATGACCGGCTTGTAGCTGCCTAGCGGATTGAGCTTCTTGTGTGTATCGACCATTGAGCCCTTAATGGTAGCATAAGGGTCTTTGTCCGGGTCCTTCACATCGAACCAGCCGGTGGAATAATGGCTCGGATAGACCATCGGGCTGATAACATCGACATTCTTTGAGATCTTCACGAAATCCTGTCCGATACCTTCTGCGGCAGGTACCGAGGCGGCATAGCCGAAGATATCCACAGAGATCCGAACTCCCAGTGGTGCCAGCTCAGCTTTGGCATACTTAACAAAGTCGGCGATAATTTCCACGCGCGGTCTGTCGCTCTTCGTGTATTTCAGAGTGTCCGCACGCTTCTCGAAGCCTTCAGGGAAGCGTACATAGTCAAACTGGATTTCCTTGAACCCGAGCTTAACGGCCTCCTTGGCAATATCTACGTTATACTTCCACACAGTTTCATTATAAGGATTGACGAAGCTGTCTCCGCCTTTGTTGGCCCAGACAGAGCCGTCTTTGTTCACGAAGGATAATTCCTTGTTCTTTTTGGCGAGCACAGAATCCTTGAATACTACGATACGCGCAATCGGGTAGACATCATGCTCCTTCAGGCGGGTCATCAGCTTGTTGATATCACCTATGAACGGTTGTGGATGTCCCATTTGCTGAAGTTCAGCATTGTCCGTTTTGTAGGTGATGTATCCGGCATCATCTTTAATATCGATAACCATGGAGTTGAGCTCAGTCTTGTCCAGCAGGGCAAGCAGGGTCTCCATCCGTGCACCCCCGGCACTGTAGGCAGTCACGTATATCCCTTTAACCTTGGGAGCATCCGGCTGCGGATCGGCAAGAAGTGCTGTCTCCGGCGATGCGCTTGGTGAAGGTGCAGGAGAGGCAGTGCCGCCTCCGTTCGGTGATGCTGCTGCGTCCGGATTGGTGGTGTGTTCTGCGACGATGGGGGGATTCATGGCGCTCTGCAGGGCTGCTGCCACATCGGCTTCATGTCCTTGATTCGGAACACCTACGCCTCCCAGGGCCATCATCAGTAAAGCCCAGGTGATATTCATTTCTTATTCGCTCCCTTTATGTACATTCCTTATAAAGTATAAGGTAACGGATGCACCCAAAAAGAACAGACTTGTAACAATACCCGTAATTTTTTGAGGTCATATTTCCGCTCTTGTTGTTTATAAACGGGATGTACAGATTTTGAACCGCTGATTATAAAAGTAAATGCCGCCCCGGACTGGCACGAAGGCCAATGACCAGGGCGGCAACTATTACAACTTGCTCTTTAGGGCAGCTTGCTTAATGAAGATACGCAGAATTCTGATGCTCGCAAATGCTGTAATGGATGATATCCATGGCATCTGCCGGTTCCAGAATACTCAGACCGTCACGCAGTACGATTACAGAATTGAGTTCGTCCTGCTTCAGGAACGGTATCATATCCGGATACCACCTCATGACGATTGCTGACAGTTTTACCGTTTCCATTTCCACAAAAATCACCCTTTCCTTTTTCGAATCGAACTGAATCAGAATTCAGGGTCCACCCGGAAAAACGAAGTGCCTGGAAAAAAGAGGGTAAATCACAATCTTCATGAAATTGTTAAGGTCCTGCGTAGCTATAATATAACATAATTTGAACGGATAAGCATTTTCTTATGAATTACCGTTTGCGGAAAGAGCCCATCACACCGACAGTCTCAACGATATTTACAAAAGCCTGCGGGTCGCTTGTTTTAATAATACGTTTCAGTTCTGCAAGCTCATACCGTGTGGTCACTGTCATTAGCATGTCCCGTTCTACATGAGAATAAGCACCTTCTGTCTTAAATTTTGTAACGCCGCGCTGAAGGCCCAGCAATTGCTGCAGCAGCTCGTCAGTCCGGTTGGTGATAATGTACACGGTAACTTTGATGTGGCTGATATGAATCAGGTCGACCACCTTGCCGGTGACGTAAATGGAGACCATCGAGGCCAGCGCCAGATTCCAGTTGTCGTCAAAATAAGCCGCAGCAAGAATGACGAGACCATTGAGACCGACCAGCACACTGCCTACCGGGAAATCCCGGTACCGTGTTATAATGGAGCCCAGAATATCGAAGCCGCCTGAGGAGCCTCCTACACGGAAGGAGATGCCCGCACCGGCACCCACAAGCACCCCGCCGAAAACAGAGGCAAGCAGCATATCCGAGGATACTTGAAAGACCGGTACCACCGTCATCAGCCAGGTGGTAGCACCTACAGAGACCATGCTGAGAATAATAAACCGGCGGCCCAGCTGGAACCATCCTGTAGCAAGCAGCGGGATATTGAAGAGTAAATAGAGTAAGCTGATGTTAAAAGGAGTGAAATAACCGGCCAGCATGGCGAGGCCGGATACGCCTCCGCTGAGCAGTCTGTGGGGGATCAGGAACAGATTAAAGCCGCTTGCGATCATCGCTGAACCGAAGAGGACGGCAAGAAAGCTCCCGAATAATCTTAGTTTAACCAAGCAAATTCACCTCTGAGTGTAGTGTGAGTGTCATGTAAGTAATGAAAGTAAGGAATACACTGGTATTCCTGATTGGGTTTGTGATATAATGTATAGGATATTCTTGAGTAGGACGTTACAATGGTATTTTTGCATTGCTTAGAATGCGAAGCTACAATTGTCAGGTGTATGTAGTGGCCTGATCATAGGACAGTTGTTTGTCCCAATACGCGCTAAACCATGCAGAAAATCCGGCATGATTGGACAGCCTATAAATGTGTTTACCGCTACTTAAGAATACAGACAAGCATGTGGAATGTCCACTGTATAGAAGGAGCATGAATAATTTGAAAACATTCGCAGAATTCGGCTTGGAGCCAAAAGTACTTCAAGCAATCACAGAGCTAGGATTTGAGGAAGCAACACCAATCCAGGAGCAGGCTATCCCGCTTGCTATGGCCGGATCGGATCTTATCGGACAGGCACAGACGGGTACAGGTAAGACCGCAGCCTTCGGGATTCCCCTCATCTCCAAGATCGCAAGAGAAGAAGAGAAGATTCTGGCACTGGTAATGACGCCAACACGTGAGCTGGCCATCCAGGTCGCTGAAGAAATCGGTAAGTTGACCCGCTTCAAAGGACTTCGTTCACTGGCTATCTACGGCGGGCAGGATATCGGCCGCCAGATCCGCGGACTGAAGAGAAAACCACAGATTATTATTGGTACACCAGGACGCCTCCTGGACCATATCAACCGCAAGACCATCCGCCTGGATGATGTTCAGACGATCGTACTGGATGAAGCCGATGAAATGCTAGATATGGGCTTCATGGAGGATATCCAGACCATCCTCAAGCTCGTTCCTGAAGAACGTCAGACCATGCTCTTCTCGGCTACTATGCCTCCTAACATTCAACGCCTTGCCCAGCAGTTCTTGAAGAACCCGCAGCATGTATCCGTAATTCCTAAACAGATTAGCGCACCGCTTATCGACCAGGCTTATGTTGAAGTGCCTGAACGCCAGAAATTCGAAGCGCTTAGCCGCTTGATTGACATGGAATCGCCAGATCTGGCAATTGTATTCGGCCGCACGAAGCGCCGGGTAGACGAGCTTGCAGAAGGCTTGCAGAAGCGCGGATATTCCGCTGACGGCCTGCATGGCGACTTGTCGCAGAACCAGCGGGATGCTGTAATGCGCAAATTCCGCGACGGCAGCATTGATGTACTGGTTGCTACAGACGTAGCTGCACGCGGCCTGGACGTATCCGGCGTAACGCATGTAATCAACTTCGACCTTCCGCAGGACCCGGAGAGCTATGTACACCGTATCGGCCGTACAGGCCGCGCCGGCAAAGAAGGAACAGCCTGGTCCTTCGTAACTCCGCGCGAAATGGATCACCTGCACCTGATCGAACGCGTGACCCGTCACCGCATTACCCGCAAACCGCTTCCTACGATGGCCGAGGCTATTGAAGGCAAACAACGCATTACAGCAGAACGTCTGCTTGCAATGGTTGAGGTTGGCGAACTGAACGAATACAAAGGCATTGCCATTCAATTGCTGGAGCAATATGATTCTGTACAGTTGCTGTCCGCAGCTATGAAGCTTCTTACCGGCGATAACAAGGATGCGCAAATTGAGTTGACTCCTGAAGATCCGATCCGTGCCAAGCGCCGCGGCGGCAAGAACGACATCCGCAGCGGGCGTAAGCCTAACGGCGGCTATGGCGGCAACCGTTCCGGTTCCGGTTCTAGCTCTGGTGGCGGCTATCGCGGCAACCGAGACAATGCAAGCGGCGGCGGCTATCGCGGAAATCGTGACAATGCCAGCAGCGGCGGAAGCACCCGTGGCGGCTACAGCAGCGGCTATGGCGGCAACAGCGGAAGCGGCAGCAGCTACGGCGGCGGCTACAAAGGCAACCGTGATGGAGCGAGCCGTAACACAGACGGAAGACCTTCCTCGCGTCCGAGCAGCACAAGCACCCGCCCGGCCAAGCAGGATTTTGACGCTTAAGCTATAACAGAACACCTTGAAGAAGACGAGCAACCGTTACCGGTTCCCGTCTTCTTTTTTTTTGCTGTGGATTCACTTAGATGAAGGTACGGCTGATGATGACCAGCAGGATGAAGAGCACGAGAATTGTTCCGGTGGAAGTCCAGGGATTGCAGCAGCCAGGTGCGGACATGAGGTCAACCTCCTTTGAGCATGGGGGATTTGTTGTGGTTACAATGTAATATATGGACGTATTGCGGAGCTTGCTTAGACACTTACCTAGAACTTGTAAACTTGGGCGCTGGAAAAGTCCTGTACAAACAGGTATAGTTAAGATACGCAGTATGCACAAGATAGACAGGAGGAAGGGAATTGGAGTTTAAAGGAGCAATGGGCGGTATTTACCGCATCACGGAATGGATCTCACGCATCGCCTTCAGCAATATTTTATGGGCATTGTGTTCGATACCGTTTCTGTTCGCAGGAATTATGAAGATCCTCATGCTGGGTTCAGGAGCAGGCGGACCGAATGAGCAGATTATGCTGAACTGGGTACTTGGTGTATTCGCGCCATTTACTGTATTTCCGGCTACGTCGGCGTTATTTACAGTGGTGCGCAAATGGGTAATGGGCAATACCGATGTAAGTACATTCCGCACTTTTTTTCAGGGATACAAAGAGAATTATCTGAAAAGCATGCTGGGAGGGCTTATCTACACCCTGCTGTTTGTCGTGATGTACGTTGATGTGACCGTATACATGACGCAAATGCCGAATTTCAAGATTGTCGGTATCCTGATGCTGGTGCTGATGATTATTTTGTTCGTATCGATGTTTAACTTCTTCTCCATCGTGGTTCACTACCAGATGACGTTCAAGGAAGTGGTAACCAATTCGATTCTGCTCACGATCGCCCGGCCGATCCGTGTGTTCTCGACGTTGATTGGTTCAGGCGTTCTTCTCTATATAGGTCTGCGGTATCCGGTGCTCTATGTGCTGTGTATTCCTACGCTGATTGCTATGCTCGCCTTCTTTAATTTCTTCGCTACATACAATAAGCTGCAACTTCAGGTGGAGAAGAAGAAGCTGGCTGAAGAACAGGCCGCGCTGGAAGCAGCTGAGAATGAAGGTCTGCCGGCCGATGATGATGACGATGATGACGAAGACGAGGATGAAGACGACAGAGATAAGGACACCGGTAAGGATTTTAAGCGGACTTAACATTTCCGTGATCATCCGGGCAGTAATGTCAACGGAAAATGATCCCGGCGTTAAATAAAGCGCATACAGGTTTACTTTTTCGTCAAAACGCACTATAATGTTAATAAATCCTGCGATGTACGTTATGGTTGCTCGTTGTTTTGAACCAATGATAATGTCTTGGGAGATCTACATGAAGCGCGGCTGAACAGCCCTGTCTATATGACCTGGGGAATTCAAAAACGACTTCTGCGGTCACCCACCTGCTCTAGCAGGTTCAGAAGACACTGCAGCCGGACGGCATAGGCGGGTTTTCTAATGGAATTGACAAGGCATCCTGTTACCTGCTCACTAGCGGGTAGAGGGTGCCTTTTTCAAGGTTAAAGTGAGCAATGCCCTTTTGTTCCGCGGACAAGAGTGTTACACTTAGGGTAGTGAACTTGGGATTTGAAGAGGGGGAAGAATTTTGTCGTTGAAAAGAACCTTGGTCGGTTTATTTCGCAGTCATGACGGAACAAGCGACCGTGCCAAAGATCCGGCATTGAAAACGCGTTATTACAATCTTTCAAGAGACAAGGCGTGGGATGAAGTATCCGCAACGCTGAAGAAAATTCCTGGTTATAAGGTCTTGCATGAAGTGCAGTCTGTAGGGGAGATTACCCTGGAGAAAAGAACGGCGTTAGGCCGCTCGCTGGATATTACCGTATCTGTGTTAAGCACCACGCCCGTACGCTGTGCCATAGATATATATTCAGCATCCAGAGGGTCGCTTGGCGATCTGGGTGCCAATTACCGTGTCATTCAGCGTTTGTACCAGTCTCTGGATAAGAAGCTGGGCAAATATAAGGTGGATTAAGGATAGCATTCGGGCATGTATTGCCGGGATTGTATGCGGTTTTCGGGAGTGGGACAGCCTGTTCCAGGCACGGATACCCTTATTGATCATCATACGCAAAAAGCGGAGAAGGATGACCTTCTACCGCTTTTTTTCAAAAATGTACATTTATAGGCCTGGATGCTGTATAACATATCAGTGCTGTCAGTCTTAGCTTAGAGCAGAGCTTTAACTGCGGAAATCGCCGCTTCGTAGTCCGGGTGCTCAGCCATTTCACCGAGATACTCGACATAAGCCAAAGTGTCGTTCTTGTCTACAACGAAGATGGAGCGCATGTCGAGGCGGAATTCCTTGATCAGGACGCCATAGGCTTGTCCGAAGGAAGTCTCTTTGTGGTCGGACAGGGTAATTACACTGTCGATGCCTGCGGCGCCGCACCAGCGGGCCTGGGCGAAAGGAAGATCTGTGCTGATGGTGAGAATGACTACATCATCGCCAAGACCGGCAGCCTCACTGTTGAAGCGGCGGGTCTGCGCATCGCACACACCGGTATCCAGGGAAGGTACAACGCTGATCAGCTTGATTTTGCCAGCGTAATCTGTAAGTGTAACATCTTCCAGGAGATTCTTGCTTACCGTGAATTGCGGCGCGGAATCTCCGGCTTTCAGCTGCGGGCCTACCAGAGTAATGGGGTTGCCCTTAAAAGTGGCTACGCCTGTTCTTTCTTGCGTCATGTCCTTGTTTCCTCCTTGAATTGCATTATTGGCATGTACCTGCCAGAATAAATTATAATCTTTTTAGAAGCTGGATGTCGAGCTGGACAACATACATAAAAGGATGGGTGTTATGATTTTTATAAGGTATGAGAAGTGGAGAAGCTATCTCCGGTATTATCCTGTAACCTGTGCGCTGATTCTGGCCAATGTGGTTATGTTCATCGTGCTGTCCCTGAATGGCGGCTCCACCAACCTGTATACACTTGTGGAGTACGGGGCTACGGTCAATGTGGGTGCTGAAACGGATGAGTTGTGGCGCTGCGTGACGGCGATGTTCCTTCACAACGGCTTCGCTCATTTGTTCTTCAACAGCTTCTCGCTGCTTGTGTTCGCCCCGCCGCTGGAGCGGTTGATGGGCTGGTGGCGTTATGCACTGCTGTATCTGGGCGGCGGCTTCATTGCTAATCTGCTGTGGGTTCTTATAAGCAGCCGAGGGAATGTGGAGATTGGAATTGTCTCTGTAGGGGCCTCGGGGGCGATCTACGCCGTCTATGGCGCATTCCTCTATATTGCGGTGTTCCAAAGGGCAATGATGGATGAGGGCTCGCGCAAGACGCTTTACGGACTTCTGGTGATGGGGATTATCATGTCCTTTGCCGCTCCAAATATCAATTATATGGCTCATATCGGCGGCCTGATCGCTGGATTCTTCATCTATGGGCTAATCATCCGTGTATTCAAACGAAAACGGCGATAAGGAAGGGTGTAATCGTGGAGCTTAGACAGCTGCAGTATTTTCTGAAGGTTGCCCAGAAGGAACATGTCACCAGAGCGGCGGAGGAGCTGCATGTCGCACAATCTGCGGTAAGCCGCCAGATTCATCAGCTGGAGCAGGAGCTGGGAGTGGATCTGTTCATGCAGAAGGGGAGGAATCTGCAGCTTACGCCTGTCGGGCAGCTCTTTTGCAAAAGAGTGGAGTCGGTCCTGAATGAACTCGACCGGTCGGTGGCGGAGGTGCATGAATTCCTTGACCCGGAGCGCGGCGAGATCCGCATCGGCTTCCCGCACAGCCTCGGGACCCATCTGATTCCTTCCATTGTGGCGGAGTTCCGCAGCCATTATCCCCATGTGAAATTCCGCTTCAAGCAGGGAGCCTATCCATCCTTAATCAAGGATGTTATCTCTGGAGAGGTGGATCTGGCATTCATCTCGCCGTTCCCGGAGAATGTAGGGCATGTGGCCGGAGATATCGTAATGACCGAGGAGCTGTTCGCCATTCTGCCGCAGAATCATCCGCTTGCAAGCAGGGAAGTGATCCGGCTGGAACAGCTGCGGGACGAGAAGTTCGTATTGTTCAGCCAAGGCTACTCGCTGCGGCCGATTGTGTGGCAGGCCTGCCTTGCGGCAGGGTTCAAGCCGCAGATTGCTTTTGAAGGCGGGGAGACCGATACAATCCGCGGTCTGGTAGCCGCCGGGATGGGGGTAAGCTTGCTGCCGGAGATGGCGCTCTACCAGACCAACCCGATGCAGCCTGCACAGGTCCGGGTGGTGGAGCCTACGATTACCAGAACCGTCGGGCTGATTCACCGGGCAGAAGGCAAGCTGCCGCTGGTCGCCCAGTCCTTCCGTAACTTTCTGCTTACCTATTTCAAAGACAGGCACACAGACAATACCCCGGTCGGCTCATAGCCTACCGGGGTATTGTCTGTGTAGTAATATAGATCTTAATCGCGGTTACCGAGGAACATCAGGATCAGGCGGATCAGCTCGATCAGAGATACCAGCGCTGCTGCCACATAGGTGAGCGCTGCGGCATTCAGGACCTTGGCTACGCCGCGCTCTTCATCATTACGGATGAAGCCCTGCTGTACCATAATCCGGCGCGCGCGGCTGCTGGCGTTAAATTCAACGGGCAGCGTGACGAGCTGGAAGGCTACTGCGGCAGAGAAGAAGATAATGCCGAGCCCGATAAGGTTGAACGAGCTGAAGATGAAGCCTGCAAGCAGCATGAAGGGAGCGACCCCGGAGGCGAAGTTCACGACCGGGAACATCCGGTGGCGCAGCGCCAGCATCGGATAATGCTCCTTGTGCTGAATCGCATGGCCGATCTCGTGACAAGCGACGGAGACCGCTGCGATGGAGCTTTCATAATATACAGGCTCCGACAGCCGTACAACGCGGTTAATCGGGTCGTAGTGGTCTGTAAGAGTTCCCTGAACCGGTTCAATGGGAACATCGTAGAGTCCGTTGGCATCCAGCATACGCCGGGCAGCTTCATAACCCGTTAAGCCATTCATGTTCGGCACCTTGGCCCATTTCTTGAAATTGCCCTTGACCCTGAACTGGGCCCATACAGAAAAGATAAAAGCGACAGCTAACAACAGATACATTAGTGGCATCATATGTGCTCATTCCTCCATTATAAATTACAAGCTGTTACATTGGCGGCCCTTGCGTCAGCAGAAGCCGGATCGCTTCCATACAGGCGACGCCCTGAGGAATCAGTGCTGCCAGTGCCCGGTTGGCCTGGCCAGGCTTCAAACCGCTTATCACGGGCTCCAGGGCCTTCACTTCCCGTTCTAGCTGCTGCATCTGAAGCTCAAGCTGGACCAGCTTGCCGGAGACCTCAGCCTCAGGTGTGGCTGCATTCCACTTGCCCATCAGGGATTTGATTTCTTCCAATGTATATTTCTCTTGCTTAAGCTGATTAATACGTTGAAGAACGACTAAGGTTTCATGACTGTAGAGCCGGTAATTCTTCATGCTCCTGGATTCCGGTGTAATCAGTCCAAGCTTCGTATAATAATCAATGGTACGTTCACTGATGCCGGCAGCCTTGGCCAGCTCTCCGATCCGGTAAAGGGTCATATCTCCAAGTTATCTCACCTCGCTATTTCCTGCGTAAAATAATCATATCAAATTGGAAACCGTACAGTCAAACGTGACGCTTACTTTAAAGTATATGCTGACTTTTCATAAAGATGCTGGGGAGGCAATCGAAGCGAGAATATTCCTTAGAGGAGAAGAATCCATGTAAAACATGACATGGCGTGTCATATACTTAAGCGCCCAGCTCAGCTGGTAATCATCAGGATCGCGGTGAGCGGGTGATACGGTATGGTGTGATCAAGGGATAATAAAAGGCATGTTTACTAATAGACATTAATAAAAATACAGTATGAAACTTAGGAAAAAGCTCTGTTGACTGTATGCGTTTGCATGATTGGTACGTAAGGAAGCGTGCTAATTGTGCCGGGTTACCGGTAATCGTGCTCGGGAATAGTCCTTAAGTGAAGAAAAGCGCAGCTTCCAAAATTAAATTAAAGCATTCAAAAAAATAGTCTTGTCAATTTACCTGACTTCTGATTATAATGACATTAAGAGTTTCACGCTTTGTTAGAAAATATAACATTGGGGAGTGGGGTACACTATGAAAAAAAAGATGTTGATGATGTTCCTGGGTATGATTACACTAATGATCTATCCGGTCAGCGCCTTCGCGGCTGAGGGTCCGGCAGCACCGGATCTGCAGATTGGACTCGACACTGCATTTACGTTCCTGGCATTTATCCTTGTATTCTTCATGCAATCAGGATTCGCATTACTTGAGGCGGGTTCGGTCCGGATGAAGAATGCCGGCCACGTGGCCGGTAAGACGGTACTGACACTGGCGATTGCCAGCTTGTGCTTCTGGGCACTGGGCTTTGGCCTTGGCTTCGGTAACGGCAACAGCTTCTTCGGAACTACAGGCTTCTTCTACGGTGGAGATTCCACAGCCTCCGCATTTGAATCCCTGGCCTTTTCCGATGTTACACTAAATACGAAATTCCTGTTCCAAATGGCATTTGCGGCAGTCTCCCTGGCGATTGTATCCGGCGGTATGGCTGAACGTGCTAAGCTTAGCGTATATATTATCTTCGGAATTCTCTTCTCGGTTGTGATTTATCCGGTTGTAGCTCACTGGGTATGGGGCGGCGGCTGGCTGGCAGAGCTGAGCATGCAGGATTATGCAGGCTCTACAGTAGTCCATCTTACAGGTGCAACAGCGGCTGTAGTGGCGACCATTCTCCTCAAGCCCCGTCTTGGCAAATTCAACAAAGAAGGCAAGCCGGTTATTATTCCGGGTCATAACCAGGTCTTCACTGTACTTGGTGTTATCATTCTCTGGTTCGGCTGGTTCGGCTTCAACCCCGGCAGCGCGTTGTCCCCTATGGGCGGATTCTTCGGACACGTAGCGCTGACTACGAACATTGCAGCGGCAGCAGGCGGTCTGGCAGCACTGGCAGCTTCCTGGCTGTACTTCGGCAAATCCGATATTCCGGCCATGCTTAACGGCGTACTGGCAGCTCTGGTTGCCATCACCGGTGCCTGTGCCTTTGTAGAGCCTTGGGCAGCCATCATTATCGGTCTCATTGCCGGTGCCTTTACTTTCATGACCTCGCAGTGGCTGGAACGTGCAGGATTGGATGATCCGATCTATGCTTTCTCTGTACATGGTATCGCCGGTATGTGGGGGGCGTTGTCTACAGGCCTCTTCGCAGCACCTGATCTGATTGAACAAGGCGCACTTGTAGGTAAAGCAGGTCTGTTCTACGGCGGCGGCTTCCATCAGCTCGGCGTGCAGGCACTGGGTGTAGTCGGAACCTTCGTGTTCGTAGCTGTGATGTCCTTCGTCATCCTGTATGTAATGAAGATGGTTATGGGTATCCGTGTAACGGAAGAAGAAGAATTGATGGGTCTGGATATCAGTGAGCATGGTACGTACGGTTATCCTGAGCAAATGAAGCTGATTAGTGAATCAGAATCCAAAACCCTCAAACACTAATATTTATACTCAGGCAGGGAGGCGGACCGAGTGGCTTCGATGGAGGCAGCAGATTGGAACGAAGAAGAAAGTTACTTGTCCATCGTAACAGCCGGTTCGCCGGAGGAGCTTAAGGCGAGGCGTACCGCTTGTCAACAAGTGCTGCTGGAGCAGCTGGACGTGATTCCCGTTCAGGTATGGATGCACCGGGTCAATGCGATGCATGACCAGCTTGCCGGGACGGCGGTACGCATATGTGAGGCGCAGATGAAGGAGGCGGGCTACGGCCTGCCTCCCTGCGCCTATTCCTTTATTGTATTCGGCAGTGCGGGCCGGCAGGAGGCTACGCTGTGGAGCGATCAGGATAACGGCTTAATTGTAGAGGAAGCGCTGGAGGGTGAGCGGAAAAGGTATTTCGAAGCTTTTGGCAGCATGCTGTCGGATGTGCTTGAGGCGATTGGCTATGAGAAATGCGAGGGCAGGGTCATGTGCTCTGAGCCGCTCTGGCGGAAGTCACTGGCAGACTGGAAGCGCCAGCTGTCTGACTGGATGGAGCAGCTCGAATGGGAGCCTGTCCGGTACCTGATTATAGCTTCGGATATGCGCCATGTAGCGGGAAGTGAGGCACTGTCTGCGCAGTGGCGGGAAGCCTTGCATGCCGGATTCACAGATAACAGCAAATTGACGATGGCGGTACTGCGCAATACGGTGCGCCATAAAGCAACGCTGAATCTGCTGGGGCAGGTGCTCACGGAGCGGTTCGGTGATAATGCTGGCGGCTTCGATGTCAAATATGGTCTCTACATTCCGCTTGTCAATATTGTCAGGCATTTGTCGCTGCTGCACGGAATCGAAGCATCTTCGACACTGAAGCGGCTTGATGAGCTGGCTAAGCTGGAGCAGTATCAGCATCTGGAAGAGATCAGGCGCGCTTGTCTGACGGCGCTCAGGATGCGGGTGAACACGCCGTTTACAGTGACGGACGGCCTGCTCGTGAGCAGCGATTATTATGCCGAGAATGATCTGAAGAATAAGCAGCTCCGGGCGGAGCTGCGGGAAAGCCTGCTGCTGATCAGACGCCTGCATAAGGCGCTGCAGCGGCAGCTCCGGTCAGCGGAAAGGAGACAGCTATGAAGGAGCCGAGCAAGGGCGGAGGATTCTGGAATAATCTGCGGCAAGGCGGAATGCCCTCCGCCATCGCTTCCATGAGAGGCGGAGAATCGGCGCAGCAGACAGCCCAGCAAATGGCCTTTATCCGTTCTCTGATGCGTGAGAAACGGCGTCCCGAGGTGCTGCATACTCCGCTGTCTGAACTGGAGACGGTGATATTCGATCTGGAGACTACGGGCTTCTCCCACCAGGGCGGGGATGAGATTATGTCCATCGGGGCGATCCGGGTGGTCGGGGAAGAGATCAAGGCAGAGGAATGCTTCTATACACTGGTGAACTGCGGGGCAACGATTCCGGACAATATTACGAGACTGACCGGAATCTCAGCAGAGATGACCTCCTCTGCTCCGCCGCTGATGGACGGCTTGCATAACTTCATGTCCTTCGTCGGGCAGCGGGTACTGGTGGCGCACGGAAGTGCCCATGATAAGGCGTTCCTGAATGCCGCCCTATGGAAGACCTCCAAGGTCCAGTTAACCCACCGGGTGCTGGATACGATGATGCTGGCCCGCTGGCTGGAGCCGCACCGCAGCAATTATACGCTGGATGAGCTGCTGGCGATTCATGAGATTCCCATCGAGGGCCGCCATCATGCGCTGGAGGATGCCAAGATGACGGCGAAGCTGTGGGTAGCTTACATCCGCCAGATCTTACAAAAGAATCAGGTAGATACGTTAGGCGACTTATACGCCTATCTAAGCAGGACATGAGAGTTATTGGTAAGACTGGCCGGATTGCAGTGCAAAGCGGGGACTGATTAAGGTATATCTGGAAGGCGGCGGGTCAGGCGCTACGTTGCGTATCGGCCTTAGGCCAATACACATGCCACCCGCTGCGGCAGCGCCAGCAGCTGTTCGCAGGTCTCCTGCGGCAGCCGGGCAGCAGAAGCTTCCCCAGCCTCTGCTGTACGGAAGAGTCCGGTCTGAACAGCCGGGGGCTTCCCTGGCCGCTGTCAGCTTTACCCCTCTCTCTTCATGGGATTTCGTCTTTGACGGAATCCTCTTTTTTTATGATAACGTTTGAAACTGGAGCAAGTGGGGGTACAATAGAGAAAAATCCTCCATGTAAAGGATCTGAACTCTATGAAAGCAGTCCATAAACGGAATGTAACGATTCTGGCCTTGATTGTTTTTCTGGCCGTTCTTGCCATAGAACATAAATTGAAATCGGAGCCTAAGGCGGTTGCGGTCCTGCAGCAGACGGCGGAACCGGAGATTGGTGCATCTGCCGGACTCAAAGCGCCTCCTTTTACAGTGCAGGAAGGGGATAAGCAATATGGCGTCGATGGGGCAAGGGAGAAGCCGGTGATTCTTAACTTCTGGGCCTCCTGGTGCGATCCTTGCCGGCAGGAGGCTCCTGAACTGAATAAGCTGGCTATGAAATACAGCAAGGTGCTGGATGTATACGGCATTAACGTAACTAGCCAGGATTACAAGCCTAATGCGGAACGCTTCGTCAAGAAGTATATGCTGACCTTTCCGGTAATGTATGATCTAAAGGGCCAGATCTTCGACAAGTATAACGGGGCGGTGTTCCCGACCAATGTATTGATTGATAAGAACGGGGTCATCAGCGAGATTATTCTGGGGGTCCTGAGCGCAGAGGAATTGGAGAAAAAGATTATTGCGCTGACTGGCTCTTAGCACCGGCGATCAGCCGCATAGTGAAAAGCCCTCCTGCGCGGAGAAAGTTCCGCAGCGGAGGGCTTTTTGGAGTGCATAGAGCGAAGCCAAGGAGGTCAGTGATTCACCAGACCTCTCGGTTCATTGCTGGTCTGGATGCCCTGCTCCAGTGAGATCTGTCCCAGAAGGGCATATCGCATGGAATCGACCAGAGCCTCCCAGCTCGCTTCGATCACGTTGCTGGATACGCCTACTGTGCTCCAGGTGTCGCTATAATCCTTGGATTCAATCAGCACACGTACCTTCGCGGCAGTCTGATCCTGTTCATCCAGCACACGGACCTTATAGTCGGAGAGGTGCATATCCTTAAGCTGAGGGAAGTAGGTCTGCAGCGCCTTACGCAGCGCATTATCCAGCGCGTTGACCGGTCCGTTGCCTTCGGCAGCTGTGTACAGGCTCTCACCGCCGACCTTCAGCTTGACGAAGGCCTCGGAGACGACGGGGCGGCCGGCGGTCTTCTCAACCAGCATCTTGAACGACTCGAAGGTGAACAGCTCATTCATCTCGCCGGTCGCTTCCCGGAGCAGTAATTCAAGCGAAGCATCCGCGCCTTCGAACTGATACCCCTGGTGTTCAAGATTCTTGATCTTGTCAATCACCTTGCGTGCCTGCTCGCTGCTTGGATCAAGGCTGAGTCCCATCTCCTGCGCCTTGGACAGCACATTGCTCTGTCCGGCAAGCTCAGAGACCAGCACACGCTGCTTATTGCCGACCAGCTCAGGGGCGATATGCTCGTACGTGCGTGAATCGCGCAAAATGGCAGATACGTGGATGCCGCCCTTGTGGGCGAATGCGGCTGTGCCGACATAAGGCTGATTCACCGGCATATTCACATTGGCAACTTCGCTGATGAACCGGGCCGTATTGGTTAACTGCGGCAGGGAATCGCCAGGGATGCAGTGATAGCCCATCTTAAGCTGAAGTGTGGGAATGATGGAACACAGATTGGCATTGCCGCAGCGCTCGCCATAGCCGTTAATAGTCCCCTGAACCTGCCGGGCACCAGCACCGATTGCGCTCAGGGTGTTGGCAACCGCAAGCTCACAATCGTTGTGTGTATGAATACCGAGCGATGCTTCCGGGAGCAGCACGCCGATGCTTGTCACAATATCATGAATCTCCTGCGGCAGGGTGCCGCCGTTCGTATCGCACATCACCAGCCAGTCTGCTCCGGCCTCGCGGGCACGGGTGAGAACAGCAGCGGCGTACTCAGGGTTGTTCTTGAAGCCGTCGAAGAAATGCTCTGCATCGAAGATGACCTCAAGCCCCTTGCGCTTCAAATAAGAGATGGAGTCGAAGATCATGGCCAGATTCTCTTCCAGGGTGGTCTGCAGGGCAGTATGAACATGGAAATCCCACGATTTGCCTACCAGGGTAGCCGCCGGAACGCCTGCGTTAATCATCCGCTGCAGCCCCTCGTCCTGCTCGGTTACAGTGTTTTTGCGCCGGGTGCTGCCGAACGCGGTAATCTTGGCATTCAGATGAAGCTCCTGGACTCTTTTGAAAAATTCGATGTCCTTGTTGTTGCTTCCCGGATTGCCGCCTTCGATATAATGGACACCCAGATCGTCGAGTTTCCTGGCAATCTTCAGCTTGTCATCCGCCGACAGACTGATCCCCTCGCCTTGTGTTCCGTCGCGCAGGGTAGTATCGAAGATGGAGATAGACTTAGACATGAGTGTCCTCCTAAAGTGTTATTAGCCTTCGCATAGGAAATTAATTTTTATATTATAGCATTTTTACGCGGGAAAGTAACAAAGAACTTTTCACCCCGCTGTCACAAGCGCCTCTCTGGCAAGTTGACCTTCCGCCGGGGTAGAGGTATGCTGACAATAACAATGGAACCCGGAAGATAAGAAGGTGGATGCCATGCAGAGTGTGGATCAATATTATCCGGCAAGCGGCAGGGTTATTCTGCATGTGGACATGAATGCCTTCTACTGCTCTGTGCATGAGGCGGAAGATCCGGAGCAATATAAAGGCAAGGCGACAGCTGTGGCGGGCAGCGTGGAGGCTAGAAGGGGAATTATCGTCACCTGCTCCTACGCCGCGCGCAGGCTGGGCATCTCCACGGGCATGCAGGTGCAGAAGGCGCTGCGGATTTGTCCGTCTTTAATGCTTATTAAGCCGGATTTTCATCTATACCGCAAGTACTCCAATGCATTCATGCAGATTGCCTACAGCTATACTCCGCTGCTCGAAGCCGTCTCTATAGACGAATGCTATCTCGATATCACCGGCTCCCGCCAATTCGGAACGCCGCCGGAGATTGCCGAGGCGCTGCAGCGGCGGATTATGGAGGAGCTGGGTCTGCCTTGCTCCATCGGGATTGCCCCCAACAAGCTGCTGGCGAAGATTGCTTCTGATCTGAAGAAGCCCAGCGGCATCTCCGTGCTGCGGCTGCGCGATGTACCGTCCGTGCTGTGGGACAAGCCTTGCAATGAGATGTTCGGCATTGGCGGCAAAACGGCCGAGAAGCTGCGCAAGCTGGGCATCTACAGCATCGGACAGCTGGCAGCCGCAGACGAGGCGATGCTGGTCGGCCATTTCGGTGTCATGGGCGCCTGGCTGAAGCGGGCGGGGAACGGGATTGATCACGGGATCGTGAATCCTGAGCGGGAGCAGAGCAAATCCATCGGCCATACAACCACGCTGCCGCATGATGTGGTGGGGCTGGCTGAGGCGCGCCCGATTCTGCTGAACCTGAGCGATCAGGTTGCGCGGAGGCTGAGGAAGCAGGGGCTGGTTGCAGCGGGGGTACAGCTGACGATCCGCACGCCGGATATGAAGACGATCACCCGCTCCCGCCAGCTTGAGGCTCCCACCGAGAGCGCCGAGGACATTTATAAGGTGGCATGCGACCAGTTCGCGCGCCACTGGAAGGGCGACAAGCCTGTGCGGCTGCTGGGGGTAACGCTCCAAGGGCTGATGCCCAAAGAGGAGTCGGCTATTCAGCTGGACCTGTTCGACTACGAGCGGCAGCCGAAGAAGGAGTCGCTTAATAAGGCGATGGACATGCTGCGCAACAAGTTCGGCGAGAATGCGGTGCTGACCGCAGGGATGCTGAGCGACAGCCACTCGGCGCGGCTGCGTAACCATAAGGAGCGGGGCACCTCGCTGCAGAAGGACAATCTGGGCGGCGCAGACAAGGATATAGACTGAATTAAGGCCCGTCATCAGCCGCCTGGAGCACCGCAGAGAATGAGGCAATAATGTCAACACATTGAAAATTCATTGAAATTGTATCCTATTTATATTAATATGAGAAAAATAACAGGCTGCGACTGCAGGCTGTATAGTTAAGCGGGAGGCAGAGAAAAAAATGGCTAAGTACACTTGGGTCGAGAAGGACACATGCATCGCTTGTGGTGCTTGTGGCGCGACGGCCCCTGATATTTTTGATTATGATGACGAAGGTTTGGCAGAAGTGATCTATGAGAACGACGGCAACCACGGTAATGTTGTGATTCCGGACGACTTGTTCGATGACCTGCAGGATTCAGCTGACGGATGCCCTACAGATTCCATTAAGATTGCAGATGCACCTTTCAACAAAGAGGGCTAAGCTTCTGCCGTCTCCATAAAAGACATCTCAGGACCGCGATAAATGCGGCTTGAGGTGTCTTTTTTTGCATTCCCTGCCGATATACAATAGAAGGTACATACGAATACATAACCATACCACCAATAGTGGAGGCCAACATGAAGAATGCTCAGCATCTAAAAGCCTATGTACAGATGCATCCGGATAATAAGATGGCATGGTACTTGCTTGGTAAGGAATACTATAAGAACGGGCAGTATGGAAAAGCGAATTACTGCTATAATCAGGCCGGGGAAGTGTATGAGGCATTTGAACGCAGCAAGGTGCCCGCGGAAATGCTGCAGCAGTACGAGGAAGGGCTGCTGGAATCGGCCCGGGAACGGCAGACCGCGAGGCTCAGGAAGCGCCGGGTGCTGCTGGCTCTAATGCTGCTGCTGCTCATGCTTATTCCGGCTGCCGTCGCACCGGGAATTCTGCCGGACAGTAAGGGTGCAGCTGCCCCGGTCGAAGCGGTCTCAGCCGTGCTGCCGGAGACAGCCGCAGAGACGCAGGGAAGTCCGCAAGAACCGGCAAGTCTGGATTTCACGGCGGTAGCGGCGGATGCTGCTGCGGGGGGCGGGGGCCTGGCAGCCATCCTGAAGTCGGCGAAGACGCCTTCCGCCACCGCACTGCTCGGTATGAAGCGCTCGGGCAAATGGCTGCTGTGGAAGAAAGGGCTGCCGCTGGAGGCTACTCTTGCTAAGAGCGGAGAAGGGCGTATAGTCTATCAGTCCTATATTCCGGCAGCGTGCGCATGCCAGCCGCCGGATTCGGCGGAGCTTAAGCAGCAGGGGCTGGGCTGGCAGAAGCAGCAGGAGGAGCTGGCTGTGCTCTGGAGTGCGCTGCGTGCGTACAAGAGCAGCAAGGGAGCATATCCCGAAGCGGTACAGGAATTAGTGAAGCCGTTCCCGGCGAACGTGCTGGGCGGCATCACCCCGCTGATGAAGGAAGCCTTCGCACCTCTGCGCAGAGCCGCACGGGGAGAGGCGCCGCTGTTCTCAGCATCACCGCAGCCGTCCGGCGGCCAAGATGCAGGTATTCCGGGGCAAGAGCAGACGGGCGGCGGAGGTCCGGCGGAGGGGCCGGGGGAGAAGCTTTTTTTCAAAGAACCGCTTGCTATTATTGTAGATAAGCAAAACCACCGTCTGGCGGTCACCAGCGGCAATGTGATTCTACGGAATTATGCCGTAGGACTCGGCGGAGATAAGACCCCTGAAGGGGAGTTCTTCATTAAGGATAAGGTTGTGAACCCGAACGGGCGCGATAACGGGGAGTTCGGCAGCCGCGGCATGCAGCTCTCGGACAGTAATTATGCGATTCACGGGACGAATGAGCCGGATAGCATCGGCAAGGATGAGTCGCTGGGGTGTATCCGGATGAGCCGGAAGGATGTGGAGGAACTGTTCGCCATGGTGCCGATGGGCACGAAGGTTCAAATCAGTCAAGGGGTTCTGCCTGAGGAGCTTGTCGTACCGGAGGAACGTTTCCCTTCGGATTCGCCCCGTAATCAGACCAACCCCCATAAAGTGTACCATTGGCTGAACTAATTCCCGACAAAGACAAATAAAACGGCGATAAGCGCAATCAGCAGTACCAGACTGGCGCTGATCCACAGAATGGCTTTGCGGTTCACTTCTTCTTTTTTCTGCTGGAGTGTGGGAGGCTTGCGTTTCGTTGACATTTGGTCACCCTTCTTTCTCTCTTGATCTGTGATAACCCTTACATGTGAGGATTGGCGGCGGTGCATGGAACTTGTACCCGCTCCTCTATTCTAGTCTGGATGAAAAGACAAGTCTAGCTGCAATCTCTTACGGTAGGGACTGGCTGGCCGAAGTCTTGGTCTATACAGAGGATTACCGGCTGGAGTATCATAAGGAAGGTTTTATGCTGGAGCATGAAGAACACAGGAGCAGGAGTGATGCTGCCATGGCGAGCAGGTCCAAAAGCGAAATTCCGGTACTGCTCTACCGCTATGCAGGTCCGCGGAGGAATATAGGGTTTACCTTTTCCCGGTATGATTTGAACATGGACGCGGGCGGGAATGCACCGGGAGAGATGCTGTTTATTTATGAAGGGGATTTCGAGTATCTTAAGCCTGCAGTCAGCAGGGTCTTCCCTCTATCCGATCCGTTCACCGGGGAAGAGATGACATTGCTGGACCCGTGCTGGGAGAACCCGATTCCGAAGAGCCAGTGGGAGTCTATCTTGACTGAACTGGAGCAGCAGCCGGTTACAGACGCTGAACTGCAGGATTTCCTGAACCAGTTCATAAGCTGGGCAAGGAATCACCTGCGGACTGCGGACGGGATTGAAATTACGGGGAATCTGTGAGGATTGGCGGCGGCGTTAAGGAAGTACGGCAGGGCGGAGACAATCGCTGCGGCAAAAAACTTTTCTTTTCCCCCGGAAACGGATAAAATTAAGAAGAAACCTATAGATACGGGAGTCGTTATGTCAATTGTGGTTCCCTTAAAGGAGCGAGAACGGTGCTGTATCGACATTTTGGTAAACCAATTTTCTTTAAAATGGACCCGGAGACGGCACATCATCTCGTCATCGGCGGACTGAATAAAGCAGATCTGGTTCCCGGCGGGAGCGCGGCTATGCGCCTCATGTACGGGGTTCCTGAGACAGCTGACCTTGCGGTGGATCTGTTCGGGGTACATTTCCCGACCCCAGTGGGCTTAGCGGCAGGACTGGATAAGAATGCAGAAGCGGTAGGAGGATTCTCTTCGATCGGCTTCGGATTTATGGAGGTAGGCACGGTAACTCCGGTAGGCCAGCCCGGCAATGACAGTCCCCGGCTGTTCCGGCTGCTGCCCGACAAGGCGCTCATTAACCGGATGGGCTTCAATAATGAAGGCGCGGAGGCCATGGCTGAACGCCTCAAGAGGCTGAAGAAGCGCAGAATTCCGGTGGCGGTCAATATCGGACGCAACAAGGCCACCCCGAATGAATTGGCACATGAGGATTACCGCAAGTGTATCCGTACGCTGTATCCGTACGGTGATTTTTTTGTGGTCAATATCAGCTCGCCGAATACCCCGGATCTCCGGAGTCTTCAGCATGGCAGCGAGCTCTCGAACCTGCTTAGCGAGGTTAAGGAAGAGATGGAGCTGCAGCGGGCGAAGACGGGCGCCGCGAAGGGGCTGCTGGTCAAGATTGCTCCCGATGTCAGTGACGCTGAGCTGGAATATATGGTACATACCATCGCGGAAGCCGGAATGGACGGTATCATTGCCACCAATACGACCCTCTCCCGTGAAGGGCTGCAGAGCGACAAAGCCGGTGAGACGGGCGGGCTGAGCGGCCAGCCGCTGCGCGAACGTTCTACAGAGATTATCCGCAGAATCTATAGCCAGACGGGCGGCAAGCTGCCGATTATCGGTTCGGGAGGGATTTTTACAGCCCAGGATGCTTACGATAAGATACGGGCAGGCGCCAGTCTGGTCGAAATTTATACAGCACTCATCTATGAAGGGCCGGAGGTTAACCGCAGAGTGCATGCCGGACTACGGCAGCTGCTGCGGCGGGACGGCTTCGAGAGGCTCCTTGATGCGGTAGGCGCTGATCATCACTGAAGGATGAATGGACAGGAGGACAAGGCGATGGACGTCAGGGACTGGGGAACTTTTCTGCTTCCTTATGAACAAACGGTGGAGGAATTGAAGGTTAAATTCAAGACGATGCGCTCTGAACTCAAGAAAAGGGAAGAATATACGCCGATTGAATTCGTTACCGGCCGTGTGAAGCGGCTGTCTAGCATACTTGAGAAGGCCAAACGGTTAAATGTAAAAATGGAGGATCTGGAAACGGGCATCGAGGATATCGCCGGCATTCGCATTATGTGCCAGTTCGTCGAGGATATCCGCAGAGTGGCGGAATACATCCGTGCCCGCAAGGATCTTGAAGTGTTATATGAGAAGGACTACATTACCAACTATAAGGAAAGCGGCTACCGCAGCTTCCATATGATCATCCGGTATCCGGTACAGACTGCGCTTGGCCAAAAGATTGTGCTGGCTGAAATCCAAATCCGTACACTGGCGATGAACTTCTGGGCAACCATTGAGCATTCGCTGAATTATAAATACCGGGAGAGCCTGCCCGATGAAATGCGGGTGCGCCTGAAGACGGCAGCAGAAGCGGCTTCCATTCTGGACAGCGAGATGTCGAGTATCCGGGAAGAGATTCTGGAGGCCCAGAAGACTTTCGAGGAGAACTCGAACATGACGACCCAACTGCTGAAGGCTATTCATCAGCTGTATTTCTATCATCTTGTGAATGAAGCGATTGAGAGCCAGGAACGGTTCAATGCGATCTGGCAGGCTCAGGATATGGATGCGATGAAGGAACTGCTGGACCATGTGCGCGAGCTGCTCTCGAATGCCAAGAAGGGCAGCGAGCCGGATGGCTTATGAGCCGTTGTATCTGGCCTACCTCATCTACTTCAACCGGGACAGGGATTATTTCGAATGTCATGAGGTGCTTGAGGAATTATGGCTGGAAAAGCAGCGTGATCCGTTATACAAAGCTCTGCTGCAGGTGGCAGTCGGACTGTACCATTTCCGTAATGCCAATGTGCGCGGGGGATTGATTCTGCTGAAGCAGTCTCATGAAGTACTGGGCAGATATCCGGCGGTGACGCTTGGTATTGATCTGGAGAAGCTGGTCCGGGAAGCGGGAGCGTATGTTGCCCGTCTGGAAGCTTACGAAGATCAGCCCTTTGATTATTATGATCTCACCATCCGCATCGTAGACCCCGTGCTGAAGGAAGAGGTCAGGCTGGCGGCAGAGTCCATTCAGCCTGTGGTGCCCCAGCGGCGCGGGCCGCAGCAGCCGGACAGACCGAGGAACAGGCCGGATGGCGCTTGACCATAGTAAGGCTACAACAGGAGCACCCGCAGGGGTGTTCCTGATTATTTGAGCGGGAGGAAGGCATCATGACAGCACAACTGCCCGGAGCTTTCGCGCGGCGTATGAAAGAGCTGCTGGGACCGGAATATGAGCAATTTACAGATACCTATCAGCAGTCACCTTACGGGGGAATCCGTGTCAATACACTGAAAATAACGGTGGACGGGCTGCGGGGGCGTTCCCCCTTCACCCTGGAGCCGATTCCCTGGTGCCCTTCGGGCTTCTATACCGGAGAGGGAGCCAGACCCGGCAAACATCCCTATTATCATGCCGGGCTGTACTATATTCAGGAGCCGAGTGCCATGGCCCCGGTTGAACTGCTGGACATTCAGCCGGGGGACCGTGTGCTCGATCTGTGCGCAGCACCGGGCGGCAAGTCTACACAGATCGCCGCCAAGCTGCAGGGTGAAGGTCTGCTGGTGACCAACGACCTGCATCCCGAGCGGACAAAAGCACTGGCCAAGAATCTGGAGCTGTACGGCGTGCGTAACGGTATTGTCCTGAATGAGCGCCCGGAGCGGATTGCGGCGGCCTTTCCCCGCTTCTTCGACCGGATTCTGATCGACGCGCCGTGTTCGGGTGAAGGCATGTTCCGCAAGGACGAGGATATGGTCAGACAGTGGGAGCCGGGAACCCCGGACAAATATGCGGAGATGCAGCGGGAGATTCTGCAGGCCGCAGCTTCAGCGCTGAAGCCAGGCGGTACTATGGTGTACTCCACCTGCACGTTCGCTCTGGAGGAGAATGAGGAGATGATTGCCGGATTCCTGTCCGGGCATCCGCAGTTCTCGCTGGTTCCCGTAGGCGGAACCGGCCCGTTCGCTGCCGGACTCGGCCCACTGCCGTGTGCGGCGCGGCTGTGGCCGCATAAGGTTAAGGGGGAAGGACATTTCATGGCTGTATTGCGCCATGACGGAAGTGGCGGACCTGCGAGAGAGGCATTTGAGGCCGGGGCAGCAGAGAATGGAGCTACGGTGACAGACACTTTAGAGAATGTAAAAGCACGAAATGATAAAAGAGAGAGAAGTCTGTCTGCCGCGCCCCGGAGCACGGCTGCGAAAACAGACTTTCACAGTAAGGCAGTTCCCGGCAGGGCAGATCACGGCCGGGGCGGCAAGGGAGGACGCGGATCTGGACACGGCTCCGGCTCTGGTAGAGCCGGAACGGGTCCAGGTCCGCAGTCACAGCGAACTGGCGGGGAAGCGCTAGCGTTCGCGGTCTATGCGGACTTTATTCAAGAGCTGCTGGGGACACAGCCGCCCGGACATGCCATATGGTTCGGCGATCATCTATATATCTCCCCGTTGCCGCGTGAAGCGCTGGACGGTCTGAAGACGGTTCGGCCGGGCTGGTATGTGGGGCAGATCAAGAGCGGCAGATTTGTTCCCGGTCATCCGCTCGCTACAGCACTGCGTCCTGAGGAATGCAGCCGCTCGGTATCGCTATCCAGCGCCAGCGGGGAAGCGGTGTCCTACCTGAAGGGGGAGACCCTGTCGATCCCCGCAGGGCGCCTGTCCGTTAAGGAGGGACATGCTTACAAAGGCTATACCCTCGTCTGCATTGACGGCTTCAGCGCAGGCTGGGGCAAATGGCAGGACGGGCTGCTGAAGAACGAATATCCCGCAGGCTGGAGGTGGACTTAGAGTATGGCTACAGGAGAAAATGCAAATAAGAAGCAACGGATTGACAAGGTGCTGTCCCACATGGGGATCGGCTCGCGCAGCGATATCCGCAAGCAGGCCAAGCAGGGCCTGATCACAGTAAATGGAGCTGTCGTCAAAGACAGCGGGTTCCATGTAGACCCGCAGCAGGACCGCATAGAGGTTGGCGGGGAGCCGGTCCTCTACCGGGAATTCATCTATCTGATGATGAATAAACCCCCGGGCGTGTTATCCGCCACCGAGGATAAACGGGACCGCACGGTTCTGGACCTGCTGAAGCAGGAGCATGCGCTGTTCGAGCCTTTCCCGGTCGGGCGGCTGGATAAGGATACCGTGGGTCTTCTGCTGCTCACGAATGACGGCAAGCTGGCACATGAGCTGCTGTCCCCGCGCAAGCATGTCCCCAAAACCTACGAGGCCACCGTCGAGGGGGAGGTCGATGCTGCGGATGTGGCTGCTTTTGCCGAGGGTGTTACGCTTGAGGATGGTTATGTGACCCTGCCCGCGCAGCTTAGCATTCTGAGCAGAGAACGGGGCAGCCGCGTGCTGTCGTATATCTCACTCACCATTACAGAAGGCAAATTCCATCAGGTGAAGCGGATGTTCGTAGCTGTCGGGAAGAAGGTAGTGTTCCTGAAGCGGGTGTCGATGGGCGAATTGAAGCTGGACGAGACTCTGCCCGAGGGAGCCTGCCGGGAGCTCACGGCCCGTGAGCTGGAGCTGCTGAAGCGTTAGATGATACACCTCTGACAGCCTGATAGCCTAACTGCCGGTAACGGACTCAACTGCGCTTATTTCGGCAAAAAGGCTGATTTTAACCTGTTAACGGACTCCATAGCCTTTATTGGCGGGCATTTGGCGTAATTTCAACCACTGGTGAGGAGATAAGTACACTCGGGTCCGTTAGATGCTTAAAATAACCTTTTGTGCCGAATTAGCGTCTTTGGAGTCCGTTAAACGGAAGCTTAGTTAGGTACGCCGGGAGCAGCTTGATCTCAATGAGCTGCCAATGAATGGTGAAGCAGGAAAATGCCTAGCGGTATACTATACAGAGATAGGATGATGGGGTATGAAATACAAACTGATTGCACTGGATGTAGACGGAACACTGCTGAATGATGATCATCAGCTCAGCGAAGAGAACAAAGCGGCGGTTGCTGAGGTCACGCGTCAGGGCGGGCAGATTGTACTCTGCACAGGGCGCAGTCCGCAGAATTCGATTCCTTTTATGGAGGAGATGGGCTTGTCGGGGTATGTGCTGGGCCATAACGGAGCGGCTACAGTGAGTGTCAAGGACCGTAAGGTACTGCACCAGTACGGGCTGGACGCCAGAGGGCTGGACCCGTATATCGCCTATTGCCGCGAGCGTGATATCCATTTTGATGTGAATACGGCATTTGAGATGTATGTGGATAATGTGGAGAACCTGACGAAGGAAGCCCACTTTATGTATGAGCATTTCCGGATTATGCCTGCATCCCTTCCAGCCTGGGAGGAGTTCCGCGAACCGATTGTCAAATTCACTGTGTTCACACAGTCCGATATTCTGGATGAAGCGCAGCGGGAGTGGGCTACTTGGGGAGAGCAATACAATATTCTGCGCAGCGGAGAGTTCTTCGTTGATCTCATGCACCCGGAATCCTCCAAAGGCAATGCCCTGAAGCACCTGGCAGCCGAGCTTGGCATTCCGCAAGAGCAGGTGCTGTCGATCGGCAACTATTATAATGATATCTCTATGCTGACGTATGCCGGTCTGGGCGTGGCGATGGATAACTCTCCGGTAGAGGTCAAAGCAGCCGCAGATGTGATCACCGGCACCAATAATGCGAACGGTGTGCGCGATGCGCTGGTGAAATATTGTTTGTCTTCCTGATGGCTTGTACACTCAGCATATCTAATTTCTTGCTAAGTAGCGAGCGACCAAAAATGCAAAAGGGCGATCCTCCAATAACGGAGAATCGCCCTTTTTTTGCCGCTTTAAGCTTTTAAGAAGCTACTCTACTTCAAGTCCGACAATGATAATTGAATTTCGCTTAAGCTTCTGAGGTCGTTCTCATCGGTCTGATTTGCACGTTGAAGAAGTCCCTGAAGAATTATTTCTTGAGATTCATGGTCTTTGATAATTAGTTCTTGCTCTGTATTCTTAGTATCGTATCGTTGGAAGGCATCAATAATGGTTTCGCTTCTATCCAGTTGGTCATTAATATCCTGTATTGATTTTTCTTTAGGGGTCAGCTCCTCATTCGTAGGACGGATAGATTCAGTGACTGGAAATTTTGTTGCATAATAAAATACTTGATCATCAGAAGCCTTTAAACTCGTGACCACAGATGGGGCGATATTCAGTTTACTTGCTTGTTGGTCTATTTCATCTCTTGGTATTTCTATGATCCCACATTCAGCTTTTTCTTCGGGAGTCATCATTCCTGGGTTCCAGTTTTTGTCTTGTATCGCAGCAGACTTAGCTAAACTATTACTACTTCTTGCTGTACCAGCAGTCAGGTTATAATAACGTTTCCCCGCGGATAACACCTCGTATCCAGTGCCTAATAGCATATATTCAGCAGAAAGTTGCGAGGTTGTATTTGCAGGGACATCAGCACTAAACCAAAAAAATTGGCCAGTATCAGCAATGTCGGTTGACCAGTTCCACTGACGAGTTAATGCTGAAGCACTAGTTGTATTACTGTCAGAAACATTGCGCAATGAAGCAATGAGACTACCAGTGTTATAAAGAAAACCGCTCATGGGAGTAAGGAGGAATGTAGAAAAATTTAATACTGCATAGGCTGCATTATAGTATCCTGGTAGGTTAGATCCTGAAGATTCGGGAGCAGAACCGATAAATGCTGGGTCTGTATATGAATTAAGTGCCATATTACTTGGGTTTTGAGTGTTTTTTATCTCCATTCTTGCTATTTGGATCCTATTATTTATAGGTATGGGAGGGCTTGTGGTCGCTCTGCTAGCCCCTGTGCCCGCGAATCTGAAATCGAAATGCCATCTATTAATTGTACCAAGCCATGTTGCCCCCATGAATCCAATTGACGAAGAAGCAGCAATTTTGTTAGCTCCAGTAGTGTAAGGCCAATTAATTGAATTACTAGCGTCTACATGACTTACGGGCGTATCATATGCGTAAGCCATTCCTGTGGGTACTAGAGTTAGAGATAAAATGAGTGCTATACGAATAGATTTGAGTGCTGACTTTCTGAATTTAATCATAATCTAACATCTCTCCTCATTAATCCTTGCTCTCAGCTTTCACAGAGATTGGGATTTTAATTGAATTGACGCCTATCGACCTTACGCCGCCTTTGGTATCGGAGCCAACGGAAACCATAATGTTGAAATTTTCCGAAGGTAAAATTGTTTTGCTATCGGATACTAGATCGATAATTATCATTCCACTTCCACCGCCTGCAGGGTTTTGTAGATTTGTTACACCGACTTCAACCTTATTTCTCCACTCCTTACCTAGGTTCATATCAGTTTCGGAAGCAAATGGCTGTAGTAATGTTTTTTGATTCTCAGGGAAATTGCTTAGAATGTTGGCGATATACCATTTCTTCGGAATGTAGATAGTCATTCCGCCGAAATCTTTGGGATCAATTTCAAACGAAGCAACAATTCGTATGCGCTTGGCCATTGCTTTTTCGCCCCACACAAAAATCGATCCTACTGCTGATGTGTTTTGTTGTGCAGTTTTGGATCTGATACTAAATTGCTTAGTTACCACAACACCATCATTTACAACGGTATAGTCGGAGAGTTTCTCTTGAGTAAGGAAATGTTGCACTATTATGATAATCATGACAACTACAACCGCAGAGCACACAATCATAATCTTGTTTTTAGACGATTTCAGAGTAATCCCTCCGATACTTCTAATATAAATAATCACCTCCATTATAACAGGTATGGTCTAAGTGGATATTCCATATTTTAGCATTGTTTAAATTTTACGAATATAGGTATTTAATACCAATAATTGTCGAATTTACAGGAATGAAGAGGTATGAATTAGAGAATAGCGGGAACAAAGCGGAGCTATATGGCGAAAACATAAAGCATAATTCGGTGCCATGAGGCTTTAAGGTTCTATTAAAAACGGCTTTATAATATGTATCACACGCGATCAGGAGAATCGAAAAAGCAGCCTGCCCCCTTAAAGGGGGCGGGCTGCTTGAGGTCCGTGTGCTGTGCTGCTTATAGCGGAATTAGACGAACAACGAACGGGAAATGATTACGAGCAATATGAAGAGTACCAAGATCGCACCGGTCGAAGTGAAGCCTACACCTGCACCCATGTCTGATTCCTCCCTTGATTCATGTCTGTTCCCACTTGCCGCCTTAAGTCCGGCGGACCTCCATGGGATAATGACATCATATGCTTATGAACGATTCGTGAACTGGTCAGCAGCCTAAACTTCGTCAATATGGGCTGCCCTGATCCGCAGACCCTTGGGCAAATGATTCTTGAGCTGGCCGGAGCTGGCTTTGCCCCAGCCTACAGGCAAGCCGTCTACGGTTACCAGCGTCCAGCCATGCAGGCTTGGCGGAACCGGCAGACTCTCGCCGCGCAGCCAGGCCTGGATCTCCGTGCCGTCCGCAGGCATATCATAGCTGTGCGCCGCCTGATCCGGCCGGAGTGTCATGGCCAGGGCGTGGGCGGGCTCGATCCGGTTTTTCTTAAGATGGGCAATATGCAGTCCGGCACGCGGCACCTTGAGCCCGTCCAGTATCCCGATGTGCAGCCGCCCATTGAATGCCTCAGGCAGCAGATACAGGGATTCGCCGAAGAGAAGCGGGACGCCGTGTCCAGCGAATCCGGGCAGCTCTGCCGCCGCCCAGCTCATGAACTGTTGATAGGCCTCCCTAAGCGTAGCACTTGTCTTCGGACCGTCACTGCCGCGTTCACCCCGCTTGCCCCGGCTCTTGCGCGGAGCGGAATCCGCCGGGTCTGCTGAAGCCGCCTTGTGCAGCAGGGCCACGAAATGCCCTTCGCCCCGCTCCAGATGCGGCCACAGCCGCTTCGTAACGATCAGCTCCATATCGGGATAGGTCTGCACGAAGCGCTCCATCGTCTCCTCATTCTCCTGGCGGTTGAAGGTACAGGTCGAATAGACCATATGGCCGCCGGGCTTCAGCATCAGATACGCATCCTGCAGAATATCCCACTGTCTGGCTACACAGATCTCCACATGCTTCGGAGACCATTCATCTATCGCCGCAGGGTCTTTGCGGAACATTCCTTCACCGGAGCAAGGCGCGTCCAGCATGATGCGGTCGAACACCTCAGGGAATCTTTTGGAGAGATCACCAGGAGCTGCGGAAGTAACCAGTGTGTTGCTTATGCCGAGCCGCTCGACGTTTTCGGCCAGGATTTTGGCCCGCTCCGGGTGAATTTCATTGGAGATGAGCAGCCCTTCCCCTTGCATCAGTGCGGCGATATGGGTGGTTTTGCCGCCGGGAGCAGCCGCGAGGTCGAGAACGATCTCTCCGGGAAGCGGCTTCAGCAGCTCGGCTGCGGACATTGCGGAGGGCTCCTGAATATAATATAGTCCGGCGGTATGATACGGATGTCTCCCCGGGCGAGCGGGGTCTTCGTAATAGAAGCCTGACGGACACCATGATACCTGTGACAGACCGAATTGTGAGATTGCCTGCTCCGCTGCGGTGCGGCCGGAAGGTACACTGCTTTTTAAAGTATTGAACCGCAGACCTTGGGTCCGCGCAGCAAGATAGCTCTTCAGAAAAGCGTCCGCCGAATCCCCCAGCATCTCTCTAATATTGGCGGTGTAAGCGGCAGGCAGTCGTTCTTCATTCATAAATCACTCTCCTCTAGTCCAAGTTCAAGATAAGTAAAGCTGTCATCTTAGTTGCTGTTTCTGGTGGATACCGATAAAATTAAGATATGGAACCTTAGCGTACCTGTACCTATAACTGTAGCAGCACCCGAAATTGTAATTGTACATATACACAACTATATCATAATTGCCGGTGTTCACCGTAAATAGGGCAATTGTAAAGGGAGATGTACCTATATGAACTTGCTGCAAGCGCTATTCTTCCCGCCGGAGCAGCCCGGTGGTGTATCTTCTATGATCCCTTATCTCCAGGAACGCTTCCGGTCCAGCCGCTGGGAGATGGATTTGTTCTGGCTGCCTAAGCGCATCCGTGGCAAGGGGCGTGAAGACATCGTCTTCGAGACCTTCGACTGGAGACTGTACGGCGAAAGTCCTGTTGTGCAAAAATACATTCAGACCTACCGGGATTACATCTGGTGGACTAAGCTGCGGATGAGTAAAAATTATGACCTGATCCATGCCCATCACCCGATTGCCGGGCTGGCCATGAAGAGAATTTATCCTGACGTTCCATTGATTCAGACGCTGCACTCCAGCTATGAGCGTGAATTAATTCTGAATGGGGTGATCCGGGAGGGGGGGCTTGAGCATCAGTTCCTGGTCGCGATTTACCGGGAGCTGGAGCATGTGAGTGACCGGCTGATGACGGTTTCGCGTGCTTTTGCCGATTATGTGACACCTTATATTGACCAGCCGGACAGCATTGGAGTCATTCCCAACGGATTCGATGAAAAGAGATTCAAGCCTGTCCCGCATGAGAATGACATTCCGCAGCTGGTTACAGTTACCCGTCTCGTACCGGCCAAAGGCATAGATATTCTGTTCAAGGCTTGTGCCGAGCTGAAGAAGCGGGGACATGAATATGTGCTGCATATTATCGGGGACGGACCGAGCCGGGCGGAGCTGGAGCAGCTTGCGCAGGCGCTGGGTATCTATAATGAGACTATTTTTTACGGCTATACGCTGCATCCTGAGGAATTCATGCCGTTCTTCGATATCTTCGTATTGCCTTCGCGGGCGGAGGCGTTCGGTTCGGTATTTGCCGAGGCTGCGCTGAGCTGTCTGGCGCTGGTCGGGACGAATGTGGGCGGTATTCCCGAGCAGATTGAGGACGGGGTGAACGGGCTGCTGGTGAATCCGGATGATGAGCTGGGACTGGCAGATGCCCTGGAAAAAGTGATCACGGACCCCGGCTACCGCTATGAGCTGTCGCGTTCGGCTTGGGATAAAGCAAAGAGCCTCTACTCCCTGACCCGTGTAGCCAATGAGCTGAAGAAAACCTATCTGCAGTTCCAGCCGGGAATGAAGGGGTGAGGCTATGATTCCTTTTCGTTTCCTGCATGCGGCGGATCTGCATCTGGACAGCCGGTTCGCCGGTCTGTCCCATCTCCCCCAGGATATCCGCTCCTATCTCCGGGAGTCTACCTTCGCCGCCCTCGGGCGGCTTGTTGGCGTAGCCACCCTGCAAAAGGTGGATTTCGTGGTCATAAGCGGCGATGTCTACGATGTCGCGGATGCTTCACTTCAGGGGCAGCTCCGGTTCCGGGAGGCCCTGGAGGAACTTGGACGCCACGGGATTCAGGTATTCCTGATCCACGGTAACCATGATCCTCTGGACGGCCCGCGCCTTAGTTCGGCACCGCCTGCCCATGTTACGGTATTCGGCGGGAGTGAGCCGGAGCGCGTGACCGCCCGCCGCAGGGAAGACGGACGGGAGGTAGCTGTGGTTAGCGGCATCTCCTACCCGACCTCCAAAGTGACAGAGAATACAGCTCTGCGCTTCAGCCGCCAGCCGGGCAGCAGCCTGTTCCACATCGCCCTGCTGCATGGCAATGTGGATGGGGATCTCCAGCATGAGACGTACTCCCCGTGCACCCGGAAGGATCTGATCGGCAGGGGCTATGACTATTGGGCGCTCGGGCATATTCATAAGCGGAGTATTCTGCATGAGCATCCGCCTATCGTCTATCCGGGCAATATTCAAGGAAGAAGCATTAAGGAGACCGGGCCCAAGGGCTGCTATACGGTTGATGTCAGTGCAGAGGGGGGAGTCCGGCTGGATTTCCATGAACTGGACAGTGTGCGCTGGCAGGTCCGTGAGCTCTCTATAGATGGGCTCACTGACGAGGCCGAGTGGACCCTCGCTGTAGAGAATGCAGTGGAGGATATCCGCAGCGAGACCCCGCAGATGATGTCTGTGGTCAGGTTCCGCCTGACCGGACGGGGCGATATACATAAGGTGCTGGCTGAGAAGGGGGCGGCGGATGATCTGCTCACCGAGCTGCAGCGGCGGGAAACGGTGCGCGCGGTGTGCAAGGAATATGCGGGCTTGGTCTGGACGGAAGGCTTCTCCATCGAAACGGGACTTGCGGTTGACCGTGAGCACTTGCTTCTGGAGGACAGCTTCCTGGGTGAAATGCTACGGCTTGCCGGGCGCAGTAACGGGAATGCCGCAGAATTGGACGAGCTGGTCGCTACTGCGCTGAGACCGATGATGGAGAATCAGGAGCTGCGCAGGCTGCTATTATCCGTAGGCGCCGAAGAGAAGCAGGAATGGCTGAGAGGTGCAGCGGAGCTGGGAATCACATTGCTGAGCGGACTGGAAGAGTCCGGCGGGACGCCGCTGAATGCTGCGGAAGAAGGCAAGGCGTATTCTGCTGGGGATGCAGGAGATGGCGATGGACAGCAAGGCCGGGAGGTAGAGGAATGAAGATCGATTCATTGCGGATAGATGGCTACGGAAGGCTGGCTCAGCGGGAGATCGGACTGAATGAAGGGGTCACGGTTCTGTTCGGACGCAACGAGGCGGGTAAAAGCACGACCCTGCAGTTCATCCGTGCTATGCTGTACGGCATCCCCGGCCGGGGGAATCCGGCTGAACGGTACGAGCCGCTGCAAGGAGGGACGCACGGCGGGGTGCTGGAAGCAAAGGATGAGTCCGGCGCATTATGGACTATCCGCCGGTATGCATCCGGCGGCGCGGGGCCGGGCCGTGCAGAGAAGCTGCATATTGCACTCAGCCATCCGGATGGCCGTACGGAGGAGCTGAATCAGGCGGAGCTGGAGCGGCGTCTGCTTGGCGGCATCTCCCGGAGTATGTTCCGCCAGCTGTTCGCTGTCTCGCTTGACGAGCTGCAGGAGCTGGGTGCCTTGCAGTCCGGGGAAATGAGCAGCTACCTGTTCCATGCCGGGATGGGCGGCGGTGGAGAGATTATGCGGGCAGAGAAGCGTCTGGTTCAGGAGGCCGAGAAGCTCTACAAGCCGCGCGGCAAGGTCCAGGAGGCGGCCAGGATTCTACAGTCTATCGGGAAGCTGGAGCAGGAGGTAGCGGAGAGCCGCTCCTATCTGCCGAGATATAACGGGAACACCCTGGCTCTGGAAGCTGCGGAGCAGCAGCTGGAGCAGATGAAACTGGACCGCGAGCTCGCCGGAGCAAGGCTGATGAAACTGCGTAAGGCGCAGGACATCCGGGAGCTGTGGCTGAAATGGAGCGAAGGCCGGCTGGAGCTGGAGGAGCTTCCCGTGATCGCGTCGTTCCCGGATAACGGGGCGGAGCGCTGGAGGTCACTTACAGCCGATCTGCGCAGCTTGCAGGGGGCGGCGTTCCGGCTGGAGCGGCTGACGGCGGAGCTTACAGCAGAGCTTGAGGCGAATCCGCCCGACCCTCTGCTTGCGGAGCAGGGGCCTGAGCTCGAAGCGCTGGACCGCAGCCGCAGCAGCTATGAGGACAAGCGGGCAGAGCAGCAGCGGATTGCCGCGGAGCTGACGGCTCTGCGGGAGCAGCTGGAACGCCTGCTGCGCAGTATCGGTGCAGGCTGGGATTCGGCAGCGCTCGCGGACTTCACCCCGTCCGCCGCGGACCGGGAGGCCGCGCGGCGTTATGCCGGCTCATTTGCCGGGTATGACCGGCAAATGGAGACCCGGGGCGCGGAGCTGCTCAGCCTCCGCGCCCGCAAGGCCGCCGCCGCTGCTGCGCTGCAGGCGGCCGAGCGCCTGCTGGCGCAGGAGCACGCCAGCGGCGCAGCGGACTTCGCGGGCCTGGCTGCGCGCAGCCCGCGTGAACTGGTGCAGCTCTGGGACGAGCTGCAGCAGGCCGCCGAGCGCTGGCGCGAAGCGCAGCTCGGCCCGGAAGGCGGCGCGTCAGCCCCGCGCCGCAGTGACGCCGCCGGGGGCAGCCGCCCCGGCGCGAACGGGCGCCGGGCGGCACGCTACCGGCGCTTCCTGCAGGCGGGCGCAGCGCTTACGCTGCTGCTGCCGCCTGCGCTGTGGCTGACCGGCGCACCGCCGGTCAGCGTATGGTCCGCGCTCGGCCTGCTGGCCGCAGCGGACCTGTGGCTCTGGGCCGCCCTGCGCGCAGCGGGGGCGGCGGTTGCCCCGCCGGAGCCGGGCGGCGGGGAGGCGGGCAAGGCCGCAGCGGAGATGCTGCGGCTGCGCGGGCAGCTGCTCTCCGGCGCGGAGCGGGAGAGCGGCAAGGCGTCCAGCCCTGACGCAGGCGGGCTGGAGGCCGGGATGCGCGAGCTGCGCCGGCTGATGGAGGCCTGGGGCACCTGGCGCCAGCGCGTAGACCGGCAGGCGGCTGAGGCCGAGGCCTGCCGGACGGAGCTTGAGCGGCTAAGCGGACAGGAACAGGTGCTGACAGGCGAACTGGAGGAAGCGGAGGCCCGCTTCACAGAGCTGGCGGCGCGCTATGAAGAATGGCTGCGTCAGCGGAGACTCCCCGAAGGGCTGTCCCCGGACGGCCTGCCGGATATCTTCGCCCTGGCAGAGCAGGGCCATGAGCTGCTGCGCCAGGAGGCCAAATGGTCTGCGCGGCTAAGCGGACTGGCGGCGGAATGTGCACTATATGAGCAGGAAGGGATGAAGCTGCTTGCAGCTGCGGAGACCGGACGGGTAAACTCCATTTCCTTTGTAGCTGTCCAGCAATCGCTACCGGCTGCTCCGCTTACTGATCAGCACCAGCTACCCGCTAACGAGCCTACTGAGCAGCAATCACTACCCGCTGCTCCGCTTACTGATCAGCACCAGCTACCCGCTAACGAGCCTACTGATCAGCACCAGCTACCCGCTACCGAGCCTACTGAGCAGCAATCACTACCCGCTGCTCCGCTTACTTATCAGCACCGGCTACCCGCTACTCCGCTTACTGATCATCACCAGCAGCTATCTGCTAGCGATTCATCTGCTTATCAGACGTCATCACCTACCGAGTCTACTGAGCAGCACCGGCTACCCGCCACCGAGCCTACTGAGCAGCAATCACTACCCGCTACTCCGCTTACTGATCATCACCAGCTACCCGCTACCGAGCCCACTGATCAGCACCGGCTACCCGCCACCAATCCTACCGCCCAGCATCCACCCGCAACTCCAGCTGCTCCCCGCCACCCCATACCAGCCGCCCTATTAACCTGGCTGGAGCTGCGGAAGCGGGAGTGGGATCAGCTGAAGGCTGAGCTGCTGCGCACAGAGAGTGTGGAGGCGCGGCTAGCTGAACTCCGGGAGGAGCTGGCAGCGAATCACAGGGAGCAGGCGGAATTGAACCTGCGCTGCTCGAAGCTGCTGGAGGAAGGCGGTGCTGAGGACGGCGAGCAGTTCCTGCGCCGTTCCTCTGCGTGGCTGAGGCGGATAGAGGTTACGCGGTCCGTGCGTCAAGCGGAGCTGGCAATGTTCAGCGGATGGGATGACGAAGGCCGGGCAGAGCTGCTGAGTCTGCTGGAGCATCTGGACGCCGGGCGGCTTGCGCAGGAGCGTCAGGCCACGGAAGAAGCGGCGGCCGAGCTTGAAGAGGAACGCAGCGCACTGCTTGAGCAGCGCGGTAAGCTGCTGCAGGAACGGGAAGCATTGACGAAGCGCGGCAAGGAAGATACTGCACTCCAGCAACTGGAGGAACAGCGGGCGGCACTGCGTAATCTGGCCGGGCGATATGCGGTAACGGCGCTGGCGGCCGAGCTGATGGGCAGGACACGCCGGATCTATGAGCAGGAGAAGCAGCCTCAGGTGCTGCAGCTGGCCTCCGTGTATTTCTCGAAGCTCACGCACGGGGAATACCGCCGGATTGTGATGACGCTGGGGCATAAGGAGCTGAAGGCTGAACATAAGGATGCCGGACTGCTGGACAGCGGGCTGCTCAGCCGGGGAACCGCGGAGCAGCTGTATCTGGCGATCCGGCTGGCACTGGCAGAAACGATGAGCAGCAAGGTGAATCTGCCGCTGTTCTTCGATGATCTGTTCGTTAACTTCGATGAATACCGGCTTCATGCGGCTCTGGCTCTGCTTGGCGAGCTGTCTTCTTCCCGGCAGATCGTCATGATGACCTGCCACCGTCATGTCGCCGAAGCTGTGGCGGGCAGCATTCCTGCCGCAGCAGTTATTTCCGTGTAGTGCGGATCGCAGGCTTGATGCTGACAATCGTAATCCCCTGCTTCTTGCCGCCCGCTCCTCCTGCGGGCGGCTTGCCCTGCCCTGGCGGCGGGGACATGGGGGAGCGCACCAGCATGACCACCCATATCAGACACAGCGCGCCGAAGATCGGGTAGAAGATGCCCAGCAGCGAGCTGAAGCCGAACTGGCTGAACACATAGCAGATTAGCATCAGCAGCGGGGCGACAAGCGCGGGGGCGACCGGGAGCCGCTGCTGGAGCTGTACGCTTACCCCGTAGATACCGGCGACGAAGGTGCTGAAGATTTCCATGAAGATCAGCAGCAAGAAGACCATCTGCACCACCGGACCCAGCCGGATGGCGATGCTTCCCATCGGAATCTCAAACTGCAGGATGCCCGGCATCTGCGAGCTCATGGCAAAATGGGCCGCCAGCAGCATGAACCCGATGCCCGCTCCGCCCAGAATCCCGCCGCGCACCAGCGCACGTTCGTCATTCGTATGACGGGCCAGCGGAACCAGCACCGCCTGGGCCATGCCAAGGTTGAACGAGGTATAGAGCAGCGGGGAGATCCATGCGTTGATACTGCTGTAATCGGTGGGCAGGAAGAGGAAGCGTTCGGCTCCCGGAACGCCCAGCGTATTACAGACAAGGATCAGCGACAAAGTAAGCATCAGGGGCACCACCAGGCTGTTGATCTGCAGAATGCCGGAAATACCGCGCTTCAGCAGCAAGTAAGATCCGAGGATAGTCAGAAGCAGCCCCGCCTGATAGGGAAGGCCGAGATGCTCCTTGAAGATCGCCCCGGCGCCTGCCAGCATGATGCTGTTCACCCCGATCAGAATAATCATGGTAAACAGGCTGATGATGGTCCCGGCCTTGGCTCCGAACAGGTGGCGGTTGAAATCCTCATACGAGTCCGCAGAGATTTTCCGGGCGATGATCATCATTTTGGTGCCCAGCCAGATAAAGAGAGCGGCAGAGAATAGAATCGTCAGCAGCGCCCAGTGGCCGTATCTGGTGAAAAAACGGAGGATTTCCTGGCCGGTAGCGAATCCGGCGCCGACAATGGTGCCAATATAAGTGAAAGCGATCTGTAATGTGCGGAGATGTGACTTCATGCTTAGCCTCCTTATGAATGCTGCGAAGTTTACAATTGCGGGGCCTGCAAGGATATAGCCTTGTGTAGTCCGCATAGTACAGGTTATGATGAGGAACAGAGGGACATGACTTCCGCCTGGACGAACAGGTGCGATTTCGGTGGAACGTCTATTAAGTGTAATGGAGGTTTACAATGATGGAATTATTGAAACAGCGGATATTGGAGGAAGGGATTGTCGTCTCGGATCAGGTGCTGAAGCTGGACGGACTGCTCAACCACCAGGTCGATCCGATGCTGACGATGGAAATGGGACGGGAATTTGCCCGCAGATTTGCTGAGGCTGGAGTTACTCGCGTAGTGACTGTGGAATCCTCGGGGATTGCCGTGGCATTTGCCACCGCTTATGAGATGAAGGTGCCGCTGGTGTTTGCCCGGCGCAAAAAAACGCTGCTGGCTGATCCCGACGCTCTGTGTGAACGGGTTCCATCTTTTACCAAAGGGATTGTTACGGACATTATGCTGTCCCGCCAGTTCATCTCGGAGGATGACAAAATCCTCTTCATCGATGATATTATCGCCAATGGCGACGCGGCGCGCGGCCTGATTAAGATTATCCAGCGTTCAGGTGCCGAGCTGGTGGGCCTTGGCGTAGTGGTCGAAAAAAGCTTCCAGGCCGGTGCCCGCACGATCCGGGAACAGGGAATCCGTCTGGAGTCTCTTGTTGATATCACCTCTCTTAATGACGGGACGATTGTTTTTGGATAAGGCTGAAGTGACAATAACAGGAACACAGCCTATTTTTGAAACATCTGCTTTTCACCCTATAAGTTTTCCTTTATAATAAAAATTAGACATGAGAGAGGAGGCGTCACAATGGGGAATGAACCGGTGACAGAGCAATTTTTTATTGATAAACTAACCGAGGCTAAGGATCACTTCGAACGTGCGCTGGATTGCAAACACACGGAGTTCGACGATTTGTATCCCTATATGATCGAACATCCTCAGTTTTTCTGGTACAAACGTTATGTTGCTTGGTCAGAGCTTTTGACAATCACAAGTTTGTGTGAAGAACTGTCGTATAGCTGGAGACAGACATTCACAGAGCATCAGGTCGAATATCTGGAACAACGTGTGATGTCCGCTAAAGTTCTTGACTTCTGGTTTGAGAAGAATGAAGCGCTGATATAGGAACTTCATAAGACATACAGATTGCTTTTGAAAGATAACTAGACCCGGATGATTCTCATTTGGGTCTTTTTCATGACCGGATTCAGAGTTAAATTGGACAAGCTAAGCACAGAGAGGGGAGTAAGAATACTATGATAAGTGATGAACAACTGGATGCCTACCGGATTTCCGGTGAGCGGATAAGAGTTGTACGCGACGGGCTGGCGAGCAATGATATCCGGGGAATCGTGCTGGCCTGGGACGAGACCCAGGTGATGATCCGGCGTCCGAACAAGCATGTGGTGAAGCTGGACCGGAGATACCTGTATCAGCCGGTGAGCGAGCCGAGACCGGAAGCCTATACCCCGGAATGAGCGGAGAATGGAGGTCAAGATGAGCCATCACAATAAAATTTCGATCGTTACCGGAGGTGCAGGCGGAATCGGACGCTGCCTCACCGAGGAATTACTGAAGGCCGGAGCAGTGGTTGCCTGCATCGATACGGATCTTGCTGCCGGACGCTGGCTGGAGGCCAAGTATGGAAGAGAGCGTCTGTTCTTTTATCAGGGAGACATTGCGGAACAGCCGGTGCTGGATGATTTCATCTCACAGGTAATCAGCCGCCACGGACAGGTGGATTACCTGATTAACAATGCCTGTATCAGCCGTAAAGGGCTGCAATCAGAATGCAGCTATGAGGATTTCGAGTATGTGCAGCGGATCGGAGTGACGGCGCCTTATTACCTGACGCTGCGGCTTAAGCCGCATTTTGCCCAAGGAGCCTCTATTGTGAATATCTCCTCCAGCCGGGAGCGGATGTCTCAGCCGGATACCGAGAGCTATACAGCGGCCAAAGGCGGGATCGGCGCATTGACCCACGCCCTTAGTGTAAGTCTTAGCGGCAAAGTGCGGGTTAATGCAATCAGCCCGGGTTGGATTGATACCACCACTTATCACGGTACAGAGGAATCGGCAGAGCCGGTTCATACAGAGCCGGATCGGCTGCAGCATCCTGCGGGAAGGGTAGGAACTCCGGCGGATATCGCAGGCATGGTGCTGTTCTTGTGCAGTGAGGCTGCGGGATTCATAACGGGCGAGAATATTACAATCGATGGCGGAATGAGCAAGCAGATGATCTACCATGGAGACGAAGGCTGGACCTATCAGCCTGGAGGACAACGATGAAGCTGCCTATAATTAAAAATGCCGGGGAACTGGCCGCGCTGGTGCGGGAGATCGGTTACCTGCCCATGTTTCGCTGCGAGATCGCAGGCTTCTCTCTGGAGGAATGCACTCCTGCAGGCTACTGGTTCGTGAAGGGTGTAGAAGGGCCGTGGGAGTGGCGCGAGGAGATTGCGGCTGGGGGCGAGATCGCTTATGCGAAGCTCTTTAACAAGAAGGCCGGGTTCATCAGCAGAGAATGGTACCCGGACTTCGCGAATTACCGCCGGGACGGTTATGATTTCGATGCCAGATATGATGACGGACTGGCCTCTATGGCCAGCAAACGAATCATGGATGTGTTGCTGGAGCATGAGGCGGGGCTGCTCTCCAGTGATCTTAAAGGGCTGTCCGGCTTCGCGGCCAAAGGTGCGAAAGGCTTCGACACAGCCATGACGCTGCTCCAGATGCAGACCTACATTACAGCCAGCAAATTCGAGTATAAGCAGGACAAGCATGGCCGTCCTTACGGCTGGGGAATCGGGCGGTATGCCGTGAGCGAGCATGTATTTGGAACAGACTATGTGACTTCGCGTTACAATGATCAGCCAGTGTCATCCAGGGAGCGGATTATGGAGCATACGGCTAAGCTGTTCCCGGAGGCAGGATCGAAGCAGCTGGAGAAGGTTCTAAAGTAAGGACGGGCGTCGAACTGGTGAACGGCAGGAAGGGACCGGGTTGCCGTTTGTGCCAAATGTATGCGAAAAACCGATTACAATTGCTCGCGCGAAGGAAGCTGGATCAAATATAATCGAAAAACCGATTACAATTGCTCGCGTGGAGCTACCTGGACCAAATGTAATCGAAAAACCGATTACAATGGGTCGTGTGGAGGTACCTGGACCAAATGTAATCGAAAAACCGATTACAATGGCTCGCGTGGAGGCACCAGGGCCAAATGTAATCGAAAAACCGATTACAATGGCTCGTGCGGAGGTACCAGGGCCAAATGTAATTGAAAAACCGATTACAATGGGTCGTGTGGAGGTACCTGGGCCAGATGTAATCGAAAAACCGATTACAATGGCTCGTGCGGAGGTACCAGGGCCAAATGTAATCGAAAAACCGATTACAATGGCTCGTGCGGAGGTACCAGGGCCAAATGTAATCGAAAAACCGATTACAATGGCTCGCGTGGAGGCACCTGGGCCAGATGTAATCGAAAAACCGAGTATAGGTCCCCAGTATTCCAGACTATAAAGTCTGGAATAGCCGCTCACCACCAACGTATCACTTATTGATCTGCACCCGCACCAAGAGCCTCGTCCAGAATAGGACGAGGCTCTTGTGTCAGCAGTACAATCCATTACAAGGTGCGGCTTAGATGGACATCGCCAACTGTTCGACTTGTTCTTCCTGGGGAAGGACGGAGGCAAGCTCGGCACCCAGTCCGAGGTAGGCACGCATACGCTGCATCATTTCATTACGGAAGCCGGGCCATAGAATATGGATCTCGCCAACATAGCCCCGGCAGTTATACTCGGCGGTAACTCCGCGCTGATCCTGGCGCACAGTGCTGATCTTGAGCTGGCTCACGGTAAGCTCGCGGGTAACCTCCTGCAGCATCAGGGATGTCTTCTTGGTAGCGCTGGATACCAGCTCCATGTAGAGCTGGGGAGTCTTGAACAGACCGCTCTTGCCGATGGCACGGCAGTCCCGTTCAAATACTTTATGAATAAACGTTAGCAGCAGATAGCTTCTGACCAGGGACAATTCATCTTTGGTTATATTCTCAGGGATGGTTGGTGTAGTTAGGGGGTGTCTCTTGGTAATCGCCATTATAAATCACCTCATTTATAGTATGCGAACCTTTGTTCTCATTATACACCGAATCCGCAAATAAAAGCAATATTTTACTTGCAATTTATGGATAGCAATTTACAATAAAATAAACTTGACTCCATAATTCAGGCATGGTAAGATCTATCTTGTGACTGCGAAAGCAAGTCAACTGAATATGCGGTCATGGCGGAATTGGCAGACGCGCTGGCTTCAGGTGCCAGTGGTAGCAATATCGTGGAGGTTCGAGTCCTCTTGACCGCATCATAGGTAACATCAACACAGGTTCTTGTGTCACTTATTTAAGTGATATAAGAACCTGTTTTTGCGTTCAGCAATTCATTTATTTCATTTTAATATGACAGAATGTAGTCATGTTAGGCATGCTATTGTTTTCTAGTCATTTGAAAAGGAGGGACTTGATCAAGTGGAAGAAATGAAGAAGAGCCTGAGCTTCAATGAGATTGTTGAGCGTTCCCTCGTTATAAGAGAATTCTATCACAGACTGGAGCAGCAGCATCACGGGACACAGTGGAGTGTGGAAGAGGATGCGCTTGCTTTTTTGACAGATGCCGGGTTAGTGGGCCGGTTGACGATGTCTGAGCAGAAGCGTTGGCCCAAAGGCGGCGACACCCGGTCTGAGCTGCAACATAAGCTTAGCGAGTGTATCTGGTGGCTAATTATTCTGGCGGAGCGGATGGAGGTTGATATCAGTGAATCCATGGAGGTCTTCCTGTCCTCATTCGAAGATCAGAATCCTTCATCAGTATAAGCCGATACCCCTCTTGAATATAAATTCTCCGCTAACTTGATGAATTCTTCTGGGGGTACATCCTTATCACTTTGGAGCCAAAGACGAAATAAAGAAAGGGTCGTCGTCAGATAGAACTCAATGAAATACGGCGTTAAGGCATGGTTTTGCGGAAGGTTCAGGTATTGCTCCATGGGGATGTCTTTTTTGTCCAGAGAAGAGAGCGCATCTTGTACCGAATGCATAGACAGCTCTTTATCGGCAAGTTCTGTTTTGATGTCAAGGAGCAAGTTACTTTCAACAGCGTCCAGCAATTCGTAAATATCAGTAGAATATTGATAAAAGGTACTGCGGTTATACCCTGACCGGTTGGAGATTTCCTGAATGGAAATTTTCTCAACCGGCTTTTGGCTGTATAGCTCACAAAAAACTTCTATAAATCTTTGTCTTGTTTTCTCTGTGATTTGAGGTTGTTTTTTCATGTGTTCCTCCTGCTGGTGCATAAGATATCATCCGACAGATATTAAAAAATTGATGATTGATCAAGGAATCCTAAAGCTTTATGATCACATCATACAACATGTTGTTGGATGATCATACGGAAATATGAATCGGCGGGGTGGTAAGATGTCAGCAAAGCAAGAAAGAATTTTAATTTTCGGTGCAGGTGTGATCGGAAGCATCTATGCAATGAAGCTTATGGAAGCCGGGTTTGACGTTAGCCTGTTTGCACGTTCGGACAGACTCAGATCTTTACAAGAAAAAGGTCTGCAATACCATGACAAAGGTACAGTCAGATCGATTCCGGTGAAGGTTATAGATACACTCGAAAATGATGATGTATACGATTATATTTTCGTTACCGTCCGTTATGACCGGGCCGAATCCGCGTTGTTAGCACTAAAGGATAATCAAAGCCCGAATATTGTTACGATGACCAATAGTTCGATTGGATTTTCTTCGTGGCGGGGGATTGTGGGGGATAGACTTTTACCTGCTTTTCCCGGCTTCGGCGGACAGATTAAAGATGGGGTCCTGTACGCCCGGTTCATGCCCAAGTTTCTAGTGGCCACCTCATTTGGCGAAGTGAACGGCGCAGTGACGCAGCGCGTCTTAAAGCTCGCACAAGTATTTCAAGCCGCCAAGCTTCCTTACGTTATCAAAAAGGAGATGCAGGCGTTTCTAATCACCCATTCCGTATCCGACATTGCTCTGCTGGGCAGTTTGTACGGCGGAAACGCAGACCCGGCCCGAACCCGAAAGACGGCACGTCAAATAACAGTTACTCTCAAAGCGTACCTCAGGAAAATAAAACAAGCGGGTGTTGCCGTTGATCCGCCACTTTTCACAATAGTCCCAAAGCTCCCAAGCTTCATACTGGATGTTCTCTTCATTGCTTGGCTACGCACGAAAATGGTTAAAGATATGCTGCTGCCGGATTATGCGAATGCTGCGAACCAGGAGGTTGTGCAGCTGGAGAAGGATCTAACGAAATTTTTATCTATGCAGAACGGCTGATGAATCGATTGTTCCGGTATTGTAACCTGTCTGTTTATTCTTTGCTTCCAGCGGATGGTAAGGTTGAAGGACTGAAGCAGGCGGGAGGCTTACCATGATCACAAGATTAGGGATGATACTGAAAATATCCATATTGGCGGTCTGCCTGGCTGGATGCAGTCAGGCGGCAGAACCGGCAGGCGCACAGCATGTTCCGGTCACTCCAGCACCACCATCAGAACATGCTAAGCAAGAGGAGAATCTGATTCCGCTCAATACCTCCGAACCTTTTATCGGGCGAATGGAGCTGGATCAGGCGACGGAGGAATTCATCTATGGAACCTGGAAGGTGGACAAGCTGCTGGGATTCGCGAATTCCTATAATGACGCATCTGAATATCCGACAGGGCAGGACATCATTGGAGATGAGATTGTGATTCATCAGGATTACTTCTCCTCCAAGGGGCTAGAGGGCTATGAAGCGTACCAATACGAGTTAACCAATCCCCGCTACAGCATAACCCAGAGACATTATAACAGGGATTCCTTTTACAGAGTGAACAAACTGGATCTGCCCATTATCGGAATCAACGATGAAATGACAGTCATTGACATAGCGGAAGCTTCGCCGGGGCTGGGTATACCGCTAGGGTTCCTGGATGTGAATCATAGCAAACTGATCCTGTGGATCGAAGCTGCCACGTTTGAGTTGATAAGAGTGGACGAATCGGGTAATAAGTAGTCTAAGTACTGGAGTTTATAATGACAGGAGTGAGCGCATATGAGCTGGGATGTATTTATCATGAAAGAGAAGTATGATTTTGAAGCGCCGGAGGAGGAGCAGCCCCCAGTGCCTCCCCTGGGACAACGTGATGAAATCATTGAGAAGCTGACCCGTCGTATACCGAATCTGGATTACCGGGATAAGGCTTGGGGCTTCCTTGAGGGCGAGGGGTATTCGATCGAGTTCAACACAGGCGAAGAGGAGCTCGTGAATTCCATCATGCTGCATGTCCGGGGCGGGGGAACGGTGATGGAGACGATCCGTCTGGTCTGTGAGACACTGGAGGCTTATGCGCTGGATACATCAGATTCCGGCTATATCGACTTTGAGCAGCCTGAAGCAGCGGAGCAATCCTGGGAGCAATTTCAGCGCTATCGTGACCAGGTGATTAACCAGGTGATTAACAAGGATAACTGAAGAATATAGACATGAACAGAGGCGCAGGATGGATTACATCTGCAGCCTCTGTTTTGTTTTGAAGTGTTTGGAAATAACATGCAGAAGGGTATTGACGCCTAATGAAGTAGCATGTTAATATTTTCACGTGACAAACTAACATGTCAGTATACATAAATAGCATGTTAGCATGTTAACTCATTTATCCTACTTCAGGAGGTTATTTTGTGGATGTGGCTAATGTTGTAATCGGTTTCATTATGGTCTTATCGTTTTTTGGATTGGTGTGGTATTGCGTCAAGGGGTATAACCTTATGGTCGGCTTCTTCGTCATGTCAGTGCTGTGGACCTCGATTGCCCTGATCGGAAATAGCATTCATCCTACCTCCGTGATGGAGGGCAAGACGTTCATTGACGTCCTGACGAACGTGTTCCAGACGGGGCCTGAGAATTACGGGAAGGCGATACTGGTTAATATTTTCTTCGGCGCCTTCTTCGGAAGAGTCCTGATCGACACCGGGATTGCCGCTACTCTGATTCGTAAGGTTGTAGAGCTTGGAGGAGACAAACCAAGAATTACCATGTCTCTGCTGTGTATCGTTACCGCTGTAATCTTCACATCCATGACCGGTATCGGCCCGGTAATCTCCATTGCCGTCATCGTGCTGCCGATCATGCTGTCGCTAGGAATTCCTTCCCCGATTGCCTTGTTCTCCTTCATGGGCTCAATCATGGCGGGGATCTTCGGGAATATCGTGAACTTTAAGCAATATCAGGCGATATTTGCAACAGCCAATGAGAGTTATGCCAGCTACGACTACAATACATATTTCAAATTTGGCATGATTGCGATGGCTGTGTCCCTGATCGTGGTTCTGGTGGTATCTAACGTGATGATGAACCGGAAGCTCTCCCGGGCCTGGGCGGCAACACCGGATAGCGGAGCTACTGTAGATGCACCTGCTATCTCCTGGATCTCGATCATTCTGCCGGTAGTGGGTGTGGTGGTGCTCAAGGTTCCGATCATTTTTGGATTTATCTTCGCCGCCCTGTTCGCCCTGTTGACCTGCGGTAAGCTGAAGGGTGGTTTTGCAAGCGTTTGCAGAATGCTGTCGAAGCAGTTCGCGGACGGAGCCATTGATGTAGCGCCGATGATCGGCTTCCTGCTTACGCTGTCGATGTTCAACAATGCGGCCACGTATGCTTCCCCTTATTTCAAAACCCTGCTGGACGGCGCAATGCCCCAGACCGCGCTGCTCTTGTGTATTGTCTTCGCCATTCTGACACCGCTCGGCTTCTTCCGCGGCCCGATGAACCTGGTCGGCTCCGGTTCGGCCATCCTGGCTGTCGTGGTGGCAACCGCTGCCTGGCCGGTACAATTCCTCTATCCGCTGTTCGCCATTACTACAGTAGCACCGCAGCATTTGGACGTTACACAGTCCTGGGTGGCCTGGGGCTTCGGCTATACGAAGGTTCCGGCCAAGGAATATATGAAGATGTCGATTCCTACCGGCTGGATCATCGGGATTATTCTCTGCGCGGTTGTGTTCTTCATGTATGGCAATCTGGTGTAGCGTGTAGCACTGCTTAGCATTAATCAATAAGTAGTACTCAAGTCAATAACGAGAAGCTATAAGGAACGAAGGGGAAATTTGGAACTGTAGGAGCGGTAGCGTCCGCCTTTGTCTGCGGATTTCCACCGCGAACAGCGGTACAAATCAAGAAATTTGCAGACAACAGCGGCCGGAAGTCCAAATGTTCACCGCAGTGACGGTTAGGCTTCAAATTTCACTTGGGTCTACTATTAATGAAGAGAAACGGAGAAATCATATGAGTACAATGGTTAGAATGGGGATCGATGTGGGGGGAACCCATACCAAAGCAGTTGCGATTGACAACGCGACACATGAGATTATCGGCAAATCGTCCGTGAAGACGACGCATGACCATGCCACAGGCGTTGCCGCAGGAGTGGTGAAATGCTTCCAGAATTGCCTGGAGGAGAACAATATCCGTCCGGAGGATGTAGTGTTCGTGGCCCACAGTACCACGCAGGCAACGAATGCGCTGATCGAGGGAGATATTGCACAGGTGGGCATTATTGGCCTGGCGAAGGGCGGTCTGGAGGGCTGGCTCGCCAAGCGTCAGACCCGGCTTCAGAATATCGATCTGGGCAACGGCAAGGAGATCAAGATCTACAATAGCTTCCTTAATGTTAAAAAAATGTCCGAAGCCTCTGTGCTGACGGTCATCGATGAACTCAAGCAGCAGGGGGCACAGGTGATTGTGCCTTCGATGGCTTTTGGCGTAGATAACGGGCGGCCCGAGGAACTCGTCTATATAGAAGCAGAGAAAAAAGGCATGCCGACCACCATGGCCTCCGACATCACAAAATTATACGGGCTGACCCGCAGAACGCGGACGGCGGCGATTAATGCAAGCATTCTGCCGAAGATGCTGGATACCGCCAATTCCACAGAGAAGTCTGTGCGGGAGGCCGGGGTCCATGTTCCGCTGATGATTATGAGAGGCGACGGCGGCGTCATGGAGATCAGTGAGATGAAGAAACGGCCTGTGCTGACGATGCTGTCGGGACCGGCGGCCTCGGTCATGGGATCACTGATGTATCTGAGAGCGTCGAACGGGGTGTACTTCGAGGTCGGCGGCACGACTACCAATATCGGTGTGATCAAAAACGGCCGCCCGGCCATCGACTATTCCATCGTCGGCGGTCATCCGACCTATGTCAATTCCCTGGATGTACGGGTGCTCGGCGTGGCCGGCGGGTCCATGATCCGGGCGAACAAGAGCGGAGTGGTCGATGTCGGACCAAGATCGGCGCATATCGGCGGTCTGGATTATTCGGTATTCACCGATCCGGATAAGATTAAGGGAGCGCAGGTCGAATTCTTTTCTCCGAAACCGGGTGATCCTGCTGATTATGTGGCCATCCGGCTGGAGAACGGGGAGCGGGTGACGATCACGAACTCCTGCGCGGCGAATGTGCTGGGACTGGTGAAGCCGGAGCACTTCTCCTACGGGAATGTGGAAGCGGCCAGAAGGGCGATACAGGCACTGGCGGATTATTGCGGAACGACGGTAGAGGATATCGCCAAGCAGATTATGGAGAAGGCCTATGCCAAGATCGAGCCGATCATTCTGGCGCTGGCTGAGAAATACAAGCTGGAGAAGGATCAGATCTCCCTCGTCGGCGTGGGCGGCGGAGCGGCTTCGCTGATTGTCTATTTTTCGGAGAAAATGGGCCTGAAATACAGCATCCCCGAGAATGCCGAGGTTATCTCTTCGATCGGAGTTGCCTTGTCGATGGTCCGCGATGTGGTGGAACGGATTATTCCGTCCCCGTCCAAGGAAGTGATTGCCGCCCTGAAGATGGAAGCCTTGAACAAGGCCATCCAGAGCGGAGCGACCCCGGAGAGCATCGAAATTCATATCGATATAGATCCGCAGACCTCCAAGGTGACCGCGATCGCTACAGGTTCTACCGAGGTGAAGACGACCGAGCTGCTGAAGGAATGTGATGAGGCGGAGCTGCGGGAGCTGGCTGCCCAGGATATGCGCATTCCTGTAGAGCGGACGGAGCTGCTGCAGAAGACTAGATATGTTAGTATTTTCGGCGAGAAAATGGATAAAGCCGGTGAAGCCGGCGCGGTTCGCATCCTGGACACCAAGGGCTTCATCAAGGTGCAGAGAGGCCGGGGCATGGCGCTGAAGACAACAGCCGGGGACTATCTCAGCGCGGTTAAGCAGTTGTGGGAGGCAATGGCCGTCTACCAGACTGAGCTGATTGCAAGACCTGACTTCTACCTGTGTATCGGCGCACGGGTGATGGACTTTACCGCCTCAGACTTCGAGCAGCTGGAGCTGCTGATGGACATTGAGATATCCACGTTCGAGCCGGACACGGAGCTTATTGTTGTGGCGGCCAATATCAAGCAGAGCTAAGAGCTGCGCGGAAGAGCGTGTAGACAGGAGGACGTATGCAAGTACAGACGAAGCTGGGAGAGCTGTTGAATCCATTGCTGGAGGTTGACGATGAGGCTTGGGGAATGTATGCCTTCAGGAGAGACATCCTGAACCGGCGTATTCCGCCGGAGACGAAGCGGGAAATGCTGAAGCAGGCCAGAGCCTGCGGCACCGAATATGCACAGCGGATGATGCTTGAATATGGGACCTGTGATGTCCGGGTGCTTGCTGAACGTATGAACCTGAAGCTGGAATTCAAGGATGCGCTCATGACCGGCAAGCGTGTGCTGTTCGCTTCCTATACCCCTCCCGACCGGATCGAAATCATGGAAGAACCCTTGCACATAGCGGCAGAACAGGTGCGGGAGGCGGGTCCAGGTCTAGTTGAACTTTTTCCTCAAGCTGGTATAATGAATACTATCCTTGGCCACGAAATTTATCATTTTGTAGAAGACCGGTTTGCACAGGAAATATACACCCGGACCGAGCGCATTCTGCTGTGGAAGCTACTGGGCCTGAAGAATTATTCTACAATACGCACCTTAAGTGAAGTTGGAGCCATGGCTTTTACACAGGAGCTGAACAGACTGCGATACTCGCCGTTTATTCTGGATGTTCTGTTGTATTATGCCTACGACCCAGCCAGTGCGGAGACAATAACCCGTGATGTACTAGGAGTGAGTTCAGGGAAGGTGTAGGGAAGCCGTTGAAGATTATGAATAACAGCAATTCACTGAATGATGTAACTTACAATAGAATAAAAGAAGACATCATGAATATGACGCTCGAGCCAGGAATGGATGTCAGTGTGCAGAAGCTGTCCGAACGCTATGGCGTCAGCCGCACACCGGTGCGGGAAGCAGTGGTCCGTCTTCAACAGTCAGGACTGGTGGAAATATATCCTCAGCGCAAAACGGTAGTCTCCAAGATCGATCTGCAACGGGTCCGTGAGGAGTGGTTCATCCGCACCTCGCTTGAATCTGCGGTGATCGATGAGTTCATCCGCAAGTGCAGCGAGCTGGTAGCAGATACGATGCAGGAACTGATTAATAAGCAGAAGAAATATATGGACAAGAAATACTTCAGAGAATTCTATATTAAGGACAACCGGTTCCATCAGCTGATCTTCCAGACGGCCGGGGAAGAATTGTCCTGGTTCACCATCGAAGAGGTAGCATCCCATTACAACCGTATCCGTCTGCTCTACGGGAAGATGGAGGGGGTGCAGCCGTCTGATATCGATAAGCATGTGAAGATGGTGGCGGCTACCCGCAAGCGCGATGTGGAAGGGATGCGCAAGGTCGTGATGGAGCATTCCAATACACTGCTGGACCGGGTCCAGAGCATGTCGGGGCAATACCCGCAATTTTTCTAAATGTACACAAGATTAAAGGCGTATTCGAAAGTTCCGCTCTATGGAGAGGACTTCCGGGATACGCCTTTTTTTGTGATACCGCTCCTATTGCTGCTTGAGCCGCCGGTAATATAGCCAGGTTCGGCCCGCGAACGAGCCGAAGAGCAGAATGGAAAGGAACATAATTGAAGTGTTCCACGCCTGGGAAGTGGTAGTTTCATCCCGCAGGATGCTACCTATGAAGGCCGACACATTCAGGCTGTAGAGCAGAATCATGGGCAGGAACAGCAGGGTATAGCTGATGGCGATTTTACGTGCGTGCTTCAGGCGGTGTAACGGATCGCTGTAGAGCTCCGGGTATTCGGCATGCTCCGGGTTCTCCCGGCTCCACAGGGTCCATTTCTGTAGAGAGAAGGGAGAACTGTAGAGTCTGGTCCAGCCTGCCTCCTGATGCAGCTCGAAATACCCTTCACCCGCAACGACCTGATAGTCAGCGTGATATTTCATACGGCGCGGACGGCCCTTGCTGAAATGGAACAACGTTCCTCCGAAGCCTACTTTATAGAGATTCCAGCCGTCCAGCTCCTTGTCCTCCAGCCATTGCTCCAGCCGGTCTGGGGCATACATCCAGCCTAACTTCATCCGCGCCATCGTAGTGCCGGCAGGCTTAGGCGTTGCGGGAGGCTTCTTCATGTCCGTGTGCCCTTGAAGAAGTTCCCTGTTGGCTGCCCGGAGCTTGATAAGCGAATAAATGGCAAGTACCAGCAGGAGTACTGCCAAGGCAGCGGCCGTCCAGGTTGCCGCCCACATTGGGCTAGGCTGAATGCGGATAGGAGCATCGTTAGAGTAGGTTAAGCCTAGAGCAAGCAGGGGAATAAGTGCAATGAGCAGCAAATACACCAGGATTCCCATGAAAAGATAGGAGAGGATGCGGTTACGCCTCAGGACATCCTTACGTGAAGGATAGGCGCTAATCTGTGAAGGTGAACTATCATTCTCGTACAGGCTCCACTTTCCTTGCTGCAGCCGCCTGCTCCATCCCTCTGCGGCAAGATAAGGAGACATGGATGAATGCTTGGATGAATGATAAGCCAGCTGATAAGTTAGCAAGGCGGGCTCACCCTTCCGGAAGGTAAAGCGCCGCAGCAGTAAGCTCCATTCCTCCAGACGCCATCCCCTGCCGGCCATATCGGCTAACCAGGCTTCTGTCCCCGGCAGATCGTAGCTCCAAAAGGGCCGAAATACAGTTCTCATTGAAATTCCTCCTCACTGGTGACGGCGTTGCGGTGAAGTTCCTTTAATCTGCCGATTTCTGCGCGCATGACTTCCTTCCCCAGCTCAGACACCTCGTACACCGTCTTTCTCTCTTCATCGGCAAATACGGTAATTAGCCCATCCTTATTCATCTTGGTCAAGGTTCCATACACCGTACCGGAGCCCAGCCGTAGCCGTCCTTCCGACAGATCATCCACATGCTTGATGATTCCGTATCCGTGGCGCGGCTTGGTTAAGGACAACAGAATATAGAAGGCCGTTTCGGTCATGGGGACGTACTTTTTTAGAACCTTTTGTGCTGCGGACATCGCGTTCACCTGCTTCGTCAATTCGTTGTGCCAAGTCATGGCTATAAAAGAATATGTCATGCTGTGACTATGTCACAACATGACTATATCACGGTGCGACATATAAATCAACTTGAGGTGAGCGAGATGAGGTAGCAGAGTTATATTGGCGAAAGAAGCAGGGGCCGGCACAATGGCTGCCAGAGCTCAGGTACAAGCTGGGGCTGTGAACAGTAGACTGCCTGTAGATACTGGCTGAGTGGGGCCAGCTTGTCCTGGGCCAGTACCTCCTTAATCTCGGACGGCTTGACGGGGATAGCTTGTCCGGTGGAGGACATGAATTCGGTGAGAGGGAGCAGCATGGCGCAGCTCTTGCGGTATGACATGCGGTGCGGGAACCTGGGGGAGCTGCCGGAATCGTATTTGGACAGTCTGATGCGGGTGTAGTGATCAGCCAGGACTCTGCGGGCATCAAGCTTCAGCACAGCGAAGACCTCGCCCGGCTCTCTGCGCGAATACATTGCAGCCATTGCGAGGCAATCGCGCCAGGTCGGCCACAGGAACACATGACGGTCCAGGCAGCGGCGGAATTCCTCCGCCGTTGTGCCTGGGTCCATGGCTTCGGGGGTAATTCGCAGATGGGCATTCAGAATCGCGGCTTGCCCGGCGTAGCTTACCCGGTGCGCGACAGCCCGCCGCTCTCCGGCTGCATGGGCGGGACTCAGCACGGCAGAGGAATAGATGGTGTCAAAGGCAGCCATGGCGGGCAGATTCACTGCCCGGGTGAAATGATAGAAGGAGGTGCGGAGCGGGCTTTTGGTAATGGCGTCAATCAATGAGGGGTTCATGGGAGCTTTTGTCCTTTGAAGGAGCTGAAGGGCATACTCTTCACCTTGCGGTTCAGCAGGACCGCATTGATCTCGCCTCCGGCCAGGATGATAAAAGAGCTGATATATAGCCAGATTAGCAGCACGGTTACACCCCCGAGACTGCCGTAGGTTTTGGAGAAATCACTGAATTGATTGACGTATACCGAGAACAGAATCGAGGTCGTAATCCAGCCGATGGTGGTGAACAACGCCCCAGGCATTACCTCCCGCAGCGCCAGTCTCCGGCTGGGAGCGATCCAGTACAGCAGGGTGAAGACGATGAACATCACGAGCAGCGGAATCGCGTATTGGAGCAGATCCCAGAGCTTTTGGAATCCATAGGGAAGATCAACCAGCAGGAAGACCTGCGTCTTGAGCCAGCTGCCAAGGACCAATAGCAGAATGCTGAGCAGTACGACGAACCCGATCGTCAAGGTAGCGAGCAGGGCGATCCCCCGGATTTTCCAGAACGCTCTGCTCTCGTCAATCTCGTAGGCACGGTTCAGCCCCTTGATGATGGCATTGATTCCTTTGGAGGCGGCCCACAGGGTAGCCAGCATCCCGAAGGACAACAGCGTCTGGCTGCGTCCGGCGGACACATCCTGCAGAATCTCTTCTATAATAGAGATGGCTTCGGCGGGCATGATCTGCTCCAGCTGCTGTATATTTTTCTCCAGGGAGATATTCGCATACCCTATCAGGGTCATGATGAAGATCAGAAAAGGAAACAAAGACAGGATTAAATAATAGGTCAGCTGCGCAGCGATGCCCTGGACATCATCGTCGTTGATTTTCACCCATAGCTGCTTGATGAACTTGAAAGTGCCTCTTGTACTGCCGGAAGTGCTGTTCATAAGACCCTCCTCCATGAATTTGCGGATAGACTGACATGGTAGCCAAATCGTTCCATATATATGTATACCCGTTATAATATCCTTTAGTCCGCCGGGGTAGTTTTTATTGTAACATACCGGAATTAGTAATTAGTTGGATCTGGGGCAGTGAAAATTCAAGCAGGAAATTCCCTTGTATTATATTGGAAAACTCTTAGAATAGTAGGAAAGATAACAATATAGGAATATAAGGAGAATGTATATGAAGCTGTTGTTGGAGGAGTATGAGGGAATCAGGCGCTGGATGTACCGCAATGCCCGTCCGCTGGACCTGGCGCGATGGAGATTTCACTTTGAGGGGGGCGGGTCTGCGCCGGTACTGGAAGCGCTGTCCGCCTATCAGAATGAGGATGGGGGCTTCGGCCATGCCCTGGAAGCGGACGCGTGGAATCCGAATTCCACGCCCATCCAGACCGCTACGGCGGTAGAGAGGCTGCTGGAGCTGGAATTTGCAGATAACGGGCATCCGCTGGTGCAGGGAATTCTGAAATACCTGGACAGCGGTGTGGATATGGATGGCCGCACATGGAAGAATGTCGTAGCTTCCAATAACGATTATCCTCATGCCCCCTGGTGGCATACAAGCTCGGATAGTACCTCCCACAGTATGTATAACCCTACAGCTATTCTGGCCGGATTCATTCTGAAGGCTGCTCCCAAGGATAGCGGGCTGTATGCCAACGGACTAGGGATTGCCCGTGAGCTGACGGAGCTTTTCCTGCATGACCCTGTGATTGAGATGCATCCGTTGAAATGCGTGGATACGCTGCTGCATTGCATCACCTGGGCCGGGCTGCAGGAGCACTTCCCCTATGTGGAGCTGCAAAAAGCCTTCAAAGTACAGAGCGCACGGCTGATCAGCCGCGATGAGGGGAACTGGAACGGGTATGGCTGCAGACCGTCAGCGTTCGTCCATTCGCCGCATAGTCCCGGGTACGCTGAACTCGGCGGGCTGCTGCACCAGGAGCTGGATTATCTGCTGGAGACCCGAAATGCCGCAGGGGTCTGGGAGCTGACCTGGGGCTGGGAAGGATATGAACGTGAGTATGCTGTCAGTGAGAATTGGTGGAAGGCACATATCGTGATTGAGAATTTACGGCTGCTGCGGGAATTCGGACGAATGGCGGAGCTGCAATGAACAGGATTGGAATGCAGTTTAGCATAAAATAAAACAAATGCAGCGCATCGTCAAGCCACAGCCCTCCGTATCGGGAGCTGTGGCTTGATCGCGTCGTGTGCCAATTGCTGCTTCTTCACCAGCAGCAGCGATTATGCGTCGCCGGATTGAAGGAATTCCTGCTCGTAAATGGCCCGGACATCTTTCAAGATACGACTGCTATGCTCTGTGAATTTCAGCGGTCGTACCTGATTCTTGATCAGGAAGACACCGGACTTGCCGCTGTGTTCACCCAGAGCCGCCTGATACAGCAGGCCTGCCCCATGGGTAGGCTCGGGGAAGAACAAGCGCGTAATGGGTTTTAACCACAGCGGGATGCCTGATTTTTTGCCGCTGCGAAGGGTGTTGTTGCCTCCGGGATCCGCGCTGCGGATAAGGATGCCTTCGGCTGCAAGCTCAGAGGCCACCGCCTCCGTCCACAAGGACATGGCCCGCTTGGTGTCGGCATAAGGGCCAGTCAGCATCTGAAATTTCGCCGGGCGCTCCAGCGAAGCCGGGTCGAAGCTGCGCTTCATCATAAAAGCGTTAGAGGACGTATTCACGACCGTGCGGAGCGTGCCTTTCAGCAAGAGCGGCTTCAGCTCCATCGTAAGGATATACGGAACCACCGTCTGCAGCTCATAATGCAGCTCGCGTCCTTGCTTAGACAAGAGTAACTCGGGGAAGCTGCCGCCGGCATTATTGAACAGGATGTCAATATGTGATTCGTGGCGGTTAATGTCCTGCAGGGCACTTCGCAATTGGCCAAAATCGCTTAAATCTGCCTTATAGATTCGTAGCTGCCTGCTGCCGAGCGCCTTATGGATGAGTGGGTCATCTTCAGCAAAAGCTGAGCGGATCAGTGCGAGCACCTCCCAGCCTTCGTCAAGTATTCGGCGGGTCAAGGCTAGCCCGATGCCGTGATTTGCCCCGGTGATCAGTGCGGTGCGGGGGCTGTGTGTTATGTTCATTATGATTGCTCCTTTGAATGTGAGTGGGTGAATGGTGTCCATTCTATAACTTGGAGCTGAGTCCAAGTCAAGTGCCGAAATTAACCGTTGACTTGGAGCTGACTCCAGGCTGTACAATGGTACGAAGGCACTTTTAGAGCAAGTAGAGAGGGAGTGATTCGATGAGTCTGGCGGAAGTGGATCTCGTGCAGGGATATTCAATTAAAGAAACGGCGGAGCGGACAGGAATGCCGGAGGATACGATACGCTATTACGAGAAGATAGGACTATTGCCCCGGGCGAAGCGCAAGGGGAACAGCCACCGCATTTATAGCGATGCGGATCTGGAGATGATGCAGATGATCTCCTGTCTCAAAAAAACAGGCATGTCACTCGACGATATGCGGCCCTATCTGAACCTGTCACTCGACACGGACTTGTCCGGCTATCCTGAGCTGCACGAGATGATCCGTAATCACAGAAGCAAGATCCTGGAGCAGATCGCTTCGCTGCAGCAGATTGTAGACTTCATTGATGTCAAAATAGAGCAGGGAAATCTGGGCCCGCAGACCTGCGAGCTGACCGGAGACCGTAAGCAGATGCCAAGAGGACGTAAAGCCAAAGCTAAAGCTAAAGCGTGAGGGTTAATGCGAAGTAGGAGGGGATTCAGGTGCTGAAGGCTATGCTTGACGCTGACAGACGGGGAGCTAGAGGAATCGCATAGCTGACAGGCCGCCCGTGCCGTATCCGCATCCCATTGTTAATAATTGCGTAAGCGCTCCGTACATATTTACCCTTCGTGAGCCAAACAATGAGTACAATTGTTCAATCACGAAGGAGGTGTTCCAGTATGAATACAAGCAACCACAGAGTAAAGCGTGTCCTTCTATATCCCTTGGCCGCAGCTGTAATTATGTCAGCGGCGCTAATCCCGTCAGCCCCGCTTGCCGTGTCTGCTGCACAGGCAGACACGGCACTTTCAGCACCCGCACCTGCGAATAGCAGAGGGAGCAGCGTATCGGGCAACCGGACAGCTGGGAATCAGCAGCAGCAGCAGGCGCTCAGCCGTGTGGCGGTCATTATTGATGATTTCGGCAACAGCATGCGCGGGACAGAGGAAATGTTCAAGCTGCCCGTCAAAATCACCGTCGCAGTCATGCCGTTCCTGCGCTCCAGTGAACAGGATGCCCGGCGCGCCCATGAGCTGGGCTTCGATGTGCTGGTCCATCTGCCGATGGAGCCGCGCCAGGGCAAGCCGGAATGGCTTGGACCGGGGGCTGTGCTGACCAGCATGAATGACGCCGAGGTCCGCCAGCGGGTGGAGGCAGCGCTGGATAATGTCCCTTATGCGATTGGAATCAACAATCATATGGGCTCCAAGGTGACAGGTGATGAAAGGGTAATGGGTATTGTGCTGGAGGTCTGCAAGGAGCGCGGTCTTTTCTTCGTAGACAGCCATACCAATTACCGTTCAGTCGCGGGACGGATGGCCCGGGAGCTGGGAATGCCGCCGGTGGAGAATCATATTTTCCTGGATGATGTGCATTCGGCAAGCCATGTGGCGAAGCAGATGAAGCTGGTGCAGGAGCGGGCCTTGAGCCAGAAGTTTTGCGTCACCATCGGTCATGTCGGCATCCAAGGCAAAGAGACCGCCGCGGGCATCCGCCGCGGCATTGCCGAAATGAAGGACAAGGTGCAATTCGTCGGCATCTCCGATCTGGTCCGTGAGGAATGGAAGTGGAATTCCCGGCTTACACTTCCATAAGGTAGGCAGCGATCCCGTTCGCAATGGCTTCGGCGATCTCTTCCTGGCCCTTCGGTGTACAGAGCTTCTCCCGGTCAGCCGGACTGCTGACAAATCCCGCCTCAACGATCACCGTTGTGGCGGTTATTTTGTTGAGCAGGTAGAAGGGCTTGCCCCGGACAGGATCATTCTTCATCCCGTAGAGCTGGTTGAGCTGATCCTGAATGGTCCGGGCCAGCAGGAAGCTGCGCCCTTCCTGGCGGTACAGAACGAGCGGACCATGCTTGGACGGGGATTTCGCCCAGTTAATGTGGATGCTGACCACGACATTGGCCGGAAGCGTCTCTGCCAGTTCCTTGCGCTGGGCCAGATCGCGTAAATGCCGGGATCTGTTCCTCAGCCACAGATTCTCATCGCTGGGCGCATAATCGCCAGTCCGGTTCAGAATCGTATCGAAGCCATCTGCACGCAGCAGGAGAAAGAGGCGGCGGGAGATGGCAAGGGTGATGTCCTTTTCCAGAATGCTGCCGTAGGAGGTTCCGCCGTCAATCCCTCCATGCCCGGCATCAATCAGAATGATCCGTTGGTCATGGCCGAGCATATGCTGGCGCTGTCCGGGCTGCTCTGCCTGTGGATTAGTGCGGGGTGCAGCCGCGTGAATCACTGCGGTGTCTCCAGCCGTAAGCATGAGCAGAACGCTTACTGCGGCTATGATCCGCTTAAGCCGCCGCCCGGATCTCAGCTCAGGCTGCTCATTTGAATGATGGGAATGTGTAGCCGTATGGGTCTCTAATGCTTCTGACTGTCTCAAGTGAATAACCTCCCTGCCGGAATAATCAACAGCTACTTGTACTTAATGACGGTTTATACAGGTGTAGTCTTGTTAGATTGTGCCTTAACGGCCTAACCTATACGAAGCTTCGGATTCCGGTTTAGAGATCGGAGGATTGGAGCACACTATAGGCATAAGGTCAAGGGGCGGGAGCCCGCCCCAGCACTCACCTGGGAGGTGTATGAGATGGCATCCGGCGGAGATGATCTGGTGAAGTATATTACGGAGAAGGTAGTCGTCTACATTGAGAACCCTCGTGCTGTCCATGCCCGGCGGAAGGCAGAGAAGCAGCCGTGGGCGGAAAAGTGGTTCGGCACGCTGCCGCTCGCCTGGTCCGTGTGGCGCAGCAAATGGAGCCGGGGCGGGGAGAGTAAGGAGTAAGGAGTAGGAGTAGCACTTCAGCGGAAATCGGTCGCTGTGTGAGCATGAGGTGCATAAATGCACCTGAATTCGGAGAAAGCGGACGCTGAGTAGAATTTAGGTGTATAAGCAAACAGCCTTCCCAAGTGGCGTCGTGCAGGCGGCACCCGGGAAGGCTGTTTCAATATCGAGCAGGAACTGCCAGTGCCAGTCTACCGGCTTGAACGGGGTAGAGCAGCGGAGCCCAGCGTGGCTCCCCCGGGCAGTGGCACCGGCAGCTTATGGAAGGTTCCGGCCTTCTGAAGGGCGCTAAGCGGGAGGTAGCGAATGCCACCTGGACCGGCAGCGGCATAGACTACGGCAGCTTCTGTGCTGCCTTGGTCCCGGGAAGCACCGGGCTTCAGCCAGCTCTGGCTGCCTGTAATCATGAATGGCGCGCCCAGCGTGTCGTTGTGCCCCGGAGACTGGAAGGCGAGACTGCCCCGCTCCTGAAGCAGAGCGCTTAGGCTTGCTCCGTTCAACGTCTTCAGCCCGGGTGCGGTCAGCCACAGCAGATCGGCATACGGGTCATCCTCTCCGCCGCTCCGCAGAGCGGGCTGGGGAGTGCGCGCCTGGCCCGGACCGGAGGACAGCATGGCTGAGACTTCCGGTGCAGCATTAAGAATATACTCAGCCTGGCTCTGACTCCAGGGCAGCGTCTCCAGAACGGTAGCATTCAGATACAACGTTCTGTTCTCCGTAGTGATTTTCCAGACAGGCAGCATTGGAGCATAGAGTGCCGTAACCCCGATGGCACCTGAAGAATTAGAGGGTATCAGTCCTTGCTGCGCCAGATACTGGCGCAGTTCAGTCATACTGTAAGGGAGACCATCGGTTCCGGCTCCGTATTCGCTAAGCAGATAGCCGCCCTGATCCGCAGCGGAGATAATGAGATAGCCGATCCGCTGACCGCTGTGCATCACATTGACCAGCCAGCTCCGCGTTCCCGGACCAAGAGGGTAGACCTTGGTGACGGCATCCTTCCATTCCTTAAAAGGAGCATCCGCCGAGAGCTGGCTAATCGTCTGGCGGGTGAAGGCCTGCAGCGTTTCCGGCGCTGGAATCGGCTTCATCTCAAGTCCCGGAAGAACCTCCTGCGTGACGGCCTGCGTCACGCTAAGTCGGCTGGTTTGTGACGCTAGCGCCTGGGGAGAGGAGGCGCTGGCAGCCAACAGAGTCAGTCCAAGAATCAGACAGAGGAGCAGGCGGCCATGCCGCCGGAAGCTCTTCTGCCTCGCAGTGATATTCATAGGTTCAGTCACCTTTCCTGTTTAGAGGGAATGTACGCTTCTTACTGTTCATTGTAGGGGACAAGCCCTGAAAAGGCTGTTGCTTGCTGTCGCGCCAGGCAGCGGGAGTTTCGCTGTTTTTTTGCCTGCTTTTAGCGGACCAGGTCGCATTCTATGTGCTGCGCAGATGAAACAATCCGTACGTTACGGCAGAAACTGCAATCTGCGGCTCATACTGCCACGAGGTCTCCTGGCGGCGGCGGTTGTACTGCTCCAGGATGGCGAGGCGCTTCTCTTCTTCCGGTTCTTTCAGCAGCTCCGCGTAGTAGATGTCCACGATGCTAAGCTCCAGCTCCAATCGTTCGCGCGCTTCTTCCGCCCAGGTGTAATCCAGCAGCGCCAGCTTCGAGGTCAGATATCCCTCCAGCCGGTCGGCCCCGTCCGTAATCCCCAGCTCGAACGGCTGGACATGAATGTTCTCCGGCAGCCGTGGCGTCAGCTCCTTGCCGGCCAGCCGGGCCTCGAAGTCCGGGACGATCAGCCCGGAGGTTAACGACACCGCGATGAAATGCAGCTCCTCCCGCTTCAGGTCACAGGTCATCTCGACCTTGTAGCAGACCGCCAGCCATGGCTCGTAGGCGGCCGAGAACAGCGTGGTCCGCTGCCTGAGGCCAGGGTCCTCGAACAGCTGGAGGCACCGGCCTTCGTCCCGTGCCGCCGACCAGATCTGCCGCAGGCGCTTGCTGCCGTAGGTCACATCCTCGCGGCGGATCATGCCCGGTCCGAGGCGCGGCAGCGCCGGAACGATGCCGAAGTACCGCGCGAGGATGCTGTCCTCCGGCGCAGCAGATACCCCGGGCTGCAGCGCAGCTCCGGGGGCCTGCGCTGCGCCGAGCGGCTCCGCAGCAGCTTCGGCATCCGCCGCCCCGGCCAGACCCGGCGGCGCTCCCGCCCCTGCCGGGCGGCTGGCCCCGCCGCGCGGGCGGGCCGCAGGCGCAGCAGCCTGCGCAGCAGCCTGCGCGGCCAGTTCATCGTACTTCTGCGGGTCGAAGACGAAGCTGAAGGACAAGGTCTCGGGATCTACGCCGGTGCGCTCCACGAAGCCCCAATAATAAGGGCGGTCCGTCAGCATCCGGTCCGCGCGGGGGGAGAGCTTCACCGTCACATGCAGCGGCGAGGATTCCAATATGGTGCATTCAGTCGCTTCCAGATAATCCATGACCTGCTTGCGCACTTCTGTAGGCGTCAGCATCACTTAGGCACCCCGCTATCATCCAGCTTGGCGTGGGTCAATTCACTGAGCGAATCGCCGATTGTATCCAGCCCGCTGCGCAGCTCCTCGTCGCTGCCCGCTTCGAGAACGATTTTGTACAGGCTTTTCTCAAGCGAGCCCTTCTGCTCGAAGCGCTCCAGAATGACATCCAGCCCGCCGATGACCATCTCGAACATGTTGATTTTCTCATGCAGCAGGTGCAGGATATGCTCTTCAATCGTCCCTTCGGTGGAGAGGTTATAGATGACCACATCATTCTCCTGACCCAGCCGGTGGACCCGGCCGATCCGCTGCTCGACCCGCATAGGATTCCAGGGCAGATCGAAATTGATCATATGGTGGCAGAACTGCAGGTTAATTCCTTCGCCGCCGGCTTCGGTGGCAATCATCACCTGGGCGCGTCCGCGGAAGAGGTCCATCATCCAGTCTTTTTTGCCGCGGTTCATCCCGCCCGAGTACGTCACACATTGCAGTCCATGGTCACGGAAATACTGAAGCAGATACTCCTGCGTAGCCCGGTACTCCGTGAAGACGATTACCTTCTCGTTCATTTCACGGATTAACTCCATCGTCTTCTCCGCCTTGGTATTCGTCTTGACCGTACGGATCGTCTGGAGCAGCCCCATCATCCGCTCGCGCTTCGGCGAATCGGCCGGCAGCTTCTTGATCAGATTCACCAGCGTTACGAACACCGCATCCCGGCTGCTGCACACCTCACGTTGAAGCGTGACCAGGGAGAGCATACTGCTGAGATTGCCGCCTGCCTCCTGATACTGTTCTTTGACAAAAGCGGTCACTCCGTCATACAGCGCCTTCTCCTCAGCGGAGAGGGTGAGGGGGATATTGCGCACCTTGCGCTTGGTGAAATTCACTGGGCCTTCGCCCCGGCGGTTGCGGATCATGACCTTGGACAGCTCGCCCCGGAGCTGGACCTCGTTCTTGGGCTGGCGCTTATCCACCACGAAATTAGTAGCAAAATCGCCCTGATTCCCCAGCTGGCCCGGCTTCAGCAGCGTGATCAGATTGAACAGCTCGCCCAGATCGTTCTGCACGGGGGTGGCGGTGAGCAGCAGACAGTACTTTTTGCGGAGCTGCTGGACGAACAGATAATTCGTCGATTTCTTATTCTTCAGCTTATGCGCTTCGTCGATAATCAGCATGTCGTACTCCTGGCTCAGCAGCATTTCCTTATGCGGGTCACGCTTGGCCGTATCCATCGAGGCGACGACAATGTCATTGCCCCAGGAATAGGCTTTCTTTTGCGCTACGGCAGAGATTCCGAACTTCGTATTCAGCTCCCGCACCCATTGCAGGACAAGCGAGGCCGGCACCAGAATCAGAACCTTGCTTACCAGCCCGCGCACCAGATACTCCTTCAGCACCAGCCCGGCTTCGATTGTCTTGCCAAGTCCGACTTCATCGGCCAGAATCGCCCGTCCCGACATCTCGAACAGCACCTTGTGCGCCGTATCCAGCTGATGGGGAAGCGGAGAGAGCCCGGACAGATGCTTCATACACTGCAGCTCATCGAAGCTGGTAACCAGGCCCGACTGCTCTCCCTGCACGGCAAGGCGGGATAACCGCCAGTCGCCCCACGGCCCCCCTTTATCCAGTCTCGATTCCAGATCATGCAGCCAGTTACGCTCAAAAGATAGAGGAACAGGCAGCAGCGGCGCAGAAGTTACCTTCTCTTGGGGCAGGGAATTGCGGAATAATTGCGTCATGTTGCAGCCTCCTCCGTCGCAGTTTCATATCGAAATGCGTAGCAGTAGTATGCTCGTTTCAGAGAGATTTCATAACCAGAGGGGCGTGGAATTGACAGAGGAACGCTGTAATCCGCCTTGAAAGCTTTCAGTTCCAGTGCTTGCAAAAAAGCGAGAAAGAGGGAGGAAATGAGCCTTTCTTTTCCTGTTTTTCCGTTATTCCTGCCTGGGGCTGCTTTTTCAAAAAAGACCTCTATCCACAACATGTGGTATAGTTTAAAAGTTAACGCACACCATATATTGTTACAAAAGCATGAAAGTTAGCTGGTATGCGGATTTTTTCGGCTGTTTGTTATTGACAAGAGGAGCTTCCGCCGGACAAGCAGGCTGCGGCTGCCCGGCCGCCGGAAGCATGACCTATTATATCCTGGGAGGTTTTGCTATTGAGTACAGTGGAACACAACAAGCGTCTAGAGGGTCTGAGCGAGAAAATATTCCTGGACCGCTATGCCTGGAAGGACGCGGACAGCAATAATGCCAAGGTAGGCGATGTAGTACTTGTCCTGACGAAGGATGATCCGAAGTTCCCAACCAAGGAGGTTGGCGAGATTGTAGAGCGTACAGGCCGGATGGTTACGGTAAAAACCCGCAGTGGCGAGCTGGTGCAGTCGGATGTGGAAAAGCTGACGCTGAACATTGAGAAGACGCCGGAGGAGATGTGGGACCGTCTTGCGGCAGCGATGGCTTCCGTGGAGAAGACACCCGGGCTTCAGGAAGAATGGACAGGCAAATTCCGCTCGATTCTGGATGACTGGAAGCTGGTTCCCGGCGGACGGATTGCGGCTGGGGCCGGAGCCAGCGAGGAGCTTACACTGTTCAACTGCTATGTGATTCCTTCTCCCAAAGACAGCCGGGGCGGCATCATGGAGACACTCTCCGAGATGACCGAGATTATGGCCCGCGGCGGCGGGGTAGGCATCAATCTGTCCTCGCTGCGCCCGCGCCGTGCCATTGTCAGAGGGGTGAACGGTTCCTCCAGCGGCTCCGTGTCCTGGGGCGGCCTGTTCAGCTATACAACCGGACTGATTGAACAAGGCGGCAGCCGCCGCGGCGCGCTGATGCTAATGATCAACGACTGGCACCCGGATGTGCTGGACTTCATTACCGTGAAGCAGACGATGGGCCAGGTGACGAACGCCAACCTGTCGGTATGCGTAAGTAATAGCTTCATGAAGGCCGTCAAGGAGGATCTGGACTGGGAGCTGGTCTTCCCGGATACGACCGACCCGGATTACGACACCCTCTGGGACGGCGATCTGGATAAATGGAAGGCCGACAACCGCCGTGTCATCCCTTACCGCACCGTCAGAGCACGCGATGTCTGGCATACGATTATCGAATCGGCCTGGAAGTCCGCAGAACCGGGCGTTGTTTTCATGGAATATTATAATCAGATGTCGAATAGCTGGTATTTCAATCCAATCATTTGTACCAATCCGTGCTTCCACCCGGACACCCGGATTGCAACGGAATACGGTCTCTTAACCATTGAAGAGCTGTATAAGAAGGTCGGAACGGAATCCTTCCTGGTGGGAACCGATTCGAGACTGGTGGAGCAGGCCAAAGTGGTTGGCGGAAGAAGCTATGAAGTTCCAGGTCTACAGATGAGACGGGCGACAGTGTTCCCAACCGGCACCAGAGAAACCTTGAAGATCTCGCTGCAAAATGGGGTGGAGCTGTCCGTAACGCCTGAACACCGCTTATTTACTGACTCCGGCTGGAAAGAGGCTCAGACTCTGAGTGCAGACGATTGCGTTTATTTGCAGTCTGGTGAAGGTGCTTTTGCGGCTGAGGATACGCTTGGTGAGGGGTGGGTCAATGAACAACTTGAGGAACTCGGAGTGAAGGCAGTTAGAGCCGCTGAAAAAGAGGTTCCGGCTGCGCTGTATACAGCTTCACGTGCGACGGTTGTGGCATTCCTGCAAGGATTATTCTCTGCAGACGGAACGGTATATGAGAATGATGAGATGCACCGTACGGTCAGATTGACCTCAGCTTCCAAAAAACTTCTTCAAGGCGTTCAATTGCTGCTGCTTAATTTCGGAATTAACAGTTCCATCTATAACCGTCAGAAGAAGAATCAAGCTGTATTTACGTATACGACCATAGCAGGCGAGGAACGGAGCTATGAAGGCAGCGGATTCTATGAGCTGATCTTAAGCGGCAACAACATCCTGGAGTTCAAGAATAAGATCGGCTTCAAGCTGATTACCAGAAAACAAGAAGCACTGGAGCGGATTGCCCGGCCTTCCCGCAAAAATGAAAAGTTTATCTCCAAAGTCGTTGGTATCGAAGCAGGCGAGGTTGTGACGGTATACGATATTACTGAGCCTGTTACGCACTCGCTGATCGCTGGTGGTGTTGTTGCCCATAACTGCGGGGAACAAGGCCTTCCCGGCTGGGGCGTGTGCAACCTGTCCGCCGTCAATCTCTCCAAGTTCTACGATGCCGAGAAGCATGATGTGGACTGGGCAGATCTGGCGACAACGACCCGTTATTCCGTGCGTTTCCTGGATAATGTCATCGACAAGACACCATATCATTTCCCGGAAAATGAAGCCAACCAGAAGCTCGAACGCCGCGTAGGTCTCGGCACCATGGGTCTGGCTGAGCTGATGATCAAGCTGAATATCCGTTATGGCAGCCCGGAATCGCTGGAGTTCCTTGACAAGCTCTACGGCTTCATGGCCCGCGAGGCGTATCTGGCTTCCGCCGAGATTGCCGGCGAGAAGGGGGCGTTCCAGGCGTTTGACACCGATAAATATCTGCAGAGCGGCTTCATGCGGAATATTACCGAGGTTTACCCGGAGGTCGGCGAGTCGATCCGCAAGCATGGCATGCGCAATGTTACTGTAATTACCCAGGCCCCTACAGGCAGCACAGGGACTATGGTGGGTACATCTACAGGCATTGAGCCGTATTTCGCCTTCAAATATTTCCGCCAGAGCCGTCTTGGATACGATGAGCAGTTCGTACCTATCGCCCAGGAATGGCTGGAAGCTCATCCGGGAGAAGAACTGCCGGACTACTTCGTCACATCAATGGATTTGTCCGCTAAGGATCATATCCGTGCACAGGCCGCTATTCAACGCTGGGTGGACAGTTCTATCTCCAAGACTGCGAACTGCCCGTCTGACTTCACCGTGGAAGAGACCGCCGAACTGTATGAAATGGCCTTCGATCTGGGCTGCAAAGGCGTAACCATCTACCGTGATGGCAGCCGTGATGTACAGGTGCTGGAGACGAAGAAGAAGGAGGACAAGAAGGACGAACCGGCAACGGCTGCCAAGCCTGAGGTGATTAAGGAAACGGAAGCCGCTCCGTCAGCTCCGACAACTGTAGCCGCAGCGCCTGCCCACCAGGCAGCGGCCAGCGGAGTAGACAAGCAATACAAGAAACGTCCGCAGGTGCTGCGCGGCGCGACCTATAAGATCAACACGCCGTTCGGCATGGCGTATATCACGATCAACGATCTTGATGGTATCCCGGCCGAGATTTTCCTGAATGTCGGCAAGGCTGGCTCTGACGTCTTCGCCATGGCGGAAGCCCTGGGCCGCGTCTGCTCGCTGTTCCTGCGCTACGGCGATCACGGCGAGAAGGTCGGCCTGCTGATCAAGCACCTCAAGGGCATCGGCGGCTCCGGCGCCATCGGTTTCGGTGCGAACCGCGTCGAGTCCATCGCCGACGCCGTAGCCAAAGCCCTGGAGACCCATGTGCTGAACAACGCCCATGATGACCATATCCCGGCACCCATCGCGGCCACACTGGAGCTTGATTTCAACGAGGCGCTGAACGCCGAGCTGAAATCCACGGTTCCTGCCGCATCCGCCGATGACGGCCACGGTAGCCACGGCTCGCACAGCCACGCTACCGCTTCACGGGATCTTTGCCCTTCCTGCGGCAGCGCCTCGCTGATTAATATTGAGGGCTGTAAAACTTGCGGGAATTGTGGGTATAGCCGGTGTGGGTAAAGGTGGAATTGAATTCCATAATTAATTAGTGTGATGTGCCACCAAAAACGGGATATCGCCATAAAAAACGGGACGGAATGCCACCAAAAACGAGATATCCACAGGAAAATACCTTATATATGGAAATAAATGTTTAAATACAGCCCTGTTTTACACTAAAATCGGCTATTTCAGACCAATCTTAAGAAATCCGTTTTTCCTTATGCAATTACCAACATTGTGAGAGGGATTTTAATGCGTAATCGTAACAAGGATGGACGTTATCGTAAGAAGTGTGACGATACTAAGATTGAAACAATTGAAAAGACGTACAGGTTAGATTTAGATGTTCGTGGAGATATGGAGTTAGGCACATATCGAAAACTCAACGCCGCATTGAAAAAGAATGTCAGAAATAATCTGATGATATTTTCACACACTGATCTGTAGGAAGTAAGCTCAAATAGGCGTCAGGTAGTACTCCACACCATGAATACGGCAGCATAGGTTTTGTGCTGCCGTATTTTTTATTACCGCGTGCCCAGCTAAGCACGCATCGTCTAGCCGGTGAAAGCCCGGTTGTGGGAGGGGCCAAGCCCCCGTGTAGCTAGGATTCTTACGTAGGGTGAAAGCCGTATGTAAAAGCGAATCGACAAAAGTACCTGTCAGAGACAGGGCGAGCAAACTGCCAGGCCGTAACATGAAGTGAATCCTGCCGCGTTGTCAAAAAGGCCTCGCAAGAGGGAAGAGAGGAAGCCGAGCCTCGGGAAATTGGGCGAAGGCCATGGAAGCTGTCAAGAACTTGGAGCGACAGTGAAGAATCCTCCAGCGTAAAGGGATCGGCATGGTAGTAAAGAGGATGCAGTGAACTGGGGAGACCCTCCCCCACACGGGAGAATTTTTTTAGGAACCCGTAAAGAGGCGCTCTATAAGTCCAAAAGACGAAATGAACCGTCTGTGGGAAGGGAGTCCGAGGGGTTCGTAGTACCAAGGAACCTAAGGACAACATACCTTAGGGAGGGAAGGAGCCCTGCTTTGTTTATGCTTTTGGAGGAGGTACGAGTGAGTGAATGCCAAACGGCTAACAACACCCAAGGAAAAAGTTCAAGAACTCCAAGAAAAGCTAGGTCATGCGGCCAAGGAGAACAACAAGCGTAAATTCCATGCCCTGTACGACAAAGTCTACCGGTAGGATGTGCTGTGCGAAGCCTGGAAACGGGTGAGAGCGAACAAAGGAGCTGCGGGAGTGGATGCCGTGACGCTCGCAGAAATTGAAGAACAAGGGGAAACAAGTTTCCTCAAGGAATGCGAACGAGAACTGAAGGAAGGCCATTACCACCCGCAGCCCGTACGGCGGCACTACATTTCCAAGAAAGATGGGAAGCCAAGACCGCTAGGCATCCCCACTGTGCGCGACCGAGTGATGCAGATGGCAACCAAACTCGTGATTGAACCCATCTTTGAAGCAGATTTTAAAGAAGTCTCCTTCGGATTTCATCCGAAACGAAGTGCGAAAGGAGCGTTGGATCGAATCCGGAAAGCCTGCAACCGGAAAGGAAATTGGGTAGTCGACGTCGATATCCAAGGCTACTTCGACCATATTAATCAAGAGAAGCTCATGAAACTGGTACAGATGCGTATCAATGACAGGCGGATCTTGAAGCTCATACGGAAGTGGCTTCATGCGGGAGTGATGGAAGAAGGAAACGTACGGCGCTCCGATTTAGGGACACCGCAAGGTGGGGGCATCTCCCCGCTTTTGGCAAATATCTACCTGAACTATTTTGACCAGTTATGGGAGAAACACGGAAGTAGGCTGGGAGAACTGACAAGGTATGCGGACGACTGTGCGCCACGAATGTGCGGCGCGTAAGAGCCAAGCAATGCTGAACAAGAGATGAGGGAGGGCCCCTCGGAGCCGCTGTGCAGGCGGAGGCTTCAAACCACCTTAAGCTGCTACGGTCAAAAGCCGTGGTGGTGAGCGTTAAGGAAAAGGCAGAGCGAGACTCTGTCAGGTGAGTGCTATGGAGACGAACACAAGTCAATGGCTGATAAAGTGTCGAAAGCGTAGGGACGTCATCAAAACCGGGAGGGAGTCGTTGGCCCGGGATAAGTCTGGAGGAAACCTGTTTACTGTCCAGATGGTGGCCGGCATGAAGGCGGCGTGAACTTAGCACAGGCTCTTGTTCGGAACGTGGGAACCTACGACTCCGATGACAATGGAAAAATCCAAGCGGAAATCCCGCAAGGGTGAAAGTACAGATGCGGAGTATAGGGGCGGAATAGCCCGTAGTAGCGATGAACCTACTGAAAAGGTGGCGGAGCGAAGGGGCTGTGTTATCCTGTTTTGAAAATACGTCAACCGCGAAAGTGGGAGGAACAAATGGACAAAACAAAGCCGTATGAAATCTCAAGGCATGCCGTCTGGGAAGCGTACAAGCTGGTCAAAGCGAACCAAGGAGCGGCCGGAGTCGATGAACAGTCGATACAGAAGTTCGAAGAAAACCTGAAAGACAATCTCTATAAAATCTGGAATCGGATGTCCTCAGGAAGCTATTTCCCACCGCCAGTTAAAGCGGTAGAAATACCGAAGAAAAACGGCGGTGTAAGGATATTGGGAATCCCAACGGTATCGGATCGAATCGCGCAAATGACAGTCAAACTGTACGTTGAACCGTTAGTGGAACCTATTTTCCACCCGGATTCGTATGGGTACAGACCAGCGAAATCCGCGATTGATGCGGTTCGAGTGACGCGAACGCGATGTTGGAAATATGACTGGGTGCTGGAATTTGACATCAAAGGTCTGTTCGACAATATCGACCATGAGTTGCTGATGAAAGCGGTGAAGAAACATACGGACTGCGCGTGGGTGGCTCTCTACATCGATAGATGGTTAACGGCTCCCTTCCAAATGAAGGACGGGAGCAAGAAAGAGAGAACCTCCGGCACACCCCAGGGAGGTGTCATCAGTCCGGTACTTGCGAATCTGTTCATGCACTACACGTTCGATATCTGGATGACAAAAAAGCATCCCCAAAATCCGTGGGCAAGATATGCGGACGATGCAGTGATTCACTGTCAAACGAAAGAAGAGGCTGAACAACTGCTAGAGCGGCTCAAGGAACGGTTCAAAGATTGCAAACTCGAACTGCATCCGGATAAAACGCGGATTGTCTATTGCAAAGATGATGACCGGAAAGGCGATCATACAGAGATCAAGTTCGATTTCTTGGGATACACCTTTCGACCAAGACGATCAAAGAACCGGTTCGGGAAATATTTCATCAACTTTACGCCAGCCGTAAGCAACAAGGCGAGCAAAGCGATGAGACAGACGATTAGAGGATGGCGGATGCACCTGAAACCGGATCTGGATATTGAGGATTTATCAAAAATGTTCAATGCTTCCGTCAGGGGTTGGATCAACTACTATGGCCACTTTTATAAGTCGCAACTCTACCCCGTATTACGCCATATGAACGATGCGCTTGTGATGTGGGCTCGGCGGAAATACAAGAAGCTCGAGCGACACAAGACCAAAGCCATTCGATGGTTGGGGCAACTGGCGAGGAACATTCCCAAACTGTTTGCACATTGGAGATTGGGCATACTGCCCTCGGCTGGATAATGGGAGCCGGATGAGCCGAAAGGTTCACGTCCGGTTCTGAGAGGGCCTGAGGGTGCGATTCCCTCGGGCTACTCACCTCGTCGTGGTCTGTAAAACCAAGAAGGATGCCGAACATGCGTATGAACTCATCCGCAGAATTATGGAACGTCTAGAGCTTACGCTACATCCAACCAAAACCCGCATTGTAGGCCTGTGGACAGGAGAAGAGGGATTCGACTTCTTAGGAATGCACCACCGAAAAACGAAAGCAGAAACTTCTCAAGGGAAGGTGTACTATACCACACAACAGTGGCTAACGAAGAAGGCAGAGGAACGTATCCGAGGCGTGGTCAAAGAAAGATTAGCACCGCCCGGCATGCGCTGGAAATCGTTCGTGGAACACGTGGAATGGCTCAATCCCAAGATTCAAGGATGGAGAAATTATTACTACACGAACTACAGCCAAAAGAGGTTAGCAAAGCTGGATTGGTATATTCTGCAGCGATTAACCCGGTAGTACACGAAGAAGAGACAACGAGGAAGATGGATGAAATCCCGGTCAGAAGTTAGATATTTGAACATCCAATATGGACTAAAAACGCTATTGTAATCTGCATGCCCATGAATGACAAACATCGGAAAGCCGTATGAGGGAAAAACTCACGTACGGTTTGATGAGGAGGGGCTGAATTTGTTCAGCCCTTTACTCTAGTCCGTTATGACATATATACATTCAAGGAGTGAGATTATGCGGATTAAGGAACTCAAAATAAGCAATTTCAGAAATTTCGATGAAGAAATTACAATCGTTCCGAAAGTAGTAAATGGGATGGATATGGTCGTCCTAGTAGGTGGAAATAACGCAGGAAAAACAAGTATCTTAACGATCCTGCATTATCTTTTCAATCCTGAACGGTCCATTCGGACTCTAGAATTTCAAGAGACCGATTTCTATAATATAGATGAACCAATTACCGTTTCAAAATGAGGTGAAACTGGTGGGGAATTTACACTTCTGAGAATAAAATTTTTTATCCTATTTGTTCGAAAATGTTGAGTACAGATGAAGATGTTAAAATCTGTCTTCCCCAGCGCGTTTTGATAGAATGATGCATCTCCGTTTCTGAGTAACTTTAAGTAGGGCGTACCCATACTTTCGATTTTACTATGAAGTTCTTCTTCCATATTATTAATAAACACCTCAATGCGCTCATTCACTTCTTCCGAAGCTATCCCTTTCTGCTCAAGAAATCGTTTTAAATCAAAAATCTTATTGAACTGCGTAATCCAATTTATTCAGGCCCAAAACCATCTATGAATAATTTTGTTATCATCTCAATATCAAGTGAAGTAAGTTCATCTAAACGGTAAAAGTCACGGATGTTTGCAACATCTCTAGCGCTGACAGGGAAAATCTTATTTTTCCGTAAACAATAAAGTTTTTGATTTTCATCTTCCCACGCAGTCAAATAATGCCGCCAAATGTAATGTTGTTTTCGCTTTTTTTCTTCCATATGATCACCTTTTTCAGTGGATATAACTTATCTTTTACATTGTTCACTTCCATATTATAACATTTAATTGATGTGATAAATCTGCTGCGATAATAATGTTATGTTGATGATTTTATATTTTCGCTGTAATCAAATACTGTTTGAGTCACCTCATTGAAAAGCTCTATAATCAATTTACAAGAAGACTCTAGTGTCTCTTTAGTAATTCGCTCATCATGTTCTTTTCCTTTTTTAAAAGCAGGAAAGCTAAATGATTGTTTTCCAGTTATAAAACTAAGTTCACTGATTGGAAGTATATGTTTTCTATGCTTGTTCATATTATTTATGTCTCCAATATAAACGTAGATATCTTCTAGTTTCTCATTTATCTTATCCATAATATTTTTCATAGAATTATCAGATTCTATTTTTTCTTTGATTTTATGAAAGTACAAATTGTTGGGAAGAGAATCTTGAGGAAATAAAGCTTTATGCAAAAAATGTGCGTAAGTATCGAAGAAGCTATGTACCGTGCCGAAAAAATCCAATGTAATCTTACTCATAAAAATTTCCGCAGGTTGCTCCGCATAATAATAATCTATTCTTAATAAACTTGATGGCAACTCAAAAGGCTTTCCTTTTTCGAATTCCTTCAACCAGTTTTCATTTTTTTTATTTAGTTCGTTTTGAATATAATAATAAGAGTTTAAATTCAAAATTGAAAAATACACTTTCTCCTGTGCAGTCTTTAAGTAATCGATTGCTTCAATATTCCATTTTTGTTTCCACTTATCTAAGACTTTAAGAGAAAAGCTGAATTGTTCGCTCAAAATATATCACCTTCCAGTAAAGAATTGGTTGTAGCTATTCCTCTATCGTCATCAAAATCCACTTGTCACACGTTTCAACTTTGGTAAGAAATCTTTGTTTTATTTAATCCTGATATAATCATTCGAACTACTCAATATGTATTGTTGACAAAAATATAATGGATAATAACTTGTTTGCTCTGAAAAGTCTTTTCATAGATGGGTGATCGTAAAGTATATACAAGAAATGGTGAACTAAGAGATGAGGGGATGAATAACGTTTAATCACAATAGAAGCAGAACTGAAAACAGAGCAATATTATTAATAATCACTTGGTAGACATATGAATGGGGAATTATTTATGTTGAAAATAATTAATGGTTACAGTACCACAGCAATTAACTAAGCACAGCAATAATTTACGTCCAAACGTTTTTAACGTTTGGACGTAAATTCTTTAATAGGAAAGAAGAAACGACGACCAAGGCATAATTAACCGAGCTTAAGTTGCCGCTATTTATTTATATATATCCATACAAAATAACAGCCGTTTGGCTTCAGAAGGCAGGTTGAGCGATATGAGTTGTTCGTATATCGCTTGAATGATTTTGGTATCATTTACACCTTGAGATTGACAGTCACGAATAAATCCGAAAAAACCTGTTGGCTCCGATTTAGCAATATAGAGCTGCAACAGTTTAACCATCGTAATGGGTATCTCCTTCAGGTGCCACGGATGAGGAGTTGCTTTATAAAAGAATTTATCTCGTGCTGTAACCCCCAATCCATCAATAGTGTTTAAAATTAATTCATTCTGTCTTATCGTTCGTGCCTCTTGTATGTATTCATACCCGTCAAGAATGGGCTGGAATCCGAAGTGCTGCATAGCATTCTCACGTACCTCGTTCTTCTGCTGGTACCATTTCTTTTTATCAAAATACTCATTATCTTCCTCGTTGTGATCTTGCTCTTCCAAATAATCTATATATTCTTCTTTGGATTCAAACTCGTTCAGTAGAAGATCTTCATGACCAGAAAAATGAAGAGTGAAAAAATCTCTGATATTTTTAGCAACTATTTTAATACAGTTCCCAAAATCCATCGGGTCGACGCGAACAATAGGCGCCAAACTTAAATCAGTTACGGAACTGAAGTCTGTCAAGAAAGAAAAGTGAATGCCGTCCATACCTGTACGTGCAAACATGATCGAGTCGATTGGGGAGGTTCTATACCCACCATTATCATTTGGATCGAATTGTAGAAAATAACCTGTAGGTGTCTCCAAGTAAGAAATGCTTTGTTTCATTACCTTCTCCCAGGCTATGATCTCTTCTAGCAAGGGCGTTATGCCAGTGGAATGAAGCATTATTCTGTACACCTCTAACTTTTTAATATTTATTATTACAGTCAACTGATACACAACTATAGCTTATCGGCGATTTAAAGTGCCTCCGAACGTACAGATTATCCGTAAGGATGTTCTTCAATAACGGAAGTGGACCTGATTAGTTGGGGAAACGAGGTGAATAAGACTAAAATCTTACTCGCCTCATTGCTATGAATCTAATGTAGCCGCATATCTTGGTATCGCGGGTGGTTACAATGTACACAAAATGAACCCTCTTTTAAAATGGTAAATGGTCTTCCGTCTCAGTTTCTTTATCGTCTTCATAATATTGTTGGGAAACTAATATTGCCTCAAAACCGCCGATGCTGAAATCAATTGATTTTTTTTGAATGATGTAATTATGCTCTTCAAATGTTACTGTACATTTAATATTAATCCAACCGTTATAATAATCTCCTGATTGTGACGATCGATATAATAATCAGAGAAAGCACTTTCCGATATTTGAACAATAATCTTTGTACTAAAATAGCCTACGATAATGACTGTAGAATCTGCTTCATCTATGTTGAAAGACTCTATGTCAATGTCATAATCTAAATATTCTAAAATTTCAACATCCGATAACGGATTATCCAAATAATCCTGTAAGTCACCACTATGAATGAGGTAGCTAGTAAGAGCCAAACGATCATCCAAAACTACATCCCAACCGCCACCAAGTTCAATGCATTGAGAAGTGAATTCCTCCTGCTCCATACGGAGTTTGATCCACCGAGGATCTGTATATCCATAAAGTTGATTTACATATTGAATAAACATTGATAAGTTCAACATGATAAATGAATTTTTGCTATATTCTCCAAACTCATTAAGTAATTCTTTGCGTGGTTCAATAGGCTTTTTGTCATCATCGAGAGCCCACCAGTCTTCCTTTGCGTCGTTAGTAATAAAAATAACCGATTTTTCCGATGATCCTGCATGATGAAGAATTTGTTTCCAAATCAGCAGATCTCCATATTTTTCTAAACTCATTTCGTCAGGTGAAGGGGGGGCCGACCCTGTCGGATATTTCAATGACCTTTAAAAATTGTGTTGTTTTGTCAGTTTCCAGCATTAACTTATTCTTTTGAATTTCAGCCTGAATTTCTGTTTGATAGTTAGCTGCTTCTTCATCGACTTCGGATAATTTTGCTAGAATCAAAGCATTTAGTTCATTGATTTTGGGGTAATTATTGCCTTTATATTGGATAAACTGTTTTTCTAGAGAGTTTCGGGCATTTACAGTAGTTTGCTTTATTTGTTTGGTAACCTCGCTATACTTTTCTTCCGCCGTTTTTTTTACGTGGCGGTAATTTTTCATATATTCTTCTTTAACCTGGGCGGGAATCCATACAGATTTTTGGATGCCTCTGAGGATAGTTAAAATAGCTTCCTGATCGGAAGTGGACTTCCTGTGTATTTCAAGAAAACAGTTTGTATCTAAAATCACATCTGGGGAGTCTGACCACATGTCTTCAAACTGTTCATATGATACATCAATCGTCATTTATATTTCTCCTCTATGTCGAATGTTATTCCTTCATTGTAATAAGGATGGTGGCGGTAGCGACTTAAGTACCTTCTACCAATTCAAGAATGAAAGGCCTCTCGCTTTCATTCTCTATCTTTAAGTAAGAACGGTTTAATTCATTTTAAAAAAGCATTCAGCCCCATTTATGAGAATAATTTAATAGTCACATAGTACAGTGAATTGATGGGATCAAAAAGGATCTCTGAGACAACTTCAGCATCCAATACTCGTGTAGGTTTAATGCCTGGATATGTTTTTTGATGAAATCATTATAGTTACCCCAAAAAAGCATCATGAATAGGCGATGAGAGGGCATCTCTTTTACTTTTTTAGTTCCATAGCATACTGGTTTTTCGTGAGCTTGAAGCTCCGTTCAATAACACAATGAGAGCTTTCTTCAAACGAATCCCCATCAAATAATATTTGCTTCTACACCTACAACGTCAGCAGCCACCTTATTTATCAACGAAGAATCAATTTTTGAAATCTCATGCAAATATGCTTTGTTAAACCTTGGATTATAGATACCTAATTTCTTCACATCATAAAACTCACTATGTATTGAACGAATACCTAAAATGTAATACATCAATAATTGCAAAGTATGTCCAGTCGTTGGCTTATTTTTTGAGACCTTGAAATCCCATAGGGTATCTTCGGTGAGAAAGTCTCCATCGCCTGGTGTGTACCCAAATTTAAAAGTGAAGCCTTCTTTGATGATTCGCCCATATTGTTCGAAAAAGGCAAGACTACGATATACCATGGTGCGAATATTGAAAACTGTTTTTTCGTCTGCATGAATATCATCCACATTCTTATATCCAATAATCCCCACTCTAGCGCATACATCATACCCCACAAGTTTGCATGCAGATCTTATTGATAAATCATCCAATCCCCGCACTCTAGACAGTAAGAAATCAGCATCTTCTTTTTCGTCAATAATTGATGCACCAAATAGTGAAATATCAAATGCCTGGTCCGCAGGAGTCCCCATTGTATAACGAGTCAAATAATCAACTGCTGTTCCGACTAAAACCGCATTAATGTTCTCTTCAGGGTAGAGTTCAATCCCGTCATCAAATATTATTTCATCAAAATCTTTTGGTTTCAGGTAGCCTCCATAAGGCTGCTTAATTTGTGCAATCCTTTGTGTGACTGATGTCATGAGACGCACTCCTTAGTCCATTTTTTTGCTTCCCATTATATAGTAAACTAACATTAACACATATTGGAAGTGTTTTTCCCATTTACTCAACGAAGGTTCAGTATTTCTATAACTTAATTCAAAGGTAGTGCTTTTCATTATATAGAGGATGGAGTATGTCGTAATGTACTATTTAAAGTCGAAGGTCGACGGTTACACTAAAAACCTGATTATTTGTACACCACTTCAGCAAGAGCAACCTACGACATTCCAAGAAGATTCACAAAATTCATAATAGCGACGCTAGCTTTTTTAATCTTTCTGAGCAAGGGCCTTAAAATCTTCTTTTGTTTTAACGTCAACGCTTTCAAGAAAGACATACTACTCTGGACTAGAATCACTCCTATTTGGTAGGGAAATGACTTAGTGGTCTTGTAGGTTTCAATCTCGTGAACGCTCCAGCTATTTAGGACAGCGTATTCCAAGAATCTTTGGACAGTATGCGATAGCGGAAACTGAAAAGTGCTAAGTAAGTCAGAAAAGCAAAAAAAATTTGGGTGTGTCAAAATACGACAGCATCTATCAAAAATGAAATGTTATATTGAGTCTATAAAACATTATGGAAATATATTTTAATATATTCCAATGAAATGGAAGTGATGCTCTGAGATTAAGATGGAAATCTGTCGTAATTTCAATTTTGATTGAGGCATAGAAGTAATAATTACTTCCTTGGTAATCAACTCACAATATCCGTAAACCTATTAAATTTGAGAGGTTAGAAATGAAGAGCAAAAAAAGAGTAATAATTCTTCCTGTGTTAGCCATTATTGTTGTATTGGCTGGACTGTTTTTTTTAAAAGGAATAAGTTCAGCTCAAAAAGGAGATATTGAGGCACTCCCAGCGCTTATGGATGCTAAGGGTAAGATTGAACTCTCAGTTGGGGATTTTAAATTGGAGAAGCAGCCAACTTTAGGAAATCCTGATGCAAAAGTAAAAGTCATTGAGTTTATTGATTTCAAATGTCCTTCTTGTGCTCAATGGGATAAAGAAAACTTTCCGCGCTTTAAGCAAGAGTTTATTGATAGTGGAAAAGTGCAATTTTATGTTATTAATTTCCCGTTTCTTGGACCAGATTCAATTGAAGCAGCCTTAGCGGCTGAGTCCATTTATAATCAAAATCCAGAAAAATATTGGGAGTTCAAACGAAAATTATATTTAAATCAGGGAAACGAGAAAGGTATATGGGCTACAGAAAAGTTTTTATTGAATTTTGTTAAGAAAAATATTGAAGGTATAAACCTAGACCAATTTAAAAAAGATTTAAATAATTACACGTATTTGTTAGATGTTAAAGAAGATTTCAAAATTTCTGCTGCAAATGGAGTTTATGGGACACCTACTTTTATTGTTAATGGAGTTGCAGTAAGTGGAGATTATGAGCCATTAAAAGCAGTTATAACACAGCAATTAGAATAGAAAATTGGATACTAAAGAGGAGGAATTTAATATGTTAAGAAGTTTCTTTAATAAGAAAAAGTTTAGTGCTGTTCTTTTGAGTATCGTTTTTGTATTCATTACAGCAATCCCTTCAGCTAATGCGTATACTACAGGGACATGTGCTACATTAACAACCTGTTATACAGCGGCATTTACATCAAGCGATAGTTTTGTCCAGACTCAAGCTGTGTATCTAACACAAGGTCAAGGATATCAATTTGGGTTTTATAATAACGGAAGTGTTCACAATATGGCGCTTGGCATTTACAGATATCCAGACTACACTCTGGTTGTTGGTCCGAAGGGAATCTTATATAATGAAACAGGAAATTTAAACTTTTATGGACAAGCACCTTCAGATGGGTATTATTACGCTAGGGTACAATGTGGTGGTTCAGGCCAAGTGGGATGTTCTGGGTATGCTTGGATAGCGAAGTGATTATAAGATAGTGAAGTATTGAAAAGGACAAACCTAATGACTCCAACCAGTCTAAGGTCTGTCCTTTTCAATTTTACTTAGCTTGATTTGAACTTAGAGCAGGTATCATTGAATTAATTACCTTTATATAGTTGTCGACATTGGCATCCTCGAATTGTCTGAAGTTAATAAAGTAAATCATATCCCCTTTTATGAATCTTACATAATTAGGTATTTTATCAGGTAAGTCGTAAATATATGTGACTGCAATACCCGATACGTTTATTATCTTTTCATGCTGATTTGGAGAGAACTTTGGACCAGTTTTCGGCCTGATATTTAGCATTTGAGTTACAACAAGGACCTTCCTTAAGTTTTTATTATGGTAACTAACTGTTAAAGTTTTTGGAATCTCATCCAAGGATGTTTCAATGTCAGTTACTTTAAAAGGAATTTCTTTGGGAAGTAAGACTTTGCGATCGAATTTCTTTTCAAACAATGCGACTGTTTGATCGGAAGTCTTTCCATCAACTTTATCCAGCGATTCGTGAATCGAAGTTGAATTTGTGAAACTATTCGTATTCACGATGGAATACTGATTACTTAGCAAAGATCCGAAAATTAACGATGTACAGATTATTAAATTAGTTAAATTCAAATTGCATTCCTCCTTTTTCAATTATTATGTCAATATATTTCCTTTTTATTCTTTGCGTAGTCACTGCATTCTAAATAGTGGGCGTAAGAAAAAGCATGAGCATCTCTTGTGCTGTAGTTATGTCAGATGCTGATCTTTGCTCTCTAAAAATAAAATAAAATAAGGTTATAACTGCCGTTAATTGATAAAACAAAACGCTTCTAGCCTTTTCAATCAATTGCACCGTGAGACTATCGTCAGCACCACTCAATCCGATTAGATGAATATAAATGATTCCAACCAACCAGTGTTGTTCTCTTAAGCTCTCCGAAAGCTGACCACAGATATACGTAAAGCCACACAAGTATTACAAGTGCTAAAAGTATCCCTCGTAATGTTGTTGTTAAGATGACATAAAGCCGCTCTAATAGATGAATTAATGTCATGGTAGGTCCTGCGATCAGATAAACAATGATCCAAATAAACATAAATCTTAGCCTGATTTGTCTGACACCGGGAACCCTGACTCTTGATGTGTCGAAGGATGGCAAGACGCTGTACATTCATGCTATTGATATTAAAGATGCACAGCTGCTGGTCACGCAGATTAGAGGTACTTTCGAACGAGCGATCAGGGAGGTGACCCGTTAATGATCCCAGTTATGCTAACCGTGGCCATGATTATTCTGGCTCTGGCGATGCTGGCCTGCCTGTTCCGTCTCCTGAAAGGGCCAACCCGCTCCGACAGGGTTGCCGCACTCGATACGATCGGCATTCATGTACTCGCTATGATAACCGTCTTCAGTATGCTGCTGGATACCCAGGATTTTATAGAAGTCATTCTGGTTATCGGGATACTGACGTTTATTGGTACTACGGCACTGGCCAGATATATTGAACGGGGAGCCGTTATAGAGGATGGAGGGAACCCCAATGACAGGTGAACTGATTAGCTCTATTCTTGTGGTAATGGGTGCAGTCTTCTGCGGCTTAAGTGCCTTCGGCTTAGTCCGGCTGCCCGATGTCTATCTGCGTTCACATGCGGCTACCAAAAGTGCAACCTTCGGGGTATTGTGTTTACTGACAGGAGGTTTCCTGTACTTTTGGTTCAAAGACGGAACGGTTAATGTCAAGCTTCTGCTGGCGATTGTATTTGTATTCATCACTTCACCGGTAGCAGGTCACTTAAATGGCCGGGCTGCCTACCGTTCCGGAGTGCCCTTATGGAAGGGAAGCGTTCAGGATGACCTGAAGGTGCTGGGGGAAGAAAGCAAGGAAACGTCTGTAAAATAATAGTTAATCGCTGAATTCTTTATAGGAAGCGTGGGAACCAGGTTACATGGGGTGAATCTCGTTTATCTGTAGAGAAGGCTGTTATCGTAGCTTGTTCCAGTGGTGCTGTGCTATTGAAGCACGGCATATACAGAAGGATGCCGCGTTAAATATAACGGCTAAGGCGCGGCTGCAAGAGCTGTGTTGGAAGCTTCCCAATCATCACTTCTTATCAGAAGCCTTAAAGGCCATTAAAGCATGATCATCCAAACGGCTCGTTCTCGGTAGCATGGAGCACAAGCATGTTAGAATAGATCAATTATGGCCCTGCTTAGATCATTGTTTTGGGGCAAGGGGTCTATTAGAATTTGGGGGTAAGCAACGATGTGGATGTAAAGGAGACGGTAATATGCTTAGAATGGTCAATGTGGAGAATGGCACGGTAAAAGGCTTGCCCGCAGCCGATCCCCGGATTACGAGCTTCAAGGGAATACCGTTTGCAGCACCGCCTGTAGGGGAGAACCGCTGGCGGGCACCGCAGCCTGCCGAAGACTGGGAGGGTGTACTTCAGGCCCACGAGTTCGCACCGGTCTCCATGCAGGTCAGACAGGAGCTGGATGATAACAATATCTATACCCGTGAGTGGGCGGTGGAGCCTGACATTGCGATGAGCGAGGATTGCCTGTACCTGAACGTATGGACTCCGGCCAAACAGACGGACGAGAAGCTACCCGTCTATGTATGGTATTTCGGCGGCGGGCTGCAGGTGGGCCATCCGGCAGAGATGGAGTTCGACGGAGAACGGATTGCCCGCAGAGGGATTGTGGTGGTGACGATTAACTACCGGCTGAATATCTTCGGCTTCCTCTGCCATCCCGAGATTACCGCGGAATCACCGGAGGCGCCTGCCAACTTCGGCAACCTTGACCAGCAGGCCGCTACCCGCTGGGTGAAGCGCAACATTGCTGCGTTCGGCGGTGACCCGGACAACATCACCATCGGCGGGCAGTCAGCGGGCGGCGGCAGTGTCATGAGCCAGCTTACCTCTCCGCAGAACGAAGGATTGTTTCAGCGGGCGATTGTTGAAAGCGGTATCTTCACCGACCTGTATCCGGGAACCCTGCTGCCGCCGCTCCGGGGGATACTGCAGGAGGCAGAGCAGGATGGCATCGAGTTCTTCAAGTACCTGGGTGTATCCACACTTGCGGAAGCGCGGAAGCTGGATGCGGTCTATCTGCGGGACAAGGCAGTAGCACTTGGCGGCTTCTGGGGCACCGTTGCGGACCAGAAGTTCCAGGTGGGGAATCCGTTCGATCTGTTCGTGCAGAATAGACGCTTGAAGGTGCCGGTTATGCTCGGCCATACCTCCTCCGAGTTCTTCAGCACTCCGAAGGTGCAGTCCTACGGGGAGCTCAAGCAGCTTGCGGCGGACATGTTCGGGGAGGATGCGGAGACCTTCCTGAAGCTTAGCGGCGCAAGGCCGGATGCTGTTCAGGAAGCGGCGGAGCGGGCAGCGGTAAGCGGAATCGAATACGCCATCCGGATCGCCGGGCAGGCGAATGCGGATACCGGAAGCGAAACCCCGCTCTATTACTATAATTTCGATGCGGAGATTCCGGGATGGGATAACCCGGGCACCTTCCACTCGGTGGATCTGTGGTTCTTCTTCGAGACGCTGGCCAAGTGCTGGCGGCCGTTTGTCGGCAAGCATTATGATCTGGCCCGCCAGATGTGCAATTATACCGCCCACTTCATCCGTACCGGCGACCCGAACGGACAAGATTCGACAGGCGAAGCATTGCCGCACTGGGAGCCGTACACCCCGGAAGCACCTTACGGGATGCTGTTCGCAGACAAGGCGGAGTTCTCCAGAGAACAACCCGGCGAGATCATGAATTTTCTGGTGCAGCAGTACTTCAAGAAGACTGGCAGTCCGGTCTGAGGGGATTCTGTTCTTGATAGGATCAGCGGCAGTTTAAGACTTTATTTATTGAGTCTTAGATTGCCGCTGTTTTTATTACTGGACAGTCCCGTAGCATGTTATTCTCTATCAAACAATAGCCCGATAGAGTAGTTTCGGCTGTATTCACCAAGATGTAATAAAGAGTTGATGCTTTCATGAACGTTTGAAGGCAAAAAGGTGACCGGAGCCGATTTAGTTAAAATTAAAGATATAATAATTCAAAATATCTACGATTTTTATAAGGAGGCACTAACGTAATGGGCATCGATACCGTGCTGTGGAGCAGACTGGTGACAGGCTTGACACTGGGATTCCACGTTATTTTCGCAACAATTGGCGTTGGGGTTCCGCTGATGATCGCCATTGCTGAATTCATGGGCATACGCAAAAAAGACCCTCACTATACACTGATGGCCAAGAGATGGGCCCGCGGGTTTGTCATTTCTGTGGCCGTGGGCGTGGTGACCGGTACGGCGATTTCGTTGCAGCTGGCCTTGATCTGGCCTAATTTCATGAAGCTGGCCGGTAACGTGATTGCGCTCCCGTTATTTATGGAAGTGTTTGCTTTCTTTTTTGAGGCGATCTTCCTGGGCATTTACCTCTACACCTGGGACCGGTTCAAGAAGCCGTATATCCACTGGCTTCTTACGATCCCGATTGTTGCCGGTGCCGGGATGTCCGCTGTTTTTATCACGACCGTAAACGGGTTCATGAATCAGCCTGAGGGCTTTGCTATGGCCGGAGGGCAATTCACAGCGGTGAATCCGGTGGAGGCGATGCTGAATACAGCGACGTTCTCCAAGGTGTTCCATGTCTTAAGCTCTGCCTATCTGACCGGAGCCGCACTGCTGGCGGGTATCGCCGCGTTTGCACTCCTCAGAAAGGGAGTCTCGGAATACCATAAAAAAGCGCTGAAGCTGATGATGGCTGTGGTGATGGTGTTTGGATTGCTGAACGCTCTGGCTGGAGATACGTCGGCGAAATTTTTGGCTGAGCATCAGCCGGAGAAGCTGGCTGCGGCGGAGTGGCATTTTGAAACGGAAAGCGGAGCAGATTTAATTCTGTTAGGGTGGCTTAACGCAGAGCATGAGGTTCTGGGTGCACTGCACATTCCCAAATTTCTCAGCTTCCTCGCCTTTGGCGATTTTAATGCAGAAGTGACAGGACTGAATGAATTCCCTGCGGATGAGCGGCCGCCGCTCCTGGTTCACTATTTGTTTGATCTGATGGTCGGTGTAGGGTTCGCACTGCTAGGCATTTCATTCCTGTATTTCCTGTTTGTCTTCTGGAAAAAACGCAATGAGCATAACAAATGGCTGCTTCGCGCGATCGCGTTAGGCGCACCGCTTGCCTTTTTGGGAGTCGAGCTAGGCTGGTTCTACGCTGAGATCGGGCGGCAGCCCTGGATCTTAAGGGGATACATGCGTGTAGAAGAGGGGGCTACGACATCACCGAGCGTAAGGATCCTGTTTTTTGTATTCCTGTTGCTGTACATCCTGTTAGGCACGGTATGTGTGCTTGTGCTGCGGCGCATGTTCAAGGACAATCCGGCAGAAACCGAGATGGAGAAGTGGAATCAGCATCCCGGCGGCAAATCAACAGTAAAGGGTGAGCACGCAAAATGAGTTATGAGCTGGTTGGAATTTCAGTGCTCTGGCTGTTTTTATACGGCTATTTAATTGTGGCCTCTATTGATTTTGGAGCCGGGTTCTTTGCCTTTTATGCCCGGCTGACGAAGCAGGATCATCTGATTAACCGTTTGATCTCCCGCTACTTATCGCCAGTCTGGGAGATTACGAATGTCTTTTTCGTCTTTTTTTATATTGGACTTGTCGGCTTCTTCCCGGATACCGCTTATTATTACGGCTCGGCGCTACTTGTTCCGGGAAGCATTGCGCTTATCCTGATCGCGATCCGCGGTTCGTTCTATGCGTTCGAGAATTACGGCTCCAAGAATAACATCGTATATCTGTTCCTGTACGGCGCTTCGGGCCTGCTGATTCCCGCGTCCTTGTCAGTGGCACTTACCCTGTCGGAAGGCGGCTTTATCTTTAAGCGGGGAGAGACCGTGTCTCTGGATTACTGGGCATTGTTCACTAACCCGTTATCCTGGAGCATTGTAGGCTTGGCGATTGTATCGGTGTTGTTCATCAGCGCCTCCTTTTTGGCCTTTTATGCTTCCCGGGCAGAGGATCAACCCGCGCTGAAGCTTATGCGTACTTATGCGCTGTTCTGGAGCACGCCGACCATTGTTATCGCGCTGACGGCCTTTATTTATCTGGGCCAGCACAATGAGCGGCATTTTCAAAATATGATGGATTTATGGTGGCTGCTTGCGCTGTCTGTTGCTTTCTTCATGCTTGCCATGTGGCTGCTGTACAGCGGACGCCGTTACGGGTTGGCGTTCATAAGCATCATGCTGCAATTCCTATGCGCCTTCTTCGCTTACGGAATCGGGCAATATCCTTATATTCTGGACCCGTTCATTACGCTTGAGAACAGCATCACTTCACCGGCTATGGGTCTGGCGCTGGTCATTGTGTTCATCGGGGGTATGTGCTTGCTCATTCCTTCCCTGATTCTGGTGTTCAAGCTGTTCCTCTTTGACGCAGACTATGTGAAAGGAAAGAAATAAATGAAGAGCAAAACAAGTCTGATCGCTGAGCAAATGTCGGGGCAACGAAAACGGCTGGTTATGCTGACCCTCCTGTCGCTCCTGCTCGGCATTGCGATTGTAAGTCAGGCCGGGCTGCTGGCGGAAGCGGTCCAGCGGGTGTTCGTGGAGAAGGCTTCCTTATCCTCGGTTGCTCTGCTGCTCGCTCTTCTGCTGTCAGTGATGGCTATCCGCACTTTGCTGTTATACGGAAATGGAAGAATAGGCTTGGCTATGGCAGCCGCCGCTAAGGCAAATATGCGTTCATCCGTGCTGCAGAAGCTTACCCATGCGTCCATGCCATCAACGCTGCGGGGGCAGACAGGGGGGAAGGTCAGTGTGGCTCTGGATGCAGTGGACGAGGCTGACAGCTATTTCAGTCACTACATGCCGCGGATGGCCGAAGCAGCGATCATCCCGGTTCTGATTCTGGCGGTTACGTTTGTTTTACATGCGAATACCGGCTTCATTCTGTTGTTTACGGCACCGTTCATCCCGCTGTTTATGATTCTGGTGGGACTGCAAACGAAGAACAAATCGGAAGAGAAATATGCGCAGCTTGCAGAATTCTCGGGTACCTTCCTGGATTCGCTGCAAGGGCTGGTGACCTTGAAAATATTTGGGCAATCCCGCCACCAGCAACAGCAGATTGAGCGCAGCAGCCTGGGGTACCGTGACGCGACCATGGATATTCTGAAGGTTGCGTTTACGAATACGTTTATGCTGGAATCGATCGTTATGCTGAGCATCGGGATTGTTGCCCTTGAATTGGCTATTCAGCTGCTTGTATTCAAATCGATGGCGTTCCACACGGCCTTTCTTGTGCTGCTGCTTGTTCCCGAGTTTTTTAACCTGCTCAAGAATACCGGCACCGCTTTTCACAGCGGGCGGACCAGTATGGGGGCGGTCCGTAAGGTGGAGCAGATGCTTGCGGAAATAGGCGGCGGCACCGGTGCACAGCCGGAAGGGGGCGGGCAGTCCTCAGCCAAGCTTCTCAAGATGCCGCCATCCATTGCGCTGGATGATGTGCATTTCCATTATGCACCCGGTTCATTTGAGCTTAAGGCCGGACCCGTCTCCATAGGACCGGGAGAGCATGTTGCGATTGTCGGGCACAGCGGCTCGGGCAAAACAACCTTGCTCCATCTCATTGCCGGGCTGCTGAAGCCGGTATCAGGGACAGTGCTGGTGAACGGAAGCCCGCTGTCGGAGTGGGAGGAAGACTCATGGTTTGAGCAGGTCAGCTATATTACGCAGCACCCCTATATTTTTGCCGGCACCTTCGCTGACAATATCGCCATCGGCGCCGGACGTAAGGTCTCCAGGGATGAAATCAGGCAGGCCGCAGAGGATGCGGGACTTGCACAGCTTGTTGCCGGGCTGGAACAGGGACTCGACACCAATGTCGGAGAAGGGGGCAGGGGATTGTCGGGCGGGGAAAAGCAGCGCCTTGCTTTAGCGCGGGCCTTTTTGAAACGGCCGGCTCTGATCCTGTTCGATGAGCCTACGGTGGGCCTCGACTTGCAGACCGAACAAATCCTGCAAAGCTCCATAACCGCGCTGGCCCAAAAGGCAACCATGATCACAGTCGCGCACCGGTTATATACGATCCGGCAAGCGGATCACATTTTGTTTATGGACCATGGCGTATTAGCGGCGGCAGGACCTCACGACGAGCTCCTTGAACGTGTGCCTCAATATGCCGAGATGGCCCATATTCAGCGAAAAGGAGGTTCAGCATGAACGAGCTGGCGATTTTGTCCAAGGCCATGATAGCAGAGCGTAAGGATATTCTCCTGTCGATTCTGGGAGGGTTTATTGCCGGCGCAGCCGGTGTGGCCCTCTTTTCCGCAAGCGGGTATCTGATTTCACAGACGGTCTTTATGCCGCCGCTCTATACCTTGATTGTTCTTACCGCGCTGGTCAAGCTGCTGGGTCTGCTCCGGGCGGCAAGCCGTTACGGGGAACGCCTGTATTCGCACAGAGCAACCTTTTCCATGCTTAGCCGTTTGCGTACAGGCTTTTTTGCCAGGCTGATCCCGTTAACGCCCGGTATATTGAACAAGAACCGCAGCGGAGATCTGCTTGCGCGTATTGTCGGCGATGTAGAGAGTCTGCAGAATTATTTTTTGCGTGTCGCTTATCCGCCGGTGATCGTCATCACGGTGTTTCTGGCAACCATGGTGTTCAGTGCCTCTTATTCATTCTGGATGGCCTGCTTGTTCGTAATAGGGATGCTGCTGACAGCAGTGGTTGTACCGGGAATCGTATTGGTGGGCCAGCGGGCGATACACGGCCGCGTCCGTAAGCAGCGGGCGCTGCTGTCAACGGAAGTCACCGAGGTCTTGTACGGCTTCCGCGATCTGAAGGTGTACGGGCAATTGCCGCAGCGGGAGCAGCAGCTCCAGGCGGCTTCGGCAGCACTGACAGCAGAGCAGCAGCGTGCAGCAGGTCATCTGCTGCGCGGACAGGCGATGCACACCTTTGTAACCTTTTTTATTTCCTGGGGTGTACTGACGCTTGGGGCCTATCTAATTATGGAGGGTGCGCTGGCTGGCGTGTTTTTAGCGATGCTTGTGATGGCCGCACAGACGGTGTTTGAAGAAGCTGGAGCCATGGCCACTTTGCCAGCCTATAAGCAAGACAGTGAGCATGCGGCCAAAAGGCTGACTGAAACCGTATTGACTGCCACTGATTTACCTGTGCACCCGGACCGCACTCTGCCCGCGGGAAATCCGGTTTCGGTGGAGCTGTCCGGTGTTACGTTCCAATATGATGATGAGTGGCGGCCTGCGCTGACAGAGCTGTCACTGCAGCTCCCGGCAGGCTCCAGAACGGCAGTGGTCGGACCGAGCGGGTCCGGCAAATCCACCCTGATTGATCTGCTGCTCAAGCTGCGCACACCTGCATCCGGGGAGATACGTTTGGGCGGCATTCCGGTACAAGAGCTGGATGAGTCAGGCATTTGGGAAGCTTCGAATGTCGTCTTACAGCAAGGTCATTTTTTCCGTGGAACAGTCCGTGACAACCTGCTGCTGAATGGAGAAGAAGCATCTGACGAAGTATTGTTAGAAGCTCTCGCTAAGGCCCAACTGCCGGATGTGGCATTACATGATGTGGTATTCGAAAAAGGAGAGAACCTGTCCGACGGGGAGAAGCAGCGTCTGGCGCTGGCCCGGGTCATGCTCCGCAAAGGGCGGTTGTGGCTGCTGGATGAACCGACCTCTTCGCTGGATTATGTAACGGAAGAGCGCGTGTTAACCCGTCTCTACGAACAAGCTGCCGGAGATACCTTACTGCTCATTTGCCACCGGCTTACCGGCCTGGAAAGCATGGACAGGATTATCGTCATGGAGCAGGGCAGGGTCATCGAAACAGGTTCATATGCGGAGCTAATGGAGCAACAGGGCTACTTGTACCGTATGAAGCAAATAGAGCTGCAAATGATTGGAGAGCTATAGGCAGAAGGTCTCTATCGCGAGGCGATTATTCATGAATTGATTAACAATGCGACCATCGATATGATTATGCTGCTCACCTTAAGGTGAGCCTTTTTTTTGGTGAAGAAAGTCACATTTTAATTTTGGGATATATGCTATTTTTATCTTGTTAAATGTAAATATTACCTCCTATACTAATTCTCCCTACTTTATACCTATTCATCCCCTTTAATGGTAATAGTTAATTATCACTACTCTGAAGTCTACCAATCCGTTGTAAAATGCATATTTATGCAAAATAATACATAGTTAGTCAATGGAATTTTTTTGTGATTTACAGTTGTGAATGATAAGCATAGTAAAAGGAGCGAGAGGTATGAATAAGCAGACGGACAAGCTAGTGGCGATTGTGGGGATGGGCTGCAGGTTCCCGGGAAGCGCAAATAATGTAGAACAGTTCTGGGACATCTTGAAGTCAGGCAAGGATACGATTACGGATATTCCCGAGGATAGATGGAGTGTTGAAGAATATTATCATCCTAACAAACAGGTAAAAGGAAAAAGCCACGCCAGGCGTGGAGGATTTATCGATAAGTTTGATCAATTTGATGCAAAGTTCTTTGGGATTAATGCCAGAGAGGCAGATCAAATCGATCCGCAACAGAGGCAAATGCTGGAGATTGTCTGGGAGGCTCTAGAAGACGCAGGAATTAAGCCCGGCAGTCTGAGCGGTTCCCGCACCGGTGTGTTTATCGGCGGATTTACGCTCGATTATAAAATTCTGCAATTTGCTGACGCTGCACAAATTGGAACCCATGCTGCAGTAGGAAGCATGATGACGATGTTATCGAATAGAATCTCGTACATATACAATTTAATGGGTCCCTCTCTATCCATAGACACAGCCTGCTCGTCCTCCGTGGTTTCTGTTCATGAAGCCTGCAAAAGTCTGCACAACGGTGAATGCGATCTGGCCTTGGCAGGCGGCATGGAACTGATCTATGCCCCGGAATATTTCATAGCCGAATCCAAAGGCGGATTCTTGTCGGTGGACGGAAGCTGCAAGACCTTCGACGCTGCTGCGAACGGTTATGTCAGGGGGGAAGGGGGCGGAATCCTTGTCCTTAAAAGTCTGGAAAAAGCGCTCGAAGACGGCGACTATGTGTATGCCGTGATCAGAGAGAGCCTTGTGAACCAGGACGGAAAAACGAATGGTATTACGGTTCCTAACGGCGAATCCCAAAAGATGCTGCTGCAGGATGTATATGCGAGAGCAGGGATTGCCTCCGATGAAGTTCAGTATGTCGAATTGCATGGAACCGGAACAGCACTGGGTGATCCCATTGAAGTCAATGCGGTCGGTGAATTCTTTGGAGAGCACAGGACGGAAGATAACAGATGTATCATGGCCTCGGTCAAACCGAACATCGGTCATCTGGAGGCAGCTTCCGGCGTAGCATCGGTAATCAAGGCGGCGTGCATTCTTGATCATAGACAGATTGTGCCGCATATCGGAATGAAAGAGCTTAATCCTGAGCTTGATCTGGACAAGCTGAGGCTAAGAATTCCCTTAACCAATGAAAGCTGGCCGCAGGATGGTAAAGATGCCATCGTCGGTGTCAATTCGTTCGGTTTTGGCGGAACCAATGCGCACGTGATTTTACAGGGAATAACGGGTGACAGACAGTACGATGGAACAGTCAACGAAGAACTGCCTCAAGTATTAACCATCTCCGCAAAAACAGAACAATCCTTAAAGGCTCTTGCCGCAGAATACACTGAATTTTTGAATCAAACCGCCGAAAGCTTACCGGATATTTGTTATTCCGCACTTACCAAACGTGAGAAATTCCCGAAATCCCTTGTGTTATTCGGAGGGAATATACAGGAGATCATTCAGGGTCTGACAGATTATCAGCAGGATACTTTGCCGCAGAATGTGGTTGTGGGCAATGAAGGTAAAGACAAGCGACTGGTGTTTATTTTCACCGGCATGGGTCCTCAATGGTACGCGATGGGACGCGAGCTCTATCATGTGAATACGGTATTCCGCAATACGGTCGAGAAGTGCCACGCTGAGTTCTCCCGATACTTGTCCTGGTCATTGATGGATGAATTCCTGATTCATGAGGAACAATCCAGCATGCAGTTCACCGAAGTCTCCCAGCCGTTGAATTTTACGGTGCAGGTGGCCTTGGTTGAGATGTGGAAGAGCATGGGGGTTGTCCCGGATCTGATTATCGGACACAGTGTGGGTGAAGTGGCAGGATTGTATGCTGCCGGTGTCTACAGCTTTGAAGATGCGGTCCGGATTTCGTATTACCGCAGTATGCTCCAGCAGCGGCTGACGGGTAAAGGCGGTATGCTTGCGGTTGGCTTGAATGAAGAACAGGCCAAGGAGCTGATTGCTGACAATAACGACAAAGTATCCATTGCGGCAATCAACAGCAACACAAGCGTAACCCTGTCCGGAGATATGGCCTGTCTTACAGAGATCAGCAGCAAGCTTGAAGTTGACGGTGTTTTTAACAAGTTCTTAAGAGTAACGGTACCTTATCATAGTGTGTTTATGAATGAGATTAAATCGGAGCTGCTGGAAGCCCTGCGCGATATTCATCCGCAACCAACCAAAATCAGAACGTATACCACCGGAAATGGCCAGCTGGCGGAAGGGCCGGAGCTGGATAATGAATACTGGTGGCTGAATGTATCCGGTTCCGTGTACTTTGCCAAGGCCATGGAACAGATTTTGGAGGAAGGCTATTCCTGTTTTGTTGAGGTTGGCCCTCATCCGGTACTGGCGAATTCAGTCAGTGAGCTTGCGAGTGAGAAGGATATAGAAGTTCTGATCTCGCCCTCCCTCCGCAGAAATGATCCGGAAATACCAAGAATGCTTAGAACCTTGTCTGAGCTATTCTGTGCAGGCTATGAAATTGACTGGTCCCGGATCTACAGAGGAACCTTTAAGTATGTGAAGCTGCCGCATTATCAATGGGAGCATGAGAGGTTCTGGAAGGAATCCAAAGAGCATATGAAGAGACGCCTTGGACAGAAAGAGCATCCTTTTATCGGATACCGCAAGAACAGCGTGGTTCCGGCATGGGAAGCGGAAATCAATGATTATATTATGCCGTTCGTCTCAGACCATTGTGTAAATGGCAGTGTACTGCTGGCCGGAGCCCATTTCATTGAAGCCTCGTTCCAAATGCTCCGTGATTACAGCAAATTAAGCATTGATGAGGTGTATGGTTTATATCATATTCACTTTAAAAGAGCGCTGTTCCTTGATGAGAACAATGCCGGCCATATGTCTATTAACTATGATCCGCAGCATGGTGTGGTGAAGATCGGAAGCCTGGCAGATGGCGATGTATCCAGAACTACCGAGAATTTCCGTGGGGAATTTGTCAGAAAACAGACCTGGAGTGTGAGCCGGACAGCCGATCTGGAGGCTCTTAAGCACAGTGCCAAGGAAATTCTGAATCAGGCGGAATGCTACGGGCTGCTGGAGAAAATGAATTTCACCTACGGCCCTATGTTCCAGGGACTTAAGAAGGTATGGATTAATCATAATGAAGTTCTGGCTGAGATCTGCACGCTGGACGAGTTAGGCATCCAGGACATGGATAATATCCTGCATCCGGCTATTCTTGATGCTGCCTTTCAGTCGCTTCTCGTTAATCAATTTGATGAGCTGAGAGATCACGGACAAGTTGATATTAAGCTGCCGGATACGGTGGACTCAGTCGTCGTATACGGTAACACGTCCGGTCCATTGCGGGTCCGTTCTATAGTGAAGGAATCGGGTAAGGAGTTCATTGCCGGGGATATTGAAATCTATGATGAGCAAGGCAACATTGTTGTCATTGTAGACAACTTTGTGGCCAGATCCGTAGAGAAAAGTCCGGAAGCTGCCGTGCTTAGCGAGAAGAATCTGAAAGAATGGTTCTATGGCATTGAATGGAAGGCTCAGGAGGTAGAGAACGATGAGCAGCTGATCGCAGCTCGACATTCGTATACGAACTGGGTTGTGCTGTGTGATGCTTCCGGCACGGGTGACAGGATTGCCGGGAACCTAAGCGGCAGAGGCTATAACTGCAAACGGTTCTACGCGGATTATCAGAATCCCGGCAACCAGGATGCAGGCAGTGTTATTGTCAGCAATAATCAAGCGGATTATATCAAGCTGATTCAGCACATGGATCAAGAGCAGGAATACGGCATTATCCACCTGTGGGGTATGGACATTACAAGTCATGATCAGATGGACACGGATGCTATTGAGGCTTCCAAGCAGAAGGCTGTCAACAGTATCCGCCATGTTATGAATACTTTGAATGAGCACTCCGTGAAATATCGTACTTGGGCAGTTACCCAAGGGGCAGTCAGTGTTGACGGCAAGGAGCCAGTTGATGTGCTGCAGGGAGCGGCTATCGGTATGTGCAGAGTAATCAGCCACTCCGAGTGCATTGGAAGCTGGGGAGCAAGTATGGATATCGATCATCACCCCGCCTCTGTCGATCTTTTGATCAATGATCTGGAGAACTATACACGTGAAGATCAGCTGGCGTATAGAAACGGTGTCCGTTATGTTGCCAGACTGGAGCATATCTACGATCTGGACGGGAACATCCCGGTAACTATGGCGGACAATAAGATTTATCTGGTCACGGGTGCAATGGGCTCACTCGGGCAGATCACTGTGAATTGGATGTACGATAAGGGAGCCAGACATTTTGTATTGATAGGCCGTACCCCGTTTCCTGGTAAAAAAGAACGAAAAGTGATGACTTCATCCCATAAGCTGTACAGCCAGGTGCAATTTATCAATGAGCTTGAACGGAAAGGCTGTACCGTTGAAGTAGCCGCGCTGGACATCGCTAATGAAGCAGCAGTCGGGGAGCTTACGCATAGATTGATTCATGAAGAAACCATGCCGATCGGCGGTGTGATCCATATTGCCGGTGTAGTCAAAGACAAATTAATGATGCAAATGGAGCAGCATGAGTTCGATGAGGTCTATGACACCAAAGTTAAAGGCGCATGGCTATTGAATAAATATCTTGAAGAGGTTGAACTGGACTTTTTCATTATGTACTCTTCCACAGGATCAGTCGTTACGGCGGTTGGACAAGTGAATTATGCCGCAGCGAACTCCTTTATGGATTCACTGGCCTGCTACCGCCGCAGTAAAGGCAAATCTGCCTTGAGTCTGGGCTGGGGACCATGGGGTGTAGGGATGGTTAAAGAAAAGAATTTGATTGATCATTATAAATATCAAAGAGGCATGAACCCTATCTATGCGGTGAATGGCATGCAGGCGCTGGAAAGAGTGTTCGGACAACAGCTATGCCATGCTGTAATCGGTGAAGCGGACTGGCCGCTTGCGCTTAATAATTATCCGGGCAAGCCGGCATTGTATAATCACCTCGCCATGCAAAGCGAAGATACTGCAGGGGACATGCAGGAGACCGACTTATTCAGCATACTGGCCAAAGCCTCCGGCATGGAAGAAAAAAGTGCAGTTATCATGGATTTCTTCGCTGAGATCATCGCTGAGACCATTCATGCCAAGAAGGATGCGCTTGTTCTTGATGAGCCGATCAGTTCGGTTGGAGTGGACTCCATTATCGCTGCAGAGATCAGAAATAAAATAAATAAGAAATGCAGTATTAACATTTCCATTGTTGACCTTCTGGGCGGAATCAGCATTGCTGACTTGGCCGGAAAACACTTCAATGACATTAACGACTTAATTATTGAAGACGAATCCGAAGCAGACCTGGAAGCATTATTGGACCAGTTAGAGAATCTGACAGAAGAAGAGGCTGCACTTCTATTATCTAAATAAAAACGGAAAGGAGGATACAGAAGCATGGAAATATCCGCTCAGAATGATGATCTTAGAGACCTCGATATTGCCATTATCGGAATGGACTGCCAGGTTCCGGGAGCAGATGACGTAATGCAGTATTGGGAGAATCTGTGCAACGGGACGGAGTCGCTTACCTTCTTCACCGATGAGGAGCTTCGGGCAGCGGGGGTACCGGAAGAACTGCTCAGCAATCCCGAGTACAGGAAGTGCGGCTTCAAAATAAATAATATTGAGCAATTTGATGCGGCGTTCTTTGGCTTCACGCCCAGGGAAGCGGCACTGATGGACCCGCAGCAAAGAATTCTGCTTGAGAGCTCATGGCGGCTGATGGAAAGTGCCGGGTACCAATCGGACCAGTATGCAGGGAAGGTGGGCGTATTCGTCGGAACGGGAACCAGCAAGTATTTATTGAAGAATATTATGTCCAGTATGGATCTGGATTCCACTCCCGAGATCAGACAAATATGGATTGGGAACGATGTTCATTATGCTTCGACCATGATTTCCTACAAGCTGAATCTGAAGGGACCGAGCGTGAACGTGCAGACTGCATGTTCCACTTCCCTGACCGCCGTAGTTCTGGGCTGTCAGGCTCTGCTGAACTATCAATGCGATATGGCCATTGCCGGAGGGAGCTCCCTGTCGCTTCCTCAGGTTAGCGGTTATCTCTACATCAAAGGAGAGGTTCTTGCGGAGGACGGACATTGCCGGCCGTTTGATAAAGATTGCAGCGGTTCATTAAGCGGCAGCGGAGTAGGAACCGTGCTGCTGAAAAGATTGGAAGATGCTGTGAACGACCGCGATCATATCATCGCTGTCATTAAGGGAGCCGCCTTTAATAATGACGGTTCGGCAAAGGTTGGTTATTCGGCACCAAGCATTGAAGGCGAACGCAATGCGATTAAGAGCGCCCAGATACTAAGTGAGATAGATGAAGAAACGATTACTTATATTGAGACTCATGGAACAGCGACTCCCATGGGGGACCCCATAGAGGTACAAGCACTTACAGAAGCCTTCTCGGAAGCCACGGACAAGCTGAATTTCTGCGCCCTGGGTGCAGTGAAAGCCAATATCGGACATTTGGATTCTGCAGCAGGTACGGCCGGGTTAATCAAAACCAGTCTGATGCTCCAGAAGCAGAAGCTTGTACCCTGCATTAACTATAAAGAAACGAATCCTAACATTGATTTGCAGAACTCGCCTTTCTATGTCAATACCCGTCTCAGAGACTGGAACCCGGATTGCGGGGTAAGAAGAGCAGGCGTCAGCTCGTTTGGTATTGGAGGGACCAATGTTCATGTAGTCCTGGAAGAAGCGATCGACACCCGCAAAGTCGAGAGTAATGAGGAATTCCAATTGCTGCTGCTATCCGCAAAGACAAAGACCGCTTATGAAGAGATTGCCGGGCAATTGCTGGATTTTGTGCAAAATAATAAAGATATTGATTACCGTAATATCCTGTATACGATGAATATCGGAAGAAAGAGACTGCCCTATCGAGGCGGTCTGGTCTGTAACAGCAGAGAAGATCTGATTCATAAATTGGGCGGGAGCCTTCCTGCGGTAAAATCTCCAAATGAGAACGAAAAGGAAATTGTATTTCTGTTCCCGGGACAAGGCGTGCAGTATGTGAATATGACAAAACAACTGTACGATACGAAGCCTGTATTCCGGCATGAGCTGGATAAGTGCTTCGAAATCCTTCAGAAGCAGTTGAACTATGATTTAAGACAGCTTATCTTTGCAGATCAAGCGGATGCTAAGGGTGAGGAGACACTCACAGAAACCCGTAATACACAGGTTGCTCTATTTGCCGTTGAGTACTGCTTGGCCAAGACTTTGATGCATTGGGGAATTACTCCCAAAGCTCTGCTGGGGCATAGTGTTGGAGAGTACGTAGCCGCTTGTCTGGCCGGGGTATTCTCACTCGAGGATGGTCTTAGATTAATGGTCATGCGGGGCCGGATCATCCAAAGTCTGCCGGCGGGCGAAATGCTGTATGTGAATATGAACGAGCAGGAAGCGCAGGCCTATATTAACGGGAAGGTCTCACTGGCCTTGATTAATTCCGAGAACCGGGTGGTATTGGCCGGGGATAGCGCAGCGCTGCAGGAAGTGGTCGAACAGATTACAGAGCATCGGGAGTACAGAATTCTTCACACCTCCCATGCTTTTCATTCCTATATGATGCAGGGTGCAGTGGAGGACATGCTGAAGGTGCTCCAGACGGTGACGTTCAACAAGCCGATGATCCCGATCATGTCCAATGTCACGGGAGAGTGGCTGAAGCCGGAAGAGGCGATGAGTGCTGACTATTGGATACAGCATATGCTGGGCACCGTCAGATTTAAAGATGCTGCACTTCATTTGGCACAGAAAAATTATAAATACTTCATCGAAGTGGGTCCGGGAAAAACGCTCTCTGTCTTTATGCAGGATAATTTGAAAGACTACGCGGAGTGCCTATTGTTCCAAACGGTCCGCGGCGTTAAAAATACGATGAATGATAATAAATTTCTGGCGGAGTTCGTAAAGAAGGCCTGGATCAGCGGACTAACCATTGATTTTGCAAAGTATTACGAAGATGAAAGCTTATTCAGAATCCCTTTGCCGACGTATCCTTTTGAAAGGAAGAGACATTGGATTGAAGCTGGCAAGCAGAAGACTTATGAAGCGGCTGGAAGCAACGGCTGGGATAGGGAGCTCTCAGCAGACAGTACTGTAGAAGCGGACACGATAGAGTATAACCGGCCGGATATATCGGTGGAATATGAACAGCCTGACAATGCGATTGAAGAGAGTATAGTGGAAATCCTCCAGGATATTATGGGGATCACGCCGATTGGAATCAACGATAACTTCTTTGAGCTTGGCGGACATTCTCTGATGATCACACAAGTCGTCCTGAGAATTAAGGAACTCTATGGGATTGAATTGCAGTTGAAACTGTTTATCGAAGCACCGACTGTCAAGAATGTAGCTGACCTTGTATTGGAAGAGTTGTCAGAAAGCCTCGATTTGGATGCAGTCTAAATATGGACAGTTAGAGGTGTGGAGAGATGCAGAACAACGAAAGCGGAAGCGTGAAAAACAGAGTGAATGCCTTGTCGGACGCCAAGAGACTGCTGCTGGAGAGTCTCTTGGAGGAACAAAGAAAAAAGAAAAGACAGATTATCCTGCAAGACAAAGGGCTGCATAGGGTCAGCAAGAGAGCAGCGGAGTTGACAGTGTTGCCTTCCAACTATATGCAAAAGAAAATTTGGTATGTCGAACAACTCTTCAATGAATCGATTACGTATAATGTTTCGGGTTATGTGAAATTCCATGGGAAACTTCAAGTGGAGCTTTTGCACAAGGCCTTCAGAACGGTGGTTAAGCAGCAGGAGGTGCTGCGTTCCAAATTCAAGGGAGGACAAGGACAGCTTGAGGTTGAGCTCAGCGAAGATACCGAAGAGCCGGTCTTCAGAATGTATGATTGCTCCCAGGCAGGGATGGAAACATCGCCTGACGATATCAGGCAAAGGATGTATACGGAAGGAATACAGCCGTTCCGGTTAGCTGAGGGCAAGCTTATTCGCCTGATCTGTTACAAGCTTAGTGAGACCGAATGGATTGGACAAATTGTTTGGCATCATATTGTATCGGACGGCTATTCAAGCGGCATTTTTATTAGAGAACTGCTTCAACTGTATGAAGCCTATACAGGCGCAAGCATGGTACCTGTACAGGAGCCCGTTGTGCAATATTATGATTATGTCATCCACATGAATGAACGGATTGCCAAAGGCGAGTTCGATCATCAGCTTAAGTTCTGGAGGGAACAATTGTCGGGCAGCAGCATGAGCTGTATGCTTCCAACGGATTACACGGCCGGTCATGGGCTTACCTATCATGGCGAACGGGTAGCTTTTTCAATCCGCAAGGAGATGAAAGTAAAACTGGAAGCTGCTGCAAAAAAACACGGGGTTACACTGTTTGTATTGTTAATGAGCGCACTCAAAATCATGCTGCATAAGTATGTACACCAAAACGATATTATTGTCGGGGTCCCGGTTACCGGCAGAAATGAAGAGGAATGCCAGAGCATCATCGGGTGCTTCCTGAACATGCTGCCGATCCGCAGTAATATTGGTGAAGAGCAACAATTATTCGATTATATCCAGGCGGAGAATGCCCAGGTGATGCAGGCCTTGAAGCATCAGGATTTGCCGTTTGATTTTATAGTAGAGGACTTGAAGGTAGAAAGAGATTTGCTGTCCACCCCGATCTATCAGGTGGTGTTCAGTTATGAGACCAATGCGTTAAAGGATATTACAACAAAGGATTTCTACATAGAGTTCGAAGAACTGGATTTAAAAACGGCCAAGGTTGATCTGGCGCTGGAAGTCAATGATGAAAAGGATGGGTTAAGCGCCTGGTTTGAGTATAAATCGGATAAATTCTCCCGGGAGCGGATTGAAAAGATTAAGGATTATTATCTGAATATTCTGCAATTCATTGCTGAATATGACAATCAGCCTATAAAAAATATTGAAATGATCCCGGAAGAAGAAAAGGATGAGATACTCTACTCTTTTAACGAAAAGGTTACGGACTATAAGCCACAGACCATTAAGCAGTTATTCGAGACCCAGGCGGCGCTCCGGGAAGAGGCAGTAGCCATAGTGTGCGGCAATGAGCGGATTACCTATAGAGAACTGAATAACCGCAGCAATCAACTGGCACATCATCTGCGGAAATACGGTGTGGGCTGCGAGAGTCTGGTTGCCATTATGCTGGATAAATCCATTGAGGCCATCATTGCCATACTGGGGGTAACCAAGGCTGGCGGAGCTTATATGCCGGTGGATTCGGCTTATCCCCGGGAGCGGATGGAGTATATTCTGGAAGACAGCAATGTCCGGTATATGATAACTTCCGGCATCCATCAGGATTATGCAGGCATTGAGCAGATTTCAATGGGTGACAAGCATATCGATACCGAGTCCACGGACAATCTTACGGACCACAGCAATCCGGATAATCTTGCTTATGTAATCTATACCTCGGGAACTACAGGTCAGCCCAAAGGCGTTATGGTGGAACACAGCGGTATTGTTAACTTGAGAGATTATTTTTGGGATAAATACAAAGTGACCACGGATGATACGATCCTGCAATTTGCCAATCTTGTTTTTGATGCCTCTGTCTGGGAAATGATTATGGGAATTCTCACCGGTGCAAGACTATGCATCATTACCAAAGAAGTAGCGCTGGATGTGAATCTGCTGGAACTGGAGCTGAAAAGGCATAACGTAACCGTTGCCACCTTGCCTCCGCCATACTGGAATGTAATAGCGGATAGACCCATCGGAATCCGTCTGTTGATCACAGCGGGATCAGCAGCAAGCGTCAATCTGGTGGAGAATTTGCCAGAGCCGATTGAATATTTCAATGCGTATGGACCTACCGAGACTACGGTCTGTGCGTCGGACTGGCAATACGAAAGGACTGTTCAAATCCCGAATAGAATTCCGATCGGCAAGCCAATTGCCAATATGCAAATCTATATTATGAATTATACTTCCTTATGTGGAAAAGGAATTATTGGAGAATTATGTATAGCAGGAGTAGGCATTGCCCGGGGGTATCTGAACAGGCCGGAACTGACAGCGGAGAAATTTATTGATAATCCCTATGGTCCCGGTAAATTGTACCGGACGGGGGATTACGCAAGCTGGCTGGACGACGGAAATATTGCTTTTACCGGAAGAATAGATAATCAGGTCAAGATCAGGGGACACCGGATCGAAATCGGAGAGATTGAGAATAAGCTCTCTTCTCATAACAGAGTGATTGAGGCGGTTGTTATCCCGGAGATTGACCACAAGAGCAATCTTTATCTGGCAGCTTATTTAGTTGTGGATGCAGCAGTGACTCTGACAGAAATCAGAAGCTTTTTGAACGATGGATTACCTTCGTATATGATCCCATCAGCATTTTATACGCTTGAGGCCATTCCGCTTAATATGAATGGTAAGCCGGATAACAGCAGATTAGCGTCCTTGGGCCAGCCTATGGAAACAGAGAACGATTTCGCTGAACCGTCCACAGAGATTGAAAGAACGCTGGAACGAATCTGGTGTGAGCTATTAGGAGTTGAGCGGGTTAGTATCCATGATCATTTCTTCGAAATTGGCGGAGACTCCATTATTAGCATGCAGGTTATCGCCAAGGCGGCAGAGGCAGGAATTAAGCTCGAATTAAAGTCTTTTTACGATGATAAATGTATTGCACAAATGGCCTTAAAGGCTGCGGCAGTTGAACACATCTGCTGTGATCAGGGAGAGGTTACAGGTTCGTACCTGTTGACACCTATCCAGCAATGGTTCTTCACCAATAATTTCCCGGAAAATAACCATTGGAATCAGTCTGTAAGCTTTGAATTGAAGCAGACTGTAGATGCTGGGCGATTGAATGAAGCGCTCAATGAAGTGTGCCGGCAGCATGATTTGTTAAGAACCCGTGTACTTCCCGGAAAGGCTCCAAGGTATGCGGATATCCTGCCGTTTGCCTACAGCGAACGCTTGAAGACAGTAGAGATTCCAGCTTGTGATGACTATGAACAGCGGATGCAACAGGAATTGACGGCTTTTCAGCAATCTCTTAATTTGCAAGCGGGAGAAGTGTTTAAAGGGCTGCTTATTGTGTCCGATACATGGTCAAGCAGCAGACTGGTATTGACAGCGCATCATCTGGTATGCGACGCGGTGTCCTTCAGGTTCATCGCTGAGGATGTATTGAATGGCTATCAAGCCTTAATAGACAAGCGGGAAGTCAGGCTTCCGCAGAAAACCTCATCCTTCATAAGCTGGAGCAACGCAGCAGATGCATATGCCGCCAGCCATGAAGCAGTGAGCAAAAAAAAGGAGTGGACCAAAGAAATTGCGGCTCATTCAAGAAAAACCAAAAGAGGCTGCTCCAGCATAGACAATCTTGAAGGAGAAGCAGAGCACTGCCAGTTCTCCTTATCGGAAGAAGATACCGCCAAGCTAATGATTGAAGTGCCTAAGCATTACAGCATTCAGCCGATTGAGGTCATGATTGCCGCCCTGGAAACGATGCTGCATGAATGGGATGGGGCAGACCATACCTTATATCTGGAAAGTCACGGAAGAGATATGCTTGCGGATCAGGTGGATCTGTCAAGAACGGTAGGCTGGTTTACCAACCTGTATCCTTTTTACTTCTCCGCAGATGATATTTCAACTACTGGAGCTACGTTAAAAAAAGTGAAAGACAGATTAGCTGCCGTGCAGAAGCGTAAGTTCGAGTTCTTGCTTAGTGATTACCCCCGTGAAGCTATGGATATTGTTTTTAATTACATGGGGCATTTGGATAACAAGAACCCGCAGCATGAACACTTCCGGCTGATTACCGGAGAACCGCTGTATACCAGGGGATTGAAGAATACAAGAGTCAGTCTGCTTGAAGTCAACGGGTATATCCAGCAAGACCGCTTAACCTTCGAGTGGGGATATAACCCGAATATCCATTCCGGGGAGAACATCGTGCAGCAGGGCAATGCTTTCACGGATACGCTTAGGGGGATGATCAGCTACTGTATTGAATCTGAGGATGATGGAGTTTCCGCTGCAGATTTTGACGATGTGGATATGGAAGATTTAGATTTCATCTTGGCAAAGTTCAATTAAGGTCACTCAGGGACAAGAAAGAGGAGAATACATGAACAAGAGGAACGTTGCAGATATCTATGGATTATCCACCATGCAGGAAGGCATGCTGTTCCACAGCTTGAAAAGTGAAAGCAGCAGCATGTATTTGGAGCAATTCTCGTGCAAATTACACGGGCAGATTAATTTCGAATATTTTTGGGATTCCTGGCAGAAGGTCATTAACGATCATTCCGCTCTAAGAACTGCCTTTGTCTGGGAAGGTGTGAAAAAACCTGTTCAGGTAGTTCTGAAGCAATGCGAATGCAGCTACATTCAGTATGACTGGAGCAATCTGCCGCTTGAAGAAATCGAGCATGATTATAGCATGTTTCTTGAAAATGATCGAATGATGGGTTTTGAACTGGACAAGGCCCCGCTGATGAGGTTTGCTCTAATTCAAATTACTGAAGACAGCTATTATTTTGTCTGGAGCTTTCACCACATCATCATGGATGGCTGGTCACTGCCTCTGGTACTGGAGGAAATGTTCGGGAATTATAAAGCGTTCATGACAGGGGAAGCACCGGCGAAGCACAAATCCGCATCATTTAAGGACTATATCCATTGGTTGCATAAACAGGATGCCGAGGTCTCCAGACAGTACTGGAAAGACAAGCTGAAGGGCTTTGAGGAAGCTTTGCCTCTCTATACTGAACCTGCAGTGGAAGAGCAGAAGGGTGAGACCCGTAAACTCTCCTTACGGCTTCCAGAGGATATACATCATTCTATCGAGCAGATCACTAAAAGTAATGGGTTCAGCTCCTATCAACTGTATAATCTTGCCTTTGCCATTCTGCTGAGTAGATACAGTGGAAAAGAAGATGTTGTCTATGGGACAACTGTGTCGGGAAGACCTGCGGAATTAAAAGGTATCGATCAAACCGTAGGCATCTTTATCAATACCATTCCGGTTCGTGTTCAGTTGGATGGTAACCTTACCTTGCTGGAGTGTCTGGAGAACCTCACACAGGATCAAATCAGCCGCAGTCCCCATGAATATATGTCGTTGGCTGAGATCAGCAGCGCCCATAATCTGCCTCAGTTATTCCAGAGTATTTTTGTATATGAGAATTATGCCAACGCTCAGGCTTATAAGGATATCACAGAGTTCTCGATAACAGAGCTGCAATTAAGAGAAGAAATCAATTATCCGCTGGCCTGGGTGGTTAAGCCGGATCACGGAATCCTTGTGGAGACGATTTATAATTCCGCTTATTTCAGCGACAGGATTATTGAAGAATTTCAAAGGAGCTTCATAACGATTTTGGATGAAATGGTCCTTAAAATAAATGAAGCTATCCGCACGATTCAACTGCTTCCATCTGAGCAGAATACAGATTTCAAAGCAGGGAAGGCAGTATCCGCCGTTGTGAACTTGCATAACCAGCCTATCCCTCAGATATCAGCTTCCGCTATACCGCGCGTTCTGATTGTTGATACATATGGGCACCCGCTTCCGGACGGATTCGAAGGCAGTGTATGGACGCCGGATCAGACCGCTTCCGGGTATATGGGCCGTTATTATGCAGATGGAACGTTAATGATTAATGAGACCTTAAGCACCAGCATGGTAATTGGCGGAATCAAACGTGATTTGCCTGTGCTGGAGCGTGCCCTAAGAGCAGAATCATTAGTAGAAGACGTGAAGATGCTTCACCGTTATAACAGGAAGGGTGAAGCCAAGCTTGTTGTCTATTATGTGGAACCGGTAACGGATGTTGTGGTGGAACAAGCGGCATTCGATGAAGAGCGAACCGGAGCCATAAGAAGTGCAATCGCCGACAGATTGTGCATCTTGCTTGACTTCAATAAAAAGGATTGTCTGGCAGCAACAGAGTTCGTTCCTGTGTCAAACATTCCTTATTACAGAGATGGCGTTGTCAAAATCAATGATCTGCTCGAACTGGAAATTATTAATGACAACCTCATTCAGCGCTGGAGTAACTTAGTGATCCCGGATGAGCAGAGCGCTATGAGTGAATCTCCTGTGAAGTTCGTGCGCAAGGCCGTAAGAATCAGCCGGGATAACGTGCATATCTCTGATTTGGCCGAGCATTTTTCTTTTATTAAGAAGAAGAGCTCCGGCAAAACGGATAACGTTGAAGTGGTTGAAGCCCGCAAGGAAGAGAGCGGCGCTGACACACAGCTATCACTCATTGTTGGAGAAGAAGTGATCATTCCTGAGAATACCGTCTTTGATCTGGGTTATTACATCAAACGGGCTGCCGATCAAGCTCCTGAGGATTATGGCATCCGGTTCGTTAATTATGATGGCAGCATTGAGTTTGCTAACTATAAGCAGGTCTACAGTGAAGCCAAGGCTATCTGCTGCGGTCTTATCGAAAGAGGATTGCAGCCTGGGGACAAGGTCATCTATCAGATGGATAACAACCGGAATTATGTAAATACCTTCTGGGCTTGTATGTTAGGCGGCTTTATCGGGATTCCGGCTACGGTAGCTGCTTCTTATAAAGAAGATAATGCAGTGATCCGCAAACTGTTGAATGCTTGGAAAATGCTTGAACAGCCTGTGATTGTGACGGATGAAGCTCTGGCTGAAAGTATTCGCAGTGTTCCCGGAGTTCTTGGCGGCGAAGAAGAGTTCACCGTCTATTCCGCTGAACAATTGATGAACAGCCGGGAACTAGAAATCACCTACGAGGTGAAGCCGGATGATGTAGCGCTGCTGCTGCTTACCTCGGGAAGCACAGGAATGCCGAAAGGAGTTATGCAGACCCACAGAAATATTCTGAGACGCACGATTGCCGCCTGCCAAAATAACGGGTTTGGTCCAGAAGAAGTGACCTTTAACTGGATGCCTATGGACCATGTGGGCGGAATTGTAATGTGTAATGTAAGAGACATCTATCTGCATTGCCAGGAGATTCTGGCACCTGTTAATTATATTCTGGAAGCTCCGCTCCGTTGGCTTACGCTGATGAGTGATTTTAGAGCTACGAATACCTGGGCACCCAACTTCGCCTTTAATTTGATTAACAGCCTTGAGGGTGGAATCAAAGAACTGAATATTGACCTGTCTGCCCTGCGATTTATAACCAACGGCGGAGAAGTGGTGGTGGCCCGGACCGCAATGAAGTTTAATGAGATTCTTAAGCCGTATCATCTGGATAAGTCGGCAATGATGCCGTGCTTCGGGATGTCCGAGACTTGTTCGGGTTCCATATATTCCACGGATTTCGGTCAAGATGTAGTGAAGCAGGAGGATAGCAGTGTAAGTGTAGGCAGACCTCTTCCAGGGAACAGCATCCGCATTGTCGATGCTCAGAATGAATTAGTGCCTCTCTATACAGAGGGACGCTTTCAGATGGCCGGGGTGTGTATTACACAGGGATATTACAATAACCCCAAAGCAAACGCCGAAGCATTTACGTCAGACGGCTGGTTCGATACGGGGGATCTGGGGATTATAACCGACCGGGGACTTACTATTACAGGCAGGGCCAAAGACATCATTATCATCAATGGTGTCAACTATAATAATTCGGAAATTGAGGCCATCCTTGAGGAGATTGACGGGGTTGAAGTATCTTATACGGCTGCGGTATCAGTCAAAGCAAGCAATTCACAAGAGGAAGAATTAGCGATATTCTTCCATCCGGTATCCATGGATGCCGTGAGGCTCAAAGGAATCATCAAAGAGATGCAAAAGGTCATCACTTCAAAAATCGGGCTTGTTATTGAATACATTATCCCTCTGGCTAAAAAAGAGATTCCAAAGACAGGAATTGGTAAAATTCAGCGGATTCTGTTAAGAGATTCCCTGCTTGCCGGCAAATACGATGCTGTCCTGAAAAAACTCGAAATCGTCAGAAATAAGAACACCGTAAAGCCATGGATATTCAAGAAAGTATGGAAGCCGCTGAGCTTTAAGCTTGAAGAGGGCACCGTACCCTGCGTCAATATCCTGGTGTTTGAGGACCGCCACGGATTGGCGGGTGAATTCATAGAAGGTATGGGCCTGGATGAGACCAGGGTCATATCGGTCAAGCAAGAGGACTGCTTCCAGGTATATGACCGGAATCATTATGGCTGTGATTATACCCGTTATGAGGGCTGCAAAGAGCTGTTTGACTATTTTAAGCAAATCGGGTGGAAGGCTGATCATATGATCTATCTTCCCACTTATCAAATCAACGCTAGCGGAGATACAGATATCTCAAGCAGTAACCAACTCGGTGTCTTTAGTCTAATCCACTTACTGCAGGTATTGGCGAACAATGACCTATGCGCTTCTACAAGCCTGTATGTGGGTAGCAGCAATGTGTTCCAGGATGCAGGCGGCCTGGAAACCCGTTATGATAATGCCGCATTAATCGGCTTCATGGCTACTCTGGATACGGAGAATACGGGTTTACGATCGCTGCTGATCGATTTGGAAGGAAGGGATATCAAGCAGGACGCCCGCTTATTACGCGCTGAGATTATGCACGGAGAGACTGCCGTGAAGGAAATCAGTTACCGTGACGGCGGGAGATTAACCTGGAAGCTCCGGAATGTGCCTTTACGGAAAGCAGAACCCAAGACAAGGATCAAACAAGGCGGAAATTATGTGGTAACCGGGGGCCTTGGGGGCATCGGCACAAAAATCTGCAGTCAACTCATTAAAAACTATCAAGCGAATCTTCTGATCCTGGGAAGAAGCGATCTGGGGACTCTTGAGGATAATGATAGCAGAGTTCAACATTACAACCAATTAGTTGCACTAGGAACTTCCATCAGTTACCGGCAGGCGGATGTGTGTGTGCTGGATTCCATCGTTCAGGCGGTTGAGGATTATGAGCAATCGAAGGGAATTCAGATTGATGGAATTATACATCTTGCCGGGAATTCAAGCTATCAACGGCATTTTGACAACCGGGATTCATACCTGATTACGGAAATCGGACAGCAGACTTTTGCCGAAGAATTCAATGCCAAGGTCTATGGCGTGCTAAATCTGTTTGAACTCTTGAAAAGCAGAAAAGATGCGATGCTGATCACTTTCTCTTCGGTGACCTCGCTGCTCGGAAGTGCGACCTTCAGTGCCTATGCGGCAGGAAACAGCTTTCTGGAAATGTTCTGTAAGTATGCAGCCGGCCAATTAGGGTACGCAGTGAAATGTATCTCTTGGACGATGTGGGATAAGATCGGAATGACTGCGGGCAGCCTGCAATCCATTAACAGTCTCAGTGAATCCATCGGGCAGCATGTAATCAGTGAGCAGGATGGCCTGTTATTCTTTGAAGCCCTGCTGAACCTTGGTGACGACATGGTCTATGTAGGAATTGACGAGAATAATGTGCATATCAGCCACAGAATCGATGAGAAAGTGTATGCCAAAGAATATATTGCTGTCTACAGGCAGGAAGATACAGAGGCTCTTCTCCAGCTTGAGAACGCCAAGGTCCTAGATGATTATGGCGCGGTAAGCACGCTGAAGATGCTCACGGTCAATAGGGATGGCGAAGTGATCGAAGAGGAACAAGCAGAGCCATATGTAGAAGCGTCTACAGATGCTGAGAGAATCATAAGCAACATTTGGTCCGAAGTATTAGCCGCCGGGAAGATAGGGATGAATGATAACTTCTTTGAGCTTGGAGGACATTCCTTAAAGGCAACCCAGGTCGTCTCCAGAATTAAAAAAGAATACGGGATCGAATTTGCCATCAATGACTTATTCTATCATCCGACCGTTGGGGCGCTGGCTAAGCTTGTGGAAGAGAGAGTTCGCCCGGTTACGGATTCCAAGGGGGAAGGTCCCCTTTCAAAATTATCTGATGAAGAGAAGAAACAGGGCATACCGGCTTCTTATGCCCAGCAAAGACTTTGGTTCTTAAAACAATATGATGAAGAAAGCGCGTTTTACAATATTCTGGAGACCATCAGGCTTAAAGGCGAGTTAAATGTCTCCTGCCTGCAGCAGGCTGTTACAGAAATCGTCAAGCGCCATGAAGGACTCAGAACGACCTTCGACAACATTGAAGGGCAAATTATGCAGGTTCTGCATGATGTGGATGCCGTCTGTATCCCTCTGCAGAATCTAACGCATGTGGAAGAAGAGGCAAGAGAGCAGGTAATTACCGAACTGGCAGATGAAGAAGTACATCAGGAATTTGATTTCAAAAACGGACCATTAATCAGATGTAAGCTGCTTAAATTTGCCGCAGATGAGCATGTTATTTTCCTCACCATGCATCATATTATTTCCGACGGCTGGTCAATGGGAGTCTTTGTACATGAATTCGTCGAGCTATATGATGCCTTAGTGAATCAAAAGCCGGCCGAATTACCCAAAATTGAATGGCAATATGCGGATTATACCCAGTGGCAGAGAGACTGGTTCACCGGAAAGGTTAAAGAAGACCAGTTCGTATATTGGAAGAACAAGCTCAAGGATGTTGCTACCCTGGATATACCGTCGGATTACGACAGACCCAAAGTACAAACATTTAATGGGAAAAAGGACTTCTTCGTATATAACAAGAGCATGATGGACCGGGTGAATGAACTGGCAGAAACTACGGGCGCTACACCCTTTATGATTTATCTGGCGGCGGTCGATGTCCTGTTCGCAAGATATACCGGACAGGAGGATATCGCCATCGGAACTCCGATTGCCAACCGTACGCGGATGGAAACAGAGAATACGATCGGCTTCTTTGTGAACACCCTGGTGCTCCGCAATGATCTGTCAGGAGATATTTCCTTCTTGGAATTGATTGAACGGGTAAAGACAAGTGCACTGGAGTCCTATGATGCGCAGGATATGCCGTTCGAGATGCTGGTGGACGAATTGGAGCTGGAACGCGATTTAAGCAGAAACCCGTTGTTCCAAGTGATGTTCTCCCTTCAAAATGAGGCACTGCCAGATTTCAAGCTGCCGAATCTTGCGATTACCAGAGTGGAAACAGACAATAAATCAGCAATGTTCGATTTCTGGATTTCCATGAGAGAGCTGGAAGACGGAGTTCACACCTTATGTGAATACAATACGGATATTTATAAAACAGGCACCATACGGAAGATGATGCGGCATCTGGAGAACATCATCAACAGCCTATGCGCAGATCCCTATCAAAAAATCAGGCAGTTCAATTTCATGGATAAAGAAGAAATCAATGAAATCCTCTATGAGCACAATAAGACGGATTATACATTTGAGAATGAATTATTTATCCATGAATTATTTGAAGAACAGACTGCCTTAAGACCGGATGCACCGGCGCTGAGATTCCAGGGAGACACGCTTACGTATCGGGAATTTAATATGCGGGTGAACCAAGTCGCCCATTATCTGATTGCGCAGGGAATAGGGACCGAGGATTTCGTTGGTGTGTACGCAGACCGGTCCATTGAAATGATGGTAGCTGTCTATGGGATTCTAAAAGCAGGCGCGGCCTATATCCCTATTGATCCAACATACCCCCGGGACCGGGTAGATTATATGCTACAGGATTCTGAGGTTAAGCTGGTGCTGTACTGCATGGACGAGACCGATGCGCTTGCGGGAATCCGGAAGGTGGATTTGCGGGATAAGGAACTGTTCCTGCCGATGAGTACAGATAATCCGGGAGTACAGGTTGAAGGTACCCACGCGGCATACATGATTTATACCTCAGGTTCGACAGGAAAGCCTAAGGGAACGATTAATATTCACAGCGGCATCCGAAACCGTATTGTATGGGGCCAAAAAGAATTTGGGATGCAGCCGGGAGATCGGCAGGTGCAGAAGACGCCCTTCAGCTTCGATGTATCCTGCAGCGAGATTTTTTGGGCGCTGACGGTAGGCGCCTGTCTGGTTATAGCGAAGCCGGAAGGGCATAAAGACGTGGAGTATCTCGCTCAGCTGATCAGGGATGAACAGATTACCATCGCTCATTTCGTACCTTCCATCCTGAAGCTGTTCCTGGAGCATCCCGGAGCCAAGCAGGCAGGAAGCAGCCTGAGAAAAGTGTTCTGCAGCGGGGAGGCATTGCCGTACCGGTTAAAGGAACAGTTCTTCCAGACCTTCGATGCAGGTCTATACAACTTGTATGGCCCTACCGAAGCCTCCGTTGAAGTATCTTACTTCGATTGCAGCGAGCAACTGGATAAAGAGATAGTGCCGATCGGCAAGCCCATTTCCAATGTACAGCTGTATGTACTGGACGAGTACATGAATCCCGTTCCTTACAATGTGAGCGGAGAGCTATTCATTGCCGGTGTGAATCTGGCCAGAGGATACTACAAACGGGACGACCTGACAGCCGAGAAATTCATTCCGAATCCGTTCAGTAAATATGTGGGTGCACGGATGTACCGGACCGGTGACATTGTCAAATTGCTGCCGGACGGCAACATCAACTTCATAGGACGCGCTGACAATCAGGTCAAAGTAAGAGGACTGCGCATTGAATTAGGGGAAATCGAAAAGGTGATTCAGTCCCATCCTTCCGTTAAGGATAACGTAGTTATAAACCTAGAGGATGGAAATGATGTAAGAATCGTGTCCTATATTGTCCGTGATGTGAATTATAGAGAACAGGATGTCATGGAGGAGAGCAAGGAACAGGTCACCCAGTGGGAGTCGATATTCGATAATGCCTACAACAAAGAGGAAACGATTCAAGATTTCAGCTTAAATACAATCAGCTGGAACAGCAGCTACACCGGGGAGAAGCTTGGGATCCCGGAAATGGAAGAGTGGCTTACCGATTCCGTAGATCTGATTAAGAGCTTTAAGCCGCGGAGAGTACTGGAGGTCGGTTGCGGTACAGGGATGATTCTGTTCAAAATCGCCCCGTTATGCGAAGAGTACGTGGGTATTGATCTATCGAGGATAGGCCTCGATTATATCGAACGGAATTTGGACAGCTCCATGAATGTCAGACTATATCAGAAATCGGCTGATGAGCTTGGCGAGCTGCAGAATGAGACGTTCGACACCATTATTATCAACTCTGTCATTCAGTACTTCCCGAGCGGAGCGTACCTGAATGAGGTGATTACTACTCTTTTAGGCATGCTGAATAAAGAGGGAACCCTTTTTATCGGTGATGTACGTTCTCTGCCGCTGCTGAAGAGCTATCATACTTCAGTGGAATGGTATAAGGCTCCTGCGGACACTACCGTGCAAGAATTAAACGACCGGATTAAGAATTCCATTACAGCGGAGAATGAGCTGCTGGTAGACTCCAAATATTTCTTGAGTCTTAAGGATTCCCTGGAGCAGGTTCAACATGTCTCCATTCTGCCTAAAGTAACAAAGTTCGAGAATGAGATGAGTAAATTCCGCTATCAGGTAGTGATCCGGACGAAAGAAGCGGAGCAACTGGAGAATATCGTTCAGCTCAGCTGGCGGAATATACAATCAGAGCAGGGGCTCCAGGATATACTCACCGGGCGGCAGGATGACGTTATTGTAATCCATGATGTCCAGTTCGATAAGCTGGTTCATGAGAACAAGGTTGAGTCGCTGCTGAATGACGATGCGATACAAGCTGCAACTGTCCGTGAGCTGAGAGAAGACGTTAAGGACCTTCAACTGTATGCTCCAAGCTTATATGATTTGCTCGTGCAGGATGGCGGAAATTACCGGCTTCGCGCTTTGTGGAATGGTCATGGCGAGAGCGGAGATTATCAACTGATCTTGTTCCATAAGAATAGATATGGAGCGGACACCTGTGCCTATGATTATGAAGTGCCGAATTTCATCCGCTACAATGAGGACCAAAGTGTATACTTCACCAATCCTTTGGAGTGGAAAGATAACCACAAGTACATTCCTGTCATCAGAGAACATATCAGAAGTCAGTTGCAGGATTATATGATTCCATCGTTCTTTATTGTCTTGCCTGAGATGCCGTTATTGCCAAATGGCAAGCTGAATAAGAAGATGCTTCCGGAGCCTGGAAGGTTAAGAAGAAGCGTAATGAATGAATTTGTAGAAGCAGCGAATGACAACGAAGCTAAGGTCAAGCGAATATGGGAAGCCGTCCTGAATGCCCGGAACATTGGCGTCAATGATAATTTTTTTGATATTGGCGGCCATTCGCTGCTTGTGGTTCAGGTCTATTACAAGATCAAGGAGAGCTTTGATACGAATATTACAGTGGTGGATATGTTCAAATACCCAACCATCCGCAGCCTATGTGAATATCTGGAGGAGACAACGAGCAGCTATGCCGAAGTCGCTTCTGCAAGTGAAGTGATGGAGACAGAGAAGGAAGCCATGAAGGTAAAGAGGAAGCGCCTTAAGGAGCTTTTGAAAAGATAAGTAAGGAGTACTTATATGGAGACTAAGAAGGATAAAATCAAATCCTTATCAAGGGAACAGCTCGCAGGACTAATTACAAAGTCCAGAGACAGCAAGAAAAGTGATATTGAGCGGGTCGCCAGAACCTCAAATGCGTTCAGCCAGTCCTTTGCACAGCAAAGACAATGGTTTATGGAGCAGTTCATGAACGGTGGCGTATTTAATGTCCCGCAGTCCTATCTGCTCAAAGGCGATATAAGACTTGATATTCTGGAAGATGTGCTCAATGCAGTCGTTGAGAAGCATGAAAGTCTTAGGACAGTGTTCAACACCATAGATTATATCCCGTCACAGATTATCAAACCGTATGAAAGATTCCGGCTGGATATTATTCATTTGGAAGAACCCGACCCTTCTTTGAGAGCTGCCAAGATCAAGGAGATGAACAGCGAAATCGCAAGACGGCCCTTTGATTTGACCGTAGGCCCTTTATGGCGGTTCTATGTGTTGATATTGTCTGAAGAAGAAATCGTATTGACCCTTTCCCTTCATCATATTATCTGTGATGGCTGGTCCTTTGGTGTAATCATGAATGAAATTGCCAGTGCCTATCGGGACAGGCTTCACGGACAAGTTACCCGTTCATTGCTGCAGGTACAATATGTCGATTATTCGGAATGGCAGCGTAAAAGAATTGAAGGCGGCCAGCTGGATGATCAGCTGGAGTATTGGATTGGCAAGCTTAAAGATGCACCAAAGGACATTCATTTACCCTACGATTATAAGAGAGGCAGCACTCAGACTTATCGGGGAAGGACGGAATACTTTTTCATTGAAAAAGAAGCAGTGAAGGCAATGAGCGACAGATGTGTGCAAATGAATGGCTCGATGTACCATATGATGATGTCCGCGCTAACCCTTCTGATGCATGGCTACAGTCTGGATAATAAGCTCTGTATTGGAACACCGGTTGCCAACAGAAACCAGCTTGAATTGGAGAAATTAATCGGCCTATTCATTAATACGGTAGTGATCCAAAGTGAAATAGCCAGCAGCATGACCTTTGCAGAGTTATTCACCCAGGTTAGAGACCATTGCATGGAAGCCTTTAATCATGCGGAGATTCCGTTTGAACAAGTGGTAACGGGCCTAGATATTGAACGTCAGATGCAGCATTCACCAGTGTTCCAGGTGCTATATGTTCAGACCGAGGAGTCGATGCTGAGTGTTAGTATTCCGGGAATTGAGGTTGAAGTACTCCCAGTGTCGGTAGAGACGGCACAATTCGATTTGTCGTTGTACGCAACCATTCTGAAGAATGGAATATCTGCAGGGTTCGAGTACAATACGGATCTGTTCGCCCAGGATACCATTCTGCAGATGATTGAGGATTTCAAGCTATTAATCCAGTTGATTACTGAGAATCCTGACCGGACCATCGGTGAATTCGTCTCCTCTCTATCGCGTAAGAAAGTAGTGATGACGGTCGTCTCCTCCTTCGAATCCGGGCCGGTAGGAGAGCCGATGGAATTCTGGCTGGATAAGCTCCGGATCGACTATAAGCTGCAATTCGCACCATATAGCCAGGTGTTCCAGCAATTGATTGATGATACGGGACTTTTATGCAGAGGCAGTCAAGGCATCGGAATCCTGTTACTCCGTTTGGAAGACTGGATTCAAGGCATGGATGCTAAGGATGCTAGGCTTGAAGCCGTGCTGACGGACAATGCGAACCGGTTCATCCAATATGCCTGTAGCTTTGTGAACAAGCATCAGTCCAAGGTCATCCTATATCTGTGTCCGGCATCGGATAAAGTCAATCAGATGAATGAAACAAAGCGGCTCATTCAACAGTCGGAGCAAAAAATAGCTGCGGAATGTGCGAAAAACGGGAATATTTCTGTACTTCATGGAGACGAAATCGCTGTGAAATATAAGCTTAGTGAGTATAACGACGGTCTTGGTGATGAAGAAGGGCATGTTCCTTATTTAAGAGAGTATTACACGGCGATGGGCACAGAACTGGTCATGAGTATTTACAATACAGCACTGCAGTCAACGGGCTGAATGATGAGAGGATGCTGAAGTTATGACATTAAAAGAGATTGTTGCGGATATTCTGGCCATACCGGACAAAGAAACGATTCACGAAGACTTGTCACCGCAAAATGCTCCAGAATGGACAAGCCTGAAGCATATCAAGTTAATCACAACTATTGAAGATACCTATAAGGTGAAGTTCTCCTTCAAGGAAGTAAAAAGCCTGAAAAATCTTGCCGCCTTTATAACGGTCTTGAAGAGCAAAGGAGTAAGCAATGAAATCTTTGAATAATGCCATTGCCGGGCAGGCGGTTCTGGCGGGAAGCACTAGTGATCATGATCTGGAAAGAATGCTGTTGATCCGTCAATATGAGCTATCGGTCCTCGGGCTTTTTTCAAGCGGACATGTCACAGGGACCACTCATACCTGCATGGGACAAGAATATATCCCGGTAGCGTTGAATCCGTTCATTGAAGAAGAAGACTTTGTGATCAGCAATCACCGGGGGCATGGGCATTATATTGCCAGATATGGGGATGCCCAGGGCTTGCTGGCAGAGGTCATGGGCAAACAAGGCGCCGTATGCAATGGAATCGGAGGAAGCCAGCACATTCGCAGAGACCGTTTTATATCTACAGGGGTTCAGGCCGAAGGCATAGCGGTAGGCACAGGCATCGCCTGGAGTTATAAATACAAGCAACAAGATAATCTGGTATTTGTCTATATTGGAGACGGAACCTTTGGCAGGGGCTGCGTGTACGAAAGCTTGAACTTTGCCGGCATATGGAATCTCCCGATGGTCATCGTTGTAGAGAACAATGGAATAGCAATATCAACCCAGCAAAGCTACAGCATGTCGGGAAGCATAGAAGGCCGGGTACGGGGGTTCGATCTTGATTATCTGTGCATCCGGAGCAAAGCTGTTAATGAAATAAGAGAACAGACTGGTGACGCTATACACCGTGTCCGCAAAGAATCCAAACCCCTGGTCATTGAATTTATAACAGATCGGGTCGCGTCCCACAGTAAAGGTGATGATACTAGAAGTGCTGATGAGCTTGAAAGAGTCCGGGAGAATTACTGGTACAACCAAATGAAAGCCAGCGATGAGGCAAGGGTAGAAAAGCTTGAAGAAGCTGTCCGGAATCAAATGCAAACGCTGCAGGAACTTGTCATACACAGAGAGGGAGCCAAATGGGTGGACTATGAAAAAAGAAAAAATAAATGAGAATTTGAGACATGCCATTCATCAACTGATGTGTGAGGACGAGGCAGTCGTTGTAATCGGGGAAGATGTACGTGAGCCTTATGGGGGTGCCTTCAAAATCAACAAGGGATTATCTGATGATTTTCCGGACAGAGTGATTGGCACGCCGATAAGTGAAGAGGGATTTGTCAACATGGCAAGCGGAATGGCAATCATGGGCCACAAACCGATCGTGGATATGATGTTTTCGGATTTCACTACATTGTCATTTGACCCTCTGCTCAATTTTGCGTCCAAGTCCGTAACCATGTACGGGGACAAGCTGGATCTCAGCATGATTGTCAGATGTGCCAATGGCGGTTACAGGGGGTACGGACCCACACACAGCCAAAGCATGCAAAAATACTTCATGGGCATTCCGAATCTAAGCGTGTATGAGCTGTCTCCTTTTCATGATAATTATTATGTGTTTAACCGGATGTTTAGTGAGAAAAATCCTTGTATTTTTTTTGAAGAAAAAATAATATATTCCCAGTACAGGTATGAAAATGGCGTAATCGATGAACTCTTCAACTATTCCTTTAAAGGTGACCATGAGAACTGGGCAGTTGCCAGTATAGAAGAAAACAGTGTACCGGATGTTCTGATCCTTTGCCCCGGAGGCTTGGCTTCCATGTGCATGAAAGTGGCTGAAAAGCTGATTATGGCGGATGAAATTGAAGTTAAGGTAGCGGTACCTTCCAAGCTGTATCCCTGCGGAATCGAGGCCATTATTGAAGATGCGGTTGCAGCCGGCAAGATTCTCATTGTGGAAGAGGGGACCAGCGGGCATACCTGGGGCGAAGGGATAGCGGTCAAATTATATCCATATCTCAATAAGCAGAAGGATGGAGCCATTGAGCTCTTAAGTTCTTCTGACAGCATTATTCCTGCATCCAAGTATTACGAAAGCCAGGTACTGGTAGGGGAACAGGACATTTATGAAAGTGTACTGAAGCTGATGAAAATCGCTAAAGAAGGATAACGGAGGCGGGTATGAGACCAATTGTTGTTCCACAATTAAATGCGAATGATAACAGCTGCTTGATCCAGAACTATTATTGCGCGGAGGGCGAATTCATTCATTCCGGTGATCTAATTACCACCCTGGAGACCTCCAAGGCAGCTATTGATATCGAATGTGAAGCAGACGGCTATTTTTATCCTGCGGCTAAAGAACAAACCGATGTGAGAACCGGCGAGGTTATTGCCTTTGTTTTTGAGTCCCTCCAAGAGATGAATACATACAAGGAATTATCCGTGGGCAGTGCCACAGCAGAAAGCACGGCCAGTTACAAACTTTCCAATCAGGCAGAAGCGTTTGCCGCATTGCACCAATTTTCGCAGCAGGAGCTGTCAGCCTTAAATAAGAAATTGATTAAATTAAGTGACTTGGAAGAGCTGCTGAAGCAAAGAATCGATGGGGATGAGGCCGGGATTCTCTTGAGTAAGAATCAAAAACAGGTCTCTAAAACAGTAGCCGAATCGCATACGACTATTCCAAACGCATTTTTATTAATGAAAGTATATTGTGATGAAGCTCTAACCGGAATGCGGGAAATCGGTGAGCAGCTTGAGGTCATTGTGGGGTTTGGAGAAGTATTACCGGTGCTGCTGGTATCGATCAAGGATGAATTCCCGTTAATGTACGGAAAGCTGAAGGATGAAGATACATTTATTCCTGCTGCTGAAGTCAACGTCGGTGTGACCATCGATGTGGGGACAGGTCTCTACATTCCGGTAATTAAAGCTGAACACGCTGGAAGTATTGAGCATACTGCAGAAATAATGATGGAATATAAATATAAAGCCTTAAGAAGCAGTTTTGCCGAAACGGATCTGATGGGCGGAACGATAACGATTAGTCTGAACACAAGCGCCGATGTTGTCAGCGTCATTCCCATCATTCTGCCGGGGCAGACCGGGATGATCTCCGTGGGTGCTGTAATGAAGGAATTGGTCCTGAAAGAAGGGACAGTGGCAGAAAGAAGCTATATCAATCTTGGCCTGGCGTACGATCATCGTGTAGTGAACGGATTCTATGCGGTCGAATTTTTGGCGCGGCTGAAGAGCAAGCTTGAACATTTTGAGATCAATGTGTAAGGTGTGAGCCCGGAAGTGGAGAGTGAAGGAGGAGGATGGAGTGAGTGACATGCCGCACAATATTTATGTATTGTCCAGCTTCACTGCTGATTTACTGGAAGACTATCTTGAAGTAGATATCAAGGAACTCGGGCTTCAGTCCAAAATTGAAACCGGACCTTATAATCAGATCATATCCCAGTGCATGGACCCGGACAGCTTATTATTTCAGAAGAAACCGGATTATTTAGTCATCTGGACCCGGTTGGAAGATATTATTGGCCGGAAAGATTTCTATCGGAAAGAGAGCTTTAATTCATGCAAGGCTGATCTGTCGATGTTGATCGAAGCCGTTCTGCAGGCCAAGGCGGCACTCCGCTGCAAGCTGATTTTTATGCTCCCTCCTGTCTATGAGAACAGACCGCTGGGAGTCGGTGACCTGCAAATTGTGTACGGTGCAATGGAAACGTCCATGATGCTGCGAAAGTTTATGATGGATAAGCTTAGATTCGTTGAAGGCATATACCTGGCAGACGGGGAAGAGCTGGTCCGCAGATACGGCGCAGATCAGAGCTATCACATGGGCATGTATGCTTTTGCCAAAGCTCCTTATGTGAATAGCATCTACAAAGAGGCTGCAAGACAGATTAGCCGGCTCATCAAGCTGGATCTGAGCAATAAGCGCAATATCCTTGTCTTTGATGCGGATGTCCTATTGTGTGAGCAAGAGGAACAAGCAGGAGACGCAGTTCTTCATGAATTGGATGAGCAAAGAGTGGTTACGGATGATTCCTACCTTTTATTTCAGCGCTATCTGCAGGAACTTGTAAGCTGGGGAAATGAAATCATGCTGTGTTCAAGATCCGCTCCAGGACAATTGAATGCCATATTGGACAGGGAAGATCTCATCCTCACCAAGCAAGAATGTAAGTATATGAGCTGTGAGTGTGAAACGATAACAGAAGCAATCCTGCAAATACATAGAGAACATGGCGTTTTACTGGATCAATTCATTGTACTGGATACGAAAGAGCTGTACCTAAACGGAATACGCCAGCTGCTGCTGCCGGAGGATTCTACACTTTGGATGCAGAGCGTAGAGGCCTCGGGGATTCTGGATTATATATCCGCTGAAGCTTCCCGTTACAGCAATGGCGAAGATGTCTTGGCAGACAACACTGAGGAATACAGTCTGGAGGAATTCCTTCAATCCATCCAGCTGGAAGTCACTCTACGGGAAATCAATGAGCTGCAGGCCGAACAGATCGAGCATATCCTCCATAATACCAAAGATTTCAACCTGACAGGATTACTATGGACACAGGAGGAAATCATCGGAGCGCTTAACGGGGATAATCAATTGATTTATTCCGTAAAGGTACAAGACAGATTTGGAGATTACGGCATGGCCGGTACCATCATTGGGACAGTTGATAAGAAGAGCTTCAAGGTTGACGCTCTGCTCTTAAATTGCCGGGTGCTCGGTAAAAATGTTGAATATCATTTAATGAAGGAATTAGCCAATAGAATTAGAGAACATCAGTGTGACTCTATAGTGTTCCACTATCAATCCAGCGGCAGGAATGAGAGTGCGGCTCAATTTCTGGCCAGGATTACCCGCACCGACTTGAAGTGTGTTCACACAGGTGAAGCCCTGACAATTTCTTGTAAAAAGCTCGAGGATTATGCGAATGAAGCACTTCATCCTGACAAAGCAGACCAAGAACCGGATATGCCAGACAAACCGCACAAGGCAGACCGCAGCTTCGACCCCTACCAGTTCATTTTCAACAGATGGAATAAGCTGGATGAAGCCGAAAAAGATCAAATTAACGATCTGGTTAGTCATACAAAGTCTATTGAAGAAATAATGAGGGCGATTGCGGATTCGAAAATGAAAACAAGAACAGGCGTTAAGGCTGAATATCTGCAGCCGAGAACGGAAACGGAGCAAAAAATTGCCGCCCTGTGGGCAGATATTCTTAACGTTGACAAAGTAGGAGTTTTGGATAACTTTTTCGAACTTGGCGGAACCTCCATCATGGCGGCCCAGCTCATTGTAAAGTTCAAGAATGCCTTTGATATGATGCTGCCGGTGCGGATTTTCTTCGACAGTTCGTCCATTGAGCAAATGGCGATGTATATTGAAGCGGTCAAAAGCGAGCAAAATAAACAGGATATCAATGAATCCGCGGTAAGTAATTTTCGCTATAAGACCCGGGAATTCTTGAAAAATGAGGTGTGGCTGGACGAGGAAATTACCGGAGCAAAGGAACTTCAAGCGTGGGATCATACCCGGATCCATAACGTCCTTTTGACCGGTGTGACGGGATTCCTGGGGGCATTTCTGCTGCAGGAGCTTATCGCTATGACAGATTATCATATGGTGCTGCTGGTCCGTGCGGACAGTGTGCAGAGCGGCTACGAGAGAGTTGTGGCTAATATGGAAATGTACAATTTATGGGACGAAGCTTACAGAAGCAGAATAGAAGTCTGCACGGGCGATCTTGCCAGACCTTTGCTCGGACAACAGCTGCAGGATTTCAACGAATTGGCAGTCCGAATCGATTCCATCTATCATGCGGGCGCTATCACTAATTTCCTGGAACCGTATAACAAGATTAAAGATGTTAACGTACAGGGAGTTCAGGAGATTTTACGTCTGGCATCCACTCATAAGTTAAAGCAGGTACATTACGTGTCAACTCACTATGTATTCTCTACGCTCTCACACGAAAACGGCTATATCGCATACGAGGATACCATTCCGTCCGATCATGAGGTGCTTGTACTGGGATATCAGCAAAGCAAGTGGGTTGGCGAGAGAATAATGGCTCTGGCCAAAGAGAGAGGCATTCCGTTAAGTATCTACCGCGTCGGCAGAATATCCGGCTCCAGTACCACAGGGGCATGTCAAACCAGAGATATCATGTGGCTTATGATCAAAAGCTGTGTAGAGGCAGGAGTATTGTTCGAGGAGAATGTGAATATAGAATTTATTCCAGTGGATTATGTCAGCAAATCTATTGTAGCATTGTCCCTCCAAGCGGGATCAAGCAACAAAAACTTCCATATTGTCGCCAGTAAAATGAACACACTAAACCAAGTGTATACCTGGATGAATTCGTATGGGTTCAAAGTTGAAAAAATGCCCTATGAGCAGTGGAAGGATGAATTGGTGGACAGAGTTGCCGAGAATCCTAATCTGAATACCACCAAGGCTATGCTGCCGTTCATTCCGGAAGATATGGGTGAATGGGATGTGGAAATTATGTATGACACTACCAATGTTACCAAAGGCTTGAGTGAAACCACCATCACTTGCCCAGAGGTAGGAGAGGAGGTGTTCAACCGTTATTTGGATTACTTTGTGAAGACAAAGTATTTTCAGTTAACACCCTGAGGGCAAGTGAATGATCTGAAAAGTTAACATTATATGATTTTATAGGAGGAACAATGATGAAGGAAAGATTGGATGTAATGACAGCAAAAAAAATGAGCCTGTACACTAGCGGGATGTGGGTCTCTCTCCTCATAGGCTTGCTCTATGTGGGAATAGGTATTCTGATGCCTATTGATCCGGCGGAGAAATACAGAGGAACAGAATTCTATGAGCAAATTGCCGCCCATCCGTTTATTCCGCATTTATGGAGATATATCTTCGTAGCGATCGGCTTCTTGTCCATCTACTGGATATCGGCAGCAGTTTCAACATTGAGATCCAAAAGCTATGAATGGGAAGGCTTTTACAAATGGGTAACCATTGTTGGTTATGGCGGCGCCGGCTTGCTGTCCTTGGAGTGGATGAGAGAAATTTTTATTATGAAGGTTATGACTTTGTATTCCACAGGCAATGAAATGTACCGGGTAGCCTTGGAAGTAGCAGCCTTCCCGCTCGACCCTGACTTTATCTGGATGTTTGGCGGCTTTGGATTATGGTATCTGGTAACTTCGCTGTTGGCCAAAAGAAATCAGGTGTTCTCCTCCAAGCTCAACATCTTGGGCATTATCGTAGGACTGGATTTGATCATCACCATGGTTTTTGCCATGACGGACACAATCATTTATTTCGATGGCGGTCAGATGACTGTTATGCAGATTACGGCTCTCCTCGGCGGTATTATGGGGGCTGTGTATCACATCTGGATGTTCTTTGATATGCGAAAGAATCAAGCGCAGTTCGAAAAAAGCATGACTGCCTTGCTGGAGCAAAAAAAGAGTGCGGCATAAACACATGCAACCCATCCTAACTAAAAACAGGCTCGGTTTTTCTCTCAAAGGCCTTATTATTCTTTTGTTGGTATTGCTTCCTAATCTGCTATTTTACGCATTTGCGATAAACGGAACTGCCGGAACCGGGGCGGCCTTTAACAACAGGGTTGAAATGATTAGTTATATTGAACGTGTTAGCCAAGTGTTACTTATGCTTGTATTAATTTTCCGCGTAAATAAAAGTTCCCCGTCATTGCAAAGCAGGTATGTGTTTGGAATGGCCGTATTTTTACTGCTCTATTACGCTTTATGGATTCGTTATTTTGCGGGCGGGATGGACTATACCTTGATCAGCGGGACTTTTTTCGTATTCATGGGGATGACCATCTTCCCGTCCGTGTATTTCGCTTTAGCAGAGAAATGGCTGGGGGATCATTTGGGAGTGGGGATCGCCATTACCTTTGGGGTATTCCATACCCTTAACACCTATCTGAATTTTGCAGCTTAATGAGAATAGTGGAGGGTAACATGAAACAAGAGGTTAAACCATGGTTTTTTTTCAAAAGAAACGCCGAAAAGTCCGAAATCAGATTACGCTTGTTTTTGTTCCCTCCTGCGGGCGGGGATGTGTCAACCTTCCTGCACTGGGAAGAGCAGATGCCGCGAGATGTGGAGACCTGCTTGGTCAGGCTGCCGGGCAGAGGGGCCAGAATAACGGAACCGGCCATTGATAATGTGGATATACTTACAGATCTATTGCTCCAGGAAATGAAAGAGTACACGGATGTGCCCTACGTGTTGTTCGGGCATAGCATGGGAGGGCTGGTCTCCTATGAGCTGACGCAAAAAATATATAAGCAGGGGCTTAACTTACCGGAATATGTAATTATATCAAGCATGAAAGCACCCAACTATATGAACAAGTTCACGGAGAGTCTGACCGAAGACGGAAATGACAAATTATATCTGAAGAGCAATGCTGAATTTATGGATACAATCATCGGTCTTGGCGGAATCCCGGACGCTTTCAGTGAAAACAGAGAGTTTCTGGAATTAATCCTGCCTACCTTTAGAAAAGATATGAAAATGTGTGAAACGTATAATCCTGAGAATGCGCAAGCCGTCCCGGTGTCATTTGATATCTATGGCGGGAACCGCGATAGCATTGCTACTAAGAAAGAACTAGAGGGATGGAAGAAATACACCACCCAAAAATATGCACTCACCCTCTTTCAGGGGAACCATTTTTATTTCATGGATAATCCCAATATGCTTCTGTTCCATCTGCGCAATAAATTAATGGATATAGGCAATAAGGTTACGGATCAAACTCATAAAGAGTGGAGGATGAAAGATGAATGTAATTCAAATCGATAACCTGGTCAAAAAATTTGGTGACTATACCGCAGTAAACGGACTCAATCTGTCCATTGAAAAAGGTGAGGTGTTTGGTCTGTTAGGCCCGAATGGAGCCGGCAAGAGTACCACGATTAATCTGGTATGCGGCCTGCTGCATGCGACATCGGGGAACATCAGGCTATTCGGAAATAAGGTGGAGGATGAGAAAAGAAAGCTTGGCTTTGTCCCGCAAAACATTGCCCTGTATGACAATTTCACTGCGTATGAGAACGTGAAGTTCTTCGGTGAGCTGTATGGACTGAAGGGGAAAGAATTGGAGAATGGAATTGATGAAGCCTTGGAATTCACCGGTCTGTCCGATGTTAAACGTAAAAAAGCGAAGACATTCTCCGGCGGGATGTTAAGACGATTGAATATTGCCACTGCTTTGGTCCATCAACCGCAGATTCTTATTATGGATGAGCCAACGGTCGGGATTGATCCGCAGTCCAGAAACCACATCCTGAAGTCTGTCCAGCGGCTAAATGAGAAAGGCGTGACGATTGTCTACACAACACATTATATGGAGGAAGTTGAAGCGATCTGTAATCGCATAGCCATTATTGACAAAGGCCAGGTCATTGCTTCGGGTACAAAGAAAGAATTAACAGATCTGATCAGTGATAAGAAATCTCTGCAGTTAACCGTTGATGATGCTCTTGAACTGGATAAGGAAGCAATCTCCCATATTGATGGCGTGGTTAATGTGGAAATCAATGACAACCTGATCCAGGTGGAGTCGTTAAAAGAAAATGATAATTTGAATGCAATTATTGCATACGTAAACAACAAAAATGTGAAAATCAGAAGTATCGGCACCACAGATGTTACGTTGGAAACCGTATTCCTGACATTGACAGGGCGCAAATTACGCGACTGACCATAGAGTCTAGAGGAAAGGAAGATCATATGTTTCAGATCATAAAGAAAATCATTAAAAATCAAATCAGAAATCCAAAGTGGTTATTATTCTTGATGATATTCCCTATCTTTTTAATGATTCTGATCGGTTCGATTCTAACGAGTGCTTTCTCCGATAAATCAAACCTGACCAAGGTTGACGTTGCGTTGCTCAATCAATCGGAAGGAATGGCAGCCGAGGTTATTGATGCCTTAACCACAGCTTCTGTATCCATCGAAAAAGATTACGGGATCAAAATGGGCTACACCGACTCAGAGAAAGAAGGCAAAAAAGAGGCACGGGTGAACAAAAAAGTATTCGTGCACCTGGATAAGGAGAAGATCCTGGTCTACGGAAATGAATCGGAGCCGTTAAATACAGCGAGAGTGGTAGCCTTATTCCGCAGCGTGGCCAGCAGCATTCAGACGGTTAAGGAAGCCTATAAAATAGACGGGGAAAAAGCGATTGAATTGATTGGCGCGGATAATGCCACGTATGAAGTGCCTGTAGAGCTGATTCCCTCCAAAAGTGCCATGAGCTCCTATGATTATTATGGAGTGGTGGAATTAACGCTTATGGTGATGTATATGATGCTGATTCCCATTGGGGATCTGTTTACGGATAAAAGAACCAAAATCAAAGAGAGAATTTTACTTACAGGACTTAGCAGGGTAAAGTATTATTTCGCTTCGTTGGCTGCGTATTCCATTTTTGCCTTAGCGGTGTTCATTCCAGCCTTTATCTTCTCTATCACATACTTGGGAGTAAACTGGGGCAATTATTCTGTGCTCATGTACTTGTATATCGTTTTATTTGCCATATTCAATGTGGCGCTAGGCATGTTATTGGCCCAGTTATTAAAAGCCCGCGGCAAAGTGGATGTGATTCTGTCTGTGATTATCCTGCCGATTTTCTCCTTTCTCGGGGGATCGTATACACCCTTCCCTTACGATATGGGCGGTGTTTTCGGCAAGATCCTGCTGGTCTCCCCGTTAAGATGGGTGAATGTCGGCATTTTCAAAAGTGTCTACGCGCAGGATAGTCAACTTATCTGGGTAAGCTCTGCCATATTTCTCCTTTTAATATTCATCTGTCTCTTTATTGTGGTTGCTAAAGAAAAGAAGGAGGAATTAAGAGCATGAGAACATTTTATGCATTAATAAAAAATAACTTAAGAATTTCGATAATGCATAAACCGATTTCTTTTCTGTTAATGACCATTACTCCGATCATCGTCCTGATTATTGCCAGTAAGCTGGTCAGCTATTCCACAACCTTTGTTAACGTAGGCATTGCGGATGGGGATCATAGCCGGGCCTCGGAAGCCGTAACCCAAATTGTCGGCGGTCTTGAGGGCATTAAGGTCTTCTATATGGATGAGAATGAAGTGGAGGCTAATTTTCAAAGTAATAAAATCAATGCGGCTTTGGTCATCCGCAGCGGATTCCAGAATGGATTGTTAAATAATTCGATCGAGAAGCTAGTAGTGAAAGGAAATGAAGAGCAGAACGTCTATACCCTGCTACAGGCCATCCTCAAGAATCATTTGTTGAATTTACGTAACTTGGGCAAGATTTCTGGGGGGGATGCTGCTGTATTCGAGAATGCGGTAGGCAATTATATCGCCAGCTCTGAGTTTGTGGAGAAAACCTCTCTTAACGATTTGTATACGGAATACAACAATTCCAATATCTTTGTCGGATTTTTGATTCTGTTCATTTTCTTCAATTCATCAGCTATAGCGAATGTAATCAATACGGATAGGGAGCGCAATATTTACGCCAGGATCTTCCTCTCTCCGGCCAAAGTATGGATGTATTATCTGTCTAATGTACTCTGCAATCTGGTCATCGTCGCCTTTCAAATCCTGGCCGCAGTCCTGAGTATGGAATATTTCACGAATACCTCCATTGGCGTGGAGCCCGGTGTGCTGTTTCTGATTCTCTTCCTGACGGCGTTGGTGGCGGTCTCCTTGGGGACGTTCTATGTTTCCATTACGGAAGAGGCGGATGCGGCTTCAATGATTTCCAATTTTGCGAACCTGCTGATTGTTATCCTGGGCGGTTGCTTTATTCAGGTGGAGCTGTTTCCTAAATTAATCAATGCCATTTCCTATATTTCACCGGCAAGATGGGCAATGGGAAGTATACTGGATTTACAGCAAGGATTAACCTTGGGAGATATAGCTGGAAACGCGTTTTTACTTGGCGGAATGGCAGCGGTGATTCTAGCCGTGTCGGTAATCATAACCAGCAAGCGGGAAAAGAAATTCAGAAGTCTTTCCTAAGTGGCAACTAATTCAACTAGACAAGGATAGGAATATAACTATGGCAGAACTCTATTATATGAATATCGAAGACCCCATAAGTGCTGAAGATTATCAGACGTTACTGGGCACATGTGCCTCAGACAAAAGGGAAGCCATACACAAATTCAGATTTGAGGCTGATCGGAAAAGAACCTTGTACGGGGAAGTGCTGGCCAGATTCATGATTACAAAGAAAACTGGAGTAACGATGAAAGACATTGAATTTGACAAAAATTCATACGGAAAACCTTATGTAAAGGATCAGAATGAGATATTTTACAATATATCTCATTCTGGAAAGTATGTAGTCTGCGGCTTGGATACTGAGGATATTGGAATAGATATTGAAGAAATTCGGGACATTGACCTGGATATTGCTAAACGCTTCTTCCATGTCAAAGAATATGAGGATATCATTTCTCGGGAAATAAGAGAGCAAGCTCATTCGCTGTATGATTTCTGGACGTTAAAAGAAAGTTATATTAAGTTTTTGGGAGTCGGGCTGAGTAAGCCGCTGAACTCATTTTATTTCATGATTAATGGAGAAACCGTACAGCTCTGCTCCCAAGAAGACCATACAGTTTATTTTCACCGTTACTTGCTACAGGATAATTACAGGCTTGCCGTTTGTGTAAGCACACCTGATCTTATCCATATGGAAAAAATATCACTTCATGACCTTGTAGCCTATATTAATGAGTGAAAGTTAATGGATAAAATCTGGTAAGGAGTTCCTGGCATGAAGAAAATAGTTGCGATTTCCGGAGCATTAAGCACTTTGTTTTTTTTGATACATCTTATAGTGGCCTGTATCTATTACGCAGGAATCATGCCGTATGGATATATTCATATGACCATCGGCGGCATTCTGTCCATTGTCATGTCCGTCCATATGCTTTCCGCTATCTTCCTGATGGTGAAAAATCGCCAAAGAGATAAACAAGCCAAGCAATATCCGCAGCTCAATATGGGCACTGTAATCCAGTCCGCAACAGGTATTTTCACAGGGATATTTTTATTGGTGCATATCCTGGTGATTGAATTAAGTAAAAGGATAGACGGGACTGTGTTTAATATTATTTATGTTTCAGCAGAGTTTTTGTTTCTCTTAACTGTAAGTCTGCATATGGCCATCAGCGTGCCCAAGCTCTTTATATCCATGGGAGTCATTAAAAAACGGGAAAATTACCCGCTCTTCATCAGAGGGACCTATGTCTTCTTAGCCTTGGTGCTGGTGATGTATATGGGTTCCCAAATTATGTTCTGGGCAGCATAGACAGCCGGGTGAACCTTGTTGTCTGAGGGAGAGAGAGGAGTGTCAGCATTCGGATGAAGAATATACTTGTAATGGGCAGTGGCCTGGCCGGAATGACGGCAGCGCTGAAGCTTGTGGAAGAAGGAGCAGCTGTTACCTTGGTGTCACCGGCGTATTCAGAGAGAGCACAGTCTGTAATGGCCATGGGCGGAATTAATGCTGCTTTGAATACCAAGCAAGAAAATGATTCGGTAGATGAGCATTTTGCGGATACTATGCGGGGAGGCAGTGATCTTAATGACCCTGAAGCCGTGGCTAATCTGGTACAGAGGGCTCCGGAGATCATCCGCTGGCTTGAAGAAATCGGTGTGAATTTCACCCGGGATGAGAAGGGCAGAGTGGATCTACGGAATTTCGGCGGACAAAAAAAGAAACGTACTGCCTACGCCGGTGCGCGTACCGGTAAACAAATTGCCACAGCTATCATAGCTAAATCCCGGAAATATGAAGCTGCTGGCCAAATCAAGCGGCTGACGGGATGGAGATTCCACTCCCTGTTAATAGAGGGTAAGGAATGTGCGGGTGCTGTTCTGTTGCACGAAAACACGAACGAATTGCAAAGCCTGGTTGCCGATGCTGTGATTATGGCCGTCGGAGGGCCGAATGGCGTTTTCGGAAAAACTACCGGCTCCAGATTAAATGACGGCTATGCCGCGGGAATGCTGCTTGAACAAGGGGTCGAATTTTCGAATCTGGAGATGATTCAATATCATCCTACGACAGTACATACCCCTTCCAAACGTATGCTGATTACGGAGGCTGCACGTGGCGTCGGAGGAAGATTGTACGTCATCAAAGAGGGGCAGCCCTGGTACTTCATGGAGGAGTGGTTTCCGGAATATGGGGCATTAATGCCGCGTGATGTGGTGAGTCAGAGTATCTATAAAGTATGTAATGAGATGAAGCTGGGCATTAACGGGAGCCAGGAGGTTTATTTGGATGTCTCTCATCTGTCCCCGGAAATTATTGATGTACAGTTAGACGAAGTTGTCAGCATCTGTTCGAAATTCTTAAAGGTCAACCCGTATAAGGAACCCATTCAAGTTGCTCCAGGGATTCATTACTTTATGGGGGGAATCAAGACGGATAAGAATCACACAACGAATCTAGCGAGACTTTTTGCCGCAGGAGAATGCTCCGCTCAATATCATGGGGCAAACAGACTGGGCGGAAATTCGTTATTAGGCGCGATTTGTGGAGGATGGGTTGCAGCCGAAAGCGCTCTAATGGTCAGCCCAATGAATACTGCTGCCGCAGAAAAAATAGGTGAACAGCAGCTGGAGACAGCAAATCAGGAGCTGCAGCATTGGGAGAAGAGGGCGAATACTTCTATAAAAGGCTATTTTCAGATCAAACAAGAATTATCAGAGCTTATGTATGGCGCCATGGGTATATATAGAAAAGAGAGACAGCTGCTGGAAGCCAAAAAAAGGCTGGAGGAAATGAACAACGACACCGCAGAGTCCTGGTATCATCATCATTTTTATGAATACAAAACATTATCAGCCAATATTTTATTGGCAAGGGGAATGGTTGAGTCGGCATTGGCCAGAAAAGAGAGCCGGGGGGCACATCAGAGAATCGATTATAGTGAAAAAAATGATACACAATTCAAGAAATCTACGAATGCAGTATTTCTGAATAATAGTATCTGCATTGAGTTTAATTAAGAAAAGAGGCAGTACTATGAGTATCAGGATTAATATCAAGCGGCAGGAAAATGGGGCGAAGGAAGCCTACTGGCAGAGCTTTGAATACTCGGGTGAATTACATGTATCCATAGGGACTCTAATTAATAATCTGAATAGTGAAATGCTGGAAAGGGACGAGGGAGAACGGCCGATCCGCTTTGACTGCAGCTGTGAACAGGGACTGTGCGGAGCATGTGCAATGGTAGTTAATGAGAAGCCGGTACTGTCCTGCCAATTATTTTGCGATGATCTGGTACAAGAGAACAATGAAATTACGATTCATCCCCTAAGTAAATTCCCGGTCATAAGCGATCTGGCAGTGGACCGGAGTCAAATGTTCGAAGTGATGAAGGACATGAAGCTATGGCTGGAAGAACCGGCAAAGGTTAGAACCGCCAATTTAACGCTGCAATATGAAGTGTCCCAATGTCTGATGTGCGGCAGTTGTCTGGAGGTCTGCCCCAATTACAGCCTGGGTGAGTTATTTACTGGAATGTCCTCTGCGATGTCGATGACTAATCTGACCTTATTAAGTGAGGACAAAGCCTATAAAAAACAATATACCCAAAGAGTATATGATGGCTGTTCCAAATCTCTTGCCTGCCAGGAAGTTTGCCCCATGGACATTCCGATTGTGGAGGCGATCTCCAAAATGAATAGAGTATCGGTCTGGGGAATATGGAACATGTTTGGGAAACATGGATAAAATGAAACTGATTGATATAATTACCAAACTACGATAGCGGAGGACACACCATGAAACAACTCTACATCAAGCAAAAGGTATTCAGCATAGGCGAGAAGTTCACGGTGAAGGATGAGCGGGAACAGGATGTGTATTACGTGGAGGGCAGCTTCATGCGGATTCCAAAGACCTTCTCGATTATGAATGCAGGCGGAAGGGAAGTTGCACAGATTACGAAGAAGGTGTTCAGCTTCCTGCCCAAGTTCTTCGTGGAAGCGGATGGCCGTGAGGTGCTCACCATTAAGAAGGAGCTGTCGTTCTTCAAGGCGCGTTATTCGATAGATTCGGCGGATATTGAGGTGCACGGGAACTGGTGGGATATGGATTTCCAGGTCTTGCAGCGCGGGGCGGTCGTCGGGGAAGTGAGCAAGAAGTGGTTCACCTGGGGCGACAGCTACAGCGTGCAAGTATGGAATGAGGAGCTGGAGGCGATCATCATCGCGATAGTAGTCGCCATTGATTGTGTGAAGAGTGATGAAGCCTCGTCTTCTAATCAGTAGCTATTAACAATCCTTTCAATTAGACCCTCTCCGGGCGGAGAGGGTTTTTGACATGAACCGGCAAGGTGTGCTGCAAGAACACGAGTTCGCACCGGTGCTGGCCAAGTGCTGGCGGCCGTTTTTCAGCAAGCATTATGACTGGTCCACGCAACGGCCGGAAGCCCCGATAGGCTCTGGAGTTACGGCGGCGAAGCCCCGGCCTTGGCCTGCCGCTGGTAATTTCGCGGTGTATACCCGGTCACCTGCTTGAATTGCCGGCAGAAATGCTCTACATTCGGATAGCCGCACCGTGCTGCGATATCAGCGATGCTCTCTGTGCTGTGGATGAGGTATTCCTTGGCCATGCGGATGCGGCTGTTAATGACATCCTCCATACAGGAGAGTCCGAAGGTTTTTTTGTAGATATTCTGAAGATAGCCTGAACTGATCTCCAGCACACCGGCCATCCTGGCTACGGTCCAGTACTCCCCGGGATTGGTCTGAATAGACGTGCGCAGCTTCAGCAGCTTGTAATATTGCGGGGTAATATTGTCCTGGAAATAGGATTCCCACAGCTTGTTGAACAGTGCGCGCAGGAGCAGATCGATGGAAGAGGCTTTACAGTCCCCGCCCATATGATGCTCGCTGGCCAGCAGCTCAAGCAGCTTTTGGCAATAATCAGGGTCGCTAAGCGCAAAAGGAATGCCCAAGGGAAGCGGTGATTCCGTAATATAAGGCTCACTTGATTCAAAACGAATCCAGTCATTGATGAACTGGCCGGTGCAGGCCTGATAATAGACCTTCTGCTGCGGCTGGTAGAGAACTACGCTGTGCGCAGGGTATTGCTTGAGTCCGCCATGCACCCAGAATAGCGCCGGAGTCTTGGTAATGACCAGGAGCCAATGCGCACCAGCTGGAACATCTACAACGAAATTCGAAGCGTGCGTTGTATTGCACTCGACATAGTGAATAAGGGCCATTTCCATCCTCCTCCCGGCAAACATGCTTAATTATAGCATGGTTTTTTTGTGTTTTTGTCAATGCCGGATAAGTGAAGTAAAAATGTGAGCGTTGTCAATAAATAGGTGCCTCCCCCATAATGAAAGCGTAACCAAATAAAGACCACAATAATTGAACTGGGGGTTGACTATGAACACAGGTACAAGAAAAGGTCAGAGTTTACTGAAGAGTACTTCCATCCTGTTGTTGTCTGCACTGCTGTTGTCCGCTTGCTCGGGCAAGCTGGAATCCGGTAACGGCGGCAAGGAAGCGGCAGCCAGTAATGATCCGAAGCCAAGCGCAGCTGTTGATGAGAGTCCGCTCGGCAAATACGATCCTCCGATTGAGCTATCGTTCGTCAGAGATCTGAGCGATGTGGTAGAGAATAACGTGCTTGGCGTATTGAAGGATGAGACGATTGATAACAACCGCTGGACCAAGCTGTATGAGGATCAGCTCGGCATCAAGATCAAATATAACTGGATTGTGAAGGGCAGCCAGACCTCGGATCAATACTTGCAGAAAATCAATGTCACCCTGGCCTCCGGGGATCTGCCGGATGTAACGCCGGTCAACGCCACCCAGCTCAAGCAGTTGGCCGATTCAGACCAGCTTGAGGATATGACAGCTTTATATGAAAAGTATGCTTCCCCGTTCACCAAGAAGGTGCTGTCGGGAGAAGGCACAAGTGTATTCGATGCCGCGACCTTCGATGGCAAGCTGATGGCAATTCCGAGCCTGGAATCCTCCATTGAACGCTCGATGTATATCTGGATTCGGACAGACTGGCTGGAGAAGCTCGGTATGCAGCCGCCGAAGACGATGGCAGATGTCCTGGCGATCTCTGAAGCGTTCGTTGATAAGGACCCCGACGGTAACGGCAAGAAGGATACCTATGGCCTTGGCATCACCAAGGATCTCTGGGGCGGGGCGATGGGACTGGAAGGCTTCATGGCCGGGTATAATGCCTATCCGAACATCTGGCTGGATGACGGAACCGGCAAGCTGGTCTACGGCAGCATTCAGCCGGAAGTGAAGAAAGCGCTTCAGGTGCTGCAGGATATGGCCAAGAAGGGCCAGCTTGACCAGGAGTTCGGTGTCAAGGATGGAGGCAAGGTCTCCGAGCTGATCTCGGCCGGCAAGATCGGGATGGAATACGGCGAGCAGTGGAATTCCATCTGGCCGCTGCAGCTCAACCGTGACAATGATCCCAAGGCGCAGTGGCAGGCCTTCCCGATTGTCTCGGAATCGGGCGACACGCCGAAGGTGCCGCTGAAGTTCAGCACAACCCGCTTCTTCGCAGTCAAGAAGGGCGCTGCCCATCCGGAAGCGGTGATCAAATTGTTCAACCTGCATGTGGAGAAGAACTGGGGCGAGACGGCCGAATTCGATAAGTACTATGCACCGCCGGAAGCGGAAAGTGTCTGGCAGCTGTCTCCGGTTACGCCGTATCCGGTCACGAAGAATGTAGATGCGTTCCGTGAGATTGATGCTGCCCGCAAGGCCGGTGACTTCTCTACACTGAAGGGTGAAGCCAAGACGATCCAGGAGAAGCTGGAGTCCTATGCTTCAGGTTCAACGGAGGGCTTCTCCCTGTGGGGCTGGGAGCGGATCTATGGAGAGCAGGGCTCCATGGGCATAGCTGATCAGTATATCAAGAATGACCAGTTCCTGCAGGAGAAATTCGTCGGCGCTCCGACTCCGACCATGGTCGAGCGCAAGACAACGCTTGAGAAGCAGCAGAATGAAATGTTTGTCAAAATCATTCTGGGTGACCCTATCGAAAAGTTCGATCAGTTCGTGAAGGACTGGCAGAAGCTGGGCGGCGATCAAATTACGCAAGAGGTCAACGAATGGTACGCAGCGACTAAGAAATAAAGCACCCCTGGAGGAAGAAAACGACCTTTTCTTCCTCCATTCCATTCTTGCCTGCAGATGTGGAGGATAACGATGAGAACAAAACTGCGAAAAGAACTGCCGCTTCATTTGATGCTTTTGCCGGGACTGGTGATGATCCTTCTGTTCTCCTACGTCCCCATGGCTGGTGTCATGATTGCATTCCAGAAATTCATCCCTGCCAAGGGCTTGTTCGGGGATCAAAAATGGGTGGGCCTCGATAACTTCGAATATGTGATGAACCTGCCAAGCTTCACACAGGTGCTGTGGAATACGCTGTTTATTTCGAGTCTCAAGCTGATTCTGGGCCTGATTATTCCGCTGGTATTCGCGATTCTGCTGAACGAGCTGGCCAGTAATGTAATCAAGCGTTCCGTACAGACAGCGATCTATCTGCCGTATTTCTTGTCCTGGGTCGTGCTTGGCGGCATCTTGATTGATATTCTGTCTCCATCGGGCGGGATTGTGAATGAATTCCTCGGATGGTTCGGTGTCTCCAAGATATTCTTCCTCGGCGACAATGACTGGTTCCCCTTCACGCTGATTGCTTCGGATGTGTGGAAGAACTTCGGCTACGGCACGATTGTATACCTGGCGGCTATAACGGGCATTGATCCCGGACTCTATGAAGCAGCTACCATTGACGGTGCGAACCGGTGGCACAAGACCTGGCATATTACCATTCCGGGCATACGCATGGTCATCGTCCTGCTGTCGGTACTCAGTCTGGGTCAACTGCTGAACGCGGGCTTCGATCAGGTCTTCAATCTGTACAGTCCGCAGGTCTATGAGAGCGGGGATATCCTGGATACCTTCGTCTACCGGATCGGTCTGCTCGACGCACAATACGGCGTAGCGACTGCCGTCGGCTTCTTTAAATCGATCATATCGCTTACCTTAATTTCCAGCTCGTATTTCCTGGCTTACCGTTTCGCCAAATACCGGATTTTTTAGAGGAGGGATATCCCTTGCAGCAACCGCTTACGCCTAAACAGACAGACATCACTACTGTTCACCGTTCAAAAAAGTTCGACGGGATATCGGTGCTGAACGCCACCTTTCTCATTCTGGTCTCACTGCTCTGTATCCTCCCGCTTATTCATATTATAGCGGTGTCCTTCAGCTCCAGCGCGGCCGCCTCCGCAGGGTATGTCAGGCTCTGGCCGGTAGATTTCACCTTCGCCTCGTATATGTATACGATGAGCCGCACAGAATTCTGGCAGTCAATGCTTGTATCGCTGACCCGGATCGGGATTGGGACGCCGCTGAACTTGTTGCTGACGATCCTCGTGGCCTACCCGCTATCCAAGGAATCACACGCGCTGCGGTTCCGCAGCGTCTATGCCTGGGCCTTCTTCGTCACGATGCTGTTCAACGGCGGGCTGATCCCCTGGTATACCACGCTCAAGGAGTACGGCCTGCTGGATTCCATCTGGGCGCTGGTGCTGCCCGGCGCAGTTCCTGTGTTCAGCGTGGTGCTGCTGCTTAACTTCTTCCGGGAGATTCCGAAGGAGCTGGAAGAGGCGGCGCTGATTGACGGGGCCGGCCACTTCCGGACGGTCTGGTCTATCTTCGTGCCGATCTCCAAACCTGCGCTGGCTACACTGGCCTTGTTCTCAATGGTGGAGCACTGGAACAGCTGGTTCGACGGCCTGCTACTCATGGGGAATCCGGCCAACTATCCGCTGCAAAGCTATATCCAGACGATTGTAATCCAGCAGAACCTGTCGAATATGTCGCGTGATGCCATGCTTGATCTGGCGCTGATCTCGGACCGGACGCTGAAGTCTTCCCAGATCTTCCTCGGCTCCCTGCCGATTATTCTGGCCTATCCGTTCCTGCAGAAATATTTCGTGAAGGGAATTGTACTCGGCAGTGTCAAAGGTTAACCTCCCGGAAGTTATGCATAAGCCTGCGGCTCTCCCCGGATTCAGGCTATAATGGTGAAAATGATTGCTGGGGGCCTGGGACTGTTGTTCAAAAAGGATTACTCACTGCGCAATACGATATTTCTGCGGCTGATTGTGACCTTTCTGCTCATTATGCTGCCTATTCTTGTCTTCGCCGCTTATCTGTATCAGTGGATTGTGCAAACAGCCAGCAGCGATATCCGAAGCTCGGCCAGCGCCCAGACCGTCTTCTACTTAAATGATATGGAGAATGAGATCGAGCGGATGAAGCTGCTGCAATACAGTCTGCTGGAGGATGAGGATCTGAACAAGCTGGCTCTGACCTGGGAGACGCTGCCGACCATTGACCGCACGGAGAATCTGAATTCGCTGATGAAGCGGCTGTTCATCGTGCAGAACAGCAGCACGTATATCAAGGACGTCAGGGTTCATATCATGACTATAGGCCGGACCATATCATCAGTCGGCGGCGTGCGTGAGATTGAACTGAAGCGCTTCCGCGAGATCCGCTCGGTCTTCGGGGACCGCCGTTCCCAGGTGATTGAGTGGGATGGCGGCCTGTACCTTAGTGCGATGAAGCAGCGGGGCATTAAGGGGGCGGAGCCGCTGCTGACGGTTGAGATTGAGCTGGACACCCAGGAGCTGCGGGCGGCGCTGGGCCAATTCAATACGTATCCCGGCAGTGGAACGCTGCTGCTCTCCGATAGTGCGAGATTCGCGCTCTACAGCATGACCGGCGAGCTGGCGCAGGCGGAACCGTCCCAGTATGCCCGGGATATCCGCGCGGTGGCCTCCGGGGAGAGGCTGAGGATCGCAGGTGCACCTTATTATATCGTCCAGACCGGCTCACAGGAGCTTGGCTTGTCCATCTACCGGATCATCCCGGAGGATATTATCAAGAATCCGCTGAGCAAATTCTATACCTGGGCCTGGGTGTTCGCCGTGGCTGCGCTTGCCATCATCATTGCTTTTGCACTATCGACCTACAAGTTCATTCATAAGCCGATGCTGACGCTGGTGAAGAGCTTCCGGAGAATGGAGCAGGGTGATCTGGACATTCATATCCAGCATGAGTCGAAGGATGAATTCCGTTATCTGTACAGCCGCTTCAACCAGATGGTGAGCAATCTGCACTCCCTGATCGACCAGGTGTACAAGCAGAAGATTATGGCCCAGCGGGCAGAGCTGAAGCAGCTGCAATCACAGATTAACCCGCATTTTCTGTACAACAGCTTCTTCATTCTGAACACAATGGCGAAGACCGGCGATACCGAGCGGATCGAACAGCTTACTACGATGCTGGGGGAATACTTCCAGTTTGTCACCCGGAACGCTTCCGATCTGGTGTCATTGGAGCAGGAGATTCACCATGCAAGGATGTATACAGAGATTCAGGCCATGCGCTTCTCCCGCAGAATTGGGGTCCGGTTCGATGCCTTGTCGGAGGAGCTGAAGAAGGTGTCCGTTCCGCGGCTGATTGTGCAGCCGATTATTGAGAACGCGTTCAAGCACAGCCTGGAAAAGAAAGCCATGGAGGGCCTGATCATTGTCCGCTTCGCGCAGGAAGGCCCGGATATCCGCATTATCGTTGAGGATAACGGGGACCGGCTGAGCGATGACATGCTGGAGCAACTGAAAGAGTCCCTTAATGTCTATCAGGAGCAGGCGGAGACCACCGGCCTTGTGAACATTCACCGGCGCATCCGCATAACCTTCGGGGAAGAGAGCGGCTTGCTGGCGGACCGGAGTGAGCTGGGCGGACTAAGGGTAACCATCCTGCTTAGAGCTGGAGGTGAGAATGCTGATGTACAGGATGCTTATCGTTGATGACGAAGAGATTATCACAGATGGACTGGCGGTAATTTTCGGCAAAATGGAGCTTGAGCTGGACATCTACAAGGCCTACTCGGGCCGTGAAGCGCTAAATCTGCTGCACCGGACCCGGGTGGATATTGTCCTGTCTGATATCTGCATGCCCGAGATGGACGGGCTGGAGCTGATGGAGCATATCCGCCGGAGCTGGCCGCAATGCAAAATCGTCTTCCTGACCGGACACAGCGACTTCAATTATGTCTACCAGGCGATTCAGGCTCCGGGCGTCCAGTATGTGCTCAAGAATGAAGGTTATCCGAAGCTGATTGAAGCAGTGATGCGTGCGCTACAGGAATTGAACGACACCATGCAGGTGAATGATCTGATCCGTGAATCCAAGGAGCAGCTGAACACGCTGGAGACCTTGGCACAGGGCGATTATTTCCGCCATCTCATTCACAGCGTCAAGGCGGATCAGGATATGGCCGGGGACTTCGTCCGTCTGAACATTCCGCTTGATGCTTCGCGGCCGGTGCTGATCGCTCTGGGCAGCATCAGTGATCCTGAATCCTCGCGCACGTATATGGACCGCCGGGAGACAGCGCTTGCGGTCAAGTTCCTGTCGGAGAAGCTGCTGAAGGAGCGGACGGTCAGCCTTGGGGTTATCGACCGGTACGGTGACCTGATCTGGCTGATTCAGCCGGGCGGGACGGGAGAGGCTTCGCAGCCGGAGGATTTGGAGCAGATGATTAAATTCCTGGAAGGCACCTTCGAGCTGATTCAGCAGTCGTGCAGGGAATCGCTGGAGGTCGGGATGGCCATCACTCTCAGTGCGGAGGAGTCTGCCTGGTCCAGGCTTCAGGTAGTGTACGATAAAGCGAGGCAGGTTCAGCATTACCGGGCAGGTGACGGAGAGCGGATGGTGCAGAAGGTGCAGCTGAATGAAGCGGCGGCGCCGGATACCATGCGTGACCGGTTCATGCAGGGCAAGGTGGAGACTCTGGCTGCACATCTGGAGGCGGGCCGTAAGGAGGAATTCCTCCGGCTGTTCAGGGAGATGGCTGAACCTGCGGGGCAGGAATGCACGCGGGGCAACCCTTATTTGACTGAGCTGTATTACACCATTGCTCTGATGCTCATGTCGTATACGAACAGATGGGAAGCGGACCAGGAGATCGGGGCAAGCGGGCTGATGCAGCTGGAGGTCCACCGGACATGGGGAGAAGCCTTCCGTTATCTGGAGGACACCGCCGGGAATCTGTTCTCTGTCCGCAGGAGCGGCGAGCAGAAGCGGGCGGCGGGTGTTATCGACCGGATCTGCATATATATAGAAGAGAATCTCGACCAGGACCTGTCGCTGGTCCGTCTGGCCGATGTGATCCACTTCAATCCTTCCTATCTGTCCCGCCTGTTCAAGCAGGAACGGGGGATCAATCTGTCCGAGTATATTGAGGATATGCGCGTCCGCCAGGCCAAGGAGCTGCTGCGGAGGGGGGAGTTGAAAGTGGCGGAGGTCGGCTCGCTAATCGGCTACGTCACCCCGCAATCCTTCACCCGCGTATTCAAAAAGTGGACCGGAACCACGCCGCAGGAATACCGTATGGATGTGGTTGGCGGGTAAATGTCCTGCGCTCGTGGCTGGCGGCCACGAGCGAGGGTGGAGCAGGGGAGAGATAACGGGGAAGGTCCATTGGGTGAGAGCGACAGGATGAGAGACGTAAGAATGAGATACATTGGATGAGAAATATTAGAGGAAGATATAGTCGCTCCTTCGGGATGGATGGCGTTGCCTCCATCGTCCGGGGGAGCGATTGTTCGTTGAGGAGAGTAAATGAAAGGGAAAAATCCCATTAATGCAGCCAAAAGTCGGCTGGATGGGGAAATGAAAGGGATAAACCCCATTAATGCAGCCAAAAGTCGGCCGGATGGGGAAATGAAAGGGAAAAATCCCATTAATGCAGCCGAAAGTCGGCTGGATGGGCGAATGAAAGGGAAAAATCCCATTAATGCAGCCAAAAGTCGGCTGGATGGGGAAATGAAAGGGATAAATCCCATTAATGCAGCCGACAGTGATGGTATTAGAGTAACGAGGAGCACCGCAAGTACCCCTGATATCAGCAGAAGTTAGCTAAATGAGTGAATGAGGAGCAGAAGTGCCCCTGATTCCAGCAGAAGTCGGTTAAATGAATAAATCAGGAGCACAAGTGCCCCTGATATCGGCAGAAGTCGGTTAAATGAATAAATCAGGAGCACAAGTGCCCCTGATATCGGCAGAAGTCGGCTAAATGAACAAATCAGGAGCACAAGTGCCCCTGATATCGGTAGAAGTTGGCTAAATGAACAAATCAGGAGCAGAAGTGCCCCTGATATCGGCATAAGTTGGCTAAACGAACAAATCAGGTGCAGAAGTGCACCTGATTTCACTCTGCATACTCCATCAGCCCCGCCAGAAGTAGGCCAATGGAGGACAGTGAGGCCAGCTTTAGTTAGTTTCTTTTATAAGTAAATCCGATAATTCCCGCTCAGCGCAAGCATGGTGAAGAAGTATAGACAGTTGTCGTAATACCGCCGTTCTCCGGTGCGCAGCGGGGTGTCCCAGAATAGCTTGACGAAATGCCCGGCATCCGGGCCATCGGCGGCAAGCGAGGCCATGGCCAGAGTGGATAGCAGGCCGACCGGATGCAGCGAAGGCTCGTCGAACGGCTGACCGTCAATGGTATACCGCCGGTAATCAGCCGGATCGATATCGCGGAAGAAAGCCTGAATACGGTTAGACTGCTCTACCTGCCAAGGATCGCAGCGGAACCATTCATAATCCAGCCCGATGTTGGCGGCGACCCGGTAAGCATCACTGAAGAAGTGGCGGAAGTCGCCATGCGGTTGAGGTTCCGCCGGAGTTCCGTCATAGTTGGCGTATTCCGGCGACAGCCCGGTAACCGGGTGGCAGGCCAGATGCAGGTAATCCCGACTCCGAGCAGCGGCATCCTTCCAGAACGCCCGGTCTGCTTCATCCGCTTGCAGCGCAAACAAATCATAGAAATGCGGCAAATGATAGGAGGGATCGCTGAACGGAGTCTCCGGGATGAACTTGATCAGCCGGGTCTCCGGGTCCCACATCGGATGGCCTTCCCCCTCTTCTCCCTTGTGCACACAAGCGCGGAGAATGATTCTGGCCTGCTCGGAATAATTGAACGGCGCGGCTCCGTCACCCCAGCGGCGGGAAGCGAAGAACAGTGCCATCGCGAAGAACTCCTCTCCATCCGGCGCGGGACCGGGAGACAGCCGTGTACCGTCCAGTTTACAGTGCCAGGCGAAATAATCCTTGTAACGGCCTTCCGTATGCTGCATGAATACCTTGGCGAAATTCCAGAGCCGGTCGAACTCCTCCTTTTTATCCAGCTGAACCGCCATCATCATCCCGTAGGACATGCCCTCTGTGCGCACATCGGTATTGCCTGTATCTACAATATAACCCTTATCCTCATCCATAGTATGATAGAGCCGGACATCAGGGGCGCCGTAGAACATTTCGTTCCAGGTATCTTCCAGCCGCTGCTGAATCGCCTCCGGACGCAGTCCGTTCTCAAGGAACAGATTTCTGTACTCCCCTGTGTAAAAAGAGCCCTCTGTAGTATTCATCATAACATCCTCCAGGTGAATTTTATTTTGCCCAAGTATATCATAAGCGGCAGTATAGAGATTAAAGCGTTTTCCAGATATTTTATAGAGGATTCCGGCTCCGGCCCATAATCTAAGGATAGATCAAGCTTAGGTGTCTATATGTCATGGACTTCACGCCAAAAGCTTCTCTATACTGATAGGGACATGCTGCAAGATGAATAACAAGGTAAGGGTGATAGAGCTATGAATGAGATGGCAGAGCTAATGAAGCTTACAGTCTACACGCGCATACCGAACCAGGATTACACCGGGTCTCTCGCCAACAGTGTTCATATGGCCTGTGCAGATGACCCTAACGAATTTCAGCCGCTGAACCGGAACTATGGCCTATTATTTGCCGTGGCCACCGTGGATGAGAACAATGTGATTCATGAAAAAGGACTCAAAAACCCCTATCTGTTCCGCACACAGGATGGTGCTTTCGGGATGATTGCGGTAAGGATTGACGCCTCGGGGGAGGATGACGGGGAGAGCAGGGGGCAGATTCTGCTGTGGACCTCGCCGGATCTGGTGACCTTCGATGCCCAGCGGCTTGTCCGGCTCGATAATGAACGCTATGTAAAAGAAGCAGTCTGCGCACTGGACAGCACTGGCGGATATGAGATCCGCTGGCAGGACAATGACGGCAGCTATTATGTGAACCGGCTGGCCGACCTGCGGAATCCGGAAGGGATCTCGCCGCCGGAGCCTGCGGAAGCTTACACAGTAGAGCGGACCGCTCATCCGCTGCCCGGAACCCGTCCGGGGAATGTGCTGACCGTGGACGGTCCCGCCGGCCGTAAGGTTCAGGCGGCCTGGACCCCGGTGCATAACACCGGTATTCGAGTGGCAGAGCAGGTCAGTGTTCACTCTGCCGATGAATTGACAAAGGTCAGAGCCACAGCACTATATTCTGACGGTTCTACTGCCGATAAGCAGGTGGCTTGGGATACCGGAGGAATTGATTTTACCTTGCCAGGAACGCATACCATACATGGCAAGGTAGTCACTTACGACTTGCCGTTCCCGTTAGCAAGCGGCTATGCAGACCCTGTAATTCTCCCTTGGAACGGCAGGTATTACTTCCTGGCCACCAATGACAATGTCAATAATATCGGCATCTATGTCCGCGTGGCAGATACCTTGCAGGACTTATTCGCTCCGGGCTTCCAGGAAGCCGTTATACTGGACCTGAATGAGGAGCTGAACTTCATCCAGACCTTCTGGGCACCGGAATTCCATGTCATCGGCGGGGAGCTGTACATCCTGTTCGCTGTTGGCGGTAAGGTATGGGGACCGCAATGCCATCTGATGAAGCTGAACCCCGGCGGCGATATTATGAAGGCCGGGGATTGGAGCACGCCGGTCCGGGTGAAGCGGATGGACGGTACTCCACTGGCCGCAGACGGCATTACGCTGGATATGACTTATTTCAAGGCAGACGGTACCTCCTGTGTAGTCTGGTCTTACCGCAAAGGGATCGGAACGCCGCTGGATACCGGCTCCATGCTATACATCGCCACTGTAGATGAAGCGAACCCGGCGGTATTAACCAGTGAGCCGGTGCTGCTGTCGCGTCCGCTGCTGGGCTGGGAGAATGTTCAGGGCACGATCAATAACGAAGGCCCGTATCCGCTCCTTACGGAAGATACCGTGTATATTGCCTATTCCGGCGGGGCGGCAACGGGATATACCTATGCGGTGGGCTGGTTAAGCATTCCACGGGGCGGCGATGTTCTGGATGGCGGTGCCTGGAGCAAGGCGGGCACGCCTGCACTTTCTTATTATTCGCTGGACGGGGTGTACGGCCCCGGGCATAATTCTTTTTTCCAGGATACAGACGGTACTACGCTGGTTCTCTACCACGGGGAAGAGCAGCTGGTGAAGCATGGAACGAGATGCTCGGCGATTCACAGAGTCCATTACAACAGTAATGGCGTCCCTCTGCTGGATGTGGCCGGGGAGAGGGATGTACACCCGGATTACGCCGACTGCACGATACAGGTGACGGTGCTTGCTTAGTCTGGAGTCACGGCAATCCCACAATGAAAAATTAACAACGACAATCTATATAACAAATGGAGGATGTTAGAATGACACAACAACAAGGATTCAACCCATATCTGCCTTCCTGGGAGTACGTGCCGGATGCGGAACCATATGTTTTTGAAGGAAGAGTATATGTCTATGGCTCGCATGACCGGTTCAACGGACACGCCTTCTGTCTGAACGATTATGTCTGTTGGTCAGCGCCGGAGGACAATCTGGCTGATTGGCAGTATGAAGGTGGGATCTACCAGACGACAGATGACCCGCTCAACCCGGAAGGCAGCATGTGTCTCTATGCACCGGATGTGACACAGGGACCGGACGGGCGCTACTATCTCTACTATGTACTGGACAAGGTTTCTGTCGTATCGGTAGCGGTCTGCGATAAGCCGGGCGGCAAATATGAATTCTACGGCTATGTCACCTACGGGGACGGCACGCGTCTGGGCGAACGGGAAGGCGATGAGCCGCAGTTTGACCCGGGGGTATTGACCGAAGGAGACACCACTTACCTGTACACCGGCTTCTGCGGATACGGCGACAAGTCCAGACACGGCGCGATGGCTACCGTACTGGGTCCCGATATGCTTACGATTATTGAGGAGCCTGTGTTCGTTGCACCGAGCCAGCCTTACAGCCAGGGGACCGGCTTCGAGGGCCATGAGTTCTTCGAGGCCCCTTCCATCCGCAAAAGAGGAGATATCTACTACCTGGTCTATTCCTCAATCTCCATGCATGAGCTGTGTTATGCCACCAGCAGCCATCCTACCCGGGATTTCGTGTACCAGGGAGTCATTGTGAGCAACTGTGATCTGCATATCGATACGTATAAGCCTGCGGACCAGACGATGTATTACGGCGGCAATAACCACGGCAGCATCGTGGAGGTTAATGGAGCGTGGTATATCTTCTATCACCGGCATACCAACGGGACCGCGTTCTCGCGCCAGGGCTGCATCGAGCCGATTACGTTCCGTGAAGACGGAACCATCCCGCAGGTGGAGATCACAACCTCCGGCCCGAACGGCGGCCCGCTGGAAGGACGCGGAGAATATCCGGCCTACCTGGCCTGTCATTTGTTCACGAAGGATCAGGAGATGTATACCGGAGGGTTTGGCAAGGTGGGTGCCTGGATGGACAGCAGGTTCCCGAAGATTACCCAGGACGGCAGAGACGGCGACGAAGAGGTTGGCTATATTGCCAACATGACGGAGTCGGCGACCGCCGGGTTCAAGTATTTTGACTGCAAGGGAGTTAGCCGGGTCTCCATCAAGGTGCGGGGATATTGCCATGGGGAGTTCCAGGTGAAGACGGCTTGGGACGGACCTGCGCTTGCTTCTATTCCGGTAGGCTTCACTAATGTCTGGAAAAAATATGCTGCGGAAGTGGAAATTCCGGACGGCGTGCAGGCCTTGTATTTCACATACACCGGAGGCGGCGGCGCGCAGTTTGCTTCATTTACACTGGAATAGACCGGAGGCATCAGACCAGGCATGACACAGACAGCAGGACCAGGGAGTGTGTTCCCGGTGCTGCTGTTTTGTCGTTCACATCGTAGAGCGTACGCTCTCAGCCTGCTGCTACACGCCGGAAGAATACCGGGCCTTGTACTCTGAGGGGGTCATGTTCATATAATGCTTGAACCATTTGGAGAAATAGCTGACATGCTGGTAGCCTGACTCCAGTGCAGCCTCCAGCACATTGTATGATCCGCTGCGGAGCAGACTGGCCGCCTGGCTGATGCGGATATAATTCAGATACTCCATCGGGCGCATCCCCGTCTGAGCCTTGAAAAACTTGCAGAAATGCGAGCGGCTCAGCGCTACCACGGCGGCAAGCTGATCCAGCTCCAGCCTGTCGCGGGAATGCGCCTCCATATAGCTCAGCACCTCCCGGATCTGCCGGTTATATTCCCGGCCGTGCCGTGTCTCCGCCGCCGGGTTCAGCCTGGTTAGCCCGTATTGATAGCTGTCTGCGATGAACAGCAGTAAGAGCGCCTTCAGGCTCATTTCGTATGCCCCGGGCTTACGCTCATAGCGGCTTAACAGCTCCCTGATCAGCTGAAGCAAGGGGGAGTGGGCGGCATTTGCAGCAGATAACAGAGCGGGAAGCCGGACCTTCCCTTGCAGGACGGGGTCCAGGAACAGCTCCTGTACGCGGTCGGGCTGCGGCGAAGACAACCAGGAGCTTTTGAACACGATGGAATAATAACAGGTGCCGCCCATTGCGGTGTCCATGCCCGAATGAAGCTCACCGGGATGAACGATCAGGGCATCTCCAGCCTGAATGGAGAACTCGCGGCTCTCAATATGGAAGGTAGCGCGGCCTTCCGCCAGATAGATAATCTCCATCTCGTTATGCCAGTGCACGGGAAGAATGGAATGCACGCGGGCCTGATGCTCCACCCGGTAGATATGCAGCGGGAATTCCGGCTGGCCGTGCAGCTTGTTCTCCCGGTAACGGTGTTCGTACATGATGCCCTCCTCTGAATCGCTATATTGTGATGATATCGCGCAAATATATGATAGATGAACCGCTATCAATAATAATATCATTATAACCAGAGGAAGTCATAAGGAAGGGTGGAACCATAATGAAACTGATAACTGTTCAATCCGGCGAGGCTGGCGTAAGGCTGGAGACTAGTGAGGGAATAATGCATATCGGCTGGTGTACGCCGGGGATTGCCAGAATCCGCTATACGCTGAATGCTGAGCTGAGCGGTAAAGAGAGTCTGATGGTGGTAAGCCGGCCAGAAGCCGAGACCGTACCTTACACTATCACAGAACTGCCCGGCCATCTGGAGATCTCAACGGCGCAGCTAACGGTTGAAGTGGATAAAGAGAGCTGTGCCTTCAGCTACAGAGCTGCGGACGGCACGCTGCTGACACGGGAGCCGGCCAGAGGCGGCAAAACCCTGGAGCGCACAGAGGTCTATCATACGGTATTCGATGCTTCGGCAGACACGGTAGAGACCGGACAGGGTGCGGATGGGCTGCGGGCAAGAGCGGAGGGCGTCAACCGGAGGCTGGACCGGGAGGCTTTTCATACGAAGCTGGAATTCGAATGGCAGGAAGGGGAGGCCCTGTACGGACTCGGCTCCCATGAAGAGGGGATGATGAACCTCCGGGGACGGCAGCAATACTTGTACCAGCAGAATATGAAGGCGGTTGTACCGGTAATGGTGTCTACACGCGGCTACGGGATTCTGGTAGATTCGGGGTCTTATATGACTTTTCATGACGATGCCTTTGGCTCGTACCTCTGGAGCGATGCGGATGAAGAGATGGATTACTATTTCATTTATGGTCCGGAATTCGATCAGATTACGGCGGGAATCCGCTACCTGACCGGAGAAGCACCAATGCTGCCGAAGTGGTCCTTCGGGTATGTGCAGTCCAAGGAAAGATATGTCTCTCAGGCGGAACTGATCGCCATCGTACAAGAGTATCGTGAGCGTTCGCTTCCCCTCGACTGTATCGTACTCGACTGGCAGTCCTGGACGGGCAATCTGTGGGGGCAAAAGACTTTCGATCCTGAGCGCTTCCCCGATCCCTCGCAGATGATGAACAGCCTGCACGCTATGAACGCCAAGCTGATGGTATCCATCTGGCCGATTATGGGCGCGGGCGGGGAGAATCATGAAGAGATGAAGGCACGCGGTTTCCTGCTCGGCAATCAGGCGACTTATGATGCCTTCTCGGAGGAGGCTCGTGCGCTGTACTGGAAGCAGGCCAACGAAGGGCTGTTCGCCCACGGCATTGATGCCTGGTGGTGCGATTGCACCGAGCCTTTCGAAGCGGACTGGAAGGGCGCGGTGAAGCCGGAGCCGGAGCAGCGGCTGCTGATTAATACGGCAGAATCGAAGCGGTATCTCGATCCGGGCTTGATCAATGCTTATTCCATGCAGCACTCCAAAGGGATCTATGAAGGCCAGCGCGCAGCGACCTCAGCGAAACGGGTGATCAATCTGACACGCTCCTCGTTCGCAGGACAGCACCGCTACGGCACGATTACATGGTCAGGCGATATAGCCGCCAACTGGGAGACACTGAGGAAGCAGATAGCAGACGGCCTTAACTTTTGCCTGACCGGTTCGCCATACTGGACGCTGGATATCGGAGCGTTCTTCGTGAAGAATCCCAAGGAGCAATGGTTCTGGAGCGGGGATTATGACGAAGGTGTTGCGGATCTGGGCTACCGGGAGCTGTATGTCCGCTGGTTCCAGCTCGGAGCCTTCCTGCCGATGTTCCGTTCCCATGGCACGGATACGCCGAGAGAGATATGGCAGTTCGGCCAGGAGGGGGAGCTGATGTATGATACGCTGGTGAACTATCTGAAGCTCCGTTACAGGCTGATGCCATACATCTACTCCCTGGCCGGAGCTGTGGCACACCGCAGCTATACTATGTTCCGTGCGCTGGCCTTCGATTACCGGGAGGATGTGCGGGTCCACGCCATCGGCGACCAGTTCATGTTCGGTCCGGCCTTCATGGTGGCTCCTGTGACAGAGGCCATGTATTACGGTCCCGGCTCCCGCGAGCTTGAGGGTGTTCTTAAGCAGCGCCCGGTCTACCTCCCTGAAGGCGAGTGGTATGATTATTGGAGCGATGAACGGCTGGAAGGCGGCGTGACGATTGAAGCCAAGGCGGATCTGGAGACGCTTCCCCTGTATGTCCGTGCCGGGTCCATTGTTCCGCTCGGCCCCGATGTTCAATATACGGATGAACAGCCGGAGGCAGTGACGAGGCTCAAGGTATACGGCGGCAAGGATGCAGCCTTCACCCTGTATGAAGATGAAGGCGATAATTATAATTATGAGACCGGCGCCTATGCCATGATTGAGCTGAGCTGGTGTGAAGCGGACCGCAGCCTGACTATCGGGAAGCGGGCCGGAGACTATGCCGGAATGCAGGCGGTAAGGCAATTTGCCGTAGAGCTGGCCGGTTATGCGGGAAGCCGTATTGTCACTTATGAGGGGGAAGCTGTAATTGTCCGTGAAGCGGACCTGCAGAGATAAGTTTGAGGTTCATTGTAACCAACTTGAACGTTTTGTAAGCTGGATAGAGAAGCTCTAGTAAGCTCTGTTACTCTTGCGGTAGGCGGCGGGTGTCATGCTGGTGATTCTTTTGAATGTACGGTAGAAATGGGGCAGGCTCTCGAAGCCGCAGGCCATGGCAATCTGCTCGATGGTATAGCTTGATTGCAGCAGGCTGTCCTTGGCGGCAAAAATCCGCTTCGTCGCAATATAATCCGTCACATTCATGCCCAGACGCTGCTTGAAGACCCGGCTGAAGTGGGCCGGTGAGATCGACGCCCGCGCAGCCAGAGAGCTTAGCTCCAGCGGCTGATCCAGATGATCGTTGATATAGCTGAGCGCCTCACGGAACCACTCCGGCAGCAAGGGACTTGAAGCGACAGGCTCAGCGGCTTGCGGCAGACAGTAGCGGTTCAGATGCAGCAGTGTAAGATGAAGCAGCAGCGTAAGCGCCTGCCCGCCGTCCGGCTGATTCTGATCGCGTTCCCGGTGGATCGCATCGATATCATTTTGCAGAATTTCAGCATGCTCTGGAGACAGGGTATACTTGTACTGCTTGTTAGTCTTGGCAGCGTCGAACAGCTTCAGATAGGGATAAGACTCACTGTAGGTATGGTTATGGACCAGAGCCGGGCTGAAAAAAAGGGCAGAGGAGGTCACCGGCTCCTCATTATCGGGAAATCCCCGGTGTACCGTGTTTCCGGGAACGACAATAATGTCATCCGGATGCATCTCATAAAAGGTCTGATCAATGAAAAAGCTTCCTTTGCCGCCGTATACGTAAATGAATTCGTACCAGTCATGCTGGTGGTCGGGCAGCTCGCGCTGAGGACTTTTCGTTTCCTTATAGTCCAGCAGCAGCGTAACCGGCAATTGATGGTCAAAATGCCTGCGGATCGGTTCCATGAAGTCGCCCCCTGAGTTATATCTCTGCATTCTTACCCACATCATATCAAAATAAGGTATAGATTTGTTTGTTTAAGCTATTTTTATTCCTTTATCGGATGTTTACAATAAGGTGGAATGGAGGCGTTATCATGTATATTGATGCTCACCAGCATTATTGGAAGATAGACAGGAATGATTATGGCTGGATTACGCCGGAGATTCCGGTGCTGTTCCGGGATTATCTGCCCGCTGATCTGGAGCCGGAGCTGATGAAGCACGGGATCAGCCGTACGATTGTCGTACAGGCTGCGCCTACGGTGGAGGAGACGGAATATATTCTGGAACTCAGCGGGCAGGCGGAGTCTGTCGCGGGCGTGATTGGCTGGCTGGATCTGGCAAGCCCTTCTTTCCAGGCCGAATTCGAGCGCCTCAGCAGACATCCGAAGTTCACCGGGCTGCGGGTGATGATTCAGGAGATGGCGGACCCCGGTGTGCTTTTGACCCGGCCTTATATAGAAGCGCTCTCATATCTTGCGGAGCGGGATGTGCCGGTAGACCTGCTGGTGCTGGCCGATCAGCTTCCGCAGCTCATTGAGATGCTGGAACAGGTTCCGGGACTGCGGGGAGTCATTGATCACCTGGCCAAGCCTCCGATTGCATCGGGTAGCCTGGAGCCGTGGAGAAGCCAAATGGCAGAGGTTGCCAAGCATCCGGGAATTTACTGCAAGCTGTCCGGGATGGTCACTGAAGCAGATCCCCAGGGCTGGACGCAGGAGGATTTCACGGCTTACGTACATGCTGTGCTGGAGCTGTTCGGACCCGGGCGGGTGATGTTCGGTAGCGACTGGCCTGTGTGCCTGATGGCGGCAACCTATGAGGAGGTTGTGGGGATTCTGCGCACAGCACTGCAAGGACGATTGTCTGCGGAAGAGATGGAGCCGGTATTTGGAGCGAATGCTGCTAGATTTTATAAGCTGGATAAGCAGAACTAAGGTGTTAACGAAAAGCAAAAAGAAGCGGAGGGGAAATTTGGAACTGTAGGAGCGGTAGCGTCCGCCTTTGTCAACGGATTTCATCCGCGAATAGCGGGAAAAAATCAAAGAAATCTGTTGACAACAGCGTCCGGAGGGCCAAATGTTCACCGCAGTGACGACTAAGCTTCAAGTTCAAAACTTAAGTGTCTGTTATATAGATTCACTAATTATAGGAGGTTGAGCGATATGAAATACAGAAAGCTGGGCAACACGGGACTGGAGGTCTCCGCATTAAGCTTCGGGGCCTCTTCGCTGGGCAGCGTGTTCCGGGAGGTTCCGAAGGATGAGGCTATCCTCACGGTTCATACGGCGATTGATCTGGGGATTAACCTCATTGACGTCTCCCCTTACTACGGCCTGATGAAGGCGGAGACAGTGCTGGGTGAGGCACTCCAGACGGTACCGCGCGACAAGTATATCCTGAGCACGAAGGCCGGACGTTACGGCGAGGGGGAATTCGATTTCTCCAGAGAGCGGATCATCCGCAGCGCGGAAGAGAGTATGGGCAGACTGGGCACAGATTACCTGGATATTCTGCTGCTGCATGATGTTGAATTCGGCTCGCTTACACAGGTGATGGAGGAGGGGATTCCGGCGCTGGAAGAGCTGAAGCAGGCGGGCAAAATCCGTTACTTCGGCGTCAGCGGCCTGCCGCTGAGTGTGTTCGAGAAGGTGCTGCCGCAGACCAGGCTGGATGTCATTCTGTCCTATTGCCATTATTCGCTCAACGATACCACACTGCTCCGGCTCCTTCCGCTGCTGGAGGAGAGCGGCACAGGGCTGATGAATGCGTCGCCCATCTCGATGGGGCTGCTCAGCAACCGTAAGGTGCCGGATTGGCATCCGGCAGGAGCGGAGATTCAGGCCGCATGTCAGCGCGCCGCTGAGTATTGCAGGGACAAGGGAGAAGACATCGCCAAGCTGGCGGTCCAGTTCTCCACCGCGAACGAGCAGATTCCTACGACCTTGGTCAGCACGGCGACACCAGCCAATATCCGCAACAATATCAAGTGGACCGAAGAGCCGATGGACGAACAATTACTGGCAGAAGTACGCGATATTCTGAAGCCGATTGATGGGGCTACTTGGCCGAGCGGCCGGGCAGAATGGAACGAAGCACCAGGCCGGAACGGGGAGCGCTTATAATGAAGGGAATTATTTGTGAGGAGATCGGAAAGTTCGTATTCAGGGAAGATCTGCCGGAGCCGGAACTGGTGGACGGGGAAGCGGTTGTAAGCATCCGCCGGATAGGCATCTGCGGGACAGATCTGCACGCTTACCGGGGCAACCAGCCTTATTTCACTTATCCGCGTGTGCTGGGGCATGAGCTGTCCGGGATTATTGAGCGCATTGGCGACAACGCGCAAGGGCTACAGGCCGGTGACCAGGTCAGTGTCATTCCGTATCTGCATTGCGGAGAGTGCCGGGCCTGTCTGAGCGGTAAAACGAATTGCTGCCAGAAAATGAGAGTGTTCGGTGTTCACCTGGATGGCGGAATGCGGGAACGGGTGAGTCTGCCTGTCGGCAATCTGCTGAAGACAGACGGGCTGACGCTGGATCAGGCGGCCATGCTGGAGCCGCTGGCGATCGGTGCCCATGCGGTGCGGCGCTCGGGTGTCGGTGAGGGGGAGCAGGTGCTGGTGATCGGGGCCGGACCGATCGGACTGGGCGTGATGGCCATGGCCCGGTACGCTGGGGCGAAGGTCATTGCGATGGATGTCAACGATGAACGTCTGGCCTTCTGCAAGGGCTGGGCGCAGGCAGAGCATACGGTAAGCGCCTTGAAGGAGCCGAAGGAACAGCTATCGGCGCTTACAGACGGCAATTTCCTGCCGCATGTCATTGATTCCACCGGCAACATCTCTTCTATGGAAGGGGCTTTCGGATTGGTCGGGCATGGCGGTACGTTGACTTATGTCGGCTTGGTTAAAGGGAACATTACCTTCAGTGACCCTGATTTCCATGCCCGTGAGATGACGGTGCAGGGCAGCAGAAATGCGACCCGCGAGGACTTCGAACGGGTGATTAACGCCATTAGGGACGGTTATATTGATGTGGACCGCTATATTTCCCACCGCTGCTCCTTCGGGGAGATGACCTTGCAGTTCGAGAGCTGGCTGAATCCTGAAACCAAGGTGATCAAGGCGCTGGTGGAACTGAATTAACTGCGAAGGAGCGAAGCAATGATGACAACCAAGGAACACAGCCAGCGGTTATGGTATAGTGAACCGGCACAGAATTGGAATGAGGCGCTGCCGATCGGCAACGGCCGGCTCGGGGCGATGATTTTTGGCGGGGTGGCTGAGGAGAAGCTGCAGCTTAATGAGGATTCCGTATGGTACGGAGGTCCGCGTGACCGCAACAATGAAGATGCGCTGCCCCACTTACCGAAGCTCCGCCAGCTGATTCTGGAAGGCAAGCTGAGGGAGGCGGAGGAGCTGGCGGCCATGACGATGATGGGGCTGCCGGAAGCGCAGCGCCATTATCTGCCGCTTGGCGACCTGCTACTGTCGTTCGGCGGACATGAGCAGCCTGCTCAGGACTATCAGCGGGAGCTTAATCTCGAATCCGGTGTATCCCAGGTGAGTTATTCCACCGGCGGAGTGCGGTATACCCGTGAGCTATTCGCCAGCTTCCCGGATCAAGCCATCGTGGTGCGGATTACCGCTGACCGGAAGAACGCAATCTCCCTGAAGGCCAGATTCAACCGCCAGAACTGGAGGATGCTGGAGAAAACCGAGAAATGGAATGACAGCGGGCTGGTGATGGGCGGAGAATGCGGCGGGCGCGGGGGCAGCTCCTTCGCTGCCGTACTCAAGGCCGTCACAGAAGACGGAACCTGCCGCAACATCGGCGAATATGTGCTGGTGGAGGGGGCGAGCTCGGTTACGCTGCTGCTTGCCGCAGGAACCACGTTCCGCCATCCTGATCCGGCGCTGCATGCCAAGCTGCAGCTTGAAGAGCTAAGCAGCGTTCCTTATGACAAGCTGCTTGCCCGCCATGTCGGGGACTATCGCAGCCTATATGGCCGGACCTCACTGACGCTCCCGGAGAACCCGGAGCTGAGCGGACTGCCGACCAGTGAACGGCTAAATCGGTTCCGGCAGGGGGGAGAGGATCACGGGCTAATTACAACCTACTTCCAGTATGGCCGTTATCTGCTGATCGCCTCCAGCCGTCCCGGCTCTCTGCCTGCGAATCTGCAGGGCATCTGGAATGACAGCTTCACCCCGGCTTGGGACAGCAAATTCACGATTAACATCAACGCGCAAATGAATTACTGGCCGGCTGAACTCTGCAATCTGGCGGAATGCCATGAGCCGCTGTTCGATCTGATCGAACGGATGCGTGAGCCGGGACGGGTGACCGCGAAGGTGATGTACGGCTGCGGCGGCTTCACGGCACACCACAATACAGACATCTGGGCAGATACTGCTCCTCAGGATACGTATATGTCAGCCTCGTTCTGGCCGCTGGGAGCAGCTTGGCTGTGTCTGCATATGTGGGAACATTACCGGTTCAGCCAGGACCGCCAGTATCTGGCGAATGCCTACGATACGATGAAGGAATCTGCACAGTTCCTGTTGGATTACCTGATAGAGGATGAATCGGGCCGGCTGATTACCTGCCCGTCCGTCTCGCCGGAGAACACGTACCAGCTTCTCGGCGGGGAATCGGGCGTGCTGTGTGCCGGAGCCTCCATGGACTTCCAGATTATTGAGGCGCTGTTCAAGGCCTGCATTCAGAGCGCGGAAATCATCGGACGGGATGAGGCATTCCGCGAAGAGCTCCGCTCAGCGCTGAACCGCTTGCCGGGGCCGCTGATCGGTAAATACGGCCAGATTCAGGAATGGATGGAGGATTATGAAGAGGTAGAGCCTGGGCACCGTCATATCTCGCATCTGTTTGCGCTATATCCGGGGGATGCCTTCACAGTGGAGCATACACCGGAGCTGGCGGCAGCTGCCCGTACGACGTTGGAACGCAGACTTGCCAGCGGCGGAGGACATACCGGCTGGAGCCGGGCGTGGATTATTAATTTCTGGGCGCGGCTCCAGGATGAAGGCAAGGCTTATACGAATGTACGGGCGCTGCTGGAGCATTCCACCTTGCCGAATCTATTCGATAACCATCCACCGTTCCAGATTGACGGGAACTTCGGAGGAACAGCGGGCATCGCGGAGATGCTGCTGCAGAGTCATACAGATAGAATCAGACTGCTGCCTGCATTGCCTGCGGACTGGAACGAGGGCAGTGTCAAGGGACTGCGGGCAAGAGGCGGCTATACGCTGGACTTCTCGTGGGCGGACGGACATGTTACTGAAGTGATTGTTACTTGTACGGTATCCGGCACATGCCGCCTGGAAGGCCCGGGACTGGCTCCGGTATCGTTCGCTGGAGAAGCGGGCAGTTCGTATACCTTCACCGGGTAGATTAATATTAGGCTGGCTAGTTGACGAATAGGATAGTATAGTAATGTGGGATTGGCGTATTTGCGCCAGTCCTTTTTGCGTGCGTGGTTGGCTAGAACGTCGAGCGGGCCGGATGTAATCGAAAAACCGATCACAATGGAACCGGGAGCGGCGCGTGGACCAAATGAAGAGCATTAATGCCTTTGATTTCGCCGGAATCCGCCGGATTTCGCCAAAATCCGGCAACCCTAGCAGGCCGTAAGCAGGCTCATCCCCAAGCGCAGCCAGCTCTGAAAGAACGGCAATTCCGCTGCCACGCTGCAAGCAAGCGTTTTCTTTTTATGAATTTTCAGGGGGGAAGACCTATATTCTATGAATTGTAAGCGCATTCTGAAAACGTATAATTAAAGTTGTCACCAGGAGAAATTAGAAGCATAAGCGATTAGCCAAAAAGGGGAGGCATAACAACATGCACAAAACGGCAAAACGTTCAGCAGCAGCCGCTGCGGCCGGTGTATTAGCACTCACACTGGCATTGACAGGCTGTGGATCAAGCAATAACACCAGCAACACCGGCACCAAGGATACCGCCACTGGAGGAAACGCCAGCCCGGCAGCAGCCGGAGACGACACGGCTCCGGTAACGTTCTCGGTATTCATGAACGGTCCCGGACAACAGCCAACGCCTGACAATAAGATTCTGAAGCTGATCAAAGACGAGACCGGAATCACCTTCAACCAGGAATTCCTGGTCGGCGACCTGCAGCAGAAGCTCGGGGTCATGATAGCCGGGGGAGATTATCCGGACATCCTGTCGGGTGACGACAAATTAATCAATGCCAAGGCTTACATTCCGCTGGAGGATCTGATTGAGAAGTACGCTCCCAACCTGAAGAAGCATTACGGTGCGGTCTGGAACCAGATCAAGGATGAGAGTGACGGCCACATCTATGTACTGCCAAGCTATGGCGTCTATCAAGGTAAAATTACCGAGCCTACTTATCAGGGACCAGGCTTCTGGCTGCAAAAAGGCGTGCTTGAGGAAATGGGCTACCCTACTCCCAAGACCCTGGATGAGTATTTCGACATCATTGCCAAATATAAAGAAAAACACCCGGATATGATCGGGTTCGAATCACTCAACTTCGACTGGCGCGTGTTCCCGCTGCAGAATCCCCCAGAGCATCTGTCGGGGCATCCGAATGACGGGGCCGTTATTGTAGATAACAATGTAGCACAGATTTTTGCCGACAAGGATATCTCCAAGACCTACTACAAAAAGCTTAATGAGATTAATGCTCAAGGCTTGATGGATAAAGAAGCCTTCGTACAGAACTATGACCAGTACCTCGCCAAGGTAGCAAGCGGTAAGGTCATCGGGATGTTCGACCAGCACTGGAACTTCCAGGACGGCGAGAAATCCCTGATCTCCCAAGGCAAGCTGGAAAATACGTATATCGGCTTCCCTCTGCTCTATCCGGGCGCAGAAGAATGGTATCGTGACCGCGGAGCGGTCGGCACCAACCGCGGATTCGGAATTTCGATCAATGCCAAGGACCCTGTCCGCATTATCAAATTCTGGGATAAGATGATTACCGAGGATTGGCAGAAGACGCTTCAATGGGGCGTGAAAGGCGAAGATTATGAAGTGAATGCAGACGGCTCCTTCTACCGTACACCTGAGCAACGGGCCAATGCGGATCAGACCAGCTGGCAGGTTGCTAACAAAATCTCAGGGATGTTCGGTTACATGCCTAAGATTCAAGGTACGTACAGCGACGGCAACGCAGCAGATGCCGGTACACAGCCTCAGGAATTCTTCGACAGCCTGAAGCCTTACGATCAGAAGATTCTGAAGGCGTACAACAAGAAATCATGGTCCGAATTCTTCAAGGAACCGAAAGAGAACAATATCTACTTCCCTGCGTATTCCATCGTGCTTAAGGATGGTTCACCTGCACAGCTCGCACAGTCCAAACTGAATGACCTCATGATTAAGTATTTGCCGAAAGCCATTATGGCCAGCCCTGCTGAGTTCGACGGCGTGTGGCAGGATTATGTGGACAGAATCCACAAGCTGGACATCAAGGCCTATGAGGACCGGATGAATGAAGGCATTCAGCAGCGTATCGAGAAATGGAGTGTTAAATAAACCATTCAATACAGAACTAGGAGCGGGAAATGCTGTTTCCCGCTCTTCCTAAATAGGAATGCGTGAATAGGACAACGTGGAGAGAATGATTTTTACAGGAGGGAATACAACATGTCTGATGCCGTACTGGACAAACAGGTCAAAAAACAGAAGACCCGAAAAAGCAAAATCGATCCGGAAATCGGTGTGGAACTCAGCTGGAAAACACTGAAAACACAGAAACAGCTTATTTTTATGTCCGTGCCCATTGCACTCTATCTGATTATCTTCAACTATGTTCCCATCTGGGGCTGGCTCATGGCCTTTCAGAATTACCGCCCGGCGGTGTCCTTCGGCCAGCAGGAATGGGTAGGCTTGCAGCAATTCAAGTTTTTATTCTCTGATGATACCTTTATGCTGGTGCTTCGCAATACCATTGCGATGAGTTTTATTAACCTTGTACTGGGTACGGTTACGGCTATCGGTCTGGCTCTGCTGCTGAATGAGATCAAGCTTAAGTTCTTCAAGCGTGCGGTTCAGTCGATTTCTTATTTGCCGCACTTTCTGTCCATGGTTATCGCTGCGGGGATTGTGTCCACTTCACTCTCCATCGATGGCGGGATTGTCAATGTCGTTCTAATGAAGCTTCACCTGATTAAAGATCCGATTATGTGGCTTAGTGAAGGGAAATACTTCTGGGGCATTATCGGGGCATCGAACGTGTGGAAAGAGGTGGGCTGGGGGACAATTATCTATCTGGCTGCTATTACCTCCATCGATCCTTCCCTGTACGAGGCAGCGTCCATTGACGGCGCGAAACGGTTTCAAAAGATGCGTTATATCACGCTTCCGGGAATCAAGGCTACATTCGTTATTTTGCTGATTATGAACATTGGACATATTCTGGATGCCGGCTTCGAGCTTCAATATCTGCTGGGCAACGGACTTACTGTGGACTATTCGCAAACCATTGATATCTTTGTAGTGAAGTATGGTCTGGCTATGGGTAACTACTCGCTGGCTACGGCGGCAGGGATCTTCAAAACGATTGTCAGTGTCATTCTCGTATTCATCGCAAACAATGTCGCAAAACGCCTCGGCGAAGAGCGATTACTATAGAGGAGGAAGCCCATATGAAAGCCGGGACCAAAGGTTCAAGCCGGATTGAGCCGGTTGTATTTCATACATTCAACACGATATTTATGCTCTTTGTGGTTACTGTCACGCTCTATCCGTTCCTCCAGACGCTGGCCGTATCCTTCAATGACGGAAGTGACACGCTTACCGGGGGAATCTACCTCTGGCCCCGTGTATGGACGCTGGAGAATTACCGGGCGGTCTTTATATCAGGAACGATCTATCATGCCGCATTTATCTCGGTATCCCGTACGATTATCTCAACGGTGCTTGGTGTTTTCCTTACTACGATGCTGGCGTATGCACTGGCGCAGCCGCAATATATTTTCCGCAAAAAGATCGGCCTGCTGTTCATCCTGACCATGTATTTCAATGCCGGGCTGATTCCGAACTACTTCCTGATCAAGAATATGGGCCTGCTGCATAACTTCATGGTCTATATCCTGCCGAGTCTGGTCAGCGCGTTCAACCTGATTATCATGCGGACGTATATCCGCGGGCTTCCGTTCAGCCTTACCGAATCAGCGAAGATTGACGGAGCAGGTGAATTCAGGATTTTCTGGAAAATCATCTTCCCGCTCTGTACGCCTGTCCTGGCAACCGTCGCACTGTTCATCGCGGTAGGCTCATGGAATTCCTGGTTTGACACATTCCTCTATGCCTCCTCGGATATCAAGCTCAGCACGCTGCAATACGAAATGATGAAGATGCTCGGCTCGATTATGAGTGCGAACAATGATCCGTCGATGCTTGCGGGAGGCCAGAACAATCAGGTCCAGTCGCTGGTTACGCCAGCCTCCATGCGTTCAGCCATTACGATCGTTACAGCAGTTCCGATTCTGTTCGTCTACCCTTTCTTGCAGAAGTATTTCGTGGTAGGATTGAACCTGGGTAGCGTAAAAGAGTAATTGTCAATACGTATTATAGTAAGAAAAATATGTATACTATAACCGTTTCGGGTGCAGCCGAAGCGGTTTCTCCTGTTCAACAGTGGTGAGCCAGCAGATCATAAAAAAACTAGAACAAAGATGGTGATTCCATGCTTAAGGTACTGTTTGCCGACGATGAGCCGATTATGCTGGAGGGGCTGCGCTTTCTGGTGGACTGGAAGGCACTCAACTATGAAGTATGCGGCGAGGCGCTGGACGGGGAGGATGCGCTGCAGCTAATTCACAGCACCCGTCCTGATCTGGTCATCACCGATGTGCGCATGCCGGTCATCGATGGCCTTGAGCTCATTCGAAGATCCTCAGAAGGCGATTGCCGCCCGAAGTTTATTATTTTTAGCGGCTATGCTGACTTTGAGTATGCCAAGCGGGCTCTGAAATACGGAGTCTCCAACTATTTGACCAAGCCTCTGGATGAAAAGGAGCTGACGGAGGCGCTGCATACAGTAACCGAACAGATTCTTAAAGAACACAAGGCATCCTCACGGCGTGACGCGCTCTCGGCTCTGATGCAGGAGGATACGGTATCCCGGCTCCTGATGCGGGAGAATTCGGAGGAGGAGCGGGAGAAGGGGCTGAATATGCTGGGGATCGGCCCTGCCTCGCGGCTATGCTGTGTCCTGGTCCATGGAGCCGCGCCGGACAGCCTGCAAATGCGCAAGCAGGTCGCCGCCATGAGCGGCAAGGAGCCGCTGCGCAGTATTTCAGTCTATCCGTTCACCGCAGGCAGCGGGAAGCACGGGTATCTGCTGGTGTCACCGCAGGAAGGGCCGGCGCTCGACCGGACACTGCTTACCCGGTGGATGGAGGAGATGCGGCCGCTGTACACCACGCCGGTCTTTTTCGCGGCAAGTCTCCAGCATCAGGGCAAGGAGGCCTTGAATACGGCATACCGTGAGGCGCTGGCTGCTGAGCTGTGCAGGCACGATACCACGGGGAGCGAGGCCGCCGGCTTCTTCGAGAAGCAGGATAAGTCGCAGATGGCCATGCTTCCGGCAGAGCTGAGACGATCGCTGCTGCAATCCGTCACCGAAGGGAAGGTAGAGCATCTCACGGATCAGCTTGGCGAGGTGTTCAAGATCTTCTCGGCGGAGGTGGCGTCCAGCTCCTGGATCGACGCTTTTCTGGCCAATGTCAAAGCTGAGCTGCTACGTGAAATTACCGCCAGAGGGGGAGACTATGCGCAGTGGGTGCAGAAATGGTTCCCGTCACGGCATACAGCCAATTGCCTGCCGCTGCTTGAGCGTCAGATAGAGGAGGAGCTGTGTGAGGCTGCAGAGTGGTTCGCAGCGGCTGCGGACGGCAGGGCGGAGGATCAGATTGTGGCCGCAGCGATCGAGTATGTCCGCGGGCATTATCAGGAGAAGCTGAAGCTGCAGGATATTGCGGGGCACCTGCATGTGAACTCGGCCTACCTGGGACAACGGTTCAAGAAATATTACGGCAGCTCCTTTAACGATTATCTCCATGAATTCCGCATTGAAGAGGCGAAGAAGCTGCTCCGCCGGACCGATATGGGTATTTCCGATATTTCAAGCAGAGTGGGCTATTCAGACGCCGATGTGTTCGCCGCCAAGTTCAAGGCGCTTAACGGAGTTACACCTTCCGTGTACAAGAAGAGTTAATTCATGAGGGAGGAGGGGGCGTGCATGAAGAATAACCGGAAGCCATCTGCCTTCATCAATGATATTCCGCTTAAATACAAGTTTTTGTTTATCTACTTACTGTGTGTGCTCGTCCCCATACTTAGCATCAATGCCCTCTTTTATGTGCAGATCAGCCGTAATGTGGAGGCACGGGAGAGGGAGAATCTGGAGATTTCGGTAGACCGGGTGGCCTATGACCTGATGCAGATCGTGAACGAATGCTTGGCGATCAGCAATACGGTGGCTGCGGACCGGCCTTACATGGAGATGATGGATTACGCCTACCCGGATAATGAGGCTTATTATGATGCCTATAATGATTCTCTGAAGGATAAGCTGCGGCAGTACAGCACGCTCCACTCCTATATTTCGTGGATGGGCATATACACCTCTAATCCGACCATCCAGAACGGCAACAGCTATTTCATTCTTTCGTACGCGGATAAGCAGAGTGAATGGTACCGCAAAATCTCAAGCAGCACAGGTAAGGTGCTGCTCACTTCTTATCAGGGAACCGACCCGCTGAATCCGCCGCAGCAGGAGGTGCTGGTCAGCCTGATCCGCAAGCTGGATAACTTCACGGGCCAGCCCTACACGAAATATCTGAGGATTGATCTGCGGCTGAACAATGTACAGGAGCTGTTCCAGAAGGAACGTGACTATCTGGATTTCAAGCTGCTGGACGAGAAGAACCGGGTTGTGCTGGACTCGAACCGTTCCTTCTCCTCGCTGGATGCGAGTGCCTTGCTCAATGTGGACACCAGTATTGACCAGCCTTCCAAGCAGATTGTCCGGGCGCTTAGCAGTGCGGCCTATACCAAGGGCTGGCGGCTGGTCGGAACGCCGGAAGGGCGTAAGATCAGCCATGAGATGGAACGCGCGCTCAGGAACTCGCTGATTCTGGTTCTGCTGACGATCATCCTTCCCACTCTGCTCATGATTGTGATTATACGCTCCTACAATCTGCGGGTACGGCTGCTCTACAAGCATATGAAGCTGGTCAAATATGAACAATTCGAGAGCATTGATATGTATGAGGGGAAGGATGAGATCGGAGGTCTGATCCGCAGCTTCAATCTGATGACCGGCAAAATCCGCAATCTGATCAATGATGTCTACAAGCTGGAGATCCAGAAGAAGGATCTGGAGCTGGAACGGGTGCGGGCAGAGCTGAAATATCTGGAGAGTCAGGTAGACCCTCATTTCCTTTTTAATACGCTGAATGCGATCCTGGTCATCTGTAAGAAGTATAAATATGAGCAGGTTACCGATGTCATTAGGAATCTGGCCCTGATTATGCGCAGGCTGCTGAGCTGGAAGGATGATCTGATTACGGTGGAGGAGGAGGTATCCTTCATCGAGATGTATCTGCAGATTGAGAAGTTCCGCTTCCAGAACCGCTTCTCTTATGTGCTGGATATTGCGCCTGAGGTGCTGAACTGCCGCATTCCCAAGATGAGTATACAGGCTCTGGTGGAGAATTCCTGCAAGCATGGCCTGCAATCGGTCAAATGGGCAAGGGAAATTCACGTGTCCGCTTCACGGAATGAGACAGGTCTGCTGATTGTGGTGACTGATAATGGCAAAGGAATCGAGAAGGAGAAGCTGGAATGGATCAAATCTCATCTGGAGACAGAAGAGGATACGGGACAGAATGTTGGCCTCCGCAATGTGTATAAACGCCTCATGCTGTACTATAACGGCAGAGCCGAATTCAGTATTGAGAGCACCGAATACGAACGTACGGTCATTACTATCCAGATTCCCGAGGATTTGAGTCTGGTTCCGATGGGGGAGGGAGCTCATGTATAAAGTAGTGCTCGCAGATGATGAGACCATTGCCTTAGAGGGGCTGCGGACGCTGACCGACTGGGAGGAACTGGGCTTCGAGGTATGCGGCGCCTGTGAGAACGGGGAGGAAGCACTGGCTGCCGTTATCCGCAGCTCGCCGGATCTTGTGATTACGGATATCCGCATGCCCGAGATTGACGGGCTTGAGCTGATCCGGCGCGTACGCAGCCTTGATATGGAGCAGCCGGTCTTCATTGTGCTCAGCGGCTACGGCGAATTTGAATATGCCAGAACAGCCATCCGTTACGGGGTAAGGCATTACCTGCTGAAGCCGGTTATGGATGCGGAATGGGATAAGGTGCTTACGGACATTACGGATGAGCTGGAGCTGCGCCTTAAGCAGACGATGCAGCAGAGTATGCTGTCCAGCCGTCTGCTGCCGCTTGCCATTGCGCGCATGCTTGAGGGACACTGGGCGGAGCCGGATGAAGAAGCTGCTGAGCAGATGGACCGCCTGGATGAGGCGGCCACTGGGTGGACGTATGTGCATGTGGAGGGCAATAGCAGCCGGATTACGGAGCTGTGCCGGGAGCTTGCCGGACCGGCCGGTGCGATGCTCATTGATCTGCCCGGGGATCAGGCCGGGCTGGTCGTGGAGAGCTCGGGGGCGGCGGCAGGGCTGGCGGAGCAGCTATACGCCGGGCTGACCCGCAGCGGAGTAAAGGGCTCGGTCAGCATCGGGCCAAGTGTGCGGTCCCTCCGCGAGCTGCCGGTCTCCTACCGCGAAGCGGCAGACGCTGCGGCCCGCCACTACTTCTATTCGGACGGGTGCGGTCCCGTGGATTCGGCCAGTGAAGCCGAGGGCCAGGTTAATTACACGCTGCCTTCCGCAGAGCTGATTGAGGAGATCATCAGCGCAGTGGAGCGGCTGCATGAGCATAAGGCTGCGGAGAAGCTGGGCGAATTGTTCCGCGAGTTCAAGGAGAACCGGACAGATCCGGGAGTCGTCCAGATGACGGGTATGGATATCATGCTGCGGAGCATGGAACTGCTGAAGGAATTTGGAGGCGCGGACGATCAGTGGATCGGCACGCTTGATTTTTTCAGAACCGAGCCGAGGTCCCTGGAAGCTCTGCAGGTCACCCTGGAGACAGCGCTCTCCACCAGTATGAACTATATCCGCCAGCACAAGGAGCGTAACTCCGAGCACCCGCTGACCCGCGTGGAATGCTTCCTGCGGGATCATTATCCGGAGCATCTGACGGTGAAAGAGATTGCAGAGCATTTCTATATCAATCCGGTGTATCTGGGCCAGGCCTTCATCAAAAAGCACGGCATCAGCATTCTGGAGTACATTCATAATTTGCGGATCGAAGCAGCCAAGAAGCGGCTGATCGACACTCAGGATACGGTCAGAAGCATTGTGGAGAGCGTCGGTTACGTACACTATCACCATTTCTTAAGAGAGTTCGAGAAACGGACGGCGCTGAAGCCCGTTCAGTTCCGGGCACAGGCCCAATCTGAACAAGGCTAGGGTATCCATTTATTTATTAGGGTCCAAGTCTTTACTATGGTGATGGTAAACGCATTCAAATACGTTATGATAGAGATAGCTGTCCAAAAATTGCTATTCAATGGAGGTTAAAAAAGATGAAGCAAGCCAGCAGCGAAATTCCTGCATTACATGAGATGTTCCGGGAGGCCTTTAAAATAGGGGCTGCCGTCAGTACTGGCATTATAGCTGCCCAGGGTTCTTTTATTGCCAAGCATTACAACAGCATTACAGCCGAGAATGAAATGAAGCCGGTAGAGGTTCAGCCGGAGGAAGGGAGCTATTCCTTCGAGGCTGCGGACGGTATCTTCGAATTCGCAGAGTCGCGCGGGATCGGTGTCCGGGGGCATACGCTTCTGTGGCATAACCAGACCGGAGACTGGATGTTCAAGGATGCGGAAGGCGGAGCCTGCAGCAGAGAGCAGCTGCTTGCCCGCCTGCAGACCCACATTAACACGGTAGTGGGCCGTTACCGGGGACGGGCTTATGCCTGGGATGTAGTGAATGAAGCGATTGAGGATAAAACAGACCAGTATCTGCGGGATACGCGGTGGCTTGAGATCATCGGCGAGGATTATCTCCGTCAGGCCTTTGAAATGGCACATCAGGCAGATCCTGATGCGCTGTTGTTCTACAACGACTATAATGAGACCGATCCTGTCAAAAGCGGCAAAATCTACAAGCTCGTGCGCAGCCTGCTGGATCAGAATACGCCGATTCACGGGATCGGAATGCAGGGACATTGGAATATCTACGGCCCTTCCATTGAGGAAATCCGCAGTGCTCTTAAGCTCTACGCGTCGCTGGGGCTTAAGATCCATATTACCGAGCTGGACCTCTCCGTGTTCCGTCATGACGACAAGCGCACGGATTTGAAAGCGCCAACAGCTGAAATGCTGAAGCTTCAGGAGGAGCGTTATGCCGAGATCTTCGCTCTTCTGCTGGAATTCAGAGACTCCATTGACTCGGTGACCTTCTGGGGCGTGGCCGATGACTACACCTGGCTGGACGGCTTCCCCGTCCGGGGACGCAAGAACTGGCCGTTCCTGTTCGATGAGCAGAAGCAGCCGAAGGCTTCATTCGCCCGGCTGGCCGAGCTGGCGGCTTCGCAATCTTAATATTCGTCCCAAGCTGGACACCATATTATTTCTGGAGGGAATCCAATGACAACTCAATTGAAGCAGGCTGCCGGCAAGGTACAGCCAAATGGCAATCCGCTGGTGGCACACAGATACGGAGCCGATCCTTATGCCCTGGTATTCGGGGACAGAGTCTATCTGTACATGACCAATGATGCGCTGGAGTATGATGAGAACGGTGTGGTGAAGGAGAACTCCTACAGCAGCATTAATACGATTACCGTAATCTCGTCCGCTGACCTGGTGAACTGGACCGATCATGGTCCGATAGCTGTAGCCGGACCGGAGGGTGCAGCGAAATGGGCAACCCAGTCCTGGGCACCGGCAGCACTTCATACCGTAATTGACGGTAAGGACAAGTTCTTCCTCTACTTCGCCAATAATGCCAGCGGCATCGGCGTTCTGTCGAGTGACAGTCCGGTGGGTCCATGGGTGGACCCGATCGGGGAGGCGCTGATTTTGCGCTCCACGCCTGGGGTAGAGGATGTGACCTGGCTGTTCGACCCGGCAGTGCTGTTGGACGACGACGGCAAGGGGTATATCTACTTCGGAGGCGGTGTCCCGGAAGGCCAGTTCGCCGAGCCGGGCACAGCACGGGTAATGCCGCTGGGTGAGGACATGACCAGTGTGGCGGGTACAGCTGCAGTGATTCCGGCCCCGTTCATGTTCGAGGATGCCGGAATCCATAAGTGGAACGGAGTCTACTATTATACCTACTGCTCGAACTTTTATGATGGGCAGCGGCCGGAAGGCAGCCCTCCTGCGGGAGAAATCGCGTATATGACGAGCAGCAGCCCAATGGGTCCATGGACTTATCAGGGGACGATCCTGAAGAATCCGGGACATTTCTTCGGCGTATCCGGGAATAACCATCATGCGGTCTTCCAGTTCCATGACAGCTGGTATATAGCTTATCACGCCCAGACCTTGTCCAAGGCCCAAGGGATTGCGAACGGCTACCGCTCCACCCATCTTAACCGCCTGACTCATCATGAGGACGGGTCCATTCCCGAGATTCATGCGGATTACGAAGGTGTGCAGCAGCTTGCAGCGTTGAACCCGTATGAACGGATTCCGGCGGCAACGATGGGCTGGAGCGCAGGGGTGAAGACAGAATACCTGGCCGAGGGCGGAGTTCAGGCGGTCACGGATGTGGAGCAGGGCGGCTGGATCGGACTTTCCGGGGTAGACTTCGGCAGCGGAGCTGAGTCGTTCCAAGTCTCGGTCCTGAGCCTGGAAGCGGGCGGCGTGCTGGAGCTGCATTTGGATGAGCTTGCGGGTCCGGTTATCGGCAGACTGACGGTTCCGGCGGCGGACGGCTCGCAGGAATGGGTAGAATTGAAGACAGAGGTCCAGGGAGCAGAGGGAGTTCACAACCTCTATCTGGTGTTCACAGGAGAGAGCAATAAGAGCCTGTTCAAGCTGGCCGCTTGGCAGTTCACTGCGCAAGGACACTAACTTCAAGGGGGCAGAACATTGAATACAGCCAGAATTACCAATCCAGTGATATGGGCAGATGTCCCGGATGTGGATGTCATCCGGGTCGGCCCTGTGTTCTATATGGTCAGCACCAGCATGCACTCTATGCCGGGCTGCCCGATTATGAAATCGGTGAATCTGAAGGACTGGGAGATTGTCAGTTACGTCTTTGATACCTTCGAGGACACTCCGGCCTTCCGGCTGGAGGACGGCGAAGGCATTTACGGCGGCGGTTCCTGGGCTGCCTCGCTGCGGTGCAAGAACGGAATCTATTACGTATGCTTCTCCTCCAATGACACGGACCGGTTCTATATCTACCAGACCCGTGATATTGAGCACGGACCGTGGGAGCGTTCGGTCATCCCGGACCTGCACCATGACCCGGCGCTGCTGCTGGATGATGACGGGCGCAACTATGTAATCTACGGGAACGGGGACATCCGCATCCGGGAGCTGAATGAGAACCTTACAGGTTGGATGCGCTTCGGAACGGAGCAACTGCTGCTGGAAGGCGAGCGGCAGGGCATTATGCTGCGGATGGAAGGCTGTCATGCCCATAAGCGGGGCGGGTATTATTACCTGTTCTTCATCGAATGGCCTGCAGAGGGCAACATGCGCAGACGCCAGCTGTGCTACCGGTCCCGGGAGCTGCTGGGTCCGTATGAGCGCAGGGTTATTCTGGACGACAACCTGGGCTACGAGAATCGAGGTCTAGCGCAAGGCGGGCTGGTCGATACTGAGGACGGCGACTGGTATGCTGTGCTGTTCCAGGATCACGGGGCGGTTGGACGCGTTCCCTGCGTATTCCCCGTGAGCTGGGAGAACGACTGGCCGGTGATCGGGGATGGCGGCAAGGCTCCGCTGGCCTTCGATACGAAGCTTCCCGCCGGGGAGGCGAAGCCACTTGTAATCAGCGATGAGTTCGAGTATACGGAGAACCGGCTGGCGCTTCAGTGGCAATGGAACCATAATCCCGATAACGGGCTATGGTCGGTTACCGAGCGGCCGGGCTGTCTGCGGCTGCATACAGGCCGGACAGCTGAAAGTGTCGTAACGGCGCGCAATACGCTGACCCAGCGGACGGAGGGTCCGGCGTGCAGTGCCGAGACGCTGCTGTATCTGGGCGGCATGAACGAAGGGGACCGGGCCGGCATGGTTGCTCTCCAGTCCGGGTACGGCACGGTTGAGGTAACCGCCGGAGAGCAGGGACAGTTCACCGTGGATATGTGTATCCAGGGTGACGATGGCGTTGAAGTGCTGGAGAGTATCCCATTCACGGGTGAGCGTATCTCCCTCAGGATTGATTTCAACTTCAAGGATGGTGTGGACGAGGCCCGGTTCTTCTACTCAGAAGGCGGGGAGGTCTGGCGTTCCATCGGGCAGACGCTGCATATGGAATATTCGCTGGATCATTTCATGGGCTACCGGATCGGCTTGTTCAATTATGCGACCCGGCAGACCGGCGGCTATGCCGATTTCGATTATTTCCGTTATCACAGAGAGGATTAAGCCCGGGTCTGGAAATGGGATGCATATTCGGTGGGTGTCATCGATGTATGCTGTTTGAATATTCTTCCGAAATACGTCAGGCCCGTGAATCCGACCCGGAAGGCCACCTCCTGAATCGAATGCCGGCGAAGCTGGAGCAGGCGGCTGGCCTCATGCACCCGCAGCATGTTCACATATTCGATTAAGGTCTTACCGGTATTCTTTTTGAACAGATGGCAAAAGTAGTTGGGGGTCACACAGCAGATCCGTGCGGCCTCCTCCACAGTCAGCGGTTCATGGAAATGGTTGCTAAGGTGAATCAGCAGGGGCTGGATGCCCGTCTCCTGCCGGTCTCTTTTGGAAGGCGGTGCTGTGAACTCTGCCAGGGGATAAGCTAGACCCAGGGAAGAGAACAGGCCGCCTTTGATACATAATTCATACCCGGGGCTCTTGCTCTGGTAGCTGTAAATAATCTGTTCAATGCATCCTCTGATCTGGCGGGTAACCGGCTGGTCCACCCCATAGAAGGCGGGCAGCCGGATCTCACCGGAGAGGAGCGGCCGGATATGCTGAAGCTCAGTCAGGTCCCGTATACCGTTCAGCAGCGCTTCGTTGTAGACAACCGCATACAGCTCACTGCCATCCTCTGTCGGGTAGGCCGCATGAATCTGCGGACGGCTGACGAAGGCAAGTTCACCCTGCACCAGCTCTCTGGAGTGGGGGCCGACCTGGACGCGGAAGCGGCCCTTGGTCACGAGAATCCATTCAAGATGGTCATGCCAGTGAGGCGGAATAATACTGCGGTCCGGAAAGCAGATATGAAATACATTGATGGGAAACAGGCCCTCGGGAATTTCCGTGTGCTCTTTTTTCCATGGATACGGCTTGTCCTCGAACGCTCCACTCATCTTATTCCCTCCACACAATCGTAATATCGTATGATAGATGCGTACTTTTATGTATAGTATAGCGGCTTTGCACTCTTTATAATGTGGTTGCAACCTTATTATAGAACTGTTGGAGGGATCGCGCTATGTTTCGTGAAGAGAATGGCAGACTAATCAGAGAATATGACCATGAGAGAGTCTGGATAGAGCCTTGGGGAGAGCATTCGCTGCGTATCCGGGCTTCGTATGCGGAGATTACCGATGAGCAGTGGGCACTTCTGCCTGCTGTGCAGACGCTGAGTCATATATCAATTACCCCAGAACGTGCGACGATTGTGAACGGGAATATCCGGGCGGAAATAACAGATAAGGGACAGATCTTCTTCTACAACCAGCATGGCAAGCTGCTTCTTAACGAGACGGAGGATACCTATCAGTTAAAATACGGGGGCAGAGAGCTAAGCGCCATCCCCGGCAGCAGTGACTTCTCCGTGAAGCTCCGGCTGGAGGCGGACCCGCTAGAGAAGCTGTATGGCATGGGGCAGTATCAGCAATCTTTCCTGAACCTGAAGGGCTGCTCGCTGGAGCTGACCCACCGCAACAGCCAGATTAGCATTCCGTTCGTGCTGTCCAGCGCCGGTTACGGGTTCCTGTGGCATAATCCGGCGATCGGACAGGCGCATTTCAGCCTGAATGTGACCGAATGGACAGCCCCGTCCACCAAGCAGCTGGATTATTGGATCACCGCCGGTGACTCGCCTGCCGAGATCGAGGAGGCATATGCCAAGGCTACGGGAACCGTGCCGATGATGCCGGAGTATGGCATGGGGTTCTGGCAATGCAAGCTCCGCTACCGTACGCAGGAGGAATTGCTGGAGGTGGCAAGGGAGCATAAACGGCGGGGGCTGCCGATTGACGTCATCGTTATTGATTTCTTCCATTGGACGAATCAGGGCGATTGGCGGTTCGACCCGGAATATTGGCCTGATCCTGAGGCGATGGTGCAGGAGCTGCAGGAGCTGGGCATTGAGCTGATGGTCTCGGTCTGGCCGACGGTCCAGACGGAGAGTGAGAATTATAAGGAGATGCTGGAAAAAGGGTACCTGTTGCGCTCGGACCGCGGGGTGCGGACACAATTCCAGTTCCTCGGCCAGAATGCGATCTTCGATGCGACGAATCCCGAGGCCCGCAAATTCCTGTGGGGACTGATTAAGCAGAATTATTATGACAAAGGGATCAAGGTCTTCTGGCTCGATGAGGCAGAGCCGGAGCTGACGGTCTATGACCATGATATCTACCGTTATCATATCGGCTCCAGCAAGCAGATCGGCAATATCTATCCGATGAAATACAGCCAGACCTTCTATGACGGCATGGCGGCTGAAGGCCAGGAGAATATCATCAATCTGGTCCGTACCGCCTGGGCGGGCAGCCAGCGCTACGGGGCGCTTGTATGGTCTGGAGACATTCATTCCAGCTTCAAGGTGCTCAGCATTCAGGTGCGGGCCGGACTGAATATGGCCATGGCCGGGATTCCATGGTGGACCACCGACATCGGAGGCTTCCACGGCGGTAATCCGGCAGACGCCTCCTTCCGGGAGCTGATGGTCCGCTGGTTCCAGTATGGCGCGTTCTCTCCGGTATTCAGGCTGCACGGGGACCGTTCACCTTTTGTTCAGCCTACCGGAACGCGGGGCGGGGGCGTATGCGGAAGCGGCTCGGATAATGAAGTGTGGAGCTACGGGGATGAGGCGTATGTCATCTTCAAGGAGTTCATGCAGATGCGGGAGCGGCTGAAGCCGTATATCCGCGGGCTGATGCAGGCGGCACATGAGAAGGGCACGCCGCCTATGCGTCCATTGTTCTATGATTTCCCTCAGGACCCGGCGGCCTGGGATATCGAAGACCAGTATATGTTCGGTCCTGATCTGCTGGTCGCCCCGGTGCTGGGCGAGGGTGAACGGGCGCGTAAGGTGTACCTGCCGTCCGGCTCAGAGTGGACTCATGTCTATACCGGCACTGCCTATGCTGGCGGACAGGCTATTATGGTCGATGCGCCGCTTACGCAGATTCCGCTGTTTGTGCGGGACGGTGCCGTGCTGCCGCTGCTTGGCGGGGCGGAGGAGTAAGGCGGAAAATATAAGGCAAGAAGAGTAGGGCCATTGATTAAGGCTATACTCACTCTGCCTTGCTCACAACTGTACAAGCTAAGTAGAGCAGCGATTCTCCTGATAATGGAGGGTCGCTGCTCTGCTATGTGGGCCGAATGTATGCGGAAAACCGAACACATTGGGCAGCGCGAGTGCGTGTGGGCCAAATGTATGCGAAAAACCGAATACAATGGGCGGCGTGGGGCGTGAGAGCGGAATGTAATCGAAAAACCGAACACATTGGGCGTGGGCGAAGGTAGATAGCGAAAAGTAAAGCATTATTGGGGGGTATACAAGCTAGAAACAGCCTTGGCAAGGGTTTTGCCATGCCTCTAACTAGGATTAGTTGGAAATTATCCACGTGTTAAGGAACGGAGGAGCGCTAGCCAGAGAGCAGATGGAAAAACAGCACTTAATCTGAAGCGGAACATTCAAAGTGGAGGGAATCCTTGAATTTAAATGACGTTTATCCAACTATTTCCTTCAGATGCTGCGAATGATCACAATTAAGATACTTTTTTCCAACTATATAGATTGAACTAAAAACTTAAGTTAAGGGAAAAGTGGCGGAGGGGAATTTTGGAACTGGAGGAGCGGTAGCGACCGCCTTTGTATTTGGATTTCTACCGCTAAGAGCGGTTTTATTCAGGAAATTCAAATACAACAGCGGCCGGAAGTCCAAAACTTCTCTGGAGTCACGGTAATCCCAAAACATAAAACCATTAGTTCAATTTAAGCGGTTGCTTGGAAGCCAGACGCTCCCGGTAGGCGCGGGGGGAGAAGCCGGTCAGTTGGCGGAACTGGCGGCAGAAATGCTCGACATTGGCGTAGCCGCAGAGGGCGGCGATCTCGGCGATTTTATGCTGGCCGAAGCCCAGCTTCTCCTTGGCCAGCCGAATCCGGCATTGGATGACATCCTCCATGCAGGAGATGCCGAAGGCGGATTTGTAGATGGTCTGGAGGTAGCCGGTGCTGATGTGCAGATACCCGGCCATCGAGGATACAGTCCAAGGGTGGCCCGGATTGCTGTATAGCGTCTTGCGCAGCTCCAGCAGATTATAATACTGCGGCGTCAGCTTGTCCTGGGACGCTTCGGACAGCTTGTTGAACAAGAGACGGAACAGGTAGTCAATGGACAGCTCCCGGTAATCGTTCTGGAACGAGTTCTCCAGCGTCAGCAGCTGGAACAGCTGATGGCAATACCCGGGATCGGGCAGGGAGAACGGGCTGCCCAGCGGCAGGACGCTTTCGGTGATATACGATTCATCCGCATCGAAACGCACCCAGTCGTTGACATACCTCCGGGAGCAGGCGCGGTAATAGATGTTGCGCCCTGGAGGATACAAAGCGACAGAGTGAGCGGGAAATTCCTTCAATTCACCATCCACTTCAAACACCGCCGGGGTCTGGGTCAGGACAAGAAGCCAGGCGTCCAGTCCTTCGGGGATACTGTAGACGAAATTGGCCGGATGTGCGGCATCGTATTCCACGTAATGAATTGTGGGCATGGGCTTCTCCTTTCTGCGGATAGATCAATTAATGGTCAGTAAATATCATTGTTAGAATTTCGGTGAATCTCTATAATTTATAGTGGATATAAGAGTGAATTCTAAGGTTAACCGAACAGTGCGTGATTATTATTATTAGTAATTATCAATATGAAGGAAGGTTATGAATTCATGATACCACAACAAAACGAAGATCGGAAAGATATCCTTTGCTATACAAGACTGCCGCAGGAGGATATCGTGTATGCATCGAAGCTGGCTTATAGTATGCACCTGGCTTACAAGACCGACGGGAGCCAGTATCAGGCATTGAATCATAACTCGGGTGTCCTGTTCGCCAAGGCGACGGAGAATGAGGACGGGACGCTCCGGGCCAAAAGCCTGAAGCAGCCGTATCTCTTCTACCTGGCAGACGGGAATTTCGGCGTCCTCGCCGTGCGCACTGAGGCTGACGGGGAAGCAGATGAACAAAGCAAGGGCAAGGTATTGCTGTTCTCCTCTCCCGATCTGCTGCAATACAGCGAGATTGGACTGCTGGAGCTTAAGGCAGACACTCATGTAAGCGATGTCTCCTGTACCTACGACCCGGAGCGGAACGGTTACCTGATCCAATGGATAGACGGGCAGGGTCAGGGCTACGAGAATTTCACTGCCGACATCATGAGCCTTACGAATGTCTCAGCACCGGTGGAGGCGGAGCCGTTCACGCTGGAAGCAGTGCAGATTGATATCGAAGGAATCCAGCCGCGTAATAGGATCGCTGTCTCCCCTGAGATAGCCCGCAGACTCTTCTGTAAGCTTACGGTACCGGAGAACATTGCTGTCGTAGTACCGGACCGTGTGAATGCGGCATCGGTGGAGGATGTGAAGGGGGTCCGGGCAACGGCCCTATATAGTGATGGAACGCAGGCTGCCAAAAAAGTCCATTGGAACACGGATGCCATCAACTGGGACAAGGCCGGAACCTATAGCATCTCCGGGAAGATCCATCAGGATCACTTTCCATTCCCGGTTGCACTTAACCGTGCAGACCCTTGCATTGCAGAGTGGAGGGGGAAATATTATTTCATTGCGACTAATGATGCGGATAAGGAACATACGTTGTATATGAGAGAAGCCGATACGATTCCCGGGCTGGTGACTGCCGAGGAAGCCCTGATCCTCGATTCCTCCACGTATGAAGAGATTGGCGGCCTGCTGTGGGCACCGGAACTCCATATCATTGAAGACGAGCTGTATATTTTCCATGCCGCAACGCCAGGGGAATTCTTCCACGAAGAGTCGCATGTGATGAAGCTGAGCCCCGGCGGAAATCCCATGAATGCTGCGGACTGGTCCAGGCCCCGCCGGGTAGTGAAGAAGGACGGCAGCTATCTGTGCGAAGCAGGCAAGACGATCTCTCTGGATATGACGGTCATCCGCTGGAATGGTAAGCTCTATGCGGCATGGTCGGAGCGCCAATTCCTGCCGGTGGATTTTGGAGCCTGGGTCTATATCGCCACGATTGACCCGCAGGAGCCGTGGAGGCTGACGAGTGATCCGGTGCTGTTGACCCGGCCCGATTACGGCTGGGCCAATAACCATACGTTCGTGGATGAAGGTCCGTTCGCTCTGTACACTGATGAGAAGCTGTACGTGACTTTTGCCAGTGCAGCGGTGGATGCTACTTATGTGGTCGGTCTGCTCACCGCAGACAAGGGGGCGGATTTGCTGGATATTAAGAGCTGGACTAAGGGCAATTATCCGCTGCTGACCTCCAGAAGCGTGCCGGGAGAATACGGGCCGGGTCATAATTCCTATGTGACGGACGAGGACGGGGTCATCTGGAACGCCTACCACGCCAGACCGGGAATCGAGGGACCGCGCAGCTCCGGCCTGCGCCGTGTGCATTTTGACATTGATGGTGCTCCAGTTCTGGATCTTACCGAGGAGAAGGACCTGAATCCGGGCCTGAAGCAGGTATCCATGGAAGTCATCGTAGGCTAGACTACGGGCCCGCCTAACTCTATAATATTCCTTATCATCGGGGAATCCTTGACCGTTTACTTAGGCCGGGGATTCCCTTTGTTTCACGATCTTACCGGAGGAGTGGATGCTGAAGTGTACGGGATCATTATTGTCGATGATGAGCTGTTTGTCCGCAAGGGCCTGATCGGAATGATTGACTGGGAGGGCAGCGGATTCCGGATAGTGGATGAGGCGGACAACGGGGAAGATGCGCTGGAGCTGATCCGGGCCAAGCGGCCGCAGCTCGTAATCACCGATATCCGCATGCCGGTCCTGGATGGCATCGGGCTGATTGAGGCTGTGACCGCGGAGCAGCTTGGAACGGAATTTATCATTATCAGCGGATATAACGATTTCCGGTATGCCCAGCAGGCGGTCCGGTATGGCGTGCTGGACTATGTGTTGAAGCCGATTAATGAGCACGAAATTGTGAAAGCGCTTCATAAGTTCCGCGATTTATTCACTGCGCGCAAGCAGCTCCAGGACCGGCTGAGCATTCATGAGGGAGTGAAGCGGGTGGAGGCGCTGATCCGGGGGGAAGCGGCGGATCAAGTGCTTGACGCCTGGGAGCAGCAGTGGATAGAGGCGGGGTCCCGCCAGTTCACCTATGTGCTGCTGGAGGTGAACAATGTGTTCCCCTGGAGCGGGCAGTCCATGCCCGGGAAGGCGGAGCTGAAGGATGCGATCCGGCAGGCGGTGCAGCAGTTCACAGCAGAGACGCCTATAATCTATGAGCACCGGAGGTTCTTCGGCTTCATTGTGCCGGAACATTATCTGGCGAACCATGAAGGGGAGCTGCGCAGCTTCCTGGAGCATTGTCTGAGCAAGCTCTATCAGCGTTATCCCTTGCAGGTTCAAGCGTATGCGGGCAGGCCGGTGAGCACGCTTCAGGAGCTGAAGCATTCGTATACCTCGGCCAAGCAGACTGTGGAGTACAAATATGTCCGGCCTGCCCAGCCGATTCTGCTGTCCTCTGATATTGCCGGTCTGTCCCTGAACTACATCCATACCAGTAGTAGGGTGTTTCAGGCGCTGATTGAAGCGATTGAGGAGGGTAAGCACACGGAGATCATGGGCGGGATCGGTAAGCTGTTCGCAGAATTTCAGGAGAAGCTGGTCTCCCGGGAAGCGATGAAGGCCGTAGCCATTCAATGCGTCCATAGTGTGCTGCATACTATACGGAGCATGGAGGGGGATGAGAAGCAGCTGGCGAGCCTTGTCCCGATGATGAACTGGCCGGATCATAACATCACCCTTGCGGAGCTGAGGTCCTTGTTCGAAGCCTTTGCGCTGGAAGCGGCGGAGCGGATTCAAGAGCTGTACCAGAGCTACGGCAGCAGCGGGCTGTACCGGATCAAGTGCTATGTGGACCGGAACTTCCATGAGAACCTGAACCTCAAGCAGATCGCAGGCCAGTTCTTTATGAACTCAGCCTATCTTGGCCAGGTGTTCAAGAAGAATTACGGCATGTACTTCAATGACTATCTGCTCCAGCTGCGTATCACCGAGGCCAAGAAGCTGCTGCGGCAGACCGATCTGCGGATCTATGAAATCGCCGAGCAGGTCGGATTCAAGAATGCCGATTATTTCGTCACCCAGTTCGAGAAGCTGGAGCAGAGAACGCCTACAGAATATAGAAACCGGACGGGCAACCGTTAATGCCAGGAGGGGGCGCTGCATGAAGCTGCTGAATAATATCCGGCTCAGGAATAAAATGTTCCTCGTCTATTTCCTCGGGGTCATCGCTCCGATTATTCTCACGAATGTGATCTTCTACAACACGATTACCGGAAATGTGAAGGCGCAGCGGATCAAGGACATCGATCTGGCGGTGGAACAGATTAAGAATGAGTTCCGGCTGATGGTGGATCAGGCCGTGGGCTTGTCCTCTTTTTTCTATGCGGATTACAAGACCAATGAGGTGCTGGACCGTAACTTCACACAGACCGAAGACTATGTCGAGGCTTACGACCTCTATCTCAGGTCCACCCTGAACAACTATTCCCCGTTCTCTTCCTCGCTGCAAAACAAGACCATCTATGTGGATAACCCCACGCTGCTGAATTCTGGGAATATCGGGATTCTGTCTGCGGAGGTCCGGGAGAGTGTCTGGTATAAAGAGTGGATGCAGGAGGCCTCTTCCCAGCCGATGTTCGTCCGCACCCAGGATGCAGGCGGCCGGTTCCAGTCGTTCTCGCTGCTGCGGCGGATGGATTATTTCGCGGACCGCATGGTCAAGGAGAAGCTGGTGAAGATTGATTTTAAGACGATTGATCTGATGGAGGTCTTCGCCAATCTGAACGTGCAGGGGGATGTGTATCTGCTGGGGCCGGAGGGCCGGATTGAATATACGACGAACCGGGCCATAGACTGGCAGGGGAAGGACCGGCAGCGGTATGCCTCCCTGAAGCAGGAGCAACTCATTGATTTCGAGAAGGAATACGGCAGTATCAGCTATCTGTCCGGCTGGCGGATTGTCGGCACAGTGAATGAGAAGGAGATCATCAAGGAGGTGCTGAAATCCCGTTATTTCATCCTCTGGTCGGCCTGCCTGATGATGATTGTCCCCACCGTTATTATTCTGATCATTACCCGTTCGATCAACCTCCGGATTATTGAGATCCTGAAGCATATGAAAAAGGTGAAGACGCAGCAGTTCCAGATGATCATGCACGGGGAATCGCGCGATGAGATCGGCCAGCTGACCCTGGAGTTCAACAGTATGATTATGCAGATTAAGGCTCTGATTAACGATGTGTATCTTACAGAGATTCAGAAGAAGTCGCTGGAGCTGGAGCGGCGGAAGGCGCAGCTGAATGCTCTGCAGAGCCAGATTAACCCGCACTTCCTGTTCAATGCGCTGGAGACGATTCGGATGCGGAGCCTGCTGAAGCAGGAGAACGAGACGGCCAAAATCATCCAGAGCATGGCGATGATCCTGCGCAGCTCGCTGACCTGGAATAAGGAGTGGGTGAGCGTGGAGGAGGAGCTGGGCTTCATTCTTTGTTTTCTGGATATCCAGAAATACCGGTTCGAGGATAAGCTGAGCTATCATATCGATGTGCAGCCTGAGGCCTACGCCTGCGTTGTCCCCAAAATGGTGTTCCTGCCCTTCGTGGAGAACGCCAGTATTCATGGCATCGAGCCGCTCAAAAAAGGCGGAAGCATTAAGATCCGCATCAGCGTGGAGGGGGATGAGGTGGTCTTTCAAGTGGCGGACAACGGGATTGGCATGAGCAGTGAGCAGGTTGACACTCTGTACGGATACCTCGACATGGAAGGAATTATCGGCGAGCGTATCGGAATACAGAATGTTATCTACAGAGTAACGATGCTGTATGGCAGGCGCGCAATCTTCCAGGTGGACAGCAGACCGGGGGAAGGGACACAGATTGAGCTGAGAATTCCAGTTAATCCATAGTTTTCAAAGGAGAAGCCATAATTTCACGGGTAACGGAAGAATGAAAACGCTTTTATACTAAAGAAGCACTAAACCATGAATATACAAGGGGGAGTACAGGCAATGGGTAAAAGCAAGAGAATATGGCTTCTCGCTCTGACGGCAGTCGTCTCATTATCCGTGGTGACGGCTTGCTCGGGGCCTAATAATGCCAAGAAGAATACGGGGACGACGGAGCCGACAAGCGCTGCCGCTACCACAGAGACCGAACCCAAGCAGGATAAGGTAACATTCAAAATCTTCAACGGGGTGGCCGGCTCGAAGGACGGAAATACCAATGAGACGACCATCGGCAAGCTGCTGGAGGATCAGACCGGTGTCAATTTCAAGCTGGAATTCGTGGTGGGTGACCTCAATACTAAGATCGGAACCATGATTGCCGCCAACGATTACCCGGATGTGCTGATTCCCGATGCCGCTATAGAGGAAGTGCTGAATGCCGGTGCATTCATCCCGCTCGACGAGCTGATTGAGAAGTACGGGCCGAACATCCAGCGTGTCTACGGCAAATCGCTGAATCAGATGCGCTCCAAGGACGGTAAAATCTATTTCCTGCCGATTGCCGCCCAGGTGAACGATTTCATTCCTGAGCCGGAAGCCGGTGCGGGGTTCTGGGTTCAGCGCCGTGTGCTGGAGGAAGCGGGTTATCCGAAGATCAAGACGCTGGATCAATATATAGAGCTGATTAAGAATTACCGCGACAAGCATAAGGATGAGAATCTGACGGGGATGGTCTCTCTTACGCATGACTGGAGATTCTTCGCCACCTCCAACCCGCCGATGCATCTGATGGGCTATCCGAATGACGGTAACGTTACAGTGGATACGAACACCTGGGAAGCCAAGACCTATGCCGGTGCCGAGTCCACCAAAAAGTGGCTGAAGGCGCTGAATGACCTCAATGCTGCCGGTCTGTTCGATAAAGCCTCCTTCGTCGATAACTATGACCAGTACATTGCCAAATTAACCTCCCACAAGGTGCTCGGCTTCTTCGACTACCGCTGGCAGGTGGATAATGCGCTGAATGTGCTGAAGGACGCCGCCCGTAAAGATCCTTCCCTGGACGGCTTCAAGTATTTCCCGCTGCCGGTAACCTTCGAGGAAGGCACGCCGGATGCTTATCTTGATCCGCCTGGGGGTCTGGTAACAAACCGTGGAATCGGGATTACCGTCAGTGCCAAAGACCCGGTCCGCATCATCCAGTTCTTCGACAACATGCTGACCGAAGAGAACCAGACCCTGATGTCCTGGGGAATCAAGGGCGAGACGTATGAAGTGAATGAACAGGGCCGCTACTACCGTACGCAGGAGCAGATCGACAAGATTGACGAGCCGTTCAGAGAGAGCTTCGGCTTCAAGTACTTCAGCTGGAACTGGCCGATGTATAATGCCACTTCTACTCTGGCTGACGGAAATGCCAAGAATGTTGCCAGCCAGCCGGAGGTCTTTCAGATGACGCTGACCGACAAGGATAAGGCGATCTTAGAAAAATACGGCGTACAGACCTACAGCCAGCTGTTCGCTGAACCGGTTCCGCGTCCATACTTCCCGGCGTGGGGCTTCGCGAAGGAGCAGAATTCCCCGGAACAGCTCTGGGAAGCCAGCAAGGATGAAATGACGAAGAAATATTTCCCAAAGCTGGTGCTGACGACTCCCGATAAGTTCGAAGCAGTCTGGGAGGAATACATGAAGGAATTCGGCAAGCTCGATACTGCGGGTTATGAGAAATGGACCACTGAGCAAGTCAAAGCGAAGGTCGAACTGGCGAACCAATAGCCGCCGGAATCGGCGGGAAAGACCAGGGCTGTACCGAGATGCTGGTCTTTCCTGCTTGCCGCTTAGACACCCCGGTGCGCTGAAGGAGAGAGATACGGATGGATAAAAATACGGTACCCGCGTTATCCCGGCCGGCGGCGGATAAGGAGCCGGGCCGGATGAGGCTGTTCTTCAAAAAGCTGGGCCAGCAGCGGGCCTTGGCAGTGATGTCAGTCCCTTTTCTAATCTGGCTGTTTGTATTCAAATACTTGCCGCTGTGGGGCTGGAGCATTGCCTTCCAGGATTATAAGCCGGCCAGGAAGTTCATGGAGCAGACCTGGATTGGCTTCGAGCATTTCAAATTTCTGTTCGGGGATGACCGCTTCCTCCGGGTGCTCCGCAATACGTTGGCGATGAGCTCGATTAACCTGTTCTTCGGCTTCGTCACCGCGATCACCCTTGCGTTGCTGCTTAATGAAATACGCAATATTGCTTTCAAGCGTGTAGTGCAGACTGTCAGTTATTTGCCGCATTTTATCTCCTGGGTCGTGGCGGCGAGCATCATTCAGACGACGCTGTCCCCGGATGGTACGATTAACCAGCTGCTGGTGGGTCTGGGCTTCCTTGACCGCGGCAATGAAATCCTGTTCCTGGGTATCCCGGAATACTTCTGGACCATCTTCGGAGCCAGCTCTGTCTGGAAGGATATCGGCTGGAACACCATCGTCTACCTGGCCGCTATGACGACGATTGATCCCACACAGTATGAAGCAGCGGAGATCGACGGCGCGAACCGGTTCAAGAAAATGATCTATGTCACGCTTCCGGGCATCAAGTCTGTTGTGATTGTCCTGTTCATTATGAATATCGGCTATCTGCTGGAATCGGGATTCGAGCCGCAGTACCTGCTGGGCAACGGCATGAATGTGGATTATTCCGAGAACATTGATATATTCGTACTGAAATACGGAATTGCCCAGAGTAATTTCTCCCTGTCCATCGCAGCGGGAATGTTCAAGACGGTCGTCAGCTTCATCCTGTTGTTCATGGCGAATAATGCGGCGAAGCGCATGGGCGAAGCCAGACTGTATTAATAAAGGAGGCGCAGGCATGGAAACCGCAGCTGTCCATAAGAAAAAACGCAAGCCCCCCATAAGCTCTTCCACCGGCGACCGCTTGTTTGTCATTTGTAACTACTGCTTCATGATCGCACTAATGATTGTTACCCTGTATCCGTTCGTGAATGTCCTTGCAGTGTCGCTTAACAACGCGCAAGACTCTATCAAAGGCGGGATCTACCTGCTGCCGAGAGAATGGACGCTTGCGAATTACAGTTATATTCTGAGAGAGGCCACGATTTTTCATGCGACCTTCATCTCAGTGCTGCGCACCGTGATCGGAACGGTCGTCACTGTCTTCTGCTCGGCCATGCTGGCCTACACGCTTAGCAGACAGGATTATGTGCTGCGCAAATTCATCACCGTAGCTTTTATCATGACGATGTACTTCAACGGCGGCCTGATTCCCAATTACCTGCTGATACGGGATATGGGACTGGTCGGCAGCTTCTGGGTCTACATTCTTCCGGGGATCATCGGGGTGTTCAACCTGATTATTATCCGTTCCTTCATTGAAAATCTGCCGGAGAGCATTATTGAATCGGCCAAGATTGACGGGGCGGGGGATTACCGGACCTTCTTCAGCCTCATCCTGCCGCTAACAGTGCCTGTCCTTGCCACGGTGGCGCTGTTCTCAGGGGTGTTCCAGTGGAATTCGTGGTTTGATGTGTTCCTCTACAATTCCTCGGATGAGAAGCTGAGTACCCTGCAATATGAGCTGCAGAAAATTCTGCAGAACTCCAATACCACCACCGGCACCTCATCGCTCGACGGGATGATTCAGGGGGCAACGGGAGGCCAGCAGAATGCGGTCACTCCGATGTCCGTGCGGGCAACGATGACGATAGTAGCGTCCGTGCCGATTATTATGGTGTATCCGTTCCTGCAGAAGTATTTTGTCAAAGGCATGATGGTCGGCGGGGTCAAAGGTTAGGTTGTCTAATTGTATACATGGTTATAGCAAAATAAAGTATTTTCATTTAAAATGTCCATATGACATACAAGAAAGAGGAGGATGCTCATATGGAATATCATGTTGCATTGCGAGGGAGCGATCAGGCTTCCGGTACAGCGCAGTGGCCCTTTCGCTCCATCTCCCGCGCTGCGGCGCTGGCGGAGCCTGGAGATACGGTTACCGTTCAGGCGGGTACATACAGGGAATGGGTGAGCCCGGCTAACGGAGGAACAGAGGAACAGCGGATTGTCTATCAGGCTGCCGGGGATGGGGAGGTCATCATCACAGGTGCTGAGCCCGTGGCAGACTGGCAGGATGAAGGGGATGGTGTCTGGAGTACAGAGGTGCCGAACAGCCTGTTTGCTGTGCGCAATCCTTTTGCGGAGAAATTGTATGGCGACTGGCTGTTCGAAGGGGCGTTTGAACCGCATCTGGGGGAGGTCTACCTGGACGGCAAATCGTTGTATGAATGTGACAGCGTTACCAAGCTGCGCGATCCTCAGGTATGGCCGCAGGCCAAGTACCCGGCGGACTCTCTGCTCCAGTGGTATGCAGAAGTAGGCGCGGCTTCCACCAGGATCTGGGCGAGCTTCGGGGGCAAGGACCCGCGCCGGGAGAATGTGGAGATCAGCGTTCGCCCTTATTGCTTCTGGCCGGAGCAGACTGGACGGGGTTATATAACCGTCAAGGGCTTCACGCTCCGCCAGGCTTCTCCCCAATGGGCACCGCCGACGGCGTTGCAGGAAGGGCTGATCGGCCCCCACTGGAGCAAAGGCTGGATCATTGAGGACAACCACATCTGCGAGTCCAAATGCACAGGGGTGAGCCTGGGCAAAGAAATCTCAACCGGGCATAACGAGTGGTCAAATGGCCGGATGAAGGGCGGGACGCAGCGGGAGCAGGAGGTTATTTTTCGCGCACTCCGCCAGGATTGGCATAAGGACAACATTGGAAGTCATATCGTCCGCAATAATGTAATTCATGATTGTGAGCAGGCCGGAGTTGTCGGCCATTTGGGCGGGGCCTTCAGCCAGATTGTCCAGAACCGTATTTATAATATTCATCATAAACGGATTTTCCACGGGGCAGAGGTAGGCGGAATCAAGCTCCATGCTTCACTGGATACCCAGATTTGCGAAAATGTCATCTACAGCTCCTACCGGGCGTTATGGCTGGACTGGCAGGCACAGGGCACCCGGATCAGCCGGAATGTGTTCTACGACAACCTGTCCGAGGATTTCTTCATGGAGGTGTGCCACGGTCCTTATATGGTGGATCACAACCTGTTCCTGTCGCCGATGAACTTCCGCAATATGGCCCAGGGCGGCGCGTTCGTCCATAACCTGTTCGCCGGAAGATTCGTGGTGCGCCCCGAGCTTACCCGATATACACCGTACCATATGCCGCATGAGACAGCGGTTGCGGGCTACAGCAATATCGCGGGCGGGGATGACCGCTATTATAACAATATCTTCCTGCGTGATGAGGATACGGGCAATGAGGTAGTGCCGATGACCTTCTTCGAGCATCTGCCGCTTACCCCGAGAGAGCAGCTTAATGATAACGGTGAACGGGTGATGGACGGTATCCCTGATAATTCCCGCTGTTATCTGCATCCAGTTGGACTGGGCGGCTATGACGAGCACCCGAATGCGCTGCATAAGCAGTGGTGGGAATTGACCAAGGAAGAGATCAAGGCGATGATCGATTCCGGCAAGCCGTTCCATCCTGAACAGATGGCCCTTCCTGTAGCCATTCAAGGTAATCTGTATCTGAAAGATGCGGTGCCGGGTGCGCATGAGCCGAACGCGAAGGTCTATGCCGACAAGGGTCTTGAGATCGAGGTTGATCCGGCTTCCGGCAAGGTGCAGGTGCATATTGTGAACCCTGAGCTGCTGCGTGCTGCCGCGCCGACCGTGGTCACCACGAATCTGCTGGGCCGAAGCTATCACGCTGAGATGCGTTACGAGGAGCCGGACGGCTCGGCGTACCGGTTCGACCGCGACTTCTTCGGTAAGCAGCGCCCGGACTCGAATGTGACACCTGGACCGTTTGAATTATCCGATAATAGTCCGGTGAAGATTGTGCTGTAAGTTAGAATAGTTGAAAGCCTGTCCGTGAGGACAGGCTTTTGTGTTCCTTTAGAAAGGTAGGCGATAAACCGAACACTATCGGTGCGTTGAGGATGCGTGGGCGGAATATGGTCGAAAAACCGACCACATTGGGCACGGCGTGGGCGCGTGGGCGGAATATGGTCGAAAAACCGACCACATTGGGCACGGCGTGGTCAAGTCCAAATTTATGTGTAAATTCTCTTTAGATGAGGTCAGCCGGATAGGTTACGTTCGGCTACCTTTTTCTTTTTTCCATGCCGCGTATGCCCGCATGTCTATAAATCGTTTTTCATCTCCCCAGCCTTCATCTACTTCCATGAGCACCGATCCCAACAGTCGGATGACGGAGTCACGATTGGGAAAAATACCAATTACATTCTCCCTACGCCGTATTTCGCGATTTAAACGCTCGACCATGTTGGTTGTCCGCGTTCTTACTCGGCACGCCTCCGGCAGCTCCAGCACCGCTGTAGCATCATCGAAGCCTTCTTCAAGAATCTGCATAGCTTTGGCCGCGGTGTCTTGAAAACGTTCATACGTTTGTTTTAGCAACGTCCGAGCGGTAGGCATATCCGCGGCGTCAAAAATGCGTCGTACATACTTCTTCAACTCATCACGTAACGCCTTCGGAGCGGCATCCCAAATATTGCGCATGAAGTGGGTCTGGCACCGTTGCCAAGTCACCCCTTGGAACTGCTGCCTCACTGCGTTCACAAGTCCGCTATGCTGGTCGCTCGTGACGATGTCGACGTCGCTAAGCCCCCTGTCCTTCAATTGCGTAAAGAACGCGCCCCACGTAGCCTCTGACTCCGTATCTCCAATCGCAAAGCCAAGAATCTCTCGCTTTCCCTCCATGTTGACTCCGGTAGCGACCAGGACGCCTCTGGAGCGCACTCTACCATCCTCACGCACTTTGACGTATATCGCGTCGACGAGGACAAAGGGATACGCCTTGATGAGCGGACGGTTGTTCCAGGCCTGAACGAGCGGATCCAAGGATTTACAAAGCTCACTTACGGTGGACTTTGAAAATTCCGTTCCGCATAGTTCCTCCGTAATGTTCGCGACTTTGCGAGTGGAGACGCCCTGAATTACCATCTCCATTAAGGATAACAACAGCGCTTGTTCGCTTCTTTGATATCTGGCGAACAACTCCGTCGAGAAACTCCCGTCTCGATGACGAGGCACGTGAAGCGTTAACTTCCCTACTCTTGTCGTCAGGCCACGCTCATAATACCCATTGCGAAGGGTGGTACGATCTTCGTTACGTTCGTACTTCTCCGCCCCTACTTGTTCGACGGACTGCGCTTTAAGCACTTGATTCAGGACGGTTTCCAATAAAGCGGCTATACCCGCATCTCTGGAATCTCCAATAAACAACTGGTGTAAAAGCTCTGTATTTAGTGTAATCTGAAACTGAGTCATGTTGTTGTTCCTCCTATGAATGTTGTCTCGACAACCTCATTCTAAGAGAGAACCCTCAACATGGCTTTTATTAATGTTTACCAACAGCCATTTTACACAATTATATGGACTCGACTCACGGCGTGGGTGCGTGGGCGGAATATGGTCGAAAAACCGACCACATTGGGCACGGCGTGGGTGCGTGCGTGGAATATGGTCGAAAAACCGAACACATTGGGCACGGCGTGGGCGCGTGGGCGGAATACGGTGCGACCCCCTTATCCCGGAGTCCTCCGTATAAAATCGGTACTTGTCGTAGATATGCTCTTTATTTCGCTTTTTCTCTCGGCCAGAAGAAGCGGGAGCGGTCTTCTAGGGTCAAGACCCATTCCGCAAAGGTAGCTGGCGGCATGTTCCGAAGGCTTGTATGCATTCTGCGATTGTTGTAGAAGTCCATGTACCGGTCCACGGCTTCATAGGCCTCTTCGAACGTGTCGAAGGCTTCTTTGCGGAATAAATCCCGATCGATATTACTGTGGAACGATTCAATAAAAGCATTTAAATCCGGCGTTCGAGGCGGAATGCGTTCATGGGTCATTTCCCAGCTTTCACACATGTCGCCAAACAGATGGCTGACGAACTGTGGGCCGTTGTCGGTGCGGATCACCGGGCGTGCGCTGTCAGGGGCGCAGTGTTGCTCCATGGCGCGTCCCAGCGTCTGGCAGGCGTGCTTGGCCTCACACGACGATCCGCGGTGGTAGCCGACGATGACACGGGTAAACACATCGATAATGCTAAGGACAAAGAAATGCCTATCGCGGCCCGCCACGTAACCGTACTTAATGTCCATCTGCCAGAGCTGGCCCGCCCCTGTAATGACCCGGTTCTCCGGCAGCTTCCGAGGGTGCTTAAAACGCTTGTGACGCTGCGGCTGCAGGATATCCAGCGCCTGACACAGCCGGTAGCTTTTCTTGTGATTGAGCCTCAGCCCGTGCTGGTTCCACAAGCACTTGGCCAGCAGTTTGTACCCGTACACGTGCTCCTCTCCAGCAATTAATTCCAGCAGCCATTCCTGGATTTCCTCGTCGCTAATCTTCTCTCCAGACTCGGTCAGGGAATAGCCGGGTACGGGTCTTCCGCGCCCCTGGGGTACGGCCTGTGCATCCTGCTTCTTGCGTTTCTTACGGTCGTAATACGTAGACTCTGCTAGCCCCACGAGACGTAGTACCAACGCTGCGGTATTCCCCTGCTTAATGAACATGTCGGCTACCTCGATTTTTTCGGATAAGCAGGGGTTGGCTTTTTTAGCAGTTCACGCAGAATCTCGATCTCTAACTCCTTTTCGCCGAGGATCTTGACGGCCTTCTCGTATTTCTGCTCCACGTCCAGGAGGCGCTTCAGTTCCTCCACCTGCTCCTGGGGATACGGATGATCTTGTTCCCCATGGGTCTCTCGGTAGTCCCTCACCCACTGATTCACCGTCGATGGGGTCACCCCATACTTGCGGGCAACCACCGCTGCCTTAATGCCAGACAACACCTCTTGCGCTGCCTTCTCTCTTGTTCCTGTTAAGTGTCCCATACCGTTCATCCTCCTCCTATATCTAGTCTACATTTTTGTGGGGGAGGACTCCAACTTCTTTAGGGGGCTGTGGAGAATATGGTCGAAAAACTGACCACATTGGGCACGCCGAGGGTGCGCGAGCCCAATGTAGGCGAAAAACCGACCACATTGGGCACGGCGGGGGTGCGTGGGCGGAATATGGTCGAAAAACCGACCACAATCGGTGCGTCGAGGGTGTGAGGGTGCGCCACGTAAGCCAAATGTATGCGGAAAACCGAACACAATCGGTGCCGCTGCGCTGAGGGATGGGCCCCATCTCCGCAGCCCGTACCCTTTTAGAGAAATCCTGCAAGAAATGCAGCAATGCGGCCTAAGTCACAGTATACAATGAGGCACAAAGCATCCTTCACCCGCAGGGTGAATTTGTTCTATACAGAGCAATGCAATAAATGATCCTAACAGATCTCTGCCTATAAAGGAAAAGTGGCCCTACGTATAATAGAAGAAGCGTGAATGATTAGAGTCGAAAGAATGGAGATGCGAAGATGACGGCGTTCAATGAAAAGTACATAGACACCCCGGAGAATTTCATCAACGTTCATGCCTTTCTTAGCAAAACGCTTACCTTGACAGGGCAGCTTCAAACCTGGGAATTTGTCAGATTCGAGTTCTGGAACCGGTACGAAGCGCCCAAAAGTGCAGACCCTAATTTCATGGAGTATAATGCACACCTATGGAAGAATGAAGCAGGTGAGATCACAGGCCTGTTCATTTCCGAATCTGGAGGCGGTTTCTTCAGTTTAATCGTTCATCCGGATTATCCGCATCTGGCGGACGAGATGGTCGCATGGACCCGGAATGTATGGGGCAAGGAGAAAAAGAAGCTCAACACCGATTGCTATCCCTACGGTCTGGAGGTTCAGGCATTATTAGACCATGGTTTTGTGCAGGATTCCCATATTGGGAATACAAGAAGATACGATCTTGTGCATACTGAGTACACTTTGAACCTGGAAGAAGGCTTCTACATCCGGTGCATGGCGGAAGGGGCAGACGAAGAATCGAAGGGCGAGTTGATTGAACAGATCTTCTCTCCATCTGATTCCGGCCCAGTCAAGGTAGAGTATTGGAGAAAAACTCTGCCGTCCTATCTTGCGGAGCTTGATTTCTCTGTGGTTGATGATAAGGGCCGGCATATTGCCTTCTGTTTCGGGTTCGTGGATCAGGATAACGGGATTGCGGTCATAGAGACCATTGGGACCCACCCCGATTACCGGCAACGCGGATTCGGCAAGGCGGTTGTTACTGCCTGCTTCTTGCGGCTGAAGGAGCAAGGTGTGACAACTGCTTATATAACGGGTTTTTCTGCTGAGGCTAATGCTCTATATCAATCCCTGCAGCCGGTGGAGATTACTACGATGCATTCGTATGTATACGAAGATTAAATACAATCGGGACTGTCCAATGTAGGAAAAAGCAGAAGACCTTCTATCCTACATATATTTTTTTCTGCAACAGGTTCCTCAGCAGGATTCTACACTTAGTTTATTGAATAAACTAAGTGTAGAGGAGTACATATAATCCAAGAGAGGAATGAGCAGCATTGGACATGAACCATCAGAAGTATACAACACAAGCAGCGGGATATGATCAGGAGAGAGAATGGATCGAGCGTGGTAAGATCACAATGATCGAATACCACTCTGCCACAGTAGGCAACACCCGGAAGGCCAGAGTCTATACGCCGCCTGGATACTCTAGCACAGAGAAATATAGTGTCTTGTATCTGCTGCACGGCATTGGCGGAGATGAAGACGAATGGTACACTCACGGCACGCCACAGATTATTCTGGACAACCTTTATGCTGATCACAAGCTGAAGCCCATGATTGTTGTATTGCCGAACGGGCGGGCGATGTTGAATGACCGGGCGGAGGGTGACATCTTCGCTCCTGACAAGTTGGAAGCCTTTGCAACCTTTGAGTCTGATCTGCTGAACGATCTGATCCCTTATATTGAAGCGAATTATTCTGTGCTGACGGACCGGGAGCACCGTGCGCTGGCCGGGTTGTCCATGGGCGGAGGGCAATCGCTCAACATGGGTCTGAATAACCTGGACCGATTCGCCTGGGTGGGAGCCTTCTCTGCGGCACCTAACACGAAGGAGCCTGAGCTGCTGGTACCCGACCCGCAGAAGGTAGCGGACGCGCTTAACCTGCTCTGGTTATCCTGCGGAGACCTCGACAGCCTCAAGTATGTCAGCGACCGCACCCATGCTTATTTCTCAGAGCATAACGTACCGCATATCTGGGTAGAAGAGCAGGGCGACCATGACTGGCCGGTCTGGAAGAACGGGCTGTATCAGTTCGCTCAGCTTATTTTCTAAATGGTTAGGGGGCGTTCGAAATGGGCGTCTCGTATGCCGCTCCGTCAATCGCCTATTAGTCACCCACCCAACGTCCGCCGATCGCCAACTAATCACTCACTAATCACTTACTAATCAATCACCTATCGTCCGCCAATTGCACAAGACTGCACTGCACGCGACCATGAGCACGTTATGAGGAAATAGTTGGATTTTCTACACTTGCTGGTGAACAAATCTGCCTTCCGGGAACAGTAGTTGGACAAACAACACTTAATCCATCACAATTCAACCAAAGTGGGTAAAAAAACAATATTAGATGCTGTTTTTCCACTTGCTTATCTGTAAACGCCGGAATCAGCTAAATTAAGATACCTTTTTCCATCTGCTTGCCAATGAGTGGGCTTGATTGGTTGGATGTGAGTAGGCAGATTGCCGACGAGGGGTTTCATTAGCCGGAGAAGTTGCTCTACATACTTAAGCGCAAGAGAGGCAGCCCCAAGCCATTTCCATGGCTCCGGGGCTGCCTCTTCTTTTACTTTTACAGCTTACGCAGTAACGCTCATTTGCTTACTTATTGGCAACCGCATCAGCGCGCATTTTAACGATTTTCTCTGCTCTTTCCTTGTCTACGGCGAACACATCGTTCCAGCCGAGCCCTTCGACATCGCTCTTCAGCTTGGTCCAGAGCTGGTCGAATTCGGCCTGGTCCTTGGCGAAGATCATTTTCCAGGAGGTGTTCTTGACATAATCCGAGATCTGGCTGCGTTTGTTCTTGACGTCAGAAGAATCGGAGCCAAGACTGGTATTGATATTCGGCACAATGTCGATCATGTTGTTCTTCGTATAGTACTCGGTCGGAGTAGTAGCATCATAGGTCTTCTGCCAGTCTGTAGTCAGCGCAGTCTTGTTGGCTTCAATGGTTGATGCCCAGTAGGTGCTGTTGTAGAATTCTTTGGTTTCCGGGTCGGTCACGAAATCACTCATAATCATTGAGTTGACTTTACTCTGGCCGTCCTGGTAACCGCCGCCGCCGTATTCGGCAGGGACCGGGGTGTTTTCCTGGAATGCCGTCTGGCCGACTTCGGTCAGCTTGAATTTGCCGTCCGGTGTCTTCTCATAGTTGAAGCCTTCGAAGCCGTTGGTATAGTAACGCAGACCTTCCGGTGAAGACATCCAGTCCATCAGTTCCATAATTCTTTCCGGCTCTTTCGCCTTGGAGCCGATAGCGAACACTCTGCCGTTCCCGAAATAAGCATCACTGTTCTGGATCAGGTGGGTATCGCCGATCGGAACGGCTACGTTGCCGTCGCCCTGGTTGCCGCGTTCAATCGTGTTGTAGAACCCTCTCTGCCAGGAGTACCACAGGAGCAGCACCTGCTTGTTGGTCAGCTTCTCAGATACCTTGTTCCAGTCCTGGGAAGGGGAATCCGGGTCGACGAGACCCATTTTGTTAGCGTCATAATAGAACTGCAGAATCTTCTTGTACATACTGTTGTCGTCCACGATCGGAACGATATCGCCCTTGGCATTCAATTGAATCGTTGTCGTGCCGTTCGGCTGCTCATAGCCATACCAGTTGCTCAGCCACCGGACATTCTCCATGCTGCCGCCGTCCCAGTCCTTCCACAGCGTGATCGGAACAATCGGCTTGCCATCCGGAGTCTTCGGATATTTAGCCTGCATGTCCTTCAGGGCGGTCATCAGGTCGTTCAGATTATTCAGCTTCGGCGCGCCGATTCCCTTGTAATAATCCCAAGGCATAATCGGGCTGGAGTAAGGCAGCTCTTCTGAGAAAGTCGTTGGCGAAGTATCGGCGGTGAAGGCCGGGAGGGCATAGATTTTACCGTCAGGATTCTGCTTCTCGAAGGCCACATTGAACGGCTTGAAGTGATTGTCTACATATTGGGACAGATGCTCCGTGTTCTTAATCATGTCGGTTAGATCCATAATCATGCCTGCCGGAATCAGTTCCTCGAGCTGGCTGTTCTCAATAATCAGGAGGTCGCCGAGGTCGCCGGATGCCGAGCGGGTCTTGTACAGCTGGTCGCCCGCTACCTGCGGAGCCAGAATGTTCAGCGTGATATTGAATTTGTCTTTCAGCAGCTTGCCGTACCATCCCGTCTGCTCGCCTTGATAGTTAGCTGCGTTGTCGAATACCGTAATGGTTAGAGGTTTGCTGTGATCAATGCCTGTGCTTGCGCCCGGATCGGATGACTCAGTAGGTGTTCCGGGTTCGGCCGTCCCCGCAGCAGTTCCTCCATTGTTGGAATTACCGCTGCAACCACTTAACGCCGTTGTTACCAGCAGGATGGTCGTCCCTAGTAACAGCGCGGACTTTCTGCCCAGCTTAATGTGTGTTTTCATGTGTAGCCCCCCGAATGATTAATGTATCATAATGGCGCAGGTCCGTTAGCCTTTCACGGCGCCAATTATAATTCCTTTGACAAAAAATCTCTGGAAGATCGGATATACCAGCAGGATTGGTGCGACTACGATAATGGTTACAGTCATGCGGATGGAGGTAGAGGTCTGCTTGGTCGCCAGAGTAGCCATCGCCGTTGAGCCGGCATTCTGCAGGTTGACCATGGTGGACAAGGAGCTCGCCTGATTGATGTAGTTATACAGTATGAACTGTAAGCTGTAGAGCTTACTGTCCGTTACCAGCAGGAGCGTATCCTGGAAGGAGTTCCATTGGTTGACTGCCGAGAAAATGGCAACGGTTGCAAGGATCGGTTTGCTGATCGGCAGAATGACTTTGTAGAAAATCGTGAAGATTCCTGCACCGTCAATGCTGGCCGCCTGCTGAAGCTCCTTCGGTGTTGCCTCCACGAAGGTTTTGACCAGGATAATGAAGAAAGGAGCAACAACGGACGGAAGAATATAAGCCAGGAAGTTGTCCGTCAGATGCAGCGATCTCATGGTCAGATACCAAGGGATAATCCCGGCATTGAAGAACATCGTGATGATGGTGAAGCGGTACCAGAATTTCTTGCCCCACATGTCCTCCTGGGCAAACATGAATCCGAGGAAGGCCGAAGCGCCGACTGTTAGCAGTGTACCGATCACAGTTCTGCCGAGGGAGATCATGAACGCATTGCCCAGACCCGGGATTTTGAACACATCGATATAATTCTGGAAATGAATGCCCTTAGGCCAGAAAATAATTTCGCCCTTGGCGCTCAGGTCGTTCGCGCTGATCGTGTTGATAATGATCGAGTAGAACGGATAAACGCAGATGAAGGCGAACAGTGAGAACAGGATATAAATAATAGTAGAGATGATTTTATCGGTAGCGCTGACCTGCATTTTTACCGTTTTTTTGGTGATGTCGATCTCCCGGGTGTTTGGCGTAAGACTGGTCTGGTTGTCACTCATACAATGCCCTCTCCTCTCAGCATTTTGGACAGCCCGTTCACCGAAAAGAGAAGCACTACGCTGATTACACTCTTCAGCATACTGATCGCAACGGAGACGGAGTAGCTGCCGCCGCCCATGGCGAGGTTATACACATATAGATCAAGAACCTGAATAGTGTCCTTGTTAAACGCATTTTGGAAGACGAAATATTGCTCCAATCCGTTATTCAGGAAGCTTGCAATCTGGAGCATCAGCAGGACGAAGTAGGTTGGCATCATGCTTGGCAATACGACATGGCGGATAACCTGCATCCGGGTAGCCCCGTCCACATAAGCCGCTTCATACAGCGATTCGTCGATGCCCATGATGGCCGCGATGTACAGAATGGCGGACCAGCCGAGTGTCTTCCAGGTAGCCCAGGCCCACATCGTCCACCAGACATGCTCCGAGCTCTGCAGGAACATTGTAGGTGAATCGGTCAGCCCGGTCATATGCAGGAAGCCGTTGACCATCCCCTCACTGGAGAACATGGAGAAGGCGAGGGAGTACACAAGCACCCAACTGATAAAGTTCGGCAGCGTGGTGACCGTTTGGATGAATTTGCGGAAACGTACCGCCTTGATCTCGGTCAGGAAGATGGCGAAGATCATCGGGAGCCAGGAAAAGAGGATGCCCAGTCCGCTGATGCCGAAGGTATTCCAGATGACCTGCATTAACTGGTCAATCTTGACTTGATTCTCGACCAGCGAATGGAACCATTTGAAGCCGACGAACTCAGATTGGGACAACGGGATAGGCGGGGTGTAGTCAAAAAATGCATATACCCATCCATAGAGCGGATAGTACGCAAAGACAGCGAGTAAAAGCATAAAGGGAGAGATGTAAAGGAATTTCCGGAACGAATTGCTTCTCATGCTCTGGCTGCGCATTGTTTCACTCCTCATCATATTCTCTTTGTATGATTGCTTCCTGAAGCTAAGCCGGGGCAAGCAATCCCGGGCATCTTGTCTGTCTGTCATCCCCCTTCTTCAGTAAGCAACTTCCGTTTTTGATAACGCTTTCATGTATGAAACTATAATAAGTTATCGTTTATCTTCCTACAATGACCGATCCTCACCAATTATTGATCTATTGTCAGGTGAAGGAGACGCGGATGAGAAGGGAAAGTGTATGGGAGGGGCGAGTGAGAGAAGCAGGAGTCGGAGCCGAAACGGGAGTTTTTAGGAGTGGGAAGAAAGGAATGCGGGAGGCTAAGTGGAAAACGTGAGAGTAATGAGGGGCATTAGTGCCCCTGATTTCATCAAAGTTGGGCGGATGATCCAAATGAGGGGCATTAGTGCCCTTGATTTCATCAAAAGTGGGCGGATGAGCCGAATGAGGGGTATTAGTGCCCCTGATTTCATCAAAAGTGGGCGGATGAGCCGAATGAGGGGCATTAGTGCCCCTGATTTCATCAAAAGTGGGCGGATGAGCCGAATGAGGGGCATTAGTGCACCTGATTTCATCAAAAGTGGGCGGATGAGCTGAATGAAGGGCATTAGTGCACCTGATTTCATCAAAAGTGGGCGGATGAGCCGAATGAGGGGCATTAGTGCCCCTGATTTCATCAAATGGACGGGGAGCAGCGCTTCGATGGTCTGGCAGGCAGCGGGCGTACTTATTCAGAGCCTTGCTCCAGATTTCGTCCAGGCCGCTCCCTCCCCCCCTCTGTCTCAGGCAATGACGAAGCATTGCTTGCGGTATTCATTGGCGCTGGTTCCCGTGTATTCTCTGAATTTCTTGTAAAACCAGTCGATTTCCGAATATCCGACAGCATCTGCAATCTCATAGATCTTCATGTCGGTCGTTTCCAGCAGCAGCTTGGCCTTCTCCATCCGCTGGCGCAGAAGGTATTCGTTGAAGGACATCTTCTCCTGCTGCTTGAATTTCTGTCCGAGATAGGCGCAATTGAAGTTCAGGGTGTCGGAGATCTGCTTGAGTGTAATATTATGATGGAGCTGCTCATCCACGCATTGCTTGATCGTACTGACGATCGGACACGGGGAGGACGGCTCTTTTTGAATGGTGAACTGAGCATAATCCCGCTCTACAGCAGCGGGTCTGCCAGCCTGAGCCAGCACCCGACTAACCGCCTCCAGACTTCCGCCCAGCTCAGCCGGGTCCACCGGGTCTGCTAAGTAATCGCTTACATTATAGAGTAAGGCTTGGCGCGCCAGCCCGAAATCTCCGCTGCCCCCGAGCAGAATAATCGGAACGGAGCTTCCCTGCCTGATCTGCTCACAGACTCTCATGCCCGGCGTATGGGCATCCCTGATATTCAGAAGAACTAGTGATATCCCCTCGCTGCGGATCAGCCGCAGAATATCGGATGAATAATCAGCATGCGCATGAATGATGAAATTCTTAAGTCTGCTCCCTGCCATATAAGAAGCGATCTCCCGCACTTGGGCGTTTCGCTCTACACATAAGATTCTGTACAACATGAAGACCCCGCTTTCAGAGAGAAGTTAAGCTTCCTTCATTCATTATGTGCAACAGAGCCGGGCGCTACAATGTGCAATTCTTGCACCAGGCTCCATTTGTTTACCTGATCGAAATCCGGTTGCCCGGTGGATAAGGACTTGCGGGCCGGACCTATAATTTGACAGGTGAACACCTGAAGTTAGACGGGTTGCTGCCTGAAAATGTAAGCGCTAAACTTTCGAGGTAAGTCATTCATACTTGGGGGGACAGATTATGCGGGCAAAAAAAGTAATGTCAGTATTCATTAGTATGTTGTTATTAGCTGCAACGACGGCATGTGGAGGAGCGGGGAACGGCGGGAACGCCGGCGGGGGAGCGTCAGCCCAGCCGGCGGCGGCTACGGAGGCTCCGGCAGCTGAAGCCACTGCAGAAGCTACACCGACTGCAGAGCCGAGCAATGCTACACCGGAAAAAGATTTCGATATGGGCGGCAGAACGATCAAGATCGTGTCCTGGTGGGATATGACGATTCCCGAGGACAATCCTGATAATATCCAGCGCTCGAAGAATCTGAAGGAATTGATGGCCAAGCATAATTTCAAGGTTGAATATGTAGCGCTGGACTTCGGTGAATACCAGAAGAAGGTTGTGGCTTCACTGGTCGCCGGTGAACCGCTTGGCGATATTGTCAGAATGGGCAAGGGCTATATGATTCCGGTGCTGACGAAGCAGGATATGTTCTGGCCGGTTGACGAGTACACCAAGAATGAGAATGCCTTCAATCAGCGTATGACTACAGAATTCTCGCAATATGAGGGCCGGGGCTATGGCTTCTCGGAGAATGCGGGCAACCTGATCAGTGGAGTATTCTATAACCGCACCCTGATGAAGAAGCTGGGCATGAAGCCGCTCCAGGAATATGTGAACGAGGATAACTGGAACTGGGAGACCTTCACCCAAGTCGCCAAAGAAGCGAACAAGGATACAGATAACAACGGAAAACTTGATGTTTGGGGCTTGGCCTCAGGCGGGTTCCTGGAAATGGCGCTGGCCTCCAACGAGACCGATCTGACCGTTGACGATAAACAGAATCTCGATGATCCCAAGCTGCTGGAGGTCTTCAAGTTCATCGCCAAGCTGGGTGCCGAGAAGGTAGCGCGGCCGACAGAAGGCGGGGACTGGCAGGAACCGGCGCAGTTCTTCCGTCAGGGGAACACGCTGATGTATGCAGGAGCAGATTATGAGGCGAACGGCTTCAAGACGGATATGAAGGATTATGATATCGGCTTTGTTCCTTTTCCAAAAGGACCTAATGCTACCGAATACCACAGTGTGGAATCCAATGTCCAGTTCCTGACCATCCCGAAGAAGGCCGAGAATCCGGATCAGCTGCTGTATATCTGGGAGAAGATCAACGATATCGAGTCCATCTACGATTATCCGAAGCAGGCTTCCCTGGAGAGCACGTATGACAACGAGGATGATATCAACAACGCGAAGCTGGTCGAAGGCGGCATGCTGCTCACGAACCATAATACCTTCTCAACCATGCCTTACTACGAGATGATTGACGAACTGAAGAAGGGAACCTCGGCATCTACTGTCATTCAGAAGTACAAGGCGAAGGTTCAGGCTTCTGTAGATGCAGTCTACAAAAAATAAACGGATATCCGCATGGAACAACAGTCCCCCGCGGACTGTTGTTCCCATTCTTGCAGCAATTATATAGCTGGAACTTGAAATATACACTTAGGGTGAAGTGGCGGAAGAGAGGTTTGAACTGTAGGAGCGATAGCGTTCGCCTTTAGGTTTGTATTTCTACTGCGAACAGCAGTTTAAATCAGGAAATACAAACCTAACAGCGGCCGAAAGTCAAACCTGCTCTGCAGTCACGACTAACCCTTTAAGTGGGATTTTTCTTGGTTCGATCTATATAAACTTATGATCCATCGCTTAAAGGGAGGAGTACGTTGAATATTCGAATCAGGAACATAGCGATTATATTGGTTGTTGTCCTGCTGGCCGGGACGATCTGGATATTTAATTCCTCGGGGCAGCCTGTGCATTCCGACTCTCCCGCAGTAGGCAAGTTTACGGCAGCCGCGCAGGATGCTGAAGAAGGCAGCTATGAAGCCTATCTGAAGCAACACGGGGATGCCCCGCGCCCTGACCGGGAGATCCGCATCGAAGGGGAGAGCTATTCACCCGGCAGCGGAGATGTCTTTGAGGTGAAGCAGCAATTCGAGGGGCTTGACGGAGCAGCAGTCATTACCCCGGAATCGGGAACCATCTCCTGGGAGGTGCCGGTTCCGGAATCCGGGCTGTACAACATCCGGGTTCATTATTATCCGGTGGAAGGCAAAAGCTCGTCCATTGAACGTTCCTTATCCATCAACCGGGAGGTGCCGTTCAAGGGAGCGGATACCTTGCTCTTCGACCGGGTCTGGGGGAACCGTGAGGAGGTCATTAAGCAGGATGACCGCGGCAACGATCTGCGCCCCAGACAGGTGGAGCAGCCGGTGTGGCAGTCCACGGTCATTGCGGACAGTGAAGGCTTCTATGAGGAGCCGTATGCATTCTATCTAGAGCAGGGGAACCAGACCCTGTCGCTGACCGCACTCCGTGAGCCGATGGCCATTGATTATATTGAGCTGTTCCAGGACCGGACAGTGCGCTCCTATGCAGAGGCTAAGCAGGAGTATGAGACTAAGGGCCTTCAGCCGGTACAAGAGCCTTATATCGAGGTCCAGGCCGAAGCGGCATCCGCCAAATCCTCGCCTACCTTATACCCGTTATCCGACCGCTCCAGCCCGGCAGTGGTTCCTTATGCCGTCTCAAATTTAAGGATTAACACCATCGGCGGGGTGAACTGGAAGCTTCCGGGGCAATGGATCGAATGGGAGATTGATGTCCCTGAAGAAGGTCTGTACCGGATAGCGCTCAAGGAGAAGCAGAATCAGCTCCGGGGCGTCTATGCCAACCGCAGCCTGACTATTGATGGTGAATATCCGTTCACCGAGATGAAGCAGATCCGCTTCAATTACTCTCCCGGCTGGCAGATGAATGTACTCGGCGGGGAAGAGCCTTATCTGTTCCATCTTACACAAGGGACGCACAAGCTGAGACTGACCGTGACCCTGGGCGATATCGCGCCGCTGGTCCGTACCGTCCAGTCCAGTGTCCTGACCTTGAATGAAATGTACCGCAATATTCTGGCGATTACCTCCAACAACCCGGATAAGTTCCGTGACTATCAGCTGGAGAAGCGGATACCGGAGATGACCAAGGTATTCCGGGAGCAGGCGGAGATTATCCGCGGTGTCGGCGAATACCTGGAGCAGGCCACCGGGGAACGCAGCGACAAGGTATCCGTGCTGTACTCGATGGTTACCCAGCTGGAGGATATGGCTAAGCATCCGGACACGGTAGCCAAACGGCTGGTCTCCTTCAAGACGAATGTCGGCGGACTGGGGACCTGGATTCTTAGCGTGCGGGAACAGCCGCTGACACTGGATTCACTGGTGGTCTCGGCGCCGGATAAGCCGCTTCCGTCTGCGCAGGCGACCTTCTTCCAGAAGCTGAAGCATGAGCTGAGAGCGTATGGCGCCTCGTATACCGAAGACAATGACAGTATCGGTAACGTGACGAAGAACCAGAAGGCGATTACGGTCTGGATTTCGACCGGCCGGGATCAGGCTCAAGTGATGAAGAGCATGATTGACGATACCTTCACGCCGGATTCGGGCATCTCCGTGGCACTGCGGCTGGTGCCTCCGAACATTCTGCTGCCGGCAACCCTGGCGGGCGAAGGGCCGGACGTAGCCATGCAGATCGGCGAGGATCTTCCAGTGAACTATGCGATGCGCAAAGCATCGGCCGATCTGTCCCAGTTCGCCGATTTCAAAGAAGTGGCTGACCGCTTCCGCGACAGCGCCCTTACGCCTTATAAGTACAATGGAAGCGTCTACGGGCTGCCTGAGCAGCAGATCTTCCCGATGCTCTTTTACCGGAAGGATATTCTGCAGGAGCTTGGCCTGGAGCCCCCTACTACGTGGGAGGAAGTCTACAATGTCGTCTCTGTGCTGCAGAGACATAATCTGGAGTTCTATCTTCCCCTGGAGGATACACTGAACAACGCGACGCTGGTGCCCAATGCGGCCTTCACCATGCTGCTCTACCAGAACGGCGGGCAGCTCTACACGGACGACCAGAAGCGAAGCGCGCTGAACTCGGAGACCTCCATGAGTGAATTTAACAAGTGGACCCAGTTCTATACCAATTACAAGTTCCCGGTGAAGGTGGACTTTCCGAACCGTTTCCGTACAGGCGAGATCCCAATCGGGATTGCCGATTACACCATCTATAACAGCCTGACAGTAATGGCGCCGGAAATCCGCAATTTGTGGGAATTCACGGTGGTGCCGGGAACGAAGCAGGCGGACGGCACGGTGGACCATAGCGTAGCCAGCCATACAACCGGTGTCATGCTGCTGGAGAATGCCAAGGACAAGGATTCGTCCTGGGAATTCATGAAGTGGTGGACAGACAAGGACACCCAGGTCCAGTACGGCCGGGAAATGGAAGGGCTGATGGGAGCGGCGGCACGTTATCCGACCGCGAACATTGAAGCGCTGGAGGAGCTGCCGTGGCCGGTGAAGGATTACAAGGAGCTGGAGAGCCAGTGGCAATGGGTGAAGGGTAACCCTCAGGTTCCCGGCGGGTACTTCACAGGCCGGCATCTGGACAATGCGTTCCGCAAGGTGGTCAACGGGAATGTGAATCCGCGTGAAGCCCTGTCGGATTATCTGATCTACATTAACGATGAAATTCAGATCAAACGGAAGGAATTCAAACTTCCGTATTAGGTTGGAGGCTGTAAGCTGATGGTACAAATACAGAATACCACTGAACCAGCCTTGCCAGGGCTGGCTGGCGGTCCGGTCAAGGAATCCCGCCTGGCGCAATTATGGAGAGATATCAAGAAGAGCAAGCATTATTATTTCATGATGAGTCCCTATATGATCATCTTCTTCCTGTTCACGGTGATCCCGGTGGTCGTCTCCTTCGGGCTGAGCTTCTTCTACTTCAATATGCTGGAGACGCCAAGATTCATAGGCTGGGAGAACTATTCCAGGCTGCTGCTGGGCGATGATGTGTTCATGATCGCGCTGAAGAACACCTTTTTGTTCGCGGTCATCACAGGCCCGTTAAGCTATATCGCCTGCTTCCTGTTCGCTTGGCTGATCAATGAGCTGTCCCCCTTTGTCCGGTCGCTGATGACGCTGGTCTTCTATGCGCCTTCGATCTCGGGCAATGTGTTCTTCATCTGGCTGATCGTCTTCTCGGGGGACAGCTATGGTTACCTCAACGGCTTCCTGATGAAGATCGGGGTGCTGCTGGAGCCGATTATCTGGCTGCAGAATGAGAAGTACATTCTCCCCATTATCATTATTGTGCAGCTCTGGCTGAGTCTCGGCACAAGCTTCCTGGCGTTCATTGCCGGACTTCAGACCGTGGACCAGACGCTGTTCGAGGCCGGAGCGATGGACGGAATCAGGAACCGCTGGCAGGAGCTGTGGTTCATTACCCTGCCGTCCATGCGCCCGCAGCTGATGTTCGGCGCGGTCATGCAGATTACCGCCTCCTTCGCGGTGGCCGAAGTCTCTATTGCGCTGGCGGGCTTCCCGAGCGTTAACTATGCGGGACATACGGTGGTCACGCATCTGATGGATTACGGGACACTGCGCTTTGAGATGGGCTATGCCTCTGCGATTGCCACTATTCTCTTTGCAATTATGCTCGGAACCAACATGATGACCCAGAAGCTGCTTCGAAAGGTGGGTGAATGACCCTGTATTCAAGAGTGATAGGGGCCCTTCGCCCTCAAAAAAGACTGAACCGTTCCTTTGCTGTCAGCTTTATGCTCTTCGGCCTGCTGCTGGGCTTCGGCGCGTTCATGGTTCTTCCGCTGATCTATACGGTGAACAATGCCTTCAAGCCGCTGGATGAGCTGTTCATCTTCCCGCCGAGATTCCTGGTGCGGAACCCGACGCTGGAGAACTTCACCGATCTGATGGTGATCATGGGCAATTCCTGGGTGCCGTTCACCAGATACATTGCGAATACACTGCTGATCACACTGGTAGGAACCGCAGGACATATCCTGCTGGCGTCGGCAGCGGCGTATCCGCTGGCCAAGTTCAAATTCCCGGGCTCCAGCATTCTGTTCAAGATTGTAGTGCTGTCCCTGATGTTCTCGCCGCATGTTACGGCAATACCGAACTATCTGGTCATGTCGCAGCTGGGGTGGATCAATACCCAGGCGGCGATTATCGTACCGTCACTGGCCTTTTCACTAGGTTTGTTCCTGATGAAGCAGTTCATGGAGCAGATCCCGGATGCGCTGATTGAGGCGGCCAAAATCGACGGTGCGAACGAGTACCGCGTGTTCTGGCAAATCGTAATGCCGAATGTGAAGCCGGCCTGGCTGACGCTGATGATTCTGCAATTTCCGGCGCTGTGGGGCACAGATGGAGGAAGCTTCATCTACAGTGAGAACCTGAAGACACTTCACTACGCGCTCAGCCAGGTCATCCAGGGCGGGATTGCGCGTGCCGGGGTCGGAGCGGCCGTCGCTCTGCTGCTGATGACCGTGCCGATTCTGTTGTTCATTATTTCACAGAGCAGTGTCATCCAGACGATGGCCACATCCGGTATGAAAGAGTAGAGAGGAGGAACGGTGACAATGGTCGCAAGGATAAAGAAACTGAGAACCGGTCTGCTGGCCTTGTGCTGCCTGGTCAGTCTGGGGCTTGGCGGAGAGCTGGCCCTGGCAGAGAGCGCAGCCCCTTCCTACAATTATTCATACTGGGGGAATGCGGTGGCGGCTCCGTCCGCCTACCAGGCTACTACGCTCATCACGGGTGCCAGCTCCGGTGCGGGCCCATTCAACAATCCGCAGGATATTCAGGTTACGGCGGATAAGCAGATTTATGTTCTGGATAGCGGCAATAACCGGTTTGTGATTCTGGATCAGGACTATAAGTCCGTCAAGACGGTAAATGCATTCCAGTTCAAGGGGAAGGCGGAGAAGTTCAACAATCCGCAGGGCATCTATGTGACGCAGCAGAAGGAAGTGTATGTCGCGGATACGGGCAATAAGCGTATCGTCCATCTCGACAGCGACTTCAAGGCTGTGGGGATCATTGAAGCCCCGAAGTCCGAGCTATTGCAGGCGAACTTTGAATTTCAGCCTGTCCGTGTTGCTGTAGACAAGGCGGACCGCATCTATGTGATGTCGGCCGGCGTCTTCGACGGTTTCATGGAATTCGGTGCGGACGGCGTGTTCAAATCGTTCATTGGCGCGAACCGGGTGCATGTCGATGCGGTAGAGTATTTCTGGAAATCGATCTCCACCAAGGCGCAGCGTGAGCAGATGGTGATGTATACGCCTACCGAGTTCACGAATCTCGACATTAATGACGAAGGCTTTCTGTACGCTACCAACGGTGACGATTACGGGGACCCGATCAAAAAGCTGAACGCGCAGGGGGCAGATATTCTGCGGAGAGAGGGCTATTACAAGCCCAGCGGTGATCTGCTCTACTCCACGCGCTCAGGGGGTGCCCCGCGGCTCGTGGATATTGATGTGAGCGACAGTGAAATATACGCGGTGCTGGATGCCAGCCGGGGCCGGGTGTTCACGTACAACGGGGACGGCTATCTGCTGTACATTTTCGGCGGAATTGGTAACCGTCTGGGCGAATTCAACACCCCGGTTGCCATTGAGCATAGCGGTGACGATATTCTGGTGCTGGATCAGGCGCTGGGTGAAATCACGGTATTCCAGACCACAGAGTATGGAAGAACGCTGAACAGTGCTGTGCGCAGCTACTATAACGGTGATGAGGAGATGGCTTCCCAGGAGTTCAGCAAGGTCGTCAACTTGAATGCGAATATGGAGTATGCCTATGCGGGTATAGGCAAGGCGTATCTGCGGCAAGGCGAGTACAAGGAGTCGGCGGAGTATTTCGAGCGCAGCATGGACCGGACCAACTATTCCAAAGCGTTCCTGCTCTATCGTAAGGAAGTGCTTCGCGGACATTTCTCCACCATTATGACGGCTCTGATCGCGCTGGTGGCCCTATGGCTGGGCCTGAGAATGTACCGGAAAATGAAGGCCAGAAAGAAGGTGGAGCTCCATTGAACAGAGAAGCGCTGCAACATCCGCTGTATGTGATGGTTCATCCGTTCAACGGATACTGGGACCTCAAATATGAACGCAGTCAAAAAACCAGTCTGATCATCTCCTTCGGCATTCTGTTTATGCTGATTCTGACCAATGTTCTGGGCAATCAATACAGCGGGTTCCTGGTCAATATGAATAATCCCCGGTATCTGAACAGCCTGCTGGAAGCGGTCTATGTGCTGGTTCCTGTTCTGTTCTGGTGTGTGGCAAACTGGTCGCTGACTACGCTGATGGACGGGGAGGGGAAGTTCACGGAGATTTTTATTACCACCTGCTTCGCCCTAGTTCCGATTGTCCTGATTAATTTCCCATGGATCTGGATCAGCAATTTCATCTCGGCCCAGGAGAGCTCTTTTTATTATTTTTTCAAAAACTTTGCCATTCTCTGGTCGGGACTGCTGCTGTATGTGGGCATTATGACCGTTCATCAGTTCTCCCCGTCCAAAACGATCGGGACGATTCTGCTGACGCTGCTCGCTATGGCCTTCATGGCCTTCCTGACCCTGCTGTTCTTCAGTCTGGTTCAGCAGATGATTGCATTCGTCTCGACCATATACCAAGAAATTGTCTTGAGGAGATAGGAGGAGGACCGGGAATGAGGAAGCCGTTAATCATGCTGCTCTCGATTCTCTTCAGTATGAGTGTGCTGGCCGGCTGTTCGGCGTCAAGCTCAGGCAGCCAGGCCAGCGGGCATGAACCGAATCTTGAAGTGTCCTTTACGGAAGGGAGCGCGCTGAAATCTGCCTTCACCGATAGTGGGGTGAGCGGCATGACAGGGGTGCTCGAGAACGCGCAGCTCCGGCTGTTCATGGATGAAGCTACCGGAGGGATTGCCGTCAAGAATCTGTCGGACGGGACGGTCTGGTACAGCAACCCGCTGGACCGTGAAGCGGATGCCAAGGCCAGCGGGGATAATAAAGACCTGCTGTCCGCGCAGCTCAAGCTGGATTTCTATAACAACCTGGGTCAAGTCAGCTCTGTCAATTCATATACGGACAGCGTGGCCCATAAGCAAATGAAGATGGAACTGACGCCGGAAGGCGTCAAGGTCTTCTACCAGTTAGGAACGACCGCTGCAACAGCGGAGGATCTGCCGATGAAGATGGGCAAGGAGCGGTTCGAGGAGAAGATCATGAGCAAGATGGATAAGACCGGGCAGCGGACGATGAAAATTGCCTACACCTTCGATGAGGAGAACGGGGTATATACGCGAAACGATGAAGCGCTGAAGGGGCTTCAGCTGGAGCGGACCCTGAAGGGCTTCGAGAAGGCGGGGTACACAGAGGAAGATCTGCAGCAGGACATCGCCGAGAACAACCTCAGCCAGACCAAGCCTGCGCCGCGTATTTTTCAGCTCGCCATTGAATACGCCCTGGACGGGGATCAGCTGGTCGTCAAGGTTCCGGCAGCGGATATCCGCTATCCTGCGGATTATCCGGTGAATGACATCTCCCTGCTGAGCTTCCTGGGTGCCGGAGGGAGCAAGGATTCGGGTTCCATCCTGGTGCCGGACGGCTCAGGAGCACTGATTCATTTCAATAACGGCAAGACCCGTTATCCCGCATATAAGCAGGCGGTATATGGTGTGGATGGGACGATGGAGACCACAGATGCCTATGCGCAGCAGCAGGAGGTCAAGCTGCCGGTGTTCGGCTTGATCCGGGAGGAAGGCGCCATGCTGGGCATTATTGAACAAGGCGCTTCCTTGGCTACCATCAACGCGGATACCAGCGGCAGATTGAACGGCTACAACTATGTGTATCCGAGCTTCACCCTGATTGCGAAGGGAGATCTTACCCTGACGTCAAGCGATCAGAACCGCACCCTGCCGAAATTCCAGCAGGAGCCGCCTAAGACAGATTATGTTGTCCGTTACGCGTTCCTGAGCGGAGCAGAGGCCTCTTATCCGGGCATGGCGCGTTATTACCAGAGCTATCTGGCGGAGCATGGCGGACTGCCTGAGGCGCAGCCGGCAGCTTCCGCAGAAGCTCCTGTGAATACGCCGTTCTATCTGGAGCTGGTGGGCGGAATCACGAAGACCAAGCATGTCCTGGGTATTCCGTATCAATCGCTGGAGGCATTGACCACCTTCGAAGAGGCCCAGAGCATTCTGGAGCAGATGAAGCAGCGCGGCATTGATCATATCAAGCTGAAATATGCCGGCTGGTTCAACCGGGGCCTCGATCACAAGGTGCCGGACCGGCTGTCTGTGGATCAGGCGATCGGCGGCAGCAAGGGACTGAACCGGCTGGCAGCATACGCTAAGGAGCAAGATATTCAGCTCTTCCCTGACGTGGCTCTGCTTCGGGCGAACCAGACCTCCGGCTTCCGGATTAACCAGAAGGCTTCCCGGATGCTCAGTGAGATTCCGGCAGCCGTCTATCCGTACAATATGGCCTTGAACCGGCGGGACCGTTCCTTCACGCCTGCCTACATTATTTCGCCAAGCAGGGTCGGCGGATATGTCGATGCCACGCTGAAGGAGATTGCGCCGTTTCAGACCGGGGGCATCTCACTCAGGGATATGGCCGATCAATTGAACAGCGATTTCCGTAAAAATCAAGAAATTGACCGGTCTGCGTCCGAGCAGATATCGGTCCAATCGCTGGAGAAGATCACCGGACAGTCCCTGCGCATTCTCGCGGACGGCGGGAATGCCTACGCCCTCCCGTATCTCTCTGACATTACGGATGCTCCGGTGTCCAGCAGCCGGTTCAAGCTGGAGGATGAGGAGATTCCGTTCTATCCGATGGTGGTGCGGGGATATGTGAATTACACCGGCAAGCCTTTTAACCTGTCCACGTTCACGAATCCAAGGCAGTATATCCTGAAGAGTCTGGAGTACGGCTCCGGTATCTATTATGAATGGATGTATGCGCCTAATTACAAGGTGAAGGATACCGACTTCGATAACCTGTATGCGGTCAATTACGAGCAGTGGATCAACCAGGCAGCCGATATGTACACTGAAGTGAACGGAGTGATGAAGAACGTTCAGAATCAGCGGCTGACGGGTCATGAGAAGCTGGCAGACGGTGTCTATAAAAGCACTTACGGTAACGGGATGTCTGTCATCGTCAACTACAATAAGACCGCAGTCCTTGCCGAAGGCCGGACGGTTGAAGCCGAAAGCTATATTACGGGTGGTGAGCAATCTTGAAATCCATACTTAGACTGGACCGCAGATCCTACAAAGAGCAAAAGGCATTAATGGGCTTCTTCTATGTGCTGCCCTGGCTGCTGGGGTTCATCTTCTTCTTCCTGATTCCTTTGTTGTCTTCGCTGCGCTACAGCTTAAGCTCGGTGCAGGCTAATTCCGACGGACTGATTGTTCATTTCAGCGGCTTCCAGAATTATGTCGAAGCACTGACGGTGAATACCGAATTCAACCGCTCGCTGGCCGATGCCATTATGAATATGGTCATCAATGTGCCGCTGATCGTCATCTTCAGCCTGTTCCTGGCGGTGCTGCTGAATCAGAAGTTCATCGGCAGATCGCTGGCCCGTTCGATTTTCTTCCTGCCCGTTATTCTGGCCTCTGGGGTCATTCTGAGCCTGGAGAGCACCAGCCTGATTCAGGCGGTCAACGATCAGAATGCGGGAGCGGGAGCGATTCAGGGACTGGGCACCTTCGAGCTGGAGGGGCTGATGCTGGATGCGGGCTTAAGCGAATGGGTAGTGAACTATCTGACCAGCGCCGTGAGCCGCATCTATAGTATTGTAAGCCAGTCCGGCGTACAGATTCTGATTTTCCTGGCAGGTATCCAGACTATCTCGCCGCAGCTGTATGAGGCGTCCAAGATGGAAGGGGCAACCGGCTATGAGGCCTTCTGGAAAATCACTTTTCCCATGGTCAGCCCGCTCATCCTGGTGAATTCCATCTATACAATTATCGATTCCTTCTCGAATAACGCCATGACGGACCTGATCCGGGAGACCGGCTTCACCCAGTTCAACTTCGGTCTAAGCTCTGCGATGGCCTGGCTGTATTTCGCCGCAGTGGCCTTAATTCTGGCCGTCAGCAGCTATCTGATCTCGAAGAAGGTCTTCTACTATGATTAAAGGGAGGATGGGACTAATGCATGCGACCCGCTTACTGTCGCTCGAACGCTGGAAGAAATGGATATGGTCCTTCGTGCGGCTGACGCTCATTGCAGGCCTGTCGTTCGTGATCCTCTATCCGGTACTCCAGAAGATATCCACGGCCTTCAAGGCCAAGAGCGATCTGTATTCACCGATTGTCGTCTGGCTTCCCGAGAATTACACGCTCGACAATTTCGTCAAAGCGATTGGAATAATGGATTACTGGCAGGCCTTGCTGAACACCTTCACCCTGTCGGCGCTGACTACAATCTTGACCGCCATCTCCTGTGCGCTTGCAGGGTATGGCTTCGCCCGGCTGAAGTTCAAAGGGAGCCAGCTGCTGTTCGCCGGGGTCATATTGACCATCCTGGTTCCGCCGATCACGATTCTGATTCCGGTCTACCTGAATTTGAAGGATTTCAGCCTGATGGGGCTGATTCCGCTCTTAACGGGCGGCAAATCGGTGAATCTGCTCAACACCTACTGGCCGTTTATTCTAACCTCTGCTACGGCGAATTCGCTGAAGGCGGGGCTGTACATTTTCATCTTCCGGCAGTTCTTCCGGGGGATTCCCAAAGAGGTGGAGGAAGCGGCTTATATCGACGGGGCCGGGGTAGGCAAGACCTTCTACCGGATTATGCTGCCTAACGCGATACCGTCCATTGTTACGGTACTGCTCTTCTCGTTTGTGTGGCAATGGAACGACAGCTTCTTCACCACGACTTATCTGACATCCAGCAAGGTGATGGCGACCCAGCTCGGCTCGTTGCCGTATAATCTGGCGATTCTGCTGGAGGACGGCGCCAATTCCAAGGCTGATCCGTTCTACCTCAGCATGGTCCAGGATACAGGGATTCTGCTGGCGATTCTGCCGCTGATCATTATCTACCTGTTCGTGCAGCGGTATTTCGTGGAGAGTATTGAGCGTACCGGGATTGTGGGTTAACCGTAGAAGGAGGATGACTGTGCGCCAAAAGAACAGAACAAGCACTCCGGCCAGACTAGCCCGGAGTATAGTCTTCGCAGCCGTGCTTCTATGGTTATCCGGCTGCTCCGCTCCTGGCGGGGATGCGGCTCCTGCTGCATCCCCGCCAGGGAATGTAGCGTCATTCCCGGCGGCCTCGCCCGCCGGGACTCAGTCCGCTGCCGCTACAGCTTCGCCTGAAGCTGCGGCAGAAGCTCCGGTGCAGCAGGAGGCTCCGCCGCTGGCGGCAGCCTATGCGGATTACTTTCCTATAGGAGCTGCGGTGGAACCGGACCAATTGGAGGGTCCCGCAGCCGAGCTGCTGAAGCGGCATGTGAACTGGCTCGTGGCCGAGAATGCCATGAAGCCGGATGCAATCGCACCGGCTGAGGGCACCTTCACCTGGGAACGGGCCGACCGGATCGTCGCCTTCGCGAAGGCGAACGGCATGGGGCTGCGCTTCCACACCCTGGTGTGGCACAGCCAGACACCGGAATGGTTCTTCCGGGATGAAGCCGGTCAGGCAATGGCGGATGAGACCGATGCAGCAGGGCGCGAAGCGAACAAGAAGCTGCTGCTGAAGCGGCTAGACAGCTACATCACCGCTGTTGTCAGCCGTTACAAGGACGACATCTCCTCCTGGGATGTAGTGAATGAGGTGATTGAGCCTGGAGACCCGGATGGCATGCGGGCCAGCGACTGGTATAAGATTACCGGCACCGAATTCATCGAGACAGCCTTCCGGGCGGCCCGCAAGGCTGGAGGGCCGGAGCTTAAGCTGTATATTAATGATTACGGCACAGATAATCCCGAGAAGCGGGACCGGCTCTACGAGCTGGTGAAGGACATGCTGGCGAAGGGGGTGCCGATTGACGGGGTTGGCCACCAGACCCATATTAATCTGGACTATCCTTCGGTGGAGAGTATTACCCTGTCCATGGAGAAGTTCCATGCCCTCGGCCTTGATAATCAGATCACCGAGCTGGATATGAGCCTGTATGTCTATAACGATCTTAGCGATGTCGGCCCTGTAGTTCCTGAGGATATCCTGCAGCGGCAGGCTGCGCGGTACGGCGAGCTATTCGCTGCTCTAAGAGACAGGAAGGAGCTGTTAAGCGGGGTCATGTTCTGGGGCATTGCGGATGATCATACCTGGCTGAGCACGTTCCCGACTGAGCGGACCGAGGCGCCGATGCTGTTCGACAGGCAGCATCAGCCCAAACCGGCCTTCCAGGCGGTCACCAATTTCTAAATGGTAAAGAACGGGTAAGTCAAACAAGAAATGCACCTTACAATTTCATTATTTTTGCCGGGATAATATAATATTCCGGTAATAAATAATCTTGCAAAGTGAGGTTGCAACTGGTGCCCAAAACAATCAAGAATACAATGGCCTGGACTGTCGCTGCATGCATGGCCGTACAACTGTTAACCGCTTGTGAGAGAAGCAATAACCTTGCGGAGCGTTCTCCGGTTCCTGAGGGACAGCCGGGGAGCGCTTCGTTATATGAAGAGCCGGGTCTAAGCAAATATGATCCGCCCATCCAGCTGTCGTTCGTACGTGAGAACAACGATGCGCTGGAAGAAATACTGAAGGAATTGCCGGGAGAGTCGCTGGAGCATAACCGCTGGACCGAGCTGTATGAAGAGGTGCTCGGCATTAGGGTCACCTATGATTGGACGGAGTGGAGCTCCATCTACTCCCGCAAGCTGGGGGTATCTCTGGCCTCCGGGGATATCCCTGATATTGTGCGGGTGAATGCTTCGCAGCTCAGGGTGCTGAGCAATGCAGGGCTGATCCAGGACCTGAGCGAAGTCTATGACCAGTATGCAACCCCGTTAACCCGCAAGGTGCTGAGCGAGGAAGGAACGGGCCCGTTCGAGACGGTTACCCTTGACGGCAAGCTTATGGCGATCCCGGAGACCAATTCGTCCATTGAGGGCGCGATGTTCCTGTGGATTCGCACGGACTGGCTGGAGCGTCTCGGCCTGCAGCCCCCGCAGACGATGGCAGAGGTGCTGGCTATTTCGAAAGCGTTTACGCAGCAAGATCCTGACGGTAACGGCAAGCATGATACCTATGGCCTTGCGGCCACCAAATATCTGTGGGACCCGGTCATGGGACTTACCGGGTTCATGGCCGGTTATGGTGCGTATCCCGGAATCTGGATTAAGGACAAGACCGGCAAGCTGGTTTATGGAGGGATCCAGCCGGAGGTCAAGCATGCCCTGCAGGTGCTTCAGGAATTGTACCGGACAGGACAGATTGACAGGGAATTCGCCTTCAAGGACGGGGTCAAGGCCAGCGACTGGATTGAGCATGAGCAGGTTGGAATGATGTATGGGGAGCAGTGGGGCTCCTTCCTCGTGCAGTCCAGCCGTGAGCATAATCCGCAGGCTGAGTGGCAAGCCTTCCCGCTGGTCTCGGAGTCGGGTGCCGCGCCGAAGGTGCCGCTTCCGTTCAGCACCAACCAGTTCCTGGCGGTCAAGCAAGGCGTCCAGCATCCGGAGGCGCTGATTAAGCTGATTAACCTGCATCTGGAGAAGAATTGGGGGGCTACGAGTGAGGTGGAGCGGTACTATAACGCTCCGCAGGCGGTGTGGAAGCTGTCGCCGGTGACGCCGTTTCCGGTGCAGAAGAACCTGGAGGCCTTCCGGGAGCTGGAGACCTTCCGGCGCAACGGCGATGCCTCCGTGCTTCAGGATGAAGCGAAGACGATCCAGAAGCGGATAGCCGCTTACGAGGCCGGAGGTGCGGACAGCGAGACAGGCTGGGGCTGGGAGCGGACGTACGGGCCTTCGGGCGCTTTTTCCATCCTGGACGGGTATGAACGTAATTCTCAGCTGCTCTATGAGAGCTTCGTTGGCGCACCTACAGAGACGATGATCGAGAAGCAGAATATTCTAAATAATCTTCAGATTGATGCCTTTCTTGATATCATTCAGGGCAGACCGCTCAGCGAGTTCGATAATTTCGTGGCACAGTGGAACAAGCTGGGCGGCGAGCAGATTACGGCTGAGGTCAACGACTGGTACGCAGAGAAGGGCGGGAGCAGCAAATGACCGGACCTGAGCAGACGAGTGGAGGCGGTACACATGCTTAAGTTTCCTGCGGTGTCGATGCGCCACACGATTTTTATCCGGATGGTTGTCACTTATCTTGCTATTATTCTGCCGATTCTGCTGCTGGGACTCTACCTCTACAACTGGAGCTACAGGAATGCAAGTCAGGACCTGTCCAGAGCGACCCTGTCGCAGTTAACCTATTATCTGGAGGACCTGAACCGCGAGGTGGAGTGGATGGAGATCCAGCAGTATGATCTTGCCCAGGATACCGAGCTGAACAAGATTGCCGTGACCTGGAATTACATGGACGATGTTCAAAAGCGGGAGAGCCTGAACTACATCTCGCAGCGGCTCACCTCTCTGAAGAACAGCAGCGCCTACATCGGCGATGTGTTCGTTCATATCCGTACCATTAATAAAACGCTGTCCGCGATGAACGGCATCGATGATTTTGACAGCAGCAAGTTCAATTTCTTCCGGTCCGTCGATCTCAGAAAAGAAGGCCGGCTGATCAACTGGAACAACTTCCTGGAGCTAAGCGTTACCCAATCCAGCGGCAGGAGGAATGAGCCTCCGCTCTTCATCGTGCAGATTGAGCTGGACAACGAGAAGCTGAAGGATTCGCTCCGGGCGATTAACGCGTACGAGGAGAGCGGCTCGCTGCTGGTCTCGCGGCTGACGGACTATGCACTCGGCACAGAGAACAGCTCCCCGGAGCTGATTGAGAGCTATCACCAGGCGATCGATGAAGGGAACCTGTACAACTGGGAGCTGGACGGAATCCGGTATCATATCGACAGCTTCACCTCGGACAAGCTGGGGATGGCTGTTGCTACCTATTTGCCGGAGAAGGCGGTCAAGCGCCCGCTGACCAAGTTCGTGGTCTGGGCCTGGCTGTTCGCGGCGGCGTCCTTCCTGGCGGTGCTGATCTATTCCTACGCCACCTATAAGTTCGTCCAGAAACCGCTGCTTGTGTTGATCCGCAGCTTCAAACGGATGGAGAGCGGCTCGCTTGATATTCAGATTGACCATGCCCGCAAGGATGAATTTGGCTATCTGTATCTACGGTTCAACCAGATGCTCAGTAGGCTGCGGATGCTGATTGACCAGGATTACACCCAGAAGCTGATGATGCAGCGGGCGGAGCTGAAGCAGCTCCAGTCACAGATCAATCCGCATTTCCTCTATAACAGCTTCTTCATTCTCAGCGCCCTGGCGAAGCAGGGGGACAGCTCCCGGATTGAGGAATTCTCCGGCATGCTGGGCGAATATTTCCGGTTCATCACCCGTAACGGAGAGGATAATGTCCGGCTTGCGGAGGAGACGCGCCATTCCCGGATGTATACGGAGATCCAGAAGATGCGCTTCTCCAGGCGCATTCAGGTTCAGTTCGATGAGCTGCCGGAAGACATGGAGGAGCTGCGGGTGCCGCGTCTGATTCTCCAGCCGCTTATCGAGAATGCCTATGAGCATTGTCTGGAGAAGCAGGCGGAGGATGGGGAGCTGCGGGTTTCTTTTGAACAGGAGGAACGGGAGATTCGCATTATTGTTGAGGATAACGGAAGTGGGCTGACCGATGAACGGATCGAGACCCTGAGAAGGCGGCTGAATCAGAACGGCGGAACGCATGAAGTCACCGGCATGAGCAATATCCACCGGCGTATCCAATTAATCTACGGGGAAGGCAGCGGCCTGTTCCTGGACAGAAGCATGTTAAACGGCCTCCGGGTCGAGATCCGGATTAGGCTGACGGGAGGTGAAGGTCTTGTACAGACTATTGATCGTTGATGATGAAGAGATAATAACAGACGGCTTATACGAGGCGTTCAACCAGCTGCTTCCGGACAAGCTTGATGTCTACAAGGTCTATTCGGCCAAAGCGGCCCTGGAGTGGCTCTCGCGCACCCGGATCGATATTGTGCTGACCGATATCCGCATGCCCGGCATGAGTGGGCTGGAGATGTCTGAGCAAATCCGAGAGTTTTGGCCGCGGTCACGGATTGTTTTTCTGACCGGCTACAGTGAATTCGATTATGCCTATAGTGCGCTGCAGCTTCCCGGGGCCCGTTATCTGCTGAAGACGGAGGGCTTCGACAAGATTATTGAGACGGTGCAGGAGGTGCTGCAGGAGATTGAACAGGGCAATATGCTGAGCGAGCTGCTGGAGCAGTCCAGGGAGCAGCGCGATTCCATGGAGACGGCGGCGCAGGGCGATTATCTCCGCCATCTGCTTCAAGACAGCCAGGCCTTGTGTAAGGATACGGATGCGTTACGTGCAGACTTCAGCAAGCTGGGTATCAGCCTTAATGCGGATACCCCGGTCATGCTCGTTCTTGGACGGCTTACCTACCCGGAGGGCATCTCTTACATGGACCGGCGTGAGCTTCTGACCTCTTCCCGGCTGATCTGGAATTCCCATCTGGCGGAGATGACCCGGCATGCCTGGGTGCTTGACAGGCACGGGGATCTTCTGTGGCTGCTGCAGCCTCTGCATAATGCCGGGGCTGCCTTCGGCGGGAATTTCGCGCGGTATCTGGAGGGGACGCTGGAGATGATCCAGGAATCCTGCCGGCAGACGCTGGGCCTGCCGGTTGCTTTTACGGTCAGCGGCTCGGCCTGTGCCTGGACAGAGACCGGCCGCCATTACGAGCGGCTTCACCGGCTGCAGCAGATGAAGATCGGGGACGGCATCTCCATGGTGCAGATTGACCGCAGCGGTCCGCCGGAGTCTGACGCAGTCCGTGAGACTGGGGTCCGGCTCCAACAGCGGGTGGAGAATCTTGCGGCCCATCTGGATGCCGGACGGCGGGAGCGGTTCGCTGAGACGCTGGAGGAGATCCGGGAAGGCATTCATTCGGGCGTCTCCGTGGAAGAAGCCGCCGAGCTGTATTATACAGTTGCCCTTGTGCTGCTGTCCCATATGAACCGCTCGGAGCTCTACGGCCTTGTCAATGAATATGGGAAGCTGATGCGGCTGGACGAGCATTCTTCCCTGGGGGAGGGCATCTATTATCTGGAGAGGCTGGCCTCCGATCTCTTCGAGCGGAGAAGCACAGCCGAGAAGGAGCGCTCCTCGGAGGTTATTGAACGGATCTGCGATTATATCCACAGCCATTTGGGCGAAGACCTGTCTCTGGTGCGGCTGGCCGAGCTGCATTATTTCAATCCGTCGTACCTGTCCCGCTTCTTCAAGCAGGAGCAGGGCATTAACCTGTCTGAGTACATCGATCAATGCCGGGCTGTCAAGGCGAAGGAGCTGCTGGGAAATGAAACGCTCAAAATACGCGATGTGGCGCTGTATGTCGGTTATGAGGCCCACCATTCCTTCACCCGGTTCTTCAAAAAAATAACGGGAATGACCCCCCAGGAATACAGGGAGTCTCTGCATGTAAATTTATAATCTGAGTCTATCAACTATAATTTGTAAGTCTATCAACTATAATCACACAGGTTTCAGCCCGTCTCCCCGCAGAGTACAATTCAGATGTATTCGCTTTCATTAAGACGGCATCCGCCGATTTCACGAAATGAGAAGGAGATGGGTATCTGTGAGAAAAAGGAAGTTAAGCTTATCCATGAAGCTGCTGGTGATGCTGGCCCTGCTGCTGACGCCGATGCAGTCCGGCGGCGGCACTGCAAACGCTTGGGAGGGTTCGCCTGTTCCCAAGCTGCATGTAAGCGGCAATCAGCTGGTGAACAGCAGCGGGCAGCCTGTGCTGCTAAGCGGCTGGCATCAGCCTACCGGGGCTTACTGGACGTATCAGAACAGCAATTATTATCTGAACCGCAACGGCGGGAACCGGCATAAGGCCACTCTGGAGTACCTGAAGGAGATCACGGATACCTTCACCAGCACCTCCGGCAAATACGGCAACAGCCACGGCTGGTACTCGAATCAGGTCCGCCTGTTCATCGACCGGGAGGATATGGGTGATGTCGCAGCAGGAACGTATAACTTCGCGGGCCTTCAGGCAGCTACCCAGAATCTGATCATTCCCTATGTGGAGTATGCGAAGACGAAGGGGCTGTATGTCACACTGGGGCTGGACTTCACCCTGCTGGACAACAAGGCGACCACCCAGGCCAATCTGGACAAGTTCAATCAGATCTGGGGTTACCTGGCCTCCCAGCCGGGACTCAAGAGCGCGGATAATGTCATGTTCGAGCTGGTCAACGAGCCGGTGCTGAGCGATGTGAACGGACAATGGGGCGGCAATCCCTCCCAGCCTAACTTCGCAGCGTTCTGGAATTCGCTGAAGAACTTCCAGAACTCCATGATCTCCACGATCCGCAGCAAGGGCGCGGATAATGTGATCTGGGCTTCAGGACTCGGCTGGGATCAGCATTATCAGCTGACGGCATCCAGTCCGCTGACTGACCCGCTGAATAATTACGGCTATGCCGTTCACTGGTACCCGGGCTACGGCGCTTATGACAATTTCAACTCGCTTCAGCAGATCTGGGATAGCAGCATCAAGCCTGCTGCCGATGCTTACCCGATCAATATTACTGAAACGACCTGGTTCAAGAACCAGCCGGGCGACTCCGCGTATTGGGATCTGTTCAACGGTACGAATGCAGGCTTCGGCAAGAATACCAAAGCGATCTTCACCGCCGCCGGCAATGTCAGCATTGCCGTCCATATGAACGGCTTCCTGCTCGATCCCGGTCCCAAAAGCTCCTTCGCCGATCCGGACGGCGGGCTGCTCTATGACGGCAACGCCACCCGGGACGGCATGGCGCGCTTTATCTTCGAATGGTACTACGAGCGGGCACAGTTCAACCCCTGGAATGGGGTGTGGAACGGGGTCACCAACAATGCGAAATATAAGCTGATCAACCGGGCGTCAGGCAAAGCGATTGACGTTCCGAACGGGCAGAATACGAACGCCCTTCAGCTCCAGCAGTGGCCGGAGAACACCGCGCTGGCTCAGCAATGGACGGTTACGGATATGGGCACGTACAATAATATTTACCGGCTGCGCAGCGTGAATTCTTCCGACAATAAGGTGATGGATGTGCGTAACGGCACGAAGAATAACGGCGAAGCCATCCAGCTGATGCAGGATTTGAACAACACCGCCCAGCAGTTCCGGCTCATCAAGCTGAGCAACGGCTACTGGAGCATTCTAAATGTGAACAGTAACAAGGCAGTGGAAGTCACAGGAGCCTCCACCGCAGACGGCGCGAAGCTCCAGCAGAACCTCTACCGCGGCGATCTGCACCAGCAGTGGAAGCTGGTTCAGGTGAACTAAAAAGGTTAGACGTGAGAGCCACCTTCTCCTTCTGCGGGGCGGTCCGGGACAGTACCGGATTGCCACGCGGGGGGAAGGGGGCTTTTTTGAGCGTGCGGGAGGCGCGAGTGCCGAATGTAGTCGAAAAACCGATTACATTGGGCAGGATGGAGGCGCGTGGGCGAAAGGTAATCGAAAAACCGATTACATTGGGCAGGATGGAGGCGCGTGGGCGAAAGGTAATCGAAAAACCGATTACATTCGGCGTGTGGGAGGCGCGTGGGCGAAAGGTAATCGAAAAACCGATTACATTCGGCGCTGCGGAGGCGCGTGGGCTCAATGTAATCGAAAAACCGATTACATTCGACGCTGCGGAGGCGCGCGGGCGAAAGGTAATCGGAAAACCGAATACATACGGCGGGCGAGGAGGTGTGGAGGACGGATGGCGAAGGCTGGAGTGCCGGGCGCAAAGGTGTGGAGGGAAACAGTTGCCTTTTATACACTTACTGGTGAACAAAAGGCTCCTCCTACGGCAATGGTTGGATAAACAACACTTAATTTTGCGCATTTCCACTAAAGTGACGAAATCAAACCCATTAGATGCTCTTTATCCACTTGCTCCCGCCTAATCCTGAGAATACGGAAAATTAAGATACCCTTTTCCATCTATGTCTAGAAGTGGAGACGGATCAAGCAGTTTTGATGGCGGCTAAGGAGGCAGATAAGCATCACACTCAAAAGCAACATTTGTCGATATGAAAGCAACGTCAAGCTATAGAATGCAAGGCCCCAGTATGATTAAATACATAAAGAATACAGCATTTATGCAGATGACTACTAGCTGGTAACTATTTATTTAATGATGGACTCGAAAGGATGAATACGAATGATGGACAAACAGCAACAGCTTGGCTTAACGCCGCCGATGGGATGGAATTCATGGAATACTTTTACTTGGGATATCAATGAGCAATTGATCCGGGAAGCGGCCGATACGCTGGTGGCGGACGGTTATAAGGATGCAGGGTACGAATACATTGTGATTGACGACTGCTGGAGCCTGAAGGAACGGGACAAGGATGGCAAGCTGGTGGCCGATCCGGACAAATTCCCGAACGGAATGAAGGCGGTTGCAGATTATATTCACTCCAAGGGACTGAAGTTCGGCATGTACTCTTGTGTGGGAACGCATACCTGCGCCGGGTATCCGGGCAGCTTCGAGCATGAATTCCAGGATGCCGCATCGCTGGCGGAATGGGGTGTAGACTTCCTGAAGTATGACTACTGCTTCAAACCCAGACATATGTCGGGGGAGCTGCTGTATAAGCGGATGAGTCTCGCACTTAAGAACTGCGGAAGAGACATTCTTTTCTCCGCATGTAACTGGGGTGAAGATAACGTCTACCAGTGGATTCGTGAATCCGGCGCGCATATGTACCGTTCCACCGGCGATATCCAGGACAGCTGGGAATCGATCAAGACGCTGGCGCTGTCACAGCTTGATAAAGCCGCCTACACCGGGGCCTACTGCCATAACGATCTGGATATGCTGGTAGTCGGCATGTACGGGGGCAGCAACAGTGACTTCATCGGCAGCCAGATCGGCGGCTGCACGGATGTGGAGTACAAGACGCACTTCTCGCTGTGGAGCCTGCTGGGCTCTCCGCTGATGATCGGCAGTGACATCCGCAAGGCGAATGAAGCGACCAAGAACATTCTGCTGAACCCGGATCTGATTGCCATCAACCAGGATATCGAGGGCCGCGGAGCTTACCGCATTAAGCCTGAGCCGCAGTGGTTCCATACTAATGAAGTATTCATGCTGGTCAAAGTGCTGGCGGATGGTGACCTCGCGATCGGATTCTTCAATCTGAGTGATGGTCAAAGAGAGATGTCGCTGCAATTCTGGGATTTCGGGCTTCCGTATGCCTCCGGCAAATCGCTGTCGCTGTATGACTGCTGGGAGCACAAGGAGCTTGGGGTGTTCAGAGAACGGTTTGCTCCGGTCGTTCCAGCCCATGACTGTCTGATCGTGCGGGCGAAATTGGTCTGATTGGTCTAGAGATAAGAAAGAAGAGAAGCGTATGAGCATGAACAGAACCTGCAGACAATGCGGGGTCCCTCTGATGACGGATGATGTGGCGATTTACCTGAAGCTGGTCACGCGCAATGCCCAGGATTTCCTGTGTATTGACTGTCTTGGCGAGCAGCTGAAATGCGGACGCGAGCCGATTGAGCGGCTGATCAAGTACTTCAGGGAATCGGGGAAATGCGTGCTGTTCCGTTAGTCACCGGAAGACAGCAGCGAACAGGCTGTTGTGGACCGCGTGCTTGCCGGTAGTGGATTTTTCGCATATATAGAACGACAAAAAGCTCACCGTCAAGGCGATTGCCTCTTTGGTGGGCTTTTTGGCCCAGAATTACCGGGATCTCAATTAGAGAAGCGTGCTCTCCCTGAATTCCTGGGGTGTGACGCCAAAATGCTCCTTGAAGACCTTGATGAAATACGTGGGGTTCTTGTATCCCAGGCGGTTCGCTATTTCATAAACTCTGTATTTACTGTCCTTCAGCAAGAATACAGCCTTCTCCATCCGCAGACGCAGCAGGTAATCGGACAGGTTCTCTCCCGTCTCCCGCTTGAAGACCTTGGATACATGGGTTGGGTGCATATATACATATTCGGCGATCGCCTGAAGGGAGACATCCTCCGACAGATGCTCCTGTACGAATTGATGAATCTGTGCGACAACGGAGTGACGGGAGGCGGACAGCTCAGTGTTCATCTCATGCTGAAGTCTGTCCAGCAAGCCCGTTGCCCAGTACTCCAGTTCTCCGATGCTCCTGATATCAAGCGGCGTATGCAGGCGGTAGTCTGTCAGCAGACCGCCGTTCTTATGCACAAAGTAGGAGAACGCGGACTTCAAGGCGTAATAAATCTCCGATAAATGCTCATGCGAGCCGCTATACTTCGTGCCCCATTCCAGCAACACCTCCTGGAGCTTCTCTCTTGCCGCCTCCCAGTTCCCGGCCTCAAGCAGATGCGGGAATAAGGGAGGCGAGTAGAGGGAAGCGACCACCAGGGAGGCCGGTTTGACATGGTGACCGCCGAGCTGAACGACGAAGTCGTTGTCGTAGCCGATCTGCGAGCGGACCGTGGCTACGCAGCGCTGATACAGCTCCTCCACACTGGCCGGAAAGGTCCCGGAAGGGGAGAGAATGACCGAGACCGTGAGATGCAGCAGCCGGCTGACAATCTGCCTCATCTCATCCGCGGTCTGCTCCAGTTGACGGCCGCTTGCGTCCCCGCCGCCATTCACAATGAACAGAAGATGGCCGTATACATCCTCGCAGCTCCAGCTTTTGAAGTGCTGGGACACCAGCTCCTCCACGATATTGGTAACAGCGAAGCCCGGAAGCGACATATCGGACGGATCGTAGCGCTTCTGCGGGTCCTCGATGCGGATCAGAATCAGGGAGATCGTATCGCCTAATCCGATTGGAAGGCCGTATAACTGGAGCTGCTCTGTCAATTTGCGTTCAGTCCACATGCGTCCCTGGATCAGATGGTTCAGCAGGTTGGAGCGCAGGATAGGCAGATTGCGGTGAACCATTGCCTGCGACTGCACGTAGGCAGTCATCTGCTCCCGTTCTGCCTGCAGCGCACGGGCCGCATCAGAGACGGCAGCGAGCAGCTCCTCATCCTTCACAGGCTTGAGGAAATAATGTGCCGCCTTAGCTTTCAGCCCCTGCTGGGCATATTCAAATTCGGCATGGCCGGTAAGCAGAATACTAACCGTCCTCGGCCACTTCTGCTTGACCGCCCGGATCAGCTCAATGCCGTTCATGCCGGGCATACGGACATCGGTCACCACAATGTCTGCGGCGTTCTTGTCCATCTGCTCCATAGCCTGCTTGCCGGAATAGGCAGAGAATACGCTGGTAATGCCAGCCGTCTCCCAGGCAATGCTTGCGGTCATGCTCTCCACTAAGTGCTCTTCATCATCCACAATTAACAGCTTCATTCTCCACCGCCTTCTCTGTCCAGTACAGCTCTACCCGCAGTCCCGAGTCCGCATTGACCGACAGCCTCACCCCTGAATCCGCCCCGTACCGGAGCTGGAGCCGCCGGTGCACATTCAGCAGGCCGCAGGCTTCCGGCCGTTCTCCATACCGGTTCGCAAGCAGCTGCTGAAGCTCCTGAAGCCGGCCAGTGGTCATAGTGCCGCCGTTGTCGTCAACTATCAGTGAATATCCGCTGCCGTCCAGGCTCCCGCTAATCGTTATCCTCCCGGGGCCCTCCAGGGCTTCAATCCCGTGAATCAGCGCATTCTCGACGATCGGCTGGAGAATCAGCCGGGGAACTTCAAGGTCCCGCATGAGGTCCGCCACCTCGATGCTGTAGCGGATGCGGCTCATCCGCATCCGGTGGATGCTGAGGTAATCGGCAGCGTTCTTCAGCTCATCCGCCAGTCTCACCACCTGATTCTCCACCCGGGTCGTATAGCGGTAGTAATCGGACAGGTGATAGGCCATTTGCAGCACGGCATCCTTCCGTTCCAACTTGGTCATGCTGATCACGTAGGACAGGCTGTTATACAGAAAATGGGGATTAATCTGTGACTGCAGCTGCTTCAGTTCAGCTTCATGCGTGAGCAGCTGCTGCTCCAGCACATTCTCGATCAGCTGCTGGATTTGCGCCGACATTTCGTTGAATCTGGATACAATGAGCCGGAATTCGTTATTTGCCTGAAGCGGAATTCTGGTCTTATATTGTCCCATCTTGATGAGCTGAACCCCTCTGACCAGAGCACGCAGCGGGACCTGAACATTCCGGTATAGCAGCCACGATAAGGCAATGCCCACGATGAGGATCAGTCCGAGGACAAGATAGGCGAACCGGTTGGTCACCCTAAGTGGCGTCAGAATCTCGGATAAAGGCACAATGTTGACCACATACCCGTCCAGCACCTGCACATCGGAATAGGACAGAAGGTAGGAAATTCCGCTGACATCCAGAGTGATATTGCCCTCATGCGTCAGCTGCGTCCTCTTTAAGGCGGATACAGCCTCCTGGAGAAGCTCAGGCGGGCAAGAGGGCGTGGACAAGAAGATTTCATCAGGTTTATAAAAAAGCGCTTCCCCGATTCCCTGCGATTGAAACTGCTCCAGCATCCGGATCACATGGTTCATGTGAAAGCTGATTTCAATGATCGAATTGGCTCTGGCGATGCCGCTGCTGGACTGGTAGGGCTCAAAGGTCAAGTGGATGACCGTGCCCTGTTTATCTCCGTGATCGTCATCCATAATGAAATTCCAGTTGTCCTTGCTCAGCCGCTGAAGACGCTCCAGATCATAGGAGGTTCCGTTGACCGTAGATATGGTCTGCCCTGAACGCGGCGAATAGACCGTGATTTCATTGATCCATTCCGTCGAGGCGCTTTGCAGATACAACTTATCCTGAATGAGCTTTTTGCGGCTGATTTGTTCGTAGTAGCTGGAGTTCAGCAGGGACAGATCCTGAAATTCAATGACGTTCGGATCACGGATCAGGAGGTAGGTGAAGGTCTCCAGCTGCGTAATAATACTGTCCAGTTGTGTGGCTAAGGTAGATAGCCTGCTGATGCCCGACTGTTTGATCTGACTGGTGATGACATTCTCATTGACTCTGCTCGAATACACCGACAAGATCAGAACAGGCAGCAATAATAACACCAGCGAGCCGACCAGCTTGGAGAAAAGACTACGTTCCTTGTTGCCCATCTGCTTCTGACTCCTAAGTTTTGTGCTTATCTTATTCTTTAACTGCGCCCATCGTCAACCCTTGTACGAAGAACCTCTGCAGGAACGGATAGACGAGCAGGATCGGCAATGCTCCTATCAGGATTTGCGCAGAACGCACCGTGCGTTCCGACAGAATTTTCAGCTGACTGGGGTCAATGTTCGTGTTGCGCATGTCGCCGCTCTGAATGATCGTCTGCAGAAATGTCGCCAGCGGATACTGCCGGTAATCAGTCATATAGATCAGCCCGTCAAACCATGAGTTCCAATGCCAGACCATCGAGAACAAGGATAAGGTGGCCAGGGAGGGAAGCGACAAGGGAAGATAGATCGTGATCAGAGACCTCAGATAACCCGCCCCGTCAATGCTTGCCGCCTCCTCCAGCTCTTTGGGAATGGCGCGGAAGAATTGCATCATCAGAATGGTATTGAACACGTTCACCGCAGACGGCAGAATCAGGACCCACAGCGTGTTGGTTAAATGAAGCTGCGTGATCAGCAGATAGGTTGGAATCAGGCCGCCGTTGAACAGCATGGTAAAGACAAAGAACCAGGAGTAGAAGCTTCTGCCGGAAAATGAACGCGACAGGGTATAAGCGGCGGTAACGGTCAACGCCATAGACAGCAGGGTTCCGGCGAGCGTTCTTTCCACAGATAGAATTAAGGAACGCAGAAACAAGGGATTCGTAAGCGTTCTGGAGTAGGCTTCAGCCGTGAATCCGACCGGCCAGAAAAACACCTGATTAGCCGTAGCCGCCGCACTGGAACTGAAGGATACGGCCGCAACATGCACAAGGGGAAGGATACATAATACGGCCAGGACTGCAAGAAGCGCAGTGTTGAGCACTGTAAACCAGCGGTAAGAGATTGTTTTCCGATACATAGATTCCGCCTGCCTTTACTCAAAAGATGCGATAATTTCCGAACCGGTAGGCCAGCCGGTAAGCCGTAACGATCAGGATGAAGCTGATGACCGATTTGAATAAGCCGACGGCGGTCGCGAAGCTGAAAGAGCCGTTCATGAGACCTACCCTATATACAAAGGTATCTATAATATCTCCTTCACGGTAGACCAGCGGATTGTACAGGTTGAAGATCTGGTCGAAGCCTGCATTGAGGATATTGCCCAGCGCGAGCGTGCCCACAACCAGGATAACGGGAACCAGCGCCGGCAAGGTGACATGGAGCGTCTGCTTGAACCGGCCTGCGCCGTCGATCTCGGCGGCTTCATACAGCGACATATTGATGCCGCTCATGGCGGCGAGATAGATAATTGCGGCGAAGCCGAACTCCTTCCAGACATCACTGACCACTACGGTGATCCGAAACCAGGTTCCGTCTCCAAGGAAAAATACAGTATCGGTGCCAAGGAGCGTCAGCAGGTGATTGACAATTCCTTTGTTGCCTAGGATATCTGTCAGAATCCCTCCCAGAATCACCCAGGACAGGAAATGCGGGAGATATACGAGTGTCTGCACGAACCGTTTGAACAGCAGCGCGCGAACCTCATTCAGCAGCAAGGCAAAGAGGATCGGGACTATAATGTTGGCCGTGATCTTGAGCGAAGCGATAAGCAGGGTGTTATAGATGACCTGCACGCTGTCAGGATAAGTAAACATATATTGAAAATGCTCGAAGCCAACCCATGGTGAATGCAGGAACCCAAGCCGGGGCTTGAAGTCCTGAAAAGCCATCAAAAGCCCCGCCATAGGCGCATAATTGAAGATCAGCAGACAGATTACAGATGGCAGTATGAGCAAATGAAGAGGTAGCTGGCGAGTAAATCGCGTCTTGCTCTTCTTCCATTCCATCATCCGGACAACTCCTCTATAGGTTCATTTGGCAAAAGTCTTCTAGTGGTTAAGCGCCTGATACCACTCGTTCACCTCTTTGGTAATATCATCTCCGCCGGAGGACTTCCATTTCTCCACGAAGCTGTCGAACGAATCCGGCGATTCTTGCCCGTAAATAATTTTCAGGAAAGCTTCACTTTCCATTTTGCGGAGCAGCTCGCCCTTTTGGGCCATGGTTGCTGTCGGAGGGCCGGTATATTTATCGAATACGGAAGCTTCGTCGATGTAAGTCTGCAGTACGGCAGCAGCCTCTGCCCATTTCTTCGGTCTGGCCGAGAAATACATTTCGTAAGGGGTTTCGGGTGTTTTGCCCTGGCCGAGCTTGGCCATGACCTCCAGCTCCTTTTTGGGCGTCTGAATGTCGTTGCCGTAGATGGTGTATTTCTTCACATCAATCCATCCGCCCGGGATTTTGTCCTGGTCATAGACCGGTTTGCCGTCCACGATGACATAGTCGTAGCCCTCGGCCCAGCCGTTAGCCAGTTCGGAGGAAGGATCGTAGAAGCCGGGTCCCATGATGGCGTCCAGATAGTTGAAGAAGGCCTCCATATATTTGAAATCCTTGTTGAAATAGAAGCGGACGGAGGATTGCGGTTCACTGCCAAAGCCCATTTTGCCGTCAATGCCTGCAGGAATGGGAACCGGTACATAATCAAAGGTCATATCCGCACTGAACGGATAGGAAGCCATCCAGGTCGGGCCGAAGACCATGCCGGATTTGCCCTGAACAAAGCTCTCCGCCGCCTTGGCTTCATCCATGATCCCGGCGTCTTTATCCAGATAGCCTTTGCTCATCCATTCGCTAAGCTTGATCAGGCCCTCCTTGACTGTAGGCTGAACAGAGCCGTACTGAAGCTTGCCGTCCGGCCCCTCTGTCCAGTAAGTAGGGATAGCAGAATGTCCGAACAGGAAATCGCTGGATACCATGAAGGTGTCCTTCACGGCCGTGACGCCTTTTTTGAGTGACAGGGATAATCCGAGGGTATCCTTGATCCCATTGCCGTCAGGGTCGCGGTTGACGAACGCATCCATTACAGCTTCCATATCCGCGATAGTCTTGGGCGCCTTCAGGCCTAAGGTATCCAGCCAATCCTGGCGAATCCAGAGCACGCTGAAAGAGCTGTTGGCGTTGAAGGTGGGCAGGCCGTAATGCTTGCCGTCATAAGTAACCGTATTCCATATTTCGGGGTACTGGGCGTACAGATCCTTAAGCCGCTGCGAAGTGTACTTGTCAAAAGCCTCGTCGATATCCATCACCTTGCCGGAATCGACGACCTGATTCTCAAGCGTCGGATCGTTCAGGGTGAAGACATCCGGCAGCTTTTCATTGGAGTTAAGCAGAAGGCGGAGCTTGGTCGTGTAAGCATCTCCGGTTCCTACGGTCCAATCTACCTTAAAGTCAATGCCGAACTTCTCCTTGGCCCATTTGGTGTGGACATTATTTTCGATGGTCTCCCCATTCTTGAATTTGTTGTCGGAGCCGACCACACGGCCTAAGGTAATCGTAGCCTCTTGTTGCCCGGTATTTCCCTGATCCCCCTGTGCAGCCTGACCCGGATCGGATGCCGCACTGCAGCCGGCAACAGCTGTCAGCAGGACTCCGGCCACTAGGGCGATAGACGCCTGCTTCGCAAACTTTATCTTCATGTATTGACCTCCCTGTATGTGATGCTGTTTAGTATATCGCCCATGGGACCCAGGGATAAATAACAATATTGCGAGATTCATGCAAATATATTGGCCGTTCTATTTTACTTTCATTTTATTATATGAATTGATTCATTTATTATATTTCATATTATCAAGGCAGCATTTAATATAGTTTGTGTATTTTACTATTTTTATATGGCGGTGATTAGATTGTTGTATGCAGGAGCGAATTACCATCCGCATGACTGGCCCAAGGAGAGATGGGCACAAGATATTGAATGGATGCGGACAGCATCCTTTAACGTTGTCCGGCTGGGGCATTTGTGCTGGGACAGCTTTGAGCCCTCTGAAGGCAACTTTACGTTTGAATGGTTCGATGAAGTCATGGATCTGTTTCACGAGGCGGGTATACAGGTCGTGCTGGATATCGCAACCCGCCCGGCTCCGACATGGCTCCACAAGAAGTATCCGGCGATTGACCGGACCGATACAAACGGCATCCGTATGGAAGCGCAAACACGCTATATGGAGGATATCGGCCACCCGGCCTTCCAGGAATACGCGTATAAGTTCGCCGAGACACTGGTATGTAAATACCGGAATCATCCGGCCCTGTATGCCTTCGGACTGTGCAATGAGCTGGGCTCGGGAGCGCCTTCCTATTCCAGAGAGGCCAGAGACCGCTTTGAAGCTTGGCTGAAAGACAAGTACGGCACGGTAGACCAGTTGAACCGGGCATGGACTACCCAGCGCTGGTCGCGCAAATTGAGCAGCTTCCACGATGTCGTGCTTCCAGTCTCCGGCCAGATTCAAGGCGCGCCGGAACGGGTGCTGGACATGTGGCGATTTTATTCCGATGAAGTCTTGGCTTATATGCAGGGTCTGAGCCGGATTGTCAGGCAGTTCGCGCCTGAAGCCAGGGAATCGACGAATCACTGGTCAGAGAATCCCGGCTACGGGTTCGATTATCTGAAGCAATATGAGGAGATCGTTGATCTCCCCGGTATCGGGTTCTACCCCGGCACCAATCCCGAGGACAGACGGGCCTTGACCGCCGCCTGCTTCTTCATGGATCACCGCATTGGCGAGCTTGACCAGCCCATCTGGTGTCTTGAATTCCAGACTGGCGACTTCGGAGGCTACGCTTCCCCGCGCCTGGCCATGAGAATGTATGCCTATCTCTCGCTTGTCCACAGGGCTCAGGCTGTCTGCGCATGGACCTGGCGGACGATGCTGGGCGGTGAGGAGCAATATGTATTTGGTCTGGTGGATCATGACGGCACGCCGGGCTGGAAGTATGAGGAGTTCAAACAAATCGCGGAGGAATTCAAGCTGCTGCAGGAACGCGGGCTTCCCAGACAGACCTCTCCGCAGATTGCCATTGCCTACTCGTACGAGAGCCTGAAGGTGATGGACGGCAACCGGAGCTACTACAAAACCGATTATACCCGGCAAGTCCTGGAGGCCTATGAGGCTATTGAGCGGGCCAATCTGGACTGTAATATTGTGAATCTGCGCAGTCTGCGTAAGGATTATAAGCTTCTGATCGTGCCGGGACATGCCGTTATGGATGCAGCCTCAGCAGCCGCTATTCGCACCTTCGTTGAGGCAGGTGGCACCGCTGTGATGACGGCGTATTCTGCGAAGGTCAATGAGCATAACCGCGTGTTCGATACCCCGATGCCCGGCGGGCTAAGCGATGTCTTCGGCATCCGCAGCGGAGCCTTCATGAGAACCAGAAGCCATACGCCTGCGGAGAATGCCGGAGGTCTTGAGAAGACAGAGCTCCATCTGGAACGGGAAAAGCCGGCTATTCTGCTCGGGGAGCAGGAATATCAGCCTGAGATCAGCTATTACGAGATACTGGAAGCCCGTACAGCCGAGACTGTGGCTTCGTTCACGAATACACTCGAGAAGTCGCCCGCAGTCACGCGGAACCGTTATGGCAAGGGAGAGGCGATCTATGTCGCGATACCGGCGGATGCCGATTTTCTAAGTCTGCTTCTCGATAGGCTGTACCCGGCGCTTGGCATCCAGAAAGGTCCGGTTACCCCTTCAGGCGTGGTCGCACGCAGCCTGGAAGACGGCTCTTTACTCTGTGTGAACACCACCGGTATAGAGCAGACCATACAGCTGGAGAGGGAGGCATCCGGGCTGCTGTCCGGCAGCCGCTTCGCGGATTCGCTGACTTTGGGCGCTTATGAGGTAGAGCTGGTAACTTACTAGATAAGAAGCACTAAAGAAATAAACAAAAAGCAAAAGAAGCGGAGGGGAAATTTGGAGCTGTAGGAGCGGTAGCGACCGCCTTTGTCACCGGATTTCTACCGTTTACAGCGGTTCAAAATCAAGAAATCTGGTGACAACAGCGGCCGGAAGTCCAAATGTTCACCGCAGTGACGATGAAGCTTCAAGTTCAAATCTTAAGTGCGTCTTATATAGACTACTATCAAAGGGGAGCATAGGGATGAATGTTAATATCAGAAACGCAGCGCAAGTAGTACCTTCTCCACGGCAGGTGGCCTGGCAGGAGCTGGAATTCTATTCATTTATACATTTTGGCGTCAATACGTTCACTGATAAGGAATGGGGACTCGGCGACGAAGCACCGGCGATCTTCAATCCCGAAGAATTTGATGCGAAGCAGTGGGTGGAGGTGTGTAAATCGGCGGGGATGAGAGGCTTGATCCTGACCTGCAAGCATCATGACGGGTTCTGTCTCTGGCCCAGCAGCCATACCGGGCATTCGGTGAAGCACAGTCCATGGCGTGATGGCCAAGGCGATATGGTACAGGAGGTAGCGGATGCCTGCCGTGAGGGAGGACTGAAATTCGGGGTGTACTTGTCTCCGTGGGACCGCCATGACAGCCGGTACGGGAGTTCGGAGTATAACGAATATCTCAAGGATCAATTACGTGAGCTGTTAACCGGGTACGGGGACATCTTCTGCGTCTGGTTCGACGGTGCATGCGGTGAAGGTCCGAATGGCTTGAAGCAGGTCTATGACTGGGACGGATATTATGAGGTGATCCGGGAGCTGCAGCCGGGCGCGGTGATCTCCGTATGCGGTCCGGACGTCCGCTGGTGCGGCAATGAGGCCGGCCATACCCGTGAGTCCGAGTGGAGTGTCGTTCCGGCAGAGCTGCAGGATTGCGAGAAAATCCAGGAAGAGTCGCAGCATGTGGACGACGGCGAATTCGCCAGACGCAGCAACTCCCGCGATGAGAATCTGGGGAGCCGGGAAGCCATCGCCGGGAAGGAGCTCGTCTGGTATCCGGCGGAAGTGAATACCTCGATCCGGCCCGGCTGGTTCTACCACGCTGCTGAGGACGACCAGGTCCGCAGCCTCGAAGAGCTGCTGGACATCTATGATAAGTCGGTTGGCGGGAACTCGACGTTCCTCCTCAATCTTCCGCCCGACAAGCGCGGTCTCATTCATGAGAACGATGCCCGGCGAATGGCCGAGCTGGGAGAGGTGATTCGGTCCACCTTCGAATATAATCTGGCTGCGGGGGCTCAGGCTACCGCAACGGAGACGGCGGGAGAGGCCAATGCGGCCGGCCGGGTACTGGACGGGAACAGAGATACATTCTGGTGCCCCAAGGAAGGAACGGAGCAGGCTTCCATTGAGCTTGACCTGACTGTGGAGCAGTCCTTCGATACGATTGTACTCAAGGAGCATATCCAGTCAGGTCAGCGTATCGAACAGCTTCATTTGGAATATCTGGACGGAGCTATCTGGAAAAGGTTCAGTGAATGTACGGTTGTCGGACACAAGCGTATTCTCAAATTCCCGGAGGTTACAGCAAGGCATATCCGCCTGACCATAGATCAATCACGCTGGTGCCCGACCTTATCCGCATTTGAAGTGTATCTGAGCGCGGTGGAGTAAGCCGAGACAGCAGGGGGCGTCCCATAAGCCATGTAATGGCTGCGTGGGACGCCCCCTTATCTAGGATTTGTTGTTCCTTATTTTTTGTAACAGTCGATCCAGAATGAAACCAACAAGATACCAGAAAGCTAATGTTGTGAGATAGACTACTGCTATTGGAATGCCTGTTTTTCGTACAAAATGAGATGATTCGTATATCCAGACCAACGGACTAGTTATGGCCAACAGGATGTTATAGTCGTCATTCCCTGAAATATTTATAACAATAGCAACAAATGAAATTAAAACTAACCAAAATCGGAATGATTTCATTAAACGAATTAGTTTCATTAATTACACCTCCAATTCACTTATGAGAGCGTCCCCATGGATGAAAACTTGGCGGTGAAAGTCTGCTACGGGCCGCTATGGGGCGAGCTATATGCTACTACCGTACACGATCTACCATCAAAAGTAAAAAGAAATTGGCTAAGATTGTTGAAGAAGCAAAATGAGCTGTAGCGGCTTGCTATGCGTTTAGATACCAAGGAAACTCCGGTTTTATGTGCAATCATTCCATCCTTTACATACATCAATCCACACTGAATAACTAGAGTATTGTTCTAATTGTTTTATTGTAAGTTCAAGCGCACTGTTGCTACTCCCGCAAGCTGGATAGATTGTCTTAAAACGTTTTAAAGAGATGTCTAGATAAACAGAAACATCATTTTTAATAGCAAATGGACAAACACCTCCAATTGCATGACCAACCCTATCAATGGCTTCATCTGGAGAAAGCATTTTTGCTTTTGTTTTGAAATACTCTTTGAATTTTTTGTTATCCACTTTTGCATCCCCGGCGGCAACTACTAAAACAGCTTGTCCATTTACCATAAAAGAAAGTGTTTTTGCGATTCTCTCTGGCTCACAACCTAATGCAGATGCAGCCAAATCCACGGTTGCACTAGATACTTCAAATTCTTTAATTTGAGAATCCATCCCATATTGTTTGAAAAAATCTTTTACTTTTTCAATTGCCATAATCATCACACCTCATTTTTAAATATTTTCTAGAAGATCTTAGATGAAACTTGCCTATGCTCTTGGGTAAAAAATCATGTTGTAAATGACACATGTTTCTTGATAGGGATTATTGTAGGAATGAGAAACATTAGCCCGAAAGCGGAGTGCTTGCTTTTCTTTTAGAACAATTTTGTTGTTGTTGACTACCATTTCTAACATACCTTGCTCCACAAAAACATATTCTTCCACACCATCAAGGTGCTTTTTAGATGGATGCTGGCATCCGGGATCAAATTCGATATAGAATATTTCAACGTTACGGGTAGGGTCAAAAGGAAAAACAGGAAAGGCTCTCATTTTTCCATCCTCTTCGAGGATAGCGTTTTTGGACAGTGTATCAACCACACTGCACTCCTCTTCTAGCTCTTCCAATAATAAAGATAAAGGAACTTTTAAGCCCACTGCGATTTTCCAAAGAGTTGTAATAGTTGGTGAAGACTGCCCTCTTTCAATTTGTCCAAGCATGGGCTTACTTACATCGGTAAGTTTAGAAACATCTTCAAGTGTAAGATTTCTAGTTGCTCGTATTTCTTTTAACCGTTCTCCAATAGCTAATACTGGCGATTGCACTGCATCACTCCTGACGTATGTCATAACATTTTTTAATATATTATAACATACAAACCACAGATGCAAGACCAATAAATGAAGTGCAAGAAATGTAAGCTGCCTTCTATAAACAAGCCTCCATAAACCAAAAACAGCAGAGCAGCGATTCTCCTGTTATTGGAGAATCGCTGCTCTGCTTGATTTTTATGGTGTTGATAGCATAGCTTAGTTCATTAATTTCGCTTGTGACAGCAAGCGGAGGATGACGGTTGCCGCTTCCGCACGGGTTGCGGATTGACCCGGCTGGAATTGCCCGGTAGGTGTACCGGTGATCAGGCCTGCCTGAACCGCCTTGGCCACATCCTGCTGCGCCCAGCCCGAAATTTTGTCTGCATCCTTGAAGGCTGCAGGCTGAAGCTCTGAAGCCGGGAGCGGCGAGCCTGCAAGGGCCATCGCCTTAACCAGAATAATGGTCATCTCCTGGCGGGTAATGATGTCGTTCGGCCGGAAATTATTGTCCGTTCCGCCCTGCACCAGACCCAGCTCTACGGCTGTTCCGACGCTTCCGGTGTACCATGCGCCGGAGGGGGTATCCTTAAACGAAACATCTGCTGAATCGGAGGAGGAGTAGCCCAGCGCACGAACTATCATCGCTGCGAATTCCGCGCGCGTTGTGGTAGCGTTCGGTGCGAACCTGCTGTCCGTTAAGCCGGTGAGGATGTACTTGGAGGCCAGCTTTTCGACGGATGCCTGTGCCCAGTGCCCCTTGATATCCTCGAATGTCTTGTTGCTTGAAATTACCGCAAATGTGCCGTTGTTCGGACTGTAGAAGGTTACACCGGTGCCGTTGAAGACCGCCGGGACGAAGGTGAAGCTTCCGTCCTTCCCGATCCGGACCACGGTCGTATTCCGGCTGTCTGCCGGACTGTCGAGCTGCAGGGTGCCCCGGGAATAGCTGCCCTTGAACCCTGGAATCTCCACTGTGCGTCCGTTGGCTTCAGCCGTTACCGTGTATTCAATGGCAGGGCTGATTAATTTGCCCTGGGCTGCCAGAACAGCCTGAAGGATCTCTTGCTGCCGCTGTTCCGGCAGGACCGTCATACTGACCTTAAGCTTCCAGTCCCCGGTTCCCAATTGCTGTCCCCAAGCTGCGGTATCAACCGCTTTTACAGGGAAGTGGAAGGTGCCGAGCGGAGACGAGACGGTGATCTGTTCTGCCGCTTTTACTTTCTGCGCATCCAGTGTGGCTGTAGCAGTAGTTCCTGTAACCTCTGCTTCGACGGTCAAATGGCCGCTGCCGCTTGGTGCTTCCGGCTGAACAGGGGTGACCGAACCAACGGTAGTGCCACCGCCGTTGCCACTCCCGGCGTTATTGCCGCCGTTGTTACTGCCGCCAGTTTCGCCGCCGCCGTTGTTACCGCCGCCAGGATCACCGCCGCCGTTGTTACCGCCGCCAGGATCACCGCCGCCGTTGTTACCGCCGCCAGGATCACCGCCGCCGTTGTTACCGCCGCCAGGATCACCGCCGCCGTTGTTGCCGCCGCCAGGATCACCGCCACCGTTGTTGCCGCCAGGATCACCGCCGCCGTTGTTGCCGCCGCCGGGATCACCGCCGCCGTTGTTGCCGCCGCCAGGATCACCGCCGCCGTTATTGCCGCCGTCGTCAATCGCAAGCGTATGCCGCGCATAAATATCGAACCGGTCGAATGCAGGCGCGTATTGGCGTGGGACCGCCGTGTAAGGAGTGAATCCTTGCGCCCCGGTTCCTCCATAAGGGTTGGAGCCGCCGTCATACGTATTATTATTGGAGAAACGGATGCTGTTGGTGCCTGCTTTCAGTTCAACATCAAAGGTCTGTGTGGCGAACTGCTGCCATGAGATGGTGTTCTTGAAAAAGACCGTCTGCGGCTCGCCCCCGTTGACGCTTACTTGCGCATACCGTTCAACAACGTCATTGTTGTAGGCATGTGTCCCCGCACTTTCACCGTTCGCGTAGGTAACAACCAGTTTATAAGTGCCTGCTTTGGACACCGTGATGTCCTTAAGCTCCAGATACCGCTCTGCTCCGTCGAAGGAGGTAATGCCGTTCACATATTTGCCGCCGGAAGCGTATTTGGCAAAGGCATCCTCACGGATGAGCGGCAGCTCGGAGCCGGCTGGAGTACCTACGACCGTTGCCGCCTCTGCCTCAACGGAATATACAGAAGTCTGGCTGACGAAGGCTGCGTTAATATAATCGAGACTAAGCGCAGCGCTGGAACGTACATCAACCAGGTTAATGCCTGTGCGTAAGAAGGTTGGTACTGTAGCGGTCTGCCATTGTCCTCCAGTATCCGTAACAGGCAGATCCACGAGCGGCTTGCGGTCATGTTGAATTTGCATTTTGCCTGCGCCCGATGCGGCATAGCGAATCTGCAGATCATACATGCCGTCTTGCAGCACACTTACCACAAAGCGGGTATTGGCGTCCTGGCTGCTGCCGTAACCGGTCACATATCCGGCGCCCTCGAAGCCTTCAAGGCTGCTCTCTCTCGACAACCCCAGCGCAGGGTCGTAGTCGGCGAATTCCGCCTGCACACGGTAGTTGGGGTGTGCGCCCGGTAAGCCGCTATACGTTAGTTCGATTGCGTCAAGGGTGGATTCGCCCTGGCCTGCTTCTCCCGTATCCGGGTTATATTTGCTGATGCCGATGGAATGCGTTCCTTGCGTCAGATCGGCAAAGATCGTATTGCCTCCCAGCAGCTGCATGTTGTAATCCGCACGCAGAACCACCTTCGTTGCCGGCTGATCGTCAATCTTGATGAACCATTCGGAATTGATGCGCTGATTCGCATCTCCGGTATTGGACTGATTGCGCAGGGTGGAGGTTGCGCCGCTGCCGCCAATCAGATCCAGACGGTAGCTCCCGTCTGCCGGAACCGTAACATCGGTCCACTTCACCAGGCTGTCCGCAGCCTTGATGCCTTGGACGTACTGGCCGTTCGAGGCGGAGCGTCCGGTACTCTTGCGCGGATAGTGATCCGTCAGGGTCACATTGGTCCGCACCTGCGCATTCTCAGCCTCGAAGCGCTTATAGAAAGTCTCCTTCGGGGCATGATCTACAGCCGGAGTAATGACTGCATAATACGCCGAGGTGTAATCGTTCAGGTTGACATCCAGTGTGACCGAGCCGTTCTTGACGGGATAATCACGGTCCAGGATCTGGGTAGGCTCTACGAGAAATCCGGTCAAGCCCGTATATCCAGCATGCCATACGGTGATATGCACCGCTTCTGCTTCTGTGAGGAAGGAGGGGCTGTTCCCATTGCCGGTCACGTTATTGAACACGATCTGGCCGTCTCCTTGTGTGCCTCCGAACGCGATACTGACCTGCTTTTTGTTGTCCTGAATGGAGCTTAGCCCGTACAAGCCGGGACCGAAGGCATCATTCTCATGTCTGGCGTTGATGACCTCAATCTTGGCCATGTCGCCGCCCATCATATCGGCATACCACTTGTAGAGCCACCATGCCCCGTTAGGCTCGTTCTGCCCGGCGAGCAGGGACCCGTAGGAGTTGGCCGTGTTCCAATACGGCAGCATGCTGTTCATTTTCAGCTCATCATAACGTGCAATGTAATGAATCAGCGAGCCGCCTACGGCAATCTCCGAGGTAGCGGCATACTCGTTGATGTCCACCTTGATCGGGAAGGGAACCGTCCGGTCCGGGTACAGCTCTTTATAGCGCTGCACGGACCCCGCTTCCACCGTCCGGAAGGTGGCTACGTTCGAGGGAGCCTGGTTGAAGGCTTTGTCCCACAGCATATGCCAGCTGATAATGTCCGGCAGACAGTCATTCTCTACGCAGTAGGGAATGAAATCCTCGAATACCTTGGCTCCGTACTGGGTCAGATTCACTCCGGAAATGACTGCACCGGGGTCAATCTCCTTGATTTTCTTCGTTACCGCCAGCCAGTCGCTGTTGAATACAGCTCTTGAATTCTTGCCTGTCTGGTTATCCGCCAGCAGCTGGGGATAACGGGTATTGTTCTGCTCAGGCTCATTGAACGGGATATAGATGAATCTGGCATCCGCATCCCGCCCCGGATTCGCCGCCGCCCATTGCTCTTTATACGCTTTGACTGCCGTTGTAATCGGAATGACGGCTTCCTGAATATATTCGTTAGCCGTTCTGGACGGATAGTACCAATGCTGATAATAATCCTGCATGACAATATTGACAGCTTCCCCGCCAGCCTCGAAGAAATAGTCCGACACCCGCAGCGCGTCACCAGTCGGGTGCTGGATGCCGTTCGGCGGCTTTTGGGAGATATGCGAGGGCTTGATCGGAATCAGTGTATTGATATCCGGCACATTCGGCTCGCTGATCGCATACAGTGCGCCGGAAGAGCCATGGAATACAGGTCCGAGCGAGCGGTCTGCCAGATCAACCGAGATTTTGGCCGGCTTGGCTGAAGTGTTCTCTTCATGCTTCGTCTCTGCATAGAGTGCGCTGACCTGATTGGCATTTAACTGGACATTGTAGATCCGCAGATCGTCGAATTTCCCCTTGATATCTCCATCCGAGGTATAGAGCGATCTGCCGAAATCATTGAATTTCAGGGCGTTCAGATAATCACGCGAGAAGAAATGCTCCAGAACGGAGGGCATGGTCGCTCCTGATGAGCTTTTGCTCTGATCCAGACCTTTGATGCCAACAGGAACACCGTCCAGGTATACCTCGTAGGCCCCGCTGCTGGTCATAGTGACGGTCACCTGCTGCCACTTGCCCTTGGCCGGGTTACGGTTCCAGACGATATCGCCTTTGTAGCTGGCAATCTGACTTGGATTCGTGCCGGTATAGATCCGGTTGCTGAACGTGCCGTCCCCGGCGATGATAATGAACTCGGAGTCCTGCCAGCCGCTTCCCCCGGCATTGCTCAGCCCCTTCTCGGCAATTGTGGAGGACAGCAGACGGTTATAGGCGTTAGCCGAAGAGTCGATGTTGGCCCAAAAGGAGATGGACAGTTCATCCTTGATCCTGCTGTAGAGCTGATCGGGCAGCTTCAGCCAGGCAGTACCGTTCCCGCCGCCGGGTAAAGAGAGGACGTCTCCGCGCTGGTCGTCATAGACAATGGCTGCTACTCCCTTAAGCTCGGCGCGTTCAGCGGCCGCATCGGGGTAGACGCTGTTTACCACCGAGGTGCGGTCAAGCACCTGCCCGGAGCGGAAGCTCCACTGGAACAGCGGAGCCGCCTCAGCAGCGGTCTTCAACTGGAGCTGATCCGGCGCAGTCTCCTGAACAGGAGCAGCCTCCGGCTCCGCCGGGGAAGCAGGGGTTTCATCGGAATCAGGTGCCGTAACCGGATTGGTCACTAACTCCGAATCAGTCATCCATACAGAATCTTCCACAGGAACCGGGTCTGCGGCCGGAGCTGTGGAAGCGCTTGCCAAACTGGAGGGCAGGAGAGTCAGAATTGCCAGTATAGATATCAGTGAACGCTTAAGATATAGCCTCAATAGATACTCACCTCTTTTGTTTTTTTGGGGATACCTGTCCTAATAGAACGGTCTGCGCACTTGAACAATTCTCTATTCACTAACACTTATCTCCGCTATCTCCGCATAGGCACCGCAACCTCCCTGTCATGGCTGTTCGCTTCACCGAGAATGTTAAGTGAATGACCCTTACTATAAAATCAAGCTTTTTTACTGTTTTTGTTCCTTTCTTTACGTCTCTGGGTTACTGCCTGGAGCGGGCAGACAGGGAAGCTGAGGCGGGAGCCGTAGAATCCTGCCAGCCCTTTCCCCGTAATCCCCCTACATGTAAAAAAGGGAACGAAAAGAGTAAAAAAAAGACATGCAGAGCAGGGTGGCGGGAAAGCAGCCGGGAGTCTATCATTAAAGGTATTCTACAAAGGTATTCCACCAACTCTGCCGCCGGAGGTTATGACTTGAAAGCTCCCTTCACCTTGAAGCCCAGCCGCCGTTTTGTGAGCGTGAAGAACAAGATGCTGTTCTTTTTCCTGCTGGCCATTCTGATTCCGGTCGTGATTCTGTTCGCTAACTCCTATATCTCCTCCCAGCAGATGCTTGAACGTAAATATACGGACCTGCTGGCCGATGTGACGAGACAGTCGAATATCCGCATCGAGGAATTCCTGGAGGACACGAAGCAGATTTCTCTCATCGCCAGTTATGGGATTAACAGCTACATCTCAGCGGTCTCGCAGGAGAACTACCCGGTACAGAACTATCTGCACGACAGCTCCGTGACGAACGAACTGCAGGCCACGCAATTGCTGATGAATTACATCACTATGAAGGACCGCGCCATCTCTATCTATGTCTACAATCTGGTGAACGGCAGCGACCTCTATGTGGCCCCGAACAAGCCTGTCGATTATACGTATAACCCCCGTGAGGAGGACTGGTTCGCCGAATTCCTGCGTTCTGACGATATTACGCGCGATCTGCCGACCCGGCTGGACCTGCAGACCAAGGCGGACAGCAATTGGACGATCTATAATCTGCGCAAAATCTTCGATATGGAGAACGGCAAGCTGATCGGCGTAATGGCGGTAAGTGTAGACATAGATTTCATCAACCGGCTGAACAAGCGGATGGAGGCAGGCAACCGTTCGGCCTTCACTGTTACCGATGACAGCGGCATAATTATATTCAACAACAATTATAACCTGATCGGCAAGCCGTTCAGGACACTTTTCCCGGTCCGTGAGGAAGAACTTGCCGCAGGTTCAGGCAGGCAGATTGTCCGTGTATCCGGCAAGGACTATATTCTGATCCAGTCGCCATTTGAGGAACATAACTGGAAGACTTATATGTATATGCCCGTGGAAGAGCTCGCGGTGGAAGGCGACATCCTGAAGCGGAATCTGTGGACGATTGCTGTCGTGCTTATCCTGTTCGCCCTGGCCAGCTCGGTGTACATGTCGAATCTGATCACCCGGCCGATCAAGCAGCTGATCCGCAATATGACGCTGGTGGAGCAAGGGAAATTCGATAATCTCCCGGCGGTCCGCTCGAATGATGAGATCGGTGTCATGGCCAGCCGGTTCGAGCAGATGTCCGCTGAACTCAAGCAGCTGGTGGAGCGGATCTACGTGGAGCAGGAGCAGAAGGTCGAGGCTGAAATTCGCGCGTTGCAGGCCCAGATCAGTCCGCATTTTCTGTACAATACGCTGAATTCAGTCAAATGGATCGCCACCATGCAGCAGTCGGAGAAAATTGTTGAGATGACCGGAGCGCTGATCTCCATGCTCCGTTATACTGCCAAGACGGACAACCGGCTGGTGCCGATCCGTGAGGAGCTGGAGCACATCGGCCATTATATAATCATTCAGAAGGTGCGGTATTTCAACCGGATCGAGTTCCATTCGGAAGTGGAGGAGACGCTTGCGGAGCAGGAGATTCCGAAGCTGAGCATCCAGCCGCTGGTCGAGAATGCGATCTTTCACGGAATTGCCGACCAGGAGGACGGGCTGCTGTCTATCGAGGTCCGGCGGGCCGGTAATGCTGAACTCACCATTACGGTCAGAGACAACGGTGCGGGCATGAGCGCTGAGGCGGCAGCGAAGCTGCGCAGCAGGCTTTGCGGTGCAGAGGACAGCGGCGGCATCGGCGTTATCAATGTGCATCAGCGGGTACGCCGGTTATACGGCGAGCCGTACGGGGTATCGTTCGAGAGCAGTCCGGGGCAAGGTGCGGTATTCGTAATCACAATTCCCATTCGGGACAGGAAGGGGGCCTATTGAGTATGCTGGGTGTGCTTATCGTGGATGACGAGCTGCTAATGCGTATCGGCTTGAAATCGATTATTCAATGGGAAGATGAGGGATTTACGATTCTGGGGGAGGCCGCTAACGGGCGCGAAGCGCTGGAACTGGCCGGGACCCACCGGCCGGATCTGATTATTACGGATATCAAAATGCCGGTGATGGACGGTCTGGAGCTGATCCGGGAGGCCCGGCGGCTGGACATCGGCGGGCAATTCGTCATCCTTAGCTGTCTGGAGGAATTCCAGTACGCCCAGGAGGCGCTCAGGCTCGGGGCGGCGGACTATCTGATCAAGAGCGATATGAAGCCGCACGAGCTGGTGCATGTGCTGGAGACGGTTAAGAAGCGGGCGGTCCGCCTCTCCGCAGGCAGCTCCTCCGGAATGCCCCCCGGCTCCTACAAGGAGAGCATCGGGTATTTGAAGGAGACGCTCTTTAAGGAGCTGATCAGCGGCTTCAAGGCCGCCGGGGATGTGCGGGTTAACCGCGAATCTCTGCGCATCCGCCTGGCAGATGCGCCGATGGTGCTCCTGAAGCTGCGGATTAACCATTTTGAACAGCATAGACGCAAGTATGTGGAGCAGGATGAGAAGCTGCTGCGTTATTCAGTCACCAATATTCTTGAAGAGATTCTTCCGCGCAAGCGGGCGAAGGAGATCATTGTGATGAACTCTGCGGAATATGTGCTGCTGCTGGACCTCGGGCCGGAGGGGCGCATTGTCCGCGCGGAGATTGAACGCGCGGCCGCCAAGATTCAGGCGGCTATGAAGGATTTCCTGAAGCTGACGCTGTCCATCGGCGTCAGCGGTCCGGCTCCCGGCTTTGGCGGCCTGAAGCAGGCCTATCAGGAGGCGGACATGGCGCTTGACGAGCTGTTCTTCGCCAGCGGGAGCGGCCTGTCCTTCTATGATAAGGCCAGGAGCCGTCAGAGAAGGGGGGAGCGGCTGTTCATCGACAAGCCTTGCATGCGGAAGTTCAGGCAGGATACCGAGAGCGGAAGCGAAGGGGCGCTTGCCTTCCTGAACAGCCTGAAGGATACTATGCTGCTGGAGGGCTGCACGAAGCAGGCGGCGCGTTCGACCTACATACGGATGCTTGGCGCCATTCTGTCCTGCTTCCCGGCGCTTCCCGAGCCGAATGAAGCCGGGCTTACGGTGTACGAGAGCATTCTCCATGAAGAGAGTCTGGAGGGGCTGCACCAGACCGTCGCCGGTTATCTGGAGCAGTGCAGGGCGCAGATGTCGGAAGGCGAATCCTCCCGGAGCTATGCAGAGCAAGCGAGTGAACTCATCATGCAGCTGTATGCGGAGGATATCTCCCTGCAATCCGTAGCGGACCGGATCAACGTGAACGCCTCCTATCTCAGCAGGGTATTCAAGCAGGAGACCGGCGAGAACTTCGTCAGCTTCCTGACCCGGCTGCGCATGGAGAAGGCCAAGAGCCTGCTCAGGGACAGGAACATCAAGGTCTATGAGGTTGCTGAGCGTGTGGGTTATCCGAACACCGCGTATTTCAGTAAGCTGTTCAAGAAGCTGAGCGGGATGAGTCCCGAGGAATACCGGGGCTAGAAAAGTATTAGATTTAATTCAGTCCGTTACTTGCCCAAGTGGTAATGTTAAACCAGAATAAGCGCGCCTCAGTCCGTTACGCCGAGCTATTACGCCTTTAATGGACAACTCCCGTCTTCATCTGGGAATGGCACCTGAAGGGGCGCTCCACTCCTCTAGTCATTCAGACAGGATAGTGGCCCATCCACCAGTATAAATCTGACGCTGTACTAGAACGGCAATTGTCAAAAAAAGAACAGAGTCTGTAAAAGAAGTGCATCCGCTGCGGGTGCACTTTTTGCATCTTCCGGGGATTGGTCAAAAAAGGGAATGTTTCCGTAAAAAACGGCCATTCCGGGAGCGGCTGGGTTCACCTACTATTGGAGGTGCAGCAGATGCAGCACATCCTAAATGGAAGTTGGGGGTAATTCTAGTGAAGAAAAAAAGCTTAGCAACCGTATTGTCCATCCTGCTTGCAGCGGCCACCTTGACCGCTTGCGGCAGTGGCAGCGGCAACAGCAATACATCGGCTTCACCACCGGCAGAGGCAACGGATGCCGCAGCGGCCACCCAGGCGGCAAGCGGAGAGAAGGTCCAGCTGACCTACGCGATCTGGGATTCCAATCAGGAGAAGGGTCTGCGGACCATTGCCGATGAATTCGAGAGCAAGAACCCGGACATCAAGGTCGATATCGAGGTGACCGGCTGGTCCGATTATTGGACGATGCTGGAAGCGGGAGCCACCGGCGGCTCGCTGCCGGATGTCTTCTGGATGCATTCCAATGAGATCTACCGCTATGCGAATAACGGCATGCTGCTTGACCTGACAGACCGCATCAGTAAGAGCGAGGACGTCAAGCTGGAGAATTACCCGGAAGGACTGAACCAGATCTATAATCTGGGGGGCAAGCAATATTCGGTTCCGAAGGATTTCGACACCATCGGGCTGTGGTACAACAAGACGCTGTTTGACCAGGCGGGTGTGAAATACCCGGATGAGAACTGGACCTGGGATGATCTTCACAGCGCCGCGAAAGCGCTCACGAAGGATGGGGTATACGGCTTCCTCGCGCCGATGCATAACCAGGAGGGGTATTACAACTTCGTCTATCAGAATGGCGGCACCATTATTACAGCGGACAAGAAGTCAGGTTATGACGATCCGAAGACGATCGAAGCCCTGGATTTCTATATAAGCTTCGTACGTGACGGACTGTCCCCTGAGGTGTACGGAGATGCCGAGCGTGCCGATCTGCTGAAGAACGGCAAGGCGGCGATGGGCCTGTTCGGTTCATGGAACCTGAGCGGGTTCACAGAGAACGAATTCATGGCGAAGAATTTCGATGTGGCCGTCCTGCCCAAGAAGGCTGCGCAGGCCTCCATCTACAATGGTCTGGGCAATGCGATTGACGCCAAGACGAAGCATCCGGAGGAAGCGTGGAAGTTCGTGGAATACTTAAGCTCCAAGACCGGCCAGGAGCGCCAGGCGGAGCTGGGCGTTGCCATCTCGGCGTACAAAGGCGCGGCTGACAAGTGGGTGGATTCGAACAAGACCTTCAACATCAAGGCATTCGTTGACATGGTCAGCTATGGCGTAATCCGTCCGTATTCCAATACAACGGCTGTCTGGGAAGACAAGGCTTATGAAGCGCTGAAGCCGGCGTTCTCCGGCAAGGTGTCCGTAGAGGAAGCAGCCCGTAATGCAGCGAAGGTGATGAATGAGAGTCTGGCGGAAGAGAAATAAGCAAGAGTCATATGCCTGCGGCAGCCATAGGGCTGCCGCAAGTTTGATAGGAGAGGGAAGCAGATGAATCATACCGTCAAGAGGAAAATTGGAGCCAAAACCTGGAATGAATGGTCCTGGGGCTGGTTCCTGATTGCGCCAACGATGATCGGCCTTATCGTCCTCAACTTCATTCCAATAGTGCAGACCGCTTACCTGAGCTTCTTCAAGAGCGGAGACTTCGGCAAAGGCAACATCTACATCGGGTGGGACAATTACCGCAAGCTGATTCAAGATCCCCAGGTATGGCATGCTGTCGGCAATACACTGCTCTACACCTTGCTGGTCGTTCCTGTCAGCATTGCCATCGCCATGCTGGTGGCCGTCCTGCTGAACGGTAAGCTCGCGGGCCGCTCGCTGTACCGCACGATCTATTTCATTCCGATGGTCGCCGCTCCTGCGGCAGTGACCATGGTATGGCGCTGGATGTATAACCAGCACTACGGCCTCATTAATTACGGGCTGTCCAAGCTGGGCCTTCCGGCCGTCAACTGGACGACGGACCCGAGGGTAGCGATCTTATCCATCGCGGTGATCGGAATCTGGAGTGTCATCGGCTATAATATGGTGCTGCTGCTCGCCGGTCTGCAGGAGATCCCGAAGGACTACTACGAGGCTTCGGATATCGACGGAGCCAGCCGGGTGCGCCAATTTTTCGTGATTACCCTGCCGCTTGTAACGCCAACCCTGTTCTTTGTTGTGGTGACCACGATTATCCAGGCCATGCAAGTGTTCGATGTCATCTATATGATGATCGATGTGAGTAACCCGGCCTATGACCATACAGTATCGCTTGTGTATCTCTTCTATAATAACTCGTTCAAGTACTCGAACAAGGGTTATGGCTCAGCGATTGTAATGGTGTTGCTCGCGCTGATCATGATCATCACCTTCTTCCAGATGCGAGCGCAAAAAAAATGGGTCAACTACATGTAGGAGGCGGCACTATGGCCAAACATAAACAACTTAACCGTATCTTAGCCCACCTTGTGCTGCTCCTGGGAGCAGCCGCGATGATTCTTCCGTTCGTCTGGATGGTGCTGACCTCGTTCAAGTCGGTTACGGAGTCCACCTCGATGAATCCGTTTATCTTTTTCCCCAAGACCTGGCGGGTGGAGAATTATCTGGAGGTATGGCGGCAGAATAACTTCCTGATCCTGTACTGGAATACGTTTGCGATGATGGCGCTAAGGGTGCTGTGCGCGGTGATGTTCAGCGCGATGGCGGCGTATGCTTTTGCCAGACTAAGATTTCCGGGGCGTGACTTCTGCTTCAGTCTGGTGCTGTTCCAGATGATGGTGCCGACCCAGATCTTCATCATCCCGCAATATCTGATGGTCGATGCGCTGGGGATGCGCAATACGATCTTTGCGTTGCTGTTTCCAGGGCTGGTCAGTGCCTTCGGCACCTTCTTATTGAGACAATTCTTCATGGGCCTGCCTAAGGAGCTGGAGGAGGCGGCGAAGATCGACGGCTGCAATATCGGCCAGACCTTCGCCAGAATCATGCTCCCGCTGGTCCGCTCCGGTCTGGTGGCCCTCGGGATATTCACGGCCCTCTTCTCCTTCAAGGACCTGATGTGGCCGATGATTGTCAACACAAGCTCGGACGCGGCGACCCTCTCCTCGGCCCTGGCTAAGATTCAAAGCGCCTTCGCCGTGGACTATCCGGAGCTCATGGCGGCTTCCGTGCTGGCCATTTGGCCGATGCTGCTTATCTACATCCTGTTCCAGCGGCAATTTATCGAAGGCATTGCAACTTCGGGGGGGAAGCTCTGATTGTCCGTTGACTGCAATCTATGGAATCGGTCAGAATATAACGATAGGGCAAGAACGTTACAGAAGCGAACGGAGAATAGATTAAGGAAGGGGAAGCGTCATGAAGAAGTGGAGACCCGGTATCGGGGGCAGCATTGTTCTGCTGCTGTTCATGATTGGCGGCTGTGATACCCGGAGCAGTACAGACGCTTCCCTGCTGTCCGGCGGAGGCGGAGCTTCAGACACCCGCGAACCCGTCATCCTCCGGTACTCCAGCTATCTGCTGGATACGGCGCAAGCAGGCAAAGTGTATTTTGATGCGATTGCCGAATTCGAGAAGCTGTATCCCCATATCCAGATCGATGCAGATTTCATCCAGAACAATAATTATACGGCGGGGATTAAGATCAGGCTGCTTGGCGGTGAGCCGATGGATGTATTCGATACGTGGTCGCCCAGCCTGTTCGAGGAATTCCGCGCTCTGCGGAGCGATATGTACCTGGATCTGACCGGAGCCGATTTTCTCAAGGAATTCTACCCGAACTCCCTGCTGCCAGTTACGGTGGGCGGCCGGGTATACGGAGCGCCGGAGGTCATGCACAGTGACGGGCTGCTCTACAACAAAACCTTGTTTGACTCTCTCGGGCTGGAGGTTCCGCGCACCTGGGACGAGTTCCTTGCGCTCTGCGTGAAGCTGAAGCAGGAAGGGCTTATTCCGGTGGCAATGGATGCGGAGTGGTCCACAGCCCAGTTCTTCTGGGGGTCTATCATGTCGGATAACGGGGCGGATGCCGCCTGGACGAAGAAGCTGGAGAGCGGGGAGATCCGGACCCATGATCCGGTGTTCGTGGATGCCATCCAGAAGCACCGGGAGATTATCGACCGGGGGTTCGTGCCGCCGAACTGGAAGAGCCTGAAGCATGAGCAGGCCAAGGATCTGGTCGGCACAGGCCAGGCGGCCATGATTATTACCGGAACCTGGGACATCCCCAGCATCAAGGAGCGGAATCCGGCTCAGGATATCCGCTTTATGATGGTGCCGGGCAGTGTGCGGACGGTGCCGAATATCAATGTCGGCACGTACCGGGTGATCAGCTCGCGGACGGAGCATCCCGAGGAGGCCAAGCAGTTCGTGGCGTTCATGAACGGCAGGGCTACGCAGGAGAAGCTGGCCGCAGGCGCTTTGGCAGTGCCTTCGGTCATCTCGGCCCCGACGGACCGGAGCGATTCAGTCTCGTCCATTGCCGCTGCGGTAACGCGTGAGGACGCCACGCTCTATTGGCCGCATACGGTATCGACCGAGTCGCTCCAGGTGAAGATTCTGGAGGGCGTCAACCAGTATCTTGCCGGACAGCCCTTGGAGACCGCACTGGCCAATATCCAGCAGGCGATTGATGAGGCTGCGGCCAAGCGGCGGAAATCTGAGTGACCTGAGCAGGAGATAGGAGATGCCTCTAGAATATAGTCAGGGAGGCAGTTGAATATATAGACTGAAAGGGTAGGACACAATGGTTAAATACAGAACGGCAGCTCCGCACGAACGCGAGGAATACATAGATTTGGCCAACCTTGCCTTCCGCTTTGATTTTGAGGTCCTGATGCCCAAGGCTTATGACAAAAGTGTAGATTCTTCCGCCATGCATAAGGTTGCTGTGGACGAGCAGGGCAGGCTGCGTGCGCTGGTGGCTGTTTTTCCAGAGTCACTGACGGTATGTGATCATACGTTGCGCACCGGCTATCTGGGTACGGTATCTGTTCATCCGCGTGCGCGAGGCGAAGGGCATATGAAAGCGCTTATGAACCTGTGGCTTGAAGAGCTGCGGGGTACCTGTGATATGGTTGTATTATATGGACAGCGGCAGAGATATGAGTATTTCGGCTTCACGCTTGGCGGTGTCAAGTTCAAATATACCGTGGCAGAGGCCAATGTGCGCCATGGCTTAAGAGGGGTGAATGACACCGGAATAACCTTCAGTCCGCTATTTGAGGTTGAAGGAGGAGCAGAATTTGTGCATAACCTGAACACCTCGCGGCTTGCTTATGTTGAACGCAGCTTAGAGCAACTGCCACTGATTTTCGGTACACTCTGTCAAAAGGCACTTGGCGTTCTGGATCAGGGCAAGCTGATCGGGTATGTGGTTGTCAACGAAGCGGGCGATGATATAGCTGAATTCGCGCTGGAGAAAGCGGATGATATTCAGCGTACGATTAAGGCTTACATGGCCTACAGCAGAGCCGGGCGAATAACGTTGCATGCGCCGGAATATGACCTGCCGCTGAACACAGCGCTTGGCAGCATTGCCGAAGACTTCGTAATCGAGAATTCGGATATGTATCATATTCTGGATTTCGCCAACATCCTGAAGGCTTACCTTACGCTGAAGTTCAAGACCACAGGCATTATCCCGGGAGAATTCTCCGCAGTAATGGACGGACAGCCGGTGACGGCGCGGGTGGACGAAGAGGGCGTGAGTGTCGAGCGGTCTGCCATGCCGGATGCAGTTGTCCTCAGCAAGCAGCAGGCTCAGACGCTTCTGCTTACCCAGCATGGCCGATATATGGCAGTGGATGCACCCGCAGGCTGGTTCCCGCTGCCTCTGTTCTGGTACAAGATTGATAAATACTGAGTATCATACTTCACGATAATTCAAAATAAGACAATGGACAAGCCGGGAGCGGACCCTTAGAGTCTGCTTCCGGCTTATTGTTTTACACCAGTCTAGAAGGACTTCCGGAATTCCGCCGGAGTCATGCCGGAGAAGTTACGGAACAGCTTGATGAAGTAGCTGACGTTGTCATAACCCAGCTGCTCCGCAATTTCAACGATGGTCAGGTTCGTCTGATTGAGGAGGTCACGGGCGTGCTCCATTTTCACCCTGGTTACATACTCAATGAAGGTCAGCCCGGTCTCCAGACGGAATAACCGGCTGAAATGGGTGGGGTTCAGGCCCAGACGCTTCGCCATCTCCTCCATGCCAACCTTCTCGCTGATATGATTCATTACATAACGTTTGGCTTCGGCTATTTCTTTGCGGACATTCTGCTTCCACATGGAGCTTAGCATGAGTATTTTATCCTTCAGGAATTCCTCCAGCCATTCCATGAGCTGCTCCAGCGTTTCGAATTCCTGGATCGAGCGCTGGAGCCGCTCACTGTTGAAGTTGCTGACGAAGTTCTGCATGACGACATATTTCAATTCCAGCTCCATCACCATCTTGAGCAGCCAGCTCTTCACACTCTCCACCGGATATTTCTGGTCCCCGATGTACTGCTTGATCTCCCTGACCTTGGCTGCAAGCTGTGAGCTGTCCTCCTGCTGAATGCAGTCCCTCAGCTGCTGAAGGATCTCCGAATAATGGATGAACAGGTCCTCGCCGCTGGTCTGGACAGGCGCAAGCTTCATAATCGCTCCCTCGGCGGTATAGAAGCGCAGGGCATGGGAATCCAGCAGCGCCTGAATCTGCTTCTTAATGTCGATCAGACTTGTAGTAGCCTCCCCGTAAAAGAAGGAAATTCCCATCCGCAGATGCAGCTTCGCCATTCTCTGGACATGCCGGAAGTGTTCACGGAACTCTTCATAAAGATTGCGGACGAGGATATGCGGCAAAGGAATGAACAGGATGAACTGCCTTTCCGTCAGCGCGAACTGGATAATGCCGTCTATCTCCAGGAATTCCTGCAGCACATTATCCATCACGAACTGCAGGTTCACCACTCCGCCGAACCGCCTCTCCAGCTCATAGGAGCGCTCCGGGACCGCCAGTACAGGCAGATACGGTGTGCCTGTGTGCAGGCTGATGCCCATCGCTTCGGCTTGTCCGTACCACTCGGCTTCATCCCAGACCGGCTGCTCCACGAACATGCGGATGAACCGGGTCCGGATGGCGGCATGGTTCTGGCTGACCAGCTTCTCCATCTGGAGATAGTGGTTACGGGATTTCAATTTCACCTCCAGCCGGGCCACCGCCTCCGTCAATACGGCAATCACCTGATCGATCTGCAGACTCTCCTTCAATATATATTCGGCCACGTTCAGTTTCACAGCCTTCTGGGCATATTCGAATTCCCCGTGGCAGGACAGGATAATCGTCTGCAGCTGAGGGTTCACCTCCCGCGCCTTCTGGATTAGCTCCAGTCCATTCATCGCCGGCATGCCGATATCCGTAAGCAGAATATCCGGCTGATGCAGCTGGCAGGCTTCCCAGGCCTGTCTGCCGTCCGAGCAGCAAGCCGATAGTTCAAGGCCGAGGGTGTCCCAGGGAATCGAAGTGCTTAAATACTCCAACACCGGATAATGATCGTCTGCCAGTACTACTTTATAGGTCATGATTATCTGCTCCTATCCGCTTCACGGGCATGATTAACTGTACGGTGGTGCGTAGCCCGTGAATGCTCTCAATGTTCATCTCGAAGCGCTCCCCGTAGATTAGCTTGAGCCGCTGGTAGACGTTGATTAATCCGATGCCGTGAGCGGACTCTGCCACTGGCGTCCCGTCAGCACTCAGGGCACCTAACTCCGCATCCTTCTGCCTGATGTGCTGAAGCAGGGCTGCGAGCGTATGCTCCTCCATTCCCGTGCCGTTATCCTCGATGGTAATGGTCAGCCTGGACTGAACGAGTCCGATGGTGATGACGACCCGCCCTCCGCTCTGCAAGAACCCGTGCTTGTAAGCATTCTCAATAATGGGCTGCAGGATGAACCGCGGCACCGTCTCCAGCAGCAGCTCTTTGTCCACATGCACTGCATATTCCGTAGGATATCTCATCGTGAACCGCATTAACTCCATATACTGCTTCGTGAAATCAAGCTCACTGGCAATGGAGACGAATTCCTCCCGGCTGGAGAAGCTGGCCCGCAGCATAGCGGAGAGGGAGCCGACGATCGCAGCATTCTCCTCATCCTGCTTCATCAGCAGCTTCAGCCGGATCGAACTAAGTACATTGAATAGAAAATGAGGGTTAATCTGGGCCTGCAGCATTGCAATCTCTGCCTGGCGCTTCAATTCCTGCTCCGTCTCCACCTGCCTGAGCATCAGCTGTACCCGGTCCAGCATGTTATCGAAGGAGTGCCCCAGGCTGCCGATCTCATCGGCTCCCCGGATGCCCGAGCGCACCATGAGATCCCCATCCTCCACCCGGCGGGCTGCCTTGCCCAGGACAAGCACGGGCTTGGTGAATCTCCGCAGCAGAACCGTCAGCGCGAACAAGAAGCTGACCGCAAATATCGTCTGAATAATCAGGCCGGTCCGGTTAATCCCGTTCAACCTTTCCGTCAGCTGCTCATAGGGAGCGACACTGATGAGTCTCCATCTGGCAAACTTCAGCGGCAGTTCAAGGAGGAGCTGATTCTGCCCCTTGAACTTGACGATGTCAGGGAAGACCAGCTCATCTACAGGCAGCAGTTGATCAAAGCTTGTGCCTATCAGCTCCTGGTTCCGGTTCGACAGAATGTTCTCCTCTTCATCCAGCAGATACACATCCTCTTCCATTGAAGCAAACCGCTCACGGATCGAAGCCTCACTGCGGCTGACAATCAGGTAGGCGTAGGGAGCGGCAGTCGTTTCTTCTCTTAAGGCACGCGCTGTCATGAAGATATACGGCTGCTCAGCCTGCAGGGAGGTCAGGTAATTGTCTTCTGCTCCCATAAATAAGGTGTCATACGGCGGGAGCTGCTCCAGAGTGGAGAACCAGCGCCGCTTCAAAAATTGCCGGGGATCATAATCATAGAAGGAATAATCGGAATAGGCATGTCCTTCCTTATCCAGCAGAGTGATCCTCAGATCGATGGTGTCTCCGGCCACCTGCTCCAGGCGGCTGGTCAGGTTCCGCGCAGCTACGGGATTGGTCTTGGCATCCTCCAGCAGGGTCTTGATCTCCGGATCGAAATGGACGAAGTTCGACACCGAGACCATCTCTTCGAAGATTACATCAATTTGCGACTGGACAATCCTCAGGGACTGCGTGGACTTCTCCAGGGAATGCTCCCGGATAATCAGTTTGGAATAGACATTGGTAATATAGAGCATCCCCAGTGCCGGAATTACGAGGCAGGCAATGGAGGTAAGGATTAGCTTTTGCCGGAAGGAGAGCTGACTGAGCCTGTGCTTTTCTTTCATTAATATCCCTCCAGTAGTAGACCTTCACAGACTTATGGTACTTGATTCTGCGGTTCGGCTCATCCAATAATTTTTTCGATTTAGAAAAAATAATGCTATACAAAGTTTTCGCCACAGATAAATTCGTTGCATGTGCTATGAAATTTGCCCTTCTATAATAAAGCTACAAACATAAAAAGAGGTGGATAAAGTGGAGGTTATTACTGAAGAGGGGACGGCAAAACGGTCCGGCAGCCCCGGGATAAGCAAGATGCGCAAGCAATCCTTTTACGACAATATTGCAGGGTATTTATTCATTGCTCCCATGCTCATTCTGACCGTAACGCTGGTAATTATTCCGATTCTACTATCCGGTGTGATCAGCTTCTCGAACTGGAACTTTGTATCCGGGCTGGACGGGTTTCAATTTGTCGGTCTGGATAACTACACCCGGCTGGTGCAGGACGAGTCCTTTCACCGCTCGCTCTACAACAACCTGATCATGATTGCCGTCGTTCCGGTCGCGATGTTCCTGGCGCTGGTGCTGGCGGTGCTGATCAACAAGGCAACCTATTTCAAAACCTTTTTCAAAGTGATCTACTTCATGCCCTTCATCTCGAGCTTCGTGGCCATCGCCCTGCTCTGGAGAGTACTCTATCACCCGAACAACGGTCCGATCAACGGCTTCCTCAGATCTATAGGGTTCGAGCATCCGCCCATGTGGCTGGCTGATCCCAAGTTCGCCCTGATCTCGGTCATGATTATTATGGTGTGGACTTCACTCGGCTTCAATATGGTCATCTATCTGGCGGGCCTTCAGAATATCTCACGGGATCTGTATGAAGCCGCCGATGTGGACGGGGCCTCACCGCTCAGACAATTTTTCAGAATTACACTGCCGATGCTGTCGCCTACGTCCTTCTTCCTGCTTATCACAGGAGTTGTCGGGTCCTTCAAGGTCTTCGATCTGATTATGGTGTTAACCGGCGGAGGCCCGGCAGGCTCAACCTCTGTCATTGTCTACTACCTGTATGAGGTGGCGTTCGTGAATCTGGAGTCGGGCTATGCTTCGGCGATGGGCATTATTCTGCTGATCCTCATCCTGCTGGTGACCTTGTTTCAATGGGTCGGACAAAAGAAATGGGTCAACTACTAGGAGGTATACACATGCGATCGATCAAGCTTAACCGTGTTATTGTTACCGTTTTCATGGGGGTTGCGGGCATCCTGTTCATCATGCCGTTCTTATGGATGCTCTCCGCCTCCTTCAAGCCCGAGCTGGATGTCATGAAATATCCGATAGAATGGATTCCCTCGAAATGGAATGCGGTGGAGAACTACAAGCAGGTATGGGCGGGAGCCGTGCCGTTCACACTCTATTACTGGAACACGACGAAGGTTACCCTGATGTCTACAGCGCTGTCGCTGATTATTTCCGCTATGGCAGCTTACGGCTTCTCCAAAATCATTTTCAAAGGGCGGGATATTCTCTTCCTGGTTGTCCTGGCCACCTTCATGATTCCGACGCAGGCCATTCTGGTTCCGCAGTTCATTATGTACCGCTGGCTTGGACTGTTCGACAGCCATTTCGGGCTGGTGCTGCTTGCCGCCTCCGGCGTGCTGGGAACCTTCCTGCTGAGACAGTTCTTCCTGGGAATCCATGATGAAATTATTGAATCGGCGCGGATTGATGCAGCGGGCCACTGGACGATCTTCATGCGGATTGCCATGCCACTGGTGCAGCCAGCCCTTGCTACTTATATGATTCTCCGCTTTATCTGGACCTGGAATGATTACCAGAATCCGCTGATCTTCCTTCGTTCCGATTCATTGTTTACCCTGCAGCTGGGCATCCGGAAATTCGCTGATTTCAGCGGCGAGTTCTACTCCTTAATGATGGCAGGTGCCGTATCAGCCATTCTGCCATTGTTAATTATTTTCATGATCGGCCAGAAGCAGGTGATTGAGGGAGTTGCGATGGGCAGTGTCAAAGGCTAGACTAATTACATTACAGGGGGCCAAATCATGTCAAAAGTAAAACGCAATCTATTCATCGCTGTACCGCTGTTATCCCTGCTGGTATCCGGTTGCGGAGGCGCGGGCAATGCAGAGAAGGAGCCGGCGGCAACAGGTGCCGGAACAGGTGCAGAACAAGCGGTAACCATTAAGCTTAGCAACTGGTATGCCAAAAAAATGGACAACTGGGATATCGTCATTGCCGAGTTCGAGAAGCAGCATCCGAACATTAAGGTGGAATTCGCCTCTGCAGAGGACAACAACTCCAACGAGTATTATAAGAAGCTCGACCTGGCGGTGGCCGGGGGCGATGATCTGGATATCCTCATGTTCAGTAACATGACCTTCCTGTCCCAGCGTGCAGGGCTCGGCATGATCCAGCCGCTGGATGATTATCTGGCTAAGGACGGCATTAATTTCAAGGATGAATATACATCCGATACCAGCATTGACGGCAAAATCTATGGACTGCCCGGCAAGTCCTCCCAGGGTCTGGTCATTATCAATGAGGATCACCTGAAGGAGGCCGGACTTGAGCTGCCTAAGGATTGGACCTGGGATCAGTATATGGAATACGCCAAGGCGATGACGAAGAAAACGGGCGATAAAACCCGGTACGGAACCTACTTCCACAGCTGGATTCAATATGGCTACGTGGTGCAGAACTTCGGCCAGCCGGTGAATGCGAATCTGACTACCGATGACGGCAAGACCGCCAATATTGACAATCCGTTCATGCGCAAGTCGCTTGAGCTGCGGCTTCGGGGAGAATCGGAAGGCTCCGCAACCCCGTATTCCGAGGTGGTCAGCCAGAAGCTGAACTACAGACCGCAATATTTCAACCAGGACACCAGTATGCTTGTTACGGGGACCTTCCTGATCCCGGAGACTGGCGGAACGGATACCATTCCAGCTACCTTCAAGACCGTGTTCGCTCCGCTGCCTAAGATGAAAGCGGAAGATCCAATGTCATCGAACGTGAGCGGGGATGTCCTGAGCATCTACAGCAAGTCCAAGCATAAAGACGAAGCCTACACCTTCATCCGCTGGTTCTCCACGGAAGGGATTGTACTGCAAGGCAAGAATATCCCGTCCTGGAAAAAAGCTGATCTGAATGATGTGGTGGACCGGATCATCGCAGGCAGCAAGACCCCGGAAATGATCGACAAAGCTTCCCTGCTCTATGTTCTGGAGAATACCAAATCTACTACTGCAGCTACGGCAGTACCTTATCATGCTGAGCTGGAGAAGGTGCTGCTGGAGGAGTTCGACAAAATGATGCTGTCCGGTCAAAGTATCGATGATACGATTCAGCATGCACAAACCAAGATTCAGAAGATTATTGATTCCAAATCCTAAGAAGCAGATATCACAGATTAGATAGGAGTGCTGCCCGTGCTGTATCCAATAATGACGGAAACCCGCAGTCTGTACGATCTGGGCGGGGTATGGAATTTCAAGCTGGACGATGGCTCCGGCTGGGACGAGAGCTGGCAGGCATCGAAGCTCACAGATACGATCCCTATGGCGGTGCCCTCGGCTTACAATGATCTTGGCGTAAGCCCGGAGATTCGTAATCATGTCGGCTGGGTCTGGTATGAGCGGGAGCTGTCCCTTCCGCGTAACGTCATGAATGAGCGGCTTGTCCTGAGGTTCGGGTCGGCGACCCATAAGGCGAAGGTATTTATCAATGGAAGCTTGGTGATGGAGCATGCCGGCGGCTTCCTTCCCTTCGAGGGAGTGATTAATGACTATATCCGGCCTGGAACGAACCGGCTGACGGTAGCTGTTCATAACGTCGTGGATTACACCACATTGCCTGTTGGCCTGTACACGGAGACCGAAGGACCGGACGGGAAGCTTAGGGTGAAGAACCAGCCGAACTTTGATTTCTTCAACTTTGCCGGATTGCAGCGGCCGGTGAGAATCTACTCCACGCCACTCACCTTCGTTCAGGACGTCACTGTAGTGACCGATTATAAGGAGGAGCAGGGGGAGGAGAGGCAAGGGATAATCCGCTATAGCGTGGACATTAGCGGCGAAGCCGAGGTCCGGGTTACGGTACTGGATGAAGATGGGAACACGGTCTGCTCAGGGACGGAGCCGTCCGGTGTACTGGATATTCCATCTGTCAGACTATGGCAGCCGCTGAACGCCTACTTGTACACCCTGAAGATTGAGCTTCTGCAAGCGGAGCAGGTGGTTGATGTCTATGAGCTGCCGTTCGGCGTGCGGACGGTCGAAGTGCGGGACGGACAGTTCCTGATCAATGGCGTTCCGTTCTACTTCAAGGGCTACGGCAGACATGAGGATACTCCGTTCCATGGACGGGGTCTAGATGAAGCGGCGAACATTATGGATTTCAATCTGATGAAATGGTCCGGGGCCAACTCCTTCCGCACGGCGCATTATCCGTATGCCGAGGAAGTGATGCGGCTGGCCGACCGTGAAGGCTTCGTCGTGATTAATGAGACTCCGGCGGTAGGCCTGGATCTTAATTTCCTGGTGATGTTCTCAGGAGGTTCGAAGAAGGATACCTGGGCAGAGGTCCAGACCTTCGAGCATCACCGGCAGGTGATCCGGGAGCTGATTAACCGGGATAAGAACCATGCCTGTGTAGTGATGTGGAATGTAGCGAACGAACCGGCATCTTATGAGGACGGAGCGTACGAATACTTCAAGCCGCTGATTGAGCAGCTGCGGGAGGAAGATCCGCAGCACCGTCCGGTGACCCTGGTGACGCATATTGAGGCATCCCCGGCGAACGACAGAATCTCTGAGCTGATCGATGTGCTGGCCTTCAACCGGTACTACGGCTGGTATGTAGACGGGGGAGATCTGGAGTCAGCGAAGGTCAAGCTGCGGATGGAGCTGGAAGCTTGGAGCCGGCGGTGCCCCGGCAAGCCGATGATGATGACCGAATATGGAACCGATACCGTGGCCGGACTGCATGATGTGGAGCCGATCATGTTCACAGAGGAGTATCAGGTGGCGTTCTACAAGGCTAACCACGAGGTCTTCGACGAGTTCCAGGAGTTTGTGGGCGAGCAGGTATGGAATTTTGCCGACTTTGCCACCAGCCAGGGCATCATCCGGGTGCAGGGGAACAAGAAAGGCATCTTCACCCGTGACCGCAAGCCCAAGGCGGCAGCCCACGAGCTGCGCCGGAGATGGACGGAGATACCGGACTTTGGGTATAAGAAGTAATTTGAGTTTAAGTTGCAACGTAAGTTTGCAAGCCTTCAAGATTGCAAGCCTCGAAGCCTCGAAGCTTGCAAGTCTCCAACCCTTCAAGCCTCCCGTTATGGGAGGCTTTTTTTATACAATAACCCCCGGCTCGGCTGGGGGCCTTATGTGATACGTTGCAAGAGGGAAGGGCGGATATAGTTGGAAAAAAGGCACTTAATTTTGCCGAAATCGAGGGTTGAGAGCAAGCAGTTTGAAAAAGTACACTTAATTCCTGGAATCCGATGGATTTAGCAGAAGTCGGGCTGAGTAAGCTGCATTTTTCCAACTAATTAGTTTACGTACCCCTTTACCGCCAAATTAGATGTACAATTTCCACTTGTATAAGTCCGCCGCCATGAGTCAGACGCTGTAAGTCCCCCGCGCTCTCAACTGTAAGCAACACTCTCTCGAATCTGTAAATCCCCAGCCCACTAATGATCCAGTCCCGCCTTCCGCAGACACTGCGCCTGCCCGCTCCACTTCCCGCGAGACATCCTACAGTTCCTGCTTGGCGTATCTGCCCGGGGACATGCCGGCCACCTTGGTGAAGCTGCGGATGAAATTGGCATAATCGCTGAAGCCGGATTGATAACAGGCCTCGGTGATGCTAAGCCCTTCGCGGAGGCAGGCCTTAGCTAACGAAATCCGGCGGTCCAGGATATAGGAACGGAGCGTTAAGCCTGTGTGCTGTTTGAACTGGCGGCTAATATAGGTGCTGTTCAAATGAAAGGTGCTGCTAAGCTGCTCAAGCGTGAGGGTCTGGCCCAGATGGGCATCAATATACTCCATCGTCCTGCGGACCAGCTCCGGCATGATATCTGCAGGAACGATGCTTGTTCTATGAAACACGGTGTTGGTCAGCACCAATAATTGAGCAAGCATGCTGTTGGCGAGGATATCTGCCCCATACGCATCCGATGAGAGGACCTCCTCCAGATCGCCGGTCAACCTGAGAGCCTGCTGAAGCTCGTCTTCCTCCAGATGCACGATGTTGCCCTTACCCTTCGGGCGGTAGTCGAAGCACCAGGATAGAGGGGTAGCCGGAGTAGACAGGCGGTGCAGATAAGATTTTTGGAGATTGATCGTAATCCGTTCATATTCCGATTCATCCTGGCTGAAGGAACGATGCATTTCTTCCGGGTTCAGCACAAGCAGATCTCCGCGCTGCAGGTGGTAGCAGCTGTTCTCAATATAGAACTTGACGTTGCCGCGCAGAAATATGTACAGCTCATACGCTTCATGGCGGTGATAGAAGGTTCCCATATTATAGGTGGTTGTCCTGTGCAGGTAGAGGTAATCTTTATGGATAGGATCATAGCGAAGCTCAAATGGCTCGTTCATGGGTAACCTCCGGATCATTTCGCGCAATAATAACAGCGGAACCTGCAATGATTATTCTCTGGAACTACTTTAAAATGACATTATCCTAGCATGCAGGAATATGATTTGCAACCCTTTTATCGTATTACAACAGACTGGAGGACAGGATAGTGGAACTGATCATAACGGCAAGAAGCAAGACTCAGGAAGATCCTGAATATACCGGGCTTAACGGGCATGGACTACATGCATCCGTTGAGATAACAGGCGGGACAGGCAGTGCACAGCATCCCTTTCAGGCTCTTGTACAGATCGCGAATCTGAACGACACGCCTTGGTCAGGCGTCATTCATGTGGAGTTGCCGTTTGCCAAGGCTGATCCGCGCTTTTTTCTTCCCGCATTTATGTATGGCCGTAACCGGGGGGAAGCTCCGCAGAATGTTCCGAATGAGTTTCCGAGATTAAGGGAGGGGCAGCCCGCGCGTCCTTCTTCTTCCTGGTGGATGGTCCGGAGCGACCGGCTGTCGCATCCGGCGGCGCTGGTATATGACACGGGCAAAGTGTACGGATTATGCGCCAGCCCTTATTTTATATACAGGGAGGGGGAGAAGATCCAGTGGAAGCCTGGGCTAGAGGGGGAGTTCTTGCAGTATGGCGGCTTCACCTGCTCGCTTGCCAAGGGAACGGTCGGCTATACGCTGGGGTATGAGAATGCTCCGCTTCTGTTCATCAAATCGCGTCTTGTCAAGGAACGGGCAGCGCTGGAGGAGAACTGCTTCGAACTGGCGGCCTCAGAGTCAGTAGCGTTCATGCTGGATTTGTATGACTACAAGGCTGAGTCTGAGCTAGGCATCAATGCTGCACTGGAAGAGATCTATTCCCGCTATCATCAGCCCCCAAGACCCGGGAGCGGGATCAGGAGCGTTGCGGCCGATCTGTCGAAGGCCATCTATCAGTATGCGTGGCTGCCTGAGGACCGGAGTTACACAACCTTTGTCTATGAGGACAAGGAGACGGGCGGGTACCGGTACAATAAAATCATCTCTATCAGCTGGACAAACGGTCTGACTGTAGCCACCCCTATGCTGATGGCTGCGCTGCGGCTGGGAGATGAGCCTATGCGCGGGCAGGCGCTCTCCTGCATTGAGCATATCATCGGGAACTCCCTGAACCCGGCTTCCGGTCTTCCCTATGAGGCTTATCAGGACGGGAAATGGAGTATTCACGGCTGGTGGTTTGACGGGATGCGCACGCCCGGACATTCCGCTTATCTATGCGGCCAGGCCTTGTTCTATATTATGAAGGCCTATGAATACGAGAAACGGCTCAAGCATGTCGTTCACGAGGAGTGGGTGGACTTCGTGCGGAAGATTCTCCCTGTATTGGAGAGAAGCCGGAATTCGGATGGTGAATACCCTACGATTCTCTCTGAGCGAACCGGTGCCGGGCTTGAATATGATTCCTTCAGCGGGACCTGGATCATGGCTGCCATAGCCTACTATAGCTGGCTAACCGGAAACCGGTCGCATCTGGACAGCCTGAAGCGCAGTGAGCGGCATTATTATGAGACCTATGTGAAACGAATGGAATGTTACGGGGCGCCGCTTGATGCAGATAAGGCGGTAGATTCTGAAGGGATTCTGGCGTATATCCGGGCGGTCAGATATCTGCACGCCCTCACTGGGGATGAGCTGTATCTGGATCATATGAGGGATGCGCTTGCTTACGAATTTACCTTTAAATTTGCTTACAATTCACCAGTGAAGGTGCCGCCGCTAAGCACGGTGGGGTGGTCGAGCTGCGGGGGAAGCGTGACCTCCGTCGCCAATCCGCATATTCATCCTATGTCGAGCAGCGTAGTAGATGAGCTGTATTATTATGTGAAGCAGCGTGAAGATCCGTATGTGAAGCAGCGGATGCTGGATACCGTCGGCTGGGGATGTCAGACCTACAACCGGTATGACCGGGAATTCGATCACGGCCTGACGGGCTGGATGTCCGAGAGATTCTGCCATTCCGAGGGGCTGGTAACCGAGACCTACAGTGACGGTTCACCGGCCAGCACCTGGTTCTGCCTGATGCCCTGGGCCAGCGGCAGTATTATTGAAGGTCTGGTTGGCGAGTACTGGGAGGCGGACAGCGAGTAACGCTATTAATTCTCAATGTTGATATTCTGCCAAAAAGATGGGGCTGTCCCAAAAGGGACAGCCTCTTTTATCGTGGAAAATATGTATGCGAAAAACAGCATACATTTGCCTGGCACGCAGGCGTGAGGCCTGAATGTATGCGAAAAACAGCATACATTTTGCTGACGCGCAGGCGTGAGGCCTGAATGTATGCGAAAAACAGCATACATTTGCTGACGCGCAGGCGTGAGGCCTGAATGTATGCGAAAAACAGCATACATTTGCTGGCGCGCATGGAGCGTCCCACTCCCCCAAATGCTTACGCTGAATCTACTCCAGCATAAAGAGCTATCCCAAGCAGCCGTTTCATGGCTTCAGGGACAGCTCCAATTAAGCTATCGTAAATTTCATACCCATCGTCTGCACTGCATTTCCTTGAATTTCAGTGGAACCATCTTCTACGAAGACCGGAATTTCAAGTGCTGATATCAACTTCGTCCAGAACTTAACAGCTTTTACATTCGATTTGAACATCCCCACCTCATAGCGGCCAGAATGCAGTTGGAAGATTTGCATGACAGCATCTTTGACTATATTCGTGCCTCTGTATTTGGGCAATACAAATAGCTCCTGCACTGAATAGTCTACTTCCTTTGCAACATAAGGAGGAGAGGTAACCAGAATAAAGCCAACGATTTTGTCATTAAACGTGATGAAGTAAGGATACAACCGTTCGTCCCTATAATATGGCGAGATATCTTCCATTTCGAATGTACCTTCTGCTCCAATATCCTCCTGTGAGTAAGCAGAAAGCTCATAGAGATAATAATTAAATAAGTTCTCAAATGGTTCTTTGTTTGTTTCTGTTATTTGTTGAATTGTCGCCTTCATCTTAACCCCCATATATTATCTTCTTTTCAGTGCCCTTTGTTTGACGGGGACCTTTGCTACCCTAACGATACAGTATCACACATTACGTCGAACGTAAGGTGAAAAGACAGCTATAACTAACGTTACCTTTTTCAAAAGAATGCCCGGGCACTTACGGCAGCATACTGGCCCGGTACCTGCCCGGAGACATGCCGGCCACCTTGGTGAAGCTGCGGATGAAGTTGGCGTAATCGCTGAAGCCGGACAGCTCGCAGGCGGCCGCGACACTCTTGCCGGAGGTAAGGTGGCTCATGGCCAGGGAGACGCGCTTGTTAACGATATAGGATCGGACGGTAAGTCCCGTGTGCTCTTTGAACTGCTGGCTTATATATTTGCCGCTGTAATGAAATTCCTGCTCCAGCTGGGCGGAGTAGATCGGTTCGAGCAGATGCTCCTCGATGTAAGCCATCGTCCGGCGGACAAGCTCCGGCATGAGATTATGCGGCAGAGCGGCAGAGGACTGCTGCAGAGTGTTGATGAATACAAGCAGCCGGGTGGCATAGGAATCGGCCAGCAGATCCTGACCGTACTCCTCGGAGTGCAGGCTATAGATCAATTGGTCCGCGAGTCTGGAATAGAAGGCGCACTGGTCGCGGGAGAGCCGGATCAGCGTGTTCAGCCCCGAGGGAAAGGCGTTGAAGCAGGCCAACAGGTTCGTACGGCTGCTGGACAGCCGCCGCAGGGCAGATCTTCGCAGGTTCAGCCCGATCCGTTCATAGGTCTGGTTGTCGGCACAGACACAGCGGTGCATCTCACCTGGACGGATCAGAATCAGATCGCCGGGGGAGAGCTTGTAGCAGGACTGCTCCACATACATATAGGTATTGCCTCTCAGGAACAGGTAGATTTCGTAGGCATCGTGCCGGTGGTAAGGCTGAGCCGGGCTGAGCTGCTCCGTGGTGGTTGATTTGTGGAAGCAGATTATTTCTTCGGGGATCGGGGAGAACACATACTGGGCAAGCTGCTCCATGGCATCCATTCCTTTAATTGGATATATAAGGATTATCGGTATCCGCGCAATATAGTATCGCTGATATGCAACGACGATATAGCAACTATTTAATATAATACAGGAATAGGAAGCGCTTGCAAGTGTTGCAAGGAAAAAGGACGAGCCTGTACAGGGTACAGCTGCCGCTTCGATTAGACAGGGGGTGCGACCAGAGGCAGAATTCGGCAGGAATGTTGTGCAGAAATCATATAATAAGGAGATGAAGCAATGAAATCAACGTTTAAAAAATCACTATGTACCTTGCTGGCAACGGTAACTATGTTGTCTATGCTGGTGGTGCCACCGCCGCCCAAAGTTTCAGCAGCCAGCGATGTGACGGTCAATCTGTCCGCCCAGAAGCAGGTGATCCGCGGATTCGGGGGCATCAACCACCCGGTCTGGATCGGCGATCTGACGGCCGCGCAGCGGGAGACCGCCTTCGGCAACGGAGCGAACCAGCTGGGATTATCCATTCTGAGAATCTCTGTGGACGATAACAAGAACAACTGGTCTAAGGAGCTGGACACGGCCAAGGCGGCCGTTGCCAAGGGAGCCATCGTCTTCGCTTCACCCTGGAATCCTCCTGCAAGTATGACGGAGACCTTCAACCACAATGGGAATACGTCAGCCAAGCGGCTCAGATATGATAAATACGGCGCATACGCCCAGCATCTGAATGACTTCGTGACATACATGAAGAATAACGGGGTTAACCTGTATGCGATCTCGATACAGAATGAACCGGACTATGCCGAGACCTGGACCTGGTGGACACCTGCCGAAGTCCTGAACTTTATGAAGAATTATGCCGGTTCCATCAATTGCCGGGTCATTGCTCCTGAGTCCTTCCAATATCTGAAGAATATGTCTGACCCGATTCTGAATGACTCCCAGGCGCTGGCCAATATGGACATTCTGGGGGCACATTTGTATGGAACTCAGGTGAACAACTTCGCTTATCCGCTCTTCAAGCAGAAGGGTGCAGGCAAAGAGCTGTGGATGACCGAGGTCTATTACCCGAACAGCAATAACAACTCGGCCAACCTGTGGCCGGAAGCGCTGGAAGTAGCCTACCATATGCACAATGCGCTGGTGGAAGGGGATTTCCAGGCTTATGTATGGTGGTATATCCGCCGCCAATACAGCCCGATGAATGAAGACGGCAGTATCAGTAAGCGCGGGGACAGCATGGCCCAGTTCTCCAAGTTCGTCCGCCCGGGTTATGTAAGAGTTGATGCTACGAAGAACCCTAACACCAATGTCTATGTCTCGGCTTACAAGGGCAGTAACAAGGCAGTGATTGTCGCTATTAATAAAAGCAATTCGGCGGTCAGCCAGCGGTTCGTCCTGCAAAATGGCTCCGCATCGAGTGTGTCCCCATGGACCACAGACGCCAACCGCAAGGTAGCCGCCGGCTCTAACATTAATGTGTCGAATGGTGCCTTCACTGCCCAACTCCCGGCTCTTAGTGTAACTACCTTCGTAGCCACACTCGGAAGCAGCAAAAGCTCAGTAACGGATACTACTTATGAGGCCGACACCGAAGTCGAAGCCGACACTACATTAATCGTTGCAGAATAGAAACCATTCACTCCAGTTTCCATAAGCAACCTTATCCTGGCCTGTAAACAGCAGCTTGTACAGTGCGTTTGCGGGCCGGGATTTTTTAGAATATAAGGAGGGGTATCGTGTTCAAAGTGTTGCTGGTAGACGATGAGGTGTATGTTCGCAAAGGGCTGCTTGAAATCATTCCTTGGGAAGCGTTGAAATTCAGCGTTGTGGGAGAGGCCAATAATGGCGCTGAAGCGCTGGAGATGATTGAACAGCTGGAGCCTGACCTGGTGATTACGGATATCCGCATGCCTACTCTGGACGGGCTGGATCTGATCCGCAGTGTGTATGCACAGGCCAGACTTCCTCTGATCTTCATCATTATCAGTGGCTTCCACGATTTCAACTATGCGCAGCAGGCCTTGCGCTACGGGGTTCATGATTACATCTTGAAGCCCATAGATGAAGAGGAGATGACCGCTGCGCTGCGCAAGCTGTCGTATGCCATGGGCAGGAAGCGGATTGCCTCGCTGACTAATGATGATCTTACGACCAGTGCAATCATGGAAGCGCTCGTGCAGGAGAGTCTCCAGCCGGAGGAGGCCGAACCTTATGCAGCAGCCTTGGGTCTGGAAGGAGTGGGCGGCTTTCTCTACACCATGACCGAGATTCATGCGGGAGGGGGGCAGGACAAGCCAACCACCCTGAAGCAATTCCAGGAGGCGCTGTACTCCCCAGAGGTGGGAGGTGCCGGCATTCCTGTCCTGGAACAGCAGCCGGGGACCTTCGGGATGCTGTTCTGTACGGACCGGATCGAAGGCGGATGTGGAGGTCTTGCGCTTCATTTGGAGCGGCTTCGCATAGCCCTCGCGGGGCGGCTATATATGGAGCTGAGCCTGTATGCCGGTGATCCTGTTGACACGCTGGCCCATGTCCACCGCTCTTATTCAGAGGCTAACGAAGCAGCCAGGCACAAATATGCCGAGAATACTGGAGTCATTACATATGCACAGATTAAGGATAAAGCACTGTACGTGTTTGATATGAATCCGGTACTGGCAAGCAAGCTGATTCTGGAGCTGGAGGAGGGCAACATGACGGACTATCAGCAAACCGTGAACGGCATGTTCACGTTATTCCATGAGCAGCGCTTCACCCCGCAAGCCGTGAGCAGCTCCCTCGCCCGGTGTATGGCAGGTATTCTTGGCGTGATCAAGGAGATGGACGGCACCGAAGCGGAAATTCTCCGGCTGAAGGAGCTGGCTGAACGGGGGCACAGGCAGTGGAGTCTGGCCATGCTGCAGGAGCATTTCCAGCAGGCTATACAAGAAGCAGCGGAATCTATTGCACGGCTCCGCAAGCTGAACAGTCTGGGCGGAATCAAACCGATCAAGCAGTACATTGACACCCATTACCATGAGAATATCAGCCTGAAGAACATCGCAGCCATGTTTTATATGAATGCAGTCTATCTGGGGCGCTTGTTCCGCAAGACTTACGGCGTCTATTTCAATGAATATCTCCTGGAGCTTAGAGTGCAGGAAGCCAAGAAGCTGCTTCGGCAGAGCGATCTGAGAATGTACGAGATTGCTGGCAGGGTCGGTTTTCAGAATGCTGATTATTTCGTAACCCAATTTGAAAAGCTGGAACAGCTGACGCCGTCTGAATACCGGAATATGCTGATCGGCAAAGAATAGGGGGGCCTATGAAGAACTTCCTGAATTACCTGAAGCTGCGCGACAAGCTGCTGTTGATGTATATGCTGTCCGTGTTCATTCCTATCGTACTGACCAATGTAGTGTTCTATAACGTGACCACATCCAATATACGTAATCAAAAAATCCGCGATGCGGACATGGCACTGAATAATCTGAAAAACGACCTGCGGGTGACAATCGATCAGGGGGTCGGACTTTCGTATTCCCTGTATACCGATTCCATCTTCAACAAAACCATTACCCGTAAATTCACCAGCCAGAAAGACTATGTGGATACCTTCAATTCCTACCTGAGGGGCGCGCTTGCCGATGAGAATATGCAGGGGGTCCGCTGGTATCAGGTATATACGGATAATCCCACCATCTTAGCCTCCGGCTATATGGACCGGTTAACCGGCGAGATCCGAAAGTCCGGCTGGTATACCCGTTCCCTGGCCTCCTCTGCTTCCTATCCAACCTTTATCTATACAGACCAGAAGTTCAGCCTGATTCAGAGATTGAATAATTACAATACCGGCGGCTTCGAGCAGCTCGTCAAGATTGACCTGAATATGGAGCAGATTCACCAGATTTTTGAGGGAAGCGGATTTGACGGCCAGGTCTATCTGGTGGACCCTCAGGGCAGAGTACAGTTCGGGAATGTGACGGCGAACCTCACGAAGGATATTTATTTTCATGAGATCAGCTTTCCTGGCAGCTCTCGGATCTTTGATGAAGCGTACAGTGACATTAATTATCTAAAGGGCTGGACCCTGAAAGGCGTGATGGACGAGGAAAGCGTGCTGAAGGAGGTCCGCAAGTCGCGGTCCTTTGTTATATGGCTGGCATGCATCAACTTTGTACTGCCAACGATCATCATAGCCGTCATGTCGAGGTCCATTCATGTGCGGCTGGTGCGGATTCTGCGGCATATGAAGAAGGTGAAGGCGCAGAACTTCGAGACAATTCCCCCGGAAGATGCCAGAGATGAGATCGGACAGCTGACCGCCGAATTCAACCGGATGACCGAGACGATCAACAGTCTGATCAATGAGGTCTATGTGGCAGATATTCAGAAGAAAAATCTGGAGCTGAAGCAGCAGCAGGCCCAGCTTCATGCCCTGCACAGCCAGATCAATCCCCACTTTCTGTTCAATTCTCTGGAATCGGTCCGTATGCGCAGCATCATCAAGGGGGAGAAGGAGACCGCGAAGATCATCCAGCATATGGCCAAAATGTTCCGCAAATCGCTCTCCTGGAGTCATAACGATGTTACCGTCCGCGAGGAGCTGGAGCTGATTGAGAGCTTCCTCACGATCCAGCAATACCGGTTCGGTGACAAGCTGGAATACAGCATTGTTGCTGAACCGGCAGCACTCGGCCTGCGGATTCCCAAGATGGTTCTGCTGCCGTTCGTAGAGAATGCCAGTATCCATGGCATTGAATCAAGTCCGGATAAGGGGAGTATCGTAATCTCAGTCACTCTGCAGGCGGACAGGCTGATCTTCAGATTCCAGGATAACGGGATCGGCATGGATTCAGACAAGCTGGAGGAGCTTCACCGGTATCTGCAGGATGGCGACGATATCGGCGAGCATGTCGGGATGAAGAACGCATACTGCCGTCTGAAGCTTTGTTATCGGGAGGGCTTTGCTTTTTCAATGAATGCCCGCTACAGGGAGGGGACATCTATTGAAATTTCGCTTCCTGTTATGGAAGAGAAGCCGGGATGAGGAATGTACTTGGATATGTTTTTCTAAGTATGAGGTATGGTTTGTTGGGTAATCAAGAAAGCGTTTACTTGTTATATTGAAAGAGCTTACAGCATTGAAGGAATTTAAGAATCATAAGGGGGATTTAGTCGAAATGTTAAAAAGCAGGATTATGACCGCTGGTTTGGCACTCGTGTTGGCGGCGACTTTGGCAGGTTGCGGTAACAGCAATAATTCGTCTGACAGTGCAGCGAACAGTACCACGGATCAAGGAAAAGAAGATAACGCAGCGGTTACGTACAAGTATTTCAGCTTTGGCGGGCCGAAGAAGCAGGTCCTGGGCAGTGAGACCATGATCGGGAAAGAGCTGCAGACACAAACCGGCGTGGACTGGAACATTGAATATCTGGTTGGCGATGGGGATACGAAGGCTGGAGTGATGATTGCCAGCGGTGATTATCCTGACATTATTGATTCCAGCGGCCAAATGGCCAAGCTGATGGAAGCAGGGGCCTTCATTCCGCTGGATGATCTGATTGAGAAGTATGGACCCAACATCAAGCGTGTTTATGGCCCTTATTTTGATAAATTCAGACAGAAGGACGGTAAAATCTACTTCTTCCCTTACGGAGCCAATATCGGTTACCTGTCCGAGCCTAACTTCCAGACGGGGTTCTATATCCAGCGTTCCGTGTTGAAGGAATTCAATTACCCTAAAATCACCACTCTGGATGAATATTTCGACCTGATCAAGCAGTACAAGGAAAAGCACCCTCAGATAGAGGGCAAGGATACCATCGGTTTCGCTACTCTTGCCGGTGAGCAGGGCAGCTTCTATACCCTCCAGAATCCGGCCATGCACTTGGCAGGCTCACCTAACGACGGCAGCTCCATCATAGACATGAAGACCCATGAGGCTAAGCTGGTGGCGGGCTCTGAATATCAGAAGCGGTGGATCGGGAAGCTGAATGAGGCCAATGCCGAAGGGCTGGTTGATCCGGAGTCCTTCACCATGAACAAGGACCAGTATCTGGCGAAGCTGACCTCCGGACGCGTCCTCGGTTATTTCAGCTACTCCTGGCAGGTTGGGGACGCAACCAACAATCTGAAGAAAGCCGGCAATGATGATAAACGGTATGTATCGTTGCCCATCGTGTTCGATAAAGGAACGAAGGATCAATATATTGATCCTCCCGGCTTTGTCAACAATTACGGGGTTGGCATTACCGTCAAAGCCAAAGATCCGGTCCGCATTATCAAGTACTTCGATAACCTGCTGAAAGAAGAGAATCAGATTCTGGTCCAGTGGGGCATCAAGGACCAGAGCTATGCAGTTGACGAGAACGGCCGCTTCACGTATGCCAACGATGAACAACGGCAAATGCATGAAGATCCTGAAAAGAGCATGAAATTCGGGTTCGACTACTTCAATTACAGCTGGCCCCGTTATGGAAACGCCTCTGTTCTTCAGGACGGCAACGCCTATGGTCCCGGCAGCCAGCCGGAGGTGGCAACCTTCAGCTACACGGAGGGTGACAAGAAGCTCCTTGCAGCATATGGGGTGAAGACCTTCAGTGAGCTGTTCAGCAATCCGGACGAGCGATCATGGTTCCCCGCGTGGTCGATTGCCCTTGAACAGGGATCGCCCCAGCAGATGTTCATCACCAAAGCAGATGATCTCCAGCGGAACCACCTGCCTTCGATGATTCTGGACACACCGGCCAACTTCGGCAAGAACTGGGACGATTACATGAATCAGCTCAACAAGCTGGATAAGAAGACCTATGAGGACTTCATTACTCAAAAGGTACAGGACCGCGTCGCCGGTAAATGGTGATCTAGAGATTAATCAGCAGGGAGCCGGAAGGGAGTAAGATCAAGTGGAGAAACCAGTGAATTCTGTACCCCCAAGCCTTAAGAATAATAGAGGGGGCATAAATAAAACCAGTTTGTTCATTAGCCGCCTTGTCCAGCAGAGAACGCTGGCCTTTATGTGTATTCCATTCGTAATCTGGGCGTTTGTGTTTAAATACCTGCCCATTTGGGGTTGGACCATGGCCTTTCAGAACTACAAGCCGGCCAGGAGCTTTTCCGAGCAGGAATGGGCGGGCTTGAAGCATTTTCGGATTCTGTTTGAAGACAGCACCTTCTACCGGGTGCTGCGCAACACGCTGGTGATGAGCACCCTTCAGCTGGTGCTGGGCTTCGTAACCGCAATTACGCTGGCTCTTTTACTGAATGAGCTTAAAAATATTGTGTTTAAACGTGTGGTTCAGACCATCAGCTATTTGCCGCACTTTATCTCCTGGGTTGTGGCGTCAAGCATAGTGCTGACCGTGTTATCGCCGGACGGGATCGTGAATCTGCTGCTGACGAAGCTGCATCTCCTGGACAAACCGGTGCTATGGATGGGGAAAGGAAATTATTTCTGGGGGATTCTCGCGGGAACCCAGGTATGGAAAGACGTAGGCTGGAACACCATTATCTATTTGGCAGCGATTACAGCAATCGATCCTTCTCAATATGAGGCGGCTGAAATCGACGGGGCGGGCCGCTTTCAGCGGATGCTCAATATTACGCTTCCCGGACTCAAGCCGGTGATCATTATCCTGCTGATTATGAATTTGGGTAACATTCTTGAATCCGGATTTGAGCCGCAATATTTGCTGGGGAACGGGATGAATCTGGAATACTCGGAGAACCTGGATATTTTTGTTCTGAAATATGGTTTGGGAATGGGCAGCTTTTCCTTAGGGACCGCAGCAGGCATATTCAAAACCGTAGTCAGCTTTATCTTCCTCTTCTCCGCCAATCATATTGCCAAGAGAATGGGAGAAAGCAGATTATTCTAAAAGGAGGTTTATGTCATGCAATCAAGTAAAGCGTCCCGCTTACGGAACTCCAGTCCGGGGGACCGGATATTCGATATCTGCAATGTAATCTTTATGATTTGTCTGATGATTGTCACGATGTATCCCTTTGTTAATATGATCGCCGTGTCCTTCAACGATGCCAATGATGCCGTGAGAGGCGGTATTTATTTGTGGCCGCGCGAGTGGACCTTTAACAACTATAAATATATCTTCGGAGAATCGGAGATTTATCACGCGACCTTAATTTCACTGCTGCGCACCGTGATTGGTACGGCGGTGTCGGTCTTCTGTACAGCAATGCTGGCCTTCACCGTCAGCCGCCAGGAGTTTGTGCTGCGCAAGTTTGTCACTCTTTTCTTCGTCATTACCATGTATTTCAGCGGAGGCCTGATCCCCGGATATCTGCTGATCCGTAATTTGGGCATGACAGACTCCTTCTGGGTCTATATTGTTCCGGGGGTGATCGGGGTGTTCAATATGATCATTATCCGCTCCTTCATCGAAGGCCTTCCCGAAGGGATTCTGGAATCGGCCCGGATTGACGGTGCGGGAGAATTCACTACCTTTATCCGTGTGGTATTGCCGCTCACCATTCCCGCAATGGCAACCGTATCCTTGTTCGTCGCGGTGGGGCAATGGAATTCGTGGTTCGACGTCTTTCTGTACAATTCCTCCAATATTAAATTAAGTACCCTGCAATACGAATTGATGAAAATCCTGCAGACCACCAACACCTCTGCGACCGCAGGGGCGGTAGACGCGTACCAATCCGCAGAAAATGCTGTGAGGGTAACGCCTACTTCGCTGCGGGCAACGATGACGATCATCGCCAGTGTTCCGATTCTGGTAGTCTATCCGTTCCTGCAGAGATATTTCGTGCAGGGGATGACGGTCGGCGGCGTAAAGGGCTGATTGCGGGTATGGTTATGTCGGACTATATAGATACGATTTTTTGCTGAAGCGGCTGCACCTTCCTTGTTCAAGGATGGTGCAGCCGTTTGTACATCCGGGAGGCATCTCCCTGATAGCACAACGACAAGCAGTGGCAAGCTGGATACATGATTTTAACATGAAGTTCTCATATCGTTAAAAATCAAAGTGTTTTAGTGTTATTTTAAAATGAATCGTGCATCCTTCTTCTATAAATGTACAATCTGATTTGTTAGGATATTACCAGGCAAAACAATGTAAGCGCATACAAGAGGAGGAATCTCTAGGATGAGTAAAAAGATCAGGAGAAAGGCACTCTCAGTTTCAATGGCTGGTGTGCTGCTGCTATCCGTTATTACCCCTATGCCATTCTCTAACCCGCTTCAAGCTGCTCCGGCTGCTGCCATGCAGGCTGCTATTGCTCCGGCACAGGTAACCGCCGATTGGTACAAGAGCTATCAGACGATGGATGGTGTAGGAGCCGCCTATGCGTATACGGATTCCGTCCATATGCTGCAGCTCGCTTCGGCCGGCCATCAGGATACGGTCCGGCATCTGCTGGATCTGACCTTCAGTGAACAGAAGGGTACAGGTCACGACATTGTCCGGGTGATCATCGGTGACAACGGCGGCCTGACGACTTCCGGGGCTACTGCGGCAAGCCCGGGGTTCAACCCGCTCACCAGTCTCCTGGCCGATGTGAATAATCCCGGCTTCGACATTGAGGGGAATGCCATTCCCATGCGTGGAACAGCAGGACAATACGGCTACAAGATCGAAGCGGAGAACCGCTATTATGACGGCAATACCGACAGCATCTGGCCGGTTGAACCGGAGCATGCTCCTGGAACGCTTGTACCTGTGCAAGACTTTGTATGGGATTATCCCTCCTGGAATCAGCCGATCGGCAATGACGACGGCGGCCCGACCAATCTCCTCAGTAAGCCCGGTGAACAGCCTGTAGTCATCAAGAATTCCCCGCGTACCCGCAAAGAGCTGTTCGATATCGATCAGGTCTGGACCATGCGCCAGGCACAGCAGTATGGCGTCAAGCAATTCTACGCCTGCACCTGGACCGTACCCTACTGGATGAGCCAGTCCAACACCAATTCTCCCAGCAAAATTGTCCGTGGCGACATCGCCACCATTGGCGGAAAACCGGTAAAAATATACTATCAGGCCTATGCAGATTATCTTGTCAATTATATCCGCGGCATGTGGGAGCAGTATGGGATTCCGGTTACCCACATCAATCCCTTCAACGAAGTCGATCTGGCGGGCGGCTCAGCTGCTTACGTTACGGAACTGATTAACGGTTACATCGGACCTGCTTTGAAAAAATCGATGCAGCCTGGCGGCGACCTCTATGATATTAAGAACCCGGAAGGCAAGCTCATTGACTTCATTCCCCAGCTTGCCGCAGTGGACGGCACCAATCTGGGCGCTTCCTTAAGCAGAGGCGGCGAGGTGTTCTCGCAGACGGACCCGGATAATGCGCTCGACAAGAATCCCTATCTCGATGTATTCACTACCCATCTCTACGGTACAGTTGGCATCGGTACGGATGAGACCAAGCTGTACCACACCGGGGATTTCTCCAAGAATCCTCTGGATTATACCAAGGATGGAAGCAAGTATCCCGAATATCTTACTAAGTATAAGCTCTGGCAGGCAGAATTCATGAACCAGGACACCGGTGACGGTTCGGCTGGAGCGTATACGCAGCGCTACGGTAATCAGAATATTAATGATGCCGTGCGCTGGTCTAATCTGATGACCAATATGTTCACCAGCAACCCGGGCTTCACCGGCTTTGTCTGGTGGAGCATGTGGGACAGCAACGGAGCAGACGGCTCTGACCTCATCCGCTTCGTGACGACCAATTCCCAGCAGGAGCCTGGACGGATCAGCACACTGACCGGTGAATACCGGTTGTTCAAGCGCTTTTACAGCTACGGGCATTTCTCCCGGTTCATGAATCCCGGCGATGTGCGCTTTGAGGTTACACGCGTACCGGCGCCTGATCTGAATGTGGTCGGCTTCAAGAATCCGGCTACGGGTGATTTCTCGATGACGGTATCCAATGCCAACAACGATGACAGCGTTCAGCCGCTGGAATTCAATTTGAAGGACTTCCCGGCAGGAACAGATAGTGTAACGGTGTTCCGCACCTCGGGAAGCGAGAACCAGAAGAAGCTGGGTACGATTCCTGTATCGGGCGGCAAGTTCGTCATTGATATTCCGCCCGCAAGCGTTGTGACGGTTGTTCCGTCCAAGGGAACCTTTGCCACCTATCAGGGGCTGGACGGGGAACGCGATATCTTCTCCACGCTGGAAGCAGAGGGGAATGACAACAGCGTGCCCGGCGATAGTGCAGGTAATGCGGGCCGTGCCAATGAGGCAGTGACGCTGGGGGCAGGCGGCTACCTCGCTTACAACAATGTGAATTTTGCAGACGGCTCGGCGAACGGCGGTGTGGTCCGCAGACACTTGCTGTATCTTACCGCCCAGACGAAGTCGGCGCAGGGAGGCAAGCTTGCTGCTTATGTGCTTCCGGTGGGAACCCCTGCCGGCAGCAGCGCCGATATCCTGTCCCAAGGTACGCGGGTCGCAGAGATTCCGGTACCGGCCAATGACAGCTACGGCAAATTCCAGGACATGGTCGATACAGGCGATCTTAGTGCTTACGGCCATAAGGATCTCTATATTGTGGCTGAGCCCAATGGAATTGAAGGTACCATTACCGTTGACCGCTTCCTGTTCGGAGCAGGCGATTCCGACTGGAGTACTGCCGCTAACAATTCTACAGTATCCATTCCGGGCAATCTGCTGCTCAACGGGGATTTTGATACGGCAACCGCTTCCAATACAGACAACTGGTCTGCCGGACGTTACAACAAGGGAACCTTTGAGCCTGCTGCCGCAGGACCTGTGTTAACGGCGGATACCATACAAAGCTATTCGGGTCTGTCACGTTACCTGAAGAACAGCTCGACCTCGAAGGTTGCCGGTTCCGGCAAGCTTGGTGGCCGCATCGACGCTGCGGAGCAGTATGATGGAATGTGGCAGGATGTTACCGGTAAGCTGAACAAGGGGGAGAGCTATAACTTCAAGGGATACTTCCTCTCGATGATGAGCCGCCCGGATAGCTATGATGTTGCTGCGGAGCATCCGGGTGATGTTGAAGCGGCTCTGGTGTATTACGACGGGAACGGGAATCAGCTCGGAATGACTCCGATCAATGGCCGCGATATGCCTGAACCGTACGCAGCCCGTGAAGCCGGTGATCCTGCATACTGGGCGGGCGGCAAATTCATCGGACGCATTCTTGAGGGCGGGCCGCTTAGCTTAAGCTCCTTCCAGCCCGTGGATGTGAAGGTGGCGGACTGGCATGAGACGCCTAATCAGCCATTCACGTATGAGGAACCCGCAGGCACAGCGAAGGTGGTCCTGGCGGTGTATGCGAAGGATGCGAACATCCTGTATGCTGATCAAATGTCGCTTACTCCTGAGGCGGTCGTGTCGCACAACCTCTTTATTGATGGCGTTCAGCCGTCTGATTTTGACGAAGCGAAGCATGAATATAAATATACAGTCACCGGGAACGCCATTCCGAAGGTTACAGCGGTAACCAGCGATCCGGCTGAGCTTGTGAGTATCTCGCAGGCGGACAGTGCGCAGGGCACGGCAGTGGTCCGGTTCGTCAAAGGAGAACAGATCAAGACTTATAAAATCTTCTTCAGTACGAACGAAGTCATTGATTTCGCGGCTGGCCTTCCGGCGGGCTGGGAAGTCATCAATCCGGCTGATCCGCAGACTGCCCTTGGCTATAGCGCGGAGGGTGCGGCCATTCAGACCTTGAAGAGCGATACGGACTATCCGGGCAGCCATAATATGCTGCAGCTTCCGGGCTCTGCTGAAGGCAACTGGACGCTGACAGCGAAGCTCACCGTTGACAAACCGCTGAATGATCCGTCCATGGGTGAGAATGCCCAGGTTGGACTTGGCATCAGCGCTACTGCAAGCGGAGAATTTTACAGAATCAATGCAAGGAAGGTCAGCAGCAATATCAAAGTCAATAATTCAGGCAAAATTGGCACCCAATCCTTCACCAACAATACGAACCAGACTAACCTGAGCGGTACTAATTATTTCTTGCGGATTGTAAAAGAAGGCAATGTGGTGCAAGGCTATTTCTCGACCAACAGCGGTTCTTCCTGGACCGCGATGGGCAATCCGTCCACCTATACTCCGGAATTCTTCAAGGCTGCCAAGGTGCAATTGTATGGAACCAATACGAGCGCTGTAACGGACTTCAAAGTCACCTTCTCGGGGGTTACCCTTGTGAAGACCCTGGGAGAGACGGGGGAAATTACTGCAGATCAACAGGCTGTAGAGGAAGCGGCGGCCTTGATTGGCAACCGGATTACCGTTCCTAATGCAGTGGAGGGTGAAGATAACACTAAGCTGATGGCCAAAGCACAGGCGATTCTGGATGGCAATGAAGCGCTGAAGCAACTGGGAGTTAAGACCGCTATTACTCTCCAGGGAGGCGGATTCACGCTGACTGTAACTAAGGGAAGTGTCAGTATAAAGGTCAGCCCGTTCACTGTTGCAGCGGGGATGAAGGCGGTAAGAGATTTCGAAGATGGGACCGTGCAAGGCTTCCAGCCGAAGGGAAGTGCTGGCGTGAAGCTGGAGGTCACCAAGGAAGCTAACCATACCACGGGCGGCGCTTATGCCCTGAAGGTCACAGGCAGAGCGGCTAACCCGGACGGACCTGCGGTCCAGGTCAAGGATACCGTCACCATCGGCAACGAGTACAAAGCGGCGGTATGGGTGAAGCTGATCAGCCCTGCAAGCGCACAGCTCAAGCTGACGGCACAGGTCAATGCACCTACGCCGTACTATGTCAGTCTGGCTACACAGACGGTCAGTGCAAGCGGAGACTGGGTGAAGCTGGAGGGAACCTACCGATATCTGCATGATGATGTCACTTTATATGTAGAGAGCCCTAATAGCACTACTGCATCTTACTATATCGATGATTTCAGCTTCACAGACACTGGTCTGGAGAGCATTCTTCCGCTCCAAGAAGTGTATAAGAACGACTTCCTGCTAGGCAATATACCCGGCACTAATGATCTTAATCCGGGCAACGGGCAGAATGCGTTCTTCAATTATCACTTCAATGCCGTGACCTTCGAGAACGAGATGAAGCCGGACGCGCTGCAGAAGACCAAAGGTAATTTTACCTTCAACAAATCAGACGATATGGTTGCCAAATCCCGGGCGATGGGGGCGGAGGTCCATGGGCATGTGCTGGTATGGCATAGCCAGACTCCGGCGTGGTTCACGCAGCAGGTGGATGCCTCAGGCAATGCCGTGAAGGATGGGACGGGGAATCCGGTCTATCTCAGCCGCAGTGAGGCTCTGGCAAATATGAAAACCCATATCCGTACGGTCATGGAGCATTACAAGGATTCGGTGATCTCCTGGGATGTGGTCAATGAGGCGATGCAGGATGGTCCTCCGGCCGTAACGGACTGGAAGGATGCGCTGCGTAAGTCACCTTGGTACTATTCTGTCGGCCCTGACTTTGTAGAGCAGGCATTCCTTGCCGCCAGGGAAGTGCTGGATGAGCATCCGTCGTGGAATATCAAGCTGTATTACAATGATTTCAACGATGATTTCCCGGAGAAGCGGGATGCCATCTATGACATGGTCAAAGAGATCAATGACCGTTATGCGCTGGCCCATCCCGGCAAGCTGCTGGTTGACGGCATCGGGATGCAATCCCACTACGACATGAGAACCAAGCCTGCCAATGTGGAAGCGGCGATTGAGAAATATGCTTCCCTGGGCGTGGAGCTCTCCATCAGCGAGCTGGATGTGCTGGCAGGCATGAATTATTCCCTCTCAGCAGAGTGGGCAGAGAAGCAGGCGAACCTGTATGCCCAATTGTTCCAGATCTACAAGAAGCATGCGGATGTAATCGCGCGTGTCACCCTTTGGGGATATGCAGACAGCGCGAGCTGGAGAGCAGGTCAGAATCCGTTGCCGTTCATCAGCTCGCTGGCACCGAAGCCGGCGTATTATGCCATCCTTGATCCTGAGAAGTATCTGGCCGGGCATCCGCTCTATGTGACTCCAGAGACTAAGAGCTCTACGGCGCTGTATGGTACCCCTGACATTGATGGAAGCATAGACGACCTCTGGGCGAATGCGCCGGAGATCCGGATTGACAATCATCTGATGGCGACAGCGGAGACCACAGGAACCGCCCGGACGCTGTGGGATGAAGAGAATCTCTATGTGCTGTTCCAGGTCAAAGATACGCAGTTAAGCAAAGCCAGCACGGATAAGACGAAGCAGGACTCCGTGGAAGCTTATGTGGACGAAGACCGTATCAACGCCTGGCCATACCGCGAGGATGACGGGCAATACCGGGTCAACTATGCCGGGGAGCAGTCCTTCAAGTTCCTCAGTAATTCGACACCGGCGGTCTCACCGGGATTTGAATCGGCGGCGGTAACCGAAGGAACGGCTTATACGGTGGAGATGAAGATTCCATTCCGCACACTGAGGCCGGAGAACGGGACACAGATCCGGTTCGATGCGCAGGTGAACAATGCAACCGGGTCCAATCTGATCGGTGTAGCCACCTGGAATGATCTGCTGGGCCGGGCTGCAAAATCAACAGAGGTGTTCGGCAACCTTACCCTCAGCGGCAAGGGAGACACAGCTCCGCCCGTGTGGGCTGAGGGAAGCAAGCTTGAAGCTGCCGATATTACGCGTACAGGGGTTACCTTATCGTGGCCGGCTGCAATGGATAATCTTGGTGTTACCGGCTATCGTATCTACAACGGGATCGATTCCGAGCCGGTGCTTGTAACCGGCATTGAGCCGGTGGAGACCGCAACCGGAGCCGTATATCGTTATGAGGTAGCTGGACTGCTGCCGAACACGTCATATACCTTCAAGGTAGAGGCAGGCGATGCTGCGGGGAACTGGAGTATGGACGGACCGTCCTTTAGGGTGAACACCCTTCCGGGTGAAGACATCACGCCGCCGGTCTGGGCGGAAGGAAGCACGCTTGCCGCTTCCGGTATCACGAGTAGCGGACTGACGCTGACCTGGTCGGCTACGGCCACAGATGACAGCGGCATCTACGGGTACCGGATTACGAATGGAACCGGAGATAAGCCGATTACGGTTACAGATGCTGTGTATACGGAGACCGTAACCGGCGCTGTATACAGTCATCAAGTAACGGGATTACAGCCGGGTATGCAGTATACGTTCAAAGTAGAAGCGGGAGACACGGGCGGCAATTGGAGCGAGGGTGGGCCTTCTGTGTCAGCGATGACACTGTCTGCTACCGACACCACACCTCCGGTCTGGATGGAGGGAAGCAAGCTTGAAGCCTCACGGATCACAGCATCCGGTCTGACACTAACCTGGACGCGGGCTGCTGACGATACGGGAGTGAACGGCTACAAAGTCTATAGGGGGGCAGAGGAAATCGCTGCGTTGTCTGGAACAGAGCTGCGGTACGAGGTAACCGGGCTTGCTGCGGGAACAGAGTATCATTTCTCGGTGCAGGCCGGGGATGAAGCCGGGAACTGGAGCAATAATGGTCCTGCCCTCTCTGTAACTACGCTGAAAGACAGTGGCGGTCCGTCTGAGCCGACGCCAACACCAACAACAAGACCAACACCTACGCCGACGCCAGTACCGACGTCAGTACCAACATCAACAGCTACGCCAACACCGACACCAACATCGACGCCGGGAGCAACAGGTACACCGGCTGCGTCACAGACACCAGCACCTACGCAGACACCAGTGCCAAGCAGCCCGTTCAAAGATGTAGGTGCCAAATACAGCTGGGCTTCGGAGGCGATAGACACACTGTACAGTCTGGGCATCATCCAAGGAACCTCCGCGGCCACCTTCAGCCCGGAGAAGAATATTACGAGAGCGGACTTTGTGCTGCTGGTAGTGAGAGCATTGGGTCTCGAAGCGGAATCCATTTCCGGTTTTGCAGACGTAAGCCAGGGAGCCTACTATTATGAAGCGCTCAGTATTGCGAAGCAGCTGGGGATTATCAATGGAACAGACGGCAGCAACTTCAATCCGAAGGGCGAAATCTCGCGGCAGGATATGATGGTGATTGCAGCCAGAGCCTTGAAGGTGGTGAACAAATTATCTGCCGGCGGCAGTGCCGGAGACCTGGTCGGCTACACAGATAGAATGAAGGTGGCGAAGTATGCCATTGATAGTGTAGCAGCACTGGTCCAAGAGGGAATTGTCCGGGGAGACGGGAAATCCCTTCATCCCACTGGAACAGCCACGCGGGCGGAAGCCGCCGTCATGATCTTCCGCATATTGCAGAAGTAACAATCCATAGTTAGATCCGTAGAAGCACAACCCTTATGGCAGTCAACGTCTACAGACATCGGAAGATGGGATGGACGTTGGCTGGCCGGAGGGTTTTTTGAGTAGTATGAAGGCTAACAAGAACGGAATTAGTTGGATAATGTACACTTGCTGATGAACCAATAGACTCTATTACAATAGCAGTTGGAAAAAATACACTTAATTTATCCCATTTCATCCAAAGTAGCGAAACTGGAAAAATTAGATGCTGTTTATCCACTTGCTTCCGGACATTTCACGGAAACCGGCGAATTAAGATACACTTTTCCATTTGTTTACTGCTTGAATTACTCAACTATTCATCCTCTCTAATACATAGCATCGGGCATCCCGCATCCCGCAACTCTGGGTCTTCCCGCCCAGACCTGCCGCTACGCGTTTACCTTGCTGTTATACCGGAAGTACTAATATTTCCTCTGCATCTTCTTTTTTACAAATAATTAGTTTATCATTGCTTCATTCCAAAGATTAGGAGGATTTACTATGCATGGAGTAATAAAACATATAAGCCGATTGTGTGCGGGGCTTATGCTGCTGGGTGCTGTATCATATGCGGGAGGGGAGCAGGTACTGGGTTCGCCTGTCCAGAGTGGACAGGTTATCGGGACAGGGGCAGCGGCTCTGGCTGCTGTGGACGTCAGTTCTTCCATTACAGTGCTGGGCAGCCCGTTCAAGAAAGCGGTTTATGCGCGTAATGTCTGGGACATGCAGCTTTTTGGCGGCAAAATCTATCTGGGCCACGGCAATAGCAGCAACAATGCGCCTTCGCCCAATGCGGGGCCGGTTCCAATCTATTACTGGGATCTTGCCCAGAATAAATTCTCTGTGCAGGATGTTACGTATACGAACCCGGCGACAGGCAAGGTGACCACCAATGTCTATGTCATGGATGAGCAGATCGACACTTTCAAGGTGCTGAATGGGGAGCTGTATATTCCCGGGCATGACTCCAGGGTACCAGGGTGGGCTTACGGGAATTTTTATCGCCTGAACGGGGATCACTGGGATCAATACATGAACATTCCCGGAGGCATCCATGTGTACGATATGGCCTACTACAAAGGCAAGCTTTACGCAGCACTCGGCGCTAACGAGGGGCCCTTGATTTACGTATCTTCTAACGGAGGCAGCACCTGGACCCGCTTCGGTACCGTCTCGCAGTACGGGATTATGCGTGCCTACAATCTGTTCGAGCTGGGTGACACACTGTTCGCTTCCTCAGCCACGGCAGGGAAGACCCAGGGGATTCCAAATGAAAAGGGGTATATGACCTCCATCAAGCAGAGCACAAGCGGGGGAATTCAGACGTCCAAGCTGACTTTTACCAGTACCCAGTTGTTCCCGGGTCTCAGCTTCGTTATCAAAGCGGGTGAAGTGAATGTTCCCGGTGTCAGCGGCCAGCCTTGGCTGAAGCTCCTGCGTACGACCCCGGTGAACGACCGGCTGCTCTATATTCCGGGTGTGATCTATAACGACCATCAATCGATTCCGCAAGGGCTGTACTCGGCAGCGGCCAACTTCCAGAATGTGCGCAAGGAGCTGTTGCCTGACTCTGCTGTAGTGCCTATGGATATTCTGGAGCGCGGGGAGACGGTATATGTGCTCGGTTATGTCAAGGAAGCCTCGGGACAATATACGAATTACGTCTACCGCAAAAGCACCTCCAGCTTCGCAGCCGGCGGGGAAGGCTGGAGCCAGGTCTTCCACTTCAGCCGGGATACGTTCGCCCGTTCCTTCGAGGAACAGGGTGGCGATTTCTATTTCGGACTGGGGAGCTATGCCGACGTCCTTCCGGCTTCCACCGGCACGATTCTGAAGCTGAGCGCCGGGTCTTATTAATGGCTACTCCCCAATAATCGCAATATCCGTGTTGATCCATTTGGCTGTGTCTACACTCTTGGCCTGTAGAAGCAGTGTGTTAATAATATCCTCGCCCCAGTTCTGCTCGTTCTGTGAGATTACGCGGGTAATCTGGCCGTTATCCAGCGCTTGCTGCAAGGCCGGGGTCAGGCCGAGGGCGAGGTTATAACGCTTCAGCCCCTTGGCCTTCCAGACCAGGACAGAGCTGGTGCTGGAGACGAAATCCAGATTAACCAGTGCGCTGAAATGGGGATGATCCGAGATCATCTGCTCCAGCTGCCCGGCAGCCCGCTCCTCACTGCCGTCATTGTGACGGATCTCCAGTACATCAATGTCCGTATGCTGAGTCAGGTAAGTCTCAAGTCCCAGCAGTCGTTCCCGGGTGCTCTGCATCCGGGACATTCCGGACTCCACCAGAATCATTCCTTTGCCGCTTAGCAGACGTTCCACCGTCTGTCCCATCACTGCGCCGGTTGCCCGGTTATCCGCCCCGATATAGGCTGCTCTCCGGCTGGCAGGCGAATCCGATTCGAAGCAGACCACAGGAATTCCTTGGGCGGCCGCTTTGTTAATCATAGCGGTGAGCGCCTGCGAATCCACCGGAGCAATCGCAATGCCGTCTACCCCCCGCTTAATCATCATCTCCATGATGCGGATCTGCTGCTCCAGATTGGCTTCATCGGGAGCTTGGACCAGCAGCTCTACATTATGCTTCCGGGCTACCGCTTCCGCTTTTCCGGTGATCATCTCGTAAGTGGCATTCACCATAGGGTAGATAATGCCGAAGGTCAGCGGAGGTTCTTCACCTGCACTTAACGGAGAATCTCCCGTTGTCTTCTCAGGAATATCCGCTGCTCCGGCTGCCTTAAGACAGCCGCCAAGCAGGAAGCCTGCCGTCAGCAGCAGGAGAACCACGGACCATCCCCTAAGCCTGTTTACGCTCACGCATGTCCCGCCCCTCTGCGGATCGTGTGCAGCTGCTCCCCGGTATTTCCCTGCCTGCGGAATTCCATGGGCGTCATCCCCGTTACTTTTTTGAACAGATTGGAGAAATAATGCTGATCATTGTAGCCGACCAGATAGGCGATTTCAAAGGTTTTGTGCCCCGTGGATTTCAGCAGCTCCTTGGCCCGGTCCATACGTGTAGCCGTCAGGAATTCCGTGATGGTCTGCCCGGTCGCCTGACTGAAGGTCTTGCTCAGATGGCTGGGACTGACCCTGACCACCTTGGAGATGTCATTCAGGGAGAGCTGCTCCTTGTCGTATTGCTCACGGATATACTGCTTCACCCGGTCGATCAGCTCACGGTGCTTGTCTGCTCCTTCGGACCGCCATTCCCACAGCCGCTCGTACAGCTGCTTGAGATACTGAAGGCCGTCATCACTACTGGAGATTTGCTTCAGCTCTGTCTGCAATTCCTGGAGTATGCCGGCGTGGCCTGCGGCTGCGCGGAACCCGTTCTTCGCCGTCTGCACCAGCTCCAGGGTGATATCGTTCATCAGGTAACAGGCATATCCTGAGTTCCAGTTCATCTGCTCAAGCTCCTTGGACAGCTCCAGCAGGAAGCCGGACATCTGCCTGTGGTCGCCTGACTTCAGGAACTGGACCAGCCGGCTTCTGTCGAGCAGAACCCCATGGGCGCTAGGGTCATAATACGCCTCAAGCATAGCGGCGGAATGCATTCTGGACATCTGCTTGAACATCCGGTCATTCTCAGCCTCCAGATAAGAGAGGTGAATGCCCTGAAGACGTTCGCAGACCTTGCCCCGGCTGACGGACAGCTCCAGCCCGCAGCCTTCCCTCAGCCGCTTCTTCGCAGCCGCACACAGGTCATCCAGAGTATGGTTCATCCGGAGCGGATCACTGCCTTTGTAGATCAGAACCATCTCCATGCGGCTGCGCTTGTAGATGAAGCTGTCGGCCGCTTCCTTGAGCAGGCCTGCTAACAGCGCCTCAGCATCCGGTGAAGCAGGGGGAAGCTCCGGGGACTCCTCCATATTGGGCGGATGCAGAGTAAATATAGCGGCGGCGTAGTAAGGAGCTGTTAACTGCAGCTCAAGCTGGGCCGCCGCTTCATAGGCGGCAGCGGTGCTGATCAGGCCTCCGCACAGATCGGCGAACAGATTCTCGGGGGTGTAGGCATATTTGTGCCTGATCCGTAATTCCTCATCAATCCGGGCGCTGACGCTGTGCAGAAGCTGCAGCAGGTCGGCTGCGCTGAACGGCTTCAGGCAGTAATCCTCGACCCCCAGGCGCAGCGCCTGCTGGGCATACTGGAAGTCATCATGGCCGCTGAGAATGATGATTTTGATCTGCGGGAATTTCTGGCGGACGACAGAGGTAAGCTCCAGGCCGTTCATGAACGGCATTTTGATATCGGTAATCAGAATGTCGGGCAGCTGCGCTTCAATAATAGGCAGCGCCAGCTCACCGTCGGGAGCGTCACCGCAATAGAGGAAGCCCTCCTTCTCCCAATCGATACATTCCCTTATATTCTCGCGGATCAGGATCTCGTCATCCACCAGCATAATCTTCTTCATCACTAGACCCCCCTGTTCTTGGGTATGCGAACCGTAATCTGTGTGCCATAGCCTTCCGAGCTGTCCAGACGGATACCATATTCGGGCCCGAAATACAGCCGCAGCCGCTGATGCACATTCTGCAGGCCGAAGCCGCCCTGGCCGGTGTCCTCGGGTTCCTCCGACTGAATGGGATGCTCAACCGATTCCCTTAGCGCCTCCAGCCGCCCGGCGGGGATGCCGATGCCATTGTCCGAGACCGTAAGCATAATGGTGCCTCCGTCGGTGTACCCGCCAATGCGGATGAGTCCCATGCCCCGCTTATTCTTAATTCCGTGATACAGGGCATTCTCAACCAGCGGCTGCAGGGTCATATTCAGAATCGGATACTCCTGCAGTTCCTCCGCCACCTCCACCTTGAACTCCAGGATGTCGTGGTAGCGCATCTGCTGGATGATCAGATAGCTCTGCACATGGGCAAGCTCGGAGCGGATCTGTATCCAGTCGCGCCCGTTGTTGAGACTAAGCCGGAAGAACGCGGATAACGCCTTCACCAGCCGGATCACGCCATCGTGATTCCCCGCTTCCGCCATCCAGACAATAGAATCCAGCGTGTTATATAGAAAATGAGGGTTAATCTGCGCCTGAAGCGTCCGCAGCTCTGCCTTTTGCAGCTGCTGCTGCTTACGGATGCTCTGGGCCAGCAGCTCTTTGATCTGCTCGACCATGATGTTGAAGCTCTGTCCGAGATCGGCGATCTCATCGGTACCGTCCGGCTTGACTTTGGCTTCCAGATAGCCACTTGCGGTCAGGCGCATCTTGTGCTGGAGCAGCTGGATGGGCCGGGTTAGCCGCCGGGTCAACAGATAATGGAGCGTAATCGCAAAAATAATGCTTAAGGCCACGCTGATAATAATCAGCTGCCTGATCCGGTTCGCCTCGGCCACGATCTCCTGCAGCGGGGCTATGCCGATAATCGTCCAGCCTGTTGCAAGCGACGAGGTATGGACGATGAACCGGGGCGGTCCGCCCATCTGAAGCACGAAGCTGCCGCTTCTGCCCCGTTCCCCCGCAGGAATCAGGTTGTCCTGAATAACGGCAAGTTCTCCCGCCCTCACAGGAGGAACATAGAGGGGATTGTTCTGCTCGTCCAGCAGGTAGAAGAATCCGGTAGTGCCGATCGTCACCTTGTCGCAGAACTCTTTAATGAAGGAATCGCTCAGATCCACAATGATATAACCGATGACCTCATGCGTAATCCGCTGCTTGACCGCCGTCATAATCGAGATCACGCCCTCGTCCCCGTAGGTGAATCCGTCCACCCGGTCATAGCCGGTTATCAGCGGCGGGGGCACCCGGAGGATCAGCTCCGGATGCTGGGATAACGCCTGAAAATGCGGATTGCGCAGCGGGTTGCTAGCCGACTGGAAGATTCCCCGGCGCTCGCTGATGCCTTTGCCGTACAGATTAATCAGGCTGATGTTGAGCACATTCTCATACTTGTAGGTGTCCCGGTAGAGGGTGAAGGTCTGCAGAATGTCCTTGGCCTCCTGATAGGTCTCCGACTGTGAGAACAGAAAGTGGATGACCTGAGGATTATTGCTAAGCTCCAGCAGACGCTCGGTATCCTTGAACAGGTTGTCCATATTCGTTCCCAGCATTTCGGCCTGAAGCATGCTTGAAGCCTTGCTGTGACTGGAAATGGATTGGTAGGATTTCTGGTAGGAAATGAGGCCGACGGCAATCAGCGGTATGGTGGACAGCACTATGAACAAAGCCAGCAGTTTGGCTCTAAGACTGGAGGAGATCCAGCGTGTAATCCGCATTATCGGGAATTCCCTTTCACAAGTAGAGTAGATGCCGTTCCTAACTCTATTTTATAACAAATATTGGAATACCGAAACAAAAAAGAAAGCGCAAACAAAATATCCACCTTTTGAATAAAAAAGTACACCAAAATACCTATTCGGAGGGAATAAACCCAAAATTAGAAAGTAAACGCCAAAGGCTGCCCGTATAATGCTCTTCTGTAAGCGTTCTATAATGGGCACAACACCGGAACAAGGTGAACGTCAAGGGGGAGGAATAAGGAGATATGAAGAAGCTTGGAAAAGTGGGGGCTGTGCTGGCCCTGACCCTGTCCATGACCCTGTTAGGGGCATGCAGCAGCAATAACGGCGGGAACACGGCGGCGGATGCGGGTAAGACAGACAGTGCAGCAACGAAGGCGCCGGCGGCAAATGCCACCAAAGAGGCCAAGGACATCACGCTCGGCTTCTCACAGGTTGGGGCGGAGAGCGGCTGGCGCAGCGCGAATACGAAGTCCATTCAGGATTCAGCCAAGGAAGCAGGCTACACGCTGAAATTCTCGGATGCCCAGCAGAAGCAGGAGAATCAGATCAAGGCGCTGCGTTCTTTTATCCAGCAAAAGGTCGATGTCATCTCCTTCTCTCCGGTAGTAGAATCCGGCTGGGATACGGTGCTGAAGGAAGCGAAGGCTGCGGGCATCCCGGTTGTTCTGACAGACCGTGCGGTAGATTCCAAGGACACCTCACTGTATGTTACCTTCCTGGGCTCCGATTTCGTGGAAGAAGGCCGCAAGGCAGGGAAGTGGCTGACTGAGCAGTATAAGGACGCTTCCGAGGACGTTAACATTGTAGAGCTGCAGGGAACTACAGGCTCAGCTCCGGCTAATGACCGGATGGCAGGCTTCGCCGAGACCATTAAGGATAACCCGCACCTCAAGGTCATTGCTTCACAGACCGGCGATTTCACCCGCGCCAAGGGCAAGGAAGTCATGCAGGCCTTTCTGAAGGCCAATAAGGATATCGATGTGCTGTATGCCCATAACGACGATATGGCGCTGGGGGCGATTCAGGCGATTGAAGCAGCAGGTCTGAAGCCGGGCCAGGATATCAAGATTATCTCTGTCGATGCCGTGAAGGACGGCATGCAGGCGGCCAGTGAAGGTAAAATCAACTTCATCGTCGAGTGCAACCCGCTGCTTGGACCTCAGCTGATGCAGGTAGTTAAAGATGTGGTCGACGGCAAGCCGGTAGAGGCCCGGATCGTGACCGAGGAGACAACCTTCACTTCCGAGCAGGCCAAGGAAGCTTTGCCTAGCCGCCAGTATTAAATACTATATAAGACACACTAAAGAAATTAACGAAAAGCAAAAAGAAGCGGAGGGGAAATTTGGAACTGGAGGAGCGGCAGCGTCCGCCTTTGTCAACGGATTTCAACCGCGAAGAGCGGATTAAATCAGGAAATCTGTTGAAGGGCAGCGGCCGGAAGTCCAAATGTTCACCGCAGTGACGACCAAGCTTCGAGTTCAAACCTTAAGTGTGTTTTATATAGCAGTAAGTCGGGTAGAAAACTTGCTCCGGCGGTCCTTGAACCGCCGGAGCGGTTGTCTATGGAGAAGAAGGAGTGGATATAGCTATGAGCACACAGCAGCCCATACTGCAAATGACCCGGATCCATAAACGGTTTCCGGGGGTGAAAGCTCTGACAGATGTGAGTCTGCGCCTGTTCCCCGGCGAGGTTCATGCCTTGATGGGCGAGAATGGCGCTGGTAAATCCACCTTGATCAAGGTGTTGACCGGCGTCTATTCAATTGATGAAGGCCTTGTGGAGATGGAGGGCACAGCCATCTCCATGCGCAGCCCGCAGGAATCGCAGGCTGCGGGCATCAGCACCGTGTATCAGGAGGTGAATCTGTGCCCCAACCTGACCGTGGCTGAGAATATCTTCATCGGCCGGGAGCCGCGGCGGTTCGGCTGCATTCAGTGGAAGCAGATGAACCTTCAGGCAGCGGAGCTGCTCCGGGAACGGATGAATCTGCACATTGACGTCACCCTGCCTCTACAGAGCTACTCTGTAGCAGTTCAGCAATTGGTTGCCATTGCCAGAGCGCTGAATATCTCGGCGAAGGTGCTGATTCTCGATGAGCCGACCTCAAGCCTGGATCAGAACGAAGTGGATCAGCTGTTCCGCATTATGAGGAAGCTTCAGCAGGAGGGGCTGTCGATCCTGTTTGTGACGCATTTTCTGGACCAGATGTATGAAATCTCCGACCGGGTCACCATTCTGCGCGGCGGTGAGCTGGTCGGAGAATACATGGCGAACGAGCTAAGCCGCCTGGATCTCGTACTCAAAATGATCGGCAAGGAGCTTCATCTGCTGGATGAGCTGCCTGAGCTTGCGGCACAGGACAAGAACAGCCTGGGCGATGAGCTGCTGAGGGCGGAAGGGCTGGGCCGCCGGGGCGGAATCGAGCCGTTCGACCTGAATATCCGTAAGGGAGAGGTCGTCGGACTGGCCGGGCTGCTGGGTTCCGGGCGGACGGAGGCGGCCCGGCTGTTGTTCGGTGCCGACAAGCCGGACTTCGGGCATGTGATCCTGCCGTCAACTGGCGGTGGGGTGCACTCCCCCCGGGAAGCCATAGGACGGCGGATTGCCTTCTGCTCGGAGAACCGCAAGACCGAGGGGATCATCGGCGATCTGACAGTAAGAGAGAACATTATTCTGGCGCTCCAGGCCAAGGACGGGATGTTCAAGACGATCCCGCGCAAGCGGCAGGAGGAGCTGGCCGGAGAATACATCCGTATGCTGAATATCAACCCTCCCAGCCCGGACCAGCTGATCAAGAACCTCAGCGGCGGCAATCAGCAGAAGGTGCTGCTGGCCCGCTGGCTGCTGACGGAGCCGGAGCTGTTCATCCTCGATGAGCCGACGCGGGGCATCGATATCGGAGCCAAGGCAGAGATTCAGAAGCTGGTGCTGACGCTCTCCCGGCAGGGGATGTCGTTCCTGTTCATCTCCTCGGAGCTGGAGGAGGTGCTGCGGGTCAGCGACCGGATCGCCATTCTGCGCGACCGCCGCAAGGTGAAGGAAATTTCAGAGAAGGACATGAGCCAGCAGCAGATTATGCAGGCGATTGCGGGAGGCTGAACCGATCATGAGCTCAATAATGAAGCATCATTTATTCTGGCCGCTGTGCGTTCTGGCTGCACTGCTGCTGTTCAACCTGTGTTATTCGCCGGATTTCTTCTCGATCACCGTCCATGACGGGCATTTATACGGCAGCTTGATCGATATTCTGAACTTCGGTGCCCCGCTGATTCTGGTAGCTATCGGGATGACGCTGGTAGTGGCTACCAAGGGGATCGACCTGTCGGTCGGTTCCATAGTAGCCATCTCAGGCGCCATCGCCTGTCTGAGCATCAGCAGAGCAGCGGATCAGAACAGTCTGGGGCTGATCCTGACCTCGGTGCTGCTCGCCGCAGGCTTGTCCCTGATGCTGGGGGCCTGGAACGGACTGCTGGTCTCCGGGGCCGGGATTCAGCCGATTATTGCCACGCTGATTCTGATGGTTGCGGGAAGAGGCATCGCCCAGCTCATTACCGGCGGACAGATTATTACGGTAACCAGCACCAAGTATGCGTACATCGGGTCCGGTTCACTGGCGGCGCTGCCTTTCTCTATTTTTGTCGTAGCTCTGGTTCTGGTGATCGCTCTGCTGCTTACCCGGCGGACGGCCCTCGGCCTGTTCATCGAATCGGTGGGCTGCAATCCGGCCGCCAGTAAGATGTCCGGCATCCGTGCCCACTTAGTTATCTTGTCTGTCTATGTGTTCTGCGGCTTATGCGCCGGTATCGCCGGCCTGCTGCTTAGCTCGAATGTCTCCAGCGCTGACGGCAATAATGCCGGTCTCTGGTATGAGCTGGACGCTATTCTCGCCGTGGTCATCGGCGGGACGTCGCTGAACGGCGGCCGCTTCTATCTTACCGGCACCGTGATCGGAGCGCTGATCATCCAGACGCTGACCACCACCATCTACATGATCGGCGTCCCGCCGGAGATTACGCTGGTTGTTAAGGCCTGTGTCGTCCTGGCCGTCTGCCTGATCCAGTCGGATACCTTCCGCGCCGCGATTGCCGCCCGCTGGAAGTCGCGGCATTACCCCGCTGAGAAGGAGATGAGCCGTCATGTCTCTTAACCGCAAGTATATTCCGATCGTTGTCACCATTCTGCTGTTCATCGTCATGTTCACCGCCGGTTCCTTCCGGTACACCGGCTTCTTCTCCCTACAGGTGCTGATGAATCTGCTGGTGGACAATGCTTTTCTGCTAATCACGGCGGTGGGCATGTCGTTCGTTATTCTGTCCGGCGGCATCGATCTGTCGGTCGGCTCGGTGATTGCGTTATCCACAATGGTCTCGGCAAGCCTCGTGCAGCAGCAGGGCTGGCCGCCCGCCGTGGTCATCCCGCTGGTACTCCTGATGGGGGCCGTATTCGGCACGGTCATGGGGGCGATTATCCATTATTTCGCCATCCAGCCGTTCATCGTCACACTGGCCGGAATGTTCCTGGCCCGGGGCTTATGCTATGTCATCAGCATCGATACCATCACCATCGATAACACCTTCTACACCGCCATGGCCCAGACGCGAATTCCGCTGCCGGGCGGCAGCTTCCTCTCCATCAGCGCGGTTATCGCTATACTTGTCGTAGCAGCCGCTATCTTCACGGCCCACTATACCCGGTTCGGGCGCAATGTGTATGCCCTTGGGGGCAGTGAGCAATCGGCACTGCTGATGGGGCTGCCTGTGGCGAGAACCAAGGTGCTGGTCTATACGCTTAGCGGGCTATGCTCGGCGCTGGCAGGCGTGGTGTTCACCTTTTACATGCTGTCGGGGTATGGGCTGCATGCCGTCGGCTTCGAGCTGGATACTATCGCGGCGGTCGTCATTGGCGGCACACTGCTGACCGGAGGTGTAGGCTATGTGCTGGGTACCTTCTTCGGTGTACTGATTCAAGGCGTGATTCAGACGATTATCAGCTTCGAGGGCACACTCAGCTCCTGGTGGACGAAGATCGTCATCGGCCTGCTGCTGTTCATCTTCATCCTGCTGCAGCGGGTGCTAAGCTCCAGGCGGCTGACTTTAAAAGAATAAGCACTGCGCATAGAGAGGAGAGACAATTTATACTTGTCTCTCCATTTTTTTGAAATATAATGTATATGTTTCACGCTATACATTATCCTTCTATTTCTCGCCGAAACGGTACCGTCCTTTAAAAGGATGGCAAAGCCGTTTCCACTTGCTATATAATTGTAATCGCTATCATACGGAAGGGGGGATCTGCTTGCGAACGGTAAAAGAGTGCCTGGTGCTGCTGTTCTTCGTCCTAACACTGATGTTGCTGGGAGGCTGCACGGGTGGCGGGAATAACAGCGGGCAAGAGTCTATTCCCATGTCCGAGCCTTCGCCTGCGGCCCTTACAGGCCTGCTGCCATCCGCAGCGGAGAGTGCCGCTGACAACAAGCCTATCGTGCTGGGCTTCTCCCAGCTCGGGTCGGAGAGTACCTGGCGGGAAGCGAACACCGCCTCGATCCGCGAAGCCGCGGGGGAGGCGGGGATTACGCTGCTGCTGAAGAACGCCGAACAGGATCAGCAGCAGCAGTTCGAGGCCATCCGCTCTTTTATCCGCAGCGGGGTCGATGTGATCGCCATTGCGCCTGTGGTGCAGACCGGCTGGGAGCCAATTCTGCTGGAGATTAAGCAGGCCGGAATTCCGGTGATTATCCTGGACCGTTCAGTGAATGTACCGGACAGCTCGCTCTATGTCACGTTCATCGGCTCTGACTTCTACGAAGAAGGGGTGAAGGCGGCCAAGTATGTGAGGGACAAGATGCGCCATCACAGCGAAGAGATCCGCATTGCCGAATTGCAGGGAACCGTAGGCTCAACGCCGTCCATCGACCGCGGGCGCGGGTTCCGCAAGCTGATCGCGGATCAGCCGAACCTGCGGATTACCCTGAGCGCCCCGGCGGATTTCACGCGCAGCGGTGGTCATGAGGTGATGAAGGCCTTCCTGCAGCAGCCGAAGGAGAAGTGGCCCCGCGTACTCTATTCCCACAATGACGATATGGCGATCGGCGCGGTAGAGGCCATTAAGGAGGCCGGGCTTGTGCCGGGGGAGGATATAATCATTGTGTCGGTGGACGGGACGCGGCGGGCATTCGAGCAGATGGTGGCGGGAAGCATCAACGCGGTGGTCGAATGTAATCCGCTGCTCGGGCCTCTGCTCATGCAGGCCGTGAAGGAGATTATGGCCGGACGGACCCTGCCGAAGCGGATGGTGACCCCGGAGGATATATACACCCAGGAGCTGGCTGTAATAGAGATCAACAACCGCAAATATTAAGACAAAAAAACCAAAAAATTTCAACTTTTCAAACAAAAATCTACATTGTTCATTGGGCAGAAGTATATTAAGATGATCTCGAATAACAAATATTAGTAGATTCATTCAAGTAATTCAATAGGAGGGGAGGATTGTGAGCTTCCGGCATAAGTAACGCATCCGATTGAAAGGGTTTACAAAAAATTGTAATGGAGGAGAATGCCGATGTTCAAAAAGCTCTCGGTGCTTGCGATCACCTTTGTTCTGCTGCTGGGCTGTCTGCCTATGCTGTCTGCTCAGGCGGCAGGGAATGCCACAGCCAAACAGCCGGGAAATTCCAATCCGCTGATGGACCACAAGCTGGGTGCCGATCCCTTCGCATTGACGTACAACGGAAGAGTCTATATCTATATGTCGAGTGATGCCTATGTCTATAACAGCAACGGAACCGTGAAGGATAATGATTTCAGCGCACTGAACAAAATTAATGTCATCTCTTCGGCAGATATGGTGAACTGGACAGACCATGGCGCCATCCCGGTTGCCGGAGCCAATAATGTCAATGGTTCTGCGGGTATTGCCAAATGGGCCTCGCTCTCCTGGGCACCTTCAGCAGCCGTCAAAAAAATCAACGGCCAGGATAAATTCTTCCTGTACTTCGCCAACGGGGCGTCAGGCATCGGGGTACTGACAGCCAACTCTCCGATTGGCCCATGGTCCGATCCGCTCGGTAAAGCGCTGGTGACAGGCAGTACACCGGGAATGTCCGGGGTGACCTGGCTGTTTGACCCGGCGGTGCTGGTCGATGACGACGGCAGCGGCTACCTGTATGCGGGCGGGGGCATCCCCAACACTTCGGACCCGGCATCGATTGCGAGTCCCAAGACAGCCCGCGTGCTGAGACTGGGTGCGGATATGACCAGCATTGTTGGAAGCGCCTCCACTATTGATGCTCCCTATATGTTTGAGGATTCGGGCATCCACAAGTACGGAGGCAAGTATTATTACTCGTATTGCTTCAACTTCTCCGGCACGCACCCGGCTGCCTATCCGGCAGGTGAAATCGGGTATATGGTCAGCAACAGTCCGATGGGACCTTTTACGTACACCGGGCATTTCCTGAAGAATCCTTACACCTTCTTCGGGGTAGGCGGCAACAACCACCATGCGGTATTTAACTTCAACAACCAATGGTACGTAGTCTATCACGCCCAGACTGTAGCGAAGGCTGTCCTTGGTGACGGCAAAGGCTACCGTTCTCCGCATATCAACAAGCTGGTCCATAATTCGAACGGAACCATCCAGGAGGTTCAGGGAGACATGGCGGGCATCGCCCAGATTGCCAATCTCAATCCGTACACCCGGGTGGAAGCCGAGACGATCGGCTGGAATGCAGGCATTACAACGGAACGTACGCAGGCTACGGGCGGTCCTGTCAGCAATATGAATGTGACCAATATTAACAATGGAGACTGGGTTGCTGTGGGCAATGCCGATTTCGGCTCCTCCGGCGCTTCCAGCTTCAAGGCGAATGTGGCTTCCGCCACAGGCGGCGGTAAAATCGAAATTCGGCTCGACAGCGCAACCGGCCCGCTGGTCGGCACGCTGAATGTTCCTAATACAGGAGGAGCGCAGTCCTGGCAGGAGGTACAGACTACGGTCAGCAATGCGACAGGGGTGCACAGACTCTATCTGGTCTTCACCGGATCAGGCTCCGGCAATCTGTTCAACTTCGATTACTGGCAGTTCTCTACGGGCGGCGATGGCGGCACGACACCTCCTCCGGTAAGCAAGGTGGAAGCGGAGGACATGACGCTCAGCGGGACCTATGCGGGCAAGATCACTTCCCCTTTCAGCGGAGTGGCGCTGTACGGGAATGATGACGCTGCTGCATTCAATCAATATTATGCCTACGGTACGCATAACTTCTCGGTCCGGGGGGCTTCTAACAATTCCTCTACGGCGCGGGTGGATCTGCTGATCGGCGGTGTGAACGTTGGCTCCTTCAATTTCAGCGGCACAACGCCCTCGGTACAGACGTTGACCAACGTGGCCCACGCCACCGGCAATCAGGAGGTCAAGCTGGTCGTAACCACGGACAATGGAAGCTGGGATGCCTATGTGGATTATATTGAATGGAGCCAGTGACGAGGCAATGGGGCGGGAGGAATGGGATTATGGCTAAAAAGGCAGGGCTGTACCTGCTGGCAATTTCGCTCATGCTTGGCATCCTGTTCAATCCTTCTACGGCTGCGGCGGCGACCTTCACCAACCCGTTTATCTATGCCGATGCCCCGGACAATGATGTCATCAGGGTAGGCAATGTGTATTACATGACCAGTACCACCATGCATATGACCCCCGGAGTCCCTATCATGAAGTCCTATGATCTGGTGAACTGGGAAATCGTGAACTATGTCTACGATACGTATGCGAACGGGGATTCCCAGAACCTGAACAACGGACAGAATGAGTATGGCAAGGGTTCCTGGGCCAGCAGCATCCGGTACAATAACGGGATCTACTATGTGTCCTTCGGGTCCAACTCAACCGGCCGGACTTATATCTATCAGACCTCGAATATTGAAAATGGCCCCTGGACCTCATCGGTCCTGAACAGCTATTATCACGATGCGTCGCTGCTGTTCGACAATGGCCGGGTCTTCCTGGTGTACGGAGTGGATAATATCAGCCTGATTGAGCTGACGGCAGATGCCAAGGCCATTAAGTCTGGCGGAATCAGTCAGGTCATCATCCCGAATTCCAGCAATATTGCCGGTTCGAGCTTCATCGTGAAGGCCGAAGGCGCGCATATCCAGAAGATCAACGGCTATTATTATGTGTTCCTGATCTGCTGGCCTTCGGGAAGCGGACGCACCCAATTGACTTACCGCTCCACCAGCTTAACTGGAGGCTATACGGGGCAGGTGTCACTTAACGACTCGGGCATTGCCCAGGGCGGAATCGTGGACACGCCATCCGGCTCTTGGTACGCGATGCTCTTCAGAGACAGCGGGGCGGTCGGGCGGATGCCGTATCTGGTGCCGGTAACCTGGTCAGGGAACTGGCCGGTCTTCGGAAGCGGGGGCAAGGCGCCGCGGACCCTGAACCTGCCTGCCGAAGGGTATCCGGTGAAGAAGGTGTACGCGTCAGACGAGTTCACAGCCCCATCTTCAGGCTCAGGGCTGGCTAAGGTCTGGCAGTGGAACCACAATCCCGATAACTCGAAGTGGTCGCTGACTCAGCGCCAAGGCTTCATGCGGCTGACGACCGGCAAGGTAAGCACAAGTCTGCTGGATGCCCGGAACACGCTGACCCAGCGGACGTTCGGACCGAAGAGCACAGGCGTCACGGCTCTGGAGACGGGCGGAATGAAGGACGGGGACGTTGCCGGACTGGCTGCTTTTCAGGCGAAATACGGGTTCGTCGGCGTGAAAATGTCCGGCAATTCCAAATCCATTGTGATGGTCAATGCCAGCTCCGGGTCTATGACTCAAGTGGCTAATGTGCCGCTCAGCCAGAACAGAGTCTATCTGAAGGTGCTCTGCGATTTCACTAATCAGACGGATAAGGCGTACTTCTCCTATAGTCTGGACGGCAACAACTGGACATCCATAGGGAATACGCTGCAGATGTCTTATACGCTGCCTCACTTTATGGGCTACCGGTTTGCACTGTTTAATTATGCGACGAAGTCAGCGGGCGGCTATGCGGATTTTGATTATCTGCGTCTGGAATAGCTTGTTTGAATTTCAACCCAATTAGAAAAAGGAGATGTATTCAATTGAAGAATAGAATCAAGAAGGTTGTGGGCGGGCTTGCCTTAGCGAGTGTCCTGCTCACCTCTGTGATGGCAGGCAATGCCAGCGCAGCAATTACCAACGGATCGAAGTTCCTGGGGAATATTATTGCAGGCAGTGCGCCCAGCAACTTCACCACCTATTGGAATCAGGTCACCCCTGAGAACGGCACGAAATGGGGAGCGATTGAAGGCAACCGCAACCAGATGAACTGGGGCAATGCGGACATGATCTATAACTATGCGATTAGCAAAAACATCCCGTTCAAGTTCCATACCCTGGTCTGGGGAAGCCAGGAGCCTAACTGGGTTGCCGGCTTGTCGGCAGCGGAGCAGAAGGCGGAGATCAGCTCATTCATTACTCAGGCAGGGCAGCGTTATTCGGCCAAGTCAGCCTTCGTGGATGTCGTCAATGAACCGCTGCATGCCAAGCCTTCGTACCGCAATGCCATCGGCGGTGACGGAAGCACCGGCTGGGATTGGGTCATCTGGTCCTTCCAGCAAGCCCGGGCGGCGTTCCCGAATTCCAAGCTGCTCATCAATGAATATGGCATTATCGGTGACCCCAGTGCGGCCGATAAGTATGTGACCATTATCAATCACCTGAAGTCCAGAGGACTGATCGATGGTATTGGTATTCAGTGCCACTATTTCAATATGGATAACGTAAGTGTGAGCACCATGAATACTGTACTGGGTAAGCTTGCTGCAACAGGCCTGCCAATCTATGTCTCCGAGCTGGATATTACCGGTGATGACAACACCCAGCTTGCCAGATACCAACAGAAATTCCCTGTGCTCTGGAACCATCCTTCCGTTAAGGGCGTAACCCTCTGGGGCTACATCCAGAATCAGACTTGGGCAGCCAATACCCATCTGGTGAATTCCAACGGTACAGAGCGCCCTGCCCTGAAATGGCTGAAGCAATACCTGGGCGGCTCGTCAGCCCTGATGGAAACCACCGACACCCAGGACATCACCGACAGTCTGATCCAGCCGGACAGTGTGGTTGAACCAGACCTGCAACTGGATCTCCAGCCCGTGCTGGAACCCGTTCCGGCCGAGTAAGCTGAGGTAGGCCTTCACCATAAGGGCTGTTGCCAAAGTGTGAACAAGGCTGTTACTGATGTATGAATATGGCTGCTCCCCAGCGTGATAAGATGCGCCGGGAGCAGCCTTTTTTTGGTGGGATGCAGTGCGGAGGTGCATAGGCCGAATGTAGTCGAAAAACCGAACACATTGGTTAGTGCGTAGGTGGGCGGGCCAAATGTAGGCGAAAAAGCGAACACATTGGTTAGTGCGGAGGCGCGTGGACCAAATGTAGGCGAAAAAGCGAACACATTGATTAGTGCGGAGGCGCGTGGGCCGAATGTAGGCGAAAAACCGAACACAATGTGCGTTTGCAGATGGACCGTAAGGCTCCTTGTGATCTTTATCTTGCGTTCGCTGACCAAAAGTGGCACACTAGTGCTAGATATGTCAAACGTGGCAAAGAATGCCCCGCTCCCTTCTCTTGCAGAAGGAGGCGGGGTTTTGTGCGTTTAGAGAATAATTTCATTGCAGAGCGGGGGAATTAAAGTGGGCTTTACAGAAGAACATGACCAATGGTTAAGCAAGCATTTGAAACGAAGAAAGGGGGAGCGGCTCGATGCACTTAAGCGGGGGCATAGCTACGGTAACCGCTTATTCGTTGAATGTGTGTGGTGGCCGCTTACCGGACATTTTCACGGACTCCATCCGGAATATGAAGTTAAGGACTGGCGCGGCAGATCCTATTTTATCGATTTTTTGTGGATGGCGGGTTCCTCGCGTATTGCATTTGAGATTATGGATTACGGATCGCATGGAACGGACCGGAGCAAATACCGGATGGACTTGAATCGCGGCCTCTTCCTGCAATCACAGGACTACATGGTTCTCTATATCTCGTTGGATGAGATGAAAGAGAATCCGTCTTTTGTCCTCTCCACACTGCGGAACGTTCTGTCTCCTTATTTGTTGGCAGGAACTGCTAATAGAAGCACAGAGAAATCCTATTCCAGAATTGAACGAGAATTGATGAGGTTAGCTATCCGTAACTATCGTGTCCTTCGTCCCGGCGATGCAGCGAGAGAGCTTGAGCTACACTACACCACAATTATTAAATACAGCCGTATGCTGGTGGATAAGGGGAAATTCCGCCCTATAGCGAGAGGGACATCTCCACGAGTTACATATTACGAGTACATAGGTACAATTCAAAGTCCAGATCTGGTCTGATAAACAGTGTCACCTGCATGTAATCGGAAAACCGATTACAATCGGCCGGGCGGGTGGCGTAGCCGGAAATGTAATCGGAAAACCGATTACAATCAGCCGGGCGGGTGGTGTAGCCGGAAATGTAATCGGAAAACCGATTACAATCGGCCGGGCGGGTGGTGTAGCCGGAAATGTAATCGGAAAACCGATTACAATCAGCCGGGCGGGTGGTGTAGCCGGAAATGTAATCGGAAAACCGATTACAATCAGCTTGATGGGTGGTGTAGCCGGAAATGTAATCGGAAAACCGATTACAATCGGCCGGGCGGGTGGCGTAGCCGGAAATGTAATCGGAAAACCGATTACAATCGGCCGGGCGGGTGGAGTAGCCGGAAATGTAATCGGAAAACCGATTACAATCGGCCGGGCGGGTGGCGTAGCCGGAAATGTAATCGGAAAACCGATTACAATCAGCCGGACGGGTGGTGTAGCCGGAAATGTAATCGGAAAACCGATTACAATCAGCTGGATGGGTGGCGTAACCGGAAATGTAATCGGAAAACCGATTACAATCGGCCGGATGGGTGGTGTATCCGGAAATGTAATCGGAAAACCGATTACAATCAGCTGGATGGGTGGCGTAGCCGGAAATGTAATCGGAAAACCGATTACAATCAGCTGGATGGGTGGCGTAGATGGAAATGTAATCGGAAAACCGATTACAATGGCCCCTATCCGCTACCCCCACCCCCATCCGCCGAAGGAAGGGACAGCGTCCCCTCCCTATACACCTTCCTGTACTGTGAAGGCGTGTACGAAGTGACCTTCTTAAATATCTTCGAGAAGTACAGCGGGTCGTGGTAGCCGACTGAGTAAGACAACGACTTCACCGACAACCGCGACTCCGCCAGCAGCTCGGAGGCCCGCCGGATGCGCACGGTGGTCAGGTAGCCGGAGATAGAGGTGCCCGTCTCTTTTTTGAACAGCCGGAACAGGTAACTGCGCTCAATCGACACATATTCCACCACATCCAGCACCGACAAGGAAGACTTCCAATAGTTACTCTCAATATAGGCCTTCGCTGACCCTACATAGTCCTTCTTGAGACTGGCCTGCTCACTCGGATAATACTCCATGTAATACGACAGCAGCAGATGAAGCGCCGCATCCGAGCGCTCCCGTGCATACGGCTCCTGTTGATACCCCTTGACCTGATCGAACATAGTTCTGAAATCCTGCGGGGCAGCCGTTACAACGGGCTGGTCCGGTGAGATATGAATCATGGCAAGCAAGCGCAGAGCCTCCGCCCCGCTGAATTCAATCCAGCAATACGCCCACGGGTCCTGCGGATCAGGATAATAATACACCTCCGTCTGCGGAAAAATCATGAAGCTCTCACCCGTCTCCACAGGGTGTACCGCCTGGCCGGTCTTCAAGTAACCTCTGCCGCTCACGATATAATGCAACGCATATACATCACGGACGCCGGGTCCCCATCTGTGCAGATTGGGGGGCTTGTACCCGTTCCCTTTTACCATTGGACCCTCATTGAGTCCATATTCCCTAGAGTTCATAGTTGGCACCTATATCCTTCATCTTAGAACTTCTGTTATTAGAATCTTAAGTCTGTCTTCTATACTATAAGACGAATACAACAAATAAACAAAGGAAGCGTATTCAAAAATGACAACGCTTTCTTAAGAATGTTGGCTTACGCCGTCCCCGGGCTTGCAGGTAAACTAAAGGTACGAGGGAGGAGCGCATATGGAATTGGAAACACAGCCAAGAAGTCTCGGAACCGGCGGCGGCCGGCGGTCGATATTATGGAAGCGGTTTAAAAAACAGAAAGTACTGCATTTGTTCGTCGGGCTAGGCATGATCTATCTGCTGATCTTCGCGTATACTCCGATGTTCGGCATACTGATGGCGTTCAAGGATTACAGCATCTCCAGCGGCATCAAAGGAATCTTCACCAGCGATTGGGTCGGGCTGAGGTATTTCGATGAATTCGTTCATGACTATCAATTCGGCAAGCTGGTCCGCAACACGCTGGTCCTTAGTCTGCTGAAGGTCATCTTCGCCTTCCCGGCGCCGATCCTGCTGGCGATCATGCTGAACGAAGTGAAGCACATGGCCTTCAAGCGGTTTGTGCAGACAATCAGCTATCTGCCGCATTTTATCTCCTGGGTGGTCGTGGTTGGCGTATCCTATGCCTTCCTGTCCGCCGATGTCGGTGTGGTCAATAAAGCACTGATGGCGATGGGCTTCACGGATGAGCCGCTGGCCTTCCTGACCAGTCCGAATTACTTTTGGGGGCTGGCGGTAGGGAGTGCGGTGTGGAAGGAGATGGGCTGGTGGACGATTATTTTTCTGGCGGCGATATCGGGGATCAGTCCTTCCCAGTATGAGGCTGCTGAGATTGACGGTGCCGGAAGGCTGGCGCGAATCCGTTATATCACCCTGCCGGGGATGAAGGGAACCATCGTTGTTGTGCTGGTGCTGACCATCGGGAGTATTCTCGGCGGCGGACTGGTCGGCTCCAACTTCGAGCAGGCCTACCTGTTAGGCAACAGTATCAATAATCCAACCTCTGAGATTGTCCAGACCTACGCATTCAGGGTGGGGTTAAGCGACGGGCGGTTCTCCTATGCAGCGGCGATAGATTTAATTCAATCGGTGATTTCGGTAGCGCTGATATTCTCCAGTAACTATATTGCCAAGCGGGTATCAGGCTCCAGTCTGTTTTAGAGAGAGGAGGGAAGGCTATGCTGAAGAGTCAGCGGCAGAAGGATTTGGTTTTTGACAGCGTGATCTATGTGGTATTGTTCATTATTATGCTCACAATGCTGTATCCGTTCTATTATGTGTTAATTGCTTCCTTCAATAAAGGCTCGGACTCGCTGCTGGGCGGTGTGTATCTGTGGCCCCGGAACTTTACCCTGGAGAATTACCGGGTGTTCATGGATGATCCCAAGTGGGTGAAGGCGTTCCTGATCTCCGTACTGCGGACGGTGTCCGGCACCTTGCTCGGACTGCTGCTCACCAGCATCGTCGCTTACGGTCTATCCCATAGAGATCTGTTATTCAGCAAGGTCTATTTCACAGTGATCGTATTCGCCATGTACTTCTCCGGCGGGCTGATCCCTTATTATGTAGTCCTGCGTTCACTAGGCTTGTTAAATTCCTTTGCAGTGTACATTATCCCGTCTATGCTCAGCACGTTCTTCCTGCTCATTGCGATCTCGTTCTTCCGTGAAATTCCCGCTGAGCTAAAAGAATCTGCGCACATAGACGGGGCCGGTGAGCTTACGATATTCTTCCGCATCATCCTGCCGGTCTCAACGCCGGTGCTGGCAACTATGGCCTTGTTCATGGGGGTCGGGCAATGGAATTCCTGGCTGGATTCGGCTTATTTCGTCCAGTCCGAGGAGCTGCGTACGCTGGCCTTCCGCATGATGGAGGTCATCAACAAGAGCAACTCTCCGATGGATTCGCTGGCGGTAGCCAACAGTGCCTCGGCGGGTGTGACCAGCTTCTCCTTACAGGTCACTTCAATGGTGGTGTCGATTGTTCCCATTATCTGTGTGTACCCGTTCCTGCAGAAGTATTTCGTACATGGCATCATGCTGGGTTCGGTAAAAGGCTAGGCCAGTGCTTCAGCGTTCAAATGTTCCATTGCACATACAGCTCATTAATTCAATCATGGAGGGATTAGCTTGAACAAAAGCAGAAGCTTCAAGATCGTTGCAGCCGCACTCTCAATGGCCGTCGTGTTATCCGCCTGCGGCGGTAACGGGGGAAATACCGGCCAGCCCGCCCCGTCCGGCAGCCCGGACGCCGCAGCAGGCGGGAATGCGCCGGCCAAGCCCGGACAGGTGAAGGAGTTAAGCCTCTTCATCGATGCGTCGTGGTACCCGGTTACGGAATGGAAGGGCCCGGTCGCCGACATGATTACCGAGAAGACAGGAGTCAAGCTGAAGGTTACGGTCGCTACCGATGATAAGCAGCTTCCGCTGATGATTGCCTCCGGTGACCTGCCGGACCTGGTGTTCACCTCTTCCAACATAGACCGGTTATCCGACTCGAAGCTGTCATATTCCTGGAATGAGCTGATTGAGAAATATGCGCCGGATTTCAAGATTGACAAGACCCGGATTGCCATTCATACCATGGATGACGGCAAGTTCTATACCGTGCGGAACTCCTTTGCGACCCAGGAGGAGATGAAGAATAGTAAATATTCGTTAGGCAGCGACGGCAACCCGGGCATCGCGGTCCGGGAGGATATTCTGAAGGAGCTGGGGAATCCGCCGATCAAGACCCTGGATGATTTCGTCAAGGTGCTGGGCATGGTCAAGGAGAAATATCCCGAGATGGTCCCGCTGATCATGGACAAGGACTGGATCGAACAGTATTTCCTGGCCCAGTTCGGTACGGAGACTCTGCTCGACGGCTGGTATGAACAGGACGGCAAGGTGGAATATGCGATCAGACAGCCCAAAATGCTGGACTTCTTCAAGTTCATGAATAGCCTGTACCGCAACGGCTATATCCTGGCTGAGAATTTCGCACTGGCCAATGACCAGATTGATGATCAATATGCTACGGGCGGCAAAGCCTTCGCCCATAGCCATACGGTATCCACGGCAGATACCGATAACATCAAGATCAAGAGCAATCAGGGGAACTTCTCCTTCAAGATGCTGCCAAGCGTATTGTCGAAGGATGCCAAGGTAGTCAGCTCAGGACTCGGCTTCTCCGGAACCTTCATCACCAAGAAGAATAAGGACCCGGAGGCCTCCATCAAATTCCTTCAGTATCTGGCGAGCGATGAAGGCAAGAAGCTGACGATGTTCGGAGTCGAAGGGGTACACTGGACCTGGAATGAGGAGGGTCACCCCGACTTCAAATATAATCCGTCCGACGCTGATTTCGTGAACAGCAACGGGATTAAATGGTGGTATCTCTATAACGATGGGGTTACCGAAGGTATGCTGTCCTATGTTCCTGAGCTGCAGAAGACCCAGGCGCTGATGGAACTGAAGGCGGTCCGTATCTACAAGCCGGAGCTCGGCTTGATCCAGACCCAGCCGGATTCACAGGAGAAGACCATTAAGACCAAGATCGATGAGATGGTCAAGAATGAGAAGGTCAAAATCTATCTGGCTGAATCGGAGGAAGCCGCAGTAGCAGCCTATGAGAATATGCTGAAGAACGCAGAGAACATCGGCCTGCAGAAGCTGACCGACTGGGCGAATGCGACCTATCAGAAGAAGAAAGAACTGTTCAAGTAAGCGAATTCCTGCCGGTAGAGACCTGTCTCTACCGGGTTTTACATGTTCATGGTAGGATTAGAGAACACAAGTCGGGCACCGGAGGGACAGACTGCCGTGAGCATCGTACGCAAGATGATAGTAGGATATATCTTTCTGATTTTTATTCCTGTAGTTACGTTTGGCTACTATTATTATAGTAAGATCTATGACAGTGTAAGCAGCCAGTTTGTGGAGAGCCGTCAAAAGATACTGGAGCAGGCCTATGCCAATATGAAGGCGGATCTGGCCCGGATTGATTCCACCCAGCGTATGCTGCAGTACAACCCGTATGTCACTGACTATCTGGACGGCAGCTATGAGACGGACTCAGAGAGCATATATGCCTATAACCGTTATATCAATCCGGTGATTTTGCAATCGCTTAATATCAGTCCTGAGATCGACACGTTCAGAATCTATATAACCAAGCAGGGCGTGCTGCCCATTACTGACCGGCTGCTCGAACTATCGGCGCTGGATGAACAGGGTGCCGAGGCTACCCGTATGCTGCGGCCGGGACAGGGCAAGTGGATCATTCCCGATCCTGAGGTGGAAGCGCCCCCGCTGGTATTCTACCAGAAAATATATAACAATGACTTTACCGAGATTGTGGGATTGCTGGAGCTGCGGGTCGGCAGTGAGCTGATCCGCAAATTCTACCGGGCGACAGGCGGAGGGGATTGGACCGCGCTGCTTCTGCCGGCAGAGGGCGGGCCGCTGGAGCGGGAAGGTATCCCCGCAGCGGTGGACGATGCCACCTGGAGAAGACTGACTTCGGGAGAAGCGCAGACCTATTTTATCAACCGGGAGGTCATTGTTAATCAGCTATATATGAAGGAACTGGGCGTACGTGTCGCCGTCATCGGCAAGGTATCCGAGGTGTTCCGCTCGATCCGGAGCCAGGAGCTGGTGATGATTACGACATTCGCGGTGCTGCTTGCGTTATTGTCGTTCGCCTATTACACACTCGCATCAACGATTACGAAGCGCGTACTCCGGCTCGCCAGACATATGCGCAACCTGAATGATGATAATCTGAAGCAGTCCATCAGCAAGGAAGATAAGCCGGGCCGCAGAGATGAGATCAGCTTCCTGACTGAGACCTATAATTCGATGCTCCTGCGTATGGATGAGCTGATCAACAATGTTCACCGGGCCGAGCTGCGCAATAAGGAAGCCGCTTACAAGGTGCTCCAGGCCCAGATCAAGCCGCATTTTCTCTATAATACGCTGGAGACCATCCGCATGCTGGCTGAATCGAACAACGACAAGGAAGTGGCGGAGATCTCTTACTGGTTCGGTAAGCTGATGCGCTACAGCCTGTCCGCCCAGGACGATCATACCGTTCTCTCCCAGGAGCTTGAGACCGTGGTCTTCTACCTCAATATTCACAAAATGCGGCTGCAAAAAAGACTTACCTATGAGGTCGATATCGCTGTGGCTGCGAAGACCCTGATCTGTCCAAGATTCATCCTCCAGCCGCTGGTTGAGAATAGTATTATTCACGGAGCTGCTGTGACGCTGCGGCCGGTCCATATCCTGATTCAAGCGCAGGAGACGGCAGAGGAGATCCGAATCAGCGTATCCGACAGCGGCATTGGCATTCCTGAGAACCAGGTGCGGCTTATTCAAGCTCGGTTATCCCGCGGGGAAGAGGTGAAGACTCAGGAAGAGGCGGAGGGAGGCGTGGGCCTGTATAATGTCAGCGAGCGAATTAAATCATTTTATGGCGGGACCTCACGGCTGGTTCTTGAGAGTGAGGAGGGCAAGGGGACCTGCCTGACCATCATCCTATCGAAAGGGGCGGCAGAGCAAGCATGAGAATTCTGATCGTAGACGATGAGCCGATTATCCTTGGAGGGCTGGTGAAGGTGATTGGCGGAGCCGCGCCGGTCGGGGCTGAGATCCGCGAGGCCGGTGACGCCTTCGAGGCGCTTCAGATTATGAAGGAATACATGCCGGATGTGACGGTAACCGATCTGCATATGCCGGAGAAGAACGGGTTCGAGATGATGGAGGAGGCGAAGGAGAACGGTTTATGTGAGCGCTTCATTATTCTTACCGGACATGATGACTTCGAATATGCCCGCCGGGCGCTCCGCTACGGGGTAGTGGACTACCTGCTGAAGCCGGTGGATAAGGAGGAGGTAGCCCGGCTGCTGAGTCAGGTGAACCGGAATCTTCCCTCCCTGGACAGTACGGACTGTCCGCCTCATGCCAAGCGGATTCTTGCCTATACCCGGCTGAATTATATGAATGACCTGTCCCTGGATCATCTGGCCGAGCTGATGAACCTTCATCCGAATTACATCAGCAGCCTGTTCAAGAAGGTCACGGGTGATACCTTTGTCAATTACCTGAATACCACCCGGATCAAGGAAGCGCAGAAGCTGCTGAGCCTCCACCGGGATCTGCCGATAGTCGAGATCGGACGCCGGGTCGGGTATGAGAACAAGCATTACTTCAACAAGGTGTTCAAAAAATACACCGGCAGCACCCCGGGGGCTTACCGGGAAGACCACTGAAGCATGCGCTCGGCCGGGAGGCCGGGAGCAAGGATGGGGCATGCTGTACCTACACGCCTCTCTTGGCCTTCCGGCACTTCAGATTGTACGTACGCCCGTAGGCTTTGCCGTATCTCACGATCCGGTCCAGCATCCGGGTATCCTTCAGCTTGGTGAACGGGCAGGGATCAGGGGCGGTGTTCACTTCCAGAATCCAGGGAGTCAGCCGCCGGTCCAAGGCCACATCCAGGCCGATTTCCTTAAGTCCGGGATAGGCAGAGCTTAACTGGAGGGCGCACTTCACGCCAAGTCCGTACATTTGGGCAAGCAGAGACTTGTGCTTCTCGGAACGGGTGTAAGCCTTCAGCAGCGTCTCCACCGGATAGATGGTTCCGCCCTGGCTGCCATTCGTAACCACCTTCTGCGGATGCGCCACGCGTCCCGCCGCTCCTGTAGCCTCCCACTTTCCCTGAAGATTACGCTGCACCATCACACGGATATCAAAAGGCCGTCCGCCGTAAGTCAGCAGCCGGATGCCCTTTTGTACCAGATAGGACCGGCCCCGGGTCTCCGCCAGGAGGGACTGATAGGCCTCGTTATAATTACCGAATGTGCTTATCCTTGTCCCTGCCTGATAGCGGTAGGACCGCGCGTTCCCCGAATCAGCCCCGCTTCCGCCAGCGCCGCTATTGCTCCGCAGTATCCGCTGTTCAACCCTTATGACCCCTTCGCCTAACGAACCGCAGCAGGGCTTAATATAGACCATCTGATGATTTTGCAGCATGGCCTGGAGTACTCTCCGGCTTAGTTTTCGGGTCTCCGGGATATGCCGCTTTAATTCAGACTTCTTCGCCAGTATCGTTGTCTTCGTTAATTTATTGGATATTCGGCTGATTTGCTCCTTCATGCCAATCCCCCGTTCTATGGACTCTAATAGGCTATAGTACGGTACAGAGCCGGATTTGGCTTGGGCGGATGCCCAGGGGCTGAACACACAGGCAGATGATTACATAGATTATTGAAGGTATTCATCCGGGAGGCTGCGTTCAGGCAACCGGTGCGGGAGGCGTCGAAAGGAATGGCGGAGCAGTGGCGGGATAAAGTAAACGAAGTAATCAGGTACTTCCCCTGGTACAAGGATCTTATCGGCAATGAGCACGTGAATTACAGTCTGGAGCATCTTCCCCTTATGACTTCGGATCTGCTGGATACTCATTATTATAATAACGAACCCGATGCTTCTCTTGCCGTCTACCGGACCTCGGGCACCAGTACAGGACGGCGCAAATCAATCGTCTATTCGGAAGAGGATGAACAGCATTATATCGATATCAAAACCAGCCTGTTCGAAAAATTGCTTCAGGGAAGCGGATGTGCCCGGGCGCTGGCGGATATGGGGACCGGACATGCTGCGAATACGGCGCTGGCTATTTTTGCACGGCTGGGACTGGTTAACAGCTCCATTCCTTTCGAGTTGCCGGTAGAACAGCATATTGAGCGTATTCAGGCTTTCCAGCCCGACCTGCTGTACACCATGCCCTCTATCCTGGATCATATCGTATATGCTGCGGAGGACCCCCGGGCATTTGGAATCCGCAAAATCATTCTGGTCGGCGAGATCGCCACCCGGGAGTGGCAGCAGAATATGGCCCGCCTGTTCGGCCTGAGGCCGCAGGATATTACCGATACGTACGGGTCGATTGAAATCGGCACGATTGCTTATTATTCGCATGAGCTGGGCCGGTATCTGCTGGCTGAAGGCATCGTTGCCGAAGCTGTGGGAACGGAGATCGTAGGGGAAGGACTCGACCCGCTGGGTAACGGCGAAGGCATTCTCGTCCTTACCTCAACCGTGCGTAAGCTGCTGCCTGCCCTCCGGTTTGTCACCTATGATGTGGTGAGGGATTTCAGGACCGTGCAGGTAGACGGCGTGGAGCGGCAGAGCTTCCAGTCCATCGTCAAACGGGTGGGCCGTGAGCTGAAGCATGGGGAGAAAATCAGCATCTACGATATTGAACAGGTGGTCTACCGTCATCTTCAGCAGGCCAGGGTCCGGGTCGGGGTCAGCCATAATGCATTATCCGTGTATATCCAGAGCAGGTCAGCAGCTCCCTCCTGCATTCCGGTCATCAGGGAAGAGATCAGGGCGTGCATCCCGGAGATTGGTCTGATGATCGCAAATCACCTGCTTGACGATATTGAGGTCATTCTGACGGAAGAGGACGAAGAGCTTATCGGCGGGCAGGTGAAGAACAAGAAGCTGTATTACCGGAAAGATCAAACGGAGCAGCAGACAGTGGAGCAGCGGGCAGAGCCTCAGCTTAACAGCGGGATTTTATCGGCTATCGGACATACACCACTCCTGAAGCTGGATAATCTGTTTGCTGCCAGCGGGTTCAGCGTTTACGCCAAGCTGGAGCTGATGAACCCGGGAGGAAGCGCAAAGGACCGCCCAGCCTTGCGGATGATCCGGGAAGCCTGGAAGGAAGGCCTTATCGGACCGGGGACCGTCATTATTGAATCCAGCTCCGGGAATATGGCGATCAGCCTGGCCATGATATGCAAGCAGCTCGGGATGACCTTCATCAGTGTGGTGGATGCCAGAACCACCGGGATGAATCTTCAGCTGCTGAAGACTCTGGGTGCGGACATTGATTTCATTGACCGCCCTGATCCTGAAACCGGGGAATTCCTGCCGGCCCGGCTGAAGCGTGTGCAGCAGCTGCTCGCGGAGATACCGGGCAGCTATTGGCCAAATCAGTATGCCAATCCCAATAACTATCTATCACATTATGATACGACCATGCCTGAGATCGTGACGGAGCTGGGGCAGGTCGATTACCTGTTCTGTAGTGTCAGTACCTGCGGGACGATAAACGGACTGGCAGAATACGTGAAGGACAATGGACTGCGGACCCGGATTGTGGCGGTGGATGCAGAGGGTAGCGTTATTTTTGGCGGCCATCCGAAGAAGCGGCTCTTCCCTGGACTGGGTGCCGGTATTGTGCCCCCGTTATGCAGACTGGACCTGATCGACCGGATTGTGCATGTTGCCGACGCCGATATGGTGAAGGGCTGCCGGGCGCTGGCCCGCAGGGAATCCATTCTGGCCGGAGCCTCCTCCGGGGCAGTGCTTGCTGCTATTCGGCAACTTAAGGAGGAGATTCCTCCCGGCGCAGTCTGCACCGCCATCTTGCATGATAAGGGAGAACGGTATCTCGATACGGTATACTCGGACACCTGGGTGCAGAGCCAATTCGGAGTGGAGCTGTCGGTAGCAGATGAAGAGTTCCTACCTTGACCGTAGAAGGAGGAGACAGGTATAAGAATCTCCGTAACCGGATCATTGCCATGCCAGCGTATGCCGGGGGAATGTCTGCTAAATGTTTCACTGCGTGATTAATCCCCCTTCGCTATTCGCTGCTCCGGGGACGAGCTGATATCTCTGAACAGCTGGATGATGAATTCGAAGAACGACTTCTCCGTGTCCGTGAACGGTTTCCCGGCAGACCAGGACAAATAGATGGTACGCATACAAAGTGGCTCGCTTATCGGGATTAACCTGATGTCCTCGGTGAGTACCTTATTCCACAGCACGGAAGGGATAAAAGAGATGCCGAGACCGGACTGGATTAATCCTCTTACCGTAGCCGGATCATCGCTCTCAAATACAATATCTGGATCATAAGAGAGATGGGCGAAGAAGCGGTCTGTAGTTCTGCGCAGTGCATTTCCGGTGGTCAGGCTGATGAATTTCTCATGTTCAAGATCTTTTAAGGCTACGGTACTGAAGGTACTAAGCGGGTGAGAGACAGGAACGCCAAGCAATATTTCTTCCTCTAACAGAACAATTTGCTCGCTGCCTTCGATGATCTCGGAGGTGATTGCGAAGTCGTAAGCCATACCTTTCCTAATCTGGGCCTGATGCTGGGTCAGGTTGAAACGGATATGCGGATAGCGCTCGCGGAATTGCCGCACGATGTTTGGCAGCAGCATGGAGCCTACAGCGATATAAAGAGTGATGATCTCAATCTTCACCTGCTTCATATCCTTGACCTCGGTAAGGCCCTGCTCCAGGGCATACATCGCCTGATCCACCCGCTTGAGAAATTTCTTCCCGTATGCGTTCAGTACAATATGCTTCCCCTCGCGGTCAAACAGCTTAGCGCCTAGCTCTGTCTCCAGATTTCTGATCATTTTGCTGAGCGCCGGCTGGGAAATAAACAGCTCACCCGCAGCCTTGGTTACGTTCTCATATTTTGCCGTGATTTGGAAATACTTAAGCTGCAGAAGTTCCATTGAACCTGGCTCCTTTATATAACCATCAGGTTATCAATAATATATGCATCTATGTATTGTACAGGGTTATTCCTGCTCTATACAATTGTAAATGTAACTAGCTCGAATCCGCACAAAGCTAAAGGTGGTGTGATTCTGAATATAGTATTTATGTTTCCGGGTCAAGGCTCACAAATTCCCGGTATGCTGCAAGACGTATCCGAGTATGTGAAAAAAGCAACAAGTGTCTTAGGGACAGAACCGCGCGATGATGCAGAGGCGCTGGCTTCAACCGTCTGGATTCAGACGGCGTTGTTCATTAAGGGAATCGCTGCGGCGGGCGGGCTGATGGAACAGGGTATTACCCCGCAATTCGTGGCAGGACATTCGATAGGCGCTTTTCCGGCAGCGGTAATTGCAGGGACGCTCTCCTTCGAGGATGCGCTGCGAATCGTTTGGCGGCGGGCCAATCTGATGGATTCCGCCTATAGCCGGGGCTATGGGATGGGAGTCATTATCGGCCTTACGCGAAATGAAGTGGAGCAAGCCGTTGCTCTGTCTCATACCCAGGAGGCGCCGGTGTATCTCTCCAATATGAATGCGGCTCAGCAAATTGCGGTCTCAGGTTCACTTGCGGGAATCAGCCTTGCCTTTGAACATGCCAGAGCACTGGGAGCGGCTAAGACTATGCTGTTAAAGGTACCTATTCCCTCCCATTCTCCTCTGATGTTAAGTATATCCCAGGAGTTATCAGAATTAATCTCAAAGGTTCCGCTGCAGGAGCCGAAGATTCCTTACTTGTCCAACCATACGGGCAGGATCATCCGGGTCAAGGAGAAAATTGCCGAGGATCTGGCTCTAAATGTGGCTTATCCGGTGCGGTGGATGGACATGGCAAGTGTATGCATTGAAGCTGGAGCCGATTGTTTCATTGAAATGCCTCCCGGCAACACGCTGTCCCGTCTGGTGAAGCAAGCGCACCCGGATACCCGGCAGATTACCCTGGATGAGGTAGGACTTGAAGCAACGCAGTATTTAATCAAAAAATGGAAGGGGCAGGAAGAATGAATAAGGTGCAGCGTTCCTGGTCACAAAAACGCGATAAGAAGCTTGAGAAATTAACCAAGGTCCAGAAATGGCTGGATGGAAAATACGTCGATCCTTCGCGGATTGTCGAACTCATGGAGGCATTGATTGAGCCTGGCGCACGGGTAGTTCTGGAGGGGGATAATCAGAAGCAGGCATCGTTCCTGTCCCAGAAGCTTCTGGAGGTGGACCCGGCGAAGGTTCATGATCTGCACATGATTATGTCCAGCATCTCGAGACCCGAGCATCTGGATATCTTCGAGCGAGGCATAGCGGGCAAACTGGACTTCTCTTACTGCGGCTCCCAGAGCTTGCGTGTCGCCCAAATGATTGAGGATGGAACACTGAAGCTCGGTGACATTCATACGTATCTTGAATTATTCGGGCGCCTCTTCGTCGATCTGATCCCGGATGTGGTTCTGGTGGCTGCAGACAGGGCTGACCGCGAAGGCAATCTGTATACCGGGTACAATACGGAAGAAACGCCGACGATTGTGGAAGCCGCCGCCTTCAAGGACGGCCTGGTGATTGTACAGGTCAACGAAATTGTTGATGTGCTGCCAAGAACGGATATTCCGGCATCCTGGGTAGATATCATTGTTCAGGCGGATAAGCCCTATGCGCTGGAGGCGTTATTCACCCGTGATCCGCAGAACATCACAGAGCTGCAAATTCTGATGGGGATGATGGCGATTAAGGGCATCTACGGCAGACATCAGGTGCTGTCACTTAACCACGGTATCGGATTCAATACCGCAGCCATAGAGCTGCTCTTGCCAACGTATGGAGAACAGCTTGGACTTAAGGGCAAAATTGCGAAGCATTGGGTGCTGAACCCGCATCCGACATTGATCCCCGCGATCGAAACCGGCTGGGTAGAGAGCATTCACAGCTTCGGCGGCGAAGTGGGGATGGAGAAATATATCTCAGCCCGCTCTGATGTGTTCTTTGTAGGTAAGGATGGCACGATGCGCTCCAACCGGGCAATGGGTCAGGTTGCCGGCCAGTTCGCTGTAGATATGTTCATCGGCTCGACTCTGCAGATGGACCCGATCGGCAATTCATCCACAGTAACTGCAGGCCGCCTGTCCGGCTTCGGTGGGGCGCCGAACATGGGGCATGATCCACGCGGACGCCGCCATGCCTCACCGGCCTGGCTGGATATGATTGAGCATCCGCATGAGCTGTCCAAAGGGCGCAAGCTGGTCGTGCAGATGATCGAGACTTATGGCGCCAACAAGAAGCCGGTCTTTGTGGATTCGCTGGATGCCATTAAGGTGAAGGATGAATCCGGTCTGGCAACTACGCCGGTGATGATCTATGGGGATGATGTTACTCACACCGTCACAGAAGAAGGCATTGCCTACTTGTACAAAACGGACAGTCTGGAGGAACGGAAGCAGGCGCTGGCTGCCATTGCCGGAGTTACGCCGCTTGGCATGACAAGCAGTGAGCAGGATGTGACCGAGCTGCGCAGCAGAGGTATTATAGCTCTGCCAGAGGATCTCGGAATCATGCGCAGACAAGCCAAACGCTCCTTGCTGGCCGCACAGACGATTAATGATCTGGTGGATTGGTCGGGTGGCTTGTACCAGCCGCCGGCGAAGTTCCGGACCTGGTCTTAGGCTTATGTTAGCCGCAGCAAGTACAACGTTCGGAGCTGGTCTGGCCGCCAAAGCTGTGCAGGCTCTGGTCGAGGAGGCGCTGCTAACGCCGAAGCCTGGACTTGTCGATGCCAGGGACAGTGGCTCCCATACGGATATGTCCGTCGGGCTTATGCTGGCATCGGCCCATGCACTCGAAGGGACGTTTCAGAGAATTGCGGATGTCTCGTATCTCCATCCGGTGAATCAGTCCTTGCGTGAGAAGATTGCTGTCATCGGACGCGAAGGCGAACAGCATATGCTTGCTGCTACAGGCGGTGTGAACACGCATAAAGGGGCCATCTGGGCGCTTGGTCTGCTGACCAGTGTGCGTGCAGCTTGTCCCGGCGAACATGATCCGAACCGGATCATGAGCATCGCCGGACAGCTTGCCTCCTTTGAAGACCGCGATGTACCGCCCGGGTCTACCAACGGTCAGGCGGTTAAGCGGAAATACAAGATAGCTGGAGCCGCCGAGGAAGCACAGCGGGGATTCCCGCATATCAAAGAGGCTGCGTTGCCCGCTTTACTCCGGGCCAGAGCCGCTGGAAAGACAGAGGAGGAAGCGCGGATTGAGGCCCTTCTCGCCTTGATGTCTTCCGTCGAAGACACCTGCATCCTGCACCGCGGAAGCTGGTCGGATCTGATAGTGATCCAGCAGTCGTCCAGAGCCTTCCTCCGTGCAGGAGGCTTCAGCTCACAGACAGGCAGGGAAGTATTCTGCCGATTGTCTGAATACTGCCATACTAGAAGGCTTTCGCCTGGAGGCAGTGCTGATCTTCTCGCCGCGACATTGTTTCTAGATAGACACTGAAACGGCACCGCCCTTATTAAAGACGGGCAAAGGCGTTTCTACTTGAATTATAAGAATTTTACGGAGGTGTTCCTGCAGATGGAGAAACTGCAATTTCAATATAGAACTACGAAGCCGATTGAGAAACCGGCGCATATCGGTGTTGTTGGATCAGGAGATCTGGAGATTATTATGGAACCGGCCGAAGGCGAATTCACTACCGTCAGTGTTCTTACAGGAAGCGATGGCTTTGGACAGGTATGGAATAACGTACTGGAGCGGTTCTTCACACGTTATCCGATTCACGCCAAGGTTACAGTACATGACTTCGGAGCTACTCCGGGAGTAGTGGCCTTAAGATTATCCCAGGTGCTGGAGGTGCTGGATTATGCAGAATAGTTTTGTAGAGTTGAATGGACGCGAACGTGCCAGAGCGCTGCTCGATCAAGGGACTTATCGTGAGCTGCTGGGCCCGCTCGACAAGATGGAATCCCCGCATCTTGAACCGCAGGGCATTGTCCCGCAGAGCGATGACGGAATTGTGCTGGCACTCGGCGAGCTCCGGGGACGGAAGGTGCTGGTCATTTCAATGGAGGGTGCCTTCCAGGGCGGAGGCATCGGGGAAGTCAGCGGCGCCAAAATTGCCGGTGCGCTGGAGCTGGCGCTGGAAGAGAACCTCAGAGGCAATAAGCTGTATCCGGTGATGATCTTTGATACCGGCGGCGTCCGGCTTCAGGAAGCGAACTATGGGCTGCTGTCGATCTCAGAGATCTGTACACAAATTGTGGCCCTGCGGAAGGTTGTTCCGGTAGTGGGACTGATTCCCGGACGCGTCGGAGCCTTTGGCGGAATGTCGATTACGGCGGAGCTGTTCACGACCCTCATCGCTACCAAGAAAGCCCGACTCGGTCTGAACGGCCCTGAGGTTATCGAACAGGAAGCCGGGGTTATGGAGTTTGATGCCAGCGACAAGGCCCTGATCTGGAATACGATTGGCGCTAATCAGCGTTTGGTTACAGGTCTTGTAGATGAGGTTGTAGAAGATGCGACTGAAGCGGTCATTGCAGCTGTTCTTACAGCTCTGGAAGCACCAGTCAAGCCTGCTAGAACTGAGCAAGTAGAGTTCTATCTTAACCTGCTGAACCATCTGGATACTGAAGCGGAATGGACGCCTGAACGCTACCGGGAATTCTACAAGCAGCAGACAGCCGCTCCGCAGCCTGTTCCAATGGCTCGGGAGGGCTCGGCGGATGCTGCGGACGGCAGGGGATACCGCTGGTTCTCCCATCTGACAGGGATTGCCCATCCGGTCAGTGAGGTTCCTTCCGTACTTGCTGCCGACGTAGAGAAGAATGGGCAATTATGCAGGGTAATATCGGTCGTTCCTGATTCCGGCAGCCGTTTCAAGCGCGCCCGCGCTGGGGAGGTTGGTTTGCTGGAAGGCTGGACACTGGCCCAGATCGTAAGAGATGCCATCAAGCAAGACGAAGACAAAGAGCACAAACGCCCGATCATCGCTGTTATTGATGTGCCAAGTCAAGCCTATGGCTATAAGGAAGAGATGGTCGGCATCAGCCTGGCGCTTGCAGCCAGCACCGATGCGTACGCAACGGCAAGACTGAAGGGTCATCCGGTCATCGGCGTGATTGTCGGCAATGCGATCTCCGGAGCCTTCCTCTCCCACGGTCTTCAATCGAACCGGCTGATTGCACTTGATGACTCCAAGATCAATATTCAGGCGATGTCCAAGGCCTCCGCAGCACGAATCACGAAGCGGACCATTGAGGAGCTGGAGGAGGCAAGCAAGAAGGTTCCGGCTATGGCTTATGATGTGAACAGTTACAGCACGCTGGGTCCCCTGTATACACTGCTGTCCGGCATTGAGGCAGACGAACCTCAGGCAGGTGATATTGCTACCGTTGAGCAGACTATTGTTGAAGCGATTGGGTCCACCCAGGGAGCACCCCGTGACCTGAGCTTCCGCTTGCAGACGGACGAAGCTCTGGCCGGCGGCCGATTGGCAACACTTAAAGTGCGCAGCTTGCTCAGGGAGCAATGGTAATCCGGACGCATGATCTAATTGAAGTCAGCAGTCTGTCCTGCCTGCGTTCCGAGGAGGTCCCGATGTGGGCAGCCGCCTCACTGAAGCAAACTCCCTTTGTAGTTGGCCGCAGGGCAGAGCCTCTCCAGGATGGCAGCATCCCCGTAGGGATTAGGGGAACAGAGCGGAATCAGCGGCACGCAGCCTTCCTTGCTCCGCAGGGGATAGGGAGGAGCATTACACCTTATGAGATTACGGAACGGCGGATGTGGACGGCATTGTCTGCTGAAAGGCAAGGGCTGCCTGTCTCCAAGATCATGGATCGGGTAGCGGAGTTAATGAGAGACTGGCAATGGGGACCGACCGGCAGTGCGGGCTTCGAAATGGTTACAGGTTATCCTGCGATGAAGGAAACCAGCGACCTTGATGTTGTAATCAATACTCCGGTAGCTACCGATGATAAGCAGGCGGAAATCCTGCTGTGCGGGCTGGATAAGCTCGGAGTCCGGATCGACATCCAGCTGGAGGCACCGGAAGGCGCCTACATCCTGCGTGAACTGGTCGGCAGACGGGCAGACACGGTAATGCTGCGGACTGCACAGGGTCCGCGGCTGGTCAGGAATCCGTGGCGGTAAGTGGATTCTATCAATGAGACTAAGGGAGGAAGTACTACCGTGGGGGAGGAAACCCGTCCTCCTCAGACGGTTACGTACAAATTATGGAGAATACAGTGGACTCACAACTTAATATTAACGAAAGCGATATACTCAAGGTGTTTGCCGTCAGTGGAGCCATTCTGCAAAGCGTACTGGGAATGTTCCTGAAGCATGCCCACAGCCATTCGGATATGGCCCTGCTGGCCGTAATTTACACTATGGTCAAATACACCGCGCCTGTCTTTATTTTCGCAATTGTATATGGAATGGTGAAAGGGAATCAGCATACGAAGCCGGGCCATTTTTACAAAGAGAAATTCAATGAACTGGTGATTCCGTATTTCCTGTGGGCCACAGCAAGCCTGATCTTCATTCCTGGGGTGCAGGTCAATCGGCATGCGACATCCTTCTGGACGCTGATTGAATCTTACGTTGTCGGCAACGCTTCGCCCCAGTATTGGTATACGGTTATGATGCTGCAATTCCAATTGCTGATGCCGGTACTGATCTATATCTGCTACAAGTTCCTCTCCAAGCCGTCACGTGTGATCCCGCTGCTCGCTGTAAGCTTCATCATCTTTGGTGCGTGGCTGTGGATGTATGATACGTATGTGTTCCACGGTGCTTATGCCACCAGTCTGCGGTATCTGGACCGCGTGTTCGTCAGCTACTTTATTTATGCCCTGCTCGGCGGAATCGCCTGGGTGCATAAGGAGCAATTCGACGGAATACTCCGCCGCTTCCAGTTCATTCTTATTCCGGTCATGCTGCTGCTGCTCATATGGACCAACCATGAATTCTTCAGCTTCGGATTCGAGGATATGAGCTTCGGCAATCTGATCTACCTGAAACCATCCATGACCCTGTACAGTCTGGTAGTCATCGCCCTTATTCACATGCTTGCCGGACATCTGATTCACAAGAACTCACGCGCGCTTCCGTTCTATAAATGGTTGTCCACGTATGCGTACCGCGCGTTTACAGCGAATGTGTTCATTCTATACTTCGTATTGAAGCTGTTTGGCGGTTTGGTTGACCAGCTGCCGTTCTTTGTAGCGCTGGTTCTGGTCTATTTGACGACAATTTCTTGCTCCTTCTGCATCGTTTATGCTTTTGCCAAAGCTTACGCCTGGATCAAGCGGACATTCAGGAAGGATGAGCTTGCTGTGCAAGCGGATCATTAAGGCTAGACATAGGAGAGGCCCATGCGATTATGCATGGGCCTCTTTGGAGTGCTGCCGGAGAACGTCGATAGCCGTTATCACCTCCAATCGAAAAATGTTGTACAAAAGGCAGAATTCACCCCTTGTCCAAGCGGCTTAGCAGAATTATTCCTGCATTTTATGCAACAATCCATCTTAATACCTGATTATCAATGATTCTAAGTTGCAAAATCTACAACATTTATTTCTAAAGTATTTTTGCCATTCTGCATCTATCCAGTGAGTTATAGAAGGTGAACTTAAGAACCTAACCTAAAGCTTGGTCGTCACTGCGATCAATATTTGGACTTCCGGCCGCTGCTGGCCTTAGATTTCTTATATAGACCTATATTCTTTTACTCTATCCCTTGGGAATTCAGGTTATAATGACCATGTGCATTGCAATGCACGGGATTCTGTGATTTTACACCCCATTAACATCCTTAATATGTTGGCGTGATATAACTGAAACAATCGGTTATAAGAGGAGAAGATGAGATGAAGCTAAGCAAAGAGGAGAGATCGTGGATTCTGTACGACTGCGGGAATTCCGCTTATTCGATGGCCGTGACTACGGCGCTGCTGCCGATTATCTTCGGGATGTTCGATAATGTGGGCAGCAGCATGGACCTGGGGTACTTCAACTCCATCGCCAGTATTCTGGTCGCGGTCCTCAGCCCGATTCTCGGTACGATTGCGGATTATAAGGACCGGAAGAAGCGGTTTTTTATTTTTTTCGCTGCGCTCGGTATCCTTGCCACCGCCTCCCTGGCCTTCGTGTCCCCGGCCAGTGGTCAATGGCAGCTGCTCATCGCCTTTTACATTCTGTCAGCGGTCGGCTTCGCCGGGTCCAACATCTTCTATGATTCCTTCCTGGTGGATATTACGGAGGATGAACGGATGGACAAGGTGTCTACCCGAGGGTTCGCCTACGGCTACATCTTCAGTTGTATTCCGTTCGGCATCAGCCTGCTGCTGATCTTCCTGCTGGGAATGGACAAGGCCATCGGCTACCAGATCGGGTTCATTATTACGGCGCTCTGGTGGGGGCTGCTGACGGTGCCAATGATCCGCGATGTGAAGCAGAGATATTATATCGAGCCTGAGCCGAAGCCTGTTGCCCGGAGCTTCCAGCGTATCGCTGCCACCTTCAGGAATATCCGCCAGCACCGAATCGTCTTTGTGTTCCTGCTCGCCTACTTCTTCTACATTGACGGAGTAGATACGATTATCAAAATGGTTGTGCCCTACGCCACCTCCGTCCTCGGCACAGATGCCCTGGATACCTTCACGCTGCTGGGAATTCTGCTCATCATCCAGATTATTGCCTTTCCCTGCGCGATTCTCTATGGCAACCTGGCTAAAACCTACTCCGCCCGGAATCTGATTATTGCCGGGATCTTCACCTACGTTATTTCTTGTATCGCAGCGTTCTTCATTAGCTCGGTATGGCATATTTTCCTGCTGGGTGCGCTGATCGGCTCGGCACAGGGCGGTATTCAGGCGCTTAGCCGGTCCTATTTCGCCAAAATCATCCCGAAGGAGAATTCCAACGAATTCTTCGGGTTCTATAATATCTTCGGCAAGTTCGCGGCGATTCTCGGCCCTGCTTTAATGTCTCTGACCACTACCTTGACCGGGGATGCCCGCTACAGTATTTTGTCGATTATTCCGCTCTTTCTGATCGGCTTCTTCATCTTCATCACATTGCCAAAGGGGACATAGTATGGAATCTACTGGACTGCAACCGCCACCACCCTCAGCAGCCAAGCATCTGATCGTCATTTCCTATGATGCCTTCTCTGAAGATCACTGGGAGATGGCCAGCCGCCTGCCCAATCTGTCCAAGCTGATCACCAGCGGTGCCTGCAGCAACCGTCTCAGAAGTGTCTATCCCACGCTCACTTACGTGGTACATACGACCATCGCTACCGGCGTCTACCCGGATAAACACGGCATCTATCATAACAATCCGCTGCAGCCGTTCGTGCCGGAGGAGGAGCAGCGCTGGTTCTGGTTCCGGGAGGCGGTCCAGGTGCCAACGATCTATGATGCCGCGCGTAAGGCAGGGCTGAGTACGGCGGGACTGCTGTGGCCGGTAAGCGGCAAGTCCTCGATTCAGTATAATATTCCAGAGATCCGGGCGTTAAAAGGAGAAAATCAGGCGCTCAAGATACTGCGAAGCGGCAGTCCCCTGTACTGCGCCCGGCTGGAGCTGAAATACGGACGGATCAGGCAGGGCATCGCCCAGCCGCAGCTCGATAACTTCACCACGAAATGCGCCGCCGATACGATTAAGCGGCATAAGCCGAACCTGCTCATGATGCATCTAATCGACCTGGATGACACCAAGCATATGTACGGCACGGATAGCGGTGAAGTAGACGATGTCCTCCTGCGGATGGACAACCGGCTGGGTGAGATCATGCAGGCGGTAGAGGATGCCGGAATCCGGGAGGAGACGGTAATTATGGTACTGGGCGACCATGGTCAGTTCAACGTGCGCTACAAGGTGCATTTGAACAATCTTTTGCAGGCTAAGGGGCTGATCTATGAGAAGGACGGCGTGATGCAGTGGCGGGCCTACTTCCAGAGCGGCGGCGGTTCAGCTTATCTGCATGTGCAGCCCGGAGATGAGGAAGCGCAGCGGCTGGCCTTGGCGGTGGTGGATGAATATAGGCGTGACGGTGCACCAGGAATTGAGAGTGTATATACGGAAGAGACGCTGAAGCAGCTCCACGCCAGTCCGGTGGCAAAAGTCATGCTTGAAGCACAGCGGGGCTACAGCTTCGATGAAGCGCTGGCGGACACGCTGATCACCGATCTGCAGGCGGAGGGTATACGCTATGCTACGCATGGCTACTCGCCGGATGCAAGCGGGTACCGCTGCAATGTCGTCATCGCAGGGGCTGGGATCAAGCAGAGCTACCCTATCGGTGACCTGGAGATGGTCGACATCGCCCCGACGATGGGACGGATTCTGGGGATGGAGTTCAGGCCGGGGGACGGGCGGGTGTTGGAGGAGATTTTTGAGGCATAGCTAGGGGGATAGTAATGGTAGTATGAATGATGAATAGAGCAACTTCCATCGGTCTGATCAGGATGTCCGCGCACGCGGCAACCGGGTTGGGCTTTTTTTGTTGTTGATAGCAGAGACCAATATGATTCTTTTCTAACCAGACAGACCACGGATGGGCATTGCCCAAGCTCGCCACGACTGTAATTTAAATTTAAATTACCGTTGACAATTTGCCTATGATCAAATATATTATCCATAAGAATAAAAGTTTCCTCAAGGAAACATATATGCAGATGAGAAACAATAGACACATTAATAGGCCATATAGTTTGAACTGAATAATTCAAGTTGCGGGAAAAGTGGCGGAGGGGAATTTTGGAACTGGAGGAGCGTAGCGGCCGGAAGTCCAACACTTCTCTGGAGTCACGGCCAATCCCAAAACCTAAAAAGATCAGATAGGCTAAACAAGAGACGGGGTGCTGACATGATTCAGATTAAAGGTTTAAATGTTGATTATTTCGGCCATTCGGCGCTGGAAGGAGTGACGCTCGATATCCCCTTCGGGCATTCGGTAGGCATTATCGGGCCCAATGGCGCCGGTAAATCCACATTCATTAAGGCGCTGCTGGACGTGATCAAGAAGAGAAGCGGAACGGTGAAGGCAGAGGGGAAGGACATTGCCCTGTACAGACGGAATATCGCCTATGTGCCGCAGAAGAATGACATCGACCTGACTTTTCCCATTACAGTGAAGGATACGGTCCTGACCGGAACTTATCCGAACCTGAAGCTGTTCCGGCGTCCGGGGAAGAAGGAGAGAGCGATTGCAGAGCGCAGCATGGCGATGGTGGAGATCGGTGACCTTGCGGATAAGCAGATCAGCAATTTGTCCGGCGGGCAGCTGCAGCGGGTGTTTATCGCCCGGGCGCTGGCCCAGGAGGCTAGTGTGTTTTTCCTGGATGAGCCGTTTGTCGGCATTGATATGGTCAGCGAGCGCATCATTGTGAACCTGTTCAAGCAGCTCCGCGAGGAAGGCAAGACCATCCTGGTGGTGCATCATGATCTGCATGAGGTCGAAGAATATTTTGACAAAATCATTCTGCTCAACAAGCAGCTAATTGCCTTCGGAGATGTGCAGGATACCTTCACCACGGAGAACATCCGCAGAGCTTATGGTACATCCCTCGGCAATGTAATGATCCAGGGGGCGGGAGGTGCCGCTCATGCTTGAGTCCTTATCCAGCCTGCTGAATATTCCGGTATACGCTCTGAACGCCGGGTTATCTGCGATTATACTCGGGATTGTCTCGGGGGCGCTCGGCAGCTTCATCGTTCTGCGCAAAATGTCGCTGATGGGCGATGCCTTATCTCACGCGGTGCTTCCGGGCGTCGCCCTGTCTTATATTCTGGGCATCAACATCCTGCTGGGCGCTTCGTTGTTCGGCCTGTTAGCCGCTATTCTCATTCAATTCATCACCAGCCGCAGCAATATCAAGAGCGATACCTCCATCGGCATCATTCTGAGTTCGTTCTTTGCACTCGGCATTGTCTTGATTACGTTCGCCCGCAGCGGGCTGGATCTCACTCATATTCTGTTCGGCAACATTCTGGCCGTTCCGCAATCCGAGCTGCTGCAATCCTTCATCATCATGCTGGCGGTGCTTGCTATTATTACACTGCTGTACAAGGAACTGCTGATCAGCTCATTCGATCCGGTGGTAGCGAAGGCATACGGACTGAAGACCGGCTTCTATCATTATCTGCTGATGATGCTGCTCTCCGTAGTGACCGTCTCCTCCCTGTCCCAGGTTGGGATTGTGCTGGTCATCGCCATGCTGGTCATCCCGGCAGCCACCTCGTATCTGTGGTCCAATTCCTTGCTGCATATGATCGTATTAGCCTCCGCAGTAGGGGCAGCCTCGGGGATCATCGGTGTATACGTGAGCTTCCGCTACAATCTGCCGACAAGTGCAACCATCGTGCTGGTAGGCGTCACACTGTTCAGCATTTCATTCATCATATCGCCCAAGAATAATTTTCTGCGGAAAGGATTGAAGCAAGCATGAGACTGTTCAAAATACTATCGGCATCCGTACTCATTCTACTACTAGCAGCATGCTCCAACACCAGTAAGGGGGGAGCGGATGACGGTAAGCTGGAGATCGTGGCCACGTATTCGATTATTGCAGACATGACCCGGAATATCACCGGAGATAAAGCGGAGGTCTACAGCATGGTGCCTATCGGCACTGACCCGCATATGTATGACCCGCTGCCCGCAGATACAGGCAAGGTCTCGAGTGCGGACCTGATTTTCTATAACGGCTTGAATCTGGAGACCGGCAAGGGCTGGTTCCAGGATCTGCTCAAGGTGACGAAAAAGGAAGCGGCCGCGTTTGCCGTCTCCGAAGAGGTCACGCCGATGTATCTAACCGAGAAGGGGAAGGAGTCTCAGGTTGACCCTCATGCTTGGCTGGATATACAGAACGCGGTCAAGTATGTGGATGTCATTACCGCTCGTGTGATCGAAAGGGACCCGGACAACAAGCAGTATTATCTGGATAACCAGACCGCGTATGTGAAGGAGCTGACGGAGCTGGATCAGTATGCCAAGGAAGCTGTGAGCAAGGTCCCGCAGGAGAAGCGCGTGCTGGTTACCAGTGAAGGGGCCTTCAAATACTTTTCCCAGGCCTATGGCTTTGAGTCCGCCTTCATCTGGGAGATCAACACGGACAGCCAGGGAACACCGGAGCAGATGAACCGGATCATCGGCATCATTAAGGAGAAGCAGATTCCGGCGTTATTCCTGGAGACGAGCGTCAACCCCAAGACGATGGAGACGATTTCCCGCGAGACCGGTGTGCCGGTGCACTCCAAGATTTTCACGGATTCTCTGGCTAAGGAAGGCGAAGACGGAGACACCTATCTGAAGATGATTAAGTGGAATATCGATCAGGTGATTGAGGGCTTATCGAAGGAATAGGCAGATGCCTGTGTGCGAAAAAGAGCCCGCAACAACAAATAACACGAAACAACAAATAACCCGCAAGGCCGGATAAGCATTGCTATCCTTGCCTGCGGGTTATTCGTTATCCTTAGGGGTTATTTTGTGTGGTGACAATCCCGAGCACGAAGCCGTCATAGCCCTTGCTGCCTACTGTCTGTATAGCAGTAGCATCTATACGCGGCTCTGCGGCGAGCAGCTCCATGAACTGCCGGATGCCTTGAACCCGGTCATCTGTACTGCCCGGGTCAATAACCTCGCCGTCACGCACCACGTTATCGGCTATGATGACTGCGCCCGGCCGGGCCAGCTTCAGCGCCCACTTCAGGTAATGCGGATTATTAGGCTTGTCGGCATCAATGAAGATGAAGTCAAACGGCTCATAGCCCCGGGCTTCCAGCAGCGCCAGCGAATCCAGCGCCGGGCCTTCAATTACCTCTGTCTTGTCTGCCAGCCCCGCCATTCTCAGATTATCCTCCGCTACAACGACATGCTTGTGCTCGAATTCCAGCGAGACCAGCCTGCCCGTCTCCGGCAACGCCCGCGCCAGCCAGATGGTGCTATAACCGCCCAGGGTGCCAATCTCCAGAATGTTGGACGCTCCCTTCATAAGGGCGAGCAGATGCAGAAGCTTCCCCTGATTAGGAGCGACATCAATCGCCGGTAAGCCGGCCCCTGTATTCGCATCCAGCACAGCTTCCAGGACCGGATCTGCCGCCAATAATCGGTCATTGAAATAAGCGTCTACGTTGCTCCATTTGTTCTGTTCTTCCATGTGAATCCCTCCGTTAGTTGTTTTTTTGTATTGGTGTATTAGAACTGCTTTAAATATAAAGGATTATCATTCATAATACTAATATATGTTAATGGTATAATCATAAGTATAGGTTATGAATACAACCCATGAATAGGAGCGCATTTATGAACATTCATGCACTGAGGCTTTTTTATTATGTAGCCGAGACGGGAAGCGTCACCAAGGCGGCTGCCCGGCTGAGGATCAGCCAGCCGGCGGTGACCAGCCAGATCAAGAGACTGGAGAAGGATTTGGGGCTGCCGCTGTGTAGTCCCAGCGGCCGGGGAATCTCGCTGACTCCCTTCGGGACAGAGCTGGCGAAGCAGGCAGGCAATCTCTTCACCTATGAAGAACGGATTGAGGAGTTCGTAGAGGATTACCGCCAGGGACGGAAGGGGAAGCTGCGCATTGCCGCCACCTATCTTCCGGCGAATTTCCTGGTCCCGGGCTGGGCCGCCCGGTTCAAGGCGGGGCAGCCTGAGATGGAGATTGAGATTACCACGACCAATTCCACGCAGGCCTTTGAACAATTGCAGCGTCATGAAGCGGATGTGGCCTTTTACGGGGGCGGAGCCAAGGAGAAGCCGGAGGATGTTGACTGGCTGGAGCTGTTTGAGGATGAGCTGTGGTTCGTAGTGGCCCCTTCCCATCCTTTTGCCAATGGTACGGTATCGCTGCCGGAGATGATGCAGGAGCCGTTCGTGATGCGTGAGGAAGGCAGCTCCACCCGGGAGCGTCTGGTCTCGCTCTGTACAACCTACGGCCTGAAGCCGCCGCGTGTGACCCTGCAATTCAGCGGGTTGGGCGAAGTCATTCGTTCGGTCATGGCAGGGTATGGTGCCAACTTCATCTCCTCGCTGGCTGTGCGGGACTATGTGGAGTGGAAGCAGTTATGCCGGGTACAGGTGGAGGGCATTCAGCTTAGCAATCATATTGCTGTCTGTACACGCAAGAATGAGGCCTTGTCAGCCGGGCTACAGCGGTTTATTGACATCTGCCGGGAACAATAAAACAATAATTAAATATTATTATTCGATCTAAATATATTGATAAACGATAAATACTGTGTTAAATTGAACTCACAATTAATGAGTGAGGTGCTTATCTTGATGAAACGTAAACCCGCTTCAACCACTTTTTTGAAGGCTGTGATTCTTCTGCTGGGCATGGGTGCACTGGCCCTGTGCATCTTTGCGGTTCCGTCCATCGCCGGCTTTGTAGCCGAGCTGTATCCTGAGCATGCGTACCTCAAGGCTCTGGTCATGATTGATTTATACGGGGCGGCGGTACCTTTCTACATTGCGCTCTATCAGACCTTCAGGCTGCTGGGGTATATTGACCAGAACATGGCCTTCTCGGAGGCTTCGGTACAGGTGCTGAAGAATATCAAGCACTGCGCAGTGGCCATCAGCGGGATATTCGTTATAGGTATGCCGCTGTTCTATCTGATGGCGGAGAAGGATGATGCCCCGGGGATCATCGTCATCGGGATGATCCTTATTTTTGCCTCGCTGGTCATTGCCGTGTTCGCGGCAGTTCTCCAGAAGCTTTTGAAAGACGCTATTGAACTGAAATTTGAAAATGATCTGACAGTCTGAGGTGACGACCATGGCGATTATAATCAACATTGATGTCATGCTGGCTAAGCGGAAAATGAGCGTAACCGAGCTTACGGAGCGGGTGGGAATTACGATGGCGAACCTGTCCATTCTGAAGAACGGCAAGGCCAAGGCGATCCGCTTCTCAACGCTTGAGGCGATATGTAAGGCGCTGGACTGCCAGCCGGGAGATATTCTGGAATACACAGCGGATGCTATAGAATAATGGGCACCGGGAGTGGGGAGGGGACGGTATTGAGAGTCATGACACGGCTGCTGCACTTCGGGTATCATCAGGCGATGAGCTGTATCTTTCCTGTAGCGATCTTTGGAACGTTAATCCTGACCCGCACAATCGAGCTGCCGTTCATCCACCGTTATGATCTGATTCTGCTAATTCTGCTTACTGTGCAGTACCTGATGTACCGGAGCGGGCTGGAGACGCTGGATGAGCTTAAGGTCATCTGTGTGTTTCATGTAATTGGACTGGTGCTGGAGATGTATAAAATAAAAATGGGCTCCTGGGCCTACCCGGAACCCGGTTATGCGAAGCTGCTCGGTGTGCCGCTGTACAGCGGATTCATGTATGCCAGTGTGGCAAGCTATATGTGCCAGATCTGGCGCAGACTGAAGATGGAGTTGACCGGCTGGCCGGGTCTTGCCGCTGCGGGACTGCTGGGCGGAGCGATCTACCTGAACTTCTTCACCCACCACTATATTCCGGATTTCCGCTGGTGGCTGACATCCCTGGTAGTAGTGGTATTCTGGAGAACCTGGATCATCTACCGGGTGCAGGGCAAGACGTACCGGATGCCGCTTGTGCTGGCTTTTGCCATTGTAGGCTTCTTCATCTGGCTGGCCGAGAATATTGCGACCTTCCTGGGGGCGTGGCAATACCCGGACCAGCACGAGAGCTGGCAGCTGGTAGGCTTCGGCAAGATCAGCTCATGGTTCCTGCTGGTGATTATCAGCGTGATTATTGTCGCCCAGCTTAAGCATGTGAAGGCCGGCCGGAGCGGGTCCAGATAGCCAGTCCGTCCAGCGGATAACGGAAGGATGGTCCCGTTCCGCCGGAGACGGAAGGGATTAGCGAACATTGTTCCCCGTTGGAATCAAGGGAGAATAGCTGTTCAATGTGATAGACACCGGGAGACGGTGCTGACTCATAGAGTCTCAAGGCGACTCCAGCAGCCGTTGCTGCTGTGATGGATGCTTCATGTACGCCTGTGATTCCGTATTCTCTGGAGGCGGGTATACCGTCCTTCATGCCACAGGCATCGACTTTGACCGCGTAGCGCTCGGACCCGAAGCGGAAGCGGGTGAACGCCTGGACCGCGAGGTTGCGGAGCGTCCGGTTACGCAGCAGACGGGAGAGTCCGGTGCGGCGCAGCAGCGCTGCGGCTGAGGTCATGCTCCGTGAATCGAAGCAGAGCCGGGTCGAGACAGAAGGTACGGCAAGGGTCTGAGGTAGAGTCATCTGATCCGAAAAAGGAAACCGGTAGGCTCTATGCGTCCGCAGAGCAAACCCGAAATCCGCAGTCTTAGCCTCCGTGAAGCTTGAGGCGGTGCGCGGTCCGCCGTGTTCGGTAATCTCGAAGTCGGCTCCAAGGTTGTCCACCGTCCACTCCATAGCCGCCTGTCCATGGCTGTCACCCAGTCCCAGCATGATCGAGATGTCGATCTGCTCTGTATGGTCCAGCTCCTGGACAGCCCGTGCCGCAAGCAGGTTCGTTAACCCCGGTGCGAGGCCGACACTCAGCACTGCTGCCGCCTTGAGCTTATGCTTCACAGGGTCGAGCCTTTGCAGCATAGTCAGGAAGTCTCCGCTTGCCGAGACATCTACATAATGTGTGCCGCTCTGGAGGCAGGCTTCGGCCAGCCGGGTGTCCTGCTGGTCCAGACACATGACGACCAGCTTGACCTTCCCCAGCAGCTCTGGGGGAAGCGGCTTCTCTGCCGACAGGCGCAGCGGCTTCACATATCCGCCGGTACTGCGGGAGAATTCCTCGGCCTTGTTCAGGTTTCTTCCTGCCGCGTAGACCTTGCCGGGGTGCTGTGCCCCGAGTAGCCGGCATATCTGTGACCCGACATGCCCGTAGCCGCCGATTACTACAATATCTGTTTTCATAAGTATTCCCGTCCTTCGTGGTGGATTGCAGAATCTGCGGTATAATTAACGTTACGTATCATTATCCTGCTAAGGCGGGCGGCAGACTATCCCACATTTGTGGGATTTCGGGGAGGACAGAAGATGAACAAGGGAGTACATAGCCTATTACAGCTTGACCCTGTCCGGGGTGGTCCGGTTCTGGATTCACAGCAGTACCGCGAAGCGGTAATTGCCAGGCTCCGCCTGCTGGTTCCGTTCGCTGCGGCCTGTTGTACGACAGTAGACCCGCACACGCTTTTAACCACAGGGGCAGTCACGGAGCAGGGACTTGAAGAGGTTCATCCGCTATTGTTCGAATATGAATATCTGCATGAGGATTATATGAAGTATGAGCAGTTAGCGGTGTCGGATATTCCGGCAGTCTGCTTAAGCGGAGTGACCGGGGGAAGCCTGGAGAAAAGCGCGCGGTACCGCAAGGTGCTGCAGCCCGCCGGATTCGGGGATGAGCTGCGCGTAGCGCTGCGCACAGGCGGGGTCTGCTGGGGGTTCCTGACCTTATTCCGTCAGTTGGGCCAGCCGGCGTTTCAGGAGCAGGAATGTGCCTTGTTGGCTTCGGTAGCTTCGCTGATCGCTGAACGTCTGCGTGCGTATTCCTCTATCCTGCCGGTATCCGGAGCGGACCGGGTAGTGCCGGAGGATAACGGTATTCTGGTGCTGAGTGAGCGGCTGGTCCCGGTCAGTGCGAATGCAGCAGCCCGTTATTGGCTGAAGCAGATCTGGAACCTGGAGCAGCTGGAAGAAGGGCAGCTTCCAGGCCCGGTGCGTGCCGTCTGCCTGCGGGTGCTCGGCGCGAAGAAGCCCGCCGGAGCCGGGACTTCTCAGGCAAGAATAAGTCTTCCAATCGGAGACGGGGCGTATCTGACGGTTACCGCAAGCCTGCTTGGCGGCCCGCAGACACAGCTCGCTGTATCCTTGGTAAGTGCCCGCTCCGGCGATGTTTTCCGGCTGCTGGCCGAAGCCTTCGCCCTGACCGCGCGGGAGAAGGAGCTGGCAGAGCTGCTGGCGCTGGGGTTATCGACCAAGGAGCTGGCCGAATCGCTGCATATCTCCGCCTACACGGTACAGGATCATTTGAAATCCATTTTCGCCAAGACAGGCGTATCCAGCCGCAGAGAGCTGATCAGCCGGCTGCTTCCGCGATAAGGGTCGAGAATTACTTATGTGAATTACTAATGTAGAACAAATAAGGGGAATCTCCACAGCCTTTGGCTGGAGATTCCCCTTGCTTCATGTTCGGACTTGTATAGATCTGGAACTGCTTCGAATGAATTCTTACTGGCGCAGTGTCTTCAGCGCGCCGCTCCAGGCCAAGACCTGATCCAGCATAGCGTTGACGTTGGCAGCATGCAGGTCAGCCGGCTTGAACACCGAGCCGTTCTCGAAGTCGGTGAACAGCGAGAGCAGCGGGTGGACACGAACATCGGCGACGGACAATTCGCCGAGAATACCGCGCAGATGCTCAGCGGCGCGGGCGCCACCGGCGGAGCCGTAGCTGACGATTCCGGCAGCCTTGTTGTTCCATTCTTCGCGGGCAGAATCCAGTGCGTTCTTCAGTGCACCGGAGAGACTGTGGTTATATTCCTGAACGATGAATACGAATCCGTCCAGGGTAGCCAGCTTAGCTGCCCAAGCCTGAGCTTCAGCGTAGCTGTCGCTCTCCCCGAGCAGCGGCAGCTTGAAGTCAGCAATATCTACGATTTCGTAATTAGCATCTCCACGGGCATCAGCGATCCCCTTCACCCATTCGCCTACCTGCGGGCTAACGCGGCCCTGGCGTGTGCTTCCAAGAATAATTCCGATATTAAGTGCTGTCATTGTAATTCCTCCTCGAATTTTGTTTTCCGTAATTTGTTTTGCTTGATATGTTTTTTATTATAGCTGATAACTTTAATAAAGCAAGTGAAATTTTGAAACCTAGTTAAATTTTTAGCTAAAAATTAAAGCGGCCCAATCGCAGACCCGAATCTGGGAAGGCAATGGACCGCAATTGGTATTATGTCTCTGGTTGCAGCTAATGGCCGGCTTCGGCCGAGTTCACTTTTCCAGCCAGCCGTTTAACCACATAAGGTATGGTGATGGAAGTCAGGATAACAGTAAAAGCAATCTGTGCTATAGCTGTATCCGCATAAGGAGCATAAGCCGGGTTAAAACCGGCAGCCATCCCGGGCACAACCATCGATAGACCGGCGACTGAACAGGTAGCCGCCGCTGCATACCCCGGGCGTTTTAACAAGTGACGGTCAATCATAACCAGCGGCAGCAGACAAAGCAGGAAGAAGAGTAAGGTTAGCAGCAGGCCGGATAAGCTCGACCGGAAGGCCAGGCTAAGGTTGATGCTAGACCCGAAGCTGATGCCGAGGAATGGCAATAGGATCACTGTTCCCGGAGCAAACATCCTCTGAAGGTTAGCATCAAGATTGCCAAGCAGTATACCTACGGCAAAAGGGAGCAGCGTGGCCGCCACGCTAAGATAATCAATTCCTGCCCCGCTGGCCGAGTTCAGAATCATGACCGGAATGACCGGAACGGCGATCAGGTTCAAAATACCAAAGGCTCCCTGATCCATTTCATCTCCGTAGGAATTCATCAGCGCCAGGTAAAGGCCCGGATTGCAGCTAGTCAGCACTGCGATGAAGGCAATGGCAGAAATGCCGGCAAAGCCCTCGATGCCGAATCCATAAACGAATGCCCATCCAAACATCCAGGCGATCAGGATTCTTGCCAGAACATGCACCCCGGCGCGCTTCAGTGTAGCAGGGAGCAGGCGGAGGTCCAACTGCGTCCCGGATACAAACAGGATCAAGCCGATAAGCACCATCGTTCCTCTGGAGGTAAACAGAGCGGTTGTAGGATCACCAATGCCGAACAGCTGCGGAAACACCGTGTTGACGGCGGCTGCCAGCAGCATGGGGACGATGAGCAGACCGCCAGGTATTTTTTGGACAGACCGTAGTATATTCATACTGCCTACAGCTCGGCCCCGTTCGTCCGGATAACATTCTGATACCAATAGAAGGAATCCTTGCGGGTTCTCTTCATCGTCCCGTTGCCGTAGTCATCCTGATCCACATAGATGAACCCGTAACGTTTGCTCATTTCCGAGGTAGAAGAGCTGATCATGTCAATCGGCCCCCACATGGTATAGCCTATCATTTCGACACCATCCTGAATGGCCAGCCCCATCTGTTCGATATGTTTTCTCAAGAATTCTATGCGGTAAGGATCGTTCACAGTACCGTCTTCATTCAACTTGTCGTAGAAGCCTGAGCTGTTCTCCAGAATGAACACAGGCTTGTGGTAGCGGTCATACACCAGATTCAACGTATACCGCAGCCCCACCGGGTCGATTTGCCAGCCCCACTCATTTTCCGGCAAATGCGGGTTTTTATAGACACTGTGTACGTTGCCTGCCGTCAGTTCGAGCTGCTCTGTGTCACTGCTGGAGATCATGGAGTTGTAGTAGGACATACCGACGTAATCCGCCGTATGTGCACGGATGCTATCCAGATCGCCATCCTCGATGTGCAGCGTGATATTTTTGTCTTTGAAATAAGTCTTGGCGTAATAAGGATATTCGCCCAGGTTCAAGACATCGAGGAAGAACTGGTTTTTCATCTGGTCATCCTTCTGCATCTGGAGGGCATCCTCCGGTTTGCAGGTGTACGGATAGGTCGTGAAGTAAGCGACCATGCTGCCGATTTGGTTACCCGGATCAATCTCATGCGCCAGTCTGGTCGCTCTAGAGGCTGCCACGAACTGATGGTGTAACCCCTGGAACAGCATTTCCTCATAATTCGGTGCATCGTATTCGATAATTCCGAGCGTTTTTGCTCCGGCTTTGACACTCATATTGATCTCATTGAACGTAACCCAATACTTTACTTTGCCCTTGTAACGCTTGAATAACACCTCGCAGTAGTTGACATATAAGTCCACCAGCCTGCGGTTATACCAGCCGCCGAATTTGTCAATCAGCACGATCGGCGTATCGAAATGGCTAATGGTGATCAGCGGCTCCATGCCGTGCTTCAGGCACTCCTCAATCACCTGATCGTAGAATTGCAATGCCTTCTCGTTCGGGGCGGCATCGTCTCCGCCCGGGAATACACGGGCCCATGCGATGGAGTAACGGAAGACCTTGAAGCCCATTTCGGCGAACAGAGCGATATCCTCACGGAACGTGTGGTAAAAGTCGATGCCGCGGCGTTTTGGATATTTAATCGTATCCGGATCGTTTTTGGCCTCTTCAATCATCTCGCGGTTAATCTTCATCTGCTTGGTTACTTTACGATCGTTATTGGAGTTGAATTTCATCACATCAGGAATGGTCAGGCTCTTGCCGTCTATATTGTAAGCACCCTCCGCCTGACAGGCGGAGAGAGCGCCTCCCCACAGGAAGCCTTCCGGAAATAGAGATTGTGTCATGATATTGTTCCTCCTTGATTGGTATGAGTTATGGAATCAGTTTGAGCAGTGCTCCGCTTTCTTGGATGGGACCGCTATCTGAGGCCGTCAGTACATCGGCGAACTGCTGCATATTGGTCACGACAATAGAGGTAATTGTAGGGTAGCCATCGGCAATAATTCCTTCGGAATCGAATTCCACCAGCAGGTCGCCTGCCTGAATGGATTGACCTTGCTCTACATAGGATTTGAAATGCTTGCCTTTCAGGCTCACCGTATTTACGCCGATATGAATCAGTATTTCCACGCCGTTCGCTGCTTTAAGCCCGATGGCGTGTTTGGTTCTGTACAATGCCTCAACCACTCCGTCAAAAGGTGCGTACACTCTGCCTTCACTTGGCACGATGGCAATGCCTTTACCCATCAGCTCCTGAGAAAAGGCTTGGTCCTCAACCTCGGCTAACGGCTTAATTTCACCTGTCATCGGGCTGACGATCAGCATACCAGCGGTATCCGCAGCGCGGGATGCCGAAGGGGTGGCATCCTGAGCGGATGCCGGCGAAGCGGCATTCTTCTTAGCCTTCGTAGTGGCTTGCCCGTCCGCATCTTCCTTGATGCCTGCGAGCAAGGTGAATACAAATCCCAGAACGACTGCTGCGATGGACCCGATCACAATGTAGACGTAACGGTCTGCTGTATACGTTCCCAGGGCCAAGACTCCCGGAAGGGCGATGGCATTTGCACTCGCATGAACAATACTGTAGAAACCGCCTACGATTCCGGCTGCCGCACACCCGGCAAAGAACGGCCGTTTGTAACGAAGATTAACGCCGTAAATCGCCGGCTCGGTAATACCGAACAGGGCGGTGAAACCGCTTGACCCGGCTGCGGATTTCATCGTATTGCTCTTGGTGAGAACGAAAACACCGAAGGCGGCTCCCGCCTGGGCCAGGTTAGCTGCAAGAGAGGCCGGCAGCAGCATGGTCGAGCCTATGCTGGCAATCTGTTGAATCTGGATCGGCATAATGGCGTAATGCATGCCAAACATAACCATAATGGGCTTGAAGAACCCGAGAATCGTACCTGCCAATACGCCAACGGTTGCATACAGGTAGTTGATGCCGTCGGTCAGCCAAGTACCGATATAAGAGCCGACCGGTCCAAGTACGATCAGTTCCAGCGGGATCATGATGAACAATACAATCATTGGAGTTAAGAGCACCCGCAGAAACTTGGGAATGAATTTGTCCACTACAGGGTAGAGGTAGCTCATGACCCACACGCCCAGAATGATTGGAATCACCGACGAGGAATATTTCATCAGCAGGATCGGCATGCCGAGGAAATCGATTGTTTTCACGCCGGTTTCGGCAATTTTGGCTGCGCCATCCAGAATCACGGGATGCATTAATCCGGCAGCAAGCGCAACGGCCAGATACGGATTGGTTTTAAATTTCTGGGCAGCACTTACAGCGATGAAGAAGGGCAGGAAGTAGAAAATCAGATCGCCAATCATATTGACGATGGACAGGAACCCGGAGCCTTCCATCCATCCTAGCGCTGCCAATACTGTAGCCACGCACTTGATCATACCGCAGCCGATCAAGGCCGGGAGCACTGGAGTGAAGATGCCTGCAATCGTCTCAAGGACCACATTTACCGGATTTTGTTTCTTTTTGGGAGCTGCATCCCCGTCTTCGCTCTGGAGGTTCTCCGAGGTGAGATTGCGCAGCTCAGCATACACAGCATCTACCTTGTTCCCGACCACCACTTGAACCTGCCCGCCTGCATTCTGCGCCTTCAGTACGCCTTCGAGTCGGTCCAGCGCCTTCAGATCGGCCTTTCTGTCTTCTTTAAGCACGAATCTCAGCCGTGTTGCACAGTGGGTGAGCGATGAGATATTACGTTCGCCGCCTACAAGCTCCAGTACATTTTGGGCCAATTCCTTGTTGTTCATGACCATTCTCCTTACATAAAGTAGTCTGGGAATAAAAAAATGACCAAGCCAAGGGAATCGTCATTCCCGTGTGCTTGGTCATGCCTGATCGAATCAGTAACAGTCCAATTCATAGTATGCAATTATCGGGCAGGGCCGGCTAGTCGTTGGAGATTAACCTTTGAATGTGAAGAATCAGATACAGCTTCTCATCATTGGTGCAGCTCCAGCCGTAATTGTTCTGCAGGAATGCCGCGATCTTCTCCACACACTCCAGTTCACGCGGGAATTTCTCTGTTACCATCTCAAACAACGCTTCATTCTCTTTCTTCAGCGACTTGCCGCTCATCTGCCGCATGATGAAATAGCGGACATGGGTGGCGAAGCGCATGAAGTGAATGGACTCTTCCTCAAAATCAATTTTCAGCGCGTATTTGATGATGGACAGCATCTCGCCGGTAACGGTGGTAATTTTGGTTGTATCGCTCATTTCTCCAGACCCCACCTGGGCATTCACAAAATGTAAGGCAATCAGGGTCGTTTCGGCTGCCGGGAGGCGGACTCCCGCTGTAGCTTCAATTAACCGGACTGCAGCTTCACCTACACGGGTCTCATCCGGGTATAGGGTGCGCACTTCCCATTCCAGCGGATTCTTGATGGAGACACCTTCACGGGTACGGGCCAGAGCGAAGCTTATATGGTCAGAGAGAGTGAGCAGCAGATTGGTATTGAACGTCTTATGGAGAATGTCGCTGCCCATGGTAATGACTTCTTCCGCCAGATAGATATGCTCAATCGGAATGCTGTTCAACAAGTCGTACATGCGGATGTTTTTGGGAGCGACAAAGATTTTCTCCACCACCATATCGGTTTCAGTCAACTGATAGGGGGTCTTTAGGAAACCAACGCCCTTGCCAACCACAAACACTTCCTCATTGTTGTCATTAATAGCAATAGCTACATTGTTGTTCACTTTTTTGATGACCTTCATACATACTCACCTCCCCGCCAAATAAAAATGACCGAAAAGGATTACAAAAAAATGTAATCGTTTTCGGTCATGCCTGGTTGCCCAGTAACAGTCCGTGTAAGGAATATAACCTTATTATAATCAGCAGCTTCGAAATGTCAATCATGCATTTTATGGGTATTAGAAATCAATTTATATGTCATTTTGCATAACATTGAATGGCTGGTTTTAGGCTCGGATACAAAATATTCAGCGAAATAATTGATTGTCATGATGAAATTAGCTTAAAATACACTCAACAAGTCAGTTATTCTGACATATAATTAAGGAATCTTATGTATCTATAATATATGGAGAGGTGGGGCAGCCATGATAGAGGAAAAGAAACGGCAGGCAGAGCTTGAACTCCCGCGTGATTGCACCTTCTCGCCAGAAGACTGGCGTATTCTGGCCCAGTACTGGTATCCGGTGGCTACAGCAGCTGAGGTACAGGATCAGCCGGTGGCCGTGAAGCTGCTGGATATGAAGCTGGTATGCTACCGCAGCGGAGGCAAGGTGGTTATTGCCCGGGATCTGTGTTTTCACCGGGGAGCACCGCTGAGTAAGGGATGGGTGGAGAACGGGGAGATTGTCTGCCCGTATCACGGGTTCCGCTATAATTGTGAGGGGAAATGTACTGCGGTACCGGCACATCCAAGCGCCAAAATCTCGCCCAAATTGAAATTGATTGTCTATCCGGCCATCGAACGCTACGGTCTGATCTGGACCTGCCTGGCAGATGCGCCGGAGCAGATTCCCGCCTTCCCGGCCTGGGATGATCCCGACTATATTAATATTCTGATCCCGAGCTTCGATATTGCCGGCTCGTCCGGGCGGCAGATGGAAGGCTTCCTTGATGTATCCCATTTCGCTTACGTGCATACGGCAACCTTCGGTGACCGCAATAATACAGAGGTCCCCCAGTACAAGGTGTGGCGTGAAGGGGAGACGGAGCTGGTGGCCGAATACTGGAGCACGGTCAGCAACTATGGCAAAGGGCAGGAGAATCCTGCGCCGGAAGGCTTCCAGTGGCTGCGGGAGTTCCGTGTATTCGCACCGTTCGCCGCTTCGCTAACTGTCTATTTCCCGGATGAGGGCAGGCTGAAGATTCTGAACTGTGCTTCTCCGGTGTCGGCCCGTTATACCCGGCTGTTCTGCCCGATCTCGCGGAATTTTGACAAGAACGCCCCCTTGGAGGACACGGTGAAATTCAATCTGCAGGTGTTCCAGGAGGATGCGGAGATGGTGGAGTCGCAGACGCCGGAGGATCTCCCGCTGGATCTGCAGGCTGAAGCCCATATTCCGGCAGACCGCACCTCCATTGCTTATAGACAGCTGCTAAGCAGTCTAGGGCTGGGGCAGAATTATACGTCCTGAGCATTATTAACAGCACACGCCCGGCAGCAGAGAGCAGAAGCTCGTCAGCCGGGCGTGTGCTGTTGTGTTGATTGGGTCTAGGCTGCCTGCGTAACTTCGAGTCAGCGGCGGCAGCTAGACCGTATAATTTTCCAGAGAAAGGCTCCATCTTCCGTCCACAAGCTCAATTCTGTGCAGGCTGGCATAGGAAGCCGGGAATTTACTGCCACGGTTATTCCAATCGATCCCTTTGATGATGTGATAGATGATATTTATGACACCGCCGTGTGTAACAATAATTATGTTATCATCGGGGCTGCTGTCCGAATGCTCTTCGCAGAGCCGGGTGAAGGTCTCTTGAATACGGGTGAAGAAATCGAGCGGACTCTCTCCGTCAGGGTAACACTCGTCCATCCGCAGTCCTGAGAAGTATAAGCCGGGGTACCGTTCATTGACGATTTCGTTCGGCATACCGGCGATCACACCATTGTTCATCTCCCGCCAGTCCATACTGCGCTCTAAGGGTAACTCCAGCTCTCTTGCCAGCTCGCCGGCTGTATCCAGCGCCCGCTGCAAATCGCTGCTAACTATACGTTGTATAGGGAATGAAGCCGAATTCTCTCTCAAAAAACGGCCAAGTTTCTCGGCTTGTCGGTAACCCTGGGTATTCAGCCCCCGCTGGCTCCATCCGCCGCGATATCCTTCGTCATCCTTGCCGTGTCTTACCAGATATATCGCCAACTGCTCCTCGGCCCCCTGTTCTATGATGCGTAAGTATGATTCCTTAAAAGGTTCCTTCAAAAAGGATATCCTGCTAAGTCTATCACTTACTTTCCAGAATGTTCAAGAACAGAAGTTACAGTAGGAGTAACGTAGCTTGACAATACCTGGACACAGCTTGCTTGGAGGGTTCGGGAAACTACTTGTTGTGCGGCACGAAGACAATACGCTGCTGATTGTCTGGCGGATTCTTCCATACTTGTTCAATCTGAGATAACGGATAAATGATAGGGTTCGCTGTAAGCTGACCCTCTGCAATCGCTTGGATCAACGCCGGGAATTCGGCCAGATATCCGGCAGGCGTAACGGACCCCTGGCCGCTGCCGATGATCTGGAAGTTGGCAGAACGGAGTGCAGCGGAAGGAATCGCGGCGTCCGCGCCTGCCATGGAACCGATCTGAATCCAGGTTAACAGCCGGCTGCGGTCGGACCGGCGGGTTAATATCGGGAGCATGGAGAGTGCAGCAGGATCACCCCACAGATAGTCGAGAACGATATCCACTTCAGCTGAGGCTTCGCCGAGGTTCCGGGCCACTGCCCCGGGATCTCCGGTAAGCGATATGACTACATCTGCACCATGCTGTGTAAGCGAACGCAGACGTTCCGGGTTCCGCCCGGCAGCGATGATCTGACTGGCTCCCATAAGCTTGGCGATCTGCACGGCCATCTGCCCGGAGTTGCCGGTAGCACCCAGAATAAGAACCTTGAACCCGGGCTTAGCCTGAACGCGGCGGCGGAGAGTTACCCAGGAGGACATGGCCGGATTCATCGCGGCGGCGATGAGCACGGGATCAGCATCTCCGGGTAGCGGGACAGCACGGCGAAGATCGATGAGGGTCTGGTCTGCGAACGATCCCAGGGCATTATCGGGGGCTACAAAATAGACCAGCTTGCCATCCGGGAGCCGTCCCACGCCGTCAATTCCTGGGATTAACGGAAGTTCATCCGTACTCGTGTAGTGAGAACCATTGGCTTGTGCCCGGACCCGGAGATGTAATCCGGCAGCCAGCACATCCACCAGAGCTTCGTGTTCTCCTGAAGGTACCGGAGCTTCAACCTTTTCGTATTTCGGACCTGAATCGAATGATCTTACAATAGCAGCGTACATAAATAGGCCTCCATTTACCCGGATAGTTACCCGGGTGAGTGTTTTGGTTTGTGAAACAAACTAAAAGGTTTGTAATACAAACAATAATAGTTTGTATTACGTACAAAGTCAACGTCTGCTGTGGTACAATAGGAGCGAACAGGTCTGAAATATACAAAAGTGCGGAGTGAAATCAATGAGCGGTTACGATAATTCTTTTGATAAGCTGGATGATCTGTCGATGGTAGACAGCCTTGTGCAGCTATCCTTCCTGGTGCAGAATATCCTTGCCCGGATAGGAACGGAGCATGATCTGTCGATCATTCAGATCCGTCTGCTGGGGATACTGCGCGACCGGGAGCCGGGAATGCTGCAGCTGGCCAAGCATCTGGGCCTCGACAAATCCAGTATTACAGGGCTCGTTGACCGGGCGCAGCGCCGCGGGCTGGTAGAGCGTACCGTATCAGAGAGTGACCGGCGGGCATTCAATGTGAGGGCTACTCCGGCAGGCTGGAAGATTATTCACGAGGTCGGGGAGCAGATCGAGCGGCAGATTACGGCGGTAACCGATGGTCTTACCGGGGAGGAGCGGGCACAGATAATAGCCCTGGCCAGCAAGATTCTGGTCACTGCTCCAGGGATGAGCCGCTGAACGAAACGATAGGATTCGTGACGATGAAGCACATAGGAGGGATTTTCATGGATCAGGAGCTTATGAATGAGCTGGCATCTCAATTCAAGAATTCGCTGAAGGTGCTGAACGCGGTCGGTGCCGAGACCCGGCAAGCCATTCTGATGGCCTTGCTGCAAGGGCCGCAAGATCCGGGCATGCGTGTAGGCGAGATAAGAGGGATCACCCATTTTTCCCGTCCGGTCGTGTCCCATCATCTTAGAATATTGTTAGAGGCCGGAATTGTTAGCGTCCGAAAAGACGGCACCCGCAACTATTACCGGCTGGACTCCGGAAGCAAGCTGATGGTGCTCAAAAGCTTGGTGAGCGGGCTGGAGAAGGTTCTGGCACAATGCGAGCGTGAGGCAGGGATTCTCTGATTATGGAGAATCCCTGCTGTGCGGTATGCGGAAAACCGAATACAATCGCTGCTGTGAGGTGCGTGGGTGCACAGGACAAATGTATATGCAAAATTTAAGCTACCTTGTTTCAGAAAAGCATGCTATGCTATAATCACTTACCGACAGACAGTCGGTCAGTAAATAATTCATTACAGATCAAGTTACGGTTACAGCCGGAGTTCCAGCAAAGTTCCAGCCAAAGCTAAAACCAAAGTTGCATCCACAGCTACATCCAAAGTTACAGCCAAGGTTACACCCAAAATTACATGTACACTTACAATCACAGTTACTCCCAAACTTAGTATCATCCCACCTTCACATAAGGAGACATGACCATGAGAGTTGTAAAAGAAGCAGAAGCCCGCAGAAATGAGATTCTGGATGCAGCAGAGGAGCTGTTCGGACAGAAGGGCTTCGACGGTACCAGCACGGGCGATATTCTGGGCAAGGTCGGCATTGCGCGCGGGACACTGTATTATCACTTCAAGTCGAAGGAGGATATTATGGACGCGCTGATTGAGCGGACGAATGCCACTATCCTTCATGCCGCGCAGCAGATTGCTGAAGACAAGAGCATCCCCGTCATTGAGCGGATTCTCCGTGCGGTCATGGCGCTGAACATCAGCGGCGGAGACGGCAGCAGCACGGAGATTATGGAGCATATCCACAAGCCGCAGAATGCGCTGATGCACCAGAAGGTACAAAAGGCGGTCATCCGCAGCGTTCCGCCCATTCTGGCCTCCATCATCAGCGAGGGGATCGAGCAGGGGATATTCAATACGCCTTATCCGTATGAATGTATGGAGATGGTTGTGGTCTACGCCACCACCATTTTTGACCAAGATATGGTCGAAATGACGGAGGACGAGCGAATGTCACGCATTCTGGCCTTCATCGCCAATGTGGAAAGGCTGCTCGGTGCCGGGAGCGGAAGTCTGATGAGCGTGATGCAGATGTTCGGCGCCTCCGGTGGAGTGGAAGCGGGCAATGGTGATGAATAGATCCGGCACAGGCTTCGGCAGATTCCTGTTTTTGTGGTCAGGACAACTGATCTCAGCTATCGGCGGCGGGCTCACCGCGTTCGGGCTGGGGATATATACCTTACAGCAGACCGGGCAGGCTTCGGCTATGGCGCTGGTGACATTACTGGCATTCATGCCTTCCCTCCTACTCAGTCCAGTCGCTGGCGTGCTAGCGGACCGCTATGACCGCAGGCTGCTGATGGTGCTGGGGGATACGCTCTCTGCCTTAGGTCTGATCTATATTCTGGTCTGCCTGCTGAATGGAGATGCACAGCTGTGGCAGATCTGCTTAGGGGTGACTGTAAGCTCGGTATTCTCCTCCTTGCTTGATCCCGCCTATAAGGCTACGATAACGGATCTGCTTACCGAGGAGCAGTATACGAAAGCCAGCGGGTTTGTGCAGATTGCCGGCTCCGCCAAATATCTGATTTCGCCGCTCATTGCCGGGCTGCTGCTTACAGTCTCTGATGTGAAGCTGCTGCTGATTATCGACATCTGTACTTTTTTTCTAACCGTGCCTACTACGCTTGCGGTCCGCAGCGGTCTTACCTCCAAGAAGACGGAGCAGGCACCGGCCTTTATCCGTGAATTTCAAGAAGGCTGGAGAGCAGTCTCCGGGAATCGGGGAGTACTGGTGCTGGTGATTATGACCTCGGTCATGACCTTCTTCATCGGGTTCATCGAGACCTTGTCGATGCCGATGATTCTGGCGTTCTCCAGCAGTGCGGTCCTGGGGACGCTTGAGACGGTCATGGCATCGGGAATGCTGGTGTCGAGTGTCATTATAGGGATGCTGCATATACAAAAAAATTTCGTACGCATGCTGACAGTGTCGCTTTTTTGCTCAGGAATCAGTATCGCCGTCTTCGGACTGCGTGAGAATATTGTGCTGATTGGCGCTGCCGGATTTATGTTTTTTGCCATGTTGCCCTTTACGAACACGGCCCTGGATTATCTGGTCCGCACCAATATTGACAATTCCGTTCAGGGGAGGGCCTGGTCATTGATCGGACTGCTCTCACAGCTGGGATTCGTGGCGGCTTATATGCTGGCAGGTGTGCTGGCAGACTACGTATTTACTCCCTTGCTGGTGAGCGGCGGAGTTCTGGCGGATAGTGTGGGGCGGATCATCGGCACTGGCAGCGGGCGGGGGATGGGACTTCTCATCATCATTGCCGGGCTGCTGTTAAGCGCTGCTTCGGTCATGATCTATCGGCTCAAATCCATTACAAGTCTTGAGAGCAGGGGGTAACTTATGTTTTACCGAATCATCCGCAGAGATATCCGTACAAGTAAGGGAATTACGCTCACGACTATGCTGTTCGTAGCAGCTGCAGCCATGCTCGTCTCTCTGTCAGCCATTCTGGTCGTCAATCTGAGCGGGGCCATCGATCATTTAATGACACAGGCGAAGACGCCGCATTTCCTGCAGATGCATTCCGGCCAGCTGGATCAAGCCCGGCTCAAGGCCTTTGCAGAGCAGAACAACAAGGTGGAAGAATACCAGGTGCTTGATTTCCTCAATGTAGAAGGCCCGAGGATTGTCATGGACGGGCATACGCTTGCGGACAGTGTTCAGGATAACGGCTTCAGCACACAGAGCGGGAAGTTTGATTATCTGCTTGATCTGGACGGGAATGTGATTGATGTACGGGGCGGCGAGGTGTATGTCCCGATCAGTTATATGAAGGATGGCTCCGTCAAGGCCGGAGGGAAGGTTACCGTGGGGGACACAAGTCTCACCGTAGCGGGGTTCCTGCGGGATTCACAGATGAACTCGCTGCTCGCTTCATCGAAGCGGTTCCTCGTCAGCACGGAGGATTATGCGGAGCTGGCGCAGTACGGAACCACGGAATATCTGATTGAGTTCAGATTGAAGGACCTGTCGATGCTGGGAGCCTTCGAGACCGACTATACCGCAGCAGGACTTGAGGGGAACGGTCCGGTGATTACATATCCCCTGTTCAGAGTGCTTAATGCGATCTCGGACGGGCTGATGATTGCGGTGATCCTGCTGGCGAGTGTGCTGGTTGTTATTATTGCTTTTCTATGTATACGGTTCACCCTCATGGCAACCATCGAGAGCGATTACCGGGAGATCGGTGTCATGAAGGCCATCGGCCTGCGCGTCTCGGATCTCAAAAAAATCTATCTGGCCAAATATGCAGCGATAGCAGCTCTGGGCAGTATCCTCGGCTTGGCATTATCGTTCAGCTTCAGAGGTCTGCTGCTTGAGAATATCAGGCTGTATATGGGCGAAAGTGCGCATCCGGCACTTGCTCTGGCCTGCGGCATCCTTGGCGTACTGCTCGTATTCCTCGTTATTGTTGCCTATGTGAACAGGGTGCTGAAGCGTTTCCGGAAGATTTCGGCGGTCGAAGCCATTCGTTTCGGTACATCCCAGCAGACACGGACGGGCTCAGGGCGGTTTACCTTGAGCGGCAACCGGCTGCTGAACACGAATGTCTACTTGGGCGTTAAGGATGTTTTGTCCAGAAAAAGTCTATACGCAACCATGCTTGCGGTGCTCGTCATCTCTTCCTTCCTTATGATTGTGCCCCAGAATCTCTATCATACGATCTCCTCTCCAAGCTTCATTACATACATGGGCATCGGTGACAGTGATCTGCGCATGGATATCCAGCAGACGGACCATATTGCAGAGAAGGCCGCAGATATTGCGCGGGTGATGGAGCAGGATGTGATGATCTTCCGTTTTGCCGTGCTGACCACTCAGGCGCTGAACGTGAAGCTGGACAATGGTGTCGTTGAGCGGATAAAGGTTGAGCTGGGTGACCATTCCATTTTTCCGGTTGCCTATGGTGAAGGACATGGCCCGGTTGCAGCGAATGAGATTGCCCTCTCCGCCGCGAATGCCAAGGAACTGGGCAAGCAAGCCGGTGATTCCCTGACCCTGCTCGTAGACGGAGAAGCGAAGGAGCTTACGGTGTCCGGGATTTATTCGGATGTGACCAACGGCGGAAAAACAGCCAAGGCCACCTTCACCACGACTTCTGATCAGGCCATGTGGGCCGTGATTTATGCGGAGCTTGCAGATTCCATGCTAATCAGCAGCAAGGTGAGCGAATATGCAGAGCGGTTCAGTTATGCGAAGGTGTCCGATATCGGGGAATATGTGACGCAGACCTTCGGCTCTACCATTAGCTCAGTCGGTAAGGCTGCATGGGCTGCTCTAGCCGTGATGCTGGTTCTGAATGTACTGATTACACTCTTGTTCATGCGGATGCTGGTAGCCAAGGACCGTTACTCTATAGCCGTCATGAAATCCATGGGCTTCCGGAATTCCGATCTGACTGTACAGTATTATGCACGTTCTATATTTGTGCTTGTGACCGGAATGGCTCTGGGCATCCTGCTGGCGAACACTCTGGGGCAGATTCTCGCCGGGGCTGTGATCTCCTCCTTCGGAGCTTCGTCGTTCAAGTTCGTGATCAATCCACTCTCGGCGTATCTGCTGTGTCCGCTGATCATGACCGGTTCTGTACTCATCGGGGCGGTTATCGGCACATCGGGCATCGGCCACATTCAAATATCCGGCAATATTAAGGAGTAGATCAAGAAGATGAAGAAGATTATTTCGGGTGAAAATATAACCAAACAATACGGCACCGGCGAGGAGCAGCGCAAGGTGCTGGACGAAGTATCCGTCGATATTCACGAAGGTGAATTCGTCTCGGTGATGGGACCTTCAGGCTCAGGGAAATCCACGCTGCTGTTTGCACTGAGCGGAATGGACCGGATCGACGGGGGCCTGGTTACTTTTGAGGGCAGGGATCTGGGGATACTTGAAGAGGATGAGCTTGCGGATCTCCGCAGAACGGAAATGGGCTTCGTGTTCCAGCAGCCGACGCTGATGAAGAATCTGAACATCCTGGATAATATCATTCTGCCGTCGATGCGCGGCAACCGGCGGAAGGTTGCCGCGATTACGGATAAGGCGCAGCAGCTTATGCAGAAGGTGGGCATCGCGGAGCTGGCGAAGCGTGATATCACGGAGGCTTCGGGCGGACAGCTGCAGCGGGCCGGCATTTGCCGCGCGCTGATGGGCAGTCCGCGCATTATTTTCGGGGATGAGCCGACCGGTGCGCTGAATCTGAAGGCAGCCGAGGAGATCATGGCCCTGCTGTCCGGAATCAATGAGGAAGGGACGGCCATCATGCTGGTCACCCATGATGCCACTGTGGCAGCCAGGACGCAGCGGATTATGTTCATGTGCGACGGCCGGATTGTCGATGAGATACGCCTGCCGAAATACAGCGGAGGAACGCTTGAGCCCCGCATGAACTTAATCACGGCAAAAATGCGGGAGAATGGGATTTAATATTGAAATGAACCATTAGCCCGGGCTGTTCGTATTATAGTTATTTGCTAACACCAAGGAAGAGGTGAGAGGAAATGCTGACGATTAGACATTTTACGAAGAGCTATAAGGGCGGCAAAAAAGCAGTAGATGATCTCAGTCTGGTAGTCGAGCGGGGAGACATCTATGGCTTCATCGGCCATAACGGCGCTGGCAAGACCACGACTATCCGTGCTGTGGTGGGCGTGCTTGATTTTGAACAAGGGGAGATTGAAATTGACGGCATCTCAATTAAAAAAGATCCGTTAGCCTGCAAGGCGAAGCTTGCCTACATCCCGGATAACCCGGACTTGTACGATCACCTGACGGGGATTCAATACTTGAATTTCATCGGCGATCTCTTCAGTGTATCGGGGGCCAACCGGGAGCGGCTGATTGGGCAGTACGGCGATGCCTTCCAGCTTACAGCGAGTCTGGGCGATCTGATCTCCTCATATTCCCACGGCATGAAGCAGAAGCTGGCCATTATCTCTGCCCTGATCCATGAGCCGAAGCTGTTAGTGCTGGATGAGCCTTTTGTGGGGCTTGATCCGAAAGCGGCGCATACGCTGAAGACGATCATGGCAGATGTGTGCAGCAGAGGCAGTGCGATTTTCTTCTCCACGCATGTGCTGGATACCGCTGAGAAGCTCTGCAATAAGATTGCGATCATCAAAGGCGGACGGCTGATTGCCCATGGTAAGACCGAAGAGGTCAGAGGCGAGAACAGCCTGGAGGATGTATTCATGGAGCTGATCGATCATGATTAATGTCTGGAGATTAACGAAGCTGCAGCTGTTATCCTCCTTCGGCCTCAATAAAGCGCTGCATACGAAAGACTCTGCACAGAGACGGAAGGCGCTGCTGCTCAGCATCGCGATGATAGCCGGGATACTCATGATCGGAGCCGTGTCATTCGGCTACAGCTTCATGATGGCGCAGTCGTTCGAGCAGCTTGGGCGGATGGACTTATTGCTGGCAGTGATGATGGCGGCCACTTCGTTGGTCGGCTTCTTCACTACGGTCTATAAGGCAAGCGGGGTATTATTCAGTTATAAGGACTACGATATGATCATGTCTCTCCCGGTGAAGACCAGCCATGTGGTGGCGAGCCGGGTGCTTCAGCTTTATGTGATGAACCTGTTCTTCACGCTGCTGGTCATGCTTCCAGCGGGGGCGGTGTATGCGATATATGTGAAGCCGGGCGTGCTGTTCTATCTGTTTTTCCTATTGACGCTCTTCTTCATTACTCAGCTGCCGATTATAGCGGCTACGCTTGTGGGCACCCTCATTAGCTGGGTCTCTTCCCGGTTCCGGTCGAGCAAAATCCTGAATATGATCCTCACGTTCGCCTTCATCATTGTGCTGATGCTGGGCTCGTTCACGCTCAATCAAGGGCAGCAGGCGATTGCAGATGTTGGAGCCGCCTTGGGTGATATGATCTTCAAGGTGTATCCTCCGGCTTCCCTGTACGTTGATGCGGTCTGCTCGTACCGGGTAAGTGCCTTGCTCTTCTTCATCGCGGTGTCTGTGCTGGTCTTTATGCTGTTCTCAGTCCTGCTGGCGACCCGGTACAAGGCAATTCATACAGGGCTTATGACCAGCCGCGCAAGCCGCGGATACACGATGAAGCCGCTGCAGGCGAATTCAGCATTCAAGGCCTTGTATCTTAAGGAGCTGCGGCGTTATTTCAGCTCGGTCAATTATGTGCTGAACACAGGGATCGGGATGGTGCTGCTCCTGATGATGTCCATTTCCTTATTATTCGTCAGCTCAGAGCAGCTGGGAACTATACTTGACATCCCGCAGCTGTCGGACTCCCTAAGTACGCTGAGTCCGCTGGTGATCTCTCTATTCGTTGTTCTGAGCTGTACGACAGCCTGCTCTATTTCGCTGGAAGGCAATCATCTGTGGATCTTGACCAGCTCCCCCGTGCCCAAACCGGCAATTGTATTCAGCAAGGTGGCGGTGAATCTCACTATTACGGTACCGGTTACAGCCGTAAGCTGGGGGCTGCTGGTCTATACCCTGCGTGTTGGGTTGACGGAGAGTATATTGATGCTGGCCGTTCCGGTAATCTATGCCTGCTATTCTGCGCTGCTGGGCGTTATGGTGAACCTGAAGCTACCCAAGCTGGACTGGACCAGTGAAGTTGCGGCGATCAAGCAGAGTGCGTCGGTGCTGGTAACGATGGTTATCGGCGTTCTCACGCTGGCTGTTCCCGCCGTACTGTTCATGCTTCTTCCTGGGGGGGGCGGAAATCTCATCCTGCTGGGATACTGCATTCTAATGGCAGCGGTCTGCGCCGGCATGTACAGATATATCCAGACAAACGGGGAGCGGTTATTTGCGAAGCTGTAGCTGCTGAAGAAACCACTCTTGGAGCGGGAAGAGACCTGACCTGTTCCAAGAGTGGTTTCTTTGTGTATTCAAAGACAAACAAATGATCACCTATGCCTTAAGTCAGGTCTACGAATAACGTCCTATCCTCGACTTAACCTTCTTAAGCAATGGTCCCGCCAGGGCTCTTGCCTTCCGGGCGCCTTCACTCAAGATTGTGTCGATCTGCTCTGGCGCTGCTATGAGATCGTAGTATTTCTTCCGTGGCTCCTCCAGAGCAGCATTAACCACCTGGAACAGCTCCTGCTTGGCTTCCCCCCAGCTAATGCCGCTTAGATATTTGTCTCTTAACTCCTGCACTTGAGCGGGTGTCGCAAATTCTTTATACAACAAAAAAATATTAGAGGTTTCCGGGTCTTTCGGATCCTGCGGAAGTGTAGAGTCTGTTTTGATTTTGCTGATCAGCTTCTTCAGGTTCTCTGGCGTTTCGAACAGCGGAATCGTATTGTTATAGCTTTTGCTCATTTTCCTCCCGTCAAGACCAGGAATCACCGCTGTGCTCTCATCGACAATATAGTCAGGCAGCTTGAACGTATCTCCATAAACCCGGTTGAAGCTTTCGGCGATATCTCTGGCGATCTCTACATGCTGAATCTGGTCTTTACCGACAGGGACCTTGTCTGATTGAAACAGCAGAATGTCCGCAGCCATCAGAATTGGATAGGTGAACAGGCCCATATTAACACCAGTATCCGCATCCACGCCCAGTTGTTCATTTTGATCTTGAATCGCTTTGTAGGCATGGGCACGATTCATCAGTCCTTTGGACGTCAGGCAGGCTAGAATCCAGCACAGCTCGAAGATCTCCGGCACATCAGATTGTCTATAGAAAATCACCCGGTCCGGGTTGAGTCCGAGTGCCAGCCAAGTGGCTGCGATACTATAAGACAGATCTCTGAACTCGTCTCTATTCTGTATAAAATTTAACCCATGGTAGTCGGCAATGAAGTAGAGTGAAGTGCAATCACTGGCCCCGGCGATTTGCAGTGCAGGCTTGATTGCTCCGATGTAGTTCCCCAGATGGACTTTGCCCGTAGGTTTAATTCCTGTTAATACAATGTCATTACTCATATTATCCCTCCGTCTATAAAATCAAAAAGGGGTCTTCTCATCCTGAAAAGGACGAGAAAACCCCGTGGTGCCACCTTAGTTAGTCCGAACGGTGATCCGGACCGCTTGAACGTATCGAAACCTCACTATAGGTTTGAATACGCGTCTCTTGTAACGACGAGACTTTCGCCAAAGCCTACTTCCTGAAGGTTCGGTTTGGATGCTCAGAAGCCCACTTCGGCATATTCCCTACACTGATTCGCACCTACCATCAGCTCTCTGAAGTATTCGTTATGCGTACTCTCTTCGTCATTGCAAAGCTATATAATATTGAATTAGTGTATTTATACAGTACTTTCTGGAGAATGTCAAACTTTAGTTCGCGTAGGTTTAGGAGTGATTCCATGCAGACCATACGAGCAAAGCTGGAGGAGCATACGGCAGTAATCCAAATTCCTCCTTGAAGTTGCCGCTGCGTCAAGTGATAGGATAGGGATGTGATCACAGGAAGGAGGGAGAAATGAACAGGACGGTTGTTAGCATACAGCAATTGTCGGAGCAACTCGGGCTGACGAGCCGCACCTTGCGGCACTGGGAAGCAGAAGGATTGTTTCAGAGTAAGAGAGAGGTATCTTCCGGCTGGCGTATCTACGATGAACATGCGCTTAAGTGTATCAGGATCACAGCGCTGCTGCGGAGAATGGATATCCCGATCAGAGAAATACAGGCTGTCTTGGATAAAAGTTCTGTGCCTGTGCTTAAGCAGGTTATACAGAACAGGATACTTGCTCTACAGGTGCACCGGGAAGAACTAGAACAGATGGGACAGCAATTACATCAGGTACTCGATTACCTGAATAATTCCAATAAGAGAACCTCCATTCAGGAGGAACTGCTTAGCGAAATGGAGAATGTCTTTATGAGTAATGTAACCGGACAGTCCACATTTAAAGTGATTACACTGCCAACTATGAGGGTAGCCTTTCATATCGTGGTAGACGTTTCTCCGGAAGACAAAGCGATGGGTCCTATCATGGATTGGTTGGAATCCGCAAATCTCCTGGGCACGGCGCGGTTATTCGGCGGGAATATGAAGCCTATGCCAAGTAGTGCAGGTAAACCCTATGGCTATGGAATGTGTGCGACAATTCCTGAAGGAATCAGCGTCCCCGAGCCTTTCGAGGAAATGATCCTGCCCGGCGGGCTATATGCCAAGCTGGACAGCAGTGAAGACATTGGAGGTTCCTGGAAGATGCTGATGGATCAGTTGGTGCATAGCCAAAAGTACCGCTCTGACCGCAGCAGACTCTGTCTGGAAGAACATATCCGCAATGACAGCCCTGCGGGCGGTGGAAATTTGTATGACTTGAGTTTACTGGAACCTGTAGTGTTGAAGTGAAAGTAACTATACACAAGAAAAGAAGGGAAGTAAATGAGCATTGAATTCAGTAAAATCAGCCTGTTTGAACGGGGAACATTGCTTGAACTATTGAAGGATGCTTATTCCTTCGACCGCAGGTATGAGCAGAGCTGTCTGGAGGATTGGCAGGAGTTCGACCACTTTTTCTTTGACAATCTGCAACTTGCGGATCAATATGGGTTCATGACTACGCTGCATGGTAAGGCTATTGGCTTCGTATCCTGGGACCCGAGGCAGATGCCCAGATACGCTGAAATCGGCCATAACTGTATTGCGACTGCCCACAAAGGCAAAGGCTACAGTACCATGCAGCTTCAAGAAGCGGTCGACCGAATCCTGCGGAATAAAGTCGGGCAGATTCGGGTGACCACTAATAATGATCTGATCCCCGCGCAGCGGATGTATGAGCGCGTTGGTTTTGTTTTGCAGCAGAAACGGCACATGGGTCCTGGCTCTGTACTTAAGGGTGAACATTGGGACTACGTGTATAGGGTATAAAGCCAGGAGGTACATACAATGGAAAAGTCAGAGGTTACATTAAGTAAAGCTACGTTGGAGGATGCGGCGGATATTCATGCTATGCAGCTTCAGGCCTTTCTGCCGCTCTTGGAGAAATATCAGGATTATGAGACAAGCCCGGCCAATGAAACGGTGGAGAGAGTGGCGGAACGGCTTAATCAGGCTTCTGTAGATTATTACATCATCCGGTATGCCGGTGTCGCAGCAGGTAGCATTAGGGTCAAGAAGACAGATGAGCATCATTACTGGCTCGGTCAATTATGTGTAGTTCCGCAATCCCAAAGCCAAGGCATCGCCCAGCAGGCATTCGCCCGGATTGAAGAGATCTATTCGGATGCGAAAACGTGGGGGCTGGCGACCGTCGTGCAGGAGGAGCGAAACTGCTACTTGTATGAAAAGCTGGGCTACAGAAGGACGGGTGAGACCCAACAGATCAACGACAGGCTGACCTTGTGCTTTTATGAGAAAAAGCTTGTTAAGTAAAGTTAATGCTGATAGCTAAGAAATACTGCATAAATTGCAACTCTGGTTGATTAATACCTAAGTATTCGGGAGAAATGTTGTATAAAAAGCAGGAATAGTTCCGTCCAGCTGTCTGGTGGATGCGGAAAGCTGCCTTTTGTGCAACATTTTTTGATTACGGGCCATAGAGTGAGCAGAATGTTGCAATATGTGCAGGATTGTCACAGTTCATCTAGTAAAATGTGTTCAAAAACTATTAGTTCAGCGGCCTCTTCTTAAGAAGGGGCTATTTATTGTACTCAAGTACTTGACAACTGTAACTATAGAAAGTAAAGTGAGGATATAAATTATCTTAACTTAAAGATAATGTTCAACCAAATATCTTAAAGTAAAGATATTATTCAATTTTATTAACTTAGGAGGCAATTCAAATGAACAAGCAAACCTTGGGTATTCATCATATCACCGCTATTGTCGGGCATCCGCAGGAGAATATGGACTTTTATGCAGGGGTACTGGGACTGCGGCTGGTGAAGCAAACGGTCAATTTCGACGATCCGGGAACGTATCACTTCTACTTCGGCAATGATGGCGGGAAGCCGGGAACGATTATTACCTTCTTCCCGTGGGCGGATGCGTATCAGGGTAAGATCGGCGGCGGGCAGGTTGGTGTGACTTCATATGTGATTCCGGTTGGGGCGATGGCGTTCTGGAGAGAGCGGCTCACGGCATTCAAGGTGGCTTACACAGAGATGGAGCGGTTCGGAGAGCACTACCTGGAATTCGATGATCCGCACGGTCTGCATCTGGAGCTGGTGGAACGGGAGGCGGGTGAGCGTAATGAATGGACCTTCAGCGGGGTAACCCCCGAGGTGGCGATCAAGGGCTTCGGCGGCGCAACACTGCTGTCCATTCAACCTGAACAAACGGCGGAGCTGCTGGAGAAGGTGATGGGACTTACATTCGCGGGGCAAGAAGGTGATGTCGCCCGTTACCATTCGGCTGCGGATCTGGGAAATGTGGTTGAGCTGAAGGTAACGGCTGTACCGCGCGGTGAAATGGGTGTCGGCACCGTACATCATATCGCCTGGAGAGCGAAGGATGATCAGGATCAGCTTGAATGGCAGGAAGTTGTGCATGATAATGGATATGGGGTAACGCCTGTGCAGGACCGGAATTATTTCAACGCCATTTACTTCAGAGAGCATGGGGAGATTCTGTTCGAGATCGCTACCGATCCTCCGGGCTTCGCTCATGATGAAACGCCGGAGACGATGGGGACCAGCCTGATGCTGCCGGAACAATACGAGCCGCACAGAGCACAGATTGAACAAGTTCTGCTGCCGGTTACTGTAAGAGAGCTTGACTAATCTGCTTTGACATTAAAAAGGAGGCACGAGCATGATCACTATTGATCCGCAGCAGGGCACCGAACGGGATAATTATAAGCTTCTGGTCGGGACGATTATTCCGCGTCCGATTGCTTTTGTAACCACCTTGTCGGAGGATGGGGTCTTGAACGGTGCACCGTTCAGCTATTTCAATATTGTATCCTCCAACCCGCCGATGATCTCTATCTCTATTCAGCATGCCGGGGGTCAGTCCAAGGATACTGCACGCAACATCAAGCACATGAAGGAGTTTGTGGTTCATATTGTGGATGAGCAGAATGTCAGACAAGTGAATATGACTGCTGCACCGTTGCCGCCTGACCAGAGTGAGGTCGCCTTAGCAGGTATGACGCCTGTGGATAGCCAGCGAATTAAGGTCCCCGGCGTCCAGGAAGCGAAGGTGCGGATGGAATGTGTGTTGGAGCATTGCCTGGAGCTGCCGAATAATGACCTAGTGATCGGCAGGATCGTGCAGTTTCATCTGGATGAAGCGATCTACGAACAGGGAAGAATTAATCCGGTGGCCTTAGGGGCGGTCAGCCGTCTGGCAGGGAATAACTATGCGGGGATTGGGGAGATTTTTGAGATCGAGAGACCGGTGTAACGGCTGTGCTGGTGAGCAGACGGTTAGCCGATTCAGCGGGGAATACAAGGACAGGTTATCACCTAAACAACAAGACCCTGGCGCTTGCGCCAGGGTTAATTATGATTCAGAAAGTATTGCATACAAAGAAATAATATGCTAATGTTAGAAGACTGTTGACTATTTTCAGAAATCAGATCGGAGGTAACGCATCTTATTTATATCTTAATTATAGCAAAGGGACATCCGGTTTGTCAACCCGCCTGTTTGGGACTATTTCAAGAAAGAGGAGTGATCAGGTGATGGAGAAGGTAAGCAGCTGGGAGCAGGAGCAGGAGTGGCTGGAGCAGGTCAAAGAGAAGCTGAAATCGGGGATCGCAAGCCTGGAGCCGGAGGTTGGCCAGCTGAAGGAGCAGGCCACAGACATCCGCCGGAGATTCTGGGAAGAGGTTACGGTCAATACGAGTACGGAGGAGGATTTCGAAGAGAGCTTCTTCACCATTACCCAGCAGGACGCAGTCCTGTCAGAACGGGAACGCAGTCATGCGCGGAAGCTGCGGCAATGGAAGAATATGCAGCGGCTGCTGCCGTCGCCTTATTTTGGCCGGATTGATTTTCACGAGGAGGGTCAGGAGGCTGTGGAACAGGTCTATATCGGAGTGTCCTCCTTCATCGAAGAGGATGGTCTGAGCTTCGTGGTCTATGACTGGCGGACCCCCATTGCGAGCCTGTACTACGACTATCCGCCAGGAAAAGCAGCCTTCGACACACCCGGAGGACGGATTAGCGGAACGATGGAACTGAAGCGGCAGTACCAGATCCGTGACGGTCAGCTCCAGCATTTGTTCGATTCGAGCGTTACGATCGGAGATGAGCTGCTCCAGCAGGTGCTTGGCAAAGGCGCAGATTCACAAATGAAGAGCATTGTAGCCACGATTCAGGCGGAGCAGAACGCGATTATCCGTAACGATACGAGCCGGATGCTTATTGTGCAGGGAGCGGCGGGCAGCGGCAAAACCTCGGCAGCGCTCCAGCGCGTAGCCTACCTGCTGTACAAACACCGCGAGCGGCTGACGGCGGATCAGATTGTGTTATTTTCCCCTAACCCGATGTTCAACAGCTATGTATCTACCGTTCTTCCGGAGCTGGGTGAAGAGAATATGCAGCAGGTCACCTTTCAGGAATATCTGGAAACATGGCTGGGGCAGGATTACCGGATTGAAGATTCGTTCGATCAGATGGAATACGTGCTTACCGCTCAGCAAGAAGAGGGGTATGAAGCCCGTCTCAAGGGAGTCGGATATAAGGCGTCGGAAGCCTTCCTCCGGGCACTTCAGGGTTATGCACAGTGGCTGAAGCTGGAGGGGATGCTGTTCAAGGACATTTGCTTCCGGGACCGCGTGTTAATCTCGGGGGAGCTAATCAAGAGCAAGCTATACAGCTTTGATCCTTCGATTCGTCTGCCTAATCGGATTACGCTGGTGCAGAAATGGCTGCTCGAAGAGCTGACCAGACTGCAAAAGCTGGAGCAGGGAGCCTCCTGGGTAGAGGAAGAGATGAATTACCTCGACAATGACCAATACGCTGAAGTATACCGAATGCTGCACAGGGAACGGGGCGTGTTTGATTTTGCCGAGAAATACCTCCGCCTTCAGGAATTGCTGGTCCACAAGCGCGAGCAGGATGAGAGTGACTTTGATTTCGCCGAACGGGAGGAAGAGCTGCTGGCCCAGATGATCGTGAAGGAGCAGTTCAAACCGCTGAGACGGGGGATCAGGAAGTTCACCTTTATCGACATGAACGGGTTATACCGCGAGCTGTTCACTGATGAGCGGGCCTACCGGGAAATGACAGGGGAAGCAGAGGTGCCGGAGCTGTGGCTGGAGATCTGCGGGCAGACCCGGAAGATGCTGGATAGCGGGACACTCTGGTATGAAGATGCGACCCCGTATTTGTATTTAAAAGAGCTAATCGAAGGTGTGCGGACGAATACGCAGGTGCGGCATATTTTTGTGGATGAAGGCCAGGATTATTCCATGTTCCAGTATGAGTTCCTCAAAAAGCTGTTTCCGCGTGCCCGCATGACGGTGCTGGGAGACTTTGGCCAGGCGATCTTCACGCAGGCGACGAATCTGTATGGAAGCAGCTCACCGCTGCTGAAGCTCTATGGAGAAGAAGAGACTAGCCAGTTCCTGCTGGTCCGCAGCTACCGCTCGACCTTTGAGATTGTGGAGTTTACGAAGCGGCTGCTGCCCGGCGGCGAGGCGATTGTGGCTTTTGAGCGGAGGGGCCGGAAGCCGGTATTAGCTAAGCTGGACAATCGTGAGTTGAAGGCAGAGCGCATCGTGAAAGATCTCGCGGAGCTTCAGGCTGAAGGCTATAGCTCCATCGCTGTGATTACGAAGACGGCCGCAGAGAGCAGAGAAGCTTATGAGTGCCTGACTGCCCAAGGTGGCGCCCCGGAGCTGAGGCTGATTACGAAGAATACGCCCACTTTTGAAAAAGGAATACAGGTGATCCCCGCTTATCTTGCCAAAGGCGTGGAGTTCGATGCCGTACTGATCTACGACGCCTCCCCGCAGACGTATCACAGGGAGAGCGAGCGGAAGCTTTTTTATACGGCATGTACTCGGGCTATGCACCGGCTGCAGTTGTATACTACAGGGGAGTGGACGCCGTTTGTCGGTGGGGTAGATGGGGCGTTGTATGAGCAGACAGTAGCTACGCTATAGATCTAAGAAGGCCTCTCCAATTTAATGGAGGGGTCTTTGCATGTTGAGCCTGGTTCACCTATGAGAATGCATTGAATGGATCTGTGATACTTTTTTCATATCAAAATACTCTTTAAATGATATTTCACCTATTAATAGTGATTTGTTACGCTTAAATGGCTATTAAAAAGGAGGTAAGAAGATGGAATATCGGAAATTGGGTGCCAGCGGCTTATCGGTCAGTGAGATTGCTTTTGGAAACTGGATTACGCATGGGGCTCAAGTGGACAATGACACAGCCAAAGCTTGTGTTCATGCTGCATTGGACGCGGGAATTACTACATTTGACACCGCAGATGTGTATTCGGATACGAAGGCTGAGACGGTGCTGGGACAAGTCTTAACAGGTGTGCGGCGGGAGAGCATCGAGTTATGTACCAAGGTCTATCAGCCTACAGGAACAGGCCCCAATGACCGGGGATTATCCCGGAAGCATATCATGGAAGCTTGTAACTCCTCGTTGGAAAGGCTGCAGACGGATTATATAGATATCTATTATGCTCATAGATTTGACAAGAAGGTATCGCTGGAGGAGACCTTCCTGGCCTTCTCCGATCTGGTGCGTCAAGGGAAAGTTCTGTATGTGGGGATAAGCGAATGGACGGCGGAACAGATCACACAAGCTGCGGTGTTGGCCCGGGAGCTGAGGGTTCCCTTGGTGGCTAGCCAGCCGCAATATTCGATGTTATGGCGGGTGATCGAAGCGGAGGTTATCCAGGCTTCCGAGCGGGAAGGGATCGGGCAGGTTGTCTGGTCACCGCTGGCCCAAGGTATTCTGTCGGGAAAATATCTGCCGAATCAACCGGTCCCGCAGGGGTCCCGCGCTTCGACTTCGGCGGGTTCTCCGTTCTTCGAACGATTGGCTGGCCAGTGGCTGCACACAGAGGTTCTTACGGCGGTCTCCCGGCTGTCCTCACTTGCACACGAAGCGGGGCTGACACTGCCGCAATTGGCCATCGCATGGGTGCTGCAGAATCCGCAGGTATCGGCTGCAATCATTGGGGCATCCAGACCAGAGCAGGTACAAGAGAATGTTAAGGCTTCAGGGGTGCGTCTTGGATCTGATTTGCTGAGTGAGATCGACAGAATATTAGAGGGGCTAGTTGAGCGTGATCCTGCAAAAACCGGGTGAATAACGCTGTCCGCTCACCTTTCACCTGGAATTATGTTCTTGTAAAATCTCTATAAATGCAGTGAGGATGGCCTGATTCGTATCCGTTCTCCAGGCGGCATAGAAGGGGACAGGCGGGACATTGTCTTCAAAGGGTCTGAATACGACTCCGCTGCGCTGGAAGACGGAAACTGAAGAAGGGACAATGGAAACCCCCAGGTTCGCTGCCACAAGGTTCACAATGGTATACATTTGCACGGCTTCCTGTACAACCTGAGGGTAGACATCATGCTCAGCGCAAAAGCCCATAATCAGATCATGAAAAGGAAGACCGTGCTTACGCGGAAAGAAGATAAAAGGCTCGGAACGCAAAGCGGAGACTGGCAATGCAGGCAGCTTGGCGAGCGGATGTTGATCAGGCAATACGGCAACCAGAGTTTCGTTGATCAAGCTGCAATGATTAATATTCTGTGCCGGCTCAATGAAGCGCATGAATCCAATATGGATGGTACCGTCATGCAACGCCTGCCATTGCTGGGCAGAAGTCATCTCCAGCAGGTTCAGCTGTATTTGAGGAAACCGTTGCCGGAATATTTTGAGTACATCGACCATGATTCCGCCTTCTGCTGAACCGATGAATGCAATGTTCAAATGTCCAATGATGCCTTGGCTAGCCAGCCGTACAGTTTGAATAGACCGCTCCAGTTGAGCTAAAACCCGGCTGGCTTCCTCCCAAAAAACAGACCCCGCTGGTGTGAGGCGGACTTGACGTTTATTCCGTTCAAATAACTTCACACCCAGTTCTTGTTCCAGAGCTTGAATCTGCTGGGTCAACGGAGGCTGTGTCATATTTAATTTCTCTGCGGCACGATGGAAATGAAGCTCTTCCGCAACCGCAATGAAGTATTGTAATTTTCGTATATCCATTGTTGTGGTCCTCTTTTCCTACAGATAAAGCTAGTATAGCATCATAAGGGAAGTAGGGGGTTGGCTGCGCTGTATGGGCCTAATTTATTGTTGTAAATTCTTTCGACCAGGAAACTATTAGCTAAAAACACCCTTACCAACATTAGGGGACAGTCCCTGGTCAGAGAGGGTGTTTTATGATTTTAATAATTGAATAAATTATGAATATCAGGAGTTATTGTACAGTTACTTTAAATATCAATCTGTCACCTTGTGGAGTGATCTCAGCAGCTACAACCGAATATCCTGGAGAAAGACCGATGAATCTTCCATCTTCTGTTACTAGCAAACTGCCATCCCACCGAAGGAAATGCCATAGATAAGGGTAAAATTCAACAGTTTCACCTACAGCAATTGTTAAATCGCGAACATAATCATTAGGCGCGGATTGAGCAACATTAGTTGGAAGGAATGCGTTGGGAGCCAGAGTAGTTTCAACGCTAGAAGCAAAGGATGTTGATCCTAAAGAAAAACAGGCAGATACAGTCAATAACCCGGGGAGCAATTTCTTATTCATAAATTCTCACTCCATTTCAAATATTAGGATATTATTAAATATTACAGAAGAAATATCCATATGTAAAGGATTATACATAAAAATATGAATTAATTTATTAATAAAGGGAATTAGGATGAGATATTATTCCACTTCACTCTGTCAAAACATGAATATTGACAACACAATATAGTTACACTAAACTGTAACATATACAGTGTAGTGTAACTTTTTTTGTTTGGATAAGAAAGGGGAGTACGATGCATACGTACACTGCTAAGCAGTTGGCTGAGGTGTTACAGAATGAAGATCCGCAGATGAATCTGCGGACGGTCAGGTATTATACGCAGATCGGGATGCTGCCGCCTCTGGAACTGGTGGGCAATAAGAGGGCGTATACAGATAGTCATTTGCATTATTTACGGGCGATCCTTGTATTAACCAGGAGTGGCGAGACGTTGGCCTCGGCCCAAGAGAAGTTAGCCGGACTGACGATGGACGAAATCATGAAGCTGGGCGATAACCTGCGGCTCTACCAATCGGATCAGATGCTCCAGAGTGAGATGCATGTTGTTAGTGAGGATGTCATTCTCTCTATTAGCCCGCGGATCACTCCGGCGCTCAAAATGAAGATGGTTGAAGCGCTCACCCGTTTAGTTCAAGAGGAGGGACAGGTATGATCCAAATGCGTTTTGCAAAATCTGCTATAGAGCAGGAAGAAGGAATGAATCATCTCTGGCTTCACATCGCGCTGCCCGGCGGAGTGCAGAATGCCCGCTTACAATTAATCCTTCCGGCAGGGCTTCACCGGTCCCCGAATCTGAATGGTGCTGTTGAAGACAGAAGTGGGAAAATATGGATTGATGATACGCAGTCAGTAACGGACCTGTACGTTGAAATCTTCACCCGGGAGCCAGTCCCTTGCGGGGAGAATAGTCTGGCGGTTGAATTGTCTTACACGGACAGGGATGGAACCGGTACCAGTGTTAAGCAGGTGATTCCGCTGAAGGTCGTGTCTGAGGAGGAGTCGGTGGAGATTCATACCGATGAGGAAGTGGTGCGCAGAATTAAAGAACTGCGACTTCCACAAGACAAAAGTGAGCTGAATGAGTATAACGAATACACCCCGGCCAAGCTAATCAGGCTTGATTCCAACGCTATGTCGGAATGGGAGAAGAAATACCGCGTGGAAGGGGCTAAGATCGAGAGCATATGAGAACCCAATTACCATTATTCATTATCACCGGAGCCAGTGGTGTAGGGAAGACAACGGTGATGCACGAGCTGAGGGAACAGATGCCGGAATTTGTGCTGTTCAGTACGGATGATGATAACTTCGGAAGCACGGGGAAGAAGCTGGAGTATCAGGACCGGTATAATGTGCTGCTGCATTGCGCGCGTGCGGTTGCATTATCGGGGAGAGGGACGATTATTTGCGGGACGATGATGCCCTGGGATGCCAAGAAATGTGATGTTTACGATGCGTTTAGCGAAGTTCACTTTATTAACCTGCATTGTGACGATGCCACCCGAAATGCCCGCCTGCGGGGCCGGGAGGATGCAACGACCTGGACCGAAGATATGCTCAGGCAGCACGAGGAATTCGCGCAGTGGCTGCTGGACCATGCCGATACGGAATATGATCCGCCGATGCCGACTTTTGACACCACTTCTACACCTACGGCCGCGCTGGCGGAACAGATCAAGGAGTATATTAAGGAAAAATGGAAGGGTAGCACGGGAATTGTCTCTTAGGTGAATAAATCTGCGGTGTATAGGATGGTTTACTTTCTATTCGTGTGTAAAAGCTTAAGGCCATCCCGGCAGGGATGGCCTTTGAACTACTTTAGGTTATCCCACAGCGCCTGGAAGGCACCGGGCTCAACCTCGAAGAATACTGGCGCATTGCCGTAGCGCACAAGTCCCTTGCCGAACAAGGTTAGCTCTACCCGGGCTTTGTCAGCAAGTTCGAGGTAAACCAGCTTGCGGTCCTCATTGTCATAGATGCCTTGCGCCATGAGCGAGTCTGCGGACAGCGGCTTGGCGGCATTAAGCGCGCTCAGGAAGCCGTTAAGCGCTGCGCCTTCCGGCAGCGGAAGGTATTGCTGCTTGCCGTTGTTCCAGCTATCGAAGCTCTCCCACTGGGCAGAGGCAATGCGCCCGTCCAGGTTCAGCTTGCCGATCAGATCGGCTCCGCTGTTCACGGTAATTCCGTTCGTATGCTCGTACAGCTCGGCGAACACCTGGCCGTCCACCTCTGTATAGGACATGACCAGGAAGCCGGAATCATATCCTTTGACAGCATAGATATCCGTCTCTCCGATGTTCGAGGCCAGCTCCGTATACGCATCCTTGCCGCTCCATTCATCAATCCCGCTGGTGGTGCGGCCCAGCTTCTCCCCGCGCAGTGCAGCCGCATCGGCTGCTTCAATGCGGATCGCCGCCTGGGTATATATATTGCCCTGGTAGACGACCAGGCCGATCATATCGGCCACAGCACCGGAGCTTTTATCCGGCAGCTCGATCTTGGGAATGACGACTCCGGCAGAATTCCCGGCCGCAGATGTGCCCGGATCTACCTGGGCTACTTGATTCGGGGAAGACGTTCCGCCCAGCTGCTTCATCACGCTTGGTCCGGCCAAGCCGATTGCGGCGGCGACCAACACGCTTGCTGCGATATAGACCATTTTACGCGGACGGCGCTTTTGTTCCATTTTACCTTCAAAACCTTGCTTCATTTCTCTGCTTGAACTCATAGTATCCACCGCTTTCTTATATTGGGTTCGAAACTGATCTTCCTTCATTCCGCTTCTGCTCCTTCCAGCTCCAGTCTTAACAGCTGCCGTCCGCGCTGAAGTCTCATCTTCACGGCAGACTCGCTGATCTGCAGAATTCTGCTGATCTCCTGGACAGGGTAATCCTCATAATAGTACAGATGAATGACAGTCTTATACTTCACCGGCAGTGCCAGCACGAGCTGCAAGACCGCCAGCTCCTCGGGGTTATCGGCCGTAACCGGCTCCACCCCTTCGAGCTTGACCTCGCGCTTGCGCCAGCCTCTGCCCAGCAGATTCTTGCAATGATTGGTGATGACCCGGATCAGCCAGGCCTTCTGGTGTTCGTCATCTTTGAATACGGGAGCCTTCTCCATCAGCTTGATGAAGGTGTCCTGCGTAGCCTCTTCGGCATCCTGGCGGCTGCCCAGATGAATCAGAGCAATCCGGTACAGCATATCTGCATATTGTTCGTAGCTCTTCATCACAGGATGGCCCGGCCGGGTCATGGGTTGCTGCATGAGGTTATGCCCTCCTTTATCTATAACACCCTTTAGGACGGCATCCGGTCACATTTTGTTTCCGGGAATTTATTCTGCTTGTTCTAAGCTCACCCTGATACAGCAAAAAACAGGGGATGAAGAAGTCCAAGACTTCCTCATCCCCTGCGATAGAGGCCGTATGAAGCAGCCGGCTCATCCGGCCACTTGTCTGTTTGAAGCAATCCCGCGGTTACTCCGGCGTTCCTTGGGTTACCCCGTGTATATAAGTCTTCCAGGGGGTGTCCAGCGCCCCTTGGCCCGGATTGTAAGTGAAGAAATACTCTACGGAATCGCCTTGCTGCACGTTATTGACCGCGTAGGTGTAATTGCTGTTGCCTGCGGAGGTCATGGCTACGTTCTGCTGGCCGCCGCCGTTGATCTTGTAATGCAGATCGGCAAAGGTGGCGCCGTTCACATAAAAGAGCAGGTTATTGCCTGTTTTCTTCAAGCCGCGCACCTGATCTCCAATCACAATGGTTGTTGGCGGAGGGGAGACTACAGTGATGTTGCTGCTCGAGGTTTTGCTGCCATCAGCGGTTGTGGCTGTTACGGTAGTGGTGCCTGTAGCCAGTCCGGTGACGAGACCGCTCTGGCTCACTGATGCAATGTTGCTGTTCGCTACAGTCCAGTTTACCTGTTTGTTGGACGCACCGGAAGGTGCTACGTTAGCTGTTAACTGGACATTCTGCCCAATCTCCACTTGGGAGGTTGACGGAGTTACGGTAATGCCGCTAACCGGAACGGAACCCGGATTGCCCGGGTTCCCGGGATTTCCGCCGCCGCTGCCTTCCTTATACACCCGTACATAATCGACCTGCATCGTTGCCGGGATATCGGACGGAGCCGGAGTCAGTCCGCCGTCGAAATGTCCGCCCACTGCCAGATTCATAATCAGATAGAAGGGCTTGTCGAAGGGAGCATTAGGGTTGTTCGGTGCCGCTACAGAATACCACTGTTCTCTATTGACCTTGAAGAAGAATTTGCCGTCCACATACCATTTCACGTTATCTTCTTCCCAGACCATGGAATATACGTGATAGTCGTTCGCAAAGGTCTGACCTTGCGGGAAGTGATACTCCCCGGCGATGTACTTATTCACCGGCCATTGTCCGCCGAAGTGAACCGCGCCGCTGGTCGTGCCGGGCAGCCGTCCTTTGGCTTCCATAATGTCAATCTCGCCGGATGCCGCCCAGGCACCGTAAGACGCATCCTGTGGAAGCATCCACAGGGCGGGCCAGATCCCGTTCCCTGTCGGCAGCTTGGCACGGATGTCCACCCGGCCGTACTGGAAGGACAGATGGTCTTTAGTGTTGATTTTGCCGGAGGAATATTGTGCATACCGGTTCGGGTCCTGCGGGAAGGACTTCGGATCGCTCTTGGCCCGGATATTCAGTTGTCCGTTCTGGACAAATACATTCTCGTTACTATTCGTATAATGCTGCAGCTCGTTATTCCCCCAGCCCCAGCTGTTAGGGTCATTGGTGATATAGTAACCCTGCTCATAGTTCCACTTGCTGGTATCCAGTGCGGTTCCGCTGAACTCATCCTGCCAGAGCAGGTTCATGCCCGCTACGGCAGGATCTGATGGAGTACCCAACGTAATATCTTCCTGATCGCTTTCATCTGGACGCGGGGCATTCGGATTGCCGGTGAAGGTATAATACACATAATTGCTGCCGATATTTCCGCCCTGCTGGCCGTTTAACGGATAGCCGATGCGGATCTCCATATTCTCCTGGATCGGTTGGAACCACAATCCATACACATAATCTGCCCAATAGCCCCACTGGTTCGCCGCAGACATATTATTATAGCCGTTGCCTGCGTAGACGAAGCCGCTCTGGGCGGAACTGCTCAGATCGACCCACTGGCCGCCGATTTTGATCTGATACACATATTTGTTCAGCTCGCTGCCGATTGGTGCACCCCCGTCAATCTTCGGCAAAGGGAAACCAATTGATCCGTTGTTATCTGCAGTGAAAGCTGTGCCTTCATAGGCGGTGAGTACATAGGAATTTCTGACCGGCTGGTTGAAGGTAAGGGTGTAGATCAGATTGGCTGATGAGGTCTTAGATTGCAGCTTCACATTGATCGATTCGGTGATGGTGAACCAGTATCCGCCGCCGCCTTCGGTGAACTGGCCGAAGTTGCTGTCGTAGATCCAGCCGCTGGCTGCATTGTTATCAATGTCAATCCAGGTGCTGCTGTTCACCGGCTTCACATATACCTTCAGATCATCGGCCACAGCTTCATAGGTGAGCGCCGGATCATTATTGAAGGTAGGGTAGGTGAAGCCTGCGCCGCCCGTGAAGCCTGCTGTAATCTGCGGGCCCTGGGTCGGTGCCATTGCGGTGATGGTGGTCTTGTTCAGGTTCTGAAAAGCCAGTGTATAATTCAGCGTAACCCCGCTATTCGCCTTGGAGTAGAGCTGGATCTCGGTTGTAGCCGAGAGGGTAAACCAGTAGCCGTTCTGGCCTCCGTCGCTCCAGTGTCCCCAGTTCTGGTTGTAGACAAAGCTGCCAACGCTGTCGATGTCTACCCAATTGCCATTTACTTTCACTTTGACGCCTACATCATCCGAAACATCGCTCCAGGACGCAGCCCCGCCGTTGAATACCGGCATCACGAACCCGTAGCTCGCCTGCCCGACGCCTGATTTGGAGATGACCGGACCGTCTGCCGCTGAGAAATAAGCCATTGAGCTAACTGTAGTTCCTGCGGCCTCTGCGCGCTGAATGCCTGAAGCAGGAAGCTGGCCGATGCCGGACAGCAGCAGCAGGACCAGGAACAGACTAAGCACCTTCTGCTTGAAACCGGGTTGCGTTTGCATAGTATAAAGTCGCTTCATACTTGCCCTCCTTTAATTAAATGGTAGTGAAGGTAACCGCTTACATATGAGAGAACATCTTTATTCTATCGAAACTTGTCAGCTGCTAAAAGGGACAATCCTTTTTGTTTTAACCCAATTTTTTGGGTTCTGCTGCCAGTGATGGGTTGATGCGGGGCGCGTGGGCCAAATGTATGTGGAAAACCGAACACATTGGGCTGGCGTGAGGCGAGTGGAACGCATGTATGCGGAAAACGAACACATTGGGCTGGCGTGAGGCGAGTGGACCGCATGTATGCGAAAAACCGAACACATTGGGCTGGCGCGAGGCGTGTAGCCAGATGTATGCGGAAAACAGCATACAGTGAGCTCGCGCTACCCGCGCGGGCCCACTGGGGATCAGCTTTTTTCACAGCACCGTGTCCCGGTAATCTTCTTCAATGGCAGGCTTCCGGCGGATCAGCAGACGGTATTCGGTCGGCTGCATGTCCATGGCTTCGCGGAAGGCGCGGGTGAAGCTTTTGTAGCTCTCGTAGCCGACCATGGCGGCGATCTCGATGATCTTGTGGTCGGTCTCGGCCAGCAGACGCCGCGCTTTGCCCAGACGCACATCACGCAGGTATTCGGCGAAGCCCTTGCCGATATTCTTCTTGAACTGGTTGGAGAAGTAGGCGTAATTCAGCGAGACATGATTGGACACCATCGCGAGATCCAGCGGCTTGTGGTAATTCTCGTGGATGAAGCGGATGGCCTCATTCAGATCCTGCGAGCTGCGGTAGCTGCACTTATATTCATAATAGAACTGGTCGAGCCGCAGGAGCTGCTGCTGTAAGGCCTGGATATATTCGCGGATGCCGGGATAGTCGAACAGATTGCGCAGACACTCCAGATCCAGCGCTTCTTCACCCAGATAAGGACGGATGACACGCTCATAATCCTCCATCATCCGGACAACGGCGCGGCATAGCTGCTGGGTGTAACGGATGTGATAGCGCTGAAGCACCTCCTTGTGGAAGAGGCTGGAGATCCCTTGGCTGATTCTGCCGCTGTTACTTGTGCCGGTTAACTGGAAGAGGGCATACAGCTCCTCATAAGGAAGCTCCCAGTGCTGCTCCAGCCGCGCGATGTGTTGAGGCAGAAGGCAGCGCGTATCCGGGAAAAGAAAGCTGTGGCGGTACAGATCAAGCACCTGTGTATAACTGCCCGGCAGAGTGCTTAATCCTTGGTGCGGATCAGTCATGGCCGTGACGGCCCCGATCTGCTCTTCACTGAGCGCAGCAGGCAAGGCTCCCGGATCTATGGCTGCATCCACGGCCAGGACCAGGTGGGGGCGGTGCTGGAGACAGATGCAGCTCTGTCTGCCGTACACACGGTAGGCCACGGCTTCGATGCTGTGACTGCTGCTGGCCCCCGGCTGGTTAATCCAGCGCTCCTCGCGCAGGTGGCAGAGGCGGTAACTGCGCCACAGCCCCGGGTTCTGCTGCTCAGTCGCGGCAATCCACGCTTCATCGCCCGCCGCACCTTGCATATACATCCGCAGCTCCTTGCGGTCCGTCTCCCGGGCGCGCTGCGAGAGCCGCTCGATATTGCTGGTGAGCAATCTGCGCGTCTCGATCTCCTGCCAGACATGCTCCACCGAGACCTGCAGGTCTTCACGCTTCACAGGCTTGAGCAGGTACCCTTTGGCTCCGAGCTCAATGGCCTTCTGGGCATAGGCGAAATCGCTGTATCCGCTAATGATCAGATAATCCGCCTTCAGGCCTTCCTGCCGGCTTTGCGCCATAAGCGCAAGGCCGTCCATATCCGGCATGCGGATATCGGTAATGACGAGCTGGATGCTATGCGCCCGGAGAAGCTCCAGGGCTTCAAGCCCGTTAGCGGCGCTGTACATATGCCCCGGCTGTTGCGGGAACTGGCAGAGCATCGCCTGCAGCCCGTCGCGGATATGCTTTTGATCGTCCACCACCAGAATATTGATCATGCCTACCAACCTCCAAGATTCTCATTTTCCCAGGGCAGCCTCAGGGTTACACAGGTATGTTCCCCTTGAACGCTGCTGATCCACAGGCCGCAATCCATGCCGTAATGGAGCTGCAGGCGCTTATGTACATTGTCCAGCCCCAGCCCGCTTCTGCTGCTGCTGATAATCGGGGTGTCAGAATCGCCCCGCAGCACAGACTGCAGGCTGTCCAGCATCCGGGGAGCTACCCCGGCGCCGTCATCGCGGATCTCGATCAGCAGCAGGCTGTCATTCTCTACCCGTACCGAAATGGTGATCTGAATACTGCCGCCGGAAGGGGCCGCATGGTGTACGGCGTTCTCGACAATGGGCTGCATGCACATCTTGGGGATGCGGTAGCGCTGCACCTCCGGCGGAAGATCTGCCGCGAGCTCAATGCTCCCGCCTTCCATGAAGTTGATGAACCGGATATAGCTGCGGATGTTGGCCAGCTCCTCGCTGAGCGCGACCGTATCGCTGCGCCACTGCATACTGTACCGCAGCAGGGAGCCCAGCGAGACCAGTGCGCCTGCAATGGCAGGCTGCCGTTCCACCTCTGCGCGCATTCTGATAGATTCCAGCGCATTGTACAGAAAGTGGGAGTTGATCTGCGAATGGAGAGAGTGGAGCTGCGCGTTCTTGGCAATAAGCTGCTTATCTACTACCTGTGTCATCAGCTGCTGGATTTCGTCCAGCATACTGTTGTAGCTGACGGCGACATAGTCAATTTCGTCACCGGTTTCGTTCGCGCCAAGGCCGGTATCAATCTTGGCATCCAGCTGGCCCCTGCGCACCTTGCGCATCGAGCCCAGCACCTTCTCCAGCCGGCGGAAGATGCGCCGGGTCATCCTCGATACCAGCAGCAGCATCAGCAGCAGGACGGAGGAGGTGATCGCGATGACCAGCAGGTATCCGTCGCGTGGACCTTTTGTCAGCTCATGGCGGGAAGCGATGTCTACCACATAGGCGTTGAGGGGAGCGATGTAACGGTACAGCGCATAGTAGGACTGATCCCCGGACTGGACGGTAACGGGACTCTTCTGCTCCAGTACGTCCAATTGTGCATGAACCCGGCTAAGGATATCGTCCAGCTTCGCTCCGGCTTTCTGCGGCAGCTCATGCCCCGAAAGATACACATTGCTGGAAGCATCCGCGCCGTCCATGATTACCGTGAAGAAGTCGCGCCCGCTGTCCTCCAGCAGGTCATTGAACAGCACGTTGTGCTTCGCACGGACCTCCATAATGGTGGGCAGCTTCTGCTGCTGGCCCTGAAGCCGCACCAGCCTGTAATAAGACAGCGTATCCGCGCCATCCTTGAAGGCAGACAGCCGGAACGCCGCGCCGCCCTCATCCCGCAGCGTCATCCAGTAGTCCTGCGGCCAGAACTTGGAGTAATGATAGATTTCCGGCCAGATCTCATAGACCTCAGGGTTATCCACATAGAAGCTCAGACTGCTGATCATCTCATGACTCTGAATGATGTTATGCATCTGTTCGTACTGGTTCTGCTTGAACTTCACAAGCCTAAGGCCGTCTGCGCGCATATTGGAGTGGATGAAATCCACGAATCCTTTCTGGGTCAGGGCGGTCGCGGAAGCGTTCTCAAGAAGTTCAAGCCGGCTGCGCAGCCGTTCGTTCAGCCGGGCCACATGATTGCTGCCTTCGGCCATGGCCTGCTTGAACAGCTGGCTCTCCTGGTTGCGGATGAACAGGAAGGAAACCACAACAGCGGGAACGGCAATCATCAGGCTGAAGGCCAGGAACAGCTTTTGCGAGATGGGGGCATTGCGGTATAGTCTTCGTATTGTGATCAGCAGCCTTTTCATCGGTAACCCCTCCCGTCCCTGTAATATAGTATAGATTACAAATAGGCTGGTAGGGAATAAGGCAATGCAGCCCTAAGCAGAATCTCCCCGATGCAGGAAATACCGGCAGGCCTCACGGCCGCCGGTACAGCTCCATTACTTTGGCGGGTTATTCCGCCATCTTAGCCTTGCGCGCATCCAGCTCGGTCTGGCGGTATTCCATCACCTGCGCGAACCCGTAGCCGTCGCGGCGGGAGCGGAAGCTCTCGAACACCTTGTCAAAAGCCGCCTCATCCTTGGCCGTAATCAGCTCCGGCAGCACCTCTTCCCAGTTCTGGGAGATCCGCGACCAGGCGACCGCCACATCAGAATCGCCGAGCGGGTCCAGGCCTTTGTAGATCCCGCTGTCAATATCGGCCTGCGCATTCGCGAAGTCCTCCATCTGCTTGATGACCGGGGCTTTCTCCGGTCTCCACTGGTTGACGATGACCGGGTTACGCATCATCCAGTAAGTGTCCAGAATGCCGTATTCCTTCTCCAGCTTCTCGATATTACTGCCCAGCATATCGGCGAACTCGGCCTTCAGCTGCGGCTTGCCGTCCACGGAATCCCAGGTTTCGCCTTCCTTGCCGAGGAACAGGTCGCGCTGGCCCTCCTCGCTGGCGAGGTAGGTCAGGAAGCGGATCGCCCGCTCCGGATTCTCCGTGGATTTGCTGATCATGGTCACCATCCAGCCGTCCATGTTGCCGGGGAACAGCTTGGCGCTCTCGCCCTTGTTATTCTGCGGCCCGTCAACCGCGATGTAGTAGGAGTCCGGGTTGGCCCCCGCCGCCAGCATCGGATTGACCGCTGACATGCCGGTCCATTCGCGGATCATCATGAAGTAGCGGGCGTTGTTCGTTTTCTCCTCTACCTGGGTATCGGAATCGACCAGGAAATCGACGTTAATCAGTCCGCGCTCGTAGGCGGTGCGGAAGGTTTTGAGCCAGGCGATGTAATCAGGGTCGGTAATACGGTCATATACTTTGCCATCCTTCTCATGTGGAACCGCCAGCAGATTCTGGAGATATTCCGTCATCCCGTAAGGCACATTGCCCTGGGCGAAAAAGGGGCTGATCGGCTGGCCCTTATACTCCGGGTACTTATCCTTCAGCAGCTGCAGCGCACCCAGGAAGCCTTCCGGGGTACTGAGGTCCGGCTTGCCCATCTCCTCGTACAGATCCTTGCGGACCAGGAAGGTCTGGTTGGCCGCCGTCATGCCGGTCTCGTGCATCAGGTTAGGGCTGTAGGAATCATTCGGCACCCCGTAGGTGTTGCCGTTCTCCTGTCGGTACCACTTCAGCGTGCCGTCACCGGCAACCTTGAAGAAGTAGGGATCATACTTGTCGGCCAGTTCATTGAGCGCATAGACATGATCGCCTTCCCACAGCTTTTTGACAGCGGTCTCCCAGGAGCCCATGCTGATCAGGTCAGGCAGCTTGCCGGAGGTCATCATCAGCGTAACCTGCTCATTCGCTTCCCCGGAAGGGACCTCCAGCTTGACGTTCACGCCCGTCTTCTCGGTGACATATTTGGAGGCGAGGCTCTCACCCCAGGTGTGGGCATACCAGTTCGCGCCGACGAACCAGGTGAGATCCACCGGACTGGTATCGAGCTTCCAGGCGGGCTCCTCCGCATTCAGCTTGGTCTCGGTCTGCGGTTCCGCTGACGCTTCGGCCTGAGGGGCAGCCGTCGGTATATTCTCCTTAGTGGCGGAATTGCTGCTGCAGGCGGCTATGCTTAATGCCAAGGTTACAGTCATCATTGCGGCCAGGATGGGGCGTACAGGTTTGCTTTTCACAGCATAATCATCCTTTCGGGTTAGGTGTGGTTAGACTTCCTACGGTTATCCCTTAATCGCGCCGATCATCACGCCCTTGACCAGATAACGCTGAATGAAGGGGTAGAAGATCAGGATCGGCAGCGTAGCCACCATCATGGAGGCGAATTTGATGGAGTTGCCGGGCAGCCGGGCACCGAATTGGGCCATAGCCTGCTGCTGCATGAAGGACATGGAGTTCTCGGCGATGATTTTGTACAGCATGGTCTGCAGCGGCAGCAGCTCTTGGGAATGGATGTAGATCACACCCTGATAATAATCATTCCAGTGATAGACGGCGGAGAACAGCGCAATAGTAGCAATAACCGCCATGCTGTTAGGCAGTACAATCCGAAATAGCACGCCGTAATCCGAAGCGCCGTCAACCTTGGCCGACTCCTCCAGGCTGTCAGGAATGGTGCGGAAGAAGCTCATGAAGATAACCATATTGAAGAAAGTATACATGGACGGGATGATGAACACCCAGAAGCTGTCATACAGGCCGAGCTTGGTCATGAGAATGAAGGAGGGGATGAGCCCGCCTGAGAAGAGCATGGTGATCAGAGAGATTTTGAGATAGAGCTTGCGGCCGATGAGATTCGTCTTGCTGATTCCGTAAGCGATGATTGCGGTGAAGAGCACATGCACCACCGTTCCGATCAACGTGCGCATTGTAGTGATGTAGAACCCGTTCATCAAGGTCTTATCGTTAAAAGCCACACTGTAGCTGGCCAGCGACAGCTCGGAGGGGAACCAGTTGACGGTGCCGAGTGAAGCCTGCTCCGGCGAATTCAGCGAATTGACGAGCACGAACCACATCGGGTACAGCGTTAGGAAGCAGACGGCCAGCATCAAGAGCGTATTGCCGATCTCGAAAGCACCAATCCGCCGGAATCTTCCGCGTCTTGCCATGAATCGGTTGTCTCCTTTCCAAGTGAATGTATGTTCAAAAAATACTGTCCCCCGTAAGCTTCTTGGAGCTCTGATTGGCTAACAGCAGCAGTCCCAGCGCTACAATAGAGCGGGCGAACAGGACGGCGGTGGAGAAGGAATGGCGCCCGGAGACCAGCCCCATGTTATAGATGTAGAGGTCCAGACTCTCCGCCATCTTCATGTTCATGTTGTTCTTCAGCATGAAGATCTGCTCAAAGTTGCTGCCGAGTATTCCGCTGACGGCGAGAATGAACAGAATGGCAATCGTGGGGCGGATGCTCTGCACCGTGATATGCCACATCCGCTGCCAGCGGTTCGCGCCGTCCAGCTCCGCTGCTTCATACAGCCCGGGATCAATGCCAGCAATGGCGGCTATGTAGATGATCGCGCTCCACCCGGTCTCCTTCAGCGTATCGGTGAAGAAGGTGATCCACCAGAAGTACTGCGGCTCACTGTTAAACAGGATATCCCGGTCCTGAAGCCCCAGCGCCATCATCAGCTGGTTAATGACACCGCCTTCGTCCAGCCAGTTGAGCGCGATGCCGCCGAAGATCGTCCAGGCGATGAAATGGGGCAGATAGGAGATCGTCTGCACCGTGCGCTTGAACCGCAGGCTGCGGATTTCATTCAGCAGCAGGGCGAAGTGAATAGGGATGGGAAAACCGAGAACGAGCTTGATGCTGCTCATCCCGAGGGTGTTGCGGATCGAGCGCCAGAACCGGTCATCTGTCAGGAAATCGCGGAAATGCTTCAGCCCGACAAACGGAGATTCCAGCATAGGCTTCGCGATACTGAAATCCATAAAGGCTATGATCAGCCAGAGCATGGGGATGTAACAAAAGATAAACATCCAGAGAATGCCCGGGATCACCATGCTCTGCAGCTGCCACTGCCTAAGAAGCGCTTTCATTTGTCCCGTTCGGGTGTGGAACATGTACTGTACCCCCTTCCTTCTTCATCGTATGAAAAAGGCTGGCGGAAAAAAAGGCCATGATTATTGGCCCTATCCCAATTTTTTGGATTCCTCCCGCTGGGGCCGGAAATTCAGTATGCTGTGAATACATGAAGGGAGTGGGCCAAACGATGAACAGACTGGTATGGGAGCAGGATTTCCAAGGGGGAACTGCTGATTTGAAGCTATGGAACATCCGCCTTGGCAATGATCTGCTGGACAATGACGGGAAAGCGATCTTCCCGGGCTGGGGGAATGGAGAGCAGCAATTCTATACGGGGCGGCGGGGGAATCTGTCGGTTGGCGAGGAGGGATTGCGGCTGTGTGCGCGCCGTGAGGTCACAGAGCAGGAGGGGCGGAGCTTCGCTTATACCTCGGCCCGGATCGATACAAGAGATCATTTCGCGTTCTGCTACGGCAGGCTGACCGTGCGCGCCAAGCTGCCGGCCGGGCAGGGAATCTGGCCTGCGATCTGGCTGCTTCCGCAGGATCAGGCGTATGGACCCTGGCCGGCTTCCGGCGAGATCGATATTCTGGAGGCGAAGGGGCGTCTGCCCCGGAAGATAGCCGGAACTCTGCATTACGGTGCAGACATCGAGCGGAAGATTGTTGAAGAGTTCACTTACGAATTAGAGCGCGGAACGATTGAAGAATTCCGGGATTACACGCTGGAATGGCAGGAAGGCTCCATGAGATGGCTGGTGGACGGGCACTGCTTCGCCGAGCGGCGGCTTGAGCCGGGGATGCCGTTCGACCAGCCCTTTTATCTGCTGCTTAATCTTGCCGTTGGCGGATGGTATGACCCTGTCGCGGTAGATGAAGCTGCGCTGCCTGCGGTAATGACGGTGTCGGGCATCCGGCTGTATCAGAGCTAAGGACTATCTCTCAGATCCCGGCAAAAATATCATTCAAGCGGTCCCAGTTGGCCGCGATCCAACGATTCTCCTGACGGAAGCGGACGAGCGGAGGGAATTCATCCTGCTGAGGCACAGCAATCCATTCGGCTTCCTTCCACCAGGTTAATTTAAGCGACCGGATGAGTGTACTTGCGGGCAAGGGGGTATATTCACGGTAGCCCGTCACGAAGGCCCGTACCCGGTCCAGCCCGATTCCGTCCTCAGATAACGCGCAGGAGAGGATCGGCCGGGCTATATCGAATTCCGGGTAGACGAAATGCAGCCGGTCGAAGTCAAGGATCGCCGCCACCTGATCTGCGCTGAACAGCATATTATCCACGAACAGGTCCCGGTGCCCCCAGCCCCGTTCGCAGTCCGCGAAGATGCCAGTGTCCATCCGGTCGATGATCCTCCGCTGAAGCTCAAGCGCCGATAGAGTATCCTCGCTCTGCCGGGCGGTGGCCTGATGATAGCGTGCCTCCCAGTTTCTCACCATTGACGCCTTACTGCGGACCTCCCAGTACAGCGGCAACGAAGCAGGCTGAGCGTTAAGTAACTTGTGCATCCGGCCGACCACCCTGCCCAACGAATACATCTGCTGCTCCGTGGCCGATCCGGGGGCAATACTGTGCCCGTCACACAGGGTCATCAGGACATAACGTTCCTGTGAAGGCGTTCTCAATACATAATTTCCCTCATGCGAAAATAGCTTCGGAACAGGAAGGCCTTCCAGGTACAGATGATCCTGATGGCTTAAGGAGACCTCCAGTCCGAGGGTGAGGGCTTCAGGGTAACGGATCTTGCTGTACTGCTTCACGAACAGACGGCCTTGATCACTGTCCAGCCTCCACTTCAGATTCAGGAAGCCCTGATCGATCTGGACCGCTTCAGTGACATGCAACCCGAATCTTTGTGTCATGGAGTCAAGGATCTCATCCCGGATTCTTGCGGCGGTGTCTGACATACAATATCTCCTCACCGGGGTAATATAGGGGCTGGGTTAGCGAAGTGTTCACACTAGTGTAATCTCTGTAATGCTGAAAGAGATAGGGTTACAGGAATGGAAAAAAAGAGCGCAATAGACCTCGCTTCCTTGGTGGAGACGTCAGCCTGCCAGCGGCAACCGGATAAAGCTCTTCACGCGGGGAGAGGGATGGACTGCCGGGCTTCTGCATCGTTTCCAGCGATGCGGATAATTCCTTAATCATTACTCGCATATCCTCAAGCTCTGCACGCTGCTGGAGCAGCTGTACCGAAACGATCTCGCTCGCTTTTTGATCCAGTGCATGTTCAATATACTCGATCCGGGACCATATTTTATTCATAGGATCACCGTCTGTATATAGGCTTGGATTCTCATGCAGCGGGCCCCTTGGCAGCTTGTCGTTCGTAAGATCCGGATCTATGCCTTCCAGTGCTTCCCCCTGATTAATACGGTCTTTAATATGATTGAGCTGGCTGATTTGCTGCTCCGAGAAGGTATAATGTCCAAGACGGTCCTTTGGAAAGAAATCGGGGAACATGGCCGCCCAGCGTTTGATCGTAGTCTGGCTAACGGACAGCAGCTCCGCAGCTTCCTTAGTTTTCAGAATTTCCATTTCAATCCCTCCAGTGTAGTAGTCTTCTATGAGTAATTCGTTATTCTTCGGCGGCTCCCTGCACAGGTGACAAAGGAAGTGCTGATTCGCCAAGCAAAGTGGTATTACGACTATTCTTGCTCTCTAGAGAGCAGTGCAATACTTACATTACGGAGGTAGAATCTATAAAAAAGAAAAAGCTTTCCATAACCCCTTCCGGGTAATTATGAAAAGCTATCTTCAGTTCATTACAGACATTGTGCTGAGCTGTCTTAAGGGAGAAGGCTAGTTATAGCAGGGAGAGCTTGAACTTGAAGGTATACGGACGGTTGGCAGGTAAAGTGAACTGTTCATGGGTTGGCGCACCCCAGCTGTCATCGCCGCCCACGCCCATTTGCTTGTAATTGACACGCAGCACGGTCTTGTCAGAGGCTGGCAGCTTGTAGCCGTGGTCGCTGGCTTCAAGCTCTGCCGGAGACCAAGGCAGCGCATTGACTTCAAGCGGTACGGCCCCTTCCACGGATAATCCGTGTCCTTCGCTTCCTGCGGTGACGGAAGCATACCGTACATCGGTCTTGTTGCCGCACTCCTGAGGGCGGAGATAATTCGTGAACTGCTCACTGACCTTGCCTGTGTAGAGTCCCAGCGGAGCTCCGGCCTTACGGTCCCAATAGTTCTCATGCGGCCCGCGGCCATACCAGAGAATCGTGTCCAGGCTGTTGTCCAGCTCGAAGACCATCCCGAATTCCGGGATCTCCGGCAGGGTGCTGCTGCCCGGGTTAAGCTCCTGTACAATCTCGACCGAACCATCCGTACGAATCTCGTAATGAACACGCAGGGTGGACTGCGGCTGCGTACCCAGCAGATAGTCAGCGGTCACGAAGCCGAGGCCCCCTTCCACACGGCAGCTGAACCGGGCCAGCTGACGCTCGTAGGACGCTTCCTTCCAGATCGCGCAGCGCTCAGGATGCTTGTTGCCCAGATCATTGTCGGTTACAGCTCTCCAGAAGTTAGGTCTGACCGGTGCGTGCAGAGCTTCCTTCCCGGAGGACTTCAGCGAGACAAGCGCGCCGGTTGCTGTCTCGAAGGCAAGCGTGAATCCGTTGCCCTCGAAGTTCACGAATCCATCCTGCTCCTTCACTTGCAGGGTGCCGCCCGAAAGTTCCGGGTTACGGGACGGAATATACGGGGTTAACACGAACTGTTCCCAGGCAACTTCATGCGCGGCCTCAGACCAGTCGGTTGCGTCCTCTTGAACGAACGACACCGTAAGTACAGCTTCCTTGTCAGATTCCAGCAGCGCTGAATCCAGCGGAACCGTGAAGCTGACCGCTTCGCCAGGTGCTGCGGAGAGCGGCAATTGTCCTTCCTGGGCCGCTACGCCGTTCAGCGCCAGCGTCCATCTCAGCTGATAGTCTGCCAGATCCGTGAACAGGAAGTTGTTGCGGGCCTCGAAGCTCCCGCTCTTCAGATCCAGTGCGGTGATGGTGATATTCTGATAGCATTTCTTCACCTCGTAGAGCTTAGGCGTCACGCTGCGGTCCGCGAACAGCAGCCCGTTGCCGCTGAAGTTGCCGTCATGCGGCTTCTCTCCGAAATCCCCACCGTAAGCCAGATAAGACACGCCTTCAGGAGTGGTTGTACGGATCGCCTGATCCACCCAGTCCCAGATGAATCCGCCCTGAATGCTGTCATATTTGTCGAACAGCTCCGTGTACAGATGCAGGCCGCCGCAGGAGTTGCCCATGGCATGGCTGTATTCACATAGAATGTACGGCTTCTTCGGATTGCTGAGAGCGTACTCCACGACTTCATCCGGCTTGATGTACATCGTCGATTCAATATCGCTGGCCGCGTCCGAAGGTCTGTAATGATAAGTGCCTTCATAATGCACCGGACGGGTCGGGTCAGCTTGCTTCAAGTGGTCATACATGGCCAGGAAGTTATCGCCGCCGAAGGATTCGTTGCCAAGCGACCAGATAATGACGGACGTGTGGTTCTTGTCGCGCTGCATCATGGAGTTACAGCGGTCAATGACGTTCGCGCGCCATTCCGGGCGGCTGCCGGGAACGTTCCCCTCATGCAGCTCCTTCTGCCCGTATTGCCAGGAGCCATGTGTCTCCAGGTTCGTCTCGTCAATCACATAGAGACCATATTCATCGCACAGCTCGTACCATACCGGTTGATTCGGATAGTGGGAGGTCCGCACGGCATTGATATTGTGCAGCTTCATGAGCTTAATGTCGGTGATCATATCTTCCTTGGAGAGCGCACGGCCGGTATCGCAGGAGAATTCATGGCGGTTCGTTCCCTTGAATACAATCCGTTTGCCGTTAATCTTCATCAGGCCGTCCCGGATCTCGAAGGTCCGGAAGCCTGTCTTGCAGCTGAGCGCTTCCAGCAGCTGTCCCTGATCGTCCTTCACCGAAATCAGCAGGGTGTAGAGGTTAGGCTTCTCCGCGCTCCATTTCAGCGGGTTCTTTACGGCTGCGGACAGCTTAAGCAGCTGAGTTCCTTCTTGTTCAAAAGCAAATCCGGCTGACACCGGCGCTGCCCATACCGGCTGCTGCTTGCTGTCGTAGAGCTGTACTTCAACGGTGTGTGCCCCGATGACCCGGTTATAATAGTTCTCCAGAGTCAGGTCGACCTGCAGCTCCGCATCGGTGAAGCTCTTGTCCAGCTCGGTGCGGACGAAGAAGTCGGCTACCCGTACTGGAGGCGCAGTGTAGAGATAGACATCGCGGAAAATTCCGCTCAGACGCCAGAAGTCCTGATCTTCCAGCCAGCTTGCATCACACCAGCGGTAGACTTCAACGGCCAGCTTGTTCTCGCCGGGAAGCAGGTAGGCGGTGATATCGAATTCTGACGGTGTGAAGGTATCCTCAGAGTATCCGGCAAGTTCGCCGTTCACCCATACATAGAAGGCGGATTCCACACCCTGGAAGCTGAGGAATACCGGCTGTCCATCCCAATCCTGCGGAACGCTAAAAGAACGGATATAGGAGCCAACGGGATTGTATACCGTCGGAGCGAAGGGAGGCTTCAGATCCGGCTCGGATACCTCCCAAGGATAGCGTACATTGGTGTATTGGGGATAATCATATCCCTGGAACTGCCAGTGGGAAGGGACGGCGATATCTGCCCAGCCGGCAGCGTCGTATCCGGCCTTATAGAAGTCCTTGATCCGTGCATCCGGTGTCTCGGCAAATGCGAATTTCCATGTTCCGTTGAGCGTCTGGTAACGGGATGAGGACGCTTTATCCCCTTGCAGAGCGTCGGCTGCTGCCGGGAAGGACATCATGGAGGCGTGGGCATCTATACGGTTCAATTGAAAAATCTCAGGATTATTGTTCCATTCGGGATATCCGTTGGCAGGCTGCTGATATGAGAGTTTGTTGCGCAAGTTAACATCTCCTTATATTGTTATATTCATATTATAGAATGGGAAATGTTCTGGGTATATATAATGATTTTGTTTAGATATAATAGAATATGAAACTAAGTGATGCCAGATTGCATCTAGAGGGAGACTGCTATGGACAGTACGATGATCTTTTGCGAAATGGAAGATATGCTTCTGCTGCCCCTGTATCCCATGACCATCGGGTATTGGGAGCATCAGGGGGAGATGTCCCGGCCTGCGGGCTTCCCGGATTATCAGCTGCACCAGGTCCTCGGCGGCAAGGGTGAAGTGAATATCAAGGGGAAATCCTATATTGCCGAGGCGGGCGATATCTTCTGTCTCTACCCGGATGTGCCCCACTCTTATACGCCGCTTACCCGCGAATGGGAGCTGGCTTGGATCTCCTTCAACGGAAGAGAAGCAGCCCAGATGCTGCTCTACGCCGGAATACGGGAGTCCGGGGTGGGACGTCTCAGAGCAGAATCCATCCTTGCTCCGCTTGAGGAGATGCTTACGCTCTCCTGCGGCAATGAGCTTCAGGACAACATGGAGCGTTCCAAGCTGCTGTACGCGCTGCTGCTCGATCTGAAGCGCAGCCTGCTTCCGGACTCGAATGAGGACAATGAGCTTGCGCGGATGAAGCCGGTCCTGCAATATATTGAGCTTCACCTGCACCGCCCGCTGCTGCTGAAGGAGCTGGCCGAAGTGGCGTCAGTCTCGCCGCAGTATCTGTGCCGGCTGTTCCAGCGGACCGTCCGTGAACGTCCGGTGGCCTATATTAACAAGCAGCGGATCAACCGGAGCAAGCAGCTGATGTTCAGCAGCCGGGGTCAACGGATCTATGAAATCGCCCAGCGGGCAGGCTTCGAGAATGTCAGCTATTTCTGCGCCGTCTTCAAACGGATTACCGGCATGCAGCCGGAAGAGTGGAGAGGACTGCACGGATTGGACTAGAGGAGCGGCTTCAAAGATAGCTCACGCCAGCTCCAGCTTGAACACAACCGGCAAGGCGCTTGTGACCGCAGTGGTGCGGATCGTTAAGGCCTCAGTATCCCGTTCCCAGGCCGGCTGCTCGCTGAACCCGAGGACTGTAATGTCCCTCAGGATTCCCTCGAAGCAGGGGGATTTCTCCCGGAGCGACTGGATGCGCACAATACCATCTTCCGGGTACACCAGGACGGTTGCATACAGGCAGCTACCCTTCACGGTGAAGCGGATGTCTTCCGGTGTGAACGTTTTGGCCTGGCCATCAGTAAATTGTCCTTCTTCAATACGTGTCGGCCCTTCACCAAATATGCGCCAGAAGGAGGTATCATAGATCGCTTCTCCGTTTGTTCCCAGCCAGCTGCCGATGGCCGTTAGAATTGCCTGATCCTCCTCTGCGAAGCTGCCATCGGCCTTGGGCCCCACGTTCAGGAGCAGATTGCCGTTCTTGCTGACGATATCGACCAGGTCGCGGATGATTTCTGCGGCGGATTTGTAATCGTTATTCTCCGTATAACACCAGGAATTACGCGCTGCCGCCGTATCTGTCTGCCAGAAGAAGGGCTTCAGCTCGGCGAATTGCCCGCGCTCGACATCGGGGACCGCACTGCCGAACATGAAGGCATCATGCTTATAATTAATAGCTGCCGGCATTCCGCGCTCTGCCGCGCGATTGTAGTAGTAGGCCGCGAACTTTTGCAGATAGGGCCGGAAGGCCGCATTCTCAATCCACCAGTCGAAGTAAAAAATTTTGGGCTGGTACTGATCGACCAGCTCGCAGCAGCGGATCAGCCAGTCCTCCAGATACTCCCCGGACGGGGGAGAGCCATAGGGATCATGATGATCCGGTTCCGGCATAGCCGGCCAGTAGAAGTCGCCGCGGACAAGCGGCTCGCGGATATCGGAGTCGAACGCCTTGCCGTGGGACATGAAGAACCAGTGCTCCGCACGGTGGGAGGAGACGCCCAGCTCCAGCCCCTGCTCTGCGAAGGCCGCCTTCAGCTCGCCGAGAATATCCCGCCCGGGACCCATGTCATAAGTGTTATAATGAGAGACAGCGCTTTTATACATCTGGAAGCCGTCATGGTGTTCCGCCACGGGAATGACATATCTGGCGCCGGAGGCCTTGAACAGTGCAGCCCACCCGCCCGGATCGAACTGCTTCGCTGTGAACAGGGGAATGAAGTCCTTGTACCCGAACTCCTTGTGGTTCCCGTAGACTGCCAGATGATGCTCATATTCCTTCGTGCCCTGAATGTACATATTGCGTGAATACCATTCATTGCTGAAGGCCGGAACCGAATACAGCCCCCAGTGAATGAAGATCCCGAATTTGGCCTGGCGGTACCACTGCGGCACCTCATAAGCGCTTAGCGACTCCCAATTCGCCTTGTAAGGGCCGTTCTTAATCGTCTCGTCAATAACCTGCAGATAATCAGTTGTGTTCATCATGCGCCAGTCATCTCCCTTTGTATGAGGTAATGCCTTCATTGTACCGGACGGCAGGACAGGTAAGAATGTACGGCACTAACTTTTTGATGTACAAAAATAACCTTTAAGGCGGTCTGTCCCATGGACTCCCATACTCTGCTTACCAGCTACCTGGCCAATCTCAAGGTTGACCTGATCGTAGCGGACTATAACGAATGCTCTACGGACTGGAGGGATCTGGACTATACTCCGGATTACAGCAAGTTTTATTACATAATCGGGGGAGAAGGCTGGCTGAAGATCGGGGATAAGGAGTATTATCCGAAGCCGGGTGAGCTGATTCTAATGCCGGAGGGTGTGAGGCAATCCTATGCCTGCATCAGCGAACGTCCCTTTCTCAAATACTGGTGTCATTTCAGTGCCAAGGTCGGGGAGATGAACCTGTTCCGTGTGCTTGAGCTGAGTCATGTCTGTATTCCTGAGAATCCCGCTGCGGTTGAGGCGGCGTTCAAGGGGATCACCGATAGTGCCAGATCTGATGCGGTCTACGCCCCGCTGCTGGCGAGAAGCAAGCTGCTTGAGCTGATGTCTTATTACATGATGAATCTCAAGCTGGATGAGCTGTCTTATAAGAATCTCGGGGCGGCCCGGAAGCTGACGGCTGTCCTGGATTATATCGCGGAGAATATCGAGCAGAATATGACCATTCATGATCTTGCCGAGATTGCATACATGCACCCGAACTACTTCATGCGCCTGTTCAAGCAGCAGATCGGCGTGCCCCCCATCCAGTACATTACCCGGCAAAAGATTGAAAAGGCCAAAGAGCTGCTGACCACCACTTCCGGTTCGGTCAGTGCGATTGCCGACCAGCTCGGCTTCGGCGATCTGTTCTATTTCTCCAAGCAGTTCAAGAAGCATGCCGGGCTTACGCCCACCGAATTCAGGAAACACAAGAGCGGAGGGATGATATAGTGATTCTGGAACAGAGCAGAGGTTATCAGATCCGGTTAATGGATGAGCAGGCGGCCAGGGAGATTGTTAATTGGAGATACGAGACGCCATATGCCCTGTACAATATGCTGGACGCGGCTGATGACGCAGAGGATATCGAGGAGCTGCTGGACGGCTCTTATTTCAGTGTAGCTGCGGCGGACGGAGCGTTGATTGGGTTCTTCTGTTACGGACAGAACGCGCAGGTGGGGGAAGGGATAGAGAGCGGACTCTACCTGGATGGAACTTCCCTCGATATCGGCTTGGGGCTAAGGCCGGATCTGACCGGGCAGGGCCGAGGACTGGCCTTCCTGCAAGCGGGGATGAAGTTTGCAGAGCGGACGTATGACGCGAAGAGATTCAGATTGTCGGTGGCTGCCTTCAACCTGAGGGCAGTTAGCGTGTATAAGAAGGCAGGCTTCGTCCTCCGGCATAGCTTCGTACATCAGCACGGGGACAGCGAAATGGAGTTCCTGCTGATGGAGACCCGGGACATTGCTGCCCGCCTATAGCGCGAGTGGAGAATTCAGGGTGAAGTCTGTTAATATAGAACTACGGCATCATCCATATCAAAGGAGAATTCAATGTGAACGAGAACCTGAAGCAAGCGTATGTACAGTTAGGATTACCTGAAACCGTAACCAGAGAGGAACTGAACAAGCGGTTCGATCTGCTCCTGAAGCGAAGACGCGCCCTGACCACAGAGGAGGAGATAGCAGCCTACGAAGCGGATTTCCGGGCGTACAAGCTGATTCTCGATACCTGGGATGAGCAGGAGATCCAGAAGGCTGAAGATGAACGGCTTGCCAAGTATGGACGCTTCTCCGGTACGGCAAGCAAGTGGGAGACCTTCATGCGGCTATACCGGACACATGTGATCCTCGGCATTATCGGGCTGCTGGTAGTGATTTTTGGCGGGAAGGCCCTCTATGACAATTATCAGCATAGACAATATCTAGCTTCTCTGCCGCCAGTAGATGCTAAGATTATGTTCATCGGCAGCTTCGGAGTCACGGATACCAGCGGCAAGACTGAGGAGCTGGAGAAGGCGATCATCGCGGCTTACCCGGAATGGAAGCGGGTGGAGACGGTGATGACGTATCTGCCCAGAACGGGCGACGGCTCCGACTCGCTGGATATGAACTATATGCAAAAGGCAGTTGTGGAGCTGGCGGCGAACCGGCCGGATATTCTCGTGCTGGATGAGGCCACTGTCAAGTGGATTGGCGGGCAGACCGGATTCCAGAATCTGGAGGCAATCACGGCGGACGGGAAGCTTGCCGCGGATGATACCCGCATGCAGTGGGGAGTCAATGAGGACACCGGCAAGAATGAGCTGTACGGTGTGGATATTCTGAAATCCCCGTTCATCTCGGAGCTGCCTATCAATTATAATGCGAAATCCATCATTATGGGAGTACTGAATGACAAGGACAAGGATAAGATGCTGGAGTTCGTGAAGCATATTGCGGAGGAACCGACCGTTAAGTAAGCAGGATATACAGTACACCAAAAAACCTCTCTTCACCGATGAACTGGACAGTCATCAGGAAGAGAGGTTTTTGGTATGCCTATTGCTCAATTACATGCTTGTTAAGGGTCCAGCCTTACTGCTCCAGACGATAGCCCCCGTGGAATACAGGGCCGACATATTCATTGAACGCATATCCGTTACGGATGGCGGCGGATACGAAATCCTTCGCCTTCACCACTGCATCCTTCACCGACAAGCCGTTAGCCAGCCCGCCGGTAATCGCTGCGGCGAAGGTGCAACCGGCTCCATGGTTATGGGCAGGCTCGATCTTCGCAGTCTCCAGGACGAGGTATTCGCTGCCGTCGAAGAAGATATCAATCGCCTTGTCGCCGCCCAGCGCCTTGCCGCCCTTGACGACAACATTCCGGGTGCCAAGCTGATGGATCAGGCGGGCAGCATCCTTCATCTGATCAAGCGTAGTCAGCTTGCCGAGACCGGAGAGCACTCCGGCTTCGAACAGATTCGGAGTAGCCACGGTAGCCAGCGGCAGCAGCAGATCACGGATGGCATCTGCACTCTCCGGGTTCAGTACTTCATCCTCGCCTTTGCATACCATAACCGGATCGATCACGACATTGGTCTGTTTGTTGTTCTTCAGGGCTTGTTCAGCCACCTTAACAATCTCCACACTGCCGAGCATACCGGTCTTCATGGCATCTACTGGACCACCGGCGAAGATCGTCTTGAGCTGTTCGGCAACGATGGCAGCATCGATAGGGTATACATTGTGGTGCCAGCCCCGGTCAGGGTCCATCGTCACAATGGTAGTCAGGGCACTGAAGCCGTAAGTGCCGTATTCCTCAAAGGTTTTGAGGTCTGCCTGAATGCCTGCGCCTCCGCTGGAGTCACTGCCGGCAATGGTTAATGTCTTAATGATTTTTGACAAAGGTAACGTCCCCTTCTTGTATATGAATAGTATGCTGCTTATTATAACAAAAATCATCGGCTTAGTCCGCAAAAAAAGTATAAGCTCCAAAAACGCCCCGCAGCCCTTAGGTGAGAGCAAGGGTTCCCGCTCTGCTGTACTGCATATCATGATAGTCTAGTGGATTATGTATTCAGGAGGCTGCCATGATTGAGATCAGTTTATGTATGATTGTCCGCAATGAGGAGAAGAGCCTGTCCCGCTGCCTGACTTCTGTGGAAGGGCTGGTCGATGAGATCATTATTGTGGATACGGGATCGGCAGACCGCACCAAGGACATTGCCGCTGCCTTTGGAGCCGTAATTTATGATTTTACCTGGATTGACGATTTCTCTGCTGCCCGTAATTTCGCCTTCAGCAAGGCGACCCGGAACTATATCTTCTGGCTGGATGCGGACGACTATCTGAAAGAAGAGGATCAGGTACTGTTCAAGGAGCTGAAGTCTTCGCTGCCGGGACAGGTGGACAGTGTGAATATGCAGTATAATCTCGCTTTTGACGGGGAAGGGAGAGTGACGGCCTCCTTGCGGCGCAACCGGCTGGTCCGCCGGGCTTGCGGGTTCAAATGGATCGGTCCGGTGCATGAATATCTGGAGGTGTACGGCCCATCGCTGGCAAGTACCGTCTGTGTTACCCATGAGAAGGATAAGGCGTACACGGACCGTAATCTGCGGATCTACCGCAGACGGGAAGCGGAAGGCGAGAGCTTCTCTGCGCGCGATCAATATTATTACGCCAATGAGCTGCGCGACCACGGAATTCACCGGGAGGCCTGCCGGTATTACGAGCTGTTCCTCAGCGGCGGGCAGGGCTGGATTGAAGATAATATTCAGGCCTGCCTGCGGCTGGCCGAATGCCTGGAAGCGCTGGGGGACAAGGAAGCGGCCTTCACTGCGGTCACCCGCACGCTGCAATATGATGCCCCGCGTGCCGAAGGCTGCTGCCGGCTGGGGGCCTGGCATCTGGAGAAGGGCCAGCTTCATCCGGCCATCTACTGGTTTGAGCTTGCTATTCAGCTGCCCGGACAGGCGGAGTCCATGGGGATGAAGAATGAGGCCTTCGCCACCTGGATTCCGAATCTGCAGCTTGCGCTCTGCTATGACCGGCTGGGCCAGCATGAGCGGGCCAACCGCTATAATGAGACTGCGCTGCTTCATTCCCCCAGCCATCCCAGCATGCTGTATAACCGGAATTACTTCCAGAAGCTACTGGGCGACAAGTATGTCTCCTTGCAGCAGCCTTGAACACATAGCAAGCGCTCCCCTGCCGAGGCTGGGGGAGCGCTTGTTATTGTCTACGGATGTCCAGGCATTGCCGCAGGCTCCAGCAGCAGCTGGGGTTCACTCATGCGGATGAATTCCAGCACCTTGTCGTAGATAATCCGGTGGCCCTCCCGGTTGGGGTGGATGCCGTCCCGGCAGATGAACTTGGTATAATCCGGCTGCTGCAGGAAGGCGCCCCGGACATCGATAATCTTGGTCCTGGTGCTCTCGGCGACCTTGAGGATAGCGGAGTTGTAACGCTCCTGCCACCAGTAGATTTTGGTGACGCTGCCGAGGAACTTCATAATGTTCACTTCGGAATCGGGATTGTTGCCGCTGACCCACTTGAAGTAGTTGTCCGCATTCAGCGGAGGCAGACTCATCAGGATTGGCGTGATCCCCTGGTTCTTCAGGAAATGAATCATATCAGCCAGCATCCGCTCGAAGGCCGGAAAATCCGTCTTAGGACTATGCTCTGCCTCGGGATTGCTCGCAATCTCACTCCAGTGGTAGTCACAGTCATTGCCGCCGTATTCAATCAGCACCACATCCGGCTTCTCCTTCAGGACATCGCGCTTCAGATTACCGAAGCCCTTCATCAGCGTATTGCCGAATCTGGCAGTATTGCGCATAGCTCCCTTGAGCTTGCCCTGAAGCATGGATACATAATTATCCTCCAGAATGACATATTTGCTTCGGGTCTCGTCATACACAACGCCCTTGGAGATAGAATCCCCGCTGACCATATATTTGAACTGAGACCCCATGGACTCTTGCTGCTCCTCATTCCTGTTCATGCTCCCGCCTCCGATAACCCTAGTATATATACAATCAGTGTAAACCATACGTGCAGCCGTGCCTATGTATAGATGTCATGGGTTCTTAGGTTTGCCGGCAGTATTCTGGCGGATCAGTGGAAAATACAGAAAAGGTTCAACCCCATCCTCATAAGTTGGACCTTTTCCTGCATTCTCCGGAGCCTCTACCCATTCTCTGCAAAAGGTCGGCCGGAGCGCGATTTTCCCGCACCGTTCCCTTTTAAAAAGGCAGCGGCTGTCCGTTCCATGATTTTGACACTGTTCTCCCAGGTCCATGATCTTGAATCGCTCTCCCCGCGCGCGGCGATCCGGTTCCGGAGTGCGGGATCTTGAATAAGCCGCATCACATCCGCTGCAAGCCGGTTCTCATACCGGTAGGACAACAAGGAGTTCTCCTCATGGCGGGCATACTCCAGATTTCCTCCCGCATAGACAGAGACCAACGCCGCCCCGCAGCGCATCGCCTCCAGCCCGGGCAACGAGCCGGTGTCGAAAATGCTGGAGCTGACAAAAATATCAGCACCGTTATAGTGATAGCATAGCTCCTCGTCATTGAGCGGCGTGAAGAAGCGGTATTTGCCGCTGTTCATCATCCTTTTTAGCGAATCGGAGGTGAAGCATTCATCCGGCGGACTGATGAAATTGATATTGACCCACGGGAAGTTCTGCTTCACGATATCCAGCTGATTCACCAGGTAATCCTGCTCGCGGTGCCAGGAGAAGCCGTGCTCCACCTTGCGCAGGATCGCTGTAATGTTCAGCGGCTCCTGAAGCTCCTTGCGGATATTCATATTCCGGAATGAAGAGCTGATCCCTACCGGCACAATGCTTCCGCTGATTCCGTGCCCCAGCTTAATCAACTCCTGCTGCCATCTGGAGAGGACGATCAGCTTATCAGTAATATGATAGGAGGGGAAGGATACCTCGTTCTGCGGCAGAAAAAGAGGTTCATAGCACAAGGAGAGGCGGATATGCATACCTTTGCCGTTCAGGCTGGCTGCCTGTGAGACCGGAACCGTAGTGTAGAAATTGGAGACGATGATATCACTGACCGGAAAATCGGATTCGCGAAGCAGCGGGTAGTCGGTAATCAGCAGAGTGGAACGGACGTCATAGGAAACATCCCCTCCCAGCGGCATGACAATCACAACCTGGTGGCCCCGGGCAGTAAGACCGTTCGTAAGCTCCACGAGCATGCGTTGTGCCCCGCCATGGCTTAAGGTAAGAATGGGGAAAGTGAACCGCATCTGTGATCCCTTCCTTTCTGCACCATCGCCCTGCAAAATTGCGATAGGTATACTATTTTATTCAGTGAAAAGCGAAAAGTACCGCTAAGCGGTACTTTTGGAGGAAATGGGGTTATGGCCGGATTATAACGATTTGCGCAGATTACGCAGCAGATTCACAGTGTCCCGGATCTCCAGGCTGGTGACATCCTCCAGCGAGACATCGATCATCGGCTTATGCGCCTCAAGCTTGTTCAGGAACTCAGCGGTGTGGAACAGTCCGGTTCCGGGAGCGCCGTGACGAATGCGTCCGCCGTCCTCATAGATTCCTTTGAGATGGGCAAGGATGATCCGGTCGCCGAACAGGCTGAAGGATTGATCGACGATCTCATCCTGGAGATGAACCTCTTGACCGATCAGGTTGCATGGGTCGAATACGACACCGATGGAGCTCGAAGGCACCTCGTCGAGGATACGCCGCATTTTGGCCGGAGAGGACAGGGTGTGAGTGCTGACGCCCTCGAGACCTAGGAATACGCCCCATTTCTCCGCCTCCTCTGCCAGCTCCTCGATGGTTGCCTTAAGGGCATCCCAACCGATCTCCTCATAGCGGTAAGGGTCGATTTCCTGGAAGGTCGTAAATGCCCCCGTCTCCGTAGCGACCATAGGCGCGCCGAACTGGCGGGCGTAGCGCAGATGCTCCTTGAAGCGGTTAATCTCCGACCGGCGGACCGCAGGATCGGGGTGAATCGGATTAATGTAGCAGCCAAGCACACCGATGCGGATACCAGCCCTGTCGAATTGCTCGCCAATGTATGAGGCCAGTCCAGGACTAAGCTTGCCGGGGGAGAGGTCAATGTCCTGTATGGCTTTGGATAAGGCTAGCTGTACGAAGTCAATATTGTAGGTCTGAAGAGCGGCGGTCAATTCCTTAAGCGGCAGGCAGCCGGCAGTGTGTGCCAACGTTCCGTAACGAATAATAAACAACTCCTTTGGAATTCTATGAATTTATATCTATAATATTAATGACGCTTACATAGACATGCAAGGTTTTAAGAATGCATGCAACACAGGAGGAATTGAGATGAATGCAATAGAGATGCGTAAGCAAGAGCTGGAGAACTGCCGTCCAGAGCCTACACTGGACCGGGAGACGATTGATGAATTCTGGAATGATCTGCTCGCGGAAGATGAAGAGCAGCCGCTGGATTTGAGCATCACCCCTGAAGATACCCCCTATCCGGGCATGAAGGTGAGCAAGGTCAGCTATATGAGCTATGGGGAGACTACGATCAATGCCTGGTATATCCAGCCTGCCGGTGATACGGACGGCATGGGAGACCGGCCGTGTGTTGTGACCTTTCCAGGTTACACCGGTGACCGGGGATATCCCGAGCGTTACGCAGATTTCTTGCTGCTTGGATACACAGTACTGGCCGTAGATGTTCGTGGTCAGCTTGGAGAGACCGGCAATCTGCTGCCGCAAGAGCACGGGATTGTCAGAGGCTGGATTACCCAGGGGCTGCTGGAGAAGGAGCAGTCCTACTATCTGGCGTTAGCCATAGATACCGTACGGGCTATAGAGACGGCAGCACAGCTGCCGGGGGTTGATCCGGCGCGTATTGCGATTACAGGAGCCAGCCAGGGCGGAGGGATCGCTCTGTTGGCGGGAGCGCTCAGCCGCCGCGTGGCTGCGGTAGCCGCAGATATTCCTAATCTGTGCCGGCTGGATTTCGGGGTGCTGAATTCCACCAGCTCACTTACTGAGATCGCGGAATACCTGAAGCGCTATCCGGAGCATCTGGAGCGTGTGTTTGAGAATCTGGCCTTTTTCGATATCGTCAATCTGGCTCACCGCTTCACCGTCCCTGTTCAGATGTCCGTAGGCTGGAAGGATACGGTATGTATGCCGGAGACGATCTATGCCGCGTATAACCGGATAGAATCGCCTAAGGAGATTATGGATTATCCGTTCTCCGGGCATGAGGTGAGCGAATTCCAGCGCAGACAGACGGCGTTGTTCTTCCAGGAGCATCTGGGCTCCTAAGTGAAGCATTATAAGCCACAGTGATTAGCCGCAAGGGAATGGTGTGAAGATATAGTAAGGGTAGGCGCGAGGCCATATATAGGCAGTCTAATCACCGGGAGGGAACTACGGATGGACAATCAGACAGGTAAGCTGCCGGCAGGAGTATTGGTGGAGAGCTTTGAGTATGACAAGAAGAATGAGGAGCTTGTGAAGAAGAGCTTCTGGAGCAAAACCAGGAAAGCCGCCGGTAAAATCCCCTTCACCAGAGAAGCGATAGCCATGTATTACTGTGCTATGGATGCCAAAACACCGCTATGGGCGAAAGGGATTGCCTTTGGAGCGCTGGCGTATTTCATTTCCCCGATTGATGCTATTCCCGATGCGCTGATCGGCCTGGGCTTCACAGACGATGCTGCCGTCATGGCGGCGGGCATCCGGGCTATTGCCGGACAGGTCAAGGAGGAGCATAAGCAGAAGGCGGAGGAGTTTTTCGAAGATTCAAAATAGACTGGAAAACGGCCCCTTTTTTTAAGCAGGATTAACGTGAGTACTTGGGTGGACGCTGCGTGAACGAACCGTTGTTCCAATCGCTGTGGTCTCCAGATTTTTTTCATTCCCCTTAGCGGTGAAAATCCGGAGAACAAGGCGACCGCTGACGCTTTTACACAATCGTTTCGTCCTCTCCGCTGTTTAAGTGGGATACGAAAATATATTTTTTCAACAAAAACAGAAAGCAGCGGTTCTCCAATATGAGAGAATCGCTGCTTTTTTAACATTTGAATCCTTTGAAACATCTGAGATCTGACCCGTCTATAGAATATCTACTTTGAGACAGTCCCTATTCTGCTATGCCCCGTTACACTCCGGTGTCTATAGTTGGACGCTCTGAAGTCTGTTGCTTCGCCTGGTACTCCAGACCCCAATCTCTCATCAGCTTGATGATCGGAATCAGAGACCGGCCGAAATCAGTCAAGGAGTACTCGACCTTGGGCGGCACCTGATGATAGACCTCACGGTGTACGACGCCATCCTCCTCCAGCTCGCGGAGCTGCAGGGTCAGCATGCGCTGGGTGATGCTGGGGCAGATGCGGCGGAATTCGTTGAACCGGACTGTGGAATCCATCATATGGTACAGCAGCACACCCTTCCATTTACCGCCGATAACATCGAGGGTGAATTCTACAGGACAAGCAAAGGCATTGCTATCAGGGCAAGTGCCGAAACCGCCTTTACGGTTGCGCATTACTGAACACGCTCCTTAGTATCATTTTGTATACTACATCACAAAAATGTGCGTACTTCTAAATGTGTTGTATATCCATTACTATAGGCATGGGAACAGGAAAACGTCAATTCCTTATCATGAACGGTACACAGAAAGGGAGTATGGAGGATGGAGAACACAAGCACAGCAACTCAAATGACGAAAGAGCAGATTTTGGCAGCCTATGAGTACAGACATGCGACTAAGGAATTCGACAGCAACAGAAAGATCAGCGGGGAGGATTTCGGCTTCATTCTGGAGACGGGACGTCTGTCACCGAGTTCGTTTGGCTTCGAGCCCTGGAAGTTTGTAGTTGTCCAGAACCCGGAGCTCCGGCAGAAGCTGCTGCCATACGCCTGGGGCGCGCAGAAGCAGCTTCCGACCGCAAGCCATTTCGTGCTTATTCTGGCCAGACAGCCGCGTGATCTGGCAGCTGACTCAGAATATATTCAGAGTATGATGTCGGAGGTACAGAAGCTGCCGGTTGAGATTGCAGAGGGCAAGCAGCGGGTCTACGGCGCATTCCTGAAAAACGATTTCGGCCTGGCTGGCAATGAGCGGGCGATCTTCGAGTGGGGCGCGCGTCAGACCTATCTGCCCCTTGGCAATATGATGACCGCAGCTGCGCTGATCGGCATCGATTCCTGTCCGATTGAAGGCTTCGATAAGCAGAAAATGGAGCAGCTTCTGGCCGACGAGGGGATTATGGACCCTGAACATTTCGGGCTGGCCTGCATGGTAGCCTTCGGCTACCGGAGCGGTGAGCCGCGTGTGAAGACCCGGCAGAACGCTTCGCAGGTGGTAGAGTGGGTCTAAGGGCGATAAGGCCTGCGGGCCGGAGGCTGTTATGAGGATCACAAAGAAACGGATGCTGCCCTGAGGGGTTGCATCCGTTTCTTTTTTTTGAAATATTAGATCAATAATGAAAGTACATAGAAGAGTCGAAAACTTATTGAAAATTTGCTGAAAACTCTGCTACTCTTAGGAAGTCAGCCTGCTGCCGGTAAGCGGCTGCTTATGATCGTCATTTCAAGATTGAAGGGATTCCTGCATTATGAAAATCATCCGCATTATCGCCGAGGTCTGCCTGCTGTATGTGTTCTTCCTGGCCGGAGACTATCTGCAAGAGCTGCTGCATTTGCCGATTCCAGGCAGTATCGTGGGACTGTTGCTGCTCTTCGTCTTGCTGCTGCTAAAGATTGTGCCCGTGAAGCTGATCGAGAACGGCTCGTCCTTTATTCTGGCGTATCTGCCCATGTTCTTCATCCCGGCCACCGCAGGCATCATGAACCATCTGGATATCTTTAGCGGAAGAGGCTTGCTTCTGATCGGCATTCTCGTCATCAGCAGTGTGTTGACCATGGTTGTTACAGCACATTCCAGCCAGTGGATTGCCGCCCGCAGCGTCAAACGCTTAACACGCCGGACGTACCGTGCCCGTAATGTCCAAGGGAAGGGGAAGGAAGCATGAGAATTCTGCTGGCTGCCAGCTTCGTGCTGATGAACGTGGTGATCTATCTGGTCATGTCCATACTGTACAGACGTTACCGTCTTCCTGTCCTCCTGCCCGCGCTGACCGCAACGTTCACGGTGGTTGTGCTGCTCATGGGCTTCCATATCTCTTATGAGACTTACATGATCGGCGGCGACTGGATTAACCGCCTGCTGGGACCAGCGGTAGTATCGCTGGCTTATCCCTTATACAAACAGCGGCATGTACTGTGGAAGAATCTCCCTGCCATTCTCGGCGGAACGGTCACCGGACTTATGGTCGGAATGTTCAGCGGGCTGCTGATGGCAGCCGGACTCGGCTTCTCCAAGCTGTATGTGCTGTCCATTCTGCCCAAGTCGATTACCACCGCTGTAGCGATCCAGATCTCCAGCAATCTCGGCGGAGATTCATCGCTGACCTCCGTGTTCGTGATGGTTGCCGGCTTCACGGGAGCAATCGGCGGCCCCTATATAATTAAGCTGTTCAGAATCCGCAGCGAGTCGGGGATCGGCATTGGCCTGGGCACAGCTTCCCATGCCCTCGGCACCGCCAAGGCACTGGAATACGGCGAAGAGTCGGTGTCCATGAGCTCTGTAGCCATGACTGTGTGCGCGATTGTCGGCTCCATCGCCGGACCGCTAGTCGCCTGGATCATGTACCATTAAGCTTGCAGCATTCAGTAATCAGCCGTTCACACGCAGCCGGATTACGTTCCAGGAAGCAGCCGGAAGCATTGCGCTCACCCGGCCGCCGTCTGCGGCTGCTGTTCCCCGGTTGTGCGGAAGTACATTCGACGGGTTGGAGCGGGTATTGGCCGCCTGAAGATCCTCATGCTCAAGAACCGTGTGCTGAATAACCTCTACAGCGCCGAAGCTCCGCAGATCAACCGCCAGCTCCATGCCTTCGCTCAGATGGCGGTTCACTGCAAACACAGTAACCTCGTTCAGCTCCTCATTATATACACTGACCGCTTCCAGATATGGAACGTCGGTGAAATCCTTGGAATCATATTTGGAACTTGTAATCAGCGGGTGCAGCACCGTTCCCCGGCCGTAGATGGAAGCATGCATGTAAGGATAATAAGTGGTCTGCAGCCAGAGCGGTCCTCCGTCCTCCGTCATAATCGGTGCAATGACATTAATGAGCTGGGCGATACAGGCCATCTTGACCCGGTCTGCATGCTTAAGCAGGCTGATCAGGCAGCAGCCCACTACCAGCGCATCCTCCAGGGTATAGACATCCTCGAATTCAGGCGGTGCAATCTGCCAGTGCTGCTCGGCACGGCTAGAGCCCTGCGATTTCCATACATTCCATTCATCAAGGGACAGGTAAATCTTTTTCTTGCTTTTCTTCTTAGCCTTGATATAATCACATACTGCTGCTACGCTGTCGATAAACTGATCCATATCAAGCGATTGGGCCAGGAAATTCGCTGTATCCCCATCATTGTTATTGTAGTAAGTGTGCAGCGACAGGAAATCGACATTATCATAGGTGAGATCCAGAACTGTAGCTTCCCATTCGGCAAAAGTGCTCATGTTGCTGCCCGAGCTGCCGCAGGCGACAAGCTCCAGAGAAGGATCCACCCAGCGCATCGCTTTGGCGGTCTCATTGGCGAGTCTTCCGTATTCGACTGCAGTCTTGGCTCCGATCTGCCATGGACCGTCCATTTCATTGCCCAGACACCAGGTGCGGAAATTATGCGGTGCCTTATAGCCGTGGGAGATCCGCAGGTCGCTCCAATAAGAACCGGAGGGATGGTTGCAGTACTCGACCAGATTCCTTGCAGCGTCGATTCCACGTGTGCCCAGGTTCACTGCCATCATCACTTCAGAACCGGCCAGCTTGGCCCAATCGGCGAATTCATTCGTGCCTACCTGGTTAGTCTCTGTAACCCACCAGGCAAGTTCAAGAGAGCGCTTCCGTTCCGCCTTGGGTCCAACGCCGTCTTCCCAGTTATAACCGGATACAAAGTTGCCTCCCGGATAACGGATGATCGGTACGCGTAGTGCCTTGATAGCCTGGAGGGCATCGCCGCGGAACCCGTTCTCGTCAGCGGTAGGATGTCCCGGCTCATAGATTCCGCCATAGACGGCCCGGCCCAGATGTTCAATGAAGGAACCGTACAGCCTTGGATCTACCTCGGCCAGCTTGAAGTCTTTGTCGACAATCATCTTGGATTGAATGCTCATAGTTAGAAGCTCCTTTGTATTAGATTAATGAAATAGCTAATCGTTCAAGCCCGTTTATGATTACATGATACGAATTACGGGGTATACTAAGCAATAACTAATTTCAGGATTAACTTAATAACTAATTCAAAGAGCGCGGAGGGCCACCGATGTATTTAACCACAGATTCCGAATCGTTGAAGGTCTATGAAGCACTTGCCAGTGAAGTGAGGCTGCGGATCATCGATCTGCTTAGCAGCGAGGAGATGCATATTAAGGAGATTGCGGCCAGGCTGTATCTCAGCAGTGCCATTGTCAGCTCGCATGTTGCCAAGCTGCAGAAGGCCGGCATCGTCAGCTCCCAGATGAAGCGGATCGACGGGGGGACTTATAAATTCTGCTCACTTTCCGCGAATTTCTTGCAGATTAAATTATCCGGGGCCAAAGGCATCGCCCGCAAAGTAGTGGAGGTCTCTGTCCCTGTGGGCCATTACACCGACCTTGCAGCTTCACCGACCTGCGGCATTGCCACAACCGAGAAGCTGATCGGGTATTATGACGACCCGCGTTATTTCCTGGACCCGCAGCGGGTGGATGCCGGCATTCTCTGGTTCGCCAAAGGATACGTGGAATATAAGGTTCCGAATTATCTGTTCATGGATCAGACGGTCCAGGAGATTGAGATTTCCATGGAGATCGGCTCGGAGGCACCGAGTGTGAACGAGAAGTGGCCTTCGGATATCTCTTTTATGATGAATGGCATTTCGCTTGGCAAATGGACCAGCCCCGGAGACTTCGGCGTAATGAGAGGCCGGCTGACTCCAGCCTGGTGGAAATCGGATGTGAACCAGTACGGGCTGCTCAAGGTGCTCAGAATTAATGCAGGGGGAACTTATATAGACGGCCAGCAGATATCGGCAGTTACCATTGATCAGGTGGGCTGGCAGCAGGACCAGTGGAGCTTCAGGTTCACGGCAGAAGACACGACCCGAAGGCGGGGCGGCTTAACGTTATTCGGGCGCGGCTTCGGGAATTACGAGCAGGACATTGTGTTTCGTGTCTATTATGAATAAGAGGGACCTGTTCGCCGAATGGCAAGTGAATGGATAAGACAAGGAAAAAGGAGCTTTGTTCAGACGGGATGTTTGCAAAAGGGGTTCGCGGGTAACTATAACTAAGTAATCCAAATCGCGCACAACTTGCATACAAGGAGGAATTCACATGTCGGATCAATCCCAAAATGAAGCAGACATCCGCAACAAGGAGAATAAAGACGGGGATTCACTCGCAGAACGCAAAAAGATGGAGAATGGTGTGGATATTGAACCTGAAGCCGATGATTGGGAAGCCAAACCGGCCGAAACCGCCCATCCTGACCCGCTTCCTAAGAATTAGGGGATAGGGATAAGGCATGCGGCTAGGTCATAAGGCAGCATAAGGTATAAGGCATATGCATGTTACAGACTGTTCCTCACGGGGCAGTCTTTTTTCTGGTATAGGGATTATGATTTCACCGGACGCAGGCCGACGGAGTTAATAAGGAGTCTGGAATGTATGAGAAAAACCGACAGATATTCCCGTCATAATGTCCCGTTCTTGGAGACATACTAGCTCCAATTGGAAAATAATTGGGACCGGAGGCGCGAATAACTACGATGACACCTTTACTTTTACAGCAAAGTTACAGTATAGTGGCTGTGGCAAGTCCCTATCTGTTCTATTTCACTGTGTACTCGTTTCTGGGGTGGGTCCTTGAAGGCAGCTATAACCTCTACAGCACGGGGACCTTTCGGAAAGAAGGCTTCCTCAAAGGGCCATTTAAACCCATGTATGGCTGCGCACCGCTACTACTGCTGGCAGCACATGAAATCAGGCTTCCCTTGCCGTTATTCCTGCTGCTTGCGCTGATTGTCCCTTCAGCGGTTGAGTTTATTAGCGGCTGGCTGCTTAAGGAGATCTTTCGTAGACAATGGTGGGATTATTCAGGGATGCCGTTTCAGCTGCAAGGGCATATCTGCCTGAAATTCTCGCTGTATTGGTGGGGACTGTCAGTGGCTTGCATGTTCGGCTTGCATCCGCTGGTACACTTCCTGTATCTGCAAATAGAGAGGGTATGGATGCCTGTACTGCCCGTGGTCCTACTTATATTCACAGCTGATCTGCTGTGGACGTTCCGCACCCGCCGCCGCGGGCTGCAACTGCTGGATCATCTGTTGGAGTCACCGGAGCTTGGCGAAGGCTAAGGAATTAGTGACGAATGTGAATACAAAAAACAAAAGAACCCAAAGATATCTCCGGCGTATGTCTGGAGGTATTTTTGGGTTGCATGGCTTTTTGTTTCGTAACAGTTTTTATTCACTTGCATCACAATTGTGGATCAGACAAGGAATATCATACAACCATGTCAAATATAGTGCTAAACCGGTTTATTCATAAACCATGGAGCGGGAGGGCACATGAACAACTTTTTTAGCAAATACAGTCGGACTATTATAATTCTTGAAACGCTACTTATTGCGGTACTCTCACTATTGCTGATACGGGAAGTCAACAAGCCAGCCCCTCTGGTCAGGGACCAGCGGAACTTGATTACGCATTTTGATCAGCTGGATTTGGACAGAATTACAGAAATGATACATAGATTTAAGGAAGGTAAGGGAGATAACCTCACCATGCTGGAGTGGGGTGTTGACAGCGGGCCGTATATTCATGATTTCTACAACGATGGCAGGGTACTGCACTGGACGGTGGACAACAGCCGGGACTGGGCAGGCGACGGCGGGAAGATTGAATATGTGTGCAGAGTGATCCGGCTTGCCGAGACCGAGGAATTCTATAAGGTAGAGCTGACGGATTGTGAGAATCAGCCGGGTGATTTCGTGGTTCATCCGGTTTCTTTCCGCAAGGATGAGCTATAAACTGGAATTAAGAATGATATAGGGACCAATTGAAATAAAGTGGGGGGATGCTTCATGTCAATGTCTGAGTATTACCGGGAGCTGCGCGGGAAGGCCGGAGGCGGGCTGTTAATGATGCCGTCTGTAGCGGCTGTAGTAAGAGATGAACAGGATCGGATTCTGCTGATCCGCAAAAAGGATGAGACCTTATGGGGCCTGCCAGCCGGAGCGGTTGAACCTGGAGAGACCCCGTCCAGGGCGCTGCGCAGAGAGGTGTTCGAAGAGACCGGCTTAATGGTTACGCCTGAACAGATTATCGGCGTATTCGGCGGTGAGAAATTCAGATATGAATATAGCAACGGGGATCAGGTAGAGTACACGGTTATTGTATTTGAATGTGTCATTGTTAAAGGCCAGCTCAGGAGCCTGGACGGGGAGGCGGAAGAGCTGAGATTCTTCAAGGAAGATGAACTGCCCGGGCTAACAATCCCTTATCCCCCGAAGCTGTTCATGCGGGATGCAGCTGCGCCCAGGAAGGTTATATTTGATTGAAGGTTGTATTTGATTAATGAAGGAGTAGTTACGATTGCTGATTTTGAATTTACAATCCAGAATGATCTACTGCGGTGCAGTACTGCTAGCCGCCCTGCTGGGTCTTGCGACCAGGGCATACGGGAACTCGCTGCCGCACTTTGTCAGCGAACACTTTGGGGATGCGATCTGGGCAGGGATGATCTACCTTGCCTCCCGGGTGCTGCTGATCCGGCATCCGCTATGGATGTCGCTTGTCCTTAGCCTGTGCTTCAGCTTCGGAATTGAGTTCAGCCAGCTCTATCAGGCAGAGTGGATTGTGCATATCCGTGCTACAACCCTTGGCAGCTTGATTCTCGGCCACGGGTTTCTCTGGATTGATCTGGTCCGGTATACAGCCGGAATTCTGTTCTGCTGGACGGTTGACCAAATCTTACAAAATTGATTCTGGATTATATAGGAAGAAGAATATATATTAAGTGAGGCGATCCGGTCTGTAATAATCTGGAACAAGAATGCCGGTCATCTGCCGAATGCTGCCTGATTTGGAGATGAGTAACCGTAAATGACGAACAGCTTATTAGTGGTATGTCTGTTGACTCTGATTATTCATACGGCGGAGACCTTGTCGTATTCGGTGCGTTTTGCCGGAGTGAAGCTGAACAAGATCGCCATCGCCTTATCCCTGACCGGAATTATCGTGCTGGTCTCCAGAACCGCAAATATGGTACAAGGCCCCTTAACGGCGAAGTTCGTAGATTATGCCAAAGCTGACGACAGCTTCCCGCTGCTCAACTATTTGCGGATTATTATGCTGGCTTCTTCACTGGGTACATTGATCGCCATCGCCTTGTTTCCAACCTTCGTAGGACTGTTCGCAAGAGTAATTTCCAAGCTGGAGATCGAAGGATCTATCCCTAAGCTGCTGACGAGTGTAACAGTCAGCCAACTTAAGAATACGCGCAAATATATCCGCAGACCGAAGGTCAGGCTGAGCAGCTTCCGTTATCTTGGAATTCCCAAGCGCTTCATTGTGATGAATGTCTTCGTGACGGCCTTCTACACCGTAGGTGTGTTATCCTCGATGTATGCGGCCAAACTGTTGCCGGCGTTCAGCACCACTGCTTCCCAGGCATCCGGCCTGATTAACGGGATAGCAACGATACTGCTGACGGTGTTCATCGATCCGCAGCTGGGAATCATCACCCATAAGGCAACGGAGAATGCGGAATACCGTGACCAGCTCGGGAAGATCTATGTACTCTTGATGGGCTCGCGCTTCCTGGGATCTCTGCTGGGGCAAGCCCTGCTTGTACCGGGAGCCTTCATTATCACCTGGCTGGTGAAGCTGCTCTGACCCTGATGAATATGCTGCTTCGGCTACTTCGGCAGCTTAAGCTCTGCGGCACGGAGCGCCGTGCTGATCTGTTGCTCCCAGCCGTACAACTGTCCGGCCATAGTACGGATCTCCTTCATCCGGTTATAAGACAGCTTCATTGCAGCCGCAGCCTGGGTAGCGTCTCCCGCCTGGACAGCGGCTTTGTAGCGCTTGTCGGCTTCGGTTCTTTCTGATTGTGCGGCTGAGAATAGCTTGTTCTGAGCGGCAATCTGCTTCTTGAGCAGGGTGATGGGGGCAAGGGCATCCTTAGCCGGCTTGTTCTTCGCGGCAGTTAACGCTTTGGCTTCTGCCAAGGCTGAGGTGGCCTTCTTCACTTCAGCCCGTGCTGCGGTAGCAGCAGCCTTAAGCTTATTGCGCTTCAGCTCAAGCACAGTGGCACTCTTCAGATTGCTTACCTTGCGGGCAGCGGTGATCTGTTTGCTGAGAGCAGTATACTGGTCCAGGAGCGGAGCATGCTTCTTCTGCACCGCTTCCGCGGCAGCCTTGAGCTTGGCGAGCTGGGCAGCATTAGTGGCTTGAAGCTGCTTGTTCACTGCGGCAAGTGCGGCGTTATTCTGCTTGCGCAATTCCTGATTTCGCTGGAGGTCAGACTTCAGCGATGCCTGTAGACCCGTATAGTCTGTATACAGATTATGAATCTCGTCCAGCGCAGCATCCCACCCGGAATCGGCGGAGACACCGGACATGGGAGATGTACAAAGTGACAGCAGTATCACCAGCACAAACAGCCTTCTTACAGCTCTTCCCGAGAAAGGTGTTACAACTCCCATCCCTCTCCAATTCGTCAAGCCCATGAATTTAAACATTGCGTTCAGCTCCTCTGATTGTTCATTTGGCAGTAAACACAAAGAAGCACCTCCAAGAAAGGCATGAACTGCCTGTCCTGACGAGGTGCTTCTCCCGCTTAATATGTGTTACCTGTGCATTTACTATAACCCCGTGAACCTGCGCCGTCAAGCATTTTAAGAACGTTAGTTCGCGAAATGGGATATTTATCTTCTTTTTGTATATGACTCAACCGGAAAATCTAGTAGAATATATCTGTAGTTTACAATAATATATAAAGTTCGACATCTTGGTACTCACACGAATGGGAGATGCATTATGCAGCTTAGACATGTGAAAATAAAAGGAACAGGCAAATATTTGCCGGAGCGTGTAGTTAGTGATGCAGAGCTTGATCAGATCCTTGGCACAACACCGGGCTGGGTGAACAAAATCACCGGCGTCGGCACCCGCCATTATGTCAATACAGATGAAACCGCCTCCTTCATGGGCGCAAGAGCTGCTGAAGCGGCCCTCGCCGATGCAGGCCTCAGCTTCAGTGAGGTCGATTGTCTGGTGTGTACGAGCGGAACCAAGGAGCAGCCGCTGCCGAGTACCGCCGTGTTCATTCAGCAGGCCATGGGGCAGGCTGATTCCGGTGTGCCGGCTTTTGATATCGATGCGACTTGTCTCAGCTTTCTGGTGGGGCTTGATGTGATGTCCTACATGGTGGAAGCGGGCAGATATAAGAATGTGCTGCTGGTGGCCACTGAGATTGCATCGGTGGGGCTGAACTGGCAGGATAAGGAGAGCTCGGCCTTGTTCGGTGACGGAGCGGCAGCGGTGGTGATCGGGCCTGCGGAGACCGGTGATTCCTCGCGGATCCTCCATGCTTCGCTCAAAACCTACAGCAGTGGTGCGCGTTATTCGGAGATTGCCGGGGGCGGGACCAGACTGCATCCCCAGAATTATACAGCAGAGGATGCACTGCCTTATCTGTTCCATATGGATGGACAGGCTATATTCCGCAAAGCGTCCAAGCTGCTTCCGGATTTCATTGCTGACATGCTGAATGCCACAGGCAATAAGATGGACGACTTCAGGCTGGTTATTCCCCATCAGGGCAGTGCAATGGCGATGCGTCTCCTTCGTAAAAAGTTGGGAATTGCCGAGGACCGCTTCCTCGACAATACCGCAGGCCATGGCAATACGATTGCAGCGTCCATCCCGATGGGGCTGCATGAAGCTATCCGTCAGGGCCGGATAACGCGCGGAGACCGGATCATGCTGCTCGGCACAGCGGCAGGGCTGTCTCTGGGAGGCATGATTATTGATTACTGAGGCCCGGCATATTCTGATTACCGGCGGACGCGCCCCGGTGGCCCTGGAGCTGGCAAGGCTGTTCAAGGCGGCAGGCCACCGGGTATATGTGGCAGAAAGTGCAGAGTATCATCTGTGCCGGGTATCCTCTGCCGTCGAAGCCAGCTTCCGGGTGCCTGCCCCAAGGCATCACCCGCAGGCTTATGTCCAGCGCCTGGCTGCGTTAACGGAAGAACTGGGCATTCACTGCCTGATTCCGACCTGCGAGGAGATATTCTATATCTCTGCCGGTCTTGAGCATCTGACGGGGTGCCGCGTACTTACGCCAGACCGGAGTATTCTGGCCGGGCTGCACCATAAAGGGGAGTTCATGATCCTGCTCCGTTCGCTCGGATTCAAGATCCCGGACACGATGCTGATCAGCAGCGCAGAAGAGTGGCGGAGAGCCGTGATGCAGGCAGCGCAGGAGGGAGAGCAGCGGGTCTACAAACCTGCATATTCCCGCTTTGCCTCGAAGGTCATTCTCCCGGATAAAAGATCCGCTTCAACTAATCCGCATAACCGCGTTCCGGGAGAAATAGAGCCTCCAGCCGGATTATCGGCTGAGGCTCCCTGGGTGTCCCAGGAGTACATTCAAGGCAGAGCGATTTGTACGTACAGCATACTTCACGAGGGCACAGTTGTGGCGCATGCTGCGTATGACAGCAGGTACAGGACGGGACGCAGCGGGGCCAGCGTGTATTTTGAACCGTTGGAGCATCCTGCGGCCCTGGAATGGGTCCAGCGGTTCGCCGCAGCAACCGGCTTCAGCGGCCAGATCGGATTCGATTTCATCGAACCGGAGAACGGGACGCTGTATCCAATTGAATGCAATCCGCGCGCTACAAGCGGTATTCATCTGTTCTCGCCGGAGGAAGGGTTGACGGAGGCGCTGCTGAATCCCGGTCTGCTCGTGCAGAGCGGAACAGTCATTGTTCCGCGTTCAGCCCGCACAGCTATGCTGACACTGCCCATGCTGGGCTGCGGGCTGAAGCCGGGACCCGGGGGCTTCGGCAGCTGGCGGCAAGCGCTGCTTGGAGCAGCAGATGTGGTCTACCGCAAGGAAGACCGCCGCCCTGCCCGCGAGCAGTTCCGCATAGTATACGCCGCCTGGAAGACAGCCAGGCGGCACCGCATCTCGATCACAGAGGCGTTAACTGAAGATATAGAATGGAATGGTGAGGCATGACCAAAGCGCTGGTAACAGGTGCAACCGGATTTCTTGGACGGCATACCGCCCGGAGGCTGGCCCGGATGGGCTGGGAGGTCTACGCGCAGGGACGCAACCCGGAGCAGGGAAAGCAGCTGGAGCAGGAAGGTGCAGTGTTCCTGGCCGGGGATCTGCGTGACCCGGAGACTGCCTATGGCTTTTGCCGGGGAATGGATGTGGTGTTCCATTGTGCAGCCTTGTCGTCACCCTGGGGGAAGTACAAGGAGTTCTATACATGCAATGTGGAGGCTACAAGCCATATAGTTGAGGGGTGCAAACGGCATGGCGTAGGAAGGCTGGTTCATATCTCCACGCCCAGTGTGTATTCCAGCCAGCGGCCCCGCTTCGGCATCCGGGAGAGTGATCCGCTTCCCGGCCGGCCGGCCAATGCTTATGCAGCAACGAAGCTGATTGCCGAGCAAATTGTCCGTCAAGCTACGAGTGAAGGGCTTACCGCCTTCATGCTCCGGCCTAGAGCCATATTCGGCCCGCTGGACAACGCCCTGTTCCCCCGGCTGCTGGCAGCGAATGAGAGCAAGGGGGTGCCGCTGATGAATGGCGGAGCGGCCAGGCTTGATCTCACCTGCGTAGAAAATGTAGTCGATGCCATGCTGCTCTGCTGTGAAGCCCCGGTGTCTGCTTCCGGCAGCGTCTACAATATTACTAATGGTGAGCCGCTAAGGTTCGAAGAGCTGGTCACCCGGCTATTCTCACTGCTCGGGGTTCCGCTGCACACCCGGCGATTGCCCTACCCGGTAGCTTATACCGCAGCGGCCTTAATGGAGGGGATCTACAAGGTGCTGCCTATTCCGGGTGAGCCGCTGCTGACCCGTTATTCTGCAGCCGCACTCGGAATCTCCCAGACACTGGATATTACACTGGCCCGCGAGCAGCTGGGTTATCAACCGCGTATAACAACAGACGAGGGACTTCGTGCCTTTGCAGAATGGTGGAGGGAACAGCAATGATTACAGAAATTCCAGTTGAATTATCTATACTGTCTGCGGGCTATTGCCTGCATCCCGAGCGTCTGACGCTGCGTGGAGGCACACTGAAGCCGGTTGCCTTCCCGGCAGGTTACGCCCTGATCCGGCATCCGGAATACGGCCCCATCCTGTTCGATACAGGCTACAGCGCGCGTTTCTTTCAGGAGACAGCTAGTCTGCCAGCTTCTCTATACCGCAAGATTACTCCGGTTGTCTATAGAGAGGAAGAGAGTGCAGTGCGGCGGTTGCAGGCAGGTGGGATCTCGCCGGAGGAGGTGCGGTATGTGGTGCTGTCGCATTTTCATGCCGACCATATCGGCGGGGTACGGGATTTCCCGCAGGCACAGTATATTTATTTGCAGAAATCTTACGATGCCGTAAGCGGGCTGGGTCCGGTGCGGGCGACGAAAGCGGGATTCCTGCCCGGGCTGCTGCCGGATGACTTCATCCTCCGCTCCATTCCTGTGGATGAAGCCTCAGCGAAGCGTGCGTTGCCGCAAGGCCTTCCGTTCACGGACGCCTATGATCTGCTTGGAGACGGCAGCCTGCTGGCGGTTGAGCTGTCCGGCCATGCCGCCGGGATGATCGGCGTATTCGTCTCCACCACCCAGCATGATTATTTGCTCTGTGCAGATACGGTCTGGTCCAGCCGCGCGTTTCGCGAGAACCGTAAGCCGCACCTGGCAGCAGGCTTGATCATGTCCAGCCGCACAGAATACCACCGCAATTTCGAGCGGCTGCGCCAGCTGCATGAACAATTTCCTAAGCTTCGGATTGTGCCCAGCCATTGCCGCGAGGCGCTTGCGCACTGGGGAACGGGAGGGGTGACATGAAGCGGCTCAGGCTGGTAATCACCCATTACATCCTCACCAAGTGGGGCAGACGCTGGAAGAACCGGGCAGCACTCGAGCAGTGGCAGGAGAAGCGTATCCGGCTTCATGTAGAGAGGGTGAGGCAGCGTTCGAAGTTCTACAGGGAGCTGTGGGCAGGCATTCCGTCCAAGGAATGGCGGAGTTTCCCTGTGATCGGGAAGCCGGAGATGATGGAGAATTTCGATCAGCTTAACACTGCGGGTATTACGAAGGAGCAGGCCTTTGCCGAGGCCTATGAAGCGGAGAACAGCAGGAACTTCAAGCCTACGCTGCAAGGCGTCACCGTCGGGTTGTCCTCGGGAACCTCCGGCAACCGGGGGATTTTTCTCGTTGGCGAAGAAGAGCAGGCTGCCTGGACCGGCACGGTGCTGGCAAAGCTTTTGCCGGGTGGACTGTGGAAGCGGGCGAGCATTGCATTTTTTCTGCGGGCAAATAGTAATTTGTATGAATCCGTGAAGCAGGGAAGGCTGCAGTTCCGGTATTTCGATCTGCTGGAGCCGCTTCCCCGGCTCTTGACCCGTATGAAGGAGTACCAGCCGGATATCTGGATTGCACCGCCGTCCATGCTGCGTCTGCTTGCCGGGGCACAGCAATCGGGTGAGATGAATCTGCATCCCCGCCGGATCATTGCGGTTGCGGAAGTGCTTGACCCGCTCGACCGGCAGCAGATTGAGCAGACCTTCGGGCAGAAGGTGCATCAGGCTTATCAGTGTACCGAGGGCTTCCTCGGAGCTACCTGTAGTTACGGAACATTGCATCTCAACGAAGATATTGTACATATCGAAAAAGAAATACTGGATGAAAAATCACGCCGGTTCGTGCCTATCGTGACCGATTTCTCCAGAAGTGTGCAGCCCATCGTCCGCTACCGGCTGAATGATATTCTGACCGAAACGGCAGAGCCGTGTCCCTGCGGTTCACTGTTCACGGCCATTGAGCGGATCGAAGGACGCTGTGATGATATCCTGTATCTGCCCCATACGGCAGACGGCACGCACGTTACAGTATTCCCTGATTTCGTTACCCGGGCTGTGCTGGCGGCTTCCGCAGACATTGAGCATTACCGGGTCATTCAGCACAGCCTCACTGAGCTGGAAATCTCCTATTGTACACGAACCGGCACTGATCAAGGGACGGAGCAGCAGATTACTTCAGAACTGACGCGCTTGTTCGCCAGGCTGTCCTGCATCCCGCCGCAGCTGACTTTTACCGCCTACAGCTTCGTGCCCGGAACTGTGAAGCTGCGCCGGGTGGAGAGGGGCTGGAAGCCGTGAAGGACCGGGTAACGCAATATGACCGCGATTCTGTTGCCGGGTTGGACTGGCCGGATACGGAGTACGGGCGGTATGCCCGGGAGTATCTTACACCGCTGCTGGAGCGGGGAGCGCAACCTTTTATCGATAATGTGAGTACAACTGTTAAGGTGTTGACCATCGATGGGCTGCCGGTTCCGATTACGGTCAACGAAGCAGACTATGACAATTCGTATGTATGCTCACCCTATACCCACTATGTCAGCTATGCGCGTGAGGAGCTGGCGCTGCTCAATAACCGGCTTCTAGAGGGCCTATTGTCGCTAATGCTCTCAGGCATGGGCTGGATGCTGCGACAAGCACGGTTCAACCGGGTGGTTCAGGTGAATAACTGGCTGCTGTCCACCAATCTGTATCCTGCCTTAAATGCGGAACAGCTGACGGCGATACTGGATTACCTCCGGCAGACTTATCCGGGTTATACCTTAATGTATCGTTCGCTTAGCCGGGAGACTTCGGGAGAACACATTGTCAAATTGCAAGGATATGGCTGCAAGCTGGTTCCAAGCCGTCAGATCTACCTGCTGCATCCGAATACCTCCGGCTCGAAGGCCAGGTGGCTGGTCAAACGCGACAGGAATCTGCTGGCGAAGCACGGCTATACTGAGGTGGGCCCGGAGGAGATTACACGGGAGGACATTCCCCGGATCGTGGAGCTGTACAGACTGCTGTATATCGATAAATATTCGACCTATAATCCGCAGTTCACCGAAGCCTATATTGCCCTGGCGCTGGAGCGGCGCACCTTGCAAATCTACGGTCTGCGCAAGGAGGGAAGGCTGGATGCGGTGCTTGGCTTCTATGAGCGGGAGGGCGCGATGACTGCGCCATTATTCGGTTATGACACAAGTCTGCCTCAGTCTCTAGGACTCTACCGTATGCTGTCCGCCGTCCTGATCGGGCTTGCGGGCAGCAGAGAACTATTACTGCACGAGAGCTCCGGCGTCGGCCAGTTCAAGCGCAACCGGGGAGCGGCTGGAGCCACCGAATATTCGGCGGTGTATGACCGGGGCACCTCACTGCTCAACCGCTGCGGTTGGTCCTTCCTGGAGCTGCTGCTCCGGCGGATCGGCATGCCGCTTATTCAGAGGCTGAAGCTGTAGATCGGAACCATGAATGTGAGACAGGAGGCAGAAGATGAATCTAGCTAACCGTATTACCTTGTTCAGGATATTGCTGATTCCGCTGTTCATTGCGCTTTTTCCCATTTATCCGGAAGCATGGGTCAACCAATTCTCGATCCTGGCCTATTTAGAGGTACATGGTGTTTTTTATGCAGCTATAGTTTTTATTGCGGCTTCTATAACAGACAAGCTGGACGGGTACGTGGCGAGAAAATATAACCAGACCACAAATTTAGGGAAGCTGCTTGATCCGTTGGCAGATAAGCTGCTTGTTGCTGCCGCGCTGATTCTAATGGTGAGTCTGCATATGATCCCATCTTGGATTGCTTTCTTAATATTAGCAAGGGAAGTTATAATGATGGGTGTCCGTATTGCCGCTTCAGCGCAGAAGGTAGCATTGGCAGCTGATAAATACGGAAAATGGAAAATGGTCCTGCAAGTTGTCGCTATTTCTGCAATGCTTTTGAATAATGCGCCCTTCAGCCTGTTCACTTCCTTCCCTGTCGACCTAACCCTGATGTATGGTGCATTAGTAATAACCGTATACTCGGGTTACAACTACATTAAGAACAATTATCATCTACTGAAATTGGAAGCTCATACATCACATTATTAAAAAAAGGAGGTGCCCAATGAACTCTAATCCAAGCCAGCCCCAAGGAATTGATCCGGTTGCGCTGATTACAGGGACCTCCAGCGGATTCGGGCTGCTGACCGCAATTACGCTGGCCCGCAGAGGGTACCGGGTCATTGCCACCATGCGGGATCTTGGCCGCAGCAAGGAGCTTGTTCAGCAGGCTGAACAGGCGGGGGTACGGGAGCGCATTCATCTGCTGGCACTGGATGTCACCGACGAAGCTTCGATTGCATCTGCTATTCAGGAGAGTCTTGAGCTTGCCGGCAGAATGGATGTGCTGGTGAATAACGCCGGCTTCGCCGTAGGCGGATTCGTGGAGGAGGTCAGCATGGAGGAATGGCGGCGGCAGCTGGAGACTAACTTTTTCGGACTGGTTGCCGTAACGAAGGCGGTGCTTCCCCACATGCGGGTCCAGCGCAGCGGCCTGATCATTAACGTGAGCAGTGTCAGCGGCCTGAGTGGATTCCCGGGCTATGGTCCGTATGCCGCCTCGAAGTTTGCGGTGGAAGGGTTCAGCGAGAGTCTGCGTCAGGAGATGCTCTCTTTTGGCGTCCGCGTTGTACTGGTTGAACCGGGCTCCTTCCGTACCCCCATCTGGGACAAAGGGATTACGGGGATGCACAGAAGTGAAGGCTCCCCTTATCACACCAGGCTTGAAGAGGTGCTGCGGTACTCCCGGCGGGCGTCCGAGACGGCTCCCGATCCGCAGGAGGTGGCTGATCTGATTGGAAGGATCACTGCCTTACGTGCGCCGAAGCTACGCTATCCTGTAGGCCGGGGCTCGCGGGTGCTGATGATCGGCAAGGCCCTGCTTCCCTGGAAGGTGCTCGAGGGCATCATTTCGAGGACACTTCGGGCGATGAAATGATAGCATGACAGAACAGAATTGAGGTGGAGGCTTTTGCCGGGAACGGTTGGATTACATATATGCTTTGATGAGCAAGGCCGGGAGATTGAGGTGCTGGATGTGACCCGGGTCGACAAGGATATCTACCGGATTGAGGAGACGCCGATTTTCAACCCGGGGATTGCGCTTGGCGATATTATCCGAGTGAGTGAGCGTGAGGGGATCGCTTATTACGTTGAGACGGTGAAGAAGTCCGGACTTGTCCGGTATGCCTGGCTGCTCAGCAAAGAGGCGGCGGCTTCCGGCGAGATCCGCAGCTTCACGGAGCGGGTTACAGAGCATGGGGGCAGATGGGAGCAGATCTTCGGCGGCCTGCTGGTGATTTATCTGCCGAAGCACTCTCTAGTAGACGCGGAGCTGGAAATGTCACAGATTATTGAGCATTTTGAAGGCTAATTATACGAAGCTGAGGTGAAGGAAGTTGAAAAAATTCTTGAAGCAGTGGGTGCCGAGTATTGCCATTGGCATTATTCTATCCCTATTTATCCGTACCTACGTAGCAGAAGCAATGCGTGTACCTACCGGCTCGATGATTCCGACGATAGCGATTAACGACCGGCTTGTGGTAGACAAAATGCTCTGGAATACCTCGCTGAAGCATGGTGATATCGTGGTGTTCCATCCGCCGGTCGCTGAAGATGCACATAAAAGATATGTAAAACGGCTGATCGGACTGCCGGGCGATGTGATTGAGATCAAGGAAGGCACTCTGTACCGTAATCATGAGGCGGTCGATGAGCCATACCTGCAGGAAAAGATGACCTATACCTTCGGGCCGGTCACCGTTCCCGCAGACCAGTATTTTTTCTTGGGCGACAACCGTAACGTCAGCTATGATGCTCACCTATGGGAGACTCCGTTCGTAGACAAGGATGCGCTGATCGGCAAAGTGCTGTTCGATGTGAACCAGTTGTTCTAAATCGGGTAGTCGACCACCACAACGTTCTCCAGAATTCCGTCCAGCATGGACACGAACTTCTGATGGGCCGGATGCGGCCCGTATGCACGCAGGGCTTCCTGATTCTCAAAGGTCACGCGGAGCCCCAGCGTATAGCCGTGGACATTCTCCTGCTCCTCGGTTACATTAACGCCTGCTGTAAGGTCAATGATGCCGGGGATTTGCTTTTTCAGCGCCAGCAGTGCTTGTAACAGGGCATGCTCCTGGCTTGGTTCGAATTGCTCATTGAAGCGGAAGACGACGAGATGCTCATACATAATGGAATGATCCTCCTTGGACAAAGTGTTGGACTGCATTAGCGATTATACTACAAATTAGCCGGACGGAGGTTGAATACGTTGACCGGAGATTCTCTAGCCATAACCGACCGAATCAAAGCGCCTAACCCTGTTAGAGTCTTGATAGGTGTGCTAATTCCCATTATTATTCTGAGACTGCCCCCTAACCCCGACCCGGATAGACAATTCTATTTAAACTACATCATACAGGTATGGGTTGGACTCAGCATCGCGGCCTGCCTCTTCATTCTCATCAACGCGTTGCGTAAGGAAGGTCAGCTTCAGTGGGGGACAGATTCGCTTATTATTCGCAAAAAGCGCATCTCCGCGCAAGGGATTAAGGCCATTTACATAGATGGTCCGATAGTAGGAATATTGCCTGCAGGCAAATGGATTGTCCCGGTTAATCTCTGCTTCAGGTTCACAGAAGACACGGTAGCGGTAAGGAAGAGACTAATGTACTGGGCAGAAGAGAACGAAATTAGGCTAAAATACAAGAGATTTGTCAGATGGCTCTGAACAGAATATGGAAAGGCGTCTAAAGACAGGGATTCTATAGCACTAGATTACGGGGAGTTTGTGACTTTGACCGGATTGTTACTTTACCGTCTGTTGACTATGATCAAGTGGAGCATAACGGAATATTCCTATCATACAAAAGGGGTGCTGGTACTTGAAAGTACATGTCACGGATCTGAAGCACGGTGATTGTCTCATGGCAGACACTTTCAATGGTGTAGGGCTGCACGTTCTCCCCAAGGGGACGCGTGTGGAGCGGGAAGAGATTAGTATCCTGATCCGGCACAAAATTGATTATGTCGATATCGAGCCGCGCAGCGGGCTGTATACGGACGCTGAACCTGAGCCCAGCCACGGGCTGCACGATGATTTTGATCTCGCTATTTTGAATTATGAAGCGATTTTTCTGGAAGCCTTGACGAAGGGCAGCTTCTCGCAGTCTGCAGTCGATGATACGTTGAAGCCGCTTCTGGAGACCTTGGAGGGGCAAAAGGATGTTGTCTCCCTGCTGCTCCTGCTGGACCGGGATGACATCGATACATATCACCACTCATTACAGGTGGGCTTATTATCCTATTACATTGCAGCGTGGATGGGTTACTCCAAGGAGGAGCGTTACCAGATCAGCCGTGCGGGCTATCTGCATGATATCGGCAAAAGCCAAGTGCCACTATCGATCCTGAACAAGCAGGGTCTGCTGACGGATTCCGAGAAGGATGAGCTGGCGCGCCACACCTTCTATGGCTATGATCTGATCCGCGGCTCCCAGATGGACGAGGTTACCGCGCTGGTAGCTCTACAGCATCATGAGTATGAGGATGGCTCAGGCTATCCGAATCAGCTGCTCAAAAAAGAGATTCATCCGTACGCCCAGATTGTTTCGGTAGCCAACATCTATATGTCGCTCACCACTTCTACTGCGAACCGTCCCAAGCAGGGGCTGGTTACGGTGCTGCGCAAGGTGCATGAGATGGGCTTCGGCAAGCTGAACGAGACGGTGGTGCAGGCATTGACCGGACATTTACTGCCTAGCTTCGTGGGCAAGAATGTACAGCTCAGCAACGGCGAAGTGGGTATGATCGTCATGAATAACCCGCTGGACCTCTTTAAGCCGCTGGTAAAAGTAGGCGAGGGCTTCCGGGATTTGTCGCGTGAACGCAGCCTGTCCATCGATGAAGTGGTGAACTGAATAACCAGATGAAGAGACGCTGTCAACAGCGTCCGCTTCTAAAGAACGGCCAGACTGTCCTTTTGGACGGTTTGGCTTTTTTTCGTAGGCAGAGAGAAGGAAGGAGGACAGAACTGAGGGTCCCGGTGACCGGAGGAAGGTTTGTGTTCACGTCATAGATTGGCTATGATTAATGAGAGATGGAAGAGTTGTATGGAGATTATAGTCATTCTGTACAGCAGCATAAAGGAGAAATGAAGATGCATACCGACAACCAGTTAGAGAAATTGAAGCAGCTCAAATATGAGCTTACCCGCTTTATGATGATTTACAAGTTCGCTCTTGCCGAGATGGAGACCAAGATTGATATCCTCAAAGAGGAATTCCAGCTGCTTCACGACTATAGCCCGATTGAGCATACCAAGTCCCGGATCAAATCCCCGGAGAGCATTATGAAGAAAATGCTGCGCAAGAACAGTGAACTGTCCCTCCCGCAGATCAGATCCAGTATTAAGGATATCGCCGGACTGCGGATCACCTGTTCATTCATTTCGGATATTTATCAGGTTAGCGCTATGCTGCAGAAGCAGGACGATCTCAAGGTGCTTGAGGTTAAGGATTACATTAAAAACCCGAAGCCCAACGGTTATCAGAGTCTGCATCTGCTTATCGAGGTTCCCGTATTCATGTCGGACTGTCAGGAGCATGTCTGTGTTGAGGTACAGATCCGCACGATTGCTATGGATTTCTGGGCCAGTCTGGAGCATAAAATTTTCTATAAATACAGCCAGGCGGTTCCCGAGCATCTGACCCGTGAACTTAAGAATGCGGCTGACAAGGCGTACGAGCTCGATCTGCAGATGGAGCGGCTGCACCGTGAAATTAAGGAAATCAAGGATTCGCAGGAGGACGAAGATCCATTCTCCGAGTTGCGGGATATGATTCTTAACAATCAACAGTTCAGTCTGCCGGATAACTTTGTTAAGCTGTTGAAGGAATAGATGATGGTTTCACAAGAAAGACATGTACATACAGGAGTCAAGAAGGGAACGGTCCTTGAGCTGGCCAAGTGGCCTTTCCCAAATACAGCTTCGGCTGGGGGGAAGGGCTGCTATGGCGAGTGACAGTCTACTGGAATTCACCGGCATTGTTCGTGACGGCAAGATTCAATTGCTGATTAGATAAGGAGACGGGCCCATGCAGTCATTCAAAGTGATTAGTCTGGATATGTTCCAGACCTTGGTGAATATTGAGAGCAGGCGGGCAGAGGTCTGGAGGCCAATTCTCCAGCAGAAGTTCAGTGAAGCAAGGGCACTCCAGCTCGGTAAGCAATTGCTGAGCCGTTATTATGCAGCAGCCTGCGAAGCCCGGGAGGCGGGTACTTTTATCAGCAGCAGAGAGATTTATTACAGAGGGTTTCAGAGCGTATTTCAGGAGTCCGGCTTGGATTACGATTGTGAGCAGGCAGTGGATAACCTCTTTGCCCAGCATCGGCTGTCTGAAATGTACGCTGATACCGAGGCGTTCTTACAGCGCATATGCCGGGATTATCAGGTATGTATTGTAAGTGATACAGATGATCTTATGCTTCCTGAGTTCTACCGGAATTATCCAATCTTACTGTTCACTTCGCAGACGTATCAGTCGTATAAGAATGACACGCATAACCGTATGTTCACTGAGGTGATAGCCCATTATGGGGTGGAGCCGGAGCAAATTATCCATATTGGAGATTCTGCGTCAGATATTCTTGGAGCAGCCAGAGCCGGAATCAAGTCCTGCTGGCTCAACCGGAACGGACAGCCCTGGGAGCTGGAAGTGAAGCCGGATGTTACGGCGGGAACACTGGAAGAGGCCTATGCGCTGTTGTCACCCGAAAATGGTATGATATCCAAACAACAATAACAAAGGAGCTGTGAGCGAAATGAACGACAATGTGGAAGAGCAGGAGCTGGAGTTGTTAAAATACCCGCTTGGAAGATTCGCCGCTAAGGGGAACCGGACAGCAGAAGTGCGGGCAGCATCGGTTGCGGTCTTTAGGCAGTTGGCAGAAGAGCTACGGGCAGCAGTAGAACCGCTAACGGCGGAACAGCAGCATACCCCTTACCGGCCGGGCGGCTGGACTGTGGTTCAGGTCGTGCATCATCTCGCCGATACGGGCATGTATGCATACCTCCGCTTCAAGCGGGGTCTGACGGAGGAAGCACCGCAGGTTCCAAGCTATAGACAGGATTTGTGGGCGGAGCTGAGCGATTCTTCCAACGAACCGGTGGAATCCTCACTCCAGCTCATCGGACTGCTTAACCGCAGATTCGCGAACTTACTGGAATCCTTGCAGCCTGAGGACTATAGCCGGACCTTTGTAAGCGGTGGTCTTGGTGAGATGACACTGGATACCGCAGTGGAGAGGTACATCTGGCACAGCCGCCATCATATCGCGCAGATTACAGCTTTGATCCAGCGAAGCGGCTGGTAACGATAACTTTGTTGTACCATGAACAGACGGAGAGGGTGTGTACCCTCCGTCTTTTTATTTTGTCCGGGACCTGAAAAGGGTGTGGAGGCCCGACGAGTAAACGGGGAGTCTGGAATGTATACAAAAAACCGAATACAATGGGCATGGTGTCCCGAATGTATGTGGAAAACAGCATACATTGGGGCAGATACGGGGCCTCCGGTCAAAATGTATGCGGAAAACAGTATACATTCGGGCGGAAGTGGGGCTCCGGTCAAAATGTATGCGGAAAACAGTATACATTCGGGCGGAAGTGGGGCTCCGGTCAAAATGTATGCGGAAAACAGTATACATTCGGGCGGAAGTGGGGCTCCGGGCAAAAGTATGCGGAAAACAGTATACATTCGTGAGGCTGCGGGGCATGTGAGACGTTACTCCTTTTATGGTTGCAGCCCCATCCAGCCCGTCCGCCCAATCCATTGTCGAATTGACCTGTCCAGCTAATTATTCGGCTTAAGGGGCAAATTTACTGTGCGGCGGTGCTATTCATCGTCACCTGGGCATGGGCGGATACATATCCTATAACCAGAACGATAAAAAACGGCCCCGAGGAAAGGACGGATTTGTGTGACCTCTTATATGGACTATACGTCGCCCAATACACAGTTTACGTTTGATATGAACGGCAACACCTTATTCAAGAAGGATGACTGCAATTATATCAACGTACTGGGCATCAAAAATCTGAACACCCTGGAGAATACCTCGCTGCTCGATATCTATCTCAGCAGATCCAATGTGGTAGAGCCGCATTATCATCAAAATGCCGCTGAGCTGGTGTATTGTATCTCAGGCGCGGCTGTGGTGTCGCTGATCAACCCGTTTACGAACGAGCTGCTGCATTTTCCGATCACCCCGGGCCAGGTTGCCAATGTGCCGCAGGGCTGGTGGCACTATGAAGTGGCCACGATGGATTGCACCCATCTGCTGGCGATCTTCGATGCTCCAACACCGGAGGTCATTCTCGGCTCGGATCTTCTGAGCTTAACCCCGGCTAATGTGCTGGCACATACCTACTGCCTTAATGAAGCGCTGGTTAAGGAAGCACTCGCTCCGGTGAAGCCTCAGACCTTCATTGGTCCGCCTGCGGATTGCTGTCCTCCTGTGAAGGCGGCAACCGAGAATATGAAGGGAACCCACATCGCTCCTGCCAATATGACGCCGATGATGGCTAATGCGAACATGCCGTCTTACATGCACCCGCAGCAGGCTCCGCAATCCTTCGGATACCAGCCGATGGCGGTACACGGTTATTATGCTCAGCCGTATGCCCAGCCCTACCGCCAGCAGCAATACGTCCAGGCTCCTCCGCAAGCAGTGCATGAGGCGGGGGCCGAATAACAGAGATCCAGAGGGCACAAACGGCAGCGTATTCTGTGAATGCAGAATGACGCTGCCGATTTTTTTGCAAATATAAGAAATTATATGTTTCACACGATAACTTGTCTTCAATGATGCTGATCTGGAACCTGGAAGGAACGCAGATAATTCTGAATATCTTCCTGCGGGGTCTCAAGCAGACCGGCCAGCATGTTTTGAATAGCGTACAGGGCAGCAACCTTTTCGTCGATTTCGGTGATTTTGTCGCGGACGAGTTCCTTTAAGGTATCTTCATCCATCTTCGAGCCGAGCAGGGCGAGTGCCGCCTGGATTTCTTTCAGTGAATAGCCCAGAGACTGGGCATCCTTGATGAACTTCAGCTTCACTAGAATATCTGCAGAGTAGATCCGGTATCCCTTAGCGGTCCGTTCCGGGGCTGGCAGGATGCCGCTGTCCTCATAGTAACGGATGGTTGCCGCACTCAGCCCCGCCTGCCGCGCCAGCTCACCACGGGTCATTCCCTTCATCTGGTATTACCTCCTGTATTTAGATATCAATCTGCTCCTATGGTCTCTTGTACGTGTAGGCCGGTTCAAAGTTTACTTCCGGGTATTCGGTCGATGGACCGTTCAGCAGCGCCTGCGGCTCATCTAGCAGATACTGATCAAAAAATGACCGGACATAGGTTCTGCTTATATCTACAGTATGCACCGGATCAAGGCCATTGGCGAATAAGGAGGGCGACAGCAGGGCTATATCCGTAAAACTCTGGTGAATGAAATGATCCATTGTCAGATAATAGGTATCCCGGGTGCTGCGGCCCATAACTGACTTCAGATCCGGCGTGAATTCTTCATAGATCAGGGGATCTGTGTTCGCTTCAGGATGTGCAAGATTCTGCGCAGTCGTTCCGGACATCATATACATAAAAGGCTGCGTCAGCCCTTCACGGGCAACCTTGCCCCAGAACCCGCCTTCCAGACTGACACCGGCCTTAAACCGCTTGTCCTGGGCTAAAGCTTCGGCGGTTGTCGCCCCGCCATAGGAATGGCCGAAGATCCCCGCACGGCTGAGATCAAGCCTGCCTTGGAACAATCCATTCGGGTCTTGGGTATTCCAAGCCGTCAGGGTGTCCAGCACAAAGCTGGCGTCCGCTGTACGGATGGCAATTCCGCTCACATTGTAGTTGTAGAGCTCTCCGGAAGTATCGAACTTTGGATCAGGCACGTAGTAGGCCGAAGCGCCGTCCGGGTAAGTGACCTTGGCTGAGGTGTAAGGATGATCGATCCCTACGACAATATAGCTGTGGCTGACCAATTCTTCGATAATCGACATACTCTGGAATCGGGTAGAGCGGATTCCCGGCGAGAACAGCAGGACCGGATAGCTGGGTTCTTGTGCCGATAGCTTCACTCCGTCTGTAACATGAGTAGGAATATCGGTCACATGGCTGAATAGCTGTTTCGGCAATCCGAATACAAGGCTAATGGCTTCGCCTAGTGCGGAAGGGTAATGCTCCTTAGGCTTACCCTCAGTCTGGTCAGGATCGGCCGGATACCATACATTAACCATCAGCTTACGTTTGCCGCCTTCCTCAGCGCTCAGCGTCTCGTCACGCTGCTCATCGGTAAGCTCGCGTGCGATCGTCCCGATGGCATATTGCCCTGTTGGCTTAGGTTGCGTGAACATCGGCAGCAGCCTGGACGCATAGATGGATACTCCTGAAAGAAGGAGGACGAGAATAAGCAGTAGACTCTTCCATAACTTCGCATACCGCTTAGGCTGGCCCGTCCGGGGACGCTTCACAAGTCTGAATCCGAGTATGCTCAACAGCCCGAGCACTGCGGCGTAGGCCGGAGCCATCTGGATACGGTAATTCTCCAGCACCCCATGCATCACCACAGCCATAACGACAGCCAGCAGCATAAGGGTATCCAGTCTCCGGTTTTTCTTGGTCCCTATCATTCCTGCTGTAACAGCCAGAATCACCACAATGACTATAATCTCAAATATTCTCATTTGTACTCCCTCCAACTCTATTCATCTGGAATAACTAGAGTATAAAGGTTGAAGTATACTTCAGGGTCAAGGCTAAATTTAAGATGCCGGGCACAGTTGCAAAAAAAGACGGCAGCCCGTTCCAGATTCGGAAGCGAACTGCCATCGATACTGCTATACCCTCATCAAGTGTGACTAAGATAAGCGGACAAGCACCCGGCCCCGGGTGCCCGACTGGAGAATATCCTGAAGCGCGGCAGGCAGCTCAGTCAGGGAAATCTCACGGTCCACCAGCGTATCCAGCACCTCCGGCTTCATGTCACCTGCCATGCGCTGCCAGAGCTTGGCCCGTTTCTCCATAGGACAAGCTACGGAATCGATGCCGAGCAGGCTGACTCCGCGCAGGATAAACGGTAGGACGGTAGTCGGGATAGCCGTGCCTGCGGTTAAGCCGCTTGCGGCCACTGCGCCGCCGTAGGCGATTTTGCTCAGGACCGCAGCAAGCGGGGCGCCTCCGACTGAATCTACAGCGGCCTGCCAGAGCTGCTTGTCCAGCGGCTTCACCGCACTGCCCGCGACCTCTTCGCGGGAGATCACCTCAGCAGCGCCCAGCGCCTGCAGATATCCGGCTTCATCCATTCTGCCGGTACTGGCAGTGACCTGATAGCCCAGCTTCGCCAGGATAGCGGTTGCCGCACCTCCGACACCGCCGGTGGCACCGGTGACGAGCACTTTTCCCTGATCAGGGGTCATTCCTTGAGCTTCCAGTGCCTGCACAGACAGTGCCGCCGTGAATCCGGCCGTGCCGTAGATCATCGCTTCCCGCAGCGTCAAGCCTTCTGGCAGTTCAATAACCCAGTCCGCAGGGATGCGGGCGTATTCGCTGAAGCCGCCGAAGTGGGAGACACCGATCCCATAGCTGGTGGCAATGACAGACTGGCCTTCGCGGAAGCGGCTGTCAGTAGAAGAAACTACCGTCCCTGACAGGTCAATCCCCGGAATGAACGGATAATTTCGCACAATATTCCCATTCGGGATGCTTGCCAACCCGTCTTTATAGTTTACACTGGAATAAGCTACCTTAATTAACACTTCACCGGCGGGCAGTTCCTCCAGCGTTACCGGTCTGACCTCTACGGAGAATGGTTCTGTCTTGTCCACTACCAATGCTTGAAAAGGGTTCGTCATATCTTCTCTCTCCTAATCCGTGTTATATTTGTTTGGTTCAAAGATAAGAATTCATAGGCTTCGCGCCATTACTATTGTGCCCTGTCAATTAAGGAAACACAATGATATCCTACACTAAATGCTTACAAAGGAGCGTTTATATGAGAGTAAAAATACGTAAAACCGTGCTTGCCACAGCAATCTGCCTCGTTCTGGGCGGGGGAGCGCTATACGGGTTCGCGGCATCTGATTCCGCCCCAGCGGTACACCGGCTGCGTCTAAGTGAGGACGAGCCTGCGCGGTATTTGCAAGGGTTGGAGGCTGTAACTCAAGATCAGCTGGAGCTGTCCCTTGGCGATCAGAGCCGTCCGGGTAATTATATCAGCATCCCTAATCATACAGAATTGCTATCGAGGAAGCCGGTGCCGACTCCGGAAGGTGAAGGGGAGCTGATCAAGTTCGTACAGGGGGGAAGCGCGGTCTATCCTGCTCCTGAAGTTACTTATTATTGGCTGTGTTATCAGCGTCCCGGCAAGAGTGACAGCGATGATACGGTCACCTACTATATAGAAGCAAAAGTATTGGGGCAAGATGAAGAGGCTGCGGAAGCAGAGCTGTTAAAGCTGGCTGAAAACTGGGAAATTCCCGGTTAACCCGGATTTAATTGTGAACAACATGTGAACTGTAGTATATTGAGGATAGAATTCATCCGTCTGACGAGGGAGGCATACTCTATGTCCATTGCAACAACGATGATTATCCGGCTTGAAATCCGCAAGGCCGAAGCTTCTTTTGGTGATGTGGCGTCCAGGCTGGCAGCAGCCGGGGGCGATATTGTAGCGATTGACGTAATCCGTGGCGGCAAGGATGTGACGACCCGTGACCTGACTGTGAATGTGCAGGATGCGGCGAATGAAGAGATTATAAGTGTGCTGAAGAATATGCCTGGAATCAAAGTCATCAATGTCTCCGACCGTACCTTCCTGGCCCATCTCGGCGGCAAAATCGAAGTCACCCCGAAGATGCCGATCAAGAACCGGGAGGATCTGTCACTGGTGTATACCCCTGGTGTTGCCCGTGTCTGTACGGCGATTGCCGAAGATCCGTCCAAGGCATATTCCCTGACGATGAAAAGAAATACGGTAGCGGTCGTCACCGACGGCACCGCTGTGCTGGGGCTTGGCGATATCGGACCGGAGGCGGCGATGCCGGTGATGGAGGGCAAGGCCATGCTGTTCAAACAGCTGGCGGATATTGACGGGTTCCCGCTGTGTCTGGATACCAAGGACCCGGAAGAAATCATTCAGATTGTGAAAGCGGTTGCTCCCGGCTTCGGAGGGATCAATCTGGAAGACATCAGCTCTCCGCGCTGCTTCGAGATTGAACGGCGGCTGTCGGCGGAGCTGGATATTCCAGTCTTCCATGATGACCAGCACGGAACGGCAGTAGTTGCTCTGGCCGGATTGCTGAACGCGCTCCAGGTCGTGGAGAAGTCGATTGCAGACTCCAGAATTGTAGTCGTCGGCATCGGTGCGGCAGGTGTGTCGATCTGCCGTCTGCTGCTGGCGGCTGGCGCTAAGCAGCTCTACGCAGTAGACAAGGAAGGGATTCTGAACCGCAGCGAAGCCTACACCAATCCTGAATGGAGCTGGCTGGCCGAAGCAACGAACCCCGAGAATCTGAGCGGAGGACTGGATGAGGCGGTGCGTGGGGCAGATGTCTTCATCGGCGTATCCAGGGGAGGGATTTTGCAGGTTAGCCATCTGCAGAGCATGGCCCAGGACAGCATCGTGTTCGCTATGGCTAATCCGACCCCGGAGATTGAACCGGATCTGGCGGAGCCTTACGTCCGGGTGCTGGCAACCGGCAGAAGCGATTACCCTAACCAGATTAATAACGTGCTGTGTTTTCCGGGGATTTTCCGCGGGGCGCTGGACTGCCGGGCCAAGACGGTGAATCTGGAGATGAAGCTGGCAGCGGCGCAGGCCATTGCAGCAGTGGTGCACCCGGATGAGCGGAATGAGCAATATATTATTCCGAGCATTTTCAACGAAAAGGTCGTGGAGCAGGTACGTCTGGCTGTCATCCGGGCCGCTATCGCAACCGGCATCGCCCGGCGCATCCCGCCGGATGTGAGCTGAGGAGCACGCTGAGCATTAGGAAGGTGAACAAGCTGTGGCCTTAGGCTGCGGCTTTGTTTGCGTCTGCTTTTGCGCAGGAGTATATAGTTGACCAATGTGGGAGCCGGGATGCCAGGGGCCTGGGAGCGAAGGGTTGTGGACTACGGCTTACGCCGGTGCTTATGGGAGAGGTGGGAGGGGACGACTGGCAGGAATTAGATGGATTTTGTACACTTGCTGGTGGCTGTTTGGGGCATGGCGCGACAACAATTGGATTAACAACACTTAATTATCGTAATTCAAGTAAAGCGTTCAAAAGTTGAGTTAACAGTTGTGCTTTTTCCACTTGTTTCCCGGAAATCCCCGAAATTCGAGAAATTAAGATACGTTTGTCCACTTGCTTCCTACCGGAGGATTGGATTCCTTTAAAATCAGGCTTCGCTGTTTATATATAAGGGGCAGCATGGTAAAATATACAAATGGATACAATGATTCTTTCATTCAGGAGGGCTTATGTACCGCAAAATTCATATTATGGGAGCTTCCGGGGCGGGAACGACAACCTTGGGCAAGGCGCTGGCGGCGAGGCTTCCGCATGTACATCTGGATAGTGACGATTATTTCTGGGAGCAGAAATATACGAAGCAAAGTGTTGTGGCAGAGCGTCTGAACAAATTGCAGGCAGATATGGCGAGGAATGAGCCGTGGATTCTGTCCGGTGCGGTCTGCGGCTGGGGGGATTCGCTGCGCGATACCTTTGACCTGGTGATTTTCCTGTGGATTCCGGAGGAGATTCGTCTGGAACGGCTGCGGGCGCGGGAGTATGAACGTTACGGGGATGAGGGTCTGCCGGGCGGAGACAAGTATGAGGATGTTGAGAGCTTCATTGACTGGGCAGCGCTGTACGATACGGGCGGAATGGAGATCCGCAGCCGGATGCTGCATGAGGAGTGGATGGCCGGACTAAGCGGCGATCTTTTGCGGCTGGAAGGAGACCTTACGGTGGAGGAACGGGTGGAGGCAGTACTACAATACCTATCCCGTTCACGTTAATGTAATCTATGGGAAAAGGGGGCTGACCATGAAGAAGATACTGCGTGCGCTGCTGCTTCCGGCAATTCTGATACTGCTGCTAACGTCATGCAATACGGAAACGACCCATTTCAACTATACCTTCAAGGGCGAGGGGGGCACCTGGTCGGGCGTCTATAAGCAGGAGGCCAGCCAGAAGCTGATTACGAAGAAGGATAAAGTGACAAGTGAAAGCTCCAAACAATATACCTTCGATTTGAAATATAAGGGTGAGCAGTCTGATCTGGGAGAAATCAAGCAGTTCAAATATGGCTACAAAGGCACCAGCGGCGGCAGCACCCGGACGGAGGAAGGACCCGTGCGCTGGGATATGCTGCATATGGGGGGACATGGGAATGGTGCGTTTGAATATGAGGACTCCGTCATTAAAGTCACTGTCGAGTGGGACGGGAAGAGTGAGGAGTTTGAGTTGAGAAATGCGAAATAGGGGATTAGAAGATTGAAGCTGGGACTAATTAGGCATTTCAAAGTAGACCTTAAACCGCAGCGGACTTGGCTGACAGGGGTACAATTCGATCAGTGGCTTCAAGAGTATGAATTAGCACCAATTCAAGCTCCTGAACATGAGATTGGGGGGCAGCGTTGGACCCTTTGTCTGTGTAGTGATCAGGCGAGGGCGGTACATACGGCAAGTTATTTTGAGGCTCAGAGGTTTGTGTATACAGAGCTGTTAAGGGAGATTAGCGTGGCAGCACTGCGGCTCGGGAGAATTAGGCTTAGCCGACTGCGTCTGCCTGTTTCTTTCTGGCTTATACTTGGACGTTTGTTCTGGTCGGTAGGTCATTCTTCTCAACCGGAGAGCCGAGTCGCTGTACTGCGGCGAGCGGATAGAGTAATTGATGCTTTGCTTGTTGATGAGGCGTGTGCGCAAGAAGGTTGTGTGCTAATTGTCAGTCATGGTGCATTCATGAAAGTACTAGACCGCAGGCTCCGGCGCAGGGGCTATGAGGCTGAACGTATGCGTTATCCTCGCAATGGTCAATTATTTATGTATGAAATGAAGTGATAGTTCCACAACCATATGAAAGCGGAGGCCACCTGTCATGGTAACCATAGAAGAAATCGGAATTGAATCGCTTGAAGCATTAAACACACTTTACCATGAATTAATAGGCGGGCCGACGGACCCGGTGAAGCTGGAAACCGCTTATCGGACAATCCGGGAGGATGAGCGGGTTGTGCTGCTAGGTGCTTTTGTAGACGGGGAACTGCTGGGCTCCTTGATGGGGATCGTCTGCCAGGATCTGGTGGGCGATTGCCGCCCGTTCATGGTGATTGAGAACGTGGTCGTGTCTTCGCGCGCACGGCGGCAGGGGCTTGGCAAGAAGCTGATGACTGCGATCGAAGCGATTGCGCATGAACGGGACTGTTACTATATCATTTTCGTGTCGGGGGAGAAGCGGAAGGAAGCGCATATTTTCTATGAGGCGATGGGGTATAGGGAAGAGAAGGTCGAGGGGTATAGGAAGCATCTTAGCTCGCATTAGGATGGAGAAGAATATGGATCACGGGAAACTTATAAGTGTAGGACAGCACAAGTTGTACATCAGTATTATTGGTGAGGACAAAGGCCTGCCTACAGTAGTGTTGGAGCATGGCTGTGGTTCTTCCGCGTTGTTCTGGTCGCTTGTTGCTCCTGAGGTTGCTAAGGTCACACAAGTGATCGTATATGATCGTGCGGGCTATGGCTGGAGCGAGGCAGGCCCGTTCCCGCGTACCAATGAACAGTGCGTATCCGAGCTGTACGAGCTGTTGCAAAGATCTGGAGTTGTGGGGCCTTACATATTGGTCGGTCATTCCTATGGCGGATTAAATGTAAGGCTGTTTGCGGGGAGATACCCGGGGCTAGTGGCGGGAGTGGTGCTGGTAGATTCGATGCATGAGGATGAAGTCACAGCGCGGTTTCCGGAAGAGCATGTGAAGGGGCAGCTTTTGGCGGTGAGGTTCTATCGGGCCTTGAATTTGCTGTCCAGAACTGGATTTTTAAAGGTCTTTTCCGCATTGAGAAGCTTCCCCGGATTCTCTGCTACTATTAAGCCTTTTTCCAAGCAGACGCAAGCGCTGTTATGGAGATTATCCTTTCAAAAAAAGACTATAGCGGCCATGCACAGCGAGTTCTCTAATGTTCAGCCCGGCTATGAGCAGGTTAGGGAACTGAAGCAAACCGATATTCCATTGACCGTTATCAAATCGGAAATAGTCAATGACTTCTATCCGGGGACTTCGGAAGATACGAAGCGGATCATAAGAGAGAAGCTGCAGGAAGTGGCAAATGAGCTGAAGCATACCTCCACTAACGGTCACTTAGTTGAAGCACAGGGCAGTGGGCATAACATACATATTGAGAAACCGCAGGTTATTATCGATGCAATAGAGCAGATGCTTGGAATTCTTACTTGATTCATTTGATGAAGCGTGGTTGTATGCCTACCCTTCACCATTCAGTATTCTCAGTAGCTGGGACGTTTAAGTTCCGGCTCTAATTGTATTTACTACAATTAAAAACTTAGATTGGAGTGCTCAATGAGATTTAGTTGTATTTTCAGCAATTAGAATGTTAAGTGTTCTCCTTAAGAGGGAGTTTACTTGGATTTAGCTGTACAGAATACAATAAAAGTAGAAAAGTTCTGGTTTTCCCCGTTTTTAGCTGTATGAAATACAACTATCCTCTAGCCTATAGACTTCATCAGATTTCATCCCCGCATTAGTCTCTGAACACTTGTCCCGAAAGCTCTATCACCACAAATCCCAGAATTTAAGTTTGACCATCTCCATGATAGCGCTTTATAATCCGTTCATAGTGGCTAGGGCCAGAGGTCAAGACTACAGAAAGCGGGGGAGAATCATGAATCCAATATGCAAGGTGCTGATTGTGGACGATGAAATCCTGGTCCGGCAAGGGATTAAATATGTGCTGGACTGGGAGCAGGAAGGATTTCAGATCGTGGGTGAAGCGGCCAATGGGCAGGAAGCGCTGAATTCGCTGCAGATCCTGCAGCCGCATATCATCATTACAGATATTGTCATGCCGGTGATGGATGGCGAGGAGTTAACCCGGCTGGTGAAGCGCGATTATCCGGCTACCGAGGTCATTGTGTTAAGCAGCTTCAGCGAGTTCCATTATGTGCGTTCGACGTTCCAGCATGGGGTGGCAGATTATATTCTGAAGCCGAAGCTGGAAGCCGGGGCCTTATTGCAGGTGTTACAAAAAACCCGGGACCGCATCCCGGGACTCAGTGCCGCGGGAGGACAAACAGAGGCAGAAGCGCAGCCGCTGGATACCTTGCTCGGCCGGATGCTGGCCGGTTACCGGCTGCCGCCGGAGAGCGAAGTGTATGTGAAGCAGCAGCTTCCGCATCACGCCTTCGCGCTGCTGGGCTGGGAACCGGTGCAGCAAGCACCGGGCGGCGAAGCCATGAACCATACCGCCATAAACGCGGTCAGCAGCGACAACGCTATGAATCATACCGCTATTAACGCAGTCAACAGCAGCAATGCCATGAACCGTATCACCATCAATACTGCCAGCAGCGCAGCCAATGCACAAGAGGCCGCATCCGCAACCGTCATCACCACTATCACCAGTGAACTAAACCAGTGTGTACCGGGACGGGTGCAGTGTATTATTCCAGTCGCAGAGCCTTCGGGCACTACATTCATGCTGATCAATCTGGAGGAAGCCCATTGGCCGCAGCTGCTAAAGGCTGTACACCAGTCGGCCGATACGATGGCCGGGCAGGAAGTGGAGCTGCGTCTGACGCTCAGCCGGAGATTCAGTTCCCTCAGCGAGCTTGCGGCCGTCCAGCAGGAGAGCAATGCGAGACTACAGCAGTGCCGGTTTTTCCGGCCGGAGCAGACCCTGCTAATCCAGGAAAAACGTCCAGATCCGGAGACTCCGTTGCCGAAGTTCAATCTGGCGCAATTCACCGAGCAGTTGAAGCGTCAGCAGCTGGCGGAAGCATTCGGTGACCTGCATCAGCATGTGGATGCGCTCAGCCGCCAGAATGATGGAGATGTGTATCAGTTTAAGTCCTTCCTGAGCAATATGATTTTTAATATTACGAATCAGTTCAGTCATCTGCAGGAGCTGGAGGAGGGGAAATACGGCCTGTTCCGGGCCATCGATGAAGCGGGCACGGCCGAGCAGGCCATGCAGATTCTGGATGATTACCTGCGTCGGATCATGGAGCTGACTGCATCGGCAGCGCCGGCACCGGGCGGCAATGCCAGTATGACGAAGCTGCTTCAGTACATAGAAGAGCATTATACTGAGCCGCTGACCCTTACGGAGCTGGCCCGTCATTTTCATTTCAACCCTTCGTATCTGTCGAGCCTGTTCACGACCTACAATCACGAGGGCTTCAAGGAGCATCTCAACACGGTCCGCACGGGCAGGGCGGCAGAGCTGCTGCGGGCCGGGGAGGCACCCATAGCGGAGATTAGCAGCATGGTCGGATATGGCGATCACAGCTATTTTTGCAAAGTGTTCAAGAAATATTACGGCTTGTCCCCGAGCGGCTACCGGCGTCAGCATTACAGGCAGGAGTAGAGCGTATGCGCAGATACTGGGAGCGTTTTAAATTCCACAGCCTGTTCATCAAAATCTTCCTCGTTATGCTGTTCAGCATCATCGCCGTAGCCATCGCCTCCTCCTGGACGACCGTCCGCATGTCGGAGAAGCTGTTCATGAATACCTTCAGCATTACGAATTCCAAGGTGATCAGCCAGATTAAGGCGAGCTTTGAAGCTTTTCATTATTCAATCGTTACGGCTACTAATAATACCCAGCTGAGTGGCACGATCCGTTCCTTCCTGTCTGAGGAGGACTCGGACTCCCTGCGGATGCTGCGGACCTATTACAATATGACCACACAGATGAAGAAGATTCAGTCCACGCTCGATGCCTACCAGGTCGGGATCAAAATCATGGGCAAAAACGGCCGCAGTTACTCCACCAACACGAACAATCTGCTGATGAGTGACCGGGAGCTGCAGCAGCATGAGCTGACACGTAATACTTTGGCTGAACCGAAACGGCTGATGTATCAGTTCTATGAAGAGACGATGCCGGATTCGGCGCAGAAGGAAGCGGTGATTGTAGGCAGCAAAGCGCTGATGGACCGGACGACGGGCGATATTTACGGGACGCTGTATTTTACCATTCATGAAAAGGATTTCCGCTCCTTCTATGGCAGCTTTGTCAGTACCGGGAACGATGTGGTGATCCTGAATAAGCAGGGGATGATAGTGTCCAGCAACCGTAGTGATCTGATGGGCCAGCGGGCAGAGGATCTATTGCAGGTGGCGAGGCAGATTGAGGAGCAGCAGCTTGCTTACCAGAACACCGATTTCCAGGGCACCGATTCGATTCTGATTGCGGATTACCTGCCGTCTTATGATTTCTATATTGTGAACCTGATCGATAAGCAGACGGCCCTCGGCCAGATGGTCAACGGTAAAATGGTCGTGCTCTTCTGCTCAGCCATCGTGGCCGTGGCCCTGATCGTGGTGTTCCTGATCTTCAGAAGGCTGACCCGGTCGCTCACGCTGCTTACCCGGCAGATGTCCAAGATCACCGAGCGTAACTTCCACAATTACATTACGGTTACGGGAAGCTTTGAATTTCAGGAGCTGGGTCATGCCTATAACTATATGCTGGACGAGCTGAATGAATATGTCGAGAAGCTGGTGGAGACGCAGAAGGAGCAGCGGAATGCCGAGCTTGCGGCCTTGCAGCATCAGATTAACCCGCATTTTCTGTACAATACGCTGGCTTCGGTCAACTTCCTGGTGCAGCAGGGCAGTCAGGAGAAGGCGGTGCAGACGATTCATGCACTGATCTCAATGCTGCAGAATGCGCTGAGCAATGTCAGTGAGAGCATTACGGTGACGCAGGAACTGGAGAATCTGAAATCCTATGTCTTCATCAACCATGTGCGGTACGGCGAACGGATCAGGGTGAATTTCTTCATCTCCCCGGACTGTATGGAATACCATCTGCCGAAGCTGATTATTCAGCCGTTCATTGAGAATGCTTTCTTCCATGCGTTTACGCGCAAAAGCGGCGGATATATCCATATCCTCATCTCCCAGGATGCCGGATCTCTGCTCTGTGAGGTGGTGGATAACGGGGACGGGATGGATACTGGAGCGGCTGATCTGCCTATGTCGAGCCTTGCGGGGAAGCGCCAGCTGTTCACCGGAATCGGTATCCGCAATGTGCATGACCGGCTGGTGCTGATGTACGGCGAAGAATATGGAGTCACCATTAAGAGTGCGCCGGGGGAGGGGAGTGCGATCCGAATCCGCCTGCCGCTGATGAAGAAGTGAGATTATTACCATTTTCCAAAAAAAGAACAAACGGCAATCAAGGTAACGCTTACAATCAGGCGATAAAATGACCAATCCCCATAAAGTAAGTTCTAACGGCTCCCCGGGGGCGGGTGATAAGATTATTTATGTAATAAATAAGCGCTTACATTCAAGCGAGAGACAGTAAAGCGCATTAAAGGGGAGGCTTACCAATGAAAAAAGGCTTTGCGTTAGTCCTGATTTGCCTGCTTCTGCTTACGGCCTGCAGCTCGAACTCCGGGTCGAAGAACACCAGCAATAGCGCTGCGGACACGGGAAAGACAGAGAATACAGCAGCTACAGAGCCTGCACAGGCGAAGGAAATCACCATTTGGGCTTGGGACCCTGCATTCAACATCGCTGCACTGGAAGTGGCCAAAGCAGAATATGCCAAGACGAACCCGGATGTGAAAATTAACATTGTGGAATATGCACAGGCTGATATTATCCAGAAGCTGAACACGGGGCTGAATTCCGGGACCACCAAGGGTCTGCCGAACATCGTGCTGATTGAGGATTACCGTTCCCAGAGCTTCCTGCAATCGTACAAGGATTCCTTCTACGATCTGAGCAGCTCGATCAAGGGCGCTGACTTCGCAGATTACAAAAGCGGGCCGACCAGCCTGGACGGGAAGCAGTACGGGGTTCCTTTTGACTCCGGCGTTACCGGACTCTATGTCAGAACGGACTATCTGGAGCAGGCAGGCTACAAGCTGGCCGATCTGCAGGATATCGACTGGAAGCAATATATTGAAATCGGCAAAGCCGTGAAAGAGAAAACCGGCAAAGCGCTGATTACACTGGACCCGAACGACCTTGGACTAATCCGGGTGATGATTCAATCCGCAGGCGAGTGGTATCTGAAGGAAGACGGCAAAACACCGAACCTGGCGGGGAATGCACCGCTTAAGGAAGCTTTTGAAATCTATAAGGAACTGACTGAATCAAACGTAGCTAAGGTACATGCAGACTGGAGTCAGTTCGTAGCCGCCCTGAACAGCGGCGATGTAGCCTCCGTGCCGACAGGCAACTGGATCACCCCTTCGATTACGGCTGAAGCTTCTCAATCCGGCAAGTGGGGAATCGCACCGCTTCCTAAGCTGACTGCGAACAAATCCGTTCATGCCTCGAACCTGGGCGGAAGCTCCTGGTATGTCATGAATGTGGACGGTAAGGAGACGGCAGCAGACTTCATGGCGAAGACCTTCGGCTCGAATGTGGAAATGTACCAGAAGCTGCTCACGGACATCGGTGTCATCGGTACCTTCAAAGCGGCTGCGGGCGGAGAGGCTTACAGCCAGGCCAATGAATTCTTCAGCGGCCAGAAGATTGTATCGGATTTCGCCGCCTGGACGGAGCAGATCCCAAGCGTCAATTACGGAATCAACACGTATGCGATTGAAGACATCCTGATTGTAGAGATGCAGAATTATCTGAACGGCAAGGATATTGACAGCGTGCTGAGCGATGCCCAGGCCCAGGCCGAGTCACAGATTAAATAGTTAGGTTGTGCACACCGTGAACCTTGGGCGTGGCCTGCAGCTTCCGGGAGTTCAGGAGGCGGGCTGTGCCCGGGGTTTATTTTAAATGATAAGGAAAGGACTGGGCAGCTGTGCATCAAACTAATTCCAAACTAAGATTCCGCACCAAAAGCGTGTTGACCGGATGGTCCTTCGTCCTGCTTGCGGTCATTCTGATCTTCGTCTTCTATTTCTATCCGATGCTTCAGGCACTTATTCTGTCGTTCCAGACGGGAACGGGCAGCAATCTTACCTTCACCGGCTTCGATAACTATTCACGGCTTCTGTCTGACAAGACATTCATTGTATCGGTTAAGAACACCTTCATCTATCTGCTGGTTCAAGTGCCGCTGATGATCATCCTCGCGCTGTTTATCTCGGTACTGCTGAATGACAGCAAGCTGAGATTTAAGGGGTTTTTCCGGACGGCGATCTTCCTGCCCTGTGTCACTTCACTGGTTGCGTATTCTGTGGTATTCAAGTATTTGTTCTCCGGCAATGGCCTGGTGAATACGATGCTGCTGAAGCTCCATCTGGTCAGTGCCCCGATCGAATGGATCACCGATCCGTTCTGGGCCAAAATCACCATTATCCTAGCGATCACTTGGCGCTGGACGGGTTACAATATGATTTTTTACCTGTCGGCCCTGCAAAATATCGATCACTCCATCTACGAGGCCGCCAAAATTGACGGGGCATCTTCTTCCCGCCAGTTCTTCGGAATTACGGTCCCGCTGCTGAAGCCGATCATCCTGTTCACCTCGATTACCTCAACGATCGGGACTCTGCAATTGTTCGACGAGGTCATGAATATTACGAAGGGAGGCCCGGGCAACGCGACCCAGACGATCTCCCAGTACATCTACAATTTGTCATTCAAATATGCAGCAGACTTCGGCTATGCAGCCACCGTATCGTATTCGATTGTCATTATGATCGCACTGCTGTCGGTCATCCAGTTCAAAGTGGCAGGTGATAAAAATGGCTAAAAGTAAACGTGTCTTCATGTATCTGTTCCTGAGCATCGCGGCTATTGTCTCAATCTTTCCATTCCTGTGGATGGTCGTCAGCTCGACGAACCAGTCGGTGGATGTCACCCGCGGGCGTCTGCTGCCGGGCACTCATCTGCTGGAGAATCTGCGTAAGCTGCTGGACACCACGGACCTGCAGTTATCCCTGATGAATTCAGCGAAAATCTCCATAACCACCACGCTGCTGGCGCTGCTGATTGCCTCGCTGGCCGGTTACGGCTTCGAGGTCTTCCGCAGCCGCTCGAAGGATATTGTATTCAACATTCTGCTGCTGTCGATGATGATTCCGTTCGCCGCGCTGATGATCCCGCTGTACCGGATGTTCGGCCAGATCTCGAACGTCTTCCCCTGGATGGGCATCGATACGATGACCTCGGTCATTCTGCCTACCGTGACTACCGCGTTCCTGATCTTCTTTTTCCGCCAGAGTACGAAGATGTTCCCAAAGGAGCTGCTGGAGGCCGGGCGGATGGATGGGCTTAGCGAGCTGGGCATCTTCCTGCGCATCTACCTGCCGACCATGAAGACGACTTACGCCGCCGGAGCGATCATTACGTTCATGTCGAGCTGGAACAACTATCTCTGGCCGCTGATCGTATTGCAGACTCCGCAGACCAAGACCATGCCGCTGCTCATCTCCACTCTCGGCTCGGGCTACGCCCCGGACTACGGGATGATTATGATCGCAATTGTAATCGGCACGATCCCGACGGCGCTGGTGTTCTTTGTGATGCAGAAGCAGTTTGTGGCTGGGATGATTGGGTCGGTGAAGTAAGGTGAACATGGGCAATTCAACACCTTGGGAATAGTCGTGGCTCCAGGGATTGTTTGGACTTTCGGCCGCTGTTAGATTTGGATTTCCTGATTTATGCCGCATAGTCTGCGGTAGAAATCCAAATCTAAAGGCGGACGCTGCCGCTCCTACAGTTCCAAACATCCCTTCCGCCACTTCTCCCAAATGGGGGAGAACCAAGTTCACTTACTATTGGGGTAGGGCAGGGGGAAAGGCAATAGTAAAGGCAAAAGCAAAGCAAAAGCAAAAGCAAAAGGGTTTGCTTAATTGCACTCGGTACATCTTGTGTTCAGTGATTTTGAATTTGATGCTTTACTAACTTTGCAGAAGTACTTCTAAAGACAAAAAGAGCGCGGTGACCGGACATTCCGGACACCGCGCTTTTCCATAACTATTCCCCGACTCTATACCAGAGCTCACAATATTCATAGCCGTCTGCGCTTGTACCATACATCTCGAAATTACCACCGTCCAGAATCGTATAGGTTGAGGTTGGCAGCCATTCCGAGAAGATCCGGTTCTTCAATGACTGCAGATCGTATTTGCCGCTGCCGTTCCCGTCATGGAGTGTTGAGAACACGGCCCACGTAGACGCGGGAACATCAACGACAGTGTATCCGTTCACCTGGCTGCCTGGCGCTCTGTAGCACCCGATTAGATAAGGGAAGGTCATGTTGCTTGTGAAGGTGTAGGCATCGAAGGCAAAGACTGCTCCAAGTTCCTTGCTGAAATTGCCTTCGTCTCTCCAAGCCCCGCTTACTGATTGGGCTAAACGTTCGAACTCACCATTCTTGCAGATATTTTGCCAAACCTCCGGGATCGTTACGCCCGCTTCATTCGCAATAGTGTCGTACTGGTAGATGTCCTCCAGCCCATACACTTGAAAAGCATCCCGTTTCTCCATCCGGTAATTCATTCCGGTCACTCCCTTTAAGATGATTTGAAAGGAGATGCGCGGATAGGCTCTTAACTCACTTCCGGCATTACGCGCTAATGTAGGCGTCATTCCATGCAGATTCTGAAATGCACGGGAGAAGGCTTCCGGTGATTCATACCTGTACTTCAAGGCTATCTCCATCACAGTGTTTTTTCTGTCCTTTAGATCAAACGCAGCCAGTGTCAGCCTTCTGCGCCTGATATATTCGGATAAGGGGACATCAAGTACAAATGAAAACATACGTTGAAACTGGTAAACCGAACATAAGGCGATTTTAGCGATTTGATCGTAGTCAATGTCTTGTTCCAGGTTATCTTCAATATAGCTGATCGCCCGGTTCATTCGCTCCAGCCACTCCACGCAATCCCTCCTTTCGTAAGAAGCATATCATCCGGTAGTAATCGTAGCCTGATTATCCATGCAGCATATTGTCAGGTGGTCATCTGAGCTGGAGCCGCTTTACTTTGGGAATAGTCTTGGCTCCAGGGATCGTTTGGACTTTCGGACGCTGCGGCTCCTACAGTTCCAAACATCCCTTCCGCCACTCCTCCCAATCCACGAAATTGAGATTTTCTTTATCCATCAGGCTCCATTCAATTATAGTTTTCACAAGGCCCGGCGTTATAACGTTGTCATCCCACAACTTCATAGGAAACATTGAATTTTTTATCTTCCGAAACAATAAATAGTTTGATCCGTCCGTAGTCTTCATCATCTTCTCTAACATACCAGAAATAACTCTTTTCGCCATGAACGAACTTTCTTCTTCCCTTTTTATTAACACCCAATATGCTCGTCCCCGCATTCGTAAATAATTCTATTTCCGATGTTCCACTTCATGAATAAATTAATATCCTCAATCGAATCGCGAACTCTCCATTCATACTCTTTGTTTTCGCGGAGCTCTCTCAGAACAATGGGTTTAACGATGTGTTTCTCTAATTGTCCCTTTGTCCTTGCAATATATGCGAATCCCAAAACCGCATTAGCCCGAACAGCAGCTGATTCATGGTTAGAGAGCCGGGCACAAATATCTTGAGCGAACTTCCAGTTCGAGTGGTATTCACCGACAGAAAGAGGGAGCGTTAGAAGATCAGCGGTGTCATTTCTTTTTAGACGGTCCTTTATCTCCTCGCTGGAGAGATCATTGAGCGGTTTATAAATTCTGGACATTTTTAGTATAATTCTCCTTCATCTTATCAATCACATTGCCTTCATCGGCTCCGGAAACTGTAAGTCTACCATTAGAATAACGAAAAGGAACCGTTACTTCATCAACCTTCCATATGAAAAAATCACCACTTATTGATATTTGAAATGGGCCAGATGTTGTGAAAATATTCGAATACTCGAAATCATTTTTATTCAAAAATATATCCTTTAACTCGTCAAGTGAAATGGGGTTTTCCGTACTCTCTGTCCAATGATTTGCTCTTGTAATATGAATATCATAGCTCATAATAATAATCTCCTTTGCAATAACTTCACTCTAATTATAAATATATCAAGTCAGTATTCAAACGGCTTTTACGTGTTCAAGCTGAGAAAAGGCATGTCACGAAAATGACACTGCATCCCTGTGCCGGTTGTTAGATTTTAGTAGAGAGGCGCAACTGATGTGGAAATTTGGAGTAATAAGAAAGATGATAGAAAAATATGAAATAGAGGAAAAGAGAGGATGTTTGGGATGAAGACAGGTAAAAAAGTGTTGACAGCCTTACTGGCTGCGGGGTTGAGCTTCGCCATGTTGACGGGTGTGAATCCGGGAAAGGTAGAGGCAGCGGCTAAGAAATACCCTGCGCTTCTGAAAATCAACGATTATTATGTGCTCTATACGGCACCGAAGGCGCCATATGTGGATGCCAACTACCGGACGATGATCCCGCTTCGCTCCATTAGCGAGCTGATGGGGGCGAAGGTCAGCTATGATGCCAAGGCTAGAACGGCTGCCATCGAAAAGGATAGTGTAACAGTTAAGTTCACAATTGGTTCCAAATCTATTTCGGTTAACGGAGTTGCCGGGTCGATGGACACGGTTCCGGTGATGGAGCAGAATTCGATGTTCATTCCGGTCAGTGTGCTGGCCGGACGTCTGGGCATTGTGAGCAAATGGGATCAGGCGAATCAGCTCTACACGCTGACGGGTGAAACCCTGATGCAGACGGATATCATCAAGCTTTCGTTAGAGGACACTGAGAAAGGACCCTTCACTTCCCCACCGGGGAAGATCATTAGCGATGATGCATTCCGGCCAGTTTCTTACACCTTTGACTCTGCAAAAGGAAGCTTCACGGTGAAGGCGAAGAATATAACAGGTAAGGATGTTCCTGAAGGAGCGGCGGATGTTGCCGCGTATATACTTTATGATGAACTAATTCAATTGCCGCCGCAGGAACGGGAAAGACCGGCTGTGCGTAAGGATGGAACGATTGAGGTTACCGTTAAAACCGAAACACCGAGTACTCCAGCTTATTTACTTGTAAAAGGGCGCCTGCTCGACCGCTCCGGGAATTAATTTCAATTTCGATTTTGAATCAGAGGTGAATTCGATTGATGGACACTCATATTCACATTATCTGCGGCGACTCCTTCGGGGGCAGCATGAAGCAGGTGCTTAAAGAATTTGGCTGGACGGATACGCATAAGCTGATTATCCTGCGGGAGAATTATGCTATAGGTCCGCTGGAGCAGTTGGATACGCCAGTAGGGAGGAAACTGCGCAGCGACTGGTTCCGCCAAAATATAACGGAAAACTATAATGTCTCATATGATTGTGAAGAAGAGTACACGGAGCTGCTGGACAATCTGGAGCAGATTCCTGAGCAGGCTAAGATTATAATCTGGACCAGTGGCAATGCTTGCGAGCAGACTGCGCTGCGTCTAACCGCTCATCTGCTGGGGAACAGACCGAACGAGATCATAGTGTGTGATGCCTGCGCAATCTGTGAGGAACTGTTCAACCGGCCGCATGCTTTTATAAACTACTATCATTCCGGTGAGATTCCGTCAGACAAGCTCCGGGAAGCGCTTCTGCGGATTAATGACGGCAGCAGGCTAACTGCCGTGGATATTGCGCGGCTGTCTCAGGAATGGAAGGAGATCACCAGGCAGTCCGGCGTCCTGCGAATCTGGCATGAGGATACTGTGCTGGAGGTGCCCGCTGATTACTACGACAGCTATCTGCTGGAGAAGCTGGACTCGCTTCAGCCGCCGCCAGGGGATGATGGATTCCTGAAATCAGCCCGGCTAGTCGGAGAGGCGCTCGGATACTGTGAGCAGTATGTCGGTGATGCTTATTTTGAGTACAGGGTGAGAGAGTTGATCTACAGCGGGGTGCTGGAGATCAAGGGTGTTCCCACAGCGATGAGATTCTATAGCATCCGGCGCAGAAAAGGGTAAGGTATATAGAAGCACTAAAGCAATTAACAAAAAGCAAAAGAATATGAGAGGGATTTTGGAACTCTGGGGGCGATAGCACCCGCTATGTCACGGGATTTTCCGCTTTATAAGAAGCATTAATGCAATCAACAAAAAGCAAAAAGAAGCGGAGGGGAAATTTGGAACTGGAGGAGCGATAGCGTCCGCCTTTGTGTTTGGATTTCTACCGCGAGGAGCGGTTATAATCTGGAAATCCAAACTGGGCAGCGGCCGGAGGGCCAAATGTTCACCGCAGCGACGACCAAGCTTTGGGTTTAAATCTATAGAGACAAAAGGAGGACAACCATGCAAACCTTATTTCGTTATAACTGGCAGGTCCGCGAGGAATGGTATCAATGGTGCGGGGAACTGCCGGAAGAAGAACTGGTGAAGACACGCATTGGCGGGGTGGGCGGAATCCTGCAGACGCTGGTGCATATTGTGGATGTGGAATTAAGCTGGGTCCGGGATATGGAAGGTAAGCCGGATATCCGTTTAGACTTTACGGAGTACAACACTTTGCAGAAAATCAGAGAGGTGGACGCACGCTTTCGGCCCGAACTGGAGTCCTTCGTAGTGGCCTGGAATGAAGGGCTGGAGCAGAGGAAGCTAAGGGATGAGCGGCCGGATGGACAGGTTGTCCAGCATACCTGGGGCGAAGTGATACGCCACGTTATCGCCCATGAGATCCATCATATCGGCCAGCTCTCCATCTGGTCAAGGGAACTCGGCCGGAAGCCGGTCTCGCCTAATCTGATCGGCCGGGGGCTAGAGAAGTAGCCCCGTTCCTGTTCCCCTACAGCTCCGGCGGAAACCACAGATGGCGCAGATCGACCCAGCCCTGGCTGTTGAAGGTCACCCCGCGCACGGAGGGCAGATAGGCGGTCTCGGCAGGCCGTTCGTAGAGAATATGCAGCTGGTGGTCACGGGTTAGAGTATCCTCGATCACCCGGAAGCCTTCCGCCCGAACGGCGGCGTCAGGCTCCCGCGAGATCTGGCGCAGCCTGCCCTCAATGCCCGCACGGGTGCGCGGTTCGATGTGCTGCGAGAGGGTCAGGTACAGGTCGTACAGCCGGAGCTGCTCGTCCTGGTCGCGGAGCAGCGAGAAGACGATCAGGTCGGATTTCAGGCGGATCGGACCTTTGAATTCCTCCGGCGACACGGATAATACCTTGCAGGAATATCCATGCTGCGTTAGTCTTGCGGCGATGTATTCGGCATCCCCGGCGTACTGCGGGATCGTGGCAATCTGCAAGACTTCAGCCGGAGGCGCTGCGAAATGCCGGAAGGGAACTCTCGGCGCTTCATGCAGACAGGATAGCAGTTCGGCACGGAGAAGGGGATCGCTTAGCGGTCCCTTTTTCTTCGTGTTGCAGGTTACGAATTTGCGGACATAGGACTCAGAGTGGATTCTGCTTAGAGAGTCTGTGCCTGCTGCTGACGGATTCGGGATGACATGGAAGGCAGAGCCGGTCTCTGAGGGCTCCCGGTCAAGGCTCCATGGGACATAGATAATCTCCACACGGTCCAGATGGGCCCGCCCCTGAAAATAATAAGGGAACACCTCCAGCACACAGGTATCCTCATTCATCTCTACGACCTTGAACGGACCGGTGCCCGCAGGCCTGCGTCCAAACAGATTCTCTCCAATGGACTCCAGATCGCGGGGCACAATCGCCGCCCGGCTGGTGCAGAGGAAGGGAAGGAAGAGCTCATTCGGCTTCTTCAACAGGATGCGGACAGTAGAGGCATTCAAGGCCTGGACTGCATGAATCTCTTTGACAATATAGCTGTACAGCATGCGCTGCGAGGTAGACATCATCCGTTCGAACGAGTAGACGACATCCTCGGCGGTCAGTACCTTGCCATGATGGAACAAGACCTCCTTGCGCAGATGAAAAGTCCAGGCCGTCCGGCTCCCGTCTATCTCCCAGGCATGGGCCAGGCCGGGGATCACCTTGCCGCGTTCACCGCTGCGGCCGACCAGCCCGTCAAAAACATGGCTCGAGACAAACGACTCCGCCAGCAAATTCATATAGAGCGGATCGAAGGTATGGAGCTGCTGGGTGACCGGCAGCCGCAGCGTATCGATCCGCTTGTCGCTGTGCACCTCGGCATGATGCCCGAAGTAAGCCAGCAGCCAGCCTTGCAGTGTGTCCTGCAGCGATGAGGTGCGGGCATGTCCGCGGATGCCCTCCAGGGCACTGCTGATATCCTTGCTGCTTATGGCCTGCTTCATGGATTCCAGGGCAATGTCCTCGGCCGCCGCGAGGAACACCAGCTTGGAGCGCCGCCCCCGTCCCCGGCTGGGGGTCCAGGTGATCCAGCCGAGATCGGCCATTTTGCGGATCACATGCAGTGCATTGCGGTGGGTACAGCCAAGGGTCAAGGCCAATTCGTCCAGGGTGACGGAGATCTCGGCCGGACCTCCATGCTGCGAATGCAGCTTCAGGAATTGACTGTGCAGCTTCATTTGGGACATTCACCTCCTGCCTAATTTATAAAATAGGAAATTAATAATATTATATTTCTCTTTTTCTTCTTATTTTATCAGCTAGAATCAGGATATGACAGTAAAAAGATGGGGGAATTTACCATGGACGAACAAACGGTATCCAAACCGGGGCTTGGGCGTGTAGCCTTACTGGCCGCATTTCTGCTTGCAATTGTGCATCAGTACCTGTTTTACGGCAAGATGCCGGGGATCTCATACCCGATTTTTGTGGTCTTATTTTATGCTTTTATGCTCTATTTCGCCAAGGAGCAGCTGCGCAAGCAGACCTGGTTCAGCTATGTTTGGATGGTGTCCATATTTCTGTTGTCCCTGACCTATATGCTGTTCGGCAACTGGTTTTTCTTTGCGCTTAATATCGTTGTTATTCCGGTGCTTATTCTATTACATATGACGTATATGCTTAGTTACCGCAAGCCCGCCTGGAGCGGACCCGCACTGATCGGCGCGGCGCTTGAGCATCTGTTCCCGCAAAGTCTGCGCAACTGGGCCACGGCATTGAGGCTGCTGCGCCGGGGCAAAGGCGGGCTACCGAATGAACGCAAGCAGGTATTGATGCGGGTGCTGATCGGTCTGCTGATTTCCGTCCCGCTGCTGCTGATTGTGATCTCGCTGCTCTCTACGGCGGACGGAGTGTTCAGTCAGCTGCTGGAAGCACTCCCGAGGATTTTTGACAATATTTCACTGGGGGACTGGATCTTCCGGGGTCTGTGGGTTCTGCTGCTCGGGCTGGGCATGTTCGGCTTCGTCTGGGGGTTCGTACAGAGTAAATCCTATATCCGCACTCCTATGGTCAGTGAGTTTGATGCGATGGGGCAGAAGCTGGAAGCGGCTGAAGCAGGGGAGGAGGGTATCGGTCTTGATGACCCGGTCATTATCACTACCGTGCTGACCGCAATTAATGCGGTGTACATGCTGTTTGTGAGTGTCCAGTTCTCGTATCTCTTCGGGGCCTGGGACGGGATTCTGCCGGAGAATAGTACGTATGCGGACTATGCGCGGAGCGGTTTTCTGGAGCTGATTCTGGTCACATCCATTAACTTCGCGATCTTGCTGTTGTCCTTGCTGGCAGTGCGTAAAGCGGGCGGAATTCTGAAGCGGGTCATTCAGGTCCTGCTGTATATTCTGGTGTTATGCTCCATGGTCATGCTGTATTCTGCGTACTCGCGGCTGACTCTATATGAAGAGGCGTACGGTTACACCTACATCCGGTTCCTGGTGCATGCCTTCATGATCTTCCTCGGATTGCTGCTGGTGCTGGCGGCCGTGCGGATTAGCCGGGAACCCTTCCCGCTTCTAAAATGTTACATTGTGCTCGGCCTGCTCTCCTATGTGCTGATGAACTATATAGGGATGGATTATATCATTGCGAAGCAGAATATCCAGCGTTATGAAGCAAGCGGCACACTGGATGCCGGTTACCTGGCCGGACTCTCCGCAGATGTGGTTCCAGAGCTGATCGAATTCAGCAAGCAGGAGAAGGGGATTCTGGACGAGGCGCTGCGCAGCAGACTGTCTTACCGTACTCAGCCTAAGCAGAGCTGGCCATCATTCAATCTGGCGAATCACCGGGAGCGCAGAGCGCTTGCGGAGTATTTTGCAGGAGAAGTAATGCAGAAATAGCTTCCGGCCTCAGACTTGTGATACAGTAATTTCAGCAGAAATGACACAAGGAGAGAAGAAGCGCATGCAATCGATTATAAATCCGGAGGCGGTTCGAAGCCTTACCGAGCAGAATGGTCTCACAGCCATGTTCAGCAGCAGCGCCATTGCACAGATGGAGCTTCGGCGTTACGGCGGAGGGGAGGCAGTCTGCTCGGTTGGCGACCGGCTGGAGCATATGTTTTTCCTGATGCAGGGCAAGCTGAAGATTCATACGCTGCTGCCTAACGGCAAGTCGATGCTGGTCCGGTTCGCCCGGCCGATGTCAGTGATCGGGGATGTGGAGCTGCTGCGCCAGTATCCCGTCAAGAATGAGGTGGTCTCCGTAGGGGACAGCCTGCTGCTTGTCGCCGGAAGGAAGCTGCTGCTCCGGGAGATTGAAGACAATACAGCGCTGCTGCGTTTCCTGGTCGGAGAGCTGAGCCACAAAATGTACACGCTCGGCCAGACCTCAGCCATGAATGTGCTCTATCCGGTGGAGAACCGGTTCGCCAGCTACCTGATGTCGCTGTTCGCGGACAACACTGGCGCCCAGCGCGTTGAAGAGATTCGCACCTCCACACTGACAGAGACCGCCGATCTGCTCGGCACCAGCTACCGGCATCTGAACCGGGTAGTGCGCCGCCTGATTGAAGATGGGATTATTGAACGCAGGAACGGCCGGCTGATTGTGCGGGATGAGGAGCGGCTGGCAATGCTTGCGAACGGGAATCTGTATGATTGAACCGGAATTAAGGGACGTAATTCATAGAACCTCCATTCCTGCTTTTGGCAGGGGTGGAGGTTTTTTTGTGCTCCCGGCAGCGTATTTCAGTTTCATTTAAGAATGATGATGTACGATACGTAGAGGTTACACAGTAGAGCTTACATATCGAGTGGAGGTAGTTATAATGTTCAACAGACTTAGAGGAATCCGGGCCAAAATCATGTTTGGCTTCGCCGCTGTAATTATCGTGTTCATTCTCGCTATACTAGGCAGTACTATTTTTCAGGCTAAGGTGACTATGCTTACAGAGCAGATCAACCGTAATTACAGCAAGCTGTCGATGGTACAGAAATTAACCGATGATATCCGGACGGCGGACGGTCTGGCCGCAAGGTATGTGATGAGTAATACCACGGAGGAGAGAACAGCCAATCTGAACGCCTATGAAGCCAAGATACCAGAGATTACAGCCTCAGTCGAAGATCTTAAGGGAGCCGGTCTGAATGAAGCGGAGCTTGCGGGAATTCAGAATCTGGAGGGAGAATGGGACAATTATCTGACGGTGCTGGAGCAGGCTTTTGCCTTGGCCAAGGAAGGGAACTTTCCGCAAGCGCAGAAGTCGTTCACAAGCCTCTCCCTTACGACGATCATCGATTCACAGCTGGTGTTCGAGACGATGCTGCATGATGAAATTATGAAGGAACAGAGTCAGGCGGCAACCCACCGCAGCTCCTCTATGATTACCAGCATGGGGGTGACGGGATTATCGGTGGTACTGGCTCTGGTGATCGCATTCGTATTGTCTGCACGGATACTGAAGCCGGTGAAGGATGTCAACAGGCAGCTTCAGGAGATTGCCGACGGCGATGCCGATCTAACCCGCAAGCTTAGTGTGCAGACGAAGGATGAGATCGGTGAGCTGGCCCGGAATTTCAATACAATGACCGATAATCTGGCAACGATGATCACCCAGGTGAAGCTATCCGCGAACGGTCTGGCGGCTTCTTCTGTGAAGCTGACCTCGGATAGCGGATTGACCGCCGAAACGACCGAGAAGATCTCCGGAATTATGGGTGAGGTCGCAAGTGGTGCGGGCATGCAGATGAATGACCTGAAGACTAACATGAACACCATTATTGAAATGTCGGACGGTATCCAGCTGATTGCTGCCAGTGTACAGGATATCTCGGAAGCTTCCCTGCGTTCTGCAGATTATGCCGTTGCCGGGGATCAATCCCTGCAATCTGCCGTCCGGCAGATGGAATCCATCAACGAATCCATTCAGTCCTTATCGGAAAAGGTTATGGGCTTCGTGAAGCGTTCACAGGACATTAGCAGCATTGTCGGGGTGATCAAGGGGATCGCCTCGGAGACGAATATGCTGGCACTGAATGCGACCATAGAAGCGGCCCGGGCCGGAGAGCACGGCAGAGGATTTGCTGTGGTAGCCGATCAAGTGCGCAGACTGGCTGAGCAGTCCGCAGATTCCGCCAATCAGATTGCTGAAATGGCAACCGGTATCCAGGCCGATGCAGATCATGCAGTGAAGGTGATGAAGAACAGCATGAACGAAGTGCTGGGGGGAACCCGGATCATAGAAGAGGCCGGGCAGTCCTTCAATGCCATCCGCCATTCGATTGATTCACTAGCGGGACAGGTTCAGGAGGTATCCGGCGCGGTAGAAGAAATCACGGCAGCGACCGAAGAGATTGTAGACTCTATCCGTAACGTTACGCATATCTCGGAGACTACAGCGGCAAGTACACAGCAAGTATCCGCCGCATCACAAGAGCAGATGGCTTCAGTGGAACAGATCGCCTCTTCTGCCAGTGCACTCAGCATGCTGGCGCAAGGTCTGCAAGGTCTGGTAGCACGCTTCAATGTATAATTAGGCAAGCCCCCAACCTGAACGAAGGGAGGGGGCTTGATCTTGCTTATCTGTTACTTTTTCATATATTGCCGGTACAGCTCTTCACAAGTATCGTAACGCTGGGGCTGCCGGCCGACCCGCTGATATTCCTCCAGATAGTCATCCATTGCCAGGAGGAACCGGTCCTTGAACAGATCCAGATTACTTGCATCAAAATACTGCATGAGTTCGAACTTCCGGGTTCCCCGCGACTCAGTCATTTCATCCAGCAGACCCTGCGCTCCCATGGCGGCGTAGAAGGCGTAAGAAGCATCCTTACTTTCAGCGCTGGCAATGATCTTGTTGCGGTAGTTGCACCATAATTCCTCATAGGTGCCCGCCAGATTATCATAGGTAGGAACAGGCTGTTCCACATATTTCTGATATAGGGTGCTGTACAGATCGAGGATACTTTTGAGCAGAATGCCGGAGGTACTTCGGATCTCGTCCGTCGTCATCGCGCAGATCACATTCATATAGATCGTTTCATAATGCACAGGGAGGTAGCGGTAAGCTGCGGTGTCCTCCAGGTATCTTTTCAGCCCTCTTTTCAAATAAGTATTGTTCATATGCGTCAAAGCGTTCACCAGATTGTAGACCAACTCCGCTGAAGCCAGCCTTACGGCTCCCTTATCCTCCGCAAGACAAATATTCGCATATTCCTGCTTGGCCAGATCGATCCACTTCTTCGCCCGTTCCAGAGAATCGCGTCCCATGGGCTTCGCCAGAGCATCCAGCGCCCGTTGCTGATAGACCCTAAGCTTCTCCAGATCCTCAGGCTTGGCATAGTAGAGCACCTGCAAATCTATTAGAGAGGAGATCATCGGACTTTCAAGCGCGGCCTGTTCTTCGATCCGGGTCTCCCAAGGAGTGCAGTAGATATCATAACCGATATCCCCCAGAATGAAGCAGGACGAGATGCCCCAGCCTTGGTTGTTATTATTGATGATGATCAGATCCAGGTCGCTTTTCTCATGATAATCCCCGGTACGGCAAGAGCCCGTAAGCCCGATCACCGCAATCTCCTCTGGATAATCCCGTTTGGCCCGCTCGATCACCATGTTGATCAGTTTTTCGTTTTTGGATAATAGCTCCTTCTTGGTACTTTCATTCATAGCTGTTTCCTCCTGCGCTGTGGCTTGTTGTTGTATTCATTGTAAAAGGATCTGCCGTCCGCGGGTATGCCGACTTCAGTTATGTCCGTTCTCTCCCTGAGCGCTCCGTATGTACGCACATACTTTTCATAGAATACGCCATCGACCTGAGCCAGGCTCTATCTTATATTATTACCATAATTTGTTTTATGAAAGCGCATACTCGAAGGTGGCACCATAATCTATGGGAGGTGGTTGTCAAATGATCAGCAGAACCAGGTCTTCGGTAGCAAGGACGTTCCTGATGTACGGTCTGATGCTTGTGTTATGTGTGGGACAGCTCGCGTTATTTCCGGCAGTGGGGGCGGCGGCAGGCAATCTGGCTCAGGGCAAGACGATCAACGCAAGCTCAGTCGGTGATGTGTATGTAGCAGCGAATGCTAATGACGGTAACCAGGGTACGTACTGGGAGAGTGCCAGCAATGCTTTTCCGCAATGGATCAAGGTGGATCTGGGTGCCAGCAGCAGTGTGAATCAGGTTGTACTGAAGCTGCCTGCGGGCTGGGAAGCCAGAACACAGACGCTGTCTGTGCAAGGCAGTACGGATGATGCGTCTTACAGCAATCTGGCGGCGTCTGCGGGGTATGCCTTCAATCCGGGCAGTGCGAACTCCGTCACCATCAACTTCACAGCTGCAACCGCCCGGTATGTCAAAATCAACTTCACGGCCAACACCGGCTGGCCCGCAGCGCAGCTGTCGGAGATTGAGGTGTACGGCACCACGGCCTCGCCACCCGGAACCTATGAAGCGGAGGCCGCTGCCTTATCCGGCGGGGCCAAGACGAATACCGATCACAGCGGCTATACCGGTGCGGCCTTCGTAGATGGCTACCTGACGCAGGGGGCAGCTACAACCTTCACGGTAGCAGCTCCGGCGGCAGGGAATTACAGCGCAGCTCTGCGTTATGCGAATGCCTCAGGCAGTACGAAGACCCTCAGTATCTACGTGAACGGAACGAAGGTCAAGCAGACCTCGCTTGCCAATCTCTCGAACTGGGATACCTGGTCGACACAGGCAGAGATTCTTGCCTTGAACGCCGGCACCAACACCATTGCTTACAAATATGATGCGTCTGACTCCGGCAATGTGAATCTGGATCAGCTTGTGCTGAGCGCTTCCTCGACGCCGACGGCAACGGCAACGCCAGCTCCGACGGCTGTGCCGACCGCAGCCCCAACGGCTACGCCAACCGTAGCTCCAACGATCGCGCCGACCGTTGCACCGACGGCTACACCTACTGTAGCCCCAACGGCGACTCCGGCTCCGACGATCACGCCAACGGCCACCCCGAGCACGGGTCCCGGCTCGAATCTGGCGGTCGGCAAGGCTATCCATGCTTCTTCTTCTATCTTCACCTTCGTCCCCTCCAATGCCAATGATGGAGATGTCACTACCTACTGGGAGGGTGCGGGCGGCAGCTACCCGAATACGCTGACTGTCAGCCTCGGCGCGAATGCCAATGTCACCTCGGTGGTCGTGAAGCTCAATCCGGCAGCCGCCTGGTCAACCCGTACCCAGACGATCCAGGTGCTGGGACATAACCAGTCCACAGGAACGTTCACCAGTCTGGTACCTGCGGCGGAGTATACGTTTAATCCAGCCAGCGGCAATTCAGTGACCATTCCGATGACCGCTACAGTCAGTGAGCTGCAACTCAGAATCACGGCGAATTCCGGTTCAGGCGCCGGACAGGTAGCCGAGCTACAGGTCATCGGCACACCGGCGGCGAATCCTGACCTGACGGTAACCGGGATGTCATGGAGTCCGTCCGCTCCGGTGGAGACCGATGCCCTCACGCTGAGTGCCAGCGTCAAGAATATCGGCTCAGCGGCTTCGGCCGCAACCACAGTCAGCTTCTATGTCGGCACCACCCTTGCCGGGACAGCACCGGTGGGTGCGCTCGCCGCAGGAGCTTCCGCGAATGTATCCTTCAGCCTCGGAGCGAAGGATGCCGGAACCTATACGGTAAGCGCCAAGGTTGACGAGAACAACAATGTCATTGAGCTGAATGAGGGCAATAACAGCTATGCCCATCCTACGGGCCTTACTGTGAATCCGGTATCCAGCTCGGATCTGATTGCTTCTCCGGTAAGCTGGTCTCCCGGCAACCCGGCAGCAGGCAACACGGTCAGCTTCTCGGTAGCCATTAAGAATCAGGGAACGGCGGCCTCAGCCAGCGGTGCGCACAACATTACGCTGACCTTGACCGATGCTACGACAGGCGCAGTCCTCAGAACGTTGACTGGCTCCTATAACGGTGTCATTGCTGCCGGAAGTACTACGGCCCCTGTGGCTCTTGGGACCTGGACGGCGGTGAACGGAAAATATAATGTCAAAACAGAAATTGCCGTGGATGGCAACGAACTGGCGGTAAAGCGGGCCAACAACATCCAGAACCAGTCGCTCTACATCGGACGCGGGGCCAATATGCCTTACGACATGTATGAGGCAGAAGATGGAGTGATCGGCGGCGGAGCTGTCAAGCTGGCACCGAACCGGAATATCGGCGATCTGGCCGGTGAAGCTTCAGGCAGACGGGCCGTTACGCTGAATACCACAGGCAGCTATGTTGAATTCACGACCAAAGCCAGCACGAATACCCTGGTTACCCGGTTCTCTATTCCCGATGCTCCGGGTGGTGACGGCACGACAGCTACACTCAATATCTACGTCAATGGAGTGTTCAACAAGGCCATTACCTTGACCTCCAAATACGCCTGGCTGTATGGCTCGGAGGCCAGTCCCGGCAATTCGCCGAGTGCCGGATCCCCGCGCCACATCTATGACGAAGCGAATATCATGTTCGACAGCACGATTCCGGCAGGCAGCACGATCCGGCTGCAGAAGGATGCAGCCAATACTTCGCAATATGCCATTGACTTCATCAGCCTGGAGCAGGTCTCGCCGATAGCCAATCCAGACCCGGCCAAGTATACCGTTCCGCTTGGATTCACGCATCAGGATGTGCAGAATGCGCTGGATAAGGTCCGTATGGATACAACGGGTAATCTTGCGGGTGTCTATCTTCCTGCCGGAAACTATGAGACCTCGAATAAATTCCAGGTCTACGGCAAGGCAGTGAAGATCATCGGAGCCGGACCGTGGTATACCCGGTTCTACGCACCGCTCAACCAGTCGAATACAGACATCGGCTTCCGCGCGACAGATTCAGCGAATGGCTCAACCTTCTCGGGGTTTGCTTACTTCGGCAACTATACTTCACGGATTGACGGCCCCGGCAAGGTGTTCGACTTCTCCAATGTGGCGAACATAACGATCGACAACATCTGGACGGAGCATCAGGTATGTATGTACTGGGGCGCGAATACCGATTATATGATCATTAAAAACTCGCGCATCCGCAATACCTTTGCCGACGGCATCAATATGACCAACGGCAGCACGAACAATCTCGTGTCTAACATCGAGGCGCGGGCAACCGGAGATGACAGCTTCGCCTTGTTCTCGGCGATCGATTCCGGCGGCTCCGACATGAAGGACAATGTCTATGAGAATCTGACGTCCATCCTGACCTGGCGGGCAGCCGGTCTTGCCGTCTACGGCGGGTATGCGAATACCTTCCGCAACATCTATATTGCGGATACTCTCTGCTACTCGGGGATTACGATCAGCTCGCTGGACTTCGGTTATCCGATGAACGGCTTCGGGGCATCACCGACGACGATCTTCCAGAATATCTCCGTCGTCCGCTCAGGCGGACATTTCTGGGGCGCACAGACCTTCCCGGCCATCTGGGTATTCTCCGCTTCCAAGGTGTTCCAGGGCATCCGGGTCAGCGATGTGGACATCATCGACCCGACCTATCACGGAATCATGTTCCAGACGAACTATTCCGGCTCTACGCCGCAGTTCCCCGTAGCCGATACGATCTTCTCGAACATTACGATTTCCGGTGCCCTCAAGAGTGGTGACGCCTTCGACGCCAAATCCGGTGTCGGCATCTGGGCTAATGAATTGCCGGAGCCCGGCCAGGGGCCGGCGGTGGGCAGCGTTGTCTTCAACAACCTGAAGATTCTGAACACGGTAACGCCGATCAAAAACACAACCTCCACGTTCACGATAACGGTGAATCCGTAGGGGAACGAAGTAACGCCTTCTGTGATGCAGCACACAAAAAAACCGCAACCCATGTGTCCGGGAGGCGGTTTTTTTGTTGAATCGGCCGTAGGTACTTGGGTTTACATCATACCCATGACTACTCGTACACGTATGTTACCTTTCATATCCCGCCTGGTCATAGGAAATCCTGCATCTTTTACAACAAATCAGTCTCTTTATAGCCTCCAAAAAGGAAATCCTGCACAAATTACAACAATGTGGACTCAGACTTCCCGATCTGCTGATTATTCCTGCAAAATGTGCAACAATCGGGGATCAGAGCTACTCGGCGGCTGGAAATCCTGCACAATGTACAACATTGCCGGTGTTGCAGATTCCACAATTCTTATGGTGGAGCTTACCTAAGCTGCTATTCACCATAATTGCCGGGTTATGTTGATCAAGTCACAGGACCGATCGTGGCTGCAATTCTTTAAAATCGACAAATGCTATCCCGTAACTATACAATGGGTGTTATATGGTGCATAGGATAAGAACCGAAACAAAGGAGGCACACCCATGACGAAGCGGGTAGTCAATAATATTACAGAGCTGATTGGCGGCACGCCGGTTGTACGCTTGAACCGGGTAACCGGACCGGAGGACGCGGAGCTGTATGTGAAGCTGGAGATGTTCAATCCCAGCGGCAGCGTCAAGGACCGGGCGGCTTATAATCTGATCCGGCAGGCGGAGCTGGACGGACGGCTGCAGCCGGGCGGGACGATTATCGAGCCGACCAGCGGGAATACCGGGATTGGGCTGGCAATGAACGCGGCAGCGAAGGGGTATAAGGCGATCCTGATCATGCCGGATAATATGACGAAGGAACGGATCAATATCCTGAAGGCCTACGGGGCGGAGGTGGTGCTGACTCCGGCGGCGGAGCGGATGCCCGGCGCGATTGCCAAGGCGGTGGAGCTGGGACGGGAGATCCCCGGCAGCTTCATCCCGCAGCAATTCGAGAATCAGGCGAACCCGGACATTCACCGCACCACCACCGCGCCGGAGATTCTGGAGCAGATGGAGGGGCGGCTGGATGTCTTCGTTGCCACTTCCGGGACAGGCGGCACCATTACCGGAACCGGCGAGGCGCTGCGCGCACGATTGCCGGAGCTGCGCGTGGTTGTCGTGGAGCCGCAGGGTTCGCCGGTGCTGTCCGGCGGCCAGCCAGGGCCCCATAAGCTGGTGGGGACCAGCCCGGGCTTCGTGCCGGCAATTCTGAATACCGGCGTTTATGATGAGATCGTGCAGGTATCCGATGAGGATGCCTTGGAGATGGTAAGAGAACTGGCCCGTACCGAGGGAATTCTGCTCGGACCTTCAGGCGGAGCCGCAATCTGGACGGCCTTGCAGGAGGCGCGGCGCCTGGGACGGGGAAAGCGGGTGTTATGTATCGCGCCCGATACCGGGGAACGTTACCTCAGCATGGGGATTTTCGACTAAATCATATTGGAGGACCGTTATGAATCAAGCGAAGCACAGTTTCCGGCACAGGGTAAGAGCGGCCGGAAGTCTTATTTTTGCAGCAGCCATAGTCTTTAGCCTGACCGGGTGTGCCCGGACGAATAGCAATGACACTGCCAGCAGTGCAGCAGCTTCGGCCGGGCCGTCTACCGGCAGTCCATCGCCAGCTGCTCAGCAGACGGATAGCCCGCCAAGTGCGGTTCCGACAGCATCATCGTCAGCTACGGCCTCTCCAGCCCCGGCTGCCTTGCTCGACCCTGCCAAGCTGCAGCCGGTCTTCGGATTCGCGAGTGAGACCGGGAGTCATATCATGGTCACCAGGGAAGAGGAGGGGGCCGGGGAGCAGATGAAGTCCCTGAACACTGCCATCGGGAACGGGGGCCAGGTGCTGGCTGTGAAGCTGGAGAAGTGGCAGACGGGTAACGAGAACAACAACGGACGGGAGCTGGCGAATAATATTCCGAACCTGTCCGGGTATCTGTTCAAGGTAGAGGGTGGCGCAGCGATGCGGGATGAGACCTATGTTCTGGTTGATTCTGCGGTCTTTCCGCAGGCAGCCCTGCTGGAGCTTCAGCCCGCTGACCCGGCAGGCCCGCAGCTTGCAGCTGGTGATCCGCTTCGTAAGAGTGTAGAAACTGCCAAAGGGCGGAAGATCCAGGCAGCCTGGAAGCTGGCCGGGCTTGGCCCGGACAGACAGCTCTATCTGGTGCAATTCGTAAGACAAGATAAGGATATGTTGTTTAGTCTTGTGCTGGAGGAAGGCGGGAAGCTAAGCTTCAAGGACTATCCTGCGGAGATTACGGATAATGAATATTCAGTCTGGCGTGTCGATGACGGCGGTGAGGTGAACCCGCAGATGTTCTCCCTGCTGCTGGCGGCACAATCGGCAGAGGGACTACTGCTTGGGCTGAACTGGTGGGGAGCGGAGGGTGTGAACAGCTTTTTCTTGAAGCAGGAAGGCAATGGCTTCACAGAGCTAGCAATCGAATATGGCCGCTATATCTCTCCCTTGTGAGCAGGGTGAACGGACAGCAAGGCTCCCCGTCACTTCTGGGTGACGGAGGAGCCTTGTCTGCCTGACATGTAGATCGTCAGGATTGGCCTCATCAGCATGTATCCCAGTATACCTCCGAAGGTATTCAACAGCAGATCATCCACATCAAACGTTCCAATATAGAAGACGGCTTGCGAGCATTCCAGCACCGCGCTTAACGCGAAGGACCACAGCAGGACACCGGTGAAGGAGCCGCTGCCTTTTCCATTCGGGTTGAGCAGCATCAGGAAGATGCCATAAGGGATAAACAAGGCGATATTTCCCAAGAAATTAACGACGGTGCTAGTGCTGATATGGTGATAGGTGTTAGTCAAAGTGGCCAGCGGGATCAGATTTCCGCGTTGCAGACTGGCCGCAATATGGCCCGGGCTGTGCTGAAGCTGCTGCCATAGAAATGGGAGATCCATCGACCCGAATTTGAACAAAATGATTTTAAACAAAATATACACGTAGACGGTAAACAGTACCTGCAAACCGTACTTTGTCTGCTTGTGTGCCTGATTCATTTTACATCACCGCTTTCTGTAGATTGTACTGTTATATGGGTTAGTCATTAAGGATAGACCGTCATAATCACACCGTTCATATTGTCGCCGGAGAACTCAACGTGCTGGGCGTCAGGGGTAGGGACAGGAGTATTCCCGTTAATTTCGATATAGGAGATCTGATATTCAACCCCGTTAACGGTAGTGGCAATCGACTTCTGCTCCTTTAGGAATTCAAGATATTCTTCCAGCGTGAAGTTCTTGTCGCGCATAATCACACTGTGCGGAAGCCCTACATAACGGAAATGCCATGGCTCATACTTGATGCCGGTAATATCGGTCTTATCTTCGGGATAGCGCAGAATGAAGCCGTAGTCCCATGCATTGTCCCGTAGCCATTGCCCTTCGGGGGCACGGCTCATGGCCATTTGGGAGGAACCGATGTCAAGCGACAAGCCCAGGTTATGCTCGCTGTATCCGGGTGGAAGAGCGTAGTCGGCCCCTTTTTCATCGTATAGCTGCTGCTGCTTGTCATTGTCCCTATATCCGCTGCTGATCAGGAAGCTGTTGATGTCCTCTCCGGCTGCAGCATGTACCATCTCTGTGAATTTCTCCGCGACTTGCCTGGAGAGCAGCGTTTTGTGATCCAGCAGCAGGTAGCCGGAAGTCAGCTCCTCATGATCGAGCAGACGGACGATGTCCTGGCTGACTCCTGTATCGTGAACGGGGTAATCCTTGTTGACCAGCAGCAGGTTCCCTTGATAGATTTGCTCTTCGGGGATAACCGTCAGATTCTTGGAGCTGTTATCTGCACTCATCTGTACCGTCTCTATATTCAGTTCATTCGTTGCGGTCTCCTGGTCCCTATCCATCCATTTCATTCCGAGCAGTCCGGCAATTACGATGATTACTAACCATTTCTTCATGTTCTCGTCCTCCTTGTTTCAATGACTTAAGCATAGAGGAGTGTGTTTAAATAGAAGTGGGGGAAAGATAAAGTTTTTCTTAAAAGATAAAACTAAAGCCGTTTCCACCTGAAGTGTCAACGCAAAAAACCGCCCTTCTAAATTCTAAAAGGACGGCAACACTGCTATAGCAGGACCAGACTAGTGGATCAGACCCGGCAGACGGACCTCGAAGACCGTGCGGATCGTGTCACTCTGTACGGAGATCGTCCCCTGATGCTGCTCGACGATATTTTTGGCAATGAACAACCCCAGTCCCGTACTGCCTTCCTGATGGGTCCGTGCCCGGTCACCTGTATAGAACATATCGAACAGAAAAGGCAGGTCCTCCGCCGGAATCCTATCTCCGTAGTTCATGACCTGGACAACGATCGTCTCACCCTCCGGGTAGCAGCGGACATCGACATAACGGCCGTCTTTGCCGTAACGTACTGCATTGGTCAGCAGGTTCTCGAACACCCGGGCCAGCAGTTCCCCGTCTCCGGTAATTTTGAGCTGCGGAGTGACCTGGGTGCGGGCAGTCAGCCCGTTGTTCTCCAGCAGAGGATACAACTCCTCGTTCAGCTGGACCAGCAGCTCGCTCAGATCCAGGGGGCGCTGCTCCACGGTAAGCATGCCGTAGTTCATCCGGGTAATCTCGAACAGCTCGTCGATCAGCTTTTCCAGCCGCTGTGATTTGGTGTAGGCAATCGTGGTGTAATGTTTCACTTGTTCAGCGGTTAACTCCCCGTCCTTCAGCACCAGATCCAGGTAGCCGAGCACAGAGGTCAGCGGAGTCCGCAGATCATGAGCCAGATTCAGCACCAGCTTGTCCTTGCTGTTCTCCGCGAAGTCCCCGCGTTCCACCGCTTCTTCGAGTTTGTCTTTGGCCTGGTTAAGATCGGCGGCAATATCCTCGAATTCATCGTTAGAATGGATTTGAATCCGGCTTTTGAAATCCCCGTTAGCCAGCAGGCGGATATGGTGCGAGATTTCTTTGAAATAGCGGGCATACGGCTTGGTGAACAGGAAGAAGAACAGCAGCGCCAGCGGGATGAAGAAGATCAGGAAGAAATTCAGGTCGCCGAAATCGGCAATCAGATAACGGAAGCGGGTCAGTTTGTCTTCATACTTCACCTGAGAGGTATAATACATTTGCAGGCTTTTGTAGAGTACAAAGGTAATAGCACCGGAGCAAATCATGCTGAGTACCAGCAGCGATATCATTTTGAAGCGGAAGCTGCGGACAAGTTTAGCCATTGAACGTGTACCCTACTCCCCAGATCGTTTTGATCCATGTATTTTTATTCTGGTCATCGCCGAGCTTTTTGCGCAGGGTGCGGATATGGACCATCACGGTGTTCCCGCCTTCATAATAAGCCTCACCCCAGATTTGCTGAAAAAGCTGCTCGGCGCTGAATACTTTCTTCGGGTAGCTGGCGAGCAAATACAGGATATCGAATTCCTTCGGCGTCAGCTCCACAGCATTTCCATACAAGGTCACGGAACGGCGGTCCGGATCGACGATCAGCCCCCCGGCTTCGACCACGGCCTTCTGCTCGGTAACCGGCTGGTTCAGCTTCATGGAACGTCTGAGCTGCGCATTCACTCTGGCGACCAGTTCCATGGGATTGAAGGGCTTGGTCATATAATCGTCGGCGCCGATGACAAGCCCGGTGATTTTATCCAGATCCGAAGTCTTCGCGCTCACAAAAATAATCGGCAGCCCATGCTGCTCCCGGATCTGCCGGGTCACCTCATACCCGTCCAGCCCGGGCATCATAATATCCAGAATCGCCAGGTCGATATGCCTGGACTGGATGACTTGCACCGCTGCCGGGCCGTTTGTAACCTTTATGGGGTGGTAGCCTTCTTTTTCCAAATGCAGTCCGATCAGATCGGCAATGTCGGGATCATCGTCGGCGATTAGAATCGTAATCCGTTTCATTTCAATATCTCTCCTGTAGTGTCAGTATGAATGTATTCTTGATTAAATGTCATTCCTAGTGTAACCTATCGGATATTGTTTCGCTAACTGTTATGATAGGACGATGGGAGCTATGAAGAGAATGATTTAACTTTTAAATACTTAATTCTGTAACATATGCGGACGAACATAGCCCGAAAGAGTCATGCCGGAGATCACCCGGAAATGGTAAAATAACGAACAGAAATTGGGGAGGGAACTGTGACGTATACCCGAATTAAAGTGCTTATTCTGCTGATTCCAACGGTCATGGTGGGTATCTGGGAGTGGGTGAGACATCAGTTCCTGATGCCGTACATCTCTATGGACACAGGCAACTTCTTAACACCTGTATTGGTATTTCTCTTCAGTATTATTCTGCTGCTGCCGCTCTTTCGCCTCATGGAGCGCAATCAGCGGGAGCTGGAGCAGGAGCGGGCGGCAACCGGAGCGATGGAAGCACGGGAGGCACTGGCAAAAGAGCTGCATGACGGCATGGCCCAGTCCCTGTTCCTGCTCTCTGTACGGATCGACCGGCTGGAGCACGGCCGCAAGGATGGCGGCATCAGCGCGGACAGTGTGGATCAGATCAAGAAGACCGTTCACGAGGTTAACCGTTATGTACGTCAGGCCATTGCCAATTTGAAGGTGCCGTTGAGCGGCGCGGAGAGCTTCTCGCTGGAGCGTTCTATCCATGAGCAGCTGGCGGCAATAGCCGGAGAAGTCATGATCGAGGTATCGCTGGACTGGCATCTGGAAGAGCGGGCGCTGACAGCGGCGGAACAGGCAGAGCTGTTGTCCTGCATTCGTGAAGCGATTATTAATGTGCGTAAGCACACACGTGCGGGCAGGGTGTCCGTATCAGGTCAAGGGAATGAGCACGGCTGGCGTGTAACCGTTGCAGATGACGGTGCGGGGATTGAGCATGATGATCCTTTTGCGGTGAGCGGCAGCTATGGCCTGCAGATTATGAGGGAACGGTCCCGTAGTATGGGCTGGGCGCTTAGGCTTCACTCAGGAGCGGACGGAACCACTGTAGAAATTGTAAAAGGGGGTGCGCAGGATGGAACGCTGCCGGGTGCTGATCGTCGATGACCATGCGCATGCACGCGAAGCGATGACCGAGATTGTGGGGCTGGATGAACGGTTTGAAGTGATCGGTGCGGTGGCCAGCGGAGCGGAGGCAATCGTCTGGACCGGGCAATGGATGCCGGACCTGATCCTGATCGATATCGAAATGTCGGGAATGGACGGTCTGGAGACCACGCGGCGCATTAAGCTGGAATATCCGTATGTCCGGATTGTCATCGTCACCGTGTCGGATGAGATCTCTTATCTGTTCGAAGCGCTGAAGCAGGGAGCGCAGGGGTACCTCCTGAAGAACCTGGCTCCGTCTACCTGGATCGAATATTTGCTGGCGATTGTAAGCGAAGAGGTGCCGCTGAGCCGGGAGCTGGCGTTCCAGATTCTGAAGGAGTTCGCCGTCACCTCTGTCAAGGAGGAGCGGGAGGCATTAACGGCTCGGGAGAAGGAGATACTGGGCTGTGTATCCTCCGGGTCTACCAATAAGGAGATTGCCGCCACCCTCGGGATCTCCGAGCATACGGTCAAGAATCACCTGAAGAACATTCTGCAGAAGCTTCAGCTTCAGAACCGCACGCAGCTCACAAGGTACGCCCTGGAGCAGGGGCTGGCTTCGCGGGAGCGGGATTTTCCGGGGAAGAGATAGAGCTTAAGATAGCGTAGACAGGCCCAATATCCATTATTAGAGAATAGGGGAGATTTCATTGAATAGAATGTTTCGCAAAATAGCAGCATTGGCCGCACCGGCAGCCGCCGCACTACTGTTGTTCGCAGCCGTGGCGAGTGCCCACGTAACCGTTAGTCCAGCCCAGTCCAGCACGGGGGCCTGGGAGACGTATACCCTGAAAGTGCCGTCTGAAAAAGAAAGCGCCACCGTGCAGGTGGATCTGCGGATTCCGGCAGGCGCGGAATTTAAGCAATACGAAGCCTCTCCCGGCTGGGAGGTAACAGTGGACGGGAATAAAGTAAGCTGGATTGCCAAGGATGGCGGCATACAGGCCGGACAGTTCCAGCGCTTCTACTTCACAGCCAAAAACCCGGACTCCGCAGGCGATATCGCCTGGGATGCCTATCAGCACTATGCCGATGGCAGCCTCGTGCAATGGTCCGGCGAACCCGGCTCGCAATCCCCGCATTCCATCACCGCCATCGCTGAAGCCTCCGGCAGCGCCGATGGCGGTCACGGCCACGGTGCCGCAGACATGTCCGGCAACGGCACGATGACCATGGACGAGCATCAGGCCATTGTGGAGAAGGAAGGCACCAGCACCGGCACCTCGCCGATGGTTTACATTACCCTCGGCATCTCGCTGGTCTCCTTCCTGCTGGCAGCGATCGCTTTGCTTCGGGGCCGCACGGAGTAGGCTGGAGGTAAGTGGCGGGTTGACTTGTATGGAAGAACCCCGCAGCAGATGTGAATTCTGCTGCGGGGTTGTTTGTGGTTGGTATATCCAGTGTGCCAAATTATACTGCTGAAGCCGCGGCTCCTTATCCGTTAAGCAACATGAGGCTAAGTGGAAAAACAGCATTTATTTTCGCTGAAATCCCTACAAACAGGCTAACAGTTGGATAAATGCTCCTTAATTTAGCCGAAAGTAGATAATAAGTAAATTAGACCAGAATTAAGTGCTGTTTATCCAATTGCTGTCGGTGTTGTGGTGGAGAAAGAGAGAATAAGTGTTGGAAATCCAATTGTTGTTTGGAGGGTAAAGGGAGTCATCATCTGTGAATGTATAGAGGAGCTAACACTATATCCATTACCAGCACCTTTTATTATAATTGCAGATAACGGAGTCTAAGACCTGAAAAGACTTACCCTAAGTAAGTTATCTCTCAGAAATATTTCCAATAAGGGAGTGCATTTATGTTTGATGACATTGATTTTTCACCGGGTCTAATTACTTATATTGAAACGAGGTACTTGGATCAAGAGGATATATTTCAAGTCAGTTATTTCGAAGGAAAGTATACTCTTGATGTTGGCTGGTATAGAAAAGAGTTCGCGGTATATGTAATTAGAGCTTACGATTGGGAGAATCCGTTGTTAGAAAAGCGTTGTACAGAAGCGGGTATGCTACATGCTCTGGTTCATGAATGCTCTGTGTATGTTAGGGATATTCTAAGCCGCTAAATGTGTTATGTTTATTGATTGAAATGCACCCTAAAAGGAGGCCCCAAAATGTCCCTATCCCGACAACAACTGATCACACTCGTAACCAAGATCGTGAACGCCGAAGGAACAGAGGCGGAGCTGGACGAGTGGCTGGAGGTCGTAGCGAGCAATGTGCCTCATCCCGGTGTGAGTGATCTGATCTTCTGGCATGAGCCGGAGCTGACGCCGGAGGAGATTGTTGATGCTGCGCTGGGTTATCAGCCGATTGTGCTGCCGCCGCCAACAGAGAACTAGCTCTGAACTACCTTGCGATTGCTGATCGCAAGGCTTTTTATAGTTTCCTGCCTTGGAGAAGGTGTGTTGGAACAAATGTATGTGAAAAACAGTATACGTTGTGCTCGCAAGCAGGCATACGGCCTGAATGTATGCGAAAAACAACATAAATTGTGTTCGCAAGCTGATACACGGCCTGAATGTATGTGAAAAACAACATAAATTGTGTTCGCAAGCTGATACACGGCCTGAATGTGTGTGGAAAACAGTATACATTGTGTTCGCAAGCTGACATCGGCCTGAATGTATGTGAAAAACAGTATACGTTGTGCTCGCGCAAAGGTAATTTTAGTTATCCGTTAGGATGATTTTGTCCATTACGTACTACCCTAATCCCCAATTTCGTCAAGTGTGAAAATGGTGCGCTAATTGCTGACAAAATTCCCGCATAATCAACCATTTTCTCTCACGGAACGGGCGAAACCTGCTCTATAATGGAAGCGTTACCAAAGTATGTTTGGGGAGGTTAGGATCATGAGTCGAAAACGTATCCGAAGACTAGGAACACTCGTCCTGCTGGCAGCGATGTCAGGCTCTTTGTTTAACGTTTCTCCCGCTGTAACCCATGCCGCAGCCAGTGAAGATTACAGCTGGAACAGTGTGGTTACCGGTGCGGGCGGCGGTTTTGTGCCGGGGATTATTTTCAACCAGAGTGAACCGAATCTGATCTACGCGCGGACGGATATTGGCGGGGCTTACCGCTGGAACGAGGCGGACGGTAGCTGGATTCCGCTGACGGACAGCGTTGGGTGGGCGGATTGGAACAAGAATGGTGTCGATGCGCTGGCTACCGATCCGGTTGATCCGGACAAGGTGTATATGGCAACCGGAACCTACACGAATTCCTGGGACGGAAACGGGCAGATTATGCGCTCTAACGACCGTGGGGATACCTGGCAATCTGCGCCGCTACCGTTCAAGGTTGGAGGCAATATGCCGGGACGTTCGGCCGGGGAACGGCTGGTCATTGACCCCAATAAGAACAGCATTCTGTTCTTCGGCGCGCGGAGCGGGAACGGTCTGTGGAAGAGCGTGGATTCCGGCGTGACCTGGTCCAAGGTTACCTCCTTCACTAACGTAGGGACGTACATCCAAGATCCGGGGAATGAGTATCAGAGTGATATCGTGGGCTTGTCCTGGATTACTTTTGATAAAAGCACGGGCTCTGCCGGACAAGCTACCCAGACGATCTATGTCGGAGTCGCGGATACCGCCAAAAGTGTGTTCCGCAGTACAGATGGAGGTGCAACCTGGTCAGCGCTGCCGGGGCAGCCGGTAGGCCTGCTTCCACATCATGGGGAGCTGTCGGCAACCGGCGATCTGTACATTTCCTATAGTGACGGGGTCGGGCCGTATGACGGACGCAAAGGCGAGGTCTGGAAGTATAACACAACCAGCGGGGTCTGGAAAAACATCAGCCCGACAACAGGGGCTGACAACTTCTACGGCTTCGGGGGGCTTGCGCTGGATGCCCAGCATCCGGGTACGCTTATGGTTGCCAGCCTCAATGCCTGGTGGCCGGACGAGGTGATCTTCCGCAGTAAGGACGGCGGGGAGACCTGGAGCCGGATCTGGGATTGGGGCTTCTATCCGGAGCGCAACTACAAGTTCGAGATGGATATCACGGCGGCGCCGTGGCTTAATCTTGGGCTGACTTCGAGCTCGCTTGATCCTGCACCGAAGATGGGCTGGATGATCGGGGACCTTGAGATTGACCCGTTCAACTCGGACCGGATGATGTACGGCACGGGTGCTACGATCTACGGTACGAATAACCTCGGAGCCTGGGACACCGGCGGCAAGGTTAAGATATCCGTGATGGCCAAAGGGGTAGAAGAGACGGCAGTGCTTGGGCTGATCAGCCCGCCAGCGGGTGCCCACCTGATTACCGCGCTTGGCGATGTATCCGGCTTCCGGTATGAGGATCTGACAGCGGCACCAGTCAAGTTCCAGACCAGCCCTTCCTGGGCCAGCACGAACAGTATCGATTATGCGGAGCTGGACCCGGCCTATGTTGTCCGTGTCGGTGGTGTGGACAAAGAGAAATATCCGAACGGTAAGTCGATTGGGATCTCGAATGACAACGGCAAGAACTGGTACATGCCGAATGCAGAACCCTCCAAAGGAGGCAGTACCACGGTAGGGCAGGGTCAGGTAGCTGTATCTGCCAGTGGGAATGCGCTTCTGTGGAGCACCTCGGATATCGGGGTCTTTTACTCCAAGTCAGGCGGCAACTCCTGGACGGCGAGCAGCGGAATTCCTGCCGGAGCGAAGATAGCATCCGACCGGGTGAATCCGAATAAATTCTATGGCTTCTATGAGGGCAAGCTCTATGTCAGTACAGATAGCGGAGCCACCTTCACAGCTACGGCTGCGACCGGCTTGCCAGCCAATAACGTGAACGGCCTGCAGCCGAACCAGGCGCAAGTGAGCCTGAAAGCCATGCCGGGCGTGGAAGGCGATATCTGGTTTGCCGGAGGACATCCGCAGGATAAGTACGGCATATGGCATTCTACGAACTCCGGGGCAAGCTTCACCAAGCTGAGCAATGTGGAAGAAGCGGACTTGATCGGGTTCGGAAAGGCCGCGCCGGGTGAGAATTATATGGCCCTATATACTGTAGCCCAGATTGACGGAGTAAGAGGAGTGTTCCGCTCGGATGACGCCGGAGCCAGCTGGGTGCGGATTAACGATGACGCACACCAGTATGCCAGAATCAACATGGCGATTACCGGCGATCCGCGGATCTATGGACGCGTGTATCTGGGAACCAACGGACGCGGCACCTTGTACGCTGATCCGGTGAACCCTCCGGCAGCAGGCTCCGTCATTACGCCGGTCACTGCCAGCTTCGATAAGAAGACTGGGAATCAGAGCGACGTCGAAGTGTCGATGACCCTGAACGGAAATACCCTGGATTCCATTACCAATGGTGCAACTGCACTAACTGCTGGCACGGATTATATAGTCAGCGGTTCAACGGTGACGATTCACAAGGCTTATTTGGCGGCACAGCCCGTCGGAGCAACAACGCTAAGCTTCCATTTCAGTGCCGGAGCTGCGAAGACCTTAACGGTTACGGTGGCGGATACGACAACAACGGCTAATGATTCAACCATAACACCGGTCACGGCCAGCTTCGACAAGAAAACGGGGAATCAGAGCGACATCGAAGTAGCGATGACCTTGAACGGGAATACTTTAGCTTCTATTAAAAACGGTTCGGCGGCGTTAACCGCTGGAACGGATTATACGGTGAGCGGATCGGCTGTGACGATCCACAAAGCTTATCTGGCGGCACAGCCGTTGGGGACAACAACGCTGAGCTTCCAGTTCAGTGCCGGAGCCGCGAAGACGCTGGCGATTACAATAGCCGATACGACAGCACCAGTGGATGGCGGTCTGAAGGTCCAGATGTTCAATAGCAGCACGGCTAATGCTGTCAATGCCCTCAGCCCGCGGATCAAGCTGGTGAATACCAGTACTGCTGCGGTCTCCCTCGCTGATGTGAAGCTCAGATATTATTACACCAGTGATGGCGAGCAGGCCCAGAATTTCTTCTGTGACTGGTCCCAGGTAGGGAGCGCCAATGTGACTGGGACGTTCGTGAAGCTTCCGGCAGCCTTGAGCGGCGCGGATCATTACCTGGAGCTGGGCTTCACAGCAGCAGCAGGCTCGCTTGCTCCGGGAGCCAGCATAGATATTCAGATGCGGGCCTCCAAGGCAGATTGGAGCAATTACTCCCAGACCGGCGATTATTCCTTTAATCCAGCAGGTACAGCTCCTGCGGATTGGGCCAAGCTTCCGGCCTATATCTCCGGCAGTCTGGTATGGGGGAATGAGCCCTTGTAATCTGTAACGCATAGCCAGGGAGGTTCCGGCGGCAGCAAAAGAACCGGTTGCACATGATGAAATTCATGGGCAGCCGGTTTTTGATATGTCAGGATGTAATAAATTGCATATCAAGGGAACCTTCCACCGCCAGCGGACCAATATAGAGTGTAAGCAAGATAGAGAGGGGAGAGGAAGATGACAGAAGAAGAGCTTCGGGAATGTCTGCAAAGGCTGGAACATGGAGATAAAGAAGCCTTCACCTTACTACATAACACCATTAGGCAGCAGGTGTACGGAACCGTCAGCCTGCTGGTGAACCGGCCAGCTGATGTGGCTGATGTAGTCAATGAAATCTACATCGAGCTATTCCGCTGCCAGCAGCAGTACGATGGCAAACGGCCTTTTCGAGCCTGGCTGAACGGTATGATCGTCAGGCAATGCAGCAACTGGAACCGCAGAAGCTGGCGCAGGCTGCGGCTCATGAACCGCAGCCGGGAGCATGCATCTGAGAGTCTGTATCCGGGAGCGGACGCGCAGCTTCTGGTCCAGGAACAGCAGGGAGAGCTGATGCAGCTGGTCAGCGGACTGCCGCCTAAGCTCCGCAGCGTAATTGTCCTGCGTTACTACGGAGAGTGCAGCTATGACGAGATTGCTGCGGCCCTGGGCATCCCGCTGGGAACCGCCAAATCCAGGCACCATAAGGCGCTGCGCAAGCTGCGGCAGAATGCGGCATTTACAGCGGACGATGAGATGAAGGGGGAATGGACATGTCTATCGGAAATCAACTGAAGCAGGAGTTCAACAGGTATAAACAACATACAGCGATGCCGGAGCCGCTGGAGCAGCGGTTAGCAGCGAGCTTTGAGCAATTCCAGCAGCCGCAGCAGAGAGGAAATAGGCCCGTGCGCGTGCGCGGGACAGCGAGGATCGCCCTGGTACTCTGCGGACTGATGCTCTTCGGAGGCGTGGTCTATGGTGCGGAGCGGCTATGGCAGGTTACCTATGGTGCAACCAGTTTGGAAGTGGATATTCATGAGGGCGCTAATGAGTCAACAGCTTTTGCCAACCAGACCCGGCGGGTGATTACAGAGATTCAGTCTCAGCTTGCTGATAATGAATCGGCTATGCTGTTAATTGCTAGATCAAACGGGATGAAGGAGCTCCGTATGATCAACCGTCCGCAGATATTCACAGATATCGAAAGCTGGAAGAAGGCTACAGAGCCTGTCACAGGTAAGCTGGCCGTGCCGGGCAGAATGCCGGAAGCATACCATTTTGCCGAAGGAAGATCCGACAGTACAGTGGGCATTACAGATAGCTCCTGGGTTAAAAAATACACCAATGTCCTTACCAAGCGGCTGAAGCCCGGTGAGCATTACGCCTGGATCAAGAGCTTCAATGTGCCCAACCAGCAGGCCGGGACGGTCAGTCCTGAGCTGGTGTACCAAGGTCCTAAGGGAGAAAATGATTACATCTCCGTTACTTATTCCCCGCTTACTCCGTGGGCACAGCTTACATCTGATGTTTGGGCGGATACAAAGGTTGAGCATCTGAAGGTAAAATCTCAGGAAGCCTTGTATGTTGAAAACCGCCAAGCCTATGAGAATAACAGCAACGGCTATTATGCGTACATCCGTTGGATTGAGGTTCGGGAGAACGAGGAGAGAAATATATTGCATGAGGTAGGGACCGGATCGCCTGAAGTCACCAGAGAGATGCTGCTACAAGTGGCGGAAGGCCTGCGTTAACCTAGAGCGGCGGTAAGACCGTGCAGACACATATAAACCTCTATCGTTGATCAGTACATCAACAATAGAGGTTTATATTGTTACCACTATACCCATGTTAGTCTCAGACTCCTTATCCTATCCTTTGTACTCAGCCGGGTAGAAATGGTCCGAGGCGGCAGTATATTTGCCTATCCTGCACATTCAAACTGCTCTAAACTGATCCGCTTACCACGATAGGATGGGGTTGTGAAGCCTGTGAGCTTTAAGAAGCTCATACCGTTTCGTGCAGGGACTCACTTCAGACGGGAATGCCAGGATCAAAGATATAGTCTCAGTCACAAGGAGGAGCGCTGCTTAAGATTAGCTGCCGGAGATTCTGTCCTGGCTTACGTTCTTCCTGCAGTGTCTGTTTCCTTGAGCTGATACCTGAATTATACCGTCCGTGCGGGGAATAGTAAAAAGCCGAAATTTTTAAATTTGCACTCCCAGTTTGGAAAAAGGTATTGTAAGCGCTGTTATTCTGCGTTTTCCTTAGAATCTGCCGAATTCAAATCCCGCTGCCTTTGCTGTATAATGAAAAGGATGGTTTCAATGCTGCGTAGACTCCGGCAGCTTTGCCTGGAGGGAAAGGAAACGGAAATGAGCTTGTATGCAATGAAGCTTGAGGAACTCGGCAGCGGGCTGCTGAAGTCCTTTTTGGAGGATAATTATATATGTGCGGGCTATCCCGGTACGGGTGATCTGGAGAAGCATAGCAGAGAAGAGATCAGCAGCAAGTTAGCTGCCGCTGCTTACGACGGGCATGAGCTGGAGAGTGCAACGAATACCCTGGATACCTTCGTCAATGCGATGAAGGATGGGGATTACGTGCTGATCGCCGATGAAGAATGGGTGTATCTCGGGGACCTTGGTGATTACTTCTATGATACCCGGCACAGCGGCGCAGAGGATAGTACAGCCCACCGGCGCGGTGTCACCTGGCTGAAGAGTCTGCCCCTCGCTGCGGTTAATCCGGCTGTAACAGGGCTGCTTGCCTCTGACAGCAGAATAACTGCCTATTCAGGAGTGCTGCCCGCAGCCCGAATCGATCTGTGGCTGGGGAATCAGGCAGGGGATGGCGGGAATGCCGCCGGTGCCTGTCCGGTTCAGGTGGATGAAGCTACAGTAGCGCAGGCGCTGGCTGTCCTGAAGGCAGCCTTGAACAGCACGGATGTAGAGCGGCAGGAGCGTGCGGCTGTGGCGATTTTGCAGTATGCGCGGTGAGTATGGATTGAGAATACGGCAGGATGATATAGACAAGGGTCTTTCGGCATAGTAGCCGAAAGACCCTTTTTATTAGATGAATTCAACAAACTCATTAACCGGCTTGCGGTAGCCGCGCGGTCTGATCTTATGCTGGTTGTCCTTGCCGATTGTAATCAGCATCACCGGAACCATATGGTCGCCGAGACCGAGGGTAGCCTTCACAGCCTCCGGATCAAAGCCGATCATCGGGCAGGTATCCCAGCCCTTATCCTTGGCAATCAGCATGAACTGCATCGCTGACAGAGAAGCATTGCGGATCGCTTCATCCCGCTGGAAAGTATCGTTCCCGGTATAAGCATCGTTGATAGATTGAATGGTTTGCTCGTATGCATCCTCGCTCATCGCTCCCAGAAGCTTAAGCCCGCTATAGATTTCAGGAGCCTGCAGATAGGCATTCTTGTCACCCAGCACCACAATAACAGCCGATGCGGTGTGGATCTTGTATTGACCATACGCGTCCTTGCGGATGGCTTCCTTTACGTTGTCATCGCTGATCACCTTATAATGGGTGTGTTGAAGATTATAAGCCGAGGGAGCCAGGCGGGCCAGGGAGAACATCTCTTCGAGCTCACTCTGCGGAATGGTAACACCTTCCACGAAATTATTAGCCGATCTGCGGGACTGCACCAATTCGGAAAAAGTACTCATAAGTCATTACCTCCATCTAATATGTATGCTGCTTAGTAATAATCAATTGCTGATATTAATTAATGAACTTACATTTAGTTACTTGCTTAAGATATCACGACTCTTTGTATACGTCAATGAGGAAAAACATAATAATTTGTAAATTTAACCTGATTAAACGACTGAGTTCGATAAAACCGATGAGGAAGTGATAATAATCACAAAAATAGGTTGCAAAGGCAAAAAGATTGTGACAATAATAACAAATAGAGTGTTATAATAGTCACATAGTTTCACCTGGATGTCATTGTGCAAGAATACGATTTGTAAAAGGAGACTTCGATATGTCAGAAACCGTTACCCAAACCCTGCCTGAACAAGAAATACCAGAAGCAGCTCTTCCCAGAGAGGATGTGCTGAAAGAGCTTTTGAAGCCGGAGGTGCAGCAATCTCTGATTCTTTTGGTAGAGCAGCTGCCGCAGATCACACAAATGGTCAGTGTATTGTCCAAATCACTAGATTTTGTGCAGTCAGTTGCCACGGATGAAGTACTTAAGAATGATACAGTTGGTGCGATCAAGGAAATGGCGGGTCCTGTGGTGGGCACTGCCAAGAATCTGGCGGCTACTGTCATTGAAGCGAAGGACCGCGCGGATGCAAGCAGCGAAACAGTCAGCCTGTTCGGCATGATGAAGATGATCAAGGACCCGCAGGTACAGAAGGCTCTCCGGTTCATGAATGCCTATCTGCAGGTCAGCGGTGAACGTCAATCGGGTAAATAAGCCCGTAATACTTAATGATGGAGGAATTATCATGTCAAAACATATAGTGATTCTAGGTGCAGGCTACGGCGGTCTGCTCAGTGCCTTAACCGTTCGTAAATATATGAGCAAAGCGGAAGCCAAAATTACGGTCGTCAATCAGTATCCGACACATCAGATTATTACGGAATTGCACCGGCTTGCAGCTGGCAGTGCGTCTGAACAGGCGGTTGCCATGCCGCTGGCGAAGCTGTTCGCCGGTAAAGATATTGATCTGAAAATCGCCAAGGTCAATTCGTTCTCCCCGGAGAACAAGCAGGTTATTCTCTCGGACGGCGTCATGCTGACCTATGATGCTCTCGTTGTCGGTCTGGGCAGCACCACCGCATACTTTGGTATTCCGGGACTTGAAGAATACAGCATGGTGCTGAAATCAGCAGCAGATGCGCTGCGGATCCGCCGTCATATTGAAGACCGGATTCGTGACTACTCCAAAACCCGCAACGCAGCAGATGCAACAATTCTGATCGGCGGCGGCGGACTGACTGGCGTAGAGCTAGTAGGCGAAATTGCCGATATTCTGCCTAAGCTGACGAAGCAATATGGAGTGAATCCTGCTGAGATCAAGCTTCTGCTCGTTGAAGCGGGTCCGAAGATTCTCCCTGTCCTGCCGGATCATCTGATTGAGCGCGCTACAGCCAGCCTGGAGAAGCGCGGGGTGCAATTCCTGACGGGACTTCCGGTAACGAAGGTGGCCGATAATAAGATTGATCTCAAGGATGGGCAGCAGATTGTGGCGAACACCTTCGTCTGGACCGGCGGGGTACAGGGCAATCCGCTGGTTGGCGAATCCGGTCTTGAAGTCAACCGCGGCCGGGCCACGGTGAATGAATTCCTGCAGTCTACTTCACACCCTAATGTATTTGTTGCCGGAGATAGCGCTGTTGTCTTTGCACCGGATGGCCGTCCTTATCCGCCAACGGCACAGATCGCCTGGCAGATGGGTGAGCTGATTGGCTACAATCTGTTCGCTTATCTTAATGATAAACCGCAGGAGGCCTTCAGCCCGGTCAATTCCGGCACACTCGCCAGCCTCGGACGCAAAGACGGGGTAGCCATTGTCGGCGGTAACTCCACTCCGCTGAAGGGTCTGCCGGCAACGCTGATGAAGGAAGCCAGTAACATCCGTTACCTGACTCATATCCATGGCTTGTTCAGCCTGGCCTATTAAATTTCTATTCTAAGATCCCCCTGGGACTGTCATATGGCAGTCTTAGGGGGTTTTCTGTTTTAGGAATAATTTTCAATGAAAACGTGTCCGCAGGAAAGCCGATTTGCTATAATGATCATGTTTACATACTATAGATGTTTCATAGGAGGATTTCAGGCATGCCATTTCAAAAGAACGATATCATCCTGTTTCAGGGGGATAGTATCACAGATTGTGGACGCAATTACGCCGATGCTTCATCGCTGGGTGTAGGTTACGCGCTGATGGCGGGTGCCCGGCTTGGCCTTCAGTATGCTGAGAAGAATCTTACGTTCCTGAACCGCGGAATTAGCGGCAACCGGGCGGTCGATCTGCAGGAGCGCTGGGAGAGGGATTGTCTTGCGCTGAAGCCAACCTGGGTGTCTATCTATATTGGCATAAATGATACCTGGCGGTGGTATGATTCCGGGCAGGAGACTACAGCGGCTGAATTCGAGTCGTCCTACCGTGATCTGATTGAACGGACCAAGCAGCATCTGGATGCCAAGCTGGTGCTGGTGGAGCCGTTCGTATTGCCGGTGCCGGAAGACCGCAAGGGCTGGCGTCAGGATCTGGACCCCAAAATCCACGTAGTCCGTGAGCTGGCCCGTGAATACGGCGCTGTGCTGGTGCCGCTGGACGGCCTGTTCGCAGCGGCATCCGTCAAGGCTGAACCTGCCTTCTGGGCGGGGGATGGGGTACACCCTTCGCCTGCCGGACATGCCTTAATCGCTGATGCCTGGATGAAGGCCGTAGGTGCAATAAGCTAAGAGGTACGTTGATTTCACTCTGCGTAACAAGGCTGTTATACTTGTAGGATACATACTCAAGGTGAAGCTTTGATAACGAGAGGAATGTGAGCAGGGATGACGAGCGAGACGCTCCAGGATATGCAAGGGCTGAAAGCGGCGGGTGCAGTGGTAGGTCACACCATTGCTGAGATGAAGAAAAGTGTAGTTCCCGGAATGACGACTGCGGAGCTGGATGAGGTGGGGGCGAAGATTCTCAACCATTTTGGCGCAAAATCTGCTCCAAAGGTAACCTACAACTTCCCCGGAACGACCTGTATAAGTGTGAATGAAGAGGTAGCGCATGGAATTCCGGGACAACGTGTCATTCAGGCCGGAGATCTGATCAATATCGATGTCTCCGCCGAGCTGAACGGTTATTTTGGCGATGCCGGGGTATCGTTTCAATTGCCTCCTTATAATGAGAAGCTGATTCACCTCTGCCGGAGTACGGAAGAGACCATGATGAGCGTGATTAATCATCTCCGGGCGGGCATGAAGGTGAACGAGATCGGCCGGGTTATGGAGTCGGAAGCACGGAAGCGCGGCTATAAAGTCGTGCGTAACCTGTGCAGCCACGGCATTGGCAAAGCGTTGCATGAAAAGCCGTTTGAGATTCTGCCCTTCTATAATCCGCGTGTAACGACGGTGCTGAAAGAAGGCCAGGTCATTACCATCGAACCGTTTCTGTCCACAGGCACTGATTTCGTAGAGCAGCAGCCGGATGGCTGGACACTCAGCGTTGCCGACAACAGCCGCGTGGCCCAGTTTGAGCACACAATTGTGGTCACCAAGGGCAAGCCGATTATTTTGACTACTGCGTGAAGATATATAAGACGCACTAAAGCTATTAACAAAAAGCAAAAAGAAGTGGAGGGGAAATTTGGAACTGGAGGAGCGATAGCGTCCGCCTTTGTGTTTGGATTTCTACCGTGAGGAGCGGTTTGTATGAAGAAATCCAAACACAACAGCGGCCGGAGGGCCAAATGTTCACCGCAGCGACGACCCAAATTAGAGTTTGAACCTTAAGTGCATCTTATATATAGGAATATTTAACAGTTGTAATGTATGCATTACGCAAGAAACCCTCATACTAAAGATGATGTTATCATATGGAATGCAAGAATCTGTTTCCAGAATCGGAGGGTTAATTAAAGTGGATAATGTACCGCAAGTCAGTCATGCCTTTATGACATTTATGAAGGAAGCGCCGGAGCAGCAAAAGGCCCTTGGCGAAATTGTGAAGAAGCTGGATGCCGCAAGCAGCCTGGATGCCAAAACCGAGGAGATTGCCTATATCTCTGTACTCGCGGCGGTTAGGCTGGAGAGCGGGCTCCCCTTTCATGTTAAGCATGCCAAAGCACTAGGCGCAACCCGTGATGAGATCATCAGCGCAGTGCTGCTGCCCCTTCCGGCAGTGGGTAATGTGGTGATTCAAGCTCTGCCGGTGGCATTGCAGGCGTATGACAGTGAATAGTGTTCTGTTGTCTGCACACTCCTCATGGGATTGACAATTGTCCTAAATGTAACTATTATAGTTGCATCTGGCGGAAGCATTCCGGCCAGTGTGAAGGAGTGATTGTTATGAACATTAGCACGCGATTTGCGGTGGCTATTCATATTCTAACCTTAATCGACAGCAACAAAGACGGCAAAAGCACCTCCGAGTGGATCGCCGGCAGCGTGAATACGAACCCCGTAGTGATTCGCCGCCTTACGGGTATGCTGAATAAGGCAGGACTTGTGGAGGTTCGTCCCGGTGTGGCCGGAGCGAAGCTTGCCCGCAGTGCAGCTGATATTACGCTGCTGCAGATTTATAAGGCGGTGAATGCGGTGGAAGAGGACTCGCTGTTCTCTGTCCATGAGCATCCGAACCCGGAGTGTCCGGTAGGCAAGAACATTGCAGGCGCTATTGTTCCAGTATTCTCTCTTGCACAGAAGGCGATGGAGAATGTGCTGCAGGAGGTCACCCTGGATCAGATCGTACATCAGCTTCCTGTGGCTTGAGACAGGATCTGATGTACGTAAATTTAAGGAAACCTTCAGCCCCGTTTTATGTTTTTTTAAGGTTCGGGGAGTATAGTGAAGTTCTCCACCCCCCAGTGGAACCATTTGTGGAAGACCCCGCCGTGCCTCGGCAGGGTCTTTCTTTGATCCTTGCGGAATTCTGTCTATTTTCATTAAACCTTTATGTGTTTTTCATCTGGGCTTAAGCTTCGCTCAGTATAGTAGACCCATGACCCCCTTACAATAGACTTTTGGCCCTGCCGGTTACCGGCGGGGCCACTTTTTTTGATGAGCAGCTGCTTGGTGCTGACTTTACACTGCGATTTCTATCGTTTAGACTGACACATATGTGACAGGACTATAGGAATATAAGGAGTGATCTCATAATGATTCTTTTTAAGAACGGGGACCTCAGTGTCCGCAGGCTGGAACAGGAGGATGCACCGCTGCTCGTACGATGGCTCTCGGACCCGGCAGTGCTGGAGTATTATGAAGGCCGGGACTGTCCGCATGATCTGGAACGGGTACAGACGAATTTTTATGAAAGTGAAGAAGAGGGATTATACCGTGGGATCGTGCAGTACATGGGTCAGGATATAGGTTATATCCAGTTCTATCCTGTTGGCAGGGAAGAGCTGACGGAGTACGGCTAAGCAGATTATACGGGAAAGGTCTACGGAATGGATCAGTTCATTGGTGAGCCGCAGCTATGGAGCCAGGGGATAGGTTCGCTACTGGTAGGTGGGATGGTGAAGCATCTGCTCGAAGCAGAGCAGGCAGAACTCATTGTCATGGACCCGCAGTGCTGGAATCACAGGGCACTCAGAGTCTATGAGAAAATCGGATTTGTACGCAGCAAGCTTTTACCGGAGCATGAACTGCATGAAGGGGAGTGGAGGGACTGTTGGCTCCTTACTTATACTCCTGCACATTGATTCAAGCATACATATAAGGAGATTTTGCCCATGAAGAACAATTATACCATCCTGGGAGCTGCCCTGATTCTGGGCCTGTGTCTGGTTACCAGCAGTTTCGTGATCGGCGATCGGATTAGAGCGGGTTATGAGTTACAGCACCAGACACCTGCCGGAGCGCAGACGGAAAGCCAAGCTGAGGACCATCCGTTGATGACACTTGCAGAGACTGCGCAGTTCCTGCGCCTGAGCGAAGATCAGGTGAAGAATATTTTGAAGGCGGAAAATTCAATGTTGCGTAATGACGGACCCTTCGGAGGGACGAAGCTCCCGTATCTCAAAGTAGATAGCGAGTTCCTGTTCAGCAAGCAGCAAGTGACGGTCTGGATTGTGGCGGCTTCGCAGGAGCACCGGGTATATCTGGGGGAGAAGCTGGCCGGGAATTAAGGATCGCTACAGAGTGGAGGAAGCTTCAGAATGAAATTTTTCACTATATCCTGGTATGAAGAAATGCAGGTGCGCGGGTTCATGGTCTTCCCGGAGACGGAGCAGGATTGGGTGGAGGATGTGGCTTGGCATGCGGCGGAGGGGATCAGCTATGAGGAGCGGGCCAAGGATTTTCTGGAATATATGAAAAAAGATCTGCTGAAATATCTACCCGGGTACTTCCACGCTTCAATACATGACGGAACGATAAATTCCACTTATCCTGCGCCTGAGTTCAAGCAACGGGCCTTGCAGTGGGGCTGGGAATATGATGAACGGGTGCAGGCGATCTTCAGAGAATACCGCAAAGGGTACGAAGCCATTAAGCATGAACTCCCGGAAAGCGCCGTACAGTTAGTCGAGAAGAGTCTGCATGATGCCAGAGTAATCTCCTATACTATGCCTACAGAAGGTGTGCTGGAGATGATTCTGGACTGCGCCGGGGCGATGCATTACCAATGTGAGATCAAGCTAAAGTTCAAAGGTGTGAGCGGACTACGCTTGCCTGAACCGCTTGTGAAGAAATATTGGCTGTATGACGAGATCTATGCCGCGGAGCAGGGGTTCGAGCTTCGGGTTCTAATGGATTCCCCGCCAAGTGAACTAAGAATTACTGCACAGGATGTATTGATAGAGATCCTTGGTGAATCTCAATAACGAAATGACTGCTTCGGAGTCTGGCCTGTCGGCTGGGCTTTTTTTGTAGACTCTAATGTGTATTGTAAAAGTAATTGACAAACATATAGATCGCAACTATACTTAAGTAAGTTAATGTGTAACGGAAATTGAAATTACCTTTGCATGGACAGGATAGGAACAGTCAACACTAACCGTTATTATGCGTGCTTTGGTACCAGGGACTTTATTTGAATTAGCCTATATTCATTTCAGGAGGGATTCCTATGACAGCAACAGCTATATTACCGCAACAACTGGAAATTGGACTTGTACAGATTCGTGTAAGTAATTTGGAACGCTCGCTCAACTTTTATCAGAATGTAATCGGACTGAAGATTCTGCGGCAGCAAGGGCGCGTGGTAGAGCTGACGGCGGATGGCCAGCAGGTGCTGCTTGTCCTGCGGGAGATTGAGCAGGCTCAGGTGCTGCGCCGGAACTCGGTGGCCGGACTATACCATTTTGCGATTCTGCTGCCGGACCGGCCTTCTCTGGGACTGGTGCTGCGCAATCTGATCGATTCCGGGATATCGGTGGGCCAGGGGGATCATCTGGTCAGCGAAGCTCTATACATCGAAGACCCTGATCATAACGGAATCGAGCTGTACCGCGACCGGCCCCGTGACACCTGGAAGTATGAAGCAACAGGCAATGTGGTCATGACCACCGATCCGGTGGATGTGGACGGTCTGCTGGCTGCATCGGAGGGCCTGAGCTGGACCGGGCTGCCTGCGGGCACTGTAATGGGTCATGTTCACTTCCATGTGGGCGATCTGGCAGAGGCTAAGAAATTCTACGTGGATGCGCTTGGATTCACGGTGACCGCCCATTACGGCGATGCGGCCATGTTCATTTCGGCTGGAGGCTATCATCATCATATGGGACTGAATACCTGGGCTGGCAAGGGGGCTCCGGCGGCTCCGGCGAATGCGGCGGGCATCGATTATTTTACACTGCTGCTCCCGAACATTCAGGATGTGCATGAAGCCGCTGAACGTGTGAAGCGTGCCGGATACCGTGTGGAAGAAGAGGGCGGTATCATCACTCTAAGGGACCCGTGGAATATAGGCATACAGCTGCTAGTGAAAAGCTAAAATAACAGGGCGGACAGCATCGTGTTACTGTTTACTGCTAGACCAGCGGCGGAAGCCGTAAATGATAAGGCAACGGAAGGTACGGGCGGAGATTGTAATTTCCGCTGTGCCTTCCGTTTGTTGACGTTAGCCGGGTCATTGCAATAATATAATTGATTATCAGACGGGGAGATGATGGACTTGGAGACTTTTCTGGCTGTGCTGTTGATGCTTGGATTAATCGCCGTATCGAATATATTGAACCGCTTCATTCCGTTTGTCCCGGTTCCCCTGATTCAGATCGGACTAGGAATCATTGCTGCACTAATTCCGACGGGAATACATATGCACTTCGAGCCTGAGCTGTTTTTTGTACTATTCATTGCTCCGCTGCTCTTCAATGACGGGCGGCGGACGCCGCGCGGTGAGCTGTGGAACCTTAGGGCACCGATTCTGCTGCTGGCGCTGGGACTTGTATTTGTCACGGTATTTGTGGCGGGCTATGCGATTAACTGGATGATTCCCTCGATTCCGCTGGCAGCTTCCTTCGCACTGGCGGCTATTCTGTCTCCTACGGATGCGGTAGCGGTAAGCGCGCTGGCTGGACGGGTTCATCTTCCCAAAAGCATCCACCGGATTCTCGAAGGAGAATCGCTGATGAACGATGCCTCCGGCCTGGTCGCCTTTAAATTTGCGATTGCAGCCATGGTTACCGGCGTGTTCTCTCTGCCTAAGGCCTCGTTTAGTTTTGTGCTGATTGCCGCAGGAGGACTGCTGCTTGGTGCAGTGCTGTCATTCCTGCTGATCCGGCTCAGCGTGTTCATCCGCAGGTTCGGTATGGAGGATGTGACCATCCATGTGCTGCTGCAGATCCTTACGCCGTTCATTATTTATCTGATCAGCGAGGAGATCGGGGTCTCGGGCATTCTGGCCGTTGTGGCAGGGGGTGTCATGTACGCCATTGAGAAGGACCGGGCCGTCTCCCCGCAATATAAGCTTCAGCTGGTATCCGCCAGTACCTGGTCTGTACTGCTGCTGGTGCTGAACGGGCTGGTCTTCCTGATTCTCGGTGTGTCCGTTCCGGATGTGATCGAGGTGATTTACCGGGATCAGACGCTGAATAACTTCATGGTTGCCGGCTATGTTCTGGCAATCACGGCGCTGCTGATTGTGCTGCGGTTTCTGTGGGTCTATGGTTACTCCTTATGGGAGAGCAAGCGGCTGAAGGCAGAGAAGGCCCCGCTGAAGTCACAGATTATTACCTCGATCTCAGGGGTGAGGGGAGCTGTAACCCTTGCAGGTGCCTTCTCCATTCCGCTGGTGCTTGGGGACGGGGTGACACCTTTTCCGGAGCGGGATCTCATTATTGCGCTGGCGGCAGGTGTGATTCTGATGTCGCTGGTCATCGCCAGCATCTTCCTTCCGCTGCTTGCGGACAGTGAAGAGACCGTAGTTCAGAGCGCCGGAGCTGTATACGGGAATACGGAGCTGGCAGCCAGAAATGTGGTCATTGATGCCGGGATGTCGATGCTGCGCAGCCTGGTCTCTGAGAGCCCGGAGCGCTCAACACAGCCTGTGCTGCTGGAATTTACAGATAAGGTTGATAGACTATGTGCTGCAAGACCGGATCATGACCCGGCCCATGAGCAGTTCCTCCGTCTGGGTGTCGAGGCACGCAAGAGTGCGCTCGAAGCCGAACGCACGGAGTTGCGGCGGATCATGGAGAACGGGGCGCTGCCGGAGCCTGTTGCCGTGAAGATGGAGGAGCTGCTGGATCATACGGAGTCTCTGCTGTGCAAACGGCTGAATACACAGATTAAATTCTCTTTAACAGAAATTCAGCGGCTGTTCTCTGGACTGTTCTCAGGTAAGCTCAGCGGGGAAGAAGGACAGCTCGCCCTGCAGAATGCCGAAAGTGCGCGGACGGCGAAGATTGCGATGTGCCAGGCGGCAGTATCCGCCGTTAGTGCAGGAATGAGTGATGAGAACCGGCTCGCCTCACAGAAGGTCATCGACAAGTACGAACGGCTGGAATCCAGGCTGGTGCAGGGGGAAGGCTGGAGCAATGACGGCGTACTGGATGATGACAAGCTGGAGCTGAAGCTGCAGGCGATTCAGGAGCAACGGAATACTGTACAGGAGATGTATCAGAACGGGGCAATTAATCTTAAGATTGCCGGCAGGCTGCGGCGGTTCGTCGACCAGCTCGAAACCTCAATCTGGGAGGATTAGACCGTTAGAACGCCGGTGTTGCAATATATTTTACCTGATACAATATACAAAGCCCGCTTGCGCAGGGACCCGGGGTCCTTGCTGCAAGCGGGCTTGTCTGTGGAATGGAGCGTTACGGTTGTTTGGGCAATTTCTTGATACGCAAAAACATCTGTCCGAGCACCTCGCTTAGCACCAGACCAGCCGCAATGGCTCCGGACAGCAGGAGCGCCTGAACCCCATACTGGATGCCGAGGTTATTATCATTCTCCACGAACCTCCGCATGGCATCATACGCAAGACCGCCCGGCACAAGCGGGATGATGCCGCCGACACTGAAGATAATGACCGGCATCTTGAAGGAACGCGCAAAAAACTGGCTGATCAGTCCGATCACAACGGTAGCACCAAAGGTTGCGACGACAGTATCGGAACTGTAATCCAGCAGCAGGTACAGCATCCAGCCGATCATTCCGGCGAAGCCGCATTGCAGCAGCGCGCGCACCGGTGCATTGAATAGAATGCAGAAGGTTGAGGCAGCGATGAAACTGGTGATCAATTGCAAAATCATGGCAGGACGACCTCTTTCAAGTGGGTGTTAAAAAATGGACAGGACCAGCCCGATGCCGGTCCCGATGGCGAACGCAGTCAGAAAGGCGTCGGCCCCTTTGGAGATGCCGGATACCAGATGCCCGGCCATCAGGTCACGGACCGCATTGGTGATGAGCAGCCCCGGTACGAGCGGCATTACACAGCCGATAATAATCTTGTCCATCTCCCGTCCCACGCCGAGCTTGACGGAGAAGAAGGCCAGCAGACCGATAATGAAGGAAGCAATGAATTCCGCGAAGAAGCGAAACTGCACCAGACGGTGAAGATAAGTGGCCGCTGCGAAGCCTGTACCGGAGATCAGCAGCGACGGCAGAGCATCCTGCAGGCTGCCCTTGAACATGACCGTGAAGCAGGCTCCGGTCAAGGCTGCCGCTGCGATCTGTACCCATACCGGGTAAGCATGGGCTGCGTCATCGACCACGCCGAGCCGCTCCCGCGCTTCTGCGGCTGTCAGCTGGCGCTCGGTCAGCCGCCTGGAGATGTCATTGACCTCGGATACCTTTTGCAGGTCTGTCGTCCGTTCGGCGATCCGGAACAGCTTCACCGGCTCGGTCCGGCTGGTGGTGAACATAATGACCGTCGGCGTGACATAGCTATGCGCACCGGGGAAGCCGAGTGCCGCCGCCATCCGGCTCATGGTATCCTCCACACGGTAGGTCTCTGCACCGCTCTGCAGCATGATCTTGCCTGCCAGCAGGCACAGATCGACAATGTCATGTATGGAAGTGTTGCTATTCGTGCTTGTACTATCCAACTTCGCTAATCCTCCCCGGGAATGTTATCTATTCGATTGTCGCCTGAAAGTCTGAAAATTTCAACCTTTATTCATAGCATCCGGCAAATTCCGGGTTTTTACTCTTCCAGCGTGCATAATCCCGTAGCGACCCCTCCTGAAACAATCGTCAGAATCGAATGGAAAAAGGTCTCCTTGGAGATCAGAATTCCGCCAGCGCCGATGATCAGGAAGTCCGTCAGGAAGATAATCAGGCCGACATTCAGCGGCAGGTAGCGTTGGATGAATCTGGCGAGGAGGTCTGTTCCGCCTGTGCTGGCTTTGAAGCGCAGCATCAGCCCGAGTCCGGTACCCATCAGGAAGCCGCCGATAATGGCGCTTGAGATGGAGCCCAGCTCAATATAGTACAGGAAGTAATACTGAAGCGGAAAGAGCAGCTCGATCAGCAGGGAGGAAGCCAGCAGACCCAGAATGCTATTGTAGAAGATTTCCCGTTGCCGGAACCAGGCCAGCAGGAAGATAGGCAGACTGCATAGCATAATGCACAGTCCGATTTTGGTGCCGGAGATATAATTAATAATGAGGGCAATGCCGATAATTCCTCCATCGAGGATTTTATAGGGGACCAGGAAGAAGTTCGTTCCTGTTGCAATCAGCAGGCTGGCCAGCAGAATAATAATATAGCTTGGGAAGGATCGCATAGTCAACATCTCCGGAATTGAGGCATGTCTTAATCTTTATGCGCCCATTTGGAAAAAAATAGCTAAAAGTTCTGCGCTGCCCGAATCAATTGACCATAAAGCAGGTGAAGTCTGAAATGGGTTATTTCTATAAAATACTGGAGACTGATATGGAGCTGCTGGCTGCTGCACTATCGGAGGTGCCGGTGGCAGTGTGGCTGAAGAGCGGGCCGGAGCAGCAGCTGGAAGCGGGCCCGATCAGAGCCTACACGCCCCAGTCCGTACGGATTCGCGGGTTATCCTACTGCCGGGAACTGCACGAATTCCGTATCCTTGCCCCGGGTTCCGCCTAAGGGCATTCATGCTCAGCGGGAATATCGCTTGCGGAAGCGCAGCGGAGAGATTCCGACCTTGCGGCTGAAGCGCCGGGAGAAGTAAGCTGTACTCTCGAAGCCGGTGCGCTCTGCGATTGCCGCGATCGGGATCTCTGTCTTAAGCAGCAGAAGCTTGGCCTGCTCCAGCCGGTAATCGGTCAGGTACTCCATGGGCGTAAGCCCGTAGACACGCTTCATGCAGCGGGCCAGGTAATTGTAGTGAAAATGCAGGGCATCCGCCAGAGAGGTATTCGTGACTTCTTCCATATAATGATTCCGCAGATAGGCCTCCGTCTGCTCGGCAATCTCGTCTGCCTGGCTTCCGGCCGTATCTTGCCGGGCCAGATCCATCGTCCGCAGCATCTCCTCGAAGATACGCTGCTGCTGCCACACGGCGCTTGAGCGCCTATTATGGTTCAGCTGCAGCAACTGCCCTGCCTGGCCGCTTCGTGCGAAGGGGGCAGGTAGCGGTCCGAACTGGGGAATACGGATGGTATAAGGGTGGGTAAGAAACTGCCGGAAATGCGTTTCCCGGTCCGCATATACCGGCTCACCCGCTGATTCTGTCCATTCTCCCACCGTGTGAAAATGAACCCAGGTGAAGATCGTCTCTGCTTCACACGGCTGCACTGAATAATGGTAGCGGTCAGGCAGCAGCAGCAGGGTATGCCCGGCGCCCACTGCCCATTCTGTATGCTCCTCTCCAATGTGCAGGCATCCCTGCTCCACGATGATCAGATCGAATTTGCCCATACGGCTGCGGTTCGGATGCTGGTCTCCGGGCAAATAGACGGTACGGCCGCATTCCAGGAAATAGGGGAAGGGTGGTGCGGCCAGATGAATATAGGAAGAATTAAGTGTCATTAGCAGCTCCTTGGAAAGGCATGTGTCCTGAATTAACTTCGCTAAGCCTTATATAAAAGTTGTGTGAAATAGTACAAAAACGGGGTTGTTTATGCTTCTGTTTTTGTTATATTGTACCGTCTATAATGGCAATTAGCGAGGACGAAATGCTGAAGAGGAGATGCTACAATGAGTCAATTTGAAGGTGCAAAGGTTCGGACAACCGTTCAACCAGATCATTCCGGTCATTCGGATCAGGGAGGCCACAGAGTGCACGTTCAGGATGAATTCTGGGGCCGTTATATCCGGTTGGTGCAGGAGACAGTGATTCCTTATCAATATGAGGCGCTTCATGACCGCGTGGCCGGGGCTGAACCGAGCCATGCCATTGCCAATTTTGAAATCGCTGCCGGAAGAAGACAGGGTAAGTTCGGGGGCATGGTCTTCCAGGACAGCGATGTAGCCAAGTGGCTGGAGGCAACGGCTTATTCCCTCAGCATCCGGCGGGACCCGGAGCTGGAACGCCAGGCGGACGAGGTGATCGATCTGGTAGGAGAAGCACAGCAGGCCGACGGATACCTGAACACTTACTTCACTGTCAAGGAACCGGGCAAGCGCTGGACGAATCTCCAGGATTGCCATGAACTGTATTGCGCCGGACATTTCATCGAAGCTGCAGTGGCTTATTATGAAGCGACCGGTAAGGACAAGCTGCTGAGTATTATGCGCCGTATGGCCGATCATATCGACTCTGTCTTCGGAACGGAGGAAGGCAAGCTGAAGGGCTACGACGGTCATCAGGAGATTGAGCTGGCGCTGGTGAAGCTGTACCGGCTGACAGGGGAAGAGAAGTATCTGAAGCTCAGCCTCTTCTTCATTGACCAGCGCGGGCAGGAGCCGAACTTCCTGCGCCAGGAATGGGAGGGCCGGGGCAGGGTTACACATTGGGGCGGCCAGACGGATCAAATCGATATGGCCTACAATCAGTCCCATATACCGGTCCGTGAGCAGACGGTAGCCCTAGGCCACTCTGTCCGCGCCGTCTATATGTATACCGCCATGGCCGACTTGGCCCGCCTGACCGGAGATGAAGCACTTCGCGAGGCGTGCCTGCGCCTGTGGAACAATATGACAGAGAGACAGATGTATATCACTGGCGGAATCGGCTCCACCCATCACGGCGAAGCATTCACCTTTGATTACGATCTGCCTAACGATACGGTCTATGCGGAGACCTGTGCTTCGATCGGGCTGATCTTTTTTGCCAGACGAATGCTGGAATTGACTCCAGATAGCCGTTATGCCGATGTGATGGAGCGTGCGCTCTATAATAATGTACTCGGCTCGATGGCGCAGGACGGCAAGCATTATTTCTACGTCAATCCGCTGGAGGTCTGGCCGCAGGCCTGCACCTGTAATCCCGGCAAACAGCATGTGAAGGCGCAGCGCCAGGGCTGGTTCGGCTGTGCCTGCTGCCCGCCGAATGTGGCGCGCCTGCTGACCTCATTGAATCAGTATATCTACACTGAACACAGCGATACGCTCTATACGAATCTGTATATCGGAAGTGAGCTTATAACCCTACTTGGAGGAACAGAGGTGAAGGTCACTTAGTCCAGCAAGCTTCCATGGGAGGGCATAGTCACACTGAAGGTTGATCCTGCGGAAGCCGGGGTGTTCGGTATCGCCCTGCGTATTCCATCGTGGAGCAGCGGAAAGGTCCGGATCAGCGTCAATGGCGGGCTCCTTCCAGCACTTGATGCTTTGGAGCAGGGTTATGCGGTAATCCGCAGGGAATGGCAGCCCGGTGACATAGTGGAGCTGATGCTTCCAATGGAAGCGCACCGTGTATACGCCCACCCGGAACTGCGGGCTAATGCCGGGAAGACGGCTATTCAGTACGGGCCGCTGGTCTATTGTCTGGAATCTGCGGATAACGGCGAGCCGCTAAGCTCAATATCTCTAAGCAAGGAGGGCAGGTTCAAGGAGGCTTATGATGAAGAGCTGCTTGGCGGAGCTGTAGTAATCCGGGCGGAGGGCTACAGGGTGGAGGAGCAGAGCTGGAGTGGCGGACTCTACGGCAGCACCAGGGCGGCAGTACAGCCGATGGAAGTAACGGCAATTCCGTACTATCTGTGGGGCAACCGCGGCAGCGGAGAGATGAAGGTATGGATACCGGAGTAATTCCGGGGGCCGCCTGTCCATGAACGAACAACCCGGTTGTACCGCCTAAGCGGACAACCGGGTTGTTATGCTTTTATAGGAGTGATAGATAATTAGCCGAGAGTGACTACAACCTGATGAACAGCACCGTCGCCCACAGGAGCGATAATGTTGCCTTCCACGGCAGCGCCGTCGAGGGTCAGGCTGGCTACGCCTTTGGATACATGGTTCGGATTCTGGATCGAGATTACATAAGTGTCGCCACGGAAGACGCGGGTAATCTCGAAGCCGTCCCATTCTGCAGGGATACAAGGGTCAACCTTGAGCCCGGCAAAGTCTGCCTGAATCCCCAGGATGGACTGTGTAATCGCTACATAGTTCCATGCTGCTGTTCCTGTCAGCCAGGAGTTCTTAGCTTCGCCGTGACGTACAGCATCTTTACCGGCGATCATCTGAGAGTACACGTAAGGCTCCATCCGGTGCACTTCGCTGATGTCTTCCAGGTAAGCCGGAGCGATTTTTTTGTAGATTTCGAAGGCTCTGTCGCCGTGTCCAAGGACCGTCTCCGCAATCATGATCCAAGGGTTGTTATGGCAGAAGATCCCCGCATTCTCTTTGTAGCCCGGAGGGTACGTGGAGATTTCACCCAGGTTCAGATAGTACTTGGAATACGGAGGCTGCTGCAAAACGATACCATAGTCCGTATCCAGACGTTCCTGCACGGAAGTCAGGGCGCGGGCTGCTTCACCGTTCTCTACACCGATTCCGGCCATTACGCACATGCCTTGCGGCTCAATGAAGATCTGGCCTTCCTCGTTCTCCTTGCTGCCGATCTTGTCGCCATAGTGGTCATAAGCGCGCAGGAACCAGTCGCCGTCGAAGCCGTGGGACAACGTGATGGCACTCATGTTCTCGATCTTGGCAACAGCGTCAGCGGCTACATCATCCAGTCCGCGCATCCGGCAGATCTCGGCATAGTCCGGTCCAACGAAGACGAACAGACCTGCAATGAACACGGATTCCGCTACGCCGCCTGCGATATTCTCCGTAGTCTGGAACGATTCGCCCGGTTCGGTGGAGAAGCAGTTCAGGTTCAGACAGTCATTCCAGTCCGCGCGTCCAATCAGCGGCAGGCCGTGAGGCCCGAGGTTGTTCGTGACATGCTCGAAGCTCAGCTTCAGATGCTCGAACAGGGTTGCAGTGTGATCCGGATTGCTGTCAAAAGGAACCTGCTCATCAAGGATCGAATAATCGCCGGTCTCCTTAATATAGGCTGCTGTACCCGAGATCAGCCAGAGTGGATCATCATTGAAGCCGGAGCCGACTTCATTGTTGCCCTTCTTGGTTAGCGGCTGGTACTGGTGATACGCGCTGCCGTCAGGGAACTGGGTAGCGGCGATATCGAGAATACGTTCTCTGGCGCGCTCTGGAATCTGGTGGACGAAGCCGAGCAAGTCCTGGTTGGAATCGCGGAAGCCCATACCGCGGCCAATGCCGGATTCGAAGTAGGAAGCGGAACGGGACATGTTGAAGGTAACCATACACTGGTACGGATTCCAGATGTTCACCATCCGGTTCAGCTTGTCGTCCCCGCTCTTAATCTGATATTTGGACAGCAGGTTATCCCAGTGTGCAGCCAGAACCTCCAGGGCGGCATCCACCTGGGCATCTGTAGCGAACTGATCAATAACAGCCTGAGCCGGCTTCTTGTTGATCACGTTCAGGGCTTCCCATTTCTCATCCTCAGGGTTCTCGATGTAGCCGAGCACGAAGATGAAACTTTGAGCTTCGCCAGGCTCCAGCGTGATGTCAAGGGCGTGGGAGCCGATCGGTGACCAGCCGCTGGCGACAGAGTTAGTAGCCTCACCGGCAGCAACCGCCTGCGGAGCATCCAGGCCATTGTACATGCCCACGAACGATTCGCGGTCCGTATCGAAGCCGGCAATTTCTTTATTTACAGAATAGAAGGAATAGTGGTTTCTGCGCTCGCGGTATTCTGTTTTGTGATAAATGACGGAATCCTTCACTTCTACTTCGCCGGTGCTGAGGTTACGCTGGAAGTTGGTCATATCATCATTGGCATTCCACAGGCAGAACTCGGCAAAAGAGAACAGCTTCACGGTCTTCTTCACATCGCCTGTGTTCTTAACAACCAGACGGTGGACTTCCGCATTATGGCCCATCGGTACAAAAGCAAGTTGATTCACGGAAATGCCGTTACGCTCCCCTGTGATAGAAGTATAGCCGAGACCGTGGCGGCATTCGTAGAAGTCCAGGTCCCGCTTCACTGGCATCCAGCCCGGGGTCCAGAAGTCCCCGCCATCGTACAGGTAGTAATAGCGGCCGCCGGTATCCAGCGGAATATTGTTATACCGGTAACGGGTAAGTCGTCTCATCCGCGCATCGCGGTAGAAGGTATAGCCCCCGGCAGTATTAGAGATCAGGCCGAAAAACTGCTCGTTGCCGAGGTAGTTAATCCAAGGATAAGGTGTTTTGGGGGTGTTGATTACATACTCTTTGCGGGTGTCGTCAAAAGTTCCGAATTTCATGAGAGACAAGTCTCCTTTCGATTGTGAACGCGCGTTTACAGAGCGGAGAAAAAATTCCCTCGGGGCAAGGGATTTTTCTGGATCTGTCTGAATCGGAGTGTAGCTCTACTTCTTCGGCGGCTGACAGGAATCTCGGGTAATCAGACGCGCCGGAAAACTGATGGTGCTGAAGGTAGGCTGCTGTGAATCACACAGCTCAATGACCTTCTCGACAGCGGCTTTGGACATTTCATAAATCGGCAGACGGACGGAGGTCAGCTTGGGATGAATCCGCGCAGCAAGCTGCACATCGTCGAACCCCGCAATGGAGATATCCTCCGGCACGGAAATGCCATGCTCCGAGAACGCTTCCATCGCCGAGATAGCCATATCGTCATTGGAAGAGAAGAAGGCTGTCGGCAGCGGGCCGCCGGAATCCAGCAGCTTCTTCACTTCCTGATAGGCGGTTTCCTTGAGAAAATCACCCGGAAGGACGAAGTCCTTCCGCAGGGCAAGGCCATGGCGCTTCAGCGTATTCTCGTAAGCCATGTAGCGCTCCCGTCCGGAATAAGTATTCATCCGTCCGCAAATCATGCCGATCTCCTGATGGCCGAGACCGATTAAGTACTCAATGGCTTCTACCGTACCTTCATAATCCTTGGAATTCACAATGGCGAGATGATTGCGGTCCAGATGCTCTGACATAATCTCTGAAATGTCATAATCGATCAGCACCAGCGGAGCGCTGAGACCGACCATTTCCCGTACAATCCCGATATCCTTCTGGGTCCCGACAATAATGCCGCCGTCAATCCGTTTCTGCAGGAAGGCTTGCTTGACCTTCAGGAAGTCGTCGGGAGAATAGACGGTGTGAATCAGAACATAACAGCCGCGGGCATTCGACGTATCTACCACAGCATCGACGAACGGGGCAAAATAATTGTTCTGATAGATCCGCGTCGCATTCTCCTTCTCGTTCATGCTGATGGCAAACAGCCCGATCGTGTCGGTCTTCTTGCCGGCCAGCGCCCGGGCGAAGCTGTTCGGCTCGTACTGATGCTGTTCAATCACCTTCAGCACCTTGGCCCGGGTCTCTTCAGGGACATTGGAATAGTTGTTGATCACACGGGATACGGTGCTTCGCGAAACCCCGGCTAGCTTGGCAATATCTTCGCTTCGCATAATGTACCCCCTCTAATGTAAACGCGCGTTTATGAGTTTATTGTAAAATAAACCGGTCCGCAGGTCAATCGTCCTCTGCAATATTTTTACCTAGGCATTCAAGCGGTTTCCACTTGCCGGATTCTCCGTTCTGCGTTACAAATAAATGCAGTAAACAAAATGTACCACGGGAAAGGCAGGAACAGATCATGATACAGGCATCCGCTTCGCATTTGAGCAAGGAGAAGGAGGGATGGCTATCTTTTACTCGCTGAAAAACCGACTGATCGCATTCTTCGTTGTGCTGCTTGTCTTGTCCTTCGGCACGATGTCGCTGCTGCTGTTCAATCAGGCGCGCTCGATTATCCGCTCTTATATCGAAACGTCGGCACTGGAGAAGATGGACGAATACGGGTCCTTTATTCATATGGCGCTCCAGCAGAGCTATGACTTGTCCTCTCTGGTCTATAACAGCGATATCACCCAGAAGTGGGATGCGATACTTACCCAGCCGGCTTCCACCGAAGGGCAGAGGATGCTGGCCAGCATCAACATGAGCAAGTTCCTGACCCAGACGACGAATAATTATTCGATCGTCTCCTCGGTCAACATCTACCGCAAGGAGGGGCTGCGGGTCGGGGCCGAGAATCAGGTGGTGGCAGATAGCTCGTTTAGGCAGGAAGCGTGGTACCGCAACTTCATCGAACACAGCAATCACTGGGTTCCGGCCCATACCGATGAGGCGGAGATCAAGGGAGCTAAGCCATACGAGGTGGTGAGCCTGCTGCTGCCGATCGGGATCTTCGAGCCTTCGCTGGCGAGGAATGTGATGAAGGTCAACATCAAGGCGGACTACCTGCTGGAGCCGCTGAATCGTATACATCTTGGTGAAAGCGGTACCATTTTCCTGCTCAACGAGCAGGGCAGTCCGATTCTGTCCCAGCAGGAATACAGCACCCATCCGGAGGCGGCGAAGGAGGTGGAGCGGGTGCGGGCTGGACGGGAGGCGCAAGGCGTGGTCTACCTGAAGGACGGGCAGGGAGCATCTCATATTCTCGTTTACAAAAAGCTGGCCATCACCAACTGGCTGCTGGTCGGCTTCGTCTCGGAGCAGGACCTGTACGCCAATCTGTTCAAGCTCCGTAACAGCATTATAGTATTCGCTTCGCTGATGCTGGCGGCCGCCTTTGCGCTGGCCTACTGGATCTCAGCGGGCATTACCAAGCCGCTCTCGCGGCTGGTCTCGGCCATGCGCCATGTGCAGAAGGGCGACTTCGCCCAAGCCGAGCGGCTTACCTTGCCGGAGCGCAGAATCCAGAGTGAGGTGGACTATGCCACCGTCACCTTCCGCAATATGGTCAAGCAGCTATCGCATCTGATCCGCACCGAGTTTGAACAGAAGCTCCTGCGCCAGCAGGCTGAATACAAGGCGCTCTTGATGCAGATCAATCCGCATTTCCTGTTCAATACGCTGGAGCTGATGAGCAGCCTGGCGATCCAGCAGCGCACGAAGGAGACGGTTACGGTCATAGAATCGCTGGGCAAAATGCTCAGGTTCTCGCTGCGGATCAGCGAGGATCTGATCCCGCTGCGCGAGGAGCTGAAGGTCGTGCGCTATTACATGTCCATCCTGGAGGTCCGCTTCGGTGCGGGTCTGGATCTGCGGCTGGACGAGGAGGAGGCGCCATACGATCTGGAGATCGTCAAGTTCCTGCTGCAGCCGCTGATTGAGAATGCGGTGAAGTACAGCTTCATTCACCAGGCTAAGGCCAAGGTACGGATTACCGTCAGAGCGGACAAGGACCAGCTGGTTCTCTCCGTCGCCGACAACGGAATCGGAATGGACCCGGAGCTGCTGCGCGAGCTGAAGGATCAGGCGATGCACCAGCAGCCGGAGCAGTTATTGCAGAGCATGACCCATCAGATTGGACTGCGCAATGTACTGGCCAGATGCCGGCTGTATTACGGAGGGCTCTTCACCCTAAGCATAGAATCAAGCAAGGAGGCGGGCACCTGCATCACGCTGGGCCTGCCCCTTCAGAGGAGGAATGACCATGTACCGCGTATTGATCGTGGATGATGAGCCGGAGATCCGCCAGGGCCTGCGGCTCAAGGCTGACTTTGCAGCGCTGGGCCTCAGCGTAACCGGAGAGGCGGGCAACGGCATGGAGGCCATGGAACGGCTGGCAGGCCAGGCGGTTGATATTGTCATTACGGATATGAACATGCCGGTGATGAACGGCGTATCGTTCCTGGACGATTGCCGCAGGCTGTACCCGGAGCTGAAGCTGGTAGTCATTACAGGCTATGAAGATTTCCATTATGCCAAGGCAGCGATCCGCAATCAGGCGCGTGATTATCTGCTCAAGCCGGTGGCCGCCGATGAGCTGACGGCCGTGCTTCAGAAGCTGAAGGACGAGCTGGATCAGGAGCGCAATGACCGTGACCGGCAGGCGGTGAATGAGTGGCGGCTGTCCCAGTACTACAAGGAGATGAAGGAGCATTTCCTGGTGCAGCTTGTCAAAGAGGAAGTGGAGCCGGTCCATGCGCTGAAGGAGCGCGCTGCGCTGTTCGAACTGGACGGCTGGGACCTGACGCAGGTGCGGTTCGTAACGGCCGGACTCCGTGAGCGTGCGGGGGAGGCGGCGGCGGTGCCGGAGCCTGGGCACGGCAAAGGTTCAGCGCTGCCGGAGCGTACGCCGGGCAAGCTGCGGCTGCCGTTCGAGCTGCTGACCAGGGAATTCGCGGGCAGCTCCGGGGAGCGCTGCCAGGTGCTGCGGGACCCGAGCTATCCAGGGCTGGTCCACTTCATTCTCCAGGATGCGCTGACCGATATGGACCGCTTCTGTGCAGAGCTGGCGGAATGCGTCGCCGCCCATCTGGGCTTCAATCCGGTGATCGGCTACAGCGGCGGGAAGCTTGGATTCCTCCGCTGGAAGGAAGGCTACCTGGAATCTTTGCTGGCCTGGAACCTCTCGGAGAATGCGGCCCAGCCGCCGGCCGAAGGAAGAAGCGAGCCGGGACTGGTGCTTACGGAGGAATTGACACGGACCCTGCGCAGGCTTCTGATCCAGGGGGAATGGGACGCCTTCGGGCAGAGCATCCGCCAGGAGCTGCAGCAGGCGTTCTCCCAGTCCCGCTCCTGCCTGGTGAAGCTGATCTTCCAGCTCTGCCTGCTCGTGGACGGGGCGGGTGCAGAGGCTGCAGACGTCAACATCCAGTCCCAGGAGCTATGGCTCTATCCTGAGGCGGTTCACAAGCTGGATTCGGTGGACAAGGCCGGACAATTCCTGCTGGAGCGGGCGGTCTCCGTGTACCGAATGATGCAGGGGGCCGGCGATGCCGAGGATTCGGTCATCCGCACAGCGACGCAATATATCGACAGCAACTACATGTATGATCTTAACCTGACCCAGCTTGCCAGACGGTTCAATTACAATTCCTCCTATTTCTCGGAGCTGTTCAAGGCCAAGGTGGGCCGGAGCTTCATGGTCTACCTGACTGACATCCGCATGGCCCAGGCCACGCATCTGCTGTTGACGACAACGCTTAACCTGTGGGATATCGCCGAGCTGACCGGCTTCTCGAATGCCAGCTACTTCAGCTCCAGATTCAAAAAAATGTATGGAACCTCCCCGTCGGACTTCCGCCAGCATCCACCTGAAAAATTCAGTAGTCAACAGCCGAAGAAATAGCATTCAAGCAAGCAGCGTTGCTTTCTATAATGAGCCTATATCCATGAAGAAGGAGAAGGCGCATATGAAGACAGCACACAGATCGGCGATGTGGAGAAGGAGCGGTACCGCTTACCTGTTCCTGCTTCCCTGGCTGATCGGCTTTTTCGGACTGACACTCGGGCCTATGCTGGGCTCCTTGTATCTGTCCCTGACCAAGTACGACCTGCTCAATGCCCCGCAGTGGCTGGGCCTGAACAATTACAGGCACATCTTCACGGCAGACGAATACTTCTACAAGTCTCTTACCGTGACGTTCAAGTACGTGCTATTCTCTGTTCCGCTCAAAATGGCCTTTGCCCTCCTGGTCGCCATCGTCCTGAACAAAGGCATCCGGGCGCTGGGCATCTACAGAACGGTGTATTACATTCCGTCCCTGCTGGGAGGAAGTGTGGCAATCGCCATCGTCTGGCGGCAGATTTTCGACGGGGAAGGGCTGATTAATCACTTCCTGGCCTGGTTCGGGATCGAAGGCCCGTCCTGGATTGCCCATCCCAGCTATATTCTCTCGACCATCGTCACGTTGTCCGTCTGGCAGTTCGGCTCCGCGATGGTCATCTTCCTGGCCGGCATTAAGCAGATTCCTGCGGACCTGTACGAAGCGGCGCAGGTGGACGGAGCCGGGAAGCTGCGCCAGTTCGGCCGGATTACGCTGCCGATGCTCTCACCGGTGATCTTTTTTAACCTGGTCATGGGGATTATCAATTCCTTTCAGGTGTTCACTCCGGGATATGTCATTGGAGACGGGCGCGGCGGTCCGGTGAATTCCACCCTGTTCTACACGCTGTATCTGTATCTCAAAGGCTTCTCCTTCTTCGATATGGGGTATGCTGCCGCTCTGGCCTGGATCATGCTGATCATCATCGGCCTGTTCACCTCCATAGTGTTCGTGAGCTCCAAATTCTGGGTGTTCTACGGCGACGGAAAGGACGGGCGATAATTCATGACAGACGACAAAATGATCTTTAGGCTAGGCAAACATGGCGTCATTATTCTGTTCGGGCTGTTGATGCTGTATCCGGTGCTGTGGCTGCTGTCTAGCTCCTTCAAGCCGAATGCGCTGATCTTCTCGGAACCGGGGCTGTGGCCGGGGAAATTTACGCTGGAGAACTACGTGAACGGATGGAAGGGGCTGCAGGGCATCTCGTTTAGCCGCTTTTTCCTCAATTCTGCCACGATCTCTGTCCTGTCGGTCATCGGGAACATACTGACCTGCTCGCTGGCGGCTTATGCGTTCGCCCGGCTGGAGTTCCGCTTCAAAAGTGTGCTGTTTGCCTGCATGCTGGTGACCATTATGCTGCCTTACCATGTCGTGCTGGTTCCGCAATATATTATTTTCAGCAAGCTGGAGTGGGTCAACACCTATTTGCCGCTGATCGTGCCGAAATGGCTGGCGCATGACTCGTTCTTCATTCTGCTGATGATTCAGTTCATCCGCGGCATCCCGAAGGAGCTGGACGAGAGTGCCACGATTGACGGCTGCGGCCAGGGCCAGCTGTACTTCCGGATCATTATTCCGCTGCTGGTTCCGGCGCTGATTACAACGGCGATCTTCACCTTCATCTGGTCGTGGGATGATTTCTTCAGCCAGATGATCTACCTCAGCCGGATCAATCTGTTCACCGTGCAACTGGGTATACGCTCGCTCTATGATCCTTCGGGCTCCTCCGACTGGGGCGCGCTGCTGGCGATGTCGGTGCTGTCACTGGTGCCGATTATGACGATCTTCATGCTCTTCCAAAAGCATTTCCTGGAGGGCATCGCTACGACCGGCCTGAAATGAGCAAGCGATTACAATTATTCTTGGGGGGATATGTTTATGAAGAAAAGCTTAGGTCTTACGCTGAGTGTCCTGCTGCTGGCAGCCACAACCGCCTGCTCGGGCGGCAATAACGGCAAGCCTGCGGCGGCCGGCAACTCCGGCAGTGCGGGAGCTTCTGCGGATCAGGTGGAGCTGCGGATTATGTGGTGGGGCGACCAGAAGCGCGCAGATAAGACGAACGAGGCGCTGCGGGCCTTCGAGTCGAAGCACCCGAACATTAAGGTGGTCGGGGAGTTTGCTCCGAACTCCGGGTATTTCGACAAGCTTAATACCCAGCTCGCTTCGGGCACAGCGCCTGATGTGTTTTTCCTGGGAGGGAACGTAACTGATTACGCCGCGAAAGGTGTGCTGCTGGACTTACAGCCCTATGTCGGCCAAGAGCTGGATCTGACGGATATGGACCAGACGATGGTGGAGTACGGAACGCTGGGAGGCAAGCTGGTGCATATCTCAGCCGGGGCGAATGCCCGGGGGATGGTACTCAATACGGAGTTGTTCAAGAAGGCTGGAATGGAGGTTCCGGCAGACGGCTGGAGCTGGGAGGATTACGCCCGCATCAGCAAGGAAATCTCCGATAAGCTGGGCAAGGGTTATTACGGCACCTACAACTTTACCGTTGAGGGGATGGACATCTATATGAAGCAGCGCGGCAAGCAGGTCTATGATATGGAGAAGGAGGCGCTGGGCTTCGGGCAGCAGGATGCAGAGGAGTGGTTCAACTACTGGTACGGGATCACTAAGAACGGCGGAATGGTCACTCCATCCCTGCAGGTATCCAATCCTCCGGGAGACACAAGTAAATCCCTGGTCGTTACCGGCAAGGTGGCGATGAGCCTGATTCCGTCCAACCAGTTCGCCGCTCATCAGAATCTGACTCAGGATAAGCTGACCATGATTCAGGTGCCGCGCGGGCCGAAGGGAACGGGGGTTGTCTTTGAATCCAGTCAAGGGTTGTCCGGTTATGCCAAGACCAAGCATCCGAAGGAGGTCGCGGAGCTGATGAACTTCTGGATCAATGATCCCGATGCCGCGCAGATTCTAGGCAGTGACCGCGGCGTGCCGGTGACCTCCAAGATGCGTGACCTGCTGATGAAGGAGGCTACGCCGCTGGAACAGACCGTGTACGACTTCACAAGCCGTGTATCCGAAGCGACGAAGAAGGAGCCGTTTGCCGTCAGCTATAACCCGCCGAATTTCACCGAATTCACCAAGCTGGCGGAGACCGCTGTACAGGAGATCGGTTTTGAGCAAAAGGATGTCAAGCAAGGGGTAGAGGATTTCTATACAGGCGCGACGCAGTTATTCGGAGCCCAGTAGTCATATCCCGGAAGCGGGCTGCCCCCGGCAGTCTGCTTCTCTGTCTGGAGAGCAACTAAAGTTACAGGAGGGAATGGAATGACGGGTAGTGTACTGGAGAGACTGCGGAGGATAGCGGTGGACGACCGGATTAGAGTGCTTAAGAAAGCGGCGGACCGGGATTCACTGGAGGAGTGGAAGCAATCGGGCGTGGCCTTCGCGGCTTCATCGGAGAACATGGAGAATGTCTATTACTCTGCGCTGCACAAGCTGCTGGACTGTATCGTGCCGATGGACGGAGGCGGACTTGTGCTGCATGAAGGCGGGGTCTATCTCGGGAGCTGGCTGGAGAGCACGGGTACGATCTGCGCTGAACGGCTGTCGCGGTTCATGCCGGAGGTGGCGGGAGCGACCTTCCGGCTGTTCGCCGACCAGCAGCGGCAGGATGGGCTGATGCCCTACAAGGTGACGCCTGCGGGACCGGCCTACCGGCAGATTCAGATGGTGACGCCGCTGGCCCGCAGCGTCTGGAATCATTATCTGGAGAACGGGCGGGATAAGAGCTTCCTTCGCTCCATGTATCAGGCGATGGGCCGGTTCGACCATTGGCTGCATATGTACCGCAACACTAGAGGGACCGGCTGCGTCGAAGCCTTCTGCACGTTCGATACCGGACATGACCTCTCGCCGCGCTTCTGGCATGTCCCCGACACGCCCCATCTGGAGGATGCGGGACAATATAACCCGGATTCGCCGCTGCTGCCTTTTCTGGCCCCGGATTTAACGGCCAATGTCTACTGTCAGCGGCTCTACCTGTCCAAGATAGCGGTGGAGCTTGGCGGGAGCGGGGACGAATGGCGTGCCCGGGCAGCGGCAAGCAGCCACAGCCTGTTCAGCCATTGCTATGACGAAGAGGATGAGTTCTTCTATGACCGGGATCGCGGAGGCCGGTTCGTCCGTGTACAATCGGATGTTCTGCTGCGTGTGCTGGCCTGCGAGGTGGGGGACGGGGTGTTTTTTGCGTCAGCCCTCCGCCGTTACCTGCTCAATACCGGCAAGTTCTTTGCCAAATATCCCTTCACCTCCATTGCGATGGATGATCCCAGGTTCGACCCTTTCTCCAGCTATAACACCTGGGGAGGTTCGTCGAACTTCCTCAGCCTCATCCGTGCGCCGCATGCCTTCGAGCAGCACGGGCGTTATGTCGAGCTGACCTGGGTCATCCTGCCGATCCTCGCAGCGTTCTCGCGGATGACCCGGTTCGGGCAGACGTTAAGCCCATGGACCGGGGAAGAGGGATATACGGAGACCTATTCACCTGCGATTCTCTGCCTGCTGGACTATATGGAGCGGCTATGCGGGATCGTGCCGGTAGCCGGAGAGGAGCTATGGTTCACCGGCCTGCTTCCCTATGACATGGATCATGGCCAAGAGGTGGCCCATGAGACCGGATACCGCCGGACCGTGGACGACACGGTCTTCGAGCTGGTTACTACGCGTGAGCGGTCTGTAATCTACCGTAATGAAGAGGAGTACCTGACCTTTCCATATGGTGTGCGTGTGGTCCTGGGCCGGGGCGGACAACTGCTGAAGCTGATCGGCATGAGTGTCCGCCAGATCGAAGGGAGTCTGTGCTATGAGGGCCAGACGCTCCCGTTCACCATCAAGGGCAACGAGCAACTTGAATATGCGGACGGCGGTTTCGTGAGCGTCAGCGATATTGGAGTGGTACTGCCGGAATACAGGTAGATCAGGGAGAGTATAAGAGCGAAGTGAGGAGAGGGTCTAAATGAACCACCCGATGAGAACGACAGCGAATAGCGAGCTGCAAATCAGAGATCCGTATGTGCTTCCGCTGGCCGGAGAGGGGCAAGAGGCGGGCACCTACTATTTATATGGCAGCACCGACAGCAATATCTGGGGCACGGGCACGGGGTTCAACGCCTACACCGGCACAGATCTGGAGCACTGGGATGGCCCGTTCCCGGTCTTCCGGCCGGAGCCGGATTTCTATGCGGAGCGGAATTTCTGGGCACCGGAGGTCTATGGTTATGGCGGCAATTACATCATGTTCGCCACCTTCCGGCGCAAGGACAATGATCTGCTGGGCACCGCCGTTCTGATATCGCTGCATCCGCTGGGTCCGTTCATCCCGCATAGTGAGGGGCCGGTGACTCCGCAGGAGTGGAGTTCACTCGACGGAACGCTGTATGTGGACCGGCAGGGCCAGCCGTGGATGGTCTTCTGCCATGAGTGGCAGCAGACCGGGGACGGCGAGGTCTGCGCCATGCGGCTAACAGAGGACCTGCGGAGTGCCGCTGGGGAACCTGTTGTTCTGTTCCGGGCATCCGAAGCCCCGTGGACCACTCCGTTTGAATCCAAGCGTTATGCGAATCAGCTTAATTATGTCACGGACGGGCCGTTCCTGTTCCGCTCAGCGGACGGCACCTTGTATCTGCTGTGGGCCAGCTTCATTAATAATACCTACGCGCTGGGTATCGCCCGTTCCGGGAGCGGAGAGATAACCGGACCCTGGCTTCATCAGGAGCAAGCGCTCTACCAGCAGGACGGCGGTCACGCCATGGTCTTCCGCACCTTCAGCGGTCAGCTGATGCTGGCCATCCACACGCCGAATCAGACGCCTGATGAACGGCCGGTGTTTGTGGAGCTGGAGGAGCAGGACGGTGAGATGAGAGTGAAGGCGTAGGCACTTACGCGGGCAGGCGGGCAGGGGGAGGGCAAATCTGCGGGTAACTAGTCTGCGAGGAATCAGCGGCGGTTCAGCAACAAATCAGCAACGAGGCAAGAACATCACTCTCCCTGCGATTTAGGCTCTAAATGTAATTTGTACAACTAAAATGGGCAAATATTGCGCAGGGAGAGCTTTAGTTGCACTCTGTACACTTATAAGTTACTCTCATGGCGGGAAAGAGCGTTTTCCTCAAATTTAGCTGTACAGAATACAACTATCCCTGCGCGCCAGCCAATTCGCCGTCATTTAGCTGTACAAAATACAACTATCTTCCAAACGCTGCCCATTCCCGGGTGAAGTTTGATTTGCACTATCGGAGTAACCTAAGCCTGTAAACGAACAAAACGATTGCCCTCCTTTAAAAAGTGGCAATCGTTTTTGGGTGCAGGTAACCTGCGGAAGCTTATTCGATATCAATGCTCCATTGTCCGTCTGCTTCCACGGAAAAGACATAAATTCCGTCGGATTCGATTTTTTCCGCTGTGGAGCCGGAGTAGTTCCCAATTTCATTAACCAGCAAGAGGCTATCATTCACTTTGACAGCAAAATTGGATTCACCCGTGTGCTTAGATGTGAACCGGGTCAGCTTGCTTTGCAGCCTTGCAAACACAACATCGTTCCCCTTACCGGATAATTTAACCGGAGCGCTCTTGACGTTCTCAGGGATGCTCTGCTTAATATCTGCTTTCCACGAGCCATCCGACTCCACCTTCAGCATATATTTCCCGCCGTCAGGAATCACGGCTAAAGATTTTCCTTTGTAAGGCCCAATTTCATTCACGAGCATTTTTTTGGTATCTCCTGTTTCATCGTACATATAGATCACAAAGTTAGAATCCCCGTTGTCTGTTGCCTCAATTATGGCGATCCCGCTGTTCAAATAGAAGAACTCTGTAGCCTGGTCCTTTTTCCCTTTGAGATGTATGACTTCGTCCTTTGCTGGCGCTGGCGTAGCGGCTGCAGATGTGGCTGAACTAGGTATCCCTTGGTATAACGGCAGCAGCTCAGCGTATAGCTTTTCAACAGTTGCCTTGTCATCCTTTTGAATGGCATTAGCCATTTCCTTGTATTTGCTTTGATTTTCCTTAATTATAAAATCCACGCTACTGAGAAAATATGCTGAAATATCATCTTTAATTTCTTGGGTAATCTCCTTTTCCAGATAGCTTTTCGCTAAATTAAGTCCTCTCGATCCAAACTCCTGATCTGCTTCTAGGTAGGTCATATCCGTATCTCCGCCAGAGGGTACATCCGTTTCATCGGGTGTAGGTGTGGGATCCGGGTAGCGGCTGGCAACGGAAGCAGGTAGAACTCCACCAATTTTTGTGAAAAGCTTCTTTACATTTTGCACATCATTTTTCTCAATAGAGTCAGCAATCTCCAGGTAAGTGAAGGTATTCTCTTTATCCTCCCGGGCCTTAATCCGGATGTTATTGGCAATTTCTTTGGACGACTCAATATTCCATGAATTAGTACCGAAGTTCTCTAGGTATTCCTGCGTCTTATCTTTCACTGAGAAGTTCTTCAGCTCTGGCGCTGGAGTAGGAGAAGCAGTCGGAGCAGCAGAAGGAGTCGCCGTTTCGGCTTGAGTAATCTCAGCAGACCCGCCACATCCGCTCAATATCACAGGTGAAGCTAAAAGAGCAAAAGCTAAAGTCATTTTGGATAATTTTTCGTACATCAGTAATTTCCCCCAAATGTTTAATCATACTTAGCCAGTATAGCAAAATTGGATTATTTCTACAGTGAAATTTAATAGAACTTTGCATTCCTTACACAAACGTGCCAAACTTGTTATGATTAGGATATAGATCTTATATCATTTTGAATGGGGGATGTAAGCTGTGTATATGACAGGTTTTGGGTCCTTGCTCGCTGGAGGGTTCAGTATTTTTGCTCTTTTACTCTGGTTGAGTTGTCTGGGAATGGGGATATATTTATTTGTGCTGGTGGTGAAGCTTGCCCGCAGGGGAATCATTGCGCTGGATTTGTACAATCACTCCAAAAATCTGGAGATACGCGAACGTTACGAAGCGGCTCACCGGAGAGATGAGTTCTGAATGATTGCATCTGATGGCAGGATTTATTATACTCCCAATAAGGAATATTCAAATTTGTTATAAATGGAGAGGAGTATGATCGAATGAAGAAGAAGATGACTGCTGCACTGACTGCATTTGCCGTACTTGGAGGAATGGGCACAGGTGTGTACGCCGGAGCCAACCTGCAGGAGATCAAGGCATATCTCAATCCAAGCATCAAATTCAAGATGAACGGCCAGCCCGTACAGCTTAAGAATGGCAGCGGTGCGGTGGTTGCCCCAATTTCCTATAAGGACACAACGTATCTGCCGGTCCGTTCCGTATCCGATCTGCTGGGAGTTACCGTTAAGTTCGATGCTGCAACCAACACCATATCTCTGGGGGAGCAGACAGCGGGCGTACCAATCGCTACAGGTTTTGACGACATGTATCACACCAAAGATCCGGGCAAGACGGTCTTCAAGGACAAGGATTACAAGGATGTCTTCTTCGATAACGCCAGTGGTGACCGAGGCACTTCATTCATGCTCCACCCGAACAAAAAATATCAGAAGCTTTATCTCCAGGTAGCCGCGATCGGCGGAGAGATTAAAGACTTCGCGGTACAAGACAGCGACACCAATACTGTGTTGAAGAAGCAGACCATTGACCCTGCCAGCGGGCTTACTACCATCGAAGTGGATATTGCCGGAGTAAGCAGCCTGTATGTCAACGGAGATGTGAAGGATGGAACCTCGGTCTTCGTTCCGCTTACGACATCGTATTATAAATAAATTCTGAACTTATACATCATTCACGAATGACCCGGGAGCCTTGGTTTCCGGGCTTCTTTTTGTCTATTCGTTGTTTTGAGGAAAAAGAAAATGGGTACTATCCGGTAAGCCTGTGAATCTAACTGGCCATGTAACTTTCAATGAATTGACGAGGAGTGAGAAGATGTACACCAAAAAGCTAATAATGTCCTTATCCTTGACGTTGTCCCTCTTGGCCCTCAGTGCCTGCGGTAATGCTGAGGATAAGCCGTCCACCGAATCGATGCAGACCACTGCACCGGCAACAGAGACTGTGCAGACTCCAGCGCCGACAACAGAGGCCGAACAGACTCCAGCACCAACGACAGAGCCGGAGCAGACCCCTGAGGCGACGGCCGGAAGTAACGAGACGGCTGCCGGATCTGCGGACCTGCCAAAATATCTGCCGGAGGACTTCCCGATGCCGGAGAATGTAACGGAGACCATTCTTTCGAATGCGGAGGAGAATGAGGGCAAGAAGACGGCATTGCTGATTTTTAGAACAACGGATAGTATGGAATCGGTAACGAAGCTCTATGATGATTATCTGGCTTCCAAGCTGGGCGATCAGTCCGTGAAGACTATCGATCCCAAGAACCTGATCATTCAAGGCAAGACCAAGGACGATAAGCAGAGCTGGTCAATCATTGGCGGTCCGCTTGCGTCTCAGGAGGGAACCGTGGAGGTTAACGTCATTTGGTCTGAAATTTAGTACGGACAGCCAAGCTGCTGTACACAGAGGAACATCCGTTGAGGCTCGATTCAGAGCGGCCAACGGATGTTTTTTTGATTTGATAAAAAGTGTCGAATTTTGTAATTAAGTAGTATACGTCAGGTGCGGCGGGGATATATAATTAATCTTGTGAACGAAAATTAGTCAGGCGGTGTTATGGTTTGTCGTGGGAACCTGTAGGCTTTATGTTTTTCTCAACGATAGAGACGCTTGCGCTCTATTATCTGATTATGTCTCTCTATAGATTCAAGTGGAGATGGTACATCTGGCAGGCTTTATTTGTCATCTTGCTGAACAATCTGCAAAGCTATCTGTTACGCAATGAACTGGGTATGTCGAATGTTGCACCACTTGTTTTAATCTTGATTTTTATCTTCTTCTTCGCTGCGGTGGTGAGGATGCCGCTCATTCTATCCATCATCGCAACAATATCAGGATTTGCTATTTTTGCCGGGATTCAGACGCTGCTCACCCTGCTCATGTTCGGATCTATATCGAATATTGGTAGTACCGCGAACGGATATTTTCTACAGGTGGCGACTGCGGCCATGGTGTTTGGTGTCTTCGGGTTTCTGTACCGCAAAGGCAAGGGCTTCACATTCGATCTGGATAAACTCCGCTTTAAGATAGAGGATATTCTGCTGTCTCTGCTGATTTTCGGCTTCGTAATAGGGATTTCAGTGCTACTCTACTATAATGATATTCTGCTAAATGCCTTGATTTTCCTGGTGATGACTGTATTCCTTCTATATTATTCCACCCGGAGGGAGCGGGAAGATGCTTGAATTCATGTCCGGCAAGCTGGCATTTACGATTAAAAATATCGTACCTGAGCACCCGGCATCCTACGCTGTCCTGAAATTTGCTATTAGCGTAGTGCTTAATGTGGTGTTTATTATTGGGCTGACGCTGGTAGTATCCCTGTTGACGGGCAGGACAAGTGAAGCTCTGCAGATTCTGATCTCCTTTGCCGTATTACGTCAGGTGTCGGGCGGGGTCCATCTAAAATCTGGTATAGCCTGTGTCTTGTTTACGGTAAGCTTGTTCACAGTACTGTCCTTCGTGGAGCTTAGCTCCTTCTACGTTATGTTATTGAATGCAGCGAGTCTGTTAATAGTTTTCTGGCTGGCGCCCATTGGGATTGAACGACAGACCCGGATTCCGAGGCGGCACTGGCCTAAGCTGAGAATCTTGGCGTTACTGCTGGTAGCTGCCAATATCGTTATAGGCTCATCTGTTATCGCAGCCAGCTTTTTGGCACAATCCATCAGTCTGATTATAGCTAGAAGGGAGGTGAACATCTGACAATGAGAGCTTTGCAGCGCAAAGTAGTGTATAAGCTTGCTTCTGGTTTGTCCGCCTTGGCTGCCCTTATCGTGTTGGTTACAGCAAGTGTATTATACATTAATCAACCGGAGGTTCCTGAAGAGTTACTTAAATAACATTGGAGTTGATCCCTTTGAGCACGATATCTGTTACTAGAGACACAGAGGGAAACACTGGTGTATTCTCACTCGATATTGAAAAAATAACTTTTATGGAATTTGAACGGACTATCTATCGGATCATTGTCCATACGTACGATCAGACCTTTTATACAGTAGGTACGCTGAAATATTGGCTTAATACCCTGGCCAGTTCAGGATATAATTTCGTTCTAGCAGATAGAAACACGTTAATTCAGGTTTCTAACATTATCCAGCTGGATAAGACGTTTCATATTGCTTATTTTGGGGAAGACCACAGAGGAGTCGAGCAAAAGTGTTTTCTGTCAGAGAAGGGCTATAAAGAAATTCTCAAATACGTAAAGACATCCGCATCGGATATTCAATTAGTGGAGCTGCCCCAGTGGTAGCTTTGTTTTTTATGGTATATAAAATTAGGCTGACCCTGCGCAGTTCATTCTGTAGCGCTTGGGTCAGCCCTTGTTCAGGTTAGCTTAATCTGCAGCTAATCTGGAATACATACACAGATCAATGAAGCTTCCTTTGGACCGCTCACTCTGCCTCAGTGTTCCTTCCAGCGAAAAGTTTAATTTCTGCAGTACCTTAATAGAATTGATATTAGCAGGCTGGGCCTTTGCTTCTATTCTATTGAAGCCCAGTGTATCAAACGCATAATCTATTAGTGCGCGAAGGGCTTCAGGCACATATCCTTTTCCCCAGCACTCGCGGCTAAGGTCATAACCGATCTCTGTCTTGGCATTGTCATAGTCCAGCGCATTGAAACCACAGGAGCCGATAATCCGGCCGGATTCTGCTTCCGTGATGGAATAGCGGATCGCCTGATTCTCGGTGGCTAACTTACCCAGCAGCTCAATCATTTCCACGGCCTGACTCTCATCCGTGAAGCTGCTGATATTCATGAACCGGGTGACTTCAGGATCGGACCAGATCGGGAACAGGCTGGCTGAATCGGCGGTGCGCATTTGTCTTAATACTAATCTCTCGGTTTGTAATTCTGTAATCATCAATAAGTTACCTCCATTAAATATATATGGTATTGGTGAGGTGCAACTATTGATATCTGCGCATAGTTCAGTCCTTTCCGTGTGTAAGCTACCTCTATTATATAGAATGCAAGGGAGGAAGTTAAGATCGATTCAGGACCGTTTCAACAAATCTTCATAAAGAAGGGTGCTTTGCTTGGTGGCGATCTCAGGTTTTGATAAATATCTGTCAGCAACCATGCAAAAAAGAGGCTTACGGTCAGTCCTGTCAGGGATGCTACTGTTTCGTATTCCTCCTAACAAGGTAAACTTTAGATAAAAGGATCTGGAGGGTATTATGAGAAAAACGGTACTGGTAATGTTGTTCTTGTTCGTATTGACGGCATGTGCGGATTCAAAGGACGGGGTAACCACCAAAGACTTAGCCATTCAAAAGGTGAACGATCATAAAGCCGTTGTTGAGTATGGAATGAGCCGTGCAGAAGTGGAAGAGGTATTGGGCAAGGGGGAGGATAAGGATATTGCGAATTCAGTCATGTATAGCTCTGGCGTGAGGATTATGTACCGGGAGGATAAAGTGGCAGGGATTACTCTGGCAGAGGAATCGAAAGATACATATGAAACCACTGGCGGTTTTAAAATTGGCATGTCTAAGGATGACTTCAAACAAATCTATGGCGATCAATATCTGAAGGAGATGGAGCGCAACCTGGATTATGCTTACGATGCCACCAACAAGCGATATTTGCAGGAGAAAGAGTGGGTGGCGAAAGCGGAAGATGACACGAAAATATATGTAATTTCAGCCATGTTCAACGGTAAGGGTGAAGCAGACGCCGTTGTATTGGTGGATAAGCGAATGGCGATAACATTAAGGTAGAGGGGGGGCTGAAAGATAAAACATGTTCTTGTATGTTTCATAGCGCTTAGGGGACAGAATAGCAGTATATGGAGCCCAAAAAGCTGGCCTTGTCTACAACGAGTAGTTCTGCCATGATATAATCAGTGTTTGAAGAAGTGTGTGACGATCAATATACTGAACTACTCCTGTCTGCCGAATGACCGTCATCATAATGTGTTTCATCTTCGGGAAGATCATACCGGGATATCTCTTAACAATGATCTTGAGATTCATGTGATGGAATTAACAAAGCTTGAGGAGCAGGCCGTTCCATTAACTGGTGGTCTGATTAACTGGTTATTATTCCTAAAGGGTGTTGAACAACCAAATTGGGAGGTGCTAACCATGAATGAACCGATGTTGAAAAAAGCAATGGATACGCTCGAGTTCCTGAGTCAGGATGCCGCTACAAGGATGGAGTATGAAGCCCGGATGAAGTATTTGCGTGATGAGGCATCACGGATGAATGGGGCTAAGGCTGAGGGGCGAGCTGAGGGACGAGCAGAAGGGCGAGTAGAGGGTGAACGAAAAAAGGCAGAGGCAATGGTGCGTGAACTTCTTGCTCTTGGAGTGGAAACTTCCATTATTGTTAGAGCCTCTGGCCTCTCAGAGCAAGAAGTTTTAAGCTTGAAATCACTAATGGGTAGACACTGACCATGAATGAACCGATGAGAAAAAGAGAAACTTCTAGAAAGCTCTTGGCAATGGAGCAATGGAATTAAAAATTTAAAACTGTTGCAATGATAACAACGAAAAACGAAGCCGATCTTATGATCGGCTTCGTTTCTTTAAAACTCTCCATATATAGGACGGATGGGGTTCGAACCCATGACCCCTACCCTGTCAAGATAGTGCTCTCCCGCTGAGCTACCGTCCTGCAACGAAATTTATAATAACACAGGACGTAAGGGAATGGCAAGATATTTTTTACTATGATACAAATGATACCTTTAATCATAACTCTCCCACACCACCACAATGACAAAAACCCACGACACCCCACCTTTATTAAATTACAATATTGGCGCTTGTCTGGAAGTTACTTAACCAACATAAAAGGTGGAATTCTATCATGATTGTAAAATTTAAAGTAATGCCGAAAGGAGGCCCAGCTCATGAGTTACGAGATTACGAGGTTTAGGCGTCTTGGCGACTACCTGAGATCACGCCGGGAACGTCTGCAGCCTGAAGCTGTAGGGATCAAGGAAACGAACAGTCAGCGCAGAACACCGGGGCTGCGTCGGGAGGAGGTTGCGGTTCTGGCTGGTCTCAGCAGCACCTATTATACTTGGCTGGAGCAGGGCAGGGAGGTTACCGCCTCCAGAGAGGTCATGGAGAGTCTCAGTCAGGCGCTGCGGTTGTCGGCAGATGAGCGTAAGCATCTGTTTGAGCTATGGAATCCGGGCTTGCCGGATACACTTGCTTCTATAGATACAGCCAGTCCGGAGCTGAATCCGCAGTGGCGGAATATTATCCGCCAATTGACTTATCCGTCTTTTATTACGAATGAGCGGTCTGAGTTACTGGCCTGGAATGATAAAGCGAGTGAAGTGCTTAGTGATTTCGGAGGTCTGCCTGCTTCAGAGCGCATTATGATGCGTCTTCTGTTCCTGGATCTGGAGCTGCGCCGCCGGATGCGGAACTGGGAGGAGTTCGCAATCTATTCAGTAGGGGTGTACAGAACCTATTATGACATGAACCTGCACGATCCTTGGTACAAGGAGATGGTCGATCAGCTCCTGGAGGACAGTGCGGATTTCGCTGAGATGTGGAAGCAGCACAATATTCAAGGCAAGAAGGTCAACCGTGTGGTCATAGAGAGTCTTGGCACGAGCCAGCCTGTAGTCTACGATATCAATTCGATGGCCAATCTGGCGGATCACCCGGGTCTGCATATTTGTATCTATACCCCTGTCATAACGTAGTAGAGAATCATCTGAAGGCGCATTTTTACAGGTCTGTTGCTGCTCCCTGGTAATGATCTTACTAGCATGAACGTACTGTGGCTGCTCCACGGCAGGACGGTTAGAATAAGGTCATGTTCATAAGATCTATTACAGGGACAAGAGGAGGCAACCATATGCACACAAGAACACTTGGGAACGAAGGGCTGATCGTATCGGCTTTGGGACTCGGAACGATGATGATGCCAGATAATGAAGAGTCTGTACGAACCATTCATGGCGCGCTTGACCTGGGCGTAACCCTGCTGGACACAGCGGATATCTACGGAGCTTTCGAGCAGCAGCGCTTCGGCGGCAATGAACGGCTTCTCGGACGGGCGCTTAAGGGCCGGAGAGATCAGGCTGTGATTGCGACCAAATTCGGCATTACGCATACTCAGGGACCCAAGGGAGACCCGGCCTATATCAAAAAATCCGTAGATGCCAGCCTCTATCATCTCGGCACAGATTATATCGATCTGTACTATCAGCACCGTCCCGATCCGAACACGCCTATTGAGGAAACCGCCGGTACCCTGGCTGACCTCGTCAAGGAAGGGAAGATCCGTTATATCGGCTTATCCGAGGCTTCGCCTGAACTGATCCGCCGGGCACATGCGGTGCATCCGTTGACCGCCCTGCAGACAGAGTATTCGCTCTGGAGCCGGGAGGTGGAGGATGAGATTCTGCCGCTGGTCAAGGAGCTGGGCATCGGCTTCGTTCCTTATAGCCCGCTGGGCCGCGGTTTTCTGACTGGACAGATCATGAGCTTCGATGATCTGCCGGAGGATGATTACCGCCGCCATTACCCTCGGTTCCAGGGAGAGAACTTCACCCGGAACCTGGAGGTCGTCTCGCTGATCGGGCAGATGGCGGCCGAGAAAGGCTACGTCCCGGCACAGCTAGCCCTGGCCTGGCTTCTAGCACAAGGAGATCAAATTGTACCGATTCCCGGCACGAAGCGGCTGGAGCGGTTACAAGAGAACCTCGGAGCGCTTCAGGTTACATTGACGGCAGAGGATCTCGCCCGGATTGAGCGGATATCCCCGCAAGGTATTGCAGCCGGAGCACGTTACCCCGGCCAGAACTAAGTTATCACACAGAGCGGACAGCCGCTGTGTATTCATCAATATTAAGACCCCGGAGCGTCCTTGCCTTCGCCGCTTGCTTTCGTGAGCGGTATGAGAGGCAGGACGCTTTTGTCTTTCATCCGCTCTATTTCCTCCTCTATGCGCTCTACATCTATCCGCTCGAACAGCAGCTCAAGCTCCAATATAGGCTGCTCTGCCAGGACGGATACCGGGTGCCATACGGGCTGTTCTATGGACAGGAAGCCTCTAATCTTCTCGCAGGAGAAGGGGAGGAACGGGTTCAGCAGGTTAGACAGATTGGCAATAATCTGAACACAGGTGTACAGCGTGTTAGCCCCGGCTGCAGGATCATGCTTGATCTGGAGCCACGGCTGCTGCTGATCGAAATACTTATTGGCCTGGCGGATATGCGAGAAGATGAATTCCAGGGCCTCCTTGAAGTGTCCGGCTTGGGTCAGCCTTCCTGCCTCCTTATACAGCTGGTCCAGACTGCTAACCCATGCTTTATCCAAGACTCCATCTGGAACTCTGCCGTTCCAGAACTTATTCACGAATACGAGGCTGCGGTTGACGAAATTGCCGAATGCGCCCAGCAGCTCGCTGTTATGGCTGTAGATGAACTCTCTCCAGGAGAAGTCGGCATCCCGCTTCTCGGGACCGTTCGCAGTCAGGAAATAACGGACCGAGTCCGGGTCATACCGGCTGAGAATATCCGGCACCCAGACCGCCCAGTTGCGGCTGGTGGAGAATTTCTGCCCTTCCAGGGTCAGATATTCAGAAGAGAAGATCCGGTCCGGCAGATGTAGTTCCTCAGCTCCAAGCAGGATAGCAGGCCAGATTAGGCTGTGAAAAGGAATATTGTCCTTCCCGTGCACATAGTAAGCGGTTATAGGCGGCTGCCCATCGTTATCTTGTGCGGACGCTACAGACCAGAAATCCTCCCAGCGGCCCCCCGTCTCGGCGGCCCATTGCTTGCTGGCCGACAGATAACCGCTGACCGCTTCGATCCAGACATAGATTTTTTTGTCTGCGAAGCCTGGGGTGGGGACATCCACGCCCCAGTCCAGATCGCGTGTTGCTGCGCGGTCCTGCAGGCCTTCCTGCAGATATCTGCGGGTTAGACGGACGGCATTGTCTCTCCAGCCCTGCGCGGAATCAGTATATTCTGTGAGTGCTTGCTGGAAGCTGGACAGCGACAGATAGTAATGCTGAGTAGAGCGCAGCACAGGCGTAGAGCCGCAGAGGGCGCATGTGCGCTCCAGCAGATCCACCGGATCGAGAATCGTTGAACAGTAATCGCATTGGTCTCCCCGGGCCTGCTGTCCGCATACCGGGCAGAGGCCATGAACATAACGGTCCGGCAAGAAGCGCTGGTCCTGCTCACAATAACACTGGAGACTCGATTTCTGGTACAGATACCCGTGATCCAGCAGCTTAAGGAACAGCTCCTGCACCGTATTGTGGTGATGTGCCTGATCGGTCCGGGTATACAAGTCATAAGTGAAGCCCATGGCGCGGAAGCAAGCGGCGAACTCCTCATGATACCGGCTGGCGAATTCACCCGGGGCTACACCCTCCTGCGCCGCCTGTACAGCAACGGGGGTACCGTGACAATCACTGCCGGATACATAGAGCACAGCATCACCTTTAGCACGGTGGTAGCGGGCCAGAATATCTCCCGGAAGAATGCTGGCGAGTCTGCCCAGATGCAGGGAGCCGTTGGCATAAGGCCAAGCCCCTCCAATAAAAATGTTAGTCATATTTCTCTCCTCCTCAAATGATGTGAACGCAAAAAAGGCACTCATCCCCTAAAGGGACGAGAGCCTGTGCTCACGTGTTACCACCCAAATTCATCAATGCCTCGCAGCATCCACCTCTTCAGGTACGTCCGCAGATTAAAGCGGGTATACCCTAGCATGCTAACGGATGCGGGTTCCGGCGCAGCCTACGTCCCGGCGATGCGGGCTTCGATGCGCAGCTCTGAGACCATATTCCCGAGGGTTTTCTTTGCTCCTTTTCAGCATCCGGAGCTCTCTGTGGAAGAATTGCCAGGGTACTCTTTCTCTTCGCAGCTATTGTGGTTATCCTAATTACTGGATATCATATACGCAGGCCGGGAGATTTGTCAACACCGTAAGTCTATTTGCAATCCACTGCACTCCTGTGCGACAGTAGAGAGTAAGGGCTAACGGGAAGCAGAGGAGTGCCTGATCCTGGCCTGGAAGTGAAGCGACACAGTGATCAAAAGGAGATTGAGACTATTGCAGGAAAACAAACAGGAGAAAAAAAGCTCGGGGGCATGGGGGTGGCTGGGCAGCGGGGCGGTACTGCTGCTGCTCAAGGGAAAGGCCATTATCTCTCTGCTCAAGCTCGGGAAAATCGCAGGTCCGCTGATCTCCATGATGGTATCGATCTGGGCTTATGCCCTGATCTCGCCATGGCAATTCGCGGTGGGCTTCGTTGCCTTAATGTTCGTTCATGAGATCGGCCATGTGATCGCTGCCAAGCGGATTGGGCTGCCGGTGAGCGCGCCTCTGTTTATTCCGTTTATGGGTGCACTCATTACGATGAAGCGGCAGCCGCTGGATGCCAGACAGGAAGCTTATGTAGCTTTTGGCGGCCCTATACTCGGGAGTATTGGTGCGGTTGTAGTATTCGGAGCGGCTTATTATTATCATAGTCCTTTGTTATACTCGCTGGCATACGTCGGGTTCTTGCTTAACTTGATTAACCTGCTGCCGATCCATCCGCTGGATGGGGGGCGAATTGCCACGGCGGTAACACGCTGGTTATGGCTGGTAGGGCTCGTTGGCGGCCTGGCTGTAATTATTTATCTGAAATCCATCCTGTTCTCCATCATCTGGGTAATGTTCGCTTATGATATGTATAAGAAGTACATCAGCCGGCGGACGAAGAATCAGATGCATACTGTGCTCAAAAGCTTCCTGATCCCCATCGGGGATCTGCAGGAGCAAGGATATCTGATCCCCGGCCCCGAGCATAAGCGGGAGCTGCCGTTCACCACCTACAGTGATTTGAACCGCCAGCAGTTTGTCGGCGTACGCTGGGATAACCTGGATTACTATGGAACGACGACCATGCCGGTGCAGTCGCTGATCGGAAAAGTCAAAGTCGTGCAGCTCGATCAGCTGTATGTGGATGCCAGCCTGCAGATGAAGATGACCTGTGAGATCAGCTTCACGGTATATGACAATGACAAGTACTATGAAGTACCGGCTGCTACCCGCTGGAGATATGGGGCCGCGTATTTTGTCCTTGCCGGAGTTCTTGGGGGTATGATGTATCTTGTCCATGTAGTTGGCAATGTAAATCTGTAAAGCTTCGTTTATGAACCTCCCGATTCGTCAAAGCTGTAAAGAGCCGAGAAGGATGAGGAGGTTAACAACAATGCGGTTGGCAAGAGTATGTCTCTTATGGATTGGAGCATGTCTCCTTCTGGGAATCGCCGGATGTACGGCAGGTGAGCAGGTTCCTGAATATACGGATGTTCACAGGATGACTGGACTGGACGGGAGTCTGAATTCACGGGATAGCCTGACCTCGCCGGTTCTGCGGGATGTGTATGACCGCTCGATTCCCGAGGAGGTCTATGAGACTCCGTAAACAAGGTGGTCGGAGGTTCCCTGTCCAAGGGCCTTGCCCTGAAGCTCTCAGGCTCTATACAGGATATTAATAATTCTGTATAATGCTCCATATTGATTGGAGCTATAGAGAGGAGCCAGGGAGATGGCAGTGGAAATCGTACATGTTACTACAGAGGAGCAGCTTCAAATGGCGCTGGAGATCCGCAAGAAGGTGTTTGTGGAAGAACAGAAGGTGCCGGTAGAAGAGGAGATCGATGAATATGATGCCATCAGTGAGCATGTGCATCATTTCCTGCTCATGGAGGGCGGGCAGCCGGCTGCAACCGGCCGGCTGATCTATTATAAAGCGGACACCGCCAAGATGCAGCGGATTGCCGTACACCAAGCCTTCCGCGCCAAGGGATGCGGACGTATCCTGCTGCTGGCTATGGAAGAACGGGCACGTGAGCTGGGTCTGCAGGCATCCATTCTGGATGCCCAGTGTCAAGCAGAACCCTTTTACCGCAAGCTCGGCTATGAAGTGATCTCCAAGGAGCCCTTCTATGATGCCGGGATTCTGCATGTCAGAATGAGCAAGGCCCTGTAATCTGCCGGGTACATACTCTTCCGCTGCTATGGACAAGCTAGAATCGGGCCAGGATAGCTGGCTAACTCTAGTGCGAAGGAGACGATCCTAAGTGATGAATCAAGAACGGGAACGCTTTATTGCCGCCAAACGTAACGGTGACGGGGACCTGACCGGGTTCCAGACCTCCTCCGGACGCGTGCTGGATTATCAGCAGGCACTTCAGGAGGTTCAGTCCGGCAGCATCGCAGGGGTCAATGTATTTAAGGGCAAAGACGGCGAAATGTATATCCGCGGCGATGCAGATGGAGATCCTACGAACAATCTGGATCAGCTTCCGCAATTTTAGCCGGGCATAGATAAGAGGGGGAACGGCCGGACAGGCGTCTTACAGGCGCTGAAGTCCGGCCGTTTCTATGTGCTAAGGGGGACTCCGGCTTCTCTGAAAATACTTCGTTTAAGGTCTGCTGTACATGCCGAAACCGGTTGCTGAAGGGCTTGTTTTTCTTTTCTTCTGCAAAAAGAAATAAATCCCTGAATTCTGCGCAACTTGTCGAAGGCTTAGCAGTATACATTAACAGCATGAATTATTTGGAGGGGCTTTACAATGAGATGGAGAAAAATTGCTCTGTGCACGGTTGTGTTTTTCATGATGGGAAGCTCCTATTTGTTCGCGGACGCTGTGAACCAGAAGATCAAAGTATGGAGCAATGGAAAGGAAATAGCCGATGGCGGCTATTTGATTGACGGCAAGACCTACATTCCCGCAAGGGAGGCCGGGGGTGTCGTCAACTGGGACGGCTCGGGCAGAGTGACGATCCTCAAGCCGAATGTTCATATCGTCCTGTTCAAAGGCGACACGGTATTCGGCAATGTCAACACAGGCAAGCTGAAGATGAAGATTCTGACGCAGGTGGACAGCCTGAAGGACAGCATCGCTGCCGTGAAGGTGGCAATCACTGATCCTGCCGGGAATGTGAAGGATATTCTCGAGGATGCCGTCGGCTCCAAGAATGAGGATTTCTGGTTCTCCACACCGGAATTCACCTATGATTTCAAGGAACCGGGCAAATATAGCGTAGGCTTCTTCATGAAGGCGTCGAAGAACGGAGATTACATTCTTGTGTCCGAGAAGGTAGTTACGGCTTCATCCAAGAATTAAGTCTCTCCTGCAAATTGACCTGTCCTTATCTTACGTGTTACGATACCAAATGTAGGATAATTCAATTAAAGTGAGGTATTACAATGAGCGATCACAAACATGAGCATGGCCATGAACATGGTGAAGCATGCGGTTGCGGACATGATCACGACCATGAGCACGAGGAGTTTGTGCTGACCTTGACGAACGAGCAGGGCGAAGATGTAGAAATGGTACTGGTAGAAACGTTCGACGTAGGCGAGAAGTTGTACGCCCTGCTGCTTGAGCGCGAGAATCCGGAAGCAGACGGAATCATCCTTCGTATGGAAGAAGAAGACGAGGAAATGGTTCTGTACAACATTGAAGATGAAACTGAATGGAAAGCTGTTGAAGAAGCTTATAACGAGCTGCTTGCCCAGCAAGAATAGATTTCAGGCATTCATGCAAAACCCCGATACTATACGTATCGGGGTTTTGTATGTCGCACTGCTATAGGACAAGCCTTAGGAGATCGGCTCAGCTTCGACAATTACTTTTATATTGGTAATGCTGCGGTCCTCGGGTCCTTTGACGGGCAATCCGATTTCTACATGGTCAATGATATAGTCGATATTATCCTGGGTAATAACTTCTCCAGGGAGAAGAATAGGAATTCCCGGCGGATAGACGTAGATGAATTCTGCAATGATGTAGCCGGCAGACTCCCGGAAGGGAATCAGCTGCGTATCCGCATAGAAGGCATCTCTCGGGATTAGGGCCAGCTGCGGAATATTCGGCACCTGTACCTTAAGCTCATAGATCTCACCCTTGCTGTAATGGATCGCTGAGAGCACCTGCAGCGCCGCAAGCAGCTTATCTACAGATTCCTTAGTATCTCCAGGGGTAATCAGGCAAAGAATATTATACATGTCGCTGAGTTCAACTTCGATGTTGTACTTCTGCCGGAGCCAGTTCTCGGTCTCGTAACCGGTAATACCCAGATGCCTTACATGAATGTTCAGCTTCGTCGGATCATGATTGAAGGTGGCTTCTGTTCCGAGAATTTCTTTGCCGAAGCTGTACAGCCCCTCGATCTCGTTGATCGAATTGCGGGCATAATTGGACAAGGCGATGGTTCTCGCCGCCATCTCATGGCCGTTCAGGGCAAGGTTGCGTCTGGAGGTATCCAGAGAGGCAAGCAGAATATATGAGGTTGAAGTGGTGGTCAGCATGCTGAGAATGGTCTGTACCCGCTGTGGGTTGACAAGACCCGTCTTGGCATTGAGGTTCAGTACCGAGCTCTGCGTCATGGAGCCGCCCAGCTTATGCACACTGGTTGCTGCCATATCTGCACCGGCCTGCATGGCCGATACCGGTAAGTCCTCATGAAAATGAATCAGTACTCCATGTGCCTCGTCCACAAGTACGGGAACCCCGTAACTGTGGGCCAGGTCGACAATCGAACGGAGGTCGGCGCATACGCCGAAATACGTCGGATTGATAACGAGGACACCCTTGGCATCCGGATGGCGCCTTAAAGCCCGTTCCAGCGAGCTGGTGGTTATGCCGTGGTCTATCCCAAGATTCTCATCCTGTACAGGAGAGACGAAAATAGGCTTGGCTCCGGAGAAAATAATGGCCGACATTACCGATTTGTGAATATTGCGCGGCACAATAATTTTGTCTCCTTCTGAGCAGACAGAGAGGATCATAGTCATGATGGCATTGCTCGTGCCTTGTACACTGAAATACGTGTAATCGGCGCCGAAAGCCTCTGCAGCCAGCTTCTGAGCTTCAAGAATAACCCCGGTGGGCTGATGAAGATCATCAAGCGGTGCAATATTGATCAAATCTATGGATAGAGCGTTATCGCCGATAAACTCACGGAATTCGGCATCGGTCCCTAGCCCCTTCTTATGTCCCGGAATATGGAATTGAACTGGATTTCCGGCGGCATGCTTTTTGAGAGCAGTGAAGAGGGGAGTAGCTTGTTGATTCATTTAATGCTGTCACAACCTTTCGCGAAGAGTGGTTTTTTGATTTCGCTGAAGCAAAAGGCGTCCCCGGAGGGACAGAATACCTATTTCTACTTGAGCAAGCATCAGTATAACAAATCAATCAACATAATACTAGGATGTGATGAAATGTCTGGCAAAGCAGCGGAACGTATGCATATCAGTTTAGCCTCACCGTTCATATTAAAAATGTGGATCATTATTTTCCTGGTCGAATTCGTCAAAGGATCGCTGCTGGTAGCTCTGCTGCCGGTCTATATGGAGAATATTCTGGGCCTCTCCGTAACGGTGGTCGGGTTCGCCTTCGCGCTGCAGTATCTCGGGGATAACCTGTTCCGCAGCCCGTTCGGCTGGGTCATGGAGCGGATCGGCTACCGCTGGACGATGACAGGAGCGCTGCTGCTGCTGTTGGTGGCAGTCGGGCTGATTATCTATGCCAAAGATGCCGTAAGCTTGTCCCTCGCCTGTCTGATTCTGGGGATCGGCACCTCGCCGCTGTGGCCTTGTACGATGACTGGTATCACCGAGCTGGCAGGCTCTACCCGGAGCGGCAGCAGCGGCGCAGCCATGGGGGCGGTGGAGATGGCCTCACTGGCCGGAACCGGCGTCGGTCCGATTATCGTCAACTTCATGATGGATCATGGCGGACAGGGCTACCGGACGGTCTTCCTGGTGCTGATGGGCTTCGCTGCTGCTGTTGTAGCCGTGGCGCTGTTCCTGCCCTCGAAGATCGGCGGTCATGCGCCGCGCGTTGTCCGAGAGATATCGGCGGAAGGGCCACCGGTGCCGCGTAAGCCGGTAAGGCCCCTGGAGAGTCTGAAGCGGACCTGGCAGCAGGTCACCTCCTCCCTGAAGGTAAGCCGCCTGCTGTTCCCGGCATTGTTCCTGCAGGCTTTTGCGATCGGGCTTATGACCCCGGTGGTCACCTTGTTCGCACGTTCGGAGCTGCATGTCACCCCCAACCAGTTCAGCCTGCTGCTGATTGCCGGAGGAGGGATTACCGTGCTAACCCTTATACCCGCCGGGAAGCTGGTCGATAAGGTCGGCACCTCCATCTTCCTTAATATCGGCTTCCTGCTGGCAGCCTGCTCCATGGCTTTCTTCTCACAGGTCCGCTGGCTGCCGCTGGCCTTCGTGGCGGTGGCGCTGGTCGGGATCAGCTATGCGCTGATTCTCCCGGCGTGGAACGCCTTCTTGGCCAAGCAGGTGCCGGAGGGCGAGCGCGGGACCGTCTGGGGGCTTTTCCTGACGCTGCAGGGCTCAGGGATGGTTGCCGGTCCGGTGGTGTCAGGCAAGCTGTGGGATACGGTCAGCCACGGTGCCCCTTTCCTGGCCAGCGCGGGAGTAATGGTTGTGTTATTCGGCCTGCATCTGCTGATCGTCCACCGGACGAAGCTGAAGCACACCAGGGCGCACTGAGTAGAGCGGACACAGGGGGGGGAAGCCGGTGTGGAAATGCAATAAGCCGTAGACTGCCTGAAAAGGAGGCGCAATGCGGCTTTATTGCTGTTTTTGCATATAAAAGGGCTGGTTCAACTCTCCTAAAACGGGTTCCAGCGTTTGGAAAAGGCTAAAAACGGGTAAAAATAGTCAATAAACCAAGTTACCGCTACATATTATGAAGTATAAAATAAGTGTAAGCCACACAAAGCATCAAGGTGCAAGCGGAGGTCCGGCAGTCTGTTCTACTCTTAGGTTAGGCCGTGAAGCTGACTATGCTTAAATCAAGCAGTTAGGGGGGAGTGCCGTGAACAAAAACGATGAAGTGGAGTACTGCAATCTGGAGCTGCGGTTCGACAGACAGCATATCCAGGATCTAATCAAGGACCTGATCAAGGAAGGTTATTCCCTGTACTGGAGTGAGAACGAGACTGTTTTTCTTATTTCGGTGCGCACCGGCCGCAAGCTTGTGAAGCTGCGCTTCCAGCGGATTAAGGACGGCTTCAAGCTGGTGGGAGACTACATGATCCGTGATGCGCGCCTGTCAGAATGGATGGAGAAGCTGATTGGGGATATGAGAGGTCATGCCGTTGTCAAGCGCTTCCGCGACCGTCAGATCATTATAGAGAATATTTTATTCGGTGAAGTCATCCGCCTGGTGGAGATTTCCGGTTATCAGCAGCGTGTGCTGTACCAGAAGGGGCCGTTGCTGTCGGATCAGGAACTGACGAAGCTGTTCTACTCCATAGAGGGCGAAGAGCGGATCCGTGACCGCAGGCTTGCCGTGGATGAACAGCTCGACTTGCTGAATGAAGCTATGCGTGAGCGAGATACGGAAGCGGTGGCGGCCAGCACAGCGAGGCTTGAGCAATTGACCAGGGAGCTGGCAGCGCTGGAGTGGTAGTGCACTGAGTGAACTTAGGCAATTAAGGGCATCCCATAATGGGGTGTCCTTTTATTGTGCCTTTCTGGTGGAGGGGGTTCACTTCTGCGGACAAAACCGTTAAAATAGTCATTGTGAGCAATTTCCCTGATGGATCGAAGTTTGTCAATGAAATTGATCTCTCTTTCGCAGGCAGAACTTTGCTGTCTCTGACAAAGGGTGGTATTCTTATACTGCGAGAAATGGATTTCACAAAAATACAGGGTGCAAAGGGTGGAGAACCAGATGTCAAAACAACAAATCGGCGTTATTGGCTTGGCGGTAATGGGCAAAAATTTGGCTCTTAACATCGAGAGCAAAGGCTTCAGCGTATCCGTGTTTAACCGTTCCCCGGAGAAGACACATGATCTGGTTGCAGAAGCAGCAGGCAAGAACCTGGTGGGCACGTTCTCCGTTGAAGAGTTCGTAGGGTCACTGGAGGTACCGCGCAAGATTCTGATCATGGTTCAGGCAGGTCAGGCTACGGATGCCACCATTGAGCAGCTTCTGCCGTACTTGGATCAAGGCGATATCATCATCGATGGCGGTAACGCTTATTTCCCTGACACCGTACGCCGCAGCAAATATCTTGAAGACAAAGGCTTCCGCTTCGTCGGCACCGGCGTATCCGGCGGTGAAGAAGGCGCACTCAAGGGCCCTTCGATTATGCCAGGCGGTCAAGAAAGTGCGTATAAGCTGGTTGAACCTATCCTTACGGCGATTTCAGCCCACGTGGGCGGAGAGCCTTGCTGTACATATATCGGGCCGGACGGTGCAGGACACTATGTCAAAATGGTGCATAACGGCATCGAGTATGGTGACATGCAGCTGATCGGCGAAGCCTACCACCTGCTCAAGGACGTCCTGGGTCTGGATGCCAAGGAGCTGCACAGCACCTTCGCAGAATGGAACAATGGCGAGCTGGACAGCTATCTGATCGAGATTACGAAGGATATCTTCGCCCAGTATGACGAAGAGACCGGCAAGCCGATGGTGGACGTCATCCTTGATGCTGCTGGACAAAAGGGTACCGGCAAGTGGACAAGCCAAAGCTCGCTGGATCTCGGCGTGCCGCTGTCCATGATTACCGAATCCGTCTTCTCCCGCTTCCTGTCTGCCATGAAGGAAGAACGTGTTGAAGCCAGCAAGGTGCTGAGCGGCCCTGCTGCGGCTCCATTCGATGGTGACAAGGCTGAATTCATCGAGAACGTGCGTAAAGCGTTGTTCGCCAGCAAGATCGTATCGTATGCCCAGGGCTTCGCCCAGCTGCGTGTGGCTTCTGACGAATACGGCTGGAATCTGAAATACGGCGAGCTGGCCAAGATCTGGCGCGGCGGCTGCATCATCCGTTCCCGGTTCCTGCAGAACATCACGGATGCCTATGCCAATAATGCAGAGCTGAAGAACCTTCTGCTTGATCCGTTCTTCAAGGATGTTATGGACAACTACCAGTCGGCATGGCGCAAGGTTATCGCTTCGGCTGTAACTCTGGGTATTCCGGTTCCGGGATTCTCCAGCGCCCTTGCATACTACGACAGCTACCGTACAGAACGTCTTCCAGCGAACCTGCTGCAAGCACAGCGCGATTACTTCGGCGCTCACACCTTCAAGCGTGTGGACAAAGAAGGCGTGTTCCACCACAACTGGCTGGCAGAGTAACAGGCAGCGTTCAGCTTATTGCTTAGGAACCCGAGATGCTTTCCGCTTCATGCGGAGGGCTTTCGGGTTTTTTGCATCCATGAGGCATAGCCATGGCAGGCACAGCCCGCCTGAAAATGAAGGCTGCCGGCATTGTGCAAACTTTTCACCCTGTGTTATGATATGACAAATGTCGCGGCTTGGAGGTTGTTATGGACGATCGAAATATCATTCTCGTCGGGATGATGGCTACGGGGAAATCCACAGTAGGCGCCATTCTGGCCGAGGAGCTTGACTATGAACTGGTTGATCTGGATGCAGTGATTACCGGAAGAGAGGGCCGCAGTATTGCGGATATCTTCGCGGAAGGCGGAGAGCAGGCATTCCGGAGTATTGAATCAGCGGTACTTCAGGAAATGCTGCAGGGAGAGCGCAAAGTGATCTCTACAGGCGGAGGGGCGGTGCTTGCGCCGGGGAATGCCGAAGTCATGCTGGAGCATGGATTCGTAGTGGCCCTTACAGCTTCGGAGGATACCATTATTGAACGGGTCAGCGGGGATGAGAACCGGCCGCTGCTCGCCGGCAATGCGGCGAATCGGGTCCGTTCCATTATGGAACAGCGCAGGGAAGCTTACCGTTTCGCGCATTGCACGGTCGATACAACGGAGCTGAATGTGGCTGAGGTCTCGCAATACATTTTACTGCGTTACCGCGCTTGAGCTTTTATGTGTGTTGGTGCTATGCATCAGGATGAAGCTATTCCGCGCTGGTATCATCCCACTCGATCATGCCGCCGCTCAGGTTAGAGCCTTGAATGCCGAATTGCTGCAGATATTCACAGACCCGCTGGCTGCGGTTGCCGGAACGGCAAATGAAGATGATCTCAGTGTCTGACGGAAGCTTGTCCGTCTGCTGCGGGATCTGGCCCATCGGGATATGCTGAGCGCCGGGAATCATGCCGAAGGCAACCTCATCCTCTTCACGGACATCGATCAGTACAAGCTCTTCGCCGGCAGCGAGCCGTTTACGCAGCTCCTGCGGTGTAATTTGCGGAATTTCATTCATGGTAGTACCCTCTTTTCTGCCCGAATGGGAATGGATTCTCTTCACGCAATAATAACACAACTGCGGATTACCCTGTCAAACAGGCCCGTACATACAGACTATATATTATGAAGGAGCGCTTATACTATGGACGTTATTGTTAGGCCTACGCCGACGCTGCAAGGAGAATTCGGAGCCCTGTCCTCCAAAAACTACACCACGCGCTACCTGCTGGTAGCCGCTCTCTCTGAAGGAGTCAGCACGATCTACCATCCTGCCCACAGCGAGGACAGCGACGCGATCCGCAGATGTATCGCCGATCTCGGCGCAGTCCTGACCGAAGATGATGAGAAAATCATCGTGCAGGGGTTCGGCCGCCATCCCCGTGACGTAAAGGAGCTGAATGTCGGTAATGCCGGCGCTGTGCTGCGCTTCCTGATGGCGGTGGCTGCGCTTAGCCCGGAGGTTACTTTCGTGAATACGTATCCCGATTCTCTGGGCAAGCGGCCGCATGACGACCTGATCCTCGCACTTGGCCAGCTCGGTGTGGAAGTAGAGCATAATAACGGAAGACTGCCGATTACGATCCGCGGCGGCAAGCCGCAGGGCGGACGGATTACCGTCTCCGGTGCCGTCAGCTCGCAGTATCTCAGCGCACTTTTATTCCTGACCCCGCTGCTTGAAGAAGACAGTGAGATCATCGTGCTGGATGATCTGAAATCCAAGGTGGTCATCGGGCAGACGCTGGAGGTGCTGGAGCAGGCAGGGATTATCGTACATGCGGCGGACGACTATTTGTCCTTCAAGGTGCCTGGACGCCAGAGCTATGCTGCCAAGACCTATACGGTGCAAGGCGATTATCCGGGATCAGCCGCAGTGCTTGCGGCCGCTGCGGTGACTAAGTCGGATGTGACCATTCACCGGCTGGCGGAGAGAAGCAAGCAGGGGGAGCGGGCCATTGTTGATGTGCTGCGGATGATGGAGGTGCCGCTCACCCATGAGAACGGAACAGTGCACGTGCAGGGGAACGGGGTCCTGAAGGCGGTGGAATTCGACGGCGATGCGGCAACTGATGCGGTGCTGGCTATGGTAGCGGCGGCGGTTTTTGCCGAGGGGACCTCACGCTTCTACAATGTGGAGAATCTGCGCTACAAGGAATGCGACCGCATCACGGATTATCTGGCAGAGCTGACCCGGGCCGGTGCGAAGGTTGAGGAACGCCGGGACGAGATCATTGTGCATGGTACACCGGAAGGCGTGGAAGGCGGCGTAACGATTAATGCCCACTATGACCACCGTGTGATTATGGCGCTTACTGTAGTTGGTCTGCGGGCCCGCCAGCCGCTGCTTATCAAAGATGCCCATCATGTGGCGAAGTCCTATCCGCAGTATTTCGATCATCTGCGCTTGCTGGGTGCGGATGTGGAATGGGTGAAGTGAGCATTTTAGGTTCTTTATGCATTACACCTCTTGCCCCGGAAGATATTCCTTCTGTGTCGAATCTATTCAAGGTGACGATCGCCGATGCCTTCGAACAGGAAGGATTGGGTCACCTGCAGGCGGACATCCGGGAGGAGATTGCGGCCAAGATAAGGATGGCTAATGCTTCGTTGAATCCGCTGGAGACGGATGTGTATTTCTGGGTTGCCAGAGCCAATGGAACGATCGTCGGCACCGTTTCTTACGCGCCTTGCGGAGAGGACATACGGAACTGCACTGATAACCGGCTGTCCGCTGTGGGTGAGCTGGGAAGTCTGTATGTGCTGCCTGGGAATCAAGGCAAGGGTGTGGGCTCAGCGTTAATTGATGAGGTCATGGGATTTTTTAGAAAGCGGGGAATTTCCGAATTCTGCCTGGACAGCGGATATAAGCGGGCCCAGGACAGATGGCTGCGGAAATTCGGAACGCCCTATGCAGCAGTGCAGGATTACTGGGGACCGGGTTCCGTTCATATGGTATGGCTATGCAGCGTGGGGGACCCGGAGGATTCGTAGGCACAGAGATGAATTGACAGGTTACACAAGCTGATGAGAATTTGGAACTTCTAGTGCAGCGCTGTATGATGTAGTTGTTGCTGAAAATGATAAAACTGTGACTCAAGCGGCAGTAATGCTGCGGAGGGCATGGAAGAAATCAGACGGAAGGGGAATAAGACATGAGCTTTGAGAACCCAAGCAGGGAAGAAATCGGCGAGATTCTGGCTGCGGCAGGCAATATCGCTGTTGTTGGCCTATCCGACAAAACAGACCGTACCTCATATATGGTTGCAGGCGCTATGCAGAGCCGGGGCTACCGGATCATTCCGGTCAATCCGTTAGTAGACGGGGAGATCCTGGGCGAGAAATGCTACCATACGCTGGCGGAGATTCCGGAGCCGGTGGATATTGTGAATGTGTTCCGCCGCAGCGAATACTGCGCAGCTGTAGCTCAGGAGGCTGCTGATATCGGCGCGCGTGTTCTCTGGCTGCAGCAGGGGATCATCAGCGAGGAGGCGGCGGACATTGCCGCTGCAAATCATATGATCGCAATCATGGACCGCTGCATCAAGGTGGAGGAAGCGATCACGATGAAGGGCCGGAGCCGGGGGTAAGACGAATCGTATGCATGATCAGGTACACAGATCCGGATATACTTGTAGTTCAGAGCTATCCAGATTAAATTTTGCCAAACGTACCTCAGACCTGGTTGCTGCATTCTCGATTAGTTTTCACTAATAAGTATTGCTATACTTGACACAGACGAAGAACGTCCTTTACTCCATTTTAAATGGGGAAAGGGCGTTTTTTGTATTTTCAGGGAGGGGGAAGTAGATATGGAATTTGAGCAGGTACACAGCAGCTTTATGGAGGCACATACGATTGTAAGAACGGGTGAACGGCGGGGGAGGCTGCTGCGCGGACATAACTATGCGGAGAAGCTATTTCTGCAGAATGTATGGTGGCCGCTATTCGAGTCACTGGAGCAGCTGCACCCGGAATATGAGGTGTATGACTGGAACCGGAAATCGCAGTTTCTGGATTTTGCCTTTCTGCCGCAGAACGGGACCCGCTTCGGGATTGAGTGTGACGGCTATCAGAGCCATATCAAGGATATGGACCGGGAGAAGTTCAACTATGCGCTTAACCGGGACACCTTCCTGACCGGGATGGGCTGGAAGATGCTGCACTTCTCGTTCGACGACATCCAGCAGCGTCCCGAAGTGTGCCGGATGCTGCTGCAGCTGGCGCTGGCGCCGTATTTGGCGCGGAGTTCGTCCAGCAGGGAGCAACTATTGTCAAAAGAAATGGATGTGCTAAGGCTGGCATGGCGGATTTCTAGACCGCTTCGGCCTAAAGACTTAATTGAATCTTTACACATTAATTACCGGACAGCACACAAGCTGCTGGTGGCGTTGAGTGATAAGGGTTTCATCAAACCAGTCTCTTCAAAAGAACGGATACGGTATTACGAGGTGAATTCCATGCGGCTAGATCAAATATGGTGAAGGAGGAGCTCAAGATGTAACATGTAATCTATGCGATAATCGGCTTAAGTGTAGTTCGTACAACTAAAATGCGCTGGATAAGGTGTTTATTGGGTTTAATCGCACTTCGTACAACTAAAAATACGCATTATTGCGATTAGAGTTAAATTGTCCAAAAATAGTTGCACAGAGTGCAGTTAAAGTAAAATATAAGGTCGTATTGCCAAATATAGTTGTACAAACTACACTTATCCAGTCACAGGAGTCACAGGAGTCACAGGAGTCACAGGAGTCACAGGAGTCACAGGAGTCACAGGAGTCACAGGAGTCGCAGGAGTCGCAGGAGTCGTCCTTTTCACGCCCAGATTCTTTTGACAAAAACTGCTGTAACGCTTACCATTCAATATAGAAAGAAAGGAGAGGGTCGCCTTGAATTGGCTCGGATCTTTGCAGCAGTTGGGCAGAGCCATTATGCTTCCTACCATGGTGCTTCCGGCGGCAGCGATTCTGCTGAGTCTGGGCAGCTTACCGTGGTCTGCATGGGGACTTTCTTCGGTATCCGAAGTGACGACGTACGCGGGGCAAGGAATATTCTATTTCATGCCTTATTTGTTTGCTGTCGGTGTGGCGTGGGGGTTGTCCAATCAGGCCGGACCGGCCGGACTGGCCGCACTCGCAGGGATGTTCACTTATGACCGGATTGTGTCCAACATGGGAGACGGGGCTGTACAGCCTGCAACATTAATTGGGATTATCCTGGGGATTGTAGCCGGTGTAGCGCATAACCGGTTTAAGAATATCAAGCTGCCGGAGGCGATCCAGTTTTTTGGCGGGTCGCGTTTTGTTTTGCTGTTCATGGGCTTATTCTCGGCGCTGTTCGCCTGGGTCATGCTCGGAGTGTCCCCGCTCCTGCAGGAGCTGCTTAATGAGCTATTCAGGGTAGTACAGGTGACCGGCGGCTATGGAGTGTTCGTCTACGGGGTGCTGTACAGGGTGCTGACGGCCTTTGGCCTGCACCATATTCTTAATAATGTGTTCTGGTTCCAATTAGGCTCCTTTACGACGCCTGACGGCAGTGCAGTCGTACAGGGGGATTTGCCGCGCTTTTTTGCCGGTGATCCTACAGCGGGTGTGTTCATGGCCGGACTGTTCCCGATTATGATGTTCGCCCTGCCCGCAATTGCCTTTGCAATCATTCAGGAAGCGCGCGAGGACCTCAAGCCCAAGATCAAGAAGACTTTTTTGCGTGCAGCTTTAGTGTGCTTTTTGACCGGTGTGTCGGAGCAGATTGAATTTGCCTTCCTGTTCGCGTCGCCGTATTTGTTTGCGCTGCATGTGGTTATGTCCGGGCTTGCGATGGTGCTGACCTACTCGCTCGGGATTCATCACGGCTTCTCCTATTCGGCGGGGACCATCGATTTCTTCCTCAACATGCATCTGTCCCAGCGGGCCTGGCTGCTGATTCCAATCGGGATCGGCTATGGCATTGTGTATTACAACGTGTTCCGCTGGGCGATCCGCCGGTTTCAAATTCCTACCCCTGGCCGTGAGGAAGGCTCTGAGCTGGGCGACTGGGCGGGTAATATCCCGTATCAGGCTCCGCTGATTCTGGAGGCGCTGGGCGGCAAGGAGAATATTGTGCAGGTTCAGGCCTGCATCACCCGGCTGAGATTAACGGTGCATAATGACCGCTTCATAGATACAGGGGCGCTTAAGGGGCTGGGCTCCGCAGGCATTATCAAGCTGGGCGGCGGCAATGTGCAGGTCGTCTTCGGGACGTATTCGGAGCTGATCCGCGAAGAGATCGACAAGCTGATGCTGCGCGATCTGCCGCAGGTGCTGTTCAGTGCGCCGATTCAGGGGCGGATGATGCCGATTGAAGAGGTGCCGGATCATATTTTTGCCGCGAAGCTGGTGGGGGATGGAGTGGCCTTTGTCCCGGAAAAAGGAGAGCTGGTCTCGCCTGTATTCGGCAAGGTGATGCACGTATACCCTACGATGCACGCAGTGGGCATTGCTACGCCCGAAGGGCTGGAGGTGCTCATGCATATCGGGATCGACACTTCGCAGCTTAAAGGGCCGTTTGAGGCGCTTGTACAGGAAGGGGACAGCGTGGAGCCGGGGCAGCTGCTGGTCAAGTTTGACCTGGCCTTCTTGAAGGAGCATGCCGCTTCGCTGGCGACACCGATGGTGATTACCAACCCGGACCGGGTCAAATCCTGGAGCTACGCGCCATTCAAAAACGTGAAAAAGGGGCAGTCTTCCGTCATGTCCGTGGTACTACATGAAAGCAATGTTGGAGGGATCGAAGCATGATACAAGGCGTAGGCGCCGCAGCAGGTGTTGCCATTGGGAAGGCCTTTGTCTTGCCGAACTGGGAATGGAGTCTGCCGGACACTCAGGTGAATCCGGTGGATCTGGCTAAGGAGTTCGAACGGTTGTACGAAGGCATTCGGACCTCCAAGGACGAAATCGAGTTTATCAAAAAAGAATTCCGCGAGGTCGTCGGACCGGAGGAATCGAGCATTTTCGATGCCCATCTGGCGATCCTGGATGATCCGGTGTTCATGAGCGAAATCCGCGGCATTATCGAACGCCAATACAAGGCAGCCGAGGTGGCGGTCAAGGAAGCGATCGACCACTTCGTGGCGATGTTCGATTTGCTCGACGATGAATATATGAAAGAACGTGCAGTGGATATCAAGGATGTCGGCAACCGCCTGCTGAAGCATCTCCTGGGTGCGCCGGAGGTCACTCTGCCGTCAGATACCCAGCCGTACATTCTGGTAGCGAAGGAGCTGTCCCCCTCACAGCTGGCGCATTTGAATCCGGCGTATGTGCTGGGCATCGTGACGATGATGGGCGGCAAAACCTCGCATTCCTCCATCATGGCCCGTGCGCTCGGCATTCCGCTGGTGGCAGGCCTGGAGAACAAGATCCTGACTCCTATTCAGACAGGGGACATGCTGGTGCTCGATGGGGAGACCGGGGCGGTTATGATTCATCCAGATGAATCCACACTGCTGGACTTCAACACCAGACGTGCGAAGCAGCAGCGGAAGCGGGAGCAATTGGAGCTGCTTGCAACCGTCGAAGCCGTGACGAAGGACGGTGTGTCTCTGCGGCTGGCCGGCAATATCAGTTCCGTGAAGGAGCTGAACATGGCACTGAAATACGGGGCCGAGGGAGTGGGACTGTTCCGTACAGAGTTTCTGTACATGGACCGTAGTACTTTTCCGACAGAGGATGAACAGTTCGAAGTCTATAAGCTGGTTGCGGAAAAAGTCGGCAAGGAGACCGTAGTCATCCGTACACTTGATATCGGGGGAGACAAGCATCTGGATTACTTCCAGCTGCCGGAGGAGCAGAACCCGTTCCTCGGCTACCGGGCCATCCGGATCAGCCTGGACCGCAAGGACATGTTCAAAACCCAGATTACAGCCATTCTGCGGGCCAGTCATTACGGCAATGTCCGGATGATGTTCCCGATGATCTCTTCTGTCGAAGAGGTGCAGGCGGCCAAAGCAGTGTTGAACGAGGTAAAGAGCGAGCTCGACAGCCGGGGTGTACCGTATAACCGTGACATGAAGGTAGGTATAATGATCGAGGTTCCGGCCGCAGTGATGATTGCCGACCTGCTGGCGGAGGAAGTGGACTTCTTCAGTATCGGCACGAATGATCTGGTGCAGTATGTACTGGCTGTGGACCGGATGAATGAGCAGATTGCCCATATGTATCATCCGTACCATCCGGGAGTGCTGCGTATGATCCGCATGACGGTGGATGCGGCACGCAGCGTAGGCATCGATGTCAGTGTATGCGGTGAGATGGCCGCAGATGAGCGCTCACTGCCGCTCTGGCTGGAACTGGGGATCCATGTGCTGAGCATGTCACCGCAAGCCTTGCTGAAGGTGAAGCACCGCACACTGAACACACTGGCTTCTGAAGCCAGGGAGATTGCGAAGGTCTGCTTCCGCAACCGCACCAGCTCCGAGACAGAGGAGCAGCTTACTGCTTTTGCCTCACGGAGCGGATTCCCGCTGGGCGCCGGCGGTGATTCCAAAGAGAAGACATCATAGCCGGGTAACGGCTGAACGTTATCGGGTTTTCAAGGACAAGCAGCAAGAATATCTAAATAAAGTCCGGGTGAGGGTCAAGGGGGCCACACACCGGACTTTTTGTTTTGAGATCTGAGGGAACAGGCCTGCCGTGCAAAAAAGTAAAACCGTTTGGACTGCTGGACAGTCAGTATATACAGAATTCAAAAAAAGAAAGGGGAGACTAAGCCTGGATGGAGCATACATGGGAGGCTGAGCAGGTGCGCCACTTGAATGAACAGGAGCAGCTGTTTATCAACCGGGTACTGGAGCAGAAGAAAATACTCTACAGTATTGCGTACAGCTACTTGCGCAGCGAGGCGGAGGCACTCGAGATGGTTCAGGAAACTACATACCGGGCCTGGGTAAAGCGCAGGAGCTTGAAGGATGAGGTCCGGTTCGCACCCTGGCTGACCCGGATTCTGATCAACTGCTGCAAGGACGAACTGAAACGGAGGAAGCGGCTAGCGGCTCCTGTGCCGGAACAGGCAAGCGCTGGACTGCAGGAGATGACCAGTGACCGTAAGCTGGATATGGAGCAGGCTCTGGAAGCGGTAAAGCCCAAATACCGTCAGGTGCTTGTGCTGAAGTATTACCGGGATATGACACTGACAGAAATTGCCGAGGTGCTGGGCAAGCCGGAAGGAACGGTCAAGACCTGGCTGAACAAGGGACTTAAGCAGTTACGTGACAAAATGAAAATCAAAGGGGGACTATAGCATGGTCAAGACAGAAGAAGAGCTGCTGAAGGAGTATTACCACAGTCTGTCGGCAGAAGCGGAGGAGGTCCCGGAAATGCGGCTGAACACGGCAATCCGCAGAGGCATAACACGTTCCCGGAGAAGCTCTATGTCATTAAGGAAGCGTTATGCTCTGGCTACAGCGGCGGCAGTACTTGGACTTGTGCTGTTATTCTCCTTTCCCCGGGCGAGTGAGGTGTTGAAGTCACAGGGGGCAGCTCCGGATCAGGCAGCAATATTTCAGAGCTACGGACCCTTTGAAAAGTATATTCCAGCTGTGATGACCACAAACGCTGTATCTTCGGCAATCGAGGATGGCCTTGTACAGCGCGTCACGGGTGTTACTGCGGAGCATAACGGATTTGTTCTGACTGTAGATGGAATTGCTGCGGATCAGAAGGGGATTATCGTTTTGTATTCATTACAGAATAAGACTGATGAGAATGCCCGAGTAGCACATATTCAGTTAACATCAGCTGTTTCAAATCCTTTGCATACATCCCTGGGGCCTGATAATTCAATTTCCCCAAAACGTATAACCTACGGTTATGAGGTAAGGCAGTGGGAGAGTGATGATGCAGGCGCTCTTCCCAATCAAATTAAGTTTGAGCTTGAGCTTGGTAAGTACAAGCAGTTCACGCCAGCTTCAGCAGATAGCCCTCTCGCTAAATTTTCTGTAGCTCTTCCGCTGGACCGGGAGCAGCTCGCCAAGGCAGGAGAAACCATACATGTAGACAAAACACTGGAAATAGACGGTCAGAAAATTGAAATTAATGAGGTCTATCTGGCCGCCTCCGGCATTTATCTGGACTATACCTGCGACCCGCTGAACTCCAAACAGATCTTCTCTATGTACAAACCGGGGTTCTTAGCAGGCGGCAGCGGTGATTATTCGTATCTGGCTTTACGCGCCGCCAGCTTTACGGACAGTGGAGGCAGACTGATATTTGCCAACGACAGGAGCTCGACACAATCGCTCCAGCTGCAAATCAATGGAATTCTGGCGCTGGATAAGCAGGCAACCCAATTAATTATTGATACGGATAAGCAACAAATTATTAAGGCTCCGGATCACAATCTGCAAATGTCCATTCACAACACGGAGAAGGGCTCCACGATGGTGCTGGAATATGATTCTCAAGCACAGAGTAACAGCATCTACAATGACCTTATGCTGGGACAAACATTTACCGATGGAGCAGGTACAGTTCATTCAGCAGATAAATTTGATATCGATATTCCGCAGCGCACTGAGCCGGAGAATGCGAAGTCCATCCCTCACATGTACTACCGGGGTCTGGGCAGCAATAAATACCCGCAGCCGCTGACGTTCACTATTGAGGCGTATCCTGCCCTGATCAAAGAGAAGCTGTCTGTCCCTATCCGCTAATCCCCCATATAAAAGCAAAAGCGGCAACAAGCCCTGAACCCTGTCAGACGACAGGGCAGGGCTTGTTGTTTATAGCAGATCTCATGTTGCCTGCTACTCACCGGCCAGCGCATCGCAGAACGCTTTGCCGTAAGGCGGCAGATCCGGCGGGCGGCGGGCGGAGATGATGTGTCCGTCCTGGACGAGCGGCTCGTCCTTCCAGATGGCTCCGGCGTTCTCCATATCGTCACGGATGCCCGGCGTGGAGGTGACCGTTACGCCTTCGAGAATTTTGGCGGAGATTAAGACCCAGCCGGCATGACAGATCTGGCCAATCGGCTTCTTCGCAGTATTGAAATCCTGCACCAGCTTCAGCACTGCGCTGTACCGGCGGATTTTGTCGGGTGCCCAGCCTCCGGGAACGAGGATGCCGTCATAATCGGCAGCCTTCAGCTCGTCCCAGCTGTATTCAGCCGTGGCGGGTACACCATATTTGCCTACATACTTCTTGCCCTTCTCAAGGCCTGCCAGATGTACCTCGGCCCCTTCCTCACGCACGCGGTATACGGGATACCACAGCTCAAGGTCTTCAAATTCATCGTCCACCAGCGCAATGACTTTTTTACCAGACAGTCTCATTCTGTACAGCTCCCTTCGGCTTAACTTCCTGATATCTATGTCATTCTATCAAAAGAGAGAGTTGAAGTCACTTTTCAACATGGAAATTCCTACGACAATTACCAATTAAAACATGATATGCAAACTTGCAGGGATTCAGGGGGATGAAGTCGAATACTAGAGAGGGAAAAGGCAAAGCTATGCGTTTTTAAAAGATCATTCTGAGGTGTGGGAGATGTATAAGGAACAATTAATGAAGAAGTCTTGTGGCTGCGGCGGGATCATGACCATACATATGCACACGCTGATTTATAGTGCGAAGATCAAAATTACTAATGTCCCTGTATATACCTGCGGGCAATGCGCCCGTTATGAGCCGTTGCCGGTTATTAAGCGTGACCTGGGCCTGCTGATCCGGGAGCTTGGAGAGCGCCCTGCGGACAAGCTGCATCTGTCCTTTGCGGACCGTAATGAGTGGGCCAGTGTGCTGAAGGATACCTTTGCTGCGGGCTTGTTTGCCGGCGGCTTGCCGGAATTGGAGGAGGCTATCCGCAAGGCTATGCAGAGCCGGATTGATCTGCTGCTGGATGTATACCGCACGGCGGCGGATATGTCCGACAAGAAGTGGATGGAAGAGATCGGCCTGCGGCTCTCCCAGTTGACGGCTCATTCGGCAGAAAGTGCCAAATAAAGAGCATTTTTTGACATTTTGAAAAAAAGTCTGCAAAAACAATGAAAAACTTTCAACGAATGTTGGATTTTTCACGCGCTTTTTGATACGATAGAGAAAGCATACAGAATTCTTGAAATTTTAAGGGCTTTCCACTGGAAGCTATTGGAGGATCAGGAATTGGCGGAAGGCGTCAAAGCCGCGCCAGGACTGGCGTTTCAACCTTTGAAAGAAATTTTGAAAGGAAAATGAAGCGTTATCATTGCACAATTGTACAAAGTGTCGTATCATAATTTTAATTAGTCGAACGATAAAATTTATCGCAATGGAGAGAGTAATTTGACGGTAACCATTTACGATGTAGCTCGAGAAGCAGGCGTATCTATGGCTACGGTATCACGGGTTGTGAATAATAACCCCAACGTGAAACCGCAGACCCGGAAGAAGGTTTTTGAAGCGATTGAGCGTTTGGGCTATCGTCCGAATGCGGTGGCGAGAGGTCTCGCCAGCAAGAAAACGACAACCGTAGGGGTTGTTATCCCTGATATCTCAAACTCGATTTTTGCGGAAATTGCACGCGGGATTGAAGATATTGCCAATATGTATCACTACAACATTATTCTCTGTAACGCTGACAAGCGTAAAGAGAAGGAGATTCGTGTCATTAACACACTGCTCGAGAAGCAGGTGGACGGGCTGCTGTTCATGGGCGGAACCGTTACGGAAGAGCATATTCAGGCGTTCCAGACCTCTGCTGTGCCTATCGTGCTCTGTGCGACCCGCGATGAGAAGGGAACGTATCCTTCCGTGGATATCGACCATGAGACGGCTGCATTTGATGCAGTGAATACGCTGATCCGCCATGGACACCGCGAGATCGCAATGATCAGCGGTACGCTGCAGGACCCTGCGAACGGCTATGCCCGGTTCCACGGCTACAAGAAGGCGCTGGAGGCGGCAGGTATCGAGTATCAGGAGGATCTGGTACGCATCGGTAACTATCGTTACGAATCCGGTGTCGAAGCCATGAAGTACTTCCTGGGTCTGAAGAAGAAGCCGACAGCTATCTTTGCTGCTACCGATGAGATGGCGATTGGCGCCATTCACAGTATTCAGGATGAAGGCCTTAAGGTGCCGGATGACTTCTCGATTATCAGTGTAGACAACATCCGGATGGCTTCAATGGTTCGCCCGCTCCTCACTACTGTAGCACAGCCGATGTATGATCTCGGTGCTGTAGCGATGAGACTGCTGACGAAGCTGATGAAGAAGGAGACGGTTGAGAATCCGCGGGTTATTTTGCCGCATGAGACCATTCTTCGTCTGTCTGTCAACCATGTCAACAAATAAGTTCAGTACGTTTAGCTCGTGAACATAGGTTTCTTAAGAAGCTCCTTCGGGAGCTTTTTATGTTTGCGGACACAAAGTTCGAGGGGGATATGAAATGAGCGGAGTTTTGGGTCTGATTGGCGCAATGGATGAAGAAATCAAGCTGCTGCTGGAAGAGATGGAGAATCGGCAGACCACTGTGAAGGCCGGAATTACCTTTTATGCAGGGACAGTGTTCGGGAAGGCAGCTGTAGTCTGCAAATCAGGGGTAGGCAAGGTGAACGCCGCCGTAACCACACAGATTCTGCTGGACAGCTTCGGCGTGGAGCAGGTGCTGTTCACTGGTGTGGCCGGGGCGCTGCATCCTGAGCTGGACATCGGAGATATTGTGATTTCGTCCTCCTGCATTCAGCATGATATGGATGCTACAGCGCTCGGCTATGCCAGAGGGGTGATTCCGTATCAGGAGATCTCCGTCTTCCAGGCAGATGCGCTGCTGGTGAAGTTAGCAGAAGAGGCCTGTCTAGAGCTGGAGCAGAAGTCTGTAACAGGCATTGTGCTGTCCGGGGATCAATTCATTGCCAGCAGGGCGTCCGTAGCTATGCTGCGTGAGCAGATGGACGGGGCCTGTGCAGAGATGGAGGGTGCGGCGGTCGCCCAAGTCTGCCATATGAACGGGATCCCTTTTGTAATCGTACGTTCAATGTCGGACAAAGCCGACGGCTCAGCCCATGTGAATTACAGTGAGTTCACCGTAACGGCCTCGCAGCATTCCCATGCCATTCTGGAGCATATGCTTAAGGCTATGTAACCTGCAGGCAGGCCGCCTGAATTAATACATAAACCGCTGTCTGAAGCGCACCCGGTCGAAGGTCTCGCGGGAGGACAGCGGCACATCCTGGCCCATGCGGACCATGAGGCAATTCGCCGGATGCGAGCAGATCTCCGGGTCATCTGTGGCATACCACACCATATCTACCGTCTTCATCAGCTTCTCCATCATCTGGCGGTACTCCCATACATTAAGACCGCTCCCCTTGAGGTCCCAGTGCCAATAATATTCGGTTGTGAATACGATGCAGTTCTCCAGTTGTCCCTTTTCAAAAGCGCTTGAAACCAGCAGCTTCGCAAGCCCGCTTCCGCGATACTCGTCAGCCACTTCGATGGCTCCCAGCTCAATCAGATCCTCCATCCCGCCCTGAGACCATAACTCCAGTTCATCCGGATAATGAAAAGTAACATAGCCCACGATAACGTCTGAGACCACTGCTGCTACGATGCGCCCTTCGGGCAAGCCAGATATTTCGATCAAGGCTTCAAGCTGCTCCTGCGGCTTACGGAAGGCGTCCAGATCGCGGTGCATGCTTAAGGTCTGGAGCGTTTCGGGAGATAAGGGTCCACGGACAGAAATCAGCCGGCCTTGATGCTCTATGGTATGGGATACAGGGATTTTATGGTGCTCCATGCTTGGGCTCCCTTCCGGTTCACTATAATATGGAATGTAACCGCTTCCTGTGATATACTGATTCCGACACGGAATATTCACATTTAGAGCATTGACGGAATTAATAGAATTAGAGGGTACCCTTAAAGCTTAAAGCAAACCAGTAGGGGAGGCAAGAGTAATGGGGCAAGTTCAAGGCGAAATTTTACCGGGCCGGGTGCAGCATTCGAATATGGAGGATTATTCCCGGGCAGTTGATGAATTCCGGTGGGAGGATGTCGAGCGCAGCTTCTCCTGGCATGGGACCGGTAAGGTGAATATGGCACATGAAGCTATAGACCGTCATGTCGAAGAGGGGCGGGGGGCTGCTACGGCACTGATCTACAGCGATGCGGTGCGCGAGGAACGGTACACCTTTGCTGACTTGCGGGAACGCTCGAATAAGTTCGGTAATGTACTGCGCAAATACGAAATCGGCAAAGGCGACCGGGTGTTCATCTTCATGCCGCGTACTCCGGAGCTGTATTTCAGCCTGCTTGGCATTCTGAAGACGGGGGCAGTGGCGGGTCCGCTGTTCGAGGCATTCATGGAGACGGCGGTCAAGGACCGTCTGGAGGACAGCGGAGCGGTGGCGCTGGTGACCACGCCGGAGCTGCTGCACCGGGTGAAGCGGGAGCAGCTCCCCGGATTGCGCCATATCTTTGTAGTCGGAGCCTCTGCTGATGAGGATGCGGGGTTGCTGAGCTATGAAGCGGAAATGGCTGATGCCTCCGCCGAGCTGGAACCGGAATGGCTGAGCCTGGAGGATGGACTGATTATGCATTATACCTCCGGCTCCACCGGGAAGCCCAAAGGCATCTACCATGTGCAGAGAGCCATGATCCAGCACTATTATACAGGCAAGGTAGTTCTGGACCTGCGGCCGGATGATGTGTACTGGTGCACAGCCGATCCGGGTTGGGTGACCGGAACCTCTTACGGAATTTTTGCTCCCTGGCTGAATGGAGTAGCCAATGTAGTCCGGGGAGGCCGCTTCAGTCCGCTGGATTGGTATAAGACGATCGAGCGCTTCGGGGTGACGGTATGGTACAGTGCGCCTACGGCTTTCCGGATGCTGATGGGGGCTGGCAAGGAGACGCTGGAGGGGATCGATCTCAGCAGTCTGCGTCATGTGCTGTCTGTCGGCGAGCCGCTGAACCCGGAGGTCGTGCGCTGGGGCGATAAAATCTATCAGCAGCGGATTCATGATACGTGGTGGATGACCGAGACGGGAGCGCAGCTCATCTGCAACTACCCGGGAATGGACATCAAGCCCGGCTCCATGGGACGGCCGCTGCCGGGGGTTGAAGCAGCTATTCTTGATGACCGCGGCAACGTACTGCCGCCGTATTCCATGGGTAATCTGGCCATCCGCACTCCCTGGCCGTCTATGATGGCCAAAGTGTGGAATAACCAGGCTAAATACGATGAATACTTCCGAATTCCCGGATGGTATATCTCTGGGGACTCGGCGTACATGGATGAAGACGGTTATTTCTGGTTTCAGGGCCGGATTGATGATGTGATCAATTCCTCCGGGGAGCGGATCGGACCCTTCGAGGTCGAGAGCAAGCTGGTGGAGCATCCGGCTGTCGCGGAGGCAGGGGTAATCGGCAAGCCGGATGTCATGCGCGGAGAGATCATCAAGGCCTTCATCTCGCTGCGGGATGGATACAGTCCAACTGCTGAGCTGAAGGAAGAGATCGCGGCATTTGTCAAAGCGGGCTTGTCTGCCCATGCTGCACCGCGCGAAATCGAGTTCAAGGATAAGCTGCCCAAGACCCGGTCCGGTAAAATTATGCGCCGTGTACTGAAGGCCTGGGAGCTGCATCTTCCGGCAGGCGATTTGTCTACCATCGAAGACTAGGCAGAATTTAAAAAAGCCCGTTCCCCTATCCCGGGGAACGGGCTTTTGAAGCTTTTACTGAAGTCTGCCTGATGAGCTTAACGTCCGGAGTTGCCTGGTGCGTTAGTAGCGGTACTGCCTCCGGCATTCCCGCCCGTATTCCCGTTGGCATTGCCTGCAGGCTTCCCGCCGGTATTCCCAGCGGCATTCCCGCCGCCAGCATTGGTACCGCCTAATGGAGTAGAAGTATCCACAGCAGGCGGCTGAACAATGATCATGCCAGGGTCTTCCGTACTGTCAGGGACGATTCCGGCGTCCGGTGTCGGCTCAGCGTCCGGCGTCTGTTCCGGAGTTGGTGTCGGCTCAGGTGTAGGCTTAATGCCGCCAGCCACACTGCCGGAAGCAGTCTCATGTCCGGCTACGTCCACGGCAGCCACATAGAAGGTAGCATTAGCACCTGCCGGAGTACCCGGCCTGAAGACGGTGCTCTCTCCAGCCGCAAGAACAGCCTGCTTCTGGAAAGATCCGCCGTTCAGGGAACGGTAGAGGCGGTAGCCGACAACATCCGGCGAACCGCTTGGAGTGAAGGTAACTACAGCCTTGCCTGTGCTGTAGGAGACCATGACTTCACCGGGAGCGCTTGGCCCGTTGCCGTCATCGACCCGCGGATCGACCTCCGTCGGATAGTCGGTTTTGGCATCCTGCGGCATGTAGTACGATAGCGACTCATGCGATTTCATCGCCGGGAAGGCGGCCAGCAGCTCTTTGACCAGCTCCTGAATCGGCTTCTCGCGCTTGACTACGATTTTCTCCTTCAAGAAATCCTCAGGAGTTCCTTCAAGAGGGATGTAGTTCACCCCGTTATAAGTGATGTATTTGGCATTGGAGATTCCGTCATCGCTCTCCTTAGGAACAAATTTCGCGTTGAACAGATCCGTTGTGAATCTATCCGTCAGCTTGGAAGGCTTCTTGCCGCTGTATGCCGAGACTGTTGCCTTGACGATGCCTTCCGGCTGGGCGAATTCCTTCGTGGTGAACAGCTCGGGACGCTTGTCAATCACTGTATTCATTACCTTGGTCCACAGGGTCTGCGCCTGACGCTTCTGCGTATCCCCCTGAAGGGTATTGACCTGCTCTTTGTAGCCCACCCAAATTCCAAGGGTGACATCCGGGGAATAGCCCATGAACCAGACATCCCCGTAGTTCTGGGTGGAGCCGGTTTTGCCGACAATTGGAACTTCCTTGAAATGCTTGTAGTTCCTCTTCACTGTAGTTGCTGTTCCGTCAGTAATTACGGTACGCAGCATATCCGTCATCAGATAAGCGGTCTGCTTGGAGAAGACCTGTTCCGGGTTGACTTTATGCTGGTAGACGATTTTGCCCTGACTGTCCACGATCTTCTCGATCATATAAGCATCATTGAAGGCACCGCCGTTACCGATGGAGGAATAAGCATTAGTCAGCTCTTCCACGGATACCCCGTAACGCAGCCCCCCGATAACCCCGGTCTGAGCGCTATAGTCATTGTCCTGGATGGTGGTAATCCCCAGCTTCTTGGAGAAGGCCCAGGCCTTCTCAATTCCCACCTTGTCGTTGAACAGCTTCAAGGCGGGAAGGTTCAGGGATTTGTTCAGGGCATACCGGGCGGTAACCAGACCCTGATAACGGTTGTTGGCATTCTTGGGAATGTGGTAGCCTTTGCCCCCGTCCTTCATGACAATCGGCGCATCATCCAGAATGCCGGCAGGCTGAATGAGCCCTGCATCCAGTGCAGGCAGGTACGCTGCAATCGGCTTCATGGTAGAGCCGGGCTGGCGGATCATCTGGGTGGCATAGTTCATCTGCTCGATGTTGAAATCGCGCCCTTCGATCATGCCGAGAATCGCGCCGGTCTTATTGTTGATCATCATGCCGGCTGTCTGTTCCTTGCCTCTAGCCTTGCTGTCCTTGGTGAAATTGCTGCTGTCATCCGAGACACTGTGCATCGCACTGTACACTTTCTTGTCTATGGTGGTGTACACCCGGTAGCCGCCGGTCATCAGCTGCTGGCGGGCTTCCTCCAGAAGCTGGGCGGAATCGGCAGCAGTGGCCGCCTTGTCTGCCGTGCCCTGGTTCAGCTTCAGCAGGATCTCGGACGCTTTGCGTTCGGTCTCCATCATGAGATAGGGGAAGGTGGCATAGGCCTTCTTCGTATGCGGTGCAAGAGAGCTCTTGATGTCGAAGAGCAGCGCCTCGTCGTATTGGGAGGTGGTAATTTTGTTCTCCTCCAGCATCCGCCGTAAGACCAGCTTCTGGCGGTCCATCGCCCGGCCGAAGGCCGTCTCGTTGAATTCGCCTACGCCGTTGAACGCAGAATACTTGGAAGGGAGCTGCGGCAAGCCGGCGAGATACGCCGCCTGGGCCACATTCAGCTTCTCCAGATCATCCAGGCCGAAGATACCTTTGGCGGCGGCCTTGATACCAAATACATTATAGCCGTTGGAACCGTTCCCGAAAGGAACCTTATTTAAATAAGCCGTTAAAATCTCCTGCTTGGACAAGAAACGTTCCAGCCGCAGGGAGAGCAGGATTTCCTTCACCTTGCGGTCTTCCGTGCGGTCCAGGTTCAGGAACACGCGCCGTGCAAGCTGCTGGGTCAGGGTACTGCCCCCGGTCTGAACGGATTCATTCAGTACCTTTTGCTTGACGGCCCGCAGGGTGCCGCTGAAATCCACCCCTTTATGATTGTAGAAATTATTGTCCTCTATAGCGAGAACGGCATCAATCACAAGCTGCGGAATATCGTTGAATTCAATAAGTCTGCGGTCTTCTTCTGTGCGGAGCTGGCCGATCGGCTGTCCGTCACTGAAATAGGCAAAGCCGGTAATGGCGTTCAGCCCAACCTGCTGCTGGATTAGTTCTTCGGGCCGGACCGGGTCGTCCTTCACTATTGAAGTGACGTAGCCGGCTACAGCGCCGCCGGCGAACAGGCAGCCGAGTATACCGAGTATGAACATCCACTTCACAACTGAACCGAACCTGCGGAGCCAGGATCTGCGCGGTGGACGCTGTTTTGCGGTCTTCTTTTTCTTCTCCTCAACCATCGACGATAATCCTCCTTTTAACGGAACTATTATAGCACAATTTGGCGATTTTGAATGCGCTTCTGCCGGAGAGGATTTTTAAAATAACCCCACAAAGTGGGGACTTCCACTTGCGATGATGACCCAAAAACTTTGCGGGGGCCCAAAAACATATACATTCTTATCATAAAAAAAGCTCCCGGATAGAAATCCGGGAGCTTTGATCAGATTCCGCTCTAAGCGAATCTTAACGGTTGTAGAACTCGACGATTTGCTTCTCATCGATATCCTGGGACAGCTCAGCACGTTCTGGCAAACGGATATATTTGCCTTCGAACGATCCGTCAGCATATTCCAGGTAAGCCGGAAGGTGGTTACGGTTCTCGAGAGCTTCCTTGATCGAAGTCATAGCGCGGCTTCTTTCGCGGAGTCCGATAACGTCGCCAATGCTTACACGGTAAGAAGCGATGTCGACTTTTTTGCCGTTAACGGTTACGTGGCCGTGGGATACCAACTGACGTGCACCTGCACGGGAGTTAGCGAATCCAAGACGGTAAACCAGGTTGTCCAGGCGGCTTTCGAGCAGGAACATGAAGTTTTCGCCCGCAATACCCTGGAGCTTTTGTGCCTTAGTGAAAAGAGTTTTAAACTGCTTTTCGCCCAGGCCGTACATGTGACGCAGTTTTTGTTTTTCCAAAAGCTGCATTCCGTAGTTACTTACTTTTCTGCGTTGGTTAGCGCCGTGCTGTCCTGGTGGGAAAGGGCGTTTCAGGTCTTTGCCTGTACCGCTAAGGGAAATGCCCAGACGACGGCTGAGTTTGAATTTAGGTCCGGTGTAACGTGCCATATTATAGTAGACTCCTTTTAATGAAAAAATTTATTGTAGGGCCTATTTGCGCCGCAATTCGTATCCGTGAAAGCGTTAAATGGTTTCACACTGCCGAGGGAAGTTCAGCCGCTGCCCTGGCAGTAACGAAATGCGTAGAGGGTGACACAACGTTACGCCCAATAAGACTTGTTACAGTCTTGTTCAACAATAAATATTATATGAAAATGACAGTCAAAGTCAAGCGCAACTTAAAAGAGTTTTTGTCTATGTTTGTCGTTAGTTCTTTGGTCCTAAAAAAAATCCCGGTTTTGCGGAAAATATAATGCAATACCTCAAGAAAGGGAGTAAAATATAACTAATTGGATGTTATCGGAAAACTGTGATTTCAAATATCCTGACTATATTTACGCTGGATTGGTAATGTCTCTACTATAGAATCAGGGGGCGTACTCCGGTCTGGCCTGATTGAAGATGCAAAGGAGGTCCTCTTTATGTCAGAGCAGGAGGCATACGGCCATAAGGATCGGGACAGCCGTATGCTGTTACAGGACATGAGGCAATCCGGCGGAGAAGATGTAGATCCCGCCGCCTGGCTGAAGGAGACGGATATCGTATCTCACGATTTCCCCTACGCCGCCAGCTTGATTGCCGAGAGCTTTAGGGAATGGCAAGGACAGGGAGTCCCCTCCTTCGCGAAGGCCTGGAGCTGGTGTGTGCTGAATTATGAAGGTGATTGGATTGAACCCGGCTCTGAATTCCGGCAGGGGCGCTGGAGAGCAGAGTGGGAAGAAGCGGCGGGAATCTGCCTGCAGACAGGAGGGATGTATGCCGCCGAGGTTCTGGAGGAAGGACGAGCCTATACCCTTCTGGCTTTGCCGGTATTTACGCGCGGGCACCGGGAAATCTTTGCCGTGCTTGGCTGCAGAATGCCTGCTGAGCAGTACGAGTCGGGCGGGAAGCATACGGCTGAAGCGATGTCGATGCATTTCCAGACCTGCTTTTATCACCGGTTTGAGCATGTGTTTGTCTCGGATCTTGCGGGAATTCATCTGCATGCCGAGCGTGAGGGCAGCCGCCGTTCGCTGCTTTTTCAGATTGTCCAGCGTATGCATGACAACATTGATGTAGATGCCGTGCTGACGGAGGTCATTGACAGTATCGCTGCGATGTATCCGGGGGCGCGGCTTGATTTGTTCATGTCCCAGGACCACCGCAGCACGCATCCTCAGGTCAAGCCGCTTCCGCTGACATGGGCAGGCAATGATGTCTGTGACCGGGCCTTCAAGGATGGGCGGGTCACGCTTCATGCCGGGCGTGATGAGAACGGGACGGTTGAGGTAGCGCTTCCGCTCGGCGGCAAGCAGGGGGTATACGGTGTGTTTCATATGATTATGGACAAAGCGTCCTTCCATGAGCTGGATCTTAGCTTCCTGACCATGGTCGCGGATACCGCCGGTACAGCCTTTGAGAATGCGAAGCTGTATGAACGCTCCAACCAGCTGATCAGGGAGCTGCGCATGAGCAATGAGCTTACCCAGCGGCTGAATCAGAGCCTCAGGCTCGGCGATATTTTCCAGTTTGCTTTTGAAGAGCTGCTGGCAATGTTCGAGGCGGATTATTGCTGTATCCTCCATAAGAATGAAGAACGCGGCGGGCTTGAGGTAATCGCCTGCAATTATCTGCCGCTGCTGGGTGAAATATTGGATGGCAGTCAGGGACTCGGCGGTAAGGTTTATGCTACGGGAGAGCCGCTGCTGCTGTCCGATTACAAGTATGCTGCGGGGCAGACCTCGACGCTGATGGATGCTACCGGCTCACAGTCGCTGATCGCTACTCCGCTGAATGTGGGGGGAGAAGTGCGGGGAGCCATTATGCTGGCGCATAAGCAGGCCCACTTCTTCTCCTATGACAGCTACCGGCTGCTGCAGGCGATGGCCGGTCATATCGGGCTGGCTGTCGGAAATGCGAGGCTTCATGCCGAGGTGCACCGCCTGGCGAACCGGGATACGCTGACCGGACTTTTTGCCCGGCACTATCTGGATGAAGAGATTAAGCAGCGGCAGTCGAGTGATTTTTGCGGAACCCTGATCGTGGTGGACATTGACCAGTTCAAGATGGTGAACGACACCTATGGACATCAGAAGGGGGACAAAATTCTGAAGCAGGTCAGCGACATCGTGAAGACCTCGATCCGCCAGGGGGATGTCGCCGCCAGATGGGGAGGGGAAGAGCTTGCAGTCTATCTGCCTCAGCTTGGGGTGCAGCAGGCCGTATTCGTAGGGGAGCGTATCCGCAAGCGTGTGATGGGAGAGACAGAGCCGCGTGTGACCGTGTCCTGCGGAGTCGCCGAGTGGAGCTGGACCGATGACCGGGTCAGTGTCGAATCTCTCTTTTACCGGGCGGATATGGCGCTCTACGAAGCCAAGAACAACGGGCGCAACCAGGTAGTGATCGATAACAAAACCGTAGAGAATAATTCGAAGAATCCTTGGGCTTAGGCCTTAAGGATTTTTTTGTGCAAAAGCCTGCTTTGTGGGGGGGCGTCATCCGGCGTATAAGCCCTGCATTCAAGGAGACCCTAGGTAGAATACAGGTACACTCTACTTTCTTGCGGAAAGGGCTTGATGGCCATGATGAACTTACAATGCGTCCGCACGGGAACACTTGCCCTGCTGATGCTCTCCAGCCTTGCATTCAGCGGGTGCGCGGGTGTGAAGGACAAACCGGCTGCGGAGGATTTGAATCTGGTAATGGCGGGGATGGATGGCACTGACGGGGTGTCCTTTGAAGGGGCGGCTGCCCTTCTGATCGACGGGAAAACGATCCCGGAATCCTCGCTCTACTATGGGGGAAAGGTAGCAGATCATAACCGGGTCAGCCTCTATTCGCTCCTGCCGGACGGCGGACATCCCGCTTCTGCGGCGGAGTCCGGTCCGCGTTCTCTGGAGCAGGGCTCGGGAGATGCGCCCGTCTACTATACCCGGATGGTGAAGGAGGACGGGAAATGGACGATGAAGCAGGCCTCTCCGGCCCTGGCCGGCAGTAATCCCCTGGAGGCGCTGAATCCGCTGCGTCAGCTGGAGGAGCTGGAGAAGATGGGCAAGAAGGTGACGGAGGAAGCGGGCAGCGCCAGAGGGACACGGGTCCTGCGGATTGAATTAACGGCAGAGGAGGCGCGCAGACAGCTCTCGGCAGAGCTTGCGCAGAAGATGCAGGCAATCAAGCCGGCTGCCAGAATAGGTGCTGCTGCGCCTGCTGACACTCAGGCTAAGGCACTTGCGGCTAAGACCGCACTGTGGGAACAGAAGCAGACAGAGCTGCAGCAGAGGCTGAACCAGGCGGATATCCGCACGGTATATTATCTTAAGGTTGACCCGAAGCGGAATCTGCCCACCCGGCTGACCTCGAACCGCACCCTAACCTACCCCGGAAAGGGCGGTGCGACCACGGAAGAAGCCTACATTACGCAGGTGGATTTCTATGGTTATAAGTGAGCGGTTCCCTTCCCGCAGATGGCTTGCGCTCTATGACAGGCGTGCTACAATATAACGGTATGTTTATTTTCAGCAAGAGGAAGGAAGAGAGAGACTGATGAATGATCCCCGGATTCAAAAGCTTGCGGCGAACCTTGTAGGTTACTCCGTAAACGTACAGCCCGGCGAGAATGTGCTCGTCGAAATGATCGGCAGTGAACGAGATTTGATCAAAGCCGTTGTGGAGGAAGTGGGGAAGGCCGGAGGCCGTGCATTTGTGCAGCTGACCGACCGCACTGTTCTGCGCAGTATGCTCAAATATGCAACACCTGAAGGCATCAAGACCTGGGCGGAGATCGACCTGAACCGGATGAAGCAGATGGACTGCTATATCGGCATCCGTGCAGGTGAGAATGTCAATGATCTGTCCGATGTGCCGGAAGAGAACATGAAGCTCTACAACTCCCTGTATTCCCACCCGGTACATAGCGAGCAGCGTGTCAAGCACACCAAATGGGTGGTGCTGCGTTATCCTAACGCCAGTATGGCTCAGCTCGCCAACACGAGCACTGAGGCCTTCGAGGATTTTTACTTCGCAGTCTGCAACCTGGATTATGCCAAAATGGATAAAGCCCAGGATTCGCTGGCTGAGCTTATGCGCAGAACCGACAAGGTGCGTATCGCAGGTCCCGGAACAGACCTTACATTCTCCATCAAGGGAATCGGGGCGGAGAAATGCTCCGGCCAGAAAAATATCCCGGACGGAGAAGTGTACAGCGCGCCTGTCCGCGATTCCGTGAATGGAACGATCAGCTATAATGCCGCATCGATCTATAACGGGGTGACCTTCGAGAATGTGAAGTTTACGTTCGAGAACGGCCGGATCGTAGAGGCTTCCAGCAATGATACCGCGCGGTTGAATGAAATTCTGGATTCCGACGACGGGGCGCGCCATATCGGTGAGTTCGCCATCGGCTTCAACCCTTATATTCTGCATCCGATGAAGGATATTCTGTTCGATGAGAAAATTGCCGGCAGTCTGCACTTCACACCGGGCCAGGCGTATGATGTGACGGACAACGGCAACCGTTCGTCCATTCACTGGGACCTCGTGCTGATTCAGCGTCCTGATTACGGCGGCGGCGAAATTTACTTCGACGATGTGCTGATCCGTAAGGACGGAATTTTTGTGGTGCCGGAGCTGGAAGGTCTGAATCCGGAGAACCTGAAATAAAATGGTACAAAAGCCGGATTCCAAAAGCACGTAAAGGCCGGTTTCCAAGAAACACCTTGCGTGAGTAAGCGGATTCAATGTATCATGGAATTGGTAACAAGTGAACATAAGTATATAATCAAGTTGCGGAGGGATTCCTATGTCCAACAATGCGGCAATCGTGGATATTGCACAGACAGCAAGCCAATTTAATTCATCTATCGTTCTTCAAGCGGACAACAAGTACATTGATGTGAAGAGCATCCTGGGCTTGTTCACCACCCTGGTATCCAGCCAAAGCTATGAGCTGCATGTACATGGCACAGATGCCGAGGAAGCCAAGAAAGCCATGAGTGAAGTTTTCGCCAAACACAATTTGAATTTTACAGTAGTAGCAGAGTAATTCCAGTTTCTTCTCAGACGTCCGGCCTTGCGGCTGGGCGTCTTTGCTGTGGAACCAGGTGATTTTGCAGGAACTTCAGGAATAACCCAAACTGCAATCTTGTATTAGGTCCTAATTTCGACTAATATTAAGAATAATAAGCAATCGCTGCTGTAACTTTTGGACATGGGGGGGAAAATGCATGACTTCATCGGATTTGCAGGAACAGCTCAATATCAAAGCAATCAATCTTCTTCAAGAAGATGCCGATAAAATTCAGAAGCTCATTGAAGTACAGATGGAGAATTTGGCAACCCGTTACTGCCCTCTCTATGAGGAAGTGCTGGATACCCAGATGTACGGCTTCTCCAGAGAGGTCGATTTTGCGGTCAGAGCGGGGCTGGTACCGGAGCTTACCGGCAAGCAGGTGCTGAGCAAGCTGGAACGTAATTTGGCTGTACTATACGAGGCACTGAACAAGAAGGCTGAGGAACGGGAGATGTAAGTCCCGGTCATCAAGTGGAAACGGCTTTGCCGTCCTTGTTAAAGGACGGTACCGTTTAATTCTTATATTTTCAACAAAACGCACATGAAAGACCCGGGGGTCGATCATGTGCGTTTTTTTACAATTATTTATAAGTTTTGTGTTTCAGACCAGATAGAACGATACACCGAGAATCAAATAGACCGCCAGCAGCAGGAGACCTTCGTACCAGTTGGTTGCGCCGTCCTGAATAATCGATTTGGCGATGAACACCGATACGGCAATCGCTACAATCTCAATGGTGGTGAAGACAATCGACATGGTGTTGCCCATGAAGTAACTGGCGAAGATCAGCACAGGGGCGACGAACAGGGCAATCTGCAGACTGCTGCCTACGGCGATCTCGACTGCGGCGCCGATCTTGTTCTTCATGGCGAGCATAATGGCAGCGCTGTGTTCTGCGGCGTTACCGATAATCGCTACAAGGAATGCGCCGACGAACAGCTCACTGAAGCCGAAGCGTTCGGTGAGAGTCTCCAGCGTGCCGACCAGCCACTCACTGACGAAGGCGACCATGACTGTGGCAAGGACCAGGTAGAGGATTGAACGGTTCCGGGACCAGACAGGAGCATGCTCATTCGGCAGCTCTTCCGCAGTATCGTCTGTAACATCCGCCAGGTATTTCTTGTGTGTGATCATGGAGAAGACCAGCCAGGCGAGGTAGGCGGCAATCAGGAGGCCGGCAACGACAAGGCTAAGCACATTGGTGTCTTTCTCGGTGATGGAATGCGTGTTGAAGAACATGGCGGGGACGAACAGGGCGATAACCGCAACGATCATCAGTGAGCCGTTCAGACCAGCGAGTGTGACATTGAAGTTCTGAACCTTGAACTTCATGCCCCCGGCAAAAATACTGAGTCCGAGGACGAGCAGCAGGTTGCCGATGATGGAGCCGGTCAGACTTGCTTTGACCATGTCAAACAATCCTTCCTTGACCAGGAAGAAGGCGATGATCAGCTCGGCCGCATTGCCGAAGGTTGCGTTCAGGAACCCTCCAAGCCGTTGTCCGGCATAGTGGGCTACACTCTCTGTGGCCCGGCCGAGGAACCCGGCCACGAAGATGACCGAAACGGCAGACAATATGAACTGAAGGGTATGATCCCAGTTCGCGTAATGCCCTATGGCGCTGAGGATGAAGCTGATGACCAGCAGCGCCGGTGAGATCCATTTTTTCAAGGTTAAGCACTCTCCAGTCTCTATATGTAGGTTGAATTCATAATCAATATACCCAAATTGTTCCTGACTGTAAACGGGGGTGAGAGAAAGTCATTTGCTTTTTAGGCCGCTTTGGAATTACAATAATTGATAATGAGAGTAGGGGGGATATGGCATGGCAGAACAGCTTCAACTGGAATTGGGTAATATACGGATATCGAATGACGTTGTCTCAAAAATTGCCGGCCTGGCCGCGCTTGAGACTCCCGGAATTGCAGCCATGTCTGGCGGTTTGTCAGAGGGCTGGGCAAAGCGCCTGAGCGGCAAGAACGTGCAAAAGGGTGTTACTGTCGAAGTTGGCCAATTGGAAGCTGCAGTAGATTTACGCATCATCGTACTGTACGAGACGCCGATTCATGAAGTGTGCCGCATGCTTCAGCAGAATGTCCGCGAGGCTGTGGAGAGTATGACCGGGCTTCACATCGTAGAGGTTAACGTTAAGGTCGAAGGCGTAGCCTTCAAGAACGACGAGATTTCTTAAGCACAATTATATTAGGCATCCATGCAAAAGGCAGTCCGGAATATATTCCGGACTGCCTTTCTATTTGGCTCAACCCTCATTTGTATGTAGGTAGCCTCTTAGCGTGCGCGGGTGCCAGCACTTCTGTTGTTGCGTACCTGTCTGACCGTAGTCACAGACTTCACCACTTCCTCCTTGGCCGGACGGTTGGTCTCCCGTGAGATGCTGAGCATGATCCCCATGCAGAGCATGGTGACAAGCAGCGAGGAGCCGCCGTAGCTGATAAAGGGCAGTGTAACCCCTGTAAGCGGAATGGTATTGGTCACACCGCCGATATTGATGAAGGCCTGAATGGCGATGAGCCCCATGATTCCGATGCCGACCAGGGTGCCGAAGGGATCGGTACACCGCAGTGAAATCAGAATCCCTCTCCAGATAAAATACAGATAGAGCAGCAGGAACAAGGCTGTTCCCACGAAGCCGAGCTCCTCACCGATGACGGAAAATATAAAGTCAGTGTAAGGATAAGGAAGGTAGTGAAGCTTTTGGATGCTCTTACCAAACCCGGAGCCTTGTGTTCCGCCTTCGCCTAGGGCGATAAGGGATTGCATGATATGATAGCCGTTGCCCGAGGCATCTTTCGCCGGATCAAGGAAGGCTTCAATACGGCCCTGACGGTAATCCTGCTTAATCTCAGCCTTCTCGGTGTGCGGTGACAGGGAGTCAATGGCGGTCTTGGCTCCCCAGACGAGAGCCACGCCCAGAATCAGTAGGCCAATCGAGCCCATAATGTGCTTCATACTGGCGCCGCCGGCATAGATGATCAGTCCGCTGGTTGCGACAAGAATCATACAGGAACCTAAATCCGGCTGAAGCATAATCAGTCCGGCTACGATGCCGACGATAATCATGACAGGGATATACCCTGTCCGCAAATCGCGCAGGCGCTCGCCTTTTTTGGTGATCAGGGCTGCCAGATACAGAATGATGGAGATCTTGGCCAGCTCGGTAGGCTGAATGCCAAGAGTTCCGATACTCATCCAGCTCTTGGCGCCGTTAATCCCCTCGGTGGTTGCTACGAACAGCAGCAGTACAAGTGTAATCACGAAGATCGGGGCATACCATTTCTTGAATTTGCTGTAGTGGATATTCATGACAACGAACATGATGAAGCTGCCCAGCACAGCCCAGATCAGTTGTTTTTTGACGAAGAAAAATGCATTATTGCTGTATTTCTCACTGGCAAGGGTTAAGCTGGAACTGGAGCTGAACACCATCAGCAGGCCGAAGCCCACGAACAGCAGGGTGAGAATAAGCAGCTGGAAATCGGGCGTTCCTCTTTTGGGCGGGCGGGCTTTGGAGGCCGTCTTTCCCTTCGCGGCACTCAAACTTCCAGCAGCGCTTTCAATTCATTGATATGTTTCCGGGCTACCTCAAGCACCGGCTGAGGCACCGGGGATTCATATTCCAGCCCGTGGGGGAATGTGGCCTTGCCCAGATAGACGGCTTCAATCGCCAGTACCGCGTCCGCCTTCTCCAGCTTCCCCTCCACAGCACGGGTATTAATGCGCAGGAAGTATTCGCCGCCGTCCTTGCGGTCTTCGATCTTGCAGTCATAAGTCGCGCGGTAGTATTCCCATTGCCATCTGATGAATCCTGCCCTTGCTGCACTCTCGTCGAGATAAAGAAGGTCGCTCTTCAGTCCTTCGAGGCCCGTGTTCTCAAATATCATAGCGCACAACTCCCCTTAATGAAGTATAATGATTCATTTGTAATTAAAATTTGTTATTGTTCTTCCTCATGATAGTCTGTTTCCCGGGGTTGTGCAAGGTAGAACAGGCTGATTAATACCCACTTTTTTGCGTTTCTGCTACAATAAAAGAAAGTTGGCAGGCTGCGGAGCGGACAGAGCTCAAGGGCTTGCCCCGCAGGCTTATCCGCAGGATGCTGTCAGAGAAGGGAATGGAGAGTTATGGAGAGGTTAGAGATCGGGGAACTGCTCCCGGAAATGATCAAATGGCGCCGCCATCTGCACCGTCATCCGGAGCTGTCCTATCAGGAGAAGGAGACCTCCGCTTATGTCGGGGCAAGGCTCACGGAGCTGGGAATTGAGGTCCGGCGGAGTGCAGCAGGCTACGGATTGACAGGCATACTTAAGGGCCGGGAGACTGGCAGAACGGTAGTCCTGCGTGCAGATATGGACGCGCTGAGTATTACGGAGGAGAGCGGCCGGGAATATGCTTCCCAGCATCCCGGGGTTATGCATGCCTGCGGGCATGACGGGCATACCGCCATGCTGCTGGCTGCGGCGGCGTATTACAGCTCCCGCCGGGAGGATCTGAGGGGGGAGATCCGCTTTATGTTCCAGCCGGCGGAAGAGGTCTGTCCCGGCGGTGCAGTGGACATGATTGCGGAAGGCGTGCTTGCGGGTGCGGATGCTGTCTACGGGCTGCATCTGTGGACGCCGTTCCCGCTCGGGACGGTAGGCAGTGCGCCGGGGCCGCTGATGGCTTCGGCCGATGAGTTCTTCATTGATCTGACCGGCCGGGGCGGACACGGCGGCATGCCCCACCGTACAGCAGACAGCATTGTGGCCGGTGCGGCACTGGTTACCGGGCTGCAGACGATTGTCAGCCGCAACGTTGATCCGCTGCGTCCTGCTGTGGTCAGCGTGGGAACGATGCAAGGCGGTTCCGCCCAGAATATCATTGCCGAGCGCTGCCGGATTACCGGGACGGTGCGGGCCTTTGATGAAGAGACACGTCATCTGATCCGCCGCCGCATTGAAGAGTTGGCGGCGTCCATAGCCGCAGCCTATGGGACGGAGGCGAAGGTGGACTATCTGATGGGGTACCCGCCGCTGGTGAATGACATTGCTGAGTATGAACGCTTCGCCCGTGTTGCCCCTGAGGCGCTGGGTACAGATGCTCAAGTGATGCTGATGGAGAAGATTATGCCGGCGGAGGACTTTTCCTATTATGTTCAGGAGATTCCCGGCTGCTTCATCTTCGTCGGTGCGGGCAATGCGGCCAAGGATGCCGTCTATCCACACCATCACAGCAAATTTGATTTCGATGAGGATGCTATGCTCTATGGCGTGAAGCTGCTGGTCGCTATGGCCGATTCCTGTCTCAATGAGTCCTTATCCGTATAAATGTTACCGCTCCAGGAAAAACTACTCTCAAATGCCATGGTAACGTGGACAGGAGGGTTCATTCTTGACAGCGGCAGCAGCCGCATTAATAGAATGACGAATGGCTCATATCCGTTAGGCGGAGGTGGGCTTTTTCGTTGTAGGGACAAATTGAACCACTATAGCACACAAGGAGGGAATAGGATGAGCGGAGCAGGGGCGGGGCCATGCATCACACGGAATGACCGGACAATTCTGCTGGAATGCGGACATCCGGGATTTGAGGAGGCACGGGCTGTTCTAAGCGGATTCGCCGAGCTTGTCAAAAGTCCTCCAGCCTACCACACTTACCGGATCACGCCGTTGTCCCTATGGAACGCCGCAGCCGGGGGACAGACAGCGGCAGAGGTCATTGAAGGACTGCGCAGGCTGTCCAGGTGGGGCATTCCTTCTGGGGTCGAGGCGGAGATGGAGCTGCTGATGTCCCGTTACGGAAGCTTGCATCTGCATGCGGATGAGAGTGATCCGCAGCTTGTTACGTTAACCGCTGACCGGGCGAGCCGGCTGGATGAACTGGATGACTCTCAGAAGCTGAAGGAGCTGGGCCTGCGCCGGACCGGGGAGCTGCATAGCCATTGTCCGAAGATGAACCGGGGTCTGCTGAAGCAGGAGTTGGCCAGACTGGGTTATCCGGTTCTTGACTATGCCGGGTACCGGGACGGGCAGATGCTGAAGATGGCCTGGCGGGAAACTCTAAGGGGAACGGGTGAAGAGAGCAGCGCCGAATTCAGGCTCCGGGATTATCAACGGGAGGCTGTCCGAAAGTTCCAGGGAACCGGCGGACATGGCGGCAGCGGTGTGGTCGTGCTGCCCTGCGGGGCAGGCAAAACAGTTGTCGGCCTTGCGGTGCTGGAGCAGCTGCAGTGCGAGACACTGATCATTACTTCAAGCACGACTTCAGTAGAACAGTGGCGCGGGGAGCTGCTGCTGCGGACCACGCTGAGCGCAGATGAGGTCGGGGAATACACGGGAGAGCACCGGGAGGTGCGGCCGGTAACCGTTACAACCTATCAGATGCTGACCCACAGGCGCTCCAAGGGAGGAGCGTTTGTCCACATGAATCTGTTCCATGAACGAAACTGGGGGCTGATTATCTATGACGAGGTCCATCTGCTTCCGGCACCTGTCTTCCGGGCGACCGCAGATATTCAGGCTACGCGGCGGCTGGGGCTGACAGCAACGCTGGTCCGGGAGGACGGGCGGGAGGGGGATGTGTTCTCCCTGATCGGCCCGAGATGCTACGACCTGCCCTGGAAGGTGCTGGAGCGGCAGGGATGGATTGCAGCTGTCGATTGCATCGAGGTCATCGTTCCGATGAACCAGAAGCTGCGGCAGCAATATATGTATGCCGGTGCGAAGGAACAGTTCCGGCTGGCGGCCGTTAATCAGGCTAAGGCGCAGGCTGCAGCGCAGATTGCTGCGGCGCATCCCGCAGCGTCGATTCTTGTGATCGGCCAGTACCTCGACCAGCTCGAGCAGCTGGCGCTGGAGCTGGCGGCCCCTCTGATCACGGGCAAGACTCCGCAGAAGGAGCGGAATGCGCTCTACGCTGCGTTTAATGATGGCAAGCTGCCGGTGCTGATTGTCTCCAAGGTTGCGAACTTTGCTGTGAATCTACCGGATGCCTCAGTAGCAATTGAGGTATCCGGCGCCTTCGGCTCCCGGCAGGAGGAGGCTCAGCGGCTGGGCCGCATCCTTCGTCCGAAGCCGGGGGATAACCGGGCGTATTTCTACACGCTGGTCACGGGAGACAGCCGGGAGCAGGACTTCGCCCTGCGCCGCCGGATGTTCCTGACAGAGCAAGGCTACGAATACGGGGTCCGGATGCTGGACCCGGCGGAAGGAGCTGTTCTCTGATGGAACTGGAACCGGCAAATGATATCAGCAAGCTGTCTGCGGATGCTTGTGAAGTGCTGCTGCGGATAGCGGCAGAGCATGCGGCTTCGCTATGTACAGCGGATTCTGCAGAGCGGCTGCGGCCTGAATTCCTGTGTAGAGCCGAGCAGTCGCTGGCCCTGGAGGAACTGCTTCACACCGGGATGCTGGAGCTGCGTCAGAAGGTGTGGGGGGAGCGGCTGTATCAGATTCCGCAGCAGCAGTATCCCTTGATCCTGCGGAGCTTCTGGACGGGCTGCCCGCAGGTGCGGGTGGAGGGGGCAGTCCGGGTGGAGCATGCAGCGTGTTCAGAACTGGCAGGGGAGCTATTTCAGGGACTGCTGTTCATAGCCCAGGAAGGCCTGCCTCTGACCTCTAAGGGAGTGATACATAAGAAGCAGCTTGGCCGGTTAGCCGGAAGGTTGTCCATACCGGAGGAGTCTCTGGCCCTCCTTGAGTCCTCGGCCGGTCACCAGAGCTATCCGCTGCCGGTTACATTAATCATTGATCTGCTGAGCGTATTGGGGCTGATTACCCGCGATAACAGCGGGTATGGAGTAGACAGACCGATGCTGCAACGCTGGCTGGCTCTTACCGCACAAGAGATGACGGATACGCTCTACACCTTGGTAATCAGCCGCTACGGTGCTCCGCTGCCTGAAGAGCAGCATTTCAGACATTTGCTCTCGGCAGCAGAGTTTAAGACGGACGAGTGGTTTGCGGTAGAGCCTGTTCTAAGCTGGATAAGGCAGAATGGTCTAGCCGGGGAGCAGCCTGTGCCGGGGGCAGCAGGGACAGGCTCAGACTCAGGGCTTAAGCAGGCGTCACTTGCCTGGATTCGCCTTCTGGCCGCCTTCGGCTGGTGTGAGCTGGGGTCTTCAGCAGAAAGGGCGGAGTGCTTCCGCTGGAAGGCAAGGAAGCCGCAGCTGACCAGACATAGCCTAGGAATAACCCCGCAGCATCAAGAGGGTGCAGAAGAAGCGGACAGTAACCCGGAAACAGCCAGCAGCAGTCCAAGCATAGCCTCACACAGCCAAGCAATCCTGGACAGCGCCGCCGAAGCTCAAGATACCGTCCTCAGCCCGCAGAGACCCGTAGCAGCTGAAATCGCATGTAGCCCGCTGCCGCAAGCATCGGCTTCCGCGTCCCCCGGCTTCATTGTTCAGCCGGATTTCGAGGTGCTGGTACCACCGGAGGTCCCTTATACGGTCCGCTGGACCTTGGCCGGGTGTGCGGAGCTGCTGCATCACGAGGATCTCTGGAGCTTCCGGCTGACCCGTGAGCGGCTGGAAGCCGCGGCGGACCAGGGGTTCGCCCCGGGTGAAGTGATCTCCTGGCTGAACGCCCATGCCGCCGGAGGATTGCCGGAGCAGGTCCTACTGGCGCTCCGGCAGTGGGCCAGAGCGATCGGGCGGACCGAACTGGCGGAGGTTCTTCTGCTGTCCTGCGCCGGAGAGCAGGAGGGCGAGATCATCGCCGCCCATCCCCGGCTGCAGGACATCGTTACCCGCATCGGCCCGCTCCACTTCATCGTCCGGCCGGAGGCTGCCGGTCAGCTGCGCAAGGAGCTAGCAGCCGCCGGTCTGGCGCCGTCCGTAAGGACAGGGGACCTGAACGGGGCTGCGGGCCAGCAGCGGCTGTTCGGGCTGTCTGGGCCGGACGAGCCAGTGCTGCGCTACGAGCTCCCTGCCGCAGCCGGGGAACGGGGCCTGCTGGGAACGGGCCCGTCCCCGAAGCTCCTGCCGCTGGACAGGGGCGGCCCCCCGATGCTGGAGCTGCCGGGTGAGGAGGCCGTGCCGCAGATGTGGTTCAATCAGTGGAGGCAGTATCATGTCACTACAGCGCAAAAGGTAATGGAGCAGGCCCTAAGCTGGGGAATCAAGGTCCGGCTCTCCTACGGGGGCAAGGCGGCGGATTTCATTCCTGAACGGATCAGCGGACGCCCATGGAAGGTACGGGGCATTCTGCTGCTCCCGGGAACGGAGACAGCAGAGGAGACGGAGCTTGCAGCGGAGGACTGGCAGGAAATTCAGCTGCTGCATCCGCTTAAGCACAGAAATTCTTCTTCTGCTGAGGCGGGCGGATATGTTATGATAAGGTAGTCTATCGCTGCGGTAGAACATTAAATGCAGAAAAGAGTTGAAGTTCATGAGCGTAGCGGAATTAAATACGGTCGATATGGCTGAAGTGCTGACATACGCCTATGAATTAGGCGATATGATTAATCAATCCGCAGAAGTGTCGGATTACCTATACTGGAAGGGACAGGTAGATAACCATCCCCAAATCCAGGCCATGATCAAGCGGCTGCAAGGCAAGAAGGAGCTGTTTGACGAGACACAGCGGTTTGGTCATTTTCACCCGAACTATCACTCGGCCAAGGATGAGGTTGAGGCTGTAGAGCGGGAGCTGGAGCAGTTCGAAGCGGTGGTCCGCTTCAAGAATGCGGAGAAGACGCTGGATGATATTCTTCATTCCATGTCTGAGGCGATCGCATTCTCGGTCTCGGACAGTATTAAGGTTCCCAGCAATGATCCGTCCCCCAAAGGCGGATGCGGCAGCGGCGGCAAATGCTCCTGCGGATAAGCTGACCCGTGAGGAGATAGAGAAAGAGAGGCGGATGAGCTTATGTTTGCGGAACGGACAGGTTATATTGTATGGGTTAGCGACGTCAAGGCGGCGCGCAACCTGGAGAAGTACGGCACATTGCACTACGTTTCCCGTAAAATGCACTATGCGGTAATGTACGTCAATGCGGAGCGCGCCGAGGAAGTCATGAAGAATGTCCGCAGACTTTCTTATGTGCGCAAGATTGAGCGTTCGTACCGCAATGAACTGAAGACGGAATATACCAGCAACGGACCGGACAAGTCCAAGTACTACGGTCTGTAGTTCAGGGATAAGGGTTATTTAGACAGACGCCGCTGGCGTCTGTTTTTTTAAGAGGGGGACCACCAATGAACAAAGAGGAACAGGTCTTAACCGCTTTCCGGGAATTATTCAATAAGATGAGCTGGCTGAACAAGTCCAAGATGGAGATCAGTCTTAAGGGCAATAAACCCTCGGAGGTGCACTGTATTGAATACATCGGACGACATGCAGACGTCAACGTGACCAAGCTTGCAGAGGCCTTGTACATGACCAGAGGGGCGATCAGCAAGATTACACGGAAGCTCCTGCACAAGGGGCTTATCGAGAGCTATCAGAAGCCGGACAATCAGAAGGAAATCTATTTCAGGCTTACCGGTCAAGGGAAGGCTGTGTATCAGATCCATGACGAATTGCACCGTGAGTTCCGGGAGCGGGACAGACCCGTGTTTGAGCAGGTGACCGATAGCCAGTATGCCGGTATGCTCAGCTTCATGGAGAAGTACAATAGGCATTTGGATGAAGAGATTAAGAAGCAGGAGCAGGAGCTGGAGCTGGAGAACAGCACGGAAGAAGATTAATTTCCCCTCTATACTTCAGCAGAATATTACAGGCAGAGTTACTTTCACCCGGCAGGGTGTTTTTTTATGTTTATTTTTTTGTTTCCTTGGAATCAAAAGTGTGCTAGGATAATATTGTTTCTTGGGAAACAAATCATAAACTCTAAGGAGAGAAGATACATGTCCACATCCAAACCAGCTGACAATCAAGATCAACCTTCAGAACCAAAAGTAGATAAGCACGCGCTTATATTCGGTCTAATCTCAGTATTTTTATGCGGAATAGGCTTCAGTATCATAGCTCCTGTGGTTCCATTCCTCGTCCAGCCTTACATTAGCGATCCCGGAAAACAAGCGGTGATGATTACCCTGCTGACCTCAGTGTATGCGGCCTGCCTGTTCTGTGCGGCGCCTGTGCTGGGTGCGCTGAGTGATAAATACGGACGACGTCCGCTGCTTCTGCTATGCTTGCTGGGTTCGGCTGCCGGTTACTTCATATTTGGCCTTGGAGGGGCTTTATGGGTGCTGTTCGCCGGGCGGATCATTGAAGGGATCACAGGCGGGAGCATCGGTACAATCTTCGCTTATTTTGCAGACATTCTTCCGCCGGAGCAACGGACCAAGTACTTTGGCTGGGTGAGCGCGGTGGTAGGGGCCGGTACTATTATTGGTCCGTCGATGGGCGGGCTGCTGGCCAAGTTCGGGTATTCGGTGCCCATGTATGCTGGCGCAGCGGTAACATTACTGAATGTGGGTTATGGCTTCCTGTTCATGCCGGAGAGTTTGGAGAAAAGTAAGAGACTGAAGGCAATCCCCTTAGTCAGGCTGAACCCCTTCACGCAGCTTGCGAACCTGCTGACCATGAAGAACCTCAATAGGCTGTTTGTCTCCGCCTTCCTGCTGTGGATACCGAATGGCTCATTCCAGGCTATTTTTTCACAGTTCACATTGGATAATTTCAGCTGGAAGCCGGTGATCATCGGATTGATGTTCTCCATCATGGGCTTGCAGGATATTCTGTCCCAAGGATTCATTATGCCGAAGCTCCTGAAAAGATACAGTGACCGGCAAATCGCCCTCCTCGGAATGGTCTCGGAAATTGTTGGATATGTCCTGTTTGCGTTGTCGGCCTTGTTCGCCTTTTATCCCCTTTTTATCGCAGGGATGTTTATCTTCGGCTTCGGCGATTCGGTCTTCGGGCCCTCGTTCAACGGAATGCTGTCCAAATCTGCCGCAGCGGGCGAGCAGGGACGGGTTCAAGGGGGCAGCCAATCGATTCAGGCGCTGGCGAGAATGATCGGGCCGCTGGTTGGCGGACAGCTCTATGTGTCGCTTGGACCGGCTGCACCGGCATTCATGGGGGTGATCCTCATTGGAGCGGCGATCCCTGTGCTGTATACGATTAACCGGGCAGGAGCATTGTCGAAATAGGTCGTTAGTGTGAAAAAAGGTGCGCAGAAGGCAATGCCCTGGCCCGAAGTTTATCCCTGCTTAATAATTCCAATCTATGCTGAAGAGAAGTTATTGAATTCAGGAAGACAAGCATACGGGGGATTAGATGAATAAGACAGGGACCCTTGGCTATGTGCTCGGGAGACCGGCTCATCGGCCTGAGCGTGGAGCGCTTCCGTCTCCGGTGCTCCAGTATCCAGTCAAGGGAGGGTGTAAGCATGTTTCTGCAGATCGGTGAAATCGCTGAACAAATCCCGGACATTTCGATTCATCACAAATGCGGGTTTGTGGACCAGATTTTCAAAAGCAATCCCCAGCTCCAAGGCGTAGCCGTAACGGAAAACGGGCGGACTGCCGGATTAATTATGAGGATCAGCTTTTATCAGAAAATAGGTACGCTGTATGGGTACACGCTCTATATGGGCAGACCTGTGGAACTGGTGATGGACAAGAATCCGCTGGTGGTGGACTATAACACGCCCATTATCGAGGTAAGCAGGCAGGCGATGTCGAGGCAGGATGAGAATCTGTACGACTATGTGATCGTGACTCATGAGAAGGCCCTGTTCGGAGCGGTTAGCGTACGGGATCTGCTGCTTAACTTCGCGGAGATTCAGGCGGTGGCCGCCAGCTTCCTGAATCCGTTAACAGGCCTCCCGGGGAATATCAGCATTACCGAGTGGATGGTGAAGTCGCTGCTGCAGGATGAATTCAGTGTGCTCTACATCGATCTTGACCATTTCAAGGCGTACAACGACACCTACGGTTTCAAGGAAGGCGACCGTATGATTCAGGCCACTGCGGAGCTGCTAAAGCATGAGGCGCTGCGGATGAACGGATTCCTGGGGCATATCGGCGGGGATGATTTTATTATTTTTATCAGCGATTATCACTACGAGGAATGCTGCAGAAGCATCATCGCGGCGTTCGATACGGCGGTTAAGGATTTCTATCATGCCGGACATCTGGCCCAGAAATACGTGCTGACCGAGAGCCGTTCGGGACAACTGGAGGAGATCCCGCTGGTCTCGATCTCGATTGCCGTGGTTACGAACCGCAGCCGCCGGTTTGCTTCCATTGAGGAGCTGTCTGTAGAGGCGGCCCGCTTCAAAAAAAGCTGCAAAATGATCAGAGGCAGCAGCTACGTCGATGACAGCGATATCAGTATGCACCGGACGGGCAGCTGAGGTTTCGCCATGTAACTCTCACGGGGATGGCGGTATGCTTGAACAACGGCCGTCAATGCGGTAAGATTGACAACAATAAGAGCATGCCAAGACCCTTTTTACGTGGAGTGTGATGACTATGCAGGGCAAGGGGATGGACTGGTGGGGGGTGCACGAACCCTTCCATATCATGCTGAATAACTACGGGATTGCCGACATCGTGCTGACCCGGCATGCCAAGAGCCGTTATGCGGACCGGGTAGCTGCTGAGGACAGCGGAAATGTGGAGGTGACCGCCTGGATCTGGCAGGCCCTGAAGCAGAACCGGCTGAGGCCTTACTCGAACAGTGATTATAATGCCTATCTGATCGATAATGATACGGTGATCGTGGTTGATTTCAGGCAGCTTGAGGGCGTCACGGCCCTCTCCGGAGAGCCGCTGTATGTCATGGTAATCGTATCTTTTCTGGGCAAAATATCGGTGACTCCGCAGCTCCGGGATCTCAAGCGATACTATTCCTGGCTGCGACATTCCCGGCGCATGAAGCTGTCCAAGAAACGCCGCAGGCGCAAGTAGGATACTTGAAACGAGGGAGGCATGCGGCTTAGGGCTGCGTGCCTTTTTGCTTGAAGACTGAAATTAGCGAAGGAGTCAGTAACGTATGAATTTTCATCAGCTTCATATTTTCTATACCGTGTCCGAACGGGGCAGCTTCTCGGCGGCGGCGCAGACTCTGCATATGACCCAGCCTGCGGTGACGATGCAGATTCAGGCGCTTGAGGATTATTTCGGAACCAAGCTGTTCGACCGTTCCACCAAAAAAATCATACTCACCGAGGCCGGCCTGACGCTGATGCCGTTCGCGGTGCGCAGCATGCAGCTGATGCGCGAGACGGATCAGGCGATGTCGGCCTTCACCCACATGCTGGAGGGCCGCCTGATGCTCGGAGCCAGCCTGACCATCGGTGAATATGTGCTTCCCCGCCTGCTGGGGCCCTTCGGCAAGGAATATCCGAATATCTCAATTATGATGAAGGTCATGAACACTTCACAGATTATGGATGAGATTCATAAGCATCAGCTGAATTTCGGGCTGATTGAAGCGCCGGTCTCCCACCCGGACATGGTGATTGAGCCGGTAATGGGCGACGAGCTGAAGCTGATTGTGCCCCATGAGCATCCGCTGGCCGGTCAGGCGGAAGTGACGCTGGCGCAGGCGCTCGCCTATCCATTCGTGCTGCGCGAACGCGGCTCGGGCACACGGCGGGTGATGGAGGAGCAGCTTGAGGCTAACGGGCTTGACCCTGCAGCGATGCAGATTGTGATGGAGCTGGGCAGTACCGGGGCGGTGAAGTCGGCGGTAGAGGCAGGGCTGGGGATTACAATTATCTCGACCTCCTCGGTCAAGCATGAAGTAGCGCTCGGCCTGCTGAAGATTGTCAATCTGACGGATGCCTCCTTCAAACGGCAATTCTACGCTATTCATCTGAAATCGACCTTGCTGCCGATCTCGGCGGTAACCTTCCTAGGCTTTCTGCGCCAGCATGCCGGCGGACAGTAACGGATATGCATAGCTAGCTGCGTGTAGCTGCATGAAAGCATGTAAACTTACTTGAAAGAACGGAGGAATTCCATGACAGACCCTACAAGTCATAGCGGGCATTCAGAGGCGGAGTTAGCTACAGCGGGTCTTGCTGATATAGCCGGCAGATGCGACCTGCACACCCATACCCAGGCCTCGGACGGCATGCAGCCGCCGGCAGAGAATGTGCGGCTTGGTTACGACGCTGGATTGGCAGCGTTAGCCATTACCGATCATGATACGGTCAGCGGAGTAGCGGAAGCACTGGAAGCAGGCAAGCGGTACGGGATTACTGTAGTTCCCGGTGTAGAGATCAGCACACGGCAGAGCGGCAAGGAGATCCATGTCCTCGGTTACTATATCGACATAGAACAGGAACTGCTGTTGTCCCGCCTGGAGGAGCAGCGGGGTATCCGGCTCGGGCGTAATGAAGCAATTCTGGAGAAGCTGCGCGGGCTGGGCATTGCGATCACCCTGGAGCAGGTAGTGTCAGGGCTTGGCCGGAAGCTGAAGCCTGATGAGAGCATCGGCCGCCCGCACATCGCGGATGAGCTGGTGCGGCTGGGCGCAGCCGTGGATATGCGGGATGCTTTTGACAAGTATCTGGGTGAAGGGGCGGCGGCCTATGTCTCGCCTCCGCGCATTACCCCGGAGACGGCCTGCCAGTGGATTCGTGAAGCAGGAGGTGCAGCGGTGTTGGCCCATCCGGGAATCTACGGGGATGACGCACTGGTGCGCAGAATCGTGGAGGAATGTGATTTGGACGGCATCGAGGTGTATCATTCCGATCATGGCCCGGCAGAGCATGAGCGCTACCTTGCACTGGCTGCGGAATTCGGCCTACGGGTAACCGGCGGCTCGGATTTCCATGGTGCGCGGCAGGGCGTTGTTTTCCACGGGGATCTCGGCAGTGTGAGTGTGCCTGCCGCTGTGCTGGAGCAGCTTAAGGCTGCCAGAGGCTGACTGTAGGACACAGCAAAGAGCGCAGGATACAAAAACACAAAACGCCAGATACCAGACACAAGACACAAGACACAAGACACAAGACACTAAAAACCTCCGACCCTTAGCGCAGGCGCTACAGGACGGAGGTTTTTTGGTAGGAGCAATCCTTACTGTTAGTAAAGCGCATGATTAGTAAGAGGAAACCACCTACTATTGTGTTCGGTTTTCCGCATACATTTGGCCCCGTGCGCCTTGAGCGAGCCAGATGTATGCTGTTTTCCACATACATTGGGCCCGCGCGCCTTGAGCGAGCCAGATGTATGCTGTTTTCCACATACATTTGGCCCACTCGACTTGAGCGAACTCAATGTATGCTGTTTTCCGCATACATTTGGCCCGTGCGCCTTGAGCGAGCCAGATGTATGCTGTTTTCCACATACATTTGGCCCGTGCGCCTTGAGCGAACCCAATGTATGCTGTTTTCCACATACATTTGGCCCGTGCGCCTTGAGCGAGGATGATGTATGCTGTTTTCCACATACATTTGGCCCGTGCGCCTTGAGCGAACTCATTGCTGTTCGGTTTTCCGCTTAACTCCGCAGCACATTCGGGAGCTGCTTGATCCGCTCTTCATCGGGCGTGACGAAGAGTGTCCGCTGATGATCGTAGATGACGAAGCCCGGCTTGGCTCCGCTCGGCTTGCGCACGTAACGGATGAGCGTACAGTCCACCGGCACACTGCTGGATTGCTTGGCCTGGCTGTAATAGGCGGCGAGCTGAGCAGCTTCCTCCAGGGTGGCATCGCCGAATTCCTCACTGCGGATCACCACATGCGAGCCGGGAATATCCTTGGTATGCAGCCAGGTATCGTTCGGAGCAGCGAGGCGGTTGGTGACATACTCGTTTTGCAGATTGTTTTTGCCGACATAGATGTCAACCCCTTCAGAGGAAGTGAATACCTGCAGCGTAGGTCTGGCAGCCTTCTTTTTCTTCTTGCCTTTTTTGCTGCGGTCGCGGAGATAGCCTTGGCTAACCAGCTCCTCGCGGATCTCCTCAATGTCATTCAGTGAGGCATGGGCTAATTGCTGGAGCAGCAGTTCCATATAGGCAATCTCTTCGTGTGTCTTCTTGACCTGCTCGCCGATCACCCGCAGGCTGTTCTTGTACTTGTTATATTTTTTGAAATACCGCTGTGCATTGTCTGTAGGGCTTAGCAGCGGGTCGAGCGGAACGGTAATCTCCGCCTGATTCTCATCATAGTAGTTTACTAGCTTTGCTTCCTTGTCGCCTTTGTTCACGGTGTGCAGGGAAGCGAACAGCAGCTCGCCCCAGATCCGGAACTGGTCTGCATCCTCGGCTTCGTTCAGATCCTTTTGCAGGTTGGCCAGCTTCTTGATGTTCTTGCTGCGCTCGTTGCTGAGGAAGCGGATCAGGTCGCTAACCCGCTGCTTAACCGTGTCCTTCTCCGCCTTGTCCCCGTAATAATCCTCCAGGCACAAGCTTATGGAGCTGTAATGCTTCACATTCCCGCTCATGAGCTTCAGCGGAATGGCCGAGAATACCGGCTTGCCCTTGGCATTCCAACCGGTGACTGGAGCGAATTCCAACTTGCTGACCGGCTCCATGACGGAATGGAAGGCTTCCCAGAGCTGATCGGGCTTATCCATCCCGCTGCTGAAATCCTCAGCTTCTCCGCCTATCTCCTTGTACCGGTGGAGGATCTCTCCGGCGATCAGCGGACTCAGGCCGCTGAAGGCGTGTACCAGCCAGCCGGCCGGATCGGCTGAAGGGGCCGGGCCGCCGGAGCCGTCAGCCTGCGGTGCCTCAAGTGAGGCCAGCAGTCCGGCGATCTCGCCCTCGATCATATCCTCCTCCGGCTCCTGAGGATGCTCGGCGGCGTAGCGGGCCGCTTCCTCTGCCGAGGCTATCAGGGTAAGGAAATCCGGCTGGCTGATCTGCAGCGGATTCAGCTTATGCTGCTGCGGCGGCTGGGTATAAGCCGCTCCCGGCATAACGACCCGGTAGCTGCTGATTGACGGGGTGACATGATGAATGCCGTCGATAATCGTCCCCGTGGCCAGCTCGGTCAGAATGATGTTGCTGTGGCGTCCCATCAGCTCGATGATGATTTTTTTGGCGGAGACATCCCCCAGCTCATCCCGTGTTCTGATGGTGATATGAATAATTCGTTCAAGCCCCACCTGGGTAATGCTCTCGATGGTGCCGCCTTCACAATGCTTGCGCATCAGCATGCAGAACATCGGCGCTTCCGCCGGGTTGATGCTGCTTCTCTCGGTCAGGTGCAGCCGGGGGTAGGTCGGGTTCGCCGACAGCAGCAGCTTGCCGCCGCCGCCCGCACCGCGCAGGGTGAAGATGAGGTCATGTGTGCTGGGTTGATATATTTTGCCGACGCGTGCACCGATGAAGGGCTGAAGCTCATGCACGATCGCTTGGGTAACAATGCCGTCTAATGCCATGATAAGGTTCTCCTGTCGCCTGATAATAAAGTACTCCCTCTATGATGCCATACTTTTACCGGTTCGCGCAAAAGGAGAAACCCAGATGCGGTGATATTTTGGGACGACCATGAATACACTTGGACATGAACAGGTGGAAAAGCTGTGCGCCGCCGGAAGTCAAGAAACGACCGGGAGGGGAAAGATTAGTTATGGAACAAAAAAGCTGGCACCGGCTCGGTGCAGAGGAGCTGCAGGAGATGTTCGGCGTTCAGCCGGGAACGGGGCTAAGCGCCGAGGACGCCGCCGCAAGACTCAAAGAGAGCGGGTACAATGAGCTGTCTGAGGGCAAAAGGGTATCACCTTTTACGCTGCTGCTCAATCAGTTCAAGGATTTCATGGTACTGGTGCTGATGGGGGCGACTCTGGTATCCGGCCTGCTCGGCGAATACTTAGACGCCATTACGATTATCGCGATTATTCTGCTTAACGGGGTACTCGGATTCGTGCAGGAGTTCCGCGCCGAGCGTTCGTTAAGAGCACTGAAGCAGCTCTCCGCGCCTACGGCCAAAGTGATGCGCGGCGGGAAGCAGGAGGTGCTTCCCGCCAGAATGCTGGTCCCCGGAGATATCGTCCTGCTGGAGAGCGGGGACCGGATACCGGCAGATGTCCGCTGGCTGCAGTGCAGCAGCATCTATGCCGAAGAGTCAGCGCTGACAGGGGAGTCGCTGCCGGTCTCCAAGCATGCCTCGGCGATCTATGCTGAAGACATCCCGCTGGGCGATCAGAAGAATATCGGCTTCATGGGTACGATGGTGACCCGGGGAACCGGCCGGGCTGTGGTCATCCGCACCGGTATGGCTACCGAGATGGGCAAGATTGCCGATCTGATCCAGAACACCGAATCCCAGGAGACCCCGCTGCAGCACCGTCTGGAGCAGCTTGGCAAGATTCTGATCTACGTCTCACTGGGGCTGACCATTGTTGTGGTCCTGGCAGGAATTATGCATGGTCAGCCGGCAACGGCGATGTTCCTGGCCGGGGTGAGTCTGGCGGTGGCAGCTATTCCCGAAGGACTTCCGGCCATTGTGACGATTGCGCTTGCGCTGGGTGTCCAGCGGATGATCAAGCGCAAGGCGATTGTCCGCAAGCTGCCTTCGGTAGAGACGTTGGGCTGCGCCTCCGTCATCTGCTCGGATAAGACAGGAACCCTGACGCAGAACAAAATGACAGTCACCCAGCTCTGGAACGCCGGACGGACCCTTGAGGTATCAGGGGAAGGTTATGCTCCGGTAGGAAGTGTGCTCCAGAAAGGCCGGCCCGTTGATCTGAAGAATGACCAGAGTCTCCGGCGCATGCTTCAGGTGGGTGCATTATGCAGCAACGCAGAGATTTATGAGAGCTTCCCCGACACGCGCAGCAAAAAGAAAGGCAAAGGCGCAGAGGCCGATAAAGGGGCTAACGCTCAGCCGGTCTGGGAACTGAAGGGCGATCCTACGGAAGGTGCGCTGGTCGCTTTGTCTGCCAAGATGGGACTAACTGCCCAAACGCTTGCTGTAACCTATACCCGGGAGACGGAGTTTCCGTTCGATTCTGAACGCAAGCTGATGTCGGTGGTTGTAAATCACCCCGGCGGCCGGATGATCTGCACCAAAGGCGCACCCGATGTGCTCCTGAATTGCTGCACGTATATGCTGTGGGAGGGCGGAGTCGTGCCCTGCACGCCGACCTTGCGCCAGAAGGTGCTGGATGCCAATGAACAGATGGCTTCCGGCGCACTGCGTGTGCTTGGGATGGCTTACCGCGATCTGCGGAGCGGAGAAACGGCCGGCAGCGAGAAGGAGGCGGAGAGCCAGCTTGTCTTCGTGGGCCTGGCCGGGATGATCGATCCGCCGCGCAAGGAAGTGCGCGATGCGATCAGCGTGACCCGCCGGGCAGGCATCAAGACGGTCATGATTACCGGCGACCATGGGACGACCGCAGAGGCGATTGCCCATCAGCTTGGCATTCTGCAGCGCGGCGGCAGGGTTCTGACTGGTAGCGAGCTTACCCGGATGGACGATGATGCGCTCGATAAGGTATCGGACAATGTCTTCGTCTACGCCCGGGTATCTCCGGAGCATAAGCTGCGGATCGTCAAGTCGTTGCAGCGCCACGGCCATGTCGTAGCGATGACTGGCGATGGAGTAAACGATGCGCCTGCAATTAAGGCCGCCGATATCGGGATCTCAATGGGAATCACCGGTACGGATGTGACGAAGGAGGCTTCGGCCCTGGTCCTCGGGGACGATAACTTCTCGACCATCGTGGCCGCCATTGAAGAGGGACGGAATATCTATGAGAATATCCGCAAGTTCATCCGGTATCTGCTGGCCTCGAATGTCGGCGAGATTCTAACCATGTTCTTCGCCATGATGCTCGGGCTGCCGCTGCCGCTGGTTCCGATCCAGATTCTATGGGTCAATCTGGTTACAGACGGCTTACCTGCAATGGCGCTGGGCGTAGACCAGCCGGAGAAGGATCTGATGGAGCACAAGCCACGCGGTGCAAAAGAAAACATCTTTGCCCGGCGGCTGGGCTGGAAGATTGTCAGCCGCGGGCTGCTGATCGGACTCTGTACCCTGGCCGCCTTCTGGCTGACGCTGCGGATTGATCCAGGCAGCGCGCAGCAATTGATCCGCGCGCAGTCGGTTGCTTTTGCCACCCTTGTGATGGCACAGCTCATTCATGTGTTCGACTGCCGCAGCTCGCGCTCGGTCTTCTACCGGAATCCGTTCCAGAACAGATATCTGGTCCTGGCTGTCCTGTCCTCTGTCCTCTTAATGCTGGCTGTAATGTACCTCCCTGTGCTTCAGCCGGTGTTCAAGACCGTTCCGCTCAGCTTCCGTGAATGGTGCCTGGTGCTGGTGATGTCCGGAATCCCGACCTTCCTGATGGGAGCGGGCAGCGTCTGGGGCGGCAAGAAGAACCGCAGCCGCAGCGGTGGACGCCAGATGATAAAAAGTACAAAGTTTTCAGCATAAAATCAATAGCCTCACTCCACTCCTATAAGGTATGCTGGTTTCACTGAGAAGCTTGGTTTATGATGAACCAGGAATGTGGAAACAGCTGATCTTACTTATAGGAGTGGACCTGACAATGGAATTTACTAAAATGCACGGTTTGGGCAATGATTTTATTATCGTATTCGGCGAGGATGAGCTGCCGGGCAATGCCCCGGAGCTGGCAGTTAAGCTGTGCAACCGGTTCTTCGGCATCGGCGCAGACGGACTGGTGTACATTCTCCCTTCGCAGCGCGGCGACTACATGATGCGTATCATGAACTCCGATGGCTCTGAGGCTGAGCAATGCGGCAATGCGATCCGCTGTGTATCCAAATATGTATATGAGCATGGTCTGGTGGAATCGGAGCAGATTGTCATTGAGACGATTGGCGCCGGAGAACAGAAGGTCTCTCTGAAGGTGAAGGACGGGATTGTGGAGAGTGTAACGGTGGATATGGGTGAGCCGGTCCTGTCCGGACTACAGATTCCTGTAGCGATCGACGCGGAGCCTGTGCTCGACCAGCCGATTGAAGCGGACGGCACAGCGTTCAGATTCACCGCAGTCTCCATGGGGAATCCGCATGCAGTCATTTATGTGGATGATGCAGTATCGTTCGATCTCGCAAGCTGGGGACCGAAGCTGGAGGTTCACCCGCTCTTCCCGCGTAAGGTCAATGTGGAGTTCGCCACCGTAGTGAACCGCAGCCACGTGGACATGCGCGTCTGGGAGCGTGGTGCCGGGCCTACCCTGGCCTGCGGAACAGGCGCCTGCGCGACTCTGGTCTCCTCCGTGTTGAACGGAGTGACGGACCGCTCGGCGGTCATCAGCCTGAAGGGCGGCGACTTGTTCATCGAATGGAACGAGAAAGACAATCATGTCTATATGACCGGCCCTGCCCAGGTGGTATATACCGGCTCAGTGGATATCTGATATTTGATTCCCATATAACCACTTGCAATCCCCTGCATGCCAGATGCAGGGGATTTTTTATGTAATTCAGAGCCGGTATGGAACTGGAGTATGAAATGAAAGCCGAATAATGGCAGGCATATCCGCGAATAATAGAACTCTGCATAGAATCAGGGAGGAGGAGCGGAGATGAAGTCAGGGTCCAACCGAAAAGCACGGAATGCGGGAGCAGATACTGCACCGGGACCGGGACAACCTGAGGGTGGTGTTGCCCTGGGCCTTGCGGATACGGTCGCCCAAAGTCTGCTCCATATTCAGACGGAGCTTGGCGGCAGTCCAGATCTCCAGATCCGCAGAATCCAGATCGGGGGAGAACGCCGCCTGGAAGCGGCCGCTGTTCATCTGAGCGGACTGGCGGACCCTGCGGCAGTGAATGAATTCGTACTCGGTTCACTGCTGAATCATACAGAGGAGCTGTTCCTTGACAGAAGGGATGGCGGTGCTGATAGCCGCGGGGAAGAAGCTTCACTTCCGCAGCAGATACTTAGCCGTGCAATGGAGACAGGTGAGGCGCTGCTCCAGGAGGAATGGAAGGAGATCATGCTTGCTATTCTCTCCGGGGACACTGCGATTCTGCTGGAGGGCTGCCGGGCAGCGATTCTGTGCGGGACCAGGGGCGGGGAGCAGCGGGCGGTCAGTGAGCCAACCTCCCAGCTCGTGGTACGGGGGCCAAAGGACGGGTTCGTCGAGTCAGTGGCCACGAACATCGCCCTGATCCGCCGCAGAATCAAATCGGCCAAGCTGCACCTGGAGGTCTTGAAGCTCGGCTCGGAGACCCATACCCATGTGGCGATGATGTACATGAAGGGGATTGCGGGGGAGGATCTGATCCGCGAAGCCAGAGACCGGCTGAACAAGATTTCCATCAATGAGATTCTGGAATCGGGGTACATCGAGGAATTAATTCAGGACAAGACCTTCACGCCGTTTCCTACGATCTACAATACGGAACGGCCGGATGTGGCTGCAGGCAATCTGCTCGAAGGCCGGGTGGTAATTATCGTGGACGGAACGCCGTTTGTACTGATTCTTCCGGCGGTGTTTACGCAGTTTTTTCAATCTGCCGAGGATTATTCCCAACGGTTCGACATTACCATATTGATGCGGCTGGTCCGTTATTTGAGCTTCCTCGTGCTGATTCTGGGTCCTTCGGTGTACCTTGCGCTGACTACCTATCATTATGAGATGATTCCGACGACGCTGCTGATCAATCTGCTCTCCCAGCGGGAGAATGTGCCCTTCCCGGCCTTTGTGGAACTGCTCTTGATGGAGCTGGCCTTTGAAATCCTGCGCGAAGCCGGGGTACGCATGCCGCGTGCCATCGGGCAGACGGTCTCTGTGGTCGGTGCACTTATCCTGGGAACGGCGGTGGTAGAGGCCGGGATTATTGCGCCCATCATGGTCATCGTCGTAGCGTTGACCGGGATTGCCAGCTTTGCCCTTCCGGCGTACAACCTGGCGATTGCCGGGAGAATTATCCGGTTTGCTTTTCTGATCATGGCCAGTATATTCGGCTTCTATGGAATTACTCTGGGCCTGATCCTGCTGGTGGCACATATGAGCAGCCTAAGATCCTTCGGTGTTCCTTATCTCTTCCCCTTCGTGCCGCTCTCCATTAAAGGGCATAAGGACACACTGTTCAGAATGCCGCTCTGGCTGAACGGCGCGGACAAGCCGCCGGCACAAATGCGCGAGGAAATGCCGGACTACATGCTGCTAACGACTGGTCATGAAGAGCAGCTCCCCCCGTTAATCCGCAAGAATAGCAGGACTGAGGAGGAGAACCGTGAGGAATAGAATCTTCGGCGGCATAGGTGTACTGTTTGTCCTTCCAATGCTGCTGCTTACCGGCTGCTGGGACAGTGTTGAACTCAACCGGCGGGCAATTGTCTCGGGGGTAGCGATCGACAAGGGCGACTCTGAGGCAGAGCGGTACAAGCTGTCCTTTCAAGTGATTGTGGCGGAGGAAATCTCCGGAGAGAAGAGCAGAGGTATATCGCCGGTTGCGCTGTACACAGGAACAGGCCGCACGATGTTCGAGGCGCTGGCAGACGCTTCCCGCCAGACGGCACGCTTCCTCTCCCTGGGACATGTGCGGGTGCTGGTGATCTCGGAGGCGTTCGCCCGCGAAGGCATCAAGGACCTTCTGGATGTGCTGGAGCGGGAGAGCGATACCCGGCTGAACAGCCTGATTTTCATCTCCAAGGGACAGCCTGCGCGTGAGATCATGTCCACAATGACCGTGTTCAGCAAAATCCCGGCCAATGATCTTGTGGAGAAGCTGGAGACGACCTCCAAGCAGTTCGGCTATAACTTCCGGATGGCCGTGGATGATGTGATCCGGGGCATTCAGATCAGAGGAGGCGGTCCGGTGATCAACGGGGTATACACCAGAGGAGAGTGGACTCCCTCATCGGGCAGCAATGACAGCCTGAAGAATATCGAACCCCGGTCGATCCTGAGAGTCTCCTCCCTTGCGGCATTCAAGGATGACAAGCTGAAGGGCTGGCTTACGGGTGACGCTGCTCTCGGTACCGTTCTTTTGCATAATCGGATCAAAGAGTTCCCGGTTCTGCTCAAGCAGCAGGAGGGCCGTTATCTCTCCTTCAACATCTATCAGTCCCAGGTGTCACTTGCCGTCGAGTCGTCTGACCCGGAGCATCCTGTCTTTACGGTCAAAATCACGCAGCAGGCTGCGCTCAAGGAAGCTCCGAATCCGCTCGATCTTACCTCGCCTAAAGTGCTGGAAGAGCTGTCAGACCGGCTCATAAAAGAAAGCGTCAAGCATATCCAAGCAGCCATAAGCACAGCCAAAGAATTGGGCAGTGATTATCTCGGCTTTGGACGGGCATTGCAGCGGAAGGATCCGCGCGGCTGGAAGAAGGTCAGGGACCACTGGGAGGACGTATTCGCAGACTGTGAAATCCGGTTCGATGCGGATGTAGTCATCCGGCATACGGATATGCGCAGCAACTCTTTTCAGATTCATTAAGTCTGCCGGTAAGGTAACCGGGTGGGGAGGACCACAGAATATGGGTAAGGTCAAAATCGGACTCGTCGAATTCTTCAGCCTGACGGTGCTGTTCGAGCTGGGCACGGCGCTGGTGGTTAATCTGGGAATGGGGGCAGGCCGGGATGCCTGGCTCTCGATCCTGCTCGGCTGCGCGGCGGGGCTGATGATGTTCACGGGATACGCCTATCTGTACCGCAAGCATCCGGACCAGCCTTTTACAGCTTATACACGGCAAATTCTCGGAAAATATATCGGGGCACCTGTAGGCCTGCTCTACATTATTCTCTACATAAACCTGGCCGCCAGGGATTTGCGCGATGGCAGCACCATGCTCGCAATGTCAACCATGCATCATACTCCGCTGTTTATCTTAAGCACCCTGATGCTGCTCTCGGGAGCTTATGTGCTGCATAAGGGGTTGGAGGTGCTGAGCAGAACGTCCATGGTATTTGCGTTTGTCGTTCTGGGGATCGGCCTGTTCGGGACCGTGATGCTGATACTCTCCGGTACGATTAATCTGCACAGACTGCTGCCTGTACTGGAGAATGGCTTTCAGCCCGTGCTTCGCTCGGTGATTCATCAGAATTATATGTTTCCGTTCGGGGAGATGGTGTGCTTCACGATGCTGATGCCGTACCTGTCCAGTGTCAAAAAAGGGCCTTGGATTATCGCCGCCGCCATGGTGTTCTCCGCGCTGCTGCTCAGCTTCACCATGGCGCTGAATGTTTCGGTTCTGGGTGCTGATATTGTAGAGCGTTCGCCGCTCCCGCTGATGCCGACAATCAGCAAGATCTCCATTTCGGATATCATCCAGCGGGTGGATATTTTCGTGGTGATGGTGCTGATCATCGGGGTGTTTTTCAAAATGGCTGTCTTCTTCGCTGCCGCGCTTATCGGAATTTCGGACCTCTTCAAGATACCGTACCGGAAAATGCTCTATCCCTGTGCGCTGATTATCCTCTTCACCTCGATGCTGGATGCACGAAGCTTCATTGAACATCTGGATGAGGGCGGGACCCTGCTGTACAAGGTGTATCCCTATTTAATGATAGTCGTTCCGGCGCTGCTGGTAATAGTAACGGCGGTCCGCGATCATTTCTCCGCCCCCCGGCCGGGCTGACGGCCGCTAACCCAATAGATGACATCAGGTATGATAAGGAGCAGCACCAGCACAGCCGCAGTCAGCTTCTCCGAGGTAGTATAGAGCAGATAATTCAGTATATAGCGGATATTCTCCGTGCCGTAGCCGAACATCCAGTCCAGCATGTACAGGTACAGCAGCGAGAGCGCCGACAGCAGGAGGATTACGGCATATTTGCGCAGCAGCAGTTTTCTTATTTTTTTCTTCATTCTTACAGTCTCCTTCTGGCAAGATTAAGCGTAGTATGAATCATTTGCCGGACTGGCATACAAGAATAACGGACGGTCGCCTCTTTTGCCTGCTAAAGCTTATCATCCATCCCGATTTATGTTACATTAGTATGAAACTAATGTCAGTCAAGGGGAGGTTCTTGCGGTGAAGCCGGATTTGCGCTCTGCATGGGAGAACAATGTGTTGGTCGGAGACGGAGCGATGGGAACCTTTTTGTATCAAAAGGGTTTCCCTGTCGGCATCTCCTACGAGGAATTGAATCTGACCTCACCGGAGGTCATTGAGGATGTGCACCGGAGCTATATCAATGCAGGTGCTGTACTGCTGGAGAGTAATACCTATTCCGCGAACTACGACAAGCTGTCCAAGTTCGGACTGGAAGCCAAGGTAGCGGATATCAACCGGGCAGGAGTCCGCATTGCCCGCCGGGCTGCAGGCGAGAATGGTTATGTAGTCGGAGCCATCGGCTCGATCCGCGCAGGCAAACGGGCGAATCTGTCCTCCTCCGAGCTGAAGAAGTTCTTCTCGCAGCAGATTGCCGCGCTTCTGGAGGAAGCGCCGGACGGGATCATGCTGGAGACCTTCTATGATGTCGAGGAGCTTCATCTGGCGCTGAAGGCTGTGCGTAAGCTCAGTACGCTGCCGGTAATCTGCCAGCTGGCTGTGGACGATTCGGCGCGGACGCTGGATGGATTAACCCTGCCGGAAGCGTTCCATATTCTGCAGCAGGACGGAGCCGATGTGATCGGCTTCAACTGCAACACCGGACCGAACGGGATCAAGCGTGCGCTGGGTACGCTACAGGGCAAGCTGGCGCTGCCGGTGTCGATCTATCCGAATGCGGGGGTAGCCGATTATGTAGACGGCCAGTACCGCTATGGCGCCTCGCCGGAGTATTTCGGACAGATGGCTCCGGTGTTCGCGGATATGGGCAGCCGGATTATCGGGGGCTGCTGCGGGACTACCCCCAAGCATATCGCTGAGATCTCCGCTGCCCTGAAGGGCTATGTGGTGGAGCCGCTGCCTGAGCCCGCTGCCTTCAGTGCGCCTGAGAGAATTGCGGTGCAGGAGCATCTGGCGGATGACGGGGGACAGGGAGGCGGCGAACCGACGCTTGTCGATCTGGTCAAGGAACGCCACACCGTTATCGTAGAGCTTGACCCTCCGCGCGATCTGGACATCGCGAAGTTCATGAAGGGGGCAGAGGCGCTGCGCCGGGCCGGAGCCGATGCGCTGACGCTGGCTGATAATTCGCTTGCTGTCACCCGGATGAGCAATATGGCGCTGGGGCATCTGGTGCAGGCCCGCACAGGCCTGCGGCCGCTGGTGCATATTGCCTGCCGTGACCGCAATCTGATTGGCACCCAGTCGCATCTGATGGGCTTCGACGCGCTGGGGATTGACCATGTGCTGGCCGTGACCGGAGATCCTGCCCGGTTCGGGGATTTGCCCGGCTCAAGCTCGATCTATGACCTGACTTCATTTGAAATTATACGTATGATTAAGCAGCTCAATGACGGCGTGGCCTTCTCCGGCAAGCCGCTCAAGCAGAACGCGAAGTTCGTCATCGGCGCAGCGTTCAATCCCAATGTCAAGCATCTGGACAAAGCGGTCGAGCGCCTGGAGAAGAAGATTGCCTCGGGTGCGGATTATATTATGACCCAGCCTGTGTATGATCCTGAATTGATTGCCCGGATTGCCAAGGCTACTGAGCACCTGGATATTCCGATCTTCATCGGCATTATGCCGCTGGCCAGCGGACGCAATGCAGAGTATCTGCACAATGAGGTTCCCGGCATTCAGCTCTCCGCCGAGGTCCGCAGCCGGATGGCCGGACTCGAAGGCGAAGCGGGACGGGCCGAAGGGGTGCTGATCGCCAAGGAGCTGCTGGATGCGGCTATTGCACATTTTAACGGAATCTATCTGATTACGCCGTTTATGTTCTATGATATGAGCGTGCAGCTGCTGGAGTATATTTGGGAGAAGCAGGGACGTAAGTTATCCCCCTTGTTTCGCTAGTAATAATCAATTACAATAGTGTAATGGATGTGATTCCGTTGTCATATAGTATGACCGGATACGGTCAGTCAGCCCTGGAATACGGCGGACACAAGATAACGTTCGAGGTCAAATCGGTGAATAACCGGTACTGCGAAGTTGTGCTGCGGTTGCCCAGGGAATGGACGGGGTATGAGGATAGGCTGCGCAGAATGGTTCAGGCTCATATCAGACGGGGACGGGTAGATGTTATTATTAATAGAGAACTCACCGACGGGGCGGCTGACACGCATGTGCTGGACCGCCGCAGGGTGAGCTCCTATCTTGATGCAGCGGAGGTACTGGTCCGGGAGTATGGCTTCAAGGGAGAGTTGTCCCTGCGGGATATCCTTGCTATGCCCGGTGTAATGGAACCGAAGGAAGAGACGGCTGTTGCTGACTCCTCCGGAGAACTTGCAGATCTTCTGGAGCAGGGTCTCCAGCTTGGTCTGGAGGCCCTGCTGGAGATGCGCGGACGGGAAGGCTCCTATTTGGCGGCCGATCTGACGCGCAGACTTGACCGTCTGGAAGAGCTGCATGCCGGAATCAGCAGATATGCGCCTCTGGTTGTGGAGGAGCAGCGCGAGAAGCTGCGGCAACGGCTTAACCTGCTGAATGACGGGAGCTTCCCCTGGGATGAGCATAAATTCGGCATGGAGATGGCTATTTTCGCCGACCGCTGCAATATAGATGAGGAGCTGACCCGGCTTCACAGCCATTTCGGCCAGTGCCGGGCCTTGCTGCTGGGCAGCGAGCCTGCCGGACGCAAGCTTGATTTTCTCATCCAGGAGATGAACAGGGAGACCAACACAATAGGGTCGAAATGCAGTCATCTGGCGGTTGTGAATCTGACGCTTGATATGAAGGCGGAGCTCGAGAAGATTCGGGAGCAGGCGGCGAACCTGGAATGACAGGAACCAGGGAGCAAGCTATGATGTTACTTATGGGGGGAACAACCGGAACATGGCAATCAAATTAATCAACATCGGCTTTGGGAATATCGTGTCAGCGAACCGCATTATTTCCATTGTCAGCCCGGAATCGGCACCGATTAAGAGAATTATCCAGGAGGCCAGAGACAGGCATATGCTGATCGATGCCACCTACGGGAGGCGGACGCGGGCTGTCATTATTACCGACAGCGACCATGTGATTCTCTCGGCTGTACAGCCTGAGACGGTAGCTCACCGCCTATCCAGCAAAGACGACGATAACGACGAATAACAACAATTGGAGTGTACTATGTCAAAAGGATTGCTGATTATACTATCCGGCCCTTCCGGTGTCGGCAAAGGTACGGTATGCACAGCGCTGCGGCCGAAGATGCCTGAACTCGTCTATTCCGTTTCTGCCACCACACGCTCTCCGCGTGCAGGTGAAGAGAACGGAGTCAATTATTTTTTCAAATCCAGAGAGCAGTTCGCCGATATGATTGAAGGCGACAAGCTGCTGGAATATGCGGAGTACGTAGGCAATTATTACGGTACTCCGCGTGACTTTGTAGAGAGAACACTTGAGAGCGGAAGAGATATTATTCTGGAGATCGAGGTTCAGGGAGCTCTCAAGGTCAAAGAGAAATTTCCCGAAGGGATCTTTGTATTCCTTCTTCCCCCGTCCATGGACGAGTTGAAGGACCGTATTCGCGGACGCGGAACAGAGCATCCTGATGTAATCAGTCACCGCATGTCTGTGGCAGAAGACGAGATCGGTTTGATCCGGCATTATGATTATGCCGTGGTGAATGATGAGATTGATCTGGCCTGCAAGCGAATAGAAAGCATTATTATCGCCGAACATTGTAAGGTGCGATGAACAAGTTCTACAGGATTGGTCCATATTTACAGTAAAAGATGAAGAGGTGCCTTACATGCTATATCCATCCATTGACGAATTGGTGACTAAGGTCGACAGCAAGTATTCCCTGGTAGTCGCTTCAGCCCGCCGGGCCAGAGCACTCCGTGAAGGCGGCAAGACCGATATCGTTGCGCCTAAATCGCATAAGTATGTCGGTGTTGCACTTGAAGAAATCTATGAAGACCGTATTATAGTAACGCGCGGCGAGGAATAGTCCCCTGAAATGGTGCCGTCCCTTGAATAAGGGCGGCGCAGCCGTTTCTGCCCGCTTAAGCTGCACAATGAAGTGATAATGGCCCGTACCGGGCTGTTCCTGACAACCGGAAGGTTGTTATTTTTTTCTCTATATATAAAGAAAATTTGAAGCGCAGGCTTCTTTTAGCGTAAATATGACATAACGAAGCCGTAAATATGAAGATTTTCATTTCTTCTTTTCATAGCTGGATATAGAATGGGTGCAGATTGAGGAACGGAGGGAGATCAGATTGAAGAGCTTACAAGGGAAGTCGATTATACTCGGAATTACCGGCGGGATTGCTGCGTATAAGGCCGCGGCGCTGACCAGCAAGCTTACCCAGAAGGGCGCCGAGGTGCATGTCATTATGACGTCATCGGCCAAGCAGTTCATTACGGAGCTGACGCTCCAGTCATTGTCGAAGCAGCGGGTGTACAGTGATACGTTCCAGGAGCGGGACCCGTCTTCGATTTCACATATTGATCTGGCTGATGCTGCCGACCTGGTCCTGATTGCGCCGGCTACGGCCAACATTATCGCCAAAATGGCCCACGGGCTGGCAGACGACATGCTGTCCACCACGCTGCTTGCTACAACAGCGCCTATTATGGTAGCTCCGGCGATGAATGTCCATATGTATCAGCATCCGGCGGTCCTCAGCAATATGGATACCCTCTATAACCGAGGTGTTCAGTTTATTGAGCCCGGTGAAGGGCTGCTGGCCTGCGGGTATGTGGGCAAGGGACGGCTGGAGGAGCCGGAAGAGATCGTGAAGGTGGTTGAGAACTTTTTTGTATTGCAGAAGGAGAAGACCTCCGGACCGCTTGCCGGTAAAAAAGTGGTGATTACCGCAGGAGGCACGGTAGAACGTATTGATCCTGTCCGTTATATCTCCAATGATTCCTCGGGTAAAATGGGCTTCGCCCTCGCGCGCGCCGCGCGCGCCATGGGTGCTGCGGTGACGCTAATTGCCGCACGTACCGATGAGGCGCCGCCCCGTGATGCCGGTATCGATCTGGTCCGCGTCCAGTCAGCACAGGAGATGCACGATGCAGTCATGGCCCGCTGGAGTCATTGCGATATTCTTGTGAAAGCAGCGGCGGTTGCGGATTACCGTCCACGCGAGAGCAGTGACTCGAAGATTAAGAAGAGCGGCAGCACCATGACGCTTGAGCTGGTGAAGACGACTGATATTCTGGAGAGCCTGGGCAGAATCAAGGACAAGCAGTTCCTGATCGGCTTTGCTGCCGAGACCGGAAATGCTGAGGTCTATGCCAAGGACAAGCTGGTCCGCAAGAACCTCGATCTGATTGTAGCCAATGATGTGGCCATGGAGGGTGCGGGATTCGGCACGGATACCAACATCGTCAAAGTGTATGATGCCGAAGGCCTGGTGCTTGATCTTCCGCTGGCTTCCAAGGATGAGGTGGCGCGCCGGATTCTGCGGCTGGCGGCTGAGCGTGTTGCCGGAGCCTTATTATAATGGATATTGCCAAGGTCATTGTCGATGTTCCTGTACGCAGCACCGACCGGCCGTTTGACTATATTATCCCGGATGCTCTGAAGCTGTGGATTGAAGTGGGCAGCAGAGTCGCTGTTCCGTTCGGCCCCCGTACGGTCCAGGGGTTCGTAGTGTCCCTGGAATCAGGGGAGACCGGCAGTGTCTCCCGGATGAAGCCGATTGTAGAAGTACTGGATCTGCTTCCTCCCCTATCGCCGGAGCTGGTTGAGCTGGCCGACTGGATGAGCCAAAGATACGCCTGCAGACGGATCTCCGCACTGCAGGCGATGCTTCCGACTGCCCTGAAGGGCAAAGCGGAGCGTTTGATCTCGCTTGGAGATACAGAGGAAGCGTCCAGCGCCCCCGCAGATGAGCTGTTTCCGCTCTTTCTTGAGGCGGACAACGAAGAACAGCAGATCATTGACTTCGTTAGGCGTCACAGCGAAGTATCCATGAAGCTGCTGACCCGTACCTTCCCCGAGGCTGCGGAGACGATCAAGTTCATGGTGCGGCGCGGAGTCCTGGCAGAGAGCCAGTCGATCAAGGATAAGATGGGCAAAAAGAAGCTCAAGGCCGTTGACCTGGCTATTGGCTTGTCAGCAGCCCGGGAGTCGCTCTCCAGCTTCCCCGCGCGTTCAGCGCGCCAGAAGGAAGTGCTCTCCTACCTGATTGATATGGAAGCCATGCTGCCGATGCCGCTTAAGGATATTCTGGCGATCCTTCAGGTCACTGCGGGCACGCTCAAGACGCTTGCGGACAAAGGGTATATAGAGATCAGCGAAATCGAAGTCTACCGTGACCCCTACCGGGGACGGGACTTCAAGCCAAGCACACCGCTTCCGCTGACAGCGGAGCAGGAGAGGGTCTATGAGCGGATTGTGGGTACTGTCGAGCAGCAGACGCATGAAGTCTTCCTGCTGCACGGGGTGACCGGCAGCGGGAAGACGGAAATCTATCTCCAGACGATCCAGCGCTGTATCGAGCAGGGTCGGCAGGCAGTGGTGCTGGTGCCTGAGATTGCGCTGACACCGCAGATGGTGGAACGGTTCAAGGGCCGGTTCGGCAGCGGGGTGGCGGTGATGCACAGCCGCCTGTCTGTCGGCGAACGTTATGACGAGTGGCGCAAGATCCGCGAAGGTAAGGCGATGGTTGCGGTCGGAGCACGCTCAGCCGTGTTCGCCCCGTTCGCCAATCTGGGCCTGATTATCATGGATGAAGAGCATGAAGGCTCTTATAAGCAGGAGGAGAACCCGAAATATCATGCCCGTGATGTGGCTGTCCGCAGGGCAGAGCAGGGCGGGGCCGTGGTAATTCTGGGTTCTGCAACACCTTCACTGGAGAGCTATCATGCCGCCAGATCGCAGAGTGACATCCACTTCTCGCCGATTCTGCTGGAGATGCCGAGCCGTGCACTGGGCAACGAGCTGCCGAAGGTGGCTGTCGTTGACATGCGTGAGGAGCTGAAGGAAGGTAACCGCTCCATGTTCAGCCGCAGTCTGCATGCCGCTCTGGTGAGCAGGCTGGAGCGCGGCGAACAGACAGTGCTGCTGCTCAACCGCAGAGGCTTCTCGACCTTCGTCATGTGCCGGAGCTGCGGCTACGTTGCCGGCTGCCCGGAATGCGATATCTCGCTGACCTATCACAGCCGAAGCGACAATCTGCGCTGCCATTACTGCGGGCATGCAGAACCTGCACCCAAGGTATGCCCGGAATGCGGCAGTGAGCATATCCGCTTCTTCGGGACAGGGACGCAACGGGTAGAAGAAGAGCTGGGCAAGCTGTTCCCCGGTATCCGGGTTATACGTATGGATGTGGACACGACCACGGAGAAAGGCTCGCATGAGAAGCTCCTGAACCAGTTCAGGGACAAGAAGGCCGATGTGCTGCTGGGCACACAGATGGTCGCCAAAGGACTTGACTTCCCCGATGTAACGCTGGTTGGGGTCATTACTGCGGATTCTGCACTCAATCTGCCTGATTTCCGGGCGGCGGAGAAGACCTTTCAGCTCTTGACGCAGGTTGCCGGCCGCGCGGGCCGGCATCAGCTCCCCGGCGAGGTGGTGGTCCAGTCGTATACACCGGAGCATTATTCGATTATCCATGCCAGCGGGCATGATTACCGTTCATTCGTCCGGGATGAGCTGAAGCACCGCAAAGAGCTGCATTACCCGCCCTATTGCCGTCTGATTCTGGTCACCCTGTCGCATGAGCAGCTTCCGCTGCTGCTGAAGCTTGCGGAGAATTATGCGCTCAGCATTCAGGGCAAAGCCAGACAGCTGCGCTGGTACGGCAGTCTGGACAAGCTCTCCTCGGATGCGCTGGATCTGCTGGGACCGGTGGCCTCGCCGCTGCCCCGGCTGAAGGGGCGTTACCGGTTCCAGTGTATTATCAAATGGCGCGGTGCGATTGACGCCATTGCGCTGGCCCGCCAGGTGGCGGAGGAGCTGGAGGATTCTGTCCGCGATAAGGGGCTGCAGATCAGCATCGATGTCGATCCGCAGATGTTGATGTAATTCTCGGGCATGTTACAATGGTAAGGCGGTTTTGCCCTGCCGTTTCGGCGAGAAATAGAAGGATAATGTATAGCGTGAAACCTATACATTCTTATATTTGAACAAGGATGGTGTTAGTGTAAATGGCAATCAGGCTGATTGTGAAAGAACCGGATGAAGTATTGCACAAAAAAGCGAAGACGGTAACCACCGTTACCCCCAATGTACAAAAACTGCTCGATGATATGGCAGATACGATGTATGACGCGGAAGGCGTAGGTCTCGCAGCCCCGCAGGTAGGAATTCTGAAACGGCTGATTGTAATCGATGCCGATGAGGAGCATGGATTGATCAAGCTGATCAATCCCGAGATTCTCAGTATGGACGGGGAGCAGTTCGGACCCGAAGGCTGCCTGAGTATTCCCGGCCTGAACGGGGATGTCCGCCGTGCGGAGACAGTAACTGTACGCGGCCTGAACCGCGAGGGCGAGGAAGTGACCATTACCGGAAGCGGCCTGCTGGCCCGGGCTTTTCAGCATGAGATCGACCACCTGAATGGCGTGCTGTTCACAGACATTGCTGAGAAGGTCTATGAATACACAGCAGAACGCAGTGAAACTGAGGAGTGAATGAAATGAGAATAGTGTTCATGGGAACACCGGCCTTTGCAGTCCCCTCCCTGCGGATGCTGCTGGAAGAGGGCTATGAGGTAGTGGCTGTGGTGACTCAGCCGGACCGGCCGCAAGGCCGCAAGAAGACGCTGGTCCCATCCCCGGTGAAGGCGGCTGCACTGGAGCTGGGCCTGCCTGTCCTTCAGCCCGAACGGCTGCGCCGCCCTGAATCGGTGGCTGAGCTGGCTGCCTATGAGCCGGATCTGATTGTTACCGCCGCTTATGGACAGATTCTTCCGAAGAGTGTTCTGGAGCTGCCGGCGAACGGTTGTGTGAATGTTCATGGCTCCCTGCTGCCCAAGTACCGGGGCGGTGCTCCGATACAGCGCTGTATCATGAACGGCGAGAAGGTGACCGGTGTGACGCTGATGTATATGGCGGAAGGATTGGACACCGGAGATATGATCTCGCGGGTGGAGGTAGCGATAGAGGATGACGACACTTCAGGAACGCTGTTCGAGAAGCTAAGCGTGGCCGGACGGGAGCTCCTCAAGGCAGAGATGCCGCGACTGGCTGCCGGCCGTGTAGAAGCTGCCGTGCAGGATGACAGTGAAGCAACCTATGCGCCGAATCTAAACCGGGAAGATGAACGGATCGACTGGAGCCGGGGCTCGCTGGAGCTATACAACCAGATTCGCGGCCTGGTGCCGTTCTCGGGTGCGTTCACCCTGTGGAACGGCGAGACCTTCAAGGCATGGGCAGCGGTGAAGCCGCAGGCGGAGGAACAGCCGGGCGGTAGCGCGGCTCCGGGCACCGTGCTGTCCGTGAGCGAACGCGGCGTTGAGGTGAAGACCGGTGACGGGACGCTTCGGCTTACAAGCGTCCAGCCTGCCGGCAAAAAAGCCATGAGTGCAGCCGACTTCAGCCGTGGTGCAACCCTCGCACCCGGCACGGTGCTCGGTTGAGCGCGGGCGGTAAGGGAGGCGGCGGACCGCGTCCGCGTACTTCCGGCAATCAGCCTGCGGCTTCCGGCACAAAGCCTGCCTCCGACAGAACCGGCGGAGCGGGCCGGAATCGGCCGGGCGGCAAGCCTGCTGCGCCAGCTTCTGCGCGTGAGGTTGCTCTTGATATTCTGGTGCGCGTAGAGCAACAGGGTGCTTACAGCAACCTGCTGCTGGGAAGCAGCCTCCAGAAAGCGGACCTCAGCCGGGAGGATACGGGACTTGCTACAGAGCTGGTGTACGGAACCCTCTCACGGATGATTACCCTCGATTATGTCCTCAGCAGCTTCGTCAGCAAAGGGATGGCCAAGCTGGAGCCCTGGGTACGGAGTCTGCTGCGGTTAAGCCTGTACCAGATCATGTATTTGGACCGGGTTCCTTCGCATGCAGCCGTTAACGAGGCTGTGAATATCTCCAAGCGACGCGGCCATCAGGGCATCTCGGGTATGGTCAATGGCGTGCTGCGCAGTGTGCTGCGGGCGGGAGAGCTGCCGGTCTTGCCTGAGGGGCTGAGCCGGGAAGAGCGGATCTCCATCCTGCACTCCCATCCCCTGTGGATGGTGCAGCGCTGGTCGGCGGAATACGGCCCGGATACGGCAGAAGCCATGTGTGCGGCGAATAATGAGCCGCCCGCAGTCAGTGTCCGTGTCAATACAACGATGATTAGCCGGGAGGCCATGCTGGCAGAACTGCTTGAAGCCGGTCTGGATGCCGCAGAATCGAAGGTGAGTCCTGCCGGGCTGGTCATCAGAGGCGGCGGCAATCTGGCGCTGACCTCCTGGTACCGGGACGGCTATCTGTCCGTTCAGGATGAGAGCTCTATGCTGGTAGCCGAGGTTGTCGCTCCCGAAGCCGGAATGAAGGTGCTGGACTGCTGCGCTGCCCCCGGCGGCAAAAGCGCCCATATGGGCGAGCTGATGAAGGACGAAGGCTCCATATTGGCCAATGACCTGCATGAGCATAAAGCGGGGCTGATTGCCGAGCAGGCAGCACGCCTCGGCCTGGAATGCATTACCACCGCAAGCGGGGATGCCCTGGAACTGGGTGCAGCCCTCCAGCCGGAATCCTATGACCGGATTCTGCTGGACGCTCCTTGCTCGGGGCTTGGGGTCATCCGCCGCAAGCCTGACTTGAAATGGCGCAAGCAGCCGGAAGATATTGCAAGCGTAGCTGCATTGCAGCTTGAGCTGCTGCAATCGGTCTCCGGGCTGCTGAAGCCGGGAGGCGTGCTGGTCTACAGCACTTGTACTACTGAGCAGGCGGAGAACAGCCGGGTTGTCGCTGCTTTCCTGGAGCGCAATCCCGGCTTCGCGCAGGTCAGCTTCAAGTCAGCCGTCTGGGAGCGGCTGGAGGGAACCGCGCTTGCTGCCGGTGACGGCATGCAGCTGCTCCCGCATCATTATGGCAGCGACGGCTTCTATATTGCCCGGCTGGAGCGACTCTTGTAATATAGTGATTGTGCTTCAGGACTACAGCTTCCCGCCCGCAGATTCCTCCGCGCGGCGGGCTTTTCTTTTACCGGTTCTGAGTTTTGTGTTAAAATAGGAAGAATGAGAAACAATACGCATATAATTTATGAAAGCACAGGTGCAAAAATACAATGAAACCTTTAATATATGATTTTTCTTTAGAAGAGTTGCAGCAATGGGCCAAGGACAATGGAGAGCCGGCTTTTCGCGGCGGGCAGATCTTTGACTGGCTGTATGTGAAGCGGGTCAATGATTTCGAATCCATGAGCAACCTCTCCAAGGCACTCAGAGCCAAGCTGGTAGATCAGTTCAGTATTTCGGCACTCACCGAGATTACGAAGCTGGAGTCCAAGGACGGCACCGTGAAATTCCTGTTCGGTCTGCATGATGATCATGCGATTGAGACAGTCATTATGAAGCATAATTACGGCAACAGCGTGTGTGTGACCACCCAGGTAGGCTGCCGGATCGGCTGTACCTTCTGTGCCTCTACCCTTGGCGGTCTCAAGCGGGACCTGACTGCAGGGGAGATCGTTGCCCAGGTTGTCCGTTCCCAGCAGATCCTTGATGCTCGCGGCGAACGTGTAAGCAGCATTGTCATTATGGGTACAGGCGAACCCTTCGAGAACTATGATGCAACCATGAGATTCCTGCGTCTGATGATCCATGAGAAGGGCCTGAATATTGGCCAGCGCCATATCACCGTATCCACCAGCGGAATTGTGCCGAACATCTACAAATTCGCGGATGAAGATACACAGATTAATCTGGCGATCTCGATTCACGCTCCTAACGATACGCTCCGTTCCAAGCTGATGCCGGTGAACCGCCGTTATCCGTTCGACGATGTAATCGAGTCCCTGCGCTACTATCAGGCTAAGACAGGCCGCCGGATCAGCTTCGAGTATGCCTTGATCGGCGGCGTGAATGATCAGAAGGAGCATGCAGAGGAGCTGGCGGGTGTGCTCAAGACCATGCTCTGCCATGTGAATCTGATTCCGGTCAATCATGTGCCTGAGCGCAAGTATGTCCGGACTTCCCGCAATGATATCTTTGAATTTCAGCGTATACTGGCCGATCATGGCGTGAATGTTACCATCCGCCGTGAGCAGGGCCATGATATTGCGGCCGCATGCGGACAGCTGCGCGCCAAACATATGGAGTTGGGGTGAGGATATTTGATCAGAACAGTTCAAGCCAGCGACATTGGCCGGGTACGTACCGTCAATGAGGATTCAGTCTGGATCGGCGCTACGCGCCACGGTTATACCCTCGGCATTATTGCCGACGGGATGGGGGGGCATCTGGCTGGCGATACCGCGAGCAGGCTTGCACTTGAGACGGTCAGGGGTATTCTGGATCAGCTGGAGCCTGATCTCCCGGAGGCAGAGCTGAAGGAAGCGCTGACTACCGCCATCATGGAAGCCAATAACACAGTTCACAGAGAAGCTCAGAGCGATGAGAAGCTCCATAATATGGGGACCACCATCGTTGCTGCACTGCTGAAAGGGTCGGCAGGCTATATCGGCCATATCGGAGACAGCAGGGCTTATCTGATCCGGGACGGTGAAGCCAGGCAGCTAACCGAGGACCATACGCTGGTGAATGAGCTGTTCAGGAACGGCCAGATCAGTCTGGAGGAGCTGGATAATCATCCGCGCCGCAATGTGCTTACCAGGGCGCTGGGGACGGATACAGTGGTATCCGCGGATCTGGCATATGTTACGCTTGCAATTGGTGAGCTCCTGCTGCTGTGCAGTGATGGACTCAGCAATTATGTCAGTCTGGAGCATCTGGGCAAGGTAGCCGGAATCAATGAAATATCTCTGGAAGAAAGAGCAGAGCGATTACTTCAACTGGCATTGCTTGCGGGCGGCAGCGATAATATAAGCGTTGCTATGCTGGAACACCAAGGAGAGGCCGCAGTGCCCGAGACAAAGGAGTGGGAAAGATGATCGGTCACGAATTGGGCGGCCGTTACCAAGTCATCGAACGGATCGGCGGAGGAGGCATGGCGCTTGTCTATAGAGCCCATGATATTCTGCTTAACCGGAATGTTGCTATCAAAGTACTGCGCAATCAATTTGTGCATGATGAGGAATTCATCCGCCGGTTCCGGCGGGAGGCGCAATCAGCTGCATCATTATCTCATCCCAACGTAGTCAGCATATACGATGTCGGCCAGGAAGATGAAGTCCATTATATCGTTATGGAATATATTGAAGGCAAGAACCTGAATGAGATTATCAAAGAGCGGGCACCGATGCAGGTGGATGAATCCGTGCGGATTGCCTCGCAGATTTGTGATGCGCTGGACCATGCGCATATGAACCAGATTATTCACCGCGATATTAAGCCTCATAATATTCTGATTGGACGTAACGGGCGGGTTAAGGTTACCGACTTCGGGATCGCCCGGGCGGTTACGTCCACTACGATTACCCAGACGGGGTCTGTGGTCGGTTCCGTGCATTATTTCTCGCCGGAGCATGCCAAGGGCGTAACTACAGGCGAGAAGTCGGACCTCTACTCCCTGGGCATCGTACTGTATCAGATGCTTACGGGTGTATTGCCTTTCTTAGGGGAGAGTCCGATCAGCGTGGCGCTGAAGCATCTGCAGGAGGAATTCGAGGAGCCGCGACTGCTGAATCCGCTAATTCCGCAAAGCGTGGAGAATGTAATCCTGAAGTCGATGCGCAAGAACCCAGAGGAGCGCTACCAGTCGGCCAAGCAAATGCTGCAGGATCTGGAGACCTGTCTGCTGCCTGAACGGCGCAGCGAAGCCAAGATGCTGTTCCAGGACGATGATGATGAGGACAGAACACGCATCATTCCGGCGATCAAGCCGCTGCAGCGCGGGCTTAGCAGCCGTGGCGGCGGAGAGGAGCGAATCCGCAGTATGGAGGAAGCTCCGCCGCCTGCTGCTGTGAAGCGCAAGAGCCGTGCAGCGCTGTGGATCAGCCTTACGCTGGTCGTGTTAATCGCCATGACCGGAATTGTATGGTATGTCAATTCCAAGCTGTCGGTCGATGAAGTCTCGGTGCCTGCGGTGACGGGTAAGACCTTCCAGGAGGCCAAGGCTGAGCTTGAGGCTGTCGGGCTGTTTGCCGAGGAGCCCGCGCTGGTTGAGTATAATCCTAATTTCGAAGAGAATATTGTCTGGAAGCAGAACAAGACCAATACGATGGTCAAAGAAGGAACTCATATTATTCTGACGGTAAGTGCCGCCAAGGTTCTTCCCAAGCTTAAGGATGTCTCTAACCTGAGTTATGACGATGCCGTCAAGGAGTTAATCGCGCTTGGCATAGCCCAGAGCAGAATCACTCCTGATGAACGCTTCAGTGAGGAATTTGCCAAGGGTAAGGTCATTAGCTCTGAGCCTGCCGCAGACACTGAATATGATCCTGATACGGTAACTATCAAGCTAATCGTGAGCAAAGGTAAAGAAAGCACCCAAATGCCGGATCTCATCGGGAAGACGGAGAAGGAAGCCAAGGCTGCGCTGGAGAGTGTAGGTCTAGTGCTGGACGCGGTCAAGGAAGAGCCAAGCTTCATCCACGAGAAGGGCAAGGTAACGAAGCAATGGGCCTATGAGCCGGGGGATCTGGTTCCTCCAGGTGAGAAGATCACGATCTATATCAGCACAGGATATCCTCCGGAAGCTCTGGAATTTACGTTCAATGTGCCGGTAGCACCGGCTGCGGAAGGCAAGAAGAGCAAGATCCGTATTGTGTTTGCCGATGCGCGCAACGGAGGCGAGAACCAGGAGTGGGGCACGCGCACGATTGGCAAAAGCCAGACCCTATCCGTGAACATGCTGCTTGCCCCTAATAAAGACGGCATGGTATCTGTATACCGGGACGGGGAGTTCCTGGAGACTTATCCGATCACTTATGTCGATGTCAAGAATAACACGGTGCAGCAGCCTGAACCGCCTCCGGTGGAGACACAGACGCCTGCACCGACAGTTGCTCCTACCGAGCCTGTTCAGCCTACTGAGACTCCGGCTCCCGAGCCGACAGCAGAGCCGGCGATTATTCCGCCGGACACTGGAGAAGGAGAGGTGACGGGCGAGACGGACCAGACGGGTTATGTTCCGGGTAACGGACAGAATAACAATGAGCTGGCTTCCGCCCTCAACAAGGGCAACAGTAAGGGAAAAGCTAACGGTAAGGGCTCTGACAACAAGCCTGGCAAAGATAAAGGCCATAAATAATAGAACAGAGATAAGCTTCAGCCGGGCTGCCGGGAATACGGGCAGGGCTGAAGCAGCGAAATGACCCGGGGTTCTACACACTTGGGTCATTTGCGTAAATATCAGGAGAGGAAGGCTCAGCATGTATGCCTGAAGGAATCATAATCAAAGCGTTAAGCGGATATTACTATGTTAAGCCGCTCAAGGATGAACAGATTGTAACTGAGGAAGAGGCGGTACAGTGCCGGGGGCGCGGCATTCTGAAGAAGAAAGGAATTGCGCCGCTGGTCGGTGACCGGGTAATCTATGTGCTGACCGAGAACGGGGAGGGCATGGTAGATGAGCTGCTTCCCCGTGAATCGGAGCTGATCCGCCCGCAGGTGGCTAACGTGAAGCTCGCGGTGCTGCTGTTCTCCGTGCGGGAGCCGGATATGAATCTTAATCTGCTGGACAAGTTCCTGGTTCATATCGAGCATTCCGGCCTGGAGACGCTGATTGTGCTCACGAAGCAGGATCTGGCCGACGATGAAGGACAGGCTACGGAAGCTGTCAAAGCTCTATATGAGCAGATTGGTTACGAGGTCATGGTCACAAGCTCGCTGAACGGATCAGGTGCGGATGAGCTGCGTCAGCGTCTGGCCGGTATCATCAGCGTCTTCTCGGGGCAGTCGGGCGTAGGGAAGTCCACACTGCTCAACCGCCTTGTACCGGGCCTGGCGCTGGAGACAGGAGAGATCAGCCTCCGTCTCGGGCGCGGACGGCACACCACACGCCATGTAGAGCTGATGGATATAGGTAATGGAGGATTTGTGGCCGACACTCCGGGCTTCAGCCAGCTGGATTTCCTGGAGCTGGGAGTGGATGAGCTGTCCGTGTGCTTCCGGGAGTTCGCCTCTTATGCGGAGAACTGCAAATTCCGCGGCTGCAGCCATCTGCATGAACCGGGCTGCAAGGTGATAGAAGCCTGGAAGTCCGGGGATATTGCAGATAGCCGTTACGAGCATTACAAGCTGTTCTTTAATGAAATGAAAGATAAAAAGCGGAGGTACTAAACTTATGGTAAAAATTGCTCCTTCCATATTGTCAGCAGATTTCGCAGCGCTGGGCGCAGAGGTGGCCGAAGCGGAAGCCAGCGGTGCGGACTGGATTCATGTAGATGTGATGGACGGACATTTTGTGCCGAATATTACGCTGGGTCCCGCGATTGTGTCCGCGGTGAGATCCCATACTTCTTTACCTCTGGATGTACATTTAATGATTGAGAACCCGGAACGCTATATCGCTGATTTTGCGGCAGCGGGCGCTTCTGTGATTACGGTACACGCCGAAGCCTGCGTGCATCTGCATCGTGTAATCCATCAGATCAAGGAGCTCGGCCTGATGGCAGGGGTGGCCATTAATCCGGCTACGCCGGCTGCTGCGGTGCGTGAGGTCCTGGAGGATGTGGATATGGTGCTTGTGATGACCGTCAATCCGGGCTTCGGCGGGCAGGCCTTCATTCCGCGCACACTGCATAAGATTACGCAGCTCCGGGAGTGGGCTGAAGAGATCCATCACAAGGGTCTGCTTATCGAGGTAGACGGCGGAGTAGCCGAAGCTACGGCACCGCTTGTTGCTGAAGCAGGGGCGGATGTGCTTGTGGCAGGTAATGCAGTGTTCGGCCGCAGCGACCGTGCAGGAGCGATCAAGGCCATTCGAGAGGCGGCGGACAACGCTGTCCGGCAATAGGTAATGACGCCCATTTACTATTGAACGAATTGACCCTCAATCTGCTGCATTCGCATACGGAAGGTATAGGCCAAGTTGTGGTCGCATAAATATGGTTACATGAGCAGAAATCTCATGTAGCCTTTTTTGCGGAGGTCTGCAATCGATGGTATATTTTTCATCTAGACAGGATAGTCTCCTACTGCACGGCATGAATTGATGGGAGGGTTAATTATGAAATTTTATACGTTCAAGCTGCCAAGATTTTTGGGAGGTTTTGTTAAAGCGATTTTGAACACGTTTCAGAAGAGTTAGGTTAAAGAAGACAAGTAAATATGAAAAAAAGCACCTTACGAATGTAAAGGGTGCTTTTTGCTACAAATATAATATCTCTTCTATTCTCGCTGAAACGGATACCGTCTGTGTAAGAACGGCATGTCCGTTTCTACTTGGTATGAGATATCGCCAGGCCCGGTAATGATCGGAAACTAGACGCGTTCAACTTTACCGGATTTCAAAGCACGGGTGCTGACGTACACGCGTTTCGGTTTGCCGTTCACCAAGATACGAACCTTTTGAACGTTAACTCCCCAAGAGCGACGGTTGCGGTTGTTAGCGTGAGACACGTGGTTACCGCTGCCCGGTTTCTTGCCTGTTACTGTACATGTGCGGGACATAGATTACACCTCCTTGTTACTTACACCTGCGTAAAACAATACTTGAATATCATATCACAGCAAAAATTGCTTCGTCAACCGATTCAAAAACATTTATTTCTGCAGACTCTTATAGTACAATATAAATTAGTGCATTATGTCCAGTTGATCATCGAATTGATTAGGCATGAAGTTAGGAAGGGGAATTCTCATTGAGTAAGCGTTCTATAAACGGGACAGATTTTACCGCAATGGTACTAGCCGGTGCGGAAATGCTGCAGCAGCATGCCGAGCATGTCAATTCATTGAATGTGTTTCCGGTGCCGGATGGCGATACGGGCACGAACATGAATCTGACTATGACCGCAGGCGCGAACGAATTGAAGAGAAACAACACAGCCTCTGTCGGTCAATGTGCAGGAGTGCTGTCGAAGGGACTATTGATGGGCGCGCGGGGGAACTCCGGCGTTATTTTGTCACAGCTGTTCAGAGGTCTTGGACGTTATGCGGCCCAATATGATGAGCTTAACACACAGCAGTTCGCTGCAGCACTGCAGACCGGGGTAGATACCGCCTATAAGGCAGTGGTGAAGCCGGTTGAAGGCACCATTCTTACGGTTGCCAAGGAAGCTGCAAGACATGCAGTGTATTATGCACGCCGCACAACGGATATTATCGAGCTGATGACCGAAGTCCTGGCCAAAGCCAAGGAAGCCTTGGCGCATACACCTGAGCTGCTGCCTGTGCTGAAGCAAGTGGGCGTGGTGGATTCGGGTGGCCAGGGTCTGGTCTATATCTATGAAGGCTTCCACCAGCATCTGACCAGCGGAGCAGTCTCAGCACCTGCACAGACTCCTGTGCAAGGACAAGCTGCGGCCCCTGTAGCTGTGCCGGCGCCTGTGCTATCCAAACCTGAGCATGCGTTGTCCTCCGTACAATCTTCCGCGCAATCACAGCTCCATACGGAAGACATTGAATTTTTATATGATATGGAATTTTTCATTAACCGTCAGCTTGGCGCATCCGTGAAAACGGATTTTGATGAGGAAGCTTTTCGGAAAGCGTTATCAGTTAACGGGGATTCAATCATCGTCATCTCGGATGATGAGACAATCAAGGTGCATGTGCATTCCAAGACTCCCGGAGAGGTGCTTAACCTGGCGCTCGTCCACGGGGAGATTACCCAGATTCACATCCTTAACATGCGTGAGCAGCACCGCGATCTGTTGACTGCCGGCATGGACATCGCACCGATGCCGGATGTCTTCGCCGATATCCCGGAAGAGAAGGCCAGCGTGCCGGCGCCGGCGGTTCCTCCTGCAGATGATCTGGCGCCGTACGGCTTCATTGCGGTCTCCTCAGGAGACGGAATCTCGGATATCTTCCGCAGTCTGGGTGTGGATGCGATCCTGGCCGGCGGCCAGACGATGAATCCCAGCACAGAGGATTTCGTGAATGCGATCTCTTCCATTTCGGCCAAGCATATCTACATTCTGCCGAATAACTCCAATATCGTCCTGGCTGCGCAGCAGGCCAAGGAGCTGCTGGAGGGCGAACGTGAGATTACAGTGATTCCAAGCAAGAGTATCCCCCAGGGGATCTCGGCTGCCTTTGCCTTCCAGGAAGAGGATGCGGTTGATACCAACACCAGCAATATGCTGGAGGCGATTGCCCAGGTCAAATCCGGACAGATTACCAATGCTGTACGGGATACCGTGATGGAGAATCTGGAGATCAAATCCGGTCAGTATATCGGCATCGAGAGCTCCAAGATTGTTGCAGCTGCCGATGATTTGCTTACGGTCAGCAAGCAGCTGCTGTCAAGCATGCTGGTGAATGGTGACGAGATCGTTACTGTGCTGACCGGTGCAGACACTGAGGCGGATATTACGGATGCCCTCGGCAGCTGGCTGGAAGAGACGTACCCGCAGGTTGAGGTAGAGATTCATGAAGGCGGCCAGCCGCTGTACTATTATCTTTTCTCAGTTGAGCCGTAGAATCTCTTAGATGAGTGGCGCAGCCAAATCATAGCATGGGGAGGAACATTATGAATCGTACCGTAATCGTTACCGACAGCACCTCCGATATCCCGCCTGCTCTGGCGGAGCAGTACGGCATTGAAGTCGTTCCGCTGACGCTGATGTTCGGCGAAGAGGCATTCCGGGATAATGTGGATATGACTCCGGAACAGTTCTACGAGCGTCTTCCCCGCTCGCCGCAATTGCCGACCACTTCGCAGCCTTCTCCTGTAGAATATATGAATGTGTACCGCCGTATACAGGAGCAGCATCCGGGCAGCTCAATCCTGTCCTTCCACATCTCCTCCGGCTTAAGCGGCACCTACCAGTCTGCTGTCATGGCCAAATCCATGCTGGAAGAGGAGGGAGAAGCTATCACCGTGGTAGATAGCCTCTCCGCCTCCTACGGCTTCGGGTTCATGGTCGTGGAAGCCGCCCGGCTGGCGGAGCAGGGGCATGCTCCTGCGGAGATTCTGGCGAAGGTGGAGAGTCTGCGCCAATCCCGCAAGCTGTATTTTCTCGTGGATACCCTGGAATATCTGCAAAAGGGCGGCAGAATCGGCAAGGCATCGGCAATCCTGGGTACGCTGCTCAATATCAAGCCGATCCTGTCCATTGATGCGGAAGGCATTATCTATGCGGTAGAGAAGGTCAGGGGACGCAAGAAGGCAGTCGCCCGCATGATCGAGCTGTTCAAGGCAGATCTGCCGGGTGTGAATACAATACATGTGGCCGTGGGTCATACAGCTGAACCGGCTTCCGGCGAAGAGTTCCTGCGGGAATTAGCCGGACATTTCACCTTGAAAGAGAAGGTTCTGACTAATGTCGGCCCTGTCGTGGGCAGCCATGTCGGGAACGGAACCTTAGCCGTATTCATCTGGCCCGCCTAAGTATAGGGGATGAACATGGTGCTTACTTTGGATTCAATTCAAGTGAAACAAATAACTGGCGTGAGCGCTCAAAAGCAAAGTGAGCTTCACGCCTTTGGCGTCTTTACAGTGAAGGACTTGCTGGAGTATTACCCTTTCCGGTATGAGGATTTCCGTCCGAAATCTCTTAGTGAGGTCAAGCACGGCGATAAGGCAACCGTGGTAGCCAAGGTCATCGGTATTCCGGTACTCCAGCGCTTCGGAGGCAAGTCCCGCATGAGCTGCAAGATGGTGGCGGAGCCGTGGATGTTCACTGCTACGTGGTTCAACCAGCATTATGCGCGTGAACAACTGACGGTCGGCCGTGAAGTGGTGCTGACGGGGAAGTGGGACCAGAAGCGCAATCAGATTACGGTGACCAACTATGAATTCCCGGACAGGGGCGAAGGCAAGACAGGAACACTGCAACCGGTATACTCCGTCGGGGGCAAAATTACACAGTCCTGGATTCGCAGAATTATCGGCCAGGCTCTACAGCAGTACGGGGACCTGATCCCGGAGATTCTGCCGCACAGCATTATGCGCAAATATGACTTCATGTCACGCAAGCGGGCCATTGCCACGATCCATCAGCCGGAGGATACGCGCGAGGGCCAGCAGGGAAGGCGCCGGATGGTGTATGAGGAGCTGTTTCTGTTCCAGCTCAAGGTACAAGCCTTCCGCGTGCTGAACCGTGGCCGGATGGATGGTGTAGTTCATACGGTGGACAATGCAACAGTAAGGCAATTCGTGCGCAGCCTGCCGTTTGAGCTGACCGATGCCCAGAAGCATGTGGAGCTGGAGATTCTGCAGGATATGCGTTCAGGGTATTGCATGAACCGGCTGCTTCAAGGCGATGTGGGCTCCGGCAAAACTGTACTCGCGGCCATAGCGCTCTACGCGACTGTAAGATCCGGATTTCAGGGTGCACTGATGGTCCCGACTGAAATCCTGGCAGAGCAGCATATGCGCTCGCTCACGAGAATGTTTGAACCGTTTGGCATCACCGTGGGCTTGCTGACCGGGAGCGTATCCGGCCGCAAACGGAAAGACCTGCTGGCCTCTCTACAGATGGGTATGCTGGATGTGGTTGTCGGAACCCATGCGCTGATTCAGGAGGATGTCTTCTTCCGCAGCCTGGGGCTTGTGGTTACGGATGAGCAGCACCGCTTCGGGGTGAACCAGCGCAGTGTTCTGCGGCGCAAGGGGTACAACCCGGATGTGCTGACGATGACCGCTACTCCGATTCCGCGGACGCTGGCGATCACCGTCTTTGGCGATATGGATGTGTCTACGCTGTCCGAACGGCCGAAGGGGCGTGTGCCGATTACCACCTACTGGGTGAAGCCGGATCTGATGGAGCGGGTGATGAACCTGATCAGCCGCGAGATCGGGCAGGGGCGGCAAGCTTACCTGATCTGTCCGCTGATTGAGGAGTCGGAGAAGCTGGATGTGCAGAATGCGATTGATCTGCATGTGCAGATGTCGCAGGCTTTTCCGGATTATAAGGTGGGCTTGCTTCACGGGAGAATGACGCCGTCTGAGAAGGATGAAGTAATGCGGAACTTCTACAGTAACGAACTGCAGCTTCTGGTGTCTACAACGGTCGTAGAGGTCGGTGTCGATGTCCCGAATGCTACGCTGATGATCATCATGGATGCTGACCGCTTCGGGCTGTCTCAGCTGCATCAGCTGCGCGGCCGGGTCGGCAGAGGGGAGCATGCTTCCTACTGTGTGCTGATGGCTGATCCGAAGTCGGAGATCGGGCGTGAACGGATGACCGCGATGACAGATACGGATGACGGATTCGAGGTATCACGGCGGGATTTGGAGCTGCGGGGACCGGGGGATTTCTTCGGGACGAAGCAGAGCGGCCTGCCGGAATTCCGGCTGGCGGATATGACCGCTGACTTCGAGACGCTGGAGCTGGCGCGCGATGATGCCGCTGAGCTGCTGCGGGAGGCTTCATTCTGGACCTCTGCGGATGTTGCGCCGCTGCGCGGGTATTTGCAGCAGGAACAAATTTTCCAGGGGGATTTAATTGACTGAACAGGCACATCCGGGCACCTGCCCTCATATACTGTGAATGATTGGATATGACAGGAGGTGCTGTACTTGGGTTATCAGCAATATGGAATCAGTCCGCAGCTGGTGGATCGCATCAAGCTGAAAATGAAGAATCCGGCGGTCAAGGAACGCGTCAAGAATATGATTACCGGCATCTCCAAACAGGAGCTGCAGGATACAGCAGTCGTGCGCAAGCTGGTGCGTAATGCCTCGTCGGTGATGCATGAGAAGCTGACGAACGCACAGGAAGAGCAAATTGTGAAATTCGTCATTGCCCAAAAGATTGATCCGAACAATACGTTTCACTTAATCCGCTTATGGGGGATGTTCCGCTGACAAATAGCGGGATTCAGGAAGCTCCGATAGTTTTGTAATCTAAAAAGCGTTCCCGTAAGTAACATACGGGAACGCTTCTTACTTGTTCTTCGCCATCCTTGAAGGCTATCCGGCTTAGCCCGGCGGCTTATTGCGGAAAAGCGCTGAGATGCGGTTGTTCCGCGCGGCATTGATCACAATCTTACTGTTCTGATCACAGTCATGCACGATAGAGGCGAGCTGTTCTTCCTCCAGCCTGCTTGCCAGGCAGAATACCGTACCTGGCTCACCCTCCGGTCCAGTGGACCTTACGAGCTTCACTTCGCGGTCCAGTGTCTGCTGGAGCTTGCGGCGGATCTCCTCGCATTTGCTGCTGGTAATGAACACCGCCTGCGTGAGCGAGAGGTCCCTTAAGGAGAACCGCAGAGCTTCAAAGGCAAGCAGATACGCAATGATACTGTACATCGCCTGATCCCAGCCGAATAATGATCCGCCGTAGAGCAGGATGAGCATGTTGAACAGCATGATCGGCATCTCAGCCGATTTGGGCGGCCCTCCATTCAGCAGCCGTACGCTCTGCTTCTCGCTTCCTGCGGTCAGCCCACCGAAGCGTACAGAGATGCCCAGGCCGAACCCGAGACATAGTCCCCCGGCAATAGCCGCGGGCAGCGGCTCGCTGATTGCCGCCGGGAAATGGTGCAAGGCCAGAGACCCTGCCGTCAGACAGATCAGGCCGAGCATCGTATACAAGGCAAAGCGGAGATTAATCTGCCTGCGCGACATCAGAATAAACGGAAGGTTAAACAGGAACAGGAATAATCCAAGCCGCATTTCTGTCACATGGGACAGCAGGGCGGATAATCCGGCAATGCCGCCCGGAAGCAGCTTATGCGGCATCAGGAATAGCTCCAGACCCACGGCTGCAAGTAATCCTCCGCCTACAGTGGACAGCAGACGCAAGGTCTTGGAATAACGTAAGGGTGCAGCGTTTCTATATCTGACCTTCATAAGATTTCCTCCTTTCAGCAGGAAACCGGAATTTGTGTTGCGGATTACGGCGCTTGCAGCTTCATTCAGCGTACAGCCGTACTCCTACGAAATGTGAATTATATTTCAGCGGAATCAGCAACAGCCGCTTCAGCAGAATGTAAATGAAGGGGAGCAGAGATACACAGAGCAGCAGCCCGGGAGGTCCGGACTCCAGCGTTAGCGGGTTCTCACGGGGAGCAAGCCGGACGGCCTGGGTGTCATAAATCTGCGTATGATGTACGCGCACTGGCTGGGCCAGCTTATGCTCATAGCGGTCCGGCCTTACAGAATGCATCTCAGGCTCTTGTTCATGCAGCATCTGGAGGGCCATGATCAGAAAAATCAGCAGCAGCACCGGAAGGAACACAGCCTTCAGCAGATCCAGCAGCGTCAGACGCGTCCAATCTCTCCTCATGAGAACCCCCCCTTTTTTTTGTACATCGCAGTTAAAGCATATCATAGGATCTTAGCAGGACCAAATATAATACGCTATTATTTCAAGGCCTGCGACTGCGGAATAACGAAACCGGAGCTGCTACGCTGCGTATTCTCTAGTAAATTGAACTTTTTGTGAAAAAATGTTCGGAAGGAGCGGTTAATTTGCATAATGCAGGCGTATTTAACGGTTTGTACCCGGCAGTTGCCAGCAGCCAGAGCGGATTTTTCACGGAGGGGCCATTCTTGTTAAAGCTCATTCTGCTGCTGATCGCGGGCTTTGTTACTTACACGATTTGGAGAGGGCTCAAGACCTGGATGACGAACCAGACCAGCCCTCTGCAATCAAGGGTAGTTACGGCTGTTGCCAAACGGACAGAGGTTTGGGGCGGAAGAGGGCATATGGGGACGCATACGAGTTATTATGTGACCTTTGAATTCCATAATGGCAGCCGCAGAGAGCTTGAAGTGAAGCCGAGGGCATATGCCATGATTGTAGAGGGGGACCGGGGTGAACTGTCATACCAGGGCAGCCGGTTCAAAGGGTTCGTGCGGGCAGGGATGCAGAGGGATAGCGGGTGATTGTCGAAGCGAACGGAGAATGCCTCCATGAAGAGCCGGGAGTAACCTTTGGAATAGCATTTATTTGCAGCAAAAAAAATGCAAGGAAGCGGACCGGTCGCTAAGTGAGCGAGCCCGGGCAAGCTGCCTTGCATTTATTGTGTCCTGTTCTAGAGCACGCGCTGCATGTGCAGAATTACGTTGCTCCAGTATCCGCTGTCCAGCTCACTGATCTGCACGCCGGGGTCGCCCCAGGTGTGAATGAAATTCCCGCCGCCGATGTAGATACCGACATGACCGGGAACCGCGTCGCTCTCGAAACGTCCGGGTACGGTGAAGAAGACCAGGTCGCCGGGCTCCAGCGAGCTGCGCGATACCCGTCTGCCGATATTGTCCTGATCTTTGGCCAGCCGGGGCAGATCCACCCCGAATTTCTGAAAGACATGGCGTGTAAAGGACGAGCAGTCGAAGCGCTTGGTCTCTTCATACGGTCCGGCACCGAAATCATAAGGTACACCGAGAAATTTTTTGGCATAAGAAATCAGCTCGCCCGTGTCCACATTCGATACACTCTGAATCCGCAGCGGCTTCGCAGCCTCCACCTTGGCGGAGTCCTCTGTATTCTCCCTGTCGGAAGGAGTCGCGATATTGATCTCGCCAGTAACGGGATTCCAGCCGACCTCAGTCTGCAGCAGCTTGGACAAGGCGGTGGGGGTGATATAGATTTGACCTTCGCGGCGGACGGGGACATCGGGAAGGGTGATTTTCTGGCCCAATGAGAACACCTGGCTGGAATCCGGCCGCAGCATATACATGACATCACTATAGCCGAGCTTGGTGTATCCGCCGCTTGCCGTGTCATCCTTCATCCGGAAGCCGATAGAGGCGACAGCCGGTTTGAGCGGAATCCAATACTTTCCTTCTTTGTCGGTAAAAGAATTCTTCTCATAATAGCTGCCTGCGAACGTTCCGGTTGGCGTCAGCGAGTTAACCTTGGGAGTGCTGTCCTTGCTGGTGTAGCTGCAGGCGGTTGTTCCGGCAATGGCGGTAACTAGGATGGCGGAGGATAATAAAATTTTACTGGTACGCAGATTGATTATTGGCATGGGGCACGCTCCATCTTCAAACTTTAAGGTAAGTTTGTGCAGGACCGCTATTTTTATGTGCTGCAGGCCTTAGCAAACAATGTCAAGAGAAACCGCAGATTGTTGAAGCGAGGAGACACTCATTGTGCGTATTTTGTAAAATATGGACCTCACTTAAATGATTGACGGGAAATCAACCTACATATAATATATGTTTAATAGATTCGGGGAGCGGATGGGGACAGGCTGCGGGTCTTCGCTTTAATGCTTTTAAAGATGAAAGCGATAATGCTGGACCGCTAGCCCAGGTTCTCGCGCTGAACCCGTACAAGAAGAGGGGTAATCTGATGAAGACTAAGAAGATTTGGATGGGGCTAAGTATGGCCTTGATGCTCGTAGCTGCCGGTTGCGGGAACAATAATGCAGCAGTGAAGAATGACGCGGGCACCGGGAATGCCCCGGCCGCAGCAACAGAAGCTCCAGCCTCAAATGCAGGCTCCGGCGATGCCAAGTCCTACAAGATTGCCATCTCGCAATATGTGGAGCACCCGTCATTGGACGCTACCCGTGAGGGATTCCTGGCCGCACTGAAGGATGCGGGGATTGTTGAAGGGGAGAATCTGAAGGTGGATCTTCAGAACGCTCAGGCGGATCAGGCCAACAACCTGTCCATTGCCCAGAAGATTGCCGGCGACAAGAACGATCTGGTGCTGGGGATCGCTACACCTTCGGCTCAGGCTGTCGTACAGAATGTGAAGGACACTCCGATACTGTTCGCTGCGGTAACCGACCCTCTCGATGCCAAGATTGTCAGTGATCTGGAGCATCCCGGAGGTAATGTGTCAGGCGCATCGGATACCAATCCGGAGTCGATTACCCGCCTGATGAACTTCATTGCGACGCAGTTCCCCAAGGTGAAGAAGCTTGGTCTGGTTATTAATGAAGGGGAGCCCAATGCTGTAGTTATGGCTGATATCGCAAAGGGTGAGCTGGACAAGCACGGGATCGAGCTGGTGAAGGCGGCGATTACCAATACTTCGGAAGTGAAGCAGGCTGCGGAATCGCTTGTAGGGCGCGTGGATGCGCTGTACATTACACTCGATAACTCCGTGGTCAGCGGCGTAGACGCGATTATCCAGACGGCCAACGACAACAAGCTTCCGTTCTTCTCGGCAGACCGTGATACGGTGGAGAAGGGTGCTTTTGCTACAGTAGGCTTCAAGTACTATGATCATGGCTATCAGGTCGGCCAAATGGCGGTAGAAGTGCTTAAGAACGGAAAAAGTCCCGGTGATATGAAGGTGACGATGCAGGAGAAGCTGGACTTGGTCCTTAATCTCAAGGCGGCGGCAGCACAGGGAATTGAAGTAACGGATGCTATGAAGGCTGAAGTGGCTGATCCGGGCAATAATATTATTCAATAACCTACAGAGTTCATAAACAGGGTGCGTCCGAGCTGGGCGCCCTTTGCCGCTTGAGGGAGGAAGTCAGCAATGTATAATTCATTAATCGGGGCTCTGGAAATGGGCCTGCTCTACGCATTCATGGCACTTGGGGTGTATATTACCTTCCGTATTCTGGATTTTCCCGATCTGACGGTGGATGGAAGCTTTACAACCGGCGGCGCGATTGCTGCAGTGATGATCAGCAGCGGTTATTCTCCGCTGCTGGCGACCTTGTGCGCAATGCTCGGGGGAATGGCGGCAGGGATGTGTACCGGTCTGCTCCATACCAAAGGGAAAATCAACGGGCTGTTGTCCGGGATTCTGATGATGATTGCCTTGTATTCGATCAATCTGCGGATTCTGGTGAAGCCGAATGTCTCCTTGATGGGAGATGACACATTGTTCAGCTCCATGAATCCGCTGCTGGTCATGCCTTTTATCGTTGTACTGGTCAAAATCCTGATGGATCTGTTCCTGCGCACCGATCTGGGACTGGCCCTGCGGGCCACCGGCGACAACTCGCGGATGATCCGCAGCTTCGGAGTGAACACGGATACAACAACGATTCTGGGGATCAGCCTGTCGAACGGGCTGGTGGCGCTCTCGGGCGCATTGATCGCCCAGTATTCTTCCTTCGCCGATGCGTCGATGGGGATCGGTATGATTGTCATCGGGCTTGCGTCGGTGATTATCGGGGAAGCGATCTTCGGTGCGAAGAACGTCTTCCGGGCGACACTGGCTGTGCTGCTCGGCTCCATCGTGTACCGGATCGTTGTCGCTCTGGCACTCCGGGTGTCTTGGCTCAAGCCTTCCGATCTCAAGCTGATCACCGCAATTATCGTCATTATTGCCCTCGTCTTCCCGTCGGTTCAGCGGTATGTGAAGCAGAAGAGCACGGCCCGCAGACGGACGGCAGAGCTTGCTGAGCTGGCTCAGCGCAGTAAGCAGAGAGGAGGGGCCGCCAATGTTGAAGCTTGACAATGTATGTAAGCTGTTCAACCCCGGCTCGCCGGATGAGAAGGTCGCGCTGCTGGGGATCGATCTTGAACTGAACGCGGGCGATTTCGTAACGATTATCGGCAGTAACGGTGCCGGCAAATCTACACTGATGAATATTATCTCAGGCGTGATGAAGCCCGATCTGGGGGAAGCGCGCATTGAAGGCAGCTCGATCAGCCATCTGGCGGAATACCAGCGCGCACGCTGGATCGGCCGGGTCTTCCAGGACCCGATGGCCGGGACAGCGCCGCATATGACGATTGAGGAGAACCTGGCCATGGCCTACAAGCGGGGCAAACCCCGCGGGCTGTCCTTGGGTGTCAATGCGCACAGACGTACGCTGTTCCGCGAACAGCTCAGCCGCCTGGGCATCGGCCTCGAGGACCGGCTGCGCGCCAAGGTGGGGCTGCTCTCAGGAGGCGAGCGGCAGGCGTTGAGCCTGCTGATGGCGACCTTCACCCAGCCGCAGATTCTGCTGCTGGATGAGCATACAGCTGCGCTTGACCCTTCGCGCGCCGAACTGATCACCACCCTTACGGAATCCATTGTCCGTGAGATGAAGCTGACTACGCTGATGGTTACCCATAACATGGATCAGGCGATCCGCCTGGGCAACCGGCTCATCATGATGGACAAAGGCTCGATCATCCTCGATTTCGATGAGACGCGCAAAAAGGATCTGACGGTAGAGCGTCTGCTTGGCGAATTCGAAGCGATCAGCGGCCATAAGCTGGCTGACGACCGGATGATGCTGGGCTGATTAGGGATCATCAGTCTTTAGCGTTATAGCTTGATCTGCAGCCGGTTGATCCGGTAGCGGATCGAGCTTTTTGTCATTTTCAGGTGTCCCTGGTCCGATTCACTTCCGGGTATGAGAGGTAAAGTTAAGGGAAAGAACATAACTTGAACATCAAACACCAAATGGAGGCGACTGGACATATGACTGCGAAGAAACTGGAAGGCAAGGTAGCGATTGTTACAGGAGGCGGCTCGGGCATCGGCCGGGCATCTGTGCTGGAGTTCGCCAGAAGCGGAGCCAAGGTGGCACTTCTGGACCGTACGGTGGAGAATGCAGAGAAGGTGGCCGCTCAGATCACGCAGGAGGGCGGGGAAGCTGCAGTGTTTGAATGCGATATCGCTGATCCGCCGCAGGTGGAGCATGCTGTGAAACAGGTTATCGAGAAGTGGGGACAGCTGGATGTGGTCTTCGCCAATGCCGGGATTAACGGGGCCATGACACCGATTGAGACGATGGACATCGAGTCCTGGGATCAGACGATTCAGATTAATCTGCGGGGCACCTTCGCCACTGTCAAGTATGCCATCCCCCATCTCAAAGAGAAGGGCGGCAGCATTCTGATCAACAGCTCGATCAACGGTAACCGGGTATTCTCCAATGTCGGTTTCTCTGCATATAGTACGACCAAGGCGGGGCAGGTGGCTTTTATGAAAATGGCTGCTCTTGAGCTGGCCCAGTACAAGATTCGTGTAAACGCTATCTGTCCGGGAGCGATTACCACGAATATAGATGATAATACCTATCCTTCAGATGATCTTAAGGAAGTGCAGATTGAAGTGGAATTCCCGGATGGCGGGCAGCCGCTGGAGAAGGGGCCGGGGCGTCCGGATCAGGTGGCTAAGCTGGCGCTGTTCCTGGCTTCTGAGGATTCGGATCATATCACGGGTACGGAAATCTACTGTGACGGAGCGGAATCCCTCCTGCACGGCTAATCCTTCTATAAGTCACTCATCGCTCATATGATGGGATAAGTGAAGTCTTCTCTGAAGCGGACGATGTTCCTTGCCGGAGCCTTAGGCAGTACTGCCTGAAGATCCCGGTTAGCGGGGATAGGCGTCCGTTTCTTGTTTTGACCGGGCAGCAGAAAATTTCAGTAAAAGTTGCAGCGCATTTCAGGTATACTGATTCTATGTGCCATGACGGGCGAGGAAGGAGGAAAATAAATTATGAATATGGACCTGCTGCATATGGAATCAATCATCAAGCTGCTTGTGGCCATGCTGTTCGGGCTGTTCATCGGCATTGACCGCCAATTGAAACAGAAACCGCTGGGAATCCGGACCAGTATGGTCATCAGCATCGCCAGCTGTCTGGTAACCCTGGTATCTATTCATGCGTATGACAAATTCGGCGGACCGGATCATCCCAATATGGACCCGATGCGTCTGGCAGCGCAGATTGTCAGCGGTATCGGTTTTTTGGGAGCGGGTGTTATTCTGCGCAGAGGCGGAGATGCGATCTCCGGCTTAACCTCGGCCGCGCTGATCTGGACGGCATCCGGTATCGGAATTGCAGTTGGCGCAGGCTTTTATGTAGAGGCGGGTTATGCGGTTATACTGCTTATGTTCGCGGTTAACGCTGTGCCTCTGCTTATCAAAGCCATCGGACCTGAAGTGCTGAACAAGCACGAGATCTCCATCAAAATCATTATGGAACCGAACTATATCCTGACGGATGTGATTCAGAAGATTGAGCAGCGGCATGTCATGACCGACCAGCGCAAAACGCGCAAAACCGGCCGGACCATCCGGCGAATGAAGATCAAGGATCTTGAGGATGGCAGGCAGATGATCGACATGGTCGTTTCTGCACCAGACAAGGATTATGCTACGGAAATCTATTATGATGTGAAAAAAATCGAGCATGTCATGAGTGTCGAAGTCGAGCAGCTGTAAAAATGGCATGTTGCCATTCCGGCAGATGTGGTACTCTATCTATGAGAGAGTCATTTTGATCATATGGAAGGGGATTATTGTAATGACACCGATTACAGCATTTGAAGGACACTATGAGGGAGAAGCCGCTGTCTGGCTGAAGGCCGGCCGTTATGAAGCGGCTATTCTGCCGGGCATCGGCGGGAATCTGATCTGCTTCCGGGATACTGAGAGCGGTTACCGTTTCTTGCATGAGCCTGGCGCGGAAGAGATGGAAGCATTCAAGGCGAACCCGGGCATTCACGGCATTCCTGTACTGTTTCCGCCGAACCGCTATGAGGATGGAGAGTTCCCGTGGAATGGACAGACCTATCATTTGCCTGTCAATGAAGCCAAAACCGGCAATCATCTGCATGGCTTCCTACATACAGCAGCATGGGAGGTAGAGGAATTCGGTACCGGCACAAGCGAAAGCTTCGTCACTGTAGCGATCAAGGTGGATGAGAACCATCCGTCCTATCAGTATTTGCCGTTCAAATATACGATCAAGCTGCGCTACACGCTCGGTGAAGGCGGCCTGTCCCAGCAGCTGCTGGTCCACAATGACGGTGATGTGCTGATGCCTTGCCTGCTGGCGTTCCATACCGCTATTAATGCTCCGTTCGCCCCAGGCAGCAGCGCGCAGGATTACCGTGTTAAGCTAACGATCGGCGAACGCTGGGAGCTTAACGAGCGGATGCTGCCAACCGGCAAATTCCAGGAGCTGACTGCTGATGAGGTAGCTCTGCGCGGCGAAGGATTGTATCCATTCTACGCGTCTATGGACAACCACTATACCGCAGCCGCCCAGAATGGACGGAACCGGATGGAGCTGACCGACCGCAAGGCCGGAGTTACGCTGGTGTATGATGTGGGTACCTCGTATAAGCAATGGATGATCTGGAACAACGGAGCAACCGAAGGCTTCTTCTGTCCTGAGCCGCAGATCAACCTGGTGAATGCGCCAAAGGTGGATCTGCCTGCTGATGACATCGGCTTGTTCGGGCTGGAGCCTGGGGAATATTGGGAGGAGAGCAGCCGGATATACGTGAAGTAGGCTTAGGCGGCTTAGGCACAGGCGTCATTCCGGTGGATATTTGGACTTCCGGCCGCTGTTGCCCCCAGATTTCTTGATTTATACCGCTTACCGCGGTGGAAATCCGGGGACAAAGGCGGACGCTACCGCTCCTACAGTTCCAAAATCCCCCTTCAATCCTTGGCCTAATTAGTTATTATCCTTTTCAGTCTATCCCGCTGGGATGAGAATAGAAAAGAAAAGAGAAGAGCAGCGTCTGATGTATGGATGCTGCTCTTTTTTGTAGCGTTGTACTCATTTGGGAAATGAATTTTAAGGCGGTTTTAAGCTTAAAGGCGTATACTACTCCTTTAATAGTTAGGAGTGAATGAACTTGTCTCGGATATTGCCATCGAAGCGTTTGTTGTATTTGTTGATCATTTTACTGGCTATAGGATTTGGGCTGAATTTGTTTTTGCAGGCTGCTTCTTTTCGGATGGATGTGCTTCATGCGCTAAAGTGGGTTGGCGCTTATCCTTGGCTGTATTGTACCGGAAGTTTGTTTATTTTCTTCATCCTGCTCTTAAGCTCAGTGATCGTGCCGAATGCGTATGCGGGGCCGGCGGTGATCTCGGCGCTGTTCGTGCTGCTGGGGATTGCCAGTGATCAGAAGCTGGCTACGAGAGGAGAACCGCTGTTTCCGTGGGATCTGATGCTGCTGAAGAATGCCGAAGGAATGAGCAAGATTACCAGCGGGATGATCTCTCCGTTTGCTATAGGGACCGCTGTTCTGCTGGTTGCCGGTCTGGTCCTTGTGATTATTAAGCTGCCGAAGAACCGGATCAGACTGTCCTTGCGCGTGACGCTGGCGGGGATCTCTGTAGGGCTCAGCGCATGGTTTCTTGTGCTGGTCACCGGTCAATCTCCGGTTGTTGCAGCAATGAGCTATCAGAACATCTTCTGGAATCAGAAGGTGAATTATACGCAGAACGGGTTCGTGTATGCGTTCGCCGGGAATCTGAGGCAGAGCCTGATGGACAAGCCGGAGGGCTACACCCGCGAAGCGGTTGAGGCGGTAGCTGCCAAGTATTCGGCATTGCCGGAGGCGCCGGCACAGGCCGCGCCAGGGGAGCAGCCGAACATTCTGTTTATGATGAATGAGGCGTTCTTCGACCCTACGCGCCTGCCCGGATATACGCTTAGCGAAGATCCGCTGAAGTTCATCCATGGGGTGGCGGGCCAGACGCCGTCCGGTTATTTGCTGTCCCCGGAATTCGGCGGCAATACGGCTAATGTGGAGTTCGAGGCCCTGACCGGGCTGTCGATGTATTTTCTGGGGGATGGAACGATTCCTTATCAACAGCGCATCGTCAAAATGTCCTCCCTGCCGTCGATCGTCAGTATTCTGAAGGACAGAGGGTATGAGGCACTGGCGCTGCATCCGTTCGATGATACCTTCTATAACCGTAACCGTGTCTATCCGGTGCTGGGGTTCGACCGCTTCACAAGTGAGAAGGATCTGCCGGACGCTGACCGCCTGACTCCAGAGGGGTATGTCTCGGATAAAGCAGCTGTACAGGAGGCGGTCCGGCAGCTTCAAGAGGCATCGGGCCCGGCATTCCTGCATCTGGTGACGATGCAGAATCATTTTCCTTTCACCAAAGGCCTGAACGGACCGAATACCATCACCGTTCAAGGCGGACTGCCAGAGCAGAAGGATGAGCTGGAGACTTATGTGCAGGATACCAAGCTGACAGACGAGGCCATGGCTTATCTCCAGCAGGAGCTGCTGAAGATCAAGCGGTCCACCATCGCGGTGTTCTGGGGAGATCATCTGCCTGCGCTCAGCGCCGGGATCTATACCGCAGCAGGCTGGGATCAGGAGCCAAGGCTGAAGCATGAGACGAAGCTGTTGGTACTCGCTAACTTTGAGATCGGGAAAGAGCCGCTCGGGACGCTTAGCCCGGCCTTTCTCGGCCCTGCGGTCTTCCGGTTATCCGGGCAGACGCTGCCGGCCTTTTATAAGCTGCTGGAGCAGGTACGGGCGGAAATTCCGGGACTTAGCAAGAAGGTGCTAATCGGGCCGGGCGATACCGGAATTCTGCAGGAGCTGACCCCTGAGCAGCAGGCGCTGCTGGATGACTACCGTCTGGTCGAATATGACCTGCTGGAAGGGGAGAAATATGCGGAGTCGCTGATGTTCTGAGCACTCCGCCGTGGCTTAGCGCAGCCCCACATCATGGAAGCGGTTCTCAATCGGCTCCCGCAGCAGCAGACGAATGGACTGGATCGCTGCGGTCTCGATACGCTTCGCTTCCCGGAGGAGTGGAAGCAGAGATTGGGCATCCAGCGAACATGGACCCTCTGGAGCTTGTACAGTCTGCTTGCATAGACTGTGCGTTATTTGATTATAGACAGCAGCCAGAGCTGCATAATGCTCTGCAACGCCTTCAACTTCGGGCCAATATTGGCTGGCTTCTTTTGCGTAGGCTGCAGTGTCCTGCTTCAAACCTGCATAGAAGAGCAGCGTCTCATAAGCTCCGGCAGCATCATAGGTGTTGTCCGCCAAGGCTTCCAGCATAGCATCATAGGCCTGCAAACCGCAGGCATATTGCGATTCCGGCAGCATCAGATCATGAACCTCTGCCTTATACACCGCCTGGATGAAGGACTCTCTGAGCACCTGAACGATATCCTTGCGGATCTGGCCTTCATAGATTTGGCCATACCAATATGGCGATTCATTCCTTCCGAATTGCTCGTAAGGCAGCTCCAGTTCTGCGGCAGAAGCATTCTCTGTGTAATAGAAAAGCTGCCGTTCATCATCACAGCGGGTAATCACTATGAAACGGTCCTTCCAGCAGACCACACCGGTGCCTTGCTCAAGTGATCTGCGGATTTCTGAAATAGCCTGCTTCTGATAGAGAGGGAAGGTAGGGCTGAAGTTAAAGCCTGCACCCTGCATGGCGATAATACCAATCAGATCTGCTGCTACGCAATGTTCAGCCGCCCAGTTATATGCCGTAGCAGAATCCGGGTGAAGCTGCCTGTGTACCGACAGACGGAAACATAAGGCCGTCATTCCGGCCAGCATGGGCTTGGAGAGTGTGAACCAGCCTTTGGCCGACAGGACCTGGTGCATCGCATCTGCAAAAGAAGAAGCGGGCGGCACACGCGGCTGATCCGCAGCGGCTGAAGCGTGCTTATTATGATGTTCATTCATCGTGCGGTGTGCGCCCCCCATCTGGGCAGTGTGGACCGCTTCCGGTCCGGGTACTGCCCAGAAATTTTTGTAACCTGCTGCATCGCCCGTTCCTCCAGCTCCAAGGCCTTCTTCAAAGCAGAGCAGAGGGAGGGAAGCTGAACTTGCATTAGCAGCTTGCCGCTGTTCTTCTCAGAGATTGCAGCCGTGAACGGTCCCCTCAGCCCCTCCACCAGCTCAGCATACAAGTGTTGAACCTCCTCCAGCCCCGGCAATACGGACTGAACCTCCTGCAGATAAGCGGAGATCTCGATCCGTGAAGTCATATACGATTCAAGGATGTAAATAGCGCCGTAGCTGTCGAATCCGCCCTGCTGAAGCGCCCGGATCAGGAAGCTGTAGGCCAGGCGGCCTGAACCGAGGCTTAAGTCAGGAAGTGTTTTGTGAGGAGTCTCCCAATCCTCCAGCGCAAGCCGAAGTGATTCAAGTACAGTATCCTGCAACGGAATCATCACCCGCTCTCCGACATACATACAGTCCCAGAAGGGCGTGAAGTTAAGGCCGAAGTTATCATACAGCACATATTGTGTCGCATCGGACCAGCCATCCTGTACATAGAACACCCGGTCATCCTCATCATAACCATGAATCACTCCGAATTCCGGTATCCAGTAGAGGCAGGCCAGACCGCGGTCCAGACTCTGCTTGACACAGTCAATAGCGATCCGTTGATACGCCCCGAAGGAATCATGTCTGGTTCTCCCGCCGTCATCCACCAAGAAGATCCCGAGGTTGTCGACAGCCCGGCGATGCTCTGTGCCCCACTGTCCGTAAGCCGTAACAGACATGGGGAGGAGCTTCTCATGTACGGTGAATTTGAAGGCCATGCCGCTTAGCCCGGAGAGCATGAATTTTGGACCCTCGAATAACCCGGCGGCAGTCAGTACGGCATAGAGCGCATCGGTAAAGGATTTCGATTCACGCTGCATCCGGACGTCAAGGATTACACCTGTTCGTTTGCTCAATGTTCATTCTCCTGTTCATCCAGGCGGCTCACTACTGTCTCACAGATGCTGCGGAGCTTCTCCTTCAGCCATTTCGGGGCCAGGAGGGCACTCCACTCCGAGTGGAGCAGATGTGCAATGAACGCGCTGGTATCATAAAAATCAACTTCGTAGATATCCTTGTCAGCGGCGCGAAGCTGGTAACCTCCCCAAGACGGCTCCCGGGGTATTCCGGGTAACCGGATTCTTGCCGTGAACGGCTTCAAGGATCTGGCCTGCCCGGCTGGAGCTGCAGGGCCGTTCTCCCCGGCTATAAAAACCCTGCTGGTCAGTGTTAGCTCACGGATGCCCGACAGGTTGTAATACTCACTCCGCCCGTCTCCTTCCACAGCGGCCACGAGATAATCATCTTCAATCCGCCGGCTTAGCTGTAGGGGACAGAGATACAGCTCCTGCGGGGGATCCTGCCCGTTCAGGTAGAGAACATGGACCACCCTGCGGGCCTGAATAGCCTGCTCCAGCATCTCCATGACCTGCAGTCGGTGGGGATTCACTTCAAATACAGGCAGCTTAATCTCCCTGTCCGCAAGCGGCTGCGCCGTGAACCGCTCCAGCAGACCGCCCACCTTGCGGATGGTCTGGGCGTTCTCATAATCATAGTGACTATACCGGTAAGCCAGATATTTCAGCACCCGCTGCTCCTCGTCCGTAATGTACAGATGTGGGAGCACGAAGCTGTTGTCCTCATAGATATATCCGCGCTGCTTCGCTACATAGCGGAGCGGGGCCCGCAGCGATTCCGCCAGGTATTCAATATCCCGCTGGGCCTGGCGCCTGGAAATCTCGAACTGCTCCGCCAGCTTGCTGCTGTTCGGATAAGTAAGCTGGCGGACTTGCTGGTCAAACCACTGAATCCGGTGAATATGGCTCATGCTGCTCCCGCTCCTTTCTGTCAGCCTCCAGTATAGCTGGAGATGGTGCTTTAGACCAGCGTGAGCGTTCCTCTCAAAGAAACAAGGATGCTCCGGCATCCATGCACGAAGCATGAAGCAGGGGGCATCCTTGCGTCATTTTACTTGGTTGCTGCGTCCACTCTAACCTGCGTCGCTTTGTCGCAGCGCTTGCAGACCTTCAGGGCGCTGCCGTCGGATTTTATTTTGGTGTAGAGCAGCTTGATCCGGGTGGTCCCGCAGACCGGACAGGTGCCGCGTCCACGGGAAGGAAGGGTCCAGAGTACCCGTCCGCGTTTGGTTTTTGACATTCTTGTAATCCTCGTTTCATTGAATTGATGGTACCTGTCCAGTATAGAACAAGCGGTACGACATAAAATGTCGTAGCAGATAACGAGTTTTTAACTATTGGCCCAGTAACGTAATTGACGGAACGGCTGCCAAGCCAGTAGACTAGATTGGACATAGATGGAAGAACCTGGGGACCTAGGGCCTTCAGCATTCATTGTTATGAAAGGGGTTACATATGTGAAAAAGCTTGGGCTTGTCTACGTGCTGCTAATCGGCATCTTCGTACTCTACGTGCTGAATTACAAGCAGCAGGGGAATGCGGCAGACCCGTGGGAGACTGCGGGACTGCGCGGCAATATTGAGGACAAATACGTGATGGTTACGTTCCAGATCGGCATAGATTACTGGAAAAGCGTGCTGAAGGGCTTCGAGGACGCCGCAGAGGAGCTTAATGTATCCGTCGAGTATCACGGCTCCACCCAGCATAATGCGAGTGAACAGATGACGGTGCTGGAGCAGACCATCGCCAAGAAGCCGGCGGGAATTGCCATCTCGGCCGTGAATTCCAAGCTGCTTACAGCGACGATTAACAAGGCTGTGGAGAGTGGTATTCCGGTGGTGCTGTTTGATTCGGGAGCGGAGGGCAGCAAGGCGTATTCCTTCCTGGGAACGGACAATTATAATGCCGGAACGAAGGCGGCGCATAAGATGGCCGAGCTGACCGGGGGCAAGGGCGAGGTAGCTATTATCACCACACCGGATCAGCATAATCACCAGGAGCGGACGGACGGCTTCACGGACACAATTCGCAGCAAATACCCGCAGATGAAGCTGGTGGCGGTTAAGGATGGGCGGGGAGATCAGGTGGCGTCCAGGGAGGCTGCCGAGCAGCTGCTGGTGCGTTATCCGCAGCTGGCGGGAATTTTTGCCACGGAAAGTAATGGAGGCATCGGGGTCGCGGAAGCTGTGGATGCCGCCCCTGGGAGCGGACCGGTCCCGCAGATTATCAGCTTCGATACGGATAAAGGCACACTCGATCTGGTGAAGGAAGGCAAGATTGCCGCAACCATGGCCCAGGGCACCTGGAATATGGGTTATTGGTCGCTGACCGAGCTGTTTCATCTGCACCGTGATCTGGAGGCTGATCCTGAGGCCTATGCCAATAACAAGCCCCTGCCTGTCCCCGATTCTGTAGATACCGGAATTGATGTGGTCACGCGGCAGAATGTGGACAATTATTATGCCAAATAGGCGGCAGAGGGGGAGCCTGGGATGCACAAGACCGGCGTGAGCATGGAGAAGCTGAAGCTGAATAATATGCCGATCCGCTATAAGCTGATTATTCACTTTTTGCTGATTAGCATTCTGCCTTCCATTGGACTGGGGCTGTTGATTGGCTGGACGGTGGACAGGATCGTGGAGGAGCAGAGTACCGAGAACACGATGCAGCTCATCCGCAAGGTAAATACCGCCATAGAGAGTGATGTGGAGAATCTGCAGAAAATTACGTACCTGATCTCGTTCGATCCGGGCGTCCAGAAGTTCCTGAAGGGGGCGTCACCGGCTCCGGCACAGCCGGACCCCGCAGCGGGCAATGGGGAATCGGCGGAATACAATATCCGCAAATTTCTGCAGGGATTCACCACACTCAGCTCCGAGATAGCAGGCATCATGCTGGTCAACCGTGAAGGCGATTTCATCAGCAACGAGATGTATACCCGTTCCGGTACCCGGCTGACGGAGGAGAGCTGGTACAAGCAGGCGGCAGAGAATAAGGGGATCTTCCTGATCGTCGGGCATCCGTATGGCCGTGCGGTCAGGTCCCATGTGGACTATAAGGAGAGCGAGGTGGTCTCTGCTGTACGGGCCATTGTGAATCCTGAGACGCAGGTGGTCCAGGGTGTGGTGCTGGTGGATCTGAAGCTGCGGGTGATCGCGGAGACGGCTAGAGATGTCACGCTCGGCAAAACCGGATATCTGACGGTGGTGGACAATCGCGGAGAGATGATTTACGCGCCGCAGCACCCTTTAATGCGTAACATCCCGGCAGGTCTGTTCACCGAGTCCTCGGGCATTACCTCGGAGACAGTAGACGGCCGCAAGCTTCAGCTGATCTACCGGACCTCGCCGTTTACCGGCTGGACCACGATGGGCGTGTTCCCGATGGATGAGTCGGCTTATGGAATCCGCGAGATTACGTTCAATGTTGTCACGTTTGTATTTGTGGTCTGTATGCTGGGCATGACCGCCTCATTCTATCTGGCCTATTCGATCTCCCGTCCTATCGGCCAGCTGGCCTCCTTCATGAGCAAGGCACAGTCCGGTGATCTGACGATCCGCTACTGGGGCAGCCGATCCGATGAGATCGGGCTGCTCGGCCGCAGCTTCAATACGATGCTGGCCCAGATTAGCCGGCTGCTATCCCTGACCGAGCTTCAGGCGCGGCAAAAGCGTGAGGCGGAGCTGCGCAGTCTCCAGGCGCATATCAAGCCGCATTTTCTGTACAATACGCTGGATACGATTCACTGGATGGCCCGCAGCAAGGGAGCGGAGGATATCGCCGAGGTCGTCCAGTCCCTCTCCAGGCTGTTCCGGCTGGGCTTAAGCAAAGGGAGTGATATCATACCGCTCTCCGATGAGCTGGAGCATATCGTCAGCTATCTGAAAATTCAGCATGTTCGTTATAGCACCAAGCTGACCTATTCCATTGAAGTGGAGCCGCACTTACAGGAGCTGTACGTGCTTAAGCTGTTGCTGCAGCCGATGGTGGAGAACGCGATCTATCACGGCATCAAGGAACGACGCGGCCCCGGCCACCTCTCCATTGCAGTTGTAGAACGGGACAACGACCTGTATCTTACCGTACGCGATGATGGTGCAGGGATGTCTGCGGATAAGCTGAAGGAGCTCAGACAGCGGCTCGAAGCGGTTGGCGCAGAAGAATTGGAGCGTACGGAGACGGACATGGCTGTAACAGGCACCGCAGGAAGCGGCTACGGCATATTGAATGTGCAGGCGCGGATCAGGCTGACCTATGGAGCGCCGTACGGTATCCAGATTGAGAGCGGACCGGGGCAGGGAACTCTTGTAACCGTATGTCATCCGGTTGTTCGTGAGCATTACCCTGAGAAGGATTAGGACAGAGGAGGATGATCCGCAGATGATAGAGAAATGGAAAGTAATCATTGCCGATGATGAGCGCATTATCCGGGAGGGCATCCGGCAATGCGTGGACTGGGATAGCCTGGGCATGGAGGTGACGGCAGAGGCAGAAGACGGGGAAGAGGCGCTGGAGCTGGCCGTGGAGAATGCCATTCATATCGCCCTGGTGGATCTGAACATGCCGATTATGCATGGCATGGAGCTGATGAAGCGGCTGCGGGAGGCACTGCCCGGCTGCAAGATTATTGTGATCACCGGCCACGATGAATTCGCCTATGCCCAGGAGTCGATCCGGCTGCAGGTGAATGATTATATTCTCAAGCCTGCGGAGCCGAAGCAATTGATGCAGGTGCTGCGGGGCGTCCGCGATGAGCTGGAGTCCGAGCGGCAGCAGAGCCAGCATCTGGAGCAGGCTTCCCGGCAGCTGATGAAGAACTTCCCGTTGCTGCGCGAGCGCTTCTGCCAGGAATGGCTGGATGGTAATCTGAGCCAGGCGGAGATCCGGGAGCAGCTGCAATTCCTCAAGCTTCCGCCGCAGCGGCCGGAGCTGATCGGCATCATCCGCTGGAGGTGGGAGGGCCAGCATCCGGCGATGAAGGAGAAAGAGCGGCAGCTCTTCTTGTTCGCCATAGAGAATATCGCCGCCGAGCTGTTGGACCCGTATCCCAAGGTGATGTTCCGGGACGCCGCCGGATTGATCGTTATCCTGCTGTGGGATGCCGCCTGTGAGCGCATCCTGGCCGGAGTGGAGGCCGCAGTGCGCAGCCATCTCAAAATCGCTGTTGAAGTCGGCACGCGGCTGATCCAGGGAGAGATTACAGAGCTTGCTGCCGCTTACCGGAGCTGCCGGGTGGCGCTGGTCAAGGAGCAGCCGCTGTCCCCGCTCGTCCGCCGGGCGAAGCAGCATATCCAGGAGCATTACAGCGAATGCGAGCTTACCCTGGAGGCCACAGCAGGCCTGCTTCAAGCCTCCCCGGTCTATCTGAGCCGCCTGTTCAAGCAGGAGCTGGGCCAATCCTTCGGCACGTATCTGACCCAGACCCGTATCCGCCGGGCCGCCCAGCTTCTGCATTCAACCGACCTCAGTATTAACGAGGTGGCGGAGCAGTCGGGCTATGAGACCCAGCATTATTTCAGCACGGCCTTCAAGAAGCAGACCGGTGTGGCGCCGCTGCAGTTCCGTAAAGGGGTGCAGGCTGAGGTACGCAAGTAACTGAAGATACAGAATGAATAGTGGGGAATGCTTCAGTAGCCATCTATAGGCGAGAGGGCATTCCTTTTTGCATATAAAAAGTTATATTTTCACAAAAACAGTAGCCTCAGTGTAAATACGGCACCTGCCCCCGGTTGCTATACTCGATTTGTCACACGGGAACACCTGTGGAAGACATCAGAATAGTTCAGGGGGTAGTGCAGGAATGAAAAAATATTCAATGATCACGCTTCTGCTAACACTGGTACTCATCTTATCTGCATGCGGCAACAGTGGTAATTCATCCAGCAGCGCTGGCAGCTCTTCCGGCGGCGGGGATACATCGAAGGGCAAGGTGGGCATCGCGATGCCGACCAAATCTTCGGAGCGCTGGGTGAATGACGGCAACAACATGGTCAAGGAGTTCGAGAAGCTGGGCTACGGCACAGATCTGCAATATGCGGAGGATGTGGTGGAGAATCAGGTCTCGCAGATTGAGAACATGATCACCAAAGGTGTGAACGCAATTGTAATCGCTTCAATTGACGGTGAGGCGCTGACGGACGTGCTGCAGAAGGCGCATGACGCCAACGTTAAGGTGATCGCTTATGACCGTCTGATCAAAAAAAGTGAATTCGTAGACTATTATGCAACCTTCGATAATTTCAAGGTGGGTGTGCTGCAAGGCTCTTACATTGAAGAGAAGCTTGGCCTGAAGGACGGCAAGGGCCCGTTCAACATCGAGCTGTTCGGCGGATCGCCGGATGACAACAATGCCTACTTCTTCTTCGACGGCGCCATGTCGATTCTGAAGCCATATATCGATTCCGGTAAACTGGTGGTCCGCAGCAAGCAGCTTACGATGGATAAGGTAGCTACGTTGCGCTGGGACGGCGCTGCCGCCCAGTCACGGATGGATAACCTGCTGAGTGCGAACTATGCGAGCGATAATCTGGACGCAGTCTTGTCTCCATACGATGGCATCAGCATCGGTATCCTGTCTTCGCTCAAGGGGGTAGGCTACGGCTCCGGTGACAAGAAGCTTCCGGTGGTTACCGGACAGGACGCCGAGCTGGCTTCCGTGAAGTCCATTCTGGCCGGAGAGCAGACCCAGACAGTATTCAAGGATACCCGCGAGCTGGCCAAGAAGGCAGTGGAGATGACGGAGAGTGTGCTGAAGGGGACCGAAGCTGAAGTCAACGATACCACCACCTACGACAACGGGGTCAAAATCGTCCCGTCCTACCTGCTGGAGCCGGTCTCTGTGGATGCGGGCAATGTGGATAAAGTGCTGGTGGACGGCGGGTACTACACCAAGGATCAGCTGGGACAATAGCCGTCATAGCGCAGGTCTGGCGGGTACCGGCGGCAGCTTCGGAGCAAGGAGCGCCGCCGGAGAACCGCTGCACAGTCACAAGGAAAGCTGGGTGAGAGGCACATGAGCGAAATTATTTTGGAGATGAAAGGTATTACCAAGACATTCCCCGGCGTCAAAGCGCTCTCGTCAGTCAATCTGCAGGTGAAGGCAGGCGAGATCCACGCCCTCTGCGGAGAGAATGGGGCAGGCAAGTCCACGCTGATGAAGGTGCTTAGCGGAGTGTATCCGCACGGGACGTATGAAGGGGATATCTATTACCAGGGGCAGGTATGCCAGTTCAAGGATATCAAGGACAGCGAGGGCCTGGGGATCGTCATTATCCATCAGGAGCTGGCGCTGATTCCGTATTTGTCGATTTCGGAGAACATCTTCCTCGGCAATGAACAGGCCAGACGCGGGGTGATCAACTGGAACGAAACGACGGTCAAGACCAAGGCGCTGCTAACCACCGTCGGCCTCAAGGAATCGCCGTTTACAGGAGTTTCTACGATAGGTGTCGGCAAGCAGCAGCTTGTAGAGATCGCGAAGGCGCTCTCCAAGGAAGTGAAGCTGCTCATTCTCGACGAACCGACAGCGGCGCTGAATGAGGATGATAGCGAGAACCTGCTGCTGCTCATTCTGGAGCTGAAGAAGCAGGGGATATCCTCGATTATCATTTCCCACAAATTGAACGAAATCGAGAAAATAGCGGATTCCGTCACGATTCTGCGGGATGGACAGACCATCAAGACCCTGGATATGAAGCAGGATGCCGTTACAGAGGATGTCATTATCAAAGGCATGGTCGGGCGCGATCTGACGAACCGTTACCCTGAGCGCACACCGGATCTGGGAGAGACGATCTTCGAGATCCGTGACTGGAATGTCTATCATGAGACACAGGCGGGCCGCAAAATGCTGGATCAAATTAATCTCCACATCCGGCGGGGTGAGGTGGTCGGCATTGCCGGGCTGATGGGCGCAGGGCGCACGGAGCTGGCGATGAGTGTGTTCGGCAAGTCATATGGCAAGCGGATCAGCGGCCAGACTTTTATGCACGGCAAGGAAGTACACCTGAATAACATCAGCCAGGCGATAGAGCATGGGTTAGCCTACGTGACCGAGGACCGCAAGCATTACGGCCTGATCCTGATCGACGATATCAAGCGGAACATCTCGCTCAGCAGCCTGAAGAAGCTCTCCCGCCATGGCGTCATTAATGAGAACGAGGAAGTGCTGGTCGCAGAGGAATACCGCAAGAAGCTGAATATCAAGACCCCCAGCATCCTGCAAAAAACCGTGAATCTCAGCGGCGGCAACCAGCAGAAGGTGGTACTCAGCAAATGGATCTACGCCCAGCCGGATGTTTTGATCCTGGATGAGCCTACGCGGGGTATCGATGTCGGGGCCAAATACGAAATCTATTCCATCATCAACAGCCTTGCCGCAGAGGGGAAGGGCGTGCTGGTCATTTCTTCCGAGCTGCCGGAAATCATCGGGATGTGCGACCGGATCTACACCATGTGTGAAGGGCGGATCAGCGGGGAAGTCGAGCGGAAGGATGCGTCGCAGGAGCTTTTGATGAAATTTATGACACGAAGCAGGGGGTAACACCGCATGGGAGCCATTAGTGAACTGTTCAAAAAAAATATCCGCCAATACGGCATGATCATTGCCTTGATTTTTATTTCGGTGTTCTTTCAAATTCTGACCGACGGCATTCTGCTGAAGCCGCTGAACGTGACCAATCTCATTCTGCAGAACAGCTACATACTGGTGCTGGCTATCGGGATGGTGCTGGTAATCATCACTGGGCATATCGACCTCTCGGTCGGCTCGGTAGCTGCCTTCATCGGTGCCCTGTCGGCCATTATGATGGTGGATATGGAGCTGAATCCGGTGCTGGCCGTAGTCATCTCGCTGCTGATGGGCGCGCTGGTCGGGGCCTGGCAAGGCTTCTGGGTCGCTTATGTCAAAATCCCGGCGTTCATTGTTACCCTGGCGGGCATGCTGCTGTTCCGGGGCCTGACGATGATCGTGCTGAACGGGCAGTCGATTGCACCTTTCCCGAAGACTTTTCAGAAGATCAGCTCCGGGTTCATTCCTGATGTCGCAAGCGTGGGCTCGCTGAATGTGCTGACCCTGATCATCGGTGTTCTGTTGTCGCTGCTGGTGATCTATCAGGAAATCCGCAGCCGCAGGATCACAGTGAAGTACGGTTTTGAGCGGTCTGCGGTCTGGATGTCCGTTGCCAAGGCTGCTGCGCTGGTGATCGTCATCAACCTGTTCACCTATGTTCTGGCACAATATAACGGGATTCCTAATATCCTTGTGATTCTGATGGTGCTGATCGTATTGTACTCCTTCGTCATGAACCACATGACCATGGGGCGGCATATCTATGCCCTGGGCGGCAATGAGAAGGCAGCAAGCCTCTCCGGCGTCAAAACCAAACGGGTGACCTTCTGGGTATTCGTCAACATGGGTGTACTCGCTGCCCTTTCCGGTCTGGTCTTCGCGGCCCGGCTGAACTCGGCTACCCCTAAGGCCGGTACGAACTTCGAGCTGGATGCTATCGCTGCCTGCTTCATCGGCGGAGCCTCCGCGTCCGGGGGAATCGGAACCGTAGTCGGTGCTATTATCGGAGGTCTGGTCATGGGCGTCATGAACAACGGTATGTCGCTCGTCGGCCTCGGCGTAGACTGGCAGCAGGGGATCAAGGGACTGGTGCTGCTGCTGGCGGTAGGCTTTGATATCTATAACAAGTCGAAGACAGCCTGATAGTAAGATAGAACCCGGCCGGAACTGCTCCAGAGGGAGCGGCTCCGGCTTGCCTGTCGTACAAGTTCTCCCGCACAGCTTGCAGCATACGGCTCTGGCATGGATAATAGCACCTAAGGTGCTTTATATTTCATGTTATATAGATTGAACTAAAATTTAAGTTAAAGGAAAAGTGGCGGAGGGGAATTTTGGAACTGGAGGAGCGGAAGCGACCGCCTTTGTGTTTGAATTTCTACCGCGTAATGCGGTTTAATTTAGGAAATTCAAACACAACAGCGGCCGGAAGTCCAAAACTTCTCTGGAGTCACGGCTAATCCCAAAACATAAAAACCATTAGTTCAATTTATATAGTACAGGAGGCTACAGATGCAGATTATTGCCATGCTGACCATGCTGATTGACCATGTTGGGCTGATCTTTTTCCCGGGTGAGCTTGCCTGGAGATATGTGGGGAGAATTGCCTTCCCGATCTACTGCTACGCGCTGGTGCAAGGCTATATCCATACCTCCTCCAGACCCCGCTATCTGCGGCGGCTGCTTGTCATTGCGGTGCTGGCACAGATTCCGTACAATCTGGCGATTCATCCGGGAGGCTGGAATGTCGTCTTTACCCTGCTGATCTCAGCGCTGGTCCTTGCCCTGCTTGATAAGCTGCCGAATCTGTGGGCGGGTATTCCGGTAGTGGTTGTAGCTGTGCTGCTGATGGATGCTCTGCCGCTGGACTATAACGCTTACGGCCTGCTGCTGGTGCTGATCTTCCGGTATACCCGTTCTTATGTGCTGGTGCTGGCGCATTTGGCGCTGAATGTATTCTATCTGTTCTATTATAATTGGCTGGTGCAGATGGCCAGCATTATTCCGACCCTTCTGATTGCGCTGACCCCGAGTTTTTGGGTGCTGCTGGAGAAGAAGCGTCTGCCGCGCTGGGTCTGGTGGTGCTTTTATCCGGCCCATTTAGCAATCCTTGCGTTGGTAAAGTTTCTCTTTTTCAAAGAATGGGTATTTATAGAATGGCGGAGTTTATTTAGCGTATGAGGGTTCATCATTTCCAGGTGCTGTATTTACAAATTGATGCTCCTCTGAGATGATGGGTACGTTGCCAAATTATGAGCTAGAGGAGACATGCTATGAAGAAAATGAAAGCAAGAACCAAATGGCTGGTGCCGATTCTCGCCCTGCTGCTGATTCTGTCAGGCTGCCAGGCGGTTGGCGGCTTCGATGTCAATAAGGCACTGCTGGGGGATCTGGATGTCAAATCCTCTGAATCCAGCACTACGATGACCCTGAGCGCTGTTCCTGCTGCAGGCATCACCGCAGAGGACCGCGAAGTTGTTGATCTTATTAATTCCTTATCGCTTACGCTTGGCCATGTGAAGGTTCAGGATAACGGCAATGTCTCGGCCACGGGAGTTGTGGGTTACAAGGAGTTCAAGATTCCTTTCTCACTCTTCACCGACCAGAAGAACCTGGTCTTCACCGCAGAAGGCGCGAAGCAGCCGTTCTACATGCCGCTTCAGAGCAATGAAATGTTGCTCGGCCTGGAAGCAACCGATCCTGCCAAGACCTTGGAATTCACTAAGCTGGCCTCCCAGTTTGTGATCAAGAATCTTCCGAATCCGGGTGCGATCACAGTGACATCAGTAAATGAATCCGTATACGGCCAGCCAACCAGCTTGACGAAGCTACATACGGAAATTACAGGGGAAGAGCTTCCGGTATTGCTTAAGAGCTTCCTGAGATCTGTGTCTAAGGATACCGAAGGCTTCACTGCCCTGATCAACGGACTCTATGATTACATGTATCCGCTGATCAAAGACAGAGCTGAAGATCTGAACAGCATCGGTCTGGGCGATATTCCGCTGGAAGACAAAGAAGGGGTAGTCACCGTAGTGCATGATGCGGCCAAGCTGGCGGTGGATGCTCTCCTGCTCGTCTATGACAAGCAACTGGAGAATCTCTATGAATCGACCCCTGAACTCAAGACTGTTCTCGGCAAGGATACGAAGCTGACTGCGGATATCTTCGTGGATAGCGGCTTCCATGTCCGCAAACAGAACATTGACTTCAATGTTGCTCTTCCGGCCGATGAATATCTGCCGCTGCAGAGCATCAACATGAAGCTGGTGTCCGAGACTTGGAATGTGAATGGTCCGGTAACAGCTGATCCGATCAGCACGACAGGCGCAATTGATTACTCCAAGGGAGATCTTACGCCGGGTGAGACGCTGAGAAGCTTCGATGCCAATTCATCCGTCTATAAGCTGCTCAAAGAGGAGATGGCAATTACCTCCAAGAGCCTGATGATCGCACCGGACGACGATTACTATTATCCGGTCGTGAAGAATGGCACTACCTATGTACCGCTGCGCTATGTGGCAGAGGATCTGGACGCTAAGGTTGAGTGGGATGGGCCTAACAAGTCGATTAAGGTTACCGACGATGTATACGGCGATCAGCTCGTATTCAAAATTGGTTCCGCGCAGGCACAAATTGCCGGCAAGACCGTGAAGCTTCCGTTAGCCGTATTCGTAGATGAGTATGGAGATGCTAATGTGCCGCTGCGTGTATTGGCTGAAGGCCTGCACGCCACGGTTGAAGTGGATGATGACGGCTATATCTGGATTGAACGTCCGTAAGAAGTAACGTTCTAGTCAAAAAACCGGGACCCCTGAGCAATCAGGCGGTTCCGGTTTTTTTTTGCGGGATTACCTGGCGCCTCCTTGACAATATAGGTTTATTGCAATAGACTTAACGTCATTAGGTCTACTGCAATAAACTTATAAGGAGTGAACAGGATGGAGCCCTACAAATTATATGATGCTGAATATAAATTCGCTTGCCTGATCTGGGATCATGAGCCGATTAATTCTACAGAGCTGGTGAAGCTGAGCCTCTCGGCGCTGGGCTGGAAGAAATCCACGACCTATACCGTGTTAAGAAAGCTATGTGAGCGGGGAATTCTCAGAAACGAGGGGGCCATGGTCACAGCTGTCATCCCGAAGTCGGAGGCGCAGCGGCATGAGAGCCAGACGGTAGTGGACAAAGCCTTTGGCGGGTCGTTGCCGCAGTTTTTGACTGCTTTTCTCGGGGATAAGAAATTGTCCGCGAAGGAAGCGGCAGAGCTGAAGAGGATTATCGAGGAGGCCTCCCAATGACAGATCTGTGGATCAGCATTCTGAACATGAGCATTACTGCCAGCTATGTAGCCGTCGCCGTAATGCTGGCGAGAGTTCTGCTGCGGCGCGCCCCCAAGATCTTCTCCTATATGCTATGGTCCGCAGTAATGATCAGGCTGATCCTGCCTGTCAGCTTCACTTCAAGCTTCAGTATCCTGAGGCTGGCAGGGCCTGCAGGCTCGTCCGGCACAGGGCAGCTGCAATTCGTTCCGAAAAATATAGGGAGGCAAGCGCAACCTGCATTGGACACCGGAACAGGTTCAGCAGGAAGCCTGTGGAACAGTCTGCTTCCGCCCGTAGCACCGTCAGCAAGCGTGAATCCGGTGCAAGTCATCCTGTGGGCCGGCAGTATGATCTGGCTGACAGGTGTCATAGTACTGCTCCTGTACAGCGTGTTCTCTTATATGAGAGTCATGCGCAGTGTCCGTACAGCAACAATTGTGAAGGGGCATGTCTTTGAGACGGACCAGATCATGACTCCGTTCGTATTCGGCTTCTTGAAGCCAAAGATCTACATCCCGGCCGGGATGAGTGAACAGGAGCTGTCCCATATCCTGCTGCACGAGCAGACTCACATTAACCGGCGGGATTACCTGATCAAGCCGCTGATGTTCCTGCTGGTCATTCTCCATTGGTTCAATCCGCTGATGTGGCTGTCTTTTGTGCTCATGAGCAAGGATATGGAGATGTCCTGCGATGAGGCGGTAATCCGGAAGCTGGGTCCGCAGGTTAAAAGCAGCTACTCAGGCTCCCTGCTTGGATTTTCAACCCGCCGGAGCGGTCTTATGACCGGCAGTCCGCTGGCTTTTGGAGAGAGCAGTGTAAAGGCACGGATTAAGCATATTCTTGCTTACCGCCAGCCGACCTCGGGGAGTGTGGCCGCTTTTACCCTCGTCCTTGTGATCCTGCTGATTGGATGTACCGCTAATCCCAAGCCTGTGCATCGTCCGTCGCAGCAGCTATATTCCGGTTATACGGTGGATCAGCTGCTGGAGAATAAGACAAAGTATATTGGCGACGCCAGCAAGGTCACAGCGCTGCTTGGTGCAATGCCGCTGCCCCAGGGACTGGAGAGGGCAGGCATTGAGCTGACAACCGGCTCCCGCCCGTATGAGTTAACCATCAATTATACAGTGAACGATATTAAGGGAATGTGGAACGATGAGCTTCAGGCGTTAAGCCGGGAGCCTCTCCTGCATAATTCGATCCTGCTGTTCAGCCTGATTGATAACGCGGATATTATTAATTACTCACTTGCTGATGAAGGCATAACTTACAGCTTCACGTTCGCCAGAGAAGAGATGGATAAGCTGCTTGGAGAGGATGTCCGCCCTTATGGAGCGGATGAAGCTGGCCTTCGTAAGCTGATTGACCGGCTGGAGAGTGTCAAGCTGACTCCTTAAATGCCGATTTTCACTGCATATTTACGAAACACTGCTGCACCTTTTATCCAATGCTTGAACGCGGATGATAATCTGGAATGAGGTATACATTCTGGAGGCAAGGGAGCAACAGGTATGCAAGCAGAGAAACAGACGGTACCGGGAGAATATCGGAAGGGGAAAGCTGGAGCTTTACTTGAGATCCTGTTTGTATCGGCCCAATTGGGTCTTACCTCCTTCGGCGGACCGGTCGCCCATCTGGGTTATTTCCACAATGAATATATCCGCCGCCGGAGATGGATGGATGAACGGAGCTACGCGGATCTGGTAGCGCTCTGCCAGTTCCTACCGGGTCCCGCGAGCAGTCAGGTGGGGATTGGCATTGGAATGGTGCGGGCAGGTTGGCTGGGTGGTATAGTGGCTTGGCTGGGCTTCACTTTACCTTCCGTCCTTGCGCTGGTCGCGTTTGCCTTCCTGCTGCAGGGCTATGATATTGCCGATGCAGGCTGGATTCACGGTCTGAAGATCGTAGCTGTAGCAATTGTTGCCCAGGCCATCCTTGGCATGGGGCAGAAGCTGACCCCGGACCGGGAAAGAGTAGCCATCGCGGTTATAGCGGCAGGTGTTACATTATCATGGCAGACGGGCTACAGCCAGATTCTCACGATTGCTGTAGCGGGCATAGCCGGGGTATGGCTGTACCGCCACAGTTCTACGGAGAACGTGACAAATCTTCCGATCCCCATCCGCCGGTCGTCTGGCATCGTTTGTTTAGCATTGTTCGGCGTACTCCTGATAGTGCTCCCGTTCCTTAGAGGGACGGCTGAGGCGGGACCGTTAGCGATATTTGACAGCTTTTATCGTTCTGGTGCCTTAGTGTTCGGCGGTGGACATGTCGTGCTTCCGCTGCTGGAACAAGAAGTTGTTCCTGCCGGCTGGGTGAGCCAAGCCGAATTCCTGGCGGGATACGGGGCCACGCAGGCTGTACCGGGTCCGTTGTTCACTTTTGCAGCCTATCTTGGGGCAATGACCGCCGGTGTTCCCGGGGCCATCGTGGCCACGCTCGCGATTTTCCTGCCAGCCTTTCTGCTGGTTGCGGGGGCATTGCCTTTTTGGAACAGCTTAAGAAGGAGCCCCCGGATGCAAGGATCCTTAACCGGAATCAATGCCGCTGTGGTCGGAATCCTGCTTGCCGCCTGGTACGACCCCCTGTGGACGACAGCCATCCTCGCGCCCCTGGACTTTGCCCTCGTTGTCATTCTGTTCGTAATGCTGGTCTTCTGGAAGCTGCCGCCTTGGTTGGTTGTGGTAGCCGGTGCGGCGGGAGGAATGGTGATTGGATGGTGACTTAACCGTATAACTCATGGAACGCTCCATGTTGAACTGGCCTTTGCTTAATTGCGAGGTCAGTTTTTTGGTATACAGCCAGGTTCATCATTCATTCGTAACATTGTAAGCCCATAAGTCATGTGGTAAAATAATAATAGAAATATTGAAATAGGTAACCTAAATCAAAAAAAGAGAGGACTAATTAAATTGACTCAAAATGATCTAAAAATAGGTCTTTCTAATAAAGAAGGTCAATTAGGGTTCATGTCTGCAAGAGGAGGTCCCCGGGAGGGAGCAGGCCGCAAGAACATAGGTGTAACGAAAAAAGTCTCGGTAACCTTAACTAGTGAGCTTTGGGAGAAGGTTGAACAACATTGCGCAGAGCATAAATTGTCCCGATCGGAGCTTATCCGATCTCTGATTGAGTCTACCGATTTGTAATGTAGCTTATGGAAGCGGGTGAAGCCAGTGCGGATCAACGTAAGCAAGGATATTCTTCTCAAAGCTCTTCAGCAAGTGCTTAAGGCTGTACCTGCAAACCAACAGATTCCCATACTGGCAGGGGTTCATATACAAGCTCTAACCAATGAACTAGTAGTTACGACATGCAATAGCAGTATGACTATCCAGTATCGAATTCCCGGGGAAGATACCTCTTTGACGGTTCAGAGAATTGGAGAAGTGGTTGTACCGGCAAGGTATTTCTGCGAAATCATACGTAAGTCTGATGCTGGGATGATTACTTTGGAAGTCGACAGATCCTTACGGCTCACTATCTCCTCAGAACATACACAAATTCGGTTATGTGGAATGGATGCTGTAGATTATCCGGCGATACATCCTGCTGAGAATCATGCTGTACTTAAATTAGCAGTTAATAATCAACTGTTGAAGGCTTCTATCCTACAAGTAGCAGGAGCGGCTTCTTTATCAGAACATAGGCCTGTGTTGACCGGGGTATCTTTTCAGTATAGAAATCATCGGTTACAGTTAACGGCTACTAACGGTATTCGTCTGGCTTCCCGGACTATAGATGTGGAACATGATGCTGAGATAGAGAGGCATATTATTGTACCTGGCAGAAATTTAGTTGAAGCGGTTAAAATCATGGACGGCGAGGACAGAACAACAGAAGTTGAAGTAACCAACCGTCATGTTAGATTCACAGCTAACCATATTATGGTTCAATCTGCTTTAATTGAGGGGGAGTACCCGTCCCTGCACCATGTGATTCCGCACACTTTTATATCAGAGATTACAATTGGAACAGCGCCTCTGTTAAAAGCCGTCGAACGGACGACGGTATTGGCGAGTGAAAGTATTATAAGGTTAGAGACCACTGCCGACAGACTACGTTTGTTATCCCAAACCGCAGAAATCGGAGATATAGAGGACGAGGTATCTATACTCGAGAAGAACGGGGAGGATTTCACGATCTCGCTAAATGGAAAGTATGTGGCAGACATCCTAAATGGTACGAGTAGTGAGTTCGTACGCTTGCGATTCACCGGCAAAATGAGCCCGATGGTCATACACCCGAAGAATGATCTTTCTTCAACTTTTTTTCTAATTACTCCAGTGCGAACCGCAAAGTAAGCGTAAGGCATAGCCCTGTTATCCGTAAATTAAAAGCAAAGAGAAGCGGAGGGGAAATTTGGAACTGTAGGAGCGATAGCGACCGCCTTTGTCACCGGATTTCTACCACGAAGAGTGGTTTAAATCAAGAAATCTGGGGACAACAGCGGCCGTAAGTCCAAATGTTCACCGCAGCGCCGACCCTGCTTGGATTTCAAATCTTAACTATTTACCAATTCACACAAGGAATTGCCGAACGTAAGGGAGGCTTTGCTGTCTGCTATTGTGTAGTCAGAACCATCTCCAGCGAGGTATTGCTCACTTCTGCGTGCTCCGCCATACTGCGGATATATCCGGACATGAAGCCGCCCTCCATACTCTCCCACAGCTTGAATCCCGGCATCGCCCGGATCTCCTCCAGCGAATCAGCAGCGTTCCCGGCAAAATACTTCACGTTCAGCTTCGACATCACCTCAGCCATCGACTGCTTCTGCGCCTCCGTGAAGCTGCTCTCCTTAAGCCGTTTCATCGCTTTGTCATATGAGTTCTCTGCAAAAATTTGCTCCGCATACGCTTTGAAGTTCAGCAGGTTCGGATCAGTCTTGTGGTTGGCTTTGGCCCAGCCGTCAACATCTACTTGAGCGGTGTGGTAGGTCACGGCCCGTGAAGCGGGATCGAAGGTCATTCTGCCGTACTGGTGCGGATTCACCGCGAAGGCGCTTGTAGCAATATCATAGACAGGTAAAGCCGGATCTATCGAGGCTTCTGGAGGATCGCGGCGGATATCCTGCATATGAATATGCCCGGATAATACCAGGTTTAGCCCATTCCTGCGAAAAGCCTTCATCGTCTCCTGGCTGTTATTGAGCTTGAACCCGGAGACGGCCATGGAGGTATGGCTCAGCAGATTATGATGCATCACGGTAATCACAGACGCATGCTCCTGAGCGGCCCGCTTCACATTGTCGTCGATCCAGGCAAGGGTGGAGGGCAGCAGGCGCCCGTCGGTCTGCGGAAAATTATATTCTTCGTTATGTGCATACTGGGCACTATCAAGCATCAGCAGCCACAGGCCGGGTGATGCCTTCACCGCATAGCTTAAGCTGTCCGCATCCCGCGAGACCGCCTCGTTATATCCGAAATCATCATAGATGCGCAGGAAATCCTCTACATTAATATGCTTGGCAACGACCTGCTTGTCACCGTCGAACGATCTGGCCCAGGGGTTATTGATATCATGGTTGCCTGGAGTCACGTAGACTCGGGTTCCCGCAGCCTCCATCCGGTGCAGCTTCGCGGCCAGCTCTTTATGACTGCCAGCTTCACCGTTATTCGTGAGGTCGCCGCTCAGAATGAGGAAGGCCGGCTTGTTCTGTTCCACATCCCGGACCAGAGCTTCGGTCAGCTCATCGCTGTAAGGAAGCATTTTGCCATCGCCGCCTGTGACATAGGTCTGGAAGGCTTGACCGCCGTCCTCCAGGGCTTTGTCCAGATAATGCATATCGGTGGCGACCCAGAAGGATACAGGTTCTCCGGGTTCTGCAGCAGGGGTCACGGCCTCAGCAACTGCTGGAACAGTATTCAAGGCAGAAGAAGCGGAGTCTTCACACCCGCTGAGGATGAGGATGGAGGAGAGGAGCATCATTAAGGTGAGCTTCACCGCATGGATTGTGCGGTTATGAAGCGAGACGCGCATAGCTTAACCTTCTTTCTATATTTTAGCTGAATCATTGTAGCTTATTTATGACCGGGTTGTATATACGATATGTTAGCTGTTGTTTCTAAACCTCCAGAATAGCTTATAGAAAATAGTGGAAGGTGCATAAATGAACGCAATTCAGCGACACTAAGAGCGGTTATACAAATAAAGAGCTGGTACAGGAAAAAGTTGTGAATGATGTGTTGTATTCAGGTCGGAAAAGTGTTATGATTAAAAAAAGTAAGTTACTTAATTAAATGGAGGTAGTTATTTTATGTCTAAGACTTTTTTTGAAGCGGTAAAAGGCAGACGTTCCATATACGCCATCAGTAAAGAATCCCCAATCTCTGATGAACAAATTCAGAAGATTGTAGAAGAGGCTGTTCTACATAGCCCAACTTCCTTCAACTCGCAAAGCTCCAGAGCTGTAGTATTGCTGGGCGAACAACATGATAAGCTGTGGGATATTACAGCAGAAACCCTGCGTAAGATCGTTCCTACTGAACAATTCGAAGGCACAGCTCAGAAGCTGTCCTCTTTCAAAGCCGGCTACGGCACTGTGCTCTTCTATGAAGATCAGGCAGTGGTGAAGCACCTGCAGGAGAACTTTGCACTGTATGCTGAGAACTTCCCGATCTGGTCCAACCAGTCCTCCGGGATTCTGCAATATGTAGTATGGACTGCCTTCGCCGAAGAAGGTCTGGGAGCCTCCCTTCAGCACTATAACCCGCTGATCGATGATGAAGTGAAGGAGACCTTTGGTATTGCTGCGGACTGGAAGCTGATTGCCCAGATGCCATTCGGTAACATCCTGACTCCTCCAGGCGAGAAGGAATTCCAGCCGATTGAAGAGCGCGTGAAGGTAATTAAATAAGCAAACCCTGCGGTAAGCAGTTTAGAACCTCCCTGATCCGGCTAAGTATGAGTATAGCCCGATCAAGGAGGTTTTTGTCATGCCATGGAACAAGGAGAACTACCCGGATTCACTGAAGAATTTCACGGCGCCTGTACGCAATAAAGCGGTAGAGATCGCCAATGCGCTGCTGGAGGACGGATATGAGGAGGGGCGGGCCATCGCCATTGCCACTGCACAAGCCAAGGAGTGGGGCGAGAATCACGATAAGCAGATCCGCAAAAAGGATCACTGACCGCTCTGCCTGGACTTCGTAGGTGAGGCGTCCATCTGGACATAAGCAAAGAGGACAAGCGGTTATCCGCCTGTCCTCTTTGTAAGTATAGCTTGTACACCACTGCGCTATTCGTTATTTCGTTGCAGGAGCTTCCGTAGCAGGAGCTTCCGTTGCAGCAGCAGGTGCTTCACTGGCTGCCGGAGTAGCAGATGCATCCGGTTTATCGGTCAAAGTATTCGTGATTTTGGCATTCTTGTTCAGATCAGCGAGCCAGGTAGCGGACATCTCGGATACCTTTTGGGACATCAGCGTCTTTTTGATCTCGTCTTTCTTCTCGGCCAGTGTATATTCCTTGGCTTCCTTGCGGTCGGTAACCTTAATAATGTGGTAGCCGTAATCGGATTTCACTGCACCGCTGGTTTCGCCAACCTTCAGCTTGAAGGCAGCATCGGAGAACTCAGCAACCATGTCTCCGCGTTTGAAGAAGTCAAGATCGCCGCCTTTGTCCTTCGAGCCGGTGTCAGCGGATTTTTCCTTAGCCAGTGCAGCGAAGTCTCCGCCTTCTTTGAGCTGCTTAACGATGGCATCAGCTTCTTCCTTGGTCTTCACCAGGATGTGGGAAGCGCGAACTTCTTCCTCCTGATTGTATTTCGCTTTGTTTTCTTCGAAGTATTTGGAGATTTCATCATCGGTAACCGTTACCTTCGGTTCTACCAGCTTGCGGATTTCAACCTGGAGCGGCATTTGCTTCTTCAGGTCTTCAATGGTCATCGAGCTCTGCTGCAGAGCGTTATTCAGAGCTTCCTCGCCGCCGAACTGGGTTTTGAGGTTCTCGATCTCTTCATTGATGTCTGCATCGGTAACCTTAATGTTGGCTTTCTTGGCTTCCTGGCCCACCAGTGTAGTGGTGATCAGGTTTTGCAGGGTCGATTCCCCGCCGGCTTCAACCAATTTATCATACAGCTGCGCTTTGGTGATGTCTGTTCCATTCACAGAAGCAACAGCAATTTTGCTGTCATCTTTCTTGAAAGGTTGTACAATCAGCACTACGATTAGCGCTGCTGCCAATACGAGCGATGCAATCATCCAGCCTTTGCCGCCGCCGGATGGAGCAGGTGAGGAAGGAGGAGTACCGCCGCCGCCGACTTTGTTCATCACGGGAACGCTTTCTTCAACTCTTGGAGCTGTTCGTACAGGTTCCTGCGGTACAGGGGCTGTTCCGGCAGGTTCAATAACTTCTTCCGGAGTACTCACAGAAGCGTCGTTCTCTTCCGGCGTAATGCCGTTTTCTAGCTTGTCATTTTCATTGAAATCTTTTTTGTCCATTATAATTAATGACTCCCTTCAATATAGGTGGTGCCTGTCTTTCTACAACTTTACCAGAAAACAGAATTCCAAACCTTAAGAAAGTATAAAAAAGCACAATTACTTTTTAATATTCCATTAAGAAACAGGTAAAACACAGGAAAAACCGGAGCAGCACGGGTGTCCCCATATGCGCTCCGGCCTGATGAGAGAGACTGTAATGATTCGAATAGAATAGTACCAAGGTGCAAGAGGTGTGCGGATAACGCTCCGGCTTAAGAGCTCAGTCCCCTAAGCAGATGACGGATGTTCTCCTGCTTGCGTCTTGGAACCCGTACAGACTTGGCATAGAGGCCCATTTCACCGAAGTAGATGCAGTCGTCCTCGATGGAACTGATCTTGTTCAGATTCACGTAGCAGCCACCGTACACATGATAATAGCTGTTGCTCGACAATAAGCGGTTCAGTTGCTCGGCAGTCATTCTCTTTTTAATATTGTAGTTTCTGCCGTGAAAAATGACCAGGTCATGGTCCCCGACCTTAAAGAACAGAATGTCTGTCTCCACCTCGAAGTCCTCATATACATTTCTGGCTTCCAGCAGGCTGCTCATTCGTGTTCCCCCTTTATCTTGATTAATAACATTAATGTTAGCGCTTTCATTATATCATACTCTGTTTGTTTTGAGAAGTCTTATTTTTGAAATGTTTTTTGTCATTTTTTCCGTTGCATTTGTCATCTCTCACGAAAAAATGTAAATTATATAGATGGCTATTTAACTTGAGGAGGAATTCTAGATGAACGAGAAGACGAAGCTGCTGTTATTTACCGGTTCATATGCCACCGCAGAAGAGAGCGGAGTCCAGGTGTTTGCCTTTGACGGTGAAGCCGGAGGCACGCTGGAGCGGCTGGATACCGCAGAAGGCCTGACGAATCCTACGTTTGTCAATGTGGACCCTTCCGGGCGGAAGCTGTATGCCATAGGGGAGAAGCCGAACGGTACGGGCGGAAAGGAAGGGGAGGTTATAACCTTCGCTATCGATCCTGAGACAGGCAAGCTGACCGAATTGCAGCGGATTCAGACTATGCCTTCCGAAGGCACAGGCCAGAGCACGACCTGTAACATTAACCGGGACGCGAGGAATGAACATCTGGTCGTGTGCAGCTATCACGGGGGATCGGTCGGATTGCTGAAGCTGGATCAGGACGGACTGCCTGTAGCATTGACGGATATCGCTCAGCATACAGGACATGGGGCGACTCCGGGCCAGGACCGTCCGCATCCGCATTCGGCCATCTTCAGCCCTGATGGACGCTACCTGTTCGTCTCGGATCTGGGACTGGATCTGATCCGCAGCTACCGGATAGATACAGAAGCGGGAACCTTTGAAGCGATTGGAGATACCCCGCTGCATGCCGGGGCAGGACCGCGGCATTTCGTGTTCCATCCAGACGGGAAGTCCGCTTATGTCATTAATGAGCTGGATAGCACGGTGACATCCTTCCTGTATGATGCTGCGGCAGGAACCCTTAAGACGGCTGCTACCGTATCCACACTGCCTGATGGATATGGGGCCGGCCAGAACAGCTGTGCAGAGATCTCGTTCTCCAAGGATGGCAAATATCTGTACGGCTCCAACCGCGGACATGACAGCATCGTTCAGTACGCTGTGAATCCGCAGACGGCCGGGCTGACCCTGGTAGAGCATGTATCCACCAGAGGCGGACATCCCCGCCATTTCACGGTTACACCGGATGGTGCATATCTGATTGTTGCCAACCGGGACGGCAATAATCTGGTTGTCTTCTCCCTGGACGAAGGCAGCGGCCGCCTGAGCTTCACCGGCAATACAGCTGAGCTGTCGAAGCCGGTGTGCGTGATGCCGGCGGTCTTCCCTGCGTAGGACTGGCAGCCTGGCCCTAAGGAGACAACGGCAAAAGGAACACCGGGATGCTGCTCCGGTGTTCCTTTTGAGTTCCTGAACGGTTCATTTGTAGTAGCTTAGGTTAGAATGTGCGCCGTGCAGACAGCTTATTTGAGTGAGACGGGCTTCAGCGGCACCACGGTAGAGACTGCCGATTTGAAGAGTACATTCTGTCTCCCGTCACCTTGACCCTGCAAGGTGATCGTATAAGCGTCATAAGAGGTTACCAGTCCCTGCATTTTGACTCCGTTAGTTGTAAAGATCGTCACAGGCATCTTTGTTGAGATGCACTGGTTCAACAAACGTTCCTGCAATTTTAGACTTTCCACTTGGCAGCACTCCATCTTTAATTAAAATAATTTCTCCAGGCCATTATAACACGGGACAGACCTCCCCAGGAAATGTGTTCATAAGGCCTGACAAATAGACAAGGGGGTAGTTATGCTATATTATCATTACTGGTCCCGCGGATTCCGGCGTTTTATATGGTTTTTGCTGGCTTTTATCCTGATCGCATTGCTGGTTAAGCTGGGTGGGGCCGAAGGCTTCGACCATGCGGTGATCCGGTTCGTGCAATCGATGGAATCTCCGCCGCTGACGGCGCTGGCCAAAGGCTTATCCCTGGTCGGCTCCTCGAAGCTGGCGGTCGGGATCTCTCTGCTGACTATGCTCATCTTGTTCTTCGCGCTGAAACACCGCCTGGAGCTTGCCCTGTTCCTGTGGGTGGGCCTCGGCTCCCAGCTGCTGAACACGCTCTTGAAGCTGTGGTTCCACCGGGAGCGTCCCACCATTCACAGGCTGATTGAGCAGACAGGCTACAGCTTCCCCAGCGGACATTCAATGGCGGCCTTCTCGTTATACGGGGTCATTGCCTACCTGCTGTGGCGGCATATGCATAATCGGAGCGAGCGGTTACTGCTGATTCTGTTCACTGTGCTGATGACCGGGGGGATCGGCTGGAGCCGGATTTATCTGGGGGTGCATTATCCGAGTGATGTAATCGGCGGCTACGCCGCGAGCGGAGCCTGGCTGATGCTGTCGGCAGCCTGCTTCGAGGCTTACCGGAATTACAAGGCGAATCCGCGTAACACAAAGAATGCCCGGAAGTAGTTACTCCGGGCATTCGGTGCCTGTTCTGTTGCATACTGCTTCTATCATTAGGAGGACGGTCTGGCTTGTCTTCCTTGGTGACGATGCCTTATAGTTCAGGGGGCCTTCGTTGCAGCCGGCGGCGGTGACGGCTTGCCCTGGTGAAGCTGGGCTACGCGGCTGAGGCTGCGCTTGATCAGCGTTGGCAGGCCCGGCTTCAGCTTCGCCGCGTCTTCCTGCGTCAGCTTCCCATCCTTGACGAATCCATCCAGCTTCAGGCTGGCGGCATCGCTCAGCTTCTGGACATACTGCTCTTCGCTCCAGCCCTTCTTCTCCTGGGCCAGACCCGCCAGGGTCTTACCCGATTTCAGGCTGGCAATCAGCTCCTCACGGCCCATTCCGAGCAGCTCGGCCGTTTCGCTGATAATGAAATGGCCTCCGGCCCTGAGATTCCGGTCCCCGCTGCGGGGAGGGGTATGCTCTCTGCCGGTATGCGGTGAGGCCGGGGGAGGGGTGGCTCTGCCTTTGGGAAGCTGCTCACCGAAGGCGGCGGCTGGAGACAGGGCAAGCATCATGGCTGCTGCCCATGCGGTTAGGGTTCGGGTCGTTTTTTTCATGGATACACCTCTTCTGTTGGTTGTAGTTACTACCCGGTATAACAGTATTCCCTGAAAGCTGAAAGAATCCTGAAGCCCGGCTTAAGACATACTAAAATTCGCCAGCGCAGTTCATGGGTAATAACAAGATATACATAAAGGATGAACATCCGCAGTAATTATGATAAGCTTCAAGCTCTTGGGAGGGATGGACTTGGCTTTCGGTGCCCGCATACTCAAAACAGGAATGGCCGTAACGCTTGCTCTTTATCTGTCCGTTCTATTCAACTTCGCCTCTCCTGTCGGTGCGGCTATTGCGGCAATCTTTGCTATGCAGCCCTCCATATACAGATCATGGCGGTATTTCCTCGATCAGATCCAGACCAGCACGATGGGGGCGGTGATCGCGCTGCTTGGCGGAATGCTGCTCTCCAATGAACCGATTGCGGTTGGACTGGTATGTATCCTGGTGATTATGATTAGCATGAAAATGAACCGCGCCGACACCATCGGCCTGACGCTGGTCACCGTCATCTCCGTCATGGAGGCATCCGGCCAGTGGCAGTTCGCGTTAACCCGGTTCCTGCTGACCCTGACCGGGATTCTGTCGGCTTTTATTATCAATATTTCTGTATTTCCGCCCCAGCCTCGCAAGCAGTACATCCAACAGATCGAGAATGTGTTCACCAGCCTGTCGCTGCTGCTGCGGACGGCAGTGTCGCATGAGATGAAGGAAAGTGTATTCCGGGATGAGAAGAACGGCCTGGAGGGCGCGATTAAAGCTCTGGCTGACAAATACGCGTTGTTCGAGGAGGAGCAGAAGCAGCTCCGCAGGGCTAAATACAGTCAGACGAGGCAGATGGTAGTCTACAAAAACCTGCTGAATTCCCTGCAAAAGGGCTATCAGGTGCTTGAGGCGATTGACCGGCATTATTTCCAGGCCGACCGGACGGAGCAAACGGATGAGCTGTTCGACCGCCATCTGGAGCAGCTGATTAAGTATCATGAGTACATTCTGCTGAAATTCGAGGATAAACTGAAGCCGGGAGCCAATGACTCCGAGCCGCTGGCGGAAGACAATGACCGCTTCCTGAAGTCCGCCATTAACGGGTATGATCCGCAGAAATCCGGGCAGCTTCGGCTGTCGGTGGTGGCTGCGGCCATCTATGATTACGGCTATCAGCTGGAGCGTCTGGATAAGGTGGCTGACCAGATCCACCGGATGAATGCAGAAGACAAGGAAAGTGTAGTGCTGAACGAGAAAATATAGAGCACAAGCTGAATATAGCAAAAACTTGTAAAACGACTACAGAGTTGGTAACATTGTTAGTCAACCTTCCGAAGGGGATGAAATGAATTGGATAAACATGATCACGAGTGGCAAAAGGAGCAGGAGCGGGTAAACGGTATCACGAGGCTGCTGTCTACCCATATCCGGCTGCTGTCAGAGGAGCTGGGACTCCACCGCACGGATGTCGTGGATATGCGCAAAGACTTCTGGGAAGAGGTTACAGTGAACTTCAGCAGCCCCGACGACCTGGGGGAGACTTCAACCAGTCTGCGGCAGCAGGCACAGATTCTGAACGAACGCGAACGCCATCATCTGCAATCCAGCAAGGCGCTCAAAAAATATAAAAAGCTTGTGGTATCGCCCTATTTTGGCCGGATTGATTTCTCGGAGGCGGGGGATGCTGCGGCTGACACCATCTATCTGGGCATCGGTTCGCTGATGGAAGATAACGGAACCTTCCTGATCTACGATTGGCGTGCGCCAATCTCCAGCCTGTATTATGACGGGGCGCCGGGACCTGCATCCTATGAGACGCCGGGCGGACAGATTACAGGCACCATGGAGCTTAAGCGGCAATTCGTGATTGATAACGGTGAGATTGAAGTCATGTTCGATACGGGCGTCACTATCGGCGATGAATTGCTTCAGCAGGTACTGAGCCACAGCGCCGATGACCGGATGAAATCGATCGTAGCCACCATCCAAAAGGAGCAGAATGCAGTCATCCGCAATGACCGGAGCCGGATGCTGGTTGTGCAGGGAGCCGCCGGGAGCGGCAAGACGTCAGCGGCGCTCCAGCGGGTAGCCTATCTGCTCTACAAGTACCGTGAGGTTCTTCAGGCGGATCAGATGCTGCTCTTCTCGCCGAATCCCTTGTTCAATAGCTATGTATCTACTGTGCTGCCTGAGCTGGGGGAAGAGAACATGCAGCAGACCACCTTCCAGATGTACCTGGAGCACCGGCTGGGCCAGGAATTTCAGCTGGAGGATGTGTTCAGCCAGACGGAGAGTCTGCTGAATGCCCCGGACGGGGAGGAAGCCTACATCCGCCGGGAAGGTATTGCATATAAATCGTCGGTAGCCTTCCTTAGCGCCATCCGGCAATATGTGAATCTCCTGGAGCATGAAGGCATGCTGTTCAAACCATTGATGTTCCAAGGAAAGGCTGTTGCCACTAAGGAAGAGATGGAGCGCCAATTCTACAGCTATGACCCGGGCATCAAGCTGGCGAACCGGATTGAGCTGATGACGGGCTGGCTGCTCAAAAAAATTGCGGCCTTCGGCGCAGAAGAGCGGAGTGCGGCATGGGTAGATGAGCAGATTGAGCTGATGGACAACAGCGATTATCAGCGGGCCTATAACCAGATGCGCCGTAAGGGCGGAGGGCATAACGACAGCTTCGATGATTATGATGCGGAGCGAATCCTGCTTGCCCGCTACGTGGTCAGCCAGCGGCTCAAGCCGCTGCGCGGCTGGACCAAGCGCGGACGCTTCGTGGATGTGAAGGCGCTGTACAGCCGCTTATTCGAGGGTCGTGAGCTGATAGAGAGCCTGGATACCCGCCAGCCGCTGCCTGAAGCATGGGATGAGATCTGCGCGCAGACGCTGGCTGCGATTAGGGGCAACGAGCTGGCCTATGAAGATGCGACGCCGTTCCTGTATTTGAAGGAGCTAAGCCAGGGCTTCCGGACGAACACGCTGATCCGTCATGTTATTGTGGATGAGGTGCAGGATTACTCGCCGTTCCAGCTCGAATTCATGCGCCGCCTGTTTCCCCGGGCCAAAATGACCGTGCTGGGCGACCTGAATCAGGCGATCTATGCCCAAGGCGAGGTGCTGGGAGATCTGGCCGGACTGGTGAGCATCTACGGCGAAGAGAACACCGAGGTGATCTCGTTGACCCGCAGCTACCGGTCTACGTATGAGATTGTTGAATTCACACGGGCGATGATTCCCGGCGGCGAGAAGATCGTACCCTTTAACCGCCGGGGGGAGGAGCCGCTATTGACGCTGGTGGACAGTGAAGACGATCTGCTCTCCTCAGTGGAGCAGGATGTGCTTAAGCTTCATGCCCAGGGCTATCATTATGTGGCTGTAATCTGCAAGACAGCAGAAGAGAGCGCACAGGTATACCGTGAACTGGAGAAGCGGCTGCCGGTGCGGCTGGTCACGAAGGAAACGCCTAATTTTCAAAAAGGGACGCTGGTGCTTCCGGCCTACCTTGCCAAGGGCGTCGAGTTCGATGCCGTAATTATCTATGACGGTTCCGCTGAGAAATACGGGCGTGAACATGAACGTAAGCTGTTCTATACTGCCTGTACCCGGGCGATGCATCTGCTTCATATCTACAGTCTGGGACAGCCAAGCCCGTTCCTGCCTGCTGCTGTGCGTGAAACGGTTACGGCTGGTATACAGGAGAAGTGAGTAACAGTTGTACAGACAAAATAAACCGCCTGCGCGTGTGACGCGAGGCGGTTTTGTCTATTCCACGAAAGTGTAGCTTCCAGCTATCCCTGTAGGGCAGCTTTGCGCTTACTGTTCTGCCGGGTCACGAGTACCAGAAGATAGACAGCGAGCAGCAGGAGAGGCGCCAATATCGAATACCGGTACATTACGGCGTAGCTGGTGAACATGGCGACAGCGCCAAGCAGCATGGAGCCGATGGCTACACCGAGATCCAGGGAGTTCAGGAACATTCCGTTGGCTAACCCGCGCTGGCGCGGCTCGACAGACTGGATCATCCAGGTCTGGAGCGCAGGCTGCATGGAGCCGAAGCCGAATCCGTAGCATAGAGCGGCCGGGAACAAGCCCGCCGTTGTGGAGGCGAAGGAGAGCAGCAGCAGACCGGCGACAATGAACAGGCTTCCTGGGATGAGCAAGGCAGCCGCGCCATAGCGGTCGTAAATTCTGCCGGAGAGCGGCCGGATCACGACAATGGCTACGGCATTGAACAGGAAGAAGTAAGCGATATGCTGGAGGTGCTTCTCTTGCCCGTAGAGCGCCAGGAAGCCCAGCAGCCCGCCGTAAGAGATGGATAAGAGGAAGTTAAGCAGGCAGGGGAGCAGCAGCCTGCGGTATGGATTGCTTCCCGCAGCTGCAGCCGGAACTGCGGCCGGCTCCAGATGTCCGCCAGGCAGTGTTTTCGCCAGGCGGAAGCCCATCGGCAGGATCAGAGCAAGCACGACAGCCGTCACCAGCAGCAGGGACCCGAAGCCTGGTCCTTGCAGGAGGCTGAGTCCGATTAGCGGGCCAGCCGACATGGCGAGGCTGGTGGATAATCCGAAATAACCCATGCCCTCGCCCATCCGGCGGATGGGGATGACATCGGAGGCCATGGTCGGGAACGCCGTGCTGGCCATGCCGAAGCCTATGCCGAACAGGATGCGGAACAGCAGCAGGGTGAGGATGCTGCCTGCGAAATAATAGCCCGCCACCGCAGAGAGGGCAATGGCAAGGCCGAGGAAGATCAGCAGGTTGCGCCCGCCCTTCTCCATGGCCTTGGCCGAGAAGAGGCGGGAGGCAATGGCGCTGAAGGCGAACAGGCTGGTGACAAGGCTAACCTGCACGGGTGAAGCATGTAAGGCACTTTCCGCATAAGCGGGAAGGGTAGATAAGGTCATCTGCAGTCCTATGAACAGCAGAAGGTTGCAAAGGGTCAGTGTGATGAAGGATGTGGTCCATAGACGTTCAGAGGATTGATTCAAGTGGGTAGACTCCTATTCCTGATGTATATTTCCGGTGTTGTGATAGATTTGCTCCAGCATACTGCGGAGATCTTCAAGCTGCTGCGGCTTGAGCCCGGCTACAGCCATATCTATAGTCTGCTGTTCCAGTGCTATAGTGTTCTCAATTAACGCCCGTCCCTCTCCGGTGGCAGAGAGCTGGAACGCCCTGCGGTCCTCGGGGTTGGCCGTTTTGGTAATGAAGCCTTTCTTGAGCAGGAGCTCCACGATCCGGGCGGTAGTCGGCTGGTCTTTGGCAGAGGCAACGGCAACCTCCTTCTGGTTGACTCCGCTGCGGTCACAGATCATCAGCAGGGTGGACCATTGCTCGGGTGTGATGTCATACGGCTTCAGCGCCCGGGCGAAGCTCACTGAGATTCTCCGGTGGGTCGAGCCCAGCAGGAAGCCGAGGAATTGCTGTGGAGAGGAAAGAGTCATAAATGAACTGCTCCTTTGTATTTACTTGTTACAACAATAATAAGCATAACAAGTAAAATAGTCAAGGATGAATGGGGTTCTTCCAATCTGACAACACCAAAAAAGCCCCGCTCCGCATGATGCGGAAGGGGGCTTGAATGATTTGCTTTGTTTTAAACCTGTGGAACCTTCTCCCAGTCCTTCAGGAAGCGTTCGATACCATTGTCGGTCAGCGGGTGCTTCCAGAGTGATGGCAGGAGTGAGCCCGGGATGGTAGCGATGTGAGCGCCGGCAATGGCAGCTTGCTCCACATGGGCGATGTTGCGGATACTGGCGGCGATGATCTCGGATTTCAGGTCGTAGTTGGTCAGAATCGTCTTCAGATCCTTGATCAGCTTCATACCGTCTACACCGATATCATCCAGACGTCCGACGAACGGACTGATATAAGTAGCTCCTGCCTTGGCGGCCATGAGGCCTTGAGCAGCGGAGAATACGAGGGTTACGTTGGTTTTGATGCCTTTTTTGGTCAGTTCATAACAAGCTTCCAGACCATCTTCGGTCATAGGCAGCTTGATGACCACGTTCGGAGCCCATTCTGCGATCTCGTAAGCTTCCTTAAGCATCTCTTCAGCCGTAAGACCGATAACCTCAGCGCTTACAGGACCAGGGACAATAGCTACGATCTCTTTGATTACATCCTTAAACAATCTGCCTTCCTTGGCGATCAGCGACGGGTTCGTCGTTACGCCATCCACTAATCCGAGGCGGGTAATACGTTTGATTTCCTCAATATTTCCGGTATCCAAGAAAAATTTCATTTCCAGGTATCCTCCCTTGATTTCGTATGGATTTGACAAAACAGCAGGCTCCACTTCATTATGAGACATGCCACGTGAAGTTTCAACTGTTAATTTGAATCTCTCAAAATAACTTTATGGAATCGGCGCAAAAAATGTTTTTTACACAGGCAAGGACCATTCACGGGTACTTCTGTCCATGATACTATAGAAGCGGTATTGTTCATTACAGGCGATGGGCTGGTGACAGGGATGTATACTTTAATTGCGGGAGTGGTGCTGTTTCTGCTGGTCACAGCCGGAATTATTGCATATCAGAACAGCAGAATTCTTGCGGAGCAAGAGACGGATGCTTCCAGAGCACATACCGGCAATCTGATGTATTCGGTATATAATCAGAGGTTCTCTGCGGGAGAGGAGCTGCCGGAGGCGGTGCCGTTGTTCCAATTCACGGTGGTTGAGCCCGGGGAAGAGGACCTGCCGGAGGCAGAGGCAGGGACAACCCGTGCCCTGTGCAGGGTTGCCGCTGGTACGGGTGAGCTGGTGTTATCTGATGCGCAGAATTATATGCTGGGCATTCTCCGCCAGGCCGCAGTGCAGGGGGGCCGGCTTACGTATGATTCTTTTTCGGGGAAGGCTGCCCGCAGGGGCGAGAAGGAACTGATTCAGGCGCTGGAGACTGCGGCGAAGGAGGAGACCAGCTATGCAGATCAACATTAATGATGTAGTCCTGTCGGTGCATGAAGGCGACATTACCTCATGGCAGGGGGAGATGATCGTTAATGCCTCGAACTCCGGTCTGTATGGAGGCGGGGGAGTGGACGGGGCTATACACCGGGCCGGGGGCCCGGAAATTGCGGAGGAATGTGCGGTAATCCGCCAGAAGCAGGGAGGTATTCTTCCCGGCGAAGCAGCGCTCACCAGTGCGGGACGGCTTGCTTTTCGCGGGGTGATACATACGGTGGGGCCGATCTGGAAGGGCGGTACGGCTGGTGAAGCGGCTGTGTTGGCGAGATGCTATAAGAGCAGCCTTGATCTGGCTTGCGCCCATGGGGTGAAGAGCCTCGCTTTTCCGAATATCAGCACGGGCATTTACAACTTCCCGAAGGAGCTGGCCTGCAAGACGGCGCTGGAGGCCGTAGTTCTATATGTCCGCGCGAAGAACCCGGCAGAGCTCCCGCTGCGGCAGATCGATTTCGTCTGCTTCGAGCATGAGAATGCCGGGCTATATGGGGCCATGCTTGGGAATTATAGCTGAACAGGTGATCCGGATAGTATGTGTTACGGCAAAAGCCTGTCGGGGCAGAAGCCCGGAAGTCAGGCGTGATACTTGCCTACGGGTGCGTTCAATACCCATTCCAGCATTAGAATCAGATCTTCTAGCCTGGTCAGCTGGGCGTCTAGCGCGGCCCTCTGCGGGTCACCGGGGGGCAGTGGAGCCAGCCGTGACTCCAGGGATCTGCGCTGGAGCGTCATTTCGTTGATTTTGGATTGGATTTGGTTCTCGGTTCTCATGCGGATGCCTCCTGATGGATTATTAGTGTCAGGCTGATTAGTAAGGCTAAGAATTCCTTGTGGACGGGCACAGCCCATTCCACTTCGTTCATTATAACGGATAACATGGAGGGAATAAAATGAGTATCAATGTGAAACAGCTGGCAGCGGAGAAGGCAGTCGAATATGTGAAGGACGGTATGAGGGTGGGCCTGGGAACAGGCTCCACTGCTTACTGGGCCATCCGCAAGCTGGGGGAACGGGTAAGCGAGGGCTTGCAGATTACAGCCGTTGCTACTTCACAGGCGTCTGAGGATCAGGCCCGTGAGCTGGGCATCCCGCTGGTAGCGTTCAGTGATGTGGACAGCCTCGACCTGACGATTGACGGGGCGGATGAGCTGGACGGGGCGCTGCAGCTGATTAAGGGCGGGGGCGGTGCGCTTTTGCGGGAAAAGATTGTCGCTATGGGCAGCGCCCGCATGATCGTTGTGGCCGATGAGAGCAAGGCGGTGACCACGCTCGGGAAGTTCCCGTTACCGGTGGAGATTGTGCCGTTCGCCTGGGAGTGGACGGTTGCCGCTCTCGCTAAGCTGGGCTGTAAGACGGAGCTGCGGCGCAGCGGAGAAGACCTGTACAAGACGGATAACGGCAATTATATTGCGGACTGCCGTTTTGAAGCGATTGAATCGGCGGCAGAGCTGGCGCTTGCCCTCCAGCGTATTCCGGGAGTTGTCGAGCACGGCCTCTTCATCGGAATTGCAGATCTGGCGATTATCGGCAAGAAAGACGGCACGATTGAGATTATTGAAGGTGGCCAGGATCGCTAAGCCGCAGGCCAGCCGCCGGAAGGGGAAGGCCTCCACAGCCAAGCAGGCGCTGCCGCCCGGACGCCGGTTCCTGGCCTGGCTGCTGCTGATCGCCTATAGCGGAATACTGCTCTACTGGATGTTCATCGGGTTCGGACGGACCGTTCAGCTGGACGGGCCGCTCCGCTACAATCTTGAACCGCTGCGTACGGTGCGTTTATACTTTGATATGGCCAATGGATTATCGTACGCAAACAGGCTGGTGAACCTTCTGGGGAATGTGGCGGTATTTGCGCCTTTTGGCATTCTGCTTCCGTTGGTGGTCACTGGCTACCGCTCTTTTATCCGGCTGACGCTTCTGTCTGCAATGGGTATTACGGTGCTGGAGCTCTTGCAGATGCTGCTGCATGTCGGGAGTCTGGATATCGATGATCTGCTGCTTAACCTGCTGGGTGTGTGGACGGGGTACGCGCTGCTGCGGCTGGTGCGGGGATAGCTGTAGTCTGGGGCCAGGTATACTTTTAGGAGGATGAGACATATGTTGATTGATTTGAAGCCGCTGGTCGGCACACCGCAGGTGAATGAGCTGCTGGCTTATGCGGTTATAGATGACCCGGATGCGCTGGAGCGCACTTCGGCAGAATACAGGGAGCAGGCGGCGATGCAGCTATGCGGCTGGGAAGAGGACGGGCTGCTGCTCGGACTCACCGGATTTGAAGAGACGGAAGACGGCTCGCTCGACATCCGCCATATCGCAGTGCTCCCGGAGAACCGGGGTAAAGGATATGCGCGCGGCATGATTCTTGAGCTGGTCACCTCCCGTCAGCCGCGTTACCTGATAGCGGAGACCGAGGACGAGATTGCCGCTGACTTTTACCGCAGTCTGGGCTTCATGGTCTACAGCCTGGGCGAGAACGCTGCTGGCATCGAAATGTTCCGCTGTGTCTATGAGGTGGAAGAGACGGAGGACGAGGAGTAAGCGGGCCGAGCGGTATCGGGAGAGGCAATAGGTGAAAATTACAATATTAGCCACTCTGCACTTTGCGTGCAGGGTGGTTTTTTGCGTCCATGAGGCTTATTTAATCCCCCTGATGAATATCAATGTAAAATTCATGAAACCAGTTGACTTTTAACGCAAAGGACAATATAGTTTTACTATAAAACTATTCTATAGGTGAACTATTATCCGGAAAGGTGGAAGCAGCTTTGAAGAAAGATGCAGAGGAATGGATCAACCGCTACGTAGATGCCTATATGGTTGTCACCAGGCAGATCAACGCGAGGCTCCGGGAGATTTTTGGAGAAGGTCTGACGACGGATCAATTCCTTATTCTCAGGCTGATCAGCGGGCAGGAGAAGTGCACCTCGACTTATCTGTCTGAAGCTGTAGCCGTAGGCAAAAGCTCGATTACTGCCATTATCAACCGGCTGGATGAAGCGGGGATGATCCAGCGGACCCGGGACGAGAATGACCGCAGGCAGGTGTATCTGACCATGACGGAGCATGGGAAGAGCGTCTACTATACCTCTGATAAGCAAATGCAGGAGGTTATCTCCCCTTATTTGTTCCATTTCGAGGATAACAATATTGAGCAGTTTATTACGATGTTTGAGAAGCTGGCATTTCTGATGCAGGATGCAGGGGGGAAAAGCAATTGAGAACGATTTTGAAGGCAAGATGGGCCATTATCGCGGTATGGCTGGCTGTGGCAGTAGTGTTATTCTTGACAGCACCCGGGATGTCGGATCTGGTCCGGGAGAAGGGGCAAATCTCAGTACCGGCTGGCTACACTTCATCAAGGGCGGCCGAGATTATGAAGGAAGTGGCATCTGCCAAAGACGGGGAAACGGTGCATCAGGTTGCACTGGTGTTCCATAAGCCGGAGGGGCTTGAAGCTGCAGACACCGAGAGTATTAAGCAGGGTGTGGAGCGGCTGGCGGAGAATAAGGATTCCCTGAAGCTCAGCACGATCACAGATCCGTTCTCACAGCCTGAGCTTAAGGATACGCTGATTGCGGGGGATGGCAAGACGATTATGGTCGCTTTGTCGGTGCAAGGCGGAGAAGATGCAGTCAAGGAGCTCCCGGCAAAGTCTGCTGAGCTGCTGGGTAACGTCACTGCGGATCATTACATGACCAGTGAAGGACTGATTACAGAGGATACGATTGCCAGCTCGGAAGCCGGGCTGAAGAAGTCGGAATACATCACTGTCGTGTTTATTCTGCTGATCCTGTTCGTGGTGTTCCGCTCTGTCGTGGCGCCGTTTGTACCGCTGTTAACGGTGGGGTTGAGTTATATCGTGTCCCAGTCGATTGTGGCTTTTCTGGTGGACCGGTTTGATTTCCCGCTGTCGACCTTCACACAGATATTCATGGTGGCCGTTATGTTCGGGATCGGGACCGATTACTGCATTCTGCTGATCAGCCGGTTCAAGGAGGAGCTTGTCCAGTCTGAGGATACTACTAGTGCTATTATCGCCACTTACCGGAAAGCCGGAGGAACAGTCTTCTATTCAGGACTGGCGGTCTTCGTCGGCTTCCTGGCCATCGGCCTGTCCCAGTTCATGCTCTACCGTTCGGCGGTGGCGGTGGCTGTCGGCATAGCTGTTATGCTGCTGGCCCTCGTGACTGTGGTTCCGTTCTTCATGGCGGTGCTGGGTCAAAAGCTGTTCTGGCCGTCACGCGGCAAGCTGGAACATAGTGAGAGCCGGATCTGGGGAGCGGCCGGTTCGTTCTCCCTGAAGAGACCCTGGGCTGCGCTGCTGATTGTAGCTGCCATTGTTGCGCCGTTCCTGCTTACCTACAGCGGGAAGCTGTCGTTCAACAACATGGATGAGATCGGGCCGAATTACGCTTCGGTCAAAGGCTTCAATATTATTTCTGAGAGCTTCGGTCCGGGCGAATCCATGCCTGGCAAGATAGTGATCAAGAACGATGACCGGATGGATACCGCTGAATATATGGGGCTTGCGGAGAAGATCAGCCGTGAGCTGGAAAAGGTAGAGGGTGTCAAAGCTGTACGCAGCATGTCACGGCCAACCGGGGAGCAAATTAATGACTTCCTGATTCCTACTCAGGTGGCAACTCTGTCAGACGGTCTTGATCAAAGTAATGAAGGCTTAACCAAAATCCAGAGCGGGCTGAACGAAGCGAGTAAGCAGCTGAAGGAGAATGAGCCTAAGCTTACAGAAGCGGCTTCTGGCAGCGCCAAGCTGACAGAGGGCACAGCCGAGCTTAAAAAAGGGATTGATGCGCTGGGCGACGGCTTGTCGAGGATCGAGAGCGGCATCCGCAGCGGCTCGGCCGGAGCCGGCGAGATTAAAGCGGGCCTCACGCAGGCGGCGGCCAGCGCGAAGCAGCTGGCACAGGCCAATGCCGCGCTGCTCGAAGGGTACAAGAAGATCGGCAGCGGCCTGACCGCGCTGAACGGGGGCCTCACCGGTCTGCAGACACAGCTTCAAGGCGTGGCAGATGCGCTTAACGGTCTGGGCGCTTCCTTCACTGGATTGGAAGCCGCCTACCCTGAGCTGCTCCAGGATGTGAACTACCAGACGATCAAAGGTACAGTTACGCAGAGCGGTACGGGAGCTGCGGGACTTGCCGGAGGACTGGGCCAGATCTCGGCCCAGCTGAGCGGGGCGGCGGCCGGATTGACCGAGGCCAACGCCGGGTATTCCAAAGCGGCAGCGGGGCAGGCTGCGCTGGCGAAAGGGCTGGATCAGCTGGTAGCTGGTATCGGCCAGCTGCAAACCGGCCTGAAGCAGGCGGCAGACGGCCAGGGGCAGATTGTCGACAAGCTTCCGGCGATCACCACCGGGCTTACACAGCTGCAAGGCGGGCAGAAGCAGCTTGCCGACGGGTTCGGTGAGCTTACAGGCCAGCTTGGACAGCTGACGGACGGACTGACGCAAAGTGCGGATGGTCTGGGGCAAATCACCGGAGGCTTAAGCTCGGCGCAGGATTATCTCAAGCAGATTCAGGATGCCAAGGATGATGAGCTGAGCGGGTTCCTGGTTCCGGCAGAGGCGCTTGAGGCCAAGGGCATGCAGCAGGTATTCGATACCTATCTGTCCGGGGACCGCAAGGTCATGACCCTGGATGTGGTCTTCGCAGGTAATCCATACAGCGCGAAGGCTATTGACAGCGTCGGACAGATTCAGGAAGCGGTGGACCGTGCCGTGGCCGGCACCAAGCTGGAGAATGCGGAAACAGCCATGAGCGGCGTGACCAGCACCTACAATGATTTGCAGACCATCTCCAATGAAGATTACACGCGTACAGTAATTCTGATGCTAAGCGGTATTTTCATCATTCTGGTGGTGCTGTTCCGCTCGATGGTTATGCCGCTGTACATCATTGCCTCATTGTTAATCACTTACTTTACGGCACTGGGTATCACGGAAGCGATCTTCGTCCATCTACTGAACTATTCGGGAATCACCTGGACGACTCCGTTCTTCAGCTTCGTCATGCTGATTGCTCTCGGGGTGGACTACAGTATCTTCCTGATGGCACGCTTCAACGAGAATAAAACCTGGGATGTGCGTGAAGCCATTCTGCACGCTATGCGCAATATGGGAACTGTGATTCTCTCGGCTGTAGTGATTCTGGGCGGTACCTTCGCCTCGATGTACCCGTCCGGGGTCCTGTCGATGATGCAGATTGCCACGGTTGTACTGTCCGGTCTGGCACTGTATGCACTGGTATTCCTGCCATTCTTCGTGCCGGTGATGGTGCGGATGTTCGGCCGGGCTAACTGGTGGCCGTTCCGTCCGGCGGCCGGGGAGGATCAGCCTAGAACGCTGGATATGTAACAAGTAAGTTAGCGTTGGATGAAACAGCAAAGAGCAGGCTTTCGCTACTAAGCGGAGCCTGTTCTTTGCTGTTGGGGAAGTTATGATTTACATCTGTCCGAGGATATGTGCTCTTAAGATTGATCAGTTTGGCATGTATGCGGAAAACCGAACACAATCGGGGGTCGAGTGAGCACATGGGCCAGATGTGTACGGAAAACCGAACACATTCGGTGCTATGTGGGCGCGTGGGCCAAATGTGTGTGAAAAACCGAACACAATAGGCTGGCGTGGCGGATATGGAGCAAATGTATGCGAAAAACCGAACACAATCGGCGGTCGCGTGGCTCATGAGCCAAATGTATGCGGAAAACCGAATTCGTGCGTTCCTGTTCATGAACAAGCGTAGAAAAAATATAAGCTTCGATGTAACCTTATCGGCTTGTACATCATCTAAAGAGTATATGAAAGAAAGCACTGAATGGGGATGCGGCAGCTTCCCGGAAGAAGGGGGGCAATCATATTTGAATAACGGACAAGAGGATCTGGTCAGGCGAGCCCAGGCGGGTGACAGCGAGGTCTTCATCCAGCTGGTAAAGAGGCAGGAGCGGCGGATGTACAGTATGGCTAAGTCCATGGTCAGGAGTGACGAGGATTGTGCAGATGCGATGCAAGAGACGGTGCTGAAAGCTTTTAAAGCCATCTCAGGACTGAAAGAAGCGGCTTATTTCAACACATGGCTATTTCGTATTCTGATCAACGAATGCAACTTGATTCTGCGCAGACGGGAAAGGGTAGTCGTCATGCCCGATCCGCCGGAGAGCGTACAAGTCATATCTTCGTTCGCAGAAGAGATGGATCTGCGTCAGGCCATTGGCAGGCTCGAAGAGATATCAGGTACCATTGTTAAGCTGCATTATTATCAGGGGTTAACTGTACAAGAGATTGCCGGGCTGCTTGAGCTGTCAGAGAGCGCCGTCAAGACCAGGCTGCACCGCGCCCGTAAGACGTTACAGCAATCCCTGGAGCAACCTGTAGAAAGGAAGGTGAACGGATGAGCCAGCAGCGGTTGGAAAGCAGGCTGACAGACCTTCAGGAAGAGACTCTTCCTGAACTGCCGGAGCTTGTGCATCTGCGTATGGAGGAGACTTACCAGATCATCAGTGGGAAGGATGAGACTCGCTTGGAGGCGGCTTCAGAACATCAAGAGACCGTTAGACGTAAAAGAATGCCCCGGTGGCTGTCCCGGGTGATGATCAGTGCAGCATCTGTGGCCGGAGGGCTGGTGCTCCTGATTAGCCTGGGATTTATCTCACCGGCCATGGCAGAGACCTTGAAGCAGTTGCCGTTCATGTCAAGCGTATTCCAGCTTGCAGGAGATGCCGGGCTGCGAAAAGCAAATGAAGCAGGGTTAACCACAAATGTTCAGCAGACCGTTACACAGGACGGGATGACGCTAACCGTATCGGAACAAATGTATGACGGAAGCCGTCTGTCGCTGGTGCTGACCCGGTCGAAGGGCGTGTATGAGCACAAGTCTTTTTCAGATTCATGGGCTATCCCTGATCCGAAGACAGGCAGTCTCAATCGGCCCATCGATTTCTATGTCAACGGAGAGCTTGTTAATACGGGAGGGGGGATTGCACCCGGAGGGCCGGAGGCACCCGATTCTGTCATTGTTACAGCTCTAAATTCAGGGAATTTGCAGCTTCCGGACACCTTTGATTTAAAAATGTCTGTCTATCTTCCCGGGTTTGCCGACCCGTTCATTTTTGAGTTCCCCGTAACCCGCCAAGTATCGGAGAGCTTCGTTCTTACACCGGATATCCTGAAAACTCATGATCACATTAAACTGATGATTAAACGGCTGGAGGTAAGTACTACTTCAACTCAGCTGACGGCAGAAATACAAGGAGAACCAGGGGCGCACATTACGGCAATAGAAGCAAACATTCCGGATAAATATAAGGTGAATGGTCACTTCTCGGTCTTTTTTGAGCTTTCAGACGAGCAAGGGCGGGAAGTTAGGGAACTCGGCGGCGAAGGCGGGACGGGCGAAGGCAATTTCTTATACAAGAATTTTAATTATGAACCGTTTGAGACGATCCCGGACCGCATCACCATTAAGCCTACCATTTGGAAGGATGGACAGAAGCTGTACATTCCCGAGCTGGAGGTCACTGTTCCGGTAAAATAGCACAAATAGCCTCCGGTTTCCATAATACACTTGGACCGGAGGCTATTTGCTTAGAAAGAATGCCGAGATGCTTAACTTCTGATCCAGCCTAAGTCTCCGGCTCCTTACGCCACTCCCTAGGCGTCATCCCCGTATGCTTACTGAAGATTTTGCTGAAGTACCGGCCGTCCTGGTAGCCGACCATCTCGGCGACGGAGGTTATTCTATGCTCCCCTCCGGCGAGCAGCAGCTTGGCATGACCGATCCGGACACGCTCCAGATATTCCGAAATATTCTCATGGAACACCTGCTTGAAGCGCCGGGAAACGTACTCGCGGCTAAGAAAAAACTCGCCGGCGATTTGCTGGAGCGTCAGATTATCCATGTAATGCTGGTCAATATAGCGCTTGATCTCATAAATCGCGTTGTTCTCCTGCAGCCGGGATTCCTTGAGGGTGTCAGCGACTTCTGTGAACGCCTCCGTCCACTCCCGCTGCCATTCTTCCAGGGACAGACGACCGTTCTCATCCAGCGGGAACAGCCCGGGGAAGGAAGAGGGGGCAGGCTCGCCGGCCATCGGTGTCTTGTCCTGAAGCAGCCGGTTTCTGAGCAGCCCGTATTCGTAACGCCAGTATTTCAGATCCTCCCATGTGACCGCCTGCCGTTTGCCTACCGCATCCATCCAGGCGGAGATTACTTGTCCAATCTGGGCAGTGTCCCCCCGGTGGACCGCTGTCGTGATCCGGCTGGCATAGTCAGCCAGCACAGTCCTTGCAGCGCGCGGCGTAGACGGGTTCCCGCCATAATGATAGATCAGCGGAGTATCGTCCAGGAAGGAGATTCCGCGCGCCGTTTGCAGCGTCTGCTGGAAGCCGGTGTTAACGCCGTGCGGGAAGGAGACAATGCCTCCGCAGGCAAAGCGGAAACGTGCCCCAAGCACCTTATAGAGCGCGTCATTCATCGCTTTCAGCTTCGCATCGGTCTGCCCCAGCTCCCCGGTCAGCAGGAGGACAAGCCCGTAATTCGGGTCTGTATGTTTAAAGGCATAACCGTTACGGACCGGGCCGATTACTTCGTTGCAGATATTGCCCATCAGAAAATGCAGCAGATCCGGATTGCGCCCGAATTTGCCCAGGACGGTGCGCGGAAGCGGATCGGTCAGCAGCAGGACAACCCGGCATTCCGCCCCCGCCGGCCATCCGAAGGCAGCACTTAGCTCGTCAGCGGCTCCCGCCTGGGAGCCAGGCTGGGAGACGAGGGCCGAGAGTGTTTTGTCCCAATACATAGGCAGCGTTTTGTTGATCTCTACCTCCCGCTGGATGTTGAGACTGCGCGCTTCCTCGTCCTTGCGCCATGCGTTTGCGGCACTATTGACTGCCTCAAGCAGCTCGCTGCGGTTGATCGGCTTCAGGAGATAGTCCATTCCGCCATGCTTGATGGTGTTGCGGATGTAAGCATAATCGTCATAACCGCTGATCACGATCCGCTTGGAGAACGGGGATTCGTCCTCAATCCATTGCAGCAGCGCCATGCCGTCCATATTGGGCATTTTCATATCGGTAAAGATAATCTCCGGCCGCTCGCGCATAATCAGTGTCAGCGCCGTTTCCCCGTCGCAGGCCTCCAGAATGTCCGTAATGCCGTATTCCTCCCAGTCCACAAGCAGCCGGATAGAATCTCTTACGTCGGCTTCATCGTCCACGATCAGCACTTTCATGGTGTTACGCCCCTTCCGTCAGTGGGATTCTAATCTGCACGTTGAAACCGTGAGGCTCCGCATGCCCAAGTATTACATCTGCTTGATCGTTAAAGAACAAGCGCAGCCGGGAGACGACATTCATCAGCCCGATGCTGTCGCCTTCCGTGCCGCCCGGCTGTTCACCGGCTATCTGCCGCTCTAGCTCCAGCAGGCGCTCCGGGGTGACGCCGGGACCGTTGTCGGAGACTGTAATACTTAGCGTGTCACCGCTGACTTCGACTACAATGCCAATCTCGGCCTGCTCCGCTCCTTCAAAGCCGTGCTTGAAGCAGTTCTCGATAAGCGGCTGCAGAATCATTTTGGGAACCGGTGTATTTAAGTCAGCCTCCCCTCTGATCTCAATGCGGTGGCGGAGCCTGTCCTTGAACCGCTGCTGCTGCAGCTCCAGGTAAGCCTGGGCATGGGCAATCTCCTTGGAGAGCGGCACGACCGGCTCCTCTGTGTTCATGTTGTAGCGCATCATGAGACCGAGGGAAGAGGTGAGCTCGTAAATCCTGGGCACCTTATGGTGCAGGGCCACAGAGCCGATAGACTGCAGCGTATTAAAAATAAAATGCGGATTAATCTGAGCCTGAAGCGCTTTTAACTGGTTATCCTTGTTGGCCAGCTCCAGCCTCAGCTCCCGCATAATCAGATTGTCGATCGTATCGACCATGTTCTTGATTGCGCTCCCGAGCACGCCAACCTCGTCGCTGCGGTCAGGATCGCCGTCGAACTGCAGCTTGCCGAGCTTGATCCTGCGGATCGATTCGGTCAGCCGCTTGATCGGAGCGGTCACCATGACCGAAACTAACAGCGCAGCTGCGATCGCAATGAACAGACAGGTCAGCAGCACAAGCATATTAATGCGCAGCACGCTGGCCGCGTTGCTGTACAGGTAGCTGTCCGGGATCTGCTTAGCGACGGTCCAGATACGCCCGATCAGCTCGAACTTCTCGAATACGACGATGCCATTGAAGTCCCCGTCCCTGTTCCAGTAGAAGTGGCCGGCCCCCGCGAAGCTGTACCGGGCATGCTGCAGCCAGGCATAATCAGGTTTGGTGCCGATTTCATCTTCCCTGGACGTATAGACGGCAGTTCCGGTGTCGTCCAGCAGATAGATATTCTCTTGTCCTTTATCATAGAGCATGTTCATAATGCTGCGGAATTCATCCAGCTTGAAGTCGATTGACAGCACCCCGATCCGCTCCTTGAGCGGTGCCCGGTACACCGGACGGTGAATCGTAAATACGGTGTTGGACGGGCTGTACGGGAATTCCTCCATGCCGTAATTATGTGAAGGATGGGGCGGCTCCAGATAAGGATCGTTTTTGTCAACCGGCTGCACGAAATGGCCGTCTAATCCGCCGCTGCCCGGCTCGCGCTTCAGGTAGCCGTCAATCAGCAGCCAGGACTGGTCGGCAAGATCCGAATACAAATAGACCTGTTGAATGTCCCTGCTGGATTGCTCGATGGCATGAAGACCGGAATATATATTATTCTCCACCATGAAGTCGCTCCGGCCCTGCACCAGAATGTTGTACAGGCTATTCGTCATCCTGAGGTTATTGTAGGCGTTCAGCGAGATATTGTTCATGGCGTTCAGCTGCCCCATCAGGCTGGTGGTCCCTTGGCGGACCGTATTTGAATTTTCGCGGATCGCGTCATTCTTCAAGGAGTGCTTGGTGTAGAAATAGGAGATTAGAATTGAGGCTGCGATCGGCACGAGAATGGCGGCCATCAGAAAGACACTCAGCTTGTAGCGTATACTGCCTCGGAAGCTACGGTACCGCAATGGCGTTCCTCCTTATTCCGCAGATTGGTCTACAGTCTAGCACCGCTTCCAAGGAAGGGTCAATAGGGTCACAATCTTACACATTTTTGGTCAACACCGGCTGTATTCCCGTTCCCGGTAAAGTTAGTATACTGATCGTGTAAAGCGCTTACAAGATAAACGCAGGGAGGTTAAGGCATGAAAAAATGGTCTTCTCTACTGATGGCAGGCTCGCTGTCACTGGCAGTATTAACGGCCGGATGCTCGAACGGAGGCTCTAATGCAGGAAGCGGCGCGAACAGCGCGGATTCCGGTGCAGCAGGCGGCAAGGATGAAATTACGCTCTATACCATTCAATCCACCAACCCGAATTTTCAGGCCTGGCTGGAGGAAGCGCAGGAGAAAAGCGGGGTCAAAATCAACTGGGTCGCCGCGCCGACCGATTCGGATACCCGCCAGCAGAAGATTTCCACGATTCTTTCTTCCGGGGACAGTACGGTGGACATTCTGGAAGTCAATGACGAAATGGCTACGTCTTTCAAAAACGCCGGTTGGCTGGACCCGCTGCAGGATACGGTGCTGACAGAGGATATTATGAAGCAGCTTCCGCAGGGCTACATGAAGGATATGCTGACCTCCGCTAAAGGCGATGTGCTCGGCGTGCCAAGCTATACAGGGTATCTCGGACTGTGGATCGACCAGAAGAAGCTGGATGCGGCCGGGATGACCTCGATCGAAACCAAGGAGGATTTTGAAAAGTTCCTGAAGGCTTCGACCAAGGACGGGCAGTACGGGTACGGCGGCTCCTGGGAAAAGACTTACGTCTTCAACGAAATTGCCACCTTCGTCAATTTGTTCGGGGGCGACTACTACGATTGGACCAATGAGAACAGCCGGGAGGCGGTCAAGTTCATGTATGACATGGCCAACACGTGGAAGGTAACGCCGGTCGATCAGATCGCGGACAAATATGAGCAGATGAACCAGAAGTTTATCGACGGCAAATACGCCTCAGTGTTCATGTGGGGGACAGGTACGGATTATAAGCAGGCGAACCGGTATGGTCCCGACCAAATCCATATGGTCAATATGCCTAAGTTTGCGAAACGCAGCATTTTCACGGATTCCTGGAGCTATGTGCTGAATTCGGCTTCCAAAAACAAAGCGGCGGCGATCAAATTTCTGAAGTACGCAGCCAGCGAGGACGGCGAGTTGAACAGCTGGAAGAATTTTGACCGCTACCCGGCCAGAGCAGATGTTGCTGCAAACGAAGCCGTGACCGGCGATATTAAGGACATCTATACAGAAATTCAGTCCACTAATGAGGTTCACGGACGCCCTATGCTGCCGCAGACAATGGAGTTCATCGCCGAGATGGGCACGCTGTTCCAGAACTATATTCAGGATAAAATCACGCTGGACGAATTCTGCCAAAAAGCGCAGGATGCGGTTGAACGTTACCAGTAATGCCGCAGGAAAGGGGCGCTGTCCATGTATGCCAGCCGAAAATACTGGGTGATAGCGTGGATGCTAGTGCTCCCCGCGCTGATCATCCGGGTGTTCACCACGATCTATCCCATCATTGAAACGTTCCGCATCAGCCTGTATGATGTCAAGCTGCTGCGGGGGATTCACGAGTTCGTTGGCTTCGATAATTTTATTCAGTTGTTTCAGGATTCCAAGGTAATCACTTCTATTGAATTTACAGCTATATTCGTTGCAGGCTCCATGCTCGGCCACATCGTGCTCGGCATTGCGCTGGCGCTGATTCTCAACATGAAATTCGCCGGGCAAAAGGTGCTGCGGACGATAGTGCTGCTGCCCTGGGCTATGCCTATGGTGGTCATCGCTATGGCCTCGAAGTGGGCGTTCAATAACGAGTACGGGCTGATTAACGATTTTGTCCGCTGGTTTAACCCTGGCTTTACGCTGGACTGGCTGATCCATACGAATACGGCGCGTTTTGCGGTTATTGCCGTTGATCTGTGGAAGGATCTGCCCTTCTTCGCCATTCTGGTGTTGGCCGGACTGCAGTTTATATCTTCGGAAATGTATGAAGCGGCTAAAATCGACGGGGCAGGCCCGGTCCGTTCCTTCTTCAGCATCACCCTGCCGCTGCTGTCACGCAACATTCTGATGCTGAGCATTTTCTTCACCATGTGGCGGATTACGTCCTTTGATGTCGTGTATGCGATGACGAGCGGGGGACCCGGAGAGAGCACGGCACTGATCGCCTACCGGGTAACGACCGAGGCATTTACGAATCTCAACACGGGCTATGCTGCCGCCATTGCGGTCGTACTGTTTCTGGTCATGGCCTTGCTCAGCGGGCTCAGCATGTCGGCCGCCAAGCGCGTAGATTACTAAGGAGCGATGTATGATGACCACTCACAACCACAGACCGCTGCCGCTCACCCTGCTCATGTGGGGACTGGCGCTGATCGTTGCCTTTCTGATTCTGTTTCCGCTCTGGTGGATTTTTATTTCGTCTATTACCCCGGCGGGGGAGCTGTTCTCGAAACCAATTAAATACTGGCCGGACCATCCGACACTTGCCAGCTACCGCTACCTGATTGAGAACGTGGGACTGCTGCCGAAAATCTGGGATACTGCCATTATCGTCGGGCTGTCGATTCTGATCGGGATGATCGTGTCCGTGATGGCTGCCTTCAGCTTCGCCCGGTTCCGCACCAGGGGGCTTGCCATTGCCACCGGCTTCCTGCTGGCCTCCATGCTGATTCCCGATGTCGTCACCGCCCGGCCGCTGTACGATTTCCTGCGCAGCGTGCATCTGTACGATACGCATACCGGACTGATTATTTTGTATATCAGCGGCATTCTTCCGTTCACCATTCTGATTCTGCAAAACTATCTGAACGATATCCCGGTTTCGATCGAGGAGTCGGCGGCGATTGACGGCTGCGGATTTGTCCAGTCACTGATTTACGTTACCGTTCCGCTGCTCCGTCCGGCGCTGGCGACGGTCTGCATCGTCAACTTTATTACCTGCCTGAATAACTTCTTCACGCCGCTGTTCTACTCCAATGGAATCTCGGTGCTGTCCACGGCCATTACGCAATTGCCACTAAGAGACAATATGTACGCCGTGCCGTGGGATCTGGTCAGCGCGATGGGCTGGATCATTATTTTGCCGATTATCGTGTTCGTAGCGATCTTCCAGAGACAGATTATGGAGGGAATTATGGCCGGCGGAGTTAAGGGCTGATTAGCTGATGATTAGAAAAAGAAAATGAGAGGAGTCTGTTACTATGGTTGAACATCCGTTTCTGGGAGGGCTGTCGGCGCTTCCCCTGCTCAAAGCCGGCCGCAGCCGGGCCGTTAACGCAGAGAATCCGAAAGGGGAGAAAGGTAAGGGAGGTATGGCGGCCAGCCATCTCGGCCCTTCCCGCAAAGGCTCGCCCTGCATCCGGGATGTTGCGCCTGGAGCCACTGCCCTGCTGGCCGAAATTGATGGCCCGGGCATTATTGAACATATCTGGATTACCGTCACTGACCGGACGGAAGCGGACACCTTTGTCTTACGGGACCTGGTGCTGCGCATGTATTGGGACGATGAGACAGAGCCTTCCGTGGAAAGTCCACTCGGGGATTTCTTCTGCAACGGCTTCGGGAGGGGCTGCACCGTCAATTCCCAGGCGATGGTCGTCAATCCGACACGGGGCTTCAACTGCTACTTCCCGATGCCGTTCCGGCGTAAGGCGAGAATTGAAATTGAGAACCAGCATGAAGCCAAGGTTCCGGCTCTTTTTTATCAGGTCGATTACTGCCTGCATGATGAACTGCCAGAAGAGACCGCCTATTTTCACGCCCAGTGGAGACGGCAGCGGATCACGAGCAAAGCGGAGGATTACGTTATTCTGGACCATGTGAAGGGCCGCGGACAGTACGTGGGAACCTATATCGCGCTGACGACGCTGGAGCGGTATTGGTGGGGGGAAGGCGAACTGAAGATGTACATCGACGGAGACGATGAATATCCGACGATCTGCGGCACGGGGATGGAGGATTATTTCGGGGGCGCTTGGAGCTTTGCAACACAGCAGAACGGCAGGACCGTGGAGAACACGTACTGTACGCCTTACATGGGCTACCCGTATTATTCCGCTCACGATGAGGAGGTTCATAATTTCTATCATAACGACGACGCGCCGCCGATGCGCGGGTTCTACCGCTGGCATATTCTGGACCCGATCCGGTTCCATGAGGATTTTAAAGTGACGGTACAGCAGATTGGAGTCTATAAAAAAGGCCTGTTCGAGCGTCAAGACGATGTGGCCTCGGTTGCCTACTGGTACCAGACGGAGCCGCACCAGCCGTTCGGGCCGCTGGCGTCCAAGGAAGAGCGTTGGCCTAGATAAGGCGCAGGCCGAGATAAAGCGCAGGTAAATATTTCTTCGTATCTTCCCGCTGGGAATGGCGTTTATACTGGTTGTAAAGCCAGCCAGCTTGCGGCGAAGGGGGAGACGATGCGATGAGATCCAGGCGGGCGATGATGAGATCCAGACGAGAGATAATGAGTTCCAGGCAGGTGATGTTAATCGCAGTCATGCTCCTGCTCACTGTTGCAGTGACGGCCTGCGGGGGAAGAAACGGCGTCGTCTATGAGTCAGATGCCGGGAGAACTCAGGTGGAAGATGCCGGGAACTCCGGGCGGCCGCTGAAAATCTTCAACTTCAAGGTGGAGATGGCGGAGCAATTGAATGCGCTGACGCAGCAGTATCAGGATGAAACCGGCGTACCTATTGAGCTCGACACCTGCGGCGGGGGCTGTGATTACAGCGCGGAGCTGAAGACGAGGTTTAACTCCGGCGACAAGCCCGATCTGTTCTTCGTGGCCGGGTATACGGATCTTGATCTGTGGGAGGAGTACCTGGAGGATCTGAGCAGTGAACCGTGGGCGGAGGAGATACAGGAGCTGGCCAGACCCGCCACAATGAAGGACGGGCGGATCTACGGGATGCCGCTTGCTATGGAAGGCTGGGGGTTTATTTACAACAAGACCCTGTTCCGCAAGGCGGGCATTGAAACCCCGCCGGTGACGCTCAGCGGGCTGAGAGCAGCGGCGGAGCAGCTTCAAGCGGCCGGCATCCGGCCGTTCGAGAACGGCTATGCGGAATGGTGGGTACTCGGTAATCACCTGCTGAATACTGCCTTTGCTCTGCAGCCTGATCCGGCCGATTTTATTGATGAGGTCAGCAGCGGCAGTGCCAAGCTGACCGGTAACAGCATATTTGACAGCTGGCTGGATCTGATTGACCTCACGCTGGAGTATGGCCAGGAGGCACCGCTGCAGACGGATTATTATACCCAGGTGATGCATTTTGCCGACGGTCAGGCAGCGATGATGCAGCAGGGGAGCTGGACACAGCTGCAGCTGGACAAGCTGGCTCCGGGTCTGGACATCGGCTTCCTGCCCATGCCGGTGAACGATGACCGCGCGGGGATGGATAAGCTTCAGATCGGGGTGGCGAATTATTGGGTCGTGCTGAAGAACTCGGTGATGAAGGAGGAGGCCAAGGCGTTCTTGCGCTGGCTGGCCAGCTCTGAAGCTGGCAAGAAGTTCGTCGTGGACGATGCTCGGCTGATTCCCGCTCTTAAGAGCATACCGGTCCCGGAAGGCCGATTAGGACCACTCGCTGACGACATTATGTCGTACATGAAGGCCGGCAAGACACTTCCCTGGCTATGGCAGCGCTACCCGGGATACGAGGCAACCACCTCGCAGATGAGTGTGCAGATGCAGGCTTACATCGGCGGCCAGATCGGCCGCGAGAAGCTGTTGGCTGAATTCCAGCGGATCTGGGATTCGGCGCGGGGGGTTACAGCAACATCCCCGGAGTGATTTGAAGCGGGATAATAATACAATAGACGCTGCTGCGATGAAGTGTGGCTCACATGCTCCATTGCCATTCACAGTTATAGAGAAATCCTGCAAAAAGTGCAACAATGCTGCTCCATAGAAGCGCTCTATGCGGAAATCCTGCACAAAATGCAACAAATCCAGCACTAACTTACTCTAACCGCCGGAAATCCTGCAAAAGATGCAACATTGCTCCCTAGCCAGTAACATTTACAGAGAAATCCTGCAAAAAATGCAACAATGCAACTCCTTACAAGCGACTGGTGAGAGAGAGAAACTTCAGAACGTATGTGAAAACCAAATACCCGTAAAATAGCATAATAGCCTCCGGTTTCCATAATACACTTGGACCGGAGGCTATTTGTGCTGGAAATATAGCGAAGATACCTAACGCAGCTTCGCAAAATAACTGCGCAGCGCCCAGCCGCGTTCCTGGCGTTTCTTGTATTTGGGCAAGGAACGGTAGACGGCAAGCGATTCCTCAAAAGCGCGCTTGGCATCGTCTGTCCGGCCCAGTGTCTTGTACATGGAGCCGGCCAGATAATAGGCTTCGCTGGAGGAGGTCTGGATCTCCTGGAATTGGCTCACATAATGGAGCGCCTTGTCCTGGTCGATATGCCGGAAGGTCTCGGCCAGACGGAGGTAAGGCTGTCCATATTGGGCTCTGCGGTTGATCTCAAGGCCTTGAAGCATCTGGGCTTCGCCTTCGGCAAGCTGGCCCAGCTTGAGGTTGGCGTATCCGAGCTCCACCCAGTATTCAGCCGAGGTCTCATAACGGTCGGCGATGGCCGTCAGCAGCTCCTTGGCCTCGCTGTAGCGCTTGCGCTCAATCAGCAGCCGGGCCAGATCGAATTTGGCGGTGACATCGTTCGGGTTCTGGGCAATGGCTGTCCGCAGCCTGGACATCTGGCGGCTGCGGCGGAAAGGCTTGGAGAAGCTGGGTAGAATGCCGACATAACGGCGGTCTACGAAATATAGAACGACGAGCAGAATGATCAGGGCCAGAAAGGGATTGCCGAGCAGACGGTACAGCAGCAGGAAACCTAGAATTTTAATCATGAATATGAATTCCCTCCATTACTTTTGTGGTTCATTTGTGTTTCCTGCAAATTGGATACGAATAGGCAGGGTAATTATACCATATCAACCTTTTTAGAGGCCACGATAAAAGAGACTGGGGGCCGGTTATCCAGTTTCAGTGATCCATAAGCCCCCAGCTCCTGCCTGCACTGCTGTCATTGACAGGCTGCTGCCGAAGTCATAAGCTTTGTGTACAGTCAGATTGTCTCATCGCTAGATTAGCTCTTATATAACAGTGTATTCAACTAACACTTGGAAAGAAGGATGAACCGTGGAGACATTGGCAAGCAAGGTCCAGCTGCGTCCTCTGGGACGCTCTGAGCTATCGGTATCGCCGCTTGGCCTGGGCTGCTGGCAGTTCAGCCGGGGAAGCGGAATCGTAGGCCGCTACTGGAGCAATATCACAGACGCGGATATTCTGGATATCGTACGGGTCAGCCTGGAAGGCGGCATGAACTGGGTGGATACCGCAGAAATCTATGGTGGAGGCAAATCGGAGGAAGCATTGGCTCATGTGCTGGATCAGCTTCAGCAGGAAGGCAGCCCGCATGCGGCTCCGCTGATTGCCACCAAATGGTGGCCGATGCTGCGGACAGCGCGCTCGATTACCTCCACGATTGATCAGCGGATTGCTTGCCTGGGAGGCAGAGGCATTGATCTGTACCAGATCCACCAGCCGTTCTCCTTATCCTCGATTGCCAGTGAGATGAAAGCAATGGCGGGACTGGTACAGGCCGGCAAAATCAGGTATGTCGGGGTAAGCAATTACTCAGCTAAGCAGATGGTGGAAGCGCACCGTATCTTGCAGACCTACGAACTTACCCTGGTCTCCAATCAGGTGAAATACAATCTGCTGCACCGCAGCATCGATCAGAACGGCATCATTGCTGCGGCCAAGGAGCTGGGTATCTCGATCATCGCCTATTCCCCGCTTCAGCAGGGCATCCTGACCGGTCGCTTCCACAATGATCCTTCTCAGGTGGCAGCTGTCTCGCGGTCCCGGCGGATGATGTCCGGCCTGGACGATAAAAGCCTGGCGCGCAGCAAGCCGCTGATCACCTCCCTAACCGCACTGGCTGACAAATACGGATGTACACCGGGACAGATTGCGCTCAATTGGCTGATTTATTATCATGGCGACACCGTAGTTGCGATTCCCGGCGCTTCCAAGGTCCGTCATGCCCGGGAGAATATCGGCACCATGACCTTCCGGCTGGAGCCGGAGGAGCTGGAGCTGCTGAATGAGGCCTCCTGGGCTGCCTTGAAGAAGTAACCCGGCATTCGGGCAGCTCTTCATTAACTCAAACGGGGAGTGAACTGGAATGAATCAGAAATGCTGGGTTGTCTTACAATATCCCTTGAAAAGCATTAAAGGGAGCCAGCGCGATGAATGGTTGAGGGATAAAGTAACGGAATATCTGAATGTACACTTGGCTGATGCTGAACTCGGCTATGTAGACGGGGCTGAGATGGGCAAAACGGTATCAGACCCGCAGCAATTTGTACTTAATATCTTTTGTGTCATTACGGATGAACAACGGGGTATAGCTCTGATCAAAAAAGTATTAAGAGAGTATAGGCTTGATTATACCCGGATCAAACTGGCCACGATGCCCTTTGAGGGCGGAGGAACCTATACGCTGAAATATGCCGCTAAGAAAGGCGTGACTGATTTTTCGTTATAGCCATTATTTAGTCGGGTTGATGAATGAATAGGATGATACTCAGCAGCGGACCCGGACTTTGGTTTTCAAGTCCGGGTCCGCTATTTCCATTTTTCTGAGATAAAACTGTTTAGGACTGGAAAGAGCGGTTTATATAAGGGTTAAGATGCTTCGCACTCACGCAAATAAGGTGAAGATTATGGAAGGAGGTTGAACTTCAATGAGTATGAGCGTACATAACCTTATGGCTTTTAATCATCAGTTTTTTAGACCTCAGCCCGTTGTCCATCCCAAAGCGCAGAGACAGGAAGACAAAGTCCAGAGCTTTCAGGAGGTCCTTAACGAGAAGTTGAGCAGCTATGGCGACATGAAGAAATAAGCAAGCAATAGAGCCGCAGAACTATTTTATGCAGAAGACATCGCAGCAAATCATAGAACCTTCAGCAAAAGCAGCAAAAAGGTGCCTCCCGGAACTCGGAAGGCACCTTTTTGCTGCTTAAGAAATTATTATCAGGAGTATATCAGATTTCACCGGTTAAGGCTGAATGTATGCTAAAAACAAAATACAATCGGCTGGTATAAGGCATATGGTCAGAATGTATGTGAAAAACAGCATACATTGTGCTCGCACGCAGGTCATCCTAAGCCTCTGCTAGGATGCCTTGTTAAGAACAGAATGTCTATGTTTCACGCTGTACATTATCCTTGTATTTCTCGCGAAAACGGTACCGCCCTTAGAAGGGCGGCAAAGCTTTTTCCAGTTGCTGCGCTTTGCACCTCAGAGCACCAGCATCATCCTGCCATCCGGCAGATTAACGTTTGCTTCGAACGCGCTTTGATTTACGCAGCTTGGGTTCGGAGCCCGGCGCCTGCCGCATGATCCATTTCAGATAAGCGGCAATCTGCGGGTCGCTGCGCAGTCCCTCCAGTGTCGTAAGACCAAGAACAACGAGATCGCTGTTGGTATACAAGGCATGAATCTGCCGGTGGCAAGCCTTGCACAGAAGGGCAGTCGGGAGCAGACTGCCGCCTTTCTCGCGGGGAATCAGATGATGAACGGTAGTTGCAAGAGGAGAACGGCCGCACAGCTCACACGTGTCCAAGGCCCGGGCATTCATCACTTAAGGCCGGACTTCAAAGAATTCACAGCGGCTGCGCGAGTAATACGTTAAATCACTGACCCGCGACTGAATCACAACATCCGAATCCGTGAACCGCACTATAGTAGCGCCGGAATTCACCAGATGGTCATCCTGGAAGACGCGGACGGGCAGCTTGCGGTCAATCGCTTCCTGCAGATCCTGGTCAGTGAGTAGTGGTCGGTTGATGGGCATGGAATAAATCTCCTTTAGATAGGGATAACTGCTGCTTCAGCAATTATATCATTTGATAAATTTTAGTTCGACCTATGAAGGAACTGAATGCTAATAATATTGCGATTGTAGATTTGATTAAAATTGATGATGTGATACGAGAAGTACATAACAAAACCCCGGATAGTTATTCCGGGGTTAAATCTATTCACACGCTACTCCGTCACCATCTTTATCAAGCTTTCTAGAGTATCCAGGCTCTCCGGCATAGATCGGCGCAGCACCGGCTGCTCTCACGGCAGAACAGTTCTTGTAGTAAACATCTTGAACTGGTTGCGGGGTTGCTTTTGGTTTCGGTTTTTTAGTAGTTGCAGGTTTTTGAGTTTTAGCTGGAACAGGTTTTTTAGTAGCGGTAGGCTTCGGTGTGGCTGTGGGCTTAGGTGACGGTTTAACTGTGGCAGTTGGCTGGATAGTAGCTTTAGCCACAACGGTATCATCATATCCTTTATCAGTTGCGTAATCTTTTAAGCTCCATATCCCTAATTTTGCTGCTTGAGCTTTTTTCTGGATAGACCTGAACTGATCAACATTTTTCACATTCGGCTGAAAGACAGCGACTCGTGCAAGACCTTTCTCCAGCAGCAATTCATTTACCATTTTATCATCGATATAGGCGTAAGCAAGGAGACGGCCGTACTGGTCGCGTTCGGATACATCGAATTCAAGTCTGACTGTATTATCCGTAAGCAACTTTGTTATAAACGCACTCGCCTCTGGCCCGAAGGGCTGTACAGGTTTTGTTTCAGGAGTGTCGATTAGAAGGAGCCGCACCTTTTCAGACTTTCCGTCTAATTTGACTGTAAAGGTATCACCATCAGTAACAGCGGTGACCTTTGCTTCAATGGCATTTGCATTCATAGACAAGCTGGCAAGTTCAGCATTCTTCTGAGTTGTTTCAGATTTAAGTACATAAGTGTCAAGAACTTCCGTGTGGTCATCAGTCTTATTAGTAGCTTGTTCCAAGGGAGAGGCTTTTGGAATTGCAATCACGAACAAAATAAAAAATATAATAAACATAACAGCAGAATACTTGGTAATTGTTTTTCGATTTCCCCAGCGAACAATGGTCGGCTTAAACATTCCAACGAACCAAAAAATAATTACAGCAAGTGATGCAAGAAGAAAGTTCATCCCTAAGGCTTCTCTCAAGGACATGCCTGTAAAAATAGCAATTTCTAATAAAGCGATGATTCCGATGGAAATCAGAAGCTTTTTTGATCTAAACATTAAAATCCCCCTTTGTACGTCTACCTTTTAAACTATCGGTAATTTACAATGATTTGTAAATACTGTAAGGATAAAAACTCTCCTAATTTAGAATCGTAAGTATTTCCACCATAAATCGGCAATATGCCTCCTCAAAAAAAACAGTGGCCTACGGTACACTGAATCTTGTAAAAGAAACCTTTGAGAGGGGTACAGAGGAATGAAAAAAACAAAGAACCTGGCGCTGGCGCTGGTCTCCATCATGCTCATGAGCTCACTTGCGGCGTGCGGAGGAAGTAACAACGGCGGCAACAAGGCTGCCGAAGGGAATTCAGGTAACAAGGGAGAAAGTACAGCAGCACCCGCAGCTGAAGGAGACAAGACAGAGCCAGCAGAGAAGGTCGAACTGTCGTTCTGGACGCTGGGCAACGTGAACTATGAAGAGCTGGCGGCTGCCTACACTAAGGAACACCCTAACGTAACCATTAAAATTCAGAATACCGGTGACCAGACGGCTCACCACAACAATCTGACCACAGCACTCTCGGCGGGTTCAGGCGCACCTGATATTTTCCAGCTTGAGATCGGTTTCATGGAACGCTTCCTGGGAGCCCAGGACAAATTCTACAACCTGAATGACCTCGGAGCCAAAGACATCCAGGCCAACTATCTCGACTGGAAATGGAAGCAGGCTTCCTCCATCGACGGCAGCTTCCAGCTTGGACTTCCGACGGATATCGGCCCTACAGTAGTCTACTACCGTACTGACCTGGCTGAAGCCGCCGGCTTGCCGGCCGATCCTGAGGGCTTCGGCGCAGCCATCGATACATGGGACAAATTCGCTACGGTAGCGAAAGCGTTCAAAGACAAGACAGGCAAGTATTTCTCCGACTTGACCGACCTGACGTACAATGCGCTTCGTGACCAGTCGGCGGACGAGATCTATTTCAGCAAAGCAGACGGCAGCTTCATCGGCGATACCAATCCGCAAGTGAAGAAAGCGTATGACTTTACCGTTAAAGGCATTCAAGAGGGCTGGATCAGCAATGTCATGCTCTGGTCGCCTGAATGGGGCCAAGGCATGAACGATGGATCGTTCGCTGTCGTGATGGGTCCGGCCTGGATGGCCGGCAATATCAAGAGCAACGCACCGGACTCCTCCGGCAAATGGAGAATTGCCCAGCTTCCTGAGGGCGCCGGCAACTGGGGCGGTTCGTTCATCACGCTGCCGAAGGAAGGCAAGCACTCCAAGGAAGCCTATGATTTCATCCAGTGGCTCGTGAACAAGGATAACCAGCTGGAATCCTTCAAGACCAAAGGCCTGATGCCTTCTATCCCTGCACTGTACGAAGATCCTGCGTTCGTGGATTTCAAGGATGACTTCTTCGGCGGACAGCAGACGGCGGTGGAATTCGGCAAAGCGGCTAACCGCGTGAAGCCGGTATACTACGGACCGCTGCATGACCAGACCGATACCTTCTTCAAGAATGCACTGAAGAACGTGCTGGAGAAGAAAGCCGATCCGGCCAAAGAGTGGGACGATGCTGTCAAACAGTCAAAAACGCTTGCAGAACGCGGCTAACCTGTAATATGCGGGGAACAGACTTCCCCAAATGTCCGGATTCACGGAGTAATCTCTCTGTGAATCCGGATTTAGATATGAATTCTCTGGAGGTGTGACATGGCTGAGCCCGTAATTACGAGTCCGCATGCCGAGAGCAAACGACCTTTCTTCACTGAACAAAGACGGAGCCGCATCACTGCGTATACTTTCATTTCACCGTTCTTTATTCTGTTCTCGATATTCGGACTATATCCAATTTTCTTCACATTCTATTTATCGTTCTTCAAGTGGGATGCCTTAGGTCCAATGAAATACGTCGGCTTCAAAAACTTCGAGCTGATCACCACGGACCCGACCTTCTGGATCTCCTTCAGCAACACGCTGATTATGGGGCTGATGGGTACTGTGCCGCAGGTTATGCTGGCGCTGCTTCTGGCGGTGCTGCTGCATTCGGGGATGACCCGATTCAAGAAGACCTTCCGCATCCTCTATTTCATGCCGAATATCACTTCGATCGTGGCGGTTACACTGGTATTCAGTACGCTGTTCGGTAATAACGGGATGATCAACTGGCTGCTTAACGGAATCGGGTTAGAGAGCATGGCCTTCAACTCCGGCTGGTGGGGGGTCAAAATTGCCATCTCCACGATGGTCATGTGGCGCTGGACGGGCTACAATGCGATCCTGTTCCTCTCGGGCCTGCAGAGTATTCCGATGGATCTGTACGAATCGGCCAAAATCGACGGGGCTAACCGCAGACAGCAGCTTTTCTTCATTACACTGCCCCTGCTTAAGCCGTTCATTATCTTCGTATCCCTGCAATCCACCATTGGTGCGCTGCAGCTCTTCACAGAGCCTTATGTCTTCCTCGGCCAATCCGGCACCGGATCTACCCGGCAGGAAGGGATTACGATGGTTACTTATTTGTACAGTGAGGCCTTCCGGAACGGCTTCTTCGGTACAGCGGCGGCTACAGCGGTTCTGCTGTTCCTCGTTACGATTCTGTTCTCTGTCCTCAATATGCTGATCTCCAGAGGCGGCGGCAGACAGACTGGAGGGAAAAAAGCGTGAGCACACTGCGTATGTTCAGAAAAAAACCGGATGATCTCGGCTTCCTCGGCAAGCTGGGCTTCTATCTTCTGCTGATTCTCGGAGCACTGGTCTCCATCTTCCCGTTCTATTGGATGTTTGTGGTCGGGACCAATGACAAGGGAGCCGTGTTCCACGTACCGCCGCTGCTCACCATCGGAGACCAGTTCTTCGAGAACTTCAAGCGGGTGCTGGACAAATCGGACTTCTTCCAGGCGCTTGGCAACTCGCTGTTCGTCTCGTCCATGGTGACGGTCTCGGTCGTGTTCTTCTGTACGCTGGCCGGGTATGCTTTTGCCAAATATGAATTCCCCGGTAAAAACGTGCTGTTCGTATTCGTTATTGCCACCCTGATCGTTCCCCAGCAGCTCGGCGTACTGCCAACCTATGTCATTATGGCCAAGCTTCACTGGATCGACAGCTTCAAAGCGCTGATTGTTCCGGCTATGGTCAATGCCTTCGGCATCTTCTGGATGCGGCAGTACATCTCCTCGGCCGTGCCTACCGAGCTGATTGAAGCCGGACGTATTGACGGAGGAGGCCACTTCCGGATTTTCTGGAGGATTGCCGTTCCGGTCATTACACCCGCGATGGCTACCCTGGGTATTCTGAATTTCATGACGGTATGGAATGACTTCTTCTGGCCGCTTGTGGTCTTGAAGAACAAGGAGCATTTCACGATTCAGATTGCATTGCAGCAGCTGTTCACTACACGTGACGGTCTTGATTACGGGATGATTATGTCCGCTACGTTCACGGCCACGCTGCCGCTGCTGGTTGTCTTCCTGCTGTTCAGCCGCTGGGTCATTGCCGGACTGACTTCAGGTGCCATCAAGAGTTAACTGTCTGTCTATTCAATAAGTAAGAGGATTTACAGAATGCTGTGAAGAATAATAATCAAGTGGAAACGGTTTTGCCGTCCTTTTGAAGGACGGCATTCGTTTCAGCGAGAAATAGAAGGATAAGTTATCGTGTGAAACCTATGAATTCTTCTATTTGGACAGAGACCGCAGGAGGAAGGGACCCGTCATGAAGCTCCGCCGCAAAATCTTGTTCGCTATTATTCTTCTTGTATTCATTCCCGTGATTGTCATGGGGATTGTGACGTATGTGAATTATTCGAATGCTATGGAGAAGAAATCAAGTAATTTCTACTGGATCTCCCTGCTGGAGACGGACCGCAAGCTGAAGTTCGCCCTCAGTGAGATTTCATCGATCACCAATTCAGCTATTACGCAGCCTGCGATCCAGCAGTCGCTGAAGCAGCAGAATTTTGTCCTCACCTATGACCGCAAGCAGGAAATCAACAACCTGCTGATTAACCATCCGATGATCACCTCGTTCAGCCTGTACGGGAAAGACCGGCTGCTGTACCAATACAATGCGCCGATGTCTTTTGCGGATATGCACAAGCAGGTCTGGTTCGGAGCCATGGAGGCTGCCGAAGGGCGTCCTGTCTGGTCCGGTCCCGGAGAGAACGGCTCGGCCAGCGGCGATAAGCCGGTGCTGGTCCATGCCAGAGTGATTAAGGACTATTATTCGCTGGAGGATATCGGCTATCTGGTTGTATATGTGAAGCCGGATCTGCTTGATCAGATTTTCTGGGAGGCTGCGACCCTGAAGAAAGGGGATATCCTGCTGGTCAACAAGCAGGGCAATATCGTCTTTAACAAGTCCGGGGAGCATATCGGGGAACGGACGGATTTTCCTTTTTTGCAGGAGAATTATAACCAGGAGCAGGACTATTACATTGACAATTATCAAGGGGAGCGGTCACTGATCACTTTCCTGCCTTCACATAACGCGGACTGGTATCTGGCGGCCATTACGCCGATGAACCTGATCTCCTCTGAATCGGTCTCCATCCGCAATATTGCGATTATTCTCGGCATGGTGTCGCTGCTGTCGGCCTTCCTGTTCGACCGTTATTTCATCCGCAGGCTTGTCCGCAGCATTAACAGCGCCGTGAACGGCATGAAGCGGGTCAAGCAGGGGATCTTCACCCCGATTCCGGTACCGCTGCGGGCCAATGATGAGAGCGATTCCCTGATTGACGGCTTCAACCGGATGAGCTCGCAGATCAATGAGCTGATTGACCAGGTCCAGACCGAGCAGGGACGCAAAAAGGAAGCGGAGATGCAGGCGCTGATGGCCCAGATCAACCCGCATTTCATCTATAATTCACTGGAATCGATCAACTCCATGGCGGTGTTGGCAGGCAACCGGGATATCAGCAAAATGGTCATCTCGCTCGGCCGGCTGCTGCGGATCAGCATCAGCCAGAATCAGGAGCTGATCCCGCTGCAGATGGAGTTCGAGCATGTCCGCCATTACTTGGATATCCAGAAGTTCCGGTTCGAGGACAAATTCTCCTATGAGCTGGACTTGCCGGAGCCGCTGAAATACGTGATGACCCAGAAGCTGATTGTTCAGCCGATTGTGGAGAACGCTTTGTATCATGCCATTGAGCAGATGGAGGAGCACGGGACCATTACAGTCACCGCCCAGGAGAACGGCAAGGATATTATCATTATTGTGAAGGATAACGGGCCGGGCTTCGATCTTGAGGTGCTGATGAGCCAGTGGAACAAGGAGCGGAGCAATCCCAAGAAATACAGCGACAGCGGGGTTGGGCTGAAAAATGTGCATGAGCGCCTGAACATCCGGTTCGGCAATCCCTATGGCATTCTGGTCTGCTCCTCACCGGGCTTCGGATCAGCCATCTGCATCCGGATTCCGAGGATACAGCCGTCATGAGAGGGAGAAGCCAAATGAAAGATCAGCGACATGTGCTCCGATGGTTGACCAACTGGGGATGGATTCTCCTCTATATTGTGCTGATGTCCGGCGCCGTATGGTTCATTATGCAGGAGGACCGGGAGCAGATTGAGGATACTTCGCCCGAGAAGATCACATTGACCTTCCGGCATTTCTGGATCAAGGAGCATGACCGGCCGCTGCTGGCGATCTTCGAGGAGGTTGTGCGCAGCTACCAGGAGAGCCATCCGAATGTGAAGGTGAACTTCGAGGGGCTGGACCAGAATATCCACCGGGAGCAGAAGCTGAAGAGTGAGATGGTAACCGGCACACCGCCCGATATGTTCGTCCTGTTCGGCGGAGCGGAGATCGAGCCCTACGTGCGTTCAGCCCGGCTGATGGATCTGACCGATTTCACTGCCCAGAACGGTCTCAGCAACCAGTTCAAGGATCTGCATCTCTGGACGTTCAACAATCATATCTACGGACTGCCTATCGAGGGCAATGCGGAACCGCTCTATTACAATAAAAAAATCTTCACCAAGCTAGGCATTAACACTCCGGCTACGTTGGCCGAGCTGGATACGGTGATGGCGAAGCTGAAGGCAGCGGGGTATATCCCGTTTGCGCTGGGGAATGAAGACCGCTGGCCTGCGGGGATATTCGCCCATTATCTGATGGACCGCTACGCCGGACCGGAGTTGATTCAGAAGCTGGTTACTGGCGAGGATATGTCGAGCTTCCAGAACAGTGGCTACCTGGAAGCGTTCCGGCATCTGAACAGATGGGTGAAGGCAGGCTATTTCAGTGAGGACTCTAATGATACCTCCACCGAGGGTGCGGTCCGTCTGTTCACTGAAGGCAGGGCAGCCATGTATCTGAACGGCAACTGGGATATCAATTTATTCTCGGGGGACAATGCCCCGGACGATTTCCAGAGCCGGGTTGGAGTCATTTCCTTCCCCGCGCGGGAGGCCGGCACAGAGCCGTCTATCGCCGGAGGGTATACGATTGGCATCGGGCTGTCTTCGAGCCTCACCGGAGCGAAGCGGACAGCGGCACTTGAATTGATGAAGGGCTTCTATACGAAAGAGATTCAGACGCGGATTGTCTATGAGGGTCTCCGAATTCCGTCGATGCGGATTGCATTTGACCCGGAGAAGACCGGACCGGTCTTTGCCCAGGTGATGGATATGATGGAGGAGAATGAGCAGAGCTTCGTCCCGTATGACAATCTGTTATCGCCTGAAGTGAAGAAGACCTTCCTTAGTGTCATCGAGGAGATGATTGACGGAGGGCTGCAGGCGGAGCAGGCCTTGCAGCAGCTGCAGGATGCGTCCAAGCAGTATTGGAATCTGATCCGGAGTTCTTCGGGTCAATAAGCCTGGGGGTGTAAGTGATGAAGGAGCAGCAGGAGAAATATAAGGTACTGCTCGTAGATGATGAGCCGATTATACTGCGCAGCCTGAAGGTTGCGATTCCATGGGATGAGCTGGGCCTGAGCATTGTGGGGGAAGCGAAGAACGGGGAGGCCGCCTTGCAGCAGATTCAGCAGACCGCACCACACATCATTATCAGCGACATCCGTATGCCGGTGATTGACGGGATCACGCTGATGAAGGAGGTTCTGCCGCGCAGCGCCAAGCTGATCTTCATTTTCATCAGCGGCTACGGGGAATTCGAATATGCCAGGGAGGCCCTGCGGCTGGGGGCCTTTGATTACTTGCTGAAGCCGATTGACCATGACGAGCTGGTGGAGATGCTTAAGCGGGCCAGGGAGCGCCTGGACCGCCAGAAGGAGAATGAGCAGCTAATGCTCTCAGTGCAGACCCTGTCGCTGCTGGCCCGCGAGCGCATGCTGGCCGAATTCACGCTGGGCAATCCGCGGCCGCTGCAGCACCTTGCGTGGCTGGAGAACAGCGAGCTGGAGGGAGAATACTTCATGGCCGTGGTCCGTCTGGACGACTACGCGGCCTTGACGGCGAAATGGAGCGCCGAGGAGAAGCGTCTGTGGCTGTTTGCCGTGCGCAATATCCTGGAGGAGTGGTCGCTTACGAACGGGGCATTGTCTATCTTCCCGTTCTATAACGGAGAATGGATTCTGCTCTTCCCGGCCAGCCTGAATGATGGTAAGCGGGAACTCGGGGAGCAGCTTATAGCCGGAATCAAGCGCTACTCCAAGCTGAACTGCTCTGTCGGCATCAGCAGAAGCACCAGCGGGATTGATCAGCTTAGCACGGTATACCCGTTAGCCTCCCAGGCGCTGTACCAGCGCTTCTATTCCGGTCAGGCCGGTGTCTTCCTGGAAGAGGAGACAGCAGCGGCAGGCAACCGGGAGGTGCAGTATCCGAAGGAGCTGGAGCTGTCGCTGCTTGAGAGCATCCGTACTCTGAATATGGAACGTATGCTGACTCTTTTTGACGAGATGTCCGTATTCATTGAAGCCCAGAGCTTGCCCCAGCCGCTGGCGGAGCGCCTGATGATTGAGATGAGTGTGGTGCTATACCGGCAATTCGAACATCTGAATACGCATAATGACTGGTCCATTGAAGGGCTGTTCAGCAAGCTGAACGGACTGGGCACGTTGCCGGACATGATGAATGTCCTGAAGACCACCTTCCGCGACTGGCTGGAGCAGAGTCATAAGACCGCAGCCCGGGAGGACGGACGGAGCATCATTGAGAAGGTCCAGCGGTACATTGAATCCAATTACCATAAGGATCTAAGCATCGAGGAGGTATCCGAGGTGGCCGATCTCAGCATCAGCCATTTCTGCACCCTGTTCAAGCAAATCTCCGGCTACACGTTCCTCGAATTCGTCACCCACTGCCGGATGGAGAACGCCAAATACATTCTGCGCAGCAGCAATGTGAAAGTGTATCAGGTCGCACCGCTGGTCGGTTATCAGGACCCGAGATACTTCACCCAGGTATTCAAAAAAGCGACCGGCAAGACGCCCACAGAGTACCGTGAGGAGCATGTGAAGCAGGCTTAGCAGACCGGCAGGCAAGAAGCTGAGTAAACGCAGGATATACATAAAGGCCGGATAAGGAATCGGCCTAAGAGTCTGAGCAACTAAGAATCTAAGCACCTAAGCGACTAAGCACCTAAGCTAGTGGGTGCTTTTTTTGTCGTTCAAGGCGTTAATGCTGATTAATTTGCTACATCCTTGAAGAGTGGGATTAATCAAGAAATCTGGTGACGGGCAGCGGCCGGAAGTCCAAATGCTCACCGCAGTGACGGCGAAGCTTCAAGTTCAAAACTTAAGTGCGTCTTATATAAGTGGAAAAACTCCAACTCTTTCAGCCGAAATCTTTGGAACCGGTGAAGCAGTTGGATAAACGACACTTACTGGAAGCGAAATTGGAGCTTTAGCGGAATGGGGTCGAATTAGATGACAAAAATCCACTTAATCTTCTTGCGGAAAGAAAAACGGATTTATTAAGTGTATAAAATCCAACTAAGGTGGCGAACAGGGGCTGCTTTTCGTTCATCATTACTGCTTCTGTATTGGAACGATTAATCATGCTACTATAAGTAATCAATAGACGAATTATAATATTATCCTTAAATATATAGACAAATAAATAAAACATCTATATATTAATATACAGATTAGATGTTTATCTATTTAGTCTATTTTGAATGATGGAGGATGTTAACGTGTTAAGTAACAAGTATGTACGGACGATTATGCTGTCAAATGTGCTATTGCAGCTCGGGGTATGGGTGCGGAATTTTGCGATTCTGCTGTATGTGACGGAGATTACGCAGAATGATCCTTATTATGTCTCGCTCATTTCGGTGGCTGAATACGGCCCGCTGTTTCTGTTCGCCATCATCGGGGGAACCTTCGCAGACCGCTGGCGTCCCAAACGGACCATGATCGTAAGCGATCTGTTGTCCGCGTGCTCAATCTTTGTTGTATTGCTGGTGGTCATGTCAGGCTCATGGCACGCCCTGTTGTTTGCAACAATGGTGTCGGCCGTCTTGTCCCAGTTCTCACAGCCTTCAGCGATGAAGCTGCTTAAGCAGCATGTGCCTGAAGAGCAGCTGCAGAGTGTAATGGCCATGTTTCAGTCGCTTACAGCCTTCTTCATGGTCATTGGTCCGGTGATCGGCACCTTCATCTATAGTCATTACGGCATTGAGGCCTCACTTGCTGTGATGGGCGGGATGTTCATCGGCTCGGCACTCATTCTGGTCAAGCTGCCCGCTGACCGGATGGAGGAGACCGGACAGGCCCGCAGCGGGTTCCTGGCGGAGATGATATCCGGACTGAATTATGTGCGTGCAAGCCGGGTACTGAAGAACCTTGGAGTAACGTTTGCCTTCGCCGGGCTTGCCGCCGGACTGGTTCAGCCGCTGGGTGTCTTCATCATTATGGAGAATCTGGGCAGAGACAAAGGCTTCCTGCAGTGGGTGATGATGGCGAATGGAGCGGCGATGCTGCTGGGTGGAATGTTTATTATGAGTAAAGGCAAAACTATGAAGCCGCAGACAATGTTATCCCTAGGCCTGCTGATCAGTGCGGCAGGAACGGTAGGGGTAGGCTGGTCGCATCACACAGCGCTCACGCTGGTGCTCCAGACGGTTAGCGGATTCTTTTACCCTTGTATTCATATCGGTATCAATACCCTGCTGCTCCGTCACACAGAGACTGCTTATATGGGCAGGGTGGGCGGCATTATGGGGCCGATGTTCATGGGCTTCATGGTGATAGGAATGTCTGTAGCCGGCTACGCCAAAGGCACGCTCTCCCTATCTGCAGTCTTCACCGGGAGCGGCATACTGTTCCTGATTGCGGTGCTGATTCTGCTGCCGCTGCTCAGAACGAAGGAGGCGGGCAGACAAGCACTCCAGAGCCGACTATGACATTTGTCATACATCAGAGTTGATATTTATGACTTACGGGGATGACACTTCTTTCTTTATACTGGAAATATAAGAAGTATCCTTGAATGGATGCATCCGAGGAGGAACCGATCCCGATGACCAACAACCAGATACCCCAGCTCTCTACATTGAAGAAAAGCGTAGCCCCTTACGAGAAAACAGACCTCAACACGAGCATAAAACAGCTCATTAATACGCTTGGGCCGCTAGTGCTATTATGGACCGCCGCTTACTTAAGCTTATCCGTGTCCTACTGGCTGACGCTGCTGTTCGCTATTCCGGCTGCCGGCTTTGTCATCCGCACCTTTATTATTTTTCATGACTGCTGTCATGGGTCGTTCTTCAAGAACCGCAAGGCCAATGATATTGTCGGCACCATCACCGGTGTGCTTACCCTGGTCCCTTACCGCCAGTGGAAGCACAGTCATTCGATTCATCACGCCGGAAGCAGCAATCTCGACAAAAGAGGCATCGGGGATATCTGGATCATGACGGTGGATGAATATGTGGCTGCTAAGCCGCTCCAGCGGCTCTATTACCGGATCTACCGTAACCCGCTGGTAATGTTCGTCATCGGACCGATTGCCGTATTCCTCATCCAGTACCGGTTCAATGCCAAAGGGGCAAGACGCAAGGAACGGATGAATACGTACCTGACCAATGTATCTATTGTGGGTCTATATACTGGAATCATTCTGCTCATAGGCTGGCAGGCGTTCCTGCTGGTACAGCTGCCGATTGTGTTCGTGTCCGGCTTCCTCGGCATCTGGCTGTTCTATGTACAGCACCAGTTCGAACATACTTACTTCGAGCATGATGAAGAGTGGAGCTACGTGAACGCCGCTGTAGAAGGAAGCTCTTACTATAAGCTGCCGAAGCTGCTACAATGGATTACCGGCAATATCGGATTTCACCATGTGCATCACTTGAGTCCGAAGGTGCCGAATTATAATCTGGAATTGGCTCACAATGCCAGCCCGCCTTTGCAAAAGGCAACCACCATTACACTCAGCACCAGTCTCGAAGCGCTGAAATACCGTCTTTGGGATGAAGAGCATAAGGTCTTTCTCAGCTTCAAGCAGTTGAAGCAGCGGTTGCGTAAGAGTGAGCCTGCCGTGAAAGAGGGGCTGAAGGTAATCAAACCGGGGTTCCAGAGCGAATAGAAGCGGTAACATGATAACATGCAGAAAGACAGATCCGGGGAGCAGGATGCCGGGTCTGGTCTTTCTTTTTAGAATACACACAGGTTGTTTCGAAGGAAGTTGCCGGTCGGAGGCTGGTTTATGTTAAAATGGGGGTATAAACTTGCTGGCAAAAAGGATGGCTAACATGCAGAAGTGGCATCATATTTTTCATAAAAGTACGGGACTGAGCCCTTATGTATGGGTTGTTTTTTACATTCTTCCGTTCTATTTTATCTTCCGATCCTCCTCCGCGGACCGCTGGGTGTATGGCATCCTGATGATTATGGTCTTCTTCGCCTGCTACGTGCTGTCGTTTAAGTCCAGGGGCTGGGTGGTCTATTTCTGGACCAGTGTGCAGATGATAGTTTCTGTTACGATGACGCTGCTGTTCGGGTACATGTACTTTGCGCTGTTTCTGGCTTTTTTTATCGGGAATATTCAGAAAAGAGCGGCCTTCTTCACCCTCTATCCGATCCATCTGCTGACGACGATTGTAGCCATTAACTATGAGCTGATTATGCGCAATCCCGTATTCCTCTCGCAGCTGCCGTTCGTGTTGGTCAGTATCATTGCTGTGGTGCTGCTTCCGGTCACAACCTATAACCGCAATAGGCAGGATAAGCTGGAGGAACAGCTGGAGGATGCCAACAAACGGATCTCCGAGCTGGGCATCATGGAAGAGCGTCAGCGGATCTCCCGGGATCTGCATGATACGCTGGGACAACGCCTGTCACTGATCGGACTCAAGAGTGACCTGGCCGGCAAGCTGATCACCAAGAATCCGGAACAGGCCATGATCGAAATTAACGATGTCCGTGTAACCGCCCGCAGCGCGCTTAAGGAAGTCCGGGAGATGATCACACAGATGCGGGGCATCCGGGTTGAAGATGAGCTGGTGCGCATCCGGCAATTCCTCCAGGCGGCGGAGATCGGTTATATACTGGAGGGTGATCCCGTTCTGACCAATACCTCGCTGATTACCGAGAATGTACTGAGCATGTGCATGAAGGAGGCGGTAACCAACGTGGTGAAGCATAGCGGCGCCTCGCTGTGCCGGATACAGATTGAATCTTCACGGACCGATCTGGTCATCAAGGTGAAGGACAACGGCGGAGGGATTGAGGGGACCAAGCTGTATCATAAGGGGCATGGTCTGCAGGGAATGCGGGAGCGGCTTGAGTTCGTGAATGGTTCGATGGAAGTGATCCAGGATGAAGGAACTACACTAGTGATTAAGGTGCCGAATGCGTCGCAGCAGCCGGACATGGAGGTGAACGCGCAATGATATCAATCGTGATAGCCGAAGACCAGCGGATGCTGCTGGGAGCACTGTCGGCGCTGCTGGACCTGGAGGAAGACATGCAGGTAGTCGGCAAGGCGGGCAACGGGGAAGAGGCTGTGAAGCTGGTGAAGCAGCTGCAGCCGGATATCTGTATTATGGATATTGAAATGCCGGCTATGACGGGCCTGGAAGCGGCAGAAGCCCTGAAGGGGGCAGGCTGCAAAATCATGATTCTGACCACATTTGCCCGGGCAGGGTACTTCGAGCGTGCGGTCAAGGCCGGAGTGGATGCCTATCTGCTTAAGGATAGTCCCAGCGAGGAGCTGGCGCTGTCGATCCGCAGTGTCATGGACGGCAAACGGATGTACGCGCCGGAGCTGATGGATGAAGCCTACAGCAAGGAAGCGAATCCGCTGACCGAGCGCGAGAAGGAAGTGCTGGGGCTGATCGCCGACGGCAAGAATACGAAGGAGATCGCCAGCCAGCTCTATATCACCACGGGTACGGTCCGCAACTATATCTCGGTCATTCTGGACAAGCTGGATGTGGGCAACCGGATTGAGGCGATTACGCGGTTTAAGGAGAAGGGCTGGTTCAAATAAAATATCCCTGCGGGGAAGCAGGAACGGCAGCTGTCTTTTAGGAGGGCTGGCCGTTTTTTTGTTCGACTTTTGTTCGATTATAGAGTTTACATAAACCGCTTAGAACGGAGCTTGACCAGAAGCGAATCTAGGACCTATCACCCATTTTTCATCTGAAAGCGGTTACTCTATTGGATCGGACGCTAAGATTTGCTAAAATAAATGCAAACATATGATCTTATTTGTAGTCGTTCCATGTGAAGCTGGGTAATAAATACTTGTGCCCCGTATGCACGTTCATTCATTCTGCTTACAATCCTAATTCAGCCGGGAGGAATCTAATTTGCCAGAGCTAACATCCACGTACGTCGATTCACTTGCACCCAATGCTGCTGCGATCAAGAACGGCCAGGGGCTGGTCCGCAAAAAGAGCTTTGTGGAGCTCCATCAGTCGGAGAACGGAGAGCTATTATTCGGAAAATGTGCCGGAAGCGGCAAAACGCCCTATGAGTGCTCAGTGGACTTCATCGCAGCAGACAGCCCGGTCTTCCGCTGCAGCTGCCCCAGCCGCCAATTCCCCTGCAAGCACGCACTAGGTCTGCTGTATGCCTATACCGAAGGCCAGACGTTCACACCTGCTCCGGTTCCCGAAGACATCGCATCGAAGCGCGAGAAGGCGGAGAAGCGGGAAGAGAACAAGGTGAAGCAGGCGGCTGAAGGAGCAGACCCCAAGCCGAAGAAGGTTAACAAATCCGCCTTGAAGAAAAAAATCAACGCGCAGCTCGAAGGGCTTGATCTGCTGGAAAAGCTGGTGCTCTCCTTCGTACGCAGCGGCCTGTCCACGATTGACAAGTCTGCGGCCAAGACGCTTCAGGGGCATGTGAAGCAGCTCGGGAACTATTATTTGTCCGGTGCCCAGATTGAGCTGCGCCGCTTCGCGAATCTGATGTTCAGCGGCAAGGATCAGGAGCAGAACTATACATATGCGGTGGAGCAGCTGACACGGCTACACGCATTTATCAAGAAGGGCCGGACGTATCTGCTGGCCCGGAGCGAGGACCCGGAGCTGGCGCTGGATCATGAATCCACCATTGATGAATGGCTGGGCCATGCCTGGCAGCTTAGCGAGTTGAAGGAATACGGGCTGGTAAAAGAGGGGGCAGAGCTGCTGCAGTTATCCTTCTACAGCTACAACGATGCGGCCCGCCAGGAGTTCGTAGACCTTGGCTTTTGGCTGGATCTCTCTGCGGAAGCCGGGGAGATCCGCCGGACCTTTAACTACCGCCCTTACAAGGCGGCGAAGCTGATGCGCGAGGAAGACAGCTTCTTCGACATTGCCGTGGTTCCACAGCTGTACACCTATCCCGGGGATATGAATGCCCGGATTAGATACGAGTCCATGTCTTCAAGACCGGTGCAAGGCACGGATCTTGAGCGGGCGGCCGCCAAGGCTCACCGTTCATATTCCGAGGTCTTCAAGAAGGTGAAGAACCAGATCAAGAACCCGCTGAGCGACAAGCAGCCGGTCATGCTGCTGCATGCCGCAGCTCTGGGCGTCACAGAGAACGGCCAGTATGTTATGACTGACGGGGAAGGAACAAGGCTCCTTCTGGAGGATATTCCGTCGATGCCGCAGGGCACAGTGGAACTGCTGCCGTTCCTTCCGGCAGGCGCCCGCGAAGATTGTACAGTTCTGGTCATGTTCGAGCATGACCTGGACCAGGGACGTCTGCGTGCCCAGCCGCTAAGTGTCATTAAGGACGAAGAGATCGTTCGTCTGCTGTACTAGAGTAATTTAACATTATCCACAAACCTTTATTCATATGGGAGGACAATCCATGAGCACAGCGTTATTGCAGGAGCTGCATCAGGAATACAGAAGACTGTATATTGCCGGAAGTGAGCTGGCGGCCGAAGATTTCCGCCTGAAGCGGCTGCTTCCGCAATTTCAGCAGCTAGGCGAGCGGTCACCGGTCTTTAAGAAGCTAGGCGAGGGAATCACGGCACTGATTGAACCGGGGAGCCCGGACGGTCCTGCCCCGGGCATTCAATTGCAGGAGAATACCCTGCTGCTGGAGTCCGTTCTGTATACTCAGGGAACGACAACCGTGGATGGAACTCCCGGACCCTTGCCGGTTCGGAAGTTCACCCTGCAGACGAATCAGACTTACCGGAAGCTTGCGCCTGTGCTGGAAGCACTCACCACTACCGGAAGCGGCAGATATGAGATTGTAGTGGATGCGTATAAGGATGGGGTCTTCCAGGATCTGCGATTGCTGCCGCTGGCGGTCTCTGCGCTGAACGACCCGTATGCGGAGCTGGCGGAATATGCGATGAATCATATTCTCCCGTCCTACGGGCCGGTCATTGCCAGCCACCTGCTGGAGAGTCTTAATCTCTCAGGGGGAAGAAGTGAGGTCCGCAAACTGGAGGTAATCTGGAAGGTCGGTGCAGACGAATACCTGGATAAGATCTTCCACGCTGCCGAGAGTGGAAGTGAGGAGGTCCGCGCTGCAGCCATCAGATGCCTGGGCGGTTATGAACAATTCACGCCCAACCTGCTGGAGTGGTCCACTGACAAGAAGAAAGCCATCCGCGAAGCGGCCTATGCGGCGCTGGCGGCAGGCGGTACGTTACAGGGAGGGGAACGGCTGGTTGAGGCATTCATCCAGAAGAAGGACCGCGAGATTCTGGGCAGAGTGCTGGCGGACGGGCATTCCGCAGAGGTGAGTGCCCGTCTGGCGGCATTATTCATGGAAGAGCTGCAGGCAGCCCCGCAGAAAAATGACGGCGTGAAGCTGACAGACAAGATATGGAATGAGCTTCTTCCCTTCCTTACCGCTCTTCGCCGGGTACGGAGTCAGCAGCTGGATGAAATCTACAGCTATATCCTTCAAGAGTATCCCCGGTTCTCGTCACTGGGCTGGATTCCGCTTTTGGACCACGCAGCCTTGTATAAAGAGAAAACTCCAGACGGTGCTGCTCTGGCAGAGCTTGCAGAGCTGGAGAAGCGGAGCGTGCGTTTCCTGCCGCATTATTTCCATGCCGCCCAGCAGTCTATAAGTCCGAAGGAGCTATTCGACCGGTTCGCCGGCGGAACCTTCTTGGATAAACTCAAAGCGCTTGTGGGTAAGGAGGCCAAGGATGCGGCTCAGCGCTCCCAGCTGCTGATTAATACCATTGAGGATCAGGTTGTGGATATCCGCCGGCGGAATTATGAAGTAGAGTGGGATGCAGCGGGAATCAGACAGCCTTACAGCAGGGAGATGCTTCCGGCTCAGGAGATTGCCGCAGCTTGGGACCCCCGCTGGCTGGACTGGTTCATCCAGCACAATGCTGTGAATCTGGCCAGTGCCTTTGCCCGGCCGGGTCACAAGGGCGTGCGGAACTTTCTGGTTGATAAGCTGCAGGACCTGTCCAAACGCCGTGCCAGTGATTTCATTCCCAACATCTTCAAGGGACTGGAAAGGGCCGGGGTGCCTGAGCCGGAGCGTCTGGAACTGTTGATGAGTGCCCTGGAGACTAAGAGTCCTCATAACCCGTATACCTTCGAATTGTATATATTTAAAATGATGGAGCGCTTCCCTGCCAGCTATGCCAGCCGTGTGGAAGCGGTTATTCCCAACTATAGATATGAATGCAAGCAGCAGCTGGAATATGTGCTGGCCAGCCTGCGGAGTGCCAAGAATACCTGACCCTTATAACAGCTACCCTGTTCCTCGAAGCCATACATTCTTAACTTTAGCTTTTCACAAAACAGTTGCAAGGAGAGGTGTACATGTCAACAGAACAAGATCAGCTTCAGGATTACATGCGTCTGCCTGCCGAAATCCTGTACCAGGATGAGCTGGAGGCTCTGCGCAAGGAGGACACCGGGCGTATTCCGGCCGGATGGCAGATGTCCCCGCGTTCAGTTCTCACGTTCATTACTGGCGGCAAGGCGGGCAAGACCGTGATTACGCCGAAATACATCGGCAACACCCGGCTGATCGAGATGGCGGTTGCCACACTGGTCACCGACCGTGCACTGCTGCTGATCGGAGAGCCGGGCACGGCGAAATCCTGGCTGTCCGAGAATCTGGCGGCGGCAATCTATGGCAACTCAGGCATGGTTGTTCAGGGGACAGCGGGAACAAGCGAAGAGCATGTACGCTATTCCTGGAACTATGCCATGCTCCTGGCGAACGGTCCAACGCCGGAAGCGCTGGTCAAGAGCCCGATTATGCGGGCGATGGAGGATGGCGGCATTGCCCGGTTCGAGGAAATTTCCCGCTGTGCTTCCGAGGTACAGGACGCGCTGATCTCAATTCTGTCGGAGAAGACGATCTCTGTGCCGGAGCTGGGCAAGGAGACCAGTGCCCGCAAGGGCTTCTCGATTATTGCCACTGCAAATACCCGGGACCGCGGAGTCAATGAAATGTCCGCTGCCCTGAAGCGGCGCTTCAATATCATTGTGCTGCCTGCGCCATCGGACCTTGAGACGGAGCTGTCCATTGTGAAGAAGCGTGTCGGCGAGATTGCCTCCTCCTATGAGCTGCAGGCTGCTGTTCCGGCGGATGAAGCGCTGCTGAAGGTGGTCACCATCTTCCGCGAGCTGCGCAGCGGCATGACGCTCGACAAGAAGGAGAAGGTGAAGACTCCAGCCGGTGTAATCTCCACGGCAGAAGCCATCTCGCTGCTGACGAACAGCATGGCTCTGGCAGCAAGCTTCGGGAGCGGAGAACTGACCGACGAGGATCTGGCAGCGGGACTCCAAGGGGCGATCGTCAAGGATGACGACAAGGATAAGCTGGTGTGGAAGGAATATCTGGATAATGTAATGAAGAAAAAAGGAGCGGACTGGCGCGGACTCTATCAAGCCTGCAAGGAGATGAACGAGTGAGCAGGGCAGCGGTTGCCGGCGTTCATGTCTTCGGAGTCCGGCATCTGTCTCCGGGCGGTGCCAGGCATGTCCTGGAATATTTGAACGAGCTGCAGCCGACCGCCGTGCTGATTGAGGGGCCGAGTGATGCAAGCGGAGAGATCCGTCATTTAACCCATGCGGTAACGAAGCCGCCGGTAGCTATTCTGGCCTTCACCGAGGATCTGCCCGTACGGACGGTACTCTGGCCGTTCGCTGTGTATTCCCCGGAATATCAGGGGATGAAATGGGCGCAGGAGCATGGAGCACAGGCAGAGTTCATCGACCTGCCTTCCTCAGTAACGCTGGGGCTGCAGGACGCGTTACGGCAGGATGCCGGCGGACGCCCGGAGCTTGCGGCTGTGGCTGAAGAACAGGGGGAGCCGGCGGAAGAGGAAGTCAGTGAGCCGGAGTCCGTATACAGCCGGATTGCCCGGCTTGCCGGTGAGCATGACTATGATATGTACTGGGAGCGTAATTACGAGCATAACGCCAGCAGCGGCGCATACCGAGCCGCGATTCTGGCCTTCTCTGCCCAGATGCGGGAGCTGTCGGAGTCCACGGAGCGTGCAGAGCAGCCGCGGGAATATGCTTATAACGCGTTGCGCGAATCTTATATGAGGCGGAGAATTAAGCTCAAGATTGAAGAAGGGCATCTGCCGGAGAAGATTGTTGTGATCTGCGGTGCATACCACGCCGCCGCACTGGCTGATCTCTCGGAGGGAATGAGCGATACGGAGCTTGCGTCATTGCCTACACGCTCTACCAAGCTGACGCTGATGCCGTATTCCTACTATAAGCTCTCCACTATGTCGGGTTACGGTGCGGGCAACACGGCTCCGCACTACTTCCAGATGATGTGGGAGCTGATGGCCTCAGGCCGCGCTGAGGAGCTGCCCCATCTCTATCTCTCCTCTGTGGCCCGGATGGTGCGCAGAGCAGGGACACACCGCTCCACTGCCGAAGTCATTGAAGCGGTGCGGCTGGCAGAGTCGCTGGCGGCGCTGCACGGTGGAAGCGCACCTACGCTGCGCGATCTGCGCGATGCCGCACAGACCTTGCTCGGCCACGGTGATCTGGCCGTTATCGCCGATTCGCTGGCCCGGGTGGATGTCGGTACGAATATCGGAAGGCTGGCCGATGGCGTCAGCCAGACGCCGATTCAGGATGACCTGAACCGGCTGCTGAAGCGCTACAAGCTGGAGAAGTACAGATCGACTGTAGCCAGCGACCTGACGCTGGATCTGCGCGAGAACCGCCGGGTGTCAAGCAGTGAAGCGGCTTATCTCGATCTGCACCGCTCGGTGCTGTTCCACCGGCTGGAGCTGCTCGGCATCCACTTCGCCCGGAATGTGCCGAGCGGCCAGTCCGGGGCGACCTGGGCAGAGCACTGGGTCCTCCAGTGGGCGCCGGAGGTAGAGATTGAGATCGTGGAGTCTACACTGCTGGGCGAGACCATTGAGGTGGCGGCAGCCTACGTGTTGCGCGAGAAGCTGCTGGAATGCAGCTCTATCGCTGAGGCCTCTGCGCTGATTGTCACCGCCTGCGAATGTGCCATGACCACGCAGATGGAGGAGAGCAGCCGCGTGCTGCAGCGCCTTGCGGTGGATAGCCGCGATGTCGTCTCGATTGCCACAGCGGCCAGCGAGCTGGCCAAGATCATCGGTTATGGCGACATCCGCAAGGTGGATACGGCCCCGTTCGTACCGCTGCTGGAGGAGCTGTTCCGCCGGGGCTGCCTGTTCCTGCTGGATGCCAGCGGCTGCAATGATGAAGCGGCGGCGCTGATGATAAGTGCAATGAATGACCTGAATAACATCTCGCAGGAGCATAGCGAGATTGCGGATACAGCTCTGTGGCTGCAGGAGCTGCTGCAGCTGGCGCAGCGGGATGACCGCAACCCGCGGCTGTCGGGCTTCGCCTGCGCGATCCTGATGGAGCGTGGAGCCATCCCTGCCGGGGAAGTAGCGGCGGAGGTGTCGCGCCGCTTGTCTCCGGGGATACCGGCGGACCTCGGGGCAGGCTGGTTCGAAGGGTTGTCCATGCGTAACCGCTATGGTCTGTTGTCGCGAATGAGCCTGTGGGAGCAGCTAAATGACTATATCAACGCCTTGGAGGATGAGGAATTCAAGCGTGCGCTGGTCTTCCTGCGCCGGGCGTTCAGTACCTTCTCCCCGCGTGAGAAGACGATGATCGCTGAGCTGCTGGGTGAGCTGTGGGGCGTGAACACAGAGCAGGCCGCCGAGATTCTGACAGGAGAACTGAAGGAGGAGGAAGCCAAAATGCTGGATGATCTGAATGATTTTGACTTCGGGGATCTATAGATGGGTGAAGAAGAGCTGAAGGAAGAGCTGAAGGAGGATAATCAGAACGGTGCCCTTACACGCTGGCGGCTGATTCTGGGGCAGGAAGCGGAAGAGGCCTTGCCCGGCTACGGTCAAGGCAGCGGTCGGACGCTAAGTGAGGAAGAGCTGATTATGGATGCGGCACTGGCGGCTATCTATAATGAGACAGGCGCAGGCAAGGCAGAAGGGAGTGCCGCTGCCGCATCGAAGGGCAGAGGTGCAGGCTCGGGACATGCTGCGATTAACCTGTCCAAGTGGCTCGGAGATGTGCGGAATTTCTTCCCGGAGGATGTGGTCTCGGTCATTCAGACTGATGCGATGGAGCGTAAGGGCTGGAAGCAGCTGCTCTTCGAGCCGGAGCTGCTGGCGGCAGTGAAGCCGGATATCCAGCTGGTGGGTACGCTGCTGGCACTTAAGGGCAAAATCCCGGAGAAAACCAAAGAAACCGCAAGGATGCTGGTCCAGGCGCTTGTGGATGAGCTGGTCAAGCTGCTGGAGACCGATATCCGCCGTGCGGTTACCGGAGCGCTTAATAAGCGGCAGCATTCCCCGCTGCCTTCACTAAGCGGACTGGACTGGAAACGGACGATCGAGCGCAATCTGAAGCATTATGATGCGGAGCGGCGGATGATTATCCCCGAGCGCTTCTTTTATTTCGACTGGGCCCGCCGCAGCAAGGAATGGACGGTTATCGTGGATATTGACCAGAGCGGCTCGATGGCCAGCTCTGTGATCTGGGCGTCGGTGATCGGCTCGATCTTCGCCAGTATCCCGGCGCTGAACACGCGTGTCGTTGCTTTTGACACCGAGGTGGTAGACTTGACGGAGCAATGTGCGAATGATCCTGTTGACATGCTCTTCGGCATCCAGCTCGGGGGCGGAACGGATATTCATAAGTCGGTGAAGTATTGCGAGCAGTTCATCGAGGAGCCGAAGAAGACGCTGTTCATTATCGTATCGGATCTGTACGAGAACGGCAATCAGGCCGGTCTGGTCCGGCGGATGCGCGAGCTGCGGGAATCCGGGGTGCGGACGATGACGCTGCTGGCCCTCTCCGATGAGGGTAAGCCTTCCTATGATGAACGGCTGGCCGCTCAGCTCGCCCGTGACGGAACCCCTTGCTTCGCCTGTACTCCGGCACTGCTGCCTGTCCTGGTGGAAGGGGCACTGAAGGGCCAGGAGCTGGGTGAATTGGCGAAGCGGCTGGGGATGACGCGGTAATTTTATTAGAAGAGGAAACACTTACTTTATAATCACATATTGTGTAACATGCCGCTATCATTTATAATCGGTTATTAAAAAGCACCTTTCGCTAGGCGCTGCTTGAAAGGAAATGAATTTCTTATGTCGAGGAAGCTCAGAGCGGGTATTGTTGGCGGTACCGGTATGGTCGGCCAGCGTTTCATTGCACTTTTGGAGAATCATCCATGGTTTCAGGTAACGGCGATTGCGGCGAGCGCGAATTCAGCCGGCAAGTCCTATGAGGAGTCTGTTCAAGGCAGATGGAAGCTCTCCACCCCTATGCCAGAAGCAGTCAAAGGCATTATGGTTCAAGACGCCTCCAAGGTAGAGGAAGTGGCTGCGGATGTGGATCTGATCTTCTGCGCCGTAGATATGAAGAAGGAAGAGATCAAGGCGCTGGAAGAAGCTTATGCGCGTACCGGAACTCCGGTGATCTCCAACAATTCGGCACACCGCTGGACACCTGATGTTCCGATGGTGATTCCCGAGATCAACCCGGAGCATCTGGAGGTTATCGCCCAGCAGCGCAAACGTCTGGGGACAGAGACCGGCTTCATCGCCGTGAAACCGAACTGTTCCATTCAGAGCTATATGCCTACTCTGAATGCACTTCATGAGTTCAAGCCTTCCAAGGTGGTTGTAACCACTTATCAGGCGATTTCAGGTGCAGGCAAGACCTTCGCGGACTGGCCGGATATGGTAGATAACGTGATTCCTTTCATTGGCGGGGAAGAAGAAAAGAGCGAGCAGGAGCCGCTCCGGATCTGGGGTAAGGTAACCAGTGAAGGGATCGTACCAAGCGAGCAGCCGGTAATCACCACACAGTGTATTCGTGTACCTGTGGCTGACGGCCATATGGCGGCTGTCTTTGCTTCCTTTGAGCAGAAGCCTTCCCGCGAGGAGATTCTGGAACGCTGGAACAGCTTCCAGGGGCGTCCGCAGGAGCTCGGTCTGCCGAGTGCTCCTAAGCAGTTCATCACGTATTTTGAGGAAGAGAACCGTCCGCAGACCCGTCTGGACCGCGATATTGAGAACGGCATGGGCATCTCCGCAGGACGCCTGCGCGAGGATTCACTGTACGATTACAAATTCGTCAGCCTGTCCCACAATACGGTGAGAGGCGCTGCCGGCGGTGCGGTACTGATCGCTGAATTGCTTAAGGCCGAAGGATATATTCAGCCTAAATAAGCCACTCTATGCTCTTGGATAGATACCTGTTATGCAGCCTGCCGGAGGCTCTCCGCGCAGGCTGTTTGCAGTTGGGCCTGACAATCCGCCCGAAATAATGGTAAGATAGAGTAATGTACGACGAAAACTGAATATTGACGGAGTGATATTGTGGCAAAAAGTAAAGGCGGCGGCACAGGCAGAGGAACAGGCAGCAAGGGCTGGACCCGCTGGAATAAGACGGCAAAACCCGTGAAGCCGGCCCGAAGCGGCCCTCCCGGAAGCCCAGGTGCCAAAGGAGCCAAACCGGCTAAGAGCAGCAGCGGCAGCAACAAAACCGGAGGCGCTAAATAAGCGGACATCTGCCCATTGATAATTACCAAATATAAGGGTTATAGGTTGGAGGCAACATCTGATGGCTATGTGAATCAGGTGTTCTTTCATATGTAGGACCTGAAAGCGGGTACTTCATGAGAATTAACAAATACATCAGTGAGACCGGTATCTATCCGCGCAGAGAGACGAACCGGCTGATTGCCGCCGGAAGGATCACGATTAACGGGAAGGTCTGTACGCCTGGAGCAAGCGTGGAGCCTGGAGATACGGTAGCTGTAGACGGGATTACTGTGACTCCAGACCGGGAGGAGCGGGTCTACCTGGCGCTGAACAAGCCGGTAGGCATTACCTGTACAGCCGCCCGGCATGTGGAAGGGAATATCGTAGATTATATCAACTATCCCTCCCGGATTTTTGCCGTCGGCAGATTGGACAAGCACTCGGAAGGGCTGATTCTGCTGACCAATGACGGGTCGATTGTCAACCGGATGATGCGTTCCGAGCATAGTCATGAGAAGGAGTACCGGGTGAGCGTGGATAAGCCGGTCACGGAAGACTTTTTGGCGGAGATGTCAGCGGGTGTAGATATTCTGAAGACCCGGACCAAGCCATGCCTCACCCGGCGGATCTCGGATCAGGAGTTCATGATTATTCTGACCCAAGGGCTGAATCTGCAGATCCGCCGGATGTGCAAGGCGCTGGGCTACCGTGTGCTCCGCCTGGAGCGGATACGGATTATGCATATCACGCTCAGTGGTCTTCCGCAAGGGCAGTGGAGACGGCTGACGGAGGAAGAGCTCGAAGAGCTTCATGCCAGACTGGAAGATTAGGGGCAACTCACATACCAGTACGGCTTCCGAAGTGGGCTCCCGGACAGGTATACAGGAAGTCATGCTACCACGACACGACATTTAGGAGGATTACATGCGGATTATTAGCTTATTGATAGCCTTAGCGATCATAGCGGGTTGCTCAAGAACAGGGGATGGCGGATCAGCAGATCCGTCTGCAGCGCCAGCCGCTTCCCCGGCAGCGGATCTCTCAGCAGCACCTGGAGGGCATCAGGAGGAAGACGCGGCTGCCGCAGCGCTCGCGGAAGTGTCCCCTGAGATTGCAGATGAATATTCGGGATTCGTACATATGGATGCGGTTCAGTTGAACGGGCAGATTTTTCAGGTGTATTACTGGAATAAGGGAGAGTTCAGCTATACACAGTTCGCCATCGTTAAGGAGGGCAAAATGGTCTTTGACAGCAAGAAGGCCGGGCTTACCCTGGAAGGCGGCGGCATTTGGAATGAGGAGGAGCAGCTCTGGGCTGAAGCCGTGGTGCAGAACAACCGGAATACCTTCTTGTTCAGTCTGATGGACAACCGTCCCGCCTACGCGTCAATTGTGGTCGAAGAGATCGACGGAACGATGCAGGTAACGGTTAACGATCTGTTCAGCGTGAATTATGAGGATGTGGATCAGGACGGGAGCGAGGATCTGCTGGCCAGCCCTTATCCGGGTCAATCCCCCCTGGGTCCGGCGCTGATGGGCATCTACCAGCTGGAAGGGACGAATTATGTGCCGGATGAGCTGCTAACCAAGCAATATGCGGTAGATCAGCTTCAGCTCAGTGAGCAGGAGTATAAAAACAATCCGTCCGAGCAGACGTTAGAGCAGCTGCTGAACGCCTACCTGATTCTCGGGCAGCGCAGTGTCGCGCTGACGCGGTTCGAAGAGTTCCATGAGTGGGCCGGACAGCTTGCCGGTGACGGCGGGTATGTGGACGAATATCAACGGCTGCTGCGCAGCACGGAGACGGCAGAACAAATCAGCGGCTGGATGGACAAGCTGAAGCCGCTGCGTACTACGCGATAAGCCGGACTGATCGCGGACAGGAAGAGAAGGGATTCCCAGAGCAGGTGATGCTGCTCCGGGAATCCCTTTTTATGTGCGGCCGCGCTATTGGCTTATGAATCTTCCCGCTGAAACTGCTTGTTGTACAAATCACGGTATACCCCATTCTCTGCCAGCAGGGAAGCGTGCTGCCCCGACTCCACAATTCTGCCGTCCTGAACAACCAGAATATTGTCGGCTGCCATGATGGTGGATAGACGGTGGGCGATGACCATGCTGGTCTTGCCGCGCAGCAATTCATGCATGGCTTGCTGGATGTAATATTCCGATACCGTGTCCAGCGACGAGGTGGCCTCGTCCATAATGATGATGGGCGGATTCTTGAGCAGCACGCGCGCGATGGACATCCGCTGCTTTTCGCCGCCGGACAGCTTGATTCCCCGGTTGCCGACAACCGTGTTGTAGCCCTCAGGCAGCTTCAGAATGAAATCATGAATAAAAGCAGCTTCGCAGGCGGCCGTCAGCTCGGCTTCCGTGGCTTCAGCGTTGGCATAGAGCAGATTCTCGCGGATCGTCCCGTTGAACAGGTACGTGTCCTGGGTGACTAGGCCAATCTGTGAGCGAAGCGAATGCAGCGTGAACTCGCGGATGTCCTTGCCGCCGATACGGATCACGCCTGAATCCAGCTCATAGAGCCGGGGAATCAGGTTGGTAATGGTGGTTTTGCCTGCTCCGCTGGGTCCGACCAGGGCAGTCAGTGATCCGGCGACTGCCGTGAAGGAGATCCCGCTCAGAGCGGGCTTGTCCGGGGCGTAGGCGAAATTCACCTGCTCGAAGACGATGTCTTGTCCCTCAACCCGGATTGGAAGAGCCAGCTTAGCATCCACAATCAGCGGGTCCATATCAAAATAGTCAAAAATCCGTTCAAACAGCGCCACCGAACGGTTCACATCGACATAGAGATTGGTCATCTGCATAACTGGAATATACAATCTGCTCAGCAGTGCCACGAAGGTGATAATTGCTCCAATGCTCAGCTCTCCCTGGATGAATAGATAACCCCCGTACAGATAAATCAGCATCGGCCCAATACTGGTGAAGGTGGTAAGGACCAGCATAAACCAGCGGCCGGCCATCGATTCGCGGATTTGCAGCCGTGTCGCCTGGGCGTTTACGGTCTGAAAGCTTGCCAGTGCGGTGTCCTCTCTGGTGAACAGCTTCATAAGCATGTACCCGCTGAGGCTGAGCGTCTCTTCAATGATCTGATTCTGCTCCGAGATCTTCTCCTGCGTCTCTTTGGCCAGCTTCCAGCGGACATTGCCCATTTTGCGGGTCGGCACGATGAATAAGGGAATGACCAGGATGCCTAGCAGCGCAAGCTTCCAGTTCATGATGAACAGGGTTAACGCTGTGGAGATCAGAATGAACAGATTGCTGGCACAATTGACGATGGTGCTGTTGAAGACGCCCTGAATTCCGGCAATGTCACTGGTCATCCGGGTGATGACCTCGCCTTGCTTGACGCCTGAGTAGAACTGCAGCGGCATGCTCTGCAGATGGCGGTACATCTGGTTTTTCATATCATGGACAATATTCTGGGAGATAAAAGAGTTCAAATAATTCTGCAGCACACCGAGCAGTCCTGACAAAACCGTTGTAGCCAGCGAGGCGGCAACCAGCAGGAAGAGCAGCTGCAGATTCTTGTCCGGGAGCGCCCGGTCAATGATCTGCTGAATCAGGATAGGAGGGAGCAGCCCCAGCACTGCGGAGATGCACAGCACGGTCATCACCAGCAGCGTCTGCTTCCAGTACGGAGCGAAATATTTGACGATGCGTAATAGCAGCGCTTTGGATATATCCGGCTTCGCCTCCTCCTCATTGAACTTTAATTTGCCATGCCCGAAGCCTCCTCCGGGTCCCATGGCTCTGAAGCCTCTCGACAATAGGGTCACCAGCTTTGCTTGAATTTTAGGGATACTATATATGTAAAAATAATCCTGCAACATGTCTGTCATGGGCATTATACGCCTGGATTTTCCGGAAGTAAATGCTAAACTGGATAGGTTGGTATGAACCGGAGAACGAGATTGCAGCCTTAAGCTTGGGAGGAGAGAAGCAGAATGATTATTGTTGCACAGGGATATGAAAATAAAGGGCTCCGCTACACGGTGAGATCCGCCTCACCGCAAGATGCCCTCCAGTTGTCCGCGCTGAGGCTGAAGATCGACGGGGAGACGGAGAATTTAGACCGGGTTCAGGGGGAAGCATTCATCGGCCCGGAGGGCTTCGGGTCGCTTATAGCGGCGGATACGGCCAGCGGCACGAACCTGTTCCTGGTTGCCGAGGTTCAGGACAGGCTGGCGGGCTTCGCCAGATGTGAAGGAAGGCCGCTTCGCAGGCTGGCCCATCAGGCCGAGTTCGGAGTCGGGGTGCTGCAGGAATTCTGGGGATATGGAATCGGCAGGAGCCTGCTGGAGCAGTCTATCGGCTGGGCGGATACCATCAGTCTGGATAAGCTGAGCTTGAAGGTTCTGGAGAGGAATGACAAGGCGATCCGGCTCTATGAGAGCCTTGGCTTCGAGGTCGAGGGTGTCCTGCGCAGAGACAAGCGGCTGGCAGACGGACAATTCTATTCTACTATTGTTATGGGCAGATTACGCGGGGACAGAGGGGGTAGCGTAAGCCAAATGTAATCGAAAAACCGATCATAATTGGACAGGGCGCGCCGCGTAAGCCAAATGTATGCGGAAAACCGAACACAATTGGACCGGGAGCGCCACGTAAGCCGAATGTAATCGAAAAACCGATCATAATTGGATTGGGAGCGCCACGTAAGCCGAATGTAATCGGAAAACCGATCATAATTGGATTGGGCGCGCCACGTAAGCCGAATGTAATCGAAAAACCGATCATAATTGGATTGGGCGCGCCACGTAAGCCGAATGTAATCGAAAAACCGATCATAATTGGACAGGGAGCGCCACGTAAGCCGAATGTAGTAGAAAAACCGATCATAATTGGATTGGGAGCGCCGCGTAGGCCGAATGTAATCGGAAAACCGATCATATTTGGATTGGGCGCGCCACGTAAGCCGAATGTAATCGAAAAACCGATCATAATTGGACAGGATGCGCCGCGTAGGCCGAATGTAATCGAAAAACCGATCACAATTGGACTGGGCGCACTGAGCAGGCCGAATGTAATCGAAAAACCGATCACAAATGGACAGGGCGTGTCGCGTAGGCCGAATGTAATCGAAAAACCGATCACAATTGGACTGGGCGCACTGAGCAGGCCGAATGTAATCGAAAAACCGATCACAAATGGACAGGGCGCGCCGCGTAAGCCGAATGTAATCGAAAAACCGATCATAATTGGACAGGATGCGCCGCGTAGGCCGAATGTAATCGAAAAACCGATCATAATTGGATTGGGAGCGCCACGTAAGCCGAATGTAATCGGAAAACCGAACACAATGGGTATGCGCCCTGGTTAATGCTATATGTCGTCACAAAGCAGACGGGTGGAAAAGTGAGGTACACCCTATGCGTGGCATGAGGCACCCGCATTGTTCCACCAGCATCGTTCCACCCGCAGCGTGCCTGGTTTTAAATTATGAAGAAGGAGCGGTGACGAGCTGCGCGAATCTACGCGTAGTCTCGCGTATATCCTCAGCTCCGGCAATGGCCGAGATGATGGAGAGACCATCCGCACCCGCCCGGATTACCGGTGGGGCATTCTCCAGGGTGATGCCGCCGATTCCCACCACAGGAATGCTCAGGCCGCTTCGTCTTAGCTCTTCTATGACAGTAGTTCCCCGGACGGCCTGGGCATCATCCTTGGACGAAGTAGGATAGACAGGACCGACTCCGAGATAATCGGCGCCGTCCGCGATAGCCTGCCGGGCCTCCGTCAGATTATGTGCGGAGACTCCGATGATCTTATGCTCACCGAGCTGCTCCCGGATCAGCCTGGCAGGCAGATCATCCTGGCCGACATGAATGCCATCGGCATCCAGCGCAGCGGCAAGCTCCAGATCATCGTTCACGATGAACGGGATGTTATAGGCCCGGCAGATCTGCCGGAGCTGTTGCCCTAGACGGAGCAGTGCGGCACCCTTGAGCGCAGCAGGACCCTTTTCCCGGAATTGGAACAGAGTGATGCCCCCAGCGGCAGCAGCGGTTAAAGTGTCCTCGGGTGATTGGCGGCAGTTCACACTGCCCATAATGAAGTACAGCTTCAGCAGTCTGCGCATATCCTCGATGTCTATCCGTGTCATAGCGGTATCCCCCTTGATCTCATCCGGTTCCCATAAGCAAAATGATTCGTCGGCCCCTGCCCGGCCCCGATATTCAGACTATCCTCAATCGCCGCTTGAATGAAGGCCTTGGCGGTATGGACCGCTTCAGGCATGGAGCGGCCCAGCGCAAGACCCGCCGTCACCGCAGCCGAGAAGGTACAGCCGGTTCCGTGAGTATGCTTCGTCGCAATCCGCGGGCTGGACATATACTGGAATTCCCGTCCGTCATAGAGCAGATCCACGGCCTCATCTCCTGAGGAGTCATGTCCGCCTTTCAAGATAATGTACTCGGGTCCCATCTGATGAAGCAGTCTTGCCGCCTGTTCCCGGTCTTCCCGGCTCTCAATCTTCATACCTGTCAACATCTCTGCTTCTGGAAGATTGGGGGTGATGGCAAGCGAGAGAGGAAGCAGGCTTGTAATCAGCGCCTGTACTGCCTCCTGGAGCAGCAGCTGTGAGCCGCCCTTGGCGACCATGACCGGATCGATCACCAGCTTCTGCTGCCAGCCGTACTGCTGCACTTTACTGGCAACCACGCGGATAATGTCACTGCTGAACAGCATCCCTGTCTTAATGGCATCCGGCGGCAGATCACTGCCGATCGAATCTAACTGGGCTGCAACGGTCTCCGGCTCCATCGGATAGACGCCCTGGACTCCTAATGTATTTTGGGCGGTGAGTGCAGTAAGTGCAGACATGCCGTACACCCCCAGCTCCTGAAACGTCTTCAAGTCCGCCTGAATCCCGGCCCCGCCGCCGCTGTCAGAGCCGGCAATGGTCAACGCTTTGCGTATGCTAGTCATCTTGTTCTCTCCTTTGAGGTGCGCTTTCTAGGCTTCGAGCAGCTTCAGCCGTGAGCGGCTGCTGTATTGCTCCGGGGTCACTAGTGACAATTGATTCAGGAACAAGGTCTGGAAGCTGCCCGGACCTTGGGCTTCAGCCGCCTCAGCGGCAAGCTCTGCTGCCACGCCGTAGAAGGAGAGGGCCTCGGCCGCCGCCTCAAGCACCTCCCCGCCGCTTACGGCAAGAAATGCACCCACCACCGCACTGAGCAGACAGCCGGTTCCGGTTACCCGGGTCAGGATGGAATGCCCGTTGCTGGCGATATAAGTGCGCTTGCCATCTGTGATGATGTCTTCCTTGCCGGTGATAATTACGACACAGTTCAGCTTCTGCGCTGCTTTAATGGCTAGAGCTACTACATCGCCCTCGCCTGCTCCGGCATCCACGCCTTTGCTAGCCCAGCTCTCCCCGGCCACATTGGCAACCTCGGCCACATTGCCGCGCAGCGCAGTAAGCTGTAGCTCACTGAGCAGCTTAGCTGTAACATCCGTGCGGTAGGCGGTAGCACCGGCTCCAACGGGATCAAGCACGAGCGGTACATGGTGGCGGTTCGCAGCCTTTCCGGCTTCGATCATGGAAGCAATGGCAGCTTCATTCAGTGTACCGATGTTCAGCACAACCGCGCCGGACATGGCGGCGACATCCGCTACTTCTTCAATGGCATCGGCCATGAACGGCGAAGCTCCCAGGGCCAGCAGCCCATTAGCTGTGAAGTTAGCAACTACGATATTCGTGATATTATGCACCAGCGGGTTCGCCTGGCGTACTTTTGACAGATAAGACATATGAATTCCTCCTGAAAGATGTAATTAAAAATTAATAAAAGCATTCTTAACATCCACTTCGGCAGCCAGCAGACCGTTCTCGCTCAGCCACTGGTTCACCTTCTCCCATGATGCGCTGTCCTGATAGCCGAAGGGCTGGGAACCGGCATCCATCAGCGGCAGCAGGATCTCCAGACTGCGCTGCTCAATGGCTTCATCCAGCGGTGCGGTATCCTCCTGATGGGTAAGCAGCAGCTTCAGCGCTTCATCCGGGTGATCGGCAGTATACTGCTGGCCTTTTCTGATGGCATCCACGAATTTGTGATAAAAGCCCTGTGAATCCTGCAGTCCCTTCTCACTGGCGACCAGCACCAGCTCATAATAATCCGGGACCCCGTAATCCACAGGATTGAAAGAGCGGACCGGATGGCCTTCCTGCTCCAGAATCAGCTGCTCATGGTTGATGAACCCGCCCATAATGCCATCCACCCGTCCGGTGGAGAGAGCAGGGATCAGCTCATAGCCGACATCCACCAGCTTGAGGGAGGAAGGGTCCCCGCCGTCGCTTTTGACCATCGTGTTCAGCATGGCTTCATACAACGGGACGGAGGAATATCCGGCTTGCTTGCCGGACAGCTCTCCCGGGCGGGTAATGCCGCTGTCTGCAGCTACCATGAGATGATTCAGCGGGTGGCGCACCAGCGCAGCAATCGACTTGACCGGAATCTGCTCCCCCCGTGCCATCAATACCTGCGGCTGGTAACTGAGTGCCAGATCCACCTTTCCCGCAGCAACAAGCTTCAGCGCATCATTGGTATCGGCCGGCATCTGAATATCAACCTCCAGACCTTCCTCAGCGAAATAGCCTTCAGCCTCTGCCGCATACAAAAAAGAGTGGACAGCATTGGGATACCAGTCAAGCATAATCGTCAGCTTATGGACTGCGCCTTCGGCTCCAGTCCCAGCTTCAGAAGTGGCTGTAGTCCCCGCCGGGGAGCCGGAGGCCGCCGGACTGTTCGTATTGGTGCAGCCTGCCAGGACGGGCAGCATACAGAGCAGCAGAGCAGACAGTAGAACGGTTGGCCTTGAAATCGCATGGTGCAGATAACGGAAATAGCGGATAGTAGTCATGAATAACGTCCTCTTTTCTTCAGAATAATCTTCTCCAGTGCGGCGACAGCCAGAAACAGCAGGATACCGAGCACGGATAACAAGACAACAGCGGCGAACATCTTGGCACTCTGGAGATTCCCTGCCATTCTGCGGCTGAAATAGCCCAGCCCCTGGCTGCCTCCAAGCCATTCCCCGATGGTTGCACCGATCACACAGTACACAGCCGACAGCTTCAGTCCGGAGAAAAAAGAGGGCAGGGCCAGCGGAACGCCCACCTTCCCGAGAATCTGCCAACGGTTCGCGCCATATGTCAGCAGCAGCTCCCGGTAGGCGTCCGTGTTCTTGGACAAGCCGTCATAGGTGCCGATGACCACCGGGAAGAAAGCGGTCAGGAAGACAACGGCGACCTTACTCCATAGGGTGTAGCCGAACCACATGATGAACAGGGGAGAGAGCGCGATCAGCGGAACCGTCTGGCTGATGATCAGCAGCGGGTACAGCGCCTTGGCCAGCGGACTGAACAGGTGCATGGCGACTCCCAGCAGGCAGCCGCAGACCACAGACAGTGCGAAGCCCGTGAGTACCTCAAGCAGTGTAGCCGGCAGATGCACCCCGAATAACAGGCGGCGTTCCTCCAGCAAGGCCTTGCAGACCGCAGACGGAGCCGGAAGAATGAAGGGAGGAACCAGGCCCAGCCGGGCTACAGTCTCCCAGCCGGCAAGCGTCAGCAGGGCGAGCAGGGAAGCCGGACCGTAGTGCTGGAGCAATCTTCTAGGAGCGGCGGTTCTCATATAGCTTCAGCTCCAATTCCTGGCGCAGGGCGGCGAACTGCGGTAGATAGTTCAGACTGTGATGGCGCGGACGGGGTAGACCGGCTGGGAATTCCTGCATCCCGCCGCCGCCACTGCCCGTCATTAGATAGATTCTGTCACTGAGCAGTAGAGCCTCCTCCAGATCATGGGTGATGAACAGCACCGTCTTGTCCAGCTCCGCCCATAACTCGAGCAGCCAGCGCTGCAGTGAGCGCTTAGTAATGGCATCGAGCGCCCCGAACGGCTCATCGAGCAGCAGCAGGTCATTCCCCGCCGCCACGGTGCGGAGTACCGCCACGCGCTGGCGCATCCCGCCGGACAGCTCCTGGGGATAAGCCCCTTCGGTTCCCTCTAGGCCGAAGCGTTGCAGCAGGGTACGAATCTCGGCCACGGCGGCCGCTTTGGGACGGCTGCGCTTGAGTTCCCAAGGCAGCAGACAATTGTCCATTACGGTCCGCCAAGGCAGGAGAAGATCCTGCTGCGGCATGTAGGCCACACTGCCCAGCCTCTTCGCTGCTGTAGCGGACTCGGCTCCGTTCAGCGTAATCCTGCCGTTGTCCGGCTCCAGCAGGCCGGCGATGATTTTGAACAAGGTGCTTTTGCCGCATCCGCTTCCGCCTACGACAGAAATGAATTCGCCGCGCTGCACATTCATGGATAGCCCTGAGAAGACGGGTGTCCGGGACGAACCGGTCCCGAAAGCATAGGATAGATTGCTAATGTTGATCATAAGACTATGTACAAGCCTCCCCGGATTGAAGTAGAACCTGCGCGGAGCACAAAAAAGCCCCATTCATTCCCGGAGGCAATGAATGGGGCGGAAGGTACAGTCGGCTGCGGCCCTGTGACGGGAACCACTGATACATTCTGCTCCACTTCCCTCCGCTGGTATGATCCAGATCAGGTTCAAAGGGTCCGAAGCTTAAGCTCCGTCTCAGTCGGCCGACTCCCCTAGTGAATTAACAGGTGTTATTGAATTCGTAATTGCTACTTAATATACCACAAATTCCCCTCTTGTAAAGAGCAGGCGGTCAGCGCTTCGCCAGACCGGTCACGAACAAGGTGACGATGCCCCGGGAGATGTCCAGCTTGGAGGAGTGGTGCCGCTTTTGCTCATACAGGTACAGATCAGGGCTGAGGACAGAGATTAAGGCCGTGGCCGCAAAGGCAGGATCAATGTCAATAATCTCATCGCCCTCCGCAGCACGCTGCAGCAGCTCTGTCATCATCACCCCCAGCCGCTGAAAAAAAGGATGCTCAAACTGGGTCAGCTGCTTCTTACCGGTGAACTCGGCTTTGATCATATTCAGCAGCTCAGCATACTGCTCAATGAAATCGGCAATCTGCTCAATGCTGCTCTGCAGCTGAGCGAGAGCCGGAGCTTCACCGGCACTGGCAGCCACCTGCTGCTCCAGCCCGGACAGGAATTGATCTGTGCTGCCCTTCAGCAGTGCAGAACAGATCTCACCCTTGTCCGTGAAGCGGCGGTACAGGGAGCCTTGTCCTATGCCTGCCCGCTTGGCAATGCTGTACATGCTGACTGCCTCAAGTCCGCTCTCGGTGAACAACTGGCGGGCAGCTTCAAGAATCCGCTGTACATAAGGATCGGCGGACTCGGGCGGAGCGGATTCTTTGGCTTGCGGAGCTGAGCGCGGGAGCTGTGCAGCATCGGTGTCTGGCTTTTTCATGAGAACCCCTTTCAGAAATAAATCAGCGATTTACAGAAAAATAAATAAAAGAATTGACACAACGGACAATTGTCCGTAGACTATGAATTGCACTTACGGACAGTTGTCCGTTCACTCATTATATAGAACAATCTGCCCGCAGGTCAATGTTGAACGCGGACAGCTCAGGAGGAGAAGAGACATGGATCAGACCTTGAAGCAGGAAGCCGATTTCCGGCTGTCCAGCATTCTGGTTCCGCTGCTGGCCATTATTGCCGGAGTATTTATGGTTGTGCTGGACAGTACGGCGATGAATGTAGCCTTGTCCAGGCTGGTGGTGGATTTCAAGACGGACCTGCATACGCTGCAGTGGGTAGTTACCGGATATATGCTGGCTCAGGCTTCAGTTATTCCGCTGTCAGGCTGGCTGTCTGACCGGTTCGGGGCCAAGACGGTCTTCCTGACGGCGGTAATTGTGTTTACGATAGGCTCGATTCTGTGCGCTACACCAAGCAGCGCCGAATGGCTGATTGTTTTCCGGGTCATTCAGGGACTTGGCGGTGGCTGTGTGCTCCCTGTCGGGATGGCCTATGTGTACAGACTGGCCCCCAAAAGTAAGGTTGGAGTTGTCATGGGGATTATGGGTATTCCCGTCCTGTTCGCACCCGCTATAGGTCCGGTATTGTCGGGCTGGCTGGTTGAATACCATTCCTGGCGCTGGATCTTCCTCATTAATATTCCGATTGGCATCATTGCTGTGCTGATCGGACTGCGCAAGCTGCCGAATGCGGCGAAGAACAGCGTGCCCGGCATGGATAAGCTCGGTATGGTTCTTGGCCCGCTGGCGTTTGCTTCGCTCACTTACGGGGTCAGCCAGGGCGCGCAGAGCTGGACCTCTGAGAAGACGCTGATCGGGCTGCTGCTGGGCGCTGTGGCGCTGATCGCTTTTGTCATCGCTGAACTGCGCTCCAAGACACCGCTGCTGGAGCTGCGGATTCTGAAATCCGTTGATTTCACGACAGGGATCATCGTGCAGTGGATTGCCCAGTTCGGCTTATATGGCGCGTTATTCCTGCTCCCGCAATTTCTGCAGCAGGCCCGCGGCTTCGGCGCATTTGATACCGGCCTGACGCTGCTGCCGCAAGCGATCGCTTCCGGGCTGATGATGCCGGTTGCCGGAATCTTGTTCGACCGGATCGGTGTGCGCTGGCTCGTGGTCTGCGGTCTCAGTCTGGTCTCCGGTGCGTTATTCCAGTATTCCCATGTGGATCTTACCACGCAGAGCCGCGACCTGATCCTTCCGCTGATCATGTGCGGGGCCGGAATGGGTATGATGATGATGCCGATGAATACGCATCTGCTCAACAAGGCACCAAGTCATCTGGTGAACCGGGTAACCTCGCTGACGAATTCGATGCAGCAGGTGATTACCTCGCTGGCCGTCTCGACGCTGGTTACGATTCTGACGGCAAGAACAACGGCGCGCGGTACCGAGATGCAGGAGGCCGCTGCCGCTGCCGGAAAGAGTACCGCAGGCGCTTCGCAGGATGCCTTGCTGCTGGCTAAGCAGACGGTATTGTCGCAGGGCTTCGCGGACACGTTCCACATTATGATGTTTGTCGCACTTGGCGGTGCGGTCCTTGGACTGCTGCTGCGCCGGGGCCGCCATTCCGGAGCTGAGCGTTCCAAGGAAAAGGCGGCACCGGAAATCATGCACGTATAGCTATGCCCACACAGAAGCAGAGCTTGTAACATCCATAGAGCAGCGATTCTCCTTTTGCCGGAGGGTCGCTTTTTTTTGTTGATTTCTGTTCTGAATATCCTGATGCAGGAGCAGAATTTGGGGCAAGCTAAGCTATGGAAAATCAATACAATAGAAGATACGAGAGGGGATTCATCGAATGAAAAAACTAAGTCTAACTATTATGCTGCTCCTGACCATGGTCACGGCTGCGGCTTGCGGAAGCAACAATACGGACAAGACAGCAACGGGCGGCAACACTCCGGCTGAACCTACGGCTGCGGCTACAGAGGGTGCAGCTTCCGGGGAGCAGAACAGCCTGGAAGCCGTCAAAGCCAGCGGCAAGCTGCGCATCGGAACGGAAGGGACCTACGCACCGTTCACCTTCCATGATGCAGACGGCAAGCTGACGGGCTTCGATGTCGAGATCGCCGAAGAAGTCACCAAGCGCCTGGGTGTGAAGCCGGAGTTCATTGAGACGCAATGGGATGGGATTTTTGCCGGGATGGATGCGAAGCGCTTCGATGTGATTTTTAATGAAGTCTCTATCACCGATGAGCGCAAAGTGAAATATGATTTCTCCGATCCGTATATTGTCTCCAAGGCTGTGCTGATCGTGCCGGAGGATAATCAGGATATTAAGACATTTGCTGATCTCAAGGGTAAAAAAGCCGGCCAGTCGCTCACCAGCAACCTCGGCAAAATCGCCACAGACAACGGTGCCGAGATCGTATCTACCGAAGGCTTCAACCAGGCGATTGATCTGCTGCTCTCCGGACGGATTGACGCCACTGTCAATGACGGCTTGTCTTTCCTAGATCTGAAGAAGCAGAAGCCGGATGTCAAGATCAAGCAGGTGGATGAGATTGCCGAAGGCTCGCATAGTGCCGCAGTCTTCCTGAAAGGGAATGACGAGCTGGTGCAGGCTGTGAACGAAGCACTGACCGATATGAAGAGCGACGGAACCTACCTTAAGATCTCCGAGAAGTACTTCGGCACTGACGTATCGAAATGATGGATGACCGCCAAATACAAATATTTCTCGATTCATTGCTGCCTCTGTTCAAAGCAGGGGTGGCTTTTACCCTTCCGTTAGCACTGGTATCATTCATCCTGGGTCTGCTGCTGGCTGTAATTACGGCACTTGCCCGGCTGTCCTCCTGGAGGCTTCCGCGGCTCATCGCCCGGTTCTATGTCTGGGTGATCCGGGGAACGCCGCTGCTGGTGCAGCTGTTTATTATTTTCTATGGACTGCCCGCCGCCGGGATTGTGCTTGATCCATTCATCGCCGCTGTCATCGGGTTCACGCTCAGTGTCGGGGCCTATTCCTCGGAGATTGTCCGCGCCGCCATTCTGTCTATCCACAAAGGCCAGTGGGAGGCCGCGTTCTCGGTGGGAATGAGCCGGAAGCAGGCTCTGCGCCGGGTGATATTGCCTCAAGCGGCCCGTGTGTCGGTTCCGCCGTTATCGAATTCTTTTATTAGCCTGGTTAAGGATACTTCGCTTGCGGCCAGTATTACTTATGTTGAGATTTTCCGAAAAGCCCAGCAGATTGTCGCGACCTCCTATGAACCCCTGCTGCTTTATTGCGAAGCGGCGTTGTTCTATCTGCTGTTCTGTTCCGTGTTGTCGGCGCTGCAGAATTACTTGGAGAAGCGGCTGGACCGGTATTCGGCCAGTTAAGGTTAAGGAGGCATACGCATGATTGAAATACGCGATTTACATAAGTCCTTCGGGCCGCTTGCGGTGCTGAAAGGTGTGGATCTCGCCGTTGAACACGGCCAGGTCATGGTCATTATCGGACCTTCCGGCTCCGGCAAAACCACGCTGCTGCGCTGCTTCAACCTGCTGGAGACCCCTGACAAGGGCAGTCTTACGCTGAACACGATTAAGCTGGATTTCACCCCGGGCGCCAAAATTCCACAGCGTACCGTACTGTCCCTGCGCCAGCAGACAGGAATGGTGTTCCAGTCCTATAATCTGTTCCCGCATATGACGGCGATCGGCAATGTCATGGAGGGACAGATCACGGTGCAAAAGCGTTCCAAGGAGGAAGCGCGCAGCAAGGCACTGGCACTCTTGGACAAGGTGGGTCTGGCAGACAAGGCAGATGCGTATCCGCATCAGCTGTCCGGCGGCCAGCAGCAGCGTGTAGCGATAGCCCGCGCCATGGCGGTCTCGCCGGAGGTGCTGCTGTTCGATGAGCCGACCTCGGCGCTTGACCCTGAGCTGGTCGGCGAGGTGCTGAAGGTCATCAAGCAGCTGGCCCGGGAGGGGATGACGATGGTTATCGTCACCCATGAGATGAAATTCGCGGCCGATGTAGCCGACCGGATCATCCTGATGGATAACGGAGTCATTCTGGAGCAGGGAACCCCCCGGGAGGTACTGGAGCAGACGAAGAACCCGCGCGCACTTCAATTCCTGAACCGGCTCAGCGGGGAAGAGTGATTGCGGGACGGAGTATATTAAGGCAGACCGGGAGGGGAGTCCTAGTCTGTCTTTTTATTGTTTTGTAGGAAATTATAGTTACTGTCCATTGCGGATATAGTGTACATGCATAAAACCGAATGCAAATGGCTGGTACAACAGTTCATGAGCTAATGTATGTGAAAAACAGCATACATTGTGTTCGCAAGCAGGCACACGGTCTGAATATATGTGAAAAACAGCATAAATTGTGTTTACGCGAAGATGAGGTGGTAGGCGAACGTAAACGAAGAAGTGCACTTGAATCCGTGTTTGTAACTCCCCTCTTTAAACAGCGGAGCGGGCGGAATGATTGTGGAGAAGCGGAGCGGTCGCCTTTGTATCCGGATTTTCACCGATTAGGGGAATGAAAAAAATCTGGATGCAAGAGCGATTGGAACAACATTCCGTTTGCGGAGCGTGCTCCTAAGCGTCGCCGTAATTTATACTCCATTACAAATACAATAAAAAAACAAGACTGCCCCTAGCCGTAACGGCTTCCGGGGCAGCCTATTATCTATCATACGCGGATAAAGCGGTATGAACGAATCCAACTTTCCTTTACTTCTGTGTGCCGCCATCGCTAACGGACTTCAAGTAGTCCAGCGTGTTATACAGCATTACTGCTGCTTCAGCGCGGGTAATATTGCTCTTCGGATTGAACTTGCCGCTGGCATCGAGGGCAGTGATCTTGTATTTCAGCGCCCGCTGAATGCTGCCCTGATAGGAAGGGTCCAGCGCGTCTGCATCTGTAAGTTCAACTGGGACAAGATTTATCATCGGCAGGTTACCGGCCTTTTCCACAGCTTGAACCAGCATACTGGTATACAGCTCTTTGGTAATCGGCTTGGCCGGATCGATATTGGCCGGGATATTCACACCATTATAATGGGCATTGATGAAGGCTTCGGCGTACCAGGCATTGTCTTTTACTTTGGAGAACAGCGCACTTGCCTGTGGTGCCTTATTGAAATCAATCGCTGCCAGGCTAAGCTGGAGACCGCCGGAGATAAACTGTATCCCTTGCGCTGTAGTTACTGTGGATGCCGGCAGAAATTGGGTGTCGGAGATTCCTTTGATCAGGCCTTGCTCCTTCAGAGAGTTGATCTTATCCTTACCGGTAACCTGGCCGATATCTTTGAAGCTGCTGCCGGCTGCGAAAATTTGTCCGCCAAGAGAGAAGGAAAGGAGGGTTACTGCTGTAATAGCTGCGATCGTGTTTTTTTTCATACTCATCTGAATTCCACCTCTATTATAGGGTTGGGCCGTTTGGCCTGTATCAACTCCTCTAACGTAATGAGATCAGAAAAGGTTGCAAGCGAATGTATCCCGGTCTACAGGTCCGGCCAGCTACATCATTTCCTGAAACAGCAGATTGCGGTAGGGGTACCGGCTGAATCTGGTCTTGAACAGCAGGGCTATTCCGCTTTCTTCAATCGTTACGGATTTCAGTGACGTTGTCTTCACATGGCTGCGGACCATCGCCCTTACCGCCCGGTTGTCCTTACGCCGGATGGCGGCAGCCATCGCTTCCGCGAAGCTCCGGTTAACCGCAAGCTCGCGGTACAACGGGATGATGGAACGCGCTATGCAGCGGTGGGCGTCTGTATTGAAGGTGAACTGAGCGGTTCCCGGCGGAATCGTCGTGCCATTGGTATAGAAGGCAACAGGCAGCGGGAAAGGGAAAGAGATGAAATAACCGATCCCGTTCGTTCCGTAATTCTCCGCATCCGCAAGTGCGGGGATACTGTGGAGCAAGCTGCCCATCAGGTCCAGGTCGGCAGTGACAATCGCGGTTGTCCATTGCCTGGCATAACTGCGGTTTCCGGCAATTTTCCGGTAGAACGGCAGCATGGCCGCAGCTACGCTGCGCAGTACACGGGCTGTTACAAGCCGCTGCGTCTGCTTAGGTTGTACTTTCGCCATCCGGATCATCCTCACTTTTTTACAGATTCGTTTCAATATAAGCACCTATAGGTTTTATGTGATCTTGATATAGAGTATGGGGATAGCGGGCACTTCGGAATGGGCGGACCCGGTTTCGGCAGAAATATTATCTGTGCGTGGAGCGGCAGAGGGGGGGCTATTACGGGCAAGTGGTGTTATACTGGTGTCAGGACTTTTCTTTGACGGGCAAGTTTGTTATGCTTATATCGTAACGATTACTAATTATTCTGCGGGAATTGTTCTGCTTCCGGAAAGGTGGGAACCCGGGTGAACCGAGTGGCAAATATCAGCCAGCAGTTTGCGGCTCATAATTATAAGCTTACACCACAGCGTGAGGCGATAGTGAGGGTGCTGCTGGATAATGAGAAGGATCATCTAAGCGTGGAAGAGGTATATATGCTGGTCAAGCGCAGTTACCCGCATTTGGGGCTGGCGACCGTCTACCGTACCTTGGAGCTGCTGTGTGAACTTCATATTGTGCAAAAAATGAATTTCGGCGACGGCGTCGCCCGTTATGATCTGCGCGACGACGATCATGTGCATATGCATCATCACCTGATCTGCAATGTATGCGGTAAGCTGGAAGAGATCAAGGATGATTGGCTGGTGGAGCTGGAGGCGCGGGTAGCCCGTGAATATGGCTTCAGTGTGACTGATCACCGTCTCGATTTCAAAGGCACCTATAATAGCTGTCAAAAGAACGGCTGCAAGGGCGACAAGGACTGCCGCGCCGTCTCATAAGCACAACTGCAACGCACAGAAGGCGCAGGGCTGAAGTTCAGCCTGCGCCTTCTTGCTAATATAAGAAGTTATAGGTTTTACTCTATAACTTATCCTTCTATTTCTCGCTGAAACGGTGCCGTCCCTAAAAGGACGGCAAAGCCGTTTCCACTGGTGTATAAGGAATCTGCGAAATGCCGCTGCTAGGAGCGGTTCGGAACGAAGGATTTGATCCAGGTTCCGAAGCTGCCGGGATTGCGGGTCTGAACCAGGATCACCCCTTCGCCGCGGAACCGGCAGACCAGGGCCTCGCCGCTGGTTAAGCTGTTCAGCCAGCCGGAGGCTGCTTTTTCCACCTTGTAATCCATATAGTCCGGCCAAGCTACAAGGTGTCCGTTATCGATGATCATCTCTTCACCCGGCCCGAGGTTAATGGCGTGAATTGCTCCGAAGGAGGAGAGGAAGACGGTGCCCCTGCCGCTGATTTCCAGAATGAAGAAGCCTTCGCCGGAGAACAGGCCGCGGGTCAGATTCTGCATCTTGGTATTGACCTGAATGCCTTGGGTTCCCGCCAGGAAGCCGTCCTTCTGTACGATCAGCTTGTACGACCCGTCCAGCTCAATGGCCTGTACATCCCCGATGGAACCGGGTGAGAGCAGCACCTCACTCTGTCCGCGCGTGGCGGTCAGCTCCTGGAAGAAGAATTTCTCCCCGCTCAGCATGCGGCCCAGGCCGCGCATAATTCCGCCGTCCACGGTGCCCCGCAGCTCCACATTCGGTGACATGGCGACCATCGCACCCATCTCCGCCTTAACGCTCTCGCCCGGCTCCAGCAGGACCTTAAGCATGGCGAAGGCGCCGTCATACAGCACATCATATTTCATAATAGTGTTCCTCCTCATTCTTCCGGTTGTATTCCTATGATCACAGGTATGTAGCTTGCTCCTCAAGGATACTGTAACAGGCTGTTCTACTGCAAGCCGCGCTTTAGGCAACAAGGAGCTAACATGCGGTAAGAGATGATTATAGTGAAGAGTACCGGGCAGCGATTAAGATATTGTGTTAAAATTGAACAGACAGTGCAGCCGCACTGAATATACGATTGACAAGGAGTGTCGCCGCTTATGGCACGGACAAGAACGCAGAAGGCGCTGCTTAAGGCAGAGCGCTCAGGCACATGGTGTGCAGAAAGAAACCGCAGACTCAATCAGGATTACGGGGCCATCTCTCAGCATGTCAGAGTTACACCCGGCAAACGCCAGCAACTGAATAAGGTCAAACACAAGGAGCGGATCTTCCATGATGGCGCTCCTTTTGCATGCCTGGGAGCAGCGGGGTAATACTTATACCTGTGCCCTGCTGTGAATACGGTACTCCTTGGGCGACATGCCGAACCGGCTGCGGAAAATCCGGTGGAAATAGGTATAGTTCGCAAAACCGCAGGTCTCGGAGACATGCTCCAGCGGCATGGGGCTGAACGTAATCTTTTCCCGGGCCATATCCAGCCGTACATCATTTACATATTTGACAATCGTGGTGCCGAAGGCTTCCTTGAACAGATGAACCGCCCGGGAGACAGAGATATCCACATGTGCGGCCACATCCTCCAGCCGGAAGGCGTAAGAGGCGTGCTCTTCAACGTACTGCTTCATCCGGTAAGCCAGGTAAGCCTTCGGTGAGATCGCGGGCTGATCAATCATCAGCCGGTCAATCTCCATACACAGAATCTGCAGATAACAAGCAGAGATATCCGGAGAGGAGTCCGACAAGCGGCGCTGTTCCAGCACAAGCTGGCGGAAGAGGCCTAGAATATGATCACTCATCGGCAGGCGGAGTACCGCCGGTCGCTGCTTGCGTCCCCACCATTCTTCAATCCACGGGCCGCTGCAAAAGATATGATAGTCACCGCTCTCGATCCTCGGCTTGCCGACGGGATAGACTTCCTTGTCGATACTCAAGTAGTAGGGATCATTCGGTGCGAACAGCATGAGATCACCGCTCTCAACGGTCGTAATGGCTCCGTTCTCCCTGGTGCGGCTGCGCCCTTCAGTCTGGAGCCGCAGCAGATAATACTGTACACCCTCGCTGCGTGACATATGAAATGGTTTGCGGTGGAAGGAGAATCCGGCGGATAGAATGTGGCAAGCGGCAGATGTTGTCATGTGTCCCTCCTAGTCTAATAAATGATAAGCAGATTGTTCATGTTTTAATCATATTATTCATTTTATTATATACGCTTTCATATTACCATGTAGCTAAGCAAAAAACATATAAATGATGTGGAGAAGGCCGTATTGCGGCGCTAATCGCTACATTTACAAACTCTGGAAGCAGTGGATGAAACCATGAGAACGCTGCGTTCTCCAATGTTTACAGCCCGTTTGTTCAGGTGATGCGCTTCAGGGAAGGTAACCGGGAGTGCGGCGGCAGCAAGAACAGGATAACTCCGGATCATATAAGGAGTGGGAATAACAATGCTTAAGGTTGGACTGCAGCTGTACACGCTGAGAGAAGAACTGGAACAGGATTTCGAGGGAACTATACGTAAGGTAGCCGAGCTGGGCTACAGCGGTGTGGAGTTCTTCCACTATTTCGGCCGTACGGCCGGGCAGGTGAAGGCGCTGCTTGAAGAGACAGGGCTTGTTGCTGTCGGAGCACACCGTCCGTACGATGCGATGCTGAATGATACGGAGCAGGAGATCACCTTCAATCTGGAGATCGGCAACCGCAATCTGATCGTGCCTTATCTGACAGAAGAACAACGGAACTGGCCGGAGGTAGCCGCGGGTCTGCGGACCATCGGCGAGAAATGCAAGGCTGCCGGTGCTGTTCTGTCTTATCATAATCATGATTTTGAATTCACGGAGAAGGTTGACGGCCAGCCGGCCTTTGATTATCTGTTCGAAGCGGTGCCTGCTGAGCAGCTTCAAGTAGAGATGGATACATGCTGGGTGTATTACGGCGGATATGATCCGGCAGAATATATCCGTAAGTATGCAGGACGCCTGCCGATCATCCACCTCAAGGATCTGAAGAAGAAAGAAGACGGCTCACCGGAGACTGTAGTACTCGGCGAAGGTGAAGTGGATCTGGCTGCGATCATTGAAGCAGCAGCTGGCGCTGGTGTGGAATGGGCAGTGGTGGAGCAGGACTTCTGCAGCCGCTCGCCGCTTGGTAGTGTCGCTGACAGCTTGAACTGGATCAAAACATACGAGAATCAAGGAGGAAGTATTCATGTCTAACAAACTCAAAATTGCTATTATCGGTTGCGGTGGTATCGCAAACGGCAAACATATGCCAAGCCTTGCCCGTCAGGAGGATGCCGAAATGGTGGCATTCTGTGATATCGTGGAAGAACGTGCCCAGGAGGCTGCCAAGACCTACGGCTCGGAAGGCGCTGCTGTATTTACCGATTTTCGTGAGCTACTGGCAACGGGCGGATTCGATATCGTACATGTCTGCACGCCGAATGACAGCCACTCCGAGATTACGGTTGCCGCACTGGAAGCCGGCAATCATGTGCTGTGTGAGAAGCCGATGGCCAAGACCACTGCTCAGGCTAAGGAAATGCTGGATGCCGCCAAGCGTACAGGCAAGAAATTGTCTATTGCTTATCAGAACCGTTTCCGCGCAGACAGTGAATATCTGAAGGGGCTGTGTGAAGAAGGGGAGCTTGGCGATATCTATTACGGTAAGGCTATTGCGCTTCGCCGCCGCGCGGTTCCAACCTGGGGCGTGTTCCTGGATGAAGAGAAGCAGGGCGGAGGTCCGCTGATCGATATTGGTACCCATGCGCTGGATCTGACACTCTGGCTGATGAATAACTATAAGCCGCGTATGGTAGTAGGCTCCACTTTCCATAAGCTGGGCCAGAAGAAGAACGCCGCGAATGCCTTCGGTCCGTGGGACCCTGAGCAATTCAAGGTTGAAGATTCCGCCTTCGGCTTCATTACAATGGAGAACGGTGCTACAATTGTACTTGAATCCAGCTGGGCGCTGAATGTGTCCGAATTCGGTGAAGCCAAGACCATGCTTGCCGGAACGGAAGGCGGAGCGGATATGAAGGACGGGCTGCGTCTGAATGGCGAACGTGCCGGCCGCCTGTATGAGACCAAGGTGGACCTGTCCTCCGGCGGTGTCGCCTTCTACAGCGGAGCTGCAGAGAATGAAGCAGACCGTGAAGCCCGTCTGTGGCTGGAAGCCGTAAGAGAAGACAAGGACCCGGTGGTTCTGCCGGAGCAGGCCTTCGTAGTTACCCAGATTCTTGAAGCAGTGTATGAATCAGCACGTACCGGACGCGCCGTATATTTCGACGGAAGTTCTGACAACTAAGAGCTTCTCCGGGTCACGCGACTATTAGACAAACAGGAGTGGAATCCATGAGTTCAATCAAACATACTGTAGCCATCGTTGGTTACGGCGGAATGGGAAGCTACCATACCCAACTAATCAAAGAGAGTGACCGGGTGGTAGTGACCGGTGCCTTCGATTTGCTGGCAGAGCGGCGCGCCCTGGCTGAGGAAGCAGGCTACACCGCGTATTCCAGTTATGAAGAGTTGCTGGCAGATCCGGCTGTGGACATCGTTCTGATCGCTACACCGAATGATGTACACAAGGACATTGCCCTTCAGGCTTTTCAGATCGGCAAGCATGTAGTCTGTGAGAAGCCGGTTGCCATGTCCTCGGCTGAATTCATCGAGATGCAGGCTGCTGCGGAGGCGGCCGGACGGGTGCTGATGGTGCACCAGAACAGACGCTGGGATGAGGATTTCCGCGTAATCAGGGAGATGTATGAGCGGGGGACGATTGGATCACTCTTTCAGATTGAATCCCGGGTGCATGGTGCCAACGGAATTCCCGGCGACTGGCGTCATGTGAAGGAGCAAGGCGGCGGGATGCTGCTGGACTGGGGCGTGCATCTGCTGGATCAGCTGTTGTTCATGATTGACAGCAAGGTGAGCAGTGTCAGCAGCAGTCTGAGCTTTATCCTCGGCAATAACGTGGATGACGGATTCGATGCGGTGCTGCGGTTCGAGAACGGCATCAGAGCCATCGTCGAGGTAGGGACAACCAATTTCATCACGATGCCAAGATGGTATGTGAAGGGCACCGGGGGAACCGCTATTATTGAAGACTGGTCGCTGAGAGGCAGAATTGTAGCCCCCAACCACGAATCGGAAAAGATTGAACCGACACCGATCCGCGCAGGTGTAGGCTTGACCAAGACGATGGCCCCGCCTTCTGAAGGCTCGACCGTCCTTGAAGATCTGCCTGCGGCATTAGAGATGACCTCCAGCTTCTATGATAATCTGGCCGCTGTCATCGAAGGCACGGCGGAGCCGATTGTCAAGAATGCTGAGGTGCTTCGTGTGCTAAGACTGATTGAGGCGATCTTTGAAGCAGCAGAGCGTAACGAGACGGTTAAGAATTTCGATATCTACGGAGCTTAAGCAGGCTTCAATACAACCTTAGGAGAGGTGGAATCTGCAAATGAAACTTGGAGTATTTATGGTGTTGTTCGGCGGCCGCAAGCTGGAGGATGCACTGGATTATGTGGTCTCCAAAGGACTGAAAGCCGTTGAGATCGGTACCGGAGGGTACCCTGGAAACAGCCACTGCAATCCCAAAGAGCTGCTGGAGAATGAAGCGGCCCTTCAGGAATTCAAGCACGCGATTGAATCCCGTGGCTTGATCATCAGCGCGCTAAGCTGCCACGGCAACCCGCTGCACCCGCAGAAGGAGCTGGCAGACAAGGATCACGAAGTGTTTGTAGACACCGTGAAGCTTGCACAGAAGCTGGGCGTCAAGGTTGTGAATACCTTCTCCGGCTGTCCGGGCGATCATGAAGGCGCGAAATATCCGAACTGGCCGGTTGCCCCATGGCCGAATGATTACCAGGAGATTCTGGCCTGGCAGTGGGAGAACAAGGTCATTCCTTATTGGACAGAGCAGGCGGCCTTCGCCACTGCACATGATGTGAAGATTGGTCTTGAGCTGCACGGAGGCTTCTCGGTACACACTCCGGCTACCCTGCTGAGATTAAGAGAAGCTGCCGGGGATGCCATAGGGGCGAACCTTGACCCGAGCCATATGTGGTGGCAGGGAATTGATCCGGTACAGGCCATTCATATTCTCGGCCGTGAGGGTGCGATCCATCACTTCCATGCGAAGGATACCGTTATTGATCCGGTGAACGTCAACAAGCATGGCCTGACGGACATGCAGTCCTATACGAATATGCTGGACCGCGCCTGGCAGTTCCGTTCCGTAGGCTACGGACACGATGTCAAGGTCTGGGCAGATATGATGAGCGCACTGCGTCTGGTAGGCTACGACTTTGTAGTCAGCATTGAGCATGAAGACGGCCTGATGTCCATTGAAGAGGGCTTCTCCAAAGCGGTTGACAATCTCAAGCAGGTGCTGATCGAAGAGCCGCTGTCTGAGATGTGGTGGGTCTAACCGGTGGAGAGCTTCACTAAAGTCCAATTGAACGACTGGCAGCTTAGTCTCTTGACTGCCGCAGCCTTTGGGACAGATGTGCAGATCGCCAGCAGCAGGGAGTTGACTGCCGGATTCTTCAATACGGCTTATGACCTGGAGCTTAGCGACGGCCGCTCCGTCATTCTTAAGGTGGCTCCGGACCCGGAGACAGAGACTCTTAGCTACGAGAAGGATATCATGCGTGCTGAGGTGGAGGCTCTCCGGCTGGTACGTGCTGCTGGCGGTGTGCCTGTGCCGGAAGTGTACAGCTATGACGACAGTCTGCAGCTGGTTCCGTGTCCGTATTTTTTCATGGAGAAGATTGAAGGGCAGCCGTATAACGAGGTGAAGGAGAGTCTCACTGAGGAACAGCGGTATTCCATTGAATACGAGCTGGGTCAGTATCAGCGGAGAATCAATGCGATTGAAGGGCCAGCCTTCGGGCTGTTCGGCAAAGAGTCTGACGGGAGCGGGCTCACCTGGAGGGAGACCTTCCGGTCTATGCTGCTGAACCTGCTTCAGGATGCGGTCAGACTGGGTGCACGATTGCCCGCAGATCAGCAGGAAATAGAACAGGTGCTGGAGCTGTATCTGCCTGCTCTGGATGAAGTGACGCAGCCGCGCCTGGTGCACTGGGATCTGTGGAACGGCAACATCTTTGTAAGGGATGGGGTAATCGTATCCATCATTGACTGGGAGCGGGCGATGTGGGGCGATGTGCTGCTGGAGTATTATTTCCGGCATTTCGAGAGCTCGGCAGCGTTCTATGAAGGGTATGGGTCGGCTTTTGCCAGCCGGAATGAAGGGCTGCGTAAGCAGCTATATGACCTGTATCTGGACCTTATCATGCTTATAGAATGTTATTCGCGCCAGTACAAGGATGAGAATCATGTGAACTGGGCGCATGACAATCTCGCTGAGTCCTGGAAGCGGTTCTCGGCTCTGGTACTATAGGATACACAAGAGGCCGGATCTCTTCTGAGATTCCGGCCTCTTGAGATTGTGTACAACAGACCAGATGAATGTCAGTCAGCAATCAGTAGCTGCTGTTCCGGATGGCAACAACCGGGCTGATGTCAGCTTCATAGTCAACGCCGCCGGATTCGAAACCGAACAGCTGGAAGAACTCGCGTCTGTAACCGGCCAGATCGGAATATTCGTAGACGTTCTCCGTGCTCAGCATGGGCCAGATCCGGTCCACTTCGGTCTGCACAGCGTGGCTCATCTCATGGTCATCTATCCGGATACGCCCTTGCGCATCTACCGGAGTCCCTTCCGGGTTGTACAGGAAACCGGTATACAGCCGGTAGGCTTGCTCAATACAGCCTTCGTGCACTCCCTGTTCCTTCATGACCTTATAGAGTACTGAAATGTATAGCGGGACTACAGGAATCGCCGAGCTGGATTGGGTCACCAGACCCTTACTGACTGCCACATAGGCGCGGCCGCCAGTTCGTGATAATTCTGCATTCAGCTGTAAGGCTGTAGCTTCCAGATGGTCTTTAGCCCGGCCGATGGTCCCGTCGCGGTAGACAGCCTGTGTAAGCTCTGGACCTACATAGGAAAAGGCGAGAGTGACCGCATCTGCTGCCAAAACCCCGGAATCCCGGAGCGCTTTAATCCATAGCTGCCAGTCTTCTCCGCCCATCACATGAACAGTAGCATCGATTTCAGCTTCGGTGGCCGGTTCAATCTGTACGGTGCTTAGTTCTCCGGTATGGAAATTAACGGTTGTATTGGTATAAGGGCTGCCGATCGGCTTCAACACAGATTGATGAACTTCTCCGGTCTGCGGGTCTGTTCTGCGCGCCGAGGCTACACTGTAGATGACCAGATCAACCTGTCCAAGCTCACTGCGGATCAACTTGATGGTCCGTTCTTTTGTCTCAGCGGTAAAAGCGTCCCCGCACACGCTATAAGAGCGCAGGCCCGCCGTGTGGGCCATCTCCTCAAACGCTGCGGAATTATACCAGCCTGCGGAGGCGGTCCGGGTCTCGCTGGCTGTACTCGGCCTATAGACACCTACAGTGGCTGCTCCAGCACCGAAGGCTGCTGCAATTCGGGCAGCAAGCCCGTAACCGGTTGAAGCGCCGATAACGAGCACATTGCGGGGACCTGTAAACCTTTTTTGATTCAGTACATAGGTCACTTGCTCCTGTACCTGCTGCGCACAGCCTGCCGGATGGGCAGTCGTGCAGATGAACCCGCGGGTTCTTGGTTTTATGATCATTTTAGTGTTACCTCGCTTTCCTGGGTGGTCCTAGGATATAATTTACTTTATCGAGTGTTATCCCCGCAAGCAGGACAGTGACAGCAGAGAACATACCGGATGACAACTTTCACGGCAAAGGGACGGATGTTATGATGTTGAACTGGCTTCAAATACATATGGACGTAATAAGCTTGCTGTGGCTGCTGCCTGTAGTCTTTATGTTTCATGATTTTGAAGAGATTCTTACAGTGGAGTCTTGGGGGAACAAACATGGACCGGCTGTTACCGCATCGCTTTCCCCCTCATTGCGGAAGCGTATGGCACCTATGATGGGCATGACTACGAGGAATTTTGCCATGGATGTGCTCTTCGTGTATATTCTGATAGTAGGGGTAACCTTTGTTGCGGTATTTTTAGAGTTCTACTGGCTCTACTTAGCTGTCCTCGCTGCGCTGCTGCTGCATGTCTTCACACATTTGGCACAAAGTATGGTTCTGAAGCTGTATACCCCAGGTGTTGTGACAGCACTGCTTGTGATATTTCCGTATTCCTTGTATGCTTTTTACCGTCTCCTTCATGAGGGTGTTGTCAGTGAAGCTGACATAGGGTGGTCGCTGCTGCTCATGTTGATTCTAACACCGCCGCTTGTATGGGGATTGATGAAGAAGCGGACAAGGCATAAGCATAGCGAAGAATGATGATTTTTGACGGTGACGTTTTCAGAAAAATCTTGACGTAAGCCCCTAAAGGTAGATAAAATAATAGTATTGCGTGTTTTTTGGAATCACTATCATAACTTGAAAAGAAACAGAGAGGGTGACAGGATGGAGCGCCTTTTAGAGGTAAAAGACCTGGCTATATCATTCAGAACACGCGGAGGAGAAGTTCAAGCAATCCGTGGTGTCAGCTTTCATGTAAATAAAGGGGAGACACTGGCGATTGTTGGCGAATCCGGTTCCGGTAAGAGCGTAACCTCGCAAGCCGTCATGAAGCTGGTTCCTCAGCCTGCGGGCGAATATAAGCGTGGACAGATTCTGTTCGATGGACAAGATCTGATCGGCAAGAGTGAGAAGCAGATGCAAAAAATCCGCGGCAAAGAAATCGGAATGATCTTCCAAGATCCGATGACTTCACTCAACCCGATGATGAAGGTTGGCCGGCAGATTACGGAAGTGCTGTTCAAGCATGAGAATATCACAAAGGAAGCTGCCTACAAACGTGGCGTTGAATTGCTTAATCTGGTAGGTATTCCGTCACCGGAACGCCGTTTCCAGCAGTACCCGCATGAATTCAGCGGCGGGATGCGCCAACGTGTTGTAATCGCTATGGCATTGGCGGCTAACCCTAAGCTCCTGATTGCCGATGAGCCGACAACCGCGCTTGACGTAACGATTCAGGCACAGATCCTTGATCTGATGAAGGACCTGCAAAAGAAGATTGATACAGCGATCATTTTCATCACCCATGACCTTGGGGTTGTGGCAAGAATGGCTGACCGTGTAGCTGTAATGTATGCCGGACAGATCGTTGAAATGGGTACTGCAGAAGAGATCTTCTATGATCCAAGACATCCGTACACTTGGGGACTGTTGGCTTCCATGCCAAGTCTGGAGAGCAAAGGCTCGATGCTTACAGCGATCCCGGGCACACCACCCGACTTGATCAAGCCGCCTAAGGGGGATGCTTTCGCCCTGCGCAGCACGTATGCAATGGCGATTGACATGGAGAAGGAACCGCCAATGTACAAGGTATCGGACTCCCATCTTGTGAAGTCTTGGCTGATGCATCCGATGGCACCAGCGGTGGAGCCGCCGGATGTCGTGAAGAAGCAGCGCCGCGTGTTGAGCAATGCCTATCCAGAGCCGGTACTTGTCGGCAACAGCAGCGAATACTAAGTTTGATTAGATCAGCGTCAGGCCATAATCGGCCTGGCGTTTTTTTGTTATATGGGGAATTATATTTCATATAAACCTAAAACAAAACTAACTAATATAAATAAAAGTATTGACTTAATCTCATTTGCCCAGCAAAATGTAAGGGTATACATAGGGAGGTTATGATGAGATGAGAAAAAGATCCTTAACGGCGTTGATATCCTTATCCCTACTGTCAGCATGCAGTGGAGGGAATCCGGAGGGGCCGCCGGAGTTCGGGAATGTATCTGTACACGATCCCTCTGTGATTAAGGTGGAGGATACGTATTACGTGTTCGGTTCGCATCTGGCCTCGGCCAAATCCAAGGATCTGATGTCGTGGACGCAGATTTCTTCCGGCGTGACGGACGATAATGTGCTGATACCGAATGTAACGGAGGAGCTTAGCGAGACGCTTAGCTGGGCCCAGTCGGATACGCTGTGGGCACCGGATGTCATTCAGTTGGCAGACGGCAAGTTCTACATGTATTACGATGCCTGCAAGGGGGATTCCCCGCTGTCGGCGCTAGGTATTGCCGTAGCCGATGAGATTGAAGGTCCTTACAAGAATAAAGGCATTATTCTGAAGTCGGGAATGTCCAGCATCGGGGATGATGGAGAGGTGTACGATGCCACGGAGAAGCCGAATGTGGTGGACCCTGATGTGTTTTTTGATAAAGACGGCAAGCTGTGGATGGTCTACGGCTCCTACTCGGGCGGGATCTTCATCCTGGAGCTGGACCCGGCTACGGGCTTCCCGCTGGAGGGCCAGGGCTACGGCAAGAAGCTGCTCGGAGGGAATCATGCGCGGATTGAAGGGCCGTATATGCTATACAGCCCGGAGACCGATTATTACTATCTGTTCCTCTCCTACGGAGGGCTTGATGCGAATGGCGGCTATAATATCCGTGTAGCGCGTTCCAAGCATCCGGCTGGCCCGTTCGAGGACTCGGAAGGTAAGGCTATGCTGGATGCGCAGGGGACGCCGGGAGTGCTGTTCGATGATCCGGCCTACGCACCTTACGGCGTGAAGCTGATGGGGAATTATGAATTTGTGAATACAGCTGAAGAAGCCGCCGGATCAGGTACAGGCTATGTCTCCCCTGGACATAATTCGGCGTACTACGACGAGACAAGCGGGCAGTATTATCTGATCTTCCATACCCGGTTCCCGGGTCTTGGGGAGCAGCATGAGGTTCGGGTTCATCAGATGTTCATGAATGAAGCAGGCTGGCCTGTTGTCGCACCACACCGTTACGGAGGCGAGAAGATAGGCAAGTACACTGACAAGGATGTGACGGGTGCTTACATGCTGGTGAACCACGGCAAGGAGATTACGGCTGAGCTGGCGGAGTCGCAGTTGGTAGAGCTGAACTCAGACGGTACGATAAGCGGGGCAGTAACAGGTACATGGTCCTTGAGCAAGGATCATATGGCGAAGCTGACGATAGAGGGTTCGGAGTACAGCGGGGTGTTCCTGCGGGAGTGGAATGAAGCGGCCTCAAGCGAGGTAATGACCTTCACGGCACTTTCCGCGGAAGGCGTTGCAGTCTGGGGCAGCCATGTGTCACCGGAGAAAAAGTAACCTGATCCCATGAACAGTCAAGTTACAGCCGGCATCCTGGCTTTAACCATTACAAACAGCGGACCTCCCTTGGAATGGGAGATCCGCTGTTTGCTGTACATAGGAATTAGCTGCGATTATGCTTCATACTTGCGCAGAACGATTACAGCATTGTGGCCGCCGAAGCCAAAGGAATTGGAGATCCCGATCTTCAGCTCCGCTTGGCGGGCTACGTTAGGGACATAATCCAGGTCGCAGTACTCATCCGGCTGCTCCAGATTAATCGTCGGCGGGATGAGCCCTTCTTGCAGGCTTTTGAGCAGGGCAATAGCTTCCAGACCGCCGGCTGCGCCGAGGGCATGTCCGGTCATCGATTTGTTCGCCGTGACGGGAATCCGGTAGGCCTGCTCTCCGAACAGCTTCTTGATCGCCAGGGTCTCCGAACGGTCTCCGACGATTGTGCTGGTCGCGTGCGCGCTGATGACATCTACTTCCCCAGGAGTAATTCCGGCCTCGCTGAGTGCCAGCTTCATTGCCTGATAGGCTCCTATCCCCTCAGGATGGGTGGCTACCATATGATAAGCGTCCGAGCTGGCGCCATATCCGGTAACCTCGCCATAGATGACGGCATCTCTGCGCAGGGCATGGGAAAGGGATTCGAGGATCACAATAGCTCCGCCCTCCGCAATGACAAATCCGTCCCTGTTCCGGTCAAAAGGCCGGCTGACCCCCTGCGGCTCCCCGTTCCGGGTAGACAAAGCAGTCGCATTCCCGAAGCTGGCCAGGGCAATCTCGGTCACCGCCGCTTCCGCCCCTCCGGCGATGATTACATCGGCCCCGCCATAACGGATCAGGCGGAAGGCTTCGCCAATGGCCGTATTCCCGATGGAACAGGCTGTCACCGGCGAGAGTGTAGGCCCCTGCGCCCCCAGCTTGATGCTGATCATGGCTGCCGCCATATTGGAGATCAGCATCGGGATCAGGGTAGGGCTTACCCGCTCCGGTCCCCGGGAACGCAGCAGCTCGCCCTGATCCATCAATGTCTGGATACCGCCTACGCCGGAGCCTACATAGACGCCCAGCCGTTCCCGGTCCAGCTCCTCCAGCCGGAGACCGGAATGCGTCCAGGCTTCCTCTGCGGCAGCAAGCGCGAACTGGCTGAACCGGTCCATCCGCCGGGCCTCCTTGCGGCCGAATCTGGCATCCGGGTCGAAGGCCTGTACCGAGCCAGCAATCTTGGTTTTGAAGTGAGTGGTATCAAAAGAATCAATCGGCGTAATCCCCGATTCTCCTGCCGTAAGGCGGCTCCAGAACTGGTCCACGGTATTGCCAAGCGGGGAGATGACACCCATTCCTGTAATCACGACACGTTCCATCTTCTATTCCTCCTGTTAATCTGAATAAGCTTATTTTTTCATGTTGCTTATCCTATTACAAGTTGTAGTTTATACTAGTATAATTACTACTACACTAACAGACAGGCGAACTGTAAGGCAGGAGGAAGTATGATGTCCAATCAGAACAGGCTTCAAGCATTATCAGAATTCCTGAAAGCAAGACGCGCGGCCATTACCCCGGCAGCGGCGGGCCTCCCGGAGGGCACCCGCAGGCGGACGCCCGGGCTCCGGCGCGAGGAAGTGGCGCAGCTCTCGGGAGTAAGCAGCACCTGGTATACCTGGCTGGAGCAGGGGCGGGATATTAAAGTATCTCCATCTGTTCTTGATTGTATTGCCGCAGCATTACAGCTGACGAAGGATGAGCGGAGTTACTTGTTCGCTCTGGCGCTGGAGAACGGACCGGCAGTCGCAGACTATACCCAAGAGGAGCCTTCGGTGATTCATCCGTCCCTGCAGAAGATATTGCAGGAGCTGAAGACCTGCCCGACAATCATCTCGGACCGGCACTGCGGCATTGTCGGCTGGAATGAGGCAGCGGCGCATGTGTTTCTTGATTTCGCCAAGCTGGCTCCGCAGCAGCGCAATATGATCTCACTGCTGTTCGAGCGCAAGGAGTTCAGGCGGCTGGCGGTGAATTGGGAGCAGTTCGTCCGGGGATACCTATCGATCTTCCGCGCCTACTACGGGCAATACCTGGAGGACCGCTGGTACGATGAATTCATTGCGGAGATGAAGGAGCGGCATCCTGAATTCAATCATTTATGGGAAGAGAGCCGGGTCAGCTCCGCGCCGGATGTTGTACTGGAATTCCGGCATGCCAAAGCCGGCAAAATGCTGTTCCATCTAACCTCCCTACAAGTACAAGGTGCAGCGGATCTGCGCTGTAGCATCTACACGCCAGCCGGTGACTCTGGTACAGAAGCCAAGCTGAAGCAGCTTATGGAACCTAAGTAATACAGGTGATAGAATTTTCTTATTGATTCATAAAAAACTATAAATATGCAATATGGATTTAGCAGTTTATACTCCTAATATGATGAATTTCTTCCTGCGGGAGTGGAAAAGGGGTAAAGATATAATGGCTAAAGTAACGGGATTAGAAGGCGTAGTTGCCGGAGAGACAGCAATCGGATTGGTAGATGGGGAGAAAGGGTACCTGGTGTACCGCGGATATTGGGCCAAGGAGCTTGCGGTGAGCAAAAGCTATGAGGAAGTTGCTTATTTGCTCTGGAACGGACATCTGCCTGATGCGGAGGAACTGGCGCAGCTAAAGGCTCAAATGGCAGCGGAGAGAACGATTCCTGATTATCTCTGCAAGATGCTTGATCTGTATCCGGCGTCTGTACCGCTGATGCTGGTATTACAAAGTGCAGTGGCTGCGCTTGGGGATGAGGAGAACGCTACCTGGCCGCCCACACTGAAGCAAGCCGTGCGGCTGACGGCAATGCTACCGGCGATCATAGCTTACCGGTACCGCAGCCTTCAGGGCTTGCCGCCGCTGAAATCGCTTCCTGAGCTTGGCCATGCCGCGAATTATCTGTATCTGCTCACAGGCAAGCTGCCTGAAGAGGCTCATGTAAAGGCGCTTAGCGCCTATATGATCCTGTGCATGGAGCATGGCATGAATGCCTCTACCTTCGCCGGGCGGGTGGTGCTGTCCACGGAATCGGATATGTGCGCGGCCGTAGCCGGATCGATCGGGGCCATGAAGGGTCCGCTGCATGGCGGCGCGCCGTATGAAGTGATATCGATGCTGGAGGAGATCGGGACGAAGGAACGCGCGGAGCCTTGGCTGAGAGAGAAGCTTGAGGCCGGGGAGAAGCTGATGGGCTTCGGGCACCGGATCTACAAGACCAAGGACCCGCGGGCGGAAGCCCTGCAGATTGCGACCCTTACGATGGTCGGCAAGGATGCTTCCTTTGATCTTGCGCTTCATGTGGAGGCTACAGCGATAGCGCTTCTGGAGGAATATAAGCCGGGCCGCCGCCTGTTCACCAATGTCGAGTTCTATGCTGCGGCTATTCTGAAGGCGCTGGAGCTGGCGCCTGAGATCTTCACGCCTACATTCACAGCGGGAAGAATTGTCGGCTGGACGGCCCATTTGCTGGAGCAGTCAGCCCATAACCGGATTTTCCGGCCACAATCTACTTATATCGGACCTATGCCTGAATCAGAGACTGCCTTGTAAAAGCACATACCATCCGCCCAAACGGCGCACAAAACATCTCCAGTCGCCTAACAGCCGGGGCCAACCCGCAGCGAGGCGCATGGGAAATGTCCCGGAACGTAAATAATGCCCTTTACACTTCCTGCTGGGAAGGGAAAGGGCTGAAAAGTTTGCGTTCATGTTACTAGGAGGACTTGATGATACTTATTGACCGGCTGTATTTGAAGCCCAGACAGGATACCAGCCTAAACCCACGTTCTGTGTGTTGTAAAGAACTAAATTTCCGTCATCTTGAACGATTAGCAGGTCACCCACGAGGTTGACTGGTACATTCCCTTGTCCGTACCACGCTGTAGCCCATGCATTATTGTCTGACGTCCAAAATGGAGTATTATTCCAATCCATTAACTTAAGTCTGCCATTATATTGATCAATGACGAGCTGGGATATTCTAAAGTCGCTGGTATTGGTGTGCCATATCATGGTGCGTTTGTGATTATTCCATAACTGTATATCTCCTGAAGGCATAAAGTTCAGGATATATTTCATGTTGTTTGATACTAGCGGGCTCGCATTCCCAATAAATCTTTCGCGAACCGTGAGACGTTCTCCAAATGCAAATGTTGCAGAAGCAATAGGGAGCTGGATCATGAGCACCGCAAATAAAAGCAGAAAAATCTTTTTCATAATAGCCTCTTTTCTGGTATATTTTATCATTTTCTCATCAACTATATCATAAATTTTATATAAATGAGAGATTAATCTAAAGATTGTAAAATATATTTCTGAATTGAGAGATTCAATCAAATAAGCGGAATGGATCGTATTTGTCCTGAAACGACAAAAAGATGGACTCCCCGGAATAGCGAGAAGTCCAAAAATAGTCAACAGAGCATGAGGGGATACTCTTACATTAGATTAGAAATCAGAGGTTGCCACTTCGATGGTGCCGAAGACTGCACCGGCAGCTGTGCTGAGAAGTCCAGCGACAAGCAGTGCATGAACAGATAGAGTGAGACTGTTAAATGCAGGGATCAGATAAGTGACCACTGGAGCGTTGACGCGGTAAATAACGAGATCCACGGGGAACCCGGAATTGTTGTTTACCGTCACAGCTGCGTTGATGCCACCTGCCAGATTTTCATAGTAAGATTTACCTACGGAAGCCGGCAGATTGAAGAATTGTTGCGGTAATAGGATAGCCATTGTAATGTCCTCCTTTTCCTTGTGATAGGATAGTATATTCGGCAAAACTATGATTGCTGTAACGTATGCCATGGGAGATTCACACATTTCAATAGGATGCCGGCAGATTCATAGACAAATAGACAACCCGGATCTATGGTACACTGGATGTAATCTAGTGACAGGTAAGGGGAAATGACAACGATGAAGCTGGTATCCTGGAATGTGAACGGTCTGAGAGCTTGTGTGAATAAAGGGTTTAGCGAGTATTTCCGGGAGGTTGACGCAGATATCTTCTGTGTGCAGGAGACGAAGCTCCAGAAGGGACAGATTGTTCTGGACCACGGGGAAGAATATGCCGGGTACTGGAATTATGCGCTCAAAAAAGGATATTCGGGTACGGCTGTATTCACTAGAATCAAGCCGCTATCCGTACGATATGGACTGGAGCAGGAGACGGAGGATGAGGGGCGGATTATCACCCTGGAATTCCCTGATTTCTATCTGGTGAATGTGTATACGCCGAATGCCAAGCGCGATCTGTCGAGGCTGGATTACCGGATGGAGTGGGAGGACCGGTTCCGCGCCTACTTGCTGAAGCTGGATGAGCATAAGCCGGTTGTCGTGTGCGGGGATCTGAATGTGGCGCATCAGGAGATTGACCTGAAGAATGCGAGATCGAACCGGGGGAATTCAGGCTTCACCGACGAAGAACGCGGCAAAATGACCACGCTGCTCGCAGCCGGCTTCGTGGATACCTTCAGATGGTTCTATCCTGAGCTGGAGGGTGCCTACAGCTGGTGGTCCTACATGCCTAAGGTCAGAGAGAAGAATGTGGGCTGGCGGATCGATTATTTTCTCGCTTCAGAGCGCTTGACCCCGCGTCTGCTGGACGCCGGAATTGAATGTAATGTCCTAGGCAGCGATCATTGCCCGGTGGTCCTCCATCTGGCGGATACGGCGGGAGCATAGACAGAGTGTATATCTATGATATAAAAAGAGGCGGTATCCCGGAGTTCGGGATACCGCCTCTTGTGGTTGTGTCAGCGGCTGAGCGGAGGCTAACCAGGTTATTCTGACGCGCTACCTGGCTCGAGCACCGGCGGTCGCCTGTGCTTCGTGGCCTGTTCGTAACTATACGCAATCCCTAGCAGCATAGCTTCACTATGGGCTGAGGCACAGAAGGTGATGCCCTGCGGTCCCTTGGTAAGATAGCTGCCCGGCGTAACAATACCTGAGTCGGTGTAGCCGGCCGGAACTGTAATCAGCGGATAACCTGCTCTTGCTGCTAGTTCACATCCATGATCTCCGGGGAAGAGGATCACATCCAGACTGTAATGCTCCAGGGCATAATCAATTCCCTGCTTACCGGCTAATGAACGGGAAGACTGCAGCTGCTCCAGATATTGTTGCTCAGTAATGTCATCCCCGGAGGAATTCAGCCATTCCAGTTTTCCTTGGCCGTATTTCAGCGCCTGTCCGCTATGCTGCTGGTTGAAATCAAGCAGCTGCTGCAGAGAATGCACAGGAGCCGACTCCGGCAGGCTTCCCAGATAGCGGTTCAAGCCGTGCTTGAACTCATATTGTAGAATCGTAGGGTTCCATTCAGCATTCTGATTCTGATTGGGCAGCTCCACAGGGTCGATAATCTCTGCCCCCAGCTCCCGCAGGACCGCTATGGCAGATTCCATCATGTCCAGCGCTTCAGTATCCAGATCACTATAATAGAAGCGCGGAATTCCGATCCGCTTGGCTGTTAGTGCATCTACTTCCAGCCCTGCCGAATAATCCAGGGCAGCAGAGGAGGAAGAGCCGTCGTTCCCGGCCATCACATGCAGCAGGAGTGCGGCGTCTTTGACGGTTCTGGCCATGGGACCGGCGCTGTCCTGGCTGCCGATTCCCGGTATAATTCCCTTATTGCTGACCAGTCCCCAAGTAGGCTTCAGGCCGACAAGGGAGTTGTGAGCCGCCGGGCTGATGATGGAGCCGGAGGTTTCCGTTCCTACGGCCACGGTGACAAGGTTAGCGGCAACAGCTGCCGCACTTCCCGAGCTGGAGCCGCCAATGAACAGCTCCCCGGGACCGTAGGGATTAAGTACCAGCCCGCCGCGTGCACTGTATCCGGCCCACATGGTAGGCGACATGAAATTGGCCCATTCGGTCATATTGGCTTTGCCCAGAATCACTGCCCCGGCTGCCCTTAGCCGTGTGATAAGCTCAGCGTCTTCTGCTGCTATGCAATCGGCAAGCGCCAAGGCTCCTGCACTGGTGTGCAGCTGATCTGCTGTGCCGATGTTATCTTTGACCAAGACCGGAATACCGTGCAGCGGTCCCCGGATGCCCTGATCCCTTCGTTCCTGGTCGAGCCTCGCGGCAATCGCAAGAGCCTCTGGATTCACCTCCAGTACGGAGCGGAGCAGACCGTCCAACCGGTTGATTCTTTCCAAATACCAGCCTACCAGCACTTCGGAGGTTAGGTTACCTTGTGCCATTTGCTCCTGAATGCTGGTGATGTCTGCTTCTATTAACCAATCTAGCCTGTCTAGATCAGTGGATATACGGGTGAAATCGTTATTATTCATAAGTGTTGTACCTCTATTCATTGTTTGTAGTGTTGTCCACGGTCTCGCTTGCCGCTGCCTGATGCCGCTTCGGCCAGCTGATTATATTGCGGGTTCTGCTAAGCTCCTCGTAGAGGAGCGGACGGTCACGCTTAATCAGTCGCAGCACCAAATGGATGAAGAAGGCCAAATCTGCCAAGAGGATGACTATTTTCACAAGAGCAGCCAGCGCTGTGCCGATAGAGACGAAGAAGGAGGAGTCAGGCATCAGGGAATTCATTCCGCCTAAGACGCCATAGAGTAATCCATATCGTGCCCATACCTCCCAGGGTCTGGCCGGGCCGCCGTCTTCACTCCTAAGCCGGATACGCACGACCCATTTGCCGAAGGTGCGCCCGCCTGTGAGCAGAGGAATGCTCAGGAAATAGACCATACTAACTGCCCACAACGAAATACTCAGCGAGAGCAGATTGAGGAGAATGGTCACCGCGAGCAGCAGGATGGAATCCAGCAGGAAAGCAAGGGCGCGGCGGGTGTAGGTCACTCTTTTGGCGGAAAGGTCCTCTTGGCTGTCAAGCTTCTCAATCCTCGGCAGCAGGCCGGAGATCCATAGGGAGAGCTTGAATCCGATCATGCCGCCCAGCGTATTCGTGATCATGTCATCGACATCGAAGATCCGGTAGGGGTGGTCGAAGAACCCGTAAATGCCTGTAATTTGCGTAATTTCGAACAACAGCGACAGCGCAAAGGACAGAATAATGCAGACCACCCAGCGCGTGCGGAAGTAGTAGCCCAGGAACATACCGAAGGGTACGGTCAGCAGTACATTGAAGGCCGCCAGCAGAAAATCCGCTCCGGTTAGCACATTAAGGTAGCTGGAAGGGTCGCTGCGCGTAATTGGCGTATTGTGCAGAATATCCTGGATGAACTGCAGCGGCACGAACTGGAGCATGCTCCCGGCGGGGGCTGCATTATGCCTGGAATCAGGCAAGGGAAGCAGGACCAGGAAGAATGCGTTAAGCAGGTACAGCAGTAGCAAATACAGCACCAAGGCCCGGATTTTATTGATATAGCCGTGCCGGCGGTATTGCACGATCAGCAGCGGCAAGGTGAAGAACAGCGCCGCAACCGGAAAAGCCATGAATGCATAGGAAATCGGAAATAGATAAGTCTGGAACATGGGTTCACCTGCTGTCAGTATTTTGTCACAACGACTTCATTATAGAATTAAACCTAAACCGTCTCAACAGAATTAATCATTCTAACCGTTCTTTCCTGCATAGACATGTTAGGAGAGGAGCGTGAGGACTATATGGAAAAGAAGGTTCAACAGTATTACAAGCTCAAGGCGAAGCAGAAGGAGCTGGAAAAGGAGCTGGCCGGACTCCGGCAGGAGATTCTTGTCCATATCAATGAAGCGGGGCAGACTGAGGCAGTGTTCGGCAGCTACAAGGTCAAGCTGGTCACTCAAAACCGCAAGGAATATGATGACGACAAGCTCTATCAGACCCTGTCCGACCCCGAACTGTGGCGGCTGCTCTCCCGGGCAGATCCGGCCAAGGTTGCCAGCCTGACGAAGCTGAAAGTGATCGCAGAGGAGAAAATTGCCCATACGTACGATGTGAAGACCATTCAGCTGTTGCAGGTGGATAAGCAGTAGAGCAGCGTTGCCGGAAGCTTAAGCGTTACATCATGCTCAGCTTCCGGTTGTACATAGAACTTAGAGTACGTGCCATCTTCCCGGTCTTCCGCTATAATTGTACAGAGACAGAGAAGATATGGAGGAAGAGAAGAAATGAAGGATTTTGAGCAGATGCTGGAGAAATACGCAGAACTGGTAGTGAAGGTCGGTGTGAATGTGCAGCCGGGACAAGTGCTGATGGTACATGCCCCCCTGGAGACTGCGGAGCTTACCCGGCTGATTGTAGGCAAGGCCTATGACGCCGGAGCGAAATACGTGCTTGTAGACTGGGACGATGAAGCGGTCACACGCATCCGTTACGAGAAGGCTCCTGAGGAATCGTTCGGGTATTATCCGCAGTGGCATGCCGATATGCTGGAGGGATTCGCTGAAGAAGGCGGGGCTATATTACATATAAAGGTGCCGGACCCGGAATTATTCCGCGGGATCGATTCGGCCAAGGTCTCCACTGCCGTTAAGGCGGCTGCGGTTGCGCGCAAGAAGTACCAGGCCTACACCCGCAACAGCAGAATCAGCTGGTCGCTGATCAAGGCGCCGACACGTGCCTGGGCGAACAAGGTGTTCGCAGATCTGCCGGAGGAAGAGCGGATCGATGCGATGTGGGAAGCGGTGTTCCAGATGAACCGTGTGAACAGCGGAGACCCGGTGGCTTCATGGCGCAGTCATATCGGTGAGCTGAAGCAGAGCCAGGACCGTATGAACGCCAAGCGTTACAAAAGCTTGCATTACCGCGCTCCGGGCACGGATCTGCGTGTCGAGCTGCCGGAAGGCCATTTATGGCGGGGCGGCGGCGGGGAGAATGCGCGCGGCGTCTATTTTGTAGCGAATATGCCTACAGAAGAGATCTATACGATGCCCCATCGCACCGGTGTAAATGGCACGGTCAAGAGTACGCTTCCGCTGAACCTGAACGGGCGGCTCGTCGACGGAATCACCGTTACCTTCACGGACGGCAAGGTTACCGCCTATGACGCTGAATCCGGCCGCGAGCACCTGACTTCCTTGCTGGATACGGATGAGGGAGCCTCATACCTCGGAGAAGTGGCGCTGGTGCCGCATGACTCGCCGATCTCCCGGCTGAACAGAGTATTCTATAACACCGGAATTGACGAGAATGCCTCCTGTCATTTCGCACTGGGCAGCGCATATCCGGTTAATATAGAAGGGGGTACCTCCATGACAAGCGAAGAGCTGCTGTCCAGAGGTGCCAATGTCAGCCTCACGCATGTCGATTTCATGGTCGGCTCCGATGCGCTTGATATTGACGGGGAACTGGCCGACGGTACGATCGAGCCGGTGTTCCGCAAGGGGAATTGGGTGCTCTAGGTGTGTCCTATCGAGAAGTGAAGTAATCTACAGAACTAAGTCATCCTAACGGATGAATAGGATTACCTTCGCACCAGTGCAATGTATACTGTTTTCCACATACATTCGGGCCATACGCCCGCTTGCGAACACAATGTATACTGTTTTCCACATACATTCTGGGCCATACGCCCGCGCGCAGCACAATGTATACTGTTTTCCACATACATTCGAGCCATATGCCTGCTTGCGAACGCAATGTATGCTGTTTTTCACATACATTCAGGCCGAGTGCCTACTTGGGAGCACAACGTATGCTGTTTTTCACATACATTTGGTCCAACACACCTTCTTCATAGCAGAAGGAAACTATAGTTTCCTTTATAACAAGAAAGGCCGCAATATTCCCGGCAGCGGGGATTGCGGCTTTTCTGTTGTTCATGAGGATTATAAAATAATTACCGCAGACTAAAACTGTTTGCATAACCTCTCCGTCTAATTCATGTAAAAAAAGATGGAGAGGAGAGGGAGAGATGACGATGTCAGGCGCAGAGATGAAGCGGGTCACTGCCGCTGTGCCGCTTGAAGAGACAGATTTCGTCAAAGCGTTGATGGAGCACAGCGACCAGTTATATTCTATTGCCTACAGTTATCTGGGCAACCGTAATGACGCGCTGGAAGCGTTGCAGGAGACGACTTGCCGGGCGTGGATGAAGCGAAGGACCCTTAAGGACTCAGGCGCGTTCAAAACCTGGCTGATCCGAATATTAATCTATGTCTGCATAGACGAGCAGCGCAGAATGAAGAAGGCGGTTCCCACAGCGGCAGAACATATGCAGGAGGCCGTCATTCATAACAGTACCGAATCTATGGAAATGCAGTGGGCGCTCTCGCAGGTGAAGGTGAAATACCGCCATGTGCTGCTGCTCAAATATTATAACGACATGACCTTGGCCGAAATCGCAGTCCTGCTGGGCAAGCCGGAGGGAACCGTCAAAACCTGGCAGCACAAAGGGCTGAAGCAGCTTAGGACCATTATGAAGAACCGGGGTGAGTGGGATGGACAATAGTAGGGAAGAGCAGGCGATGCTGACGGATGCGGCACGTATACACAAGGAAGCCGGAGCAGACGCCGGAGGCAATGAGATTAGGCAGGCTGTTCAGGCGGGAATCGAGCGCGGACGCCGAAAAAGCTGGCAGGGCAGACTCACCAAAGGCTCCTTCCTCGGAATCGCCGCAGCCGCGATTGCCGCAATCATTCTGTTCCTCATTCCGGTCATTCATGATGCGGCACCTCGTGCTGCCGGACCTGCCGGAGAAGTGAACTGGGGCGGGCTGGAAATGTTCAAGCGGCTCTATTCTTCTGATTCAGAGGCACCTACACTGGATACGGCCATCCGGCACGGCTATATTCAGGAAATTAATCAAAGCGCAGCCAGCGGGGATTACCGGATTACCCTGAATGCAGTAACGGCGGATGAGAATAAAATCATCTTTTTGTATACAGCAAATGTCGCGGAAGGACAGGAGATCTATAGTGTTAACAGTGCGAGAATCAAGAATCCGGCAACCGGCTATGATCTTGAGAACGGGGGTGGGATCGGCGCCCATGCTAAAAACAATGGACACGATGATAAGCGTGTTTTTTACGGGCGCGGCGCCATCCTTCTGGACCGGAGCAAGCCGTTCCCGGAGCAGCTGGAAGCGGATTTCCAGATTGCCTCAATGGATAAAGGGAAAATGAAAGATCTGGCGAAGGGTGTCAATGTAGCCGATGTGCATTATTCCCCGAGACTCAAGATCAGCTTCAAGCTTGACCCGAAATTCAAAAAGCAGCAGACAGTCATTGTCCGGCCGGGGGAGGATTTCATGCTGGAGGGGATTCAAGTGACGCTCGAGCAGGTTGAGCTCTCTCCCTTGATGATCCGCACTGTAGTCAAAATTAAAAACGAGTCTGAGATTACATGGGAGAACAGGCAAAAGATATCTGGCGCAGTACACAGGAATGAAATTCAGTCGACAGCCAAGTACGGAACCACCGAGATATGGTCACCGACAGGTACTGGAACCTATGAGGGCTTTGAACATTATTTCGGCAGCAATCTGCTGGATAAGCCGGAATCGATGAACATGATTATGAAGACCGGAGAAGGCAAGAATACCAAGGAGATTAACTTGCCAATCCTGCCGTGAATCCTTGCATGTGGAAGAGGCTGACTGCCGGTATGTCCGGCGGATCAGCCTTTTGGCGGTTGGGTTAGAGCGGTTGTAATCCCCGGTTATCAAACCTGAAGGCAAGCTTATTGCCGTCAAAAGTCTCTCCGGTTCTTTCGGTATATTTCCCCTGTGTATAGCGGGAGACGGTCTTCCGCCAAAATTTCTGTCCGGTTATATTCTTCGCCGCCGGATTCGTGAACAGCTCCCATTCACCCCGGAATTGTTCAAACACCAACACCGCCGCCTCTTCCGCGATTCCTGTCCCTCTGAAGGGCTGCAGTAGAAAGAAGTCGTTCACGAAATAATCAACGCCCTGCGCGCAGTGAGGAGGGGTGGCGATGAGGGCGAAGCCTGCCGGCATCGAATTAGCTTGAATCAGAAAAGGGTACAGAATGCCCGGCTTGTCCCACCAAATATTCTGCACGTCATACTGATCTGCCAGCGTCCGGTATTCGTCCGTATCCTCAAAGATACCGTGCCGGTTAGGAAGATGCCCCTCCACAAGTCCGTAATGTCCCGACAGATCATGCAGATAGAGCGGTAACATATTTTTGATGATATAGGCTTCATCCGGTCCGGTTAGCTTGATAGATATATTCATTGCCAGCCTGCTTTCTGTAATTATCTATAACGCCTACTCCCAATGTATACCGGGAATGAAGTCTTTTCATAGGCAAGTCTCTGTTATAAACTGAACTTTATCTATTCGCATCTTAAAAAAGCCGAAACTTCCGATATCGGAAATTCCGGCTTATTCTCTCTGTATATTACTTCGCGGAGACCAGTGCTAAGTAGCTAACCGGACCAGTGGACAGCTTGATTTTGGTTTTGCCGTCATTGCTGTACCGGTACAGGCAGTCGTTATCCAGACCATTGATATAATACAAGCCGGGAATGTTGTCTGTAATTACAGAGTAATCGGACTCAACGCCCGTCATTTTGGTCAAGGATGAATCGGCATTCAGGACGTAAGCATCGGCTGCGGTGAACAATACGGTGGTGAGCGTCGTTCCGTTCTTAACCGTTCTGACATCTTGAACATTCGTCAGCGGCAGCGCCTTGGAGGCGATGATTTTGCCGTTGGCCAGCGTGCTGATGTAGGCTTTGCCTTTGGAATCTGCATAAACCAGCTTATTCGCAGCAATCTCGCTGATGCTGGTCACACTGTTCTGGCTGAGCTGCAGGATCTTCCCGTTCTTATCCATCAGGAAGCCTTTGCCGGTGTTATAATCCAGCTCCTCGCCAGCAGCGTCCACTTTAATGCCTTTGTTGAACAGAAAATAATGGTCGGACCAGCTACCGGCAGTGGCGGCATTGGATTCAAGCGGGTTTTTGGCATTGGCTGCTTTGGGAGCTCCACCGCTTAGAGGGAGAGTGTAGAGCACCATTGAGTTCAGAGAATACTCGGTTTCGGCAGGTTTGTTGTCAATCATAAGGTTAATACTTGTAGCATAAGGATGATAAAATTTGCTCTTCTGAATCGCTCCGCTGGCAATCCACTGAATGGCTCCACTCCCGTCGCGGGACCTCGAAGCAACCCAGGTAGTGTTGTTCTTCAGCGCATTATAATAGATTCGCCCGCCCAAGACGTCGAAGGCCCGGAAATTCACATCGGCATTGTCTGCGATAAGGGTAAGCTGTGAATCATCGTCAGCGTCGGCCAAGGTGCGGTAGATGTGTCCTGTATCATCCAGGAAGTACAGATAGGGACCCTCGAACAGGTAAAAGAGGATATTCCGGTCCCCGAGGAAGCTGGTAATTAAAGCATCGGGATCGCTCAGAGATAGCCGCTGAATTCCCATACCGTCATCATAATAAAAATACAGATATTTGCCGGTTGAATCTAATCCGTTGCCGTCATAATTCTCAACGATCTTCTGTGTCTCACTTCCATCTGTGGTCACACGGTATAAAACATCGTCAGAGACATAGTACACATATGATTTCGCAGAAGCTGCCGCTGCTGCCGTATGTGACTGTCTGCCGCCCCCAACTGTACCGAGTGCCGCCAGTAGCAGCACGAGCAGAAGGACACCTGTTTTTCTGGATAGTAATTGTAAAGCCTTCATAGTCATTCTCCCCTTCAGCCAATGTGGTAAACATACGAACAAATCCTGTTCTAATAAGATATCGGAGAAACGGGCAGTTTCAAATATACAGCTTAAGCCCTAAAAGCTTTGCATGAAAGAGAAAATGAACCGGTAGGCTGGGACTCATGGTCAGGTAGAATCAGTGCGATAAGCAATAGATCAGGATGGCCTGCTGAAGGTAGATCAGGCTTTTCTTGAACCCGAATCCGGCAAAATAAGGCGAAGCAATCACCTCTTCACTGACCTCCTCATTGCGGAAGAAGGGAGGACAGGGGTTCAGCAGTGCCCCGGGTCTTGTCTGCTTCATCCGGTCCAGTGTAATCTGATAGGCGCCGATATACTCCGGGGTCAGGAAATCCTTGGGCAATGAATCGGTAAGAATCACATCGCTCTCCGGCAGCACGCTGTCCAGGCTCGTATGAAAGGTATAGCCCGGGTGATTGCCGCTGTCCATCTCATGACCTGGCGTGCATACATGATGGAAGGATAGATTCAGGGCTTGCGCCGCCTCCAGCCAGGTTCTTGATATATTGCCGGGCGGTCCCACGAAGGTGTAGGTCAGCTCCCGGTAGTTGTCCCGGAGGGTGCGCAGAGCATACAGGTCAGCCATAATCTCGCAGGGATGATTATGTGCGGTCATTGCATTAATAACGGGAACAGAGGCGTATGCAGACAGCTCCTCCAGTTTGCACAGATCCGGGATTCTGGCAATGATGCCATCCCCCCAGTTCTCCAGGTAGCGGACGATATCGCCCGGCGCTTCTTTCTTGTCAAGCGTCTCCGGCGGAAAGGTAATGCAGGCCCCGCCCAGATCACTGATGCCTTTCTCGAAGCTGACCCTTGTACGCAGACTGGTCTGCGGGAAGAAGAGAATCATGGTTTTGTCTGCGAGCAGCGGTTCTGATTTTCGCAGACGAAGCCGGTCGGTTAATTCAAAGATATCCAGAATCTGCTCTGAAGTAAGCTGGTTGATATTCAAAAAATGCATCGGTGTATCCCCCGGTAGATGAGAAATCAGCAATAATTGCCGGTTGAATAAATATACAATAATAAGGAATAGTATACAACCCATTTAATGTTAAAAGCACATTCTACCGGCAGTTGAATCAGAGGGTATGCAGCCATTCAACCAGCAATTGATAGGATTGTGCATGCTGAAATGCTATGCTGTTTTCGACAGTGTGCACTGTACATTTTATAATCTCGGAGGGATATCATGCTCGACTTGCGTAGAATTGGGGCTTATATATCGCGGCTTCGCAAAGACCAGGACTGGACCCAACTGGAGCTTGCCGATCAACTGAATGTAAGTCATCAGGCGGTATCGAAATGGGAGCGGGGCGACTCGCTGCCGGATATTGGAACACTTCCGCAGGTTGCTAGGTTATTCGGCAGAACGGTAGACGATATTCTGAATGCAGGAGACCACGCAGACAGCCGGGAGCACCCGCACATAGGCTTGATTGTTGAGAAGTTCGCAGAGAACAGGCCGGGCCAGGTGGCAGAGCTGGTCAATACCGGTAAGCTGGAGATGGATGAGCTGGTAGAAATAGCGCCGTTTGTAAAAGCAAGTACTCTGCAAAAGGTTACAGAAGGCATAGACAGCAGCGTGATTAAGCTAGAGGTGATCATGCGGCTGGCTCCTTTCCTTGGAACAGGTACACTAGATGAACTGGTTCGTCAAGCTGAAAAGAAAGAAATAGCTTGGAATGTCATTTCCGGACTTGCCCCGTTTGTTAGCAGCAGCACCTTAAGCCGGCTGGTCGATCAATCAGCAGAGGGTTCCAGAGAGGTGAACAATCTTGTGGGCATCGCCCCGTTTCTGGAACGGGAACAGCTGGACGGGTTGGTGCAGCAAGCCAGAGGGGACAGCCCCAGCTGGAATTCCATTCAAGGACTGGCCCCCTTTGTTAGCAGGGAGACGTTAGGTCTTCTAGTGGACCGGGTGGCAGAAGGTACTGTCGATGGAAACCGGCTCACAGGCCTCGCTCCTTTTCTGGACAGGGGAAAGCTTGAGAAGTTGCTTGGTGAAGTCGAAGCGGATCAGCTCAGCCCGGATCTGCTGGCAAGCCTCGCTCCTTTCATCGATCAAGGGACGTTGAGCAGAATGGTGACAGGCTTACTGAATAAAGGGAAGTAGACAGCAAAAGGAAAATAGACAGCAAAAAAACAGAGCACCGGCGTATCCGCCGCCATGCTCTGTTTTGCGTTAAATATGGGGAGTGATGCTACAGCCCGAGCGTATTGCCCTTTTCCAGCCGCTGAATCTGCTGTTCCCCGTTATCTGCCAGCTCCCGGAATTGGATAATCGTCTCGCGCATCTTGGGGAGCGCCTCCTGCTTGTAGGTGCTGATCGAATCCAGGGCAGAGAGGACGTCGGTGAAGGCCTGCTTCAGCGTATCGACCGAAATACTGGTTTCGAGCGATTGCTTGTGAATGGCTGCACCCTGCTCCTTTAGCATTCTGGAGGTGCCGCTGATCAGATTGTCGGTGGTCTGGTTCAGCAGCTCGATTTTTTGGAGCACGATCTTCTGGTTATACAAGGCGCTGGCGACTGTAACCGAAATTTTGAGCGCAGATACCGTAACATTCCTCGCTCTGTCGACTCCGCGGATCAGTTCCTTGTTGTTGCGGATGACAACCTCGATGGCCATAATGCCCTGCTGATTGACCACGAGCATCTGCTGCAGATCCATCACCCGCTGGCGCAGCGGGAACAGGACCTCCTCCGTAATGAAACGCACCTTATCCTCATCTTCACTGCGCTGCTTGGCAGCTTCAATCTGCTTCTCGATTTCCTCATCCATCAGGATGCCGAGCTGAATCTCCTTCTTAAGCCGCTTGGTCAGCTCCCGCAGGGTCTGCTGTTCAATCTCAAGTGTCGTGTTGTCATTCTTCAGCACGGCTTTGCCTTTATCCAGGGATAGAATAATATCTGAGATGACGGCATCGGCCTTTTGATATTTGGCGAAATAATTACGCAGGGGATGGAAAAACTTGCCGAGGAACCCGCTTTTGGCGAAATCGACCGCGCTGGGGTCCAGATCCTTGAGCTGCTGATGCAGCTCGGTTAATCCCTTGGCGACCTGGCCGCCTTCATCCCCGGTCTTGGACAGATTGCCCACCGATACCTGAAGCAGGGAGTTCTTCTCCGACGAGGAGCGCATGGTGCCCATCCCGAAGCTGTCAATCGACTGCAGCACGGCCTTGCGTTTCTCGAGAGACTCGAAGTCCAGCTCCAGGATACTGGAGACATTATTAATCGCCTGCTCCTTAAGCCGGGTGACTTCCTCCGGCTCCGGCTGGACCTGCTCCTCGATGACCGATTTCAGCTTCTCGGGGCTGGGAATTTCCATGGTGAATGACATATGAACCCTCCTTCAGAATATAAAGTCTACATTTGCACGTTGAGCAGGTTTCCGATTTTGTAAACTACATCCTCTGTGTCAGCGTTGATATTGGCCGCCTCGTTGATGCTTGAAATGCTCTCCAGTGCCTTGATATTGGCATTATACCCGATGGTGTATACCGGAATTTTGTAAGTCTCGATCAGGCCGCGGATATCATCCAGGGAATGGCCTTCGTTGGTCTCCCCGTCGCTAAGCACGAAGATCAGGGGCTTCATATCCGGGTTCACCGCCAGCTCATCCTTCAGCATCTTCATCGCAACCACCAACCCGTCGAAGGTAGCCGTGCCGCCCACAGGCTGAAGGCTGTTAATCGCTCCTACGAACATGGACTGCTGATTGGTATCATATTTGCCTATGGGCAGATTGATGGTCACATCACTGGAATAGGAGACAAAGCCGATGCTGTTGTCCTTGCCGAGGAATTTTTGGCCCTTCAGCAGAGACTCCTTGAGACGGTTCAGCGGCTCGCCGGCCATGCTGCCTGAGACATCGGCTACGAACACTGCCGCAATCGGTTTGCTGCCGTTCTTTTTCTCCTTCCAGAGCTTCTGGGCTGAGGAGAGAATGGCACCGTCAACCGGTGCCAGCTCGGAGACGTAGTCCGCCAGGCCGTTGAAGCCCTTGTCCGCAGCCGTCTTCTGGTACTTATCCTGCTGGACGAATTCGCCGAATTTCTTAATGATCGCCAGCTTCTCCGGCGGCAGCTGCCCGAGTGCATACAGCGGGCTGTCATGTCTTACCCCGAACGGGGTGAATACATAGCCGCTGGTCAGATCCTTCGCATTGACGAAGGTCTGATACTCAAGGACGAAGGCATCCAGCATGCCGGATTTCGCCGCTTCCCGCATTTGCAGGGTGGTGGAGGCGATGAAGGGCACGTTGGCCTGGAACTTCTCGAAGCCTTGAACCGCCTTGTCTCCCAGCAGATCCGTACTGTCGAACGTGCTCAGTGCGGTGACCAGGAAATTAAGCCCCGTGGAGCTGGCAAAAGGATCGGTGTACCCCATCGCCAGCTCATTAGCCGCAATGGCATCAGTAATCGTCTTCACGTTGATTGAGCCGTATTTATCGACCAGCTGATCGTATTTCTGTTTGCTCATTACCACTCCGGCTACGTTGCCGGTCAGGCGCTTCGTAACCAATTCGGCCTGCACGCCGCTGGCTTTGACCATCTCGCCCCATAGCTCATTAGAGGGGGTGAAGGCGTCAGGCACATATTTGCCGGACCGGATATAATCAGCGGCTGTGCCGGAAGCGATGTTGCGGATTTTGACTGAGGCGGGTTTGCCGTCTATTGTAATACCGGCAGCGTTGAAGTCTGCGGCGACCTCATTCAGCCAGCCGTCATTGCCTGTTCCTGATTTCTCCGTGGAGGAGAAAATCTCGACGAAGCTATCCGTGGTGCTCTCTATGGAGATGGGGAACTTGGAGATATCGGGCAACGAATCGCCGATGGATGCCGGATCAAGATCGATCTGCCCTTTTACAGGCTCAGCACTGGTCACGTTGATATCCTTATAGATGCGGTTGAGTCTTTTGTCGGCGTCTTCGGCAGAGATTTCTGTCTTGGATTTGCCCAGATTGGACGTTAAGGTAATTCCGAAATAGACAAGTGCGAAGACGGATGCGGCGATAATGCCGAGTATGAACAGTGTTTTGCCTTTCCTCATAGGTTCATCTCCCTTTCCTTACTGATAGAGTTTCGTCTGCCCGATCAGGGCGGTTAATTCCTGCATGCATGGCATTTCTTCCACATTGCTATAATCTGCGCTGCCCAGCTCGGTAATCTCCAGCAGCAGCTGATCCAGCTTCAACAGAATTTCCTCATTGGCCCCGAGGCAGCCTTTGACATAAGAGAGATATTCATTGTATAGCGCAGTTTTCTTCTGAATCAGGGAACTGGAGAACCGGCTTGACGCGTTATCGGCGCTGAATTTGGCGAACTCCGCGGCATCGAATACACTAAGCTTGTTCAGAAGCCCCCGGATATTCAGGTAGAAGAGCTTCTCAACCTCCATAATGACGGAATGAAACTTGCGGAAGCTGAGCTCAGCCGGATCGAACCTGCGGCCCAGCACCTGGAGCAGTGCGGTCTTCTTCTTCTCAATCCGCTCCATCTGGTCCAAGGCGAGGGAGATATCATCCTTCAGCACCTTCACATTCCGGTGACGGCCGAGGCCGGCAATGTAATCCTCCCGCGTCTCTAATTGCACGCTGACGGGCTTGGCAGCCGGAGGTTTGAAGAGCAAGGTGTAACTGCCGTATAGGACGACCAGCAGACTGATGATTAGCAGGGTTACTGCCGATGCCGTTTCCAGCGGGCTTCCGCCGATCTCGACACCTAGCAGGCCGGGAGATAGAACAATGACATTTAAGATGACAACTCCGGCAATCATGCCGAATAGCTTAACGGGCCCGGATCTGTTCAGGATCTACACCTCCTCCGTAGTAGTATATTTGGGGATAGCAGCTTGAATCACATGAAATGGGATTGGAATGAAGGCTATTACAGACTGCTACGTATCGAAACTTGTCAATGTTTCAAATTTTTACGATCGCGCCGGATTGAGGACGGGTCTTCACCATATGTAAGGCTCCTTTCGAATGAACTGCTGAATTGAGTTATATTTTATCATAATTTGGGAGAGGGGGGACTGTGTTTGTTATTGTTCATTGGCTGGAGAATTGATTAAAAAGAGGTCTACGTACGGTGAATTTCAAATTTAAAAGAAATATAGGTTGACGTCAGCTCACTTGGCGTGTAACATACAAAGAGTCGTCAACCAGGCAATAATTTCATAACTCTATATTGTTCTCGTATAACCTCGCAGCCATTCAGATATCACAGGGCGAGGGTTTCTACAGGAAGCCTACTCTTCCTAACTACGATGATAAGGACCATGAACCAGCGGTCCCTGTCCCGGAGTTAGGATTTTTTGCGTCTCTGCGGTCCTTGACCTTGACGCAGCAACATTCAGATCAGAAGATTCAGGAGGCATAACAGACATGAAAGATATGAAATATTTAATCTCCGTACTTGTAGGCGCTATGAGCTACGGCATTTTATCAACGATTGTTGTATTGGCTTACGGGCAAGGTTACAAGCTGGGAGAGGTGGTCGGCACTCAGCTCTTAACCGGCTGTATTCTCGCCTGGCTGCTCGCGTTATATACCAAGCTTAGAGCGAACCGCAAACAGCGCAGCACAGCGAACGTTGCGGCGTCCGCCAAAGCGGCTCCCACCCGGCTGACCTGGAAGCATAGACTGCTCTTGATGATGGCCGGTGCGCCAACCGTGGTTACGGGTCTGCTGTACTACCAGTCGCTCCGGTATATTCCGGCTTCGCTGGCGATTATCCTGCTGTTCCAGTTCACCTGGATCAGTGTGCTGATTCAGGCGGTAAGCAAACGTCAGCGCCCAGACAAAATCACGGTGCTGACGCTGATCCTGCTGTTCGGCGGAACCCTGCTGGCCGCAGGTATTCTGAATCAGGGAGCTGCCGAGTTTAACCTGCTGGGGCTGCTGCTGGGATTATTATCGGCAGTCAGCTATTCGATGTTCATTATCTTCAGCGGCAAAGCCGTTCCTTCGGCCCATCCGGCCTACCGGAGCGCCTGGATGGTCACTGGCGGCCTAGTGCTGCTGTGTATCCTGTTCCCGCCGACCTTCCTGTTTAACGGTATGCTATGGGGACCGCTGCTGCTGTTCGGCTTCCTGCTGGGCTTGTTCGGCGCCTTTATCCCGCCGCTGCTGTTCGCCATCGGGGTTCCGCATATCGGCGGAGGGATGGCCGGTATTCTGGGCGCCGTCGAACTGCCTGTGGCTGTCTTAATGTCCTCGTTCGTATTGCAAGAGCATGTAAGTCTTCTGCAATGGACCGGAGTGGTGCTGGTGCTGCTGGGTGTGGTATTGCCGGAGCTGTATAAGCTGCGGTGGGGTAATGCTCAGAGCGTGAGTTCGTCATCGGTCTGAGCTCAGGCGTAGAGAAGAGGAGTGTTCCCAGTGAATAGGGGACACTCTTTTTTTTCGGATCGGATTTTTGTAAGCGCAAACATTTTTGTTGCCAAAAGTGAAATTCAGTGCTATTCTGAATTTGGGATTGTTACTGCAAAGGCAAAACCCAAAACATGGTCACGTGTTTTGGGTTTTGCCTTTCTTTATGTTAAGGACCCTGCGGGACGCTGCAAGGAACCTTGACCCGCCTAACATCCTGTAAGCAGTGCCAAATGAAATTCGGGGTAAAGGAGGGCAGCTTGGTTGATTATCGAGAAGATTTTCAATAACAATGCCATTATTGCCAAGGATTCAGGTAAGGATGAATTGGTTGTTATGGGACGCGGCATTGGCTTCAAGAAGAGCCCGGGCGATCCGGTGGATGTATCCCTGATCGAGAAGACATTTGTACTGAAGCGAAATGACGCGTCCGAGAAATTCAAGGCCTTAATGGCGGATGCCCCCGCCGAATATGTAGCCTTAAGCTATGACATTATCGAGTATGCCAAGCAGACGCTGAAGGCCCGGCTGAGCGATTATATCTATGTGACCCTGACGGATCATTTGACTCATGCGCTGAGGCTTCATGAGCAGGGCATCCATAATGACAATCCGCTTCTCTGGGAGATTCAGCGCTGTTATCCGAGGGAGTATGCCATCGGACACCATGCTATGGGGATGATTGAGCAGGATACCCGTATCCGCCTACCGGAGGATGAGGCCGGGAACATTGCACTCCATCTGATTAATGCGCAAATGAACAGCTCAGGCAACAAGATTGCAGATCTTACCAGGCAGACCCAGCAGATTGATGACATCCTCAATATTGTGAAGTATTCCTATAACAACGAGATTGATGAGAATACCGTCAGCTACGAACGGTTCATCACCCATTTGCGTTATTTCTTCCAGCGCTCGCGCAAGCAGGAGTCTGAGGAGTCCGTGGACGATTTTCTGCTCAAGCAGGTGAGGATGAAATACAGGAAGGCGCATCACTGTGTGCTCAAAATTGAGAAGTATCTGGACCTGAAGCTCCTGGATGAAGAAATCCTGTATCTGACGATTCACATTCAGCGGGTAACACAAAGACAAACTGAATAAAACCACTTGGATTGTTACTGGTCATGCAGGCGAAACCAAATCAGGCAGGAAGCTGCCGGGATGGTTTCGCCTTTTGCTTATCATTCATCAGGAAACGGGAGGACTTACTATGAAATATGAGGCACTAGCCAAGGATATTATCAAGCATGTCGGCGGCAAGGAGAATATCAACGGACTCAGCCATTGCGTGACCCGTCTGCGCTTCAAGCTGAAGAATGAGGCGGTGGCCAATACAGATGTGCTGAAGAACATGGACGGAATTGTAACGGTAATTCAGAGCGGCGGCCAGTATCAGGTCGTGATCGGCAATCATGTGTCTGAGGTCTATGCCCAGGTGATGACAGCGGGCGGATTGCAGGAAGGCGGATCAGAGACAGCCTCCGGTGAGAAAATGGGTCTGTTCAACAGCTTCATCGACATGATCTCCGGCGTATTCTCGCCGACCCTTGGTGTACTGGCAGCGACCGGGATGATTAAGGGCTTCACCGCCCTGTTTCTAACTGTGGGACTCCTCACCAAGGAGTCGGGGACCTACCAGATTCTGAATGCGCTCGGGGATTGCCTGTTCTACTTCTTCCCGATCTTCCTGGGGTATACCTCGGCTAAGAAATTCGGGGCCAACATCTTTATCGGGATGGCGATAGGCGCTACGCTGGTGTACCCGTCCTTTGGCACGATCACGGCGGCGGGCGAACCGCTGTACACGCTTTTTAGCGGAACGATCTTTGAATCGCCTGTGTACATTACCTTCCTGGGGATTCCGGTCATCCTGATGTCCTATACCTCCAGCGTTATTCCGATCATCATCTCGACTTATATTGGCTCCAAGCTGGAAGCCTTCTTCCGAAAAGTGACGCCGAGCGTGGTGCGTACCTTCCTCGTCCCATTCTTCACCCTGCTGGTCACCGTTCCGCTGGCGCTGATTGCAATCGGACCGGTCTCCACCTGGGCCGGACAGCTGCTGGGGCAGGGAACCTTGTTCCTCTACAACCTTAGTCCGGTTATTGAGGGGCTGCTGGTAGGCGCGTTCTGGCAGGTCTTTGTGATCTTCGGGCTGCACTGGGGTCTGGTGCCGATTGCCCTCAATAACATGGCTGTACTGAAATCCGATCCGATTCTGGCGGCTTCCTTCGGCGCTTCGTTTGCCCAGACCGGTGCTGTGCTGGCGATTATGCTGCGCACCAAGAATGCCAAGCTGAAGTCATTGTCGATTCCGGCTATTATCTCAGGGATCTTCGGAGTTACGGAGCCTGCCATTTACGGGATTACGCTGCCGCGCAAGAAGCCGTTCATCTTAAGCTGTGTCGCGGCGGCGGTCGGCGGCGGTATCGTCGGTCTGATGGGCACCAAAGGCTATATTCTCGGCGGTCTGGGGATCTTCGGTATCCCAAGCTACATTAGCCCTGACGGGATGGATAAAGGCTTCTACGGCGCGATTGCCGCCATTGTAATCAGCTTCATTCTCGGGTTCATTCTTGTCTTCTTCTCTGGGTTCAAGGATGAGGAAGCAGTGGACAGCAAGAGCGGCGGGACTGCCCGGAGCAATCTGGTGAAGCAGGAGACGGTGGGAAGTCCGCTGAAGGGCCAGATCAGAGCCTTGTCGGAGCTGACGGACGAAGCTTTTTCTACTGGCGCAATGGGCAAAGGGATAGCGATTGAACCGCTGGAAGGCAAGGTGTACTCTCCCGTTGACGGGGTACTGACCACCTTATTCGCCTCCGGCCATGCGATCGGCATCACCAGTGATAACGGGGTCGATATTCTGATTCATGTCGGGAAGGACACGGTCAAATTGAAGGGCAAACACTTCACCCCCCGGGCCAAGCAAGGAGATACCGTCACCAAAGGCCAGCTGCTCATGGAGTTCGACGTTGCCGCGATCAGAGAGGCGGGCTATACGCTGACTACGCCTGTGATCATCTCCAATTCCGGTGAGTATCTCGACGTTATTGAGACGGACCAGAAGAGCGTCGATTACCGGGAGAATCTGCTGACTGTCATGATCTAAACGTTATCCTAATTCAATCTCAGGAGGAACGAATATGAATAAGAACGTGAATGTAAGTGTGAACAACAGAAGTTTTCCGGCAAATTTCCTGTGGGGCGGGGCAACGGCTGCGAATCAGCTCGAAGGCGGGTTCGATGCGGGAGGCAAGGGGTTAAGCACAGCAGATGTCATGACCGCGGGAACGCATACGGTCTCCCGGAGAATTACTCCGGTGCTGGAAGCCGGGGCTAATTATCCGAGTCATGAAGCGGTTGATTTCTATCACCGGTACGAAGAGGATATCGCGCTGTTCGCCGAGATGGGCTTCAAGGTGTTCCGCATGTCCATCGCCTGGTCGCGAATCTTCCCGAACGGGGATGATGCCATGCCAAGTGAAGAAGGGCTGCAGTTCTATGACCGGGTGTTTGCCGAGCTGGCCAAGCACGGGATCGAACCGCTGGTGACGATCTCGCATTATGAAGCACCTTACCATCTGGCTGAAGCTTATAACGGATGGGCGGACCGCAGAACGATCGATTTCTACATCCGTTACTGCGAGGTGATCTTTAACCGCTACAAGCACAGCGTGAAGTATTGGCTGACCTTCAATGAGATCAACATCCTCACGATGCCGTTCGGGACATTCATGGCCGGGGCGATGAAGCCGGAGGGTAATGCCGAGTTGACTGCGTCTGCGCAAACCGACAATGAGCAGCTAAGATACCAGGCGCTCCATCACCAGTTCATCGCCAGTGCCAGAGCCGTGAAGCTGGGACATGAGATTCATAAGGATTTTCAGATCGGCTGTATGATTGCCTACATGTGCTCTTACCCGCTGACCTGTAATCCCGAGGATGTACTGCTGGCCCAGCAAAAGGATAATCTGAGTAATTTCCTCTGCTCCGATGTTCAGGTGAGAGGCACTTATCCGGGCTTCGCGCTGCGATACTTCCAGGAGAAGCAGATTGAGCTGCAGATGGAGGCAGGTGACGGGCAGATACTTAAGGAAGGCTGTGTGGACTTCTACACCTTCAGCTACTATTCGTCCACCTGCGTGAGTGCAGCCCCGGATCAGGAGTCGGTTGGCGGCAATATGTCGCTGGGTCTGAAGAACCCGTATTTGCAGGCAAGCGCGTGGGAATGGCAGATTGACCCGCAAGGCCTGCGGTGGTCCCTGAATAATATCTACAACCGTTACGGACTGCCGATGATGGTGGTGGAGAACGGCCTTGGCGCAGTGGATACCTTAGAAGCAGATGGTTCAATTAAGGACAATTACCGGATCGAATATCTGCGGGAGCATGTCCGGGCGATGGGTGAGGCGCTGGCTGACGGCGTGGATTTGATCGGATACACCTCCTGGGGCTGCATCGATCTGGTCAGTGCAGGCACCGGAGAGATGAAGAAGCGCTACGGCTTCATCTATGTGGATAAGGATAACGAAGGCAAGGGTACGCTGGACCGCTCCCGCAAAGACAGCTTTTTCTGGTATCAAAGGGTAATCGCCAGTAATGGAGCTGAGTTGGAGTAATCCGCGTCTGCCGTCAGCTCACTTTTACAAATATCTGTCTGCTGTTTCAGTCTGTCATCCCTACGGTATATGATTATTAACAACCATTAAAGGGGATTTCCTATGATCATAAAAGGGATCGAGAACATGGACGGCGGCAATATAATGAGCCAGATTCAGCAAGGCGGCAAATTCGTGATCTACACGTATTGCTTCTCTGTTGTCCTGATGACATTCAGACGTAGCTCGGACATCTATTTCATCAAGGCGGGCGAGGGCTCCGTCAAAAAAGGCTTGAAGTACACCCTGCTGACGTTCCTAGTGGGCTGGTGGGGGATTCCCTGGGGCCCGATCTATTCCATCGGCGCGTTCATCACCAACTTCAAGGGCGGGAAGGACGTCACGAATGAAGTGTTAGCCGCCCTGTCGAACCAGAACGCTTCATAATAGAAGTACACATATGAGAAGCTGTCCCGCAAGCCGTGAAATATGGCTGATTGGAGCAGCTTTTTATTTCCCGCTTAAACGGTACAGTCCTTTAAAAGGACGGCAAAGCCGTTTCCACTTGGCTGAAGTGGTGATCTGTAGTCTACTCACTGGAATAACCACTTAATTATCTATAGCACCTTATAATATGTTATAATGAATTTCTGATTTCATACTAAGTAGAATAGAGGTCGCCAGAGGATGAAAGTAAAAATTAACCGCAATGCAGCTAAGGTTCTAAAAGATATGCTGAACAGCCCGGAAGCGGAAGGCAAGAAAATCCGCGTGGTCATCACCCAGAATCACGGAGATCACGGACACTATGATGTAGCGCTGGATACACCTACTGAGCACGATGAAGTGGTTGCTACAGATAAGGATATCGAGATTCTGCTGGATACTCGCGAACCGCTGCTCGACGGCGTCTGGATTCAGTATTTCTATGTGCCACAGGAAGGCTTCTTCATCACCAATCCGTCTACCGGATTCCTGGAGAAATAAGCAGCAGATCACTATCATCTCTGTTGCCTTAGGGGCGGCACTGTCTGAATCAGCCTCACCCGGCTGGTAAGACGGTGCCGTTTTTTGTTGTTAGATTTTAGGGAGATCCTGCACGAAGTGCAACCATGCTGCTCCATACAAGCGTGGTTAAAACAAAAAACACTTAGATAGGGATTTTCTTCTATTGAGGTGGAGGTTTGAGAATGAAAGCATGACGCTATGGAGCAGGGTTAGCACATTTAAATGCGAATGTATGTTCCTTTTATTATATACAACCACTGAATTATGGAATATAATTACATGCGAGAAGTCCGACACTTGACCCGGGAGGCGATAGAGATTTCTATACCGCATGATGAGGCTTTTAAAAAGCTGCTGGAAACTTTTTATCAGGAATTCATTGATTTGTTCTTTCCTGAGCTGGGCGATGTGCTCGACTATAGTGAGACCCGATTTCTGATGCAGGAATTGCTGGTGGATATTGTTGGCGAGGAGGCGCGGGAGCTGGATCTGCTGCTGGAGACTCGTTACAAAGGGCTGGACGGTTACATTCTAATTCACCTGGAGCCGCAATCGTACAAGGATCATGAATTTCGTGACCGGATGTTTATTTATTTCAGCCGCCTGTTTGAGCGATACCGTAAAGATCACAAACTCATTATCCCTATTGCGATCTTTACCTCGGATGAGGTCAGGGAGGAACAGGACACGCTGGAGATGTCCATCCCGGAACACAACATTCTGCGCTTCCAGTTTCTTAAGGTGGAGCTGCGTAAGCAGAACTGGCGGCGGTTCATCGATTCAGATAATGCTGTGGCTGCTGCGTTATTGGCGAAGATGGGTTATACTACAAGAGAAGCAAGAGAAGTGCGCCGGGAATTTCTGCGGATGTTCATGAAGCTGAGAGCGCGGCTGGATCAGGGCCGATTGGCACTGATCATGTCCGTGGCAGATTTGTACTTTAAGCCGGACCGGGCACAGGATGAGGAGATTCTAAGAGAATTAATAGATCACTATCCGGAGGAGGGGGAAGCCATTATGGAACTAATGCCAGCTTGGAAGCGTTGGGGTTATGAAGAGGGCATAGCGGAAGGTATGGAGAAAGGCCAGGCGGAGATTATCCGTAAGCTGCTGCTCAACGGATTCACTCCCGAGGCGGTATCCAAAGCCGTTGATTTGCCGCTGGATGAGATTAAGAAGCTGATGTGAATACAGACCCGGGCGGATGTTGCCCGGGATCTTTTTTATTATAGGCCCATGCAGGAATATTATGTTATCCCGCCCTAAAAGTCGTTGCAAAAGTATGTGTTATCGTTGAATGCCTATATTAGCGGGGCGAGGATTTTTTATTATACTGTTCTTGTAAGCGATTACACACATATAGCTGGGGGGAAATTCTAGTGAATAAGAAAAAAGCAATGACACTGATGTCCAGTATCCTGATGATCTCTCTGCTTAGCGCGTGCGGAGGCGGTAACGGCAATACCGGAGGGAACGCAGCGGAGCCGAAGGCCTCAGCTGCAGCAACGGAAGCTGCCGGAACCAATCAGCCCGCCGCAGATTCCGGCACTGTGGATACATCCCAGCCTGTTACCTTGAAGATGATCTTCGTAGGTCCGAAGCCGGTTGATTACGATCAGGTATTCGGAGAGATCAATAAGAAGCTGAAGGAGAAAATCAACGCCACACTGGAAGCCGAATTCCTGGACTGGTCCGACTGGGCGCAGAAATATCCGCTTAAGCTGGCGGCTAACGAGGACTTCGATCTGATCTATGCCGCCAACTGGGCAGGCTATAACGACCAGGCACTCAAGGGCGGGTTCCTGGAGCTGACGAACGAGATGCTGGAGAAATATGCTCCGATGACCTGGAAGGCGATGCCTGAGGTAGCCTGGGGTCAGGCGAAGGTGAACGGCAAGCTGTATATGGTGCCTCAGAACCGTGGCGAAACCGTGGAGAAGCTGATTCTGTACCGCGAAGACCTGCGCAAAAAATATAATCTGCCGGAGATCAACAGCCCGGAGGCGTACGCCAACTATCTCAAGACTATATCCGGTAAAGAGAAGGGGGTTACCCCATTCGTACCGGAGACCGGAGACTGGAAGCTGCATAATCTGGACCGGATCCTGCTCAAGCAGCAGAACGAATGGAATCTGTTCGACCTCGATCTGCCGATGGGCTTCAAGCTGGATGATCCGGCCGGCAAGGTATTCAACTTATATGAGACTCCTGAATTCAAGGAGCTTGTCTACTATTATAAAGATCTGGCCGAGAACAACGCCTGGTCGAAGAGCGCACTGAACAGCAAGCTGGATCATCAGCAGGAATTCAAGGCCGGCAAGGCAGCCTCCATCACCCACAATCTGGGTACGCTTGGCGCCTTGATGACCGATATGCGGGAGAAGAACTCCCCGTATGAGCTGGCTCTGGCCGATATTAACCCGGATAAGAAAAAATCCGTTGCCGTCTCTACGCAGAACGGCGTAGCGATTCACTCCACCTCCAAGCAGCCGGAACGTGCGCTGATGATGATTGATCTGCTCCAGAACGATAAGGAACTGCATGATCTGATCATGAACGGCATTAGTGCTGTACACTATAATCCGGTCGGCGAAGATAAATTCACGAACGCCGAGAAGAATGCCAACTACACCGGCTTCTCCAACTGGGGCTTCAACTCCCCGCTGAACCGTGATAATGCTTCCTTCCCGGATGAAGCGAACGCCCTGACTGACAAATGGGAAGGTGAAGTGTATCACTATCCGCTGGAGACCTTCGTCTTCGACAACAGCAAGGTGAAGACCGAAGTGGCCAATGTCGGCAATGTGATGCTGCAATACGGCATTCCGCTGGAATACGGAACGGTGAAGGATGTAGACGCGGGTCTGGCCAAGCTCCAGCAGCAGGTTAAGGCAGCCGGTATCGACACCATCATCGCAGAGGTGCAGCGTCAGATTGATGAATTCCTGGCGAATTCAGCCCAATAAGTCTGGTACTCTTGTATAGCTTATACATCAATAAAGCAGCGGTTCTCCCGTCTTGGGATGGAGAACCGCTGCTTTATGTTTTCATGCTCAATTCATACAGGTTTCATCTTTACCGGCCCGCCATTAGCTTGTAGTTCGGGCTGGCGGGATACTCTGCGGATTGTTGAATACATTCCCGGGATCATATTTCGCCTTGACTCTGCGTAATCTGGCATAGTTCGTTCCATAATAGACCGGGCCGGAATGCTTGATGCCCTGGTCAGGCACATTGATGTAGCTTCCCACGATGAACGGCTGCAGCTTGCGGCGGGTGTTGCGGACGTAGAATATATTTTTGGCGGCATCCGATTTCTTGATCCATGAGCTGTTCCACTCCACGTAGAATTTGGCCTTTCGCCAGTAGAAGGCAGTAGATTTAGGAGATTTACGGCTTACAGCCCCACCCCAGTTGAGGAAAAAGAACCCGGCGTCTTTCCCCTCCACCTTCTCCAGGAACTCACGCATCGGCTTGAATGCCTGATCCGGGAACGGTTTCCTTGCAAAGGCGCTGGAGAACTGGTTGCTGAAGCGCTGAGTCTGTACCGGATCGGGAGCTAACAAGAAGCTGACCACTTGCGGATAAGGCAGGGAACGGATCGTTTGGATCGTAGGGGTTCCTACACTTGTAATGGGCTTCAAGAGGCGGACAGCCTCAGCCTTAGATCCGAGGAACAGTCCCAGCATGCTGACATTTCCGCCTTTTTTGGGACCGATGGATAATTCGCTGCCCAGTCTGGTATTCACAGAGGGAGCCCAGCGCTGCCAGGTCTTAAGGACCTTCTCGAACTGGCCCCAGGGCCAGGTGATGCGGAATACCGTTGCTGTAGCAGGAGCCGGGCGTACTTTGAATTTGTAACGGGTGCACACGCCGAAGTTGCCTCCGCCGCCGCCACGGGAAGCCCAGAGCAGATCGGCATTACTTTTCTTATTCGCAATAATAATTCTGCCCTTGGCATCGACCATTTCAAGCTCCACCAGATTATCGCTGACGAGCCCAAGGGTACGCTGAAGCGGGCCGATGCCGCCGCCAAGTGTAATGCCGCCGATTCCCACGGTAGGACTGTCCCCGAAAGGTGCCATATACCCCTTCCGGGCAAGCGTATGGGCGATTCTCCCCACTGTATTTCCGGCTCCGACGACGGCTGTCCCTGTTTTTTTGTTTAGCTTGATGCTGTTCATTTCACTGACATCAATGACGATTCCGCCGTTCACCTGGGACAGATTGACCTCCAGCGCATGTCTGCCGCCTCTGGGCCGGATGGGAATCCGGTGCTCGTTGGCCCATTTGATAGCATTGGCTACATCCTGAGTCTTCTGGGCGAACACGAATACTTTGGGGAATCGGTCGGTATGCGGGTCCCAATTTTTGCGCGCGGCCTCATAACCCGGATCACCTTTGTAGATGACGCGTCCGGTAAGCTTCGTTGCTGAGTTCACTGGTTTCCAGCTCCTTTTGAGCTAATATTGGCATACATGAAAATGACTTTGACTAGGTTAATGTATGCGGGGCGTTAGTCTATGGCGTGGGCATAGTTGAAATTCATTCTGGAGGGTTTTTGGGGAACGGGACAATAATCTGGCGGTGCGGCTGTGCAACTTAATGTTTACATTTTGTGTAATGTATATATACTTAACTTTTGAAGGATTCATATCTCCGGGTTAACCGGCAAGGGAGGATATTACAGACATGACATCAACCATTAGAGTAGGCATCGTCGGATACGGAAATTTGGGTAAAGGGGTACAGCAGGCCATTGAGCAGAACTCCGATATGGAGCTGGTAGCCATATTCACCCGCAGAGATCCGCAGCAGCTGGCAGACATCACAGGAACGCGCACCGAGCACATCTCAGCCGCCGAGCAGTACATAGGCAAGATTGATGTAATGATTCTGTGCGGCGGTTCCGCAACAGATCTGCCGGAGCAGACTCCGCAGCTGGCCCGGTTATTTAATACGGTGGACAGCTTTGACACTCATGCCAAAATCCCTGATTTCTTCGCTGCGGTGGACAAGTCTGCCCGCGAAGGCGGCAGCGTAAGTGTGATCTCCACCGGCTGGGACCCGGGCATGTTCTCTATGAACCGGCTGCTGATGCAGTCCATCCTGCCGGTAGGCGAAGATTATACGTTCTGGGGTACAGGAGTCAGCCAGGGGCATTCAGATGCGATCCGCCGGGTTCCCGGTGTCAAGGCAGGCGTGCAATATACCGTGCCGGTCCAGGAGGTTATTGACAGCATTCGCGGAGGCGAGACCCCGCAGCTGTCCACCCGCGAGAAGCACCGCCGGGAATGCTACGTAGTGGCTGAAGCAGGAGCTGACCGCGATGCCATTACCCGGACGATTGTAGAGATGCCGAACTATTTCGCCGATTACGACACAACGGTTCGATTCATTACGGACGAGGAGCTTGCTGCTGAGCATTCAGGAATGCCGCATGGCGGCTTCGTCATCCGCAGCGGAGTGACCGGAGGCGGAAGCAAGCAGATCGCCGAATTCGGGCTGAAGCTGGACAGCAACCCGGAATTCACCGCCAGCGTCCTGGCTGCCTATGCCCGTGCTGCTGTGCGTCTGAAGCAGGAAGGCCAGACAGGAGCCAAGACGGTATTCGACATTCCGCTCGGCCACCTGTCCCCAAGATCGGCAGAAGAACTGCGGCGCGAGCTGCTGTAGGCTACAATGAGCGGGATAAATCCCGTTGGTGGGGCCCAGTACGGCTGAGGGAGAGTAATGAAGAGCACAAGTGCACCTGAATCCGCCGGGTGCGAGCTTAAATGATCAGTTACCTATGCCTCAACCTAAAAAGAGGTGTCCCCAGCCGAATGGCTCAGGGACACCTCTTCTTGTATCAATTAGTCTATAACAGGTTACACGATACCCTGCGCCAGCATGGTATCGGCAACCTTCAGGAACCCGGCGATGTTGGCGCCGGCAACCAGGTTACCGGCGACGCCGTAATCCTCTGCTGCCTGAACGGTGCTGCTGTAGATATTTTTCATAATGACTTGCAGCTTCTCGTCCACCTCTTCGAAGGTCCAGGACAGACGCATGCTGTTCTGGCTCATCTCCAGGCCCGAGACCGCTACGCCGCCGGCATTGGCGGCCTTGGCAGGAGCAAACAGCACCTGGTTCTCCAGGAACAGCTCCACCGCTTGGAGAGTGGTCGGCATATTGGCACCTTCACCGATGGCCTTAACTCCGTTCAGAATCAGCGTCCGGGCGGATTCCAAATCCAGCTCGTTCTGCGTGGCACACGGCAGAGCGATGTCGCAAGGCAGGCTCCAGATCCCGCTACAGCCCTCAACATACTCGGCATGCGGGTGCTCCTTCACATATTCGCTGATGCGCAGGCGCTCTGTTTCCTTCAGTCTTTTGACGGTAGCCAGATTGATGCCCTGAGGATCATGAATGTAACCGTTCGAATCACTGCAGGCAATTACGTGGGCTCCCAGCTGTTGAGCTTTTTCGATAGCATAGATGGAGACATTCCCGGAACCGGAGATGACCACCTTGCTGTCCTTGAAGCTTGCTCCGTTCGATGACAGCATCTCTTGCACGAAGTATACACAGCCATAGCCGGTAGCTTCCTTGCGTGCCAGACTGCCGCCATAGAGCAGCCCTTTTCCGGTAAGAACACCGGCAGCATGCCCGCCGTGAATCCGTTTGTATTGGCCGAACATATAGCCGATCTCGCGCGCGCCTACACCGATATCCCCTGCAGGAACATCTGTATCCTGTCCAATGTGGCGGTACAATTCCGTCATGAAGCTCTGGGTGAAGCGCATAACCTCTTGATCCGATTTATCCTTGGGATCGAAGTCGCTGCCGCCCTTGCCGCCGCCCATGGGCAGGCCGGTCAGCGAGTTTTTGAAAATCTGCTCGAAGCCCAGAAACTTGATAATTCCGAGATAGACGGAAGGGTGGAAGCGCAGGCCGCCTTTGTAGGGACCGATGGCACTGTTGAATTGAATGCGGAAGCCGCGGTTAACCTGGGTATTACCGGCATCGTCCACCCAAGGGACACGGAAGGAGATGCTGCGCTCAGGCTCAACCAGCCGCTCGAGAATCCCGTGCTTCATATACTGCGGGTGGCGGGTCAGAACGGGGGTGATACTCTCCAGGAATTCCTGGACAGCCTGGTGAAATTCCGGCTCATGCGGGTCGCGCTTCTGGACCTCTGCATAGATCCGCTGCACGTATTGCACAGCCTCATTGGATACTTCTGACGTTAGTGTAGGAACGATGGACACTTTGGCAAGCACTCCCTGTCTGATTGTAATTCGGGCTATCCCGTATTAATTAGAATTTAAAAGAATTCTATAAAACCTGACATCAATTTGCCAATCAATTATTTTTGGCATACTCATTAAGAAATTCTATGAACCTCACATAATATGCCAGCTATATGCGGCGGAATGTTAATAAACCTCTGGTCAATTCAGGATTGCAGTTCCCACTGAATAGGGTATATATAAATATTGGAAACAGCATAATGCATTGAGAGAGAGGCGTAAGCATATGCACTTATTATCTGTAGCAGATTTAGTAGATGTGGAGAACCATGCCTGGGAGGAGATCAGGGAGCTGCTGAGCCAAGGGCCGCATACCTACCGGCTGGAGGCGGCAGAAGCGGAACACGCGGTACAGACGCTGGTCCGCTTGCAGGTCAGCACGAAATCCTATCTGGGAGCGATAGCCTACGAGACAGGAGGAATCGTGTTCGAGCATGGCTGGATTACGCTGCTTGGCGCGGGAGCCGAAGGCATCTTCGGAAGCCTGACCTCATGGAATGGCCTGTCTACAGCGGACAATATTCCTCCGCTGCCGGGAATACTAATTGTGGCCTATGATGCGGCCGGCGGCTTCTTCGGCCTGGATACGGGGCGGTTCGGGCAGACGGGTCATATCTATTATTATGCCCCGGATGTCCTGAAGTGGGAGACAACGGAGCTAACCTATTCGGGCTTCATCGGCTGGCTGGCAGAAGGGGACCTGGATCTGTTCTACGAAACATTCCGCTGGGTGGGCTGGGAAGAGGAGATCCAGCAGCTTGAACCGGGCCAAGTGATGGGCTATTACCCGCCGCTGTGGACGAAAGAAGGCAGCGGTTCTGCCAGCAGCAAAGCGCCGTTCTCTATTCTGGAGGCCTGGCATTCAGCGAGAAGTGCGGGCACGGAATGAAGAAGAGTAAGGCGGGCAGAGAAAGGCTTAAGATCGTCACGATTGCGGAAGAACCGCTCGAATTCATTCCATATGTCACTGCGGCACGCGGCAGCCAAGGAATTGTATATGAATGTTTACCAATATACAGGGGAGTGATTCTGGGGTTGCCGAAGGAGGTGGAGGCGCTGATTGTAGCCTCTGACCTTCAAGGAATGGCTCTTCACGACAACGGCGAATACGGAGACTCCCTGGTGGGTGAGAAGCTTCCGGAGACGCTGGAGCATCTGCTTCAGCTCCATCTGCCGGACGTCGATCAGGCTAAGGTGCTCATATGTTTATGCGGGGATTTATACGGAGATACTGCCGTAAGAGGTTCAAGCGGCGACCCGCTCCCGGTATGGAGGGCCTTCCGCAGCAGGGAACTGCACCCAAGTGCTTAACACGGAGGGAAGGGTACTGATATTCACCTCCGCCATCCTTAATTGAAGCGGCAGCCACCCGGAACAAACGCTTCTGTTTTGTCCAAGTCTTGTCCGTAAACTTTACAAACAGCATCGGAATAGATATAATTTAGGTATAACTTTCAGGGTTTGAAACAACAGAAAGGGGCCTAACGCCATTAGGCTCCTTTTGTATTTCCGGCCCATGTTAACAGGAGGGCGAAAGTCATTCACAAGGAAAAGATTATGGTATGTGTTCATTACGGCCCGCATGGCGAGCGTTTGATCCGGCGTGGAGTCCAGTTATCCGAGTTGATCGGGGCACCGCTGTATGTGCTCAATGTGGATAGTTCAGACAGTGATGAATATAATCAAAGCAAAGAAATGTATATGGCGGTCTGGAAGCGTCTGGCTGAAGAAGCCGGTGCTGAATTCATGGTGCGCAAGCGCCGCGGCCGCAAGACAACGGATGTGATCGTTGAAGCGGCAGAAGAACATGAAGTCACTCAGGTTATCATCGGGCAATCGGCCCAGACCTTATGGCAGGAGCTGACTAAACGCAACTTCGTCAATGAACTGATCAGCAAGATGAAGATGATGGATCTGCATGTAGTTGCAGTTCAGCGTATGCGCGCTGGTCTTGAAGAGACCCATGAAGAAGGGGTAACCGCTTATTTGGTGAAGAACGAGGGAATGTATCAGCTCAGCGATGAGCCGGAAGGTACAGACTTCATTAAAGGGAAATACTTCCACGAATTGCACACCGAGTTTGAGAATGGCTTGTTCAAAATTGAGCAAGATGGTAAAGCAAGATATTTGCATATCTGTGAAGGGAACTTGGCCGATCCGCTATAACCGGTCTTGTTGTCAGGAAGTAAGTACCAGTGTTCACAACCTATACCACTGAAGGGAAAAGGAGGCTTGCCTTTGCTGCATATAACCGTTCTTGTTCCGTTTCTTATGGCCCTGATGATAGCGCTTCTACGCGGGAGGGTACGCAAGCTCCATAGAGGATGGCTTGTACTGGCCGCACCGCTGATGTTATTTATCTACTTCTTTACCCGTATTCCGGTCATCAAGGGAGGGGATCTCGGATATGAGACATTGTCATGGATTCCTTCCCTTGGGATTGATCTGGTCTTCCATCTGGATGGATTAAGCCTGCTGTTCGCCTTGTTAATCACGGGAATGGGCACCCTGGTCTTTATCTATTCCATCTTTTATCTGGACAAACGCAAGGAAGAGCTGACTCCATTCTATGTGTATCTGCTGCTGTTCATGGGAGCTATGCTGGGAGTCGTCCTATCCGATAACCTGATGGTGTTATACGGATTCTGGGAGCTTACGAGTGTCTCATCCTTCCTTCTGATTGCCTACTGGCACCGGAGACAGAAATCACGCTACGGCGCGCAAAAGTCGATGCTGATCACTGTCTTCGGCGGTCTGGCGATGTTCGCAGGCTTCCTGATGCTATATGTGATGACAGGTACCTTCAGCATCCGCGAGATCTGGAGCCAGGTGGGCGACATCAGCGGACAAACGCTTTTCATCCCCGCAATGCTGCTTATTCTACTGGGTGCCTTCACCAAATCGGCCCAGTTTCCGTTCCACATCTGGCTGCCTGATGCAATGGAAGCGCCGACTCCGGTCAGTGCGTATCTGCATTCAGCAACCATGGTCAAAGCCGGTTTATATCTGGTAGCACGGTTCAGCCCGGTGTTTGCGGGGCAACATGAGTGGTTTTGGATAGTGTCGGGCGTCGGCCTGATCACCTTGATCTATGGATCGATCCAGGCGATGAAGCAGACGGACCTGAAGGCTCTGTTAGCTTATTCTACAATCAGCCAGCTCGGTCTGATTATGGGATTACTCGGCATGGGATCGGCAGCTTCCTTTTATACAGGGGAACAGGCTGTATTCTATACCGCCGCAACAACGGCAGCACTCTTTCATTTAATTAATCATGCCATATTCAAAGGTTCGCTCTTCATGGTGGTCGGAATTGTCGACCATGAGACGAATACCCGTGATCTGCGCAAGCTGGGGGGGCTGGTGTCTCTGATGCCGGTAACCTTCACATTAGCGCTGATCGGCAGCTTCTCAATGGCGGGTCTTCCGCCGTTTGCCGGATTCCTGAGCAAGGAAATGTTCTTCACGGCTGTGCTGAATATCAGACAGCTGGATATCTTCAGCCCCGGGGCCTTCTTTACCATATTCCCGGTGCTGGCGTGGATTGCAAGCATATTTACCTTTGCATACAGCATGATTATGGTCTTCCATACCTTCTTCGGGAAATATCAGCCGGAGAAGCTGGACAAAAAACCGCATGAAGCGCCCTTCGGCCTTCTGCTTCCGCCAGTAATTCTGGCACTGCTGGCCGTTATCACCGGCTTCTTCCCCAACATCCTGTCCAAGACACTGATCGTTCCGGGAATGAATGCCATTCATCCGGAGCTTGCAGCCAGCTCGCCTTTTTACGTCAACATCTATTTCTGGCACGGATTCACCGCCGAGGTCTGGATGACGCTGGGCGTGATCCTTCTCGGGATTATCGTATACCGCGTATATGGCCGGTTCAGCCTCGTGGATAAGGAATGGCGCAGCGGCCTCACGCTGACACAGGTATATGACGGGAGTATCCGGCTCGTGGAGGGACTGTCCCGTGCAGTGACAGGGCTATACATGACCGGTTCGATGCGTCATTATCTGATGTATATTTTCACCCTGATTATCGCCGTAGTAGGCGGTACTATGCTGTATTCGGAGGGCATTACGTTTGGCCAGGGGAACTACGCTCCGGTCACCTTCTTTGAAGTTGTTGCCGTACTGGTCCTGCTGACCGGTGCGCTCGCCATACCATTCGCGAAGTCCAGAGTCTCGGCGATTCTGCTTACCGGAATGGTCGGTTACATGGTAACGCTATTGTTCATCCTGTTCCGCGCACCCGATCTGGCCCTCACCCAGATGATTGTTGAGGTGGTCTCGGTCACGCTGTTCCTGCTCTGCTTCCGGCATCTGCCGAAGCTGAAGCGGGAGAAGGTCAAGCTGCGGGTTAAGGTGCCGAGGCTGATCATCGCCTTAGGCTTCGGGATCACGATGACGCTGGTGGCGCTGGCCGCGCTAGGCAGCAGTCCGTTCGAGTCTATCTCAACCTACTATGTGGAGAATAGTTACAAGCTTGGCGGCGGCAAGAACATTGTCAATGTGCTGCTGGTGGACTTCCGCGGCTTCGATACCATGTTCGAAATTACGGTGCTGGGGCTGGCGTCGCTGGCCATCTACTCGATGATCAAGCTGCAGCTGGATCAGGATCATACGCCTGTTCTGACCAGAAACAAACCGGATGAGAGCACGCGCCGCTATACCCGCAGCAATGATGTATTGCTGCAATCGGTGGCAAAGGTAGCCTTCGTGATCATCATCACGTTCTCCCTGTATCTGTTCTTCGCGGGTCATAATCAGCCGGGCGGCGGCTTTATCGGAGCCTTGATGGCTGCGGCGGCGCTGGTGCTGATCGCGATTGCCTTCGGTACGGAGTTTGTGGAGAAGGTGCTGCCGGTCGATTACCGCAAGTTAATCGCAGTCGGGATTATGATCGCTTTTCTCACCGGAATCGGTTCCTTTGTCTTCGATGCTCCGTTCCTGACCCAGGCCTTCGGTTACTTTGAACTGCCGGTCATGGGCAAGACGGAGCTAACCACGGCGATGCTGTTCGATCTCGGAGTCTACCTCTCGGTGATTGGTGTCACGATGAATATTATCTTTACGATCGGGAGGGATAACTAATGGAGATCCTTATTGCCCTGGCGATCGGTGTCTTGTTTACCGTAGGTGTCTATCTGGTCCTGTCCAAAAGTCTGCTCCGCATCCTGCTCGGGACGACGCTGCTGACTCACGGCGTTCATCTGCTGCTGCTGACGATGGCGGGCCTGAAGACGGGCGCTTCACCTCTGCTTGGGGAGAAGGCGGACAGTTATGTCGATCCGCTGCCGCAGGCGCTTATCCTGACTTCCATTGTAATCAGCTTTGGGGTATCCGCGTTCTTCATCGTTCTGGCCTACCGGGCTTACCGCTCGGCGGGAACGGATGATGTGGAAGGAAGCAAGGGGGAGAGACCATGAACAACCTGCTGGTACTGCCTTTGCTGATCCCGGCCTTTACGGCGGTCATCCTGATTTTTCTCAAGGAACGAATTAAGCTGCAGCGTATCCTCAGTGCCATCAGTGTGCTGGTGAACATCGCAGTAGCGCTTATCATTATGTACCAGGTCCATACGGATGGGATTCAGACGCTCTATATGGGAGGCTGGATTCCGCCTTACGGCATCGTCTTCGTAGCTGATATGTTCGCAGCGCTGCTTGTCTTGACGGCTGCGGTGGTAGGGGCGGCTTGTCTGTTCTTCTCCTTCGCAAGCATCGGTGAGGAGCGGGAGCGGTTCTACTACTATACATTTTTCCATTTCCTGCTCACCGGTGTGTTCGGCTCGTTCCTGACGGGTGACCTGTTCAACCTGTTTGTCTGCTTCGAGGTGCTGCTGGTTGCTTCCTACGCCATGATTGTTCTGGGTGGAACCCGGATACAGCTGCGGGAGACGCTCAAGTATATCCTTGTCAACGTAATTTCCTCCACCCTGTTCGTAGCGGCGATTGCTTATCTGTACGCGGCGACAGGCACGCTTAATATGGCTCATCTGGCCATCCGTGTGGGAGAGGCCGGGCAGGGCGGAGTCATGAATGTGATTGCCGTACTCCTGCTGCTGGTGTTCTCGCTCAAAGCAGGCCTGCTGCTGTTCTTCTGGCTGCCGGATTCGTACAGTGCTCCTCCGCAGGCGGTAAGGGCATTGTTCGGCGCACTGCTTACCAAGGTGGGGCTGTATGCCATCACCAGAACGTTCTCACTGATTTTTGTCCATGATATGGGCCTGACCCATTCGCTGATCGGCTGGATGGCTGGGGCCACTATGATTCTTGGAGCCATAGGGGCACTCGCCTATAATGATCTAAGCCGGATCTTTAATTATAATATTGTCATCAGTGTCGGCTTCATCGCTTTCGGTATCTCTGTGGCTACCCAGGATTCGCTGAGCGGGGTCGTATTCTATCTGATGCACGATATGGTTGCCAAGGCACTGCTGTTCTTCCTGGGCGGGCTGATTGTCGCAGCTTCGGGGACGGAGCAGCTGAGGCTGATGGGCGGTCTGATCCGCCGGTATCCGTGGACGGGCTGGATGTTCTTCGTCCTGACGCTGGCGCTGGTCGGCGTCCCTCCGCTGAGCGGTTTTGCCGGGAAGGTCATGATGGTCCGCAGCGGCTTCGGAGAGCAGCATACCGCGCTTGCGCTTATCGCTCTGGCTTCCAGCTTCGTCGTCTTGTATTCGCTGATCAAAGTCTTCCAGCAGGTATTCTGGGGAGGCGAGAAGAGCGATGAAGAAATCCGTCCTCTGCGCTACAAAGCTATGATGGTACCGGCTGCGGCGCTGTTTGTGCTCGTCATCCTGATGGGCATAGGCGCCGAGTGGGTGAACGGCTATGTGGGGCAGGCCGGCGCAGTCCTCGCTGATCCGGCAGCGTACATTAATGCTGTCATAAGGAGTAGATGAAGATGGCCTTTCAAATATTATTGAATCTCATGATCGCCTTCCTGTGGATGTTCCTGAATAATGACTGGACGGCCTCCGGCTTCATCATCGGCTATGTGCTGGGGGTGGCCGTACTGGTGGTTATGCGGCGCTTCTTCGACGGACGGCTGTACCTGGGTAAAATATGGGCAATTCTGAAGCTGGTGGCCTTGCTGCTGCGGGAGCTGGTGGCATCCAGTTATGTAGTGGTGAAGGCGGTTCTTCGCCCGAATCTCAATATTCGCCCGGCTATCCTGATGTACCATACGGAGCTGGAATCGGACTGGGAGGTGGCGGTGCTGATTACTATGCTCTGCCTTACGCCGGGTTCCGTCGTGCTGGAGGTGTCCAAAGACAACCGGACCTTATACATTCATGCCATGGACATACAGGATGTGAAGCAGTTCGATGCGAATATCCGTAATACCTTTGAACGCGCGATTCTGGAGGTGACCCGTTCATGATTCAATCGATTCTCATGGTGGCGCTGTCGATCATGGTCATCTCCATTGCTATCTGTGCCTGGAGGCTGGTCAAGGGGCCGTCACTGCCTGACCGGGTAGCCGCACTCGATACCATCGGTATCAATCTGCTGGCGATGGTCGCCGTCCTCTCGGTCCTGTTCAAGACGCAAGCCTATATTGAATATATTCTGCTGATTGGAATCCTCTCTTTTATCGGGACGATGGCCTTGGCCAGATATATCGAAAGGGGGGTGGTGTTTGAACATGGACCTGATCAAGACGGTCATTGAGTATGTGTTTGTCTTGCTGATTCTGACCGGAGCCTTGCTTAGCGCAGTCAGCTCTGTAGGTCTGATTCGCTTGCCCGATGTCTACTTAAGATCACATGCCGCCGCCAAAAGTGCTACGCTCGGTGTGCTCTGTGTACTCAGCGGCGCATTCCTCTATTTCGCCTTCTTCCTCGATTTCATCAGTGCGAAGCTGCTGCTCGGAATCGTGTTCGTATTCATGACTTCTCCGCTCTCCGCTCATCTGACCGGCCGGGCGGCTTACCGCTCCGGTGTTCCGCTCTGGAGCCGCCGCGTCCAGGATGATCTCAAGGAGGCGCTGGAGAAAGAGCAGGAACAGGTGAAGACCGATTCATCCTCATCATAGATTAGTATAAAAGTACAAACAGGGATGCCCAACGGCCGTAATTGGTCCGAGGGGCATCCCTGTTTGCTTACTGCTGAGCTTGCTGCGGAATAGTGTCTTTGTATGCCGTCTGTCTGCGGTACAGGTGCAGAAGCACATACGAGGCAACGAACGCTGCGGTTACCAGCCACAGCGGAATTCTCGGGTCGAGCTTGTATGCCCAGCCTCCGATAATACCCGCAGGTGCGGTGAATACCAGGATCAGGACCGACAGCATGGAGAACACCTTGGCCCGCTTCTCATCATCAATGGCGTTCTGCACGGCTGCCTCCAGATAAGGAGAGCTGATCATCAGGCCTACGGCTGCCAGAATGGTGCTCAGCCCGATCCAGATGAAGCTCGCTGATGGGTATAGAACCAGCATGGCATTCGACAGAGCAGATAAACCGAAGCCTGCCATCATGGCTCGGCTTTCGCTCTGATCCGGGATTCTGGGCATCAAGAGCCACAGGGTCAGCAGCATGATGACAGAGGACACCGCCGGGAACATAGACAGGATGCCGCTGTCCAGCTGGATGTAATCTGCCAGATAGAGGTACAGGTAGGTGCTTTTCAGCGTAGCCTGGAAGTTGAACAGAATGTATACGCCGAAGATCAGCAGCAGATTGCGCTCAGCCCCCAAATCACGGAAGGCGCCGCCGTATTCAATCATACTCTCTCTAAGGCCGAGTTCCCGGGTCTCTTGCCTTTTGCGGATGCCTGCCTCGGTCTCCCGGGTAGTCAGATGACGGCCCACGAACTGGAAGGTCATGAAGAGGAAGGCCAGCACGTACATGATTCTCATGCCCGTGACCATTCCATACTGGTGGACAAGCAGACCGCCCAGCGGTGCGAACAGGCCTCCGATCACCCCGATGATCTGCAGTAATGTGAATACATAGGTCCGGTCAGAGGGTCGGGTATCTTCAACTATCAGGCAGTAAAAGGCGATATGCGGCACACGCTGGAAGCCGTTAATCACTGCAGCTGCGGCGAAAAACCACAGGTTCTGTGAGAAGGCCCATAACAAGGTGGCGAGGCTCCAGCTAAGCAGGTCAAAGTACAGAATAGCCCACTTGCGTCCTAGCCGGTCTGTTAAGTATCCGCTGAGCAAAGAGGAGAATACCTGTACTAAGAGTCCGATGGTTGTTATCCAGCCGATGTTCAGCTCGGTCAATCCAAGCTCATACATGTACAGGGTGGCATAGGTAGAGAACATGCTGTAGGGAATCAGGAAAAAAGGCTCAAAGGTCAAGCAGCCCCGGCTGTTTCCCTCCAGCCGCGGAAAGAAAGGTTTTGCCATGATGAAATCCTCCAGGGAACCGTTTCAGGTCAGGTTATTTTCCATTATGGAATAGATGCTTTCTATATTGGAATTGTTTGTATGGCGACCGCGCGTTTAGAATGTAATCATGCCTTGGCGCCTTAGGTACATTTTATTTCCGAAGGAGAATGTGAAATTTGTTACAATGCAAGTTCAGGATGATGATTGAATTACATAGTCAATAAATGCCGAGATGCTGTCTGTATTCTGTTTATTCTTGGGATTCACCATGGCAAACGAGCTAAGAACCGGATCGGCCAGCGGCACGATGCTAAGCTTGGGATGATCCACATAACGGGCAATCTGATTCATTAGCAGGGTTACGCCGAGATTCTCGGCGACGAGCTCCATAATAGTCTCAATCCGGCTGTTGGTGAAGAGTACCTCAGGCGTGAAGCCGGCCTTGCGGCACTCTTCCACACAGGTAGTATATATACCCGAAGTCGAGTTAAGCAGAATGAATTTGTCGGTCTGCACCCGGGCCAGCTCCACGGAGGCTTGATCTGCCAGGGGATGATCCTTGGAGACTACCAGCACTAAGAAGTCATCCACCAGCGGATGAACCTCGGCGATGCCCTCCGGAATATAATTAGTGCGCATGAATGCTACATCCACCTCGCCATTGCGGAGCATGGATACAATGATATCATTTTCTTTTTCAATCAGATGCAATTTGATATGCGGATACATTCCTGTAAACCCGGCTATGATTGAAGTCATGCCATATTGTGACATCACGGGAATGGTTGCAATGGATATATGGCCTGTTTCGAGCAGCTCATGCTTCTTCATGTTCGATATCATCTCATTGTAATTGGCCAGAATCTTCTCGGCATATAATACGAAGTCTTCTCCGGCAGGCGTCAGGCTGATCGTCCGTGTCCTTCGGTCGAACAGCAGGGTGTTCAGCTCGCCTTCCAGGGATTTGATCTGTTTGGATATCGCGGATTGGGTGATGCACAGCTCATCCGCTGCGTTGGAGAAGCTCAGGTATTTACGAATTGTCAAAAAATATTGAAGCTGTGCAATAGTCATGGGTGATCATCCTATCTGAAGGTATAGTGGGTTCTGAAGTATAGTGGCGTATCGCGACCTTTATATATTAACAAAAATGGTTCCAAGAAGGAGTACAAATGAGAAAAAAGAATGTAAAGAAGATGCTGTCGGTTATGCTGTTGGTGTCATTGGTGATCTTATCTGTGGCAGGATGTTCAGGTACAAAAAATGAAGATAGTTCTAAAGATGCCGGGGGCATCACCTATAAGGCCGGAACCTATACAGGATCTGCGGACGGGAAAAACGGTGCGGTGCAGGTGGAAGTTACCTTCTCGGAGCATGCCATCGACGCTGTGAAGGTAGTGAATTTCAAGGAGACCGAAGGGGTCAGTGACGCATCCGTTACCAAGATTCCGAAGGCTATTGTCGATAACCAGTCCTTGAAGATTGATGCCGTCTCCGGGGCAACCGTCACCAGTGATGCGATCCTGGCCGCCGTCGCCGATTGCGTAACCCAAGCCGGTGTAGATCCGCTGGTTCTGAACAATGATGTGAAGAAAGTGGAATCGACCGAGGTAGAGGACTTGACGACAGATGTAGTCGTCATCGGCGGCGGAGCAGCAGGCATGTCCGCTTCCCTGCGTGCAGATGAGCTTGGACTGAAGACCATCCTGCTGGAGAAAATGACTTACATCGGCGGGGCCATCTCGATTAGCGGCGGCAATCAGGTGGTTGGACTCTCCAAGCTTCAGCAAGAAGCTGGAGTTACCGACGACAGTGCCGACAGCATCGTGACGGATTTCCTTGCCAACGGGGGCAATAAGAACGTTGCCGAGTTATTGAAGCTGTTCGCAGCCAACGTCGGGCAGACTACAGACTGGCTGAATCAATATGTGGGGATTAAATACGATATGGCAGGCGGATTGCATAAGCTGGCAGAGTACAGTCATGACCGGGAGCTTGCCTACGATCAGGGCGGACCCGGATTCGCCAAGCAGGCTCGCCAGAAGGTCGAAGAGTCGGGTGTGGAGCTGCACCTGGAGACCAGAGCAGAGAAGCTGGTTACAGATGATAGTGGGGCTGTTACAGGTGTCGTTGCCAAAGACGGCACCGGGAAGACCTACAATATTACAGCTAAGGCAGTGATTATGGCTACCGGAGGTTATGGTAATAATAAAGACCTGCTCTCCGATCAGTTAAAGACCGCTCTATACTATGGTCCGACCTCCTCGACTGGAGACGGAATTGTAATGGCCAAGGGTGAAGGCATCGATGCCGCAACCCGCCTGATGGAGTACGGGAAACGTTACCCCAATGGAGTTGAGGTATCTGAGGGAATTGCGAAATCTACCATTGTCGGCAATATCGCTGCATTCAAAAAGAGCGGAATTCTGGTGAATAGTGCCGGAGATAGAGTAGTGAATGAGAAATCCAGTAATCGCAGCATTCTGGAAGTGGAACTTACGCAACAGAATCAGATGCTATACTTGCTGATGGATCAGGCAACCTTCGATGTGTTCAAGACCAGTCTGGGCGAAGCAGGAATCTCACAGGGTGATATTGAGACATGGCTGAAGAACAATGGTTCAACTAAGCCGTATTTCTTCCATGCCGAGACGGCTGAAGCGCTGGCAACGGCTGCCGGAATGGATGCTGGTGCGCTGCAGAACACCATTAACCGCTATAACGGCTTCGTTAAGGCCGGCAAGGATGAGGACTTCGGGCGTTCAGCGGATTACATGAAGGAAGCTATTGGATCAGGCCCTTATTATCTGGTAGAGCAGAAACCGCGTTTCGCTACAACCATGGGGGGACTGGTTGTGAACGCGGACTTTGAAGTCCTGAACACGAGCAGCCAGATTATCTCCGGACTCTATGCAGCAGGCGAGGTTGTTGGCGGTGTCATGGGAGATGACTCCCCCTCTGGCGCCAATAATGCCTGGGCATTGACCTCCGGGAAGCTGTCAGCAGAGGCAGTGGTTGATAAGCTTAAATAAGCCCGGCTGTCCCTATAGTGGAAAAGACCAAGGTGCCATGAGATAATATGTTATCCGAAAATTAGATAAGGTGGTTAACATGTTTATCATCATTGGGCTAGTATTCATTGCTTTATACGCGTTAATTGTCTTCTATATTGGCTGGAGCGGCTGGGGCTGGATCAAGCCGGTCGTCTCCGGACGGTTCAGGCTGTTCTACATCATTGCGCTGATCTTCCTGGCCAGCTCGCTGATCCTCTCCAGAGTGGTGGCGGGGTCAGCGGTCTTAAGCGTCATTGGCAGTTACTGGCTGGCCGTATTCAGCCTGCTGCTCATGCTGCTGCCGCTAGTGCACCTTATGGTCTGGCTCACGAAGCTGGTCAGGCTGCCACGCCGTGCCGTTCAGAAGTGGTCCGGTATTCTAACGCTGGTGGCGCTGGTGAGCCTGCTCGGGTATGGAAGCTATAATGCATACAGCCCGGTTGTGCGTTCCTACGAGGTACAGATTGACAAGCCGGGTCCGGCCAGCGGTAAGCTTCATATCGTGATGGCTTCGGATATGCATTTCGGGTATTTATCCGGCAAACTCCATGCGGAGCGGATGGTACAGGAGATTAACGCCTTGCACCCCGATCTAATATTGCTCCCGGGCGATATCGTGGATGATGATGTCAGGCCGTATAGGGAGAAGGGACTCGGCGCTGTGCTGGCGAAGCTTGAAGCTCCGCTCGGAGTGTATGCTTCCCTGGGGAATCATGACCGGTTCAAGGGCGGGACGGAGGAGATCATCAGCCTGCTGAAGGAGAGCGGGATGCAGGTGCTCTATGATGAAGACGTCGAGGTCGGCGGCTGGCTGACGCTGATTGGACGGAAGGACTACAGCGATAAGGAGCGGGCCAAGCTGGCTGATCTGACCAAGGACATAGATCATTCCAAGCCGGTGTTCATGCTGGAGCATCAGCCGGTGGAGTTCGGGATTGCAGAGGAGCAGGGCGTTGACCTAATGGTCTCCGGCCATACCCACAGAGGGCAGATCGCGCCAGCCAACCTGATCACTTCCAGAGTGTTCGAGAATGACTGGGGCTATCTGCAGAAGGGGCAGCTTCATACCATCGTGTCTTCAGGCTATGGCTTCTGGGGTCCGCCGATCCGCATCGGGTCGCGCTCGGAGGTAGTGTCCATTCAAGTGCAGTTTTCTAACGTAGACCAGTAAGTTGACAGGGCTGACCCGAGACGGGTTAGCTCTTTTTTTGGATAAAGATTTACAAATACCTGTAGATCTGCTATATTGTACTGGTACAATAAGTACACTGTTCACGCAAGGAGGCAGCGTGTGGAGATCATCATCAGTAGTAACAGGAACAAGCCCATTTATGAGCAGATCACCTCGCAGATCAAAGGCAAGATTATGAGCGGAGAGCTTCAGGCAGGAGATCCCATACCTTCGATGCGTGCCTTGGCCAAATCCATTCAAGTCAGTGTCATCACCGTACAGAAGGCGTATGAGGATTTACAGCGAGACGGCTTCATTGAGACTACGGTTGGCCGGGGGAGCTTCGTTTCCGCCGTGAGCCAGGCCCTGTTTCAGGAAGAGCAGCAGAAGCAAGTGGAGGAGCATCTCATCGCAGCAGCCGAGCTCGCCCGTGCAGGCGGAATCACACTAGAACAGATAGTAGATATGCTCACTATCTTGTATACGGAGGGAAACCATGAATCTTAGTTTGGAAATCACCGGACTGACCAAGTCATATGCCGACTCCGGCTTTATGCTGGACAATGTATCATTAGCAATTCCCAGCGGAACCATTATGGGGTTCGTGGGTGAGAATGGAGCAGGGAAGACGACAACAATCAAATCTATTCTGAACACGGTTCATAAGGGCAGCGGGACGATCCGGCTGTTAGGCCAGGAGATGACGGATAGGGATACTGCTTTACGCGAAGACATCGGGGTTGTGCTTGATTCAGCTAATTTCTCGACGATATTGACCCCCGGCAAGCTTGCTAAGGTGATGCGCGGAATCTACCGGCAATGGGATCAGGAGCTCTATGTGAGGCTTACGGACAAGTTCGCTCTGCCCATGAATAGGAAGATCAAGGAATTCTCCCGGGGCATGACGATGAAGCTTGCCATAGCCGCCGCCATGTCGCACCATCCCAAGCTGCTGATTCTGGATGAGGCTACCTCAGGGCTGGACCCGGTAACCAGAGAGGAGATTCTGGAGGTATTCCTGGAGTTCGTTGAGGACGAGCATCACGCCATACTGATGTCTTCCCATATCACAAGCGATCTGGAGAAGATCGCCGATTATATTACCTTTATTCATCAAGGGAAGATCATTCTGACTGCGATGAAAGATGAGCTGATCTATGACTACGGCGTGGCCCGCTGCACCAGCGACCAGTTCCGGCGTATTGCTGAAGGTGACAGGCTGGCTTACCGGGTGAAGGAGCATCAGACCGATGTGCTGGTGAAGGACAGAAGAGGCTTCGGGCAACAATACAGCGGGATTACGGTGGATCAGGTATCCATTGATGAAATTCTGCTGCTGCTCGTAAAGGGGGAGAAATAATATGCGCGGGCTGCTGTTAAATAATTATTACTCACTGCAAAATAACATCAAATCCTCCCTCGGCATTGCGCTGCTTCTGTCGCTGGTTTCCTTTGCCGGGGTGGATCACAGTGTACTGAATGCAGTCATCGCGGCGCAGATTTGGATTTTTGTGTTGAGCATCGGGGCCTCCCTGCAGATGGATGAGGCTTCTAAATGGAACCGGTTTGAACTCACCATGCCGATCAGAAGGAGAACGGTCATCAATGCGAAGTACCTGTCCTTCCTGATGTTAATGCTCATGGGCACCGCTGTAAGTCTGGTTACTCTGGCATTAACCTATGTAAGCAAGGGAGACATAGCACATTTGAACCTGTCCACCGGGTATACCTTCGGTTTATCTTTATCTATCTCCACCCTGGCGATCTATTATCCGGTCATTCTTAAATTCGGTGTGGAAAAAAGCGAGCAGATGGTGATGATATCGGCAGGGCTAGCGGTGGGCCTTCGTTTCCTGGTGTGGATGCTGCTGAACCTGTATATGGACGATGTGAACTATAATGGTCCTGAAACCGGGTATGTCACCCTGCTCCTTGCTGTTCTCCTGTTCGCGGTGTCGTATCTGATTTCCGTGCGGATTCACCGGAACAAAGAATTCTGATCCTGCTGTAAGCCGGTGGCTTCCTCGGCTTCCTCAGCTTTGCCGGCTCCGCATGATCTCCTTGTAGACTTCGATGGCGTATGCCCGGGACCGCTTCAGATCCACAATGGCATCTTCGGCGGGCAGGTGAATGTCCTTATCAGACCAGTCCTCGCGTTCCGGCAGCCAAGTGCGGATATAGCTGCCGCCGGGATCATGGGTCTGGGATTGGGTGACCGGATTCATTACCCGGAAATAGGGAGAGGCATCGAAGCCGAGCGAAGAGCTCCACAGCCAGCCGCCACGGTTCTGGGCGTTGTCATAATCGCTTAGCTTCAGCCGGAAATAACGCTCGCCATAGATGAAGGGACAGCCCAGATTCTTCGTCAGGAACATGGCCGTTATCATCCGCAGCCGGTTAGGCATCCAGCCGGTTGCGTTCAACTGGCGCATAGCTGCATCGATGACCGGAATGCCGCTCCTGCCCTGAGCCCAGGCCTCGAAGTGCTGTGTCCCCAGCACAGAGAGATCATATACATTCTCATAATTGAAGAAATCCCGGTCCAGCCGTGCTTGACCCAGATAGAAATCCCTCCAGGCTAACTGTCTCAGCCAATCTTCGCCGATACCCTCTTCTTCAGTAAGTCTGCTATATAGTTTCCGTGCCGAGATCGCTCCCGTATTCAAATGCCTGCTGATCCGGCTGGTGCGTTCATGTGCGTAATGATCCCGGTTGATCTTGTAATCCTGCAGGTCCGCGTGAAGGAAACTCTCGAGCACATGATCCGGGTTCATCTGCTCTGCAGCGGGAGCCAGCACTGTAAGCTCCCGGGCAATCTCTTCGGGAAGCTGGAAGGCGTCTGCGAGCTGCGGGTGAAGAGCAACGGTTCGCAGACTACTTAGCCCGGCAGCGTACGGTGGCTGGAACCGCTGCGCGAGAAAAGTACGCCAGCGGCGGTAGAAGGGAGTAAACACCTTGAACGGCTCACTCCGGCCGCACCAGTCCATGAATGCTTCCAGATCACAGAGCATGCTGTCATGCCGGGCATGGAACCGGAGGTTCAGCGCATAGGCGGTATCCTGCAGCAGCCGGTCTCTGGTGAGCGCATAAGGGGTATAATCCGCATGGATGCTGACTTCCTGGATAGGATGTACTCCGGCCAGACGCTGTAAGACCGCCTCCGGCTCTCCATATAGGAGATGTAGCAGCTTACCTTGTGTCGCATATTCCTGCTGAAGACGGGCAACATGCTGAAGGAAATTCTGTCCGCTATGCTCCAGATAACGCTTATTCCGGAGCAGGAACGGCTCCAGTATTAATACATGCAGCGAGTCTTCCTGCGCCGAAGCTATGGCATCGAAGGCCGGCAGATCAGAAGTCCGCAGGTCCTTGCGGTGTATGAATAGAATCATAGATGTAGTTCCTTTCCGATGCAGGTGTGATCTGTTAAATTCTAAACGGTATGGCTGGCAGATACAACTGGGTTAACCCCTGCATCTGGTGAAGGTTCATGGGATCGACTATTCCAAAATAAGGGAGCTGCCACTTCTGTGTTGCTAAAGCCTGTTTATTGGTTACAGTATCCCAGGCTGGATATACCCGTATCGCCATTTTTCCCGGTGTATGATTGGTTGCCAGCACGCCATGCATTTTCAGCAGGTCCTTCGGAAAGACAAACTGTCCAAGCTCCCCGCTGACAGGATGGAAGGTATTGATGACCAGCAAATCAGGGGCATCGGCATAGGAGAAGGCCTGGTTTTTACGCCCGGCATTTTTTTCCCACATCGCGACAAATTGACCGGTCTTCGTGGGGGTGATTTTGGCAACCCGAAACCGGACAGAAAGATCACCCAGTTGAAATAGACCGGCTCCATATTCGGCGTTCTGTGTTTCTTCACATATGGAAGCGACAGTTAAGCGGGCCGGTGCGTACAATGCTTCATTTATATAAGCTAACGTGGTATGAAATTTATTCATAGTCTGTCCCTTCTTCCATAGAGAGGCTGATGCTGTTTCTACTATAGATACTATCAGGGAAATCGGCCAGAAGGAAATTTTCCGGTAATTGGCGAGGTTTTTTGTTAGAATAGGAGAGCTGCAGGATTTTACTCGACTAAAGGAGAGGTCTTATTTGTTGAAAAGAACGTTCACAATCATACTCTCGGCACTATTGCTGCTATCGGGCGGTATTACAGCATTTGCCGCAGAGCAAGGCAGCACTGGAGCAGGTGGAGCTACCCCATCCGGCATACCGTTGACCGGGCTGGAAGCTTTTGTAGATGATTATGTAAAAGAGTACATAGGAAAGCAGACCGTAGGTGCGTCCGTTGTCATGGTGAAGGATGGACAGGTCGTGCTGTCCAAGGGGTACGGCTACGCCGACGTAGAACAACAGATCCCCGTCTCTCCGGATACGGTCATGGAATGGGGCTCTATCAGCAAGCTCGCCGTATGGACATCCGTAATGCAACTGGCTGAGCAGGGCAAGCTGGATCTGAATGAAGATATCCGTAAGCTTTTGCCGGAGCATTTCCTGACCAAGCTGGAGTATGACGAGCCGATCACCATGCTTCATCTGATGAACCACAATGCCGGATTTGAAGAGTATATGTTCGATATGGCTTACCAGTCGCCTGAGGAAGTGCGGTCACTGGAAGAAGGTCTGAAGCTGGCTCAGCCGGCACAGATCTACAGACCGGGAGAGGTAGTCGCTTATTCGAACTACGGCAACTCACTGGCTGCCTATATTGTGGAGAGAATCAGCGGGCAGCCTTATCATGAATACGTCCAGCAGCATATTTTTGAGCCGCTGGGCATGAAGCATTCCATTCCGTATTCCGTGGTGGAAGACCGCCCGGAACTGCTGAAGCTCAAGGCCAAAGGGTATTTCTTCGCCGGACAAGGCTCCTTCAAACAAGGCTCATGGAATTATATGTCCATGTACCCGAACGGCGGAAATAACGGGACTGCGGAGGATCTGGCCAAGTTCGCCATGGCCTTCATGCCCGCAGCCGGAGAGCAATCCCCGCTGTTCAAGAAGCCCGGTACGCTTGGTACGATGCTGACCCGGAGTCATTCTGCTGCAGAAGGCATGCCGGGCATCGCCCACGGGTTCTGGGAGTATCCCGGGGCACACCGGACGCTGGGACATGGCGGGAACACAATTGCTTTTGCCACCAACCTTATGCTTGTGCCTGAAGACCGGTTTGCAGTTGTGATTATGACGAATCAGGCGGGCGAATCCCACATTGTACATGGTCTGACCAAAGCGGTAGTGGGGCAGAGAGCGCAGACGGAGGCAGCGGTTCTGCCGGACGTGTCAGAGGTGGAAGGCCGATTCGTCGCGGCGCGCCGTCCCGGCCATGGCTTCATGAAGCTGTTCCCATATCTGACGATGATGAAGCTTGAGCCTCAGGGAGCAGATCAGCTTCAGGTGTCACTTGCCGGGATGAGCGGAAGCTATAAGCAGGTTGAGCCTTACCTCTATGAGAAGACGGGCGGGGATTCAGGACTGGATGCCTGGCCGATGCTGTATGCCACAATGAAGGACGGGAAGGTAGAGGCTGTCTCGGTGTACACCTCCGATTATCTGCCGCTGTCTCCGGGCCGGTCCATGCCGGTCCTGTTGCTCAGTGCAGCACTTGCAGCGCTGGCTATCGTCTATTTTGTTATTGCTCCGTTCGTGTGGCTGGTACAGATGCTTCTACGCAAAAGGAGAGCACAGCGTAACCGTCCTGCACCCCGATCCGCCAACCGGAAGCTGACGGCCGGACTGACCTTAACCGGTACCGGTCTGGTGGTGAACAATCTGGTGCTGGCCTTACGGATGCTTAGCAACAATGAACGTGCCTATGCGGAGGTGTATCCGCAGATTATAGTGAATATTGGGCTAACCGGACTGGCTGCACTGCTTATCGCTGCGCTGTTTCTAACCAGGAAGAGGCACCTGACTCCGTCGCCTGCTTCAACGGCCCGTTATCCTTGGTCTGTCATCGTGCCCATGGTGATGATGGCAATTCTACTGGCCCAGCTTGTATTCTGGGAGTTCTACAGTTAAGTAGCATTCAAGTAGGTGATTGTATTTCCTGCAATAGAAAACGGATTACTGACCGTAAAATGAGATTCTATTGTATTGTATACAGTAGAATCTTGTGTTTTGGGTGAAAACAGGCCTTTGTTCAACATTCAATTGTACGGAATACATTAGATTCTATTTCGAAGCCTTTTTTACAGCAATCCATATATTTAACTCTGACGCTCTACTAGCAGGAAATAGATGGATTTTATCCATTTACTGAAGGAGGCTGGAGCCCTGCGACGACAACAATTGGAAAAAGGGCACTTAATTCGTCTCCAAGAACGTCTAATAGCGAAAATGGATAATAGCAGCTGCTGTTTATCCACTTATTTTCCTGAATTCAACAAACAAGTGAAAATTAAGATACGTTTTTCCACTTGTTTTAAATCCCACCCACAGGTGCGGCGATTATCTGCTCGTAGGGTATCGACAGAATACCTTTCATTCTCTGTACTAACTTCAAACGGCTAGGCCATCCTCCTAAGGACGGCCTAGCCGTTTCCACTTCTGCAATATGAGCCCTATTAGTATTTCGGTTGCTTAATGAAGGGGGATAGTACCTTCTGTGCAAAGGGACGAAGCCAAAAAGCTACAACGGTCGTTCCCGTCCATGAGCTGCGCTTATTCTGTAGATATTGATCATTAATGATATAAGTCCGGGTCGAAGCAGGGCTCCTAAGGCCCAGCCGTTCCCATTCAGCCGGATCATTGGACCCTCCAAGCCTGACCAGCATCGCCTCTTCCGCACGGTTGATCTTGCCCGGGATCTGATCGAACGCTCCGGTAATCTGTGTATGAAATTCATCGATCGGGCTGCGGCTGGCGATGCTCTCCAGGTGAATGCCTTCGCGGAGATAGGAGACGAAGGCCAGATGGTCAGCCCAGCATTCATCGATATAGAATAGCCGTACCCGCTGCTCCGCAGGGCTCATCGGCTGCTCGCCCAGCAGAATGCTGAGCCGCTCTGCGTAGAGAATCCGCCGCTGGTCCTCGATCATATCCGAATAACGGTTCAGCTCGTTATGGATATCGAAGTTCTGACTCATTACAATTTGCTGAATACTTGCGATTTTACGGCCAAGCAAAGGCTCTTCAATAGCTTCCTGCTGTCTGAGCGCATGGGCTGGGGTAGGGGAGCTGAAGCGGCGCATCAGATCGTCTTCCAGACTGACATAGAAGACAGAAGCCCCCGGGTCGCCCTGGCGGCCGGAACGCCCGCGAAGCTGGTTGTCAATCCGTATGCTTTCGTTCACATGGGTGCCAATGACATATAAGCCGCCGAGCCGGGCGACAGCGTCTGCCTGTACCGGATCACCGCCGCCGAGCCGGATATCGACACCGCGTCCCGCCATATTCGTTGAGACCGTTACGGCGCCCAGTTCTCCGGCTCTGGCAATAATATCAGCTTCCTCAGCATCATTCTTCGCATTCAGCACCTGAACGGGAACCCCGGCAGCCGCAAGCTCCGCAGCCAGCATGTCCGATTCCTCAACGCTTGCGGTCCCGATCAGAATGGGACGGCCCTCCCTGTGAATAGAGGAGATGTCCTGCACAAGCGCCTGATATTTGGCTTCCTTGTGCGTGTAGATCCGGTGCGGGTAATCGGTCCGGATGTTCAGCCGGTTCGGCGGAATCTGTACCACCTGCAGAGCATAGATATCCTTGAATTCCATAGCGGAGGCACAGGCTGTAGCCGTCATTCCGCAGATTTCAGGATATAGGCTAATGAAGTGTTGAATAGTGATCGTACCGAGTATTTTCCCGCCTGCGGTCCATTTCAGTCCTTCCTTCGCTGTCAATGCCGCTTGCAGCCCGTCCGGCAAATAACGGTTCTCTGCCACGCGTCCTGTATACTCTTCGATCAGCTCGATAGCGCCACCACGGACGATATAATCAATATCCTTCGTTAATAAGGTCTCCACATGCAGTGCACAATTCAGTGAGGTTAGCAGCTGACTATTCCGGCTATCATAGAGATTACCGCATCCCAGCAACTCTTCTACTTTGGCAGCACCCGCATCGTTCAGGTATACGTTCCGCTGGAATTCGTCATAATCGTAATGCTCTCCAGCCAGCAGCTGCCGGGCCAGATCCGCGTATCGCATGCCGTCGCTATGACTGACCTCAGATTCTCCGCTGATTACAAGCGGTACCCGCGCTTCATCAAGCAGCAAGGAATCGGCTTCGTCCACGATGACGTAGTGGAAAGGGCGGTGTACCGTAGCGGCTTCCGTGAGCGCAATGGTATCTCGCAAGTAATCGAACCCTGCTTCTTTTGCCGTAACATAGGTGATATCGCTCCTGTAGGCAGCCCGTTTCTCAGTCAGGCTCATGCCCGCTTGAACCGAATCCACCGATAGTCCCAGGAAGCGGTAAATGGGACCCATCCACTGCGCATCCCGCCGGGCCAGATAATCATTGAAGGTCAGCACATGAACGCCTTTGCCGGTCAGTGCATTCAGATAGGCCGGCATTACGGCTGAGAGGGTTTTGCCCTCACCGGTGTGCTGCTCGATCAGCATTCGTTCATGCAGGGCGATCCCGGCCATGATCTGGACATCATAAGGCTGTAAGCCGAGTGTTCTTGAGGCAGCCTCACAGACTAATGAATAGGCATCGACAAGCAGCTCGTCCAGAGCTATGCCGGATTGGGCAGCTTGCTGGAGCCTGAAGGACTCCTCCTGAAGCTTGGTGTCATCCCATGCCTGCAAATTCCGTGTGCGGATTTTCTCCGTTTTGTCACGATAGGCTTTAAGCATATTCCGGTTATCGTATTCTCTGAAACGCTGCACGAATTTAGCGGCTATATTCATAGACAGTTCACTCCCCGTTCTCCCAACTACTAATATGAACGTCATCGGGCTACTTTACCTGTATATTATAGTCCATTACTGTTTCGGTTTACCAATGTATGGATTATAAGCTCCTGAGACAAGTATTAGCCGGATAGAAAAGGGGAGGGTGAGCGGCCATTAGGCACTCAGCCCGCCGTCTACCGGCAGGATGACCCCTGATACGGAGGATGCTTGATCACTAAGCAACCAGGCCGCAGCCTGAGCGACTTCTATGGGTTCAGCCGGACGCCGGAGGGGCGTCTTGGCACTGATTTGCTCGATAATCTCAGGATTGATGGAGACCCATTGTTGAATCATATCTGTCATAGTTGTGCCGGGGGCGATGGCATTGACCCGAATGCCCGCTGGTCCGTATTCGATGGCAAGCAAAAGTAATTAAAAAAACAAGCGGTCTTCAGACAAGGCGGATGGCCTTCCGAAGATCGCTTGTTTATGTGCAGAGCTTTTTACAATTAGCCTTTTACCCCGCCGACAACCATCCCTTTAACGAAATACTTCTGCAGGAACGGATAGACGATGATAATCGGTACACTCGCTACAATGGTCATCGTTGCACGGATAGAGGTCGGTGTAACAGTCGCTTTATTGCCCTGCGCGTTCGCAAAGGCATCGGCTGCCGAGGAGCTGGACATCGCGGTGTTGGATGTTGACAGCATCTTCATCAGCTCGTATTGCAGCGTACTCAGGCTTGGCGTGGAGGAGTTGTACAGGAAGACGTCAAACCATGAATTCCACTGATAGACCGCTACGAACAGGGAGACGGTAGCCAGCGCCGGAACGGTCAGCGGAAGCACAATGCGCGAGAAGGTGATGAAGTCGCCTGCGCCGTCGATTTTGGCCGATTCCATCAGTCCCTCAGGCAGTGCCTCAATGAAGGAGCGGATGACGATCATATTAAATACGCCGATGATGCCCGGAATGATATAGACCCAGAAGCTGTTCAGCATGTTCAGCTCTTTGATCAGCAGGTAGCCTGGAATCAGACCGCCGCTGAAGTACATGGTGAAAATAAACGTGACGGACACAAACTTCTTCAGCTTATATTCCGGACGGCTTACCGTATAGGCCAGCATCGCTGTACAGAATACGGAGACCACAGTGCCGATGACCGTCCGTGCTGCAGAGACAAACGTTGAAAAGAAGATGTTGGATTCACTGAATACATACTCGAAGTTGCGCAGCGTCCATTCACGAGGCCAGATATAAATATCCCCGCGGACAGAGTCATTCGCTTCATTGAACGATAGAGCAAACATATTCAGGAACGGATAGAGGGTAACAATGACCAAGAGAATCATGAAGATCGTATTGCATATATCGAAGATTCGGTCACCCAACGAAGAATTCCGGTATGAATTGGTTTTGGATTTAGCCATTACTTGTGTCCTCCTTTCTAATACAATCTGCTTTCGCCCATACGCTTGGCGATATTATTGGCTGCGATCAAGAAGATGAAGCTGACCAGCGTTTTGAACATACCTGCTGCGGTGGCTAGCCCGAAGTTATTCATCTGCATCCCGTACTTCAGTACGAAGATATCCAGATTCTCCGAATAGTCGAGGTTCATCCCGTTACCTAACAGGTACTGCGCCTCGAAGCCGGACTCCAGAATATGGCCCAAATTCATAATCAGAATCAGTACGATAACCGGCTTAATACCCGGCAGGGTAATATAGAACATTCTTTGTAGACGGGATGCCCCGTCAATCTCAGCCGCTTCATATTGAGAAGGGTCGATGGAGGTGATGGCTGCCAGATAGATGATAGTATTCCAGCCGACATTCTTCCAGACTTCCGTAACCCCGAGTATTCCCCAGAAATACTTGCCTTCGCCCAGCCACAGAATTGGATGATCAATAAGCTGCATTTTGACCAGCAGCACATTGATGATCCCTTCCGGTGCCAGTGCCATTTGTACAATATTGGCCGCTACGACCCAGGAAATGAAGTAGGGCAGGTAACTGATCGTCTGAACGGTGCGTTTGAAGAATACATTGCGCAGCTCATTAAGCAGAAGGGCCAGAACAATAGCCGTTACAAAACCCAGTACCAGGTTAATAGAGCTCATAACCAGAGTATTACGAAGTACGCGATAGAACTGCTGTTCCTGGAACAGGAACTTGAAATTGTCCCAGCCGACCCACTTCTGGTCGAACAGATCCTTGGCTGGCTTGAATTTCTGGAAAGCAATCGTCCATCCCCATAGGGGGAGGTATTTGAATACAATCACCCATAACAGAAAGGGCAATGACATCAGCATCAGCATTTTCTGTTTAGATAGCTCTTTAAAAAAGGTTTTGAAGCGCGAAGTGCCGGTATTATTCGATTTTGCCAACTGCACAGCGGTTTTTCCCACCTGTACCGTCCCCTTTCCAAGCTCCATATTCTCTATTTGCTAACAAGTGTAAGTGTAGAAGGGAAAAGTGAAGGCGAGCTTCACTTTTCCCGGTTCATCATGCTGCATCTGGGAAGCGGACGCTTACCATTTGCCGTCGATGCGGTCCTTGATCTTGTTAGTCATGAATTCTTCGTAGCCCTTAGCATCGAGCTTGTTGTATTCGGCCAGGTATTCACTCCAGACCTTTTCAAATTGGCCAGGGGCAGCAAGCACCATACGAGGATAGTACTTCTGCTGCAAATCGCCGGCTCTCTGGCTGAAGAGCTGCTCAGGGGAGCCCGGTTCTTTCTCAATACTCCAAGCAGGGTACCATGGACGCTCTACCGGCTCGGCATAGAAGTCGGAGAAGGTCTTCAGGTTGTATGCCTTCAGCAGTGTTTTGTCGCCTTCTGTGTAGTTGATAGCTGCAACTTCCGGCTGGTTGAACGGAACGTGGGCGTTGCCGTCATCATACACGGAGTTGTCGCCATAACGCGGCCATTCATAATCGAAATAAGCGAAGCCAAATTTACGTTTGAAATCATTGTCGTTGCGGTTTGTCAGCTGTTCTTCGCTCATCACCATGCGGCCTTCAGCGTTCTTAGTGTAAGTTTCGCCTTCAATGCCCCACTCTACAAGCTTCTGGTTCTCGTCGGTCAGCAAGTTGTCGAAATACTTGATGATGCGGACCGGATCCTTCGCGCTGACAGAGATGCCCAGCCCGCGGTTGTTCACGAAGGACGGAGGATCAACATAAGCGTCTTTAATGCCTTCGTCAAATACGATAGGAAGGGCAACGTAACGCAGGTCGTCATTGCCAGCGGATCTCAGGTTGTTAGTGGCGTCGTTGATTTGCCAGGAATAGTTGACATATCCGAGCACACGGCCGGAGGTCAGCTTCGCCAGATACTGGTCTTTGTTCGCTGTGAACGTCTCTGGGTCAACCAGACCCTTACCGTTCATTTCGTTCAATTTGGCCAGCCAGCGCTTTTCATCTTCGGTTCCCTGATACAGCTTGGCTTCATGAGACTCCATGTCCACCAGGACGCCGCCTTCATTCGGATAACCGGCCAGATGCATTGGCTGGTTGGTGATGGTGAAGAATTCACCGGCTGTACCGGCGAAGGTGGCGAAGCCGATGGTGTCTTTACCATCCACCTTAGGGTACTTGGCCTGGTATTTCTCAATCAGGTCAAAGTACTGGTCAAGCGTTTTCACTTCCGGGTAACCGAACTCCTTAAGGACGCGTCTCTGCATCCAGAAGGTGCTGCTAGGGTCCGGGGGTGACAAGTATCCGTTTACATTTGCAGTGAAGGGAAGGATATAGATGTTGCCGTCTTCATTGGTGATCTTGTTCATATAATCGCCGTAGACACGCTTGATATTAGGGCCATACTTCTCAATCAGATCATTGAGCGGAATGTATGCACCGGCATCGAGCAGCTTGGCCAGCTCGCCGACTGGAGAGATGACATCCGGATAGTCCCCTCCGGCAATCATAACCCCGGACTTGGTGCTTCCATCGCCAACTACGTATTCCATTTTCCAGTCTACACCTGTCTGTTCCTGAAGCTTCTTACCGATGGTAGTATCACTGGCCATGGTATCCTTGTTGGCCCCGAAGCCGAAGTAAGTGAACGTTACCGGCTCAGTGCTTACCTCGCCGTCGTTGCCGCTGGCACTGTTCTTGTTCCCATTGTTACCGCCCGAGCAGCCGGCAATGAGGAGGGCTGAAGCCATAACAGCAGCCAGTCCGGTTTGCAACCATTTCTTTGTACGCATTTCATATCCCCTTTCTTTACTTTGTGCTATTGAACAACCTCATTATAAAAGAAAGCGTTTAACTTTGTTACAGGGCAAACCTTAGATCAGTCTTTGAATAATTAAGGTATACCCTATATTTATTTGTTCTCCAGAGGCAGACGCAGCAAAATGCGGGTTCCCGCTCCGGGCTCGCTCGTGATGGAGAAGGTGAACGATTCCCCGTAGGTGATCCTCAGCCGGGTGATTACATTCTTCATCCCGATTGAATCACCCATGGCAGACTCATCCTCCAGGTAATGCATAAGCTCACTGATTTTCGCCTGGTCCATGCCCACGCCGTTATCTGCAATGACGAAGACAATCTGCCCGTTCTCCTGGGCGATCTGGATGTTGATATACCCGATGCCGGCTATATTCTCAATCCCATGAATACTGGCGTTCTCCACATACGGAAGGAAGGCCATCTTCGGAATTTCAATGTTCAGCAGCGACTGGTCCACCTCGATGTGATATTCAAGCTTGTTGTCGAAGCGGTATTTCTGAATCTCCAGGAAGCTCTCTATTAATTCAAGCTCCTCGCGGATCGTAACGAAGCTGCTCTTCCACATGATTGATTTGCGGAAAATCTTCGCCATGTTCTGAATCGTCCGGGCCGTCTGGGTCTCGCCCTTCATCATACTGCGCATCCGGATCGTCTCCAGCGCATTGAACAGGAAGTGAGGGTTGATCTGGCTGTGCAGCGCATGCAGCTGAGCCTGCCGCTGCCGCAGCTCAAGCTCCTTTTTCTGTATTTCTGCTACATATACATCATTGATCAGGTTCTCGATGCGTTTACTCATCCGGTTGAACTCGACGGTAAGCTCACCGATCTCATCCCGCTCCAGGTGATAGGGAATTAGTCCGAAGTTTTTGTCTTTTACAGACTTCATATGCTTCAGGATATTCTTAATACGCGTGTGGATAGAGCGGGACATGATCATAATTACAATGGTGGGAACCAGGAAGTTAATGCCGGCAAACCACAGGATAAATTGCCCGGATTGTCTGACATCTGACAAAATAAGGGTCTCATCCAGGACGCCGTAAATCGACCAGCCGCTTAGGTAACGGTTATTCTGGTAAGTCTTGTCGATCACAATCGCCTGCTTTGGCTTGGGAATCTCAGTTGGGGTCAGGGTGTGCGCCGCAGTAATCAGCCCGCTGGGCTGACCGCTGGAGAGACGGCCGAAGCGGGCCTGGCCCGACGGGTCGAGAATATAGAAATCACCGCTGAAGCTGGAAAGATCCAGAATCTGCCGGATATAGTTCATGTTCAGGTCAATTTTCAGGACATGCTCATACGTCTCCAGCCTGCGGTCAGTGAGCCGCTGGATCACGCTGATGCTGTCGGGCGTCACATAGAGATGGGGGTGTGTGTTGCTGAATTGGCTGATCTCTTTATACCAGTCCTGCTGGCGCATACTGTCCTCCAGCTTAATGATATGGGCTGAGGCCAGAACGGTTGGATTGTCGGTCATAATCACCGAGGAGCTCAGCACCTTGTTCTCTTTGTCAGTCCGGTTGAACAGATTCGATATGGCGTTCAGCGACTCCACATAGCGGTCCGTTGAAGCATAGGTGGTATTCAGATGCTGGATCAGCTGCCGGTCAATGGAGTAGAGGTAGGATATGCCTGCTGCATCTTCAATTACGGTCCTCAGCTCAGCCTGCAGCAGATTCATCGCCTGCTCGGCATCTGCGGTCTTCTGATTCTTGATATTGGCGGTGGTCACCTGATAGAACATTACATTGGTCAGGATGATCGGAATGAACACGCATACAATGTAGATGACAATCAGCTTGCTTCTAAGCTTCATATGATTCAGACGGAAGTTGAACACGGCAGGGAGCCTCCTTATTTACTGCCCAATCATCATATTGCGATAATCAGTCGGCGTCATATTCTCAAGCTTTTCAAACTGGGTGGCAAAATAATCCGCATTCTGGAAGCCGACCAGCTCCGCGATTTCGTACATCCGTTTCTTGGTCTGCCGCAGCAGGCGCTTGGCCTCCTCAATCCGCAGGGTCAGCAGGTATTCATTGAAATACACACCGTAGGTTTTGCGGAATAACTGTCCAAGATAGACCGGATTCATATCGAAATCGGCGGCAATGCCCTTGAGGTAGATATTTTCACGGTAATGCCCGTCGATGTATTTTTTGATTTTTTCAATATTGCCTTCGCTCTTGCCGCCGCGCTTCTCTGCGATATATTCTGCGGCTTCGGCGATAAACTGCTGGAATACCTGCTTCAGCTGCTTCAAATTACGGTATTTCAGCGGCCAGTTGAGCAGCTCGGTCATCCATTGCAGTGCGTTCTCGTCACCTTCAAGCTGCCGGATAATGTTGATGATGGCAATCATGCTGCGCCGGATCGTGTTCGTCACCGCCCCGGGGGCGAAGTGGCGCTCCTGGAACATGGTGAAAATAGCATCCACAGTTGAGCTGTAACCCTTGTTGTCATTGGCTTCGACCTCGTAAATCAGCTTGCTGTGCAATCCTTCATCGATATCGAAATAGTATAAGGGCAGCTCCAGCAGCTCGTCCGCCATATAAATGCCCTCGAAGCCGGCGGCAAAACGGTACTGGAGGCATTGCTCCGCACTGGCCCCGGAGGCTACAATCTGCTTGAGATGGCTTACCTTCCGGCCAACGAACAAAGCGATGCTTGTTCCAAGCTCCCGCTCCAGTGTATCCAGCATCGTACGGTAGCCTCCCCATTGGGAAGGATGGGGTTCATCCACCCACTGGCCGGGCAAGATCATCCCGTATTGATTGTTCGTGCGCACATGAAGAAGCAGGGTCTGAGCCTCTTGGCGGAAATAACGCAGCAGCGAGTCCTTCAGGGCAGGCAGGTAATCGACTTCTCCGGCGGGGAGCTGATCGTGCATTTCTGCGATGAGATACGTATAGGAAGAGGTGAGAGGAAGCTCCAGCGCATAGGCGATCCGCCCCATGACCTGATCATCCGGTTCTGTCTGCAGCAGGCTTTCGATGACCGTCTCGACCAGAGGCTTTTCCCGGGTGATAGAGAGGAGCTGCTTCTTGTTCAGCATATGGGCGATTTTGCCAAGCGCAACCGTAAGCTCCTGTTCGTCAACCGGCTTGAGGATATAATCCGACACATTGTACCGGAAGGCTTGCTGGGCATAGGAGAAGTCGGCATATCCGCTCAAAATAATAAAAATCGGCTCCTGCACAAGCTCCGTCTTCACTTTCTTGATCAGTCCCAGCCCGTCCAGCACGGGCATACGGATATCGGCAATCACCAGCTCCGGGTTCAATTGTTCAATCAGGGTAAGCGCTTGCTCCCCGTTCTCGGCTTCACCGCAAATTTCGAATTGCGGCGAGCATTCGCTCAGAATCCGGATCAAGCCCTTCCGCACAAAAACTTCATCATCTACAATCAGCACCTTATACAATGGACTTCCTCCTTGGGGTTATTCTGGATTGCTTGGTCTTGTTCCATCCTCGGTCAAGTCGCAGTGTGATCATTATAAGCTAATTCCCTGACAGAATTCGAGTGGAAACGACTTTTTATTCTAGCACCTGCTGGAAAATCCTTTCAACACGAAGAGCCTGCATCATTAGACACAGGCTCTCCGGTATTGTATTTTCCGCTTAATCTCCGGACTTATTTGTCATTCTGCCGGAGATGCGGGGGCTGGGGATGCACATGCTGTACCAGATCAGCAGCCCGGGTCTGTACATTCGCCAGTTCAGCTGAATATTCATCCGCCCACAGGTCTCCTCTGGCCAGGCGTTCCTTCAAATCCTGGGTGAGGGCAGCGGCGACCAGATCCATCAGCTTCTGCGTACTGGTTCCGCTTGTGCCTGCCAGTTCGGCAAGGGATTGTCCGCTGCCGAGACCGGAGGCAAGCTGGCTGGTGCTGATGCCCAGCAGTCCGGCGAGTTCCGAGCGGTCAAGACTTTCCAGCCCAGGCCCGAGCGGCGGCAATTCAGCCGTATCTGCCGGTGCTGAACCGGGCACCAGCGGCTTCGGCCGGGTCTGGTTCAGCAGGGACGCCGCACGCTTGGAGACTTCACTGAGGCGGCTCTTATACACGCTCTCGGTGATACGTCCATCCTTATATTCCTGGCTGAGTCTGGCCTCTATTGCATTTGCGGTGAGCTGGAGCAGCTTCTGAGAATCCACGTTCTTCTGCTTGGCAATTGCGCTAAGCGAGCTTCCCGATTCAAGCGCTGTGCGCAGCCCGCTGGCCGACAGGCCAAGCGTGGCCAGCAGGTCGCTGGTCTCGATGCCGCCGAGACCGGGACCGCCTAAGCCGGGGCCGTCGGGTGGTCCGGCTGGCGGGCTAAGCTGCTCTGTACCGGCAGGCGGAAGGCCAGCTTCAGGAGCCGGAAGCAGCGGGGCTGGACTCGAAACGCTAGTAGCCGATGGGGAAGAGGCGGCGAAGGCGCTCAGCCCGCCAGTACTTAGGAGGAGTGCTGCCGTCAAGGTGCCTGCAAGCAGCTTGCTTGCTTTTGGAGTGAATAGATTACGTGGTGAAGTCATCGTAGAATCATCCTTTCCCGCTAGGGGTAATGTATGGCTTGCGACTTACTCTATACTCCCAGTGTGAAAATACGGAGAAAGGGCAACTGCATTGTTTTCACCAGATTTTCACTGGAATGTGGTATCTTGATATATTGACAAATGTACAGGACACAAGCACCTGATGAGAGGAAGGGGAGGACCCCATGAAGATCTTGCTCGCGGAAGACGATACCCGGCTGGGTGAACTGATCGTACATATGATTAAGAAGAAAGCGGCATACACCGTTGAATGGGTCACTTCCGGGGATGAGGCGTATGATCTCGCCAGTGTCTCCGGCTATGATGTGCTGGTGCTGGACTGGATGCTGCCGGAGCGGGATGGCCGGGAGGTGTGCCGTCAGCTGCGTCAGGATGGATATCCCGGGGCAATCCTGATGCTGACGGCCAGAGATTCGCTGGAGGACCGGATTCGCGGACTCGATGCGGGTGCGGATGATTATCTGGTGAAGCCGTTCGAAATTGATGAATTGCTGGCCCGGATCCGGGCCTTGGGCCGACGAACCTTCCTCCCGCTGGAGAATGACACATGCCGGATCGGAGAGCTGGTGCTGGACCGGAACAGCCACCGGATTGCGGCAGGGATGCAGGAAGTTCAGCTTACGCCCAGAGAGTATCAGCTCCTGGATCTGCTCCTGAAGAACCAGGGCACGGTGCTTGCCCGCGAGGTGATCCTGGACCGGATCTGGGGGATGGAATCTGAGGTTACGCTCAAGACCATCGATGCTACGGTCAAGCTGCTCCGTAAGAAGCTGGCACTCTTGGACGGAGAACAGCAGCACATTCACAGCATCCGGGGAGTGGGGTATAGCTTTGAAATTTAATGTTTTTCGTTCCGGGGCCAGCCGCTCCGGCAATGACTTGTTCGTACGCACCCAAAAGCGCCTTACCTGGCGGTACAGTGCGGTGATGAGCGTATTTCTGCTATTGTCCTTCCTTATCATCTATCTGCTTCTGCATCTCCTGATCTGGAATAACCAGAAGGAGCGGCTTAATTCTCTGCTGGATACCGAGGTGAAGCAGCTGCAAGGACCTATGTTCGATGAACTGCTGCAAGGGAGGGACCATGGGCCGGGGAATCAGGAATTTACGCTCAGTGCGGATCAGTCATTCTACGTGATCTTGAATACGGAGGGCGGTCTGCTGGGAAGCGGCGAGATTCAGCCGGGACTGAAGGAGCAAGTGCTGAAGCTGGCAGATTCCGGGGCGGGCAAGACAGCGGAGGGACTTGCGATAGTGGAGCTGGTGCAGGGGCCAGGCCTGCTGCATAAGGGGAATGATCCCAAGGACAGCCCGCAGGCTGCTTATCTGCTCGGCAGCCGGGTCTTCGAGCATAAGGGGCAGCCTGCGGGCATCCTGTATGCCGGTAAAGATGTTACCTTCCAGCAGCAGTTATTCCGCTGGCTTCTCGGCGTATTGGCCGCCATCGCAGCGGTATTCATCCTGCTGGCCGCCGTCTTCAGCCGGGTGATGTCGCGGCAGGCGATGGTGCCGGTCCGCGAGGCGTACGACCGGCAGAAGCACTTCGCGGCGGACGCCTCGCATGAGCTCCGCACGCCGCTGAGCGTGATGCTGTCCTCCATCGAGACGCTGAAGCTGGAGGACAGCATCAATGAACAGACGTTCACCCGTCATGTGGTGGACGGGATGTATTCGGAGGTCCAGCGGATGACCGCGCTGACCCGTGACCTGCTCCTGCTGGCCCGCAGTGATGCCGGGCTGCTGGAGCAGGTCCTCCGGCGCTTCGACCTCGCGCCGGTCCTGGCCCTTACGCTCTCCGGCCTGGGCGTGCTGGCCGAAGCGAAGCAGATCCGGCTTACCCTCGAAGCTCCGGCGGAGCTTCCGGTGAAGCAGGATCAGGAGAAGCTGGTGCAGCTCATGGTCATTCTGCTGGAGAATGCCATCAAGTTCACACCCGCAGGCGGCTGCGTCATTCTACGGGCTGCGCTCATTCAGAAGAACAGCAGCACGTGGCTGGCGCTGGAGGTGCAGGATACAGGCGTGGGTATTCCTGCGGAAGACCTGAGCCGGATCTTCGAGCGCTTCTACCGCCCTGACCAGTCGCGTTCGCGGGAGGCCGGGGGCCACGGGCTGGGGCTTGCCATTGCCAAGGAGCTGATAGACACGCTTGGCGGCAGCATACGGGCTGAGAACTGCCCTGGCGGAGGCAGCGTGTTCCGTGTGGAGCTGCGGAGCTGAAGCGGTAGTACGGACACGACAGAATGTATGCGGAAAACCGAACACATATTGACTTGTAGGCGAATTCTGCTTCTATCTTGCCGTATATGGGAGCATCTGTCCGAACATCTGCGAACCTGCCTGCTGAGTCAGCCTCTTCTACGCTGAGCGCAGCTCACCCGATGTAAGTCCGGATGCTCCGCATTGGGTGAGCCGGGTCTTTCCCGTATAATAGTAGACGTTACGCCGGAAGTCACATCTGAGATTACCCCGGCGTATGAACTCTAAGCATCAGGAAGGGAATGAAGAAACGTTGACTTATACGAAACTGTTGGAACGAAAAGGCGAAATTCTCAAGCGAACCGTGGAAACCTGGATCATGAAAGAGAATCGTGACGGACTGGACCGTCAAGAAGCCCATATCTACAGGAATATGGTCAAAGAGCTTCATCAGAACGAGCAGGAACTGAATGTGGCACGTGTGGAGGAACTGGATAAGAGCCCGGATTCGGACACAGAAGGAGCTGCTTCAGCCCAGAGAGAGCTTGTATCGCAGGGTGTGTGAAGCCGTTAGCCGATGAAGTTGTATTTACTTTAATAATGGAATCTAATAAGCCGCCCGGCTCCGCATGATGCGAAGGAAGGGCGGCTATTGTCCTTGTGTAGGAAATAGAATGTATGCGAAAAACAGCATACATTGTGCTGACACGCAGGCATGTGACCCGAATGTATGCGAAAAACAGCATACATTTGCTGGTACGCAGGCATATGGTCCGAATGTATGTGAAAAACAGCATACAATAGGCAGCCACGTAGCCCATGAGCGATGGCGTAAAGTAAGTTGTGTACCAAGATTTGGAGCCTAGTCAGGCACCAAAAAAGTAGGGTATCCTCGGGATTGCGAAACCACCAAGGAGGAACCCTACCAATGAATATTTTACCCGAAAGTTCTCTGAATAATCTATTTGAAAAACTTGTTAAAGATTTTGTGAAAGACAACATGGAACGCCTGTTGCGCGCCGAAATCCAGGGGTTTATGGAGAGTGAAGAAGCCGGCGCCAGCAATAGTCGCAATGGCTACTATACGCGAGATTTACACACGAAATACGGCCATATCGAGGATCTTCAGGTGCCCCGGGACCGCCAAAGCCTTTTCCAGACGCAGTTGTTTGAGCCGTACCAGCGGCGGGACGGATGGTTAGAAGAGGCCGTCATCCAAATGTATAAATCGGGCATGGGTACGCGGGATGTGGCCCGGTTCATTGAAAGTATGTTTGGCAGCCACTACTCCCCAACGACGGTCAGCAATATTACGGCTACAGTGCTGGACGATATCCACCAGTGGCAAAAGCGGCCACTGAGCAAACGGTACTCCGTCATCTATTTAGATGGGCTGTACGTGAAGCTGAAACGGGGCACGGTTCGTGGTGAAGTGGTCTACTTTGCGATGGGAATTGACGAGGAGGGCCAGCGTCAAATTCTCGGGTTCTACGTGGGTGGCCAAGAGAGTTCGAATGGCTGGCGGGAGGTACTCAAAGACCTGTACGACCGCGGAGCGCAGGAAGTCCTGCTGGGTGTGTTTGACGGGCTACCGGGACTGGATGCGGCGTTTAAAGAGACCTATCCTCAGGCGGATGTACAGCATTGCGTAGTGCACAAAGTGCGGGCCACGTTTCATAAAATTCGGGTGGAGCACAAAACCGATGTCATGGAGGCGTTGAAAACCGTATATACGGCACCGGATGAAGTGGTAGCCCGGGCTAACTTTGATACGGTCAAAGCGAAGTGGAACAAGCTGTATCCGAAGGAAATGAGGTCCTGGGAGGAACAGTTATCCACACTCCTGACGTTCTACAACTATCCGCTGTCGATCCGTAAAGCGATCTACACGTCGAACCCCATCGAGCGGATGAACAAGGAAATCCGCAAGCGTCTGAAACCGATGAACAGTCTGACAAACATGGATGCCGCAGAGAAAATCGTGTACCTGGAGATGCTGGAATACAATGAACGTCATGCAGGGCGGGTCGCCCAAGGCTTTGGAGTGGATGCCGTTAAAAAGAAGCTAAAAGAGCTATTCGAAACACGCTACCCCTCTTTGCCCACACCGGAAGAGGCGTAACAGAGAAATCCAGTTTCTGGGGGTCGGGGTTCCCCCTCCCCCAGAAACACTACATCCCAACCCGTAACCCGGGGGAGGCACTTCTACTCTTTTACACAAACTTCTTGACGCTACCCCATGAGCCAAATGTATGCGGAAAACCGAATACAATGGTCAGCCCAAAGCCCCATGGGTCGCATAGCTCTTACATCCTTCACCCGCAGAGTGGCTTTTGCTTGTCTTATACCTACAACCTCACAACCCGCCGGTACACCAGGCAATCCAGCAGATCCTCCCATGTAAGCTCGCTCTCATAAGGATCGCGGAAAGCGGTCGCGGTTGGGAGATACCCGAGGGCAACACCCTGGCCGCCGTGCAGATTGCAGCCGCCGTCGCCGCCTTTGCCGGTGATACCGTCCGGTGTGAGGACCAGCTCCTTTTTGTAAGGATCGCCGGGGAAGCATAGGCCGAACGCATTCGGCAGCTCCAGCGGATACGGGTCCTCAGCATTAGCCACACTTGAACCGGACACATGTCTGAGCCGCATGGTTTCGTCAATCTCGTCGCCCCACGGGAACAGCGTTCGTGCAGCTGCGCCGTACAGATACTCCCATTCGTCCTCAGTCGGCAGGGTGAAGCCCTCCGGCAGCTCTGACTCGCACCATTCTTCGAACGATTCGCTGTCGTCGAACAGGAACACTACGATCTGTTCCCCGTCCCGTTCGAGCCGGAAATACTGGGAGTACTCATAGCTGGTGTGCGGCCCCTGACGGAACTCTTCGATAGCTTCGAGCACATCCTCATCTTCTTCCGGGTCCAGCCGGTCCAGCGGACATTCGTACCAGCCTGCTGAAGCAGGCTGGCGCTGGACGAGCAATGGCCCGATCACAGCTTCGCGGACGGGAGACATCTCGGCATACATATGTACCTCTGAGCGGCCCAGGGTCACCGTGTCGCCCGGCACGTACACGTATTCACTGCCCTCATATACGAAGACACCCGTTTCTATGGACTGGCCGTAACGTTCGAACCTCTCTAACCGCAGCCACTTGAAGCCAGCGGGCAGCTGTTTAAGCACTCCCTGCATCGCGTGCCTTTTCTCTTCAACCGTTAATTGCCCCCATGCGGCACGGTCCCATGCTACCATGTCATACTCTCCTCCCGGGAATAGGCATTGTCTGCCTGATTACTGTCATTGTAATGGACAGCCCCGGGTACTGGCAAACGCGCCGGGAATGCGGCCGGACACACCGGTTAGATAGCATCCATTTATAACCTGTCCTTATTGTCTAGGTGGTCATATAATAATTCAGGTTGGAACATTAATACATAGTAAAAGAGGGATAGGAGTTATGAATTCAAAACGATTGAAATTTTTCACCGCAGGCTTTGCGCTATTACTGGCGGCACAGGTACTGCTTCCTGGACGCTCATCGGCGGCAAAAGTCATGGAACAGCTCCCGAAGCCGGAATGGAGCTATACGCTGCCGGATGGCATTACCTTCTGGGGCACTATAGACACCTTACAGAGTAAGAATCGGATGTTCATTCCGCTGGTCAAGACCGTAACCGTAGCCCCTTCCAAGACGAAGTCTTCGGGCATGTTGTACGCATCCATTGACCGCATTAACGGTTCTGCCAACTGGGTATATGACTATTCGGACATGGCCAACGACAAGCCGTTTACTGCTAATGGTTTTTATTCTGCCAGTAACGGCTACAGCTATTTCTATAAAATGTGGGGCGGCAAACCCTATGATCTTACCGTTGTTGATCCGAACGGCAAACGGAAATGGACCAAAACCATAACCGGGTCCTACTCGCCGGTGGTGTTGGATAACGGAAATATTGTGATTCGAACCTTGGTTAGCGGCAATGTAGCTTCTCGTGGTATTACCGAGTACAGTCAGGACGGGAAGCAGGTACGCAAGCTTAAGCTGACCGGCAAATGGGCCTCAGGGGTGATTGATGTGCTGCCGAACGGCTATGTGGTACATAAGGAGCTGGATACAAACAGAGTCAGCGTATACCGGAGTCTGGATGCTCTGACGAAACCGCTGGCTGCCTACACCGCTCCCAAAGCAGTTAAATATCCTGATTTCCAGGTGTATCCGCTTCGCGGCGGTTCGTTCCTGATTAAGATGAGCAGTAGCGATACCTGGCTGTTATTCGGCTATGACACTAACGGCACCAAGAAGTGGGTGCGTCCTGTGAACAAGATGGATCGGATCGATACGACCGGCAACAACTATCTGATCCAGAGCGACAACGTCTACAAATTGTACAGCAAAGACAACCAATTACTCGGCAAGCAGCAGATCGGTGAAGCCGGGGACCGCGAATGGTACTGCCGGATAACACCATCGGGCGAGATTACGGTCGAGAAGCAGTACCAATGGCAGGAGCGTCCGGCTGTCGTTGATCCTGAGACCTTTGAGGGGGATATTGCCAAGGAGGATTTCTATGTGCTAGACCCGGCGAACCTGCAGATCAAATATCATCTCTCCACAAGCTGGCACGACTACGAAACCGGGCATAATTACATTTATGCGGGAGATGGGGAGCTGTACATTACGCGGAGCTATGCGCCTAAGACGATTACCAAGTACATGTTAAAATAGCACCGAACCAGGCTTAGACCTCCGCATGACAAAAAGATCGCCAAGTGAATCTCTTACTTGGCGATCTTTTTGCATACCCCGTTACTCCAGCTTGAACTGCCGCAGTTCTTCCTCCAGCCTCTGTGAGATTTCGCTCAGCTCTCTGGACAGTTCAGCTACCTGCTCAATACTGCCGAGCTGCTCCTGTGTATTGGCACTTACCTCTTCAGTGGAGGCAGAATTCTCCTCGGTCGTCGAAGATATGACCTCAATCGCCTGCAGAATCTCATCCTTGTGCTTGTGGACAATCGAGGTGTTATTGCTGATCTGCAGCATCCGTACCTTCAGCTCCTCCAGGTCACTGTTCAAGCTGAAGAAGACCTGCTTCGCATTCTCGACAGATTTGGCATTCTCCTCCGCAATCGTAAGGCCAAGAGTAGTGTGTTCTACGGATAGGCTTGTTTTTTCCTCAATGGCGCTGACCTTCTTGTAGATTTCTTCAGTAGCCCGGGCTGTTTGCTCGGCAAGCTTACGCACCTCACCAGCTACCACCGCGAAGCCTCTGCCATGTTCACCTGCCCGTGCCGCTTCAATGGAAGCATTAAGGGCGAGCAGATTGGTCTGTGTCGCTATTTGATTCACTGTGCCTACGATACCCGAAATCTCATGACGGCTCAGATCAATATCCTCAATGAGCGATGACATCGCTTGTGTAGATCTGTGATTGTCTTCTGCAGCTTTGGAGAGTTGCTCCACCAAGTCAAGACCGGAACTGCTGAGCTCTGCTGAGGTCTGTACCATGGTTCCTACAGTCTGGGCATCACTGGTGATTTCGTCAATTTGATCGGATAATGCACCGGTTTTGTGGAGAATGCTCTCGGATTCAGCGGACTGGTAGTTGGTAGCATTCGCAATTTCATTAATGGCCGTAGCCGTTTCGTTCATGGTTATCGCGGTTTTGGTAGAGATGGCTTGCAGGTTCTGGGAGGATTGGGTCAGCACCTGAGTCGTATTATGAATCACCTGAATCATGCTCTGAATCTTCTGGACCATGCCCGCAATGCCATGAGCAATCTGTCCGATTTCATTGCGAGAGGCATCATTGAGCTGAACCGTCAGGTCTCCGTCTGCAATCCGTTGGATAGCGGCCAGCAGTTTTGGAATGGAGCGTAACAGGTAGCGCAGTGTGAGATAACAGATGAACACCAGGATCAAAGCGGCAACAGCAAAACCGGTGATGGTCGTCCGGGTGAAGGACGTCAGCTCGCTAAGCGCCTCTTGCCGGGTAATGGTTAAGCCTACAGACCATCCGGTATCCATGCTGGTGGCATAGCCGATATAACGGGGGTTGCCATTATCATCAATGAGCGATACGCCGGATTCGCCGTTAATCATTTTTTTACCGATGGCGCCTAGATCGCCCGGACTCTCTGTGATTTTCTCCTTCAGTACCTTGGCTTCATCCGGGTGGTAGAGAATATCGCCAGAGCGGGTAGCCAGAATGGAGAACCCGGTGCTTCCCAAGGAGTAGCTCTGCATGATCTGCGGGATGTCATCGAAAGCAATATCTGCGGCAATGAAGCCGATCATTTGGCTGCTCTCATTCAGAATCGGATAGAAAATGCCCATCAGCATTTTGCCGCTAATGACGTCGGCGTAAGGTTCAGAATAGTAGAGACCCTTGGATTCGGATACAGGCTTGAAGTAGGGGCGGGCGCGGATATCAAAGTCCGATTTAGAGGTCAGACCGTCATTTTGGAGGAAATATCCCTTCCCGGATAACCCGGCCACCCAGGCATCGGCGAAGGAGGGCTCAGACTTTACAATGTCCGCCAGTGTGGCGAGTGCTTCTGCGGCGTGGGGGGAAGTGGTGATTTGATCTGCTGTAGTGCTCTCAATATATTTTTGAAAAATCGAGTTGGTGGACATTTGTTTGACCAGTGAGCCCTTCTCCTTGAACAGAGCATCGAACTGGCTGACAATTCCCTGCGTTTTGGTCATCAGCATCGACTCTTGCTGGCTTACTAGAATGCTTCGGGTGCTGGAATAGAAGAAGGTACCCAGGATCGAGAAGACGACAAGAATAATGACTAGCAGCACAATGGCCAATGTGTTGGCGATGCTGGTTGAACGGACTGGCCGTTTTTGAATTAGCTGTGACATAGGTCATCTCCCGGATATGTATTAGAGCGAAAGCTCTTAAATAATATGTCGGAATATGGCGGATATTCTTGTAGAGTGAAGTATGTTAATTTGCATAAAAAAACCGGATGGGAAAATATCCCGGTCCGGTAGCCATTTGAAGGGTGGCAGACATTGATTTGAGTTGAATAGGGTGTAGCCTTCTGGCAGCTTGTAGCTCCATTCCGGCTCGGGCAGCAGAGTTCTCAGCTTATAATTCTCCGGGTACTGCGGGAAGTATAGGACATCCGCCGCAATAGCCATGATCCGCTCTGAGCTTATAGGCCAGACAGCAGGTAGCCTTAACAGATACCGTATCATGCGGAGGGTGGGGGTCCGTCCGGAACTTGGGGGTAATACGGAATGGATTGCTGCGAAGTCCGAATTCCTCCGGCTTCAGCGCCCAGGTCACAGTCTTGAATTGCTCGGCGATCTGAGCGCGGCGGCCCTCACTTGCTGCATCCTGGGCTTCCTCTTCCATGAAGGTATACAACTGACTGTACACCTGCTTCCACAGCATCACTGGCTTGGTCTGTGAAGCCTCGGCAAGCGCAGCAATAACCGGTCTGACAACACTGCTGTAGAACATGCCGAGCTCGCCGGATAATTCTTTTCCATCTCCATCCTGGTCATAGGTCCCATTCCCCTGATCGTGGATAAAAAAGGCGAATTCGGGATACCCCTCCGTGCGGATGAGCTGCACAGACAGGTTATTCAGTCGCAAGGCATGAGCCAGCGGGTCTGCGGCTGTGAGCAGTGCGTATTTGGCTCCGCAGATCCCGGCGATCCATGTGCAGAAGATGGCTGCCGCTATACGTTTATCCTCAGTCCCAAGCATGGAAGCATAAGTGGTAAGCAGATGCTCAGCATGTGCGGGCATACATAATTCGGTCAGTCGTAAAGTAACCACTGCGTTCTCAATAGCTTCGGGGGAGATGTAGTAACGTTCAGCCCTCTGGAACCTGCCAGTATCGCACATCCTGAAATCCCCTTTATTTCGACTTGCCTTCAAAGGCCTCTAGAACCACGTCAACCGCATAGCGGTTTGCCATTGGAGACATGCCCACGTTAAACCAATCCTTGTCCCCCATCGTAATGACCTGATTCTTTTTAACCGCGTTCATATTCTTCCATAAAGGGCTCGCCAGCATATCTTCATAGGTTTGCTTAATCTCAGCATTATCCTCTTGGTTCAACTGAATAATAAGGTGGTCAGGGTTGTACTCCGGTAATTTCTCCAGAGAGATGGACGGAGACTGCTCGGGGAAATTCGGAATCATCTCCAGACCAAGGGTGGTATGAATGAACTTTCCGCGGTCCACCTGATCTCCATTGAGGACGAGGCTATTCTGCATAACCCTCACATACAACACGGTTTCGTTGCCAACCAGCTCGTCAAGCTTCAGCTTGGCCTTGGCCTCATAGTCTTCCAGCTCCTGTATAACCTTCTCGGCAGCTTCCTTCTTGTCCAGCACTGCGGCGATGTCCTTCAGTTCATCGCGCCAGTCCTGACGCTCGGGCAGCAGAACCGTCGGTGCGATTCCGGATAACTGGTCATAATCCTTGCCTGCCCACCATGCAGGAGCAAGAATAAGATCTGGATTGGAAGACAGTATCATTTCAAAATTCGGAGTTTTGGCAATGCCCATCTTCAGCGTATCCTTGAAAGGCTCTTGCAGATAGGTTGGGAATTCTTCCTGGTAGTTCTGCACAGCAACGGGTGTAACGCCTAACGCTTGCAGAAACTCCGGGTAGACTACGGATAGGCCGACGACTCTGGTCGGATGGGCCGGGATCTTAATTTCGCCCTTCTCACTGTTTACCAGACGAAAGTCCGCTTCTGTTGAAGCTTCTACCTCGGCCTGTCCCGCGTTATTAGAGCAAGCTGCCATTACCAGTACTAGCAGAGCGGCCGTGAAGAATGCAATTCCTGTTCTTATCTGTCGCATGAATTCTATAACCTCCTGAGTTTCGATACCTTGCATCTCACATGAGAGTGAGAATCAATATCACTGTTAGGAGTATAAAACAATCCCTTGGATTCGACTATAGATGATCGCGCCAATATTTCATATCCGATTGCGCCACAGAGATGGCGCGAGGTCAAGAATCAGCTCCTGTGTGAACGGGGTATACTCTGTCCAGGGGAAGGGAGGGAGAAGCTCAACGCGCGAATATCCGGCGGGATCAGGCAGCTTCCACAACTCCTGATGCTGGATTTCTGACCAAATGGCCTGAGAGGCGGCATCCCCGTCTACGATCAACAATAGCTTGTCCGCATCCGCAGACTTCAGTTCCGCAAGTGTCAAGGTCTGACGGCTTAGCTTGCGGTTAACAAGGGGAGCGGGGATGAAATGCAGATCATCGTAGAACACCTCGGCCAGGCTTCGGTTAGACAATACGGTGAGGGTCTGACCGGATATTCGGGCGATAAGCAGCTTGCCCCTGGTAAGCTTATAATCCAACTCTGCACGGACTGTTTCCGCCTTGCGTTCATAGGTGCCTAACCAAGCCGCTGCCTCCTCCGACTTGCCAAGAGATTGTCCGATGAAGCTTAATTCCGTCCGCCAATCCATTTGGAGCCGGGGAACAAGCGAAGTGGGGGCAAGCTCTTGAAGCTGCTGCTGCATGGCGGGACTTAGCGTTTGCTCCAGCCCCAGAATATAATCAGGGCGGAGGGAAGCAAGCTGCTGGATGCGGATAGCGTCATCTTGGGCAAGCGGCAGAACCGCATCTGTCTCATATTTACGGCGGTAATATTCTGTCCAGGGATGGTCAGCCGGTGCGGCGCAGGGAATAATATTCAGCGTAAGCAACGCCCCAATCAGGCTGCCGTGGTAGGCAACGATCTTCAGCTTGGCATTGCGCATGAAGGTGGCCGGAGCTACACCGGTAATTTGCTTGAACTTGCGCCGGAAGTAAGGAACATCCTTGTAACCGACATAAGCGGCGATATCCTTTAATTCATAATTCGAATGCGGAAGCATAAGACTTCTTGCTTGTCTGATCCGGTATTCGGTCAGGTATTCGATGGCGCTAAGACCATATTTGTGCTTGAACAGCCGGATGAAATGCCTTACGCTAATGCCTGCCTCGCCCGCCAGCAGGGTGATCGAAAGCTCTTCATGGTAATGCTGCTCTATATAGGCCTTGACCCGTTCCATAATCGTATCGGTATCGTCTGGCTCGGACTGCCTGACATCGCTGAGCAGACTGTACAGCAGCTCATAGAATCTGCTCTGGGCAAGCAGCTGCTGTAAGGGGTCTGTACTGCCAAGGGAAGCGGTGATAGCCTCACAGTGTTTGCTGTATGTAACAGTTGAAGACATCGCTGTTTCTCCTTCCAGGGAGAAGGGGAGCTGGGGCTCCGTTGAGCTTATCCGGCCCGGTTGTACAGGCAGATTCCGCTGGCTAAATACATCAAACCGCAAAATGTATATATTCGGTTCGTCTGAACCGTCCAGGCAGGCTTCGATTAATTGCCCCGGCAGGCAGACAAAGGCAGCTCCCGCTCTGAGTTCGCCATACTTGCCGTCCACAGTGATCCAGCCCCGGCCCGAAACTGGAATCAGGAGCAGATGCGATTCAAGGAATTGCAGTCGGAGTGAACACCCTCCCGTGAGACTGCTGTTCTGCTCGCTGCTCCGAAGCCTGAACCACATCTGATCAAGCTGTCCGAAGGCTCCCGCAGGCGGGATTCCATCCTTACTGTTCATTCTTTGCACCCCGTTTGCTATTGTGCGCTTATTTCTTACATTACTGGAGCATCGTCTGCTTACTGGCCAGTCGTTCGGCAATATCCTCCGCTTGCAGGATAGAGGTATACGGGTCTGAGCTTAGGTATTGATGAATATCCAGCTCATACACCTGGCCGTTACGTACTGCATCCAGTTCGCTCCATATCCCGGGAAGGGTCTCGTCAGATGCGCCTACTGTTTTCATCACCAGCAGATAATCACCTACATACTGCCCGAATACCTCGGAGCTGATTTCAATGCTCTCCTTATTCTGATCAAAGAGCTCCGTCTTTACTTTCTCAGCAGGAGTCAGTCCAAGCAGCTCGTAGACGGCCTTGCCGCCCCGGTTTGCACTTTTGCCTACAATACCCACACTTTTTAACCAGTTAAAATCCGTTATCGTGAAGGTTGCGCCAGCCGGTACAGCGGCCTGTGCTTTGGCACGGGCGGCCTGGGTCCGCTCCCCGAAGGACTTGTTCCACTTCTCAGCTTCTTCCTGACGGTTAAGAATCTCTCCCATTGCGCTGACCTCTGCCTGCATGGAGTCATAATCATCGGCTATGAATACGACAGTAGGGGCGATTCTGGAATAAGCTTCATAAGCCTCCTGGTTCCAGGTAATGATCAGGTCCGGATTAAGCTCAATGATCTTCTCCAAGGATACCTCGTTATGGTTGCCGATATCTTCTACACCTTCAAGCGGCTTGCGCAGGAATTCCCCGTAGTCCAGCAAACTGCCCGGAACGCCTACCGGTGTCAACCCAACAGCCAGTACATCGCCAATGTTCCAGTCCACAACCACCCGGGAAGGGTGTGCAGGGACCTCCACATCTCCTTTTACAGTTGAGAGAATACGCTTATCCTGTGAATGGTCGGCTGTATTCCCTGGACGGCTGGAATTCTGCTTAGAGCATCCTGTGAGCAATATAGCCATTGCCAGCATACACAATAAGGCTATGTAGTACAAATTGAACCTTTTGATAATGTTCGACCCTCTTTCTTATTGAGAACTATTATCACTATAGAAGGTGGTCTCTATTTACACAATGACCAATCAGGAACATTCGGCATACCTGTTTCGGAACATGGGAGGCATTGCACTGAGAATCATTATCATATACTATGGGGACAGATGATAACGAATCTTGAAGTGTTCAAGTATTGAGACTGGAGTTTTCTTATGAATATAGAGGGGTATATTGAGCTTTGGGATAATCAGGCGGTCCGTCTGCTGGATATCCGTCAATCAGGCATGGAACCGGGAAGGGAATACAGAGAGCAGCGGCTGTCCTCCCATACCTTTATTTTGGTGCAGGGACGGGGACAGCTGTGGTTGGATGAGACGCCTCATGCATTGGATGGCTGGTATGTATTGCACGGAAGTAAAGGCGCCGTTGTGCGCATGAAGGCTGACACGGGGATTGAGCTGTACTCAATCATGTATATGCTGGCTGAGACTGAGGGGGAGGTGCAGGAACCTCTGGATGAGCAGCTTCCCGGCATAACCTTACAGTGTGAATATGGGTTGAAGCCGCATTATCCGCTCCCGCTACTGGAGCTTGCTTCCAGGCTGCATGAGAAGTGGGGAAATATAGCTTTTCTTGAACGGATTCAAGTCACGGCGATATTCTACCAGTGGCTCTACGAGCTGCTGCAGCAGATGCAGCAGCAGGAGATCAGCATCTTTGGTCCTGACCGTACCCGTCTGGCTGTTCGATATATGCAGGATCATTACGGTACACCCCTGACTGTAGCACATGTTGCTGCTGTGACCCATTGCAGTCCGAGATTATTAACCAGACTGTTTAAGAGCAAGCTGCAGACAAGCCCCGGGCAGGTACTGGCGCGTATTCGTCTGAATAGAGCCTATGAGCTGCTGCATACGGAAGCAACCTTGCAGGAAATCGGAGAGCGGGTAGGTTATGCCAACGCCTATGCCTTTAGCCGTTTTTTCAAGAAGCACGAGGGTGTATCTCCCGATTATTACAGGCGGCAGATCAGCGATTGTGAAAGAGAAGGCATACAGGACGGGATAACCCTGCAACCGCGCACTATACAGATGGCCCATGAGCCCCTTATAGAACAGACAAGAGGGAGTACTTCCCCTATGGCGGGTATCGGGCACAAAAGAAGAAATATACAAACGGTGATGGGTGAGATTATTATTCCGGACAAGCCTGAGCGGGTAGTTATAGATTGGAGCCTGGGAGAAGTACTGGCTCTGGGTCTGACACCTGTGGGAGCCCCGCATACCTTGTTGGACAGCAACCGGCTGCTTGGGCAGTATATAGGTTCTGAGGTACAAGATATCGGCAACCACAACCGGGTATCTATAGAGAAGGTGCTTGAACTTGAACCTGATCTGATCATTACCTGGGACAAGACAGCCTTTGCTTCCTTTGCGAGGATAGCTCCTACAGTAGTCTTTCAGAGTGATCATTTCCGTTCGGCCGGGGAAGGGATCGCCGCTATGGGGCATATTCTGAACCGCGCTCAGGAAGCGGCGAAGTGGAGTGCCGAATATGAGACACGGGCAGCTTATGTGCGGAATGCGATATTGCGGCAATGTCCGGAACGGCGGACATTCACTGTGATTGACCCGAATTGGAGTCAGGAGATTCGGGTTATAGGCAATGCAGCCACCCGGGGCGGGAGAGCTGCCTATGAAGTGCTGGGGCTGCAGCCGCCATGGAAAGTGTGGCAGGAGCTGTTCGAGCAAGGACATGAGTCGATTTGGATTGATCGGCAGGACATTGCCCAATACACGGAGGATTATCTGCTGGTTCTAAGAAGCAAACAGAGTGGGAGGGAGGGGCACATGCCGGATATGACTGAACTTCACCGAGCAGCCGGCTGCGGGATCATAGAGCTGCAATGGGAGAACTACTTCTTGTCCGACCCGCTCTCGGCTCTGTTGCAGGCAGAGGAAATGACCAAGCTGATTGCTCAAGCGGATCAAGGATAAATGAAGAGAGTTATACAAATATGTAAGCTTATTAGTTATAGAGGTGCTTTTATGGAGTGGTCAGAAAGAATACGATTATGGAATCATGTGCCTGTGAAAGTGTTGGATATCCGTCATGTGATCATGCAGCCGGGAGAGAAGCTTCAGAGTTATACTTTGCCTTCAAGTGCGTTTGTGTTCACGAATCAGGGAGACGCCAAAGTCATGCTGGACGGGTACGGGAGCGCATCAGACGGAACCGGATCTGGCTGAACAGATCGCCCGTTATATCCGGGAATATTATCGCCAGCCCCTCTCTATGACAGCTATGGCTGAGCTGTGCTTGGAGGCGAAGGAGGAACCTTGGGCAAGCTGGTCTATCAGGATTTCGGTTTTGCAATGCCTGAACAATTCAAGCCCTATGCGAATGGGGGAACGGTACTGTCCATGGAGATGCTGGTGGACAAGCCGGCTGGATCTGAAGCTGCCCCGGAAATGGAGACATCAGACTTTGAAATGATGATTTTTTTGACAAAAGACACTCTCCTCAGAACAATGAGAAGAGTGTCTTTGAGTTACCGGCTTCCCCTCATAACGAATCGGGTTTCTTCTGGTGCAATGAACTCGTGAATGATTTGACGGAAGGATTCGTGATTATCATAGCTGTTGTACATGCGCCAGGCCAGTGTGTGGGAGCTGCCGAAAAATAACCGCTCAAACTGGATTTGTCGCCCGCCGAATGCACCCGCTCCGAGTTCCCAAGCAAGCCGGAATAAAGCGTTTCGGAACCACGCCTCCGAAGCCGTACCCTTCAAATACTGACTGAGGTATGCACCAGCGCTTGTATCGAAGTCGGACTCCGAGAGGATCATGATGAGACCGCTTGAACTGAGATGTTGAACCATTTCAATCAGGTCCGGATAAAACTCCGAAAAGTGAACGGACGAAGCCAAAAGTGGACCTTTGTCTGGAACGAGATATCCGAATTTGTCCGGGGAAGCGCCTATTTCAGAAGCGAGTCTTAAGGCTTTGAAGGTCTCCAAATAGGTTATCGTTCTGGAAATAGGCTGAATAGTATGGGGCTCAGGGATAACGTTTTGTTCTTCCGCCAAAGATTCCAGCAACCCGAGAAAGAACTCTGTTTTTGCAATATAGCGGGTGATGATTTGATGGGCCATATGCGTATGGAAGTGACTCTCGCCGAACAATCGGGAACAGTACATTTCATCTCCGTAATAAAATACACGGTCATGAGGGATAAGAACGCGGTCAAATATGACTAAGGTATCCATTTCTTCATATCTTGAGCTTAACGGATGGTCGTAGGCAGATGAAGCTGCGTAGCTTTCACGGCAAAAAAAAGTCATCCCTTGCAGATCATTAGGCACGGCGAAGGCAAACGCGAACGGATTATCATCATCCACAAACGAGGGGGAAGGCGTTGGGAATACAAGCATTTCATCGCATGTAGCCCCTTGTGTTGCCATCATAAAAGCACCGGTTACAATCATCCCTTCAGCATTGATTTCAACGACTTTAGCAGCGATAGAATCCTCTGTAGCATCAATCTGGCCGGATATTTTGCTTGCTTGAGGCTGGATGAAGGCATGGGATAAGGTAATGTCATGATCCCGGCAGTAAGCATAGTACTTCCTGAGGTTCTCAGCATATTTCGGATTCAGCTCCTCAAGGATATCGGCAGCTGTAAACAGAGACATGAGGGCTGTATTCATATAATCCGGGGAACGTCCTAAAAACCCATGATGGCAGTTGGACCAGAGTTCAATCATTTTTCTGCGGCGCTGTAAATCCTCAGCATTCTTGGGTGGAAGAAAAGATAGACCGACAGGCTCTCCTGTATCGGGTGAAGGGTAGGTCATCTGTGCTAAATAACGCTCATCACACTGCATGTTGTACATTTCGGCTTGGGTTTGTATGAGACCTTGAAATGCGGGATGCTTGGATAAAGGGCCTTCGATCCGTGTTCCTTTGTAAAAGATATTGATATTTTGCCGGTCGATACGTTCGATGTATTGGCTACCTGTTTTAATAGGCACACGGTTCACCTCTTTAAAAGACAGCTTTCACTAAAAAGCCGTGATATTGCTTTTAATATACGTAACCATGATCCGCTTTGTACATTGTCCGTAGATCGTGCACTTGCGCCTATACGGTCTCTACCCCTGGTCCCATTCTGTGCTCCGTGGCAAGAGGTCATAGTGTGGAAGCTTCTCGGTTCTGAACGGTTGCTTAGCTTTCGATGATAATGCTTTCCAGCTTGAGATTAACCGGGTTTGCGAGCGTATCTCCAACTGGGCATTTGCTTTCCAGGAATCGTACAAATTCTTCAACCTGTTCTTTGGGTGAATCTGTTTTAATACGGAAGGTATACCGAATTTCTGAATAGCCCGGGCGCACCTCCGACTTGTTGAAAAAGCCATCCAGATCAAGATCGCCTTCTACATCCACGAAGAAATCCTTGAGGTTCACGCCGAATTTAGGCGCATACACTCTGGCCACGATAGACTGACATGCTCCCAGCGAGGCCAGCAAAGCTTCGACCGGATTCATACCGGTATCAGTTCCGCCCAAGCTTTTGGGCTCGTCAATAATAAATTCAAAGTTTCGGGATGCTACTTTCACTTGGACTCCGTCTTGCAAATGCGCAGATGCTTTAAAGGTTTGGAGAGCGGTCATTTTAAAAATCTCCTTCTATGGTTAGTTTATAATAAATTAAATCATACTTTTCCGCTGTGATTATTTTAAATTTAACTTGTCATATTGTCAATCCTCAAATTACCAGCTTGTCGATCTCTGGAACAGCGCGCGCGAAAATGCCGAAAAAGGGCCGTGAGCAGCCTGCCTTCCGGCAACCTGTCACAGCCCCAAAACTCAAATCCGATGCGGTCAATCGGCTTTTACTCGTCTCCTGTGGCCACCGGGTTATCTTCATAGCTAATCCAGTCACTCCAGCTTCCCGCATACAGCCGCACATTCGTATATCCGGCCTTTTCTAGCGCCAGTACATTCGGGCAGGCAGTTACGCCGGAGCCGCAGTAGACGATGACCTCACGGTCTTTGTCCAGTCCGGCAAAATGTTCTTCAAGCTGCTCCGCACTCCTCCAGCTACCGTCCGGATTTTGCGTGTCTTTCCAGAAGTAGTTGACCGCCCCAGGGATATGCCCGCCGACCGGGTCCAGGGTCTCATTCTGGCCGTGATAGCGGTCATTGGCCCGGGAATCGATCAGCACGGGAAGAGCAGGCACGGCATCCGCAACGTTGACGTCACTCTCAGACTCAGCGCCAGCATTATTAACTGTCTTCTCCGATACCTCGCGCACCTCCTCAACTCCCGCCAGCATCTGCGGCTGAACATTAGCTGTAAAGGTACTAGGCACCCGCACCGGCTGATGATCCGTCACCGGATATTTACCCTCTTTCCACTGGCTGAAGCCGCCCTCCAGAATGAATACCTGCTCATGCCCCAGGTAACGCAGCAGCCACCACAGACGGGCGGCGTTCATGCCGTTCTCATCGTCGTAGGCGACAATGCGAGTATCATTACCGATTCCGAGTTTGCTGAGCCGTGCAGCCAGCACTTCAGGGTCAGGCAGGGGATGGCGACCGCCATGCTCGCTCACCGGAGAGGACAGATCCAGTTTCAGATCCAGATAGATCGCGCCCGGAATATGCTCTTGTTGATAGCTGTCTCTGCCGGCCTTAGGCTGGCCTAATGTGAACCGGCAGTCTACGATGGTCTGTTCCGGCTCGTAGAGTCTGGCGAGCAGCCAGCGTTTGCTAACGGTTGCGTCCATATGTATCCCATCCTTTGCTTGTATTGTATGGATTACATTATAGCGGATAATCAGGCATTCCGCATATTATTGAAGTGGTGCAAGCATAGGCTTATCAGATCAGGAGTGATCGTGATAGTGAGCGTGCTGCTATTCTGTACAGTTTTACCAGAAACAAAAAAAGCTCAGGACTCGCCTGAGCAATGAAATGAAGTTAACTAAGGACGGGACCGATGATGTTCCAGTCTCCGAATGGATATACCTGATCAAACACTATGAAGCCGGCTGCATCCCGGGCTACTGCGTATAGCGAGATGTCGTTCACGAATCCGGGAGCACCAGGTGAAGAAACGGTGATACTGTAATTGGCCACTGTCGTTGGTATGATGAGCGTAACCACACCATTTGGAGCGGCAATCCCGAACGTTGTTGTGAAATTCAGAGTTTCAGCTATCCCCTCCGGGCCGGAATCTGCGACACTGTAAGCATTGACTACAATAGGTTCCAGCCTTGCAACGGTTGTGTTGGTGATTCGAAGCTCGACGAATTGCGATATTACTGTTCCGGTAGGCTCAAGGTTGGGCACTGCACCGATAGTATAAATTGGCATTTGGAAGTCCTCCTTTTCTCTTGATACAGTAATATATGTAAATCTGATAGTTTGTTTTGTATAATTGTCTTTTGCAGCTAAAAAAGGCGACTGGATCAGAGGCTAGCGAACCGCCCCAATCCTAGTAGATTTGACATAGCCGTACCCGGATTCTACAATTGCTTCTGAACCTAATAGAAAGGGGCATAAGCCTACGGAAGCTATAGTGAGTCAGGTCTGGCCTGAATGGAAGGGCTCGCTGCGCAAGCGGAGCGGAGGATGGAATAATACAACGTATTTCGTGGAGAGCGGGGAACGCCGCGCTGTGCTGCGTATCTATGACACCCATAAGGACAGGAACAAAATAGAATTTGAACATACGGTGCTGCTGAAGCTGGCCGCTGCGGGTCTGCCGTTCAGTACACCTCTTCCGATCCGTACTGCCAGTGGAGAGACCTTGGTTCAACTTGAAGAGAGCGGGAAATTCGCTTGCTTGTTTGCTTATATTGAAGGGGAATCCCCGTCCGGGCAAGCTGCGGATTACTATGAGTCCTTCGGAGAAGCGGCAGGCATCTTGTCCGCTGCGCTGGCTGAGATAGATACGGGCATCCCGTCCGTATACCGTCCATACTATGAGCTGCGGACCTCGTATCCGCTATGCACCCGTGAAGCGCTGCATGGTCTGGTGACGGACCCGCCCGAGTCTCTGAAGGAGCTGCTGCCGGAGCTGACCCTATTAGTGGATGCCTACGACAATGTGGCTGACTCGCTGGAACAGCTTCAGAGCCTGCCGCATCAGCTGGTGCACGGCGATCTGAACGCTTCCAATCTGCTGGTGGATGGAGCGGATACCGCCCGGGTGACAGCGCTGCTGGATTTTGAATTTTGCACCCGGGATTTAAGGGTTATGGATGCTGCTGTGATTCTGTCGGCCTTGCTCAGTCATGAGGACTCGGAGCGGATCATCCGTGATTTCTGGCGGGGTTATAACCGCAGGGTTACGCTGACTCCTGAGGAACTGGCGGCGATTCCGGTGCTCATGCTCCTGCGCAAGATAGACGTATTCCTGCATTTCGCCACCCGTTACTGGGAAGGAACGGATGAGGTGAATGTCCTGCAGCAGCAGGTCCGTGAGCTGGCGGCAGAGGTAGCTGCGATGTAGGCGGGAAGCTGTATGGAACTTGCACTGCCTTCAAGCTTTCTTACAGGAAAAGCTGCTGATTATGTATTCTTTTCATAAGCTCTCTGCCAGATCGGACGACCTCGGGTTGATGATTGTGAGTGCCCCAGCAGATATCGCCGAGAGCCATTTTGATGCAGCATATTTGTATTTCAGCAGACTGGTCCTTAAGCACTTCAGGTCCATACCCTGCAAAATAGGAATCTCTGGCTGATGGATGATCTATGAAATATCTGGCGAACAGAATGGAGAAGTTGTCCACAGCCAGCCCCCACAGCATATTCTCGAAGTCTATCATTCCTGTCAAAATACCCTGCTCATCCACCAGCCAGTTGCCTGGTGTGGAGTCCCAGCTAATAGGAACAGGTCTGCTATGCCGGAATACATGAACGTTCTGAAGTGCCCATTCGGTTAACCTTATTTCATAGGCCTGCAATAGCCCCTCAACAACACACCGAGAAGTTAAGTCCTGTATTGCATCAGCAACATACTGCACCGGGTCAGCATGGTGACTTAGCTCTATCGGATTCCCATATTGATCGGGGCGGCCGAACCAGCGGCCTGTCTGCGATAGATGCAGAATCTTTGTTAACTCACCAGCCTTATAAAAAGCAGCTTTAGCAGCACTTGGGCTTAGTGGCGTCTCTCTCATAATGGACCCGTCGATTGCAGTAATTAGTATAGCCTGCCAGCCCTCCCCCTCGTAAGCAGCTATTAACTCTGGTACATACGGTTTCAACTGACCTATCCAGTGACGGTATGCATAAACCTCAGGATGCCATCTCTGTTTGCGGCTGTACGTTTTTAAGTAATAACATTTAGAGTCCTGATCGGATTGCAGCTTCCAAACCCCGGTTCTCACACTATTCGGTCTGTAGTTTCTCAAGACCTGAAAGCTGCCAATGTCGGACTGAACCTGCTCATACAACGCTGTTGGATGGATATCCAGTGGCTTCATATTCTGTTGGTCCTCCTCGTGGAATGCTAGTTTTCACAGTATATACTGCCGGCCCGGTGATCTGGTCTGAAGATACTATTGAATTTGATTAGCTAAGTCTATAAAGGCGGAGACCTCTAATTTATTAGTGTGGATCGGATCTAGATTTCCGTTGATATAATATACAAATCGCGCCAAAAATCCGTTCTCCCCCTCCCACCAGATGGATTGAGTAGTTTCGTCTTCGTCATAGTATGCTTCTTTTCCATTATCAAGTTCTAAGCGTTGCTTGCCTTGGGTGGAAATTTTCTCTGGTGCACTCATAACCTTGCTCAGGATGTATCTTATTTCTTGCAGGGTCTGCTTGTTTTTATAATGAAAAACATACTGTTGTAGCACATACGGGTTATCAACTGCGATTTCAGTACGAACTTCATTGATCTCAAACGGAAAAAGATGTGGTTCATTGAAGCTGTAATTCATGTTTATGATTCGCTCTCCGGTTGGGTTGCTACATCCACTCATCAGAAAAATAGATACCAGAATGGAAAAGCAAATACTCCGCATGATCTCACCCCCTATAACTTTAACGAAAAAGGAATCATTTAGTTGTGCTAAAAAGTACGTTAATCACGATAATCCAATACCAAACAGGGCACTCTCCGGCTGGCGATACCAGAGGGTGCCCTGTTCAGCGTGCCTATTCTGTTAGATTAAGCGGTAGCCTGGAGGAAGTTCCCCGCTGCTGCGGATACGGCGGATCTGGTCCAGCGTCAGTCTCTGGTTGGTAGAGATGATCGATTCTACGTCATTGCCGGAGATGTAATCATCCAGATCACGGATGCTGTGGTTGCCGCGAAGCACGCGGAAGCTGCCTCTGAACCGGGTTCTGCTGAACAGGACGAGCGTAGCATTGCTGCTGGTGGAGAAGAAGCGGAGACTTTCGATGCCATCCAGAATATTGTCCGTATCGCGGATGCCGAGATTGCCTCTGTAGATTCTGCTTCTTCCCCGGAAGTTTTCTTCGCTGTACACTGTCAGTCTTGGATAAGTCTGCGAGATATGAACCTCTTTATTCATGTGTATTCCTCCTTGAAGCCGTTTTGGCAAAAGCAGCATGATACTGCCACCTGCAATACTATTCTATGTATGCTGATAGAGATTGGTATGGTTAGAACCCCTGCACGGATAGCCTGTTTACACAGTGCTTCAGGAAATTTTTCACAAACCTGCTTTACAAACCAAAATTACTAGTGTACTATTTAACTAACACACCAATACAACATTGAAAATACACATGTTCCAGCTTAGCAATAACCCGTGGAATTAATACTCCACCTATACCGATCCGCACAAGGAGGCTGTCATGAATTCAACCGCTCATAATGTTCAGGAGCCGTCAGGCCCTGCGCAAGAACAAACCGTACTGGAAATGCAAGGCGTCAGCAAATTGATAAAAGGGAAGGCCATTGTAGATAATCTAAGCTTCAAGATCCATAAGGGAGAGATTGTCGGGCTGCTGGGACCGAATGGCGCCGGCAAAACGACCACCATCCGGATGATGACCGGACTGATCCGCATGAGCGGAGGGGATGTTCTGATTCATGGACACAGCATCCGGAAGGAATTCAAGCAGGCGATCTCACAGATCGGGGCGATCATTGAGAATCCTGAGTTCTATCCGCATATGACCGGGTACGACAACCTGCTGCAATATTTACGCATGAGTGATGGAGCCGGGGTATCACGGATCAAGGAGGTCGTGGAGCTGGTGGGGCTGCAGGAGGCGATGAACAAGAAGGTTCGGGCCTACTCCCTCGGTATGCGCCAGCGTCTGGGGATTGCTCAGGCCTTGCTCCACTCGCCGAAGCTGCTCATTCTGGATGAGCCGACTAACGGGCTGGACCCCGCCGGCATCCGGGAGATGCGCGACTATATGCGGAGAATAGCAGAGGTAGAGGGCATTGCCATTCTAATCTCGAGTCATATGCTGGCTGAGATTGAACAGATCTGTCATCGCGCGGTGGTCATTCAGAACGGCAAGCTTGTAACGGTGACACAGCTTACGGAAGCACCAGAGGCGCAGAGTGAGGTAGCGCTTGCCATCCGGGTAGACAAGATTGAAGCTGCACGGACTGTGGCCGGAGCCTTGCAGGGCGTCAAGGTCACTGGAGCGGATGAAGCCCATTCCGAGCTGCATGTGCAGCTGCCGGATGGAGCCGTACCGGAGCTGGTGGCGGCACTTAGCGAAGCCAAGGTCGGGATATACCGGATTACTGAGAATAGACAAAGTCTGGAAGAGGATTTCCTGAAATGGACAGGGGGCAACCGCATTGCGTAAATTTAATCTGCTTGTGCTGAATGAATGGCTCAAAATATCGAAGAAACGCAGCAATATCATTCCTTACGTCATCCTGCTGGTGCTGTCGCTGGCAGTGGGCTATATGACTCGTACATTTGCCGCAGATATGTATGCTTCAGCGGCAGATTTTACAGCGGATTCCCTGCAGCCCAGAGGCATTGGCCAGCTTCTGGCCATCCTGGTGATCGTCGGGACGGCGGGAATTGTATCCAGGGAATACAGCCAGGGGACGATCAAATTTCTGCTGATCCGTGCCCGCAGCCGCACGGCGATTCTGGCCTCCAAATATGTAACTGTACTACTCTATACACTTAGCATGCAGGTAGTTGCGACGGTGGGGCTTTTCCTCTCAGGAGCGGTCTTCTTCGGACTCAGCGGAGGGGAAGCGGGAATCGGTGAGATCCTAACTTCGCTGCTGTATTCAACTGTGTACTGCATCGTCTACGCTACGATCGGCTTCATGCTGGGGATTCTGACGAAATCGACTGGCGTAACCATTGGAGCAACCATCTTCGCCACCACCATCGACAAGCTGGTCATTTCCCGTGAGTTCTACAAATATGTGCTGTTCCCTAATCTTAATCTCGCAGCCTACAAGGATGGCGGTGCGCCGATGCAGGGAATGACACTGACCTTCTCCATTATCCTGCTGTGCATCTACATGACACTGTTCCTGCTTGCAGGCTTCGCCGTCTTCAGACGCAGGGATGTTGCTTGATGGGGATCGAATTCGATAATAACCAGCCGATTTATCTCCAGATCATGAATTACATCAAGGGAGAGATTATCACCGGCAAGCTGAAGCCTGGAGACAAGATCCCTTCTGTCCGTGAATTGGCCGCTGAACTGCAGATTAACCCGAATACCGTGCAAAGAACATTTCAGGAACTGGAGCGTGAGACCATCGTGGAGACCCGCCGCGGCATGGGCAGATATGTGACCGGAAGCGAAGAGACGATACTGACCGTCAAAAAGGAGATGGCACAGGATGTGCTGGACCGTTTTATCCGCGGAATGCAGGAGCTAGGCTTCCAGGGCGAAGATATACTTACTGCAGTAGCAGAGAACATCCACCAGCGGGACCAAGAACAGGGGGAGTAAGAAGAGTGGACGATATACTTGACATTCAGAATGTAAGCAAACAGTTCGGCCCTAGACACGCGCTGAACCAGGTCTCCTTCAAGCTGGGCAGCGGCACCATCACCGGCCTTCTGGGAAGTAACGGCAGCGGCAAAAGCACGCTCATGAAGCTGATCTCAGGACTCGCCTGGCCCGCCTCGGGCCGGATCTCAGTCCTCGGGATGCCCGTGGGCGTAGAGAGCAAGAAGCTCGTCTCCTTCATGCCGGATGTGCCGGTCACGGAGTCATGGATGAATATCGGGGATGCGCTGAGATTCCAGCAGGATTTCTACCCGGATTTCGATCAGGCTAAGGCACTGCGGATGCTGGATTTCATGAAGCTGCGTACAGCGGATAAGGTGCGGACGTTATCCAAAGGGATGAACGAACGCCTGCAGCTGACCTTAGCACTCTCCCGCCGGGCCAGATTATATCTGCTGGATGAACCGATTGGAGGCGTTGATCCGGTGGCACGGACCAAGATTCTGAATGCGCTGATGGAGTTCTATGAGGAGGACAGCAGTATTCTGCTCTCCACCCATCTGGTGACGGATATCGAACGGATCTTTGATGAGGTGATTTTCCTGAAGGAGGGGGAGATTGTGCTGCATCGTCCGGTGGAAGAACTGAGACAGGAGCACGGGAAGAGTGTAGATGAGCTGTTCAGAGAGGTGTTTGCCGAATGCTGAAGCTATTAAAATATGATCTTAAACGCCGACAAGAACGTATTCTCGTCTTCATCGTCATTGCTTTACTCGTGCAGGCCGGGCTGTGGATCTCCAGTGCTAGGATAGACGCAGACTTGGCCTCCCTGAATCTGGTTATTTACTGTATACTGGCCATCGCAATGATATTTACAGCCGTTACCGGATATTTCCGTAATCTTAAATCCTATCAGCGGCGGCTTTTGCCGGTTACTGCGCTGCAGACGGTCCTGTCTCCCATGCTGCTGGCGCTGCTGCTGATTGGGGTGGTCATCCTCCTCGGCCTAGCCCATCTAGGAATCCTCAAGCTGCTGTACACGGTGGATTTACTGCCCGGCAATCTATTGACGGTTGGATTCCGAGCATTGCTTCAATCGGTCTGGTCCAGCCTTTTTCTCATGGTGATGGTGATGTTCTCCTTTACAGTAGCCTTTAGTCTGCGCATGAAGGGGAGAGTCTGGCTTGGCATCGTCCTTCTGGTCCTGCTGCAGAACGGAATAGGTTATCTGGAGAAGCTGCTCTTTGACACCTACTTCATTGGTCTGGATATTGCCTTTAACTTCGAGATTTACACTGGAGAGCCCCAATCCGGCAGTGAATTTATTATACCATACCTTCCGGTTGATCAAGGGGCGCTGCTGTTTGAAGTGGCGGTGGTCTGCCTGATGATCTATGGAATGGTTGCACTGGTGAAGAGACGAATCGAAGTATAAAGAGAAGTGTAGCAGAGGGATAATCCATCGTTCCTATTTCACGCAAGCAAGGCTCCTAATCAGCCTTGCTTGCGTTTGTATGCATTATTAGGGAGCGCAAAGGCTACAAGCCTTGCGCGCTTCTTCCGCTGGTCCAGAGCTCCAGCTCCCGCAGCAGCTGTTCTTCCTCGTCTTCCTGCAGGTCCAGCCTTACCCCATACTGGTATTGCCCGAGACCGAACATCCAGCCCCAGCGGACACTGCCTTCATACTGTAGCTTCTCTTCCGCCAGCTGAAAATGAATAATCAGCTTCGTATCCCCTGCGGTGAAGCGGAGGTTCAGCGAGGTGCGGACCTTGCAGCCGGAGCGGCTAAGGTCAAGCAGGATACCCTCAGTCAATTTGCCCGCTCCCGGTCCCGAATTACTGGCGGGAATTTCAAGCCAGCAATCGATGGGCTGGTTCATTACATATCGGAATGGTTCTTTTCTGCTGGAGTCATCCATCATTTACCTCCGCTATTTTATTTGCTATTATATCGAAACGGCTACACTTGGACAATCTCCTAAAGTAGTATATTTAAAGAATTATATAGTATCTGTTATACCATACCTTTGCTCCAATACCCAGATAAAGAGGTGCTTAAACTATGTATCAATACCATAATGAAACCTTTAATGAGCATAATTTTGATTACGCAGCATTGCAGGATGGAGAAATAAACGGCTGCACCTTTGAGCGCTGCTCCTTTCGGGGAGCTTCTATGGAAGAGATGACCTCCACCGGCTGCCGGTTTGTCGATTGCGATTTCACCGGTGCCCTGCTGAATGCTTCGCTGCACACGGATGGCGCGTTCACCAACTGCAAGTTCACCGGAGCCAATCTGTTCGTGGCGAAGTTCGAGAACTGCAAGATGGTCGGATCGGATTTCGCCAATGCCTATATGGACGGAATCACACTGAGCGGAGGGGACTGGGCCTATACGAATCTGCGCCATCTGAATCTCAGCAGGCAGGATCTGCGGGGCATCCGGTTCACCGAGGCAGACATGCAGGGCTGCGATTTGCAAAAGGCGGATCTGCGCGGGGCGGATTTAAGCCGGGTGCAGCTTGCGCAGTGCAAGCTTACAGGGGCCGATCTGCGTGACGCCAAGCTGGAGGGGATTGACCTGAAGAGCCTGGAGCTCAAAGGAGTGCGGCTGGATGTGGAGCAGGCTGTGCTGCTGGCCCGTTCTATGGGAGCGAAGGTAGGGTAACGACTCAAGAAAAAACGGCTGTGTGCCGGAAGCTGTATTATATTTCTGCCGGACTCTTCCGATAAAGAAATATCGACCCAGTTCGACATGTTGCCGCAAGATATCTTCAGTGGTCGGAAGCATGAACAAGGTCATCGGAAGAGGAGAGTGTACATGTCATTAAGTCTTCGCACTTTATTTTCAGCAGCATTTGCGGTTATTATCATTCTGCTCACGGCTATTCTCAGCTATGTGATCGGCAACCGCTCCACCACTTCTGTGGAAGTCAGTATCGGCAGCTCCCTGGCCGCAGAGGCCAATCAAATGTCCGAGAAGCTTGATCAGTTCATGTGGTCACGTTCCGGTGAAATAGAAGTTTTGAGTAAGCTGAATGCTTTTCAGGAGCCCGTTGAACAAGCAGAGGCCGGCAGATTGCTGAATCAGCTGAAGAAGAGTCTGCCGGTATTCACCTGGGTGGGCTTCCTGGATAAGACAGGGAATGTGGTTGCTTCCACGGATCGGATTCTACAAGGAACGAATATCAGCCAGAGGCCTGTCTTTCAGCAGGCGCTTAAGGGAACCTTCGTCGGGGATGTCCACGATGCGGTGCTGCTCTCTAAGCTGTTGCCTACTCCTACAGGGGAAGCCCTGCAGTTTGTTGATGTGAGTGTGCCGGTCATGGACAAGCAAGGACAGACAAGCGGCGTGCTGGCGGCACATCTTAGCTGGGAGTGGTCACGTCAGGTCGAGGCCTCCATTGTGAATCCGCTCAAGGAACGGCTTAAGGGCGTGGAGGTGTTCGTGGTCAGTAAGAAGGACGACACCATTCTATTGGGACCAGAAGCGCTCACCGGCAAAAGAATGACGGACGCGGTCCTGCAGCAGGCCCGCAGCGGTAAGAGCTCATACGTGATCGAACAGGAGCGGGGCCGTGACTCCTATTTAACGGGATACGCCTATGGCGATGGTTACATGAACTACCCGGGCCTTGGCTGGACGGTCATTGTCCGTCAGCCGGCAGACATCGCTTTTGCCTCAGTCCATCAGCTTGAACGCTTCATCCTGATCAGCGGTCTGCTGACCGCTGCGGCCTTCGCACTAATCGGCTGGCTGCTGGCCGGATGGATCAGCCGACCGTTGAGGGATATCACCCGTACAGCCGACCTGCTCAGCTCCGGTGCCGATGTGGAGATCCCGGCCTCTACCCGGTTCAAGGATGTGGCGATTCTGTCGGCCTCCCTGCGGAGTCTGGTGAACAACCTGACCAAGACAGAGACTAAGCTGAGCTATATGTCGGATATGGCGCTGCATGATAAGCTTACCGGCTTGCCCAACCGGGCAGCACTGGATGAGTTTTTGGCCCATGCGGTCAGTAAGGCCAAGCAGAAGCGGACGACACTAAGCTTTTTGTACATGGATCTGGACGGCTTCAAAAAAGTGAATGACAGCTTCGGCCATGCGGTTGGAGATGCCCTGCTGCAGGAGGTGGCCTTCCGGCTGATGGATTGTACGCGGGACAATGAGATCGTTGCCCGGCTGGGCGGCGATGAATTCGTGATTATTCTGAATACCTCGGCGGGCAAACCGATGAAGGAAGCGGAGGTGGTGGCTTCGCGGATTATCAGCAAGATCAACCAGCCGATTCTGATTAAAGGCGAGGAGCTTCGTGTAGGCTGCAGCGTAGGTGCTGCTGTATGGACTCCGGACGGCGGAGATACCACCCTGACCCTGCGGCTTGCAGACGAAGCATTGTATATCTCCAAGCGGAGCGGGAAGAACCGGATTACCTTCGAGGCGGCATCTTAGCATCAGCAATCAACAGCAGACAGAAACAACAAACAACCTTTTATCGGCAGGACGGGGATGCTTCTCTTGTGCCGGAAAAAAGGTTGTTTGACGTTATCTCATTACGTTCAGCGTAACCGCTTACGTGGATTAGACCATCTCTTTATCCACAGAAATCCTTCGTCGTCCCGGAAAAACTTAATGCCTATCCAGCTCAGCGGTGTCCAAATTTCCTTGAAATAATATGAAGGCATAGTAAATTAGTCCCTCCGATATAGTTAATTATTACTAGTTTAAGCCAGGATGGAAGATTTAACAATACTTTTTTTACATATAAATCCCATATTGTGCGTTCGCCCAGTTTTTTTGGGACTACAGGCATATGATGTAGAGGAATCAAAGCTGGGCATGTGCGTAAGAAAGGAGGGCTCCGGATGAGTGGAGGTCTGAGAACGTCAACGGCTACCATACTGGTGTTGTTTATTTTGCTGATTATTATCCTTAGCGTATTTTAGTGGAAGGGAATATAGTGGGTTATTGAAACAGTGCCGGTGCACCTGCTCCGGCGCTGTTTGCGTGCGTATAAGGTGCAGCTCACTTCCATATACATCATAACAGGGATAAGCACAGGCAGTTTGGCAGGGCGGGGCATTTAATATAGTAGGAAAGGAAGTGAAGCAATGACGAACTCCGAATTTATCGCCCGGATCGCTTCTTTCGCAGTAGCGGATATGCAGCGCACCCGTATCGCAGCTTCGCTGACGATTGCCCAGGCGGCACTGGAATCCGGCTGGGGAACGAGCGGCTTGACGCTGAAGGCAGGCAATCTGTTCGGCATCAAGGGCAGCGGGCCTGCGGGCAGCCTGGCGCTTCCGACAACGGAATACAGGAACGGCCAAGCTGTACAGGTGACTGCCCAGTTCCGTTCCTATCATAACTGGGGAGAATCTATAGCGGATCATTCCGCACTGATTACTGGGGGAGTGTCCTGGAACCCCAAGCTGTACAGCAAGGCTATTGGAGTCGACGGCAAAACAGCCGCCCGCGAGATTGCTGCTGCAGGCTACGCAACGGACCCGGGTTATGCGTCCAAGCTGATTCAGATTATGGATTCATATAACCTGTATCAATATGACGAGCTGAAGGAGGATGAAGAGATGTCAGCTGAAGATAAACAAAAAATTGCGGCGCTGGAAACCGAGCTGCGGGAACTGAAGGAGCTGCTGGCAGGGCTGTCTGTCAGCAGAGATACACTGAAGGCCGGCGTTCAAGAGCAGGGCCAGGCCATTAAAGGTGTCACGGAGCGGCTGGCGGTCATTGAGGGCCGCACAGTAATGAATGTGCCGGCCTGGGCTGAGCCTGCGGTACAGGCCGCGTCTGCCGCCGGTCTGTTGGATACGCCGTCAGGAGGCAGCTATGATTTCTACCGGATGCTGACCGTATTGAACCGCGCCGGTCTGCTGATTACAAGCAAGGGGGTGTAGCCGTTATGTACAATGATGCACTTAACAATGTACTAGCTTTTGCATCCGTATTGGCGGTATTCGTTATGGCGCTGGTCCAGTTCGTCAAGAACAGCGTTAATCTTCCGCGCAACGTGGTTCCTGCTGTGGGGCTGGCCATCGGCCTGCTGGTAGGAGCGGCTGCGTACCCTTTTACAGACATGAATCTCATTCTTCGTCTATGGGCCGGAGGCTTGGCCGGATTATCGGCAACGGGGCTGTTTGAACTGGCGTTCAATAAGCGGAGCGGGACTACCAAAGAAGATTAGTAGAGCGGCGGCTTCAGGCGGTAATATAAGATGGGGAATAAGTAATGGTGATATCATCCAAGCGATTTAGAAGGAACGCGAATATATTAATTAAGAAGAAAGGAGGTGCTTGATATGGGAACTTATGTTGATGGAAGAACCTCGCAGAATGCTAGTTTTGCTAACTCTATTGCAATACCTATCCTAGTAATTAATACTCCGCAGCTGTTCGGGCAAATTGGGCTGATCACTGCAGGGGTAGGCACGAACCCTCGCGTAATACTAAAAGGAACCATTTCGTTGCAGCTTCCGCTTGCGCTGCTAGGCATAACTGTAACAATTGTTAGAGGAACACTACCAACTGACCCGCTGGTCTATTCCGCCACCTCTACCTTCAATCTTAGTGTTCTGGCTCCACAGATTATCACATTCTCTGCAGATGATTTCCTTCCGACAATTACTCCGCAGTTAACGTATACTGCGTTTGTCAGCTCGAACCTTCTGGGTACAATCCGTGTAGGTCCGGAGAGCTTCGATGGAATCCTGGTATCCGATTAAGCAATAGCATGGGACATCCTGGGCTGCCCGCAAGGAGGGCGGGCAGGATGCCCTTGTACATACGCCCCAAATTATGTCCGTTTCGCCCAATCTGATGAGGCAACCGGCTCATATGCTGTTCTGTAGTCAACATTATGAAGGAGGTAATCTCATGGGTGCAGATTGCGGATACGGTGGCAATGTAGGCGGCGTGAATACGTGTGGAGTAGGTCCCTGGACATCTACAGGTGCGATTCTGGTTCTTTATATCCTGCTCGTTATTATTCTGAGTGCCTGCTTCTACTAGGAGATCCAATCAGTAAGAGCAGTCCCGGATTACCGGGACTGCTCTTGTTGCAGATGCAGGATGGACAAGCTATGCTGCATGACGGTAAATTTAAATTCGCCTTGCCCCGAATGGATGTGCGATAATAGAGGTCATTGTCTTCAGGGCAATTAGTGCTGGCATGAAAGAGGTGTACGATGGAAGAGAAGGAAAAGATATATGCCATCCTCAAGCGGATTGAAGCGGAACAGGCGGTTAATCAAGAGGTAATGGAACTCGGAGCCGAGGCCTTCGCCGATATTATGGAGGAGCTTATCGACAGCCGGATGGTGGAGAATATTAAGATCTCCCGGTCAGGCAGCGGAATCGTGACAGTCAGAACTACTGACATCAAATTGACCCGGCGTGGTCATGATTTTATTTTATTGAAGGAGTCCGGCCGAATTTGATCGGAAAATAGATGTCATTACCCGGCACTGTAAGAGGCCGGGCTATTTTTGTTGACTAGGGTCCCTGCTTGATGAATCAACGCTTAAGGCTATTTATTGCTGTATTTTTGCAGAACCCCTTTCTTCTCAAACAACAGATAGACGCGGTCCAGAATCGTTGCCAGTTCTGCCCGGGTAACAGGGGCGAGTGGTCTGTAGTATCCACGGGAATCTGCTGTAATAATCCTTTGGGAGTCCATCGCTGCAATGGCGTATACCGGCAGAAAGGTGAAATCTCCAATTAGCGAGATAGATCCATTTTGGTATGTATAAAAAATCGCTGGGGAGAGCTCATCCCCGGGTATGTATGTATCCCATCTGGTGCCGGCCCTTGCTCTTTCTGTATCCATGTATTGATCCATAGCATTCTGAGTATTGAATTTTCTCAAGGGAATATCCTTGAATTTACTTAACCGCTGGTATAACTCTTTGTCAGGATCATCGGTATTCGCACCCTTGTCGAAATCTTCAGCGAATAATTGGTAGAGCATAGACGTTAGCTTGAGTCGTGTCAGCCGGGCTTCAGGTTGGAAGGTATACTTGCCTGTTGAAGGGTTTTGGGAAATCCCGCCGCCGCTGGCCGCAGAGGAATTGTATAGCTCAGATATTTCTTTGTAGGCCCAGTGATCTTTGGGGACATCAAGGTAGCTGGTAACTTTTTGTTCATAAAATAAGGGCTTTACATTGGGTCGGTATTTATCGAATAGCCGGTAGAGCATAACGGAGAACTCGGCCTTGGTAACCGTTGTTTCAGGTTTAAAGGTGCCGTCGGAATACCCTTTTAGCACATCGTTATCCGTCATGAAAAGAATGGATTCCATCGCCCAGGAATATTTCTGCTCGTTGACATCGGAGTACAAGCTTTGCGCACTTGCGGATGAAGACGGGGCAGAGCTGAGAAGCAGCATGCTGATGACGGGGAAAAGGATTGTTTTTTTGAACATGGGACCTCCTGATCAATTGAATTCTTATGATGAATGCGGGAGCCCTGAGCTCCCTTACCCTAATGAACGGTATCACCATCATTCCTGAATTGTCAATAAATACGGGAGGTCCCATGCCGGAGACATAAGGAGGTTTACTTGGTTGTAATCTCCGACAACGCCTTGTCCATCTGCGTTTCATTCGATTGTACGGCTTCGCTGTCCACAGCATCAATTCCGCGGAAGACATTCTTAGTGTTCTGATAAAAGTCAAAGGCAAACTTCTTAATAGCCTCACCGTCAGGGTGATTGCGCTCAACAACGGTAGCCTTGAACAGGTTCGTCAGCATGTATCCGGCATCCTCGCTATGCGCGAGATAATTCCCGGCGGTGTACTCCTCCACGATCTGGGATTCAAAATCCTTAAGCTCCACAGCCGACGGAGTGTACGATTTCGCCAAAACTTCCGCGGCATCTGCTTTTTGCGTGGCCTCCGTATCCGTAGTCGCGATTTGCTGGATCGCAGATTCCCAGTTCACGGACGCCTTCCCGGTGGAGGGTTCAGTGGCTGGTGCTGACGTGGGTTGCGCTGCTGTCGGCTGTGCTGTCCCGGCGGGAGTTGGGGTGGCCTGATTAGCCGAAGTGTTGCAGCCTGCGGTCAGTCCAATGGCACCGCTGAATAGGATGACTAGGGCGAGGGACGACATCTTTTTATACAAGGACTTCTTCATAGCGGTTCCTCCTGAATCTATCTGATATTCCTATACTATATATGTAACCTTGTCCGGACGGATTGAATTTATTCGCTAATGTGACTAATAGATATGTATATTTGTCAAGATCGACAAGGTCAAATGATGTAGAATAATAAATTGGATTCTGGTACAATCTATATATTAAGTTTGAAGGAGCGGAGCACATGGATAATGATTTGGTGCAGGTATTAAGATCCGTTTTTCGCGAAGAATTGGAGCCCGTTAAGGCGGAATTAGGAACCGTCAAGGAGCGTTTGGATCGAATAGAGACAGAGCAGCAGAACATGAAACAAGATCAGCAAACAATGAAACAAGATCTGCAAACAATGATGCAAGATCAGGAACAGATTAAACGTGCTGTGCTGGAAACAAACGAGCGGCTCATCAACGTCGAGTCTTTATTGGAGAATCAGCACAGAATTATCGAACTGCTCTCAGCGCGCTCCATTGAGCAGGAAGCCAAACTGAAGCGGATTATATAACTATATACACAGCAAGCCCACGTATCTTGATTTCAAGGCGGGGGCTTTTTTTGCGTAAAACAAAAATCGAGGCTCCCTTTCGGGAGCCTCTTTCATGGGAGAGGAGAAACCGGACGAAGAGCTTATGGGGAAACGTAAGCCTGCTCCGCGGTTGTCTACGACATTTTGTGATGTCGATAATTACAGGATGACCCGGATGCGGGAGTTTTATACATTTGCTTGCGAATATTCTTCTGCTCCGCATTGTGACAAAGTCGGACAATCTTTTTATTTCATGGAATAATTGTGGTACTATAGGCTTGGACTTATGCCCTGTAACGGCATAGTAATGTAGAGACAAAAGCTAAAAAGCAGGTGGATGATCGGTGAGAGTCATATCGGGAAGTGCAAAAGGCAGGCCGCTTAAAAGTGTTCCAGGCAATGGCACACGGCCTACTACCGATAAAGTAAAGGAAGCGTTATTCAGTATGATCGGGCCTTATTTTGAAGGAGGTACAGTGCTTGATCTGTATGCCGGTACTGGAGGGCTGGGAATTGAAGCCCTAAGCAGAGGGATGGAAGCTGCGGTGTTTGTGGACATGGAGCAGAAGGCGATTGACACGGTGCGTGCGAACCTGAAGGCGGCCCGGCTGGAAGCGCAGGCTGAGGTCTACCGCAATGATGCGGGAAGAGCGCTTGGTGCACTCGGGAAGCGGGGGAGAGCATTTGATCTTGTTTTTCTGGATCCGCCTTACCGTATGAAGCATGCAGACGAGCTGATGGTTACGCTGGCGGACAAGCTGCTGCTGAACCCTGATGCAGTGATCGTGCTGGAGCATGAATCGGGGTATACCTATCCCGAGGATATACCGGGGTTCGTTAGAACGAAGCAATCTGTCTATGGAGAGGTTACGATCTCTATCTACCGGTATGAAGCTGCTGTTCCAGAGGCTGCCGCAAGCGGCAAGGAGGTTAATGATGAGTCTGCAAATTAGAAAAGAACGTGTCGCTATCTATCCGGGAACCTTCGATCCGGTTACGCTGGGCCATATGGACATTATTCACCGGGCCGCCAAGCAGTTCGACAGGCTGATTGTGGCGGTGCTGAACAACCTGAGTAAGAATCCGTTGTTCTCGGTCGAGGAACGGACAGAGCTTCTGCGTCAGGCGACAGCAGATATACCGAATGTTGAAGTGGACAGCTTCCGTGATCTCCTGGTTAACTATGTGAGGCAAAAGGATGCGCAGGTTATTGTCCGTGGAATCCGGACCGTTACGGATTTTGAATATGAGCTGCAGAATGCTTCCATTAATCATAACCTTGACCCTGAAGCGGAAACTATATTTATGATGACTAATCCGAGATACTCCTACCTTAGCTCCAGTGTGGTGAAGGAGATTGCCCACTTCGGCGGGAAGGTCTCGGATTTTGTAACCCCTGAGGTGGAGCAGGCCATGAAGCTGAAGTTCAGCCGGATGGACGGCGGCTCGAAGTAAACAGCTTCACGGCAGCAGACAGCAACAACAGCAGCATAACAAGCAGGGCCATAAGTCCCAGGATCTGTGGGGCTAGAGTCCATATTCTCAGTGAAGTGCCTATGTCTTGCAGCTGTACGGCCGGGGGTGAGCCGGCTAGAACCGGCAGCACCGCAGACTGAATATGGAGCAGCGGTGTCCACAGCAGGAGCGTGAACGCAAAGGCAAATAGTCCATGCAGCAACCTGACTGCGGTGAACGGAAGGAAGCGGACATTCGCTGCCTTCAGCACAGTCAGTGCCTGGAGCTGGGCGCAAATGCCGCTCCAGGCCAATCCGGCCGACAGCAGTGCCGGGCCAAGAAGACCGCCTATTAGAAAACCTTCAAGTCCTGCTGCGGCTGAAGTCATTGACCGGGCCCCGAGATGAATCTCAAGCATACTTGCTGTAACCAGAGCAGGCAGCTGAGGGAACAGCCGGGTAACAATACTGACGACAACTGCGAACATAATCATATAGCCGCCTATAATCATCAGGCTCTGTACGGCGGAGGATACGGATTCACCGAGCACCTTGCCGAAGCCCCGTCCATCCCTTGAACGGGCATCCGCTGCTGCCTGATGGATACGCCGGGGCAAGGATGCTTTTTTGCTGCGGGGGCGGCTGCCCGTCAGGCTGGAATCTCTTTCTTGCGGAACTTGCGGAAGAACTTGCGGAAGCGGAATAGGTGAGGTTATCTTACGGGAGCCATTGAAGCAGGCGGATAGAATACCTGCGGCTATCCCTGACAGCCAGTGGATGGCCAGCAAGGCATACCCGGCGGCTGGACTGTGCAGGAATGCTGTCCCGACTACAATAAGCAGTGTGACCGGACTGGCATAATGCACGATAGCCGCCAGCCGTCCGGCCTCCTTGTCCGTAATGTCCCCCTGCTTGTGCAGCTGCATCACTCCTCCGGCTCCTGCCGGGAAGCCGGCGGTAAGGCCGAGCACCAGCGTCCAGCCGCCCGCCCCGGGAAGCCGGAAGCAACGCTTCATCAGTGGCTCCAGCAGGACGCCGATACCATGCACGAAGCCGGATGCGCTCAGCATCTCTGAGAGGATCAGGAAGGGCAGCAGCGCCGGAAAGACCAGGGTCCACCAGAGCGTAAGGCCCGTAAGTGAAGCCTTGAATGAGGCTTCAGGTGCTATGATTATTGCTATAGCTAGCAGAATGGCTGCAGCCCCGGGTATAAATGGAGCTGAACCCGACAGGAAGCGTCTGGATCTAAAGTTTATCATTAGAGTTATCCCCTCTTCATAGCTTAGGACATGGGCAGATCTTGTTATCAATTTATGCAGGGGAGACAACCATCATGCCACAGCCGGAGTGAAGCTCCAGGCTAAGGTACCACATTCTAAGTGCCGGGGCATCATCCGCAGGAAAGAAGGGGAAGAGACTTGAGGCAGTACAAACGCCGGGTAGGCATCCGCGCTTCAGCCTATTTATTTTCATTCGTGGTCATTCTCTATGTTGTCGTCTTTATGAACACGCCTTACATTGTATATCAGCCGGGAAGCGCCTCCGAGGTGGCACCGATGATCAAGGTTGAGAATGCCGATCCGCAGGAGCAAGGAACCTTCATGATGACCACGGTCTCTGCAAGCTATGCGAATGTGGCTCTTCTAATCGCCTCTGTGTTCAACTCGAATGCCGAGGTAGTATTGAAAGAAACCCGCCTGCAGGATAAGACAGAGCAGGAGTATGCTGCGGAGCAGGTATTCTATATGAATAGTTCGCAGTCCTATGCCGTGCAGGCGGCCTATCATGCGGCAGGTGTACCTTATGAGGATGTCGTGGATTATCTGTATGTGTTCTCGGTACCAGAGACTGCTAATCAGGACCGGTTCAAGCCGGGGGACAAAATCATCAGTGTAGGCGGACAAAAGGCAACCGATCCGGCCGCGCTGTCCAAATTGCTGTCGGTTCATCAGATTGGAGATAGCGTGGAGGTATCGCTCCAGCGTGACGGCAAAGAGATCAAGGAGCAGGTCAAGCTGGTGGGGGTCAAGGATAAAGAAGCTGCGGTTGCCCGGCCGGGCTTTGGAGTCGTTATTGGTGCGGTTCAAAAAGTGGAGCCTAAGCAGGAAGGCAAAGCCGTCAGCTTCGTGGATACTAACGTGGGCGGACCCTCTGCCGGTCTGATGTTCACCATGGAAATCTACAACCGGCTTACGCCGGGGGATCTCACTAAGGGCCGGAAGGTAGCAGGCACGGGTACGATAGATCCCGAGGGGAACGTGGGGCCAATCGGCGGTGTGAAGCATAAGATTGTAGCGGCCGATCGCAAGGGGGCGGAGATCTTCTTCGTTCCGCTTAAGAACTACGACGAGGCCAAGGCAAAAGCGGATCAGATCGGCACGAATATGAAGCTGGTTCCTGTCTCAACCCTACCCGATGCCCTGAAATACATGCAGGAGCTGCCGGTCATCAAATCCTGACCGGCGGCTCAAGATAATCACTGTACAGATCGCTGCGCAGCGGGTCGGCATAAGCCCCGGCGAACACAGCAGCCGCCTGGAGGTCACGCTCCAGCATGGGATGGGTGCACCGGGCAGGGCTTGTAATCACCGGAAGCGCCGCTGTCTGCTTCATCTGCTTCAGCAGCTCCCGTCCGCTCTCGCGGAAGCCAAGAACTCTTATGTAGCCGGGACCCCGGGAGAGAACGGAGGGGGACAGCTCTGCTTTGCTGTGGTTCAGCAGGGTGTGAAGCAGCAGACGCTGGAGCCTGGTAAGGGTATACCGTCTGCTCTTAAGCTCCTGCAGCAGACCGCCGACTGTGAACTTATCCAGCTGGCGCATGCTTCGGAGCAGCCGGTTCTCCAAGCCCTCGTTCATATCCTGCACTGTGTGCAGCTCCGCAGCGGAGCGCGTATAGAGCACATGGCGCAGCGGCCCGGCGAAGTCTTCTAGCCGTACCGGGCCCCGGCCTGCGTCACGCTCCCGCTCCAGGATCGACAGGGCGTACTCCGGCATGTAATCCGCCGGTGATCCGCCCTCCTGCAGCAGCCTGCGGATGGCTGTTGCACTGGCAATGGCCGACCCGCCCTCCAGCGGGTCGTGGAAGCCCGCGCCGGTACGCGGCACGGTCAAGGGCTTGATCACGCTGCCCAGCCGCCTTAGCGCGATCAGGTAGTGCAGGCCGAGGCTGTTGTTGGGCTGCCGCAATATACTTTCGGCATCTTCCGGTTTCTCCTCTCCCAGGAAAGAGGCCTTCCAGGCCGCCGCCGCCGCTGCGCTGTAGGCGGCGGGGAATCCCGCGCCCTCAGAGAGGCGCGCGCGGATCTCCTCCTTAAGCGCGCTGCTCTCTTCGGCCAGGAAGCCGGCCAGAGGCAGCAGCACGCCCAAAGTCCCTGCTTCGGAGCCGAAGCACAGGCTGTCGACGACGCCGGTCGCCTCCAGCAGGGACACCGCTCCGAAGGCGAACCATTCCGCCGGCTGGACGGCGTACGCCACCGGCAGCTCAATGACCAGATCGGCGCCCATGTGCAGCGCCATCTCGGTACGGGCGCGCTTGCTGACCGCCGCCGGCTCGCCGCGCTGGGTGAACGGTCCGCTCATAATGACAACGGAGCGGTCCGCTCCCGATATTCTTTTGGCCTCTGTGAAATGATGGACATGCCCGTTATGTAAAGGGTTATATTCGGCTATAATACCTACAGTTGCCACAGTTGCTTCACGCCCCATTCTGGAAGATATATTGTATATCATAAATTGTCACGCTCCCTGAAACAATATAAAGGGAAAATGGTTGACAAACTCAGGGAATAATAGGTATAATAAATTTTGTTTGTTTGGAGTGATAAGAATGAACATTCACTTTCGCAAATTAGCGAATGCCGACGAGCCTCTGGTCCTCCACGAAGTTGTGGATGTCAGCGGGGTTGTCACAGGGCGCAAGGATATACTTGCTGTTGCACCACTCTCAGTAGACCTTAAAGCGCTGCCCGCGGGAACCGATAGTGTGAACGTGGTGGGAACACTGAACGGAGAAGTGGACATGTTATGTTCACGTTGTCTCGTTGAGGTCAAGAGTAAGCTGAACATTCCTTTCGCTGAGACCTTCAAGTGGCTTAAGCAGCCAATTCTTCCGGAAGATGAAGATGAGGAACTCATTTACATCAAAGATGAGATTGTGGATCTTATCCCGTATGTGGAAGAAAATTTCGTACTGCACTTACCGGATTCGGTATTGTGCAAGGCAGACTGTCTTGGTCTTTGTCAGAAATGCGGACAGAACTTGAACGAAGGCACCTGCAGTTGCGACAACACAGTGATCGATCCAAGACTCGCTGCGTTGAAAGGATTCTTTACCAGGCAAGATGACTAAGAACAAATCCCAAGGAATTGGGTTACAACAAAATCAGGAGGTGTCTAACAATGGCAGTACCACAACGCAGAACGTCCAAGACTCGCCGTGACAAGCGTCGTACTCACTTTAAACTGGTTGTTCCAGGTATGGTGAAATGCGAACAATGCGGAGAGCTGAAGCTTGCTCACCACGTATGTAAAGTTTGCGGAACATACAAAGCAAGAGAAATCATCAAACAATAGTTTGCACATAAGAGTAGCACTTCATCTGCCGGTGGAGTGCTATTTTTATGTGAAAATAAAGCTGGGGCGGAGCTTATATGCCTTGCGCTGCGCGGGTTTTCAGGCGCTTTTCAAGCCAAAGCTTTATTTTTGCGCCGGCATGCTTTATACTACATATTAGTACCTGGTTCTAATTGATAAGGTAGAACAGAGAGATATGATTACAGCGGCCACTCTTACGGGCCGGAAAGCTGCACATCAGGCCTGTGCCGGGAGGTGAGCCGCTATCGAGCGGATGTCCAAGAAGGAACGTCAGCAGCAGCTGCTGGCTATAATAGAAGGGAACCCGTTTGTAACGGACCGGGAATTGACCCGCCAGCTGAAGGTGAGTATCCAGACGATCCGGCTGGACCGGCTGGAGCTGGGGATTCCCGAGCTGCGTGAGCGGATGAAGCAGATGGCGGAGCATTCCTATGATCAGGTGCGTTCCCTGCCAGCCGATGAAGTGGTCGGTGATATTGTGGATCTGCAGCTGGATAAGAGCGGGATTTCGATCTTCGAGATCCGCGATGAGCATGTGTTCTCCCGCAACGGGATTGCCCGTGGCCACTACGTCTTCGGCCAGGCGAATTCGCTGGCAGTAGCTATAATTAATGATGAGATTGCCTTAACGGCTTCGGCCGACATCCGGTTTGTGCGCATGGTCCGGCTGGGTGAGAAATGCATTGCCAAGGCGCAGGTGCGTTCACTTGCGGGCCGGAACGGCAAGGCTGAAGTGGATGTATTTACATATGTCGGAGAAGAGCTGGTATTTCAAGGCCATTTTATAGTGTATCGTTCAGCAACTGAAGAGTACAGCGAAGGGGGAAACCGGAGTGCGGATCGCCATTGATGCCATGGGCGGGGATAATGCTCCTGAATGTAATGTGGAGGGCGCGCTGGCAGCGGCTGCGGAGTGGAATGACATAGAGATCGTACTGGTCGGTGATGAAGCGCGGCTTGAGCCGCTGCTGAAGACTAAGCCTTCTAACGTTACCGTACGTCATGCGGGGGATGTGATCGGTTCGGATGAAGAGCCGGTGAAGGCGGTCCGCCGCAAAAAGGACTCATCCATGGTCGTAGCCGGACGGATGGTCCGCGAGGGTGAGGCCGATGCCATGATTTCCTCTGGCAACACCGGAGCCTTAATGACCACAGGACTTCTGGTAGTCGGAAGAATGGAAGGGATCGAACGGCCTGCGCTGGCTCCGATGATTCCTACGCTGGATGATGTCGGTGTGCTGGCTCTGGATCTTGGCGCCAATATGGATGCCAAGCCGCAGCATCTGGCACAGTATGCCCAGATCGGCAGCATATACCGCAACAAAGTGCACGGCATTGCGAAGCCCCGGGTAGGCCTGTTGAACGTCGGGACTGAGCCGGGCAAGGGCAATGAATTGACCAAGGAAGCCTATCCGCTCCTGGAGGCGCTGCAGGGCATTGATTTTGTCGGCAATGTGGAAGCACGGGATGTGCTCACCGGAAGCTGCGATGTGCTGGTCTGTGACGGCTTCGCCGGTAATATACTTCTGAAGACGCTGGAAGGAACAGCCGGCGCGATGTTCTCTCTGCTGAAGGAGCAGTTCAGCAAATCGCTTAAGACGAAGCTGGGTGCGGCGATCCTGATGCCGGAGCTTAGAAGCCTGAAGGGCAAGATGGATTATAAGGAACATGGCGGAGCGCCGCTGCTTGGTCTTAGCGGCCTGGTAGTCAAGGGGCATGGTTCGTCCGACGGCAATGCGGTGAAGAATGCGGTAAGACAGGCACGGATTGCCCTGAAGGCGGATCTGGTGCCTAGTATATCGAAGGAAATTAGCGGGAAGTGAGTGAAGACATGAGACAATTACGTCCGGTAGGAATTATTGGGACTGGGAAATATGTGCCTGAGAGAATATTAACCAACAGCGATCTGGAGAAGATCGTCGAAACGAATGATGAATGGATTGTCAGCCGCACAGGAATCAGGGAACGGCATATTGCGGCCCCGGAGCAGGCTACCTCTGATCTGGCCTATGAAGCGGCCCTGAAGGCACTGGAATCCGCAGGCATGAAGGCCGAGGAGCTCGATCTGATTATTGTCGCTACAGTTACACCTGACAGTGCTTTCCCATCCACTGCCTGCATTCTTCAGGACAAGCTGGGGGCCAAGAACGCAGCCGCCTTTGACCTGTCGGCAGCCTGCTCCGGATTCGTCTACAGCCTGGCTACAGCCACGGGCTTTATCCAGAATGGAATGTATAACAATGCGCTGGTGATCGGTGCGGATACGCTGTCACGTATTACAGACTATACAGACCGCAACACCTGCGTGCTGTTCGGTGACGGTGCCGGTGCGGTAATCGTCGGCGAGGTTCCGGAGGGACGCGGCTTCCAGTCCTTCGATCTTGGGGCGGAAGGCTCTGGCGGCAGCCTGCTTAATCTGGAAGCGGGCGGCTCACGTCTCCCGGCTTCCCAGCAGACCGTAGAAGACAAGAAGCACTTCATCTATATGAATGGCCGCGAGGTCTTCAAGTTCGCAGTTCGCGTCATGGGATCGGCTACGGAGCGTGTGCTTACCAAGGCGGGATTGTCTAAGGAGAATATCGACTTGTTCGTGCCGCATCAGGCCAACATCCGGATTATTCAATCCGCTATGCAGCGTCTGGATCTGCCGCCGGAGAAGGTTGTAGTCAACGTTGATAAATACGCGAATACCTCCGCTGCCTCCATTCCGCTGGCTCTTGTAGAAGCAGCTGAGGAAGGCCGGATGAAGGCAGGCGATGCAGTGCTTATGGTTGGCTTCGGCGGCGGACTTACCTGGGGCGCTTCTGTGCTGATCTGGTAAGAATCGGGGCATTACTAGTGAATAATCGGAATTAATAATAGCAACGATGCAGCTCTTCTCCGGTGGAGCTGCAGCTAACGGGAAGGAGCTTTAACCCTCATGAGCAAAATCGCATTTGTCTTTCCCGGTCAGGGTGCACAGGCAATCGGTATGGGTAAGGATGTATATGAAGCATTGCCTCAGAGCCGTGCAGTCTTTGAAAAGGGTGACGAGGTGCTTGGATTTCCGCTGAGCGGGCTTGTATTTGAAGGGCCGGACAGCGAGCTTAAGCAGACGGTGAACACGCAGCCGGCACTGGTTACAGCCAGTGTGGCTTATCTGGAAGCGCTAAGCGGCCTCCAGGTTACGCCGGATTATGTGGCAGGCCACAGTCTTGGCGAATATAGCGCTCTTGTGGCAGCCGGCGTGCTCTCCTATGAAGATGCTGTAAGGCTGGTCCGTCTGCGCGGACAATTCATGGAAGAAGCAGTTCCCGGAGGACAGGGGGCTATGGCAGCGGTGCTTGGAGCAGACCGTGAGGCGCTTACGGAATTATGCCGCAGTATTACAGCAGCGGGTACTCCCGTTGAACTGGCGAATGTCAATTGTCCGGGACAGATTGTGGTGTCCGGTTCCGTAGCCGGTGTAGATGAGGTGGTCAAGCGTGTGAAGGAAGCCGGGGGCAAACGGGCGATTCCGCTGGAGGTTAGCGGGCCGTTCCACTCCTCATTAATGAAGGGTGCGGCTGAGCGGCTGGCTGCTGAGCTCGAGAAGGTAACCTTCAATGCTCCTGCTATGCCGGTAGTGGTCAATGTCACCGCTGCTCCGGTGACAGACCCTGAAGAAATCCGCAAGCTGCTGGTAGAACAGGTATATTCTCCGGTACTCTGGCAGGATAGCGTGGAATGGCTCATTGGCGCAGGTGTAGATACTTTTGTAGAGATTGGCTCCGGCAGTGTGCTGGCTGGCCTGATTCGCAAGATTGACAGAAAGGTCAAGGTTGTGAATATCAACAGTCTGGAGAGCGTGCAGGCTGGCTGGTAAGCAGCTTGGCCTAACCGCAGCCGCATGATTATCGAAGGGGGACAACATAGCATGTTTGCAGCACTAAAAGGTCAGACCGCCCTTGTAACCGGAGGGTCCCGGGGGATCGGTCGCAGCATTGCCTTGGCACTCGCTGCTCATGGCGTGAAGGTCGCGGTGAACTATTCCGGCAGCCTTCAGGCGGCTGAAGAGACCGTGGCCCGGATTCACGAGCTGGGCTCGGAAGGAATCGCTCTGCAGGGGAATGTCGGCCGCAGCAGTGACGCCGAGAACCTGGTCAAAGAGGTTATCCAGACCTGGGGGAAAATCGATATCCTGGTGAACAATGCGGGCATTACCCGGGACAATCTGATCATGCGTATGAAAGAGGAAGAATTCGATCAGGTCATCGAGACGAATCTGAAGGGCGTCTTCAACTGCCTGAAGGCAGTAACCCGCCCGATGATGAAGCAGCGTTATGGCCGGATCATCAATATTTCCTCGGTTGTGGGCGTGACGGGGAATCCCGGACAGGTGAACTATACCGCTGCCAAGGCAGGGGTAATCGGCATGACGAAGTCTGCGGCCCGCGAGCTGTCTTCACGTGGAATCACAGTGAACTGCATCGCACCAGGCTTCATTGATACCGACATGACCCGCGAGTTGTCCGATGAGGTTCGCAGCGAGCTGATCAAGGGGATTCCCTTGGGAGAGCTTGGGCGGGCGGAGGACATTGCGAATGCGGCGGTATTCCTGGCTTCGGAAGGGGCAGCTTACATGACAGGCCAGACGCTTCATGTGGATGGCGGAATGTACATGTAAGGCTTCGCAGGGCGTTAGATCGTTACGGGTGAAGATGGACAGAGGCAGCCAGGGCAGCGTTTTTTATGCTCTATGGTATTTTGACTTCATATCTCGTATAATACCAAAAGAGGAGGTGAACCGGATGTCCGATGTATTGGAGCGTGTAACACGCATTGTCATCGACCGCTTAGGTGCCGATGAAGCAGAGGTAACATTAGAAGCGTCTTTCAAAGATGATTTAGGTGCTGATTCTCTTGATGTTGTAGAATTGGTAATGGAATTGGAAGATGAATTCGACATGGAAATCTCTGATGAAGATGCAGAGAGAATTACGACCGTGGGTGAAGTTGTGAAGTACATACAATCTCATACCTAGAGTCATATGATTGAGGGTCCCGTTCCTGCCAGGGCGGGACTTCTCCTCATTTTACAGTGATAATAACAGAACCGCAGATTAACTAATCCTGCGGCGACTGCAGTTTATATAGACATCTGGTATGTTTGCGTTTACACATTGTAGAGGTACACAGCCTATAGACGGGGTGATTATGTTTGAATCATAGAGTAGTTGTAACTGGTATGGGTGTAATGACTTCGCTGGGTAAGGATCTTGAGACGTTCTGGGATAGCCTCATGAGCGGCAAGTCCGGAGTATCCCTGGTTGAAGCTTTTGATGTCAGTGAATATCCAACAAGAATTGCTTCCTCGGTCAAGGATTTCGATGCGGAAGCACGCTTCGGCCGCAAGGAAGCCCGCAAGATGGACCGGTTCGTACAATTCGCAGTTGCTGCCGGTGAAGATGCGCTGAAGGACAGCGGACTTACGATCGGTGAAGATATCGATGCAGAGCGGATCGGGGTATCTGTCGGCTCTGGAATCGGCGGCCTCGGCACATGGGAAGATAACCACAACCTGCTGCTCGAAAAAGGCCCGAAGCGGGTCAGCCCGTTCTTCATTCCGATGATGATTGCCAACATGGGCTCCGGCCAGCTGTCGATCAATCTCGGGGCCAAGGGACCGAATACAACGACAGTGACCGCTTGTGCAACAGGCAGCCACTCCATCGGAGAATCCTTCCGTCTGATCCAGCGCGGTGATGCGGATGCGATGATCTGCGGCGGTGCGGAAGCCACCATTCGTCCTACAGGAATGGCAGGCTTTTGTGCAATGAGAGCCATGTCTACCCGCAATGACGAGCCGGAGAAGGCCAGCCGCCCGTTTGATGTGGACCGTGACGGCTTCGTCATGGGCGAGGGTGCGGGAATCCTGATTCTCGAGTCCCTGGAACACGCCGAGAAGCGCGGAGCCAAGATCTATGCCGAAGTTATCGGATACGGTCTCAGCGCCGATGCCCACCACATGACGGAGCCTGATCCTGACGGTGCAGCACGCTGCATGAAGATGGCGATCCGTGATGCCGGTATTAATCCTGAGGATATCGACTACATCAATGCGCATGGTACATCTACACCGGTAGGCGATAAATCTGAGACAGCCGCTGTGAAGAAGGCGCTCGGAGAGCATGCGTACAAGGTTGCGATCAGCTCAACCAAATCGATGACAGGCCACTTGCTTGGCGCTGCCGGCGGGGTGGAAGCGATTATCTGCGGGCTGTCCCTGCAGAAGGGTATGATTGCCCCTACCATCAATTTGGACAACCCTGACCCGGATTGCGATTTGGACTATGTTCCGAATGTGCCACGTCAGGCGGAGCTGAATATCGCGATGTCGAATTCCTTCGGATTCGGGGGACATAACGCGACCGTTATTCTCAAAAAATATAATAAGTAAGGGGAGACAGTGCAGTGAAAGGAGACCTGAAGCAGTTACAAAGCCAACTTCAAATCCAATTTCACGATCCTGTACTTCTGAAGCAGGCTTTCACCCATGCATCTTATGTGAACGAACACCGGTTCAATCAGCATCAGGACAACGAGCGCCTGGAGTTCCTGGGTGATGCGGTGCTTGAGCTGACGGTGTCCGAATATCTGTATAATCTGCTCCCGGACAGGCCCGAGGGAGAATTGACCAAGCTGCGTGCTGCGATTGTCTGTGAGCCGTCGCTGGTCCGGTTCGCCGAGACCTTGGGCTTCGGGCGGTATGTACTGCTGGGAAAAGGGGAAGAGCTTACGGGCGGACGTACCCGCCCGGCTCTGCTGGCTGATGTGTTCGAAGCCTTCGTGGGAGCGCTCTATCTCGATCAGGGACTGGAGACGGCCCGGAGATTCCTGGATAATCACGTATTTCCGCTGGTGGAAACCGACGGTAAGCTGCAAATGCAGATGAGCGACTTCAAGACAGAGCTTCAGGAACTGATACAGCATCATGGGATGGGTACGCTGGAATATCGGATTATTGAAGAACGCGGACCGGCGCATGAGCGTGAGTTCGTCTCAGAAGTATATATGGCCAGCCGTTCACTCGGCAGCGGCAGCGGCCGCTCCAAGAAGGAAGCGGAGCAGCAGGCAGCGGCGGCGGCATTATTGCTACTGAAGGAAGATGGTGCCTGAAGGCACAGATGAACATCTGAAATGCGGAGTAGAGCAGCAATGGTCTGAATGCCGGCGGTTCGGCGGAAGTCAGACTTTTGCTGCTCTTTTTCGAAAGATCAGAAATGATATGTTTTGGGGTAAACATCGAAGCAGGTGCACCACTTTATGGGGTTGTTTTGGCAAGGAAACACTATGGTATAATGGGTCAGAGGTGAGTAGCGAGTTATGTTTCTGAAACGGATTGAATTAGCAGGCTTCAAATCATTTGCCGACAAAACAGAGATGGAATTTGTGCGCGGAATAACGGCTGTAGTCGGCCCGAACGGCAGCGGCAAAAGTAATATATCCGACGGCATCCGCTGGGTGCTTGGGGAGCAGAGTGCCAAATCCCTGCGCGGCGGCAAGATGGAGGATATTATATTTGCCGGAAGTGATGCCCGCAAGGCGGTCAACTACGGTGAGGTCTCGCTGACGCTGGATAATGAGGATCATGTGCTGCCGCTGGATTTCAGCGAGGTGACCGTGACCCGGCGTGTCCACCGCAGTGGCGACAGTGAATATCTGATCAATAAGCAGGCCTGCAGGCTGAAGGATATTACGGAGCTGTTCATGGATACCGGTATCGGCCGTGAAGCTTATTCAATTATCGGACAAGGCCGGATTGAAGAGATTCTCAGTACCCGTTCGGAAGACCGGAGGGGGATCTTTGAAGAGGCTTCAGGTATTGTTAAATATAAGTCACGCAAAAAGGATGCCGGCCGCAAGCTTGATGAGACCGAGCAGAATTTGCTGCGGATTCATGACCTGATCAGCGAGCTGGAGGATCAGGTGGGACCGCTGAAGGACCAGTCCGAGAAGGCGATAAGATACAAGGAGCTGCGGGAGCAGCTAAAGCATCTGGAGATTTCGGTATATGTGCATCAGATCGAAGGCATACATACATCCTGGCAGGAGGGCAACGCCCGCCTGGAGGTGCTTAAGACGGAGCAGCTGGAGCTGTCCACTATAGTCTCTGCCCATGATGCCAAGCTGGAGAGCGGCCGGGCGGAGCTGCGTAATCTGGAGCAGGAAGTGGAGAAGCTGCAGGAACAGCTGCTGCGCAGCAGCGAAGCCAACGAGAAGAGCGAAGGCTACGGAGAGCTGCTGAAGGAGCGCCGCAGGAATCTGGAGCAGAACCGGGAACAGCTCATGCAGACTCTGGGTTCTGTAGGCGAACGCTCTGAGGGGCGGCAGCGTGAGCTGGCGGAGCTTGAGCATAAGCTGAAGCAGACCAGGCAGACGCTTGCGGAGCTGCGGGCACAGCTGGCGGATGAGGAATCGAAGCTGCAGGGTGTGGCCGGAGGCATCAGCCAGAGCAAGGAAGAGAAGCTGAAGAGCGCTCTGCTTGAGCTGATGAACCTGATGGCTCAGGCGCGCAACGAGATCCGCTATGCGGATCAGCAGAAGGAGAGCCTGGAGCGGCGGATGAGCCGCAGCCAGGAGGAGAGCGGCAAGTGGACAGCGCGGCTGGAGGAGCTGGTCTCTGCACAGAGCGGGCTGAAGGATAAGATTGCCGCGCTAGGCAAGGAAATCGGGCTGCTGCGCGGCGCATACATTACGGAGAGCGAGCAGACCGGCAAACGGCAGAAGCTGCTCGAAGAGACGCAGAGCGGCCTGCGAAAATGGGAGCAGAAGCGCGAAGCCCAGGTGTCCCGGCATGAGACGATGAAGGAAATGCAGGATGATTTTGACGGCTTCATGCTTGGGGTCAAAGAGGTGCTGAAGGGCGCGCGCAAAGGACAGCTAAGCGGTGTACACGGGGCGGTTGCCGAATTGATCTCCGTTCCCGAAAAGCTGGAAATGGCGATTGAGACCGCCATGGGCGCTTCCTTGCAGCATGTGGTTATGGAGAATGAAGCGGTGTCCCGGCAGGCGATTGCTTTCCTGAAGCAGCGTCAGCTCGGACGGGCGACCTTCCTCCCGCTTGATGTGATCCGGCCCCGGCAGATTACCGGCAGTGACCGCAGCATGGTTCAAGGTGCTGAAGGGTTTGTCGGTATCGCCTCGGAGCTGGTCGGCTATGAAGACAAGTATGGAAGCATTATCGGAAGCCTGCTCGGCAATGTCGTAATCGCTGAGAGTCTGGAGCAGGCGAACCGCATTGCGGCCAAATGCCAATACCGCTACAGAGTGGTTACGCTGGAAGGCGATGTGGTGAATGCAGGCGGCTCAATGACGGGCGGCAGCCAGCATAAAAAGAACAACAGCCTGCTTAGCCGCAAGCGTCAGCTTGACCAGCTCTCCGGCGAGATTGAAGAGAGCGAGCAGCAGATTGCCAAGCTGAAGCAGGGGATCAGCCGCTTGCGCGCTGAACAGGACAAAGGCTCCCAGAAGCTGGAGCAGCTGCGGCATGACGGTGATGAGAAGCGGCTGGAGGAACAGCGCGTATCCGGCGATCTGAAGCAGCTGGAGCAGGAGCTGCGGCATGTGCAGGAGCAGGTCGAGGGCGCGGGCGCGGAGCGCAGCGGCTTCGAGCAGGAGGTACGCGGGCTGGATGAGGCCCGCAAGCAGGCGGAAGCAGAGTTGTCCCGGCTGGAGAAGGAAGAGCAGGAGGCGCACGCAGCAATCCGCAGTGCCGAGTCGGACCGCAAGGCGAATGAATCGGCCAAGGAAGAGCTGCAGGGCAAGCTGACCGGGATGAAGGTCACGGAGGGCAAGCTGGATCAGGAGATCTTCTCGCTGGAGGAGCAGCTGCGCCGGATGAGGCAGGACGCCGGCTCCCAGGAGAAGGAGCTGCGCCAGAGCCGCAGCCTGCTTATGACCATCGAGCAGGATCTGGAAGAGAATGCACGGGAGACCGTGAAGCAGAAGGAAGAGGTCAACAGTCTGCGGCTGAGCAAGGAAGATACGTCTGCGAGGCTTGACCTGGCCCGTGCCGACCGCGCGGCGATCTCGCGCAAGCTGGAGCTGGCCGAAGGCGAGACCAAAGACCAGCGTCAGGCGCTCCGGGCGGTCGAAGACAAGCTCCGTTCCACGGAGGTTGCCGTTGGCCGGCTGGATGTAGAACTGGACAATATCCTCCGCAAGCTGAGCGATGACTACGAGCTGAGCTACGAGCTGGCGAAGCAGCGTTATCCGGTGCCGGAGGATGTGCCTGCGGCACAGCTGGAGGTGCAGCGTCTGAAGCGCAGCATCTCCGGTCTGGGCGAGGTCAACCTTGGCGCGATTGAAGAGTATCAGCGGGTGCATGAGCGGTATACTTTTCTAAGCGGGCAAAAGGATGATCTGGTGGAAGCCAAAACAACGCTGTATCATGTCATCCATGAGATGGAAGAGGAGATGTCGAAGCGCTTCAAGCAGACCTTCGATGCCATCCGCCGCGAGTTCGGCACGGTGTTCACGAAGCTGTTCGGCGGCGGGCGGGCAGATCTGCAGCTGCTGGACCCTGAGCATATGCTCGAGACAGGGATTGATATCGTTGCCCAGCCGCCGGGCAAGAAGCTGCAGAATCTCCAGCTTCTCTCCGGCGGAGAACGCGCCTTAACCGCGATGGCTCTGCTGTTCGCCATTCTGCAAGTCAAGCCGGTGCCGTTCTGCGTGCTGGATGAAGTGGAAGCGGCGCTGGATGAAGCCAATGTGGTGCGCTTCGCCCAGTACCTGCGCGAGTTCTCGGAGCAGACTCAGTTCATCGTAGTGACCCACCGCAAGGGAACGATGGAGGAAGCAGACGTACTCTACGGCGTGACGATGGAGGAAGGCGGCGTGTCCAAGCTCGTATCCGTGCGGCTGGAGGATGAAGAGGCAGAGATAGCTTAACGATACAGATTGAACCAAAAAATAAAAGTTAAAGGAAAAGTGGCGGAGGGGAATTTTGGAACTGGAGGAGCGGTAGCGACCGCCTTTGTCTGCGGATTTCAACCGTTAAAAACGGTAAAAATCATGAAATCTGCAGACAACAGCGGCCGGAAGTCCAAAACTTCTCTGGAGTCACGGCTAATCCTATAACATAAAAACAATAGTACAATTTATATAGACGCAGGATTCATGAAGTGATCCCTATAACCCTTTAGGAGGAAGCATAAGCCTATGAGTTTTTTCAAAAAACTTAAAGACAGCATTTCCGGTAAAACAGAAAGCGTAACGAAACAGTTCCGCGACGGTCTGGAGAAAACACGCAAGGGCTTCGTTGAGAAGGTCTCGGATCTGATTATCCGCCGCAAAAAGATAGATGAAGAATTCTATGAGGAGCTGGAAGAGATTCTGATCGGCGCAGATGTCGGCGTGAATACGGTCATGAATCTGGTAGAGGAGCTGCGTGCCGAAGTGAAGCAGAAGCGGATCGAGGACGCGGCAGAGCTTCAGCCGATTCTCTCCCGCAAGCTGATGGAGCTGCTGCGCGGAGATGATGACAACAGTCTGAACGAGAATCCGGATGGCATTACCGTGATCCTGTTCGTCGGCGTGAACGGAGTCGGGAAGACGACGACCATCGGCAAGCTGGCGCACCGCTACAAGCAGGAAGGCAAGAAGGTTCTGCTGGCGGCAGGCGACACCTTCCGTGCCGGAGCCATTGAGCAGCTTGAGGTGTGGGGCAAGCGTGCCGGAGTGGATGTGATCAAGCAGCAGTCGGGATCGGACCCGGCAGCGGTGATGTTCGATGCGGTTCAGGCTGCCAAGCAGCGCAGTGTGGATGTGCTGATCTGCGATACAGCAGGCCGGCTGCAGAACAAGAGCAATCTGATGGAAGAGCTGAACAAGATCTTCCGTGTCATTCAGCGCGAGATTCCAAGCGCCCCGCATGAGGTGCTTATGGTGCTGGATGCCACCACCGGGCAGAATGCGCTCACCCAGGCCAAGCTGTTCGGCGAGAAGAGCGGCGTGACCGGCCTGGTACTGACGAAGCTGGACGGTACGGCGAAGGGCGGAATCGTGGTAGCGATCCGCCAGGAAATGAACCTGCCGGTGAAGCTGGTTGGTCTGGGCGAGAAAATGGAAGATCTTCAGCCGTTCGATTCCGACCAGTTCGTGCATGCCCTGTTCGCAGGCATGATCTCGGAAGAAGCGGACTCGGAAGAATAACCACAACAATAGATAGCTGCGAAGCAACCTCCCTTTGGAATGAAATATTCCCGGGGAGGTTTTTTGTTGAACGGATTGGACCCGCTGAGAGGGGAGGGGAAGAGGAAATAGTTGGATTTTCTCCACTTGCTGATGAAAGAAAGGTCTCTGTTAGGGCAGGAGTTGGAAAAACAACACTTAATTGAGCGCATTTCAGTCAATGTGGCTGATACTAACACTAGCAGTTGTAGTTTTTCCGCTTGCTTTCCCCTATCCCTCAGAAATCGAAGAATTAAGATACGTTTGTCCACCTGTTGTTGCGGGTCTGCCGCTTCTTGGCTTCCCGCGCAGAATCCCCCGCCACGGACATATCCTCCTCTGCCGAAAGGAGCCTCCACCAGTACATAACCATCCTTCGGCTTACTCCCCTTTTGGCGTTTCAAAGAATACGCTGAAATTATATTAAAAATACATCATATGAAAAATTCATAATAGTACTGCTTGTCAGCATCCCCGCATACAATTGGATGTGGAATCATCATGCAGCACCCCGAAAAGCAAGTTTAAGAGAAAGGAAGCGATTCCAAAGTGGCAGGATGGTTCAGAAACTCCATTTTGCTGTTATATATATTGACATGGATAATATTATTTACGTATTATGAAGGTAGTAAATCATATTTTCGTGGTGAATTTTTAAAATTTGAACTTATTTGTTAAGAAACATAACACATTATACTGATCCGAGAGGAGTCGGGCTCATGTCCAAACTAGATCCTTTGCCCGGTCTGTCTCCGTATCCGCTGCAGCATTTCTATGATGAGATGTATGCGGATGAACGGAACGTCCGGCCTCATTACAAGCATGTGAACCGCATGTTTTCCGGGATGAGCCCCGAAGAGCTGCAAGGCAAGCAGAAGCTGATGCAGCGTCGGATGATGGAAGAAGGCATTACTTTTACACTGTACAACCCGGCACAGGATCAGCCTATGGAGCGGACGATTCCCTTCGATATGATTCCGCGCATTATCCCCAAGGGGGAATGGGAACGGCTGGAGGCGGGGATTGTACAGCGGATTACCGCACTAAATCTGTTCATTCATGATATTTACCATGAGCAATATATTGTGAAGGACGGAATTGTGCCGCGGCGGATGGTGATCTCGAACTGTTATTTCCGGCCGGAAATGTCCGGACTCCGTGTACCCGGCGGTGCGTACATCACCACTTCAGGCATCGATCTGATCCGCCATCATGACGGCGAATATTATGTGCTTGAGGATAATCTGCGTACACCTTCGGGCTTCTCGTATCTGTTCAAAGGCAGATCGCTCATGAACCAGCTGTTTCCTGAGCTGTCGTTTGCCAGCTCCATCCGCGATGTGGATCACAGCCTGAACCGTTTCCTGTCCGTGCTGCGCAGCTTGTCCCCGTCCCGGACCAAGGACCCGGTCATTGCCCTGCTGACACCGGGGGAATACAATTCGGCTTATTATGAGCATGCTTTTCTGGCACAGCAGATGGGCATTCATCTGGTTGAGGGCCGTGATCTGGTCGCTCAGGACCACAAAATCTACCTGAAGGTGATGAACGGTCTGCGCAGAGTGGATGTGCTGTACCGCCGGCTGGATGATGATTTCATCGATCCGCTTGCTTTTCAGCCTAGCTCGCTTCTTGGGGTTGCAGGTCTGATGAATGCCTACCGGGCAGGAAATATCGCGATTGCCAATGCGCCCGGAACCGGGGTAGCCGATGACAAAGCCATGTATGTATATGTGCCGGATATGATCCGCTATTATCTTAATGAAGAGCCGATTCTGGGCAATGTGCCGACCTATCTGCTGTCACGGCCGCAAGAGCGCCAGTATGTGCTGGATCATCTGTCTGAAATGGTGGTGAAGGAGACGTCTCTCTCCGGGGGCTACGGCATGCTGATCGGAAGTGAGGCATCGAAGCAGGAACTTATCGACTTCCGGCTCAAAATACTGGCGGAACCGGAGCGTTATATCGCCCAGCCGATCATGTCACTGTCCCGTGCGCCGGTCTTGTCGGAGGGCAGTATGGCTCCGCGGCATATTGATCTTAGAGCGTTTGCGCTGATGGGGGCCGACCGCAAGCCGCATGTCATTCCAGGGGGACTGACCCGGGTGGCGATGCGCGAAGGCTCGCTGGTCGTGAACTCTTCCCAAGGCGGCGGAGTGAAGGATACCTGGGTAATGGCCTAGAGACTTTTCTAAGGTAAAGGGGGGGCTAGAATGCTGAATCGCAATGCGGAGGCTCTATTCTGGATCGGCCGGTATATTGAACGGGCTGAGAATCACGCCCGGCTGATCGATGTACATTACCATATCCAGCAGGAAGAGGATTACCAGGAAGAGGGCCACAAGTGGTCGCGCCTGATTGATGCACTTGGGGTACGAAGCGAATATCTGCGGCAGTTTGAAAGCTTCAGTGAACAGGACGTCTTATCCTTCATCACACTGGACATGGGGAATACCAATTCCTTGTTCTCCTGTGTGCATCAGGCCAGGAATAATCTGCGCACGCTGCGCCAGCATCTGCCGAGTGAGCTGTGGGATATTATCAATGGCTTCAACCTGTGGCTCGGTGAACAGTCAGTAACGGATATCATGCGCGGCCCGCATCAATTCTATCAGCAGGTCAAGGAGCGGGCGGCGATGTTCCTCGGCGCGGAGCAATCGGTGATGCTCCGGGGCAATGAATGGCATTTCATCGAGAGCGGCCGGTTTCTGGAACGGGCGGAGAATACGACACGTATCCTGCAGACCGTCACGGTATCCTGCAAGTCGAAGGCTATCAATTCCATCTATACCCAGCTTCAGGCTGTGCTGAAATCGGTGAGCGGCTATCAGTCCTTCCGCCGGTATTACGCCGATGATATGTCGCCGGAATGCATTCTGGAATTCCTGATCGTGAACCCGCTCTTCCCGCGTTCAATCCGCTTCTCCTTCCACAAGCTGGAGGAGCATCTGTCCAAGCTGGAGCTGGATTCTTCAGAGAAGGGCTCAGGGCATGAGAAGGTGATCCGTCAGGCGGGCAAGATCAAGGCGGAGCTGGATTATATGGAGAAGGAAGAGATGTCCGGGGACCTGACCCTGGATGTGCTGGAGTCACTGATGATATCCTGTCAGAGGCTCGGCCGAACGATGGACGGTGCTTTTTTTCGCCGTGAAGGAGTCTCGGTATGAAAATACAGATCAACCATACAACCACCTACAGCTACCCCGAGCCGGTGACGGACAGTGTCAATGAGATCCGGCTGACGCCGCGCACGAACTACCGGCAATCCTGTTATCACCATGAGGTGGAGGTGCATCCGCCGGCTAATCTGCTGACTTATGAGGATTTCTTCGGCAACCGGGTCCATGCCTATTCGGTGAACAAGCCGCACACGGAAATGGTGATTCACACCAAAGCGACCGTGGTCACGCTCGACAAGGCGCAAGGCACCGATCTTCCGCATATTCCGCTGGAGGAGCAGGTGAAGCTGCTGAATGACGAGAAGTTTCAGAACCGGTATATTGAGTTTATTCTGCCTACCCGGTACACCGAGGTGACGCCGGAGCTGGTGGAATTCGCGTCGCAGCATCCTTTTGAGGAAGCCGAGGATATGTACGAATGGACCCGGAAGCTGTCGTCCACCATCTACGAGCAGTTTACGTACGATCCCGAGGCGACGAGCGTCAACACTACAGTGAAAAGAGCACTGATGCTAAAGCGCGGAGTCTGCCAGGACTATGCACATCTGATGATTGCGGTCTGCCGCAGTGTCGGCTTGCCCTCGCGTTATGTGAGCGGGTACCATTTTGTCGGGGACCTGCAGGGGGGCAACGCCAACTTCGAGCAGGCCTCGCATGCCTGGGTGGAGACACATATTCCGGGTACGGGCTGGCTGGGCTTCGATCCGACCAACAATGCTGAAGTAAGCTGGCGGTATATCAAGCTTGGGCATGGACGGGATTATAAGGATATCGTTCCGGTCAAAGGGGTATACCGCGGAGCAGCGGGCACGCTTACGGTTAAGGTGGATGTACGGCAGCTGGAGAATTGAATGAGTCAGAGGAGACCCCGCAGCTGCGGGGTCTTTGCTGTTGCAGACAAGATATGCAGGGGCTTATCAAGCGGATAGGCTGTGCATGTTGCACTGAGCTTGTGCAATTTTTTGCATAACATGATTATAATCAAGCATCATTTGGGTAATCTTGAAACAGAGCCATTACATGCAGAATGGTATTCACGGAAGGAGAGTGTACATATGAGCCCCAATATAGCAAAAAAGCAGCGTTTTCAAGGGAAAACAGCCATAATCACAGGTGCGGGCTCGGGAATCGGCAGAGCGGCAGCAATTCAGCTGGCACGTGAAGGTGCGAATGTCGCCTTGTTCGATCTGGTGAACGAACGTACTTCAATCCTTGAACAGAAATTGAATAAGCTGCGCAGGGATTGCGCGTTAGCTATTGATGTGGATACTTCGGATGCCGGCCGGATGGAGGAAGCGGTGCGCAGGACTGTGGAGCATTTCGGAGGCCTGGATATTGTGTTCGCCAATGCGGGCATTAACGGAGTGGTGGGGCCGATAGAGGAGCTGAGCGTGGATGATTGGGAGAAGACCCTCTCTGTCAACCTGACAGGCACCTTTCTGACACTGAAATACACCATTCCCCATCTGAAGGAGAAGGGCAAAGGCAGTATTATTATTACCAGCTCGATCAACGGCAACAGCAGATTTACCAGCTTCGGCTGGTCACCATACAGCACCACTAAGGCGGGACAGGTCGCGTTCGCGAAGATGGCTGCACTGGAGCTGGCCAAGTTCAAAATCCGGGTCAATGTCATTTGTCCGGGAGCGATCGCCACGAATATCGACGAGAGCACGGAGTGGAACGATGATGTGGAGTCGATTGTTATTCCAATTGAATTCCCTGAAGGAGCACAGCCGCTAGCTGACGGACCAGGCAAGCCGGAAAATGTGGCCGATCTGGTCGCGTTCCTGGCCTCGGATGAATCCATTCATATTACCGGCTCGCAGATTGTGATTGACGGTGCGGAGTCGCTGCTGTCTTAAGTTCATTCTCCAGGAAAAGGTGATTCCATGAACCAAGAAGTGACGGATTACATTGCTCAGATCAAGCTGCCCTGGCAGTCGGAGATAGGCTCCAAGCTGCGTGAGGTCATTCACGAGGCTATACCGGAGGTAGCGGAACGAATTCAGTATGGCAAACCGCATTTTCTCAAAAACGGGAAATATGCCGCTGTCCTCTCTACCGCCAAAGGCTGGGTGAGCTTCTCCATCTTCAACGCAGCAGCGCTGGAAGTGCCTGAAGGCCAATTCGAGGCGGGGAGTGGGGATCGTCTCACAACCAAGCTGACGGAGGGCAAGGCTGTTGATTATGAACTGCTGTCTACCTTGCTGAAGCAGGCTTCTGCTGCATTATAAGAACTGACAAATAGAGATCCTCCGGGATATAGAGACACTGCCATGATTGGCGGTGTTTTTCTTTTGCTATAAACAATCTAATTAGATGGTTGTAAAATAACAAACAAAATGATAATATGTCTATATAAAAGTAAACAAAGGGTGTGGTGGTCCAGTTGGCAGAAGAGAATGAAGCAGTGCGGATATCGGAGAAATTCTGGAATGCGTCCATTGCAGAATTGAAGCAGGGCTATAATGTGGAGACGGAAGAGCGGACGGAAAAGTATTATTGTCTGGTCTGCGGAGCTGCCTTCGAGAAGGGCTTGATCTATAAGGATGAAGGGCAGTATTACGAAGCGGAGAAGTTCGCAGCTCTGCATGTGAACAGGGTTCATGGCGGGATGTTCCATTGGCTGCTGACGCTGGACAAGAAGCTGAGCGGGTTAACCGAATTGCAGAAGGGGCTGCTGCAGGCTTTCCGCCAAAGTCTTAGCGATGCAGAAGCAGCCAAGGAGCTGGGGATCGGCAGCACCTCCACGGTGCGTAACCACCGGTTCACGCTTCGCGAGAAGGTGAAGCAGGCCAAGCTGTTTTTGGCGGTTATGGAGCTGGCGGAGGAGAAGCCGGGAGCTTCATCGCCTTTTGTGAGTATTCCGCGTACGGCTGTGATGGTCGATGAACGGTTCGCGATTACCGAGCAGGAGAACGCCGAGATTCTGGGCACCTATTTCAAACAGGGGCCGGACGGCCCGTTGTCAGAGTTCCCTAAGCGGCAGAAGCGGAAGGCGGCTATCCTGCGCCATTTGCTGCAGCGTTTTGAGACCGGGCGCAAGTATAGTGAGAAGGAAATCAATGCGGTGCTCGAAGCCGCTTACCCCGATTACGTGACGCTCCGGCGGTATCTGATCGATTACGGGCTGCTGGACCGTGAAGAAGACGGAAGCAGCTACTGGGTGAAATTATAACGGAGAGAAGAAGGGGAGAGAAATAATGACGGATAAAACCAGACGCAAGGAATTGGGATATAATTACGCACACTCGCACAGGCCGATGGGGGTATACCGGATTGTGAACACCGGCAATGACAAAATGTATGTGGGAAGCAGCCTGAATCTGGACGGGGTCTGGAATAAGCATAAGTTCATGCTGGATATCAAAGGCCATGACAATAAGGCACTGCAGGAAGACTGGAATGAACGCGGGGAAGCGGGCTTCCGCTTCGAGGTGCTGGAGCAGATTAAGCCGGAGGAGGATTTCGTGGCCGATGTGCAGGAGCTGAAGAAGTACCGCAAGATGCTGCCGGACATGGAGAGTAAATGGCTGGAGCAGCTGTCTCCTTACGGGGAGCGCGGATATCATAAGCAGAAATAGCTTTCTGCCTGGTGATAAGAAGCGATAACTTACAGGCAAACCGGGAATGAATTTCAGCAGCACCCGTGCTAAAATAAGGACAAAGCTGTAGCAGAATGTGCCGTTTGCAATATAAAAGGGCACCGGGGCGCTGATGAAAGGAACGGTGTGGATGGCTATATTATCTTGGCTTGCAGAACAAAGAATTCAGGAAGCTATGCGCAGCGGAGAGTTCTCCAATCTGCCCGGGCACGGCAAGCCGCTGGAGCTGGAGGATCTCTCGGGCGTACCCGAGGAGCTGCGGATGTCCTACAAGATTATGAAGAACGCCGGATTGCTGCCCGAGGAAGTCACGCTGCGCGCAGAGTGTGTGACGCTCGAAGAGCTGCTGATGGCTTGTCACACCAGCGGCAACAGCACTGCCGGGGAACGCAAGGAGCTGGAGGGCAAGCTCTCCCTGAAGCGGCTGCGTCTTCAGATGCTTTTGCAGGAACGGGGTCTGGAAAGCAATGCTGCATATGCAGATTACGGGGACGCGATCGGGCAGCGGCTGGGCGGAGTGGAACGGGATGGTAGGGAGTAGTGGGTGAGGAAACGGGTGAGTAGACGAGTATTGAAGTAAGTATGAGGCCTCCGGTTCATGGAACCGGGGGTTTTTGTGCGAAAGTTTAGATGGGAGCTTATTGTTGAACGGGTAAATCCTCCTACAGCAGTAACGAACTGCTTGATATCTGGAATGAATTCGCCGATGATAGGGAGATGGAGATTTAACTTAACTTTTAGCAGATGATGGAGAGATGAAATGAAGCAGCTTCCGATTATGCAGGTGCTCCCTGACCTGAAGAGAATTCTGACAGACCGTGCAGCGGCCATTCTGATTGCCGAACCTGGAGCGGGGAAGACAACGGCGGTGCCGCCTGCTTTTTTGGAGGAGCCTTGGCTGGCCGGTAAAACCATTCTGATGCTGGAGCCCAGACGCCTGGCAGCGCGTTCGGCCGCAGCTTATATGGCGTCCTGTCTGGGGGAGAGTGTGGGTCAGACCGTAGGCTATCGCATGCGGATGGATACCAAGGTGGGGCGGAATACACGCATTGTTGTTGTGACGGAAGGCGTGCTGACGCGAATGCTCCAGAGCGATCCTTCGCTGGGGGATGTGGGTCTTGTGATCTTCGATGAGTTCCATGAGCGCAGTCTGCATGCGGATCTTGGACTGGCACTGGCGCTTGAAGCGCAGAGTGTGCTGCGCGAGGATCTGCGCATTCTGGTGATGTCGGCGACCCTGGACGGAGAACGCGTAGCTTCTCTGCTGGGCGAAGCGCCGGTCGTACGTTGTCCGGGCCGGACGTATCCGGTGGAGACGGTCTATGTGCCGGAGGCAGGCAATGCTACCGCTGAGAAATCCGCAGCCGCCGCTGTCCGGCGCGCGCTTGCTGAGCAGCCGGGGGATGTGCTGGTCTTTCTGCCCGGCGAGCGGGAGATCCGCCGGACGGAGCAGGAGCTGGCATCAGGAAGTCTGCCGCCGGGAACGGTGCTGCGGCCGCTCTATGGCCAACTGCCGCAGCCGCAGCAGGATGCGGCGGTGGCTCCTGCAGTGGAAGGCGAACGGAAGGTCGTACTGGCAACCTCCATTGCCGAGACGAGTCTGACAATCGAAGGGGTACGCTCGGTGATTGACACGGGGCTGCGCCGGACGCAGGTATTCTCTGCGCGTACCGGCATGCCGCGCTTAACGACGGTGCCGGTCTCGAAGGCCTCGGCCGATCAGCGGCGCGGCCGGGCAGGCCGGACAGCACCAGGCGTCTGCTACAGGCTGTGGAGCCGTGAGGCGCATGATCATCTGCCGGACGACAACGTGCCGGAGATCATGGAGACCGACCTGGCGCAGCTCGCCCTGGAGCTGGCGCTGTGGGGCGTGCGCGATCCGGGAGCGCTCGCCTGGCTGGACGCGCCGCCTGCCGCGCCTTACGCGCAGGCCATGGCGCTGCTGCGCCAGCTCGGCGCGCTGGACGCCGGCGGCGCCATTACGCCGCACGGCCGCAGCATGGCCGTGCTTGGCGCGCACCCGCGCATCGCGCATATGCTGCTGCGCGCGGCAGACCTTGCAGCTGCGCCGCTCGCCGCCAGGCTCGCTGCGCTGCTGCAGGAGCGGGACCTTTTCCGGGGTCCCGCGGCTCTAGACAGCGACCTCACGCTGCGCGTGGAGGCGCTGCTCGGGTTCGAGCGCTCCGCCAGCAGCGGCGGAGCGGACCCGGCGGCCTTGCGCGCGGTGCAGCGCGAGAGCCGCAGCTTCCTGGCGCAGCTGCAGGCAGCGCCGGGCGAAGGGCCCGGCGACATCAGCCGCAGCGGCCTGCTGCTGTCGTTCGCCTATCCCGACCGGATCGGGCAGGAGCGCGGCAATGGCGCGTTCCTGCTCTCCGGCGGCCGGGGGGCGGCGATGCGCGAGGGGCAGCCGCTGGCGCGCTCGCCCTACATCGTGGCACCCGGCGTGGATGACCGTGCCGGGCAGAGCCGGATTATGCTTGCCGCAGCGCTCTCCGAGCAGGACCTGCTGAAGCATCATGCGGACAGCCTTCTTGAGGAGCGCGAAGTCTACTGGGACAGTGAGAGCGGAAGCGTGAAGGCGCGAAGAGTGACCCGGCTGGGGGCGCTCATTCTGAAGCAGACGACCCATGAGCGGGCTACTCCCGAGGAGACGGAGAGCGTACTGCTGAAGGTGATCGCGGCGGAAGGGCTACAGCTGCTGCCTTGGGAGAAGGGAACCCTCCAGCTGCGGCAGCGGATGGATTTCATGCACTCGCAGGGGGCCGACTGGCCCGATATGTCGGATGAGGCGTTGACGGATACATTGGAGGAATGGCTGGCACCCTTTATACAAGGGATGCGGAATCTCCGTGATTTACAGCGGGTGAAGCTGGTGCAGGCGCTGGAGGGGATGCTGGACTGGAACAGCCGCCAGCAGCTGAACAAGGAGGCGCCGACGCATATTACGGTACCGAGCGGTTCGCGGGTTCCCTTGGATTACAGTAATCCCGGGGCGCCGGTACTGGCAGTTAGGCTGCAGGAGATGTTCGGGCAGACGGATACTCCGCGGATCGGCGGAGGGAAGGTCCCGGTGCTGCTGCACCTGCTGTCTCCGGCGAGAAGGCCGATGCAGATCACCTCAGATCTGGCCAGCTTCTGGCAGAACACCTATTTCGAGGTGAAAAAAGATCTGAAAGGCCGTTATCCCAAGCACTACTGGCCGGATAATCCGCTGGAGGCAGTACCGACCAACCGTACCCGTCCTACCAAATAGAATGAGAGGGGTATCAGGTATTAATTCATCCGGTGATGCTTTTCCTGTTTGGGCACCGCGTGAACGGGTAATAGAGTAGCGAACAACAATTACGAAGGAGGGCTTCAAGTGACAGAGAAAATTATTGGCGTATTCGATACGGAACAAGAAGCAACCAGAGCAATTGAAAGTTTGCAGAGTCAAGGCTTCACGAACGATGAGATTTCAGTAATTACGAAGGATCGAGATGACCTGAAACACATCTCCGAGGATACAGGAACGATGGCGCCGGAAGGCGTTGCTACAGGTGCGGCCACCGGCGGCGTAGTGGGCGGAATTACCGGACTGCTGGCCGGGATCGGTGCGCTGGCCATTCCGGGAATTGGTCCAATCCTTGCCGCAGGCCCAATCGCAGCTACGTTAACAGGGGCTGCCATTGGAGTAGGAGCAGGCGGTCTGGTGGGCGGATTAATCGGACTCGGCATTCCCGAGGATGAGGCCAGAGATTACGAAGGCTACATCGACAGCGGCAAAATCCTCGTCCTGGTCGATGACAACGGCCGTGGAAGAGATATCCATACGGTATTCCGGGGTAACCGTTCACTCAATTCCGGCCGGTACGACAGCCTGTATCCGGAGGATACGCTGGCTGACCGCGGAGCAACTAACCCTGATCTGGTCCCTAGGGACACAACGGTTGGCAATACCTTGGGCAATAGAGGCTCGATGAATGCAGACCGTGACCCCGACCTCTACAACCGCGACAAAATCTAAAAATTAGAGCAGGCTTAAGCCCGCTCCTATAGCATACTTAAGAACTGCCTGCGGCGAACATGCCCAGGCAGTTCTTTGTGCTTGATTTTGTGCTGATTAAATTAATTGTGCTAGAGGATGATTCTGGTCATGATCAGATCTGTTTGCTCCTCGTCACCCATATAGAAAGAATGAGTTCCTGTCTGTACGAAATTCAATTTTGTATAAAAGGCAACTGCGTTTCCGTTTTGTTCCCAAACCCCCAGCCAGAGCTTCCTCTTATTCTTTTCGGCCGCGATTTCCACCGCTTTCTCAATCAGCTGTTTCCCTAGCCCCAGCCTATGAAAGGGCCTTCTAATATAGATCCTTTCCACTTCAAGCGAGTCCTTGTCCATATGTTCAGTTTGGGCATCATCGGCGTTAACCTTCAGGTACCCGGCAATTTCTTCATTATAATAGATGAAATAAAATTCAGAATGGCGGTTGGCGCATTCTTTTTTTAATTGCTCTGTACGAAATGCTCTTTTCAAATAAGCTTCCATAGCTTCTGGTGAATTTTGATTTTTGAAGGTGTCCGTAAACGTTTCGATACTGATTTTTTGCAAGGTCTCCAGATCATCGGAAGAGCATCTCTTTATCAAAATAGTCATCTATAATTCTCCTTTTGTATAATCAATAGTCCCGTTTGTTTCCCTTTTTTACATATTCCCAGTCTTTTTCCACATTGGACCTGACTCTTTGTAGGAGTTTTACCAGGGTTTCAGCCTCACTTTCGGAGAAGCCGGACAGCGCTACGCTATTAGAATAATCGTTCTCTCTCTTGAGCAGAGGGTAGACGGCCTGCCCTTTCTCTGTAGGGATCAGCCGCTTGATTTTTTTGTTGTGCCGATCTTCATTTTTTTCAATAAAACCGTTAATCTCAAGCTTCTGTATAGCGCGGGCAGCCGTTGTCCGGTCCACTTTAATCATTTCAGCCAGCTTCTCCTGGATCATCCCCGGATGCTCACAGATCCGCATCAGATACAAATATTGCCCCCTGGTAAGGTCGTATTGCTTAAATTCGATATTGCTGATAGAGTCCAGTGACCGGGCAATCATTCCAACCTCGCGTAGAATCTCCTTCATAATCACAGCCCCATTGATCATGTATTTTCCAAGCCTATAGTTTTAAAATAATACATGATTTTTGTTGCAATTACAACAAAATAAATAAGAGTAATCGTCTGTGGAGAGGCAGAGAGGGGGGGATTATTCATGTCATTTCATCATATGAAAAATTCATAATAATGACCCCAAATATTAATAAAAGACTTATTGCGTCCACAATAACCTTTATTTTGCAGAGGTAATAAGCAACGGGTGTCAGGCGCCGAAAGTTAAAGTCGCACTCTATTAATATAATTTCATTACATGAAAAATTCACAATAGAGTACATAAAAACACCAGCCGTATCTACTAATACCATCTAACCGTCTCACCATATGCGTACCTATCTTCTTCAAAACGGAAAAAGTAAACCTAAACTCCGCACCGGAAAAATGAAACTATAAAATATAACTTGTTGTGAAAACTGGGAAATAGAGTTTATACTAGAGTTGTAGCTGGAAATGCTACCCACATCATTTGACTGCCGGAATTAAGTGACAAGGGGCTATGGCTGTTCTTCTCTAAGGATTCTAACAAAAAAACACCCCGGGAGGTGTCTTATGGCGTTTATGATTGCTCAGCGGGCGTTTATAAAGGTATATCTGATTACAATGGTGGAGCAACACAAGGGGTATGGTTATCAGATGCTGGAGGATTTGCGCAGAGATTTCAAAGCTCATGGCTATTCGCCTCCCCAAAGTGAAATTTACCGCGCTCTGCATGAGTTGGTGCAGCAAGGGATACTTTACCGTACCAAGCAGCTTAAGGGGAGCGATCCGAAGGTCGATTTTCAGGAGATTGTCCTGTATCACTTCACTTCGGACGGGGAGGAGAAGGCCAAACTATATAAGAAGCAGGTGAAGGCCGATCTGGACCGTTGTCTTGGTATTCTTAATAAGGCAGTAGCAGACAACTTCTGATGGGAGATCCACGAGCTGGCGGGCTCATGCATATCGATCTGGCCACGTTCCGGCGGACTCATCTATATCAGTCTATCCAGAAGCCTCACAAGTCGTGAACAGCCGGCTCAGGAATCCTCATCTTCAGAATCCTGGCCCGGCGGGGTTACCGGCGAGCTTGCGCTGCCATAATCCTCGACGGCTTCCCAGGCACCGGCGTCATCAAATCTTCCGCTATTCTGCTGACGTCCTTCGCCTGCACCGGCTGGCGGCGGGGTCATAACCTCTTCTTCCACAGGGCGTGCGCCGGTGTCACGGCTGGTTGGGGCATGCTCCACGGTATAGCGGGTGTAGGGGATGGCCTCAAGCCGCTCATAAGGAATCTCTTGCTTGCTGGCTTCGCAGATGCCGTACGTTCCGTTATCCATCCGCGCAAGAGCAGCTTCGATCTCCGTTAATTCTTCGGATAGCGAGGTGTTGATGGACAGGTCGCGGCTGCGTTCAAACGTCTCTGTTCCTGTATCGGCGGGATGGTTATCGACCGAAGAGAGCTCGCCCGTTGAGAGGATAAGGGAATCGCCAAGCAGGCTGTCTTCTGCTCCATTGCCGGAGAAATGCTGTTCCAGTTCAGCCTTGCGTTCTTCAAGCGAGGCTCTAAGCTTAGTCAATTGGTCTTTGGTTAAGTGGCTCATCTGTCATCTTCCTTTCAGCTTGATTAGTAGTTATACTGTCGTAATCTTTCCTTACCCTAATGTGTTATAGGGCAATCAGCAGGCATCCCTATGCTGAATTGTAACTTTAGTGATATTTTCATGCTGCTTTCACCCTGTTATAATAATACCTGCCGGATGAATGCAGCATACACTTGGAGGTTATGAAATGGACGAACATATGAAACGGCGGCTGGATAAGCAGAGAAAGCTGTTCAGCCAGCTCGGTATTACACTTGATGCACTTACCATTCATGAAAAGGAATTCAGTATGAAGCTTCGCGGCTATGATGCCGAAGAGGTGGATACGTTCCTGGACAGCGTCATTAAGGATTATGAACGGTTCTATGCTACCATAGCGGATCTGATGGATAAATGGCAGGAGCAGCAGATTGAGATGAAAGAGCTGAAGGCAGAGGTGAAGACCGCAACCACTCCGGCCCCTGTGCCGATTATTAAGGGCATTGATCCGCAGGATCTCGAAGATATTATCATCAAGCTGGAAGCCAATGTGCGTCAGCTCAAGGACAGATTGCCCATTCCCCGCACGGAGGGGTATTTGTAAGCCCTGTGCAGCCACAGCGTGAGAGACAACAATATGCAGCATAAGTATAACTCTGGACGGGGGTAGGACCATTGCCGGAGAAGCATGCTTGGAGCTTGAAGATCCGCGGCAAAATCGCACTTGGATATGTCATCATATTATTAATGCTGGGGCTATTTCTGATTATAGTCTCTGGCCGGATTAACAGCCTGGAGAAAGAAACCGTGTTCTTGAGCGATCATGATATAGAAGTTCATGAACTTACATATCAAATTGAGAAAAATGTACTCGATATGGAGACTGGACAGCGGGGATATGTCCTTACCGATGATGAGTCCTATCTGGCACCGTATAATGACGGGCTGGTGCAGTGGAGGATTAATGCAGCGAAGCTGAATAATCTCATTGCCGATAACCCGAAGCAGGTACGGAATCTGGACACGATTACGGATAATATCGAGAAGTGGGTCGATGTTGCCGGACAGCATGTGGTTGAGCTGAAGAAGAATGGTCATACGGAAGCGGTCAACGCTTTTTTTCGCAACGATACGGGAAAAAATCTCGTCGATACGATCCGTTCCCAGTCCGATTACTTCCGTGACATCGAACGTACGCTCACGAACGACCGGATCAGCAACCTGAAGGACAGCAATCATAAGCTGCTGATTACCATGTACATATTGTGGGGATTGGTGGTCGTACTTGCGCTGCTCATCACTTATCTGCTCTCGGCCAGCATTGTGAATCCGTTGCACAGCGTCATACAGGCCATCAACAGTATTGCCTCCGGCGGTAACCGCTCGGAGCGCATTAAGGTGAAGACGCTGGATGAAATCTATGACCTGGGCGAAGCGACGAACGGGCTGCTGGATAACGTGCAGCGGGAGCAGTGGACGAGTGAACAGCTCACCTCAATGTCGATTGCCCTGCAAGAGACCATTGATATGCCTTCGCTGTGCAGAATTTTTGTCAGCCGGTTGTCGGTTATGCTGGAAATGCAGTATGCCAGTATATACGTCGTGAATAACGAGGAACTGTTCGAGCGCATCTATTCCTATGCAGGCGCAGAGAATAAGGAAGAACGCATCGGGCCCGAGGTTATTCAGCCGGGAGTAGGCCTGGCAGGTCAATGTGCGCTGGATCAGCGGATGAATGTGATTGAGCAATTGCCTGATGACTATATCTCCATCAGCTCCGCTCTGGGCAGAACGCCGCCGAGGTTCGCTGTGATTGCTCCGATTATTTTTGAGAACAAGACTGTTGCTGTACTGGAGATTGCTGCGCTGACCCGTTGGGCGCCTTACCATTTCGAGCTGCTGAAGGAATTGCTGGACATGATGGGGGTTACCGTGAATTCGGTGAAGACCCGGATGGAGATCCAGAGGCTTCTGCATGAATCACAGGTGATGAACGAAGAGCTTCAGGTTCAATCCGAAGAGCTGCAGACTCAGTCCGAGGAGATGCAGATGCAGACGGAGGAGCTTCAGAGTCAGACCAGCGAGCTGCTAACCGTGAACAAGGAGCTTGAGAATCAGAAATATGTAGCCGAGAATGCAGCGATCGAGCTGGAGCGGTACAATGAACAGCTGGAACAGAGCTCGCGCTACAAGTCTGAATTCCTGGCCAATATGTCGCATGAGCTGCGGACACCGCTGAACAGTATGCTGATTCTCTCACAGCTGCTGACGGAAAACCGCAATCATACGTTAACCGAGGAAGAACTGGGCTATGCCTCTGTCATTTACAATTCCGGAAGTGATCTGCTTAGTATGATTAACGATATTCTGGATCTTTCCAAGGTGGAAGCGGGCAAAATGCTGGTGGAAATGGATGCCGTCAATCTCACCGAGCTGCCTTCGCTGCTGCAGGGTTATTTCGGCAAGCTTGCAGAAGCGCAGAATGTGGAGTTTAACGTAACTCTGAACCCTGAGGTTCCGGATCTGTTTTTCACCGATGAGATGCGCCTGCACCAGATTCTGCGGAATCTGCTGTCCAATGCCTTCAAATTCACGGAGCAGGGCTCTGTTACCATGGAGATTACCAAGCTGGCGGAATATTCAGATCAGAGTTACATAGCAGAGGGGCCGGTACTGGCCTTTGCTGTCCAGGATACCGGAATCGGCATCTCTGAAGAGAACCGTGAGCTGATCTTCGAGGCCTTCCGCCAAGTGGACGGAACGACTGCCCGCAAATTCGGGGGAACCGGTCTGGGCTTGTCCATCTCCCAGCAATTGGCTCAGCTATTGGGCGGGCATATCAGCCTGGAGAGCGAAGAGGGCAAGGGCAGTACATTCACCTTGTATCTCCCTTGCCGTGAACTGGACAGTGAAGAAGAACCGTTCCATCCGGCGGAGCTGGCTCAGACTGCAGCCGGGTCGGAGCACTCCAGAACCGTTCATGTTACAGGGCAGCCGGGTAATAGCGGGGACTCCCTGTTCGAGAAAGAATATGCCATGCTGCAAGGCAGAACTGTCCTGATTGTGGATGATGATATGCGCAATATTTATGCCTTGCAGAAGGGTCTGGAGCCTTACGGAATGATCATCATGACCGCTCAGACGGGTTATGAATGTCTTCAAGTGGTTAGAGAGCAGCCGGAGGTGGATATCGTACTCCTGGATATTATGATGCCGGTTCTGGATGGCTATGACACGCTGTCTATTATCCGTGAGGAGATGCATCTCACCGACCTCCCGATCATTGCGGTCTCTGCCAAAACGATGAAGGAAGACCGTGAGCGTTGCCTGGCCGCCGGAGCCACTGATTTCATCAGCAAGCCGGTATTGATACAGGACGTCATTACACGAATGTGCCGGTACATTTGACTTTTCCAAAAACCCATTGACGGGAATACAAGGTATGCTTTATGATGGGTTCATAAATGATCATTTATATGCAGTGGCGTGTTACCTTAACAGGGCATGAGCCAAGATTCGTACTCAATACTTTGAGTCCAGTCTTGGCTCTTTTTTGTGCAAAAAATCAGGATATGGGCGGAAAGGAGGGGGAACTTGGCGAGGGACACTGAACAATTTCAGGTGCTGCGGGTGATTGGGAATAATGTCGTAATGGTAGAGGGCGGCAAGAAGAGCAAGGAATATGTAATTATCGGCAAGGGCATCGGGTTTGCGCTTAAGGATACGGGTGTTATTGATTCGGATGATCCCCGGATTGAAAAGCTGTTTCGGCTGGAGGACCGGGAGGAATGGAGTCAGTATCAGATTCTGCTGGAGGACATTGATCCCAAGGTCATGAGGATTACGGATGAGATTATCTCTGATATCGCCCGTGAGTTTCCCGGCAAGTTAAACGACAAGATCTATTTGGCGCTCCCCAGCCATATCCAATTCACCATTTTCCGCTTGCGCAGCGGGATGGACATTGTGAATCCATTCCTGGAGGAGACCCGGATGACATTCCCCAAGGAATTTGAGATCGCTTCCAAGGCGGCCGGGAAGATCAGCGAAGGCTTTGAAGTGCAGATTCCTGAGGACGAGGTCGGTTTCCTTACTTACCACGTCTATTCTGCGGTCAGCAATGTGCCAGTGGGCCAGCTTGTGAAGGCCTCCAACATTGTCAGTGAACTGATGGAGATGATCCGCAGTGAACGCAAGATCCGCTTTGAGCAGGGCAGTATGAATCATGTCCGGCTGATGGTTCACTTGAGATTCTCGATTGAACGGATTCTGCAGGGTTCGCTCATCGACAATCCTTTTGTGAAGCATATCAAGAAGGAATACAAGGATGAATACAAGCTCGCGCAAAGGATGGGCAAAGTCATGCAAGGCAAGCTCAGTGTAGACGTACCCGAAGAAGAAATCTGCTTCCTGGCTATGCATCTGCACCGGCTGTTCCAGACCATAGAGAAGAATAAATAGCAGCAGCAAGGAGTGACTTTTATGTTTTCGAGATGGAAAGCTAAAAAAGAAGAGAAACCTACTGAGGCGGTAACCCGCCTGGAGATATACGCTCCGGTCAGCGGACTGTCCGTACCGTTAACGGAAGTGCCGGATGAGACCTTTGCCGGTGGGCATATGGGCCAAGGCATCGCCATAGAACCTATAGAGGGACGTTTAACGGCCCCTTTTGACGGAAAAATTGCGCATGTGGTCAAAACCAATCACGCTCTAATCCTGGAGCATGCCTCTGGTCTGCAACTGCTGATGCACATCGGAATTGATACGGTCAGCTTGCGGGGCGAAGGCTTCATCAGCCATATTGCCACCGGAGATGAAGTGCAGGCAGGGCAGACGCTGATCGAATTTGATCTGGAGGCAATCCGCGCTGCGGGTTATCGTACGATCACTCCGGTAATTGTAACGGGCAACGGGGAGGACATCCCGGAAGTGGATTGCCATTACGGCCAGGTTACGGCAGGAACAAGCAGTATTCTTACAACAGCAGTAGCTTCACAGCCTTAGAACATATATGTACTTAATATGAAACCAGGGGGATGATTTCATTATGTTGGCTTTTCTACAGAAGTTAGGGAAATCTCTGATGCTTCCAGTCGCAACTTTACCGGCGGCAGCGATACTGCAAGGGTTCGGACTGATTAATTATGAGAAGGACTTCCATTTGGGCAGTACCGTAGGGGGATTTCTCAACCAGTATGTGGCTCCTTTCTTGAATGCAGGTGCGGGTGCAATCTTCGGTAATCTGGCGCTGATTTTTGCAATTGGGGTAGCGATCGGGTTCGCAGGGGATGCGGTTGCCGCGCTATCTGCCCTCATTGCTTATCAGGTGCTGGACAGTATTCTTAAGGTACTTCCAGCCCAAATGCCGTTCATCGCCGATGATGTGAAGCTGAATATGGGCGTGCTGGGCGGGATTTTTGCCGGAGCCTGGGCTGCTTACCTATACAAGAAATATCATAATATCAAAATGCCGGACTGGCTTGGCTTCTTCGCAGGTAAGCGGTTCGTACCTATCATTACGGCCATAACCACCATGATTCTCGCAGTGCTGTTTGGGATGATCTGGAGCCCGATTCAGGATGTGATCAGTGACTTCGGCACTTGGGTTGTTGGTCTTGGCGGTGCAGGGGCATTTGTATTCGGGACAGCTAACCGTCTGTTGCTTCCGTTCGGCCTGCATCATGTAATCAACGCTATCGCCTGGTTCCAGTTGGGTGATTTCACGAACGCTGCAGGGGATATTGTTCACGGAGATCTGACGCGCTTCTTCGCCGGAGATAAGACTGCGGGAATGTTCATGACAGGCTTCTTCCCGATTATGATGTTCGCTATGCCGGGTGCAGCCCTGGCTTTCATTCATACAGCCAAACCGGAGAAACGCAAAATGGTTGCGTCCATCTTCATCGGATCGGCGATTGCTTCCTTCCTGACAGGGATTACGGAGCCCCTGGAATTCTCCTTCATGTTCCTCGCACCGCTGCTGTATCTGGTACACGCTTTGCTGACCGGTTTTGCCGGATTCCTGATGTATGTGCTGGATGTGAAGCTGGGGTTCGGATTCTCCGCCGGGCTCATTGACTACCTGCTTAACATGAAGCTCTCCACCAATGCGTGGGTGCTGATTCCGGTTGGGCTTGGCTTCTTCGTCCTCTATTATGTGCTGTTCCGGTTCATTATCGTCAAGTTCAACCTCAAAACTCCCGGACGCGAGGATGAGACGGAAGATGACCTGATTGATCTGTCCAAGAGCGGTACAGCCGCGTCGTCCTCTTCCAGAGCCGCCAAGATTCTGGAGAACATCGGCGGTCCTGCGAACATCCGTAGCATTGACGCTTGTATCACCCGCTTGCGCCTTAACGTGAATGATGACAAGGCGGTTAAGGATTCCGCGCTCAAGCAGCTTGGTGCATCGGGAGTCATGCGGCTTGGTCAGGGGGCTGTACAGATTGTATTTGGACCACAGTCCGAGCAACTCAAGGATGATATTAAGAAGCTGATGTAGCTTGAAGCTGGTTAGCACAGCAAAATAGGGAATTCCATGCAGGCATCCTTCACAGGATGTCTGTTTTTTTGTGCGCAGGCTATTGCAATATCTACAATACCGAGTATAATACTTGGTATAAAGAAAAAAGGAGTCGGTCCCTTTGTCAATAGATGATTATCTGGATTTGCTGAATTATGCCAAGGCAATTAACGATGAACAGTGGCAGGCTGATCTCCTGGAGCAATTGAAGAACTATGAGGCGCTTGTCGAAGAAAAGAAACAAGTGGATAGCGTGAGAGCGCTATGGACGCGGTTCGATGATATTAACGGACTGCTGATGCAATTATTCGATAAGCTGAGAGAGCATGAGGATACACCGGATAGCGCTCTGTGGAAAGAGCGGATTTGGGAGCTGAAGATGGAGCGGATTCACGTGGCCAAGCAGCTTCAAGCACGGTATATCAAGATTAGATAGAGAAGTAATAATCGGAGATATGAAGAGGTAGATATAGAGATAATATAGTTATACATAAAAATGGCATGCAGTTAGTCTGCTCAGCCATGACATGCACAGTAAAGGTGAATTTCGCAGATTCACTCTCAAGGGCTTGCCGTCGTGTACTTGGACTTACTTGGACATTTCCATTCCATTACGCATCATGGTCATACACATGGTCATCATTTCATCGCACTGCTGCATTTGAGTCATCATCTTGTCCATACCCATATCCATGTTCATCATGCCCATTTCGTTCATGGTTTCCATGCACATCTTCATGTTCTTCATCTTCGACATCATGTCTTCCATACACATGTTCATCATCATTTCCATACATTTCTGTTCCATCCTTAGCTCCACCTTTCAATTTATAATAGTTTACACCTAATAAACTACTATATTTTATTGGTGAGATCAACCTTTTTATGGATATACACCAGATATCAGCCCTACCGCGTGCGGGAGGGCTATTTCTGTGCGTTTGTATAGGCTCTTCTATACTTTGCTCATTCTTCCGCTTGCTCCTTATCGTCCGACGTTGATCACCTTGCGGGTCCAGGACGGTTCGCTGCCTGCCGCACGCAGCAGGCAATCGGCACAGGCAGCATAAGGCAGCGCCTGGAGCGGATGGATGCGGGCCGATGGGCCTGCCGTATAATTAGAAGAACTCTCTGCGTATTTAAGCACGGATGCCCGTACGATTACCCAGTCTAATCCGCTGCGCATTACTGCTTGTTCAGCGGCTGCCTTATCCTCAATCGCTTTGCGGAACATGCGGCGCATCAAGCGGACAGCCCAGCGGTTGACGAGTGACAACTCCCTCCCGTCACTCAGATTAATCCCGCTCTGCATCACCAGCCGCTGAACTCCATGATGCCGACAGGCTGCAAGGATATTTGGAATTCCTTCTGACATGACGGTACCCGGCGAGAAGTTCGCTGCCATGACATTTTTGCCTGCCTTAAGATTTACAAGGCCCTTCTTGCCGGCAGCATCCGGGGAGAAGTTGCTTGGAGGACCAATACAGCTGATGACCGCTTCGCTTCCGGCGAGGGCCAGGATCATGCTGGATCTGTCGAATACATCCCCTTGCCGGATAGTGAGCCCCGCTGCAGGGGAGAGCGCCTCCGGTCTGCGTACCACAGCTATCACCTCGTGTCCTGCTGCAAGTGCCAGCTCCATTACTTTTCTTCCAGTTCCTCCAGTGGCTCCGATAATTGCAAGTTTCATTATAATATTCTCCTTTAAATGCACAGTCGTGAATTAATAAGCATGTATGTATAATAATAAGCAGAACAAGAATCGATACAAGTCTTAAAAAGCCTGATTCTGTGCATTAATTCACGACTTCAACGGAATTGTGCAGTAATCTTCAGGAAAGCTGGTGAGGATAGAATGTTAAAGATCGACCGGAGAATACGCAAGTCCCAGGAAGCCCTGAAAAAGGCTGTTATTGAGCTGATGCTGGGAAAGGATTTTGATCAAATTACAATACAGGACATTGCTGATAGAGCGGATGTCAGCCGTAGAACCCTTTATCTACACTACACAGATAAATTTGATCTTCTGGACAAGCTCATAGAAGAGCATATCAGCAATATACGCGAAATCTGCGAAAGTTCAGACGATGCCGCCGGATATACCGAAATGGGATTGGTGTGGTTTGAATATTTTGAGACGCATTCGATGTTCTTCTCTGTTTTGCTGGGGAGTAAAGGCAGCGTGTTTTTCCGCGGGCGGTTTCTTGAATTCTTCCTCGGCGAGCTGGAGAAGGATAACAGCCTGTCTGAAGGGAGCGACAAGGATTCAGCCAACATCAGAAACGTGGACATCCAGTTTCTAGGATCGGCGATCGTTGGGGTAGTGGAATGGTGGTTCAAGAATGGACAGCCGCTCCCTCCAGACGTAATGGCGCAGCGGATCGGGAACTTGCTGGAGAGAAATCTTGAGGCAAGGTGATACAAATCCGCCTTAGCCTTCGTCTTACATATAGCTGCAGCGGATAAGGAGGATTTACCTAATGAATATTCCGGAATCAGACCCATACAAATTAATCTTTTATGAGCATTACCCGAGTGTGCGGCGCAAGCTGGCGGCACTTGTGAGGGACGAGAGTGCTGCCGATGATCTGGCGCAGGAGGTTTTTATCAGACTCTACAGAAATCCGCCGGATGATCCCGCGGCTCTGGGGGCATGGCTGCATAGAGTGCTAACACGGATCGGATATGATTATCTGAACCAGCGGGTGAGAGAGCGGCGTCTGATCAACAAACAGGAGCTGTTATATGATGCGGGGGCTTCTGCTCCTACAGGGGAAGAAGTAGTCCTCAGCAAGCTGGATCAGGAAGATGTGCGGAGCTGGCTGGAGGATCTTCCCGAACGGGACCGGCAGGCCCTGCTGCTTAAGTATTCGGGCTACAGCTATGCAGAGATCGCCGGGGAGCTGGGAGTGAAGCCGCCAGTAGTCGGAACCCTGTTAAGCCGGGCGACAGCCAAACTGAAACACCATGCGGTGAAATCCATTCCGCAAGAATAATGAGATCCGGGAGGAAAGAAACCATGAATAGAGCAAACGGGCAGATACAGCCCCAGAGCACAGATGAAGCTTGGGCTAAATTACAGGAGAAGCTGGGAGACGAGCCGGTCAATCCGGTGTGGGCTACATGGGGCAAGCAAGAGACCCCTATAGAGGAACAGACTGTCAAGGCTGATAGATCAGATAGAACAGAACCGGAAGCAGATGTTGTGCTTCAGGCAGCTAAGGCGGGTAACCTTGCAGCAGCGGAGCCAGTGCAGAATACAGGGCGGAAGTCACGCCGGCCTATGATGAGCCGCAGCCGCAAGTGGGCCGCTGCGGCAGCGGGCGTAGCGATTTTCGCAGCAATTCTGGCTACTCCGGTAGGGAATACAGCCATGGCAGCCTTGCTGAACCAGTTCAAGATGCAGGAGGCTACTGTTGTTGAAGAAGGCGATCTGCGGGATATGTTCTATCAGATAATTCAGAATGGCAATGGCAATGGCAATATTGAGCAATCCCTTGAGGCCTTCGGTGACATCTCCATCACCAATGGTGAGATGAAGGAGAATGTTCCGCTCAAGGATATCCAAGGCTTGCTGGGCTACGAGCCGCTGAAGGGGTCCGTTATGGATTCAGTCAAGTTTGTTCAGGTCAGCGGGTCCCATGATATCACACTGAACCTGAAGGTGGATGAAGTGAACAAGGCACTGAAACGCCTGGGCTCGGACAATCTGCTGCCTGCATCTGTAGATGGCAAGCCGATTACGCTTCATATCCCCGAGCAGGTGAACTACGATCTGGGCAGCGATCAGCACTGGGGAGCCTTGTCACAGATGAACACACCTGTCGTTACCGTAGATCCTTCTGTGGATCTGGACGAAGCGATTGATGCCGTTGTGAACTTCCCGCTGATTCCCGACAATCTGCGAAGCAGTCTGCAGAAGAGCCGGATTTTGTCCGGCGATCTGCCGATGCCGCTGATTAAGGGCAATCATGATGAACAGATTACGGTGGCTGGTACGCCGGTCATTCTTACTGAAATGAAGTTCAGTAACGGCAACAGCTATACGGCTGTCTGGGTTCAGAAGGGGCAGCTTCTGCAGCTTAGCGGCGGAGATATCTATCCTGAGCGCGAGCAGTTCATTCAGAAGGTACAGGAGTTGATCACACAATGAGCAGTATCCCTGCGATTGATGCGAACGCCTTGACCAAAGCTTATCCGAACGGGCGCGGTTGCCGGGATGTTACCTTGACTGTTGGGAAAGGGGAAGCCTTCGGCTTCCTCGGCCCCAATGGTGCCGGCAAGAGTACTTTTGTCAAAATGCTGGTTGGACTCATCTCACCAACAGGCGGCCATGCTTCCATCCTGGGCCATCCGCTGGGCTCTATGGAAGCCAAAATGAAAATTGGCTATCTGCCGGAGCTGTACCGCTACCAGGATTGGCTGACCGGTGAAGAGGTGGTCAGGCTTCATGCCAAGCTGTGCCGGATTCCGAAATCCGTCATGGATCAGAGAATCCCTCACCTGTTGCAGGAGGTAGGTATCGGGCTGCGCGGAAGGGACCGGGTTAAGCATTATTCCAAGGGAATGCAGCAGCGGCTGGGTCTTGCGTGTGCGCTGGTGAATGACCCGGAGATTCTGTTCCTGGATGAACCCTCTTCAGCCCTTGATCCCATCGGGAGAATGGAAGTGCGGAAGATTCTGCAGCGGCTGAAGGACCGGGGAATTACTATTTTTCTCAACTCTCATTTACTTGAGGATGTTGAAGTGCTGTGCGACCGGATGGCTCTGCTGAGTAACGGAGCGGTCCTGCGGCACGGCAAAGTAGCGGAGATGCTGAACAAACGGACAAGCTGGCATTTCAAAGTGGGCGGATACACGCCTTTTTTGCTGTCCTGGCTTAATGAGCATACAGGGCTATCCATCCGGGAATCCGTGCCTGCGGCGGGTAAATCGGGCTATGATCCGGCACAGGAGGAGTCAGATTCAAGCGTCGTGTGGCTGGAGGCGGAGCTGGATCATGAGGAACAGGCTGGCTGGCTGAACGGGCTGATGGTGGAGCAAGGGATGACGCTGTACCAGGTAAGCCGCCAGACTGAACGGCTGGAGGACTGGTTCATGGATGCGGTAGCCGGGCTCAGTCATAGGGGGGAGAAGGAATGAGAACCATATTAGCAATGACCTGGAAAGAAATGCTGCGCAAAAAAGTGATGCTGCTAACCCTCCTGCTTACCCTGGTGTTCCTGATTGCCTTCTGGTTTGTGGCCGATACCGTAGGAACGAACGATCAAGGGGCCGGAACGCTGGGAAATGACAGCGGGTTGTTCATGCAGTACATGAACGGCGCTTTTATTCTGAGTCTGGGCTTCTTCTTCGGCGCGTTCGTTATTGCCTTTCTGGCGATCTTCAGCTCTTTCTCGGTGATTGCTGGTGAAGCGGAGCAGGGGGTCATGCAGGCTCTGTTACCCCGGCCGCTGCCGCGCTGGAAATGGTATCTTGGCCGCTGGCTGGGCTTTGTCACGCTGGGAACGATGTATGCCCTCATTCTGTTCACTGCAATTCTGCTGATTACAAGTGCCCACGCGAATGTTCCCAGAGATGCAGTCGTGCTTGCGAAGTCATTCCTGCTGTTCGCCTCTGTAGTTCCCTTGTTAATCTCCGTATCCATGCTGGGTTCAGGACTATTCTCGGCGCTTGGCAACGGTGTGTTCATGACAATGCTCTACGGGGCGGGATTTCTCGGAGGGATGGTAGATAAGCTTAGCGGTTCGCTGAGACTGGAGGACGACGGACTGAAGGTGCTGAATAATCTGACCGGAATGATCTCGATGATTATGCCCGCAGATACCTTGCAGCGCCGGATGACTGTCGAGCTGTTCAGCTTACAGGATATGAATGGTATGTTATCGATGGATAGCGGGGCGCTTAGTCTGATGAATTTCAATTCATTTCCGTCTAATACCTTTGTCGTATACGCTGCAATCTACACTGTGGTTATCTTTGGGCTGGGGCTTCTGCGCTTTCAGCGTAAGGATCTGTAGGAATCGAACAAGCTTATTATAAAATCAAACAAAGCAGCGCCCCGAAGGTTCCCGTTCAGGAGCTTCAAGGGCGCTGCTTCGCGTGCCGTGCGGAAATCATTTGGTCACGCCGATCTCGATCCAATCCGTAGACCAGTTACCGATCTCTCCAAGAATGGGAGCCAGGGCCGTACCTTTATCGGTTAACGAATATTCAATTCGTACGGGCATCTCAGGATATACAGTGCGCTGTATGATCCCTTCCGTCTCCATCTCCTTCAACCGGTCTGACAAGACCTTGCCGCTAAGGTTGGACAAGCAATGCTCAATTTCTCCGAACCGCCGCGGACCATCCATCAGGACAAATACGATCAGGGCGACCCACCGCTTACTCAGCACATCCACAGCTTTCTCAAACCGGGGGCACATCTCAAAATCATTCATAAGGATCACCTCAGCATTCATTATATCATAAACTTACAATAAGTAATTATAAATATTTAAATATATATTATAACTTGACGAAGTTATATTACAATGATAAACTAACTTACAAATAGTTACTAAGAAGCGTACGCTATCAAACTTTTAGGACGGTGCTCTTATGATCAACCCAGATATCCTATCTATACTACAGAACAAAATCAGCCGGATTCCTATGGAAAACTCCACGAATATATTGGTCGGACCTATTACCCTGCCTGTCAATCTGGACGGGGAGACGATCACCTTCAAATGGTACAGCTGGCTGAATGTGACGGACGAAGAGCTTCAGCGCGCTGAAGGCAAGGAGGCTACCGAGCTGCTCATCAGCCGGTTGTCATCGATGAAGCTTGCGGATGGACAGCAGTCCAGTGTCCTGGTCTACGGAGATTTCGAGCATTCCGAGGATGCGCTGATCCGGATGCACAGCATTTGCCATACCGGGGATATCTTCGGCAGCAAGCGCTGCGATTGCGGCTTCCAGCTGCACCAGTCGATGAAGATGATTGCCCAGCATGGCGCCGGGGCCCTCTTTTATCTGGCGAATCATGAAGGAAGAGGCATTGGCCTGTTCAGCAAAGCAATGGCATATCTTCTTCAGGAAGAAGGGTATGATACAGTAGAGGCCAATCTGGAGCTGGGGTTCGCCGATGATTCCAGAGATTACACAGATGCGATCAGCGTGCTTCAGCATTTGCGCAGCCATCCTGTGACTCTGATCACCAACAATCCGAAGAAGCTGGAAGCACTACGGGCTGCCGGAATGAATACAGTGAAGCGGGTGCCGCTATGGGGCGACGTATCGGCCTTCAATGAGAAGTACCTGCGGACCAAGGTGGCCCGTTCTGGACATCTGGAGGCTGTGCCGGGTGCAGAGTTTTTTGAGGGAAGAGTGGCTAAATAAGCAGGCTGGACGGATATGCATCCGTTCCATTATAATGGGGTACTGAACCCAATACTTAGCTTAGTGAGGTAACCTATGAATGCTATACAAGTGCAGGACTTGCGCAAGACCTTCAAAGTCCAAAAAAACCGCGAGGGCCTCAAAGGGGCCTTCGCTGATTTGTTTAAGCGGCAATATTCCGAAGTAACAGCAGTGAAGGACATCTCGTTCAGCATTCCCGAAGGTGAAATCTGCGGATATATTGGGGAGAACGGGGCAGGGAAGTCCACTACGATCAAAATGCTTACCGGAATTCTTGTCCCTACCGCCGGCAGTCTGACTGTCGGCGGCTTCGTGCCGTACGAGGAGCGCGAGAAGTTCGTGCAGAACATCGGCGTTGTTTTCGGACAGCGCAGCCAGCTCTGGTGGGATATCGGCGTGATTGAGTCGTTCCAGCTACTGCGCAAGGTATACCGCGTGTCCGAGCAGGACTTCAAAAAACGTCTGGATGAGCTGGTGGAACGCCTGGAGCTTCAGGATCTGCTGAACCGTCCGGTCCGCAAATTAAGCCTGGGCCAGCGTATGCGCTGCGAGCTTGTAGCGGCACTGCTGCACAATCCGTCCATTTTGTTCCTGGATGAACCCACGATTGGACTGGATATTGTCGTGAAGTCGGAGATCCGCGAATTCCTGAAGGATATGAACCGGGAGCATGGCACAACCATCCTGCTGACGACTCATGATCTGCAGGATATCGAAGCGCTCTGTTCGCGGGTCATCATGCTGGATGACGGGAGGATTATCTATGACGGAGGTCTGGATGATCTGAAGCAGCGCTGGGGAACCGGGCGTGAGGTGCAATTCCAGTTCGGAACAGCCACGAAGCTGCAGCAGCTGATCGGCTGGACGGAAGGCATGCCGGTGACCTGGACCGCAGAGAATGAGCTGGCGGCGAAGGTCTGGATTCCACTGGAGCTGAATGTATCGGATGTGCTGGGCCGGGTCGTCGGACAGGCCGATATTACAGACATCAAAATCATCGAAACAAATACGGATGACATCGTCCGCAGTATTTATCAGTCAGGCTCGGCAGAGAAGCCGGAGGAGCGGATCGCCGCTCTCAGCGATGAGAAAGAGGTTATCCATGTCTGAGAAGCTGGCAACGGCAGTTCCCTCCTCCGGAGGTTCCCGGGGCGGTTCCGGGGAGAATGGGCGGAGGCTGCTGCTTGGCGCTTATTTTGATTTTATCCGTATCCGGTTCCTGACGATGCTTGCTTACCGGGTGAATTACTATTCGGGGATTCTGATCTACACGCTCAATATCGGGGTGAACTATTTCACCTGGAGAGCGATCTATGGCGATGGTGAATCGCTCGGCGGCTTTACCGGGGCGCAGATGACCACGTATGTGGCGGTGTCCTGGATGGCGCGGGCCTTCTACTTCAACAATCTGGACCGGGAGATCTCCACGGATATCCGTGACGGAAGCATCGCGATCCAGTTCATCCGGCCTTATAATTATGTTCTGGTCAAAATGATGCAGGGCCTCGGCGAAGGCCTGTTCCGCTTCATGATGCTGATGATCCCGGGCATGGTGATTGCCATTCTGCTGTTTCCGGTACAGCTTCCTACGGAGCCTTCGGCTTGGGCCGGGTTCCTGGTCATGCTGTTCTTCAGCTTCCTGATCAGCTCGCAGATTAATATTATCACAGGCCTGTCTGCCTTCTTCGTGGAGAACAATGAGGGGATGATGCGCATGAAGCGTGTGGTCGTGGATCTGTTCTCGGGGCTGATTGTGCCGATTACCTTATTCCCGGACTGGTTGTCCTCCGTGCTTAAGGTACTTCCCTTCCAAGCGATTACCTATCTGCCGGGTTCTGTATTTACAGGCCGTGTGCAGGGGGTGGGCATCTGGAATGTGCTGGGTATCCAGGTCATCTGGTTCCTGATTCTGCTCATTCCGATTGTCTGGCTAAATCACGCAGCGCGTCAGCGGCTGTTCGTGCAGGGGGGTTAAGCTGAGCTATGTACTACCTGGACTTATTGATTGAATACCTGAAGAATTATATAAAAACACGGTTAACCTACCGCGCGGATTTCTGGGTGGAGGTCATTTCCGACCTGCTGTTCCAGGCGACAAACTTTATCTTCATCCTGGTCATCTTCATGCATACTGACAGCCTGGGCGGCTGGAATCAGAACGAAGTGGTGTTCGTCTACGGCTTCTTCATGGTTCCATTCGGCGTGTTCAGCTGCTTCGTCAATATGTGGGGCTTCAGTGAGCGGTATATTGTCAAAGGCGAAATGGACCGCATCCTGACCCGTCCGGCGCATAACCTGTTCCAGATCTTCCTGGAGAATGTGGACCCGCCATCCCTGTTCGGCTCCTTCATCGGGCTGATTGTGATGGCGATCAGCGGCAGCAATCTGGGCCTGCCGTTTGAATGGTGGACCCTGCCGATGCTGATTCTTCTGACGCTCAGCGCTGTAGCCATTTATACAGGGATCTATACGACACTGACCTCGTTGTCGTTCTATTCGGATGCGCCTACAGGCATTCTGCCGCTGATGTATAACATCCAGACGTACGGACGTTATCCGGTAACGATCTACAACCGGGCGATTCAGGTGCTGCTTACCTGGATCATCCCGTTTGCTTTTGTCGGGATATATCCGGCAGCCTTGTTCCTGCACCGCGATGAGATGCGGACGATGGCGCTGCTGACCCCGCTGGTCGGCGTGGTCTTCCTCAGCATCGGCCTGATGGCCTGGAGCTTCGGTGTCAAGCGGTACAAGGGTGCCGGTTCTTAAGAGAATGGAATGAAATAGATATACAGTGAGGGTTGTCCCGCAGCTTCTGAATTGGCTGCCGGGGCAGCCCTCTTTGTCAATAAAATAACAGCAATCGCTATCCGCAGGATGTTCGCTTTCAAGTGAAACGTACTATCCAGATGCTCGGAAAATGCTACTTATCTAAATGCTGAAAGCGCATAATAAGAGAAGAGAGGTACAGCATTCTAATAGGGAAAGAAGGATGGGACAGAATGGATAAATACATAGTCGGCATTGACCTGGGCGGAACCAATATCAAGGCAGGCCTTTTTGATAAGCATTTCACAGCCCTGGAGGAGTTGTCGATACCCACAGAAGCGCAGAAGGGTCCGGCACATGTGCTGGAGCGGATCAGGCTTGCTGTTACACAGCTATGTGCAGGAAGCGGAATTTACGAGTCGCAGATTGCCTGTATGGGAATGGGAATCCCTGGTCTGCTCGACCCGGAGGAGGGCCTGTCGGTCTTCTCACCGAATTTTCCCGGCTGGGAGCAGGTCCATGTGGTCAACGAAATGAAGCCTTACTACGACTTCGAGGTCTACATAGATAATGATGTGCGGGTTAATCTCTACGGAGAATGGCACAATGGTGCCGGACAAGGGCATAAGCATCTGATTCTGCTCACACTTGGCACCGGCCTCGGCTCCGGGATGGTTCATGACGGCAAGGTGCTCTACGGGACAACCTTCAGCGCTGGTGAAATCGGACATATGAATATGTTCCGGCAGGGACGGCCCTGCCGCTGCGGAAGCTCTGGATGCCTGGGGCGGTATGTATCTGCGGTGGGGATGGTGAATACCTTCAAGGAGAAGCTGGAGGCAGGTAGGGTCAGCCTGATTCAGACCTGGACCAAGCAGACCCAGAAGCAGATTACGGCGCAGATGATCTCAGAGGCTTATGATCTTGGAGACCCCTTGGCCATTGAGGTTATGCATGAGACGGGGGAGCTGCTGGGATACGGGCTGGCGAATGTGATTAATCTGCTGAACCCGGAGCTGGTTATTATCGGGGGCGGCATGGCCGCAGCAGGAGACCGTCTCCTGAACAGTGTCCGCGATACTGTAAATGCCCATGCGCTGAAGCTGTCCGCAAGCCGGTGCCGGATTGTTCAGGCTGAACTGGGCAGCCGTGCAGGTACGCTGGGTGCGGCTGTATATGCTTATCAGAAACAGAAGCATGTACAACTAGACCATTCTAATTGAGCGGAAATTCGCGTGCTACTGGCCGCACCTGCCTGATGCAAAACTATTGATTTTCAATAATTCACCATATGTCCATATAAAAGCTTGAAATCGACATTAATCGTCAAATTAACCCAATGAATACAGGAACTTGAAGGCGGTATACTGGGTACAGTGGCATATTTACTGGTATATATATCCTGCATCTCTTGAGGAAGCAACATGGATATTCCGGTTCATCATGACTGCGAACCATACTCACGGGCAGATTGAATGGACCGTCATGCAGCTTGCTGAAGGTATTCATGCGTTCGTTAAGGAGCCGTTAATGTTATGAATCTCGTAATTGGAGGCAATGGCGGTCTGGGCCATTCCATCACACAAGAATTACTGTCACGGGGCAGACTGGTGAAGGCTACCTACCACCGTTCCAGCCAGGCTTTACGCAGGCTGAAGGGCCCGCTGTTGACCCTGGCGGCAGTAGATGTAAGGAATGAGAAGGTGCTTGCTGAAGCGCTGAATGGGGTAACAACCGTCTATTTCTGCCTTAATGTACCGTATCAGGATTGGTACTCTGTCATGCCAGAGGCGCTGGAGCGGGTAACCCGTCAGCTTAAGTCCGGCCAGACCTTGGTATTTCCGGGCAATATCTACGGTTACGGCAAGCTCCAATATCTTCCGGCGGATGAACGCCATCCGAAGGAGGCACGAACCCGCAAGGGGAAGCTGCGGAATCAACTGGAGGAGCTGCTGAAGACGGAGGCTGAACGGCGGGGATTCCGTTACGTGATTCCGCGATATCCGAATTACTACGGTCCCAATGTCACGAACCGCTTATTCGGACCGATCTTTAGCGGAGCCCTCCAGGCGAAGACGATTAAGTGGCCGGTGAAGCTGGACGTTCCGCATGATCTGGTCTATATCCGGGATGCGGCCAGAGCAGCTGTATTGCTGGCGGAGAGCGGTGAGCAGGGGGAGTGGCATGTGTCCGGCTCCGGAGCTATTGAGGGGCGGCAATTTCTGATGAATATCCACCATGCGGCTGGCAGTCCGGGAAAGTGCTGTGCGGTGCCGAGCTGGGCAGTCGGATTAGCCGGTATGTTCAATAAGGAAATAAGCGAATTCCATGAGCTTCTATACGAATTCGAGTATCCGCTTCTGCTGAATGATAATAAATTCATGATGCGGTTCCCCGAATACAATCCGACATCGTATAAGAGGGCCATTAGGGAAACCATAGAATGGTTCCGTGAAGAGCTGGGTTAGCGGATGAAGCCAAGGGAAATGAGCAGCAGTGCTTTTTCATGACAAGCTTGCAGAATTGTACGCCGTCCCGGGTAGCATGATATGCTATAGGCAGTAATACACGGGAGGTAATATGATGACACGTGACATACAACATATGCCTTATGGCTATGACCCGCCAGCCAGTGAGCGTAAGGGAACGCTGATCTTCTATGATTCGTTCGAGCATATATCGGATATGGAGCTGCTTAAGGCGGCGGAGACGGCAGTGGAGCGCAAGTTCACGAAGCTGGTGCTCTACCCGCTGCATGAAGAAACCGTCCGGCGGATGACGAAGGAGCCGGTGAAGGCCTGGTATAAGCGGGATGACCGGCTGCATGCGTGGAAAAAAGAGCAGGGACAGTCCTTCATCACGGTAGAGAGCCTCGAAGGTAAGCGTAAGAAGTATACCCCGCTGGATTCGGCACTGCGTCATATCAGCGACATTTACCCCGCGCCGTATTTTCTCTATCTGACTCCAGATATGGCGAATCTGTTCGCCTCCTTCTCCTCCTTCGAGGAGTGGATCGTCAAGCTGCGTCTGCTGCTCTCCGAAGCGCCGGCTGAGGTCCATCCGCGCCTCGAGAAGTTCCGTCACCGCTGGGATGTGGCAGGCAGGGAACGCTGAACGGGCTACACCTTAGTCCGTCTCATTCCGGCAGGCGCTTCCCAAGGCCTGATTCTTAATATGGATGAGGGCGCAGGCCAGCCAAGCCTTGACAGTAGTGTTCCACTGCTGCAAGGACTGGCTGGCCTGTTCTGTACAAGGGGTAGAGGTATGCAGCAGGAAGGAAATCCCGGATTATTTGTGAAGCCCGGCCTGCTTGCGTCTGTAAGTGTACATTCTCCACTGATAATGAATGAAGCAGCCGATGCAGAAGCCGAGAATGGCAACCGTTGCTGCGATTCCGACCATCATGGTGAAGATATATCCGGTGATCGTCCATCCGGCCAGAAAGCTGACCAGTCCGCCTGCCAGACAGAAGACGGCAATCTTCTGGTTGAATTGCTGCTGCTCCGGGTCTTCAAGCACATAGGCGGAGCGTGGCTTCGTCAGCAGCGGGCTGCATAGCCTGATGACGGGATGATATCCGAAGATTAGACCTGATAATCCGGCAGCAAGCGGGAAGGCGAGAATCCAGTGGATATCTGTGAGCAAGGCCAGTAATACAGATATGACAATGAAGGCCTGATTGAGCTTCACTAGCGGGCGGGGAATTCCCTGCATTGCAGGCTTTTGACTCATTTTAATCATACCTTTCACATTGGAATAATTAATTTTAATTCGATTATAGCGGCAGAACGGATGCGTGGCAATCCTTAAGTCTTATGAACCAACAGTGAAAATTAAAATTTAAAATTATTATCCATTGACAGGAGGAGTTTTTTTGTGGTTTTATTATGTAGACCAATTGTTATAATGGTTGGATCGTCAAGATAAGGAAGTGTAGAGCTTGTCGAACAAGCCTAATGCACGCGAAGCCATTGTGGATACGGCTTCCAGGTTGTTTTTTACACAGGGGTACCATGCTACCGGACTGAATCAGATCATTAAAGACAGCGAATCGCCCAAGGGTTCCTTGTATTATTATTTTCCCCACGGCAAAGAGGAGCTGGCCCTGACCTGCATTAACCGGACTAGTGAAGAGGTAGCCCGTTTATTGCGCCATTATATGGAGAGTGAAGCGGTGCCGGCTCAGGCTGTGCAGAATTTCATCATGTCTATGGCAAATGAGGCGGAGAAATCCTCTTTTGAAGGACTGGTTCCGTTCAGCTTCTGGGTAGCCGTGGAGACCTCCTGTGTCAGCCATGAGCTGCGCACTGCTTGCCAGTGTGTCTTCAGGGATTGGCAGGATATTATTGCGAAGCGTCTGATCCGGGAGGGGGTACAGGAGGAAACGGCAGAGTGCAAAGCTTCGGTGGTGGTCTCCTTGTTCGAGGGGGCGCTGCTGCAGGCGTTGACCTGCAGAAATATTCAACCGCTGGAAGCAGCAGCAGAGTGCATTCCGGCAATACTGGCTTAACCGTAATACGCAAGACCCTAGAGAGATATACACAGATACCAGGAGGATACGAGAGTGAATGCAACTATGACTGACAAGGGTTCAAGTAAGCCCCGGCAATTCAAGACTTTACCCATTCTGATCTCCCTGCTGATTGCCGGCTTCATCGGCATGTTCAGTGAGACCGCCCTAAATGTAGCTTTAAGTGATCTTATGAATGTCCTGCAAATTACACCATCGACGGCGCAGTGGCTGACTACCGCCTATCTGCTGACGCTGGGCATTCTGGTTCCGATCTCAGGGATGTTGCTGCAGTGGTTCACCACAAGACAGTTGTTCGTCGCTGCCTTATGCTTCTCTATTCTGGGCACGTTCCTTGCGGCGATTTCGCCGAATTTCGAGTTTCTGCTCACTGCGAGAGTGGTGCAGGCGATGGGAACCGCGCTGCTTCTGCCGCTGATGTTCAATACGATTCTAATCATCATTCCCGCTGAGAAAAGAGGGGCGGCGATGGGACTTATCGGCTTGGTAATCATGGTAGCTCCGGCGATTGGACCTACGATTGCCGGTCTGCTGATTGAGAGCCTGAGCTGGCACTGGATCTTCTGGCTGTCCCTGCCGTTCCTGGTAATGGCTCTAATTAGCGGAATTCTCTTCATGCAGAACGTCACGGAAGTGACGAAGCCTAAGATTGATGTCCTGTCCATTATTCTGTCCTCCTTCGGCTTCGGCGGTATTGTCTACGGCTTCAGCAGTGCCGGTGAAGCGGAAGGCTGGGGAAGTCCGAAGGTTATTATCGCCATCGTGATCGGTGCGATTGCCCTTATTCTGTTCTGTATCCGCCAGTTGACGATGAAGCAGCCTATGATTGATCTGCGCGCCTTCAAGTTCCCGATGTTCGTGGTTGGGGTACTGATGGTCTTCATCTGTATGATGGTTATTCTCTCCTCGATGCTGATTCTTCCTATGTATCTGCAGCAGGGACAAGGGTATTCAGCCTTCAAGGCAGGATTACTGCTGCTGCCGGGCGGAATCATCAACGGGCTGATGTCGCCGGTCATGGGACGTCTGTTCGACAAATACGGTCCGAAATGGCTGGTTATCCCAGGACTGGCGCTCGTCGCCGTCTCCTTGTGGTTCTTCTCGGGAATTACAGCTACTTCGACCGTTGTCTTCGTGATCGTGCTTCACAGTGTGCTTATGATCGGAATCTCCATGATTATGATGCCTGCACAGACGAATGGTATCAATCAGCTTCCGCTGGAATACTATCCGCATGGTACAGCCATTATGAATACACTTCAGCAGGTAGCGGGTGCGATTGGTACAGCGCTGGCGGTAAGCATCATGACCTCCGGCTCCAAAAGCTACATGCAGACCGTCACTAACCCGGCTGATCCGCTGAACATCGGCGCTGCCTTCACTCATGGAGTGCAGAATGCCTTCATCTTCGGGATGGTCATGGCTATTATAGGTCTGGTGATTGCGTTCTTCCTTAAGCGTGTCATCGTATCGCACAAGACTCAGGCTTCTATGCATTAATTATCATGGAATTGAATAAGAACCTCTCCTTGCTAAAATGGGCAACCATTTGGCGGGAGAGGTTCTTTTGTGCGTGTAATGTATGGAGGCGGATGTCGGAAAGGCTGGACTTCATTTGGTTAATACTGTATATTAAGCATAGATTAACGATGTATAGGCAAAACAAACAGGAGGAAATGCCGATGAAGGTCAGCAAAGAAATGCTGAAGGGGAGCACGGGGACGATGATCCTCACGCTGCTGCTCGACAGGCCGCTGTATGGGTATGAGCTGATTAAGGAGCTGGAGCAGCGCTCGCAGGGAGTTTTTGCCTTGAAGGAGGGTACGCTCTACCCGATTCTTCATGCGATGGAGAGTGAACGCTGGGTGGAAGCGTATTGGATGGAGGTAGACGGACGCAGACGCAAGTATTACCGGCTACTGGATGAGGGCAAGCACAAGCTGCAGGAGAAGAAGGCGGAATGGGCACTGTTCAAGGGTGCCATGGATACCGTTCTGGGGGAGGGCAGCGGCTGATGGAACAGAGTAAGAAGGAACTGGAGCGTTATCTGGATACAGTATGCGCAGAGGTTAGAGCCAAAGGGATGCACAGTGAAATCCGGGACGAGCTTAGCGGACACTTCACAGACCTGGTGTCGGAGCGGCTGGAGCTTGGTGCTTCCGAAGAAGAGGCGCGACAATATGCGATCAGGCAAATGGGAGACCCGCAGGCCATCGGCCGGGATCTGCACCAGATTCACAAGCCCAGGATTCCCTGGTCGCTGCTGGCGGGTGTTATTCTGTTGTCGGCCGTAAGTCTGCTGGGGATGGCGGCTGTGGAGTCGGGGTTTACTGGGGATCTTATTCCTAATGCTCTAATGTTGCGTCAATCTGTTTTTATCATCCTTGGTCTTATAGCCATGACCGGAATGTTCTTCATCAATTTCAAGCAATTGCAGCGGGCCTCGGGGTGGATCTATGGCGGAGCGCTGCTGTTGATTGCCGTCGGTATGTGGTTTAATCCGAATATGATAAACGGTACGAGGCGTTATGCTTTCATTCTGGGCTTCCCGTTCGATCTCATTGGATATAGTCCTTATCTCTTTATAGTCGGACTGGCAGGGATCTTGAAAAGACCCGGGGTGCAGAATGCTTCAGGCAGCCGGATTAGAAACTGGAAGGAGGTAGGCTTGCTGCTGCTGCCTGCGGCCATCTATCTTGTCATATCTTCTTTTGCCGAACTGGTTGTATATCTGGCGGTTGCTTTACCATTATATGTGTGGATAACCCGGAGATGGGGCAGAGCGGTGGTTGTTGCCGCAAGCTGTGTATCTGGCCTTGCCCTCTATGTTTGGAGTCAACTTCATTTGAGTGACCGGAACATTGCTGCCTTCTATGATGTAGTGACAGGTGCAGGCTATATTAATGGGATCATACAGGGTACGCTTACCTCCGCCGGCTGGAAGGGCCAGGGGTTCGATGGAGCAGAGAACGGGTTGATTTATCCGTATACAGATTTTTTCCCTGTGTACCTGGTTCAGAGCTTCGGCTGGGCCGGCGGCCTGCTGCTGCTTGTGCTGGTCTGCTGGTTTGTGCTCAGAATGTTATCCTCTGCACGCACCGTAAGCGATACCTATGGACGGGCACTGATTCTGGCACTGGCTCTGATGCTCTCCATTCGTCTAATCTATGGCCTGACTATTCTCACCGGCAGAATGCCGCTGATCTCCATACCGTTCCCGTTTCTGAGCTACGGACAGCATGTGTTCATTGAATTCGCGGCTCTCGGGCTGCTGATGGGGGTCTATAGGCGTAAAGATATGCTCCCAGCGGGTCAAGCTCCATCTTCGCTATAGACGCTCCCTGGGGCTGCACCGTATACTGGAAGGGTAAATATGGGATGAGGCAGGTGAGGAGTAAACATTGTGAATAAGCTGAGATATAGAGGCACAAGACTGGGATTACTGTTAGGCGCAATAATTGTAAGCGGGGCTGTGTTTCTGGGCGCCATGACAACGGCAACAGCAGCACCCGTGACTCCTGAGACACCGTTTACACCAAGCACAGTTGTGAAGAAATACAATCTCCCCGGCGGTTTTGTCTATCTGGATGAGGTTATTCCCTCGGCGCAATATGAGATCCGTTACTATAGTGAGAATAATTTTACCGGCACCAGGGTAGACGGATATAAGGCCCCGCTCGCGATCTTCTCGAAGACCGCCGCTGCTGCGCTGAAGAAGGTTAGCGAAGATCTGGAACAGAAAGGCTATATCCTGAGAGTCTATGACGCTTACCGTCCGCAGCAAGCCGTTAATCACTTCGTGCGCTGGTCACAAGACGCCGGTGATCTGAAGATGAAGGCGCAGTATTATCCGAAGCTGGACAAGCGGAATCTGTTCAAGCTGGGCTTCATCGCCAAGAAATCCGGGCATTCCCGGGGCAGCACGATCGACCTGACGCTGGCTCAGAAGAGTACAGGCAAGCTGGTGGATATGGGCAGTCCTTATGATTTTTTCGGCGAAATCTCTTACTATAATACGAATCTCATCAGCAGCACCCAACATGCGAACCGGAAGCTGCTGAAGGATGCGATGGTGAAGCAGGGCTTCAAGCCGTACGCCAAGGAATGGTGGCATTTCACACTGATCAAGGAGCCTTACCCGAAGCAATATTTCAACTTCAAAGTGGAGTAGGGCTGTTCCAAAGCAGTATATAACGGTTAATGAATTAGGCAAGGTTAATCTCTGAAGCATGCGTGCATAATATTCGAATATAGGAAAGGTGGGATCGATTTGTTCAAAAGAATCGTAGCCGTATTCCTTAGTGTAATGTTATTTGCAGCAGGAGCAGGTGTATTGACCAGTAATAACGTTAGTGCCGCCGGAAGCTTGAGGATTATCGTGAACGGTCAGGAATTGCAGACGGGTGAGACATCGGCCTATACCAACGGACCGGACGTCATGCTCCCGCTGCGGGAGACGGTAGAGGCCCTCAAATATAAGGTCACCTTCAGTGGAGCTACCGGGACGTTCCTGCTGGAACGGTTCCAAGAGAGTGTTCAGTTCAGATTATCCGGTAAGGAGCTTGTGCTGGACGGCAAGAACAAAGTACCGTTTACAGGCGGCTTTGAGTTAAAACAAAAAAAGGCGTACGCGCCGCTGTCTTTTTTTGCAGCGATCGGGTTGGTTACTTCTTATAATCCGGAAACCGCTCAGGTTGAAGTATACACACGGGAGGTAATGGCAAGTGCCGTAGCAGGTCTGCTGGCAGCTGGTAACTATCCGGCACTGAAGGAGCGGTATTACGCCAAGGACGCAGAACCCGCTGTTCTTCCGGTTCTCCAGCAGAGCTGGGAAGGGATTAACATGCTGGCGGGCAGTTACCGCGGAGTGAAATCGACCACCAGCACACAGCAGGATGGAGTAATCACGATTGTGAGCGTATTGTCCTTCACCAAAGCGGAGGCTGTACTGACTCTGGAACTGGGCGCTTCAGGCAAGCTCACCAAGCTAACTCTAACGCCGGTCCAGGCAGCCAGTGAAGTATTGGCCGGCCCGGCCCCATCCTAGATTCTCATAAGACATAACTCTGCTCCCAAGGGAGAATTCCACGGCTTAAATATAGCTGCAGGAATTCTCCCTTTAACTTTCTGTTGACAGAATGCCGGAAAGAGAGTAATTTTAAATTCGAATTAAACAATGTTTAAATCGTTGATTAGATCAATGATTAAGATTCTGTGACAGAGGAGGGCGACAAGCTGCATTATGGTTAAATTGGGCAACAAAGCTGATTCTTCAGATAAAGATACGAAGCAACTTATCCTCGATGCCACGGTTGCGCTGATCCGTGAGGACGGATTCCAATGCATTACCCTGCGCAGTATCGCGGCAAGAGCTGAGACCAATCTGGCCCTGGTGAACTACCACTATGGCTCCAAGGAGAAGCTGTTCGGCGATGCTGTGAAGCAGCTCGTGGCGACCTTTGACGATGCTTTTAAGGCACTGGAGGACACTTCGTTGCCGCCGAAGGAGCGCATGAAGCTGTTTTTTACCCGTTACATTATGAATCTTAGCCGTTATCCCGGGATGGCCCGGCAGATGCTGGATCAGAGACACCATATTATGGGCTCCCACGATGAATATGCGAAATATTCCAAGCTGATGAGAATTGAACGGATTCTTGATGCACTTGCCGAGATTACCGGAGAGCAGGACCGTGACAAGCTGATGACGATGACGATGCAGATCTACGGGGCCATTGTATTTCCGGTGATTATGGTGAGCAGTCTCCCCAAGGAGCGTGAGGATCTTCAGCAGATCTTCAAGCTGGCCCCGCTGGAGGAGCAGATTGATGGGTTGTTTGAGCTGTATTTTCACAAGTATAACTAATCATGAATAGAGAAAAGAGTGGACAAGAGAATGTCAAAACCTATGAATCCAAGTAACACCGCCGCCGCAGAGGCGCCGTTCTCGTTGAGAGCTATAATTCCATCATTGCTGGCGATTATTGTCGGCATGATCATGGTTATTCTGGACAGCACCGCAGTCAATGTGGCCGTTCCGAATCTGGTGCAGTATTTCGATACGGACCTGAAGACTGTTCAATGGGCGATTACCGGCTACACGCTTGCGCTCGCTGCTGTAATTCCGCTGGCAGGCTATATGACCGACCGGTTCGGGTCCAAGCAGGTATTCCTAACGACCATTGCCATGTTCGTGCTTGGCTCTGTGTTATGCTCGGTAGCTCAGACTTCGGGGCAGCTTGTCTTGTTCCGCGTCATTCAAGGTCTTGGCGGCGGCATGGTCGCTCCGATCGGGATGGCGATGGTCTTCAGACTCGCTCCGGCAGAACGCAGAGGCTCGATCATGGGGATGCTCGGTATTCCAATGCTGCTGGCTCCGGCCCTTGGCCCGATCCTCGCAGGTTATCTGGTGGAGTATGTGAGCTGGCACTGGATTTTCCTGATTAACCTGCCTATCGGTATTGTGGGTATTATTCTTGGCCTTAAGTATTTGCCGGTGACCGAGAAAAAGGGAAGAGCCCACCTCGATATCCTCGGAATCATTCTGGCTCCGCTCGCGTTCTCGATGCTGGCTTATGGCGTCAATCAGGGCGGCGGAGAGAGCTGGACCTCAACCGGGGCTATCCTAGGCTTGTCGGTTGGGGGAGCCGCGTTGATCGTCTTTGTCATTGTTGAACTGCTGCAAAAGCATCCGCTGCTGGAGCTGCGCGTCTTCCGTTCCTCGGACTTTACGCGCGGGATTATTCTGTCCTGGGTCACACAGGCGGCATTGTTCGGCTCCATGCTGTTCGTTCCGCTGTACCTCCAGCAGATCCGCAATTATACACCGCTGGAGACCGGGCTGATCCTGCTTCCACAGGCGCTGGCTTCCGGAGTAGGGATGCCGCTGGGCGGCCGGTTGTTCGACCGGATCGGAGCGCGTCCGCTAGTGTTCGTAGGTCTCAGTATTATATCGACGGCACTGTTCCTGCTCTCAGGAGTTACAGTTGACACCAGTCTTCCTGTTATTATACTGTCTCTGGTCATGATGGGCCTGGGAATGGGTCTGTCGATGATGCCGGTCAACACCCATGTTCTGAACTCTGCGCCGCGTGAATGGGTGAACCGGGTTACCCCGCTTACCGCCGCTGCCCAGCAGGTTGTGGTATCGTTCGCTGTTGCCGGCATGACCGGGTACCTGACCAGCCAGATTGCGGTGCATATGGGTAAAATGACGGCCGGAAGCAATCCGCTTGCCGCTGCCGTACAGGGCTTCGGGGATGTCTTCTTCCTCTCGGGCTGCATCGCCGTAGCCGGAGTGGTCCTCAGTCTGATTCTGCGCCGTCCGAAGACAGCAGGCGCTGCACCTTCTCCTGAAGAACAGCAGACGGATGCCGCCATGATGATGGGGCATTAATCGGCCATAGCTGTTATAGGCGACACATGTTATAGACTAACAAAGAACGTCCCTGACTGCCGGTTGGCAGGGGGACGTTTTTTTTGTGCTTTTTGAACGCTCAGGTGGGGATAAGAGATATAGAGGGGCCATGGGTGCGAGCCGGATGTATGTGGAAAACTGAATACAATGTGCGGGTGAGGGGGTGCATGGGAGGATGCTGGACCAGCTCAAGGCTGAAGGTAGATGAATGAAGAGCACTAGTGCCCCTGAATTCGCGGGATGTGGGCGAAAGGAGCAAATGAAGAGTCCATAGTGCCCCTGAATTTGCGGGATGTGGGCGAAAGGAGCAAATGAAGAGCACTAGTGCCCCTGAATTTGCGGGATGTGGGCGAAAGGAGCAAATGAAGAGCACTAGTGCCCCTGAATTCGCGGGATATGGGCGAAAGGAGCAAATGAAGAGCACTAGTGCCCCTGAATTCGTAGGATGCCCCAAAAGTGGACGGATGTCTAAGATGTTTGTTCCATTTCCACTCAATCTAGCAGAAGAAGAGCTACAGATGCGCCCGCCGCTTCCTCAGTAGCCTTGCCGGAGGAACCATATGCAGCTTGCCCAGCAGCTCAGAGGCCAGAATGCCCAGCAGCACAAGGGCGGCACCGGTGTAGCCCTGGAGCGAAAGCTGTTCGTGTACGAACAAGTAGCCGAAGAAGGCAGCGAATACCGGCTCAAGGGCGAAGATCAGACCAGTGCGGGTCGGTGTAGTATACTTCTGGGCAACCGGCTGCAGGATGAACCCGCAAGCGCTGCACAAGATCCCCAGAGCCAGAATCGCGATCCAGCCCGGGAGGGTGGACGGTAGCGAAGGCGTCTCGAAGATAGCAGATAGAATCAGGGCATAGCCCCCGGCGAAGCCGAGCTGTAGAATGCCGATATTCAGTGAGTCGCAGGTCTTAACCGCCCGGCTCGTCACGAGAATCTGCACCGCATAGAATACTGCTGACAGAATGCAGAGGAGATCACCGGGCCGGATTTGCAGCGAGCCATTAAGCGTAAGCAACCCGATGCCGCTGATGGCGAGCACAGTGCCGAAGATTTGCGGGGGCGCGACTTTTTTTCTAAACACCAGAACCTCAAGCATAGGAACAAAGACAACGGTCAACGCAACCAGGAATCCGGCATTAGAGGTCGTGGTCGTCTTCAGCCCGAAGGTGATGCAAGTGAATACGCCAAGCAGCAGGAAGCCGAGCAAGGCTCCGTATTTCAAGGTTCTGGCATCCACACTGCGCAGCCGTTTGCGGAACAGCAGTCCCGCCAGGATGAAGGCCAGCCCGAAGCGCAGTGCGATCAGATTGAATTCTCCCAGTGTACCCAGCCCCAGCTTCATGAACAGGTAGGAGGAGCCCCAGAACAGTGTTACTACAATGAGCATTAGCTCGGCCTTAAGCGGCTTCATTCAGTCATCATCCTTCTTTATTTCAAGTGAGTATAGTATAATACGCTCGAATACATAAGGTAACTGAATGTTTATCATAGGATACATGAGAAAATGTCATGCTAAGTGAGGGGGCTGGACATGAGTCTGATTAAGTACGAGGTGTTCTTGAAAGTGGTGGAGCTGGGCAGTCTTACGAAGGCAGCGGAGGCGCTGGGCTTTACCCAATCCGGCATCAGCCATACGATCAGCAGTCTGGAGCAGGAGTTCGGGTTCCCGCTGCTCGTGCGCAGCCGATCAGGCGTGAAGCTGACGGTAAACGGGGAGCAGGTGATGCAGCCGATCCGGGAGATTCTGAACTGGAATGAGCAGCTGAAGCAGCAGGTAGCGGATATTCATGGTCTGGAGACGGGGACGATTACGATAGGAACCTTCACGAGTGTCTCTGTCCATTGGCTGCCGGATATCATCAAGCAGTTCCGTGAGGAATATCCGTACATTGAGTTCAAGCTGATGGAGGGCGGTTATCTGGAGATTGAGCAGTGGATCGAGGCTGGGGTGGTTGATTGCGGCTTCCTCTCATTGCCTACAAGGGAGCGGTTCGAGGTCATTCCGCTGAAGCAGGACCGGATGCTGGCGATCCTCCCGCTCGGCCATCCGCTGAGTAAGGCCCCTTATATGCCGCTGGCCCAGATCGCCTACGAGGACTTCATCATTCCGAAGCCCGGCTCGGATTATGATGTGCAGCGGGTGCTGGAGAAGGCCGGGATTAAGCCGAACATCAAGTTCTCGGCCGGGGACGATTACGCTATTATTGCCATGGTGGAAAAAGGCCTGGGCATCAGCATCCTTCCAGAGCTGGTCACCCGGTTCCAGTATGAGCGTGTAGCCATGCTTGAGCTGGAGGAGCGGAGCTTCCGTTCCCTGGGCATCGCAGTCAACTCGATGAAATATGCTTCACCTGCCACGCGGCGATTCTTACAGCATGTGCAGCACTGGTCTTCCAGCCAAGGAGCCATTTAACTTGGTAAAAAGCGCAAAAAAGGCATGTTTTCTATTTTGAAAACATGCCTTTTTACCAATGGTCATCCGCGTATCATCCGCTTAATTTGCGCCCTTCATTGTCGAGAAACAACAGCTCGTAGTATTTTTTGGGCCGCCCCTTACTGTTGTCTCTTTTTTCAAATACTGTTTGTACTTGTTTGCTTTCCTCGATTTTGTTAAGGATGCGGTTTGCACCTTTGACGGTCATGGACAGGCACTCTGCAACATCCTCAGAGGATAATTTATTGGTTCGCATGATTTCTGCGTAGGACATGATTTTCTGCAAATTGATGTTGTTGATTCCGATGGTTTTGGCTAACGCGAGGATGTCCGGGTCCCCCTGTTCGGAGAACTGGATGACATTCATGCTCCGCATGGGGCCGGCAACCTTCTGATTCTCGTCTATAAAAAAGCTGCTGCTGCCCGTATAGGCTTCCGCCTGTCTGTGAGCCTTGGTGGCATTGACGTTCGCTTGAAAATATTCATGCCCCGAGCCCCAGCCGATCTTTACCTTGCCCTGTATGCACTCCTCCAGATACTCCAGCAGGGAACAGTTATGAGCGTTAGAGGTGATTCTCATGAAATTGCCGAAGGTGGTGTACAGTCTGACATAGCCATCTGAGATTTGGGCCGTGTCTGCCAGATTCACGCTGCGCAGAAACCTGCCGACAAGGACTTTCAGCTCTTGAAGCTGCTCTTCAGATGCAGGCTCAGCCAATTGGGCCGATAAACATGCTACCACTGCCCGCTGGTTCTTAAGCTTGAGGATGGTAATCTCTTTGATGATCTCGCTGATGGTCTCTTTAACGCTCTCCAAAGTGGGCCGGATTAAGATATATTTGACGCCGTGCTTTTGGAGTTCCGGAACAAAGTGGCCGAAGGCCGTGATGGACAGATCTATTTTCTTGTCTTCCCACAGACTGATATGGTTCTCCAGCATGGTCTCCACCCGTTCGGACAGATCTCCGCTGTCCACGGGCTTTCCCTCATGAGTCAGGTATTGCTGGAATTCGCTGAAGGATTCGATGATATACGCATAATCCACATAGATCCGGGAGATATCAAGTCCAGGTTCTGTAACCAGCAACCGGAAAAGCTCCCTGTACAGCAGGTTCTCATCATCATGCAGAATGTGAACAGGTACCTTGTCATCCAGGCATTCCTTGTCAATGGCCTCGTAAAGCATCCTCCCGCTGATCACAAATCCATCCACTGAATCCAGGTTTTTGAGATAGATGTCCGTTGTTTCCCGGAAATTGCTGATGGTAAGGAAGCGGAACTGGCATAGGGGCCGCATTTCTTCTTCAATGGCGCGGAAATAATCCATATGGGACTCTGGCGTGATAATACCCAGCTTGATTTTCATAATAGATTCCTTTCATGAACAGTTCAATCAAAAGAGTTATATCACAATAAATGTGATATTACAATGTTCCGGCAGCCTCTCAAAATAATGTTCTTAAAATGTCTTAATATCTCTTGACAGGGTATGAAAATGCCAGTACGATAAAAGTGTTCTTAAAAAGTCTTAAAATGATAAAGGGGGAATGGTCACTCTAATCTAACGTTCATTTAATTTATGTTTTGGGAGATGTTCATTGTGAGTGAAGAAGCTGAAGACTTAATGAGTATGGCTCATCAGCTGCAGGACAAAATGGTCATGTACAGGCATCATCTTCATGCGGTTCCAGAGCTTGATCTAAGTCTGCCCAAGACAACAGCCTACGTGAAAGAGGCACTGGAGTCTATGGGGCTTAAGCCCACTCTCGTCGGGGAATCTGGGCTAACAGTTACCATTGGCGGACAGCATGAAGGGAAGGTGGTTCTGATCCGAGCGGATATGGACGGGCTGCCGATTCAAGAAGAAACGGATTTGTCTTACGCATCGTTGAGCGGAAACATGCATGCTTGCGGTCATGACATGCACACTTCCATGCTGCTGGGAGCGGCGGAGATTCTGAAGGCGAGCGAACAGCAGCTTCGCGGGGCAGTTAGGCTGATGTTCCAGCCGGGTGAAGAGACGCTGCACGGGGCACAGATGATGCTCGAAAGCGGGATTCTCGACAATCCCAAGGTGGATGCTGCCATGATGCTTCACGTGTTGACCGGAATGCCGCTGCCTCTGGGACAATTTGTAGTACCTGAGGAAGATGGAGCGATCTCTGCTTCGTCGGATTGGTTCGAAATCATCATCCGGGGGAGGGGCTCACATGGCGCTATGCCCGAGTCCGCAATAGACCCTTTGAATGTGGCTGCTCATCTTCATCTGGCACTGCAGGGTATCCTTAGCCGGGAAATCTCGCCGATTGATAATGCAGTCCTTACCATTGGCGTGATGGAAGGCGGAACTACGAACAACGTGATTCCCGATACGGCCAGATTGAAGGGCAGTGTACGCACCTTTAACGCCGCTTTGCGGGATAAAGTGGAAACCCGTATCCGCGCAATTACCGCAGGGATCGGAGAAACTTTTCAGGCCAAGGTGGAAGTGATCTATACGCGGGGTTGTCCTGAGGTGAAGACGGATGGCGGACTTAATGAGCAAATGAGGGCTTCAATCGAAAATACCTTTGGCGCCGGCTCCTATATTGGTATCACTGAGCTGGTACCCGGCGGCAAATTAATGGGCTCGGAAGACTTCGCCTTTGTCTCACAGGCGGTGCCAAGTACCACGGTGTTTCTTAACGCAGGCAATACCGAAGAAGGTTATAGTTACCCTGTACACCATCCTAAGACGATGTTCTCGGATGAGGTGCTTCATAGAGGGGCTGCGGCTTACGCAGCTTTTGCCATAGACTGGCTTGAAAGTAACAGTTAAGCTCTAAACCAAACTTAGGAGGAATTACAATGACAGAGAGACGTATGATTGGACCCACCAAATTCGAAGAGTACTCGGAGAAATACAAGGAATTCCTGTTAATGACCCGCCGTGACGGAATCCTTGAAGTGCGTCTTCACACGGGTGGAGGTTCGTACACGCACAATTGGGAAGCTCATACCGCCTGGTCTCATGCCTGGTCAGATATTGGCCGTGACCCTGAGAACGAAGTCATGATTATTACGGGAACCGGGGATAAATGGCTGATTGGCGACCCTGAGGTCTGGAATACGAAATTCATGGACTGGCCGAAGCAAAAGAAGCTCGAACAGTATCATGAATCGCTGAGACTGCTTGAAAATCTGATCTTCTGCATTGATATTCCGACCATCGGGGCGGTAAACGGGCCGGGAACGCACTGTGAGCTTGCAACGCTCTGCGATATTACCATTTGTACGGAAGACGCGGACTTTTTCGATCCGCATTATCTGGGAGGCACGCCTCCGGGAGATGGAATGCTGCTCACACTGCAGAGCATGATCGGGTTCAAGAAAGCAGCCTACTACGCCTACACCGGCAAGAATATCAATGGTCAGACCGCACTGGATCTGGGTATCGTTAGTGAAGTCCTGCCCCGTGAAAAGCTTCTTCCGCGCGCATGGGAGCTGGCGGAGATGATCATGCAGGCACCGCGTTCAACAAGACATCTGTCTCACTCCATTATCTCCCGGCCATGGAAGCAGGCTCTGGTCGCCGATCAGGGATTCCAGCTTGCCCACCAGATGTACGATATGGCTATTGATGAAGAAGGAGCGCTGGAGCGGCTGAAGAAAATGCAAGGACGCCTGATGGGCAACGATGTTCAATAGAAAGATGACGGGACCTACCCGGCTCGAAGAGTACTCGGAGAAGTACAAGGACTTATTCCTCATGACCCGCCGCGGCGGTATACTCGAAGTGCGCATGCACACTGACGGGGGATCTTTACAATTCGACTGGCCGGTCCAAGCCGCATATGGTCATGTATGGTCAGATATTGGCCGTGATCCTGAGAATGAGGTCATGATTCTAACAGGGACAGGAGAGCTGTGGCAGACCGGCACTCCTGAAGTCTGGAATACGAAATTCATGGATTGGCCGAATCGCCGGAAGCTGGAAATGTACCATGAATCACTCCGGATGATTGAAAATATGGTTCATTGCATCGACATCCCCACGATTGGGGCGATCAATGGCACAGGTGCACACTGGCAATTGGGAACGCTCTGTGATATTACCATCTGTACGGAAGACACGGCCGTTTTCGATGCCCATTATCTGGGCGGTGTTCCGCCCGGAGATGGAATCGTCCTGGCACTTCAAAGGATACTTGGAACCAAGAAAGCGGCATACTATGCATACACGGGGATGAACATTACTGCAGAGGAGGCACTGGACCTCGGTCTGGTCAGTGAGGTATTGTCTCGTGAACAGCTTCTTCCACGGGCATGGGAGCTGGCAGAGCTGATCATGCAGGCCCCCCGCTCTACAAGACATCTGACGCATTCGATTGTGTCGCACCCGTGGAAACAAGCTTTGGTAGAGAATCAGGGTCTTCAGCTTACACACCAATTGGTTGACATGGCGATTGATGAAGAGGGGATTCATGAACGGCTGATGAAGCTTAAGGAACGTTTTCAGAGGAATGACAACTGAGAAGGGATAAGGGTGCTATGAGATCGTTGACTGAGCTATTTAAGATTGGCAGCGGACCGTCCAGCTCCCATACCATGGGACCTGAGAAAGCGGCCGGAATCTTCAAAGCAGAAAATGAAGACGCAGACCAGTTCAAGGCACGGATCTATGGTTCACTTGCCAAAACAGGTAAAGGCCATATGACGGACAAGGCTATTATTCGGGCACTCTTTCCCGTCCGGACGGAGGTTCAATTTGTTCCGCAGCCTGACTTTGATTTGCCTCATCCCAATACAATGGACTTGTTCGCTTACAAAGACGGTCAGCAAACAGCCTCCATGCGTGTTGCCAGTATCGGCGGCGGGGAGATCGTGATTGATGGGCGGGAGGAGACGCGGGGACCTGATGTCTACCCGGAGAACAGCTTTGCCGGGATCAGTGCCTTCTGCAAAGCGAATCATATCCGCCTGAGCGATTACGTCGAGCAGTATGAAGGCGAACAGATCTGGGAATTCCTCCAAGGCATCTGGGAAGCGATGAAGCGGTCGATCGACGAAGGACTGTCTGTCACAGGTATTCTGGAGGGCGGCCTGAATGTCGAGCGCAAGGCGAAATATCTGTATCATCAGGGGACTGTGGATGAGAGCCCAGAGACGCGGGAGAACCGGATCGTCAGCGCGTACGCTTTTGCCGTCAATGAACAGAATGCGGCTGCCGGTACAGTCGTAACGGCTCCAACCTGCGGTGCCTGCGGTGTTGTTCCCGCCTCGCTCCGTTATATGCAGGAGAAGCTGCAGGTCCCGGACGAACAGATTCTCCGGGCGCTGGCCGTCGGCGGGCTCATTGGCAATCTGGTCAAGCATAACGCCTCGATCAGCGGCGCTCAGTGCGGCTGCCAGGCGGAGGTGGGCACGGCTTGCTCTATGGCAGCGGCTGCACTGGCTGAACTGTCCGGGATGGAGATCGACCAGATTGAGTATGCGGCGGAGGTGGCCATGGAGCACCACTTGGGGTTAACCTGTGATCCGATTAACGGACTGGTTCAGATCCCTTGCATTGAGCGGAATGCGGTCGGTGCGATGCGGGCAATCCATGCGCTGAGTCTGGCCAAATTCTTATCGGGTACCCGTAAAATATCCTTTGATCTGGTTGTTCAGACTATGTATCAGACAGGCTTAGATATGAACAGCAGGTACCGTGAAACTTCGGAAGGCGGGCTTGCTAAGTTCTACAACATGGGCAGTTAACTGAAAATGATATCGCTATATACGAGGAACGTCCCTTGCTGCCGGTTGGCAATAGGGGCGTTTTTAATTGTGGTTATGTAAGCCAGATCTAAACGTCCGGGAAGAAGGGATTTGACTTAAGCGCGGCCTGAATGAGAAAATGTATGCGTGTACATCGAGTAGTCTATTCAGTGAGGAGGCACCAAATGAAACAGCTACGCATTGGAATGATAGGTTATAAATTCATGGGCAAGGCCCACAGCAACGCTTACCGCAGTCTGCCGATGTTCTTCCCCAAGGCAGTTAAGCCGCATATGTCGGTCATCTGCGGACGCAATGAGGAAGCAGTTACAGAGGCGGCAGCACAGCTTGGCTGGTCGGAGAGTGTGACTGACTGGAAGGAGCTGATCGCACGCAGCGATATTGATCTGGTCGATATTAATGCGCCAAGCAATGCCCATAAAGAGATTGCACTGGCGGCTGCGGCCGCAGGCAAGCATATCTTCTGCGAGAAGCCGCTGGCGCTGAATCTGGAGGATTCCCGCGAGATGCTGGAGGCTGCTGAAAAGGCTGGAATTGCGCATATGATTGGCTTCAACTACCGTTTCTCCCCGGCGGTGCGGCTGGCGAAACGTCTGATCGAGAGCGGCCGGCTGGGCACAATCTATCACTTCCGCGCGTGGTTCCTGCAGGACTGGATTCTGGACCCTGAGTTCCCGCTGGTCTGGAGGTTGCAGAAGGAGATTGCAGGCTCGGGATCGCATGGTGATCTGGGGGCGCATCTGATTGACCTGGCCCATTTCCTCGTAGGGGATGTGGAGGAGGTTATCGGGATGAGCGAGACCTTCGTCAAGGAGCGGCCGCTGGCAACGGAGATGACTGGTCTGAGTGCCAAGGCAGGCAAGGATGCGCCGCGCGGTCCGGTAACCGTGGATGATGCAACGCTGTTCCTGGCCCGCTTCAGCAGCGGTGCGCTGGGCAGCTTCGAGGCGACACGCTTCGCAGCCGGACACCGCTCGACCAATTCCTTCGAGATCAACGGCAGTCTGGGCAGTGTGAAGTTCGACTTCGAGCGGATGAATGAGCTGGAGGTGTATCTGACCTCGGATGACGAGGATGTGCAGGGCTTCCGCCGGGTACTAGCCACCGATCCGTCCCATGACTATGCGGAGGCCTGGTGGCCACCGGGCCACACCATCGGGTTCGAGCATACCTTCATCCATGAGATGCTGGAGCTGTCGAATGCCATTGAGGAAGGCCGTCAGCCGGAGCCGAACTTCAATGATGGCGTGAAATGCCAGGCGGTGCTTGAAGCGGTCGAGCGTTCGATTGAACAGCGGCGCTGGGTGCAGATATCAGAGATGTAAGGGAAGACAGGGAAACACCGCCGGCGCTTGATGGCCTGCGGTGTTTTTTTGAATGTCAGGGAGGCGATGGGGCGTTAGCCAAATGTGTGTGAAAAACCGACCACAATTGGACTGTGAGTGGTGTGCGGGCCAAATGTAGTCGGAAAACCGACCACAATTGGACTGTGAGTGGCGTGCGGGCCAAATGTAGTCGGAAAACCGATCACAATTGGACTGTGAGCGGTGTACGGGCCAAATGTAGTCGGAAAACCGACCACAATTGGACTGTGCGCGGTGTGCGGGCCAAATGTAGTCGGAAAACCGACCACAATTGGACTGTGAGCGGTGTGCGGGCCAAATGTAGTCGGAAAACCGACCATAATTGGACTGTGCGTGCCATGTAAGCCTGATGGTCGGCCGGAGCACACACTTGGATTTACTCCTGTTTCCGTGCCTGAGAAGGGGTTAGACCCTTGTACTGCTTGTACAGCTTGGTGAAGTAATTCGGATTGTCGCAGCCGACCCGGCCTGAGATATCGGTAATCGTCAGATTGGTCTCCAGCAACAGCCGCTGCGCCTCATCCATTCTGCAGAAATTCACATAGTCGATGAACGTCCGCCCGGTGAGCTTCTTGAAGGTTTTGCAGAAATGAAAAGGGTTCAGATTCACGAACCTGGCAGCAGCCTCAATCGACATCTTCTGATCTGCATGGTTCTCCAGGTGTTCCAGCAGCGGCTTGAAGCGCTCCCGGTGGATTGAATGGCGTTCGCTGTGCTCCCGCTCGCTGCGCTGCCGGGCCGGGAAGGCCCGGGACATCAGGGTGAAGAACAGGTGCAGCTGATTCTTTACCACAAGCTGAAAAGCCGGCTGCTTCGCCTCCACTTCGGCAATCACCCGCTCCAGCAAATGATAATACGCGGCGCATTCAGGCTGCTGGGCGGCAGGCATAACCGGGAACTGATTCAGATTATTGAGGTACGGAGCTACAAATTGCTCATGCTGGGAATCCTGGTTCCGGTCCTTGAACAGCGAGGCATGGAACACAATGGAGACATACGACAGGTCACCGCTGCACAGGCTATAGCCGACATGAAGCCCGCCAGACGGCACCATCAGGACATCCCCCGGACCGGCCTCATATGGCTTGCTGTCCACATGAAAAATAGCTTGGCCTTCGCGCATAATAATGATCTCGAAATGCTCATGCCAGTGCAGAAACAGGATGTTCTGTTCAGGCGATACCTCCCGGCAGGTGTTGAAGAATAGACGGAACGGATACGTTTTCTCTTCCAGCCTGGGATATTCCTTAAGTTCCTTCGGATAGGTCATCTTTATTCAACTCCCGCAAGATTCAGCTAGTTTAGCACAAGATAAGTAGAGATTTTGCCCAATATGAGCGATATACTAGGAATGTTGCATTAACTATAAACCAATATTGGAGTGGCATACAAGATGCAGGATACATTAAGAATTGGAACATTGGTTGGGGGCGGGGATGCAGTCAGAGTCATTCCGCAGATTATAGGGCATGGATTCGAATCCTTCAGCTTAACCTTTTGGCAGACTACAGGAACTACTGATTTGGCAGAAACAGCGGCACGGGTGCGTGAACTGGCTGCAGAGCATGATTTCACAATTTCTTCAGTCGGCATATTCGGGAATCCGCTTACAGGAACAGGAGACAATGCGGATACGGTGGCCAGCTGGGAACGGCTGATCGACCATGCCCATTTGTTCGGGACGGACCTGGTCTCCGGCTTCACCGGACGTCTGCCCGGCGTATCTATAGATGAGTCGATTCCGAAGTTCGCTGAGGTGTTCGGTGAGCTGTCGAAGCGGGCGGCGGAGCGCGGAGTCAAGATCGCTTTTGAGAATTGCTCGATGGATGGGAACTGGCAGGCAGGGGACTGGAATATTGCGCATAACCCTACAGCCTGGGAGAAAATGTTCAACGCGGTCAATGCCGATAATCTCGGCCTGGAATGGGAGCCCTGCCACCAGATGGTGCAGCTGATTGACCCGATCCCGCAGCTGCGCAAATGGACGGACAAGATCTTCCATGTCCACGGCAAAGACGCAACTATTGCTTGGGATATTATTAAGGAATACGGAATCCACGGGCCTAAGCCGTATGTATGGCACCGGACGCCGGGCTTCGGGGATACGAACTGGACAGATGTGATCTCGATTCTCCGTCAAGCTGGATACAAGGGCACGATTGATATTGAAGGCTGGCATGACCCTGTCTATCGTGACGATCTGGAGATGACCGGTCAGGTTCATGCACTGAATTATCTCAAAACCTGCCGGGGCGGCAGCTTCATCCCGAACCCGGTGTAACTGGAGGAAAGAGTGATGACAGCAGGACATCGTGTGGTTGTGGCGGGCTGCGGGGCAATGGCTAATGAGTGGATTACCTATGCACTGAAGCATACTGATGAAATAGAGATTGTAGCGCTCGTGGATATCCGGCGGGAGTCCGCTCAGGCCATGGCAGAGAAGCACGGGCTTACTTGTCCGGTATTTACTGATGTGAAACAGGCGATTGCCGATACAGCGGCTAATCTGGTATTTGATGTGACAGTGCCGGCCAGCCATTACAATATTGCCAGCAGTGCGCTTGAGGCTGGTTGCCATGTGTTCGCGGAAAAGCCGCTGGCGGAGACGATGGAGCAGTGCAATTCGATCGTTAGCATCGCTGAACGTACCGGCAGGAGCCATGCGGTGATGCAGAACCGGCGGTATGATCCGCGCATCCGCTCTTTGCGGGAGCTGATCACTTCAGGGGCTATAGGGCGGACAGGCTCAATCAGCGCGAATTTCTTCCTGGCTCCGCATTTCGGCGGCTTCCGGGATGCGATGGATAGCCCACTGCTGCTGGATATGGCGATCCACACCTTCGATCAGGCCCGCTATATCAGCGGCGCTAATCCGGTAAGTGTCTATTGCCAGGAGTTCAATCCGCCGGGATCGTGGTATGCAGGGAATGCGGCGGCGGTCTGTATTTTTGAAATGTCGGACGGCTCCGTGTTCTGCTATCAAGGCTCCTGGTGTGCGGAAGGTGCGCCTACATCCTGGGAAGCTTCTTGGCGGGTTCAAGGTGAAAAGGGCGCTGCGGTCTGGGATGGCCGGGATCTGCCATATGCCGAGGTGATTAGTGCCGGGAGTGAACACTCCGGCCAGTTCCTCCATGAATTCGAGCGGGTGGAAGCGCCGGAGGTACAGATGGAGGAGACCTTCCATCAGGGCTGTCTCGATGAAATGTTCCATTCGCTGGCCGAAGGCCGTCCGGCTGAGACGGATTGCCACGATAACCGCTACAGCATGGCCATGGTGCTGGGCGCTCTGGAGAGTGCGCGGACAGGCCGCAAGCTGAGCATTGCCGAATTCATAGAGGGCGCTGAGCTGGCGGGGAGTAAGGCGTAGGGGATTTTAGCAGAAGAAGCAAAATGGAATGCAAAAAGGCATGGGGAAAGCCCCATGCCTTTTCTTTTACCGCCGTCTTCTCAATTCTGGTTATTTATCCGTCCCCAGTAACAAGTTCACAACCGTATCCAGCTGCTGCTCCAAAGAATAGGGGTCCTCCATGACGAATTCATCATGATAATTATCCCCGTATAAAAATACTTTGCCCTTCTTCACAGCAGGTACACTTTTCCATATATCACTTTCCATTGCTTGGTTCGTAATCTCAGCATCGCCATTATAGACAAAGATATAATCACCTAAGTATTCAGGAAGCACCTCAAGCGAGATTGATTCGAACCCCTCTTTCATATGTAAGGCACTTTCTGTTGGAGGCAGCTGCAGCATTTCGTAGATAGTGGAGGAACCATAATTTCCGCCCGTTGCTGCTAACACATATACTGTTTTTTCGGCAAACTGAACGATGGATACCGTCTCCCCTTCCTTGATGACGTTAGATACCTTTGACCTTGCTTCAACAACCTTCTGTTCGTATTCCGCAATCCAATCCTCAGCCTGCTGTTCTTTTCCGAATATCGAGGCTACTCGTCTGAATTTATCAAGTGGCCCGGCTGTTGACAACTCTTCCCAGTATGGCAGAAAAACAGTGGTGCCGATCTTCTCATATTGGTCAACGTAATCTTCGATGGAACCGATAATGAGGTCTGGCTCCAGCATGGTCAATTTCTCCAGATTCATCGGGAATTCCCCTAAATCTTCGATCGTATCGAGTGTTTCTTGTGGAATCTCCGCCTTGTCCATCCAGCCTTCGTCGAGCATGAATGTTCTTGCCCCGATAGGGACAATGCCCAGCTTCAATAAATGACCCATATATTGGTCTGCCGCGACTTTTACCGGCTCTGCGGGTACTTCAATGTCTCCTCTTGGCGTGGAAACGATCCGCGTCTTCGGACTTTCTTCTGAGGCAATCGGAGTTGCCTGATTAACTTTATTGTTTGCGTTGCTTGAATTCTTCGCCGCTGTGTTCGTGCCGTTGGAGCAAGCGCTGAGCAGCAGGGAGCCGCACAGCAGGATTGCAGCCATGGCTACAGATCTGGTTGGTTTTGATGTAAACATATGTATTTCCCCTTTGTCCGTATTATGATAATGATTATCATTATTAATATACAGATCAGTAACATTATCAGAAATAGAGGATGTGGGGAAGTTTAATGGACTTTCAGCAACTTTGTGCTGCAGCAGCTCGCTATTTCTATGATAAGCAGGGGCTACACCCTTACGCTTTTTATAAATCCTGCTGAAATAATACACGTCTTTATACCCGACACTCGCCGCAATCTCCCCGACTGAAGCATTAGTTGTCATTAGAAGCTCTGATGCAAGGTCAAGCCGGTAGCGGATTAAGTAATCAATCGGACTGACGCCTGTATGCTCTTTGAATAAGGATGACAGGTGATAAGCACTGAAATTGAACACTTCCGCAAGTGAATCTAAGGTAATAGGTTCCGCATAATTCTCCCGGATATAAGTGATTACCTGCACTGCAACAGAAGTTGTTCTGACCTCGGTCTCATGCTCTTGCAGGCGCAATTCCTTTAACGTCAGATGAACGAATTGGTAAAAAAGTGCTTTTACATGAAGACGCTCTTCCGGCTGATCCCATTTCTGATGCATCTGCTGAATTTTGTTATAGAGTAAAAGCGGAGCCTCAGGGCTAAAGCAATACTGCTCTTGAAGAGGATTCGCTTCATGGAGCAAGGCTTTGTAGTAAATGATATAGTAAATAAATTTATCTTTTATGGGAACGATGCTTAGGATGGCCCCTTTGCCGCTATGTAAAAGTTGAAATCCTGTCCAAGCAAATTCAGCCTGGTCTGACTGAACTTGTGCGCTTCCTTGTACCGATAGCAAAAATATATTGGCAGGTATTATAAATGGAGGAAGAACTTCGCCTTGGGCTAACTCCTTCTGCCGGATATCCACCAGTGTAATTGCAGCTTGATCCCAAAGTAATAATTGATTGCTGATGTGCATGATGCGATATTCCCCTCCGTTATCTGTCTACTCCTCATTTTAAATGATAACTATTATCAATGACAGTCTGAATAATACTTGTTATATTAAAAGTCACATAACTCCATATCTTTCTAACATCGCTGTATTCCAGATCCTTACAATGAAGATTAGAATAAATAGCAGATAGTGGATGTAACTAACAAGGGGTGATCTCGATGGATGAGCGGTTAAGAGTTGTGATTGGGAGCGGCGGAAGTTCGCATAACCAGGGGTGGCTGCATACGGAGGAGAGGGAGCTTAATCTTTTGCAAGAAGAACAGTGGGCTGTCAGGTTCAAGAAAAACTCCATACAAGCAATCCTTGCGGAGCATGTCTGGGAGCATCTGACGTATGAGGAGGGGATACAGGCGGCAAGAATCTGCTATCCTTATCTGGCATCTGGCGGGTATATCCGCTGTGCTGTGCCGGATGGGTATTTTCCGGATGAAGCTTATCAGAAAATTGTACAGGTCGGAGGACCGGGTCCCCTGGATCATCCGGCGGCGTCCCACCGCATCGTACATAATTACAATACCCTGCGAGGCATGTTCACGGCTGGCGGCTTAGAGGTCAAACTGCTGGAGTATTGCGATGAATCCGGGAAGTTTCATTATAACTACTGGGATGAGGGCGGAGGGTTTATCTACCGTTCCAGGCGCTTCGACCACCGCAATACAGAGGGAAGGCTTGGCTTTGTCTCCCTGATTGTGGATGCAGTTAAGGTGTGAAAATAACATCCGCCGCCAGCAAAAAGGCTGATCTCCCCAGCACAATGCGCTGCATCGAGATCAGCCTGTCCTTCTTTCAATCAACCCGCCCGGGCTAGAAGCCCCGGTATTGCGGTTCTTCCTTTTCAAGCTGGGTAACGCGTCCTTCTACCTGCTGAACAATCTGCTGAGTCTGCTCGGCGGCATTGGTAAACAGGGTCTTGGCTTCTTCATTTTGCGTTTCCATGGCGAATTGCTCCAGGCTGGCCTGGGCGCTTTTTAGCGAAGCTACGCACGTCTTGACTTGTGAGGCGACAGTCATCGGTATACCCTCCTCCATATCATAGAAATGGATCATAATCCACGGTTTTTAGTATCTGCATTCCTGCAGCTCATATTCTGGAAAATCACTCCAGCCTCACGAGAGCATAATCAGACGGCACGAAATCTTGTGGTTAATTCACCCCTGGTTTGACAAATACTGAAGCGGAATGTCTGACAACACAGAACTTGAAATATCACAATACAGGGGGTTATTCGAATGCCTGAAGCGCTGGAGGTTGTCTTGCGGACCTTGTTTGCTGTGGTCGTAATGTTTTTTCTAACCAAGATACTCGGCAAACGGCAGGTTTCGCAGCTGTCTTTTTTTGAATATATTACGGGAATTACAGTGGGGAGCTTGGCTGCTTATATCTCGCTGGACACGGATAAGACCTGGCATCTGGGCCTGATTGCCTTAGGCGTCTGGGTTGCCTGTTCACTGGGAATTGAATATCTGCAAATCAAGAGCAAAAAGGCCCGGGATTTCATTGACTTCAAATCGACGGTGCTGATTAAGGACGGCAAGATTCTCGAGAATAATATGAAAAAAGAGCGTCTGAGCGTCGATGAGCTGCTGGAGGAATTGCGCAAAAAGGATGTCTTCAAGTTAGCCGATGTGGAATTTGCGATTATGGAATCGGATGGTGCGATTAATGTGCTTTTGACCAAGGAGAATCAGCCCTTCACCCCCAAGGATCTGGGGATAAAGGTCGCCCCGGAGAAGGAAACACTCGCTGTGATTATGGATGGTGAGATTCTGGACGAGCCTCTGGATACGCTGAATCTGTCCCGGAAGTGGCTGCAGACCGAGCTGGAAAAGCTGAATCTGACCGTGAAGGATGTTTTCCTCGGGCAGGTAGACTCTTATGGTGAGCTTACCGTGGATCTCTATGCTGACAAAGTCAAGGTGCCGCAGCCGCAGGATAAGCCTCAGCTGTATGCGCTGCTGAAGAAATGTGAAGCCGATCTGGAGCTGTTCGGTCTGTCCACCAAGAACAAAGCGGCGAAGCAAATGTACACAAATTGTTCAGAGCAATTGCAGGAGCTGCTGCAGAAGCTGAAGCCTTTTATCCAGAACTAACAGCATGAGCAGTTTCACAAGCAGGAGCCGGTGATCCGGCTTCTTTAGCATGTCCGGGCATAAATCCAGGAACGAGCTGGAATACTAAGGCAGAATCCCCACTACCGGAAGGAGGCTGCCAGATTGCCTGATCAGGATATGCTGGAGCTAATCAAGGAGCAGCTGACAGATTGCAGCGATGCGGTCTACCAGTCTATTAATGTCTACGGGCATTCCTGTATGCTGATCTATATTCCTTCCATCGTGGATACCCTAAGCCTGCAGGAATTTGTCGCCACGCCCCTGAAGGCAGAAGCCAATGCGGAGCCGCACTGGGCGGATTTCATGGAACGTCTGGATCACGGATCTGCATTCGCGATTCCTTATATCAAGGCCTATCATCCCGGCCGGGTGGTGGAGCTGATCGTCAGCGGGAATCCTGTACTCAGCATCGCAGGTTTGCCGTATGTGTATTATTTTGAGATTGCCCACTATCAGAAAAGGGCGGTGTCCGAATCACAGAACGAGCTGGTGGTGATCGGTCCGCAGGAAGCTTTTATCGAGGATATTCAGACGAATCTCTCGCTGCTGCGCCACAAGATCAAGCATGCGGATCTGAAGACCAAGCATTTCGCTATCGGCAAATACACCAAGACCGATGTATATCTGGTCTATCTCGAGGGGCTCTGCAAGCCGGAAATTCTGGCGGAAATGGAACAGAAGCTGGGCAGTCTCGATGTGGACGGAATTCTGGGCATCAGCTATCTGGCGGAGCATATGTCCCGGGGGCAATTCTCCCCTTTTCCGATCTATCAATATACGGAACGCCCTGACTCTGTCGCCGCCTCGCTCATGGAAGGCAGAGTCGGCATTCTGCAGGACGGCACACCGTCCGCTTTGCTGGCGCCGGTAACTTTTTTTGCGCTGCTGCAATCCTCCGAGGATTATTACCAGAGCTTTTATGCAGGCAGCTGGATCCGGCTGGTCCGCCTCTTTTTCTCGCTGATCTCGATGATACTGCCGTCATTATATGTCGCCATTACAACCTTTCACTCACAGATCATTCCCTCTGATCTGCTGATAACGATAGCTGCGGCCCGCGAGAATATCCCGTTCACTGCCCTGACGGAGGCGCTGATTATGGAGCTTACGTTCGAAGCCCTGCGTGAAGCCGGGACCCGTATTCCGAAGCCAGTGGGTCAGACTGTCTCCATTATCGGAGGTATCGTTATCGGACAGGCGGCGGTCCAGGCGGGAATTGTCTCGGCACCGATGGTCATTGTAGTGTCCATTACCGGGATCGCTTCGTACATCATTCCGCATCTGGAGCTTGGACTGACTTTCAGGCTGCTGCGCTTTGTGCTGCTCATTCTGGGCGGAACCTTGGGACTGATCGGTGTCTTTATTGCGGTATTTATGATCTATGGGCATTTAGCCCATCTCCGGTCCTTTGGCTCACCCTACCTGCAGCCGCTGGCGCCGCTTGTTTTTGAAGACTGGAGAGATACCTTGTTTCGCGTCCCCTCCCAGTATATGAATAAGCGGAGCAGCTCTTTTACCGACAGCACAAATAAAAGGAGGCAGAAGCCATGAGAGCCGTCAAGCTGGGCTTGGCACTGCTGCTGCTCTTCAATCTGACCGGCTGCTGGTCCAAAACAGAGCTTGATAAATTGACCTTTATCTATGGAATATTCATTGACCAAGGGAAGGAGCCGGGTACCGTTGAAGTCACAATCAGCTCGCCTCTGCCGAACCGTCTGATGTCAGGGACCCAGGGAGGGAGCGGCGCGTCTGACGGCAAGGCATATTCGATGATCACCAAGACAGCCGCCACTATACCGGAAGCAGTAATCCTGATTCAGAAGGATCTGTCCCGCAAGATTGAGATTTCCCATATCAAGATTGTTGTCGTGGGGAAGGAGTATGCAAGGGAAGGCATTGGGGAAATGCTTGAATGGTTCAAAAGGCAGCCGGAGATCCCCCTGGGAACCTTCATCATGGCTGCACCCGGCAAAGCCAGCGAGATTCCCAAATTGTCTCCGATCTTCGAACAGTTACCGGATCAGGTACTCAGCAATATTGCCCAAGAAAACCTCCTGTTCAGCACTACGATCAGAGACTGCATGCTCTCGGAGGCCTCGCATATGGGGTATGCCATGGATTATTTATCCTTTGGACTAAAGAGTGATAACGCTGAGAAGAAGGAGGAGTACTGGGTTGGGGTCGGCGGCGTAATGCTGTTCCAGGAGTTGAAGATGAGAGGTCTGATGAATGTCAGTGAAGGCAGAGCCTTGGCCTGGGCTGCTGGGAATCTCGCCGGACAAATCGCGTTCCCGGTATATTCGATAGACTGGGATGATGACGGCTCAGGAGCTGCAAATGCAATCTTCCTCAGGAACACCGCAGCTTCCTCCGTAAGCATGACCCCGGAAGGTCCGTTGTTTCATGTGAAAATAAAAGGACACGCCAGCATCACCTACTTCAAGGATTCCGAGCACCGCGATGCGAACAAGCTCAGCCCCCTGCTGCTGAGCAAGCTTGAACAGAAGGTGGCCGGAGAAATCACGGCTGCCCTTGACCGTATTCGGCAGGAGGGTGTGGATGTGCTGCATTTGGGTATGCTGGTGGAATGGAATTATCCGGCGGAATGGAAGAAGCTGCGGGAGCGCTGGAAAGACTACTATACCTCGGAAGCCCGGATTAAGGTGACCGCGAAATTCGTTATCGAGGATTTCGGTTCAGAAAAATAAGGGGAAGAACATTATGCAGACATCGAAATGGCAAATCACCAGGTTCTCAATCGTATATCTGGGCTCCCAGAGTACCATGTTTCTAGTTCCCGGCCTCATTGAATCCTCCGGCTATCAAGGGTGGATCGGGATTGTGGCCGGCTGTGCCCTGGCGCTGATTCCGCTGTTCTTCACCGTTCAGCTCGGGAAGCTGAAGCCCGGGACGGGCTGGGTGGATTTCGGAGCAGAGATTACGGGGAAGTGGATGCACCGGGTTATAGTCCTTCTGCTGCTATGCTGGTGTGTTTACTATGCTTCGTATGATATCGAGAATTTTGTTCTGTTCTTCGGATCTAACTATCTGCGCGGAACACCGCCGCTGCTGATTCAGCTCCTTATAGGACTGGTCATTATGTACACGGCTCATCTCGGAGTCACCTCTATAGTGTATATGTCTGACGGCATATCGATTATTTTCGTAGGTTCGACGATGCTGAGCATCTATCTGTTCATCCAGCATGCCAATTACGCCATTCTCCCGGCGTTTCTCCATTACCATGATCCGTTCATCGCCTTCAAGGACTCGTTAACCGTCATGTCCTGGCTGGGGGAATGGGTGGTGTTCCTGTTTGTTGCCCCGGAGCTCAAAATCAGCAAGAGCACCATGAAAAAGCTGGCTCTTGGGGGCATGTGCGTCATGCTGACGATTCTGCTGGGCTGGGTGATGACCTTGCTGAATTTCGGAGCCTATCTGGGCAAAGAGCTGACGTTCCCCTATCTGCAGCTCGTCCGCAGCTCGTCCAACAACGAGCTTCTGGGCAATTCCGATCCCCTGCTGATTGGAATCTGGTCCGCCTCTATGTTCATTCACAGTTCATTTCTGATCTATGTAGCGAGTAAATGTGCTGCATATCTTACCGGGCAGAGAGCGAAGAAGCTGCTGATTCCCGGCCTGACAGTTTGCTCTGTAACGATTGCCTATCTCTATTCCAGAAATCTGGCCCGGTATGATCATGACTATTACTCCTTCAATATGGCTCTTGTGTGGCTGATTGTAGAGTTTATTCCGATGTACTATTTCTTTGCGTTAATGCTCCGGAAGAAGCGGCAGCCGCAGGCATAAGCCAGGGCTGCAATTTCCGCTATTATATAATGTAGGCGCTTTCTGGTATGATTAGTTTATATGTACATACCTTTTTATGGAATAGGATGGTGTTATTATTCATGAATCTTCAAGAAGCAACCGCTCTAATTGAATCGATCCGAAGCAATCTGGCAAAAGTTATCGTGGGCAAAGAGAGCGGTGTGAACCTGCTGCTGACCGCTTTGCTGGCCAATGGTCATGTGCTGCTGGAGGATGTGCCGGGTACCGGAAAGACCCTGCTCGCCAAAACATTGGCCCGCTCCCTGGACTGCACGTTCAAGCGGATTCAGTTCACGCCCGACCTGCTGCCGTCTGACTTAAGCGGCATCAATTACTATAACCAGAAGAGCGGCGAATTTCAATTCCGTCCCGGTCCGGTATTTGCCAGCATTCTGCTTGCGGATGAGATCAACCGGGCCACGCCGCGCACCCAGTCCAGCCTGCTGGAGTGTATGGAGGAGCGGCAGATTACAATTGACGGCGTGACGCATGAGCTGGAGCGGCCGTTCCTGGTCATTGCTACCCAGAATCCGGTGGACAGCCAGGGGACCTTTCCGCTGCCGGAAGCGCAGCTGGACCGGTTCCTCATGCGGATTACCAGCGGATATCCTACATTTGATGAAGGGGTACATATCCTCCAGCGGTTCCGCCAGAATAACCCGCTGGAAGATACCGCTGCGGTGGCCACGGCCCGGCAGATTCAGGACGTTCAACGTCTGGCTGCGGAGGTTACTGTCAGTGACGAGCTGCTCGCTTATATGATGCGCGTGGTTGAGGCTACCCGTACCTCCCCGGCGGTCCGGCTGGGAGCAAGCCCCAGGGCAGCTTTCGCCTTGCTGCGCGCTTCGCAGGGATACGCACTGATCCAGGGCAGAAGCTACTGTATCCCGGATGATATCAAAGAGGTTGCGGTCCCTGTGCTGGCGCACCGGCTGATTCTTCAGCGCGGTCCCGGAGTCCGTGAAGGCCAGTCGGCAGAGGTAGTGCTTCAGGTGCTGCGTGAAATTGAGGTCCCGGCTGAACCTGCTGTCCTGTCCAGAGGCGGAAGGGTGGAGTGATCCATGTCGCTGCCGTGGTTCATTGCAAGCACGTTCATCCTGCTGGTCCTGATCTCGCTGGTCTATGACCGGCATGCGCTGAAGAAGGTCAGCTATACCCGTTACTTCTCTGCCAAAGCGGTGTACGCCGGTGAACAGGTAGAGATGGTTGAGGAGATCATGAACAAGAAGCTGCTGCCGCTGCCGTGGTTGCGGCTGGAATCCAGCATAGCTAAGGGGCTTGAATTCGGTAACCAGGAGAATCTGGGCATCAGCAGCGGAGAGATTTCCCAGAATCATGTCAGCCTGTTCTTCCTGAGGTCTTTTCGCCATATCAAACGGCGGCATAATATCACTTGCAGGGAGCGGGGGCTGTTCGTCCTGGAGACGGCAACCATGACTACCGGCGATCTGTTCGGACTGAGCCGCAGCGCTAAGACCTTCCCGCTTCATCTGGAGCTGCTGGTCTACCCCGGATTGCTGCGTTTCCATGACCTTCCGTTGCCGGTTCACAGCTGGCTTGGAGAGCTGCCGGTCAAGCGCTGGATTGTCGAAGATCCGTTCCTGACCGCCGGTACAAGAGAATACAGCGCCGGGGATTCTCTGGCGAGCATTAACTGGAAAGCGACAGCCCGTACGGGAAGTATGCAGGTGCATCAAAAGGATTACACCGCCGATTCCCGGCTGGTCATCTGCCTGAACGTGGAGACGAGTGAGTCCATGTGGAGAACGGTTACCGATGTGCAGCGTATAGAGCTGGGAATCCGCTATGCGGCGACTGTAGCCGAGTATGCGATCAGCCACGGGATTGAGGTCCGGCTGCTCAGCAATGGAAGATTGGAGGGGAGCGGGGCGAGAGATTCGGTGGACACCTGGTCCATTGTTCATACCGAGGAGTTCCTTGGCCTGCTGGCCAGACTGAATCTGGACCGGACCGTGCCGATGAGCAGGCTGATGGAGATTGAAGCGGACAAGGGGGAGGCAGATAAGGATTATCTGATCATTACCTGTCACCGGGGGGCAGAGCTTCAGCTGGCAGCCTCAGGCTTAAGCTTCCTCGGAAACGGTGTAGAGTGGCTGGATATTCCTTCTGAAGGGGGCGGTGAGCTATGACTTCCCGAATCCCGGATGCCTTCAAAGAAAATTACGCCATATGGATGGCAGCCTTCATCGAATGGCTGCTGCTGCTCCCGGTATGGCTGGTGCTCCAGACTTATTTCCAGCCGGAGGCCGAGGCGCTGCGCTGGATCTATCTGCTGCCGGTACTGGCCGCAGCTGGTGTGCTGCTGCGAGAGATATGCAACCGCCGCTGGAAGCAGCTGCTCGCGGCGCTAATTCTCGGAGCTATATCTGCGGCGTTAACCGGTACGCTGACACTTATAGGTCTTCCGCTGGCAGCCGGAGCGGCTGTGTCTGCCTTCCTTGGCATGACAGCGGCCACACGGGTGAACCGGCTGTGGCTGTATATCAGCGGGATCATGCTGTATTTTGTCGCTTCGATTGCCTTCTCGCGCATCCCCGGTCTCCAGCCGAGTGCGCCGGTGCTCACCTGGAGCGGCAGCTTGTGCCTGATCCTGGCACTGCTGGCTACGAACAGCACCCACCTGCGTTATAGCTCCTTGAACGGAGGTGCAGGAAATCTGCCTCAAGGACTGCGGCGGCATAACCGGGTATTCGTGATTGGCTTTATTATCCTGGCAGCACTGCTTGCTGCGGGGGGCGGACGGGCGGTTGGGATGCTGCTGTGGAATATGGTGCGGGCATTCTTCGCCTGGCTCAGCCGGTTATCCTCCGGTTCCGGGGAGGCACCGCCGGCAGAAGCACCGCCTGAGGCCATCCCTGCCATGCCGGCAGCGGAGCCGGGTGAACCGGGCTTGCTATCGATGATTCTAAATATAGGCTTCTATATTCTAGGAGCGGCAGCCATTCTTGCGGTACTGTATTTTATCCTGCGTTGGTTGTACAGAAATACAGGAGGCATCCTGCGCAGAGCGATAGACAGGCTGCTGTCCCTGCTGCGCAGAGAGACTCCTGCGGCTGCCGGGTATCAGGATGAGGAGACCAGCCTGTTCAACTGGGAGCAGACCGTCCAGGACTTCCGCCAATACGTTCGTTCCAAGCTGACACCTGCCAGCCGCCGGGACCGCTGGGAAGGGATGGACGGAAGCCGTGAGCGCATCCGCTGGCTCTACCGGCATTGGCTGCGGGCCAGACATGCGGAAGGGTATGAGGTGAAGCCCTACCTGACCCCGCAGGAGACAGCAGCTGATGTAGCCGCCTGGTCGCAAGGCCAGAAGCGTTCGAGCAAGCACTCTGGCGGAGATGCCTCTGTCAATGACCGTCTGCTGGGCCTATACCACAAGGCCCGCTATACCGAGGAGGAGCTGCCTGAACTTACTGCCGCTGAGGCGGCGGCGCTTAAGGAGCAGCTGAAGCTGTAGCTGAATCATTATGTTCAGCGAATACTGGAAAGGAGCGGCAGGCATGACCCCTTATCTGCGCGGTGAGCTGGCTAAAGAGGCTCAGATTAATATGGAGACGCTCAGGTTTTATGAGAAAAACGGGCTGATTCCGCTGCCGCAGCGTTCAGCAGGCGGGTATCGGCTGTATCCGGAGGAGACGCTCCTCCGGATTGCTTTTATCCGTAATGCCAAGAGCTGCGGATTCACGCTTAAGGAGATTAAGAAAGCACTTGATAAATCGGCAGACCGCAGCATTGGCATCAGTGATTTCGCCCAAGTCATTGAGCGGAAGATCGCCGCTGTCGATCTGGAGATTGCCCGGCGGAACGAGATACGCAGACAGCTTGAAGCACTGAAGTCCGGCCTTCTGGTTCAGGACAGGCACCCGGGCGTGCAGGATACTCTTAATATGTTGAACATGAATGATTGATCTGTTGCCACCTGTAATTCTGCCGGGATTGCCGCTTGACTCTGTACACTGCTACAGGGTTTATAGTATGGGCATCCCAGGATAACAGGAGGAATTACACGTATGTTGTATCCGAGCAGTACCCCAATTGAACAGTTGCAGGCCATTACAGCTTATCTGAAAAGCAATAATAGTTACTCCAGAAGATCGATTCAGGAGATCCGTGCGGCGGCTCTCGAAGCTTCCAGGCAATTACCCTTTCTTGAAGGCGTGAAGGTTGAACCGGTTGAGGTGGAGACCTTCAGCGGAGAGTGGGTCAGAGCGGAGGAGAAAAGTCTACAAGTTGAAGGACAATCGCAACCCGCGGAGAACAAGGTAATTCTTTATTATCACGGCGGAGGGTTTGTGTCTGGCAGCTGCGAGATCTATAGGGATCTTGCAGCCCGTCTATCTGAAGCAGCTGGGGGAATTGCCATTTTAACTGTGGAGTACCGGCTTGCACCGGAGTTCTGCTTCCCTGCAGCCAATGAGGATTGCCTTGCAGCGTACCACTGGCTACTGGAACGGGGCGTTCTTGCCGGGAATATTATAGTCTGCGGAGAGTCCGTCGGAGCCACGCTTGCGCTGATGACATTAATTACGCTGCGGGACCAGGGGGATAAGCTCCCTGCCGGTGCATGCCTGCTATCTCCCCATGCCGACCTTATTCATTTGGACGGGGAGTCTTATGACAGCCGTGCGGGAACGGACCCGACAGGAAGCCGGGAAGCGAATCAGAGAATGATTGAGGAATATATGGGGGACTATGGCGGTGCGTGGCCTGCAATATTATCACCATTAAGAATGGATCTCCGGGGCTTGCCGCCCCTGCTCATACAGGCGGGAGATCATGAGGTGCTGCTGAGTGATGCAGAACGCTTGGCTGAACAGGCAAAGGCGGCGGGCATCACAGTAGAACTTCAAATCTGGAAGAACATGTGGTGCGCCTTTCAGCTGATGGCTGCCATGCTTCCTGAAGCGCAGCAGGCCATCGGGAACATAGGCAGCTTCATTAAGAGAGTATTGCAGCTGGAGGGCAGGCAAGATTAGCACCCGTAGTCAGAAAGTGATCATACAGTGCATCCAGTGAACAGGGTCAGAACAGCAGCCGCAGCAGCATCAGCGTCACAATACCGGTCAATACGGTGGCCAGCAGGCTGCGGGTCTTGACGGCTACCCAGAAGGTAGGGAGGGCGGCGATTAGCTCCACATTGGTGGATAGGACTGCGAACCTGCCGCCGGTTACGAGCAGCTCTTGGGCAACCAACGCAGCCATGACAGCAATCGGCACATAGCTCAGCCAGCGCATGCCCCATTCCGGGATCGTGATCAGGCTTAGCAGCATCAGCGGAAGGACACGCGGAATGAAGGTGACGAGCGCGGCTCCGAGAATGATTATGGCAATTTCCAGTCTTATTTCCATTGTTCCATCACCACTCCAATCGTTGAGGCTACCAGCGCCGCAGCTATAACGCCCATGCTGGGTGACCACAGCACAGAGACGAGCACGGCAACAACAACAGCCGCTAAGCCGACAGTGATATCCAGTCTATACTTGCGCCGTCCCATAATGGTCAGGACCAGCAGCCCGATGAACATAGCCGGCAGGGCGAAATCCAGTCCCCACTTCTCGGGGCTGGATATCCATTGACCGAGAATAGCGCCGGCGATATTGGCCAGGAACCAGTTCAGATAAGCGGTAATATTCAGGCCGTGCATCCATCTCTCGCTGATCTGCTTCCTTGCGGCGCTCTTCTGAATGGCTACGCCGAAGGTCTCATCTGTAAGAAGTGAGCCGATCAGCAGGTTGCGCAGCGGAGTCAGATGCCGGAAGTATGGCGACAATGCTGCGCTTAACAGCAGATGCCGCAGGTTAACCAGCAGAATCGTAATGACAATACCGGAGGCGCTGCTCCCGGCGGCAATCATGCCAGCGGCAATAAACTGGGCCGAACCGGCGTACAGGATGATGGAGATCATGGCGATTTCGGCAAGGGTCAGCCCCGCTGTTTTCTCCACAACGCCTGCGGCGAACCCGATGCTGAGATAACCGAGCAGAGTGGGGAGGCAGTCCTTGACCCCTTGCCAGAACGTATCGCTGCTCTCCGGCACACTTGGGCTATCTGTAACCAGGCTGCCGCCGGAAAGCGGCTCCTGATGAATGGATTCTGGCTTCATGGGCATGCTCCTTCTGGTTCATGGAATAATGACTAGTATAGTGTCCGATTTAAACTAGTAGATGGGGCGCTATCATACCTGAATGAGTACAAGAGTGGAGCCAACCTACAGGTGTCATTCCCAGATGAAGACGAGAGTTGTCCATTAGGGACAGTTGGCCTGACGTAACGGACTGAGGTGCGCTTATTCTAGTATAAAGTCACCACTTGGGCAAGTAACGGACCTCATGAAGCTTATTCCTGGATTTTCTACTCTAAACCTCTCGTAGAGAGACGATAAGGGCTCCTCTGGACTTCTGTCAAGAAAGTAGACTGTTACGCAACGGATTTTTTAGTGAATTGCTTAGCAAAGCGGGCGGGGGAAAGATACCCCAGTGAGCTGTGCATTCGCTTGCGATTGTAATAGAACTCAATGTATTGGAAAATAGCATCATATGCCTGTTCCGGGTTTTTGAAGCGCGGATTACAGTAGATGAGCTCTTTCTTTAAAATACTGTGCCAAGACTCAATGCAGGCGTTATCGTAACAGTTTCCTTTACGGCTCATGCTGGATTTCATGTGGTATGTCTTTAGTTGGTCGACATATTCTTTTGAGGTATATTGAGACCCTCGGTCAGAGTGGTGCAGTAGGCCCTCGCCGGGTCGCTTCGCCGTGTAAGCCGCCTGCAGCGCGTCTAAGACCAGGCTCGTCTCCATATGGTTATACAGCCGCCACCCTACAATTTCTCGCGTGCATAGATCCATGACGCTAGCTAGGTATAAGCGACCTCCACGACAAGGGATATACGTGATGTCGGTGACCCATACGGTATTGGGCTTAAGCACCTTAAACTCTTGGTTCAGTGTGTTTGGTGCAATGGGATTATTATGCTTGGAATCGGTCGTCTGCACTCGGTATGGCTTAGATACAATAGAGCGGAGCTTCATTTCTCGCATGTACACACTCACTGTGCGTTCCGTGACCGTATAGCCTTCCTGATGCAGCAGGCGGGTGATCTTCGGACTTCCATACCGTTTTTGATGGTCGTCAAAATGGTACCGGATTCGCTCCATAACAGCAGCCTTGCGGAGGGCTTGCACACTGGCTTTGGCGTTCAGCCACTTGTAATATCCGCTCCTGGATACCTGTAGGGTACTGCACATCTTCTCCAAGCGAAATGCGGAGCGATGGTCCTTCATAAACTGGAATCTTAATTCCTTGGTTTGCTGAAGATGTGCACTGCTTTTTTTACGATTGCCAATTCTTCCTCTGTATCGGCAAGTCGACTGTCTTTCTCTTGGAGCTGACGGCGCATCTCTTGGAGCTCGGCTTCGAGTTCCCGTACCCGATCCATACTGGCTACCGGTTCATTCTTTAGCTCCCGGTATTGCCCCATCCACTGGTGCAGCGTACTTTTCGGAATGTCCAGCTCTTGCGCGATGTCCCCTATGCTCTTCGTCTGCTCTTGAATGAACTTTACCGTTTGCTTCTTATATTCTTCGTTATACCGTTGTCGTTTTTCTCCCATAGGGATGCACCTCCGTTGCCCTTATTATCCCTCCGTCCGTTAACTGTCGTCTACTTTCAATTCTAATCCAACTCAGTCCGTTAAACCGCAAAAAGTGGCGTTTGACTGGGGATAGGGTATCTCAGGTCCGTTAGGAACACACTCTTCTGGCCGGTGTATTTTCGTTTTACGGAACCTCCGGGATTCGACCCTATTCACAGAGTTACATCGGATACTCTACTATCGCCGATAATAAATACATTGTATTAATATCTAATAATTCATAGCGAATTGCAAGGGAATATTAGTTGTAACTGTAAAAAGGGTTCCGCCGTCCACAGAGCGATCTGCGGCAGCGGAACCCTTTTGGAGTTCGTGGTTATTTCAAGATGAGTACGCCGAACCCTTCCATCGTATAGCTCCCTGACAGGGTCTGGCCGCTTAAGAGGTCCGTCTTGGCTGTCTTAAGCACAATCTGTGCCGGTTCTTCGCTGTAGTTGAGCAGGAAGGCGACACCGGAAGAGGCGTCTTCCCCCGTAGCACGAATCTGCAACTCAACCTCTGGCGGCAGCTCCGCCCAATCGGCGGCTGGCGAGACCAGCCCCAGACTGCCAAGCATCTGCAGCACAGCAGGCTCATTGAACACGGCGCCGTAATACCATACTTCGCCTTTGCCCCTGGTGTTGCGGGTTACCGCCGGTTTGCCGGCATAGTAGTCGGTCGCATAGGTTGCCATGACCTCCACACTGTTCTCTTCCACATGCAGGATGTCATTGAAGGCATCTGCACCGGTCAGCGCCTCAGGATCATGGTTCCAGCGGATGGAGGTAGGCTTGCGCGTTCCTTTGACCAGCGTGAATTCTTCCACGGTTACCCCGCACATCTCCTGCGCCGCTCCGGGAAAAGGCCGCATGTAGCATTGTCCGGTAATATCCTTGTAGCCTGTGCGGCAGCCGAAGACCAGCTTCCCGCCTTGCTGTACATACTGGTCGAGCAGAGCCGCCGTATCATCGGTCATAATCGCCGGATGCGGGTGCACCAGCACTTCATAACGGGCAAGCTCTGCAAGGGTGGTATGGCTGCGCAGGTACAGAACGTCATTCGGAATATGCTTCCGCTGCAAAGCCTTGAACCATTCCTTGTTGCTCTGCCACATGAACGGGCCGTGCCAGACATCATATTCCCCGTCCCACTCATTGTCATAATCACGCACGATAGCAACGTTCGCCTGAGTCCGGCTGCCGATGAACTGCTGCCCGATGCTTGCCAGCTCGCGGCCGATCTGCTCCGCTTCCCTTACCCGCCGGTTAGGCTGGTTATGGTAATCGTTCAAGCCGTGCCAATAGATCTCATTGCCCATCGTGGCGGTCCGCCAGCGGAAATAGAGCAGCATGTCAGCGCCATGGGCGACGGACTGGTAGGTCCACAGCCGCATCTGTCCCGGCTTCGGTGAAGGCATGTCCAGCCGGTTGACCCAGCCCCCCGGACCGGATTGCTGCTCCATGACACAGAAGTTGCTGCTGACCGAACGTACGGCCGACAGGGACAGTCCCCAGCCGCGGTCAAGCATCGGGTTCACCTCTGCCGGATCGAAGCCGATGGTGGAGAACTGCGGATACGAGTCATAGCTGAAGAAATCCAGCAGCTCGTCATTCAGCTCATGGCTGTCCAGATGTCCGAACAGCCCGTTGGTGGTAACCCACTGATTAGGAGCCAATTCCCGGAGGATATCTGCCTGGATTTTGGCGAAATGGATGGTGTTATCAGAGATGAAGCGCTTCTCATCCAGAGCCTGGTGCGGATTCGGCTGATTCGGTGAAGGAGTAGGCCGGGTGAGGCAGACCTGTGACCAGCTCGTATAGGTCTGATTCCAGAACACCGTGCCCCAAGCCTGATTAAGCTTGTCCAAGGTGACATACTTCTCCTGCAGCCAGAGGCGGAAGGCCTGATGATCACTCTCCGAGTAGAATACATTGATCTCACAGTTCAGCTCGTTGTCAATCTGCCAGCCGACAACACCCGGATGATTGCCGTAATGTTCAGCAAGCTTCGTTACAATTCGGGCACAGAGCTCACGGTATTTGGGACTGCTGTAATTGTAATGGCGGCGCATGCCGTGCTGTAGCGTCACACCTTCATAAGTAACATTCAAGGCCTCAGGGTACTTCTCGGTAAGCCAGGCAGGCGGAGTGGCCGTAGGCGTTCCCAGAATGACCTTCAGCCCGTAGCTGTGTGCCATGTCGACCGCACGGTCAAACAGATCGTATTGAAACACGCCTTCTTCCGGTTCAAAAATGGACCAGGCGAACTCAGCCAGACGTACTATGGTGAATCCGGTTTCAACCATACGCCGGTAATCGTCAGCCCACATGGATTCAGGCCAGTGCTCAGGATAATAGCAGACGCCCAGTTCAAATCGTTCTGCTGCAACAGGTTTCTTCATCTTAACCTCCAAGTGTAAAAATATGCTTTCATTAAGCTACCAATCTATTGTATTATCAGCAGTGTATCCACTTATATAACATAATATTGCTATTATATCATTATATTGCGTGCTTGATTCAGCGCAGGGCAGGAGGAGATTTACATGAGAAAACACTGGGTTCTGCCGCAGCCTGCTTATGCCCACTATGTATGTTATCCGGAGATGCTGGGGCATTACAGCGACTTCCCGGAGCATGCAGAGCGCAGAAGTGAGGGGTTCCTGAACAGCTATAATCTCCACATGGTTTTCGGGGGAGAAGGGTATGTATTTCAGGGAGGGGAGCGGATATCCATGAGGCGGGGCAGCGGGTTTCTTTTTCCCAGAGGGGCTTATCAGCAGTACGGTTCTGATCCCGGAGCTGCCTGGGATGTGCGCTGGATGCACTTCGCCACGGCGATGCCTCTGCCTATGCTGGAGGAGGCGGATCAGTCACGCGGCTACTTCTTCACCTTCGATCCCGGCACCGGTTATGAAGCGCTCTTCGAGGAAATGTACCGGCTCAGTGCAGGCTATGAGACCCGGAGTGAACCGCGCCTCTCCACACTGCTCTATGAGATTCTGGTTACGCTGATGCAGAACACCGAGCCGCTCCACGGCTCCGTTCCGCTGGAGATCCGGCATTCCATCCGGCTTACCGCCGACAGGATCTATAGTGAGTGTGAGCGGCCCTGGACGCTGGAGTCTATGGCCAGACTTGCCGGTTATAGCAGCTACCACTTTCTCCGCCTGTTCCGCAGCATTATGGGCAAGACGCCGAACCGGTATTTGAGCGATTGCCGGATGGCCCGGGCCAAGCTGCTGCTGGCCTCCACCAAGTTGTCCGTTGCGCAAATTGCACTGCAAAGCGGCTTTCAACAATCCAGTTATTTCATCAAGGTGTTCAGACAGCTCGAAGGGATGCCGCCGAACCAATACAGACGTTCCTTCAACTCATAGAATCAAGCCATTTTAGGACCAAGTATTAAGAAAGTTTGTTACATTTAGGGCAGAATTCACGCCGCGATAGCCTTGGTTAGGTGACAAAAAGTTACAAATGGAAACAAAGGGTTACAAAGTGGATACAAATTCCACGCGCCAAGCAACTATACTATTGCTAGTAAATACATCTGGAGGGAAATAAATGAGAAAGTATAGAGTTACATATGCTGCATTGCTGGTGAGTTCACTCGTTGCCGGCCAGGTGGCTGGCAGCATCACTGCGCCTGCTGCACATGCAGCCCCGGCGGCGAAGGCCCCCGCAGTATCCGCTCCGGCGGCATTCAAGTTCAATTCCGTTCCCATGGGTGCCGGAGTGACCGCAGTACTAGAGAATATCAACATATGGAGCCAGTCCAGCGGAAACATCTTGTCATACACACTTAAATATACGAATTCCGGCAATTCAAGCGCAAGCCTAATGCATTATTTCTCACGCGTTGTCACTCCGGGAGGATCAGTACTTCCAGGTAATCCCTTAGGTGCGGATGCCCTGAAGAAGAAAGTCGGCGCCAAAGAAACCCTTAGCGTGACCTATTATGTAAATGTGGGACAAACCTCCTCTTTGCAGGGGATCAAAATCTCGATGCTGGTCTGGGATGCCAAGACAAAGGGGTATCTGAAGCAGACGGGATCTTTTGGAGTGCCCGCTAATTATTCAACTACGGCTGCAGTTGGAACAAGCCTAAGTACAGTCATGAACGACATTCCCGTCGCGGCCAGTGCAGACTCCCTCCAGCTCTATAAATACAGCGGCAAGGTCTATGCCAAAGTAGGGGTCAGTCTGACTAACAAGGGCAATAAAGTCCTCAGTGATCCGGGCTATTCGGCGTATCTGGTATCTGCGAGCGGCACCTCCTTCGAGCTGGCGCTGAGCGGTACACAGGCGGATTACAAGATTCAACCGCAGGAGAAACGGAGCATTTATTATATTACGGAAATCCCGGCCTATCTCAAAACAGATAATATGAAGCTGCAATTCACGCAGAGAGACGAGACCACGAAGCTGGAGCTGGCTAAATCTTCTTATAAGCTGCCCGCAGCAAGCTCGCCTAATCTGGTAGTGGGCAGCGGGGTAGTCAAAAAGATTGTAGTCAATAACAACACGGTAGACACGCTGCTCCGCAATGCCAATGTGTACGCACAGGATGCAGATGCGGTATGGACGTTCCAGATGCAGCTTAAGAATACCGGCAACAAGGCGGTAACCCTGCCAAGCTACGACCTGGCGGTCAAATCGGTGAAGGGCAAGGTTTTTCCGGTGAATTCCAAAGGTGTAAGCGGAGTCACCCTCAAGCCGCTAGAGACCAAAATTGTACCGCTTACGGTCCGCGTACCGCTTGAAGTGGATCAATCCGGATTGCAGCTGATGATGATCGAATCGGTAGGCGCCGAGAGCACAAGTGTACCTGATCCGGGCGGAACCGGCGAGACAACCGGAAATACCGGGAATACCGGAACGCCGTCCACTTCGCCTCCTGCAACACCGACTGCCAAAATGGTTTTCCCGGTAGCCTATTTCGTCATTCCTTATGCCCTGCGTACGGAGGTAACGACCGGCCAGGAGTATATGACCACGAATTCATACGGATCCTTCTCGTACAGTATTCAATCTCTGCAGCGTTATCCTTGGAGAGATGATGATATCGTAGCTGCCAGACTGAGAATCACCAATACCCAGAACGTGTCTCTTACGCTGCCTGAGCTGAAGGGAACCATTAAGCTGGATAAAGAGAATCTGCCCGTGACTACAGAGCTGTATATGGACAATAAGGATGCTTCTGTCCTTGCGCCAGGGAAGTCTGCGGATCTGTATGTACTCGGCAAAATTGCCTATACCTCAGAGTTTCAGAATATGCGGATTGCCCTGAACGGCACACAGAATTCAGAGACCGTTCCGTTCCTGGATGTCAGCGTCAACAACTCGATTAACAGTATTCCGACCATCGAGAAGGGCAAGAGCTACACCATTAGCGGCAAAGGCAAAACGGCCAGTGTACAGGAGAACCGGACAACGATCTATCAAGGGGAGAGCCACAATCTGGTATACACAGAGCTCTATCTTAGCAGTGAAGAGAAAAGACAGAGCAAAATGGCCCGCCTCCAGGCTTATTATAAGACCAAGGACGGCCAGTATTTCGAAGCGGGCACCAGCCAGTCGGAGAACAGCGCGTCTCCGGGTGCCAAGCAGCTCGTGGTCCTGTGGGCCAAGGTGCCTAAGGCTACAGACCTCGCGGATGTCTTACTCTACCTCGGTTCCGGTATCAAAGAGGGTAAGCTGATCGAGGCCAAGGAGGAAGCGACCGGATTCGTCAATGTGGCAGCGCTGCAGCTGAATCCGCAGGCTAACGTACCGAAGAATACGCTGGAATCAACGGCATTATATCCTTATACGATTTCTGTTCTGACCTCTGAAGGCAAGCGGGTGAAGTCATCGGATACCTTGGATATTACTATGAACTACAGCCTGAGGAAGGATAACCTCTACGATGCAGGTGTGCTGGAGCATAAGCTGATTCTGCAGATTACCGATCCGTTCGGCATCGCTACCGAGAAGGTTCTTACACTGGGCACAGACCTGATTGAAGGGACGAACAACCAGTATTCCTTCTCCCTCAGCAGACCCGTGTACAAGTCGATGGACGGTGGCGCTTATAAGTTAGCCTTCTATGATGAATTCCAGGGTGAACGTCTGATGCTGGGCAGCCAGGCCTTTGGAGTCACCAACGTGGTTCCGAACAAGACACAGGAATAATCTTCATTCGCTCAACTAAAACATTCTTATATTTTTATAAAAGGAGCAGCTTCCATGTTGCGTGTTGAAGATATTACGCATTCGTACAAAAGCGGTAATGAATGGACCTCCGTTCTTCATGAAATCAATTTTTCCGTCAAAAAAGGAGAGATGGTTGCCCTGCTGGGCAGTTCAGGTTCCGGGAAGTCAACGCTTCTCAACCTGATGGCCGGCTTGATGAAGCCCACGAAAGGTCATATCTACATTGCTGATCAGGACATTGTGAAAATGGGCGAGAATAAGCTGGCCGAGTTCCGCCGCAAGAATATCGGATTTATCTTTCAGGCCTATGAGCTAATTACCAGCCTGACGGTCCGCGAGAACGTGGAGCTGCCGCTGGTCTTCCAGTCAGTCTCTCCCAGGGCACGCAAGGCCAAGGCGCTGGCGCTGCTGGAGCAGGTGGGAATTCCCGACAAGGCAGATCTCTTCCCCTCGCAGCTCTCCGGAGGACAGCAGCAGCGGGTCAGTATCGCCCGGTCGCTGATCACAGAGCCGTCGGTCATCTTCGCCGATGAACCGACGGGGAATCTGGATTCCAAGACTGAAGAAGAAATTATCGGTATTCTGCTGAACCTGAACCGGACGATGAAGACGACTTTTATCGTCGTTACTCATGAATACAAGGTGGCTGAACAAATGCAGCGGATTTTCACGCTGAAAGACGGCTTCCTGGTCACTGAATCGCAGGCAAAACCGCAAGCAGATATAAAACTGCAAAAAGAACCGCAGCTTGAGACGCAGACAGAAGTACAGGTTGAAGAGCAAATCGCTGAGGAAGCTGAACCGCAGACCATGGTAGAGGTTGAAGAACAATTAGCTGCAGGAGCTGAACAGGAAGCTGTAGAGCCAGTACCGCAGACAGCAGGAGCGGATGAAGATCCGCCGGCTGAGGAACCTGAACACCAGACCGCTGAGGAAGCTGATCCTGCAGAGGGAGGGAAGCCGTGAAGATCAGAGACATTTCACGGATGGCCTGGGAACAGGTCAAACGGCGCAAGGTGGTTACTGGTCTATGTATGACCGGGATATCCATCGGCTGCGCAGCAATTATCGTGGCTTTGAGCGTAGGCCAGTCTGCACAGGTCTATGTGACTGAACAGGTTAATGCCAACTTCAAAATGGATGAGATTATGGTCTCACCGGGCGGAGGACTTCCAACGAACGGGAAGAGCGGAGGCGGAGGCGGCGGATCGGGTGAGGTAAATGAGAACCTCGACCCCGGCAAGCTGACCGATCAGAAGCTGAAGATCATCCAGGGGCTGAATCATGTGAAGGCGGCTTCGCCTTTTCATCAAGCAGGATATCTGCAGATGGTAACCATAGACAACAAGATCTCCGATGTTCAGGTGGTTGTCGCCGATTTACAGAAGCTGACGGCGTACGACCACAAGTTCAAGCAGGGAGGGGCGAATGGTCAGCTCGGATCCATTGTGCTCAATCACGGGGCTACACTGGGCCTGATTGACCTGGAGACCCGGCAGAAGCTGTTCGATCAGATGAGTGCGGATCCGTTCAATCAGGAGCTGTACCAGCAATATGACAAAATGGCCACTGTGCCTACTGAACTGTACCGCAAGCAGGTTCAGATTCAGGCGCAGGACTATAGCTCTACAACCCCGGTGTTCAAGCTTAGCTCGCCCCTGCAGATCTCCGGAATTCTGGCGCTTCCCAAGGGTATGGATGAACTGCGGTCATCCTATGAGAAGATTATGTATGTGTCTCCCGAGACCGCACAGCAGCTCTCCAAGGAGCTTGCGTTCGATAATTCCACCACCAGTGTGCTTACGCTCCCGCCGGAGGGCAGCTATAACTCGATTACAGTCAAGGTGGACGATGTGGCGAACATTAAGCCGGTGGAGCAGATGATTCAGAAGCTGTCCCTGAACGCTCAAGACAATCTGTTCCAGCAGGAGATGCTGAAGGAGCAATTTGATATGATCAAAATGGCGGCTCTCGGAATCGGGGTATTCATCCTGATCATCGCTTCCATCTCCATCATAGTGGCCATGACCATGTCCACCCACCAGCGGCGTCGCCAGATCGGGATTATGAAGGTCCTGGGGGCTAACATGGGGCAGATCCGTAACATGTTCATTACCGAAGCTGCGCTTCTGGGGCTGCTCGGGGGCATGCTGGGTGTTGCATTCTCCTATCTCATTGTGATGGGGCTCAACAAGCTGGTAGGCAGTGCAGGGGACGGGATGAATTTCTTCATTCCGGCGATGAATCTGCCGGTCGGAATCTCCTTTGCTATTATGACGGGTGTACTGTCGGGGATCTATCCGGCGATCAGTGCCTCCAGAACCGATGCATTAACCGCTATTAAACGAGACTAACCCTAAGCTAGAAAGGAAGCCGAAACGATGAAGAGGACTCTAAAGAAGAGCCTGAAATGGATCATAATCTTAGGTATCATCGGAACTGCCGGTTATTTCGGATATACCAAATTCTTCAAGGCGGATGAGACCGCTGATCTCCCGCCTGAACCGATGCAGGTGATCAGCTTCCCGGTAACGGAAGAGACGTTAACCAGCTCAGTGCAGATCAAAGGCAGATCGCAATACCAGAAGGAGACGCTGGTGTATGCCCCCTTTGCTTCCAAGGTGACTGCCTGGAAGGTGGAGAACGGGGCACAGGTGAAGAAGGGCCAGGTGCTCTTCACCCTGGATCAGAGCACACTCCGTAATGAGATTGCCTCGGCGGAGGCAGCCGCCCGCAAGGCGAAGCTGGAGGGGGAACTGAATGCTTTTGTCGCGCAGCAGGAGGATGATTCTTCTGCCCCGGCCGGTACGGAAGCGGAACGGCTGAAGGCCTTGGCTGCCCAGGAAACCGCCCGTCTGAGTGATGAGCTGAACCAGGTGAACGCCGAGATTCAAGCCAAAGAGCTTACGGAGAAGAAGGCGAAGCTGAGCACTGCGGTATACCATGCTCCGGAGAACGGCATCTTCCTCTTCGACAGCAGTACGGAACGGCCGCAGACCGTCACCGACAATCAGTACATCGGTAAGATTGTGGACACGAACAAAGTAGAGTTCATAGCACAGGTCGGGGAGCAGGATATCTTCCGTATCAAAAAGGGCATGAAGGTAAAGGTGAAGATGACCGCCGTAAAAGATCTGGTCCTGGACGGAGAGGTAACCGGAGTGGCCAAGTTCGCCACGACGACCACCGGACAGAACACAGCCGGTCAGCTTCCGCAATTCGAGGTGGTCATCTCCATGCAGCCGGACGAGCATTTGATGGGCGGCCTCAGCCTTAGCGGAGACGTCGAGACCTCACGCAAAGAGAAGGCGGTAGTTGTATCCAATATCGCCGTCATCCGTGAAGGGGATCTGGCCTTCGTTATGGTGGACAAAGGAAACGGCCAATACGAACGCAAAGAGATCAAGACTGGAATGGAAACGACCGATAAAACAGAGGTGCTGTCGGGACTGAAGGCAGGAGACACGGTAGTTCTGCAGTAGTTGATAGCAGTTGATGGGCCCAAACCGTATATAGCCCCAAACCTGGTTGATTGCCGGGTTTGGGGCTTTTTGAATAGAAAGTATAGGCGTGAGTGGCGCGCGGCGGATCATCTAAGTGGAAATAGTACATCTAATTTATGGTCGCAGGAACAATTACTTATAGCAGTTGGATAAATAACACTTAATCAGACCGAATTCTGCTGAGATTATGGGGCTTGGTGGATAAAATGTACTTTTTCCAACTGCTTCCCCACAGCGCATGGTTTCGGCTTAATTAAGTGCCTTTTTTCCAACTCTGACGGTTCATCCCACGGGTTAGTGGAGTAAACTCCCCCTAAGTATATAAATGGTTGAGAGTGTACCGATTCCGCTTGTTAACTACTTGTTCTGCTGATACGGCTTACGCCAAGCCTGGATGTCACTGTTCAGTCCGGCGAGATCAGGCAAGGGCACCGCTTCGTCCGTTAACTGATACTTGGCCTTCAGCGCCAGAATACGGTAGACACTCTCGTCAATCCGTGCTTCGGAGATGCGGCCATTCTTGACACTGTCCAGCAGTGCGGCGCGTACGGCTTGCTCGTTCTTGTATTCATGGGCGACCAGCAGGATATCGCTGCCGGCCAATACAGATTCTACTGCCGCAGCAGGGAGGCTGTAATTCTTAATGATTGCGCCCATGGTCATGTCATCCGTAATAACTACCCCTTCGTATCCCATCAGCCCGCGGAGCTGCTGGCTGATAATCACTTGGGACAGGGAGGCGGGCTTGTCCGGGTCGAGCTTCGGATATAGAATATGGGCCACCATTACAGCATCAGCCTTCTCCCGTATCGCTGCCTGGAATGGCAGCCATTCCAGTTCTGCCAGCTGGGTCTCAGTCTTGTTGATGACCGGCAGCTCCAGGTGTGAGTCTACCGAGGTATCGCCATGGCCTGGATAATGCTTGACCACGGGAATAACGCCTTCACGCTCGAGCCCCTGCATCTCGGCAATGCCGAGCCGGGTGACCAGCTCTGCGTTGCTGCCGAAGGAACGGTCACCAATTACCGGATTATCCGGGTTGCTGTTGATGTCGAGCACCGGCGCGAAGTCCATATTGAAGCCGGAGGATTTCACCGCCCGGGCAAGCAGCTCGCCCATCGTTCCGGCAGCGGTGGCATCGTCTCCGCTGCCGACAGCAGCGTTCGAAGGGAAGGTGGCATAGTCATCGGGGAGACGGCTGACCTTACCGCCTTCCTGATCGACACTCATGAACAGCGGTGCGGGATTCCCTGCATTGCTCTGCTTCAGAGCGTTAGTCAGCTGCACCAGCTCCTTCAGGCTGCCGACATTATTAGAATACAGAATGATTCCGCCGACCTTATCTTCGGCAATCATCTTCTTCGCTTCAGCTCCTGCCGCCTTGCCTTGGATGCCGACCAGCAGCATCTGCCCGATCTTCTCCTCCAGATTCATTCCGGCGAGCTTCCGGGAGACCGGGTCAGGAGTGGCCGAAGCCTCAGGTGACGGGGTCACTGGGGCATCGGTTGCCACAGGCACAGGCGTCTGTGCGGCAGCCGGAGAGGCTGACACCGCTGCCTGGGAGGAGCCTGCGTTTGTCTGTTGTGCAGCATTTCCATTCCCCTCACAGCCGCTTGCCAGCAGCAGGCAGGCGGAGGCGGCGAGCAGGAGGAGAGCGCGGCGGGGGGAAGTATTGTTTATTTTTTGACGGCTGAACCATTTCATAGGGGGAATCTTCCTTTCGATTGCGGTTTGGCGGATAAGGATGATAGAATGAATAAGACATTACATATGAACTGCTTCAAGCATAATCAATACTATAGGATGAGGTGACCTGTCAATGAAAGAGCAATTAATGAACACGCTTAATGAACAAATGAATTTCGAATTCTATTCTGCTCATGTCTATCTTGCGATGGCTGCGTATTGTTCCGGTGAGAGCCTGGACGGATTCGCCAATTTCTTTCTGGTGCAGGCTGAAGAAGAACGGTTCCATGCCATGAAAATCTACAAATTCCTGAATGACCGCGATTACCGGGCCACCCTTGCGGCGATGCCTGAACCGAACAATGAGTATAGCTCCATGCTGGATGCATTCGAGCATGCCTTCGCCCATGAGCAGCAGAACACGAAGAAATTCTATCATCTGGCGGATCTGGCCCTGGATGAACGGGAGCATGCGACGATCTATTTCCTGAAATGGTTCATCGATGAGCAGGTGGAAGAAGAGGCACTCTTCAGCAACATTATCGCCAAGCTCAAACGGATCGAAACCGACAGCAATGCCTTCTATATGCTGGATGCAGAATTTGCAGGACGTTCATTTACACCGCCAGCGGAGTAGAGGACAGCTAGGGTAACCATTCATACGCAAGCTTAGCGGCATTCTCCTGAAGAGGGGGAAGCCGCTTTTTTTTGTGCAAATATAAGAAATTCTATGTTTCACACGATAACTTATCCTTCTATTTCTCGCTGAAACGGTACCGTCCTTGAGAGGACGGGAACGCCGTTTCTGCTTGGCCGACCTAAGGTCTCCATATACTTAGACTACGTTTTGCGAGAAAAGTTACACGGCCTGTCAGCAGCAGATAGGCTGCAAAGTTGAACAAGGGCAAAGAATGTAGGAAGTGGCAACTTACTTCCGGGCTCCCAACTCTATTTAGCGGGGTTAACTCTTGCGCTGTCCGGCAACACTGTTTCTCTAGACCCACCCGTAAGTCAGCGTGTAGTATGGAACAATACTAATCTTTGGAGGTCCTTTTTCTTGGAAAATTACAGCGATATCAAACAAAGTGAAAAAGGAGCATGGCTAAGTCTTTTAGCATACATACTCTTATCTGCAGTCAAATTATTCATAGGAACGGTGTCAGGCTCTCAGGCACTCCTGGCTGACGGGCTGAATAACAGCACCGACATTATTGCTTCCCTGGCCATTCTGACCGGACTCAGGATTTCCCGCAGACCCCCGGATTCGAACCATGGCTATGGTCATTTCAGAGCAGAGACAGTTGCCGCACTGGTCGCCTCTTTTATCATGATTGCTGTAGGCTTCCAAGTGCTCTATCAGGGTGTGAACAAATTCATTCAGCCTGTGCTGGAGACCCCTGATCTGATTGCAGCGTGGACGGCAGCTGCCTGTGCTGTGGTTATGATCGCAGTATACCGGTACAACATCAGGCTTGCCCGCAAGCTGAACAGCAATGCCATGCATGCAGTGGCGCAGGATAACCGTTCGGATGCGCTGGTCAGCATGGGAGCCTTCGTCGGTATTATCGGCTCACAGTTCGGCATTCCCTGGTTAGATCCGCTCACAGCTACGATTGTCGGATTGCTGATCTGCAAGACGGCCTGGGATATTTTCCGCAAAGCTACACATGACCTCACCGACGGCTTCGATGCCGGTAAGCTGGAACTGATGAAGCAGACGGTAGCTGAGATTGAAGGTGTGGAGTCGATTAAGGATATCAAAGCCCGTATTCACGGTAATAATGTGCTGGTCGATACTACAGTACTGGTGGATTCCAATCTGAATGTGGTGCAGAGTCACGATATTACGGAGGAGATCGAAGATCAGCTTAAGGACCGTCATCAGGTCTCAACCGTACTCGTCCACATCGAACCGTTGTGATCATCAGGTGTATAACAAGAATAGGTTACATGAACTGCCTTGCCTTAGGGTGGGGCATTTTTTTGTGCTAGATAAGGCGCACTAAAGAAATTAACGAAAAGCAAAAAGAAGCGGAGGGGAAATTTGGAACTGTAGGAGCGATAGCGATCGCCTTTGTCACCGGATTTCTACCACGAATAGTGGTTTAAATCAAGAAATCTGGGGGCGGGCAGCGGCCGGAAGTCCAAATGTTCACCGCAGCGACGACCAAGCTTCAAGTTCAAACCTTGAGTACGTCTTATATAGATTGGGAAAAAACGTTCTTCGCCGTGGCCCGGACTTGCCCGCATTCCATTACCATGTATATAATATCAATATGTTATTAACAACCGAATCCTATTAATCGATTCAAGACAAGGAGAATATCCATGCCAAATCCACCCGTAACCGACTCTAAAGGCTTGAACGAGGAGCAATTCCTGCAGAATTATAATGCGGGCAACTACGAACGTCCGTCTGTCACCGTCGATATGCTGATTTTCACCGTGATGGAGCGGGAGCAGAATAACTACCGCAAGCTGGCGGATAAGTCCTTACAGCTCTTGCTGATTCAGCGCGGGGAGCATCCTTTTCTGGGACAGTGGGCCTTGCCGGGAGGATTCGTAGGGATCAGTGAGAGCGTAGAGGAAGCAGCCCGCCGGGAGCTGTACAGCGAGACTAATATCGATAATATCTACATGGAGCAGCTGTATACCTGGGGCGATGTAGACCGTGATCCGCGGATGAGGGTGATCAGCTGCTCCTACATGGCGCTCGTGGACCGCAAGGCTCTGGACGTACAGGCAGGGGATGATGCAGCCGCAGCTGCCTGGTTCGATGTCTCGTACCACATTCTGGAGACCCGCCGCGAGGTGCTGGAGCAGGACGTCCGTCAGGAGACACTGGTGGAGATTATACTGGAGAGTGAGCAGGAGAAGCTAAGCGGGGTGGTCAAGCTTACCGAGACTATTCAAGGGCATGTCCGACAGGTCAGCCGTGAGATCGTGCGCAGCGCGGGGTTTTCTTTTGACCATCTGCTCATGGTGCAGTATGCCATCGAACGTCTGCGCGGCAAGGCGGAATATACCGATATTATCTTCAATCTCATGCCGCCGTTGTTCACCTTGTCCGAGCTGCAGCGTGTGTATGAGATTATCCTCGGCAAAGAGCTGCTCGCCGCCGCCTTCCGACGCAAAATCGCCGAGCGGGTCATCGAGACGGATCAGAGCACCCGGGATGCCGGACACCGTCCCTCGAAGCTGTACCGGTATAACCGGGAATGGAATTTATTTTGAGAATGCCCTTCTGTCCGGCAACGCTGCCTTGTGATGTTCTTAATAGAACTTTCATAGGGAAAAGCAGACAATTAGTTATATTTTGACTATTGTGTTTATGGCAAAGGACAGGGTGAGCCCATGATTAGCTGGAAGGATTCGTATGATATCGGAGTAGAAAAGATTGATTGTCAGCACAGGCAGCTGCTGGTGAAGCTGAACGACTTTTTTGACGCTTGCAGCAACCAGCAGGGCAAAGAAAAGATCGAAGAGACGCTGAGGTTCCTCAAGGATTACACCGTGGAGCATTTCGGCAGTGAAGAGCAGCTGATGAAGGATATCGACTTCCCGGAGTTGACGGAGCATCAGAAGACACACGCTGAATTCGTGCAGACGGTGTTGGAACTGGAGGAGACGATTAAGACCAAAGGGGTATCCGTATTATCCACGATCAAGCTGAACCGGACGCTGACGGATTGGCTGATCAATCACATTCACAAATGCGACAAGCTAATCGGTGAATGCATCGCTGCCAAAGGAAACCGGGCGGGCTAACTGAATGATCGGGAACAAGGAAATGCTGTAAGGCATTTCTTTTTTTATATTAGCTGCTTGGACCGGATGTATACGAAAACAAACATGTCTTTCAAGGCACAACTTCAGCATGAAAATGAGCAGCGTGCCTAAAAACAGAACGTCGTCTGTTCATCCACTTAACATATTTTAACAGAAAATAAACGCAGTTGAAACCGGGTGGGTAGCGTAAGCCGAATGTAATCGAAAAACCGATCATAATTGGACTGTAAGCTCTACGTAGGCCAAATGTAATCGAAAAACCGATCACAATTGAACTGGGAGCTCCGCGTAAGCCGAATGTAATCGAAAAACCGATCACATTTCTATAAGAGTTACCAAAATACTTCAATGAACCCTATTGCCTGTTGATATTATCATAGTATTCATTGTGTTTAAGGGGGGAGGATCATCTTGGATTGCCTGGGGTGTAGAATTGCGAACGGGCTTGAGCCTGACCTGAATATCGTCTATGAGAATGAATATATCACCTGTGTACTCGATATCGAGCCCTTCAATGAAGGCCATACCCTGATTCTGCCGAAAAAGCACTATTGGGACGTCGATGAGATGGATGCGAAGACTGCACATGCTGTTATGGAGGCTTCACAAAAGCTCTCCGCGCTGCTCAAATCTCTTTACCAGCCGGACGGGATCAGAATTATTGCAGACGGCGGTAAATTCAACGATCTGACCCACTATCATATGCATGTGCTTCCCCGGTATGAGGGGGACGGGCTACTGTGGGGAGAACCGCTGCACCCGGACGGAGCCGGGGAACGGCTGGGCGAGACGAGACGGAGAATGGTGGAAAGGTTGGCTGAGAAAGAGCCGATGCTGAAAAAAGCGATGGACACCCTGGAGTTTCTGAGCCAGGATGCGGCCGCGCGAATGGCTTATGATGCCCGGATGAAGGCGCTGAGCGATGAGCATTCCCGTATTGAAGGAGCCAAGTCCGAGACGAGTAAAGAAATTGCCATTAAACTTCTGGAGCGCGGCATAGACCTGCAAACCATTTCCGAAGCCACCGGCTTATTGCTTGAAGAAATTAAGGAACTGAGACAATAAGCGAAAGCACACATTCCTTTAACGGCAGCCTCAGGGCTGTCTTTCTTTTTTGTCCAAGGGGAACTCAGGTTTATCACAGGTTGGCGGCACAGTTTATACTCGGTGAATACTTTGTGTTATGATTTGGAGTAGATCGTATAGAAACTTACTTTAAGGGAGTGGAATGAAGTGAAAAACATGCGGATGCTGGCCGGGGCTGCGGTCATGGTGCTGGTGCTTGGACTGGTGAATGTCTACATTGGATGGCATCTGTCCGTATTGCTCCAGGCATGGCTGCCGGGGATGAATACTACTGCGTACTGGACTGTCTTTCTTGTCATTTCCTTCTCTTATATGATTGGCCGGGTGCCGCTGCCGCAGGCGCTGAGACCGGTAGGCAGGTTGTTCAAGGTGATTGGCTCTTATTATCTGGCTTGTATGGAGTTCGCCGTGATCATGCTGCCGCTGACCGATCTGCTCTATGGTGTGCTGGCGCTCGCAGGCGTAGGACTTTCCGCATTCGTAACGGAAGCAGGGACTACACTGCTGGTATTACTCGCAATCTTCCTGATCTGGGGATCGCGGAATGCCTGGAGTACTGTGGTGCGGACCCACCGGCTTAAGGTGGAAAAATCCATCGGAACCAGTGTTCCGCTAACAGTAGCAGTAGCCTCCGACCTCCATCTGGGCAACATTGTCGGCAACCGCCATCTGCGCAGAATGGTCAGGGAGATGAACGCGATGAACCCGGATATCATTCTGCTGGCCGGGGATGTGCTGGATGACAGCATTGAGCCTTTTCTCCGCAATGGGATGGAGCAGCAGCTGAAGCAGCTGAAGGCACGTTATGGAGTCTACGCCGTGCTGGGGAATCACGAATACTACGGCGGCTCGATTGCGCAGTATACGGAGGTTATGCGGAGTGTCGGCATTCAGGTGTTACAGGATGAAGTGGTGGAGACGTCGGGAGTCTTCGTGGTCGGGCGCAAAGACAAGACTGCCGAGCACATGGAGGGTGGACGGCTCAGCGTGGAGACTCTTCTACATGGAGTGGACCGCAGCAAGCCGATCCTGATGATGGATCATCAGCCGACTGGCTTCGGGATCGCTTCGGAGGCTGGAGTGGATGTGCTGCTGTCAGGACATACCCACCGGGGGCAGATTGCACCGAATCACTGGATTACCCGGCGGCTGTTCGAACTGGATTGGGGCTACCTGCTCAAAAACAAGCTGCATGTCATTGTCTCCTCCGGCTACGGAACCTGGGGACCGCCGATCCGCCTGGCCAGCCGCTCAGAGCTGATTAAGCTGGAACTTGTGCTGGATGGCAGCATGAGCTTTGGTGCAGACAAGGTGTCACCTGCGGCTAAGCCTGTTTTGATCTAACGGAAACCTGCATGTGGCAGGATTGAACCCTCTACCTTCCTTAGGGAAGATAGGGGTTTTTTTTCGGGTTATGGAGGAGTTATTCATTTTCTTTTGACATTCCTGCCGGAATCCGCTAATCTATCTGTAGAAATAGTTAAGCTATTAACTAAATGGAGTTGACGACTGCTAATGGATGATTTACAAAAGATTGTGCTTGAGCTGCCGCTTGAAAATGAGGTTTTTTTCGCCTTGGTGGGAGCGACAGCGGGCACTGTGGCCGTCTCCGAGAAATACTGGCAGGTACAGGGGCTGAACGGGGCAAGAATCCGCGTACTGGTTGAGATTGCGAAGCACGGGGGATCGATTCTGCCCTCACTGCTTGCTGAGCGAATCGCGGTAACCAAAGCCAACATCAGCCTGCTGCTGACTCCGCTGGAGAAGGATGGCTATATTACGCGGGCGGCTCACGCACAGGATGGCCGTAAGACAGTCATTTCGCTGACTGAAGCAGGTAAGCGCCTGCTGCTGGAGCAGCTGCCGGGGAACCGGAAAGCCGTTGCGGCGGTAATGAACCGGCTGGATGAGCCGGAGCTGCAGTTGCTGCTGGAGCTGCTGAATAAGCTGAGCAGAGGATAGAAGGTGTGGAATGTTCCGCATGCCGGGAGGCTGCCCGCAGACAGAGATTATATATAGCGGCTGGAGTATGCCGGTGGATATGTGAAGAAATCTGATTCCAATAAGGAAAGGATGTTATCGCCTATGACGACAATATTGATTACGGGAGCAAACGGGCAACTGGGAAGTCTGATTCTTGAGAATCTGCGTAGCCGCATCCCTGTAGGGCAAATCATTGCCGGAGTAAGAAGTGTGGAGCAAGCTTCTCTTATCCGGGAGCAGGGAATTGAAGTCCGTAAGGTGGATTATGATCTGCCGGAAACACTGAATGAAGCTTTTCGCGGGATTTCCCGGCTCCTGCTGATCTCCAGCTCGCATACGGATGATAATGTTCGTCTGTCCCAGCATAAGCGGGTGATTGATGCGGCCAAACGAAGCGGTGTGAGGCATATCCTATATACTGGTTTTGCATTCTCAGGGCGGAGAACAGATCAGAGCAAGCCGGATAATGTGCATACATTGACGGAACAGGCGATTATAGAGTCCGGGCTGGAATATACCTTTTTGCGCAATGCTCTTTATATTGATTTCGTAGGGGTGCTGGGGCTGAAGGAAGCCCTCTCCAGCGGAGAGCTGGTGACGGCACCGGGAGAATGGAAGTTTAACTCGGCAGGCCGCCGGGATCTTGCATTGGCTGCTGCTGCTGTACTTGCCGAAGAGGGAACAGGCAACCGGATCTATGAATTGACCGCTCCGCAGACCTGGGATTTTGGCGATCTGGCCGAAGTTCTGACAGAGGTTGCCGGCAAGCCGGTGGTGCACCGTCAGGATGACGGAATTCAGCACTGGATCTATGCTTTTATGAGCAAGCTGGATACGGCTTCCACCTCCGGGGATTTGGAGCGGCTTATGGGCAGACCAGTCACTCCGCTGCGGGACAGCATTCTGCCTTTTATAGTGTAGAACGTATCGACCTAACAGAGCTTGTTGGTGTGGAGTCCTATTGTTTTGAGCAGGGTTTGTTGCTAGTATGATGACATTGATCAGGCAAGCCGGAGGGAGCGTATGTAAGTTGAAAAAGATACTGGTAGCCGACGACGATGTTCATATCCGCACGCTGCTGCGGCATGTTCTTACCAGAGAAGGATATCAAGCGATAGAAGCCGGAGACGGGCTGGAAGCGGCGGCACGCATGAAGGAGCAGACGGTCGATCTGGCGGTGGTGGATGTGATGATGCCGCATATGGACGGATTGGAGCTGTGTGCATACATAAGGGAGAACTATGACATTCCCGTCATTCTGCTGACGGCCCGTCAGCAGCTCAGTGATAAGGAGCAGGGTTATCTGCACGGGACGGATGATTATGTGACCAAGCCTTTTGAACCGGAGGAGCTGATCTTTCGCATCAAGGCCTTGTTCCGCCGTTATTCCATCGCTTCAGATGACCGGATTCGCCTGAATTCGCTGGTGATCGACCGTAAGAATTACGAGATCAGTGACGGGACAGAGGTGCTGCTGCTGCCGGTGAAGGAATTCGAACTGCTGGCCCAGCTGGCCCAATATCCGGGACGCCTGTTCACGCGTGGTGAGCTGATTGAGCTGGTCTGGGGAGCGGACTACGAAGGGGACGAGCGGACGGTGGATGTGCATATCAAGCGCCTGCGTCAGCGGTTCAGTGAATACCAGAATGATTTTATCATCCGCACGGTCCGGGGAATTGGCTACAAAGTGGACATGGTGAATTCATGAGATCGCTCTATGTACGGATGAGTATCATCTTCTGCTCGGTGATTATGATCAGCAGTGTGCTGGGATTTCTGGTCTCCAACCTGTATTACCAGTCCCAGGTCAAGCCGAAGAATGATGCTAAGCTGACCCGGATGGCCATAGGTTTGCAGCAGTTCATTGAGGATCACCCGGATGCTGTGGAAGAATATCTCCTGAGTACGGCTTCCCTGGGGTACAAAATGTATCTGGTCAATGCCGATGGAGAGGAACGCTTCTACGGCCTGCCTTTCCGTAAAAATGACCTCAAGGAGGAAGCGCTGCGCAGTGTGCTGGCCGGGGAGATTTACCATGGGGTGGGTAATTTCCCCGGCCAGCTGTTCGTGACAGGGTTCTTCGATAACCAGCTCAGCAATTCCATTGGGGTGCCGGTCCATATTAACGGAGAGACCTATGCCTTGTTCATGCGTCCGGATGCTCAGGTGCAGTTCGGGGAGCTGCGGATCTTTTTTGTCGTGATTATTGCGGTTATCATTCTGCTAAGCCTGTGGTTCATGCTGATTACGGTATTTCATGTGGTGCGGCCGATTACCCGGCTGACCGAGGCCACGCTCAAAATCTCAAAGGGGCGCTATGACATCAAGCTCTACACCGCCCGCCGCGACGAGATCGGCCAACTGGCTTCCCACTTCATGACGATGAGCCGTGAGCTGGAACGCACAAACCGGGCAAGACAGGAGTTTGTCGCCAATGTCTCGCATGAGATTGAGTCGCCGCTAACCTCTATTCAGGGCTTCGCCCATGCGCTCCAGGACGGTACTCTGCCAGAAGCCCAGCGTCTGGAGTATCTGTCCATTATCGGGGATGAGAGCCGGCGGTTGTCCATGCTCAGTACACAACTGCTCACCTTGTCTTCGCTGGATTACGATGAGAATGCCCTGCAGAAGAGAAGCTTCGATCTGCGCGCCCAACTGCGCCAGGTCATTCAGATTATGGAATGGCATCTTACGGAGAAGGAGCTGGCGGTACGGCTGCATGCCGGAGAAATCCGGCTTACGGGCGATTCCAATCTGCTCTATCAGGTGTGGATGAATCTGGTGACGAATGCGATCAAATACACCCCGGCGGGCGGGACCCTCAGTATTGCAGCCCATGTGGAGGGCCAGCAATGTATTGTAACAGTGACCGACAACGGGGCGGGTATTCCGGCGGAGCAGCTGCCGATGATCTTCGACCGGTTCTACAAGGTGGATCAGTCGCGATCCCGTGAGCCGGGCAGCAGCGGGCTGGGGCTGGCCATTGCCCAAAAGATCGTCCAGGCACATGGCGGAACCATCGAGGTTACGAGCACAGTAGGGGAAGGGACCACGTTCACTGTCACTCTTCCCTGCCACCCTGACACTATATAGGTTGAACTAATAATTTATAGTTAAGGGAAAAGTGGCGGAGGGGAATTTTGGAACTGGAGGAGCAATTTCAATCTATATAGTGTAATTCTTTATTCATACTCCGTTCATCTTCACTCTCTAAACTGTGGATATACAGATTAGAAGGAGTGGTTATATGTTCTTGGCAATACGGGAGATGAGGCACTCCAAAGCACGCTACAGTCTCATTATGGTGATTATGCTGCTGGTCTCGTTCCTGGTGCTGTTCGTCACCGGCCTGGCTAGAGGTCTTGCTTATGCCAACATTTCGGCGCTGAAAAATATGCCCGCCAATTACTTTGCCGTGCAGAGCGATGCGGATCATACCTTCAGGCGTTCACAGTTAACGGATACGGAGCTTGCGGCTGCCCGGTCAGTAGCCGGAGAGGCGAACGCGACTCCGCTGGGTGTACAGACCAGTACAATTACAGCTGCCGGTGCGGATGTGAAGGCGGATATTACTTTTTTTGCCGTAGATATGACGGGCATGCTGGCTCCTGAAGTAAAGGAAGGCGCCGGATTCACCAATGAGGTTCAAGGCAGCGCGGTTGCAGACTCCAAGCTGGAACAGTCCGGCGTTACCATTGGCAGTACGATCCGTGATCAGGCTTCCGGCATGAGCTGGACGGTTACCGGCTTCGTGAAGGACAGCTCCTACAGCCATACTCCGGTAGTCTATATCAATCAGCTGGACTGGCAGGCGATGAAGCAAGGAATGGTTCAGGGAGGCGGAGGTTCAGGCAAGGCCAATGCCCCGTACAATGTGATCGCGCTGGATGTAACGGCGGCTCAAGCTGGGCAGATTGCAGATCAGCTACAGTCCGTAGAGGTAATTACGCAAAAGCAGGCGGTCGCCAGTGTTCCCGGTTACTCCGCCGAGCAGAATTCGCTGCTGATGATGATTGTGTTCCTGTTCGTGATTGCCGCAGTAGTTCTTGCTGTATTCTTCTATGTCATTACGATCCAGAAGACCAGCCAATTCGGTATCCTGAAGGCGATGGGGACCAAGATGTCCTATCTGGCCTGGAGTGTAATCGGTCAAGTGATGCTGCTGTCTGTCGCCAGTCTGGTGCTGGGCATATTGCTTACGCTTGGGATGAATATGGGCCTGCCCGACACGATGCCGTTTGAGCTGGACGGACAGACGATGGCGATGACCAGTCTGCTGTTCATAGGGATGTCCCTGCTGGGCTCGTTAATTTCGGTAGCAAGAGTAGCTAAGGTGGATGCCTTGGAAGCGATAGGGAGGACTGGAGCATGAGTGCGAAATTAGTGATGAAGCAGGTAACCAAGACTTACGGGGATGGGGACGGGGCGATGACCGTTCTGAACCACTTGGACCTTACGGTGAACGAGGGAGAATTCATAGCAGTACTGGGGCCATCCGGCTCCGGGAAAAGCACGTTTCTCTCCGCAGCCGGTGCGCTGCTCACGCCAACCAGCGGAGAGATCCTGCTCGACGGTGAATCGCTGCGTGACAAGGACAAGGGGGCACTAACGGAGCTGAGGCTGAAAAAAATCGGCTTCATGTTCCAAAGTGCGCAGCTGCTGCCGTTCCTGAAAGTAGAGGAACAATTGCTCTATGTCGCGAAGCTGGCTAAGCTCAGCCAAAAGGAAGCGAAGGTACGTTCCGCCTATCTGCTGAAGCGTCTGGAGATCTGGGAACGCCGCAACCATTATCCCGAACAGCTGTCCGGGGGCGAGAAGCAGCGGGTGGCGATTGCCCGGGCTTGGATGAACAAGCCGGCTATTCTGTTCGCAGACGAGCCTACAGCCAGCCTGGATTACAGCCGCGGCCGGGAAGTGGTACGGATGATAGCAGACGAGGTGCGGAGCGAAGGCAAGGCTGCTGTAATGGTTACTCATGACGAACGAATGCTGGACTGGTGCGACCGGGTGCTGCATCTGGAGGATGGCGTGCTGGTTGAAGCGCATAGCCTTAATTAATTGGAACTGAACCCTGGGGACGGGGTTCAGTTTTTTTGAATGCCGGTTTCCCGCTGCAGAATGCCTTCACACGCCCGAGTAGGCCATAAACCCGCCATCTACGGGGATGGTTACCCCGGTTACGAACCCGGACATGCGCTCATCGGCCAGCCAGAGCAAGGTGCCGAGCAGATCCTCCGGTGTGCCGAAGCGGCGCATCGGGGTCTGGGAGATGATTTTGAGCGAACGTTCGGTTAGTTCACCGTTCGGGTTCTTCAGCAGCTGTTCATTCTGTGCAGTGACGAAGAAGCCGGGGGCGATGGCATTCACCCGTATGGCGGACTCTGCCAGATGAACCGCAAGCCACTGTGTGAAGTTGTTGATGCCTGCCTTGGCCGCACTGTAAGCCGGAACCTTGGTGAGTGGCGATGCGGCGCTCATGGAGGAGATGTTGATCACCGCTGCTCCGGGGCGTCCGAGCATTTGCTTGGCGAAGATTTGGGTTGGAATTAATGTTCCGGTCAGATTGAGGTCAAGGACCGTTCGGAACCCGCTCACGGACAGATCAAAGAAGGAGACGACATCGGGATTCTCCAGGTCTCCCGGTTCTAAGGTCTCCTTGGTGGTAATCGCCGAAGGCTGATTGCCCCCGGCTCCATTGATCAACAAGTCGCAGGGACCCCAGTGCTTGTGGATCTCATCCGCTGCCTGCCGGACACTCCCGGCATCCATAACATCGCAGGCCAAGGCCAGGGACTGACCGCCGCCGGAAGTGATCTGTGCAGACAGAGCTGCCCCTTTGGCCTCCGTACGGTTCAGGATGGCGACCTTCACGCCTTGCCGGGCCAATTCCAGCGCCATAGCGCTGCAGAGGGCTCCGGCTCCTCCGGTAATTACAGCGGTCTTGCCTGCCAGTGCAGGCTGTAATGCCAACTCGGACATAGTGATCCAACCCTTCTTGGTGAAAGTATGATCTTGCGTCAGGTTATATCAGTCTGCGGATCTTTGCTTATAATATTGCGGATATTTCTCCATCAGCATCTCCTGATCGGCGATCGTCAGGGCCATATGCTCCTGCATAAGCTGATCCCCTTGCTGAATATTATGCTGCTCAATGGCTTCATATAGACCATAATGCTGCCGGTACAGATGCTCCCAGTTGTGATCTGCCGTGAGCTTGAGCATCCGGCTGCGGTTCAGGTGAACCTTGATCTGCTGGATGACCTCCCAGGTATTCTTTTTATTGCAGCCCATAAAAATCACATGATGGAACTCTTCGTCCAGCATGAACATTTCCTTATAGTCCTGATCCTCGATGCAGAGCTTCTGCTTGTCCAGATTAGCCTTCAGATCGATAAGATTCCTGGCCTGGAAGGCGCTGCACGATTCCCGGATGACTGCCCGCTCCAGATGCTCGCGCATGAAGCGGGCTTCTTCCACGAGCTCGGAATCAATCAGGGAGACCACCGTTCCCCGCTGGGGGTATACAGCAAGCAGGCCCTCCTGGGCCAGACGGACAAAAGCCTCACGGACCGGAGTGCGGCTGACACTGAACTTCAGCGAAATCTCCTTCTCCGAAATCCCGGTTCCGGGCGGCAGCTCCAGCAGCAGAATCTGATTCTTCAGTGAACGATACACGATGTCCCTTGTGGAGAGTGCTTGTGTACCGATAGTGTATTCCATCGTGTAACCCTCCTGTTAATGATTAATGTAAGCACTACCATACTACCATACTTGTATGGTAGTATGGTAGTGCGAATGGGCAGAAGCGCCTGCTGTCCGCTTCAGGACGGTATCCGTGGCCCGTCAATATCATACACGAGAGGCTGGATAACAATATGAGTACCTCATCTTTTATTCATGACGACTGGCTGCTGTTAAGTCCAAGTGCACAGAGACTGTATCACGATTATGCCGCTGCAATGCCGATTTATGATTTTCACAGTCATCTGAATCCGCAGGAGATCAGCAGTAACCGCAGGTTCCGCAATATCGCTGATCTCGCCTTATCTGGGGACCATTACAAGTGGCGGGCGCTCCGCTGGCTGGGCGTTGACGAACAGCTAATTACCGGGAATGCGCCGGACAAAGACAAATTCATGGTCTGGGCGCGTTCCCTGCCTGAGATGGTGGGCAATCCGCTCTACCACTGGACTCATCTGGAGTTGAAGCGCTACTTCGGGATCGACGAGCTGCTCTCCGGGGAGACTGCGGACAGTGTGTGGGAACGCTGCAATGAGCAGCTCCAGGGAGATGAACTGACTACGCAGGGGATTCTCAAAAAACTCAATGTCGATGTGGTCTGCACAACGGATGATCCCATTGATTCACTGGAGCATCACATTCAGATTAAGAAGGACAATGTGCTTCAGACGGTGGTTGCCCCGACCTTCAGACCGGACCGGGTGCTGAATATCCGTGATGAAGGATTCACCGGATACGTGGGCCTGCTTGGTGAGGCGAGCGGTATTGAGATCCACGATTACTCCGGATTCCTCCAGGCTGTGACCGCGCGGATCGATTATTTCCATAAGCATGGCTGCCGGCTGTCGGATCAGGCTTTCGGTGAGCTGCCGCATGCCCAGTCTACAGAGCATGAAGCGGCCTACATATTCGCCCGGGCCTTCAAAGGGGAAGAGATCAGCCCGCAGGAGGAACAGAAGTTCCAGAGCCATACGCTGATCAAATTAGGCCGGCTCTATCATGAGCGGGGCTGGAGCATGCAGCTGCATATCGGAGCGCTGCGCAACAACAACGCACGGATGTTCAGTGCCATCGGCAAGGACAGCGGCTTCGATTCGATTCTGGATTTCAATATGGCCCGCAGTCTCAACGCACTGCTGAATGAGCTGGATGCCAGCGGACAGCTGCCGAAGACCATCGTCTATACGCTGAACCCTTCGCAATACGAGATGATAGCCACCGCAATCGGTAACTTCCAGGGTGATGGCATCAAGGGCAAGGTGCAGATGGGTTCCGGCTGGTGGTTCCATGATCAGAAGGAGGGCATGCTGCAGCAGTTGAAGGCGCTATCCAGCATTGGCCTGATCAGCCCTTTTGTCGGCATGCTGACTGACTCCAGAAGCTTCCTATCCTTCACGCGTCATGAATACTTCCGGCGCATTCTCTGCAACCTGTTCGGCACGTGGATGGAAGAGGGGGACCTGCCGCGAGACTATGCCTTGATCGGCCGGACCATTGAGAATATATGCTACAACAATGCGGATGCGTATTTCGGGATCAAGTAGAGAGCAGGAGCGCAGCATACCATTCATGGCTTGGAAAAGCACAAGTGGAAACGGCTTTGCCGTCCTTTTAAAGGACGGTACCGTTTCGGAAACCTATAAATTATATTTTCAAAAAATCAGCAGGCTTCTTACAGAGGCATGCTGATTTTTTGTTTCTTGAGGAAACTATGATTTTCCTCTGTTGTGGATAAGTGGTACGCAGGCGCGTGACCCTAATGTATGCGGAAAACAGCATACATTCGGTGCTGGTGCGTATTTGTTCTGGCACCTTCCGGTGCATCCTACCGCGTACTGCTCCGATAAGCAGACGGGGATACGCCGGTTGACTTCTTGAACACCTTCGAGAAGTGGGCCAGCTCCATGCCGACCTGCTCGGCGATACTGGAGATGCTGAAATCGGTGTAGGAGAGCTGCCTCTTCGCGAGCTCCATCCGTTTCAGCTGGACGTACTGCATCGGCGGAACGCCGATGAATTTCTTGAAATAGGGAATGAAATAGTTCGGGTGCAGATGGACCCGCTCTGCCAGCTCCTCGACCGTCAGCGGCCGCATTAACCGTTGATCGATGTAGCCCAGCACATTCGCCAGCTTGCCCTGGTCGCTCGTATGTGTCAGATCGTCAAGGAAATTGCTATAGCCCCCCGATTCCAGACAGAGGGACAGCAGCGTAAGCAGCGCGGCCTGCGTCCGCAGGGTAGCGAGGAAGCCGGTATCCTGGAACCATTCAATCATCTCCGCGAACATCGTCCGGGTGGCCTCCGGATCAGGCACATCACAGATGTAGAGCTTATTCGCCGAATGAAACAGCGGCCATTCCCCAATCTGCGCATCGAAGTGGCAATAGTAGCGTGTATAAGGATCATCACGTGAAGTATCCGTGGTCTGGGTAGAGCCTGCGGGCATAATCATCAGCTGTCCGGGTCTCGGATAGTACGCCACTCCGTTGATAATCACCTTGCCTTCGCCGGAATCAATATAATACAGCCGGTTGAAGGCAGGGGTCTCATTCGTCCGGTTCCATCCCGGATATCTGCTGGTTAACTGGGCATGGGTAACGGTAACCGTCAGGTTGTGCAGCAGGCGTCCGGTCAAATTGCCGTTCGCAATCATATTCATGTCTGGGCTCCTCCATTAAGGATATAAATCTATTATAACGCTTCCATTTATCTAATACATCTTATTATTATACAAATATACCTTAATTACAGTCATGTTCACCACCGGCAAATAGGGTTATCCTCATAACATAAACTGTTTCAGGAAGGGAATGGGAGATGGATAAGGTACGTTATGGAATTATTGGCGTTGGGGGTATGGGGCGGACCCATGCACAGAGTCTGCTGAGTGATATTAAGGGGGCCGAGCTAACCGCCGTCTGCGACATCAGCCCTGAGCGGCTGGAATGGGCAGAGGAGCATTTGCCGGATCATGTGCAGCGCTTTCTGTCGCCGGAGGAGCTGTTCAAGTCCGGGATCATTGATGCTGTAATGATTGCCACCCCGCATTATGACCATCCGCCGCTGGCGATTGAAGCGCTGGGCTACGGGCTGCATGTTCTGATTGAGAAGCCTGCCGGTGTCTATACGAAGGCAGTACAGGAGATGAATGACGCCGCAGCGAAGTCTGACCGCAAATTCGGCATTATGTATAACCAGCGGACGAATCCGCTCTATCAGAAGCTGAGAGAATTGATTCAGTCCGGGGAGCTGGGAGAGATCCGGCGCACGAATTGGATTATCACCAATTGGTACCGCTCTCAGAGCTACTATGATTCCGGCGGCTGGCGGGCGACCTGGGGCGGGGAAGGCGGCGGAGTGCTGCTGAACCAGGACCCGCACCAGCTTGATCTCTGGCAGTGGACTACCGGAATGATGCCTAAGCGGGTACGCGCTTTTTGCCAGTTCGGGAAGTACCGGAATATTGAGGTTGAGGATGATGTGACCGCCTACGTGGAGTATGAGAATGGCGCAACCGGGCTGTTTATCACGACTACAGGGGAAGCACCGGGGACGAACCGGTTCGAGATTACAGGCGACAACGGTAAAATCGTCATCGAAGACGGCACGCTGACCTTCTTCCGCCTTCGCACCCCTGAGCCGAAGTTCAATGCGGAATATACCGGGGGCTTCGGAGCGCCGGAATGCTGGAAATGCGAGATTCCCGTGGAAGCCGGGAATGGAGAGCAGCATAAGGGGATTCTGCGCAACTTCACCAATGCGATTCTGCATGATGAGCCGCTGCTGGCTCTGGGGGAAGAGGGCATTCACGGGCTGACCCTGTCCAATGCCATGTATCTGTCTGCGTGGACCGACAACTGGGTGGACCTGCCGATCGACAGCGAGCTGTTCTATGAGAAGCTGATGGAGCAGGTGGAGAATTCGACTTTTCAGAAAGCTCCGGTCAGCCAGAAAGCCCTTGATGTATCGGGTACCCACTAGATTAACTTTACTCTCTTACGCCAATTAAACTTATCTAGGAGTGGATGAATACAATGAACCGTTCAACGATTGCCGCCCAAATGTATACCCTGCGTGAATATACCCAGACGCCGGAAGCCTTGCGGGAGAGCATGCGGAAGGTGAGCAGCATCGGGTACCAGGCTATCCAGATCTCCGGGATCGGTCCCATGGACCCTAGGCTGGTGAAGGAATATGCCGATGAATTTAATCTGAAAATATGTGCGACACACGTTCCCTGGGACCGGCTGGTGAATGATTTGGATGCACTCGCCGCCGAACATAAGCTGTGGGACTGCAAATACATCGGTCTTGGCTCGCTGCCTGCGGAATATCAGACCAGCCAGGAGGGCTACCGTACCTTCGCCAAGCTGGCTTCCGGCATTGCACGTACACTTAAGGAAGAGTATGGCCTGCAATTCGTTTATCATAATCATGATTTTGAATTTGAACGTTTTGACGGTCTGACCGGTATGGATGTGCTGCTGCAGGACAGTGATCCGGAGGTCTTCGGGTTCGAGCTGGATCTGTACTGGGTTCAGGCGGGGGGCGGAGATCCTGTAGAGTGGATTCACAAGGTGGAAGGCAGAATGCAGGCCGTGCATTTCAAGGATATGACTATTCTGAACCGTAAGGCAGTGTTTGCCGAGATCGGCGAAGGCAATATGAACTATGGAGCGATTATTGATGCCTGCCGCAAGACGGGGGTGGAATGGCATATCGTGGAGCAGGATGTGTGCCAGCGTGATCCGTTCGAGAGCCTGGAGATCAGCCTCCGGCATCTGCACTCCAGATTGGAGGTGCAAGCATGAGCCGCAAGGATGGAATGATGCATGCTCCGGTACATGAGGCGAAGCCTGTCGTGGGACCGGGTGAATTCGTAATTGCTGCGCTGGCACTGGATCATGGGCATATCTACGGGATGTGCAACGGGCTGGTGGAGGCGGGAGCCGAGCTGAAGTGGGTATACGATCCTGACCCCGAGAAGGTAAAAGCATTCCTGAACAAGTATCCCGGCGTCAAAGCCGCACGCTCTGCTGAAGAGATTCTTGAAGATCCTGAGGTCCGGCTCGTAGCAGCAGCGGCCGTTCCTTCGGAGCGCGGTCCGCTCGGTCTGCGGGTGATGGCACACGGGAAGGATTATTTCACGGACAAATCTCCGTTCACTTCTCTGGACCAGCTCGCGGCAGCACGCCTTCAAGTGGAGCAGACGGGGCGGAAATACATGACGTATTACAGTGAGAGACTGCATGTAGAGAGCGCTGTCTATGCCGGTCAGCTGGTGCAGCAGGGGGCGATTGGCCGTGTGCTTCAGGTGATGGGACTGGGGCCGCACCGGTTAAATGCACCCAGCCGGCCGGAATGGTTCTTCCAGCGTGACAAATACGGCGGCATTCTCTGTGACATCGGCAGCCATCAGATTGAACAGTTCCTCTTCTACGCGGGCTGCCGTGATGCCAAGGTACTGCACAGTAAGGTCGCCAACTACAACAATCCGGCTTACCCGGAGCTGGAGGATTACGGGGATGCTACGCTGGTTGGGGATAACGGGGCTACGCAGTATTTTCGCGTGGACTGGTTCACTCCGTCAGGACTCGGAACCTGGGGCGATGGCCGGACGATCATTCTCGGCACGGAAGGCTATATTGAACTGCGCAAATACAGCGATATCGGCCGCTCCAGCACACCGGACCATGTCTACTGGGTAGACGGCGAGGGAGAGCATTATGAGCATGTGGCCGGGAAGATCGGTTTCCCGTTCTTCGGTGAGCTGATTCTGGACTGCCTGGAACGGACGGAGAAGGCGATGACGCAGGAGCATGCGTTCAAGGCTGCTGAGCTGTGTCTGGAGGCGCAGCGTCAAGCGGTGAATCTGACCCCGGATACGCTCAAATAGTTGCATTACAGCTATCAGAAGATCGGAAGGTGGTTAAGATGAATACCAATGGAGCAGCGATTATCGGCTGCGGGGCGATTGCCCCGCTGCATGCCAGAGCCATTGCTTCCATCCAGAATGCGCGGCTGGTAGCCGTGGTGGACAGTGATCCTGTTCAGGCAGCACAGTCTGCTCAGGATTACGAATGTGAAGGCCTGACGGATTACAGGGAGCTGCTGGAGCGTGCAGATATCGGCATTGTCCATCTCTGCACGCCGCATCATCTGCATGCCGGAATGGCGGTAGAGCTGCTGAAGGCCGGCAAGCATGTGTTAACCGAGAAGCCCATGGCGCTGGATGTACCTTCGGCCCTCTTGATGCAGGAGGCGGCGGAGCATGCAGCGGGTCAGCTGGGTGTAGTGTTCCAGAACCGTTATAATGAACCTTCAGTGCGGATCAGACAAGTAATCGATTCCGGCAGCCTGGGCAATCTCCTCTGTATGAAGGGTCTGGTAACCTGGACCCGGACTGAGGAGTACTATACGAACAGTCCCTGGAGAGGCCGCTGGTCTACGGAAGGCGGAGGGGTATTGATCAATCAGGCTATCCATACCCTGGATCTGCTGCAATGGTTCGGCGGTGACATCGCTGCCGTGAAAGGGAGTGTCAGCACCGATGTGTTGAACGATGTCATTGAGGTCGAGGACAGCGCACATGCGTGTATCGACTTCAAAAACAAGGCGCGCGGACTTTTCTACGGAACCAATGCGTATCAGGCCAATTCGCCGGTGGAGCTGGAGCTGGTCTTCGAGCAAGGGACCCTGCAGCAGCGCCGTGACAGTCTCTATCTGTGGAAAGAGGGTGAGGAGACGCTGCTCTGCGAGCCGCAGAGCATCAGCAGCGGCGGGAAATCGTACTGGGGCACCGGGCACTCACGGTTAATTCATGACTTCTACACCCACATCCGTGAAGGCCGCAGGTTCTGGATTGACGGTGCTGAGGGCATCAAAGCGCTCACGCTGATTGCAGAGATCTACAAGTCCTCGGGCAGCCGGAATCTGGTCCCTCAGCTCTAGCATTCATCAACCGGCTGATGCCGGAATAGGCTGTCTCTTAGGCAGAGTTCTGCTTAAGGGATGGCCTTATTTGAAATATAGAAGTTATATGTTTCATACGATAACTTATCCTTCTATTTCTCGCTGAAACGGTACCGTCCTTTAAAAGGACGGCAAAGCCGTTTCCACTTGTGTTAGCCGCTACAGCTTAATCGCAAGCCAGCAGGCTTCAATGGTCTGCTGAATCTGCTGCTCGTTAAGCGGATATTTTCCGTCCAGGTATCCTTTGATGACAGCAATTAATATCCCGTAGATCAGCTGGTAGCACAGACAGACATTCATTTCCCGGATGATTCCCTGCCGCTGGCCTTCTTCAATGATGGAGAATATCTCTAAGGTTGAGGGGGCCAGCGTGTTCCGCAAGTCCTCGGAAATATAGGGCGAGGAGCAATAGTTCTCTGTGAAATCAACCTCTTTGGGGTATTGAAGCGAATAGTTGGCCGTATTCTTCAGAAGGCTCTTCACACGCTCATAGATGGTTAAGCCGGGATCATAGCCGTTCATGACGAACTCATTTTTATGTATGCGGACTTTATGGTACAACTCATTGACCAGCTGCTCCTTGTTCTCGAAATAATGATAGAATGTGCTGGAGCCTACATTGGCCCTCTTAAATATTTTGGCAAAAGTAACAGATTGTAAGCCTTCTTCAGTAATTAAATCAAGGGTTGCCTGAAGAATATCATCGCGTTTACCCATCATTACACCTCACTAGCGGAAAAATCATTCTATAAAATAGTACAACCCCTGCAAGGAATTGTCAATTAACAGAATTTGTATTCCACTTCCAAGTATCAAAAAGATAGATTTTGTGGTGAAATAGACAATAGAAAAACTATATTTTAGTCATTATTCTGCAAAAAGGAATTTCCATTCCGAACATACTTGAAGTTTAATTATTCTCTTTCTGAACTATCAATAGAATAAATATTCTATTTCTTAAGTTTATCTAAGGGCAATCAGTACTAGCGATCAAATTGACTTTCAGATCGTTAGGTTTTATCTTCAGTACAGGGTTTACCTAGAGTCAGCAGAAGAGAGACAGGGAGTGGGAGTGTGGCTATGGAACAGGCAATGTTTGCCGGAGGCTGCTTCTGGTGTATGGTTACACCGTTCGAAGAGCTTCCCGGTATTCACGGAATCGTATCAGGTTACGCCGGAGGTACGGTAGAGAACCCTACTTATGAGCAGGTGAAGACCGGTACAACCGGTCACTATGAGGTAGTGCAGATCACTTATGACCCTGAATTGTTCCCTTATGAGCGCCTGCTTGCGCTATTCTGGCCGCAGATTGACCCGACGGATGACGGCGGACAGTTTCAGGACCGGGGATCGCAGTACCGCACGGCGGTATTCTATTATACGGAAGAGCAGCGGCTGGCTGCACTTGCTTCCCGGGAGCAGGTGGCAGTCAGCGGCAGATTCGAGCTTCCGGTGGTGACGGAGATTCTGCCTGCGCCGGTATTCTATCCGGCAGAAGACTATCATCAGGACTATCATAAGAAGAATCCGAAGCATTATAAAGAGGACCGTGAGCAATCCGGACGGGATACCTTTATTTCGCAGCACTGGCACAAGTGATTCGTGAATATCCGTTAGACAAAGCCTGTGATTACCCGGCATCTGGGAATTGCGGGCTTTTTACTATTTTCGCAGCATCCTGTGGGTTAAGCTATAGATCATTATGCCAAAAACCAAAATATGGGAACCTAAATCCGAAATTCCGTGCCTACTCAATTGCCGATTGTGCAACTATAATCATATTTGTAAACGGATACAAGCATTGGTAATTCTGGTTTTGATGCAGCGGGAAGAGAGAGGAGGGAACAGGGGATAGAATAAGCAGCTCAGCGAAATACAGAATGCTCTATAGCTCCTGTAGTTGAAGGGAAGTGCTGCAATGCCAATATTATTCAGGAGGAATCTAAGAATGTCCAAAAAATGGCTAATGACGATGCTTGCGTTCGTGCTTCTGCTCTCTTGCCTGCCCTTGTTCAATTCCAAAGCAGCCGCAGCTGATTATACCCAAGGGGTAGATCTGTCGGGAACCTCAGCTACCATCTGGTTCAAATCTACGGTCAGTACCAGCTGGACCGATGTGCATTACAAGGTGAACTCGGGAACCCAGCTAAACTACCGAATGACTTATAACAACAGTAAAGCGCGTTATGAGCAGGTGGTTACAGGTGTCGCCAGCGGCACAGCACTCTCGTACTTCTTCACCTACAACAATGGGACTCCGGCTTATGATACCGGCTGGTTCAACTACACTGCGGGAACCGCGCCCACTGCAGCGCCGACTACTCCGCCTTCCGGGTCTTCCGGTTCGATCTATTCTATCGCTGCCTCTTCTATTCCGACACCGCCGGGAGGCTCCGTGTCTGTCAAAGTCATGAATGGAACGGGAGGCGCTTACCCCGATAACCAGGTCTATTGGGGCGTCATCGGCATCAACCCGGCCAACGGCAAATGGAGTTATCTGGATCTTAGCGGCAATCTCATTCCGATCTCGAATGCGCTGAATAATGCTTCCGGCCATCTGACCAAGAACGGGGTCAACTATGCCAATATTTATCATACGGTTAGCCAGACCAACTGGGTAACGCTGCCCAAAATTACCTCCGGCCGCATGTTCCTAAGTGTTGGCACGCCGTTGTATATTAAGACCTATGACGACGGCTTTGCCGGACCGGATATCGATAATCCAACCGATCCTAACCGTAATCTCTATTTCGACTTCGTTGAATTCACGGTGGATGCTACAGGCTACCATGGCAATACGACCCGTGTAGATGCCTTCGGCTTCCCGATCCAGCATCGGCTGGTCGGCTTGTCCGGCGGTTATGACAAGACGGTAGGCGAGCTGGAATCGGAAACACGTGCAGGAATTTTCACCAAATACCAAAATGAAGTTCCCGCTGCCTTCAAATCACTTGCAACCGATCAGGCGCCTTACCGGATTATTGCTCCAGTCCATGGATCGTTCAAGGCCGGCGGTGCCAACGCGAATTACTTTGCAGGCTATTCCAGCTACAGCACCCAGGATATTCTGCGCAATGACGGTTCGTTAATCGATGCCGCCACTTCCGCTGCGATCAACCGCCATGTGTACACCACTAGTAACTGGAACAACGTAGCGAACTATTACAATGCGGCTCCCGCCAACTTTTATGCGAAATTCTGGCATGATCATAGCATCAGCGGCTTAGCCTATGGCTTCCCGTATGACGATGTTAACGGCCAGGCAGCCTATCTGGAAGTCGGTGACCCTAAAGGTCTAATTATTCGCGTGGCCTGGTAAGATAGAGCCGAAGGCTTCAAGCAGCACAGCTTCCTCAATCATCAGCAAATGAGAGCTATCGCATATAGAGCCGGCCCTGAATATAAGCAGGCAACCGGCTCTTTCACATGTCTATTCAATCCAAAAAGACTAAAAAGGCAAATCTATAGAAAATAAACAGGAAGAAAGGTATGATAGATAGCAATTGCACACGAAGGGAGCATCCGGGAGAGATGAAGAACGGCTTGAAGCACATCTTATTTGATCTGGACGGCACACTGACTGACCCCAAGGAAGGCATTACCAAAAGCGTGGAGTATGCGCTTAACCAATTCAGCATCGAGGTGGAGCATCCCGACCTGCTGATTCCATACATAGGTCCGCCGCTATATGATTCTTTTATTGAAATTCAGGGCTTCACGGCGGAGGCAGCGGCACAGGCTGTGGAGTTCTACCGGGAGCGTTTCCGGACGCTGGGGATGTTCGAGAACCATGTGATTCCAGGCATTCCAGAGCTGCTGGAGAGCTTGAGAGCCAAGGGGTTCGAGCTGTATGTGGCGACCTCCAAGCCTATTGTATTCGCTGAGCAGATCCTGCGCCATTATGAGCTGGACGGGTTCTTCAAGTATGCGGCAGGCAGCAATCTGGACGGGACACGCTCGAAGAAGCGCGAGGTCATTCAATACGTGCTGGACGAGAATAATCTTCTTGCTACGCAGTCGCTGATGATCGGGGACCGGGAGCATGACATTATTGGGGCAAAAGCCTGCGGCGTAGCCTCTGTGGGCGTGTTGTTCGGCTATGGTTCCGAGGAGGAATTATCGGCGGCCGGAGCGGATTTTATTGCGCAAACGGTGGAAGAAGTAGGGGATATTATTCTGCGGTTGCAGCGGACTGAGCTTAACGGATAAGGCCCACGGGCTGAGGGATTAAGGGAGTAAAGGATTAAATAATTTAGCGGTCAAGCGGGAAGCGGATTTTAAGTTTTTTTCTGCGTGGTATTGACTTCTGGCAAAGACCGTGCGTATTATGTAACCAGCAACACCATAACCAAGGCAATGACCAGAGACAGGATATCCCGTGAGGACTGACCAGAGAGAGAAGTGCAAGGTGAGAGCTTCTTACAGAGACCAGCCGGATGTTACCCCTCTATAGCCGTGACACTGAACCCTCCTGCTGTTAGCGAGGCTGTAAATGCCACCGACCCATCCCCGTTAACGGATGCCATGAGGATTGTACTGATCACGTTTCCGCCGAACAGCCGGGGGTGAAGTGACGTATAGTCGAATTAGGGTGGAACCACGAGCTTAAGACGCACTCGTCCCTTTCCGGGATGAGATGCGTTTTTTTGTGTTTACATTTACGAATATACACTGAAGAAATGGAGGCCATAATCATGGAGATTCAAGTGCAGCTGCCGGATGGAGCAAATAGGAGGTATTCGCGTAACACCACAATTGCGCAGATTGCGGAGTCGATTAGCGTAAGTCTAAGGAAGAATGCAGTAGCCGGCAAAATCGATGGCAGACTCGTTGACCTTGATTGTCCGGTTGAAGGGGACAGCCTCGTGGAGATTGTGTTAGCAGACAGCAGCGACGGGCTGATGATTCACAGACACAGCACAGCCCATGTGTTGGCCCAGGCAATTAAACGGATCTATGGAGAACGGAACGTGAAGCTGGGCATTGGTCCGGTGATCGAGGACGGCTTCTATTACGACATAGATATTGACCAGCCTCTGTCCAGCGAGGATCTTGCTGCGATTGAGCGGGAGATGGGGAAGATCATCAAGGAGAACCTGCCGATCCGGCGCCGGGTGGTCAGCCGGGCGGAAGCGGTGCAGTTCTTTGAACAGCTGGAAGAGCCGCTGAAGCTGGAGCTGCTCCGGGATCTGCCGGAGGACGCGGTCATCAGCCTGTATGAGCAAGGCGAATTCACGGATCTATGCCGGGGGCCGCATCTGCCCTCCACTGGCCGGATTAAGGCGTTCAAGCTGCTTAGTGTAGCGGGTGCCTACTGGCGCGGGGATGCTGACAATCAGGTGCTTCAGCGGATATACGGCACGGCTTTCCTGAGCACAGCTCTACTTGAGGAGCATCTGCACCTGCTGGAGGAAGCGAAGAAACGGGATCACCGCAAGCTGGGCAAGGAGCTGGGCTTGTTCATGTTCTCCGAGGAAGCGCCGGGCATGCCGTTCTACCTGGCCAAAGGGATGCTGATCCGCACAGCGCTGGAGGATTTCTCCCGCAGGCTGCAGCGCGCGGACGGGTACGAGGAGGTCCGCTCGCCGCTGATGATGAACCGCCGTCTGTGGGAGCAATCCGGGCACTGGGATCATTACAAGGATGAGATGTATTTCACGAAGGTGGATGAGACAGACTTTGCGCTGAAGCCGATGAACTGTCCAGGACACATGCTGATCTACAAGAACAGCCTCCGTTCCTACCGGGATCTGCCGATCCGCATTGCGGAATACGGCCAGGTTCACCGCCATGAATCCTCCGGTGCGTTGAACGGGATGATGCGGGTCCGTACTTTTTGCCAGGATGATGCCCATTTGTTCGTGCTGCCGGAGCAGATTGAATCTGAGATTACACGGGTGCTGGAGCTGATCGATCAGTTCTATTCGATCTTCGGATTCGAGTATAAAGTCGAGCTGTCTACACGCCCGGAGGACTATATGGGTTCCGAAGAGCTCTGGGATCAGGCGGAGGAGTCGCTGGAGCGTGTACTGAAGAAGAATGGAATCGAGTACCGCGTGAATGCGGGGGATGGCGCTTTTTACGGACCGAAGATTGATTTCCATGTCCTCGATGCCCTGAAGCGGAGCTGGCAATGCGGTACGATTCAACTGGATTTCCAGATGCCTGAGAAGTTCGACCTGACTTACATTGGCGAAGATAACAACAAGCATCGTCCGGTTGTCATCCATCGTGCGGTGTTCGGCTCTATTGACCGGTTCATGGGTATTCTTACAGAGCACTATAGCGGAGCGTTCCCACTGTGGCTGTCTCCGGTGCAGGTCAAGCTGCTGCCAGTCTCTGTGGTTCATGACGAGTATGCCGAGCAGGTCAGAAGACAGCTGGCTTCAGCCGGACTGCGGGTGGAGACAGATTCCCGGAATGAGAAGCTGGGCTACAGAATCCGTGAAGCGCAGCTGGAGAAAATCCCTTATATGCTGGTGCTGGGAGACCAGGAGCAGAATGACGGAACAATCTCGGTACGAAGCCGTGCGGAGAACACATTATTCACACTGACCGCCCAGGAGTTCATTCAGCAACTGACAGCTAAGATTGACGGTTGGGAATAAATCGCTTCATATATAATAGTTGAAAAGCATAACAGGTAAAAAGATATAGGGGGAAGTCAGTTGACAGTAATAGAAGCAGGCCAGCTTGCAGGTGGCGTAATCCGGCTTGTGCCTTTGGCGGAGGAGCATAAGCTTGAGCTTAAGAATTTGCTGCACAATCCGCTGATCTGGGAGTACACCTGGAGGCAGGTCAGCTCAGAGGAAGAGGCAGGACAACTGGTGGATACGGCTCTGGAGAATCAGGCGGCAGGCAAGGATATACCTTATGTCATGATAGAGCAGCCATCCGGCCGGATCGTAGGGACCACGCGGTTGATGCATCTGGACCGTACGCATCGCAATGCAGAGATTGGCTGCACCTGGATTTCACCGGAATACTGGAGAACTGCGGTGAATACAGAGTCGAAGCTGCTTTTACTGCAATATGCCTTCGAAGTGCTGGGCCTGATCCGGGTGGACTTCTCCATTGTCAGTCACAATCTGCGCTCCCAGCGGGCCATTGAGCGAATTGGAGCGGTCCGGGAGGGTATTCTGCGCAAGCATAGGATCACCGCTCAAGGCGCTGTTATGGACAATGTGCTGTACAGCATTATCGATGAGGAATGGCCTGCGGTGAAGAAGAATCTGCAATATTTATTGAATGAGAAATACAAATAGCATTTTAACATAGAGGGGTCCCTACGCGGGCTCCTCTATTTATTTTGCAAATAGCCATATCTATGAAACATTGATATAATAGAATGACATGAGAATAGAAACATACATTCCCATTATCTCGGGGTTCTGAGCATGAACAAACCGTCTATAACTGTGTATGTTCCGGCCCAACCTTCACCCTTCGGTGCGGATATGGGTTTATGTTATGTTGTAGGGAAATTATGAAGTGATGGCGAGGTTGGCAAGAGCATGAACTGGAATGATTTCGGAGAACGGAACAAGCGGCTGAACCCCTTGTGGAGTCTGGGCGCAGGCATGAATCTGGGTGAGCTGCAGCCGTATAAGGAAATGATTGCGCTTAGTGTGCTGCTGCAGGTCTATTATCTGGAGCTGGAATCGAATGAACAGCGGGCCCGGGAGGACCTGGTGGATCTTGCTTGGAGCTCACTTGAACGCTTCGGCATAGAGAAGCTCGGCAGCCCGGAATCGGTCGAACGGCTGGTAGACGGACTGCTGTGGAGCGGCAGCGGCGGGGATTTCGAGTCCCATTATTACGATGATCACACCCGGCAGATCGGGGTCCAGAAATACAAGTATTTCACTGTGGACGAGGATGCTACGCGTATCAGCTGGGAGGAGAACGGGACGACCATCTACCGGCTCTCCGAGTATGCGATGGAGCTGATCTTCATGAGCCACGAGATTATCGATGAGTTCCAGGTCAGCATCAAGCTGCTGGAGATTCAGATGCATATCAAGCATGGACGGGTTACCCGGGCGATGCAGGATGTGAATGAGCTGATCTCCCGCGTACGCAAAATGACACAGCAGCAGCAGGAATACCGCAATGCCCTGCGCCGTAATCCGAAGCATATCTTCAGCGAATACGGCACTCAGCGGCACGAGCGGCTGGAGGAGATCCACCAGCAGTTTGACGAGGAACGTAAGCATTTCGATAATATCCACCGCTCGCTGGCCCGGCTGGCCAATGATGAGAAGGATGTCATTGATTTCAATGAGCTGCGTCAGCTCTCCGAGCGGGTGGAGCTGTCCCGGCGGGTGCATGACGAGCTGGCCGAGGTCGTGCTGAGCATCTTCGAAGCGGAGACGAATCTGCGGCTGAATTTCCCGGAATTATTCTGGGGAGCAGCGGGCTTCAACTTCCGCACCCATGTGTGGGAGGAATGGGTGAAGCCCGAAGGGCTGCGGGATGGGGATAGCCTGGAGACGCTGATCAGCGGGCTGTTCTCGCCCAGCCAGGATTTCATCTATCCGCTGGCCTGGGCCTGGGAAGAGCAGGAGGTTGGTTTCCTGCCGGAGGATACGCCGGATGTGACGGAGGAAGCTGGGGAAGACGAGGACATCCATTATGTGCCCAGAGGTATTCCCTGGACCGAGGTATGCGAGCTGTGGCTGCCGGTCATAGCCGGAGTGGCTGCGCACGGCAGCTTCACCTTCACTGCCGAGGTGTTCACGGAGCAGGAGCAACGGCGCTGGGCGGATTGCCCGGATGCCGTGGATTTGTGGGTGCAATTTTTCCATACCGTAATTACTGTCGAGGAACAGGAAGCAGAGGGCCACGGGGTGGCAGACGAATGCCAGAAGCTGCTTCAGCGGCTGATGCTGGACCACCCGGAGCTGGCGGTGCTGCGCGGCGCAAGGCTGCGGACCATCATCTCTTCACAGCAGCAGGACCGCATCTGTATCCCTGGTCTTGAGATCAGCCCTTATACCATTACTATAGTAGAGAGAAGTGAGATGATTCGGATATGAGTTATTCCCTAGAGCAAGTTCAGCAGGCTTCCCGGCTGTTCTTCGACCTGCTTAAGCGCAAGGTGATTCCGCTGGATGATCCCGCTGCCGCCGAATGTCTGCAGGATACCGCCGCTTATGATGCCTTGCAATACGTAGCCAAAGAAGCCGGCTGCCGGATTATGAATTCCGGTCACCGCCTGCACCTGCTCGTGAGTCCGATCGGCTCCGGATTCGCCAGCAACTTCACTCAGCTGCGCAATAAGTATTCACGGATTGAGCGCAAGACGCATCTACATATCATTAACGTTATTATCCTCGTCTTTCTGGCGGAGATGGACCAGGATGAGCAGCACTTCAAGCCGGGACAGGACAGCATGTCTTACATACAACTGTCTGATCAGGTATCCGAGCTGTTCCAAGGCTGGATCGGTATGGATGAAGACGGCAGCTTCAGCAAGCAGTGGCGGCTGGATATCCAGGCCATGCACAGAGTATGGACCAGCCTCTATATGCAGACCCGCAGCCAGGAGGAGGGCGATTCGCTGACCCGCGGTGCAGGCTCCCGGATTGGCCTCATCCACGAAGGGATGAAGCTGCTGGAGGAGGAGCATCTGGTGTTCATTTCCGAGAATGAGAAGCGGATTTTCCCAAGGGAAGAGCTGTACGAGCGGATGCGTTATCTCTACCACGATGTGGACCGGTACAAAGAGCTGAAGGCTCTGGTTGGCCGCACACTCAGCGAACAGGAGGGTGAAGCCCATGCCGCGCATTGAGCGAATCCGCATCGCCGGACTGAAATACGAGAAGATGCTGAAGAAATATGAGGATATGATCCTTGATCTCTGTAATGAAGAAGGCCCGGCCAATACCCTGATTACGCTGATGAACGGCGGGGGGAAGGGCGTGCTGCTGCAGTCGATTTTCCAGTTGCTGATGCCTAGAGCGGCCTGGGGTAAGGATAATGAGAACCAGGTCGAGGCCTTCTTCCATAATCACAAAAAACAGCTGAAGCCCTACACCTTCCACGTGGCGATCGAATGGCGGCTCGACGATAAGGAGCGGACGGAGTATGTCACCACCGGGATCGCGATGACTGCTCAACATTCCATGGACCAGCTTGAGATCAAAGTGGATTATCTCCTATACGCGCTGCTGAAATATGAGGAGACGGCTGAGCTTACACTATCCACCCTGCCCTTATATGATCATGAACTGAACACTCCTGCGAGCTTCGAAACGATTCAGCAGTTTGTGCGGGAGCGGCGGGGTGAGATTAATGTCTACGGTAGCAGCAGCTCCGATCTGAAGAAATACTATGCCTACCTGGCTGATCATGATATCCATATTGATGAATGGCGCAATATGCGCAGAATTAACGGGGAAGAGGGCGGCATCAAGGGCTATTTCCAGAAAAATGACGCCTTCACCAATCATAATCTGTTCGAGCGGCTGATTATCCCCGAGATTGGTTCCAGTCTTGGGGGAAGTATGCGCGAGGATGAAGGCTCGCTTCAGCGGATGTTCGTGGATACCGCTACGGTTGCACAGCGGCTGCCGATGCTGGAGCAGCGGGAGCGGGCTTTTGCCGAGTTCACCTCTCTTGCGGCTCCTCTGTATGAAGCGGTGAAACTCGGAACGGAGGCGGACCTCAGCTTCCGGGAGACCGAGAGGCTAGGAGCGCAGCTCTATACCGTTATTCATGATGAACTGAAGCAGGCGGAAGACAAGCGCCGCAGAACGGCGGATGAGCTGGCCGGACATTATCTGGAAGCGAAGACGCTCAGATTCGAGAGCGATAATCTGAAGTACCTGCGGCTGAAGGAAGAGCATGACGGCAAGCAGGAGCACTTCAGAGCGGTCTCTGACAATCAGACACGGGCCAAGCAGCGTCTGGAAGAATCCAAGCAGCGGGAGAAGTCGCTGGAGGTTGCCCATTATCTGGCCCGGCGCAAGCTGCAGCTCCGCCAGATGGAGCAGTGGCAGAAGGAGATTGAAGCCATCGAAGGGTCGCTTGCGATGAAGGAGCGCCAAGAGGTGATTCAAGGGGCCAAGCAGGAGCTGCGGGTACAGTGGGAGCAGGTCTACCGGCTATGGCAGGCGAAGAGCCTGTTCTACAGCGGACAGCAGCATTCCCATGCAGCGGAAGAACAGATTCTGCGCAAGGGCAGGGAGGAATTACTGCTGGAGCTTGGCAGGCTGGATGGGAAGCTGCAAGAATTAACAGCCATGATCCGTCAATATACGGAGGAGCTGGGTGTGTTCGCTTCCCGCCACGGACAGGAAGCCGCCCACTCACCGGCAGCCGCCCTACAGCGGACGCTGATTGCGGCCAGAGGGCTGACTGAGCAGATTGAGGCCTTGAACGAACGGCGTAAGACCGCTGAAGACCAGAAGCTGCTCCTGCATACGCAGCATACCCGGCTGGCTGAGAAGCTGCTGGGGGCCGAGGCCCAGGCAGAGGAGCTTACCGGACGCATCGAAGCCCAGATGAACAAGGAATCACAGCTCTGGTCACAGCTCGTAGTGCTGCTGGAGATGTATGAGGAGCATCAGCTGCTGGGCGCGACAGCTCTATTCGAAGCGAAGCCTCTAATCCAGGAGCGGTTCATCCGCAGGCTGGAGGATACCGAGCAGCAGACGAAGCGGCTGCGGCGGGATTACTATCAGCAGCTGCTGGATGTTGAGCTGCAGCAGGAAACCTACTGGCTGCCTAACCATGATATCGTAACGGTGAAGGATACGCTGGATGCCCTCAAGATTAGCTCCATGACCGGCACCATGTATCTGAACGATCAGCCTTATCTGGTCCGCGAGGAGGAACTGGAACGCCATCCGCTGCTTCCTTACGGCCTGATTGTCACGAAGCGTGAAGCGGCTAAGCTGCAGCCGGAGCTGCTTAAGGAGCTTCTGCTTAAGGCTCCGGTCCCGATCTTCGTGCGTGAGGAGATGAGGCTGGAGGGCGGAGCAGACACCTTCCTGCTGCTGGCGCATCAAGGGCCGCAAATGGTCTTGCAGCCGGATCATTTCCAGGAGTGGAAGCGGGGGATGGCCTCCAGACTCCGTGAGCAGGAGGAGGAGCTTCAGGCGGAGGAAACGTATCTTGCCAAGCTGAGATCCGCCCGGCAGGAATATGAACGCCTGCATCAGGGCGAGCATACCGCAAGTCTGCGGATTAGACAGAAGAGTGCAGAGACCCTGCTGCAGGAGCTTCGGAGCCAGCTGAATGAAATGAATGCAGAACAGGCACGCTATGAGGAGGTTCTGGCTGGAATTTCCAGAGACCTGTCAGCCTGTGAAGCGGAGAAGTCCGAGCAGGAGACCCGGGCGGCGGCGCTGCGGGAGTGGAGTGAGCGGAGCCGGAAGCACGAGCAGAACTATACAGACAAGCACAAGTCTATGGAACAGAAGAATAATCTCAGCAAAGAGATTGCGGTTAAGGACCAGCAGCTCGCCCGGCTGAAGGCGGAGATGGACAGTCTCGCCTTGCAGCGCGAGAAATGGATCGGGGATGCCCGCTATTCTGTATTCCCGCGGCTGCAGAACTGGTTCCCGGACATAGAGTTCCCCGGTGAATTTGCGGGTGCGAAGGTTCAGGGTGCTGATGCTGAGGCGGATGTTAAGGCAGATGAAGCTGCTGCCGATGAAGTACTAAATGAGGCGGTACAGGACAAGCTGCTGCAGCTGCTCAGTACGGTTGAGAGTCTTCAGCAGTCGCTAAGCCAGAATGAGCTGGAGATCCGCACAAGAACAGCCCAGATCAAGGCGGCAAGAGAACAGCTGGCTGAGCTGGAAGCTGCTGTGCAGCAGGTAGATGCCGGATGGCCGTCTGCCCCTGAGCCGCAGGAGTCACCGGACATGATTCAGTCCGCCAGAGTCCGCCAGAAGAGTGACACGATGATCTTGGACGAGGACTATCAGCAGCTCCGTGATTCCTTTATCCGCTGCCAGACCGAGCTTGACAGCCTGCGCAAAGAGCTGGGCAAGTCCGAGAAGGCGATCAAGGAGAAGCATGAGCGGACGGTAGAGCTGTGGCATGAGCCTCTGGAACAGAAGGAGGAAGAGATCAGTCTGCGGGGCCGGGAGAATGAGCATCTGCTGAATACCAGTAAGCAGGCGCTGGCTTCCATGGATCAATGGCTGCTCGTTCTGGGCAATCAGAGCCGGATCATGGATTCCCATGTCGAGCACCGTGTATCCCTCCGGGAGGTGCCGGAAGAATTGCAGCTGAAGGTGCGGGAGAGCTGCGAGACGCTGGTGGAGGATTGGCTGCAGCGCAGCAAGGAGAGCCGCAGCCAGCGGGCAGATATCTCCCGCAAGGTGAAGGAAGAGAAGACTGACCTAAGCGGCAAGGTGGCTAAGTCCGGCTGGAATGCAGAGCTTGAGACCAAGATTCAGGAACGCCTGAACAATGTTCACTGGGATGATTTCGCTATCGCCTTGCAGGTACTGGATTCCATGCTTCAGAGCTCACGTGATCAGATGGAGAGCATCCGCAGCGATAAAGAGGATATGGAGCTGTCCCGCAAGCTGTGGGTAGGCCGGGCAGCCAAGCGTGTGGTGCAGATCGTTGATATTCTGAAGCGGATGGAACGCCGGATGATCATTCACAATGAGAGCGGCCATGCCTTCCCGCTGGTTAAGCTGAATTACAAGAATATTAACGTTCCACGTACGACCGATGACATCGAAGCGCTGGTCAGCGACTATTTCAACCGTTGTATCAGCAGCCTGCTGGAGAAGTATCCGAAGATGGAGCAGGTTCCGGCTTCAGCTGTCAGAGAGCTGATTAACGATGGACGCATGGTATACGCGGCGCTGCAGAACCGTTTCCCGGTGTTGCAGGTGTATAAGCCGGTGACGGAGAATTACTTCCTGTATGCCGCTCCCGAGGACTATCATTATTCCGATTGGGAGGTCATCAACCGCGGCGCGCTGGATGAGGCGGTGGGCAGCGGCGGACAGCGCCAGTCTGTTCAATTGCTGGTGGCGATGATGATAATGACCCACAAGCGTGTTAACCGGGAAAATAAAGGCTGGACAGTCTTCCTGTACGATAACCCGTTCGGTGAGATGGTCTCGAATAACGTGCTTGATCCGGTCTTCGAGATCTCGAAGGCGCTGAAGTTCCAGTGGCTGATCGTCACGCCGCCGGAGCTGGTCAAGAATGATGTCAGCATCCGCTTCGGCGTGTACTGGCAGCTGTATTTTGGCGGAGATAAAGGGGATGCCCTGGATTCGACCCTGATCAAAGGCGGGCGCAAGCTGATCCCTGCTTCATTATTCTAGTTAATCTAACCAATCCAATAGACAGGTGGTAGTGTGATTATGATGAACTTAAAATCGGCAACGAAATTAGCTAACGGTGTAGAAATGCCATGGTTCGGGCTGGGTGTCTTCAAGGTACAAGAGGGCCAGGAGGTTATTGATTCGGTCAAAGCAGCCATCAAGGCCGGTTATAGAAGTATTGATACCGCATCCGTATATGGAAATGAAGAAGGGGTCGGACAGGCTATCCGTGAATCGGGGGTTGCGCGTGAGGAGCTGTTCATCACCACCAAGGTATGGAATACAGAGCAAGGCTATGATTCTACGCTGGCTGCATTTGACCAGAGCTTAAGCAAGCTGGGACTGGATTATGCCGACCTGTATCTGGTACACTGGCCGATCCGGGCCAAATACAAAGACACTTGGCGCGCCCTTGAGAAGCTGTATGCGGACGGTAAAGTCCGTTGCTTAACCAGCAAGAGCTCCGGGAATATTGCAAGGCACAGGGCATTCAGATTGAAGCCTGGGCCCCACTGGCCCAAGGGCATCTGCTGGACAATGAGGTGCTGGCTGATATTGCAGCCCATCATAACAAAACGCTGCCGCAGGTCATCCTGCGCTGGGATCTGCAGAACGGAATCGTGACGATTCCGAAGTCGGTCAAGGAGGAGCGGATTATTGCGAATGCCGATATTTTTGACTTTGAGCTGTCAGAAGAGGAGATCAGCCGGATCAACGACCTGAACCGCGATCAGCGCTTCGGCTCTCACCCGGACCGGTTTAATAACGAGTAAGCCCGGCAGACTCTTTTGAATAATTACTAGATTCGGACATACACATAAGAGAGATGGAACTATACGTCCATCCCGTGCGTAACCGATATAGTAATAGAAGAGATTTGAGAAGCCGGAGGGGTAACTATGAATCGTAAAAGTATACAAGCAGCACTTACCGCCATCCTGATGATTGTGCTTCTGCTGCCGCTGGCACCCGGGCGGGCGGAGGCTGCTGTTCCGAAACATTCAGAATCATTCTATGTGAATGACTTTGCAGGCGTAATTGATGAGAAGACTGAGAATTACATGGTCAACTATGGGGTGAAGCTCTATCAGGAGACCGGAGCGCAGGTAGTGCTGGTTACGGTGAATTCGACGAACGGCGTCTCTATGGAGAAATATGCGACCTCGCTGTTCAATTCATGGGGAGTCGGCTCAGCGGACAAGAATAATGGACTGCTGCTGCTGCTCTCCATTAAGGACGATGATTACTGGGCGGTTCCCGGCAAGGGACTGGAGAATGAACTGAACAGTGGTGTAATTTCGAAGATTCTCTCGGCATCGCTGGAGCCGGACTTCGCAGCCAAGAAGTATAGCGCAGGTGCCCATAAAACCTATGGCGCCTTCATTCAGAAGCTCGGCGGAAGCTACTCGGAAACACTAGGCACCCGAAGCTATGTCTCGGACAATGCCGGAGTCCTCCCGCAAGTCACCAAGGATTATCTGAACCAGTCCAGCAACCGTTACGCGGCTACCACCGGGAGCGGAATCTATGTGGTAACCGTTAAGAATACTGGCGGCAAGAGCCTGCAGGATTACACCTATGCGAAGTTCGCCGGGGTTGCTGCCGGTCCCAGAGATGTGATGCTGGTGCTGGATATCGGCGGGGATAACTATCATGTGCTACAGGGCAAGTCGATCGACAGAGTGCTGACGAATGAGCGGATCAGCGGGATTCTGGATAAGGTGCTGGAGCCTAAGTTTGCGGCAAAAGATTACGCAGGCGGAGCAACGGGGACAGCGAATGCCTTCTACGGCTTCTTCCTTGCGCGGGCAGATGCTGCTTCGGGACAAGCCGCAGGCAGCTCCGCATCCGCAGCAGCCTCTACTGTCAGCAAAGCACCTGTGACAGCGAAGGAACCTGTGAAGTTGGTGCCTGTCTCCAGATCGAAGGGGATGATGATTCTCGGGATTTTCCTGGTTCTTGTCGCGCTAATCAGTCTCGCGGCTGCCGCGCGCAACCGTTATGTTGCCCGTTACGGGATACGGATAAATCCGCATAACCCGCGCAATATCCGGCGTTATGGCGCTTGGACCGGCCAGCCCGGTTATGGCTACAGCCAGAGAAGAAGATACCGGCGGCCGCACCATCACTCCTCCTCAGGAAGCAGCTCATCCAGCTCCAGCAGCTTCTGGGGCAGTAACTCCGGGGGCGGCGGTTCTTCGAGCGGAGGGGGAGCGGGGCGGTATTCCTCGCGTGACGATGATGATGATGATGACCGGAATCGTGGCGGTGGCGGATACTCGGGCGGCGGCGGAGCCGGCCGTTATTCCTCCAACGATGACGACGATGATAGCAATTCCGGCGGTGGCGGCAGTGCAAGCAGCGGCGGCGGCGTGGGGAGACATGGGTGAGCCTGGTATTCTGACCCGTTAAGGGTTAGGCATTGTTCATCCACATTCTGAAGTGTAACACGCATAGAATGGACAAGAAGGGGAAGCCGTGCAGGAATGCGCGGCTTCTTTTCACAGCTATTATGTGGTTAAGTAAGCAGCGTAACACGAGTTGAGAGGAATTATGGTACGAGTTAAGAGGAATGCAGATTGTACACGTACTTACGGAGGGCATGCAGCAAATAGATGTATTCCGTGCAGCTAAATGACGGTGTAAATCTGGATTTGTAAGCTTAAATGTATTATGTACAACTATAATTGGTCGAAAGCCCTCTTTTACCGAATAAGGGTGAATTTAAATGTACAAAGTGCAATTAAATCAATCCCGGCGCAATAATGGACCGTTTTAATTGTACAAAGTACACTTAGGGGATAGGCACAGTGCAACTGGAAAGGAAGGATTGATTTTATGAGTACAACTATAAGGGTCCGCCGGATGAAGTCCGAGGACATTACATTAATACATGAGGGGCTGGCTCCGCATGATGTCAGCAAACCCGTAGAGTATATTGAACATTGTTGGCAGGAGAACGTAGAGAATAAACGGCTTACGCTATTAGCCTTCCATGAGAATGAGTTTGCAGGTTGGGGACATATCGTGTATACGTCACACTATCCTTATTTTGCAGAGAATCATATTCCAGAGATTCAGAATCTCGATGTGATCTCTACCTTACGAAAACGCGGCATAGGGAATGTGCTGATGGAAGCTCTCGAAGCAGAAGTGTTCGCTACATTCGATACGATTGGCATTGGGTTTGGACTGTATGCCAGCTACGGTACGGCCCAAAGGCTGTACACCAAACGCGGCTACATTCCGGATGGCCGGGGACTCATGTATGACAACAAGCCTGTGGTTCCTGGAAGTCAGGTGCGGGTGGATGATGAGCTTACTCTATACTTGACAAAATCAAGGTAGAGCACGAATTACCATTACTATAGCGGCAGTCAGGGATATTAATGTCCGGGCTGCCGCTATTAGGTTTCTTTAGATTTCAGCATCATAGCGTGCCAAAAATTCAGAAACTAATTCAGGATTTGTCATAAGCGACACCGATTCATTTTCTAATTCCTCAGCCAGCTCATCGTCGGTCATGGATACAAAGAAGGTAATGTCCTCTTTGGTTTGATTATATTTTTTGAATAAATCGTCCTTGGTTTCATTAACAACCTTGGCAATGATTTTGACCATTTCATCTTTATATTGGTATACATTATCCTCTGCATATAAAAAACGGCTGATATGATTGAAATGCGAATGCTCACCATATTGAAATTCGGAAATTGCCCATTTGTAATAAAGCTCTGTTTCAGCATCATCACATAAGCCTTCACTTGTCATATCGGCAATATGTCTGGCAAGTGATTGCTCTGTATTGACAGCAAGGAACAGAGTGACAAAGTCGCTATCGGTCCCGACTGCGCAGACATATACCTTCTCATGTGCAACTTCGGCCAATATAGCTTCAAGGTCAGCCACCAAGCCCTCGCGAATCCGTTGTTCAAATTCAGTAAGAAAAGCGTTCATTATAACCCTCCTTATATTACGATTAAGTATAACTTCACTTATAGAATAGTGGCGTTGCGTATAGGAATGCAAGCACCTGTCCTTATTTCCGGTTTGCGTCCGTAAGCGCATTCTCCCGGATCGTATTCAACTCCTCCACACTGAACAATCCGGCGCGGTACAGATTAACGAACTCGTCCGACACACTCTGGTTAAAAATAATCATATCATCAGTGTTCACCGTGACTGTGACGCCATAATCATAGAGCTTGCGGATGGGATGTGACGCATAATTGGCCACCCGGGAAAGCAGAACATTGCTGGTAGGGCAGATGTTAAGCTGGATATGATGGTCGGCAAGCCACTTCATCGTCTCTGGTGATTGTGCAGCTGCGATGCCATGCTGAACCTGATCGAGCTCCAGTTCCTCCACAGCTTGTTTTACCAGATCAGATGTACCAAACTCCCCAACATGCGCTTTGAGAATTAGCCCTTGTTGCTTCGCCATGCGGAACACCTGCTTAAATCCGGGAACGGCAAACTCATCGCCAAAGATATCGAGGGATTTAAAGTAGTTATGTTCCAGATATTGTTCGAGCATCTCAATGGTTTCTTGAATCGGCGTATGGGTGAGAAAAGCAAGCTCCGGGACAAAATGAATCTCTGGTGCAAACCGCTGGTGAATGCCCTGGATGGTCTGAATCAGTGTTGCTATAGAGCCGTCAAACCATTCTTCTTCCCCCATCGTCACACTCATATGCAGCAATTGAACACCGTCTGACTTCGCTTGAACAAAGGACGCCTCAATACGCTTCTCATAACCGATTCGCCCAGTCAGTAAAGGCTTGATATAGCGGGCATTCCACCGGTTCATCTCCCCAAGATCCTTATATGTTGGACATTCCGGTATAGCCGTACCGCACCAGGCACTTATATACCGTTTGTTGCCTCCCCGGGTGATATGGTTGTGCAGATCGCCTTTAGGTATTTGCCGGATGCTGTCCAGATTGTTCTGCTCCAAGGCTGTGATGAATTGCTGTTTCATACCGCTGTCCTCCTATGTTTTAATTGGGCCGGCCTGCGCTTATATGAACTAGTTTACAGTTTCTGGACAGAGTTAAACAAACTGAAACTTTTAAATCAGAGATTTCGTCTATCATGGAAGTTGTGAGTTTATAGACTTAACCATTATCGGTATGTTAGGGAGGATTTCAGAAGTGAGCTCTTTACCACAACGTTCTACTGTCCGCAAGAAGAAGAAACCGGCGCCGAAGCGCAAGAAAAGAGGGTTCTTCCGCACACTCTTCAGGGTGTTCATGGTCTGTTTCATTCTGGTTATAGCAGCCGGAGGCTGGCTCTATTTTGCACCATCGGCCCAGAATACGCGCTTCCTGATCGCAGATACGCTGATTACGACTCAACACCGGCACTGGGCCAAATATATTATCGGCGAAGAGGAACTGAAGCACCGCGTCAGCGATTATACCAAGCGCTTCGAGGAGATGGGCGACGAGGTAGATACCCATGAGATCAAGCCTGAGCCTATAAAGGAAGCCGAGCATACTCCGCTCGTCCAGATTGAAGAAGTCACGGGCAGCGGCTATAGCGGATATGTCATGATTGTGAACGATCCCAAGAAGGTGCGCCTGGGTGTGCCTAGCAAAATCGGCTCCGGGGAAAAGGTATCCAGCATGGTGGCGCGGACCGGGGCTATCGCCGGGGTGAACGGCGGCGGCTTCGCCGATCCGAACTGGAAGGGCAATGGCTTCAAGCCGATCGGGCTGGTGATCTCGCAAGGGAAGCTGTTCTACAATGGACTGGGCGGCAAGAAATCCACACAGATTGTCGGCATCGATAAGGAAGGCAAAATGGTCGCCGGTAACTACACTCTGGATCAGCTCAGCAAGATGGGGGTGCAGGAGGCGGTTTCTTTTCAGCCACGGATTATTGTGAACGGTAAAGGCCAGATTAAGAATGCCGCCGAAGGCTGGGGCATCGCGCCAAGAACAGCTATGGGCCAACGGGCGGACGGTGCGCTCATCTTCGTAGTAATTGACGGGCGGCAGCCGGGCTACAGCATCGGGGCGAACCTGTATGATGTGCAGCAGATTATGCTGAAGCATGGGGCGGTCATTGCGGCCAATCTGGACGGGGGATCTTCGACGGTGCTGGTGAAGGACAATGAGATTGTCAACAAGCCCTCTTCGCAGTATGGGGAGCGTTACTTGCCGACGGCATTCCTGGTATTCGATGACCCCGAGAACGCGAAGATCAAGAATATCTGGGAAGGGCTGGACCCGGCCAAGATCGACGCAGGCAAGAAGCGCACCCAGTAACATACGCTAGGTTCCCTGCTTCATAATCAATAGTAGATCAGACGCGGCAGGTGTGCTAGGATAACAAGTAAATTCTTATTTTGCTGAACCTGCCAGGTGAAGTCCATGATCGGAGGGGGAAAAGGTTTGACTTTGCAGCAGCTCCGCTACGCAATTGAGATTGCGAACAGCGGCTCTATGAATGAAGCGGCCAAACGGCTATTTGTGTCGCAGCCCAGCCTCTCGAATGCTATCAAGGAGCTGGAGAACGAGCTTGGCATCACGATTTTCGAACGGAATAACCGGGGGATCAGCATCTCGGCGGAAGGCATGGAATTCCTGGGCTATGCCCGGCAGATTATTGAGCAGACTGAATTCATGGAGAACCGCTATACCGGCAAGAAGCGCAGCCCGATCTATTTCTCGGTATCTACACAGCATTATGCGTTTGTTACGGATGCTTTTGTGAAGCTGATGAAGGAGAGCAAGGTGCAGGAATACAATTTCAGCCTGAGAGAGAAGCAGACCTATGAGATCATCGAGGATGTGCGTACCCTGCGCAGCGACATCGGGATTCTGTATATCAACGAGAGCAACTATAAGATCATGAACAAGCTGTTCAGTGACGGGAACCTGAAGTTCACTCCGCTGTTCAATACGAATCCGCATGTATATGTGCGGGAAGGGCATGTTTTGGCTGCAAAAGAGAGAATTACGGCCGAGGACATTCATCCGTATCCTTACATTACTTTTGAGCAGGGGGATAACAACTCGCTGCATTTCTCGGAGGAGATGCTTAGCTTCACGCAGATTGAGAAGAATATTAAGGTGACGGACCGGGCCACACTGACTCATTTGCTGCTCGGAAGTGATTCGTATACCGTGGGGACCGGGATTATGGCCTCTGAGCTGGATGATGCGGGGCTGATTACGATTCCTTTTGACAGCAAGGAAGTATTCTCTGTCGGCTGGATCGCCCACAAGGACCGCAAACCGAGTGAGATTATGTCTACATACATTGATATTCTGAATGATCTGGTGTCGGGTAATGTTTTCGAGCTTGAATCTTTCTTACTATAAGAGCAGGAGGGACGTATGAGCAGTCCAGTGATCGGATCGACAAGAAATGCACCGCCCTTCCGCTACGACATTGTCGGGAGCTTCCTGCGTACAGAGGAGATCAAGAATGCACGCAACCTGCATGTGGAAGGTGAACTAACCGCGGGACAGTTGGCGGAGATTGAGAATATAGAGATTGAAAAGCTGCTGCAGCAGGAGAAGGCGCTTGGGCTGAAGGCTGTGACCGATGGCGAATTCCGCCGCTCCTGGTGGCATCTGGACTTCTTCCTGGGGATTGAGGGTACTGGAAAGATCACTCTTGGCGGTACTCCCGGCGCTTCCAAGGAGAAGACGAACCGGGCGGAGAGCTTCAGAATTACCGGTAAAATCGCCTTCGGAGACCATCCCATGGTCGCGGAATTCCGTACCTTGCAGCAGATGGCCGGAGAGACGCTGGCCAAAATGACGATTCCTTCACCCTCTTTGTTCCATTTCGTGCAGGAGTATAACGGAAACGAGATTTATTCTGATACCGAAACGCTGTACGGAGATATCATTCAGGTGTACCGGACGGCGATTCAGGCCTTCTATGATGCCGGTTGCCGTTATCTGCAGCTGGACGATACCACCTGGGGGACGCTGTGCAGCGGCAGACATCGCGCTCACCTGCGCAGCAGGGGCGTTGACCCGGATCAGTTGGCAAAAGATTACGTCCGGCTGATTAATGAGAGCATTGCCGGCCGCCCGGCGGACATGACCATTGCCCTGCATGTATGCCGGGGCAATCTCCGCTCCACCTGGTTCGCCGCCGGCGGGTACGGGCCGGTCGCCGAGGAGCTTTTCTCGAATACGAACGTGGACGCGTTCTTCCTCGAATACGACAACGAACGCTCCGGTGACTTCGAGCCGCTGCGCTTCATTAAGGATCAGTTCGTGGTGCTGGGACTGGTGACAACCAAGCATGGCGGTCTGGAGAGCAAGGAGCAGCTCATTGCGCGTATCGAAGAAGCTGCCCAGTACGTAGACATCAACAAGCTGTGCCTAAGCACACAATGCGGCTTCGCCTCCTCGGAGGAAGGCAACATTTTAACGGAAGAAGAGCAGTGGGATAAGCTGCGGCTGGTGATTGAGACGGCGAATGAGGTTTGGGTGTAGGTTAGTGGGGAGGATTGCCGGGGGGGCGATCCTCCTTTTTGCGGGGATCGCCAGGCTAAGGGCGGAGGATAGATGGATTTTCTCCACTTGCTGATGATATGTATGGCTGTGCCGGGGCAGCAGTTGGATAAACAACACTTAAATTCTCGCATATTCCGCCATAGTGGTATATCCCGATCCAGTAGTTGCTGTTTTTCCACTTGTTTACCTGAAACTATTAGAAACGAGGGAAATAAGATACGTTATTCCATTTGTTTGCTGCGGATGGCTTGTGTTCTGTGTGCTTGCAGTTGTAGATCAATAGAATGTTATAAGGCATGCATCTAACTACAAATAACCCTCCTCCAAAGAGAGCTGATCGATTGGGCCATAGGAGCCGGGACATTCGATTCTATTAGTCGCATAGCCCTAAACTTCAATTTTTTTGCTATTCCTTTACATACTGTTGAGAGCTTTTTCTATTTTTACTCCAAACTCTGTTTCGTTTAGCTTGGGTGTTCGAGTTTTTGAATCGACGAGAGGGTAATACAGAACTAAATATTTTCCAGATTGGTAGACAATTGGTGCGTGGGAACTAAGAAGCTGAATACTTTCTTCAAAATGCTTTATTCCACTTTTTCGTTCCTCCTCCGATCCGAAAGCGTAAACTTTTATAATTTCCTCATTACTCAGTTTATAGCTAACAGGTTTAATACCGTCAAGAATGTAGTCGTCAGGTGATTCAATTTGTGTAATGTTTTTTTCAAGGGACATTATGGCTTCATTCACGTTAGAATATTTTTGTTGAGAAGAACAAGCAATAAGAAATAAAAAGCTAATGAAGGTGAAGAATAGATTTTTTTTCATAAATAATCCTCCTTTTTTGTTCAGGACACAGATAAGAAGAGACGAGACCCATCTAATGCAGAAGTTACTAACAAAACTGAGCTTGCCATGTATTCCTTATGATTTTATCAAAAATAGCGAATAAAAGTATGGCATGGGCTTAGAGTGATGAATTTTCTGGAGTTCTGTCTTTGGTTCCAGATGCTCAAGCGAAATCCCTGACAGCTATTATAGGTTATTTTAAATTTAGTAATTGACACATTCTCCCTCCCGCAGTATTATTGCACATAACAACTTACAGCAACAAGCGATGAAGAGAAGAGTAAGCAGGCGGCAGCGTTCACAGAGAGCTCCAGAGTGGTGAAAGGGAGCAGCGAAGCGCCTGATCTGAAAAAAGTCTCCGAGCTGCATAGGGAATTGGGCACAAGTGTCCAAGGATAGTATGCCGGGTTCTCCCGTTACAGAGATAGGGTATAAGCGTCATGGCCGTACCCGAAGAGGCGGATCAGGCAACTTGTCCGTGAACAGAGGTGGTACCACGAAGCTTATCCAAGCTCTCGTCCTCAAGATATTGATCTTGAGGGCGGGAGCTTTTTTGCGTTCACAGGCGGGCAGCTCCGAGCGCAGTCAAGCAGGCTCCAAGTAAGATTCATACTATCAGTAGAGGTGATTCATTATGCATTGGGCAGAAAAAATGGCAAACCGGTTAATCGCGGAGCATCCGCAGCGGCAGACGTATGTATGTGCATCTGGGATCAGTCCGTCCGGGTCCATTCATATCGGGAATTTCCGCGAGGTGGTGACGACTGCATTTGTGGCGAAGGCGCTGCGGCGGGCGGGGAAGGAGGTGCGGTTTATTTTCTCGTGGGATGACTTCGACCGGTTCCGTAAAGTTCCAGCCCATATAGATCCCGGCTTCGCTCATTATATTGGGCTGCCTTATTCGCAGGTGCCTTGTCCGTATGGCTGTCATGCTTCGTATGCGGCACATTTCGAGTCGGAATTCGAGCAGGCGCTCCAGGTATTTGAGATTGAGCCGGAGTTCATTTATCAGAGCCGGGAATACCAGTCAGGCCGTTATCATCCGCAGATCCTGCACGCTCTGCGCCGACGGGGTGAGATATACGATATCCTGATGTCGTTCAAGACAGGTGAGAGTTCGGCGGATGAGCGGGCGGCATTCTATCCCATCCATCTCTATTGCGGGCAATGCGGCAAAGACTCGACTACCATTCTGGATTACAACGACACGGCGGAGACCGTGGCTTACCGCTGCGGCTGTGGTCATTGCGATACCGTACATATTCCGCAGGCGGACAACATCAAGCTGCACTGGAAAATCGACTGGCCGATGCGCTGGCAGCAGGAACAGGTCGTGTTCGAGCCGGGCGGCCGGGACCATTCGTCAGAGACAGGAAGCTATAATGTGGCTGCAGTAATCGCAGAGCAGATCTTCGGGTATCCGCCGCCGGTGTATGAGCCATATGAATTCATCAGCATCAAAGGTAGCTTCGCTAAAATGTCTAGCTCCTCCGGGCACAATTACACTCCAGATGATCTGCTCCGAGTCTACGCCCCGGAGAACATTCTGTTCCTGTTCGCCAAATACCAGCCGAATGCCGCCTTTCATATCGGGCTGGATGAGGATGTGCTGCGCAACTATGCGGAGTTCGAGCGGTATGCTGCGGGAGCACGAGCAGGCACGCTAACGGGCGATCTTGCAGGTGCGCTGGAGCTGTCTCTGCGAAGCGACTCCCCGGTGAGTGCTGGAAGCAACGTTAGCTTCGGCCAGGTAGCCAGTCTGCTTCCCTTAATTAACTTCGACAGGGACAAGCTCCGGGAGATGTTCAACATAAATAATGTGGAGATTGATGAACTCCGGCTTCAGAGGGTGGCGGACCGTGCGGAGTACTGGATCAGGAACTGGATGCCGCACAAGCTGGTGACGATCCAAGCTTCGCCCAACTATGCATATTATCACTCCCTTACTGGAGTGGAACTGAGATGGCTGCGGAGCTTGTGCAGTCTGCTGCGGAGCAGGGAGCTGGACGAGACGCAGCTGATGACCGAAATCTACGCCATTTGCCATCATGAAGACAAAAAGACGATGCGCATCCAACAAAAAAGACTGTTCACCATCATCTATCAGCTGGTGCTTGGTGCAGAGGAGGGGCCGCGTCTGCCTTGGCTAATCCAGGCAGCCGGCACAGAGCAGATGTTGAATCTGCTGGATTTGTGAAGGAGTGTGGACGGCCCTTTACGGGATCGATCGAACAGAGGTATAATATACAAGACTGTTTTTAATCAAATGTTGGAAAGCGAGCGGTAACGATATGGGTCGTAAATGGAATAATATTAAGGAAAAGAAAGCGTCCAAGGATGCGAATACAAGTAAGGTCTACGCCAAGTTCGGGGTAGAAATCTATGTGGCGGCGAAGAAGGGCGAGCCTGATCCGGAATCCAACCGGGCACTGAAGGTCGTTCTGGAGCGTGCCAAGACCTACAATGTACCGAAGGCGATTATTGACCGTGCCCTGGAGAAAGCCAAAGGCAGTGGAGATGAGACCTACGTTGAGCTTCGCTATGAAGGCTTCGGTCCAAGCGGCTCGATGATTGTAGTCGATGCGCTGACGAATAACGTCAACCGTACGGCTCCGCTGGTCCGTTCCACGTTCAGCAAGAACGGCGGCAACATGGGCGTCAGCGGATCGGTTACGTATATGTTCGATCCGACAGCAGTAATCGGGGTAGAAGGCAAATCAGCGGATGAGGTGATGGAGCTGCTGATTGAAGCAGACCTGGATGTCCGCGATGTGCTGGAAGAAGACGAGGCGGTAATCGTTTATGCTGAGCCGGATCAGTTCCATGCGGTACAGGAAGCCTTCCGAGGCGCGGGAATCACGGAATTCACCGTAGCCGAGCTGACGCTGCTCCCGCAGAACTATGTAGCTATTCCTGAAGATGCGCAGGCTCAGTTCGAGAAGCTGATCGATGCGCTCGAAGAATTGGACGATGTGCAGCAGGTCTACCACAACGTGGATTCGGAAGAATAGAATAGCGGTAACTTGAATGAGCGGGCAAGCCGATTTCCAGGCTTGTCCGCTTATTCTTTCGTATTGTTTTACAGGAAACTATAGTTTCCTCCTGTTGTGGACCCAATGTATGTGAAAAACAGCATACATTATACCCGCACGGAGGCGCATGGACCAAATATATGTGAAAAACAGCATATATTGTACTCGCACGAAGGCGCATGAACCCAATATATGTGAAAAACAGCATACATTGTACTCGCACGGAGACGCATAGACCAAATGTATGTGAAAAACAGTATACATTTGCTGGCGCGCAGGTAATCTCATTCACCCGTAAGGGTGATTTTGTTCAGTGAGAATGGAGAGGAAGAATTGGAATGGAAGTCTTTCGATTAGTCAGTGTGGTTCATGTATTTCTGATTAAGGACGGGCAAGTCCTGCTGCTGAGACGGAAGAATACAGGACATCATGACGGGGAGTATGGATTGCCTGCCGGGAAGCTGGATGGCGGCGAGCCGCTTCATACCGCCGCCATCCGCGAGGTCCGGGAAGAATGCGGTGCGGTTATAGCTCCCGCCGATCTTACCCTGATCGGAACGATGTACCTGCGGACCTCCGGGGATGAGCGGGTGGATTTCTTTTTCAGGGCGGAGCAGTGGACTGGAGTGATCCACAACATGGAGCCGGACAAATGCGATGAGGTAAGCTGGTTCCCGGTGGATGCGCTGCCGGAGAATATCATCCCGTTCGTACAGGAGGCCTGGAATACATTCAGGGACGGCGTCTGGTATGCCGCTCACGGATGGAAATAGATTAGAGTAACAGGGGGAATGACTCAGTAATGGAAGACTGGACACTCAGTATGGTTCTTATATTGGTGGTATGTGGATTTCTGGCTGGATTAATTGATTCTGTAGTGGGCGGCGGCGGACTGATCGCGATTCCGGCCCTGCTGTCGGTGGGGATTCCGCTTCACCTGCTGCTCGGCAGCAGCAAGTTGGCCGGTTCGATGTGTTCGCTGACCAGCACCGCCTCGTTCGTGCGTTCCGGCAAAATCAATTTCAAGCTGGTGCGGACGCTGATCCCGCTGTCGATCATTGGAGCGATGGCCGGAACGCTGACTGTCCGTCAGGTGCCTTCCGAGTTCCTGAAGCCGCTGGTGATCGTGATGCTGGTGGTCATTACAATCTACACCTTGTTCAAAAAAGCCTGGGGAGACGTCTCCACCTTCTCTGCCAGCAACGGTAAATTACGTCTGGCGGGAAGCATGGCAGCGCTCATAATCGGCTTCTATGACGGGTTCTTCGGCCCGGGAACGGGGTCGTTTCTGATTTTCGCTTTTCTGATGATGGGGTTTGAATTTGTCACCGCCGCAGGCAACGCCAAAATCCTGAATTTCGCCAGCAACATCACAAGCCTGCTTACATTCATTGCCCTGGGCTCTGTCAGCTACACCCACGGGCTGATTCTGGGGATTCCGATGGTGATTGGAGCCATTGTCGGCTCCCGGATGGCGATCCGCAAAGGGGCAGCGTATATTCGGCCGTTATTCATTACAGTCACTGTCATATTGATCGGCAAGCAAATATGGGATACGATGCATTAAGCACAACTAATGGAGTGGATGAGATGGAGATCAAGCTTATACATAAGGAAGAAGTATGGAAGCTTAGGCATGAAGTGATGTGGCCTGAGCGGGAGCCGGATTATATTAAGCTGGCAGATGACGATCAAGGCAAGCATTACGGGCTGTATGTGGGGGAGCGTCTGGTTTCTGTGTTATCCCTCTTCGTCAACGGCACAGATGCACAGTTCCGCAAATTCGCTACCCTGGAGCTGGAGCAGGGCCAGGGCTATGGCAGCAAGCTGCTGAAGACGGTTCTTGCGGAAGCGGAGAAGGCGGGGGTGCGGCGGATTTTCTGTAATGCCAGAACGTACAAGGCAGGCTTTTACAAGAAATTCGGCATGCAGAGAACGGATGAAGTGTTCAGCAAAGGCGGCAAGGATTACGTGGTCATGGAGAAGTTCTTCGGACCTGCAACGGACGCGAATGGAGGAGCTTAAGGGATGACCAAGAAGCTATATTATGATTCAGCTTATATTCAAGAATGGAGTACCGTGATCACTTCCGCGATAGAGCGTGAAGACGGGAGCTATGTGACGCTTGCGGAGACGACCTTCTACCCGCACGGCGGCGGACAGCCCTGCGATACGGGTACCATCGGCGGGATTGCTGTACTGGATGTGGTGCTGGAGGATCAGGAGGTACTGCATAAAGTAGCGCAGCTTCCCGGGCAGACTGAAGTAGACTGCGCCATCGACTGGAGCCGGAGATTCGACCATATGCAGCAGCATAGCGGCCAGCATCTGTTGTCGGCGGTATTCCGCGAGCTGTATCAGGCACTGACACAGAGCTTCCACCTGGGCAGCGATTATGCCACGATTGATCTTGATCTGCCGGAACTATCTGCGGCGCAGCTGGCGGAGGCTGAACAAGAGGTGAACCGTCAGATCTATCTGAACCGCGCAATTACCAGCTACTTCGTGACCGCAGAGGAAATGGCCAAGCTGCCGCTGGTGAAGCTTCCTAAGGTAACGGAGGACATCCGGATTGTCGAGATTGAAGGTGTTGAGCATAACGCCTGCGGCGGCACCCATGTGTCTTCGACAGGGGAGATTGGGATGATCAAGCTGCTGCGGTCCGAGAAGCAGAAGGGCAATATCAGGATTACCTTCAAATGCGGGAGCCGGGCGCTTGCGGAATTCAACGATCAAATGCAAATCCTGAGTCTGTTGTCGGCCAAATTCAATACGAACAAGGACGAAATTATGGACCGGATCAGCAAATGGGAGCAGGAGCAGAAGCTGCTGGTAGCAGAGCTGGCTGCCGTGAAGGAGCAGAACGACAGCTATCTGGCCCGGGACCTGTTAGCTTCTATGGAAGAGGGCAGCCGGGTGCTCACGCATATGTCGGACGGGAGAACGCTTAAGGATCTACAGAGTCTGGCTGCGAAGCTGACGGCGTTGACCGACCTTCCGGTGCTGCTGCTGAGTGCGGCGGAGAATAAGGCCGTACTCGCGCATAGCGGCTCTGCGGAATTCTCGTGCGGGGCATTTTTCAAGGCTCATCTGGGCGGATACCAGGGCAAGGGCGGGGGCAGCGACAAGCTGGCTCAGGCCGGATTCCCGGCATGGGAAGACGCACTGGCATTTTACAATTTTGCTAAAGGGCAATTCTGAGGTAGGGCAGTTAAGGAGCTATGGAGCGTTTATTCCGTAGCTCTTTTTGCTGTTTTCATAGGGTAAGCAAGGATTGGACCGACTTAAGGATTATTTAACATTTGAAGTCTTATAATCAGGACAGAGCTTGACGAAGGGAGAAAATTAACGTGTTCCTGACTATTCTAAAAAAGGATTTGCGGCGTAAAAAGGTGATGAATACCGTTCTGTTGATCCTCATCATCCTGGCCTCCACACTAGCCGCAAGCAGCTCCAGCCTGATGTATTCCACCTCCAGCGCCTTGGGCAGCTTCATCGAAGCCAGCAAGGTGGCGGATCTTAATATCACGCTGGCCAATGACCCCGTCTATAACTCGGCAGTAGAAGACTGGGTCAAGCAGGAAAAGAAGGTGGAGACAGCTTATACAGAACGGCAGCTCAATCTCTTACTGAATCAGGTTACGATGCCTGAAGGCCGCAAGAGCTTCTCGGGAAATGTAAGCTTCGTGCTGTCCGCCATTCCTGAGCAGGTGAACCTGGTCTTCGGTGAAGACAATGAGCGATATTCACTTCGCCCAGGGGAGATCGGTCTTCCGGCCAGCCTGATGCTAAGCAGTGGTATCGTACCGGGAGAGCAGCTGAAGCTTAAGTTCGGTGAGATTACGAGAACGTTCACGGTGAACGGTTACTTCAAGGATGCGTTCATGGGGGCAGATCTGCTGGGACTGAAGCGCCTCATGCTGTCAGCAGAGGATTTCAAGGAAATAGAGAAGCTGGTGCCCGAAGATAAACGGATGAATCTATGGAGCTTCGTGGCGGCACCGGGTGTAGCGTCTACTGAGATATCATCTTCTTTTGCGAACAGTGATCTGCCCATCAGCTTCGAGGTGGATAAGGCGCTGGTCAAGATGACTTATATGACGGACCGGATGATCTCGGCCATGATGTTTGCGATTAGCGTGTTTCTGATCTTCATTGCTTTTCTGACCCTGCGCTTCACCATTGTCTCCACCCTGCAGGATGAATACAAGGAGATTGGTGTTATGAAGGCCATCGGGTTCCGGAACCGGGCGATCAAGCAGCTCTACCTGACAAAATATACAGGGCTGGCCTGTCTCGGCGGCGTTCTCGGACTCGGCATCAGTCTCCCATTGACTGCGCTGATGTCCCGCAAAACCTCGCAATATATGATTTTACCCGGAGGCAGCACCAATATAATGATCTCGGCGCTTAGCACGGTGGTTATGATCGCATTCATTCTGCTGTTCTGCTTACTCTGCATGCGCAAGATTAACAAGGCCTCGGCCATCGATGCAATCCGGCAAGGCCAGACCGGCGAACGCTTCAAGGCATCCCGGCGCATTCATTTACACAAAAGCCGTTTCCTCCGGCCCCCGTTCTTCCTCGCGCTGAGCGATGTGCTGAACCGGCTCAAGAGCTACACTTCGCTGATCCTGACGCTGATCCTAAGCTCCGCGATCATTCTGATCCCGGTCAATCTGACCAATACCATTGTAACTCCTAAGTTCCTGGAATATTTAGGTACAATTGGTGCGGATTTTTATAGCTCAACCGTCGTGGCAGAGAAACCCGTTGAGAAGATCCAACAGGACAAGGCACTCCTGTCCAAGCGGCTGAAGGATCAGGGCTTCGAGGTCACGCTTACAGCGAATTATACGGTAAGTACCAAATATATCTCCGATAACGGGCAGGCCAACCGGCGGATCAACGGCCAGAAGAATGATCAGAACGGGTCTGTTGAGATTCTGGAGGGAACGGCCCCGCTGCTGAAGAATGAAATTGCGATTACGACCATCATGTCCGGGAAATACGGGAAGCGGGTGGGCGACAATATTACTTTTGAAATCGGCGGGGTTCAGGGGACCTTCATGATCAGCGGACTGTTTCAAAGTATCTCCAACGAAGGGTACGCGGTCTGGATTGCACGGGACTATGAGCTGAAGACAATACCCGCTTACATGTTCTCCGGCGAACTCCATGCCCCGGAGCAAGCGAAGGCAGGGATGATGAAGGAAATTCAGCAGCAATTCCCGGAACAAGGCTTCAAAACCTCGTTTGAACTGCTGGGAGAGATCACGGGCGGCTTCATGGGCCAGCTTCACAGCATCAACGGGCTGCTTACGGCAATCATCTGCCTCATTACGTTCTTCATCACCAGCCTGTTCGTCCGATTGATGATTGCGAAGGAGGTTCACGGCATTGCTGTCATGAAAAGCATCGGCTTCACGAATGCCGCGATCCGGCGGTGGCAGGCGCTGCGCATTCTGATTATTATGTCCGTCTCGCTGGTGCTGGGCGTAATCGCTGCGAATACCCTAGGCAGCCGCCTACTGGGTCTCATTTTCCGGATCTTCGGACTGACCAGCCTCCAGTTAAATATTCTTCCGCTTCAGGTCTATCTGCTGTATCCGCTGCTGATCCTTGCCGTGGTCATGCTGGCAGTGTACACCAGTTGCGGCCAGATCAAGCGTGTGCAGATATGGAATATGAATAAGGAATAGGCGATTGGATTCTAGAATAAGAATCACGGGAAATAACAAAAAGCTAAAGGAGCGGAGGGGAAATTTGGAACTGGAGGAGCGGTAGCGTCCGCCTTTAGGTTTGGATTTCTACCGCGAGCAGCGGTCCAAATCAGGAAATCCAAACCTAACAGTGGCCGGAAGTCCAAATGTTCACCGCAGCGACGATTAAGCTCAATGTTTATAACTTTGTGATTCTTGTAAATAGATCCAAGCGTTTATATTAAAAGAAAAGAAGGAGTGGCGAAATGGCAGCAGTACTGGAAGTAACCAACCTATGTAAGACCTATATCGTCAATAAAAGTCAGAATAACGTGCTGCGGAATATCAATTTCTCGCTTCATGCCGGGGAGTTCGTGTCTATCATGGGGCCGTCCGGTTCGGGCAAGTCTACGCTGCTCTATACCGTCAGCGGGATGGACCGGCTTACGGCGGGCGAGGTGGTATTTGACGGGGAGAGTCTCTCGCAGCTCTCTGAGAAGGGCATGGCTGAACTGCGGCTGCACAAAATGGGCTTCATCTTCCAGCAGATGCATATGCTGAGCAATCTCTCGGTTTATGATAATATTATTCTATCAGGCTATGAGTCGCTGAGCGGCAAGAGAGGCGGACAGGGACGCAGCCGCAGCGAGGTGAATCAATATGCCGATGAGCTGATGCGGAAGCTGAACATTATGGAGACAGCGGGCCATGACATTACAGAGGTGTCCGGCGGACAGCTGCAGCGGGCCTGCATCTGCCGGGCGCTCATCAACAAGCCGGCTATGCTGTTCGCGGATGAGCCGACAGGTGCGCTCAATTCCAAAGCCGCACAGGAGGTCATGTCCGAGCTCTGCCGGATCAACCGGGAAGGAACAACACTGATGGTGGTTACACACGATGTAAAGGTAGCCGCGCAGAGTGATAAGGTGCTGTATATGGTAGATGGCAATATTCAGGGTGAGCATGTGCTGGGCAAATATATGCCGGAGCAAGGCCCGAGGGAACGTGAACGCAGCCTGACCGGCTGGCTGATGGAGATGGGCTGGTAGGAAGCTGCAAGCAGCAGGAGGAGAGAGCCGTGGCGGATATTCTGATCATTGAGGATAATGCGGAGCTGGCGGAGGTGATGAAGGATTTTTTGCAGGTGGAAGGATATTCTGTATGCAGTATGGCCTCTGCGGAAGAGGGCTTGGCTTATTTGGAGACGAATGCCGTCAAGCTGCTGCTGCTCGATATTATGCTGCCGGGGCTGGACGGCTTCGCCGTATGCAGAATCGCCAGGGAGAAGTTCAATCTGCCGATTCTGATCATGAGCGCACGCCACGGGGATGAGAGCAAGATTATCGGGCTTGAACTGGGTGCGGACGATTACCTGGAGAAGCCCTTCTCGGCTCCTCTGCTGACGGCGAAGGTCAAGGCGCACCTGCGGCGGAGTTATGAGATGAACGAGAACAAGCTGCTGCTGACGGATGGCGAACTTACAGTGAATCAGACCGCAAGAGTAGTATATAGAAGCGGCCAGCCTCTCGGGATGACAGCCAAAGAGTACGAGCTGTTGGTCTTGCTGATGAGCAACAAGGGCAAAGCGCTTCGCAAGGAGTGGCTGTTCCAGCAGGTATGGGGGGCAGACAGCTTCAGTGAGCCGTCCACGTTGACCGTACATATGAACAAGCTGCGGGACAAAATCGAACATAACCCCAAAGATCCAAGGCGCATCGTTACCATCTGGGGAGTGGGATATAAATATGAAGGCATTTAACAGGCTGATGCTCTGGGCGTTACTTCTCGGACTGACGTTCATAGCGGCTCTTAATGGATATGTATCCTCCAGGGAGACAGGGACGGCCGGGAAGGCTTACCGGATAGAGATCAACCGGATCTATGAGCAGGTGCAGCGAGGAATTCCTCCGGAGGAACTGCTGCCTGATCTGAACAGGTATACCTACGTGAACGGCTTAAGCTGGATCGGGAAGGAAGCGGGGCCGGATGAGGTTCAGCGCTTTTTTGCCGGTATCGGGGTGGGGGATGCCAATGAATTCACGGTCAAGCCCTTGTATGCGGATCAGCAAATCGCAGGATACTTAAGGTTCTCTTACCGGATGCCCGGGCCGGATGTTCATGCACTTCTGGTTCTGGATCTGTTCCTGCTGGCGGCGCTTGGAGCCGTGATGGTGCTGCTGTTCTACATCCGTAAGCAAATTCTGCGGCCGTTCCATACTCTGCAGGAGTTGCCTTATGAGTTATCCAGGGGGCAGCTGAGCATAGGTATGAAGGAGCACCGTAGCCGGTACTTCGGCCGGTTCGTGTGGGGGCTGGACCTGCTGCGGCAGACACTGGATGCCCAGAAAGAGACGAATCTCCGCCTGGAAAAGGACCGCCAGACGCTGATCGCGTCCCTCTCGCATGAGCTTAAAACTCCAGTCGCCACGATCAGGCTCTACGCCAGCGCCCTGGCGGACGGCCTCTATGACAGCGAAGTCAAGCGGCAATCGGCCGCCCGGCTGATTGGTCAGCAAGCAGAACATATGGAGCAGCTGATCGGCGGGATCATCACCGCTTCCGTCTCTTCTCTGCAGAATATAGAGGTGGCCCCGGGAGAGTTCTATCTTAGCGGGCTGGTCGGCAAGGTCATCCGTAACCATAAGGAGCGGCTGGAGCTGCTGAAGGTGGAGCTCACTGCAGGTGCTTATCAGGACAAGCTGCTGCTTGGAGACGAAGAACGGCTGCATGAGGTGCTGAATAATCTCATTGAGAATGCCATTAAGTATGGAGACGGCAGGTCGATCTCTATTACCTTCCGCGAGGAGGATTACCGCCAGCTGATTGTGATCGAGAATTCGGGAGAGCCGCTGCTCCTGAGCGAGCTGCCCCATATCTTCACCAGCTTCTGGCGCGGGTCCAATGCGGACGGCAAGCCGGGCAATGGCCTCGGCCTCTTCATCTGCAAGCAGCTGCTGCAGAAGATGGGCGGCGATATCTTCGCGGAGCCGCTTGAGCGGGGTATGCGGTTTGTACTGGTGCTGCGGTATTGAAGTGAGATACATACATGGAGGGAAGCGTAATGAATGAGCTGAATAAGCTTTTGGAGCTGCAACCTGAGAATTTTGCTGCAGTTTATGATTTTTATGCCGGTAAAAAGCATCACCTTCCCGCCTTATCCGTCCTGCTGGAGAATTATCCCGGGCGGGTATTTGCTGATCATACGGAAGCACCAACACTGGCTGTGGTATGGGCTACGGGGAGATGGATGTATGCTGCCGGAGATATCAGTACTGAGATCAACCGGCTGAAGCTGATGGTTTTTTTGCAGACGGTAGTCGTACCTGATTGCCGACAGAGGCAAGAGAAATGGTTCGAGATCTATACGGATGATAGTGATTCATGGACGGAACTATTGAAGCTGGAGATTGCCGGGCTGAGCGTAGACAGACATATGGAGTCGGTCTATGAGTTCAATAGCGAACGATTTGTTCAGCTAAAAAACAGGCGTGCTGCTATCCCCTTGGATGGAGATCTATCTGTCGCCTGCGAGGAATTTCCCGTGCTCACCCATAAGGGGTCTGTACGAGAGGACAGGTTCATTGGGCTGACAACCACTGGTGCTGTAGTGAAGATCAGGGATGAAGTGGTCTCTATTTGCAAAAATAACGGCTTCAGCGTGAATAACAGGTACTTCATTGATGTAGATACTTATGCAGAATCGGAGCGCGGGAAGGGCTATGCTACACTCGCCGCTGTATCGTTAATTAGTCACTATCTCGTTCATGGAATGCTTCCCTTATGGGAAACAACGCATGAGAATATGGCTTCACATAAGCTCGCGCTGAGGCTCGGCTTCGAGCCGGTGGAGAGTTATCCGGTATTTGCTTTTGTCATGGAAGGATAGTCTTACCCGCAGAGAGAGAACGAAAGAGCTTCGTACTTTTATCGTAGAGGAGCGGTATTGATGAAGAGGTTAGCAATCCTTACAGTCGGTAAAACACATAGCGGGAAGACCACATTTGCCAGAGAATTAGAGCGGTGCTTACCTGAATCGGTTGTCATTGACCGGGATGATCTGGCTGAATTCATCAATACCCGGTACGAAAGTCTGCTGCCCAAGCAAGGGGCGAATACGCTCAAGAATGCTCTGACCCGGACGTTAGTGGATTATGCCGTCCATGAGACGGAGTATCTGTTTGTAATCAACGACAGCGATGAAGTACCCGGCGCGATTCAGAAGATCGTCCAGATCGCAGGCGGGAAGTCCATGTGAATGTTGTGTTCACCACAGTGATGGCCAAGCTTCGAGTGAAATCCGGCTGCCAACTGGACCTGACCGCCCAAACCCTTCATAATAAGAAGAGTTGTGAACGGTTCCACACAAACTCATAAACGGAGGTTCATAGAATGAAATACCGCGAACTGGGAAACACGAGTCTGTCTGTCAGTGAGGTCAGCTTTGGCACTTGGGCGATTGGCGGGGACTGGGGGAATAGCAAGGATGAGGACGGGCTGAGAGGCTTGCAGGCGGCGATGGAGCAGGGCGTGAATTTCTTCGATACCGCAGATGTCTATGGCGGAGGCCATGCGGAGGAGCTGCTCGCCAAGGCGACCCGGGGCAAGCAGGATGAGATACATATTGCCACGAAGTTCTGCCGCGCCGGTGATATCCATGACCCGGAGAATTACTCCGCGCGCCGGATCAGTGAATACTGTGAGCAGAGTCTGCGGCGTCTGGAGCGGGAAGCGATTGATCTGTATCAGATCCATTGTCCGCCGATGGAGATTCTGCGTGATGGGAGTGTGTTCGCGGCGCTGGACCAGTTGAAGGCCGAGGGTAAAATCCGTCACTACGGCGTCAGCGTTGAGACTATCGAGGAGGGCTTGCTCTGCTTGGAGTATCCTGGCGTTGCGGCGCTGCAGGTGATCTTCAATCTGTTCCGCCAGCAGCCGGCACAGGAGCTATTGCCGCAGGCTGCTGCCAAGGGTGCAGGCATCCTGGTGCGCCTGCCGCTGGCCAGCGGTCTCTTGACCGGCAAATTCACGCCGTCCAGTACCTTCCAGGACAACGACCACCGCAAGTTCAACGCGAACGGGGAGCAGTTCAATGTGGGCGAAACCTTTGCCGGGCTGCCTTTTGTTAAAGGTGTAGAACTGGCGCAGAAGCTGGAGTGGATCACTGAAGGACGTGGCAATATGGCACAGGCCTCTATGCGCTGGATTCTGGACCATCCGGCCGTCAGCTGTGTGATTCCGGGCTTCAAGAATGAGTCTCAGGTGAACGATAATCTGGCCACTCTGGATGTACCCTCCTTCAGCCCAGGGGATATGGAGCGCTTGGCTGCCTTTTACCAGTCAGAGGTGGTTCCATATATCCGTGGAGAGGTGTAGCGGTACTGTATGAATATAACTGTCGGACTGCTCGCCCATGTAGATGCCGGGAAGACGACCTTCGCCGAGCAGCTGCTCTACCATACCGAAGCCATCCGCAGCAGGGGGCGTGTGGACCATCAGGATACTTTCCTGGATACCCATGAGATTGAAAAAGCACGTGGGATTACCGTCTTCGCCGATCAGGCGGAGTTCACCTATAAGGATGCCCGCTATTTCCTGCTGGATACGCCGGGCCATGTCGATTTCTCCCCGGAGATGGAGCGTTGTCTGCAAGTGCTGGACTATGCAGTGGTGATTCTCAGCGCGGTGGAGGGTGTAGAGAGCCACACCGAAACGCTCTGGCAGCTGTTGCGCCAGCACCGGATTCCCACCCTGTTCTTCATTAACAAAACCGATCGTGCAGGCAGTGATCCTGAACGGGTCCTGGAAGAGATCCGGCAGCTGCTTAGTGGCGATGCTTTGTTGTTGCCGGAGCAGCCGGAAGCTGCGTGGACCGAGGAAATGAAATCGTTCCTTGCCGAACGCGAGGAGATACTGCTGGAACCTTATCTTGAAGGCACGCTGACGGAGAGCCATTGCCGCAGTGCGCTGGGGTCTATGGTGAAGCGTGGAGAGATTTTTCCGTGTATGCAGGGCTCAGCACTGCTGGATCGCGGTGTGGGTGAGTTTCTGGAGGTACTGGATGCGCTCACGTTCACGGAGTACGATTATACGCTGCCTTTTGCCGGGAGGGTCTACAAGATCCGCCACGATGCCAGAGGTACCCGCATCACCTACATCAAAGCGCTGCAGGGAGTCCTGAAGAACCGCGAGAGCTTGGCGTATGGACCCGAAGCGGAACAAACTTCCGAACGGATTACCGGAATCCGTAAGTACAACGGTACTGCTTATAGCGCTGCTGACTGGGCTGCCGCCGGGGAGCTGTTCGCCGTTGTCGGCCTAAGCTCCGTGCTTCCGGGTGCGGGAGTGGGCGCACTTCAGGACGCGCAGGGCAGCGGACTTATTCCCACCTTGAAATCCAAGGTGCTCTTCAAGCCGCCCGTGCACCTGAAGGAGCTGATGCATGCCTTCGGACAGCTCGGCGCGGAAGATCCGTCACTGAATGTAAGCTGGGATGAAGATCTTCAGGAGCTGCATATTCAAGTGATGGGCGGGATACAGCTGGAAATTCTTGAGCAGATTGTGGCGGAGCGGTTTCAGCTTAAGATCTCTTTTGGCGCGCCGGAGATTCTCTATAAGGAGGCTATTGCCGGTACGGTCTATGGCTGCGGGCATTTCGAGCCGCTGGGCCACTACGCCGAGGTTCATCTGATGCTTGAGGCAGGGGAACGCGGGAGCGGGATCACGTTCATTAATCGCTGCCACCCGGATGATCTGGCGGCAGGCTATCAGCATCAGATTGAGCAGCATTTGCTGGAGAGCGGCCATCACGGCCTGCTGACCGGTTCCCCGCTGACGGATCTGAAGATCACCCTGCTTACGGGAAGGGCGCATAATAAGCATACGAGCGGCGGCGATTTCCGGGAAGCGGCTTACCGCGCGTTGCGCCAGGGGCTGGAGCAGGCAGAGAATCTGCTGCTGGAGCCGGTCTACGACCTGAAAATCCGGATAGATCCGGACGATGTGGGAAAGGTTATGAGTGATATCCAGCAAGCCGGAGGCCGCTTCAATCCCCCGGATATTACACCGTCCAAGGCTGTAATTACCGGCACAGTTCCGGCGGCAAGCTTCATGAATTACGGAGTGAGACTGGCGGCGATGACGCAGGGCAAGGGATCGATGTCGCTCAGAGTAGCAGGATATGAGCCCTGCCACCAGACCAAGGCGGTGGTGGAGCAGCGGAATTATAATAAAAATGCAGATCCGGCCTACTCCTCGGCGTCTATTTTTTGCGCCAAGGGTGAGGGGTATGCAGTACCCTGGGAAGAGGCCGGACAGCATATGCATATTCAAGCAGCAAGCAGGAACGGGTACACGGTTCTTAAACGAGCAGTACCGTGTCAGCGTGACGTAGAAGGAAAGGTGCAGATTGACAATGACTAATGTAATAGATAAGGTAGCCTGGATCTATGTTGTGGACGGCAAGGTACTGGGCGCGCGTTCCGCAGGCAAGGACACCTATTATTTCCCCGGCGGCAAGCGGGAGTCCGGCGAGAGTGATGCCGAGACTCTGATCCGTGAGGTTGAAGAGGAGCTGTCCGTTCAGATCCTGCCGGAGACGATTGCGGAGTTCGGAAGCTTCGAGGCTCCGGCCCATGGCAAAGCGGAAGGCGTGCTCGTGCGGATGACCTGCCTTACCGCAGATTTCACAGGTGAGCTTGCCCCGGCTTCGGAGATTGAAGAGCTGGCCTGGTTAACCTATAAGGACATAGACCGGGTATCGGCGGTCAGCGTCATCATCATGGACAAGCTGCGGGAGATGAGCCTCATCTCCTGAATATAGAAGAGAGAGTAAGCCCGTTTTGAGCCGGAACCCGGCCTGAAACGGGCTTGTTGTCTCTTTAGCAGGGCGATGCAGGCGGCGCGGCAAGCACACTTTTACCGAATAGGACATATGTCCTTCCCGAATCCGGCGAACTGGCTTTTAATAAGTACAGAGAAGCAAAAAGAGGAGAGAGTCAGATGAGAGGGATACTATTCGCATTTTTGGCCGGAGCCTGCATTACACTTCAGGGGGTAGCCAATGCCAGAATCAGTCAGGATATCGGCACATGGCAGGCGGCCACCATTACCCAGCTTACCGGATTCATTATGGCGTTAGCGATAGCGCTGGTGGTACGGGACGGCAAAAAGCACGGCTTCCGTAAGGTACATCCGCTATACATCAGCGGCGGCGGTCTGGCCGCCTTCGTGATTTTCAGTGAGGTAACGGCGATTCAGAACATTGGGGTTACGCTGACGATCTCGGCGCTGCTGATTGCCCAGCTCTGCCTGACGTTTATCATTGATATCCGGGGCTGGTTCGGCGTAGTCCGGCAGAAGATGAAGCTGCCGCAGTTTATCGGCATCGGGATGATGATTCTCGGGGTAGTCGTACTGAAGTTCTAAACGAAGGGGGCAAGAGATATGTTAACAGGATTAGTACTTGCACTGATCGCGGGGGCGCTGGTCAGTTTACAGAATATTTTCAACGCCAAAGTCAATGAGCATACAGGCTCTTGGTCGACCACTACACTAGTGCTGGGCATGGGCTTCGCCGCTTCCCTTGTCATGGGGCTGATTATGGAAGGGAAGAATATGTTCACGCTGCAGCACATGCAGCCTTGGTACTGGTTAAGCGGAATGATCGGCGTGGGGGTCGTGATCTGCCTGGTCCAGGCCACCAGAATTCTTGGCGCCACCTATGCCATCTCGATTGTACTAACTGCCCAGCTCGGCTTCGCCTTGCTCTGGGATTCACTGGGCTGGCTGGGCCTGGCAAAGGTTCCGTTCTCGTTCAACCAGCTGATCGGCGTGCTTATTATCGTAGGCGGGATATTGGTGTTCAAGCTGGGTGGCAAAAGTGATGCCAGAGAGCCCGCCGGGAACTCAGGTTCCGGCAAGCCGCAGGGAGCGCTGCATACGGATTAACGAAAGCATTTGCATTAACGGAAGAGAGCGTGCACCGCAGGAATGCGGATGGCACGCTTTTTTGGGATGTGTGGAAAACTGACTACAATGGGGAGCTGCTACTGGTATAGGCCGGGTTATGGCAGCGCCTGTTTCTGTGTTATATTCAGGGGGAGGAATTCATCGCCGATGTGGCAGTTTACGCTGAAAGTCACATTTTCACATTCTTAGTGACTGCTGTCACACGGGTCTGTCCAGCTTAGGGATTATACTTGTCGCTTAAAGTTATAGCATGCCGGGATGATTGTCCTGAAAGGAGAACTTACAGATGCAGATTGAGCTTAATGCAATGACCCGCGAACGGCTGGAGCAGAGTCTGGCCGGGAAGCCCGGGCAATTCAAAATGTTCTACGATACGGAGGACTGCGGCTGTAATGGCATACTGGTCATCCGGGTAGTCAGCGAGCCTTCGCCAACGGATATTGTGTTTCAGACCGAGCCGTTCACCTTCCTGTGTGACCGCCAGCAGGAATTGCTGTTCGATGACGTGATGCGCCTCGAAGCAGAGGCCGGGTATCCGGCCTACAAGCTGACGAGTGATTCCACCTTGTTCGGGAGCAATATCAGGGTGCAGGATGCACGGAGCTGAAGCAATAAAGGTAGTTTAAGAAAAGAGGCCATCTTCCCGTAGCATGCGGGGGATGGCCTTTACTAATAAGCAGTCCATCCGCCGTCTGCGGTAATGACTGCCCCATTCACAAAGCCTGCTTCTTCTGAAGCCAGGAACAGAGCGAGCTGCGCGATTTCTGCGGGCTGGCCCATCCGTGGATTAAGCGCCATGCCCGGCTGTGTACGTTCCATGCCAAAAGGATTGATATGGGTCATGGTTGAACCAATATTGGTCTCCACACCGCCCGGCGCAATCGCATTGCAGCGGATTCCCTTGGCAGCATACATGAATCCGGTATTCTTCGTAAAGCCGATAACTGCATGCTTTGAGGCTGTATAAGCCGCCCCGGCACGGGCACCGAACAGACCGCCTACCGAGGCAACGTTAATGATAACACCCTGTTGTTTTTCCAGGAAAATAGGCAGTACCTTACGCGTAGCACGCATCACCGAAGTTGTATTGACAGCGAGAACCCGCTCCCAGCTCTCATCCTCAATATCACCCGCCGGTTCAAAGTTATCCATGATCCCCGCATTATTCACCAGAATATCTACAGTGCCGTAAGTGTTGACTGTACTGTCGATCAGATTCTGAATATCAGACTCATTTGCAACATTGGCTTGTACCGCTAGGGCTTCCCCACCGCCAGCTTTAATGTCACCGGCCACCGTCTCCACAGCTTCCAAATGAATATCCGCCACTACGACCTTGGCCCCTTCCTTCGCATACAGGACGGCAATCGCCTTCCCCATCCCGGATGCCGCCCCGGTTACTACAGCTACTTTGTTGTGAAGTCTCATATATGTACCTCCGTGTATAGTTATCTTTCTCTGGTCTAGTATCTTTTGCTTCATAGTGTTTTATGCGCCTGGTTGACGCTGTCCTTCGCGAAGGATTAACATATGGGCTATACAACAGGGAAGAGGATGGAGCCTATGATTACGGCCGGACTAGATATCGGAACCACATCCATCTCCGGGCTGCTCTACGATCTGGAGAAACGTACGATTCTGCATAGCCTTACGGAAGCACAAGCGAGCCTGCCCTTCAGCCTGAATCAGGAATGGGAGCGGCTGCAGGACCCGGAATTGATTGTGAAGCATATGGAATATATACTTGACCGTCTGCTGGCGCAGCAGCCGGAAGTAGCAGGAATTGGCCTAACCGGGCAGATGCATGGAATTGTCTATTTGGATACAAATGGGAGAGCAATCGGTCCGCTGTATACCTGGCAGGATGGACGGGCGGGACAGCTCACCGGAGGGATGCGCAGTCCTACCTATGCGCAGCAGCTCAGCAATATTACCGGGTACACTGTAGCTCCCGGCTATGGACTCGCTACCCATTACTATAATGTGTGCCGACAGCTTGTCCCTGAGCATGCAGTCGGCTTCTGCACGATTGCGGACTATATTGCGATGAGGCTGGCGAACAGTGATGTGCCGCGGATCGATGCAACGCAGGCGGCGGGGATCGGGGGCTTCAGTCAGGGGACAGGGGATTTCGATAGAACCGCGATTCATTTAGCCGGGATCGACCCTTCGTTTTTGCCGCAGGTCGTCCCCTCCGGGACGGCAATCGGTAGCACACCACAAGGCATTCCCGTGTACACCTCGCTCGGGGATAATCAAGCCAGCTTCCTGGGCAGTGTGCCCCAGCCCGGAGAATCTCTACTGCTGAACATTGGCACAGGGAGCCAGCTCTCGGCCTGGTTGCCTGACTGCGCCAAAGCTCCTTCCGCGATGGAGGTACGACCGTTCCCTGGCGGCGGGGTGCTGATGGTTGGCGCAGCCCTGAGCGGCGGCAAGTCTTATGCCCTGCTGGAGGGATTCTTCCGGCAACTGATCACCTCATACACCGGAGAAGCGCCGACAGATGTCTATTCCCTGATGTCCAGGCTGCTCAATGAAGAGGTGCCGGGAAGCGGCATCACAGGGCTTACGGTGAACACACAGTTCCTGGGGACAAGGACAGACCCGGAGAAGCGCGGCAGTGTGAAGGGGATCACGCTGGAGAATTTTACTCCCGGCGGGCTAGCCCATGCTTTTTTGCAAGGGATGGTAGATGAACTGCACGGCTTCCTTGCAGATCTGGAACAGCAGGGCGCGGGCACATTCAGCTGTCTTATAGGCTCAGGCAATGCGCTGCGGGCGAATCCGGTGTTGTGCGCCAAGGCCGAAGCGGCCTTCGGGCTACCGCTTGAGCTTGGTGAACATGCTGAGGAAGCGGCGGTGGGAGCGGCGCTCTGTGCCGCTGTCGGCAGCGGGGAGATCGCAAGCTTCAGAGAAGCTGGTGCTTATCTTAGAGTAGAGCCTAGCTGAGTTAACGGGAAGGGGCTGTCTCAAAAGTGATTTTCTCTGAGGCGGCGATAGCCCTTTGCAGAAATCTCCCGAAGACCCGGTTGTTCTTCAGTTGTCGCAAGTTTTTGTTTGCTTTTAAGGATAAAAGTGCCAATTCTCACTTGAACAGCAGAGCGGGCAGAACGATTGTGTACAAGCGAAGCGTTCGCCTTTGTGTCCGGATTTTCACCGCTAAGGGGGATGAAAAAAAATCTGGACACAATAGCGATGGGAACAACGTTCTGTTTGCGGAGCGTCCACCCAAGTGCTAACGTAGATTCTACTCCGCATTAAAGAGTTGCCCTAAGCGACCGTTTCATGGCTCTTGGGACAGTCCCTTCATATTTGTAACAACCTACCCATCTTCCCTGACACCATCTGTCAGGGAAGTTTTACTATAATAAGCTATATCAAATAGTGATGGGAGAGTTGCAATATGCACAACAGACAAGCTTATCTATATGTATTCAATACGATGTCAGACTGGGAATACGGGTATTTAGCCCCAGAACTGAACACAGGCCGATTTCTTTTTCCAGCTAATGGGCTCGTTAGATCAGGGATGAACAAGGAATATTGTAACATCTATCATTGACAAAAAATATTTTTTATGCTATAATTTACATATTAATAGTTTGTGTATATAATAAGGTTCTCCTGGCCAGGGGAATCTTATTTTTGCATGGAGGAACCATCAATGAAGCAGAACAAGTCCAGCATGACTGCCTTAGTGGCCGCTTTTGGCCGAGCTTATCACAGTCAATATGACAATCCCAAGATATTCAATGATGATGTGGCGCCGAAGCTGATTTCACCACAGGAGTTCGCGGATATCCGCAGGAATATGGTGCAGGGAATTGCATTCTTCAGTCCCGAGATCGCGGAGAGGTACCCGGACGATCCTGAAGCCATCTTGAGATGGATTGTCCAGGTCCAGTTATCGCCCACACCGTTGGCACGTGCTGCCTACTGTGAGGCTATTGTGCTGCATGAGGTGAGTCTCGGGCTGAAGCAGTATGTAATTCTTGGCGCGGGGCTGGACAGCTTTGCCTACCGTTATCCTACGCTTATGGAGCAGCTCACGATTTTTGAAGTTGATGCTCCTGCTACCCAGGCATCCAAGCAGCAGAGGCTTAAGGACGCACAGCTTGAGGTTCCGGGCAATCTTCATCTCGTCCCCATCGACTTCACGGGCGAATTCTCGTATTCCAGTCTGCTTAATCGGGGATTCGATCCCGAAGCTAAGACCTTGTTCAGCCTGCTGGGGGTATCCTACTACCTTACCAAGGAGGAGAATGCCCGCCTGATTAAGGAGCTGCTCGCAAAAGTTCCCTCAGGTAGCTCTATCGTTCTGGATTATGCAGATGAGTATTTAATGGAAGAGCAGGGTGTGTCCGGCCGGGTGGCCAAAATGGTGCAAATGGCTGCTGCCAGCGGCGAGCCCATGCAATCCTGGTTCAGCTATTCGGAGATAGAGGAGCTGCTGGCCGAGGCCGGGCTGCTGGTCTATGAGCACCTGTCTCCGGCAGAGATCAATGAGAGATTGTTCAGCGGCCGGAGTGATGCACTAAGTGCTTTTGAGACGATTCATTATATTCATGCGGTTAAGCAGTAGGTTCCTCTCCATAAATAAAAGCTTCCACCGCCGCTACAGCGACATTCCGGTCAGGATGGGAATTGTCGATCTGCGCCACCTGTTCAGGCGGGAGCGGCCAGGCTACGGTACGGGAGCCTAGAGAAGCGCTGAAATTCTCCCAATGGGCGAACTTCCAGGTGTCGAGCGCGGAATGCCTGCCTTCAAGCCGTTCACGGAACATGGCTGCATCCGCAAGTCCTACCAGGACTACCTTGACCTCGACTTCCTCCAGTGTGCGCCCGATGCGCGCCAGTTCGCGGCCGATCCACTCCGGATCGGCCGCTTCTTTGGTAAAGGGACCCACCACGTAGATATCACTGGACAGGCCCATATTATCGAGCGCTGCATCCATAGTAATGCGATAGCCGAGGTCGCGGCATAGTCTTTTATACTCATCGGAATCCCTGTCGTCAGGATCAAGCCCATGCATAGTCATGATCGCGGTTGCTGCCGGACGCAGCAGAATGTCCATATCGAACACTGCCGCCGGACGCCGGGCTGCAACAGCCTTGGCTAGTGTGGTTTTGCCCGCCCCTCCAGGTCCGAGGAAAAAAACCAGCTTGTTCATCTGTCTCACTCCTTATCCTGCTTGCAAATCCCAGTATAGCAGGCGAATCGTTCAAGGGGAAGGAGCCAAACCGGAGAGGGTGACCTAGCTATTGCGAGTGAATGACAGCAATCAGCAGCAAATGATATGATAGGTTCACTATACATCGAAGCAGGAAACGAAGCAGATAGAGGGTAAGAGGAGGACAACGATATGATTACCATCCGTCCCATTGAGCGCAGGGATAATGCAGCCATTGAGGGAATTATCCGGGAGTGCCTGATTGAATTCGGCGGCAACCGCGAAGGCTTGGCTTGGGCAGATGATAGCCTGCATGACTTATATACCTATTATAATAGCGCGGCGAACCGGGCTTACTGGATTATTGAAGTGGATGGGCAGGTGCTGGGCGGCTGCGGGATTGCGGCTTTTGACGAGGCACAGCAGATCTGTGAATTGCAGAAAATGTACCTGTCCGCAGCCATCCGCGGCCAAGGCGTTGCAGCAAAGCTGCTGAATACGGCGCTTGCCTTCGCTAAGCAGCATTACCGCAAGTGTTACCTGGAGACGCTGCTGACGATGCAGGCCGCTGGCCGTTTCTATGTCAAGCACGGGTTCAGCCCGCTGGATGGTCCGCTGGCCGGTTCCGAGCATTATGCCTGCGATGCATGGTATATCCGGGACTTATATATCTGATTTCCAGTGGAACTATGGACACATTGAAGAATTTACTTCTATTCACTTAATGGAAAATAAATCCGATAATAAAGGGATATGTATATCATTTATGGGTATATTTTGAATCCTAATATTGTACATTGGAATCCATTCTGGAGAAGGAAGCAGGGATCATAGTGTCTTCCAGGAAGCTAGTATTTAACGAAGATGAAGTCAGGCGCCTGCAGTCGAAGATTGGCCAGGTGAGTCAGGACACCAACCGGTTATATCTTCAATTAAAGGGCCAGTCCAGTAGCTGGGGCGGCATTCCCATGGGCGACCATCTGGTCAGGGCCCAGGTCATGATTAATGAATTAACCGTAGAAGCGGAGAAATTAGAGGATATCATCCGGGTGGCCCTAAGAGGCGTATCGGAGCTGCAGGAAGAGAATAAGCGGCAGGCGGACAAGCTGACAGGCCAATTTAATTTGTTGCTCGCGGCTTTCGGCAGCTTGGGGCTGCAACCAGCCGCCGGACGGGTCTCCATCCCCGAATTTGTGCAGCGAAGTGCGACGAACCTCATCACTTCGATTGCTGCTCTATCAGGAAAGGATGAACTCAGCAGGGACCCGGTGGTACAGCAGCTCAGGAATGTCATTCAGACCTCCGGCCTGCTGACCGTAGAGAGTATAGCTGCACAAAGTAAGCTGAACGATATCTTCGCGGCGCGGAATGAGATCGCCAAGGCACAGATGGCCTTCAAAGTGTATCAGGCGTTCGGCAATCAAGCCCAGATGGAGGCTGTTCATACGAAGGCCGAAGAGGCCCGGCAGAAGCTGGCTTCTCTAGGCGTAGCCAAGATCTACTATGAATCCGGCAAGGATCTAAGCGCCCACTACAGACAACCAGCGGTTACAGCCTGCGAGTATGATCCGTCCATTACGGCGGACAAGGTCCCCTTACTACATAACGAAGAATATCTGTTGCTGCTGCGGCTGGCGATGGAGAAGACTGCCGCCGGAGCGTATGCGCGGGGTCAGCTTGCAGCCAAGCGGCAGGAAATTCAGATCGCAGCGGCTCTTAAGCAGGTTCAGGAGCAGATCGAAGCGGAGCGGCGGTTGAACGGGCCGCCGCTTACGCTGCCGGACGGCACGCCAATTACCGCAGACAACAAGGAAAATGAGACCACCTGGGACTTTTATCAGGCGAAAGTCTATGTGCCGAATGAATATCTCACCCCCATGTACACCAGTTATCTGGGGTGGCTGGATAAGACGTACGGCCTCACGAAATGGGAGAGCAAGGTCCGTCAGTCGGGAGATGTAGTGCTGGCTTTTACCGAAGGATTGGTGAAAGAGGTCGTCATGGGCGTGGCGGATACGGCAACCTTTGCTTTCAAGCTAGTTGTGGACCCGGTCAAAACCACCACAGAAATGAAGCAGCAAGCGCAATATCTAATTGACCATCCCGAAGTGCTGGTGGAAGCGGCGAAGATGGCGTATCATCAGTTTGACGAGGGCACCCCGGAAGAGAAAGCGAGAATGCTGGGCTCGGTTGCGTCGATTCTGGTCCCCGGATTCCAGGTCACCAAAGCAGGCAAAGTGGGGAAAGTCCTAGGCGAGGTAGAAGACGCCGTCAGCCAAGCGGCGAAGGATGCCCTGCAAGGGATTAAGCAAAAGCTCCCGGATCTGGGACGGGCAGTGCAAACGCCGGAAGGGTTTGTTTTCAAGATAGGAGAGATCCCCGATATGCCAGCCTTGCCGAAGACGCCGGTGCAGCAGCGGTATATGGATGGGTTGGAGGGTGGGGGCGGTAGAGTTGAGGGGACGGGAAAATTAAATGATCCAGAACTAACGAAAACGAATAAAGGGTTAGAAGTTGAATTTAGAAACCCAAGTGGAGTTAATATTAAATGGATTGAACAAAACCCTAAGAATATTTCGACTGCAATTGAAAGCGCAAAAAGTAGTTTGAATGCCGGGAAAGCTATCGAAGGAAAAGTTGGAGAATTTGTTCAGCAAAAAACAAAGATAATAGGCTTTGGGCAAGAAGTGTTAGATGATACAGGAAAAAAATTACTGATTTAGATGCAGTAACAAGCAGACAAATTATTGAAATGAAGAAATCTGCATCAGCAATTAAGATAGATCAAATTGATAGGCTCATTGATCCGAATCATCCTCAATTTTTTAATTATGAGGGCAAGAAAGTTATTGTTTATATTGATGAAGCCATCACAACTACAAATCCTGAAACGTTAGCTAAGATTAACTACCTTAAAGAAAAAGGCATAATAATAGTTAACTCTTTAGAAGAATTAGGGAAGGTGATTGAATAATGGGGATTTCTGCATATGTCTTATTTGAAACTGGCAGTAACATTCTGTTAACTGATCTTTTGAAATATACGGAAGATTTTTGTGCTGAATTAAATTTATTTTATGGAATTACTTACAAGAAAGAAAATAGTAACAAACAATTAAAACACGTCAGAGCAAATATAAGTGATCGACCATTTGTTGAAAGTACATCAAGGCAATTATGTATTGATTTTTATGATGAGCCTTATGAATTTCAAAGCATTTCCTTCGATTGGTTAGGAAAAGATTCTGAGTTTTTTGAAGCAATAGTAGTAGATGATTTTTGTGACAACGAAGACCTATTATTTAATATTCTATTTGAATTTCAGAAAAAATATCCAGATTCGAAAATATGGATGGAAGATGATTGGTTCTATAGTTTAAATGACTTACAAAAGATAGCGAATAAGTATGATGGAAATTGGTGTTACAAAAATCCAAAAGATCTATAATGTGTGCTAGTAATATACTTGACAGTCAAAAGTTTTACTTCATTATGAAGCAAGCGAGTTAAAAGAAGTAAAATCCGGAGGTTGTATACATGATTTATAGCTGTAGTGAATATTCAGAATATATATATGATACTTATAATGCTTAGAGGAGGCTTGGAATGGAAAAGGAAGGATTTGTGTCCTTATGGGTAGGAAATGTTCGATCTTCCGAGGACCTAGATAATTTACTTGTTGTTTCTTATTCAGTTGACGGAGATTTTATTCCATCAATATTTGCTAAACATTTTGAGATTAGTAGGTATGATGATGCTGTAAGAGAAGCAGAATATTATGAAGAAGTTAGTAAAGATGTGGATCAATTACTTGAAGGATTCTCTTATGATCATAAAATTATCCCAAGATTTGATGCGCTATTGCAGGAAGAACTGTCAAATGATATTAATACAGTAATTTTGCTTTATAACTTTAAGTATACTGGGGAAATTGTTGAAGCTACAATTCAATCCAATTACCTGAGATTCTTAGGCACGGTAGAATATCAATAATGGGCTACTAGGTTTCTTTACATGCAATTCCTATAAATTAAGCAGGTCACTAATGGTTAGATACCACCATAAGTGACCTGTTTTTGTTATCTTAATTCTAGTCCATCCTGCTCAATGATCAGTTTCATAGAATCACCTATCTTTTCCGTAGAAATAGCTCTTAAAGAGTGCTCTGCATTAAACCTATAATGAGTGTGTATTGCAGCGAGGGGAGGGCGGGAAAGGGATCTCAACAGTTGTAATCGCTATCATTAGAGGGCTGTGAATATCACTGTGTGTCGTTCCACATCAGATTAAGGAGGAATAGAATGCGCAACAAGTCTGTTACATGGTCTCTTGTAATTACGCTGCTCATCTCAACGCTATTCATGGCGGCTGGACCGCTTACCCGTTCGTCGGCAGCGGGCGGACCGAATCTGGCACTTAACAAAACCATTACCGCCAGCGGGCAATCCCAGAATTATACGCCGGATAACGTTAAGGACAGTAATCAGAATACGTATTGGGAGAGCGCAAATGATGCTTTTCCCCAGTGGATTCAGGTCGATCTGGGTACGCTCACCAGTATAGACCAGCTTGTGCTGAAGCTTCCGGCAAGCTGGGAGACCCGGACGCAGACGCTGGCTGTTCAGGGAAGTACGAACGGCTCTACCTTCACGGATATCGTTGCTTCGGCCGCATATGTCTTCAACCCTGCGGTGGGGAACAACAGTGTCACGGTGAACTTCAATGCTGCCAGCACACGTTATGTCCGTCTGCTGTTCAGTACGAATACGGCATGGCCTGCGGGCCAGTTGTCTGAGCTTGAAATCTACGGTACCAGCACCCCAACCTCTGCCCCTACAGCCAGCCCTACTGCATCACCGGTTCCAGCAGGCACCTATGAAGCAGAGGCTGCTGCATTATCCGGCGGAGCGCAAGTGAACACGGACCATGCCGGATACTCCGGCACAGGCTTTGTGGACAACTATCTGGCCCAAGGTCCAGCCACCACCTTCACGGTAAATGTACCTGCTGCGGGTACACGGAACGTTACACTGAAGTATGCCAATGCAAGCGGAAGCGACAAGACGATCAGTATCTACGTGAACGGAGTTAAGCAGCGCCAGACCACCTTGCCGAACCTGGCGAACTGGGACACCTGGAGTACGAAGGCTGAAGCCCTCCCGCTGAATGCTGGCAGTAACAGCATTGCTTACAAATACGATGCGGGGGATACGGGCAACGTTAATTTGGATCTAATTACGGTAGCGTCTGCAATCATCGCAACGCCTGTACCTACATCTACAGTAGCTCCAACAACTGCCCCTACGCCAACGCCGGTAACTACCCCGGCCCCTACAGCTACGGTGGCACCAACTTCCTCACCAACACCAGCACCGACAGCAACACCGGTGCCTACACCAACGGTGTCCCCTGGAGGGAACATCGCCATTGGTAAGGCGATCAGCGCCTCCTCCAGCACGCAGAATTTCGTTGCCGCGAATGCGAACGACAATAACACGACAACTTACTGGGAAGGCAGCGGGAATCCAAGCGCCCTTACGCTCGACCTTGGAGCCAATCATTCGATCACTTCGATTGTGCTGAAGCTGAATGCGGCAGCCGAATGGGCGGCCCGGACCCAGAACATTCAAGTGCTCGGACACAATCAGAATACGACAACCTTCAGTAGCCTCGTTTCAGCTCAGAGCTATACCTTCAATCCGGCTTCGGGCAACACGGTGACCATCCCCGTGACGGCAACTGTTAAGCGGCTTCAGCTTGCTATCGCCGCCAATTCCGGTGCACCAGCCGGACAAATTGCTGAATTCCAGGTATTCGGCACACCGGCAGCGAACCCGGATCTTACGATTACAGGCATGAGCTGGACTCCTGCTTCTCCGGTGGAGACAGGCAGTGTAACTCTGAATGCAACGGTAAAAAACATTGGCAATGCCGCAGCGGCAGCCACCACTGTCAATTTCTACTTGAACAACGAGCTGGCGGGTTCGGCACCCGTTGCGGCTTTGGCTGCCGGGGCTTCAGCTACAGTCTCCTTGAATGCCGGAACGCTAACAGCCGGAACTTATCCGCTTAGTGCCAAGGTAGATGAAGCGGGCCAGATTATTGAGCAGAACGAAAGCAACAACAGCTATACGAATTCTTCGCCGCTGGTAATTGCTCCAGTCTCCAGCTCCGACCTTGTCGGGACGACTTCCTGGTCACCGGGAACACCGGCAGCGGGGAGTAACGTGGCCTTCACCGTCAGTCTAAAAAATCAGGGCAACCTTGCTTCCGCAGGCGGCGCCCATGGCATCACAGTAGCCCTGAAGAACGCCGCAGGCTCAACCGTGCAGACCTTTACCGGCTCCTACACCGGCGTGATTGCTGCCGGGGCTTCTGTCAATGTGTCGCTTCCCGGCACATGGAGTGCAGTGAACGGCAATTACACCGTCACTACGACCATTGCAGCAGATGCTAATGAGGTAACAACGAAGCAGGCCAACAACGTGAACACTGTGAATCTGGTTGTATATGCTTTGCGCGGCGCAAGTGTTCCGTACAGCCGATATGATACACAGGATGCGACCCGCGGAGGAGCTGCGGTGGTGAAGTCCGCTCCCAATTTCGATCAGACGCTGATTGCCTCCGAAGCTTCGGGACAGAGTTATGTGGCTTTACCTTCTAACGGAGCTTATGCACAGTGGACAGTGAGAGCGGGGCAAGGCGGTGCCGGAGTCACCATGAGATTCACGATGCCGGATTCGGCAGACGGAATGGGTCTTACCGGTGCGCTTGACGTATATGTGAATGGAACCAAGGCCAAGACCATTCCGCTCACCTCCTATTATGCCTGGCAATACTTTTCTGGAGATCAGCCGGGTGATGCGCCAAGTGCTGGACGTCCGCTATTCCGGTTCGATGAAGTTCACTGGAAGATGGACACCCCTCTGCAGCCCGGAGACACCATCCGTATCCAGAAGAACAACGGAGACAGCCTTGAATACGGGGTGGATTTCCTGGAGATTGAACCTGTACCGGCAGCCATTGCCCGTCCGGCCAATGCTATATCAGTGACTGATTATGGTGCGGTTGCTAATGACGGGCAGGATGATCTGGCCGCCTTCAACAGTGCGGTTACAGCCGCCGTCTCCAGCGGGAAATCACTCTACATTCCAGCTGGAACTTTTAATCTGAGCAGCATGTGGGTCATTGGCTCGGTTAGCAATATGATCAACAACTTCACGGTCACCGGTGCAGGCTATTGGCACACCAATCTGCAATTTACGAATCCCAATGCGGCTGGCGGGGGTATCTCCTTCCGCGTCCAGGGCAAGCTGGATTTCAGCAACTTGTATATGAACTCGAATCTGCGGTCCCGCTACAACCAGAATGCCATCTACAAAGGCCTGATGGATAACTTCGGCAACAATTCGGTCATCCATGACGTATGGATTGAGCATTTTGAATGCGGTATGTGGGTGGGGGATTATGCGCGGACACCGGCGATTTTTGCGAACAATCTGCTTGTAGAGAACAGCCGCATCCGCAACAATCTGGCAGACGGCATCAACTTCTCCCAGGGGACCAGCAATTCTACTGTCCGCAATACCAATGTGCGCAATAACGGGGACGACGGACTGGCTGTCTGGCCGAGCAATACGTTCGGTGCGCCGGATGGGGTGAATAACACTTTTTCGTATAATACAATTGAGAATAACTGGCGTGCCGGCGCTATCGGCATCTTCGGGGGCAGCGGTCACAAGGCGGATCATAACTACATTATCGACACGGTGGGCGGCTCCGGTATCCGGCTGAATACGACCTTCCCGGGGGCGCATTTCAACAGCAATACGGGGATGATTTTCTCGGATACGACGATTATTAACAGCGGCACCAGCCGTGACTTGTATGACGGGGAACGCGGCGCAATTGATCTCGAAGCTTCAAGTGACCCGATCAAGAACGTTACCTTCACCAACATCGACATCATCAACACCCAGCGCGATGCGATCCAATTCGGATACGGCGGCGGCTTCTCAGGTATCGTATTTAACAACATTAACATTAACGGCACCGGTCTCGATGGAGTAACCACTTCACGATTCTCCGGTGCCCATAAGGGAGCGGCAATCTACACGTATACCGGCAACGGCTCGGCGACCTTCAACAACCTGACGACCAGCAATATTGCGTATCCAAGCTTGTATTTTATTCAGAGCGGGTTTGGGCTGTTGATCCAGTAGTTACAAAGATTGATAAGGGGGCTCTGCGGAGCTCCTTTTCATTGTAACGGTTCACTGGATTCTCCTTGTGATTATTTACAACTGCGTAATATCAGTTCTCCGTGTTATCCTATTACCGAATACATAATGTGTTGGTAAAGGAGAAACGTTGATGAAAAGGTTGTTTTATGTCATTTTTGTGATTGTTTTAATTGGGAGTGTTATGCTCACAGAAGGGATGGGCACTGCGTCAGCTCTACAAGCAGATAAGGTGCTGCGTATTGGTATGAAAAATTTGCCTAGTAATCTTGACCCGGCTGTCGTTTCGGATGCAGGGAGCATTACGACTATCAAAGGATTGTATGAAGGATTGTTCCGCTTGAATAGTTCTGGTATAGCTGTACCTGCAGTAGCAAAATCCTGGTCCCTTTCAAAGGATGGAAGGACTTATACATTCACACTTCGTGCTGACGCGAAATGGAGCAATGGACAGCAAGTAACGGCTTCGGATTTTGAATATGCGTGGAAGCGGGCGTTATCCCCAGCTGACGATAACGATAGTATCTACTCGTATACTATGTTCGTCATTAATAATGCAGAGCAATACTATCAAGGAACCTTGAAGAATCCTTCTTCTGTTGGTATTAAGGCATTGAACAGTACTACACTTCAGGTGACTTTGAAGGAGAAATCCTCGTATTTCATTCAGATGCTTGCAGACTGCACCTATTTCCCTGTTTATTCAAAAATCGCTAAGAGCAATAGCAAATGGGCATCAAATATTTCAACTATGGTAACCAATGGTCCCTACAAGTTAAAAGAATGGAAAAGTAATGGAATTTCTCTAGTTAAAAATCCTATTTATTATGCGGCAAAGGAGATTAAGTTTTCAGAGGTTCAACTGCTTTGGCAAGATAATCCGACTACGGCTTTTATAAATGATGAGATTGATTGGGCTGGTAACGGTGGAGCGTATGAAACATTAGATTATGCAGCATTAGATAACAAACCCAACCTTGTAATACGCAAAGCGGCAGACTCTACCGCCTATTTTTATCATTTCAATGTCAATAAACCTCCTTTTAACAATTTGAAGATCCGAAAGGCATTGAGTATGGCTATTAACCGGGAAGGGCTGAATTTCGGACATCCGGCGTTTGGATTTGTGCCGCTAAGTATTCATGGCACCAAATTTAATTTTCGCTCGGAGGTGTCCGACAGGGCATATTTTGAAGAGGATGTTGCGGCTGCCAAGGAATTGCTGAAGGAGGGATTAAGGGAAGCGGGATTAATTAAACTTCCAACATTTTCTATTATTGTAAATAAAAGCTCCTTACATGAAGATATCGCTGCAAATGTAATCAAGGATTGGCGGGAGAATTTGGGAATTGAAGCAAGTATAGAAGTCCAGAGCTTTGAGGAACTGTTGGATAACCGTGATGATCAGAATTATGCTATAGCGAGAGGGAGCTGGACTGCTGATTACAATGATCCGTATACTATGTTAAATCTTTTCAGTTCACAGAGTGGTTCCAACTACACCGGATGGAGTAATACACAATATGACCGTTATTTGCAGCAAGCTAACCAGGTAACAGACCCTGCTAAACGTATTCAGTTCTTTGCCTCTGCGGAAAAAATACTCATGGATCAAATGGTGATGATTCCCCTGTTTTATGCTGAGATCGAGTATTTGAGTAATCCTAATGTTCAAAATGTATATATTGATTACGATGGTTCCATAGCTTTCACAAGAGGCTCGTGGCGGTGAAAAGCGTTTAGAATACAAGGATCAGGAAGTCATGAGCAGATTGCTGCTTGTGGCTTCTTTCTTTTGGCCCGGAAGCTCTTCACCAATCGTTCAAAATCAAGCCGTGTCCGTACAGACAACAGCGCATATCTATGTTAATATACGTTATGAATGAATATAAAATAATTCATTCATAATCTGGGCTGGTATCAAGAGAACTACTATTTTGCATTCTATTCTGGAGGGACAATCATGAAGAAGGTCATCGCAATCATCGGCAATCAGCAGAAGAACAATACGTACAGAGCGGTCCGTGAGTTTGAAGCACAGCTCCGAACCTACGGGGAGATTGAGTTTGAGTATATTTTCCTCAAGGACTATAGGCTGGAGTTCTGCCGGGGCTGCAAAACCTGTTTCAGTAAGGGCGAAGAATATTGTCCGCTCAAAGATGACAGGGATGTGCTGATCGAGAAGCTGGAGCGTGCGGACGGTGTGATTATGGCGACTCCCAATTACGCCTTCCATGTCTCGGCATCGATGAAGAATCTGCTGGACCGGCTGGCGTATGTGTTCCATAGGCCGCAGTTCTTTGGCAAGACGTATACGTCGATCGTCAATCAGGGGATTCACGGCGGGAATGCGATTGTCAAATATCTTAGCAGCATGGGAGAGAATCTGGGTTTCCAGGTTACCAAAGGGTGTGTGCTTAGTACGATGGAGCCAGTTACCCCGGCAGCCGCGCAGAAGAATGCAGTGAGAATCCGCAAGTCTGCGGCCCGCTTCTACAAAGGACTGATGTGTCCGGCACCGCCGGCTCCCACATTGTTCCGCTTGCTGATGTTCCGGCTGTCCCGGACCAGTATTCAGCATATGCTGGATGAGCGGTCAAAAGATTACCGGCATTACCAGGCTAACGGTTGGTTTGAAGCGGCGTATTATTATCCGGTCTCTCTGGGTCCTGTCAAAAGTTTGGCTGGACATCTGTTTGACAGAATCGGTAAAAGAATGGCTAAACGCGCTTAATAATGAATGAACTTAAATATATTCATTCATAACCAGGAGGGTCAACATGAAAAAGAAGTGGAAACGCAACCTGCTGCTGGTGTGCCTAACCGTGATTCTCGTGGGACTAATCGGCTCAGGCGCGGCATTGCTGTATACAGAAAAAGAGCGCCGTGAAGCGCGAAACGTAGAGATCGATCAAGTGAACTTCAACAAGCTGCATGCAGGTGAGTATACAGGTGAATATGCTGGCGGAATGTATAAATGGAGGGCGAATAAGGTGCTGGTTACCGTCACAGCGCACAAAGTTACAGCGATCCAGCTCCTGGAGCATGCGGAGAATCAGCCTGCGGCGTCGGCAGATGAATTGTTCGGCAGAGTGATCCAGGCTCAATCGCTTCAGGTAGACAGCATCAGCGGTGCCACGCTTACAAGTAAAGCCTATCTCAAGGCCATAGAGAATGCCCTTCACAAGAGCGTTGAAATGTAACAAATATTTTGCAATACTAGCAATACCATTATGAGATCCTTACGCGAAAAAAAACCAAAGGAGCAACATCCATATGCATACTGATTCATTATCCGCCATCGCGGCGGGATACCGCCATTCTGTTCTGCTCTTGCCGGACGAAACCGCGCGGGCTTGCGGCGAAAATACATACGGGCAATGCGAGGTAAGCGGCTGGCGTAATATAATTGCGGTTGCAGCGGGCAATGCTCATACAGGGAATTCGCATACAGTAGGGCTAAGATCGGATGGAACGGTGATCGCTGCAGGCTGGAATAAGCATAATCAATGCAACGTGGACGATTGGCACGATATCGTTGCGGTTGCGGCAGGCTGGCGGCGTACGGTCGGGCTGAAGACAGACGGAACAGTGGTTGCGGCGGGAAGAAACAACGAGGGTCAATGTGAAGTCAGTGGCTGGTCGGATATCGTTGCGGTTACCGCAGGAGACTGGCACACAGTTGGACTCAAGGCCGATGGTACGGCTATTACGGCGGGGAACAACCGCTATGGGCAGCGGAATGTGAATGGCTGGCAGGAGCTGAAGATGATCTCAGCGGGTTATCTTCATACGGCCGGACTTAGAGCAGACGGTACAGCAGTAGCTACAGGTCTGAACAAGCGCGGACAGGGTGAAGTAGGCGGTTGGCGCAAGATTAAGGCCATCACGGCTGGCAGTCATCATACGGTAGGTCTTCAATGGGATGGTACGGTGACGGCTACAGGCTGGAATGATTACGGACAATGCGAGGTAAGCGGCTGGACGGATATCGTTGCCATAGCGGCAGGCTGCACCCACACGCTCGGTCTACAGAAGGATGGCACAGTAGTTACGGCGGGGAGTAATGCGTATGGGCAATGTGATACAGCGCTGCTGCATGGTCGATCATCTTAATGCAATCTTAATGCCACAGCCGAATCCATAATACTATGCTCATTATGCACATGCTATACTAACGCTACAGTGTACAATGGCTGGCCTATAGATGGGCTTAGAGGGAAGGAAACCTTTAGATGATAGGGGAAAATACAGCGAAGAAGCGGCGCGGAAGGCTGAGGATATTCTTCGGTTATGTACCGGGAGCAGGGAAGACCCGGGCGATGCTGGAGGCTGCCCATACGGAGCAGAAAAACGGCCAACAGGTGCTGGCAGGCTACATTGAAGCCCATGACAGAGCAGATATAGCGGAGCTTATTAACGGACTGGAGCTGTTGCCGCCGCTGGACATTCCTGTAAACGGGACCACCCGGCGGGAATTCGATCTGGACCAGGCGATCCGCAGGAGGCCGGACTTGATTTTACTGGATGAGCTGGCCCACATCAATGCTCCGGGTGTACGCCACAAGCGGCGGGTTCAGGATATGGAGGAGCTGCTGCGCGCGGGAATAGATGTCTACACTACGGTTAGTATAGAACAGCTGGAAAGTATGAGCGATGTTGTAGCATCCACGACCGGAATGGCTGAGCCAGCGCGTATTCCCGACAGTGTGTTCGAGCGTGCGGACCAGATCGAGTTCATTGATATCAGTCCGGACATTTGGCTGAAGCGTCTGCATGAGGGGCGAATCTTTTCCACGGAGCAGCTCCGGCAGGAGGCCGGTGATCTGTACACTCCCCAGAAGCTAATCGCTTTGCGGGAATTGGCTCAACGGTACAGGGCGGATCAATTCAAACGTTATGAGGGCAGGTTAGGGGAACGGGCAGTGGAAGCCAACTTGTACAGCAGAGAACATATCCTGGTCTGCCTGTCGTCGGCAATATCCAACAAGAAGGTCATCCGCACAGCGGCGAGAATGGCCGAAGATTTGCAGGGGGAATTCACTGCTCTCTACGTGGAGACCTCTCGAACGAAAGAGTTAACGGCAAGGAACAAGTCGGAGCTGCGGGAGAATCTGCGGCTGGCCGAACAGCTTAATGCGCAGGTTGCCACTGTCTACGGGGAGGATGTGCCGGCACAGATCGCCGAATATGCCAAAACCAGCCGGGTCTCCAAAATCATCCTGGGCCGGTCGCAGAATCGCAGCCGCTGGTCCGTCGGTTCGGGTTTTGTAGATAAACTGACGGCTGCTGCCCCGAATATCGACATCTATATCATCCCGGATCAAGAGTCTGCCTTGCAATCCAAAATTCCGCAATATGCCAGACCTCCGCTTCTCACCCTGGCTGATACGGGCAAAACCCTGGGGATTCTGCTGGTCTGCACGATCATCGGGTTGTGGTTCAAGGTGCTCGGCTTCAGTGAAGCGAACATTATCACCGTCTATATTCTGGGTGTTCTATTGGATGCGATGGTTACAAAAGGACGGCTGTACAGCGCGGTGACATCGATTTTGAGCGTGCTGGTCTTTAACTATTTTTTCACTGAGCCATATTTCTCGCTTCAGGCCTATGACTCGGGGTATCCGGTGACCTTCCTCGTGATGCTGGCCGCCTCGTTCATCACCAGTACGTTGACGTTGCGGGTGAAAGAGCAGGCCAGAGAATCGGCACAAAAAGCCTACCGCACCGAGGTGCTCCTGGAGACCAGCCGGAAGCTGCAGCAGGCCAAAGACACGCCCGCCATTCTGAGCGAGACCGCGCTGCAAATGCTCAAACTGCTGGACCGGAGCATCATCATCTATGAGGTTGTGGACGATGGGCTCTCGGAGCCGCTGCTGTACAACAAGGATGGAAGTACGATTGACGCTCAAAAGGCGAAGCTGGAAGCGGAACGCGAGGTAGCGGAATGGGTGCTGCGGAACAACAAACGGGCCGGAGCGTCTACCGATACCTTCTCGGCGGCCCATTGTCTGTATCATGCGGTGCGAAGCGGCGATACGGTGTTTGCAGTAGCAGGAATTGTGATGCAGCAGGAAGAGCCGCTGGAGGTGTTCGAGTCAAGTCTGATGATTGCCATGCTAGGCGAATGCGCCCTCGCGCTGGAGAAAGACAAGCTGAATGAGCTGCAAAAAGAAAGCTCCCTGCAAATCCGGCAGGAACAGCTGCGTGCCAATCTGCTGCGCGGAATCTCGCATGATCTGCGTACGCCGCTTACCAGTATTTCCGGTAACGCGGGCATCCTGATCGGCAATTCGGCGGTGCTGAGCGAGGAGCAGAAGCAGGAGCTGTACAACGATATTTATGACGATTCGATCTGGCTGATCAATCTGGTGGAGAATCTGCTGTCGATTACGCGGATTGATAATGGCGCGCTTCATTTGAACTTTCAGGCGGAGCTGCTGGAGGAAGTGATCGCGGAAGCGCTGCTGCATGTGAACCGCAACAAGGAGGATCATGTGATCCGGGTGGTGCTCGAAGAGGAACTGCTGATGGCCCGGATGGATTCACGGCTGATCATTCAGGTGATCATCAACCTGGTGGATAATGCGATTAAGTACAGCGGGTCGGGTTCACATATTACCCTATCCGCCAGACAGGAGAAGGGGCTAGTAGTGGTCGAGGTCGCTGACGATGGGCCGGGGATATCCCCGGAAGCGAAGGCCAAGGTGTTCGAAATGTTCTATACGGCGGACAATGTGCGGGGAGATGGCAGGCGCGGTCTGGGCCTGGGCCTTGCGCTCTGCAAATCAATTATTCATGCCCATGGCGGGCATATTGAAGTACAAGATCATGCACCGCAGGGAACGGTCTTCCGCTTCACCCTGCTGGCAGAGGAGGTGAATGTCCATGAATAAACCCATGATTCTGGTCGTCGAAGACGACAAGCCGATCCGCAAGCTGATTACCACAACTCTGGAGACTCAGGGCTATAAATACCATACCGCAGAGACGGGGGAGGCATCCATCCTGGAGGCCGTATCCAGTCAGCCGGACCTGATGATCCTGGACCTCGGTCTGCCCGATATGGACGGTGTGGATATTATCCGGAAGATCCGGGCGTGGTCGAACCTTCCGATTATCGTGGTCAGTGCCCGCAGTGAGGACCGCGACAAGATCGAAGCGCTGGATGCCGGAGCCGATGATTATCTGACCAAGCCCTTCAGCGTGGAGGAGCTGCTCGCCCGGCTGCGGGTCAGTCTGCGGCGAATCCGGGGGGACAGCGAGAAGCTGATGAAGGATTCGGCCTTTTTTGCGAACGGAAATCTGCGGATTGACTATGCGGCGGGCTGTGTCTGGCTGGACAATGATGAGATCCACCTGACGCCGATTGAGTATAAGCTGCTGTGCCTGCTCGCGAAGAATGTCGGCAAGGTCCTGACCCATAATTATATCCTGCATGAAATCTGGGGCAGTCCTACGTATGATATTCCGGCGCTCCGTGTGTTCATGGCTACGCTCCGCAAGAAGATTGAGCGCAGCCCTTCCCAGCCCAAGGTGATCCAGACCCATATCGGTGTGGGCTACCGGATGCTGCAGGCGGGAGACGACAGCCGAGTGATTTGAACCGGCTTACGGAAGCCGTATAGCGTGTTTCATAGTGTTCCTAACCATGCCTTTGCAGGCATGGTTTTTTTGCCGTTCCGGCGGATGATGCGAGAGCGGCTGGAGCAGCGTTCCGGTATTTTAACGTAATCTTAATCTGTAGAACCAAACCCTAATCCTGAACTAATGGCGGGAGTGGTACGCTGAATTCTGAAGTTAACATACTGGAGAGAAGGCATGGAGATGGATGTGTGGATGAGAAATATCGGATGGGTGACGGTGCTGACGGCGCTGCTAGTGCTGATCAAGCGGCATTATGACCGGATTGATCTGCTGCAAGAGTGCACCTATGAGAATAGCGGGGTGTACGCTGCGGCATACCAGTTTGCCTGCGGGGCTTCGGCCCGTGAGGTCAGTGAGCTGCTTGTGACCAGCTTCGAGTTCGATCGTCAGGAGACGGAAGTGATCCTTGCCTGGGCGCTCCCGCACCGGATGGAAACGGACGGGGGTTATGGTGCTTTTATCGGGGCGGTCAACAGGGTGCTGGGTGAAGAGATTTACCATTCCTCCTGAAGTCTTAATACAATCTTAATGCGCCTGAGGAAACCCTTACCCTGAACTAATGGGAGAAATGATACGCTAGACCGGAAGTTACAAGAGAGAGAGATTACCATAAGGTGAGGAGTGGTAAAGACGATGATGGATGTGTATATGACGGCAATGCTGGCAGCGATATTCACGGTATTCTATGCGTTTGTACAATGGTGCAGCCGTGTGACCGATGAGCAAGGGGGGACGGAGTAATAGCGGTTGTCCTCGCAGCTACTGCGCTGCTGTTTCTGTATTTGGGCTATGCTTTGATTCATCCTGAGAAATTCTAACTACTAAGGAGGGCCATCCGTGGGGATTGTGCAGATTATAGTCGTCATCTTAATACTCGTACTGCTGGTGAAGCCGGTGGGCACTTATCTATATCATGTATTCTCTAATGAACCGAACCGGACAGACCGGGTATTTGGTGCCACGGAGAAAGGAATTTATCGTCTGATCGGGCTGAAGCAGCGGGGCGGGATGTCCTGGAAGAAATATGCGCTCAGCTTCATCGTAACGAACCTTGTACTGGTGGCATTCAGTTATCTTTTCCTGCGGCTGCAAAAGGGTCTTCCGCTCAACCCGGGCGGGATTGGCAATATGGAAGAGACGCTTACCTTCAACACGGTGATCAGCTTCATCACCAATACGAACTTGCAGCATTACAGCGGGGAGACGGGCGTGTCCTACTTCTCACAGATGGCGGTCATGACGATGCTGATGTTCACCTCGGCGGCCAGCGGCTTTTCGGTCGCGGTTGCTTTTGTCAGAGGGATTACAGGCCGCCGCTCGGTGGGGAACTTCTTCGAGGACTTCGTCAAAGCGCATATCCGGATCTTCATTCCGCTGGCACTGCTTGTAACACTGGCGCTTGTAGCGCTTCATGTGCCGCAGACCCTGAAGCCTACGCTGGAAGTCACTACGCTTGAAGGGCAGACCCAGCAGATTGCTATCGGTCCGGTGGCCTCCCTGGAGTCCATTAAGCACATCGGCACGAACGGCGGGGGCTTCTTCGGAGCCAACTCTGCGCATCCTTTTGAGAATCCGGGTCCGCTGAGCAATGTGCTGGAGATCCTCTCCATGTGGCTGCTGCCCGCATCTCTGCCGTATATGTACGGGAAGTTCGCCGGGAACAAGCGGCAGGGCTGGATGATCTTTGGCGCGATGATGACGCTGTTCGTGGTATTGCTCGGAGTGAATTACGCTGCGGAAAGTGCGGGCAACCCTGCGATTAACGCCATGGGGATAGATGCTTCACAGGGCAGTATGGAGGGAAAAGAGGTCCGGTTCGGCATCGCACAGTCGGCGCTGTTCACCACCGTTACAACGGCGGCAACCACCGGCAGTGTGAACAATATGCATGATACGCTAACGCCACTTGGCAGTATTACCCCGCTGACCCTCATGATGCTGAATAATGTGTTCGGCGGCAAAGGTGTCGGGCTGATTAATATGCTCATGTATGCGATCCTCGGCGTGTTCCTGTGCGGGCTGATGGTGGGCCGGACGCCGGAGTTCCTGGGCCGCAAGATTGAAGCGCGGGAGATGAAGCTGATCGCCATCGCGATTCTGATTCATCCGCTGATTATTCTGGTGCCGACGGCGGGGGCTTTTCTGACAGAGCTCGGTAAAGGCAGTATCAGTAACCCCGGCTTCCACGGAATGACCCAGGTGCTATATGAATACGTATCGTCTGCGGCCAATAATGGATCGGGCTTCGAAGGGCTGGCGGACAATACTTCCTTCTGGAATATCACCACCGGGGTGGTCATGCTGCTGGGCCGGTATGTCTCGATGATCGCCATGCTGGCGGTTGCCGGTTCCCTGCTGCGCAAGAAGCCGGTGCCGGAGACCATTGGAACCTTCCGCACAGACAACGGCCTGTTCACCGGCATCCTGATCGGTACGGTGCTGATTATCGGCGCACTGACCTTCCTGCCGGTGATTGTCCTCGGTCCGGTTGCAGAATATTTGACTTTACGGTAGGGAGAGGGAGAGACGAGAATGAGTACTGTACACAGAAAGAAGCTGCTGACGGGTCCCATCCTGCTAAGTGCTGCCAAGGATAGTCTGGTGAAGCTGAACCCGGTGACGCTAATGAAGAATCCGGTCATGTTCGTCGTGGAGGTTGGGACGGTTATCGTATTGCTTATGGTGCTGGCGCCGGGGTATTTCCATGCGGAGCATGCGGTAGGCTTCAATATTACCGTGTTCTTCATCCTGCTGTTCACCGTGCTGTTTGCTAACTTCGCAGAAGCGCTGGCGGAGGGCCGGGGTAAGGCACAAGCCGATTCGCTCAAAAAAACCAAGCAGGACATCACCGCCAATAAGCTGACGGGATCAGGGATCAAGCAAGTACCGGCCTCTGAGCTGCGCAAAGGCGATATCGTGGTCGTCAGCCAGGGAGAACTGATTCCCGGCGACGGGGAAGTGACCGAGGGGTTGGCTTCTGTGGACGAATCGGCCATCACCGGGGAGTCGGCTCCGGTCATTAAGGAAGCCGGAGGCGACTTCGGCTCCGTGACCGGCGGTACCCGGGTAGTCAGCGACCAGATCAAGGTGCGGATCACCAGTGATCCGGGAGAATCGTTCCTGGACCGGATGATCTCGCTGGTCGAAGGGGCGAAGCGCCAGAAGACACCGAATGAGATTGCCCTGAACACGCTGCTGATCAGCCTCACGATTATTTTCCTGATTGTCGTAGTCACCCTGCGTCCCATCGCGGATTATATCGGGGTGAAGCTGGAGATTCCGGTCATGATCGCACTGCTCGTCTGCCTGATACCGACCACCATCGGCGGGCTGCTGTCGGCCATCGGGATTGCGGGAATGGACCGGGTGACGCAGTTCAACGTCCTGGCGATGTCCGGGAAGGCGGTGGAAGCTGCCGGGGATATCAACACGATGATTCTGGATAAGACGGGGACGATTACCTTCGGCAACCGGATGGCCAGTGAGTTCGTCACGGTAGGGGAAGCAACTGTAGCCGAGCTTGCAGCCTGGGCGGCGGTCAGCTCACTGAAGGATGAGACGCCCGAAGGGCGCTCTGTCCTGGAGCTGGCGAAGAAGCTGGAGCATCAGTATGATAGCAGCCTCGCGGACGGCGGCGAGTTCATTGAGTTCAAGGCAGAGACCCGGATGAGCGGGATGGATCTGCGGGACGGACGCTCTGTGCGCAAGGGAGCGGTCGACTCCGTGAAGAAGTGGGTGCTGTCGCAAGGCGGTGCCGTACCGGCCGATCTGGACAGCAACTCGGATGCTATCGCCCGGCTGGGCGGCACTCCGCTCGCGGTTGCTGTAGATAACCGGATCTTCGGGCTAATCTATCTGAAGGATACCGTTAAGCCCGGGATGAAGGAGCGCTTCGACGAGCTGCGCAGCATGGGGATCAAGACGATTATGTGTACCGGGGATAACCCGCTGACCGCCGCCACGATTGCCCGTGAAGCCGGGGTGGATGATTTTATAGCTGAGAGTACTCCGGAGGATAAAATTGCGGTGATCCGCCGGGAGCAGAACGAGGGCAAGCTGGTCGCCATGACCGGGGATGGAACGAACGACGCTCCCGCACTGGCTCAGGCCGATGTCGGGCTGGCGATGAACAGCGGGACAACTGCAGCCAAGGAAGCGGCCAATATGGTCGATCTGGATTCTGATCCGTCCAAGATCATCGAGGTTGTAGCCATCGGGAAGCAGCTGCTTATGACGCGCGGGGCGCTGACCACCTTCAGCATCGCTAACGATATTGCCAAGTATTTTGCGATCATTCCGGCGATGTTCACGCTCGCTATTCCTGAGATGGAAGCCCTGAACATCATGGGTCTGGGGTCCCCAAGCTCCGCTATTATTTCGGCGCTGATCTTCAACGCGATTATCATCCCGCTGCTGATTCCGCTCGCAATGCGCGGGGTCTCCTATAAGCCGATGAGTTCGACCAGACTACTGACGCGCAACATTGTCATCTATGGTCTGGGCGGAGTCGCTGTTCCATTCGCCGGCATCAAGCTGATTGATATGCTCGTCAGTATATGGATCTAGGGGTCCGGCAGACGATTGAATATATAAGGAGGGCGTAATCATCATGACACAATCTACACATGAGACAACCGGAGAGCAGGTCTCCGCTTCACCAGCAGCTTTTGTCTTCACTACAGTGAGGTTAAGCATCGTATTCATTATTCTCTGCGGAATGATCTATCCGCTGGCTTCCACCGCGCTTGCCCAGGTGCTGATGCCTGCCCAGGCGAACGGCAGCCTGCTGAAGGATGCTTCCGGGAAAGTCGTCGGTTCTGCGCTGATCGGGCAGAGCTTCACGAACCAGGCTATGTTCCAGAGCCGTGTATCCAGTATCGGATACAAAGCTGAAGCCTCGGGATCGAATAACTATGGCCCATCGAATCCCGATATGCTGCAGCGCACGAAGGATTCCATTGCCCAGTGGAAGCTGGACAATCCCGGCGTCCCTGTAAGTCAGCTCCCTGTGGATCTGATTACGAATTCCGGATCGGGTCTTGATCCGCATATTTCTCCGGCAGCGGCGCTCGTGCAGGTTCCCCGGATCAGCAAGCTGACCGGCATTCCGGCAGATACCCTTGAAGCGCTGGTGAAAGAGCATACCGAAGGGCGTGATCTGGGGCTTTTCGGAGAGAAACGGGTGAATGTGCTGAAGCTGAATCTGGCGCTGACGGAGATGGCGAAGTAAGCCTCCGCACAGACTGCTTCCTCCAGTTGTGAGTTGTGAGAATAGAAAGAAGGTGAGTCCGTGGCGCCCTATAAACGCAAGTCTCCTGAGGAGATTCTATATTCTATCTATCAGCTCCAGCGGGGGCGGCTGAAGATCATCATCGGCTCGGTCAGCGGCTCCGGCAAAACCTATCATATGCTGGAGGAAGGCAAGCTGCTGAAGCAACAGGGAATCGATGTGGTGATCAGTGCGGTCTCCACAATGGGCCGGGCGGAGACGGTCCAGCAGCTTGGCGATCTGGAGCGCGTGCCCAGCATTCACTGGCTGAAGGACGGCAAGGAGGAGAAGGATCTGCCGCTTGAGGCGCTGGTGGAGCGCAATCCTGAGGTGCTGCTGGTCGATGGTCTGGCCCACCGCAACCGTCCGGAGGCACGCTTCCCGACCAGGCTTGCGGACATCCGTTATCTGATGGATCAGGGAATCAGCGTAATCACGACTATTAATGTCTATGAGCTGGCGGGTGTGGGCGAGCAGATCTATGAAATGACCGGCATCCGTGCGGAGTGCACCGTGCCGCTCAATACACTGGAGCTCGCCGATGAGGTTAGGCTGATCGATGTGTCGCCGGAGACGATTCTCAAGCGACTGGAGGAGGGGGTGCTTGGAGAAGGTGCGCATCCGGCCCTATCCCTCAGGGGTAACCTTGGCGTTCTCCGTGAGGTGTCGCTGCGGCTGATGGCCGAAGGGGTCAATGATTCCCTGGAAAAGCATCGCGAGGCCGAAGGACTGATCGGCCCTTCGGGTGCAACAGAGCGGATTCTGGTATCCGCGCAGTATCATTGGAACGGTTCCCTCTATATTAGAAGGGGACAGCAGATTGCCAAACGGCTGAACGGAGACCTGCTAATCGTTACGTTCCTCCTGCGCGGACGTCCCCTGACCAAGGATCAGCAGGTATTCAAGCGCTCCATACGCAAGCTGACCGAAAGGATTCAGGCCCGGTTCGAGGAGCTGGAGCTGCTGCGCCTGCGGATGCTGCCTTCCATGCTTGTGCGCTATGCCATTCAGAACAATGTCACCCGAATTGTGATGGGGCATTCACAGAAAAGCCGCTGGCAGGAGAAGTGGCAAGGCTCCATTGCCAGCCGTGTCCTGCGGAGGACGCGGAATATTGATGTGTTCCTGATGGCTGACCGTGCCGAGCAGGAGGGAGAACGGGTTCTGCCGGTCCGTCCCGCCGTGAAGATGGCGGCAGAACCGTTCCACCGGCTGACCGGCCGGGAGCTGGAGCGGCGGATCGAGGATATCCGCCGGGGCACCTTCAAGGTGTACATCGGCGCAGCCCCCGGCGTAGGCAAAACCTACAAAATGCTCCAGGAAGGCAATCTGCTGCTGGGCAGGGGCATCGATGTGGTTATCGGACTGCTGGAGACCCATGGGAGAGAGGAAACCGGCAAGCAGGTGGGCAAGTTAACGATGATTCCGAGAGCGCGGATTGCCTACCAGTCCACTGAGCTTACGGAGATGGATACAGCGGCCATTATCGCCCGCCGTCCCGAGGTGGTGCTGGTGGATGAGCTGGCCCACACCAATGTCCCCGGCAGCCTCACCAAGAAGCGGTATGAGGATGTGATCAAGCTGCTGGAGAACGGGATCTCTGTCATTACCACGGTTAATGTACAGCATCTGGAGAGCCTGAACGATGCGGTGGAGCAGCTAACCGGTGTGCGTGTGCGCGAGACAGTGCCGGATGCCATCCTGCGGATGGCGAGTGAGGTGGAGCTGATTGATGTGACTCCGCAGATGCTGCAGCAGCGGATGCGGGAAGGGAAGATCTATGCGCAGGAGAAGGTTAATCAGGCACTGGAGTCTTTTTTCAAAATCGGCAATCTGATCGCGCTGCGTGAATTGGCCCTGCGCGAGATTGCCGATGATGTGGATGAGCGGCTGGAGGCCTGGGAGCGTGAGCCTGCCTTGCGCGGACCCTGGAGCAGACGGGAGGTTATCTTCGTCTGTGTAGACACAGGACCGCAGGCTGAACGGCTGGTCCGCCGCGGCTTCCGCATTGCACACCGCCTGAAGGCAGAGTGGCATGTTCACTACGTGCACTGTGCCCGCATGAAGACGGCGGAGGAGCAGAAACGTCTGGATACGTTGAAGGCTCTGACTGAACGGCTGGGCGGGGTAATGGACATTACGGAGGCGGGAAGCCGCAAGCATCTCTACAAGCATCTGCTCCAGCGGATGAATGACATGCAGACTACGCAAGTGATTATCGGTCAGTCCCGCAGACCCTTCCTGCGCAGCCTGTTCTCCACGAGCTTCGTTCAATATCTGCTGCGGCATGCCCGGCATATGGATATGCTGATCGTAGCCGTTCATACGCAGATAATGGAATGAACCTGTCTGCATACGGCCCTACGGCACTGTGCGGGTAATGTACAATTTACACGGGTTTTTTCAGTAATTGACATCCTTGGCACCATTGGCAATTGCGCTAGTAGAGTCCCCGCTGCTAACCTAATGAACAGATGTTCATTTAACAAGCCCACAGAATATTGCGTTTGGCTTCCAGATAAACGGCGGGACGCGTGAGGAAGACGGGCGCGTAATCGTTATTAGCGGTGGCGTCAAGATGGTACTGGGCAGTCTGGAGGGTGAGGTTCCGTTCAAGCCGGAGCTTGCAGAAGCCTTCCATAAGACGGAGTATAAGCTGGATTATTCGCAGGATATTAACGCCTGGCTCTTGAGTCACATTGTTTTAATTATCCCGGTGATGTCGGTCATTTATCTCTATGATTTTAATTTGGCAAAAGTAAGCAAAGACTCTGCACGCTGGAAACAGGCGGTTGCTGTAATGGATGAAGGGTTCCGCGTGCTCTCCACGCTGGGCTTACCCGTTAACCCCGCCTCCCTGGTTAACGGGGCGAAGAAGCACCCGGCACTGCTCGCCCAAGGGTTGAGACTGGTCCAAAAGCTGCCCTTCCTGAAGCTGATCGATGGCTCATTCAGCGAGATTGCAGCGCTCTATCAAGCCTTTGAACCTCTGATGCAGCAAGCCCATCTGTCTACACCGGTCTGGGATGATTTCAAGCAGCAGACGATGAGAAAATATGCGCGCTGGAGCAAGGCCTAGGATGAACGAGTGCACGGAGTACAGATGAACATATGAACAGATCAACTCCTCCAAAAGAACAGCTCAGGAAGCTCCGCTAAGGCGGAGTTTGCTGGGCTGTTTTTGCTAATTAAGTAAATCACTATGATTTTCTTATGTGTATGCTAAAAACCACATACAATGTGCAGGTACGAGGGCGCCCGGGCCCAATGTATGCTAAAAACCACACACAATATGCTGGTACGAGGGAGCCGGGCCCAATGTATGCTAAAAACCACACACGCATTATGCTGGTACGAGGGCGCCCGGGCCCAATGTATGCTAAAAACCACACACAATATGCTGGTACGAGGGAGCCCGGGCCCAATGTATGCCGAAAACCACATACAATTTGTCGGCCTGAAGTTGTGTGAGCATGCTGCTGCCCAAAATGAGCAATTGAGTGACAACCAATGCAGCAACATTTCCCATGAATTCGCCGGATACCGCCATTAGCAACATATACATAATATTCCAATTTACTTATAAAGTCTTGTAATTTAATGTGTTAAAGAGATATGCTTATTACCATGTGGATACAAATACAACAGAAGGAGTGGACTACCTATGACTATCATCGATACTATTCAAACGAGAAGAACGATCAAAGCCTTCCGGCCGGACCCGATTAAGGAGGAGGAGCTGAATACTTGGCTGGAGGCTGCCAGCTATGCTCCGAACCACCGGATGAATGAGCCGTGGGAGCTGTTGTTCATTGGGCCGCAGACCCGTGCAGCGCTGAACCATAAGACTGATTTTGGCGGTGCTCCATTGCTGATTGGAGTCTTATCCAAATCTGCCGCTACCACAATGGAACGTGAAGAGAACATCATGGCTGTGTCCTGTTATATCCAGAATTTCATGCTGGCGGCCCACGCGGCAGGAGCAGGCGTGTTCTGGTCGTCACTCGGCGGTACAGCCAAGGGCCGCGAGGTGCTAGGTGTTCCTCAAGAACAGGATGTTATTGCGGTGCTTGCCGTAGGGTATCCTTCGGAAGTGCCTGCTGTCAAACAGAGAACACCAATGACTGATAAAATCACATATTTACCCTAAACGGACGAACGGATGCGACGACTGATGAGATGAAGGTGAACTGAATGTGGAAGCTCAGGGGCTTCATGAAGCCGTACGCCCTCTGGAGCGTGCTTGCCCCGCTGTTAATGGTAGTTGAAGTAGTGATGGACCTGCTGCAGCCTGCACTTATGGCCAGCATTGTGGATAAAGGCCTGATGAAGAATGATTTATCGCATATCCTTTCAACAGGCGGAATGATGATTGGAATCGCTATCATCGGGATGACTGGGGGTGTGGGCTGTGCGATATGTGCAAGTATCGCCTCACAGAATTTCGGGAATGATCTGCGAATCAAGCTGTTTGAGCATATCCAGACCTTCTCGAACCGCAATCTGGATCGGCTGAAGACCGGCTCGCTGATCACCCGGCTGACGAACGATGTCGTGCAGCTCCAGACCTTCGTGCAGATGATTCTGCGGAGCTTCGTGCGGTCACCGCTGCTGCTGATCGGCAGTCTGGTCATGGCGGTCCGGATCAGCCCGTCCTTGGCGCTAATCCTGCTGGCTGCGGTTCCGCTGCTGTTCATCCTGCTGTTTGTGCTGATCCGGCTTTCTTTTCCGTTATTTGCCCGGATGCAGGAGAAGCTGGATGGGGTGAGCAATGTACTGCAGGAGAATCTCACCGGCATTCGTGTAATCAAAGCCTTCGTCCGTGGAGACCATGAGCAGAAGCGCTTCGATACCGCAAATACCGGCTATACGGATACCGGAATCCAGGCGATCCGTCTGATGGCGCTGAATATGCCGCTTATGATGCTGATTCTGAATGCCAGCATTATTGCCGTGCTCTGGTTCGGGGGCCTACAGAACTGGAACGGCGCGCTGCCCGTTGGTGAACTAATTGCCTTCATTAACTATGTTACTCAATTGCTCATGTCGATGATGATGCTGAGCACGATGCTTGCCTTCGTATCACGGGCTAAGGTGTCGGGGGACCGTGTGAATGAAGTTTTCGCCGCCACAAGTGAAATTACCGAAGCGCCTGCGGCGGACCAAGCAGCCATTACGCTCGGACGGATTGAGTTCAGCAAGGTCTCCTTCGCCTATAACCGCGGGGATGAAAATCTTGTGCTGGAGGACATCAGCTTTGCAGCCAGCCCCGGGGAGACGATCGCTATTCTGGGGGCTACCGGAGCAGGGAAGTCTACCCTGGTTAGTCTGATTCCAAGATTCTATGAGGTCTTGTCCGGTGCCGTTTTGATCGACGGAACAGACATCCGGGAGATTAGCCTGAAGCATCTGCGGAGCCGGATCGGCTTCGTAATGCAGCAGTCCCTGCTGTTCAGCGGCAGTATCAGGGATAATATCCGTTACGGACGGCCGGAAGCAACAGATGAAGAAGTGGAGCAGGCGGCTGTGGCCGCAGAAGCACATGGATTCATTACAGCTATGCCGCAAGGCTACGACACGCAGCTCGGACAACGCGGGGTGAACCTGTCAGGCGGACAAAAGCAGCGTCTGTCCATTGCACGCGCGCTGTTAATTAAGCCGGCCATTCTGATCCTGGATGACAGCACCAGCGCTCTGGATGCGGTTACCGAAGCAAGCATCCGCCTGCTGCTGAAGACGGAGCTTCAGGACTCTACTGTCGTTATGATTGCCCAGCGGGTGTCTTCCATTATAGATGCCGACCGGATTCTGATTCTGGAGAACGGCCGGATCGCCGCACAGGGTACGCATACCGAGCTGATGGCAGGCAGCGAGATCTACCGGGACATCCGTCACTCCCAGCTGAAGGAAGAGGAGGAGCCCTATGTCCAGTCAACGTAAAAGGGAGCAGGCTCCCGGCGGACCTGGAGTGTTAGGCGGCGGGCCTCCCGGCCGTGTTGGCGTAACACCCAAGGTACGTCCGAAGAATAGCAAGGCAACGATCCTCCGCATCTGGTCCTATCTGAACCGTCAGCGGACAGGGCTGATTATGGTCTACGTATTCACGATTCTGAATGCTGTTCTTGCCCTGATCGGCCCCTACCTGTTAGGAAAAGCCATTGATACCGCGATCCTCCCGCAGGATTATAGTCTGCTGGTCCGGTTCTGTCTCCTTCTGGGTGGCATTTATCTGCTGGGCAGCGCCGTCTCGTGGGTCCAGGCTTATGTGATGACCTCCGTCTCCCAGCGCACGGTGTACGAGCTGCGGCGGGACCTGTTCGCCAAATACCAGGAGCTGCCGGTCAGCTTCTTCGATACCCATGCTAACGGTGAGCTGATGAGCCGTGCAACCAATGACATTGACAACGTCTCCAACTCCCTGAATCAGAGTGTAACCCAGCTGCTGAACAGTCTGATTACACTTAGCGGCTCTCTGGTCATTATGCTGATGCTGAATGTGCCGTTGACTGGAGTTGCTCTGGTAACCATTCCGCTGGTCGTGCTGGCGAGCCGCAAGATTACCGGCTTAAGCCGGATCTACTTCAAGGATCAGCAGCAGCATCTGGGTGAGCTGAACGGCTTCATTGAAGAAGCGGTCAGCGGCCAGAAGGTGATTAAGCAATACCGCAGAGAACAGGCGGAGGTCACCAGATTCCGCGGAATAAGCGGGGAGCTTAACCAAGCTAGCATTAAGGCGCAGATCGTATCCGGCCTGGTAGGACCAGTAATGAACCTGATTAACAATCTGAACTTCGCGCTGATTGCCGGAATTGGCGGCTGGATGGCTTATCATGAGCTGGTTACCGTGGGGGTCATCGTCAGTATGCTGAATTATGCCAAGCAGTTTGGCCGGCCCATCTCCGACCTTGCGAACCAGTATAACCTGATCCAATCGGCAATCGCCGGAGCGGAGCGCGTATTTGAAGTGATGGATATGCCATCCGAGTACAGCGGGGAGCAGCGGCAGGAGCTGGAGCGGATACGCGGGGAAGTTATGTTCCGGGATGTAGTGTTCGGCTATAAGCCATGCGTGCCTATTCTGAACGGTGTAAGCTTCACCGCACAGCCAGGCGAGACGATCGCCCTGGTCGGGCCGACCGGAGCGGGGAAGACGACCATTGTCAACCTGCTGACGCGCTTCTATGAAGTGAGCGGCGGTGCGGTGCTGATCGACGGCAGGGATATCCGGGAGCTGGGTAAAAACGGGCTGCGCCGCCAGCTCGGCATGGTGCTGCAGGACGCCCATGTCTTCTCGGGAACCATCCGCGAGAATATCCGGTTCGGCCGACTGGAGGCCACAGACCGTGAGGTGGAAGAGGCCGCGAATCTCGCCAACGTCAGCGGCTTCATTGCGCGGATGCCGCAGGGGTACGATACGCTGCTGGGCACGGACGGGACCACCTTGAGCCACGGCCAGCGCCAGCTATTGACCATTGCCCGCGCCATCCTGGCCGATCCGGCCATCCTCATTCTGGATGAGGCAACGAGCAGTGTGGATACCCGGACAGAGATGCATATTCAGCAGGCTATGCGGACACTGATGAAGGGCCGCACCAGCTTCGTGATCGCCCACCGGCTCAGCACTATTCAGGATGCTGACCGGATTCTGGTCATCCAAGGCGGACAGATCGCCGAGCAAGGTAACCACAGACAGCTCCTTGCGCTGCAAGGGATATATGCCGAGCTGTATAACAGCCAGTTCAAGCAAGCCTTTGAAGCCGGGTAACCAAGGCGGCGAATGCCGAATATTGTATCTTAAAGTTATAATTACAGGAAAACAGCGATCCTCCGTTTATAAGAGAATTGCTGTTTTTCGTTTTTTGCTTCAGCCGCTATTGAATTTGTGACCGTTCATGGTATCGCTTTATTTCGAATGTTCATATTATTGGTTACAAAGTGCAACAATGCACCTTATCCAGCTCCGCACAGATGGAATTCCTGCACAGAATACAACAATGCGCATGATCCAGCACCGCGCTGATGGAATTCCTGCACTAATTACAACAATCTGCGCTCCTCAGCTATGAATCTACCCGAATTCCTGCAATAAATACAACAATGTGCATGATCTGAGCTCAAACGAACGGAGTTCCTGCAAAAAGTACAACATTTATATTCAGTGAAGTGTTCAGTAGGCGTTCAGTGGGGCGTTCATTGAGGCGTTCAGTGCGGCTATTTCTTTTTCAGATTTGTGTTGCATGAGAACACTAATCTCTTTCAGTATGTTTTAAGTGCACTCGCACCTTACACTCAAACAGCGGAGCGGGCGGAACGATTGTGGAAAAGCGAAGCGTTCGCCTTTGTGTCCGGATTTTCACCGCTAAGGGGAATGAAAAAAATCTGGACACAACAGCGATTGTAACAACGTTCCGTTTGCGCAGCGTTCATCCGTGCTAAGACGTATATCATACTCGAAACCAAGGGCCTTCCATGTAACTCCAACATGCTTTTCAGAACACACTTTCCACTTAATTATCAGCCAATTTCACAACAGGACACATAAAGGACATAACACTCGACTATGCTGAGAGGTATAAACGGGTTGAAAGCAGGGAGTACATTGAAGAAAAAGTTACTGCTTGTCGAAGACGAGCTGCGTATCCGTGAGCTGGTGTCGGATTACTTCATACAGGACGGCTGGGAGGTTCGCGAAGCCGATAATGGGCAGGACGCGCTCCTGTGGTTCGATTCGCTTGAGCCGGATCTGCTGATTCTGGATATTATGATGCCCAAAATGGACGGATTTCAGGTATGCCGGGAGATCCGCAAGAAATCGGCGACCCCGATTATTCTGCTGACCGCCAAATCCGCCGATGACGACAAAATACACGGCTTCGAGCTGGGCGCCGATGATTATGTAACCAAGCCGTTCAGTCCCAAGGTGCTGGTGGCCCGGGCTGCCGCGTTGATGAAACGGGTTGAAGGCGCACATCAGCCAGAATCCGGGGTAGTGAGATTCGGCTCGGCCATCTTCAACACCATGGCGCACCGTCTAGAGGTGGAAGGCGCCGATGTCGAGCTAACCCCGAAGGAATATGATCTCCTGCGGCTGCTGATCCGCAACAAGGGCCATGTGGTCTCGCGGGATACCATCCTCAGCCGGGTGTGGGGAATTGAATTCGAGGGGGACTCCCGGGTCGTGGACAGCCATATCAAGAAACTGCGCAGCAAGCTGGGGTATGAATCCCGCCACATCCGAACAGTGATTGGAACCGGCTACAGATTCGAGGATGAAGAATGAAAAGATGGGGAATTACCTTCAAACTGTTCGTGATGACCGTGATCTTCTTCGTCTGTTTCTACGGGATGGTAATCCTCAGCCAGTTCCTGCTGTTCGACCGCTTCTACCAGACGCAGAAGGAGTCCCGTGTAGAGAAGCATCTTAAGAGCTTCGGGACAAGCTACACCAAAGAAGCCTGGGGCAGAACCCGCACTTCCCGCGAGCTGGTCCGGTTCATGCTGCGCAATAAGACACAGATGGTCATTCTGAAGCTGGACGGCCGGATGAAGTCGGAAGATCCGTTCCGCATGAAGCTGATTGACGATAAAGGCCAGACTCAGGTGATCCCCATGTCCTTGTTCATGAATCAGTTCGGGGATATGCTCCGGTCGGCCCATTTGAAAGAGAATGACCGGGTTACCATCCAGGGAGAGCTTGTCACTGGGGAGAATGACCTCGGCAATCAGTTTTTCCCGCTCACGATTATCAAACAGGGGTTCCAGCCGGTAGGCGAGGAGGCGGAGCTGGGCAACACAAGCATTACCGGGACGATTACCGAGCTGGTCCTGCCGGATCTGAAAATATGGAACCCGCGCCAGGGCATCCTTTTCGAGGCCATCGAGGACTGGTTCCCGTTAAATACGGGGCAGCTGGAGAGCCTGGGCAAGCTGAATATGGTCAAGGAAGAGTGGACGGCTCCCTGGAGCGGTATCCGCAATTCCGTGATGATTCTGCCCGTGAAGCAGGCCAGCGGGGAGATTGAGCTGTTGTTCTCAGTGACCTCGCTGCAGGATGTTAAGGATTCCAATGAAGCGCTGCGCTGGTTCTTTTTATACTTAGGGCTTGGCGGGTTCGTGCTGATTCTGGTCCTCTCGCTGTTCTATTCCAAGATGGTGACCCGGCCCTTGATCAAGCTCAATAATACGGCCAAACGAATGGTAGCGCTCGATTTCACCGGCCATGCCTCCATCCGCCAGAAGGATGAGCTGGGCAATCTGTCCAGAAGCATGTTCACCTTGTCCCAAAGTCTGGACACTGCACTGGGCGAGCTGCGGGAGACGAATCAGCAGCTGGTGGAGGAGATGGAGCAGAAGAAGAAGCTGGAGCAGATGCAGCAGGACTTTTTTGCCAGTGCCTCCCATGAGCTGAAGACGCCGCTTAGCATTATCAAGGGCTTCGCCGAGGGGCTGGAGGATGGGGTGAGCGCCGGCAAGCAGGATCATTACATCAAGGTCATTATCGAAGAGGCCGACAAGATGGAGTTCCTGGTAAAAGATATGCTGGACCTTGCCCGGCTGGAGTCCGGCACGATCAAGCTGCGCAAAAGCTCCTTCATGCTGAGCGAAATGACGGAGAAGGTGACCGATAAACTGGTGCATTCCCTTCAAAATAAGCAGCTGGATGTGGTCATTATTCCGGCGAATGAATTGCCCGTATATGCGGATGCTACATGGATTGAACAGGTGCTCAGCAATCTGCTGACCAACGCGATCCGTCATGCTGAAGAGGGCAGTACGATAACCGTCACCTTGGAGAGTTCACCCAAGAAGCTGCTGTTCACCATACACAACAAAGGGGAGCGAATCCCCGAGGATCAGCTGGCGCATATCTGGGAGCGCTTCTACCGGATCGAGGCTTCACGCAGCCGTCTGACGGGCGGGACCGGACTCGGATTATCCATTGCTAAGCAGATTTTAGATATGCATGGCTGCAGGTATGCAGTGATGAACACCTCGGACGGCGTCTGTTTTAGTGTAACCTTTGGAGGCTGAGCCGCCCATTACTAACTTGTCAGGAAAGGAGTGAACAGCATGAAATGGAGCTGGCTGCCTTCAATGTGCACACTGGGAAACCTGGGCTTCGGATCAATTTCCCTGCTATTCACGATTGAAGAACGTTATGATCTTGCTTTATTAATGATACTGCTGGCTGCGATATGCGATGTTATGGACGGACTGCTCGCCCGGATGCTGCATTGCACCAGTGATTTCGGCAAACAACTGGACTCTTTGGCGGATATTATTTCTTTTGGCATCGCTCCCGTCTTTCTTATTCTGTTATACCGGCTGGAGAACGTGCAGTGGGTCGGACCTGTCGCTGCGGTCGCATTCCTGATCTGCGGGGCGCTGCGGCTGGCCAGATTCAATATCTCGGCTCCTTCCAAGGGCTTCGTGGGCATGCCGATTACGGCAGCCGGATTGCTTCTGTCGATGACCACACTTATAGGTGAGCGGCTGAAGCCGGAAATGGTCATTTTAATTATGGGACTGTTGTCTATACTGATGATAAGCAGGGTTCCGTTCCCTTCGTTCAAAAAATTCGGTAACAGGAAGTGATTGTTCATGCCATGGGTCATCGAGATGATCTCACAATACGGTTATATAGCTATATTCGCGCTGCTGGCGCTGGGGCTTGTCGGACTTCCCGTTCCCGATGAGCTGCTGACGCTGTTCGTTGGCTATCTATCCTCTACCATGGTGCTGGATTTTTCACTTTCGGTTCTGGTCTGTTTCATAGGTTCGATTACAGGCATGCTGATCAGCTATACCATCGGTCTCAGAGTGGGGCAGCCTGTCGTGGACCGGTACGGGAAATGGGTAGGCCTGACGCCCAAAAGGTTCGCCTATGTCAAACGCTGGTTTTTCCGGTTCGGCAACTGGACGATATTCATCGCTTATTTTGTTCCGGGCATCCGGCATGTGACAAGCTACATCTCCGGCATCAGTGCCATGTCCTTCCGAAAATACTTAATGGTCACCCTGGCTGGTGCCTTTATCTGGTCACTCCTGTTTGTCTCGATCGGTTATCTGATCGGTTCGAGGCTAACCTTTGCTTGAGTTAAGTAATAATCTTTTATAATCAAACAGGAACTTACAGCGGCTTAACGTTCTGTTATATACTGCAAGTAGTATTTATTGCTATGAAGCTAGGAATTATAGCGATCCGAGGAGGTATGACTGTAATGCCCGAATTACAAGAGATCGAGATTGAAGAATATGTGCCGGCTAAGCATGCCGCTTCCATTGCCGAGATGTGGAACAGAAGCGCAGAGAGCTGGGGGGGAGACGGAGCGTACCGGACAGAGGAAAGTGTGCTGCGGGAACACGAGAACAGCCCCATGCTCAAGTTGTTCCTGGCGGTAAGCGGCTCAGAGGTCATCGGATATTGCAGCTTCTCTCACTATAAAGAGGATACCGGGGCGCTCTATATCGCTCTGCTCAACGTGAGACCGGATTACCATGGACGCAAGGTGGGCAAGGCGCTGGTAAGGCGTTCGATCGAAGAGACGATTAAGCTGGGCTGGCCGCGGCTGGATCTCTATACGTGGCCCGGTAATGTCAAGGCGGTGCCTACGTATAAGAAAAGCGGGTTCTTCTGGGAGAACCGGGATGACACGACTCACCTGATGAACTTCATTCCCTCGGTGCTTCAGACCGGAGCGGTGAAATCTTATTTCGAGAAGATAGACTGGTATAACGACAGCATCCGTAAGATCAAGGTGGAGCCTGATGGTCATGGGGAAAACGGCTTCGACTATTTTACATATGAATGGCTGAAGGATGGCCTGTCGCTGAAAATGGAATATGAGCGGACAGGCCGCGGCCTGCGCCTCATTGAGACGGAGGATTACCGGATACAGGTAACGATTCCTGCGCAGCATGAGCTGCCGTTTGGAGCTGAATACCCTGTCATTTATGAAGCCGTTAATAAAAGCGGGAAGCCCTTGTCGCTCCAGATTAGCGGTAAAAGCAATGCGCAAATCCGCTTGGAGCTGGAGGCTGCTCAGGATATCGAATCCGAGGCGCGGATCGAAGGCCGCTTCTTCATCCATCCGGTGAAGGAGGAGCAGGATCTCTATCAGACCCATCCTGTGGTGGAGGCAGAACTGCTCATTAACGGCCTGCCTGCCGTATTCAAGCTGGGCATCAAGCCAAAGTTCCCGGTCAAGGTGAAGCTCCAGGTACCGGACAGAACGCTTTTCGCGGGCGAAGAGGTGGAGCTGGATGTGACAGTGGAGAATGAGTACAGCACAGACACCGTGTTCAGCTTCGAGCTGCCGGAGGACGAGATTCTGTCGTTCAGTCAAAAGCAGTACACCGTTGAGGTTCCTGCCAAGAGCCGGAGAACCGTCACCGCAGCAGCCCGGCTGCTCGGATACGGCATTTGGCACCATACGGTGAGCATCCGCAGTGCAGAAGAAGGAGCGGCCGCCATCCTGGAACAGGAGCTCAGCCTGGTCTTCACCGGAGCAGAGACGGTCTTCGGCGGCCCGACCGATAAGGACTGGATCATCAGCAATGGCCGCTATTCCGCCGTTCTGAACAAAACGAACCATTGGCTTACTTTTTTTGAGAACCGTAAATACCTCATGAACCTGCCTTATCCGAAGCTTGGACTGCCTTATACGAATGAATTCAATAAATTCTCAGCGCTGGATGTGAAGATCTCCAGGGATCAAGAGGCTATCGTGCTTGAGGCCACTTATGAGGTCGGCATCCGGAAGGGCTTGCTGCTGACGATGGTCGTGAAGCTGTTCGGCAACGGGATTGTCTCCCGTTATTTCAGAATCGACAACCCGCAGGCTACCGAACAAGTGGATGAGCTGGTCTTGAAGGACTGCTTCCGCTTCAACCTGCATGGAGGCGTCATCCCTTACCGCGGCAAATATATAGATCTGAGCGCAGGGGCAGAAGCCTCCGGCATGGATTACTGGGAAGCGCAGGATTTCACGGAGAACTGGATGTTCGCTGCGGATGAAGGCTTCTCCAGAGGGATTAGCTGGCCGTCAGAGCTTAAGCTGATTCAGGACTCTTGGATGCATGCCGTGGAGCATTCCCTGGGGCGGATTCCCGCCGGCGGGCGGAAGGAAACGCAGCCGCTGCGGATCGCTCTGGGAACCTGGGACCATTGGCAGGATTTCCGTGCTTATGCGCTGCAAAGCGGTAACAGGAATGCTGAGGAACTGACCACTACAGAGCAGCTGGAGCTGAGCCTGAATAACGGGAATCCGTTCATGGCTGGAGAGGCTAAGCTTCTCCTTCAGGAGCAGAAGAAGAGCTATCTGGTGGGTGAGATTCGGATCTCTTCCGAAGCAGGCAGCATGGAGGAAGCGCGGTTAACGGTTCAAGAGGAAGAGAAGCTCAGAGAAGCGGCTCTGCCGCTGACAGTACCGGCAGGCGCTGCCCCGGATGTGCTGACCCTGCATCTGGATATGGACAGTTATGTGCAGGATCAATCCTTCCTGGTCTTGCCTGTCGCGGATGAACGTGTCCGGCAGGAGAGACTTGTAGCAGAAGGGGCGCAGGTACTGGCTGTAGACAACGGGATACTGCGGATACAGGCCAGCCCTGACTTTGCACCGGGGTTATTCTCGCTTGCCTATCAGGGCGAGGAATGGCTGGAATCTTCTTTTCCGCAGCCGATTGCAAAGTCTTGGTGGAATCCATGGGTAGGCGGAATCGTAACCAGTGTGGGCGACATTGCCTTGCGCAGCTTCATGGAGGAGCCGTTAACGGCTGATTTCGCTGAATTAACCGATAACAAGGGGAACCGCTGGTCTGGTATACGGATGAGCGTCACCATTCAGAAGAATGATAAATACAAAGGACTCGTACTGCATCAATATTACATGCTGCTGCCGGGCGTTCCGGTGCTTGCCTCTACGGTACATGTGGAGCAGAATACAGGCGGCCCGCTATGCCCATTGAAGCTTGAGACTTCAACCTTCTATACTGCTGCCTCCGGCATACAGGATGGCAGGGCGTATCTTAAGAACAGCAGAGGTCAAGAGCTCACCTACAAGTCAGGCCGGGGACAGGCAGAGGATGCCAGCCATAGCGGGATTCTGCAAGTGGGTTCCAAGGAACGCCAGCAGCGTCTGTCATTAGTTACATCATTTAAGCATCCGTCACCTTCCTTGTTAGTCAATTCCGTCGCGTTGACGTCTTATGCGGAAGAGTACCTGCATCTGCAGGATGGCAAAGAGCAGTTCAGCAAGCCGCAATTCTATCTGATCTCGGATCTCCAGGTACCTGAGCAGGCTTATGGCGATCTGCTGTCGATCCGGTTCAAGAAGTGAGTCAGAGAAAGGAAGCTTCTATGAAAATCATTGACGCACATGTGCATTATTCCAATATTGCAGCTTTCCACGAAACGGCGCAGACCTTGGCGCATATCGACTATACCGGCAAGGGACTCCAGGAGGAGTTCCGCCGCAGCGGTGTCATTGCCGGGGTCGGCATGGGAGTGACCGAGACGGTTGCCGGAGCTTTTCCCGATTCCGCTGCCCTGAATCCTATGCTGCTTGACCTGAGCGAGACACTGCCGGACAATCTGTTCACCTGCGTAGGTATTAACCCGCTCACCCTTCATCTGGAGGGGCAGCTTGAAGCACTGGAGCAATCGCTGCAGCGCTCCGATGTTGTTGGCATCAAGCTGTACGCCGGGTATTACCACTTCAATGTGGGGGATGAGATCTACGATCCGGTCTATAAGCTGGCTGCCGCTTACGGCCTCCCGGTGGTCATTCATGGCGGATTGACTTATGCGGACCAGGGATTGCTGAAGTATTCCCATCCGCTGTCCATGGAGGAGACCTTCCTGAAGCACCGGGAGATTACCTTCATGCTCTGCCACCTGGGCGATCCTTGGGTGATGGACACCGCAGCCCTGCTGGAGAAGAACCCTAACCTGTACACAGATCTATCCGGCTGGATTGTCGGCGATCAGGCCAAGGTGGACCGGCTGCTGACCGAGCAGACCTATACCGATCATTTCCGCCGGGCGCTGGTGTTCGCCGAGAAATACGACCGGCTGGTCTTCGGCACCGACTGGCCGCTGGTCCCGCTGGACGCTTATATTACCTTCGTGAAGCACCTGGTGCCGGAAGCTTATCATGAGGATGTCTTTTATAATAATTCACTCCGCGTGTTCCCTAAGCTTGCGGAGCGGATCAGAGAACTGAATCTATAATGAGATGGGCTGCAGACTTCCCCCGGAATGGTATTCCGGGGGTTTTTAGTCTGTTGTTCGGGTAAGCGGAGCGGGTTACTACTTCTGATGGACGACCTGTGGTAAGCTGAGAGTAGTACAGCATCAGCTTTAACACTGTAATAATGAACCTCAGGGTGTTAAAGTCTGAGCATGAACGAGCTGATATTGGGGTGGACGGAGGAAGAATCCATTCTGTTCGTAGCGAACCATAAGCGATTAGTGTATTCTGTGCAACTAAAAACAGGGAAACGGAAGGCTTTCCTCTTCTAAGTGTAGTTTGTACAACTATATTTGCCGGGATGGGCGAAAATCCAGGTAAAGGAGCATTTTAATTGCACGAAATACATCTAAACGGAGATTTGGCGGCGTATCAGACAATTTAGTTGTATTAATTGCATTTAAGCCTACCCTTTGCGTCCTAATCGGGCACGCAATTAGTTAAAGTAATTCTCACACGTTTAAATCTGATAATATACACATCCAGAAAGGAGTTACAGATGAAGAAAGTCATCGTGATCGGAGCAGGGATTCTCGGAGCCTCGGCAGCTTACCAGTTAGCAGTGATGGGCGCAGAGGTGCTGATTATAGACCGTCAAGACCCTGGGCAAGCTACGGATGCAGCGGCAGGCATTATCTGTCCCTGGCTGTCGCAGCGGCGCAATCAGGCCTGGTACCGGCTGGCGAAGGCGGGGGCGCGGTTCTATCCTGAGCTGATTAGCCAGCTTAAGGAAGGCGGCGAAGCGCATACCGGTTATGCCAGGGTTGGAGCGCTTAGTATACATACGGATGAGAGCAAGCTCGACAGAATAGAAGAACGGGCACGGATGCGGCTGGCAGATGCCCCGGAGATCGGAGTCATCACGCGGCTTAGCGCAGGGCAGACCCGTGAACGCTTCCCGCTGCTGGCTGAAGGATATGCCTCGGTTCATATTAGTGGAGCTGCCCGAGTGGATGGCCGCGCCTTGCGGGACGCTCTGCTTCATTCTGCGCAGCAGCAGGGGGCGGTCATGATAAGCGGTGACGCTGCGCTTGCCTTTGAACCGGGCCGGGTCACCGGAGTCAACGCAGGAGGACACTATTATCCGGCGGATGAAGTTATTATCTGTGCAGGCGCATGGGCGAACCCGCTGCTCATGCCGCTGGGCATTGACTTCAAGGTGAGCTACCAGAAGGGGCAGATCATGCATTTGCAGGTATCTGACCAACAAGATACGGAAGTCTGGCCGGTGGTGATCCCGCCAAGCGATCAATATCTGCTCGCTTTTGCCCGGCAGCAGATTGTTATCGGAGCTACTCATGAGAATGACGTAGAAGGATATAATACCAGAGTGACCGCCGGCGGGATGCAGGAGATTCTGGCTAAGGGGCTGGAAGTAGCGCCTGGACTGGCGGACGGTACTTATAGTGAAGTGAGGGTCGGCTTCCGTCCGTTCACTCCGGGATTTCTGCCGGTCATAGGGGCTGTCCCCGGGTGGAGCGGAGTCCTTGCGGCCAATGGTCTGGGAGCCTCAGGACTTACGATGGGGCCGTATATCGGTTATCAGCTGGCGAAGCTGGCACTCGGCAGAGAGCCAGATCTGGAGCTGGACGATTATAGCCTTCAGAGAGCCATAACGGGCGGATGATTGCGAATACATTTCCTTCATTGGAACATTATGATTCAATTCGGCTTGCCGGATAAATTTTTGTTTGACAGAAGTGAAGGTCTGATCCATAATACAATCCATACTAAACATATATGATTTATAGGAAGGGTGGATCACACGTGATTAATTTAAAAGCTTCTATGAGAAAAACAGCAGGGCTGGGCACACTTGCGGTATTGTTTGTATCGCTGCTTGCCGGCTGCTCCGGGTCTGCCAATCCTGCAGATTCCAGTAATGGGGCTAAGGCCAGTACGGCTCCAGCGGCAACGGAAAGTGCAAGCACTGCAGAGCCTGCAACTGGAGGCACCTTCGTGTATGGCCGCCCGGCTTCCGTAACGTCGTTTGATCTGCATAACCAGATTACATCGAATAACGCATTCGCGATTGATAAAGTGTTTGAGTCACTGGTTGCTTTTGACAGCAAGGGTGAAATTACGGATCAGCTGGCAGCCTCACATACAATTAGCGAAGACGGCTTAACTTATACGTTCGTACTCCGTGACGGCCTGAAGTTCTCGAACGGTACGCCGGTGACCGCAGAGGATGCGGTATTCTCCCTCCAGCGGCATCTGAAGGTTGGCGGTCCCCTGGCCATCTCGGCCAAGGTAGATACGGTGAAGGCACAGGATGAGAAGACACTCGTAATCACGCTAAAAGAACCCTACACCCCATTCATCTCGGAGTTGTCGAACTTCTCGAATGGGATCATCCCGAATAACTTCGGCGGAGTGAGCGAAGAGGAATTCTTCAAGAAGCCGGTAGGGACCGGGCCATTCGTGATCGAGACATGGGACCCGGCAGGTGATGTGACCTTCACCAAGAATACTAACTACTGGAAGGAAGGTAAGCCTTATATCGACAAGCTCGTCTATAAGCTGATCCAGGACGACAGTCAGGCCATTAACCAGCTTAAAGCGGGGGCAGTGAATGCAGTTGAAGCCCTGTCACTACAGAATGCGGGCGAGATCAAGGACGGTGCAGACACCACAGTAGTAACGAACGGCAGCTGGGTGACAGAACAGCTCTTTTTCAACACACTGGATAAGCACTTCTCCGATGTGCATGTCCGCCGGGCACTGGCACTGGCGCTTGACCGTGACGGACTGACCAAGGCCTTGACCTTCGGCTATGCACAGACTGCGACTTCGCTGCTGCCAACTACGATTCCTTACAATGCCAATGATAAGATCAAGGCACTGAGCTTCGATCCGGCGGCTGCCAAGGCAGAGCTGGCCAAATCGGCCTTCCCTGACGGATTCACCACCAAGCTGCTGGTTGCTTCCGGCAACAGCACCCGGGCTCAGGAAGCCCAGATTATCCAGGCCGCCGGCCAGGCGATCGGGATCAAGATTGAGATTGAATCGGTGGAGCTGGCTACCTTCCGCGAACGCTTTTTCGCTTATGATTTCGCGGCGATGCTGAACAGCGGTCAGGCGGATTCCCCGGAAGCGAACTCGATCTTGGCGTTCCAGACCGACCCGGAAGGCTTCAGCAAATCGTACTGGACGCATTACACGAATGAGAAGGTAACCAAGCTGCTGTATGAAGGCCAGAAGACAGCTGATGGTGAAGGACGGGCTACGATCTACACCGAGCTTTTACAGACGCTTGCCGATGAAGTTCCTTACATTCCGCTGTACTATCCGGATATCCTGATCGGCGCGCGGTCTTCTGTAGACGGACTTGTGGTTCTGCCTAACGGCAGCATCCGTCTGGAAGATGTCCGACTAGCTAAATGATGAAATCCAAGCTGACCCTAAGCGGTGCAGCTGGAAACAACGGTTCTTACAAGTGGCTGGCCTTAGCCCTTGTAAGAGCCTTACTTGTTATCCTCTGCGTAATGACGGCGGTCTTTTTCCTGATCCGAATTGTACCCGGCGACCCCGCCAAAATGATTCTCGGTGAATACAGCACACCTGAGGCGCTTAAGAATATGCACCACACACTGGGACTGGATCTCTCCTTATGGGATCAGTTCACCCGGTTCGTGAAGCTGCTGTTCACTCAGGGAGATACCGGAAACTCTATTATTGCCGGCACCTCGACGAGAGAGCTGATTGCAGAGCGTGCTCCGGTCACACTACTGCTGATTGTAATTGCTTCGGTGCTTGCGATAATTGTAGCCCTTCTGCTGGCAACGGTTGCTGCCACCCACAAGGACAAGCTGCTAGACCATCTGATCCGCATTATTCCAGCGGTCACCCTTGGGATGCCGGTCTTCTGGGTTGGGATTCTGTTCATTCTGTTCTTTAGTGTGCGGCTGGGCTGGTTCCCCGTAGGGGGAATCGGCGAGGGATGGTCGGGTACGCTCCATAGTCTGGTGCTTCCGGCGGTCACGATTGCTTTTTCACAGATTCCTACGCTGGTCCGCTCGCTGCGTGCGCAAATGCTGGAGGTGCTGGAATCCGAATTCGTGGTCACTCTCCGTGCAGCTGGAATCCCGTCCAGAGTCATCCTGTTCAAGCATGTGCTGCGCAATTCGGCATTGCCGACCCTGATGTTGCTGGGAGTCAATGTGTCCTACCTGATCGGGGGAACGCTCGTTGTGGAGCAGGTCTTCGGGATCAAGGGCATTGGCAGCCTGCTGTTCACCTCCATCTCAAACAGGGATTTCCCGGTGATTCAGGGGATTGCGCTCTATTGTGCGCTGGCTGTTGTGATTATCAGTCTGCTAATCGAAATTATCTCCGGGTGGCTTGATCCCAGAACGAAGGGGAAATCATGAATACTACACAGATAGATACAACCCTGCCGGACCTCGGGAAGCCCGCAAGCGGACTCCGAAGAGTACTGAACACCCCGTCACTGCTGATCGGAATCATTATGTTCACTATACTTATACTGCTCGCCATATTCATTCCTTATTTAAGTCCGTACAACCCGACGGAGCAGAATCTGAGCGCCTTTCTGCAGCCGCCTTCCGCAGCCCACTGGCTCGGTACCGACCAGCTTGGCCGTGATTTGTTCACCAGATTGATCTATGCCGCCCGGACGGATCTGACGATCATGGTGCTGGCTGAGATTATTCCGTTCTGCACGGGCGTCATGCTGGGCATGATTTCGGGGTACTATGGCAAATGGACCGATAGAATTATAGCGCTGATCACGGACACTTTTATTGCCTTCCCGTTCTATCTGATCGTCATTATCGTGGCCTTCGCCAGCGGGGCAGGGGAGCGCGGAATCTATATTACCTTCATTCTGGTAGGCTGGATTGTATTCGCCCGTGTGGTCAGAGGACTCAGCGCATCCTTCCGGAAGCAGGAATGGATCGCCTCGGCGCAGACGCTAGGTCTGCCCGGACACCGTATCCTTCTGCGCCATCTTCTGCCGAATGTATTGCCGCAAGCCGTTGTCGTGCTGATGACGGATATGATCGGACTCCTGGTAGCCATCGTTACGCTGGGTTATCTGGGAATAGGGATTGCCCCGCCTACGCCGGATTGGGGAACGATGATCGCAGACGGACAGCCCTTCATTACCACAGCCTGGTGGCTGTCGGCGGTTCCCGGCTTCGCAGTCGTGTATACGGGAATTGCGTTGTCTCTCCTGGGAGACGGACTGGCCGATATCTGGAGGAGAAAAGGATGACAACACAACCTGTACTTGAACTCGAAGAATTGACACTCGCGGCCCCGTCTACAGAAATTCTGGTCAACAGCATCAGCTTCTCCCTTGAACACGGCGAAAGCCTGGGACTAGTCGGCGAATCCGGCTCCGGCAAATCGCTGACGCTGCGGGCGATTCTCGGCCTGCTTCCGCGTGGTGTGGAGCAGACCGGGGGAGTGGTCCGCAGCAAGGTAAGCAGTGCCATGGTGTTCCAGGACCCCAGAGGAGCACTGGACCCGCTCTGTCCGGTAGTGAAGCAACTGACGGAGGTTGTCTATTACAGACAGAGAACCAGTCTGAAGGCTGCACGGCGCATCGCCCTGGAGCTGCTTGAGCGGCTGGGTCTTCCAGCGTCGCTGAAGACAAAAGACCGCTACCCGGGGCAGCTCTCCGGCGGCCAGTGCCAGCGTGTGGTCATTGCTCTGGCGCTGGCCTGCAAGCCGGGCATTCTGCTCTGCGATGAGCCGACTACGGCGCTGGATGTGACGGTTCAGCGCCAGATTATAGATACGATTACGAGTCTGCAGCAGGAGCTGGGCTTCGCTATGGTCTTTGTGACCCACAACCTGGCGATTGCCGCCAATCTCTGCTCCAGACTGGTTGTAATGAAGCAAGGCCGGATCATTGAGCAAGGCGAGACGCATAGCCTGCTGCGGCATCCGGCTGAGGCTTATACACAGATGTTAATGGATTCGGTGCTTCCTCTGCCGGAGCTGGAAGGAGGCGGGATCTCATGGAAGTAGCACTGCAGGTACAGGATATAACCGTCCGTTATGGCGGGTTCACCGCACTAGATCAGATCCGGCTGGAGCTTGCGCGGCATACCACACTGGGGCTTGTCGGTGAGTCCGGCTCCGGGAAGTCTACGCTGGCCCGGGTCATTGCCGGACTGATCACTCCTGATGAAGGACAGCTTCTGCTGGGTGCGGAGCCGTTAGGCAAGAAGCGGAGCAAGGCGCAGCATAAACAGATTCAGATGATCTTTCAGAACCCGGATTCTTCGCTGAATCCCAGGCATACTGTCCGGCAGATTCTGGCTGAAGCCTTGCTGTTCCACCGGATTGTAGAGCGGTCGCAGGTTGAGCGCAGAAGTAAGGAGCTGCTTAGCCGGGTGCAGCTGGATGCCAAATCTCTGGACAGATATCCGCATGAATTCTCCGGCGGCCAGCGCCAGCGGATTGCCATTGCCCGCGCGCTTAGCGTGGAGCCTAGTCTGCTGATCGCCGATGAGCCTACCAGCGCACTGGATGTCTCAGTGCAGCGCAGCGTGCTGGAGCTATTCCATACGCTGCAAGCCGAGCTTAATCTGACGATGCTGTTCATCTCCCATGATCTGGGAGTCATTCATGCCGTCAGCGATACCGTCGCTGTGATGCGCCAGGGGCAGCTGGTCGAGGTGAATTCGAAGGATGAATTCTTCGTCCGGCCCCAGCATGAATACAGCCGGGAGCTATTGTCTGCGGTGCCCAAGATGCCGCAATATTGAACATTCATACCATCAGGAGGATTATATGAACCGTCAAATTACAGGATTCGTACCACTCACGCTATCTGAGCTGGACACATTAACACAGCAGCTTTCCCGGCTATTAGGGACACAGCATCCTCCGGTAATCATTCCGGGGGAGGCGATTCTAGGCATTGAGGCGGTAGCAGCAGGAATTGCAGCGCCGGGACGTACGATTCTGAACGTAGTAACCGGACCTTACGGAAGCTTGTTCGGAGAGTGGCTTACGCGTGGTGGGGCTACCGTTAAGGAAGTGAAGGTTCCCTTCGACCAGGTGGTTACAGTAGAGGAAGTGGCCGCAGCGATTGAGCAGCATCAGCCGGTTGCGATTTCTTTGGTGCAGGCAGAGGTGGTTACAGGCGGCTCGAACCCTGCGGAGGAGATCTTCAAGCTGGCCCGCAGGCATGACCTGATTACGGTAACCGATTCCGTGTCGGCTGTCGGGGGAGAGGCGCTGTCTGTGGATGAGTGGGCGGTGGATTTCGCTGTAATGGGTGCGCAAAAAGCGCTCGCCGGTCCTAACGGAATCAGCGCGGTCAGTATTTCTCCCCGCGGCTGGGCCTTCCTGGAGTCGAACGAACGGGCTCCGCGCAATTCCATTCTGTCCTTGCTGGATCTGCAGCCGTCCCCGGACGGAGCAGCGCCGCTCCGCGTCCCGCCGAATATCCCGGTCCTGGAAGCCAGAGCTCTAATCGAAGCCCTGGAGGCTGTTGCCGAAGAGGGACTGCCACAGGTTATCCAGCGGCATGAACGTGCGGCGGCCTCTGCTGTCGCAGGGGTCGCGGAGCTTGGGCTTGCGCCTTGGCAGAAGGACAGCAGTCATTATTCCACGCTGACTACGACTGTTCGGATTGACGAGCAGCCGCTTCTGCTGATCAAGCAGCCTGTCGGTATCGTAGCTCCCGGGGACGGGGAATTATTCGGTCAATTGCTGCGGATCAATCATTTCGGAACGAATGCCAGCCGGGAGAGTGTCGAAGCAGCGGTGCAGACGCTGGCCAGACTGCTGAAGCTGGATGCTGAACCGGCAGTGCAGGCCGTCCGCCAGATCTGGAGGGAAGCGGAATGATCCTCAAGCAGCCGCAATTTCAGGCGTACACTGGAATCCATATTGCAGGTACCCCGGAGAAACGCTTTGATATCGAGATTACGAACGGGCGGTTCACCGCAGTGGCAGAAGTAGGTCCGCACCCGGAACAGGCGGAAGGCTCCCGGCAGCAGCAGCTATGGATCAGTCCGGGCATTCTGGATCTGCACACCCATCTGGCCTGGACCGACTTTGATCATGACGACCAGCTCCGCCGGGACCCCCGCGAGATTGAGGTCATGCAGGCGGAGGCCTTCGCCGCTACCTTGCGGACGGGAGTAACTACAGCCCGCGATGCCGGCGGTATTCTGCCAGCCACGATCCGGCATCTCGTGAAGTATTACCAGCAGCCGCTGCGGGTAGAGACCAGCAGTGAAATGCTGGGAGCTTCCGATGCCAAGGGGGTTAAGCATCTGGAGAACCGCCTGACGGAGATCTACGCGACCGGGGCAGGCTGGGTCAAAATCATGGCAACCGGCGGTCTTGGCGCACCTACCGAGAAGGTTACGGAGCCGAACTTCTCCGGGGAGGAATTCGCCTTCATCGTCCGTCATGCCCATGCGAACGGCAAGAAGGTATTGGTGCATACCTGGGGCGGGGTGACGATTGACTGGTCCATTCAGGCCGGTGTGGAATCTATTGAACACGGGATGTTCATGACCTGGGATCAGGCCGGGAGACTGGCCGAATCCGGCGTGGCTTACGTGCCGACCACTTCAATCTACCGGATCGCCGCCGATCCGAAGGGAGTGCTGGCGTTAAGTCCGCTTATCTGTGAACGGGCCGCCCGGGCCGCTGATGCTCATGCCATCGCGCTCGGATATGCCAGGGAGGCAGGGGTACGGCTGGGCTTCGGCACCGATTATGCTACGCCTGCGCTGCACGGCTACAACCTGCAGGAATTCGACACCCTGCTGGACTATGGCTTGAGCCGCGCTGAAGCGTGGCGGTCAGCTACAGAAGACGCAGCCGGGATTCTCGGAAGCGGCCATGAGCTGGGCCGGATTGCGGAAGGCTATATTGCCGATGCCGTCATCTACGCCGCCGATCCTTATCAGGCCAAGAATGCGGATCAACTGCGCACAAGCATTGTTACGGTCATTACTGGAGCGCAGGAAGAGGATTTGGTGTAGCGGTTGTACAAAGAGGCTGTCCTTTCTGATGAAGGACAGCCTTTTTGCGGAGTGATGGCCCGAGGCCAAATGTATTCGAAAAACCGATCACATTGGGGCGCTACGTAGGCGTGTGAGCAAATGTAATCGAAAAACCGATCACATTGGGGCGCTACGTAGGCGTGTGAGCAAATGTAATCGAAAAACCGATCACATTGGGGCGCTACGTAGGCGTGTAAGCAAATGTAATCGAAAAACCGATCACATTGGAGCGCTACGTAGGCACGTGTGCGGAATGTAATCGAAAAACCGATCTCATTGTGCCCTCTGAGCCTCCCAGATTTTCACCTGCCAGCATCATTCAGTTCAAATTGTAACCATTCACAGCTCCGTATATTGTTTTACCACCTGATCCAGGTAGGATTCAACCGCAGGCGTCTTTTGATTACCGGAAGTATTCAGAAGCGTTACCAGCTTGGCCAGAATATTCAGCACCTTATTGTCACCCGGCCCCTCCATCAGGGCTTGGTCGTAGGCCCGGCGCAGCTCAGGGTCGAGTTCATTCGTGTCGTAATCGTAGGCTGGGGTGTTATCCGAGCCGAGCAGTACTAGTGGAACCGTATAAGACATTTCATTGCGGATGGCCGCGGTCCGGTTCGACTTCGGATAATCTTGGACGTAATCGCTCATGATGGCCGCTCTGCCGATCAATTCATCCCAAGTGATCACGATACCCGCATCGAAGGTAGACGGCTTGTTGCTCTCCGTTGCCATGATATCAATATACGCGGCGATATCCTTGCTGATATAGGGTTTGAATACCTTGAAGCCTTCATAATGCATAACCGCGTAATACATACCTTCGCTGGTCTCCAGCTTGTAGCCTTTCTCCCAGATTTCCTCCATCAGCTTGCGGACCGCAGGCGCTTTCACCCGCTTCAGGATCTCCGTATAGGTCATGTCGTTGTTAATTTCGGCATCCATTAATGTCTTTTGCACAGCATCTGTATATAGCTTCTCGGAGAACCGCTCAAGCCCAGCCTTCTGGGCATTCTCCAGTTGAAGGGTCATTACCGTGCCGTACCAGGAGCCAACTTTGGAGATATGGTTCATAAGATATTTGCGTGCCTGTGCGAGGCTTGCGGGATTGCTGGCATATTTGCGGAACTGGTTATAGACCGCCTGAGAATCCGCTGTGGATGCCGACGCTGCAACTACGGGCTGTCCACCAACGCCTGCAATCACTGTACCGCCGGCCAGCGTCAGAGCTGTACCGAGCAGCACCGCTCTTGCTGTTTTTACTAAGGATTCTGGTAATGTTCTCATTATGTACCTCCTAATGGGATAAGATGCCTTCTGCAACGCCTATATAAATTGAACTTAAGGATTTAAGTTAAGGGAAAAGTGGCGGAGGGGAATTTTGGAACTGGAGGAGCGGTAGCGACCGCCTGAAAGCTTTCCGTAGGAAAGCTCGCTATCTACAGCATCAGCAGTCTGCGGATTTCTACCGTTAAAAACGGGATAAATCATGAAATCTGCTGACAACAGCGGCCGGAAGTCCAAAACTTCTCTGGAGTCACGGCACATCCCAAAACATAAAAGCCATTAGTTCAATCTATCCTATTTATTTGGACAGATCCGGAATGGATGAATCGGGCGACTCATATGAAATAACGCTTGACTTGGAACGCATTTCATAACCTATAGTTCAGTGGAAGACTAGACAAAGGGGAGAAGAGGATATGAATCAGACCAGCAGAAAGATTATTTTCATCGATATAGACGGAACGCTTCTCATGGAGAATGGAATAGTACCGGAATCGGCAGTGCAGGCATGCCAGCAGGCACGGAAGAACGGGCATTTGCTGTACCTGTGCACCGGACGCTCCAAGGCTGAAATCTATGATTATATCTGGGAGATCGGGTTCGACGGGCTGATTGGAGCGGCAGGCGGATATGTGGAGAGCGGTGGCGAAATGCTTTATCATAAAAAAGTGACCCCGGAGGATGCGAAGCATTTGATCGATTATTTTAACGCGAACGGGGTCGATTTCATTCTGGAATCCAATACAGCACTTCACGGCAGCCGCCATTTACAACCGCATCTGGAACGCAGAATCTATGGAGACTTGCTGAATGACCCCGAGGCGCAGGAGAGAAAACGGCTGTCGCCCCATCCCTATATCGCAACACTTACTTATGGGGACGAGGAGTTATATCTGGATGACGTTAATAAGATATGCTTCTTGGAGAGCAGCCTGCCCTTTGATCAGATTCAGAAGGAGTTACAGGATCGCTTCACGGCAATTCAGTGCTCCATCCCGATCTTCGGGGAGAACAGCGGGGAGCTGATGATGCCTGGTGTTCATAAGGCTGCGGCTATTGCCGATGTCCTGCAGCATTTGAATATCCCCCTGGAGGACAGTATGGCGATTGGCGACGGACTTAACGATCTGGAGATGCTGGAATATGTCCAGGTGGGGATTGCCATGGGCAATGCCCGCGAGCCGCTCAAAGAAATTGCCGATGATATCACCGATTCTATTGAGAACGATGGACTGTATAATTGCTTCCTGAAGCACGGACTGATCTGACTAACGGGTTGATCTCCGGGAAGACTCGTGTTAGAATGCACTTAATTAAGCGATTGGAGTTGAAGAGTATCGTGCGGACATTTCTTGCGTAATGTGACCAATAAACAAGCGTTATTTGTGGAGCGCAATTTATGGTTGATATGCAGGAAGGGTCTGCCTCTTTTCACTCTGGTCCAAATATCCTTATTCAAGTCCGCCTGGAGATAAGTATCCGGGTATGGGATTTGCTGTGTTTATTTGAGCTGCTGGAGGAGAACCTTCTTGCAGCTTTTATTTTTGTAAATACAGGAGGATACGTGTATGTCTTTGATTAATGTGAGCAAGCTGACTTTTGCCTATGAGGGCACTTACGAACATATTTTTGAGAATGTGAGCTTTCAACTGGATACAGATTGGAAATTGGGCTTCACCGGACGCAACGGCCGCGGCAAAACAACCTTCCTGAACCTGCTGCTTGGCAAATATGATTACAGCGGGACGATATCATCGCAGGTGGGCTTCGAGTATTTCCCGTTTGCGGTGGCTGACCCTGCTGCTCTGACCGTGGATGTCATGCAGGAGATCGACCCGGAGATGGAGCACTGGAAGCTGATGCGCGAGCTGTCGCTGCTGCGGGTGTCCGAAGATACGCTCTACCGGCCGTTTGAATCGCTGTCGAACGGGGAGCAGACGAAGGTGCTGCTGGCCGCTCTGTTCGTGCGCGAGAACCAGTTCCTGCTCATAGACGAACCGACGAACCATCTGGATGCGAAGGGCCGGAAGCTGGTCAGTGACTATCTGCGTACGAAGAGCGGGTATATTCTGGTGTCGCATGACCGTGCTTTTCTCGATAACTGTGTGGACCATATCTTGTCGATTAACAAGACCAATATTGAGATCCAGAAGGGCAACTTCAGCAGCTGGTGGGAGAATAAGTCCAGACAGGATCAGTTCGAGCTGGCGGAGGATGAGAAGCTGCGGAAGGACATCAAGCGCTTATCGGACTCTGCCAAAAGAACGGGCGGCTGGGCGCATGAAGTCGAGAAATCCAAGAATGGCACCCGGAGCTCCGGCAACAAATTGGATAAAGGCTACGTCGGCCACAAGGCCGCCAAGATGATGAAGCGTGCCAAGTCGTTTCAGCAGCGGCAGGAATCCGCCATCGCGGAGAAGTCGAAGCTGCTGCGTAATCTGGAGAGCGCGGACAGTCTGAAGATTGCACAGCTTCCTTATCATAAGCAGCAATTGGTAGAGCTGGAGGATCTGTCGATCCGCTATGACGACAAAACGGTATGCTCCAGTGTTAGCTTCGCTCTGGAACAGGGGGACCGGGTCTCCCTCTCCGGCAGCAACGGCTCAGGCAAATCAAGCATTCTGAAGCTGATCTGCGGGGAGGACATAAACTATACCGGCCACTTCGCACGGGACAGCCAGTTGTCTATCTCTTATGTATCCCAAGATACTTCGCAGCTCAAGGGCAGCCTGAGTGAATATGCGAGAGAGCAGGGGATCGACGAGAGCCTGTTCAAGTCGATTCTGCGGAAGCTCGATTTCTCGCGGCTGCAATTCGAGAAGGATATGTCCACGTACAGCGGCGGGCAAAAGAAAAAGGTGCTGATTGCCGCCAGCCTCAGTGAGCAGGTGCATCTGCACATCTGGGATGAGCCGCTGAACTTCATCGATGTCATCTCCCGGATGCAGATCGAGGAGCTGCTGCTGGAATATACACCGACGATCCTGTTTGTGGAGCATGACCGCGAATTCTGCGCGAATATTGCAACTAAGCAGGTTGTACTCGACTAAGCAGGTATCAAATCTGTACCGGAAGCTCAAATTGTTCCTTCAACCGCTTGATGTCGGCCCGCGGGGGAGCGCCAAACATACGGGAATATTCCCGGCTGAACTGTGAGGCGCTCTCGTAGCCGACCCGGAAGGCAACATCTGCTGCATCTGCAGACTCGGCTAATAGCAGGCGGCGAGCCTCCTGCAGGCGCAGCTGCTTCTGGAACTGGATCGGGCTCATAGCCGTAACTTCCTTGAAGTTGCGGTGGAATGCGGAGACGCTCATATTGGCGATATCGGCCAGCTCGTCGATCCGCAGAGCCTGTTCGCTATGGCTGACAATCTGCTCAATTGCTTCCCTGATCCGGTAAGTGCTGCTGCCTTCCATGGCAATCTGGGCCAGCGTTACTCCATATGGTCCCTGCAGCAGTTTATACAGAATTTCCTTAGTATATAGAGGGGCAAGGAACGGGATGTCTTTGGGAGTATTGAGCAACCGCGCCAGACGGAGAAGCGCATCCAGCAGATCCGTGTCGATGTGTCCGACGAATAAGGCACGCCGGGCATTCTCCCGGGGGAGAATCTGCAGCTGCGATTCATGGAGGACCTCCAGAATCTGGTTTTGCGTGAATTCCATTTTGAAGCTTAAATAGGGAACCTCCGGGGACGCCTTAATCACTTGTCCCACTACCGGCAAATTCATTGAAGCCACCAGGAAATCAGAAGAGGTATATACAAAATGCTCCTGGGCCAGCATAATCTCCTTCACGCCTTGGGTAATGAAGCAGAAACACGGGTTATACACCCGGTAAGCAGGCTCACTCGCCTGGGAGTAACGGATGAATTGCAGTGCAGGCACGGCCGTTTCATGAGCGCCGTCCCGGCCGGTATGCCGCTCAATCAGCCGGCACAGCTCAAGCTTTTGCGTTACGATTGCTTCGGTCACTTGAGAGCCTCCTTAGTTTCATATGGTTTCATTATAGGGCATATCCGGCGGGAGTGTTAATGAGAACAGTAGGATTAGGCAATCATTCGCGACTATTGTGATAACGCCAATCCGTTATCTGTTGCACAATAAGAGAGACTGTAATCTACACTATTCTCAGGAAAGCAGGGAACGAGCAAATGGAATATACAAAAATGGGCAACACCGGCCTTGATGTCTCCAGACTATGCCTGGGCTGCATGAGCTTTGGCGATGCCAAGCGCTGGGTGCACCCTTGGGTGCTGGATGAAGAGCAGAGCCGGACGATGATCCGTACCGCACTGGACCTGGGCATTAATTTCTTCGATACGGCCAATGTCTATTCTGACGGCACGAGTGAAGAAATGCTCGGACGGGCTTTGAAGGACATGACTGCCAGGGATGAGGTGGTGATTGCGACCAAAGTATTCTTCCCTATGCGAACCGGACCGAACGGCGGGGGCTTGTCCCGCAAAGCAATTATGAGCGAGATCGACCACAGCCTGAAGCGGCTGGGAACTGATTACGTTGATCTGTACCAGATTCACCGCTGGGATTATACTACGCAGATTGAAGAAACGATGGAAGCCCTGCATGATGTGGTGAAGGCGGGAAAAGCCCGCTACATTGGCGCTTCCGCCATGTATGCCTGGCAGTTCCAGAAGGCGCTGCATGTTGCTGATATGAACGGCTGGACCCGGTTCGTCTCCATGCAGAACCATCTGAATCTCATCTATCGTGAAGAGGAACGTGAGATGCTCCCGCTCTGTAAGGAAGAGGGCATTGCGGTCATCCCCTACAGCCCCTTGGCTTCCGGCCGGCTAACCCGGGACTGGGCGGAATCTACGCTGCGCTCGGAAACGGATCAGGTACAGAGATCCAAATACGATGCTACAGCCGATAAGGACCGCCTGATTGTCGAGCAGGTAGCTGCCATTGCGGCGGAGCGCGGAGTTCCGCGCATCCATGTTGCACTGGCCTGGCTGCTGCAGAAACAGCCGGTCACTGCGCCGATTATCGGGGCGACGAAGCTGTCGCATATTACCGATGCGGTGGGAGCGTTATCCCTTCAGCTGACAGCTGAAGAGATTGCCCGGCTGGAAGAGCACTACGTGCCGCATGCTATCGTTGGTGCGCTTTGAAAATTTCCATTCAGTAGACAACTGAATCAGCTTCATCCATTGAGCGCGTGCCGGTATGATCCGGCATGCGCTTTTTGCTGGAGCAGGAAACAGCCCTGCTCAGGGAGAAACTAACAGGAAGCCGGGAAATGCTGCCGGAGCGTTTGATTAAGGATTTGACTGGAAGCTGGATGCACAGTGATGAACTGCTGGATTCATGGCGGCATCTGGCCGCAAGAGTATAGAGATTACCATGATTAGGAGTGATAATTGTGCTGTCAAAGATCAGCCTTGAAGGCGAATGGAAGCTGCAACTGGAAGAGAAGGGGCAAGGACTGGTGCTACCTTTTACCGATGTAATTATGCTGCCGGGAACTACCTCCTTCGCCCGTAAAGGGCCGAAGAATGAGGAGATTATGGTAGGCGCTCTGACGGATGAATTCCGTTATGAAGGACCGGTCTGGTACTCCAGAGAGGTTGGGATTCCGGAAGAGCTGGCAGGTAAGCGCTGCTGCTTATATCTGGAACGTACAAGGCTTACCACCCTCTGGCTGGACGGTCAGGAGATCGGCAGCCGCGACAGCTTGAATACTCCGCATGTATATGAGCTGCCGCAGCTGCAGCCCGGGAGTCATACGCTTACTATTCGGGTGGACAACACCGGCTATCCGACCAAAGGCGGGCATATGACCTCGCCGGACACCCAGACCAATTGGAACGGAATTACCGGCCGGATGGAGCTGCAGTTCTATGGGGAAGCCCGGATTAGCGGCATCCGGCTGAAGTCTGATCTGCCTGCACGTTCGGTGCAGATCTCGGCAACGCTGGAAAGCATGCAAGGTGCTACACTCGCGGTATCTGCTAATAGCTTCAATAGTGAGATAACACATTCCGTAGAGGAACAGGAATATGTCATCACACCGGGTCCGTTCACTATAGACTATGCACTGGGTCCCGATGCGCTGCTGTGGAGTGAATTCGCTCCCAATCTGTATACTGTCAGCCTTGTTCTCAAGGGCAGCGATGGATTTACCGTGGACCGGCAGGAGGTGATCTTTGGGCTTAAGTCATTCCGGGCTGAGGGGGATAAGTTCGCCATTAATGGGGAAAAGACTTTTCTGCGCGGCAAGCATGACGGCCTGATCTTCCCGCTCACCGGCTATGCTCCGACCGATGTGGGGGAATGGGTACGAATCTTGGGGATCTCCAAGTCTTACGGGATCAATCATTACCGCTTCCACACCTGCTGCCCGCCGGAGGCTGCGTTCACCGCTGCCGATCTGCTCGGAATCTACATGCAGCCGGAGCTGCCGTTCTGGGGAACCATTACTGTAGATACCGATGAAGGGCATAATCAGGCGGAGCAGGACTATCTGATCAGCGAAGGATACGCTATCCTGCGCGAATTCGGCAATCATCCTTCCTTCGTCATGATGTCGCTAGGCAATGAGTTATGGGGCAGCAAGGAGCGGATTGATTCATTCCTGAAGGACTACAAGGCATTCGATGACCGGCCGTTATACACCCAAGGCTCCAATAATCATCAATGGGTGCCGGAGGTGCTGGAGCATGACGATTTCTTCAGCGGTGTGCGCTTCACCCGGGACAGGCTGTTCAGAGGCTCCTATGCCATGTGCGATGCTCCGCTTGGTCATGTCCAGACTTCGCTGCCAAGTACAATGAAGGATTACGACGATCAGATTATTCCGCCGGGCTTCGGGAATGGTGAAGGAGTGTCCGTCGAGGCAGGCGGCGAGATCCTGATCCAGTACGGTACCGAAGCCAAGGCCGTACAATCCGGCAGTGAATCCGGTGAATGGATACCGCAGGTTCCGGTAATCTCGCATGAGATTGGACAATATGCTACGTTTCCGGATTTCCAGGAAATCGGGAAGTACACAGGTCCACTCAAGGCCGGGAACTTCGTCATCTTCCGCGAACGGCTGGAGAGCAAGGGGCTTGGCCATCTGGCCGATGCATACTTCAAAAGCTCAGGCCAGCTCGCTGTCGCTTGCTACAAGGAAGAGCTTGAGGCTGCCTTCCGTTCCCGCCGGTTAGCGGGGTTCCAGCTTCTGGATCTCCAGGATTTCAGCGGCCAGGGTACAGCATTGGTAGGTGTTCTGGATGCCTTCATGGATTCCAAGGGGCTGATTAGCCCGGAAGAGTGGCGGACCTTCTGTAATGATGCCGTGCTGCTGGCAAGATTCCCTAAGTATAACTACGCCGCCGGGGAGACCTTCGAGGCCCATGTGGAGCTGAGCTGCTTCCGCCGCGGTATGCCGGATGCCATCGAGCTTCACTGGGAGCTTGCGGTTGAAGGGGGAGTTCGGACAACGGGCTCAGCCGGAGCCTTTATTCCTGCCGGAACCCACTACATTGACATTTGTGATCTGGCGATTGAGCTTCCGGCGGTTGACCGGATGAGCCGGGCGGAGCTGGCGCTTCGGGTCCAAGGAACCGATATCCGCAAAAGCTACGACTTGTGGATATATCCTGAGCAGAGGGATAACCCGCTTGAAGCTGAAGGCATCTATGTGTTCACAGAGCTGTCTGAGGAGGCCGTCTCCCTGCTGGAGCAAGGCGGCAACGTGCTGCTGATGCCGGAGCCGGAGTCGGTTCAGAACGGAATCGAAGGCTATTATTGCACGGATTTCTGGTGCTACCCGATGTTCCGCTCGATCTCGGAGAGCATGAACCGGCCGGTTCCCATCGGTACGATGGGCCTGCTGATCGATAACGGGCATCCGGTGCTGCGCGATTTCCCGAGTGAAGCGCATTCCACCTACCCGTGGTGGACTATCGCCCAGCATTCCAAATCGCTTATCATGGATGAGGCGGACCGCAGCTGGAATCCCATCGTACAGACCATCGATAATTTCGAGCGTAATCACAAGCTAAGTTTCCTCACAGAGTGCAGCGTAGGTAACGGTAATCTGCTGCTGTGTGTACTGGATGCCGCTAAGGTGAGCCGGACCACTGAAGGCAGACAATTCTTGACCAGCATAGGCGGTTATATGAATTCTGCTGATTTCCAGCCGCAGTACCGGGCAACGATTGCAGAGCTTCGGGCATTGATTTGTTAAAAGACTGGGTAGAGCTGTCCCACAGCCGTGAAGCGGCTGGTTGGGGCAGCTCTTTAGAATGCGGAAGCCTCGTTTGAAGCTAATATTCGGAGATAGGTGTATTCCGTGCAATTAAAACTAGCAAAAAGGAAGGCATTCTGCTTCTAACTGTAGTTTGTACAACTAAAATTGCCCGAATGAGCGAAAACCCGGCTGTGAGGGAATTTTAAATGTACCTTATACAACTAAACATACTATCGGTAGAAAATCGAATGATTTAGCTGTACAGATTGCAATTAAGCCCAACTGTGTACCTTTACCAGACGCTCGGCAAACCCTCAGCTTGTAGTGGGTTAATGTGTTAATGGGTTATTGTATTACTCGCAAGGCTAAATCTGCTACCTCCCTAGTTTCCCGAATATACTCCATGAACCTTCTGGAGGCGGGGGACAGATAATGGTCCCGGCGCCATTGCAGGCCCACCTCCCATTCCCAGCCCGGTTCCTGGATGGGAATCCAGACCAGCCCGTCAAGCATCAGTCCCAGCGTCTGCGGAAGCACGGAGACGCCAAGCCCGGCTTTGATGAAGCCGGCCACAGTAATCAGATCCTCAGCGTCATAGGTGGAGGCCAGCTCGAAATTAGTATTTTGGAAGAGGGAGGTGATTGTGCTCTTGAGTCCGCAATTCGTCTTCAGTCCGACAAACGGCTCACCCGACAGCTCGAACAGACTCAATGAAGAACGCGAGGCGAACCGGTGGGAACTGGAGACCACAATATAAATCGGTAATCTGCGGATGACCTTCCATTCCTTATCCTCAGCCGTAGTCTCTCTGGACGTAATCAGCATATCCGAGGTCCCGTTATCCAGCGCTTCGTCGATATCCCCGTGATTCCCCTGATACAGATCAAACCGTACCTTCGGATGGTCTGCCTGATAATCTCTGATAAGCGATGGGATCAGGTCCACACCAAGAATATTCAGATAAGACAGATGAACGGTTCCACTCTCCGCATTGGACGACTCCTCAATCTCCCGCACCCCATTCCCGATATTGCGCAGCGCTTCTTCGACCCGCGAACTGAACATAACCCCATAGCGGTTGAGCTGGACATTGCGTCCCTTACGCTCGAATAAAGGAACCCCCAGCTCACTTTCCAGTTTGGAAATCGCATGGCTCAAGGCAGGCTGCGTAATTCGCAGCGCTTTGGACGCAGAGGTCATATGCTCAAGCCGGGCTACGGTCAGAAAGTACTCCAGTTGTGTAAGCTCCATGCAGACAGCCCCTTTATACATTAATATTATTAATGGATTTAATGAAAATAATAAATTAGACGCACATATTAATCAAGTCTAAGATAGACATACAGACCTTAGACGGCTGGACTTGCAGCCTACCCTGAGGAATCCCTAATGAATTGAGGCCATAACAATGACTATAACTTATGCTAATCCACTGACAGAATACGAAGGTAAAAGAGTCCTGGTAACAGGCGGTACCAAGGGAATGGGACAGGCAATCGCGGACAGATTCACTGCGGCAGGCGCTAAAGTCATGATTACTGCCCGGACACTGCCGGCTGAAGATTCTGCTTCTGATTTGTTCGTTCAGGCAGATCTGTCCAAGCAGGAAGGAGTGGACCGGGTAATTGCTGCGGTTAAGGAGCGCTTCGGCCGGATTGATATCCTGGTGAACAATCTCGGCGGAAGCTCGACACCTCCCGGAGGATTCCTTGCGGCGAGCGATGAACACTGGATGGATGCGCTGAATCTGAACCTGCTGGCAGCTGTGCGGTTGGACCGGGGGCTGATTCCGCTCATGCTGGAGCAGGGCAAGGGAGTCATCATCCACATCTCTTCCATTCAAAGAGTGCTGCCGTTGATCGAATCGACCATCCCCTATGCAGCCGCCAAAGCTGCGTTAAGCAATTACAGCAAGAGCCTGTCCAAAGAATTTTCTCCGCAGGGCATTCGGGTGAACCGTGTTGCGCCGGGCTTCATTCAGACTACAGCAGCTGATGCCATGATGGAGAACATTGCTGAGGTAACCGGCAGTGTGGAAAGTGCGCTGCAGTCGGTAATGGACGCGCTGGGTGGCATACCCATCGGACGTCCCGGCTTCCCTGAGGAGGTGGGCGAGCTGGTAGCCTTCCTTGCTTCCGACCGGGCAGCATCCATTACAGGTGCTGAGTACGTGATTGACGGGGGAACCGTACCTACGGTGTAAGGTGAAGCTTCACGGTTAAGCTCTGCCTGAACTAACCTCTACTATTAGGACAGTCCGTTAAGCCATTCATTGGCTGAGCGGGCTGTTCCTTTTTCTTTTATTTGTTTTGGAACTATTAAGAAGGTTTTACAAACGAAAAGCAAAAAGAAGCGGAGGGGAAATTTGGAACTGGAGGAGCGAATGCGACCGCCTTTGAGTTTGGATTTCTACCGCGAGTAGCGATTATATTCAGGAAATCCAAATACAACAGCGGCCGGAAGTCCAAATGTTCACCGCAGCGACGGCCAAGCTTCGAGTTATAATGTCAGTTGTAATAATTCTTTATCTTTTCTTTAGATTTGGTTTAGACTGGATTAAGAATGGCAGGCTATAGTTACAAAGAGCGCGGCTTGCATGACAAGATAGAGGGGGATTCACCATGTATACCATTCTCATAGCCGATGACGAATCGGAGATTGTTGAGCTTCTGCAGCTGTATCTGGAGAAGGAATATAACATTTTGACGGCAGAGAACGGAATTGAAGCCTTGAAGCTCATGCAGAATAACAAGATTGACCTGGCGCTTCTGGATATTATGATGCCGGGGATGGACGGGCTGCAGCTGCTGAAGCGGATTCGGGAGCATGAGCATTTCCCCGTACTGTTTCTGTCCGCCAAGAGCCAGTATCATGACAAAATCCTGGGTCTGGAGCTTGGTGCGGATGACTATATCGCTAAGCCTTTTAATCCGCTGGAGATTGTGGCGCGTGCCGGGGCCATGCTGCGGCGGGTGCATCAGTTCGATGCCAAGGCACCGGAGGAGGAGAAGCCAAGTGAGCAGATCGTGCTCGGCAGGCTGACGCTGGACCGGAGTACCTGTCAGGTTGAGGTAGCCGGGGAGGCCGTCGCTCTGACCTCTACCGAATATAAAATCCTGGAGCTGCTGATGCAGCAGCCGGGCCGTGTTTTTACACGCAAGAAGATCTATGAGACCGTCTGGGAAGATTTCTACGTCTATGAGGACAACAGCATTATGGTGCACATCAGCAACATCCGCGACAAGATCGAACGAGATTCCAAGAGACCGGAATACCTGAAGACGATCAGGGGATTGGGGTACAAAATTGAAGCACCCGTGGAAAAGTAGAGATAACCGCCCGCTGCAGACGTCGCTGACCATCGACTTCCTGCTGTTCAACTGTATGCTGCTGATGCTGGTGTTAGTGGTCTATCTATTCGTACAAAAGGATATTGCTGAGGTTATCCGGGAGCAAATGACGCCTGACCCCAATCTGTCTGTGGAAGCCGCGGCGTACCGGGAGGAGCTGGGCCAAGGGCCGGAGAGTGAGCGTCTGCTGAAGAGCGGAGGCTGGCTGGAGCTGCTGGATTCCGGCAAGCGGGTGATCCGTGTTGTTGGCGAGAAGCAGGATGAGATTCAGGTTTATGACGAGGACAGCCTGTTTCAAGGACTGGAGAACCGCAGCGACCAGCCCTTTTATTATTCTATTACGAGCGTAACGGAGCAGGATAGCGGGGCAGCCTGGATGTTGCTTAAGATTCCCCGCGATGTAATCAATGTCTCGATTAACAACGAGTTTCTGGTCTCCTATCTGAATCATTCGGTGTTCTTTTATGTATTCCTGGTCAGCGGGTTGATTCTGCTGCTGATTTTTGTGTACAGCTATTGGGTCTCCAGACGGATCAAGAAGCCGCTGCGGGTGCTGAATCTAGGCTTGAACCGTATGATGGAAGGGCATTACAATACCCGAATCGCTCTCTATGCAGAGACCGAGTTCCTGCGGATCGGCCACAGCTTTAACTACATGGCTGATGTGATTGAGAAGACCACCGAGGAGAAGCGCCTCGCCGAGAAAAGCAAGCAGCGGCTGATGGTCGATCTGTCGCATGACCTGAAGACCCCGATTACCAGCATCCAGGGATACGCGCAGGCCCTTATCAAAGGACGCGTTACCGACCCGGAGCGGCAGACGAAATATTTGAATTACATCTACACCAAGTCCGTGCAGGTCACGAAGCTCATTACGCATATGCTGGATCTGCTTAAGCTGGACTCACCGGATTTCATCCTGCGGATAGAGCGCCTTGAGCTGGGCGACCATCTGCGGGAGATTATTGCTGATACCTACGGCGAGATTGAGCAAAAAGAATTCGAGCTTCACGTGCAGGTGCCCGAAGAAGAGGTCTATGCCCGTTATGATCCAGAGCTGTTCGCCAGTGTCATTAATAATCTAATTTCTAATGCTCTGGCCTATAATCCCGAAGGGACGCGCATCCGGGTATCCGTGATTCCCGAGGATACACAGATCAGGATCGAGATTGCGGACAATGGAGTCGGCATTCCGAAGGAGCTGTGGACTACGATCTTTGATCCGTTTGTGCGGGGAGATGAATCCCGGACAACGGCAAGCGGGGGGACCGGTCTGGGCTTGTCCATTGCCAAGAAGAACGTAGAGAAGATGGAGGGCACGCTGCTACTGGAGAGTAGGGAAGGGGAGCCGACGGTATTTGTGATCCGTATTCCGAAGTAGAGAACGGCTGAAGGAATACAGATAAGTGATTTTATATAGAGGAAATAATTAACTTCTTGTCGAATGTACTGATCTGGAAGATTCCGGCACCTTGCCGGGACACCTAACTTACATCGGGGGAAGGAATTAGAACATCTATGAAAAAACTTGCATTACTGCTCACCACTCTGCTGCTTGCGCTCGGACTGGTCTATCCGGGAGGCGCCGGACAGGCAGCGGCCGCAGCCGCACCGGCGTACACGGAAATTGCTACGTTTGTCGAAGGCAACCTGCTTATTTCGCCAGTTAAATCTGTACTTGTGAATGGCTCTGCCTATGTTCCGGTTAAGCTGGCCGGACAGATTCCGGGCTTCACTGTGGCGGCGGATGCTACTGGCGTTACGCTCACAGGCAGCAAAGGAAGCGCCAAGCTGAACAAGGATAACTCTATTTTGTACAAAAGCACCAATTACGTAGCCTTCAAAACCCTGCTCAAGCTCGGAGCGATTGACGGCAAATATGCCTCCAGCGCCATAGCGTTGTTCGTTTGGAGTACAGAGGACGGCAAGAATAAGAGCAACAGTATGCTCTACGCAATCAGCAAGCTGCCTGGAACGATGGGCATTGTGCTTGGCAAAAAGGTCTACTTATATGGACATCCGGGAAGCCATTGGGTGAAAAGTGTACAGTACGTTGATGACAACAACCAGAACTTTGTGATGCAAAATGAAGCCGGAACTGAATGGGTCCTGGATTTGAACGATTTTGTGGACAATACTATGTACACCATGGAGAATATTGATTATTTGAAGTATTACTATAATGGACTAACGGTGTGGACCCGCAACGCCATGATTACCGATAGTCCGTTCAAGAACTTTGAGAAAGCAACCATCGCGAATTTCCGCCCGAACCCGGCCAATGGTAATTTAGAAATGATCATCCGCCGGGCCAACGGGCAGGAGGTTCCGCTCAAGATTGAACCTCGTGATGACCCTAGTGAGTATGTCGAAGAGGTACTGTTTTTCAAGAATCCGCAAACGAAGTTCAAGATCAGCGATAAAATGTGGTCAGCCATCCGTGAAGAGCGGGCGGTCAGCGGCATGACGATCACAGAGCTTCTGCTCTCCTGGGGAGACCCGGACGAAGTTTATGACGGGTATGTAGTGTACGGCCACCAATACGTCTATTTTATCAATGATAAGGTCTTCTCTATAGTTAATCTTTAATTCTTAGCATCTCCAGGCTTGCTTAAGGAATTCTTAGAGTTCCTTGGGCAGGCTCTTTTTTTCATGTATAATAAATGCACTGGAACCAGCTATTCTTTTACACTCTAGGAGGACATTATGCAGCTCATTCAACCCCAAGCTATTCAGAACCGGATCGACGATTTCGTCTCTGAGGATCTATATATCCATCTTGAACTTACAAACGGAGCCTATGCCAGCCATTTCGACAGCTCCCGTGCTCCGGGCTCGGTGTTCATCAGCAATGCCGAGATCCGTTACACGAACGGCTCCATCTCAGGGACAGGACCCTACCGGGTGGGCTTGAAGACAGAGAAGGGCTGGATCTATGCAGAAGGCCTGACCCATGTGGATGAGCAGGATAACGAGCGGCTGATTCTGGCCGGACATGACAGTATGGGCAAGCTGATCGTGGCGTTGCAGCTTAGCCGGAGCCCTTTTTAATGATACTGGAGGAGTAAGCAGACATGAATAATAAATCTATGGACCATACGAGAATCCTGGTGGTACTTCCCCATCCTGACGATGAAGCCTACTTCGTATCCGGGACGCTGGCGATGTATATCGCAGCAGGTGCAGAGGTGACCTATGCCTGTCTGACACTGGGAGAGATGGGCCGGAATATGGGCGTTCCGCTCATTGCGAACCGCACGACCTTGCCAGCCATCCGCCAAGCGGAGCTCGAAGCTTCCTGTAAGGCCATTGGAATTCAAGACCTGAGGATGCTGGGCTTCCATGACAAAATGATTGAGTTCGAAGACCCGGCGCTTCTGGATCAGCGGATGGAATCGCTCGTGAAGGAGCTTACCCCGTCGCTGGTTATTACGTTCTACCCCGGATATAGCGTGCACCCGGATCATGATGCCACTGGTGCTGCGGTGATCCGTACAATGGCCCGGCTGCCCGCAGCGGAACGTCCGGTTGTACATAGTGTCGCCTTCTCGAACGGCCATCAGCAGCGGATTGGAGCAGCCGATGTAGTCATCGATGTAACGCCTTTTATCACTGTCAAAATCAACTCCATTCTGGCGCACCGCACCCAGTTCCAGGAGGATAAAGTGCTTGGTAGCCTTCTGCCAACTGATCCAGTAATCTGCGGCAAGTACGGTATGGAACGCTTCTGGACCTACCGGTTCCCAGAATGCAAGGAACAGCCGGAGGAAGCGGCATTGTGCTGCAATTAAGAATGGAGGCGTAAAGATGACAGAACAACGGGTATACATCCGCTACCCTGAGGCGGGAGATGCCACGGAGCTGACGGGGATGTATTTGCGTAACCGTGAATTTTTTGAAGAACATTCACCGGAGATCAGCGGGGATTTCTATACTGAGGAGTACCAGCGGGACAAGCTTGCGCAGTATGAAGAGTTCAGGGCAGCGGATGAGAGATACGACTTCCTGGTCATTCACAAGGCTGACCGCCGGATTATCGGTACTGTCAGTCTGTCTTTTGTGGTGCGGGGACCGCTGCAGAGCTGTATGATCGGGTACAGTCTGGACAAGGACTATAACGGAAAAGGCTATATGACGGAGGCGGTGCAGCAGGTCGTGCGCTATGCCTTCGAGGAGCTGAAGTTCCACCGGATTACTGGGGAAGCCTCACCGGATAATCCCGGCTCCATCCGTGTGCTGGAGAATGCAGGCTTCCATAAGGAAGGCATTGCCCGGCTGAATGTGAAGATCCGCGGGGTGTGGAAGGACCACCAGATTCTCGCGATTATCAACCCGGCCGATATCAGTTAACGGAGTTAACACTAACAGATTAGTAGCTTAAATATTAACATTGTGGAGGATCACCAATGAGCCAGCGTTTACGAATTACCCGTTCCATGCAGGAAGAGAATGCAGAGCAGGCGCTAGCCTTAGAGGAATGCAAGCAATACTTTGCCGATAAATCCGGCTTCAGCTATTCCGGGGTCTACACCGTACAAGGTGCAGAGAGCACGATGTCGATTGATGGAGATTTTTTCATGTGGAGCCATGAGGGGACGGAGTATCCGTTCCGTCTGTATATGGGCGATCTGTACGTTGCCTTGTCAACGGAGGCTATTGTACCCGTGATCCTTGAGATTGCCACGGACCTGCGGGCCGATGTGGTTGAGGGGTAGGCTGAGTAAAGTTCGGATTAAGCTGTTTTTTACACATTCTGTATGCTCCCCGGATGTTATATTGATCCAGTACATATAAGAACTGGGGGAACCAGAATGAATACATATCAGAGCAGAGTACAAGAGCTTCACACGATGCTGACCCGCTTTATGGAGAATGGACCGTTTACCGGATTGCAGGTGGGGATCGTTAGTGAGGACAAGATTCTTTTTACAGGAGAGTATGGCAGCGCTAATGTGTCTACAGGGGAGCCAGTGGCTAACAGCACTCTTTTTCACCAGGCATCCGTCTCCAAGACCTTCGTAGTTACGGCTGTGATGCAATTGGCAGAGCGTGGGCAGGTAGAGCTGGACTCACCTATAGTGAGCTATCTTCCGTATTTCAAAATGAATGATGAACGCTATCATCAGATTACAGTCAGACAATTGTTGAATCACACCTCCGGGATGCCGGATGAGGAGGATTATGCCTGGGACCAGCCTGAATATGATGAAGAGAGTCTTGAGAGGTATGTCAGAGGAATCTGCCATCTCGGCCTGCTGAGTGATCCGGGTACTCATTTTGCATACAGTAATATCGCTTATGAAATTCTTGGAGATCTGATTGCCAAGGTTAGCGGCCTCAGCTTCGAGGAGTATATGCGGCAGCATCTTCTGGAGCCTGTTGGGATGAGCACGAGTTCTTTTCTGAAAATGGAGGTTGAACAGGTGCTGGCTGCGCCCCATGTGCTGAGGAGCTCTGCAGGGTACGGGCCATACGTTAGTGAAGTGTTCCCTTACAATAGAGCGCATGCTCCCAGCTCCACACTGTATACCAATGCGCAGGAGATGTGCCAATATATGCTGATGCAGCTCGGTCAGGGCAAAGCTAAGGATAGATATAACGCCTTACAGCCCGGCAGTTATGATCAGATGTGGAACCCTACTATGGCTACAGGCTGGGGGCCGGAGCATGAAGCTGTGGGGCTGGGCTGGTTCCTGGGCCACTATAATGGCTCACGGATACTCTCGCATTCCGGCTGGGATACCGGATTCCTTAGTGAGCTTATTCTGCTGCCGGATGAGAATCTCGGCATCTCTGTAATGACCAACTGTGACCATGTGTGGCTGGGCAGTGTGACCCGTCCTATTCTGGATCTGCTGCTGGGCATGGAGGTCCGCCAGCTTAAGCTGTCGATGGTACATCATCTTGCCAAGACCGTTGTCACGAGCGGCGCAGGTGAGGCCATTAACGAATACCAGCGTATCCGGCGCTTAGAGCAGGATAAGTATTATGAAGCGGATTTTGAATTTATGCGGATTGCTGATACCTTAAGTTATGGCGGCCACCGGGAGGGAGCAATACGCATTCTTACCTGCGCTGCTACAATATACCCGGACAGTGAAGCCGTTGCAGGCAAGCTGCAGCAGCTTTTGGACGAAGACTAGATTTTTCAGTGGGGTAAGACCCGTCTTCCAAGCGCTCCCTAGCGGTCATCAAGACTGTGATGGGAGTCTTTAGTCTTGCGGGAACGCCGCCGGGACATGAACAGCAGACACAGGGCAATCACGGTGAGGATCATTCCCAGCAGCCGGAATCCGCTGAAGCTGAACTGGTCGCCCATAATGATTCCGATGAGCAGGGAGGAGAGGATCGTCCCGAAATATCTGGAGGTGCTGAATAAGCCGGAGGTTACGCCGATGATCTCTTTTGGCGAGTGGTTGAACAAGGCGGCTTGCATGGCGACGTTGTTCAGTCCGTTGCTGATTCCGAAGGCAGCCAGGGCCAGGATGATGCTGATTACAGGCGATGCCGGATTCAGCATCACGATCCATAGCGACCCGATGGTCATGAGGATTGCCGAACCTGCCTGCGCGGGCCGGGGCCCTGAGGCATTGATCCATCTTCCGGCGATTGGAGAAACGGCGAGTGAGCATAGACCCAGACTTAACATCAGAAGCCCGGTGTGGAATTCACTGACCTTACGAACGAGCTGCAAATAAGATGGAAGACCGAAGAAGACGGAATAAAATAATAGATTAACCAGCATGAATTCGACATTGACACGGATCAGCCCGGGATACCCGGCGAAGGTACGCAGAGGAATGAAGGGCATGGCTGTTCTTAACTCATGCCTTACGAAGACTGCAAGCAGGATGAACCCGGACAGGCCGATGATTACATTGAATAGGGAGACATGACCGGAGGACTTGGCCGACAGCATCTGCGCAAGTACAGCCACCAGCCCCACAGTGAACAACAGGATTCCAGGCACATCCATCCGGCTCATCCATTGCCGCAAGGACGGCTTGGGTAATAAGGCTGCGGGCGGCTTATCTTGCGGGATGGTTCTCCAGGCTAACAGGAAGCTCGCCATTACAAACGGCAGGTTGATGTAGAAAATGGAAGACCAGCCCCACACATGGATCAAGACCCCGCCGATGAACGGTCCTGCCGCTGCCGCTCCTGATGTAAACATCGACAGCACGGACAGAGCAGAGGCTTGCCTGTCTGTAATATTCACCCGGATGATAGCCATCCCTACAGCCACCACCATACTGGTTCCGATAGATTGGATAATCCGCAGAACAACGAGTCCCCCGAAGCCCGGAGACCAAGGGGCGAGCAGGGAGGCTGCGAAGACGATTACCAGTCCGGCCATGAATATTCTCCTGCGGCCGAAGATATCGCTGGCTCTGCCCATGACAGGCTGGGCAACAGCGCTGCCAATATAGAACGAGAAAATGATCCAGGAAACCACAGTGAACTCAAGCCCGAACACATGCTGTAACCTGGGGATCGCCACAGCTACCATCGAAGAGTTAAGCGGGTTAAGCATGATTCCCAGCCCAACGGATATCATTAACCACCAGTTGCGTGCATTCATTGTTATTCCCCCTCAAGTGCTGTACAGTTATCGTACAGGATATGAGTTATTTACTCCAACGCATTTCATGTTATGATTTCATAGACTTGAGGGAATGAATGGAGGCGGGATATGGAGCTTCTTCAATTGCAGTATTTCATCGCGGTTGCCCGCCTGGAGCATATGACCGAGGCTGCACACAGGCTGCATGTTACCCAATCCTCACTGAGCAAGACCATTCAGCGGCTTGAGGAGGATCTCGGAGTTCCATTGTTTGACCGGAGCGGGAGGAAGCTGCGGTTGAACGAGCCGGGACGCCGATTTCTTCAACGTGCAGAGAAGGCGCTGTTCGAATTGGAGCAGGGGAGGCAGGAGCTTAAAGACCTGTCCAGCCTGGAGTCCAGCAACCTTGAATTAGCGGTAACCACCGCGAGTACCTTGCCCGGTATTCTCCGGGAGTTTCGCCTCAAGCTGCCGGACATACATTTTCACGTACAAATGCTGCCCATGCAGGAGATGATTCCCCTTCTTCAGAGGGGAGAAGTTGATTTCTGCTTGTCCTCTCCTCCGGTCAGAGGGGAAGAGCTGGAATGTCAGGTGGTCTGTAACGATCACATCTACCTTGCCGTTCCAGCCGCTCACCCTCTGGCGGACCGCAAGAGCCTCGCCTTGATAGAGCTTAAGAATGAGTGGTTTGTGGGTGTCAAACAAGGTTACGGGATTCGAGATTTGGTGGATTCCGTCTGCCAGGCTTCAGGATTCCTGCCACGCTATGTGTATGAGGGAGACGAACCGGCCCGCTTGATTGACCTGGTGGAAGCCGGAATCGGCTTAGCCTTCATCCCGGGTACGGCGAGGAATGCGCAGGATCATATCCGTCTGATTCCGCTGGAAGACGAGGGACTGGTCAGGGAAATCGCCTTGTTATGGCATAAGAACCGCTATATTTCACAGGCGGGCCTGATTTTCCGCGAGGTTGTTATCGAATATTTCGCTAAGCTATAATGTCACCGGGAGGAATGAACCTATGAACGACACACAGATTACAGAACACAAGCGCATACTGGTGGTGTTCCCGCATCCTGACGATGAGGCTTTTACAGCGGCTGGCACACTGGCGAAGTATATTGAGCAAGGCTCAGAAGTAACCTATGCCTGCCTGACGCTGGGCGAGATGGGCCGGAATATGGGGATTCCTCCATTCGCGAACCGGGTAACCTTGCCGGAGATCCGCCGGGAGGAGCTGCGTGCTTCCTGTCAAGCTATCGGGATACAGGACTTAAGAATGCTAGGCTTCCACGATAAAATGATCGAATTCGACGACCCGCGCCTGCTGGAGAATACAATACTTTCCCTGCTTCGGGAGCTGACGCCGTCCCTAGTGATTACTTTCTATCCCGGCTACAGCGTGCATCCGGATCACGATGCCACCGGAGCGGCGGTCATCCGGGCAGTCCACCGCCTGCCTGCCGCTGATCGGCCGGTTGTCCACTGTTGCGCCTTCTCCATCGGCCATGAGGAGCATATCGGACTATCGGATGTGCATGTCGATGTCACCGCATACTTGGACAAGAAGATGGCTTCTATCCAGGCACACCGTTCGCAATTCCAAGCGGCGGAGCTTGTCGGCAATCAGGAGCTGACGGCGGAGGAGATTCAGCTCCGCTTCGGGCAGGAAGCCTTCTGGACCTATCCCATGAACACACAACACTAAGAGAAGGCAGGAATCACCTATGAATCTAATGAATCAAAAAGATAGAATGCTTGCAGGATTACCCTATAAAGCATGGCTGGACGGATTAACCGAAGAACGGACAGCCGCCAGGCTGCTGGTTCACCAGCTCAATTCACTTTCTCCAGACGCTCATGAGGAGAGAGACGGGCTGATCCGCAAGCTTTTCGGCAAGACGGGGGAGCTTGTGCATATTGAGACTCCCTTCCGCTGCGATTATGGATCGAATATCACTGTAGGTAATAATTTCTATGCCAATTTCAACTGTACGATTCTCGATGTAGGCAAGGTGGTCATCGGCGAGAATGTCATGTTCGCTCCGAATGTATCGCTTTACACAGCAGGACATCCTGTCCATCCCGATTCCCGGAATTCAGGCTATGAATACGGGATTGCCATCACCATCGGCAACAATGTGTGGATCGGCGGCAATGTCATTGTGAATCCGGGGGTAACCATCGGGAATAATGTAGTTATCGGAGCGGGGAGCGTAGTGACCAAGGATATCCCGGATAATGTGATCGCCGTAGGCAGCCCGTGCAGAATTGTCCGTGAGATCACGGAGGAAGACCGGAAATTCTATTACAAGGATAGAGAGTTTGACGTCACGGACTACGTGTAGAATCGCTGCTATACCGTCCTTAAGGGACAGGATTCGTTCTAAATAAGCACATAGGTAGCCCTCAGCGGCCCATGCACCCCGACGACAAGCTTCATTTCGATATCGGCGGAATTGGAGGGACCAGAGATGAAGTTAATCGATGAACCCACCGGTTCCCCGTCCTGAATTCTCCGGTTAAGCGCTGCGGCGGCATCCGTGGAGCGGAGCACCAGCTTCTCACGTTCAACCACCGCAATATAATGGGCAGGCAGGAAATGGAGCGACCGTCCCTGATCGGGGCGGCTCTCCAGAACAACCGTTCCAGATTTCGCAAGTGCACAGTCGGCGAAGACTATGGCTGTATTCGCCGATTCAGCACGCCTGATATTCTCCGCCCGTCCCGCAGCTTCTTCCCATACGGTCGCATCCGGGAAGGCCAGCCCGTACTCCCTGAACCGGGGATCACCGGAAGTCATCACGTTCCCGCCGCCATTTGCCTCTAACAGATCATCTAACGTTCTCTGCAGCAGCTCCCGCGTCGTCTCAATCACCTGAGTGTGGATGAAGAAGCACTGTTCCTTAAGAATCTCCACCAGATTGTCCGTGGTAAGCGGGCCGTAGCTGTCAGGAATGAACTCCCGGATTGCAGGACGCTGAACCTCTGACTTCCGTGCCCGGCCCAGCTTGGCGGCAATCGTATTCAGAAAAGCCTCCTTATTCGTGTTTCTGTTCGCGCTCGTGTTTGTGGTTGCTGTCATTGCTCTGAGCCTCCTTTGCGCTTCTCCAGCCATGCCCGGAAGCTGTCCTTCTGCTTGACGGGCTGCTTCAGGTCGCGGGAACGAATCCAGCCCTGAAGCAAGGCCGGTCCTCTTACAATACGGCCCTGCTTGCTCATCATCCGGCTTGCAGAGTGGGCGAACCGCAGGGTTTTGCCGAACAGGGCAGGGGAAGAGAGCAGCTTGCTGGCGGCTTTCATCTGGATACGGTCGGCAGCTCCGGTTCTCTTCTGATTCACAATATTCTGGCGGTGCATAATGAGCTGCTCATGCAGCGGAATCCGCACCGGACAGACATCCGTACAGGCGCCGCACAGACTGGAAGCATACGGCAGCTCCTTATAATCGTCATAACCGCCAAGCAGCGGGGTAATGACCGCCCCAATCGGCCCCGGATAGATCGATCCGTAAGCATGGCCGCCGATATGGCGGTAGATCGGGCAGACATTCAGGCAGGCACCACAGCGGATACACTGAAGAGCTTCGTTGAATTCACTCCCCAGAATATCGGACCGCCCGTTATCGACGACTACCAGATGGAATTCCTCAGGGCCGTCTGTCTCACCGGCGATGGAGGGTCCCATTACTGTGATATAGCTGGTTAGTTTCTGTCCGACGGCGCTGCGGCAGAGCAGATTATCCAGTACCTCCATCTCCTCCAGAGTCGGCACAATCCGCTCCATGCCCATTACTGCGATATGCGTCTTGGGAATGGCAGCCGTAAGATCGCCATTGCCCTCATTGGTGACGAGATTAATCGCTCCGAGATTGGCTATGGCGAAGTTGCAGCCTGTGATTCCGACCTCCGCTTCCAGGAACTTCTGCCGCAGGACCGTGCGGGCAAATCCGGCCAGATTCTCCGGAGTTTCATCGCCTGTATAACCAAGCTTCTCTGTGAATACCCGCTTGATTTGCCTCCGGTCCTTATGCAAGGCGGGAGCCACGATATGCGAGGGCGGGTCCCAATCATCCATCTGGAGGATATATTCTCCAAGATCCGTCTCCGTCAGCTCACAGCCTGCTTCAAGCAGAACGCGGTTCAGCTCTATTTCTTCCGTGACCATGGATTTCGATTTGACGATCTTCGTGGCTTGTTTGCCCACAATAACATCCCGGATATAAGAGCTGGCTTCTTCTTTGGTCGCTGCAAAATAGATATGCCCGCCCTGTCGCTCAATATTGCCGGCAAGCTGCTCTAGATAATAATCCAGATTCTCCAGAGTGTGCTGGCGGATAAGCTGGCCTACATTCCGCCACTGCTCCCAGTCACCGAGCGCAGTGGCCGCAGACAGACGTCTTGTCTTGAGACTGTCCTGCGCCGAACCCACGGCACTGCGCATGAAGGAATCCCCAAGGCCATCCGTCGTCCGTTCGCTGAAATTACGTGAATCCGTCTGCAGGCTCAAGTCCGGCTTCCCCCTTTGCTAACTACAGGCTGATGTTGATTCAATACCTCTGCAATATGCATGATCCTTACAGGCTCACCCTTACGTGACAGGCGTCCCCCGATATTCAGCAGACAGCCCATGTCTGCACTGATTAGAATATCCGCTCCCGTATCCATGACACAGCCGCATTTCTCATCCACCATCTGCTCCGAGATTTCAGGCATCTTCACCGCAAAGGTTCCACCGAACCCGCAGCAGTTATCGCTGTTCTTGAGCGGCTCAAGCTTCAGTCCCTTCACCTGCTCCAGCAGCTGGAAGGGGGTTTCCTTCTCTCCGAGAAGTCTGGTCATATGACAGGAACGATGGTAGGTTGCGGTGCCTTCGAGAGTTGCACCCACATCGGTCACCCCCAGTACTTTGACAATGAATTGGGTCAGCTCGTAGGATTTCTCTTTTAGAGCAACCGCTTTCAATTCCCAATCGGGGTCACCCCGGAAGATCTTCGGATATTCATGAAACATAGCGATGCAGGAGCCGGACGGTCCTACGACATAATCCGAAGCCTCGAAGGCCAGCATCATGTTCTGCATAGCAAGCTTGGATTCCTGCAGATAACCGCTGTTGTAGGTAGGCTGGCCGCAGCAGACCTGTGAAGCGGGATAATCGATCTCGCAGCCAAGCCGCTCCAGGACCTCCACCATGGCAATCCCGACATTCGGGCTCATAAGGTCTACCAAACAAGTAGAAAAAATACTGACTCGCACTCCTACCCCTCCCATCATTGAAAACCTATATCCCCAGCTTAACTCAATAAGTCAATGAAAAACAACACAAAAACAAATATAAAATGTGAAACTTATTGACAATAAATATTGATAGCGTTTACACTATGATTGGGTAATTGGGCAAATGGAATAATCTACCTTGAGGGGGAGAAACAGTGACCAAGCATTTGATGTATATCGACGGCCAATTTACGGAATCCGAAGGCAAAGAGTGGATGGATGTTACCAATCCGGCAACCGATGAAGTGATCTCACAGGTTCCCAAGGCTACAAGGAATGATGTCATACGTGCCATTGATGCAGCAGAGCAAGCCCAGGCAGCGTGGGAGGAGACTCCGGCGGTAGAGCGCGGCAAGTATTTGCATGCGATTGCTGACGGCATTCGGGCAGAGGCGGACAGCATCGCCAGGCTGATCTCGGAGGAAGTCGGCAAGACCCTGGAATTATCCACCGTAGAGGTTCATTTCACTGCGGATTATTTGGATTATATGGCGGAGTGGGCACGGCGTTATGAGGGTGAGATCGTTCAGAGCGACCGTGATAATGAGCATATTTTTGTATTCAAAAGAGCGATTGGCGTCACCACGGGCATTCTGCCCTGGAACTTCCCGTTCTTCCTGATCGCGAGAAAAATGGCCCCGGCACTCATCACCGGCAACACGATTGTCGTGAAGCCCAGCGCGGAATCTCCGAACAATGCCATGGCGTTCAGCCGGATCGTGGATCAGTCCGGATTGCCTAAGGGGGTATTCAACCTTATTACTGGCAGAGGCGCGGAAGTAGGCAATGAGCTGTCCAGTAATGCCAAGGTAGGTATGGTTAGTCTTACCGGCAGCGTACCGGCAGGGCAGAAGGTTATGGAGGCGGCGGCTGAGAATATCATCAAGGTCAGCCTGGAGTTGGGCGGCAAAGCGCCTGCCATCGTCATGAAGGATGCCGATCTGGGGCTGGCTGTTCAGGCGATTGTGGCTTCCCGGGTCATTAATACAGGCCAGGTCTGCAACTGTGCGGAGCGTGTCTATGTCCATGAAGATATTAAGGAGGAGTTCACTACGCGGCTGGTTGAAGCGATGAAGGCCGTGAAGTACGGAGACCCGCTCAAGGACACAGACATCCAGATGGGACCGCTCATCAACAAGGCCGCGCAGGAATCGGTTCAGCAGAAGGTAGACCGGGCTGTTCAAGAAGGGGCTAAGATCGCCCTAGGCGGTAAAAAAGTAGCAGGAACCGGCAGTTTCTTCGAGCCGACAGTGATCACAGATGCTACGAATGATATGGAGATTGTGCAGGATGAAATTTTCGGTCCGGTCATTCCAGTCATTTCATTCTCTACCCTGGATGAGGCGATTGCTCTTGCCAATGACAGTGAATTTGGCTTAACCTCATCGCTGTACACCCAGAATCTGAATGTCGCCATGAAAGTAATCAAGCGGCTGAAATACGGGGAGACGTACATCAACCGCGAGAATTTCGAAGCGATGCAGGGCTTCCATGCAGGCTGGAGAAAATCCGGCATCGGCGGCGCTGACGGCAAGCACGGCTTGAACGAATACCTCCAGACGCATGTCGTCTACCTGCAATATGACAAGTCAGTTAACTGAATGACCTCATAATGTAAGCATATAAGCATATAAGCATAAAAGAGAAATGCTCCCATGCAGTTTGGGGGCATTTTTTGCGTGTGAATATAAGAAGTTATAGGTTCATCCGCAATTGAGCAGATTTACAAACGATTTCACAGATATGGGGGCCTTCGGATTTGGGAGCCCGGTGCTATCATTGGTAATGAAACGGCAGGTATTGTAGATTGTAAGCGCATTAACGGGATGGCGCCAGAGCCGCTCTTGGTTAGTGGCAGCGCCAAATTACCAGGGTCTGGGGGAACGGAAGAAGCGATGAGAGAAATTCTGTTGAACGAATTGAACTGGGAAGTCAAAGGATATTGGCCTTGGGTGCCGCTGAAGGGTACAAGCATGGAGCTTGGCCAGGAATTAATGGGGGTGACCGACTGGATGCCGGCAACGGTGCCGGGGGGAGTTCATTACGATCTCTACAGACAGGGCTGGATTGCCAATCCCTATGAGGACTTGAACAGCTTGAGCTGCGAATGGGTAGAGAATCGCTGGTGGGTGTACCGTATGACCTTGAAACGACCGGAGTTGAAGGGGTCCCGAGTTGAGCTGGTCTTTCTGGGGCTTGATTATGAAGCAGCGGTATACGCTGATCATATCCTGCTTGGGGAGCATAAAGGAATGTTTGATCCGGCTGTGTACGATGTTACAGAGCTGCTATCCGTTAGGGAGAAGCTTGAGATCTCCGTGCTTCTGAAGCAGGCGCCCGATGAAATGGGGCAAATCGGCAAAACCTCGGCCACCTTCACACAGAAGAGCCGTTTCAATTATAAGTGGGATTTCTCTACCCGGCTGGTTAACGTTGGAATCTGGGATGATGTGCTGCTAAGGATACATGAGGATTACTCGTGGGGCGAAATGTCCATCACAACCCATACTAATTTTGAAGAGGACGGCAGCCGTCAGGTGACTGGCAGTATTGAAATACAGGCAGCCGTCCCGTCCACAGCTGGAGCAGAACCTGCCCGGATACTGACGGCGAATATTACCTGCTCTGATCCCGGAGGTAATCTGCTGTTGATGCAGACGCATTCCGTCTGTGCTGGAGCGGTGCTCAAGACCACACTTGATATCCTTGAACCTGAGCTATGGTATCCGAACGGTTACGGGGCGCAGCCGCTCTACTGTCTTGAACTGAAGCTGCTGGATGAAGACGGGAAGGAACTGGATACGCGGGTTATACGAACCGGAATCCGCAAGCTTGACTATATCCGCAATGTTGACAGTCCTGACAATGCGCTGCCCTATACAGTGGTCATCAACGGCCGCCGGATCTATATGAAAGGGGTGAATATGACCCCTCTGGACCATCTCTACGGAAATATAACAGTCGAACAGTATCAGCTTATGGTCCGTCTCATGAAGGCGGCTCATGTCAATCTTGTCCGGGTATGGGGCGGGGGGATCATTGAGAAGCAGGTCTTCTACGACCTATGCGATGCGAACGGCATTATGGTCTGGCAGGAATTCATCCAGTCGAGCTCGGGGATTGACAATATTCCTTCCAAGCAGCCGGAGTTCCTTGAGCTGCTGCACCAGTCCGCCCGCTCAGCACTCAAGGCGAAGCGTAATCATGTCGCCATGACGATATGGAGCGGCGGCAATGAATTAATGAGCGAGCCGAATAAGCCTTCGGACTTAAGCGATTCCAATCTGGCAATGCTGAAGGAACTCGTTGAGCAGTATGATCCGCAGCGGCTGTTCCTGCCAACCTCGGCTTCCGGTCCGGTGGAGTATATTAGCGAGACCAAGGGGCAGGGGCATGATGTACACGGTCACTGGAAGTACATGGGCAACCCGTATCATTATGAGCTATATGGCAGCAACGATAATCTGCTGCACAGTGAATTTGGGGTGGACGGTCTGAGTTCACTCAAGAGTCTGGAGAAATTCCTGGGCGCAGCGCACCGCCAGCCGGTCTCCATGGAGAACAGTGCAGTCTGGAGACATCACGGGGAGTGGTGGGATACGCTGAGCCGGGATGAAGAAATATTCGGCAGTCTGACAGACCTGGCACAATTCTCCGCCTGCAGCCAGTGGATTCAGGCGGAAGGAATCCGCTTCGTGCTGGAGGCCAACCGGCGGCGCAAGTTCCGGAACAGCGGAAGTATTGTCTGGCAGCTCAACGAACCCTGGCCGAACGTGTCCTGTACCAATGTGGTTGATTATTATGGTGAACCGAAGATGGCTTACCACTGGATGAAACAGGCCTTCCGTCCACTGCATGTATCACTGGACTACCGGAGTCTGCTGCTCACACCGGGTACCGGTTTCCAGGGAGATGTATACGTACATGGCTGGGAAGGGGAATCGTGTGAAGCTGATGCGGAGGTCCTGGATTCGGCGGGCCGGAGCCTGCACCGGCAGCATTTCATAACACAAGGAGACAGAGACCAGGCAGTCTGCGCCGGGACCCTGAAGTTCACAGTACCTGAGCTGGAGGACCAGTTATATTTCGTCAGATTGTCCTTTATGAACCGTGAAGAAGAACCGCAGCAGAATGTATATGTATTCTCTACCGCCAGGGAGCATCTGTACGCACCAGCGTTAGCGCTTACAGGCGGCAATCTTCAGGTGCGCCAGGAGAATAGATGGCTGCCCGCTGTTACCGGAGAGCTGAGTCTGCAAGCCTGCTTCATGGTAGCTAATACAGGCAGTGAAGCGTTGCTGCATGTACATGCGGAAGAGAAGGGAAACCGCTACTGGATGGAAGCAGACGAGCAGTTCCTGACCTTGTTCCCTGGTGAGGCAAGAATGGTGACGGTGACCTGCACGCCGAGACAGGCGGGAGGATTCCTGGCCGGGAAGAATCACAGCATCTCCGGGGACCTGCCGGTTATACAGTTCAAATCGTTCCTGGCTGTCCAGGGCACAAGCAAACCGGACGGGGGGCAGGAGAATCGTGAATAGACCATTATGTTATGTTCCAGGGCCATTCGTACCGCTAAGCCGGTATGTTCAAGCGGGCGGGCATGAGCCCGTTACCGTTCCGGTAAGCCGGGCAGTGGCGGACTATCTAAGACGGCATCGCTCTATTCTGAAGCTGGCCTGTCAGCGCAGCGGCGAGGTGACCTACCTTAATGCACGGTGGTCCACACTTTATGAAGATACCGTTGAAGCTGAAGCAGCAGCCTGGAACAGCAATACAGCGGAAGGCGTGTTCGTACTTGTCAGCCCGCTGCTTACCAATATGTTCCCGGTAGTATCGCACTGGGATAACGATTCAGCAGAGGGCGGAGGCAGGTTCCGCTATGGAGGAACAGACGGCATTGGAACGCTGCGCATGGACGAAGCGGGCGAGCAGGTTATTTCCGAGCATGTAAGGCTCTATAACAGCGACACCGACAGCCCTTATGTATATAACACGGAAGATTATGAGCTGTTTGGTGAGGGTGAATTGGAGCGAACACTGAGAACTCCGCAATTCGAGCACTACATCGGGGACCGTTACAGTCTATATGCCGTCGATGATCTGGTCGCCGTATCCTTGAGTGACCGTATGCTCAAGACTTTCGGATATCCAGTGGTCTTCGTTAATGAATCCAGGGAGGAAGGGGCGTTAATAGGTGATGCACCTGTATTTCAGCTAATTAGCAACAGGCTGCTGAATTCGGAGAACCGGTATAGCCTGGCTTCCTATATTCTCCCGCCTTATTGGAATCCGGCGAACGCCAAGAGGTATCCGCTGTTGTTCAATGGTTATTATGACGCCAATGAGAACACCTTCAGTACTGTGGGACCTTCATTTCTGGAGATCATAGGCAAGACGCTGGCCGGTACGGGCCAAGGCGTGGTTGGCATTCTCTGGAACGGCGGAGGCTACATCGGAAGCCGCTCCCTGCAAGGCTCAATCTATGGTGGGATCGGGGCGGCAATTGCCAGCGCCCAGGACCGCTATGGCGGTGATGCAGACCAGGTAGTGGCTGTGGGAGGTTCGCGCGGCGGATTGACTGCACTGCTGGCCGGAGGCAACCCGCACCGGCTGCCTTACCGGGTACGTTACACACTGTGCTATGCACCGCCGCTCATCCTTAACGGACTTATCCGAGAGTATGCGGAAGGCGCCTGTCCGCTGATCTGGCATGTAGCAGAGGTGGACACCGGTTACCGTGATATTTGGAAGCAAAATTGGCGGCATCCGGTGACAGGAAGTACCGCAATTGAGACTCTTCTGTGGACACTTACAGGTGAAAGTGACTCCGGCCTTCTGAAGGAAACTGCCGGACTCGAATCCGGGTTCTTCCTGCAAGGGCTGAAGGCGAGCGGTACGAAGCTGCTGATCAATCACGGTACACATGATGCCTTCACTCTCAGCCGGTTCAGCTTTGCTTTTGCCGCATTGGTCCGAAGCTATGGCATTCCGCTGCGTCATGAGATCGGCTACCGCTTCGGCCATAACAACTGTACGGATCTCTACGAGCAGGCGGCCCTATGCCTGAAGGCTTTGCTTGAAGATCAGGAGCTTGACTTCACAGGAACGGTGCATTACCGCAGACGCAGTCCGGCTGCAGGAGAATGGGAACAGGCTGAACGGTTTAGCCCGGCCCGTCAGCCGGTTTTTCTGGAGGCGCCGAAGATTATACCCGCAGGCAGTCCGGTAGCTTGGACACTGTATGGAGAGCAAGGCATGGAATACCGGCTGGAGCTGGAGAGCCTGGACCAGCAGGCATGGGAACAGAACAAGCAGGTGATCCGTAACAAGCGCATCACGCTTGCGACCGGGAGATTGCCGGACAAGCGGCATCCCCTTGAAGTCTGCTCGTGGCAGGAGGGGATAAGCCCATCCACTGACGCGTTAAGTGCAGGTTATTATCTGTATGGGCTGTCCTACAGGCTGAGAGGCGAACTGGACTGGACTGAGGTCTCACCTTCCCGGGTGCCGCAGCCTGGTGTAGAGCCGCAGTCGGTTCTCCGTATTCTGGAGGAGCAGCCCAATCCGGCAAGCGAGGCCTTCCGCGCGGAAGCGGCTGTGCTGTGCATCAGCTCCGGGCTGTCTGAAGCCTGAGCAGGCAGCTTAACCGGTACAGAAGGTATACCAACTATACAACGCCTGACCGGAGTGAATTACGGTTCCGGGAGGAAGGAAGGACAGGAGCATGATTGGAAGAATCAATGAAGCAAAGCCTTTTATCGCAAAGAAAAAGAACGGGAATCCTCTGCGGCGATTGCTCAGAGATTGGTCCTCCTGGATATTAATAGTGCCAACGGTGTTAGTCTTTTTCTTTTTTTCCTGGCAACCGCTCGTCAAGGGGATTGTGCTCTCTTTCTTCAACACCGAGGGTTATAATGCTGTAAGCTTTGCCGGATTGCAGAACTACAAGGATGTTATTCAGAATTCGGCATTTCAGCAGACACTGGTCAATTCATTTATGTATGTGATCTGGTCGCTGCTGATCGGCTTTGCCGTCCCGATTGTAGTCGCTGTTGTAATTAATGAACTCAGACACGGGAAGTCCTTTTTCCGCTTCTCCGTCTTTTTTCCCAGTATGGTTCCCGGTATTGCGGCTTCCATGTTATGGATGTTCCTGTTTGAGCCCGGGCAGGGCGGTTTGCTGAACAGTATGCTGAGTGCCTTGGGCTTCCCGGTACAGCAATGGCTCCAGGACCCGAAGATGACCATAATGCTGATCATATTCACCATCACCTGGCGGAACTTCGGAGGGACGGTGCTGCTCTATCTGGCAAGCCTTCAGAGTATCAATCATGATCTGTATGAAGCAGCTTCGATCGACGGTGCCAATGTATGGCGGCGCTTCAGAAGCATTACCCTTCCGCAAATTTCCAGCATGATCGGACTGATGATGATTCTGCAGATCAGCGGGGTATTTCAGATCTTCAATGAACCGCTGGTCATGACCGAGGGCGGACCGAATAATGCTTCCATGACGCTGATGCTGCAAAGCTATTATTATGCATTCCGCAGTTTCGAGGCAGGCCATTCCATGGCGCTGGGGGTTATTACTTTTCTTGTCCTGATGGTCCTTACCGTTATTTATTTCAGGCTGGATAAGAAATTGAACAGGGAGTAGAAGCCATGAAAACCAATGAAGCTTACGGCATTATCGGCAATATTGAATACAGATCACCCTGGGTGCGCCTGTTGTACTGGAGCTTGTTCCTTCTGATGATTGCGCTCGCCGCCGTCTGTATCCTGCCTCCAGTCTGGATCATGGTCTCAAGCCTTAAGGACATTAAGGAGTTCTATGCGATTCCGCCTACCTTAATCCCCCGCACCTTCAATCTCAGCAAGCTGTGGGAGACCTGGCAGGAGTTCAATTTCCTCAGTTACTATCTGAATACAGCTTACCTGGCTGCCGGTTCTGTACTGTTCTGTCTCACCTTTAACGGGCTGGCCGGATATTTCTTCTCCAAACTGAAGCCGCGCGGGAGCGCGCTTCTGTTCGTGCTGATTGTATGGACGATGATGGTTCCAAATACGGTGGGCATGGTGCCGCTGTTCAAGAACCTGATTGATTTCCCGCTGCTGCATGTGAATCTGACCAATACCTTCTGGCCGATGTGGTTCATGGCTGCCGTGAATCCGGTAGTGATACTGATCTTCAAGAACTTCTTCGACTCGATTCCCCAGGCGCTGCTGGAAGCGGCCAAGATCGACGGGGCGAGCACTATCGGCATCTTCATCCGGGTGATTCTTCCGCTCAGCGGCCCGGTTATGGCCACGATTACGATTCTTACGATGAATAGTGTATGGCAGGATTTCTTCTGGCCCTTCATGGTACTAAAGGATAAATCGACCTGGTCGGTCATTGTGGCTATCTATAATTTGAAAGCAACATTACCGCAGGACATTCAGTTTATTGCCCTGACGTTCGCCATCCTGCCGCCGATTGTGCTGTTTATTTTTTTCCAAAGGTACATCATGAACGGGCAAGCCTTCGGCGGCAGCATTAAAGGGTAATGTAACCCGATCACAAACCATTTCACAGTTTTGCCCCGTAGGGCGCTCTAAAGGACGCATGGTAAGATGATCTCAGCATTAAAGAAAGCGCTTTACAAAAAGCAAAATTGCTATAAGAATAATTATAGGGGGAATTACTTTGAGAATGGCACACCACAAGAAAATAACCGCAACCCTGGCGCTCACCCTGCTTACGGCCGCCGGACTGGCCGGCTGCGGCGGCTCCAATGAAGGACAAACAGGCGGGAGCGGAAATGCAGCAGCCGGCAAACAGGTAACGATTAAGGTCAGCAACTGGCCGAAGCCGAATGAGGAAGCCAAGATCGCCCAGTATGAACAGCTCATGGCGAAGATGAAAACCAATTATCCGAACATTACGGTGGACAAGGATGAATGGGGCTATGACGTCAGCTCATTCCTGCCCAAAGCTGCGAGCGGCCAGCTCCCAACGGTATATGAGACCTTTTTCACCGAAACCAGCAAAATCATTAAAGCTAATTACGCAGCGGATATCACGGACACGATGAAGAAGTATGGATATGACAAGGCCATTAACCCGGATCTTCTAAAAATGGTGACCAAGGACGGCAAGTATTACGGGATTCCGAAGGACGGTTATGTCATCGGCATGCTCTATAATGTGAATCTCTTCAAGGAAGCGGGCCTTCTGGATGACAAGGGGATTCCGAAGTTCCCCAAGACGTATGAGGAGCTGGCGGAAACGGCGCAGATCATCAAGCAAAAGACCGGCAAAGCCGGAATGTTCCTGCCGACGAAGAGCGGCCAGGGCGGCTGGATGTTCATGAACATTGCCTGGGCCTACGGTGCGGAATTCGAGAAGCAGGTTGACGGCAAATGGCAGGCGGTATTCAATTCTCCTGAGGCTGCCGCGGCGCTGCAATATGTGAAGGATCTGAAGTGGAAATACAATGTGCTGCCAGATAACAATCTGGTGGATGTCACCAATGACATGTTCCGTATGCTGGGAACTGATCAGGTTGCCATGAGCTTCGGCACCAACGACTGGCCTCCGGTCATCCAGCAGCAGACCAAGATGTCCAAGGACAATATTGCCATGTCAGCACTTCCTGTAGGTCCGATCGGAGAACCTGTTACCCTGCTGGGGGGCGGCCTGTATATGTTCTCGCCGAATGTAACCCCGGAGCAGATTGATGCCGGCTTCAAATGGCTGAAGACCTATGGATTCACACCCGAATCCTCAGAGGAGGCTCTGACCGGCTGGGATATCGAGAAGAAGACACTCAGCGATCAGGGGCTGATCATCGGCCCTTACGGGCTGCGGATCTGGACCGATGAGAAGCGTATTGGGGAGGAACAGAAAATTCTCGACAAATACAACAACGTGAATCTGGACATGTTCCGTGATTATATGGACAACGGCAGTAAGGGGATGCGGGCGGAGGAGCCCATCAATGCCCAGGAATTGTATCAGAAGCTGGATGTCGTGCTGCAATCCGTGCTAACCGACAAGAATGCAGATCCGCAGAAGATCCTGGATAAGGCGGCGGAAGAATTCCAGCGGGATTATCTCGATAAAGTCAAATAAAAAAACAGTCAAACACCGGCGCCGTCCTTCTGAAGGGCGGCGATGCCGTTTATATGAAGGTGAAAGGAGATGCGGATAACATGGCGGCAAAAGAATGGGGAGACTGGAGCGCCCGCTGGATCTGGCTGCAGGAAGAGCAAGGAGCTATGGACAAGGATGCGCGGCATGAGCGGGTATATTTCCGCAGAGTGTTTGAGCTGCCAGCCGGTACAGGCAAGGCGTACAGTTTGAATATGGCGATTACCGGAGACAGCCGCTACAGGCTGTTCGTCAATGGCCAGCGCCAATGGGCGGGGCCTTGCAAGGGGCATGAACATGTACAATATTATGAGGAATTCAGCCTGGAGGGCATCCTGCAGCCGGGGATCAATGTAATTGCTGTTACAGTGGTTCATTATGCCGGGACCGCTCCCTTTGAAATGGGGGAAGACGGTCCTTTATCCGTATGGCGTTCGGAGCAAGGCGGTTTGCTAGTAGAAGCGGAGATTACAGCGGACGGGCAGCTTGTGCAGGAACTGCCTACGGATACTTCCTGGAAAGCTATCCGGGATCTCAGCTACCGGCTCCGCCCGTTTCCGATGATGCGCTGGATGGGCGGATTGGAAGAGTCCGCCGGGGACGCAGCACTCCGGGACTGGACGCTGCCGGAATATGATGACAGTGCCTGGAGTGCTGCCCGGATAGTACAGCCGGTAAGGGATGACTATGGTCAACTGACCCCCTGGCAGCTGGAACGGCGTCCGGTTCCGCTGCTGTATGAGCAGGAACAATGCTTCTGGAAGCTGATGCGCAGCAGCTGCGGGGAGGGAGAGGCCCTTTTCACGGCCGGGCATCGTCTGGAGCTGCGCGATGGAGCCAGCAGCACTGTCCCTTCTATTGCAGGGCCTGCTGCTGAAGGTGTACTTGTCCAGGCGGGACAGCAGCTCTGGCTGGAGCTGGATGCAGGCGAGCTGACCACAGGTTATCTGCAGCTTAAGCTCCAGGGCGGAGGAGGCAGTCTCATTACACTCCAATACGCAGAATGCTATGAAGAAGAGACAGGGGATGATGAAGTCCGCCGCAAAGCCGTCCGCGATGAGATGAGGGAGCAGGTATTACGGGGCGGTTACGACAGCTACCGGCCAGCCGGTTACGGCACAGAAGACCAGCCCGAAGTTTATGAGCCGTTCTGGTTCCGTACCTTCCGTTATATGCGGCTGGAGGTTCATGCCGGAACCGAACCGCTGAGGATAACCGGAATCAGCTACAGGGAGACCGGATATCCGCTCCAGCTGCAAGGAAGCTTTCACTGCTCGGATGAACGTTATAACCGTCTCTGGGAGCTGAGTGTGCGGACGCTCAGGCGCTGTATGCACGAGACCTATGAGGACACTCCCTATTATGAACAGCTGCAATACACAATGGATACCAGGCTGATGATGGAATTTACGTACCTGCTGTCAGGAGACGACAGGCTGGCCCGCAGGGCCATGGAGGACTACAGAGCTTCGCAGCTGCCAAGCGGGATGCTGCAAAGCCGCTATCCCTCAGTGCTGCCGCAGGTCATTCCTTCCTTCTCCCTATACTGGATCGGAATGATTCATGACCACTACAGGGTCTTCAGGGATCTGACGCTGGTGAAGCATTACCGGACGGCCATGCTGTCCGTGCTGGACTGGTTCGATCAGCGCTTGACGCCGGAAGGACTGGTTGACCGGACTCCGCGCCAGTACTGGAATTATTACGACTGGGTAGAAGAATGGCCGCTTGGCGCTCCGGATTGCACGAATGAGGCACCTGCCACTCTGATGAGTCTAATGTATGCTTTTGCACTGGGACAAGCGGCCGAGCTGCTGGAAGTGAGCTGCTGGACACAGCTTGCCGCAGAACTGCGCCAGCGCAAGGCCGCAGTCAACGCTGCGGTATTGGATAACTGCCGACAAGCGGACGGTCCGCTCTTCCGCGACAGCCCGGAGGCAGGACCAGAGGTACAGCTCAGCCAGCACACGCAGGTCTGGGCAGTGCTTGCCGGTACTGTGTCTGCTGCGGAGGGAGAGGCTCTGCTGCAAACGGTATTGACCGATACGTCAATGGCTAAGCTCTCGCTGCCGATGAGTTATTATCTGTTCCGCGCGCTGGAGCTTAGCGGAATGTATGACCGGTCTTACGGGCTATGGACACGCTGGATGAAGCAGCTGGAGCTGGGGCTGACCACACTTCCCGAGATCGACTCTGCGGATACCAGAAGCGACTGCCATGCCTGGAGCGCACTGCCGATTACTGAATTCACCAGAGGGATATTGGGGGTCCGGCAGGACATAGATAGCATTATTTTGCAGCCTCATTGCGGAGAGCTACAATACGCCAGCGGAGCCGTAAGCACAGAACAGGGCCTTATCACCGTGAGCTGGGAGATAACTACAGAGGAAGGCGTCGAAGTGTTCCGCTTGGAAGCCGTCTGGACACCCGGCTCAGCCATTACTGTTATTCTGCCGAATGGAGAGGTTCAGAAGAGTGACACAGGCCGGATAGAGATCGACATTAGGGGCTTTAACTGCTAGTATAGCATCAGACTTTATACGGTAAATTGAATCAGTAAGCTCGAACCAGCTACTATTGTGTTCCGTTTTCCGATTACATTCGGCTTACGCGGCGCTCCCAGTCCAATTGTGTTCGGTTTTCCGATTACATTTGGCCTACGCAGCGCTCCCAGTCCAATTGTGATCGGTTTTTCGATTACATTTGGCCTACGCAGCGCTCCCAGTCCAATTGTGATCGGTTTTTCGATTACATTCGGCTTACGCGGTGCACCCAGTCCAATTGTGATCGGTTTTTCTTCGCTCCAGCATAATGAGCACGATTTTTCGCATACATCTGGCTCAATGACTTCACTCTTATAGTCCTTCAGGCCTCATCGCGCCCACTCCACCTTTTTAAATCTGACTCTGCATTAGTATATGGTCAGATTTAAACTAGTGGCAGGCTTAATTGTACTTCGTACAACTAGAACGCCTGATTTCAAACCAATTATTCGTTTAGATGTATTTCGTACATTTAAATTATCACTGTACCTTGATTCTCACACCTTCGGGCTGATTTAGTTGCACAGACTACAGGTATACGCTGCTCTTATGCCTTTTGGCTGGTTTTAATTGTACATTCTACAGCTATCGTTGAATTGGGTCTTATTTCAGCTTGATTTACTCTAACACCGGAAGGGGATGGGAAGCCCTATGTTCAGATCGTTCGGCCGCAACATCCGCCTGGTCCTGGTGTTGTTCATTACGGTCTATATCTCTGCTTCAAGCTTCATTCTGTACCGCAATATGGAGCACAGGAGCATGGATATGCTCAGGCAGCTGTCTGTCCAGTACACCGGCCAGCAGCATAAGAATACACTGCTGTTCATGAACTGGCTGGAAGAGACCTCCAAGCTGATTTCCAATAATCAGGTGGTGCAGCAAGCGCTGAAGAAACCAGCGTATGACGGGGCAATTTCCCCGATACTGGAAGGTATACGTTCTTCCAGCAGTGATATACTCGGCATTTACATTTGGGGTGAAGCAGGCGTGGCTTATTCTTCCAGCAATGTGTCGGGGCTGCTCCCGTTCAACGAGATTAAGAAGGACCCGGGAATGCAGCAATTCCTGGGAGATCGTGAGCAGACCTTACGCTGGACAGTCCTGAACCGCGAACAACTGATGAATGCGCCTACAGATCTGCGTGACCGTCTGCTGCTTGAAGTGAAAATTCAGGAAGCGGGAGGACGGGTCCTCGGTCTGCTCTCCCTTGAAGTGGAGATTGGCAAGCTGTACAGCTTCTACCTGTCAGACAAGAATTCGATCTACGGGGAGAATGAGGTCTACCTGCTGAAGGAAGACGGGAAGCTGCTGATGGCAGCGGACATGCCTCCGGTGCGCCTTCAGGAAATCGGAGCAGCGCTGGCCACACCGGGAAAGAGCAGCCTGAACGAAACGGACTTCATGGTGCGCGAAACAGCCGGTGGCCTAATTCTGCTCTACCCGCTGCCCGATTCGGCTGATCAGATTGTCACCTATATCTCTGCGGACGGCATGAAGGCAGAGCTCCAGGCGTTCAAATATATAATGCTGGCATTGAACATCGCAGTATTCATATTGTTCTGGCTGCTGATCTCTATGCTGAGCAGCAGTATTGTGAATCCGTTGAACCAGCTGTACCTGAAGATCAATTCAACGATGAAGGAGTAGGCGACACAAAAGAAATCCAGCATCGATCCAAGCACATGCAGTACGGCGAACCGTATCGCAAGTAGGGGCGAGTTTTTTGCTGACTTTTTCGTGCAGAAATTGCAAGGTATTCATTTTTTATTTCCGATAAAATAACCTTGAAGGGAGGGAATACGATGGATTGGTTGGACTAGGATGAATAAGCTTATTGCGTTTTTTCATCTTCCTCCATGTTTTCACGCGGTAAATGAAATGTAATTATTGTCTGCCAATTGAGGAAGGAGGATAAATTCATGTTTACCTATATAGGAAATGGTGCGTATTGTTATTCCAATTCCACTTCCATGCTTCTTGACACTGTCGGGGAAAGAATACCCGCGGAATCTATTGAAGTCTTGTCTGGCGTTGGACTTGGAGCGCTCTGGTTCAAAGAGGACAACATGGTATTCTTTTCGAACGGAGTTCCACATATCGGAGTAAGCAAGGCACTGGATATACTGGGATTCACCATTACCGAACATTCAAGCATAGATAGTTCAAATATTGAAGGAATACTTACAACTGCAATCAAACAACATCCAGTATTGCTAGGACCGTTGGATATGGGTTATTTAAGATATATGCCTAATCATAGTTATCTACATGGCTGCGATCATTATGTGCTGGCTTTTGGGATAGAGAATGGAGTGGTTAGACTCCATGACCCTGCAGGATATCCTTATGCAATGCTTCCAATGGAAGACTTGATAAAAGCAAGTAAAACAAGTCATCTTCAATACCGATTGTATCCACATGATATGACCTATCATTACTGGTGTGCCCCCAAACGAGTTAAGCACCCGAGTCATCAGGAAATATGCGTTGAGGCTATCCGGTATTTCAGACAAGTTTATAACGATATAGAAGGACAATACTCGGAACGTAACTGGTTAATAGGAAGTGATGCCATAGCAGAGTTAAAGAGATATATTCTGGGTGGCGATATTAACCCTAGTTTGGTGGGTCATTTGACACATTTTGCGTTTCAGGTAGGGGCAAGACGTGCATTGAACTTTAGCGAATTCTTCCGAGGTGAGAATGGTGGTTTAGCCGAAATTAAGCTGTTGCAGTCAGAAGTGTATGGCAGGTGCCACTCGCTGGCGGTAAACAGTGATTGGCTTATGATAGGTGAAGCTTTAAGTCATTTAGCAGAGCTAGAAATTAAGTTTCAAGAAGCTATATTCACCTAAAACCAGAGGCATTTAAATTTTGAGAATCATGACGATCTACAAAGATAGTTGGAAAATATCCTTTAAAAAAGAGCCATCCTTTGCGGGATGGCTCTTAAAACTCGCCCCTTCAGCTATCGTGGTGAACCTTAACGCTGGGGCAAGGTTTTCCCCTTACCGAATAGGTACTGCTAAAACAACATGCAACAATTGATTCACTTTAAGGTGTTTCGTGATGCAGCCGCTATCCTCTAATAAATCAATGAGCTTGGGGAATAGAATATAATCCTCCTGAATAGCGAGCAGCATTTGGTCACTCGTCAGATGATGCAGGGCAAAACTCGAAACAATAAAATCAAATTTCCCGTCAAGGTATGGTAATGCCAGGAAATTGCCGCACTGCCCTTATATCATTTAGACAACTCCTTCTTCAAGCGGATGGTCACGGTGGTGCCTTGCCCGGGAGTGCTGGAGATGCTGAGTCCGTATTGGGGACCATATTCCAGCTTAATCCGTTCGTCCACATTACGCAGACCGTATCCGCTCTGAAACAGCACATCCTCTTTGGCCTGGCTGAGTGTGGCCCCATTTGCGAATCCGACGCCGTCATCGGTCACCGTGAACCGGATCTCTTCCCCCAGGAGCTCGCCCTTAATCCAGATCCGGCCTGCGCCGCGCTTCTCGCTGATGCCATGTTTGATCGCATTCTCGGCAATAGGCTGGAGAATCAGCTTCAATATGCGGACGCCTTGCAGAGATTCATCCATCTGATATTCAACTCCGAACTTATCCGGGAACCGCATTTGTTCGACCGTCACGAAGCTCTGCACCAGACGGATTTCCTCTTCGACCGTGACGAACTTGTCCCCTTTATGCAGGCTGATCCGAAAAAAGGTAGCCAGGGAGGAAATCAGCCGTTCAATGTCCGGCTGCTTCTTCAGCCGGGCAATCCAGGCAATCGCATCCAAGGTGTTATATAGAAAATGAGGATTAATCTGCGATTGAAGCGCAGTTAGTTCGGCCTTGCGCTGCTTCTCCTTCTCCTCATCCTTCTCCAGCATCAATTGGCTGATCCGCTCCACCATTTGGTAATAGCTGTTCTCCAGTTGGCTAATCTCATCGACTTGTCCCCGCGGGTCATAGACAGCAGCCAGATCTTTTTTGCCAAAGAGCCCCAGCTTCTTCTTCAAATTCAGCAGCGGGCGGGTAATCTGCGCTGCCAGATAGAAGGACAGCAGGAGCAGCACAATGAAGGTTATGCTGGCGAACAGGAGCGCATTCCGGTTGCCCTTGACGATTCCCGCAAACAGCTTGTGGCTGGAGATCACGCTGGTGAATTCCCAGCTGACCCCAAGGCTCGCCAGCCGGGGATTCAGCGGATAGGTCGCAATGATATAAGTGTTGCCATTCTCCGACCAGGTGCGGTAGCCTTCTTCCTTACCCGGACGAATCGGGGCGCTCTCCTCCAGATAATTGCCCAGCAGCCGTTTGTCCGGATGGGAAACAATCCGGTTGCCGGACGTCAGGAAGGAGTAGCCGATGCCTGTGAAGCTGGAGGAATACAGCGCCGCCAAGGCCGACTCTCTGACATAAATAATCACGACACCGATATTCTGCCCCGTATTGAAGTTGCGGAACTGCTGTCCGAAGGGAATGTAGGCATTGCCTTCGCCATCGCGTTTGATCTCACCGACCACAGGCATACTGCTCTCCTGAATACGCTTGATGAACAGGGCCTCGGGTACCTCCAGCATCTGCTGCTTGGTCTGGTAAGAATAGAGCACATTGTCATTGGTATGGATGATAACATTGCCTGCCAGGTCATTATCGGCCAGCATATCGTCAATAATGGTTCCAATCCGCAATTCCTTGTCTGCCGCCGGGAGGTGGTCATTATTGATGATCTGATAGATATCACTGTTCACCAGAAACCGCAGGAACAGCATCTGGATGTCATCGGCCATCAGCTCCACGCTCAGTCCAATCTGGCGCTGCGTCTGAACGACATGGCGGTACAAGTCTTTTTGCAGATAGGTATAGGAGTAGAAATTGAAAATAACCAGCATCAGCACCAGATGCAGAGACAAGCCCGCTAACAGAACAATCACAATCCGGCCCTTGATCTTGAACCGCCGCAGCCGGGAATTCATCCATTTCTCCAAATTCGGCTTAACCATAGGTTTTCGCATATTCACTTGGCGGGATACCGGTCATTTTTTTGAAGATCTGGCTGAAATACTTGGAATCGGTAAAGCCGACCTGATTGCCCACCTCATAGACCCGGTACATCGGATTACGCAGCATACGCTTGGCTTCCTCGATGCGGTATTCCGTCAGACACTCGTAGAAGGTCTTATTCAGATCCTTGCGGAACAGATGCATCAGATGGGTCGGGCTCACGAATACCGCCGAAGCGACCCGCTCAACGGTAATATTCCCGGCATAATGCTCCCGGATAAAAGCGAGCGCTTCCCTGATTTCACGCCGGCAGCGCATTCCGGCCTCTTCCTCGGCATACAGCACGCGTTCAACACCAGTTAAGGCCCGCTGTGCGGCAAGTACAGCCTGCCGGTACGAGTCTGCGATTCTGTGCCAATCATTTTCAGGCTTGCCAATACCTATACTGAGCGGCTGCCCGAAGTGCTGCTGGCTCCATTCGGACAGCTGTTTGCCCAAGCTGCGGGCAGCATCACCGGCAGTGTTGATATCTCTGGTTCTGAGTACCATAACCCACTCCAGATGGCTGTCCCGGAAGAGGCAGAGGTGCTCCAAAGAATGCGCTTCCACGAAGTCCGCTGCGGCATCCTCCAGTGCTCCCGTTGCCTCGGCCGTCCGCTCCATGCCATTATCGGGAGGGAAGGCGAGAGATAGAGGCATGACAGCCTCTCCAGGTGCGAGCTCAAGGTTCAACAGCTTCAGCTTACCGGCTACAAATGCCTCATCCTGCAATTGGCCGTGCAGCAGATCCTGCCAGAATTGCTTGGAGATCGAAGCGATTTCCCCGTTCAGCTGGGAGTACCGCTTGGAATGCAGCTTCTTCTCCAGAATTTCTGTGCCGACACAGCGTACCGTATCTGCGAGTTCTTCTATATTTATGGGCTTCAGTAAATAGGTGGAAGCGCCATAACGCAGAGCGGCCTGCGCATATTGAAATTCATCATAGCCGCTAAGGACGACAATGCCCACCAGCATGTCCTGTTCGCGGATTTGCTCTATAAGCTCCAGACCATTCATGAACGGCATGCGGATATCCGTAATAATCACATCCGGGCGGTGCTGGAGGGCGAGCTCCAGGCCTTCTTCGCCATTGCTGGCTTCTCCAATGATCTCAACGCCGTATTCTGCCCAATCTATAGTTTGTGTGATGCCCATACGTACCAGGTATTCGTCATCGACTACAAGCGCTTTCAACATTAGCTTTCACCCCGTAGTAGTTTACTGTGTCTTACAGTCAGTATAAACATGAATTGTCTTTAAGAGTAGCCGTAAATAATCAGGTGGTCAGGATCGCAAACCGTTTCACAGGATTCCATCCTAACTTTCGTAAAATACACTGTGATAGACTTTAAGCGTGAATAAGCAGTAAGCGCTTTTATAGATGAAAGACTATCGAAATTGAACGCTTCAGGAGGAGTTACGTCATGCAAGATCCATTTGTTCCATTCGGGTTTCAATATTACCGTTCCCCAACCCCCTTCAAGGACCAATGGGAACAAGACCTCGGCAATATAGCCGGGCAGGGGTTCAATTGTGTGAAGTATTGGGTGCAGTGGCGGTCCAGCGTCTCCAGGGAAGGGACATTCGTGTTCGATGATATTCAGGAGTTGATGGATATAGCTCACCGGAATGGATTGAAGGTCATTTTGAATGTGATTTTCGATGTGGCTCCGGCCTGGTTCTACAGAAAATATCCGGATTCCAAAATGGTCACAGCTGACGGTTCCATTCTGGAGCCAAGAGCGATTAACTGCCGCCAGATTGGCGGAGCGCCAGGACCTTGCTATCATCATGCGCCAGCCGCTGCGGAGAAGGCACGCTTTCTGGAGGAGACCGTCAAGGCCTTCAAAGATCATCCGGCGCTCTGGGTATGGGATTTGTGGAATGAGCCGGAGCTGACTACGGGGATTAAGCGTGAGCTGTCTTTTGACAACCAGGTCTGTTATTGCAAGCATTCAATTCCGGCATTTCACGACTGGCTGATCCATAAATATGGTTCTCTGGAAGCGCTCAACGAATCGTGGCAGCGGACTTACGGGGACTGGGAGGAAGTGGAGGCACCGCGGGGCCAAGGCGTCTTCAACGATCTGATAGATTGGCGGCTGTTCATGTCGGACACGCTGACGGAGGAGCTGCGGAGGCGGGTACAAGTGGTGAAGTCGCTGGATGTGCAGCATCCGGTTATGGCTCATACGGTACCGGCGCCAATCTTCAATATGATTACGGCCGGTTCGGATGACTTCAAGCTGGCAGAGCCCTGTGATCTGACAGGCAACAGCCTGGGGTCTTCGGCATGGTCGGCTGATCTGCTGATCTCGGCTGCCAAGGGCAAACCGATTATTAACTCGGAAATTCACGCGCTGCCGGGCAATACAGCGATGAAGCCGCGCCAGCCGGATCTTCTGGAGATGAAACGGCATATTCTGACCCCGCTTGCCCGCGGCATCACCGGATATCTGTTCTGGCAATACAGGCCAGAGATATTGGGTCAGGAAGCTCCGGCCTGGGGCAGTGTCTATCTGGACGGCAGCGCTACGCCCTGGTACAAGGACATGGCACAGCTTAACAAGCTGGTACAGAGCAACAAGCGGGAGCTGATGCTGGCCAAACGCCGCGGGGACGGGATTGCCATTCTGTTCAGCCCGGAGAATCAGATTGCCAACTTCGCTGCGCATGATCATCTGGATACCTACAACGACTCCATACAAGGCGCCCATAAGCTGCTGCATGAGCTTAATTATAAAGTTGAGTTCCTGCATGAGTCTGATGTTACAGAGGAGTCACTGAAGCCATACCGCTGCCTGTGGATGCCTTATCCGCTCTACCTGAGCCGCAAATTGTGCGCCATCCTGCGTGTGTGGGTGGAGAACGGCGGAATTCTGATCTCGGAATGCTCCTTCGGTGCTCTTCAGGCAGAGAATGGCTGTCATAGCTATAACGTTCCGGGATACGGATTCGATCAAGTGTTCGGCGTCCGCGAGACCTGGATTCACTCTGCCGAGAATCTGGATCACAGCTATCATCAGGTTGCCTTCGAATCCCGGACGGCGATCCCGCTGCGGAATGTGATGGGGCATATCGGGGAAGGAGAGCTACCCTCAAGCGATCTGGCTCATGGTTCCTATTACAAATCGGATATCGGGCTGGAAGAACATGTGAAGGTGCTGGCCCAATTTACCGAAGACCTCATGCCTGCCTTAACCTGCGCCGATTACGGCACCGGACGCGCTGTATGGTTAGGCACCTTGCTTGCGGCTGCCTATTGGAAGGATGAGCATCCCGGTACGCTTCAGCTGGTACGGGATCTGCTGCAGCAGGAGCTGAAGCTGGAGACTTATGTGCAGGCAAGCGGTAAAGTCCGTGCGGATCTATCCGAATGGGGCGAAGGAACGGACCGGGGCGCATTTCTATATGTGCACAATGAAGGGCAAGAAGAGACCACGACTGAAATTAAGCTGCGTGCTGTGTATACCTCAGCCGAACCCTGGTTCACCGGCGGCCACGCGGAAATTTGGCCGACGGACAGGAAGGAGTCTGCAACAACCCGCCTGACTGTACAGATGCAAGCCGGGGATATTCAGGTATTCCGCTTAACTTAGAGCGGCAGAGGTACTGCTAGATATTATAGAGCCGGCCGGTGCGATCCGGCTTAAGGAGGGTATTGGTATGAAGTTATTAGATTATGTGAATCCCATGCAGGGAACAGAATCGGATTTCCGGTTTTCCAACGGAAACACACTGCCGCTTACAGCAATGCCGTTCGGTATGGCAGCTTGGTGCCCGCAAACCCATGAAGCGGGCGGCACCTGGTTCTTCCATCCCCGTCACCGCCACCTGGAGGGCATCCGCCTGACCCATCAGCCCAGTCCCTGGATCGGGGACTATGGACATCTGACGCTGTTGCCGCAGAGCGGGCCGCTGCTGCTCAGCCCTGGCGCACGCTCCTCCTCCTTCAAACCGGGGGAGATGCAGGTCTCCCCCCACTATTTCAGTGTACACTTGCAGCGTTACCGGACCCGGCTGGAGCTGACGCCCACCGAACGCTGTGCAGCGCTGAGAATAACTTATGATGAGCCGCACCAGAACAGGCTGATTATAGCGCCCCTGAAGGGGGAGTCACGTTTTGTCTTCCAGCCGGAGATGCGCAGAATTACCGGCTATACCAGAGGCCATACCGCCGGGGTACCCGATAACTTCGCCATGTATTTCGTCTTCCAGTTCGATACAGACCTGATCATGGAGGAGTCGGGCATCTTCAATGGAGATTATCAGCCGTTAGGGACATATGAAGGAACGGGAGAACGGCTGGGTGCCTATGCAGGATTAGCCCTGCCCGAATCCGGCGTTGCAGGGGTCAAGTGCGGTACCTCCTTCATCAGCGGGGAGCAGGCTCTGCTGAATCTGGAACGGGAGATTGGTGAATGCAGCTTCGGGGAGATCTTAAGCACAGCAGAGGCAAGCTGGGAAGAGCGGCTCAGCCGGATTACGGCAGAAAGCGCAGATGAAGAGAATCTCCGCACCTTTTACAGCTGCATGTACAGGGTCTGCCTGTTCCCCAGAACATGGCATGAATATAACGAGCAGAGCGAACAGATCCATTACAGCCCATTTAACGGCAGCATTTGCCAAGGTCCAATGTATTCAGATATCGGTCTGTGGGATGTATACCGTACGAGCCTCCCGCTGTACAGCGTTCTGTTCCCAACTCTACTGGGCGAGATTATGCAGGCGTGGACGCTGGCTTATGAAGAGAACGGCTGGCTGCCGAAGTGGCTGTCTCCGGGTGAACGCAGTGCGATGCCCGGGACACTGATTGATGCGGCAGCTGCGGATGCCATCGTCAAGGGAATCGGAGGCTTCAATGCGGAGCTGCTATATGAGGGCCTGCTGAAGCACGCAGACCATCCAGCTGCGGATGAGAGACTGGGCAGACGCGGACTTGAATTATATTTAGAGTATGGCTATCTGCCGCATGACCGGTTCCATGAAAGTGTAAGCAATACACTGGATTATGTGTACGGGGATTTCTGTATTGCCCAGATTGCCAGAACACTTGGCAAGATGGATGACTATGAGCGCTTCATGAGCCGTGCGCAGAATTACAAGCGGTTATTTGATCCGGAAGTCGGATTCATGAGAGGCCGTAATGAGGACGGCACCTGGCAAGAGGCTTTTGATCCTCTGCAATGGGGCGATCCCTTCTGTGAGGGCGGTGCCTGGCAGGGGAGCTGGGCGGTCCCCCATGACTTCCCGGGGCTGGCCGGACTGATGGGGGGAGAGCAGGCATTCATCCGCAAGCTGGACCAGCTAATGGCTGAAGAACCGGTATTCAAAGTAGGCTCCTATGGACAGGAAATTCATGAAATGTCGGAGATGGCTTCGGCCGGACTCGGGCAATTTGCCATCAGCAATCAGCCCAGCTTCCACATCCCTTATCTATTCTCCAGACTCGGGGCGTTGCCCACAACACAGTACTGGGTCCGCAAAACGATGGCCGGACAGTTCAGCAGCAGGATGGACGGGTTGCCCGGCGATGAGGATAACGGCAGCATGGGGGCCTGGTATATTTGGAGTGCCCTCGGCCTGTATCCGCTAAGTCCCGGCATTCCTGAGTACGTACTCGGCAGCCCCCTGTTTGACAAGGTTACCATCCAGCTTGAGAATGGGCGGCAATGGGTCATTGAAGCGGAGAATAATAGTCCCGCCAATGTATATAGTGCATCGGTTCACTGGAACGGTAAGCCATGGGAGCATCACTCCTTGCCGCATGACGAGATCATGAAAGGCGGAGTCTTAAGCTTCAATATGGTTCCGGGGCCTGCCCCACTATAAGAACCAGTCAAGGCAGTCCGGATATTCCAGGCTGCCTTTGTTCTACCTTATAGACGCTTCCAGCTAAGGAAGGAAGAACCAGACACTGCTGTCAAATCGTGAAATGGCAAACCATTTCGCAGGTTTCACTCCTGTCTTTTCACGAGCAATATGTCTAATATCGAAGGTGTTGAAAGCGCTTAACAGAAAAGCGGGGAGGAGAGATCAACCCATGGCTCAAAGGTTTCATTCCAAAAGGAAAGTGCTCGCCACTGTTCTGGCTGCATTAATCGCCGGAAGCCTGATAATGATTGGAGCAATGAGCACGGCAACGCCCGATGAAGCAGCTCCGCTTCTGATCGTCAATGGCCGTGAGGCCACTGCCGCTGAGTTCAACTGGCATCTTCAGCTGAACCGGGCGCTTACTGCCGATTATTTCATGAAGACTTATAATGCCGGTTATTCGGAGGACTTCTGGTTTACCGATTATTCCGGCGAGATTCCGCTGCAACGATGGATCAGGGACGCACAGACTCAGCTATTGACCAAGCAAGCAGAGCTGCAGCTTGCAGAGGAAGCTGGAGTGATATCAGACATCAGCTTTGAGGCATTCCTGATTGGAATGGAGCGCGAGAATATACGGCGGAGTCAGGCGGAAGTGAACAAGGAGGTGGTGTATGGTCCTAAGCATCTGGATGGACAGGCTTACTACAGCTATTACATGAGCAATCTTGAGGATGCAACGATTGATGCGATGCGCCGTAATGGCTCTATCGTCATCACTGCTGAACAGGAGAGACTGGAATATGAAGCCAATCTGGCTGCGAAATATTCCAGGCAGGGAACTATCCGTCTGGAATGGGTTACGCTGCCCTACGGACCGGAATCCGAATACAAAGATCAGAGCGGGGCCATGGACAGAATGAAAGACCTCCAGGCAACAGTACTGGCCGGAACAGAATCGAACGGAACCGAACTTACCGGAACAACTCTCCGTGAACAGGCGGACAAGCTTGGGGTCTATGCCCGCGAGCTAACCGTTACCAGCACCTCACGGCGGACAGCAGCGCTGGAGAATCCAATGGTGTTACTTGCTGCGGAGCAGCTTGCACAGGGACAGATGAGTAGCTTGATTGTAGAGAACAGGGCTGTCCACCTCCTGTACTGCCTGTCCGAAGCTGACCTTGAAGTTCTGCCGTTCGATCAGGTAAAGGATAAGATTGCACAGGATCTGGCACAGCAGAAGTTCAGAGCTCTTGTGGATCACAAGCGGTCCGAAGCCGTCGTGGAGTGGAATAAGCAAATGGCTGAGGATCTGGCACAGCAGGCGATTCAATAACAATTTAAGGAGGAATTACGCAATAATGTTGAAAAAACTGACAATAACCATACTTGCGCTGGTGATGATCTGCACAGCGATGCTCCCCGCAATGGGCGTCTCAGCCCATACTGAAGAGACGGTGACCAATGAATTCACGGCCCTTCCGGCAGAGGAGTTACGCTCGGAGAATTGGGTGATTGACAGCAGCAACCCTCAGTTCTTCAGCGGAGATGCTGACAGAATGGTCAGGACCTCAATGGATGCCGGATATGCAGTCTATCCAATGACAGGCATCCAGTCGTTCTCGCTTCAAACGTATTATTTCTCCGGCTCAACCGCCGTAGTGAAGTTCTACGGATCAGCGGATGCCGCAGACTGGACGGAGCTTCCGGCCGTCAATGACAGTCCGGCGGCGACCGGTTCGGGCTGGTACGGAACCATGTATACACCATCAGGAGTACTGCCGGATGGTGTTAATTACCTCAAAATTGAAGTCAGCGGCGATCTCGATACCTGGATGATGCAGCTCGGCAGCCTTAATCTCTCCAATGTATCCTTAGCTCCGATAACGTTGAACGATGAGCTGGACGATGTCTCACAGCTCTCCGCATACAGCGATAACTGGACCATGGATACCAGCAATCCCGATTATTTTGGCGGAGATGCTTCCCGGGCGGTAAGAACGGCAGAATCCGCTGAATTTATCGTATACCATCTGCATAACCTGCAGTCCTTCAAAGCCCGCCTGCATTCCTTTGCCGGCTCCAGCGGAAGCATCAAGTTCTACGGTTCGGCGGATGCCTCCGGCTGGGCGGAACTGGCCGCTGTTCAAGATGCTCCCCAGTCTACGGGTGATGGAGCTTGGACAGGGAGCAATTATACGCCTGCAGAGGTTATTCCACCTGGCATTCATTATCTGAAAATCGAACTAAGCGGTGATTCCGCCCCCTGGCAAATGCAGCTAGGCTCGGTCTCCTTATCCAATAGAACGCAGGGAGGCGGCGGAAGCAGTGGCGGAGACGGGGATTATTACGTCGATGCCCTTACAGGCAGCGATAGTAATGACGGGCGAACACCGGAGACGGCGTGGAAGACATTTAGCGTGGTCAATCAGACTACCTTTGAGGCCGGTGACCGGATCTTGCTGAAGAAGGGCGGCATCTGGAACGAACAATTATATCCCAAAGGCAGTGGAACGGACGAGAAACTGATCACTATCGGTGCATACGGCACCGGAAGCAAGCCGGTTATTAATGGCGGTGGTATGGCCGGCGGGGCCGTATATTTACGCAATGCCTCGAATTGGATGATCCGCGATCTGGAGGTTACCAACTATGCCTCCGAGAGGGGAACGGTCTACCGCGAAGGGATTATGGTAGAGAACGCCAATGGAGGAATCTTAAGAAATATACACATTAAGGATAACTATGTGCATGATGTATCCAGCAGCTTCCGCTATCCTACCGTATCCGGGGCCGAAGGAGGTCCGCATGCGTTCGGCGGCATCTCTGTCTATGTCGGAGGAACAACGGGTACTGACAAGTTCGACGGGGTATGGATCGAAGGCAACACGGTGGAACGGATCGGGCGTACCGGGATTGTGGTATGGGATCAGCGGTTCAACGGAACGGATTATGCTACGGTCAATGTCACCATCCGCGGGAACTATGTTAAGCAGGCGGACAGTGACGGCATTCTCACCTTTGGTGTGAATGGGGGATTGATTGAACATAACATTGCAGAGGAAGGAGGGAACTATTCCGAGGAAGGTGAATTTAACGGCTCCGCCGCGATCTGGCCGACCCGGGGCCGGAATAACGTTGTACAGTTCAATGAGTCCTTCAACACGAACAAGCCGGAAGGCGACGGCCAGGGCTTCAATCTGGATATTGATACCATAGACAGTGTGGTTCAATATAATTACAGCCATGGCAACAAAGGCGGATTCATGCTTTTCGTCGATGCGCGTTTGACTCCGGGGGTGCTGACAGGCTCCTCTAACAATGTGGTGCGCTACAATATCAGCCAAAATGATCTGACGCACACCTTCAACTTCGCGGGCGGGGTTACGCCGGATACACAAATCTATAATAATACAATCTATATCGGAGCAGGGCAGAACACCAGAATTATCGACCATGAATGGGATGACGGCGGCAATATCAACGCTCCCTATTCCTTCAAGAATAATCTGGTCTACAACCTTGGACAGGGAGGATATAATCTGCCGGGGGTGAACGGCACCTTCGATCATAATCTGCTGTATGGCAACCATCCTGCAAGTGAGCCGGAGAATGCTAATTCCATCACAGCGAATCCGCTGCTTGTCGCCCAAGGCAGCGGCGGTACCGGCTGGAACACGGTGGACGGCTATAAGCTGAGAGACAACTCGCCTGCACTCGGGACCGGAGCTGTTATTGCCGACAATGGTGGACTGGATTACTGGGGCAATGCCGTGTCAGCGGATGCTCCGCCGAATATCGGAGCGTATAACGGTCCCGGACTTGATCCGGCAACGCTGCCTGAAGCACCCATAGATGATCTGCGGCTGTATTATGAAGGCCTGAAGATTGTCCCGCATATTAAGGACGGAAGCGGTGGCGGGATATCGCTTCAGCTTCAATTCACGAACAGCTCGGCCGCAGACCCTCTCGTCATTAAGAAGATTACCTGGTCTATCGGTGAAGGCAAAGAGCAGATTACCGGCAGCGAATCGAAGTTGCCTGAGATCGCACCGGGCAGCCAATTCCCTTATTCCATTCCACTGCCGGGATTCTCTGAAGGCGTGAACTATCCTCTGGAGCTGACCGTTGATCTGGAGGGTTACGAGGATGTCCACGTGAAGCGGAATATAGATATTAACCGGATGCCGAATCAGTCGGACACAGGCAGACCGGCGCTGATTGATCTTGCAGACGGAACGCCTCTACTGACGGGGTACACTGGTGTGGATGATCTGAGTGGAATCGCACAGCTGCGCTGGGCTAAGGATCAGCTGTATTTGACAGCCGATATCCGTGATGATGTATTCACTCATAAGGCTTCCGGAATTAATATCTGGCAGAATGACAGCATCCAGTTCAGCCTTGCTCCCGGTGTACCGGGAGACAGCCAGTCCTGGTATGAATACGGGATCTCTCAGACCCCGGAGGGTCCGCAGATTTACCGTTGGTTGTCCATGAAAGGGGCAGCAACGGGAATATTGACCACAGGAACGCTCAAGGTGACCAGAGATGAGCAGAATAAGGTAACCTCCTATGCCCTGGCACTGCCCTGGAGCGAAGTCAGCCCGGTCCGGCCAGCGCCGGGTGAAGTCTTGAGCTTCTCGATGCTGGTCAATGATAATGACGGAGCAGGCCGCAAGGGTTATATCGAATGGGGCTCAGGCATTGGCGGTGTGAAGGACCCGACTCTCTTCCGCACCTTTCAGCTGATGAATACCGGCGGGGAAGAAGAGCCGGAGCTGAGCAGCAATGCCGATTTGAGCCGGTTGAGTATTGACGGTACAGATATTTCAGGGTTCGAGCAGGATAAGCTGAATTACACCATCAACCTTCCTTTTTCCAAGACTGAGGTGATTGTAACAGGGACGCCTGCTCATGCCGGGGCCACAGTGACAGTAACAGGCGGGAGCGGGCTTCAGGTAGGAGACAACAGGATTGATATCAAAGTGACTGCTGCCGACGGAACTACTTCCAAGACTTACACCGTAAATGCGGTTCGGAGCGGGGACAACGCGGGAACGGATACGCCTGAACCTACGCCCGGCAGCAATAACGGCAACAATAACGGCAACAGTAATAATAACAGCGGTGGAAGCAGTGAAGGTACTCCCGGCACAGTAGGTGGTGAGATCATTACTCATTCACCGGGACTCCTTCAGGTACAAGCTGAACCGGGAGCCGATGGAATCATTCACGCGCAGCTTCGGGACGGAGAGATCCGGCAAGCCATGGATGGTGTGCAGAGCGGAGCACTGGTGCTTAAGCTGGCAGCAGAGAATGCTATGACCAAAGGAAGTGCTTTTCAACTACCGGTAAAAGAGCTGAAGGATCATGTAACCTCGCTGACCATACAAGCTGGCGGAGTGACCTTAACGATTCCCGTGGCTTCTCTGGTAGATAGTATTCCTGAGGGTTCCCAAAAGCTGGAGCTTTCCGTTCATGTTGCAGATACTTCACAGCAGCCAGCGGACATGAATAAGCAATGGACAACGTATTCCTTACACCGGGTCTCTCTGACCGTGGACGGACAGCAAATAGAAAGACTACGCGGGTCTGCATCCATGAAGGTATCCGTTGCACACAACTTGAAGCCGGGAGAAGCGTCGCATCAAGCTATCGCCTATTCCGTCACTGGTGGAGGGCAAACCGAAGTGATTAAGAACTCTAAATATGTAGCAGGAGCAGGCGGCATTACATTTACAACACCAAATTTTGGCCTCTATGGCACTGCCAATGCAGGGGTTCACTTCTCCGATACGGACTCTAGTAACTCCATCATCCTGGAGGCATTGGCTGCTCGTGGCCTGGTTCGCGGTACAGGGGAGGGCAAATATGAACCTGACCGGCAGATCACCAGGGCAGAATTCATTCAACTGCTGGTATCCGCACTGGAGCTTCAAGGAGGGAATAACCAAGGGAAGTTCAAGGATGTCACTCCAGGTGCCTGGTACTACCAAACCGTTACTACGGCTCAGGCTTTAGGTGTTGTTAACGGGCGGAGCGAGGACTTCTTCGGTGCAATGGAGCCGGTTACCCGCCAGGAGATCGCTGTTATGCTGTTCCGCGCTATGCGTCTGAACGGACCGCAGCCGGAGGCTTCCAGCCCTGCCGCGTCCTTTACGGATCACAAGCAAATCGGAGCGTACGCTCTGGAAGCAGTTAACTATCTGCGGCAGACCGGTATCATCAAGGGCTATGGTGACGGTACTTACAAACCGCAGGGTTTGACCACGCGTGAAGAGGCTGCAGCGGTAATATACAGAATCATGGGATTGTGATTTCATTCTAGTGGAGGCTGCTGGGATTTCCCGGCGGTCTTTTACTGCTTCAGTTCAATTTGATAATCTCTAGACGGATTGCAGCTATACATTTGACTAACCACTACATTATGTAGTAGATTATAACTACTACGTAGTGTAGTAATAATGTTATGGACGCATAACAGACATATGAGGTGTTCACGGTGAACAAGATTCAAAAGCTATCGGATACAGAGTTAGAGTTAATGGAAGCCATTTGGGCGAGTACGCCGCCAGTCACTTCAACGGAGCTGCTGAACCTGTTCGCGCATAAGGGAAGGGACTGGAAGGCGCAGACGATATCTACCTTTTTGTCACGGTTAGTGGATAAGGGGTTTCTGACGGCTACCCGGCATGGGCGGCTGAACAAATATGTGCCCGGCATTTCGCCTGAGGACTATAAGCTGGTGGAGACTCAGCATGTCCTGGACGGGCTGTATCAGGGTTCGGTCAAGAACCTGATCTCTGCCATGTATGACGGCGACAAGCTGTCGGACCAGGATATTGACGAGCTGAAGCAATGGTTCTCGGAAAAGTAGGTGATGACGATGAACACTCTGCTGAATCTTCTGATTTCACTAACCGTTGCCGGAAGTGTAGTAACCATCAGCATCTACGCACTGGGGAGGTTATCGACCGGACATTTCCCGGCCCGATGGCGTTACAGACTCATTAAGCTGGCCTTAGTCTTTTATTTATTCCCTATAGCTCTGATCCTGCCGTGGTTATCCCAACACCTAAGCGCGCCGCGTGTAGCCACAAGTGTACAGAATCTCCAGAGTGGGGGGCTAACCGGGGATGTAGCGGAATCTCTGCAGCCTGCTCTAGCACTTACCGCAAGTACCGCATATATCCTGTTAGGGATCTGGGCAGCAGGTGCCGTCATTTTTGCCGCCTGGCAAGGGTATGCGTACCGCAGGTTTACCAGAGTACTTAAGCGTAACCGTACCTTGGTACCGGAGAATAGTGAACCAGCCAAGATGCTAAGGAGCATCAAGGAGGAGCTTGGCCTCACATGTAGCGTGAAGCTAGCGTACAGTTCTGTCGCACGCAGTCCTTTTCTGGCCGGTCTATGGAGACCGTCGATCTATTTGCCTATACAGAGTCATGCCAATCTGGATATGGAGATGGTCCTGCGCCATGAATTGGTTCATCTGAAGCGGAAGGATCTGTGGATCAAAGCTGCACTGCTTGTAGTCCGTACATTACATTGGTACAACCCGCTAGTTCACACGGTTCGTCATGAGCTTCATACCTGGAGCGAGCTGACCTGTGATCAGGAAGTGGTGCAAGAGATGTCTCATGCCGACCGCAAACGTTACGGCGGGACGATTCTGAATGTCATGGCAGGGCCCACCAGTCAACCCGGAGCCTTCTACGCCTCATTATCCGGTGACGGCAAACAATTACAAAGGAGATTAACCCATATGCTTAACGTCAAAAAACTAAACAGACAGACCCTCTTCCTATCGGTTACCGCAGCCCTGTTAATTGCAGGGATCGGCACCTCTACGGCGGCATTGGCCTCCAAGATGACACCGCAAGTAGTCGCCGACTCGGAGTATACTTCTTCTGAGAATGCCGCTTCCGAAATTGCAGCTTCTACAGTGCCCGAAGGTAAAATAACCGAGCCAGCCAAAGTATCTGGAACCCAGCCTGCCGAGAGCAGCACCATCCCCGCCCAGAAATATAAAGCAGGACAACTTGTTGCTGGGCCAGCTGAATCTGATGATTCTGCAACGGTTCCCGCTGAGCAGTCTCCAGGATCTGCTCAAGCAGAGATAATTGCCCAGCCGCTGCCTGAGCTTGTACCAGCCCCTGCTGAAGGTGCTCCCGTAACGATGCCGAAAGCAAGCGCTGTCCAATCTGATTCCGGGCTTGCCCCTGCACCAGTCCCTGACCAGAAAGAGGCCATTGTAGAGGCACTTCCCGAGCTGGTGCCGGCTCCTGCTGAGATCGTTCCAGCACCGGCAAAGTAAACATCCTGCATTCAACCGCCGGTATATAATCACAGCCAGGGGCAGCTTCCCAAGCGGAGGCTGCCCCAGTTTTTTTCACAAGCACGTTCTAATCCCTGAAAGGTCTGAAGAATTCACGGATGTCATCCGCCAGCGGTCCCGGATCTTCCATCGCTGTGAAATGTCCGCCGCGGGGCATCGTGGTCCACCGTGTAATATTCAGATTGCGTTCAGCCCATGCTCTGGGCGGCAGGCAGACATCTCCAGGGTAGAGAGCTACCGCAGTAGGCACCTCAATAGGTCCTAAGGGCGGCAAAGTATGCGTATTCTCATAATACAGATTTGCAGAAGAGCCTGCCGTATTCGTAACCCAGTAGATCATAATATTCGTGAGCAATTCATCCTCACTGAAGCTCTGCCGCAGATCGCCCTTGCAATCACTCCATGCCCGGAATTTCTCGATGATCCAAGCCGCCAGACCCACAGGGGAGTCGGTAAGCCCGTAAGCAATCGTCTGCGGCTTCGTCGACTGAATCTGCATATATCCGCCTTCCTCGGCGATCCATTGTGAGGTGTTTCGGATATACAATTGTTCCTCTTCCGTCAGCCCCGATTTATCCTGCACCGTTAGCAGATTCTTGATCAGGCCGATGTCAGTTAGGTGGATTCCGCTTAGCAACTCAGGACGGTTGAAGGCCAGATACCGGGTCACACCGGAGCCGATATCTCCGCCTGCCGCAGCGAATTTGCGGTACCCGAGATGCTCGGTCATTAATATGGCCCATAGCCCGGCTATGTTGGAATTGTTAATTCCTTTACGCTGCAGTCCATTTGAGAAGCCGAACCCGGGGACAGAAGGGATAATGACATCGAAGGAATCTTCGGGATTCCCGCCGTAGCTCGCCGGATCTGTAAGCATGGGAATGATTTTCTCGTAGCGCAAGAAGCTGTCCGGCCATCCGTGGGTGAGGATCAGCGGGTGGGGATTAGGACCTTTGCCGCGTTCATGCACAAAATGGATATCCAGCCCTTCCACCTTGCAGCGGTAATGCGCCAGCTTGTTCAGCTCCGCTTCCCGGGCCCGCCAATCGAACTGATCCCGCCAATAGGCAATAAGAGACTTCAAATATGCCTGATCTGTCCCCCTGTCCCAAGCAGCTTCCTCGAACATCCCAGGCCAGCGGACATGCTCCAGTCTGTATCTCAGATCCTCCAGAACTTCATCGGCAACATGAATTTGATAACGTTCAACTGTCATTACAATCGCTCCTTAAGTGGAATAACTTCAGTACCAATGGGATAACTATATCACCTTGAGTAATGTTAGACATAGCAAGCTAACCAGGAATATATCTCATCAAAAGTGTGAAGCTGAATGCTTGAGAAGAAGCTGTTAGAGGAAAATACTCTTCACTGGAGAATTACTTTGTGGACGGAATCAAAGATTACGAGGTGAGGGAATGGATAGAATAACCAATATAAGAGTGGAAGAGAAGAAATATCATGATCAATGTTATGATACTTACGATTTATTCGAGCCAGGCTCCTGGCTGCACAAACCCGTTACTACAGTTATTAATCTTATTAATCAGTATAAGGATCAAGAATACATAAGCATACTGGATCTGGGAGCTGGGGTTGGCCGGAACAGCATTCCGATTGCTGAATCGATTAAGCCTAGGAATGGAAAAGTGGTATGTGTAGACCTGCTGGAATCAGCCACAGCGAAGCTGAAGAGTTACAGTCAGCAGTTCGGTGTCGAGTCTTACATTGTACCCATTCTATCTGATATTGAACACTTTTCTATTGAGCCAGATGAGTATGATATTATCGTAGCCGTATCTTCATTGGAACATGTGAGGTCGGCACAGGTACTGGAGCAGAAACTGAGTGAAATGAATTCCGGGACAAGAGCAGGAGGGGCGAATTGCATTATTATCGCGTCCAATATCCGGGAAATGCTTCTAGAGAATAAGCAAGAGCTGGACCCCATGTTTGAAGTAAATCTGTCTACTGAAAGAATGATCGAACTATTGAAACAGCAGTTTGCCGGATGGGAGATAGAGCAGCTGATCGTAAAATCCTTAGCTTTTGAGATTAACAGAGACGGGCAGCCCGTCAAGCTAACCTCTGATTGCATAACCTTTGTCGCCAAGAAAAGCTGATCTTATAGAGAGCGGCTTTTTTGATTAATATGAGAGCAAATTAAAGTTTTCCTCCCCGCCTGTGACCACACGCACCCCTTTTTCTGCGGAATCGGCTACATTAAGAGTAGGCCAAACGAAAGCTTTCACAAACTTTCGAAATTTGATTTGAATCCTCCTTTTTAAGCAGCTGGCGTAATAGAATGAGGTTGCTGATAAGGATTATCAATCAAATATTGGAGGCTAATACAAATGAGTACACAAACCAGACAAATCGCCGAAGGCATCCACTGGGTAGGCAAAATAGACAATCGTGAAGTCCCGTTCCACCGCCTGATTCTCGCCAAAGGCACCACCTATAATTCCTATCTCCTCAAAACCGGCAAGCCGACCGTAATCGATACGGTGGATATGGAATTCGGCCGCGAATATGCCGAGTGTCTCGCCGGAATGATTGATCTCATGGATATTCATTACATCGTCATTAACCATACGGAGCCTGACCACTCCGGCGGACTGGCGGCACTGGCGGCACAGGCACTGAATGCTACGATTGTCTGCACCGAGATCGCTGTACCGGAGCTGCAGGAGATGTATAAGCTGCACAGCCGCAACTTTCTGGTGGTGAAGGACGGAGACACCCTGGATATCGGCGGCAAAACCCTGCTGTTCAAAGAAACACCGTACCTCCACACCGCAGAGACGATGATTACATACTGTGTGGAAGACAAGATCCTGTTCCCCTGCGATATTTTCAGTACGCATGTGGCAGCTGCGCATCTGTTCAGCGATGAAGCAGGCTTCGATATCACTGAAGATTACAAAGGCTATTATGCAGCGATTATCCACCCGCACAGAAGATATGTAAGAACGCTGCTGGAAGCCGTGAAGGATCTGGAGATCCGCATGATTGCACCCTCCCACGGGTTCCTGATCCGCGAGGACATTCCTAAGTTCATCGGGCTGTACGCTACAATGAGCCGGGAGACCACCCAGGGCAAGAAGGCTGTTATTGTCTATACCACCATCAAGAACAGCACGAAGAAGATGGCCGCGATCATTGAGAATTGCCTGAAGGAGAACAATATTGAGACTGAAGTCTGGAACGCAGATAAAAGCAGCACCGCAGACATCCTGCACAGCATCGAATCGGCAGACGCCGTCTTCATCGGCAGCTCCACGAAGTATGCGGATATGATCGGGAACCTGGAGGAAGTGCTGAAGGGCATGCAGGAGATGAATCTGGAAGGTAAGCTGGCTACGGCATTCGGCTCCTACGGCTGGAGCGGAGAAGCGATCGAGGTCATTCAAGATTATCTGAACGGAACGAACATGACTGTACAGAGCACCTCTGAGGTTATCAAAACCACCGGCATGACCCATGTGGAGTTCCCCGTACGGGTAAGATTCTCCCCAAGAGAGCCTGAGAAGGTCCAGAAGATTAAGCATGCAACCGAATTTGTCTCGGATCTGCTGCTCAGTTCAATCTAGGGAGGAGGAAGCGAACATGACGAAGCATTACGTAATCGTTGGGGGCGGTGTAACCGCCGTCCATGCCGCCAAAGCGATCCGTGATCAGGACGCGGATTCGGAAATCTCGATCATCGGGGAAGAGAGCGGCCTGCCGTATAACCGGATCAAGCTGACCAAGGGCATGTTCACCGACTTGCACAGCGAGAAGGTACTGATCAAGAAGGAGAAATGGTACCGCGATAACCGCATCACCGTACAGTCGTCCACCCGCATCGTGTCCATCCACCCGGAGCGCCATACCGTAGAGACAGAGGACGGCCAGTGCGTGGAATATCATAAGCTGCTGCTCTGCATGGGAGCGAAGAACCGCGCATTAACCATCCAGGGTGCCGGACTTGCCAATGTACACAGCATCCGTGAGCTAGCTGACGCAGACCGGCTGAAGGACAGTCTTAAGGAAGGCAGCCGCGTAACTGTCATTGGCGGAGGGGTGCAGGGAATCGAGACCGCCTGGGCGCTTCATGAAGCAGGGTATACGGTAACTGTGGTTGAATACGCACCTGCCCTGATGGGCAGACAGCTCGACAGCTACTCTTCCAAGCGTCTGCAAAAGACCCTTGAGCAATCCGGGGTGAAGGTGATTCTTCAAGAGGGTGTGACTTCCATAGAGGGGACAGAGGTTGTCACCGGGGTTACGCTGAATGACGGCACGCACTTCCCTTGTGACCACGTGGTCTACTCCATTGGGATTGTTCCGAATACTGCTCTGGCAGACGGATCGGAGATTGAGGTCCGCAGCGGCATTATTGTGGACGAACATCTGCAGACAAGTGCTCCGAATATCTATGCAGCGGGTGACGTTGCCGAGTTCGGTAGACTGGTGGAAGGCCTGTGGGGCGGAGCGATGGAACAGGGCAAGATCGCAGGGAGCAATATGGCTGAAGCCCGGAGTGTATACCGCAGAGCGGTTCCGGTGACCCTGTTCAATGCGTTCGGGGTGTCCTTGTTCTCCATCGGCAACACCGATGAGCGGAATTGCGATGAGTCGGTATGCGGTGAAGAGAATGGGGCGTATACACGGATTTTTGTGAAGGATCATGTCATGGTCGGGGCGTTGTCCTGGCAGGGTGCTGCGGCTTCGCTGGCTTACAAGGCGGCTGTTGAGCAAGGCGTCCGGCTGAGTGGTAGTGCTGACGGCAAGAGCATCGAAGAGATTATAGCGGAAGCGCAGGCTGTATTGAATTAATTCACTAACCACAATAACAGGAGCTGATTACGATGAAAAAATATATCTGTACCCCTTGCGGCTACATATACAACCCGGCGGTAGGCGATCCCGATGAGGATGTCGCAGCTGGCACAGCCTTTGAAGATTTGCCTGAAGACTGGGTCTGCCCGGTCTGCGGGGAGGACACCAGCCACTTCGTTCCGGTTGAAGAGAAGAACACAATTGCCCATTAGAGGATTGAGACTTAGGCTTCACATTTCACATCACAGGGGGAACGGTATGAAAGAGCATTCCTGCCAGCACGCCGCAGAACCTTGTACACGCAAGGTACCGATTTTTGCCGCGCTGACCGATGAGGATCTTACCCGGATCAGCGCGATGATTAAGCACCGCAAATTCACCAAGGGCCAGCCGCTAATTCTCGAAGGCGCGCCGTCCGATACGCTGTATATTATTCAGCAGGGACATGTGAAATTATCCAAGATCACACCCGAAGGGAAGGAACAGATTCTGCATATCCTGACGAACGGGGATTTCTTCGGGGAACTCAGTATCTTCAATAGCGACGAGCTTAGCAACTTCAGTGCGTATGCGCTGAAGGACACCAATATTTGCCTGCTGACCCGCAGCGATATGGAGCAGCTAATGACCGAGAACCCGGATATTTCGCTCCGGCTGCTCTCAAGCGTAACCAAACGCCTCGCCCACACCGAGAATCTGGCGCAGAGTCTGGCGACCAAGGACCCGGAAATCCGGATCGCGTATATGATCATGGAGCTGAGTGAGAAATACGGCAAGCCGCGCGGCGGACGTGTTCATATCGACCTGCCGCTGTCCCGCGAAGAGCTGGCCAGTTATGTCGGAGTGACCCGGGAGACGATCAGCCGGAAGTTCTCCAGGCTCGAAGATTCCGGTCTGATCAAGCTGATCGGCAACAAGCAGATGGTCGTCATGGACCTGGCTGGTGTGGAGCGGTTCATGGGAATATAAGGGGAGTTGAATATAGGCTAAGCGGCATTTCTACCATCCGGTGATGGGGAATGCCGCTTTTTGGCATGGATAACCGCTTCCTATGATAAATCTTAAGGCAATGTTAAGGTTACCCGTGTTTAACTGAAAGGTAGGGCCGCCATAATGCGCTTACAGCCCTGCAGGAGGAGAGGTGAAATGATGAACCAAACGATTATGATTGTTGACGATGAGCAGGAGATCCGGGAGCTTTTGCGCCTGTATGTTGAAAAGGATGGATATACCGTGATCCAGGCCGGGAATGGAAGGGAAGCACTGAAGCAGGCTGCAGCTGCACGGGTTGATCTGGCTGTCATCGACATTATGATGCCGGAGCTTGATGGCTATCAGCTGATTAAGGGCTTGAGAGAGCACAGCAATCTGCCCATTATCGTTGTCAGTGCCAAGACAGAGAATCACGAGAAAATTCTGGGGCTTGACCTTGGTGCGGATGATTATGTGACTAAGCCATTTGACCCGCTTGAGGTGCTTGCCCGAATCAAAGCCCAATTACGCCGCTATAGCGGTGGTGCAGCGGATTCCGCAGCGGCGGTGCTGACGGCTGGGGAACTGTGTATGGATATTTCTGTTTGCAGTCTCCGCTTGGGCAGCGCCGCAATCCATCTTACCGCTACAGAATACAACATGATGAAGCTGTTCATGCAAAGTCCAGGACGCGTCTACACCAAACAGCAGCTGTATGAGGCGGCATGGCAGGAGACGGCTATCGTGGATGATAATACGGTGATGGTGGCCATCAGTAAGCTGCGCGCCAAGCTTCCCGGCGGCAGCGGGGTGTCCATTGGAACTGTGCGGGGATTAGGGTATCGGCTGGAGGTGCATCCATGAAGAACAAGCGCAGCTTCAGAAGAGTCATCATGTGCAGATTCATAGGCTACACCTTCGGCATTGCGCTGACGCTCCTGGTTCTGGAGCTATTGTACGGTCTGTTAACATGGAAGAACGGGATGAACTTCGCGGAGCTGGCCTCTTCCCCGCTGGCCAAGGGAACGGAATCGCTTCAGATCACGCTGTCCGTGATCTGGATTCTTATTACAGCCGCCGTGTATTTTATCGGGATTGTCCTGTTCGGGCACGGGATCAACAGGAAGCTTATGGAGCCTGTAAGGAAGATGGAAGAAGGGTTCAAGGCGGTGACCTCGGGCCATTTGAATACCAGGCTGGATTTTGAGACGGAAACGGAATTTGCAGAAATGCGGGATGCGTTCAACTATATGGCCCAAAGGCTGAAGAATGCCGAAGAACAGCGGATGAGCATGGAGAATGAGCGGATGCAGCTGTTCTCGCATATTGCCCATGATCTGAGAACTCCCATGACTACGATTTCCGGCTATGCAGGGGCATTGGCAGGCGGGTTGGTTGAGGAACCGGACAAACAGCGGGAATACCATCTGGCGATCCAAGCGAAATCGGGACAGATGAACCAATTGATTGACCAGCTGCTGGCCTACTCCAAGCTGGGTGCGCCTGAATACAAGTTGAAGCTGGCGAAGGTTGATCTTGTGGAACTGCTTCGCGTATCTTGCGCTGCTTTGTTTGGTGAAATCGAAAGCAAACAGATGAGCTTAGAACTGCAGTTACCGGACCAGCCCGTATTTTATATAGCAGATCCGCTGGAAATTAGCCGGGCTATCGGCAATCTGCTGACTAATGCAATCCGCCATAACCCGTCAGGCAGCCTGTTATTCGTAGGACTGACGGATGAGCCCAGCCGGATTACAATCCATATTGCCGATAATGGAGCAGCGATCCCGGAGGCCATCACCGGAAATCTCTTCGAGCCGTTTGTCTCCGGCGACACTTCAAGAACCACCAGCAGTGGAACCGGGCTAGGACTGGCTATTGTGCACAAGGTGATGGAACAGCATTCCGGGGGAGTTAGCGTAATAGACGCAGTCTCACCCTATACCAAGGAGTTCGTCCTCATTTTCCCCAAAGGTTAAACCTGTAAGGTCACAAATAGACGGAGGAGTGACATGTATCTAAAATTAATTAAAAATGATCTGCGCAAAAGCAAGCTGATTACCGGCACGATTATGGCGTTCATCCTCGTTGCCGCCATGCTAACCTCGCTCGCTGCATCGCTTACAGTGAATCTGTCCGGCGCAATTGATAACATGCTTCGATCGGCGAAGGCGCTCCATTTCATGCAGATGCATACAGGCAATGTTGATATGGACCAGTTGCGGCGCTTCGCAGACACGAATGGAAGTGTTGAGGAATATCAGGTGCAGGAGTTCCTAAATATTGAGGGTGCAGAGATAGTGATCGGGAACGATTCGCTTGCAGGAAGCATTCAGGACAATGGTCTTTCCGTACAGAGCAAGAAATTCGACTATCTGCTGGACTTAAACGGCGGGGTGATTCATCCGGCAGACGGTGAAATCTATGTCCCTGTCTATTACAGGCAGGAAGGGAACGCAGCACTAGGAGATACACTGACGATCCACGGTATTTCCTTCCACGTTGCGGGGTTTTTGCGGGATTCGACTATGAATGCGGCACTGGTAAGCTCCAAAAGGTTCCTGGTCAGCCAGACGGATTTCGAGAGGGTCCGTGAGTTCGGACAATTGGAGCACCTGATTGAATTCCGCCTGTCTGAGGGGGTTAACTATCCCGCTTTTGAGACAGCGTATCTGGATGCGGGTCTCCCGGCCAACGGTCCGCCTGCGATCACGTACAATCAGGTGAAGATGATTAACGGCATTACGGACGGCATTATGATTGCTGTGCTGGTGCTAATCGGCATGCTGGTCATTATCGTGGCCTTCTTATGTATCCGCTTTACGCTACTGGCAACGATCGAAGAGGATTACAAGGAAATAGGCGTACTGAAGGCCATCGGGATGCGGGTATCACAGATCAAGAAGCTGTACCTTGCGAAATACGGTGCGATCACGGGTGTAGCCTGCGTGCTGGGTTTTCTGGCTTCTCTGCCACTCCAGATTCCTTTTATGCACAATATTCGTCTGTATATGGGTGATAGCGGGAGCCGGTTTCCCGGCTTGCTCAGCGGACTTGCGGGGGCGGTGCTCATCTTCGCGGTGGTCATGCTATATGTGAATGGTGTGCTGCGGCGCTTCCGTAACATCTCCCCGGCGCAGGCGGTGAGGTTCGGCGCATCACGGGAATCATCGAAACCGGGCAGAAGCTTCCGGCTGAGTCACAACAGGCTGTTCACCCGGAATATCTTTCTAGGCATCAAGGATGTGCTGTCCCGTAAGAAGCTGTATGTCACCATGACGATGGTGCTCGTCATCTCCTCATTCATTATGATTGTGCCGTACAATATCAGCAATACGATCTCTGCACCCGGTTTCATCACTAATATGGGTATGGGCATCAGTGACCTTAATATCGGAGTGCTGCGGACACAGGTGGAGGATGTCCCGGGGAAGGCGGCGGAGGTTGCAGCCAGGCTGGCGGAAGATAAGAACGTTGAGAAATATGCTATGTTCACCAGCCGGATGCTAGAGAGGAGAACGGATGACGGAACGCCAGAGAAGCTGCGGGTGACCTTCGGGGACTATTCCGCTTTTCCGGTTACGTACTCCAAAGGCCGTGCACCGCAAGCGGAAGCGGAGATCGCCGTCTCGGTACTGAATGCGGAAGACCTTGAAATGAATGTTGGGGATGAAATCGTTGTTATCGCTGACGGTACGGAAAAGCACCTGAAGGTGTGCGGAATTTACTCCGATGTCACGAATGGCGGGCGTACAGCTCAGGCTAATTTCAAGATGAATCACGGGGAGATTCTAAGCGCCTCAATTGCGGTTACGTTCCGTGACCGTCAGAGTGTTCAGGCGGCCATATCACAGTACCGGGAACAATTCCCCTTTGCCAAAATTACCGGGATCGACGAGACCATCGGGCAGATGCTTGGTCCTATGCGCAAGGCTATACAAAAGGCATCCATCGTCGCAACTCTGGCAACCGTCCTGCTCACACTGCTGGTAACAACGCTATTCATGAAGTTACTGGTGGCGAAGGACCGTTATTCCATTGCCATCTTGAAATCCATAGGCTTCACTAGCAGGGATATTCGGAGGCAATATCTTACACGCTCCGTTACCGTGCTGGGGATGGGTGTCATCACCGGTACGCTATTGGCAAATACGCTCGGAGAGCTTGCCGGTGTGGCGATCGTGTCGTCCTTCGGCGCGTCAGCCTTCCATTTCGAGGTAAATCCGTGGTTTGTCTATCTTTTTTCGCCCCTGCTGATTGCAGGCTGTGTCGTTGCAGCTACCAGGTTAGGCAGTTCCGGCATCCAGGCTTTGCAAATTTCCGGGCATATCAAGGAGGATTAGCAGATGAACAGCATCATTACAGGTACCCATATTGTGAAAACTTACGGTAAGGGTGCAGAGCAAGCCATGGCATTGAATGGAGTAGACGTAGATATAACAGAAGGTGAATTTGTTGCCGTAATGGGGCCCTCAGGCTCAGGCAAAACCACACTGCTGTTCGCACTCAGCGGCATGGATGAGATTACTGAGGGAACCGTGAAATTTGGCGATACGGAACTAGCCGGGCTCCGGGAAAATGCGCTTGCCGATTTTCGCCGGACCCGCATGGGCTTTATTTTTCAACAGCCCACGATGCTGAGGAACCTGAATCTGCTGGATAATATCATGCTTCCCGCCGTGCAGGACGGCAAGAGGAATACAGTGGAACTCGTGCAAAAAGCGAGAGACCTAATGATCCAGACAGGCATTGCCGGGCTGGAAAACAGGGATACTACTGAGGTATCTGGCGGGCAGCTCCAGCGGGCCGGGATCTGCCGCGCACTAATCAATACGCCGGAGATTCTGTTTGCCGATGAGCCAACCGGTGCGCTGAACTCGAAGACCGCAGAGGAAATCATGGAGCTGCTGGCAGGCATCAACCAAGAGGGCACAGCCATCATGCTTGTGACCCATGATGCGAAAGTCGCCGCCAGGGCGGACAGGGTTCTTTTTACGAGGGACGGGAATATCGTTTCCGAACTTGTACTTCCAAAGTTCAGCGGCGGGGAGCTGGAAGCGAGAGGGGAGAAGGTGCTTGCACGGATGGCGGCTGCGGGCATTTAGTTTCAGCATCTTCACGTGGAATGGACGGAATTTCCGCCGCTGCTGGAACCTTACAAATACCTGACGCATATTGTATGGTTATAAGCCTATCAGGCTGCAACGGGAAAGGAAGTGGGTGTATGGCTGCGGGAATTTTAAGATATTTTGCAGACGGCAATACGGCTCTTGGCTTCTACAGTTTGTTCGAATCGAATCTTCAAGGACTCCGGCGGATATTCATCTTGAAAGGCGGTCCCGGTACCGGCAAATCCTCGCTGATGAGAGCAATCGGTACGGAATGGGCGGAGCGGGGATACGATATTGAGCTGATTCATTGTTCATCTGATAAGGATTCCATTGACGGGGTCATTATTCCGGCGCTTGGCGTGGGCATTGTTGACGGGACGGCGCCCCATGTGATCGAGCCCAAGGCTCCCGGAGCAGCCCGGGAATACGTGAACCTGGGGGAAGCGTGGGACTCGGCAGCGCTTATCGGTCAAAGGGAGATCATTGAGGAGCTTAACCGGAAGGCTGCGGATGCCTATGCGGCAGCGTACAGCAGATTTGCGGTGGCTCTGAACATTCATGACGAATGGGAAAAGATGTACTTCGAGCATATGGACTTCGGCCAGGCGGATCAATTAACGGCCCGGATGCTGGAACAGTTGTTTGGCGAAGCACAGCTTCAGAGGCATGCTGATGTTAAGCACCGGTTTTTGGGCGCAGCAACGCCGGCAGGATCGGTTGACTTTGTACCTAATTTGACCGAAGGACTATCCAGACGCTTCTTCCTCAAAGGCCGGGCCGGAACAGGCAAATCAACCATACTCCGCAAAATCGCTGCTGAGGCAGAGAAGAGGGGCTTTGATACGGAAATCTATCATTGCGGATTCGATCCCCACAGTCTGGATATGGTTATTGTGCGTGAGCTTGATTTTGCGGTCTTTGACAGCACCAGCCCGCATGAATATTATCCGGAGCGGGAAGGAGACGTAATCATCGATACGTATGAAGCTGTTATTGCACCGGGAACGGATGAGCGCCTCGCCGGACCGCTAGAGGAAATAAGCGCACAATATAAGGCCACAATGAAAACGGCAATAGCCGCTCTGGCAGAGGCCAAGGTGCACCGGGATGAATTAAAGGAAATTTATATCGCAGCAATGGATTTTAGCATGGTGGATGCGGCCAGGAACCGGATATCTGCTGAACTGGATAGTATGCTGGCTTAGCGGTTACTATGTGCTGGTTGATGGCATCCAGCACCTGAAATACAAAGAAACCAGACCTTAAGGCTTAAGGGAACTGGTTTCTTTGTATTACATGATAATACGTGAACAATGGATTGTTTACCCCGCATATGTCTGATACTATAGATAGGCTCCATCATGGAGATTAAATCATACACAAATGGGGACAACAGCATGATGAGGATGTTCAGACATAAGGGTTATTTTATCGGAGTGCACATTGTATTGTGTATTTCCTTGTTCTCCACACTGTACGCGTATTCTCCGGTCATCCGGGTGAAGGTGAAGGAGATGATCGAGCCGGCGGACAAAGTCTATACGATTGCCCATCGCGGCGCATCCGGTTATGCTCCCGAGAACACGATACCGGCCTTTGAGCTGGCACGTGAGATGGGTGCCGACTCGATTGAGCTCGATATTCATTTGACCAAGGACCTGATTCCTGTTGTGATACATGACGAGACGGTTAACCGTACCACGAGCGGCAAAGGTTTTGTGAAAAATATGACCCTGGAGCAGATTAAACAGCTCGATGCAGGCTCATGGTTCAATCAGGACTACCCGATGTTCGCCAGAGATCTATACACAGGGCTTACCGTCCCAACGCTTGAAGAAGTATTCGAGACATTCGGCAAGGACATCAACTATATGGTCGAAATCAAGGAGCCTGCATCGAAGTTCGGGATCGAAGCGATCCTGAATGATACGATATTGAAATATGATCTCGCCAAAAGGGTGTCCGTTCACTCCTTCAGCGCAGCCAGTCTGCGGCAGCTTCATGCGATTAACCCGGATATTCCGCTATACCAGCTGGTATGGAATGATTATGCGGCTACGAGGGTGACTCAGTCCTATCTGGATACCGTGAAGACCTATGCCGTAGGCATCAGCCCGAATTTCCAGGGAATCAGCGCAGCTTATGTAGCTCAGGTGAAGAGGGCGGGGCTCAAGATCATCCCATACACAGTGAACTATCAGCTCAACATGGATAAAGCCTACTCCTGGGGAGTAGACGGAGTGCATACGAATTATCCCGACCGCTTCCTTGAGGTGATTGCCGCCAACAGGGCAAATGCCAAATGGTAGGAGTGGATCTCTCACATTTAGTTGGAAAAACAGTATATTAAGCGCCCTTTTTCCAACTGTTCCCTGGAGAGGGATGTTCTGTTCATGAGCAGGTGGAGAAAATCCATCTGTTTCTGGAAGCACCTAATTCCAGCTTCTCAAATTTAGTGAATCCATACAGCTTCGTCGCTTAAAATGCGCTTAGCACGATATTCCGCAGCTTGCGCGTAATGGGCAGGGTACCGGAGTCCTTTCTCTGGATCATGAACAGGATGGTCAGGCGTTCCAGCGGACAATTGGCAAAATAAGCTCCCAGCCAGCCGTCCCAGCCGTATTCTCCCAGGCTGCCGAGCCCTCCGGCTTGACCCGGATCGGTCAGGATGCGCATCTGATTACCGTAGCTGTAGCCTTGCAGCGAATGCCACGGATTGAAGCCTTGCTGCTGCGGGCTGGTTAAGCTGGCTGAAGTCATAAACTGAACGGTGCGGGGCTTCAGCAGCTGCACCCCGTTCAAGCTGCCCTGATTCATCAGCATGGTGGTGAATTTGGCAGCATCCTCAATCGTCGAGACCAGCCCGGCTCCGCCTGCCTCGTAAGCCGCCTTCCGGTCCATATGATGATTAACGCCCAGAGGACTCTCCGAAAAGGGTATCAATCCGCCTTCACCATCATCCTGGTAGACAGAGGCCAGCCGCTCTCTCTTGTCTTCGGGCAGCCAAAAGCCGGTATCGTTCATTTGCAGCGGACCGAAGATCTCCTGCTGCAGGAATTCGCCGTACCGCATGCCGCTGACGACTTCAACTAATGCACCTAGAACATCCGCAGAGGTTCCATACTGCCAGGAGGTTCCCGGCTCGAAGGCCAGCGGGCCTTCTCCCAATCTGTTGGCGAATTCCAGTGTGCTCATCGGGTTGGTGCCCAGCAGGCGGCTGTTCAGTTCCTGGTACAGCGCCTCCGTATACTGACCCGCCAGGTCGTCGGCTCCGCCGTAGACCAGACCGGAGGTCATGTTCAGCAGGTCGTTAATATCAACCTCACGAGTTACGGGTACAAGCTCCCCGTTCTTCCCCACCTTCTGATTTTTAAATCCAGGTATGTACTGGCTGACCGGATCGAACAGGTCGATCTCCCCGCGCTCCAGGAGCAGCATAACGGCTGCGGCAGTAACCGGCTTCGTCATCGAGTAGAGGCGGAAGATCGAATCTCTGGACATTTTGCGTCCAGCTTCAATATCGGCATAGCCGTCTTCGTGATACCAGCTTTCTTGTCCGTCCTGAATCACCATGAAGTTCGCACCGGCGATTTCCTTATTGGCAATGCTTGCGCTCAGCGCTTTGGTGATTAGACGGGTAGTGTTTGAATCCAGCATCTCTAGGTCTCCTTTGGTATGATCCGTTATCTATATTCCAGGGTGAATAGCATTTCACATAGAGAATATTATACGTCTTTCAGAGTGAAATGTAAGCGCATTTCAGTGAAAAAATTGAATAAGTATAGTTTTTCGTTGCTTCGCTTAATTTAATGTTACCTTCCTGGTCATCTATACTAACGGAGAGACTAATACAGGGAGGGAATATTTTGAAAAAGAGAACAAGATGGCTTGCGGCGGTTCTTACTTTTACAATGCTAATCATGTCGCTGACTGCACTTGGATTACCGGCACAAGCTGGAGCGGTTCCTATTCCGCAATCCTTCGCCAAGGGCGCAGATGTCAGCTGGCTGCCGCAAATGGAAGCTGAGGGCTACAAATTCTATAACGATCAGGGAGACGAAGAGGACCTGCTCCAGATTCTAAAAGATCACGGAATCGATTCGATACGCCTCCGGGCTTTTGTCAATCCATCCGATGATCCGATCAACGGCCATAACAGCACCGAAGAGATGGTTACGCTGGCCTCCCGTGTAAGCGCTCTTGGTTTCAGGGTGATGGTCGATCTGCACTACAGTGATTCCTGGGCCGATCCCGGGAAGCAGGTTACTCCGGCCGCCTGGGCCAGTGATAATCTGGAGCAGCTCAAAGCACATGTCTCGGAGTACACCACAGAGGTGATGCAAGCGCTGAAGACTGCGGGGGTAACCCCCGAGTGGGTGCAGATTGGCAATGAGATTAATAACGGGATGATGCATCCGCTGGGCAGCTATAGCAATACTGTGAATCTGGTGGAATTGATCCAGGCGGGATCACATGCGGCCAAGGCTGTTTTTCCTGAGACCAAAATCATTATTCATAGAGCCAACGGGGCAGACACCGGTGTAGATCCGTTCTATGCAGGTCTGGTCGAGGCAGGGCTTAAAGACAGTGATTATGACATTATCGGGTTATCTTATTACCCGGATTCTATCTACACTTCTTCTATTAATGAACTATCCTCCAACATGAATCTTCTGGCTGCAAAATATGGCAAGGAGGTCATGGTCGTCGAGGTTGGCGGCGATGTGAGCAAGAATGTGGATAATGTATACAATATGCTAGTTGCTGTACAGGATGGCGTAAAGGCTGTACCTGGAGGCCAGGGAACAGGTGTGTTCTATTGGGCACCCGAGGGCGTCTACTTCGGCTATGGGCTGTCTGCCTGGAACCCGGACGGGAAGCCTTCCTTCGCGATGGATGCTTTTATCGACGGTGCTTCGGCAATCAACCGGGTACCAGTTCAGTCGGTAAAAGTAGAGAAGCAGACCGCTGTCCTAGAAGTAGGCGGAACCGGCAGCGTTAAGGCAACAATCAGCCCGGCGAATGCAACCTATAAGGGGCTAACCTTCACCAGCTCGGATGAAGCCATCGTCAAGGTAGACAAGTATAAAGGAACCATCTCCGGGCTTGCTGCCGGGACCTCTACAGTAACAGCGGTTACGTATGACGGCGGATTTACAGATTCAACGGAGATCACAGTCTCGCCAAGCACAAGCTTCATTCAGAATCCAGGCTTCGAGGACGGGCTGAACGGCTGGACCGTAAGCGGCGATAGCGCGGCGGTCAATGTGGAGTCGGATGCCCATTCCGGTTCGGCTGCACTGCACTACTGGAGCTCAGGGGCTGCGGAATTCCAAATCTCCCAGACGGTCACCGGCCTTGAAAATGGTACCTATCAGTTATCCGCTTGGGTCTCGGGCGGGGGAGGGGAAGAGACGGCAGAGATTTTTGCGGGTAATCAGAAGCAGCCGTTCGTCAACACAGGCTGGCAGCAATGGAGTAATCCAACGATCGATACCGTTGAAGTTACAGATGGAACGCTGACACTAGGCGCTAATCTGAAATACGCTGGAGACAAGTGGGGGAATATTGATGATTTCAAGCTGGTCAAAAAAGCCGGAGCCGTCAGCACCAATAATCTCACGGTGAACGGCGCTAAGTCCGACTGGTATCTGAGCGGCACCAAGCCCGCTACCTTCGGAGACAGCAAGACTTCAGGCGGCTTCGATTACGGGGATGACAAGCCGATTAACTTCAGCCTTACTCATGAAATGACCGGACTGGAGCCCGGAACCTATACCCTCCAGGCCAAAATCTTCGGGGACAAGGGTGAACCTTCTCCCGGTTCGGTAATGTATGTGATCTCCGAGGGGCAGACGTATTCGGTGCCGGTTACCTATTCAGGCAGCGCCTGGCTGAAGCCCCGGACTCTGACGCTAAAGCATGTGCACATTGGGGAAGACGGCAGCGCATCGCTGGGCTTCAAAGTCCTCACAGACTCGGATAATCATTACGGCTATCTGCAAGAGGTGACCTTCGTGCGCAATAGCACAACTACACCTGAGGTTCCTAGCGAACCAAGTGAACCAAGCGAACCCAATGAACCAAGTGAACCTGTAACACCTCCGGTAACAGAGCCGGTGACACCTCCAGTAACGGAACCGGGAACAAGCCCGGAAGAGAATCCTGTACCAAGTCCGGCAGCCAGCCCGGCGCCAAGCCCGACTACGGCACCAGGAACGGGCTCCGGTTCAGGCTGGACAGCTCCGCTGGCAACAGCACAAGCTTCAGCTGCACCACAAGCTACGCCGCAGCCGGAGATTCTGACTGTAACTGAGCCGAAGGTGAATGCCCAGAACCAGATTGTGATTCCAATGGCTGAAGGGCAGAGCGAAGTAAGAATTCCCGCTGACGCTGCGGCCCTTAAGGGAATAGCCGCTCTGAAGGTGGAAGGCAAGACAGTGGCTGTAGAGATTCCAGGCAAGGTTGCTCAGCAGCTTCAAGCGTTGGCAGGACAGCAGCAGAAGGGCTCGATGATGTCTATCGGGCTTGAGCCAAGCTCCACAGAGCAGAAGACAGCCTGGATACTTCAGGCTAATAAGAAGAGTGAAGCTGAACTGAGAACAGCCGGAGAAATGTTCACTCTCAGGCTGTCTGTGCTGAATCAGCAGGGAGTTAAGACTCCGTTGGTCTCGTTCGCGGAACCAGTCAGTCTTCGCCTGAAGCTTCAGGCGAACGGCAATCCGAAGCTCGCAGGTGTGTATGCCACGGCAGATGATGGAACGCTCGAATATGCAGGCGGAACCACAGAACAGTCCGTATTGACTTCACAGGTACGGCAATCCGGCAATTATGCTGTACTGGAGTATGACAAGAGCTTTGCAGATGTGACTCCGGCGGATTGGGCCTACTCAGTGATAAAAGAGATGGCTGCCAAGCATATTATCGAGGGCGACCGGGAAGGCCGCTTCGCACCGAAGAGAGAAGTGACCCGGGCCGAATTCGTTACGATGCTTGTCCGTGCCCTTGGGCTAAAAGCGGAAGGCATGAGTTCGTTCACTGACGTAGACAGCAGCAAGTGGTATTCGGACGATGTGGCCGCCGCTTTTGCAGCCGGAATCGTCAAAGGGGACACTACCGGCAAGTTCGCCCCCGAGTCGCGTATTTCGCGGCAAGAGATGGCAACGCTACTTGTGAGATCCTACGAGCTGCGCTCTGGAAGCAAGGCTCCGGCAGGTTCCTTGCCTGCTTTTGCCGATGCCGCCAAGATTGACAGCTGGGCTAAGGACGCCGTGAGTGCCGCCGGTTCACTGGGCTTCATCACGGGGACTCCGGACGGATTCCTCAAGCCCCAGGCCAATGCGACGCGCGCAGAGTGTGCGAAGGTATTGAGTTTGCTGCTTAATCTGTAAGCAAGAGAATAAGAGTGTAAGCATAGTAGAGTAGAGCAGCGATTATCCTGTTAATGGGGCGCTGCTCTTTTTACTGGCATGGGAAAGTTCGATTACGAAGGAGCCGGGCCGAATGCTAGTTGAAAAACCGATCACAATAGAGCGCGGGTAGGTGAACGAGCCCAATGTAGTCGGAAAACCGATCACATTGGACAGCACGAAGACGAACGGGCGAAATGTAGTCGGAAAACCGATCACATTGGGTTGTGGAAAGGCGAACGAGCCCAATGTAGTCGGAAAACCGATCACATTGGGCAGCAGGAAGGCGAACGAGCCTAATGTAATCGAAAAACCGATCACAATGAGCAGCAAGTAGGCGAACGGACGAAATGTAGTCGGAAAACCGATTACAATGGGTCGCGGCGAACGCAACAGTAGGGGGCCGTGCGCTTCCTAAGTACAAAAAAGATCTACTCTATCCTGCAGCTCCTCCCTTACTTCATCCGGCATTTCCTTCACCTTAAGGTCATCGCCCAGGAATAACAGCCAATTCGTGAACTCCTTGAGCTCCTCCGTGCGGTTCACCTCGACTTCCATTTTCAGGATAGCGGTAGTTTGGTAGGGGTCAGTATAGGATAGCGCCACCCTGAACGGGTGATATTTCCGGTATTGGGCAATGGCGCTGGGACCGAGCTCCAGAACAAGGTTGTTCTTCACCTGCTGCTTGCTCAGCTTCTCCTGAATTTTTTTCGCGCTTAGTCTCTTGGGTTCCGGGTAGGGGATGACATCAGTGAGCTGATCAACCGGGATGATCCGTTTCCTGGAGGCGTCCAGGTCGAAGCCCTCGATGAGCCACAGGCTTTTCTCCTGATAGAGACGTAAAAGATACACCGAATAAGACCTGTTCGTCTGTTCATCCTGACAGGTAATCTGCAGATAGCGGTCCACCAGCAGGAGCCGGATCAGCTTGTCCAGCATAGGGTGGGGGAGATCGGACAGGTCCAGCAGATCGGGATTGCCCGGGTGGGTGCCCTCGAACAGCAGGATCTGATTGAGTAGCACAAGCTCTTCCTGCTGATTCTCCGAGATGAGCCCCAGTAATTTCTCCGTCAGCGACTGGCGGCTCTTGAGATAAGGAAGCTGGCCGTTTCTTGTCGCCATGAAGGCAATGAATAGCGCTTTGACCTCGTTATCCGTGAACCGGACCACCGGAAGGAGAGAGTTACGCATGACGGAATACCCGCCATCCCGGCCCACCTCTGCAACCAGCGGCATCCCGAGCGCCTCGATCTCCCGGATATCCCGCTGGGCGGTTGAACGCGAAATATTGAATTCCCGCATGATTTCCGTCAGGGTAAAATGGGCACGATTGTTAATGTACCGCATGATGATGTTGATCCGTTCCACTTTTTTCATGGCGGCTCCTAAACAGTTTCATTTTTTGACATGGTTAAAGGTTATCATATACATAGCAGGTGAGGAACACAAATATGAATAAAGGCGGGATATGACAATGGCAGGGTATACTATTGAAGAGAAAGACAGCTTTACGGTGATTGGTCTCGGCGTTGATCTTAAGAGTGATTACACGGACTATGCCGGGATTTATAAGGAGAAGATGGATTTTTGGCAGGCGGTTAGTGAAGATGGCAGGCTCGACTTGTTAAAAGGGATTGCGGCGAATGACTATGTGTTTGTGGTGAACGAAGCGGTGAACGGCAAGATGATGCATTATGCGGGGGTAATGGCAGGTGCAGCCGCACAGATTCCGCAGGAAGCCCGAATGATTCAATTCCCGAAGGGGGAATACCTCGTAGTGGCAGGCGAAGGAGCGACAACGGAGGAATTAAGCAATACTTTGACGGGCTTGGCCTTCGGACAAGCTTTGCCGCAAGCAGAAGGGTACGCCTACGTGGGCGGGCCCAATACGGCTGTGGAGATGGGCCGGAGGCACGGCTCTCTGTATGGTGAAATGTGGATTCCTGTACTCAGAAATTAATAATGTAATGGAGGATAAGTAACTATGCCATATACAGTGGATTTCAAAGAAGTGTCTGTGCAAGGTCTGGAGTCATCGCCTGTTGCTGAAGCGCTGGCGGGTCTGCGTGCGAATGAGGCGCGTTATTTCATGAACAAGTATAAGCATGAATTCACAGTCGTTCCGGCCAGTGAAAGCCAGGAGACGTTGGATTACGTGAACGGGATTCTGAGCAAGGAGCGGGGCCTTGAGTTTGCTGCCAAGCCACTCCAAACCTCGCAATTTCAGGTTGAGAACATCCGGTTCGCCTACGTTTTCTATGAGGATGGTCTTGCGCTTAACGTAATGTACACTGTGGATGATCCCAAGAAGAGGGCGGTCGGCTTCAAGCTCTCGGAGGGGATGGAGATTCCGAAGGAGCTGGCGGACAAGTTCAAGTTCGCGCGGCAGAAGTCGAAGCTGGCCGGAACAATACGGGGATCGTTTTTTGTGATTAAGGGAGAGTACTAATAAAAATCCCCACAAAGTGTAGTTAAGCTTCGGAGTCTATTCAGAACCTTTGCGGGGGCCCCAAAACCATATACATTCTTGAACGGCCATAAGGGGCTGCCAATCTGGCAGCCCCTTGTATCGTTCAAATCTCCTCCGCTGTATACGTCTTCTGGGTGCGGAGGACCGGGAAGAACCGGTACATCCAGAGCACTGTAATAATCAGGGTGCCCACTCCGCCGATCACGGTTGCAGGCACGGCTCCGACCAGCCCGGCCATCGTGCCGGACTCGAATTCGCCAAGCTGGTTCGAGGTGCCGATGAATAACGAATTCACTGCGTTCACCCGGCCCTGCATCTCCTGCGGCGTATTAACCTGCACCAGTGTCGAGCGGATAACGACACTCACGACATCCGAGCCGCCGATCAGAACGAGCGCGAACAATGACAGCCAGAAGCTGTGGGAGATGCCGAACAGCATCGTGGCCAGGGCGAAGACGACCAGCGAGGCGAACAGCATCCGGCCGATGGCCCGTTCCACCGAATAGCGGGTCAGGATGAGTGAGACGATGATCGCACCTACCGCCGGGGCGGAGCGGAGCAGGCCAAGACCGAACGAGCCGGTCTTCAGAATATCCTCGGCGAAGATCGGCAGCAGTGCCGTAGCCCCGCCAAGAAGTACAGCGAACAAGTCCAGCGAGATTGTACCCAGGATAATCTTGCGGGCGAAGACAAACCGCAGGCCGCTGAGGAAGGTGTCCATGCTGACCGCGTCCAGCTTCTTGACGAAATGAACAGTCTTGACGAAGAAGATCAGCACAGTAGATACCAGCAGCGCGGCAAGCGAGGCGATATAGGCGGCAGCCGTACCCCAGACCACGAGGACACCCCCGAGGGACGGGCCGACGATCATCGCCGTCTGCATAGCAGATGCGGACCAGGCCGCTGCCTTCGGGAGCTGCTCCCGATCCACAATGTCCGGCACCAGCGCTGCTGAGGCCGGACTCTCGAAGGTACGGCACGCACCAAGCACTGCTGCGGCTGCCAGCAGGTGGACCGCGCTGAGCCAGCCTTCGATGCTGCCGAGGACAAGCAGCAGCACGATGAGGCACTCTGTAAGCTGGCACAGGAACACTATGGTTCGGCGGTCATAGCGGTCTGCCGTCTGTCCGGCAGGCAATGTCAGCAGCAGCATGGGCAGGAATTGGGCCAGCCCGACCAGTCCAAGCTGGTAGGCGCTGCCGGTCAGCGCATACATCTGCCAGCCAATCGCCACCGACAGCATCTGGAAGGCACTGGTGGAGAAGATCCGCGCGATCCATAGGCGCAGGAATGAGCGGTTATGCAGTACAGACGAGCGTGGAGTATTCGCATTCGATGTATTCAGTGTATTCAATGGGTGTCATCCTCCAAGCGATTAGAATCGGGTTCAGATTCGGGGGCCGGCTTCCGCCCGCGCATCTCCGGGTGTTCCTGGAATATTAAGGCGTAATTCTTGCCGTAACGCGCCTCCAGCTCCGGGGCGAAATCCTGCTCTATGCGCATCATCACGACATCGTGATAATAAGACGTCTGAAGCACATCCAGCACAGCCGGATGGTTGCTCTCCAGCGCCGAAGCCTGCGAATGGCGGGTGAAGCTGCCCAGAAGCGAGGTCTCCTTATCCAGCAGGAGCGAGAAGTTCCGGGCGGCCTTCGGCCCGCCTGCCGGAACACTATGCACAGTGACACGCGACAGCGCTGTAGGTATGTCACCTATCACCATCAGGTGGACGGCAATGCCCCGTTCTTCGGCGGCAAGCAGTGTGTCTTCTATCCGGTGCAGATCCTCCGCCCAGATATCTGCCAGAATCTCTGCGCTGGCATTGGCAGCAAGCCGCTTTACCGCCAGATCCACCTGAGCATCTCCCTTCCAGTTGCTGAAGAAGGGCGGTACAGCAGGCAGGTGGCCCAATTCGTTCTCCAGTAGGTGGGCGGTGCGCTCAAATTCCGCCTGAAGCAGCTTAACGACCTGCCGGACCGGAATGGCAGCGAAGGTCACCGGCTCGCCTTCGACTGTCCGGCAGACTCCTTTATCGACCAGACTGCGTAGCGCGGCGTATACATTGGACCGGGACACGGACACCTGCTTGGCGACCTCATAGCCCGAGGAGGGCGGCTGGCCGTGCAGCGCCAGGTAGCAGCGGGCTTCCAGATCGGATAAGCCGAGCTTGCGTAATGCTTCAATCATGGGTGTACCGCCTTTCTGTGAAAGTAAGTATTGCTTCGTTGTATTTAGAAGTATTTCAAAATACTACTCCGATCTCAAAGTGCTGTCAAGCAGCAATTCGCGTCCGTCCGCAGCACCGAGCGTCTCACAAAAATGATTACAGTCGGGTGAAATCAGGTAATAACTCTCAAGACGGCTTTAAAAGCCGATATGCAAGAGAGTCTCGACTATAAACCAATGACAGGATGAGGACTTATGCGAAAAGCAATTCTGACTACCATGCTCATCTCCAGTCTGTTAATGGCTGGCTGCGGCAATAACGGGGCGGCAAATGGCGGTACGGCGGCTACTCCAGAGACCGGACAAGCAGCGACGGCAAGCCCTGAGGTTACACCCGAGGTCACGCCGGAGCCGGCAGCTGAGGCTACCGCAGAGCCTGCACCGGAAGCTACGGCACAGGCACCAGCGCAGACAACCGCACCGGAAGCCACGCCGAAGGCCAGTGCGGCGGCGGGGGATTCGCAGCGGCAGACTTATTTTGACAAGCTGGATAAGATTGAAGAGGGCCTTAGCGATCTGAAGGCAATGTCAGACAGCGGGGTCATGACTGATATGAAGGAAGCCGCTTCCAAGGAGCATGAGCGCTGGGACAAGGCGTTGAATGAAATCTACCAGGCGCTAAAAGTGCAGCTTCCCGAAGCCGATATGGCGAAACTGAAAGAGGAGCAGCTAAGCTGGATCAAGGAACGGGATAAGGCCGCAGAGGAAGCGGCTGCCAAATATAAAGGCGGAACGATGGAGGGGCTGGAGTACGCGGCGACCTTGGCCTCTGTAACGAAGGAACGTTGTTATAAGCTGGTGGAGTTGTATATGAAGTAATCAAAGAGCGCAGTGACTCTCTCGTAAGGAGGGCCGCTGCGCTGTTTTTTTGACCATTTTCGTGACTGTACAGAACCTGTGAATTAGGTAATCATACTACAAGAGCATCCGCACAAAAGGAGTTAGTAGATAGTTAGGAGCAGAAATTGGGTGATAAGTGTATTCGGTGCAATTAAAAACAGTAAAAAGGAAGGAGTTTCTCTTCTAACTGTAGTCTATACAACTAAAACTGCCCGAAAGGGTGAGAACCGAGTTTTAGAGGTGTTTTAGATGTACGGAATACAGCTAAATGGATTTTCGGCGGTACATCAGGCGATATAGTTGTACGTAATGCAGTTAAGCCTAGTACTTCCGCATACACCTTAATCAGGGCACGATAAACCTTACGCAAGTGACTGGGTACATCTGTTTTCACTAGCTTAAATCCATTAACTTAATCAACCTGTGCCCGCCTAAGCAAGAATTGATTCAAATCCCCTGAATATCCTCTGGACACCAAAACACCCTGGTTAACCAATGCCCGCATTCCACTGAGTATAAATGAAGTGCCCAAGAGCTGCTGCGAGACTTCGAACACGCGGATAAAGACACTCCCTGCACTAACGTATCCCTTCCTGACCTGATTGCGCTCTTGCTCCACTTCCAGTTCAGTAACGGAGCTCAGAATTATCTCATCCAACGCGCTTTCATCACAGCTAATAATGGCGGCATCTTTCCACAGACGCAGCATTTGATTTTCCTCCGCAAGCCTGAGCCAATCCAATTCGTATCCCCTTCTCTGATCAGATGCAAGCGGGACGCCTTGACTATATTTTTTCACGATAAGCAAGTAACTCTCACGATCGATTGCGCCACTATAAAAGGGTACGAAACCATCTGAGCCATGAATCCCTGCTGATTGATATAGCTCAGTCACATTAACTATATGCACCGGCTGTATGCGATCCCGCAACACATGCAATACGAATCGCAGGCCGGTCTGGTCATGCGCATTATCCGCCACCCATATGACGATGTTGGCATGGTGCGGGATGCTCTTCACAGTCTGTACCATGCGGACAAGCTGATTCTCTTGGTTGTGATGCTGACTAAGGCTGTAATTCTCATCACGTTCCATCATCCATAGCTGCCTGTTCTGCATTCCGGTTATGGTGTCCAAGCCTGATAAGGGCCCAATTGAGAATGACTCATTAAAAGCCAGGACTTGGTTTGTCTCACGTATGCCAAGGGCACTGAGCGTTACTTTTAAGGAACCTGCATCCGACATGCCGAAAAGAATATGTACATATTCTTGATTCATTCGTTCATTTGAAACTCCGTGTGCCTTTGCCATAAACACCCTCCTAACCAAACATATTCACCATGATACCACATATTGGAATCTTGCTTGCCCCTCATAAAAGTCGATTCTAGGCTGAAAGTGCTTTTTTTTGAGCAGAACGGATCCCTATTATTTGTTACGCTCCATATGAATGTTACCAGGAAAGGAGGCGGGGACGCTCAAGCTCAAGCTGGAAGACAACTAGGAGAGCATCTGCACAAGTTTCCCCTGATTTCTAAATTGATTTTAGAATAATAGGAGGAGTTAAGCCCATGGGTAGAAAAAAGAGGTCTGTTCAGAAATCATTGCTCACATTCTTATTATCCTGTCTGCTGGTCTTACCGCTTGCTCTCCCGCCCGCACCGGCACATGCAGCTGCTACCGGAAATCTTCCTGCCAGGCAGGCAGAATATCTGGACCGTGGCTTGGTGGCGGTTCTGACCGATGGCGGCGTCTTTGTGAGCTGGAGGTACTTGAATACGGATTCAGATGAAATCGCTTACAATGTCTATAAAAACGGGATCAAGGTGAACCCGGCTCCGATCGTAGACTCTACCAACTATGTGGATACGACGGGTGCGGACAGCTCGCAATATCAGATTTCTACGCTTGTTGCCGGGAAGGAGGAAATGCAGCCGGAGCGGGCGGCAGTGTGGCATAACTCTTATCTGCCGATTCCGCTGGATAAGCCTGCTGATGGCCGGACCAAAGACGGGGGGACGTATTCCTATTATGCCGGAGATGCCTCTGTCGGGGATCTGGACGGGGACGGGGAATATGAGATCGTTTTCTTGTGGAGTCCCAGCAATTCTAAGGATAATTCACAAGCCGGCTATACCGGGAACGTCTACATCGATGCGGTCAAAATGGACGGCACCAAGCTGTGGCGCATTGATCTTGGCGTGAACATCCGGGCCGGGGCGCACTATACGCAGCTGATGGTGTATGACCTGGACGGCAACGGCAAAGCCGAGGTCGTGGTCAAAACGGCAGACGGCACCAAAGACGGTCAAGGTACAGTCATCGGTGACGGCACCAAGGATTACCGCAATGACGGCGGATATATCCTGGACGGGCTGGAGTATCTGACGCTGTTCGACGGCCAGACCGGCGCTGCGGTGTCCACCGTTGACTATGATCCGCCAAGGGGTAATGTCAGCTCGTGGGGAGACGGATACGGCAACCGCGTAGACCGTTTCCTGGCCGGGATTGCATACCTGGACGGCGTGAAGCCGAGCGTATTAATGGCCCGTGGCTATTATACAAGAACAACACTTACCGCCTACGACTACACGAATGGCGCATTGGTGAAGCGCTGGAACTTTGACACGAACGAAGCTGGCGCACAATATGAAGCACAGGGTAATCACAACCTCAGTGTACTGGATGCAGACGGTGACGGCCGGGATGAGATCATGTACGGTGCGCTGGCGATTGACGATGACGGCACACTGCTCTACAGCACCGGGCTTGGTCATGGAGATGCGATGCATGCCGGGAAGCTTGATCCGAACCGGGAAGGGTATCAGGTTGTCAGTGTGCATGAGCATAAGGATGCTGCTTACGGACTGGAGATGCGCGATGCCGCTACAGGAGAGATCCTCTGGGGACAATTCACCGGCAAAGATACCGGGCGGGGAATGTCAGCAGATATCGATCCGGAGCATCCCGGTTATGAGTCTTGGGCATCCACGATTGTGAATGGTCAGATGGACCCGTTATCCCGCGGCTATGCAGCGGACGGTGAGGTGATTTATGAACAGAATGAAGTGCCGCGAAGTGCGAATTTTGCGATCTGGTGGGACGGGGATCTTCAGCGGGAGCTGTTCGACCACGACTGGAACAACACTACCGCGCAAGGCATTCCGCTGATTTATAAGTGGGATTACCGCAATAAGCAGCTGAAGGAGATTCTCCGGGCAGCCGGTTCATTGACCAATAATCATACCAAAGGCAACCCGGCCCTTCAGGCGGATCTCCTGGGCGATTGGCGCGAGGAGCTGCTGCTGCGCAGCGAAGACAGCACGGAGTTCCGGCTCTATACCACCACGATTCCAACCACCTACAGAATTCCGACGCTTATGCAAGATCCGGTGTACCGGCTGGGAATAGCCTGGCAGAATGTAGCGTACAACCAGCCGCCGCACACAGGCTTCTATCTCGGGACGGAGGCCACTGCATTCCCTAAAGCGAATCTGGCACTGACCGGCGCGCCGCAACCGCTGGAGCAGCTCTACCACTTCGGGTTCGGTACGGAGCCGCCAGCAGGAACAACTTCTGTGCAGGCTACCCCTTACACGGAGGGAACGGGATATGGTTTCGAGAGCATAAGCGGAATCACCTTGGGCGCGAGCCACGCTTCCCTGCCGGAGAACACCAAGTTTGCGGTGGACCTGCCGGATGCCAATTACAAGGTGACGCTCAAGCTGGGCAGCGAAGACAGAGACTCAAGTGTAGGTGTCAAATCTGAATTTGTGCAAAAGCTGGCGCTCACTCAAATCCGTGCCGGCACACCACTGCTCTACTCCTATGACATTGCAGTGGTGGACGGCCAGTTAGAGTTTATTTTCTCCGGCACGGCGGCCGATGTGCAGGAGATCAAGATTGAGAAGTACCCGCAGAAGACTCCGGGAACCGGAACAACCATCTATATGGCTGGTGACTCGACGATGCAGTCCTACAGCGGAATGCAGGCTCCGCAGGAAGGCTGGGGCCAGCAATTCGGCAGCTACTTCAGCAGCGGAGTAACGATCCAAAATGATGCTATCGGCGGCAGAAGCAGCAAGTCGTTCATGGTGGACGGCCGTCTGGATAGTATCCTGCAGCGGATCAGACCGGGCGATTATTTCTTCATCTCCTTCGGCCACAACGATGCCAGCGCGGGTATTCCTGACCGTTATGCTTCTCCGGCAGATTATGCAGCGTACTTGACCCGCTACGTGAACGGAGCGAAGCAGCGCGGGGCCACTCCGGTTCTGTTAACGCCGGTAGGACGCATGGACTTCAATACGGTCACTCAGGAATTCAACGTAAGCTTTCCGGAATATGTGAAGGCGGCAAAAGAAACAGCGGCTGCGCTGAACGTGCCCCTGATCGATCTGAGCCAGCTCAGCATTGCGGAGTATAACCGTGTCGGCCTGACCGCTACGGAGAAGCTTTTCCTGTATGCCAATCCTGGCGAATACCCGAAATACCCGAACGGGGTCAGCGATAATACCCATTTCAGCACGTATGGCGCACAGGTCATTGCCGGTCTGGTGGCGGGCGCAGTGAAGGAGATGAACCTCAGCATATCCCCGTTCGTGATTGATCCTGGTATTACCGAGCCGGAGCCAGAGCCGGAGGTGCAGCAATATGCGGAGGACTTCGAGGGTGACCCGGCCGCAGCACAATATTCGATGGTGAATGCTACGGGCACTGCCGGAACTATGGCGGGGACGGTTACAGAGGAGAACGGGAACAAGGTATTGTCTGTAACGGGTTCCGGCTCCGGCAACCGCGCCAAGGTATTCCGCCTGTTCGATGCGGTGAACGGCGACATTGTGAACGTCGATTTCAACTGGCATTCCGGCAATGTGGGCGCTGTCCCGTCGGAGGGGCATTTAAGTCTGCAGGATGCGAATGAGAATCTGATTTTCACCTTGTTCACCAAGACTGGAGCGGCAAGCCCGAATACGAACATTCATTATTTCACCGGCCCGTACACACCAGACTATGGTACCGGCACCACTGCCATTCCAGGGGGCGGAACCGCTACGACTATTCCCAAGAATCAGTGGGTGAATGTCAAGCTGAAGATTGATTTTGCCGGAAAAACCCTTGATCTCACCTTAACAAGTCTCGCTAACCCAAGTGTCACCCAGACGATCCGCGATATTCCGCTGAGTCCGGGAGTCTATGACAATAACGTCAGGGGCTTGCGGTTCCTGGGTACGCGAAAAGGAGGAGGAGGCACGCTGAATTGGACCACCCAGATTGACAACGTGAAGATTGAGGGTACGAAGCTTCCGGTGGCGGCAGGCGATATGACGGCATTGATTGCGCTGCATCAGGAAGTGAAGGCTATCGATCTCACATCCTACACGGAAGCTTCTGTAGCTGTAGTGCATAGAGCCTTGAACGCTGCCGAGGCGCTAATCGGGACAACAGCCTCGCAGGCGAAAATCGATCATGCTGTGAATATGCTTAAGGTTGCGCGTGATTCCCTGACCAGGGAGGCTGCGGGTGATGTAAGCACATACTCATTTGATTTTGGCTCCGGCAGCGCAGCAGACGGCTATACGAAGGTGGATGCCAAACGGGCCTACGTGGAAGGGAACGCATACGGGTTCGCCGACACCGCGCTGGTCCAGGACGAGAACCGGGGAACCGGCAACCCGCTGACAGAGGACTTCACCCGTGTAAACGGGACCTCTTTCGTAGTGGAGATGAAGCCGGCGAATTACCGGGTAACGACGACCATCGGGGATGCGCAAGAAGTGACCCAGACCGGTGTTACGGTGGAGCAAATGAACAAACTCCCGGTCACCACCATCCCCTCAGGCCAATTCAAGGAAGTCACGTATGATATCGCCCTGATCGATGGCGTATTTAACTTCAGCTTCTCCGGCAGTACGCCAAAGATCAACGCGCTGAAGATTGTGCGGCTGCCAGAGCAGGGGGCGGCTGATAAGCCAACGCTCTATCTGGCGAGTGATTCCACGGTTGCCAATTATGCAGAAAGCTACCGTCCGCAGGCGGGGTGGGGAGAGACGCTGGGCCGTTATTTTGACACAGAGAAAATCAGCATTGATAACAGGGCAGTCGGCGGACTAAGCAGCAAAACCTTTCTGAACGGCGGATATCTAAACGATATTCTGCTAGGCATTCATGAAGGGGATTATCTGTTCATGCAGTGGTCGCATAATGATTCCACACCTTCCCGCCCGGAACGGTATCTTACTCCGGAGCAGTTCAAGGTGTATCTGAAGGATTACATTAACGGCGCTGTGCAGAGAGATGCGGTACCCGTGCTGGTTACACCTGTCAACCGGCGGGATTTCAGCGGAGAGGTGCTGAACAAGAGTTTTCCGGCATACGTGCAGGCGATGAGAGAAACGGCGCAGGAGACGGGGACGCTGCTGGTTGATTTGAATCAAGCGAGCTGGGAATATTTTCAGGAGCTGGGCACAGAGGGCACCAAATCCATCTTCATGTGGACGGGAACCACGGAGGACAACACCCATCTGCAGATGAACGGTGCGATTAAGGTATCGGAGCTGGTAGCGGAGCTGGTGAAGGAGCTGAATATTCCGTTGTCCGCCTTAGTTACTCTGGAAGGAGAGCAAGCGGATCAGACCCCGCCGCATACGTCTGCGGCAGTGAAGGGGGCTGAGCAGAACGGCTGGTACACATCGGCGGCGGAAGTGACATTCACCGCGAGCGATGAGCAGTCCGGGATTGACCAGACCTTTTTCAAGGTGAATGGCGGGGAGCTTCAGACTGGCAGTAAGCTGACGATAAGTGAGGAGGGCAAGCATACCCTGACCTATTGGAGTGTGGATAAAGCCGGTAATAAGGAGACAGAGCAGACACTGGCAGTAGCGGTTGACCTCTCGCCTCCGGCGGTAATTATTCAGGGAGAGGCACAGTATACGATTGACCAGCAGGTCGAGCTTAGCTATACGGCTTCCGATACGGTGTCCGGTGTAGCAGAACCAAGCGGCGAGTTGCTGAATGCACCTGCGTATACACTTGAACCCGGTCTGCATAAAATAACGGCCACCGTCAGCGACCTTGCTGGCCGTGAGACAAGTGTGGATTTCAGCTATAGTATTTACGCTACGTTTGCGAGTCTGGCTGAATTGACCCGTGCCTTCGCGGGTGAATCGGCAGACCCGGGTGCAGCTGCGCTTGCAGAGCAGCTCGCCAGTAAGTTAATGCTGGCGGAGCAAGCGGCGGGGGCGCGTGAAGGGGCGAAGGCCAGAACGCTGCTTGCAGCATACAGCCAGGAGGTCAGCTCTGGGGCCGCTGCGGCTTTTACGATGGAACAAGGGAATGAGCTAACGAGATGGGCTGCATGGATCAGTCAGGGAATACCGCTCGCGGACAGCGCTCCAGGTATGCCGGTGCTGTCAGATAATAACGGGCATGATACGGGCCTGCGGGACGGCGATTATACGGTTACGATGAATCTCTGGTGGGGCAATAATGGCACCGGCTTCAAGCTCTATGAGAATGGCGAAAAGATTGAAGAAGGCGCTCTGACAGACCAGTCACCGTCCGCCCAGTCCGTGCAGATCGATATTGCCGGCAGACCGAACGGGACATATGTCTATACGCTGGAGCTCAGCAATCTGCATGGATCGGTGATGAGCGCACCCTTGACGGTGACGGTCACCGATGCCTCTCCTGGGCAAGCGGTATTATCCAACGATAACTGGGACGGGGACGGCAGCTATGCGGTGATGATGAATCTGTGGTGGGGGACGAATGCAACGGAATACCGGCTGTACGAGAATGGAGTATTGGTTGATACACAGACTCTACAGGCGCATACCCCGGATGCCCAATCCGCAGTCACTGCAATCTCCGGCAAAACCCCCGGAACCTATGAATACGAAGCCGTCTTGCGCAACGCAGCAGGCGAGACCAGATCTGCGAAGATGACAGTGACTGTAGGGAAGTGAGCGGCTGGCTGAAGACCGGATGATGCGCTTGTTCGTGCGAGATTAACTGGAAAAGCCCGGGAAACCGGGCTTTTTGTGCTGCAAGAGATGCATCTCATGGCTTGGGCTGAATGGGGATGGAGGAGAGGCGGGAGGAGCATTAGTGCCCCTGAATTAAGCGAAAGTAGGCGGCAATCGAAAATGAAGAGCAAAAGTGCACCTGAATCCAGCGAATGCGGGCCGGACGGGGCAAATATAGTGCACTAGTGCCCCCGAATGTACCGGATACGAGCAAAACGAGCAAATAAGGAGCACTAGTGCACCTCCCTACGAAGGATGCCGCTAAAAGTAGGCGAAGAGTAAAAGAGAGTGATCATTCATGCAATTTGGTGCAGCTATTACAATAAAAGCTCTCAGTTACAGCAATCTTGCAATAGTACAGTAACAATCCTTTCAGCAGCATGCTATTCTTGGGCCAGCAACAGCAACAGCAACACTAGCAACTTGCGTACATTAGCACATGTCACACACTAGGACCAGGCATACGAACACCAGGATAGTTGCTGGAACGGGGAGGCGGGACCGGAGATATATGTATGCGTTTACACTTAGGTGGTTTTGTGTTCGTCGGTAATTTTGTATTCGTCTTTTTCTTTTGTGTTCGTTTCTCTTCAATAACATTCCATTCAGTAGGCAGGTAATGCGTTCACATGGCTACCCGGTATCTATTTATGTATGTAAGACCAAGAATTAAGGGAGGCGTAATCGTTGAAGCAGATCAAACAATGGATGCTTACTCTTATGATGACGTTGCTGCTGACTGTAGTGCCAGCGGGGGCGGGGAGCGCGGCGGCTGTGCTGGAGGAGGTGCCTTTTCCGATGGATTCCAGCAATCAGGCGGGATGGTGGTCCCCTCTTGCCACTTACGGGCTTGGTTATGAGTATGCTTATATGGCTTATAACGCCCCGGGATCGATCCCCGGCAAGCATACGGTAGCTATTGCAAGAAGAGACAACGACGGGATATGGAGCAAGCTTCCGCTCATGGATGGGACAACCCCGGCGGAATATGTGGATGATCTCGGGCACAACCAGCCTTCTACAGCCAGAGACGGGAGCGGGCGGTTCCACGTTTTCGCTTCCATGCACAGCAATCCCTGGCACTACTACCGCTCAGATACCGTGGGCGGGATTCCGCAGAATCACTCGGACGAGCTGCCCGCAGGCATGACGGTAACCTATCCCGTAGTCACGACCGCTCCGAATGGAGATCTGTATTTGCTGGTGCGCATTGACAAAGACCCGGCCGGCAAAAGAGAGGCTGTTCTGCTCCGCTGGAACAATGCCGACTCCGTATGGACTCAGGTCAAGACCATTGCAGCGCATTTGAATCGGTCGGTCTATCCGGATGATCTGGTCTTCGACGCAAACGGCGATCTGCATATCTTGTTCGAATGGGCGTACTTCGCCGCTAGTCCGCTGCGCCACCAGTTGTCCTATATGAAGTATAGCCCGTCCACGGGCGTATTCAGCAAAGCGGACGGAACTCCGGTCACAGCGCCTGTCTCCCTGACTACGGCGGATATTGTGCAGCCTATGGCTCCAAGCGAAGCCTATGTGCAAAGCGGCAGTGACCCCGGCGGCCCGGGCGTACAGAGTGCCAAGATGACACTTGACTCTGCTGGCCGTCCCGTAATCGCTTACCGTTACCGTGAGGAGGGCAGCACTAGCTTTGCTGTGAAGCAGGCCACTTACGGTGCAGGGGGCTGGAACCTGCAGACCATCTATAACGCTGCTCCCACGAATGCGGCGATCGATGTGACCTGGACCGGTACAACAGCCAGAATCTATTATGTCAAAAGCAGCGGTACTGACCGTGCGTTCATGGCAGTGAATACCGGCGGAGGCTGGACAGAGAGCTCGCTTGCACCGGGTATCCCGGTGTTAAGGCTGGCGGTAGACCGCAGCCCGAAGGGCATTGACATCTTGTACCTGGTAGATGTAACGAACCTGAAGCTTTACTATGGGCGAAATAACTAGTTGACCATCAGAATTCAACAAGTGATTTCATTCCATAAATGAGGTAAGGTACAGAGCTGCGTTCGGTACGAATAAACAGGGCTAAGTGTATTTTGTACAACTAAAAACAGGGAAACAGAAGACTTTCCACTTCTAATTGTAGTCTGTACAACTACATTTGCCCGGATGGGCGAAAATCCAGGTATAGGGGCATTTTAATTGCATGAACTACATCTAAACGGAGATTTGGCGGCACATTTGACGATTTAGTTGTACGAATTGCAATTAAGCCTATCCCTTCCACCCTAATCGGGCTGAGGTAACCCCTAAACATGCCATTAGTAAAGTAATTCTCACACGTTTAAACCTGATGAGCTACTAGGCAGTGCTGGTGAGTAGCTGTAACCATGTTATCTACCAAAAGAAAGAACCCGGGCATTCGTCCGGGTTCTTTCGTATTGCATCTATACAATTCAATCAGCAATTACACAGCATCTCTGCCGGCCCGGGAACGTTCTGGCATAAGCGTAAGATGTGCGCTCCAGTGCAACAGATGAGGAGCTGCTGTAGGCGTCTTTTGCCGATCAACAGGATACGTACTTGAAAATTGTTGGCCTGGGCGCATTCTGAAGTACAAGGATACATTGATCTGCTATAATATTTCATTAAAGAATATTGCGAGGCAAGGGGGAACATCAAGATCATGATTATATCGCTTGAAAATGTATCCTGGCGGCGTGAGCAGACGATGATTCTGCACGAGATGAATTGGCAGGTGGAGAAGGGACAGCACTGGTGTATAGTGGGTCTGAACGGCTCAGGTAAGACGACTATGCTGAACGTTGTGAACGGCTATATCTGGCCAACGAAGGGACAAGTGGAGGTGCTGGGCCACCGCTTCGGCGATGTAGACCTGAGAGAGCTGCGCAAGCGGATCGGCTGGGTCAGCACCTCTTTGCAGCAGAAGCTGTACGGCCATCAGACGGCGCTGAACATCATTCTGAGCGGCAAGTTCGCCACGATCGGGCTATACGACAAGACGGAAAAAGAGGACCTGAAGCAGGCAGAGGAACTGCTGGAATTCTTGGATTGCTCGGCTCTGGCCGCACGCACTTATGATACCTTGTCACAGGGACAACGCCAGAAGATTCTCATCGCACGGGCACTCATTGCAAATCCTGAGCTGCTCATCCTGGACGAGCCGTGTACGGGACTGGATATTTTTGCGCGGGAGCAGCTGCTGCAGATGATCGAAAAGATCACGAAACAGGAAGGCGGCCCCACCTTGCTGTATGTGACCCATCATATCGAAGAGATTACACCCTGCTTCACGCATACCCTGCTGGTTAAAAAAGGGGAAATCTATAAAGCTGACGAGACCGCAGAATGTCTGAAGTCCGAGGTGCTCAGCGAATTCTTCGATACTCCGGTTGAGGTGCAGGAGCACCATAACCGGAGATGGCTGACTTTGGGCTAATATAAGAGGCGTTCCGGGGAAGCCATGACAAAAAATATTTTGTACCCGGGAGACATGCCGTGTCCATTCCATCAAGTCCGCAATATTGTGTAGGGCAGGACCATAAAAACCACAATATTAGGAGGAATGGCTTATGGCAGATGAAGGATGCAATCAAACCGCTTCCGGATCTTGCTCACATGCAGAGGGGAACTCCACGACCGCAAGCGGTTTTGCTTCTCACGCTGAGGGGTACCAGACCACAGCCAACGCTTCTGCGGCTCATGCTGAAGGGTACCAGACCCTTGCAGTTTTGGACACGGCCCATGCCGAAGGGAATGGTTCGCTTGCATCAGGACCGGCCTCACATGCGGAAGGCTACAGGACCTTTGCAATCAATGACGCTGCCCACGCTGAGGGAGGTTTAACTACTGCTTCCGGAACGCAATCTCACGCTGAGGGTGCTCAAACGGTTGCTTCGGGTGTAGCTTCACATGCGGAAGGCAATCAGAGCACTGCAAGCGGAGAATATTCCCACTCAGAAGGCTACCTAACTGTAGCTGCTGGTTCCGCTGCTCATGCAGAAGGCTTCTCAACGCTGGCAAATGGGTTTGTTTCTCATGCTGAAGGTTCCTTCACTGAGGCCAATGGAAACTTTTCTCATGCTGAAGGTTCAGGTACAATTGCAGGTGCTCAGAACTCTCATGCTGAAGGGAACAGTACAGTTGTTCTGCCAGAACACACTGATGCTCATATTATGGGTACTTATGGTGAAACACTGTTTCCTTCTTCTTGGCATTTAGCCAATGGTACTCCAGCCGCCTCTAGCCTTGCTGCTGCACTGGAGGCGGCTTCCGGAGATTTATACCTTCAAGGCACGGTAAAGAATTTTGGGGCGGATTATGCTGAAATGTTTGAGACAGTGGATGGAATGCCGATAGAGCCGGGTTATTTTGTGACCACGGATGGGGAGCGGGTCAGAAGAGCAACCCCGGCAGATCATTACGTCCTGGGCGTGGTCAGTGCTACACCCTCTGTCCTTGGAGACGCAAGTCCTTTGCATTGGAAAGACAAATACGAAAAGGATGAATGGGGCAGGGTCAAATATGAAGACCGGGAAGTGGAAGCCGTGACAGACAGCGAGGGCAATGTTCTGGCGCATGCGTATACTGTGAAAGCTGCTGTGATCAATCCCCAATTCGACCTTTCCCAAACCTATGTGTCACGTATGGATCGTCCAGAGTGGGTGGCTGTAGGAACCATGGGTAAGCTGCTGGTCCGTGATGATGGCACCTGTCAGGTGAATGAATATTGTATGCCTGGTGAGAATGGAGTAGCAACCGCTTCTGCCGAAGGGTACCGCGTTCTTGCCAGAACAGCACCTGATCAAATCCGAATTTATGTGAAATAAAGACGATTCAGCAAGAAGGTGCAGCTAAAAAATAGTAGAGCAGCGATCCCCTGTTAACGGAGATCGCTGCTTTTGTGATGGAGAAATTATTGATACTTCGGCAGCCAGTCACCATGAGCCGCGATCAGGTCGTCGCACATACTGACAATGTCGTCCATCGACAGTTCGGCGGCGGTATGCGGGTCCAGCATGGCGGCGTGGTAGATATGGTCCTTTTTGCGAGTCATAGCGGCTTCTATGGTCAGGAGCTGGGTGTTGATGTTGGTCCGGTTCAGCGCTGCGCACTGCGGAGGCAGATCACCCACGAAGGTTGGCGTTACGCCACTTCTGTCCACGAGACAAGGCACCTCGACACAAGCTTCCTTCGGCAGATTGGTGATTAGCCCCGTGTTCATCACATTGCCTCCGATTTTGAACGGCACATCCGTCTCCATGGCTTCCAGGATGTAAGAGGCATACTCATGGGAACGCTCATGCGTCAGATCCTGGTTGTTCACCAGATCTCCGCGCATCTGCTCCCAGCCCTTAATCTGTTCCACGCAGCGGCGCGGATATTCATCCAGCGGAATCTGGAAACGTTCGATCAGCTCCGGGTAGTTCCGCTTGATGAAGTACGGATGATACTCGGCGTTATGTTCAGAGGATTCCGTAATATAGTAGCCGAATTTCAGCATCATCTCATAGCGGACCATATCGTAGTGCGGCTCAAGCTGCTTCTCGGCCGCGCGCCGTTTGATCTCCGGGTACAGATCCTCGCCGTCTCTGGTGACTTCGAGCAGCCAGGCCATGTGGTTGATGCCGGCGATCTTGGCTTGAACCCCTGTCTTGTCAATGCCGAGGTGGTCGAATAATCCAGGGATACACTGCTGCACGCTGTGACAGAGTCCAATAGTATTCACCCCGCCATAAGTGTTCATGACATTAGTCAGAACGGCCATCGGGTTCGTATAGTTCAGGAACAGCGCATCCGGGCACACCTCGCGGATATCGGCCGCGAAGTCCAGCATTACCGGAATGGTCCGCAGGTTGCGGAAGATCCCGCCAATGCCTACGGTGTCAGCGATCGTCTGGCGCAGGCCGTATTTCTTGGGAATCTCAAAATCCGTAATCGTACAAGGATCGTACCCTCCGACCTGAATGGCGTTCACCACATATTTGGCACCGCGCAGCGCTTCCTTGCGGTCGGTATAGGTAGTTACGGTACACGTGCTGCCACTGCGTTTCTTCAGATTCTGGAGCATACTCGCTGAGTCATTTAAGCGCTGAAGATCGATATCGAATAATGCAAGCTCGAAGCCCTGAAGGGCAGGTGTAGCCATGATATCGCCGAGGACATTCTTCGCGAAGACGGTACTTCCGGCACCGATAAATGTAACTTTAGACATAAGTGATAAGCCTCCTATAAGATGCGTGAAAAGCCTTCTGTCATACAGCCGCTTGCGGATGAAACTGACAGAAATGTGCTGGAACAGAAGCTTTTTGCGCTGATTTCTACTATAATCACTATAGAATAGAAGCGCTGCGCGGGCTATGGAGAAAGACAAGATACATATGGAGGAATGTTGCATGGACCCGGAGCATTATGAATTCACCCTGGGCATCAACCTGACGCCGGAGGAGCAGGAGCTATCCGTGCTGTTCAGCGGGGAAGGGAGGCCGCATCCCGGCCACACTGTTGGGCCGTCCGTACATGATTTCTACCTGATCCATACCGTTCTTGCGGGCAGCGGCCGGTTCGAGACCGAAACGTTCTCGGCGGAGTGCAAGGCGGGCGACACCTTCGTGATTATCCCCGGCATGTTATTCAGCTACAAGGCGGATACGGACCACCCGTGGCATTATGCCTGGGTTGCCTTGCAGGGCATCGGCGTACTGGATCAGCTTCGGGCAGTAGGGATTACCAGGGAACGGCCCTTCGCCCATTCCGGCAATGTCCCGGAACTGCATAGCCTGTATACCGGCATCCGGCAATCCTTCAAGCAATCCGCATATCCACGGCTGGAGAGCCTGGAGGCTTCCGGCTGGGTGCGGCTGCTGCTTCACCGCTTCGGGCGGGACAATCTGGATCAATTGCCGCCGCATCCGTCTGAAATGCCGGAGATGATCGACCGGCAGATCGACCAGGCGATCCGTTGGATTACGCTGCAATTCCACCAGCAGCTCAGCATTGATCACATCGCGTCTTCGCTCGGCTATCACCGGGTTCATCTATCCAAGGCCTTCAAGCAGCGGACCGGGATGTCACCCAAGCAATATCTGCTCAAAATAAGGATGGACAAGGCCAAAGAGCTGCTCGCAAGCCCGCTGACCATCGAACAAGTAGCCTCTTCGGTCGGCTTCAATGACGCCCTGTATTTCTCTAAGCAATTCCGCAAAGCTACGGGCATGCCGCCGAGTGAATACCGGGCCGCACTTAGGAACGGGAATTAGAAAGGGACAAGCCGCAGGGGGAGAAAAAATGATGATGAAACCGCAAGTTCAGCGAATCCGTGATCTGACCATAGTACGAAGAGGGGGAGGCCGGGTGCTGGTCATCGGCTGCGATTCCAGCGCCAGCATCGGGAATAAGCCGATGGATGCGGTGCAGACACCCCCGGCTGTCGCAGGCTATTATGCTGCCAGAGTTGCAGTAATGGAGGTGCTGTCTGTGGGGGCGGAGATCATAACGGTCATCGACACCCTGGCGGTAGAGAAGGAGCCTACAGGGAATGAAATTATCCGGGGCATCCACAGGCTGCTTCAGGAAGCCGGACTGACTGCCGCCCATCTGAACGGCAGCACCGAGGATAATTTCGTGACCTGCCAGACCGGTATCGGTATTACCGTGATAGGGGAGGCGGATGAGACGCAGCTGAAGCTGGGATGTTCAAGTACAGGAGACTGCATCGTGATGCTGGGCGAACCGCTGGTCGGAAGCGCTGTTCTGGAGCAGGAAGCAAGCCTGTGTACCCTCCGGCAGCTTCAGCTTCTGGCAGGCGCGCCGGAGGTCCATGACATTCATCCGGTCGGCTCGAAGGGGGCCGGGTATGAAGCGGAGCTACTCGCGGAGTTGAACGGCTGCGGCTTCCAGCCGGTGCCTGGAATAGAGGATAAGCTGCAGGCATCCGGGGGGCCGGCGACAGCGGTGATTTTTGCGGCAGAGGAACGTAGGATTAGCGACCTTCAGTCCAGAGTAGGAGGTAAAATGGAGATTATCGGTTATTTGCAGCCTTGACTGGCCTGTGTAAGATCCATACAAGTGCGAATCAAGGCGTCTTGGATTAAGGCAAATCTGCCTTGCCAGCAAACAAATGGATAAACGTATCTTAATTTCCCTCTTTCTGCGAAATGTCCTGAAGCAAGTGGAAAAATAGCAACTGCTGCTTACGGATTAGGCCGTTTCAGGTAACGAGTGATTATTTAAGTGCCATTTTTCCAATTGTTTCCCCAGCATGGCCCATACGTTCCTCAGGAAGTGGAGAAAATCCAACTAAATGCGCTCCCGCAAACATACACATCCCAGTCTCATCCGCTATCCAAGTTCAATGGGCACTGCCAGCCCCTTGCAGACAGGGAGTGGTATGAGCTGGAGAATGTGCAATCCTTCTAACAATTGTTCAATCAGCATAAGCGGTTGTTTGAATGCAGCTGACTAAGCGCCAAGAATCCCTGCAATTGACATCATTCAAATTCAAAGTTATTATAGACACACATAGTCCTTAATAAGGGCGATGCTGATGTACATTGCAGATTGGCGATGTAGATTGGACGATGCAGGTTGGTCGACGCAGATGTACATTACAGATTGGCAGTACAGATTGGTCGATGCAGTTGTGCAATACAGACTGGCGACGCAGGTGAGTGATGGAGATGCGGTGTCTATTTTTTTGTAATATTCACGGACTACAGAAGTCTCTAATGTCCACAAATCGACCTGCCGTCACCGCCACACCAGACACCAACCACTCAAACCAACCACAGGGAGGACTTACAAATGACGAATCTGAAAAATAATGATGCCGCAAATGTAGTTAATACAGATGCAGTAAATGCAGACGCAGTAATTATCGGCGGTGGCCCAGCCGGGCTTAATGCTGCGCTGATGCTGGGCCGTGCACGCAAACGGACGATTGTGATAGATGCGGGGCAGCCGCGTAATGCGGTCACCCGGGAAGCGCACGGCTTTCTGACCCGGGACGGGATCGCTCCGTTCGAACTCCGGCGGATTGCCATAGAACAGCTAGGCGCTTATCCATCCGTTTCACACATTGAAGATACAGTAGTGTCCATTACCGGGGCGGATGGCGCCTTCCTGCTGGAGACGGCTTCAGGGCTTAAGCTGACCAGCAAGAAGCTGCTGTTCGCCGCAGGCATGAAGGACCGCAGGCTGGACATTCCGGGGCTGGCCAAGGTCTACGGGAAGAGCGCCTTTGTCTGTCCGTACTGCGATGGCTGGGAATTAAGAGATCAGCCGCTGGTAATCATCAGCAGAGGAGCAGCACTCATGCATCTGGCTCCGTTGTTATATGGGTGGACTAAGCAATTTGCGGTCTGCACAAATGGACCCGATGAGCTGACAGAAGCAGAACGCGAAGAATTGCGTGCCCACGCTATTCCGTTATTCGATACTCCTATTCGCGAGATTGCATCAGAGGAAGGCATGGTTAAGCATGTGAAGCTTATGGATGGAACAGAAATTCCGTGTACCGGAATCTTCTTCCGGCCCGAGCTGGCTCCGGGAACGGAGCTGCCGCATTCCCTGGGCTGCCGGATATCTGAGCAGGGTATCCTTGAAGTCGGCGAGTCCGGCCAGACCAGCGTGCCCGGGATCTACGCCGCCGGGGATGCCGCCACCATGATGCATCAATCCATCGCTGCGGCCGCATCGGGCGCGCTGGCTGCTGCTGCGGTGAATGGCGAATTGAACCGGGAAGCCTGGAAGGCCGGGCTTGCATAATTTTTCCCCCAATAGCACAGGATAACATCACTATGAATATGAAATTCAAAGGATAGCGTAGGGAGGGATTACGGATGAATACTGCATCGGAAGCAGAACAGGAGACCCAGCTGACCCGGCGGCTGGCAGAGAATGAACAGGTGCTGCGCGGAGTGTTTGCGGGCTGTGAGGATGTGGTGTTCCATTCGTTCCAGACGATTCATCGTACTTCCGCGCTCTGTGTGTACTGTACAGGATTATGTGATACGGAGCGGCTTGAACAGCAATTGCTGGCACCTCTGGAGCAGACCGGCCTTGCAGTTGAAACGGCTGTGCAAGGGTCTGCTGAGGTTCCGCTCGCCTCGATTCACCGAATTGGGACCGTAGAACAAGCCGTAACAGCTATCCTGGACGGTGAAGCTGTGCTTTTGCTGGATGGCCAGGCTTCGGGTAAGGGCTTTCCTCTATACAAGGTGCCCACCCGGACTCCCGAAGAGCCGGCGGCTGAATCCACTGTGCGCGGTGCCCGTGACGGGTTCACGGAAGCTCTGGCTATGAATCAGTCTTTATTGCGTATGCGGCTTAAGACACCAGCGTTGAAGCTGCACTCTAACACTATTGGAGAGTACAGCCATACGAAGGTCACCCTCGCTTATGTGGAAGGAATCATTCAGCCGGGACTGGTCACTGAAGTCAACAAACGGCTAAGCCGCCTAAATATCAAGGATGTGCTGGAGAGCCAGTATATTGAGCAGGGCATCATTGACCAGCCCTTTTCGCCGTTTCCGCAGATGATTGCCACGGAGCGCCCGGATGTGGTGGTCTCCAACCTGCTGGAGGGCCGGTTTGCGCTGCTGATCGACGGGACTCCCTTCAGTCTGATTGCCCCGGTCAATATGTTCTCCATGCTGCAATCCCCGGAGGATTACTACGAGAACATTTACATGAGTATTTTTGTCCGCTGGCTCAGATATATCTTCTATGCTCTGTCGCTCCTGCTCCCCTCAGCTTACGTAGCGATCACCACCTTCCATCAGGAGATGATACCTACCGTACTGCTGCTGAGTATCGCGCGGGCGAGAGAGGAGATCCCTTTTCCGGCCCTGGTGGAAGCGCTCATTATGGAGATAGCCTTCGAGGCGTTGCGGGAGGCCGGCGTCCGGCTGCCGAAGCAGATAGGTTCCGCTGTCAGTATCGTGGGCGCACTAATCATAGGCCAGGCTGCCACCACTGCGGGAATTGTCTCTGCACCGATGATCATTATCGTGGCTATCACGGGCATTGCTTCCTTCATGGTTCCGCGTTATTCCGCCAGTATCGCAACCCGTCTGCTGCGGTTCCCCATGATGATTCTGGCAGGCACGATGGGGCTGATCGGCGTCATGCTCGGCATCATCCTGGTGGTCATTCATCTTAGCAGTCTGCGTTCGTTCGGCAGGCCCTATCTGTCACCGGCAGCTCCGACATTCAGCAAGGGCTTGAAGGATGTATTGTGGATCTCGCAGCCGCGGAGCAAATGACGGCAGCCGGACTTCACCAGAGAAGGGGATTCTTATGTTGACTGACAAAGGGAAAATATCTGTTACCCAGCTGGCCTTCCTTGTTTTTCCCTCGATTCTTGCCACCGCTATCCTGTCTGTCCCCGGGATCACCATGCATTATGCAGGACATGATATGTGGTTATCGCCCATCCTGGGCTCGCTGATTGGAGTAACGGTTATAGGGATCTCGCTTGGACTGAACCGGCTTTATCCCGGCAAGACCATTATGCAGTCCAGTCTGCTGATCGCCGGGTGGCTGCCGGGCAAGGTGATCGGGCTGGGTTTTCTGCTCTTTCTGCCCCATTTGAACGGCCTGATTATTCTGGAATACGGCGAGTTCATTGTGAATAATGCACTTCCCAAGACGCCGCTGCTTGTCATTATGGGGACGATGGTTGCGGTCTGCGCGATTAATGTAAGGCAGGGCATAGAGGTGGTCAGCCGGACCGCCCAGGTGTTCGTTACGCTCCTGGTGGTGATGCTCTGCCTGATCTTTGTGCTCCTGACCGGAGAACTCCGGCCTGCCGAGCTGCTTCCGTTCATGGAGAACGGATTCGTTCCTATCGTCAAAGGTGCGGTGGCTCCGGCGGCATGGTTCAGTGAATATACTGTGCTGGCCTTTCTGCTGCCCTACATCAACAGCAAGAAACATCTGGGCCGGACGATGCTCGTTTCGCTTGTCGTAACGACAATGGCGATGACGGTGACCAATCTGTTCTGTCTGCTGCTGATGGGTGATTTGACGGACAGCTTTGCTTTTCCGGTGATGATTGCTGCACGTTACATTACGATTGCCGATTTCCTGCAGCATATTGAGGCGCTCATTATTGCGATCTGGATCTTCGGGATCTTTGTCAAAATCTCTGTCTTTCTCTACATCTTCGCCACCTCAGCCGCTGAATGGTTCGGGCTGGACGATTATAAACCGCTGGTGATTCCGCTCGCCTTCGTAAGCATGTTGTTCTCTTACTGGGTAGTGACGGGCGCTGCGGGCGCGGCTGCGCTTATCAGCGCTTCGGCTAACATATATACAATGATGTTCCTGGTGGGGCTTCCCGCCGCAATCTATGGACTGGCTCTGCTGAAGAAGGGGCTGAAGCTTCTGAGCAAGGGATGATGATAAGGAGGGAGGGCAATGCGGGGCTGCAGAGTCATGATTATGCTGCTGCTGAGCAGTATACTGCTCAGCGGATGCTGGGACCGGACGGAGATCAATGACCTGGCCATCGTGCTCGCCACCGGTGTGGATTATAAAGACGGCCAGGCACAATTGACGGCCCAGATCTTCATTCCGCGTAAAGGAAGCGGCGGCTCGGAGAGCGGCGGGGCAGGCGAAAGCGCAAGCGGAGTCACCATGACCCGCACTGCTGAAGGTGTGAACATTGCGGAAGCCTTGAACCGGCTGCAGCGGAAGGTCGCCCGCCATATGTTCTGGGGCCAATGTGAGGTGATTGTGATCAGTGAAGAGGCGGGGAAGCAGGGGCTGCGTGAATTCGTCGATTTCTTCCTCCGTTATCCGCAGTTCCGCGAACATGCGTATATCTTCTCCAGCAAGGATTCCGCCAAGGATATTCTTGCCCTGCTGGACCCGCTGGAGCGCAGCACCTCCGAATCTCTCCGGGAAATGGCGAATATGAACCTGGGCACGCGTGTGACTCTGCTGGAATTATCCCAATCCATTCAGGGAGCCAGCGGTTCGGCCATCCTAACCCGTATCCTGATTGCTCCCCCGGAACCGAACGATGGACCGAATGCGACAACCCCCTCACTCAAGGGGTTAAGCCTGTATAAGCACGGCCGTTATTCCCTCACTGTAAAAGAACCGGTAAGCCTCGGAGTACTGCTCATGATTAATGAGCTTAATAATATTATCATGCCGGTTACTCTGGAAGGGGAGAAGGGGGCCTTCTCGATCCTGTCCAAACAAATCACCACCATGCTGAAGCCAAGCATCGTCAACGGGGAATGGATGATGAAGGTCCGGATTGTGGCGAGTGGAGAGGTTGTTCTGAATACAACTGATGCCAATCTGACTGATCCGTCGAAGGTGCTGGCGCTGAAGAAGGCTTGGGAGAAGCGGCTTAAGGAAGCTGCCGATCAGGCACTCCATATGTCCCAAAAGGAGCAGAAGACCGACTTTTACAGATTCGCCGATTCCTTCCGCAAACATTACCCGCAAGAGTGGAAGGCAAAGAAGGAACAGTGGGAGACTATGTACCCCGAGCTGCAGGTGGAGGTCTCCGTCAAGACGAGCATTACCGGGAACGGAAGGTCAACCGGGCCCCAAGGCATACCAGAGCAATCGGCCAACTGACGGAGGGTACGCCTGAATTCCAGCAACCATACAAGGATGTGGGAAGCATGAAAATGGCAATGATCCTAAGTATTCTGCTGCTGTCCTGCGGGATCATTATTTTTGAATTCCGGGGCAGTAAGGACAAGAAAGCCAGAAAGGTGATTGCAGGCATTACGTTTGCTGCGGCGGGACTTTCCATTCTTCTGTTATTTCAACCAGGCTTGCCGGGTCCCACCGAGCTGGTGAAGCTGTTGTTCGGCAGAATCGATCTGATTATGAAATGAAGCTTAAGGCAGTCCCTCCGGGGGCTGTCTTTTAAGTTATTACCAAATTCATTTAAGCGATTACATTTTCATATCTCCCGGGGTAGCTATAATAAAGAACAAGAGAGCTCCTTAATACAGCCGGAGGGATGGGAGAAATGAAAGCGGTTTTAAACAATCAGCAAGATCAAATCGGACTCACGCGAAGACACACCTTTTGGCTCAGGATCAGGAGAGATGCCCTACTCTACATCCTTTTGCTGCTGCCACTCCTGTACATTGCCATTTTTAAATATGCACCGATTTACGGCTTGATTATGGCCTTTCAGGACTACAATATTTTTCAGGGGACGAGTGGAAGCGAATGGGTGGGACTGGATGTGTTCCGGTTTATTTTTCAGCAGGACAGCTTCTACCGTGCCCTCAAAAATACGCTGGTCCTGAATGTGCTGGATCTGGTGGCGGGCTTCCCGGCCCCGATTATCCTGGCGATTCTGCTTAACGAGGTCCGCATGGCCCGATTTAAGAAATTAACGCAGACGATTCTCTATCTGCCTCACTTCATGTCCTGGGTAATTATCGGCGGGATTGTCTATCTGATGTTCTCTAACAGCGGGATGGTGAATCTATTCCTGGATAGCCTGGGCCTGTCGAAAATTGAATTCTTGTCGCAGAAGACCCCTTGGCTGGTCACCTATATTACTGTGGGGGTATGGCAGAACATCGGGTGGGGGACGATTATTTATCTCGCGGCGATTACCGGTATCAACAAGGAGCTGTATGAAGCGTCCGATATGGACGGCTGCAGCAGACTCCGCAAAATGTGGCATATTACACTGCCGGGCATTAAATCTACGATTAACATTCTGCTGATTCTTCAGATTGGCCGAATGGTATCGATCGGGTTCGACCGCCCGTTTGTAATGGGTAATTCACTGGTCAGCGAATATTCCGATGTCATCAGCACCTTCGTGTACAGAGTGGGCATCAGCTCGGGAGACTTCTCCCAGGCAACGGCCGTCGGGCTATTCCAGTCTGTGGTAGGTCTGACCCTGCTGATCGGTGCCAACTATATTGCGAAGAAATTGGGTGAGGATGGGATATGGTGAGAGCGGCAAGTAGGATACGAGCAGGGCGGATTGGCCGGAAAACAAGTGTGGCAGATATTGCGATTATAGTCTTTATAGTGGCTTTGTCGTTCACCTGCATTGTCCCGTTCCTATATATGATAGCGTTATCATTCAGCTCCAACGAAGCGATTATCTCGCAAAAGGTTAGCTTATGGCCGGTAGACTTCACTGTAGAGACATATAAGACGATTCTGAGCGATGCCGATATGCTGTATACGCTGGGCTATAGTATTGTCCTGACGATTTTTTACACGGTGGTGTGTATGTTCCTGACCATCTGTGCGGCGTACCCGTTAACGAAAAAGCGGCTGTGGGGGAGAAACTTCCTGTTGTCCGCTCTGGTCTTCACGATGTATTTCAGCGGCGGTCTGATTCCTTCCTATATCCTGATCAAGAACCTGGGGATGATGGATACGATATGGAGTCTGGTGCTGCCGGGCGCGATGAGTGTATTTAATCTGATTATCCTGAAAACCTTCTTCAGCTCCCTTCCGGAGAGTCTGGAGGAATCGGCATCCATTGACGGGTGTTCGGATCTGGGGATTCTTCTCCGGATTGTCCTGCCCCTCTCGCTGCCTTCGATTGCCACCTTAAGCCTCTTCTATGCCGTAGACCGGTGGAACGGATTCCAGGATGCGTTATTTTATATTACCAAAAAAGAGCTCTATCCCATGCAGCTCAAGCTGTACCAGATCATCTCAGCCAACCAGCAGCTGGACAGCCAGCAGGGCGGCGAGGGCAGTGTCGGCTCGTTCATCGTGCCAGAGTCGCTGAAGGCCGCAAGCGTCATGTTCACCACCATTCCGATTCTGCTGATCTACCCCAAGCTGCAGAAGTATTTCGTCGACGGTGTAATGACGGGCGCGATCAAGGGCTGAAGCGGTACACTCCAGGGAAGGGGGGATGCTTGGCTGGCGGAAGTTGAAGCTGCCTGGGCAAGGAAGCTATAATCTGGATTACTATCATGATAAGAGATGAAAGGGTGGTATACCGTGAAGACAGGAATCAAGAAAATATCGGCCGTTCTGTGCAGCACCGTGCTGCTGGCCGGCGTTGCAGCGGGCTGCGGCGGCAATGATAAAGAGAGCAAAGAGACAGCCGCGCCGGAGTCGTCTAATGCAGCAAAGTCTCCTTCTGATCCTCCTGCAAAGCTGACGGTGGAGGTGTTCGACAGAGGGGTTCAGGGCCAGCCGGATCTGAATAATAATTTCTGGACGAAATATGTGAATGAGCATTTCGGCAAGCCGAATAACGCCATTGTGGAATATGTACCGGTTCCCCGGTCCCAGGAGGTTGATAAGCTGAACGTATTAATGGCTGCGGGCCAGGCTCCGGACATCTCGTTCACCTATGACGGGACACTGGTGACCCGCTTTGCCAAAAGTGACGGCCTCTACACGCTCGACGAGCTGCTGGAGAGCCACGGCCAGCAATTAAAGGCTTATCTCGGGGAGAACGTTCTCGCTTACGGCAAATATAACGACAAGCAGGTATCCATCCCGGGCAAGCGCACCCTGCTGGCCTGGAACGGGATGTTCATCCGTAAGGATTGGCTCGACAAGCTCGGGATGCCGCTTCCGACCAATAGAGATGAGTTATACAATACGCTGGTGGCCTTCCGCGACAAGAACCCGGGCAATGTGAACGGCGTCATTCCCTGGGCAACGGCGGCAGCCGGCATGAACTACACCTTCGGCAACCTCGTTCAATCCTTCTGGGGCCAGATGTCAGAGGAGGAATTCGTCACCACGCCGAACTGGCTGAAGCCGGGCAACAAAGATGCCTACAAATGGCTGAATAAGCTGTATAATGAGAAGCTGATCAGCCCCGATTTTGCCCTGGACAAAACCACCAAGCAAGCGGATGCCGATGTCACCAACGGCAAGGTCGGCTTCTATGCCGCCAACTGGGATTATCCGATGACCCAGAAAATCCGTGAACCACTGAAGCAAAACTCGCCGGATGCCCACTATGTTCCGGTGGATACCTTCAAAAATGCCGAAGGCAAATACCTCAAAGAGGTATATAATGAGAACGGAATCTTCTCCTTCATTCCTAAAAGCAGCAAAAACGCGGAGCTGGCGGTCAAATATCTGAACTGGATGGCGGACCCGGAGGTGATGTTCTTCCTGCAGTTCGGTGAAGAAGGCGTTCACCATACGCTGAAAGACGGCATTCCGCAAGGGATATCACAGACCGGCGAGAAAATGCAGATGAGTAATTTGAACATGGATTATACGATGATTGTTAACGGCGCTGAGCTGGGTGACACCGAAAAGAACGTCAAAACCTATGCCGCAGCCCTGGCCTCCGGGGATAAGCAATATGAGGAACTCGCTATGGAATCGTACAAAATTAACACAACAGACGGCTATTCATCCTTCTATTACGGGGTACCGAACGAATCCAACATCAAATACGGCAAGACGCTGGGCGATATGAACAAGCAGATGATTGACCGGTTGATCGTGGCCAAGGAGTCCGAATTCGACGCCTTGTACGATAAGCTGGTCAAAGAATACATGGATGCCGGCGGTAAAGCGGTTCAGGAAGAGAATGTGAAGAACTACAGGGAAGTCACAGCGAATAAGAAGTAACACCTGAAATACGGATAAACCACCGGCTGTTCATTGGCCTGGTTTATCCGCATTTCCTTTGTGTAACCACATCAGAAGAATCCACAGTCTCAGGAGGATATCCATGTACAAGGTCATTATTGTAGATGATGAGTCGTGGGCGATTAGAGGGATCAGCAATGCCTTTGACTGGGAGCAGTATGGCTTTGAAATCTCGGGACAGTTCACAAGTGCATATCAGGCGTGGGAAGCCATCGCCTTGCAGGAGCCGGATCTGGTGGTCACAGATATCCGGATGCCGGAGATTTCCGGGCTCGATCTGATGAAGCGGGCCAAAGCGCAGGGCATAGACTCGGAATTCGTCATTATAAGCGGGTATGCGGAATTTGAATACGCCCAGGAAGCGCTGCGCTACGGGGCCTTGGATTACTTCCTGAAGCCGCTGGATGTGGATATGACCGATACGTTCCTGGCGAAGCTCGCCCTGCACTTCTCCCGGCGAAGTGCGGCGCGCAATCATCTTCTATTGGATGCGCTTACCTCGGCAGATGAAGATGAGATCAGGCGCTGCCTTCCTGCTGGCATGAGTACAGGCTGCTGCCGGGTGCTTGCTGTCCATTATGAGGCAGACCGGCCGAAGCTCGGCGAATTGCTGAAGCTGGACGGGCAGCCGGTTCATGTGCTGGAGGTAGAGAACGGAGCAAGCACCCTGCTGGCGGTTCTGATCACAGAGAAGGAGAGTGAGCTGGAAGGAATCACGGATGAATGGCCTGCGGCCGCAGGCAGTCCAGGGCTTCCTGTGGTGGGGATCAGCAGCATCGGCAGCGGGCTTAAGCAGATCAGCAAGCTGATCAAGGAAGCCGAACTGGCAGCCTCCCGGGTATTCGTGGATGATGCTTCCGGCGCATTTCACTATTATAATCCCAAGCTGCCTCTGGTGAAGCCCTGTATAGATGAGCTGCACTCTATAGTTCATGGTAATCAATATGACAGCATCGAGACTTACATCCTGGGCTTGCAGGAATACTTCAGGCTTCATGAGCTGGGAATGATTGAGGTGGTCTACTTATGGAATCAGGCCGTCGGACTTCTGACGAGCGCTTATTCGGAAGAACTCAGAGACATGGAGCTGGAGTTCCTGAATTATGCCGAGCTGAAGGAGCGGTTCGAGGATCTGGAGTCGCTGTGCAGCTTCCTGCATGACGTTCTTACCGTGCTCCGGCAAGGGAATAGCCGTGCTTTGCAGGAAGGGGATATTCTCTCCTGCTTCAACCGGATGGTCGCCTATATCGACCGGAATTATGAGCAGAAGCTGTATCTGAAGGAGCTGTCGGTCCAATTTTTCATCAATCAGGTGTATTGCTGTCAATTGTTCAAGAAGAATCTGGGCAAAACCTTCTCTGAATACGTGGCTGAGCTGAGGATCAGGAAAGCCCGCGGGCTTTTGCAGCAGACAGACCTGTCTATTGAGAGCATTGCCATCCAGTCCGGGTATGTAGATTACTATTATTTCAATAAGGTGTTCAAGAAGCACTGCGGGATGACGCCCGCCAAATTCAGAAAAAGGGAAAGTGAACGGAGCAACAGGCCATGAAGACCGGCAAGGTGAAATTGAAGCATCAGCTATGGCTGTTCATCGTGTGCTCCATCCTGATCTTCATGGTCATGGAGTTCTACTTCTTCTACAGCTTCTCGAATCTGACACAGAAGCGGGCGGTCACCTACAGCAACAAGATGATTGAGCAGACCCGCCGCAAGATTGATTCGGTGTTCAATGATATCCGGATCAGCACCGGCTTTGCGGTCAACAGCAAGCTGATTCAGGAATTCACCATCGCCGATGATGATTACAAAAGGGCGTTCGACAGCGCTCCTTATGCCCTGGATCTGATGGAATATATGCGGTCCTTCAATTCCTATGTGAACGGCATCATGATCAATGACCTCCAGGGAAGACGCCTCTCCAGCGAGGATTCTGCAAGCGGCGATATTTTTTATATTAACCTGTATGAGACCTTTATCCGCCCGTACAAGAACGATCCTGCGCTTCGGCAGAAGGGGAAGTTCACCGCCATTCTGAAGGATGACCGGACAGGGACAGATCAGTTCTTCTATATTGCTCCCATTGTGGAGTCGATCGGGGGCGTCCATTTCTCACAGATTACGGGTTACTGCATGGTGATGGTCAATATGGACAAAATGCAGGGACTGGTCGCGAATACGGAATTAACGCAGAACTCCACCTTGTATATTCTGAATAACCGGGACGAGGTGGTTGCCTCCACCAATTCCTATGCGCGGGGCAATGTGATCAAAGATGTGCTGTCTATGGACAAGAACCAATTGCTTAACGGGGTAAAAGCAACGATCGGCGGCAAGGAGGTTCTCGTTCAGGTTAAGGGGCTGGAGCAGGCTGACGGGTGGCGTGTGGTCAGTATGATCCCGGTGCAGGAACTGACGGCCGACATGATTCCCATGCGGAAGGTCAGCATTATGGTTGGCCTTGGTATTATTGTGAGTATGATTATTACAGGCAGCTTCTTCTTACACAATCTGATGCGTCCCCTGATGGGATTGGTCATGGATATGAAGAAGGTGGCAGGGCGGGACAGAGGCTTCCGGATCAAAGTCCGGTTCACCAACGAGGTGGGCCTGCTGGCCCAGGATATTAACCGGATGATGGACGAGATGGACGAAATGACGCGGGAGATGTTCAATACCCAGGCCAGACTATACGAATCCGAGCTGAGCCAGAAGCAGGCGGAGTTCTCTGCCCTGCAGAGCCAGATTAATCCCCACTTCCTGTATAATACGCTGAATTGTATCAGCAGCATCGGACTGGAGTATGGAAGCCGGGAGATTGCGCAAATTACGTACTGCATGTCCAAGATCTTCCGCTATAGCATTAAGAAGGATGATCTTGTGCAGATCCGTGAAGAGGTAGACTGCATACAAGCTTATATGAAGATCATCCTGATCCGCTACGAGAATAAATTCTCCTTGTCGCTCGATGTGGAGGAGAGCTTGCTGGAGCTGCAGACCCCTAAGATGATCCTCCAGCCCATCGTGGAGAATTCGGTCTATCACGGGCTGGAACGGATGGATCAGGGTGGAAGCCTTCAGATTACCGGGAGCCTGGATGCGCGCGGAGATGTGTGCTTCTGTATTACGGATACCGGCAGGGGAATGGAGCCGGAGGAGCTGGCCGCCCTTCAGGCCAAGCTTGGCCTGGAGCATAAGGAGCTGGCTCTGACCGGGCAATCGGCACAGGGCATCGGGCTGCTGAATATTCATAACCGGCTCCGCCATCTGTTCGGAGCAGGCTACGGACTTACCGTTGACAGCCGGCTGGGCTATAGGACAACCGTGAACGTGAAGATTCCGAAGCTGCCGGGAGGAATTAATAGTATATGAGTTTGGACAGGGTACCTCCGTTTAGCGGGAGGTGCCCTGTTTGGCTGCATGGGGGAGGGCAGGCTTCAGGATGATTCAGGCGGGAAGGGGGAACAGTTGGATTTACTCCACCTGCTGATGGAGATACGGCCTTGCCTGGCGCAGCAGGTGGATAAACAACACTTACTCAAGCGCTATTTACTTAAAGTGCCTGAATCCGTGAGCAGCAGTTGCTCTTTTTCCACTTGTTCCCCTGCAATCGCCAGATGTCGAGAAATTAAGCTGCGTTTATCCAATTGTTTGGTTACTGACCTGGCTCGTCGCCGCAATGTAATTATTTTCTACTAAAACGGTTACAAAAACAATTTAAGATAGTCCATTTTTTTAAGCGGTCCTGGAGGGTATTATGAGTACGCTAGCCGGAGTCATCATTCGAACGAGAAGGAGATGAAAAAATGAAAGCGGTTAATTCAGCCCGGAAAGAACAGAAGTGGTCCAGAACAAGCGTCAAAGCTCTGCTGCTCAGCCTCGCGGTCCTGCTCATGCTGCCTCAGTGGGGAGGGAGAGCTGCGGCGGAAGAGTCGGGGACGTCACTACCAGAGCCGGTAGTGGCTGCACAAGGAGGAACGAATGTGACGGATTTCTACAATGTCATCATGCAGACCGGGGCCGATCCCTGGGTATACAAGCACACGGACGGCTATTATTACAACACCTTTGTTAATGCCAGTGGAGTGATGGTCCGCAGGTCGAAGACGATTACCGGTATTGAAGCAGGCGAGCGGAGTCTGGCTTGGTCGCCGGTTAAGGGAACCATGTACAGCTCCAACGTGTGGGCACCGGAGATGCATTATCTCAAAGATACGGACGGCCAGTACAAATGGTATATCTACGTTGCAGCCGATAACGGAACCAACGCTAACCACCGTATGTATGTGATGGAGAATGCCAGTGCCGATCCGATGACCGGAAGCTGGACCTTCAAAGGCAAGATTACCGATGCCACGGACCGCTGGGCGATTGACGGCACTGTGCTGACGATCGGTGACCAGCACTACTTCATCTGGTCCGGCTGGGAGGACACCGATGGCAGCTTTCAGAATCTGTATATCGCCAGAATGAGCAATCCATGGACGATCAGCTCGCAGCGAGTGCTCCTGTCCACGCCGGAGTATGACTGGGAGACCTCACCCGGCCGGATCAATGAAGGCCCGCAGATTACGATCAAAGGGAACAAGATCAATCTGGTCTACTCCGCCAACGGGAGCTGGACAGACAGCTATAGTCTCGGCTTGATCACGGCCAGCACCAGTGCTGATCTGATGAATCCCGCTTCCTGGACCAAGCGTAATCAGCCGATCTTCTCCAGCGCGAACGGTGTCTATGGCCCGGGCCATCACAGTATCGTGACTTCACCGGACGGTACCGAGGACTGGATCATCTACCATTCCGCCCGCTGGCCTGGCTCAGGCTGGACACGCAATGTCCGAGCACAGAAGTTCACCTGGAAAGCAGATAATACGCCGAACCTAGGAGAGCCCGTTAATCCGAACAGTCCGATAGCAATCCCATCAGGCGAGCCAGCCCGGATTCGTTATCAAGCTGAAGAAGCTCTGCTTGTAAAAGATCCTGCTGGCAATTCATCCCCAGCGGTCCGGCGCGAAAGCTCCGCCTCCGGCGGGATGAAAATTACCAACCTCGCGAACGCCTACGACTACGCCCAGTTCAACGTCAACGTGCCGGAAGCGGGCTTCTATGTGATGTCCGTGCGCAACAGCAACGGCTCGGCGAATGCGGGGGATGCCTCCCATATCCTGTCGGTCAACGGCGGGCCCGGAGCGTCGATGAATATTGTCTATTCCGGCGCGAACCGCTGGGGAGCCTCCACGGCGAAAATCTATTTTCAGCAGGGAGACAACGTTCTCCGCTTCACCAAGGGGAATAATCTGGCTGACATCGACAGCCTGGATCTATCCCGGCTGAATACATCGGAGCTGCTGTTCGGGACTCCCGGATATACGCTTGGTCTTAACGAGACCCGCAGTCTGCCCCTTTATACAGTAACAGGAACTACCTATGCTGCTGTCACGGCAGGTGTGGTCCTGACCTCGTCCGATACGAACGTAGCCGTGATTCAAGCAGGGAATCAGGTGACGGCCGCCGGGGCAGGAAGTGCAACGATTACCGCCACCTATAACGGCAAAACTGCTGCCGTTGCAGTTAACGTCAAGGCTGAACCGAAAACAGTACAGTCCTTGGCGCTCACTGGGCCGGAGCCTGTGCTGATCAGCGGCCAGATCAGCTCACCGTTGCGGGCAACAACATATTACAACAATTATGAAGTTCAGGATGTAACAGGAAGTGCGCAGTACACCAGCAGCAATCCAGGCGTGGCAGTCATCGACCCGGCTACCCATACGGTAAATGCCGTTCAACCGGGCACGGCGCTAATTATTGCCTCATACGGGGGCAAGCAAACCACTCACCGTATAACAGTCATCGCCGCTTCCGATGCCGTTCAGGTCACTTCAACAGTGAAGACACCTTCAGGCGTGGTTCCCGTGCTTCCGGGCGTTGTAAATGCCGTCTACCACAACCAGACGGTTCAGGCCCAGGTGACCGGCAGCGAGACGGCAGGACTGGACTTCAGCACCATTGGCACGGTTCAGATTCCTGTGACGCTCAAGATCAGCGGCCAGGAGTTCTCCTCCACTATCTCTGTAGAGGTTGTACCTGGTTATGGTCTGGATGAGATCGTAAGTCAGCTGCGCAGCAAGCTGGCAAATAACTCTTATCCGCTTGGAAACGGGGCAGGCAATTATAGTGCAGCCAAGTATGCGGACTTCGTTGCCGCTGTGGATCAAGCGGAGACGCTGGCCGGCAATGCGGAGCTGACGGAGGCGCAGTTCAATGCAGAACTGAATGCGCTGGCTAATGCGGAAGCCGCCCTGCTGAATTCGCTGAATACCACGCAGAACGGCATAACTTATAAGGCGTACCGGGATTTCTCCGGCGATACAGCAGGCAAATATCCTTACGGCATTACTGCGCAGGATTTGACGAATGGCGCTACGGCTGTAGTCCAGGAAGAAGCCGGCAACAAATTTCTGCGGCTGACCACGACCGCGGTATCAGGCAAAGCCAACCTGTTCCTGCCTTATCTTGGGGAGGTTAGTGCTGCGGGGAATCAGCGCATTGTCATAGAGTACCGCGTGCGGTTAAACAGCAGCTTCCAGTATGCCAACGGCGCCATGGTAAGAAATGATAGCGGTACAAGCAACTATTCGATGGTTACAGCGTTCGATTCCGGTAAAATCCTTGTGCAAAATGGCGGTTCCAACAAGGTCAAGGTGAGAGACTTCTCGCTGGGCACATGGTACGCCATCAAAATGGTAGCGAACTGGGATGCCAAGACGTACAGCGTGTATATCAACAATGAATCTGTTCCGGCTGCTACGGATTTCGCCTTCCGCCACACTGGCGGCAGCACTCTGACCGGACAACTGTTCGGTGTTGACGGCTACGCGAATGCGTCCATCGACTTCGACGATTTCAAGGTTAGGGTTACCGGAGATTAACCAGCGGAGGGATAGACAACATGTCAAGTCAGGCTTACGAAAAGTTCACACCGTTACACAACGCCAAGCTCGTTCTGGGGTATCTGACCTCTATGGTGGATGAGCAGGAAGACAATCTGCCCTACTGGCTGATACTACCGCATAAGAAGCCAGCCGAGGCTGCCCATTGCCGGGTGGACGATGCGGAGCTGGTCGGCTCTTGGTATGAGGCCATCGATGCGGTGCGCAAAATGCTGAAGACGGAGGAAGGCGCTGCGGTGCAGCAATCCTTTTACCGTCATCTGATGAAGTCCTGGGGGGAGCACGGCCTGCGCTTTCATGAGCCTTATCCGTGGACGCATACGAATCATAGCTCTTTTCATGAAATGGGCTATATTCTTCCTTCGCTGAACCGGATGCTGGAGAATGATCCCGGGGATAAGGAGGCGGAGAGCAGAGCGGCCGGGCTGGTCAGGGGAATGCGCTCCCTGGTGATCGAGCGGAAGGTTCGAACGTTCTGGTCGGGGGATTATGAGGAGCAGGAACCGCTGTACGAATTCCCCAATGATGTGTACCTGAAGGACGGCGGCTTCGAGCTGTCCAGGCACACCGGGCGGGGGGAGCAGTCGATACGCAATGCCATTATCCTACATTCTCTGGTGCGCAGATATGAAATTGCCGGAGATGAGGCCGCGCTTGATCTGGCAACGGGCATTGCCAACCATCTGCTCGGACCTTCGCGATATTTCAATTACAGGATGGAATTCTTCGGCCATGTCCATTCCGCAGGGTGGGTGGCCTCCGGGCTGGTCCGGCTGGGCCGCGTTACCGGGAAAGAGCGCTATATCAAGGCCGGCAAAGGAATCTATGATTATATCCGCAGCCTGTCCTCCTCCTTCGGCTGGGTGCCTGAGTATGCCCAGTGGCATCCGCCGCATGAGGAGCATTGCGAGACCTGCTGCATCAAGGATATGATCGAATGTGCGAATGAGCTGATTCTGGCCGGGTATGAGGAATATTGGGAGGATATGACCTTGTTTGCGCGGAACCAGCTGGTGGAGAATCAGCTTAAGGTATCTTCCTACGTAGTCACAGACAACAACCGGCCTGACGAAGCAGGCATAACCTACAGGGAGATTGACCAAAGAATGATCGGGGGCTTCACCGGAGGCTCGCTCGTCAATTCCATGTCATTATCCAAGTTCCGCTCGATTGCGGGCTGCTGCGTCGGCATGGCTCCGGTGGCTCTGGAGATCGTATGGAACCGGGCGGTGGAATTTCAGGACGGAATGGTAATCGTCAATATGCCGGTGGATAAGGAGACGGAGGAGGCTGCCGTCACGATGAGCTATCCCGATCAGGGCTATATATCCATTACAGCCAAGCAGCCGTGCGATGTTGCGGTAAGGGTCTATGACTGGATGGGGCAGAACCTCAGCATCAAGATTAACGGAGCCTTCTGCACACCTGAGAGGGAAGGAAATCTGCTTGTCATCCGCAGTGTAGGGGCAGGGGACACGGTTGAGCTTACGCATCCGCTGGAAACGCTGCTTGTGAAGGAGATCGTGCGCGGCGAGGAATACAAGGTATCCTGGAGAGGCTGTGATGTCGTGGATATCGCTCCCCGGGGTGAGCATTTGAGACTGTATCAGCGGGATCTGCGTATCCCGAAAGTGTATCCCACGCCGGAAGATGTTCACTTCACCGGAGCGGCGAATTACGGGCCTACCCAGCAGGCGCAGGGGAGCAAGTGATTTTAGCACTGGAGCATTCATAAGCCGTAATTGAAAAACCGCACCGCGCAGACATTGCTTGCGGGGTGCGGTTTTTTGGCGTTTTAGACAGAATATGGACTTCAGCGCCGGGTAGATATTTCTCTGTTGCCGGTGAAAATTGAGACTGTACGGCTCACTTATTATTGGTCTTCCTGACCAAGTCCACGCCATCGTAAGCCAGACTTTCCACACTTGCCGCCTTCTGCCGGAGGTAATGATCCAAAAAGGTCTTCGTATAGTCTGTAACCAGATTTCGCATCTCCATCGCATCCCGTTTGCCTCTGAGTTCCTCACTAACACCGGTAAACACGATGTCACAGTAATCTAAATGCGCAACCCGGTCAACAGAGAAATAATAGGTTTCTCTGCTATTGTTAGCGCCAATGACCGCATTCATGTTGTAGTTGGGTTCACGATACAGCAGCAGGAAGGGCGTATTAAGATCGCTATCGAGGAGACCGAATGCACCGCTATCCAAGCCAATCCCGCAGGTAAACCGGTCGTCGTCCCGGCAGACCATCGCCGTCGTAAGCCCACCATACGAATGTCCGACGATGCCCATGCCGGTGTCAACAAGCAGTCTGCCTTTAAAGATAGAATCCAGCTCTCCAGTGTCCAGCTTGTGCAGAACATCGGCTACAAAACGCACATCTTCTGCCTGTAACTCACTAAACTCTGTTAACTTGGCAAGTACCGGGAGTGCAAGCACTCTACGGCACATCTGAACGGCAGCTTCATCGTCCAGCCTCATCTCCATCGTACCAGCCAGCGCCAGCATCTCCGGATCTTCAGACAACGCTATGATGGCATCGGAGAAGTCCTTGGATACATTAAACAGACGCCCGTCTTTACGCTTATACATCGTGCTATTCGGATGGCCGATGCTTACCACAACATATCCCATACTGGCCAAGTCTGTACAGAGCACTGTTCCCCATTCCGGAGAGCCGCCCCCGCCGCAGACATAGAATAACACCGGATAGCGCTGTTCCTTCGCGGAGAGAGCAAGGTCGTCGTAACACCGGGTCTTGAACTCTATGGAGAAAAAATCGCTCGTAACATACCCGGTGACGAGCGGCTGATCTTTTAACAACCCGTAGACTTCAGGAAACATGTATGCTGATGTAGCTTTACCTTCGCTGCTGTCAGACGGATAGAATATGAACGCTGTCAGTTCTCTTGTGGAATGGTCCGAAGCCGTGTACTCCAGATCCATCTGAGTCCGGCCAACCGTATAGCTGCCAACAGGTGCTGGAAAAACCTCGTAAGTTCTCATATGCTTGTTCATTCACTTCTACTCCTTTGCTTTTTTAATATCGATAACCAGCTCGGAATATTTATGATCTTCAAGCAGACCATGACCCATAAAGTCAGCAAAGTATTTGCTAAGCTTATGCTGCATCTGAGAATCCTTAATCCCGAATTCCCTATAGAACATGACTAAATTAAACTGCATAGATTCAAACATAAATGAAATCAGGTCATCGTCAATATCAGGCCGGAGATATCCGTCCACCCTCAGCCGCCGTATAATGTCCTTAATCAAGGGGAAGGACTCGCCCTTTAGCACGTTCAGATATACTTTCAGCAGTATGTCCTCGGGAATGTGTAAAAAAGTCTCAGTAAGCTTGATCTCCAGCTCATTCAGCGGCTCGGCCACCGTACCATTCACGTTACCAAATAAGCCGGTAAGGAAAAACCGGAACAGGGAATCTTCAGTACTGTTATTAAAATACGCAGCTCTTTTCCGGGTCACATTACGGATTAAGTGACAATACAGGTCATCTTTGTCTTCAAAATAACGGTAGAAGGTTCCGGGGTGCATAGACAAGCTATCCAGCACCATCTTCATCGATATATCCTCGTAAAGATGATCCACAAAAAGCTGCATAGCCCTGTTCGATATTTCCTCGCGCCTGGCTTCATCCAATCGAAAGAACGTATTTTTTGGCATCGTTTCCTCCTTTAATACATGGTGTGAACTGATTCACACTATATCGATAATCGATTCACATGTCAAATATCCGAGCCGGAACAACGGCATATCAAAAAACCACAACCCGCATGTAACTCTTGCGAATTGTGGTTTCTAAGTGTTAGAGCAGAATACGAACTTCGCCGCTGGACAGATATTCCTCGTCGCCATTCGGATACCGGACCTTCAGGCGGCAGTCGTTGTCGATATCAACGGCAGTTGCCGCTTGCTCTTGATGCTCCTTAACAACCATGACCGTCTCACCCAGCGACATCATGCGCTGCCGGTATTCGGGCAGAAACAGCCGTTCCTTAAGCTGCTCATAATAGCCCATGAAGCGGTTCAGCACTTCGGCTGTAAGCCTGTTGCGCAGATCGCCTGGAGGCTTGTCCTCCTTGTATACAGAGGTTGCAATCTCAGACAGTGCGGCGGGGAAGCCCGCTGCGGGCAGCGCCACATTGATCCCGATCCCGAGTACGGCATAATCCAGCCACTCATTCTCCAGGGACAGGGAAGCCTCGGTGAGGATTCCGCACACCTTTTTACCGTTCATGAATACGTCATTCACCCATTTGATCTGCGTGCTGAGGCCGGACACACTCTCGATCGCCAGAGCCACCGCAACGGCAGCAGAGGTAGTCAGAAGCGTAGCATCTGCCGCCGACAGCCGGGGTCGCAGCAGAATGCTCATATAGATGCCCGTCCCCGCAGGGGAAAAGAAAGGCCGGCCTTTCCGGCCCCGCCCGGCGGTTTGCTCCTCCGAGAGGATGACTTTGCCTTCCGCTTCACCGCCGGAAGCCAGCGCCTTCACCAGCTCGTTCGTGGAAGCCACGCTCTTGAAAACTTCAAGCCGCAGCGTTTGCCCCCTGGCATCCAGGTATTTGGCGACCGCTGCGGCGGACAGAATGTCCGTCTGCGGGGACAGGGAGTATCCCTTATTGGTGACGGCCTGAATGGAATAGCCGTCACTCTGCAGCGCTTTGATGGCCTTCCACACTGCGCTGCGCGTCACGGATAACCGCCCGGCGATGTCCTCGCCGGAGAAGTATTCACCCTTATTGCTATCCAGTAAGGCCAGGATATGTTCTTTAACTGTCATGCCTATAACCCTCCACAAGTCTAACGTTCCGATCTCATCTCTTTAAATATATTAACATGCTTAGGATCATTAGAAAAATCAGGTATACTCACATCATCATTGTGAACCTATTAATAATTTATGGTTTACAATGGAGGCGTCCTCCACTATAATTCAGCTTGTTGGCTGGACTCCTTGACCGGAAGGCCGCCCAATTCCTGTATCTTATCTTGTGGAGGTTATTGAATTGAGAATCAAAGAGTTGGTCTATGCGGCCTTATTCGCCGCGCTTATCGCGGTGCTGGGCTTGGTTCCGCCCGTATCGCTAGGCATTATTCCTGTACCTGTCACTGCCCAGACGCTTGGCGTCATGCTGGCCGGCTGTTTTCTGGGCTGGCGGACAGGTGCACTCAGCCTGATCATTTTTCTTATCCTTATCGCTTTAGGCTTACCGGTATTACCAGGCGGACGCGGCGGGCTGGCCATACTCGTTGGACCGACAGCAGGCTATCTGTTCAGCTGGCCGCTGGCCGCCGGGCTGATCGGCTGGTTCGCTGAAGCGGTCTGGCCGAAGCTCCGGGCCTGGAAGCTGTTCGCCGTTAATCTGATCTTTGGCGTTCTGCTCGTTAATCTAATCGGCGCTTCGACCATGGCCTGGATCACGAATACTCCGCTCTGGACCGGACTTGCCGGGTCTGCGGCTTTTCTGCCTGGAGATCTGATCAAGGCTCTGCTGGCCGCTGTCATCACCATGCAGCTCCGGGCGTTCAGTCCGGTTGAGGAGAAGAGGGGGGCGTGAGATTCCGGTGAATCTGGCAGAACACATTCTGGAACGTGCCGCACTCGTCCCTCACCGTATTGCAATTTCAGATGGACACGAAGACTGTACCTATGAGCAGCTCACGAAGCGGGTTCAACAGGTTGCCAGCGGTCTGCGGCAGGGCGGACACACGAATCAGACCGTTGCGCTTCTCTCCGGTAACCGCATGGAATTCGCCGAATTTGTCCTGGGTGCTATCTATGCAGGCTGCACTCCCGTGCTGCTGGACCCGAAATGGTCTCTAGCAGAGCTGGAGCAGGTCATCCGGCAATGCGCTCCCGGGCTGATTGTCAGTGAAGCATGCTTCACAGCTGATCTGACTGGTCGTTACAGCGGAATTCCTCAGCTATATTTCGGCAGGGGACAGGTCTCCGGCAGCTATGAGGCTTGGGTAACAGGATTCGGGCCGGAGGCTGAAGCCGCAGATAGCCCTGAACTGCTGTTCATCGGGTATACCTCTGGCACCACAGGTATCCCGAAGGGGTATATGCGCACCCATCAGTCGTGGTTCAGCAGCTTGGAGGCTACAGAGAAGGCGTTCAGCCTGAACCGGATGCAGCATGTGCTTGCGCCCGGGCCGTTCGTGCATTCGCTGTCGCTGTTCGCCCTGCTGCAATCCCTGTACAGCAGAGCCACGTTCCATCTCCTTCCGGAATTCGATGCAGAGCACGTGCTCACCCTGTGCTCCCGTGTACCGGATATGATTCTGTTCGTTGTGCCCGCTATGACCGAGGCGTTATTGCGCCAAGCGGAGTCAAGCAACGCCGAGGTGTCCATCCAGGCCTTGATTAGCTCCGGCGGCAAGTGGCCTGTGTCTTCTATACCTAAGTGCCGCGAGAGGTTCAACGGGGTTAGGCTCTATGAGTATTACGGCTCTTCTGAAGCCAGCTACATCAGCTATCTGGAGCTTACTGGAGCGGAGCCGCAGGACTCTCTGGGCCAGCCGTTCAGTGGTGTAGAGCTATTGATCTGCGATGAACAGTTCCGCGGGGTTCCTCAAGGCACAGTGGGGGAGCTATACATCCGCAGCGATATGATCTTCTCCGGATATCATCTCCTGCCGGAAGAGACGGCGCGGGTATTCCGGGACGGCTGGCTGCGCACAGGGGATTACGTATATCAGGACCGGCAGATGCATCTGCGCCTGGCCGGACGCGCGGGCAGTATGATCAAGAGCGGGGGGCTCAAGGTGTTCCCGGAAGAAGTGGAAGCGGTGCTGCTTCGCCATCCGAATATCCGGGAGGCGATGGTGTTCGGCATACCGGATGAACGCTGGGGGGAGCAGGTAACGTTACTGATACAGTGGCAGGGCCAGGAACGGCTTACGCTCGATGAGATCAGGAAGTATTGCCGCCCCTATCTTGCCAGCTATAAGCTGCCTAAGCAGCTGATTAACGTAGAGGGATTCAGCTACACCGGTTCCGGCAAAATCGCCCGCCAGCTCATGAAGATCCGCGCGGTAGAGGGTTTGACATGAAGAAGGCCGTGCAGGAAGAAGTTCCGCCCATGCTCGTTTTTGACCAGGTCGATTTTGCTTATCGGAGAGGGCAGCCGGTTCTCCGTCAGCTCAGCTTTGACATACGCCAAGGCGAATTCGTTGCCATCATCGGCGCGAATGGCAGCGGTAAATCCACCATCGCCAAGCTAATGAACGGATTACTGCTGCCAAGAGCCGGAGAGGTGAGGATAGGAGCGCTGCGTACCTCGAAGCACCAGAATCTCGTAAGCATCCGCGAGCGGGCCGGACTGGTCTTCCAGAATCCTGACGATCAGTTCATTACGGCTTCCGTGCTGGATGAGGTGGTCTTCGGGCTGGAGAATCTGCGTGTCCCGCGAACCGCAATGCTCAGCCGGGCAACCCGTGCACTGCAAGCCGTTCATATGGAAGATTATATGGATGCTGCTCCGCATCAGCTGTCGGGCGGGCAGAAGCAGCGGGTTGCTGTGGCGGCCGTTCTGGCAATGGAGCCCTCCATCCTCATCCTGGATGAAGCCACCTCCATGCTTGATCCGCAGGGCAGGCAGGACCTTCTTCAGGTGATGCATGCGCTTCACCGGCAAGGGCAGACGATCATCCACATTACCCATCATATGGATGAGATACTGCCTTCTGACCGTGTGCTGCTGCTTAGCCGGGGAGAGCTGGCTTTTGACGGGACGCCCTCCGGCTTGTTCAGCAGTGTAAGCATGACGGAGCACCAGCTTGCTCCTCCTTTTGCCGTAAGATTATTTCAGGCACTCGGGCTGGACGCTCCGCTGCATGCAGAATGGAAGGAGACGATCAGAACCTTATGGTCTACGCATTGCAGGATGTAAGTGTGAAGATGAACGGGCGGGACATTCTTGAATCCGTAAGCTGCACGTTACAGGAGGGAAAGTGGATTTCGGTTATCGGTCAGTCCGGGGCCGGCAAATCCACCCTCGCCAAAGTATTCAAGGGTCTGCTACCGATCAGCAAAGGCGAATATAGCTATCGTGGGCAGCCATTGCCAAAGGATCAGCAGGGCAGGCTGAAGGCTGTGCCGCACATCGGTTATGTCTTTCAGTATCCGGAGCAGCAGCTGTTTGCGGCAACGGTCAATCAGGAGCTGGCTTTTGCGCTTACCATGAAGGGCGAATCCCGGGCGAACGTGGAGCAAGCGATCCGGCAGGTTATGGAGCAGTTGGGCTTACCCGCAGCGCTGCTTCAGCAGCATCCCTTACAGCTAAGTGGCGGACTTAAACGGCTGGTGGCTATCGCTTCTGTGCTGATCGCCGGGCCGGAGCTGCTTATTCTGGATGAACCTACCGCAGGGCTTGATCCCGGGAACAAGAACGACTTGCTCAGGCGGCTAAAAAGCTGGCAGGAGGAGCACAAGCGGACTGTGCTATTCCTGTCCCATCAGCTGGAGGATGTTGCCGAATACTCGGATGAGGTGATGGTTATGGCGCAGGGGCGGTTGTTAGGACATTGGGGGGTCAACGAACTGTTCCTTAAGCATGCGGAGTGCATGGAGCAAGCGGGTCTGCCTGTACCGGAGCCGATTCAGCTTTTGAGAATCATCGAGGAATGTTCTGGAGTGAAGCATCAGCCTGCAAGCTACAGGGAAGCGGAGATTTTCCGAATGGTGAATGCTATCTGGCAGGCAAAGGGTCTCTGAGCGATGACGGATAAAATCATAATCGGGCAGTATGTCCCCTCAGACTCTGTCATCCACCGGCTTGACCCGCGAACCAAGCTGCTCATCCTTGTAGCCTTCACAATTGGCAGTATGCATCTCCAGGCTATTACAGGATACATTGCTGCGACAGTTCTGGCGGGAGGACAGCTCCTCTTGTCCAGAGTTCCGCTTCGTATGCTCTTACGGGCATTGCAGCCGCTTCTGTTCATCCTGCTGCTGCCAATGCTCTATCATCTCCTGTTCAACCAGGAAGGGCTCAGGAATGAGCTCTTCGCACTCTGGCGGATTCTGCTCCTGGTCTCGCTTGCTCTCATCCTGACATTAACGACGAAACCGCTCGATCTGGCCAAAGGTCTGGAACAGCTGTGCAAGCCGTTATCCCGTCTGGGCGTTCCGGCAGAAGCGCTGGCCTTGACGGTTATGCTGGCTATTCGTTTTATCCCCACCATTACCCAGGAGCTGGACCGCATTCTTGTAGCGCAACAGGCCAGAGGGTATGATATCAAGGATACCAAAGGCTTTAACCGGATACAGGCTTACAGCCAATTAGTGATTCCGCTGCTCGTCACCACCCTTGCGCGGGCGGAGCAGCTGGCGATGACGATTGAGGCAAGGGCTTACGGGAACGGGAAGGGACGGACTTCCTATCGGGTGCTGAAATATGCACGAATGGATTATGCAGCCGGCGGGATCATGCTTGCGTATGTTCTGCTGGGAATTCTGCTGGAGAGATGAGGAGATAGAGCTTGAACAGAACAGCCATACTGGAGCGGCTTCAGTCAGAGCTGCGCGAAGGCAACCATATTATTGGTGTCTCGACAGGTACAGGAATTACAGCCAAGGTTGCCGCTGACAGCGGAGCAGACTTCATTCTAATGCTGAACTCCGGCAAGTTCCGGCAGATGGGGAGAAGCTCGCTGGCGGGGTTCCTGCCCTTCTGCAACAGTAATGAAATGGTGATGGATTTTGCCTCGAAGGAGATTGTACCGCTGGTTAGAGACACTCCGGTGCTGTTCGGGCTGAATGCGAATGATCCAACGAGAGAAATGTCCCTGTATATAGAAGAGATTAAGGCCAGAGGCTTCGCGGGAGTGAATAATTATCCGACGGTCGGCCTGATCGACGGGGTGTTCAGAGAGGCACTGGAGGAGGACGGTATCAGCTATGACAGGGAGGTTGAGGCTATACGTCTGGCTCATCAGCAGGAGCTGTTCACGGTGGGCTTCGTCTTCGACGAAGCCCAGGCGGTCCAGATGGCAGAGGCGGGAGCGGATGTGATCTGTGTGCATCTCGGCCTAACCGTAGGCGGATTGCTGGGGGCACGGAAGGTGGTCTCGCTGGAAGCTGCCAAGGCGAAGGCGCTGCGTATTCTCACTGCCTGCGGAGAGGTTAAGCCTGAAGTCATTAAGATGATCTACGGCGGCCCGGTCAAGACTCCGGTTGACGTCCAGTATATGTACAGCAGCAACACGCAGATTATGGGCTACATTGGCGGCTCTGCCTTTGAACGGATTCCCTCCGAGCAGTCGATTACAGCCATAACCCGCGATTTCAAGCGCCTGGGCAAGCTGGATGAGGATGATCTCATGGTCAAGATGCTCAGCGGCATCACCCGGCATTACGATTACGTAGAATTCGTCAAAGAGTATGTCGCCCAGAACTACAGCGAGGAAGTAGTGTTCGCGGATTTGGCCAAGGTGGCACATGTGTCACGCAGTTATTTGAGCAGCTTGTTTAAAAAGGAGGTAGGGTGCAGCTTCCAGAACTATCTGGTCGGCTTCCGTATGCAAAAGGCTGCCATCCTGCTCCAGGCCCCGCATCTGCAATTATCCGAGGTGTCCGCAATGGTCGGCTACCCCGACTATGCCCAGTTCAGCAGAATGTTCAAGAAGCTGATGGGCTGCTCGCCCAAGCAGTACAAATCTAACCTAAACACAAAAACATAGAACATAAAAGCGTTTTCATCCATAAAATTGCCCGGTATGATGAATCTATGATTCGTATACGAGGAGGCCACAGAATGAAGACGATCGCTATAGCTGGAACGTTTGATACGAAGGGTGAGGAGTATCTGTACATCAAGCAGCTTGCAGAGGAGCTGGGCCTCAGAGCCCTGATGATCCATACCGGTGTATTCGAGCCAGCCTTTCAACCCGATGTGTCTAACCGGGAGGTCGCATCCGCCGCAGGTGTGGAGCTGGACGAGCTTGCCGCGAAGAAGGACCGGGCGTTAGCTACAGAGGTCTTGTCCAAGGGGCTGGAGAAGCTTGCTCCCCGGTTATACCAGGAGGGCAAATTTGACGGCATCATATCCTTCGGGGGCACCGGCGGAACTTCACTGGTTGCACCTGCCATGAGAGCCTTGCCGATCGGCGTACCGAAGGTGCTGGTATCCACGGTTGCCTCCGGAAATACCGCCCCCTATGTCGGGACTAGCGATATTATGATGATTCCGTCTGTCGTGGATGTCTCAGGCCTCAATTCGATCTCGACGAGAATATTCAGCAATGCAATGTTTGCCATCGCGGGCATGCTCCTGTTCGAAGCAGACTATGAACCGGAGAAAAAGCCGCTGGTAGCAGCCACCATGTTCGGAGTGACCACGCCGTGTGTGACCGAAGCGCGCAAATACCTGGAGGAGCGCGGCTACGAGGTGCTGGTATTCCATGCTACCGGAATCGGCGGACAATCGATGGAGGCGCTGATCGAAGCGGGCTTCATTGAAGGGGTGCTGGACTTAACCACCACCGAATGGGCAGATGAACTGATCGGCGGCGTCTTGAACGCAGGGCCGCACCGCCTGGAGGCCGCAGGCCGCAACCGTATTCCGCAGGTCGTCTCGGTGGGCGCCCTGGACATGTGCAACTTCGGACCAGCGGATACCGTGCCGGAGAAGTTCAAGGATCGCAAATTCTATCATCATAATCCTACAGTCACCCTGATGCGGACGACCGTGGAAGAGAATGAACAGCTCGGCAGGAAGCTCGCCGAGAAGCTCAATATGGCAACGGAGATTACGGTGCTTATGCTGCCGCTTGGCGGTATTTCGGCGATTGATGTGGAGGGTCAGCCCTTCTACGGCCCTGAAGAGGACCGGATGCTGTTCGATACCCTGCGCCGGCAGGTGGACCGCTCAAGGGTTGAATTGATTGAAATGGACGAGGCGATCAACGATCCGGCCTTTGCCGGGGCAGCAGCCCAGAAGCTGATTGATCTCATGCAGGCCGCGAAGGCCTGAACCACACATTAAGGAGGAGCTACTAATGAATAAGCAGACCAGAGCTGAGATTATGGACAGATTCAAGCAAGAGGTGAAGGCGGGTAAGATTCTTCTTGGTGTCGGGGCAGGCACGGGGATTACCGCCAAGAGTAGTGAGGCAGGCGGAGCGGATATGCTGATTGTGTACAATTCCGGGCGTTACAGAATGGCAGGACGCGGTTCACTGGCAGGCTTGCTGTCGTATGGGGACGCCAATCAGATTGTGGTGGAGATGGGCTCGGAGGTGCTGCCTGTCGTCAAGGATACGCCCGTTCTGGCAGGGGTATGCGGCACCGACCCGTTCCGGGTGATGGAGGTATTCCTGAAGCAGCTGAAGGAGCAGGGCTTCAGCGGTGTGCAGAATTTCCCTACCGTGGGTCTGATCGATGGCGTCTTCCGCCAGAATCTGGAGGAGACCGGGATGGGCTACGGCCTGGAGGTCGAAATGATCCGCATCGCCCATGAGCTGGATATGCTGACGACCCCTTATGTGTTCGACCCTGAACAGGCACGGGCCATGGCAGAGGCGGGTGCAGATATTCTGGTCGCCCACATGGGCCTCACCACCAAGGGCACCATCGGCGCAGTAACCGCACTGACCCTGGACGATTGTGTAGAGCGTATCGAGGCGATTATCGAAGCCGGACGGGCGGTCAACCCGGAGATTATGATTATCTGCCACGGCGGCCCGATTGCCGAGCCGGAGGATGCGGCTTATGTCATTCAGCGGACGAAGGGCATCCATGGATTCTTCGGCGCATCGAGCATAGAGCGCTTCGCGGCGGAGCAGGGAATTACCCGCCAGACCGAGTCGTTCAAAGCAATTGGGCAATAAGCAAGAAGACAGAATCAGTGACCACAACCCGGCTTCCGCCGGTTGTGGTCTTTTTTATTTTCTGCAGAGAAGGTGTGTGTGAGGGAGCCATCTCCATGCTCCGTAGTCCGTAACATTTTAGAGAAATCCTGCAAAATATGCAACAATGCTGGCCAATAGAAGCCCCTTACGCTGAAATCCTGCATGAAATGCAACAAAGTCAGCGTTAAGTTGCAATAAACACCGGAATTCCTGCAAATGATGCAACAATGTAGCGTAACCCATAACATTTTTAGAGAAATCCTGCAAAATGTGCAACAATGCGATCCACACCATATGTAGAATGGATGTGGTTAATTATAGAAGGGACTACTGTTGTATGATAGACAAAACGAAGGGTAAGGAGTGGATGATATATGACCAATAGTTTGTTCATAACCGAAGATGCACATGTTCTGCTGAAGCAGGAAGCAGGAGACGCTCTGCTGCTTAAGGGCGGCATTACCAGTGAGGGCTTCGCGGTCATTCATGCCTTTCATCGCGGCTGGCTGCCGTTCGGGTATCTGCAGGATGTCCGGGGGGTATGGTGGTTTGACGGACGTAAGAATAAAGTCACCTTAGTCAGCGGGGACGCCGGTGCCTTCCGTGTGCTGGATAATGACTATGGACTGGATACGCTGCATGTCTATTTGGAGGACAAGCAGATCCCCGGAGCAGACCCTGAGACCTTTAAGCTTCTGGAGGGCTCACCGTATTTCGCTAAAGACAAGCACCGTCTGTATGTGAAGAACGGTGACCGGTTTCATACCTGGGAGGATATCGATGTGGAGACAGCGGTGGCACATATGGACTATTGCATGGACAAGGACCATGTGTTGCATCTGTATCAATCCTTATCTTATGCCAACGGCAGCAAGTCCGGGCTGGCCTCCCAGCTGATGGATGCTTATCCGAGTGTGTACGGCTGGTGGCATGCCAGCTATGACAAGCCAGAGGCCAGAGCCAAGCGGATTCAGGGAAATTGGTTCAAGACAGACCGGGCCGTCTTCTACGCTTCCGAGAGCGGTGCTGCCGGAAGGACAGGGACGCACCAGGTCTTCAATCTGGTGAGAGGGGCAGATCCGGTAACGTTTAAGGTGCTGGATGACGAGTATGGACAAGATGCGCAAGGAGTCTACTGTACCTGGAGGCGGGCCCGGGCAGCGGATGTACGGACCTTCGAGGCCCTCGGGGGCCTGTTCGGAAGGGATGCGCAGAACGTCTTTTATAACGGATATGCGGTTGCCGGAGCAGACCCGGCCAGCTTCACTGTATTGATGCCGACAGGCAGCCAGGGGCTGTCCAAAGACAAGCGCCAGGTCTATCATGCCCGGTTCGGCCGTACCTTCCAGCCGTTCGGTCACCCGGATTATATTCTGGAGCCGCTACCTGGAGCCGATCCGGGGAGCTTCACAGTCTTATCAGAGAATGGAAGCTGGGCGGTTGACCGGGAGAGGGTGTACCAGTGGGGAGATCCGGCCAGGAAGCTGGACCGTGACAGCTTCGTTTATCTGTTCGACCACGGCCCGGAGAGCTGGGCGGCAGACAAGCACGGACTGTACAATGCCAACGGCCGCCGCACGGTGAAGGGGATTGACGGCGAAAGCTTCCGTATGCTGAATTCATTCTGGGGCAAGGATGATCATGAGGTGTTCTGCTTCAGGACAGGAGGCGTGCAGCGCGCTGCGGACGCGGTTACCTTCCGGGTGACAGACAATGACGGCGGTGCAGAAGACGCACGCTTCATCTATACCGTTACGGATAACAATACGATTAAGAAGACGAAGAAGAAATGATCGGCCAAGACACTTAATCACATTTTAGACACATTTTTTGTCCGGGATAGCTAAAATGGGCTATGGTCAGCGGATCTCCTTTTACCTACAATGGGAGCGTTATCATTACACGGCTATAAGCTTGAATCGGGAACATTACTACATCGAGGGAGTGAACAATGCTAATCTCACAAGGCTTTCGTCCATCCCGTAGTACCAAAGTAAGAGCTGTACTGCTGGCAGGCTTGTTCATGATATGCCTGTTCTTCTGCTCCTTCAATCATGGCACCATTGTAAGCGCAGACACCAGCACCGGAGTCCTTCCGCTCCAGCCCATCATCGATTCAGCCAGTGAGGGAGATCTCATCACCCTGGCTCCGGGAACGTATTCGGGACCGGTTCGGCTGGATAAGCGAGTGACGATTAACGGTAACGGCGAGGCGATTCTGCTGCATACGGAAAAGGACGAGCAGGCGGCGGTGCAGATCACGGCAGACGGTGTAAGGCTTGAGAATCTGAAGATTCAGCAGAATAACGACGGGGAAGCGGCGGCTGTACGCGTTGAAGCGGACAGGGTCACCCTGAAGGGGCTGGTCATTCATTCGGCAGGGTACGGCATACTCCTCCGTGAAGCCGATAGCGGGGTGATCTCGGACAATACAATAAGCTGGTTCATCCCCACAGGAGAAGCACCGGGAACGAGAGGCAACGGGATCGATCTCTATAACTCTCACGGCGCTGTGATCCGGGGCAACGACATCGCTTATCTGCGGGATGGCATCTATCTGGAGAACAGCCGCAATACGGTGGTGGACCAGAACAAGCTTACTTATCTGCGGTACGGGGTCCACTGCATGTATATCAATGGCTCGAAGGTCACTAACAACACCGGTGAATACAACATTACCGGCGCGATGGTGATGGGCGTAACCGATGTGGTGGTGTCGGGGAACTCTTTCCGCAAGCAGAGCCGGAATGTGCATTCACAGGGAATTCTGCTCTACGATGTGCGGAATTCGGAGATTATGAACAACCGGGTGGAAGGCAACCGGGTGGGGATTTACATGCAGCAGTCCTCGGATAACAAGCTGCAGCAGAATCTGGTGCTCCGCAACTATATCGGCGTGCAGTTCGAGAATGCAGAGGGCAACCGCTTTGAGCGTAACGGGTTTGTTGCGAACGTCATTGAGGCCCAGGCCACAGGCAGCAGGGACAATGAGATGAACGGGAATTACTGGGATGCCTTTGGCGGACTGGATCTCACGGGGGATGGGGTCAGCGACCTGAAATATGCGATCAACCCCTTCTATCAGGAATTGGTTGCGGGGAATGCAGCGTATCAGCTGTTTTTCCAGTCACCGGGGATGACGTTCCTGAGCGATATGTACACCGGCGGTTCGGCAGGGTGGTCCACCGATTCAGCTCCGCTCATGCAGCTTGAGGCAGGTACAGTTAGCCCGGATCAGGCGGCAGGCGGACAAGGCACGGTCATGGTAGCGGGCTGGCTGCTGCTGTTCCTATCCGTAATTACAATCATATACTTGGGGGTACTGCGATTATGAAACGATGGAGTCTGGTCTTGATGGTAGCAATGAGTCTGGTGATCCTCGCGGCCTGCGGACAGAAGAAATACGAACCGGTAGCGATTAATGAAGACGTCGATATCTGTGTAGTCTGCAATATGCAGGTGAAGGATGATGCTTTTGCCACTCAGCTAACGACCAAGGACGGCAAGAATTACAAGTTCGATGATATCGGCTGTATGAATGAGTGGAAGAAGAGCAACGGCACGGAGCAGATCGGCATGGATTATGTCCGCGACTATAACGACAAGAGCTGGGTTGAATTCAGCAAGGCGAGCTATGTCTATGACGCTTCACTGCGTACGCCGATGGCTTATGGAGTGATCAGCTTCAAGGACAAGGCGGCAGCAGAAGCATTCGTGAAGGAGCAGGCGCTAGGCACTGTGCTGACTGCCGGAGAGCTGGCCTCCCATGAATGGAAGCAGAACAAGGATATGATGAACATGGACATGCAGAGCGGAGAAGGTCATATGGAGGAGCATAGCTCAGAGGAAGGTACGCATTCCGAAGAGACGGATATGTGAGTATGGCTGACATCCTGCATATCGCCCGCAGAGAGCTTAAGATCGGCTTCCGCAACCCGTGGGCCTATTCCTTCCTGGCCTTGTTCTGTACCTTCAGTCTCGGGCTGCTGCTGATCCATGCGAATAACTCGGTGGAAGGCTATACTGCGGTTACGGGCTCCATGCTGAGCCTGATTCTGTATCTGTTGCCGCTGATGACGTTATTTCTGGGCTCCTTCTCACTGACCTCGGAACGGGAAGACGGAAGCTGGCAGCTCTTATCCACCTATCCCATTGGAACCTTATCCTTCGTCCTGGGAAAATATACCGGGCTAGCCGCTGTCCTGCTGACGATTGTAGCGTTTGGTTACGGGCTGATGGGGCTGCTCAGCGGTCTGTTCGGGATGGCTTTTGCGGCGGACACTTACTTCCTGTTCCTGGCCTTCTCGGCAGGTCTGGTCTTGCTGTTCCTGACCCTTGCCCTCATCATCGGCTCGTTATCCCGCAACCGCTGGCAGGCCTTGACGATCTCTGTAGCGGTCTGGTTCTTCGCGGTGATCGGCTGGCCGACATTCCTGATCGCAGGCCTCGGTCTGCTCCCGTATCTCTGGATCAAGCCAGCGCTGATTGTGCTGACAATGCTTAATCCGGCTGAGCTGGTGCGCCTGTTTGTGGTGGTGAAGCTGGGCGGAGGGGCGGTTCTGGGGCCGGAATATTATCAGTGGGTGGAATGGATTAGCCGTCCGGGAGGCAGCCTGCTGTTCCTCGGGGTCTGCGCTGCCTGGGTGCTGCTGTCCATCTTAGCGGTATATTGGATCTGGGAGAGGGGGCGTTCCCGTGGATAATCCGCTAATTCAGGTGAAAGAGATTACCAAGCTCATAGGGCGGCAAACACTGGTCGAAGAGATCAGCTTCCAGGTTCCAGTCGGCAGCATACTTGCCCTGTGCGGCGGGAATGGGGCCGGTAAAAGCACGGTGCTGCGGATGGTAGCTGGCATTCTACAGCCGACTTCAGGCGAAATTACGGTAAACGGGCTGAAGTGGAAGCAATCCCGCAAGCGCTTTTCCATGCAGATCGGCTATATGCCGGATGATTATCAGTTCAGCCACGGGCTGTCTGCGGAAGAGCTGCTGAATTTCTGGGCGGCACTGCGCCGGATTCCCAGACGCAAACAGCGGGTAGAGGAGGTGCTGGCTCTAGTCGGACTTGCGGATAAGCGCAACAGCCTGGTAACCACCTTCTCCAAGGGGATGCGCCAGCGCGTCCTGTTCGCGCAAGCGCTGCTGGCGAAGCCGCCGCTCCTGATTATGGATGAGCCGACTAACGGGCTGGACCCGTTCTGGATGAACGAATTTGTGAAGCTGCTGCAGGGTATCCGGGAAGAGGGGCATACGGTCCTCTTTTCCACCCACCAGCTGGAGATTGCGGATCGGGTGGCCGATCAGATTGTCTTCTTGAATCAGGGCAAGCATGTGGGGTCAGGCACTACGGCAGAGATCCGTACAGAGTTCGGTTCGCTGTACGCCGCCTTTCACCATAGTCTGGGGCTGGGATGAAGCTGCGCCGGATCGTTACTTTGCTGATTATTGCCGCTGCCTGTGCTGCCGGAATCGGGGTTTATCTTCAGCAGTCCAGCCAGCCTCCAGCCGGGAGAATGACCGCAGGTGCTTCGGCTCCAGTGTTCAAAGCGGTAACCTTGCAGGGAGAGAAGGTGAGTCTCAGCGAATACAAGGGCCGGGTCGTACTGCTTAACTTCTGGGCGACCTGGTGCAAGCCCTGTATGCGGGAAATGCCGCTGTTAAATGAACTAAGCCAATCGGCAGAGCTTCCAGTCGAGACCTTGTTCGTGAACGCAGGGGAATCCAAGGGGACGGTATCGGAGTATATAGCGGAGCAGCAATTCTCTTTTCCCGTCATTATCGATGTTACCGGAAGGATATCTGCCTCGTATAGCGTCAATGCACTGCCGTCAACTTATATCATCAATAAGGCGGGCGAGATAAGCAAAATCGTAGTCGGAGAGATCGGGGATCTCGATACGCTCAAGCAATGGCTGGCTGAGGCCGGAGCTGAATGAGGGGATATTCTATGCACAGCCTCCGCCTGCCGGGAAGATGCTTCCGGTGCAGGCGGAGGCTGTTTTGCGGGCATAAAAAGAAAAATTATTTCTTTTTTTAATTTATTTTAGGAAAAATACTTCATTTAATTAAAATTTCTGATATACTCATTGCAAAGAGGGAGCAATAAGTCAGGAAGCCTGACGCGGGAAGGGCGCTCACCTTACACTTAATCTGAGGGGGAATGTGGTGTGGGAACTAACAGAAAGGGCTTCACAGTATCGCTGCTGCTGACCATGTCTATGCTGCTTGCGGCTTGCGGAGGAAATGGCAATACGAAGGGGACACCGGCTGCCGGAAGCACCGGAGAACCCGGCACGGGCGCTGAAGCTACGGCTGCGGCGGAGCCGGTGAAGCTTGAATTCTGGACGATTGCACTTCAGCCAACGTTCAATGATTACTTCAATAATCTGATCACCCAGTATGAGGACAGCCACCCCGGAGTAACGGTGGAGTGGAAGGACTATCCCTATGATGCCATCTCGCAGCGGCTGTTGACCAGCACGGCCAGCGGCAAGAGCCCGGATGTCGTGAATCTGAACACCGAGTTCGCCAGCCAGCTAGGCAGCAAGGGAGCGCTGCTGAATCTGAGCGAGTATCTGACGGATGAGCAGGCGAAGAGTTATTTCGAGGGGATTTATAATTCCACTGTATTCGATGGCAAGGCGTATGCACTTCCCTGGTACACTGGCACAGAAGTGCTGTTCATGAACAAGAAGCTGGTGGAGAAGGCGGGCCTCGACCCTGCGAACCCGCCGCAGACCCGCGAGGAGCTGGTGGAGTGGGCGCGTCAGGTTCATGAGAAGACCGGAGCAGCCGGGTATGCCCAGCAGCTGGTCTCCAAGCTGTTCCCCATCGACGGCATCTCAATCCTGAATGAGGACAAGACAGCCGCCGCCTTCAATACGCCGGAAGCAGAGGCGATGATTACCCAGATGCGCGACCTGATGAAGGAAGGGGTAGTGCTCAAGGAGGACGCGGATTTCAGCAAGCAGATTCAGTATTTCTCCGGTGAGCAGGTAGCCTTCCAATTGTCCGGTCCAACGTTCATCAACTTCATCAAGACCTCTGCGCCGGATGTCTACAAGAACACCATTGCAGTCCCGCTGCCGACAGGCAAGGCGAACCTGCGTCTCTCTAATTCGATGAATCTGGTCGTGCCGCAGAAGTCGAAGAACCCGCAGCAGGCGGTGGAATTCGCTGCCTTCCTTACGAATGCCGAGAATCAGACAGCCTTCTCCAAGGCCGCCAACACGCTGCCATCGAGCAAGGCGTCCATTCAGGATCCGTTCTTCACCGAGTCTGACGGCTCTCTGGAAGCTGAAGCGAAGGTGGCTTCCTCGCAGAGTCTGGATAAGGCTACCGATTACATGGTCGGCGTTCCAAGCGCCGCAGATATCAACTCTGCGCTGGCGCGGGGATTGCAGGAGATTCTGATGAACGGCGCGGATATCAAGGAGACGCTGAACAAGGTGGAGAAGGAAGTCAATACTATTATCAGTCAGGGTTCCTAAGCTGCTGAAGCATAGCTGATACGGGGGAGCTTCTCCCCCGATGGATATATTTTGAGGGTATTTGAAGGAGTGGGAGGTGTAGAGGGTGTACAAGGGGTTTCGGTCTGAATCTTTTACCGCATGGGCGTTTATGGCGCCGGGGCTGCTGTTTCTGGCGGTGTTTACCTTTTGGCCGATTATTTACGGTATACCGCTCTCGTTGACAGATTATTCTGTCATTACAGAGACGAATTATGTAGGTCTGGAGAACTTCACCCGGGCCTTCCAGGATCATAATTTCCTGATTTCACTGTGGAATTCACTGGTATATGTGCTGATTGTGCCGGTGATCCAGATCATTTCGATCTTAATGGCAATTCTGGTCAACAGCCGGATTCCTGGAGTCAAAATGTTCCGGGCCGCCTACTATATACCGGTCGTCACTTCAATGGTTGCGGTGGCGCTGATCTGGAGCTGGCTGCTCGGCAATAACGGAGTTGTCAATTACCTGCTGCTGAAGGCAGGGATTATCAGTGAGCAGGTCTCCTGGCTATCGACGAGCAGCACGGCGCTGTATGTTCTAATGTTCATTACGATGTGGAAGGGCCTCGGCTATTACATGATGCTCTATCTGGCCGGGCTTCAAGGCATTCCTGCAGATCTGTATGAGGCCGCAAGAGTGGATGGTGCAGGGCCGTTGCGGCTGATTGTACATGTGACGCTGCCGCTGTTGCGCCCGCATATTCTGTTCTGCACGCTGATCTCGGTGATGGGCGCGATCCGGGTGTTCGATGAGGTCTACATTCTGACTAAGGGCGGGCCGGGGACGTCCACGCTGACCTCAAGCGTCTATATTTTTCAAAAAGGGCTGGAGCAGTTCAACTTCGGCTATGCCTCGGCGCTCGGGCTGATCGTCAGTGTGATGGTGGGAGCGCTTAGTGTACTCGTATTCAGACTGAACCGGAAAGGCGGGGTGAATTCCTATTGATGCCGCGTAGCTTGCGTGTTCTAATCACTTATCTGCTGCTGATCCTGCTTGCCCTGTTCATGATGGGGCCGTTCCTGTGGCTGCTCAGTGTCTCGCTGATGCCGGGGCGCAACGTGTTTGCGAACCCGCCGGCCATTCTGCCCACCTTCATTGCGTTCGATAACTATGTGCAGGTGTGGAACTTCATGAATTTTCCGCGATACATTCTGAATACGGTCATCATTACGCTGCTGGGAGTCGTGTTCAACATTATTCTATCCTGTCTGACGGCTTATCCGCTGGCGGCCTTCCGGTTCAAGGGCCGGAACCTGGTCTTCACGCTGCTGATCTCGACCATGATTATTCCGTCGGCAACCGCTATGATTGTGCATTATCTGACGATTCAGGCTTTTCAGCTGGGCAATACGTTCTTCGGCGTTGTTCTTCCGGCAGCGGTGTCCGTGTTCAATATCTTCCTGATGCGGCAGACGTTCCTGGGTATTCCGGCAGATATCCGGGATTCGGGTAAAATGGACGGAGCCTCAGAGCTGCGCATCTTCATTCAACTGGTCATGCCGCTCGTCAAGCCGGGGATTGCGGTGATTGGATTACTGGAGGTCATGGCGTTCTGGAACAACTTCCTGTGGCCGATTGTCGTCCTGGAGGACTCGGAGAAGTATCCGCTCGCTGCGGCGCTTACGTATCTGAACGGGCAATTCTCCTATAACTTTGGCTGGATTGCCGCCGGAACCATGATCTCGGTGCTGCCGATCATCCTCGTGTTCCTGTTCACGCAGAAGTATTATATGGAAGGGATTGCCGGCGCGATAAAAGGCTAACTAAGGAGGCATAACTCAATGGGAATTTCGTTACGGGACTGCCAATATCTGTTCCGCGACTATTATACGCAAGGGAAAGAGCTGGTGGTAGAGGGCCCGCAGCTGCGCTGTGAGCTGGCCTCGCGGTATGCGATGAATCAGGATGTAAACGGGCTACTTGCTGAAGGCGGAGACATCGTAATTCTGGAACCGGCCGGACCGGGCGTAGCCACTGCTGATAAAGGCAATGCGCAGCTGATGCTGGAGTATGACGGCGGGCTCGTTGCGGACGGATACCGGCTGGTGATTGGAGAGGATGCGAAGCTTGTTGTCGCTGCGTCTAACCGTCGGGGGCTGAAGTACGGGCTGGATGCGCTGAAAATGCTCCTGACCGTGGAGGAGGATTGCTGCCGCCTGCCGGTGGTTACGGTGGAGGATGAGCCTTCTTTTCCGGTGCGGGGCATTATTGAAGGCTTCTATGGCGTGCCATGGAGCTTCGCGGACCGGATGGATTCGGTCAGTTATATGAGCGGGCACCGGATGAACGCCTTCATGTACGCGCCGAAGGATGATCTCTATCACCGGAAGCTATGGCGTGAGCCGTACCCGGACGATGTGTTCACCAGGATTCATGATCTTAAGCTGGAATGCGACAAGCATCTGGTGGATTTCTACTATTGTATTAGCCCGGGCAATGATCTGGAATTCCGCAGCCATGGCGACTTCGCGAAGCTGGAGGAGAAGCTTGCGGCTATGATCGCGATTGGAGTGCGGCATTTCGCACTGCTGATGGATGACATAGATTATGTGCTCCAAGGCGATAACAAGCAGTTCCTGGAGCGCTCCGGGACCGCCCATGCCTATGTGACGAACCGGGTCTATGATTACTTAGCCGGATGTCTGCCGCACTTCACCCTGGCGATGTGTCCGTCGGAATACTGGTCGTATTGGAATACGGAGTACAAAAAGGATATCCGGGAGCAGCTTCATCCTGCTGTCAAAGTGTTCTGGACCGGCTATTTCGTCTTCGCTCCGGAGATTGGCCGGGGGCATGCGGAAGATAATTACAGTTTTTACGGGCATGAACTGTGGCTGTGGGACAATATTCCGGTGAATGACTGCGATAAGGACCGGCTGTTCCTCGATCCGGTGCGCGGGCGCAGCTCCCGGCTCGGCAATTACGGGCATACAGCGGTCGTTGCCAATCCGATGAATCAGTGGGAATGCTCCAAGATCACGCTTAACACGATGGCCCATTATATGTGGAACAGCGAGCGCTACATGCCGGAGCTGTCCTGGGAACTGTCCGTGCGTGAATTCGCTGGAGAGCTTGCGGAAGACATGATGTTCTTCTGCCGCCAGAATCTGAACAGCCGCCTGTATTCCGGCGGCTACCCGGAGCTGGACGATGCGCTGGCGGAACGCGATCTGGACCGGCTGGACGCTTATTTCAGCCGGCTGGAGCAGACGGCCGTGCGGCTTGGCGGCTTAGAGAATGCTAAGTTCATCGAAGAGGCTGGGCCATGGCTGCGCCGGGCCATCGGAGATGCTGTACTGTGGCGTGCTGTGCGCAGACAACTGGAGGACCCGCTGAATCCGCAGGCACAGGCGGAGGTGCTCCAGCGGCTCGAGACCTGCCGCAGCTACGGGGTGCGGCTCGGCAGTGATCCGGCTGTGCGTGCGGCTAAGGCGCTGGGGATCGAGCTGCCGGAAATGGAGAAGGAGACAAAGGAGGAGGACCAGCATGTCTAAGCACCATAAGCTGATTCTGGTTCCGCTGGATGAGCGGCCCTGCAATTATGAATTCCCTTATCTGCTGGCTCAGGGAACAGATTATAGGGTAGAGCGTCCGCCCGCCGGGATTATGGGGCTGAAGAAACGCCCTGGAGATGTTGAACAGCTATGGTCCTGGTTCGAGGCTGCCTGCGAAGGGGCAAATGGGGCGGTGGTCGCGCTGGATACGCTGCTCTACGGCGGCATTATTCCCTCGCGGCTGCACCAGCTGGAGCTTGAAGTGCTGGCTGCGCGCCTGGAGCGGCTGCGGGAGATCCGGCGGCGTTATCCGCAGCTTAAGCTGTATGCGTTCCAGCTGATTATGCGCTGTCCGCAGTATTCTCTATCAGACGAGGAACCGGATTATTATGCCGACTGGGGCCGGGAGATTTTCCGTAAGGGCTTCATCGGCCACCGGCTGGAGCTGGGAATCGCCACCGATGAGGAGATTCGTGAGCTGGCGGATATTGATCACCGGCTCCCGGCAGAGGTGCTGCAGGATTATCTTAGCCGCAGAGCAATTAATATCGAAGCGAACAAGCAGGCGCTGGAGCTGGTCCGGGACGGGCTGATTGACTTCATGATTGTTCCGCAGGATGATTCGGCGCCGTATGGGCATACCGCCAAGGACCAGGAGAAGGTGCGGGCACGGATCACGGCGCTTGATCTGGAGCTTAAGGTCTATATGTATCCGGGAGCAGATGAGGTAGGCTGCACGCTGCTCGCCCGGATGCTGAACAAGGCCGAAGGACGGAGGCCGATGATCTATCCCCGCTTGTCCGCTGTGCAGGGGGCATTCGTGACGCCGCTGTTCGAGGACCGCTTTTTCTATGAAACGCTGAAATATCAGATCCTGGCCGCCGGGGGGCTGATCGCATCCAGTGCTGCCGAGGCAGACCTGGTTCTGCTGGTCAGCACGCCGGGTGAGACGATGGAGGAGGCGGTGTCGCAGAAGCATGCTTTTCACAGTTATGACGTATACCGGAACCTGATGGAACTTGTAGAGTACGGGGACTACCTTCTGCTGAGCAAGGAGATGCCGGTGGCTGTTGCGGACGTAGGCTATGCCAACGGCGGTGATCAGAAGCTGGTTAAGATGCTGCGGCAGAAGAACCTCCTGTTCGATCTGGCCGGATATGCCGCCTGGAATACCAGCTCCAATTCGCTTGGGACCGTAATCTCGCAGGCTATGATCTATCTGATCTACGGACGTACACAAGGGCATCTCGATTTCCTGGCGCTCCGCTATGCCGAGGATGTATGCTATTGTTCAGTAGTGCGCGGAGAGCTTAGTGAGGGCCCGGTGCAGGAGATGGGCTATGGCAAATACGAACTGGACGGACCGCGCGGCCGCGTAGCTGCCCGTGTACAGGAACGGCTGAGTGAGGAGCTGGCTGTACGGATCGAAAGTCCATCGGGAAGGGTTAAGATTACCGATTGTTATATGCCATGGAACCGGATGTTCGAGGTGGGCTTAACTGTGCAGTATGAGCCATCGTGAGGGCAGGGCTGATGATATAAATTTAATTTGAAACAATATAGACAGGGAAGAGTGACGGAGGGGAATTGGGGAGCTGTAGGAGCGGTAGCAAGTTCAATTTATATATAATATAAGGAGAGAGGGTGGGGACCCTGAGCAAAAATATACTGGAAAGCCTGCATCTGGGGCTGATTGTATCCTGCCAGGCGCTGCCTGACGAGCCGCTGCACGGGCCGGAGATTATGGCCCGGATGGCGGTGGCGGCAGCGGAAGGCGGGGCCATCGCCATCCGGGCGAACGGGGCGGCAGATGTGCGGGCCATCAAGCAGGCTGTTGCGCTGCCGGTGATCGGCATCGTGAAGCGCAATTACCCGGATTCGGACGTCTATATTACCCCAACGCTTAGAGAGACTGAGGAGCTGCTGGAAGCGGGGGCCGATATTATAGCTTTTGACGGGACCAGGCAGACCCGGCCGGGGAATTGTACGCTGGAGCAGATCATAGACCTGCTCACGGCAAGCCCGGCGGCTTCCATGGCGGATATCTCCACTCTGGAGGAAGCGCTATACGCTGAGTCGCTTGGAGTCAGCTGCGTCTCGACGACCTTGTCGGGATATACACCGTATTCCCGCCAGCAGGAAGGGCCGAATCTGGAGCTGCTGGAGCAGGCTGCACAGCGGCTGAAGATTCCGGTCATTGCCGAAGGCCGGATCAGCCAGCCCGCCGAAGTAGAGGCAGCGCTGGACCTGGGGGCCTATGCGGTGGTGGTAGGCTCCGCAATTACCCGGCCGCAGCTGATCACCCGGCCGTTCGCAGCAGCGGCGAGAAAAGTGAGGATGAACCGTAATGGAAATGAATGACCGGATCAACACATATTACCCGTCCATGACTAAGTCGGAGCAAAAGGTAGCCCGGTGTGTGCTTGAGCATCCGGATAATCTGATCTATCTGTCTGTGACTGAGCTGGCGGATTTCGCCGGAACGGGCGAGACCACGGTGATGCGCTTCTGCCGCAAAATCGGCTTCAAGGGCTATCAGGATTTCAAGCTGATGCTGGCCCAGGGCCTGCCGAAGCGGCAGACTCTGGGGGACGGCGAGCAGGGGGCAGGCGGAGGGGATTACGCCGACCACCTGTATGCCTTAATGGTTGGTGTATTGCAATCCAGCCTGGGCATGCTGGACCGGGAGCAGCTGCAGCAGGCGGTAGACGCTCTGGATCAGGCCCGGTATGTCCAGTTTTTCGGCGTAGGCTCTTCCGGCATCACAGCACTGGACGCCAAGAACCGCTTCCTGCGGATCGGGCGGCGTGTCGAAGCCAATTCCGACAGCCATATTCAGTCGATGATGGCAGTGACGATGGGGGCGGGCGATGTGGCATTTGGCATCAGTGTATCAGGCAGCACACTGGATACGAATGACATGCTGATGAAGGCCAAGCAGAACGGGGCAAAAGTCATTGCCATGACTAACTATGCCAAGTCCCCGATTGCTTCCATTGCCGACATTGTGCTGCTGACAGCCGGGAAGGAATCCCCGCTGGAAGGCGGCTCCGTAGGGGCTAAGGTCTCCCAGCTGTTCATTATCGACCTGCTGTGCCAGGGGCTGGAGCAGCTCCATGCCGAAGAGACCAAGCGGATGAAGGAGCTCACCGCCCGGGCGGTCATTGACCGGATTTATTAGGATTTGGGGAATGAAGCGATGGTACGTGATGTACCGTGTAACGGTTAAGGGATTGGCGGGGGCTGATGTGCTGGTGCGAGGGCAAGTGGGCAGAATGTATGCGGAAAACTGTATACAATTTGCTGGTGCGAGGGCAGACGAGCGAATGTATGTGAAAAACAGTATACATTGTACGAACGCGGGTGTGCGTGGGCAAATGTATGCGAAAAACAGCATATAATTTGCTGGTGCGAGGGCAGACGGCCAATGTATGTGGAAAACAGCATACAATTTGCTGGTGCGAGGGCAGACGGGCCAATGTATGTGAAAAACAGTATACATTGTACGAACGCGAGTGTGCGTGGGCAAATGTATGTGAAAAACAGTATACAATTTGCTGTTACGAGGGCAGAGGGGCGAATGTATGCGAAAAACAGCATACAATGTGCTAGCGCAAAGAGTAGTGGAGGTGATGCGAATGCGGCAAGTCATAGGTGTGGACATCGGGGGGACAGGCATCAAGGGGCTTGTGACCGATGAAGTGGGGACGATTCTCGCGGAAGCCGGACGAGACACGGAGGCCCGGCTGGGCCGGAAGGTTATTCTCGGCCAGCTCCACAGCCTGGTGGAGGAACTGCTGGCTGGCCATCCTGCGGTGGAAGCGCTGGGGATCGGCTCGGCGGGCAGGGTAAATGCGGATTCAGGCGAGGTGGTCTACGCTACCGATAATCTGCCCGGCTGGCAGGGGATGCAGCTTACGCAGTGGGCAAAGGCTGCGTTCGGGCGGCCTGCGGCGGCCGATAACGATGCCAACGCGGCGCTGCTGGGCGAGGCCTGGTTGGGCGCTGGACGCGGCAGGGCGAGCCTGGTCATGCTGACCCTGGGCACCGGGGTCGGCGGGGCTAATCTGGCGGAAGGCCGGCTGCTGCGCGGAGCCGCCTGGAGCGGTGGCGACTGGGGGCACAGCGTGCTGGTGCCGGGAGGTCGCCCCTGTAATTGCGGCAAGCGCGGCTGCGCGGAGCAATATGTGTCCGGCCAGGCGCTGCTGCGGCTGGCACTGGAGGAGACCGGCCGGGCGTATGCGCACGGGCGGGAGATTATGGCGGCGGCGGAGCAGGGCGACGCGTCAGCACTGGCAGTGCTGGAGCGCTTCACAGCGGATCTTGCGCTGGTGACAGCTAACATCGGGGCGGCGGTAGACCCCGAGCTGATTATTATCGGCGGCGGGGTCATTCAGAGCCGCGCGGTCTGGTGGCCGCTGCTGGCCGGGAAGGCAGGCGGAGAGTTGGCCGGCCGGATCGTGCCAGCGGAGCTGGGCAACCGGGCAGGCTGCTTCGGCGCAGCCCGGCTGGCTCTGGAACGGCTGCGCCGGGACGAAGGCGAAAGACAGATCTAACTGCTGCGGCAGGGAGGAGACAGAGAGATGGCTGGTGAACAGGAGAAGCGTTCGGATGTAGTAATTATCGGCGGCGGACTTGGAGGAACGGCGGCGGCGCTGGCCGCCGCCAAGGCAGGACTGCGCGTGCTTGTGACAGAGGAGACGGACTGGCTGGGCGGGCAATTGACCTCCCAGGCCGTGCCGCCGGATGAGCACCGCTGGATTGAGGAATCGGGCAGTACCGCGTCTTACCGGGAGTTCCGCAGCAGAGTCAGGGAGTATTACAGGCGGAATTATCCGCTTACGGAAGCTGCCAGGAGTAACCCTATACTGAATCCCGGTAACGGTTGGGTCAGCCGGCTGGCACATGAGCCCAAGGTGGCACTTGCTGTTCTGCAGGAGATGCTGGCCCCATATGTGAACACCGGGCGGATCGAGGTGCTCTATCATACGGTGCCAGTCGCGGCCGATACCGAAGGCGATTATGTTACTGGAGTTACCGTCCGGCAGGGAACGGGCGGTGACCTGATCAGGCTGCGGGGAGCCTACTATCTGGATGCCACAGAGTGCGGCGATCTGCTTCCGCTGGCCGGAGTGGAGCATGTCAGCGGCGCTGAAGCCCGCAGCGAGACAGGGGAGCCGCACGCCCTGGAGGCCCAGGACCCGCTCGACATGCAGTCGATTACCCACGTGGCGGCGGTGGACTATGTGCCGGGTGGAGACTATACGATTCCGCGTCCAAGAGATTATGATTACTGGCGCGAATATGTCCCCTCGTTCTCGCAGTATCCGATCTTAAGCTGGTTCGCTTCAGATGCAGACGATACTAGCAAGCTGAAGCAGTTCACAATGTTCCCGAATGAGCAGGGGATTGTCTCCCTGTGGGATTACCGGCGGATCGTAGACCCGGCCATCTGGACGGAGCCGCTGAATGACGGCGAAGTCACTCTGCTGAACTGGGCACTGAACGATTACTATGCCGGGTCAATTATCGGCGTATCGCCGGAGGAACGGGAGCGGCACCTGGAGGGGGCGAGACAGCTTACCCTCTCACTCGTGTATTGGCTCCAGACCGAAGCGCCCCGCATGGACGGCGGGCAGGGCTACCCGGGCGTGCGCCTGCGCGGAGATGTGCTCGGCACAGAAGACGGGCTGGCCAAGGCCCCTTATATCCGGGAATCCCGGCGCATCCGCGGATTGTATACGATAGCAGAGCAGGATGTGAGCAAGGAGCTGCGCGGCCCGGCCGGGCCTAAGCGTTATGAGGATAGCGTAGGGGTAGGCAGCTATCATCTGGATCTTCATCCCACGACAGTGAGCCAGCGTACCTTTTATATCCCGAACCATCCTTATGAGATTCCTCTCGGATCATTGATCCCGGTGCGGGTCAAGAACCTGCTCCCGGCTTGCAAGAACATATCCATGACCCAGATTGCGAACGGCTGCTACCGCCTGCATCCCACAGAATGGAATATCGGCGAAGCGGCGGGCACCCTCGCGGCCTATGCCATCAGGCAACAGGTCGAACCATCGGCAGTCAGAGAATCAGCGGAACATCTAAGGGCCTATCAGCAGCAACTGATCGAGCTCGGCGTTCAGCTGCACTGGACCCCGGAGGAGCTGGAGACTTAAGCGCACCTTCTCCGGCCATCCAGTATAGCTCAAACGTCTATAATTATATATCCAAGGTAAGGTGCCTCGTCAGCGGGGTGCCTTTTTGGTATGGGCTACCTAGTTGTCGATGTTACCTGGCAGCAAGTAGGTGGATAAACGTATCTTGTTCAGTTGGTTTTGGCAGAAACGGAGGAAGCAAGTGGAAATTGTACAACTAAATTGCTTCAGTCTCGCTCCTTAGTAGAAAATGCGAAAAATTAAGTGCCTTTTCTCCAACTGCTATCCTACTATGGCCTAATCGTCCATCAGCAAGTGTAGAAAATCCAACTGTTTCCCTGATCCATAGAAAACAAGTTCTAATCTATAAAATAAAGTATTAGACTGACATTGTATATTTGAGCTAAGGGGAAGGGATAACATGCAATTACTTGATTGGCTAAACCGCAATCGAATATGTAAATGTGAAACCTGTATAACTGAGCTTAATGTTTATGCATATGGCTCTGGTGAATCGCTGATTTTGTACTGTGTTGCATGTAATGAGTATTTTTTCAGAGCAGATCCTAGCTCACCTGTAAATAAGCATGATGTTCCTGAAGGACTTTTAAAACTATGGGGAATGGATCCTTATAATATTTATTATAAAGGGATTCCAATTAGCCAAGCATACGAGCCCAAGTGGATTAGATTGCTTCGAAAATTTTTGAGAAAATGCAAAACGTTAGTCAAATAACAGCGGCAGTCTGAGACTTTTGTCAAGTCTTATTCCGCCGCTGTTTTATCTCGAATTTTAACTATGAATTTATATATAAAAGTTCAGGCCTGTTATATACTCAATCTAGCTTTCCCAAGCAGCGCACACCATGAGATGAGGAGAACTGAGAGAACATGCCAATTCTGAACAGATTCAAAGGAAACACACACGCAGATGCGCCGCCCCAAACAGACCATCAGCTGATCGACCTATTACGAAACTATGTGGAGCGGGCTGAGCGCAAGGAAGAAGAGCAAGCCGATATATATTCTGCCGCAGTCCCTGATGAACTGCAAGCATTGTTAACGCGACTAACGTCCGTGATACATAAGCGTGAGGACTATTACAAGGTTCGGTTGGAAATGATCACTGAAGCGATTGAGATCTCCCTGTGGGAGATGGATGTATATGAGGGTGATCCGGTGAATCCTAACAATGAGTTCAGATGGACGGATGAGCTGCGCCGGATGATCGGCTATACGGATGAGCATGATTTTCCCAATGTGCTGGAGAGCTGGTCCAATTGCCTTCATCCCGAGGATAAAGAGGGGGTACTGCAGCTGTTCGCAGATCATATGCTGGACCGGACGGGCACGATCAAATACGACATTGAATACCGGCTCAAGACGAAAGCAGGCGAGTACAAATGGTTCCAGGCGACGGGCACAACCGTACGTGCCGCTGACGGATCACCTATTATGGTAGCCGGAGCTTTGCTGGATATTCATGATGAAAAAATCAAACAGGACGAGCTGGGCGCACTGGTGGTCCGCTATGATCTGGTGAACCGCGCCCTGGTGGAAGCACCCTGGGATATGGTGGTTATCGCAGGAGATCCGGTCAACCCGGATAATGAGTTCTGGTGGTCGGAGCAATTCCGCCGAACGATTGGTTTTGAAGGCGAGCATGATTTCCCGAACCTGTTAAGCAGCTGGAGCAACCAGCTACACCCGGAGGATCTGCAGCCCACGCTGGATGCCTTCGCCAATCATCTTAATGACTACACCGGGCAGACGGACTATACAGTGAACTACAGATTGCGCTCCAAAAATGGCGAGTATCGCTGGTATCACGCAGGCGGTGAAACGATCCGGGACGAGAAGGGTATCCCTCTGCGGGTAGCAGGAACGATTCGTGATATTACGCAGGAATTCAATAAAGAGGATACAATCAGACGGGTAAACCTGCAGATGGAAGGCTTGCTGACTGCGATTAACGAGATTGTTCACGGGATTGTATCGGTAACAGAGCAAGCACAGGATATCGCCGAAGTCCAGGAGCAATCCTACAAGGCTGCAGTTGATGTGAAAGAAAAAACGAATGAAACCAAAGAAATCACCAAATTCATCAGCGAGGTCTCGAATCAGACCAGTCTGCTCGGGCTGAATGCTTCCATTGAAGCTGCTCATGCGGGGGAGTATGGCCGGGGCTTCTCTATAGTGGCAAGCGAGGTACGCAAGCTCGCAGATCACAGCAAGATGGCTTCCAACAACATTGAGAAAACCACACAGGAGATGAATGACCGCATCGACCATATTATCAGCACCATTAACGGCATGTCTAGTTTGACCGAAGCACAGGCTGCACTGACGCAAGAGGTTAATGCTTCTGTAGAGGAAGTAAGCAGGATGTCGGAGGAGCTGTTAGGTATTCTGCGTACTTTATAAGCGTTAACTGGAATGGAACACCATAGCCTGAGATCAAAAAGCGGAACGGAGCTTCAAACGTTTCGCTTTTTTGTGTTGCAAATTAGGTTCGATATCAGAATTGACAAATCATCAGAATCCGGCTATATTGAATTTCGGTAAATTATATTTCGCGCAATTAATAGGAGGAGCATACTGATGTCCGAATCCAATCATGCTTTTGGTCAAGCGCTGGTGAAATCTTTGGTAGGGGAGCGCGGACATATTCCGATCGCCCGGGCCTTGCCGGATCTGACACTGGAGCTTGCAGGTTATACAATAGAAGGAATTCCTTACTCCATCTATCAGCTGGTGAAGCATATGGGCTTCTGGCAGGATTTCATGCTGACCCACCTGGAGGGCGGCCAGCCTCAGCGGCCTACAAGCGTACAGGAGAGCTGGCCTGCGGAGAAGGCCCCAGCAGAGGAGTCCCAGCTTCAAGAGGCCATTGCGCATCTGCTGCAAGGTGTCGATAAGGCGGTTGCTATCGCTCAGAGCGCCAAGCTTGACGAACCATTAGCCCATTTTCCCGGGGAGACCAAGGGCGGACTGCTGCGCAATATCGCCTCCCATAACTCCTACCATCTGGGAGAGATTGTTCTGCTCCGCCGTCTGCAGGGTGCGTGGCCACCGCCAGGGGGCGGGTATCCTGCTTAAAGAGAATAATCCTGGAAAAGTCTGCAATGCTAGGTTGCAGGCTTTTTGCTATGGAAGCAATAACATTCATTGACAGTTCGTGAAAAAGTAGATGATAATTTAGTAGATTCATCCTATAAATAATGGAAATCAGATCTATCAAATCTTCAAGGAGGCGGGCATGGAAGCAACCTATGATCTGTTTACGATTAAAACGCATTGCATGAATTTCCTGAACTACGCTTATCTCGGTATTGACAAGACTTCCCGCAAAGCTTTTGTAGTTGATCCATCCTGGGATGTATCGCAGATGATCCGTATTCTGGATTCGCATGAGGCCACAGTCACGGCTGTTCTGCTGACCCACTCTCATTTTGATCATACCAATATGGTGAAGAAGCTTGAGCTGCTCTACCGTCCTACTGTCTACATCTCCAAAACCGAGGCAGATTACTATAAATACCGCTGCAACCGGCTCCGAACCGTCGAGGACATGGACCTCATTCGTATCGGTGATTCACGGATTACCTGTCTTGTGACGCCCGGCCATACGCAGGGAAGCGTCTGTTACTGGGGGCAGGACCATCTGTTCTCCGGGGATACGGTATTTATTGAAGGCTGCGGCTTATGCGACAGTAGCGGAGGCTCGGCTGAGGATATGTTCAACAGCATCCACCGGCTCATCCGGCTGATTCCTCCCAGCACCCGGGTATACCCGGGACATTCCTTCGGCGATCCGCCAGGCAAAGAGATGAGCTATCTCTACAAAAATAATCTGTATTTCCAGATTGATGATATCAATCATTTTGTGAAATTCAGGAACCGTAAGAATAATGCCAGACTGCTTGATTTCAAATAAGCCGCTCTACAATCAGGGGGGACGGAAATGCATAGCGAAATCGTATTTATGTTCTCCGGGCAAGGCTCGCAATATAATAAAATGGGGCTTGAATTGTTCGGGAAGCAGCCGGTATTCCGGCAATCGATGGAACACCTGGACCGGATTGTTCATCAGCTGACCGGCAAGAGTGTAATCGAAGAGCTGTATCAGAACTCACGAGGTAAGGGCGCCAGCTTCGATAATATTGTCTATTCCCATCCTGCAATCTTCATGGTGCAATACGCGCTGGCGGAGACTCTGGAAGCTGAGGGAATCACCCCACGCTACACGCTGGGAGTCAGTCTCGGGGAGTATGTGGCGCTGGCGGTGGCTAAGGTACTGACGCCTGAACAGGTGCTGGAGCTGATTGTGACGCAAGTACGGCTGCTAGAGGATACCTGCGACAACGGCGCGATGATTGCTGTTCTGGATCATGTGCAGCTCTATCACCGGAACGCCGAGCTGAACACCCGCTCCGAACTGATCGCTGTGAATTTCGACAAGCACTTCACTATCGCTTGCAGAAGCGGGCATACCGACGAAATCCAGCAGTTCCTCAGAGCACAGGGTGTGGCCAGTCTGAAGCTGCCTGTGAACTACGCCTTCCATTCCTCGTTCATCGATGAACTGGAGAAGCCTTATCGTACATATATGAAGAAGATCGATTACAAGACGCCTGCTCCGGGAGTGACACTGGTATCGGCCATGACCGGGGGGAAGGTGCAGACGGTGGATGAATCCTTCCTGTGGGATGTGGTGAGGAAGCCGATGAATTTCCGCACAGCCCTGGAGGGTCTGACTGCCGGCGGGCCGCGGCTGCTGCTCGATCTGAGCCCGTCGGGTACACTGGAGAACTTCAGCAAGTATATTCTCGGCAAGCCGCTGGCCCATAAGGTCCGGTCAGTGATTACACCGATGGCCAGCGAGCTGAAGAAGCTGAATGAGATTGTGAATGATACCTTGGAAGTCTGATTAAGCCCAATCCCTACAAGCAGCGTTTTCTCTAAGTTATGGAGAGCCGCTGCTTTTCTGTTGTTGTAATTTGTGTATAATACATGTACAACCATACATGTAACGGAGGGAACGATGAAGCGGTTCATGCCATATCCATCCCTCTCGAAGAGGTTAAGGGCGTATATGCCCTTTCTATTCAGCGGAAGTATGCCGCTGCGGCGGAAGATTCTGCTAAGCAACCTCCTGATTGTCCTGCTGGCACTGGTGATTTTCATGGTCAGCATTCAGCGGATTGTCTTCAATCAGACCCTGGAGAGAACCACGGCAAGCTCACAGCAGGAAGTGAAGCTGGTTAAGCAGTCGATGGAGACGGTGTTCCAGTCGGTCCAGAATTTCACCAAGTTCGTGCTGATCAATCAGGACACCCAGAAACTGCTCAGCAGCGATACCGGTACCGGCAATGATGTTGCTGCACTGAAGTCGATCTACAATACACTTGCAGCGATGCTAGTAACCGAGCCGAATATTGATTCCGTAATTATAGAATCCTTGAGCGGCAATCTCTATTACACCTCCAATCTGACCGGCGTGACCCGGGAGAGTCTGGGAATCTATCCCAAAGCAGAGATCGATGCAGCCAGAGGCGGGGCGGTCTGGGCGGATTCGCTTACGCCTGCCTTTTTGTCCGGGATGAAGCATAAGAATATGATCAGTGTGGGCAGGGTCATTAAGAGCATGGAGAAGGGGACCCCGCTTGGCTATATCTATGTCAACATTGACGAGCGGACGCTTGCCCGCCTCTATCATAATGAACAGAACCCGGAGAGCGCTACGCTGGTCATTAACCGGAACGGAAGAATCATCTCTGCGAATGAAGCCACAAGGGTGAACCAGCCGGTCCCGGAGGAATCCCTCACGAATTGGGTCAAGTCAGTCTCTCAAGGGACCCGGACCCAGAGGATCGCCGGAGACCGTTATTTAGTATCCATGCAGAGTCTTGCTCCCTATGACTGGAAGGTAGTCCAGCTGGTGACGATATCGGAGCTAACCTACGGGTACTGGAAAATCGCCCTGCTGCTGGCCGGGTTTGGCCTGATCAGCATCCTGTCGGCCGTGCTTCTGTCTATTCTGTTCGCCCGCCGACTGACCCGGCCGCTCAGCCAGCTTAGCGAGGTGATTGTCGAGGTGGGCAGCGGGAATCTGGAGCGGCGAGCCGCCGCCGATTCTGAGGATGAGGTCGGGCGGCTCGGAGCTACCTTCAATGAAATGGTGGAGCGCATCCAGGGCTTGATGGTCCAGGTGGAGACGGAAGAGAGGACCAAACGGATGCTGGAGCTGCGGTTGCTCTATTCGCAGATCAAGCCGCATTTCCTGTACAATACACTGGATACGATCCGTTCAATGGCGGTGATGTCCGGGGCAAAGGACATCAGCAAGATGCTGAAGGCACTGGGTGAGTTCTACCGGATATCGCTTAGCAATGGACAGGAGCTGATTAACGTGGCCCAGGAGCAGAAGCATCTGGAGAGCTACTTGTATATTCAGCAGATCCGTTTCCCTAAGCTGAACTACAGGATATGGATCGAGCCGGGGCTGGAGTCCTGCCTGGTGCCGACCATGCTGCTTCAGCCGCTGGTCGAGAATGCGATCCACCATGGCATTAGAGGGATGGCGGACGGAGGCTGGTGTGAAATCACCTGCGAAGCGGAGACCACGAATGGACAGAGCCGGCTCTGCTTCACCGTCCGCGACAACGGCAAAGGCATGAGCGAAGAGCAGCAGCGGCTGATCTGGTCCGGGCATGACAGTGCGGAGAGGTACAGCTTCGGACTCCGAAACATTCAGGACCGCATCCGCCTGCGTTTCGGCGGGGCCTATGGAATCTCTCTGACCTCTGAGCCAGGCCAGGGTGTAGAAGTGAAGCTGCGCTTGCCGCTGCTTATGCAGACGAACGAACAGGAAGAGGGGACAGTCAGACTATGAGTACAGCACCGGTAGCCCGCGTCCTGATTGTGGATGACGAATATTATTTCAGGCAGCTCCTGATCCGTCTGGTGGACTGGGAGGCCGCCGGGTTCGAGGTGGCCGCAGAAGCGGATGACGGCACGGCCGCATTGCAGATCATCGGGGAGCAGCCAATTGATCTCATCATTACGGATATTGAGATGCCGAATATGAACGGGCTTGAATTCATTGGGGAAGTCCGTAAGCTGAATTCGGCGGCCAAGCTGATTTTCATCACCAGCTACGATAATTTCTCTTATGCCCAGCAGGCCATTTCGCTTGGAGCGGACCATTATCTGCTGAAGCCCGTCGATGAGGATGCTGTCGAACAGGCCCTCCGCACGATCCGGACGCAGCTGACGGAGAAGTGGGAGGCAGAGCGCTATATCAACCGGCTCAGAATCAAAGCCGGGGATGTGCAGGAGCCGCAGGCAGGCGATACCCGTACGCAGAAACGGCAGAGCAGCGGCACGGCCTTAATCGGCAAGACCATTGCCTATGTGACGGCGCATTATGCCGAGGATACCTTGTCACTCCAGAGTACGGCCAGCGCCCTGTTTGTGAACCCGAGCTATTTAAGCCATGCGTTCAAGAAGGAGACCGGCGAGTCTTTTGTGGAATATGTAACGAACGTCCGTCTTGGGGAGGCTATGAAGCTGCTCAGCCAGGGGGCCACCGGGGAGGAAGCCCCGGCACCCAAGATTGCGACGATTGCCCGGCAGGTGGGCTATAAAGACCCGTTCTATTTCAGCAAATGCTTCAAGAAACGTTACGGAATGACCCCGAACACCGTATACAGCGGTTCCTATTCGGATACATAAAGAGCAGCTATACTCAGAGTCCGGTGTTTTGCAGCCGGGCTTTTTCATTTGATTACATTTTCGCTGATTAAAGTTAACCCTATGTAAAGCTGCCGTTAACATGGGAACGCCCCGTAAATTGAGTGTAAAGTAATCTGACATACCTAAAAATTTTACTGTTAGAACCAATATATCTCCATTCGTGCACGGCGGTTCACTTGTTAAGATGATACCTGTAAGTCAAAACCCGAAATATTGAAAGGTGGTCCAACACAAATGTTCGGAAAAAAGCTTGGGGTAGTTGCAGCATCCATCGCGCTCAGCAGTGTAGTGCTTAGTGCTTGCGGAGGAGCCAATGGTAACGAAGGGGCAACTCAGAATCAGGATGCGAAACCGGCGGAAGGCAAGGAATCTGTCTCCTTATGGATGTTCGATGCAGATCCGATGTATCAGGCTGCTGCCGAGGCTACCGCAGCGGAAGTCGGCGTGGATTTGAACTATGAGTACATACAAGACGAGACCTACAAGACTAAAATCAGTGTTGCACTGGCTGCCAATGAGCTGCCGGATGTCTTCCAGCAGCATGCCGGGAAGTCCTACCGGACCCCTGTACTGCAATCGAAAACGGTAGCCCCGCTGAACGATACCCTGGATTCCACGGGACTTGGCGCGAAATTTCTGGACAACCAGCTGGTAAAGGAGGAAGACGGCAATATCTATTCCGTTCCTTCCAACATCAGTACAACCCTGGTCTTCTACTATAACAAAAAGCTTATGAGCGATCTGGGCGCTACGCCTCCGGCAACCTGGGACGATCTTCAGGCGCTTGTAACCAAGGCCGAAGCTAAAGGGATCATCCCTATCGCCCTCGGCGGCAAGGAAAGATGGCAGGGCGATCTGCTGTACAACATGCTCGTAGCGCGTCAGGACGTTAACGCCTTAGACAATGCGATTAAGGGCGATGCGAAGTTTACAGATGCCCCGTTTGTAGATGCAGCGAAGCAGGTAGCCACCCTGGTAAGCAGCAATGCCTTCCAGAAGGGCTTCCTCGGCTCGGCTTACCTGGATGCCCAGGAGCTGTTCAAGAACGATAAGGCTCTGATCTGGATTGACGGCAGCTTCAACTTCGGCGCGCTGTCTAAGGCCATGGGCGATAATCTCGGATATATCGCATTCCCGAAGACTGGTGCAGAGGATGTCTACAGTGCGACGATCGGCTTCCAGAACTCGGCGGCACCTTACTCCTTGTTCGTGAACAACAGCTCTAAGCATCTCGACAAAGCCAAGGAATTCGCTATTAAGCTGTCCCTCAAGCTCAATGATGAATTCGTACGCAAAGGCCTGCCGGGCTATGCCGCCAGCGAAGTGAAGTCGGAGTCGCAGAATGAGCAGCTCTCCGCTTATGCTACAGATATCAGCAAAACAGCCAAAACCCAGGCGATGTGGTTCGGCCTGCTGTCGGCAGATACTGGTCAGGAATACCGCGATATGACGCAGCAGCTCTATGGCGGCAATCTGACGCCTGAGGAATACACAGCACAGCTGGAAACACTGCTCCGTTCGGCAGAGTAAGACAGGTTTTACAAATATAATAGGGGAAAGGCGATGCAGTCTCTTGGACCGCATCGCTTTTCTGCACTCTGATAGGTGGATAGTGATGGAAAGAGCGCTCTCGGATAAGAAATTAATCGCTTTGTTTCTAGTGCCCGGCTTAACTATATTTCTGGTCTTCTACTTCGTGCCGATCCTCATGACGGCGTATTACAGCTTCCAGGAGTGGGACGGGATTAACCCTATGGCCTTCGTGGGCCTGGACAATTACACCAAGATGTTCACCGCAGATAAAAACTTCTGGAAGGCGGTATGGAACAGTGTGGCCTTCCTGCTGACAGGCGTGTTCGTCCAGCTTCCGCTCTCGTTCGGATTGGCGCTGCTGGTCTCCCGAAAGATGAAGGGACGCAAATGGTTCCGCAATATTTACTTTTTCCCGGTGGTCATGTCAACGACGATGGTCAGTCTGCTGTGGGTCAAAATCTACGATCCGAACATCGGGATGCTCAACACGCTGCTGGAGGCTGCTCACCTGGGCAGCTGGGCCCAGGCCTGGCTTGGAGATACCAAGACGGCACTCTTGTCTGTTCTGATTGTAACAACCTGGCATTATGTAGGCTATAACATGCTGATCCTGTTCGCCGGTATCCAGGGTATCTCGGAGCAGTACTATGAGGCCGCGAAGCTGGACGGAGCCGTCGGCTGGAAGGCTGTCCGTTATATCACGCTTCCGTTATTGTCTGATGTGCTGCGGATCTGTGTCGTGCTGAACGTGATTTATGCGCTCAAGACTTTTGAAAGTGTGTATGTTATGACCAACGGCGGACCGCTGCATTCTACGACCATGATTGCCCTGAAAATGTTCCAGGAAGCGTTCCTGAAGCAGAACTTTGGTTACGGCAGTGCACTTGCTGTGTTCATGGTGCTGGAGTGTCTGATCATCGCCTGGGTGCTCAATAAAGTGCTTACCCGTGAAAAAATTGAATATTAAGGAGGACCGGACATGCTGAAGAGTACTAAAAACACAGGCCTCTATCTACTGATGGGCCTCATTGCCGTCCTCCAGTTGTTCCCGCTCTACTGGCTTGTGGTCAGTGCATTTAAGGATAATTCGGAGATTATAGGTGGAGTAGTCTGGGCGCTCCCTACAGAATGGCGGTTCAGCAATTTCTCAGAAGCCTGGGTAAGCGCCAAGGTGAATCAATACTTTTTCAATAGTGTGTCAGTTACGCTGATTACCCTCTTGTGCGTGCTGCTGTTCGCTTCGATGATGGCTTACGCGCTGACACGGATGAGATTCAAATATAACGGATTGATTCTGTTCATTCTGCTCATGGGGGTCATGGTACCGATTCATGCTACGCTGATTCCGCTGTTCATGATCCTGAAGAATCTCGGCCTTCTCAGCTCACGGCTGTCGATTATCCTGCCGTACATTGCTGTGAATCTGCCAATTGGCGTCTATATGCTGTCGGCGTTCCTGCGCAGCATGCCGAAGGAGCTGGAGGAGGCTGCGTTCATCGACGGCTGCGGGGTGGTGAAGTCCTTCTTCAAGGTCGTGCTGCCGCTGCTGAAGCCGCCGCTGGCCTCAGTAGCGATCTTCGTGTTCCTCGCCGTTTGGAATGAGCTGCTAATGGCGGCAACCTTCATCCAGAAGGAATCGCTGCGGACGCTGCCGCTCGGGCTAATGAACTTCAGCGGCCAGTACAGCATTAGCTGGGGACCGCTGGCCGCAGCAATGGTGATCTCTACGCTGCCGATTCTGCTCGCCTATGTGCTGTTCAGCGATCAGATGGAGAAGAGCTTCACCGCAGGTGCAATTCTGAAATAGAGAAAAGAGAAGGGTGAAAAGAGATGATGGAACCGGCAGCAAGCCGTAACCTGCGCAAGATCGTGATTATCGCTACCTCGGATGTTCATGGCAATCTGTGGGGCTACCGTTACGAAGACGGATTCGATACCGTAAATGACGGGCTCGCCAGAGTAGCCGCTTACGTCCGTGAACTTAGAGAGAGCGGGACGGAGATTCTGCTGATCGATAACGGTGACATCTTTCAGGGGAATATGCTGACTGACGATGTCTACAATAAGCGGCTGGATGACAGGCATCCGGTCGCGGCAGCACTTAATGCGATGGGCTATGCCGCATTGACCCTGGGCAATCATGAGTTTAACTTCGGCCTTGGCCTGATCGAGCGAATCAGGCAGGAGCTGAGCTTCCCGGTGCTCGCGGCGAATGTCTGGGATGCAGAAGGCAGACCGTTTGCAGAGCCGTATGTGATCCTTGAGCAGCAAGGCATCCGGATTGCGGTCATCGGACTGACGAACCCCAACGTTCCGCGCTGGGATGCAAATAAGGTTGAGGGACTAAGGTTCGGACATATGGCCGAGACCGCGCAGGCAATTGCCGCCTCCCTCCGCGCGGAAGGGAAGGCGGACCTGATTGTGATCAGTGCCCATGCGGGCATGGTCGCAGAGTTCGATGAAGAGGGCGGTTCGGATGCCGCCGGACGGATTGCGGAGCTTGTTCCTGAAGCAGATGTGCTGCTGGTCGGCCATATGCATATTACCGTGAACCAGAGGATTGGGAGTACGGTCATTGGAGGACCGCGGGACCGGGGACGGGAAGTTGTACGCTTCGACCTGACGCTGGAGCTGGACGGCGGCCCGCCTAAGGTTGTGAGCCGCGAGGTCACGGTGGTAGATATGAGCGGCTGGGAGCCGGACCCGGAATTGCACAATCTGGTTGCCGAGGCGCATGAAGAGACCCTCCGGTTCATCGCCGGAGGCGGCGGAGGCTCTTCGATAGAGGGGGAGGGCGGCGTCTTGGGCTATGCGGCCGCCGATTTCCAACCTGAAGAGACTGCCGGCCTGCCGGCGGGACGAGTGCAGGATACGGCGGTCATTACCTTGATCCAGCGTGCCATGCTGGAGGCCAGCGGAGCAGATGTTGCCGCTACAAGCCTGTTCAACGACAAGGCGGATCTGAAGCAGGGACCGCTGACGTATGCAGATGTCTACCGCATTTATCCTTTTGACAATGTACTGTATGTCGTTAGGGTCACCGGCAAGGAGCTGAGGGCTTATATGGAAGCTTCGGCTGCCCACTTCCGGCAGTGGCAGCAGGGGGACACGGAGATTGCCGCTGATCCCGAGGTTCCGAGCTACCTATACGATATGTTTGCCGGGATTAATTATCAGATCGATATCTCCCAGCCGGTAGGCCGGCGGATCATCCATCTGGCCTACCGGGGCAGACCGCTTGCCGATACGGACGAGCTACAGCTTGCCGTTAACAATTACCGCTACAGCAGCCTGTTGAAGGCTTCTGGACTGGTCAGCGCCGTCAAGCACTGGGAGTCGGATTGCAGCGTCCGCGAGCTGCTGGTTCATTACATCAGGGAGCGCCAGACGATCATACCGGAGGTAGATCATAACTGGTCTATTGTGGGGATGGATTGAAAAGGAGCAGCACCTCTCATTGATGAATGGTCAATGAGGGGGCTGCTCCTTTTTTTATTGTATAGGAAACTATAGTTTCCTTCTGCTGTGGAAAAGGTGTGTGTAAATTTGTGGATACGAATTCTTTGAAAGATTCGTAGAAGGACTTTGATGCTGAATGTGACTGAAGGCTGAGGGTATGCTTACAACCGAATACAATGGGCTGTTACAGTGGAATATGGACCCAATGTATGTGAAAAACAGCATACATTGTACTCGCAAGCAGGCATATGGACCAATGTATGTGAAAAACAGCATACATTGTGCTCGCAAACAGGCGCACGGCCTGAATATATGTGAAAAACAGCATACATTATACTCGCAAGCAGGCATACGACCTGAATATATGTGAAAAACAGCATACATTGTGTTCGCGCGAAGGTAATCTTGTTCATCCTTTAGGATGATTTTTTTCTGTTCACATATTTTCAGATATTAACCAACTATTGACAATCTGATGTATTAACTGCATAATACACTGTGTAGTGTATGAACCACTTAATACACACAGTTGCAAGTATAAGGGGTGTCAATATTGAACACAGTCAACGATTGGTCCGGCATCTCCTTCAATAGCCGTGATCCTGTTTATTCTCAAGTCGTTCGCCTTTTCAAAGAGAAGATCGTAACCGGCGTTATTCAGTCCGGGCAAACCATACCGTCCAGAAGAGAGCTGGCAGCAATGTTAAAGATCAACCCGAATACGGCTCAGCGGGCCTATAAAGAAATGGAGGATCAGCGATTGATTATAACAGAGGGGAACTCCCCAAGCCGCGTCACTCTGGAACTGGATGTATTAAGGCAAATCCGTGCGGAGCTGCTCGGTACAGCCGTTGAGGCCTTCGTGGCTTCCATTCGCAACATCGATGTTCCTCTTGACGAGCTGTTGAATGTGGTTCAACAGAAATATACCGAGGCACAAACGGAAATCAGCCAGAATCCCCCGGGAGACTCCGTTGATGATGGAAGAGGAGGAAAGAATCTTGATTGAACTTATGCATGTTAGCCAACGGTACAGAATCAGGGAGGTCCTTAAGGATGTCACATTCACTGCCGAGAAGGGACAGATCACTTGTCTGATCGGAGTTAATGGAGCAGGTAAATCCACTGTACTCAAAACGGTAATGGGACTTACACCGATTCAGGGGGGAAGCATTCAGATTGATGGCAAGCCGATTAGCCCGAATACTTATGAACAGATATCCTATATCCCGGACCATTTGGCTATTCCAGCTTCCATGAAGCTCTCTGATGCACTTCGGTTCATGGAAGACTTCTATAACAGCTGGAACAGGGAGAGGGCAGACGAACTTATGCGTTTCTTCGATCTTGATGGCAAGGAACGGGCGGGGCGCTTGTCGAAGGGGAATGCCGCGAAGTTCAATCTGGTGCTCGGCTTGGCTCAGAATTCCGATTATGTGATTATGGACGAGCCCTTTGCCGGGATTGACTTGTTCATTCGGGAGAGGATCGCAGAGGTGTTCTCCAGTGAACTGGTCGGCAACCGCGGTGTACTCCTGACGACACACGAAGTGAGAGAGATCGAGCATCTGATCGACAAAGCCGTATTGCTGCGTGATGGAACTGTAGCCCGTAGTTTTGAATGCGAACAAGTCCGAATGGAGGAGAACAAATCTGTCGTTGATATCATGAAGGAGGTGCTTCTCCCTTGAATCGATATCTTAAGCTTGTCCATCTGGAAGTTCACCGCTTCAGGTATGCTATCCTCAGCCTGATGTTCCTGACGGCTACTATTCAAATGATCGGACTGGTGCACACTACCCGGCTAAGAATTGCGGGGCGGAGAGAGGCAGCCCTCCTGGGAGATCATCCGCGTAACTTTTCATTTGCCGATATCATCGGAGATTCGCAGTTCTTGTTCACGATACCTATTTTGATCAGCATTATCGTATTGGGGTTGTATATCTTTGGGATTTGGTACCGTGACTGGACTGGCAGAGATAAGTTTGCCTACCGGTTATTCACCCTTCCGGCGGCAAGGCGCCACGTATACATGGCCAAAGCCACTGCAATCTTCATATTCGTCTTTGCTATGGTTTCATTCCAATTGTTGCTGCTGCTGCTCGAACGCCAGTTATTCGACTGGATGGTTCCCTCCGAATATCGGATGCCCTCACTTCTGGCCGAAGCGGTCGCTTCTAACCTGGTGTTTGTGCAATACTTGCTGCCGCCAGATGGATTAATGTTTGCCGTCTATTACGGAACCGGGATTCTGGCTGTCTTTGTGATCTTTACGGCAATATTGCTTGAGCGAAGCTACCATCTGGCCGGTATGATCTATGCAATCTTGTATGTTGCTTCATGCGCGGCGGTAATCGGATTCGCATTCTCCCTACATCCGTATGTGTATTTCTATCCCCGGGAGATAACAGTCATCCGTTTGTGCCTTTATATTGTTGTCATGAGCCTTACACTCACACTTGGCTTCAGGCTCGTCTCGAAGAAGATCACCGTTTAGGGAGTGAATGACTAGTGAAACGTTACACGATTACGGGCGCGCTTATTCTGTTAATAGTGGCTTCGCTTGGAACTTATTATGCTTATGGGGCAGAGTTGCGCCTGCCGGAATATCAGTTGCAGACACTGGAGGGGGATTCGGCCGAAGCGGCCCCTGTGAATCTGCTTGGGAGCTATGTGGGCGGGAAAGGCTCTTATGCTATTGAAGTGTCCGCATCGGGCAGCAAGAGAATTGAGCAAACATTTAAGGATCAATGGATGACAAACAAAGGACCTTCAGATGCGCAGGCTTATTCCGAGTTCAATGCGCTGTATGAGGAGTATTCAGAATTTATGAGGGGGAAGAAGGGGACGAGCGGCTATTACCGGGATCAAGACGCACTCATTTTTGCCAAGTCGGCTTCTATCGGTTCAACTAACTTGAAGCAAGAGGGCAAGATTCGCTGGAGCATCGATGTGCTGGATCTGACCACGCGAAAGCAAGTCCATTATACGGATGAGCAGCCCTATTCCGCACAATACGCCAACGTGGAAGACGTACAGAAGGCTGGGTCAGAAATTCATGTACTTACTAACGTTAACAAGGTGAACCAAGATCAGGAGATAATCGACAACGTGTATAATGCTCAGACGGGTTCACCGATCCGCAGTGTCAAACTGCCCTTAGGCAAATCTTCCGAAAAGGATCGTGAGCTGCGAATACAGATCATCACCGAAGAAAAGCCGATAGTTGCCAACAGCAGGGTGCTGTTTCTGGTGAAAGAGCGCAGCAAGATCTGGACTGATGGTACACCAGCGGCAACAGACAACACTTCTGTTGTGTTCTCTGAAAGACTTTTTGAATACCAATATGCTTCTGGAGAAGTGAACGAATTGCCGTTAGCTGCCAAGAGGGAAAAAGAACAAGCGCCGTGGGCTTGGACTCATTATATCCTGGAGGGAGATACGCTCACTATACTTCACACATCAGAGGAGGCGGTGACACTCAACCGTTATGACCTGTCAATCAAGATGGCTCTCCCCCAAGTGACTATACATGCGAGCCAACTCGGCAAGGGGAAAATCAGCCAGACCCAGGCGGCGAACGGCCGTGTGTATCTGCTGCTGCAAACCGGGAGCGATGTTATCAGGAACTACAGCATGCCAATTACAGCGGTAGCTGACATAACTGACGGCCATATTCTCTACAAAGGTACACCAGCGCTGGTCAAAGCCAATGGGAGACCCGTTAACCAGTTGGATGATGTCAGCTTATTGAATATGAGTATTACGCGATAAGTATCCCCCTGTTCATACTCCGTTCATATTCCCGTCATGTTGAGGACATCTTAAGCAGGTACACTCTACATATACCGCTAAGGCGAATCTACAGATAGAAGGACAGGAGAAGATGGACATGGCAGGAACCGCTGAAATAAATAAACCTGAAAAGGGACGCAAGAAACGGAGATTATGGTTGAAAATATTAGGTGGCATTATCGGAGTGCTCGTGCTGTTCATAGGCATCACCTTTATCGTTAATGTCATCAGTAACGGGATAGAGAAGAAGAAGATCGAATCGTACGGGCAATACGTCAATGTAGACGGGAAAAAGATGAATGTGCTGATTCAAGGCAGCGGTGAACAGACCATAGTTCTCTTGCCGGGGCAAGGAACCGCTTCGCCTGTGCTTGATTTCAAGCCGCTGATAGATCAATTGACGCCTTCGTACAAAGTCGTAGCCATCGAGCCTTTCGGCTATGGCCTGAGCGATGGGACGGATAAAGAAAGAACGACAGAGAATATCATCAGTGAAATTCATGAGGCTGTGGAGCAGCTCGGTCTGAAGCGTTACATTCTGATGGGACATTCCATTACAGGACTCTATGCTGTATCATATGTAAATGCTTATCCGGATGAAGTTCAAGCCTTCGTAGGAATTGACAGTAGTGTGCCCAATCAGCCAGGCATGGATGTGAAATTGCCTCTCGGAGCGATGAAGTTTGCTAAAGATTCAGGTGTAATGCGGCTGCTAACGAAGCTCAGCGGAGATTCGTTTAAATCGCTTGACTATGATGAGCATACCAAAGAGCAGATGAAACTGATCACCAATGTACACGGCAATAACTCCACACTGATGAATGAGCTTAGCCACCTTGGTTCCAATTTCAAAAACGGCTCAAAGCTGAAATACCCGCAGGATTTGCCGGTCTTGCTGTTCGCACAATCCAATAACGAGAACAACAAGCAGTGGATTCCGCTGCATGAGGAGCAGGCGAAGCAGTCTTCACAGGGTAAATTGATCCCAATGGTAGGCTCCCATTACCTGCACCATACGAAGTACAAAGAAATCGTCGAGGAATTCAAGGAATACATGAAGACCGTTCAATTGAAGCAAGCCCAGTAGGGAGAATGGAATACTATAGTGCGGCGCCCCTCGGGGTGCCGTTTTTTCGTAGAAAGATAAGAATTTATATGCTTTGCGCTATAATTATCCTTCTATTTCTCGCTGAAACGGTACCGTCCTTTAAAAGGACGGCAAAGCCGTTTCCACTTGATATAACTAATTATAAATGCTCAATTTCGCAACCTATTCCAATTATTGGAGTCTAATTTAAGAATCAGCAATTCTACAAATTAGATGAAATGGATGAGATGCACTTATGAAAAAATGTAGTTGGTTCCTCCTGTTGGCTGTCCTATTCTTATGCTTCCCGCTCAACGGGCAGGCCAGTGCCGCTGTGAAGACAAGTCCGACCATAATACTGGACGGGCAAGCGATCCCTATGCAAAAGAAAGACAAAGTTGAATTGATCAACGGCAGTGTGATGGTTCCCTTGCGGATCATTGCGGAGAATATGGGAATGGGGGTCCTCTGGAATCAACAGGTTGGAACCGTAACCATCCCGAAGGAATCCGGCAGTATAGTGCTGACGATCGGCCAAAAGAAAGCCCTGATCGATGGGGCCTCCCATTCGCTGGCCACCGCTCCCCGGAACCGTAACGGAACCACGCTGGTTCCGCTAAGGTTCATCAGCGAAGCCATGGGTGTCCAGGTGAGCTGGGACAACAGTCTCAAGGTGGTGGGCTTGACTTCAGCCCCGCTTCCGCCGGAGCAGCCGGCCATCACTCCTGCTCCGGCAAGCCCTGAAGTCCCGGACCAGCCGGTGCCCCTGCCCGCCGGAGCCGCGGCGACTTCCACCGTCCATAGTCTCAGCTTCAGCGATGACCGCCTGATGCTTGCTTTTACCGGCGATGTCCAGCCGTCTGTACATACCGGAAACGAACCGCTGCAGATTATAGTGGAGCTGCCCCGAACGAACTTTTCCGCAGATTTCTTACAGACAGTATCGTGGGATAGCCGCACCCAATCCGGCGAGCAGACCGTTACCGGCGTTCCCAATGTCAACAAGCTGTATTACGGGCTATTCGAACCGGACGCCGCCACCTTGCGGGTTGTGATTGCGCTCTCTGCGGATACGAAGTATACCAGTTACATCGAGGAGGATGCCGCCTCCCGGCTCCTGGTCGTCGATCTGAGCTCTGCCACAGCCGAATTGCCTCCGGCAGAGCCGGTCCAGCCGGGCAACGGGAAGAAGACCGTTGTTATTGATGCCGGCCATGGGGGTGCGGACCCGGGAACGATCGGCATTACGAAGAAGCTGGAGAAAGATTTCAACCTTAGCGTCGCCTTGAAGGTGGAGCGCCTGCTGCTGCAGGAGCCGGCGTTCAATGTTGTGATGACACGCCGTGAGGATACCTATCCGCCCAACAAGCAGCGGGCAGAGATGGCCAATGAGCTGCAGGCCGATGCCTTCGTCTCCATCCATGGCAATTCTGTCACAGGGTCGCCCAAGGTGCGGGGAACCGAAACCTATTATTACAGCCAGGAGAGTAAAGCCTTCGCCGATATCATGCATCGACATCTGCAAGGGACCACCGGCTTTCCGGACCGCAAGGTTAAATACAACAAATATATCGTATTGAAATATTCCAACATGCCCGCTACGCTGCTGGAGGTTGGTTTCTTGTCCAATGCCGCCGAGGAAGCCATCCTGTTCTCCGACGATTTCCAGAACCGGGTAGCGGCTGCTATCGTAGCGGGGCTGAAGGAATATTTTAGGATCGCTTGACCCCGTCTATTCCTGCATTTATAGCTTTCAAGATCGCGGTCCGCTCCTTATAATATAGAGAGTGAAAGGAGAACCCCGCCTTAAGAAGCTGAGCGTATTTTATCGATAAATAGGGGGTTAAACGATTGAATCAGCATGACCAAAGCGCAAATCCAGCAAGCCTGTTCCGTAATCGCTTTCTGCAGACGATTTTATTATCCAGTGTGCTGCTGCAGATCGGGATCTGGGTGCGTAATTTCGCCATTCTGCTCTATGTTGCGGAGCGGACCAATAATGATCCCTACGCCATTTCGCTGATCAGCGTAGCTGAATTTGCACCTATCTTTGTTTTTTCCTTCATTGGAGGAACCTTTGCGGACCGGTGGCGCCCGAAGCGGACGATGATCTGGTGTGATTCCCTGTCTGCGGTATCGGTGTTCGCCGTTCTGCTCAGCATTCACTTCGGTTCGTGGGAATCCGTGTATCTGGTTGCCTTCATCTCGGCCATACTGTCGCAGTTCTCACAGCCTTCCAGTATGCGGTTATTTAAGTTCCATGTACCGGAGGAACAGCTGCAGCAGGGGATGGCGCTCTTCCAATCGCTGATGGCCATCTTCATGGTTCTCGGACCTATATTAGGCACTTTCGTATACAGCACCTTCGGCCTTGAGATCTCCATTGCCGTAATGGGCGTTGCTTTTCTGCTGTCGGCGCTCGTGCTTATTCGTCTGCCGGAGGATCATATGGAAGCCGGGACAGTTGCGGCGAAAGGGCAATTCCGTAAGGACTTCACCGAAGGCTTCCGGTATGTCTGGCAGAGCCAGGTGCTGCGGATGCTCGGACTTGCGTTTGTACTGGCGGGACTTGCCGTGGGCGCAGCCCAGGCACTGAATCTGTTCATCGTTACAGAGCGGCTTGGCCGAAGCAAGGAGTTCCTGCAATACATGCTTATGGTCAACGGTGCAGCCATGCTGATCGGGGGAGGGCTCGTAGCCGCCTTCGCCAAAAAAGTTCCGCCCCAGCTGCTGCTCGCCATGGGGATGCTGGCAGGTGCCGTATGTACGACCATTGTCGGGTTCTCGACAAGCATTCCGCTCACGCTGACCATCCAGTTCCTGAACGGGCTGATGTTCCCTTGTATTCATATCGGGATCAGTACGATGATTCTGAGATGGTCTAATAGCTCCATTGTCGGCCGGGTCAACGGGGTGCTGAATCCGATGTTCGTCGGGATGATGGTGGTGTCCATGTCGCTGTCGGGTGCGCTGAAGAGCGCTTTGCCGCTTAGTACCATTTACAGCGGAGCCGGACTCCTGTTCCTCCTGGGTGCACTTATGATGTTACCGATCATGAAGCATAAGGCGCCGGATCAGGCGCAGGCTGCCCAGTATTAATTTAATGATTTCTTTACAGGTACTCTTAATAAGAGTACCTTTTTATACATAACAGGCTACAACGGAGGCCCTTAAATATGACACAAATATTGCTGGTTGAAGACGATCCGGCCATTGCGCGCAACCTGGTGCTGCTGCTTCACTCGGAGGGGTTCACCGTCACGCACGCGCCTACGCGCAAGGAAGCAGCGGCTGCGCTTGACGGACATACGTTTGACCTGGCGCTGATTGATATCTCATTGCCGGACGGCAATGGCTTTACGGTATGCACGGAGATCAAGGAGGAGCAGGACATTCCCGTCATCTTCCTGACGGCTTCGGGCGACGAGGCGAGTGTGGTGACCGGGCTGAATATGGGGGCGGACGACTACATCACCAAGCCGTTCCGGCCACGGGAGCTAATCGCGCGGATGGGCACGGCTCTGCGAAAAAGCGGGCGCTCCGGGTCCGCTTTTGATCTCGGCGGGCTGCATGTTGATCCGGCCAGCGGAGTTGTGAAAAAAAACGGCCGGGAGGTATTCCTCTCCGCGCTGGAATACCGGCTGCTGCTCGTATTTGTGAACAATCCCAGAACCATTATTACACGGGGCAGACTGCTGGATGAATTGTGGGACGCGGCCGGCGAGTTCGTCAATGACAATACGCTGACTGTTTATATCAAGCGCTTGCGGGAGAAGATCGAGTGCGATCCGGCAAGCCCGAAGATCATCCTGACGGTGCGGGGGACGGGATACCGGCTGGGGGGCAGCGATGCTGCGCAATAGAGAGGTCCGGCAGTTTGCCGTGGTGTTCGTCCTCCTCGCCGCCGCCGCTGTAACGGCTGGATTCGTCATGAACACGGCAGCGGGCGTCCTGGCCATAGGCTGCGCTGCTGCTTTTGGCATAGCGTTCGTTGGATTTACCCGGGCCAGATACAGGAGCCTGGCGAGATTGTCCGATGAAATTGACCGGGTGCTGCATAATGCGGACCATCTGTTCATCGCTAATTCGGAAGAGGGCGAGTTATCCATCTTACATAGCGAGATTACCAAAATGACGCAGCGCATCCGCGATCAGAACCGCGAGCTGATCAAGGAAAAGGGTCATCTTGCCGATTCCCTGGCTGATATCGCCCACCAGCTCCGTACCCCGCTCACCTCGGTGAACCTGATTATGACGCTGCTTGCGAATAGTCCTGCGGAAGACGAGCGGAAAGCTTTTATACGGGAGACCGAGGAGCTGCTGATGCAGATGGATTGGCTGATTACCTCTCTGCTCAGGCTATCCCGCCTGGATGCGGGTATTGTTGTATTTCAAAGCGGGCCTATCGCCGTTAACGACCTGCTCCGCACCGCTGTTCGTCCGTTCCTGATCCAGATGGAGCTGCGCAATGTAGACTTAAGGATCGATTGCCCTTCAGGAGTAGTGATCCAAGGCGATCCGGCCTGGCTTCCGGAAGCGATCCAGAATATCCTGAAGAATTGCCTGGAAAGCGCAGGGGAGAATGGGAAGATTGAGCTGGTCTGCACAGACAATCCGCTGTATACCGAGCTGATAGTACATGACAACGGCCCGGGCTTCAGCAAGGAAGAAATCCCCCGGCTGTTCGATCGCTACTATCGCGGCAGTAACCCTAAGCATGCAGGGTACGGAATCGGCCTCGCCCTCTGCAAAATGATTATCACCCGGCAGGGAGGAACCGTTACCGCACATAATCATCCGCAAGGCGGTGCGCTCTTCAGGCTTCGTTTCCCTAAGTGACGGATCTCTCACCTGAAAGTCACAGAGATGTAAGCTTGCGGCTCTATGATAGGGACAGATCAGGTGAAGGGAGAATTGCAGCATGGAGTTTTTGAGAATTGACAAGCTGAGCAAGGTCTACGGGAAGGGAGATAACCGGGTTACAGCGCTGGACGAGGTGTCTCTGACGATTGAGAAGGGGGAGTTCACGGCGATCATCGGCTCCTCCGGCTCCGGGAAGTCTACCTTGCTTCACATCATCGGCGGAGTTGATGTGCCGACAAGCGGCAATGTTTATCTGGACGGACAGGATGTATATGCGCAGAGCAATGACAAGCTGGCGATCTTCCGCAGGCGGCAGGTCGGGCTGATCTACCAGTTCCACAATCTGATTCCCACGCTGGATGTGGTCGAGAATATCACCTTGCCGATTCTGATGGACAAACGCAAGGTCAACGAGGAGCGGCTGAACGATTTGCTTGAGCTGCTGGGGCTGACGGACCGGAGAACGCATCTGCCGAATCAGCTCTCGGGCGGACAGCAGCAGCGGGTATCCATCGGACGCGCACTGATGAATGCCCCGGCGGTCATGCTGGCGGATGAACCCACAGGCAGCCTCGACAGCCGGAATGGACATGAGATTATTAATTTGCTGAAATTAAGTAATCAGAAGTATAGGCAGACCCTGCTCATCGTTACGCATGACGAGAATATTGCCCTCCAGGCAGACCGGATTATCGGCATCTCGGACGGCCGGGTTGTGCGGGACGAACGGGTACGGCCATGAATATTTTCAATAAGGTTACCCTCCAGAGCCTCAAAAAAAGCCGCACGCGGACCATTGTAACGATTATCGGAGTAATCCTATCCACCGCTATGATCACTGCTGTCTCCACCTTCGCCGTATCCTTGCAGAGCTATATGATCAAGGGCTCCATTGCCAAATACGGCGGCTGGCACATCGGGTTCCCGGCTGTGGATTCCTCCTTCCTGCAGGAACGGACACACGATCAGGCCGTAGCCCGTACAGCATCCTTCGAAAATATTGGCTATGCAGCACTTAGCGGCGGCAAGAACCCGGATAAGCCTTATCTGTTCATTGCTGGCGTAAGTGAAGACGAAGCTTCCCCTGGTACCTTGCCCGTCACTCTGGTCTCCGGCCGAATGCCGGATAACAGCAGTGAGATTCTAGTCCCGTCACATCTGGCGGCGAACGGCGGGATCAAGTTCGCGGAGGGCGACACGCTCACACTGGGTGTGGGAGACCGGATGAACGGCAACCAGCGGCTGAACCAGCATGATGCCTATCAGGCGGATAAGGCCGCTGAAGCTTTGGTGCCCCGTGCAGAGCGAACCTACAAGGTCGTCGGAATCTGCGCAAGGCCTGCTTTTGAGGAATCCGCTGCACCAGGCTATACCCTGATTACCAGAGCCGATCCGTCAGAGCGGGTGGACAGCTTCAGCTTATATGTTACCCTGAAGCATCCGCGTGAAGTGAAGGCTTACGCAAGCAGCACCGCTTCAGGCCATACTTACATCTACAACGATAATGTGCTGCGCTTCATGGGCGTCTCAAGCAGCGGGTTGCTAACTGCTCTACTGTACACGGTTGGTGGGATCGTCGCTTTTATTATTGTGACCGGTTCGATCTTCATGATCTACAACGCCTTCACCATCTCCCTGAATGAGCGCACACGCCAGTTTGGCATTCTCTCATCGGTGGGAGCCACAGCGAAGCAGTTGCGTAACTCTGTGCTGTTCGAAGGTCTGTGTATTGGTGCGGCCGGAATACCGGCTGGCATTCTCTTGGGAATAGGCAGCATGGGACTTGTGCTAATGGCCGTATCCAGGAACTTCGGGAATATTCTCTATTCCGGCGTACCTCTGAGCTTGAAGGTGTCTGTTCCGGCCATTACGTGTGCGGCAGCACTAAGTATGGTTACGATTCTGATCTCGGCCTACATTCCGGCCAGGAAGGCGGCAGGCACTCCCGTGATGGAGAGTATCCGCCAGACGAACGAGGTCAAGGTTGAAGCCAAGGCCTTGAAGACGTCCAGCCGGGCGCAGCGTATCTACGGTCTCGAAGGCACCCTTGCACTTAAGAATTTCAAAAGAAACAAGAAACGCTACCGCAGCATTGTGCTGTCGCTCATGTTAAGCGTCGTGCTGTTTATATCGGCCAGCGCTTTTGTCACTGATTTGAAGCAGATGTCGGAACAGGCAGTAGCGTTCACCACCTATGATATCGGCTTCGCCACACCAACGATGAAAGACAGTGAAATGCTGGCGCTCTACGACAAGCTCAGAACCGCAGGCGGCATCTATGAGAGCTCTTACCAGACGCTGCTGAAAGTGACGGGGACAACCCAGGCAAGCGAGCTCTCGGATGCCTATTGGGGCACAGAGGGGGACTCGGGGAAAGCAGTCAATGATGGAAAAGCAGGAAATGCAGGAAAAACAGATGCTCCTTCGCCGGGCCGGTCGGATGAGCAGGCAACGCTGCCCGTAGATCTGCAGTTTCTGGATGACAAGGCCTATCTGAAGATTCTCGAAGGGCTGGGCTTGTCCGCAGCGGAATATACAGGTCCGGACGCCAAGTTCCTCGCCTTTGCCAAATCGATGAGTCCTGCCGACGATAAGCGGCTGAAGGAGTTTGACGAGTTCCTTAATTTGTTCAAGCGTTCATCCTCTACCCTGACCATTGCCCCTGAATCAGAGGGAGGGTCGAAGACTGGGCAGGGGCATGACGTAACGGTTACGTTCGTAGAGACTGTACCGCCGGATACCCTGCCGGTTACAGGAAGCCCCGCCTCTAGTCAACCGTTCTTCTTCCGGATAATCGCTCCTTATTCACTCATCGGCAAGTTTGAGACGGCGGACAGTCCGCCGGCAGTGAAGGGCCTGACCTTTCGTTCCAAGCATCCGGCACAGTCGGTCGCGGAGATGGAGAAGACGATCCAAGGTGCGCAAATTACGGATGAGTATAAGCTGTACAATGTGTATGCGATGATGGATGAGAGCCGCAATACGATATTCATCATCAACGTGTTCGCCTATACCTTCATTATCATGATCTCACTGATCGCGATTGCCAATGTGTTCAACACGATCTCGACGAACATTAAGCTGCGCCGCCGGGAGCTGGCGATGCTCCGCTCAGTGGGGATGTCCGACCGCAATTTCCAGAAGATGATGAATTTCGAGTGTGCCTTCTATGGCATGAGGGCGCTCTTGTTCGGGCTTCCCGCCGGGCTGGCCTTCTCCTGGCTGATCTACCGGGGCATGCTCATCGGCGGGGCGGACCAGATTGACTATGTCTTCCCTTGGGTCAGCATCGGAATCAGCGTGTTCAGCGTGCTCCTGATCGTATTCGTCACCATGCTGTATTCGGTCAGCACAATCAAGCGGGAGAATATCATTGATGCGCTGCGGGATGATATGACTTGATAGCAAGTAGGTTAGAACTTCACGCATGGGTAGGGACATGGGCGCGTGTCGTTACACTTAGCGGCAAACAGTTGGATTTTGTACACTTGCTGATATACGAATGAATCTTGGCGAGCTCGGATAGCTGAGCCAATTCAGCCGGTTTCGGCGCAGGACGGTATAGCCGCGCCCTTGCGGGATTGCAATTTTAAAAGAGACCTGTCTAATGTCTAGGGATTAGTGCAGGTCTCTTTTTATTACACAGGGAAATATGCAACTATCTCCCATTTTTGTCGTCCTATAATTATAGAAGAAAGAAGGAGGTTTCAATGTGATAAAGCGAAAACTTGTAGTCCCAGCAGTAGCTATTTCTTTTATTCTATCGTTGGCGGGCTGTACCGGCGGGGATAACAATGACCAAGCCCTACAAGGTAACAACTCTGTTCATCCCGTGTCCAGCCCCAATGACGACAGCAGTACGCAGACCCTAACAAACTACGACTTTGAGTCAGTCAAGAAAATCACGGTCACCAAATTACTCAACATGGCACCGGAGAATCCTCAAGATCCCATGGAATACACAGATCAAGAATCTATAGAAGTGATTACCCGCGCGATCCAAAGTGCAGCCCCCTTACCAGGGGTTCTAAATGTGACTGATGCCAACTACGATATCTTTATGGAATCCGCAAAGAAGAAATATGCGTTTCAGCTATGGATCAACGAGGAGAGCGAACAAGCCATGATTATGGATATGAGAGATACGCATACCGGATATACGCTGACTAAGGAAGCTACGGCTGAATTGAAGAAGAAGGTGTTCGCAGAATCAAGCTTGGAAGATCTGACGTTCAGAGCCGTGAGGAACTCTGCCGGAGATCTTGTGGCCAGGCCGATCGGTCTGCCGGAAAATAACTATTCGCTAAGCGGAGGCCCTGCCGTTGAATTACAGGGGATAAAATATAATACCGTGCACCTCTTTTACGGAGACCATAACGCAATCAACGCATTAATATCTCATGATCCTTCTACGGATGAAGTAGGTGTAAGATGGAGCGATACATTGAACTCATCAGACAATCGCTGGAATAATTCATTTATGAGCAGTTACAATATGCTATTTCCAATGGATGAAGACCATCTGTTGTTTCTGGAATCGGAGCTGACGGAGAAGGCAGGACAATACCACTTGTCCGCTTACAATGTAACCACGGGAGCTATTGAACGTCTCCGCGAAGACTTTTGGCCGCTTACACCTGATTACGATTATATCTATAAGCAAGAATGGAGAGCGGATGAGCAAAAGCTATTCCTGCAAAGCTACCTTGGCAATGTATGGATCTTTGATCTGAAAACAGGCAAGGATGATGTGCATCTATTGAAATATCCTGTCATCCCTCATTCGACGAGTGGAGCGCCTTCTCTCTTTCTTGCTCCAACGTTGGAGCGGTTTGTCCATGATGATGAGAGCGGACAATTGACATTCTACAATAATAAAGGCGTTCCGTTACGCATGGTAGCATTGCCGGCGAATCAATATGTGCCATCTGAGAAAATAAAGTGGAACCCGGCGGGGACCATTGCCTGGATGGATCAATCCTTGGATGACCGCAAGCGAATCCTGGATATCGATATTGATTATTTAAAAATAGCTCCGCAGGTCATACACTTCTACGATAAGGACGGGCTTCTTATTGCTTCCATTCAAGCGCAAGATAGCAATGATGATTCGGCAGTGGAGGTTACAGGATGGAGGGATGCTAATATTGCAGTGATTAAATCCTATACTTTAGAGCCTTCGCCCACGGGCTATTCAGCGCCGAAGGCGAAGGATACTTCTTACTTTCTCTATGATGTAAAAAACAACAAGAAGAAGGGAAGCTCTTCTAATTCTATACCGCCTGATACAACGGTTATTTCAGATCGTGAAGCCGTAGGCACGGGGAATAACGGAAACATTATTGTTAGTAATACGGAGATAATTTATAAAGACAGGAACTGAGATTCTCCCTCCTCATTCCTCCCCGGCCACCGAACCCAGCCCCTGATTATCCCCGCCAACCCGCTTCCGGTACTCGCCCGGAGTCAGGCCAGAGGCACGCTTGAACATACGGATGAACGAGTTCACATTCTGGTAGCCGACCTGAAGCGCGATATCCTGGATGCGCAGGTCGATATTCACCAGCAGCTCCTTGGCCCGCTCGATCCGCAGTGTGTTGAGGTATTCACTGAAGTTGATACCGGTCTTCTCCTTGAAGATGCTCGACAGATAGCCGGAGGTCAGATTCAGCTTGTCGGCTACAATGTTCAGATTGATATCCTCACCGTAATGCTTGTCCAGATACTCCAGCACGAAGCTGATGACTGGGTCCCGGGTCTCCGAGCCGCTGCGGACCGCGGCAAGCACAGGAGTCACCAGCTCCTGGAGCCATTCACTATACTGCTGCGTGGAATAGAAGGCGGCGAACGGCTCACCGGACAGGGCCGCGACCAGCCCCATTTCAAGCTCCGGCAGATTCAGCTTCATGACGGTCTTGCTTGTCTGTTCTGCCACTCCCGCAGCAAAAGCCCGGAAATCCTCCGCAGCGGCATCCTTATTCTGCAGCTGCTCCAGCTGGCGATCCAGCCACCCGAACACTGCCTCTTCGCTGCCGGACTGCAGCAGGTTATGCAGCTCTTCCCCGTGAGTGACCTTCAGATGAAACGCCTTAGCCGACGAGGCCCGCGGCTCCACGATGATCTGTGTCTCCCCGTTCAGTCTGCGTTCCTTCAGCAGCTCGGACAGGTTGTGGTAAGCATCGGTAAACGGGGTTTCCCCCGAATACACCGGGCTGACCGCTATCGTGAGGTAGAGGGAATGCTCCTCTGCCAGCAGCTCCTGCAGCGTGCCCAGCACCTGAAGAATGGCGCTCTGCGGACCGGGATCGAAGAGCAGCAGCAAGAGCAGATCCTGCTCCGGCTGCAAGGCGACGTTCTCGGATTCCTCCCCGGTGAAGAGGCGCTGAATCAGCTGCCATAACGCCAGCGTATGCTTCTCCGGCTCCTCCGGCAGGCGGGTGAAGCTGAGCTTGAACAGGATGGAGGCATACGGGCGTTCGGAATGCAGGGCATCCTCCAGCTCATTCAGACTTGCGTTCAGCGGAATATTTTTCACCTTATGGGTATAAGCATACTGGCGGACCAGCGAATTCTTGTGCGCCAGATCGTTCTGGATGAACCGGTTGTTCTCCAGGATGGAGCTTAGGCGGTCGCCGATAATGGCGAACTCCTTGACGCTGCTCACCTTGCCGGGGACGCTGCCGGATTTGCGGTCGAACGCGGCGATCAGGCGCTGGAGCGGCTGGTTCAGCCGGTAGCTGAACAGGAGCGAGAACAGAAGGCTGACCAGCACCGCAGCAGCGAGCAGAACCGCGAGCAGCAGCCGCATGCCGCGCAGCCCGCTCGCGATGGCGGCAACCTCGGTGACCCGGACGTAGGTGAAGCCAGTCTGCGCCCCTTTTTGATAGAAATAATAGTTATCCCCGATTCGCTCATGCGAGCTTGTAGTAACGGCATACTCCAGCGCCGGCAGCTCCGTCTCTGCGGTGGAGAAGAGCAGCCGGTCCTGCGCATCCATTATATAGAAGGGATTCTTCCCGGCATCCCCGTACGCCTGCTCCAGCCGCTGCGGATTCAGCATCACAATGCCGTAGACCTCTTCATAAGGAATAGCCTTGATCATAACCGGCATCAGCCGCCCGAGCGCACGCGTGGAGCTCATTGTTGTTTCCGTAAAAGAGGCGGCAGGGAGGACCTTCAGATACTGGTTGTCCATGGTCTGGCCGCTCCAGAAGTCTGCCGGATACTCCCCGCTGTAATAATATTTGCCGAACATGTCGGCCGCGGTACTCAGTCCCTCTTTCTCAAGAACATAGTCCTCCGCCTTGAAGTACAGAATGAAATTCTCAATGTGCATAAAAGGATTCCCGTACAGCGTCATCAGATCCGACTTGACCTCGCTGAGAATATCATACCGCCGGTTCTCCTTCAGATGGCTGAGAATGCCCAGGTTGGCTGTCCACGTATCCGACTGGGTCAGCGCCAGAATCATATTCTGCGTCAGCCGGAAGTGATTCTCGTACCCTTCCACCGTCTGCTTCAGACTCTGCTCGTTCTGCCGGACCACCTCCTGATAGACCTTCCCGCTAAGATATAGATGAGAGAACAGATTGAATGAAGCCAGCAGCAGGATGACGCTCAGGAAGCTGAGCATGAGCTTCACGAACAGGCCGCTAAGGGCAAATTGGCTGGTAAGCGGTCTCTTCATAGGTATTCCCCCTTCAGGTGCAGCCGCTTGGTTATCGTTTTATCCTATCATAGCGGCACAAAGCTGACACGCACAATATGCACTTTTGCTGATTTATACGCTATTCTAGGGAAATACGCAAATAGGGCGAAAAGATATATAACATGCTGATAGCGCTTCCCAAAGACATGCCGCTATAATTCGGAGACAAACCCCGGAAGCAGAGGGGAAGTTAGCTGACATTCAGCGAGCTGCATCATTAAGAACAAGAGGGGAATGCCTATGGCTCAAACGAGTGTAGTACAAGACAACTTGCGAAAGGAAATGAAAGATCCTTACCGGCGTCAAGGGCGTCTGCTGCGGACCTGGAACCATAACAAAACGCTATGGCTGCTGTTCCTGCCGTGCCTGCTGTACTATCTGATTTTCCGGTATGCGCCGATGTTCGGCCTCGTCATTACGTTTAAGGATTATAATCTGTTTAAAGGAATCTGGGCCAGCGACTGGGTGGGGCTGAAGTATTACCGGATGTTTTTTGAGAATCCTGACTTTTGGCCGCTGATGAAGAACACCCTGCTCCTGGGTCTGTACAAGCTGGTGTTCGGTTTCCCTGCTCCGGTGATCCTGGCGATTCTGCTAAATGAAGTCCGTAAGGCTGCGTTCAAAAAATTCGTGCAGACCGTCAGCTATCTTCCGCATTTCATCTCGAATGTCATTGTGGCGAGCATGGTGATTATGTTCCTGTCGCCGACAGGCGGCCTGATTAACAATCTGCTGGGCACGTTCGGGATCGGACCGGTTAACTTCATGAATGAGCCGGGGATGTTCCGGGGGATCTATGTTCTCTCGGAAATCTGGCAGCATATCGGCTGGGAGACCATCATCTATCTGGCGGCATTAACGGCGATTGATCCCCAGCTCTATGAAGCAGCCGACATGGACGGGGCCAGCCGGATGCGCAAAATATGGCATGTCACGCTGCCCGGCATCTCACCCGCGATTGTCATTACGCTGATTCTGAATATCGGCAAGGTGCTGGAGATTGGCTTCGAGAAGGTGTTCCTCATGCAGAACCCGGCGATCTATGATACAGCTGACATCATCAGCACGTATGTGTACCGGGTCGGGATGGAACAGGGGAACTTCAGCTATGGTGCGTCCATTGACCTGTTCATGGGCATCATCAGCCTGATCTTCATCTATAGCGCCAATTACATCAGCCGCCGCGTCAGTGAGACAAGTCTATGGTAGAGAAGAGGTGTGGTGATGAGATCACCGAGAATATCCTTGTTTAATATTGTCAGCACGTTCTTTCTGCTGATCGTTGTGGTGATTACGCTCTATCCGTTCCTGCACATGCTGGCGGTGTCTCTGAGCAGCGATATCAATGTCATCAAGAACACGGTCTCGTTCTGGCCCAAGGGCTTCAATGTGAAGATGTACGAGCTGGTGCTTGGAGACCCGAAGATCTGGACGGCCTATAAAAACACGCTGATCTACACCGTGCTCGGTACGCTGATCTCGCTGGTGGTTACGTCTACCGGGGCCTATGCGCTCTCCCGCCGGGATATGGCGCTGCGCAAGACCTTCACGATGCTGATCGTCGTGACGATGTTCTTCAGCGGCGGGATGATCCCGACCTTCCTCGTGGTCCGCTCCCTGAATATGGTCGATACCGTATGGGGCATGGTCCTGCCGGGCGCGGTCAGCACCTGGAATCTGATTCTGATGCGTACTTTCTTCTCGGGCATTCCCAAGGAGCTGGAGGAATCCGGGCGCATCGACGGGTTGAATGATATCGGGATATTCATGCGTATCATCATTCCGCTGTCGAAGGCTTCCTTCGCCACTATTGCTTTATTTTACGCAGTGGGCATGTGGAATAACTTCATCTATCCGCTCCTGTATCTGCGCACTCCGGATCTGTTCCCGCTCCAGGTGCTGCTCCGCAATCTGGTGCTGGCGGGAAGCGCAAGCTCGGGGGATGTGACCGGGATCGGGGGAGACAACCAGGTCGTTGAAGAGTCGCTCAAATATGCAACGATTATGGTCTCTACGCTGCCGATACTCACGGTATATCCGTTTGTTCAGAAGTATTTTGTCAAAGGCGCCATGATCGGTGCAGTGAAGGGCTGAACCGGTCTGAACCATAACTACTACTTAAGGGAGAGATGAAGAATGAACAAATGGAAGTCTGTAATGCTGCCCCTCGCGGCAGCGGCAATACTGGTGAGCGGCTGCAGCGGGGGCAATAACAATTCCGCTTCGCCTGCGGCTACGGCTGCACCTGGAGGAGAAGCTTCTCCGGCCACTTCGGAAGCGAAGCAGGCCCACACCTTCACCGCACTGCTGGACAACAATGCCACCTTCCCTTATTCCAAGGACTGGCCGGTCTGGGGCTGGATCAAGGATCAGACCGGGGTCACGCTGGAGGTGCAGACACCATCCGGGAAGCTGGCTGAAGCGTTAAATCTCGCGGTGGCCTCCAATGCGCTGCCGGATCTGATGTATATGCCCAACCGCAAGGAATCGAACAAATTCGGTCAGCAGGGAGCACTCGTGGACCTGATGGAATACATGGACAAGCTGCCGAATCTGACCGCCTGGATGAAGCAATACCCGGATGAGGCGAAGGCGGCGCTCTCCGCTGACGGCAAGATGTATATGTTCCCGAACCAGGGCTTCGGGGAGACGAACCGGATGATCTGGATGTACCGCCAGGATGTTTTTGAGAAGGAAGGCATTCAGGCTCCCAAGACTTATGATGAGCTGCACACGGCTCTGAAGACGCTGAAGGCGAAATACCCGGACAGCTACCCGCTGTCGCTCCGTTACGGACAGATCCCCGATGAGATGAACACGAATATGACGGTCAACTATGGAACGGGCGAAGGGGCTTACTACGATTTCGATGCAAAAGAATGGCGCTATGGGCCGACAGAGGACAGCTACAAGGAAATGGTCGGCATGTGGAAGCAATTCTATGATGAAGGGCTGATTCCGCCGGACTTCCTCTCCCTGCAGACCAAGCAGTGGCAGGACATGGTGTCTACCGGCAAGTCTTTTGTAACCGTGGATTATATCAGCCGTGTGGACTTCTTCAATAATGCGATGCGCAAGGAGAACCCTGAATTCAATATGCAGTTCATGGCTCCTCCCGCAGGGCTTGAGGGCGGCAAGCAGCTCAATCCTTACTTCCATTACATGGAGGGCGGTCTGACGGTTGCTTCGACCTCGAAGAATATCGAAGATATCATGAGTTATATGGACTTTTTCTATTCGGAAGACGGCCGCACGCTCAGCAGCTGGGGTGTGGAAGGCGAGACGTATGTGAAGGAAGGCGATACGATCAAGTTCAAGCCGGAATTCACCGATGTGATTGAAATGCGGAAAGCAACGGGACTTCAGACCAGCGGAACCTATACGTGGATTGACTTCAATGCCCATCTGTCCCTGTTCTCGGATGACCTGAAGCATGCCTATGAAGAAGCCGTCAAATACGATCCGGCCAACATGCAGCCGCGTCCGGCCTTCACCGAGAAGGAGAATGAAGTCATCTCGATCACCGGACAGGCGATCAAGAAGCACCGTGATGAGAGCTTTGCCAAATTCGTGACCGGCTCCCGTAAGCTGGCGGACTGGGATAAATATGTTGAGGAGATCAACAATCTGGGTGTGGACAAGCTGCTTGCAACGTACAAGGAAGCATATGACCGTGTTCAGAAAATTCAATTGAGCAGCAACTAACCGGGTACTGACCGCAGGGAAGAACCGCTGAAGCACAGGCAAGGCATTCAGGGAAATCGCTTGACCATTAAAGGAGGCGCCGCTTATGAAGCAATGGCTGCAAGGCTCTGGCAAACGGCTTGGATGGATTCTACCCTTGGTAGGTCTGATTGTTGTACTCTCAGCAGTAGCGGTTCCGGGCACAGCCCGGGCCGCAGGTACCATTACACTGGATGAACCGCCAGGGGGATATGTTACCTCCGGCGGGCCGGTGGAGGTCAGCGGCACCTATACCGGACTGTATGATGTCAGGTTGTACGTGAACGGGACGGCCCAGTTCGAGGCGCTGCTGGATGACCCGGACGGGGATGACAGCGGCAGCTGGTCTTATACGCTCGACACCTCCCGGTACAACGGTCCGGTGGAGCTGGTGGCGCGCGGGCTGGATACCACCACCCGCTACGGGGTGTGGAGTCCGTCCGTCACCCTTGAGGTGAACAACCCGGCAGGCGTTGCGCCAGTGGTGACGATTACCGGACCGGACGAAGGCATTGCCGTGACTGGACAGGTGGCGGTCACCGTTCAGGCAGAATCGGCTACGCCGGTCTCGGGCGTGCAGGTCCGGGTGAACCGGGGACCGTGGCAGCAGGCCGCTTATAACGGCACGGAATATGTATATGCCTGGAATACGGCGGGCATCGGTGACCGCACGATCAGCCTGGAGGCCCGGGCCACGAATGCGCCCGGACGCTACGGCTACAGCCCGACCGTCTATGCGCAGGTCGGTGCGGGCACACATGAAACGGCGGTGCCTCTGCCCGACCAGGACCGGGCTATGTGGATCTGGGAGCCGGAGAGCTATAAGCTGCTGCTGAATCCGGGCTCGCGGGAGGTGCTGGAGTCCTTCGTTACGGACACCGCAACCTTCGGATCAGAGCCGGTGACGACGCTGTATCTGGCTGTGGGCAACTACGCGGGCTACCGGGCGCTGGAGGAGCAGGAGGATGAGCTGCGCTCCTTCATGCGCTGGGCGCATGAGCGGAACTTAAGCGTCCATGCCCTTGTCGCGGGCGGAACCTCCCCGGCTTATATGGGTGCTTATGAGCGGTACCATAGTCATGCCGTACGGGAGATCGAGCAGATTATCAACTACAATCTTGCGGTGGATGCGGATGAGAAGTTCGATGGAATCAATGTGGACATCGAGCCGTATATCTCCCCGGACTTCAAAGACCCAAGCAAGTTCCTGCAAAAGGAGTACCTGGATGGTCTGCAAAAAATGATTGACCGCCGGGATACAGCCGGTATCCAGCTGCCCTTCGGCCCTGCTGTCCCTAAATGGTATGATTCCTCCGAGCAGGGGGCGAATATCCAGTGGAACGGCACGACGAAATGGCTGTCCGAGCATATCCAGGATATCTCCGATTATATCTCGATCATGGATTACCGGGATTCCGCAGACGGCACAGCGGGCATCATTGCCGGCGCAGCTGGAGAGCTGGCTTATGCCGAGGCGATCGGCAAGCCGAATTCCGTAGTCATCGGGGTAGAGACGCTGGATATTGCGAACAGCGGTGACCCGGAGACCATTACCTTCCAGGAGGAAGGCCGCAGCCACATGGAAGCAGAGCTGGACAAGGTCTACGCCGCTTCCGGGCAGAGCAGCGCTTTCGGCGGAATCGCTGTCCATCATTATGATTCCTACCGGGCATTACCTTCATATTGGGGACCGGGCGGCGTCTTCTGGACAGCGCCGGAAGACCATGAAGCACCATCTGCACCTGCGGGCACTCCGTCCGCCGTTTCCGGAGACTATCAGAGCATACGGCTGAATTACGGAATGGCTACTGACAACTTGGAGGTAGACCGCTACATTATCTACCGCAGCACAGTACCCGGCTTCACGCCAACCTCTGCGGATATTGCCGGACTCGCCCGGGGCCTGAATTATCAGGACAAGGGACTGCTCCCGGATACCACTTATTATTACCGCATCGCCGCCCGTGATCTGGCGGGCAATATCGGGCCGGTCTCCGGTGAAGTGTCAGCAACAACCGGGAGCACGACACTCCAGCCCATGATTGTGACCGACATGCAACTGTCGTATAACGGCACTACGGCCTCCGCCACCATGAAAGTGCGTGACTATACCACAGGGGCGGTACTCGCAGGGGCCGCTATAGAAGGCCGGTTCACCTATTCGGCAGGCCGTTACGCGGCGGCAGTTACAGGAGCGGATGGGCGGGCTGCCTTCACTTCAGAGGCTATTCTGTCGGGGCGTCAAGCCGGATTCGAGCCGAGAAGAGTTCAGGCAGCCGGTTATTACTATGCCAGCGCCCATGACCTGCCGCATACTACCGCATTACTGTCGCATGGCGGGCTTAGTGGATTAACGTTATCGGCAGGAGTGTGGGATAAGCCTTTTGCTGCAAGTGACAAAGCCTATACCGTAACAGTCAACAGCAATGTAACTTCGCTGCAGGTCACACCGGTTACCGTCAAGGCCTCGGATGCGGTGCTTGTAAATGGAATGCCAGTAACAATGGGAACAGCCGCATCCGTTACGATCGGTTCAGAGCCTGCTGATGTGTCAGTCCTGGTGTATCACGAGGATGGAACCGCAGATCTCTATCTGCTGCATATCGAGCGAAGTGCCCCGGCAGATCCGGTAATCCCGGTGACCATGGATGCTTATGTCCATGAGCATCAGCCTTCGGCCAATTTCGGGCAGGAGCCTGTGCTGGAGGTGGCCGATCTTCCGAATGCACAGGGCGGAGGGGACCGTATCGCCTTCATGAAGGCGGAACTGAATCTCTCTGGAACGGCGGTACAGTCCGTAACGCTGAACGTCTATGTTACCGCTGCTCCAGCTTCTCCGGTTACGCTTGCTCTGAAGGGCTACACCGGAACGCAGTGGACCGAGAGTGGCATTACCTGGAATAACCGCCCTGTCAGCGGTGGAACGAATCTCGGAACAGTCCGGGTCACCGGGTCCGGGTGGTACAGCGCGGATGTGACCGCTTATGTTTTCGCGGCAGCGGCGGCTGGACTTACGCCGACCTTTCAGTGGAGCGACCCTAATACTACGGGAATCGTTGTAACGCTGGCCAGTTCAGAGAATTCGGATAACAAGCCATATCTGTTAGTTAATGACGGGTTGTAAAAGAGAAGGGGCGGTCACTTCCGCCCCAATAAGGAGGAGAGGGTTCATCATGGAAGAGACGTTGACTCCGGCGGCGGAGCATCTAGTGGAGCGTATGCGCGTTCTTGTCTATAACCAGCGCAGCGAGATGGGTGCTGCAGCGGCAGGAGCAGTTGGGCAGCGAATCAGAGACTTGCAGGGGAAGTCCCAGGCTCCGGTCCGCATTGTATTTGCCGCAGCTCCGTCACAGAATGAGCTGTATGAGGGGCTGGTGCGGGAGCAGGGGATTGACTGGTCCCGGGTGCACGCTTTTCATATGGATGAATATATCGGCCTGCCGGAGAAGGCCCCTCAGCGCTTCGGGAACTATTTGCAGGAACGGTTGTTCAGCAGAGTCAATCCCGGACGGATCGAGCTGCTGGGCCGGACGGGCAATATTGAAGGGGAGTGCCGGAGATACGCGGAGCTGCTGAATGAAGCGCCTATTGATATCGTCTGCCTTGGCATCGGTGAGAACGGGCATATTGCGTTCAATGATCCGCCTGTAGCCGATTTCGCCGATCCGCTGCTTGTTAAAGCGGTCGAATTGGATGAAGCCTGCCGGACGCAGCAGGTGAATGACGGCTGCTTCGCCACGCTGGACGATGTCCCTACTCATGCGCTGACGCTGACCGTGCCCGCCTTGATGGCAGGCCGCCATCTGTTCGGGATTGTACCCGGGAAGGCCAAGCAGGCCGCATTGCAAGCGGCGCTTCATGGCCCGCTCAGTACCGTGTGCCCAGCGAGCATCCTACGGACTCATCCCGCCATTACGCTGTTCACGGACCGGGATGCCTTCGGCTCATGAACGGTGTGATTTCGGGAAGACATTACAGAACCGGCCTGCCGCTTGAAGTCCACGTTAACGGTGGCGTCATTGAAGCGGTTCATACGCTGGCCGAGAGTCCGCATATGGCCGATTGGCCCTGGCTTGCGCCGGGGCTGGTTGATTTGCAGGTGAACGGCGGCTGGGGGCTTGACTTCAATACGCTGCCGCTTGCACCGGAGACCGTGGCTGGACTCTCGCACCGCCTGCTGGCCCGAGGAGTTACCTCGTATTGTCCTACCCTGATTACGAACGGGTCGGACCAGCTCGTCCAGGCAGCATCCGTGATTGCTGAAGCCGTGCGGACACAGCCGGATATCGCCGGGCTGATTGCAGGCATTCATCTGGAGGGGCCCTTCCTGTCCCCGGAGGACGGTCCGCGCGGGGCGCATCCCCTGGAGCATATCTGCCCGCCAGATTGGGAGGCCTTCTGCCGCTGGCAGGAGGCGGCGGAGGGGCTGATCCGGATCATTACCGTGTCGCCCGAATGGCCGGGAGCCGCAGCCTTCATCTCCAGATGCACCGCTTCCGGCGTCAGGGTCTCCATCGGACATACGGCAGCCTCACCGGAGCAGATCCGGCAAGCAGTGGCCGCAGGGGCGGTGATGTCTACTCATCTGGGCAACGGTACGCATCTTACTCTGCCGCGCCATCCTCACTATCTGTGGGAGCAACTGGCTGCCGATGAGCTGTACGGCTGCATGATTGCCGACGGCTGCCATCTGCCGGATGCGCTGCTGAAGGTGATCCTGCGGGTGAAGCAGAGCCGGGCGATTCTGGTCAGCGATGCCGTCTCGCTGAGCGGCATGGCGCCGGGTGCCTACCGGCTGCATATCGGCGGCGACGTGGTGCTGACGCCGGAAGGAAGGCTGCATCTGGCTGGCCATCCGCGGCTGCTGGCCGGATCGGCCATGATGCTGGCGGACCAGGTGGCCTACCTGGCCCGGGCCGGGTTGGCAACGCTGGAGGAGGCGCTCGACTGCGCTTCGCTTCACCCGGCCCGGCTGCTGGGGCTCCCGCAGGCTGTCGGACTGACCGCCGGTGCGCCAGCAGATCTGATCGGCTTCCGCAGGAACGGCGGAGCCCTGGACATTCAGGCAGTGTGGAAGAATGGCCGGATTACAGCGGCCAAGAAGGACTAGGAGAGTAACAGAATAAAAGAACTGATCCCATTTCATTAACGCGATAGGGCTGGACGTTGCGTTCGTGCCGAACAATCAGAGATAAATGTAATGGAGTGGTCATAATGAGGCCATCCGGCCCAATGTAATCGAAAAACCGATCACATTGCGACCAGGCTCAGCGCGCGAGCCCAATGTAATCGAAAAACCGAACACATTCGGACCGGGGGCGGCGCGTGAGCCAAATGTAGTCGAAAAATCGAACACATTGCGACCGGGGACGGCGCGGAGGCCCAATATAGTCGAAAAATCGAACACATTGCGACCGGGGACGGCGCGGAGGCCCAATATAGTCGAAAAACCGATTACATTCGGACCGGGGGCAGCGCGTAGGCCCAATGTAGTCGAAAAACCGATCACATTGCGACCGGGGGCAGCGCGTAGGCCCAATGTAGTCGAAAAACCGATCACATTGCGACCAGGGACGGCGCGTAGGCCAAATATAGTCGAAAAACCGATCACATTGCGACCGGGGACGGCGCGTAGGCCCAATGTAGTCGAAAAACCGATCACATTGCGACCGGGGACGGCGCGCGAGCCAAATGTAATCGAAAAACCGATCACATTGCGACCGGGGACGGTGCGTAGGCCCAATGTAGTCGAAAAACCGAACACATTGCGACCGGGGACGGCGCGGAGGCCCAATGTAGTCGAAAAACCGATCACAATAATAGGCGGTTTCGTCCTTACTGATCCAATCCATAAATTTAAACCTGACGATGTACTAGGAGGAGAGAGCGATGCTTAGCTTAATACCCGAGCCAAAGCAGGTGAGGAGTACAGAGAAGAAGCCATGGAGAGCCGGCGGGGAATTCCGCCTGCGGCTGGCTATGGAAGTGGAAGATCCCCGGCTGGTGCTTCATTGCCGGCGGGCTTTTCCCGGCAGGGAAGTCACCGCCGCCGTCTCGGGAGCAGGCGAGGGATACTCGCTGCTGATTGAGGAGATTGTGAGAATCGAGGGAACGGAGGAGACTGAGAGCACTTCAGCGCAGGCAGTGCCTGGAGAAGCGGGACCGACTAACGGCCGGGCTTCGGTTGCTGATCCTGCTAAGGCCGACCTGTCCCCACTGAAGGGCCGGGCGGAAGGCTACATTCTGGAGGTTAGCGCAAGCGGTGCAGCAATCCGCGCCCTTGACGCCCCCGGACTCTATTACGGCTTGCAGACGCTGCTGCAATTGCAGAGCCTGCACGGGGACGGCAGTATTCCGGCGATGTCCATTACGGACTGGCCCGATACGGAGCTTCGGGTGATGAATTTCGATCTGCGCCAGACCTTCTCGAAGCCGGAGCGGCTGATCGAATATCTGGCTGAATTCTCCCGCTACAAGACGAACGCGGTGCTCATTGAATACGAGGACAAGTTCCCATTCCAGACGCACGGGGAATTCGCCCATCCGCAGCACGCGCTTAGCCGGGAAGAGCTGGAGGCGCTCCAGGCTGCGGCCCATGAGCATTATATCGAGATTATTCCGCTGCAGCAGAGCTTCGGCCATCTGGAGTATGTGCTGCGCCATGACGCCTGGAAGCATCTACGGGAGACAGAGGAATCTACTGGCGAGATCTGCCCGTCCCATCCGCAGACCTATGAACTGATTACAATCTTGCTGGCGGAGATGATGGATGCCCATCCTGAATCACGTTATATTCATCTGGGTTGTGACGAGGTGTACAGCCTGTGCGAATGTGAAGCGTGCCGGAAGGAATTCGGCGGCGTACGGGAACGGGCCTTCATCTCCTTCCTGAACCGCCTGATTGAATTCACGGCCAGCCGGGGACGCCAGCCGATCTTCTGGCATGACATGCTGGACAAATGCCCGCCCGAGGAGTTGGCGAAGCTTGATCCGCGAAGCGCAGCGATGATCTGGATCTATAACGGCCGCAATATACAAGCGGAGGTTACTTCCCTGACCCATAAGTTCAGAGCGCTCGGCATTGAGGTGATGGGTGCACCAGCGGTCCGCAGCTTCGACTGGGCGGAGCATCAGAACTACCCTGTCATTGACAACCGGACCGACAATCTGCTGCAGTGGGCAGAGACAGCTGAGAAGCTGGATATCCGCTGTATGGTCGCTACGAACTGGACCGGGCCGTTCAGCCTTGGCGTTCCTTATGGCGTGTTCGAGACGACCTGGTATCCGATGCTGCTTCATGCCGATCTCGCCTGGAACCGGCGGGCAGATGCTAGTACGTTCATCGACCGCTTCCTGGAGCTGTTCCATGGTATAACTCCAGAGACAGGTCATGCGCGGCTGGGAAATTACCAATTAGAGGATTACTACGATATCATCTGGAAGCTGCGGGAGGAGGTACAGCGGAATCACGGCTACGCTGAGCTGATCGCGATCATGCATGATTTCGAGGTGGCCACCGACCGCTCCAGGGCGATTCACAAGTATGCCTACCGCTGGGAGCTGTACCCGGGCGACAGCGCAGAATGGCGTTCTCTGCTGAACAATTACACACGTAACCATAACGGACGCGAAGCGGTCCGGCCCCGGATGCAGGAGGCGCTTCTGCAATACCAGCCCCGGGATATGGCTGAGCATTTCGTGAAATCGCGCTTCTATCTGCATGATTACCTGGAGCGGACGCTCTACCGGGAGATCGGGCTGGCCCAGGGAGAATGAGCACTCAATATACCGAGAGGAGGATGGAGCAATTATGCAGCTGAACGAAGCAAATTTAACGCATGATCCGGCAGCCATGAGTCTGGAGGACAAAATATCCCTGATGTGTGTGGTCGGAACCCCCTCCACAGCAGCAGAGCCTGACTTCCGTGAACGGATGTCCGGAAACCGGTTCGGCGGGATTGGCCTGTTCCCTCATAATGTGAAGGATGAGCAGCAGACGCTGAAGCTGATGGCGGAGGTTCAGGCCATTGCCGGAGACTCCGGCATTCCGCAGCCTTACTATGTGTCTATCGATGAGGAGGGAGGCACGCTCTCCAAGTTCAAGACCTTCTATCCTTACATTCCCGGCAACCGTGCTGCCGGATTAAGCCTGGATGCTGAGACCGCCTATCTCCAGGGTAAAATCATCGGCAGCCAGCTCCACGCGCTGGGCATCCCGATGAACTGGGCGCCGGTGCTGGATGTGAATACGAACATTGACAATCCGGTTGTTGGGGTGCGTTCTTTCGGCGAAGACCCTGAAGTGGTGGCCGCCTTCGGCAAGGCTTATATTCAGGGGATGCACGAGACAGGTGTAGCGGTAACGGCCAAGCATTTCCCCGGCCATGGACAGGTCAGCGGCGATTCCCATGTCGTCCTCCCCGAGTGTGAACTGACGCTGGAGGAATTAATGAACGGGCCGCTGTTGCCATTTATCGCTGCCATCGAAGCCGGGGCCGATTCAATCATGATGGGACATCTCGTATTTCCTAACATTCCCGAGTCGGCAGGACTGCCTGCTTCACTGAGCCCCTTCTTTGCCGGAGACTTACTGCGCAGCAGGCTGGGCTTTGAGGGTATCATCTGCACCGATGACATCGAGATGGGCGCGATCAAGAAGAATTTCAATCCGGATGAGGTGGGCGTACTGGCCGTACTGGCCGGCAATGACATGATTCTGATGTGTCATACCCCGGAATTCCAGGAGCGGGTCATCGCGGGTATCCGAAAAGCTGTTCTGGACGGCGTCATCGATGAATCCAGAATTGACGAATCAGTCAACCGCATCCTCCGCCTCTATGCGAAATTCCGGCAATACCGGGCGGCGGCCCGGCCCATTCCGCGCGAGGGATGGAATGAGGCAGCCCTGCAATATGCGCGCCGCACGGTCAAGATCAGCCGCGATCCGCAGCAATTACTGCCGCTGACTGCCGCACATCAATATATGCTAATCTTGCCGCGCCAGGAGCAGCTCACCATCGCCGATAACTCCGGCGGTAGTGACATCGGCTTAGCTGCGTTGCTGGAAGCCCGGGGCTTGTCCGTGCAGACAGAGTATTGCAGCATGAAGCCCGACGCCGCCGAAATTGCGAACCTGTGCGCCAAGGCCGCCGGCCGCACCGTCATTCAGGGAACACTGAATGCCCATCTGTTCCAGGGCCAGCTCGAACTTGCCGAGAAGCTTGCGGCGGCCGTTCCGCTCCTGAACCTGGTACTGCGTAACCCGTATGACGATGCGTACCTGCAGCAGAACGCCGGAAGCATTCTCTTGTGCTCCACCTCCGATTATTCGCTTCAGGCTCTAGCGGAAGTGTTGGTTAGACAGGCTTAATAACTCACTCAAGAGCAGACTCTCATGCCATACATGAGGTCTGCTCTCATTTGTGTTGATAGAATAACATAGTACTATTGTTGATATATGGGAGATAAGACGGTGTTCGTCACAGAGGAGGATCTGCAGCAGCTCTGATCCAGCGCACAATCGGCCGGAATTGATCGGTATGGATCAATTTTATCGTTGTATCCATCATTGGTTTGCGGGACGGGCTGCTTTATAATTTCATTGTGCAAGCAATGCAAGCAATGTCATTCTATTAAGGGGCTGCAGCAATGAGAGAACTGAAGGGCAAACAGGTCATTCTTCAAGATCATGATTTGAGACGCAGAGAGGACGCCAACCGCCGGTATCTGATGAAACTGACAAATGACAATCTCCTCTTTAACTATAAGGTGGAGGCAGGAAGATATGACGGCAGGGAGATTCCAGAAGATGCGCACGGGGGCTGGGAGACGCCGGTCTGCCAGATCCGCGGACATTTCCTGGGACACTGGCTGTCAGCGGCAGCGATCCGGTATCATGAGACCGGTGATCTGGAACTCAAGCTGAAGGCTGACCTTATCCTGGACGAGCTGGCTGAATGCCAGAAGGACAACGGAGGGCAATGGGCTGCGCCGATTCCCGAGAAATATCTGCACTGGGTGGCCCAAGGCAAGGCGATCTGGGCGCCGCAATATAACATTCATAAGCTATTTATGGGTCTTGTCGATATGCATCATTTCACCGGGAGCCGTAAGGCGCTTGACATCGCGGACCGATTCGCCGACTGGTTCGTCGATTGGAGCAGTACCTTCACCAGAGAGAAGTTCGATGACATACTGGATATGGAGACAGGCGGTATGCTGGAAGCTTGGGCTGATCTGCTGGAGCTTACCGGGAACGATAAATACACTGTTTTGCTGGAACGGTATTACCGCAGCAGATTGTTCCGTCCGTTACTGGAGAATAAAGACCCGCTGACCAACATGCACGCCAACACAACCATTCCCGAGGTACTTGGCTGTGCCAGAGCTTACGAGGTCACCGGCGAGCAGCGCTGGATGGATATCGTTACGGCCTACTGGAAATGTGCGGTCACCGAGCGGGGAACACTGGCTACCGGCGGCAATACGGCGGGTGAAGTATGGATGCCGAAGATGAAGATCAAGGCCCGACTTGGAGATAAGAATCAGGAGCACTGTACAGTGTATAACATGATCCGTTTGGCAGAATTTCTTTTCCGGCACACTTCAAATCCGGCCTATGTGCAGTATATCGAATATAATATGTACAACGGAATTATGGCGCAGGCCTATTACCAGGAATACCATCTGACCGGCAACAAGCACAGTGATCCGGCAACCGGGCTGCTCACCTACTTCCTGCCGATGAAGGCCGGGCTGCGGAAGGATTGGAGTACGGAGACAGATAGTTTCTTCTGCTGCCACGGAACGATGGTCCAGGCCAATGCGGCGCTCAACAGAGGCATCTATTATCAGGAGCAGAACGATATCTATGTCTGCCAGTATTTCCGTTCGGAGCTGACCACCGAGATTCACGGAGAGAGCGTGCGGATTCAGCAATCCCAGGATCATATGAGCGGAAGTATGCTGAACTCCTCGAACACAGCCGGGCAGCAGGAGCTGAATGAGATTACAGCCCTGCACGAGAACATGCCAGATTACAGAAAATATGACTTCACCGTCCATACCGCCTCTGCCCGTGAATTCGCCATCCATCTGCGGATTCCAGACTGGATCATGTCAGAAGCCGTGATCTATGTGAACGGCGAGCTGCACGGGAAGTCTGCGGATCACTCCGCCTTCTACACGATACTGCGGAACTGGCAGGACGGCGACCGGATCAGCATCATTCTGCCCGTGGGCATCCGGTTCATCCCTCTGCCCGACGACGAGCAGACCGGCGCGTTCCGCTATGGCCCGGAAGTGCTGGCCGGCATCACCGAGAACGAGCGGATTCTGTATACCCCATTAGCGGATGCAGCCGGTGAGATCACCATGGAGAACGAACGGGAGTGGGGGAGCTGGCGTTACTTCTTCAAGACCACCCGCCAGGACCCGGGCATTCAGCTCAGAAGAATCCGCGATATCGGGTACGAGCCTTATCAGGTGTATTTCCCGGTAAAATCCCCCCACAAAGTGGGGTTTTAGCTTCGATGTCTATTCAGGTACTTTGCGGGGACCCCGGAACATATACATTCTTGTCTATTTAAATAAGCATAGGCGTTATTTAGCAGAACAACCACCTGTATCCTTGCAGGTGGTTATTTTATGCGTAAATTTATTTTTTGAACGATCGGTCGTTAAATTATTGACAATTCATTAGGTTAATCCTTATAATGACATTAATTCAATCGAAGGGAGCCTGAGGGTTATCAAGAAAAAAGAGATTACATCCAGTTACATCATCCAGGCAGCATTTGAGCTTTTTGCTGAGTATGGAATAGAGAAAACGAGTTTGGGTTTAATTTCAAAAAAAGTGGGGATCACCAAATCCTCTATTTATTATCATTTTGCTACAAAAGAAGAGCTGATCAGCCGGACCTTTGAGCATATTTTCCGGGATCATCATTTTACAGCGTATTTTGATACGAAATCCGTTAATAAGGACAATTTTGCAGAAATCCTAATCAGCGGCGGTCTAAACATGCTGCCAAGCGGCGAGGAAGAGTATCGCTCCACTTTAAGGGTGCTCAGTGAGTTTGCCATGCTGGCTGAACGGGATGAGCAATTTCGAGCTCCATTCTTGAGCATCCAACAAGATTTTGTAACCGGTTTTGTTCAACTTCTGTCGAAGGGCGCTGAATACGGGCTTATTGCTTCTTCAACCATCGGGGTTAACGCAGCCATTCTTGCTCTGCTTATAGATAATTTATCCAGATGCAAGATGATGAGGATGGATCTCGAATATGAGCTGATTTGGGAAGAGGCTGTCCGAAGAATGATACTTCGTGAAGATCACCAATAACATACAGGGGGCAGATACACTTGAAACATATTATTATTACAGGTACATCCAGAGGAATCGGTGAATCCCTGGCTAATCAATTCATCGACCCGTCCCACCATCTGATATGTATATCCAGAACGGCTAACCAAGGACTCATGGAGCGAGCGAAGCAACTGGATTGTCAAATGGATTATTTTAATTATGATTTAACGGATATCAGTGGTCTCGATCAGCTTTGTGAAGAAATATTCAGCCGAATTGATCTTCATTCCAGCGGGGAAGCCGTCTATCTAATCAATAATGCCGCCATGCTGACGCCTGTAAGCCCGATTGATAGGTTAGAAACGGGACAGATCATAGAGAACCTCCACTTGAATCTGTTAGCACCCATGGTGATTACCTCCAACTTTTTACGACTTACTAAGCATCTGAATGTGGACAAAAGAATCCTGAATATCTCCTCAGCTTCTGCAAAGTACATACTGCCTTCACAAAGCGCCTACAGTACTGCCAAAGCTGGTTTAGACTCTTTTACCAAGTGTATAGACATCGAACAGAAGCTGGCTAAGTATCCGGCAAAAGCTGCAGCAGTGTATCCCGGCATGATCGACACAAGCTTGCAATCGGATATACGGTCCGTTCCCGCTGAGCTGTTCCCCTATGTTAATGAATTCATTCAGCTCTCTGCCGAAGGGAAACTGCAATCACCGGAATACACAGCGTCTAGATTAATTGAAATTCTTGTACATGATGATTTCGGAAAGACTGTTATTATTGAAACCATCGATTAATGCCGAGAGAGAGGTGATGACCATCAGTCCCTCCAGAAAATTAAGCAGCTTCAGCCAGCTTGATGACTTCATAACATACGGCGGTTATATGGAAATACCGGAGAATCACGGACGGACACTTCAGGAGCTTATGCTTGACTGTCAAGTCAGCTACAGAAGTGAGCACGGGCTCAGCCTGGAATTTGAGTTCCGGCAATGCAGGTTAACGGTGGTTTACGCAAAAAAAGGCTATTTCGGATCGCAGCTTGACTTCAGCCGCAGAGGACGAAGAGTTACGGAGAGGGACATGCACCTATGGCAGAATTTCGGGGGTTACGTGGCCGGGCTGGGGCTGACGTCTGTCAGCTTCAAGCAGAACCGGAAGAGCGTCAGAGCGCAGTTGAGCAACGGATTGCGGGTTATTTTCCAATACTCGGCGGACCATGGCGATAATCTGCTGGATCAGATCACCAGCCGTTACGGCAACCAGAGAAAATTGAACCGCATTATCGCTGAACCAATGATCCTGGATATGCAGAGCATGGGTTATACGGTCAGCGAATACCTGAAGCACGGCGGTTTCTTCAAGCTGCCGGGGCAGCGGAACCTCCAGTTCCCGGAGCTGCTCACACTTTGCACCGCCAAAGAAAGTCACAACAGTATCACAGGCACAATATTAGGATTTCAATTTAAGCGTTGGCTGCTGGAGATTTTTTATGATGAGAAGCTGCAGTTCACAGGCGAGAATATGAAATTCATCGGGGAACACGGAGAGGATAGGAAAGAGGAGGGGCAGCAGCATAACGAATTCCTCACATGGGGAGATTTCCAGGCGTTTGCCCGGTATCACGGCATTCAGATCTTAGAGCAATGCCGCAGCCTGGATGTCATGATCGTCTTCCTGGATACAGGGGCCAATGTGCATTTTAATTATTCCGAAGACCTGGAGGATTATGTTGTCACTGTGTTAGAGGGCGACGGTATGCGCTTGCGCGACAGCTACAGGAGAATTTATAAGGATTAATACGTTGTATTCATACAAAACAAAAACCACCAGTGAAGATTTAGAACCTTCATCGGTGGTTTTTTTGCGTATAGAATGAACCTTTTGCCGTGAAAAATTTGACTTTGGAAATTCAATTGCCATTTTTTTGCGCATCTGCACGTTGAATAGAGTATTTCCATTCATCTACTTCACGGGGATCAACACCACACAAGTGACTGATTAGAAGCGCCAATGTAACGTTCGGGAGTACCACACCGTACTCAATATTCTGGTAGTTGCGCAAGGTGCATTTCATAGTGTCGTTAATCTGATGTACGATGGATTCTTGGGTATACCCTGCGGCTTTCCGTGCATCCTTTATCCTCAAAATGCAATATCTCCCTCAACTTTTCGGTATGTTTTTATGATAGGGGAGGAGACCCGTTAATTTAACGCTTTATAATACACGAAATATATTGCGTATAATGTTTTTAGGTATATAATAATAGATGTAAACGGGATAATTAGTAAAATACCCCTTTATATTGACCGCCGTTTGATTCAGCCTTAGTATCAACTATACGTATGCTTTTAATCCTATTTTATGGGAGGAGGTGTGTTGGTTTGGGATCGGTCAATTCGATTCGGGAAGAACTGCTCGCGTATACGAACAGAAATCAAATGATACATTCCCATTTTGCAGAGTTAGCGGGTCTCAATTCAGGTACGCTCAGCCGGATCTTAAAAGGTAAACATCCAATCTCTATGGCACAGCTTGCTGCGATTACTGCTGGAATGAAGCTGCCGGAAGACTATTTTTTTGAAGACTATATCGATGAATGCTTTTCTTTTGTAGTCTCCATGCGGAGGATCCGACCCTTTATTTTCCGATGTGCAGAACTAGATCGTTTGGATTGTATTGAACAGATTGTGAACCGTCTGCTGGAGGATTTGTCTTATGCATCTTTACTGTTTGAATTCGCTGAACTTTTGTATGGGGACAATAAAAGCCAAGCTGCAAGGATACTGTATCAGGGTGTGAGCGAAGCCGAAAAGTATCAGCATTCCGAACGGTTAGCATTATGCCAGTACCGTATATTTCAGATTGAATTAGAAGAACAACAGGATCTGGAGGAGAAGTTACGTGCAGCCACTCAATTTGAGTTGTATGTCAACCGGTTAGACGCAGCCGATCAGCTCGATGCAATGAAACAGCTAATGCATATTTATGGTCTGGTACACAAGTGGAAGAGAGTAGACGAACTCGCTAAGGAAATGCACCGGATTGCATCCGTTCAATATGAGCTGGAAGGCCGCAGATCTAACACAATAGAAGAAAGGGTGAAGCGTCCTGATCGTCCTTTTTACTATTATATCCTGTACGCATACTTAGCCAGATCTACTGCCAGCGAAGAGTGCGGCGACTACAAGAGGGCATTATCCTTTGTGAAATTGTATGCAAATGGTGAACGCTGGGTTCAGGAGAATGATGAAGAATCCCGGCAGGTCATTGCACAATTTACGGAATGGGCCGTAGCTAACACTTATCTGTACCGGTTAATGTCCGGAGATTTGGATGTAATACATGAGTACGCAGACTATATAGCTAATCAAGAGGATGAAATATTTGTGGCAGTGCGTTATATGGTTCAAGCGGCGAATGTATTTAAGCTTAATATCGACAGTATCTTAGAGCGGTTCGCGGCATACATACCTTATGAATCCAGCAAGACAGAGTTCGGTGAATACAATCAGGCCATCCTGCAAGAGAGCTACGCGCAATTCCTCATCGACCTGGCAATCTATTTTTTCAATCACAGCAAGAGTAAGGAACAGGCATTGAACACGGTACTGAAAGGCTTGGAAATATCAATTACGATCAATAGCAGCAAAAATATCATTGTTTTTATGAGTCTTTATGAGCAATATAGGGAATTTACGGATCAGGAACTGGAGGGAAGATTCAAAAATCTATCAAGTGAGGTGTATCAGCCTGTAGTGTTTCAATTGTTATTTCAACGACGATAACCTTGGTGACTACACTGGGACATGGTTGGGGAACTTAATCATTTTCGCGAAAATATACAGGGGTGCTCCTGACATTTCGGGGGCGCCTCTTTTGTTATGTTCTGAAGTTATTTTGTGCAATGCAAAAGACATCCTATTATCTGTCATAAAACCCTAAGATAGCATAAAGGGAGGATTCTAAGGTGAACAGAAATATGCTCGTGCAAGTCCGGATTGAACGTGCCCGGAACCAGCTTCACATTCTGGCGGAGAAACATCATGATCTTCAGCACCCTGCGGTCCTTAAGCAATCCGTGGTATTGGATGAATTGATTAACCAGTATAATATGGAGGGAGAGCAGCAGAGATTAATAGAGAGCAGGAAATCACTTGAGAACAAACATACTTTATATTGAAGATAATGAGAAAATCGGCACTTGGGTTAAAGAGGAGCTGGAGCAGCGGGGATATTCGGTACAATGGCTGCAATCCGGTGAGGGAGCCGAGGCTGAGGTTACGCAGTATGATGTCGTTATTCTGGATATCATGTTACCGGGCTTAGATGGATTCACTATAGGCAAACGGTTAAAAAAGGCGGCGCCCGCCGTTCCAGTGCTGCTGTTGACCGCCCGAACCTCCGTCGATGATAAGGTAGAGGGCTTACAATTCGCGGATGACTATGTGACGAAGCCCTTCCATACCGATGAATTGGTGGCCAGGCTGGAGGTATTAATCCGCCGGAGCGGCGGAGTCTCTTCGGACCGCATTACACTGGGCACTCACATTGAAGTGGATACGAAGCTTCAGACCATCTATGACAAGCGTACGGGAGAAGAGATTATTTTGACAGGGAAGCAGCATCAGATCCTGATGTATTTCCTGCGCCATCCGAATCAGGTTCTGCCGAAGGAACAGCTCTATGAAGCCGTCTGGGAAGAAGCTTATATCCCTGGAGACAAGACGTTACTGGTACATCTCCACCGGCTGCGGCACAAGCTGGAGCGCGACCCGGAGACCCCGGAGATTATTGAGACGCTGAAGGGAATCGGCTACCGGGTGAAGCTATGAAGCAGCCCCGTTCCTTGTTCCGGCATTTTCTGAAGCTGCACTTTCTGTTCATCTTGCTGCCGCCTCTTGTGCTGATGGTATTCTCATCCTTCTTTGGCACTTCCGGGACAGAGCCAAGATTCAATACATTGAACCTGTTTTACATTACAGTGCTTATGTTCACTTGTATCATTGTCGCGTTCGTTGTTCTATCCTGGCTGTTCTTCTGGAGACTCCGCAAACGTCTGACCCGCTTACAAGAAGCTATGTCCGCTACTCCAACTAATGTGGATTCGTGGCCTGAGCCTGTCCTGATTCAAAAGGACCGCATGGATGAAATAGACCAGTTAGGCGGTTCCTTCAACCGGATGATCCGGCAGCTGGAAGACAGCCGCAGGCGGGAGCAGGAAGAGGCAGGGCTGCGGCAACGGCTCATTGCCAACATGTCCCACGACCTGCGGACGCCGCTGACCATCATGCGGGGACATGTCACCCGGCTGAACAAAGAACCTTTGAGTCCAGAAGGAAAGAGCTCTTTAGCCGAGATCAACCAGACTATTACCCGGACCGGAGAGCTGATGGATGATTTGCTCTCATACACCTTGCTTACCTCAGGAAAATATCCCTTCGAGCCTGCTCCCACAGACATGGGGCGTCTGGTAAGAGCCTCGGTTGCTGCGTGGTATCCGGTTTTTGAAGAACATGGCATTCAGGTCGATGTCGATCTGCCCGCAGAAGAGACCTTCCACTGGACAGCAGATCCTGGGTGGATGACCCGGGTGCTGGATAATCTGTTTCAGAATATCATCCGCCATGCAGCGGACGGCAAATATGCTTCTATCGCTGTGGATGTGCAGCAGGAACGGATTCTTGTGGCTGACAAAGGCCCTGGCATGGATCATTCCGCATACGCTGTCGGGGCGGGAATAGGGCTGTCTACCATACAATACATGTTGAATACAATGAACCTGAAGGCTGATTTCAACTCCAGCGGGCACGGGACGCGGGTAGTCATTGGCAAAATGTAACCTGAAATTAACCCGGAAGTAAACGGCCTGCCCACCGGGATGTAACCTTGCATCTGTATACTTAACACCATAACGAAAGGATGTGTTATGGTGCTTACCATCAATAACTTAGTCAAACGCCGCGGTACGCAGGAGATTCTATCCGGGATCACCTTCGAAGCGAGACCCGGAAGAGTCACGGGATTCCTCGGACCCAACGGGGCCGGCAAAAGCTCTACACTCCGCATTCTGCTCGGACTGGATCATGCCACCGCCGGCAGCGCCTTGATTCATGGCAAGCCCTTCGCAGAATTACAGCATCCACTGCGAACCGTAGGTGCTGCACTGGACGGATCTGGAGCCCATCCGATGCGGACAGGACGGGCACACCTGCGCTGGATCGCTTGCGCCGCCGGTCTGCCCCGCTCACGGGTCGAAGAGGTGCTGGATATTGTCGGTCTTACCACGGCAGCGGGCACTAGAGTCAAGCAATATTCCCTCGGCATGGGGAGAAGACTGGGAATCGCAGCAGCGCTTCTTGCAGACCCGGAGATTCTGATTCTGGATGAACCGGTGAACGGGCTCGACCCGGAAGGCATCCGCTGGATCCGGACATTTCTGCGTAAGCGGGCAGAGGCCGGGAATACGGTGCTGCTCTCCAGTCATCTTATGGGCGAGCTGGCCGAAACGGTGGACGATGTGGTGATCATTAAGCAGGGGAGAATTGTCGCAGACGGCACCTTGCAGGAGGTAACCGGCAGTCATTCCACGCTGGAGGATGCCTTCTTCGCCCTGACCTCTGAACAGGCAGGTGATGCTTGGTGAAGGCATTCCATGCAGAAATCTCGAAATTGCTCTCGCTGCCGGGGATTTGGCTCGCCCTGCTTATTGGAGCATTGGCTCCTGCGGTCATTGCTGCCTTGGACGCTATAGCAGAAAAAGAGGCGATTATAGCTGGAGTCAGCACACGGCTGCCCGAAATGGGCTACAGCGGATTAGGTCTTGGTGTGCAGGGCGTTATTATCCTTGGCGTGCTTGCAGTCAGCAGCGAGTACCGGACAGAGAGCAGTGAAGGGGCCGGAGGGCAGCAGATTTCCACAAGTCTGATGGTTGTGTCATCGCGGCTTCAGTTGTTTCTGGCAAAAGCAGGCGCTGTATCTGTCATCAGCATCCTCCTGTGTATCCTTGCTGTAATTCTGATTGTACCAACCACACACTATATATTAGGTGACTATGCCCCGCTACTTGAATGGACCCGGCTTGCCGGTGCCGTCTGCTACTGGACCTTCACTGCACTGTTGGCCTTCGGGCTGACGCTGCTGACGAAGCAGGGCATGATCCCGCTTACCGTGCTCATGATTAATTCATCGCTGGTATCCTTCAGTGTCCTGCTGGCCAAGGTGACGAAGCTGGCATTCTATTTGCCGGACCGGGCCGGCTTCGAGATGTTTATGTTTACTAAGAACAGTGCCTCGACCGAGGTTACAGGCAGTCTGTTCGACAGCTATCACACCCCGTTCACCGGCGGCTTGATCATGTTTGCCTGGGTGGCCGTGCTGCTTGGGATTGCAGCTATTGTGTTCCATAGGAGGGATGTTGCAGCATGAATGTCTCATCCGGCAGGAAGACTATACGAATCCTTAGGGCTGAACTGGACAAGCTGATGACATTGCCATGGATATGGACCGCAGTTACGGTTACATTTCTTGTTCATCTGCTTTTGACTGCGGCCTTTACTTCCGCCTCTCTGCAGGAAGGAGCCGCAGCACCCGTAATCCTGAATACAGGACTTGCCTCGATGAGCTATCTTCAGGCAGGGTTCATTATTCTGGGGATCTTGGCGGCTTGCTCCGAGTATACGGGCGGACAGATCCGCACAACGTTAACGGTAATCCCCTGGCGCGGGCGCCAATTATTGATGAAGCATCTGGCACTCACCCTGATTACGATTCCTGCGGCGTTTATCCTTACGGCCTCCGGTGTCCTATATGCGGGCAGGAAGCTGGGCGGCCCTGCAGCGGGGATTGAACCTCATGAAGTCATACAAGCATTGCTGGGGGCAACGGGCTATCTGACCTTGACCACACTGCTTAGCGCGGCGATAGGGGCTTTATTGAGAAGAACCCTTCCGGCCCTGGTGATCCTGCTCGGCTATTATTTCATTATCAGTCCATGGTCGCGGGGGCTTCTGCCGGCCTGTTTCCCGGATACGGCTGGACGTTACATGTACCTGCTGCCTTCCTCTGGCGAACTGAATGTCCTTACGCCTGTGCAGGGGGCCGGTATTGTAATGATCTGGATGGTGTCCTTTGTGGCGACAGCGATTGTTGTCTACCGTATCCGGGATGCCTGAGGCCACCGCTGATAATAGACAATGCTTAAAGCAAGCAGAACAGTGAAACTCCGGTGACGGGAGAATCGCTGCTCTGCTTTTTTGGGTTTGCAATCCTATACAACATGAAAGCTTCTGGCCGTTTCATTCTCGTTCCTTACGGTGAAGGCTATAGTAGACGCCGTAACATGCAGAGGGGGGAGCAGGCGATGAGAAAATCATTTTATGCCCTATTTATGCTAATATTCTGGATTCCTGCGGTAATCCTCAGCTTCCTGGTCTGGAACGATTATTCCGGTTATGTGCGCAGTGCAGCGGATCGCCTGCACCCGGTCAAAGCGCTGTATTATCTGGACCAGGGCAAGAAGGTGCTTGCGGTCACGGACAGCAGCAACGGGCTGATGGCGACGCTGTATGACGTAGGCACCCATAAAGCTGAGCAGGAGGTGGAGCTGCGCTCAGACATCCACCGGCAGCGGCTGGTCTCTTATCAGGCCGGTAAGCTGGTGGTCGCAACCAAGGACAATATGGGCCTGCAGGTGAATGTTATTGATCCGGCGGATGGCGCAAAAGAGCTGGTGCAGGGAAGCTTTGATATCCCGACCTTTCTGAGCTCCGACGGGCATGAGTGGCGGGGCAGATTACTATTCGCCGGGGCGGATAAAAGCTCAGCGGTCCATGTGGCGGAAGTCAGCCAGGCTCAGCTCCACTACGCGAATCTGAACGGATCAGCAGGGCTTCCGGCACGGCCGGTCTCCATTCGTGAAGCCTTCTTCAGCTTCCAGGAGGAGCATTCTCTGCCCGTCTATGAGGTGGGACTCAAGGACGGGCGTACCGCTTATGCTTCTGCCCTCTTCGGCAAGGATGGCATACCTCTACTTGGGCTGAAGGGGGAGCAGGAGAGTGCTCCCGAAGCGCAGAAGAGGGTAGGGCAGGAGTTTGCCGCGCAGTTCGGACTGGACAATACCCGGCTACTGCGGGTAAGCAGCGAATATCCAAAACAGGTTCACTATTACAATGAGGCTGCGGGTAAATGGGGCGAAGCTGTCAAGACGCCGGAGCCGGTCTATCAGGCCAGGCTCTTCCCGCTGAACGACCAAGAGACGCTGATTGCTGGGTCCACCACGGAAGACGAGATCAAGGGTACCCTGCGCGGTTATTTGTATCATGGGCAGACCGGGGAATTTACGAATGTCAATGCCGCGCTTAAGACATTATCCTACGATCAGCTGCAAGATCCGAAGCTGAGCTTCTATAAAGAAGCGAATAATGATACACTGTACTATTCAAGTCCGGATTCATTGGGAGGCTGGCTGCTTGTCAAGGAGGGGCTCAGCGGACAGATCAGCAATGGGGAGCTGCAGCAATGGCAGATGGCTGCCGGGGAGGATCAATTATCTGCAGCGACCTTCAAGAACTATGTGCTGACATGGAATGCCCTGGTTGTGAACTGGGTGATCTGGCTCGCAATTCCTTTACTGATGGTGGTGGGACTACTCTGGCTGCCACAGCTTCTCATCCGCAAGCGGTGGCAGAAGCTGGCCGAGGGGGTTCTGATTCAAGGCACGGTTATTAATATGGCCGAGACGGGGATGCTGGTCAACGAACAACCACAGGTCCGGCTCACCGTCCGTTTCACGGACCAGGGCCAGAGTAAGGAAGTCCAGATCAAGCAGGTCATTTCTTATCTGAACCCGATCCGTCCAGGCGATCAGGTGATGATTAGCTATAACCGGAGCAAGCATAAGGCGACCCTGGTACGGGAGAGCGAGCTTAAGAACCAGGCGCCTCCCCGGATCATTCATGATGCGGTCTTAAGACAGATGGAAGCCTGCGGACCTGTAAACCGCGGGCAAGCACTGCTGCTGCACTTTGAGGCAGCAGGCCAAAGCTACAGTGTGCCTGTGGTGCAGCCCTCCGGCTTCGTCTACCGTACCGGAGAACGGGCAGATCTGATAATCACAAGCGGCAACGCCCGTTTGTTGAGATATGGTCCTGCGGAGCGGAGTGATCAGGCAACCCAGCTCACCTTAGAGGCTGAAATTACAAGAGTTCAGCGGTTGCCGGTGAAGATTGCCGGCCAGGATCTGCTGCTGCTTGAGATAGTGATGGTGAACGGAAAGGAAAGTCTGCGCAAGGTGAACAGCCAGTTCGTTCCGGAGAATCTGGAAGTCACTGTAGGCGCGTTAGTCCCCGTAACTGCTAAGCCGCAGGAGGTTGCGCTTCAATCGCGGCTTCTGCAAGGCAAGCAAGGCAGTGCCAGCGTCCGGTCGGTCGACTACCGGGGAACGACCGGCGACCGGCCGCTTGCCACGATCACCGTCGAACGCGGCGGACAGAGCTACCGGATCAGGCAATCTATAGAACCGGTGTATGGCGTGGAAGCCGGGGATGAATTATGGATTGCCTACGATGAGCGCACCGGGGAAGCCACTATTGTTAACTATGCGACTTAGTCATTTATCATATGGATGCGGGAAGGGGAGAACAGACGATGGACAGCGGCAGTCAAATATACGATTACAGGAACTTTATGTTCCGGTTAAGCAGGAAGCCTACCCTTCCCCCATTGCAGTATAGGTCTGTTCTATTCAGTCTATCTTCTGGCGCCTCTTATTGACTGAGCAGGATAGCTTTATATTCTTATGAATGAAGGAATGTGCAACTCTCCCTGCCTAAGGCAGCGGAGAGTTTTTTTATTTACCTCAGATTGGAGTTGTACATTATGCAAATGAACTTTTTCCATCAAGGGAATCAGCGTAGAACCTTCGGCTGGGCGGATATTCTCGTCATTTCCTTGTTGTTATCCGTCCTGTATGCCGCAGCGAAGCTAGGCTCGGGGATGCAGGTGCCTCTAGATCCAGAGGAACTGTCTTCGCTCAGTCTGGACCCCAAATGGCTGCCTTATTATGCAGGGCGTTCCCTTTTGCGGATGTTTATCGCTTTTGGAGCATCCCTGATCTTCACCTTCGTGTACGGCCGCATCGCGGCGTATAACCGGACTGCAGAGAAGTTTATGATTCCCGCCATTGATATCCTGCAATCCGTTCCTGTACTTGGATTCCTGTCGGCCACAGTGCTGGCCTTCATGGCCTTGTTCCCAGGCAGCCTGCTCGGCGTGGAAATGGCTTCGATCTTCGCTATTTTTACCAGCCAGGTCTGGAATATGACCCTTAGCTATTATCATTCCCTTAAGACGATTCCGCGCGAGCTGAATGAGGCTGCCGCGATGAACCAATTGGGCGGATGGCATCGGTTTACGAAGCTGGAAGCGCCATTCTCGATGATCGGTCTGGTATGGAACAGCATGATGTCATTTGGCGGAGGCTGGTTCTTTCTGGCGGCCAGTGAATCGATCAGCGTGCTGAATCAGGATCTGCATCTGCCGGGAATCGGGACGTACATGGCTCTAGCCGCAGAGGATGGCGATATTAGAGCACTTATCTATGCGATCCTGACGATGGTTGTGCTGATTGTGATGGTAGACCAATTATTCTGGCGTCCGATTATTGCCTGGAGCCAGAAATTCAAGAATGAACAGACGGAAGCAGGCGAAGCACCAACCTCCTGGGTGTTAGAGCTTCTGAAGCGGGCCAGCTTTGTTCATTATCTTAACCGTAAGCTGCACGGCGGCGTTCATGACGGATTCCTGCGGCTTGCCACCCGAAGCGCACAGTTGAAGCTGCCTCATGTCCCGTCAAGGGTCAAAAAGGCTCTTCAATGGCTATTCCTGTCTGCGGCCGCTGTGCTGATGCTCAAGTATTTGTATTCAGGCATTCTCGAGATTGCCCAATTAAGCTGGGGCGAGCTGGTGCATGTGGTGTACCTCGGCCTGCTGACCGCACTGAGGGTAGTCGTCTCAACACTGCTGGCTGTACTCTGGACGCTGCCTGTAGGCGTGTTCATCGGAACGAATCCGCGGCTGTCAAGAATTGTTCAGCCTGTTGTGCAGGTTCTGTCTTCTTTTCCGGCCAACATGGCGTTTCCAATATTCACGATTCTGTACTTGAAGTTTGGAATATCGATGGAGATTGGAGCAATTCCGCTGATGATGCTGGGTACACAATGGTATGTATTATTTAATGTGATTGCCGGGGCGATGGCCATTCCTTCCGATCTCAAGGAAGCCGCGGTAACTCTGAAATTGACGCGCTGGCAGACCTGGAAGACGCTCATTCTTCCCGCTGTTTTCCCCTTCCTAGTCACTGGCTGCATTACGGCAAGCGGAGGCGCCTGGAACGCCAGCATCGTTTCCGAAATCGTCTCCTGGAAGGATCAGGATCTGCAGGCAGCCGGGTTAGGTACATTTATTGCGCAAGCCACCACGAACGGGAACTGGCCGGAGATCATCTGGGGCATTATCGTCATGTGCCTGCTCGTTGTGATCGTGAACCGTCTGGTGTGGCGCAAGCTGTATGCCTTAGCTGAAAGCAAATATCACTTGGATTAGAGGTGTAGAATATGACCAAAGCATTGATTGAATTAAAGCAAATCACCAAACGTTATGATCAGCCGAAGCAGGCAAATGTGAGTATTCTGGAAGATATCAACCTTCAGATTAAAGAAGGCGAGTTAGTCTCGATCCTGGGACCTTCAGGCTCGGGGAAATCGACGCTTCTGCGCATCATCGCAGGTCTTGTGCCGCCTTCTCAAGGCTCGGTGCTCTATAATGGACAAGAGATTGCCGGTACGAATCCGGGCGTCGGGATGGTGTTCCAATCGTTTGCATTATTCCCTTGGCTTACGGTCCTTGAGAATGTGAAGCTGGGACTTGCGAACAAACCGCTGCGCGAAGCCGACAAAATGCGTAAAGCACTCGCTGTCATCGATATGGTTGGTCTGGACGGCTTTGAAGGGGCATACCCCAAAGAATTATCAGGAGGGATGCGCCAGCGTGTGGGCATCGGCCGGGCGCTCGTCATGGAGCCGGATATTCTTCTGATGGATGAACCGTTCTCAGCTCTTGACGTATTGACCGCAGAGAATCTGAAGCGCGACTTGCTGGAGCTGTGGACGGAGCGGCAAATCCCTACCAAATGCATTATTATGGTCACCCACAGTATAGAGGAAGCTGTCTATATGTCAGACCGGGCGATCGTCTTATCCAGAGATCCCGCCCGTGTGATCTCCGATATTCCCATTGCGCTGCCGCACTGGCGGGATAAGCAAGAGCCGCAGTTCACCTCGCTGGTGGACCGTATCTATTCCATACTGACCCAAAGGGAAGTGAAATCTACCGATCAGAACGAAGAACATAAAAATACCATTGAGAAAATCCAACCGGTTCCGGCAGGTGCCCTCACAGGCTTCATTGAACTGATCCAGGATTTGGGACAACAAGTGGATTTGTATAAGCTGGCCGATCAATTAAGTCTGAAACTGGAAGATTTCCTGCCCATCGTCGAGGCGGTGGAAATGCTGCAATTTGCTACGATTCTGCAAGGAGATATCGAGCTGACGGAGGTGGGTCACCAGTTCGCCGATGCAAGCGTCCTGATACGCAAGGAAATTTTCAAGGCCCAGGTGCTGGAGCATGTTCCTATCATGGAGAAAATCATCTGGATTCTGCAATCAAAATCCAATAACAAAATGGAACGGGCCTTTTTCGCGGAGATTTTTGAGAAGCATTTTGAGGCAGAGGAAGCCGCGCTTCAACTGGACATTGTGATCGACTGGGGCCGATACGCAGAACTGATTGCCTATGACAAAAAAGCAAAGGTGTTGTACCTGGAAAATGATTCTAATTAACTTGAACATTCGTGCTGAGGAGGTTCCTGGGTTAAGAGAAGCCGTGGGCTGGTCAAGAAGGGACTCTGACTATCCAGCCCTGTTTCAGCGATGCAATTTCTGGGCGGGAGCCAGAGATTCCGCAGGGAGACTCATTGCCTTTGGCTACGTTGCCGGAACCGGTCTGGAGCACGGATATATGGAGGACATTATCGTCCATCCAGATTATCAGAGGCGCGGAGTGGGGCAGCAGCTTGTTAAGGAGCTATTGAACGAGTCTATTCGACGCGGATTGACCATAGTAACCCTCACTTATAGCCGTGAACACAAGGAATTCTATGAGAAGTGCGGCTTCTCGTCTACAGCGGCCGGAATTTGGCGGGCGGAGGAAGGAAAGTAATTCATACAAGAACTGAGAAGCCAGCGAACCCTTATGAACGCTGGCTTTTTGGCGACCGTAAACCGACAGTAATTCTATAATATGTAAGGTAATTTACTATTATTAGGCAGGTTAATTCCACCTTCCCGATCCGTTATGATTACATAAGCTGCGCCCTTTGAAGGAGGTTATGCGGACTTATGAATCCGACCCGGACATTGATTAAGGAGATATTGTCTAATAGTAAGAGAATCCTTGTTATGATCCTACTCTTCAATATTTTAGCCGCATTCGTCTCGACTGTTCAGCCCCTCCTGTTCAAAGACCTATTCGATGACATCCTGCCTGACAAGCAGATCGGTACGGCTGCATTCTATATGCTCCTGCTTATTCTGATTCCCGTAATTTACGCCGCCTTGAACAGCGTCACCTCTTATTACAATAATGAGCTGGGCAACCATTTATCCAAGAATCTGCTCCTGCGGCTGTTCTCTGACGTACTCCAGACCCGGCCAAGAAACGTGGACAGCATCGGCAAGGGGGAAATCATTAACCGGATCACCTTGCAGGTGGGGATGCTATGTGAAATTTTCGTGATTGACACCCTGATGGCCATGGTCTCGAATGCTATTCTGCTAATCGCTACCCTGTGGATCATGTTCTCCATGAGTACCGAGCTTACACTCGCAGCCATCCTCTCATTCCCTCTATGTATGTATGGCTTCAAGCGCTTCAGGAGCAGGACGGAGCGCCTGGATAAGCAGTATCATGGCATTTTGGATAAGGGCATCAACTATTTGAATGATTTCTTCACGAATCTGAAGGCGGTCCATAGGTGTAACGGACAACAGGCGGAGCAGAAACGCTGGAGGGAGTGGAATGACGAGGCGTGGAAGATATCCCGGCAGTCTAGGCTATTTCATCATGTGGTGTTGAACCTGGTCGCGGATACGGTCATTTCCATCATTACGGGCATCATTTACGGCTATAGTCTGTTCTTGATTCTAAAAGGCCGCATCTCACCAGGCACATTGCTGGCCTTTATTGTGATTCTTCCAAGACTGTATCAGATTTTCAAGTCGCTGTTTACGCTGAACATCGATAGGAGCCGCATGACGGTCATTATTAATAACCTGAATGACATCCTTGAACTGGAGAAAATTTCATCGGGAGCCACAGCTCCCGACTATCACCGTGTCCCCCTCCTGCAGCTGAGGAATGTCTCGTACCGGTACGCTAAGGCAGATTCTTTTGGGATCACGGACTTTAATCTGGACATTGAGCCAGGAGCCTTCGTGGGGGTTGTTGGACTAAGCGGCTCAGGGAAATCTACGATATTCGAGCTAATCCACAGGTTCATTGAGCCGGATGAAGGGGAGATCTGCCTGGACGGTGTCTCGATCCAAGAACTGGACATTCATGAACTAAGACGATATGTCGGCTATTCTCCGCAAAAGGGAGTGCTATGGAACAAGTCTATTCTGGACAACATCATTTATCCTCTGCAAAAGGAAGACATGACTGAAGAGACATGGCGCAAATTCAGCACTGCTGTTGAGCTTGCCCATGTGGACCCATTTGTTCTAGCCATGCCTGAGCAATATGAGAAGAAGGTGGAGGGCCACGGCGACAATCTCTCCGGCGGCGAGATCCAGCGGATTCTATTAGCCAGGGCCTTCATGAGTGAACCCCGGATTCTGATGCTGGATGAATACACCTCAGCTCTCGACGCCTTGACAGAGAGTGACTTGAACGATACCTTGTTGAGCCTGAAAGGGAAGCAGACGATCCTGGTGATTGCACACCGGCTGTCCACCGTGAAGAATGCAGATGTCATCCTGGTCGTGGATAAGGGAAGAATTGTTGAGCAAGGCAGTCCAGCCGAATTACTGGTCCAACAGGGAATGTATTACAAGATGGTGGAGAAGCAGAAAATTTAGCGCTTCAGCAGAATAACACAGCTTGCACCGCTTCAATTATCACCTTTTGGTGACTATATCACAAAAAAGTGGGTACTGTTTTTCTTGTAACTTTTCCTCCATACTAGCGTTCATAGGAACTACAAATCATAAAAGGAGTGTATAATAGTATGGGTAGATTTGATGGGAAAGTAGCAGTTGTAACCGGAGGAACAAGCGGCATCGGGCTTGCGGCGGCAGAGCAGTTCGTACGAGAAGGGGCTTACGTGTTTATCACAGGACGCAGACAACGTGAATTGGATGAAGCGGTACAGCAAATTGGTCAGAATGTTACAGGCGTTCAAGGTGACATCTCCAAGCTGGAAGATCTGGACACCTTATTCGATACCGTCAAGCGGGAAAAGGGACATTTGGACATTCTGTTTGCCAATGCCGGACTAGGGTCATTCCTGCCGTTAGGCGAAATCACGGAAGCCCACTACTACAAGACCTTTGATGTCAACGTCAAAGGAACGATTTTCACCGTACAAAAGGCATTACCTTTGTTCCCTAATCAAAAAGGTTCCATTATCCTGACAGGCTCTACGGCCGGCTCAATGGGGGTACCCGCGTTCAGTATCTATGGTGCCTCCAAGGCAGCAATCAGACAACTCGTCCGCAACTGGATTCTGGATACGAAAGGGACAGAGATTCGGATGAACGTCCTTAGTCCGGGTTCAGTCGTCACACCTGCGTACGATGAATTGTTCGGCTCCGAGCTTGACAATTACCTGGAACAGGCCAAAACAGATGTCCCGCTCGGCAGAGTAGGGCAGGTAGAAGAGATCGCAAATGCAGTCATGTTCCTGGCCTCGGATGAGAGCAGTTATTTGAACGGCATTGAATTATTCGCAGACGGTGGAGTGGCTCAAATCTAAATCAGCTTAACGTTTGTGTATCAACTCAGGAGATGATGGATTGTTATGAAAATCTTTCACTGTGAACTGGAAGTTACACTAGAGGTCATCGGAGGGAAGTGGAAGGGGCTTGTGCTGTACTATTTAATCCAAGGACCGAAGCGGACAGGGGAATTGAAGCGGCTTGTTCATAATATTTCGCAAAAGATGCTGATCCAAACGCTCCGGGAACTGGAGACAGACGGATTAATCCGCAGAACTATGTACAATCAAGTACCGCCTAAGGTGGAATACTCAATGACAGAGCTGGGTCAATCCCTCGAACCCGTATTAAGACTGCTTTGTAACTGGGGAGGGAAGTATGCAGGACAATCCTACACTCCGGGCGAGTTTAAGATTTTAAATTTGGAATAAGTATTGTTAATAAACTATAGTTCTAACTAGAGGAGCCTGCTGCCAGTAGGCTTCTTCAGCGTATATGCCGCTATTCATCAGAGGAGGAGACATAATGACAGCAATAGACTACGCTAACCTATCCAAAGAAGGACAATGGGGTGACTAGGGGGACGTCTGGCGACGGCCGGAGACCCAAACTTCTCCGGAGTCATGGTAATCCCACACCGAGGAACTTTTGTTTGGGAACTTTAATTTGGGGAATTTAGGATGCCAAATAAGCCGAGGCTTAGTATAATAAGTGCAGACGGATTCCAAGGAGGAGGTGGTTGTATGAGTGCAGGCGATATTAGCGACATTAGCGATATTACTCCGATTACCCAATTGAATATGAAGAGGAGAGGCTTTCATGAGCTACAACCCCGAAATCCCGAGAAGCCGGTACGACAACTATGGCGACCGTGAATGGACACGGCTTACGAAGGATGGTCCCGGCGAGCTTTTGTATCAGGTGCATCTGGACATTCTACAGCGCTATATCAAGCCTGGGGACCAAGTGTTGGAGATTGGTGCAGGTTCAGGCAGGTACACCAAAGATCTGGCTACCATGTGTTCTGAGTTGACCGTCGCTGATCTGTCCAGCCATCAGATTGAATTCAACAAGTCCAAAATGCAAGAGCTGTCCCTGGTGGACAGAATCAAGGCGTTCCATGTGCTAGATGTGCTGGATATGAGCGTGTTTGCAGATGCTTCTTTTGACTCAGTAGTATGTATTGGCGGTGTCATCAACTATCTCTTGGACAGAGAGGCGGATGGTATCCGGGAGCTGCTAAGAGTACTTAAGCCGGGCGGCCTCCTGATTGTCGGGTCGATGAGCTTCATCGGCGCTTCTATGTATTATCTCGAAGGCATCCGCTATGAGAAGGACCAGTTCGGGATCGATGCTACAAGATGGCTCATGAATACAGGGGTTCAGGACGAAGATCATTATCCAGTTCCCAGCAAGCATTACGTCCATATGATGAGAAGCTCTGAGCTGGATGCTTTATTTGCACAGTTTCCGGTTAATATTCTGGAGAGAAGCTCTGCCGGACTATATACGCAAGCTGGAGATGCTGCCTTAGAGAACGCCCGGGCTGACCAGGAATTCTGGAAGCTGCTTGTCGAACAGGAGATCGCGTTCACCAAACTGCCGGGCACGCTGGATTGCGGCATGAATCTCATCTATGTGGTGCGCAAGCTATAAGGCTGCCGCTCAATAAGCATGACTTAATCAAAATCCCGTCTGCCACAAACAGGCGGGACTTTTTATATCCGAAGGAACGGGGGATCACGGAAATGGGAGTATGGACTAGCTCAATGAATGGAGCACCTTGGACAAAAGGTAAAATGGATCAAGCGGTGAAGGAGCTCAGACAGCGGGCGCTTATTTCGTATGTCATCGATGTGGACAAGCTCCAGGATCTGCAGGAATTAGATCAGCATGTATTTGCCGAACGCCCGGATCTGGTCTTGTCAATTAGCCAAGCCGACAGGAAAGTGCGCTATTCCGAGGAATTGCTGCAGACCTTAGCGGAACTACAGCACATCACAGCCTTAGAGTTGAATCTGTTTCATAGTGTGGATCTGAGTGTGCTTGGCAAGTTTCAGCGACTGCAGTTTTTATCCATTTCGGCCAAAAAGCCGATAGACCTAAGCTTCCTCGCAAGCTTCAAGCAGCTACAATATCTCTCGGTCCATGGGCAGTTTCAGGACTTAACGCCGATAGGCGATGCCGCCAGCCTGGATACCTTAATCTTGCGGACTACGATTCATGACCTGGAATTTGTCCGCCGGTTACCGAACCTGCTGTGCCTCTTCATTCACGACTCCATCTTGAAAGGATCACTGGATGCGCTTGCAGATTCTACCGTCCCCATGCTGAGTCTGGCGGCTATCCGCAACTTAACGGAGGTGGATGCCCTGGAGTCCATGAGCAATCTTACATACCTGAACTTATCCTTGCCGAAGCTTGAGGCTTTGTGTGACTTTTCGAATATGCCGGGGCTTATACAGCTTGAACTCGATCAGATGAAATCCCTGGAGGATATTGACCCTTTATGGACCGCAACGCAGCTTGAAATGTTACAGCTAAGAGAGATTTCAGCAGCCGTGACCGCGAAGGAGCTAGAGCCTTTGACCGCAATGAAGCATCTGAAGCAGATCGACTTCCAGTTCCTTGATCTCAAAAAAGGCAGGATCGCAGCCTTACGTGAGTCGTTTGCCCAGGCAGGCAAGAGCCACCTATTGTATGAGAATATCGCCGAAGTCAAGCGAATCAGGCCCATGTCACTAGTGCATTTACGCAAGCATATGGGATTAGATCAATAAATTAGCGGATAGGAGAGATAGCCATGATTGATTTAGCACAACTCCAGAAGAGAGTGTATCAGAATAAGCTTGAGAAGGGGTTCAATGTCACAGATATTTATCAGGAATTCTGCCTGACCCACGGAGAACTGTCTGAGGCCTGCGAAGCTTACCGGAAGAAGAAAGACGACCTCGGCGAAGAATTAGCGGACGTTGCCATTTATCTGATTGGACTAGCTGAGATTCTGGGGATTAACCTGGAAGAAGAGATTATGAACAAGATCGAAAAAAATGAAAGCAGAGTCTATGAGAATAGGGATGGAGTGCTTGTGAAGGTGAAGGAATCAGCAAAAGATCTCATAATATGACAAAATTCAACAGCCAATTTAGACAAACATTTACAGCTGATGGGTTTATAATTACTATAGTAATCTAATGAAATAAAGCAGGAGGCAAAAAATGACGGGCACACCGGTAAGAATTCCCGTATACCAGAAGAAATTAGACATTTTTAATTGTCTGGATTACTTGATTTGTCTGCATATTCATAACAACGGCCATCCTTATCAGTACACTTTCTCCGGCAATTGGGGATTCTATTATTATGCTGCGGATGAATTTATGAATTATGAGAAAGGGGCTGAAAATCCGCCTTTCTACGCCAACCTAAGTGAAATATATCACATGAAAATGAATCAGGCCGAGTATACCAATCTGATCGATCATATGGAAGAAGGGGGCGGGCTCTTCACCCAGTCGGACGGCTGGTACCTTCCGTGGACCATCAATTATCACAGAGTGCATGACGGTCATTACTTCTATATTGAGCAGTACAATCAGGAACGGACTCATGCCCTGGTCATTGACTGGATTCCGGAAATGATGGAATGGGTGCCGGTTGAGGCTCTAAATGACGGCTTCATTGCATGGGGTGCCCATGCATTTCGTCTGACTGAAGCGAAGCTCGATATGACCCTGCAAAGGGTACTGAACCTGCTTGCCGATTGCCGGACCCGTATTGCGGGCTGGTCAGACGGGCACGTGATGACGGGCTTAGCGGGTCTGCACGCGTTCCGGAAGGATATACTGGCTTTGGGGGAAGAAGGGAGCCGTTATGTGGACCAATGGTGGGACCTGCTTAAAATACAGACTGATGTAAGAAGCCGCTTTTTGGAATTCATATATTTTTTGGAATGCTCCGAACAATCGCCTGTGTACAGTACTGCCAACAACGCGCTTATTGAAGTGTTTGAAGAGTGCTATAACAAATGGCTTGCGTTGCGGAACGGGTTGATGAAGACAGTAATTACGGGTACCTACGAATGGAAGAGAGCTGCCGAAAGGCTTGACAAAATTATACTGCATGAAGAGCGCTGTGAAGCTGCTCTGAGACAATATATAGAGAGGATGTCAACTCAGCTTGAACACAAGTTCTTATCATACGGTCAATCTTGAACCGTACCTTAATGCGAAGGGTGTTACTTGGCCGGAACTCGGGATCATTGGAATACTGAATCATGGCTTTGAGAGTCTGGCGGGTCAATTCATGCCGAATGGTCAGCTCCAGCCTGTCGGCGGTGTTCCTTTTCTTTTTCCCAGAACAGATACGGCTGCAATGGACTTAATCAGCTGCGAAGAGCAGGTCCTGCCAATTGCATGCCAACAGTATTGTGAACGGCTTTTGTTTTTGGGATTTTGCTGCTGGGGCGAATTTGAGGATAACATCGAACTGCGCTATTCCGACGGGTACGTAGAGAGACAGAAATTTGGTTTTTTTGACTGGCACCGCTTCTTCAAAAGTGATTCCGTAGACACGGCGGCATTGGTGATGCCTTCTTTCTGCTACAAGGATGAAAAAGTAGGCTGGGAGACGGTAATGTACGTCCGTGAAGTCCAATTAGACCGCTCAAGAATGCTGCATTCCATCCAGCTGCCGGATAATCCTTACATGTTTATTGTAGGCGCAACCTTTAACACTTATGGTTAAATTTATTATTTTTTTGTTTACATCCTATTACTTTGCATTCCGAGGAGTTACGACATGACAGAAGAAGATAGACAGGCTGATGTCAAGTTCTACCCGTTAAGCCATCCGCAAAAGCGGGTGTGGGTTGTGGATAAAATCCATTCCGGCTCCAGTCTTCATAATATTGGCGGGACCATACGGATACATGGGGCAGTTAACCTTGATCTATTGGAACAAGCTATCCATCTGTTCATCCTAGAGCATGACGGAATACGATTAAGATTTACCGAAGGGAAGGACGGGCCTTGCCAGTATGTTCATCCATACCAGCCTATTCCTCTGGACAGACTGGATTTTTCACGCTGCTGTGAACCGGAACAAGAGCTTCTGACATGGAGCCAGGCAGAAGCCTCGACACCGTTTGAATTGGAAGATGCTTCACTTTTTTACTTTGCACTATTTCAAGTATCCGGGTCCGAAATGGGTTATTACTCTAAGTTCCATCACCTGATTGCGGATGGATGGTCAATGAAATTAATGACGGAGCAGATTGGTGCAAACTATGAAAGATTATACGCCGGGCAAGATACCGGGAATGGAACCTCTTACTCTTATTTGAATTATCTGGACACGGAACAGCGCTATCTTGAATCTCCGCGCTTCCTCAAAGACAAAGCTTTTTGGACCGGGCATTTACAGGAGCTGCAGGATTCCCTGGCAGGGCACAGTGAATCGTTGCACGGCAGCCGCTCCGTATTCGAATTGCCGTTAGAGCTTTCCGGGAAAATTAAGGAATATACGGACCGGTGTGGCTGCTCCGGCAATTCCTTTTTTACAGCTGTATATCTGCTGTATGCGTCCATCATGCTCCGTCAGACTGACTTGCTATTGGGAATTCCTGTGCTGAACCGCTCCGGACGGAGAGAGAAGAGCGCCTTCGGTATGTTCACAAGCACAATGCCTTTTCGCTTTTCGTTAAGTAACGAGGAGACAGTAGGACAGATGGTAGCGCGGGTTCATAGAACGATGATGGACGGTCTCTTTCATCAAAAATACCCCTTCGATCTGTTAACCAGAGATGTGGAGATATTCAAACAGAATCATACGTCCTTATTTCAAGCTTGTATAAACTGGTACAACACTATGCTTGCCCCTGAGATTAACGGCTACTCGGTTCAGAATGAGGAGTTCTATAACGGCATGCAGCAATACCCGCTGCAGCTTGTTATCAAGAGCTGGTCTCTATCCGGTGCGCTGAGTCTGCAATTTGATTATCAGAAGGACGCCTATTCCGAAGAACAGATCAAGGATATGTATGATCGGATCGTGCATATTGTGACAAAAGTCTTAACTGATCCCTCACGCGCTGTGGGTAGTCTAAGCTTATTGTCAGTAGACGAGGAGCATTACGAGCTCTATGACTTTAATTCCACAGCGATGGAATATAACCCAGACAAGAGCGTTATTTCCCTGTTTGAGGATCAGGCGGCCAGATTTCCTGACAAGATTGCAGTTAGTTTTGGAAACGATAGTCTGACGTATAGTCAGTTGAACCAAAAAAGCAATCAGCTTGCCGGTAAATTAAGCAAATTAGGGGTTGGAAGGCGGACGGTTACAGGACTGTTCACCGTCCATTCCCTAGAGAGTATTATCGGGATTCTTGCAGTGCTGAAAGCGGGAGGGGCATATCTCCCACTGGACCCGTCATATCCTGCAGAACGTATCCGGTTTATTCTCAACGAAGCTGCTGTTCCGGTTCTGTTAATTAATTGTGAGTGGGAACAAGCGATGGACTATAACGGGATCATTATTCATTTAAATGACTCAGCGCTTTTTGAAGGCCCAGGCGGCAACCCCGCATTATCCGTTCATCCAGACGATCTTGCATATATCATTTATACGTCAGGCTCCACAGGAGTGCCCAAAGGAACCATGATTGAGCACCGCGGACTCAGTAATTATGTAACCTGGGCATGCAAGATGTATATCCGCCAGGATGACGAGGTGTTTCCGCTGTATTCATCCTTAGCTTTCGATTTAACGGTAACGTCTATTTTCACTCCGCTGGTAACCGGCAATAAGATCGTAGTCTACCGTGACGATGAAGATGAGTTTGTTCTGTATAGAGTGATACGGGATAACAAGGCGACAGTATTGAAGCTCACTCCGGCCCATCTGTCACTTATCCGGGATCTGGATTATTCATGTTCATCCATACGGAGATTTATTGTTGGCGGAGATAGGCTGAGCACGGAGCTGGCAAGTAAGGTAATGCAGCGGTTCAGGCAGCCGCAGGTGCAAATCTACAATGAATACGGACCGACTGAGACTGTCGTTGGATGTATGATACATCAGTATGATCCTGATCTGGATCATGGGCCATCCGTTCCTATTGGCCGGCCTGCCGGCAATGTACAGATTTACATTCTGGATCAGGGCGGTAATCCTGTTCCTCCACATGCCATTGGCGAGCTGTATATATCCGGGCACGGGGTAGCCAGAGGGTATTTGAACAGACCGGAGTTATCGCAGGAGAAGTTTGTTGATAATCCGTTTGTTCCAGAGCAGCGAATGTACAGGACCGGTGACCTGGCCCGTTTTATTACGGGAGGCATTATTGAATATCTCGGAAGAGACGACCATCAGGTCAAAATCAGAGGCTATCGTATAGAGCTTGGTGAGATAGAGAACAGCTTATTGCAGCATAACGCTATCCGGGCAGCAGCAGTGAAGGATTGGGAGGACTCAGAGCAGGGGAAATATTTATGCGCTTATCTGGTGAAAAACGGCTCCGTCTCTTTAGAAGAGCTGCGGGAATACCTGTCCACCAAGCTGCCGCAATATATGATTCCCTCATTCTTCATTGAGCTGGAGGAGCTCCCGCTTACAGGAGCCGGTAAATTGAACAGACGCTCTCTTCCGAAGCCAGTGCGGCCAGAGCGCACGGGTGCCGGCAATGATACTGCCCTAACTGCAGAGGAGGAAATCTTATACCAGGTAGTCGGTGAAGTAATGCAATTAGAGACAGCATCCGGCAATGACCATTTCTTTGCTGTGGGAGGGGATTCCATCAAAGCAATTCAAATCGCCTCCAAATTGAATACTGCGGGATACACAATCAAACTAAAGGAGCTGCTGGCAACCCCCTTGTTGAGAGAGATGGCCCGGCATGTTCACTGGTCGGGAAGGCCTGAGTCCGGGCAACAGCCGGCTGCGGGAATCATTAGACCAACGCCGATCCTTTCGTGGTTTTTGGCTCAGGATTTCCCTGATCCCAATCACTATAATCAGTCGCTTATGCTGCGGATCAAGCAGAGCCTGGAGCCGGAACAGCTTGAACAGATGCTGCTGGAAATCATCCGGCACCATGATAGTTTTCGGATGAACTATGATGCCGTATCCGGCCAGTTGTATTACAACCAAGATTTGCCGGCACCTTCAGCAGAGGCCGTTCCCTTCTATGATCTTGGCAGCTATCCGATTCGCGAGCAGGACATACGGATAAGGGAAATCGGCACTCAACTCAAACAAAGCTTTGATATTCACAGTGGAGTGCTGCTAAAGGCCTGTTTGTTTCATCTGGGAGAGCGGGGAGCGTTTTTGCTTCTGACGGCGCATCACCTGGCTGTCGACATGGTCTCCTGGGGCATTATCCTGGAGGACATGGGTACTATGCTAAGACAGATGAAAGCAAATGATATCTTAAAATTACCACTTAAAACGCATTCCTTCCAGGAATGGTCATTGTCTCTCGACAGATATGGACAATCCCTACAAGAAGGACAATATTCCAGCTTGCTGGAGCATCCTCCTGCTGTTCCTTTCAGCAAGGGCGGGAAGCTGAATCCGGAAGAGCAGCCAATCCATCATAGCCTGCATTGTACTCTGGATTCAGAGAACACGGAGAGACTTATCCATGCGTCGAACCGGGCTTATCACACTCAGACGAATGATCTCTTACTGGCCGCCTTGGCAAGCATGTGCGCACAGCATTGGCAGGTATGTGAAATCTGCGTTGAGCTTGAAGGTCATGGACGGGAGGATATTGATGCCGGGATTGATATTTCCAGAACAGTCGGCTGGTTTACCTGTATGTACCCGGTAACTCTGCAAGCAGCGGTAGAGGATTGGGCTGAGCAGATTATAACAGTTAAGGAACAGATCCGCAGCGTATCCCGAAGCAAGATAGACTACGGCGTCTTGATGAACAGAAAGGGCTATACAGCCCGTCCACCCGTCAGTCCTATCAGGTTCAACTACTTAGGTGATTTGGATCAGCTGCTGGAGAATGAGTATTTTAAGGCAGTTCCCGTTGACAGCGGTCCTGAAATCGGTGATAAGAACCCCACACAGGAGGTTATGGATTTCAATGTCTATATCCTGAACCGCCGCCTTACCGTCAGCCTGGCCTGCAGCAGCAAATATTACAGTGAGGAGCAGCTCATTGCTATGCTGGATTGTTATCTTGTTACCTTAACCGATATTATTAACCACTGCTCTGGTAAGCAGGAAACGGAGTTTACACCCAGTGATTTTCCGGAGGCCCGGTTAACACAAAGGGAATTGGACAGTCTCTTTGCCGCAATGGAGTAACTTAGAAAGGTAGGGATACAGAATGTCAAGCCAGAGTGCAAATGTTGTCTGGCACAACAATGAGACTACGCAAGCGGACAGACAGCAGTTGACAGGACAGGCAGGACTGGTAGTATGGCTGACTGGACTGTCAGGTGCGGGAAAGTCTACCATATCCGGCAGCCTGGAAAAAAAGCTAATTGACAGTAATCGGCTAGTGTATGTTCTGGACGGGGATAACCTAAGACATGGTCTAAATCAAAATCTGGGATTCACCTCAGCGGACCGTAATGAAAACGTACGAAGAATTATCGAAGTAGCGGATTTGTTCAGAGATGCGGGACTCATTACGATTGTATCCTGTATCTCGCCATACGCTGCAATGAGAGAAGCCGCCCGGCAGCGGATTGGGGATGCACATTACATCGAAGTATATGTAAAGGCAGATCTGGATACATGCATACAAAGAGATCCAAAGAAATTATATGAAAAAGCCCTTAAAGGCATAATCAGCCATTTTACAGGCATCTCTGATCCTTATGAGGTGCCGGAGCGGCCGGATATGATTCTGGACACTAATCTCCTGTCCGTCGAGGAATCCAGCGATGCTCTTTTTAAGTATATTATGCTTTGGCAGGAAACAAGGACAACGGATGAATAAAATACGAAATACGGCCGCAGCGCTTGTTTTACTCTTCCTGTGCTGCTTATGTGCGGCTCCGGCATTCGCCGGTCCGGGAACCCATTTGAAGGAGCAGGAGATAGAAGCTTATATACGGGGCTTAATGAAAGAGGGAAGAATCCCCGGCCTTGCAGTTGCAATAATAAGCGGAAATGAACTCGTGTTCAATAAAGGGTTCGGATACGCTGATCTGGCAACTCAAGAGCCTGTTACGGATGCCACATTATTTGAACTCGGTTCAACAAGCAAAGCGTTCACAGCACTTGGAATCCTGAAGCTTGAGCAGGAAAGGAGAGTTCACCTGGATGCCCCGGTATCGGCTTACCTGCCCTGGTTCGAAATGAGCTATGAAGGCGCCCGTAAAGAAATTACACTGCGTCAACTATTGCATCATACCAGCGGCATTCCATCCCGGACCATTGATGATATTCCCATCTCAAACAGCCCGAACGCACTGGAGGAGACGGTACGGACCCTTGCCGGACAGAAGCTTGATTCTGATCCGGGAGAGCGGTATCAATACGCTACGCTAAACTATGACATTCTAGGATTAATCATAGCGAACGTATCAGGCGTATCCTATGAAGAATACATGACTGTAAATGTACTTAAGCCGCTTGGATTAGAGAACACATTCGCAGGCCGGACGGAAGGTCTGAATTCTCTTGCAACAGGCTATAAGTTCCAGTTCCTGCGGGCCGCTGCCTATGATGCACCGACTTACCGGGGGAATACGCCGGCGGGCTATTATATTTCCAATCTGAAAGACATCGCCAAATGGCTGGAAATACAGCTTGGAGCCGAAGCAGACTCTGATTTCAGCCCGCTGGTCCAGGCTTCCCATCTTCCAGACCGGACAGTAGCCCCTAACGCCAGAGGCTCTTCTTATGCCTTCGGCTGGAACAGCTATCAAAAAGGAGCAGGGGAGCTGTCACATGGGGGATCTAATCCTAACTTCTCATCATTTTTTGTTATCCGTCCGCAGGAGCATCAGGGGGTAGCCGTTCTTGCCAACATGAACTCCGCCTATACGGAAGAGATTGGCCAAGGCATTATGAGCTTGCTGGCTGGTGAAGAGCTTCCGGGGGAATCCCGGGATTCGTACATGAGCTTAGACTATTTTGCAAGTGCAATGATAGTGATGATGCTGAGCTTCAGCATATTGACGGTATATTTCATTGCCGCTCTTCTTATAAAAGCGAAGCAGGAGCAGCAGCGGCCCGATGTTAAAGGTGTATGGGTCAAGGTACTGGTCTTATGTCTCATAACGGCAATTCTGAGCTATTGTCTTTCCATCTTGCCTAAGGTGATGTACTCCGGCCTCTCTTGGGGCTTTGTCATGGTGTGGGCCCCCCGGAGTTTTCCTTACGCGGCCGCTGCTCTCCTATCAGCCGTCTTAATCTTTGGGATCTATTGCATTTTGTACGGAATGTTCGGACGGAATACACGCAATTCGATCTTTGTAGTCTCCATCCTAAGTGTTGTCAGCGGGTTGGGCAATGCCCTGATCATCTTCATCATTAATGCGGCTTTAAGCCGGGAGGACGGCTTTCAGGGCGGATTACTACTCTACTTTGTGGCAGGTATCGTTATTTATGTTTGCGGCCAGCGGCTGGTCAGATCCAAGGTTATCTTTATGGCCAACGACATTGTTTACACCAAACGGATTGAATTGATTGACAAGGTAATGAATTCCAATTATGCCAAGTTCGAAGCCATGGAAGACGGGAAAATCCAATCGGCACTGGTGAACGATACAGAGACCATTAGCGGGTTCAGCAACGTACTCATTGCCGGAATTACCAGCTTTGTCACACTGCTCTGCTGCTTTATTTACTTGGGCATTATCAATTTCTATGGCTTACTGGTCTCGATAGGCGTCATTCTATTAGCTGCAGGCTCCTATTTTCTCGCTGGTAAAATGGCTGGAAGATTGTGGGAGCAGACACGTGATATGCAGAATGTTTTTTTCAAGTTCATTCACGATCTGATCAATGGGTACAAGGAGCTGTATATCAGCAAGGACAAGCGGCAGGAGTTCAGCAGGGACGTCAGGGAGAGCTGCGAAGCGTACAGGAACAAGCGCATTCAGGGGGATATCAATTTTGCGAATGTGTTTGTTATTGGAGAGCTACTGTTCACCTTCGTCATTGGAGTGGTCGCCTTTGTATTCCCACTGTTGTTCGATGAGATTCAGAGCAGCACCTTGAAGAGCTATGTGTTTGTATTTCTGTATATGACAGGACCTGTTAACGGGTTATTAAATGCGATTCCCAATATAGTCAAGGTACGGATCAGCTGGAAGCGAATCAATCAGCTGTCGAAGGAATTGGAGGCGTTCCGGGAAGAAGCGCCCCCACTGCTCACAGAGGACATCCATTCACGCTGCGGGCAGACCGAGATTGTTATGCACAAGGTGGAATTCAAGTACAGCCAGGCAGACGGCCGGGAGTTTGCCGTGGGACCCGTCAGCTTCAGGTGCACTTCAGGCGAAATTATATTCATAGTCGGAGGCAACGGAAGCGGTAAATCCACCTTGGCTAAGCTAATGACTGGACTGTACCAGCCCTTAAGCGGCGAGATTCATGTGAACGGCAAACGGACTCACCCGAGAGAGCTTAGCGAGTATTATTCCACGGTGTTCAGTGACTATTATTTGTTTGACAAGCTGTACGGAATTGATACACAAGCCCATTCGGAGCAAATCAGCCTTCACTTGCATGAACTTCAGCTCAACGGAAAGGTAGAGATGAATCATGGGGCATTTTCCAGTCTCAAGTTATCCAGCGGTCAGAAAAAGCGGCTGGCTCTGCTGATCAGCTATATTGAGGACCGGCCGATTTGTTTGTTTGATGAATGGGCAGCAGAGCAGGACCCCGAATTCAAGGAATATTTTTATACTATCCTGCTTCCGCGGTTGAAGCTGCAGGGGAAATGCGTCATCGTCATTACACATGATGACCGTTATTTTCATATAGCTGACCGGGTGCTGCGGATGGAGTCAGGACAGCTGACACAGGTTCAGGCATCAGCCGGTATCAGGATGCAAAGTGAGGTGAACGGGATTGCATGAGGGACAGATTCCATATACAAACAGTTTATGTTTCGCTTTTCCCGGAGTAGGCTCGCAATACAGCGGCATGTGCAAGGAACTGTATGACGAGTATGACATTGTTAGAGAAACGTTCGAAGAAGCCAGTGACGTGCTCCATATGGATATGCGGCGGCTCTGCTTCGACCGGGAAGAAGAAGAGACACTTAATAAGCTGGAGTACAGCAAGCTTGCATTAGTATGCTCAAGTATAGCCTGTCACCGGGTATTTACCAAGGAAACGGGTCTGCAGCCTGCTGCAGCTATGGGATACAGCTTGGGTGAATACACAGCATTATGCAGCGCAGGAGTTATATCCTTCAAGGATACGCTGGAGATGGTAAGAGCGCGGGCGCTGATTATCAATGAGGCTGCCGCTGCAACACAAGGAACTATGGCCTGGGTAGTCAATCTGGATTCCTCAAGAGTAGAGGAGATCTGCAGTGAAGCCCGCAATGAAGGCATAGAGGTATATGTCTCGGCGGTAGATGCTCCGGCTAAAGCCTCCATTTCCGGTGCACTGGCTTCTATAGAGCAAGTGGCCTCTAGACTGGAGGATGACGGGGGAATGGTTATTCCCATTCCGATGAGCGGACCTTTTCATAGTATGTTCATGAAGCAGGCCGCTGACCGGCTCCGGAAAGTGCTTGACCACTACAGCTTCTCGCCCCCTCGTTGGGAGGTTGTGGCTAACTGGAATGCAATGCCTTACCCGGAGCAGGCTGGCTTGATCAAGGACAATTTATCCCTGCAGCTGATTCAGCCTGTGCGCTGGCGGAATTCCATTGAATACCTGCTTACCGCAGGCATTGACTCCATAGTGGAGCTTGGGCCTAAGACCGTGCTCTGCTACTTAACGGCTATCAATACAGAGAAGCTCAATCGTTATTCCGTGGACAAACCGGCTGATGTTCCTGCAGTTCGACAAGCGCTGCTCCTGGAGCCTGACGATTATCTGAGAGTGCTGCGGAATAGTCTCGCTGCTGTTGCCGCAACCAAGAATTACAATGCGGATATGAAGAGCTATGACTCTGCCGTAGCTGAACCGTATCAGCAAATGAAAGACTTGTATCAGAGCTGTATTCTGCACCAGAGAGGGCCTACCGAACTGCAGCTCCAGAATGTTCTGCATGCGCTCCATCTGATTCTAAGTGCCAAGGGTCTTTCGGGGGATGAGCGGACCCGAAGAATGAGGAAGGTACTCTGCTACAAAAGCTTAATCAACTAATTATCGCAGGGAGTGCTGTAAGAATGAACATTACTAGCGTGGGGGTTATCGGAGGAGGAGTCATGGGCAGAAGCATCGCTGTTGATCTGCTGTTCCATGGATTTCAGGTTGTACTCGTGGATGTATCCGAGGATATTCTTGAGGCTGCCCTTCAGGAGATCATACGTAATATACGTTTCTCTCCTTTGGTAAATACTGCTCTTCCTTTGATGGAACCGGAGGAAGCAGAACTGAATTTGAAGCTTACCACTGACCTATCCGAGGTTCACCAGTGCGATTTCATCATTGAGAATGTGACAGAGGATTGGACCATCAAGGAGGGGATCTATAGGAAGCTGGATCAGATTTGCCGGCCTGAGGTGTGTTTTGGAGTCAATACTTCTTGTATTTCCATTACAAAGGTAGGGAGCGTGACTGGACGCAGCGGACAGGTTATCGGCATGCACTTCATGAATCCTGCTGTGCTTAAGCCGTCTATTGAAGTCATTAAAGGCTATCATACCAGTGAAGCCACGATACAGCTCGTGAATCAATTTCTGGGGAGGATGGAGAAAGAAGCGATCCTGGTAGAGGATTTGCCAGGATTCGTCTCCAACCGGGTCTCTCATTTGTTTATGAATGAGGCAGCTTTTGTCGTAATGGATCAAGTGGCTTCACCGGAAGCGGTAGACCGGATATTCAAGCAGTGCTATGGACATAAGATGGGTCCCCTGGAAACGGCTGATTTAATTGGAATCGATACCGTCGTTAGATCTCTCGATGTGCTATATGAGAGCTATCAGGATTCCAAGTTTCGCTGCTGTCCGATGCTGCGGAAGATGGCAGATGCAGGACATTTAGGTAAAAAGTCCGGCCAAGGCTTTTATGTGTACGGCTAATTCATGCAGAAGAGGAGAAATACATTATGAATTATGAAATAACCAGTTATGAGCAGACAATCAGCAGCTTCATTCTGAAGCATATCAATCAATCGGATCTGGATTATGATCTGCGCATCTTTGAAGAGGGGCTTGTAAGCTCACTCTTTGCTATTGAATTAATGACCTTTCTCGAAAAAAGCTTCAAGATCAAAATTAGAATTGCGGATCTGGATATGGAACATTTTCAATCCGTCCGCTCTATCGCTGCCTTTGTGAACAACAAGCAGGCGGAAGTAAATCATGCATAGCTCCCTGACAGAGATTCAACTGGAGCGGTATAAGGAATTTCAGGAGTTCGCCAAAGGCCAGGTCGAGCCTTATGCCAACCAATGGGACATCGATGAGGCCTTATCCCCGGACATTATTGCGGAATGTGCAGCCAGAGGCTATTTGGGAGGCATGATTCCACAGCAATACGGCGGGCAGGAATGGGACACAGTAACCTACGGACTGCTCAATGAGGCAGTAGGAAGAAGCAGTGCATCACTCACGGCTTTATTTAATGTACACACTATGGTTGCGCAGACACTGCTTAAATGGGGTACGGAGCAGCAGAAGGAGAGATGGATGGCCAGTCTGGCAAAGGGCTCTGTCCTGGGTGCTTTTGCCTTGACTGAACCCGGCGCAGGGAGTGATATTCAGGGAATCACTACGGAATATCGCTCCGAAGGGGACGAATTGATTCTTAACGGAACGAAGCGCTGGATTACCTGCGGAGGCTTGGCTGATATATTCATCGTGTTCGGCAAATTGAACGGCAAGCCGACGGCTTGTATCGTGGAGCGCACTCAGCCGGGGGTTACGGTTATTCCCGTGAACCATATGCTTGGCTTCAAGGCAGGCCATCTGGCAGTGCTTGAATTTAACAATTGCATTGTACCAAGAGACCATATGATCGGCCATGAAGGTATTGCTTTTAATTATGTGGCTCCCTATGCGCTGGAATTCGGCAGAATCAGCGTGGCCTGGGCAGCTGTAGGTTTACTTAGGGGATGTCTTGAGAACAGTGGTGCCCATGCACTCCGAAGAAGAACCTTTGACCGCTTTCTGGCCGAGCACAGCACGATCAGCAAATATATTACCGACATGGGAGTAGAGCTTGAAGCTGCTAAGCTGCTGTGTCTGGATGCATGCCGGTCGAAGGATGAAGGGCTGCCTGAAGCTACAGAAAAGATTATGGCGGCCAAATATTACGCTTCAGCCGCTTCAGCCAGACACTCTCCCCATGCGGTTCAGATCATGGGGGCACTGGGATGCAATGAACATTTTTCTGTATCCAGATACTACCGCGACTCCAAGACCTTTGAAATTATCGAAGGCAGCAATGAAATCAGCCAGATGATTCTGGGAAAAAGCTATGCCCGTAAAGCTAAAAAGCTCAAACGGCTTACAGAATAGAATTAGATACCGGAGGTTAATTATGTCCACAGAACAATGCCAGACCCGCTATGCGAGAGGCATTTTAAATGAAACCTATAACAGCAGAGACAGTCTCAGCCGCTACATGCATGTCTCCGACCCGGACCAGGCTAAATTTGTAATTTACGGAACGAACACACATGCCAGATACTATGCCGCCTTATCCAATAAAATGCTGTATCCCCGCATTGAGCTTTTTGTGAGTGAAGAGGAAGGTGCAGAGGAGGAGGGGAGAAAGCTGCGCGGCTTTGACGTGATCTCTGCTTCCCGCTTCCCAGGGATCATCGAACAGTATGGAGTGCATTTGAAAGTCATTATCTTCTCTGACCAATACCCTGAGGCTGTTAAGCATCTGCAGGAAATGGGACTGGACCCGCTGAGCCAGCTATTTGACGGAAGGTATATTTTTGATCTGAAGGAACTGGATACCGGTTATGTCCCTGAACGCGATAATGTCCATAAGGTGATCTTTACGGTGGAGTCGTTCCGCTCGAATAAGGGCGGGCTCTATATCTACGATACTGCTGCCTCATCTTACAGTCAGCAGCTTAGCGGTGACTTCCGCACTCTTCTCAGATATAAGGACGGCTATGTTGCCATGGAGGATGACCGCGGCCTTTTGTACCTTAATTCTGATTTTGAAGTTGAGCGAACGGTAGAAATGCTGGATGCTGATCTCCATGGGATGGATATATGTAATGTAGGCGGATCAGACTACGCTTTCATTATCGAGACGGCATGGGACCGTATTGCGGTATATGATCTGGAGACCGGAAAGCGGGTAGAGCAGATCGAAGTCGGGAAAAGCATTGTGAACGGTACGCCAGGAATGCTGCATATTAGCGATATTCTGATTCAGGGCGACCGGATTCTAATCGCGATGGCTTCCCGGAACGGGATGTTTACAAGAGGTGCTTTCAAGGACGACGGCGCTATTATGGGAATGGATATGCACAGCTTCATTGTGGATGAGGTTTATGCCGAACAGCTGAATACCCCGCACTCCTTACTAAAAATTAATAACGATATTCTATTCTGTGATTCGGCAAAAGGAACCGTCTACTGCAATAAACAAGTACTGACAACGTTCAACGGATTTGTCCGCGGCCTGCATTTCAATGGATACGGCTTATATGTCGGCCAGAATGTTCCGCGGCATTTGCCGTATCTGCTGCAAATTTCGCCTAATTATTCTAATGATACCGGAATCCACACCTTCGTGCCTTCCCGGCGGGTGTCCGGCTTTCAGAAGCTCCCGTTCTCTGGTCAAGTCTATAGCATTCTGACTGAGTAATAGTGAGCAGACAGGACAGCCTCACAAATATTCGTGTAACAACTCACAAAGGGGATACAAGATGAGACTGGAATTTCAGGAGATTCCGCCGCTTATGGCTATCGGTTTTATAGGCGGTCAGGATTATCGGATTTTAAAGATCAGCGGGGATGAGATTACCTTAGAAAGTGACGAACAGCTTGCGGAGGTGGATGGGCTTGAGGTCTCTCTCTTTAATCTGACCCGGAGCGAATATCAGACCTTCCGCTTCACGGATTGTGAGCTTGTCCAGTTTCAGAAGCGGGAATTCTCCTGCACCTACACGCTTAAGGTAGATCTAAGCCAGCAGGAAGATTTCCCTTTCTATTCAGGCATCCTGCGCCAACTGGCGGAATTTCCGCAGGCAGCCTCCGGGCCGGTTCAAAGCAGATTGGGATCACTTGACTTTTTAAGCAATACACAGCTCTATGACTATGAACAGGATTCGGATTTCCATGACAGCTATGAGGATCAAATCGCCGAATGGTTCGGTCCGGCCAGCAGAATGAGAATGGCTTCCGGCAGGTCTCCGCAGGTGAAATATCAGCTGGCTCTGGCGGTCAATACCACCAGGCTATATAAGCAAGTGTCCCGGTACGGCTATAGAGCGTTAATGCAAATCGAGTTGGAACGGCTTAGCCTGGACCGGCATTGGCTTCTATCGCAGCCGCTGACAAGGGTCTATATCGGCAATGATTACTGTCCTCATCTCTGTCCTGACGAAGAGATGCTTACTGCTTTGCTGGCAGAAGCCCAAGAAGCAGAATTGGACGTTACGATTGTGCTTCCCTCCTTGACTGAGGCTCAATTAGAGCCTGTAAAGCGTTTGCTGGACAGCTTGAACGAATGGTGTTTATCCGCTCGAAAGACTGTTGAAGTCACCGTTAATGACTGGAGTCTCTTTATCCTGCTTGAACCCTATAGACAGACTATAATTCCGGTTCTGGGCAAGCTGCTCAACAAAATCAAAAAAGATCCGAGAACACCGCTCATGTTCGGCTACGAACGCCATAAGGACAAACTGCAGGAAAACAATGTGAATGCACCGCATTATTTGACCTTTCTAAACAGATGGGGGGTCAACCGCTTCGAATTTGAAGCGCATGGAACCGGTAACCGCATTCCAGAAGGAGCGCACAGCCTTCATTTCCCGTATTACCAGATCAATACCTCTGCCTTTTGTCCGCTTTATGCCGAGTGTGTTCATTTCAATATTTATAAGCAGAAGCTGGTGGAGCATTGTCCGCAATTTTGCGGAGAACTATGCAAGCTGTATCCGAAGCAGGCGAATATGATCGGACGGGGCAACAGCGTGTTCGGGTTCGATGGGACATTGCTGACGGAGCCGGATGTCCTGGGTCAATATGTAGCCAGCGGAATTGACAGACTAGTATTTTCAGTGGAATAGGAAGGAGGGACAAGCTTGAAGATAGTAGCCCCGTTATCCAATGCTGATAGCTATGAAGCGCTGGCGCAGGCAGGTGCGGATGAATTTTTTTGCGGCATAGTCCCCTATGAATGGTTGAAGCAGTACAGTAATGTCCTGCCGCTGAACCGTAGAGAGACACTGATCGTGTCCTATAACATCGGGACGTACAGCTCCATGCGGATTATTGGAAAGATGGTTCAGCGATACCGGGTTCCCGTCAAAATCACGTTTAACTCACATTATTATTTGCAGGAGCATTATCCGCTGATTCTCGATATTATTAAGCGCCTGATGGATATGGGCTTCAGTACCTTTATCATTGGAGATCCTGCGCTTGTGCTGTATTTGCGGGAGAAGGAAATCAAGTGCGAATTTCATATCAGCAGCGAGCTTGAAGTAATCAACCACGTCAGCATGAAATTTTTCAACCAATTCGATATCAGCCGGTTTATATTCCCGAGAAAAACGACGGTGGACAATATGAAGAGCTGCATTGATAACAGCTCCATTCAAGGGATGGAGTATGAAGCATTTATCATGAATGCTTTTTGTCTTTACTCCGGGTCATTTTGCAACAGTGTACACAGTGATGAATTCGTCTCAAGCTGCAATATCCCGAGCCGGATTGCACGGTGTAATGACAGCCAGCAGCGGTTTGCCAAGGTTGAGCGCTTTTATAATCTGAAAAACCGGGTGAAAAATCTTCCGCCTGAGCATCCGGTCACAGCGTGCAGTGAGGAGCAAACGATTAAAGACAGCTTCGGCAAGGACGGCTGCGGTGTGTGCAAGGTCCAGGAGCTGCGGCAGATTGGGATTACCCATCTGAAGGTGGTAGGCCGGGGCTATTCGGTTAAATATTTGGCCAATGACATTGCTAATCTCAAACAAATTATTGAAATGTCCGGACATTCCGTAAATAATTCTGATTTTAGCCAAACCATCAAAGACAGCTTTATCGCCAAACGTTGTCCGGACGTCTGCTACTATCCATAGGAATGGAGGGAGAGGATGATGATCGAACGCCCTGAAGAAGCGCTGACTGTTCAAGAATTGTTTCGTAGGCAAGCAGCAAGGACACCGGACCGGCCAGCTGTTCAGCTGGGTGAAGAATCGATGACATACAGACAGCTTGACGAGAAATCTGAGGCTCTGGCTACTATCTTAAGAGGAAAAGGGACGGGAAGTAATACAATTGTAGGCATCTTGTGTGACCGGTCGTTTGAGATGCTGATTGGAATATATGGCATTCTGAAGGCGGGTGGCGCCTACCTGCCGTTACCGCCCGCCCTCCCCGAGGCCAGAATCCGTTTTATGCTCCAGGAGAGCGGGGCGATCCTTCTGCTGGCCCAGAAGCAATATATTCAGCCGCATCTCTATGGAGGAGAGCAGCTTAGCCTGGATGATCCAGAGCTATATCTTGACTCCGGGGATACGGGAATCCACGAATACCATTCCTCCGATCTGGCCTATGTCATGTATACCTCGGGTTCAACCGGAACGCCCAAAGGGGTGATGATTGAACATGGTTCGCTGCTCAACCGCCTGATGTGGATGCAGGCCGCTTATCCCATAGGTAAGAATGACACCATACTCCATAAGACTCCCTTCGGGTTCGATGTGTCCGTCTGGGAACTTCTCTGGTGGGGAATTTCCGGCGCAACCGTTTGCCTGCTGGAGCCGGGCTACGAGAAGTTTCCGCAGACCATAGTTGCGGCGGTTAGCAGGTACAATATTACCGTCATACACTTCGTCCCCTCTATGCTGAACGTATTTCTGAAATACGTGGCCGGAGCCGGGGAATTAGACCAGTTGGCAGCGCTGCGGCTGGTATTTGCCAGCGGAGAAGCCCTTACTCCGTCCAGTGTTCAACTATTTAATAACCTTCTGAATCAGCGTAACCATACAAGGCTGATCAACCTATACGGGCCAACTGAGGCCACCATCGATGTAACCTATTATGAATGCCCGGAAAAAGGGCCTATTCATCAGGTACCGATCGGCAAGCCGATTGCCTGTACAGACATTCTGATTGTCCAGGAAGGACAGCGGCAGCCGGACGGATGTCCGGGAGAAATCTGTATTACAGGCGACAGCTTGGCAAGGGGCTACATCAATCAGCCGGAGTTAACAGCCGGGGCTTTTGTCCAAGGGCCCGCGGGCCGGATGTACAGAACAGGGGATCTGGGACGCCTGCTGCCGGATGGCAATATTGAATATTTAGGACGGCTGGATCATCAGGTGAAGATCAACGGACAACGGATTGAGCTTGGAGAGATTGAGGCTGTTATCCACCGGTGTCATCCGGGCGTGGAGTGCGCAGTACTCCTTAGACCGGTCTCTGAAGTCGCGGCAGATATTGTCGCTTGCGTTGTCTCGTCACAAGAGCTGTCACTGGCAGAAATAAGAGCTGCACTGAAGCCATATTTACCGGATTATATGCTGCCGGGCAAGCTGCTCCTGCTGGAGAGGATGCCCTTAACCGCCAACGGCAAATTGGACCGGGCCAAATTGAAGGAAATTACGAGTTACAGAACAGCTTAATGGGAGAGTAACTATGAAGAAGCTCCGAAGAGACAATGTTGAAGATATTGTGCCGCTGACTCCGATGCAGAAGGGAATGCTGATTCATCATTTGAAACAACCTGCAAGCTATATTTACTTTGAGCAGATGTGCCTGGAGGTAACAGGAGATCTGCGTATCCATTTGTTCGAACAAGCCTGGCAGAAGGTGGCTGCAATAAATGAAATGCTGCGGACGACATTCCGCTGGGAGCTGATCGAGAATCCGGTGCAGATTATTTTGAAGGAAGCTCCCCCGGTCATAGAATATGTTGATCTGGCGCAGGACGGTGAAGCCCCCTTACATGCAGTGGAGAAGCTGTTATCCGAGGACCGCCTCAGAAGGGTGGAGCTGACGGACGTTCCCTTTCGGATTCTAGTATGCAAGACACAGGAGCAGCGGTATCTCGTCATTCTCAACAATCATCATATTCTCTATGACGGGTGGAGTACAGGGATTCTGCTGAAGGAATTTTTCGAGATCTATAATGAGCTCTACCATGGCAGGACACCCGGTTCACCGTGGAAAAATAAGTATAAGGCGTTCGTAAGCAGCCTGAATAAACGAAATATACAGGCAGAGCATGACTACTGGCGGACATATCTGCAAGGATTCCGCAGGGAGATGAAGGCTGCGGAACAGCTTCCGCAACCAAAGCCAGAATCGGAAAAAACAATTAAAAATGTTCTTATTCCGGCTTCAACCTTTGACTTGGAAGAGATTAGAGCATTCCTTAAAAAACATCAAATTACCCTCGCAGTCTTGATGTACACAGCCTGGGGTATCCTGCTGCATAAATACTATGCCGGGCAGGATATTGTATTTGGTACCACCGTGTCAGGCAGAAAGCCGCACGTGCAGCAAGTAGAGGACATGGTTGGCCTGTTCATTAATACCCTGCCGCTGCGGATGAATACTGCACCCAACCTGAAGGTGATTGATCTGCTGAAGCAAGTCATGCAGATGCTGCAGGAGCGGGAAGAGTTCGAGTATGTATCTCTGGCAGATCTTAAGAAGTACGCCGGAAGCGGAAGTAACCTCTTTGATACGATGGTTGTTCTTGAGAATTATCCGGTCGATAATGCTGCGATTTGCGGTAATGATGCGCTCCGGGTAACCTCCTACTCCATGCTTATCCAGGCAGAATATGATCTGGTGTTCAATATTTCGGTGCTGGACGGAATCGAGCTTACTCTAAGTTATAACAGCAATAGATACACGCAGACGGAGATAGAGAACATGGGAGTACATTTGAATAGGGTGCTGCAGCATATTATGTCCGCATCCACTGAGAATGAGTTGAAGCTGAGTCAGATTGAGCTGATGGAAGCCGGAGAAATGGACAGCCTTATAACTGCCCTGAACCGTGATCGTCTACAGTTGCAGGTTGAGTTCGATATTTAGGCTGAGCCTAGTGTTCCGCCAAAGGAGAAGTGAACCCATGGAGTACTACAGCGTTCCCGCTGATTTCAAAATGGAAACGATTGACCGGTACGCGCAAATGAATGAAGAGTATACACATGCGAAGGTGCTGGAGACATACGGAAATATTACGGTCAACAATGAGCTGGCTTCAGGAAGGGCCGTTAATCAGCTGCCCCGGATTGACCTGCTGGATTTACGCAGATATATCGAATATTCCAAGGCTAGGGATATCGATTTTAATTATACGATTAACGCCATTTATTTGAATAATAAGGAATTTACAAGAGAAGGCGTACAGGAAATCCGGAGCTTCCTGGCTGATCTGTATCAGGCAGGGGTTCGCTCGATTACGGCAGCCTTACCTTCGCTGGTAGAAATTATAAAGTCATCGGGATATGATTTCGCAGTAAAATCTTCTACATTATGTCAAATTACGAATGCAAATAAAGCAAGCTTTTACCGGGACATGGGTGTTGACAGGATTGTTGTGGACGAATCGATTAACCGCAATTTCGGTACCCTGCGGGAGATCGTCAAGGCCTTCGGAGATAAGGTTGAGATCATTATCAATCCCATCTGTCTGAAGGACTGTGTCTACCGGATGTTTCACTATAACCAGATTGGCGGAGATTCCACCGGGTCGGCCAGTGAGATCAGTGTGAACTATTATGAACACCGCTGTGTACTTCAGAGGTACAGGGACATTGGGAATCTGCTGAAGATTGCCTGGGTAAGGCCTGAGGATATTCCTTATTACACTTCAGCCGGTATCCGTTATTTCAAGCTACAGGGCCGGCACCTGGTGATGAAGGGCGACCCTGTAAGAACCTTGAAATGCTATTTTGACCGAAGCCATGATGGAGATTTAATGGATATTATCAACATGTTCCATTCGGTTAACCATTTCAAAATTTTGCTGGACAATAAAAAATTAGAAGGCTTCATCAAACCTTTCTACGAGAAGGAACATTTTTGCCAGAAGGGCTGTGATTCCTGCAATTACTGTACCAGCTACTCTAAAAGGATCATCGACTATGATAAGGCTACGGAAGTCGTTCAAATGGCACGGACCTTCTATCATGAATATGACAAATTCAACGGAATGATAGAATCGTGCAGCTCAGAGGAAGAGGAGACGAAACGCACCGTAGAGGTTGATTTTGACCTCTAGGGCAAAAGGAGAGTAAGAAGATGACTATTAACCGCTTGGCTTCCATTGAAGTGTTTGATGAGGCCAGACAATACTGGCATACGAAGCTGGCCGGATGCTGCCCTGAAGCTGAGTTGTTTCCGGCAGCAGTACCTATTACCGGAGAGACAGCCTCCGGGGAGTGCAATGAAATCGTACAACTGAACGAGGAGTTATGTGAAAAACTGAACAAAATGAGCAAAGGCAATGACTTGTCGCTTTATGTGTTATTGCTGGCTGCTTTCAAAGCGCTGCTTGTGCGCTACATGGGTAGCGAAGATATTCTAGTCGTGTCACCTGCTTTAAAAGACAGCGCCCAACATTACAACAAGGCAGTTCTGCTGCATGACCGGCTTAGTCCCGAAGCTACCTTCAGAAGTGTTCTGATGCAGGTAAGGCAAACTGTAATCGACGGTTATGCAAATCAGTTCTATCCTGTAAGCAAGCTGTTGGAGGAGCTGAAGCTGGACAGTAATGAGCATGTATACCAGTATGGATTCAGGTATGAAGCCCTTCATTTGCCGAACTCGGATGAGTTCCAGCAATGCTCATTGAGAACCACGCTTCGGAAGAGCGGGAACAGAATAGAATACACGCTCGCCTATAATCCGGCGGAGGTGGATGCCTCCCAGATCAGCAGAATGTTCATTGCTTATCCATCTGTTCTGAGTCAGGTGTTGCTGAACACCGAGCTGCCGGTTAATGACATAACTGTTATGGATGCCGAAGAACAAGAACAGCTGCTGTTTGCTTTTCAAGGCCAGACTGTACCCGCTCCTGAAAGGGCGACGATAACGGCTCTGTTTGAGCAGCAGGCCAGGAGAACTCCGGGTCACACCGCAGTCCGCATACAGGGAATGCAGCAATACGGTTCCTCCTATGAAGAATTGACCTATGCAGAACTGGACCGGCAGGCTAACCAGCTGGCATCCCTCCTGCTTAAGCGGGGAGTGAACCGCAGCAGTATTGTGGGAGTCATCCTCTCTCCCTCCCGCTGGCTGGCGGTCTCATTGCTCGCCATCGGAAAGGCCGGCGCTGCCTACTTGCCCATTGATCCCGGGTATCCAAGGGAACGAATTCTATACATGATTGAAGACAGCGGGGTCAGGCTTGTTCTGGGTGATGAATCGGCAGGGGATATGCCGCGAGTAGAGGGCTTGGCCCAGGTTGAATATCTGTTTCTTCATGAACTTCCGCCTCTGACTGACGAACCGCACATGGAGGAGCATAGAGACGGCACGACGGAGCCTGGCCCTGCAGACTTGGCTTATGTCATTTATACATCGGGAACCACAGGAAATCCAAAGGGAACAATGATTGAGCACCGAAATGTGGCGAATATGCTGCTGTTCCGCAGAGAAGCTTATCAGTTAGGTCCTCAGGATGTTACCCTGCAATTATTCTCCTGCGCCTTTGACGGATTTGTTGCCAGCTTCTTTACGCCTCTGATCTCCGGGGCCAGTGTGATTATTCTGGGCGGAGACGGGAACCGGGATATGAACCGTATCCGGGATGCCATTGTAACGGGCGGAGTAACTCATTTCATCTGTGTGCCTATGCTGCTTGAGTCCATGCTTGAGCACATCAGGCAGGAAGATTTAGCCACCGTAAAGACCATTGTACTGGCTGGTGACAAAGTGTCCTCCGCGCTGGTCTGCCAAGCTAAAGATCTCGGAAACGGGGTAGAACTGGCAATAGAATACGGAGTAACTGAATGTTCCGTATTATCCGCAGTGCACCGGAATCAACAGATGGAGGAGACCGTACGAATCGGCAGACCCATCGATAATACCTCCATTCTGATTCTGGACAAGCAGGGAAATCTTCAGCCGATAGGCAGGTATGGCGAGCTATGCGTGATAGGAGCAGGCGTCTCCTCCCGGGGATATCTCGGCAAGGAGGAGCTGACCCGTGAGAAATTCCGCGGGCAGGCCTATCTTCCTGGCGGAGGTACCCTCTATAAGACAGGTGACTTAGGCCGGTGGCTGCCGGACGGAACCATTGAGCTGGCGGGCCGGCTTGATCATCAGGTTAAAATTAGAGGCTACCGCATTGAGACGGCTGAAGTTGAACAGGCGATGCTGCGGCATGCCGAAATGAAGCAAGCTATTGTCCTGAGCGCAGCGGGCGGAAAGGATGACCGGGAACAAGCCTTGCGCGCATATTATGTGCTGCAGAACCCCGGAACTATGGTTACGGATTCAGAGCTCAGAGCATTTTTGCGCGGCTCCTTGCCGGAATATATGATACCGGCTTCCTTTTATAAGCTGGAGGAAATAGCGCTGACCCCCAACGGCAAGGTGGATACATCAGCATTTTTGCATACAGAGCGTATTGCGGCTGAGCAGCTTCCTCCCCAGGGAGAGGCAGAGCAAGCCCTTGCAGTCATTTGGGCGGATATTCTGGAAATTCCTTTGCAGCAGATTAGCCGGGATTCCAGCTTTTTCGAGCTGGGAGGCCATTCCCTAAAGCTCACAGCACTGGCTGCAAAAGTATACAAGCAAATGCATGTGAAGCTATCCATTAATGAGCTTTTTGAAAAGCTGACCATTCGTGAACAGGCGGATTCTATTACAAGCGCTTTGAAGATAAATTATGCCGCCATTGAAAAGGTACAAGAACAGAGCTACTACCCTCTGTCCTCAGCCCAGGCCAGATTATATTTTTTGCAGCAGCTGCAGCCTGACAGTACCGTATACAATTTAAGCGCTGTGCTGGCGATGGAAGGAGAAGTGGATACGGAGCAACTGGAAGAGGTATTCCGGCAGTTAATCCGGCGTCATGAAGCATTCCGGACCTCCTTTCATCTTGTGGACGGCGAGTACGTTCAGCGTATCCATGCAGAGGTTCCATTTTCACTGATGCTGCTGTCCGGCAGCAGGGATGAAGAGCGTCCCGAAGCGATCATTTCAGATTTCATGCAGCCCTTTAATCTTGAAGAAGCTCCCCTCCTGAGAGCAGGGCTTATCCGGCAGACCGGGAACAGGATGCTGCTTGCCGTTAACCTGCACCACATCATTGCAGATGGAGTGTCTCTTCAAATCCTGATCGAAGAATTCATGGCTTTATATTCCGGCACTGATCTTCCTGAGCTCAGCGTGAGCTATAAGGATTATGTGAATTGGCTGGACCAGAACAAGGGAGGGCTTGAAAAGGACAGAGCGTATTGGACCCATCTGTTTCAAGGAGAAGTCCCTGTGCTGGAGCTGCCGCTGGATTACCCGAGACCGGCAGTCAGCCTATTCGCAGGCAGTACATTAACCTTCACTATTCCGGCTGAGGTTACAGCTTCGCTGAAAGAACTGGCAATCACAGAAAAGGTCTCCACATTCATGATTCTGCTGTCAGTGTATTTCGTGCTGCTTAACAGACTTACAGGCCAGAAGAATCTGATTGTCGGCAGCCCGATTGCAGGGCGCAGGCACGATGATCTGGCGGGTGTGATCGGGATGTTTGTTAATACCTTGGCGCTCAAAGGGGAAGTATCACCTGATAGTACTTTTAAAGAGCTTCTCCGCCAAGTAAAAGAAACGACCTTGAAGGCTTATGAGCATCAGGATTATCCGTATCAGGAGCTGATCGAGCAAGTGAGTGCGGCACGAGCCTTAAACCGTAATCCACTGTTCGATACGATGTTTATGCTTCAAAATACAGATATTCCGGAGCTTATGCTTCCTAACCTGACTATCGCTCCCAATAGCTATCAAAGGGATACCTCGAAGTTCGATTTGACGTTGCAATGTACGGAAGTAAACGGGACCTTATGCTTTGAATTTGAATACGCCACCGCCTTGTTCAAGGCCTCCACAGTGGAAAGGTTCGCAGATTATTATCAGCGTCTGCTTGCAGATGCGCTGATACGCCCCGGCTGTTCAGTCAGTGAGCTTAAGCTGATGACTGCCGAGGAGACGGAACGTATACTGGTCCATTTCAATGATACTGCCGAAGACTATCCCCGGAACAGCAGTATTGTCAGGCTGATAGAAGCCCAGTCTGCCCTTACTCCTGATGCTGTTGCAGTCTATTGCGGTGACAGCAGCATTACGTACAAGGAGTTAAATGAACGCTCCAACCGGCTGGCCCGGCTCCTTCAGCAGAAGGGAGCCACCGGACAGGTCGTAGCCTTACTGGCGGAACGCTCTATAGGAGCTGTGGCGGCCATCCTGGCGACGCTGAAGGCGGGAGCGGCGTATGTTCCGGTAGACCCGCAATATCCGTCCGGCAGACAACAATTTATTATGCGGGACAGCGGAGCAGTATTGCTGCTTGCTCAAGAAGCCTCCTTATGGAATAAGGAGGCGCACATGCTAACCTTTTCCGAAGAAGCGATTGTCATGATTGATGATGAAGAGCTGATTTCAGCCTTCGACTATGCAGATCTGGAAGTAGCTGCCGGTATGGAGGATACCGCTTATATTATTTACACTTCCGGGTCAACCGGACAACCCAAAGGCGTTGAAGTCAGCCACAGAGGATTGACGAACTATGCCTGCTGGGCTTCCAGACACTATGTCAGAGGTGAACAGCTGCATTTTGCCTTATTCACTTCCCTCTCCTTTGATCTAACCGTCACCTCGTTGTTTGTACCGTTGATTAGCGGCAATGCAATTATCGTATTTCATGGCAAGAATGAACAACTGCTTGAAGAAGTAATCAGCTGCGATAAGGTAGGCGCTGTGAAGCTGACTCCATCTCATTTAAAGCTGCTGGGCGGGAGAAAGGTCAGTGGGTCAACGGTCAAGAGGTTCATTGTCGGCGGGGAGAGCCTTTCAACCGCATTGGCTAATGAGGTATGGCAGGCTTTTGAAGGCCGGGCGGAAATCTTCAACGAGTATGGTCCCACAGAAGCGACCGTTGGCTGCATGCACTATTTATTTGACCCGGACAGGCTGACAGGGGCGTCCGTACCGATAGGAAGGCCCGCAGGGAACACAGGCATATACCTGCTGGATCAGCGCCTGCAGCCCGTTCCGGAAGGGGTCACTGGAGAAATATTCATTGCGGGAGACGGCTTGGCTAAAGGATACACTGGAAATCCAAAGCTTACCGGCGAGAGGTTTGTAGACAATCCTTTTGCAGCCGGAACGAAAATGTATAAGACAGGGGACACCGCCAGGATGGCAGATGGTGAAATGATCTATCTGGGGCGGGAGGATCAGCAGCTCAAAATCAGGGGATATCGGATCGAACCAGGTGAAGTGGAGGGAGTTCTCTCTTCCTTTCCTGCAGTACAAGAGACCGTGGTCGATGTAATGGATCTAGAGAATAGTGATGGCAGCAAGCAATTAATCGCCTATGCCGTGTCTTCCCGCACACTCGAGCCTGGTGAACTTCGGCGTTACGCTGCTGAACATCTGCCGGAATACATGGTTCCAGCCTATATCCTGCAGGTTGACAGCATTCCGCTTACGGTCAACGGCAAGCTGGATAAGGAGCGGCTGCCCCGCCCCGATCGGGATTTACTTCAGCTGAAATCGGAATATAGCCCGCCGGCCTCCGGAATTGAGGAGCGGATTGCAGCAATCTGGAAGGAGATTCTGCAACTGGACCGTGTCGGCGCCAATGACCCCTTTTTTGAACTCGGCGGAAATTCTATGCTTCTTCTTAAAATGAACAGCCGCTTGGAGCAGGAGTTCCAGCGGAGTATTCCGGTAGCGGATGTATTCGCTCATCCCACCATCAGCCATTTGGCGGGGTATGTAAGCCATACTGCTTCTTCTCTGGAGGAATGCGACTCTGACATTGAAGCAGGCATTGAATTAATGCAGGCTACCATCTACAGCCTGACCGGTGATCATAATGACTAACCTTCCACCATCTAGTGCATATACAGGTCTGGAGGTTGCGGTAATCGGCATGGCAGGAAGGTTTCCGGGAGCGGCAGATGTAGAGGAATACTGGAATAATCTTGTAAATGGTGTGGAGTCCATCTCTTACTTTGAAGCAGAGGAGCTGCGGCAGGCTGGCTGGGATGAAGAAACGCTCGGCAGCCCCGGATACGTTCCGGCAAGAGGTGTAGTGAGCGGAGTGGAATACTTTGATTCCAATTTTTTCGGATACAGTCCGCTCGAGGCTGACATGATGGACCCGCAGATTCGATTTCTCCATGAATGTGCTTGGCATGCACTGGAGGATGCAGGATATAATCCGCATACGTACCCTGGGAACATCGGAATTTGTGTCGGCGCTTCCCCCAATTTCAATTGGGAGGCTCATGCTTATATGGACGAGCGTTTTGATCACTCGCTGTATCCTTATATCCATGTTCATTTCCTGGCAACGCTTTTGGCCTACAAGCTGGACTTGAAAGGGCCGGCCTACGTGGTCAATACGGCCTGTTCCACTTCTCTGACCGCAATTCATCAAGCCTGTAGAGCCATCCTTACAGGTGAATCCAGGATAATGCTGGCCGGAGGTGTGTCTATCACAGCCCCGATCAAGCAAGGCTATACCTTCAGTGAGGGAATGATTATGGCTCCGGACGGGCATTGCCGCCCTTTTGATGATATGGCGCAAGGAACTGTAGGCGGCTGCGGTGCGGGAATTGTGGTGCTCAAGCGCTTAAAGGATGCCTTGGCAGACGGTGATAATATTCAAGCCGTAATTAAGGGCAGTGCCATGAACAATGACGGGAGCAGAAAGGTGGGCTACACCGCTCCAAGTGTAGAGGCTCAGGCCCTTGCAGTCAGACAGGCCTTGAAGATTGCTCGGGTTATGCCGGAGAGTCTTAGTTATGTGGAGGCACACGGCACAGGCACTGTACTTGGAGATCCCACAGAAATTCAGGCCTTGACGCAGGCTTTCGGTTCAACGTCAAGACAGTTCTGCGGGATCGGCTCCGTGAAGAGCAATATCGGACATTTGGATGCTGCCTCTGGCATTGCAGGTTTTATTAAAACCGTCCTGATCTTGAAGCACCGCCGGATTCCGCCGACGCTTCATTTCGAATGCCCGAATCAGCATATTGATTTTGTTAACAGCCCCTTCTATGTCGCAGATGAATGCATGAAGCTGGAACGCGGACCGCAGCCTTTGCGTGCAGGTGTAAATGCATTGGGAATTGGAGGAACGAACGTGCATATCATCCTGGAGCAAGCCCCCTGTAAAGAGCAGCCTACCGGGACGGGCCAAGGCCCGTATATCCTGCCGCTCTCGGCATTAACCGGGAAGATGCTCTCAAAAATGGCCGACCGGCTTGAGGCTTATCTGGACGGCCACGCAAATATATCTCTGCTTGCAGCAGCACATACTTTGCAGACGGGCAGGAAGCATTTAGTCCACCGGTGCATTCTGATATGCGAGAGAACAGAGGAGGGAATCCCGCTCAGTGTCCGGCGGTTGTATCCCTCAGATCTGGAAGAGTGCTTAATACCCAGCGTCCCCTTCCTTCATGAATTAGTTAACCCGTGGCTACAGGGCAGGGAGGTGAACTGGGGGCTTCTATACATGGATATCTCCCCACCCCGGATGTCCCTGCCTGGTTATTCCTTTGAGCGGGAGCCTTACAATACCAAGGTAGTTCTTCTTAAAGACCGAATCAGATCCGGGGAAGACTATAATCCATTACCTGCTGCTAAGGAGACTACCGGGCTGTCCTTGGCTTCGGACTACCAACGCTCTTCGTTAAGTGCACCCTATGAGCCGCCGGTCACTCCGTTCCAGCAGTTGTCCGCTGAGGTGCTTACGGAGCTTACCGGAATCGGTTGTATTGGAATTCATGATAACTTCTATGAATTATCCATGGATTCGATAAAAGCGATCCGCTTAGCCTCCAGGCTGCACAAATCCGGCTTCAAGGTGGGGGTACAGCAAGTCATGAACTTTCCCACCATTGCTGCTCTGGAAGAACAAACCGTCCGCAGCGCCAGAGAGGGCTTGAAGGCCCGGGAACAAAGAATATCGGCCGAATTCGTTGCGGAACAGAGCCGTCGCTTAAGCAGCGGGGTGATTAACGGCGTTAAGGAGCGGTATCCGGAGGCGGAAGCGGTATATCCTCTTTCACCGATGCAGCATTTAATTCTTGCACAGAACATTGCCGCTTATAAAAAAGGCAATGATGTGTTTGCGCTCGTCTTCAAGATAACTGGGGGAATGGATGCCCCAATGTTCCTCAGGGCTTGGGAGGAGATGGTTAAACGTCATCCGATATTAAGAACTGCTTTCGTCTGGCGGAAGGTACCAGAACCGCTGCAGGTTGTCTACAGGCAAGCTATCCCGGAGATCAGAGAATTGGACTGGTCCTGTTTAACTCCCGGGGAACAGCAGCTTGCTGTACAGGCTTATATAGCAGAGGAACGGGGCAGGGGCTTCAAGGTAACAGAGGCCCCCTTAATGCGGGGGTGCCTGGCCAGAACGGATCAGTTAAGCCACTATTTCATCTGGACCTTTCAGCACTCGCTCATTGACGGCTGGAGCATGCATTTAATTATTAATGAGCTGCTGATTGCATACAAGGCTCTTGTGAATCACAGCGAGCCCGCTCTGGAAGAGAGCAAATCATTTCATAGCTATATTGAATGGCTCCAACAGCAGGATCTGGAGCCGGCAAGACAATTCTGGCAGCAGGAATTTGCCGGATACGTGCCTGCAAGACCGCAAAGGGAAGACAAGAAGCGAACGGAAGGTTCTGATTTCAATATCGTAACACAGGAACTGGTACTGCCTGAATCCTTCATGGAGGCTGCTGCTGCTTTCTCCAAAAACCATGGCCTGACGTTAAATACCTTAGTCCAGACAGCATGGGGCGTCCTGATTAGTCATACAACCGGCAGCAGCGACGTCATTATGGGGGTGGAAACCTCCGGCAGATCTGAAGGGCTGGATGGAATTGAAGGTATGGCAGGGCTGTTCATTACGGTGGTTCCTGTAAGAATTACAATCCCCGGGACAACAGGCTGTACCGGATGGATGAAGCAGCTTCAGACCCGTCAGCTAGCAATGCGTTCTTACGAGTATGCGACTACCCAACAAATCTCCAAATGGTCCGGTGTTGCAATGGATCTGCTTCAGCAGGCGATCTATGAAAGGACCTTAGTCTTTCAGAATATTCCTATGGAGCTGGAGGAAAAGGAATACGAGGGCATAACCATGAGCATTGAGGGCCGTGTCTCGCAAATTAATATTCCTCTCAGATTATATGTAACACCGGCGAGTACACTAACTCTGCTAATCTGCTATAACGAGAGCCAATATGAATACAGCGCTGTAAATGAGCTATTAAAGCAGATAGCCCAGCTTCTTCAAAGCATCATCCGTAGCAATGACCTTAATTTCGGTGAATTACTGAAGACACTTAACTAAAATTCCTCCCGGAGGTGCAACAAATGCAAAAAATAAAAGGAAGCGTCTTATCGATTCTTAAAAGAAATCTGGAGCTTGGCGAAGAGGAGCCCCTGGAGCTTGATGACGACCTGCTGCTGCTTGGCATCAATTCCATCAACTTCATCCGGATTGTTGTTGATTTCGAAACGGAATTTGGATTTGAATTTGGCGAGGAAGAGTTGGACTATAATCTGTTCAGAACCGCGGGTAAGTTGATTGAATATATAGAGCACAAGCTGGAGGGAGTAGCATAAATGGGGAACGTAATCATCACCAACTCCTGTAATCTGAACTGTCCCTTCTGTTTTGCAACAGAAACCAAATGCAATGACGAGATTAAATTCCAGCATATGCCGCTGGATGAGTTCCGAAGCATCCTGAAATTTGATCATAATGTCGTGACCAATCTGTGCGGAGGCGAACCAACCACGCACCCGAAGTTCACCGAGATGCTGGAGGAGCTACTGTCGGTCCGGGGGAAGTATATCAACGTGTTGACGAATGGAACTTGGTCTGAGAAGGTTCGTAAATACATTGCCGGTCTGCCCTTTGAGAAGTCAAAGCGGATTGTCTATCTGTTTAATGTGCTACAGCCCGATATGTATACGGAGAAGCAAAAAAACAGATTGTATGCCGCTCTGGACGCGGTTAACCCCGAAACGGCCTTTATTGGCTTTACCATTTACAAATATCCTTTCGATTATTCTTATATCTTAGAGATGGCCCGCACCTTCGGAATCCGGAGAATCAGATATAGTATTGCTGCACCCAACATCCATGATTCTGCCGCTTTCCAGATTGATCCCGCACAAGATTTCCGGGAGCTGGCCGATGTCGTTTATGATTTTATTATGGATGCCCGTGCGCTGGGGTTAGAGGTCAATCCCGACTGTGGATCATTGCCGCCCTGCGCATATACTCCAGAACAACTCGCCGAGCTGATGCTGGTTAAGCCAGGTCTGAAATTCAATTGCAATGCAGTCGTGGATATTGCCCAAGGCGGTGAAGCCTGGAGATGCTACAGCCTGTACTCCATCATGAAGGCTAACACCAAGGATTTCTCCGGCATTCAAGACCTCACGGAGTATTTTAACCGCCGGACCCGCCTGCTGGCAGACATTGATATTCTTGATGAGTGCCGGGAATGCGAGCACAAGCGCAGCGGACTATGTTATGGCGGCTGCTTATCCTATCATGTAATCGCTGCCTGGAAAAAGGACCGGAACTACAGCTTCTTCCCTATAGATAATGACGTTGAGCTGCTTAGCTCGATCCCTCATCTGGATTACAAGGTATTAACTGTATGGGAGAAAAGCCCGGATGAAACCATCGTGTATGTACGGCGTGATCAGCAGCTCCAAACCAAGACCCTGCGCAATGATCCGGTATTTCTCGCATTTATCAAGGCATGTGACGGCAAAACTGCGATGAAAAACATTATTGAGAATTTGGCAGAGTACTTTAACAATAGTGAAGAAGCTACTGCAGAGGTCATGGCTATGGCCCGGCTGTTATTTGACCAGTACTCGCTGCATCTGGGGACAGCATTAGCCTCGCCGCTGCAGCAGCATATGAGTCCGAAAAGGAGAGAAGCTCATGAAGTACTATAAGAAATTAACCGGAAAGAAGTGTTACTTAAGCACGGTAGCTACTGACGATGCGGAGGCTTGGACCCGCTGGTTCAATGATCTGGAGGTAACAGCGCCGCTTGGGAATGAAGCCTATCTACTAACGTCTCTGGACAAGGAGCGTGAGGGGATAGAGCATGTACTTAAGTCTGGAACGCATATGTTCAGCATTGTGGATCTGGAGAGCGACTTGGCCATTGGACGCTGCCTGCTGTTTGATGTCAATCTGGTTGACCGGAATGCCAAGGCAGGGATTTTTATCGGCGATAAGGAGTTTTGGGGAAAAGGCTTCGGCTCTGACGCCATGAGACTGCTGCTCGATTACGGATTCAATCTGCTGAATTTGAACAACATTATGCTGGGGACGTTCGCCTTTAATGAAAGAGCCATTCAATGCTATAAGAAGGTCGGATTCAAAGAGATTGGGAGAAGAAGACAGGCACGCATTATCGGAGGCGTGAAATATGATGCAATCCTGATGGATATGCTGGCCGAGGAATTCGAATCGGTATTCGTGAAGCCGATCATCGCAGGCTCGCCGGTCAGCCAATAGGTTAGCTGAAATGACAAAACACACCGCTAAGGCACCTGGCGGTGTGTTTTGCATTAGTGGTGAGCTTCGTGCATAAGTACCCCGATAGTATGGAAAAACTTCTATAGTGCAGATAAACAGCATGAATAGATTTCTCAGGAGGTTAGCGTGATGACAACTCAGGACCCGAAGGAGCTTTTGAAGCTGAAGCATGAGCAGGACGAGGAGAAGAGACAGTTCACTAGCTTTGCCCGGGCTGTATCCGAAGATGGGGAAGTAGAAGCAGGTCAGGAATTCAGTCATGACCGGGTGCCTGACGACCAGAACCGTATGAAATCGGTGGAGAACAGACAGAACTGAGCAGGACACTGACGGAAAAGTACAATGGATGGACCCCTCAGGAAGCCTTCCATGCTTTCCTGAGGGTTTTTTTGTTTATTATTGTATACATACACTACTCATGGAGGTTCATATATGGTTTTTATCATTTCAATTACTATCGTAACGATTTTTGCCATATGGGGAGCAGTGGCGCCTGACCAGATGGCCAGTACCGCTAATGCCGCGTACACTTTCTCCATCCATAATTTCGGCTGGTTCTATTTGCTGGCGACTCTGTTCTTCTTGATCTTCACCTTCTATTTAGCCTTCAGCAGGTTCGGCAGTATCCGGCTGGGAGACGATGACGATGAACCGGAATATTCCACAGTCTCCTGGCTGTCGATGCTATTCAGCGCAGGAATGGGGATCGGGCTGGTCTACTGGGGAGTGGCTGAACCGCTGTCCCATTATTTATCTCCGCCGGAGGGCGTAACAGGAGGGACGACAGAAGCAGCACGGATCTCCATGCGCTATTCTTTTTTCCATTGGGGACTTCACCCATGGGCCATCTATGCCGTTATTGGATTGACGCTTGCTTATTTCCAGTTCCGCAAAGGGTATAAAGGCTTAATCAGCTCAGCTTTCATCCCTTTACTAGGGGAAAGGCTCGTTTCCGGCTGGCTGGGCAAGGCCATCGATATTTTGGCGGTGATTGCCACGATTTTTGGAGTAGCGACTTCGCTTGGGCTCGGAGCTCTGCAGATTAACGGAGGTCTGCATTATTTATTCGGACTTCCGAACACCGTAGCCGCTCAGATTGCAATTATTGCGGTTGTGACCGTGCTGTTCCTCATCTCCGCTACCAGCGGTCTGGACAAGGGTATCAAAATCCTCAGCAACACAAACCTGGTGATCGCCGTTCTTTTGATGCTGTTCGTATGGATGACGGGTCCGACCTCGTTTATCTTTGATACCTTTACAACTACATTAGGCAGTTATTTGCAAAACATCGTTAATATGAGCTTGAGGTTAACGCCTTTTTCCAAGGGAACCTGGGTAGGGGCGTGGACCTTATTCTATTGGGCCTGGTGGATTGCCTGGGCACCCTTTGTCGGAACATTCATTGCGAGGGTATCCAAAGGAAGAACAATCAAGGAATTTGTCATTTGTGTGCTGATTATACCGAGTCTGTTCGGTTTTATCTGGTTTTCGGTATTCGGGGGAACGGGCATGCAAATGGAGCTCTTCGATGGTGTCCAGCTAGCTGAAGCCGTTAAAGGAGACACGACCACCGCCCTTTTCGTCATGCTGGAGCAATTGCCTTTAGGCACCATAGTATCGTTAATAGCTACGATCCTGATTATGATCTTCTTCATTACATCAGCCGATTCGGCTACCTTTGTACTGGGCATGCTGACGTCAGACGGCAAGCTGAATCCCAGCGCAAGAGTCAAACTAACCTGGGGAATTCTGCAATCCTCCATCGCTGTTGTGCTGCTGATTAGCGGCGGCTTGGGCGGCCTTCAGACCGCTTCCATTGTAGCTGCGCTGCCTTTTGCCATTGTTCTGATCGGCATGTGCTTCTCCTTGCTTAAAGCGCTCAAGGAGGAGGATAAAGAGCGCCGTCAACGGGAAAAACGCCAACGCCAACAGCTGAAGCAGCTGCTGGAAGAGCATGAGGCTATCCAAGCTAATGCGGATTCCATTTGACCCGATGTTATCCTTATAACTAAAATTTTAAAAAGGTGTGTTAAAGATCACAAAGGGTAATCTAAGGATAGAAGCTAACAGAATGGAGGTAGTTGTAGAGAACTTAGAAAAAGATTTCGGCGCGGTTTAGCTTGAAGTAATATACAACGTGTGAACCCTCAGGAACGCGATCCTAGCGTCCTGAGGGTTTTTTCGTAAAGCCTTCATTCACAATTCAGATTAATATCTTATAAGAAATTCTAGAAATCACAGAAATTTATCCGGGCAGGGGGTGCTACTATACAACTATAAATAGAGACGAGGTGATGATATGCAAGCGAAATTGGCAGCGGACGCCATGCCCCTACCCCAAAAGCGGAACTCATGGATAAGAACGATAAAAAAGTATAAAGTGATGTACGCGCTCCTGTTCCCGGCGTTAGTTTATTTTGCCGTATTCAAATACATTCCTATGGCGGGAATCATTATTGCTTTTAAGAACTATAACCTGGCTTTGGGGCTATGGGACAGCCCGTGGGTGGGATTTAGAAATTTCACGGATTTTATGAACGGCGTTTATTTCTGGGACATCATGAGAAACACAATTATCATATCGCTGTATAAGCTGTTGTTCGGCTTCTCGGCTCCGGTCCTTCTGGCTTTGCTGCTGAATGAAGTGTATACCCAGTGGTTTAAGAAAATCGTACAAACGATCACTTATTTGCCCCATTTTCTGTCATGGGTCATTGTGTATGGAATGATGGTGGCGTTATTGGCCCCGGGGGATGGGCTGTTCAACATGATTTTGAAGGAGGCTGGAGTTGAACCCATCTCATTCCTGACAGAACCTGCCTGGGGCCGGCTGCTGATTATCTTATCTGAAATATGGAAGGATATTGGCTGGGGCGCGATATTGTACCTTGCCGCATTAGCAGGAATCGATCCAAGCTTGTATGAAGCGGCCAGAATGGATGGCGCCTCCAAATGGAGACAGCTATGGCATGTAACCCTTCCCGGCATCCGGGGAGTTATGATTCTGATGCTGATCCTCAAATTAAGCCATATTCTAGATGCCGGTTTTGACCAGATATTCATGTTTGCCAACAGCTTCAATCAGGAGAAGATCGACATTATTGACACCTGGGTCTACCGTGAAGGGCTAGAGCGGCTGAAGATTGGCCTGGCTACGGCGGTGGGATTATTTAAAGCGGTCATCGGATTTGGTTTAGTGCTCGCGGCGAATAAGCTGGCCAAAAAATTCGATGGGCAAATCTGGTGAGGGGGTGATCCAAATGATCAATTTGACAACCGGGGAAAAAGTCTGGCAAGCCGTCGTTTATTTTATTCTGATTTTGCTGTCCTTGATGTGCTTACTGCCCTTTCTCTATGTGGTTGCTGTTTCAGTGACCCCGGAATCAGAAGTGTTAAGAAGAGGAATTGTGATTATACCAGAGACCTTTACCTTTCTGGCCTATAAAGAAGTATTCATTTCTCACGGGATCGGGCAGGCGTATAAAATCACCTTGTTCCGGACGATTGCAGGCACTGCGCTGAATGTGTTTTTTACGGTAATCGCGGCTTATCCCTTATCCAAAAAATATTTGCCGGGGCGAAGCCCGTTCCTGCTCTTCATTGTCTTCACCATGATGTTTGGGGGAGGATTAATTCCGACTTATTTATTAGTCCGCTCTCTGGGATTGCTGAACAGCCCATGGGTACTGATCATTCCACAGCTTATTAGTGCCTTTAATCTGGTCATCATCAAAGGGTTTTTCGAGCAATTGCCCGCAGAAATCGAGGAATCCGCGAGGGTGGACGGTGCAAGTGAGCTTCAGTCGTTATGCCGGATCATTTTACCCCTGTCACTGCCCGTCCTGTCCACAATTTCTTTGTTTTACGCAGTCGGGCATTGGAACAGTTACTTCGATGCGATTGTGTATATCAATGATTCGGGCCTAATGCCGCTTCAAGTGATCTTGCGCAACATCCTGCTTAACGTCGCCACACAAAGTGCGGATTCGCTTGCCAATTCCGGCACGGTTAGTACGTTCGCTGTGCAAATGGCTGCAGTTGTCGTGACTACGGTTCCGATTTTGATCGTCTACCCGTTTATGCAAAAGCATTTTACCAAAGGTGTGCTCTTGGGATCGGTTAAAGGTTAAAAGGCATTCCAACCTGAGTTGTTACGGGGAAACCGTGATAATATAGAAGCAAAGGAGAGGTCATTATGCAACGTAAAGCAATTACATTGGCTATGCTGACAGCAATAGTGGGTATGGGAACGGTATTGTCAGGATGTGGGGGACCCAAAGAGGAACCGCCGGCAGCATCGGGGAATTCAGAGGGCCAGCAAAGTCCCTTTGAAACCAAATTGAAGATTACGATGTTTAACCAGGGTACGTTCAATGCGGCTGCTCCGATTCCTCCACGTGAAGAAGATATTCAGCGCCAAATGCTGGAGAAAGCCGTAAACATTGACCTCGAAATGATGATTCCCCAATCCGGGCAAGCCACGACTAAATTAAATACACTCATAGCCGGCGGAGATATTCCGGATTTGATCTTCTTGAAAAGCCGGGCGGATCTCGCGCAATATTATGATCAAGGCGTTCTTGCGGATCTGACACCGTATCTTGATCAATTTCCTGAATTGCAGAAACGTTTCAGCAGCGACTCCTGGGAGGCGGTAACCTATCAGGGACAAACCATTGGGGTTCCGGGTTATGATAATGTAAACGGTATCAGCCGAAGCTACTTCATCCGCCAGGATTGGCTGACAAAGCTGAATATGGAGGTGCCAACAACACCTGACGAGCTGTTTGAAGTTATGAAAGCCTTTACAGAGAAGGACCCGGACGGTAACGGCAAGAACGATACGTACGGATTCATCGGCGGTATGAATAAAGAAGGCAATCTGCAAACCTACGGCTTCGATAGTCTGATGTGGATGTTCGGTGTCAATCCTCCCTCAGCCATTGATGTGAAGGACAATGAACCGGTGTTCCTGTATACCGATCCCAAAATGAAGGAAGCGCTCGCTTATATCCATAAAATGATGGAAGCCAAAGTTGTAGATCCGGACTGGGTGACGATGAATACGCCCGATTTGCTCGACCAAAAGTTATTTAAGGGGAAAGTGGGCTTCATGATCAGAGACGCCCGCAGGCTGGAGCCGGATTATCAGCAGAAAATGAAAGAAATCAGCGGAGAGGTGCCGGAATGGATCGTTATTCCTCCAATGACAGGTCCTTATGGTGATCAGATTGTAGAGAGAAAATCCTTCCAGGGCAATTCATGGGCCATATCCAAGAAAGCGGATAAGGAGAAAATCATCCGGATCTTGTCCATGCTGAATTATTTCTTCACGGACCAAGAAGCCTATCCGAATTTTGCCTACGGAATCAAAGGAATTCACTGGGATGTGGTGGACGGCAAGATCAAAAATAAAACCTCCGAATTATCGAAGGACATGAAAGAAAAGTACCTCTGGGTCGATCATTACAGAATGCCGCGCCGCGGGGATGATGCGGAGTACTTCAGCTTCCAGAATCCTAAGACGGCAGAAGCGTTTGAGAACAATCAGAAATACGTGGCGCCCACGTTGCCCGGGAACTTATTGACTGAAGACCCGAACGATTCATTGGCAGCTGACCGCCAGCGTTACATTAATGAGAGCCTGGTCAAATTTATGACTGGCAAGGAACCTCTTTCGAACTGGGACAATTTCCTTGATACACTAGCGACCAAGTTTGACATGCAGAGATATAGGGAGTCAGTAATCAAACAATTTAAGGAAGCAGGCTTAATCAAGTAAAAATTAAACGAAGAGAGCGGCTATCCTTAGCCCTCTCTTTATTGTCATATGCTATGATTTGTTCCATACCGATGCAGAAGGAAGATGATTGATGCGAAGAAGAATCAGCCTGCCCTTAAAATTATTTTTGATCGTCTTTGCCTTTGTATTAAGCTGCATCATCTTGATCAGCCAATTATCTTACCGCTATGTCCAGAAGGAAATAAGAACCACGGATGTGTATTACACTAACCAAATTCTTGACAAGATAGACCAGTATTTCACCGTTAATTTCTCCTCCTTCCAGACGATCCTGTTCTCGGTGGAATCATCGGTGAAAGCCAATATTGACAATACGGACGTAATTAAAAAGCAATTAAGAGAGCTGTATGAACTCAACAGCAGTTACGTCAGTAATATTTATCTGATCAAAAGCGATTTATCCATTCTAGGCGGAAGCACGGCTACCCGGATATTCGATGAACCTTTAGCTGAAAGAGAACCCTTGTTTGCTGCCGCTGACCAGAACAGAAGGACTACCTTTGTCAGCGACCCTTACAAATCTAAATATTCCGGCTGGACCGTTACCATGGTCCGGTATCTGAACGGTACTCCGTTTCCTATGGCTATTGCGGTAGATTTGGATCTCAATGCCATTGAAGAAACCTTGTTCAAGATTAATAGACAAGAACAAATGAATCTGGCTCTAATCACCGCATCGGGAAAAATCATTGCCGGATTTTCGGAAAATAAAGGCTCCCTGAATATTCAAGACCATACGTTTTCAATCGGTGAAACATCAGCGGAACAAATTCTGGATACCGCAGAAACAAGCCTTCAATTGCATACCAAGGAGGGAACTCAGGTCTCCCTGCTGAAAAAACCGACGGAAAAGTTCAACTGGACCATTATCTCAATCAATGATGAATCACGCTTGAAAGCGGCTTTGTCCAGATTGGAAACCTATTATATCGAGCTTCTGGCTGCGGGCTTTCTCTTAAGCCTGTTCGTATCCTTTTTTATTGCCAAATATATAAGGACTCCGCTCTACGCACTCAAAACAAAAATGAAACGGGTGGAGCAGGGTCTCCTGACAACTACTATATCTATTAACCGAAACGACGAGTTTGGCGATCTCTCCCGGGCATTCGATCGTATGCTGCAGCAAATTGTGGAACTGATCCGGGGAGCAGAGCTTCATCATGACCTTGAACGCAAGCTGGAAATTCAAGTGCTGCAGTCGCAAATCAACCCTCATTTCCTGTATAACACGCTTGGTTCTATCAGCAATGTCATACGGCTCGGACAGATTGAGAAAGTAGATGTGGTGATCGAGTCTCTGATTTCAATCCTGGAATACGGGATCGCCGACGCTTCGGAGAAGGTCTCACTGCGCCAGGAACTGCAAAATGTATCGGATTATATCGCGATCCAGAACATCCGTTATAACCGGAGCTTTCAATTGATTGAAGATATCGAAGCAGGATTAACAGACTTTCCGGTATTTAGAATGCTGCTGCAGCCGCTTGTGGAGAACAGTATCTTCCATGGTTATAACGGAGGGGGGATCGAAGGCCCTATTACTATTCATGCGTACAGAGAGGGCGGCAGGGTCATCATTGAAGTCGTTGATCAAGGCGAGGGTATTCCGGCTGATACCATACAGCATATTTTAACTTCAGAACCCAGTGATGTGGAAGTGAAAAGGAAAAGAATCGGATTAAACAATATTCATGACCGGATCAGACTTCACTACGGAGAACAATTCGGACTCCAAATCACGAGTATACCTAAGGAAATAACCCGTGTTCAGGCCGTATTCCCGGCAGGCTTGTTTAAAGGAGATGCATGATGGTGAGAGAATACACCTGCTTCATTGTTGATGATGAGGATCTGATCCTTCAGCGGCTGGAATTGTTTTTTCAAGAGCTCTCCCTTAGGGATAAGCGATTTCATCTGGTGGGCAAAGCGAATAATGGGCTGGAGGGGATAGAGGAGATCGTAAAGCTTAAGCCGGATATCGTGATATCTGATATTGTGATGCCGCGAATGGATGGGATTTCCATGATAGAGCAGCTAAAGCTAACGCTCCCCCGTACCCAGTTCATTCTTTTGACCGCTTATTCCTCCTTTGAATACGCCCAGAGAGCGATTCAAGCCAACGTAATGGAGTACATTGTTAAGGTTCCGCTCAGGGAAGCGGATTTGAACCGGGCTTTAGATAAGGCAGCCGGGAATTTAAATGAGCTTAAGAAAAAAGAAGCGGAATTTCAATCGTTAAACGTATCCGTGCTTGAAAATAAATATAGAGTCCGCAAGCAGTTTTTTAACGAGCTGATCAGAGGCGAAATTCCTTCTCACCGGGCATCGGATTTTGCCAACCGCATGCAGTTTCATTTCTTCCAAGCTAATTATTGCTGTTTTATTGTCGAAATGAACAGGTATGAAAGTTTCCGGAACGCTTATTCAGCGTCTGATCAAAGCATCCTGAGGTATGCGATTACGAATATCATCGAGGAAACGGTAATGAATGGGGGCAGTGGTGTAGCTGCGGATTTATCCGCTAACCGTTTTATTGGCTTCCTTTCCTGGGAGAATCACCGCAGTGATCTGGAAACGGAATATGATTGCCAGGCATTAGGGGGGCAGATCGTCTCCCATTTGCACCAATACTTGAATGTAAGGGTATCTGTCGCTTTTGGAGGTCCGCACCGGGGCTGGGAATCGATCAAACAAGCGTACACGGAGGGACAAAAGGTGAGTGATGATTTCTATTATCATACAGAGAAAGCAGTAAAAACACCTATGCACCGCTTCCATTACCACAATGACAGAAAAGAAGAATTTCAGCAGAAGCTGGCTGAATTTCTTGACGGGCTGAAAAGAAAGGTCTCCAAGGATGAGCTGGAGCAGGCCTTTGCTGATCTGAACCAGTTCGTTACGGACCATAAAATCCATAAGTCCATCATGGTGCCTATGCTGCGGGACTTGTACAGAGACATTACGGTGAAGTTTAAATCAGGAAACAAGCTGACCACGGAGGTAGCAGAGTTTCCCATCGAGTGTATGTCTTTCCGGGAGCAGCTTGCCTATATTGGCGACTTCACCTACGACTATGTACACGCCGGCCAGCTTTTACACCGCGCTGAAATCATGAGTGCTATACAGTTTATAGAGCATAACCTGAAACAGCGGTTAACGCTCGAGGCGATTGCCGAGGAAGTGAATTTAGCTCCATCGTATTTTAGCAGCTTATTCAAAAAAACAATGAACGAGGGCGTGATCACTTACATCAACCGTAAAAAAATCCAATTAGCTCTCGAGCTGTTAAATGTTCGGGATTATTCAATATTGGAATTGTGCGAGGAAGTAGGGATTGTGAACGAAGGTTATTTTTGCAAATTATTTAAAGAATATACGGGGGATACACCCAAGCAATACCGGATTAAAATGACCCGGTATGAATCGGGATAACCTTGCAACAATCGTATAATTTTTTCGTGAAATTATGTAAAAAAAAGCTCCTCAAAAAGCTTACCATGAGAGAAGGATCTAATCATGGAGGTTATCAAAATGGAGCTAATTAAAGCAGATGTAACCGTCGTAGGCGGAGGTATTGCCGGGATCTGCGCAGCCATTGCTGCCGCACGCCAAGGGCTGCAGGTCTCACTTATAAATGACCGGCCGGTCCTTGGGGGAAATGCGAGCAGCGAGGTCAGGGTTCATATCAACGGGTCGGCATATCTCGGAAACAGTCCATCCTATTATGCGCGCGAGGGCGGATTGGTGGAAGAGCTCAAGCTGAAGATTTTTCACTATAATCCGTTGTACAACAAGAAGCTTATGCTTTCACTTTCGGATACGGTCTTGCTCGACATGGTCTATGGTGAGGCTAACATTGCTCTATTCCTGAATACATGTGTGCATGAAACGGGGATGGAGAACGGCAGAATTAAGTGGGTGGAGGGTCTTCAATTAGCTTCCGAAAGAAAATTCCGTTTCGAAAGCCGGACCTATATCGATTGTTCCGGAGATGGCATTGTCGGATATCAGGCAGGGGCTCTCTTCCGGCAGGGGAGAGAGGCGAAGCATGAATATAAGGAAGAATTGGCACCTGAAGTGGCGGACCATTACACCATGGGCGATACGATCCTGTTTCAGGCCCGTGACGTAGGATATTCCGTTGCCTACCAAAGACCTGGCTTTGCTTATGATATTACGAAGCTGGCTTTTTTCGATAGTATCAGACAAGGCTTAAACCACCGGTCTTTTCCAAGAAAAATCAACGGGCTTGGAGGATTGTGGTGGCTGGAATACGGCGGGCATTTGGATATTATCAAGAATAATGAAGACATCGCCTTGGAGCTGCGGAAACTGGTGTACGGAATTTGGGATTATATCAAAAATAGCGGCGAATTTGATGATGTAGCCAATCTCATCCTGGATTATGTATGCCCGATTCCGGGAAAGCGGGAGTCCAGGCGGTTTATTGGTGATCACATGCTGTCCCAGAACGATCTTACCACAAAGCCGCATTTCGGGGATGCTGTATCCGTTGGCGGATGGTATATGGATTTACATGCCAATAAGGGCATCTACGATGAGGGGCCGGCTACAGCCTGGAATTTCGTGCCCGGATTGTACAATATCCCTTTCCGCAGTTTATATTCACGAAATATTCCTAATCTTATGTTCGCCGGCCGCAATATAAGTGCTACCCATGTGGCCTTCGGATCAACCAGGGTAATGGCAACCTGCGGTTGCATGGGACAGGCGGTGGGAACGGCTGCTTCGTTATGCTTGAAATATGAGGCCGACCCTGCGGCTATAGCTGAGGATCATATGAGCGAGCTGCAGGCGCTGCTGCTCCGGGACGGACAGACGATTGTAGGGCTTCAGGAGGAATTGGACCCGTACTTCGCTGACGGATTAACGATTCGTGCTTCATCTCAGCGCAGCTACGACAATCTTCATCCAACCGAAGAGCTTTCCCTGGAGACAGGGTTATGTCTGGCCCTGCCGATTCAGACATCCGTAGCTGAAAGCGTACGGATCAAAATTAAAAACAGGTCCGGGCATCCGGAAACCCTGCAGGTGAAGCTGTTCGGCGGGGAACGGAAGGAAAATTATATTCCCGTCAGCGGGTTGAAAGAGTACAGCTTGGCTGTTGCACCCGGTCATGACGACTGGATTACGCTGGACCTCGGCTGCCAGAAACCGGCTGACGACAAAATCTACATCGTACTGGAAGGTACGGCGGGCCTTGCCGTATACGGCAATGAAGAGAAAATGACCGGAGCGGTCAGCTTCTATTATAGACCGGAAGAGCCGTCCGGACTGAAGAAATTCAATAAGAGCATTTGCTTCAAGGAGCTGTTGCCAGCCCAGGATATGTATAATCCGGGGAATGTCGTCAACGGCTTCTCCAGACCTTATGGTCTGCCGAACAGCTGGATTTCTGAGCGTACGCAAGGACAGGAATGGCTGGAATTTGGTTTGGCCAGCCCCAAAAATGTGGACGAAATCCAGCTTGTTTTCAACCCGCAGCTGAATTTGGAGCATTTCGACGATCCGATTGAGTCTCTGATCCAAGATTATGAGTTGACCTTAACCTTAGAAGACGGAAGCGAGCGGACAATCATAACCCGCGGCAATTATCTCACCTTGAACAAACATAAGGTGGACGCGAAAGCGGTCACCCGAATCCGTTTTGATTTCTATGCAACGTATGGTTCGCCTTATTTTGAAGTGTTTGCTGTAAAATGCTTTGCTCCTAAAAACGATAAGTGAGGTCAGGTGAAGTCGAGATGAAGGATGTATTCCCTCGAAGAGGGCTCCCTAATGTCATTCAGAAGCTGGAAAATGGGGATACGGTCACCATCGTCTATTTCGGTGGCAGCAATACGCGTTCTGAAGGATACAGGGTTATGACGGCGGATTGGCTTCGTGGGCAATATCCTAAAGCGGATATCCGCGCGGTGAATGCAGGTATTAACGGGACAGGCTCGGATCTGGGCTGTGCCCGTGTGGAGACAGATGTACTGCGTCACCGGCCTGATCTGGTATTTGTTGAATTTGTCGGTAACGATGGCGGAGATCCCGAATCCAAGGCGCGGATCGAAGGGATTGTCCGTCAGATCCGCAAGCGGAGCCGGTTTACCGATATCCTGTTCGTATATACGCTGAAGGAGCGGGATGTGGCCTTGTTCCAGTCCGGGAAATACCAGAGGGGCGCTCTAATGCAAGAGGAAGTGGCTGACTATTATGGAATTCCTTCGATCCATCTGGGCGTAGCGGTCAGTCATCTGGTGTCGGAGGGACAACTCGTGTTCACCTCAAGAGAAGACGTATCCATTCCCGGCGCCGTTATTTTTACGCATGATTCGATCCATCCGACCATTCCCGAAGGACACCAGATTTACACGGATACGATCACCCGGTCCTTTGAGCTCATTAGAGAGCTTCAAGATCAGCCGGGAAGGTTCGTACATCACCTGCCTCAGAATCCGCTGGTCCCGGCTAATCCTTGGGAGTATGCGACCATGCTGCCACTGGATAGTCTGACTACTTTTTCTGCAGGATGGTCATATCTTACATCGGGTGATTCTGCTCTAGCTCGCGAGTACAGCTGGTTGTTTCCCGGCCTGTGGCGGGCAGCCGATCCTGGAGAGGCGGTTACGGTGCAGTTCGAGGGCACCCGTATCGGATTATTCGATATCGGAGGACCTGATTCCGGCAGATTGAAGGTGACGGTGGATGGCGGAGAACCCTTTATTGTCGATCGCTTCACATTCTACAACGATCATAACCGGAATCAGTATGTATTCCTGCCGGAGCTCCCGAACGGGCAACATACGGTTCGCTTCGAGCTCGATACCGGCAAGACAGACAAGGCGGCAGTGTTCGAGGCAGTCGGCAATGAACGAAGTATCGAGCATATTCGGGAGCACCCGGAGTGGTATGATCAAACGGTGATCCTGCTTGGGAAGCTGTTACTGGTGCAGCCTCCCTTATAATGGCTCATTAGACATTGTACAATGGATGAAACCTCAGGAACGCTATCCTAGCGTCCTGAGGGTTTTTAGCTTTTGATGCATTTCTTTTGTCCGTTCATATTCAGTTCATATTGACGTCACGGGGAGTACACTTTCATTGGTTAAGCTTACATCTTAGCAAAAGAAGAAGTAGAAAGAGAGGGTGTCAAATGAGATTATTTGAGATACTTTTAGTTCTATCCTGTTTCGCGCTGCTCGCAGATCTATTGTTTATCAGAAGAGGAGCAAAGACAACAGGACTGGTTTTGGGGATAGGAAGCAGCGTTATATTGGTAGTTCAATTATTTGTAGAAGGATACAGATGGCAGTTGCTTTTGGTATACATGATGACGGCATTACTCATACTCATCGTTATACTCAGGCATTTAGGCAAGATGGGAAATATAGGGAATATAAAAGCAGGGAAGCTGTTGAAATATAGTTCATCTTCCATCATCGTCATTCTGCTTGTCATATCTACCGGCTTGTCTGTATACTTGCCAGTCTTTCATTTGCCGAAGCTTAAAGGTCCGGAGAAGGTGGGTACTCAAACCTTTCATTTTACGGATCAGAACAGAGATGAAGTCTTGACTGAAGATCCTAGCGATAAGAGGGAACTAATGGTTCAAGTGTGGTACCCTACTGCAAATAGCAGTAACAAGAAGAGTGAAGCTCTTTTTCCCAAAGATAAAGAAATGTTCAAAAAGTATATCCAGACCTATTCTAATTCATTAAACCTACCAGACTTTGTATTCGATTACTGGAAGTATAGTAAAACCAACTCTTATGAAAATGTAGAAATATTGCCTTCTACAAGTCCTTATCCTGTGGTACTGCTATCTCACGGTATGGGAACCAGTCGGGTTCTACATGCTTCACAGGCCGAGAATCTCGCCAGTCACGGGTATATCGTGGTCACTATCGATCATACGTATAGCACCTTTGCTACTATTTTTCCGGATGGCCGTGTAACGGACTATACCACCAAGACGACTACCGTAGAAGATCGCAGAAGAATCGGTAAGATATGGACGAAAGATGTGGAGTTTGTAATCGACGAAATTGAAAAGCTGAATTCAGGTGCAATCGAAAGTCAATTTAAAGGAAAAATCGATCTAGATCATCTGGGCGTAATGGGGCATTCCTTCGGGGGGGCAACAGCGTTTAATACTACTTATGTAGATCCTAGAATCAAGGCCGGGGTCAATATGGACGGGTCACTGATCGAAGTGGACAATAGAGATGATCTAAACAAGCCGTTTATGTTCATAAGATCCGGAGTTTTTAAAGACTGGTTGACAGATTTCAAGAAAGGTACCAATCCGGATAACGAAGTCACCAAACAACTTGAAGAAGAGCTGCACATTATTAAAAATGTGATCAATCAGGGAGGGCCTGCGATTTATATAGAGGGTACCCAGCACTTCAATTTCACGGACCTTCAATTCTATTCTGAACTGATTAAACTGACTGGAATCACAGGAGATATTAATGGTAAAAGAGGATCAGACGTCGTAAATCAATATGTTCTCGATTTCTTTAATAAGGAATTGAAAGGAGAAGGGGGACAACTATTGGAGGGGCCAAACGACAGTTATCCCGAGGTGAAATTTATAAATCCGGAAGAGCTTTAAGACGAGGCCATTTCAATTAAGCATAGTGTGGAATCATATACGATTTTGATATAATTACAAACGATTTCGGGAGCAGCCCCTTTCTTTATACTATTCTGAGAATAGAAATAAGAAGGGGGCTTTCTCCAATCTATAACGAACATCGTTCTTGACGAACGGTGTTCGTTATGTTATAAATGTATCAACTTAACTAATTCATACGCTTATGAAAGGAAAGGAGGAGAGCGTTTATGTCAGAGACAAATAATAGCCGCGGTGTTCAAGCAGCCTTTTCCTTAAAGCAGATACTGCCCATACTTCTCGCAGTTGCTTCAGGGATGTTCCTGGTGATCTTAGACAGCACCATCATGAATGTAGCTGTACCGAAATTAGTAAGTGCCTTCGATACCAATCTTAGTACGATTCAGTGGGTCATAACGGCGTACACCTTGTCTTTATCGGCAGTCATTCCGTTAGCCGGCTGGTTCTCTGACCGTTTCTCGCCCAAACGAATGTTTATGGTTAGCATTGTGTTATTCGTTCTCGCTTCTGTGCTGTGTGCAATGGCAACCACTCCTACTCAGCTTATCGTTTTCCGCATCATCCAAGGTCTGGGCGGGGGCATGGTGGCTCCAATCGGGATTGCCACTGTATTCATGGTCGCTCCACCTGACAAAAGAGGATCTGTAATGGGCATCCTCGGTATCCCGATGCTGCTTGCTCCTATTCTTGGCCCCTTATTGTCGGGCTGGCTGATCGAGTATATCAATTGGCACTGGATCTTTTTCATCAACGTTCCGGTTGGCATCTTGGCTTTATTCATGGCCTGGAGGTACTTACCTGCATCGGATGCAAAATCGAACAACAAGCTGGATGTAATCGGCGCGCTTTTGGCTCCGGTTGCCTTTACTTCCATTGTGTTTGCTGTTCATCAAGCAGGTGAGAAGGGGTGGTCCAACCTATGGACGTTAGCGCCACTGGCCTGGGGCCTGGTTATACTGGCCATCTTTATCTGGAATGAGCTTAGGCAAAAGCACCCGCTGCTGGAGCTAAGAGTATTCCGTTCGCCTACCTTTGTACATGGCATTTCTGTCGCCTGGTTAAATCAAATTGCTTTATTCGGGAGCATTCTGTTATTCCCGCTGTATTTACAGCAAGTGAGGGGGCTAACTCCTCTTGAGGCTGGATTATATGTGATCCCGCAAGCACTGTTATCTACTGTCGGCATTAATGCCGGTGGCCGGTTGTTTGACCGTTTCGGTGTTCGCCCGGTCGCCATCATGGGTATTCTGTCACTTTGCGGTTCCTTACTTGCTCTGACACAGATTGATGCCCATACAAGTTCTCTATATATTATTTGCAGCTTTGCTTTTGCAGGGCTTGGGCAAGGATTAACAATGATGCAGATCAATACACATGTCCTCCGATCAGCTCCCAAGGAATTAATAAGCCGTGTTACGCCCATAACTACTTCAGCACAGCAAATCATGTCCTCCTTCGGTGTTACCATCACGATGGCTTTTCTGGCCAAACAAATCAGGGGACTTCCCGCACAGCATTCACCCGATCAATTAGGTCATGCCTTCGGCTCAACCTTCTGGATTACTTTGGGGTTTGCAGTTAGTGCATTGGTTTTATCTTTGTTTTTTGCAGGCAAGAAGCAGGTTTCTTAAGAAAATAACTATCTATACAAAAGGAGATGTCTACACATGACAACTGTTAATTCTACAGAACAACGCCGGATCGCAATTATTGGAGGTGGACCAGGGGGGCTAACGCTTGCCCTGATTCTGCAAAAGCATGGTATTACCTCGACAATCTATGAACGTGAACATGAGGACCTTAGCCATGAACGTGGAGGCTCCTTAGATATCCATGAAGAGTCCGGGCAGCTCGCTTTGAAGGAAGCCGAATTATATGATGCTTTTCTGCAGGCAGCACGGTTTGAGGGCGAAGACTTCCGGCTCATGGATAAGACGGGAACCATATACCTGGATGAAGTGGCCGATGAAGAGAGCTCGGAAGGGCAGAGACGCCCGGAGATTGACCGTGGTGTGCTTTGTGACTTGCTCTTAAACAAACTAGATCCGTCTACCATACAGTATGGCTATAAACTGGAGAAGGCGGTGTCTCTGGGCGAGGGTAAGACGGAGCTTCATTTTGAGAATGGACATACCGCAGTGGCTGATCTTGTCATTGGGGCGGATGGTGCCTTTTCCCGCGTTCGTCCTCTGCTTACCGATACAGATGTGGAATATTCAGGTCTGACGATGCTGGAGCTTAACGTAATTGCAGCCGATCACCCGGATCTGGCCGCATTTAACGCACGTGGCAAGATGTTCGCCCTGGATGATCACAAAGGGATTCTGGGCCAGTTGAACGGCAACGGACGGATCAAAGTATATGCAAGTTTCAAGGTAGAGCGGAACTGGTTAGACGAAATCCGGAACGATAATCCGCAGGAGACGAAGGCCAAGCTGCTTGAGCTATTTCACGATTGGAGTGAACCGCTCAAGAATTATATCCGGTATGCCGAAGATGCGGTTGTACCCAGACGGATTTACATGCTGCCCGTCGGGTTTCGCTGGGAACGCAGCGCTGGTGTCACGCTGATTGGAGATGCTGCACATGTCATGTCTCCTTTTGCCGGAGAAGGGGTGAATCTCGCGATGCTGGATGCGCTGGAGCTGGCGCTTGCCATAGTACGGAACAAGCAGACAGCTGTGGCCATTGAAGAATATGAGGAGAAAATGTTCCAGTATGCCTCAGAGAAAGCACATGTGTCTAACGAAAATCTCATCCTGAGCTTCTCAGAGAATGCCGCTCCAAAGTTCGCAGCACTCATGCAATCTTATCAAGACCTGTATGAGCAACAAGGATGATGTTATCTTCGGCGATGTATTTACTATTGGCTTCCGGCATGTTATAAGAAAAGTATGATGAAACCTAAACGTGAAATTGTGAGCCGCCGTAACCGGCCAGCCAAAGAACCCCTTAGTCATGAATTGATTGTCAAGACCGCGTATGAGCTGCTGAAGCAGGAAGGGACCTCCGGCATGAGTATGAGGAAGGTAGCCAAGCAACTGGACACTGGACCTTCCTCCCTGTATGTTTACGTCAAAAATCTGCAGGAATTGAGCTCATATGTGCTTGACCTTGGTCTCGGAGAGTTGAATCTGCCGGAGCTGACGGACGATAATTGGAAGGAGCAGTTATTTCAAGCGCTGCAGGCTTATGCGGAGCTGCTTATCGAGCATCCCGGATTAGCGGAGCTATCCCTACAGACGATTCCCATTGGGAATCATGCTTTTCGTCTGAATGAGTATTTACTTACCGTCCTCCAGAAGGGCGGGATCACCTCTACGGCCGCTGCTTGGGGAACGGACCTGTTGCTCCTGTACGTGTCTTCCGTTGCCTTGGAGAAGGCTAAGAGAGCAAACGGACTGATGGAAACTGCCCAAAGTTATTATAATGAAGCAGATCCGGTACGTTTTCCGCTCATGAACAGTCTGAAGACTGATTTATTCTCGGGGGATACCGCCTCCAAGGAGAGGTTCTTCTGGGCCATTGAAGTAATACTCCAGGGGATATTGCACAAACAGTTGGGAGACAATGGTAAGTAACCAAGCGACGAAGTTCATGAGAGAGGTGTCTATTGAAATGGAAGCGAATCAACCGACGAAAGTAACTGTACAAGCCGTGGTTCAAGCCCCTATCGAGAAGGTATGGCGCTACTGGACCGAGCCGGGTCACATCATCAAGTGGAATCAGGCGTCCGAGGACTGGCATGCGCCAAGAGCCGAGAACAATCTGCGGGCCGGCGGGACCTTTCTGACACGCATGGAAGCGAAGGATGGCAGCATGGGCTTTGATTTTGGCGGCGTATACGATGTCGTGAATCAGCATGAGGTAATCAGCTACACCATTGAAGACGGAAGAAGAGTGGATATTACGTTCGCCCGTCAAGGGGATGAGACGAAGATCATTCAAACATTCGATGCGGAAAACGCCAACCCCGTCGAGCTCCAGCAAGCAGGCTGGCAAGCGATCATGGACAATTTCAAATCCTATACTGAAAAAAACTGATTAGAACAAAATCACCCTAAGGGATGAACAAGATTACCTTCGCGCGGCCTGAATGTATGCTGTTTTTCACTTACATTCAAGCCGCATGCCTACTTACGAGCCCAATGTATGTTGTTTTTCACATACATTCGGTCCATATGCCTGCTTGCGAGCACAATGTATGCTGTTTTTCACATACATTCGGTCCATATGCCTGCTTGCGAGCACAATGTATGTTGTTTTTCACATACATTCGGTCCATATGCCTGCTTGCGAGCACAATGTATGTTGTTTTTCACATACATTCGGTCCATATTCCGCTGTACCGACAATTGTATTCGGTTTAAAACACTAAACTATCAAAGAAGACGCCGGGGAAGTTGCCCGGCGTCTTTCTTTTGCAGCCTTAGTACGAGTGTATTCGTCGTTAGCCTCAACCCTGTGCCGCATCCATGTTCATATAGTTAATCGCCCACAGATGGCCGTCCAAATCCACGAAGCCCCAATGATACATGAATCCATGATCTTCAGGCTCAGCGTGCAATTTCCCGCCTAAGGAGAGTGCGGTGTTCACGATTTCATCAACCTTGTCCCGGCTCTCGAATTCCAAAGCAATCGTCATCTGCGCATACTTGCCCGTATCGACGGCTTCCTTCTCCGTGAGTGTAAGAAAGAAGGCTTGATCGATCAGCATGACCTGCAGGTTGTCGCCGATCAAGAGGGCTACCGAAGTCTCGTTATCCGGATATTGCGGGTTGAGCTCAAAGCCAAGTCCAGTGAAGAACACTTTCGATTGGGCTACGTTTTTAACAGGCAGGTTGAGGCTCGTGAATGCGGACGTTAATGCCATTAGCAGAACACCTCTTCGTCATATATTTTCAAATATTTTCTTATGATTATACCACATTGGAACCTCTGGATTATTTTCTTCCAGCCCTCGAACGGGCATCCCATATCAAACGTATTTCTGTCCCCTCTTCGGGATTCGATCGAACCTCAATTCGCCCTTGCATGGCCTCAATCAGCCCTCTGGTTACCGCCATACCCAGGCCTGAGCCGACATCGGGCGCACCTGTATCTGTGCCGCGATAGTATCGTTCGAACAGCTTCCACACCGTCTCCTGATCCATACCGCGTCCATTATCGGCAAATTGAACGATGAAATCGCCTGCCTGTATACCTGGCTGCACACTTACAATCAGCTTCGCCTCCGGCGGATTATGCAGCAAGGCGTTGGCGGTCAGATTATCAACGATCCGTTCAAAGGAGGGGACGTGTACATAACCCTGTACCCCAACCGGGGCAGGCTGGAACGTAATGCGGCCCACTCCAAAAGCCGGGTTCCGCTCAGCACGCTGTACCAAATCCTGCAGCAGAGCATTGATATCCGTTAGCTCAACAGGAGGCTGGTATCCGCCGCTGCGCAGACGATATGTCATGGCCAGGTCGCTTACCAGCCTGTCCATGTACATGGACTTGTCCACCATAATGCCCGCGAATTCGCGTACCTCTTCCGTAGTCCACTGGTATTTCTCTGCCTCCAGCATGTGTGCATAACCCTGGAGCGAGGATAGCGGTGTCTTCAGATCATGGGTAATTCCAGCAATCCATTCCTCCCGCAGAGAGTCGGTCTGTTTGCGGAGTTCTTTATCCTGCTTCAGGGTAGCGGATAACGTCTGGATGGAATGTAACACTTCCGTATATACCCGATAGTTTCGCCGCCATCTCCCGTTCTTCTTCTGGCTAAGCGGCCTGCCGCGGGGGCCGGCCGGCTCCTCATATTGTCCCCTTTCAAGCCGCTGCAGCCATTGCAGCATATGGAGCATCGGATAACCGAACAGGTTGGCATACCAGACAGCAAGCAGGATCAGCAAGCCGATAATAGATACCAGAAGCGCAATCAGGGCAGGTCCAAAAATAAACCCGAAGGGGTTCACGTTGCTACCCGCCGGATTGCCCGCAAGAGGAACACTAAGCATCCAGGTGGAATGGTTCTGCTCATCATAGCTGGTCACTGTGGTCATTCCATACCGGATGGGGTATCGTGTACGCAGAATCAGATCCTGGATGCTGTAGCTGTCCGGAATGCCTGCTGCGGGCTTGTTGAAAGAAGCCATCTCCTGTCCCTGTTCATCCAAAATCTGAAGATAGGCATCCGCCGAGCGGATGATATCCTGCTGCCCGGATGCCAATTCCAGCTTGTTATTGGCATAACGGCCCCCGTTATATGCTTGCTCCAGCATGGTTACAGACTGGTTGTTCTCTCCATACAACAGGGTGAAATTAATGCCTTCTCTTTCGCGGATAAGCAGATATAGCCGGTAGGGAAAGAGCTTTTGTCCTTGCCAATAAGATATGAGTTCTCCAGGTTTATAGTGATTCGGCACATCAGGAGGGGTATGAAAAGCATCCAGCACACGGCCCTGCTCATCGAGAATCTGCAGCCAGCCGTTGTTCTCCTCGATTCGCTTCAGCAGATCGGGATCATACTTAACACTGCCGTCCGGCAAAATCTCTGCTGTACTGATTAGCTGGTCGAGCCCGACAGTGGCAAAATCTTCAACAAGACTGGCCTCATGTAGCTGCTGAATGACCCAGTAAGCAATGCTTCCGCCGATGATCAAGATTAGGACCACCGTACCCGCAAGCAGGCCAATGAACCGCGTCATCAATCTGCGTCTTACACTCATCGCCCATGCCCCATGTCGGACTGAATGAGCTTATACCCTAGCCCTCGAACGTTCACCAATAATTCAGGGTTGGAGGGATCAGCCTCAATACGCTCACGAATCCGGTGAATATGTACCATGACGGTGTTGTCATCCGAAATGGCCTCCGACCCCCAGACCCGCTCATACAATTCAGACTTGGTGAAGATACGATTGGGATGTTTGCAAAAGAATAGCAGCAGCTGGTATACCAGCGCAGGGCAGTTCACGGGTTGACCTTCGACTCTGAGTTCACCGGCTGGCTCCATAACCTGGAAGCGCCCATAGTCATAGATCCCTTCCCGCGGCAGTTTTTCCGCTTCCGTCTGTCTGGGCAAATATCGTCTCAGCAGCGATTTGATCCGTGCGACTACTTCCAGCGGGTTAAAGGGTTTAACGACATAATCGTCTCCGCCAACCGCAAAGCCGGTCAGCTTGTCATAATCGGTGGTTTTCGCAGTCAGAAAGAGAATAGGGGCATCTGTAATTTGACGCAGAAAAGGGCAGATTTCCAGCCCGCTTCGGCCTGGTAGCATCACGTCCAGCACGATGCAGTGATAGGTTTTCTTTTCACATGCAGCAATTGCGTCTTCACCGGTAGTGACCGTATCAATATCCAGGAATTGCTCCTTGAGCAATACCGTTCGGAGCATATGCAGAATCGCCTGTTCATCATCAACAAGCAAAATTGAAACTTCATCCATGGCGAAATAGAGCCTCCAAGCTTTTTATATAAGTATCATACCATTCTGAAACACTGTGCTGCTTGCCGGTAACCTTAACGGATGCTTAATTTTGGAGAGGTAGCCCGCCGCAAAGTTATGATAGTCGTAAGAGTAAGTTAGACGGCAGATAAGCTTGATGTCGTACACTGGACTGTAAAGATATCGTTCAAACAAAGGAGTGCAGGGAAATGACCAGAGGATATTCGAAAAGCTGGAAGCTGCTTGCCGTAGTGCTTGGTACGTGTGTGATGTTGTCTGCGTGCGGCACTTCGGAAGCATCTGAACCACAAGAGAAATTACCGGTAGAACAGACAACCAGTGCCGCCCCATCAGATGAAATTACGAATGGAGCCGAGGAGGACGCAATGATTACACCAGACAATTTCATGGATACCTTAATGAAGGGATCGAAGGAGGACATCTACAAACAGATGAGTCCGGAGCTACAGGAAATCATATCGCTGGACGAATTCAAGACGACTGCCGATAGCTTTATGGAAGGCGTTGCTTCATGGGAGAAAGTTACGGAATTTAAAATGAACAATCTGGTTGAAAGCTCATGGAAGGATCAGACGGGGACCAAGGGGATTCAAGCCTCTTTTGCCGAAAATCACCAGATTGCGGGGCTGCTGATTCAGCCGCTTGAAACGCATGAAGCAACGGATAAGGCGATGAGCAAAACTGCATTCCAGTTTCCATTGAAGGGCGAATGGTTTGTGTTCTGGGGCGGGAACGATGTGTTATCCAACTATCATTATGCTCATGAAACCCAGCGTTACGCACTCGACATTATCCGCACACAGGATGCTTCAAGCTATCAAGGTGAGGGAAAGGACAATGAGAATTATTATGCTTTTGGTGAACCGATCTATGCAGCCGCAGATGGCAAGGTGGTTGAAGTCAAAAATGACATTCCGGATAACACGCCGGGCGTGATGAACGCTGAAGAACCGGCAGGGAATGTTGTGGTCATTGATCATGGAAACGGGGAGCACAGCATCACAGCACATCTCAAGAAAGGCAGTGTAGCCGTCAATAAAGGGGATAACGTACAGCAGGGGGATCTCATCGGACATCTTGGTAATTCAGGGAACTCCAGTGAAGCACACTTGCATTTTCAGGTATCGGACGGGCCTGACATCTTCACTTCCCGTTCGGTTCAGATCCGCTGGGCCGATCAGAGTCAGAAGCTGACACGAGGGAATTCTTTTCAGGGACTGCCCGAATAGAGAGTGTAAAAAGTGTTGACTTGCGGCTTCCTATAAGTAATATAATATACCTACTTATAGGAAAGGATGATGAAGGAATGTCCCTGTCTCAGCCGAATACCGGAATTAAAGCGATAGAGCTGCAAATGGGATCATTTATTGTATACCCAACTTTGTTGTGGGATGAACGGAATCTTGTACTTGTTGATACTGGCATTCCCGGGCAATTGGATAAGATCCGTAAGTTACTTGAAACGGAAGGCTTTGGACTTGATCAGCTAACGCATATCATCATTACACATCAAGACAGCGATCACATTGGCAGTCTGCCGGAGCTTATTCAGGCAAGGGGGAACGAGGTGACGGTGCTCGCACATGAGGAGACTGTACCCTATTTGACGGGTGCGCTTCCGCTTATTAGAGGTACAACTTTTGCACCGTCCGTGCACGTTCATACAGCACTAAAGGATAGAGATATTCTGCCCCTGGCCGGCGGTATTCAAGTCGTCTTTACACCTGGACACACACCAGATCATATATCGCTATATCATATCCCAACTCAAACGTTAATTGCCGGCGATGCATTAAATTCAAAAGCTGGTAAGCTCCTGTCCTTTGACAACTATTACACGTTGGATCATCCTGCTGCGTTGAAGTCGATTGCCAAACTGCTAGAGCTGGATATTAAAAAAGTGATCACTTATCATGGTAACGAAGTTACGCATCGTATCAAGGAAAGTCTCCAGAAAATAGTAAATACAACAACTTCTATTTGACCTGAAAGTTTCTTTTGAAATCAGTTTTGTTTGTTAAGCCACTCCGATCGCAGCATTGCATATTGAAATTCATCTACCCAAATGCCTTTGGACATGTAATTTTCGAGCAGGTGTCCTTCACGTCTCATGCCTAAACGCTCTAGCACTTGAATCGATTTTGTGTTCCTTACATCGGTAAAAGCGATCAGCTTATGTTTATTTAGTAAGCCAAACACATAGTCAATCAGGACACGAAGCGCCTCATTCATGTATCCTTTTCCTTGATGCTCAGGTGCTAGAGTGAATCCTATCTCAACCATTCGGGGTTCATCTGCGAGTGTGTGGATGGCACAATCACCGATTAATTGATCTGACTCCGTTAGAGCAATTGCATATTGGAACCAAGTCCCGGGCTGATCCGGGGAATGTACTATTTGTCTGCTGATAAATGCTTCAGCTTCTTGAAGCGTATAATGATCCCAGGATTGAAAACGGGAAACCTCTGGATTCGTCCGGTATTGATAAAAAGAATGTACATCCTGCAAATCAAACTTTCGAATAACAAGCCGGTCGGAAACGCAATATACTTCGTTTGATTTCTCCATAAGTAAACCTCCTGCATCAATAATTTTCGTTTGTTACAATCTGCGATGGGCTTGTTCTGCGGCCTCCATGATGATTTCGCCTAACGTTGGATGCGGATGAATGGTCATGGCCATATCTTCTACCGTTGCTCCCATCTCAATCGCAAGGGATAGCTCAGATATAAGAGTAGATGCTTCAGCGCCTACAATCTGTGCACCTAATACAAGACCAGACACAGCATGAGCAACGATTTTGACAAAGCCTTCGGTTTCTTTCAGAGCCAGCGCACGGCCATTAATAGAAAAAATAGATTTTCCAACGACAACAGGAATCGATTGTTGTTTACACGCCGTTTCGCTAAGACCAACGCTCGCAATCTCCGGGTGAGAGAACACAACCAGCGGAAGAGCTTTGTAGTCGATGACAGAGGGTTTACCCGCGATCGCTTCTGCTGCAATTTTTGCTTCATATGAAGCTTTATGAGCCAAGGCAGGGCTTTGAACAATATCTCCAATGGCATAGATATGCGGGATAGATGTTCTGCACTGCTTGTCAATCTCGATCAAGCCTTGTGGAGTAGGGGACAGACCTATATTTTCAAGACCCAAGGTTCCATCTGTGTTCGGTTTCCTGCCCACCGTAATTAACGCATATTCAGCTTGAACAACATGGTGTTGATCCTGACGCATATAATGTAGATTGATGTGACTCGTATATTGGTCTGTTCCTGTAACCTTAGCTTCCGTTAAGATGGTTATCCCGTCCTTCTTCAGTTGACGAACGACAGGTGCGACAATCTCTGCTTCAAATCCGGGTAAAATCTGTTCACCGCCCTCAAGCATCGTAACTTTGGTTCCAAATCTCGCAAACATCTGACCCAGTTCCACACCAATATAACCGCCGCCAACTACAACAAGGCTCTTAGGAATACCGGCCAGCGATAGCGCCTCAGTGGATGAAAGAATCCGTCCGCCGAAAGGAAGAGCGCTGATTTCAATCGGACGGGAACCGGTTGCCAGAATGAGATGTTTGAAGCCTATTCGGCGCTCATTCTGTTCAGCGTGATGAATTTCAACGGTATTCGCATCAATCAAGCTGGCTTCTCCTTCGATAACTGTCACACCTGCTGTTTTAAGTAAAAACCGAACTCCTCCAGACTGCTTATCCACCACAGCTTGCTTAAACAACTGAGCCTCCTGAAAAGAAGAAGCTTCGTCAACAGTATACCAGTGTCTGCGCAAATGAATACGCTCCGCTTCAGCAATCAGCGCTTTGGAAGTAATACAGCCTACATGCGTACATACCCCTCCGATCTGGTGGCGCTCCACAATGAATGTTTTCATACCCAATTGTGATGAACGTAATGCGGCTACATAACCGCCAGGCCCCGATCCAATGACCAGGGTATCTACAGCTTCTAATGAGTTCATGATGAGTACCTCCAAATTAAAATATGATGATCGTAATATATTATAGTCATCATATTTTAAAAGAGTCAACACTTCATAATAAATTGACATCAAATAATATGATAATTATAATATTTTAACCCTCAGTTGACAGAATTCTCCCATCTTCTTTAAGTGGGGGATGAATGGAAACGGTCTAATCTACATGGATTATAACCGCCTAAGATGCTATAATAAATGTATTCAGTCGTATCTTGGAAAGGTCAGTGAAATTAATGAAATTAGACTCGAATAACCATTCAGTGTTCTCCCTTCACTTCCACCTTATTCTAGTCATCAAGTATCGTAGGAAAGTAATTACAGATCCAATATCCGAACGTCTGAAAGAGATATTTGCATCCATTCAGCCTACTTACAATGTGACTTTGCAGGAATGGAATCATGACAGGGATCACGTTCATATCCTAATGAAAACTCATCCTAATACCGACATTTCTAAATTTCTCAACGCTTATAAGAGTGCATCATCTAGGCTGATCAAGAAGGAGTTTCCTACCCTCCGAAAATCACTTTGGAAAGAGGCCTTTTGGTCACGCTCCTATTGCTTGCTTACAACGGGTGGAGCGCCAATAGACGTCATTCAAAAATACATCGAAAACCAAGGGGTGAAAGGGTGATCGCCATTGCTGAAAGCCTACAAATACCGTATCTATCCAAGCCATGGGCAACAACACTACTTCGCTAAAGTGTTCGGATGCGTTCGCTTCATCTACAATAGAATGCTTGCAGATAAAATTGAACATTACAAGCAAACGGAAACGATGCTGAGGAATACACCCGCACAATACAAAAAGGAATTTGACTGGCTGAAAGAAGTCGATAGCCTTGCCTTAGCGAATACACAACTGAATTTAGACAAGGCTTATAAGAATTTTTTTCGGGATAAGAAAACGGGATTTCCTAAATTCAAGAGCAAGAAGACGAATAATCATAGCTTCACAACGAATAACCAAAATGGAACAGTGGCTATAGAGGATGGATATCTCAAGATTCCAAAGCTAAAAACGGGCATTAAAATCAAGCTGCACCGCCCATTCGTGGGGCTGATCAAATCATGCACGATTTCAAAAACACCAACGGGAAAGTATTATGCTTCCGTATTGGTTGAAACGGATATCGTCCAGTTGCCCAAAATGCAATACGAAGATTGGCGTTGATCTTGGGCTGAAAGACTTTGCTATGACTTCAAATGGCGAAATCATATCCAATCCTAAATACTTGCGTACGTCTGAAAAGCGATTAGCGAAGCTGCAAAAGGATGTATCGCGGAAGAAGAAGGGAAGCCATAACCGTCATAAGGCTAGGCTGAAAGTTGCCAAGCTACATGAAAAAATAGCAAATCAGCGTAAAGACTTCTTGCATAAAACGTCTACCAAAATGATAAACGAAAACCAAGTCATCGTGATGGAAGACTTACGTGTAAAGAATATGATGCAGAATCACAAACTTGCAAAAGCGATTAGCGAGGTAGCTTGGAGTATGTTCCGTTCGATGCTTGAATATAAGGCTCAATGGTATGGCAGAGAACTTATTATTGCCCCTAAGCACTATGCAAGTAGTCAGCTTTGCTCCTGTTGCGGTTATAAGAACGCAGAGGTGAAGAATCTCGCCTTGCGAGAGTGGACTTGTCCAGAATGTAACGTGCATCATGATCGCGATGTAAACGCTGCTCAAAACCTACTGAAACTAGCCATGTGATATTGCAATGATTGGGCTAGGGACTAGCCTTTGAGCTTGGGTAAACTTGGAGCAGTAGCTTCATTGACCAAGAAGCCGCCACCTCTTAGGTGGATGGTAGTTCACAAACATTCATAAATACAGACTTATACAAAAGGGAGAGAGCAGGATGCCTTATCCGAAAGGACACAAGCTCAAAGTTCGAAGCCATATTATTACCAGCGCAGCCAAAGCATTTCGCACCCACGGCGTGCGGAATATTAGTCTTCCACATATTATGAAAGGTGCTGGACTGACGCACGGAGGATTTTACTCCCATTTTGCAAATAAAGATCAGCTTGTGATGGAGACCTGTCACTTCGCAATTAGTGACACCATCGACACACTTCAGAGAATTGCAGACCAAAATAAAAATGAAGATCAGACGTCGATTGAGGCCGTCATTGATTTTTACTTAAGCCCTCTGCATCGGGATCAGATGGAAGCCGGTTGTATCTTACCTGCTTTATCAGGAGAGGTTGCCCAGCTACCGGAAAATATTAGGCAAGCGTACACACAAGAGCTGCAACGTTTCATCGCGTTTATTACAAATATGGCTGGGATCGATCCCTCTAATGGTTATGCGTTGGTGAGCAGTATGGTGGGTACTGTGGCACTGGCAAGGGCAGTTAGTGATGAGAAGTTCAGTGATGCTTTATTACAGGCAGGTCGTGTGCAGATCAAACAAATGGTAAGCGCCGGCTCCAGGTAACTTTTTATTTGACGAAGCAAGCTGATTGTGCTAGCATAGCTTTAACTTAAAACGAAAAGGCTATGATGAGAAATAGTAACTATTAAGGATCTCACAGAGAGAAGATGGTTGGTGCGAATCTTCATTGATCTAATAGTGAAGCAGTCTCGGAGCTGTGGACCGAACAGAGGAATCTTAGTAGGCTTCAACGGAGTTCCACCGTTATTCAGGAAACAGTATCGGAGCAATCCCGTACTGATAGAGCGCAGAGCAATCTGAAGTTAGGTGGTAACACGGACATAATCGTTCGCCCTAAGTTGACAAGAAACATGTCAGCTTAGGGCTTTTTTGTTTTAAGCATAACTAATATTTGATGGAGGGTTTACAATGACACCAGATGAGTTGAGACAATCCTATGTTGATTTTATGAAAAGAATAGGGGCTAGCCAAGTGCCTTCTTCTAGCTTGTTACCGGAAAATGATCCCTCAACGTTGTTTACAGGAAGCGGCATGCAGCCGATGGTTCCCTATTTATTGGGGGAAAAGCATCCGATCGGCAATGAGATTGCTAATATTCAGAAGTGCTTAAGGACAGTGGATATTGAGGAAGTAGGAGATACGTCGCATCTGACATTTTTTGAAATGATAGGCCGTTGGGAGTTCAAAGCAAATGAACTTAACTATAAGCAAAAGCAAATCGATGCCATTTGGCATTGGCAGATCATCGAATTAGGAATGGATCCGGGCAGGCTGTATATCAGTGCTTTCGCAGGAAGTGACGAATTGAATATACCGAAAGATACGGAAGCCACTCAGCTCTGGTCAGCAAAATTCAAATCCGTCGGGATAGAACCCATCATTGAAGATGATCCCTGGCAATACGGGGCATCTAGAGGCGGGAAAATATTCTTATACGATGAAAAAGAAAACTGGTGGAGCCGGGCCGGAAGTCCTCTCCATATGCCGGTTGGTGAACCGGGTGGACCCGATAGTGAAATGTTTTATGATCTTGACCCAAGCGGTGATCCACTGGATCATCCTGCTTCTGAAAGCGACAGATTCCTGGAAATTGGGAACAACGTATTTATGTGTTACACAAAAGGAGAGACCGGATTCGTAAAAATGCAAAATCCCAATCTGGATTATGGAGGCGGATTAGAAAGGGTGGCTACAGCCCTTAACGGGGACAAGGATATTTATAATACGGCTTTCTTCCTTAATCCCAAGAACAAGTTGATGGAGCTAAGCGGTAAATCCTATGCTGACGATCTAAAGTCCTTTAGAATCATACTGGATCATGTGAGAGCGGCTACGTTTCTCATTAATGACGGTGCAGAGCCGGCAAATAGTGATGCAGGGTATATAACAAGAAGGCTATTAAGAAGGGCCATCCGTGCGGGTAAAAAAATAGGGATACAAGGAAGCTTTGTGGGTCAGTTGTCTGAAGTTTATATCGATGAAGCAACAGCTTATGAAGATTTGATCCGCAATAAAAAGAAAGTAATTGAAATCGCAAATAAGGAAGAAAGTCTTTTCTATAGAACATTACAGCAAGGAGAATTTGAAATACAGAAACATCTGAAGAATAAGGGTAAAGTTACGGGGGCAGATGCCTTTTATTTTTACGAAACCTATGGCTTTCCCTTGGAGCTGACACAAGAGTATCTAACTGAAAGTGGATATACCATGGAGGATAAGACGTCTTATACAGAGGCAGCAAAAAAACACGCTGAAATGAGCAGAACTGCTTCTGCAGGTAAATTTAAAGGTGGCTTAGCTGAACATTCCGCAGAAACAACCGCGCTGCACACGGTATCTCATTTGCTACTTGCGGGGTTAAGGGAAGTTCTAGGTGATCATGTTCACCAACAAGGAAGTAATATTACTTCCGAGCGATTACGGTTTGACTTCAACCATGATGAAAAACTTACCCCCGAGCAAATAGCTAAGGTGGAGAAGTATGTGAATGATGCAATTTCATCCAAAGCAGTTACCTCTATTTCAGAGCTGCCTAAACTTGAAGCGAAAGAAAGTAATGTGGAAGGAAACTTTTGGGATAAATATCCGGATATCGTTAAGGTGTATACCATCCAAGATCACGAAGGGAAAGTATGGAGCCGTGAAGTATGTGGAGGGCCTCATGTAGAAGATACCACAAACTTAGGAACGTTCCGTATTGTAAAAGAACAATCTTCTGCTGCTGGAGTCAGAAGGATTAAAGGAGTAATTAAAGATAAAGCAATTCGGATTTAATCCGAATTGCTTTTTTACTGCTAATAGAAATATTGCAGAGAGTATCAATCTGACATCATTCACTCTGATGAATATCGTTCGGAAGTTCATCATTGAGTTTCTGGTACCCGAGTCCCCATGTTTCCATAGAGAATATAATTGGCTTCAGTGAATTTCCTAAGTCACTTAAGCTGTATTCGACTCTCGGAGGGACTTCTGCAAAAACAGTACGAATGACAATTCCATCCTCTTCCATTGAGCGTAAATTTTCAGTGAGAACCTTTTGACTGATCTCCGGGATACTTTTACGAAGTTCTCCGAATCGTTGAGTTCCCTTCAAAAGATCCCTCATAACCAATAGCTTCCACTTGTTACCTATCAATCCAACTGTCGTTGCGACGGGACACAACGGCAACTCTTTTTTTGAAATCACTACATTATCGCCTCCAATAGTTACTAATAGGTTCCTATATAACAAAAAGGTGCCTACTTTCAAAACCAATACATTGCTTATATTATAATTCTGTCGATGAAAAATCAAATGAAAATGATGAAAGGGGGAGGGAGTTTGAGAGAAAGTTTATGGATGCAACTGAGTGACTATTTTTCGAATCATATGTCAACGTTCTTGAATTCTTGGAAAGAGCATTTAGAGATCAGTTTATTGGCATTGATGATTTCTACACTTATAGGAATGATCTTAGGTACCTTATCAACTAAATACAGTCGTTCCGAAAAATGGATCATCTCGTTATTTCAAACATTACGAATCATTCCCAGCCTAGCAATCTTACTTCTGTTGCTTCCTATCATGGGTACTGGAATTAGGCCAGCCCTTGTCGCTCTCATTATTTTAGGAATCCCTCCAATCTTAATGAATACAGTATCCGGATTACAAAGTGTGTCCATGTCTTTACTTGAATCTGCACAAGGTGTAGGGATGTCTGAACGACAAATCAGATGGAAAATCCAATTTCCAGTGGCTGGACCATTGATTTTGACAGGGATTAAAACCGCTGCGATTGAAATTATCGCCAGCGCTACCTTGGCTGCCAAAATTGGAGCTGGTGGATTAGGAGAGATCATTTTTACCGGTTTAGGACTCAATCGAACGGATTTACTTTTAATTGGTGCTATCTCAGTAGCGATTCTGGCTATTGGGATAGGCTTCATTTTAGATGTGTCTGAACGTGTATTGTTTAGATATAAATTCTTGCAAAGGTAGGTTCACGCAAATGAAAAAGAACATAAAGAAAAAATTAGTTTTAACCATTTCAATCACACTTGTTTTGTCCATAATGTTGAGCGCATGTGGTAATAAAACGAATAATCATGGATCGACAATTCGAATTGGTTCAAAAGACTTTACTGAGAATTTAATTGTCGGGGAGCTATATGCTTTGGCTTTGGAGAACGCGGGATACCAAGTAGAGCGTGTTCCTAATATTGCGGGTTCTATCATTCATTCATCGATTGTTAATAACGATATCGATATGTATCCAGAGTACACAGGTACTGGGTTGTTGGCCGTATTACAGATGGATTTGATGACAGATCCGGATGAAGTGTATACAACAGTCAAGGAAGAGTACAAAAAGCAATTCAATATCACATGGCTCGATTATTCAAAAGCAAATGATGGAGCGGGTCTCGTTATTCGAACGGAAGTATCACAAAGATTAGGGATCAAGACCATTACTGACCTGCAAAAACATGCCGGGGAGATTCGATTTGCTTCCCAAGGAGAGGTGGACCAGCGCGCTGACGGTATTCCAGCACTGGAGAAAGTGTATGGCAAACTCAATTGGAAATCATCCAAAGTATATGATAACAGTTTGAAATATGAAGTGCTTAGAAACAACGAGGCTGATGTTGCGCCCGCATATACCACTGAAGGTCAGTTGGTAAACAAAGACGAGTTTACTCTATTGGAAGATAACAAACAAGTATGGCCCCCTTATAACTTGGCGCCTGTTATCCGTGATAATGTGCTTTCAACGGATTCCGGCATCGCTGAAGTGATCAACAAGGTTAGCTCGGTATTGGATACAGACACCATAACCGCACTAAACGCGAAAGTGGACGTAGACAAAGAAGAATATGAAGATGTGGCCAAAGAATTTTATGCTTCCATTAAATAAGGATGGCGTTAACATGAATCCAACAGCAATCGAATTCCATGATGTGAGTAAAACATATTCAGATTCCAATGAATATGCAGTGGATCATGTGAACCTGTCGATAAGTGAAGGGGAGTTTATTACCATCCTCGGCTCCTCTGGATCAGGAAAAACAACTTTATTGAAGATGGTGAATCGGCTTAACGATCCTTCCCACGGAATTATTAAAATATTTGGGGAGGATATCGCTGGAGTTGATCCTGTAATACTTAGAAGGAAAATCGGCTATGTTATTCAGCAAGTAGGCTTGTTCCCCCACATCAATATTGAACAAAATATAGCTACCGTTCCTCGTCTTTTGAAATGGGACAAAAAGAAAATCGAAGATCGGGTACAAGAATTGTTAGCTTTGGTTGGGTTAGATTCAGAGAACTTCAAACGACGTTATCCTTCACAATTGTCCGGAGGGCAGCAACAGAGAATCGGTCTTGCGCGAGCATTGGCAACCGCTCCCAATATTATGCTGCTGGATGAACCCTTTGGGGCCTTGGACGCTATTACGCGCTTGAATCTCCAGGATGAACTCTTAAAGATTCATGGGGGAATGAAAAAAACCTTTTTGTTCGTGACTCATGATATTAATGAAGCATTCAAGCTAGGAACCAGAGTTGTGATTATGAATCAGGGTAAGGTTTGTCAATTCGATACCCCGAGAGAAATTATAACTCATCCTGCAGATGATTTTGTGTACTCACTCATTCAATCTTCGAAGGAGCAAGAACGCTTCTGGGGGAACTTAACATGATCAACTATGCCATTAAACATCCGGATAAGTTGGTACAAGCATTATTGGAGCATGTGGAGATCCTCATTCTGACCATGCTGCTCTCTGTGCTCATTGCCATCGTTTTAACCATCTTAGCTCTGGCCTCTGATAAGGTATCTAGATCACTCATTTACATGTTTTCAATTTTGTATTCTATTCCGAGCTTGGCTTTGTTTGCAATCATGATCCCTGTGACCGGATTGGGGAAAACGACAGCCATTACCGTGCTCATTGCTTATAACCAATATATCCTTCTACGTCAGTTCACTGCAGCTTTGAATCATGTTGAACCATCTGTTATTGAAGCTGCTACAGGGGTCGGTATGAGCCGATTTCAGATCTTACTTCAAGTTCAGGTACCCTTAGCAATCAAGCCTCTGTTTGCAGGCCTTCGACTTGCTTCGGTAACAACCATTGGCATGGCAACCATCGCTGCCTTCATTAATGCAGGAGGGCTAGGTACGATATTAAATGATGGATTACGGACCATGAATATCGATAAGATTTTGTGGGGGGGCTTATTGTCAGCAGGACTTGCCATTGTGACGAACGCAATATTCATGCTGTTTGAGAAACGAATCCATTTGAAATCGGAGAGATAAATAATGAAGGCAGTTGTATTAGAAAGGGTCTGTACCCCACAAGAACTACAGATCACTGAAGTACCTATTCCTATAGTCAAACCTGGGTGGGTACTTGTAAAAATCAGGGCGTTTGGAATAAATCGCTCGGAAATGTTTACTAGACAGGGGCATTCACCGTCCGTTCAATTTCCGCGTATTATGGGGATCGAATGCGTAGGGGAGATTGAAGACCCTTCTGATAGCACATTTATAAAGGGAACGGCCGTCGCTTCATTAATGGGAGGGTTAGGCCGTGCATTTGACGGAAGTTATGCTGAATATGCACTTATACCTTCGGACCAGGTGTATCCTATTCCTAGGGATATGAAATGGACTGAACTTGCAGCGATACCAGAAATGTATTATACCGCGTATGCATCCTTATTTGAATGTCTTCAATTGACTTCAGGAGAGATGCTGCTTATTCGTGGTGGGACAAGTTCCGTAGGCTTAGCAGCACTTCAGCTAGCTAAGAGTGTAGGAGCAACAGTTATATCAACGACTCGAGACAAAGAGAAATTTGCACTTCTCCAACAAGCTGGAGCAGACTATGTACTGCTCGATAATGAGCATTTGAGAGAACAGGTGTATGCTATTGCTCCAAATGGGGTAAACAAGGTTCTAGAGTTGGTTGGTACACCAACTGTAAAGGAGTCCTTGCAATTCATCTCAGAACGAGGGATATGTTGCATGTCAGGAATATTAGGAAATGAATGGACTCTTGATGCCTTTGAACCTTTAGTGGATATACCCACAGGTGTGTATTTTACAGCGTTCACCAGTGAAGTTATCAAAGAAAGTACACTGATCTCTTTATTTGAGCATCTCCAAAAATATGGTATAGTCCCACCTATTGCCCGAGTCTTTACACTCGAGGAGATTGGAGAGGCACATCTTTTAATGGAAAGTAACACCGCAAACGGTAAGATCGTTATATCTTACGAAATAGAAAGGGGTTTAAATATGACGATTACAGAAAACAAACAATTGATGCATCGTTTCACGAACTTCATTAATACGGCAAGCAAGGAACTTGCTGAAGAATTGATTTCTCCAGATGCTGTTTTTTATGTACCTATGCAAAAAGAACCAATGAATGGTCCAAATGGTTATCTCTCCATAATTCATATGATGAGATCTGGTTTTTCCGATATACAATGGACTGTTAAGGAGCTGGTAGCAGAAGAGGATCTAATAGCAGCTCATTTTGTCATGAAGGGCACACAAGACGGAGTGTTTCTCGGGTTTCCACCAACAGGAAAGAAAATTGAAGTAAATGCAATGAATTTTTATCGGATCTCTAATGGCCAAATTATTGAAGAGTATGGTCAACCCGATATGCTTGGCTTGCTCCAACAAATAGGGGCAATTCCAAAAGCATAATTATATCACCACTTGTAAATAAATGAATTAATCTCAGAAAATGCCGCTATTAAAAGCGGCATTTTTTTGATTTCTAATTTACTTTTTAAACATTTAAATTTACAAAGAAGGTGTAGGAGACAAACAACAATCAGATTGGAATTTTTCACAGGCAGCACAGGGCGTTGACGATTGGTATTATGCTGGTTCTAACCACCGTAGCTTTCGAGGGGCTGGCTAATACGACATGGACTTGAGGGCATTCAAACAGCCCATGTTTACGTTTGGCACTGTTATGCTTATGATTGCCATAATGTTGATGATGTCAGCCATGATTATTAAAAGCAACTCCTTAGAATTTGTTTTTTGTCAGAAGACAAGAACATGGTACTATTGCCGATTTGATAAACATCTAAATATAACGTCAGGTGAAGGCAGCAGTTGGAGAAAATCTGGAGCTTGCAGATTGAAGCTGAAGAGACAGGAGATTGAAATCTTTGAAACCTGCGCAAGTTGCAGGTTTTTTGGGTTGAGAGGAGGGAATGGCAATTTAAGAGCCAACAAATTAATTGACCACAGGATGGAAAAGACTTAATATTTCTATAAAATGGACTGTAAGGAGTGAAATAGGAGTTGTTGGAACTTGATGGTATGGATGCCGACTCTTTAATAGCTATGCTAAAAGCTTCATTCACCTTAGACAATTTTACAGCAATGATAGATATATCTGACAAACTTATGGGAATGATCGCAGTAATACATGCTACAGCCCCCAAGGGAATTGAGGCCCAGAGGTTAAAGCGTTCTATAGTGTATTACTTTGGGTTTAGTCTTTGTGCAAAGGGCATTGCTCTCCAAAAACTTGGCGATTACAAAAACGCCCGACATTGCATAGAAAAGTATTCAGATTTGAGCTGGGTTCAACTTGAAGATGAGGAATCATTGGTAGAAATAGAATATTATAAGGATACCGCTAAAGCGAACACCTTCGTTCTTGACCTACTTGAGGGAAAGGAGGAAGTTTTGCCTGAATACGTGAAATTTTTAAAGATGGGTGCAAGGGAAGAATTGACCGCTGGGTTGCTAAATATCTTAGACTCCGCATTAAGATACAGCTATCCGGTGGACTGGGCCTTAGAAGAACTGCAAAGTGACGTTGAGAAACCTGATGATACCTCACCTGCTGTAGATGTTAGGTACTACATAGAATATATTCATCTATTATCAGTTTATTTATATAAACGTGGGAAATCAGCTATTGCAATAAACCTAACACTGGAAAATATCGTATTAAGTGGTAAACTATTTGATAGAACAGGCTTTAGAAAAGCTATTGCTTTTTATGAGCTTGTTAGAGCTGAGGCCAATATTTCACAGCTACAAGAGTATCATGCAATTATGCGAAATATTTTAGAAGGGGAGTTCAATGATGAAAATGTTGAAAAAGAAGCTTTTATTATTGACAACCGTATTGCTGATTAGCTCATTAACCATTTTGACTGCCGCAAGTGCCGAAGATGTCACTTCATTTCAGTCCACAACAGTAACAACCAATAGCCACGGCATGGGCCACTGATTTGTCTGAGATGATTTACAGAGCCATTCAGTAAATCAATCCAGAGCTTATTATTGTTGATTTACATCATACAGGCCAATGATCCTCAGGATCATTGGCCTGTTATTCTGTTTTAGTAGACGCCTACCGCATTGTAAGCTTTGGTTACAGCAGTTACTTGAGCCGAGCCTGCTCCAAACAATTCAGTGGCCGATTGAATGATGGCTGTACGTGCAGCAGAGAAGTTGGAGGAGGTTGTAAGATAATATACAAGTGCATTGTAATAGATTTGAACGGCATCCTCACGGCCAATGCCTGTGACTGTTACACCGTTAAACGTACCGCCTTGAGCAGCCAGATAGAAAGCTTTATTATTGATGCCGCTATTCGTATGCACACCGCCTTCGTCAGCCGTACCGGTATAACGGTCGCTGTATTTGTCAGGCTGGCCGTACAATGGCGGATTAGCAAGTGAGCGGAGTGCGTCACCTGCTATACCCGGTGTATACACTTTATCACCGATCAGCCAGTTCGCACCTTCAATTGAATTTCCGATGATGTCGGAGAAGGACTCATTAAGTGCCCCCGGTTCTCCGTAGTATTCAAGATTGGATGTTTTCTCAGTCACACCGTGCGTCAGCTCATGGCCTACCACGTCCAAATCACCGGACAGCAGTGTAAAGGTAGATCCATCCCCATCACCGAAAACAATTTGCGCACCATTCCAAAATGCGTTGTTATAGGAAGTATAGTAATGAACGGTCGAACGGATCTGCAGTCCGTTGTTGTCCAGGCTGTTGCGGCCGAAATGCTGGAGATAATAATCATAGGTTCTCTCAGCATAGGTGTGGGCATCAACCGCGGCTTTGTCTGTCCAGACATTGTTAGTGCTGGTTAAGAGCGTCCCCGGAAGAGAAGTCTTGTTCTTGGCGGTATAGGTCACAATGCCCTTGCCGCGGGTGCTGTCATAGAGCTGGTAGGTTGAACCCGAGAGGCGTGTCTCGAACGTTTTGGTATCTCCAAACACTCCAGTGCCCGTACCCGTCAGGTTCTCTAAGATATTATATTTGAACAGTACGCTGCCATTCTCCGCAGAAATGAAGTACCGTATCCGTAAAGGCTCGGGTTCCAGCACGTTCACTTCCGTTTTATAGGCTAATTTAGGTTCTCCGTCCACGATAAAATAATACAAATCCGCTGTAGGAGTTATTTGCGGCTCACCTAGCGGTCCATGTTCCAGCGTGGCATCCTGGCTGGCTGCCAGAATGGCCTCTGCTCCGGATATGGTTTGGAGTTGAATCAGCGGCTGCGGAATGGTCTGGTAGACATCTTCCACTACACTTCCCAGCAGGGAGGTAACGTTGCCCGCTTTGTCGATATGCAGAGTCTGATCGGCTCCATATACCGGTATCCCCGAGATATACTGGCTTAACCGGTAATGCTGGCTGCCGGTCTTGCTGTTTGTTTTTTGCTCTGTAATTCTGAATTTCTCCCGGACATCCTCCTTAGCCGAAAGATGCAGGTTCCCTTTAACATTCTCAAGATATCCCCATACTTTGTCCTCAGAAGCGGAGCCTGCCGGGGCTTTCCAGGCTTGGTCCGTAATTGAAATAGGGGAAGAGCTTGAGAAGAGCTCTACGGGATTATTAAGCTCAATGCTTTCAGCCGCAGTGCCCACCGAAGCAAAGGACCCAAGTACTACAACACCTGCAAGAAGTGAAGCTACAGTCTTTTTCATAATGAATACTCCTCCGATCCAATTGGTTGGTTTTTAATTATGCCGGGTTCTTATAGACATCCTTTATCAAGCCTGTGTACTTACTCAAGCTGCGATCTGGGGTGCTAGGGCTAAGCGGCGAACAACCTTAATGTACGGAGGGAAATTGTGGAGACGGCAAAACCCCTTTCGCGAAACTTACAACTACATCCTTTTACACCCTCCGAAATGGATATAAATGAAATAAATGTAATTATAGTGTTCTCATTATATTTAGGTTTGTAAGGATCAACTATGATCAGAATCACAATTAATGCGATAAAATTAGTAAACAATCATTATGCAACATTGAAATTGAACATGGCGGCTTCAAAAGAACTGAAGCTTGTCAGTATACAGCATTATTCCTGGGAGCAAGACAGCCCCGATGTGTGTCTGCACTCGTGACTCATCCTTTTGAAACGTTTCCAAAATAAATATTGAAACGTTTCCATTTTGGTGATATTATATTTTCCAGAGAGAGTTCGGAGGTGTTATATGACAAGTATTAAAGATGTTGCAAACTTAGCAGGCGTTGCTGTAGGAACCGTATCCAGAGTCATTAACAACTCTGGCGCTGTTAAACCCAAGACACGCAAAAAAGTGGAGGAAGCGATACAAGAACTGAATTACTTCCCTAATGAAGTAGCAAGGAATTTCAAGATGCAGAAATCCAAGATGGTAGCTCTACTGCTTCCGAGCATCTGGAATCCATTCTTTTCTGAATTGGCTTATTACATTGAGGATGAGCTGGATCGGGAAGGCTTTAAGCTTATGTTATGTAATAGCGGAGGTAAGCCTGAGAAGGAGCTGTACTATCTGGAAATGCTCCGGCAGAACAAAGTGGCGGGGATTGTGGGCATAACTTATAACGATATCGAGAATAATGTGAGCAACAACATTCCGATTGTAAGCATCGACAGGCACTTTAACAAGAAGATTACCTGTGTGACCTCAGATAATTTTGAGGGAGGACGTCTTGCTTTAAGGGAGCTGGTGAGAGCAGGAGCCAGGAAACCGGCTTTTATGGGGAGTGTTACTTCCGTTTTCAGCGAAACCATGAACCGCAGGCAAGGATTTATCCATGAAGCGGAGGCTTTGGGTATCGATTATGTGATCTATGAGAAGCCGGATCCAATAGTAGATGACAATGCCTATATTCACGAGTTCCTCAACGAGCATGGCGATGTAGATGGAATTTTTGCCATTACCGATATGCTGGCTGCCAGCTATATTGACAAAGCACGCAGGAAGGGTATTCGTATACCAGAGGATGTGAAGGTCATCGGTTATGACGGTATTCAGGATAACCCTTATTTTCATCCTATTCTATCTACAATCAGGCAACCGGTAGAAGAGATGGCACGTATGACAATTAGACTGCTCTATAACAAGATTGAAGGCATTCCCTTAGATAAACAAGTGTATCGTATCCCTGTTAAATTCAAACAAGGTGAAACGACATGATCCCTTTAATCGAAAAACTTCAGCTTATTCTGTGGATGCACTCTATGAACTGATGTTTTTCACTCTAAATTGGAAACGTTTCAATATTGATTAAGATAGATCAGTTTTATGAAGTCCTTGATAGAGATCTAACGACTGAGTTTTTCTAAATTTAAATTGGAAACGTTTCAAAAAAAATATTTGCACACGAAAGGGAGAATATGCGTGAATTCAACAACCAACCGTGTGGATCATTCCATGATCCAACCAAAACGCAAACCATGGAGCAGGTTCAAACGCGATTACGAACTGTACCTGTTTTTACTGCCAATCATTATTCTTTACCTCGTATTTAAGTACTATCCGATGTATGGGGTGCAAATTGCATTTAAGGATTTCTCACCCAGCCAGGGGATCTGGGGAAGTGAATGGGTAGGATTTCAGCACTTTGTAGATTTCTTTGATTCCTATAACTTCTGGACCATTATCACAAACACGCTCTCACTCAGTTTTCTTTCACTGTTATTTGGCTTCCCGGCTCCAATCATCATCGCAATTATGCTGAATCAGATGCTGGGCAAGTCCTATAAGAAATTTGTACAGACCGTGATTTACGCGCCTCACTTTATCTCTACTGTAGTACTCGTTGGCATGCTCAATGTTTTTTTGTCTCCAAACAGCGGAATCGTGAATCATATGATTACCTCGTTTGGCGGACAGCCTATTCTCTTCATGGCTGATGAGGGTTGGTTCCGTCCCTTGTATATTTTATCAGGAATCTGGCAGGAAACAGGCTTCGCCACAATTATCTATCTTGCTGCACTTGCGGGAGTCAATCCCGAGCTGCATGAAGCGGCCATTATGGATGGAGCGAGCAAATGGAAGCGTGTCTGGTATGTAGATATTCCCAGCATCCTGCCGACGATCGTTATCCTGCTGATTCTCGCATTGGGCAACATTATGAGTATCGGTTTTGAAAAGGCGTTTTTGATGCAGAGTGATCTAAACTACGCCACCTCCAATATTATCCCTACCTATGTATATGAGATGGGGATTCAGAAGGCCCAATACAGTTTTTCTACGGCAGTCGGCCTGTTCAACTCCCTTATTAATATTATCCTGATCTTCACCGTTAACCGGATCGCTAAAAAGATGACAGAGACCAGTCTGTGGTAAGGAGGAAATGATGATGAATCAATTAGTGAAGCGAAAGAGCAGAGGGGATGTATGGTTTGACATCATCAACTACATTCTGTTGACCATTATTATGCTGCTAGTACTGTATCCATTGTATTTTGTACTGGTTGCCTCATTCAGTGACCCCAATTACATTTACTCCGGTGAGGTCTGGCTATTCCCGAAAGGCTTCACACTGGATGGTTATGAACGGATATTCAGTGACTCCTCCATTTGGATCGGATATGGCAACTCCATTCTTTATGCAACGCTGGGAACATTAATTGGAGTAGCCGTGACGGTATTTGCAGCCTATCCGTTAGCCCGGAAGGATCTGGCCGGGAAGTCTGTGATTATGTGGTTTTTGCTGGTGACCATGTTTTTCAGCGGCGGGCTGATTCCCACTTATCTGCTGATTAAGGATCTGCACCTGCTGAATACGATGTGGGCGCTGGTCATTCCCGGGGCAGGCGGTGTTTTTAACGTCATTATTGTAAGAACCTTTTTCCAGTCATCCATACCAGACGAAATGTGGGAAGCGGCTTCCATTGACGGATGTTCCAACACCAGATTCTTCTGGAGTATCGTTCTTCCGTTGTCCAAGTCCATCCTGGCAGTAATGGTGCTCTACCATGTGGTCGGCTTCTGGAACGGTTTCTTCGATGCCTTGATCTATCTGAACGATGAGAGCAAGTATCCGCTGCAATTAGTGCTGCGCAACATCCTTGTCCAGAATCAGGTCAACTCCGGCATGATGATCGATGTGGAATCCTATGCCGCCAAGATGCGTGTGACAGAGCTGATCAAATACGGGGTCATCATGGTATCCAGTCTTCCGCTGCTGATTTTGTATCCTTTCCTCCAGAAGTACTTTGTTAAAGGCGTAATGATCGGCTCCATCAAAGGATAGTACTCTGACGCGGTACTTGAAAGGGGGGATGCACCGCATATTCAGAGCAATAGGTGAAACCAAAACAGGAGTAATTAGCAGGCGGAATGAATAAAAGGGAGGTTATCGAAAATGAGTTCTTTATTTAAAAATGCGGGGATTCTGGTATTGGCCGGAGCGTTTGCGCTGAGCGGATGTTCGGGTAACGGTAACGGGACAAACAATCAGGCGGAGAATTCCAATCAGAAAGACAATTTCAATGCAACTGGTCTTCCTGTTGTAAACAAACCCGTGTCGTTAAAAATGGTAGCCCCGAAGGCGGCCCTGGCACCAGAGTTCTCAGAGATGGAAATCTTCAAGCGGCTGGAGCAGGAAACCAATGTGAAGATTGATTGGGAGAACATCCCGGATACCGATTATACAGAAAAGAAAAACCTGCTGCTTGCAAGTGGCGATTTGCCGGATGCCTTCTATGCCGCCGGATTCACTGATTACGAGCTGATCAATTACGGTAAAGATGGAACACTTATTCCGCTGGAGGATTTAATTGATCAGTATGCACCTAACCTGAAAGCGCTTCTGGATCGCCGTCCTGATATCAAATCATCGATCACAGCGCCGGATGGGCATATCTACGGGCTGCCGTCCTGGGAAGAAAACAATCTTGGAACCAACCCTTTCTTCCACGTCATTAATAAAAGCTGGCTGGATAAGCTGGGCCTAAAAGTACCGGAAACGCTGGATGAATACACGGAAGCGCTGCTTGCCTTCAAAACAAAAGATCCGAACGGCAACGGCAAGCAGGATGAAATCCCGTTAAGCTTCATGCATATGCAGTGGTGCATGGATATTGCCGGACTATTCGGGGCCTTTGGTCTCCCGGATAATCTGGAGCACCGTGTCGTCCGTGATGGAAAAGTCATTTTCACCGCAACTCAGCCTGAATATAAGGAAGCCCTGAATTATTTCCATGAAAAATGGTATAAGCAGGGCCTGATTGATCCGGAATCCTTCACCCAGGATGCTGCACAGTATCTGGCCAAAGGCAAAACGACAGATGAGACACTGGGATCTTATATCTGGTGGGAAGTCGAAGAAGTTGTCGGAACCGAACGTGCCAAGGATTATGTACTCTTATCTCCGCTCAAAGGCGCGAATGGAGAGCAAACGATTGGACGCGCGAATGGCGGAGGTCCAGGCCGAGGGTCGTTTGCCATTACCAAAGCGGACAGCAATCCGGAAATCACCATGCGCTGGATTGACCAGCAGTATGAGCCTTACATGGCTGCTCAAATCCACTGGGGACCGCTGGATGTCGTGTACAAGAAGGACGAAAACGGAAAACTGGTGAATTTACCGCTTCCTGAAGGAGCCTCAGCAGGTGAATTCCGCCAGAAGGTTGCTCCGGGATCGGGCGCACCTGGTGTCATTACTATCGATGACTTCGGTAAAGTGGTGGACATGGAACCCCGGGCTCAGCAGCGCGCTAAAGATCTCGAGCAATATTACAATCCATATATGGAAAAGGAAAACTATCCGAGTATCTTCTTTGAGCCGGAGGAACTGGACACCATCAACAAGATCGAGCCAGAGCTGATTAAATATGTAAATACCCAGAGAGGAAGATTCATTGTAGAGGGCGGCGCAGATAAGGCTTGGGACAACTACATTAAAACACTGGACAAGATGGGCCTGAATGAACTGATGGAGATCTATCAAAAAGGGTTGGATCGATATAATGCAAATCTGAAAAAATAAATAGAAGTTAGGTGGGGGAGAAACTGTGCTTGATGTCATCGCAATAGGAGAAGTGTTGATAGACTTTACACCGGCAGGCCAGACAGCAGGAGGTAACGGGCTGTTTGAATGCAATCCAGGGGGGGCTCCGGCAAACGTAGCCGCAGCACTCTCACGTCTGGGTGCCAGATCAGCACTGATCAGCAAAGTTGGGGAAGACCCCTTCGGTTCATTGCTGCAAAATGCACTGCATAACAGCGGGGTAGATGTAACAGGAGTGTCGGTTACCAATGAAGCGAGTACAACATTGGCCTTTGTTCACCTGGATGACCAGGGGGACCGCTCTTTCAGCTTCATCCGGAAGCCGGGGGCAGATACCTTCTTACACGCGCAGGATGTTTCGCTGGGGCAGATTGAAGCTTGTCAGGTGCTGCATTTCGGCTCGCTGTCGATGACCCATGAGCCTGCCCGCACGGCAACCCGGACGGCAGTCCGCAGAGCGAAGGAAGCAGGGGTTCTACTGTCGTTTGATCCTAACATCCGATTTGCGTTATGGGAGAGTAAGGAGGAGGCCAGACAGAATATTCTCTGGGGGATGAATTTTGCCGATGTGTTGAAAATCTCGGAAGAAGAGCTAGCTTTTGTTACTGGCAGCAGCGATCTTGAAAAAGGCGTACAAGAACTCCAGCAGCAATATGACATCGGACTCCTCGTCGTCACTTTAGCGGAAAAAGGCTGCTATTACCGGTTGGCTGGTCAGGATGGATATGTGCCGGGCTTTAAGGTCAAAGCAATCGACACGACAGGAGCAGGCGATGCTTTTCTAGGCTGTTTGTTATACAAGCTTTTAGAAAGCGGAAGTTCCCTGCAGGAGCTGACCAACCAGCAAATTACCAGTATGCTGATTTTTTCCAATGCCGGCGGAGCGTTAGTAACCACACGAAAGGGGGCTCTTGGTTCTATGCCGACGACAGAAGAGATTAACCAGATGATAGAGTCTGGGAACCACAATAATGATGAGCAATTCAGACCAGGGTTTCACTTTTCACCACCCTCCAGTTGGGCCAATGATCCGAACGGATTAGTCTATTATGAGGGAAGCTATCATCTATTCTATCAGCATCATCCTTACGGTAATAAATGGGGACCAATGCACTGGGGCCATGCTGTCAGTGAAGACCTGATTCAATGGGAGCACGCGCCTATTGCTCTATTTCCGGATGAGCACGGAGCAATCTTTTCGGGATGCTGTGTAGTGGATTGGAATAACAGCAGCGGCTTATTTGAAGATTCGGATGGACTTGTCGCGCTCTTTACGCATGCCGATCACCATCCGGATACAGGGCAGCCGCGCCAGCGGCAGAGCCTGGCGTACAGCAGCGATAAGGGCATGAACTGGCATAAATATAACGGAAATCCGGTGCTGGCCGAGGAAGAACTGATAGACTTCCGGGACCCCAAGGTGTTCTGGCATGCGGAAAGTGAACGGTGGATTATGGTGATTGTCGCTGGAGATCATGCCCGGTTCTACGCATCCGAGAATCTGCGTGAATGGTCGCTGACCGGTGAATTCGGTAGAGAAGAAGGGTCACATGACGGCGTCTGGGAATGCCCTGATCTGTTTCAACTGCCGGTGGATGACACCGGGCGTTCGAAATGGGTGCTGATCATCAGCATCGGAGATCATCCCAATTGTCCGGAGGGATCGCGCACACAATATTTTATTGGAGAGTTCGATGGAAAGACGTTCATCAATGACAATCCTGCGGATCATATACTGTGGCTTGACTATGGAAGAGATAATTATGCGGGAGTTACCTGGTCCGATATTCCGGAGCAGGACGGACGCCGCGTAATCATCGGATGGATGAGCAACTGGAAATATGCCAACGAGACGCCTACCGGCTCCTGGAGAGGTGCGATGACTTTGCCCCGTGCCATGTCCCTGACCAGTAAGGACGGAAGTGTCGTGCTGAGCCAAATGCCTGTCCGGGAAATAGAGCAGCTGCGGAATGAATCTATGAGCTGGAACGATATCACAATTACGCCGGCGACTCCTTTTAGACAGCAGATGAATAGTGATCTTTTAGAAATTGAAGGAGAGATTGATATCCTATCCGGGGACGCGGTATATATCCATCTGCAATCTGTCGGACAGCAGAGCGAAATTATTATCGGATATGACCCTGCTCAGGAATGGCTGTTCACGGACCGTTCAAAAAGTGGTCTGACGGATTTCCACCCGGCGTTCGCAAGCCGTCACGGTGCCAGGCTGGCCGCTGCGAACGGCAAGCTTAAGCTGCACATCTGGCTGGATCGCAATGCAGTTGAAGTTTATGCAGCTAATGGTCTGGTTGTGCTAACCGATCAGATTTTCCCGGATGCTCCGATTGAGAATATCCAGGTAAGCACACAATCAGGACAGGCTGTTCTGAACTCGCTTCAAATCCATACGCTGAAGTCCATTCAGATTCCAAGTGTTAGTACAAGGCAGTCTCAAGGGAGGAATGACGAATGAGCGGCCATGAAGGTGACCGGGGACTAATGATGCATTGGGCTTTCGATGAAGGAAGCGGAGCAAGCGCTATGGAGAGCGTCACTAAGACGGTAGATGAGATTCATTATGTATTCAATAATGCGGAGTTTACCGATCCTTGTACTCCGCCGTGGAGACAGGGAGTAGCAGGAAGTGCTCTCCTCTTCGATGGTTACTCAACGTATATTGCTCATTCTGTCCACGGAGAAGAGCGTAACGGAGAGCCGGAATTTCTATCGGCTCTCAGCATTGGAGTATGGATTGCCCCGCGCACCTATGAGTGGGGACATGAAGGCAAACTGGCTGCCATAGTGAACCGCTACAATAACAAGACTAGGCAGGGATATCTGCTCGGCATGTTCCGTCATGGCTCCTGGTCCTTCCAAATCGGGCTTGAGGGAGGAGAATGGAAGGAAATCTGGTCGCCGGACGGTTATGAACTTCCCAAGAATGAGTGGTCTTATGTGAACGCCGTATTCGATGGAGAAGCGGGTGAAATCAAGCTGCTGCTGAACGGCACCGTAATCACATCGGCTGCTGTGCCCCGCGGTTCCCGCATAGCGGAGGCGATGGACACGGATTTGTTCATCGGCAGGAATAATCACGGCAGCAGGCTTGCCGAAGTGTTCAGCCTTCATATGTTCAGCGGGATCATGGATGAGATGAAGATTTATAACCGTGCCCTGAGTAACGAGGAAGCAGCAGCTTTTTATCAGGAAGTGTTGGATTCCGCACAAGGAGGCGTCCGGCCGAAGTTAAAATATGACGACATTAAGCTGGATCGTATACCTCTGCTTACGGACCGGCACAGGCCGCAGTATCATGTCAGCCCTCCGGCACATTGGATGAACGAGCCTCATGCGCCAATATATTTTGACGGGCAATATCATTTGTTCTATCAGCACAATCCGCAAGGACCGTACTTTCATCATATCCACTGGGGACATTGGGTGAGTGAAGATCTGGTGCATTGGCGTGATCTCCCTGTAGCGCTGGCGCCTGAGAGGGATCAGCTCGCCCCGGATGGGATCTGGTCGGGAAGTGCGGCTTATGATGCAGAGGGGCTGCCGGTTCTGTTCTTTACAGCAGGCAATGATAGTGCTTCACCGAATCAGAGCGTCGCACTTGCCCGTAGCACTTATCCGCAGGACGGAGACCCGGATCTCATTACGTGGATTAAACACCCGGAGCCGCTCATCGTGCAGCAGAAGGGGATGGGCGCATTCGGAGATTTCCGGGACCCGTTCGTGTGGAAGGATGAGGACGGCTGGTATGCCCTGGTAGGATCGGGAATTGAGGGCGAAGGCGGGGCAGCATTAGCATTTGCCTCGCAGGATATGCTGAATTGGACGTATAAAGGTCCTTTCTATCAGGCGGATATTCAGAAGTTCCCTTATCTTGGCCCCATCTGGGAATTGCCTGTACTTCTTCCCTTAGGCACTGACAACAAAGGGGACAGCAAGCATCTTCTGCTGGTTAGTCCTGTAGGAAAGGGTGCCGATGTTGAGGTATTCTATTGGATCGGGCAACTGGAGAAGGATGAGCTGTCATTTATTCCGGATCAAGAAGAACCGCAACTGATAGATGTCGGTGATTTCCATTTTACCGGTCCGAGCGGCATGGTTGATCCGAAAACGGGCAGAAATATTGTGTTCACAATTGCCCAAGGGGACCGTACGTCAGAGATGGAATACAAATCGGGCTGGGCTCATAACGGAGGTTTGCCGTTAAGCGTGTATTTAAGAGATGATGGGCGATTGGGAATAGAACCGATTCAGGAACTGGAGTCGCTGCGGGGCACCAAGCGGCTATCCCTCCAAGACAAGTCGTTGGCTGAAGCTAATCTGCTACTGGGGGATGTACAAGGCGACATGCTTGAGATTCAGCTGGAACTGGAGCCGGGCAATGCCGGACAACTCGGAATCAAAGTCCGGTGTACACCGGATGGGGAAGAAGAGACACTGCTGGTTTATGACTGTAATAAAGCTAAGTTCCTTGTGGACCGCACGAAAACGACACTGCACCCGGGTGAAAAGTGTAGCGGGATTCAAGGAGGCAAGCTGGAATTGTTAGGAGAAAACCTGAAGCTGCACATCTATTTGGACCGCTCTATGGTCGAAGCATATGCCAACGGATTGAAAAGTCTGACCACCCGGGTGTATCCGAGCCGCAAGGATGCTCTGGGACTTGAGATCTGGGGCGATGGGGAACCGCTGGTTAAGTCCATGGAAATATGGGATATGCAATCTATATGGTAATGGGAGCGCCTAGGCGCTCCTTACTATACCATGGATAATGCAACAAACACTTAAGCCACTTTGCTCCCTCGATATGAAACCGCTTCATTCACGTCTCTCTTACTTCATGACTATGCATCCTTGTATCCGGAGAGTCATTTCAAAAATACGTATGAATGATTTCATGAATAAGAAATGATGAAGGAGGCTCGTTGATGAAAGAAGCCAAAAGAAACAAAGCATGGATCTCCAGAATGGTTGCAGGGGTGATGGTTCTTCAGCTTGTAGCTCCCGGAATCTCGGCTGCAGCCGGAGCTGGAGTAGGCACTCGGGAGACATTCACCCCTAAGGCTGACGCAGGATTGTCGGTTACGGATGCGGTCTATTCAATTACCCAGGCTGACGAAGGGTTGTCAGTTACGGATACAGTCTATCAAATCCAGAATCCGGGATTTGAAACCGGGGATATATCAGGCTGGACCGTTGTCAGAGGCCAAGCGTTCGGCCAGGACAGTGTATCGGGTGAATCCACCTGGTGGGCGGAACAAATCCCGTACAATCAGGAAGGGGCTTATCATCTAAACGGCTGGAAGCATGACGAAGCTGCGACCGGTGTGCTTCGTTCCAGCATCTTCGAGCTCGGCGGCAGCGGATGGATCAGCTTCAAGCTTGGCGGTGCCAAAAATCCAAACAAGGCTTATATCAATGTCGTGGAGGCTGAATCGGGACAAGTGATTGCGAGGTATGGCAATAGCGCTTTTGCCGATGTCGGCTTCCCGAACCCTGCACAAGGTCTGCGGCTTGCCAATATGGAGCAATATAAGGCGGATCTTTCCGAATATTTGGGCAAAAAGCTGTATGTGGAAATCGTTGATAATGCCACCTCGGATTGGGGAGTGGTATTTGCAGACGCCTTCTTCATGTACCATGAGTCCGAGCCTGCGGAAGGAATTACCGCCACGGATATCAAGCCGGATTTCAAACGCTATCAAATTGAGAATCCCGGCTTTGAAACCGGGAACTTAACAGGCTGGACAGTTGTCGAAGGCGAAGCGTTTGGACCGAACAGCGTGTCGGACGAAACCACCTATTGGGTTGAACAAATCCCTTATAACCAGGAAGGCACTTATCATTTAAATGGATTGAAGTATAACGAGGCGGCGACCGGCAAGCTTCGTTCGAGTACCTTCGAGCTGGGCGGAACAGGCTGGATTACCTTCAGACTGGGCGGAGGCAAGCATACGGATCAAGTGTATGTGAACGTTATCAATGCGGACACAGGTGAACTAATTTCCAGGTATGGCAACACCGAATTTAACGAGTCCGGGTTCCCGGATCCGGCACAGGGCCTGAGACTTGCGAATATGGAGCAGTATAAAGCCGATCTCTCCAAGTATATCGGAAAGAAGCTGTATGTGGAGATCGTGGATAATGCTCACGCGGATTGGGGAGTAATCTTTGCGGACGCCTTCCACACCTTCAATGAGCTTGTACCGGAAGAAGGAGTTATGGCGGATAACATTATGCCGACCGAAATCCAGAATCACAGCTTTGAAACCGGAAATTTAGAGAGCTGGACTGCTCAGGGCAACGCTTTTCAAGTGGACAATGATGCCCAAGCTGGTAAAGAAGGTAACTATTATGCCAAGTCCACTTTGGAAGGACAGGGTTCGATTACCTCCAATATCTTTACACTTCGAGGGACCGGGACAATAAACTTCACTGTTGTAGATATCGTTAATCCTCAGGAGGTCTATGTCGCATTATATGATGCCAGCACTAATGCGTTGCTTGAGAAAACTGCTGTAGTCAGTGCGAATGAGAAAATTTCCTGGAAAATGCAGAAGCACTACAACAAGAGTCTGTATATCAAAGTTATAGATCAATCTGATCAAGCCCGCATCTCCGTTGACGCTTTTCAAGCGAATAGTACGGGAACCATTTTCTACATGAACCTGGATGAAGGCGCAGGAAAAAAGGCGCTTGAGCAAGTGAGCAATCTTGAGCATGATGTAAACTACGTATTTAATAACGCCAGATATATGGACTCCAAAGATCCAAGATGGACTCCGCGCGGAGTCAAAGGCGGCGCCTTGCTATTCGATGGATACTCTAATGATATCGAGGTTAATGCAAAGGATGCCATTCCAGTAAGTGACGCGTTAACGCTTGAGGCTTGGGTCGCTCCACGCAGCTATGAATGGGGAGACGGAAACAAGCTGTCTGCTATCGTGAACCAGTCTGATCAGGATAAGACCGAAGGTTTCGCTTTGGGGATGTACCGGCACGGCACATGGTCAATGCAGGTCGGCATTGGCGGACAGTGGATTCAGGTATGGGTCAAAGACCATCCACTCGAAAAGTATAAATGGAATTACGTAGCAGCTACGTTCGACAAAACGGACGGAATCATTAAATTATATCTAAATGGTCAAGAAGTGGCTTATGGGGCAACCCCTGTCAACGTTCCGATAACCCCTTCTACGGAAAAGCTGATTATCGGAAAAAACAATAAATCTGCAGAGTTTGCGGGATTGTTCTCCTATAATATGTTCAGCGGACTTATCGATGAAGTGAAGCTGCAGAACAAAGCGCTCACGGGTCAAGAGATCCTTGCTGAGTATAAGAATGTGAAGGCGCTTCACGGCGGCGTGGTTCCTGAGATTCCAAACGGTGACATTGACGAGGATCCCAGTGTGTTTGACGGTGATCAGCACCGTCCGCAGTACCATGCGATGCCTCCGCAAAACTGGATGAATGAAGCACATGCACCGATTTATTATAACGGCAAGTATCATTTATTTTATCAGCACAACCCGCAGGGGCCATTCTGGCATCAAATCCACTGGGGACATTGGGTGAGTGACGATATGGTGCATTGGGAAAATGTGAGGCCTGCACTTGCGCCGGAAGCGGGTACGCTTGATCCTGACGGTGTGTGGTCAGGCAGCGCAGCGTATGACCGTGACGGCAATCCTGTTCTGTTCTATACTGCCGGCAATGACTCTTTGTCACCAAATCAAAGAACGGGCCTGGCGACTCCCGCAGATCTGTCCGACCCTAGTCTGGAGCAATGGGTGAAATATCCTGAGCCGGTAACGGAGCAGAACGGCAACGGCATCCATAATGAGTTCCGTGACCCGTTTGTATGGTATGACCAAGAGACCGACAAGTGGTATCAGCTGGTGACATCCGGTCTTCAAGACTTCAGCAGCGGTACAGCTCTGGTGTATGTGTCTGACGATATGTACAACTGGGAGTATAAGGGGCCTTTATACGTTAGTGACAGAAATCTTTATCCGGAGCTTGGTACGGTATGGGAGCTGCCGGTATTATTGCCGTTAGGTGAGGACAGTACAGGACAACAAAAATACATTTTCATGGTTAATCCCCCTGAGAAGCCAGAGCAGGTTCCTCCAGCTGACGATGTGCAAAGAGATGTTGAAGTCTTTTACTGGATTGGAACCTGGGATAGAGATAATTACAAGTTTATACCTGATCAGGACGCGCCTTCCAAAATGGATGTGGGAGATGGATATTTGACCGCAGAGAGCGGGATGGTTACACCTGACGGAAGAACGGTCGTATACTCTATGGTGCAAAATGTAAGAACGCCGCAGGCTGAATATCAGGCTGGATGGGCTCATAATCTGGCACTGCCGGTTTCCCTGAGCCTGGATGAGCATGATGAATTGCGCATTGAGCCCATTGAGGAATTGCAGAGTCTCCGGGGAGATAAGGTGGTTGATTTCACGGACGAGAATTTGGCTGCCGCCAATCAATTGATCCGGAGTGTCAAAGGCGACATGCTGGAGATTGTGATGGAAATTGATCCGGGTGAAGCCCAGAAATTCGGTCTCAAAGTGCGTCGCTCCGATAACGGTCAGGAGGAGACACTGATTTACTATGACAAGACAAACGGGACCTTCAATGTGGACCGGACCAAGAGCAGCATTGATCCGGATGTACGCGTAGACGGGATTCAAGGCGGGGCCGTGGATCTGGACGGAGAGAACCTGAAGCTGCATATTTTCCTGGACCGCTCTGTTGTCGAAGCCTTTGCAAATTACAAGAAAAAACTGACAACCCGCGTCTACGTGGGAAGATACGATTCCTTGGGCTTGCAAGTTTGGGCCGACAACGATATTACAGTCAAGTCGATGGAAGTATGGAATATGAATGCTTTGACGGGTGAACCGGCTGCTCCCGTTGATGTGCCTGACAACTGGGACAACTCTGTATACACCGATATTAGGGATCTGCCTAACCACGATTTTGCTACAGGAGACTTAACAGGCTGGATTACGGAAGGAGATGCCTTCCAGGATGTCCATGTGACCGATGCCAAGTTCTTCTGGGACACGATCTACTTCAATCCGTCGCATAAAATTCCGGGAGGATATCATTTGTGGGGCTTCAACGAGGCGGCCGGCGGTGACAGCTTGACGGGAACGCTGAAATCGCAGAATTTCGTCCTTGGCGGGAACGGCAAGCTCAACTTCCTGGTCAGCGGCGGGCGTGATATCGATAAGCTGTATGTTGCGCTGGTCCGGGCATCGGACGGCAAAGAGCTATTCAAAGAGACTGCGACCAACTATGAGGAGTATCAGCGGAAGATCTGGGATGCTTCGCAGTATATCGGCGAGGAGCTCTATATTAAGGTGGTTGACCAATCCACAGGCGGGTTCGGACATATTAATGTCGATGATTTCAATGTACCGGTTAAGGTGCAGCATCCGGTGAATCCGAATAACCCGACTGATCCAACTGATCCGCCAGATCCAGCCCTTCCAAGTGAACCAGCCCACACGGCCAACCCGACTGACACAGCCGTTCCAAGCAATCTTCCGGGGAAGCCGGTGGTTCCGGTAAGCAAACCGGAGAGTCAGGGCAATTTGGCATTCGAACTGGCAAAGGGCGAGCGGCAGGTGCTATTTCCTGTGACTATGGCGGCTAATGACGGCAAGAATGCTCTGAAAGTTAAGAACACAGATGTGGAAATCGAAGTTCCTGCAGAGGTATTAAAGGGGTTACAGGCGCTGGTTACTGACAGCGAGCTTGGGCAGTCGAAAATCTCTATTGAAATGGATGCATTATCTTCAGAGCAAAGTAAAGAGCTGCTTGCACAAGCCGGAAAAAAGAATCATGCGGACATCTCCGCAATAGGAGAGGTCTATGACTTCAAATTGGCTATTGTAAAAGCCGATGGAACGATGCTTACACTTGAGAAATTCTCCAAACCGGTCACCATCAGGCTGAGTGCAAAAGAGAATTCCCGCCAGGATCTGACGGGTATCTATAACATCGCTACGGACGGCAGACTGGAGTATAGGGGCGGAAGCTATTCAGACGGTAAATGGAATGCACAAGTGAACCATTTCAGTAAATTTGCCATCCTTACCTATGACAAAACCTTTGAAGATGTTCATACCTCTTATTGGGCCTATGACGTAATCAAAAGAATGGCTGCGAAGCAAATTGTCTTGGGTGTGAGTGAGACGGATTTCGCACCGAAGCAAAAGGTAAGCAGAGCGGAGTTCGCTTCCCTGATCACTCGGGCACTTGGAATAACAGGGACGAACTTAACCGCATTCAAAGATGTAGAATCCACGGAATGGTACGCTTCTTCCATTGCCGTAGCATACGAAGCGGGAATTGTAACGGGAAGAAGCACAGATACCTTTGCCCCTGAGGAAACCATAAGCCGTGAAGAAATGGCATCCATGATCCACAAGGCGTATTTGTTTCATACACGGCAGAATCCTGTCTTCGGTCAAAGGAGTAATTTCAAAGATGCCGGTACGATTAGTGCATGGGCTGTAGATGCAGTAGCTGCCTTACAGGAGCTCGGATTAGTTACCGGGCGCGGCAACCAGTTATTCATGCCACATGAAACCGTAAATCGTGCGGAAAGCGCGCAAATCATCTCGCTGTTGCTGGATACAGTCAATCAATAATGGCGAAGGAAAAGCCGGGGAGGCAAGGTGATGTCCGCCTTCGCCATGACTCCGGCTTTCTCTGCTTTATACCGAGTATCATCATACTTAAGGAAGAGGGAGGAATTATTAATGAAAAAATTTTTTTATCGTCCAGACAACGCTTGGGTGGGGGATGTAATTCCTTACTATGAAGATAGAGAGTTTAAACTGTTTTATCTGCACGGGTGGAGAGACAATTACCGCGAAGGTCTTGATCAGGGCTGGCATCTTCTTGGCACGAAAGATTTTGTGAATTACCGGGAAGAAGGAGCCTGCAAAATCGAAGGCGGGACCGGACATATTCTCAAAGTGGACGATGTCTATCACATGTTCTACTGTATCTTTCCCGAAGGGAAACAGTTTGCCTGCCATGCCGTTAGCAAGGATCTGCGAACATGGGAGCCGATTCCTGAAGACACTTTTGGTCCGGACGGCGAAATTTATGAGCTGGCGGACTGGCGTGATCCCTTTGTGTTCTGGAATGAAGAAGAAGGGCAATACTGGATGCTGATCGCCGCACTGGCCAAAGGACCGACTAACCGTAAAGGCTGTACCGGTATGCTGTCGTCCAAGGATCTCAAGCATTGGGAGTACCGGGAACCGCTCTATGCACCGAAGCTGCATGTGGGAGCGCATGAATGCCCTGACCTGTTCCAGATGGGGGACTGGTGGTACCTGATCTATTCTTCATATACAGGGCGTTTCGGCACCTTTTACCGGATGAGTCGTTCCTTGAACGGACCGTGGATTACACCGCAGGAAGAAGCATTTGATGGACGGGCTTATTATGCGGCCAAGTCGGTATCGGATGGGCAGAAGCGTTATCTATTCGGCTGGAATCCAACGAAGGATGACGACCTGTTCGGCTGGAACCCGCCCAAAGCTCCAGGCAAAGATTATGACACCTGGGATTGGGGCGGCAATATGATTGTGCATGAAATTATTCAACGTCCGGATGGGACATTAGGCGTGAAGGTTCCGGAAACGGTTGACTCTGCTTTTGCTGAAAAAGTACCTGCGAAGTTTGAGGGAATCATCGGAGATTGGTCGATCACGGACGATGTGCTGCTCTGCGAATCTCCGTATGCCTTTGCAGGTTGTATCTCACAGGAAGAGCTGCCTGACTTGTGCAAAATTTCTGCAACCGTTCGTTTCTCGGAGATGACTCAGGGTCTGGGGATCATGCTAAGGGCAGATAAGGGTCTGGATATTGCCTACTATATCACGCTGGAACCCGAACGAAGCCGGATTACCTTTCGTGGACCGATAATGCAAACGGAGGAGGGGGGCAAAACCTTTCCTTACGATGTGGAACTGGAACGTCCACTCAAGCTGCTGCCGGATCAGGAGTATGAGCTGAAGGTGTTTATCGATCATACAATTTGCGAGATTTATGTCGGTGGGGAAGTGGCGCTGAGTGCCAGAATATACGATATTCAACATGGTAAACTTGCCGTTTTCGTTAGCCAGGGCACAGTGGAGTTTAGCCGGCTCAAAATCGAAACTGTATAATTCAAGGTGGAGTCAGCATTTAAACAGAACCAACTACTAGACACAACCTGTTAGTGATGGAACTGTGTTAGTAAAGAAGAAAAAGACCCGTGCCCCGCACAGGTCTTTTTCTTTTAAGGGAACGGGACATACTGCTTCTTATTTACTTTGATAACTACTGCTTAAGGGTAGTCAGCATACTCTGAATATGGCTTTCCATTAGCTGCCGGGCTGTTTCGCTTTGCCGTTCCTCGATGGCAATGGCGATCAGAACATGGTAATTGGAAGCCTTGGTCCGCATATTGGGCAGCGTATTGGTCTGCTTGCGTCCTTCGGCCAGCAAGGGAAGAATCGAATGGAGCATCCGCGCCACCACCGGATTGGCTGCCCCTTCGGCGATTAACTGATGAAAGGCGAGGTCGGTCTCGAAGAAGGAGCCTCCTTCCTCCATTTGCTGCACCATTCGATCCGCCAGTACCCGCAGCCGGCGGATCTGATCCTGATCGGCCCGCTTCGCGGCTAAAGCGGCAAGTTCAGGCTCAATGAGCAGTCTGGCTTCCAGCAGATCCACGATCGAAATGTTGTCTAATTCCTCTAAGACGACCGCCGGATCATCCAGCAGCAGCGGATCATTCCGTACATACATCCCGCGCCCGTGCTCAATGCTGACATTCCCCTGACTCTCTAATATCCGCAGCGCCTCACGTACTGTAGTGACACTAACAGAGAAATCAACAGCCAGCTGCTGAAGAGTAGGGAGCCGGTCTCCCGGAGCCCATTCCCCACCTATAATTTTCTGCTTCATAAGCTCTATTGTCGCTTGAAACGCGGTTTGTTTATTCTGTTTCATAATTAGCCGTCCCTTTGACTTGGAATACATTCATTCTAGCATATGAGCTTCGTGACAATAAACAGATACGTCTGACCATTGATTTAGTATTGACTGGCGAAGAGCAAGATAATATGATCATACCGTAAAGATCATATCTATAACGAAAATTTATGTAAAAGATACGATCTTTACGAGGAGACTCAATTAGTGAAACAGCAGAAGGAGGAGGGGCAATGGAGGTCGTAACCTTTGGGGAAACCATGGTACTTCTAGCACCGGACCGGATGGTTCCCCTGGAGTATGTGAATGGTTTTCACAAGCATGTTGCAGGAGCTGAGACCAATGTGGCCATTGGACTTGCCCGAATGGGGCATACCACAGGCTGGTTCAGCAAGCTCGGAAATGATCCATTTGGACGGTATATCAGGCAGTTCGTCAGAGGACATGGCGTTGATACTTCCGAAGTCAGGGTTACAGATGAAGCGTCGACGGGAGTGTTCTTCAAAGAACAAATATCCCCGGACCAAATACAGGTGTACTACTACCGCAAACAATCGGCGGCCAGCCTGATGCAAGCGGAGGAGCTTAATGAGGCTTATGTTGAAGGTGCCCGCATCCTGCATGTTACGGGTATTACTCCGGCGCTTAGCCATGAGTGCAGGAGATTAACCTTTCGGGCCCTGGAAGCGGCCAAAAAACACGGTACAACCATTGTATTTGATCCCAATATCCGCTGGAAGCTGTGGAACAGAGAAGAGGCTTATCGTGTTCTTAACGAAATCGCGGCTCTTGCCGACTACGTGCTCCCCGGTATGGAAGAGGGACAGTTCCTGACAGGATGTAGTGACCCTGCAGAGGTCGCAGACCGGTTGCTGAAAGCCGGTGCCGGCGCTGCCGTTATCAAGCTCGGCGCGGACGGGGCTTATTACAGTAACGGACGAATCTCAGGAACTGAGCCCGGGTTTCCCGTGAAGAGACTCATTGATCCGATGGGTGCCGGAGACGGTTTTGCCGCAGGCTTTATAAGCGGTTTGCTCCAGGGAGAGGAGCTGCCTTCTGCTGTGCGGCGCGGCAATGCTGTCGGTTCCATTGTTGTCGGGGTAAGCGGCGACGTTGAAGGTCTCCCGGCCCGGCAGGATGTGGAACTTCTCTTGACCGGGGGAAGCGGCGTGGAGGATATTATCCGGTAAGTGAGGGCATTCCCGAGGAGGAGGAAGGACATGGACAAAGATAGACGGATTGAGCAGCTGATAACTTCCGGGCTGGTTGCCGTTATTCGCAGGCCAGCACCTGAACGGGTGGAGCACATTGCTGCGGCACTGGCAGACGGCGGAGTCGGAGCGCTGGAGATTACAGCCGATACCCCGGAAGTATACCGGCTGATCACAGACATGAAGGCGAAATACGGAGATCGCCTGCTGGTGGGGGCGGGGACCGTACTGAAGCTGGCGCAGGCCGAGCAGGCAATCGCGGCAGGAGCCGATTTTATTTTCTCCCCCAATTTGAATGTGGCGATTGTAGAACTGACCTTACAGCACGGGCGAATCTCGATTCCAGGTGTAATGACACCAACCGAAGCAGTCAGGGGACATGAAGCGGGTGCAGACCTGCTTAAGGTCTTCCCGGGCGGTTCACTCGGTGCCTCCTACATCAAGGAACTGCAGGGGCCCCTTGGCCACATCCAGATGATGCCGACAGGAGGCTTGACCCTTGCGAATGTAGGAGCCTTCATTGCCGCCGGAGCTGTTGCCGTCGGTCTTGGAAGCGCTCTCGTCGACCGGGAAGCAGTGGAGCAGGGCGACTATGGGAAGATCACAGAGATGGCCCGCCATTTCGCCGAGGAAGTCCGCAAGGCCAGAATGAACAACACCAAAGGAGCAAAAAAACCATGAAAATCACCGGATTTGAGACCTTTATCGTTCCTCCCCGCTGGCTGTTTCTGAAGATTGAAACCGATGAAGGGATATCCGGCTGGGGGGAGCCAGTGGTCGAAGGCAAGGCGCATACGGTGCAGACCGCGGTAGAAGAGCTGATGGATTATTTGATTGGGCAGGACCCCCAGCGGATTGAAGATCTATGGCAGCTCATGTACCGGGGAGGATTCTATCGTGGCGGGGCTATTCTGATGAGTGCGATAGCGGGGATCGATCAGGCGTTATGGGATATTAAAGGGAAAATCTACAATGCGCCTGTATACCAGCTGCTGGGCGGCGCTTGCCGCAATTCGATGCGGGTGTACTCCTGGGTAGGCGGAGACCGCCCCATCGATGTTGTCAAGGCGGCGCTGGAGAAGAAGGCTGCCGGGTTCACGGCGATTAAGATGAATGCCTCGGAAGAGATGCAGTTCATTGATACCCATGACAAGATTTATGCTATCGTCGAGCGGGTCGCCGCCATTAGGGAGGCCTGCGGACCGGAATTCGGGATTGCTGTTGATTTTCACGGACGGCTTCACAAACCGATGGCACGGGGACTGGCCAGAGAGCTGGACCCCTACCGTCTAATGTTCATAGAAGAGCCGGTGCTGCCGGAGAACAACGAAGTTCTGCGGGAGATCGCACATCATACCAGCACTCCGATCGCCACGGGTGAGCGTATGTACTCGCGCTGGGAATTCAAAAATCTGCTGAAGGATGGGGTGGTTGACATTATTCAGCCCGACTTGTCCCATGCAGGAGGGATCACGGAATGTAAGAAAATATTTGCCATGGCCGAGGCGTTCGATGTCGCGGTCGCTCCGCATTGCCCGCTTGGGCCGATCGCCCTGGCCGCCTGTCTTCAGGTGGATGCAACGTCTTACAATGCAGTTATTCAGGAACAAAGCCTGGGCATCCATTATAATCAGGGAAATGACCTGCTGGATTATATCACCGATCCGTCCGTCTTTGCCTACAGTGACGGGCATGTCCATATTCCTTCCGGACCGGGCCTTGGCATTACTGTGAACGAGGAGTATGTGCGGAAGATGGCGGAGGACGGCCACCGCTGGAGAAATCCGGTATGGCGTCATCGGGACGGCAGCATTGCTGAGTGGTAAGGTTAAGCATTTATAGTCCCATTGAAGTCGCTAATTTAGCGGCTTTTTTATTTTAGATGTTGTCAGAAAACCTACCATGGGAGTAATATGAAATACAGAATATTAACAGGTATAATTCATACCTAACATTAACGTAGGAGTGGTTGCAGTGAAAATTCTTGTAGATGATTTGAGCGGGGCACAAGTGATTGGATTAATTGCAGAGCATCTGCAAGGAATGGCAGAGGACTCTCCGCCAGAGAGCATTCATGCCCTTAATCTGGACGGGTTGAAGCAGCCGGAAATTACCTTCTGGTGCGCTTGGGAGGATGAAGAGCTTCTGGGCTGCGGGGCGATCAAGGAATTGGACAAAGAACATGCTGAGCTCAAATCGATGCGGACCGCTAAAAGGCATTTGCGCAAAGGTGTAGCCAGAAAAATTCTTGCTCATATTATTGAAGTAGCCATAAGCCGCGGATATAAACGGATCAGTCTGGAGACTGGCTCCATGGATTCATTCATCCCCGCACGCAAGCTGTATGAAGATTTCGGCTTCACGTATTGTGAGCCATTTGCAGATTATATCCCAGATCCGAATAGTAGTTTTATGACGAAGGAACTGTAGTCATGCCTGAAGTTACGTTTTACCGGGATGAAGCGCTTCCCTTTCTGGAGGGGAAGCACTGTACGGCGGACGATCTAGCCTACCATAGACATTTTCACGAAGAATATTCGGTCGGGCTCATAGATGCAGGCCACACGAACGCTTGGTGCGACGGTGAACAGATTCAGGTGGAAGCGGGTAGGATGATCAGTTTTCCGCCGATGATGCTGCATGCCTGCCATCCGGCACCGGACGTGGAATGGCGCTATAAGATGTTGTTTATCCACCCCGACTGGCTGCACAAGCTTGGACCGGGGGAGCTTAATCGGCTGCACATCCCGTTCTTGCTGGGCGGAGGCAAGAATGAAGCGTGCCGCAAACGATTAAATCATACGATGGGTGCGCTCGCAGGCAACGGTACTCCGCTTGAAACCGAGACGGCTCTCATTGAACTGGTGCAAGCTTTGGTTGACCCTAACGAGAATGACCTGGGGCACACAGGCTCATCAGGTGTTCAGGAGCAAAAATACGTGAAGCGGATCAAAGACTACTTACAGGCGAATTTTACCGGGCAGGTCACGCTTGAGCAATTGGAACAGGAAGCCGGAATCAGCCGCTTTCATCTGATCCGGCTCTTCAAGAAAGGGAGCCATCTGCCCCCTCACGCCTATCAAAACCTGCTGCGCATCAATCATGCCAAAATCCAGCTGGCGAAGCAACGTCCTATCGTTGATATCGCGGCAGAGGCAGGTTATTATGACCAAAGCCATTTTACCAAGGCTTTCTTGAAAATTGTAGGGGCAACGCCCAGGCAATATGCGATGTCGATTTAGAAGAGCAATTTTTTACAAGATTACATCCTTCTGCGCAAGTACACTTGAAATACTTGTAGAAGGGGGAAACGTAATATGCATGATAACAAAGACTGGGAACAGCAAGCGGCAGACGCATTAAAGTCGGTCGCCAGACGAATGGATATCAAGGTTTATGTGGAGCAATCGCCATTGCTATACGAGCTTCTGAAAAAGGCTGCTTTACAGTATGTAACAGGCGACTCCCGTAAAGACGGGCTTGAAGCGGGGCAGAGGCTTACTGCCAAAGGCTATGCCATTTCGCTAGAGTACATTGGCGAGAATACGGTAAATGCCGAGGAATGCGAGGCGGCCGCTCTGGAAATAACAGCGCTAATCGATGATCTCAATGAACAGGGGGCATCCGCCCGCGTATCCTTCGATTTGTCGCATATCGGATTAACACTGGATACCGAGCTTGCTTATACGAACTTGGTCAAATTAGCGGAACGAGCGCAGGGAACAGAATTGGAGCTATTCATCAGCATGGAAGAGTCCGCTAAGACAGAGCAGATCCTCGAGGTATACAAGCGGGCCGTGTCCATTTATCCGAATATCGGCATTACGCTGCAGGCGCATTTACATCGGACGCCGGATGATTTGGCCGCGCTATCCGCTTCGCCAGGCCGGATACGAATCGTGAAAGGCGCCTATCAGGAGTCGGATGAGGTCGCGATACCCCGATCCGAATCGCTGAATGAGCGGTATTTGCAGCTAGTGGGACAGGCGCTCGGAGACGGACACCGGGTTTCAGTTGCTACGCATGATGAGCGCATCATAGAGGAAGCGATACAGCGGGGTCTATTGACGGAGCGTGGCGCGAGGCTGGAGATGCTGTACGGCATCCGGTCGGAGCTGGGCAGCAGGCTGAAATCAGCCGGTTATCCGGTTCAGATCTATTTGACCTATGGCCATGAGTGGTACTTGTACCTATGCCACCGGATCGCCGAATATCCACCGAATCTGTACCGGGCAGTTGCAAATATAGCCGATTCGCAGCGCGTTGATCCTGTGGAGGCATATGATTGAACCAATTGTGAACGTTAGTTAAATAAACCCACCTTGTCAGCCGGTAAAAACGGATTTTATACGATATCATTAAAGAACGGTGAGAATTTTGATATCAAATACGGACGCCGCTACTATGATTTCATTGAAGGAAGTATGATCTTCGTGGCTGGAAGAGCTATTAACGGTTGACTACGATCCGAGTGATAGCGGTTCAGGAGGCTGGATGCTATGCTTTCATCCGGATTTGATTAGAAAAAGTTCATTAGGAAGCAAAGTGGATGAGTATTCCTTCTTTTCTTACGCTGCTAGTGAGACGCTTCATACTATTAAGTTGTATAATATTGGAGGAAAGTAATTTGCTGCTTTTGCTGCCTGCAAACTATTCGTGATATGATTTGGCAAAGATGGTAGATGCTTTACTATTAATTAAGTGGGGACAATAATATTATGAAACGAAAGAGTTTGATTTATTCATTATTACTAGCAATTATAGTATCGATTGTATCAGTGAATGGCAGTATCCATGCGGCCGCGAGGAACATCACCGATATTGTCAAAGTGACCAAACCTACTGAGATTAAAGTTGGAGAGTGGAAGTCCTACGAAATAGCCATCACTGACTGGACCAATGCAGAAGTTACAGACCATGACTTCACTCCAACCTCTTCGGATGAGAATATAATCAAGGTAGTCCGAAAAACACAATGGGTTTCTGAACTTCATGCAATAAATAAAGGGACGGCTACCTTAACCGTTAATATCGGAGAAAAGTTTGAACCTTATGTATTCACTGTTCAAGTAGTGGATGAATACACCGTCATTCCTGAACCAACCCCCGAACCAACCCCTGAACCAACAAAACCGGTTGTTGTAAAGGAACTTACACAAGCAGAAATCCAAGCAAAAATCATGTCACAGGATCTGTCAGATTATACTGATCAGTTAAATCTCATAAATAACTATGAAAATAAAGCCATAACTACAATTAATAAATATAATAAAATCGTAAACGATTCAACAAGAAAATCTATCTTCCTGGCTTTAAACAATACTGTAGTGCCCAACTATACTAAATATGTATCCGGGTTGAAAAACATTAAACCCAACAAAAACAATGCTGAATTGAAAGAAATCTACAACTACCATCTGGCAGGGGCAAAACTCCAACTGGAAGCGTTCATCTTAATGCGGGACAGCATGAAGACGACCAAAATAAATTTCACCAAATATAATGCAGCTGAAAAGAAGGGCGCAGAAGGCATTAAGCTATTGAATAAGGTAGAGGCTCTGCTAGATAAGTATACAAAAAAATACTTCGAATGAGTTAAATATAAAAGAGTCGCCCTTGGCAAATCACTTCCCACAATAAACGTGGAATCCGTTGACAATGTAGAGAAAATGCGCGAAGTGTTTAAGAACACGGATGAGCTGGTTTATGAATTTCTAACTGACTTTAAAATCAAATGGGATTCCACCAAACCAGCAGCCTGGCATAGTGACAGTGTAGAGCTAACCGAGTTATGGTTATTTTCGCACACCATCACCCACGAATTTCATCATAGAGGACAAATTGTAAAAATGGGCAGGCAGCTCGGATATATCCCGCCGAAAATGAACCTCGCTAAACCTAGTCAAGTAAATGAACAAGCAGAACCGCTAATCTAGCGGATCTCGTATTATTGGGTCAGCCAGAGATTTCTGGTTGGCCTATTTTTATAACTGCTTTACGATAGGGGTAACGGGGAGATGAGGCTGGCTGGCGCTTTCAAACGAAGCGCAAGCAGTAGTATTGACTTAGAGTGCGCTTAAACTTATATACTGGTCACGTAGATGCAAGTAAGTGGAACTTAATAGATGTTAAAGGGAGGATTTCGTGTGAAACATTTTACGTTGGGGAATACAGGAATGCTGGTAAGTGCTTATTCTTTGGGCTGTCTGAATTTTGGATCGCGAACCGACAAAAAAACCTCTTTCCAGCTGCTTGATCATTTTTTTGAAGCAGGGGGAAACTTTCTGGATACAGCCAATAATTATGCGATCTGGAACGAAGGCTGTGTTGGCGGAGAAAGCGAGTCTTTGCTTGGCGAATGGATGAAAGAAAGAAAAAACAGACATCAGATCATTTTAGCCACCAAAGTGGGAGCGAAACCGGTCGTGCCGAAAAGCGAAAAAATGGAAGGCTTAGGCCGCCAAGCAATTGAGAAGGGAATTGACGAAAGTTTGCTGAGGCTTGGAACAGATTATGTAGATTTATACTATGCTCATGTAGACGATAACGAAACTGAACTTGAGGAAACCTTGGAGACCTTTGATTCCTTGGTCAAATCGGGTAAAGTAAGGGCTATAGGCTGCAGCAATTACCGGCTGTCCAGGCTCCTTGAGGCCAAAGCGGTCAGTCAGTCAAAAGGATGGCAATCCTATTGCTGCATCCAGCAGCGGTATACGTATTTGCAGCCTAGAGCGGATGCGGATTTCGGAGTGCAGGTCAGTACCGATGAGGATTTACTTGCTTACTGCAGTCAGCACGATGATTTTACGCTCTTGGCTTATTCCCCCCTCCTTGGAGGCATGTACAACAGAAAGGAAGCGGTCCTGCCCGAGGCATACCGGAGAGAGGATCAGATGGCCCGATTGCATACGCTAAGGAAGGTTGCTGGAGAGCTGGGAGCGACACCGAATCAGCTTGTCCTGGCTTGGATGCTGCACAAGCATCCGAGAGCTCTTCCCATTGTTGCTGCAAGCGGTCTAGCGCAATTAGAAGAAAATCTGGGGGCACTTCAGCTCCAAATTAGCCCAGAACAGCTTGATCAATTGAACTGATGTTGAAAGGAGCGTACTCGTTATGACCGGTAAAGAACTGACCATCCAGCAGGCAGCTGAAATGACGGGGTTAAGCGTTCACACCCTTCGTTATTATGAAAGGATCGGTCTGATGGACCCTATACCTCGTGCCGAGAATGGTCATCGGATATATCGGGAGCATGATTTTGAATGGATCGTATTACTCGCAAAACTTAAAACTACAGGAATGCCAATCGCACTTATGCAACAGTTCGCTGATATGATGCGGCTTGGCAATGAGGGCATACCCCAGCGCAGACAACTTCTAGAAGAGCATGAGCGGAAATTAATCGAGCAGGTTCAGACGATTCATCAGACTTTGGATATTCTGCGGGATAAAATTGATTACTACCGTTCCTGGGAAAAAGATACCAGGCGGGAGGCCTGAAAGAACAAGAAAAAGACTAAGTATACTGGATGGACTAGAAGCTGGCTTATTAGCCAGCTTTTTTGTATGTAAAGTTGCGCAGATGGAGAGTTTCGGTTTGGAATATTGTTGTTCACGGCCAAGTGGTCAAGAAATTCACCTAAAAGGTCATGCAAATGGCCTTAAAGCAAATGCCGAACGGCAGGTACAATGAGGATGTCACACGGATAGGAGATTATGACTAAGGGTAAAGGAGGTATCCTATGGATTCAGATTTGGCAGCGGCGGATCGGCAGCACGAGAACCATCCCCTTCGTACGGTAAAGCCGGAGCGGTTTCAGGCCCTGAAAAAGTACTGGGACTTATACCTGATTATGCTGCCGGGACTCGCGTATTTTATCATTTTTAAATATGTGCCAATGGGGGGCATCATCGTTGCGTTTCAGGATTTTAGCGCCTTTGCCGGCATCCGCGGCAGTGAATGGGTGGGACTTACGCATTTTAAAAATATGTTTACGGACAGCGAGTTTTACACGGTATTCAAAAATACGCTGCTGATCAGTTTGTACAAGCTGATCTGGGGATTTCCGGGTCCGATCATCCTGGCCTTGATGCTGAATGAAGTCCGGCACATGCTGTATAAGCGCGGGGTCCAGACGCTTGTCTATTTACCGCATTTTCTGTCCTGGGTCATCATCGGAGGCATTCTGATCAACGTGCTGTCCCCGGCAACGGGCATCGTCAATCAGTTTCTGGGCATGCTCGGCTTGGAGCCGATCTTCTTCCTGGGCAGTCAGGAATGGTTCAGAACGGTGCTGGTGGTCAGCGATATCTGGAAAGAAGCGGGATGGGGGGCCATCATCTATCTGGCTGCGCTGGCATCGATCGATCCGCAGATCTACGAGGCCGCTGTCGTAGACGGCGCGGGCAAATGGAAGCAGTTGATCCACGTTACCCTGCCATCGCTCATCGGGACCATCGTGATCCTGTTCGTACTGCGCCTCGGGAGCGTTCTGGATGTCGGCTTCGAGCAGATCTTTGTGCTCTACAATCCGCTGGTCTACAATGTGGCCGATGTGATCGAGACTTATGTCTACCGGACCGGAATCACGCAGGGTCAATTCAGCTTTACAACCGCTGTCGGGTTGTTCAAATCGGTCATCAGTCTGGTATTGGTCGTCCTCGCCAACAAAGCCGCCAGAAAGCTTGGCCAGAACAGCTTATGGTAGAGGGGGTGAATCTATGAGGCTTACTAGGGGAGAACGTCTGGCATCGAGGCTTAATTACCTGATCCTGGGTTTCGTTGCTTTGCTTGCGCTTTTGCCATTCCTGCATATCGTGGCCCAGTCTTTCAGCAGTCATCAGGCGATCACATCGGGCAGGGTGACGTTATGGCCGGTGGATTTCAGTTTCGAAGCGTATGTGAAGGTACTGCGCGAGCATGCCTTTGTGAACGCCTTCAAGGTCAGTTTGCTGCGCACGGTCATCGGAACGCTGGTGAATGTGGTGATCACTTGTATGCTGGCCTATCCGCTGTCCAAGGCTTATATTAAAGGACGATCAGCCATCATGTTCCTGATAGTATTCACGATGCTGTTTAACGGGGGCATGATTCCAACCTTTCTGGTCGTAAAAGCGACCGGGCTGTTAAATTCCTTCTGGGTCTATATCATTCCTGGAGCGGTTAGTGCGTTCAATGTTATTATTATGAAAAATTTCTTTCAAGGCGTGCCGCCCGAATTGGAGGAATCAGCCAAGATTGATGGCTCCTCCAATATCGGAACGCTCGTCCGGATCGTCATTCCGTTATCCATGCCGGTCATTGCAACGATTACCTTGTTCCATGCGGTCGGACATTGGAATGCCTTCTTTGACACCGTCCTGTATGTGACGGACCGGAATCTCTTCCCGCTGCAGGTGTATCTGCGTGAGCTGATCATGTTCAATCAATCGAACATCAGCAATAACAACGGGTACTCCGCTAATATCGACAGCACCCTGTTGGCCCTGGAGTCCTTGAAGGCTGCGGCGCTGATTGCCAGCACAGTTCCGATCCTGCTCGTGTATCCGTTTCTGCAGAAGCATTTTGTCAAAGGGATTACGCTTGGATCCGTAAAAGGCTAGAACTGCATGTAACATGAAAAGAGAGGGGATTGTCACATGAAAGTCTCAATCTTTGTAAAAAGATCCGTATCCATTCTGGCGGTGACTTCCATGCTGCTGGTGTCCGCGTGTTCATCCGGCACGAAGAAGGAAGGAGCCGAAGGGAAGGAAGAACGCCAGGCCATTGATATCGTATTAAGCAATGCCGGACGGAAGTTCCCGCCGGGCATGGACGAGAACAATAATCCTTACATTGATTACATCCGCGAGAACACGGGCTTGGACATCAAGCTGCTCACGCCTCCTGCGGACGGTTACGGGGATGCCCTGAACGTGATTATGGCCTCCGATGATCTGCCGGATATGCTCCTGTCCTATGACGCCAATTGGTTCGAAAGCTATGTCCGGCAGAAAGCCCTTACCCCTCTGAATGATTTAATCGACGAATACGGACCGAATCTGAAGAAAAGTATCCCGGAGGAAGCCTGGAAGGTCGTCACTGTGGATGGAAAGATCTATGCGATTCCCAGCCTGAACCCGATCCCGGGCAATGAAATCATGTTTGCACGCAAGGATTGGCTGGACCGTCTGGGGCTCAAGCCGCCGACAACGCTGGAAGAATACAAACAGGTGATTCGCGCTTTTGCGCAGGATGATCCGGACGGAAACGGCAAAGACGATACGTTTGGCCTGATCCTGCAGGAAAACCTCGGCAGAGTAGCTCCGTTTATCGGGGCATGGGGAATCCAGCGGGGCCAATGGACTGAACGGGACGGGCAATTGGTGAATTCCAGCACACTGCCGGAAATGAAGGAAGCACTACGCTATCTTGCCGAGCTCTATAAGGAAAAGCTGATTGATCCCGAGTGGGCTTTAAATAAGATGGCCAATGTTGACGAGAAAGTCGCCAGCGGCAAAGTGGGCCTGTTCTCCGGGAACTGGTATGATACCCGCGGCCCGATCCTGACCAACCAGAAAAATGATCTCAATGCAGAGTGGATTCCCCTCGAATATCCAACCGGACCTGACGGGAAGCAGGGAACCTGGGGCAACAGCTATGTTGCCGGGTTTAATGTGATTCCGGTTACGAGCAAACATCCGGAGGCTGTTATTAAGATGCTTGATTTCATGATCGGAGACGGATACCGCACACTCATGCTCGGATTTGAGGGCGAGGTATGGAATATGGAGGACGGGAAGGTGGTTACGAACTTTGATGAGCACAACAAGCATATTTACCGGCTAACGCTCGGCGAAGCGATTGTACCGTTCAATTCTGAAGTATCCAGAGAGCGTCTGGACTCGCTCGGTATGGAGTTTAAGCTGAATGAGATTGTCGACAAGATTAACGAGGTTGCCATCCGTAATCAATATCTGGGCGTACCGACGCCAGGAATGGGTAAATACGGGCCTAAGCTGTCCAAAATGGAGGTCGAAGCATTCACGAAAATCATCATAGGCCAGCAGCCGGTAGACAGCTTTGATCAATTTGTTGAAGACTGGAAGAAAAACGGCGGCGAGGAAATGACGAAGGAAGTCAACGAGCAATGAACAGGACGGATAACAGGGTCTAAGCTATAATGAAGGCATGCAGAATCGTGGGGGAATCGTATGAAGTGGCTGACGCAATTCCGCAACGTCTTGAAGCAGTCGATTCAGTTTAGGCTTACCTGTTATTTTCTTCTTATCCTGCTGCCGCTGGTGGCGTTCAGTATGTTTGCCAATGTAAAGTCTCAGCGGATTTTGGAGCAGGAGCTTGGCGAGCGCACACTCAGGTCAACAAACTCCGCGTTGGAGTTTGTTGACCTGACCTTAAAAAGCATCCACAATCTGTCCACCTTGATCGCAACTGATACCAATTTATCCGCCCTGCTGTCTCATCAGGAGAAGACCCTGACCACCGGGGCAATTATGGACTTCACGCGTGTCATGAAAGAGCTTACGAATATAACTATGGTCAATGAATATTTAAGCGACACTATGATTTATCATCGTCCTTCCAACTCGCTGATCACAACAAAGCTCGGGCTGCTGCACCGTGAATCCCAAGGCCCTGAGCCATGGTACGGTGAGGCTCTGAAGGCAAATGGCGCAAGCATATACTACTTGTCAGAACGCCATGAAGAAAATTTGTCCGGAATCCCGGATCCTATCTATAACCGGAATCAGCTTATTATGATGAGACTTATGGATTTCTATCGCGGCGAAAAAGGCGAAAATGTCCTCATGCTGTCGATTTCCAAAAATCAGCTGCTCCGCTCGTTGTCCCATTTGCTGGCGAACAGCAGCTCCAAGGTCTATCTGTTTGATGCCCGGGAGCGGTTAATCGTATCGAGTGCTCCTGCAGAAACATTGTCTTTCGAATGGAGGGACGTCCAACCAGGCAGTGTGTTTGTCCGGGAAACCCCGGAAACAGATGAGAAAAATTTGATTCTGCGGGTGACTTCTCCCCGAAGCGGATGGTCGCTGCTGCTGATCCAGCCCGAGCGTGAGATTTATGATAAGTCGAGGCCGCTGCAAATTTTTGCGTACTGCATTATTGCACTCAGTGTCGTGCTTGCCGTCTGGATTGCCTGGTTTATCTACAGCGGAATTGCTTCTCCGATATCAAGACTTGTGTCCGGCATGCGGCAGCTGCGTAAAGGCAATCTGAATATCAGGCTGGAGAACGGGCGGCAGGACGAGTTGGGGTATTTAACGGAGGCTTTCAACGAAACGGCGAGTCAGCAGCGTCATTTGATCAAGGACATCTATGAGCAACAGCTCAGAATGACCAAGACGGAGCTCAAATTTCTGCAGGCTCAGATCAATCCCCACTTCTTGTACAACACGCTGGATTCGATTTATTGGACGGCCAAAAATTATGAAGCGGAAGAGATCAGTACGATGGTGCTCAACTTGTCGAACTTCTTCAGGCTGAGTTTGAGTAAAGGGCAGGAGTCGTTTACGGTGGAGGAAACATTCAAGCACCTTCAATACTATATTCGGATTCAGCAAATCCGTTTTGCCGAGCGATTTACGGTGGAGTACTGCGCTTCTGAGGATAGCCAGCATTTGCATATTCTGAAGCTGCTGCTTCAACCGCTGGTTGAGAATGCCATTTTGCATGGCTTGGAGAAACGGAAAAAAGGCGGAGCATTGAACATTCGCACCGATGTGTCTAATGACCGGCTGATCATCCAGGTAACCGATAATGGAAGAGGGATTCCAGGGCCAAGGCTTATGTGGATTCAACAGGCCCTGGCAAGAATCAGGTTCGGGGATTACACGGCCCCCCCTGAAAAGAACTCCGAGTTTTTTGCGCTGCTCAATGTCCAGGCTCGAATCACCATTTACTATGGGGAGACGGCGGAATTGAAGATCGTCAGCGGGGAAGGGAACGGAACGACGGCGATCATCGATTTGCCGGCAGAGCGCTGCCGGGAGGAGAGAGGGGAACCGGAACATGAATCTCATGATTGTTGAAGATGAAATTCGAATTTTGAATAGCCTGGCCAATAATATACCGTGGAATGAGCATGGCATCGAAGTAGTGGCGCTTGCCGAGAACGGCTTAGAAGCGCTGTCCATGATCGGGCGCAGGAAGCCGGATATCATGCTGCTCGATATCGAGATGCCGGAGATGGACGGGTTGACCTTGGCGAAAACGGTGCTGCAGCAGGAACCGAACATGAAAATCGTGATTTTAAGCGGCCATGACGATTTCCCGTATGCGCAGGCTGCTGTGGGGCTTGGCGTCATGAAGTACTTGCTGAAGCCGGCCGGAGACGATGAAATTTTGAAGGCTATTCTTGCGGCTGCGGAAGAGATCCGAGAGGAACTGATGGAAAAGCACAGCATGATTGAGCTGCAGCGGAAATGGCATGATCGCCTGCCTCAGCTCCAGGATGATTTTTATAGAAACTGGATACAGGGCCGGTATGCGGACTGGGAGCTCAAGAAGCATATGGAGGAGCTGAATCTGGAGCTTGCCCTCTATACCTGGTTTGCAGTAGCCGTATGTGAAATCGATCCGATTCACGAGCAAGGGGAACGGTTTACGTCTTCGGATCAGGCGTTGCTGCAGTTTTCGCTGGAATGCATAGCGGCTGAATGTTTACAGCATGAAGACTGCCGGGTCTTTAATGATGCGGACGGAGCAACCGTGCTGCTCTTTTTAGGAAAACCGGAAGAACCGGCTCCAGATATCATCCAGCGGATCAATGTTCACGTTCCCCGTCTCTTCAACATTGTTAAAGAGTGTCTGAAGCTTACCGCCAGCGCCGGACTCGGGACCCCAGGCTCATGGGAGCATGTTACGTTGTCCTACCGGCAGGCACGCCGTGCGCTGCAGGAGCGGGCCATTTACGGAAATGAGGTGTTCGTTCCTTACCTGGACGTAACCAACATGGAGCAGCCGTTTCACTATGACGCTGAGTTCGAAAAGCAGCTGGAGATCGCGGTTCATACGGATCACGCGGCAACGGTTGCTGAACTGATAGACTGCTACTTCAAGGACGTATACTCCCAAGCGGTCTCAACCCAAAAGGTATACGAGCATTTGCTGTATTTGAGCAGCTTATTTACACGTATGATTCAATCGCGGGGCTGGTCGATGCAGGAGGTGCTGCAAGAGGATTATTCGATGCTTCTATCCTTTGAATCCCTGCTATCCAAAGAGCAAATCGTGGAATGGTCCAAAAGAGTGGCCAGCCGCATTACCCAATACCGGGAACGGGAGCGAAAGCATTCCAGCCATCGGCTCGTTAAACAAATGATCGAGGCCGTGGAGGAAATGCTGGGGAAAGAAGAACTGACCTTGCACACGCTGGCCGAAAGATTATATGTCAATCCCTCTTACCTTAGCCGGCTCTTTAAGCGGGAGGAAGGGAAATCCATTTCGGAATATCTCCTGAAGCGGAGTATGGAGCATGCCAAAGAGCTCTTATACAGCGGCGTTAAGGTGTATGATGCAGCAGAAGCGGCAGGATATCGTGATGTCAGCTATTTTGCCAGAGTGTTTCGTAAATATTGGGGTGTAGCCCCGAGTGAATTAAAGAAACAAGAGCGTTCAGTCTCACCGCGATTGATGTAAGTTAAAACTACAATGGAAGAAAACAGGTGGAGGTGGTCAGAATGACCGATATGGCACTAACCGTTAAAATACCCGAGCGCGATATTCCAATCTACACGGAAGTGGATGTTGTTGTTGCCGGAGGAGGACCGTCAGGAGTAGCAGCAGCGCTCGCAGCAGCAAGAAACGGGGCATCTGTATTGCTGATAGAGCAAAGAGGATACCTGGGCGGCATGGCGACGGTCTCTCAGGTTCCTGCATTTTGCCCGTATACCGATCAGATCAAGCCGGTAATCCGTGGGATTGGGCTGGAAATTCTGCTTGCTATGAAAAGCAAGATGGAGGAGACGTTTCAGGAAGCATGGAAGGATCGCCTGGATTGGGTGCCGATTGATGCGGAAATTTTAAAGCGCATATTGGATGAGAAGATGATGGAGGCTGGCGTTAAAGTGCTGTACCATACCTTCGTCAGTCAAGTTCTTCAACAGGACGGCATCATTGAAGCGGCGATCATTAATAACAAGACCGGAACCCAGGCTGTGAAGGGGAAGATATACATTGATGCAACCAGCGATGCGGATCTCACCTATCTTGCGGGCGGGCAGCTCGCCAAAGGTGGAGATGATGGAGAGCTGCAGCCGGGGACGATGTGCTTCGTCCTGAATAACCTGGACCGGAACAAATTTCTCTCAAGTGCTGAGACGCACGGCCACGATCTGAAACATGCGATCAACAAAGCGAAGCACGAAGGGCGATTGCGCGTCGCGAGAGATTGGGCCGGTATTTCCTGGCTAAACGATCATACGGCAGGCTTCAATTTCGGGCATGTATTCGGGATAGATGGTTCAAACACGGATGATCTGACTCGCGGTGCGATCGAAGGCCGCGCACTTGTTGAACACATTACCGGTTGGCTGCGGGAAGCGATTCCCGGATTCGAAAACGCTTTCCTGACGTTGACGGGCGAACAGATCGGCATTCGGGAAACCCGCCGGATCATCGGCGATTATATCGTCACCGCCGACGATTTTCTGGCGTGCCGTTCGTTCCCGGACGACATTGCCCGCAATGCCTACTTTATTGATATTCATATGGCAAAGCCTACGAGCGGCATGACGATGGTGCGTCTGTCGCCGGGAGAGTCGCACGGCATCCCTTATCGCGCCTTGCTTCCGGCCGGTATTCAGAACGTAATCGTAGCCGGTAGAGCGATATCAACCGATAGAGCGGCCCAAGGCTCCACCCGGGTCATGCCGAATTGCTTTGCCATGGGCGAAGCCTCCGGTACGGCCGCGGCGATTCTGGCCGAGAAGGGCACACGGGAAACGCGCAGTATCGACATCACGGATCTGCAGCGCAGACTTGTCCGCCAAGGCGCATGGTTAGGAGAGCAGATCAATGAGCGGTACTAGGAAACATGAACAGAGCATTGCCTAAAAAGGCTGAGCCCAAAGTCATATCCTTGACTTAGGCTCAGCCTTTTCAAGCCCGTTCATCCGGGCAGTTATTTACACGCGTTGTGTCTATTCGGATTCAGAACGAGGAAATCCTCTGGAAGCTCGAACAGCCTGGCCATCAGTTCGTCCATGCCGGACTCCAGCTTGAACTCCATTTCCTCCCGGTACAGCGGTACCAGGAAATAAACCTGAACCTGATTGCCATCTTTCGTATGGACGGTGCTAACCTCTTCCGGCAGAGCATAGAGAATCACGCCGGACAGCTCCGTGTTATCCGCATATGGCTCGTAATCCTCCGTGTTGGGAATCGTATGGCCGTAACCAAGCCATGTCTGATACATATGCGGGAAGCGGGCAAGCATCTTCATCAGCCGGATCGGCCAGTAGTTCTCCTCCGCTTCAAAATCCTCCTGCGTAAGTGGCCAGTCCGCCGGCAAAAACATCATCAGCTCCGCGCGTTCCAGATGCTTGTACTCTTTACGGATCTCCTGTGGGAGGGTCAGCGGCAGATCGCTCATCCCATTGGTGTACAGCACCCGGTATGGCTCATCAGGTGTAGCTTCCATAATATTCACATCAATATGTACGACGTCTGAAATCAGTTCGTGGAACACGCCGGTTTCCCGGTTTGGAAAGACCCGATTAAAATGTTCATTTAAATCTTCCATGTACAAAATATTGGCGGGAGGCGTAACCTGCTGCTCATCCGAAGCGTCATAACCATAAATGGTAGTACCGTCTTCCGATTTGCCCATTTCCTTGCCGCCAAACAGTTTTTTGAAAAAGTTCATGTCTTTGCGCTCCTCTGTGTGGGTTTATATTAAAGTGCGAAATGAAGTATTTGAAACCTCACTTGGAAGTATAACAAAAGACATAGTCCCGGAGCGATGGGTCTATCGATTCGAATTTCAAGGAGCAGATATGAACTATATCATTTTTGATCTGGAAGCCACCTGTTGGGAAAATGACCGCAAGCGGGGCGTAGGCATGGAGAGAGCCTTGATTATACTTAAACTGCCGCTTGAAGGTACTCACCATAGAGGTATCGATGATGCCAAGAACATTGCAAAAATATTCGTTAAGATTTTTGACCAATTGAAGGTTTGATAATTTAAATTGATCATGTCTATAGCAGTGAATAATAGGATACCGATTCTGCAAATAAAATGGTTGGATTCAGACGACTCTTCACCGTATTAATTGAATGGATTCTTTGCTCTGTCCTTTGATGGCGATACCGCTCCGATCCGGCTCCTACCTTCATTCGGATTTGGTCATTTTGAATGAACATACTATCGAGTGCAGTCTTGATCATGTTAAGTTGATTGGGAGCCCATTCTTGTCCGTGCATCCGGACGTATTCTGTGGCTTCTTCTGTAGTACAATGACATATCTCTTTCAGAAAAGAGCCCCATTTGATTAAATCCACCGCTTGTCACCCGCACAAAGAATGCAATTTCCATAGCTGATCTGTCCTCCGAAGGTTAACTTCAACACCCCATACCAGCATCCGTAAGGCTCTGAAATATGCATGAAGGAAGGGCGGCAGCTAAATGCGAACAACTCGATTCGTGACAGTCTGGCGTTAATCATGAATAATGCCTCCTAGGTAGTCTATAGATTTCATATAATGCTGCAGATTATGGGTCTGCTCAGCTGTGGCTACATAGGCTGTCAGTTCAGCTTCATTCTCACATACAGCAGCATGCTCAAGCCAAACGGAATATTTGGTTTTCTGTACGATGGACAAGTGCAAAGGAAAGGTTTTGCGGGATCGCAGCAAAAAAGCATGGTTAATGCAGGCTCTCTCCAGTGCTTACGAGGTTAGCTGACGGATTCGGACGGTGAGAGTCGTCCTACCAGTGAAGAGTTCAATCTTCGTTGGATTCACCCATTTCGGCTGGTCACAGCCATTTGGTTCCCCTGCTTCCCGCCTGACGGGAATTCAGCATTTGTTAAAAGGAATCTTACGCTGAGCATCACTGTTTGTAAAATGCTGAAAGTTCTCTAGGAGACTAAATAAGACTCTATAGGATATAAAAATGAAGAAAATCCCTTGTAATCTCGCATTCATCCCCGATTTTCTGAAGTTATCGCGTATTTATTAACTTTTTAATGCAACCTAAATGGGGCTAAATGAATCTTAATGCTTCTTTAATCATGATATTAAGATCAGATATAATGTTTAAGATCCTCCTGTTTACAGGCCCGATATGCGGAGCCTCCATGAAAGTAAGATTGTAGGAATAGATCAAAAGGAGAAGTTCCTCCGTTTGCGGATGGAACTTCTCCTTTTGATCTTCATTTTTATAGTAGCTTCTCCATAATCATCACATCAATAAACGCTCCGTCCATCACTCCTTGCTTCTCAAATACACCAACCTGCCGGTAGCCCATCTTTCGATACAATCCTTGACCACTCTCATTAAACGGAAAGGTCAGCGACGCCGTTATACGCGCAACGGTGAGAATATGGGTTCAGTGAGGCCCAGCCCATGACTTCACCTTCGCGTTTAGCAACCCAAACGCTAAAGCGGCCTTGGTGATCATTGAACCATGATTCCATATATGAGGAATCTTTCGTCTCTGTTTCAAGTGTAGCGACCCGGTCCTCGATCCCCTGATTGTAGATACGAAGAATGCTTTGAATATCCTCAGGTGTGGCCTGACGGACAGTTAATGTACTGATCATATCAACATCCCCTTAAGATTACTTTCTCGCTTTAATTACAGCAGAGACGATGTATTGGTCAACGTTCGCACCTGGAACCCAATCTTTAATGAATGTTTTAGATTCGTCCTTTGGCTCAATGCTGATATCAGTAAAGCCGCATTCCTGAAGCATGATCTCCAAATCGGCAATGGAAGAGGCGCCAGAGATACAACCCGAATATAATTCATCCAGGTCATTTTTGATCTCAGGAGGAAGCTCAGCTGTAGTTACGATATCTGATATGGCAAGACGACCTGCAGGCTGAAGAACACGATAAGCCTCACGGAATACTTGCTGTTTGTCTGGGGAGAGATTAATCACACAGTTGGAGATAATGACGTTGATCGAATTGTCAGCGACGGGAAGATGCTCTATTTCGCCCAATCTGAATTCGGTGTTACTGAACTTTCCTTTAAGGGCATTATCTCTTGCTCGACTGATCATCTCAGGTGTCATATCCACACCTATAACATGGCCTTCATTACCTACCTGCCGGGAAGCCAGAAAACAATCAAATCCGCCGCCACTCCCAAGGTCCAAAACATGTTCACCCGCCTGCAGTTCAGCAATAGCCTGTGGATTACCGCAACCAAGACCTAAATTTGCGCCTTCGGGAGCTGCAGCGAGGTCCTCACTGGAATAACCCAACTTAGCAGATATGGTACTGAAATCAGATGGGGAGTCACAGCAACTGTTGTCAGCAGAAGTACGGCTGGAAGGGGAAGTCTCGTTTCTTACAGCAATCTTTTGATAGCGTCCCCGTACATTTTGGCGGATCTGGTCATTAGTAAGCTTGCTCATAATTAAACACTCCTTTTCTAAAACTTGCAATTTGCAAATATAAGCGATGAGAAATCACCCTTTTACAGGTGCGCAGCAATTGCTGGATTTCTCCATGGCTTCGTTAAAAAGCTTAATGGATCGTAGCAATGTTTCTACTTCAAACTCACTCATATGCGAGAAGGCTTCATTCAGGTATTCATTCATTTGTTGATCAATAGTTGTAGCTACCATTTTACCTTCAGGAGTGAGTGACAGGTTATAGATTCTTCGATCTGTAGGATCAGGTGTCTTTTTAACCAGATTCATTTTCACCAAAGACTGCACTTGTCTGCTAAAGGTAGTAATATCAGTGCCAAGTGTTTCAGCGACTTGTTGCATGGAAGGATTATGACTCCGATCAATCTCATATAACAGATGGCTTTGGGCCGCGGAAAGAGTACATCCTCCTACGCTACAGCAATCCTTATTGAGTAATCCTAAACGCCGACTCATGATTTGGAGTAGTTCTCTTGGAGTTTCCATTGTTTTCACCTCTTGAAATAGTTATACTGCATTTAGTTGCAAAGTGCAAATATAAATTTTGCTTAGTTGATAATTGATGATAAAGGTTTTAGAATATAAGTATTGTCTTATATACGAAGAGAGGAGATTCAAAATTGGATACATTAAATGATCTTGCAGAAGATTTAAAGCTCCTTGGAGATAAAACACGTCTCACAATTCTAATTCTTTTAAAAGAGCGAGAGTGGTGTGTATGTGAATTCGTGGATCTCTTTGACATTTCTCAGCCAGCCGTTAGTCAGCATCTACGTAAATTAAAAAGCAGCGGATTGGTAAAGGAACAGAAAAGGGGGCAGTGGGTCTATTATTCTTTAAATAAAGTAGATAAACCCCATGTTAAGGCCATCCTAAATCTTACCCCGAATGCAAGTGACCTTTTATTGCATTTGAATAAACCGTCTAATGCTGTTTGCTGCGAATGACAGTTTTCTATTGAATATATAAGTGTATAATTATATAATGATGCCTGAGATTAAACTTAACTCTTTGAAGGGAGTGCTCGGATGGGTGGAGTTAGACATAAACTGGGGGAATACCATTGGTAGCTCTGGCAAGTCTGATATTTATAGTCACTTTGATTTTTGTCATTTGGCAGCCTAAAAATCTGTCCATTGGATGGTCTGCCTGCGGCGGAGCGTTACTTGCTTTAATTGCCGGTGTCGTCAGCTTGAATGATGTTCTGGATGTTACGCTGATTGTGTGGAATGCCACACTGGCCTTTGTAGCAATCATCTTGATCTCGTTAATCCTCGATAAAATTGGTTTCTTCGAATGGGCTGCTTTACATATGGCCAAAGCTGCTAGCGGGAATGGAATGCGGATGTTTATCTATGTCATCATTCTTGGTGCTGTAGTAGCGGCATTTTTTGCTAATGACGGAGCAGCGCTCATTCTAACACCGATTGTGCTGGCTATGGTCCGTGCGCTGAATTTTGATGAGAAAAAGGTTTTTCCGTTCATCATTGCCAGCGGGTTTATAGCAGATACTACCTCATTGCCCCTGGTTGTAAGCAATCTGGTGAACATCGTATCGGCCGACTTTTTCGGGCTAACCTTTATGGAATACGCCGGACGGATGTTAATGCCTACCTTATTTTCCTTAGGGGCAAGCATCAGTGTGCTCTATCTCTTTTTCCGTAAAAGTATCCCACGAAACTTCGATAGCTCCCAGCTAAAAAAACCTGAAGCGGCTATTAAAGACAAGCAGATGTTTAAGTTATCCTGGTTTGTACTTGCGGTTCTGCTTGCGGGATACTTTGTCAGTGAATTTCTGAACATTCCGGTATCTGTCGTGGCGGGTATCATCGCGATCTTTTTCTTGCTCATGGCAAGGAAAAGTCCTACTGTACCCACAATAGAAGTGGTGAAGGGGGCACCTTGGGCCATTGTGTTCTTTTCCATCGGTATGTATGTTGTCGTATATGGTCTGAGAAATGCGGGCCTTACGAATGTATTAGCTGATGTCATTCAAGCTGTGGCTGATCATGGGCTGTTCACAGCAACGATGGGGATGGGCTTTATTGCCGCTGTGATTTCCTCCATAATGAATAACATGCCAACCGTAATGATCGATGCACTGGCCATTGATGCTACGAACACTTCCGGACTGATTAAGGAAGCCTTGATTTATGCGAATGTTATTGGCTCTGACTTGGGACCGAAGATAACACCGATTGGTTCTCTAGCTACCTTACTGTGGCTGCATGTGCTTTCCACCAAAGGAGTAAAGATATCCTGGGGCACGTATTTCAAAACAGGGATTATTTTGACCATCCCTACGCTGTTCATCACACTGCTTGGTCTATATATAACATTGACCTTATTTTAAAATCAAAGGAGAAAACGACTCATGGATAAGAAAACCATTTACTTTTTGTGTACAGGAAACTCCTGCCGGAGTCAGATGGCCGAAGGCTGGGCCAAGAAATATTTGAGCAATGAATGGAATGTGTATAGTGCAGGCATTGAGGCTCATGGGTTGAATCCGAAAGCCGTTCAAGCGATGAGTGAAGTAGGTATAGATATCTCAGGTCAAACATCAGATATTATTGATCCGCAGCTGCTGAACAGCTCTGATCTCGTCATTACTTTATGTGGAGATGCAGCAGATAAGTGTCCCATTACCCCGCCTCAGGTGAAACGTGAGCATTGGGGATTCGACGATCCGGCAAAAGTGCAAGGAACAGATGAAGAGAAGTGGGCAGTCTTCCAGCAGGTTCGTGATCAAGTGGGAGAGCGCATCAAACAATTTGCTGAAACGGGTGAATAGTCACGATAGTGGAGTAACTGCTGCTAATGAGACAGGAGAGAAACTATAATGGTAAATTATCATGAACTGATTGAAGGTAAAGTATAATAGATCTTTTTTGCTAAAATTCCAAATTAAACCCGACCTTTATTACTAGGTCGGTTTTTTGGGTGCGCCTGGCATGGATGATAACTTGGCGGTGAAACGAGCTTGCCACATAAAGCGAAGCTCAATACTGCCCGAATCCCAGCATGTATATGTGGTGGTCTAACAAAGGACTGTGTGTTCTCCAATATCCGTACCGGGCTGGAAGAACTGCTTCAGTGGATGAAGGAGCTTCAGCAGGAACACGCCAAGAGTGACCTCCTCTTTGGCACCCATGCTTGCCGCATGCGGGTGGTCACTTGATCGGTCAGTTCCAGAATAATGTTACATTAATTAAATCCAAACCCCCGAGTTAGCTGTCTATATAACAGGAGGTGAACGACAATGATCGATGCACAGCAACAAATCAATGCCGCACAAAACGGAGATCACGATGCCTTCGTTTCTCTTATAAAGGATCGAACGGATAAGCTGCACCGAGTGGCTCGCCATTATGTACGGGAGTCCAAAGATGCGGAGGATATCGTTCAGGATGCCCTGGTTAAGGCTTATGAGTCACTGCATATGCTGCAGCAAGCCGAAGCGTTTGAGAGCTGGCTTACCAGAATTGTGGTGAACCGGGCGCTCAATCATTTGAAGAAATCCAAGCGTGTTCACCTGAGCGAAGACCCGCAGACGCAAGAGCCATTGGTCGTTAATGATATCGATCAAACCCTGGATCTGGAGCGTGCATTGGCCAGTCTGAATCCGAAGCTGCGTCAGCTCCTGTTCTTAAAATATAAGAAGGACCTGACCCAGCAGCAAATCGCCCATCTCCTGGACATGCCATTAGGTACTGTAAAAACACAATTACGGAAGGGGCTGGAGCATTTGCGCAACGAAATGGCTCAAGATTTTCCCGAACGAGACCTGGATACATTACGCCTGCAGTTAAGACAACAGGCAGAGCACCAGTTTGCCGTTTCACCGGATTATGATTTGATCGTCAATGACTATCAAGAGAACACCTTGAGGGGAACAGGGAAGGGAGAAGCGGGATTCTTATGGGTTAAAACGGGGACTGATGACGCCGTTTCTGCTACACTCTCCAGGGACGGCAACTTGCTAGACTATGCCATTTCCTGGGCCTCATTGGACAACGGGACACGGCTATCTGAGGAGGAGCTCAAACAGCAGGCAGAGCAATTCCTGGAAGATCATTATCCCGGCGCACTGCGTAATTTTCCGTATTGTGAGATGGAGTGGATGGAAGGGATGTTTGGGTACACACGACAGCAGAAGGCGATGGGGCTGCCGCTTCCTGAGACGGGATGCCTGATTATGGTTCACCCCAGCGGTCGCGTGGTCGGATTTAGGTACTACGGAACCGTTCCAGGGCCAGCACTCCCAACCATGATCACACCAGAAGAGGAACAGTTGGCGTGGATGAAGGCGAATTTTTTGCTACATGTGGAATATTGCATATTGGACAAAGCCGTGTACACGGATGGTGACGATCAGGTCCATCTTGTTTACGCCCCCCGAAGTAGAGGACTAATCTATACTGCATCATCACAGGAGGAAGTTCCGACAGCCTATAGGGCAGAAGCTGTCCCTTCTGACCCAAGAACTCTGGACGAGTGGCCAGGTGAGTTCCCGCCCGCACGAAGCCTAGAAGAGTGGATTGGCGTAGACAAGGAACAATTTCAGTTAGTACAAGACGACAATATTGGCTCGAACACCAAGTTGATGGTGTGGAAGCAACAGAATGAAGAGCGTCCAGCCAAGAATGACCGGTCTTGGAAGGCCTATTGGGCTGATCAGATGGAGGGAGCGGTTAAGGCGCGAGTAGACAGCCAAACCGGACAACTGATTGACTTTGTTTCGCATGTTAAACCAGATCAACTAGCTCCATTAACCTGGGATCGGGACGCATGTATAGAAGTAGCTATGGACTATGTCCGAGGACTAGCAGCCGAAATGTTGCCGTATCTCAAGCTTCTAACTGAAGTGACCGACGACGAAGATCGTTTGGAAATCATTCGCTTTGGTGTATATGTTCAAGACGTATCTGTCAGGGATGAATGCTATCAACTAGCTGTTGACCGCTCTAATGGGAGGGTCAAAAGTTTGATGTCCCCCTCGATAAGGCCAGAACAGTTAAAGAAGCTGGAGACCGTGCCTTCATTTGATTCCCAAAAAGCCATCCTCCGATGGACGGCACAGGCCAAGCTGCGTCTGCAATGGGAACGGATGCACAATGCTAGGGCGGAAGAGGCCCCGTACGAACTAGTGTATCGAATGATTGGTAGCGAGTACGAGCGGACGCCCGAAGTGCTTGATGCGCATACGGGGAAATTATACGAAAATACTTTTTACTGACAAACACAAACATCTTTTGTCAGTGGACAAGAACATAGCCCTATTAGAACCCGCGCCCAGCGTGGGTTTTCTGTTTTAAGGGATCAAGTTCTTGTCCTTTTCTCAGGACAAGAACTATAACAACACTGTAGATTGATATTTGAATAAACTGTGAAATTCTGCATAGGGTGAAATAATAACAAATTTATGGAGGAGAAAATATGAAAGCGCTATTATATTCGCTGCGATGAAGTAAGCTGTTGAAGCCTTGGTGTTTACGATATGGGTAAGCCGTGGGTGCACGGATCGAAAAAGGAGGATTTTCAATGATGTCAAAACGATTTGGCAAAATGCTCGTGTTCCTATGTTGCTTGTTAATGGTGGCGTCACTAATGCCTGCCAGCTTTGCCGCCGCCACTGACAACAACGAATATACAGAAGCACTTAATAGCGACAGCAGTTCTACAGATCTTACAAGCTTGCAGACAAATGAAACGTCTACCGCCATTTTTGGCACTCCCGAACTCGGGGCAAACGACCCGCTGTGGGCCCTGACAATGGAGCATCTCATCAACAAAAGCACTGTGCCCGGCGACCCCAGGCCCCATTCCACAGGCACAGCCAGGATTCTTTGGGACCAAGACTATCTGTATGCCCGCGTAGTCGTGGAGGACAGCAATCTATATCAGGGACCCGGCAATGATTATCAGTACGACGGCCTGGAGTTTTATGCCGGCGCTGGAACCCAAGGTGCGAATCAATGGCGCATCAGCGCAACGGGCGTGTTTTCAGGGCAAAACGCTCCGGGCAGAGCTGCGTGGACTGAGATCACGGACACAGGATATATCGTGGAGATGAGAATCCCTAAAAGAACCTTGAACTTGCAGGCAGGCCCGTTTACCTTTGAAGTTTATATCAATAACTCGTCGGAAAAGGGCGGTGACCGCTATGAAGTCGTTTCTTGTTTCGGAATTCCGGACGCGGCTTACAACAATGCTGCTTCTTATACAAACAGCCTGAATCTCATTGCCGCTAGTGGAGCGGACGACAGATTCTCAATCACCGCCACGGCGGAATCGGGCGGCCGGATAACGCCGAACGCACCCGGCAATGTTCTGAGAATAGCCAGCGGCTCAGACACAACCTTTACGGTTACCCCCGATTACGGAAAAATTGTAGATACCGTAAAGGTAGACGGAGAGGACGTTGCTCTATCCGATGATGGCACTTATACCTTCTCAAATGTTGCCGCTAACCATACCCTTCAAGTGACTTTCAAAAATGATTCGGCCGCGGAGGTGCTCCCCTTTATTGTATGGAATGACAACTTCGCCCGTGGCGAGTACACGACGGCTGTTATCATTGACTTAGGCGAAGGGAAGTCGGCGGAAAGCTCCAAGCTTAATCCGGACTTGTTTACCGTCTCGGCCAGGAACACGACCCTGAACGGCGACTCGGTAACCTTTGAAGGGACGCGCAAGATCACTAGGGTATACGCCAATGACGAACCGAAGGTACGCGGCTATCTGGGGACGGTAAGCCATTCGCCGGATTATCAGGAGGGACTGGAACGCGGCCGTTACATCGTAGTTGAGTTTGAGTTCTATTCAGAGAGCGGCGGCAATATAACGCTGGATGGCAACATGAACTCAACAAAACAGGTTTACAGCGTCGTCCAAAACGGCGAGATCCCACTGACAGAAGGGGATCCGCTTAACTACGCGGTTTTTGAACAGGACAAAGTTGTGAATCCGATCCTTGACCAATTCACAGCACCTACGGGCAATTCGGTCAATCACGCGCTCTACCTTCACAAGGATGGAAACGGCGAAGTGTCGCGGGGCTTGCCGCTGTATGTCTATACCCACGGCAGGGGACGCGGCGGCACAAGCGCTGCGACTGACCCAAAAGCGGCGATGAAATCCGCGAACGGCTCGGTCGCTCTGATGAAGAAAATGGAAAAGTCCCCCGAGAAATACGCCAGCCATATCCTGAATATTTCCTATAATGGCACGAGTACTCCCTCCACAGCCAATGTTAAGAAGGTTATAGATGACCTGGTTGCCAGCGGTGCAGTAGACCCTAACCGTATTTACGCGGCGGGCTTCTCATGGGGCGGTCAGTATACGAACAGCTTAATTAACGCTTATCCCGGCTTCTTCGCGTCCGCCGCACCTATGTCTCCGGTAAGCGGCTCACCGAACGCGAACGCCAACTACGTTCACACCAACCTGGCCTATTGGATGTTTATCAATGAGTATAACGTTGGAGTATACCAGACTAACCTCGCTAACTTCATAAACACCAATATGCCAAAAATGATCAACGCGAAAGCTTCGCGCTTTGAGAGCAATGAGGCTCTTGTATGGCCTTACAATCAATTTGATCAGCCGAATCAGAAACCGAATCCGAACCATTCACCTGCCCTGAGTGATTCGGTGGCGCATGAAGTTGAAGCGGCTGTTCTTTACAATGACATAACGATGGGGACGTGGAGCATAGCGCCAACAGCGCAGTCCTCTAACTTGCCGGCTTGGAACAATGACTACACTGACGTCTTTGATTGGATGTTTGCGCAGACCGCAGCAAACCATCGGCCTGTTGCCGGATACGGTTCACCTGTATTGGGTACTAACGACAAACTGTGGGAACAAGCTGCAGCGTTTGACATCAAGAACAGTAGCGCACCCGACCAGAAAATAGGCCCCAAGGCCACCGGTAAAGCCAAAGTATTTTGGGACGAAGACTTCCTGTATGCACGCGTTGTGGTTACAGACCCGAATGTCTGTGCCGGTCATACGCCTGGCACTGAGTACATGACCGACAGTGTGGAATTTTATGTTGGTGACGGAAGAAGTGGCTCAAACCAGTGGCGTATTGGCGCAAGCGGTATTTTCTCAGGTCAAGCCGCTGAGGGCCGCGACGGTTCAGTTACACGAACGGATACCGGGTATATCGCGGAAGTGAAGATACCTAGAAGAACCATTGAATTCACGAGCAATTCCCCGATTACGTTTGATGTGTACATCAATAACTCAACTGGTGCAGGGAATGACCGTTATGAGGTTGTATCCGCTTTAGGTAAGCCCGACGCGGGTTATGGCAGTTCTGACAGCTTCAAAAATAGCTTGCTGCTGCTTGGGAGCTCCACGGTAACCAGACACCCCGTTAACGCCACGGCAGGATTAAACGGCACCATCTCGCCATCCGGCTTGATTCGGGTAGCTGACGGCGGAAGCCAATCCTTTACATTCACTCCGATCGGCGGTTATGTCGTGGATACCGTAACTGTAAATGGAGAGTCTGTAGAGATTGCAAACAATACCTATACCTTGAATAATGTGAACACCGATGACAAGGTAATCCATGTTACCTTCAAACCCGATCCGGCCGCAACGTTACTTAACTTTATCGTATACAACGATAACTTTGCCACCGGAGAATTTACCACAGCTGTTATCATTGATCTGGGTGCGGGAAATGAAGCTGTGGGTGCCGGCCTTAGTTCAAACCTGTTTACAGTATCGGCGAGGAATACTTTGTTCGACGGTAGCCTGGCATATCAAGGCACACGCACCGTCAATAGAGTATACGTCAATGACCAACCTAGACCCAGAGGGTATAAGGGTGTGAACCAGAACTCCCCTGATTATCAAGCTGGACTTACTAAAGGCCGCTACATCGTTGTAGAATTGGAATTTTGGACATTAACCGGCGGACAATCCACTTTGGAAGCATCCAAATCCACCGTCCAGAATTACAGCATTGTATCTAGTGGCGATATCAAGCTTGATGGCAAGGCTGCCATTGTTAAGTCGGCTTTCGCACAGTCAGGTACCGTCAATGAAATCATCGACAAATTTGAAGTGGGTCCCAAAATTGATAAAGCGGACGCGATGCAGTATGGACTCTATATTCATAAGGACGGCAACGGCGCTCCGGTAAAAGGGCTTCCCCTTTACATCTATGCTCACGGTTCTACCCGCGGCGGTACACAGGACGGGGATACCTTTGCGCCCATCAGGTCCGCCAACGGAGCCACCGCGCTTATGAAAAAAATGGAGAAGAACGCTAAATACGCTAGTCATATCATCGCTCTGCGGGCTCAAAACAACGTTCAGGCAACACCCGCTACCTTAAAGGCTTATATCGATGATCTGGTAAGTAAGGGACTTGTTGACCCCAACCGTATCTACATGGCAGGCTTCTCTATGGGATCCGCTTATACGAATACTTTCTTGACGACATATCCCGATTTGCTCGCAGCCGCGGCGCCTATGTCTTTTCCACCATCAATCAACGCGAAACAAGCCGAAACTCTTAAAAACTTTGCATACTGGTCATTCGTTAACACAACTGATTCTTCAACAATAAAAACAGGGGCGGAAACTTATATAGCGAATATAATGCCCCTATTGGAAAACGCTAGGCACACGTTCATCGACAGAAATGAAATATTCGTCTGGCCTTATGACCAATGGACCAAGGCGGAAGCACCTGTTAATGGAACCAATTGGATTCCTTCCGGCCATGAGATGGAAGCTTCAGTTCTGTGGAACAATATTTCAGGGTACACAGATACTTTGTCCAATGTAGGTTCCAACAAAGAGTGGAGCCTTAAGCCTACGGCGCAGTCCTCTAAGTTGCCGACTTGGAACAATGACTACACTGACGTCTTTGATTGGATGTTCGCGCAGAGAAAAACGAGCGTACCCGGTGCTTCTGGTGGCAATACCGGCAATACCAGCAGTTCGGGCAATACCGGCAATACGGGCAATACCAGCACTGGGACAGTCACTGGATCGTTGAAGCCGACCTACACAGTGAACACACCGAAGGATAAGCCCGCGGTCACGGACAAGAACGGCAATACTATCCTGCCCGGCGGCGGAGAGATTACGACCAAGGGTGGGACGAAGATTAAGGTACCCGAAGGCACGATTATAGACTCAAAAGGTAAGGTGACCATTCCGGCGGGCAAGAGCGCCGAAGTGACACTACACGGCGGCGCGAGTGCCAGCTTAGACAAAGGCATGTCGCTGAACATCCATGAGGGTACGGAATTTGTATTCGATGACGACACCCCGCTGGGCTTCCGTGTGGTGTCTGGCAATCCTTTCAGGGATGTCAACATGGACGACTGGTTCTACAGCTACGTAAACTCCGCCTACACCTACGGTCTTTTCAACGGCACGACGTCCACGACGTTCTCACCGGGCACCTCAATGACGCGTGCGATGTACGTGCAGGTACTGGCCAATCTTGAGAACGTCAACCGCTCCGGCTACACGAATTCCCGTTTTAGCGACGTGATGGATGGGCAGTGGTACACGGCGGCAGTCGAGTGGGCGGCCGAAAGCGGCATCGTCAACGGTATAAACGCAGACCTGTTTGAACCCAATTCACCGATTACACGCGAGCAGATGCTGGTGATGCTGTACAATTACATGAAGTACAAGGGCTATGAGATACCTGAAAGTCAATCTAAGTCCTTCGCGGACGAGAGTCATATCAGCTCATGGGCGTTGAAGGCCGTTCAGGCACAGCAGAGCATCGGAATTGTATCAGGCAAGCCGGGCAACTTCTTTGCCCCCCAAGCCAATGCCACCCGCGCTGAAGTAGCTACTATCTTTATAAAGTTCATCGAATATCTCGCTAAGTAAAAGCGTAAACAGAAACATGCGGACCCTTTCGGCTAAGCAAGATCCAGCCGGAAGGGTCTCTTTTTAGCAATCCTGAATACAAGGGAAGGAAAACGTCGTTATGTGGCGAAAATACTCAAAGAAGTAAAAAAATCTCATGGGAAAGGAGACCCCATGTTCATTGTTAATAAAGAACATTATGACCAGCATGAACTGGAACGTCGAATAAACGCGATATACGCATTATTGGGTTCCTCTGTTTGGAAGGAACGGCGGACAGCTGTATGCATGAAGGAGCCGGCGAATATTCTGGCCGCCACGGAGCTGATTATTAGGAATGAGGGTTCGGTGCTTCTGATAAACGGCGACACCCCGATTGAAACCGCTCTCAGTCAAGCCGATGACGCAGGCTGTACGGGTCTGCTGACCGACGCAGGAGGCAGCACCGTCTTTCACCCTCTGCACTCACGCCTGGATCGGATTAACGGGGAGCCGTCCTTGCTTCAATTCAGCTCCGGCACGACCGGCGCTCCCAAGTTAGTGGAACGGTCTTGGTCTCATGTGCAAATGGAAATCGAGGCCTACAACAAGCTGCTGCCCTGCAGCGGGGAGGATACACCGATCATTCTGGTGCCCGTATCCCATTCCTTCGGATTCATCACAGGCACGCTTTCCGCACTTAAGCGCGGTGTAGAGCCGGTTATCGTGACGGACAAGAACCCCAAATTCGCCCTGCATCTCATGCAGCAGCATGATCGCCATGTGGTGTATGCGGTGCCCTTCCTCTTTCAAATTCTGCTCAGTCTGATGAGAGAGAAGGTGCTTCTTAGAAAGCTGGTATCCTCTGGTTCCCCGATGTCTGCAGAACTGCTGAACAGGCTTGGGGGTGCAGGGGTGGAGGTGATCCAGCAATACGGGTGCTCTGAGGCGGGCTGCATCTCGCTTGGCGACCGGCCCTCCGATTCCACGGATGCCGGGATTTTGCTGGAACATATGGCAATTGAAAGGCCCGGAACCCGGGAGCAGCCGGATGAAATCATCTTTGCCACAGGCGGACGCCGGATTCATACCGGAGATATGGGCTATTGGTCGGGCGGCAGGCTTCATGTTCAGTGCCGGATGGATGATCTGATTAATGTGTCAGGACTGAAGGTAGCTCCCTCCGAGGTGGAGGATGTCATCCGAAGGCTGGACGGCGTTCAGGAAGCTGTCGTGCACAAGGCTCCGCATCCCGTTTGGGGGGAGGCTGTCAAAGCCCGAATTGTCCGGAAGGGCGATGCGCTGTCTCAGGAGGAGGTGAAGAGGTGGTGCGCGCGGTTTCTGCCTGCTTATAAAGTTCCGGGCTTTATTGCTTTTACGGAGGATATTCCGAAGACGAGCACAGGGAAGGTTATGCGAAAACAAATGGTAGAGGAGGAGTATGGTATTCATGGATAAGGAACAAACGGTATCTCAATTGAGGCAGCTCATGTCCGAACAATTGGAGCTCGCTCTCCCGGACGTCATTAAAGAGGAAGACCGGCTGTACGAAGACTTAAACGTAGATTCGATCATGGTACTCCAATTGGTGGTCTACATCGAGGAAGTGTTCAACGTAACTGTTCCCGAGGAGGATTTGGATCCCGCCGTCTTCCAAACGGTCGGTTCTTTAGTCGATTTCATCCATGCCCTTAAGGGGGAGCCCATCATACAATTCGTGATTGACCGGGTGGCCGATTTGACCTCCAGACCGGAGCTGGCGGAGGAATTGAACGGGGACTCCCCATTGGAGGATGCAGGCGTGGATTCGGTGCTGCTGGTCAACCTGATGATGCAGATTGAACAGCAGTACGAGATTTTTTACGAGGACGACGAGCTTCTGCAGGAGAACTTCGCCACCGCGCGCTTGATCTCACAACGCATCTTGGCCAAACGGGCCGTTCAAACCGGGGGTTGACGTGAAACAAGCCCATTGCTTTCTGAACGGACTCGGTTATGGCTTAGAGCAAGCCGGATGGGATGAACGTCCGCTCTATATCGGTGCTTGGGACGCGCCATTCAGCGTTACGGAGGACGGCAAGCTGACCTATTTCTCAGCGGACATCACCCCGTCCGAATATTTACAGCTGTTCACCCGTCTGTACGGGGAAGGGGCCGTGGAGTGGTATGATTACGGGGCCGAAAAGCTCATCAACCTGAAGAAGTTCCTGGAGGTCCTGCGGCGTCATCCGGAGCTTCCTGTTTTGGTACAGCTCGACCTGTTTCATATGCCTTATCAAAAAAGAACGTTTCAAACCATGCATCAGCCCCATTTTGTCATCGTTCACGGAATGCGGGGCGATCAATTCGTGGTATTGGACCGCTATTTTGAGTGGGAAGGGTTAGTGGCCGCGAGCCATGTACACGATGCTTTTCTAAGCAATGAGCTGGGCGGGGGACTGCTGCTTCATCCCGAATGGCTCCATGCGCCGGACGCTCACGAGGTGGCGAGAATCTTCGAGGATACAATCGAGACCGATCCGGGTGAACGGTCGCTAACCGGCACGGTGAGGCGGAGGATTATGCAGACGGTGGAGTCGCCCGATATGTATCCGCCCGGGGCCTTGAAGGATGCTGTATCCCAGCTCGGCATCCTCTCCAAACGCAAATACAGCTACGGGCTGCTGTATCAATATTTTTCGGAAGCGCTTAATCAAGGTACGGAGCTGTATCAGGCGCAGCTGGAAGGCTTCATAAAAATGTGGAGCACGCTCGCCTACCTGGCGATCCGTACGTCCATGCCGGGACGAACCGGGGAAATCGGACTGCTGGTGGATAAGGTGGAGCAGCTGCACAGGACGGAGCAACAGCTGAAGGAGGAATTGACCGATGTCTATCACCGCTGGAAACCTCGATTTGCATGCTGAGTGCAGACCTAGGGTGGGCTGCTTCGACGGCCATTCCCCCCGGTTGAACGAACGGGTGATTGATGACCAATGGACAGGGTACCTGGCTGAATATACGGAGCTCATCCGCATTCCGCCGGTGCGCTTTGCCAAGATCTTCGGGGGTTCGCTTCGCCAATTCTCCAAGCAGCCGATGTCTTCACTTCCGCAAGCATCGGAGCGGCTGGCCCGCTTATGCGAGGAATACGGAATCGATACGCTTTATGTGAACGCTCCTTATTTCATGCCTTTCCTGATGCTGGTCCGGAGCTTCGCCAAGCTTCCGCTTCGCTTCATGGTTATCGCCCATTCCGTCGCATCCGCCCGTTGGCTGACAACCTGGCTGTCCTGTGCGCCTTGGATTACAGAACAGGATGTGCTGCTTGCCAGTACAGAATCTTGCAGACAGGCGCTGGTTAATCTCTCCCCCCGGTATGCGCATGCCCATAAGATCCCGTTATGCATCGACACCTTGCTGGCCGCGGAGCCGGTTCGGCCGCTTGCCGGTAAACGTCTGTTATCCATCGGCCGGCTGGAAGAGGTAAAGAACATTCATGTGCTCTTAGAGGCTATGGCGGAAATCAAGCAGCGTGTCCCGGACACGGTATTGACGATTGCCGGAGAATATACGGGGGCTGTGCAGGAAGCTGACCGGTATCAAGAACGGCTTGAAGCCATCGTAGCGAAATATAGACTGGAGCAAGCCGTGGAATTTACAGGTCCCGTCCACGGGAGTGAGAAAGACCGCCTGTTCCGGGAATCCAGGCTTCTAGTCAACCTCTCCACCGATCCGGGAGAGACGTTTGGCTTCAACCTCCTGGAAGCGAAAGCCCACGGTCTTCCTGTGGTCTGCACCAACTGGGACGGTTTCCGGGAGCTGCTTGTTGACGGCGAGGACGGTTCCTTTGTCCAGGTAGACTGGTCCGGTGAACATCCTAAGATCGATCTGGACGAGCTGGTTCGCTGCTGCACCGAGGTTCTGCTGGATGAGAAGTTTCACGGCAATCTCTCGCAAGGCGCGCGGCGCAACGCTCTAATGTACGACTATCGAACCATCATGCCGCAGATCAGGAGGCTCCTGAATGCTCCCCTTGGACAGATAGCGGGTGAGGCGGAGGAGACCGCCCTGCTGGAAGCTTCTATGAGAACGCTTAACGAAATCTATCATTGCAGCTTATTGGAAGCGACAGGCTGTTTGAGTGAATCGCCGCTGTCGGTTCTGGATTGGCAGCCGCCCGGTGACACGGAGGAATGGATGCGCAGGGTGAAGCCGCTTATTCAACATTTTGCCGGGAGGAACCATCATGCACACGTTTAAACTGTTCCGACGTCTTGCTCCCTACGTGAAGATCAAATGGAATTTAACCTTGATCGCTTATGTTTGCACGTTCCTGCAATTGGGACTCGTCATGCTTCAGCCCTTAATCTTCGCCTATCTGATCGACCACGTGCTGATTGAAGGAAACCGTGAGCTGATTGTCCCGCTGCTTAGCCTTTCCTTGGGAATAGGTGTTCTCTCCATCGTGTTCCTGTTTATCCGCGTAGGTCTGTTCCGCTATCTGGGCATCTGTAATATGCTGGATATCCGGGACGAGCTGTTGAAGCATGTCCGGCAGATTCCCATTCCGGAAATTCAGAAGCAAGGACCCGGGAAATTCACGGCCTTGCTCGGGATGGATACAGCTACGATGGGTAATTTCCTCAATCACATTCTGGTCGAGATTACCTCACAGCTGTTTATGATGCTGATATCCCTCGGAATCCTGTTCTATATGGACTGGCGGCTTGGCATCATTGCGACGCTTAGCATCCCCTTCCTCTTATGGGTGCCAGGGCTGTTCCGCAACGCTGTGGTGCGTTATTCGTCCGACGTTCGAACCCACAATGAAGAGATCGGAGCCTATCTCTATGAAGCGATCGAAAGCTCGCAGGAAATCCGGGCTTTAGGACTAGAGGGATGGGAACGGAAGCGGAATGAAACGATGTACAAGGGGCTGGTGAAGGCCAGCACCCGGGAAACGCTGTATGCCGTCATGTCGTTTCAAATCAGTGGTTTCGTGATTAGCCTGATTCTGGCTGCCATCTATTGGATTGGCAGCTACCAGGTGCTTGACCAAGTTATGACTGTTGGCATGATGGTTGCTTCCGTAACCTATCTGCAAAACGCTCTGAATCCGGTACAGCAGATTAACAACTTTTTCAGAGAGCTTCAAGGCGCGGAAGTTGCAATGGGCAGAATCGAGCAATTCATCCAGACCCCGATCGATCTCTATTCGGAAAATGAGAGGAAGCAGGCTTCGCCTGCAAGGGAGCCTCAGCTTGAAGGAACGCCGTCCGATATCGAGGTGTGCAGTCTGCGCGTCGGGTACGATGGAACGGAAATCTTGAAGGATCTATCCCTGTCGCTGTCTCCGGGCAAGGTGTATGCTTTCGTCGGGCGAAGCGGGTCTGGGAAATCCACCCTTTTCCGGGCGCTTATCGGGATGATGCCCGTTCTCGAAGGTGAAATTCGAATCGGCGGACAGAATCTGGAGGAGATGACCCGCAGCGCGATCAGCCGCAAGGTTGGCATCGTGTTCCAGGAGCCTTACTTGTTCCGGGGTACCCTTATGGAAAATATTGCTGTCGGGAAGCTGGACGCAACGGAGGAGCTGGTCATGCAAGCAGCCCTGAATGCGCGGCTCGGCTCTCTGCTGGATCAACTGCCGGAAGGACTCCACACGAAGATTGACCATAAAGGCTTCCAGCTGTCTGGCGGACAGCGGCAGAGGCTGGCTATTGCGCGTGCCCTCTTGCACAATCCCGATATTCTTATCCTGGACGAACCGACCTCCGCCTTGGACCAGCTTACGGAGAGTGAACTCATGGATTCCATACGCCACGTCATGGCGGGCAAGACGGTTCTGGTAGCCACCCATCGCCTGCAAACCATTATGAACGCGGACCGTATTCTGGTGATGGAGAACGGTTGTCTGGTGGCGGAAGGCGACCACGAAGAGCTCATGAAGCAATCGCCTGAGTATTATGCTATGGCATCGACCTTCGAACGCGATACATCTGTGGCCGGACAGGCATCTCATAAAGAGGGGGTTACGGTATGAATGGCACAGGCACCCTCAGGGAATTGTTTCAACGTGCACGAAGGCATGACCGGGGAATCACTTACGCGGCACGAAGCGGCGAGTCCGATTGGACAAGTTATGCGGAACTCGGAAACCGCATGGACCTGCTCGCTGAACGGCTGAAGCAGGAGCAGCTGCGACCGAACTTTATCGGGGCCGTCTGGATGGCTCCGACGCCGGAGTGTCTGGCTGTCATCGGGGCAGTCATTCTGGCGGGAGGCATTCCGCTCCCCATCCACAGCTACATGCCGGGACAGGACATGCTTCGCCTCATCCGCAAATTTGAACCCGAAGCTGTGTTCGTCTCGGAAGAGAAGCTTCCAATCCTTGCGGAATGGAACATGCAAGGGGAAGAGCTGCCATTCTGCCTGTATGCAGGTATGGCAAGCGGACCGGTTGCAGGAATCAGCGCCGCTCCGCGGCCGGTACGCCGGTACACGCCGCCAGAGGCCGCGCGTATGATATTCCTCTCCTCCGGTTCGACGGGAGAGCCGAAGGGTATCATGCTGAGCGACCACAACATGCTGTCCAATGTGGACGCAATCCTGGACTACACGTCTCTGTGCGACAAGGACATCGTTCTGCTCTCGAAGTCACTGGGGTACTGCTCGACCATTGTTGGGGAATGGTTTGCTGCCATGGCCTCCGGAGCCAATCTTGTGCTAAGCGGGGGCTTCGTGCATCCCTTCGAGATGATCCAGTGCGTCCGTACGAACAAGGTGACCTTCTTATGTACTGTACCATCTGCGATCCTGCCTCTAATCCATTCCGCCAAATGGTCGGCGGAGGATCTGCTCACGCTTCGGCAGATGCTCATTGTCGGCGGCCCGATGCCTGCCGTCATGCTGCTTCGTCTGGCTGACCGTCTGCCTCACGTGCGGCTGACGCCCTCCTATGGACTGACCGAAGCCTCTCCGCGCGTCTCGTATTTGCCCTACGCGCAGTTGAGGACGAAGCCGCAATCCGCCGGGATACCCATTAACGGCGTCGAGCTGACCATCGTTCAGGACGGAAGGGAGGCGGCAACAGGAGAGAGTGGGGAGGTGGTCGTTCGAGGGCCGAATGTGATGATCGGCTATTATGACGATCCGGATCGCACCCGCGAGATCCTAGGCCCCCTCGGCCTGCATACCCGGGATACCGGGTATCTGGACGAGGATGGATATTTGCACTTGACCGGGCGAAGCGATAACGCTCTCCTTGTCGGGGGACACACGGTGTATCCGGAAGCGGTCGAAAGCGTCCTATTAAGCTTGCCTGGGGTGGCGGACGCTGCTGTGTCGGCCGTAGAAGACCTTCAATGGGGACATCGTCTGATTGCCGTGGTCGTATCCGAAGCTTCCACAGAGCCTGTCAGCAGCTCGGAACTTCATGCCTGGTGCGTAAAGCGGTTATCCCCGGCCTTGCGTCCCAGGGAATTCCGCTTCGTTACGGCTCTGCCCAGAACAGCCAGCGGAAAGCTGGACCGCAAAGCCCTGAAATCTATGGTGAAGGAGGAAGAGCATGTCCATCGAGCATGAAGATCTAATCTTTAAGGTGAGAGATACGATAGCCGCTGTGGCCAAGAGGCTAACAAGCGAGGTCGAGCTGGACCATGCCTTGGTAGATGATCTGGGAATCGACTCCATTCAAATCCTGGAGCTTCTGGCGGCTCTGGAGGATACATTCGGCTTTGAGCTGGATGTGGACGATATTCGCCCGGAATCGTTCCGAAGCGTCCAGGCCGTATTGCATTTTGTAGAACGCAAGGTGGCTTCATGAAAGTGTTCACCCCGGGCCAATTGCAAGAGCTGGCCGACGAATTGCGCCGGACTTATCCGTTTTATAACCCTTATGCGGACTTTGATTTCCATCAGCTGCCGATTACAGACAAACACTTAATCGCAGGCAACCGCGCCCTTTTCGAACATCCCGATGCGGGGCGGGTGATCGAATCGTTCACCTCGGGAACTACCGGAGTGCCGCTGCGCTGCGTGAAAACCCCGGAGGAGATATGGAAGCTCTCACTGACCCTGTATAAGCATAGAAAAAAGTGGGGGCTGCCGCTCAGGCACCGGATGCTGCTGCTGAGCAACCGTCTGCTGGCGGAGCCCAGGTCTCTTAGACATTATGCAGAGCTGATGATCAGGGAAGATCCTCATTTTATCCAGGGGAGAGCTTCCGCTCTCTGCGCGTTGGCCGAATATATGCGTGACGAGGGATATTCGTTGCCGTCTTCCCTCCTGTTTACCCAGAACTGGGGCGAAACGCTGCATGGCTCCCAGAAAGAACGGATCGAGGAGGTATTCCGCGTTCCATGCGTAGACTATTACGGACTGGAAGAGTTCTGGTGTATCGCGTTCGCCAGCCAGAGCGGCCAACTGGAAATCGATGAGTCCTCCGTATATGTGGAAATTATCGATTCGGCCTCCGGACTCCATGTAGAGGAGGGGGAATTCGGCGAAGTGCTGGTCACCTCGCTGATCATGAGGAGTCTGCCTTATGTCCGTTACCGGACAGGGGATATCGGAAGTATACGCAGGGACCCTGAAACCGGCCGTCTCCTTCTTGGGCTGCTTCCCGTCCGAACCTCCCAGATCCGGCTGCCTGGAGCGCAGGTGCATTCTGCCGTCTTCCGGTATTTGGACAAGTTTTTTTGGGAGCTTGCTGCAGCCAGAGGAGTCCGTCAATTTCAGATCGTACAGAATACGTACACCTCTTTTTCCGTCTCGCTGGCGACTGAAGCCCCGCCAAGCGAGTTCGGGGACGTACAGACCAAGTTATCCGCTTTTCTTCACCAAGCGGCGGGCAAGCCGGTGAAATTGTCCATAGAAACCGTCTCAAGGCTCGAAGCCGATCCTGTCAGCGGCAAAATACCGTCCTTTGTCTGCCGTATTTCCTCAAATGAAGAAGGAGAATGAAGAGATGACGTCTCATACGGATACGCCGGCTGCCAAGCCGGAAATGTTGAAGCTGGCGGCGATGGAATGTGCAGCTTCCTGCATCCTGACCCACTTATACCGGTCCGGGGCCAACCCTGATCTGTTTCTGCTGGATTACTGGAATGTCAATTATGTCTCGCGCATTATTACGGCGAGCCAGCATGTGCGATTGAACAAAAGCTTGCCCTTTCTGTACGGCATCCATCTGGTTTACAAGGGAACTGGACCTGAGGCGCTAAAGCAGTCTGTTCAGTCAGGGACCCGTGCGGTAGTGAAATGCCGCCCATCCGATCTGGATTTTTTCCCACCCCATATGCTGGGCATGGCGGAGAGCGGATTCGAGCATTATATCCTCGCAGACAGCTTCGATGAAGTGCGTAACGCCTTCAGAGTATTCGATCCCATTGTCGATTTCAACGGCTTCCTGACCGGTGAAGAGCTTATGCGGGCATCGGCGGAGCCGGGAGAGGAGGAAATCATTTACTACGAGCTTCAGCCGGATCTAGAAGGGAAGGGGTTCGAGTCTCCCGGCAAGCGTGATATCTTCGCCTATGCAGCCAAGCGAAACTACGAAATGTATGTCCGTTCTCAATACAGTTCGGGTACCGCCGCATTGGACAGCTTTGCCCGGGATTTGCAGGAATCTCTAGCTTTAAGCCCGGAACAAACGTCGAACTGGTTGAGCCAGAACTCGATCGGCATTGCTTCCATAACCAAGCTCCGCTCCTCCATATGGAAGAGCTTTACCGGGCTGGGCGTGATGGACAAGGGGCAGGTGCTGGAAGGGACGAACCGGATCAGCGGGATCGTGAAGTTATGGACGACACTGAATTTCATACTTGTGAAATACCGCAAAAACATCGGGGACGAAGCGCTGCTACGCTCAGCTCTTGCCAGGCTGCGGGAGATTCGGGATGCGGAACTTCAATTCCTGGCCTGGATGAATGGAATAGGCGGTGATCTGACTGAAGTATAATCTATGCACGATTTCTTTTCGGCACGAGCTGGTATCCTTCCAGGAGCTGCTTCGTTATGCTCTTGATACGGGCTTCAACGGTATAGAACTGTGGGGCGTGCATGCCAAGGCTTTGCTTCGCCAACGGGGACAGGAGCTGGGAGGTATGCTGGATGAAATGTTCAGCTACGGGCTCGAGATCAACATGCTGAGCGATTATATCCCTCTCATGGGGAATCTCCCAATGGACGTTCTGCTTAAGGAATGGCAGGACACCGTACAGGCGGCCAAAGCGTTCCACACCAATAAGCTGAGGATTTTCGCCGGAAGCCTGAGCAGTCAATCTCTTGATGAGAAGGACTGGGAGCTTTGCACCGAACGTCTAAAAATCCTCTGCACCGCAGCAGAGAGGGAAGGGGTCTATACCGTGGTTGAGACTCATCCGGGAACCGCTGCCGACGGCTTAGAGTCCACACTTCAACTGCTCCGGCAAACCGGCCACCCTGCCTTGAAGCTGAATTTGGACTTTCTGCACATTTGGGAATCGGGTGCTGATCCCCTTGCCGCCTACGAACGCTTGAAGCCATGGATGGTCAATATCCATCTGAAGAATGTGGAATCCCGGCAATGGCTCGAAGTATTCTCTCCTGACAATATATATTCTCCGAGCGGCAGCCGCAGAGGTATCGTATCCTTGGCCGATGGAGAAATGGACTGCCAAGCCATCATGAAGCGCCTTATCTTGGACAATACCCAGGCCCCGGTATCTCTGGAATGGTTCGGAGCCGTACCCTTTCAAATCTTAAAGTCGGAGCTAGGCTGGCTTAAAGGGCTGGAGTCCAATCTCAAGCTGGGGAAAGTGGAGGTGACGGGAACATGAATAACGCACCTTATGTGGAGCATCTGACCGGAACGCGCGCACCGAAGCTCTGGTACTCCAATATCAATTGGGAACAAGGAAAAGCCGCTCAAGAGATTCGCTTACCCCATATTAACAATGCGTCCGGAGATCGACTCGTATCGCAAATGGATCTCTACCAGATTTATTTGGCTGACCGGGATGATCTTGTTCTCCTGAAAGAGGCTCCAGATCCTGAATTCCTAGCTTATTTGGAAGAAGAAAAGATAATCATGCCATCCATCGCGATTGGCACACGGTCTGAATATACCGGTGAGTTTCGCAGCCGGATTGCTGTTCCTTACTTGATGGACGAGCAGGAGGAGCAGTTTCTCAAGGAAAGCGGAGGGAGCTGGATCGGCCCGCCAGCCCGATTGTCCGTGGAACTGAACAGCAAGATCGCAACACGTAAATTATGCGAAGAAATCGGCTTTCCAGTCAGCGACGGCAGGATATGCGAGGGGCTTGACGCGATCCGCCGTACTTGCGCCGAGTTGGAGGGACGGCATCCTGGAGCCCGGCTGGTTGTAAAAACCGCTTACGGTTCTTCCGGCAAAGCGCTGTTCCATATCCATCGGGGCGCGGATTTGGAGACGCTGCTCGGATATTTACAGAGGCAGATCTCCCGGGGAGGCGGGCAACCGGTGGTGACGGTGGAACGCTGGCATCCGGTCGAGCGCCATCTGACGGCACAGCTCTGGCTGGGGGGAACCGATTGCGAGATCCTGGCTATGACCGAGCAGAGGATTACGGATGCAGGCGTTTACAGGGGGAGCCTTCTGCACCCGGACCTGCCTGAATCCTTGATCGTGGCTTATACCGAACAGTTGCAACAGCTAGGGAAATCTTTACATTCCCGGGGCTACGAGGGTTTCATTGGGGTAGACTCCATACTGGATGAAGACGGAACTTTAATACCGGTTATTGAGATCAACGCCCGTCTGACCATGGTCACGTATTTGCTGAAGATCCGCAAGCACTTGCTTGAACGCGGGTTTCCTAGAATGGAGACTCAATCCTATGATTTCAAGCTCCACCCTGGAGTCACATTTGCAGAATTTGCCGAAAAGGTGACCTCGATAAGGATCTCTGCCGAACAAGGTGGGGCATTCGTGTATGGTTTCCACCGTGATGGGGAATCGGCAGACCGTATCCGGCCTTGCAGGGTCTCGGCTCTGAGCTGGGGTGTGGACGATGAAGCTGAGAAGCTTGCCCGTCAAGGGCTGGAGGAAGCAATCATGGAATGGAGGGGAGCTGTCATATGACTATGGTTTCACAACAACTGTCTAATCAGCAGGAAGTGGGCCAACCCTTTTGGCTGGAAGCAGCCGAGCCGTTTGGATCACCCGTTTATGTATATGACGAGGGAAAGCTGGCCTCCGATTATTTTTCGCTGCGAGACGCTTTACCCAAGGATGTGACGCTATATTATTCCATGAAAGTCAACCCCAATCCGGAGGTATGCCGTCTCATCAACGGCTGGGGTTCGCCGATCGAAGTCGCATCGGTTGGGGAATATGAGATTGCCCGCTCTAACGGGGTACATCCGAACAGCATCGTGTTTACCGGACCGGGCAAAAGCGCGGACGAGATTCATCATGTGCTTCGCCATGGGATCTACGCGATTAATGCGGAGTCCATCCCGGAGCTATTCGTCATTCACGATGAAGCTACTGCGCTTGGTATTACTGCTCCTGTTATGTTAAGGGTCAATTTGTCTACTGGAGCCAAAGGCTCGCGTATGTCATCGGTCGGACTTGCCTCCCAGTTTGGCATCGACGACAGTGAAATTAATGAAGCGGTGCACACCGCCATTAACCTTGAAGGGCTAGAGCTGATCGGATTGCATACGTATCAGGGCACGCAAAATTTTCACCTCGACTTTTATCGGGAGAGCGTTCCGATGATGTTCGGTCTCACCCGGCAGGTGCGAAACCAATTCGGCCTGCAGCTTCGATGCTTAGGGCTCGGCGGCGGTTTCGGTGTTCCCATGTTTGAAGGCGATGAGCCGTTTCCTGTCGAAGCCTTCGGAGCGTATCTTGCCGGGGAGTTAGAGCGCAACCGGGATCTGGAATTGGAAATGGTATTCGTAGAATCAGGGCGGCGGATTGCCGCAACGATGGGGATTTATGCGGTCAGAGTGCTGTACACCAAGCTCTCCAGAGGCAAAGCCTTCGCCATTATCGATGGGGGAACCCATCACCGGGCTTTTTCCAGCCTGATGGGACGAAGCTTCAAACAGCCGCTGCCTCTTCAGCTTTGGAAGGCGGGGGAGCGCAGGCTATACGAATCCGGTGAAGGAGAAGGCCGGATCTCCTACAATGTTTGCGGTAAATTGTGCACTCCCGCAGATGTGCTGCAAGGCAGTGTCATGCTCCCGCCTCTAGAGCCGGGGGATTGGATCGCGTTTCCCCATATGGGGGCATATGGCTTAACCTGCGGCAATGTTCATTTTCTGTCTCATGCTCTTCCGAAGGAAGTGATTCTCCGCCCTGACGGTACGTTAAATGATGTGAGCTGGCTATCCACCTAATCAGTGAGCTCATCATAGGGAGTTGACCATGTGATACCTACCCATCGGATTTTGCCTTATAATGACATATGGCTTGATTGTGTCAATAATAACCTGATGGCGATTCTCATTAGTCATCATTCATCGTTCGAGAAGCTGCCTCTGACCTTTAAAACGCAGTACTGGAAAAAAATCATCAACCAGACATTCCCCGAAGACAATTTTGAAAGCTTGCTTCAGCAAGGATTAATGCTTCCGAAGGTTCAATATGACACGGAACAGCTCTATCATTATCTTCGCTTTGAGGATCAGCTTCTGGAGCAATCTGATATCCCTTTCCTGGATGAGATGATTCAAGGCGCTTTAGACAAGAAGAAATATGTCTTTCTTGATGTGGACCGCTTTTTTTATTCCAGTGGAAGAGAAGCCGGAAAAATACATTTTATCCATCCGACCTTTATTCATGGAAAAAGTGCCAGTGGGGAGGCATACACGGTAATTGAAGATTGCTTATCTCCAGGGCGAATGCACGATTATCAAACTCCACTTGAAGTCATTATGGAATCTACCCAAAATCTAATTCAAAGCGGCAAAAAAGTTAGATTCATAATGGTTTCTGTGCATGAAGGATCGATCAGGAATTTTAATCATGATTTTTCAGTACAGGACTCGTTTATCTCAGAAATGAGAAGCAATCTATTGGAGGATAAAGTCGTTTTTCTTGAGCAATATGGTCTTCATTATCAGTTGGGACTACAAGCGTTGACCGATTATGTAGCGGAATTCGAAGAACTTGTAGGTAATTTGAACGAGACTAGCATATTTGCCTTGAGAAGCAGTTCTTTTGCACAGAATCATAAGAAGAATAACAGGCTTTTTAAGTTACTGGAAGATCAATCGTCCCATACCAATCTCTATAAGCAGTTAGCAGAACAAAGCATGGAGCTAGGTCGTTTATGGGAAATTTACAGAACGACAGTTATTAAAATGATCGCATCTAATAGTGTTCGTGATCAAGCGATCGTAAAACTCGAAGAGATTGTAAAGAAAGAATATCACATGGTCCAGACGATGAAAATGGCAACTGAGGTTAGTAACTCTTAGCGAAAAGGCCGCCAATTGGCGGCCTTTTTTATGTTGCTTTTTCGGTCAGGCATGATATTCCCGTACCTTTAGGCATATAAATTCACGAAAGCAGGGAACTACAAGAACCATGTGGAATAGATACACAACTTTACTGTAATAGGAGGTCGTGAAATGGAGTTACCGACACATTCATTGTATAGCTGAGCAAATAAATTAGAATTATTAAGCTCCACGGACTTAAAGATATACACTTCCTATTATACGGTCCTTAAACTTTTAGCAGAAGTCGTATATGAAAAACTCGTATATAAAATGAAAGTCCGTTTTGAGTAATTACCATAAAACGCTTTCATATTCACCTTGCCGCTTATTTGCAGCTGTGTTATGTCAAGAATTAGACTTATCACTTACACAATTTTACTATTATCGATAACTACAGGCACTGTTTCTATAGACACTGTAGGTTTGCTATAGCCACTTTTAACTATTTTCTATATTTGTATAATGGGTGTTTTTAAAATGAAAATAAAAGGAAATGGGGAGAGTTATGTCGAATTTTATACTTACTAGTATAAAAAACAAAAAGGTGAGATAAAATGACATTCTACTTCCCAGTGCCTCATTTATATCATTTAAGAAACAATAAGGATATTAATGACGAAATGGAATTTAAAGATCAAAAGAAAGATATTTCTAATATCTTGAAACAAATTTGCAGTAAATCAGAAAATTTAAACTTTTTGCTTGGTTCTGGTTGCTCATTACCGGCAATTCAATTGATGGGTAAAACCTTTATGGATTTAAAATCAAATGAACCCCAATTAACTGAAGTTTTGGGGAAGTACGATGGAGACAGTAAGGATATTGAGGGTTTTTTAAACCACTTAAATCACGGCTTGAATTTTTTGGAGCCAAATTCTGAATACTTTAATAGCATAGAAGACGCCTTCAAAAAAACAAAAAAATTTCTTTTGAAATCTATAATGCTTGATTATTATGTAAAACAACATGAACAATCAACACCCGGAGATTTGAATACTATTGTAACTTTAGACTTATATCTTAGATTTTATAGGAGCATCTTTAGCTTTCGAGAATTTAATAAGCAAGTATCTCCTGTTAACGTCTTTACAACTAATTACGATTTGTTCTCTGAAGTATCACTTGAAATGCTAGGAATACACTATACCAACGGATTTAAGGGGTATGTCTCTAGAACTTTCGATCCTTCTGTATTTCGCTTAAGACTCGTCGATGAAGAGAATAGATACAAAGAAAAATGGAGTGCTGTTAGACGATTTGTGAAATTATTTAAAATTCACGGTTCTATTGATTGGATTTTTGATGAGAAAGATCAAATAATAAAGCAAAGCAACAGTTTTAATAATGAATTCACCAATGATTCCCAACAAATTTTGATTTATCCAACGTTACATAAACACCTTGAATCTCAACAAAGTCCTTATTCTGAACTTTTCAGAGAGTTCACAAATCATATGCAAAGAAAAAACTCAACACTAATAGTAATTGGATATGGTTTTCCCGATGAGCATATCAATCAATTAATTTCGCAATCACTTCAACACGATGATTTCAACTTAATAGTATTTGGTAATAAAATCGAGCAAAACGCTAAGCTTTTCATTGAAAAACATAAAGAAAAAAGCAACTTTCATTTCATCGGAGGGAATTATGCGAATAAAGAAGATGGTCATTTTTTTAGTAACGTTATCCAACTGCTAGAGGATGGGATTAATAATGCAGACTCTGAATAGCATAGGAGTTATAAGTAAGGTATCAACGAATAAAATTGTTATAGAAATACCAGATACCAATAAAATTAATTATAATTTCCATGGGGATCTTTATATTTGCGAAGGGATAAATTCTTTCGTTACTATATATAAATCATTACATCAAAAATTCATTTATCAAATTATAAATTTAGCTGAATTGGAAAAGCCATTTGATAATGTAGAAGAAGAATCAAAATTTTATAATAAGGCATATTTCGAAGCAATACCTATAGGAGAGATAAAGGGAGATAACTTTAAATTTGGCTTATCAAAGTTTCCGATGATTGGAAATGATGTATATCTTACCGATTTTCTTGATATGGATTTAATTTTCAAAATTGAAGATAATATCCCTGCGTTGACCTTAGGCTTATTAGCGAGCCATGAATACTATTCTCCGAAATTCTCATTGGACAAATTACTTTCAAATCATATGTGTGTTTTAGGTAACACAGGATCAGGAAAATCAACAACTGTACGTAAACTTTTAAATGAAATAATCTTAACGGCAGAAGAATTCTCATTAGATATTAACTCTGCTAATTTTATTATATTTGATGTTCACGATGAGTATGATAATCTTCCGGATAAAGCATCAACTATTACCGATGTACTAAAAGACATCTCAATCCCTCTTGACACATTATCTCCAGATGATTGGATTAATTTAGTACAGCCAGCTAGTGCAGTGCAACTTCCTATTTTAATGAATGGGCTACGTTTAGCCAATCTAATTGAAAATAATGAAGCTTCTTTTTGCGATTGGGTTAAGGCATATTGCGCTTTAGAACTATATAATAATGTTCACACTGAAGTTGTAGGTAAAAGAACTAAAATAGTGTCTTTGCTTCAAAATATAACTGATCCAACAATAAAAAGTATTCTAACAAGATATAGTTCTCAATATGGTAATTTTCAAGGTTATGATGAACAAGTTTTCATTGATGCCATTAAAAGCTTTATACGCAATAAATCAACATATCATTATGAAGATTGTAGCGAATTAATTTTATCTCTTTTGGAAAGTTCTAATAGTAAAGTATCACAACTAAAAAATTTAGAGTTGGGAATAGAAATGACTTTTTTATTTGAAGAAAGTAAAGGAAATTCTCAAGTGCGTTCATACTGTTCAACTTTAATGACGCGTATCAGCAATTTAATTGCCTCATACTCTAAATCAATGTTTGATAATGACCAGCAAAAAATCAATAATTTCAATCAAGTTTGTAAATTCGATAAAGGTTTTACTCTATTTAAAGTCGCCAGTCTTGAGAATAAAGACTTGCTATTCTTTACTAGTTATGTATTAAAAATAATCTATAATAATCAAAAGGAACAACGTTCTCGAAATAATAAACAAGTTAATTCACTTTACCACTTTATTTTTGACGAAGCACATAAATATATAACCGAAAGTGATAATGATTTTTATAATTCTATAAAGATTTTTGAACAAATAGCAAAAGAAGGGCGGAAATTTGGAATTTTCATGTTTTTAGCAAGTCAGAGACCCGGCGAGTTATCCAAAACAGTGTTATCTCAATGTAATAATTTCATTCTTCACAGAATTAGAAGCAATGTTGACCTAGAACAAATGAGAAGGAGTATACCATATATTAGTGATTCACAGTTACAACGCATTTCTTACTTAATAACAGGTTCTGCATTACTGGTAGGTGAAGCATTTTCAGTGCCGATGGAAATAATAATTAAAGGAGAAGACTACGGTTATCCGTCGAGTACTTTACTCCCATCAAATGTTTGGGGAGCTTTTAGCAAAGAAACAGATTAAGTATCCTTTTTTAACTTTACGTAATAATACAAAGAAATCGTTTACTCAGGATAACAATAAGATACTTATAGATGATTTTTATTATTCTACTCAATTTAACAAAGATCTATATAATAATAATGTGAATACATTCCAAACTTGTAATCGTTATTTAAGAAAGAATCTACTCAGGAATCATTCTAATTGTATAAAACAATTTTGGCAGTTACTAAAAAGTGATGAGGAAGAGTTCCCTGATATTTGTCCATATGCTTACGCGTATATTAACTGGCGTAAAACACTTTTAAAGACTGAACATTTTTATAGTTCTGATACCCGAAGTAGTGTTGTGGCGCGAAGTGGAGGACGACACGGATATGAGCTGCTTACTAATGCAATAACTGATGACATTAAATTATTATTAGAAGAATATGTTCTTAGTAGTAAGGGTAAACAGGTTAATAAGGATACATTGGTGTGGATTCAAGAACAATGGTCATATCGTTTTAGTTTAGCATTTTTTTATGACTGTCTTAAATATGCCAACGATACTTTGCTGCATGGCAAGAAACATACAGATTGGGATAAGATCCTCATGAGCACAAAAGCCAATTTTAAAATTGCTTTCAAATACCAAGAGATTAAAGGAAAGCGCGCTAAAGGTATAAATTTTAAAATGTATTATGAGAATACAGCTAACACTAAAATACCTGAACATCAATGTCCAAATCATAGCTTAAGAAGAAAGAGAGCTATTCCAAAAATGAAATCATATTTACCGGCTCGAATATCCATGGATTACCCCCAAAATTATGAATTGATTAATTACGTGAGTTCCTATATTAAGAAACAGGATTATTAAAAACAACTCCTAAGGAGTTGTTTTTTTGTGGCCAAAAGGGGGCCTCGTCGGCAATGGGATCATGTTCTTGTCCTACAAGGGACTATGTTTTTGTCCACCGACAAATCAAGGCCAAAGAAGAGTTCAGAAGCAAAAATACACATAGATACATATGTACAAAATACGGGTTTTGTGAATAAGTACTTATTTAAAAGTGAACCGCGACTCAATCGTATAATTAAATCATGTACTAATCGTCCTCTGACAGGATTTTGACGGTTTACATGCTACGTTGTATTTATCGCTTCCATCCCAATAACGCATCAACTGTCTCATCTACCCGCGGACATAAATCCTTATCCAATAAACATAGATAACAATTGTATCATTAAGTATACTGACAAACATTCTTATAACACCACAATATCATATTCAGCTTACACCAGCTTATAAAATTGATTATTTCCATACCATATTATGTAATATTCCTGACCAAGTTCAGCCTAAATCCTTATCTTTAGCAATTTTCAAGATATGTTGTCTCTTCCATAATCAATCCTTAAATCTTAAATCTTTAATATTCAAAACATAATGAGTTATACTAAGCCTAATAACCAAATTGAATATCGGAGGATCAACGAATATGAGGAAACTCGTTCTATTCCTGCACGCTTCGCTTGACGGTTTTGTAGAAGGCCCGAACGGCCCAATGGATATTAGCTGGGTTGCCTATGATGCTGATCTGGAGAGCCACGCGAGGGAAATTCTGAGTACTGCGGACACGGTCATTTGGGGTCGTGGTACATATCAAATGATGCATAGTCATTGGCCCTCCGTCACAGCAGATCCCTCCGCTTCGCAGCACGAACGGGATCATGCGGAATGGATTGAGAGGACAGCCAAAGTGGTCTTTTCCACAACCCTGGAGAACGTTGAATGGAATAATTCCAGACTGGTCAAAGAGGACGTCGAGGAAGAGATCCAGCGTCTCAAAGAGCAGCCAGGCGAGGATATCGTCATTCTCGGCAGTCCCCGGTTCGCACACACTCTTATGCAGCTTGGCTTAATCGATGAATATAAAATTACGGTCTCCCCCGTCGTGATCGGCAGCGGCTTGCCGTTATTCCAAGGTGTCCAGGAGAAGATTAATCTGAAGCTTATTGAGAACAAAACATTTGATTCTGGAGCCATAGGCCTCGTATACCAGACCGTTAGATAACCTCGTCACTTATTCAGACCAATGTACTATCCAGCTTAACCAATCTCTCCACGAACACCTCGTTCGCCCGGCTGGGAACATGACCGGTCAGCCGCACAATCGAGAAGTCTCTTTCAAGGCTCAGGCTTTGCACAGGAATTTCTAAGAGCTTACCGGTCTCGATCTCCCTGCGGACCACCCACTTTGAGAGAATGGAAATCCCCAGTCCGGCAGCTACGGCCTCCTTCACGCCCTGACTACTGTTGATCTCATACGAGCGCTTCATTCTTAGACCAGCCTGTGCCAAAAAATGATTGCTGAACGAACGCGTCCCCGAACCGCTCTCACGCAGCACCCATATCTGATCCTGGAGTACGCCCACCTCCACCGCGCCCGTTCGCGAGAGCGGGTGATTCTCAGCAGCGACGATAATCAGTTCGTCTTTCATAAAATGAACAACCTGCAGATCCGCCGCCTCGATGCTTCCTTCGATCAGCCCCACTTCAATCTTATTCTCCCGCAAGGCAGAGACAATCTCTGTTGAATTCGCAATCGTCATCCCCATCTCCACATCGGGATATTGCTTGGCGAAGGATGAGAACAGCCGGGGCAACACATATTCGCCAATTGTAAAGCTAGCCCCGATATGTAAGCTTCCACTGACGGTATCATGCAGCCGGGCCAGATCGAGCTTAACAGACTCGTAGAGATTCAGCATTTCTTTCGCTCGTCTATAGAACAGCTCCCCCGCTTCCGTCAGCTTCACCCATTTGGGTGACCGGTTCATGAGCTTCATACCGAGTTCCTTCTCCAGATTACGGATCTGCAGACTGACTCCAGGCTGTGACAGATGCAGCAGCTCTGCCGCCCTGGAGAAGTTCCGCTGCTCCACAACTGTTACATAGACCACCAGGGATTCAAGCATGATGGATCGCACGCCCCTTTTAAGATAACAATTTATTATGATGTGCATTTAAAATCCGTATTTCCCTAATCAATCATAACTGAATATAGTGTTTAAAGGAACCAAATTCAACCTATTGGACGTGACCTCGATGAATCTACACTTAGCTGTGCACATGGAAGAAAAGAAAAAGCTGGGATTTGCGCTCGGTATCGCCTTGCCTCTAATGCTGGCCCTGTTCGCCAAATACGTATCCGCCTTCCCCTTCGTGTGCATTATGGGACAATTAGTCATAGCTATTCTACTCGGAATGATCTGGAGAGCCACGCTAGGCGTTCCAAGTTATTTAACACCCGGAATCTCCTTTACCTCCAAAAAGCTTTTGCGGTATGGCATCATATTGCTCGGCATGCGGCTTAGCCTGAAGGATATCCTTCAGGCTGGCCCCAAGGTGCTGTTGATCGCCTTGGTTTGTATTGGGTTCGCAATCTGTACGGTAATTGGTCTTGCGAAGCTGTTCAAGGTAGAATCCAGACTGGGACTGCTGACGGCCTGCGGCACAGCGATCTGCGGAGCGGCAGCAGTTGTAGCCATCGCTCCACAGCTCAAAGCCAGTGACGAGGAAACGGCGATCAGCGCGGCAACCGTTGCGATCTTGGGCACCATTTTCACACTGATGTATACCCTTCTCTACCCTTTCCTTAATCTGACTCCACTCGGCTACGGCATCTTCTCAGGCGCAACGCTCCATGAAATTGCTCATGTCATTGCAGCAACCGGGCCGGCTGGCAAGCAGGCGGTTGATCTGGCAGTCATCGTCAAATTAACGCGTGTCACTATGCTGGTACCGATCGCTGTAATCATCGGAATCTGGGCCAACCGCAAGGAGAGGCAGGCGAACCCGAAGGCCGGACCCTCCAATTGGAGGTATGTACCGGTTCCGTGGTTTATCCTGGGGTTCCTGCTAATGAGCACCGTCAATACTTTGCAGATCATCCCTGAAGCAATCACGGATAAGCTTATACTTGCTGCGTACTTCCTCATTGCAATGGCTATGGCGGGCCTCGGCCTGAACGTAGATTTAGCTGCTTTTAGACGCATGGGCCTCAAGGCCTTCGGAGCCGGCTTGATCGGATCGGTCCTGCTATCCGGGTTAGGTTTCCTGCTTGTGAAGGTTTTGAACTTATGTTATTAAAAGAGATGCTTACGAGGAATTCCTGCTGGATGAGATCGTTATAAAGCATCCGGAGGATTATTTGGTGCGGGTGATGGTGCATATCGAGGAGCCAGGGCACACTATGAGCTACACACCCTAACAAAAACGGCGACTCCCCCCGGTGGATTCCAGGGCAACGTCGCCGTCTGATTATAGGAGTAGAGATCAGGCTAATTCACGGTCATCTACATGCCCATGGGATCAGTCGCATTGGACTTAGGCGGGATGCAGTATGTTGTGTTAGTTCTGACAGGTTCATAGTTGTGTCCTTTCGGAAAACACACCCAGCCAACTCATGAAGGGTGGCCGGGCGGTTCTAGTTTAGTCCAAAATGCGTCTCAATCTTGGCCAGCATCTCTTCCTTGGTGGTCTGGGCATTTCTTATATAATGCTGCACATGATGCTGTCTTGCCCGCTGTAAAGACCTGTGGGTATTCTCAATAATCCCCTCCAGTGTCTCACGCTTGGCACGCTCCGGATCTGACAGGGTTGGGAAGAGATCCAGCATCCCCCGCAGATGATCCCGATTGAAATAATCCCGGCGGATCAGCTCATCCTCCGCATATACATAGACCATCCGCTCGTCACCCGCTATCGCCCGCAGAAACTCCGGGGCTATATCCGTGTCAACCACAATAGGTTTGCCTTTGCCCATTTGCAGCAGCGCCAGCAGGGTGAATTCTACGCTTTCTTCCGCCGCAGAGACTAGCCACTGGTAATGAAGGAGTCCACGCCACCGGAAGGAGTAAACTGCTCTCCATGGAATCCGTAGATGATCATTGAATCCGCTGCGATAGTGCGCCGTATTTCTTTCAGGCATTTTTTATAAGAAATACTTCTATCGATCTGGAGTTTGTTAATCTTTCTGTTAGAAAAAGCCCTTCGCCTGCTTAATACGGAAGGAAAGCATAAAACTCAAAAGAACGAAAAACAATTGAAGAGACAGAGCCAATATAATCCCAGTCAACAACCCCAAATCCAGTGATTGACTGACGGCGATAAGGCCTCCGCCGATTCCGATGCTTAGTCCCGGACTAAATGCGTCGGTAAACTGAAGGCTGGCGGCAATCTCTCCTTCTTCACCTGTCTTGGTATGCTGTAGGGCAATCGCTCCGGTCGTAGGATGTGCCAAACCGATGCCGAAGCCAGTGAAAAGCTGTGAAATCACTGCAAATGCGATCCCTCCTTCGGGAAGGCCAACAGCGAGAATGACCGCAGCCACTCCAATAATCATAAATCCAATACCAACGGTTACCCGCTTCTTCCGTCCCGTCCCATGATCCTTGGCATCTAACTTGGACTGGATCCAGGCTGCCGCTGACCAGCTTAATGCACCTGCGGCTACAATTAATCCCGCCATATCCGCAGGAAGCTTTTTCACATCTGTCAAAGCCAGGACAACATAGCTCTCGGTCGCATTATAACTGGCCACAAAGAATCCTCTGGAAGCAATCGTAGCCGGCAAACCTCTTCTGGCACTTAAGGTGCCCTCTGGCAGCAGCTTCCGCAAGGGCTGAATCATGATAAGTAAGCCTGCTGCCGACAGCACCATGCCTTTCCAATCGGTTATAAAGCCCAGCCCAGCCAGCAACATTCCCGCTCCAATAGTCAGTAGGACTGCCAAACCTTCTTTTCGGTTATTCTTGGACGAGGTATTCACTCTAACTGTAAATTTGCGGAAAGCGGGAAGCGTCAGCATGACAGCCAAACCAATGAAGGGAAGCACCAGCCAGAAAACAAGTCTCCAGGAGACATGCTCCGCTATAAGCCCGGCAATATAAGGGCCAATTAAGGCAGGTACAATATATGCGCCGGAAAACAAAGCAAGTATTCTCGTTCTCAGCTTATCGGGGTAACCTAAAGTGATGCTGTAATACACACATGTAATGATAGCACCTCCACCAAAACCTTGAAACACCCTCCCTATGATTAGGGTAATCATATTCACGGAAGTCGCCGCAATCACGATACCGATCACAAAAAACAGTATGGATAGGCCAAACGAGGCAAATAGGCCGTGTTTGTTAATCCGCGCTCCTATGATCATCGTTCCCAGGATTTGTGCCAACAGAAAAGAGCTAAATATCCAGCCGTATAAATGTAGCCCGTTCAATTTTTGTGCCAGGCTTGGAGCAATCGTAACCACGGCTAAACCTTCAAACGCAACGGTAGTTACAGCAAGAATAATCCCAATGGTCAATGCTCTGTACTTGGCGTCGAAGACCCCTGCTTCTTTTGCTGATAGTTCCATCTGACAATTCTCCTTTTAAGAATAAGTTTTGGAATTATAATAGTCACAGCTATAGTTGCCGCAGCAAGTATATAACCGAGAAAACTCTCTTCCCTTTGATTATAGAGAGTCTCCTCTTAAGACTATAGATCTTTTACGTTGTTGTAGATTACAGTAAGAACCCTGCGAAACGTCTCAACTTCCTCTTTGGATAACCCCTGGATCGTTTTGTTATATGCCTCATTGGAAGGGGTAAGGATTTCTTCTTTGATATCCCGTCCTTTAGGCGTTAAATATACACGCAAAGACCTTCGATCCGTCTCATGAACCACACGATAAATGAATTCCTTCTTCTCCAGCTTGAACAGCATTCGTGCAACATTAGTCTGGTCCTTGTGCAGTCTCTCGGCAAGTTCTTTTTGCGTAATCCCTTCCTTTTCCCATAGTACGATGAGGATTTCCCACTGATCTACTGTAATGTCAAACGGATTGACTACCTTTTGATAGTAATTATTCAATTTAAGTGCCGCGCGCTGCACATTCACACCAATATATTGTTCTAACTCCAAGGTCGGCCTCCTTTATAACAGTCATGAATATAGTTGCTACGACCATTATAATCACACTTCTTTTGCGTGTCAAATCATATAAATAAAGCCTCTAGAAAGTCTAGAGGCTCTTCGTCTTACATATTTAATTGCCAGTCATCTTCTGATAAGTGCTCTCAGAAATGGTTCTTCTGGCGGTAACATAGCGTTCCTTGTAGTAACCTGATGACAGGCTGGTGATCGTAACGCCCTTGTTGCTTGAAGAATGTGCAAATTTGTTGTCGCCCACATAGATGCCTGCATGCGAGATGCCGTTGCCCCCGGTTTCGAAAAAGACAAGATCTCCCGGACGTAAATCGGACTTGGCTACATATTCGCCTGCACTTGCCTGCGACTTGGATGTTCTCGGAAGATCTAAGTTAAACTTGCCAAATATGTATATGATAAATCCGGAACAGTCAAACCCTTCAGATGCCTTGGTTCCTCCCCATTTATATGGAGTTCCCATCACATCATTAACCTCTTGATCAAGTCTGGAGCTGTCATCCGCAGATGCTCTTTCAGATCCAAACGATAGCAATAGCACAATACTCAGTAGCCATACGATTCCTTTCTTCAAAAAGAACTCAGTCTCCTTTCTTGCCGGCTAATGCTGCCTGACAAATATTAATTTTTTGTAACTATTATGAATGATAGTTTAATATTCTCCTTTCGTCAACCCCTTCTATGATTTTTTGAAAGAGTTTACATCCCCCGGCCTAGATTAATCTCTCTAATCCGCTCCAGCGGCACCTTCGGCTCGCGATCCGCAGTCATTAACCCGTTAACCTCATCCTGAACGTCTGTAACCTGCGTATAACAGTACCCGGAGATGAATGGAATGGCCTGAATCGCCCGGGTCAAGCTGCCGAACCGCTCCAGAAAAGCTTCCTCGCTATCCACCTGATGGCCATAGCCCCAGCCGTGTTCGCTTTTGAAGGCAATCCCCCCATATTCGCTGATGATGATTGGCTGCCCCTTATAGCTGTAACCTTCTGCAAAAGCAAACTTCCACTCGTTATACGTACCGCTGCTGCCGGTAATAGAGTCTTTATCCTTGTAGGTTTCATATAGTGCTTCTCCCCGCTCTACATAATCATGCAGGGTCAGAATGTCAGATACCGTATGCTCCCAGCCGTCATTCGTAATCACCGGACGGTAAGGATCGATAGACTTAGTCAAATAATAGATGCCCTCCGTGAATGTCTGTTGCCGGACGTCATGAAGGATATTCTGCACCCCCCACGATTCGTTAAAGGGCACCCAGGTGATGATGCACGGATGATTATACTGCTGCCGCACGACCTCCAGCCATTCGTTGGTGAACCGCTCCAGCGCCTCGTCGTTATATTCATAAGCGGCCGCCATTTCCGACCAGACCAATACCCCTTTGACGTCACACCAGTACAGGAACCGGGCGTCCTCCACCTTCATATGCTTGCGTAGCCCGTTGTAGCCCATCTCCAGAATCGCTTCAATATCTTGAATCAGCGCTTCTTCTGACGGCGGGGTCAGATGACTATCGGTCCAGTAGCCCTGGTCCAGGATCAGTCTTTGATACAGCGGGAGGTTGTTCAGCAGGATCTGGCCGCCCTTGATCGAGATATTGCGCATACCGAAATACGAGCCGACCCGGTCTATCTCCTGTTCACCCGCATACAGCACGAACTCGATGTCAAAAAGATTCGGGTTCCCCGGAGACCACAGGTTCTGCAGCCAAGGCCCGTTAATGCCGCCCATCATGCTGACCTCCACGGTCATCGAAGCTCTATCTACCGGCAGGCTAAGCTTATTCACTCTTTCCCCTTGAAACGTAATTTCCGTCTCCAGCCGGAGATCCTGTGCTTCATTCAAGCCTTGCAGGCTGTAGTCCAAGCGGAGCATTTGGCGGTTAATGTCGGGTGTCATTTTCACTGAATCCAGCCGGGTAGCGTGGACATGCTCCAGCCAGACGCTTTTCCAGATGCCGGTGGTCTGCACATAGAACGAATCGTGGTTCCGGCCCGCCCAGCGCTGCTTGCCCCGGGGCTGGAGACAGCTGTCGCTGTCGGTCACCATCAGCACAATCTCGTTCACGCCATCCTGCCTGAGCAGATCAGTAATATCGAAGGAGAACCGCGCATACGCCCCCTCATGCTCTCCGGCATAGCCGCCGTTTACCCAGCAGACCGCCTTATAGTCCACGCCTTCAAAATGCAGCACTGTCCGCTTCCCTTCTAACGCCGGGGACAGGACGAGTTGCTTGCGGTACCAGATCCGTGGGTGAAAGTTCTCCTCACCGATGCCGCTGGCCGCTGTCTCGTAGGTGAATGGAACGTTAATGGTATGTGTGGCCGGAAAATGATCCATCCAGCGCGCCGCAATGCCTGCGTGATCATCATCAAAGCTAAAGTCCCATTCTCCGTTCAGATCCAGCCACTGGCTACGGACAAATTGGGGTCTCGGGTAGTTCGGGGTATAGAATTTCGTAGCTGCTTTCGTCGTTGTTCCAGTCATATTAGAATGAACCCTCTTTCTCATTACTGAAGTATTCTCCATATTCACTATCACAGAGTACTCCCTTGTCCCTGGAAAGAAAATGAATTATTCTATTGATTGACTGATCTATCCTCCAAAAAGGTGGAATTGTGTATGATCACCCTAAAGCGGTGCGGTTCGAATGTTATTCATCCAGAGGGCATGACGATTGACCGCCCGGAAGGCTCCGGCGATTACGTCTTTGTATTCTTTCGGAGCAAGATGGAGCTGAGGCTTCAGACGCGGAGCGTCTACGCTGAACCGAATACTTACATCATCTATAACAGAAACAGCCACTACTTCTACAGAGACGCAGAGCTGCCGCTGGTGCATGACTGGTTTCACTTCGAGCTGGAGGGGGCGAATGCTTGGTTTGAACGCTTGAAGCTGCCGCTGGACACCTTAATGAAGGCCCATGACCCTCTCTATATCACCAGAAAAGTGATTGAGCTTCACTGGGAGAATCTGCAGAACGGCAGCTTCCGCCAGGAGATTATCGACTCCATTATTCGTTGCCTGTTCATGAAGCTTAGCGATATGCGGCATCATGTGGAGTCTAGCCAGCCGGTCAGCAAATACTATGATTCATTCCTGAACCTGAGAAATGAAGTGCTCAGTTCCCCCTCCACCTGGTACTCTGTCGAACAGCTTGCGGAGCGGATGAACATGAGCCCGTCCTATTTTCAGCAGATCTATAAGCAAATCTTCGGTATTCCGGCCGTCAGCGACATCATCCTTAACCGCGTGGGCCATGCGTCCTATTTACTGAAGAGCACCACCTATACCGTCAGCCAGATCTCTGCAAGTTGCGGTTATGAGAACGATGTCCATTTCATGCGGCAGTTCAAGAAGTTCACCGGCCAAACCCCGAGTGAATATCGAGGGCAGGGCTGATGGCGAGGGAAGAGAGGCTCGGGGTTATTGGCTTAGATGAGCACAAAAAAAGCAGCAATCCAGAAACTACATACCTGTTCCAGACCACCGCTCATTTGGAGATGTTAATCAAACAATCCACATGATCACAACAATAATTAAAGCAATAACACCTACGGCAATTAACAGATCAGAGATCTGCCGCCATAATCCCTGAGGCCCTTCTTTATGAAGCTTTTGTTCATTAACGTCATGATTGGCTTTGTGCCCGCCGGGATCAGTCGAATTCGCATGAGGTCCCGGATTGAAGAAATCAGACATAAAATCGCCTCCCTTTCCCACAATTATACACCATTTAATCTCATTTATGGTAAACAGAAAGACTTTGGCTTAGCTAACATTTGAATTTTGGCTTTAAATATCCTATTTTAAAAAGATAGAGTTTCAGCAGCTAACGGAAGAGGCGAACACAGTATGGGCGATATACATGAGAGGATGTCAGCGGGAACCCGGGCTTTGATCGAGGATAACTTCCTCCAGCTCATGGAGCAGGAAGGATTTCACAAGGTGAGCGTACGCCAGCTGGCGCTTAGAACACATATTAACAGGGGAACGTTCTATCTGCATTTTACAGATAAATACGATCTGCTGGAGCAGCTGCAGCGGGAAATACTGACAGGTCTGGAGCAGGTGATGGTTGTCAAAATCGTACGCGAAGAGATGTCGGAGCATTATCTGAAGGGCATACCCTATCCGCCCCTGGTGCATATTCTTGAGTATCTGCAGCAGCACGGCGAGCGGCTCCGGTTATTTCTCGGGGCCAAAGGGGATGCGGCATTTCCGGGGCAATTCAAGGAGGTTGTCAAACGCAGCTTCTACCGGAAGCTAGAGATAAATGGCGTATTTGCCGAACACCCGGCGGTTCCTCCAGAGTATCTCGCTGCGCATTCCGCGTCTATTTTCCTCGGAATTACGGAAGAATGGCTGCACAGCGGGATGCCTTATACTCCGGAGGAGCTGGCGGTGATCTATAATGAGGTCTTATTCATGCAGTCGACTCTGATCGCTAAGGCTTAAATCGTAATCAGCACCTTACCACGGAGCTTACCGGCCTCGCTCATGGCATGGGAGGCAGCCAGCTCGGCCAGCGGCAGACGCTCAGTAATCCAGAGCTTCAGCTTGCCCGCATCCACCAGCTCTGCAACCCGCGTCAGCAGCGTACGATCCTCTTGTGCAAACAGCCGGTGTGCCTTAACGCCAAGCTGCGCTGCCAGCGCTTCGTCCGCAGGATTCACTGCCGAGATCAGCGCTCCTCCCTCTTTTAGCAGCGGCAGCCATGTGTTGAGTACCTCAGTGCTCTCAGGGGACAGATTGAGGATCAGATCCACCTTGTCCGTCAGCTTGTCCGTGACGCTCTCCTTGGTGTAATCAATAATCTCGTCAATCCCCAGCTCCTGAAGCATCGGCATACTGGCCGCTGAGGAAGTCCCGATAACATACGCTCCATGCTGCTTGGCGAATTGCACCGCATAGATGCCTACCCCGCCAGCGGCTCCGACAATCAGCACACGCCCACCCTGCGGCAGATTACCGTGATCGAATAACCCCTGCCATGCGGTTAAGACACCAATCGGCAGCGCAGCTGCATCGGATAGCTCCAGGGAGACTGGCGCCAGCGCAGCATGCTGCGCTTTGGTGACCACATACTCTGCGGCAGCACCGTCCCGGGACATATCGAGCGCAGCATAGACTCTGTCCCCCGGCTGAAAGTCCGTAACCTCTGCTCCTGCTGCCTCCACCGTACCCGACACTTCAAAGTTAGGAATGTAAGGAAATTCATGCGGGAAAATAGCTTGCAGGTATCCCTTGCGGATTTTGACATCTGCCTGATTGAATGCGGTCCCTGCCACCTTAATCAGAATCTCGTCTGCTGCGGGAACGGGGATCGGCGCATCCTCATACCTTAACTCTTCTAGCCCTCCAAATTGATGTATCCGAATCGCCTTCATATGTGTAGCTTCGTTCACTGCGATCACTCCTCCAGATGAATTGGGAATCCGCGTACCGTTGAAGCAAGATGTGTACTGTTCCTGTAACTCATTGTAGGGTCCCGCCCAAGCGGATACAATCAACAATCAGGCCTCAAGTGTTCATTCTTCTCTCTAAGGGGTAGTAGAGTATAATGGCACAGGCATCCTTGATGAAACCTGCTACTGAAAGGAGACTACCTATGGACAATATGGATACGATCGATCTCATCGCCATTCTGGCTCTGGTGCTGGCGCTATTGCTTATGCTCAGCGTGTTCAGTCTGAAGAGGCGTGTGAATGAGCTGGAAGCCCGGCTCAATCAAAGAGATCCTTACGGAGGAATGCCCGCTGACCCCTCCTTCAGCCGAACCAGCCATATTCCTGCGCCGATGTTCGTGCAGAACCCGGAGCTGGCACCGGACCTCGAGCGGAGAATCCGCCTGCTGATAGCCGAGGGCAAGAAGATCCAGGCAATCAAGGTCATGCGTGAAGCGCGGAATCTGGGCCTGAAGGAAGCCAAGGACTTCGTAGAGAACCTGGAACGGGGCGGGACCTTCCGCTAAGCGAACCATGAGTGAATGATCAAGAATGACCTCAGACTGCCACTGGACAGTGGAAGCTGAGGTCATTCTTGGGATGAGGCTGATACCAGCAATGAAGCTAGATATCCTTGTGCACATAAATCCGGGTCGAAATCAGATAAGAGCTATAGATCATGACGAGGTATGCCAGCACGCCGATGGCAATAAGCAAGACATTATCCAATCTGCCAGTGCTAATCCATTCGGCAAGTGCCGGAAACCGTTTAGACAAGCTGGTAATTGCCGTGAAATTCAGCATGATCACCATTATAAAGATGAAGTTGACGATCTGCATCCCTTTTTGTCCAAGCCAGTAATACATCGGCAGATAAATTGAGGCTAATAAAGGGAACGCGGCAGTAGCTATTCCCAGCTCTCTCCAGCGCAGCGGTTCATCCAACTTGCCCATCGTAAAAGCAACCAGATACAGCAGAATCGTACAGGTCAGGCTGAACAAGGAGAATGGAATCAGCGTCATATATTTAGCCTGAATCAGCCGTTGCCTTGGCACCGGGAGCGTGGCCAAAAACTTCTGGTTGTTATGCTGCATATCGATGGTACAGGAGTTAATGAGCAGCAGCATAGCCGGGAACAGCGAGAACACCGTATAGGCTTCAGCGCTCATATAACCCATAATCAGATAATAGGGAATCAGCAGGAGGATGAACTTACGGGTAAGCATGAAGTCTTTACGGATCAGCGCAATGGAATTATGCATGGGCTTCGTCCCCTTTTACCGTATAATACATAATCTCTTCCAGCGTAGGTGTCTCGCAGATTGCGGTGTCCCTGAAATAACGTTCACCCTCCGCGCGGTTGCTGATCAGGCCCTCGAATCCCAGCCCGTTCTCCCGCAGCCCCACGAACCACCGGCGGACATCACGGTCCAGCAGCTCCTTCCCGCCTTTGACCAGCAAATAGCGCTCGCTCAGACTCTCCTTCATCTCATTGAATACAATCCGTCCCTCGTTAATGAACACAATGTAATCAGCAACGCGGTCCAGATCCGTGGTGTTATGAGTCGAGAACAGAATCGACTTCTTCTCATCCTGGATATGCTCACTGAGCAGCTCCAGCATCTCCCGGCGGAAGATCGGATCAAGCCCCGAAGTAGGCTCATCCATAATCAGCAGATCGGCACCATGGGACAGAGCGATGGCGAGCGAGAACTTGATCTTCATCCCCTTCGACAGATCCTTGATTCTCTTACCCGGCGACAGCTTGAACTGCTCCTGAAATCTCAGATATGTATCGTTGTCCCAGCCTGGATAGAACGGAGCAATAATATTCTTCATCTGCTTCACGGTCATATTCTCATAATAAAAGCTCTCATCCGAGACGTAGCCGATCCGCCCCCGAATCGCTGCCTGCTCCTGATGGTTGTTCTGGCCGAAGACCCGGATGTCCCCTTGGTCCTGCGAGATTAAGCCCATTATCATCTTGATCATTGAGGTCTTACCTGCGCCATTCGGGCCGATCAGCCCGGTAATGTAGCCCTCCTTGATGGGTAGCGAAATATCCCGCAGCTCAAAACGGTCGTAGCGCTTCGTCACATGGTCCAGTTCAATTACATTACTCATTCCTGTTCCTCCTCATAGAGCAGCTTCAGCATCTCCGCGAGTTCAGCGTATTCCATGCCCAGCTGTCTGCTCTCGTCAATAATCTCCTTCAGCTTGCCCTCTACCATCCGCAGCCGCTGTTCCCGGATATATTCCTGATCGGCCCCGGAGACAAAAGATCCCTTGCCGACAATCGAGTTGATCAGCCCCTCCCGCTCCAGCTCCTCATAAGCCCGCTTTGTGGTAATGACGCTAATCTGCAGCTCCTTCGCCAGTAAGCGGATCGATGGCAGCGGCGTACCCGAGAGTAGCTCGCCTTGGAGAATCATCTGGCGGACCTGCCCCACAATCTGGGCGTAGATCGGTTCGCCAGATGTACTTGATATCACGATATTCATGCAGCAGCATCAGCTTCCTTTGTGTTTGTTGTAACTAGTGTATATATGTAATATATACACTATATTCAGTTGTGTCAATCCCTTGTGTCATCCCCTTAATTAGCCGATCATCCCCTGAGACCGCAGAAAGTGGTAGACGATCTCACTCTGCAGCCTTACTCTTAAGGCATAGTCCAGGCTCCAGCAGGTCTCTACGGTCACCGCCCGGGCACCGAGCAGGCGCTGAAAGGCCATCCGGGAAGTTCCTGCACGCTCCCTATGCCGTATGTTGAAGCGGTAAGCTCTATTCGTGATCGTCTGATTCATCCGCTTCACAATTTGCTTCGCCAGTCCATGCGCCCGGCTGACCGGGCTGATGATCAGGGTCTGGCCGACCCGCTTCGGATTCAGCTCGGACAGCCCGTTCGCCTCATGCAGATCCAGCACCCACGAAGGGCGGTAGCGCAAGGCAAGCTGCCATACGGCTGCCGACAACGGATGACGGGCCGGGGCGCCTTGTCCGCGCGGGAAGGTACGGTTCAGGTCAGGATTCCCGCGAATCCCCTTGCGCCGTGCGATTTGGTTCACCAGCGGGACGATAATCAGCTTCCCTGAGCGCAGCATCAGATCTCCCCGGCTGAGCCGGCTGGCGATGCCTTGCGCTGCACGGCTGCTCGCCGGCTCATTGCCGTGAACACCGGAGATGATCATGAATACAGGTCCGGGGACGCCGCTGCTAATGACATAATAAGGTGTGGCATAGGGCGTTCCTGCCGCCAGTGTATGCTTCTCTACAGACAATGCGGTTCACCTCGCTCTGGATAATGCGGATCATGTGGATGATGGTATACAAGATTCTGGACAGCACCAACGGTTACTCTGTAATGTATGCGGATTACCTGCGGGGGATTGGACGAATAGGACAGCAAAATAACCCCACAAAGTGGAGCTTTAGCGTAGATGATGACTCAAAAACTTTGCGGGGACCCCAAAACATATAAACTCTATCTAAAAAAGCCGGACAAGTCCAATATGGACTCATCCGGCTTCTTCTCTGGATGCACGATAGTACTAATAAAACACGACCTGGTTCTTCCCGGCAGACTTCGCCTCATAAAGAGCCTTCTCCGCCTTGGCAATGAAGTCAGACGGGCGGTCAGAGGGAACCGGTACCTTCAACAGGCCGCCTATACTTACAGTGACCACCCCTTCCTCTTCAAAGCGGTCGCGGGGAATCTGCAGATCAGAGACACCTTGACGGACGGACTCGGCTAATTGCTCCGCCTGGGAGGCGGACGCACCCGCCATCGTGAGGATGAAGTTCGCCCCGCTGAAGCGGGCCACGAAGGTGCCGTGCGTGATGCTGATGATATTCAGTACATCGGCTACCGACTGGATACAGAGATCGCCGCCCTTCAGCCCGTGTACCGCATTATAGGAATGGAAATCATCGATATCAATCGACAGCAACAGCAAGGGTTCCCGGGTATTCAGCGTATCCTCCCAGCGCTGATCCAGCTCATGCACAAGGGCCTGGCGGTTCGGCAGATCGGTTAGTGAATCGGTCGTCAGATAGCTTTGCATCTGATTGGCCGCATCCATATAGGCTTCACCCTTCGCCTCTGTACCAGTTCCAGTGTTAAGCACCGCCATAATGGATGGTCTGCCGCCATGAATGACCGAAGCCAGACTCAGGCTTACGTCCAGCGGTCGCACGTCGCTGCTCAGGAACTGTCCCTGATCGGATACGAACTGGGTCACATTCTGGCTCAGGTCTGTGAAGTGCTGCTCCAGGGCTGGCCGGTAAGACTCCTGCACATAGTTCAGGAACGGCTGCCCGATCAGGGATTTTCCTTTCTCTTCACCCATCAGCTCCACTGCACGGTTATTGCAGTAGGTGATCACATCATCGGTAATCATGAAGAAGGCTACCGGAGACAGATCCATCAGCTGCAGATACCGCTGTTCGTTGTGGCGCAGACTGCGGGCATTCTGCAGGGCCTGTTCTTCCGCCTGACGCAGCTGGTTCTCGGTCTGTCCGCGCAGAATAGATTTGAGCTGAGGCAGAATGTTAAGATGCTGCTCTCTCCACGGAAGTGAGGTGGACTGAACCACCTGCCGCCATTTCTCAAAGGACTTGCGGGGAGACAGGCGCAGTCCGTCATTCTCCTGAATGACAGCCTTAGCCGGATCTCCGGCCCAGTCCACAATCTCGACCACCTCAGGCCTGAACCAGATCATGTAATTCTGGTGTCCTGGAGTCAGGGCGAGATAGATGACACCGGAGGCTTTATTCTTGTAAGCTTTGGCTGATTCATATTCCAGACTGAGCCTGGAGGTGCAGTAGGTGTAATCCTTCGACTTCCCTGCCAGCCAGCCGGCAAGCTCCCGCACCTGCTCCTGGGAGGGTGTTACTCCGAACAGCATCAGCTTGTCCTGATAACACACGGCTGCGCCGGAAGCCTCCATCATACCCAGTAGTGTCTGCTCTTCATCGCCGAGCTGTTCAATCACCCGGGAAGAGCTGACGTTACCTGTGAAAATATCAACAATTCTCATCGCCTTGGTCCGCAGTTCCAGCTCCGTCTGATAATTGTCGAGCTGCTGACGCTGGTACAGCTCACTGGAGAAGAAGGCACCCAGGAAATTACACAGATTACGGATACGGTGCGGGACATACTTGGGAGAATAGTGATGACAGGTGATCAGTCCCCAGAGCTTGTTATTATTGATCAGCGAGATGGTGGTCGTTGCGCCTACCCCCATATTCTGCAAATACTCGATATGGAGCGGAGACACACTGCGGAGGATGGACAAACTGAGGTTCAGGGGCTTACCGGTAAGTGGCTGCAGCACCGGGGTGATCGGAACCGGAAGATAGTTCACATCGACGATCGTCCGCAGCCAGTTGCGCAGATACAGCTCACGCGCCTGCTTCGGAATGTCAGACGCAGGATAATGATGGCCAAGGAACGGTTCCAGTCCTTCTTCCTTGGCTTCCGCAATCACCTTGCCGTTCCACTGTTCATCGAATTCGTAGATCATGACCCGGTCATAACCGAGCATCTCCTTCACCTGCTCGGCGGCGGCCTGGCTGGCTTCGAGACGGTTCGCCGTATGCTTCAGCCGTCCGAAGAACGTGCGGATCCAGTCGAAGTCATTGGAGCTGTCGCTCTGATCGATGGAGGCAGGCTCCAGTTCAACGATCATCAACCCTTCACTTTCGTGAATGATGCAGAAGAAGTCCTCCGGCTGATCTGCCACTTTAATTGTTATAACTATATATTGTAAATCTGCTGTTTCTTTCGCATTCACACTGCGTTCAAGCAGCATCTTCAGCTGCTCCGGGCCTACCAGGTCAGCCATAGGCGTTCCTAACAGTGCTTCGGCAGCTTTTCCCAGTAACTTACCCGTATTCAGACTGGCCTGGACAATCCTAGGGGCTGTGTCCTGAGTTACGGCCAGCAATACACCATGCGGCTGAATAAGTCCGGGAATATGGATGGGCTCCTTCTCGCAGTTATTAAGATCCACGGGTTCCTTGGGGTCCAGCCCGGCTTCATTCAACAGGGTCCGGTTCAGCGGCTGATTCTCATGTTCTGTATTAAAATCTGACATAGGGCAATGCCTCCATTGAAGTAAATGATTTCTAAGCTGTTTTGGCGTAGGTTCATTCTAACTTACTTTGGGCAGCGATAACAAACATAAGTCTGGTCTGCACAGCCTGTTTTGGCTTGTATTACAGTCTTGGAATAATTATGTATAATATGGATGGATAGAGCATAACCTGTGACGGCTAATCCATTCCTATACTCCGAGGTGACCGTAATGCGGCGAACCAGACGTTCAGGTAGAGAGATTGTTTCTTTTCTGCTAAGCGCCTTCTCCATACTGATCATTGCCTTCTTCCTCATCCGCTATGTGCTTCAGACCGTTTCATTCGCACCTTAACAGCCTGCCCACGCAAAAAGGAGCATTTGGGGGAAATGCTCCTCTTCGGCTTGCATATACCAAGTATTAGGTTGCACTTCCGGAAGAATTGTAATCCGAAAGTCTTACCAATAATTTACCTTAAAAATCACAATAATACAAGTATTTCCTTCTATTCCAGTGAAAATGTGACTAATTCATGACTGCGCTTCGCCGCTTGGCTGCCCGGTAGCTCACCCTCACTCCTGCTGCTGTGACGCCCTCTGCAAAATAGACTGCACAAACGCGGTCTTCCCGTCACAATACGCATCGATATCATAACGGTACGCTTCAGCCAGCCGCTGCTTGACCGCCTGATATTCCTCCCGGGCAGCGGGATGGCTGCGCAGATAATCACGGAACCGGATATGCTCCACGTAACCCTTGCCATCCTTGGGACATACATAAAGATGGTATTTCATGAATCCGTCATCCTGGTTGCTCTTGAAGGCTTCCCGGCCCTCAATGCCCATATTACCCTGATGCTCATAACCGAACGCTTGCAGTCTGCGGATGATCTCCGGCAGCTGGTCATAGCTCTCCATCACCAGATCGATATCAATCACAGGCTTGGCCCACAGTCCTTCAATCGAGGTGCTGCCCACATGCTCCGCTGCGATAATCAGATCTCCGGCGATCTCCAGCATCCGCTTCTCAATTCTGCTATATTCCGCCTTCCAGGCCGGATCATACGGAACCACCTCTACAACCTTAGTCTTCTCAGCCATAATCCCTCTCCTCCTTCGGCTATAACCTGTACCCGCCACTGGAATAAAATACAAACCTCTATCTCATACTAACCCGCAGAGACGGAGGTGAACAGTATGCCCAAGAATAGTGCAGACCCGAAGCATGATCGTGCAGACAACCGCGCCGATTCTAAAAACAACCAGCAGAATCACGCCAGCATCAGCGAAATCCCCCAGATGGTGACTCCTGATAAAGCGGCAGATGTCGTGCCGAGTCTAAACGGCGTGACCAAGAACGAGAGCTGATTTCAGCTTTGCTATGCTCGTAGACCAGGCTTTCCTCTCCGGCAACAGAGGCGGAAGTCTGGTCTTTTATCCATACGCTATAGTTCTACAATAAGTCTAATGATAGAATAATAGAATCCTTTTAATAATGACGGAAAGAGTGGACGTATGCGAATTGGATTTTTTGACTCCGGAATTGGCGGGTTAACGGTGCTTCATCAGGCGCTTAAGCTCTTGCCGCAAGAGGACTACCTCTTCTATGCAGATACAGACCATGTGCCCTATGGGGAGAAGACGAAAGACGAAGTCAGGGAATACATCCTGCAAGCGGTGGATTTCATGGCTAGTCAGCATATCAAAGCGTTGGTTGTCGCTTGTAACACAGCCACCAGCATCGTAATCGAAGAGCTGCGGCAGCGGTATGACTTTCCGGTCCTCGGGATCGAGCCGGCAGTCAAGCCTGCGGTTGAACAATCGGAGGGCAAGCAGAAGAAGGTGCTGGTACTCGCCACCCGCTTAACGCTTCAGGAGAAGAAGTATCATGATTTGGTGCACCGTATCGATCACGGGGAAATTGTTGACAGTCTGCCGCTTCCCGGGCTGGTTCAGTTTGCGGAGCATTTTGATTTTGACGAAGAGAGAATCATTCCCTATCTGAAAAGTGAGCTGACACACTTGGACCTTAAGCGGTACAGCACGGTGGTCCTTGGATGTACCCATTTCCCCTACTTCGAGGGAAGTCTGCGGAAGATATTCCCCGAAGGGGTGAACTTCATCTCCGGCAGTCTCGGAACCGCCAGGCATCTGAAGCAGATTCTTCAAGCAGGGGGCCGGATCAATGAGGGGACGGGCGATATCCTTTTTTACAGGTCCAGTGTACAGGTAGACGATCCTGCATTGTTATCCAAGTATGAGCGCCTGTTCAAGCGTCTGGATGACATTGAACTATCTATTAATCTGAGTAAAAGGAGTGATCCCGCATGAGTCACTATACAGCCATAATGGAGAAATTACGCCGGAATCCGCTGAAGAATGTTACGCTGCTCAAAATGATGACGGCTTATCACGCTCAGATCGACAGCGTGCTGATTGAACAGCAGGAGGAGTGGGGCGTGCTGCTGCTTATGCCTGCCGCAACCTTCGGCTATGATCACCGGACCTACCCGGAGGCTGACACCGTTGTGCTGATGGACTACAGCAGTCCTGAGGTCTTCCCTGCCCTGCTGAAGCGGTTGCCGCGGGACGCCAACCTGGTCTTCAAGCTTCAGGAGGATGCATACCGTCAGGCGCTGGAACCCTATTTCACGCTGCGGCGGGTCCGTAGTCTCTACTCGTATTCTTCGGCCAAAAGCCAGAAGTTTAGCCCAGATAAGGCCTGCACGGTCAGTGAAGCTATCGATGAACGGCTGCTGCCGCTGTGGATGGCGAATGATTATTCGCTAGAGGAGATCACGCAGTATTTTGAAGACGGGGCGTTCGCTGTGACGTTATTTGACGGGGATACGCCACTCAGTACATGTATGGTGTACCGCAATGAGGAACGAATCTGGGAGATAGGCGGCGTACGTACCATAGAAGCTGCCAGACAGCGAGGCTTGGCACAGCGTGTAGTCCGTACAGCAGTCTTCCATACCCTGAAGCGTGGCTACATTCCAAGGTACCAGGTGCTTGAGAACAATCTCGCCTCCATCCGCCTCGCCGAATCCATCGGCCTTACCCGCGCTGTTACGCTGGAGCACTGGGTTAATTATTGATAGTTGAATAGGAGCACTCGCTCACTACCTATGAAGGAGTTAGATGATGAATAATCCCCCTCCGCCCTATCGAGAACAGAATTACTATCAGCAGTACCCTAAGCCTCCGCAGGAGCGGACGAACAGCAAAGCGGTTGCAGCACTGGTACTGGGTATTCTCTCCATCGTAATACCTTACGTCGGCATCCTGTTTGGGATTACCGCAATCGTTCTGGCTTCACTTGCCTTCAAGGAGATCCGTTACAGCTATGAGCAAGGCCGGGGATTGGCGATTGCCGGGCTGGTCTGCGGAATAGCCTCTACTTTTATTTACGCCATCCTCATCATAATGTTTGTTGTAGCTATTCTGTTATTCAATAGCGCACAGACTACGATGGGTTATGTTGTGTTTTAGGTGAAACGGCCTCAACATGCCCACTGCACTATTTTAATTCCATAATTGCATTAAGGTATGAAGCTGCGTTCATAGCTAATATTCAGAGATAAGTGTATTCGGTGCAACTAAAAACAATGAAAACGAAGGCACACCTCTCTTAACTGTATTCCATACAACTAAATTTGGCGGAATGGGCGAAAAGACGGATACAGAAGCATTTTAGTTGTACGAAATACAGCTAAACAGAGATTCAGCGGCACATCCGGTGATTTAGTTGTACAGATTGCAATTAAGCCTATCCCTTGCACCTAATCAGGCACGGCAACCCTCAGCAAGTGATGAGTTAAAAGTAATTTTCACACGTTTAAATCTGATGCTCTACTAGGAGGTAGACAATGCAAGCAAGCGAAAGATACGTTTACCACATTGTAACCCGGAAGAAGATGGCCCTGAATCAAATCATTCATTTTGACAACCAGCAGAAAAACACCTTGTATCGCTTCTTTTTTGAGCAAGAACAGTTGAATTCCAAAGGGGAAGACGTTATTCAAATCCTGCACGGCAATTATACTAATGACGGTTTGAAATTGGATAAAGAGGATGCAGATGTTACGGTTAAGTATGCGGAGCAGACCATCCGAGCGGTTCGAGAGGTGATCGTTGAAATGGTAAGGCTACAGGAACATCCTGAGTATCCTTCACGTTTGTCTTGCTTATACGCAGCAAAGAGCTATGAAGACGCCCTGATGTGGAAAAGCATATTCGATTCGTATCACCGGAAAGTGCTGCAGATCGTGAAACTTAAGGTCACTGGAGCTATTTTTGAAGGTGATGGCAGTCTATTGCCCAAGGAAGACGGGGCCCCATTCTCCCGTAAAATCGAACAAGCCAGAGAATACTGGAAAGGTAATTACAATAATGCGCTCCCAGAGCTGTTGATTAACGGAAGAATCGAAGTCGCAGACATCCTCACAGAGTACCCTTGCTCCTAAGAATGCTGATGCTCTCCTGCTGGCGGTATTCTGTGGGGGTAAGGTTGTATTTCTTGCGGAACATTTGGGTAAAATGGCGCATGTCCTGGTAGCCTACCCGCTCTGCGATATCGGCCAGCTTCAGCCCCGGATTCAGTAGCAGCAGCTTCGCCTGCTCCAGCCGCAGCGAGGTGACATATTCCTTGTACCCCTGCCCCGTCTTCTGCTTGAACAGCTGGCTGAAATAAGCCGGATTCAGGAACACCACCGAAGCGATTCTCTCCAGTGACAGCTCCTCGTAGAAATGCTCCTTAATGTAGTGCAGCGCCACTTCAATGGCCTTCTCCCCACTCCCCTTGAGCGGCTCCAGCGGCGGCCCCTGGAAGGCCGAAGCCTCCCGCATCCGCTTCACGATCTGCGGCACCGTATGAAAGTCACAGCTCCGCCCGGAATAGATCATCTGAAAAGGGATTTTCAAATAATGCGTCAGATGCGTCTTTACCTCCTCCTGGAACTGCTCTACCCGGACACTCTCGCCCGGTGAGATCAGGCCCAGCAGGTGCTGGCGGTCATAGCTGACCACGAAGCCCCGCCCATACCGCTCGATCAGCTCGGAGAGAACATTCTCGACAATGAAATGCTCCAGCCGGGCGCTCTGATCCCCAGGCTCCAGCTGAACCATCACCAGATAGAAGGAGTGATAATCTTCAATGAACGCGTCGATGTCCAGATTCCCGATATCCAGCCCGGAGGCCAGCCGCTGAAATACCCCCTCGCGCAGGAAACGCAGACTGGCCTTCAGCCGCTCGCCTTGCCGCGAGAGCTGGTTGTCCTGCTGGATTTCGATGGTCAGGCTGTCGATCAGCTCGGTCAGCTTATGCTTGCCGATCGGCTTGAGCAGATAGTCCCGTGCCCCCAGCCGGACCGCTTCCTGGGCATAGGAGAATTCGCTGTGGGCAGAGATGACAATCCATTTCACATACGGATACCGGCGTTTCGAGATTTTCATGAATTCCAGCCCGTTCATGCCCGGCATTAGAATATCGGTCAGCACGATATGGATGTGCTGCTCTTCCAGAATCTTCACCGCTTCCTCCGCCCGCTCAGCCACGAACACCTGATGCTCTGCACTAATCTGCTTAATCGTACGCTTGATGCCTTCACGGATGGCCCGTTCATCATCGGCTATAAGAATATTCATCCCGGCAGCTCTCCTTCCACTGGAATAGGCAGCACGATCGCCACCTGCGTCCCCTCACCGGGGAAGCTCTGAATCTGCAGACCATAGCCCTCCCCGAACATGAACCGCAGGCGGCGGTGCAGGTTCTGGAGTCCGATGCCGCTTTTGCCGCCTTCTCTGCCACTGGAGCCCGAACTATCCGGACCATCCACATTCAGCGACTGCTGTAGGCTTGCAAGCTGCTCCCCGTTCATTCCGTCCCCGTTATCCTCCACAATTAGCTCAAGGTGGTCGTCCTCTTGCCGGGTGTATACCTTAAGAATCCCCTGACGCGAGAGCGGCTCCAGTCCATGCTTGACCGCATTCTCAATGACCGGCTGCACCGTCATCTTCGGGACCCTTATGTTCAGCCAGCGTTCATCGATATCCGTCACGATTACGAGGCGGCCCTCCAGACGGATCGAGATAATCTTCAGGTAATGCCCGATCTGCTCCAGCTCCTCCCTCAGGCTCACCTCAGCCCCGTCTTCCCACTGGCTGCTGTAGCGGAACATTGAGGACAGCGACAGCACCAGCTCGCCAAGCTGTTCATTGCCCTCCTCATCGAGCATCCAGTAGATCATATCCAGCGTATTGTAGAGAAAATGCGGGTTCACCTGGGACTGCAGGGCGTGCAGCTCCGCATTCTTTTCACTGACTGAGGACAGCTTGACCCGCTCAATCAGCTCCTCGATCCGCCGGACCATCCGGTTGAAGGAAGCGACCAGAATGTTAATCTCCTGATACGAAGAGACCTTGACCATGCCGCCGAAGTTCCCCACCTCTACCTGGCGCATCTCGCGGATCAGCTTCTTCAGCGGCGAAGAGATGGTCTGCGATACGATCGAAGCAATCAGCGTGGAGACCAGAATGAGCGCCGAGATCACGATCAAGAGATAACGCTTCATCTCCACCAGCTCCACATTCAGATCCTTGTCCGGCGTAATACTCATCACCCACCAGCCCGAGAAAGACAGCTTAGACGCCACAACCAGTTGGCCGCGCTCCTGCTGAACCATCACATGCTCCGAAGCGGGGAGCTTAGGCAGACGGGCAGTGTCCGGCTGCGGATCTGTGGCCGAGGTGACAAACCGTCCATCCGGGGACATCAGGTAGACCTGGCTGTGCGTGCCCAGCTTGAGATTCTCCAGCGCGTCCAGCACCGGCTGCGGGTCCGTCTCATACAGCACGATGCCTATCGGCTTATGCTCATTCAGGTCATAGAGCTGCCGCCCGAAGGCGAAGACCGGACTGTCCTCCACCTGGTCGATCAGGGAGTGCGGGTACACCCCGAGCCAGACCATTTTCCCTGAGGAAGCCTGCAATTGCCGGTACCAGTCCTCCTGCCTATAATTCGGATCGACCACATTCATATAGTTGCCATAGTTGTAGATCTTGCCGCGGTCCGTGATCACATGAATACCCACCAGATCGTCCCGCGAATAAAAAATCGAGCCGATGATATTCGTCACCGTCTGCTCATTGATATAGGCCACCGCCGGCCCGTCCGTCTTCTCATTAATCAAGCGGATCATCTCGAAGTTATTGCTGAGCGATTTGGACAAGGCGTCATACCCCTTATAGAGAAGCGTGAATAAGCCTGCGCTCTGGGCGACGTTTTTTTGCGACAAATCACCGATCTTCTCATGCAATTGGTCTGTAGTCCGGTTATAGTACAGCAGGCTGACAATAAGCAGAATACTGGACATGCAAAAAAGAAACAGCAAGAACAACCGATGATGAATGGAATGAAAGCCGAGCTTCATAAGACTCTCCCCTTTACGCACCTGTTCTGCCGTTTCCTATTATAAAACTTTTCCATTTTTATGCAATGAGAGAATTGGGCACGCCGCACCTTATCCCTTAACCGCTCCGGCCACCATCCCTTTGGTAATCTGATTCGACAGGAAGAAGTAGATCAGAATTACCGGCAGCGCGCCCATCACCAGGAAGGCCCCGATATTCCCGTAGTTGACCGAATACTGGCTCACGAAGGTATAGACCCCGAATGGAAGGGTTTTGAGCCTCTCTGACGAGATGAACGTGGCGGCCAGGATGTACTCGTTCCAGATATTGATGAAGGTTAAGATACATACGGTCATGACAGGCGGAATCGACACCGGCAGGATAATGCTGCGGAAGATCCGGTACACGCTCGCCCCGTCGATGAACGCCGATTCTTCGATCTCATGTGGAATAGCTCTCATGAAGCCGCTCAAGATGAACACGGCGATGGGAGTCGAGAACGCGATGTACGGCAGAATCAGCGACCAGTGGGTGTTGAGAATATGCATGTTTTTGAAAATAATCATCAGCGGCAGCAGCGTGGCCTGCATCGGAATCATCATCCCCATCAGGAAAATGGTCATCACGACATTGCCGTATTTCCACCGGAACCGGGAGATCGCATAGGCCGCCATCGAAGCCAGCAGAATGACACAAATCATCGTAAGGGCGGTAACGAACACGCTGTTCGACAGGTACTTCAGATAACTGCCCGAGGTGTAAGCCTCATAGTAGTTATGCCACTGGAATTTTCGCGGAAAAGAAAAGAAGCTCCCGTCCTGAATCTCCTCATTCGTCTTCAGAGAGTATAGCAGGAGCCACAGCAGCGGGTAGAGCTGGGTAATGACAGGAATGGCAAAAAGAAGATACACGATTCCTTTTTTAAGCTTACGCATGGTCCGCGCACTCCTTTCCTATTCGAATTTTCGCTCAAGCCGGTTAAAGATCATGTTGATGATGCCGGTAAAAATGAGACAGACCACCACGAGGAAGGTCGCAATCGCGCTGCCGTAGCCATACTTGAAGGACAAGAAGGAACTGTTATACATATGGGTGGAGATGACATCCGTTGCATGCGCAGGACCTCCGCCAGTCATGACCATGACCAGGTCGAAGGCTTGCAGGGACCCGATAAACGCCAGGATGATCGAGATTTTGAAAATCGGAATGATCAACGGAAGCGTAATGTAACGATCCGCCTTGAAGCCGTCAGCCCCGTCAATTCTGGCCGCTTCGTACAGCTCGTCGGGAATGTTCTGCACTCCGGTATACTGAATCAGCAGATGGTAGCCGAAATACTGCCACAGGGACACCAGATACAGAGAATACATGGCGATGTTAGGCTCGGTCAGCCAGTTATGCGTCCAGCTCTCCAGCCCCAGGGACACCAGCACACCGTTCAGCATGCCCCCCATCGAAGTAGGGTTATAGATGGTCTTCCAGAGTTGTCCAATAATAACGACTGATAAGATAACCGGCGTGAAGTAGATCGACACCAGCGTGTTGGCTCTGCGCAGATAGCGGTTCAGCAGGATCGCCATCCCCAGACAGAGCGGGATTTCCAGCATGGAAGCCACGGCGTACAGCAGCGTTCTCCGAACGGAGGGCCAGAACACCGGGTCATTCCAGAACATATTCTTGAAGTTGCCGAAGCCGACGAACTGAGAGGTCGTTAGACCGTCCCACTTCAATAAGCCCGTGTATAATGAGACCAGTATGGGAACGAATACGAGGCACACATAGAGCAACAGACATGGCAGTATGAAGGCAGCGATTGTGTATGCCGGAACCTTAAGGACTTTCATCTTTCCCGCCTCCTAATCAAGCAGATTCTTCTTTATCTACTCATTCATATCATTAATGATTAATGCTATTAACTTTAAAAAGTGCATGATAAACCCGATGCGAAGCAGCCTGAATCAGCTGGCTTCGCATCGAGCAGGACGGCTATACGATTGCAGGGAATGCGTTAGATGGCGTAAATTGAGTGAAGCTTAGTTTATACGAAACGCTGAAGTCTTAGGCTTATTTATTGGCTTCAAATGCGGCCTGATGCTCTTTGGCTACCGCCTTGGAATCCATCTTTTGAACGAACAGATTCTGAATGCTGCTGAGGTGGACTTGTGAAGTTGCTGGATTCATCGTGTTGTCAAAGGACAGATCGCCGCCTTTTACTTGGTTGAACAGACCAGCCACAGTGATAGCCAGCTCGGAGTAACCGGCAGCTTTCAGGTCACCGTCTACCTTTTGCCCGATACCTACAGCATTCTTCAGCTCGAACTGTTTTTTAGGATATTCAGAAGCGAAGAAGTTCAGGAAATCCTTCGTTTCCTTCAGATGCTCGCTGTTTGCAGACACGGCAAATGCGCTGCCCGGTGCAAGCATGAATTCGTTCGGATCACCTTTACCGTTAACCGTAGGAAATTGGAAGGCTCCCACTTTACCGGCTACGGAAGAAGCATCATTCGCGCCCGTCTCCCAAGTACCGATAACCCACATTGCTGCCTTACCGGATCTGAAAATATTCCCGCCGGCATTTGCATCGATGGAAGTTGCCCCGTCAGGGAATGCGCCTGCTGCTACCAGTTGCTGGAACGCGTCTACCGCTTCAACAAAGGCAGGATCTTCAAATGTTTTCTTGCCATCCACTACGTCTTTCAGGAAGCCAGGACCGCCGTTTGTACGAAGCAGGATGTTCATGAACAGGAATGAGCCGGTCCACGAATCCTTTTCACCGATAGCCAGTGGAGTAATCCCTTTGTCTTTTAAGAGCTTAACGTCCTTCAGTAATTCTTCAAACGTGGTTGGAGGTGCTGCAATTCCGGCTTGGGCGAATAAGTCTTTGTTGTAGTAGACCACTTCGATATTGTTGCCGTCAGGAAGCGCATACACATTGTTATCGAAGCTGTAATAGTCGAGCAGACCCGCTTGGTACGTATCTTTCAGTCCATTCTGATCGAGCACATCATTCAGCGGGGCTAATAATCCTGCATCTACAAAGGGCTTCATTTGAGCGGCAGGGTTAACCATCGTAATATCAGGTATTTCTTTGGAGGCTGCTTGTGTTTTCAGCTTCACCTTCTGTTGATCCGTGTTCAGCGTATCCAGCTCAATCTTTACATTGGGATGCTCTTTCATGTACTGGTCAGTCAGCTCGTGGATCATTTTGTAAGACGGTGTTGCAGGGTCAGGGTAGATGTTCTGGAAGGTAATGGTTACCTTCTTGTCGCTCGGAGCGTCTGTAGCAGCGGCATTGCCGCTGCCTGTGGCGGCGTTCGGTGCGGCGGTGTCCTTAGCCTTGGAATTGGCGTTGTTGTTCGAGTTCCCGCATGCGGCAAGGCTTACTGCCATTAGCGCGGCGAACGCGACGGTGGCGGTTTGCTTCATTTTTCTGTTGACCATTCATTAAAGCCCCCTCTGTCGTGATAAGCTAATTATCATCGCGTAGAGCGCTTCCGGGCAAGGTGGGAACTGCAGAAATGAGGTTTGTTTTTTCTAGGGTATGCTTGGGCGGGCTTATAAAAAGCACTAAAGAATTGAACTCTAAGCTTGGTCGTCACTACGGTGAACATTTGGACTTCCGGCCGCTGTTGTCACCAGATTTCTTGATTTTAACCGCTAATCGCGGTGGAAATCCGGTGACAAAGGCGGACGCTATCGCTCCTACAGTTCCAAATTTCCCCTCCGCTTCTTTTTTGCTTTTTGTTAATTTCTGAAGTGCATCTTCAGTACAAGCAGCCGATCACGATAGATCGGCTGCTTCCAGATTCAACTATTTTCTAAGCCCGGCTTCGCGTACATTTTATTCAGGATGACTGTCTGCACGATAATGAATATCCCGCCAACAAAGGCAAGGGTGACCGGCCACTCAATTTGCTATCTGGATGAGTTTCACTAACCCCGTGGGCTTAATAAATGTAATTCTTGAAGAACTTCCTTTACATCACAGCTTGAATTCAAGATATGGATCATCTCTTCCGTAATGGGGACATCATCGTAGATTTTTGCAACAACCTCTAAGGATAGGGGTAAATCAAAATAATCTGATGCAAATTCCTCAAAATCCTCTGGTGTATGGAATATACAGCCCAGTAAAAAATCAGAACCATCGCTTGCACCTTCTGGAATCTCAACGTTTCCCTTGTGCCAGTTCGTGTCACTGTTTTTACGCCAAATACAAAAAGTCACATCGTCTTTTTCAATTGCAGCATCATCAAGTAAAGATAATAGTTCCATTGGGACGTCATCATAAATCCCTTGCCATACTTTATGTTCATCCTGCGCATATGGGCTTAATCCGGATTCATGATCGAAGCCTTTTATGATGGAGCCTTCAGGGGAAAACAAAATAAACAGATGATCCCCTGATCCATTATCTATTTTCGCCATAGAAACACCCTCATTCCAATCTTGAACATAGCTATGGTAACGAAGCCATTCCTCCTGACAAAGAATAATATTCAGTGATGCTTGGATTTTCATTAGCTTTTGTAACATTGTTGGATCTGGTAAACGCTCTAACATATTTGCTTCCATGAATTCTCACCCTTTCTTCTTTCATTGCACAACTAGAGTAACCCTTCGTCTGAGCTTACTTTTTCGAATAATTCTCTATAAAGAGTTCAAGAGAGAAGCTCCGCTGGTTTATTTAAGCAAGCCAGAGATTCCGCGCTTGATTGTGGAATGAATCCTAGCTATATGGTGCAAAAGTTATAATTCCCGCCGTATAACAAGAAGCAGCCGGTCACTATAGGATCGGCTGCTTCTTGTTGTAGTCCCATACTCGCTTATTCAAGCCTTTTCAAATCCATAATCCCTTTCAACCTTGCAAACCCTTGTTTTATAAGCGAGATACCAATCAGATATCCCTTTGCGCTGGGCTACTAAATGTCGTTCGTTTTGTTTCCATTTGTGTATAGCTTCGAGAGAATCCCAATAAGATACAGTAATACCTACACCTTCTCTGGCACTTTCTACTCCGAGAAATCCAGGTTGGACGGATGCAAGTTTCTCCATTTCATCCGCCATTTCCACATATTTGGTATCCGCATCTGTCCGTTCCGATGTAAAAATCACTGCGTAATAAGGTGTTTGTGGTGTTTTAGCAATCTCGCTCATGATTTCACCTCCGTTATTTGGTTATCCCTATATCCATTATGCCGTAGGCTGCTTCCACTGTTTGATCACGCTGACCAGCCCCGGCACATCAAGGCCGTCGAGCGAAAAGGCTTTGCGCAGCAGGTCATGCGGGATGAACTCATCGTATTTGCCGAGGTAAGGGGCTTCATCCGGCTTCAGGAGCGTGAGTGCATCCGTAGCGGCAGCGGTCTCAGCGATAATCTCATCCTCCAGCTTCTCTGCATCCACTTTGCCGGCGACTACCATGTAATACGGTTCCATCGGCACGACCGAGCGCAAGCCAAGCGGCTCCTTCAGATTGTTCTTGAGCAGGCGCTCCAGCGTACGGAACTGGCGGCTGCCAGCCCACGGAAGGATGAACATGGAGTCTCCCCCGGCTGGCAGAACTGAACGCGTCAGCAGTCCGCTCTCCTTCGCGAGCCTGCGGGCCCGTTCCAGTCTGGCGGCCGCGCTTGGTGCAAGGTATGGGTACAGGGCCGTAGATCCTAATACTTCGCGGATCTTCGTCATAATCCGGGTATGGACATCTCCGCCTGCACCGAGCCATAAGGTGTCCACTTTGCCGCGTGAGCCTTTGACATAGACGGCCTTATGGCGGTTGTCCACCTCCTCGACCTTCCACAGCTTGCCTGCCAGTGTGAAGCAGTAGCCCGGAGGCGGCACGGTGGTAATGGACCCGATCTCCTCCGTCCCGTTATAGACAACATGCTCTTCATCGTCCTTGAATACCGCATAGAAGCGGAAGTTGTTAACGATCTTCTCGCCTGCCATCCCAATCAGCAGACTTCCCTCATCCATCTTCTCGATATGGCCCATGCCCAGCATATACTCCATAAAGTCATCATAATCAGCGGGATCGATGCTGCGGAAGGACGGCAGGCTCAGCACAGCCTCTTTCAGGTCCTCCGGCTCTGCTTCGCCCATGCTCTTCAGAATGCTCATCGTCTGATGATACAGGAGACCGACCGGCAGCTGGCGCACGGCCAGCGGCTCCACCCATTTCTCGCGTACGTACAGCTCGATTACGGCAATGGCCCGCAGCAGCGTCCACGGCATGCGCGCCGGGAGCTGCGCCTCCTCGTCCTCCTCCTCGGGCGTGACGAAGATCATCTCGGAGGCGGCGTCCCCGCGCCTGCCCGAGCGGCCCAGCCGCTGCACGAAGCTCGCGCAGCTATAAGGCGCGCCGAGCTGGAGCACCCGCTCCAGCTCGCCCAGATCAATCCCCAGCTCCAGCGTCAGCGTCGCTGCAGCCACAGCCGGCCCTGCGCCCTCACGGAGCGTGGCCTCGGTCTCCTCGCGCAGCATCGCGGAGATGCTTCCATGATGCACATGGAAGACATCCCGCTCGCCCCGCTTAGCGGCAATGCGCCGCATCTCCAGGATGGCCTCTTCGGCATCGGTGCGGCTGTTCGTGAAGATGAGCGCCTTCTTCACATGTGTGTGATCATAGATGAAGCCATAATAAGCCTGTCGCGCCCGCTCCAGGTGCTCGGCTTCCTCCTCATTCCGCGCATCCGGGAACGAGAAATGCTCCACGCTCAACCGTAGCTTGCGCCCGCCCTGCGGCGCGCTGACCTCCACGCTCTCGCGCGTGCCCGCCGCCAGCCACTCCGTGACGGATGCATAATCGCTTAAGGTCGCAGAGAGGCCGACCCGCCGCGGATGACAGCCCGCCATCCGCGAGATCCTCGCCAGCTGGCTCAGCACCTGAATGCCGCGGTCCGCGCCCATGAAGGCATGAACTTCATCGATGACGATGAAGCGCAGATCATGGAACAGGGCCGGGATCGCATTCGGGCGGTTCATCAGCAGGCCCTCCAGCGATTCAGGGGTGATCTGCAGCACTCCCGAAGGGTTCTGCATCAGCTTGGTCTTGTCCGCCTGCGGCACATCGCCATGCCAGTGCCAGACCGGAATGTTCCCTTCACGCAGCAGGTCGTTCAGCCGCGTGAACTGGTCGTTGATCAGCGCCTTCAGCGGCGCGATATACAGAATGCCTACAGAAGCAGACGGACGCTGGTGCAGCTCCGTTAGCGCCGGGAAGAAGGCCGCTTCGGTCTTGCCCGAGGCCGTCCCTGAAGCGATCAGCAGATGATGCGGCGTGTCAAACAGCACACGGCAGGCATCGACCTGCGCCTCGCGCAGCGTATCCCAGCGGTTCTTGTAGATGAATTCCTTGATGAACGGGGCCAGCCGGTAGAACGGGTTATCGTTCATAGGTCGAACTCCGCCAGGAAGCCGTCCAGCTCATTCTGTTCCGTCTCGGCAGGCCGCGAAGTCCGCTCTCCGACCAGCTTCTCGAATGAAAGCTCCGGATGCTGGTGCAGGGTGTGCAGCAGATCCATGAAGTCGCGCACCACCTCGCGTGCAGTGAGCAGTTCATCAGCTCCCAGCTGGTTGACCGCCTCTTCCATGAAATGCACCAGCTGCTCCTGTGTCAGTCTTGCTTCATATCCGTAATGGAGCGCATGGATATCCCGCAGCTTCTGGAGCAGAATCAGAATTTCTTCATGGGACAGCATGTCCAGCGCGATAATCGGCCCTGTGTAATTGTTCAGTCCGCTGCCTGCATACCGTCCGGCCACCAGCCGGGAGCGCAGGGCCTCATAGCTGAACAGTCCGCGCCGGTGGTCTTCCACGAACTGCGGCGTTCCCCCAACGAAGATGCCCAGCCGCTCGGCTTTGCCTTGCATCGTATCATTGAACATGGTCAGCAGCTTCTCGTAATTGCTCTGCCGCGAGATGCTGTTGGTAATCTTGTAGAGGTTCACCCCTTCATCGATAAACAGCAGCAAGCCCTTATAGCCGATGGCTCCGGTGAATTCCGCCCACAGCTTCATGTAGTCATACCAGTTGTCATCGTCGATGATGACACCAACGCCGAGCGCCTTCCGCGCTTCCGTACGGGTCGGGAACTCTCCCCGCAGCCAGCGCAGGGAATCCTGCTTCAGCCCGTCATCGGCCAGCTTGTGCCCGTTCCAGTAAGAGGCCAGCACCTTAGCGAAGTCGAAGCCATGCACCAGCCCGCGCATCTCGGAAGCAACCGAATAGATGCGCTGCTCAACCTCATCGCCCAGCTCCGGCGCGTCAGGGCTGTAGCCCTTCTCCTGCATCACCGCCTGTTGCAGCGTCATGATCCACTTCTGCAGCATAATCTCCAGCGCCCCTCCATCCGGGCGGGTCCGGGTCGAGAGATGGCTCATCAGCTCGCGGTAGGTGGCGAGCCCCTGTCCCTTCGTGCCAACCAGCCGCCGCTCCGGCGACAGGTCAGCATCGGCAACCACGAAGTCGCGGTCCATCGCATAGTTGCGGATGATCTGGAGCAGGAAGCTTTTGCCGCTGCCGAATTTGCCTGTAATCAGCTTGAAGGCAGCTCCGCCATCGGCGATATTCTCCATATCGCGGAGAATCGCCTCCACCTCCGGCCGGCGGCCGACGGCGATATGTTCAAGACCGATACGCGGTACAACTCCCGCTGTCAGCGAATTGACGAGCGCGGTGGTCATCCGCTTTGGTATTTTGAGTGGGTTCATTTTACGAATTTCACCTCTTTATATAGTCCAGCATGGATAGACATTCTTCGGTCAGCTCTTCCCCGTCAATAATGAGGTCTCCCAGACTGTCCATTGCCAGCTCATTAATCTCATCGTAGAGCAGCTCTGCCATCGTTCCTGCTCCTGCAGCCAGCCGATGCACCTTCGCAGGACCGTCCTCTTCTGCCAGGGCCAGCACGACCTCCCGTTGCAGCAGAGTCAGCTCCGAAGCGAACAATGTCCAGCGGTCCGCTTCCCTATCTGAGGCTAGCGGCTGAGAATCGGCAAGCTTCTGTCCGGCAGACAGGGAATCACCCGGAAGCTGTTGCCGTGTCCCTTCTATCGGCTCAATACCGAGCATCCGTTCCGCTTGCTCATCAGCTCTTTGATGGGTTTCTGAATTACTTTCCGCACGCATTGACCCGGTTCTTTCAGCCGCCTCTGCATCACTTTTCACATCTGCTGATCCGTCTCTTGCATCCGCATTCGCATCGCTTTCCTCGCCCGCTGATTCAGCTCTCCCAAACGCATCCACAGCATTTCCGATACCAGCCAATCCGGCTCCTCCATGTGCTCCTTCAGACTCAATTATCCATTCCGCGTCATCCTCATGACCCGGCTCCCCGGTGTCTTCCACCGTAAGCAAGGAACGCACCACCTCGGAGTCGCTTGCCAACTGCTCCAGCTTCTGCTGGTCAATGACCACTGCCGGCCCCTTCTCTTCCTGCTCCGCCTTGCGGAATTCACGCTCCAGGAACCGGGTGACGAGATCATCCATATCAGCATCAACCCGGACATCCTTCAGTCTTCCCCGGTATCCCATCAGCGCCCGCAGCTTATTCTCGGACAGCCGGAACAGCCGGGTAATCAGGCTGCGCAGCGGCGGGGACTTGCTGACCCGAATAACAGGCACAAGAACAGAATAGCCATACAGGGAGATATCGTATACCGCGCTGCGGAACAAATAACGCTCACGGACGACAGGAGGGGCGGGCGGGAACATCGTGATTAGATTCGAGCCATGCTTCCGGGCGACATAAGCATCAATTAGGGCTACAACCTGGGGAATATAACGATCCGCAGCGATTTTACCCTCGCCGGTATAGAATTTGGACTTGCTGATATCATAGTCCGACATCACACTCAGTACCTCGATCCTAAGCTGCTCCGGGGCAGCCGACAGGCAGCGGACCAATTCAAGCTCAGCCAGATCCCCGGCCAGTCCGCGCGAACGGGCCACAATCTCCGAGAGGGGGATATCCAGCTTATGGACAAAAGAGAAATCCGCAATCCACCCGCCAAGGTACTGATCCAGACGTTTGTAACTATCACGGTAGGCCTCCCACAGCAGACTGAGCTGACGGCAGCCCTCCTGAGGCTCGTCCCAGCCCACACCGTTAATCAGCTCATAGATATGCAGGAAGATATATGAGAGATCGGTCTTCGGGTATCTCCCCTGCCGGACTTCATCCCGCCAAAAGAAATACCATCTGCTCTGCGCGCCGGTCATATGCCCGTAGGTGGGCCAATAGCTTTTGAACGGGACGAACAGCGCCGCAGGCTCCTTATGCTCTACAAGCTCACGTGCACGCTGGACGAACTCGCTCTCTGTAGTGGTTACCGGCTCCACACTCTCTTCCATATCCCAGAGCTTAAGCTGGACTGTATCGTAACCGGACGTTGTCTTCTTAACCGGCTCTGACTTAGGCTTCCGGCTGCCTTCATCTACAGTACCGCGCGGCGGAATCGCCACATTCTGCTCCGTACTCTCCCAGACCAGCTCCGAGAAATGCAGCCCCTGCCTGTCTTTAGCCATGCTTCATCGCCCCACCCGTATGTCTTGGTAATTCTCACATTATATCATATAGCCTATGCAGCCGATGCAGTTGCACAGCAGGAATACGCCCACCCTCCAGCATCCCGCCATAAATCAATAAAAAGACCTTGAGAGACTGACTCCTCAAGATCTTGGATGAGAGCGTCTGTCACCGCACCGCAACTTGATGTTACCTGCCGGGCAATGAGAACGTTCGTTTGTGTCTCCATAAGAATATACTATACTCACCCTGCGGGCTGCAATAGCCCCCCCACCCTCACCCCTTCAAATAATCACTCGGGCTGCGCCCGGTAATCATCTTGAACACCTGACTGAAATAGGCGGGGTTGTTGAAGCCGACCATTTCACTGATCTCATACACCATATGCTGGCCGGATTGCAGGAATTCGATGGCCCGGTCCACCCGGTACTGATTCAGGTAACTGACGAAATTCTCACCGCTGATCCGTTTGAACAGCTGGCTTAGATATTTCGGATGCACATGCAGCTCCTGCGCGAGGCCCATGAAGCTGATCTCCTGGGTATAGTGGGCTTCCACATAGCTTTTGACGCTCTCCACCAGACGGTTCTTCTTGACATTCATCTCGGTGAACGCTGCGTTCAGGAATGCCGGAATAATCTGCCCCATCCACTCCGTCAAGCTTCTCCAGGTATAGTATCCCGTCACCGCCTGCAGGAATTCGGACATGCTCATAGGGGGAGTGCGGCCCGGGCAGCAGGCATTCCAATAGTACATCAGCGTAGTGAACAGCCCGACACACACCGTCTGTATGTCCTGAATATTATTCTGGTCCTCCTGCCGGAGCCTGCCGAAGATGATCTCCCAGGTCTCCCATACTTTTGATGAATCCCTGCACAGCAGCACCTCATTCCACTCCTGGAGCAGCCGGGAATAGTCCTCCAGCGTCCACGGGTTGGTGCTTTTGCACGGCTCATAGGCGTAGATGGGACTGGTCTCCTGAAACTCCGCGGAAGCAAGCGCCTCTCTGCTCTCCAGATAAGAATCGATCAGTTCATGGATGGCAGATTTGACCGAACCAATACCGGCATAGGTCTGAAGCTGAATGTAATTCCGGATCTTATCCATCGTCTCCTGCACTACTTCCTTCAGAACCGGGATTGGCTCTCCCGCCTCACGGTCCAGCAGCAGCACCACCAGCAGATCGTCGGAATAGTCCAGCACATGACCTTGCACAGAGGGATGTCCGGCAAGCTTGTGTTGGAGTGTCTCCCGGCAGATATTTCCAGCTCCGAAGCGCAGCAGCTGCCATTCGCGCTCCTTCAGCTTATGCAGCGGCGAAGGCCGGTTCAGCTGGATGCTGGCCGCCGCCAGCCGCTGCGGACGGGTAATCTGGAGATATCCGAGCCGCTCCTCGGAACATTCCTCCGCACTGTAGCGGGTGGTCAACAGCTCCATAAGCAGGCGTTCCCGCAGAAAAGGAAGCGTGCGGCCGATTTCCTGCTGATAACGCTCCTCCAGCCGCTTCTTCTGCTCTCCGGCATCCAGATCCAGCAGCACAGCGCGAAGCACTGCTTCGATCTCGTCTACCCGGGCCGGCTTCAGCAGGAAATGACTGACGCCCCAGCGCATCGCCTGCCGGGCATTCTCGAATTCCTCGTAGCCGCTCAGGATAATAACCGGCAGCTCCGGCGCCAGCTCCCTTAGCGCCTCTGTAAGCTCCAGCCCGCCCATGCCCGGCATATAGACATCGGTCATCACCAGATCGGGGGAGAGCCTGCGGAACAGCTCCAGCGCTTCATGGCCGTTGACCGCTGTTCCAGCCAGGGTCAGGCCCAGCTTCTCCCAGCCCACATGTCTCGTAAGGGCTTTCAGAATATGCGGGTCGTCATCCACCAGCAGTATAGAGCGGCTCATATCTGATCGCGCAGCAGCCGCTCCAGCTGCTCTTCTGTCTCAATGACTGGCAGCGTAATCATAGCCGCAACCCCTCTCTCCGGCCGGTTGGCCAAGTATAGTCCGTACGGTTCCCCGCAGTACAACTGAATCCGGCTCATCACATTCCGGGTGCCGATGCCGCTCACCTGCTCCATCGACCAGCCTTCCGCCAAGCCCCGGCCGTTATCCAGCAGCGTGATTTGCAGGTAAGGCTGGCTTCCCGGCTCCTTAACCTCCCTGACCTCCAGGTGAATCTGCAAAGGGCCGGAGCCAGGCTCCCGGCTGCCATGAATAATTGAATTCTCAATCAGCGGCTGGAGAATAACCTTCGGAATGAAATAACTCCGGACCGCCGGGTCCGCAATCGACTCCGTATACTCGATAGCAATCGGCAGCCGTTCCTGCTGGATGCTGACATAACACCGCGCATGCTCCAACTCATCACGCAGACGGATGAGCATTCTGCCACCGCTCAGGCCGATGCGCAGCATTTTGCCCAGTTGGGTGATCATGTAGCTGATATCCTGGGCGTCGTAATCCATCGCCTTCCAGTGAATCATATCCAGCGTGTTGTACAGGAAATGCGGCTTGATCTGGGCCTCCAGCAGCCCTGCCTGAGCCTCCCGCTTCGCGGCGCTTGCTTCCCGCTCGCTCTGCACCAGCTCCTGCAGCCGGTTCACCATGTGGTTGAAGCCGTAAGACATCTGCGTGTATTCCTCCGTCAGCGACTCACTCATACTAGCCCGGAAATCTCCGCGCTCCAGCTTCCGCATCTCCTGAATCAGCCTGCGTACCGGACGGATCATATTGCGGATGAAGAAGTACGCCAGCAGCGCCGACAGGAGCAGGCAGAGCAGTCCGATCCCGATCACCTGCCTGTCCGCCTTCCGAACCTCCTGCAGCAGCTCACGCGTCGGGATGACCTGGACTAACCGCCAGGAGATGGTGCTCGGTCTGGAGAACAGGACGAGATAGGACTGTCCGTCCTTGTTCAGCAGCTCATAGCCTTCATTGCCCTCATACGTATGCTGGTAGAGCCAATCCGCATCCAGTACAGTTTTGCCGGCAGAGCCTTCCTCCTTGTTCACCAGCAGCAGAAGATTACCGCTTGTATCCACCAGATGAATCTGGCCGTCCAGCACAGCCGGAATATCCTTGAACTGCTTCAGGATATCGTCTGCGGACAGCCGGATATAGAGGTAGCCGATCGTTTTTCCTTCATTTCCGAACAGATGCTGAATATGGCCGATCAGATAAGGCTCGTCTTCGCCGCCGCTGCCCTCCAGGGGAACCCAGAGCGAATCCGCCTGCTTCAGCTGGGGATACCAGCTCTCGTTCCTAATCGAAGAGACCGGAAAGACAAGGTCCGTGGAGCTTTGCGGCACCCCGCTGAACAAGTCACTGTAAATCTCAATCGAGCTTACCCCTTCGTTCAGCACCAGCGAATGCTGGAGTATCTCCGTAATCTCCCGCCTTCTGGAGATCATCTGGTACTTGGAGGCAGGAGTACTCTCCAGCCCCTCAATCACGCTCTTGTTCGCGGCAATAGAGTAGGCGGTGCCTGACACATTGGTCATGAAGTCGAAGCCGCGCTTCGTGCTCTCATTCAGCAGGGCAAGCCTGGTGGTGCTGATCTCTTTGAAGGTTACATCCGAGAAGGTCCGGTAGGCCAGCAGGACAATGAACCCGAGAAAGATCAGATTGAACGTAATAATACTGGCTGCCATCAGCGTGGAGAGCTTGCTCCGCCTGATCCGCAGCAGCCAGGTGCCGAGCATTCTTTTTTGCATCTGCCCCATCCCTATGCTTTTCCCAAGATTCTATCCTTTCAGGCCGGATGTCGCAATTCCTTCCACGAAATACTTTTGCAGCGTGATAAAGAGAATGAAGCACGGCACCAGCGACAGCACCGACATGGCGAACATCGGGCCCCAATCCGACTGCGAGCTGGAGTCCAGGAACAGCCGCAGCCCGAGCGGTACGGTGTATTTCCCGATATCGCTAAGGAAGATGAGCTGGCTGAAGAAATCATCCCAGGTCCACATAAAGGTGAAAATCATCGTCGTGATCAGCGCAGGCAGCGCCAGCGGAATAATAATCCGGCTGAAGATTTGCACCGGGCCGCAGCCGTCAATCGTTGCCGCTTCGTCCAACTCCTTCGGCAAGCCGCGGATGAACTGTACCGTCAGGAAGATAAAGAAGCCGTCCGTCGCCATCCACTTGGGCAGAATAAGCGGCGCGAAGGTGTTCACCCATCCCAGGCTGTTAAAGAGAATATAACGCGGGATAAGGGTCACATGCAGCGGCAGCATAATCGTCATCAGCATCAGCGCGAAGCCCAGTGCCTTGAACCGGAAATTCAGCCGCGCGAACGCATAAGCCGCCATGGAGCAGGTGATCACATTACCGAGCACGGCCCCCAGAGAGACCAGAGCCGAGTTCTGCAGGAACTTGGCGAAGGAGCTGCCCTGGAAGCCGAACCAGCCGCTGACATAATTATGGAAATTCCACTGCCGGGGCCAGAACCAGATTTCCGAGAAAATCATATTCGCCGGCTTGAACGAGCTGCCTACCAGCCACAGCACCGGGTACAGCATGACAAAGGCGATCAGACAGATGATGAAGTGCTTGAGCCAAATGGCACTTTTCGATGCGCTGCCTGTATCCATAGCTTATTTCCCCCCATCTTCATAATGCACCCACAGCTTGCTGCTGCCGAAGAGCAGGAGTGTGAATAGCCCGATCAGCAGCACCAGTACCCAGGCCATCGCCGAGGCATAGCCCATCTGGAAAAAGGAGAAGCCCTTCTTGTACAGGTACAGCGAATACATCAGGGTGGAATTCACCGGTCCCCCGCTGCCGTTACTGATAATGAAGGCTTGGGTGAACGACTGGAAGGCGGTGATCGTCTGCATGATGACATTGAAAAAGATAACCGGAGACAGCACCGGCAGCGTAATATGCAGGAATTGCCCCACCTTGCCCGCACCGTCCACCGAAGAGGCGTCATAATATTCCGGCGGCACCTGCTTCAGCCCGGACAGGAAGATGATCATCGACGAGCCGAATTGCCATACCGACAGCAGGATCAGCGAATACAGCGAGTATTTGGGATTCGATACCCAGTCAGGTGCCTGTATCCCCACCATGGCCAGCAGCTGATTAAGCAGCCCGTCGCCGCCGAGCATCTTGCGCCACAGCATCGCAATAGCGACACTGCCTCCAAGCAGCGTAGGGATGTAGTAGACCGTCCGATAGATGCCGAGGCCCCGTATTCCTTTGTTAAGAAGCAGAGCGACCGCCAGGGCAAACATCAGCTTCAGCGGCACCGATACGAATACGAAGATAAACGTCACCTTAAGCGATTGGATAAATAACGGATCTGCAGTGAGCATCGTTGTGAAATTATCCAGTCCGATCCATCTGGAGCTCTCCAGAATACTGTAATCTGTAAAAGAAAAATAGAGTGAGGCCGCCATCGGCCCCAGGGTCAGGCACACCAGCCCCAGCAGCCAGGGCGACAGGAACAGGAGGGCAATCCCGTTCTGATTGTAGCGCAGCTTTGTTTTACGCCGCTTCATGCCTGCTGGTCTATCTACTGTCATCAGATCTGCACTCAATGGCTCTCTCGCTCCTCTGTATTTATTTGGCCTTGTCCAGTATGGCGTTAGCACCGGAGATGAACTGCTCGCTTACCTGCGGAATGCCGGCCTGACCGAAGGAGATCTGCTCGCTGGCGCTCTTGAAGTTCTTATCAATCTCCGAGAAGCCCTGCGGGTAAGGCGGGTCAATATCACTGGAATGCTTGGAGACCACATCGATAAAATCAAAGATTAACTGCTCCTCGGCGGTAAGCGACGGCTTCAGCTGCTCCCGCACTGCGGAATTGACCGGTACTCCCCGTTCAGCCCCCAGAATAGCAGTGCCTTCCGGGTCGTTGACCATGAAGTCGATCAGCTTCGCTACCTCCTTGGGATACTTGGTCTTGGCATTCCCGGAGATGAACTGGCCGGGCTTCAGATATTCGCCGATCTTCTGCTCCCCTTCCATATGCGGAATCACCTGCATCTTCAGCTTCTGGCTCTGATCCTTCAGCACATTCTGATAGGTAATCAGCTGGTTGGACCAGGCAAAATCAAGGGCAGACTGGCCAACGGACAGCGGCCGGGTCTCCAGAGCATTCGTCATCGCGGCAGTTACCTCTGCCGTTGTAGCGCCGCCGCTGTCCCGCAGCCCCTGCCAGTAATTGAACCATTCATCGATGACCTCCCGGGAGACACCCAGCTTATTCCCTTCGAACAGGCCGCTCCCGTTCTGGCGCACGAATACCTCGAAGATGTTCGTAGTGCCCGAAATATCCGGCGTCCCATAGTAGCCGTCGCCCTTCTTCTTAGCAATTGCATTCGCCATCTCCGCAAAATCCTTCCACGTCCATGACTCCTGCGGCTCCGCAATTCCCAGCTCCTGAAGTACGGAAGCATTATAGACAACGCCGGGAGCGTTCACTCCAAGCGTAACGGCGTACAATTTGCCGTCAATGCTTCCTGCCGAGAGCATGCTGCTGTCATGGTCCTCCGTCCGCAGCGTTCCATCCTGGGTATAAGGCGTCAGGTCAAGCAAGGTGCCGCGCTTGGCGTAATCGGACAGGAACGCATAGTCCATCTGAATGATATCCGGAGCATTCGAGCCTGCTACCTGAGTAGACAGCTTATCGAAATAGCCGTCCCAGCCGGAATATTCCGGCTTAATCGTGATGCCCGGATTCTTCTCCTCGAAGCGCTTGATCATCTTGGTGGTCAGATCGTGGCGTGTCTGCGAGCCCCACCAGGTCATACGCAGCTCAATTGCAGGTGCCGAACCCTCTGTCTTGGAAGAAGCCTTGGCACCGTCCGGTGCATTCGATCCGCCGGATGAGCATGCAGCCGTAGTCATTAGCAATATGGAGCTTAGAAGCAGTACAAGTCCTTTGGTCCCCTTGATTGTCATCTGTTGCCTCCTCAAATTTGTGAAGTAAGCGGTTACATTAATGATTATACGGAACGCCCTGCATAGGGTAAATCCAGAAAAGTAAGGGGTTATATCAAATAAGTAAGACAAAAGCCAGCCGGAATCTTCCGGCTGGCCTGTTAGTTCTGGTTAGTTCTTTTAAGTATAAATCTGTTCCGTAAGCAGTCTACTCTAGCTCCAGTCCCTTCGTTTCCTTCCCCAGGAACAGCACCGCCAGAGCGCCGATTACAATCGTGACGAAGAAGATCATGAAGATGGAGCCGATCCCGACCGCCTTGCCGACCAACAGGCCGACCAGCGTTGGGGCAATAATGCCGCCAATCCGTCCAAAGGAGGTGGCGAGTCCGGCGCCTGTGGAACGGATCTTAGTCGGATACAGCTCAGGTGTGTAAGCATACATCCCGCCCCATGCTCCCAGGTTGAAGAACGACAGGCAGATTCCGGCAGCCATCAGCATGCCCTCGGTCGTTGAATTCCCGAACCAGGCAGCACTGACGGCTGTCAGCAGCAGGTAGATGACCAGTACGAACTTGCGGCCGTATTTCTCGATGAAATAAGCGGCGGTGAAGTACCCCGGCAACTGGGCGAGTGTCATGATCAGCACATACTCGAAGCTTTTGACCAGACTGAAGCCCTTCAGCACCATCACCGTCGGCAGCCACAGGAACATTCCATAATAAGAGAACACCACGGTGAACCACAGAATCCACAGCATGATGGTCGAACGGCGGTGCTCTGCTGACCAGACTGCCGCTATACGCTTCTTCAAAGGCACTGGAGGTGCTTTCTTGATCTCCGCGAACTTCGGGGAGTCATCGATCGCCCTGCGCAGATAGAGCGCATATAGCGCCGGTACCGCACCAATGGCGAAGGCGATCCGCCAGCCGTAATCCGGAATGACGAAGTAAGCAATCAGCGCCGACAGAATCCAGCCCACCGCCCAGAAGCTCTCCAGCAGCACAACAGCACGGCCTCTTTCCTTAACCGGCATGCTCTCGGATACCAGCGTAGAAGCCACCGGCAGCTCTCCGCCCAGCCCGAAGCCGGCAATGAAGCGCAGCACACATAATACGGCATAACCTGCGGCGAATGCCGACAGTCCGCTTGCAATCGAGAAGATCAGCAGCGTCCAGAGCAGCACCGATTTGCGGCCGAAGCGGTCCGCCATAATTCCGGCTGCGGCTGCACCGACCGCCATCCCTACCGAGTTAATACTGGTTAAATAGCCGATCTTTTCCGGCCCCAGCGACCATTCCTTGGCTAGTGCAGCCACGACGAACGAGATCATCCCTACATCCATCGCGTCGAACATCCAGCTTAGACCTGCACTGAAGAGCAGCTTCCGCTGCTTCGGATTCTGCAGCAGCGACATTTGATTCCACATGACTTAAGGCCCCTCTCCCCTGATTCCCGCTAATCCAATAGTTTCTGACTAGTATCACTTACACATTCTAGAAGCGGATGATTCAAAAATCAAGGAATAACACGGCATTGAAATATTGCCGGGCCATCGCCTGAAAATAACAGGTCTGCACCGAAATCGCAGCGATCAGCAGCATATTCTGCACCGCATCCCGCTGCCCTCTGCTCAGGTGGCTGAGCCGCTTCATCATTTTGTCCATGGCCGACTTGATTGCGCTGTCCGATTTCCACAGGTATTCCTTGGGATTTCCGGTCAGAGCCTGCCCCTCAGCCGGCACCGGGGAACGGGTCTTGATCTCCTCGAACAGCTCAGCATACCCGTGATACAGCTGTGCCGGCTCTACCAGATCATCGTCATCGCGATCAGGCGCCAGGAACAGCATACGAAAGAGCTGCCTGATGCTCTCGAAATCAAGCGCCGCCTTCAGATCATCTATTATAAATAGAATGGCCGCCTGATTAATGGAGTACTTCTTCCCTTCACGCGGGGACCCGAGATATTCCTTGAAATCGCGCTTCACCCAATTCTGCATAGCAGAGACGGATAAAGTGGAATACTCAATCAGACCGCCAAGCGAAGCAATTTCACCCAAGGACAGCCCTTTGACGCCGCCGCCTTTGATCAGCTTTTGCAGAATCGGGGGGATATCCGTAGACAGAAAAGCGGGCAGGCTTGTCCCCTCCCGCACCTCGTCGCGGTGGAACTTGGTCCAGGCTTCCTGCAGAATATGGAGCGGCTTCCGCTCCGAGTTGGGCCCTAGAGACAGTAATAGTCCGGACATCTCTATCCGGCTAAGTGTAAAAGCTTCCATAGCTGGCAACCCTCCACCATTTGATATTTCACTGAAAAGTTCGTACAATAGGTTCATATGAACTCATAATATGAGTATAACCTATTTTAGGGACGAAAGGGATGGTAAAGATTATATGGGTATAGGACTTAGTTTGACGCTCGTGGCAATTTTGATTATTTTAACCGCATTTTTTGTAGCGACGGAGTTTGCAGTAGTGAGATTACGGGGCAGCCAGGTCAGCCAAATGGTGCTGGACGGCAAGAAGAACGCACTGGCAGTACAGCGGGTAGCCGCTAACCTGGACGGATATCTGTCCGCCTGTCAGCTCGGTATCACGATTACTGCACTCGGGATCGGGGCATTGGCAGAGCCTGCCTTTGAGCAGCTGCTCATTCCACTGTTTGATCTGGCTGGTGTGAGTCACAACGTTAGTAAGCCCATTGCTTTTGCATTGGCCTTCATTATCGCCACCTTCCTCCACGTCGTGGTCGGAGAGCTTGCACCGAAGACCGCCGCTATTAATATTCCGGAGAAAATTGGTCAGATTACCGCACCGCTGATTATTTGGTTCTACAGAATATTGTACCCTTTGATTTGGATCATGAACGGTTCTGCCAACCTGCTCGTCCGTATGTTCGGCATGAAGCCTGCCAGTGAACACGGCGACGCGCACAGTGAAGACGAGATTCGCCTGATCTTGTCCGAGAGCTATGAGAGCGGCAAAATCAACAAAGCGGAATATGGTTATGTTAACCGGATTTTCACCTTTGATGAGATGCTCGCCAAGGAAATTATGGTTCCCCGGACAGATATGGTATGCCTGTTCACCGATCATTCGCTGCAGGAGAATTTTGAAATTATCCGCAAGGAGCAGTATACCCGCTTCCCTGTAGCTGACGGCAGCAAAGATAATATCATTGGCATGATTAATACCAAGCAGCTCTACCTGCAATACGACAATAATCCTGATTTCGATTTCAAAAGCCTGATCCTGCCTCTGGTGACAGTATCGGAGGTTACGCCAGTAAAGACCCTCCTGACCCGTATGCAGAAGGAGCGTGTGCATATCGCCCTGCTGCTGGATGAATACGGCGGCACCTCCGGTCTGATTACGATTGAGGATATTCTGGAGGAGATCGTCGGTGAGATCCGCGATGAGTTCGACGAGGATGAGCGCAGAAATGTGGAGAAGCTGAGCGACACTCATTATCTGTTCGACGGCAATGTCTCCCTGCTGGAGGTCAAGGATCTTACCGGACTTGATTTCCATGATGAAGAAGTCACCACAATCGGCGGATGGCTGTACAGCCATATGGAAGAGCCGGCTGTCGGCAAAAGCCTCACCTACGAGCATGTCATCCTGACGGCCCGCGAGATGAACCGCCACCGTATCCGCAAGGTGGAGATCCTGATCGATCTTCCGGTCACCGAAGAATCAGATGCACACCACGAGTAAGTCTTATAGATATGCTGTAAAGGAAAAGGCGCTTCCCGTGAGTTATCGGGGAGCGCCTTTGCTCTTATTTAGGAAATCATAGTTTCTTTCTTTTGTGGATAAGGGAGGCACAGAGATCGGGGGCGCCACGTAAGCCGAATATAATCGAAAAACCGATTACATTTGGATCGGGGGCGCCGCGTAAGCCGAATGTAATCGAAAAACCGATTACATTTGGATCGGGGGCGCCGCGTAAGCCGAATGTAATCGAAAAACCGATTACATTTGGATCGGGGGCGCCGCGTAAGCCGAATGTAATCGAAAAACCGATTACATTTGGACCGGGGGGGCCACGTAGGCCGAATGTAATCGAAAAACCGATTACATTTGGATCGGGGGCGCCACGTAGGCCGAATGTAATCGAAAAACCGATTACATTTGGATCGGGTGCGCCACGTAGGCCAAATGTAATCGAAAAACCGATTACATTTGGATCGGGTGCGCCACGTGGCCGAATGTAATCGAAAAACCGATTACATTTGGATCGGGGGCGCCACGTAGGCCGAATGTAATCGAAAAACCGATTACATTAAGCAAATGAGGGGTACTCCTGCCCCTGAATTCACCGGATGCCTCTTGAAGTGGGCGGATGGGGAAGGACGGTCTGACCAGATGAGTTGTGTGGACCGCATAACTTCTTACATCATTCACCCGCAATTCACCCACAGGGTGATTTTGTTCGTGTAGGCTATCTATCCATATAGTTAATGCAATTAATTATAGATCTTACCCATATAATATTCGTCCACCCATTGTCCATCCACCAGCAGCGACTTTCTCTTCAAGCCCTCAATTTCAAAGCCCTGCTTCTTATACAGCGCAACCGCCTGTTCATTATGCTGCATCACGGTAAGCTCCAGTCGCATGATGCCGCTGCGTTTGACCCACAATTCCATCTCACGGAATAATCCGCTGCCGATTCCCATGCCCTGATAAGCCTTAAGAATGCCTATAACAATATAGGCACTGTGTTTGTTGCGGCTGAAGGTTCCGCCTTCGACAGAGAGATATCCTGCAAGCTCACCGTCTGCTTCGGCACCGATCAAGAGTGAGGTTTCCGCCTTAGTGTAGTCTGCAATTCTCTCCTCCACCTGAGGAATACCCGTCCGTCTCTCCCCTGGAGCAAACATCATGTAGGAGGTCTCCTGATCCAGCCTGTGTTGCAGGCACAAGAGCGCAGCGGCATCTTTCGGGATGAGCTCCCTTAGGGTTACGTTCATTTCCGTTCAGTTCCTCCTGTAGGTTGAAGCGATATGTATTTTTTGAAAAGCTTGCTTCCCTCTCCGTCGTACCCCAGACGCTCATAGAACCGGTGAGCATCCTTACGGATGCTCTTGCTTGACAGCATCACCTTAAGTGCACCTCTGGCTGCGGCAGCCTCTTCTGCGAACCGCAGCATGGAGGCTCCTATTCCCTTGCCTCGCAGCTCCTCGATGATGACAAAACGCTCTATCACTGCGAACGGACGGTCACCGCTAAGCGCATCCATACACAGATGCAGATGAACCGTACCGGCAACTTCCCCGCCCTCTACATAGACAAACAGCAGACTATCCGGATTATCGGCAATTTGACTTATTCTTTGGGGGGACACATGAATATCGCTGGAATCCGGCAGCAGAATCCGGTATAAGCCCTCTATGCCGGCAGCGTCCTCCGCCCGTGCTTCTCTTATCATCTATAATCCTCCTCTTGTACAATAATTAATGAGATTAACCTTTATAATTAATCTCATTAATTAACTGATATAACGGCAGAGCATTAACACGTTTCCGTCCGGGTCCTTGAAGTTAAACCAATGGTCATTCTCTATATCGGTAAGGATCTCAGCTCCGCTGGCTTTGACATAATCATAGGCGGCATCAATATCGTCGGTAAGCAGATGGAAGGACGGCACCTTCAGCACGGCTTCGGCTGTGAATATTTTGCTGTCCAGCACAATCCCCGGCCCCTGCATCGGCACCTCATACAGATGCCCGAATAATACTTCGCCTTCAAGCGGCAGTCCGAGCAGACTGCAATACCAGTTCTTGGACCTTTCGATATCACTAACCGGGATGAAGACAGCACCAATCTGATTGCGTATCGGACTTGTCACAGCAGTATAGCCTCCTCATAGAGTGCAAGTTGTTGAATCCTACAGCCTTTAATGATTTCGATAAAATATGTCAATTTCCTGCCTGTTTAGGGATGAGAATATAAGTTATGCTATAATCTTGTCAGATCCTATCCCTATTGTCAGGAGAATGAACTTGGCTAACCTTTTCTTTGGGCATTTGAAGCTAACGCCGCCCAAAATACTATCGCTCGGCTTCGTGCTGCTTATCGCTGCCGGAACCCTGCTGCTGTCCCTGCCTGCCGCTTCTACGGGCGGAAGAATCTCGTTCATTGATGCGCTGTTCATGGCGACCTCTGCGACCTGTGTAACCGGACTTGCCGTCATAGATACGGGTACGCAGCTTTCGACCTTTGGACAGATCGTGCTGCTGGTGCTGTTCCAGTTCGGCGGTCTTGGATTCGTAACGATGGCTACGCTGATTACGCTGGTCCTGAACAAACGAATCTCATTGAAGGAACGCCTCTTGCTGCAGGAATCCATGAACCAGAATTCCATGCAGGGGATCGTGAAGCTGATCCGCCGGGTTCTGATCTATTCTCTGGTGATTCAATTGACCGGTGCCATTCTGCTGGCTGCCCGATTTGTAGTAGATATGCCGATAGGCAAAGCAGCTTATTATGGACTATTCCATAGCATCTCCATCTTCAACAACGCGGGCTTCGATTTGTTCGGCGATATTCACGGGCCGTTCAGCGGCTTAACCCGGTATGTAGAAGATCCTGTTGTGAATATTACCTCCATGCTGCTGATCTTCCTTGGCGGAATTGGCTTCATCGTCTTATCCGATGTGATCGACTATCCCAAGCGCAAGCGGCTGATGCTGCACTCGAAGGTCGTGCTGGCGACTTCAGCCGTGCTGATTCTGGTCGGAGCCATTGTCTTCTTCTGGCTGGAGCTGAACGCTACACTGAAGCCGCTGCATGCCGGAGGCAAGATTATGGCCTCCTTCCTGCAAGCTATTACGCCCCGCTCCGGCGGGGTGACCACCATTGAGATTCCGCTGCTGCGGGAATCTACCCAATTCCTGATGATTCTGCTGATGTTCATCGGGGCGGCTCCCGGCTCTACGGGCGGCGGAATCAAGATTACCACCTTTGCCATTCTGGCCAGTACCGCCTACGCCAAGCTGCGGGGCAAAGAGGATATCGTCATGTTCCGCCACCGGATCTCGAAGGAGAATGTCTACAGAGCCATAACCATGACATTACTATCACTAATGCTGGTGGTTATCTCCACCATGCTGCTGTCCGTAACGGAGAGCGCCGATTTCCTGAGTGTATTGTTCGAGGCGGTGTCCGCCTTCGGTACCTCAGGCATCACCATGGGACTTACCACAGAGCTGACCACGATCGGCAAGGTGCTGGTGATCATTCTTATGTTCGTCGGCCGGACCGGACCGCTTACCCTGGCCTATGCCCTCAAGCCTAAGAACAGCAAGGAGTTATACCGTTACCCGGAAGGCAATATCACCATCGGTTAAGGGCCGGCGACTATTAAGAACAAACGGGTGAATGAGATTACCTGCGCGCCAGCAAATGTATGCTGTTTTCCGCATACATTCGAGCCACACGCCTGCACGCCACTTATACGTAACAGAAGAAAATCATAATCTCCTCTACAATTAAAAATGCGACCCTGCTCGTCCAAGGCAATCAGACGGGACGGGGTCGCATTGTTATATCCGGAATAAGCTTAAGCTTCCTCTTCCGGGATCTCCTGGGTATCCAGTGCTGCATCCAACAGCTGATTGTACAGATCATCGTCATTCTCCAGCAGCGCATCCACTTCCAGGAACTGCTCCTCACTCCCCGGTTCACCGGCGAAGCTCAGACTGTAATCCCATTCGGTTCCACGAGAGCTGAAGAATGTAATCTCATAAGGGGAACGGTGATTCTCTAATGTAAATACCGTTCTCCCCACAAAACTTCTATCCTCTACGCGTTTCATTTCTGCTTTGGTGATTTCCAGGTTCATCCTCTTTCCTTCCTTTCATCTGATCATGCCCACAATATTCAGTATAACATTGATATGTCAGCATTTCTCTTTCCTTTTGCGCTGTAATTGACTTTTTTCATCCGGCGGTTAATAATTTAGTACAATGCTTATACAGAGCTAAAAATTATGGTAATGGAGGAAATGTCAATGACTGAAACAGAGCTTCAGGACAAGCTAAGTAAATACGCTGATTTAGCAGTACAAATCGGTGTGAATGTTCAGCCGGGACAAATCCTGGTTGTGAACGCTCCGATCACTGCGGCTGAGTTCGTCCGCCTGATTACGGCCAAGGCTTATGCCATTGGCGCCAGCCAGGTGAAGGTGAACTGGAGTGACGAGTTCATTACCCGCCAGCAGTTCGAGCATGCCGCACCCGAAGTATTCACCAAGGCCCCAACCTGGTTTGCCGGTGAAATGACTGAGCTTGCAGAGAACGGTGCCGCCTTCCTGTCGGTCATTGCCGAGAACCCGGATGCCCTCAAAGGCATTGATCCTGAGCGGATTGCGAGCTTCCAGAAGACACGGGGCGCAGCGCTTACGAAATACCGTGAATTGCAGATGTCCGACAAAGTCAGCTGGAGCATTGTAGCGATCCCGTCCCAGCCTTGGGCAGACAAGGTGTTCCCTGAGGTCCCTGCTGACCAGCGCGTAGACAAGCTGTGGGAGGCCATCTTCCATACCGTCCGTCTGGACCGTGAGGACCCTGTTGCCGCCTGGCAGGAGCATCTGGACACGCTGGAGTCGAAGGCCAATGTTCTTAACGCGAAGAAGTACGCGAGTCTGCACTACATAGCACCCGGAACTGACCTTAGCATTGAGCTGCCTGAAGGCCATTTATGGGCGCAAGGGGACAGCATCAATGCCAAAGGTCATTCTTTTGTCGCCAACATGCCAACGGAAGAAGTGTTCACAGCTCCGCTGAAAACAGGCGTGAACGGTACGGTCCGCAGCACGAAGCCGCTCAGCTACGGCGGAAATGTAATTGACGGCTTCTCGATCACTTTTGAACAGGGCCGGATTACCAGTGTGAGCGCTGAGCAGGGCCAGGAAGCCCTCGAATATCTGATCAGCCTGGATGAAGGCGCCAAGTATCTCGGGGAAGTTGCACTTGTGCCGCATCAGTCGCCGATCTCGGAATCAGGGATTCTCTACTTCAATACCTTGTTCGACGAGAATGCCTCCAACCATCTGGCTATTGGCACTGCCTATGCCTTCTGTCTGGAAGGCGGCAAAGAAATGAACCAGGATGAACTGACCGACCGCGGCCTCAATAACAGTGTGACTCACGTTGACTTCATGATCGGCTCGGCCGAGATGGATATCTACGGAATTACCGCTGACGGTACGCGCGAGCCGGTCTTCCAGAAGGGCAACTGGGCCTTCTAACCCCTTTATAAGCTATTGCATTTCATTAGATAATGAATGGAGCTGAAGCTATTGCTGGATTTCAACCAAAAGCTGGAGAATTACGCACTGCTCGCTGTAAAGATCGGCGTTAATATTCAACCCGGCCAGACCCTTGTCGTGAATGCGGATATCGTATCGGCTGAGCTGGTCCGCCTGATTGTACGCCAGGCCTATGAAGCAGGTGCGAAGCTCGTCAAGGTTAACTATTCCGATGAATTCGTCACCCGCACCCGATATGATCTCGCACCGTCCGAGAGCTTCCTGGAGCCGCCGAAGTGGCAGGCTGATGAGCTGGAGGATCTGGCACGGGGCGGAGCGGCATTCCTGACAGTCATCTCCGCGAATCCGGACTTGCTGAACGGAGTAGATGCAAGCCGCATTGCGGACCATCAGAAGACCGCCGGTCAAGCTATGGCTCCTTACCGCGAGATGCTGATGGCTAACCAGGTCAGCTGGACCGGCCTCGCCTTCCCATCCGCCTCTTGGGCCGCGAAGGTGTTCCCGGATGCTGCGCCTGAGCAGCAGATTGAACTGCTCTGGGACGCCATCTTCAAGGCCGTGCGCGCAGACCAGGAGAATCCGGTGCAGGCCTGGAGTGTCCATCTGGCCGGCTTGAAGCAGCGCTGTGAGCTGTTGAACGCGAAGAAATACCGCAAGCTGCACTACACGGCTCCGGGCACCGATCTGACGATCGAATTGCCTGAAGGACATATCTGGTGTCAGGCGGGTGCGGTGAACAGCCGCGGCATGTCCTTCCTGGCGAACATTCCGACCGAGGAAGTATTCACCGCTCCGCTGAAGACGGGTGCGAACGGCACGGTCCGCAGCACGAAGCCGCTCAGCTATGGGGGCAACATCATCGACCGCTTCAGCCTGACCCTGGAGAATGGTAAAGTTACAGACTTTACCGCTGAAGTGGGCCAGGAAGCCCTCGCTTCCCTGCTGGCCATGGATGAAGGTGCCGCCTACTTCGGCGAAGTGGCGCTTGTGCCTTTCCACTCCCCGATCTCGGAGAGCGGCATCCTCTATTACACTACCCTGTATGACGAGAATGCTTCCTGCCATCTGGCACTTGGCGCTTCCTACGCCTTCACCCTGCAGGACGGCATTAATATGAGCAAGGAACAGCTTGTAGACAAGGGCATGAACCAAAGTCTCACTCATGTAGACTTCATGATGGGCTCCCCGGAGATGAATATCGACGGAATTGCCGATGACGGCTCCACCGACCCGATCTTCCGTAATGGAGACTGGGCGTAAGCCTAATCTTTGTACTATGAATGAGACCCCGCTATCTCCTCTTGAGGAATATGGCGGGGTCTTTGTGTTTACCAGGGGACTTTTCCCCTGAGAGTGCTATGTGATGAGAGTGCTATGAGATTTAATGAGTGAGTGGCTGATTGCACTTTCTGCAATAGAATTCACGGAAACTACGGTTAAAACACCTTCTGCTGCATTTCGTACAACAGATTTCCGGATTTCAGCTCCAAACCCCCGTTTTCTCAAAATTCTAGTGTATAAAGTGCAATAGATCCATTTTTTCGGCGAAAATAGCGCTCATCTATTGTATAAAGTGCAACCGAAGGTGAAGTTAAGTGGGTCAAAGCAACCCAAATAGCCCAAATGTGAACATTCAGTCAAAGAATTTTCACAATATTGTTGAAATTAGTTCACAAATATGTCACAATACAATTATAGATAGTGTTTACAGTTCCAAAAGAGGAATGTTTTAGTCCATGAATAATCTAAGGAGGGAATTCAGATGAAAGAAACTTTCACTCATGACAACACGGATTCTATGGAAACAGAACGTCTGGAAGTCCAGGCTCCCAAAGACTTAAGTATCGTTGCCTCCGACGCCATCAAGTACACCGCCTACATCATGCTGCTGTTCGGATTCCTGTACTTCCTGGTTGCCTACCTTGGCCCCATGCTGTAAGGCTGCTTCAATATACACAAGATACGCAGTACAATCACATATTCGTAAGCGCTTACGGCCAGTCTCCTGCGGGAATGAGATTAGCCGTTTTTATTTGTATCCCATGTCAAAACGCCAAAAACGGCAGCCCTCTTCATATGAAGGACTACCGTTCTTTGTCTACTTCCAGCCCAGCGCCTTGTTGATCCAGGCAACCGCCTCCGGTGCCCACGCCGCTTCCATACGTGAACGCAACCAGGCTATCGCCTCTTCTCTCGATCCCTCAAAGGGCAGAATGCCCGCTTCATGCATCCAGTGCCCCGAGGTTTCAAAAGAGGTGCTGTTCCAGCCATTCGGCTCTCCGTCCGCATTCACCCGTTGCTTCACGCCGGAGATTACGATATCCAGAGACCCTTGCAGCTCCGTTACTGCATTGTCAAAAGCCGTTTTCTTCTCCTTGGCCTTCATATCCGCCATAGAGCGCAGCTGGCGTGTCTCTATTCCCTCATTCGCCCGGATAATCTCCAGCAGAGTCAGTGCTTCTCTCGTGGCCAGGCCGCTCTGATACCGCTCTTCTAGAGACTGCCGAGGCCCGAACGCTGCCAAGTAAGCCGGAAGCCACTCGCGGGATACGAGCACGGCTTTTTTCTTGATGAATTTTCCGTAGCCGGCTAAGCCTTCTCCGGGAAATCTGACCCGCCAGCGCCAGGGGTCCAGCTCTGTATCCGTATGCCAATTCTCCGCCAGCGTCAGCCCGTTCACAGACGGATGCTCCGGGATCAGGGGTGCCAGCGGCACAATCCCCAGTCGGGCGACTACCTCAGCCATCTCTTCAAAGGTGGTTACATTCTCTTGCTTACCTGCTCTGCCCACGTCATTCAGCCTCCTACATCAATCTGGCTTGTACACCAAATTAAGCTTATCACTATAAACGGGAAAATTCACTTCCTGCAGGTTAATCACATTTTTTAACTTCGCCCCGATAGTTAGCCATTCGAAAACTGGCCCCGCATCCACATGAGGCTTTGGCATTAGGGTTATTCATGGTGAATCCGCCTATCATTCCGCTTTGTTCATAGTCAATTTCGAGACCATCGATATATGGAATACTCTTCGTGTGAACTAATAGACGAAATTTATCTTTATTGAACACCACATCCTCCTCTGTTTGCTGCTCATCCAAGACAAGGGTATAAGACAATCCGCTGCATCCCCCTTCTTCAACACCTACTCTAAGAAAAGAGTGCCTTGTATCAGCGGTTAATAAGATTTCGGCGATTTTCTCTGCTGCGATCTCACTGACCTCAATATTCATCTTCATTCCTCCTATACAAGCTTAGTTTAGTTTTGGCAACCCCAGTCCATTAAACAAGGTATGAACGTAGCGAGGGCTACTCCTTTTGGTGTAAGTTCATACATGGTTTTTGTAGGGCGCTGCGGACTGGTTCTCTTGACCAGATTATGATGTTGAAGCTCCTTTAAACGCTGGGAAAGGATTCTTTGCGTAATGGAAGGGATACTCCGGGTTATTTCGCTAAATTTCTTCGGACCGCAAGAAAGAGTGAATAAGATATGGATCGTCCATTTAGACCCGATGATGTCATAGGCTATAAGAAGTTTCTCCTTATCCTCATTGGACAATGACCGGTACACCCTCTTTCTTAGGATCAGCATTCTTGATGGATTGCGGTGAGATCCGGGTGCTGGCAATGATACTTATGACGATCAACAAGAGATGGAAGCCCATGGCTACAATTAAGCCGGATTGCAGTGACATTCCAGCAGCCTGACACACTACAAGGATGGAACCCCCAATCCCGATAACTACACCGGGTGTAAAAGAATCCGCAAATTGCAGATTTGCCGAGGTTTGGCCCGCGCCGCCTTCCCCTGTTTGGGAAAAGGCTACAACACCGCTAACCGGATGCGCCAATCCAATGCCGACCCCGGCGATGATCTGACCCATAACTGCAACGGCAATAGAAACAACCGGTATCCAAAAGACGATGGCAATCCCTATGGCAAGCAGAAATACCCCCAGAATAATTCTCATATGACGTCCACGGCCCTGATCTGCCGCATCCCAACGTCCTTGCACATACGCAATGATACACCAGCTTAGTGCAGCACTCGCTACGATTAAACCCGCCTGAGAAGGTGTAATTCCTCTCACATCAATAAGAGCCAATACCAGGAAATTCTGTGTGCTGGCATAGGCAGCGAAGAACAGCCCGCGTGTTGCCAGAATCGCTGGCATCCCTCTTCGCAGCGTAAGCGTTCCCTTAGGCAGCAATTGACGGAGCGGTAATATCATACCGACGAGGCCAATCAGGCCGAAGACAAATCCCATCATACTCGGAAGCATACTTAGAGCAATCAGGAAAAGGCCTGTACCCATCGTTAAGAGTAACGCCATCCAAGTAGATGAAGATCCGCTAGCCCCTCCCGTCTGCTGCACTTTCAATTTCCTGAAAGCAGGTAAACTAAGCACTGCTGAAACAACCAGCACAGGTAAGATCCCCCAGAAAACAAACCGCCAGGACCACTGATCTGCTATAAGGCCTGCTACATATGGACCGAGCATGGACGGAAGAACATAGGCTGTACCAAAGGCTCCAAGTATTTTGGCACGTAACTCATCCGGGTAACTTAAGGAAATAGCCGTATACACACAAGTCATCATAGCTCCGGCACCCAAACCTTGCAGGGCCCGTGATCCAATCATGATATACATATCGCCTGCTGTTGCAGCAGCGACCAGTCCTGCGATAAACAACAACAGCGCATAAGTGAAGGGTGCAGCAGGGCCTCTTTTATCTATGATCCGACCGACGACCAGCGTTCCGATAATCTGTGCAAGCAGATACGTACTGAATATCCACCCGAACAAGCTAAGACCGTTCAAGTCTCCGGCAATCGAAGGAGCAATGGTGGTTACGGACAGACCTTCGAATCCAACGGCCATCACTGACAGGATAATTCCTATGGATAGTGCAAAGTAACGCGGACTGAAAATACTTTGATGATTAGACGACATGAATGGTGACCTCCAAGAAAGTTTGGTATGTATACATCGTATCCGGATACTTAGTAAACATTTTTGTTTATAATGTCTAAGCTACAGTCCGGCTTTGACTTTGTCAACATTTTTGTTTAAAATGTAGGGAGTGATGTAGATTCAGTTGCTTCAAACAGGAGGTGCACCATGAGCCGGAATCAAATCAAAAAGGATGTCTCCACCAGTACCCGAAGAGCGATCATTGATCTGTTAAAGGAGCGTGGGGGCATGGATGTTATAACCCTCTCCTCTCAATTTTCGTTGTCTGGAATGGCTATTCGTCAGCATTTGAATGCACTGAAGGAAGAAGGATTGGTTACCAATGTGGAAGAGGCGCGTCCCATGGGCCGCCCCACCAAGCTGTGGATATTAACTCCCGCGGCTAATCGTTTTTTTCCAAGCGGATATTCGGATTTATCCATCAGTCTCATTAATTCGATGAAAGAGGCATTTGGCAATGAAGGGCTGGACAAGCTTCTGGATGTTCGAAATAAAAATATGCAGGCACAATATCTTCAGCATCTTGGCGCTGCATCGGATGTGAGAGAGAAATTGGAGAAATTGGCTGAGATTCGAACGAATGAAGGTTATATGGCCGAGGTTAAGGAGCAGGAGGATGGCAGTCTCTTATTCATCGAGAAACATTGCCCGATCTGTGAAGCGGCGGCTGTATGTACCGGGTTATGCAAGAATGAGTTGCATTTATTCAGAACGGTTCTAGGAGATGATGTTCATATTGAACGAGGGGAGTACATTTTACAGGGAGGCAGAAACTGTATTTACACCGTTAGGCAACATAAGCCGTGACAACAAGAGCAACCTCACTTGGAGATTGCTCTTTGTTGTTATTTCAGGCTGTCTGCGTCCGATCCCATACAGCGGATTCCCGCAATATAGGTGTTAATCAGCCGGGTGAGAGTGACATTCAGGTCCAGCGGCATTCCAAATCCGCCCTGGTGCTCCAAGGTGGAGAATCCGTGCAGTATACTCCGCAGTCCACGGACGGCATGCAGATTGCCTTCCTCATCCAAGCCGAATGCGGATATCACCTGGATGATGAGCGACAGGATCTTCCCGCCCGCCGCTTCCAGAGCGGTGTCTCCTTGTTCGGGTGCTTTTAGCGTCGTCTGATACAGCCCCGGGTGCGCTCTGGTGAATCCGATGTATGCCTGACTCATGGCATGTACTGCAGCCTCTCCGCTTAGCCCCTCCGTTGCCTCCGATATGACCTCATACAGCTGCTCCAGACCATATACCGCCATCAGTGTACGCAGCCCCGCAAGCCCGTTGATGTGATTATAGAGTGACGGAGAACGGACACCCAGCTTCGCGGCAAGTGCAGCCAGCGTCACTGCTTCCATCCCGTATTCATCCGCCAGCTCTGCGGCAGCCAGTACCAGCGTGTGCGTGTCCAGACCTGCTCTAGCCATGTACCCTCTCTCCTCCCTTTACTTGCCCTTCGGCCTCCGCAGCCGCCCGCTTCATCGCCTCTACCGGAGCTATAAGCAGATCACCATGTCCTACCGCCAGTACAGAAGGGGCAAGATCAATCAGCCTGTAGGCACTGACTAAGGCCTGTTCGGGGCTCCAAGTCGCCATAGCCGGAAAAGGAAACCAGGGAACCTTCTTGCCGGACACCGCCGTGGCCCGGAAGGTCTGGAACGCATCACCAGCGATCAGCGCTCCACTGCGCTGGTCCTGAAAAGACATCGATCCCGGCGTATGTCCGGGAGTGCTGAACGCTGTCAGCGAGCCGATGCTATCGCCGTCATGCAGTAGAATGTCGGGGCGGGTCACTATTTTGGCGGGTACACTGCCCTTAATAGGAGTCTGCAGCTCACCGGCTCTGAGCGAGCGGTCACCAGCCAACAATGCAGCATCCCGCTCCGAGATATAGACCTTAGCCTCCGGCACCTCCTTTTTCAAGGCATCAAGCGCCCCGACATGATCCATATGACCATGAGTGAGAATAATACGGGTCAGCGGCTTACCAAGCTTGGCAACCTGATTCAGAATCCCTTGCAGACTATAGGACATTCCCGCGTCAATAAGTGTAAGCTCCTGTTCTTCCTCGATCAAATAGCAATTCACTGGAAAAATACGCGGCAGCCACGTAAGCTGATGCAAATGGCCTTCTCTTGTTACTCTCATCGTAACTTCCTCCTCGAAACTAATATCATTAGTAAAAATATAAACTAATTAGATTAGTTTATCAAGAGATATTTACTCATACAAAAGTTAACGGCTTACACAGCGGTGTGGCGACATCCGGTCCCTGCTCCTCGCGCCAGTCCAATGTAATCGGTTTTTCGATTACATTGGGTCCGCACGCCCTCGCTCCGCGCAATGTAATCGGTTTTTCGATTACATTGCGTCCGCCCGCCCTCGCTCCGCGCAATGTGATCGGTTTTTCGATTACATTGAGTCCGCACGCCCTCGCTCCGCCCAATGTGATCGGTTTTTCGATTACATTGAGTCCGCACGCCCTCGCTCCGCCCAATGTAATCGGTTTTTCGATTACATTGAGTCCGCCCCCCTCGCGGCTGATTATCTCCTGAACAGCCAAAAACACCACCCGCATTGGATGGTGTCCTGAACGATCAGTGTGATCGAATTTGTCTATTCCCTTCTATACGCGTCCCGGCCCGTCTCCCAATCAGCCAAACCGGCCCATAATGTATTCCTGCGTCATCTGGTTCTCGGGGTTCGTGAAGACCTTCTCGGTCTTGTCGTATTCCACCAGAGAGCCGAGATAGAAGTAGGCGGTGTAATCCGAGATCCGTGCGGCCTGCTGCATGTTGTGGGTGACGATTACGATGCGCAGCTCCTCCTTCAGCTCCTTGATCAGCTCCTCCACCTTACCGGTCGAGACCGGGTCAAGGGCCGAGGCCGGCTCATCAAGCAGCAGGATCTGCGGGTTGACCGACAGCGCCCGGGCGATACACAGACGCTGCTGCTGTCCGCCGGACAACGCCAGAGCGGAATCCTTCAAGCGGTCCTTGACCTCGTCCCACAGGGCGGCGCGGCGCAGGCTGCTCTCGACGATTTCATCCAGCGCCTGCTTGCCCTTGATGCCATGATATTTCGGGCCGAAGGCGATATTGTCGTAGATCGATTTATAGAACGGATTGGGCTTCTGCCAGACCATGCCGATCTTTTGCCGCAGCTTGATTACATCCGTGCCTGTAGCATTGATATCCACACCGTCAATCCAGATGCTGCCCTTGGTCGTAGAGCCGGAGATATCGTCATTCATCCGGTTCAGTGAACGGAGAAAGGTTGATTTCCCGCAGCCCGACGGGCCGATCAATGCGGTAACCGTATTCTGGGCAAAAGGAAGGCTAATCCCCTTCACTGCCTCATACGTCCCATAATAAATACTCAGATCCTCCGTTTGAAATGATTCGCGTACGACTGGCTCTGCTATTCCCATCCCTTACTCCTCCTAAAAGTTCTGATAGCTTAGACGTTCTGACTCTTCTGCGCAAAACTCGCTTCGGAAGCCTGTGCCCTCCCTGTGTGTAACAAGCCTAGCTCATTCTCTTGGATGCAGTAAGCTTGCGGTAGATGAATCTGCCGAAATAACGGGCAGCCAGATTGAAGATTAATACGGTCAGCACCAGGACGGCTGAAGCGCCCGCTGCAATCTGAAGTGCATCCGGTGCCAGGCCCTCACTGTTGACCTTCCAGATATGCACCGCCAGCGTCTCCGCCGGACGGAACGGATTGAGCGGTGAGGACGGGCTAAGCGGATTCCAGTTGCTGAAGTCCAGGCGCGGGCTGCTCATCCCTGCGGTGAACATCAGCGCGGCTGCTTCGCCGAACACACGGCCAGCCGACAGAATCGTGCCGGTGATGATCGTCGGCAACGCTACCGGGAGCAAGACCGAGGTAACGATCTTCCACTTGGATAATCCGAGTGCGAAGCCTGCCTCCTTCTGCTGCTTAGGGACCGTGCGGAAGGCTTGTTCCGTGATACGTACCATTAGCGGAAGGTTAAAGAAGGTTAACGCGAGCGCACCCGAGATCAGGGAGAACCCGAGATTGAAGGTGTTGACGATCAGCAAGAGACCGAACAGACCCACGATAATCGACGGGAAGGAAGACAATACCTCCACGACCAGACGGATGAAGTTGGTCAGCTTGCCGGGACGGGCATACTCCGCCATGAAGATTCCGGCACCCAGCCCCAGCGGTACCGTGATGATCAAGGTCAGCACCAGCAGGAATAATGAGTTGAACAGCTGCGGCCCAACGCCTCCGCCTGCGCGGATCTTCTGCGGCGCCGAGGTCAGGAAGTCCCAGCTAATATGATTGAAACCGCGGATCAGGATATATCCGAGTAAGCTAACCAGGATGGCTACGATCAGCAATGCAAAGGTTACGATAACGACAGTGGCTATTTTATTCGCAGTTCTCGGCTTCAAATTTTATTTCTCCTTTCGAGCATTCTCACCAGCAGGACGAATACGAAGGTCATCAGCATCAGCACCAGCGCCATACTCCACAGTGCATTGTTCTGCGGTGAACCCATTGTTGTATTCCCCATGCCCAGCGTGATTACACTGGTAAGTGTGGACGCGGACTCGAACAGGGAGTGAGGCACGAACGGCGCGTTACCGATAACCATCTGCACGGCAAGAGCCTCGCCGAAGGCGCGGGCCATACCAAGCACTACACCCGTCATAATCGCCGGGAAGGTGGTCGGGAGAATGACCCTGGAGATCGTCTGCCAGCGTGTGGCACCGAGCGCAAAGGATGACTCTTTCAAGTTTTGCGGCAATGATGCAAGCGCGTCTGCAGCCACGCTGGTAATCGTCGGCAGAATCATGACCGACAGCACTAGCGCGCCTGCAGCCACCCCGATGCCCTGTCCGGGCAGCGTATCCCGCAGAAATGGAACAATGACGCTTAAGCCTACGAAGCCGTAGACAACGGATGGAATGCCTGACAGCAGCTCGATGACCGGCTGCAGCAGCTTTTTACCCCAGCCCGGCACAATCTCCGTCATGAAGAGCGCAGCGCAGATACTGAGCGGACTTGCGATAAGCGCAGCCAGCAGCGTGACCAGGAAGGAACCCGAGATGAACGGGAAGGCTCCGTAGGAAGGTGTGTCTGCTTCAGGCGACCACTTCGTGCCGAACAGGAATTCAGAGACCTTGACCTCACCGCTCACGAAGTTGGCCACGCCTTTGGAGGCTACGAAATAGACCATGGATATAATGATGACAATGAGCAGCAGCACACAAAAGGACATATAAATACGTCCGATTAAATTTTCTATATGATGTTTTTCCAGCCGCTTGTTTGTTGGTTGTCCCCTCAAGATGCTCCCTCTTTCTAAAGTGAAAAGAGAGGCAGAGTTTATCCGCCTCTAATCACATTAAAGTTGAAATCAATTAACCTTGCGAACCGGTGAAGCTTATTTAGGTGTTACAGTACCTGCAACATCACGCGATACCTGCATTTTGGAAGCCGGAATGTAGCCAAGCTCTACCACATCGCCAGTCTGTACTTCATCCGTCAGGAAGTAATCCAGGAACGCTTTTACAGTCTCATTAGGTTCACCGTTAGTGTACATGTGCTCGTAAGCCCATACCGGATATTTACCGGCCACTACGTTGTCTACTGAAGGCTCAACGCCGTCATAGTTTAATGTTTTTACGGAATCATCCAGGTAGGACAGGGCCAGATAACCGATAGCCCCCGGTGTTTCGCCGATCATTTTCTTAACTGTACCGGAGGAATCCTCTTGGATTGAACCCTTCAGGTCCTCTGTCTTGGTGCCAAGAGCGAAGCTCTCAAAGGTAGCACGTGTACCTGAGCTTGCCGGACGGTTGATGATCTGGATGGCCTGGTCTGCACCGCCGACCTCTTTCCAGTTCGTGATTTTACCTGTGAAAATATCTACCAGCTGCTGCTTGGTCAAGCTGTCTACGCCTGCCTTCGGGTTACTTACTGCCGCAATCGCTACAACCGCCACCTGATGATCCACCAGCTCAGCCGCCTTCGCTGCATCCTTCAGCTTCTCTTCAGCGAATACATCCGAGTTCCCGATATCGACTTGCTTCTCAGAGACCTGAGTCAAGCCCGTTCCGCTGCCGCCGCCTTGAACCTGAATGTCCACGCCTGCATTCGCATCCATGAATTTCTCAGCTACCTGCTCTACGAGCGGCTGAAGTGCTGTGGAGCCTGATGCCAGGACCGAACCGCTCAGCTTCGCACCGCTGCTGGATTCTGTGTTTGTAGCAGCCGGTGTATTCCCTCCGTTATTGGTTGTTGCCTTATTTCCCCCGTTGTTTCCGTTGCCGCATGCTGAAAGTGCCAGTACGCTGGTAAGAGTCAAAGCCATGATCCACGATTTTTTGAATTGCATTGTTTGTTTTCCTCCTAAAGGTTTTGTGAGTGTCTGCTGCGTTCCATCTGCTTCGTACAAAACTCACTTGGGAAGCATTATTGTGTGTCTATCAGCGTCTCTTCTGACTCTTCTTATTCTAGGGCCCGTTCGTTAGATAAAAGTACTGAGTTTGTAAACCGGAGGATAAAAGTTATAATATTAATTGAGTAGTTGAATAGATAAAATCTATACCGAAACAACAATAGGGGTCTTTCTGCCCCATCCCCGGAGGAATCTTCATGAACCTTGTAAAGCTGCAGATCCTAGTTCTCATCGAAAAATATAAAAAAGTAACGGATGTCGCCGCCGAGATGAACCTTAAGCAGCCAACCGTCTCCTTTCATATGAAAAGTCTGGAGAGTGAGCTTGGCGCTTCCCTCTTCCAGTACCGGAGCGGCCGGGTCCTGCTGACGGATGCCGGACGCGCCCTGTACCAATATGCTGTCCGTATTGTCTCGCTGAGCGCCGAGGCCGAGCGGACGGTCAAACAGTTCACCTCGCTCGCCTCGGGGAATCTGGAGCTTACCGCCAGCGATATCCCTGCCAGTTATCTTGTGCCCAAATTGCTGTCCCAATTCACACAGCATTATGACGGGATCGATGTCTATCTATCCGTGCTGCCGGATGACGCCATCCGGGAACGTCTGCGCAGCCGGGAGATCCAGCTCGCCGTGCTGCATAGTGCAGAGGGCCAGGATGATACCTTCCATACGCAGGTGATTGCTGAAGAGGAGACCGTGCTGGTCTTTGCGCCGGAGCATCCCTTTGCCAGAGAGCAGGAGCTGACCGCCCAAGCCGTAGCCCGCGAGCCTTGGGTGCAGCATGAAGCCGCCTCCTTCCTGCGCGGAATCTCCGACCAGTGGGCACAGCTTAATAACGTAAGGGTCTGGAACCATGCGGTACTGGGCTCGCCGGAGGCCGTCAAGGGGATGCTCTACACAGGCAGAATGGTGGGCGTGTTCTCCCGCTCCGGGATTGAGGGTGAAGTAGCGGCGGGCCGACTGGCCTATGCGAAGCTGCCCGGAATTCTTCCGGCTGACGGCTCCTTTGTGCTTGCCTGGCGCAAGGACTATACGCTTTCCCCGCTCCAGCAGGCTTTTGCCGGGATGGCAGCGGGTTCTGCACAAATAAACGGTATCCCCGGAGCGCCTGTGTAACTGCGCTAACGGGGATACCGTGTGGTGGTGAACCTTATTATCTTTTGACAGCAACCAGGGTGAAGGTCTTGGGAATTCCCTTATCGTACACATCCGACGACAGATTAGGCTCCTCCACCAGCTCTCTTATAACCAGTCCGCTGGCTGCGGCAGCAGTAACCAGCTCGCCCAGCGTCCAGCGCCGCCAGTAGACGACATTCGGCTTGTCCGCCTCCGGTGCTCCTCCTGAAGAAGGCATGTATTTGGAATAGGACACCTGCTTCTCTTCAAGCGCCGTATCAAAATAATCCCCGCTCACCTTATGCTTACGCACCTTGGCCGTCGACCCCTTGGAGGAGATCAGCTTGGTCGTTACCGGATGGAAATCCCGCAGTACGAACGTTCCGCCCGGTGCCAGCAAGCGGTAGGCCGTAGCCATGAACGGAGCCAAATCCGTAAAATAGTGAACTATCCCCATTTCGGCAAAAACCGTATCATACGAGCCGTTAAGATGCGCTTCCGGCAGCTCCAGGACATCCGATACGATATAGTCAAGCTGCACTCCGGCCGCCTGCGCGAGTTCACCGGCATAACGGGCATTGGCCTCCGAGAAATCCGCGACAGTCACCTCAGCCCCCAGCAGCCCCAGTGCCACCGCCTTCATGCCGTTGGAGCCCATCAGGTTCATGATCCTCCGGCCCTTCACTTCACCGAGATAGGTATTCAGCGGATACAGCTTCCCCGCAGGGTCCTTCGACAGCTTCTCCGCAGCCTCCCCAGGGGTTCCAAACCGGCTGGTCCAGGCCGCATAGGTATCCTCATTCCACAGCTCCTCGCTTGTAGGTGCCGCCTCCTTATTGAGGCCATCCGGTTCATTCTGATTAGGTTCATTCATTGCTTTCGTTACCCCTTTATCTATGTTCTATAAAATGTAATCAAGTTTGCCTCACGGGTCTGTCCGCGTATAGCTAGGAAGCGTTCGGCAGAGACTGCCGGAGCTTCATAGCTTTCCTTCGCCCGGCATACAGATAGACACCCAGCCCGGCCATGACCAGCACGCCGCCCGCCCACTGCAGGCCGCTAAGCTGCTCACCCAACAACAGGAACGCCAGAATGCTCGCGCCGACAGGCTCTCCCAAGATATTCATCGAGACAGTAGTCGCCGATGTATATTGCAGCAGCCAGTTGAACAGGATATGGCCGAAGACGGTGGGCACCACCGCCAGCAAGACGAAGATGCCCCATTCCCGGGCCGGATAATTGAAGAACGGTGTGCCGGTCACGAGATTGTAGAGAGCAAATACGGCGGCCGCAGCGATAAATACAATCAGGCTGTACAGATAGGACGGCATACGCGCCACCAGCTTTTGTCCAAGCAGCATATGTGCGGCTACCGCTACGGTTCCGCCAACCGACAGCATGTCGCCCTTCAGATTCTCAGCAGACAAGCCAATGTCTCCCCAGCCGATAAAAGTAACGCCGAAGATAGCAATCGCCATCCCCAGGATAGCAAAGATCGAGTTACGCTCTTTATACAGTATGTACGCACCGAGCATAATGAATAACGGCTCCAGCGCCATAATCATCGTCGAGCTGGCCACCGAGGTATAATTCAGCGAACCCATCCACAACAGAAAATGCAGGGCAAGCATGACCCCGGACACGCCCAGCAGCAGCCAATCCTTCCGCCGCAGCTGAAAGAGTGCCCCGCTATAGGGACGGGCGAACGGCAGCATCAGCAGCGAGGTGAACAGCAGGCGGTACATCCCTTGGACCGATACGGGCGCGGAGGACCATTTAATAAAGATGGAAGAAAAAGAGATGGCCACAATTCCGATTACCATCAGGAGTGGCACGGGAACGGGCGGTTTATTGGTACGCATGACAGAACGCCCCTTCATAGGATGTAAGACTCATTATGTTAATTTAACGTAAATCGGCGAAAAAAGCAGCATTTTTTCATATTCAACGCAAAACAAAGGCACAGAACCGCCTCTGAGGGGTTCCATGCCTTATAGAAGCTCAGCTGACAGAGGCTACTCTCCCCTGTTATGGCTTAAGCACTACCTTGATACAGTCCTCTTCCTTCTCCTGAAATACCTTGTAGCCATGTTCTGCGCGGCTGATCGGCAGCCGGTGGGTGATAATATCTGTGGGATCGAACTTGTTCTCCTTAATCATCTTGTAGAGCTCAGGCATATAATGGATCACAGGAGCTTGGCCCATCTTCAGCGTGATATTGCGTTCGAACAGATGGCCCAGCGGGAACATATTGTAATTCAGGCCATAGACACCGATTAACTGAATGGTGCCGAACTTGCGGACCACCTCGGAGGCGATACGGAAAGCCCCCAGCGAACCGCCCTGAAGCATCAAGGCTGTCTCCACCTTTTCTACAACCGTCTTCTTGGCATCCAATCCCACGCAGTCGATCACCACATCCGCTCCACCGCGTGTAATCTCCTTGAGGTTCAGCTCCACATCCTTGGTCTGCTCAAAATTCACCGTCTCCACGTGATTTGACAGCTTCGCATGCTGGAGCCGGTAATCGACATGATCCACCGCGATGACACGGGATGCCCCTTTCATCCAGGCGAACTTCTGTGTCAGCAGGCCTACCGGGCCACAGCCAAGCACAATGACGGTATCACCGGGCTTCACACCGGCATTCTCGACGCCCCACCAGGCGGTCGGGACGATATCCGAGAGGAACAGCAGCTTCTCGTCTTCCATCTCCGCGTCCTCCGGGACGACAAACGGCCCGAAGTTGCCGTAAGGCACCCGCAGCAGCTCCGCCTGCCCTCCGGCGAATCCGCCGTATGAATCCGAATAGCCCAGGTAGCCGCCGGTATCCTTCGCTTCATTCGCATGGTCACATTGGCTCTCCATCTCATGCTGGCAGAAGAAGCATTGCCCGCATGCTACATTGAACGGGACAATGACCCGGTCGCCCTTCTTGACCCTGGTAACCTCCGGGCCCACCTCTTCCACAATCCCCATCGGCTCATGTCCGATAATGTAGTCATCATGCATTCCCGGTATTTCTCCGTTATAGATATGCAGGTCAGATCCGCAAATAGCGGTTGTGGTTATGCGGACGAGGATGTCATCCTTCTTCTCCAGCCGCGCATCGGCGACCTCCTTCACTTCAACTTTCTTCTTTCCCTGATAAGTCACTGCCTTCATGGTATAGGTCACTCCTTCTGAAATGGGGCTGCTTGTTACACTATCTTATGTTATAGCCCCAAATCGTCCGGATTTATCCGTGCAGCAGCGGAGAATACATCATCAGCGCGTGATTCTCGGCCACCGCTTCGTCACCGGCCAGCTCTCCGCTATGCGTCAGCACTCTGCGGCGGATCGCATTGCGCCGGATATACCCGCCCCACGGCTCCAGGCTGATGCGGTGGCCATCTTCATAGACTTCGTAATGGTAGAGCTGCTGTCCTGCACAGCGCCATTCCCCGTGCAGATGAGTCTCATCCAGGTGCAGCTTAAGCTGATAAGCATGCTCTGTATCATTGCGCAGCTGGAGATCCAGATAATTATAGGCACAGGTAGCCCCGCTGCCAAAGGGCTGGGTCCGCTGCTCATCGGGGAAGACATCATAGCTGTGCCGGTGCCGCTCGGTAACCGTAAGCGGCGTATGCAGCGTCATCCAGTAGATCAGATTGGACAATTGGCAGAGCCCGCCGCCTGTGCCGGAACGGAACCCGCCATAATGGAGCACCATTCCGTCCAGGTAGCCTTTTCTCCGTGTGGGTTTGCCGATCCTGCGCCAATAGGAGAAGCTCTCGCCCGGTTGAATGACAAGCCCGTCCAGCTTCGCCACCGCGAGCCTCAGGTTTACAATTTTGTTGTGCTGAAGCTGCATATCCACATTGCGCAATTTGCGCAGCAGCGGGGTAGCATGGCTGGCCGCTTCGTACGGCAGAGCTTCACTGCGCTGTTCTGCAGCCAGACGTCCACTGGCTGTGATCCATTTCCAGTATCTTTTCCAGGTGAAATACCGCTTCCCTGCAAATAGTCGCAGCTTGGAACGCCGGATGGGCTTCATGTTGCTGATTACCGAATTCATGGAATGATTGCCTCCCTCTCCCACATTATTGTTCAATTATATTACAATTGAACCAGCCGGAAGCTACAATTCTGTCCCATTTCTATTACAGCAAAAGACCGGAACTCCCCTGTAACGGAAGTCCGGCCTTCAGTAACTCTATTCAGCTTCATCCTGGCAGCGGGCGCACTATTTCCCACGCTTATTATGCCATATTAATGCATGTAATTGCGGCAGCACCCGTGCACGGTTCATCTGCGGATCGGCAATGACCAGACCGAACAGCCACTCCAGTCTGCCCAGCAGGCGGGATGAAATATCCCCTTCCTCGGTGACGTTATCGTTACCCGGCTGAAGGAACAGAGGGACCTCCGGATACCTGAAATGGACCTTGCGGGCATATTCATAATCCTCCTGGTTAAAAACAACCACCTTCAGGCTATGCGCAGCCTTGCCGTTATCAGCGACTCTATGCATAATCTCATCCAGCTTATCCCAGTCTGTCTGCATCCCGGAGCTGGGCGGCTTCGGGCTGATCGTCAGCACATCCACCTCATGGAACCAGTCCTGCCAGCGGCTGCCCTGCGTCTCAATCGCCGCCTGGATGCCCCGCTCGTGGAGGAGGGAGATGAATTCTCCCATCGCCTCCCCGATCAGCGCCGGGTTACCCCCGGAGATGGTGACACAATTGAAATTCTCCCCGGCCAGCTCCAGCAGCCCGGCGAGAATCTCCTGCGGCGTAAGCATTGTTACTTTATCCTTGGCCGAGCCGTCCCAGGTGAAGGCGGAATCGCACCAGCCGCAGCGGTAGTCGCAGCCGTAGGTGCGGACGAACATCGTTTTGACCCCGATGACCGCCCCTTCCCCCTGGATTGTCGGGCCGAACATTTCAATAACCGGGATTCTACTCATCATCGCAGCCTCCATACAGCCGGTAAGCCGGTCCCTCCTCGGGGATATCTGCTGCCAGCACCTCAGCCCAGGAGGTCGGAGTTTCCCATAGCTTGACCGAATACACCGGCAACGCCGCTTGCTTCAGCTCATAGGCAATGTAGGCAGACAGATTCTCTGCTGTGGTGCGGAAGGAGAGCATCGCTACCTTGGAGCCGGTCGCCTTCAGCGTCTCCAGCACAGGCTCATTGCCCATCGCCAGAAAAGCATGATCCAGACGCCCAACCACCGCCCCCTGCACAGCCGCCTTAATATCGCTGAAATCGATGACGAACCCTTCATCCGACTGCCCTTCCAGCGCGGCCGGCACACCCTTCAGCACTACCTCCAGCCTGTAGGTATGCCCGTGCAGATTACTGCATTTTCCCTTGTGTCCGATGAGCTGATGGGCAGCGTCGAAGGTGAAAATTTTGCAGACGGCTACTTCGCCCCGCATTATACTCCCGCCTCCTGACGCTCTGCCTCATATTGCTCCAGACCCCGCTTACGCAGGAGACATGCCGGACAGGTGCCGCAGCCGCTGCCGATGATTCCGTTATAGCAGGTCAGGGTCTGCTCCCGCACATAATCGAACTGGCCCAGCTCGTCTGCCAGCTTCCAGGTTTGCTTTTTGTCCAGCCACATCAGCGGGGTATGAATGACGAACTCCACATCCATCGACAGATTAAGCGTGACATTCAGCGACTTCACGAACACATCGCGGCAGTCCGGGTATCCGCTGAAGTCCGTCTGGCAGACCCCAGTGATAATGTTGGAGTAGCCGAGCTGCTTGGCCAGAATGGCCGCGAAGGACAGGAACAGCAAATTACGTCCATCCACGAACGTGCTGGGCAGCTCTTCACCTTCGCCTGCGGTAATGTCAATATCCTCCCGCGTCAAGGCGTTCGGAGCAAGCTGGTTCAGCAGCGCGAGGTCCAGAATATGCTGCTTCACGCCGAACCTTGCGGCTATCGTCTTAGCGACTTCAATCTCGGCCGCATGGCGCTGATTATAATTGAACGTGACCACCTGAACCTCCTGGAATTCCTGCAATGCCCACGCCAGGCAGGTAGTGCTGTCTTGGCCGCCGCTGAAGACGACTAATGCTTTTCTATTTACCATAATGATCTCTCCTCCTGATTGCTCTGTGAAGCTGGCTTCTGCGGATTAACGGTTGTCCACTTTCTCGGGATACAGATCATGATTCATCAGCCGGTGCTCGGCCATCGCCTCATATTTGGTTCCCGGACGCCCCCAGTTGCAGTAAGGATCGATGGAAATGCCGCCGCGCGGCGTGAATTTGCCCCACACTTCGATATAACGCGGCTCCATCAGCGAGATCAGATCATTCATAATAATGTTGACACAGTCCTCATGGAAATCCCCATGATTGCGGAAGCTGAACAGATAGAGCTTCAGTGATTTTGATTCCACCATTCGGATATCAGGAATGTACGAGATATACATCACCCCGAAATCCGGCTGACCGGTCACGGGACACAGGCTGGTGAACTCGGGACAGTTGAATTTGACGAAATAATCGCGGCCGGGATGCTTGTTATCGAACGCCTCCAGAATCCCCGGATCATAGCCGAACTTGTACTGCGTGCCTTGGTTGCCCAACAGGGTAACCTCCTGCATTTCCTCTTGCATTCTGCCTTCTGACATGACAAAAAACCCCTCTCTTTTCCCTAGGCCCCTGGCCTGAACTGGAAAGAAGAACGAGATTTCGAAAACCTGGCTCTACTAAAAATAGCTTAGTTTTTTATAGAGGGAGTTCGCGAACCTCTCCTGCGCGCGGCGCAGATTCCTTCTTTATCTTGATGCGTCTTGAACTATACCATGATTACAGCGGGCTTGACAACCCTCACAGCTGATCCAGAATCAGCGAGCACAGCAGTCCCATCGCAGCGATGAACCCCGTGAGCGGCCCCCCTTCTTCGTAGGCTTCGGGCATCATGCTGGAGGACACCATAGCAATAATTCCTCCCCCGGCAAAAGAAGCAATCACAGCTTCCGTATACCCGCTTGCGTGATCCATGAACTCATATCCCGCCCCTGAGGCCAGTGTGGAGATAGCGAGTACGCCGAGCCACAGCAGCATAATCTTGCCTTTGCCATAGCCGTCCTGCTTCAGTCCAGCCGTGCTGGACAAGCCTTCGGGAATATTGCTGATGAAGATGGCAATGACCAGCAGTACGCTAACGCCTTGACCCGCAATGAGACTTGCGCCAATCATGATCGATTCAGGAATCGCATCCAGTACCGTTCCGGCAAAAATAGCCAGCCCTCCGCCCTTGGCATCGCTCCTCCCTGAAGAGGCTCTGGCTGAACGCTTGCGTCCGGCTCCGCCTTTACGCGAGATCAGCCAGTCGAACACCGTGAACACCAGTGCTCCAGCGGTGAACCCGATAATCGTCGGGGCCAGTCCGCCGTCACTGGCCGAATCCTCTAGCAATTCATACGCCGCCGCGCCGATCAGCACACCGGTCCCGAACGCCATGATGAAGCCGATCAGCTTATTCGGAATCCGCAGGAATAAGGCCAAGAGTGCGCCAATCAAGACCGCCGAGCCGGAGACTGCGCCCCATAACAATGCGTTTCCCATCCGCTTCACCTTCTTATAAGATATTGGCATTATTACAATGCATAAGAATAGTTTACACACGAATGAAGAACGGCAAACACCTTGCATAGTTCAACTAATTTGCACGGATTCATTTGCATGGAAAGGGGTAACTTAGAATTAACAATCTCTATTAACCGAAGGATGGGATCATACGATGGAAGCAAACGTACAGAAGCTTATAGATTGGCTGGAAGCCCGCAAGGGTACAACACTGGTCATCGAAAAACGGGAGCTGGATGACCTGGACACCGTCCATTTCAAGCTGGAGACCGTTGACTACCGGAACGCTGACGATGTCATCGATGATTATCTGGACAGTGCGGTCATTCTGCGCGGGACAGGTAGTACCTTGAATGCGGATGGTGAGCTGGTGCCTCTGCCGCAGCCGGGATATGAGCTGGCCGTGAGCGGACTAGTGCTACATGAGGTATCCGAGGCCAAAGTGGATCTGCAGACAAGCCGGGCGAAATATTCACTGGCTGTACGCTGATTATCCGGCGGCTCCGGCCGTAAGAATCTAAGGAGGGTGCAGTCCTAAGCCAACATTCCGGCTTAGGACTGCACCCTCTCTTCCCCAACTATCGCCTACAATTCTTCCCCGATAATCTCCACTTCCGTCTCCAGCTCCACATCGAACTTATGCTTCACCGCTGAGCGTACATGCTGGATCAATCCGATATAATCGCTGGCCGTTGCATTGTCGGCGTTGATAATGAAGCCCGCATGCTTGCGTGAGACCTCTGCGCCTCCGATGCGCGTCCCCTGGAGTCCGCTCTCCTGAATCAGCTGCCCCGCGAACCGGCCCGGCGGCCGCTTGAATACACTGCCGCAGGACGGATACTCCAGCGGTTGCTTCGATTCCCGCAGATAGGTTAACTCATCCATGGACGCCTTAATCGCGGCAGGATCGCCTGGGAGAAGCGCAAATCTGGCCTCCAGCACGATATACTTTCCGCTGGAGAAGATACTTTTGCGGTAGCCCCATTGAAGCTGGTCGCTGTGCAGGGTCACAAGCTGGCCGTCCGGGTCAACGACAAGCGCACTGTGCAGCACATCCTTCACTTCCCCGCCGTAGGCTCCAGCATTCATATATAGCGCCCCGCCTACCGTGCCGGGGATGCCGCAGGCGAATTCCAGACCGGTCAGCTTCTGCTCCAGCGCATAGCCCGAGACATCGATAATCTTCGCCCCGCACTGCGCATACAGCAGCCCGTCGCGGACGCCCATCCCGGACAGATCCGAGGTCTGGAGCACGATGCCGCGGATGCCTCCGTCCCGGATAATCACATTGGAGCCGTTGCCGAGAATCGTAAGCGGGATCTGATGATCCTGGGCATAAGCATAGATGCTCTGGATCTCTTCATATGTAACAGGAGCCGCCAAAATATCTGCTTCGCCGCCCATGCGGGTATAGACCAGATTCTTAAGGCTCTCCCGGCGTTTCAGTGAGCCTGCTGTAACAAGCGGCTGCAAATCCTCATATATGTTGTCAATATTCATTCTTCATGCTCCTAACTCTATAAACAAGATAATGTCGTGCTCGCTGCCAGTTAATTACGGCTTCAGCAACCACAACTTTAACAACGAACAGGCTCCCTTGTCAATGACAGGAGCCTGTTACGAAGCTGCATACAGCATTATTATGTTTCGAAATTCCTAATTATACCCTATTCGCCAGCCGCTGCGCGCTCGGCACGGAATTCCTCCCGCCGTGCGGACCGCTCCTCTTCCTTCATCCGGGGGCAGGTATAACACAGCCGTCCGCCCTCAGTCCGGTAATACATACAGCAGCGGTTACGCAACTGAACCGTCTGCTGCGGGTCCGTGAGCGATTCAATTCTCCGGACCTTCACCTGGAACGGATTCCGCGGCATCCCGAATACGGCAGCGGGCAGCTCATCCTTCAGATACGCGTAGTCCTCCTCCAGCCGGCGAAGCAGGAGCGGATCTGTCAGTTCAGCGGCAAAGGCTTCCGCATAATAGTTGAATTTGGTCGGCAGCTGTCCCCAGATCTCCCCGGGCGAAAGTCCGCTCACCTGTGAAGCCATCCGGATCAGCGGCCCGGCTGTGTTCTGGTAGAAGCTGGTTAACGCCTCATTGCGCCAAGCCTTCCGGCCCGGCTCATCTTCCGGAGCTTGTACCATCCCCCATTCACGAAGCGAGAAGGCAATTCTGCAGTAGCCATCTGCCGGAACAAGATGCAGTTGAAGGTTCCGTAAGCTGAAGTCCGGTAAGCACAAGAAGCCGGTCACGGAATACTGGACCGCGAGTGCCATAATGCTCAGATAACCGCCGAAGTACGCACCGGCTGCTTTATCGTCGAGCGCCTTCATCAGCGGCCGGTAAGCCTCCATGAAGGCCCTCATCCCGCCCTCTTCTGCCAGCTCAGCAGCAGCGAAGGAATACACGGCTCCGTCCGGCACCTCAAGATGGAGGTCAAATTTAGACTTATATTCTTGCCTCAGGAATTCATTCATGTTCCTCTCCTACAGCCCGGCAACTTTGTACGCAGCCAGCTCGTAAGGCAGACAGAGCGGCACACCTGTACGCGGATCAGGCACAATATCTGCCTCAATGCCGAATACCTCACGCAGCACTGCCGGTGTCATTACCTCATTCGGAGCGCCCTCGCTGATCACATTACCGGATTTGATCGCTACCATATGCTGCGCGTAACGCGAAGCATGGTTCAAATCATGGACAACCATAATAATCGTCCGGCCTTCCTGCTCATTGAGCTTCTGCAGCAGCTGAAGCACCTCCAGCTGATGGGCCATATCCAGGAAGGTCGTCGGCTCGTCAAGGAACAGAATATCCGTCTGCTGGGCCAGCGCCATGGCGATCCAGGCCCGCTGCCGCTGTCCGCCGGAGAGCCGGTCAATCGGCCGGTCACGGAATTCATTCATGCCGGTCAATTCAATCGCCTCGGCAATAATGCTGCGGTCTTCAGGCGTCAGGCTGCCGAAGCCCTTCTGATGCGGATACCGTCCATACCCTACCAGCTCAGATACCGTTAAGCCGTCGGGGGCAGTAGGATTCTGCGGCAGAATCGCCAGCTGGCGGGCCACCTCTTTGGTGGAGAGATTGTGAATGGACTTCCCGTCAAGCATTACATTGCCGCTCTTCGGCTTCATGATCCGGGCCATTGTCTTCAGAATCGTGGACTTCCCCGAGCCGTTTGCCCCGACAAGCGCTGTAATCTTCCCTGTCGGAAGCGATAGATTCAGCCCCTTTACAATCATAGTCTCCGCATATCCGATGCTCAGCTGCTCTGTATTTAAACGTTCCGACATGATAAACACTCCTTAGATTTTTTTAATATATACATCCCTGTACTACGCTTTCGATGTGGCCAAAAGATATAAAAAGTACGGTGCTCCAATAATCGCTACTACGATACCAGTAGGTACCTCCGCAGGCTGCAGGATCCAGCGACCGATCGTATCTGCCGTAAGCAGCAGCAGGGCTCCGGTCAGGGCCGCCGCAGGCAGCAGGATCTGATGGCGCGGGCCGACCAGCCTGCGGGCCAGGTGCGGCGCAATTAGCCCGACAAAACCAATGCTGCCGCTTACCGATACACAGGCTCCTGCCAGCGCAACAGCCGCAGCCAGCAGCCACCGCCGTTCCCGTTCGAGCGGCAGGCCCAGTCCCTTGGAGAGCTCATCGCCCAGATTCAGTACGTTGAGCACCCGGGCTTTGTAGAATGCGAAGGGCAGCAGGATCAATATCCAGGGCAGCAGGGCCAGCACAAACCGCCAGTCTCCGCCCCAGATTTTGCCGGCCAGCCAGATGGCTACGAACTGATAATTCTGCGGGTCGAGTCTTAATGACAAAATAAGCTGAAAAGCGTATATCCCGGCACCCACAGCAATCCCGATCAGGATCAGCCGTGTCGGCGAGAGCCCATCCTCCCTCCTGTAAGACAGGAAGTAGATCAGTGTTGCAGTAAGCGAGGCCCCTGCAAGCGCCAGTAGCGGAAGCACGAGGATCGGAGCTGCTGTAGTAGCCGGTACAAAGGAGATAAAGATCAGTACGGCGAATCCGGCTCCGGCATTGATCCCCAGGGTGGAAGGCTCAGCGAGAGCATTACGCGACAAGCCTTGCAGAATCACTCCGGCGACCGCAAAGCCTGCACCAATCAGCAAGGAGATCACGATGCGCGGCAGCCGGAAATCAAACAAAATCAGCTGCTGCTGCTTGGTGCCGTTGCCGGAAAGGGTATGTAGAACCTCGAGCGGTGACAGACGCATTAAGCCGGTATTCATACTGACCAGAAACAGAATGACGATAAGCACAGCAAGCAGTGTCAGAATACCAGCCTCTCTGGAAAGGCGCGGCTTGGCCGGGGGGAATGAGGTGGAACGGTTCATTTCAGCTCCCCCTTGCGTTTGCTGGCCAGATAGATGAAGAACGGTACGCCGAATACTGCAATTAAGGCACCTATTGGTGTTTCGTATGGCGCATTAATCATCCTGGCCGCAATATCGGCCACCAGGACCAGAATGCTTCCAAGGACTGCGGAGCAGGGAATAATCCAGCGGTAGTCAACCCCAACGAGGAAACGCGTAATATGCGGAATCATTAATCCGACAAAAGCGATCGGCCCCACCGTGGAGACTGCCGCTCCGGCGAGGATGACGACAATAATCATCCCTGTAGTCTGTACCAGACCGGTGCGCTGTCCGAGACCTGCTGCAACATCCCTGCCCAGGCTCAGTAGGGTAATCGAACGCGACAACATCAGTGCACCGATCAGGGCCGCCGCGACCCAAGGAGATATTACCTGCAGCTGCTTCCAGCTCGCTCCGCCAATCCCCCCGGCCATCCAAAAGGCGATATCCTGGGAGAGGCTGAACAGGATAGCAATGCCCTGACTGACCGCCAGCAGCATGGCGCTTACTGCCGCACCGGCGAGGGTCAGCCGAAGCGGGGTCAGTCCGCTATGGGAGAGCGAACCGATCCCGAATACCAGCAGTGAGGCCACAGCCGCTCCAAGGAAGCAGTACAGCATGATGTAAGCGAAGGATAATGTTGGCGCGAAGGCAAAAGCCAGGGCCAGTCCAACGCCCGCACCTGCATTAAGACCAAGCAGTCCGGAATCCGCCAGCGGGTTGCGGGTCATCCCCTGCATAATCGCACCGGCAACGGCAAAACATGCGCCGACCAGCGCTCCTGCGGCAGCCCGGGGAATCCGCAGCTCCCGGATGACCTGATGCTGGGGCAGCTCCGGATTGAACCGGAACACCGCCTCCCATACGGTAGCCAGCCGGATATCCGCCGCACCGACCGATACGGATACCATCAGGCCGAAGACAATCGCTGCTATTCCCAGCACAAGAATAACAGCAGCGGCAAGCGGCCGCGACCGGACAGATGTGTTCCCTTCAACAGAAGGAGCTTGTAGAGCAGAATCTGTGGATGAAGCCATATGCCGTCTCCTTATCAGGATTATTAGGGAAATATAGATGATTATGATTCTCATTATCGCAAAGATATGAATATTGTTCAACTTAAAAAAGAGGCAGGCTTCTATATCCTGAGGATATAAAAGCCTGCACAATTCTCCGGCCGGTAAAGACCTATTTCACAAAACTGCTCAGAATATCATCGATGGTCTTGGAATTGGCTATAGGGCCGCTGTACAGCCAGCTGGTATCTTTGCCGAATTCATGAACATTCCCTGCCTTAACGGCCGGAATCCCTTTCCAGACTGCACCTTCTGTAATCTCAGCTCCGCTTGCCTTGTCACTATTCACCAGAATGATATGCTCTGCAGTCAGCTCAGATAATTTCTCCAGTGAAATCGGGTTCCACGGTGCTCTGGATTCTGCAGGAATGTCGGTCACGAGATTCGGGAGCTTCACTCCAAGATCGCCATACAATACCGCACCGCTGCTGCGGGTCTCATCTACAATGAAGAAATTCTTGGATACCAGCCACAGAACCGCTACTGAATCATCGCCGATTGCCGCAGATACAGCCGCTTTGGCCGAAGCCGCTTTCTGGTCATAGTCTGCAATAGCCTTCTCCGCTTCCGGTGTCTTATTGAGCAGCTCACCGATCTTGAGCAAGGCTGCGCGCCAGTCACTGCTGACCTCATCGCCGAGTACATAGGTTGGTGCAATCTTATTCAGCTGGTCATAAAGACCGTTCTGAACCGAGCCCTCCGACTGGACGATGTGGAAATCCGGCGTGAAGCTGGTAACGGCTTCAAGCGGCAGGTCATAGCTGATCGGCGGAACGTCCTTAAGCTCAGCAGCAAGGTAAGCCTGAGTACCGTTCTTCGTAGACCACTGGGCAACCGGAGTCACACCGAGTGCTACCAGATAATCCTCCAGATAAGAAGCAATTACACGCTGCGGATTAGCGGGAACGGTCACCTTATGTCCCATTGCATCCGTTACGGTCTTCTCCACAGCGGGTGCAGCAGTTGCTGCAGGTACCGCAGTGGCCTCCGCAGTCGCTTCTGCAGTTGCCGCAGGTGCGGTGCCTGCTCCACCGTTACTGCCTGCGTTGCTATTATTATTTCCGCAAGCGGACAGCAGCAGTGTTGTAGTCATAAGTCCGGCCACCGCCAGCTTCCCGCTTCTTGATCCTTGCAGGTTGAACGAAAACATTGAATACCCCTCCTGTATGTTACCCTCATGATTGGCAAAAGCTCTGTTACCTTCATCTTGTCTATACTGATGATATTGATTCTCATTCTCTATGTCAACCAATAACTTATAATAACGTAAAAACGGCCGCCTCCGCATTAAGCAGAAACAGCCGTCTTCCAATAATCTTCTATATTATTTATGCAGATGGAAAGGTACAGTCGCGATTACAATGTCCTTCTGATTCATCAGATAAGAGCGGATGAACAAGCTGGTCTGATTATGCAGCACCGCCTGCCACCAGTGCTTGGTCACGAATTGCGGAATCAGGACGGTAATATGATCCGTTGAAGAGGTCTTCCACTCTACTGTATCGATGAACTTCACCAGCGGGCGGATAATGCTGCGGTAGCGGGAGCGCAGGACGATCAGGCGTACGCCGGGGTTCCACTCCTCCCACTTCTGCTCCATCTTGTGAATCTCTTCTTCATCGAAGCCTACATATACAGCGACTACATTATCTGTCAATGACTTCGCATAGCTGATCGAATGCAGTACAGCACGAGTCACACCGGCGACCGGAACGACTACGGTGCTTCCTTTGATACAAGGCTTATCGGTAGCCGGGCAGATCCGCAGCTGATCGGCAATATTCATATAATGGCGGTGAATCCGGTGGAACACGATGATAACAGCCGGCAGGAAGATGAAGGCCATCCACACGCTGGAGAATTTAGTGATTATGAAAATCAGGGTGATCGTTAATGTAGTGAGCATCCCCACTGTATTGACGGCGAACTTGCTCTGCCAGCCTTTCGGCTTCGTTCTGTACCATTGGACCATCATGCCCAGCTGCGACAGCGTGAACGGAATGAATACCCCTACTGCATATAATGGAATGAGTCCTTCCGTATTCCCGTGAAACGCCGCCACCAGCACAGCCGACATGACACCGAGGAAAATAATACCGTTGGAGAAGCCCAGCCGGTCGCCGCGCACCATGAAGGCATGGGGCAGATATTTATCTTTGGCGAACATGAACGCCAGCAGCGGGAAGGCCGAGTACGCCGTATTGGCTGCCAGGAACAGGATAACCGCCGTAATCCCCTGAATGAAGAAGTACAGTCCGCCGCGGCCGAAGGTAGATTCGGTAATCTGTGAGACCACGGTGGCCTTCTCATCAGGCATGATACCGTACCAGTAAGCGAGCAGCGTAATACCTGTGAACATTACCCCGAGAATGAGGCCCATGAGCATCAGCGTTTTGGCTGCATTTTTCTCCGCGGGCGCTTTGAAGTTAGGAATGGCATTGGAGACCGCTTCTACCCCGGTCAGAGCCGAACAGCCGGAGCTGAAGGCCTTCAGCAGCAGGAACATACTCACGTTCGATACCGCCGAGCCAATCTCAGGAACATGGGCATGGGCGCCGCCGGTCATATATTTGAAGACCCCCGAGATGATGAGCACGAAGATGGAAACAACGAACAGATAGACCGGGATAGCGATGAAGGAGGCCGATTCGGTCACTCCCCGCAGGTTAACAATCGTTAAGAGCACGATAACAGATACCGCTATCAGAACACTATGATTATGCAGACTTGGAAAAGCTGAAGTGATTGCATCCGTCCCCGCCGAGGCACTTACCGCCACCGTCAGAATGTAATCCACCAGAAGAGAGCCGCCGGCCAGTAAGCCGGTATGAACCCCGAGGTTGGTTTTGGCTACAATATAAGCACCACCGCCCTGCGGATAAGCAAATATCGTCTGCCGGTAGGATAGAATCAGAATGGCCAGCAAGCCCAGTACGGCTAATGCAATTGGCAAAGAGTACCAGATAGCGGTGAACCCGGCGGCCACCAGTACAATCAGAATTTGTTCTGTTCCGTAGGCTACAGACGAGAGCGCATCAGAAGACAGGACAGCCAGTGCTTTCACCTTGGATAACTTTTCATGATCGAGTTCGTTCGACTTCATCGGACGCCCGATCAATAGTCGTTTTACCTTGCTTACCATTGTAGTAACAGTTCCTCTCTTGGTTAAGTTGAAACGGGTTTCCCTGCGCTGTTTTCATAAGTGGATTTCATAAATGCAGGCACCAAAATAAGCATACGGAAATGATCCGCATGCCTTAGTGTGCATGGTCATTATCCCACTAGTGGCTTACGAGGTTAGCTGGCGGATTCGGACTGTGGTAGCCCTACGGTTACAGGTCAAGTAGCCTGCCCCGATTCACCCCTTTTGGCCTTGGCCAAAGTGTGGTTCCCCCGTTTTTCCTTCCGGAAAATTCAGCGCATATTCAACTTCTCACAAGGACTAATATTAAGCTACAACACGTCTTCCGTAAAGCGTGGAAACAAATGAAAAAAGAATGAAAAGCACTCAAAACAACCAAATTCATCATCCGGTATGTCTTGATCTTTCATTCTCTTTCATTATCCCTTTACCACGTGATTTTACAGGGTTTTTGCATATTATTTTTCGCTAAAATTAAGGGTATTCTCTTCTCTTCCTTCTGCCCGTCAGCTTCTTACTCCGCAGGCTCCTCTTTGCGTCCTGTCCAGAGCAGAATGGAGATTAAGGCAAAGGCTATAAGTGCAAGCAGAGGGATCGTTATAAATCCGAACCAGTTCAGATAATCCTTGTTGCACGGTACGCCGATGGTACAGGGAAGCACCTTGCTGAGCGCCGGAATTTTCTGCTCCGCATAATGATATATGGAGATGCTGCCGCCGATCAGACTAAGGGGAAGCACATAAGGAATGATCCGCTTGTCCGCCCGGTAGGTGGCGATCCCCAGCAGGAACAGCTGCGGATACATGAAGATCCGCTGGAACCAGCATAGCTTACAGGGCTCGTAATTCAGTACCTCACTGAGATACAGGCTTCCTGCTACAGCAACCATACAGACGAACCAGGCCAAGTAGAGACAGTTACGCCGGCAGAAGGCAGAGAAGGCGGTCATTGGGCGGCCCCTGCTCCCGCTGCTACTGTTGCTGCCTGAATCTGGGCGTCAATCGCCTCCATATTGAAAGGCTCCTTCACCTTGATGCCGTTCACGTACAAGGATGGCGTATTCGTTACGCCCGTATCGGTGCCAAGCTGAATATCCCGCTCCAGCTCGCTTACGTAGGTACGCTCGTCAATGTCCTTGCGCAGCAGGTCGTAATCCACCGGCAGCTCCAGCTGCTTGGCGAGACTCACCAGGAAGTCAGGTGTAGCCCATTCCTTCTCTTCATTCCCCTGATTGGCATAGATCGCATCGAAATACTTCCAGAACGCTTCCTGGTTCTGATGATAGACCGATAGCGCTGCCAGGGAGGCCGTTCTGGAATCCGTACCGAGGAAGGCCAGATTCACGAAATAGAAGGCTGCTTTATTCTGATCGACATAGCCCTGAACGATCTGCGGCTTGATCACACCGGTGAACTGGGCGCAAGCCGGACATTTGAAATCGCCGAATTCCACAATTTTGACCGGAGCATCCTCCTTGCCAAGCCGCATCATTTCGCTGTAATTGAAGGCAACCGGCTTACTGTCTGTACCGGCAGGCGAAGAGTCCTTCGATGCCAGCATAAATAAGCCTACAAAAATAATAATGACGATGGCCACCGTACTCACGATCAGAATTCTCGTTTTCTGCTTCTGCTGCTCCTGCTCTGCCCTGCGCTTCTCCTGCTTGCTCATCTGGGGAGCCGTGACATTGTTCTTTTTTGTTTTGCTCAAAGAGAGTTCCTTTCCGTCCTCAGGACTATCGTGATAAAAGAATAGTTACTTTCAAATTATATAATGTTAACTCTCTTGTTGGCAATCGCTGTCTTATACGGCTTCATTCTCCTCCGCTGACTCCCCCTCCCCTGTATCCTTGCCGAAAAATACCTCCGGGGAATGCTCCTGCGACTGCAGCTTAATTCTGAAGAAGAATTGTGTGCCGCCCCCTTCTGCCGGTTCTGCCCAGATCTCTCCTTGCATCAGGTCTACAAGCTTCTTGCAGATCGCAAGGCCCAGACCCGTGCCGGGGTACTTACGGGTATGCGACCCGTCCACCTGCGAGAAGGACTGGAAGAGCAGCTGCAGCTTATCCGGTGAGATGCCAATGCCGGTGTCGCGCACCATGAATTGCAGCGCCTGAGCGGTCTCCCTGACGCCATAGGACTCCACCTTAACCGTTACCGTGCCGGATGGCGTGAATTTCACCGCATTGCCGATCAGGTTGATGAGAATCTGGCGGATACGCGCAGCATCCCCGGTGAACTTGTCAGGAAGCCCCTCCTCGATCAGAAGCTCCAGAGATAACGGCTTGTCTTGTGTGCTCACCATGAACAGGTCCATACAGCCCTGGAGCAGCGCCTTCAGCCCGAAAGAATCCTTGTTCAGCGAGAGGGCATCCGCCTCCAGCCGGGAGATGTCGAGAATATCGCTCATCACATGCAGCAGAGCATGGCTGCTTGTACTCTGAAGCCGCAGGAGCTCCAGATGCTCAGGATTGCTGATCTCCTCGGACAGCAGCTGGTTGACGCCGATAATGCCGTTCAGCGGCGTGCGGATTTCATGGCTCATGGTGGCGAGGAACTCGCTTTTCATCGTCACCGCACTCTCCGCGGTATCCCTGGCCTCCAGCAGCTCATACTGATACTTCATCAGGGCAGTCACATCCTCGGCCACAATATAGACCCACTGCTCCGTATGATGCAGCAAAGGAAAGACGGTGACACTACAGATCAGCTGCTCCCCGCCTTTGCTCCGTACCTTCAGCTCCAGCTTGGAGGACTGCCCCCGTGAAGCGCGCGTTATGGCATCCCGTACGGCAGCTTCATCCCGTTCGCTGTATAGTATCGCCTTATAATTCCCCAGTTCTTCGCTGCTATATCCGGTAATGTCCCGCAGAGCAGGATTAGCACTGATTATCTTCTTACGGGCAGGATCAATGCAGATTACCATATCAGGGTTATGCTCGAACAGCGCAGTATACCGCTGCTCATTGAAGGCGGCTGACTGGAGTACCCGCTGCCGGTCCCTGTACAACAGAGCAAGGACGATCGACACAATGAACAGGAAGGAGCCGCAGAGGATCATTCCCAGTATCGAATCCTGCAAATAGAGCACGTGCGCGGCTGCACTGGACGGTTCTCCTGGAGAGAATGAAGCGCCCGCCATGGCAGCGTAATGGATGCCTGTGAACGCGCCGGTCAGGGTCAGGACAAGCAGCAGCTTTTTGAAGCTGAACATATTGTAGGCCTGCTCCAGCCACTTCGGATCGTAGGAAGCGGTGACCACCGGAACGATCAGGGCGAATAATACCGCCATTATAATTGAGAAAGCGCCTTGCTCATACGTTGCCGTAAGTCTCATCGACAGAATTCCGCTGAAATGCATAATCAGGATGCCGCTGCTGAACAAGAGGCCGCCCAGAGCCAGATAGACCCTGCTGCGGGTGTGCGGGTTATTCAGCATAGCTAACAGCATATAAGAAGCTGCCACGGGAATCACTAGAGAGAACGCCAGTAGCGGCAGATTATACGATACCGGAACGGCCATATCCATTGCACGCATCCCGATGAAATGCATGCTCCACAGGCCTGTGCCAAGCACCAGGGAGATGAGCAGGATGAACCGGGAGCTCCGCTGGCCGCGAAGCAGACGTTCCGTCAGATCGAGCGCCGTGAAGCAGGAGAGAAAGGCTATCGCCACCGACAAGAGGACAAGCAGATCATTGTAAGTGTTAAAAGGATGCTTCAACGCTCCCGCCCCTTTCTTGAATCGGATAGATTACATGTATTTACACTTCCTTACCCGCCTTAAATCCGGCCGAATCGGAGATAGGTCAGAACAATTCATCCTTATAACAAAAAAAGCACAGCGCTGTAGTAGCGCCATGCTTATATTGTATGCAGCAGCTTATGCTCCGGCTTCTTCCGTCAATAACTGCAGCTTCAGCAGCTTGATCCGGGAAATCCGCTTATTATCGGTTTCTTCGACCACGAATAAATGATTGTCGAACTCAATGGACTGGCCCTTTTGCGGCGGATTAACCTCCAGCTTGGAATACAGCCAGCCGCCGATCGTATCATAATCATCAGTATCCATATGGATTCCGAGCTTGTCGTTAATCTCTTCAATCAGCATCAGGCCGTCAACGGAGAACTCATCCTCTCCCAGCTGCTCAATGCCGGGCCGCTCCTCGTCGAACTCATCCTGAATCTCACCGACAATCTCTTCCATAATATCCTCCAGTGTAACCATCCCCGAGGTACCGCCGTACTCATCAATAAGAATGGCGATCTGGGTCTTGGCACGCTGCATGACCTTCAGGAGGCTGCTGATCTGAATCGATTCCGGTACCGTCAATATCGGACGGATCAATTCATTATAGCTCGGCGCCTTCTCCCGGATCATATCCTTAATATGAATGAAGCCAAGAATATGGTCCTTGTCTCCGTCACAGACCGGATACCGGGTTCTCATTCCATCGAAGGCAATCTCCAGATTCTCCTCCGTCTCCAGATGCGTGTTCAGACAGATCATCTCGGTACGCGGAATCATAATCTCCCGGGCCATCGTGTCGGCAAATCCAAAAATATTATCCACCAGTGTCATTTCTGTGTTGTCGATCAAGCCGCTTTTGTTACTCTCCTGCATCAGGATGCGGATTTCTTCCTCCGTATGCGCAGTAGCCAGCTCGGAAGCCGGTGTCAGACGGAAGATCCGCAGCAGTCCCCGGGCCAGCCCGTTAACCACCCAGATGAATGGAAACATGATCCGGTAGAAAACGTTCATCGGTCCCGCAGTTAACAGAAGCACTGCCTCAGCCTTATTCACAGCAATGGTCTTCGGTGCAAGCTCGCCGAGTACGATATGGAGAACCGTGATGAACATGAAGGCAATAATCAGGGAGATGACAAATACAGTAGTATCATCAAAGCCCAGACCCCTGACCAGCGGCCCCACAATCGTGGCCACGGCCGGTTCACCGAGCCAGCCCAGTGCAAGTGAAGCAAGGGTTACCCCAAGCTGGCAGGCCGACAGGAAGCCATCCAGATTATGGACGATGTTCCTTGCGGCCAGCGCTCTCTTGCTGCCTTCCTCAATCAGCGATTCAATGCGCCCGCTGCGCACCTTCACCATCGCGTACTCCACCGAAACGAAAAAACCGTTAAGCAGCACAAGCAAAATAATAAGTCCTACATGTAATATACCGGGTAAAGGGTCGCTCAATTTATACTCCTATCCACCGTAATCTGTACGGCTGGATAGGCCCACCTCCTTCGTTTGCTCAAAATGTCAGACTCGATTACGCTAAAAGAACCCTTGCGTATCAATTCCCCAATGCCCTCATCTCCTATACAAAATCACGGATTATAAATAATACTTTCATTATATAAATATATTAGGTGAAACAGCAAGCATGCGTGTCCCCTCGAAAAATACAGCATATGTACGTACGGGAGCATAAATAACGGCTGACCGCCTCAAACCAAGGCGGACAGCCGTTTTTGGATGATTCTATGGATAAATGGCCGAAAAAAGCGGATTAGCAGTTGCGCACTCCAAGCGGATTCCCGACAACGCCCGGATATTGATAGACAAGCGGCTCTTCGAAAGTAGCGTAATCAAAGTTAACCATCAGCAGCACTACCCGCTGGCCGGTAGCACGGTCGCTGATAATCAGGTGGTCACGGCCCGCAGCTTCCAGCACCCCGGTATAGACCTTGGCATTCCAGTCCTTGTTGTTCTCATATGTGAAATAGAAGGTGCCCACCTTGCCCAGGTTCAGGCGGAATATGTTCTCCACATAGGACTGTTCAAACACAGGTGCGGCTGTGGAGACCACCGTGCCGCCAGGCATCATGGGACTGCCGCTGCTGACCTGAGGCGGCATAGCGACCATGTTTCCCATATTCCCCATGTTTCCCATTTTCCCCATATTCCCGATGTGCCCCATGTTGTTCATGTTATTCATGTTCTCCATATTATTCATATTGTTCATATTGTTCATGCTGCCTGCTGGATTGCTGCCCATCATATAAGGAACTGGGCGGTACGGTTGAACGATCATGTACGGATTACCTCCTAAAGTGTAATAACTGCCTTGTCTTGCCTAGTATACTGCCGGACAATCTCCCTGTGTCGGAGTGAAGAAGCAGTGAGCCTTGTAGCGTCCGGTATTCTGCTGATTGTACCAGGTCGCCGGACAGTCGCCGACAGGGCGGAAGAACCAGAGCGCATTCGAGGCCGGCCAGGTTCGCTCCCCGGCAATCGCACGTTTCGCCAGCCGGATATCGGCTTCCCGCGCCCGTTGATAGAAGTATCCCTTCTGCGGGGCTTCGAAGCCGCCGGGGCTCTGGTACACCATGTCGTTCACACTGCGGATGTTGTTGAAATCCAGACAATTGCCAAGAATCCGGTTCACGCCGACATTGCCGACCATCAGCATGCCTGACTCCCCATCCTCTTCAGCCTCTGCCCGCATCAGCCGTGCAAGCACTCTTACGTCCTCCGAGTTTGTTTTGATGACAGCCACGCGTTCTCCTCCTTACATTCATTTCATGGACGGGTGAAGCTATGCAAACTATGTGATTCTCCGTTGTTCTTTTGCTGCTCGCTGTATTGTATGTGTATTCGCCCAGGAGGTGACAGTCTGCGCCCAATTTCCTGCTTCCTCTTCTTCCGTCTCTATGCCGGATACACGCAAAAACCCCCTGGCTCCACAGCGGGAACCGGGGGGTCCTATCACCATCTATAATACATTGCCATCTTAGCTACTCCGCCGTGGAGTAGTGAGGACGCCGCTGAAAGCCATGATACCGTGTCCCCTGATACGTCAGTATGCCTTGATCCCCCTCAGCGCTCATCCCGTACTCCTGTCCCTCCACCTTGAATTCCCTGCGCACCCCATCCTCAGCTTCATAGGTCAGATAGTAGGTGGTGCTGGTCCGGCTGGAGAGACTATCCTCCTGGGACTGCTGCTGGCGCACTTCGGTCCGCTTGCTCACGATACGGGCGGGAATGGACTGCAGGGGGGCATTATTGTTCCGGCTCCACTGAAGCAATCCCCGGCCAGCAGACACAGCGATGATCCCCACGACCAGAGCGAGAAAGACCGGCAATACCGTTCCTGTAAAATCGAACAGCCAGGATGGATCACTCCCCGTTCCCATTGTCTCTTCCCCCTTATTCCCAAGTAGTTAGCACACCTGCCCCTATAGGCTTCTCTACATGTATATGCCTCTTGTCTGCAAGACAGCACCGGTAGAAACGGCAAAAAGACCATTCAGGCTCCGGTACTGCCGGGAACTCAAATGGCCTTCTATAATACCCGAGTGGCGGTTAGATTAAGCATGTACGAGGTCTAACAGTTGTCTGGTTTCGTTCGTTTCTTCCGGCATCATGCCGTTCTCTGCCCAGCAGGCTTTGCATTGTTCTTCAGTCTGGCACAAGTGAGCGTCATCGCAGTTGTAGCACAATTGCATCAGGTTTCTAGTCATATAATCCGTTTCAAAAGTTGTCATTGTAATCTCTCCTCTTCGGGTTGGAAGTTTGTGAAAAAAGTAACTTGTTCTCTATGTGTTAAATATATCACAGGATTCAAAGTTTGTCATGTGATTTTTTTCACACTTTTAAAGAAAATTTTAAATAAGATTTTTCCTTATATTGTAGAGGCCTTTAAGCGGATTTAATGTAAAAAAGAGGGTGTCCGTCAGAACGGGCACCCTCTTGTACAGTATTACATTACACGCCAGCTCTCGCCGCCGTTAGTGGTCTGAAGCAGGATCGACTTGCGGTCCTCCTCCTTCGAGATCAGCAGCCAGCCGACATCATTTGAAATGAACTGCAGCTTCACTACCTCCGGATACTCCAGGAGCTTGGACTGCAGCACCGTGCTGGCCGGGAGGGCTGTCCAGGTCACTCCCTGGTCCACCGTCTTATAGAGCAGATTACCTTCCAGCGACCAGCCTGTCATGGCATTCAGGAAGTCGGGGGCCACATTGCGGTTCATGCCGGATAGCGCCGGCCGCCCGAAAGTGGTGAATTTCCAGTTCTCTCCCCCATTGGCGGTAAAATAGCCGTTATAGGTCATGCTGCCTTCCTTTTCCCTCTGACAGCCGACCGGCATCCAGCCTCCCGACGCATTCTCCCCGAAGAATTCAGGAACACCGGTAACCACCCGGTCACATCCGGCAAAGCTATCATTGACCAGGAATTCCGAACCCGATACCCAGGTCGCTCCTCCGTCCCTGGTCATATAAATCTTGGGCAGAGCGCCGGTCTGCAGCATAACAAACCCCCGGCTCTCGTCACCAAAGATCATCCCGGTCGTTACCCCCGCATGCGGAATGGAACTAGTCGGCAGATTCGGATTATACTGCTCATTCTGCATCACCAGATTCCAGGTAGCTCCGCCATCCTTAGTAGCATACAAGGCTTTGCTCTCTTTGGTCGCACTTGCATCCCACTTGGTCATCAGCCAGCCGCTGCGGCTGGAGCTGAAATAGATGGAGGACAGCTTGTTGGAATCGGGGAACGCTGAGATCTGCCAGCTGTGTCCACCGTCTGTGGTACGCAGCACCACGGTCTCAGTGGAGCCGAACGAGCTGCGGATGATCCAGCCATGCTCGGGGTCGGTGAAGAAAATCTCTTTGCCGTAGACCGGATTGCTTAGAAATTGTACATTCGTAGCTGGAGAGATATTCGCCCAGGTCTTGCCGTTATTCAGCGTCATGTACATTCGAAGCTCATTGCGCGTTACCCCCCAGGCTAGTCCTGCAGAGGGGTTGAGCAGCCGGAAATCGGTCAGCCGCGTCTGAATCTGGTATTTCTTTGCATTTTCGGGTTCGACATTCTTGTTATCCGGGGTAATGACTGTAATCATCTGCCCTTCTTCCGGCGCTTCAGTCGGCTGAGGAGGCCGGGTTGCCTCCGGCGGTGGGGCGGACGAGCAAGCTGAGAGAATCAGCAGAGTCATAAGAAGCATCAACGCCACTCTTAGAACCTTGGAACATGAAGCTTTGGCTGACAATGCTCTCTCTCCTTTTCTACATTAATGAGTATTTAAAAGATTATTTCTTCGTATTCAGATTACTGCGTTTGTAGCCGTACAATGAGTAAATCACCAGTCCGAACGCAACCCAGATGATGAAGCCAATCCAGGTCTCTCTGCCGAGATTATACATTAAATAGCCGCAGGCTGCCGCACTAAGGAGAGGAACCAGCGGAACCCAAGGAACCCGGAAGCCTCTGCGGAGATCTGTCTTCGTCCGGCGGAGCATAATGACCCCGAGAGACACAACCAGGAAGGCAAATAAAGTGCCGATACTCGTCAGATTCGCCAGCCTGTCCAGAGGTACAAAGCCGGTAAGCACAGCGATCAGGCTGCCCACCATCCAGGTGCTGCGCACCGGGGTATGCGTCTTGGCGCTAACCTTGGACAAGCTCTTCGGCAGCAGCCCGTCACGCGAGATAGCGAACAGCAAGCGGGTCTGGCCGAACAGCATAACCAGCAGAACGGTTGTCATTCCGGCAATCGCCCCGATGGAGATCAGTCCGGCAATCATATTCTGGCCCACGAACCGCAGCGCAAAGGATACCGGATCGCTGACATTCAGGCTCTGATAAGGCACAATGCCCGTCAGGACCAAGGATACGGCGATATATAAGACTGTACAGATCGCAAGGGATGAGATAATCCCGATTGGAAGATCGCGCTGCGGACGCTTCACTTCTTCTGCCGCGGTTGAAATGGCATCAAAGCCGATATAAGCAAAAAATACAGTGGCCGCGCCGTTCATCACGCCATGAATCCCGAACGGCAGGAAGGGCGTCCAGTTCTCCGGCTTCACATAGAAAATACCGGTGATGATGAACAGCAGCACCACGGAGATCTTAATTGCGACCATCACTGCGTTGAAGCGGGCGGTCTCCTTGACCCCCCGTGTCAGCAGATAGGAGATCAGCAGGATAATGATGACGGCAGGCAGATTGATGAATGTTCCCTTATCCGCATTATACGCTCCAGACAAAGCTGTGGGCAAATGTATCCCGAAGCCCTCCAGCAGACCCTGGAAATAACCGGACCATCCGCTGCTTACCGCTGCGGCGGCAACCCCGTATTCCAGTACAAGATCCCAGCCGAGCACCCAGGCCAGCAATTCGCCGAAGGCGACATAGCTATAGGCATAGGCGCTGCCGGATACCGGCAGGGTCGAAGCAAATTCGGAATAGCACAAGGCGGATAGCACACAGGCAATCCCCGCGATGATGAAGGACAGAACCAGTCCCGGGCCGGCATGCTCCGCAGCAGCCACCCCCGTCATAACAAAGATCCCGGTGCCGATAATGGCTCCTACCCCAAGCATCGTCAAATCTAAGGCACCCAGTGTCTTGCTAAGCTTCTCCGCTCCGGCATTCTGGGGAATGGCCAGCGGTTTTTTGCGGAATAAATCCATACTTCAGTTCGCTCCTGTCAAGTGGTTGAGTGGATAACAGAAAAATCGTTGTTAGCTTACCCTATTACGGGTAATGGATGAAAAACGGATAGCTTGAAAACACTATCCCTAGCGATTATGATGGATAAGATTGGACAGCAAGTGGAATGGCTCTGCCTTCCTTATACTACCAAAATACAAATGCTGGAGGAGATTTGACATGGCCCCATTTAAGCCCAATCGTGTTGTAGTCATCGGTACCGGTGCAGTCGGAACCACTACAGCCTATACGCTGCTGCTGCGTAAGCGCATGCCCGAGCTTGTACTGATCGATGTGAACCACCAGAAGGCGCTTGGTGAAGCGCTGGATATGAACCATGGTATGCCTTTTGTAGGAGGCGTGAAGCTTTGGGCCGGTACCTATGAGGATTGCCGCGAAGCCGACATTATTATCGTCACTGCCGGAGCCTCCCAGAAGCCTGGTGAAACCCGGATCGACCTGCTCCGCAAGAACATCTCGATCTTCAAAGATATCATCCAGAAAATCACGAAATACAACCAGCACGCGATCCTGCTGATTGCGACCAACCCGGTCGATATCCTGGCATACGCCACCCTGAAGATCAGCGGCTTTGACCGCAGACGGGTTATCGGCTCAGGAACGGTACTGGACAGCGCCCGCTTCCGTTACCTGATCGGGAAGCACAAGGAGATTGACCCGCGCAGCATCCATGGACAGATCATCGGGGAGCATGGCGATTCCGAGCTGCCGGTCTGGAGTCTCGCCAATGTCGCCGGGATTGATCTGGGCTTCGATGAAGCCGAACGCAAAGAAATCTTCGAGGATACGAAGAATGCCGCTTACGAGATTATCGATGCCAAGGGATCGACCTCCTACGCCATCGCGCTTGCACTGGACCGCATTGTAGCGTCCATCCTGAACAATGAAGGCTCCGTTCTGAATGTATCTACACTACTGAACAATTACAACGGCGTCTCCGATGTGTTCCTCGGCGCTCCGTGTGTTGTGGACCGCTCCGGTGTGCGTGAGGTGCTTGATCTTCCGCTCAGCGAAGAAGAACAGAGCTTATTCCAGCAGTCCGCTGACAAGCTCAAGAGTGAAATTACCAAGCTGGAGCTATAATTCCAGCCGGAACGAGCCGGCCGCCAATCCGCAGGGATTGGCGGCCTTTTTTTGAAATCTAAGCATCCAAGCATTTACAAGCCGCGAAGACGCGTTAAGCGACTAAAGCGAATTATGCGGTTGATTTCTCATCTCCGTTTTTCCCTTTCTCATGGTAGCAATTCATAGACAAGTTGTCATCATTAAAATGCACATTGCATGTAATTTATGCGTTAGGATATGAACAAAAATTCATAGTTCAAGTGATAATAATGCTAGACAGTTCGATTACAGGCTACCACTCAGCTTATCAGCGCTGCTGATTTGCAGTCGGGACATCGCCTCTTCCTTCTCCCGGCTCGTGATATGGGTATAGACTGTAGTTGTCTGAATGGAAGAGTGACCCAGCAGCTCCTGCACCGTCCGCAGATCCGCGCCCTTGCGCAGCAGCATAGTGGCGAACGAATGCCGCAGCTTATGGCTCGAATAGGCACGCTGCTGGGAAGAGGGCAGCTCACTCTGGAAGCGGCTGAAGGTATCCGCAGCAATGCCCTGAATTCCCCGGATCGACAATCTGCGGCCCTTCTGCGAGATGAACATGGCCTCTTCTTTGCTGCGCCAAGGGACCAGCCGGTCCGCAATCGCCTGATCGAGATACGGGGCTACATCCTCCGGAACCGGTATGCCCCGCCATTTGCGCCCTTTGCCGAAGACCCGCAGAGTGCGTCGGTCTACATTATAATCACTCAGATTCAGCGTATGTACTTCCCCTACCCGCAGCCCCATATAGGACATAAGCAGGAAGACCGCCAGATTGCGGCTTCTGTACTTGCCGTCCACCGCTGAGAGGAACCGCTCCAGCTCTTTCTCCTCCAGATAGACCGGCTCACGGTTTTTGTCGGTCTTGGATTTCTTGATCCCTGCCGCCGGATTAATAGATAACAGCTCCAGCTCGGACAGTGCCTTGAACAGACAGTTAACCGAGGCATGCTTACGGTTACGGGTGGCATCGCTGACTCCCCGCTCACGGACCGAGGTCAGATAGGACACCACATGCAGCTTCTTAACCGTTCCCAGCTCCTTGCCGTTCAGATGGTCCAGGAATTCCCGCACATCCGCAAGGTAGGATTTCTGGGTATGTGCTGTATAACCGGCATCCTTCATCCAGATCAGGAAGGCCTCCAGCTCTTCTTCGTATGTTCGTTCCAGCTCATTCATGATCTGTTCCCTCCCTCGTTAAGTACAACTATTATATCATTCCTCCGCAGTAGCTTCCCTCCATCCGGCAGCATGCTTCTCTACCATTCTGAGGAATTCGCTGAGCGCAGGAGACTTCCATTTCTTGTTATGGTAAGCGATCTGGGTGGCCACCCGCTGCGACTGGTCATTCCAGTTCAGCCGGCCCAGCTTGCCTTCCGCCAGCTCGCGCTTCACCGTAATCTGCGGCAGAAAAGAGAGACCGAGTCCGGCCATCACGCACTGCTTGATCGCTTCAATGCTCCAGAACTCCAGATTCGGATCAGGAAAGACACCGTGGCTGTTCAGATGACGTTCAAACAAGGTGCGGTAGGTGCAGCCCGCTTCGGTATGCAGAATCGTTACGTTCTTCAGCTGATGCGGCTCCACTTCAGCAAGCTCCAGCAGTGGATGATCCAGCGGCGCCACCAGAGCCATAGCTTCATGAATCAGCGTCTCACAGTATATATCCTTATACTCCGTTTCCGGCTGCAGCAGGAAGGCCAGATCCAGCTCCCCGGAGCGGATGAATTCGGTCAGCTCCCAGCAGGCCCCCGGCTTAAGGGTAATCTGCACCTGCGGATAACGGCTGCGAAAATCCTTGATAATTCCGGGAAGCCGGAAGGCCGCCAGGGATTCCGGTGCGCCGATCCGCAGCGAACCGGCGATTTCGGTCTCAGACCGGAGGGCATTCTCAGCCATCGTGTGCATCTTGGAGATTTCCTGGGCATAGGGCAGCAGGCGGCGGCCTGCATCGGTAAGCATAATCTTTTTGCTGATCCGGTCGAACAGGGGTTGCCCCAGCTCTGCTTCCAGAGCCTGAATCTGTGCGGTAATACTGGACTGGGCATAATCCAGCTTCTGCGCAGCGCGGGTGAAGCTGCCGGTCTCTACCACAACGAGAAAGGTGAACAGATGCTTCGATTCCATAGCGGACCTTCCTTTGATCCATCGGTTTTTTGAATGGATGTTATTTGATAATTCCGTTTTTCCAATGGATCTATTATCTGATACTCTATAACTAAATACAAGGAAAGCGGGATTATACATATGAAGAAACACACCTCGTTACAACGTACCATCGGCATGCCTCAGGCCGTTGCCTTATACATCGGGGCTGTCCTCGGTTCGGGGGTATTAATTGTCCCCGGACTCGCAGCCGAGATGGCTGGCCCGGCTTCGCTGCTGGCCTGGGGCTTCATGACCCTGCTCATTCTTCCGCTTGCCTTATCCATGGGCCTGCTCTCTGCCAAGTTCCCTAACGCCGGGGGCGTCTCCCACTTCGTTACTCTAGCCTTCGGGCCGAAGGCCGGGGCCCTTGTCGGCTGGTTCTTCCTGCTGTCCGTTCCGATCGGTGCGCCAGTCGCCGCATTGACCGGTGCAGGATACATGACCGCAGCGATGGGCTGGGGCGATCCGGCCAGAATCGCCCTTGCCGCCGGGATGCTGGTCATTGGACTCCTAACGAACTGGATCGGCATGCAGGTCGCCGGTAAAGTGCAAATTGCTGTGGTGATCGCTATTGTTGCCGTACTGGTCTTCTCTTTTGCCGCTGCGCTTCCAAGGATGGAGCGTGCTCACTTCACTCCGTTTGCGCCGCATGGCTGGATGAGTGTCGGGCAGGCGGCGGCGATCCTCTTCTGGTGCTTCATCGGCTGGGAAGCAGTCTCGCATCTGTCGGAAGAGTTCAAGGAACCTGAGCGGGCTGCGGTTACGGGTGTGACCCTCGCGGCCATCATTGTCGGTGTCCTGTATTTCCTCTCGGCACTTGCTACCGTAGGTACGCAGAGCTATCTGCACGGCGGGGCAGATAGCTCCCTGCTATGGATCATCAGCCAGCCGCTGGGGGCATGGGGAGGCTTCATCGCCGGACTTACCGGCCTCTTCATCTGCACGGCGACGATCATTGCCTATGCAGGTGCGGCTTCACGCGTGGCGTATGCCTTGTCCCGGCAAGGCTATGCTCCGGGCTGGATGGGCCTTATATCCGATCGTTATCAGACGCCTGTGGGGGCCATCGGCTTCCTGGCGCTCTGCTTCACCTTGATATTATCGCTCTACGGCAGCGGGGCGCTCTCGATAACCACACTGATCACCTTCCCCAACGCCACCTTCATTCTTACCTATATTGGGGGTTGTGCCGCCGGAATCCGCCTCTTGCGCGGCAGCCGTGCAGGCGTAACGATCAGCGTCATTTCCTTCGCCGCCACACTTGCCGTGTTCCCGTTCACAGGCTGGGCGATTCTCTACCCGCTGTTGATTACGGCGGCGTTTGCCGGGGTGGACTATTGGAGATCCGGGGCTAGGCGTGTGGGTGAGCGGTGAGGGGGATTTTACTGTTACACACTTAAGGATTGAACTCGATGGTACTATCAATGCACATACTTAAGAGCTGGCCTCAAAGCTTGGTCGTCGCTGCGGTGAACATTTGGCCCTCCGGCCGCTGTTGTATTTGGATTTCCTGATTATAACCGCTCTTCGCGGTAGAAATCCAAACCAAGCCTATGCTGTAGATAGCGAGCTTTCCTACGGAAAGCTTTCAGGCGGACGCATTCGCTCCTCCAGTTCCAATTTTCCCCTCCGCTTCTTTTTGCTTTTCGTTATTTCTTTAAGTGCATTAAACAAAATAACCTGTGGGCTGTGCTTCCAGCCCTTTGGCCTGCACGCCTCCGCACTGCCCATTGTGTTCGTAAAATTCCTCTACAACCGCAAACAGGCCACGCCATCCATAACAGGACAGGCGCGGCCTTTCTTTTATAAGCGTTGTAGTTAAGCAACTATTTGGTCCACTGAACCGGAATCCGCAGACGGAATTGCTGTATATCCTCTGGATAGGAGAAGTACCGGGCCCTAATCTCAAGCTGATCTGAAGGCTGCACGGGCGGGAAAATCAGTTTAAATGCCAGTTTGTCCCGGCTAATCCGAACCCGCTGTCCTGTTTGTGTGATCGGCTCACCTTGTCCTTGCAGTAAGGTTAGCTCAGTTAACTGGCTCATCACCTGACTGACCTCGTAATATACAACCGTCTGCTTTTCCTCAAAATCAACTGCCGTAACCGTAACCGTTCCTCCCTCATTCCCCTTTAGAGTCAGCGGGAGCGAACCACTTAAGCGTTGAAGATCTTCATGTGATTTAATCTGCGCATTTTCTAGTGTCTCATAGACGATCAGTGTCATATATTCCGGTTTGGGATTAAACACTGTAAGCGGTGAGAAGTTGAAATAATAATACTCATCAGTAGCTCCATCTCCTCCTTTATTCATATACAAGGTTCCAATATCATCTTCAAGCATTACATTAAGCCAATCATGAGGATAACTTTTCATCAGAATAACTTGCGAAGTTAAAGGCCCCAATGTTAGCTTGTCTACAGTATATAGTGAGTTATCATACCTGAAATCCAAATTCTTGGGATAGACCGTTGTGCTTAGCGCGGCACTCTTCCCTCTATCCAGCATGACAGATACATCCCAGTTGCCCCTCGTCGTCCCTATGCAGTCGATACTCATATTCAGCCTAAGCTGATCCGGCAGATCCTTGTCCCCAAAGCTTAGACGGGTTGTACCTACGAAGGTATGATCTCCTGTAATCGTGAAATCATGGGTCGAGATTCTTTGCGGATCATGCCCTTCGAAATTAAGCTTATAGAAGACTGCCGCTTCCTTGCCGGTAATAGGCGCTGAGGAAGATGGGTAGGTCACCTCATAATTAATCACCAATGAAATACCATCATAGTATTCCTCTACCAGATTGAAGGTAATGCCTTTATCGGTAATTAGTGCACCTGCCGGATTACTGAGATGCTTCTCTTCAATGGGCTTCAATTCTTCTCGATCCCCACCTTTGGCATACAAATAATCGAAGAACGGAATGACGCGCAGCGCCTCTGCAACCTGGGGCGAGATGAATCCGATTCCGGTAATGGATCCGGCTGTAACAGCCAGCGCAGCTGTGACGCCGATGACCCACTTCCTGAACAGTGACGCCTGACGTCTATCCCTTCTATCTTGTGCTACTCCTCCAGTATGCAGCTGCCACAGTTGATCAAAATCAACAGAAGAAGGCATACTGTGTATGATGTGTTCTGCTTCCTTCTGTAAATGAGCGGATAATACTTCGGATTCAACATCCAGCCTGTCCTTAGCTGTCGTCATTTAAGCCCCTCCTTCATCATCAGCACACCGGGGTCAAGTTCGCCGCATTCTCTCAGCTTGCGCAGTGCCGCATGAAGCCTGGATTTGCAGGTTCCCAGCGGAATACTTAATACCTCTGCGGTTTCGGGAAGCGATAATCCGGCATAATAGTGCAGGGAGATCACTTCTCGCAGCTTCGCGGACAGATGGCTGACCGCCTGCCATAATTCCAGCTGATTCTCACTATGCAGAGCGATGCTCTCGGCGGAATGCTCTTTTCCCTCTATAGGAACGCCCGCCAGCAGTTGTATCCAGGTCTTCCTGCGTAACAGATTACGGGACGTATTGACGGCAATCCGGTACAGCCAAGGCCGAAGCGGCCTGGAGGGATCATATAAATGATATTTTGCAAAGGCACGCAGAAACGTCTCCTGGGTAATATCATCGGCCAGCACCCGCTGCTTGGTCATCATAAGGGCAATGCCATAAATATAAGCGGAGTGTGCTTCAAACATGTCCTTGGCCTGTTGTTCTGTGATGGGATAATCCTTCAACGATCGCTCCCCCTTTCTCTACTTGATATACGCTTTGACCCGGGCGATCCGTTCGCTTTACGTTTCAGAAACTTGTCGGGCGGTTATGGATGAGGAGAGCATGACCTAATCTGCTAGAAGAAGGAGACTGTAACCTATGTCTGATCATAAAAGAGTTATTCTTGAACCTGCAGCTCAGAAATTCGCCGATGATAATGCCAAGCCTCCTTTCCTGCCCGATCTGGGTCCGGAAAAAGGCCGCGAAACGGTCAACACCGTCCAAGCTGGCGATATCGAAAAACCCGAGGCAGATCTTCAGGATCTGACCGTAACCGGCGGCCCCGGCGGTGAAGTGAAGGTCCGCATTGTCCGTCCGGTAGGCACCTCCGGCACTTCCTTGCCGGTCATTCTCTACATCCATGGAGCAGGCTGGGTTTTCGGCAACAGTCACACGCATGACCGGCTCATCCGCGAGCTGACTGTGGGTACGGGCGCCGCCGTGGTATTCCCGGAATACTGTAATGGACTTTTCAGAGCTTTTTATAGCTCCGTTAAGTCCTTTTTTTATCCGCTCGTGGACATAGTTGAGTGATTTTAATTCAGCTTACTTATGTATCCTTTTTATAAATTGTGATTTTATTGTGATTAAAATAGAAGAGCCCCTGCACTGGGCAGAGGCTTCGAATGGACACGCAATATAAATCCTTCGAATGACTATTTTATCATTCCTCGTTATTATCCCACAAGTCCTTGTGTGTGAGTCCGGCAAACACCAGATGCACCAGCGTCAGGATCAGCACAAACTCACGGATTGTATTGGACAGGCTATCTACGTTGTATCCAAAGACGATATTTAGCCGGCCCCACACCAGATTAATGCAGATGATAGCTACGGCGCTGTAGGTGATCCATACGCTACGCAGGTAAAGGTTACGGGTACGCAGGGGCCCCTTGCCGATGAAATACTTACGGTAACGGAATACGTACCGACCAAACGTAAAGGCTGCAATCAGCTCCAGAGCGACCAACGTAAGGTCAACGATTTGCATGTGGGTCAGCCCCCTTTCTGCCATATCCTGATTGTTTGAGGTCCAATAAGCGCCGGATGTCATTGTTCTCGGCTGCTTTGCGGACCTCTTTGTATTGGTTGGCGGCGTGCTCCAGGCGATCCAGTTGCCGGCGTGCTCTAAACATGCGGAGTATTTTCATGTGTGCCGTCCTCCTTCTTCGTTAGAAGCAGGTTCAGCAGTTGCTCACGTTCTTTGTTCACTTCGTCCGCCCGCTGGTCCAGTGCCTTCCGTAGCTGGCTGTTTTGGCGGACATAGAACAGTAGGGCGATGGTCAGGATCACCGGCAGCACAACATACCACGGGGATCCGGTGTAGAACGCTGTCAGCCCGCTAACGTCCATAGGCTATTCCTTTGTGCTTCCTGGACGGTCTTTGAAGGCCAACTCGAACAGTCCGGTTGAGGATAGTCCGGCCAGCGCCCCAGCCCAGAGCCGGGGGATTAGGTCAAGGTCCGTGAACAGGAACCCAACGGCGCCCACGAACATCCCAATGAACAGGCCAATCACCGGCAGCAGGTTACGTTTGATGTTGATACTGGTCTTAACGAGCTGGACCAAAGCCAGCACAAATACTGACAGCACACTAGCAAAGGTCATGACTTGTGCAAGCATGTCGTTCATGTTACTTCGCTCCCTTCATTGTAATGGTCGCCGTCTTTGTCACGTTGTTCCACTCCACCTTAGCCCCGATAGCCTCTCCAATGGCTGCCAGGGGCGCGTACACCCGTCCTTCAATCAGAACACTGTCTGCGCTTAGCCGGTTCCCGTTGACCACTGTAGCCGCCTTATCTACCTTCACATCTTCCGCCTCCTTCATGTATCGTTCGATTCTTGCCAGCGCTACTGCAGTCTGTGTCTCCGTGGGCTGGGCTCCGGCCTGCAGATCCTTGATGCCGAGACCGAAGGTCATTTCAAAGTGCGGTCCATCAAAAATGCTGGTGAAGTCACCGCCCCATTTAAAGCCCAGTGCCTTCGCTTCCTGCACCACTTCGTCCCAGTCCTTCACCTTATCGCCGTCACCATCCCGGATCATGTCATAGGAAACGCTGGACCCATTAGGCAGCAACAGGGCGAAGTCAATGGCAAGACCGTAATTGTGATTGCTGGTACCCCCAATGGCGTTGGTTACTCGGTCTTCCTTTGGTTGTGCCTTCACGTGTGACAAGCCCGCCGCATCAAGCTGCTGCTGTGTTCTCCCTTTGGCGTAATAGGCGTTCTGCTCGGCCTTGGTACGCAATCCCTGCGTGATGATGATCGGCACACCACGGGCGTATGATCGTTCGATGAGGGCTGTTGTAGCCGCTTTAACTGCCGGGTGTAATCCGTTCAGCCGTGATAATGACTTTTTCTGTACTTGATCCAGGGTTAACATGTGAATCCTCCTTTTTGAGTAGCCAATAGGCTGCAATCAATATTCCGGTGCCGGCGGAAAAATAAAGAGCCGAGCTCTTCATCGCGGTTAGTCCGCGAGTTGCCCGGCCCTGCAAGTATGCGGTTATCTTCTTGGATTCGGTGATGTCTTGGCCCGCCTCAACCCGCTGGTGCATTCTGTCGCGTTGCTGGATATAAGCGCTCTGCCTTGTCAAATAGTCCAAGGTTTGAGCTACTGTGATAATCCCGTAGCAGAGGACAATCCCGGCAATCGACCATTTTAAGACTCTTGTGAGCTTCATTCATATCCTCCATTCGCTCATCGATCTGCTTGATTGCGGGGATGATGTTGTCAGCAAACTTGTTGATGATCTGCTGCAGCGTCTCTTCGCGTCTCTGGGATAGTTTGTCTCTCTCGTCTTCCCGTTTCTGTGCTGCCTTCTCCCTGGTGTCTGTGGACCGCATGACATAGATAAATAGCACGATAAAAAGGGCCCCATAGGAGCCCTTCTCTAATAGAAAGTTTATTAAGTTTGATTCCACTATTACTCCCCCTTAAGTAACATGTAGGACAAAATTATCACCAAAATCCGGGGTTATACGAAACGTAACCATTAACCGCAGAGTCTACAATCATGTACACTACTAGGATTAAGACGATTCCCCCATAAACGATTTCAGCATTACTCAAATTTCTGCCGCCGTTTTTCGGATTTCTAAGCATTTTGATGATTTTATTCACTATCGTTTAACCCCTTTTCCTCACGAAATTCATCGCGAATTTCAGCCCCTACATCTTGAATGATGTTTTTTAATACAGCAGCACGATCTTCAATATCTACGGATGTATCTGACAGGTAATCTTGTTCATATTGAATTTCTTCCAATACTCGCTGGCCCGTTTTTCTCTGTAGATCTGAATACTCCTCTTTACTAAGAGGATACCTCTCCTTGCGTCCTTGTTCATTGGTGAAATCAACATATTTCTGTATGACACGAGGCAGAACGCTTGAGTCATTAGAATCATTCAGAATTTGCAGAATGACTTTTGCTTCAGGCGAAACATTGTAAGTCGTGAGTCTGGTTGGATTAAGGAAACTATTGAGGTATTGACCGATTGATTTCTCTCTTCCACCTTGAATCCGCTGACGTTCGTTGCCCAAAGAATCATAAGAAACCGGCAACTGTTTTGATAACCCAGGGGTTCTGTTTTTAACTAAATTCAGCATTTCTTTCAATACATTTTTATCATAAGTGACTCTTTGCTTGTTGTCTACGACATTTCTTGCTTGACCGAATATAGCCGGAACAAAGGATGAAGGGATGCCTTTTACAATACCAGTCAGTTTCTTTGTATCCTGTCTTGTGATCAGATCGCTAACACCGCCAACCACGTCCGATAAACCTGTTACCATAGGATTTTCAAGCACTGTGCGAAGACCACCAACAATAGAGCGTTTCGCAAGTTCAACGTTACTTATCCGTTCTCCGGGTTTTTTCGCATTCTGGGCTTCCCGGAAATTAACACCCATTCCTAGCGAGATTGCAGCCGGCTGGAGCCAAGCATAATCAATCATTCTATCCCCTTTTCTAAATTTAGCCTCCTCCTTATCAAATCCGCTCATAATCCAGCGGTATATCCCGGATAGATTAGCTTTATACGCCCCCTGTCCCGATTGCTCTTCAATAGAACGTTTATCTGCATCACTGCTCGCAGCTCCGGTTAACAGCCCCACGTCAGCCATCGCATAACCAACTGAAGTAAGGCCAATTGTACCGGTAATCGCCCTTGAAATTGCGCGAGTCGCATTATACTGATTGAAATTCTTGCCTCCATTTTTAAGCAATGGTATAAATTCACCGATCGCTCGAATGAAACCAAGAGGAGAGTAATCGATACCTCTCATTACTAGGTTCGCAGGGGTTTTTGCGTATTTAAGCACAATGTCTCCCAAGCCAAAACCCTCAAGTGAGAAGGACCGGGGGATTAAGCCCTTTTCTACTGCGGCCTTAAACACCTTATCTGAAGTAGCATTTAAGGCTTTCTTTGTTCCCTGGGCTGCTCTTGAGAGTAGTGTTTCATCTTGATATGTTGCATATAATCCAGCTTGGTCAGCGATTGACATAATATTTTCATCTAACCGGGAAAGTAACTCCGGCATATTCGCCTTAATCTGTTTTTTCGTCATCCCTTGCGCTCTGCCTAACTGTTCTGCATAGGTCGCCATCACATCACCATAAGCTGCTCTGTATGCAGCGTAGTCCATCCCTTGAAGCGAAGCTCCTGTAAGCTTCGTTAAATACTTAAGTGGGTTTTTGTCGCTGAAAACATTTGGCTTCACATTGTAACTATCCAGCGTGCCCATAGAATTAACTTCTCTCCACCCTGAATTAGTTCCTGATGCGAAGTTTTTCCAAAGTTTTTCCTGATTCTTTGGTAAGAACTTAATTGTCCTATTCCCTGTGAATTTAGACAGAGCCCAGTCAATCGGAACAGCCGATACTTTATTAACTTTTTCTAAACCAAACTGCCCAGCGTTACCCAGAGTGTTACGAAGGAACGTAGGAACACTAAGCAGTTGCCCAGCCGTCTGAATACCAGCAATCTTTTCTCCAAGAGTTGACCGTCCATATGTTTTCATAATTTGCTGCAAGTCCTGAGTAAGTTCACGCTTCAGATTCTCATCTGTATAGTATCCAATTTCTGCAGCCATCCGGCGAAGGGCATTCTTTGATTCTTCGTCAAAATCTTTAGAAGCATTACGGATAACTCTTTCAAGTTCAGTAGTCGTAGGTAGCCCATTTTCCCGTCTAAATCGTTGGGTCGCCTTCGTAAACACCTCATCGGCGTATTTACTATAGCCTTGTCCCACAGTCTTGATCATTTCTTCTGTCAGATCTGAGAATGTTCTAACACCACGAGCGATTTTAGCAGCTGCAATAATAGAGTAATCGACAACAGGGTTGTTTGCTTGAGCAGCAATGCCAATGTTTCGGCGTTTAGCAATTCGAGCTTGCGCTTCCGCAGCCTTTTGATCAAGGTATTGAACCACTTGGTCACGAGTCCGGTTCTCTGGTTTGATTTTTGCAATCTTTTCTGCGTCCTGGCGGGCTGTCTTAAGGAATGGTTTAACAGAGCTGTTAACTGATTTGACCTGCTTTTCAAAATCAGATATCAACTTTTTTTCGTCTGCAGTAAGTAATTCTCCGGGCTTTTTGCTGCTGACCATATCCAATACTTCCTGTGAAATATCTCGGACCTTCTGAACGCCCTGCAATTGCTCTCCCTTATTGGTGATTTTAGCTGCATCTTCTGCTGAAAGAGATATTTTTTCTTCCGCTGGGCCCAAGGTTTCATTAACTTTAGAAATCTCTCTTTGTACTCTCAGTAACATCCCCTCTGGCGATAGTCTGTCCCACATGCTCGCAGCTTGAATGGTCTGTCCGGCGTTAGTAAGGTCAGATGCCGCTTTCTCTGCAATCAGCGCGGCAGTTTCGTGGTCTCCTGCTTTGGTGTACTCCTGGATTAGTCTCTGTGCTGTAGTCACACTCTCTGCCGTGGCGCCCACCTTTTCGCGCAGGACGTATTTTGTTGCTGTGTCCATGTTTCTATCTATGCGTTTGTTCGCTTGTGCTAATGTTCCCTCATTAGAAATCGGATTGTATTTGGTGTTCATTCTTTGGACGGCTTCAGGAACTTTTCCAGAGTTTCTAAGTGTTTGAGCGAACCGTCTCTCGCCTGCTGCGCCTTTATTATTAACTGTAGTGTTTATTTTTTTTGTTGAATTAGCTGCGGCAACAGGTTTAGCAGAGGGTTTATTGGTTGGGTTTACTACTACAGTAGCCTCATATGCTCGTTCTAATCCAGTGCCAAGTTCATTGACTCTTTCATCGAAATAGCTCTTGCTTATTTTACCCTCTGCAAGATTGTTTTCCAGGTCAGAAATGGCGTTACGAACTCTGTATTTTTCATTAGCCATCATCAATTCTTCATTAGTCCTAATATCTTTACGTGGCTTCATATAAGTGGACTCGGTCGGTGTTGATTCCGGGAATAGCTTGTTATTGTCCCATTCCGGTCCTAATGCAAAATCAATGTCCTCCTGGGTTAATGGTTGCTTGGCGTTAACCTTATTCATCAGTTGCTGCTCTCGCGTCATTTCAGTGCTTCTAATAGTAGGATCGCCTGCGTAATAGGAATCCCCATTCACCCGGGTGTCTTTCAGCTTCTGAGTGGTTAACTGTGTATCTGTTGGCCGGCTGGCATCCACGTTTTGTCGGGCCTGATCATATAGCCTCTTATTACTGATTTTCTTGGCATTTGTGTCCTTCAAACGCTTATATTCGTCGATGACTTCTTGCGCATATCTAGTGTTAAGCTCAACCGGGTCAAAGGATTGGGATGCCTGTCGAGCCGCAGAAGCTGCCTGAGTCTCTGGCGATGCTGCATTTAGCTGTGGGGTGTATGGTGTAACAATTGAATCGGTAGATGATGACGTCTTGATCTCTCCAGCCAACTGTTTCCGTACTGTTCTTGGATTAGCTTCAGGCAGTGCGAGAAGCTCTGGGGCAATCTCCGCAATCTCATTTTCAGGAATGCCGCTTTTTCTGAACCTGTTAAGTATAGGCGCCAGTGCTTCACCTGCCGCCGCTCCTCCAAAACCAAGCACAGCACCTCCAGCAACCCCATAGAGGGCGTTACGCATAATTTCCTCATTACTGTCCTGTTGATTCAGCAATCCCACGCCTACGCCTTGTAGTGGACCTGCTATGGTCTCCGTAAGACCCTGTCTAGCAATGTTCTGCGCAGTGCTAGGGTTTACCCGAGGCACAACCTTTTCAATTCCTTTTGCAATCGTATTTATGACGGCCTGTCCTGGTTTGTTAGATAAAGCCTTTCCTGCTACATTGTATGCACCAACATTGGGTCCTGTATTAATCGGTGCGCCAGAAGGGACGAGAATAGGCGTAATAAAGTCGTTTATAGCATCTGTCACCTTGTCGATGACAGGGAATTGGGTTGTGTCTCTACGGGCTGCACCGGAATTCCCTGCAAATGCACGCGAAAACGCTAAACCGTATGGATTTCCGTATGTGATGTAGTTCATAATCTTCGCATAAGCTTTGACTGCTTCCGGCGCGGTGTCCTCTTCAATCTCCTTTTTATTGATCTCATACTGTGAAATCCCTGGAATCTGTGAGGCGTTCTCCGGTCCACCTGCAGTCTGTCGAAAGAGCTCTGCTGCCGGTACTTTCCCTTTCAAATTTGTCTGGATCGGTGTCTCCATGGTATTGACCGATGAAGCAGATGGCAGGATGTCTCCAAAGTTTTGTTCAAAATTCGTTTTAGGCTTTGTTTGGGACTTTTTCGCAGTTTGATCGGCTTTGAAGTCTACAGCATAAGGAGTGACGTCTTTGGATTGTGGAGTGATTAGGGACGGCGTAGGCTGAGAGATCCCCACACTTTGCAGTGTATCCTTCAGAATCTGTGATCCTTGGGTATTAATCTCCTCACGCTGCCCGGTGCGGATCTTCTCAAAGAAATCATCCGCGCTTTCGGTTGCGGTTGAGTTTGAGCCTCTCATGCTTTTGAAGAAATCATTTGCTGATTGTTTCGCCATCCTTAACCGCCTCCAAACTGCTTGTAGTACTTGCTTACTCCACTGACCCAATACTGATTAACATTGGTTTTAGCATCATTCTCCACCCCTATTGGAGCATATTTCCTCTGAATCTGCTCAATGGTAGTCAATCCTTTATCAAAGTAATTTCGCTTCAGGTTGGATGCCATTTTGTCAATTCCCTGCTCGATGCTATCAAACGTCATTAATCCGTTCTTTCCCATCATTCCGCCGACATTATTTTTATTTCTCACGGCATTACTGGTTCCGTTACCAGTTTCATGTACTGCTATAGCTGCCAATAGTGCAGGATCTATGCCATATTTAGCACCGACTGAAGCGAAAATATCACCAGTATTTTTGAGGGCACCGCCCAGATTACTATTTAGTTTAGCCCCACTAGCCGAAGCCGTAGGGCTTATTACTCCCCCGGCGAAGGAATCTCCACGTTTGAAGGCCATTCTAACCCACTTGCTATCCAAGCTCTGTATTTTTCATAATTCGACATCGGAGAACCGGAAATGTATTTCTTCACCGCTTCAGGATTAGTTATATTGCCCTTCTTGTCGCGCTGGGCAACTTTGTCAATATTGGCTTGGTAGTCCTCATAAACTTTAGGTTCTGCGGCCTTCGCTGCTGCTCCTGTTGTATATGCTGCGCCTTGACTTACTCCATATGCTTCAAGCCCTGCCGGAGCCGTGCCCGTGGCTTTCCACACATCCATCAGCTGATTAAACTGAGCATTCGCGTTGCTATTGGCATTGCTATTACTGGATGTATTCGCATTCTGGCGGCTGATCGCAAGCTGCTGTGCAAACTGGAAGGCCGCTTGGGTCTGTGTGCCTTTAGGAAGCCCGTACATAGTTGCTAGAGAGTCCGGAATCACGCCGGTAGCATCTGCCACATTCCAGAGGTTAGCAAGGTTCTGCTGCTGTTGGGCGCTTGTAGGCGTGCCATCGGGCAGGTATCCGGTAAGCTGCGCCATGGTGACATTTTGGTTAAACGCCTGATTTTTCGCATCCAGCGTCTGCTGCCCATTCTGGAACTGGCCGATAGTCTGCCCGTAATTGAACCGGTTCTGCCACTCTTGCTGTTGCTGCTGCACGGTCTTGTTGCCGTTGTACGTGCCGCCATACTGGGCGTTGTTATTGATAGTGTCCTGCTGCTGGTTCCACGCCTGCTGCTGCCCGGCGAGTGTCTTCTGCCCATTAAACTGACCTGTAAGGTTCGCACTATCCACCTGCTGGCCCCACTGGAACTGCTGGGCGGCAAGAGTCGGATTCCCGTTGTAAGAGCCTGTCAGTGCTCCCTCTTGCAGGCCGAAGCTACGCTCATCATTAATGGCCTGACGGATCAACTCGCGAATCTTATCCGGTGCTGCCGTCTCCAGTTGCTTGATGGTGTCTGCGGCTTGCTGGGCTAGCAGGGAGTTGTTGGCATAGATGGCATCGTTACGGGTCGCTACGTCCCTCTGTGCATCGCTGGTGGCTTGCTGGGTGTTCTTGTTAATGCCGCTAAGTTGATAGTCTAACCCGCCTGAGTAGAAGCCACCACGGCGGTTCTGCAACTGCTGGGCGGCATCGTCAAGCTGCGCCTTCTGGTTGGTGAGCCCCCGGATATGCTCCTGCAGTTGGTTGTTGTTCTGGTTGACGTTGAGCTGAGACGCTGCAATCGCCTTGTCAAGCGCCTGCTGGATGGATAGGGACTGCGATTTGATGTCTGACATGTAGCTGTTACGGATGGTGTCCATGATATTTGTGTAGTCCGGTGCTTGAGCAGGTGCGGCCGGCACAAATCCGGTGTTCATGCCGTAGTTAGGAATGTTAGGAACGGGCGCCGCTGTATCTCCACCTGTATTTGCTGCTGGTTGGTTCTTGCTGTTAATGTAGTCTGTCAGCTGCTGCGTGTTCATTTTGCTCACTGCTGCGGATTCGCTCGGATCAAGCTGGGAATAGTACTGCTGTGCGTTCTGGGCGGCCCATCCCTTGTTCCCGGCATCGTACTGCTTCTTGCTGTACAGGATCTCATTCAGTGCGTTTCCCGTGCCGCCATAGTTCGTGGTGGGCGCTGCCGGGGGCGCGGTGTAAGTAGTTTTGGCCGATGTGCCACCAGAAGAATAGTTTGTATTGGTCACCGGTGGTAGGCCTGGGCTAATAGTGGACGTTGTTGGCGGCGGTGTCACTGTACCGGTTACAGTAGGCATTTTGGGCGCATCGACTGGTGTGCTAAATACAGGCTGACCGGCTTGCTGTTTGGCCCTAACGGCCGCTTGGATTTCTTCAAGTCTTGTGGACATGTGAGGCCTCCTTTCAAAAGCAAATAGCCCTCTAGTGAGGGCTGGTGGTGCGCAGTTTGATCCTACTATTCAAGGATATCAATAGCGCCGTCATACTCGGGAAGACTCTTTAAAAACTCATAACCCTGCTTAATGAAATTCTTTGCATCCTCTTCAACCGAAGGCGTAAATGACTTATACGTATCCTCCACGGGGACCCTATCCTCCTGCGCTGCCGTCTGCGATACATAGGTTTTTACATTGATTTGGAGCATGTTCTTATTACCTGACAGGCTGTCAATTTTGATATAAGCCTCTGGAATTTCAAGCCCCATACTTGATTGAATCTTCATTGTTAGTGCCATTTCTAATCCTCCCTATATGTCAGTCCATGCGCCCCATGACCCGCCTAAGAACCATCTTTTTTTGTATGTCCCTCCGTTGATGGGACGGTACTCCTGGACGCAGGAACTTGACGAGAAGTAGCGAGTAACGCATATACCGTCTCCTACTCCTGGAGTATTAGAAACATTGGCCGCGATAACAAACAGCTCATTTCTCTCCTTGATGTCATTCAGGTTGGTAACGGCCTGGGCATTAGATGAAGTGATGTTGTCTGGGGGTGCGTAATAAGTTAGCTCGTTCATCTTAAATCTTCCCGGCTTAAAGGTGTCATTAAACTCAACCGTATTTTTACCCGTGACATAGTTGTAGTATCTCAATGCAGCCAATTGCAGATAAAGTTTAGTCTTGTTGACCCCGTCGGCCCGCATAGTAATACCGCCAAGAGTACCGTTAAGGATGTTCTCGAAGATCAGGTAATCGTAGGTTAGATTCGTGGTGTCAGCCATCATTAATTTTTGGTCAGCAAGTGCCTTATATATTTTGCCCAACTCTTTATTGAGTGTATCTGTAAAGTTGGCAGGGTGATTTTTCGTCACATAGAGAAAGTCAGCAACACTCCGCTCTGTATATCCCCGGTTGTCTGTAGCTTGATTAACAAGAACACTGCTCTTTACGGTAGACACACTACCGCCGCCATCCAGCGCATAAGCGAGAGTGGCGCCCTGTGCAAGAAGGATTTCAATGCATTGTGGGTAAGTGAGTCCCACATTGCCGCCAACCCCTTTACCGTTACAACTGAAGATCAATATCTCTTTTGTTGAAGAGATCTGTGCAATGATCTGGCGAGGATAAGGATCAGCCCAGTTGTCGATCAAGGAGGAAATGTCAGTGCCTACACTAGCCCCGTTAATAATCAGAGGGTAAAAGGCACTAATACAATTCGGACAGCCTGCATCGATGATGTCTTGAGCTGTTGCTGATGGCTGGAATAGTACAAGGGTATTATCTGCTTTGATACCTAACCGCCAGAACACGGAGCTTTCTTTATTAACAATTGTGCCATTGATAATAGATGTACCTTGCAGCGCCCCGGTGCTGGTGTTGAAGATACCTGCATTAACCGCAATTGTTGCCCGGTGACGATTGGCAAATGACCGAGCCGTCTCCAAGCTATACCCCGCCATATTGTCTAAAGCTATCCCATGCTCCAGCCGGATGAGTTGTCCCTCAGAATCTGTATTTGGTATCCGCGTGATAAAGTAGGTGGTGTTATGCGCTCCGTATTCTGTCGTAGTTATTTCGGTATACTGGTATCCTTCAAGGTTCGTCTTATCCGCCAACTGCGCATCAACCTGTACAAACTTTGCTTGCACCGCAATGTCCCCGAAGTTCTGTAATAGGGCTGGATCAAGCTCAGTTGAACCAACCGCGCCGACTCCGATCTTTGGCCGGGTTACTGACCGATTTGCTAGTTTCGCCGTATCCACAGCCCCCGGAGCTACTGCATTCGCAATTGCTGCAGTTAAACGTGCATCAGACTCATTATGTTGATCTGCTATAAGTTCGGATACCGATTCTGAGTCTGTGTCACTGTAGATGTCACCTGGATTCTGATAATAGGACTGTAGTTGAACTTTATCAATCTGAGCCATACTGCACCCCCTAATACTTTGTCATCATGCGTACTTCGTACTTAATGTTGTATATTTCAACCTTTTCACTGCGGGGATTGGATAGTTTGATCTGAGCGTATTGACCACGTAGGCCGTTATCACAGGTGCGGAGGCGTTTGGCGTTGTTCACAAAGTCGGTCAGGTTCTGGTTTGCAATCTGCGCCTCGCCGATACGGGACACGCCTACAATCATGATCTCCGTCTTAATCGCCCCTGTAACCTGATACCTGGACCGGTACGTGTTGACTTCTACGTCTATGGTGGACGTTCCGTATAGCTGCCGGGCCTCGATCAGCAGGATATCCCAGAAGTGGTCAAACCCTGTGAGCTTCGGCGTCATCAGTTTGGAATGCCAGTACCAGTTGATCGGTGTTCCGGATGTTTTGGCAGCATCGTTCCAATCATCGGTGAGCTCATCATCAAATATCTTCAGGTGCCCGTCTTCAGCAGCGAAATATAGGTAATCTTCATCATTGAGAAATGCTTGTGCCTTGATGTTGTCCACCGGATACCACTGGCTGGTGTTGGCGTCAAAGACAAGTCCGTGATAAACTCCCGCCTTTTTGTATATGAGCCAGTACCGCTGGTCGTAGAAATACGATGATGCCGCATGCCACTCTGCCTTGGTCAACCCTAGCGCCTTGAAATCAATCTGATTTTTTGTGACACTCCGGGTAGAGTAACGGGCTGATGTATCAAGAGACAAGGTGTCAATGGTATACACTGCGTGTACGCCCTTGTCGCTCTGGTAGAATACCTCTTCTCGCCCATCTGGATAAACGACCAGTTGAACGCTGCGAGGGTTTACGCAGCCGTCTGAGGTGTCTACGAAGTCCTGCGACCAATCGTCTGCGGTTGGTGTTGCGCTGTAGCCATCACCAAACCGTACGCCGATGTTATACCTCATGAATACCAGCAGTGCGCCTGCATAGGTCACGCAGGTCTGAATATAGTCATTTTGCCGGACGAACCGTTGAAAGTCCGTCTGCCGGAAGTAGTCGAAGAATCCCACCTTGCTGTTGAATAGGGTGTCGCTGTTGGCCTCCCAGATTACCAACCGGTTGTTGTGGACCAATACGCCGATAGGGTTGCGGGCTGCTAAGACGTTAGCTGGTGCATCTGTAGGCGTTGTATCATCGGGTGCCGGAGTGACGTTCTTGACCTCTGTGCCGTTGTAGTATTTCAGTGCGGTTCCGTCCGCGATCATCAGTACCTCTTGCGCTGTGGCATCGCGAAACTGTGCCCAGTCAAACGCGGCACTATTCAGCGCGGCTGTCATGGTCTGTGCGGTCCATGCACCGGCATTGTATTTGTAAAGAGTGTTCCCGCTGCCTGCAAGGATGGTGTTGTTCCCAGCTTTGCGTAGGTTGGCTAGGGTGGGTATAGATCCTATGGCAGTAGTTGTTAAGGGCACGCTGCCTGCTCTTTTGGCTAACCCGCCGATTTTTCCCGGTAGGTTATTAAGCATGCGTGGCGATTCTGACATTTCAATTTCGCTGAAGGTCTTCGCCGTGTTGAGCCCACCGAATGCCGGTATCTCCAGTTCAACCGTGGGGCTTCCGGATATGTCCAAACGTCCCATCAGTATCCCCTCGCTCTCGCTGTGGCGTTGCGGATCTTCTTGCGTTCCAGTTCGTAAAGGCGTTCGTATTCCTGCGCTTGACCCATTTGGTTATTGTTCCGTAGTGCTTTGCCGATCGCGTAGAAGATTAATGCCTTCTCGCCCACCGTTGGAACCTCCGGGAAACTCTCCAGTCCTACCGTGGTGTACGGTATGTACGCTGGATACCGGATGTACAACCCTTGAAATGATTGGGCTGAGGTGTACCGGTACAGGTCAACGACCTTATTCCCACCGATGTCCAAGATAAAATATCCCTCCGGCCACCAATACAGGTCTGAACCATAATCGGGGCGCTCTCGCACAGGACATCCAAACTGATCATACAGCTCAGCAAAGCCGTAAAAGTCCGAAGGAAGGACGATCTGCCGGGTTGATCCATCATAGGTGAGTGATAACGGGACCCTTAGCTGCAGATCATCGACCAGATCCCCCAGGGCATCGTTGAAAAAGTCCACCCAGGCGTCATCCCGGTCAATCCCGCTGTTGTTATACCCGTTCTCTGCCTTGCCTCGTGCAATCAATTGACTCACTGTGCTGCGCCCCATATGGCTACACCCCTTTTGCTATCAGCATTACTTTTGTTCCATTCACTGCTTGCACAGCAGGTATCAGGGCTGTGATGAGTGACGTTGAAATCAGTTTATCCACCTTAACTGTCACCGTCTTACGGTCAGCCGATGTTGTTGTCTTACACTCCATAATGTCTGTTCCGCTGATCTCAACAGACGCCACGACACGAACCCATGAGGTGAATAGGGCGGCACCTGCGGATGTACGATCGTTCGTTAGGTAAAACGTAGCAATCCCTCCAGTGGTCAGAGCCTCACCTACATACTCCTGAAGCACCGCCTTGGTGCCGTCTGATAAGTGACTTTCCAGTTGCGGGTTAGTGACATTCGTCGTGTTGTTATTAGTCACATTTGGATTACGAAGCATTGATTATCCCCTCCGTTACAAGCGCTTTAATTGTGCCTGTCCCGGTGTAAATGGCGTAGATCGCGCCTGTCCAGTTGTTGCCTTGCATCAGGCTGCAATCCCAGTATCCGCCGCGTGCTGTGATGGGATACCCCTTATCCGCTACTGCAGTTGCACCAAGCGAGATAAAGAGCGCCTTACCATCTGTGATTGGATCAGCCACAGCTACAGCGCAGAACACACGGGCCGGATTAGCCGGAGCAATCAGGACGGATGTGCCTCCGACATCAACCGGAGCCCTATGGGTGGCCGAATCCAGCGTTGCCATGGTCATACCGCCAATGTTTACGTTCCAGTCTGTAAAGTTGGGCCGCCGGTTACTCTCCATCCTTCTTATCCTTCTTCAGATCAGCAAATGCGGTGCCGCGGTTGTTGTCCTCCAAAGGGTCTTGCGGTGTGCGGCTGGCCCGGGATTGCTTGGATTCTACCTTTTCATAGCTGATTCCAGCTTCCGGGTAGCTTTCTTTCCATACCTCTGCAATGCCTCTCTTGACTTGTACCGTATTTTTACCGCTCAGATCATATTCCACGCTATCCCACACCGGGTATACTTCCTTCTTGGCTGAGACCTTTACCAGTTCGGCTAGGCGCTGCTGGTCGTTCTCCAATCGGCGCTGCTCGTCACGGTATTCATCTGATTCATATACTCTGGATACTTCGCTCATGGTTGTAGCCTCCTGTAAATTAAAATAAGGGCCGCCCCTCCCATTACAGAGTTGCGGCCCGAGTTCCTTGCGGATTGTTCGGATTAAGCCAGGGCTGCAGATGCCCTTTGAGTTGTACCATCATAGACATACAGTTTGAAGTCTGTCGTGTTGTACCAAATACGATTAACGCCTGCCACATTGGTAGGGTTGGCAGACAAGAATTCCACTGTCAACTCTTGACCGACTGTGGATGCTACGCCACTGGTGTTAGCAAAGGCTGTCTGTTTCCATGTTGCTTGAATATCTGGCATGTGATTGCCCTCCTTAAGCTGTGATGCCGCGCAGCACAGAGTGCTTACGTGGTGCAGTATTGATCAACTCGCCTGCCCAGAAGATCTGACCGACTTTAGCGTCCATGTTGGCCGGCTTAACCATTTCCGATGGGGTGAAGTCTCGGCCCGGTTTAACCCAGAACTGAAGGAAATTAGAGTTGATGAAGTACATTGTGCCGGTTGGGCAGTACTCATCGAACACCACCGGGATACCTTGGAAGGACACCTGAGTAAATCCAAGGTTAGCGAACGTCTCGCCAATCTTGCCGAGTGGCTGCTGAATGGTCGTCTTGCCGTCCACCATGTTCGCGAAGATTTCCCACGTAGCCGGGTCAGTAACGATGAAGTCAGGCATCTTGTCCATGCCGCCCTTACCACCGCCTAGGGATGCACGGGTAATCGCTGTACGCATCTTAGCGGTAGTCAGCGAGCCGGTTGTGTTATTGGCGTAGGATCTCCAGAAGGTATTGGTTGACCGGTCAATAGCTCCGTATGTGCCTACAACCGTACCATCATCCACTGCCGCTTGAAGGCCGAGGATGTTCTTCCCACCGTTACCTGCGCCAGTACCGAACAAGTCCTGGTTAAACTTGTCCAACAGGTCATCACGGGCATCGTCCGTGGCAATAGCAAGTTGTTTGAAGATAGCATTTTCGCCCTTGTCGCCCAGTTGCTCATACCCGGAAATGATCATGTTCCCGTAGTATTGCTTCATGCCGAACGTGGCCGGCTGGCGGGTCTTTTGCGGCGTAATGTCCAGTGTGTCATACCCTCGGTAAGAACCGTTCGATGTACTGCGGGAGGTCTTAAGGTGCGGCTGAATGACATCACCGCCCATGTCCCATGTCTTCTTCTTGCGCATCAGCATGTACATGAGTGGAGACGACTTACTGATTTGGTCGTACATCTGGCGCGGAATCTCCGCCAACCAGGACGCTGTGATTTGATCTGCATATGTTGCCATTTTGTTATCCTCCTGTCATATGTTGAGCCATTTCCTCAAAGGATGAGTAGAGTGGCTTCGCTTGTTTTCCCGGCTTCTGGCCGTGTTTGTTTGGCTGTGGTGGCAGGCGGTTCTCCCGCTGCTTCTGCGTCACTTCCGCCTCGATCTGACGGCGGCTTTTCTTGCCTTTCTCCTGCGTCTGGGCCAGCTTCTTCTCGGCTAGGTCGCCCTTAGCGATGCGCTTGAGCATGTCCGGGCTGATGCCCTGCTCCTTGGCCTGCTGCCGCAGTTCAGCTTCATGCTCTGGTGTCAGCAGGTCTCCGTATTCGCCCCGCAGTTCGCCGATGGTTTTGTCCATGGTGGTGCTGAACTCCAGTTCGCCGTACTTGGATTTGTAATCATCGAGCTGCTTGCTAAGCGAGGATACTTCGGCCTGATAACCGTTGATCCACTTGGAATATTCAGCGTCTTGCATCACAGACTCGAAGTCAGCAAAGCCCGATTGCTGGAACTGCTGAATCGCGGTGTTGATTTGAGTCCACAAGTAGGGGTTGCTCGTTGCGAAATTCAGCCAGTCTTGCATGGGTTTCACCTGTTCAAGCTGTGAATCCACCTCTTTGCGCTGGGTGGCAAGCTCTTGCGTCTTCTTGGTGTAGTCACTTTGCCGCATGTAGCCGGATTTTAGTTCCGATAGCTTCAAGGCTTGGCGTCCCTCGCCCATGTCCACTTCGGTGTCGTCTCCGAATGCGGGATCTTCTTGCTCAGATTCCTCAGCGTGCGCTTCTTCTGCGCCTTCTTCCGTTGGTGTTTCGTCTGCCGGTTCGTCCGCCGTGTCTGTCTCCACATCCGAGCCCGTGTCGGGTTGTTCTTCATCTGTGGCCGCAATCCCGGAAAAGTCCCAGCCTTCAATTACGTTGTCTTCAGCCATTGCATTGATCTCCTCTCGAGTCCCGTCAGGGTTGTTCGATGCCTGTTTAACTGCATGAAAAAGGCCGCTGGATTCTCACCAACGGCCTGCGTTATTGTGCTTGTGATCCTAATCCGGCTACCAATTGAAGCAACTGCTCGTCACTGGCACCGGCTAACTCGGGTACTGCCTCTCGTATCTTATCCAGCCCTGCGGCGATGTCAGGACGATTTGCCTTCTCTTTGCCCTCGATCTGCTGCATCTTGGCTTGATTGTTCTGCTGGTTCATGGCTTGCTGATGCTGCTGATTCTGTGCGTCCTGTTGTGCCTTGAACTCCATTTCCACCTGCTTCTGCTGCGCTTGGGCTTGTTGTTCAGCCTGCTGTTGCGCTGCCTGAGCCGCGGCGGCTTGTTTGGCTGCCTGTTGCATACGTTGGATAACCTCCTCTGCTTCGGGCCAGTCATAGGCTTCCAGGAGCGCCTGCTGGTCAATGGCTTGCATCGTGTACAGGTCTTTTGCTTCCTCCCTACGAGCCATCCGGGATTGTGGCAAGGATGATCCCGCCTCTACCTCGACAGTCAGTTGTATGATGCGGTACGCCTTCTTTACCTCGTCTTTCGTGGTGGTCTCAGGATCGCCATCATCATCCGGTGTGCCTTGCGTCCATTCGTTGGGGTTGGCATATAAGAAGAACTCTTTGGTGTTCATTACCGGTTGACCTTGCTCGTCCACACCCTCTTGTATTGGCTTGACGTCATACGGCGAGGTTGGTTCCTCCGGCCCCTCCGGCATCATCATTTGATCCTGCTGCATTGGCGGCTGCTCGGGTATTTGATACTTCCTGTAGTCGCCTTTTACCCGGTACGCTTTGGCGGTGTTGAGATACTGCATGGCGTTGATGATGGTCAGTTGCGAGAGTTCTTTAACAAACTTCTCGAAGTTGTCTACCTTGGTCTTGATGCGGGTGTAAGCTGCCTCTTGCTTCAGCGCCACCTCTTTACCACTGGTAGCATCGCCCATACCGCGCATGGTGTCGTTGGTGCCCGTGGTCTTGTCCAGCATGGCATCAAGTTCAGCACGTAGGTTAAACGCTCCTGCAGCTACGGCCGGCACAGTCAGCAGGTCATATATGGCGTTAAGTGGCACCATGTCCGGGTTGTTAACACCAATCGGCGCGCCATCTCTAGACTTGTTCTGCAGATCCCGTGGGTCCTTGATGTTGCCAAAGGTGGTGTTATACACGCTTGGCGGGTCGTTCTGGCGCCGCACATTGCGGATGATCTCGGACATGAGCACATTCTTTTCCCAGTTCAACTGCTCGAACTGCTCAGCAATCGGTATCCCAATGGAAGACAGGATGTCCTCAGTAGGGTTGTACAGCCGATACGGTAGATCCTCGTGCCAGAAGGGATTATCCAGGTCTTCGAGCATCACATCATCAGCCCAGTAGCTTACGCGCCATTTGTCGTCATCGTCCCGGTACCAGTAGTGGATGAAGGCCACGCTGTTCGCTCGCTTCTCGTTCTCATCCAGTTCTGCCAGCCCGTCAAATACCGCTGAAGGCGCGGTGAACTTATTCGGACCGTCCGGAACAACGAAGCTACGAATGCTGCTGAATAGCTCCTTAAACCACGTCTTGGAACGGCTGTCTCCGCTGTTGATGCTTCCGTCCTCTTTGCGGTCGCGGATAGACTTCAGGATGTCCTTCTTTTTGTCCGGGTACATGCTGATGACCTTGGTCCGGCGCATAGGCTCGGTATAAAAAAAGAAGCTGCTGTCCTTAAGCTCCGTCACTGCGGGGTCAAGGTAGCACCATCTGATGTTGATCTCTTTAAGTATGAGTTGACCAGTGCCATTGTTGGCCTTGTCATCATACCCGGCGTACGCTGCAGCTGATCGGTAGATCTCAGCCATACGTGCGATGCGTTGGGCGTTGTAATCCCAATTGTTGACGTCATACGTGTTGTCGAGGATGAAGGTCATCCCCTCGGCGTGCTTGACGTAGTCGGGGAATTCTGATTTGACTCGGCTCCGTGTGCGGCTGTTGGTCAGTATGGGAACAACTGTTTCTACATAGTCATATAGGTCAGACACTCGGAACGGAACAGATGTGTCACTCCAGCGGTTGCGGTACATGTCATAGTTCTTGTCCATCTGCTTGTGTATCGGGTCCATGAACTTCTTGCTGGTGTCCAGGTCCGTCAAGAATCGCTTACGCAGCTTCTGGTTATCGTCTTCCTGGATACGTTCCATCACTGCTCACCTCCTAACTGTCTTAATGCGATTAGCTGCGCGACCCGGTTGTAAACGTCAGCTAGGCTGAAGTGGTCAGCCCCATCGTTGACCCACATTGGACGTACATTTCCCTGCCGGTCCAGCTTCAGGTCCTTGTTCTTCTGGCGATCTTCTGCCGTCTCGCCGTTGCCACCAACCTTGCGCTGTGCTCTCCAGTGCTTGCATAGGCTCTCCGTGCTGCCCTGCATGCTGGATAAGCTCGGCTCCATGCCGTCAATGTAGATCTTGCGGTTAGTGGTGATGTACTGGTCCACAAGGTTGTCAAAGGCTCTGGTTCGGTGTACATTGACGATGCGCGTCCTATAGTCCGTCTCAAATAGATGCTTGCGTTCATCCGCATAGTCAAATACACACCGGTACACCTTGCCCGGGAAAGCCTCTACCAACTCGATAGCCCATGCCGGCCGGGGAGCATTGTCGATCACCATCACGCCGATATTGTTCATACGCATGTAATTGTGCATGGCCTCTTTGCTGCTGAGCATGACGATCTCATTGATCCCTATCTCTGTACCCTTCACACAGTAGAACTTCGGATTGTCATCTGTGCCCCCTTGGTCTACGCCCACCACATTGAGCTTGCCCGGTGTGACCTTCGGTACATATCCGGTCTCGTCATATTGAACATTTTTGATGATGTTGGACGGGTCCAGGGTGTTGCTGTTGCTGGCATACGGCCTGCCCAGGTCGAAGTTAGCGAAGACATCCGGCAACATGAGCTTTTCGTCACGAATGAGTTCTGCTGCAGATATCCACGGGGCCATCATTTGGCTGATCCAATAGCCGCTAATCTCGTCCGGGTTGTCTCTCCACTTTGGTACCCATTCCTTGTCCGCCGCCCGTCTATCTAGCACCTCATTACAGCCGCCACAGACGTACTCACGGCGTTCTTTATCCACGTAGTGAGTATTGCCACCGTCAAAGCTCTCCGGCTCGTAGGTGATGTATGAGGCATGCCCACAGCGCGGGCACCAGTAGATGTAATGCTTCTGGTCGCTGAGCTGCCATGTGTAGTCCACGCCGAACAACGGGAATGAGGGGTTACTGAACTCCCACTCTGCACCGTAGCTGCTGGCCTTGATACGGGACTTGTACTGGTTGAGCACCGGCTGATTGCTTCGGTCAAACTCGTCCTTGATGAGGATGTCTGCCGTCTGCATGATCGCCGCCGATGTCCCGAATGTCCCCTTGAAAAAGGTAAAGCCCACGTTAGAACCGTCCAAGGTGCGGAACGATTTCACATGCAGGCTGTCGTCAATCATATTGTCTTTGATGCTGCTGTTGTTGCTTAAGATGAGGTTAGTTTTGGCCTTGTTGAACTCTTGCACATCCGAGTCCGTAGGCAGCGTGTAGATGATGTTGTGGCCAAACTTGATGTTATGGAAAGCTGCTTTGAATATGCTCATGGTGCTGAATCCGACCTGGGAGCATTTCAGTACAGCGAGTAGCCGGGATTGATCTTGCAGCGGTGCGATCATGAAGGACCGATCGGCGAATTCCATCTGGACGCCGTTCTCGTTCCGGTATTCATTGTCGACGATCCAGTCATAAGCGTTGTTGGCCTCTACGGTCTTCGCTGAGGCTCTGCGCTTGTTCAGCACCATTTGTATCAACTTGCGTTCGAATGGGTCTGTATACTGCTGGAGGTCAATGCTCATTTGAGTTCCTCCATCAGTTCGTCTATTTCCTCTTTACTCATGTTCAGCCCAGTAAGCAGCGCGATGAGTTTCTTGACACGTTCTTCGCTGTCCGGCTTGTCACGCCATAGCTTCGGCTGCCGGTTTTTCAGCCAGAATATAGCTGAGGTTGGGTCTGGAGCATAATACTTCGTCACATCCAGAGTATCGGTGATTTGTCCTTGATAGGAGGCTGTGATCGTCTCCACATGTTGGTATCCGATAGCTCTTTGGTACAGTTTTTCAGCCACATTAGAATCCGCAATGAACTTTCCACTCTTTAGGGCCTCGCAAAATTCTTCATTACTGAGCTTCCATCGGTTAATTGTTGCCTCATCCACCTCGAAGAAGTTTGCCAGCTCTTTGTCTGTCGCGCCAAGCAAGCACAGTTTATATGCCTGCTGTGCAAACTCTTCTTTATATTTGCTTGGGCGCGCCATTATGTTCACCCCTTCGGTATTGGCATCTGTTCCAGCAACCTTGTGATACTCGCTTTATACTCTTCCCGTTCCTTCGCCCTGCGGGCTCTCCGGCGTTTCCATACACTGAACTGATATGAAGTCACTGTTTCCACCTCATTCCCACGTTTTTACGATATAACACCCGCATTTATGGAGACTCATACAGAAGTAGTCTGCGCATTTGCGTCATATCTCGCCGAAGATTGCTGAGATGATAGACATGTTTGTCCTGTTACTGCCCCACTCAATGGCGATCTAACGCTTGTTGTTGCATCCAATGGCTTTAATTGCAAGGGTTTAAGCTGCTGATACTTCATAATTTCTTCTGGAGTGCCTTCAATTGTTCCGTCTCGATGCAGTTTCATGCGACAACCTCCCAATCCTCTGCTAAGCAGTCATTGATTGATGGCACCCATGTGCTCACTGTCCCATTTACATTCTTGATGGCGAGATAAGCGTTGTAGGCTGCAGTGTCACCGATTGACTTGGCCGCTTCCGTTTGTGCCGGGTATTCACCAGGAGGAACATAGTAAATGAACATCCCTTTGCCGTTCCATCCCTTACGGGCTACCTTATACCCATCCTTCAAAGTCTTCCAATGCTGATCCAAAGTTCATGTTCAACATCCTCTCGCACATTTTGGACAACAAAAAAGCGAGTAGCCTAAGCCCTCGCCCTGTATCCCCACGATACAATCTTATCACATTTAATTGTGTGCAATCGGTCTATATCCGGTCATTAATCGGTCATGATGCGGACACTTTTTCTTCTACCGGATCAATCAACACTTCCAGCCGCAGCGCATACGCCAGGATGTACATCGCCCGGGCCTTCACCCTCCGGTATTTCCGTTCACCCAGGTGCATGTCGTCGCACACATTATAGTCGTATACTTCTCTTTCCCGCAAATATCTTCTTTCGATGAGCTCCCGTTCCGTCTTAGTGAGTCTGTACAGCGCCTTATCCAGCAGCTGCGCCTTCCGTTCCAATTCCTCTTCCTTACTCACGTTGTAGAGCGCTACGTCCTCTGCTGACTTGCTGACGGTGTATGTGTTGCCGTGATAGCGCGGTTCACAATTGGCTGTTGTTGCAGCCTCTCTGCGGATGAAGCCTACCTGCCGGTAGATGAACATCGTTTCCAAGTACTCTTCCACTTGCCGGCGGGTTTCGGTGCTGTCCATTGCCGGCAGGTCAAAAGTTAATTGCTGTGCGTGTTTACTCATGTCGTTATCCCCTCACCTTTTTGGTATAATGTTGGTGAGGATCTCAGCCCCCGCGCCCTGCCACGGATTAGGGGGTTTTGTTATGCCTGTTTGTCGTACCATCGCGGCCGCCACGCCTCTGCTGCCAACTCTGCTGGTTTGCTGTGCTTGTACTGCCCAGGGCGATGCATTGCCACTTTGCCATACTTATTGACTTTAACGGGCTTGTAATTGCGTGATGTGCTGTCTTTGGTGCTGTAAACTTGCCCATCCTGTGATACAAAGTATCCGGGCCATCCGGTGACCTGTTTAAGTGGAGGGATCATCGGGGATTACCTCCAGTTTGTCTAAACGGTAATAGGCCTTTACGGGTTGACCAATCTCCGTTTTCTCAAAATACACTTGAGCCTTTTGCCCCATCGCCAACATGACTACGCCTGGACCTCGATTTTTAAAATCCTTATGCCGCACCTTGTCTCCTCTTTGAAGTGTTGGCTGTACTGGTGGTGTGGGGTCACATTTACCAGACTCAATATCTTCTAAGATACTCCAAAGTAAATTCTTCTCTAATTTGCTGTCAGTTGCCTCGATCAAGTACCCTAGCAATCCGATTAGTTTGTCCCCGTCGATCGCCTTAGCCATTGTCTGTCTCCTCCTTGACCTCTTTTCTATTGTTCCAAGCCTCTGCCGCTTCTTCTCGACTTTCGTATAAATAAGCTCCTAATTCCGCCCCATCTACCTCATAAACAGCAATTGGGCAGTTTTCATTTTCTTCGTGAGCATGTGAAATTCGGAATGATAGTCCAGACCATGGGTCAAGTTCATACTCTTCATCCCGTCTGTTTCCTTCTGCGTCACTAACCGTGATTCTTGCTACCCCGCCGCAAAATGGGCAAGGTTTAAGTTGATTGTCGTTAGGCATTGTCTGTTTCCTCCCCTACCAATATTTTGCGATGAATAAACCAACAAGGGCTCCGGCCAGTACGATACTCGGAATGATTAACTGCCTGCCGTTTTTCTTAAACTCTGCTTTGAAATTTTTCCAGAACATATGGGTTGTTCCTTTCTTTATGGGGAGCCAGATGGGATAAATTCTATCCGGCCGCCGGCTCCGCCTGTGCTTATTCGGTCTGACTCGATGGCCTTCGGCCTATGAGTTACGCTATTCGGTTATCCATTTTATTTCTATATTCAACGTGCTAAGTGCCTCTCTGATTCCTTTTAACTTGCCATCAAAAAATTCTGCTTCCTGTGAACTTGTTGCTGTTTTCAGTCTCTGTTCATAGTGCTGTACCAGCATGATCAGTCTTTCCTCTGGCGTTTCATCAACTTCATATCCGATGTAAAAGGCACGTACTAGGCTGTCAAATGACAATTTCCTAAGCGGCAACAACTTTCCTGACCATTGATTCGGATCAAAGACCTGCTGTTTAAGTGTGTATTCAACACTGGATCTTCCTTCATCCAACAGTGATTGTACAATTGCTGCCTCTTCCTTCGTCAATTTCACTTTATCGCTCATATCCTCTTCTCCCCCTCAATTATGAAAGTTTCACAAGCCTACCAGTGCTGTCAGTGACCGTATCTATTTCTCCGTATCCTCTTTCCTTAGCTTCTGCTGCTTTCTGCCGCAAATTATGCTCATCTAGCGGTTCGTACCACTCGGACATAAAAACTGCCTTACCGCCTGAATAAAACGTATGAACAATTACTTTTCTAGCCATGCCTCTTCTCCCCCTTATACCTCTAGTAGTTCTGGACTATCGTAAATGTTTCCGATGACTTCCAAATTGCTACACGTATATCTTGTCGGAACGTCTTCGTGCCACAGTGGAAACTCCGCGTTTATTAAAAGCGTCTCGCCTCTTACAATCTTGTATCCCCACTGGTGATGATCTGACCATACTATCAATGCGGTGAACCGTTCATTCTGAACCAGATCCCCTGCGTATATCTCCCGGCCGTTCTTGTCCTGGAGTCCAGTGTATTGCATCAACTCCACATAAGGAGATTCAATGCACACCCGCAGCCAATGCTTGTTCAAGAAGTCGTAGCTCATTTCTTTGGTTTCTGTGTCCCACGCCCGGAACTTAATCTCTCTCACGTGTATCCTCTCCCTTTGGGGTCTATGCCCCCTAAAATGCTCTTCGCAACCAAACTATTAAATTTCGCTGTTTTTGCAACCAGAGGTGTGTCTCTGCCCCCTTATAAGTTAAGCCCTATACGGCCTCCGCTACGCTAAGTAGTGCGGTCGAATCGGAGGCCTGACGGCCGTTATAAGCCCAGTACGGCTAATAGTGCTGCTTTACAGCGCTGTTCAGGTGTGGCATGCACCATATCAAATCCTTTATTACCGACAATCAATTGCAGTTCAGTCATGTAATATCCGGTGTACATCGGTGCGCCGTTCGCCAATTCCTTGATTCTTTCTTCCACCTTCCATGCTACATCAATGTATTTTGAAGGTTGCCACTCGCTGGTATAGTAAACATTCTCGTACTTTTTGTTATCAACAATATAAAATTCATCAAACGATTGCGGATCATCAGCCCGATAGTACCTTCTCGTTTCATAACCCATTACATACTTGGATACCCATTGATCTAATTGAATTCCTGGCGGCTCATTCAGTATCTCTTCCCTTGTGAGTGTCATTGGGCAGTCTCCTGTTCAACAATCGGTTTTAGGTGCTTATCTGGGTCCGGAACTCTCTTCGACCACGGTCCGCAATCAATGTCTGCCCAACTTCTGTCTTTCGCAATACGAATGATTTTCCCGACTCCGCCAGTTTGAAATTCAATTAAGTCACCTTTACTAAATGTCATTGGTTATCCTCCGATTTCCACGGAATATTTTTAGACTTTTTAGTGAATCCAGAAAGAGTGCAGTCATAACAACGTTTGTTCTTCGTTCCCTTAAGTGGCTTTGTTCGTCCGCATGCGCTACATTTCCCAATTCTGAATATGAACACGGCCTACACCTCTTCCTCAGGAGTCCATTCTTCCAGATCGACAACCTGCATTTTCCCGTTAGGATTGCATTTCAGGCACGGAACAAGTATGTTTGTCCCCTCAACCCGCAAATATTTCTTGTCCCCGCACTTCTCGCACTCTGGTGTCATTGGTTATCTCCTTCCTCAACCAACTGCAGCGTTGGCTCTCCAGGTTCTATTTCACCTTCGATCTTGAATTGCACCTTACCAGATGGGCTGATGACAAAGCCATTACAACCAGGAGCGTCACAGTGAACACCATATTTTTTAGCAGACCATCTGCCAATGTTATGTTCTTTTTCACATGTGAAGCATTTAGCTATCAGTTTCATCATGACTGCCCTCCTTGGGTGCTGGGGTATCTGGGTATAGGGTGCGATAGGCCGCTGTAATCCGGCTCACATGCTCGTTATCCGACCCGTTGTACATTACCAGACATCCTAATGTGTCGTTCAACAGGGCCTGTAGTTGTTTCTCCCGGTCCTCAACCATTCCCGCGTATTTCAACACACCCTCGTAGGATAATTTGTATACTTTAGCTTCTTTCAGCCAGTACTCAAGCGCGATATCTAGTGGCTCAGGCAGTTGTGGAGTTTGTTCTTGCCAAATCGGTTGATTACATAAAGTTCGAGCGTGTTTCATCCACTCGATGCGCTCCATATCCTTTTGCCAGTCCCTCGGTGTCATTGGGCTTCCTCCCCTACCTTTACCGGCGTGAATTCATCAATATCTTCTTTCCAATCGAATAGTTCATCTTCTACTTGCTCCGGCCGCAAATCTCGTTCAATTCTTGCCAGTATGACTCTTTCGGATAAAGCAGGATCAAATTCACCATTATCTGAGACATAATCTTTTGCGCGCTGCACAGCCTCTTCGTATTCTTCAAGGGACTTTTCGTAGTTCAGCACACAAATCAGTCCATCCTCGCTGTCATAAACCATCCACATTCCATCTTTATTCATCGTTATATCCTCCCTTAGTGGGAGAGGAGGGCTGTATACCCTCTCTGTCCCGATCTGTTTCGGCCCCCGGCTAAAGCCTGGGTTTATTCCGCCGGATGGTGGCCTACGGCCTGTTGCAAAACTTCTCGCACAATAAACTCATTCACTCTATCCAGTTCCGTTTTCTCTATGACAACAAGGTCAAACATATCAGCGGCGTGGAATTGGATAATTTCATTCGTGAATTCTTTGACCATTTCAGCGAATTCTTCAGGTCCGACATATGAACTCTCCCAATATTCTTGTTCCGCCCAATCTGTCACATCTTCCGTTCTAATCGTGAACTGTTTGACCTTGCTAGTTTTAACCTGTGGTAACCTCTGTTCACAGCATGTGCAATGCGATCTTTTTGTAATGTAATCAACGATGATTTTGTTCATTCTGCACCCCTTGTAGCGTGATATATGCCGCCTCTGCCCTCTCTCGGTGGCAAATTGGCGCTTCTTTATAGCGGATTGGTGCGAAATCACAAGTGGTTTCATCGCCTGTCAAACAGCCTATTAAGGCGCTGCATCGATTCCAATGTTGGCATGATCCGCATGTTTTCCCTTCCGGCAGAATGTTGTCTGGTTCAGGCATTGGTGGAGCAACCTGTCTACTTCCGATAGTTCTGACCTTCACCTTGCGAACGAAATCTCCAAAGGTCACATCTGGAAGGCAATCGCTGTATTCGAGAAAATAGTTGTACTTGGCTGCACCGGCAGTTTCGGCATCTCGCGTCTCACTCAGAAGTTTCCCGAAGAATTCAGCAGGGATCAGCAACTCGAAGGTTTTGATTGTCTGTACCTGTGTCATGGCTGTGTCTCCCCACCCTTCAACGTTTCGTACATTCCGGTTAGCACATGATCAAAGTCCGACTCCATGTCTGCTGTTTCGTAGATTTGGATTGCCCGGGCTATGGTCTGTTGGGCCTCTGCTAACTCAAACTTGTATTCGTCCCGTTCTACAGATAGGGGATACACGCTGTCTCTGCTGGCTTGGAGCTTAACTTCCAGACGGTTGTTCTGTTGTTGGGTCTCTTCTAGAGCAGCCAAAAGGTCAGCGATGGCATAAGGTGCGTTTGCAACGAATCTGCCACTGTATGGTGAGTCTGGTCTTGCATACTCTTCCTCCATCATGTTTTTTATTGCCTTCAACCGTTCTGGTGTCATCTATACCTCTCCTTCGTTGTTATAGGATGTACAAAGGGCTTTACGGGCGATCTTCCCGCCATCCAACATTATTTGCGTTGGGATCACATTTCTATATTCGTCCATCTCCCATGCGTGGTTTTCCCTGTTTGCGTAGAACGCTAGGGCTTTGTCCTTTTCTTCTAGGAGAGAGAGGAGGTATTCGATGTTCTCAACTGCTCCGTGGTATCTGAATCCTGTCTTTTTGCACATTGCTGTGTATTCGCGTATCTCTGTTAGTTTATTCATGGGAACCCCCGATACGGCCCCCGGCTTGCGCCTGAGCGGATTCGTCCGACTCGATGGCCTTCGGCCGGATCTTGATACAATCGCTCTCTCTGACACGTAACACCTTCGTTTCGTCAATTCCACAGTGGATGATATTCAGCACCTTCTCTACTGTACTGTGTGGAGTTTCTTCAGCCTGAAACCAATCCGGCGTGTCTCTCCATACGTTTGATTGGAACGACCCTACAACCTTGTATATGTGCAATTCACGGCTCATTCCATGCGGATACTTCACATAGTCACCAAAATCAATTTCGTTTGATCTTCCCCATCCAGTAAACTCACTCATTCCCTTCACCCTCTCACCTTCTGTGTGCCCCGTAGAGCGCTGATTATGGTTGACCCTAACTCGTGCCTGACCTTGCGGTTATAACGTCTGTGTGGGGCTTGTATTAGCTGTGCGCATTGATTATTCGCGTTCGATCTCCCTTACTTCTATGAATGAGCAATTTTTAGGATTTATCATAATTGTTATTCCTTGAGTCGTTTCATCCGCAAAATACCCAACATCGCTAACCTCACTATCGAATTTTTCCATGAACTCAGCTTTGGAATAATCGAATTCGTAATCATTTGCGCACATCGGATTATTAACCGTCACTATCGTTACCTTCATCCCTGTTTCCTCCCTTGTTATGCTGCCTCAGAGCAGTAACAGCACCAGCAGCTTGATTGCCTCCCACGCCACCCACAGCAGCGCTACAGCTGTTGCAATGTCCGTGCCAACCTGCGGAAGCGTCTTGTCTTGCTCCACCCGTGCCGTGCCTACAATTCGTCCGTTATCGTCTCGCAGTTTGATTGATGTTTGCATGTCGCTTCATCCCCTATCGTGAGTTGTTCAGCGGTAAATCCGCAGCAGCACCGGTGTACGTCCGGCTCCGTTTCTATCATGTCGCTCCCGCAGTCTGGGCAAATCAACGTCATACTTTCTCAAACTCTATTTCGATGCGCGGATTCTCTTTATCCACTTGATAGTCCATGATCCACGGCAGTGCATATTTGTCGTCCTCGTAGATGTAGGCGGCTTCTAAGGCGTCTAGCAGGGCCTTTAAAGTGTTGTGTGTGTCGCGCCTCTTCTTGTCCGGGAAGTAATACCAGATGCGTACTACGACTTTTCCCGTTGCCATGGACCATTGATTTTGCTTTCGCCATAGCACTGATTTCATAATGGTTTCTTCCACCCATATGTGGGCCTGAGCTGTTAACACTCGGCAGCGCCTTCCTTTGAGCATCACGTTTCGGTACATGTGGTTTACGCTGGGTGCTGTTCCGGTTAGTATTAGCCGTTCTGCTTGTGTTCCCATCACGCCCACCGCCGGACGTCCCGGACCTTGCCGCTGTACCGGTTGATGACCACTAGACGGTCTGTCGTGTCCCGTTCGATGAGCCAGTTATCCGGAATTAAGCCGGCCTTCTTCAACTCGGTCATTTGCTTGCGGGTGGGTCGCTTACCGTTCTTCATGCTCGTTTCCTCCTCATTTTGACCAGCGTCTATTGTCAATGTCCGGGTGAGGCGTCGGTTGTTCTTGATAAAACTCGCGATTAACGAACTTATTAAAATTCTTCAGGAACACCAGTTCCACCGTTCCGACCGGACCGTTCCGCTGCTTTGCGATTATAATTTCGATGATGTTCTTTCTCTCTGTCTGCTGATCGTAGTAGTCATCGCGGTACAGGAAGGACACGATATCTGCGTCTTGCTCTATGGCTCCGGACTCCCGAAGGTCTGACATCATCGGACGTTTATCCTGGCGCTGCTCTACCCCGCGGCTAAGCTGCGATAAGGCGATGATTGGTATATCCAGTTCCCGGGCCAGTTGTTTGAGCGTCCGGGATATCTCGGATACTTCCTGCTGCCGGTTTGATCCAGCCTTGCCACTGCCGGAGATCAGCTGCAGATAGTCGATGATGATCAATCCAAGACCATGTTGCCGTTTCAACCGCCGGCACTTCGATGCAATCTGCAAAACTGTGGTTCCCGGGCTATCGTCGAAGAATATTTTTCGCTCCGCCAGCGCTGCAATGCCTAGAGTGAGCTTCCCCCAGTCATCATCTGTCTGGAAATCTCCGTTCCGCATGATGGTGGCATCCAGGTTCACTTCAGCACAGATCATACGCTGCACCAACTGTGGAGCTGACATCTCAAGGCTGATGATGCCTACCGTCTCATCGGTGATTCCTGCCACATTCTGACCGACATTCAGAGCAAATGCTGTCTTCCCGACAGATGGCCGGGCGGCTACGATGATCAGGTCTTGCTTTCTGAGCCCCCCCAGCATGCGGTCAAGGTCGGTAAATCCGGTAGGTAGTCCGTTGGACACTCCGTTTTTTTTGTTGAACGCCCGGTTCTCAGCTTCCTGGAACGTCTCCATTGCAACATCCTTGATCGGCTGAAACCCTTGCTGTGTAATCGTCTGGTCCGTGATCAGTGACGCGGTCTCCTGCACCTTAGCTGCAACTTGATTCACATCGTCACTGCTGTAGGCCAGCATCTTGAGCTCATCCGATTGCTGGATCGCCTGCCGCAGCGTGTGCTTTTGCTTGAGCAGCGTGATATAGTGCCCGATGGTGGCCGGGGTGTCGATGTGACGGGCGATTTTGGTAAGGTAGCTGACCCCGCCGATCTCTTCCAGCTGCTTACTGTGGTTGAGTTTGGCTGCCAGCGAAGCAAGTTCTATCGGCTCTCCAGCCTGCTGCAGTGTGATCATTGCGCTGAATATCGCCCGGTGACGAGGATCGTAAAAGGCATCCGGGTTGATGGTGGAGGCTGCGTTGGCTGCGTCTCCGGTCTTGTCGATCAGCAGCGATCCGATGATCGTTACTTCGGCCTCAAGGCTATTCGGCAGTTCTTGGTGTGATGCCCAGTCTTGCATACAGTGCCTCCTTCTGCCCCGCCGGCGGGAGCTTGATGTTTTTCTCTGCCTGTTCTCGCTGGGCCAGTAGCTCGGCGGTCTGCTCTTTCAGGCGGATGTGGTCTTGTTCTTCCCCCCAGGTTCCCCGGATCTCTGCGATCTTCGGCGCCCGCTTGGGGTTGGTTTTGATGTGCTGAACCACGTTGGACTGAGCAATTTCGTAAGGGATGTCATCCAGGTATCTCAGCAATCGTGCGATTTCCCGGTCACTGGTATCCACCCATTCGTATTCCTTGCGTATCTCCTGCAGCAGCATAATTACTTCCGCTTCGTTCACGTTTCTTAGCCTCCTCTAGGCGTTTTTCTAAGTCATCAAGGTCTCGCTGCCGGCGGCTCACGTTCGAGTCCCGGGCCGGGTATATGCGGCTGGTGCCAGCCTTGGCAGCCTCAAACTGTTCGTCAAGCGCCTCGGCAGCCATCAGCGTCTTGGCCCCGGATGCAGCGTAGTCGTTTAAAATCTTGGTGATAAGGCCGAATTTGTACCCCGTTCCGTTTAGCGCTGCCCTTTCGATGGCCCGTATGATCACCGATTCCTCGAAATGATCATCGTCGAGGTATTTTCCCAGGTGATCGTTTTGAAAAGGTGTAAGTGACCTCTTCCAGACTCGTTCATGGGCTTTGGCAAATGTCTCCTCGCGGATAGTAGCAGCAGTAGCAGTAGATTTAAAATCTTTAAAGTCTTTAAAATCTTTATATAAGGGATCGCTTACCGCAGGGTTTACCGCACCTTTTACCGCATAGCTTACCGCACAATTTACCGCAGGGTTTACCGCAATATTTGCGGTAAGACTTAACATGCGATACTTTCCTGCCTGCTGCTTCCCCATGTCCTTGTATTCAATCCTGCATTTTTGAATTAAGATGTTCCTGTGCTTCTTCAAGGTGTTTTCGGAAATGCCAACCTTCGCCTGTAACAGGGGATTTCGCACGGCAAACCACTCTGGATATCCGCTCTTATTTGCTAACACCATAAGGTGCATCCACAAAGTTTGTGCTGATGGTTCCAACGGATTTGTTTCTAGCCAAATCGTGAATGATTGCATTTCCTCTATGAAGTCCATAATCTCACCCCGCCTGATAAAGCTTCTGTCTGTATTCCTCCAGCCACTCGCGGCCTTCCTTCGTGTTATCGCCCCAAAAATGACAGTCCGCGCAGAGCATTGCAATGTCCTTGGCTGTCGTTCGCGGGATCTTCCAGCGCCGCATGAGGTGCGCTGCCTGGAGTGGGTCGCCACGTTTGCAGCTCTCACAACATCCGTCAGCGCGTTCTTCTGCTTCGGCGTACACTTCATTACTGATTGCCCCGCGTTGCTTCGCTGTGAGCGTCTGGCGCTTGTTGTATAGCTGCTGTGCCTTGCTGTATGCTGGCATGATGTCGCCTCCTATTCAGTAAGCGGTAATTCTTCTTGCCCTTCGGTAACTTCCGGTTCGTAACCCTGTGCTGAAAAATCAGTAACGTCGATAACCTCACTCATGTCGTCTGCCACTTCGCGCTTAATTGTTCCATCTGAAGAGATAGCCCTTTGCAGATTTACAGATTCTTGTGTCGTGCTCTTTGGAAGCTTTTTATCACACAAGGCCATCAGAACGGTCTTCAGTGCCATAGAATCAAAATCATCTTTCCAAGGACCATACAATTCTTTATTTTTCTGTGATTTAGAAAATTTCAGAGCATGTTTTAAAACCGCATCCTTGCTCATAACCGTGCAAACAAACCCGCCGCCTTTCATTACTGCATAGGCATAGTAAGCGTATGGTTCGCCACGGTCCCCTTTGAAATTTGGAGTGTGCTTGAATGTTCCGTTGTTTCCTTTCTCGTAAACAACAGTGTCATTCTCGCAAATCGTGTCAAACTCCAGTTCAGAAACCAGGCCGCTATTCCATACCAGTTTCGCAATTCCCCGGTATCCTGGCTGGAACTGCGCTTCATCCACCCAAGTATCGCGGCCGTCTACTACTCTCTTATTTTTATAGGGAATGATATGCGCTTCTTTTAAAGGGGTGTTTGGCTCCAACCCAAGTTGAGCAGATTGCATCAGAGCCGCTACGATGCTCATTCCGTCACATTTCATTAGTTTCGGGTTTGTTCTCACTACGGTAATTGCCACGCGGACAAATCGTTCAACGCCTACATGTTCAGGTAAAGCGCGCTTGAACTCTTTCTCCATTGATTGGATAAGATCAAACACCGTCTTTGGCTTCTCGGCCGGAGGTTGAGCTCCAGCCTTTGCTGCCAGTTGAGCACCAAGGTCTTTCTGATTAACTACCTTCGGATCTACTGCCATTATTCGTCTCCTCCGATCACCCGGAAGGACCGGATGCCTTTTTTATTTGCTTTCCACGTAAATTTAAGGTCGCCTTGCCAGTAAGCCTGTTCCTTGTTCTGCATAATGCCTTTGATCTGGTTCTTCGCTGTCTCTTCCTGCATCTCGGCTACTTTGATTAGCTGCCGGGCCTCTGCAAGAGACTTTATGATGGGATAAGCCTCTTCGGGTAAATCTACCGTTGAATCGGCAACACTGTCTTTGTAAGTGGTCTTCAGATAATTCGTGTCCTGATGACTGAGCGCTGGTGGCTGCTGTGCTAAAATGTTGTTGGTCCAAAATTCTTCTTCTATAGTAATCAAGTTTTTAATGAGTTCTTCGTCACGCTCAATGACTCTCCATTGAAAGTCCCAGCCGCCTATCAGTACCGCGATGTACCAGCGGTCCGCATTCGTGACGGCCATGTAGTGATTCGCTTGCAGGATGTACTCTGTAGGGGCTGTAGTGCCTTCCCAGTCCCCTTTTGCATACTCCCCGGTGTTCTTGCATTCAAGCCCGGCGTTCTGTCCTGGTAGCCATCTGTCGATGTTTGCCAGCATGTGCGGGTGTCGGGGATGTTGGAAGATAGCGTTCTGCCGAATAACCTTCATCCCGGTCTCTTCCGCGAACCAATCCGCGACCACCGGCTCCAAGATGCGTCCAGCCTTCATTTTTGGATTGTCCTCGATCGGCGGGATCTCCCCGAGCTTATCCAGGTACACCTCCATGGGAGACTTGTAACGGCTTAGCCCGCAGATGGCGGCGATGTCCGACCCACCAAGCCCGGTACGGCGCCATTGCAGCCAATCATCATGGGACATTTCAAGAGTACTGACTAATCGGTTTGTTCTCATTGCGCTTTCGCCTCCTCTTGAAGTTCATCCGGTCGGAATACCGGGAAGTCAACCGTCCACCAGCTATTCTGGCCTTCTCCGTTCTCCAGGTCCTTCGCATATTGCTCCATCCAGTACGCTTGATTGCGCAGATATTCAATGTAAGTATTTTTGTCCATCACGCTCACCCCTTAGATAAAGTCGCTGATGCTCATGCCGTTGTATTCGTATTGCTCCGTCAGTGTCGGCCACCATTCGGCCAGTTCCTCGTGCTCTTCTTGCTCCTGCAGCTCCTCGTCATTCATAGTAAGCTCGCCTCCAGTGCGTCCAGTTTCTCGCATATGTCCATGTGCCATTCGGTGTCGCCCATCTCGTAGGCCATGAAGGACAGGGCCTTAAGCGAGTCGTTGTTGAACACCAGCAGCAGATTATCCTTCAATAGCGGCATGATCAGTTTCATCTCGGCTTCTCCGATGATCATGTTCCCTTTGACGTCCGTGCACATCAGCGTGTAAAAGGCCAACTGACGATGAATCTTGTGGATGGCTACCATGCTCATGGTCTAAACCTCCTCATTTCGATTTGGGATAGCTCAGCTTCAAATGCGTTTTTAATCTCTTTGGGCAGCAGTTCCTCGCATACCCGGAACATTTGATCCCATTTGGCTTGTGTCTTTTCCTTCAGCTCCAGGGCGATCATGTAATGCCAGATTTCCTTATCACGGTCCCACCGGGTATCATTTACTTTGAATATTGCGTCAAACCACTCCTGCCGGACCCTCACGTACTCGTGGGCCAGTGCTACGGCGAAATCTTTGATATCCTGTTCTGTCATGCCTTGCTCACCTGCTCCGACTCAGGTATAATTGGGTTAAGAAAATTTACTGATCCGAAGAAATGGCTGCCATGCCCGGCGGCTATTTTTTTATGTCTGGCCTCTGCAATCTCACGTTCTAAGGTGAACGTCTTGTATTTCAGCGATGCATCTAACTCAGGTGTTAGCATCCCCTTAGCGTTCAACGCCCGGTAGATTCTAACGGTCCGGGTAATTTCATCCCGCGCTGCTCTGAAATCGTATTCCATCTGTTAAGCCCTCACTTCCTGTGATTGATTCATTATGTGCTGTATGATTTTGATGCCTTCAATGCCGTAAAAGTAAGCAACCATGACTTCCTGTGATTGCGTCTTGTCTACCCATTCCTTGAATGTGGATACATCCGGCGTCTGGCGTCCGTTTTCAATTCGGCTGATTGTCGCCTGATCCATCTGCATCTCTTCGCCCATATCTTCCTGCGTGAGTCCCGCTCTTTCTCGGCATGCGCGCATAATTGATCCGACTACCATCGTCAACCCTCCCTTCATGAGATTTTTGCATATGCCGTATTCTCATGGGACAAGGGCGACCTCTATGCTATTCTTTAGATAAGAGGTCACCAACCCTTATCCCCCACACGTTTTCCCCAGCCCGCCGCAGTGTGTACATGCTCGGCGGGTTTCCCTCATCTTGCTTTCCTTGCGTTCCATCCAACTCCGGCATTCTTGCTCACCCACTCGGTATTTTCTTCAGCCCATTGCAGCAGCAGCTTTGTCATAACTCTCGGATGACCGAATTCTCTCGTTACTGGAAAGTCCGGCCGGTTGAACAACTCTGCTGTCTTGCTTTCCCCGATATCCATTAGCCTCATGAACTCGGTCCGGCTTAGGAAAGGTTTTAGCTCGGTTTCCACTTTCACCGCGTGCGTTTCGATGGTATCCACCACCACCTGACGGATCAGGGCGGCTAGGTCCTCGCTGTCCATCACGACTACGGCCATTTAGATCACCTCCTGTTTCTGACTCGTTTTGCGTCCAACATCTGCAAAAAAAAGGTTCATATCAAAACCAAGTGCATTTGCAATCAGCTTAGCTGCTTTTCCACTGGCCCCCTTGGTGCCTTGCTCAATATCAGCATAATAGCTCCTAGATATTCCAGTAATTTCAGCAACCTGCTGCTGCGTTAAACCCTTAGTTTTTCTGAACTGTACCAACCAATGACGCATGATGCACACCTCCTTGACTCGTTTTGCGTCCTGTGGGGATGTCTTTATTATATGACTCGTTTTGCGTCATGTCAACACGTATTTTTACCTTTTTGACGAGATTTGAAGAGTTTATTTTATGATTCAATTTGCGTCGGTATAATGAATTATAGAAATGAGGTGATTCGGTGCTTAGCGAGAGGTTGTCGTTGTTGCGCAAAGAAAAGAAGTTAACACAAAAGGAATTGTCTCAAAAGTTAAAGATGGCAAGAACCACTTATTCGGGATATGAAAATGGATCTAGGGAGCCAGACAACGAAACGCTTAATAAATTTGCAGAATTTTACAATGTATCAACAGATTATTTACTAGGAAGAACAGACATAAAGGAAGGCGATTTAGGGGATTCACCATCTATTTATAAAGCTGACTACACAGAATATGTGATTAAAGAGATGGTGAATAAATATAAAATTGACCTTAGCGATCCGCATAAGAAAGAAGTATTGGAAAAAATGATCAGAATTGTTGCTGAGGACTAACATATTCCTCTATACATTTTCGCATAAACCTATAAACGTCTTCAGCGTCTTGCTCGTCCAATTCTTCAAGCTCATCACACAAGATTACAAACTCTTCTTTCATAGATGTCACCATCCTTGGAGGCGGAATATTGTCAATCTTAACACAAGAACAAGTGTTCGGTAAATGAGAAGCTTGTGCGTATTGCTGATTAAGTCAATGAGACGGTTGTACGCATTTCAAATTAAATATAAAGTAAGGTGGCCGTGCGATGGAACCCGTTCCCGTGCGCTGCCGCATTCCCGATTTGCTGATTCGCATCGGCAAGGACCAAAAATGGTTGTCAATCGTTACCGAAGTGAGTGAACCGCGAATATCGGAAATCTGCAACCTTAGATTTTACAACATCTCTATCAAAAGAGCTGTGTTGTTCGCTTATCACCTCCGTTGTAGTGTGGATGACCTGTTTGAATGGGAATGGCGGTAAGCAGAGTAGCTTTGCTACTCCCACCGGGAATTACGATATTTCGTAAGGATTCAATATTTCGTGCTTGCACCAAAACCAAAATGACTCGTGGGACATACATAAACTATATCAAATAATATCATGAAAATGCTGTCATTTGATGTCGAAAAAAATAAACCTGTGTCACCCCCCTATAGCACCATTATAGGGGTTGACTTCGGCTTATTCAGTCGCTACTATACCTGTTTCTTTACTTTTATTCTCCGGCCTCCGATAAATGTAACTATAGACCCATTATTGCGAACTGTTTCTGTTTTTGCTATTTTACGGGTGTTAACTACTGCATCACCCATCATCTCATAGCCATAGTGACCGCATATTTTGGCGATATCCGCCAGGGTGGTCAACGGGAGGTAGGTTCCATCGTTGGTGTCAAATGCCAGGATCTTGGCTGAGTTACTGGAGCGTTGGGATAAGGTGATCGCATTGATCTCTTCGATGAGGTCCAGTTCCCGGAAGTCGCTATCTTCACCGGTGCGTCCCTCTTGTTTGACTGCTAGTATTTTCATGGTGTAGGGTTTCTCCTTTTTTTTTCAGAATGACACTATATTACGATAAGGGGATGATAAGTTCATTGCATAATTTCTGACAGGGTTTTTATAGAAAAATAGCACAGCCTATGTGCATTATAAGGGGAATTATTGGATGGTTGGTATTTTTGCTATATTTGGAATGGTGATTGGGGCATTTGTTTATTCTTCTTATTTTGGAGACCAAGTAGATACGTTTAATGCTATTATTTTTGTTGCTGGATTTGGAGGTATTTCAGCGCTAATTGGATACTTGGTTGATATTTTTGTGAAGAGGATTAGAAGAAACAGGCCAAAGACACAGACTGCAATGGTTGTCAAAGAACCTTTGTGTGGGTTTGGTGGATGGTTATATTTTTATGTATTCGGTCTATTGTACTTCTTATATAAAACTATAAGGTTCGCATATGATAATGTTTTATTATTCAACACAGAACGATTTAAAATGATCATTTCCCCAGAGAGTGAATACTATAATAAATTAATACATTTTTCTTCTGTATTTGAACTATCGACTCAAATATTGATTATTTTTCTCGCTTTGGCAATCTTGTATTTCTGCATACGAAAAAACATTAAGTTCAAAATATTATCCATCATCTACATATCGCTCAACGTTGCATTACAACTAACTTTATTTGCGTTAAAAGTTGCAATCGAACGTGATATGGGGGATATCATATACGATGATTATGGTCTTTATTCTGGAATATACGGGTCTGTTATTTATGCTGCTATTTGGATACCATACTTTGTTTTTTCCAAACGAGTAAAAAGAACATATCTAAAAACTACTAAACTTCATGTTTCTACAGAAGTCAACGATGATCAAGATAAGAGAGGTTTTCTTGTTAACCTAATTTTATCAATGGGAATTTTACTAGCCTTTTCCTATTGGGTATTAGGATCAATAGTATATATTTGGTCTCTGATTATAGCCTTGTCAAACGCCGGAATCGTAGGTTTTTTCGTTACTCTTTGCATGCCATTCCTATCGCAAGCTTACTGGCTGTATAAAGAATTTATCTCTAGTGGTTTCAACTCTAATTATGTAATCTTCACTTCAATATCTATAGGATTTTGGGTTATTTTCAATCTCTTTTATGCAATCGTAAATAGAAAAACCAACTAAAGGAGCGATCCCCCAATGATCAAGCCCAAAAAGGAGCGCAACTCCGTACCCGTCCCCAAGAAGATACCCGCCAACAACAAACAGGGCTACAAGTGGCGTCTGGTCATTGAGGGTCCGCCCGATCCAGTGACCGGTGAACGGACGCAGATTCCCCGGGTGCGGGACACCATAGGCGAGGTTAAGGCAGCCTGTAAGGAAGAGTATGACCGCCTTGCAGCCGGAATTAACATGAAGAAGGCTAAGAAGGTTATGGTGGCTGAAGCAGCTGCAGAATGGCGCGAGGAGTATAGCAAGAAGATTGACAAAGATTCTACCATGGATGTCCGGGACCGAGGGATTACGCTCCTAAACGGATACATTGGCGATTTGCCTATATCGAAAATAACCAAGAAGCAGTACCAAGGCATGATTGATAAGATGAGCACCGCAGGGCGTAGAGTCAAAGACAAAGAGAACCCCGGCCAGTACATCTACAAACCTTATGCGATCAATACAATCAAAATCGTAGACAGCGCAGCAAATATGATTTTTGAATGGGCAGTTAAGGAAGGACTGAGGAAGGATAACCCGAGTAAAGGTGCGATCATCAAATCCAAGCCGCTGACCGTTGAAGAGATTGAAGGGGAAGACATCGAGGCTTCCTACTTGGAGCGCGAAGAATTGCGTATCTTCCTGGATGCTGCGACGAACCATGGACTGGAACGAGACATGGAGACCTTTTATCTCCTGGCCTTCTCCGGCCTTAGGTCAGGCGAACTATGTGGCCTGAAGTGGACAGACATTAATTTTGAGACAACCATGCTTCGAGTTACTAAAACGCTGTACAACCCGAACAACAACATGACGGAATATAAGTTAACGCCGCCTAAGACTAAAGGGTCCATACGAACATTCAATTTAGATCAGGCCATCATCAAGCTGCTACAGACTTACCAGGAACGGCAGCGATATACCCATCAAAGGTACAAGGATCAGTTTGGGGAGCACCATACAAAGAATTTTGTGTTCTGCAGGCCGAATGGCTACCCTTATAATCCGATGGATGTGAACGAACGAATGGCCCGGCTCTTAAAATATACAAACATCAAGAAACATGCTACGCCTCATATCTTTCGGCACACTCACATCAGTATGCTCACCGAGGCTGGTGTCGATCTGCTGAACATTATGAAACGAGTCGGTCATGAAGACGATAAAACCACCGTTAGAATTTATACACATGTCACGAACAAGATGAAAAAGGACGATGCCAGCAAGCTGAATATTGAGTTCGGCGACCTTCTGAAACTGTAGAATTTGAGGCTGTTGTGATTTTCGAGTGATTTTGCATGTAATTAACTTCGAAAAAAACCTTTATTACCAATGGTTTAAGGGCTCTTTACGAAACGCCAATAGTATTCCCGGAATACAGCCTGTCCCCGGAAGCCAAATATCCTACGGCCATTGAAGAAATCTACGCAGTCCTGGAATGGATTGCTAGTGAAGGCTCCACGTACGGACTGGATGCATCCAGGCTGAGTGTCGCCGGGGACAGTGTCGGCGGTAACATGACTGCTGCCATCACCCTGATGGCTAAAGAACGCAGCGGTCCGGCCATCTCTAAGCAATTGCTTTTCTATCCGGTTACAGATGCTTCCTTCGATACTGAATCGTATCATCAGTTCGCAGAAGGATATTTCCTCCAGCGCGAAGGCATGAAATGGTTCTGGCATCAATATACCACCGATCCTGAGGAGCGGGCACAGATTACGGCCTCTCCGCTGCGGGCCAGTCTGGACCAGCTTAGCGGTCTGCCGGAAGCCTTGATTATCACAGGTGAAGCCGATGTGCTTCGTGATGAAGGGGAGGCCTATGCGAATAAGCTTCGCGAAGCAGGCGTTCCCGTTACGGCTGTGCGCTTCCAGGGCATTATCCACGATTTCGTGATGCTGAACGCGCTGGCTGACACTAAGGCTAACCAAGGAGCTTTGCTGCTAGCAACGGCATGGTTGAAGGACTAAGTCACTAGAATATAACTATGTAAAAATAAAGCAAGCCCGTACCGGAGAATTCCAGTGCGGGCTTGCTTACATATATGAGGTTGCCGGAACCGGCAGCAGTGCGGTTTAGACTACCTGCTTCGAAGCAACCTGCGGTCCGTCTATTTCCGCTGGGAATAGAACTCCGCTGCTTTGATCAGCATATCCTTCAGTGAACCAAAAGAAGTCGTCTTCGCTACATGCTCATCGAGCTGATCCGACGGGAGCGATTTTATCTCCTCTGCTGATCCGGCAGAGAATCCTCCTTTTTGCAGCAGATCCTTCAAGGACTCGAAGGGAGTGAACTTTTGCAAAAAAGAACTCGATAGCAGTTGCTCCAGCGGCAGCTTCTGCAGAAGTTGCTCGAAAGGCAGCTTGTTTAGCGGTAATTTCTGCAGCAGCTCGTAGGCACGGCCTTCTTTGAGGGAACCGACTACTCCTTGTATTTTATCGCCTAATCCTCCAATGTTAAATCCCATAAGGTCAACCTCCTGAAAATCTGTAGTTGATCCTTATTACCCCGAATTCAGATCAGCGAATTATACAAGTTAACATAATGTTGATTATGTTACTCAACAGCACTTCTCAACCTCACCTGCCCGAACGCAGAAACTCCCCGATCCTTCTGGCGGCTTCCAGCAGACGTTCTTCCTCCTCTACCAGTGCAATTCGCACATACCCTTCCCCCTGGCTGCCAAAAGCATCTCCCGGAATAACCGCTACTCCGGTTCTCAGCAGCAGGTCATGCGCGAAGCGGCGCGAGCTTCTGGCTTCACCCTTATTCCCATAGGCATCCGGCAGCCTTGCCCAAATAAACATAGTAGCTTCCGGCGAGGGGACTGCCCACCCTTCAAGCTGCAGCGCCTCTACCAGAAGATTCCGCCGCCTCTCATACAGTACAGCCACTCCTTGGTCCGGCCCGGAGTCCATCGCTTGCTCTAGCGCCACAACCGCAGCTTCTTGAATCGGCTCGAAGACACCGTAATCCACATTGCTTTTCAGCTCCCGCAGCGCCCCGACGGCCTGAGCATTGCCTGTCATGAAGCCGATGCGGCATCCGGCCATGTTGAAGCTTTTGGAGAAGGAATGAAATTCAACGGCGATATCCCGCGCCCCCGGTACCTGGAGGATGCTGATCGGCCAGTAACCATCGAAGCCCATCTCTGAATACGCCAGATCATGCACGACCAGCACCTCCCACTTACGGGCAAGCTCCACGAGCCGCTCCATATAAGCCAGATCCACAGTAACCGAAATCGGATTGCCGGGAAAGCTGAGCAGCATAAAAGATGCTTCCCGCCAGACCTCATCAGGAATACTCTCCAGATCCGGCCGGAACGCATTCTCCTCTAGAAGCGGCAGCGGCCAAGACCTAACCCCCGCTATTGCGAGCGCTCCTGAATAAATGGGATAACCAGGGTCAGGTACAATCGCCAGATCACCGGGATTGCAGATGGCCAGGGCCAGATGCGCCAGCCCGTCCTGCGAACCCATCAGGGACACAATTTCCTCCTCCGGGTCTACCTCCGCGCCAAATCGCCACTGCATCCATCTCGCCGCCTGATTGCGCAGCGCTGTACTCCCCTTGGATGACGGATAGGCATAACTGTCTTCCCGCAGTACTGCTTGACTTAATGCCTGACGGATCTCCGGCAGAGGCGCCCGGTCCGGACTGCCAATTCCAAGATCGATGATGTCCAGTCCCGATTGCCGGGCTTCTGACTTCCATGCCGCCACCTCGGCAAAGATCGAGGATCCCAGATGAGACAGTTTGTCTGATCTCCATTTATGCTGCTTGCTGCTATGAATCAATGGACTCCCTCCAGCGTATGTTTTTCAATGCCGTTTCCACTTGATAGTATAGCATGGGTTCCACACTCCGAAGAGGAGAAAGAACAGATGAACTTTTTGGATGGGTAATAATCCCATTATTAATATATTATTCTAGCAAAAACATTCGATTTAAGGTGACAACTAGTTCGAGAAGTCATATAAAAGTCCCTTAGAAGTGAAACAGCGTATAATTTATGTTATACGCTGTTTTTTCGATGTTATTATGCGCCTTCATCGCTATCTTTTTTAATTCCCGCCAGCAATCATATGTAGGAACTCTTTTATGATGACATCAATCTCCTTGCCGTTCGTATTCAGCTTTTGTGTATTCATTTCTTTGTAATTCTCTAACCTGTTAATGCTATTTTCAATTTCACTCTCGCTCCTCTCATCCTGACGCATACGCTTTATCAATTCTTCCTCAGAGCACATTAACGTAACTTTTATTAGCTCATATTCATTTCCTTTTAAGCCTGCAAGAATTTCATCGAATATGCTTTCCTTATGAATCACCCAAGAGAAGAAGACATACTTGAACATGGAATTCTCAAGGTACTGATTGAGCATATAATGGATGTTATTCATTACCATCGTTTTGTTCTCTTCGGTAACCTCCCAGGGGTTCATTAACCATCACCAATCTCCATCAAGCCATACGGAATGTTCTAATTCTTTATACAGCTTACTGACAATCGTACTTTTTCCGACTCCCATGGTTCCGTTTACGATTACAAGCTTTTTCATAATGCCCTCCTTCGAATAATTGACCAGCAGCTCCTAAATAGCAAAAATGCCCTGCATGGATTAGTCCAAGGCAAGGCATTTCCTATTAGTCTATGAAGATTGGGAGAACTGGGTTAATCCGCGTTCGGTTAGTTCTTTCTGCCGCCGCGTTAACTCTTCCAAATTGTACAGTCTTTCGGACATGTACTCAACATGCTGAAGCAAGGATGCGAATCCCAGTATGAAGATGCTTGAGACTGCGCCGCTAACCCAGAATGTTACCATGAATCCCCAGGAAAATGTCTTATCATCAAATGAAAATTCCGGCTCCGGTGCAAAAATATTACCTGCTACGATCCCCCCAATGAAGGCTGCTGCAATAGTTATGTAGGCTACCCATTTCAATGCTTTTACCACTACGTTTCCTCCAAGCTCTATAGTATAAAACCACTTTACCAGATTCATACAATAGAGTAAACAAACAATTCATTAGATTCCTTTATGCCGCAATAAAAATGCATCTCCGTCGAATCGCCGCTGCCACCCGGGCATAGGATAGAGTATTACAGACGAAAGTGGGAATTCACATGTCCAAGAATAAGCGCGGTAAAGCACTTTACAGTACCCCCTCCCGGGCCAGGGGCACCTGTCCGATCTGCGGAAGCACCCGGATTAAGCTTTTGTATTTCGGCAAAGGCCCGGAGGGTGAGAAGCTGACGGTCTGCAAGAAATGTGACGGCAAGCAGCAGCAAGCGGTCTGAACTACGGCTTAAGCGCTAACCGCATCACGCACAAAAAAACGGCCTGCTCCCCCTTCAGGAGAGCAGCCGTTTCTTTGTGCCTACTCAAACCCCGATTTCACCCACAGCTTGGAGATATCCAAAAATCCGAAGGAGCCGGGCTCCAGTCCGAACAGATTCTGACTTAATTGCGCTTTTTTATTCATATGACAGCCATACAGTACCCAATCGTTATCACGCAGCTTGCCTTCTGCCAGCTCCAGTATCTCTGCCCTCTCCCCGGCGGCCAGCCGGGCGAAAGGCTTCAGCACCTCTGTGAGCTCAGATTTCTGGCTGTCCAGCAGCAGGTGATGCAGATAATTCGACTCATTACGAAAATAATTAATCATCCCCCACTGCCAGTCATCCTCCAGTACTTCTTCGCAGATCACAAGATCCGCTTGGTTCACCAAGTCCGGCAGATCATAATCCCCTAAAGGATACAGCTCAAGCTGTAATCCAATTTTCCTGCTGCGCTCCTGAAGCCAATTCGCCTCATCCTGATCCTCTTTACAGGCCCGGTAGGCCAACTTAACTGCCTCTCCTCTGTATCCGCCTTCCTCAAGCAGCGCCCGCGCTTCCTCCAATTGCGGCTCAGCGAACTCATACTTGCTGCTCTGCCAGGGAAGGAAGCTGTCTGCCGGCATAATCCGGTTGCCTCCCAGCTCACGAATCAGGGCAAGCTGATTATAGAGGATACGCATGGCCTGCCGGACTGCAGGATGATGGTGTACGCCTTCTTTTCTAAAATTAAACAGAATGTATCTGCACCCGACAGCCGGATAATCGATATTATGACTCCTCCCGTCCTCCGCTGCCGGCAAGCTGTTCAGACTGGTACTGGCACCCGTCAGCTGATATTGTCGTACCCCCGAGGCCAAATGCGGCAGGTACCAGATCTCGACCCGGTCCAGCAAAGGGCGTATTCCATAGTAGAAATCGTAGGCACCGAGTACAAGCACATCCTGACTCAGATCCACTACCTGATAAGGCCCCGTGCCGACAGGATGCACAGCGAAATCCACATCGTATGGAACAATCGACATATAGATCGAGCTGAACAGATGCAGGAAGAAGAAATTAGGCTGCACCAGATCGAACCGTATAACGTAGTCCCCCTCCAGCTCCACATGAATGATATCCTCAAAATGACAGATCGCCGGACTTTTAAGCCCGATCAGACGCTGTAGGGTTTCTTTTACATCCCTTGAAGTCATCATGCGGCCGTGGTGGAATCGCACCCCCTTGCGGAGATAGAACAGGTAGCTTGTACTGCTCTCGTTAGCCTCCCACGTGTGGGCCAGCCCCGGCAGGAAAACCTCGTTCTGTGCATCATAGGTAATCAGGGTACTGCAAACATGCCCCAGCAAATAGGTCTCAAAAGCGGTGTATACGGTGGCCGGGTCCAGCTTCTCCATCGCACGGTTACGGGAGATTCGCAGCACCTCCTGCCCGGATATGGAGCCGGGTTCTCTCCAGAAGCCCATTTGCTTATCGAGAACCGCCAGCAGGCGTTCTTTGAGCGGCTCGTTAACCGGGTATTGACCAATCAATTCGATGGCAGGCTTAATCCGGCCTTTGCTGACGAGCTCCTGAAATCTCTCCTCCAGCACCTCATCTATATGACGCAAAAAAGTCATCTGCGAGCGATTTCCTCTCCCTCTTCCGGGTATCCAGGCAATCAGCTGCTGCTCCTCCAGCTTCCGCAGAATAAACTTCACATTGCGCGGTGTGCAGCACAGGATACCTGTCAACTGCTCAATCGTCACCGGAATCGGCTGCTGGAGGTTATATGCCGGAGCCAGGGCTGCGGTCAAACAAAGATAATGTGTACTGCTGGTATCCATGTTCTCAAGCTCCTTTTAAAAGGTGAAAAGTGACATGTAATTCTTACACTTTTATTTCCCCCTTTGTTCTATACAATTATACATAATCATTCGCTAAGAAGCATGCTTCAAATTCAAACCATTGACTAGGAGACAGGGATTCAAATGAAACAACATCTGCGCCACATTCACCCGCTGGCCTGGACCATCATCATTGGAACGATGTTCGGCCGGCTGGTTACTTCAATGAGCATTCCTTTTCTCTCGATCTATCTCACGCAGGTGCTTGGAGCTTCCGCTACCCAAACCGGGTTCACGGTGGCCGTCAGCTCGCTGGCAGGGGTAATGATCAGCTTCTACGGCGGTTATATCTCGGATGTGATCGGGCGCCGGATCGTCATGCTGGTCTCCGTGTTCGGCTGGGCCTGCGTATTCTTCGGCTTCGCCGCAGCGCAGCATTTATGGGTGTTTTTCTTGGTGAACACGCTCAATGGACTGTGTCGCGCCGTATTTGAACCAACTTCACGGGCATTATTGTCAGATATCACCCCGCCGGAGCAAAAGCTGCTGGTCTTCAATCTGCGGTATGCCGCGGTGAATCTGGGTGTGGTCTTCGGCCCGATTATCGGCCTCCAGCTCGGCTCCGCCAAGTCCACCTTCCCGTTCGTGATCGCAGGGATTGTCTATATCGCCTATGGACTTGTTCTGTTCCTGCAATTCTCGGTGCACCGTGCCAGCCTGCCTGTTCATGGAGAAGTGCGGACGCCGAAGCTGCTGGATGCGCTCGCGGTCACCGGAAGGGATAAGGTATTTCTGCCTGTTCTGCTGGGAACCATCTTCTGCGTCCTCGGGTATGGCCACTTTAGCTCTACACTGGCGCAATTTCTGGCGATGAACACCCATTTCAGCAATGGCAGCCAAGTCTTCTCTTACATGCTGTCGCTTAATGCAGTCACGGTGCTGGTCGTACAGTATCCCATCGTGCGTACAGCCAGCAAGTTCGCGCCGATTATCCCGCTCATTCTGGGCAATGTCTGCGTAGCCCTTAGTCTGCTGCTGTTCGGAATGCCCGGAGGGGTGCCCCTGCTGATGTTCAGCGTGGTTCTGTTCACGGTCGGGGAGGTTCTGCTCTTCACGATGATGGATATGCTGATCGACCGGATTGCCAAGCCGGAGTGGAAAGGCACCTATTTCGGCACGATCGGCTTCAATAATCTGGGCAGCGTAATGGCACCTATTCTCGGAGGACTGCTGCTGGATCAGTTCGGCGCTCTGAACGGGCCCGCTGTGTTCGTACCGCTTGCGCTGACCACGGCGCTCGGCCTTCCTTTCCTGATTACCGCTCATAAAAGACTCCGCATCCGCGAGCTTGCTGAAGTAAGTGCGCAGCGTGAGCTTGGTGCTTGAGCTATGTGAGACGAAAATAAACCCCAGACCTGCTGTAAGGCGGATTTGGGGTTTATTAATATATACTTATCATTGTTTTTAACTCTTATGATCGTTAATAAGTTAACATAATAATTATTATGTCGCAAATAATAATTATACTGCAACTAAACGCCGCTGCACTAGCCCAATGTGGTCGGTTTTTCGACTACATTCCGCCCACGAACCCTCCCAGTGTCCAATGTGGTCGGTTTTCCGACTACATTCCGCCTACGAACCATCCCAGTGCCCAATGTAATCGGTTTTCCGACTACATTCCGCCTACGAACCATCCCAGTGCCCAATGTAATCGGTTTTCCGATTACATTCCCGCTCCGCAGCTCTATAAAACTACCCCATCCCGCTTCAGCTGCTCCTGCAGCTGAAGGATATCGAGCGCCTGCGGCTTCACCCCGGCAGCCGCCGCGAGCGCCGCAGCTGTTCCGGCCGCCTGACCCGTGGCCATGCAGCTTGGCGTCAGCCGGGTCGTGGCTAGCGCTTCGTGCGAGGTCGAGATGCATCGGCCTGCGGCCAGCAGATTGGACACATTGGCGGATAGCAGACAGCCGTATGGAATATCGTACGCGCCGTCTCCGGCGATGAAGGAGGCTGTGACCCCCTTGCCGGACGGATCGTGAATGTCGATCGGGTAGCCGCTGCGGGCAATGACATCACTGAACTTGCGGCCTTCTACGACATCCTCCTTGCTCAGCTGGTAGTAGCCTTTGATCCGCCGCGATTCGCGGATGCCGATCTGCGGCGCAACCGCTGAGATTGAGGCCCGTTCGAAGCCCGGAACATCGCGCTTCAGAAACTCGGCCATGAGCAACACCTGCTTGCGGCCCTCCTGCTCCGCCAAGGTCAGATCCTCCGCATTCGTTGCGTCCAGCCCCTGGACACGGGTGCAGTTGATCAACACCTCATCGTCTGCCGGACCGGCAAAGAACAACACCTGGTCACGGTTGATCGGCACCTCGGCCCGTTTCCATTGCGAGTAGAATCCGCTTACCCCGGTCAATGGCAGGTCCGGCAGCTCGGCAATCGGCGTTTTGCTGTAGAACTCTTCGGGATGGCTGATCATATACGCTTTGACCTTGTGCAGATCAACGCCGCGCATTCTGAACTTCATCGTCATCGGCTGGGAACGGTTATCCCCCTCCCGGCCTTGCAGCGTTTCGGCCCCGGACAGCTTGGCTACGTCGGCATCTCCGCTGCAATCCACGAAGATGCGCCCTTTGATAGGCGTACGCCCGGATTTATTAGTCACTACCACATGTTCGATCACGCCGTCACGGGTCATCACCTCATCCACAAAGCTGTGCAGAAGCAGCTTCACTCCCGCTTCATGCAGCATATCTGTAGCTACCACTTGATAAATCTCAGGATGGTATGGCGTCAGCGTATGGACGAAGCCGACCGTATCCCGCAGGTGGCCCGGCGAACCGCCGTTTGCCTGCAGCCGGTCTACAATTTCCTGGGCGATGCCCTTGATAACCTGCTCGCCGCTATCGGTATGAAAGGTCATCCACGGATAGACCATAGCAGCGGTAGACATCCCGCCCACGAATCCGTAACGTTCAATGAGCACCGTCTGCGCCCCCAGCCGTCCGGCAGCAATGGCCGCCGTGATTCCTGCCGGGCCTCCCCCCACGACAACGACATCTGCCTCTATTGCAGGATTCATATCATCCACTCCTTTATGTGTGCTATTCCTTCAGCCCCGTCATAGCTACGCCCTCGATGAACCGCTTCTGCGCCATGAAAAAGACGATCAGCAGCGGCACGATGGCCATGACGGTGGCGCTCATCAGGTAATGCCAGGAAGTGCCCACTTCATCTGTAAACAACGATAATCCCAGCGGCAAGGTCATCAGCTCACGCGTATTAATGAAAATAAGCGGGTCGAAGAACTCATTCCAGATGGACACGAACGTGAAGATCGTCAGTGTCGCCATGCCGGGACGGGCAATCGGCAGCATAATTGTCCAGTAAATGCGGAACCGGCTGCAGCCGTCGATCATCGCCGCCTCCTCAAGCTCCGTGGGTACAGTAATGAAGAATTGCCGCATGACGAAGATTCCGAACACGCCGCTTGCGCCGAAGATCGGCAGCAGAATCAGCGGCAGATGCGTGTCAATCCAGCCCAGGTCGCGCATGAACAGGAACATCGGGATCGCCGTCACTTCATGCGGGATCATCATGGCGCTGAGCAGCACCAGAAACACAGCATTTCTGCCTGTGAAGGGAATTTTGGCAAAAGCATAACCGGCCAGCGAAGCGAAAAATACCGTTCCCGCCACGACGACAAACGAGATATAGACACTGTTAAAATAGAAGCGGTGAAACGGGATCAGTGTAAAGACATCCACATAATTCTGAAACTGGAATACCGGCGGAATCAACTGCGGCGGGTAGGTGAAAATATCCTGCGGCCGTTTGAAGGAAGTGGACAGCATCCACAGAAACGGAACAAGCATAATCAGCGATACCGCCGTTAATGCAGCATACACTCCTGCTACAGACAGCCTTTTGCTGGTGTTAGGCGTCGCCTTCATTGAATACCCACCTCTTTCGCAGCTGCCACTGCAGCAGAGTCAAGATCAACACGACAAAGAACAACACAAATGCCAGCGCCGAAGCGTAGCCCATCTGGAACAGCTTGAACGCTTTTTCCCAGATGTAATAGACCAGCACCTTGGTGCTGTTACTCGGTCCGCCCTGGGTCATGACATAGATCTGGCCGAACACCTTCAGCGAGCCGATTACGGTCATCACCACGGTCAGAAATACGGTGGGCGTAATCATAGGCAGGGTCACGTTGAAAAAGGTTTTGGTCTTGCCTGCCCCGTCCAGCTCAGCCGCCTCATATAACGAACGCGATACCTGCTGGATCGCAGCGATGAAGAGCACCATATTTAGGCCCACGTTCTTCAGTACACTTGTCACAATAACGGCTGGCATCGCCAGTCTCTCATCATACAGCCAGGCGGCTCCTTTAATGTTGAACAACATCAGCAGCTGATTGATCAGCCCGGAATCGGTGGCGAACATATACTTCCAGACGATGGACCATACAATCAGCGAAGTCATCACGGGAACGAAGATCGCGGTGCGGAAGATGCCGATGCCCTTCAAGCTTCGGGATAACAGCAGCGCCAGCATCAGAGCCAGCACAATGTTAAACGGCACCAGACCCAGCGTGAAATAAGCCGTGTTGCCGAAGACCTTCCAGAACAGCGGGTCCACCGCAATATCCTTGTAATTATCCAGACCGACAAACCGGTGCCCGCCAAGCAGCGGCCAGTCATTTAAGCTCATATAGAGCGCTTTCCCCATTGGAAATAACAATAATAACGTGAACCCGAGCAGCATTGGCGATATAAAAAGCCATCCGGTCACCTGTGCCTCGCGGGCAAGCGGACCCTTGTTTCGTCTCTTGACCTTTCTGTTCATGCCGGAATTCACCGCCCCCTAGCTCAATTTGTCTATAGCACCACGGAACGAGCTAACCGCACGCCGCAGCTCCTCCTCTGTCTTGCCCGTCACCACCGCACCTAACATGATCGCTTTCACTCCCGCGCGCTGCAAGGAAGGTACATCTCCTGTAAGCAGCTTACGCTGGGAAGGCACCAGCACGGGAAGACCGGAATGGTCGGCCAAATACCGGTATTTCAGCAGATCTGCGAAGCTAAGTCCCGTACCGTATTCGCTGCCAGGCACAATTGAAGCTTCAAGCGCCGTGATCCCGAATTGCGCCCCTGCCTGAACCTGACTGAGATCATAGGTGTCATTAATGGCAAAGGTCCGGTCCAAGCCGTGATCCTCCAGCATAAAGGGCGGCAGATGATGGGCATAGATCGAATAGAAATCGAACCCGAGCGGAGCAAGCCGCCTAATCTCTTCTTCCGCCACACCTTCTAAGCTGCCTGAAGGAACTACCCCCAAGGGACCGTCAAAGGAAGAGCGGATCTCGCTAAAAATGTCTTCATAGCTGTCAAGCGGACCGAAATGCGTACCGCTGGCCCGGTGGCCGACATTAAAATGAACCTTCAATGCATCCGCGCCTTCCTCAAGCGCTGCCTTTGCCAGTCTTACATCATTGGCAGGAAGGCTGATGATCAAGGACAAGCCGCTTTGCTCCAATCTTTGCTGCAATTTACCCATTGTATTTCGCTCCCCATTTCGGGAGGTCCGTCAAGCCGGACGCTGCACTCTGCTGAACGCCGGTTGACGGCCCCTTGCCCGGAGTCTTATTTCAAAATAGCCTCGACATCGCTCTGCATCTTCGCCATATTGTCCTTGGCGGACGCGGACCTGCCGAACAGGCGGTCAAAGCCTTGCAGCACCGCATTGTCGATATCCTGCCAGCGGATGTGGCCTGGAATGATGCGCGCCTTCGGCATTTCATCGATAACCGCTTGCACGATGTGCTCAGCTGGCGGGTTGTTCGGCTGATTCAGGAACGCATCAGAATTGAGCACCGATTTGCGCGGAGGTACGAAATAGGTGGATGTCGCCTCAATGCCTGACTGGCTGGCGAACAGCTTGAGCAGCTTTTTGGCTTCCTCCGGATGCTTGCTGTCCTTGAACAGCGTATAACCTGCTTGGCCCAGCATCGGAACACTGCCTGCGGAGCCGGACGGCATCGGAGCAATGCTCCATTCAAACCCTTTAATGTCACGCGCTTTCGAGACATAGCTGTAGTTGTCGAAGAACATGCCCAGATTCCCTGCGTCGAAGCTGATCTGCTCGCCTGCTTTCGGGTGGGATTCGTCCTCATACATCATCCGCTCCAGCAGCTCCATCGTTTCTACGCCGTACTGATCATTCCAGGTGAATGCGGTCAGATCCTCATTGAACGGGCCGCTTCCATAAGACCACGCGTACGAAGATAGAATCGCCCAGGTCTTCCAGTCACGGAAGAAATTCGCGCCATATACCCGGCCCCCAGCGTCTTTGACAGCAATTGCTTTGGCCGATTCCTCAAAGGTCTTCCAGGTCCATTTCCCTTCGGAGGCCAGCGTATTCGGGTCTGTCAGGTTCGCCTTGTCGAACAATGTCTTGTTGTAGAACATGACCACCGGCGGTGTTGAGAACGGCAGGCCCAGCAATTGATCCCCGTCCCGGAACAAGTCTAGTGTGCTCGGAATATAATCGTCCAGGTTAAAGGAAGCATCGTCTTTGAAGGAGGAGACATCCGCCAGAATCCCGTTAGCCTTGAACTGCGGGATCATCCGCTCCGAGACCCAGGCGATATCCGGAAGGGATTTCCCTGCGGCCAGCACCGATATTTTCTGCTGATAATCCGTGAATGGCACCGAATCCATAGTCACCTTAATACCCGGATTGTCTGCTTCGAATTGGCTGATCAGCTTGTTGTACACATCCATATGCCCTTGATTGCCCCACATCAAGAACTTTAACTCCACATCTTCCTGTTTCCCGGGACTCTCGGCATTTCCGCTTGCTGCGGGCTTGGCACAACCTGCCGTTAAACCCAGCAGCATGGCTGAAAGAAGCATTGCTCCTGCTTTTTTCATGAATATCCCCCTTTGATATGTTAGTTTTAATGACTCTTTTAGTATAAAGGAGACGTATTCGGTGTAGAAATCATCCAAAATACAGGAATGGTTCGTTATATTTATGTTTTACGTTAGATTAACTAACACCTCATTCCTGACTATTATATTGATTGCGGTATTCTCCACCCGTCATCCCCGTCTGCTGCTTAAATACCAGCATGAAATGCTTCGGGCTTTGATGGCCGGATAGGCGGGCGACATCATAAATTTTGAGCTGGGTATGGCTGAGCAGCCACTTCGCACGTTCCATCCGGGAATCGGTTACATAGTCTGAATAATTGCAGCCCGCCTCCCCCTTGAACAGCTGGCTCAGATACGTAGCGTTCAGATTGACATGGGAAGCTACCGTCTGCAGGCGCAGATCACCGTCAATATGCAGTCTGATATATTCCTTAACATCCCGTATGATCTTGCGTGTATCTCCTCCGCTCTCCACCCGCAGCGGGCCTGTCGTCTGTTCCAGGGAAGTGATGCCATGACGGTTATCGAGCAGCAGCCGTGCTTTTTCCATCACACTAACCAGCTCATGGCGTTCGACCGGCTTGAGCAGGTAATGGAGGACACCGTATTCAATGGCTTTTTGGGCATATTCAAATTCGCCGTATCCGCTCACAATAATGACCAGCAGCCCGGGATACATCGACTTCACCTTTTCGGCCAGCGCCAGTCCGTCCATTTCCTTCATGCGGATATCGGTAATCATCACATCCGGCAGCTCGGACTTTAAGTACAGGAGCGCCTCCCGTCCGCCCGGCATTTCAGCTGTCACCTCGAAAAAGGGCGCCGACCGGCTAATCAGCTCGCGCATCCCTTGTCTAATCACGATTTCGTCCTCTACGAGCAGCACTTTATACATTCTCTTCTCCCCCTGATTCCGGTATCGTTATCGTAATGGTCACGGCCAGCCCTTGTCCCGGACTTCCGTCAACCGTGAGGCTCCCGCCTTCCCCGTACAGCAGCTTGATCCGCTGGCCGATATTGCGCAGCCCCAGACTCTCCTCCTCGCTGCGCCGGAGCGAATCCATGGAAGGAGATTGTTGGATCTCCCGGTTCAGCGCCGTGAGTTCCTCCTCCTCCAGTCCGTTCCCGTCATCGCGGACCGTAATCAATAGCTCGTTGTCAAAACGCAGCGCTGACACCCAGATCGTCCCTTCTTCGCGCCCGGCGATCCCGTGATCGATGGCATTCTCCACCAGCGGCTGAATAGTAAGCTTCGGTATGCGCAAATGCTGCACTTCCTCTTCAATCTCGTTATGCACCGTCAGCTTCCCGCCGAAACGAATCTGCTGGATACGCACATAGGAGTCTACGAACGCGATCTCCTCTCCCAGCGATACGAGCCGGCCGGCCTTGTCAATCGTATAGCGAAGCAGCTTGCCCAGTGCGGACACCATATCGGATACCTCATCATGCCTGCGCTGGACGGCCATCATATTGATTGATTCCAGCGTATTATAGATAAAATGCGGGTTGATCTGGCTCTGCAGGGCAGACAGCTCAGCCTCCTTTTCCCGGAGTCCAATCACGAGTACCTCATGAAACAGGCGGTTGATTTCCTCCATCATCTTATTAAATCCGCGCCCGAGCTGCCCGAATTCATCTCCCCCCAGCGGACTGACCCGCATGTTGAAATCCCCCCGCTCCACCCTGGACATATTGCTCTTGAGCTCCACCAGAGGGAGGGTGATCCGGTACGATACCGCATAAGCGAGCAACAGCACCGTCACCAGGCAAAAGAGGGCAAGCCATAACGTAAAAATCATCATCGCACGTGATTCCTTCAGCATGACTCCAATGGGAGTGAGACCGATGACGGATAAGCCCGAATACGGGGACTTATGGCTGACAAACAAATAATCTGTGCCTCCCAGCCTCTCCCGCTCCCCGCCATGCAGCTCCTTAATCCGCCCGGAGCCCATAAGCTCGCCGTAGGCCGACTGCCCGTTATCCGGCTTTTGCTCATACAGCAAGCGCTGGTCTCCGTCAATGATCATCAGGTTCGTGGATTGTTCAATCTTCAGCTTCGAGAAGACGGAGCCGAAGGCTGACTGCTTAGCGTCAATGAGTATGTAGCCCAGACGCTTCAGCGTTCTGGGTTCCTTGATCACCCTGGCTACCGAAATATAGGATGAGGGGTCGGTTCCGGCATAATAAGAGGGATGATGCGGAGGAAGAAGGATCCACTCGCCGTCCGACCGTTCCAAGGCGCTGAACCATTCGTCATGCCTGCCATCCCATGAGGTGTTGACTGCCAACGGCTCCACGTTGGAGAACAGGGTTCCGCTGTTGCTCAGCAGATGGATACCCCCGATTTCAGGACGATCGTACGCCTGTGCGGAGGTATATAGCTTCATTTTCTGATAATCATCAGACAGCGCCCATGTGCCTGAGCCCATAGGACCATCGTATTTAGCCAGAATAGATAACACCTGCTCGTCATACAGAGGCATCAGCGACAACCGCTCCAGATCCTTAAGCAGCCTGTCCAGATTGGCGTTGGCCTGTCCGGCGACATCCACCGTATATTGCTTTGTTTTCTCGTTCAAGGTGGAGGAGAAATGACGGTACGTCACCATCCCCTGCACACTTAACGGCAGCAGCGTAAGCATGGTGAACAAGAGCAGCAGTCTGGTACGCATTTTACTTCTTCTCAACCGTAGGATCAGCCTCCGCAGCATCTCATGTCCTCCTTTTGTCAAGTTATCTGACATCCAAACCTCTATACAGTTTATCGTATAATGTTCCGTATTTGAATTCTATCCTCTTATGTTTGGAAAAGGTACGGTTCAACAAAGTCAATAAACCCCAAACCTGCTGAAAAGCAAGGTCTGGGGTTTATTATTTTCACTCTTCGAGTGTAGAATAAGTTAACATAATATTGATTATGTCGCCTTGTTTCAATTATACATTTTATCCCACATTCGTACTTGATTGCTGATATACTCTCTCAGCTCTGGCGGCCCCACAATTTCAGCATGAACCAATAGCGGCAGCACCCTCGCACAGGCCGAGCTATAATCATACATATTCACAGTAAACAGCCAGGCATCTCCATCAGATCCGGTATTCATAACCTCCAGCCCCTGCAACATCTGTTCATTCTTAACACGGGTACGGATGACCACCGGATAGAACTCCCGCGCTCTGCTGGTCTGAACGAAGGCTTGCTCTGCTTGACTCCAGTATGCTTGGAGGGAGAAATGCTCAGGGATGGCATAGGTCTCCTCCAATAAAGTAACGGCTGTGAACCGTTCGCACTTGAATGTCCGCAGATCCCCGGCGCTCTCGCAGTAGGCGGCAAGATACCATTCCCCCTGCTTCACGATGAGTCCATAAGGCTGCAGCTTCCGCTGCGAGCTCTCCCCATTCACCTTAAGGTACTCTGCCGCAATCTTCCGTCCCCGCCACACCGCAGTGCGCAGAATCTCAAGATACGGCACCGCTGCCTGACCGCTCCACCACGGCGTATCATCGAACAGAAACCGGCGCTGCGCGGTACGGATATCCTCTTGATACGGAGCAGGCAAGCTTGCTTCCAGCTTCAGGAGCGCATTTTTGAGCAGCAGACTGGTCTCTCCTGAACCGCCCGCCGGCATTCCCATCCCGGTCAAAAATAGCTGGACCACCTCTTCCCCATGCAGTCTCCGCAGACTCACCGTATAGCCTTCCATGAGCGAAATCCCGCCGTTCGGCCCGGTGGTGGTGACCAGCGGGATTCCAGACTCCGCCAACACATCGATATCTCTGTAAATGGAGCGGACGGACGTTTCGAGGGCGATGGACAGCTCGTTCGCCTTCATCCGGCCCCGGGATTCAAGCAGTAAAAGTATAGCAATCAAACGGTGTAGCCGCATGCGTCTCCCCCAAACCTTCTTATTCGTCATTTATTCTTGCCACTCTGTTGTCAACAATACTGCGTTAAGATGAATGTATCAAAATCAAGGAGCTGCTGCAAATGAATATTGGTATATTGGGAACTGGATTCGGGGCGTATCACGCCTCTCTTCTGAAGCAAATGGAGTTCGTGAACCGGATCGTGGTCTTCGGGAGAAATGAAGCCAAGCTGCTGAAGCTGAGGGATGAGCTGGGGGTAGAGGTTACAACGTCCATCGAGGACATATTGTCTGATCCCGAAGTGGATGTCATCGATCTCTGTTTGCCTTCTGCGCTACATAAGATCTATGCGGTAGAGGCACTGAGACGGGGAAAACATGTCTTTTGCGAGACGCCGGTTGTTCTGGAGCCTGAAGAAGGACGGGAACTGCTGGATGCCGAACAGCGGTATGGCCGCAGAATCCTCGTCAATCAATTCATCAAATTCGATTATGCCTATGAATACCTGGAACAGTCCGCCCGTGAATCCGCCTACGGCCAACTGCTGCATGTCAGCTTCCGCAGGGAGACCGCTCCGGTGTGGGGAGATCTGGGCCTGTCTGCCATCGCTGCCAATCTGATGATTCATGACCTGGATGCTATCGCGTGGCTGCTGGACACCCCTGTACCCACTTCCGTCTGGGGGACCTCTGGAGGTGTGGACGGTCAGGCGCTGGTTCATGCTTCTTTCGCTAAGGCCGGTGTTAGTGCGCAGTTAACCGTCTCTTCACAGATGCCGGAAGCGTACCCGTTCACGGTGGGTTACGAAGCGTATTTTGAGCGCGGCAAGCTGGTATTCCATGAGACCAATGCTGCGAACGGAGAGGTTGAAGCCAGCCTGACCAGCTATACTTCTGAGGGCAAGACGGTTATCCCGGTAATCCCGAACAATCCTTATGAGAAAAGCCTGCGGCATGCCCTGCTCTCTTTGCAGAACGGGACCCTCTCCCAACTGTCATTGCAATCTGCACTGAAGTCCGTGGATATGGCCTCTAAGCTGACGGATCAGCTTACAGCGGGCACAGTAGCTTTGTGATTATACAGCCCAGGATGGGGTAACAATTGGAAAAATGGCACTTCTTCAGGCTGTTTGCCCGCAAATAAGCATAATTTCCTCCAGTAGATGCTGTTTTTCCAATTGCTTAAGGAAATCTATCGGAAAGCGTTGATACAAGATACATTTTTCCATGTATTTTCAGGATTCTGGTGCGAAATCTCGCCCGGGTTGACAGCGAGAACCTGTTTTGGCAGGGGGTTGGCCTCACTTTTTCCTTTTGTTAGTTGCTAAGTTACTGTAATGTGCCGGATTTGAGCGTAGTAATTAGGAGAGCAGGTAATTTTGTTTTACTATTATGAATTTTTCATATAATGAAATATTATAATTATAGGGGGTAGATTTATGTTAAATCATCATGCGACGTTAGATGCTAGACGTTTGGCGATTAATCGGTGAGGGGATATGGCGGAAGTTAACATAATTATTTTTATGTTACTTTGCAGTCCCTGCTCATTACAACTATCCCTCGTCCCCTACCCTACTCGCCTGCCGACATCGTATGCGCGAAACGCTCCAGCTTATCCATGGACAGCCCGCCTCCGGTCTTGTGCTCCTTGCCTTTTACCATACGTATAATCCACTTATCGAGCGCAGATATCCGGTCCGGGTAGATCTCATCGCCCATAATCTCCCTGGCAAGCGCCTTGTTGTAGATAATCTCAGGGTAAGCCTGCTTCAGTTCCTCCTCCCCCTTCTCCCCTGTCATTCCTGCACAGATGAACAATCCCAGCCGTTTGGTTAAAAGCTCTTGCTTGTGCGTTGCTGTGAATGCAGTCATCTCCTTCCGGATTCTGCCATAGTAGATGGAGCCGCCTAGAATTACTGTGTCATAGCCAGTTAGAACCGGCAACTTGCCAGTTCTCAGATTCACCACTTCGGCCGCGTTCAGCCTGGCTTGCAGCAGTAAAGCGGCTTTTTCCGTACATCCGTATTTGCTTGCATACACGATCAAGATCCGGTTGCTCACTTAAGTCCGCCTCTATTCTATAGGTAATGGGCTTGCAGGTGGTGCGGGTTCCTGCGCGTTGCGCAGTACAAGAATGAGACACCAGATGACTGCCAGATTGAAGATTGGGAACAGGATCAACTCTACCATCGAGACATGAACTCCTGCCCTCAGCATCCCAATCATCATGGAGGAGATGGAGGTCAGCAGGGTTGCGGCTTTTACCAGAACAACAGGAGCCAGAAGGTAACCGTAAGACTGTCTGCGGACGAGCAATGCGCCTGTTAGAACCATGAGCGGAAGCAATACAGCTAAATCCAGTGCCTGAATCACCAACGTGGTGTAATGCTCAAGCAGAGCAGGTGCGGTTCCATTCCGCCAGCCGCCGGCAATCCGGCCCAGCCATAGCATAATAATCAGGAAGGCGATCAGCAGCAGGATGAAGCCAATGCTTTTACACGGAAGCTTCGTCTTCATCAACACCCCCTCCCGCTCCACCGAGCGAAAGACCAAAATAAATGCAAATAAGCTGCCCGAGAACAGCAAGACGTAGACCAGAAACAGATCATTATACATGGCCAGAAAACTGTATGAAGCATAGGTATAGGTGAAGTATCCGAGCGCTCCGGCAAGCAGCAGCCGACCCCGGATCGTTCCTCTGAGACTCAGCAGCAGGGATACGAGCAGCAAAGGAATGCCCACCACTAAAGTAACGCCATCCTGAGCGATCGCCTGTGCTGCTGCGGACAAAGAATCATTCTTGTAGATTCCGCTTCCGTACAATTCAATCTGTTCTCCCCGGATGGTGGTGAAGATGGGATGGCTCCCCTCATTCTCCTCAGCTCCTTCCCCTGAAAATAGCCCGATGCCTGACGCAACAACACCAAGCGCTATCACCATCCACGTTAAAAAGGTAATCGTTCGTCTATGGCTCATTCTAATCCTCCTATCCTTGTGCAATATGCACCATGGCTTCTATGTGCCGGGTAATCAGAGCCTCCTTCTGCGCCTCAGGCAGATTCTCCTCCACCATCAGCCTCATAATCAGCCCGAATGCTGCGCTCCAGATGATTTGGGCAGTGAGCTCAAGCTCCCTCTCCTCACAGGAGGCCATCCCGCTGAATTGACGGAGCGTATCACAGAGACCCGCGATCCCACTGCGTTCCAGGGCAGCCCCCTGATGCAACACCCCGGTGTGGCTAAGCACGGACGGAGAATCATTCAGCATCATACTCCGGTACTGTGAGCCTTCTGCGGTTGTGATTTTTATGAACTGTCTCAGCGTTCGTCTTAAGCGCTCTTCTGGAGATGTTTCATCCGGTGAAGCTTCCGATCCGGCAATTAGTCCGCCCATTAGCTCCCGGTAGCCCCGCTGAAGAAGCTGCTCCACAATGTCCTCTTTTCCCTGAAAATAGTGATAAATAATGCCGGCCGAATACTCCATCCGTTCAGCGATTTTGCGAATCGACAGCTGCCTGATCCCCTTCTCCGCCAGCAGCTCGCCAGCCGTAGTCAGAATCAGATTACGCATCGCTTCGCGCTCCTGCTCTTGTCTCTCTGCTTTGCCCATGATTGTTAGACTCCTTCTGTCAGGGTGTTGCTGTTCCGCTTCGTTGAACACTGTAATGTTTTTGAACATCGTTCAACTTAGATTATAGACGCCGGAACCTGGGAAGGTTGTGATTATTAATACATTACAGCAAAAAAGCCTGAAACCCCGCAGGTGTCTCAAGCTTTCGAGCTTCGGCAGATGCTCTGCCTAATCAATATTAGCGATCTTCCACTCCCCCTGCTTATTCGGCAGCAATGAAATCTCGTAAGTGCCCTCAGTAATATAGCCCTCAGAGGTCATCTGGGTAAACTCCACATAGAAGCCTGCCCGCTTAGTTCCCTCGATAGGAATTCCGACTACGGTCAGTTTATTGAAGCGGTAGACATTCTTCTTATCCAGCAGGTACTGCAGAGCTTCATTAAGCTGCGGTGATTGCATAGTTGCTGCGAACTTCTCTTTGTCTCCGGCGGCCCAGGCTGCAATACAGTCCAGTGTCTCCCGGAGCGCTTGCTTGTTGCCTGGACTTGTACCTACATCAGGGGCTTTGAAGAACACTCCCGGCTTAATCGGAGGTTGCTTCTCCAGGTATTCCATACCACTCAGCATGGATGTGAAGAGTGGAAGCAGCTTATCGCGTTGCTCATCCTGAATATGGATTTCGGCCCGGTAAGAATCGTTATAGGCTGTGAAAATAAATGCCTCAACCCTCCGGTCCTCCTCCATCCTGCTCCCTTCATATTCCTTGAACTTCAGCAGCCTCCGGTCCGTGCCCGGCTCAAACTTCCCTCCAGCTGTATCCTTCGCAGAGCTTAGCTTAATTAACGTAATATAATTATGCTTGTCCGCTGTCCCCCATGCCGTTCTGCCATCCTGTTCAAAACGGATCATCGTCTCCGGCAGAAATACCCCGAGCGGTAAGGTCTGGTCTGCGGAATAATCTGCTTGGACATTGACGCCATCCAGCTCGTAGCCACTGCCGCTTCCTGTATACTCCCGTACTTCGGGAATCAGCGACACGGATTTAACAGCAGGCGCGGCTGTTGCAGACGGAGCCGGAACCACGGTTGCAGGAGCAGTTATTGCAGTAGCAGCTGCGGGCGTTGCTGACGCCAGATCGGTGTGCTCTGCACCCGAAGACCCCTGATCCGCAGCATTGCTGCAGCCTGTGCTGATTGCTATTGCAACTGCTATACAGCCCGCTCCCCATAAGCTCATTCGCTTGGACAATCTAATCACCTCAGTTACCAGACGCTGGATACGATCCAAAGTTGCGCTGAAGCCTGCCAGGAATAGGTAAATTTATTTCTTAACCCTATTCGTATTTAATGTGCTGAAGTATTGACTCGGATTGCCTTGGCGGGAGTTGAACCGCTCCTGGAAATCACCGCCGGTGTAAGCTCCGATAACCCGGTGCCAGAAATCCCTCGCTGGAGTGTTGGCACGAATCTGTGACACCTTCCAGTTGCCGGGGAACATATCGAACAGCCGGTGTGCTGCCCAGGTTCCTACGCCGCTGCGCCGGTAGCGCTGCATTACAAAAAACTCCGTCATATAGAACTCGCCCTCCGGGTCGCGCAGCAGACGGTCGATCAGGGCAAAGCCTGCGACATTGCCGTCTACGGTGAGCAGGTAGGCAAATTTATTTTTTCCGCTGCTCCAGTAAGCCTCCAGTCCCGGATAGGACGGGAACAATCCTTCACGGTCGACCTGCAGCTCCAGATAGCGGGTAAAGTCATACAAGTAGAACTGCATTAATCTGCTGATAATCTGCTTCTGCTCTTTAGGAACCAGCTCGATTCCAAGTTCCATTCAGGTTCACCTCAACCGTTTTTGTTTACTACCCATCATATAACTTTGTCTCATCAGGAGCAAGGTTTGCCAGAAACATGGTAAGATAGAAGGACAGCCCTCCCCCTTGGGGAAACTATAAAGAAGGTGAAGCTCATCAGTATTCAAAAAGCGACCGACCGGGCAAACCTGGATCAGCGGCTGCCGCAAATGCCCTGGTTTGTCCAGCAGTTTATCGACTATAAACGGCCGGATCTGTCCCCCTCCACGCTGCTGGAGTATATCCGGGACTATGAATCCTTTTTCGGCTGGCTGCGGGGTGAAGGTCTCTCTGTAGCGGCCAGCAATGCTGACATCACACTGCTTGAGCTGGAGACCCTGCATATGGACAGCATTGTCGGCTACCGTCTGCACTTGACCACCCGGGCTGAGAATGCCAATTCGCGGGTGACCGTATCCCGTAAGCTGTCTGCGCTGCGCTCGCTGTTCCATTACTTAAGCCAGATTGCCGAGGATGAGAACTTCTACCCGCTGCTGAAGCGTAACATTATGGCCAAGGTTGAGATCAAGCGCATTCACAAACCGAAGGATACCGCCGCCAAGCTCAAAGGTAAAATTCTGGAGGACGAGGAGCTGCTGGAGTTCGTTGGCTACATCTATGAAGGATATGGCACAGCTGTGGAAGCCAATAAGCAGGCTTATTATTCTTGGCAGCTTAACCGTGAACGGGATGCCTGTATTGCCAGTCTGATTCTGAATTCCGGCCTGCGTGTCTCCGAGGTGGTTAACCTCAACGTGGATGATCTGGATGTCAACAATAAGCTGATTTATGTCTTCCGCAAGGGTCATAACGACGAGACCTTCAAGACCCCGGTCTATTTCCGGGAACAGTCGAAGGATGATCTCAGCTTGTATCTAAGCCTCCGCCAGAGCAGGTACAAGACGCCGAAACGGGAAAAAGCGCTCTTCATTGCCCTGCCCAACGGCAGCAAAGAAGGCAAACGGATGACCAAACGGGCGATCCAGGAGATGATCATCAAATACGCCAAACGGTTCGGCAAGCCTTATCTGACGGTGCATAAGCTGCGGCACTCTTTTGCCACCGATTATTACCTGCAGAACGATATTTACCGGACGAAAGAACAACTGGGCCATGCTTCTACGGAGACTACCGAGATCTATGCTCATCTCACAGATAAAACGATGTCTGAGGCGATTGAACGCCGTCTGGACAATGAACCGCCGCAGTAAGCTGTATGACCGCTATGTTAATCTCATTTATTTTTTGGAGGAATACGTTTGTTAGACAATCATTCATTTCCTGAATCCCATACTACGAATTCCGGACTGCCGGAGCTGCAATCGGATTGCCTGAACTGCTTCGGGCTATGCTGCGCTGCGCTTCATTTCTCTGCTTCCTCAGACTTCGCTATAGACAAGCCTGCCGGACAGCCCTGTCCCAATCTGCGGGAAGACTTCCTCTGCGGCATTCATACTGAGCTACGGGAACGCGGCTTCCGGGGCTGCACCGTGTATGACTGCTTCGGGGCCGGGCAGAAAATCTCCAATCTGACCTATGGCGGACGCGACTGGCGTCAGGCTCCAGAGACTGCGGGACAGATGTTCGAGGTTCTTCCCGTAATGCGCCAGCTGCATGAGCTGCTATGGTATCTGCACGAGGCACTCACGCTACACGGGGCCGAGACCCTGCATGATTCGCTTATCAAAATGCTGGAGCAGACGCAGGCCCTCACCCTGCTCAGCCCGGACAAGCTGCTTCAGCTCGAAGTGCCCCTGCACCGTGCTGAAGTCAACGAGCTGCTGCTGCGTGCCAGCGAGCTTGCGCGCACCGCTGCCCGCAAGCAGCTCTCTCCGGCCCCGAAGCGCCAGAAGAACTATGGGCGCGGGGCCGATCTGATTGGAGCCAAGCTGCGCGGGGCCGACCTCCGCTGCCTCAGCTTACGGGGCGCGTATCTGATCGCTGCGGATCTTAGCGGCGCTGACCTGCGGTTCGCCGATCTGATTGGCGCGGACTTCCGCGATACGAATCTGCGCGGAGCCGATCTGCGGGGCAGTCTCTTCCTGACTCAGGCGCAGCTGCAAGCTGCGCAAGGCAGCCCGTCCACCAAGCTGCCGGAATCCTTAAGGCATCCGGAGCACTGGGCTTGATAAGTGGAAACGGCTTTGCCGTCCTTTTAAGGACGGTACCGTTTCGGCGAGAAATAGAAGGATAATTTATAGCGTGAAACATATACATTCTTATATTTGGAGAAGAAACCGGATGATGTTCTATCCGATTTTTTTGTGTCGTCCAGATGGTTGGTTCAACGATTTTCCCTTGCCAATTGCCTGCCGATGTTTTATATTGACATGACAGCAGGTCTAAAATAAATGAGGTGAACGGATTAGATGACTCCCCGCACGAAGGAACAGAACGAAGAGATCCGGCTGCGGCGGCTGGTGCAGATCAGAAAAGCAGCAGCGGACGTATTTTTGAATAAAGGGCCTTTATTAGAAATCCGGGATGTGGCTGCGGAGGCCGGTCTCGGTTATGGTACGGTCTATCATTATTACAGTAATAAGGGTGATTTGCTTCACGACTTGTTATGGGATGCGCTCGACCGGGCCGGGGAATGGCTGAAGTCCCCGCCTATGGCAGAGCCCGGGCTACCGCTAAAGATTCCGCTGGAGGGTTCTGCCGCCGGGGTGCTGCTATTGCAGCTATGGGCGGAGGATCACGCTATCTATCTGCTGTGTAAGCAGGCTGGTGAGGGATTTCCTTCCCTGCCTGAAGCCCGTTCTTCCCCGCTCACTGCCGAGTTCCGGCGGGAGGTGCTGACCCCGCTGTCCATGATGCTTGGCACTGGACTTACGGAGGAATCACTTTCTCCTGGAGGGACAGTAGTCGATGCGCCGTGTGGATTACAACATACAGAGATGCTGTTAGCCGCCCTGGTTGGCTGTGCTGCATTTTCCCTCCGCCGAGGGCAGCTTAATGAAGATGCAACGGAGATCGTCAGAGTTCTGAAACTATAAAAGATTGAAACTATTAAAGGATGAAGGAGCGGATACACACAGCATGATTATTCTTAAATCCCCCAGAGAAATTGAAGAGATGAAGCAAGCCAGCCAAATTGTTGCCGATTGCTACCGTGAAGTCTCCAAACACATTGTACCTGGAATCACTACGCTTGAAATTAATGATTTGGTAGCCAAACATATCACCAAGCTCGGCGGCAAGCAGTTTACCAAAGGCTACAACGGATTCCCCGCCGAGACCTGCATATCCATTAACGATGTGGTTGCCCATGGGATTCCATCCAGCAGACGGGTCGTGAAGGAAGGCGACTTGCTGAAGCTGGACATTGTGGCGCAATACGGGGGTTGGTTCGGAGATTCGTGCGTGAGCTACGCTGTCGGTGAGATCGGGCCGGAGGCACAGAGATTAATGCAGGTAACGAAGGAGTGCCTGGATCTGGGGATCGCCCGGGCTGTTCCGGGAGGACGGCTGGGCGACATCACATCGGCCATACAACAGCATGCCGAAGCACACGGTTATTCGGTCGTGCGCGATCTGCTGGCGCATGGCATCGGACGAAGCCTGCATGAGGAGCCGAGCTACGTGCACATCGGCACCGCAGGCAAAGGCATTCGTCTCAAAGAAGGCATGGTATTTACGATTGAGCCCATGATTAACGAAGGCACGTACCAGATCACCGTTGACGATGATGAATGGACCGCAAGAACGGCTGACGGCAAGCTGTCCGCACAGTATGAGCACACCATTGCAATTACTGCAGATGGACCGCTGATTTTAACAGCCCAGTAAACATTGTAGTAGAACGTTAACACATAGGTTAGATTTTGTTATTTCCTTACGAACCCTAAGAACCCTCCCGTTTCTGTTAGGGACTGTCCCCTATTAAAGAACTGGAGGGTTTTGTTTGTTACCTTTATGACCGGGTTTTGCGGTTACGGCGTTGGATGCTGTCGTGCGATTGGATGATTCTGCTTGTTGGCTGCTGGTTAGTGTTTTGAACTTACTATTGTGAATTTTTCATATGTTGAATTTTTGGAATTTAACTACTATTGTTGGATAATTGTCTGTTGCCAGAGCTCCATTCTTCAATTTCTGCTCCAGTTCTGACTTCATTAATTCCAGCTGTTGAGTTTTTGAGTGATCCCGAGGTCCTACTGTCCCAATATCCCAATATACCTTGATCTTCTAACAATTCATTTTTATTAATTATTGTTGGTGTTGTTTGGTGGTTGTTATTTGGTTGTGGTTTGGTTGTGGTTGTTTCTGTTATGAATTTTTCATATGTTGAAACTTAATAATAAAGGTTTAGTTGGTTAGTCATTTGACTTATCGGCTTGCTGGCCGGTCGTCACTAGAAATGCTGAGACTTGCCGTGCCCCGATTTAGTTACACGCGATATGCTTAAGTGCAGTTTGTACAACTAAATCTCCTGATGTCCCGCCGATAATCCGTTTAGTTGTATTTCGTGCATTTAAACTAACCTGATTCCTCGATTCTGGTCTATTCGGGCAAATTTAGTTGTACAGACTACAATTAGAGGAGGAAATCCTTGATTTTTACTGTTTTTAATTGTACTGAATACATCTATCCCTGAAAGCTCGCCTCAAGCGAACGTCCTCCGGTCATCCATCCATTCATCCATCCATCCATCCGTTCGTCCATCCGCTTATCCATAGCCTCATCTCCCTCCTAACTGAACTCACTTCATAAGCTCTGATACTCCCCAAATCCTTTGCTTCAAATTCACCCTCGAATCTCACCCGGCAGCTTCAGCACAGTTACTTTGTCACCGGCAGATAATTGTCCGCTGTCCGGCGGGATGATGATCAGGCAGTCGCTGTCTTTGATCGTAACTGTGACGGATGACTCGTCCACGGCGGCTGGATAAACATAGAGAACTGCTTCGCGGATCTCCAGGCGGGCGCGGACATAGCGGGTGAAGCTGTTGGCCCGCTTATAATCTTGACCCAGCACTGCTGTCCACTCTGGCAGATACGGCTGGGCTGCACCCTGCATTAGCCCGATGACCGGACGGGCAAATAGTTGGAATCCTACGAAGCAGGCGCCCGGATTGCCGGATAAGGCGAGCAGGATGCTCCCGCCGCGAACGGCTGCCGTAGTGACGCTGCCGGGGCGCATGGCTATTTTATTGAACAGCATCTCTCCGCTCTGCTCACGGACCAAATCACCCATAATATCATAATCCCCGACAGATACGCCGCCGGTAGTAATCACCAGATCATAGCTCTCCAGTGCCATATGCACCTTACTGCGGGCCAGCTCCAGATCATCGATGATTGCACCCAGCATCACGGGCTCCCCGCCCGCTTCCCGGATTAGCGCCTCCAGCATGGGTGAGTTGCTGTTGCGGATTTTGCCCGGCACTAACGGCTCGTCCACCTCCAGCAGCTCAGTCCCGGTAGCGAAGACCGCCACCTTGGGTCTGCGGCGGACAGGAACGTCCGGCACCCCGAGCGCTGCCAGAACAGCAATCTCGCCAGCGCCGATTAGAGTCCCTTCAGGAAGCACTGGATCACCTGTACGAAGCTCCAGACCGCAAGGGGTAATATGCTGACCCCGCTCTTGCGGCTTGCGGATACCGACATAAGTGACTCCGCCCTCTATCCGGCTCTCCGTAGCCTCCATCATAATTACGGTGTCTGCGCCGCCAGGAATCTGCGCTCCCGTCATAATGCGAGCAGCAGTGCCAGCCGTAATCTCCCTTGAGGCTAATGCGCCGCAGGGTATGACATCGATGACTTCAAGCCACACCGTGTCAGGGTCTCCTGCCGCTAAAGTATCTGCCGCAATCACGGCGAAGCCGTCCATACTGGAGCGGTCAAATGCCGGAAAGGGATGTGGTGCATGGGCAGACTCAGCCAGATAACGCCCGCTGCTGAGATGCAGGGGTATAGCTTCCGGCGCAAGCAGCGCAGCATAAGGCTTCAGCCTGCCTTGCGCCTCTGCAACTTGAAGCGCTGCGCGCTGAAATTTATCATTACTGTATTCCTTGTTATATTCCTTGTTATGATGCTCTCGGTTAGTCACTGTTGAATTCACTCCTTCTGCTTCTCCGGTAGATTGCTGCTGATTAAACCAATTACGCCCTATTCTAACATGAAGGCATGGGAAAAGGGATGCACAGGCCTGTAACAAGCGCATGCATCCCTTATTCCATTGCGATTCTATTCCGCAGTCAGGAGCCCAGCCGCAGCCCAGCTCCAGTTCAAGCTTAAGACGCGCGGATCACTCTGACATCAGCCGAAAGGACGCTTTCACCCTCATAGAGCATGAACCGTCCATTCTGCCATTCCACACGCAGCAGCCGCGAATCATCCGCCTGGTATTGCCAGACATGCTGCTCCCCGCCGTTCATATAAGGCGTCTGCCCGGTAACGGCGGCATATCCTTCATATTCTTCCTCCAGATAGAAGGTCCGGTCATCCAGCTCCAGGGTAGCCGGGACCTCGGAAGGACTGTCCAGACGCCCGTCTATCGGGTGATACAATCTGTATTGCAGCTCTTCCCGCTCTTCTATATACAGATAGGCGATCCGGCTCCCGTCACGCAGCGTCAGTACAACTGCATTACGGCCGCTCGTCTTCGTCCGGCCCGTCACTTCATAGGTGACCAGGGAGACCTCACAGATATCTCCGGGAGACAGGGTCAGCATGCTTGCGGGCGCTTTAGGCGCCTCCGGCTTCGAGAACAGATTGCCGATTCTTTTCCAAAGACCCAAAGCCATCATCCTCCTACAATTGGTACGCTAATCCTTCTTCTTATCCGCGAATAAAGGCCGCTATAATCAATGCCCCCGTCACATGCAGCGAGCCTGCCATCAGGCCGTAGCCGACCTTGCCAAGCTGAGTGCCATGATCCAGTTCAAGGTTCCCCCACCGGCTGAGGAGCTGCTCTACCGTCTTCTCCAGCACGAATAACAGGATAAAAGAGACAATCGAGACGATAAGAGCGGTCCCGAGCCGGTTCGCCGCAGCAATGGATGCCGATAAAATGTAGCCTTGTGACAGCAGCTTCAACACCAGCCGGGTAGTCACGGCCATATTCCCTGCCTTCAGCTCTTCCATATCATTATAACGGGTAAACAGCGAATCCACGAGCATCAGCACACACAGCAGTACTGCGCCGCTGACCGTCCATACTACCATGGACACCAGGGTATCGAAATCCATTACTCCAGCCCCCGCTTGTTCATATTTCACAACAGGTAAGACAAACATAAAGCGAAGGAGAAACCGCTGGTTCTGTCTCCCCTTCGCCTGTGGCCATCAGCCTAAAGTCCGGCTTATGCCAATATGTTATTGTTTCTCGTATTGCTTCATCAGCGCAGCCAGCTCATCTTCAACCGCCTGGTCTTTGCCCAGCTTCTCGAACTCATCATCGAGCGACTTGTTGCCCGAGCTCATCTCGTTGCTGGCTTCTGCCTGTGCTTCGGCCTGCAGCATTTTGTCTTCCATCCGTTTGAGTCCGGCAGAAGCAGAGTCGGAGCTGAAGCCGCTCATCGCTTTGTTGATTTCGGTCTGTGCCTTCGCAGCGTTGTAACGGGCAACGAGTGTCTCCCGCTTGTTCTTCATCTGGGTAAGCTGTTTGCGCATTTCATCAAGCTTGCCGCGCAGGTTGTCGGCGGAAGCCTTGTTCTGGTCGAAGCTGGCCTTGTACTCTACAAGCTTGGCTTCTGCCGATTTCTTCTCTTCAAGAGCACGGCGGGCCAGATCGGCGTTACCGGCTTGAGCGGCTGCATGAGCTTGTTGATTACGCTTGTTCACGAGCGCTTCCTGCTCTTCGTACAACTGTTTGAATTTCTTCTCAATAGCGATCTGGGCAGCTACCGCTTTCTCAGCATCCTCCAGATCCTCCGTCATGTCACGAATGTACTGGTCGGTCATTTTAACCGGATCTTCAGCTTTATCGATAATCGCATTCACATTGGACATGGTCAGATCACGCAATCTTTTGAATATAGACATCGTTCATTCCTCCAAAATAAAAGTTAGTTGTTCAATGGTATCTTTTACGCAGGGAGATGGGGATCGTTTCAAAAATTTGTTCCGGCCTTCTGTACTAAATATTGCTCCACCTTATCATTCACAATATTTACGACCGCAAGGATGCCCTCTTTGCTCAGATCGTCATAGTGGATGCCCATCACAACTGTGACTGTCCGGTTCAATGCGGCAGCAGCCTTCAGCGCAATGGCTTCACTGATCGTATGCTCCTTATGATGGGGAACGGCAGAGGTCATCACCCGTGCGAATTCTCCGTCCATGTACGCCGTGCTTGCTGCACCGATATGGCGCACTCCCCCGGTAATCAGCAGCAGCAGATCACGGCCCACCTCGGTCTCGGACAGCACAATATCGTCAGGATGCACCAGATTCGTTGTCAAGCAGAACTCCCCTCCCTTTATATTAACCATAGGCTGTAGAGATCTCTCATTCTGCGGCAAAAAGATCATTGCAAACCGTCTTGCTGCCTATACAATACCACGGATCTCATCCAGTGAGGAAATATTCTCTTCCTTCATAAACTGCTGCAATTCTTCTACAAGTGTGCTGCCCGCCCGCAAATTCATGAAATTGTAGGTTCCAACCTGTATTACAGTCGCTCCCGCCATAATAAATTCAATAATATCCGTGGCTGAAGTGATGCCGCCCATTCCGATTACCGGAATGGTTACCCGGCGGGCTACCTGATGCACCATACGCAGAGCCACCGGCTTAACCGCTGGTCCGGATAGTCCCGCATAGAGGTTATTAAACACACTGCGGCGGCGGCGGACGTCGATCTTCATCCCGGAGATCGTGTTAATCAGAGAGACGGCGTCCGCCCCCTCTGCTTCACACATCAAAGCCATCTCCGCAATATCCTCGGCATTGGGCGACAGCTTCACGGCCAGCGGCAGACTTGTAGCCGCCCGTACCGCACGAACCACTTCCTGCGCTGCCGGAGTCTTCACGCCAAAAGCAATTCCGCCCTCCTTCACGTTCGGGCAGGAGATATTCAGCTCAATCATATCCACGGCCTGCGTCCCGGCCAGAAGACGGGCATCCGCATCCCGCTGGATCAGCTCAGCACCCAGCACGTAATCCGCCAGCGTGTTACCGCCCAGATTCACGATACGTGCGGTATCCAGCGTCTCCCAATACGGCAGCTCTTTGGCCAGAAAGGCCTCTACTCCCGGATTCTCAAGCCCTACGCTGTTCAGCATCCCGGAAGGGGTCTCATAGACGCGGATTCCGGGATTACCGGCTTTGGCATGAAGCGTAAGCCCCTTGCCGGAGATTCCGCCAAGCAGGGACACATCATATAACCGGCCATACTCACGGCCGAAGCCGAAGGTACCCGAAGCCATTACAATCGGGTTCTTGAAGGACACACCGGCAATCGTTGCAGTTGTATTAATCATGGAACAATACCTCCTCAGCCAGGAAGACAGGACCGTCTGCGCAGGCTTTGCGTTGCCCGTCCTTGCAGGAGACGCTGCAGACCAGACAAGCGCCGATGCCGCAGGCCATCCGGTTCTCCAGTGACAGATAGACGTCAGGGCGCTTACCCGCAGGATCTAGAGTGCTGCCCTTGAGCTGTGCAGCCTTCAGCATCGGATGCGGGCCGCAGACAAAGATATGGTCATACGCCGAGAAATCCACGCTGTCCAGAATCAGTCCGCCTACATCGACGGTCAGCTCAGCAGCCAGAGGACGGAAGGCTTCTGTACGGAACGGCTCGCGGCTGAAGCCGAGATAGATATCGCTCTCTGGAAGCTTCTGCGCACAATAATAAAGCGGAGCAATTCCGATCCCCCCGCCCACTAAAGCTACCCTGCCTTCCACCTGCGGGAAGCCTGTGCCGAACGGTCCCTCCAGCTCCAGCGGATCGCCCGGATTCAGTCCGGCAAGGATCTCTGTCCCTTCACCCACTACGTGATATAAGAATTCAACACCGTTATCATTCACCTGATGTATGCTAAGCGGTCTGGACAGCAGCGGATAGGCTCCCCATGCCCGCAGCATGTAGAACTGACCCATCTCCCCGCTGTTTCCTCCTTCAACTACCAGGTGGTACACTCCTTCAGCCAGCCGCTCATTACTAATCACCGTCGCCACGTTATCAAGCTCCTTCAAATTTAATCTTATTAACCATGCCTGAGAAGGAACTTAAAATCTGTGACATTATTCACAAATGATGCCCTCTATTTCTTGTTCCAGATTCCGCGCACATAAGGTGCGGGCAGCTCGGACGGATCAATTCCGCCCAGCGCCTCAGCAGCATGATGTACCCAATACGGATCGCTGAGCATGCCTCTGCCTACAGCCACCAGCTCTGCCTTCGCCTCCGTAATCACTGCCTGCGCTTCTGCATATGACTCCAGACGCCCTACAGCGATAACAGGAACCTGTAATCCGCTGCGTATGTATTCGGCAAGCCCCACCTGGTAAGCCGGCCCCGCATTAGGGCCTCCATTCGAGCCAATCGGCCCTTCTCCGCCCGAGGATACATGGAACAGGTCTACGCCCGCATCCTTGTAGCGGCGGCAGAATTCCAGCGCATAAGCTTCATCATAACCGCCCTCGACGTATTCCTTGGCGGACACCCGCATGATTAGCGGCATCTCAGCCGGCAGTACCTCACGCACCGCCTCTACCACCTGTTCACCGAACAGGATGGGGTCTTGGCCATACTCATCATCCCGGACATTGGAGAGCGGGGAATGGAACTGGTGAATGAGGTATCCATGGGCTCCATGCAGCTCAACGGTATCGAATCCCGCTTCAACCGCGCGCCGCGCCGCTTCCCGGAAGGCGATAATCAGCTCCGCAATCTCTTCAAGGCTAAGCGCCTTGGGCATAGCATAGGTATCATCAAACGGGATTGCCGAAGGTGCAACCGGCGGAGCGGCATCGACGGCCTTGCGGCCGGCATGGCCGAGCTGGATGGCAACCTTAGCACCATGGGCATGAACGGCAGCCGTCAGACGCTTGAACGCCGGAATCTGTCCGTCCTCCCAGATCCCGGTGTCCCGGTTCGTGATCCGTCCATCGGGGTGAACTCCGCTCATCTCTACAATAATGAAGCCGCTCCCGCCGACAGCCCGGCTGACATAATGCACATGATGCCAATCCGTCGGAATACCGTCCTGCTTCTCAACCGCATACTGGCACATTGGAGGCATGACCACGCGGTTCTTCAGGGTCAGAGCCTTCAGTTCATAAGGTGTGAACAAATCGGTCATTCTTGTCTCCATCCTTCCCGTATCTATGATCCATTTCAGTATACAACGATTTGCGGATGTGATAAATCTTTGAATGCTCTGCTGCCTGTACGGCATAATTTCACGGCTGCTTGGAAATAACAACCCTTATATTCTAAAATAACCGGACCCGTGGTTGGAGGAGGCATCATTCCGATGAAACTGGTAATATTTCGCCGCATTGTGCTGCTCATAACCGTCATTGCCCTGGCCCTGTCTGCTCCTGCACCGGCTGCGGAGCTTGTGTCTGTCTCTGCTGCAGCGGCAGATAGTCCTGCGCCAGTGCCAGCACAAGAGATCCTGCCATCTTCCCGGCCACAAGCTTCTATTGAAGAGGAAACGGCGGTACCGGCAGGATCAGCGGCTTCCCAATCTTCAGTAAGGCGCCATAAAAAAAGCAAAGGCCTCTCCCTCAGCCAGTTGCTGCGCAAATACCCGGAGACCCTCAAGACCCAGGGTCCCCGCCGCAAAATGATTGCTCTCACCTTCGATGATGTGCCTGATCCGCGCTTCACCCCGCAGCTCCTGGATGTGCTGCGCAAATATAAAGTCAAAGCTACATTTTTCGTGGTCGGCAGCCGTGCGGAGAAGCATCCCGCCCTGGTAGCCCGGATGATCCGCGAAGGCCATGCTATCGGCAATCACTCCTATAATCACCCCCAGTTCAGCAAGCTGAGTCTGAATGCCTTCCGCATCCAGATTATCCGGACGGAGAATATTCTGCAGCTGCTGGCCGGATACAAGCCAAAGCTGATCCGCCCGCCGTATGGAGACATCAACGAGCCGCAGCTTAAATGGGCGAAAGCACATGGCTATAAGCTGGTGAACTGGAACGTCGACTCGCTCGACTGGAGAGGACTATCCAAAAATCAGGTCAAACATAACATCCTCTCCCGGGCCGGCAGAGGGGCCATCATCCTACAGCACGGGGGCGGCGGCAGGGGCAGTAATCTTCAGGGAACATTGCAGGCCTTGCCCGAGATTATCAGCAATCTGCGCCAGCGCGGATACAGCTTCGTAACCGTTCCCCAGATGCTCCAGGTCAGCAAAAGCAAATAACCGCTTGATAAGCAGGGGAACAAAAAAGGAAACAAAACCGGCGAAGCTGCCTGGTTTTGTTTCCTTTTCATTAATACCTATTATACTTGTAGTGGTGCAACTTATCATTATCGGTTTATTCAATAATATATAAATGTACATACTGATAACCGAAATCGGCTACAAAGCTCTGGCTGCCCGGAATAAAGATATCGATCCGGTTGCCCTTGATCGCGCTCCCCATATCCGTGGCTGTAGCTACGAAAGCTTGCTTCGGAAGGCCCGGATGGGTATACCCGGTTACGAGCACCTTCGTTCCCAGCGGAATCACGCTCGGGTCAACGGCGATGGTTCCGAGCTTCAGCGTATTGCCGAAATAATCGACTGCGCCCCACTTGCCATTCTCGCTGGCTGCTGAGGAATAGGCGGAAGCCTTGACCTGCAGCACTTTGGCATAATTAAATTCTTTGCCCCAGGCTTGAACAGTGTTGGTTGCCGGCTGCACACTAAAGGCTTGAACTTCTGCAGCGTCCACAGCTTCTACTGAAGCTGCTGCAGTATTGGCTGCTGCCACAGTCTTGGCTTGAACATCACCCGGAATGGTGAATTTCAGCCCGGGATAAATATTTAGCGCTGAAATCTGCGGGTTCGCATTCATAAGCTCTTCTACACTTATGCCATAATGATTGGATAGAGTATAATAGGTTGTAGTCTCTCCAGCGATATGTACGCTGTCGGCTTGAACGGGAGCTGCGTGAAGCAAGGTGCCGAGTCCCAGTACGGCCGCCAGGGCGGTGATGGCTCTGATCTTGAGTTTCATGAATTGCCTCCTTCAATGGTGACGCGCAGTTTGTAAACTAACAGTAATGAATATATCACAACTTTGTAACCATTGGCTATGTTTTTGTGGATATTGGAAATAATTAGCCCTAATAGAGCGTTATCAAGGATGTAAATATTACATATTCTTAATCATTATGAAGAGACTCTGCAGAATTATGCCATGTTTCCTGAATATTCGCAAAAATTTTACACAGTTTTAACATTTCTCGCTTAAGCAAATAGTAGAATGAAAGAATACGATATCTTAACTAGACATTGAAGCAACTTGGAGGGTCCATGAACGTGAATACAGATGAGAAAAAAATCAACAATATCAGTCCTGCAACAGCCTATCTTAACCGTGACCTCAGCTGGATCGAGTTCAACCGCCGGGTGCTCGGCGAGGCACAGGACCCGGAGAATCCGCTGATTGAGCGGGCCAAATTCCTGGCCATTGTGTCCAGTAACCTGGATGAGTTCATCAGTGTCCGGGTAGCGGGCATCCAGGATCAGATCCGGGCGGGATATACCAAAAAAGATTTTACCGGCTACACGCCCTCCGGCCTCTATAAACGCCTCAGCAAACGGGTGACAAAGATCGTCGCCGACCAGTACCGCACCTTTAAGGATATTTCACGCAGCCTGCACAAAGAGGGCATCGTGTTCGTTGATTATGAAGACTTGACACCGGCACAGGAGCTGTCGGTTGAGGAATACTACCGTGATATTATTTTCCCTGTGCTGACTCCGATGGCCGTGGACCAGAGCCGTCCGTTCCCGCTGGTTCACAGCCAATTCATCTATCTGGCTGTCGTGCTGACACGCAAGGACAGCCAGGAGGATGAGCCTTACTTCGCCATTCTGCAGATTCCGTCCAATCTGCCGCGCTGCATTCCCTTGCCTCACCGCTCGAACAGCAAAAAACGGCAATTCGTATTCATTGAAGATGTGATCCGCCATCATATTCAGACCTTATTCAGCGGTTATGATCCGGTAGCTGTCAGCGAATTCCGCCTGACCCGCAACTCCGACCTGACGATAGATGAAGAAGGTGCGGAGGATCTGCTGGAGGAGATTGAGAAGGAGCTCCGCAAACGCCGCCGTGGTGTGCCTGCCCGTCTGGAGGTCCAGAAAGGCATCCATCCCTATGCACTGGAGCAGCTTCAGGCTGAATTCGAGCTGGAGGACTTCCTTTTCGAAATTGAAGGTCCGCTTGATCTCGGCTTCCTGCGCAGCTTCACCAGCAGTCTGAAGGGCTTCAGCTATCTGCTCAACCCGCCTGTCGAGCCGATGTATCCGGCAGAATTCGAGGAGAATGAGGATTTCTTCGAGGTGCTGAGCACCCGTGATGTGTTGGTCTATCATCCGTACGAATCCTTCGATGCGATGACGGATTTCATTATCCAAGCCTCCGAGGATGAGCAAGTGATGGCGATCAAAATGACGCTGTACCGGGTCAGCGGCAATTCTCCGCTGATTACTGCCCTCGCCAACGCAGCCGAATCCGGCAAGCAGGTTACGGTGGTCGTGGAGCTGAAGGCCCGCTTCGATGAGGAACGCAACATCGCCTGGGCGCGTAAGCTGGAGCAGTCCGGCTGCCACGTGGTCTACGGTCTCGTCGGCCTCAAGACCCATGCCAAGGTGACGCTGATCGTCCGTCAGGAAGGCTCAGAGCTGCGCCGATATGTTCACGTGGGGACAGGCAACTACAATGACAGCACGGCCAAGGCCTATACCGACCTTAGCCTGTTCACCGCCAATCATGAGATTGGCCTGGATGCGTCAGAGCTGTTCAATCAAATGACAGGCTACTCCGCCAACTACAACTGGAACTCCTTCATCGTAGCACCGACCAATATGAGTCTATCGCTCCAGAAGCTGATTCTGCGTGAGGCGGAGCATGCCGCCGCAGGCCGGCCTGCACGGATTATCGCCAAGATGAACTCTCTGTCGAACCAGGAGGTTATTGATTATCTGTACAGCGCGGCCCAGGCGGGAGTGTCTATCGACCTGATCGTCCGGGGAGTCTGCTGTCTGCGTCCGGGAATTGAAGGCCTCAGTGAGCGCATTACGGTACGCAGCATTGTGGACCGCTTCCTGGAGCATTCACGCATCTATTACTTCGAGAATGGCGGCGATCCCGAGGTCTACCTGTCCAGTGCCGACTGGATGACACGCAACCTGACCCGGCGGATCGAGCTGATGTGTCCGGTGAAGGATAGCAGTATCCGGGGGCAGATTGTCAAGATTCTGGAGCTGTCGCTGATGGACAATGTCAAATCCAGCTTCCTTCAGCCCAACGGATACTATGAACGGATCGACGACAAAAAGGCCCCGCTCCGGAGCCAGTTCGCCGCTATGGATGTTACCCGCTGGAAGGGAAGCCGAGCTTTACCTTCACCGACCAAGCATTCCTGAAGGCTTTGAGTGCATTCTCAATGTCCTCCAGGCCGATAAGCACTTGTCCGCCCTGAAGCTCCAGATCCAGCGTATGATTATGCAGACGGGACTTCAGCCCGCTGACAATGCCGATCTCGGTGCTGTCCAGCGCAATGCTTAACTGCACTAATGTACCCAGCTTATGAATCCATTCCTCGTCGGAAGGCAGCAAAATGTCCTTATGCATCAGGGACAGTTTCTGCTTCCGGCTTTTTGTGCTGTAGGAAGCGATGTACGCGCTAAGAATCAGCTGGCGGTGCGTCAGTCCCCGGATGGGTGAATTCATCAGCCAGTAGTGAGTGTGCCGCTTGGATTGATAATAGTTAATGTTGGAGCCTGTCCGGTGCAGCATAATCGCCACATAGACCAGCATCTCCTGCTCCTCCCGGTCCCCTTCCCGATCAAAGGCCCCCAGCAGGCTCAGCGCCAGCTTGTTGATATGGTCGAGATGCCGCTTGGAGGTACGGATATCGAAGCGGATAATCGTATCCAGACTGTACTCCAGCGCGCTGTCACGCACCGGCTGCTCCGGCTCCAGCAGATCATGCAGCATGCCCTCACGCAGGCCTTCGCCGCTGATCAGCGCCCGGCTGGCTCCAATGTAATGATAGACGGTATGGAAAATAATCAGCCCGGACACGATGATATCTGCCCGGCTTTTGGACAGCCCGTCCAGATCCTTGCGCTTCTCAAACGGGGTAGCGGGCAGAACCTCCATGAACCGTTCGATCGTCTCGTTCTCCAGTACGTAACCATGGGAATTAGGCAGCGAATAATCGCGGTTTCTCTGATCGAGCTTAGCCAGTGAGCGAAGCGTTCCTCCCAGCCCGTATAGCGGAAGTCCTGTGCCCGTCGATAGCCAGTCATGCTCCACCAGCCTGCCGGTTACGTATAATTGCAGCTTGCGGAGCTGATCCGCATTCCAGTTGCCGCCCTGGCTGAACATCTGATTGGTGTTGACCGCACCGAACGGGAACGAGATACTCTGCTGATAACGCCGTCCGCGGAATAAGGTAACCTCGGTACTGCCCCCGCCGATATCAATCACGAAGCCATCCTGGACGTCAAAAGCATTAATCACCCCAAGGAAGCCGAAATACGCCTCCTGATATCCGCTGACCACCTCAATCGGAATCGACGAAGCCTCTGACAGATAGCTGATGATCTCCGCTGAGTTCGCTGCATTTCGAATGGCGGCGGTGGCGCCTGCGCGGATTCTCTCTACTTCAAAATCATCACAAATCTCCTTGAACTGCTGAAGAACAGGTATGATCGTATCCATATCCTTCTTCTCCAGCCTGCCCTCCTTCGTAATCTTCTCGCTCAAACGGGCAGAGTACTTACATTCCTTGATGATTTTGTAGCCGCCTGCCTGCGTCGTGTCATAAATTACAAGTCGTATAGAGTTGGAACCAATATCAATAATGCCGATCCGGCAAAGATCATCTCTCATCTGTATGTACTCCTTTTCAAGTAGATTGATCATTTGTATACTATATCACCCATTGTGCACTCCGCCAAAATAAAATAACCCCATACAGCGGGGTTATTAGCCAGTCTACTATAATACCTTGCTGAGAAAATCGCGCGTGCGGGCATGCTTGGGATGGCCGAATACCTCTGCCGGTGTCCCCTGCTCCACAATCACTCCGCCGTCCATGAACAGGATCCGGTCCCCCACTTCACGGGCGAAGCCCATCTCGTGCGTCACAATCACCATGGTCATGCCGTTCACCGCCAACTGCTTCATAACCTCCAGCACTTCACCGACCATCTCCGGGTCCAGCGCCGAGGTTGGCTCGTCGAACAGCATGACATGCGGCTGCATAGCCAGCGCCCGGGCGATTGCGATCCGCTGCTTCTGTCCGCCGGAGAGCTGCGCCGGATAAGCATCGCGCTTGTCTTCAAGGCCTACAGTCCGCAGGAGCTCCATCGCGTACTTCTCGGCCTCAGCAGCCTGCTGCTTCTTCACCTTGAGCGGAGCGAGCATAATGTTCTGCAGCACGGATTTGTGCGGGAACAGGTTGAATTGCTGGAACACCATCCCCATTTTCTCGCGGGTCACGTTGATGTCATGGCGCTTCGCGGTAATGGATTGACCCTCGAAGCTAATCTCCCCGCCTGTGGGCTGCTCCAGCAGGTTCAGGCAGCGCAGGAAGGTGCTTTTACCCGATCCGCTGGGACCGATGACAACAACAACCTCACCCTTGTGAATATTCAGATCAATACCCTTCAGGATCTCCAGCTTCCCAAAGCTCTTCCGCAGGTTCTTAACCTCGATCATCCGTGTTCAGCCTCCGTTCCAATATACCCAGCAGCTTGGATAGTGTGAATGTTAGTACGAAATACATGATTGCAATGATAACATAGGGCGTTAGACCCTCATACGTAATCGTTGTAATGGTCTTCGCCTGAAAGAACAGGTCTGCAACCCCGATCATAGACACGATTGAAGATTCTTTGATGATGGTAATAAATTCGTTACCAATGGCCGGCAGCACGTTCTTAATCGCCTGCGGCAGCACAATGTAGCGCAACGTCATCCCCTGCTTCATTCCGAGTGAACGCGCCGCTTCAACCTGACCGCGATCCACCCCCTGAATCCCCGCACGGAAAATCTCCGCCAGATAAGCAGAACTGTTGATGGTTAATGTAATCGCCCCGGACTGAATGGGTGTGAACTCAAGTCCAAGCTCCGTCAACCCGTAGTGAATCAGAAACAATTGCACCAGCATCGGCGTCCCGCGTAAGAATTCCACCCATGCGGTGGCAATAAAGCGCAGAATTCTCCATTTGGACATCCGCAGGAGCGAAACCAGGATGCCTAGTACGAAACCGAAGAATACCCCCAGCACCGCAAGCAGCAGTGTGTACTGCAGACCGGATAAGAATAAATTGCGGTACTCATAAGCCATATCGAATACATTCATTGCCTCAACCCCTCCTCTTCTCAAAAAAATAGAAAACGGCGGATCACCGCCATTTTCTGCATGGTAGAGCATAATCCCGCAGCCAGCTGCGGGTCTATCTTGATCTCCGCTAACCGTATATGCGGCTTCGCGTGTTATTTGCTCTCAGCAAGCTCGCTTGCTGCCGCTACAAATTCATCAATCTTGCCTTCGGAGTTCAGCCGTCCGAGTGTCTTATTCACTTGATCGAGCAGCTCGGTGTTGCCCTTCTTCACACCGATGACATAGCCGTCATCTTCAACCTCCGGCTTGGCATCCGTGATCACGAGGCCCTTGACGTTCTTCACAAAGGACTTGGCAACAGGTCCTTCCATGATGGAAGCATCCACCCGGTTCGACTGCAGCTGCAGGACGATTTCGGAGATTTTGCTGAGGGAGGTCAGCTGTGCGCCTTCGATGCCCTTGGCGATCCCCTCCTGGATGGAACCGGTCTGAATTCCGATCTTGGCACCCTTCAGTGCGTCCATGCTGGCGAATTTGTCCTTGTCGGCTTCACGCACTACGACAGCCTGCTCTGCCTTATAGTAGATGTCCGAGAGACCTACAGCTTCAGCGCGTTCCGGTGTCGGGCTAAGTCCCGAGATCACCATATCGATCCGGCCGCTTGCCAGCTCATTCAGCAAAGAGTCGAACGGAAGATCCTTAACCTCCAGCTCCTGGCCCAAATCAGCGGCGATCTCCTTGGCAATCTCGATATCGAAACCAACAATCGTATCCGTACCTTCAACCATCTTGTGGAATTCATATGGAGGAAAGTCTGCGCTTGTACCCATAATCAGCTTCTTGGCCGGCGCCTCCGTGCTTGCAGCACCGCCATTTCCGCTTGCTGCGGTATTGTTCTTATTGTTATTGGAGCCGCATCCGGCCAAGAGTCCTGCTGCCAGCAGCAGTCCCATAGAAAGTTTACCCCATTTGTTCATTTGTCTCGTCTCCCTGTTCTATTTATATTCTCTATTCTATCCGTCCCATGGACCGACTTATTATAAATCACTTCGCATGAATATGCAAAGACGATTTTGTGACAAAAACCTGTTACGGCGACAAAAAAATGCACATCCTATGAAGGTGGTATATAATACTATCTACTATAGATTATCTCCAAATGCCGCACGAATCATTACAGCTTCCACCCAACTTACAGGAGGTGCTACTATGCTGCTTGAAGCGATGTACCATGTTCCCCGTGACAAATGGGCCTATGCCTATGATACTGAAACGATTCATCTGCGTGTGCGCACCAAACGTGATGATGTGGACTACGTAGTCGCCCTTACCGGCGACAAGTATGATTGGCAGCATACCTCTTATGACATTATCATGGAGAAAGCCGCCTCCGATGATAAATTCGACTACTGGGAAGCGGCGGTCCGGCCCAAATATAAGCGGCTTAGCTATACTTTTCGCGTAAGTAAGGGTATGGAGACGGTCTATCTGCTCGATAACGGTATTCGCTCTGAGTGTCCTCCGCCTCCGAATCACTTCTACGAATTCCCCTATATCCACGGGATCGACTTGTTCCGGGTTCCTCCCTGGGCAAAGGATGCCGTGTTCTACCAGATCATGACCGAGCGTTTCGCGAATGGCAATCCCCTGATTAATCCAGAAGGCACGCAGCCTTGGGGCGGCAAGCCTGAGCTGAATAATTTCTTCGGCGGGGACCTTCAGGGCGTGCTGGACCATCTGGATGATCTGCAGGAGCTGGGCGTCAACGCCCTCTACTTCACGCCGCTGTTCGTCTCCCCTTCCAACCATAAATATGACATTGTGGATTACCGGAGAGTTGACCCGCATTTCGGCGATAATGAGCTGCTGAAGCAGGTCGTCGAGGAATGCCACAGACGGGGCCTGCGCGTCATGCTTGACGCGGTGTTCAACCATTGCAGCGACCAGTTCCCACCCTTCCAGGATGTGCTGGCCAAAGGGGAGTATTCCGTCTACCGGGACTGGTTCCATGTGAACTCTTTTCCGGCTGAGATTGTGGACGGTATTCCCACCTATGACACGTTCGGCTTCTATGGCAATATGCCAAAGTTCAACACCGCCAATCATGAAGTAAAATCTTATCTGCTGGAGGTGGCCGAATACTGGATCAAGGAGATCAAGGTGGACGGCTGGCGGCTGGATGTGGCCAACGAGGTGGACCATCACTTCTGGCGTGATTTCCGCAAGGTGGTCAAAGCCGCGAACCCGGATGCCTACATCGTCGGCGAGGTATGGAGCGACTCCTTAACCTGGCTGCTCGGCGACCAGTTCGATTCGGTGATGAACTATCCCTTCTCGGGGACAGTGCTGGAATTCTTCAACGGCGGGATGGACGGCATCACCTTCGGTCACCGGATCGGCGGCCTGCTCATGCGTTATCCGCAGCAGACGAACGAGGTGGTCTTCAATCTGCTTGGCAGCCATGACACCCCCCGCCTGCTCACCGTGCTTGGTGAAGACAAACGGAAGCTGAAGCTGACGGTCGTCTTCCTGTTCACCTTCATGGGCACCCCCTGCATCTATTACGGCGATGAGATTGGCCTGACCGGCAATGAGGACCCGGATTGCCGCAAATGTATGGAATGGGATCAGGGCAAGCAGGACCGCGAGCTGTATGACTTTTACCGGATGATGATTAGTTTGCGCAAGGAGCATAAGGCGCTTCGTGAAGGCCGCTTCCGGATTCTTCAGGCCTGTGAGCATGACCCGTGCATTGTCTATGAGCGCGCAGATGAGCTGATCCATTTCACGGTCTGGATGAACAATTCACCGCAGCAACGCACGCTCAGCCACCCGATGGAGACCAGTGACTGGCTGGATGCGCTGACCGGCGAAGCAGTAGCCCCGGAACGCGGGATGATGAATGTGGCACTGGAGCCGTACGAGTACCGGATTCTTTTCCGGCATATTGTGGAGGCTTGATGAAATTAGACACATTTAAGTTTTGAACACGTTGCATGGTCGCCGTTGCGGTGAACAACGTCAAAAAGGCATCCCTAAGTTCATCATGAACTGAGGGGTGCCTTTTCCCATCTAAACCTTACTGTACCTATTCCGCTGCAGTCACAGTAATCTTGTTATAAATATCAATGTACTGCTGAGCGGATACGTTCCAGCTGTAGTCGCCGGAGAAAGCGTTTTTGGCTACTTTTTTCCAGTGCTCGGGCTTGTGGTAGAACGATACGGCGCGGCGGAGCGTATGCATCATATCATGGGCGTTGTAATCCTTGAAGGTGAAGCCGTTGCCCTCACCGGTATATTCGTTGTATGCCTGCACGGTATCGTTCAGCCCGCCTGTCTCACGGACCACCGGAATGCTGCCGTAACGCAGCGCGAGGAGCTGGCTGATGCCGCAAGGCTCGAATTTGGACGGCATCAGGAAGATGTCGCTGGCGGCGTAGATTTTGCGGGACAAGGCATCACTAAAGGTAATCTGTGACGACAGCTTGGTCGGATAACGCCACTGCGCCTCACGGAACCAGCGTTCGTAGACTTCATCCCCCGTCCCCAGCAGCACGAACTGAATGTCATCGTAGTACAGCAGCTCATCCAGCACACGGGTTAGCAGATCCAGTCCCTTGGAATCCACCAGACGCGTAACCATTGCTACCATTGGAATGTAAGGGGCCACCGGCAATCCAAGCTCCTGCTGGAGTCCCAGCTTGTTCTCGGCTTTTTTGGCCAGGTTAGAGCGGTACTTGGTGAAGATTGCCGTATCACTGGACGGATTATAGCTCTTGGTATCAATTCCGTTCACAATGCCGCTGAGCGCGTCAGAGCGCGCAGTCAGGAGACCATCGAGACCATAGCCGTAGTACGGGGTCCGGATCTCATCGGCATAAGTCGGGCTGACGGTGGTGACATGGTCACTGTAGACAATCCCGCCCTTCATATAATTCACATTCCCGTAATACTCCACGCCCAGGAAATAACTGTCGTCCAGACCCAGCAGCTCACCCAGCACGGTATACGGGAAGACTCCCTGATACAGGAGATTATGTATGGTGAATACCGTACGCATCTCACTGTAGAACGGATTATGGCGGTAATGCGCCTGCAGCAGCAGCGGAACCACCGCAGCATGCCAGTCATGGCAATGGATTACATCCGGCTGGAAGCTAATGGCCGGCAGACATTCCAGCACCGCCCGGTTGAAGTACGCGAACCGCTCGCCGTCATCCATATAGCCATAGATTCCGTCACGGCCGAAGTAATACTCATTGTCGATGAAATAGACGGGAATCCCTTCAAATACCACCTTTTCGATCCCGCAATACTGATTGCGCCAGCCAATCGGGACCTCCAGAGTAGCGACATGCTCCATCTGAGCGGAATACTTCTCAGGAATTCCTTTGTATTTGGGCAAAATTACCCGGACATCGACCCCGGCCGCCTTGAGGGCTTTCGGCAAAGCGCCGATGACATCGGCCAGTCCGCCTGTTTTGATAAATGGATGGGCTTCCGCCGCAGCAAATAATACTTTCATTCCATCTCCCCCTTATATAGTGGCTTATTCGGACACTTCCTGCCCTTAAACGGTCTTGCGGCCTGACTTCTTAAGCACCAAGAAGCTAAGTGGCGGCAGGGTCAGTTCTATACTGTTCACCTGATTATGCCACTCGGTCTTGGTGCTCTTCAGCGGCTCATTATGGAAGCCCGATCCGCCGTATTCGTTGCTCTCCGAGCTAAATAACTCTTCATAAACACCCGGACGAGGCACGCCGATACGGTAATGGCGGCGCTCGGCCGGCTGGAAGTTGATGATAATTAAGAGCGTGTCTACCGGACGTTTGCCTCTGCGGATATAGGATACGACACTCTGCCCGCTGTCATCGGCATCGATCCACTGGTAGCCCGTCATGTCATGATCGAGCTCCCACAGCGCTTTTTCGGCAAGGTATAGCTTATTCAGCGCAGCTGTATAGGCCTGCATCCGCCGGTGGCTCTCATAATCCAGCAGCAGCCAGTCGAGCTGATCCTGATCCTTCCATTCAATGAATTGCCCGAACTCTCCGCCCATGAACAGCAGCTTCTTGCCCGGATGGCTGATCTGATACCCCAGAAGCTGGCGCAGACCGGCGAATTTCTGCTCATAGGACCCCGGCATTTTGTCCAGCAGCGACTTCTTGCCGTGCACTACTTCGTCATGCGACAGCGGAAGTGTATAGTTCTCGGCATACGCATAGCATATCGGGAAGGTCAACAAATTATGATGATAAGGGCGCGAATCGAAATCCCGTTCTATGTAGCCCAAGGTGTCATTCATCCAGCCCATATTCCATTTGTAGTTGAAGCCCAGGCCCCCTTCATGCACCGGTGAGGTTACACCCGGCCAGGCACTGGATTCTTCCGCCATCATGAGCGCCTTCGGATAATACTGGAAAATCGTCTGGTTGAGCTGCTGAATGAACCGGATAGCCTCCAAATTCTCCAGCCCGCCATGCTCATTCGTCCGGTACTGATGGGGTTCCTTCTCGAAATCAAGCCGCAGCATACTCGTAACCGCATCCACGCGCATGCCGTCAATATGATACTTCTCGAACCAGAACAAGGCATTGGAGATCAGGAAGGATGAGATTTCCGGCTTGCTGAAATCGAAGGACAAGGTGCCCCAGCCCGGCTTCTCCGCCAGCATCGGATCAGCATACTCATACAGCGGCGAACCGTCGAACAGGCGCAGGCCATGAGCATCCTTGGCAAAATGGGCAGGAACCCAGTCCAGAATAACCCCGATGCCGGCCTGATGCAGCTGATCGATCAGATACATCAGATCCTGCGGCTCTCCGAAGCGGCTGGTAGCCGCAAAATAACCGGTTCCCTGGTAGCCCCAGGACAGATCATATGGATGTTCAGCGAGCGGCATAAACTCCACATGGGTATAGCTCATTTCGCTCAGGTAAGGAATCAGCAGACTGCTGATCTCCCGATAAGTATAGAGTTCGCCGTCTTCCTTTTGCCGCCAGGTGCCCAGATGCATTTCATAAATATTCATGGGTGCCTGATACGGACCTTTACTCTTCCGCCTCCAAGCAGCATCCCCCCATTTGTAGCCGTCCAGATTCGCTACAACAGATGCTGTTGCCGGGCGAACTTCCGCGTGGAAGGCATATGGGTCTGCTTTGAGGAAGCTTGTACCATCTGCTCCTGTAATCCTGTATTTGTAAAAAGTTCCCGGCTCCATTCCCGGAAAAAAACGACTCCAAAATCCTGAATCGGGTATCTTATATAACGTATCAAGATCGGATGTTCCATCCCAGCTGTTATGATCTCCCGCCAGTCCTACATATGCCGCATGAGGAGCCCACACGGTAAAGCGAACGCCGGCCTGCCCTTCTTGGACGGCAATGTGCGCGCCAAGCATCGTATAGCTGCGATAATTCGTGCCCTCATGGAACAGATAAATATCTTCAGCGGACGGGAGGTTTTCTGTTTTTGGTAAATCGGCCAAATCATCACCACCTTAGGATATATGATGCACCTATTACATTACCCGAATATATAGATTTTGAAAATGATTTTGAGAGAAGTCCAGGCAATTTCTGAATATTGAAAATAAACATGTAATTTTTGCAGATATGCAGCAATATAATTCACCTATGTCGTTTCAAGCGCTTGTTCTGCGTGTATATTACAAGCATTGACAAAAAAATGGGAGGGATAACACATGAGTAAGAAAGAATGTATCGCCATGCTCCTGGCAGGCGGGGAAGGCCGCAGATTAGCCCCGTTGACTTCCAGCATGGCTAAGCCTGCAGTCCCTTTCGGCGGACAGTACCGAATTATTGATTTTCCCCTAAGCAACTGTGTGAATTCCAAGATTGACACCATCGGAGTATTGACTCAGTACGAAGCAGAATCCTTGCATCAGCATATCGGTGAAGGTGAGCCCTGGGGGCTGCACAGCCGCAGTGACCGTGGTGTAAGACTGCTCCCTTCTGGGATTGAAGGCAGAGACAGCTATACAGGCACCGCCGATGCTATTTATAAGAATATTGAATATATTGACAGTCAGGACCCGGAGCATGTACTTATTCTGTCGGGAGACCATATCTACCACATGGACTACCGCAAAATGCTCGATTATCACATCGCCAAGTCTGCGAAGGCAACGATATCGGTTATGGAGGTTCCTTGGGATGAAGCGAGCCGCTTCGGCGTGATGAACGTGGATGAAGATTTCAAGATCTCCGAATTTGCCGAGAAACCGAAGGCTCCGAAGAGCAATCTGGCTTCCATGGGTATTTATCTGTTCGAGTGGGCGTACTTGAAGGCTCATTTGCTGCGGGATGCCGCAAATGCGGAGTCCGGTCATGATTTCGGCAAGGATGTCATTCCATCTATGCTGGATGCGAATGATGAACTGTTCGCTTACCGCTTCGAGGGCTACTGGAGAGATGTGGGTACCGTTGGCAGCCTCTGGGAAGCTCATATGGATCTCTTGCAAGAAGACGGCTTCCAGCTTGATAATTCACGCTGGCCGATGTACAGCCGTGCACAGCGGACCAAGCTGGCTGCGCTCAGACCACGCACTCAACAAGCGGCTTCAGCAGATTGCCTGATTCACGAGACCTGCCAGCTCGAAGGCAGCCCTCAGCGCTCGGTCATCTTCAGCGGTGTAGAGATCGGCAAGCAGAGCAGAATCAAGCAGAGTGTGGTAATGCCCGGTGCCCGTATTGGACGCGGTGTTCTGATTGAACACGCCATTATCGGTGAAGGTGCTGTGATCAAGGACGGCGCTGTGATCAAAGGCAGTGCAGACAACATTGTGGTTGTCGGCCCGCATGAGATTGTAGCTGCCAAGCCGCTGGTCCGTACCCAGCCTGCCCGCCTGCTTCAGGAGGTCTATGAGAAGGCTGGCCGTCTGCGTGCGGAAGGAATGCCTTCATAACAATCGTTCAGCCCTTAGGGCTGCTACATACAAAGGGATACAGCTCCGGTCTGTCCGGACGATAGCTGTATCCCTTTTGTATAAATATAAGAAATTATATGTTTCACACGATAACTTATCCTTATATTTCTCGCTGAAACGGGTGCCGTCCCTGTAAGGACGCCAAAGCCGTTTCCACTTGGCTTGCTTATGAAGTTACCGGTGAGTTGCTGGGACGGGCATTCCCCTGCTGGCTGTCATCCAGCGGCAGAATGACGGTAACCTGGGTACCCTTGCCCAGCTCACTGTCCATTTCCAGCTTGCCGTTATGAAGCTCCACAATCTGCTGGGAGATCGCCAGTCCGAGGCCCGTTCCCCCGTTAAGTGCATCGACCTGGAAAAAGCGGTCCCGTACTCTGGCCAGGTGCGCCTCACTAATGCCAATACCGCTGTCACGGACAGTGACAGCCATCTCGGTACCGGATAGACGCTCCGCCGACAGCACGATACTGGAATCCTCCGGCGAGAACTTCACCGCATTATCCACCAGATTGAGGAAGACCTGCTTGAGGCGGTTGGCATCCGCCTTGATGAAAATCGTCTCCTCACATTCCAGCAGCAGATGAATCCGTTTCTTCTCGGCCTTGGCCCAGATATTGAGCAGCGTCTCCTGCAGCAGAACCTTAATATCCACCTGCCCCATCGACAGCTTCATTTCGTTCTGCTGCAGCTTCGAGAAGTCGAGGATCTCCTCCACCAGCCCGATCAGCCGGTCACTCTCCCTGGAGATAATTCCGACCCCAAGCTTGGTCTCTTCAGGGTCATAGCCCCCGGAGACCAGCGTCTCGCTCCAGCCCTTGATGCTGGTCAGCGGAGTGCGCAGCTCATGAGAGATCGAGGAGATGAAATCATCCTTAATCTGGTTGCTGCGGACAATCTCGTCCGCCATATAGTTAAGCGTTGAAGCGAGTTCACCGATCTCGTACCGGTAATCGCCTTTGATCCGGGTCGTGAACTTGCCCTTCGCCATCTGCGCCGACACGGCCGTAATATTATTCAGCGGACGCACAATCGAATTGGCGAGACCGAAGCTGAGCAGCAGAACAATCGTCAGCACTGCTACACCGATGGCAATGGAGAGCAGAGTCAGATTAAGCAGATTACTGTTCACGCCCTCCATAGATGTCAGATAACGCAGGACATAGGTGTCATGAGCGTTGATCTGCACCATCTTGGATACTGCCATAACATTCTCATTAGTACCGGCCTGACGGCCCACCCAACGGCCGATATTGCCGCCTACCGCCTCGGGGACATCACTGGTGGTGATCGTCCGGTCCGGCTGGAACCCGGTTGAGCTGGTAATAATATCCCCTTTAAGCGTCAGGACCTCCAGCTCGGTAAACTCCACATTGAATAACTTAAGCAGCTTCTCCAGTTGGGCCTGCGACTTGTCATCCGGGATTTCATATTTCACAAAAGTCTCAGCCACACTGATATGCGTGGTGATTTTGCTGTAGATACTGTTGTAATAATAGGTGCGGATCGCCAGCAGGAAGATCGTCTCAACGAGGAGAAGCGCTACAAAGACTACTAATATATAGTGCAGTACGATCTGTCTGCGCATCCCCTTCTTGATCATTGTACCTGACCTTTCCATTTATAGCCGTGCCCCCACACCGTCTGCAGAAATTCAGGCTCCGATGGATTGTTCTCGATTTTTTGGCGCAAGCGGCGGATATTGACGTCAACGATCTTAGGGTCCCCCATATATTCCTTGCCCCATACATGATCGAGCAGGGAATCACGGCTGAGCGGCGTATTCTCCTTCTCCAGGAAGAACTGCACCAGCGAGAACTCTGTTGGCGTAAGCTCAATGGCTTCCCCGCTCCGCTTGAACTGCTTGGAGATCAGATCCAGGGTGAACGGGCCCGACTGGAACGATACCTTGGCTGACTGCTCGCGGTGAACATTGACCCGGCGCAGCAGCGACTGGATACGTGCGATCAGCTCGGTTGGACTGAACGGCTTGCTGACATGGTCATCAGCCCCTACGGACAGCGCATAGACCTTGTCCTGCTCCTGTACCTTGGCCGTCAAGAAAATAATTCCCAGCCGCTCATTGGTCTCCCGGATGCGTCTGCATACTTCAAAGCCGTCGATGCCGGGCACCATCACATCCAACAAGGCGATATCAATGTCATGGATTGTGCTCAGCTTATGCAGCGCCTCATGGCCATCCGCCGCCTCCAGCACCTCAAAGCCGTTGCGCTTCAGGTTAATGACAATAAAACTGCGGATGGATTCTTCATCCTCCAGTATCAGTACTTTACTCATCGATTCCCTTCCTTTCAATAGAGGATTTAATTCGTCCGTCCTCTCCTCCAATTGTACTTTGTTCCAGTTCTCCCCGGTATCCGATCATTTTATCCAGATCCCGTCCGAGCAGCTTCCAGCCGGTGTTCTTCACATTGTCCCATTCTGCAGGCGAGAAGAACGTTACTTCAGCGACGGTCTCCCCGGTATCCGTCATAATGAATTTGAGCGACTTGTTCTGAACCGACTTTGTGTCCACGGTCACCCGCTCCTGCCATTCGGGGGCGAAGTTAATGGTGAACCGGTCCAGCGGATCATTATAGAGCTGGGTACTGAAGGTCAGGCCGTTTTTCCCGTCCCATTTGTAATAGGAATTGAAATACGGAATGGTCTCCGGATCGAAATACTCCCAGCCCTTGGGAGGAACCAGCATGCCAATCTCAATAATGCCGTCCAGATCAATATCCTCGCTGACAATTTTGCGGTCCTTGAAGGTGCTGGCATCCCCTGGAACCACCACACGCAGCTTGTTATTCTCCATTACAACCACTGTTGTATAGGCTGACCGCGAATCCACAGCAGAATCCAGTACAATACCTTCTTTATTCGCAGCTACTTTTCCTGAGACAATATTGTAATAACTATTGAAATAAGGGTCCAGGTCGTCAAGCTCATCCAGCACCTTGAAGCTGTCATTGTACTGGTAGGTAGTTATTGTAGCGAATTCATTACGCTTGAAGTATACCACGGTAATATCTGCAATCCCGTCTTCATTCAGATCATCGATGATATATTTGGTATACGGCTTGGTTAGAATCTCTTCCAGCACTCCCCCGGAATAGCTGTAGACAACCATGCCCTTCACGCCCTTCTCTTCCCCGCGGGAATAGCCGGTCACAATATTGAGCTTACCGTCCCCCGTTACATCTCTGAGCTCCACAGAATCCAGCATGGTGCCGTCGCCGTCGAAGGTCAGCTTCTTGACCCAGGTATCCCCCTGCTTCTCCAGAATCATCCCGTGCATCACCACAGCTTCATTCTTCGTCTGGTAGAACACAAGCGTCTCCATCACGCCGTCACGATCCAGGTCCTCGGTGAAAATCGAGCTGTTATCCGCATTGGCTGGACGGGTTAAAGTGCCATCCAGTGCCTTCAATGAAGAATTAATCGCTGCCATCAGCGAAGCCTTGTCCGCAGGCAGCTGGGGCACCCTCATCTGGGATACCGGATCGCTGATGAAGGTGCAGCCCGACAGGGCAAACAGCGACAGGGCGGCTGCGGCAATTCCTCCCAGTAGACGCATACGCATATTCAACTTCATTTACGCTCTCCTTACTGAACGTCTTGCCTTAATTCACAGATGAAGCCGCTCCTGTGAGGTTAGCCGGCGTCCTTTGACATCATACTTGATTCTTCCGTCCTCCAGCACCCACAGACGGCTGGCATAACGCTCGGCCAGCTCGATCGGCAGCACCGTAAGCACGGTAAGGCCTGTCTCCTTGCACAGATTGCGGAGGGTCTCCAGCACATTCTCCGCAGTCTTGGGGTCAAGGCCCGTCACCGGCTCATCCGCCAGGATGACCTTGGCGCCGTGGACCAATGCCCGGGCAATCGCCACACGCTGACGTTCGCCGCCGCTGAGCTGGCCGGACTTCAGCTTGGCCTTGTCCAGCAGACCCAGCAGATCGAGCTGGTCCATCGCCCCCATATAATCATCTGAGCGGACCATGCCTGTAGCCATCCGCCACAGCGGCGTCTGGGAGGCTTGTCCGATCAGCACATTCTTCAGTGCAGTACGGTTCGGATTCAGCTCCGCGTTCTGCTCCAGATAGGCCCATTCCCGGCGGATCTTGCGTTTGCCGGCGAAGGGGCTCTTCATAATATCCTGCCCATCTACCCTAAAATTCCCTCTGTCCCACTTCTCGCGCAGGGCCAGGCAGCGCAGCAGCGTTGACTTCCCGCTGCCGCTGGGTCCCAGCAGCGCTACAAATTCTCCCGGTTCTAATTGAAATCCGATATCCTGAAGTACCGGTGTTTTATCTTCCCCGACCGCTTTGGCCAAATGTTCAACTGTAATCATAGGTCAGCCTCTCCTGTCTTCGACTCTACTCTATAGTGTACTCTGAAAGCGGGATCAAATTCCATGCGAGCATTCGTTCTTATTCTACCTCATATCTTCTTCCCTGGCGAGAACAATAACCCTGCCAGCCCAAATACAATATACAGGCCGCCCATTACGGCAAACACACTGCCGCCCCAGCCGAACTGCAGCAGCAGCCCGCCGATGCCCGGCCCCGCAATACTTCCCAGACTATAATGGAAGGAAGCGACTACATTGGCAGCGGGAAGCAGCTTGCGCGGCAGGATATCGGCGGCATAGCTTAATCCTAGTGAGAAAAAGGAGCCGACAAGTCCCCCGGCCACCATCAGCACCAGCAGGGTGAGCAGGACATGGTCGCCAGTAAGCGGCAGCAGCGTGAAGGCCAAGCCTCCTCCTGTCCCCGCAGCAATCAGAATGGCCTTGCGGCCATAACGGTCGCTCCATATGCCGAGCGGCAGCTGAAGCAGCAGGCCTCCAATGCCTGCAAAGGGCAGCAAAGCGGCAATCTGGTCTGCACTGAACCCGGTGCGCAGCCCGTATACCGGGAAGCTGCTGTTCAGGCTGGCTTCCATATAGCCGTATAGCAGCGCCGGAATCAGCGCATACCAAGCAAGCCGGTAGCTCCGGCCGAATCTGCTCGCCTGGCCTTCGCTGTGATCCATAGCTTCCGGCCGCGAGTCAGGCAGCTTGAAGCCCACAATCAGCAGCACGATTACGAACAGCAGGGCTGTAATCAGGAACGGTGCGGGCTGCCCGAACCGCAGCAGGCTGATGCCCAGCGGTCCGAGGCTGAAGCCCAGTCCGTAGGACATCCCGTAGAGCGACAGGTTCCGTCCACGGTGCTCCGCCGGTGTCATGAGCAGCACCCAGAGCTGCGCGGCGTAATTCACCGCTGAATCGCCGATCCCGACCAGCACGCGGAGCACGAACCAGACCTTCACGCCGGTAAGGAGCGGGAACAGCAGGAGTGATACCAGCACCAGCGCGAGACCCGCGGCGATTAGCTTCTTGAAGCCGATGGCGCCAAGTACCCTTTCTGCAATCAAGGTCATGGCAAATGAGCCTACATACAAGGCAGCCGCATTAAGTCCGTTCAGCGAGGACGATACGCCTTCCTGCTCCAGCAGAATAGATAAGACCGGCAGCAGCATCCCCTGGCTCAGCCCTGCCAGAATAATCACGGCAATCAAAATCGAATAATTCATTCTACCGCTCTGTCCATGCGGCATCGGTATAGAATCTGACACAAATAAATCCTCCTATGTAATTCATTGATGAACGGAACCTGATGTCCATGCGGCAAACACCGAACATTATAGTAGACAACCCTCTTCAAAACAAGAGATAATATATAGAAGTGACTGATTTTCTGGAGGTGACCCGGCTTAAATGAAGTATGAACTGAACATTGATGTTTCCCCCGTATACGAACTGCTGGACAGTTTCATGTTATATGTGACCAAGAAATGGACCTCCAATCTGGACATCGGCACCGACTGGATCCGAGATGTGGATGGCCGCTTCACTCCCGCACAGCTGGCTGCACTGAAGCAGGCCGCCGAGTGGCCGTTCGAAGATTATGATGTACTCTACGCCTGGGCCTACAGCCGGGGCGAGGCTTCCAAGGTGCTGCAGTTCCTGGCTGAGCTGGAGAGCTTGTCTCTGGAGGATTGCCTCCGGCGGACCGAGCCTTTCTTCCATCAATTCACGGCCGAGGAATGCGCGCGGATCAAGAACGGATATACGCCTCTTTTGCGGATATGGTATGAGCATTATTTCCGCCATGTGGAGCATACCCTGCTGCCGCTGCTGATTGAAGACGCCTCTGAGAAAAAAATGCTGGAAAGCAAAATGGACATGGTCCCGCTGATCGAATATGCTTCCGGCGGAATTGTTATTGAGGACATTCCCGGACTGAAGACGATTGTGCTGCTGCCTACCGTGCATAACCGGCCGATCAACACGTACTGCTTCTTCAAGAACCTGATGCTGGTGCAATATCCGGTTGATGTCCCCTCAGACAATGAGGAGGAGCCTCCAACGGTGCTGCTTCGTTTAACACAGGCTCTCTCTGATCCTACCCGGCTGAGACTGCTGCGCTTCGTAGCGAACGAACCGAAGACACTGTGGGAGATGCAGTCCGAGCTGAGCCTGTCCCGGGAGATGCTGATGCATCACCTGCTTAGTCTAAGAGTCGCCGGGCTTCTGCGGGTCCATTTGCGCGGTGAAGGCACCGAACGCTACAGCATACGTCCTGACGGGGCCTCGGAGCTCCAGATGTTTCTGGAGTCCTACATCCGTATCTAACAGACCAACTTAGGAGTGAACCTCATGAAGTATTTGACCCAACAAGTGATCTTTGATCTCGACGATACCCTGGTGCATTGCAATAAGTATTTTGACCTTATCCTTGGACAATATTTCGAGTTGATGTCTAACTGGTTCAGCGATTTCCAGCCTACCATCGGCGAACTGCGCAGCAAGCAGGTGGAAATCGATGTCGAGACCGTTAGCACAAGCGGCCTGGCCAGCGACAATTTCCCGAAATCGCTGATTGCCACCTACCGTTACTTCTGCAGCAAATATAACCGCAAGCCGGATGCCTTCGAGGAGCGGCAGCTGATGAAGCTGGGACTGAGTGTGTACGACCAGGAGGTGGAAGCTTATCCCGGCATGGTAGAGACGCTGGATACCCTCAAGCAGGACGGCCATTCCCTCTATCTCTATACCGGTGGCGACGACACCATCCAGCAGCGCAAAATCGCCCAAATGAAGCTGGACGCCTATTTCGATGACCGCATCTATATCCGCCAGCACAAAAATGTGGAGGCGCTTGAGAATATCCTGACTACCTATCCGTTCGACCGTAATATCACCTGGATGATCGGCAACTCCCTGCGTACAGATGTACTGCCCGCGCTGACTGCCGGGATCAATAGCATCTATCTGAAGCAGCCGAATGAGTGGCTCTACAATCTGATTGAGCTGGAACGGGAGATGCAGCAGTCCGTCATGACCATCTCTGCCATTCACGAGGTGCCTCCGGTGATCCGCACCGCTGCGCTGCGGGAGCATCACGGCTGATTGACTTGCACCATCAGAATCGGGCAATTGTTACAAATGGCATAGGCAGCCTGCCGCCGGTATGATTATACTATTTGAGTAGATTTTCACATCGTGCAGGAGGCTGGCCATGAATAACAAAGCTAACCGTTCCAGGAATACCCCGAATCACGGGCGTCTGCTCCCTATGCTGCTTGCAGTGATTGCCGTGCTGCTGATCGCCCTTCTTGCCTTCTTCCTTACACAGGGCAAATCGTCCGGCACTGAGGCGCTCGATAATCTCCCCAACTACACCGATGTGAAGGGCAAGATCGTGGTGGACGGGCTGAAATACGAGAAGCAGCCGCATCTGGGCAGCGAATCCGCCAAGGTGAAGGTGATTGAATTCGCCGATTTCAAATGCCCTGCCTGCAAAAATTGGACCGCCTCCTACCTGGATACGTTCATCAAAGACTACGTAGACAGCGGGAAAGTCCAGTTCTACTTCATGAACTTCGCCTTCATTGACCGGGACTCTTACCTGGCCGCCAGTGCGGGGGAAGCTATCTATCAGCAGAATAATGAGAAGTTCTGGGAGTATCTCCACAAGCTCTACGAGAGCCAGGGCGATGAGAGCAAGATCTGGGCAACCCAGAAGTTCATCCTTAAGTTCGTGAAGGACAATATTGCAGGGATTGACCAAGAGCGGTTCGAGCAGGATCTGAAGAACCATACGTATATGTACGATGTCAAAGAGGACTTCAAAATCGCCGGAGCTTATGGCGTCAACGGCACACCGAAATTCATGGTGAACGGCGTCCTGCTGCCGGATTCCTCCTATGAAGGCTTAAGTGCCGCCATTGAAGCGGCTTTGAATGAATCCCCGTAATCTTTCTTGCAGGTGAAGCTCATCATCCTATAACAAAGCGCCCCGCCATGAAAATCTGGCCGGGGCGCTTTTGATATTCAGGAATTATGATTCCACGGCCAGCTGGCCGGTATCCATATTCTGCAGCACCAGCTTGCCTTCAAGCGGCGCGCCGTCCTCACCGGTCAGCTTCAGCTTCCCGGTCCGGCCCTTCTCAATCAGGGCCTTCACCTGGGTGTCGGTGAGCGTGCGCCCGTGATTCTCCTTCCAGATCACGAAGCCGCAGCCCTCCTTATAATGGGAGCAGCCGTAGCCCTTGCGGCCCATGAAGATCATGCCGCCGCAGCCTGGACGCGGGCAGGAGCCGATAACCTTCGGCCCGGCATCCCCGCTCTTCCCGGCAGCGGCAGACGCCGCGCTGCGCGGTTTGGCCGCCGCTGGCTTGCGCTCAGCCGCTTTGGAGTCGGCAGTCTTGCGCGGCGCAGCAGCCGAACTGCGGCCCTTGCCGCCGCTGTTCAGCGAAGGCGTATCCCCTTCGAAGGAGGTCTTAGCGGCGCGCGACTGCACGCGGACCTTGTCCACAATCATCGAAGCGAACCGCTTCACATTCTCCATGAACTGCCCGTCCGCTGCGGTCCCGCGGGCAATTTCATTGAGGCGGCGCTCCCACTGCCCGGTCATTTCCGGGGAGGTCAGCAGCTCCACACCTGCTCCGCGGATCAGTTCAACCGCCGTCCGCCCCTTTTGGGTGATGGCGATCTTTTTCCCCTGCATCTCCACATAGCCGACATTCTTCAGCCGTTCAATCGTAGCGGCCCGGGTCGCCGGAGTGCCCAGCCCCGAATCCTTCATGGCATCGCGCAGCTCTTCATCCTCAATCTGCTTGCCTGCGCTCTCCATCGCCTTCAGCAAGGTTCCTTCCGTGTAAGCTTTTGGAGGCTGGGTATCCTTCTCCTTCACAACCGCATCGCTGCAGATCACTTCACCCTCTGCTTGAACCGAGAACGGCTCGTTCACCTCAAGCTCTTCTTCCTCCTCGTCTTCCTTGCCTTTGCCCTTGGCCGGTCTAGACTTGTCCTTCTTCTGGTCTGCGTAGATCACCTTCCAGCCGAGGCTCAGCAGCTCCTTGACCGTAGTCTTGAACTTCTCGGCTTCCACTTCCGTCATCACCGTATGCACCTTATATTCCGCTGCCGGATAGAACTGGGAGAGGAAGCGGCGGACGATCAGATCATAGAGCTTGGCCTCGTCCGTGCTTAGACCGTTCGCCTTGCGGTTCGTTGGCAGAATCGCATGGTGATCCTCCACTTTGGACGGATTACAAATAAACTTGTTGCCTTTATGGACCAGGTTACGGTTCGCACCCTTCACCCAATCGTCGTACTGCGTGCCTTGAAGGGCCGACAGCGTCTTGTGCATTTCAGGAATATTCTGCTCCGTAACATAGTTGGAGTTGGTACGCGGGTACGAGATTACCTTATGCTTCTCATACAGCGCCTGGGCGATATCCAGTGTTTTTTTGGCGGAAAAGGCATATTTCCCGTTCGCCTCGCGCTGCAGCAGCGTCAGATCGTACAGCTTGTTCGGATATTCCTTGGTCTCTTTGACCTCATAGAGAACAATCCGGGCAGGCTTGCCCTTGACCTTGGCCGCAAGTGCCTCTGCCTTCGCACCATCCGTTAACCGGTCACCCTGCCACATGCCCTTATACGTCAGCTCATTCTGGGTGAAATGCCCTTCCACCTCAAAAAACTTCAGCGAGGAGAACGCTTCAATGGTCTTCTGACGGTCATAGATCAGCGCCAGCACCGGGGTCTGTACCCGGCCTACAGAGAGCAGCACATTATGCTTGGTGGTAAAAGCGCGCGAGCCGTTCATCCCGATCAGCCAGTCCGCCTCGCTGCGCGCCCGGGCAGCCTTGGTCAGATTCTCATATTCCGACCCGTCCTTCAGCTCCTGGAAGCCCTTGCGGATCGTCTCCGGCGTCAGGTCGGAGATCCACAGCCGCTTCACCGGCTGGTTCAGCTCCAGGTAACGCTGGATCAATGAGAAAATATGCTGGCCCTCACGCCCGGCATCGCAGGAGTTCACCAGCAGATCGCTGCGCTTCGCCAGCTCCCCGATCACCTTCAGCTGGTCCATGGTGCGTGCATTGGGCAGCAGCTTGAACTCCTCGGGAATGATCGGCAGGTCATTAATGTTCCATTTTTTATATTTATTGTCGTAGGCTTCGGGCTCTGCCAGGCCAATCAGATGCCCAATCGCCCAGGTGATAATGTACTGCTCCCCTTCCAGATAGGAACGGTAGTTTTTGGCCTTCGGTTCTATTGCGGCGGCGATATTCCGCCCCATGTCCGGTTTCTCCGCAATAATGAGTGTCTTCAACAATAATCGCTCCTTACCCTCGGTTCATTACAAAAGTTGTCCAGTAGTCTATTATACCATTCCTGGACCCCAAAATCCGCTGCTCATTATTGAGGCCTGCCGCTTAAGGGCGAAATATCGCCATCAGAATGAGCAGCGCCCCGATGATCAGGCTGAACAGCTCAAGTACATCTCCCCGGGACCAGTGCTTGCGGAAAAATACGATTGCAGGCTGGGCAAGCCCCGCTATCAGATACAGAACAGCCAGCAGCAGACCAAAGGAAAGTATGGTGAAGACAGGCGCATTACTCTGCGGCCCCCCGATGAAGGTAATCAACACAATTAGCACGGTCAGAAGATACAGAATACACCGGAAGAAGATAATCCACGGCCCGGACTTTACGGGAACAGATTCAACCGGGACTTGCTGTTCCCTGGCCCGCTCTTCCAGTAGGCGGCGAATCTCTTCGGGATGCTCGTTACGCATTTTCTGCATTTGTCTGGCATTGTCAAGCCTGTGTCTTAGACGTCCAAACATGCTTTTTCCTCCTCTCCAGGGCGAAGGCTTTATGCGGTATTTCCCCTATTTTACCAAATCCTCAATTCAAGCAAAAGTAGTATCCGGTGCGGACTGCATACCGCTTACGCGCAGCACGGCCTCGCCCATATCGATTACTTCCTTGTTACCCGTTCTCCGGTCCATGTATTCAATCCTTTGCTCTGCGGCCAGCTTGCCGACCACCAGCGCAACCGGTATGCCGATCAGTCCGGCATCCTTGAATTTGACCCCGGCCCGCTCATCGCGGTCGTCCAGCAGGGTATCGATGCCCAAGGCGGTCAGCCGTGCATACAGGGCTTCAGCCAGCTCACGCTGCGCTGTATCTTTGACCGACATCAGCAGAATATGAACCGCATACGGAGCTAGGCCCTGCGGCCAGATCAGCCCCTGGTCATCGTTGTTCTGCTCAGCCACTGCGGCCAGCAAGCGGGAGATTCCGATGCCGTAGCAGCCCATTACCATAGGCCGGGTGCGGCCGTCTGCATCCAAATAATCTGCCCCCAGCTTTTCACTGTAGACCGTGCCCAGCTTGAAGACATGCCCTACCTCGATGCCCTGCTGGAAATCCAGCTCCCCTTTGCCGCATTGCGGACAGCAGTCGCCGGCAACCACATTACGGAAATCCCCCACCTGCGTCAGCGGAAAGTCCCGGCCGGGCACCACTCCACGCAGATGGTAATCCTCTTCCCCCGCGCCTGTGACTGCTTCTGTCATGGCTGCAACAGCAGCATCCACCAGGATAGGCACAGACAATCCGGCAGGACCGACATAACCGCTTCCGGTTCCGGCAGCCTCCTGCACATGCATGGCATCAGCCAGCGTAATGTCACCGCAGCCGAGGTACTTTTGCACCTTCAGCTCATTCACCTCATGATCTCCACGGACCAGCACAGCAACTGTCTTGCCTCCGCCCGTGTAGATTAAGGTCTTGATGATCTCCTGCGGTCTGAGCTGACTCTCCTGCTCCAGCTGCTGAATAGTTTTCTGGGCAGACGTATGGAATCGCTCAGGGGCAGGGCGTCCGGCAAAATCTTGTCTATCCGGTTCGGCTCCGCTCCGCACTTCCGCCTGCTCCAGATTCGCAGCATATCCGCACAGGGAGCACACAGCTATCGTATCCTCACCTATATCTGACAGGGCCATGAATTCATGATTCTGGCCTTTGCCGCCAATCGCTCCGGCATTCGCCTGCACCGCCCGGTACTTCAGGCCGCAGCGGTCAAAGATCCGCTCATAAGCGCTGTACATCACCTGATAGGCCAGATCCAGGCCCTCCCAATCCGTATCAAACGAATAGGCATCCTTCATCAGGAATTCCCTGCCCCGCAGAAGCCCTGAGCGCGGACGACGTTCATCCCGGAACTTCGTCTGAATCTGATAGACAGTCACCGGCAGCCGCCGGTAAGAGCTGATCTCTGCGCGCATTAGCGCTGTAACCACTTCCTCATGGGTCGGACCCAGCACAAACTCACGGTCGTGACGGTCCTGGAGCTTCATCAGCTCTTTGCCGTACACCTCATAGCGTTCCGATTCTCTCCAGAGCTCTGCGGGCTGCATTGAAGGCATAAGAACCTCCTGCGCACCGGCGGACTCCATCTCCTGGCGCACGATCTGCTCCATCCTGCGCAGCACCCGCCGTCCGAGCGGCAAATAGGTGTATACCCCGGCGGCCACCTGCCTGATATATCCGGCACGCAGCAGCAGCTGGTGGCTCCTTGTCTCTGCTTCCGCAGGAGCTTCGCGCAGAGTGGTAACTAATAGATTGGTTTGACGCATACAGATCAGCCTCTTTCGTCGAAAAGTGTGTCCAGCTCCAGAACATTTCGCTGCCATAATGAGAACGCAAAAAAGACGCATCCGTCAGGGACGAATGCGCCGTGTTACCACCCTGTTTCAACCCCAAGACTATCCAAGCCTGCGGTCCTCTAATCCGGATAACGGCCGGTTCCGGCAGACTTATGCCCATCTTCAGCATAAGCTGCAGCTTCCAAGGCAGGATTGGTGTCTTACGCACTAGGGGGATCTTTCAGCCGGTGAATCCCCTCTCTGCTTACGGCGTTTACGGATACCAGGTCCTTGGTCAACGCTGTTACGTTATAAATGTTGGTTCTTAATCTATACGATATTCGAGGCCGCGTCAAGCGGGCGATGAATAGATTGTGAATGCAATTAAATATTTTACACCAAATCCTCAAGATATGAAAAGAATGTGTCGATAAACCGAATATGAGTTGAGGTATTTAGAGAGAAACGGCTAGCTACCAGCCGATTTCCATGTACCAGAGGGGGAACCGTTCCAATGTTCAAGTCAGTCAACCGCTTCACCGGCAAGCTCAGATCGCGATCACTGCAAAGACAAATGATGATGCTTTTCACCATTATGCTGGTGATCCCGATCCTCTTGGTCAGTTATTCCTCCTATTCCAGTGCGAAACGGGAATTGGAGCTTAAAATGCAGAAAGCCACGCATTCCAGTGTCGATCTGGTCGCCGGGACCATCCAAGCATATGTATCCGCTGCTATGCGGAATGTAGATTTGCTCAGCCGCCAGATTGAGTCTTCCGGGCTCGATGTGAAGGCTCCCGCAACACGCACACTCATCGATCAGTTCATGAAGGCACATCCTGAGCTTGAGATTCTTACGGCGGGCAACGAACAAGGTGCCTGGATGAAGGCTCCGGACCCCGGCAAACAGGATTATGATCCGCGTACACGGGACTGGTATAAGGCGTCCATGCAGAATGCCGGTACCACTACAATCATTGATCCTTTTGTCTCCGCAACAACCGGCAATTATACGCTGTTCATCTCCCATTCGCTGGAGGATGGCAAAGGAGTTGTGACCACAAGCCTCAATCTCAAGGCAATGAGTGAAAGAATCCATACTACCCATCCGGGTGAAACCGGCTACTTCTACATTGTGGACCGTAATAATAAATTCGTCTCTTATCCCGGCAAAGCAGCAGGTGAGGATGTAGCAGATTATATAGTGAAAATGCTGGCAAACGACAGCGGGGACCTGCACTATACCAATCCGGACACGGAGATGGACATGCAGGGTTATTATACAACCGATCCGAACACCGGCTTCAAAATTGTCGGCATTCTGCCTACCCAAGAATTCTCGGATGCCTCACAGCCCATTATCTATACCGGACTTATGGTTCTGGCCGTTGCCCTGCTTGTCGCCTTAACCCTGATGTACCTGATTGTCCGCTCCATCACGAAGCCGATCCGCAGCCTGAACCGTTCTGCACAGCGGGTAAGCGAAGGCTATCTGAATGAGCAGATTCAGATGAACCGGGTGGATGAGATCGGTCAGCTGGCACAGAATTACAACCTCATGGTAGGCTCTCTGCGCGGCATCGTATCGGATATTTCGGACACCTCGGGACAACTCGCAGCCTCCAGCCAGCAATTGAATGCAACCACCGAAGAGAACTCCAGAGCCACCGCTTACGTGGCTGAACTGGTGCAGGATTCTTCCGAGGGTGCGCAGACACAGACCTCGGCCATGGCAGAGACCTCGCGCGCGATGGAGGAAATGTCCTCCGGTATTCAAAGGATCGCCGAAGCCGCCGCCTCCATCGTCGATTCTTCCGCAAGCACTGAAGCAGATGTGCGCAGCGGCAGCCGGAAGATGGAACAGGTCAGCCAGCAAATGGATGCCATCCGGACCTCTACCCACCACTCTTCGCAGCTGATCGGGCAATTAAACGGCTTGAACGATGAGGTGTCCGCGATGAGCAGTGCAATTTCGGCGATCGCCGTACAGACGAATCTCCTGTCGCTGAACGCCGGCATTGAAGCGGCCCGGGCCGGAGAGCAGGGCCGGGGCTTCGCCGTCGTGGCTGCTGAGGTGCGGAAGCTGGCCGATCAATCGAAGAATACCGCCGGAGATATTCAAGATACCCTCCAGCAGATGACCCGGTTGATCGACCAGACCTATGAAGCGATCCGGCATACCGTCGCAGCTGATGTTGAGCTGGGTATTCAGGTTACCGCCGAAGCCAAGGAATCCTTCAACAGCATTGAACAGTCTACAGCCAAAATCAACAGCCAGCTGCATGACATCTCGGCTATTACCGAGCAGATGTCAGCGGGAGCGCAGGAGGTCGCCGCTTCCGTACACGAAATCTCCAGTATTTCCCGATCCACCTCAGACGCCTTCCAGAGTGTAACGGCAGCTACAGAAGAACAGCTAGCTTCCATGGAAGAGATCTCCGCCTCCTCTACGGAGCTGTCCAGGATGGCGGGCGATCTGCAGCTTAAGATTGAACGGTTCAAGCTGGAAGACTAGCCCCCGTAATCATGTGAGCGGTGAAGGCCATTCAATAATATAGCAGCATAATAAGAGCATAATAAAAAGCCGTCTCTCAGCAATGCTGAAGGACGGCTTTTTGGTACATATAGGGTTAAGCAAGCACAGTCGAACCCATCAGGTATTTATCCACTTCACGCGCTGCTTCACGTCCCTCGTTGATAGCCCAGACGACCAGACTCTGTCCGCGGCGCATATCTCCGGCTGCGAATACTTTATCCACGTTCGTGTTAAATTTGCCATAACGGGCCTTCACATTGGTACGGCGGTCCGTATCCAGCTTAAGCTCCTCAATGATATCCTGCTCCGGTCCGTCGAAGCCAATCGCAATCAGCGCCAGCTGGGCCGGATAGACAGCCTCGGTGCCCGGAACCGGCTGGTAGATCTTCCGTCCTGTCTCGTCCACCGTCCGGCGGATCTGCACCGTGTGCAGCTCCTTGAGGTTGCCTTCTTCATCGCCGACGAACTTCGTCGTCATGATAGAGAATTCACGCGGGTCTTCACCGAAGACCGCTTTGGCTTCCTGCTGGGCATAATCCAGGGTGTAGACATTCGGGAACTGCGGCCAAGGGTTGGCAATCGGATCACGCGTAAGCGGCGCTTTGTCATGTGTGCCGAACTGGGTGATGCTGTTGCAGCCATGCCGCAAGGAAGTCGCTACACAGTCGGAGCCGGTGTCGCCCCCGCCCAGCACGATTACGTCCTTGCCTGCGGCGGATACATAGTTGCCATCCTCCAGATTGGAATTCAGATAGCTCTTGATCGTGCCGTTCAAGTAATCCATGGCGTACATTACACCCTTGAGATCATTGCCTTCCACATTGAAGCGTCTCGCTTTGGTAGCTCCGCCGCAGAGGACAACGGCATCATATTCATCCACCAGCTGCTGCGCCGGAATGTCTTTGCCAATCTCAGTGTTAACCACGAACTCGATACCTTCTGCAGCCAGCAGATCGACACGGCGCTGTACGACACGTTTGTCCAGCTTCATCGTCGGGATGCCGTACATCAGAAGTCCGCCGATACGGTCACTACGCTCAAAGACCGTTACCGTGTGACCCGCCTTGTTCAGCTGGGCGGCTGCGGCCAGTCCTGCCGGACCGGAGCCGACAATGGCGATCCGTTTGCCTGTACGCTTCTCCGGCGGACTTGGGACTACCCAGCCCTCTTCAAAGCCCTTGTCCACAATGGCCAGCTCGATCGTCTTAATCGTAACAGGCTGTCCAATCAGACCGACGGTACAGGAGCCCTCGCAGGGTGCAGGACAGATGCTGCCGGTGAATTCAGGGAAGTTATTGGTCTTGTGCAGGCGCTCCAGCGCTTCCTTCCACAAGCCACGGTAGACCAGGTTATTCCACTCCGGAATCAGGTTATGCACGGGACAGCCTGAAGTACCGCCGCTCATATCCATGCCGGTGTGGCAATACGGTGTGCCGCAATCCATACAACGGGCACCCTGGGTCCGAAGCTCGTCCTCGGTCAGATGCTCGTGGAATTCTTCCCAATCCTTCACGCGCTGCTCGGGATCCCGGTCCCCTGGGAGCTGGCGCTTATACTCCATAAATCCAGTAGGTGTAGACATATATACGTTTCCCCCATCCGTTCTCTTCGTGTTGATGTATAGTACACCATTTCTAATTTTAATTATATTAGCATTCAATACTTTCGCACTGTAATGGACTAATCTGCTGATTATTTGTACTATTTCACATCTTGTGTCAGAGAAAACGCTTCATTGTCACTCCTTGCGGTCGTACACCATAAAACGATAATCATACGGATTCTGCTCATTCTTGAGTCCCGGTGTATTTGAAACTTCCTTCCACTGGCTCCAGTCTACCTCAGGGAATCTCGTATCGCCTTCAATCTCCGCCTCTATCCGTGTAACACGCAGCTTGTCGGCATACGGCAGCATCAGGCTATAGATCTCGGCTCCGCCGATCACCATCAGCTCATCCTCTTTGCGCCCCTCAGCCAGCGCCTCAGCCAGCGTATGGATGACCTCAGCCCCTTCGGGTGCGAAGCTCTTATCGCGGGTCAGAATCAGGCTGGTACGGCCCTTCAGCGGCTTGCTGCCCAGCGACTCCCAGGTTTTTCGGCCCATCAGCATCCGCTTGCCGAGTGTCTCAGCTTTGAAATAAGCGAAATCCAGCGGCAAATGCCAGGGCATATCATTATTTTTGCCAATTACGCCATTTGAGGCCATCGCCCATATCATGGTAATGCTCATATAGCAACCGGTGCCTTGATTCCCGGATGATAGACATAGTCGGTAAATTCAAAATCCTCAAAGGTATAATCAAAAATACTGTCCGGTACTCTGCGGATGTTAAGCTTCGGCAGCGCATAAGGCTCCCGTGTAAGCTGTGTAGCCACTTGTTCCATATGATTTGTATATATATGCACATCTCCGCCGGACCAGATGAAGTCTCCGACCTCAAGCCCCGTCTGCTGCGCCACCATATGGGTAAGCAGCGCGTAGCTGGCAATGTTGAACGGAAGCCCAAGGAACGTATCCACCGAACGCATCGTAAGCATGCAGGAGAGCTTGCCGCCCGCTACATAGAACTGAAATACGAAATGGCAGGGCGGAAGCTTCATCTGCTCGATCTCGCCTACATTCCACGCACTGACGATATGTCGCCGTGAATCGGGATTATGCTTAATTGACTCAATCACATTCGCAATCTGATCGATATGCTGCCCGTCCTTACTCTCCCACGCCCGCCACTGCGAACCGTATACCGGTCCCAGCTCCCCGTTCTCATCGGCCCATTCATCCCAGATCGAGACGCCATTCTCCTTCAGATACGTTGTATTGGTATCCCCTTTGAGGAACCATAGAAGCTCATGTACCACCGACTTCAGATGAATGCGCTTGGTGGTCATCAGCGGGAAGCCCTTCGACAGATCGAAGCGGAGCTGACGCCCGAAGACGGACACTGTGCCTGTACCTGTCCGGTCGCTCTTAGCTGTACCGTTGTCGAGAATATCCTGTAGTAAATCCAAGTAATTACGCAAGCCGTATCACACCCCACTCTCTTTTTTCTTCTATCAGTTTACCATGAGCTGACGGTCGTTGTAACTTCCCTAATGATAAAAAAACGCAAAAAAACAAACATTTCTCTACCCGGATTGGGCGGACTGCCAGCTATTTCCGAACGTTCACGACAGTGGCCTCAGTCAAAAGAGGATGTTCCCTGACCATCTGCATGGCTTCGGGAACATCCTCTTGTGTTCTTACCGCATAAGCTTAAGCGGTTATTATTTCATTACGTGGATCGGGTGGCCTTCTACCAGCTCAGCTGCTTCCATAACGATCTCGCCAAGGGTTGGATGCGCATGGATGGTCAGTGCGATATCTTCAAGCGTTGCGCCCATTTCAATCGCCAGACCCAGCTCAGCGATCAGGTTGGAAGCTTCGATACCGACGATTTGTGCGCCGAGCACCTGATTGTTGTCGCTCTTCGCTACAATCTTGATGAAGCCTTCAGGAGCATTCAGGGACACGGCACGGCCGTTGCCTGCGAACGGGAACTTGCCGGCCTTAACCGCATAGCCCTTATCCTTAGCTTCCTTCTCGGTCAGACCTACGCTGGAGCATTCAGGATCTGTGAAGACTACAGCCGGCATTACCTTGTAATCTACAACCGATTTGTGTCCGGCAATGGCTTCCGCAGCAATCTTACCTTCGTAAGATGCTTTGTGCGCCAGGGCAAGACCCGGAACGATATCGCCGATTGCGAAAATGTTAGGAATATTAGTCCGTCCCTGATGGTCTACCTTCACCAGACCGCGGTCATCCAGCTCAACGCCGATCAGATCCAGGCCCAGCTCTCCGTCAGTATTCGGACGGCGTCCTACGGTTACCAGCAGGTATTCAGCAGTCACTTCTTTGGACTCTCCGCCTACGGAGTACTTTACAGTAACTTCCTTGTCGTTCTGAACCGCAGATTCGGCTTTGGCATTAGTCACAATTTCAATGCCGGTCTTAGCCATATTCTTGGCAACCAGACGGGTCATGTCTTTGTCGAAGCCAGGCAGAACGGTATCCAGACCTTCAATGATGGTAACCTTGGTGCCGAATTTGGAATACATCTGACCCAGCTCCGCACCAATGTAGCCGCCGCCGATAACGATCATGCTCTTAGGAATTTCAGGCAGATCCAGCGCTTCCGTGGAGGACAGGATGCGTCCGCCGAACGGGAATGGCTTCAGTTCAATCGGACGGGAGCCCGTTGCAATAATGCAGTTATTGAACTTGTAACGCGGGGATTCATGATCATTGAACAGACGGGCTTCGTTTGTGCTGATGAACATAGCTTCTCCGCTGAATACTTCGATCTTGTTGCCCTTCATCAGGCTGGTAACGCCGGAAGTCATTTTCTTGACTACGCCGTTCTTGAAGGCCTGAGTCTTAGACCAGTCAACCTTAACGTTCTCGGCAGTAACACCGAATACTTCACCGTGCTGGGCAGCCTCGAATTGATGAGCGGCCGAGATCAGGGCCTTGGAAGGAATACAGCCGCGGTTCAAGCACACGCCGCCGAGTTCCGATTTATCTACAATGATGACCTTTTGGCCGAGCTGGGCGGCACGAATTGCCGCCACATACCCGCCGGGACCTGCACCAATTACCAATGTGTCGATTTCGATTGAAGCGTCTCCGACTACCATTAATTACACCTCCATAACTAACATATCAGGATTTGCAAGCAGGGTCTTAATGTAATTCATGAAATTCTGTGCTGTTGCGCCGTCAATAATCCGGTGGTCAAAGCTCAGGGACAGAGCCATTACAGGTGCTGCTACGATTTCGCCATTCTTCACAACAGGCTTCTCAGTGATACGTCCGGTTCCGAGAATAGCAACTTCAGGGAAGTTGATGATCGGAGTGAAGAACATACCGCCGGCAGAGCCGATATTGCTGATCGAGATCGTGCTGCCCTTCATTTCATTCGGAGCCAGCTTGCCGTCGCGTCCGCGTACAGCCAGATCTGTAATCGCGCTTGCGATCATCCAGATGCTCTTGCGGTCAGCGTCCTTGATGACAGGAACGATCAGGCCGTTGTCTGTATCCGTAGCGATACCGATGTTGTAGTACTTCTTGTAGACAATTTCATTCGTAGCTTCGTCAATCATGGCGTTAAGCGCAGGGAACTGACGGGAAGCGGCCACGAGTGCCTTCACGATGAACGGAAGATAAGTAACCTTAACGCCCTTCTTCTCGGCAACAGGCTTCATACGGGCGCGGAAGGCTACAAGCTCCGTAACATCCACTTCGTCCATGATGGTAACATGTGGTGCAGTGTAAGCCGATTTAACCATAGCATTGGCAATCGCTTTACGGATACCCTTGAATGGTACACGTTCTTCTTCCAGACTTGCATTTCCAGAAGAGGAAGCTGCTGGTGCAGCTGCTGCCTTAGCTTTTGGCGCTTCTGCTGCTGCTGGTGCAGATGCTGCTGGAGCCGATGCCGCCGGGGCTGTAGAACCGCCCTTCAGGAAGGCTTCCACATCTTCCAGGGTGATCTTGCCGTTCTTGCCGGAGCCATTCACCTTGGAGATATCTACGCTCTTATCACGGGCATACTTGCGCACGCTTGGTGTTGCCAACACTTCACGGTCAGGGGCTGGAGCTGCCGCCGCTGCCGGAGCAGTACTTTGGGAAGGAGCTGCTGCCTGGGCACCGGATGCTTCAGCATGGCCGCCCTCCTCGTGAGGAACATCACCTTCTGCAGCAATGATCGCCACAACTTCACCTACACGGCAGATCTGGCCGTCTTTGGTGAACACTTCGACTACAGTACCGTTGACTGGAGAAGGAACTTCCACAACTGCTTTATCATTCTGAACTTCCATAATGATATCGTCGTCAGTGATTTTGTCTCCAACCTTGATGTGCATCTTGATGATTTCCCCTTCATGCAGGCCTTCGCCCAGTTCAGGGAACTTGTATTCGAAGTTCGTTGCTCCGCCAGTAGCCGGGCTGCTGGTTGCCGGAGAAGAAGTAGTATCCGCTCCGCCCTTGGCTGCATCAGCTTCCTGGGAAGCCTGCTCTGCCGGATGGCCGCCCTCTTGCTCAGGGATGTCGCCTTCTGCATCAATAATGGCTACAACTTCCCCTACACGGCATACTTGTCCGTCCTTGGTGAAGACTTCAAGCACTGTGCCGTTGACCGGACAAGGAACCTCTACTACCGCCTTGTCGTTCTGAACTTCCATTACGATATCGTCATCGGTTACTTTGTCGCCGGCTTTGATATGCATTTTGATAATTTCGCCTTCATGCAGACCTTCGCCCAGCTCAGGGAACCGGTACTCAAATTTTGCCACCTTGATAACCTCCTATAAATTATGTTGAGTTATTCCAACAGTCCTGTTTGATAGAAGACAGAAACGGCTGCCGCCCTTTATACAAGGACGGCAAGGTCGTTACTTCCTAGAATTCCATGACTTTCTTAACTGCCGTGATGACACGTGCAGGGGTAGGAATCCAAGTATCTTCGATTTGAGCAAACGGGAAAATTGTATCTGGACCTGCCACACGAAGCACAGGGGCTTCCAGGTGCAGCAGAGCTTTTTCGTTAATCTGGGCAATAACCTCAGCGGCTACGCCGGAGCTCTTCTGAGCTTCTTGTACAACAATCGCGCGGTTAGTCTTCTTGATGGAAGCCACAATGGTGTCGATATCAATCGGGCTAACGGTACGAAGGTCGATAATTTCGACTTTGATGCCTTCTTTTTCGAGCTGGTCGGCCGCTTTGGTCGCTGTATGTACCATTAGGCCGTAGGTAATGATAGATACATCCGTACCTTCACGTACTACATTCGCTTTGCCGAGTTCAACGGTATACTCGCCTTCAGGCACTTCTGCCCGGAAAGCATGGTACAGGTTCAAGTGCTCCATGAAGAATACAGGGTCATTGTCGCGGATCGAAGCGATCAGCAGTCCCTTCGCATCATAAGGATTAGAAGGAATAACTACCTTGATCCCAGGACTCTGGGCGATCAGACCTTCCAGGGAATCGGTATGCAGCTCGGCTGCCTTAACGCCGCCGCCGAATGGAGTGCGGAAGACTACAGGAGCATTGTACTTGCCCCCGGAACGCCAGCGCAGGCGCGCTGCCTGAATAACGATCTGATCCAGAGCTTCAAAAATGAAGCCTACGAACTGGATCTCAGCGATCGGGCGGAAGCCCTGCACGCCAAGACCGAAAGCCAAACCGCCAATGGCAGACTCTGCCAGCGGTGTATCGAAGACGCGCTCCTCGCCAAATTCCTTCTGCAGCCCTTCCGTTACACGGAATACGCCGCCTACATTACCAACGTCTTCTCCGAAGATAAGAACATTGGGGTCACGAGTCAGTTCAACGCGCATTGCGTCACGAATTGCTTCTTTCATATTCATCTGTGCCATTGCCTGATATCCCCCTTATTCAAAATCGGCTTTTTGTTCTTCAAGATGTTTCGGAGTTACCTCGAACATGCTGTCGATCAAGCCGGGAATGGTCATTTTTTCGGTCTGTTCTGCTTTCTTAATCTGCTCGTTGACAGTAGCTTTCGCTTCTTCTCTTACGCGCAGAGTGTCCTCTTCAGTCCAGAGGCCTTTCTTCTCCAGGTACTTGGCAAGACGGGCAATCGGATCTTTCTCATTCCATTGGCCTTCTTCTTCCTTCGTACGGTACTTACTGGCATCATCGGAGAGGGAATGCGGACGGAAACGGTAGGTTACCGCTTCGATCAGTGTGGCGCCTTCGCCTTTGCGGGCACGTTCAGCAGCCTGCTGTACAGCAGAGATTACTGCAAAGACGTCCATACCGTCGATCTTGATTCCGGGAATCCCTGCGGCAACTGCCTTGTGGGCGATGGATTTCGCTGCTGTCTGCTTCGAGAACGGAGTGGTGATGGCATAGCCGTTGTTCTGAACGAAGAAGATCACCGGCAGCTTGTATACTCCTGCATAGTTAAGGCCTTCGTAGAAGTCGCCTTCCGACGAACCGCCGTCACCGGTATATGTGATTGCAACGTTCTGCTGTTTCTTCAATTTGAAGCCCATAGCAATACCGGTAGCATGAAGAATCTGTGCTCCGATAATGATCTGCGGCATAAGTACATTAACGCCATCAGGAATCTGTCCGCCATGCTGATGTCCGCGGGAATACAGGAATGCCTGATATAATGGAAGGCCATGCCATACGAGCTGTGGAATATCGCGGTAGCCCGGGCAGACGAAATCTTCCTTCTGCAAAGCGTACTCACTGCCGATCATTGTAGCTTCCTGACCGGATACCGGTGCATAGAAGCCGAGACGGCCTTGACGGCCCAGGTTGACAGCACGGTCATCCCAGGTACGGGTAAATACCATACGGTACATAATTTCTTTCAATTGATCATCGGTAAGGTTAGGCATCATTTCCTTGTTGATAATTTCTCCATCCGGGGAAAGAACCGTAAGGGCTTCAACGTCCTCTGTATACACTTCATAAGGAACTCTAGTCATTATCTTCACCTCAATAAAAAAATTTGAATATCAGTGGTCTCTGTTATAGAATTATTATACACCTGTTGTATCTGTTTCGTCAAAGAAATACGCATAAAATTTATGTTTCCATAAATTTTGTATGTATAACAGGCATTTAAATATCCTATAACAGATCGAAGGATATTTATCAAGTAAATGATATATCCCACATTTGCCGCTTGGTTAATTTTAACGCAACACTAAGTCTTAAGCAAAATCCGACATGAAAGGTGACGATTTGACAATGAGCGAACCTGTTTTTCTGAAACGTACAATTGTAAAACAAACACTGTGGAGCGAACACCTGCAGGAAGAGCGCAAGCTGCGTATCTATCTTCCCCCCGGATATAATGAAGTACTCAGCTATCCCGTCGTCTACTGCCAGGACGGTGAAGAATTCTTCAACTTCGGCCGGATTGCCACCTTGGCTGGTCAGCTGATTCTGGAGCAGGATGTGGAACCCTTCATTATAGTGGGCGTCGAAGTGAACGTGGCAGTCCGCACCGCTGAATATGCTCCGTTCGGCAGCCGCTTCAAGCAGTACCTTGCATGCTTCGCCGAAGAGATTATTCCCTTCATTGAACATAATTATCCTGTCCGGCGCACACCGGAGGAGCGGATCGTAGCCGGTGATTCCCTGGGCGGCAGTGTCTCCCTCCACCTGGCGCTGGCGTATCCGGGATTATTCAGCCGTGTGCTCAGCCTCTCCGGCGCCTACTATCCCGAGACCCGCGAGCTGTTATCACAAGAGGAAGATCTCTCCTGGCTTCAGATCAACATGGTTGTAGGGCTTCAAGAGCGCGACTACAAGACCGATACCGGCGTCTATGATTTCGTGGAGATGAACCGGGAGACCAAGGCCATGCTTGAAGCCAAGGGAGCCACGGTGTCCTACCGCGAGAAGGACGGCCAGCATCTTTGGGGTTTTTGGCAAAAAGAGCTCCCGGAATCATTACTCTATTTCTTCAGCTCCTGAAACAGCAAATAGAACCCCAAAAGTGAACATCTTACGAACTTATGTATGCAGTACGATTGACTGCGCTTTCATCACGAATCGGACATACGGTGCCGTTCCTTAAATCATAAGGACGGCAACCGGTCCGGCTGTAGCACTATGCCTGCCAAGTGGAAGCGGCTTTGCCGTCCTTTTAAAGGACGGTACCGTTTCAGCGAGAAATAGAAGGATAATTTATTTCTCCTGAATAATCCGTTCCAGCAGCACATCACAACCGGCGTTGATTAAATCATAGACCTGCTCGAAATTACCGGTGAAATACGGGTCAGGCACTTCACGCAGCTCCTCATCCGGCAACAGATCCATGAAGAACAACAGCTTGGACTGCTCACCGCCGGGAATTTTGCGCACATTCTCCCCGTTGGACTTGTCCATGCAGATGATATATTCGAATCTCTCGAAATCCTCACTGGCTACCAGCCTTGCTCTCATATGCTCATAGCTGATGCCATGCAGATCAAGGATACGCCTTGTCCCTTCATGTGGCGCTTTCCCGATATGCCAGTCTCCCGTTCCTGCAGAATCCACTGTAATCTGATCCGTAAGCTGACGCTGTTCAATCTTGCTGCGCAGCACAGCCTCCGCCATCGGCGAACGGCAAATATTCCCCAGACATACAAACAACACGTTAACGATCCCTCTCACCTCCTGCGCTCAAGCATTCCTTATCATCCGTAATGGATGGGTGCGGTCAGACGCACTAACCCTATTTTAGCGTCAGCGCGGCAATTGTACAACTTTTGAAACTGCTATATACTGTTCAGGATGATGAACTTAATTGAACAACAAGGAGGGGGAGCTATTGCCATCCGGGCGTATTGTAATTGTTGCAGGCGGTGAACTGACCGCGGAATGCCTGCGCTTATTAGATGAAGAGGATTATATTATCGGTGCTGACCGGGGAGCGCTGTTCCTGATTGATCATGGCTTCACCCCCCAGCTTGCCGTTGGTGATTTCGATTCTGTCTCTCCTGAGGCACTGGAGCGGATTCAGGCGGGAAGCAAGAAGACTATAAGCTGTGATCCGGTCAACAAAGACCTTACCGACAGTGAAATGGCCCTGGATCTTGCCCTGAACCTCCAGCCGCAGTCTATTCTGATGATCGGGGTAACGGGTACGCGCATGGACCATACGCTGGCCAGCATTCAAATGATGACAAGAGCACTGCAACGGCAGGTAGCCTGCTCTATTATGGATGCGAACAACTACATTACACTTACCGGCTCTCAGGCGGTTGTAGAGGAACGGGGGTATTCCTATGTCTCCTTGCTGCCTCTGACTCCCGAGGTAACAGGCATCACCCTTCAGGGCTTCCAATATCCTCTGGAGAACGCCACCCTCAAGTTAGGGCAATCCCTGGCCGTGAGCAATGTGCTGCTGGAGCAGAGCGGAACCGTTCATATTGAGAGCGGACTTCTGCTAATTATTCAGAGCAAGGACTGAATACATAGATTTTTGGAGACATCGCTGTAACCTTTGTTTCAAAATCGTAAAGCCGGGAATCCCTTTGTGCATCAAGGGTTTCCCGGCTTTTTTCGGCGAACTCACTACGAAAATATTAATATTTTGTAACTTTTAATGTGATTTTAATAAAACGCTTACATTGCATATCCCGCCTGCATTTAGCCCATCTCTTCCATAATTTAGGCCTGTCATAACCTGCTATACTACGAATCAGACGAACGAAACTACTAGAATTCATTACAACCTTGGAGGTATACAACATGAATAAACAACACTGGTTCAAGCAAGCAATGACAATTGGTCTGTGCACAACAATCGGGTTCAGCGCCTTACTCGCAACCGGAGCAGGAACAGCCCCTGCTGCCGCTTCAGCTGTATCCGCTGATGCTGTATCTGCGGATTCTGTAAGTGCCGATTCTGTATCCGCATCTTCCACTGGCTCCAAAGTGGTCAGCTTCGGTAAAAAGTATCTGGGTACGCGTTACCAGTTCGGTGCCTCCACTTCAACTACACGTTATTTTGACTGCTCCTCCTTTACTCAATATATTTTCAAAAAATATGGTGTAGATCTGCCCCGTACGTCCGTTGCCCAATCTAAAGTGGGTAAATCGGTCAGCAAGGCCAATCTGCGTGTCGGCGATCTGGTGTTCTTCTCCAGCGGAAGCCGGGCCAATGGCAAGAACGTCACCCATGTGGCTGTATATGCCGGCAATGGCAAGATCCTTCACACTTACGGCTCACCCGGCGTGACCATTTCAGATCTGAATTCGGGTAACTGGAAAAAAACCTACCTGAAATCACGCCGCGTACTGTAACAGCCAGAAGATCTATTATAGCTTGTACCAAGAGAGTACATGTCTATTAGCCGGAGAGCTGCTTGCAGCGGCCGTCAGCTTGTGGCCCCGCTCTCCGGTGTCCGCAGTACATATCCGGTTCCACGCACCGTATGAATCAGTTTATTCCGGCGGCCTTTATCCACCTTCAGTCGCAGATGCCGGATGTACACATCCACCACATTGGTATCCGCTTGAAAATGATACCCCCATACCTGCTGCAATATTTCAGCACGGGGACAGACTTCACCCAGATTCTCTGCCAGATAATACAGCAGGTCGAATTCCTTGGGGGTCATCTTCAGCTCGGCTCCATCCCGGATGACCTGCCGGCGTCCGCGATCGAGGAGCAATCCGTCCACCTTAAGCAGCGAGGCCGCATCTCTACGGCGGCCTGTCAGCTTAAGCAGATTCAATATTCTGTGTTTGAACTCACCGGTATGTACAGGCTTCTCCATGTATTCGTTGCCTCCGGCATCGAATACGGAGACAGCCGCTTCCCCTTTCACTCCAGGCGCCCCTCCGGATATGACCATCACCGGCAGAACCATCCCCTCCTTCCGCGCCTCCGAGACAGCTTCCCAGCCCGCCCAGCCTCCGGGTTCCTCCAGCTCCGCGAGCAGAAGCACAGGCTCACCGCCTGAGAGCAATAAGCGAAGACTATCCAGGTCTTCGCTTATTGCTGTTCTTATACCAAGGCTATGGATGGCCTCCTCAAGCCCGATATGGCCGGCAGCCCTATCCTCTCTGTCTGAATCAGCTTCAAGGCTATCCGGGCGCGGACCGGGTATATACCATGCTATCTTTTCATTCACCGGGATAGTCCCCCTGTACCAGTCTTGCACCGGCTGTGCCGCCGCAGATGATACCTAGAATTCCCGCAAAACAAAGAGACCATTCGGGGGAATGGTCTCTTTTCGGCACTAATTATAGTACGAAATCGATCTCCTGGAATGCGGCCACCTGGGTGTCCCAGCGCTCTGCCACAAAAGCCTGATGCGCCGGATGATTATTGTAGGCATCATAAGCCGCCTGATCGGCGAACTCCATCGAGAAGCCGAACTGGTGCTCACACTTGGCGCTGACCTGACGCAGCACCTCGAAATTCTCCACCACCGGAATAGCGCTAAGAATCTCAGCACCATCCCGCAGGAAAGCTCTGGTCTCCTCCGAATCCGGGGCAGATTTCAGTGTAAATACAGCCATATGACGGATGGTTCCCTTGTTCATTACGTTTCTCCTCCATTATCCGAAATACCGGTGATAATAGCTGCGGGCGGCAGCGATATCACTGGTTCCATGTATTAAGGCTCTCCCGTCTGCGAACACAACCATCCGGTACGGCTCCTCTGTAAAAGAAACCAGATACGGATTGCTCTCCACCTTGCCGCTGCTAAGCCTGGACAGGCGGGCGGCCGTCTCCTCCAGATCAAGACTTCTGCGGTGTGCCGGACGGATCTGCACCGTATCCCTGCCGCACAGCACATCACTGCGCTCTGTGTTAGAGGCTGACAGATACGGATAGTTCCGTGATTCACCGCATGAGGGACAGTCCGACTTCTTCGCCATCTGAACCCCAATCTCCTGCTGCTCATTACGCCAGATATCGAAGGTGAGCAGCTTGCCGCGCAGCTTGTCCTTGAATCCGCCGAGCAGCTTCAGCGCCTCAGCCGTTCCATTCGTGGTAACCATCTGCACCGCTTGCGGAAGAATGCCCGCCGTGTCGCAGGTATCCCCACCGAGCGGGATAGTGCCCAGCAGACAATTCAGACAGGGGGTTTCACCCGGCAGAATCGTATACGTAATGCCGTAACTTCCGACACAGGCTCCGTAGATCCAGGGGATGCCGTGCTTTTGCGCCAGGTCGTTAATGATCAGCCGGGTATCGAAGTTATCGGTCCCGTCCATAATCAGATCTACGCCGGGAAGCAGACTCTCCAGCTCCTCTGCACGCACATCGAGCACATGGGCTTCAATCACAATCTCCGAATTGACCGCCATCAGCCGGGTACGGGCTGCAGCCGCCTTGGGCGTCCGCACACGGGCGTCTTCTTCCGTATACAACTGCTGGCGCTGCAGGTTGCTCCATTCCACATAGTCACGGTCAACAAGGATAAGCCGCCCTACCCCGCAGCGGGCCAATGTCTCGGCGATGCCTGTTCCCAGTGCCCCCATGCCAACGACCAGCACACACGAACGTGCCAGCCCCTGCTGTCCTGCTGCGCCGAACGGCGCGAAGCGGACCTGTCTTGAATATCTGCCGTCCCTGCCGGCCAAAGAAGCTGGAAGCGGCGTGTTTTGATCAGGACCCATCTCTGAAAAGCCCCCTATGTACGTAGGTTTTTGGTAAAAAACCGGGAAAAGCGCAAACCTCCACTTTTCCCGGACTCCATTAGTATACGGTCTGCGCGGACCACTGCTCCACATTCCAGACCTTCGTCACCCAATCCTCGTAAAATTCCGGTTCATGAGACACCAGCAGAATCGTTCCCTTGTATTCCATAAGCGCCCGCTTAAGCTCAGCCTTGGCTACAATATCAAGGTGATTCGTAGGCTCATCGAACAGAATCCAGTTGCTCTCACGCATCATCAGCTTGCACAGGCGGACCTTAGCCTGCTCGCCGCCGCTCAGCATGTTCATCGGACGGGTGATATGCTCGTTTTTGAGACCACAGCGGGCCAGATGGCCACGCACTTCATTCTGGGTCAGACCGGAGAATTCATTCCATACGTCTTCAATCGGCGTGATATTCTCCGCCTTCAGCTCCTGCTGGAAATAGGCAGAACTCAGATAATCACCAAGGTAGGTTTTTCCGCTGTACGTAGGGATGACACCCAGGATCGTTTTGAGCAGCGTCGATTTGCCGACCCCGTTGTAGCCGACAATCGCAATCTTTTCACCGCGTTCAATCATCATATTCAGCTTGCTTGGCAGCAGCGGACTGTCATACCCGATCTCGAAATCAACGCCCTCGAACACCGTCTTTCCGCTGGCCCGGCTCTCCTTGAACTGGAACGTAGGCTTCATCGCCTCTTCCGGCTTGTCAATCCGCTCCATCCGTCCAAGCTGCTTCTCGCGGCTCTTGGCCCGGCCTGAGGTGGAGGCACGCGCTTTGTTGCGCTGAATGAAGTCCTCCTGCTTTTTGATGAAATCCTGCTGCTTCTCGTACGCATCAATATGCTGGGCCTTGTTCATCCCCGCCATCTCCAGGAACTTCTCGTAATTGGCCGTATAGCGGGTCAGCTTCGAGAACTCCAGATGATAGATCACATCGACCACTTTGTTCATGAATTCCGTATCATGGGAGATCAGCATGAACGCATACGGATATTGCTTCAGATAATTCGTCAGCCAGTCAATATGCTCCACATCGAGATAGTTGGTAGGCTCATCGAGCAGCAGTACATTCGGTTTCTCCAGCAGCAGCTTCGCCAGCAGAACCTTGGTCCGCTGTCCCCCGCTCAGGGAAGTGACATCCCGGTCCAGACCGATCGCCGTCAGGCCCAGTCCGTTCGCCATTTCTTCAACCTTCACATCGATGAGGTAAAAGTCGCCGATATCGAGCTGCTCCTGAATGTCGCCCATCTGCTCAAGCAGCAGGTCCAGCTCCTCGGGCGTCGCCTCCCCCATTCGATCGGTAATCGCCAGCATCTCATGCTCCAGCTCCAGCAGCGGCAGGAAGGCATCTTTAAGCACATCGCGCACGGTTTTACCGGCGGTAAGCAGGGTATGCTGATCCAGATATCCGTAACGGACCCGCGGCGTCCATTCCACCTTACCGTTGTCCTTCAATAATTTGCCGGTCAAAATATTCATCAGCGTCGATTTGCCCACGCCGTTCGCACCCACGATTCCCACATGCTCTCCATCCAGCAGACGGAAGGACACATCCTTGAACAACACCCGGTCCCCGAAATTATGGGAAACGTCTTCTACACTAAGTAAACTCATAAATTCTCTGCAAGCTCCATTCTATATTGTAAATACCAAGAGGTTCAATAATTATAGATATCGCTCCATTCTAGCACACCTGCACCCTGCACTGAAATAGAAATAAAGCCCGATTTCTGAAAAACTGTCAAAAAGCTCTGAGCGTTCAGCTCTTTTTCTGAAACAATCTAATATTCTTTGCAGGAAAACGTGCACCCTTAAGCGGACCAATCAGCCCCCTAATGGCCTGAACCAGCTTCCCTTTACTCTGAAAAGGGTCCTGCTGAAGCGGCAGGCTGTATACGCTGGCAGGTTCAAGCAGGGAAGCCAGCAGTGATACGGTAGGCTCCCCGGCCAGCGGCAGACAGATCCGCCATTCCGGCCGGGGAATCAGACCTCTGCGGCGCAGCCAGTGCAGGGTATCCTCCAGCCGCCAATCCGCACCCGAGGCAATCAATAACGGGAATCTGCTGCCGGTGAACACCTCCAGCGCCCCCTCCCCGCCGCCGGTTCCAAGATCCAGGACGATATAAGCATAGGCTTGATCCTGCAGGTGCGTAAGTCCTTCCGAAGGGGGAAGCTTCCAGTAGTCTACCCCCATCCAGGTGAACGGCTGCTCCTGTGTCCCCTGAACACCGCTTATTTCAGGACCTCCCGCCATTTCCTTCATGCGGTTAAATACCTGCGAACCGTGATTACAATCTACCCATGCCGTCCGTCCTGAGGGCGACAGGCAGCGGCTGACAGCAAGCGAGGTATGTGTGGTCCCAATTCCGGGGGACACCCCTAATACGGCCACCACCGCAGTAGACTGCTGCGCTTGCTTGTCCTCCGCAGCCTTGAGCATGTTCGTTCGCTCACGCTCATGTCTGGCTTCCCCCGCACCGCCAATCTCCAGCTGCTGGAGAGCCGCCCTTACCTCCTCAGCACTGCCATAGCGTTCCTCCGGGTGATGCCGCAGCAACCGCCGTATGACCGGAATCATCCGGCCCGGGAGCTGACCCTGCAGCTTCCGCTCCATCCCGGGCTGCCAGGCGCTGAACTCCCCGCGGGAAGCCATATACAGCAGCAGCGCACCAAGCCCGTACAGGTCCGATACCGGGCTGCTTTGCCCGCCGCCGTATTGCTCCGGGGCCGCGAATCCGGCTGTTCCTAGCTTCTCCGTATCCTCACCGGAGCCGCCCCTCAGCCTGCGCGCAATCCCGAAGTCAATGAGCTTCAACTCATGCTCTCCAGTCAGCATGATATTGGAAGGCTTGAGATCCCGGTAGATAATTGGCGGCTCATGGCTGTGCAAATAATGCAGTACCTCCAGCAGCTGCCGCGCATAGCTGAGGATTCGCTCTCCCGTCATTGCAGCGGGATGCTCTGCCATATACTGATGCAGGGTGATGCCCTCGATATAATTCATCACCAGGTAGGTGTAGCCGTCAGCGTCCGGCGGAAAGAAATCCGCAATCTGCGGGAGCAGCGGATGACGTAGCGAGATTAACAGCTCCGCTTCCGCCTGAATGGCGCCCGCACCATAACTCCCCTCCCGGATGACGCTCTCTTTAATGGCCCGCAGCATACCCGGCAGCCGTACATCCTCCGCGAGATATACCCGGCTCATTCCGCCTGTTCCTATCAGCCCGGTTACATAATAACGCCCTCCCAGAATCTGTCTGGGACTTAACTTTCCTGTGAATTCCATCTCTTCCCCGCCTGTTCATATAGAATGTTGTATAACGCAAAAAAAAGCCCCCACTGCCCGCACCGGAACCGGCAAGAAGCCGGAGGTGCAGACTGCGGGATGCTTTCCCATAATCCTGCAAATATGAATTAATACTTAATCATATAAAGTGTAATCTCGTCCCGGTTGTGGAACAGCTGCTTCGCACGCTGGACCTGCATCCGCTGGCCTTCAAACATGGTGATGATCTCCTTGATCACCGCCATTGGCTTCTTGTGCATCAGCTTCACGGTAACAATCGCGCTGCCGCCCGGTGTCAGGCTATGCAGCAGTTCAGTGACCAGCTTCGCCATCAGCTTAGGGCTCCAGCTCATATCGCAGACCAGCAGATCGAATTCGTTCTCACGGAATTTGACCTCTCCGGCATTTTTGCGCAGAATCTTGAGTGCCGGATTCTTACGTAAGGATTCGTGCATCAGCGCCGGATCAACAGCGGTAACCTTGAGACCGCGTTCCAGCAGGAACGAGGTCCAGCCGCCTGGAGAAGCGCCGATATCGACCGCATTCTTGAAGCTGTAGAACGGAATGGCGAATTCCTTCTCCGCCTCCATCAGCTTGAATTTGGCCCGTGAGATCTGTCCATCCTCCTTGCGGAAGCGGATCATGCCGCCATTCCAGCTGGACAGGTTCGCCTCCGGCCGGGATACACCGGCATACAACGCGTCACCGTCCGCATAGACGGAAATCACCCAAGCGGGCTCCTGCACGGTGAACTCGGCGTCCAGGCTGTCAAGCCTGCCCTGCAGCCATTCACGCAGCTCACCAGGACTCTGCTCCCAGAAGGAGGACGAGCCTTTACGGACATGCAGCGACACCTTCTCGCCTTGCAGCTCCGAACGCCGGCTTAAGTATACCGCCAGCCGTTCCAGAGCTGGCAGATCGCCGGTGTCCTGGAAATCAACAGGCTGGATGTGGCGCAAGAAGATCGGCAGGTTCTGTGCCAGCCGCTGCACTACCTCCTCCGGCTCCGCCTCAAGCGTGGCCAGGAAGATTTCTCCCGGCAGCAGCAAGGTGCTTTTCACCGCTCCGAACAGGCGTCTAAGCTCCTCCTGTGCATAGGGGGCGAAGCCATGATTCGCTGTGCAGATATATCTTGAAATGATCTTGTCTTCCGTAGCATCGTTCAAATCGCTTGGCCTCCAGAACTTATTTTTATCCAGGGACGTCCGTTATCCCATTCAACCTTGACCGGAAGATCATAGGTAGCCATCAGCATCTCCTGCGTCAGCACCTCTTCCTTGGGACCGGATCCTGCCAGCTTCCCGTCACGGATCAGCGCCACGTGAGTGAAGAGCGGAACAATCTCCTCCACATGATGGGTGACATACACCACTCCAACGTTATGCTGCCGCAGCTTGTCGATCTCGGCAAGCATTTTCTCCCGTTCATATAAATCAAGACCGGCGCAAGGCTCGTCCATAATAAGCAGCTTAGGCTCTGCGATCAGGCAGCGGGCCAGCATAGCCTTCTTACGCTCCCCCTGGGATAACAAGCCGAACGGATGATAAGCCAGTTCGCCGAGGTTCATCTCCTCCAGTAGCTTAAGCGACCGGTCCTTCACACTTTGCGGAATCTCCTGGTAGAAGCGTAAATACGCATAGGCACCAGTAGCTACAACCTCCCAGACCGGGTCGGTCAGCGAGAGCTTTTCCATCAGGGACGGGCCGATATAACCGATTCGCTTGCGCACCTCGCGCAGATCACATTGACCGTACTTGTACCCCAGCACTTCAACAGAGCCCTTGCTGGGGAACAGGTAGCCGGTCATCATTTCCAGCAGGGTGGTTTTGCCGGAGCCGTTACGCCCGAGAATGACCCAGTTCTCCCCCTGCTTCATAGTAAGGGATACATCGTCAAGAATCAGGCTCTCCTCCCTGCGCAGGGACAGATGTTGTAAAGATATCATTATAATGTCACTCTCCTTATGTATGCCAGCACCCGTTCAACAGAGTGAATGGAATAGATGATGTCCGGTTCAGTGCTGCGGTCAGCAGATACGGCCAGCAGAGCGGGCACACTTGAGATTTGATAGGTGTTCACCAGATCAGGGAGCATATTCACATTCCCCTCAGCAATCACAAGATTAGGCGGAAGCAGATGCTCCGCCACCTCAATCATCCGCCGGGCTGCCTTACAGGTTCCGCATAGCGGGGTATGCAGGAACAGGACAAGCGGCTCGCCCTTCGTGGCCAGCAGCTCCAGCAGCTCCGGCTGATTCATTTCCTTCATCTTCAATCCTCCCCCGCCTCAAACCAGGTCCTCACAGCAGCAATCTCCGCTCTGTGCGTGCCATCCGGTCCCTTTTCTGTTTCCATAACGATCACTTTATCAGCCAGGAACTCCATCTTCACAAGCTGGCTTAGCGCCGCACCCCCGATGTATCCGCTACCGATTCCAGCATGTCTGTCCCGCCTTGAGCCGTAGGGGAACCGGGAGTCATTCAAATGCACAGCCGCCAGATTCGCCCAGTACCCCAGCTTCTCACCGCGTACGATAAGCTCGTCCGTCTGCTCCGGATTCCAGATGCCTGCAGCGAAAGCATGGCAGGTATCGAAGCAAAAGCCGATCTTCTCCGGGTAGCGGCACAGCTCACGGACCTTAACCAGCTCTTCGGGCGTCATGCCTTCATACCCATGATTCCCTGCCATATTCTCAAGCAGCAGCTTGGTTCGTCCGGTCCAGTCTGCCAGCACCTCGTTCATACATTGTATAATTTTTTGATAACCCTGTAACGGCTCCATCCCGGCAAAATGACCGAAATGCACCACAATGCCCACCGATCCGCACGCCTCGGCAATCTCCAGATCGTTGCGCAGGGAGGCAATCATCACCTCTCTGTCGCCCGGACCAGCAGCCAGATTCGTCGGATACGGGGTGTGGGCAATGGAAGCCATCCCCTGCTCCCGGCAGTATTCTGCGCAGCTGCTTGCATCGCGGTAGTCTACCGGCTTCAGCTTCAGACTGCGCGGATTCTTCGGAAAATACTGAAAACATGTAGCCCCGCTCTCCCTGGCGGACCGGGCAGCCTGCCCGTACCCGCCGCGTATGCTGACATGCGCCCCTATGAAGGGGCTATGCGTCATGCTGGCAATCCGGGCAATAGAATACCTTGCGTCCGGACAGCTCTGTCTTCACTATGGTTCCCCCGCCGCGCAGGCAAGGCTCGCCTTCGCGGTCATACACTTTACAGGCATCATTATAAGAACCGGTCACGGTGTCGCCGGTCATGAACGGCATTTCCATATACCCGCCGATTTCAGTGGCATCCGTTAACACCTTACGCACGCTGTCGTACAGCCGGGTCACCGCTTCCGGTGACAGGTTCTGAACAAGCGTAGATGGTAGCAGACGGGCTTCATAAGCAATCTCGTCAGCATAGCAGTTGCCGATTCCGGCCATAACATGCTGGTTAACCAGCAGACTCTTCAGCGCGCCACGCCGTCCCTTGAGCAGTCCGGCGAAGCGTTCGGCCGTCATCCGGCGGTCCAACAGCTCGGGTCCAAGCTTCCCCATTGCCGCTTCACCCTCCTTGACAGACAGCAGATGGAGATAGCCCAAACGCAGTCCCATGAAGTAGAGGATATGCTCACCGAACGCAAGCTCAACCTGTGTAGTACGGTCAGGACGTTCTTCCTCTGTACCATAGAACAGTAGCCCGCCCAGCATCAGATGCAGCAGCAGTCTGCGGCCGTCATGCAGGTGGAAGAGGATATGCTTGGCGCGGCGTTCCACGAATACAATTCGGGCACCGACCAATCCCTTCACGAATTCTTCAGTCTCCATATTGATAGTCTTTTCTCTATTTACGGTTACCCCTGTAATGGGTACGTTTATTAGATGCTGGCTAAGCAGCTTTCTGTAATTCTCCATTTCCGGCAATTCCGGCATATTGTCATCTTCCCTTCTTGGATGGTCAAATGGTCACCTTTGTCATTATACACCGAGCAGTACCATAAGTTCAGCTAAATCAGCACAAATTTCATCAGGCTTGACTCCGGTCAGCTGCTGGTAATGCACCAGATTATCCCGGGTGGTAAGTCCCGTAAGCACCAGTACGGTCCGGCAACCTGCATTGGCACCCGCCAAGATATCCGTTCTCATATTGTCGCCCACCATCACCGCATCCTCCGGCTTGATGCCGAGCAGAGATGTCGCATATGTCACCAGGTACGTCTCGGGCTTGCCGATGACCACGGGCGCCACTCCGCTGGCTGCTTCAATAGCTGCACCTATCGTACCTGCACCGGGCATCACTCCGTCATCGGAGGGAAGCATCAGGTCGGGATTGGTCAGGACGAATCTGGCTCCTTCACGAATCCAACGCGAGGCGCGGGCTAGTGCTTCATATGTAAAAGAACGGTCAATCCCCTGCACAACATACTGCGGATGCTCGGAGACCAGGGTTAGCCCTGCCTCTGTGCAGGCTTCCACCAGCCCCTCTTCTCCAAGTATCGCCACGGATGCTCCCGGAGATTCTCCGGCAATGTAACGCGCCGCAGCCAGCGATGAAGTGCAGACCTCCTCGGGCCTGGCTTCAATGCCCATTCCGCGCAAATGCGCAGCTACACTCGCCGGTGTTCTTGAAGAGTTATTCGTCACATACAGGAACGGAATCTCCGCCGCACGAAGCGCTGATATCAGCCGCTGGGCTCCGGGGATCATTCTTCCGCCATGATACAAGGTGCCATCCAGATCAATTAACAAGCCTCCGATATTGTTCATAACCCCTCCTGTCGATTCGAACTCGGTGGTTCATCTCATTTATTATTAACCCTATGAATTATATTTCAGAGCAGCGGCGGCTTCTCCGGGAAGTGAGCTGTGAATGGATTTATTGCCCGCCTGCCTGCGATTTTTAGCCGCTTCGTTTCGGCATTTTCTCTACTGCTTCGTACGCTTAATCCTCAGCTTTTACTTTAAATTTAACGTTCTTCGTCGAACGCTAGCGAACTCCTGCAGCGCCCGGCTATTTTTGGCATAGGCCTGTCATTTCCTGCGCTTTCCCGGAAAATAATTCAGTCCGCAGCGTCATTTCCCGGGGTTCTCCGGTAGACCGGGAAGGTGCAGAATTCCTCTGCCAGCAGCGTATTCGGGAAGATCTCCTGCGCTTCCTTCAGCAGCGGAGCGAGCTCCTCCTGCGAAGTGTAACGCGAGCTGAAGTGGGTCAAGATCAGCTCAGCCCCGCCTGCATCCCTTGCCAGCTCCGCAGCCTGCTGTGCAGTGCTGTGATGATATTGATGAGCCATTTCTGCCAGGCTATGAGCAAATGTCGCCTCATGAATAATCAGATCGGCATCCTGCGCCAGCGGCAATGAGCCCGCACAAGGCCGGGTATCTCCCAGAATAACTACGATACGTCCGCGCTTGGGTGCATGAATCACCTCGGCCGCCCGGATCAGCACGCCTTCATCAGTCGTGATATCCTCACCTTTTTTTAACCGGCCATATAGCGGTCCCGGCTTCAGTCCATAGCTCTTCAGCAGCTCCGTATTCAGGTTACCCGGACTGTCCTTCTCCGTAACCCGGTAGCCATAGCTGTCAATCCGGTGCTCCAGCAGTCCTGCTTCCACCTTGAAGGTCTCATCCTCAAAAATCAGCCCGCCGCTGTGCTCCACAATCTCCAGCTTATAAGGAATGCGGGACTGGCTGACAGACAGCGATATGTCCAGATATGCCTTGAGCCCGGGAGGTCCGTACACCGTAAGCGGTGAAGTCCCGCCCTGGTAGCCCCTGCTGGAGATGAGTCCGGGCAGGCCAAACAGATGATCACCGTGCAGATGGGTGATAAATAGCTTCTCCAGCTTGCCCAGCCGCAGCGGCGAGCGCAGAACCTGATGCTGTGTCCCTTCCCCGCAGTCGAACATCCAGAAGGTTCGCCGTTCTTCAAGCAGCCGGAGTGCAACCGACGTCACATTGCGCTGCAGCGTCGGCACCCCGGCATTCGTTCCGAGAAAATAGATTTCCATTATGCCCCTCCTCTCTCTCGCTCTGATGTCTTCATTATTTTTTGTGATCTTGTCTGTTCTTATGACAAGAATTCTACTCTGTTTTTGCTGCAAAAGCATCTTTTGCAGCAAAAAACCTCCCGGTAACGGGAGGTTCCGAAAAGTCGGGGCAAAGCCCCTTCTGGCCGGTTAGCATGTGGATGGCTCAGAGCTTCTCCACATTGAAGTACTGCGCTTCAGGGTGGGCAAAGACCATCGCCGAGACCGAAGCCTCCGGCTCCATCATGAAGCCCTCGGTAAGCTGCACGCCGATATCCTCAGGCTTCATGAGCTTGAATAACGGCCCCTGATCCTCCAGATCCGGGCAGGCCGGGTAGCCGAAGGATACACGGATGCCCTGGTAACGCGCGCCATGTCTTTGCTTCATAGTCATATCTGCCGGGTCCGGGAATCCCCAGGTATCGCGCATCATATGATGGACACGTTCAGCCAGACCCTCTGCGACTTCAAGAGCGACTGCCTGCAGAGCATGGGAACGGAGATAATCACCCTTATCCTTAAGTTCAGTCGATAATTCACGGACACCATGTCCCGCAGTAACCACCAGGAAGCCAACATAATCCATAACTCCGCTCTCCACTGGCTTCAGGAAATCAGCAAGGCAGAGATACGGCTCCACATTCTGGCGCGGGAAGGTGAAGGTATGCAGCACCTTAGCCTGATCCTGCGGATCATAGATCAGAATGTCATTCCCGCGTGACTGGGCCGGGAAGAACTGGTACATCGCATGCGGGACGATCGTGCCTTCGAGCATCGCCTGATGCAGAATATCGTCAACGGTCTCTTTCAATTCTACCGTACGCGGGTCCCGCGCTGCCAATTGCGCCTCTACAGAGCCGCGCAGACCGAGATGATGGCCGAGCAGCATCTGCATATTCACATAAGGAATCACATGTCCCAGCGGATAATTCCGCAGGACATGACGCTCCAGATCAGGCGGGATGAACACCGGGGCATCAGCCGAGATTTTGGAGCGGACTGCGCGCGTAAGCTCGGGAAGCGGCGCTTGCGGAGCGACAGCTACGGCAGCCTCAGCCTCCTCGCGGACCTCCTCCTCAATCTTCACCCGCTCCAGCGGGTTCATCAGCCGGTTGGCGATATCCAGACCGTCCATGGCATCCTTCGCGTATAAGACGAGTCCGTCATATTCCGGACGGATTCGGGTCTTGGTGAATTTGCGGGTCAGTGCCGCACCGCCCACCATAATCGGCACATCAATACCGGCGGACCGCAGATCCTGCGCAGTCAGCACCATCTGCTGCGCCGACTTCACCAGCAGTCCCGACAAGCCGATGGCGTCAGCCTTTTCCTTGCGGAAGGCTTCAATAATATTCTCTGGCGGAACCTTGATCCCCAGATTGACGATCTCATAACCGTTGTTGGAGAGAATAATCTCGACCAGGTTTTTACCGATATCATGCACATCACCCTTGACGGTCGCAAGCATGATTCTCCCCTTAACCGAGGTCTCATCCTTCTGCATGAACTGCTCCAGATGGCTTACTGAGGCCTTCATGACCTCCGCACTCTGGAGCACCTCTGCCACGATTAATTCATTGTTATTGAACAGCCGTCCGACCTCAGACATCCCCGCCATCAGCGGTCCATTAATGATCTCCAGCGGAGGCGAGGTCTTCAGCGCTTCATCTAGATCCGGGATCAGCCCCTCCTTAGTGCCTTCTACCACATAGGAAGCTAGGCGCTCCTCCAGGGAGAGATTGGAGATCTTCTCCTTCTTCTCGACCTTTTTGCCGCGAAAAGCCGCCACGAACGCAGACAAGGTATCGTCATTCGTATTATAGATCAGCTCTTCTGCGAGCTTGCGCTCCTCTTCAGGGATCGATGCGTACCGCTCCACCTTCTCGGTGTTCACAATGGCATAATCCAGACCGGCCTTGGTGCACTCGTACAGGAATACCGAGTTCAGCACCTCGCGGCCGGCTTCCGGCAGACCGAAGGAGACATTACTGATACCGAGAATAGTGTGAACAGCAGGCATAGCCTCCTTAATCAGACGGATGCCGTCAATCGTCTCCTTGGCGGAGCCGATATACTGCTCATCCCCGGTTCCTACAGGGAACACAAGGGTATCGAAGATCAGATCCTCGGGAGCCAGACCGTATTTGTTGACAAGCAGATCGTAGGAACGTCTGGCCACCTCAAGTTTGTCCTTAGCCAGGATGGCCTGACCGGTCTCATCGATAGTGCCAACTACAATCGCTGCTCCGTATTTATGAATCAGTGGCGTGACAAGCTCGAACTTCTCTTCACCATCTTCAAGGTTAATGGAGTTAATGATCGCTTTACCCTGACAATACTGCAAGGCCAGATCAATGACCTTCGGGTCCGTCGTATCGATCATTAACGGCACCTTGACCTTCTTCACCACCAGCTCCAGGAACCGCATGATATCTTCCGTCTCATCCCGGTCCGGGTCCTGCACGCAGACATCAATAACCTGTGCGCCGCTCTTCACCTGGGCACGGGCTATCTCCGAAGCTTCCTCATATTTCCCCTCGACGATTAGACGCTTGAACTTCCGGGAACCGAGGACATTGGTCCGTTCACCGACCATATACGGACGGTTCTCACTCTCCACGTACACCGGCTCTATCCCCGATAAGGCCGGAGGATGCTGGCCGTCCAGCTTACGCGGCGGGTAAGCCGCCATCACTTCAGCCATCGCCCGGATATGATCAGGAGTCGTTCCGCAGCAGCCGCCGGCAATGTTCAGCCAGCCCTTCTCAGCGAAGCCGCCCAGCTTACGGGCCAGAGAATCCGGGGATTCATGATAATTCCCGTTCTCATCCGGCAGACCTGCGTTCGGGTAACAGCTGACGGCCGCTGAAGAGATCGCGGACAGCGAACGGATATGATCCCGCATGAACTCCGGTCCGGTAGCACAGTTCAGTCCGATGGACACCGGCTTCAGATGCTCCAGCGAAATATAGAAGGCTTCTATATTCTGACCGGCAAGTGTAGTTCCCATAGGTTCAATCGTTCCTGAAATCATCACCGGCAGCGTAATTCCGCTCTTCTCGAAGGCGTTACGGATGCCAATGCTTCCAGCCTTCACGTTCAGGGTATCCTGGGATGTCTCCAGGAGCAGCGCGTCCACCTTGCCGTCGATCAAGGCAACCGCCTGTTCTTCATAGCTGTCTATAAGCTCCTTGAAGGTGACTCCCCCGGTGACAGAGAGCGTCTTGGTGGTCGGTCCCATAGCTCCTACAACATAACGCGGGCGCTGCGGTGTATCATATTTATCTGCGGCATTACGTGCAAGTCTGGCGGCCGCAAGGTTAATCTCCCGGGCACGGTCCTGTATATCATATTCGGCAAGCACCACTGAAGTGGCACCGAAGGTGTTCGTCTCAATCAGATCCGCACCGGCCTCCAGGTATTTCTCATGAATGTCCTGTATAACCTCCGGCCGGGTCAGCACCAGCATTTCATTACAGCCATCCAGGTCATCCCCGCCGAAATCCTCGCCGGTGAGCGGCACCTGTTGAATCATGGTACCCATAGCTCCATCCAGTATCAATATGCGCTGCTGCAAGCTCTCAGCAAGTGTGTATTTGGCCACTTTCCATCCCCCCAGTGAAACATTAGAGTAATTTTAGCAGAATAAAGGGATTTCGGAAAGCCTTCCTTTCCACCCTGCATTATTTGTATTTCCATTGATTTCATTTCTATTACGGCGCTACCACAAGTTTCTTGCTTGGCATGGAGTGCTGCGTCCGGGCAGTCACATGTGAAGTGACACTGAATTCGCCTGCCTCTGCAAAGGTATGTTCCCCGACATAAGCCCCTTCTCCGGCACTTTCACCCTTGATTTCAACCTTCTTGGTCTTATCCGCTGCCTCGTTGACCTCAAACATTACTTCTCTCGCATCATCCACTGGTTCACCATCCTGTGTCACCACAGCCTTGAAGCTAACTGCCGTCCCTGCGGTTACTTCCTCCGGGGTCCAGCTCAGCTCCACCTTAATCGGTGACATGGAGGAATTGGCCGCAGCATGCATCTGCATCTCATCTTCCTTATTCCCCGAGCATCCGGCTAGCGTCATCCCCATCACAATGCATATAAGTCCCCTGCGTATCCTTGGCTTCATCATCTGAAGTCCTCCCGGTTCATAGGTAGATTCTTCTTCATCCACGAACATATCCATTCTATATTACAATGAAAGTCAGATCGCTACTCTTCTTATTATACACATTTTATTCAATTTGCCTTAAAGAAGCTGCATGATTCACTCGTGAACATGAGAATAGTCATATCTTTATAAAAAAAGCCAATATCCGAAAATAGGATACTGGCCTCATAGAATTCAATTATAAGGAGTCTACCAGCGGCAGAAGCTCCGAGAGATGGCTGATCTGGTAATCCGGTGTAATCTCCGGGTCGGAGGCTTTGCTATTTCGGTTGATCCAGACCGTAGTCAGTCCGGCAGACAAGCCCCCAAGAATATCTGTCGTAAGCTTATCGCCCACCATTATACCTTGTTCCGGAGTAATATCCAGCAGTCCGAGCGCATGCTCGAAGATTCCCTTGTCCGGCTTGCCTTTGCCGAAGCTTCCCGAAATCACAATGTGGTCAAAATACGGGGTAAGCTCCGGCACACCATCCAGCTTCTCCTGCTGAAGAGCCGGGCAGCCGTTCGTCAGCAGCAGCAGCTTCACCTTACCGCGCAGCTCGTCCAGCACCTGAAGCGTCTCCTCATAGATATAAGGACGGCTGCGGCGCTCTGCGGCGAACTTGTCAGCCAGCTGTGCAGCCAGCGCTTCATCCTCTACCCCGAGTGAGGCCAGGCCACGGCGCCAGGATTCCTTACGGTAGACAGGGGCAAGCTGTTCCAGTTGACGGAACTCAGGCTGCTCACCGGCAGTGAAGTTCGCCCACAGCGCTTCATACGGGTTAATACCGATCAGCTTCGTGAACGGATACGTCTCATAGGATTCGTAAAGTGTACGGGCTTCCCTGCGTACAGCAGCTTCCAGCTCCCCGGGATCAACGGAATCTCCAGCAGCCTCACAAGCATAGCGGAAGGCTTCTTCCACACTGCGGTCATCCCACAGCAGAGTATCGTCAAGGTCAAATAGAACGGCGGTAATCGGCATTTGTTCTCCCACTCCCTATATGCTGGTCTGTCTTGCTATTCGTGCACGACCTCAATGTTGTTGTTCTTGGCGAACTGCTCCAGGCGTTCCCCCATCGCAGCAGTGTCATAACGGTTAATCAGCTTGGAGAAAATCCACTGCTTGCGCTTACCCTTATACTTAATGGTAACTACACTGCGCGATAAAGTGATCTTCTCAATATCCGCCGCAGCCAGGAAGCGTTCGCGGTTGTATTTAATAGTAGAGATACGCGCACGCTCAACCTTAAGAAACGGACGGCGGAAGAACAGCAGCGCAGCGAGCAGGAAGTACAGCACTACACCCAGCCAGTTGGCCAGAATCCCGCTTCCTTTGGCTTCGTCAATTGAGCCGACCACCCAGAACATGATACCGAGCAGCATCAGTACAACGGGGAATACGATATTTCGGCCTTTGAAAATATCGATGCTTTTCGCGGCAGTCTTAGTGCTGGAAGTGTAAATGGAGTCCTTCCCCTGCTTCTTTCTTTGCTGGTTAATTTGCTTCGTGTTGCGTTGAACCATTCTTTCCCAAGAACGGGCCATGTAAGTTCCCCCTAGTCATCCTGTATTATCTATGAAAAGGCAACAGGCTAATGCTTAAGTCCGTTATTGCCTTCTTCATGCTCCGGATTGTCCACAATTTCGATGGTATCAAGCTGGGCCCGAAAGTTAGTGCGGATATTCCCCAGGTAAATCTCGCGGAGCTTGGCACGTTCAGCCAGTTCCTCTTCATTCAGGCCGCCGTTCTTAGCTTTGCGTGCCAATTCATTGATGCGTGCGACCAATTCGTCAATATTCAATACGTTTCCCTCCCTCTAAATTCATTTTAACTTTGCCATGAGAAAAAGAGCTTGTCAAGGTCTACCCCCTGAAAGCTCTCCGAGTCGATCATTAGCCTGCTGCATTCCTTCAGTATAAAGGTAAAGTCAGAATATCTCCGGCCTTAATGACGCTGTTCTCCAAATGATTACTCTTCATTATTCCTTCTATATATACGGCTGTCTTCATGTCCCCAGGCTTGTTGCTTAACGCAATACTCCATAAGGTATCCCCGCGTTCGACTACGATCCGCTTATCCGGCTTCATCGACGAGACCGAACCGGCAAAAACATTCCCCACCACAGTGAATCCCGAAATAACAAGCATCAGCACCAGGACCAGCTTCATCAGGCTGACCTGACGGAATAGTGATGAGAGCGCAGCGAGACTATGAAGAATACCGTCCTTGATCTTGGTTACATAACTATGAGCAGTTGGATTACTGGGAGCGGACACCTTGATATCCTCATTATTGTAGATGCTGTTGTATGTACTATACTTTAACATGATTATCATCCTCCAAACACATGTTCTTGCTTTCGAAAATAATATAACACGAACATGTGTTTCGATCAATAGTTTTTTCGGAACATTTGTTCTCTTTATTTCCGTTCTCTTATTTTCCTCATTTTAGAACTTATGTTTGTACGAACGGAAGTTCTATGTTATAATTTTCCCAAACATAGTATATGGGGTTGATACCGATGTCAAAGATTTCTAGTCGTCAGCTGGCGATCCTGGAATTTATACGTAATGAAGTCCGCAGCAAGGGTTATCCTCCGTCCGTCCGCGAGATTGGCGAGGCTGTCGGCCTGGCCTCCAGCTCAACCGTGCATGGTCACTTGGACCGGCTTGAGAAGAAGGGCCTGATCCGGCGTGACCCAACGAAACCGCGTGCCATTGAATTACTCGGCCAGGAAGATTCAGAGAATGTGCATCAATTCGTCCAGACCGTTACCCGCATCCCGGTAGTGGGTAAGGTTACAGCTGGTGTTCCTATTACAGCAACAGAGAATATTGAGGATTACTTCCCGTTGCCTGCTCATTATGTAGGTGATAACAAGGTATTTATGCTATCTGTCCTTGGTGACAGTATGGTGGATGCCGGAATTATGAACGGGGATTATGTCATCGTGCGCCAGCAGCAGACTGCCGACAACGGCGATATTGTTGTAGCGATGACCGAAGAAGATGAAGCAACTGTCAAGACCTTCTACAAGGAACGGGATCATATCAGGCTGCAGCCGGAGAATCCGGCGTACGAGCCTCTCCGCCTCAACCGCGTTACAATTTTGGGCCGGGTCATCGGATTATTCCGCGATATCCACTAATCTACTCCCCGCTTAAGAACAGGCTGCTCCGCACCATGCGAAGCAGCCTGTTTTATGTTCATTTTACTTCGTGTGGTGGCCAAAAAGCTGTATACAAACATTTGTTCGCATTCAGCTTTTTGGCCATTTTTTCTGCGAACCGCTGCATAGCTCCGCACATATCCTGTTACAAAGGAGTGCTGATCTGTATGCCCAATTACCGAATTATCGTCGATCTGTCACAGCGCATGCTGTATCTGCTGGATAATGACGTTGTCACCAGAGGCTTCCCTGTCGGCATCGGCAAAATGTTAACCGTCTCGCCTGTAGGCGAATACACCATCATTAACAAACAGCCCAATCCGGGCGGTCCGTTCGGTGCCTTCTGGATGGGACTGTCCAAGCCGCATTACGGCATCCACGGAACCAATGACCCATCCTCCATCGGCCACATGGTCTCACACGGCTGTATTCGAATGTATAACGCAGATGTTCTGGCTCTAGCCGCCCTCGTTCCCATAGGTACCCGTGTCACCATCCGGGAATAGGAACGTCGCAAAAACCCTTGAGACGCCAGATTGCGTCCCAAGGGTTCCTGTGACTCATATAAATTAGAGCGGATACAGACTACAGCACACTTCTCAACAGACGGATAGCCACCGTATTCAAACGGATGGCCTCGCGGATCGATTCTCTGGCTGCCAGCAGTTCTCTTCTGGCCCGCGAACCTCTAGGCACCCTGCGCAGATTCTCATTGATCTCTTCCAGTCTCTCCAGCAGGATTGCCCGCTGTGTCAGCAGGACATTAATGGCTCTGCGAATCCGGTTACGTTCTCTTTGGCTCATCTTTACACCTCTTTTACACTTGGATAGTATAAGAGATGCCAAGAATGGCTCCAAAGATTGTGTGATTCGGCAGTAATGTTAGTTAGAGCTGCAGGTAGTGGGCAGCGAATCTGCTTACTTCTTGTTCAATCGTACCCGGAATTCAAATTCATCGCGTCTATAAGTCATTCCGGCCAGCACAATGTACTCCGGTGTCCATTTCTGTACAGGTCCGGCATAATCAGCAATCACATGCGGTTTGCCATCAACCAGCTGAACGACGTAGACCTGTACCTGTGCCAGTGCGGCAGCGAATAGATCAGCATCACTGGACAGTACTTTATAAGCCGTATTCAACTTCGTTCCTCCTTGTTCCACAACCATATTAAAGATTCCGTCTCGAATCTATTCAATTATACCGGGTCATGGAACAATATGTAAACCATATTTACAGCTTAATAAACAGGATTTTGAACAATCCGATATACTTCTTCGTGGCCCCGCCATCCCGGGTAAAAAAATTGGTATTCTTAAGGTCCGGTACACTGAATACAGAAAACAAAATGTAGTTATCCCTCACGGTCAAAGACTCAATTACAGGCTGGGCCACCTGCTTGGTAATTCCGTCGCCTATTTCCTGACCGAGCGTATTTTCCAGATTCTTTACAGAATATTCACTGAATGCTTCCTTTCCCGGATTCGTAACCGCCATCACAATCAGAACAAGGATAAGAACCAGTAACGACTTACCGCCCGATCTCCTGCGGACTCTGCGTACAGGGCTTGGCGTATCATAACGCGAATTCATTCTTTTTCCCCTCTACTACAGAATATATAGTATCTCTAGCAACATGACCCCCAGCGGATTCAACATCATCCGGTAGACGAACAGCATCCCACCTGTAATGCCACTGCCCCCGACATCAACGCTGCTCCAATCCCACAACGGCAGAGCCGGCGCATCCAGCCCATATTGCTCCATAAGCCTAGCTTGGGTCTCCGCTGGCACAGCCGCTCCTTCCGCCCCAGCCACCGGACATGTTAGCGCCAGGATGAGCATCAGCGAAAGCATAATCTTATATGTATTCTTCATCATCCGCTCCCATGTCTGCCACTAGAATTCTCTTCTGGTTAAGTATATAGGAGATGGAATAGTATGTAAAATGATTTGATCTGGAGTTATAATTCCATTATATTATGATGTGAGAGCTTTGTTCAGTCGTCATCATCACTCCTCTCCCCCATACTAAAAATCGGGAGAGTTTTTTTTATGTAGGAGGTAAATGTATGAATGGAAATAAAGTTATCATCATTCTTCTGTCCATATCCATACTGGGTGTAATCCTTTACTTCGGAATAGCTTATGGACTGCTATGGTATATCATCCGGCCCCCGATTCCTCTCGAAGAATAATCTATTAAACCTGGGAGGAAACGTTGAATGGATTTTCGCTTAAGGCAATGCCGCTCATCCAAGGCGTTCTGATCACCGAATATTCGCCAGAGATCCTCGCTACGATTAACCAACTTACAGAGCAGCTAGGCACATACTACGTTTGGTGGGAGTAGGCGCCTTTTTTATAAACATACTTCGGAATAACTTATATACTAATGTAGCAGATCTTCCGCCCTCCCCCGTTTGACTTTGAACAATAATCTTAGAACTTCACCATCTAAGTAATGTCATCATGTTAAGATTACTTATAATCAAAAAGCACCTCCAAAATATATATTTCATGAGATAAACTTATAGAATCGTGATATTATTTGGAGGTGTACTTATGCGAAATATAGATTATACAAACTATTATTGGCAGGATGATGAAATTAGATTGCGTTCAATAGAGGCTGAGGATTGGGAAAGTATATATTTAACTGCATTCGATACCCCTGCCCGTCGTTTTCTGGAATGTACTATTGAATTGCCGCCTACAATCTCGGGTGCGAAGAAATTCGTTGAAGAGAACGTTGAATTTTCGTCCACTAATGGCCGAATCATGTTTACTATTGAAAATATGAACGGTGAAACGGTAGGTGGTATTAATCTAAACAGCATTGACGAGAGGAATGGTACTTTCAGCATAGGTATTGTAATTGATCATCCCTATCGAGGTAAGGGTTACGGTACCAGGGCAGTGCACATGCTTTTAAAATATGCATTTTTCGAGCGTAGACTTAATAAATTTAATGATTATGTTCTGGACGGAAATAAGGCATCGGCTGCTATGCTTAGAAAAGTAGGATGCGTTCAAGAAGGAGTCCGACGTCAAATCTTCTATATCAATGGTAAATATCATGATTCTATGTTGTTTGGTTTAACAAAGAATGAATATAGGGATCTTCATCATAAGGATCACCAAAATATATAATCATACATTAACCTAATCAGAGACGTTCAGTTCCATATACCAACAGCAGTCCGGGATTTATTTCTCGGTAAAAGAGAGCTGTTGGTTTTTTATATTAGAGTTTGTTGAGGTGATCAAATTGAAGAAATACAACAGATCTGAAAAAGTCATTATTGGAGTGCTGCTTGGTATGACTGCTGTGCTAGCTTTAGGAAGCCTGCTTTTTTGGTATGTCTTCACCACAATCTAACTAACCCTTCGCGGCCGCCAATTGTGTTCGGTTTTTTGTATACATCTTGAACCCCACATACGTAAGAGCACTAGATCCCCGGACAGATGTAAATCATACTCTCTAAAAAATATAAAAAGCCCCCGGCGCGAATAGCGCCAAGGGCTGCTGTATCCTAGTAAAGCGTCATGTACTGATCTCTTTCCCACTCGTGAACCTGGGTGCGGTAGATGTCCCATTCAATTTCCTTCAGCTCGTAGAAGTGGGCCAGGGCGTGTTCGCCAAGGGCTTCTGTGATCACGTGGCTGCGGATCATTTCGTTCAGGGCTTCCTTCAGATCGGCTGGCAGACTTGGGATGCCTTCTTCGATCCGCTCTTCTTCGGACATCACATAGATGTTACGGTCGATAGGAGCTGGAAGATCGAGCTGACGCTTGATTCCATCCAGACCTGCCTTCAGCATAACAGCGAGTGCAAGGTAAGGGTTAGCCGCAGGGTCCGGGTTACGAACCTCAACGCGTGTGCTGAGTCCTCTCGAAGCCGGAATACGGATCATCGGGCTGCGGTTACTTGCAGACCAGGCTACATAGCAAGGTGCTTCATAACCAGGCACCAGACGTTTGTAAGAGTTGACAGTCGGGTTAGTGATCGCTGCAAAAGCACGTGCGTGCTTCAGAATCCCTGCCATGTAATAACGGGCAGTCTTGCTAAGTCCCAGCTTATCGCTCTCATCGTAGAACATATTCTCTTTGCCTTTGAACAGGGATTGGTGAGCGTGCATACCAGATCCGTTCATACCGAACAGCGGCTTAGGCATAAAGGTTGCATGCAGGCCGTGATGGCGGGCTACCGTCTTCACAACAAGCTTGAAGGTCTGAATCTGATCCGCTGCCTTGATGGCATCGGCATATTTGAAGTCAATTTCATGCTGGCCGGAAGCCACTTCGTGGTGGGAGGCTTCAATTTCAAAGCCCATCTCTTCCAGTGTCAATACGATTTCGCGGCGGCAGTTCTCCCCAAGATCCATCGGCGCCAGATCGAAATAACCACCCTGGTCATTCAGCTCTGTAGTCGGATTGCCCTTCTCATCTGTTCTGAACAGGAAGAATTCCGGCTCCGGTCCGACATTCATAGCTGTGAAGCCCATTTCTTCCGCTTCCTGCAGACAACGCTTGAGGATACCACGCGGGTCTCCGGCAAACGGTGTGCCATCCGGCATGTACACATCACAAATCAGACGTGCCACACGGCTGTCAGTCACCCAAGGGAAGATAACCCAGGTGCTCAGGTCAGGATACAGATACATGTCGGATTCTTCAATCCGCACATAACCTTCGATGGAAGAGCCATCGAACATCATTTTATTGTCGAGTGCTTTTTCAAGCTGGCTTACCGGAATCTCTACATTCTTGATCGTTCCCAGCAAATCGGTGAATTGCAGGCGAATAAACCGGACGTTCTCGTCCTTGGAAATGCGCAGAATATCCTCTTTAGTAAAGCTCACGTTACCCTCTCCCTTTCAACAGCTCTATATTATTTATTAAAAAACCGGGATAGCTCACCTTGAATTAGAGACACTTGTCCCGGTCTTTTACCGGAAACCAGCTCCTGCTTCAGCAGACGGTGAAGCTGCGAATCAGACAACTCTCTACGTCTCACCTCTGTGTCAGGGGTAATAACCGTAGCTTCTTCAGATTCCTTCGAGACAGGATTCATCACCTGCTTAATGCCGGCAATATTAACACCCTTCTCAATCAACGCCTTGATCTCAAGCAGACGTTCCACATCATTAAAAGAGAACAAACGCTGGTTGCCGGAGGTACGCGCAGGTACGATCAGGCTGTGCTGCTCATAATAACGAATTTGTCTGGCGGATAGATCTGTTAACTTCATTACGATTCCAATCGGAAATAATGCCATATTTCTGCGGATTTCATCACCCATGACTCATCCAACCTTCCAATGATCTTTTTCTCATCTCATTGTACATTTCCTTATATGGCGTGTCAATGGTATGTGAGTTTTTCTCACAAGATTTCTTTCACCCATTGTGAGATTAACAGATCAAAGTGTCCGATGCATGGGATTTGGTTCCCCGAAGTATATCACAAAGAGCAATCCGCAGGCAAAATCCGCCCACATAACAGGGCTTTAGTTCCGATGACGAAATAGGTGCTTTGCGGGGGCCTTAAAGGCTTACTGTACATGTTTCATGGCATGTCACGCTTCAACGACCCATTCCCCTTCTCCAGCCGGAGTCTCGAATCCGTTCAGGAAACGGGTCAGAATCTCCTCGGTAATGGTGAATGCCGCATTGGCATCCATCCGCTCGCTTCTTAACAGGAGCCGCCGCCGTAGCTCTTCAAGCTGTACCTTGAGGAAGATCACAGCCCATTTCCCGCCATACTCCCCGATCAGATGCTTGTAATCATCCCGGCGCTGCCGCTGCCAGAAGCTGAAATCCACCACCACATGACGCTTCGCCTGAACCAGCTGCACCAGCTCTTTGCGCAGCTTGCGTTCCGACTGTTCCTTCAAGGATTCGTACTCCTCCTCAGGATAATCTATCCCGTAGCGGCCATATGTACTCCAGATATCCTCATCGATGGACAGCCGGACGAACCCCTCATGCTCCAGCTTAAGCGCAAAAGTCGTTTTGCCCGAACCCGCTACTCCGCACATCATGACGACTAGTGGAGCCTTGTCCGCACTCCTTTTCTGCAACAATCCCTCGATTGCTTCTGCTTCGTACATCGGCCTCTGCCTCCTATGTGTTCGAGAACTACAGCAGCTTGCGCTCCCTCATACTCTGCAAGGCCATTAACACGCCGTATTTGACATGAGAATAGGTTAATCCTCCCTGCATGTATCCGATATACGGTGCGCGGATGGGCGCGTCGGCTGACAGCTCCAGGCTTCCGCCCTGGATGAATGTCCCGGCAGCCATGATGACCGGATGCTCATACCCCGGCATGTCCCAAGGCTCAGGCACGACATGGCTGTCTACCGCTGCTGCGCGCTGGATACCTTGTACGAAGGCGATCAGATGCTCGGGTCCGTCAAAAGCCACCGCCTGGATCAGATCCGTACGCGGCTCATGCCAGGCAGGCTTGGTGATGAAGCCGCAGCGCTGAAACACCGCCGCAGCGAAAATACTGCCCTTCACGGCTTGTCCCACCGTGTGCGGGGCCATGAACAGGCCTTGATACAGGCCTCGCGTTGTGCCCAGCATCGCCCCTACCTCGCCGCCGATTCCTGGGGCTGTCAGGCGGTAGGCCGCCAGCTCCACCAGATCTGCGCGGCCGCAGATATAACCGCCGGTCTCAGCGATCCCGCCGCCGGGATTCTTGATCAGCGAACCGGCGACCAGATCAGCGCCAACCTGCGGCGGCTCCAGCGTCTCGGTGAATTCTCCGTAGCAGTTATCCACGAATACGATGACATCCGGCTTAATAGCTTTTACCCGTGCTGCCATCTCGCCAATCTCAGCGACCGTGAAGGACGAACGCCAGTCATAGCCGCGCGAACGCTGGATTCCGATCACCTTGGTCTTGTCATTTATCGCTAAGGCGACCTCATCCCAGTCAACCTTACCTTCTTCTGTCAGCGCAGTCTCCCGGTAGCCGATACCGAAATCCGCCAGCGAGCCTGTCCCGTCTCCTGGCTTGCCAACTACCTTGTGCAGCGTATCATAGGGACGTCCTGTAATGTACAGAAGCTCATCTCCGGGCCGCAGCACACCGAACAGAGCGGTAGATATGGTATGAGTTCCTGAAGCGAAATGCGGTCTGACCAGCGCCGCTTCTGCACCGAATACTTCGGCATAGACCAAATCCAGCACCTCACGCCCCCGGTCGTTGTAAGCATATCCGGTAGAGCCCGCGAAGTGAAAATCACTCACATGCTGGCGCTGAAAGGCTTCGATCACCTTCCACTGATTATGATCCACAATCCGGTCAAGCGCCTTGACCGCACCTTCGATTTCTAGCTCTGCAGCTTCCGCTGCCTGTAATAAATCCTCTGCAAATCCTGCCATGTTCCCTTCATCTCTCCTAACATTGTGTATAATAAGGCCTCGCTTCTGCATCAGGCAAAACCCGCACAGCAAAGCCTGCCTGGATCAATCTCCAAAGCAGACTGTTGCAATGCGTTGATATAGATGCTTCCTCTCTCACCAGCCAAGTCAGTTTCAAACGGTTCAGCTGAGCAATTATTGCGGCTCCACGAATTCAGCCAGCTTATAGCTCCATTTATCGTAGTCCTCTTTATTCAGTCTCACGTTATAGAGTACATCGCTTCCGTCATAATCCTGTTCAAGCACCTCGCCCACCCGGTAGAGCAGAGAGGACAGATCCCCGCGGTCACCGGGAATGCGGAAGATCAGAGTATCCCCGGCCAGCTGATCGTTGATGATCTCCGTGATCCGTGAGAGGTCCTCCTCATTAAAAGCACTGATCTTTAGGAAGCCTTCACCGGTCGGGAGCATCTCCAGCTGCTCCGGCTGACACAGATCGATTTTGTTGAACAATACGATCTGCGGCTTGCCTGCCGCGCCCAGATCCTGCAGAATCGTCTGAACGACCTCCATCTGCTCCTCACGCATCGGAGAAGAGGAATCCACCACATGCAGCACCAGATTGGCTTCATTGACTTCCTCCAGCGTAGCGCGGAAGGAGGCTACTAGATCATGCGGCAGATTCTGAATGAAGCCGACGGTGTCCGTAAGCACGACCTCCTTGCTGCCCGGAAGCTGAAGCACACGCGAAGTCGGGTCAAGGGTAGCGAACAATTGGTTCTCGATGTACACATCGGCATCGGTCAGCTGCTTCAGCAGCGTGGATTTGCCCGCGTTGGTATAGCCTACCAGTGCCACCTGAACCGCACCGCTCTTGCGGCGGTGTTCACGGTGCAGCTCACGGGTCTTGACCACCTCATCCAGCTGGCGCTTCAGCTCTGTAATCCGCTCACGGATATGCCGGCGGTCCGTCTCCAGCTTGCTCTCTCCGGGACCTCTCGTACCGATTCCGCCACCCTGACGCGACAGATTCTTGCCTTGCCCGGACAGGCGCGGCAGCAGATAAGACAGCTGGGCCAGCTCTACCTGGATGATCCCTTCCCTGGTCTTTGCCCGTCCAGCAAAGATATCGAGAATCAGCTGCGTACGGTCAATGATTTTGAGATCCAGCGCCTCTTCCAGATTACGCACCTGCGCCCCGGACAGCTCCTGATCGAAGATCGCGGTATTCGCGCCAAGCCCGTCAGCGGCCATCCGAAGCTCCTCCACCTTGCCTTTACCGATAAACCACCTGGAATCCGGGGTCTCCTTATTCTGCCGCAGTACATCCAGAACCTCTACCCCGGCGGTCTCTGCTAATTGTACCAGTTCCTGAAGCGAGAGCTCAGGGTCAATCCCGGTACGTTTGATCTTGTCAGTCACCAGACTGACAAGAATCGCCCGGTCCTGCACTTCTGTCTCTGTGTCATGTGTTGTAGTTGCCATTCATTCCATGCTCCTCATCTATTCTTCCTGGACTATCCTTTGAAATCCTCGGTCCGCAGCGTCATCAGCTCCTGCTTGCCCGGACTTGTACTCTCATACTGGTTCAAGAGCCGCACAGCCTGTGCGCGTACCGCCTTCTCAATACTGTTGCGTACATATCTTGCATTGCTGAAAGCATGCAGACTCTCTGTCTTCTCCATAAGCAAATGCTGCTTGAGTCTGAGTATGGCCTGCGGCATCAAAATATAATCACGGTCCTTGGCCATCAGCTCGGCAATCTGCAGCAGCTGGTCGATGGTATAATCGGGAAATTCAACCTGGATCGGAAACCGCGAGGGCAGGCCCGGATTGCTCATCAGAAAATAGTCAATCTCGCCGGAATACCCGGCCAGAATCAGGACAAACTGGCTGCGGTGGTCCTCCATCGATTTGACCAGCGTGTCGATGGCCTCCTTGCCGAAATCCTTGTCTCCGCCGCGGGCCAGACTGTAAGCTTCATCGATGAAGAGAATACCGCCGAGCGCTTTTTTCACCAGATCCCGCGTCTTCTGGGCAGTATGTCCGATATATTCGCCTACCAGATCTGCGCGCTCTACTTCAATCAGATGCCCTTTACTGAGCACACCCATCCGCTGGAACAGCTTCGCCACAATCCGTGCAACCGTGGTTTTGCCAGTCCCCGGATTGCCCTTGAATACCATATGGTAGGCCTGGCCTCCGGTGGCAAGTCCGGCTTCACTGCGCATCTGGGCCACCTGCAGCAGGGCATAGATCTCGAAGACCAGCTCTTTGATGTTATCCAGACCTACAAGTGCATCCAGCTCCCGGCTCAGCTCCTGGAACAGTCCGCTATGGCTGCCGGGCTTGGGAGCTGCCGTGCCGCCTGCGCTATCAGCCGGCAAGCCGGACACCGGGGCCGGAGCCTGATTATTCAGCACAATGTTAATCTGCCTGGACGGTCTGCGTTCTTCCCGTCCGCTGCTTGCCGCCGCTACATGTCCGTTCACCTAGTTCACCTCATTATACAGGTCTGACTTGCTCTAACCAGTCTATTCCAGTATAAAAGGCGTTATTAGCAGTTTTGGAAATTAGCAGATTTACAGCGACAGCTCCTGCAATTTCCATTTGGTGTAGGCCAGAATCTCGCGGGACTTATACTTAAGCATCGACATCACTTTAGACTCCGTGACGCCAAGCTCCGGGTTCTTATACCCCAGCTTACGCGCAGTCTCCAAGGCGCGGCGGCCATGAAAATCATGGGTAATCACGACAGCTGAAGACAATCCCTCCTGCTGCATGACTGTCTTGCTGAACAGCAGGTTCTCGTAAGTGCTGGTAGACTGGTCCTCCAGATAGATCACCTTGTCAGGTACTCCATGGGCAACCAGATACCTCTGCATGCCTTCGGCTTCCGTGTACTTATACTCCGGCTGATCCAGCCCTCCAGAGACAACAAAATGGCTGAATGCACCAGACTTATACAGCTCAAGCGCATAATCCAGCCGTTCCTTCAGCCCGGGGCTCGGTTCATCGCCCCACATCGACATCCCCAGAATAACTCCGGCGTCCGCCTTCACCATGGGCGAGGTGGTTGCTGCACTGTTAATTCTGTTAAAGACTACTCCGCACCAGATGAATCCGGCCACAATCAGTACCAGCAGCGAGACCAGCAGCACCCTCTTCGTGCGGTGGCGGCGCTTGCGCGACACTTTGCGGATCGGGGATGAACCCCGTTGGTAGACATACCAATCCATGATCTACTTCCTCCTAAATTCTCCGTGATGAAACAATTCGGCACGATGCTTCAGTGAAAGGGAGAAATACGGAAAGGCATGAGCGTCTATCGCACGCAGAATTGAATTGGCTGTTGACCAGGCTAACTGATAATCACTGTCCGTGATATCTTCCCGCTCCAGCGCTTCCTCCAGCTCATCCTCATCCAGCAGAAATACTTCACCATTCCACAGCACTACAACATCCAGATACAGATCGTCGAACCAGGGAACCCCTTGATCGGTCACGCCCTGGACCTTGCAGGTGTCAATGTACCACTGCACAATATTTTGCCGTTCATCAAACATGGCCGTCACAATATAGTGGCTGTCCTTGGGAAAATACTGCAGCCATGAATATCCCTTGTCCGCAATGCGGTATGTATGCCTGCCGTAACTCTTCCATAGCGGCTCCTTCAGCCCGTATATAGTGTAGAGTGTGATATAACCGCTGAACTCCCGGGTCTCCACATAGCGGCAGGCAAAATGGCGGCGGGTAATCCTGCGCCAGTTGGCCCGGTCTCCGAATTTACGTTTCATATGAATAACCCTCTTCTGATAATGGTGCATTCAGCTTAACACATTTTGCAGAGACACTCAAAACAAGAAAACCCCGACATCCGGCAATTCTGCATAGCGCAGAGCTCCCGGAGCTGTCAGGGTAATCGTTAATGCTATGAATTTGACTTCAAGTCAGTCTAATGTACATTGCCGGGTCCTTCAACAAAACCGCTGCCCGGATCACTTGCCGGATCGGTTCCGGCATTCGGGTCAGGGATGATTCCAGGATCGACAGTACCGGTCGTCGCCTCCGGTGTCGGTAGTGGCTCTGCCGTGGCAGCCGCAGGCGGCGGTGTCATCTCAGGCGGGGTTGTGGCTGCTCCGCTGCCGTTATCCCCTCCTTGACCATTGCCGTTATTACCTGGACCGTGATTGCCTGGACCATTATTACCTGATCCGTTATTCCCAGGTCCATTGTCAGGCGGATTGCCGCCGTTCTCTCCATTTCCGGAATCGCCGCCGTTATCGGGGTTATCCGTAGGCAGATTCGGGTCAGGCGTCATCTCTGGCTCAGGGGTCTGAAGCTCATCCTGAACGGACACCGTTATAGTCTCAGAAGGCTCGCTCTCCTGATCTAGTTCCTGATAATATGCAGTAACATAATATTCGTAAGACAGTCCCGGCATCGCACTGATGTCCCCGATATTCGAGGCCATGGTGTTCATGAGCGGGGTGAAGTCTGCTTCAGACGTCTCGCGGCGGTAAATACGGTATTCTACACCGCTGGCCGCAGCAGGATTCCAGCTCATATTGACCGTCATCGTGGATGGATCATACGCAGCCTGGAAGCCCGTTACCGCCGATACCGCTTCAGGCGTCGGCGTAGCCTCTACCTCTACAGCAGCGCCCTTCGGTACCGGGAACTGCTTGGCAGGCACACCTTCGAGCGCCTTCTCCATGACCTTGCCCCAGAAGGCAGCGGCCAGCGGACTGCTGTTCTTCAGCAGATGGGTCTTGCTCGGCTTGTCGTAGCCCATCCATACCGCTGCCGTCCATTCCGGCGTATAGCCGACGAACCAGACATCACGGTTCGAGCTGATGCCCTTATATCCGCTTTGTGTTGTACCGGTCTTACCGGCTACCGGACGGTTAATTTTTGCTTTTTTACCTGTACCGTCCTGTACAACACGCTGCATCATCTCTGTCATCTGATAGGCCGTCTGTTCACTCATCACACGGTCTGCCTTGGTGTTCGCCTTGTAGACGGTCTTGTCATCAGCGTCAGCTATAGACTTGATGGAGTATGCCTCCCGCAGTTCTCCGCCATTGGCGAACGCACTGTAGGCCTGGGCCATCTCCATCGTGTTCGTTCCCTCACTCATCCCGCCGAGGGCGAGCGACAGGTTCTTGTCTTCATCCTTCAGGTTGATCCCCAGCTTCTTGGCGAACTGGAAGCCGGTATTTACACCGATCTCATTCAGCAGCCAGACCGCCGGAATATTCTCCGACTTCGTCAGCGCATCGCCCATGCTGATCGACTTCGAGTACCCGTGCAGATTGTTCGGACAATATTTGCCGAAGCACTGCTTCTCATTGCTCAGCATGGAATCATTCGTGAATTTGCCGGATTCCAGTGCCGGTGCATAGGATACCAGGGGCTTGAAGGCAGAACCCGGTGAGCGGCGGCTGCCATCGATCCGGCTGTAGCCTTTTTTCTCATAATTACGTCCGCCCATCAAGGCTACAACGCTGCCATTCTCCTGATTCACAATGGTCATTGAGCCCTGAACCAGCTCATCGTCCACACTTTTCTCGAAGTTATCACTGTCGGCAAAAGCATCCTCGATCGTCTCCTGGGCATGCTTATCCATGGTTGTATAAATCTTATACCCGCCGATATTGAGATCATCCTCGGTCAGCCCGAATTTGTCCTCAGCCTCACCAATCGCATAATCAATGAATGCCTGGTAACGCTGCTTCTTCTCAGGCGGCTTGTAGTTGTAATCCACGGCCTTCGCTTCGTCCATCTGCTCCTTGGTAATCAGCTTCTGCTCATACATGAGTTGAAGCACTACGCCCCGGCGTTCCTTCGACAGCTCAGGGTTACGCAACGGATTATAGCGGGACGGCCCTTTGGGCATTGCAGCCAGAGTGGCTATTTCCCAAAGCTCAAGTTTATTCAGATCGCTTTCCCCGAAATAACGGATGGAAGCGGCCTTAATCCCATAAGTGGTTCCGCCGAACGGAATCCGGTTCAAATACATCGTGATAATACTCTCTTTGGATTCTTGCTTCTCCAGTGCAACGGCAATCGACACCTCGGTCGCCTTACGGAAGAAGGTCTTGTCGCGGTTCAGAAAGATGTTCTTCGCCAGTTGCTGGGTAATTGTACTCCCGCCTTCTACCATACTGCGGGCCGCAATATCCTTAACGGCCGCGCGTCCGATGGACCAGAGATCCACCCCGTTATGCTCGAAGAACCGTTTATCCTCGGTGGCTACGAATGCTTTAACCAGCATCTGGGGAAGATCCTCATATTCCACCGGATCGCTTTTCTCCAATGACAGCTCTCCGATCAGGTTCCGGTTCCGGTCAAAAATCTGTGTCGGCGGATTGATCGTCAGCTTGTCCCTGTTCTCATCCAGCAGCTTCTGCCCGTTCAGCATGATGAACAAATAACCGCCCAGCGCACAAAAAATAGCTAGCGCAACTGAAAAAAACAAACTCCACAGTACACGCTTTTTGGTTAAGAATCTTTTCTTTTTTTTCTTCGGCTTCCCTTGGGAGCTTGGCGGCTGACTTCCTCTGTTTCTGTTGCCGCCGCTCCGGGTTAACTGGTCTCTGGACATACTGCCTCCTGACTCCCTTAACGGAAAAAACGTAAATGATGTTCACGAATGAAAAGAACAACCTTCTCAGGTTGCTCTCTCGCACTCTCTATTCAAACGATTTATAAACAAAAAGGTTTCGCTTCAAGACGGTAAAATCTTAATTCTCGCTGTTATTGTCCTGCATCAGTGATACGCTTCGCTGCGGCGTAAATGTGGAGATCGCATGCTTGTACACCATCTGCTGGCGCCCGTCACTGTCGATGACAATGGTGAAGTTGTCGAACGCTTTGATAATTCCCCGGATTTGAAAGCCGTTGGTCAAATATACTGTAGCAGGGATATTCTCTTTGCGCAGCTGGTTCAAGAACGTATCTTGAATATTAATGGACTTGTTCATATGACGTACCCCCAATGGTTCAATTAGATTGTTCAGAAGTATATTCAAGACCTGTAAGAAACTTTCCTGCTATTATACCATTTAATTTCGCAAAATTCTCAGAAAAGTTTTGGCTCTCCAGGACGTCAATCCACTGAATCTCCTTCATGTGGCGAAACCATGACAACTGCCGCTTGGCAAACCGGCGGGTATCACGCTTCAGCAGCACCACGGCTTCCTCAAGCGTCATCTCCCCCTCCAGGTAGGCGGCAATTTCCTTGTAGCCCAGACCCTGCATAGACACAAGACTCCTGCCGTAGCCTTGATCCAGCAGCCGCTGCACCTCAGGCACGAGGCCCTCCGCCAGCATCTGATCGATTCGCTCTTCAATACGTTTATATAGTATTTTCCGGTCCATTGTCAAACCGATCAGGCATAATTCATAGGGAGACTCCTTGTTCTGGCCGGCCAGCGAGTCGGATAACGGGACGTTCGTCTGGTGAAAAATCTCCAACGCGCGGATGATCCGCCTGCGGTCATTGGGATGCAGCCGCTCCGCACTGGCCGGGTCTACCGCTGCCAGACGGGCATGCAGGGCATCAGCCCCATGCTCCTCGGCGTAGGCCTCCTGCTGCTCGCGGAAAGCCTCGTCAGCCACCGCTTCGGAGAAGCGGAAGCCGTAGCATAACGACTCAATATACAGTCCAGTACCGCCCACAATAAAAGGCAGCTTGCCCCTCGCGCTGATCTCCTCAATCAGCCGTGCTCCCTGCTCCTGGAATTCAGCTGTGGAATAGGCATCCTGCGGATCATGAATATCAATCAGATGATGGGGAATGCCCTTCATCTCGGCAGGCGTGATCTTGGCCGTACCGATATCCATCCCGCGGTAGACCTGCATCGAATCCCCGGAGATGATCTCGGCTCCGTGAGCCTCGGCCAGCTCCAGACTCAGTCTGGTCTTGCCGACCGCTGTCGGACCCAGCAGTACAAGCACTTTGCGTTTCTTCTTAGTTGTCAATGGTAATCACCCCGTACGATGTTTTGGCATTGGCCCGCAGCAGCTCCTTGAAGCCCAGCCGGGTGAACTCTCCGCTCAGTGCCTTCTCCTTCAGCAGCACCGTCTTGCGCGCAACCCTGGTTGCCTCAGCCACGCTATCAGCTGACAATGCAGCAGGATTCGCGAATTGCCGCAGCGGCGAGATCGCCGCCGAATCCGTCAGCGGCACCCGGAACATCGGATCGAAGTATACGATGTCGATGCTCTTGTCCGGCTGGGCCCGCAAGTATTCCAGATGGTCCCCGTGCTGCACATCAATACGGCGCAGCGCTTCGTTCACCTTCACCTGGCCAGAGACATACCCGCTCATCCCTTCCAGCAGGAGAGCATACAACGGCAGCGAGCTCTCCAGTGCCGTCACCTTGGAGGTCTCCCCTCCGGTGACTGCGAACAGCAGCGAATCCGCTCCGAGTCCGGCCGTGCAGTCCAGCACGCTGTCGCCGGGGAGCATGCCTGCGGCATCGATCATAGGGTCCGGCTCGCCTCTTAAGATTCTTTTGGCGCGGACAAAGCCCATGCTGGGATGGAATTCCATCGGCGGCATTCCCGGCGTAATCAGCCGGACGGCCTCCTGCAAAACTACCAGAATCTGTTCGTCCCCGTAATGCTCCACCAGCTTGCTCATCGAGAATTTCGCTCTCGGAGCATAGGCGCAGCCTGTGCGGTCCGCAAGCTCCCGGGCCCGGGCCACCACTTGCGGTATCGGGTCAAAGCCCGTCGTTATAATCATGTTGCCTCCGTTCTGCACTCAATAAATGTACAATATAGCCACTACATAACGCGCTTAAACAGCTTCTCCAGATCATAGGCCGAGAACGACACAACGATCGGGCGTCCATGCGGGCAGGTATAAGGCTGGCGGCAGGCCGCGAGCCGGGTGAGGAGCGATTCCACTTCCAGCTCTGTAAGCTTCTGGTTGGCTTTGATCGAAGCCTTGCAGGAGCAGAGAATAGAGGATTTCTCGCGCAGCTTGGCGAGGTCAATCGACCGTTCGCTTAAGACCCACTCTGCCATCTCTTCAATTACCGCCTTCTCGTCCCCTTCCGGGAACCAGTACGGCAAGGAACGGACCAGGAAGGTCTGCCCGCCAAAATGCTCAAGCACAACCCCCGCCTGCTCGAACCAGTGCAGCCGTTCGCTAAGCTGCCTGCTCTCCGAAGGCGTGAACTCCAGCGTAATCGGCAGCAAAAGCTCCTGTGAGGCATCTTCAGGCTTGCCGAATTTCTCATAATAAAATTCATAATTCACCCGCTCATGCGCAGCGTGCTGGTCAATCAAATACAGCCCGCTGTCATTCTGGGCGATAATATAGGTTCCGTGATGCTGGCCGATATAATTCAGCTCGGGAAACTGTGGAAGACCAGTGCCGCTCTGCTCCGCAGGAGCGTACAGCTCCCCGGCTGCCGGCTGCTGCCCCCGGCCAGCCATAGCTGCCTGGGGGCGGTAGCTGTCGCGGGGGCCGGAGGACGGCTGGCGGTATGAACCCTGGGTGGCGTTCCCGCCGCTGTATGCAGCGGCCGTCTCTCTGGCCTGCTGCTGCTCCTGTGCATTGCTGCCGCCATAAGGCTGGGTATTCCCGGATGCTTGGGCAGCAGCATAAGATCCTCCAGCGGCAGGGCCGGTTAATCGACCAGCGCTGCCAGAGAACGGAGCGCCGCTCCCTCCGCTGGAAGGCAGCTGGTTGCCCGCTGCGACGCCAGCACCGCCAGGCATTCCCTGGCCGTAGCTGCGCGGATCTGCTGACTTGTCCGCACCGCCCGCTTCCGTACCTTGCTGAATACTGCCCGGAGCTGCGCCTTTGGAGAAGGCGAATTGCTCCTGAATGAAGGAGCTGCTGTTCTTGCCGCCGATGATCTCCTTGGTGGGGCGCGGAATCAGGCTCTGGCCCATCAGCAGCGAGCGGAGCTGCTGCTCTATGAACCCGTACAGCTCAGGTTCCTTGCTGAAGCGTACTTCAAGCTTGGCCGGATGCACGTTGACATCCACCAGTGACGGGTGCATCTCCAGCTTCAGGACCAGCAGCGGATAACGGTTAATCGGCAGCAGCGTATGGTAAGCGCGCATGATCGCCGCGTTCAGCCCGTTGCTGCGGATGTAACGGCCCCCGACCAGCGTCGTCACCGCATTGCGGTTCGAGCGTGTCCACTCGGGACGGCTGATATAGCCGGAGATCCGGAAGTCCGGATCTTCCGCCGACACCGGGAGCATAGCCTTGGCGGCTGAGGTGCCATACACAGCGGCAATTACCTGCAGCAGGTCTCCGTTGCCCAGCGTATGCAGCAATTGATTGCTGTTATGTTGCAGGGTGAAGGAGATATCCGGATGGGCCAAGGCCATCCGGTACATGGCATCGGAGATATGGCCCAGCTCGGTCTGGATGCTCTTCATATACTTGAGACGGGCAGGCGTATTATAGAACAACTCCCGCACGGTAAGGTCACTGCCTTTGCCGGAAGCTGCATCTTCATTACGGATCAGCCTTCCGCCCTCGATGTCCAGCACCCGCCCTTTACCATCGTCTCCGCTGGCGGTCAGCAGGGTCAGCTTCGATACCGCTGCGATACTCGCCAGCGCTTCTCCACGGAAGCCAAGGCTGGTGATCTGGAAGAGATCACGGCCGCTGGCAATTTTGCTGGTCGCATGGCGGTAGAAGGCGGTCTCGCAGTCCTCCGGCTCGATCCCCGAGCCGTTATCCTTCACCCGGATGCTCTGCAGTCCCCCCTCTTCCACAGAGACTTCAATGCGGGTGCTGCCCGCATCGATTGCGTTCTCGACCAGCTCCTTCACCACAGAAGCAGGACGCTCGACTACCTCCCCGGCAGCAATCTGGTTGGCAATATGCTCATCCAGCACATGAATTTTAGCCATATTCGTTCACCCCGCATGTATTTATTTTATAGATAATATTGAACATTAACGGACTGTAAAAAACGGACTGTAAAAGCCTTATTTGAACAAGTAGAACTGGCATTGCCGTCCTTTGCGGTCCTTTTAAAGGACGTACCGTATCAGAGAGATAATCATTCTAACGGATGAATAAGATTACCTTCGCGCGAGCACAATGTATGCTGTTTTTCACATATATTTAGGCCATATGCCTGCTTGCAAGCACCATGTATGTTGTTTTCCACATATATTCGGGCCGTGTGCCTGCTCGCGAGCACCATGTATGCTGTTTTTCACATATATTCGGGCCGTGTGTCTGCTTGCGAGCACAATGTATGCTGTTTTTCACATATATTTGCTACTTATTCCGCTGTAACAGCAAATCGTATTCGGTTTTAAACACACCTTCAACGGCAGCAGTTCCGCTGAACTACAGCTCCCTTGCCTTAAGCTTCAGCTCATTCAGCAGGCCCATCGCCTGCAGCGGGGTCATGTTCATCAGATCCGCGCCTTGCACGGCGGTGATTAGCTCTTTGAGCAGCGGATTGTCTTTGACGGCAGGTGCCACGGCTCCGCCCTTGCGGTTCTTGCGCGGCTCTTCCTCGCCAAAGATAGACAACTGTACCACTTCATTGTCCTCTTCCTCTACAGGAGAAGCAAGGGATACGGCAGCCTCCCGCTGTCCGGCAGCCATAGAAGCTGCTGCTTCGGAATACGGGTCCGGATGTACTGGAGCTTGCGCGGTGCGTTCAGCCGAATAGGAGTGGCTGCCTGAGGCAGCTCCTTGTCCGGCATCCGGCGTCTGCGCAGCGGTAGCCTGATGCTCCTGTATAACCGTTCCGCCCCCGCTCCGGTTACTGTAACCCGTACCGTAATTCAGCGCTGCGGCGCCCGGCGGAGAAGCCTGTTCAATGCTCTGGAGCAGCCCGTAGGCCCGGTCAATAATTCCTTCTGGCAATCCAGCCAGCCTTGCACAATAGATCCCGTAGCTGCTGTCCGCAGCTCCCGGCACAAGCTTGCGGAGGAAGTTCACCTTGTCGCCGCTCTCCTGGACCGCCATCGAATAATTCCGCAGACCGCTAAGGCTCTGCTCCAGATGGGCCAGCTCATGGAAATGTGTGGATACCAGTGCCTTGCAGGCAATGGTATCATGCACATATTCGATCACCGCCTGGGCAATCGCCATCCCCTCACTGGTCGAGGTCCCCCGGCCCAGCTCATCGATGATGATCAGGCTGCGAGCGGTTGCTTTCTCGGTCATGACCTGAATGTCTGCCATCTCGACCATGAACGTGCTCTGGCCGCCGATCAGGTCATCGGCTGCACCGATCCGCGTGAAGATGCGGTCGATCAGCGCCACCTCGGCGCTGGCTGCAGGCACGAAGCAGCCGATCTGGGCCATGATGCAGATGAGCGCCACCTGGCGCATATACGTGCTTTTGCCGGCCATGTTCGGTCCTGTAATCAGCAGGATATTCCCCTCGTCCTTACTGAGTGTGCTGCCGTTCGCAATGAATGCCGAATCCTTCAGCACCGCCTCCACGACCGGATGGCGTCCGCCTTCAACCCGCAGATCGTAGCTGTCGGACAGCTTCGGCTTCACGAACCGGTGCTCCGCGCTGACGGCTGCGAGGCACTGATACACATCAATCTCCGCCACCTTCTCGGCCAGCGCCTGCAGGCGCGGAACCTGGCTGCTGATCCGCTCGCGCAGCTCGGTGAACAGACTGTATTCCAGATCTGTCATCTTATCCTGGGCCTCCAGGATCAGCGCTTCCTTCTCCTTCAGCTCCGGGGTGACATACCGCTCGGCATTAGCCAGTGTCTGCTTGCGCTCATAGCGGCCTTCCGGCAGCGAGGACAGATTGGAACGGGTAATTTCTATATAATAACCGAAAATTTTGTTATAGCCGATCTTGAGGGATTTGATCCCGGTCACCTGGCGTTCCTTCGCCTCAAGCTCAGCAATCCAGCGCTTGCCGCTGCTGCTGGCTTCCCGCAGCTCGTCCAGACGCTCATGGTAGCCCGCGCGGATGATTCCGCCGTCACGCACGGACACCGGTGCATCCTCCACAATCGCCCGTTCAATATCCTCACGAAGCTCCGCGCATTCATCCATAGACGCACCGATCTCCCTTAAGGTAGAAGAGCCAGAGGTCAGGCACATCTCCTTCAGCGCAGGAATCTGGGCCAGGGACAGCCTGAGTGCGTTCATATCGCGCCCGTTCGCACTGCCGAAGGCAATCCGCCCGACCAGCCGCTCCAGATCGTAGATCTCCTTCAGCGCCCCGCGCAGATCCTCGCGGACGATGAACTGGTTATACAGATAGTCGACGGCTTCCAGACGGCGCTCAATCGGCGCGCGCTGCAAGAGCGGCTTATCGATCCGGCGGCGCAGCAGGCGGCCGCCCATCGAGGTCTCGGTGCGGTCCAGGAGCCAGAGCAGCGAGCCTTTTTTGGAGCGTTCCCTCACGGTCTCGGTCAGCTCCAGATTACGCCGGGTGAACGGATCGAGAATCATATAATTCCCCGGCTCGTAAGGAGAAATCTGGGTAAGCTGTCCCAGTGAACGGCGCTGGGTCTCGCTGAAATAGGAGATCAGCAGCGCCAGGGCACGGCAGCGCTCCTTCTCCAGCCGGACCCAGGCCGCTTCGCCGAACTGGCGGCGGGCCAGCGCCTCCTCCTGCTTGTCCCACGGCGTATAGACCACAGGCTTGGCCAACAGGGAAGCTTCACTGCGCAGCTCCTCCAGCAGGGCTGAATCCCCGATAATCTCCGCAGGCTCGTAGATGCCAATCTCATCGCGCAGCCACTCGGTGCTTGCGAGTACCGATGTGACATACAGCTCACCTGTCGTCAAATCGCAGGCGGCCAGCGCCATCATCCCGTCTTCCTCTGTTACGCAGACGAGGTAGTTGTTGCTTTTGTCCGAAATAATCTTGCCGTCCATTACCGTACCCGGTGTTACGACCCGGACGATATCACGGCGGACCATCCCTTTAGTCACCGCAGGATCATCCAGCTGCTCGCAGATCGCCACCTTGTAGCCCTTCTCGATAAGTCGCTGTATGTACCCCTCGGCGGCATGATACGGCACTCCGCACATTGGAATTTTCTCGCCCACCCCGCCGTCGCGGCCTGTTAATGTAATCTCAAGCTCTTTGGATGCCAAGAGGGCATCCTCGAAGAACATTTCATAGAAATCGCCCAGACGAAAAAAAAGGAAAGCGTCTTTCGCCCCTTCCTTGACTTTGAGATACTGCTGAATCATCGGCGTATAGTTTGCCATCGTCTACCTCCATACCTACTTCATACTGTTCTCTATTATAGCAGAAACTCCGCTCCCCGGGTTACCCCCGGCACGCCCGCAAAGGTTGCTAAAAGTTGGTGGGGGTATTCAAGGGGATGTCGGGCGGGCTGGCGCTTGGGGATTAGGGGTTTGTGGGGGGAGTGTGGAATGAGTGTGGGAGATATATTGGTTGGGGGGTGGGAGGAATGTGGAGATGTTGGGGCGGGTGTAAGGGCGGGGTGAAGCGGAATGCGGGGCGGGGCAAGGATGTGGGGAGCGTGAGTAACTTGGGGGATGCGAGTGTTAGGGGCTGAGTGAGGCGGAATGCGGGGCGGGGCAAGGATGTGGGGAGCGTGAGTAAATTGGGGGGATGCGAGTGTAATGTGTATGTGGAAGAATGTTGGTCAATAAAATCAGTATGGGATGTGGGTGAGCAGTAAGAGCGGCTGAGAATGTTTGGTCAGAGTGCGGGCTATATGTGGTGGGAATACAGGTGAAAATACTTGGTCCAGATGCGTATACGCGAGTGCGAGTGCGGAGTGGCAAATGCGGATGCTTGTGTGAGTGCGAAATATGGTGACGGAGGCTCAGGCAAGCATAGTCAGGTATGGTGATGAGAGTTCCTGGCAGGTTTTTTATTCTATTGTAGTTTGTGCATTAGATGGCCCTGTAATTGTCTGAAAAATAGGATCTGTTGCACTTCGTACATTAGAAATCCTTAAAAGGAGAGTTTTCGGACCAAATCCCAGAAATCTAATGTACGAACTACATCAGAATGGATCTCGGCGCTGGCAAACGGCGATTCTGCTGCAGTAAATACAATCACTCAGATAATCAGCTTTGTTAATCACTTCGTTAATTACTTCAACAGACCCATATAGTTGCGATAGCGGGATTAGAATAGTAACTTGCACTGGTAAGAATACGTCAGATTTTTATTAGTGGAAGTAACGAACAGCAGTTTGACCAACCGCATCCTGAGGTTCTTCTGTGTCCCCTTTATATACAAGCTACAGTGGTATGCTTAATTGCATTTCGTACAACTAAAGTGTCCGATGTCCTACCAATGATCCGTTTAGTTGTAGTTTGTACATTTAAAAATCCATCTGTACTCGGGTTCACGCCATTCGGGCAAATTTAGTTGTACAGACTACACTTAGAAGAGAAAAAGCTTCTTTTGGAGTGCGTTTAGTTGTACAGAATACACCTATGGCTGAATGTTCACTTCGAACGAAGTTTCATGAATGGGCGCACGTTTGAAGGGGATGATTGGTTGAGTAACTTAAGTAATTTAGAGAAATTTAGAGAAATTGAGAGTAATTGAGCGGAGTATATGAGTACGATTGTTTGTTAAAAAATAGCGCCGCCATAGTTAGAGCTTCCCATACCTAGCGGCGCGGGAAAGCTGTAACTGGCGGCTATCGGGACTTGACGGGCGGCGGGCTCTATTGATATGCATCCGCCCGCCCGGAAGGCAGCGCCCCGGAGTCCGGCGGGGCGCTCCGTACCCAGGAGCCGCGGATATCCCGCGACTCATCCCAGCTCTGCTGCTCCGCTATGGCGCGCAGCAGCGGATCAATCCACCGGGCGGCGGCTGCGTAGCCGCCCAGTGCGCGCAGCTGCGCCTCCAGGGGAGGCCAGGCTGTGCGCAGAGGAGATTTGCCGCCGCTGTAGAAGGCGGCATGCAGGTCTTCCCGGTCGAGCGGGCGCAGCGGCAGGTCTTCATAATGGCTCACGATCAGGTGAGCCAGACAGACCGCGCCTTTGGCGATGACCGGGGAGACCAGGAAGCTCGGCAGGGTCCGATACTCGAAGCCGCCATGCGGCTGAGGGCGGAAATCGCCGAGCACGCCATAGCGGGGACGCCGGGCCGCAGCCCGGATGTCCTCCAGCAGGAACAAGGGCAGCGCCAGATAGTTATCTAGCGCGCGCAGGAGCGGCGCACACAGCGTGACGCCGCTGAAGTGCAGGTGGCCGCCGAGGGCCCAGCCCCGCAGCGGCATACCTCCCGCCCGCCAGCAGAGCGAGCGGTCGGCAATGAGCCGGTCCGCCTCGCGTGCGGCGGACATCAGCTGCGCCAGCAGCGCGCGCGGTTCCCCGCGCGGCGCGGGGCGCAGCTCCGCCACCGGGAACACGCCGCGCGTTCCCGGGGGTCCGGCGTCGCAGCCCGCGACGCCGTCCATGGGCAGGTACCGCGACGCCGGCACGACGCGGCCCGAGGATTCCCGGAGCAGCAGGAACTCCGGGTCCATGCCCATGAGCAGCCCCGGCCGGCCCGGCTGCTCACTGTCAAGCATCCGCGCAAGCGCTGCGGATGCTGACCGGTACGGCTCAGGCAGCGCTCCTGCGGGATCAGGCAGCACCGGAGTGATGCCTGTCACCATATACCGCCGCCCGCCCATGGCCCGCAGCTCCACCTCGCCGCTATCCAGTCCCAGGCTATACAGCGCCCGTACCGCAGTGGTCCGCAGAACCCCCACAGACCCCCTCAACTCACTTCTCCCTCCACCTAAACTGCCAAACTCTCCCCCTCCACTCCCATACTCACCCTGCCCCCCAGCTCCTACTCCACCACTCCCATACTCACCCTGCCTTCCAACTCTTCCACCACCACTCCCATACTCACCCTGCATCCCAGCTCCTGCTCCACCACTCCCATACTCTCTCTGCCCTCCAACTCCTACCCTCCCACTCCCTTTCTCCTCTTGCCCTCCAACTCCAACTCCACCACTCCCATACTCGACTTGCCCCCCGACTCCTCCACCACCACGTCCATCCTCCTCTTGCCCCCCAGCTACTCCCCCACCATTCCCATACTCCTCTTGCCCCCCAGCTCCTACTCCCTCACTCCCATTCCCGCCTTGCCCTCCAACTCCTACCCCACCACTCTCATTCTCCCCTTGCTCTCCAACTCTTCCCCTGCCACTCCCACCCAACCATCCAGCCCCAAGCCCCCCGCCCATAGCCGCTCCCGCTCCAAGCGGCTGGCAGTCCAGCACGGCCAGATTGAAAATAAGCACGCGGTAATGCTGTCTGTAGCTTGCGGGGTCTTGTCCATCCGAGTGGTTTTGGGTGTCTCTTGTATCTTGTCGCCGCGACCCTCTGCCTATAGAAATGGAGTCGGCCTCAATCCCGCAGCGCCGGAGCCTGCGTTCGATCTGCTCTGGCGCCAGCTGCCGGAATACGTTCAACCCTTCATTCATGTCTAATGCCTCCGCCCATACGAAATTCCTCAGGGCCGTATCCCCTCGCGCACCATCCGGTTACCGGACAATACCCTTTGAGCGATAAGACGCTGAGGAAGCCTGACCCCCAAATTATCAAATGGAATAACACAATCATCCTTACAAAGACCCTGTCGCACTACACTTGAACATTCGAACGCTGCCCTGTTTAATATTCCTGATGAATGACGCTTCTCCAGCTCCAGCATCCCCCTCCGCTTCATTTCGCCTTGAAGGATACTCAACAGCATGAAGCCTACATCCTTACCATTCAAAAAAAAAAATATATTTTAAAAAAAAGAGGGCATTCGCCCTCTACGCCGCTGCCCTCTCATCATATAATGGATCATAACCCACACAGTACTTCAGGCAGCGGCGCATTCCTTCCTAGAGCTCATCATCCAGAGCGTCAGGGTCCATATCATCGTAATCATAGTTCTCGCCTTCAAAATCATAATCCTTGTCTTCCAGATCGTCACTCTGATCACTGACAAACACGCGGAGCTTGGTCTCAGCCACCAGTTCCGCATCGAACTCGCGTTCCACCCGGAGTGTCACACTGCCTCCGCCCGGCGATACCCCGGCTTCCACACAATTGGGTTCCTGCGTTGCCTCCGCAGAGACCTGTGCCGTGGAAGCACGGTGTCTCGGGTCGAGGTACGACAATGGAATAAGCTCCACATAGGAGACCGTTTCCTTGGCAACCTCGGTCTGCTTGTTTTTGTCGTACGAATACCAGATGTTCACATCATAGGTACCGATTACTTCGATTCCGTTCCCGGCGGCAACCGCTTCGTACTGGTGGTTAATGATCCAAGCCCCCAGAATACTAGTCGGATGATGTGGCGGAGTCACGGTATGGGTTGCTGTAGAGAACTTACGACCTTTGCCGCAAATTGCCTTCGTAATGATCTCCCTTGTTTGACGTTTATGGCTTAATGACATCTTTGAACCTCCTCCATACAATCATTCACTATCAAGTGTATGCACGTTCTGGGCATTTGTTGATTGTTAGAGTAGAAATAAATTTGGGTAAGCCCTCAGATGCCGTAACTGAAGCCCTTTGCTTCATTTTATTGCCGGATTTAGTCCATTATGAGTCTCCTGACCTGAAAAAAAACAAAAGTAGCGGCTCCCCCAAACCGGGAAAACCGCTACTTTTTGTTGTGCCAACATCTTAAGCCGGGAAGAGCGGAGGCCCCCTGCTAGGAAAGTACACGTACGATGCCAAGCTGCCGGTGGCGGCTGAGATCGATGAAGTCCTCACCGATGTTCACCAGCGGACGCAGCGGGTCATGGGCCAGAATCATAATGATTTTGCCGATCTGCCCGTCCGTCAGGAGCACCTCATTGCCGATCATCGACTGCATTAGCTTATTAATGAACACACTGCAGATATACGGGTCCAGCTTGCCGTAGACGTTCTCGTCCATCTGCTTAAGCACCTCATACAGCGGCGCGGCTGTTCGATAGAACCGGTCTGAAGTCATCGCGTGGAAAATATCCGCCACCGCCACGATTTTGCTGAAATCCGTAATCCGGTGGCCCAGCACGCCGAAGGGGTAGCCGCTGCCGTCCATACGTTCATGGTGCTGCAGCGCCACAAGCGCCTGCATATGATTGGTGCCCACCGTATCGCGGATCATTTCATAGCCATAGGTCGTGTGCTTTTTCATCAGGGCATATTCATCCTCACTCAGCGGACCCGGTTTGGTGAGGATCTCGGCCGGAATCATAATTTTGCCGATATCATGAAGCGTCGCAGCAATCGTCAGCATGCTCAGCTCGTCCGGCTTCAGCTTCAGCCATTTGCCGAGCAGCGTAGAGATGATGCCCACCGCCACATTATGCCTGTATGTATAGTCATCCTTAGTCTGCAGCGCAGACAATATTCCGAAGAAATCATTCTTCTCGCTCACCTGCTGGATGAACGGGATCACTTCATTCCTGAGCTCAATCATCGGCAGACGTTTCGTCTTCGTATAACGCAGCTGCTCAAAAATACTCTCCATCGCCGCCGTACAATCATCCACAGCCAGCTGATAGAATGCAGCGCTGTCGACCTGGACCACATCCTGCGGCTCCAGAACGATCTTGTGCTGCGTAATCAGGCGGATATGCTCTCCGGTGAGCAGGGTCAATGCCGGCAAGACAAATACACCGCTATGATTAAAAAGGTTCGCTACCAGCTGTTTGCCGATATATTGATCATTGCTGTTATTCATATTCCTCACCTGCCAGACCAAGATTCTTGGGTTTTGGACATCACTTAAGAGACAAGCTCACTTTGGGTGCTTATGTTTCTTATCGTTATTTTACACCGGAATGTGAATACCTGACACCTAAATTACATGGATTTGCTTATGCTTTGCCTTTCGCAGGCTGCTTGTCCTTAACCGGACGCAGCTCCACCGGGCTCTTATAGCGCTTGGCAATCTTAAGATACAGCGCAAGCTCGCGGCATAATTGCAGAATCGCGGAGCGGATCTCGAATTCCTCGCGCGAATCCGGCAGCTCCATCTCCTGGAACTCCTGCTGCAGCTCCTCCAGCAGCCGCTCGGTCCGGCCGGTATATTCCTCAGCCAGCACATCGCCGCTTAGCTGGTCGAACAGCTCTGCCACCATATCCCCATGCGGCAGCTGGCGGTACACCTGCGAGAGCAGCTGCATCATATTCTGGATGGACTCCAGCTGCTCCTTGCGCATATAGAAGTACACGTTCCAGGCTTCATCCGGGTGGATCACATGATTCTCCATTTCCCTGGATGCCGCGCTCAGTCCCTTCTGCACAGCCTCCCCTGCCCCGATCAGCTCTTTCCCGTCCCAGATGTAGCCGGGATCACGGAGCGTCCTGGCCATCTGCCGGAAGATCACCGAGAAGTAGCCGTCCACCTCCTTGCGGATGCCTGCAATCATCCCGCCGGTCTCCGGCATATAGATGAAGTTCACAAGGCCGGCCGAGCCAAGGCCGATAATCAGCAGCTCCACCTGCTGCAGCAGGATATGAACCGTGATATCAGCTTGTCCAAATACGCGGAACACAATGACCGAGCTGGTGACGATCCCTTCCTTGAAGCCGGCTTTGACAATCAGCGGGAAGCCGAACAATACATACAGTCCGAGTACCCAATAATGAAAGCCCAGGGCGAAGAATAGAATACAGCCCAAAAAGAGTCCCACCAATGAGGCGAAGAAGCGCGCCGAAATCGTGCGTAGACTCCTTTTACGGGTCGTTTCCACCCCGAGAATGGCCAGCAGTCCCGCGCTTTGCGCATTAGGGATACCAGCGGCGGCTGCCAGCAGAATAGACAGCAGAGTTGCAGCCGCCGTTTTAATAATACGAAATCCCATGTGAATATCTCTCCTACACCGTTAAGCTTCATCATTCAAATAAAGATATAGTCATGGTACAAGATTTTGCCAAGAGACACAATATGACATGGTTCTTACCGTCTAGACAGCAGCAGCTTCTCCACATACACCACCAGCTGGTACATGGCCGTAGCCACAGCCGCAATAATGAGCAGACTCGACATCACCAGGGTGAAGTTGAACACCTGAAAGCCGTAGATGATCAGATACCCCAGCCCCGATTTCGCAACCAGAAATTCACCGACAATAACGCCGACCCAGGACATGCCGACATTCACCTTGAGGGTGGAGACCACCGCCGGGAACGACGCCGGGAGAATGACTTTGCAGAACTCCTGGCTTTTGGAGGCGCCGAAGGAGCGGACCACCTTGACCAGATTCGGGTCCACGCTGCAAAAGCTGTTGTACACTACCAGAGTCGTGATAATCACAGTAATGGATAAGGTGGTAATGACAATGGCGGTGAAGCCTGCCCCGAACATTACAATGAAGATCGGGCCCAGTGCCACCTTCGGCATACTGTTGAATACGACCATATAGGGGTCCAGGACGGCGGACAGAAAAGGTGACCACCAGATGACGACAGCCAGCAGCGTCCCGATTAAGGTGCCCAGAATAAAACCCACTGCGGTCTCGCTCACGGTCATTCCCAGATGCGGCCACAGACTGCCGCTGACCATGTCCTCCCAGATCTGACCGAAGACCTTCGTCGGATAACTGAACAGCAGCTCATCGATCCAACCCATTCTGGCTCCGGCTTCCCAGAGCACGAAGAACACCAGCAGCAGACTGCTCCGGACCATAAGCACCTGACTTTTGCGGCGCAGCTTCTTCTTCCTGTAATCCGCATGCTTCTGTTCGAGCCACTGCGCACGGGAAGCCGTCTCATGGGGCTGCGCTTCTGTATTCACATCTCTTCCCTCCCTGCCAGCTCCATTTCCTTCCATACCTCGTGAAAAAGCCCGGCGAAGCCCGGCAGGTCCCGCGCATACAGCGGCGGTGTTCTGCGAATCGCTTCCGGAATCTCAAAAATCCTGCGGATTCTGCCCGGATTCGGCTGGAGCAGAATGACCCGGCTGCTGACCGCAATCGCTTCAGACAGGTCATGCGTAACCAGAATCGCCGTGGTTCCCCGGCGCATCAGCGTCTCCGAGACCAGATCCTCCAGCTGCAGCTTAATCTGGTAGTCCAGCGCCGAGAATGGCTCATCGAGCAGCAGCAGGCCGGGGTCGGTAGCCAGTGTCCGCACCAGAGCGACACGCTGGCGCATCCCTCCCGAGAGCTGTGCCGGATAAGCCTGCTCCTTGCCCTCCAGCCCCATATCGGCCAGCAGCTGCAGTGATTTGGCACGCGAGCTTCCGGTGAGCCTTCCGGTCAGCTCCAGCCCGAGCAGCGCGTTATCCTCAATCGTCCTCCAGGGGAAGAGATAGTCCTGCTGGAGCATATAGCCGACCTCCGGCGAAGGTCCCGCGGCCTTACGTCCGCTGAGCAGCACCTCACCGCGTGAAGGCTGCAGCAGCCCGGCGATGATCGACAGAATCGTCGTTTTGCCGCAGCCGCTCGGTCCGACCAGGCTGACGAACTCGCCTTGGCCGACGCTGAGATTCAGATCCTCTATAGCAAGCGAAGCCTCGCGGTCTCCCAGATAGGCGTGCGTGACTTCCTTCAACTCGACTACTGGAAGCATAGTGGTCGGCCTCCTCACTCCTTAATGGTGCTCTCTGCCTGCTCTGCAAAGCTGTTATTAACAATCTTAGCGGCTGGAATCCGTTCCTTCAGCTCACCGGCATGGTCAATGACATCCAGCAGATTATTCCATTCCTTGTCATCAATTACCGGATTCACCGCATAGGTATCCTGTTCCTTATAACGGCTGATGGCAGAGACCACAATGCCCCGGTCAATCTTTTCAAAATACGGCATTACCGCGTCAGCAATCTCCTCAGGACTATGAGTCTTCACCCATAACTGGGCACGCTGGACCGCATTGGTGAATTTCTGCACCGTGTCCTGATTCTTAGTCATGTAGCTCTGCTTGGACATGAATACCGTATACGGCAGATAACCGCTCTCTACCCCGAAGGAAGCGACCACCTGGCCCCGGCCTTCACTCTCGAAGATCGATGCCTGAGGCTCGAACAGCTGCACATAATCCCCGGTCCCGGAAGCAAATGCACCGGCAATATTGGCAAAATCAATGTTCTGGATCAGCGTCAGATCCTTCCCCGCATCAATCCCCTTGCTGCGCAGTGTGAATGCGCCCGCCATCTGCGGCATGCCCCCTTGCCGTTGCCCAAGGAAGGTCGAGCCCTTCACTTTGTCCCATGTAAAATGGCTGTCCGGTGTACGCGCGAACAAGAAGGTTCCATCCCGCTGCGTAAGCTGCGCAAAATTAATTACAGGATCATCCGCCCCCTGCTGGTACACGTAAATGGAGGTCTCCGAACCGACCAGCGCCACATCGATTGCCCCTGAGAGCAGGGCCGTCATGGTTTTATCTCCGCCAGGTATCGTCTGCAGCTCCACATCCAGCCCTTCATCCTTGAAAAAGCCCTGCGATAAGGCCACATATTCAGGCGCATAGAACACGGAACGGGTAACTTCGCCGATCTTCACCTTGACATTAGCGGATTTACTGCCGCAGCCTGCAAGAACAGAGCCAAGCACAAGCATCAACAAGAACGGCAATGACAGTCTTTTGAACCCTTTCATCCTCTCCACTCCTTTCCTCCCGGGTCTTTCGCCCTTGCTCTATGCATATGCGGGAGTCTAGGGAAAGGTTAAAGTGCAATATATGAAGCGCTTACATTATATTCGGTTCGTCAACCCCGCCCGCTCTATGAATGATCGCAGCGCCGTATTCACGCTGTACCGGACCAGCGAGCCGGACTCGTTAGAATGGGGCGGTGCTCCCGCCGAGGTTATTTTGCAAGAACAATCTTAATAGAGCAGCCATTCCCCAAAAGCTTGACACAGCTCCGCCCGGGTCAGCGGGAACGCAATGATATAACCGTCTTCCTGCTCACTGCTGCTGCGCATTAGCCATCCGCCCGAAGAAGCTTCAATGTAAGAAATCTCCTGCAGGGTCCAGCCTTCCCCATTCCTCGCACATAACCGCAGTTCACCGGACGCTGTCCGGTTCTTAAGCACTTTAGCCAATTCAGCAGAGCTGTCAGGATCACCTGTCTCCGCTTCCAGTGAAGCCGCCAGCACACACAACGTCCATGTTTCGGCCTTCTCATGAATCTCCTCATAACTCCGTCTGGACAGGAATACCGCAGGAGCGGACGGCTTCCGGGGCTGCGCACGCTCGAAGCAATTGAACAGGTAATAGCAGGCGCGCTTCATCTCTGCCGGCTCCTTCAGCTCGTAGGCGAAATCATCTTCTTCCGTTAACCCTGTCAGGAGGATCTTATCCTTATGTACTTGCAGGCATACATCCTGCGCATATTCACGCTCATTGAATTTCATTCTGCATATCCGCTTGGAGCCGGAGGCTGTGTGCAGGAGCTCTGCCACCACTCTACGCCGGGTCTCACCCGGGAACAAATACTGTGCCAGACAGATAAAATCTTGCTTATTCACATTCTTTATCCCTTCCTTTTAGGCATACATGTAAGTATAACTGTAAATGAGTGGCTTTCAAAAAAACTGCAAAACTATAAAACTTGCAATCTTTATGTTATCATAAGCTAATTTTAAGGTAAAATTAAGAAACACAGGGTAAGATCAATACCATGAAATACTTTTAGCGAGGTGGTTTTCAAAATGAGAATGCTCATCACTTTTCAAAACAAGCTTGTCCCTGTATATTTCACAACAGAAAACAAACAGCCGACCCAAAAAGTACTTCGACTGCTCAACAGTACGCTTGAACTCAAAATTCAAAAAGGCAAAAACGCCCTGCAGACCTGTTTGAATTCCCTGATCAGTATCGAAATTAAAGGCTCAGAAGCTATATTGCACAGTTACAGTGAAAATGATTCATTGGCCTTATCCCTCTATTAAACAGAGGGATATTTTTTTGCCTGAATAAGTAAATGCCTTGCATAAATATAAAGGTACACAACAAATAAGCACATACCCGCATGTTGAGGGGATGCGCTTAGTTTATAGGATGGTAGGCGCTTAGCAGTAATTATACCGTCACTCAGCCAATCCGGAGGTTCCGGTTCTCCTCTTTCTCCGCCTTTTTAATTCGCAATTTGAACAACTTCACCAGGTTACGCCGGGTATGCTCTTCGTGACAGCTGTCCAGCTTCTTCAGGATGAAACGGTCGATGGACATGTCAATCGCTCCTTTAAATGGGGGCTTAGTCCCGTGATCTGGAGAGGGAATCATTTCCTCTTCTCCTTATATCACCTATATAACCGGGCCGCTGATTCCTTAAACTTGTCCCTGGCTGCGCCTACACCGTTTGCGAAATTAGTCATACTACATATGGGCCTTTGAGTGGCAAATTAAGAATCCGTTATAGAAGATATGGTACCTTTGACGAAGGACAGCAGCTTCTATAGGCAGAATAAAAATTTTATCCGACGGATATTTACAAACTAAAAATTAAATGCTATATTATCGATAGTTAATATTAAATAGATATCTAAGGAGAAATCATAATGTCGAATGTACTGTTTATCAAAGCTAATAACCGCCCTGCCGAGCAATCCGTAAGTGTTCAGCTCTACAACGAATTCCTGTCCAGCTACAAGGAGACTCATCCGCAGGACCAGATTACTGAACTCGACCTGTTCGCTGAACAGCTTCCTTACTACGATAACACACTCATCACTGGCGTATACAAAGCCGCTCAAGGCTTCGAAGCCACTCCTGAAGAAGCAGCAGGCGCTGCACTTGTTAAGAAATATCTGGACCAGTTCCTGGCCGCTGACAAAGTAGTCTTTGCCTTCCCGCTCTGGAACATGACCGTTCCGGCTGTACTGCACACTTATATCGACTACCTGAACCAGGCTGGAACTACCTTCAAGTATACTGCTGAAGGTCCTGTAGGACTGTTGACTGGCAAAAAAGCAGCTGTTCTTAACGCCAGAGGCGGCGTGTACTCCGAAGGCCCGGCAGCAAGTGCTGAAATGGCCGTTAACTTCATCATGGGCAACCTGAACTTCTGGGGCTTCAAGGAAACTACACAGGTAATCATCGAAGGACACAACCAGAACCCGGACAAATCCGCTGACATTATCTCTTCCGGTCTGCAACTGGCTAAGACAGCAGCAGCATCGTTCTAATCTGCTAATACTTTAACCAGCATACGTAAAACGGGCTGTCCCAAACTTGGGACAGCTCTTTATTTCGGAGTTGGATCAACTTGAGCACTAAAAAAAACCAAAAACGGAAAGCAGCGATTCCCCCATAATGGGAGAATCGCTGCTTTTTTTAACGTTTGAAGCTTTTAGAAAATCGGGAACTTGGCTCCACAGTAGAACATCTGCTTCAACTCTTCCCAATCGAGGTATTAGCGGAGTAACAAGTGACGTTTATCCACCTAATTTCCCAAAATGCTCTTAAGTCACCAAATTAAGCTACGTTTTTCCAACTACTCTCCAGGGTGGCGTAGCTCCTGCTTACACAATGCACAGCATCTAGCAAGTTTATTCCGTCATGCAAACTTTCATCCCTATTCCCATGCTCGCTTCCATGCTTCTACAACGCCTTGGGATTTCAGCGCCGCTCAATATTCGTCCAGCACCCGCTGCCAGCTGTTGCCCTTGGCACGGGGAGGGGTGCTTTTGGCAGAGGCGGCGGCTGTCTTGCGCTTCTGTCTCGCTTCCTTGCTGTTCTGGAATTGCAGCTCCTTTTGCGTCTTGTGGTAATTCTGCAGCCGCTTCCCGTCCAGCACACCGCTGGCGGCAGCCTCAAGCACGGCGCAGCCTTCCTCCCGTGTATGAGTACAGTCGCTGAAACGGCATTCCGCCGCAAGTGTACTGATCTCACCGAACGCCAGGTCCAGTCCGCCGTCATCCTCCCACAATTGCAGCTCGCGCATTCCCGGCGTATCGACGATGATTCCGCCATCCGGGAGGACGAACAGCTCGCGGTGTGTGGTCGTATGACGTCCGCGGCTGTCCCCTTCCCGCACATCCTGGGTGAGCTGCAGATTCCGGCCGCTGAGCCAGTTGACCATCGTCGATTTGCCGCAGCCGGACGAACCGGTCAGAGCTACCGTCTGGCCGCTGCCGATGTAGGGCTGGAGCTCCTCCCGACCGTCGCCCAGTAAGGCGCTGACCACATGGACCGGGACACCGGGAGCCGCCTGCTGCATTTCGGCCATTTTCAGCTCCGCATCGGTGCACAGATCTGCCTTGGTCAATAGAATGACGGGATTCGCCCCGCTGTTCCAGGCCATAATCAGATAACGCTCCATCCGCCGTACATTGAAATCATCATTCAGTGCACTGACCAGGAATAAGGTATCCACGTTGGAAGCCACAATCTGCTCCTCCTGAGTCGGGCCAGCCACCTTGCGCGAGATGACGCTGTGACGGGGAAGCACACCATGGATCACCGCATGCGCTCCGCCATCCTGCATCGCCAGGACCACCCAGTCCCCTACCGCCGGATATTCGCCGGACCCGCTCAGCGAATGCCGGAACTTGCCTGACAGCTCCCCCCATATTTCACCTGCTGCAGTAATCACCCTGTATTTACTGCCGAAATCTCCGGCAATCCGGCCCGCTGCATACTCCCTGGCGTCCAGCAGCCGCAGCTTATCTGTCCATTTTCTGTTCCATTCTTCATTCCAGCCGTACTGTTCTAGCTTGATATCGATATTCATGCATTTCCTCCTGAATGGGTTATTATCGTTCTCATACCTCCGCTTATCACATCATCCATGTATCTCCGGGCAGCATTGGCTCCACATGCGCACACAAAAAACCGCCGGAACCCAAAGGTTCCGGCGGCAGAGGCAGACTCGGCCGCGGTCCGGCTTTTGCTGTTGTACAGCAAAGACCGTCCGCTGCGGGCAGAGTCATTCCAGGGTAGTGAGTCTGCTCCTCTGCGCGAGAAGAGCAGAATCCACTATCCGGGCGTGATGCAGCAGACCTGCACACGCAAAAAAGCCGCCGGAACCGATACGGTTCCCGGCGGCTCTAGAAGGCATCATAGAGCTTACCTGCGAAGCTGGGGATCAATTATTACTCCACAGCCGCATTTCCCGGAAGACACGTATCCACAACAGTAGCAACCAATCCTGAACCGCTAGTATAAACTGCCATTTGACATCGTCTCCTTCCGAAATAATATGCTGTAATAATATACGGCCCGGATACCGTTTGTCAACAGTGGGCCTAACTTGCTTAAATAATATCCCGGAGCTCCTCCAGCTCCTGAATGACAGCGAGAGGCTTCACGTTCAGTGATTCATCCCAAGGGTGGTTGCGCTTCAGCCAGATCGTATCCATCCCGCTCTGCGCCGCCCCCCAGATATCATTCACCGGATGATCGCCGATGAATACAGTCTGTTCTGCCGTGGAACCCAGACGTTCCAGGGCTAACCGGTAGATCTCTGGATCAGGCTTGCTGATCCCGGCTTCACCCGAAATGACGATCGTGCGGAAGTAGCCGCGGAGTCCGAGCAGATCGATTTTGCCATATTGAATATCTGTGCCGCCATTCGTGACCAGTCCCAGCGGATATCCCCGGTCCCGGCAATACTCCAGTGTCTCCAGCGCATGCTTCATCATCGCCCCGTGACGGATATAGGTCTCGTCATAATAGGCCCGTATGTCCGCAGTGGTCAATGCCTTCTCCCAAGGAAGAACCTCGCTAAGCTCCGCGAAGAACCCATCCTTATCCCGGTATCCGTCAGCATCCCTGATAATCATATCCTCTACAACCTCCGCGGCCTGCTCTTCGCTAAGATGTCCCAGGAAATCCTGAACAAACTTCATACTGAAGCTGCGGAAGGTCTGATCACGGTCCATCAGGGTGTTATCCAGATCAAACAGCAACGCTTGTACCTCTCTCATGTATACGCTCCCCTTCTGTCTTCCATTTCTGCAGTCAAAACACCAGATGCTTATTGTACTACGCTCCGGGGAGCAAAATAAAGACCATTCCGCCCGGAAGGACAACCTCTCCTTCGTCAGAATGGCCTGTATAGAGGAATCAGGTACGCAGAGCTTTCAGGATTCAAAATGTTCAAAATGCTCTGCGCGATGCGTAAGCATCATTTCCTCGTCGGTAATGTAGAGCGGGAACGGCGGTGTCTCCTTCAGATAACGCTCGGTCGACAACAGCCGGTAATGAACCTCAGGGAGCCAGGCGTCTTCGAGCAGCGGCAGCTTGCCGGTGTCACTGATATAATTGTCTACCGCCGATTGAACCATGTCGAGGTAGTACGGCACCAGCTTGTCAGATTCTTCAAAAATCTCAAAGGTCTCGCTGGACATATAGAATTTCTGCTGCGGGACTCCGCCTAAATATCGTTTGAGCCGGTTCAGGTCAATACTCTTATCTTCCTGGATCAGAGCGGTACGGTTAATCGGAGCGGGCATATCTTCTTCAAATTGCCTTACAGCCTGCTTGATCTGCGGCAACGTAACGGTTGGATGATTGGGTGGCAAGTTTTTTTTGGCACGTTTGAATATCATACTGAAGGTCTCCTTTCGAAGCTTTTGTCAGATAACGCTTACAATACCATTTTATTCGTTAGTTGAACAATTAATCAGCAGTTTCGCACTTGTCATAAAAAATCCCCATTTATTAGATCATTATTTGACATTTTCCCAGTGAGTCCACAGCTCCGGCGGGTTAAGCTCGTACTTATCATTCTCCCGGTACATGAACTGGTGCATAATGAACTCGCGGCGGATTGTGGCATAATCATCGTGGAACGGCTTAATGAACTCGTTGATCTCTTTCTCCGAATAGACCACACCCGGCTCGAGCTTCTCCACCATATATTGCAGCGCGATTAATTTCTTCTTGTATTGTGCGGGAATCTGGCGCAGCCGTCCGTCTTTGGCAAAAAAATTACGGAGCACCGACTCCTTCAGACTGTGTTCAGGCGACTCTTCCTCCATTTCCTCCACCCCCTTTGCAAAAATAAATTTCAGCGAGGCCTCAGAGCCTGACTGGATAAACTCGGGATTCAGCTTGAAATATACAGTGTTCTTGTCTCTGCGCTCCTGAATGAGAGCAGCTTCACGCAGCTTGGCTGCATGATGGGTCACCGTAGGCTGTGACAGATTCAGTTTCTCGGCTAAGGCGTGACCATGAACCTCGCCCCGGGACAGGAGCAGAAGAATACGCAGCCGGGTGGGATCGGATAAAGCTTTGTGATAGGCGACAATTTTGTCTAACTGCAAGCGGGATCACGCTCCTACGGATATTCGTCAGGCAGTCTGGGGGAACTGCCATTTCATACTTTAGATATATATCTAATTATATACCCATCTTGACATCTGATCAATCCCCAATTTGCGGAATTCGCCGGCCATGGCAAAAAACAAAAATATAAGGTACCATTTACTGAATAGAATACTACCTTAGGAGGACATAGATATTATGCTAGACGTTATTATTATCGGCGCCGGTCCCTGCGGACTGTCTGCAGCCATCGAATGCCAGCGCCAAGGGCTCTCCAGCCTGATTGTGGAAAAGAACTTCATTGTCCATTCCATCTACCTGTATCCGACCAACATGCAGTTCTTCAGCACCACCCCGCTGCTTGAGATTGGAGATGTGCCCTTCACCTCTCCGAATGACAAGCCCTACCGCCATGAGGCGCTGGTCTACTACCGCCGTGCGGCCGCGCAGCATCAGCTTGAGATTGCCGCTTATGAAGAAGCGCTGTCCGTTCTGCCGCAGGAGGATGGCAGCTTCGTTGTACATACGGTCAACAAGCGCGGTGAGGAGCAGCAGCGCTGCGCTGCGAACGTAGTCATCTCTACCGGTTACTTCGACCAGCCTAATCTGATCGGGATTCCCGGGGAGGAGTTGCCGAAGGTTACGCATTATTTTGGCGAGGCTCATCCCTATTCCGGCATGAAGGTGGCTGTAATCGGGGGCAGTAATTCAGCGGTGGACGCTGCGCTGGAGCTGCTGCGGGTAGGCGCCAAGGTGGATATGGTCTACCGGGGAAGCAGTATCTCGGACAATATCAAGCCCTGGGTGCGTCCGATCTTCGAGAGTATGGTGCAGAAGGGTAGCATAACGCTGCATCTGGAATCGCGCGTCACGGAGATCACCCCGGCCTCTGTCTTGGTAACCTCCTCTGTGAACGGGGAACCTACCGAGCTGGATAATGACTTCGTGCTGGCGATGACCGGCTTCCGTCCCAGCAGAGCCCTGCTAACCTCTGCCGGGGTGCAGATGGATGACTCTATGGATAAGCCAGCCTTTAACCCCGCTACCATGGAGAGTAATATACCGGGCATCTATGTCGCCGGGGTTATCGCTTCCGGACGGAATGCCAACGAGGTATTCATCGAGAGCGGGCGGGGGCACGGCAAGCTGATTGCCGATCATATTGTGAGTACAAGGCTTACTTAAGAGAAGGAGTGTATCCAAGCTATGGATATAACCTCGTTATTGCTGCTGGGTCTGGCAGCGCTCGGTGTCATCAGCAGTAACTCACCGATAACCATTGCAATGGTCGTTCTGCTGCTCATCCGTGTGCTGGGACTTCAGCAGGCTTTTCCCTGGCTGGAGAAATACGGGCTGACCGTCGGCATTATCATCCTGACCATCGGGGTCATGACGCCGCTGGCCAGCGGGAAGATCTCCCTCCAGACCGTCGGACAGTCGTTTCTGCACTGGAAATCCCTGGCCGCCATCGGAGTTGGCGTCCTGGTCGCTTATCTGGGCGGACGCGGAGCCATGCTCATGGGCAGCCAGCCGACCATCGTCGCCGGGCTTCTCATCGGAACCGTCCTTGGAGTGGCTCTGTTCAAAGGCGTTCCCGTGGGACCGCTGATTGCCGCCGGCATCCTGTCGCTGCTGATTGGCCGGATGTAAGCCGGTATCCACCGCAAGACCAAGGCAAGACGAAACAGGTTGCAAGCCCACCTATGCGGGTGGACTTGCAGCCTCTTTTATTGGACTAAGAATAGTATATCCGCGTTATGCATCCAGCCGCTGAACGTTGAATAGCCGGGCGTAGCTCCCCGCAAGTCCCATCAGCTCTTCATGGGTGCCGCGTTCGGTGATCTCCCCGTTCTCCAGCACGATAATCTGGTCGGCATGGGTAATCGTGGACAGCCTGTGGGCCACAATCAGCGTCGTCCGCTCAGATGCTAGGGACTGCAGCGCCTGCTGGATGAGATGCTCAGACTCCAGATCCAGCGCGGAGGTCGCTTCGTCCAGAATCAGCACCTTGGGGTCCTTCAGGAATACCCGTGCAATCGCCACGCGCTGCTTCTGTCCGCCGGACAGCTTCACACCCCGTTCCCCCACTTCGGTATCATAACCTTCCGGCAGCTGCATGATGAAGTCGTGGGCATTCGCAGACACCGCCGCCTTCATCACCTCCTCTTCCCCCGCTTCCGGGTTCCCGAACCGGATATTGTCGCGTACCGAGCCGCTGAACAGGAAATTATCCTGCAGCACCATGCCCACCGTCTGCCGCAGACTCTCCTGGGTCAGCCCGCGGATATCGTGGCCGTCCATGCGCAGGCTGCCTTCGCTGATATCGTAAAAGCGCGGGATCAGGCTGATCAGCGAGGATTTGCCGCCTCCGCTCATTCCGACAAAAGCCACCGTCTGGCCCGGAGCAATACTCAGGTTAATGTCCCGCAGCACCCACTCGTGCTCGTCGCTATACTTGAACCACACGTTGCTGAATTCGATCTTCCCGGCTGCCTTCAGCAGCGGCTTCGCGCCCGGAGCATCGACAATATCATACGGCTCATTCAGCAGCTCCAGCACACGTTCAAGCGATGCCGAAGCCTGGGTCAGCACGGTCGAGGAGTTGATCAGGCGGCGCAGCGGCGCATACATCCGGTCCAGATAGCCGAAGAAGGCCACGAAGGTCCCGAGCGTCAGATTGCCCTGGATGACCTGGTATCCCCCGTATCCGATGACAAGCAGCGGAGCAATATCGGTCAGGGTGTTGATAATCGCGAAGGTGAAGGCATTCCAACGCGTCTGCGCGAGCGCTTTTTGCAGGAACTTGCCGTTGATCTCCTCGAATTGCCGCTGGTCCACCCGCTCCATCGTGAAGCTGCGGATGACCGCAATCCCCTGAATCCGTTCATGCAGATAGCCCTGAATGACGGCAAGTGCCTGCGACCGGTCTTTGGTCAGCACCTTGAGACGCTTGTACAGCGTATTGACAGCAATCCCATATAGCGGCAGAATGGCAATCGCCACCAGCGTCAGCACCGGATTCAGATAGAGCATGAAGCCCAGCGCGAAGAGCAGGGTGAACATATCCAGCCAGACATTCATCATTCCGACCTCAACCAGGTTCTTCGACTGCTCCACATCGTTAATGAACCGGGAGATGGCCTCGCCCACCTTCGTATTCTGGTAATAACGCAGCGACAGCCGCTGCAGATGCCCGTAGAGCTTATTGCGCATATCGAAGAGGACCTTGCTTGTAATCAGCTGGGCGAAATACTGGCGGTAATACTCCACCGGCCCGCGGACAATCACGAACAGAATCAGGCCCCCGCCGATTACCGTCATCAGCTTCGAGACCCGCTCCGCTATCGTCAATGCCGGATTACCCAGCAGCTCATCAACTACATATTTGAGAATCATCGGCAGCGTCAGCGGAATGCTGAATTTGACCATCCCGATGATCAGAGTGAGCACAATCCATTTCATATACGGCCGAACAAAGGTATAATAAGATTTCCAAGGTTTCACAGCGTGTCAGGTCCTTTCCAATTCATTCTTCATCAGGGTGCAGTTGACATTTGCGCGCTGCAGTGTTTTATTATTTTTAAACAGTTACGGTTGCAGTACCGAAATTCAGGAGGATAATGATGCCCAGACAATTTGTGACGGAAGCCGTCATGATGGCGATTTACGGCCAGCTTCTCATCCCGCGGAGCCCTGTAGAATATATAGTCCCTTATACCACAATTATGGAGCTTTACGAGCTGCGGGACAGCGATGAGCCGGTGATGAGCCAGGCGGATGATGACAAGCATGTCAGACTCAGAATCCGCGAGCTGATCAACTATTTCGAGGAGCCGCTGAATGCCAAAAAGATCAACCGCTGCCTGAACGTCCCCTGGGCCAAAAGCTCCGGTATCCTCCTCGGCGGACACGCGCAGATCACCATTATCAACAGCGTTGACAATGCCTCCTACGGAGAAGCATTCGATCCGATTGAGACAGAGCTGCTGCTGGCGTCCCAGCGTGAGAAGGTGCCGATTCTGACCGACCAGTTCGAGCTGATCCAGCGCATCATCGAAGGCGGAGTTCCCGTCCAGGTGTATGACATTGATGATTTCGAGTTCGCCATGGAGGAAGAGACCTTCCGCAGCTCGCACTGATCGCGTCACCTGAGCGGCGGGCAGCTTCGTTGGCCTTGGGGCATATCCCCATGTAAAAGCCCTTGCCTCACGGCAAGGGCTTGTTCCGCATCCCCGGCAGTGCCGGGATCTGCCCTTTGCTGCAGCTCTCCCTTTATGCCACCGGCACAGGCTCATACTTATATTCGATGTCATCCTCAGCCTGGGAATAGACAATCGACAGATTGTACCCCTCCATATACCACAGATCCTGCTCTTCCATATAGAAGGTCAAGCCGCCCTCCATGAACTGCACAGCAGGACGTCCAGGCTGCTCGGTGGCAATGCCCAGCGAGAAGCCGGGATGCAGGCCTCCGCCTGAGCTGTACCGGGGAAACAACCGGATATATGCACCCTCCTGGAGGCTCAGTTCTCTTTTGAACCAGGCGGCTGCTTCCGGACTAATTAATATGTTCATCTCTCCACTCCTCCCCTCTACCCCAATCATACCCAAAAAACTTCAATTCACCAAATCGAAGCGGTATTACGGCAACATGCCGTCTCCGCCACAAAATTAAATTTGACAATTCTTAAAGTGTGATGATAAACTCGGAACATAACGAAACGTCTTCAAGTTATTACCAAAATGAAGAAAGGGTGATCTCGGTGTTTAACATTGATATGGTATACCTCGCCACTATTGTAGAAAACTATACCCAACTGAATACCGAAGCAGCCCGAGCAGTGGAGAATTCCTGAGGTTCATGCGTATTATGCGTAACGTATGAGAACAGGCTTAACTTATCTCTCACATGTCTCTGTGCTGCTTATAGCACCGTGGACATGATAACCGCAATTACAGGCGTATCATCCGTTTTCGGATGGTACGCTTTTTCGCGTGCTGTGAGAGTGTGATCCGCTGCCCAAGTGTCTATGAATGTTCCGTTAACCAAGCCAACTTAGTAATTACTCCAAGCACGAAAGGAAGGGATTCATCTTGTTCTCCGTACTCCGAAATCTCGGCTGGTTCTTCCGCCGGGAAAAAAGGCGCTATACTATAGGCCTTATTCTTCTTATCGTGGTAGGTGTGCTCGAACTGCTGCCTCCACGCCTGCTGGGCAACGCCATTGACGAAATCGTCACCGGTGCCATCACTGCAGGTTCACTGATGAAATACATTGGCCTGATCGTACTTATGCTGCTGATCATTTACTGGATCACCTACATATGGATGCATAAGCTGTTCGGGGGTTCGAATCTGGTGGAGCGCCTGCTGCGCTCGCGGTTCATGAATCATCTCATGACGATGACCCCCGCCTTCTTCGAGCGTAACCGCACCGGCGATCTGATGGCCCGGGCCACCAACGATATCCGCGCCGTCTCCGCAACCGTAGGCTTCGGGATGCTCACTCTTGTCGACTCCACCGTATATCTCACGGTCGTCCTGTTCGCCATGGGGTTCCTGGTCAGCTGGAAGCTGACACTGGCTGCGGTCATCCCGCTTCCGATGATTGCGGTAGCCATGGTGTTCTACGGCAAAGCGATCCACGACCGCTACAGTCTGGCGCAGGATGCCTTCGGCGACATGAATGACCAGGTACTGGAATCCGTATCGGGTATCCGCGTCATCCGCGCTTATGTGCAGGAGCGGCACGATGAGAAGCGCTTCTCTGACATTACAGATGATGTGTACCGCAAAAATATGGCGGTCGCCCGGGTCGATGCTTTCTTCGAGCCGACGATCCGCTTGTTCGTGGGTCTAAGCTATATCATTGCCCTGACCTACGGAATCTATCTCGTATTCCGCAATCAGATTACGCTCGGCGACCTGGTGTCGTTCAACATGTACCTCGGGATGATCGTGTGGCCGATGTTCGCGATCGGCGAGCTGATTAATATCATGCAGCGCGGCGGCGCTTCACTGGAGCGGATCGACGAGACGCTGAATGCGAAGCCTGATGTCAAGGATGTGCCTCAGCCTGTTAAGGTAGCCCAGCCGACCACCATCGAGCTGAAGAATGTGACCTTCCGGTATCCGACCTCTACCATCGATAATCTCAGCGGAGTCAGCTTATCCCTCTCCCAAGGCCAGACGCTTGGCGTGGTCGGACGGACCGGCAGCGGCAAATCGACGCTGCTGAAGCAGCTGCTGCATGAATACCCGGCGGGCACAGGCGAGATTCTGATCTCCGGTGTGCCGATCACCCAGATCGCCCTCGACCAGCTTCATAGCTGGATGGGCTACGTGCCGCAGGAGCAGATCCTGTTCTCTAAGTCGGTTCGCGAGAATATCCAGTTCGGATACTCCGGGGCCAGCGACGAGCGGATCATGCAGGCGATTACCGCCGCCGCTTTCCAGAATGACCTCGGTACCTTGTCCGACGGGCTGGATACAATGGTTGGCGAGCGCGGCGTCTCCCTCTCCGGCGGGCAGAAGCAGCGGGTCTCCATCTCACGCGCCTTCATCGCAAATCCTGATATTCTGATTCTGGATGACGCCTTGTCTGCTGTGGACGCGCGGACAGAAGCGAAGATCATCGAGAACATCCGCGAGGAGCGCAGCGGCAAAACCACGCTCATCTCCACCCACCGCCTCTCGGCGATTGAGCATGCCGATCTGATCGTTGTTCTCGAAGACGGGCATATTACAGAGCAGGGTACGCACCAGGAGCTGCTGGAGCTGAACGGCTGGTACCGTGAGCAGTTCGACCGCCAGCAGGTCGAGAATAATCTGACGAATGAATAACCCCATACAGGAGGTGTCACCGTTGACACAGAGTACAGGCAAACGTCTGCTGCAATATGCACTGACCGCCAAAAAGACCTTCATCGCCGCCCTTCTGCTCCTGACCATCGGAGTAGCGGCTGAGCTGGCGGGGCCTTTTATCGCCAAGAGCATGATTGATAATCATCTGCTTGCGATTGAGAAGCCCTATTTCCAGACAGCCTCACCGGAAGGTGCCGCTGAATATAACAACACTTATTACAAACGCGGTGACAAATTTGCCGCTGACGAAACCAAGGGCCAGGAGGTCCGCCTGCTTCAGGCGGGCAGAAGCTTCTACTTCATCAATGAAGCGGTAGCGAAGGCCGAAGGCGAGCGCAGCTTCGCGGACGGGAAGCTCCAGATTAAGTACGGTGAGCAGACGACGGCTTATCCGGCCGTCAAGCTGTCGGCGGGTGATCTGTTTTCCTTTTACAAGCCGGAGCTTCCTGGTATCTATCAGTTAGTCGCTCTATACGCCATGTTCCTTGTGATCTCCATTATTGCTGAGTTCGGCAAAACCTACTGGCTGCAATCGTCTGCCAATCAGGTCATCCGCAAGCTGCGGACCGATGTCTATGCCCATATCCAGCGCCTGCCGGTCTATTTCTTCGATAATCTGCCTGCCGGTAAGGTAGTGTCCCGGGTTACCAACGATACGGAAGCAGTCAAGGATCTCTTCATTGCCGTGTTATCCAACTTCGCTACAGGAATCATTAATATCACCGGTGTCTATGTGGCCCTCTTCCTGCTCGATGTGAAGCTGGGACTGGTCAGCTTGTTCATCGTGCCGATTATTATTCTCTGGATCGTGCTGTACCGCAAAATCGCTACCAAATACAACACGATCATCCGGTCGCGGCTCAGTGAGATTAATGCCATTATCAACGAATCGATTCAGGGGATGTCGATCATCCGGATTTTTCGCCGCCAGAAGCAGAGTAGCGCTGAATTCGAGCAGCTCAATGACGACTATCTGAAATATCAGAACAAAATGCTCAACCTGAACGCCTTCACCTCCCACAACCTGGTGAACTCGCTGCGCAGCCTCTCCTTCGTACTGGTGCTGTGGTACTTCGGCTTCGGCAGCCTGGACGGGTCGACCTTCGTATCGCTTGGTGTCCTGTATGCCTTCGTCGATGTGCTGGGCCGGATGTTCCAGCCGATTACGGGGATGGTCAACCAGCTGGCGAATCTGGACAGCTCGATGGTCTCTGCCGGCCGCGTGTTCACGCTGATGGATGAGCCTGGAGAGCCCGTCACTGACGGATCGATGCCGCGTTACAAGGGAAATGTCGTGTTCAAGGATGTCTCCTTTGCTTATAAAAAGGACTTCGTCCTGCGCGATATCTCCTTCGAAGCGCGCCCGGGAGAGACCGTCGCCCTTGTGGGCCATACCGGCTCCGGCAAAAGCTCCATCATTAACCTGCTGTTCCGCTTCTATGATCCACAGCAAGGAAGCATAACGATCGACGGGCAGAAGGTCAAGGATCTGCCGAAGCAATGGCTGCGCAGTCATATGGGCATCGTGCTTCAGGACCCGTACCTCTTCACCGGAACTATTGCCTCCAATGTCAGTCTGGGTGACGAGCGGATCTCTAGAGAGCGTGTCGAACGCGCCTTGCGTGAGGTAGGGGCTGATAAACTGCTGGCTCATCTGCCGCAAGGCTTCGATGAACCGGTGATTGAGAAGGGCAGCACCCTGTCCGCCGGACAGCGGCAGCTGATCTCCTTCGCCAGAGCCTTATCCTTCGATCCGGCGATCCTGATTCTGGATGAAGCAACGTCCAACATCGATACCGAGACTGAGAGCATTATCCAGCAGGCGCTGGAGGTGCTGAAGAAAGGCCGAACCACCTTCATCATCGCCCACCGGCTGTCGACCATCCGCAGTGCGGACCAGATTCTGGTGCTGCACCGGGGCCAGATTGTCGAACGCGGCAGCCATGATGAGCTGATGGCGCAGGGTGGAAGGTACTTCCGCATGTATCAGCTTCAGTTGGGTGCAGGAGCCGGGAACGGCTCAGGCGAGCCGGCTCCCCTATCCGAGGGCCATGCTTCTTCCGCTGTACTCCGTCCATCGCTGGAACAGCTCTAATCCAGTTGCTTAGGGCAGGCTGCTTAAGTCCGCGTGCGGGCAAGCGCTTGTACCGCTCAGATCGTTAATAATTCGTAACAAGAACACCCCTTGATGCTTACAGGCGTCAGGGGGTGTCTTATACTTGATATCAGAACATTTGTTCTGTATAATGAAGCAATACATATTATGGGTGAGGTGAAGATGATGATAACCTACAGTCTTAGCAAGCGGCAAGCCCGGCTGTTCCTGCTGCGCCATCAGCGGCTCGTCCCGGACGGATTGCCCGGCGGCAAGCAGAGCATCTATGACTTCGTCCGGCATGTAGGCTGTATCCAGTATGATCCGCTCAGCATAGCCGGACATAATCACGAGCTGGTGCTTCAGGCGAGAATCCCCGGCTTCGTGCCCGAGATGGCCAATGAGCTGCTATATAAGGACAGGCTGCTGATTGACGGCTGGGATAAGAACATGTCGATCTACTGCACGGAAGACTGGCCGTATTTCCAGCGCCGCCGGGAAGCTGCCGCCAGGCATCAGCATAACGAGGCCATGGCGGGCATGATTACCCATGTCCGTGCGGAGCTGGATGCACGAGGGCCACTCTCGTCACTGGACCTGGAGAGTACGGAGAAGATCGACTGGTCCTGGGCTCCGGCAAGACTCTCCCGGGCCGCCATGGAGAGCATGTACTTCTGGGGCGAGCTATCCATCCATCACCGGGTGCACACCCGGCGTTATTACGACTACACGGCCAAGCTGCTGCCTCCTGAACTGCTAGGCGCAAGCGATCCTAACGAGACGTTGGAGCAGCATCACGATTGGTATGTGCTGCGCCGGATCGGCAGCATCGGCCTGCAATGGAACCGGTCCGGGGACGGCTGGCTTGGCATCGCAGGCCTGAAGAGCAAGGAACGGACAGCGTCCGTGCAGCGGCTGCTGCAGAAGGACCTGCTCCGCGAGGTACAGGTGGACGGCCTGAAGCTGCCGCTATACATCCGCACAGCAGACGTCCCTGAGCTTGAAGCTATATTGCTTCAGGATGATACTGCGGGTGTGAATGAATCCACAGCCGGGCCACAGGCTGGTAATGAGGGTGGGGCCGGTCGTGCTGGAGGAGCAGCCTCCTTCGCGGCGGCACTGGCTCCGCTGGACAATCTGCTGTGGGACAGAGAGCTGATCCTCCAGCTATTCGGCTTTCAATACCGCTGGGAGGTCTACAAGCCTGTGCTCGAGCGGGAATACGGGTACTATGTCCTCCCACTCCTCTACGGCGACCGCTTCATCGGTCGGCTGGAACCGGTGATGAACAAGAAGACCGGCGTACTAACCATCGTGCGCTGGTGGTGGGAGGCCGGAGAGGCGCTTGAACGCTCAATGCTCCCCGCTCTCACCAGGGCCTTCTCTTCACTGCAACACTCGACCGGAGCCTCCTCAATCCGCTTCGCGCCGGATGTCGTTCAATCTTGCGGGCTGCAGGAGCTGGAGGAGGCCCTGTCTGCCAATGCGGTAAAAACAAATTAATCCGATTATCTGATAACCCTCCGGGCGGAGGATGGAAGGACTTATGCGGTCGTCCGCCCACCTCTGGGGCAATCGGCGAATTCAGGGGCACTAGTGCCCCTCATTTGGACGTTTGGCTCGTATTCGCTGAATTCAGGGGCACTTCTACCCCTCGCGGCTCTCCGTCAGCCCACATAACGCCTCTCCAGCACATTGTATTCGGTTTTCCGCATACATCCGGCCCAATATTACGCTCAGCTCGTATAACCAAAGAAAACTCCCGCTTTCGCAGTCTTACTGCGAAAGCGGGAGTCTTCTTGTAAGTGTAACTATATTTCATTGATTACCTTATTGGATATGCTCTTCCTCAAGGCCAAGCTTGCTGTACATCTCAGTACAATAGCCCTGCAGCTTAATCTCCAGCCGGCTCGCCTTGTTCTTGAAGCGTTTCAGTTCACGGATCATATGGGCCCGGCCGGCCGGGGTGAAGGTCTCTTGAATCCGTTCCTTGAAGTAATCATGGACAATATGATTGCGTTCCTTCCATACGGCCTGCAATTGACTCGTCTCTTCCTCAGAGAAGGGGAAGTGATGCTGGATTTCTTTGATGAGTTGGCCGAGTGAATTGCTAAGCTTGCGTTGATACAATTCTGCGATTTCGGCGTCAGTTGGCGTCTTGCCCCGCGACAGCTTCGTCAGCAGCAGCAGATTCGTTAATTGCTGCTCCAGCGCCTGGCAATAGTAGACAGCCAGCCCGAAATAGGCAAATAGCTCTTTGGACTGTTCACTCTCCGGTATTTGTGTATCCTTCATCGTTCCTCCCGTTCTTGATCTGGTTATTTGATTTGTGTGTAGATTGAACTTTTCGTTCTATTTCGGAATGGCCGTTGCTGCGGTGAACATTTGGACTTCCGGCCACTTTTTTCAAATTGTAAATCATCAAGGTCAAAGGACACAGCTCAGTTTGTTTTGTTATAGTCCATACGGCCGGTACGGTAAATGTAGAACCCGGCAAGCAATATTATGTACGCCAACGCGTGGGCATAGGCTCCTAGCACGGAGGACACTGGCAGAGTCTCTGCATTCATCATCCTGTCCATGACCGGGTATACCGGGGGCAGGAGAATAGATACAACAGGCCCCGGCACCACATCAGCCACTTTACCGGCGCTAATAGATAGAATGAGGAGGATCAGCATCATTCCGGCCGCATATCCAGCCCGCGGTACCCACGAGGATTGCAGGTACAAGGAGAGTGTAATCCCTAATAACCCCATTAGAGCATGTCCGGCCAAACCAAGCAATATCCGCTGAAGTCCGACAGGTTCATGGAAGCTTCCGGTCAAGACGGGGTACATAACAATGATGACATCCAGCAGCAGCGTAAGCAGGACCAGGGTCAGCAGACCGCCGATACTGTAGCGGCGGGCACTGCGGAGCTGAACGATAACCACCTGCTTCTGCACCGCCTGCTCATGGTTAAGGAAGCTTAAGCCGAGCCACGCACAGGCTATGAATAGAAAGACTGCCGTAGCCGAGTAGCTGCTCATGACCGGATTAGGCTTATAGGAATAGAGAATTAATACCGCAATTATTACACCGGCAACCGGTCCGAAGAACCGCTGGGAGACTGTATAACTATGCAAAAAATAACCGATTAGCCCTTTCACCCGCGTCCACTCCCGCTCTGATCCTTGGGGTCCATCCACTCGGCCAGGTCACTTAATCCCCCGAGAGGCTTCACTGAAACTATGGAACCGCCCGCAGCAAGAATCTGCTGCAGGCAGGTATCTGACATTTTCTGTTCTACAGTCAACCCTGTACACGCTGTACCGGCGAAGTCCGGCTCCGGCAGCACTCGGATGACTCCAGGCAAGGCTTCCAGAGCCCGCTGGGCTTGTCCCGGCAGTGCTGTATAGACGATATCCACTACTGGAGCACTCTTCAGCTTCTCCGCTCCATGAATCGTCCGGATAGTCTGTCCTTCATGTAATACATATACGGTATCCGCGACAGCTTCGATGATCTGCGGTTCATGAACGGACAATACGAGTGCCGTCCCCTCCGCCTTCAGCTCCAGCAGTATTTCGATAAGCGTATCTTGTGCCGGCAGATCCAGTCCTGACATGGGCTCGTCAAGCAACAGCAGCTGCGGCCGGATGAGCAGGCTCTGGATCAGGTTGACCTTCTGCAGCATTCCCTTGGAGAAGCCTGCCAGCTTGTGACTGCGGTACGATTCGAGACTGAACAGCTGCAGCAGTTCGTTGATCCGGGACGCCGAAGCCGCTTCGGAGAGTCCGGCAATCCGGCCCATATAGCGCAGATAGTCCTCGGCGGTGAGCTTCAAGCCGGGAAATGCCTCGGGTGCATAACCTGTGGTTATCGCCCGACGGTCGCAGGTAAGATCACCGGAGGACAGCTTCAGCAGCCCCGCGAGGATGGATAACAGCGTACTCTTGCCGGACCCGTTACGGCCGATCAGAGCCGTGGCCGTTCCGGGAAGAACTGTCATCGATATTCCGGTAAGTACCGGGCGGCTTCCATAGCGCTTGCTTCCTTCGGTAATTGTAATTAGAGATGTTGCATTCGTGGCTTCCAGGCCTCCTTCCATTCGTGCATGCCTATGGGCCGCATCGAATGGCAGCCTGATTATTCTCTTATGTAACATTCGCCGGAATGGCTTTATTCTCCTTTTTATTTTCCCAGATCCATGAAATTCACATTGAAAAAACCAGAACTGTGCAGAAAAAAATCCGCACCCGCCCTGGTTCCTGTTAAGTATTCGATGCTATATATGTTAGTCCTAAAGGGTGATGTCAGGCGTAGACTTCAACAGCTTCACTGACCCTTCTGCAGGCCATGGCTGCATTGCGGCAGGTATCGATGCAATCCTGGCAATGGTTATGCTTATGACGGCTGCTTGTGTCCGCGCAGCGGTCACAGATGTCAGCACATAATTTGAGGATTTCGGCCACGAACGGGCTTCGGCGGGTCATCGCCTGTATAGCGAAGGAACAGATGTCTGCGCATTCACGGTCCAGCTGGATGCTCTCCCGCAGATCGGCCAGATCATATTCCTTGAGGCTTGAGACATAGCTATAGTTACAGGCATCCATACATTTAATCAAAGCATTAATGCATTCCTGATATTGAATTCGGGTCATAGCCTTACAACCTCCTGCAATTAGTATAGGGTATGCCTATGTATTAACCTGCAAGAATAAGAACGAACCATTCATAAGGAACTGCAGATTGCTAACTATAGGCTTCGTTTGACCGCTGCGGGTCTGGTCAGCAGACGTCTCTCCAGGCGCAGAAGCTCCCTGCGCAGCTCACCGGAGGAGAAATGCTCACCGATGAATACCGCAACATCCGGCACCTCGCCCTGGGGCGTAATTCTCATGAAATCCGCTTCTCTGTAGGCGTACTGAAACAGAAACCGGCTGGAGGTATCGGTAAAAGTTATGATCCCCTTAGCCCGGTACACATCGCGTGGCAGCTCCTTCACAAACCGTTCGAATTCCTCGCTGTTCACGGGATTCTGGAAATAATGCGTGTAAGCCATCACATGATCATGCGAAGCATGCATCGCCCCTTCAGCTCCGCCCTCCATATGCTCCCCGCCCTCAGGCCGGTCTTCCATATGAACGGCTCCCACACTGCCCAGCAGCGCTTCTGGCTCCAGTTCACAGCGTACCGCCGGCAGAATCTCCGCGTACGCATTCCACTTACGCAGCACCTCCGAGATCTCTGCAATCTCTGCGGCTTGAATGCGGTCTGTCTTGTTCAGGATCAGGACGGATGCACAGCGGATTTGCTCCTGCATCAGACGGTAGGTAGCCCCTTGCTGGGAGCGGTACAGCTCCAGCAGATGGGCGGCATCAACGACGGTAATCAGCCCCTTCAGCTCCACCTGCTGATATAGCGAAGTCTCCGTTACTGCATCCACAATCTCCAGCGGGTTGGCTGCGCCTGTAGCCTCGATGATAACTACATCCGGCGATTCTTTTTTGACCAGCGTGGTCAGCTCCGTACTTAAGTCCCCCCTGCTGGTGCAGCAGATACAGCCGCCCAGCATCTCTGCCATCGGCACAGACTGCTCCACGAGCAAGCCGTCCAGATTCACCTCACCCAGCTCGTTCATAATCACGGCCGGCCGGAGGCCCTGATGATTCCAATGATCCAAAAGACGCTGTAGTAATGTGGTCTTGCCGCTGCCGAGAAATCCCGACAAGATATATACTGGTAATGACTGTTCCAAGTTTGCTCTCTCCCTGCCTCAATCGGTTATGGTAGCGAGTGTACTACAATGACCGCCTCTGTGCAAGGCGGCCCTACCTGGTGAGGCATACATCAGCTTCCCCCGGGGAGCTTGTTATTGCCGCTTCCATCCCCTATCATGGGAAATATAAGCTGCACAGCAGATACAAAAAGGAGCTGGTTCGTATATCATCCGTCGAAGAACACCGGAGCGAAGCCCCGGATTCAGTCGCTTGCTACATCATAACGGTCTCGGATACCCGCACCATCGATACGGACACCGGAGGTCCGCTGATCCAGAGTCTGCTGGAAGCCGCCGGTTATACCGTGACCGGCCGCACCATCGTCAAGGATGATTATGAAGATATCCGGGAGCTGGTCTACAAAAGCTCCGTTCATTCCGGCATCGAAGCTGTGCTTCTGACCGGAGGGACCGGCATTTCCCCCCGTGACACCACCTATGAGGCCGTAGCCTCTCTGCTGGACAAGTCGCTGCCGGGCTTCGGGGAGATTTTCCGGCTGCTGAGCTTCACCGAAGATATCGGCTCTGCCGCCATGCTCAGCCGGGCCATTGCCGGGACAATCGGCAGTACCGCTGTCTTCTCCATGCCCGGCTCCACCGGTGCAATCAAACTGGCTATGGAACGGCTAATCCTGCCCGAGCTGCGCCATGTCATGCGCGAGATCTACAAGCGTTCGTGAGACGCAGCATGGCCGGACACCTATTTTGCCGGAATCTAGACGAATGAACAAGCAGGCTCCTGCATAACGCGTATACTGGCATAAGTCCACTGCGAAGGAGCTGAGTGTAATGAGAAATTGTCCGAAATGTCCTGCTGAAACGGTTACAGATCCTACACAGGTTGTATATGAAGATTACTATCATCCCCAGGTGGTCCAGGTGGTCCACCATGTCGAGGTCGTCAGACGCCACCACTGTGTTCCGGTCCCTCACCATATCTACACTTATTCTGTCCGGGATGAAATGTGCGGGCCTACCGCAATGGTGCGCAGCAGAAAAAGATAGTCTAGTCTGCCTCTCCCGTCTATAAGATAGTATATTGTAAAAGACAAAACCGCCGTCTGCGCGTGAAAGATACGCGCAGCGGCGGTTTTGCCTTTTCCGGGAAGTCTATACGATTGGCGGGTCTATATGAACGTCTGCATCGGGTGCTGTAGCCGCCCAGCGTGTGAAGGTGACCTGAAACCCGGCCCGCGTTGGAGCACACAGGAAGGGTCCCGCCTGGCTGCCAGTCTCATAGGGGAACCGGGCAACGCGGATAGTCCGCCAGGGATGATTCTCTGTTCGCGCTCTGAGGATTACCGCATCCTTCATCCGTGAAGCCCGCAGGGTAATCACTTCGCCCTTCCACTCGGGCACAGGGGACAATGACCAGTCAGAGTAACCGTCCGTCACGACTGCACCTATATGGGGAACACCGTCATTCAGCTCAATACCAGCTTTAATCCATTGCTCACCGCTGTGCCATAGCATAATACCTGCCTGGTCGTACAGCTCCGTGAACCCGTCCAGCGCAAAGCTGATCTCTATCGCCTCTGCCTTATCCCAAGGGGCAAGCAGCGCATGACCGTTGTCATGCTGGAAGCCGTACATCGTCTTTTCCCAGTAATCGCTGCCTTCCGCTGCATGGGCCACCAGTTGACCGTCCGCGGTGCTGCTTGACACCGGTTCATTGCTCCATGCTCCATCCTGCCATTCTATGAATCTCATTACAGGCTCACCTCTCCTTGTCGTCTGCTCATCATTCGGTTGATCACTTCAGAGCTTACTATCATCACTATTATATACCCAATCATTGCCGGCGGGAGAATCATGAAGGTGCTCCGCGCCGCCGCCCAGCCCAAGAGCGGAGGCAAGAACGCACCGCCGGTGTAGGCCAAGGCCATCTGATACCCCATAATCTTCTGCGAATGCTCCGCTCCGAACCGGGCGGGCGTCTCATGCAGCATGCAGGGGAAAATCGGTGCCGAGCCGAGGCCAATCAGAATAAAAGCAACGAGTGAACATATCGCCGGAAGCGGCAAGGCCAGCAGCAGCGCACCCGCGAGTGAGATTGCCAACCCTCCGCGAATCAGCGTACGGTTGCTGAACCGGAAGGTAATGAAGCCGGTAATCAGCCGCCCGGCCGTGATTCCGCCATAATAGAGCGAGACCCATCCGGCCGCCGTTGCCGGGGATACCTCCTTGACGTTCACCAGATAACTGCTGCCCCATAGCCCCACCGTAGCTTCCACTCCGCAATAGAACAGGAAGGTGAGCATCGCCAGCTTCACGCCCGGGATGCGAAGCACCTTGCTGCCCGCTAGGGATGCAGCAGCGGGTAGAGATTCTGCCTGCTCCGGCATCTCCTGAGGCTGCGGTCTGCTGCCCTGGCCCGCCCGCTTCCACAGCGGCAGACTGAAGAACAGTACCACGACTAACGCGAACTGAATCATGCTGACCGCGAAAAATCCCATTCTCCATGACTCGCCATTCGCAATATAACGCGACATCAGAATCGGCCCCAGCATAGCCCCTATCCCCCAGAAACAGTGCAGCCAGCTCATATGATGCGCTTTGTAATGAGTCGCCACATAATTATTCAACCCTGTATCGATCGAACCGGCCCCCAGACCCAGAGGCAAGGCCAGCAGAGCCACCCACACGACGGAAGAGGAATAAGAGAAGCCGAGCAGGGCCAGAGCGGTTACCGCCACGCTGATAAAAGTAACCATCCCCGTCCCGAGCCGCTTCAGCACCACACTGCTGGCCAAGCTTGAGATAATCGTCCCGGCGACTACTATCATCGACAGCAGTCCGGCCAGCTCGACCGGCGCCCCGAAATCCAGCCGGATAATCGGCCAGGCTGCGCCAAGCATCGAATCTGGCAGTCCCAGGCTGATGAACGCCAGATAAATAATGATTAAGAACACCGTTGCCATGTTTCCCTCCTATCCCTTCCCTTGCAGGTGAACTACACCATCGATAGAGTTGCAAGCTTCTTGAATGCAACCTTTTTCATTTGCGTTTCCCCTCGTTACTATATCACTTTGCATGATTATTTTATAATATTCTTCCGTTCTGGTTACAGCTGCAAAATAGCCCGGCAGAGTGACTCTGCCGGGCGGGTACAAACTTTAGCTATTGCTTGCTTACAAATGCTAAGACTCCAATAGACCTTACACCTTACAAGTCTGGATGCTCATGCTTCGCCTTGAGGCGGCTCCAGCGGCGCTGAACTTCACCCTCGAAGCTGCGCAGGGCCGGTTCATTCTCCGGCTTCAGCAGATGGCGGGTCTTGCCCATCGTCTTCAGCCAGGCAGATACTTCTATCCGTTTGTCCTTGTCTTCCGGGTTGTAGGTGATACTCGTAATTCCCTGCTCTACTTCATAGAGCGGGAAGAAGCAGGATTCGACAGCCAGGGAAACGATATCTGTGCCGTCCTTGTCGTCGCTCATCCAGTTCAGCGGACAGGCAATAAGAATCTTGCCGTAGACCAGACCTTCATTCTGCGCATACCACTGGGCCTTCGCCGCCTTCTTCAGCATATCCTGCGGATAAGCTTCACAGCCGGTGAAGACATAAGGAATGTTGGTAGCTGCCATAATCTGCGCTGTATCCTTGTGCTGGGTCACCTTGCCCTGCTGGGTTTTGCCGATGCTTGAGGTGGAAGTCCGGTGTCCAAGCGGTGTCGAATAGGACTGCTGCGCCCCTGTATTCATATATCCTTCGTTATCATATTCCACGATGATCATCTTGTGGCCGCGCAGCGCTGCACCGATCGCAGGTCCCATCCCGATGTCCATCCCGCCGTCGCCGGTAACCATAACGAACGTGAAGTCTTCCTTCAGCCCCAGCCCGTCAAGCTCACCGCGGCGTTTGCGTTCCCAGAACATCTCAACCACGCCGGACAGTGTAGCAGCACCATTCTGGAACAGATTGTGGATGAACGTCGATTTATGGGAGGAATACGGATAGCCGGTAGTCGTTACCATCGCGCAGCCGGTGTGGTAGAGCGCTACGATATCCCCTTCGATCCCTTTGAAGAACAGCTCCAGCCCGGAGAAAATCCCGCAGCCCGGACATGCCCCATGTCCTGGAGACAGACGTCTTGGCTTCTTCATCAGCGAACGGACCGGCGGAACTCTGACACTCAGCTTGCCGGTCTCTTCGTTCTGAGTTACCGTGATCAGGCCGGTCTTCAGCTTATCGAAGTCCATCGGCTTCAAGAGGCGCTTCGGCGCATTCTCCGGCGCCCCCGGATTGTGGCCATAGTAATCAAAAGGAATCTCTACACGGTCCGCAACAACGGCATCCATAGCCAGCTGGAAGAAGTGGTGTCCGTCTTCGGCATAGAAGTCTTTACCGCCCAGACCGTAGATCCGGCTAATCACCTTAGTCGTTGTGTTGCCGTAAGTGAACAGTGCCGCCTTAATCTCGTTCACCATGTTACCGCCGTGTCCGCCGACCGAATCGGCACGGTCACCTACAGTAATGGCTTTGACATGCTTCAGCGCTTCAGCAATCTGCTTCTGCGGGAACGGACGGATCATGTTCGGGGAGATTGCCCCTGCCTTGATTCCCTGCTCACGGAGCTGATCCACTACATCCTTAATGATCTCCGAAGCCGAGTTCATCAGGAAGACAGCAACATCGGCATCCTCCATCCGGTACTGCTCGATCATCTCATAATGGCGTCCGGTCAGCTCTGCGAATTCCTGGGCGATTTCTTCAAAGACTTCACCCGCATTGTACATCGCAACGGATTGCTGATAGCGGTTGTTGATGTAATCCGGTTCATTCATGTAAGGTCCCACAGTGACCGGATTATTACGGTCCAGCGTATCGGTGAAGCCGGCAGGCGGTTGTTCGCCAACGAACTTGTGAACATCCTCACGGTGGGCAAAAGCCTGTACCCGGCGCTTCTGGTGCGAGGTGAAGTAACCGTCAGAGGCTACCATCACCGGCAGCCGGACTTTGGCGTGTTCCGCCAGCTTCAGCGCCATCAGGTTCATATCATAGACCGACTGCGGATCACGGCACATCAGGATCGGCCAGCCGGTGTTCAGGGCGAAATACAGATCGGAATGGTCTCCGTGAATATTCAGCGGTCCTGAGATCGAACGGCAGACCAGATTCATGACCATCGGCATCCGCGTACCTGCTTGTACAGGTAATTGCTCCAGCATGAACATGTACCCTTGAGCGCTGGTTGCGTTGAACACACGGCCGCCTGCCGTCGAAGCACCGTAGCAGATCCCGGCGGAGCTGTGCTCGCCGTCGGACGGTACCAGCATAATATCGTGTTGGCCGCTGGCTTTCATCGTATCGAGGAACTGAGCCACCTCAGTCGATGGGGAGATCGGGAAATAACCCATGACATGATAGTTAATCTGATGTGCGGCATAGGCCGCCATTTCATTGCCGGACTCGTATAGGAATTTCTGCTCCACCTTGGCGGAGCCTAGTTCTTTTTCATAATCAATAGCCACAATGTATTCCACCTTTCTTCCGGGTTTTAGACTGGAGTTACCAGATCGAACTGATGCTTCACGGCATGGCTGTCCGCATAGCCTTCCTTCTCCCTCATGCTGGATAATGCCGAGGTCGGGCAGGCACCGATGCATTTCAGGCAGCCTTTACAGTACTGGTAGTCAATACCGAGCAGGAACATCTGCGAACGGCCCTTGCGGTCCAGGCGCTCTTCCCACACGAAGCATTGGTCAGGACATACCGTGTCACACTGTGCGCAGTTGATACAGGACTCGATCTCAAATGCCGGAAGCATACCGGAACGGGAGATGCTGAGATTCTTCAGGAAGCTGCTGCCCGGGTTGGTGATCGTACCGCCCATCGGCTGAGTCTCGTAACCGAGAGCCGAGATATCGGAACGGACATATTCCGGCATGCTGTCGCCGGCAGCCAGCTCGAACTGCATGAATTTCACTTCATTATAGCCGCGCTCGAAGGTCGTGATGGCCGACTGGACGGCCTGCGGATATTTTTTGCCGAGCGACTTCTCAATGACGCCCTTCATGATATCCGTATCCAGGAACGGGCAGAGCCGGAACAACGCCCCCAGCATGGCCATGTTAACACGATTCTTCTCCTTGAGTGCGATGCTGGTAGCATCGATTACCGCAATCGTGCCGGCCTTCATCTTCAGCAGCTCTCTGAGTTCTTCCGGCGTCTTGGCCGAGTTCACAAGAACGGTGCTGTGTTCATGAATTCCGCTGGTTACATTAACGGTCTTGGCAAGTGCTTCGTGAAATACGCCGACAACATGCGGACGCTCGACTGGTGAAGTATCGCGGATATGGGTATCCATATCACAGAAGCGGATGTGAGCCTTAACCGCAGACCCCTTCTTCTCCGAACCGTACGATGAGAAGCTGACGCCGTTCAGCCCTGCGCCGACCACTCCTGCTTCCGCCAGCATTTTACCTGCCAGGTTCGCGCCCAGGCCTCCAATGGATTCCAGACGAATCTCAAAGAATCCCAGTTCATTTACTATTGGCAATTGTACCACCGACATAACCCCTTTCTTAGTACATCCTTTTGACTTTTTCAACGATTGTAACTTGATTTTGCAAGCCGCGAAGTGACATATCTTGCATTTTCCACGCTCAGGAAATCACAGTTCTTTATAGATTCGGGCAGGTTTCTTTATATGCGACAGTGCGGTGTTATTTCAATAGAAAGAAAGCTTCCATGAAAACGACAAAATGTGAAAATTCTGTGTAATTCCGCACTTTCCCAAGCAAACTGTGGATGAGATGTCATCCTTAATTTAGCAATAAAATTAAAAATTAAGATGTTAAAAATATCACAGAATTTCGTGTAATGCGAAGCATCGTCAATGATCTTTATCCCTTTTGGAACAACATGTACTCTTAGTACAGTATCATTGGCATGTTTAAGAAATTGATAAGACAAGTAGTATTTTTTACCTTGTGAAGGGGGAATGAACTTTATAATCTAGTGTTGTTGATACTGTAGAAGAATACGTAAGTTAGCAAATGAAAAAGAACATCCCCTTTAAAGGAGATGCCCTTTATCATTCTACATATTAAAGTGGAAGTGCAAAAAATACAAAATGGTATGCCGACATATTCGGGTTATTGGGCGAATCAACTCTTACGTATACAGTAGCTCCTGGGGCAATGACCATATTAGCAAAATTTTGTCTTTCCGCTGTATTTGCTTGATCGAGGTAAATAGGACCAGTGTCACCCCAGCCCTCCTTTTTTATGATAACTGCCGCCCTAGTGGGCCCATTGCCTGGGAACCCTCCAACTAAGGCATTAGCTCGTACATAGTTAGGCGTAGTGTTGGTCCATTTAAACCAATCTTGTTCTGTTCCATTTTGAATAAAAAGATCATAGGTAACTCCCCCTAAGACCCCACCTTCTCCATTCAATATTAAACTTATTGCAGTAGACTCAGTATCCCCAATTCCAACCGATGCTGGAGAAATTTCCATGGATTGTACATTTTCTTCGGCAAATGCGGAAGCCGATGGTATCAATACGACAGCAGAGATAAGAAGAACAGACAGAAACTTTTTAATTTTCACAATTCTTCCGCCTTTCCAACCATTGTTAATCGGCCGATTACAACTTAAATAATACATCTGTCCCTATATTTTTGATATAGTCCATAAGATGTCAAATGATATATATTTTCTGAAGATTATTTTGTTATTATTTGTTATTTTGTTGAATTAAATATCACATTATGTCATGTTCCTCTATTCTTGCATATTCAATGTAGGGACAAAGTCTGACAGATGTAGACATAATATAAACGTCTCAAAGAAACAAACCATTTATAACCAGTACTGCTAGAGTGATAATCTTCCCCATAATCCCATTAAAAAAGCAGCTTCACCAGTTTACACCGGGAAGCTGCTAGGTAACGCTTAGTACGCCCACCAGTTGCCTGACATGACAATCATGGAGAACAGCTTAATGCTGTCTTCATAGTAGTCCTCTGCCGCGCTGTTCGCCGTATGGCTCCACAGGGAGTTCAGCCAGCTCTGGTTGGCGGAGGAGGTCATTGCGCTTACGCCGAAGGGGGCATAGAATGCGCCGCTGTTATAGCTGCCGAAGGTGGTTCCGTTCAGCTTATAGCCGTCCTTGATGTTACCCGGCGTATTGCTTGCTTTGGTCTTGATCCAGCTGTTCAGCTGATTCAGCTGGGATAAGGCCCGGTTATCGCCTGTCAGCAGATAATCGGTGGTGATCCGCCACGGGGTGCGGCAGGAATTATAGTTATAGTTGCCGTCGTTGGCATCCTCCAGGAAATTAGCCGCAGCCGGCTTATAGGTATTGCTGGAGTAGACCACGAAGTCCGGCAGCAGGCCGGTGGTTGAGCTATAGCCGGTGTAGAGGCTGTTGATTAAGGTGTAGGTCTTGTTCGTTACATTCTGCCAGCGGGCATCCCCTGTAGCAGCCTGGAAGGCCTTCAGGTGATTGAGCATGAAGTCTGAAGGGCGGGTAGCCGTATTGTATGAGCCGCTGTTCGCCCAGTCCCCGAGACGGATCGTCCACTGGGTCTGATTAATCTCATTATCCATGATGGCGTTAATCATATTCGTCGCAGCCTGCAGATAGTTGACGGTTCCGCTGCTTCCCCATTGCTTGTGGGCCAGCAGCAGCGAGAAGGCAATATCCATATCTCCGTCGGTTGCGGAGTCTTCCCCTTCGATATTCTGGAAGCTGCTGTTCTGCTTCCAGGACATCAGATAGGGGTTGATGGCGCTTGGATGTGCTGTGTAATAATTGTAGAGTCCGTTGTAGTAGGTCTGTGCGTTACTGTCGTAGCCGGCCATCAGCACGGTGAACAGCATGCCATAGCCATGTGCTTCAGAGACCGTCTCCCCGGCTGAATTATATTTCACATAATATTTGCCTGTTCCGGCAGGCTTAAGATATGCGCCTTTCCAGGCATCCCATTTGGTCTTGACGGCGTTATCCATGACGGTCTGAGTGACATTGTTCGGTTTAATGGTTCCGCTTGTATAGGTGGTGTGCTGCGGGAACGGTTTGTTCACAGCGGCGAAGGCAGATCCGGCAGGCAGGATAAATATGGCCAGACATAGAAGCATCAGACTTTTCCAGTGCAGCTTGCGTTTCCCTTGCTTGTTCATCATCCATTCACTCCTTGTGGTTGGGGTGGATACTTAAGAGAACCCATTGTATTCACAAACGGACAGCTGTAGGAAAAGCTCACCTCCTTACTGGATATTGCGGATGCTGCCTGCCGGACAAAAGTTAAAGCGCTTAAACTTTTGTCCCAAAAAAATAATCTTCTTCTACCAAAATTGTAAATCGGAACATATTTAATATATTATTCCAGAGAATCTATGTCAATAAGCATATGGTCCTACGTAAGAAGTGCCCGTTATGATAGCAAATAGAAGCCTGCCCAGCGGCCTTCCTCCATTGATGCAGCAACAGCCCCTTCAGCCGAAAGACAATTCATCCGGTTGAAGGGGCTAAGTCAACATCTCTATTCCTGCACTACAGTCCGGTTACTCCACATCGGTAATCATATGCTCTGCAATCAGCTGCTGCTTGCGGTTCCATAGCTGTTCGCTGAGATTCACGCGGAACACTTCCGGGTTCAGCTTGCGCAAGTACTCCGGCCAGAAGAGGTCGAGCTGCTCCTCATGGTAACGGCGGATCTCCGCCAGCTCCGGCAGGGTATAGACCTGGAACCCGTTCACTACAATCGGCTCCAGCATCCGCACCGCGTCGTAACGCTCCACATGCTTCTTCATATAAGGATGCAGCGGGTTGAACAGCTTCAGCCGCACTCCACTGCGGGGTGCTGGCTCATCGGCGGAGCTGATATAATCTGCCAGCGCCTTGCCGTTCTGGCCGATAATGCGGTAGACTTCCTTTTTGCCGGGAGTGGATACCTTCTCGGGATTCGAAGAGATCTTGATCGTGGGGATCATCTCGCCGCTTGGCGCTTCGATCTCTACCAGCTTATAGACACCGCCCAGTGAAGGCTGATCCGAAGCGGTAATCAGTTGGGTTCCGACCCCCCAGGTGTCGATCGCCGCCCCCTGCGACTTCAGGTTCATGATGGTGTTCTCATCCAGATCATTGGAGGCCACAATCTTCACATACTGCAGCCCGGCTTCATCCAGCATCTCGCGTGCCTTGCGGGACAGATAAGCAAGGTCACCGCTGTCCAGCCGGATGCCATTCATCCGTTTGCCCTGCGCTTCCAGCTTCTTCGCCGTGTTGATCGCATTCGGCACACCGCTGCGCAGGGTATCGAATGTATCCACCAACAGCGTCACGCCGTCCGGCATTACCCGCGCGTAAGCGTCGAACGCCTCCTGCTCGCTCGGGAAGCTCTGCACCCAAGAATGGGCATGGGTGCCCTTCGTAGGGATACCGAACTTTTTGCCGGCCAGCATGTTAGAAGTCGCATGGAAGCCGCCGACATAAGCGGCGCGAGCGCCCCAGACTGCGGCATCCGCTTCCTGCGCGCGGCGCGTTCCGAACTCCAGCAGCGTATCATTCGGGGCCACCTGCTTGATCCGTGACGCCTTGGTAGCAATCAGCGTCTGATAGTTCATGAAGTTCAGGATCGCAGTCTCGACAAGCTGCGCCTCCATAATCGTGCCTTCGACCCGGATCAGCGGTTCATCCTGGAACACCAGGGCCCCTTCCTTCATGGAGTGGAGACTGCCTTGGAAATGGAACTGCAGCAGCTCCTCCAGGAAGGCCGGCGCATAGTTCTCCTCCTGCTCCGACAGGTAGCGGATATCCTCTTCCGTGAACCGCAGCTCGGCGATATACTGGGCGATCCGCTCCAGCCCGGCAAATACAGCGAAGCCGTTGCCGAACGGCAGCTTGCGGAAATAGGCTTCGAACACCGCCCGGCGCTTGTGTGTACCATTCATCCAATGGGCATACATCATATTAATCTGGTATTTGTCTGTATGTAGAGCAAGTTCTCTCCTCAAGTCCTCATCTCCTAGTCATTCCACTGTTGTAATTGGGTTCTGTCTCTGCTGATGTGCTACTTCTCTATAGCGCCCGTGACAACGTTCGCCCCAAGACTGCCGCGGAAGTGTCCAAGCGCCCATACATGACCGTCAGGATTGAAGCTGGCGACGGCATCCTCATGCACCGTAATCCCGAAGCCGTGGTTGTAGGCATCCACTGCCGTATGCAGCACACAGATATCCGTACATACCCCGATCAGATGTACCTCGGTAATGCCCCGTTCACGCAGCTTCAGCGCAAGATCCGTGCCGCAGAAGGCGCTGTAACGCGTTTTGTCCATCCAGTAGATGGCTTCGCGGTTCGCCTCGTAGACAGCCTTCAGGCTGCCGTACAGCTCACGGCCCTCGCTTCCCCGCAGATTATGCGGCGGAAACAGCTTGGTCTCCGGGTGGTACGGGTCATCTGCTTCATGCAGATCTACAGCCATCACCACATAGTCCCCGCTGCGCACGAATTGCTCGGTCAATTCACTGACTCTGGGCGCAATATCGATGCCGGGCTGGCCGACAGGCAGGTTCCCGTCAACGAAATCATTCGTGAAATCAATTACAATCAGTGCTCTCATGGTAGGATAGCCTCCTAAAAGGTTAATGGGCCTGCACTTCCCGGCAGCTTACGTATAAATGGATAATAACGGCTCATGGTCCGTGAACATATAGAGCTGTGCCGGGCGCTGGGAGTATTGATTGGAGCTGAGCGGATTCCCTGCTTCATCGCTCACTTCTTTTAATATACCCTGACGGCTGCGTGTTGACGTAATTTTGCGGATAAAATTCGGTTCTTTGAATTCCGGCACCACCGTCTGGATCACCTGGTACAGCTCGCTCAGCGTGAAATGACGCGGCAGGAACTGCCGGGCAATCGTCGTCTGCAGCATCTGCTGCTGAATCCGCAGGTAGGCATCGGTAATAATATCATGGTGGTCAAAAGCCAGCTCCAGCTCCTCCAGCGCTTCCTGCAGTGTGAACAGGCCAACCTCGCCTGCATCATCCGAGGCCTGCCGCTGCTCCAGCATCCACTCCTCCACCAGAGCAAAGAAGGCATGGCTGATAATCCAGCCGCGCGGATCACGGCCCGGCTGGCTGTAGACACCGAGATACTCCAGATGTCCGCCGTCCACGCCCGTTTCTTCCTTCAGCTCGCGCGTAGCAGCATCATAGATCGATTCATCCTCCTGGCAAAAGCCGCCCGGCAGGGCCCACATGCCCGCACACGGCCATTTTTTGCGCCGGACCAGCATCACCTTCAGCTCGCGCAGCGGCAGCGTCTTCGTGACGGTCTTCCGCTCGCGCTTGGTCAGTGTAAACATGACAATATCCGCCGGAACGCCATCCGGAGTGCGGTACTTCTTGGCGTTATAGGTTTGTTCCGCGTTCTCAGTCACTATAGATCATCCTTTGCCGCAGCTATTGTTTGTTGTTCGTATCTTTTAATGTACCAAACCTGTCCGCCCAAAATCAACCGGAGCAGGCCGCAGATATGTAAAAGGGACGGATTCACATCCGCCCCCGGGTGATTCTGCATTAATCTCCGCAAGTGGAGGGCGGCGCCTCGGTGCCTGCTTCCACATTGATTTTATCCGAGACGGTATCCCTAATCACTGAAATCACCATCTGCAGCAGATAATTGATATCGCTCTGGCTCTGCTGGAACTCGTTCACAACCGGGATGCTGTCGATTTCATCCTGCAGCTCTTCAATCTCACGTTCAATCTTCGCGACCATCGCCTGGTTCTTGAAGCTCTCGAACGCCACGATCTCCTTCTGCTTCTTCTTAATTGTAGCAATAAGTCCCTGCACACGCTCGTGATTCAGAATCTTCTGCTCGGCCTGCTGGAAATGACGGACCTCCTCACTGGTGGAGATGAGTGCAGCCAAGTCCTTCGCCTTGCCCATAATATCCTCCCGGACAATTAAATCGCGGGTATTGTGGGTCTGCATGCCATATTCATTCAGTCGTGCTTCTTCCTGGCTCATTCTTCTCGCCTCATTTCTCTATAATTAGAGGACCGCTGCGGCTTCCGCCTGATAGTCCCCCTGGATGTACCAAGTCTTCGCGCCGGTGATGCTCACCTGCACCAGCGTGCCGATCAGGGAGGACGGGCCTTCGAAATGCACCAGCTTACTGTCACGGGTACGTCCGGCCAGCATCCGGGCATTATTCTTGCTCGCACCTTCCACCAATACCTCCACCCGCCGGCCCAGCATCCGCTCATTCCCCAGACGGCTCTGCTCCTTGATCAGATCATTCAGACGCTGGAGACGCGCGCTCTTAACCTCTGGCGGAACATTATCGTCCATCCCGGCTGCCGGAGTCCCTTCGCGCGGAGAATAAATGAAGGTATACGCCATATCATACCCTACTTCGCGCACCAGGGACAGTGTCTCCTCGAACTGCTCCTCCGTCTCACCGGGGAAGCCGACGATAATATCCGTAGTCAGCACCGCATCCGGCACGCCTGCCTTAATCTTACGGACCAGCTCCAGATAGGCTTCACGGGTATATTTGCGGCTCATCCGCTTCAGCACGGCTGTACTTCCCGACTGCACCGGCAGATGGATATGCTCCACCAGATTGCCGCCTTTGCCCAGCACGTGAATCAGTTTATCGTCAAAATCACGCGGATGCGAGGTCATGAACCGGATACGCGGAATATTAATCCCCCGCATGTCGTCCATCAGGTCGCCGAAGGTATAATCAATGTCCGTAAAATCCTTGCCGTAGGCGTTCACGTTCTGCCCCAGCAGCGTTACTTCCTTGAAGCCCTGGCGGGCCAGCTCCCGCACCTCGGCAATGACATCCTCGGGACGTCTGCTCCGCTCCTTCCCCCGGGTGAACGGCACAATACAATACGTACAGAACTTGTCGCAGCCGTACATAATATTCACCCAGGCGCGCAGACCCTCCCGTTTCTTCGGCAGATTCTCTATGATATCGCCTTCCTTGGACCAGACCTCAATGACCAGCTCGCGGCTGAACACCGCTTCCTTAATCAGCTCCGGCAGGCGGTGGATATTATGTGTGCCAAAAATCAGATCCACGAAGCCGTACCGGCTCATGATCCGGTTGACCACGCCCTCCTCCTGGGACATACAGCCGCAGATCCCCAGGAGCAGGCCGGGCTTCTCCAGCTTCAGTGTTTTGAGATGGCCCAGCTCTCCGAATACCTTATCCTCCGCATTCTCGCGGATCGCACATGTATTAAGTAGTATAATATCAGCTTCGCTGCGGTCTTCAGCCGCCCGGTAGCCGAGCTGCTCCAGCATACCCTTCATCGTCTCCGTGTCATGCTCATTCATCTGGCAGCCGTAGGTGGTAATATGATAGCTCTTGCCTGCACCGAAATCCGCCATCTCCGGCGGAATGTCGAAATGATACAGCACTTCAATCTCTTCCTTGCCCCGCCGCTTGCCTTCCTTGTAATCGGGCTGGCTATTGATCTGCACGTTCCTGCCTTTGATCCGGTAAGTGGTCTTGCCTTCAGTCTCGCTGACGATCTTGGCATCCGTGAAATCGAAATACTGCCCGTAATCCTTGCTCCCCTTCGCCATGCTAAAGTCACATCCTCTGCTGATGTCCCCATATTTTCCGTGCTTTTCTAATGTAAAATTATATCATACCGCTCCCAAGATAATCCATTCTGAACATTTCAGGAGCTAGGGGCTTTACTGTAACGTATACGTTATCGTTTATAGTGATGATAAGGAGGGAGTCGTGACTATGATCCGTATTGGCGATTTAGCGAAGACAGCGAATATCAGCAAAAGAACCTTATACCACTATGAGCATATTGGACTGCTGCAGCCCACAAGGGTCTCTGAGAACGGTTACCGCTTCTACGATAACCAAGCTGTAATCCGGCTTCAAAAAATTCTGTTATTGAAATCGATCGGCTACACCTTAGAGCAAATAAAAGAGCTGTTACAGAATCAGAGCCCTGCGGATGAACATGACCATTGGATAGCATCATTGCATGAGCAGATCGAGCTGATCGAACAAAAAAAAGAAGAGTTAAGCCGCAAGCAGTATTATCTCAGGTCTACTCTTCATACCGTCCGGCTCAAAGGTACAGAGCATCTGCAAGATTTAATGCAGGTCCTTGCGGCTATGAATGACCGTCCTCTATGCGATGGAATCATTCCAGCCGAATTCAGGGAGGAGCCGTCACTAACTGTTGAGGAGGTTGAGCTGCTTAAGCGTCTCCCTATCCTGGGCGGCGGCAGCAACAAAGCGGAGGAGCTTGTACGCCTTTTAGAGCAAGCCGTATCGTTGATGGCCTCGTCCCCCTATTCTTCAGAAGCTCAAGCGCTGGCTGGCCGTTTATATAACATGGCGCTGGACCTTTTTGAAGGTAATGAGACGCTGCTGGATAGATATTGGGAAATGATCCGGCCCGCTGATGGTGCGACTCCTGTCGTGATGGGCATGGATAGCGCAATGATGTCTTTTATAGATGAGATGATCGGCTATTATCTTGGGCATAGAGAGGAGAACCGGCATGAATAGAGGGCTACAATCACTGGGCATTCTTAAGAATCCTTGGATGCTGGCTGTACTGGCAGGAGTAGTGATCCTATTGTCAGCCTGTGGAACAGCTACAGATCCAATACCTGAAAAGAAAGCTGAAGAGTCAACAGCAACGGTTGAACCGGAAGCGGACGCTATACTCGTAGAGGTGCTAATTGAAAGTGATAGTGATGCAGCACTTAATCTGGAGTTGGAAGTCAATGCCCGTGACCATCCGCAGAGTGTGTATTTCGATTCTATCCAACTCCCTTACAGAGAGGAATTTGCTGTCCCCAAAGACATGTTCATACCGTTAACCTCTACCAGGGTACAAGCAGAAAAGGATGCCGATGCCACTTGGATAAGCTGCACAATCCTGTATGACGGAGAGGTAGTAGCGACCCACAAATCCCGAGGGGATAGCGCGAAGTCTGTATGCGAGAAGAAATTCCGCCTGGGGCCGGGATAAGGAGTACGATCGGGAAATCCGGTCCTACCGCGCGGCGGCAGGAAGAGAGGGCAAGTCAGTAGTCTGACTATTGCGTCTTGTATAACATCAGATTTAAAATAACTTATTGCTTAGAGCTTAAGTATGAGGCACGCAACTCAGGAGTTATCTCCAGCGCAACAAAATCACCCTGCGGGTGAATGAGATTACCTACGCACCAGCAAATGTATGCTGTTTTCCGCATACATTCTGAGCTCCTCATATACTCATGCGGCCTCCGGATCATTCAAAGAGTACTTCTCCCCACGCTATGCCCCTTATCCACAACAGACGGATAATATAATTTCCTATACGACAAAAAAGCCCGGCCTAAAATGTAAGGTCCCGGACTTATTTATTACAACCAGCTTGCCGCCGGACGTCTTAACCCCCAAGCCTATAGATCAAAATTGATGCGTTGGAGTTGATCTGCGTTCCTCCGGCTAAGGTCTGTAAATTGATTGCAGCGGCACTGGAATGGTTCCTTAAAGTGATTACATCGCCGGGGACTACAGAGATAATCACCATCCCGGGGTTAGGCTGTGTTCCCGCTCCTGAACCATAGACGCTGCCACCTACAGGTGCACCGTTCAGATACAAAGTGAACTGATTCGGTTCCACTGCGGTGACAATGAAGATTACCGCATAATCTCCTGCATTCTCAACATTAATCTGAGCTGTATTAGGGGTATGCGAGAAGCCGACAAGACTCTCATTGCTGTCAAAAGTAACATCCGCTTCGGTAGCCACGGTCTGAGCCGCCGTATTGAAAATATAAGCATAAGATGACGCCAGTGCGCCTGTGGCTCCCGTCGCCCCCGTTACTCCCGTTACTCCCGTCACACCCGTTACACCCGTCACACCCGTGGCACCCGTTACTCCAGTTGCACCCGTTACTCCCGTCACACCCGTTACTCCCGTTGCACCCGTTACTCCCGTCACACCCGTTACTCCCGTTGCACCCGTTACACCCGTTACACCCGTTACCCCCGTCACACCCGTGGCTCCCGTTACTCCTGTGGCTCCGGTGACTCCTGTTGCCTCTTCTCCCAGCAACTCCTGGGAGACCAGCCGGTGTGCTGTCACCAGCTGCCCGTTGGCATTTTGGCCCCATAGAGATACCTGCGCTTCGGAGACTGCCGTTCCTGTCGTGTTGAACACGAATTCAAAAGCATCCAGGTCCGCATAGTAAATTTTGGTAACCACTTGGGAGGGGGCCACACTGATCTCCTCCTGCACATATAAGGTGCGTATGCCGTTCAGGGTATAACCCAAAATAAGAATATCGAAGAATCCGGTTATATTACGGCCGTCTATTTTGAGTGTTACCCTTTGAGTCGGGCGGGTCCCCGTATTGCTTGCAATATTATTCTCAATCGGTCCTGTAGATAAAATTGCCATTTTCCAGCTCCCCTCTCAACCTAAATCCAGCTATATTAATAGCAATATTCGAGAGAAAACAGAAGAGTGTTGGCATATTGGCATTATTATAAGAAACAGTAACAATCAGTACATCTTCAAAGATTCACCCGCAAAAAAACACCCCATGCAGGCAGCCATGAGCTGATAGACTTGAAGTCTAACCTAATGGCTTGGCACAGGGTGTTACAGATCAAGCTCTATTGATTAATACAATGTCTTGGTAGACTCCGAGGTGAACGGAATAATCTCGTTAATCTTGCCTGCCTGTACCTTGGCAGGCCAAGCCGGATCGCTGATCAAGGCTCTGCCTACCGCCACCAGATCGAACTCTCCCTTATCCAGCCGGAGCAGCAGCCGCTCAAGGTTGTTATCCTCATTCTTCTCCATAACCGCACTGGTGAATGCGCTGTCCAGGCCGACAGAGCCCACTGTAATCGCCGGTTTGCCCGTAATCTTCTTCGTCCAGCCCGCCAGATTCAGCTCAGAGCCTGCAAATTCAGGCTCCCAGAACCGCCGGGTGGAGCAATGGAAGATATCTACCCCGGCATTGCTGAGCGGGGTCAGGAAACGGGCCAGATCCTCCGGCGTCTCCGCCAGCTTAGCGTCATAGGCCCCGCTCTTCCACTGCGAGAAGCGGAGTACGATCGGGAAATCCGGTCCTACCGCACGGCGGCAGGCATCGATCACTTCCACCGCGAAGGTGGTGCGGGCTTCCAGATCGCCGCCGTATTCATCGGTGCGGCGGTTGGTCTTCTCCCAGAAGAACTGGTCGATCAGATAGCCGTGGGCGCCGTGCAGCTCTATGCCGTCGAAGCCGACGGCTTTGGCTGCCTTCGCTGCCTTGGCGAAGGCACTGACGATAGCCTGAATCTCGCTCTTAGTCATCGGCTCTGTGACTTGCTCTCCAGCCAGATTCAGCCCGGACGGACCGATCGGCAGCGCCGAAGCATTAGGCCCCTCACCGATCTTGCGGGCCATGCCGACATGCCAGAGCTGAGGCATAATCTTGCCTCCGGCAGCATGCACCTCACGCACGACCTGCGCCCATCCCGCAAGGGAGGCTTCGCCATGGAAGTTCGGGATATCCTGATGGCTGACTGCCGCCGGATGATCAATGGCCGTGCCTTCGGTAATGATCAGACCCACCCCGCCTTCCGCGCGGCGGCGGTAATACGCCGCCACCTCAGGGCCAGGTACGCCCTCAGGAGAATGCACCCGGGTCATCGGCGCCATCACCACACGGTTACTGAGGGACAAGCCTCCGTATTCAAAAGGTTCAAACAATGCAGCAGCATTCATAATTCACTAGCCTCCATTTCATACGATGATTACTTACTTGATGATTACTTTAAGTAAGCATAGTATGACGGTTCCCGGCGGCAAATGCAAATGACTGCCAGTTCAAGAGATTTGATAAGTCTTATAAGTCCAGCACTCCGGCTTTTGGAGTCACTCGGAAGGCTGCAGCCAGATCTGCCAGCTGCTGATCGGTGATCTTTTGCCGAATCTCTCTTCCGCCGATCAGGTTATAGACAATCGCAGCCTTTTCAATCGTTTCAACCAGTCCGAAGGTGGCATCCATCGTCGCACCAGTAACAAATATCCCATGCTGCGGCCAGATGACCACGCGGTATTCCTTCATCCGGTCAGCGGTGGCCCGGCCGATCTCGCTGCTCCCCGGCACCATCCAGGGAATGACGCTGACGCCATCCGGGAAGACCACCAGACATTCTGTGCACATCTCCCACAGCGTCTTGGTGAATTTCAGCTCATCCAGATCATGGGTGAAGGTCATGGCAATTACATTTGTTGCATGGGTATGCAGCACAATCCGGTGCGCCGGATCTACCTTCAGCCGTTCGATATGGCTCATGAAGTGGGAAGCCAGCTCACTGGTCGGAACAGCGCCATTACGCAATCCCCATAACACCTCCACACTCTCGCCGCTGCTGCTGACACGCAGCACACCCAGATTGGCCTCCGGGTCCTTGATCACATTACGGAAATACTTGCCTGATCCGGTAACGATGAAGTATTTGCCCGCCAGCTCGGCTACAGGGAAGGTAAGGCTGATCGTGCGCAGCGGCTCGCGGATATTGATATACTTGGCTACCTCTTCTTCATCCAGGAGGTAACTGACGTTGCCCCCGTTCAGCTCATCCCAGCCCAGCGACCACATGTGATGGGTAATTTCGGACATTTCCTCGATAAAAGGCGCGGTGACGCCGGATATATACCCTTGGGATTCAATTACGGAAGTACTCATATGCTCTCTCCTTCTATATGCACCCTAAGCGTGCGGGTACTTGTTATTTATTATTTCAGCAGTCATTGTGATTTCAGCAGCCTGATCTTATCTTAAAGCCAATACATCCTGTTCATAGCGCTTCACTTCAGTCAGCCACCCCTCACGGACCGGGGTCCCTTGCGAAGCGCAGTAGTAATCCCAGACAGCACCGAACGGGTAGGACTTGAATTCTTCCACCAGGGCCAGCCGTGAGGTGTAATCTCCGGCCCGTTCAACGGCCCGAAGCTCCTCTACCGGCTCCAGCATAGCGCGCAGCAGCGCCTTGATCGTATTGCGCGTGCCGATTACCCAAGCCGCCAGGTGATTGATACTGCCGTCGAAGAAGTCGAGGCCGATATGCGTGCGCGGCAGCAGATCCCCGCGAACCAGCTCGCGGGCAATCTCCAGCAGCTCATCGTCCATCGTGACCACATGATCGCTATCCCAGCGGACCGGTCTGCTGACATGCAGCAGCAGCTGCTCGCTGAACATCAGGATAGAGCTGAGCTTGTTCGAGATCACTTCCGTCGGATGGAAATGCCCGGCATCCAGGCAGATGGCCTTACCGCGTGTCAGGCCGTAGCCCATGTAGAACTCATGCGAACCGACAACGTAGCTCTCCGAGCCGATACCGAACAGCTTGCTCTCCACGGCATCGATAGTGTACTGCGGATCCAGCTCCTCGCTGAAGATTTCGTCCAGCGATTCCTTCAGGCGCATGCGCGGCGCCAGCCGGTCTACCGGAGTATCCTTGTAGCCGTCAGGCACCCAGAAATTCGTTACACACGGCTGGCCCAGCTCGCGGCCGAAGTGCTCAGCAATGCTGCGGGAAGCCTTGCAATGCTTAATCCAGAAGCTGCGGATCTCTTCGTCCGCATGGCTCAGGGTGAACCCGTCTGCCGCCTTGGGATGCGAGAAGCAGGTCGGATTGAAATCAAGGCCTAAGCCCTGCTCCTTGGCCCATTCCACCCAATTTGTGAAATGGCGCGGCGCCAGCTCATCCAGATCCACCTGCTCCTTCGTATCAGCATAGATCGCATGCAGATTGACCTTATGCTTGCCGGGAATCAGTGAGAGGGCCTTCTCCAGATCCTGACGCAGCTCATCCGGTGTACCGGCCCGGCCGGGGTAGCTGCCGGTCACGGCAATGCCGCCGCTCAGCTCTTTATCCTTGAACAGAAAGCCCCGTACATCATCGCCCTGCCAGCAGTGCAGCGATACTTTGATCTGCGCCAGCTTTTCCAGTACCTCATCCGTTTGAATTCCATGGGCTGCATATAATTTCTTGGCTTCGTTGTAGCTGTTAATGATGCTCTGATCCATGCTGTTGCCTCCTAATACGTATTGTGAACATCCGCTCCCGGATGAAGCTGCTCCCAGCGGACCAGCAGCTCCGCCAGCTGAGGAACCGGCTGTGGAAGATAAGACTGAATCGCGAAGGACTGTGAGATGATCTGCCGGGCTTCATGGATATCTGCCATGCGCCCCGCCTCAATCATCTGCACAGCCAGATTACCCAGGGCTGTGGATTCGGTCGGTCCGGCCAGCACCTCCCTGCCGGTAACATCTGCCGTCAGCTGGCACAGCAGCCCATTGTAAGCGCCGCCGCCGACAATCTGCAGCACTTGGGTTAGCTCCCCGGTGAGTTCTTCCAGCTCAGCCAGATGACTGCGGTAGGATAACGCCAGACTGTCAAAGATACAGCGGGCCAGCTCGCCCGTAGTCTGCGGCACAGGCTGGCCGCTCTCCAGGCAGGCCTGGCGGATCTCCTGAATCATATCGTCTGGGTTCAAAAACCGCGGATGATTGCAGGGAATCAGGCTGCGGAAGCCTGGGCATTCACCGGCCTGCTCTGCGAGTTCCGCGAAGCTAAATCTTCCGCCGTCCAGTCTGCGCACTTCCTGAATCAGCCAGAGGCCCATAATATTCTTCAGGAACCGGTAAGTCCCGTAAGCGCCCCACTCGTTGGTATAATTAGCGGCCATCGCTCTGCTGTTATTGATCGGGTGATCCAGCTCTACTCCCAGCAGAGACCAGGTTCCGCTGCTAAGATAGGCTGACGCACGGTCCTTCTGAGCAGGCACACCGAGTACCGCAGATGCTGTGTCATGCGTAGCCACGCAGATCAGGCGGCATTCCGGCAGATCATACTCCGCGCGCAGCTCCTGCGTAATGAAGCCGAGATCCTCCCCAGGCTCGGTCAACGGAGCGAACTGTTCACGCCGCAGACCCAGGAATTCCAGCAGCTCGGCATCGAAATCACGGGCCGCAAGATCCAATAGCTGCGTCGTGGATGCATTGGTAACCTCGTTCATCTTACGTCCGCCGAGCCGGTAGTAGAGATAATCCGGCACCAGCAGAATCTGATCGGCCACCTTCAGCTCTTCCCGGTCATGCGCATATAGCTGATACAGCGTATTGAAGGGAAGCTGCTGAATGCCCGTTTTGGCGTAGACCTTCTCGGGCGGAAGGAGCCGCCCGACTTCTTCCATCACCCCGTCGGTCCGGTGGTCACGGTAGGCATAGACCCCGCTTATCCGCTTGCCTTCGGCATCCAGCAGCACATAATCTACCGCCCAGGTATCAATGCCGAGGGTGCATTCGTGAATGCCTCTTAGCTTCGCCTGCTGCAGACCGTTAATAATTTCATTCAATAAATAATCCATATCCCAGAAGCAGGAGCCTTCCTGCTCCGTGAAGCCATTGCTGAAACGGTGAATCTCCTCCAGTTGGAGGCTCCCGTCCACGAGCTGTCCGAGCACCAGCCGTCCGCTGGAGGCGCCGATATCGACGGCGATATGATAGGTCATAGGGAATCTCCTATTCTATGGGAGGTGATTTACAGAATTTTGCGGAATAACGCGATTACTTCATCTTTGGTAGGAATAAAAGGATTACCGGGCGCGCAGGCATCCTTCATGGCGTTCTCAGCCAGCAGATCGAGATCTACTTCCGCTACACCCAGCTCGGACAGCTTCGCAGGAATGCCAACCTCCTTGGACAAGGCCTTGATCGCCTCAATGACGTAATCCGCACATTCCTTGTCGCTGCGTCCTTCAGTCTGCATACCGGCCGCTCTGGCAATCGCTCTGAACTTCTCCGGCACATGCTTGGCATTCTCTTCTTCCACGTAAGGCAGCAGCATTGCATTGCACACGCCGTGCGGCAGATCATACACCCCGCCGAGCTGATGGGCCATGGCATGCACGTAGCCTAAGCCTGCATTATTGAAGGCAAGGCCGCCGAGGAAGATCGCATAGACCATCTGCTCACGCGCTTCAATATCCTGTCCGTTCGTTACCGTCCGTGCCAGATTGCCGAAGATCAGCTCCACCGCAGCCAGTGCCGTAGCATCGGTTACCGGATATGCGCCTGGAGTGACCAGCGCTTCAATCGCATGCGTCAGTGCATCCATGCCCGTAGCCGCCGTCAGCGCAGCAGGCTTATCGACCATCAGCTCCGGATCATTCACCGAGATGGTGGCGATACTGTTCTTGTCTACCATGACCATCTTGATCTTGCGCTCTTCATCTGTAATCACGTAGTTGATCGTCACTTCACTTGAAGTCCCGGCCGTCGTGTTCACCGCGACAATCGGCAGAGATTTATTCTTGGATTTGTGAACGCCTTCATAATCGGCAATATGCCCCCCGTTGGTGGAAACAATGCCGATGGCCTTGGCCGTATCCTGCGGCGAGCCGCCGCCGATGGAGATCAGATAGTCACATTCGTGCTGCTTCAGGAAGTCTACGCCGTCATGAACATTTTTGCAGGTAGGGTTCGGCTTCACTTCATCATATACCACATACTGAATCCCCGCCGCATCCAGCACAGCCAGCAGCCTTCCGGCGATTCCGCTCTTCATCAGGAACTTGTCTGTGACCACAAGCGCCTTGTTCAGCTTCAGCTCTTGAATGTACGGGGCGATGTCCTTCAGACAGCCCTTCCCCATCATGTTAATCGACGGCACATAATAGACATGAGTACTCATTGCTTAACCAGCCTCCCGGGCACGTAAATAGTTAATGAACACTGTAAGCGCACATCTCCCTGTTGACCTTCTCATCGTATCGCCGTTAATCTGTGTTGTCAACACTTTAAACACTAAATAAGTTGTTTTTATTTGTTTATTGTTTGTTTTACGGGAAATAAGCAATCATTATTGTGGGTTTCAGAGCAAATCAGGTGAATTGTGTTGTACAACACAGAAATAACAGGCTATATTAAGACTATCAACTCTGGAAAGGTGATACGTATGCTCGCTGCCGAAAGACGCAAAAAAATAATCGACCTTGTCCATCAGGACAAGCGTGTGCTGGTGTCCGATCTGAGCCGGATGTTCGAGGTAACAGAGGAGACGATTCGCAGAGATCTGGAGAAGCTGGAGAAGGATGGCATTGTAAGCCGGACCTACGGCGGAGCCATGCTGAACAGGCATACCAATGAGGACCTGCCTTTTCTGACCCGGGGAGCACTCAATACGGATATCAAACGCGCAATAGCGATCCAGGCCCTGGATCTGATTAATGACGGGGATACGCTAATGGTGGACCCCAGCTCGACTTCGTTTGAATTCCTGAAGCTGCTGGGTAATAAAAGTAATCTGACGATCATCACCAATTCGATCAACATTCTCCATGAGTTCGCAAGTTCGAGCCACAGCATTATTTCTACAGGCGGCTCACTCCGCCACCGTTCGCTGTCGCTTGTCGGCCCTGTGGCCCATGAGACCATCCAGCGCTACAATGTGGACACCGCCGTAATCAGCTGCAAGGCCCTCGATATGGACCGCGGGGTCACCGACTCCAATGAACCGGAATGTGAGCTGAAGAAGTATATGCTGCGCCAGGCACACAAGGTTGTGCTGCTCGCGGACCATACCAAGTTCGACCAGACGGCCTTCGCCAGGCTCGCAGAGCTAAGCCGGATCGATGTGCTGATTACCGACCGCAAGCCTTCGGAGGCATGGCTGAAGCTCTTGTCCGAGAAGAATGTGGAAGTGCTGTACTAAATTCATGGGAGATCATTTTAGGGAGGAGAAATGTTTAAATGGGCAAAAAGAGAAAAACCTTACCCGCCGACTTCGGCGATCTGGTTAAATCAGGGGATGTCGATGCACTAAAGGCTGTTTTTGAAAAATGTGATTGGGATGCAACCTTGGGATATTACAAAGAACCCGCGCTCAGCATGCGGCAGATTCCGGATGAGCTGGTCCGCTGGCTGGTGGAGCAAGGTGCCGATATTAATGCGAGGGACAAATACCAGCGTACCCCGCTGTATTCCCAGGCTGGAACCTGGTCCGGCAATATTCCATTATTCCTGGAGCTTGGTGCAGAGCTGGAAGCCCTGGATTATCAGAACCAGACCCCGCTGCACGCTGCGGTCAACTATTACCGGACTCAGGCGGTACGGGATCTGGTGGCCCATGGCGCAAATGTCCATGCGGTAAATAAGTCGGGGAACACCCCGCTGTCCAAAGCCTTATTACAATGCCGGAATAGCGATATCGATAGCATGCTGGAAATCTCGCAGATCCTGCTTGATGCCGGAGCGGAGATCACACCGGAGATGCAGGAATCCGTGAGTAAGATCGGCAAAGCATTTGAATTCGCCAGATCCAATTTCAATAAAGAGCGCTTGAGTGAAACCGCAGATGCACTCGAATCCCTGTACAAGCTGTTCGATGTGGAGCCTGTAGCAGCGAGGGCGATGCATGACGGCGTTTCCAAGATCGAGGTAAACAGCACAAGATGGCAGGATCAGCACCAGGAGCTGTGGGAATTACTAATCCCGGCGTCAGGACATGCGCTCACCGTGCAGGGAGAGGTCATTCGCATCACCGGCCGGATCTCACATGAAATCATGAATAACGGCGGAGGCAACTGGGATGCCGATTTCCGTAAAATGCTGAATGCGCTGCTCCGGCACTTCGCCTCGGGCACACCTCTGGACCCTGCGCAGCTCAAGGAAGCAGCGGAATTAGCCGGTTACCTGCGCCATGGCAACGGCAATGATGAGCCGGCCAGATTATGCGAATTGGCCGTGAATTGGGTACTTGCCAATCCACAGCCCGTTTCGTTGCCGCAGCCGGATTACAAACGCTAAATGCTGAGACATCCAGCACTTGTCCTGCTCCCTATGAAGAAGCGGCTCCCTTGGAGAGCATAATATTCAGAATCGCCTGGTCTGTGGCGGCAAGCCCTTCCTGGACCAGGGTCTCCATATTCTTGATTGTATCCTCCACCTTCTCGAAGATGACACCGTCATTGAGACCCGCGGAGATATTGTTCATGGCGAGAGTGGCAGACTGAATGGCCGCGTTGGTGGCCGTTGAGATTTTGAGCGCACAGGTTGGCTTGGCACCATCGCAGATCATGCCGGAAGTAGAGGCAATCGTATTCTGGATGGAGTGCTTGATCTGCGCCAGCGTCCCGCCCATCAGATAGACAATGCCGCTGCCCGCCCCCACTCCACCGGCAATGCCTGAGCCGCAGAGCGGGGACAGACGGCCAATGTAATGCTTCACATGGATGGTAATCAGATTGCTGAGCGCCATCGCTCTTGCCAGGGTCTCCTCATCCTTGCCGAGTAGCTCGGCCAGGGCAATGACCGGCATGGTACAGGCAATCCCCTGATTGCCGCTGCCCGCCGTCGTCATTACCGGCATGGCACTGCCGTCCATCCGTGCATCGGATGCGGCTGCCGTTGCGGCAATGATCCGGTTCGCCACATCCGCGCCGAACAGATTGAGGGCGGATTGCTGGCTCATTTTCCGGCCCACCTGGAGACCATACTCCCCGCGCAGCCCTTCCTCCGAGATCGCCTTATTCATAACCGCTCCCTCCAGCAGGAAGCGAAGATCCCCGAATGGTGTATTCTGAACGAAGGCATAGATATCTTCGAGTGAGACCGAGTATACCTCGGGGTCCAGACTAAGCGGGTCTCCGCAGTCGGCCTTGTCCATTTTCGGCTCAAGCCGCTGGCCATCCTTCGCCAGATACTGCACATTCGTGTGCTCTTTTACCAGGATCGCTGTGGCGGTATGGTTCTTGCTGTGTACTCTCGCTTCTATATATAGCTTCTCCGGCGTATCCTTCAGCTCAACCTCCAGCAGCTTACGCTCCAGCAGTCCCTCTGCACTTGCCAGCTCCTCCGGGGTCAGCCCGGACAGAATCTCCAGCTTTCGCTCCGAGCGGCGCACCACCGCACCCAGGGCAGCCGCTATCGGCAAGCCCGTCTGGCCTGTACCAGGAATCCCCACACCCATCGCATTCTTGATGATATTGCCGCTGAGGAACAGCTCGATTCCTGTAATCTCTTCCTCAACCAGCTCAGCCGCCAACGAGACGGCATAAGCTACCGCAATCGGTTCAGTGCAGCCTTCTGCCGGCATAATTTCTTTGTGTAATACTTCCAGTAGGTTAACCATCTGTGCATCACCATTCCCTCTGTCTGTCTATCTATGTCTAATCTGTTTCTATATATAGTACATCAGATAGACAATCCGGGGAATCCCCGTTATTACCCATCACCCGCCCAGCTTCACCAGCCGCTTCAGCCCTTCTGTACAAGCCCAGCCTCCGGCACCTGCCAGAATCGTATTATGAAATAGTTTAAGCGCCAGCGAGTACGTGATACTGCCAATGACAATTTCGATCACACAGAAGCGTAGGATATCCCGCTTCGTGATCAAATAGACGGTAAACTCCTGATTATGCGTCACCGGTCACCTCTCCTGTCTATTTCAATATTTCTTCTGTACTTATATGCCGCCTGCGGGTTGTCTGATTCTCTGTGCAGGTACAACAAAGAGCAGTACTTCTCCATGGGTGGGAAAAGCACTGCTCCATTGGCTTGATTGCTCAGGTAGCGGGTAATGGTCTGATTCAGGTGCACTGGTGCTCTTCATTTGCTCGGTAGGCTAACTACTGTACCTCAACCTTAATTGGACACTTTAATGGGAATTATCCCTTTCATTTTCTCATCCGGCCCACTTCCGGCCAATTTAATGGGATTTATCCCTTTCATTTCTCCATCTGGCCCACTTCCGGCCAATTTAATGGGACTGTCCCAAAAGTAGATACTCTACTGGTGGGGAAAAATTCCATGCCTTCTTAAAGGATTAATTTGTAAGAAAGGGAGCGATTCTCCGTTATTGGAGGATCGCTCCCTTGCGTTTCTGGTCATTCGCTGCTTGCTTCAGCAGGTTGTGAGCAAGCGAAAGCCAACCGACCTCTAGCGTCACTTTTTCCATGCCGCGAAGCAGAAAGCGCCGGAAGCCCCGGTTATTTTTTAATTGTCCAAATACACTTTCCGGCTCCGTCATTCGACGTACGGCCAATAGATAGCCTTCCTCGCTTCGGAGGATTTCTTTCGCCTGTTTCTGGTATCTAAGCCGCTCCAAACTGACTGCGATTTCCCGGTTTCCGCTTCCCTTCGTGCAGTTTTCTTTTAGCGGACAACCTCCGCAGCTTTGACTTTGGTAATGACGCTTCTTAATTTCGTATCCACTCTCTGTGGTTTCCTTGCTCTCTCGTTGGAAATACAGCGGGTGTCCAGCTAAACACGTCCAGCGATCCTCGGATCCGTCGTAGGTCCAGTTCTCGATTTTTCCGACGTCGGCTTTCCAGGCTTTGCTCTTTTCTTTGTGGTAGGTGCTGTATTTCACGACGGCCTGTATCCCGCTCTTTTCCAGATAGGCGTAGTTTTCTTCACTTCCATAGCCGGCATCTGCAATGACCGTCTTTGGAAGTTTTCCGAGGAATTGCTTTGCTTTTGCCAGATGTGGTTCTAAACAGCGGGTGTCACCCGGTCTTTGATGTAGACTGTAGGTTAAAATAAATTGGTTTTCGGTCCCGATCTGTAGATTGTAACCTGGCTTCAGTTGGCCATTTCGCATGTGATCTTCTTTCATCCGCATAAACGTTGCCTCGGGATCGGTCTTGCTGAAACTGTTCCGGTCCCCAAGCAGCTTTTGATATTGTTCGTACTTCTGCAGTCGAGGGAGCAAATCCTTACGCAACTTCCCAACCGTCTTTTTTAGGGGCTTGTCTTTCGGTTTTTCGGCAAGCTGAGCTTCAAGCTTTTGCACGGCTTGTTCGAGTTTCTCACTGTCCATTTGCGAACCCGTGCTGAGTTCAGCCAGATCTTTGCCCTGATTCTCTTGTTCTTCCTGCTCTTCCGCTGCTTCAATGTCAGCGAATAGGGCCTGTACCTTATCTTGCAGTTTCGCTTTGTGTTTGCTGACCGCTTTGCTCCAGACAAAGGTGTAGCGATTGGCATTCGCTTCGATCTTAGTTCCGTCCACAAAATAATGCTCCAGAGACACGTATTTTTCGTCAGCCAGAAACTGAAGCACGGCGGTAAATACCGTTTCGAGGACCTTTCTCATCCGCTGGGAACGGAAGCGATTCAGCGTGCGGAAGTCGGGTCGCTGCCGTCCGGCCAGCCACATGAAGGGAATGTTCTCCCGGACCGCTTTGGCGATTTGGCGAGACGAATAGATTCGCTGAGTGTAAGCGTAGATGATGACTTTGGTGAGCATTTTAGGATGGTAGCTGTCACGGCCGCCGCCGGGATAGGCCGCGTCAAAAATGGCGTTGTCCAGCCGATTGACGGCGGCATTCACGACGCGAACGAGGTGATTTTCCGGGATATCTTCTTCCAGATCCATTGGCAAGCAAAGCTGGTCCATGGTATATTGAATGTACAAAAGAAACCTCTCCTTTGAAATGGTTGTGTGGTAACTCCATTTTAACAAAAGAGAGGTTTCTTTTTGTGATTTTAGAAAGATTTGAAAAACCTTTTCCCGCTTAAACAGCGGAGAGGACGGAACGACCCGCGCAAAAGCGGCAGCGGTCGCCTTGGTCTCCGGATTTTCACCGCTAAGGGGAATGAAAAAAATCTGGAGACCACAGCGACCCAAACAACGGTCCGTTCGCGAAGCGTCCACCCAAGTGCTCACGTTGATCCTACTCCAAAATAAAAAGCTGTCCCAAGCAGCCATTTCATGGCTTTTGGGACAGCCCCTTTCATTTCTCCATCCGGCCCACTTCCGGCCAATTTAATGGGATTAATCCCCTTCATTTTCCCGTATAGCCCGCTTCCAGGCCCGCATCCGGCCAAAGCCGAAATAGAAAAGGCTGCCCCAAACAGCCATTTCATGGCTTTGGGACAGCCCCCTGATATCACCGCTTCAGCCTAATTGCCGCTGCTTACTTCGACTCCACCGCATGGCCGCCGAATTCGTTACGCAAGGCGGCGACGACTTTGCCGGTGAAGGTGTCGGTCTCCAGCGACCGGTAGCGCATGAGCAGAGCCATGGCGATAACCGGAGTCGCTGCCTGGAGGTCGAAGGCGGTCTCCAGCGTCCAGCGTCCCTCCCCGGAGGAATGCATGACGCCCTTGATGTCTTCCAGCTTGGCATCCTTGGAGAAGGCGCGCTCGATCAACTCCATGAGCCAGGAGCGGACGACAGAGCCGTTGTTCCAGACGCGGGCCACCTGCTCGAAGTCGAAGTCATATCCGCTTTTCTCCAGCACCTCGAAGCCCTCACCGATCGCAGCCATCATCCCGTATTCAATGCCGTTATGCACCATCTTGAGGAAATGTCCGCTTCCGGATTTGCCGGCGTACAGATATCCGTTTTCTACCGCAGTGTCACGGAACAGCGGCTCGACCACTGCCCACGCTTCCTCATCGCCGCCAACCATATAGCAAGCCCCATTGCGCGCGCCTTCCATTCCGCCGGAGGTTCCTGCATCCAGGAAGTGAATTCCGTGGGCACCCAGCTCCTCATGACGGCGGATCGACTCTTTATAATGAGAGTTCCCGGCTTCAATAATGATATCTCCCTTGGATAATAGCGGCGTCAGTTCAGCAATGACTGAATCTACAAAAGTATGGGGAACCATGATCCAGAGAACGCGCGGGGAATCAAGCCGGCCCGTAAGCTCCTCCAGGCTTGCTGCCCCGGACGCACCGCGTTCGGCCAGTTCCTGCACCGCAGCAGGATTCACATCATACGCTACCACTTCATGGGCATGCTCCAGCAGGTTCTGGCCCAGATTGAAGCCCATTTTGCCAAGTCCGATTAAACCGACTTTCATTACGAATCCCTCCGAATTGTGTAGTCATATATAAGCTAACTCTATCCGCTTGCTGTTACCGCCGCTTACGCTCCCGGCCGGATGACTTCCGGCTCTATCCCGGCTGTCCGGTGAACGCGTGCAGGCTCTGCATTCTCCGGCTCATCCAGCCACCAGTGGAACTCGCCAAGGAGCTGATCTGCCGCCGCCGGGCCGTTAGATCCGGCAGGATACAGGTGCAGCGGCAGGCTGCCATCTGCTGTTGCTTCGATTATAGGCTGAACCCACTGCCAGGACAACTCTACTTCCTCCCAGTGGGCAAAGAACGTAGCGTCGCCGAGCATAGCATCATAGATCAGATTCTCATAAGCCTCCGGCACATCAGGATTGCCCGGCTCATGCTTAATGCTAACCGGCTCAAGCTTCCCGTGCTGAAGCGGATTCTTGGTATTCAGAGTCAGAGAGATGCCCTCATGCGGGCCAATATCAATCACCAGCAGATTAGGGTCAAGCGGCAGCTTGTTACGGTTCTTGTTATGCACATCATTAAACGGCTCTTTGAATTCTATAACAATCCGCGTGGATTTCTCCTTCATGCGCTTACCTGTACGAATGTAGAACGGCACATCGTTCCACAGCGGATCTTCAATCCATAGGCGTGCTGCAATATACGTCTCATTCTGTGAAGTGGCTGCGATCCCCGGTTCAGCGGTATACGCAGGCACTTGCTGTCCGCGCATCTCCCCCGCTGCATACTGGCCGCGCACTACATGCTGTGATACCTCTTCGGGCAGCAGGGGCCGGACGGAACGGATGACATGCCGTTTTTTGCTGCGGACGTCTTCTGGTGTACTGCCCTTCGGAAGCTGCATCGCCATCATCATGAGCAATTGGAGCATATGGTTCTGGAACATGTCACGCAGCGCCCCAGCCTTATCATAGTAACCCGCCCGCTCTTCCACACCCACCGTCTCACTGGCGGTAATCTGGACATTCGCGATATACCGGTTCTGCCACAAGGCCCTCAGCACAGGATTAGAGTATTTCAGCACCTCCAGGTTCTGCACCATCGGCTTGCCGAGGAAGTGATCAATCCGGAAGATTTCCTCCTCTGCAAAAGCTGCGCTCAAGCTCTCATTCAGTACACGCGCCGACTGCAGATCCCGTCCGAACGGCTTCTCGATGATCAGACGTTTCCAGCCCTTGGTATTCCCGAGTCCGCTGGCGTTGATATTACCGGCAATCTCCCCGAAGAATTCGGGACCGACTGACAGGTAGAACATCCGGTTCTGCGGAAGCCCCAGCTTTTCCTCCCGGCGCTGTACATGCCCAAGCAGCTTCACATAATCTTCAGGACGCCCAACATCCAGCACACTATATTCAAAAGCCTGCAGGAAATTCTGCAGCGCCGCTGTATCCTCTACCGGACGGCGCGAGAAGGTGCGCAGGGAATCCAGCACCTGACGCTGGAACGTCTCGTTAGTGAGCTCCCGTCTGCCCAGCCCAATGACTGAGAGAGGACCGGAAAGCTTGCCATCAGTGAACAGGTTGTATAGAGCGGGGAAGATTTTCCGCTTCGCCAAGTCCCCGGTTGCGCCAAAAAGTACAAATGTAGATGATTCCACTTTCATTCCTCCCGTTGTTATTATTTTATTATATAGTTACTTATTAATACTCAGGAACTTTATAACACATCATACGACTATAAAATCAATTCGTCAATCTCAATTCGACATTTACGATAATTACCCAAACATGCCAAATAGCAGGCCTTCAACGAGAAGACCTGCCAGGATGTTCCGAACCCTTGATCAGAACCATGAAGACACCAGATCATTGATCGGCTTATAGATGAATATAATCAGCAGCAGCGGGCTGGGAACCTGGATTTTGAGCAGCGTGCATATCGTGGCCGTCATTCCGCCGATCCACAGCAGACCCCAGATCACACGATCACGCGTCTTCTGCCTGCCCTTCAGGGAGGACAGATCCATGGCTGCACAGCCTGCGGCAATCAGAGCAAACATCAGCACCAGCAGCATACAGGCTCACTCCTTAATATCTTCAAGAAAAGAATTATCAATCGTACCGATCCGGTTGATCGTCACACTGGCCTCGTAATGGACATGGAGTGTCTTGAGATAGCCTTCACCCTTCCGTTCCTTCAGCCTCTCCCATGCCTTGGGGCTCTTACGGTAAATCGATTGGCCGAAGCCGAAGATATCCACATTGAACTGCTTGCTGATTCCCTCTACAGCTTCTTTCATCCGTATTACAACCCGGTCTTCTGTCACCTCTTCAAGTAATTTGATCTGGTCCTCCGTATCCAGCTTATAATCACCTTCAATCTCCTCCACATTGCATAGAGCTTCCGTGCTCAAATAAATATGCGGCTCTCCGTCTATGATCTTCACCTTCCGTCTGGTAGCGGAGGTAAGCGCCTCTATAATGATCAGGGTTCCGTGTTCGTCTTTGAAGTTCCCCGTATTTTTGGTGACGTTATCAGTCACATAGTTATAGCCAATTGTTAAGTTATCATCTATCCAGCCAATCATCTTGTCCTTTTTAAATACAGCAACACTATCATAGCGAAGTTTCGTTCTGGGGTCTGTCTGCTCAACATTGGTTTTCTCACTGCCCGCCTCTGGATCACCCAGCACCTCTACTCCAGTCAACACCGGATTCTCTCCTTGGTAGAGCAGGTCCTCGATGAATTTATCCAGCGTGACCGCGACGGTCTTGGAAGAGATCCTGTAGGACTTGTCAAGGGAACTGAATAATTTAGTAGCCGGCAGCCGGTCCAGCGGGGTCAGCACCTTCAGAACATTCTCGGCGGTCGTCTTCCGCGCAACCATCACATAGAAATCCATGCGCGGCTCCCGGCTTCTTTTGATCACATCCAGCGTCTCACCCACCCCTTCGCGCGCCAGCTCTTCTCCAATCACGAGTACCCGGATATGGCCCATATATGGGGAACGGGAGCTGATCAGATTGAACTTGCGGAGGGATTCATAGATCGTTGGCACGTTAAAATTATACACAACTACGGGAACCCCGCTCCCCCCTGTTCCCCCCGCATTCTGAGAAGAGATAGAGGAGGGGATGACCACCTGCATCGTTACGTTGTAGCCTTTCTCCGCTTTATCAAAGCCCAGCGCCAGCACAAAAGCCAATTCATTCAGTTCCTTCCTCTCCCAGCACCCGCTAAGCAATAGCGAAAGCAGCAGCAGGGGAAGGCAAGCAGCGACGGCTCTCTTTATACGGCTTGTCATATCAGGAACCTCCGCGTTTGGATCTGTTCTGGCGATACAGATTCTGGGTTCTATTCTCTTGCGGTCTTGTTCTCAGGAACGGCCAGGGGAACCTGAAGATCGAATCCTTAAGGTCTGCCGGCCGGAAGGGCCCCAGCGGACTCATATAAGGAACGCCGAAGGAGCGCAGGCTGACGAGATGCAGCACCACTAAGAATACTCCGCACAATATTCCGTACAGCCCCATGAAACCGGCCAGCGCAATCAGGAAAAACCGGATGATGCGTGCGGCGATGGACATCCCGGCTTCGGGAATCACAAAGCTTGAGATCGCTGTTATGGATACAATGATAACCATAGCTGAGGAGATGAATCCCGCTGCAACCGCCGCCTGCCCGATAACCAGCGTACCGACGATAGAGACAGCCTGGCCCACGTTTTTTGGAATCCGTACGCCTGCTTCCCGCAGAATCTCATAGGTTAATTCCATCATCAGCGCTTCGACAAAAGTCGGAAACGGCACCGTCTCCCGCTGGGCCGCCAGACTGATCACCAGATTGGTCGGGATCATCTCCTGATGAAAGGTGGTTATGGCTACATAGAACGCAGGGGCAAACAAGGTGATAAAAAAAGATAGAAACCGGATGAACCGCAGCAGGGTAGAAATATCCGCCCGCTGATAATAATCCTCCGCCGACTGAAAAAACGAGACAAATACGGTTGGGGCCAGCAGCACAAAAGGCGTACCGTCAACCAGGATAGCCACCTTCCCTTCCAGGATGCCCGCCGCAATGGTATCCGGCCGGTCACTGTTATAGATCGTGGGGAAGGGAGTTGCCACCTTATCCTGAATGAATTCCTCGATATAGCCACTCTCCAGAATACTATCTGTATCAATGCTGTTCAGGCGCCGCTTCACCTCCTGCACCAGCTCTTTATTCGCAATGTAGCTGAGATACATAATCGAGACACTGGTCTGGGTGACGCGTCCGACCTGCATCGTCTCCAGCCACAATTGACTGTCTTTAATTTTGCGCCGGATTAGTGCGGTGTTGGTCCGCAGATTCTCGCTGAATCCCTCCATAGGTCCGCGGACCACAGACTGCGAGCTCGGCTCACTTACACCCCGGTCTTCCCAGCCGGGCAGCCCGATCCGCAGCGCTGATGCCGTCCCCTCCACCATCAGCATCACGTTGCCGGATAACAGGTCGTGTACGAACTTGGCGTAATCCTGAACCACGGTAAGATCACCGGCCATTAGCACACGGCTGGTTAAGATTTCTATTTTCTTATCCGGGTCCTGTTCTTCCAGAAGAGCCGAGGTCCGTCCCTCCTGAAGCGAATATAGAATCGAATTATGCAGCAGCTGATTATCTATCAGGCCATCAATATAAAAAATAGCCAGCTCTGTATGCTCTCCCAGCTTCAGCTGTTTTCTCACCAGGTCAGTGCTCTCGCCCAGCAGCTTGTACAACTGTTCATTATTGACCTCCAGCCGGCTGGATAACTTCCCCTCCACCGCACTCTTCATCCGGGCCACTCCTCCTTCCCGTGAACCTTCTATTCAGGTTAGTTTGGTAGCATGGCTTGATAATTATTCCTCAAAATCAGATCCGTACTTGATTCACATAATTCTGGAAGGGGATGCCATACTAAGAGGGTTCCGGGTTCATAGGCCCTGGAGGTCACATGTAAAGGGGGATAGAGATGAGTATTGAAAAAGATCGGATCAGTACGGCACAGTTGGTAATCCTCGGTCTTTTCACCTTTATCGGTGATATGGCCCTGGTCTATCCTGCAGCCATGACTTCCGAAGCCCATCAGGATGCCTGGATCGCCGCCTTATTCAGTATTCCGCCGGGGATTGCACTAGTCTTCCTGTTTGTTGTAGTAGCAAATATCAGTCCGGACCAAAATATTATTGAGATCAGCCGGCAGGTGCTGGGGAAATGGCTAGGCAGCGCGGTAGGCGGGTACTATCTGTTCTTCTTCATCATCGCGGCCTCTACATATGTCCGGGAAATTGAGGATTTCATGTGTACCCAGATCTACGAGGGAACTCCCGGCGGAGTCATCCGGTTCATGAGCATTGTTCTGCTGGTGTACGGTCTGCGTCTGGGGCTTGAGACGGTCGGCCGGGCAGCGCAGGTGTTCTTTCCGCTGTTTGCCTTATTCCTGGTGGCCCTGATGGTGCTCCTATTTCCGCAAGTCCAGTTGGAGCGTGTCTATCCTATGCTGACTACACCCCTGCCGGATATGCTGCATTCGATCATGATCGGTGTATTCTATCCCTTCGGAGAGATCTGCGTATTCTTCATGATCTACCCTTACACCCGCAAGAACAGTAAGATTAACCGTGATATCTTCATCGCGCTCTGCATAGGCTCCGTAGGTCTGAACCTGATTCTGTTTCTCTCGCTGACCGTTCTTGGCGTCTATTTCTCCGAGCATAATTTCTATGCCGCCTATATCCTGGCCCAAAAAATCAATATCGCCAACTTCTTGCAGCGGCTTGAAGCGCTGATGGCTACCGCCTGGATTATCACGACCTATTTCAAAACAGCACTCTACTTCTATGCCTTTGTGCTCGGAACGGCGCAAATATTCAAGCTGAAAAGCCACCGCCCTCTAATCTTCCCTGTCGCGTTCCTGATCTACGGACTTTCACAGCTCATCTCCAAGGACATCATCTTCTATGTCAAAGAAATCCCCCCTTACTGGGTGGACTGGAATTTAACCTATTCGCTCGCACTTCCACTGCTTATTCTCGTAGTACACAAAGTGAGGCAGCGGCGCGCTGCCTCCTAAGCTGTAGAGTTATATGCTGTGTGGGGCTGATACGTCCAGGCCTATATATTCAAAGTAGTCAAAATACGCCGCTCTCGCCTGTTGATCCAGATCCTGCGCGCAGATCGCGGCATAAGAGCCCGTGAAGCCCAGCTTGCCGCCATGCTCATCCGAAAGGGTGCCGAAATCCAGCGGTGTACACATCGCTGTCCAGACCTCCCCGTCCCGGGAAGCGTAGAACATAATATCTCTGCCATGAATCTCTGCCTTCAAATAGTAACGCTCCCAGTCCTTCACCGAGATCTGCATGGAGGAGATTTCCGCATATTTACCGGCCTGGCACATTACAACGCCTAGAGCTACCCCTCTGAGTTCATCCGCAGTTACGCGCAGATAATAGTAATCCTTGTCATCATAGTAGAGCACCAGTCCAGCCATCTGCATGAAGCTGTCCGGCTTGTATTCCAGGCAGGTAGTCACGGTGCAGGCAAAATGCTGAATCGGCCTCCCGATCAGACTCTGGTCAAACAGCGATGACAGGGATTCCCGGCCGCGGAGCCGCAGGAATCCGGGACGCTCCTGCAGGCTCACCCATGATTCATCGAACGGCACGCGCAGACTCTGGTAGGGATAACCCAGCACACGGCCGTCAAAATCATCCCGCTCCGGCAAGGCATCGAACGGGTGCGGGGGAAGCTCCGGCGCTTCGGTCCGCAAGGCCGGCAGCTTCCCGCCGTGTGCCAGGCGCAGCCAGCCGTCCTCCGTCCATACGCAGCGCTGGATGGCCGTCTCCCGGCCCAGCGGATTCAGCTTGCCCGTTCCCGGGATCGGCCGGGTGCACAGATGAGCCATGTACCATTCCCCCGACTGCGTCTCCACCAGTGAGCCGTGCCCTGCCTGCTGGAAGGCATAGGTCAGATCATGAGCCGTAGTCATGACCGGGTAATCGGGATCGGTCTCATAAGGTCCGGTTAGGCTGCGGCTGCGCGCCATCGTGACCATATGATTCACTCCGGTGCCCCCTTCGGCAACCAGCAGATAGTAATAATCCCCGCGCTTGTACAATTGCGGTCCTTCCGTTACCCCTGTAGGAGTCCCCTGGTATATTTCATGAATAGGGCCGCTCAGCCTGCCGCTCTCAGGGTCATACTCCTGCATCACGATGCCGGAGAAATTGCTGTGATTCTGCCGGAAATCCCAGCGCATATTCAGCAGCCATTTACGTCCGTCACTGTCATGAAACAGGAACGGGTCAAAACCGCTGCCGTTCAGCCGTACCGGCGGGCTCCAGGGTCCTTCAAGACTGGCAGCAGTGATCAGGTAGTTATGCAGATCCTTATATGCACTTGAGCGGGACTTCACATCCGTAAACAGCAGGTAATATAAGCCGTTATCCCAGGAAATTGCCGGTGCCCAGATGGAGCCGGAGCATCCGTTGCCGCGCAGGTCCACCTGTGAGGTCGCGGTCAGCACTCTGGTAAGCGTATGCCAGTGCACCAGATCACGGGAATGATGAATCTCCACACCGGGGAACCATTCGAAGGTGGAGGTTGCGATATAATAATCATCACCCACCCTGAGGAAAGACGGATCGGGATGAAAGCCGGTCAGCACCGGATTGACAATGGTTGAAGCCATAAATGTTACCCCCTGCTTAATGTAAGTTACAGATTGAATTGTACCTCTTGGATTCTATTGAAGAATCCCCCGTTTTTATTGTAGCGCCTGAGGGAGCAGAAAGTTATAATGGGTTATAATAAAATGTTTGTATTTTGTCGTGTTGGAGGCGTCATAGAATGTTATGAAACAGCTATTCGAACCTGTTCTGTTTGCGAACCGGCAGTCTCTGATCTGGGACTACCGCATCTATACCGACGACCATTACAAGGGATATTACCACTGGCATCAGTGCTGTGAGATCATGTTCGTGCACGGCGGGCAGGGCAGCATTGTTGTGAATCAGCAGATGTATGATATCCGGCCGGGCATGCTTTTCTTTTTCCAGCCGTATCAGCTGCACCGGATCTATTCAGAAGTATCACCAGCTTGTCCATTCGTACGCACGATCTTCTATCTCGATCCTCATATGGCCGAGAATCTGCTGCAGGGCTTCAGCAAGCGTAAGGCATTATTCGCTGCTCTCTGGCAGGGGGACAACCCGTATTGCGGCTTTGATCTTCGTGACCGGATTGAAACCATAGAATGGTTCTACCAGAATTACAATGAGTTAAGGATGAAATCGTCTGAGGAAGACCCTGAGGATATCACGATGCTGCTCCTGCAGCTGCTCAGCTGCCTGGGGACAGGCGGGCAGTCACTGATCCATACCGGAGAACGGCGGAATCTCCGCTATTCGGAGCAGATTATGAACTGGATCGAGGCGCATTATCAGGAAGAGGTGAATCTGGATCAGCTTGCGGAGGAGACTCATCTCTCGAAATCCTATGTCTCGCGGATCTTTCATCAGGAAACAGGCGGCCGACTGGTCGACTATCTTACCGCCAGGCGGCTCAAGCAGGCCTGCCGGCTGCTCGGAACTACCGATATGCCTGTAGAGCAGATCGGCATCGCCGTCGGATTCCCGAACGCCTCCTATTTCAACCAGCTGTTCAAGCGGGTCCTCGGGACCACTCCGCTGAGGTACCGGAAAGGGAACCTGTAGGTAAATGACAATATAACAATATTTCTTCATATCAAAGTGCAACTTTCTATAACCATATGACGCTATACTGAGGCCATATTCTAATTAATGGAGGCATCAGTGATGAGTACAGCATATTGGCAGGAAGTTATGAACCGGCTGGATACGAAGGTTACGCGGATGATCGGGCAGATCGGCGGGAAATGTCCGCATTTCGCCGGAGAAGACGGTAAGTTCGATGATATCGCCTCCGACTGGTGGACAACCGGCTTCTGGCCGGGGATGCTCTGGATTATGCATGATATGACCGGCAAGGACCACTATAAGGATGCGGCCTGGCCCTGGGATGAGACACTGGAGCAATGGTTCGTTAAGCCGACCGTGGAGCTGCATCATGATGTTGGTTTTCAGTTCCTGCCTACAGCCGTAATCAAGAACGTTCTGACCGGGGATGAAGATGGCCTGCGCCGGGGTCTTGAGGCGGCTAACTTCCTGGCTGCACGTTATAATCCGGTTGGCAGGTTCATCCGCGCCTGGAATGAGGACAAACACGGCTGGGTGATTATCGACTGCATGCTGAACATTTCCCTCCTGTTCTGGGCCAGCAAGGTGACTGGCGATCCGCGCTATAGACATATTGCGGTCAGCCATGCGGAGACTGCGATGCAGTATGGTGTACGGGAGGATGGATCGACCAAGCATATCCTCTCCTTCGATGCCGAGACTGGCGCATATATCGAGAATTTCGGCGGTCAGGGCTATTCCGCGGAATCCTGCTGGAGCCGGGGGGCTGCCTGGGGACTGTACGGCTTCATTAATACTTACCGCCACACCGGAGATGAACGTTTCCTGAATACTTCGAAGCGGATTGCCCATTATTTCATCTCTGCCCTTCCGGAGGATCATGTGCCTTACTGGGACTTCCGGCTGGCAGACGACAAGAGGATGTTCAGAGACAGCTCCGCTGCATCCATCGCGGCATCAGGCTTACTGGAGCTGGCTGACATCGTGCCGCATGGCGAGAAAAGCCTGTACGCAAATGCGGCAGAGCGGATTCTGCGTTCACTGACCGAGAACTATGCCACCTGGGACCAGCCGGAGCATGAGGCGATTCTGCTCCATGGTGCAGGCAGCGGCGACTCCTTCATTGATGTATCGCTGATCTACGGTGACTATTACTATGTCGAGGCTGTCGCCAAGCTGAACGGCTGGAAGCATCGTATTTTCTAGTCTGGTAATGGCATAACAACAAACAGCGGACCTCCCTATCCTTAGGGATTCGCACATAATACAAACAGCGAACCCCCGCATCCGGGAGGCTCGCTGTTTGTATTTTTAAACTTATGATTCTTGAAAACTCACCCTTTAATCCTGCGTATCCACATCTGCGCTTCAAAATCCTGCAAAGAATGCAACTTAGCTACTGATAACAGTATCCTTATTTCAACAATGTTGAATAAAAAGCACTATTTCTTCTCTCCTTGCCGGATTTGCAGGCAGATTCCTGCATTTCCTGCAACAATCCTCACGAATACACAACGATTCGGATTCAAAGTTGTAATACATGCAACACTTATAATGTTTAACACGTTCCCTCACTTATGCAGAGTTCGAATGCTTATCCCTACTTATACAGCGTTCGATTCTTCCCTTCGCTTATGCGGCGTCCGAATGCTTACCCCCGCTGCTCATCCAGCCACAGAATAGCCGTCACACCGCGCGGATAATATTTGCTGCCGGTGATCTCGCCGGAGATAATCTGGTCGCTCCAGCTCCAGACCGAGAGCTGCGGATGCGTAAGCCAGCTTACATGTGCCGAATCGGCTGTATGGCCCTTGTCCCCCCACTCCAGACAAAGAATTTGTCTGGCGATGAACTGACACAGATAAATCTTGCTCAGCCAGCTGTTGTTGCTGGTGGAGGAGATTTTCCAGCCGCCGTCCTCGAACAGGCAGACTCCCTCCACAAGCACAGCCTTCAGATGAGTGTCAAGTGCCTCGAGATATTCGCCGAACCGTCCTCCCCGTTCCAAGGCTTCCTTACAGCCGGTGAAGTAAGGGAATACCAGACCCTCGATGGCCGGGATAATCTTCGAGTCATTGCCTTCTCCGATTACTGCCGGGATATAGCCGCCTTCGGTAACACTGCCCACGATGGTTGCTGCGCAGAGCTCGGCCTGTCTGCCGGCAGTCTGTGACAGCTCCGTATTGCCGTTATCGCGGAAAATCTTCTCCATCGCCAAATATGCTGCCCAGCACTTACCCGCCAGGTAAATATTGTTGCGCGCCTGGCCCAGTGACACATCCAGACTGTCGTACGTAGTAATCTCCGCACCGCCCATGGTCCGTGAGCTGTCGAGCGCCATCACACCGTTGCGTTTCGCCGGGTCTGGATGATCCCGGTTGAGCATACTTTGCAGGCAGCTCTCCAGTACCGTCAGATTGCGCTCCATCCAGCTGCGGTCGCCCGTATGCTCCACATAGGTTGCTGCAGTGAGAATCCAGTTGACCAATTGCTCGTGAGTCATATGCGAGAAGCAGCCGTCAATGCCGTACAGCTCATAGGAGGAATACCCCGGGCGCGACACGGCGTTGGCTACTCCCATATCATGCGTGAAGCTAAGTCCGCCCGGATATTCGGTGCTATCTCCCGGGAAACGGACGGTGTCCACATAACTGAACCGGTCCACGAACATATCCAGCTCATTGCGTACGGTCCACGGGTTCATCTTCAGCTCGTAGAACAGCTGGTCTACCGTAAGGTCGAAGGTGTTCATCATCCGGTATTCGCCTTCGTTGACGACCCAGAATGGCTGGCCTTTGTACTCCAAGAGTTCGGTGGAGCCGTAATAGCTGCGGATGGCGTGAGCAAGCATGAAGGTCTGATCTTCGCTGAGCCCTGTTCCTTCCAGCATGGAGTTAGCCTGCATGGCCTGCTGCTTCAGCTGATCGAAATGGGACAGCGCATATTCCGCTACCGCCTCTACATTGCTGTAATAACGGTTATAGTAATAACTGGCATCCATCCCCGAGGTCACATAGCCGGACCGGTGGAAGCAGACTGCGAAGCGGTAGACCTTCCGTTCACCCGCAGGCACATCCATGATAAGTGCACCCACTTGACCCAGCCCGAAGGTCCAGTTCTCCTCCAGCTCCGCAGTGAGTATATCCTCCATAGTGAAGTGCATGGCGGACTTGATGCTTCCCTGCTTCGCGGCGATCGCCAGGAACCGGCCCTGGCCGACACCCGTCAGATCCTCCTTGCCTCCATCGAATCTTCTAAGGGCGCTATACGGGTCATTCCCCTGGAAGCCGAAGAAAGCACGGCGCGCAGAACTGCCCGCTGTGTTATCGACTTCAAGCTCTACCAGCACGGCTGGCAACAGCACTTCCTTCAGCTCTGCATCCGAGGCCGTCTCCGGGTCCGGCACCGGCCGCACTGGTGACAGAATGCGGAAGGTCAGATCCCCCGCCTGCCAGCTGTCCGTACCCAGCCGGAAATCACGGGTGATCTCTTCGTCCGCATAATGATACAGAACCTGCGGCTTATCCGGGTTCGGATCAGGATTCTCGATGTCATAGCGCTTACTCTCATCGTCACTGCCCTGCTCATGGAAAGGCAAGGTATCGAAGCCGCGGCCATCCTTGCGTTCCAGGCCAATATATACATTCTGTCTCGGCGGCCTACCCACTTCCAGGTCGAAACCACCGGACGCTCCCTTAAACCCTAAAGTGAAGCTGGAAAAAGAACCAATTGGTGAATGATGGGCATTAAAAAACTGATTTGTTGGCATAACGTAAATGCACTCCCTCCAGGCTGTGTCCCGGCAGTTCCGGGATCATAGCTCTATGTTAGCTCCGGCCCGGCTTATGCAACAGGCGTAAAGCCGCCAATTATTTGGACAAATCAATCGGACGCGGCGGCCTATGTTATAATAGAGCCAACTTTTAGTGAAAAAGAGGCCTGAGTATGAACGCATTAGATCCCGGAACACAGCATTCCATGGACGGCCGTATGTCCCCGGATATACAGGCTGCCTTCCATATATTCGCTGCCCACTGGCGCAAGGTGAACAAGGAGTGGCAATATCCGGCGCACACCCATCCGATGTTCGAGATCAATATCGTCCTGCAGGGTTCGCAGCAAATGACCGTAGGCGGGCAGTCTTACATCCAGCACAGCGGCGACATTCTGTTCATCCGCCCAAGTGTCCTGCATTCCAGCCTGGGTACGGTTTCAGAGGATGAAATGACCTATTATTGCCTGCATTTCGACATTGATGATCTGGTCCTGCGCCGCTCCCTGATGACAATGGACACCGTCAGCCTCAGCGGCGACACTCCGGAGCTGCAGGCGATCCGTTCTTCGCTCGATGCCATTATCAGCTCGACGATCCTCCCTGATGCCAGCGATACCCAGCGGGGCAGGCTGGTGACGCTCAATGCTTCGCTGCAGCTGTTCACCGCACTCAGCAGCTGGGTGCTGGCTGCATTGCCCTCCCCTGCCCGGAGCACCCTGCCGGGCGTTACGGAGAAAACCGTTGCCCTGGCGAATGCCATTGAAGGACTGCTCCAGGAATCCGTATTCACCGCTGCGGCAACCGGCAGCCGGGGCGGAAGCATCGAAGACATCGCCGCAAAGCTCGGCTATAGCCCGAGTCACTGTAACCGCGCCTTCCGGCAAATCTACGGACTGCCGCCGAGGCAGTATCTCTCTGACCTGATTATCCGCCATGCCAAGCTGCTCCTGCTGGATAACAGCCTGTCGGTGGAGAGTATCGCCTACAGGCTCGGCTACCGTGATGTCTCCCATTTCAGCAAGCAGTTCAAGCGCTGGACCGGCCTGCCGCCCATGGGCTACCGCCAGCTAACGGAGGAACCGGGGAAGACAGACGGCAAAGCGTTATCCGCTACTGCGCAGGGAATTATAACAAAAACTCCGCAAACCATTATATAATGGCCTGCGGAGTTTTTTATTCTCCCCCAGAAGACACAGACCTCTTACCCCTTGGTGGCCCCTGAGGCAATCCCCTTAACGAAATACTTCTGCAGGAAGATAAATACGATCAGCACAGGCACGACCGACATGGCGGTTCCGGCAAAAATCATATCCCAGCGCGAGGAGAATTCCCCGATATACCGGTAGATTTCTACAACCATTGTCTTAGCCTGGCCTGAAGGCAGAACCAGCATCGGCATCAGGAAGTCATTCCAGATCCCCAGACCGTTCAGCACCACCATACTTGCCGTAACCGGCCCGAGCAGCGGGAAGACGATCCTCCAGAAAATCCCGTAGCGGGAGCACCCGTCAATCTCTGCGGCCTCTTCAATCTCCCGTGGAATACCTTTGACGAAGCTGGTATAGAGCAGGCATCCGAAGCCTACAGCACCGGCGACATAGATCATGATAGGTCCCGCCAGACTGCCGTACAGGCCGAGTATTCTCAGCTCTTTGAACAGCGGAATCATATACGCCTGGAACGGAATCATCATCCCCGCCAGGAAATAGATGAAGACCAGCCGCGTCCAGCGGGCATTTCGGCGTTCAATCGCGTAACCTGCCATCGGAATAATCAGCACCTGGGCAACAATCGCCACAACGGTCAGAATCAGGCTGTTAAGTATCGCACGCGGAAATTCGGTCTCTGTGAGCAGATATTTGAAGCTGTCTAAATACAGTGTCTTCGGAAGAGCAACCGCATCGCGCATAATCTCGGCGTTGCTTTTGAATGCGGACATCAGATTAAAGAAGATCGGGAAGAAAAAGATAACCGCTACCAGGAGCGTAATGACAAACAGGACAATTTCAGTGATTCTCCGCTTGGTCTGCATCGTCATCTTAGAGCTGCACCTCCCGTTTCTGCAGGAATTTAACCTGGATGACCGTAATGATCAGAATAATCAGGAACAGAACCATAGCCAGCGCCGTGCCGAACCCTTGTCTCAGCTCCCCGAAGCCTACTTTGTAGATAATATAAGTTAATGTCTCCGTCTCAAAACCCGGGCCGCCGTCAGTCATTACGGCAATCTGGTCAAATATCTTCAGCGCACTGATCATAGAGAGCACCATACACACGGTCATCGAACCCGCCAGCAGCGGGAACGTAATATGCCGGAACTGCTGCCAGCCGCCTGCGCCGTCAATGCTGGCCGCTTCATTAAGCTCCTGCGGAATACCCTGCAGTCCGGCCAGATAGATGATCATATAATAGCCCGCGCCCTTCCAGACCGTGGACAGAATAATCGACAGCATAGCGTATTTCGGATTACCCAGCCAGTCCACGATATAGTCGCCCAAACCGACGGAGGTCAGGATCTGGTTAAACACGCCGAAATTGTAATTCAGAATCATGGCCCAGACAAAACCCATGACGATCCCGCTGAGCAGGGTCGGGAAATAGAAGATACTTCTGAATAAATTGCGGAACCAGCGTACCTTGTCGACCATTAAGGCCATCGCGATTGCAGCAATGTTCTCAAGCAGAACCAGCGTAATTGTCATAACCAGAGTGTTCTTCAGGGCGTTCTGCACCCGCGGACTCTGGAAGATCTCGACGAAATTGGCGAATCCGATATACCGGATATCACTGCTGATCCCGTCCCATGATGTGAAGCTTAGGTAGACGCTGCCTGCTGTAGGGACAATGACAAACAGTGTGTATAAAAGGAATGACGGCAGGATGAACAACAGCGCGTAGGACTGCCATTTTTTCTTTTTCTTGCCTGGCTTCTCTGCGGCTATAAAAGACTTGTCTGTATTCACAATGGATGTAGCCATGGTTCCTCTCCCCTCCCTGGGACGCGCTTGTCTAGATAAGAGGAACCTCTGCCGGAGCAGAGGTTTCCTTCCGGCGCTTTTTATTTACAGCGAATTGGCTTTGACCTGATTGTCGTATTCGGCGTCGGCCTTTTTCATATATTCGGTTACGTCGGCATCGTTCACCACCATATCCTGGAGCAGCTTATAGTACCAGTTGCGGAATTGAGGAGGAATCAGGTTATCGCCCCACCAGTTGTTGATGGCCAGAGACTTGGTGACACCCGTGTCCGCAATAAGATCCAGGGCAACCTGCATTTGCTCGCTGGTCTCATAGGTAACTTTCTCTTTGGTCGACGGGATGGCATTAATCGAAGCCAGGTAGACCGAGTATTGCTCGGGTGCAAAGAAGAAGCGGATAAAGTCTTTGATCACTGCCGTCTTATCGGCATCCTTAGCGGCATCCGCGGATAACGACCAGCCGGCCGGTGACGGGAGACCGATGACATTCACTTTACCTTCGCGGTCCGGGATCGCGTAGAAGCCGAATTCGAAGCCTGGATCAGCTTCAGCAATCTGGGTAAACATCCAGGTGCCGGAATACAGCTGTGCGGCTTTGCCGGATACCAGAATCGACGCGGTCTGATTATCTGCGGTGCTCAGCCAGCCTTTGTCCACATAGTTCTTGAACAGCTCTTTGAAATCAGTCATGGCCTGGACTACAGCAGGATCTGCGAAGCTGACGGTCTTGGCCGTACGCTTGGCGTTCCAGTCCGGGTCTTTGCTGTAGACATCGTCAATCAGGAATTTATTGACCCAGAAGCCCATATGGAAGATATCCTTGCCGCCTACTACCAGCGGGGAGATACCTGTTGCTTTCAATTTTTCCTGGATGGCAATGAACTCGTCATAGGTTTTGGGAAGCTCGGTGATCCCGGCGTCCGCGTAGGCTTTTTTGCTGTAGATGATTCCCTGCGGCGCGTTGACCTGCATCGGAGCGTTCCATACTTTGCCGTCCACCTGCGGCGGCGATTCGAACAGATCCAGCAGATCGGCCGGAAGCTCGACAATTTTTCCCGCATCCGCGAATACCTGGGTATCACGCATTTCCACCAGATCCGGGAATTCTCCAACCGCATCCTTCGTCTTCAGCCAGTCCAGATAAGCCGCCGATGAGGTTTCACTTAAGTCTTTGATGGTGACGTTAGGATTCGCTTCCATGAATTTCTTAACGGTATCGGCAATGGCTTTCTTGGTCGCCGGGTCACCCGACGCATAACCGATGGTGAAGCTGACATCCTTCTCCGCAGCATCAGTAGCTGAGTTATTCCCTGCCGGAGCTTCAGTCGCGGCTGCGTTGCCGCCGCTGGCCTTGTTATTGTTATTTCCGCCGCATGCGGTGAGTACAGTGGTTGCTGCGAGCAGCATGACGGATAATTTCGTAATGGTGTTCTTCATATCTTGAGTAACCTCCCCTTGGGTATACAGCCCGGAAGCTGGCGGCCCGATGTGCGCATCATCGCCCGTAAGCGTTTCCTTATGCTCCAAGAATAGCATTCAGCCCTCGGGGTTAGAATGAACTAATTTAAGAGGGAGGTGCGGTAAATTTAAGAAGATGTGCAACATGTAAATTCTTAATTCACAGCAAAAAACGAAGGTCCCAGAGACCTCCGTTCTTGTGCGGGCTATAGTGTAATGTCACTGCCAGTATTCCGCTACCTGCCTGTCATATTCAGTATCGGCCCGCTTCATATATTCCAGTACATCCCCGTCCTTAACAACCATTTCCTGCAGCAGCTTGTAGAACCAGTTACGGAACTGCGGAGGAATCAGGTTATCTCCCCACCAGTTGTTGATCATCAGGGATTTGGTAACGGCGGGATCAGCCATCAGATCAAGCACCACCTGCATCTGTTCACCGGCTTCCCGCCTGAACTCCTGCCTGGTCGAAGGAACCGAATGAATCCGGCTCAGGAATGCGCCATAAGGCTCCGGTGAGAAAAAGAAGCGGATGAAGTCTTCGATCGCCTGCTTTTTGAGCGGCTCCTTGGCCGCCTGGGCAGACAGCGACCAGCCGGAGGGCGACTGCAGACCGACCACATTCAGCTTCCCTTGACGGTCCGGCACAGCATAGAAGCCGAATTCGAAGCCCGGATCGGCTTCCTGGATCTGTGAGAACATCCAGGAGCCGGAGAACAGCTGGGCCGCCTTGCCGGATACCAGAATCAACGCCGTCTGGTTATCCCCTGTGCCCAGCCAGCCTGTATCCACATCATTCCTGAACAGCTGTTTGAAATCAGTCATGGCCCGGACTACATTGTCATCGGCGAAGCTAACATCTCCGGCCGTCCGCTTCGCGTTCCAGCCGGGATCAGCGGCATATACCTCATCTATCAGAAATTTATTAATCCAGAAGCCCATATGAAAAATATCCTTGCCGCCTACAACGAGCGGGGTGATCCCGCTTGCCCGCAGTCTGTTCTGGATCTCCAGAAACTCCTCGTAGGTTGCCGGAAGCGTCTTAATGCCTGCCTTGGCATAAGCCTTCTTACTATAAATAATACCCTGCGGAGCAGAGACAAACAGCGGGGCATTCCACACCTTGCCGCCGATCCGCGGCGGCTGATCGAATAATTCCGCCAGTTCATCGGGGAGCGGAACGATCTTTTCCGCATCGGCGAAGGCCTCAGTATCCCTCATCTCTACCAGATCGGGGAACTCGCCCACGGCATCCTTAACCTTTAGCCAATCCAAATAAGCAGAGGAGCTTGTCTCACTGACATCCTGGACGATTATGTCCGGATTGGCCTGCATGAAGGCCTTAATGGTATCCTCGATAGCCTGCTTCGTCGCCGGATCACCGGAGGCATACCCTATAGTAAAGCTTATTTTACCGCTCTGGGATGGTGTATCCGGGTGGCTCCCCTGATCAACCGCCTGGCTCCCTCCGATTCCGCCTGATCCGGTTTTGCCTCCACAGCCGGACAGGATCAGCGCGGCCGCAAGCGACACTATTGTTATTTTCACACCTGATATCCTCGGCATTTGCACCCCTGTGACCTCCTCATTCTGTGATAACCGGGAATGTCAGCGTAATAGAGGTCCCGACATGCTCTCTGCTGTTCACAGACAGGCCATACTCCTCGCCGAAGCTGGAGCGGATGCGCTCATGCACATTTTTCATGCCAACATTCTTGCTTGGGGCCTCCGGGTCTTCCAGAATCTTATTCATGCGGGACAGCGTCTCCCTGCTCATCCCCACGCCATCGTCATATATCGTTATCGCCAGCACTTGCTCTCTCCGTTCGACCGTAACGCCAACGGTTCCTCTTCCCTGCCCCCGCAGCCCATGCTGAACTGCATTCTCCACCATCGGCTGCAGGGACAGCTTCAGGATGGGCCAGTCCAGGTTAACATCTTGGGCAATATCCAGATGCAGCTCGAAGCGGTTCTCATACCGCACAGAAATGATATAGAAGTAATTCTGCAGATGGGCGAGCTCGCTGGCAAGGCTTACACGGTCTTCCCCGTAATCAATGACATACTTCAGCTCATTGGATAACGCCAGAATCATATCCGCCACCTCGCCCGCTTCCTTATCCACCGCGTTCATCCGGATCACCTCAAGGGTGTTGTACAGGTAATGGGGCCGGATCTGACTCTTCAGTGCATTCAGCTCGGTCTGCTTCTGCTTGATCTGGGCCACATAGGCCTCATCAATGTAGACCTGCAGCCGTTCCACCATCCGGTTGAACCCGTGGGCCAGCCTGCCCATCTCATCATTGCTGTTCACCGAGAGCTGGATATCCAGCTTGCCCGACTCCACCACCGCCATCTGCCGGATCAGCTCCCGGATGGGAGCGGCGAGACGTCTGGAGAACCAGGCCCCCATTACAACCATCACAAAGGCACACATGCCGATAGCGATATATACCGTTGCCCGGGCCGACAGCAGCTGCTCGAACAGGTTGCCGCGGTGTATTTTGGCGATAACCTGGCCATTCAAAAAAGGGATCGGCTCACTGAGCACAATCATCTCATTGTTAGTTAGCTCAGCAGCCCCGGCTCCCGCCGCACCGGCAGGCTGGTTGGTGAAATACGTCCGCCCCTCCCCGTCCAGCAGATACAGCTCATCCTTCTCCCCGAGACTCAGCTCACGGAAGAACTGCTGGAATAACGAGGTATCAATATCGAGGAACAGCGTTCCGACTACCTTGGGCTCTTTGGTCACACGCCCGGAGGTATCAATCAGGCTGCGCCCGATCGTGAACACCCGGCGGTCCGAGCCATAGAAATAACTGTCCTGATGGGTCGGGAAAATAGCCACCTTCGCAGGATCACCTGCCATGGCGGACAGCCACTCCGCACTTGGAACCGTCTCCATATTCAGCGACCGGTTGCCGCGCTCCTGAACATACAGCTTACCGTCAGACTGGCGGATAAACTGGACACTGGATATATAAGAATCACTGAACAGAATCGTCTTCAGGAAGGATTCTATCGGAATGGTGTTGATTCTCTCCAGCTCATTCACATTCTGTGTCTGATTCTGCGAATAGCTCTCGATGAACCCTTCATAACGCCCTGTATACATTAATTTGGATACTTCATTATACTGATTGAATGCTGAATTCAGATTATAGCTCATATAGAGCACCATTTGCTGCAGATTGCTGGTGGTATACCGCTCCACATAACCCGAGAAGGTCTGGACGGAGAAGAAGCTCAGCGCAAAGAGCGGAATCAGCCCGACCAGCAGGAAGGATGCAGAAAATTTAACAAAAATACTCTTCGGTCCCCGTCCCCAGACCGGCACAGGCCATCGTCTTGTCACTCTATGATCCCCCTCCAATCCGCTTAGCTCCTGACCGATTGCTTGTATTCCTGCGGCAGCTTGCCGAATTGCTTCTTGAACATGTCACTGAAATGCCGCGCGTTGTTGTAGCCGACCCGGTCGGCAATCTCGTAGACCATCAGATCACTCTGCAGCAGCAGCCGCTGGGCATGACCCATCCGCACTTCGGTAACATAATTCTTGAAGTTCTGGCCGGTATGCTTCTTGAAGAAGCTGCTGAAATAATAGGGATTCATATACACCATGGCGGCTATGGACTCCAGCGTAATATTCTCGGCATAATGCTCCTCCACATAGGTTTTCACCTGCGCAAGCTGCGGCATTTCCTTGCTGGAGATCCGGCAGATCAGCTGCTCGGACATTTTGGACAGGACCGCTTCAAATTCCTGCTGCAGTGCGCCGAAGGTCGGGGCATCCGCCAGCTTTTCCAGCAGCGGCTTCTCTCCCTGATTCAACAGCCCCGCATCCGCGCCGAAGTCAGCCATATCCTGTTCAAGCTGGATCACGGCATTATACACATAGGACACCGCCTGGTTCCGGCTATCTCCAGAGAGCAGCCGCACGGTCTCCAGCAGCTCGCCCGTTAATGCCGTTAGCCGCTCCTTGTCGAGTGATTTGAGCGCTTCCGGCAGGCTGCCCTGGATGGCAGCAAGTGCAGATACAGGTACAGCGGCCTCCAATGACTCTTCGGGATAGGGAATTACCCGGTTCAATCCGGCGAAATATCTGAATCTTAGCGCTTTCAGCGCTGACTGGTAGGAATCCGCCGCCTCTTCAATGCCGCTGGCCGGGCGCCCGATGCCTACCGACACCTGCAGCTTCAGAAAGCTGTTGATTTTGTGATGCAGATCCTCCATTAATTGCTGCGGTTCATTCAGATGCTCATGCTGGAGCAGCACCCCGAAACGCTCTCCTTTGCGGAACACATACCCGTTGCCCCTGCTGTCCACTGTCTCCTTGATGATGTTCAGCAATGCGAATTCCACCAGCTTGCGTTCCCGTTCCTCCCAGCGCGAAGGCTGGCCGCTGTATTCATCCGTCTCAATGACACATACGCTGGCATAGCGGGTAATCGCCGTGTTGCCCATCCGGGCAAGCGTAGCTGCCGCAGCCTTATTGCCGTCGGTCAGCTGCTCCAACTGCTCCTCAACCGTAACAGACAGGTTCTTCCGCTCATAGGATTTGAGCATTTCCTTGTTGCGCTCTTCTTCGGACTCCTGGCGGATCACCGTTACTGCGCGGATCACTACCTGCTCCAGCTGTCCCGTATTCACCGGCTTGACCAGATAATCCAGCGCCCCGTATTGTACCGCTTGCTGGGCATAACTAAATTCCTGATAGGCGCTGATAAAGACCACTTTGATCGGACGCCCGGAATGATGAATTTCACGGATAATATCTATACCCGAATAACCCGGCATGCTGATGTCACTGATAATGAGATCGGGATGACAGCTGTCGATCATCGCATTCAGCTCTATCCCGTCACATGCTTCCCCTACTATATCAAGCCCGAGCCTCTCCCAGGCTATGAGCTTCTTCAGCCCGCGCAGAATAACCGGCTCGTCATCCGCAAGCAGCACCCGTATGGTTCTGTTCATTGCTGCACCTCCGCATGGTTGTCATTGATATATTATTACAGGATTGCGGCTGTTTCAGTCTGTATTCATTATTGAAGAGATGCATCCAATTATACTGTATCATGACACCTCCGGCAGCCGGGTGAAGCTTTTTAAGAGGAAAGCGCAGTTTTTTAAGACAATTGTGAAGCTGGGAACTCCCGCCGGACTCGTGGTACAATATCTGATATGATCCTCGAAAAAGTTGGTGAACGCTTGATCTACCTCATTAAATTCGTATACAGCTTTGTCCTCCCGCCCGGGTTATTCGTCCTGCTGCTGCTGGCAATGGTGGTCTGGCTGTGGAGAAGCAGCCGCCGTCCCGCAATCGTGCTGCTGGCGGTCACGCTCCTGCTCTATCTGTCGATGACCTCTGCTGTCAGCGACACGCTGATCGGAAGCCTGGAGCGGAAGTACCCTCAGCCTGCTTCCGCAGAGGGGGATGTGATCGTAATCCTCGGCGGCGGGGCCACCTCCGGCACCCCGGATCTGGACGGGCAGGGCAATATGTCCGGTCCGGCAGCGAACCGGCTGCTGGCAGCTGCGCGGCTGTACCGCGAGACCGGCCTGCCGATTATTTTCTCCGGGGGACAGGTATTCGCCGACAGCGGCAATGAAGCGGATATCGCCCGGCGGCAGCTCATCGGCCTCGGCATCCCCGCAGAGGACATCCTGCCGGAGAACCGCTCGCTCAATACAGAGCAGAATGCGGTCAACACCGCAAAGCTCATGCAGGAGCATGGCTTCAGCCGTCCCGTTCTGGTGACCTCGGGCTTCCATATGCCGCGCAGCATGGTCCAGTTCGGACATGCCGGACTTACGCCGCAGGCTTTTCCGGTAGATTTCCAGGCCAGCCGTCCTATGTCACTCTATGTAAGCAAATTCACTCCGTCCGCCGGAGCCGTCTCCACAACCGGGCTGGCGCTGAAGGAGTATCTGGGGTTAATCGCTGCGAAGCTGCTGCCTTGACCCCTGCAGTTGGCGTCACGCGGCTGTACGCTCATCAAAGAAAGCGAGGTACCTTTAACCAATGAACCCGTACGAGGAAGAGAAATTAACCGGCGGAAATGTAAATGAGATCATCCGCAAGGCAGACACCGTCCGCCGTCCCACAGGGAGCTGGAGCACAAGTATTCATGCACTTCTACAGCATTTGGTGCAGCAGAATTTCGCAGGAGCACCCAGATTCCTAGGCGTAGATGAAGCAGGGCGCGAGATTCTATCCTTTCTTCCCGGCGAGGTTCCGGGCAACGCTTATCCTGAGCTGGAGCCGTACATGTGGTCTGAAGAGACCCTTACGGGCCTGGCACGCCTGTTACGCAGCTATCATGATGCAACAGAGGGCTTTGTACCGAATAGTATACATACGGAGTGGCAGCTTCCCTATGCCGATCCTGCCGCACATGAAGTGATCTGCCATAATGACGCGGCGCTGTACAACGTGGTGTTTCAGCATGGTGCGCCTGTGGCGCTGATTGATTTCGATATGGCTGGTCCAGGCCCGCGCCTATGGGACATTGCCTATAGCCTCTACACCTCAGTTCCGCTCGCCGGTTTTGCTCCTGACTATCTGACAGGCTCCACGGTACCTTACCAGGCAGACCTCCATGCAGCAGACCGGCAGCGGCGGATTCAGCTGTTTTTTGAAGCCTATGGACTCCCTGTCCCGGAAGATCTGCACGACTGGTTGACCCGGCGGCTCACGGCTATGTGCGATACGCTGAAGAAGGAGGCCGAGGCGGGCAATCCTGCTTTTGTCCAAATGGTGGAAGAAGGCCACCTGGCCCACTACGAGCGCGAGCTGCAATTCATAGCTGACCATTACAGCGAATGGACTACTGCTTGAAGCAAAAGCCGGAACCCTACACACATAGGAGTTCCGGCTTTATTCGTTACATTTACTCTTTAATCAACTCTGCAACAACCACAGACACCGCTTCGCCCAGCAGCTTCGGCTCAAGCTCCATCTGAACGCCGATCCGGCCTGCGCTGACCGCGATTGTCTCAAGCTCCGCCGCACTGCTGTGAATGAACGTAGGGTACAGCTTCTTCATCCCGACAGGGGAACAGCCCCCGCGAACATATCCCGTGTGCTTCAGCAGGTCCTTCAGCGGCAGCAGCTCAATCTTCTTCACTCCCGCGGCTCTGGCGGCTCTCTTCAGATCCAGCTCCTCAGCAACCGGGATCACATAGACATACGGCTGCGGTCCGCTGTGTGCGACCAGTGTCTTGAATACTACCTCAGGAGGCAGGCCAATCTTCTCAGCAACCGCTGTTCCGTGAATCAGCCCGTCCTCATTGTCGTAGCTATGAATGGTGTAGCTTATCTTCCTTGCATCCAGTATGCGCATGGCATTCGTTTTGTTCATCTGCCGCTCCCCCTAATCCCGGGGATAATTGATTTGCATAATGTCCATGAACGGCACCTTGATAATCTCTTCGTTATTTCTGACATGCACCCTGCCGGTACGCGAATCCATCTCTACAATCACCCCGCGCACCTCTTCTTCCTTCCCCCAGACCGTCAGCAGAATCTCGGAATCCTCCTGCTTCGCCTCTACCAGCTGGTTGCCCAGCTCCTCAAGCACGAATTCGTCGCGGGTGGGACGTTTTGCCACTTTTGCCTTCGCCACACTTTGCCTCCAGTAAGCCATTACAGAATATAGGATAATGCCCGGTGTAAATGCTCGTGTCTATTATACCATGAGAGCAAGCCTGATTTTACACAAATCACGATTATTATTCATGATTCAAAAGCGCTGCCCCCGCGATGCCGGGATGGGTCATTTCATACGGGTCCAGAATCAGGTTCAGCTCTTCCTCGCTAAGCACATTGTACTTCAGACACAAGGCCCGCACCGATTCTCCGGTCAGAATGGCTTCCCTGGCAATCCGCGAGACGACCTCATACCCCAGATGCGGGTTCACGGCGGTAATGATACCGACGCTTCTCTCCACCTCACGCGCAAGCTTCTCCTTGTTGGCTTCAATCCCTGCCAGACAATAGTCGGTGAACACCCGGAAGGAATTGTTCATGATGCTGATCGACTGAATCAGATTGAACACCATCACCGGCTCCATAACGTTCAGCTCCAGTTGACCGGCCTGAGCAGCGAGGCAGATCGTATGATCATTGCCAATCACCTGAAAAGCCACCTGGTTAATCACCTCGGCCATCACAGGATTCACCTTACCGGGCATGATGGACGATCCCGGCTGGCGGGCCGGCAGCGTAATTTCATTGAAGCCGGAACGCGGGCCCGAGGCCATCAGGCGCAGGTCATTGGCGATTTTGGACATATTCATCATGCAGACCTTCAGCGAGGCCGAGACTTCGGTATAGGCATCCGTATTCTGCGTAGCATCCACCAGATGCTCCGCGCTGACCAGCGGCAGACCGCTGATCTCGGCCAGCAGCTCGACGACCCGCTTGATGTACCGGGGATCGGCGTTCAGTCCGGTACCTACGGCGGTCGCGCCCATGTTCACCTCATACAGATGACCGCGCGTATGCTCGATCCGCTGAATATCACGCTCCAGCACCCGGCTGTACGCCTCGAATTCCTGTCCGAGACGAATCGGCACCGCATCCTGCAGGTGGGTCCGCCCCATTTTAATCACAGAATCGAATTCAGCCGCCTTCTGCAAAAACACACCGTGCATCGTCCGCATCGTAATCAGCAGCTGCTCCAGCAGCGATAGCGTGGCAATATGAATCGCCGTCGGAAAAGCATCGTTCGTCGATTGCGCCATATTCACATGAGTGTTCGGACTGAGCTGCAGGTAATCCCCCTTGGCCTTGCCCAGCAGCTCCAGCGCACGGTTCGCAATCACTTCATTGGCATTCATATTCAGCGAGGTACCTGCGCCGCCCTGAATCGGATCAACGATGAACTGCTCATCCCAGTTCCCCGCGATCACCTCGTCTGCCGCTTGGACGATGACCTCACCCAGGCCCTTATAGAGGCGGCCGATTTCCATGTTGGCGAGCGCAGCGGATTTTTTGACAATCCCCATCGCCTTGATTAATTCATGATGCACACGGTAGCCTGTAATCGGGAAATTCTCCACCGCCCGGAGGGTCTGTATCCCGTAATAGGCCTGATGCTCCACTTGCTTGCTGCCCAAAAAATCCTTCTCCAGCCGATATTCCGTCTCTGTCATCCTGCTCTCCCCCATGTCTTCAGTAGTAGATCCTCTGCTGCAAATTAGTCAACTTATTCTTTCCTTGCAGCACCAAAGATATTACCTTCATTGCTGCGCCATGCTTAAGGCCAATGCGGGTAGCGCAAAGAACCCGGCAGCCATTGCTGACCCCCGGGCTCTATGTCATTGTAGCTTAAAATTTAAGATAGTTCCAATCCGAAAAAATCCTAATGTCCCCAGGGAGCGAAGTGTCCCGTTTAGACCTTATAATGTTCAAATGATACCGGTTTCCCGTTAATCAACGCCTGTATTCCCGTATGCTTATTGTCTATCCTGAGCTGTAGGCGCTCATTCCCGCTCCAAGCCGTATACGCTGCCGAGAGGATCTCTCCTTCCGTAAATTCCGGTGCCCGCTGTATAGCGGCTGCGGCAAATTCCTCAAGACAGTGTATCCCCAGCTCCGCCGCCTGATCTGTGCTTAGCGCTTCAACCACGACGGCTCCGGGCATGTTCTTGGACGTTACCTCCAGATAGGATGGCCGCTCCAGCAGTTCATATTCCTGTGATACATAGACGGCAAAATACACATTGCCCGCATAGCCAAGCAGCGCCTTGGGCTGCCTGATCCATTCGCCTAACGGAAGCACCCCGACGATGGCCGTATCCTCTCCTTCGGGCACCGGGAACAGCGACAGGATCGTGTTCTGATGATACAGCACCTCCATATAAGGACTCTGGTGCCGGGGATCTCCTGGCTGATAGCCTTGACCCGGATGGAAAAAATAAAGCCGGTTCACGCCCGCCGCCGGAACCGGGAGCGAGAAGGCCCAGCGCAGCTGCTCATTGTCGAATTCCTCCACCCGCTCCCACATCCCGCCTGCCGCGTAATCCTTGCAGATATAGGCGTAAGAATGCAGCGCCGGCTGGCGCTCCGTGGAACCGGCAACTACTTTCTCAGTCTTCTTGCAGACTTCTGCCGGTAACCGGCGGTTCAGGGCAGCGGAACGCACCTCCTCCGGCGCTTCATAATAGAGGAACCCTGCATATTCGGTGCGCGGCATCTCCTCCGGCAGCGCGAAATCGCCGAACTGGACATAATCATGCAGCAGATTGCCGTCTGCCGGAACATCATGCGGCCAGCCCCGGGAATGGGCGCCTGCCCAGGCGCCTTTAAGGTACCACAGGCTCCGTTCGCTCCAGAGGTAGTCCAGCATTTCCCCAAGTGTAGACTTCAGGCTGCTGTCCTCTTCCAGCTCCCAGGCACAGGTGAACGCCTGCACCCAGTGCCAGAACCACGGCAGGCTGCCATATTCCGGCATTCCCTTCGCCCGGATATGCGCCAGCGTCAGCTCCAGACTGTGCCGCCCGTCCTCCCTCAGCAGATCATCCTCGAACAGCTTTCCGAAGATCAGCTTGGCGGCCGTATATTTGGCTTCATGATGGCCGAAGGTCGCTACCTGCTTACGGAAGAAGGCGCTGCGGTAGATATGGCCGATAGCCGTATGGAACGCCACCCGCAGTCCCGCGCTGAACCGGTCGCAATATTGCCGGTTGAACCAGACCATCAGGCTGCCCATAATCTCAACCGGCAGCTCATGCGGTGCAGCCTCTCCCGGAGTGGGATGCAGCCCCAGCGGCCAATGTCCATACAGGGGGGTCCCCGGCATCCGGTTCTGGAGCCTAACGGTTTCTAATAGTACAGACTCGGCTTTCCGCTTGGCATCCTCCTTGCCAAACGGCAGCTCCAGGGTGTCATCCACCGCAGCGGCAAACAGATAAGACGCATAATAGAAGTTGTTCCGCACATCATCATGGAACCAGAGTCCGCTGTACAGCAGCGGGCGGCGCTCCGCCTCCACCGCGATAGCGGATATAATCTGCCGCTGGCGTATTTTAGAAGTCGTCTGTTGCTGAGGCATATCTGCCATCTCGTTCACCCTCCGTAGGTATGAATTCCATATTTTCAATCCTGAATAATTCCCCTGTACTCCAGCTCTATTGTGCACGCTTTCAGTTCAGATGGCAATCTTATTCCCGAACAAATAAACTAAAATAAACATACTAAAAAAGATTATGCTTGATAAATGAACGTAAATGGATTAAGTTGTACCTATACGAACGAAAATATATTTTCTAAGGAGACTGAATATTCGATGGAAAGACGTTTTGCATCACATCCGAATGAAGTGAAGCAGTTTGACACTGAGCGCCTGCGTAAGGAGTTCCATATCCCGGTTATCTTTGCACCAGACGAGCTGAAGCTTGTCCTGACCCATGAAGACCGCATGATCGTTGGAGGAGCGAATCCGGTGAACGGAGAGGTAACTCTGACTACGGACCTCAAGGAGCTTGGCGTAACTTACTTCCTGGAACGCCGCGAGCTGGGAATCATCAATGTCGGCGGCCCGGGTTCGGTTGTTGTGGACGGTACTGAATATGAGGTTGATTTCAAGGAATGCCTGTATGTAGGCCAAGGGTCGAAGGATGTTATTTTCAAAAGCGCGGACAGCGCCAAGCCGGCAAAATTCTATCTGAATTCCGCTCCGGCACACCAGTCTTACCCGACTACGAAGACTACGCTGGCTGAATCCGAATCCGGAGCCATGGGCGGTCTGGAGAATTCCAACGAACGGACGATTCACCGCTTCATCCACACGAACGGCGTGCAGAGCGCACAGCTTGTAATGGGGATGACTCAGCTGAAGCCGGGCAGCATGTGGAACACCATGCCATCCCACACGCATCCGCGCCGGATGGAGGCCTACTTCTATTTCGATCTGCCGGACGATTCCATCGTCTTCCACCTGATGGGCGAGCCGACCGAGACCCGCCACATCGTAATGCACAATGAACAGGCTGTCATCTCGCCAAGCTGGTCCATTCACAGCGGTGTCGGTACGCATAACTATACCTTCATCTGGAGCATGGCCGGAGACAACAAGCGGTATGATGATATGGACCCCGTAGGGATGAAAGAATTACAATAGTAGCAAATCAACTACGGAAAGATGAGGCAGGCGGATGAACCCGATACGGCGGCACGAGATGATTATGGAAGTTATGCTGAACCAGAAGGATGTAACCGTGAATGAATTGAGCGACAAGCTCCAGGTCACGGGCAAAACGATCCGCGAGGACTTAAGCAAGCTGGAGGAGCAGGGACTGATTATGCGCGTCCACGGCGGTGCCGTGCTGGCACAGAGCGATCAGTTCGGCATTCTGCCCCTGCGCAATCCGCTGGATAAATACGCCGAGGAGAAGACGGAGATTGCCCGGCGTGCGCTGGCGCATATCGCTCCGGATGACATCATTGCCCTGGACGGCGGAAGCACAACGCTTGAGATTGCCCGGCGGCTTACGAATATGCCTCTTACGGTCATTACCAATGATGTCTACATCATCAGTGAGCTGGTCCAGAGAGATAACATCCGTCTGGTCGTACCCGGCGGCTACCGTGTCCGCAATATGCTGGCCGGTCCCGAAGCCGTGTCCTATGTACAGAAGCTTAATATTCAAAAAGCCTTTCTCTCGGCCACAGCCGTTCATATTGAACACGGCCTGTCCATCTATACCGGCGATCTTATAGATTTCAAACAGGCGTTAGTCTCCACCGCCCGTCAGGTGTTCGCCGCTTGCGATCATCACAAGTTCGGACAGACCGCGCTGCGCACCTTCGCCTCCCTGCAGGAGGTCGATGTGCTGCTGACAGACAGCGGGCTTGCCCCGGAGACCGCAGAGCTGTTCCGCAAGGCCGGCGTCAACATTGAATGCGGCTAATTTCACAATCAAATCGCTCAAAGGAGAGAATAATCATATGTCATCTTTATTCAGCTTGGCAGGTAAGACAGCAATCGTAACAGGCGCAGCGCAAGGTCTTGGACAAGGCATTGCCATCGCCTTCGCAGAAGCCGGTGCAGACGTAGTCTCCGTATCTCTTAATTCCAGTGACGAGACCGTAGCAGCCTGTGAAGCTTTTGGCGTCAAAGCACTGAGTATCGCCACAGACCTCAGCGACCATTCCAAGCTTCAAGGCATGTTCGACGAAGCCGTTGCCTTCACCGGCAAAGTGGATATCCTCGTCAACTGTGCAGGCATGATCCGCCGTACTCCGGCCAAGGACCACAGTGAGAAAGACTGGTTCGATGTCATTAACCTCAACCAGAACACTGTCTTCCTGCTGTCGCAGATTGCCGGACGTCACTTCTTGGAACGGGGGAGCGGTAAAATCATCAACATCGCCTCCATGCTCTCCTACCAGGGCGGCATCAACGTGCCGGGCTACACCGCAAGCAAGCATGCCGTAGCCGGTCTGACCAAAGCCTTCGCCAATGAATGGGCAGGCTCGGGCCTTAACATCAACGCGATTGCTCCGGGCTACATGGCTACCGAGAACACCGCTCCAATCCGTGCAGACCAGGGCCGCTCCGACTCCATCCTTGAGCGTATTCCAGCCGGACGCTGGGGAACTGCTGAAGATGTGAAGGGCCCTGCCGTATTCCTGGCCTCCGCAGCATCCGACTACCTGAACGGCCACATTCTGAATGTGGATGGCGGCTGGTTGGCTAGATAAGTATAGGCTAGTATACGGCCATTACAAGATTTAATAGAGAAAGACCCCCGGGGCTTCGATTGAAGCTCGGGGGGTCTTTTGCCGCTTATAAGGATCAGGCTGTCGGGTCGCTGAAGACCACGAATTGTTCCGGATTCGCACGGATGTACTCCGCGATGATCCGCAGGCTGCCTGCTGTGATCTGCTGATACCGGGTGTAGAGTCCGCTTACCGCAGTTTGAAGCTCACTATCTGTGTTCAGGTCTGGGATCGCCGCCTCGCCCCAGCCTCGTCCTACCCGCCGGTTCCTCGCTGCGAATATCCCCTTAGATTCTTCCAGAAGCTGAATAAGTGCAGAGTCTCCAAAAAACTGCAGTCCCTCTAGCACCCCCTCCCAATGCCCGGGCTGATCCAGCAGATAGCAAATCCACCCATAGTATTCTTCGGCAGAGTTAGAACTATGGCCATACAGAATCCGGAACATACAGAGTGCCTTCTGTCCTCTTCCAAGATGCGAGATCGCCTCATTCTTCACCTCCGGAGATTTCGCGCGGATCTGCTGGAAGGTCGGCTCCATACAGGCCCAGCCGAGCCGCTCGGCGCTTAGGGATTCGAAAGTAATACGGTCCATCGTTACCAGCGTCAATAATGTTCCTCCTCAATTGTTATACATATAGAACAGGAATCCGGCCAGAGCGAAGCCGAAGCCACAGCCTTCATGGCGCCCCCGTTCATCCATCATATGCTCTAGGGCTCTATCCTCTAATTTACTGGATATTATTGTATTTCCTTATTTATGGTAAGCTGTTTATAACTTATCGTCAACCCCTGCGCGGTATCGTGCACGGGATCAATTAGCATTTTGTGAAGGAGCAACTATTATGGTCCAGGAAATACTTACTACGTTTGATGAACAAGGGAACCGGACGGGGATGGCTCCCCGCGACGAGGTTCACCGCCAAGGTCTCTGGCACGAGACCTTCCACTGCTGGTTCATCCGCAAGGATGACAGCGGGCTGAGGATCTGCCTCCAGCTGCGCAGTCAGCAGAAGAGAGATTATGCCGGGTTGCTCGATATCACTGCCGCCGGACATCTGCTGGCTGACGAGACCGTTATGGACGGTATCCGCGAGGTACAGGAGGAACTGGGACTTTCAATTGCTTTTGACGAGTTGCAGCCGCTGGGGGTCATCCCCTACCAGATGGATTCCGCCGGATTCATGGACCGTGAACGGGCGCATGTATTTGTCTACGAGAACCGCTATGCACTAAGTGAATTCACCCCGCAGCTGGAAGAAGTGGCTGGAATCGTAGAGGCCCGCTTCGCTGACTTCCGCAGCTTCATCTCGGGAGCAAACAGCAAGCTTCATGTGCAGGGCTTCCAGGTCACCGGGAACGGTGAACGAACGGACATCGACGAGCTGGTGAACTTCACGCACTTTGTCCCGCATGAGCGTGAATACTTCAGGCAGGTGATTGAGGGGATTGAGCGGTTGTACGGTCCAGCCACAACCTAAAGCATACTCAAAAGGCAGAACCCGTCGATAGGGTTCTGCCTTCTTTTGTAACTCACTCTATCTGTGCTGATACTTGTAACTATATTACGCGATTTAGCTGCTTCACTTATGCTTTGGCCGCTGCACGCTTCAGAATTGCCAGTCCATTCACTGCCAGCTTCAGCTCGGCCGGAACCGCTGCGCCGGATTCTACATCAGTATAGGCTTGTCCGTCCAGCGTCACTACTTGCTCGGAACCGCTGAAATTCTGTACGAATACATACTCATACTCACCATCGGAACGCAGCTGGGCGGTTACTCCGGTCGGAAGCTCACTGTTCAGCGTGCGGCTGATCCGCTCTTTTCCGGTAATTGCGGCGTACAGATCCACATAGAACTGCGCGTCCTTCACACGTGTTGCCAGATGATAAGCCTTACCCGCTCCCAGCTTATTCACAGTGAGTGCAGGACGTCCGGCGTAGAAGTCGCTGCGGTAATGGCCCAGCGCCTCCGCGCCTTCCAGATGAATCAGCTCGGCGATCTCATGCGCATCGTATTCCCCGCTCAGCTTCAAGCTGTTGCCTGGGTCCATTACTAAACCGTTCAGATCGCGGCTATGCAGTCCTTCTGTCTCTTCGGCCCAAATGCCCAGCGTTCTGCGCAGCGGTCCAGGGAAACCGCCCAGGTGACACAGATCGGTCTCGCCGACCACTCCCGACCAATAGGTGGCCAGGAAGGTTCCGCCTTGCTCAACGTATTTCTCAATCCGCTTCCCGTTCTCTTCGCTGATCAGGTACAGCATCGGAGCAATCACCAGCTTATAGCCGGACAGATCATCGCCTGAGCCTACCACATCCACCGGAATTCCCAGCTCCCACAGACCCCGGTAATGCTGAAGCACAGTCTCTTCATATTTCAGGCCGGAATTGCGGATACCTTGGGCATCCTTCACCGCCCAGCGGTTATCCCAGTCGAACAGAATGGCTGTCTCAGCAGGAGTTGTTGTACCTACAACATCCTCCAGTCCCGCCAGGGTACGGCCTACCTCAGCTACATCCCTGAAGACACGGGTCTCCGTGTGTCCGCTATGGTCGATCACCGCGCCGTGGAATTTCTCGCTGGAGCCGCGGCTTTTACGCCACTGGAAGTACTGTACAGAATCTGAACCATGCGCTACTGCCTGGAGTGAGGACAGCTTGTGCATCCCCGGACGCTTCAGCTTGCTGACAATCTGCCAGTTCGTGAGGGAAGGTGTGCTTTCCATGAGCAGGAACGGCTTCTTTTTGAAGCTGCGGTACATGTCATGGTGCATCGCTGTCCAAGCGGCCAGACGGGCGTCATCATCGTCCTCGGTATATCCCCAGTCCGGGTAAGCATCCCATGATACCACATCAAGAATCTTCGCCATGTTACGGTAGTCTACGCCGTCAATCATATGCATGTTGGTGGTCACCGGCAGGTCAGGGTTACAGCCCCGCACCGCGTCAATCTCATGCTGGCAGAAGTTGATCGTCTGATCGCTTACGAACCGGCGCCAGTCCAAGTTAAGCCCATGAACCTGCATTTCACCATGCGGAGCAGGGGACTCGATCTGTTCCCAAGAAGTATACGTATGGCTCCAGAAGGTAGCCCACCAAGCGTGGTTCACCTCATCCAGATCATTATTGTACTTCGCCTTGAGCCAGTCTCTGAAGGCATCCTGACAGTAATTACAATGGCATTCGCCGCCGAATTCATTAGAGATATGCCAGCCGATCACTGCCGGGTGATGCGCATAACGCTCAGCAAGCTTGGAGTTGATCAGCGCTGTTTTTTCACGGTAGACCGGAGAAGTGAAGCAGTGATTATGACGGACGCCGTGCAGGTTGCGCACCCGGTTCCGTTCCACCCGCAGCACCTCAGGATACTTCTCGGACATCCATGCCGGACGCGCACCGCTCGGAGTAGCCAGGAACGCATAAATACCATTCGCCGCAAAACGGTCCAGCAGCTGGTCCATCCACTCAAAGTTAAATACCCCTTCTTCGCGCTCCAGGGAGACCCAGGAGAAAATCCCGACAGACATGACATTACAGCCTGCCAGCTTCATCATACGGATATCTTCTTCCAGCACCCCCGGATATTTCAGCCATTGCTCGGGACTATAGTCGGCGCCATGAAGCATTACAGGAGCCTTGCTGCTGATTGCAGGAACTTTGCTGCTCATATGATTTCATCCTCTCGTTTATGTGTGATGGTAGATGTCAGGATGGGACTTTTCACTGATACAATTTCTTTTGTGGCTCTGTCCCTCTTGCTTATAACGATTTATACTATTTATAATAAAGGATAATCTATGATCAATGGTAGGATAATAATAGCGTTTGCATAGCACAAAATGAATATGAGGTGTTCGTATGCTCCCCTTCTCTCTGATTGAAATGCCGCGTGACCTGAATGCTTTCCCTCTATATCCGTACTCTGTCGGCCGTCATATCCAGTATCACCATGTGCGTCCTGCCGGATTCCCGGTGCATCAGATTTTCCTGATCCGCAGCGGCAGCGGGCGGTTCCGTGACCTGGAGGACGGCACCGAAACAGTGCTGCAGCCTGGGATGGCCTATGCATTTCCGCCTGACCGCGGGCATGAATATTATCCGTTATCCCACGAGCCGTGGCATGTCGGCTTCATCGGGTTCCACGGCAGCCAGTCTGCCTCCGTTCTGGAGGGTCTCAGCCTGCTGCCGCCAGCCCCGTTCCGCCTCGAACGGTTCGAGGCGTGCTGGGAGATGCTGGGCGGGATCTGGCACACGGTGAATGGGAACAGCTCGGCGCGTCAGGAGGAGCAGTCGATGCAGGACTTGTCGGTGACGCTGTACCGGCTGCTGCTGATGCTGCGCAGAAGTGAAGTCTCCACAGGTGCAGCGACCCGGCTGGAGAACGAAAACGTCCGCAACGAGGCGCTGAACAAAGCCGTCAGCCTGATCAACGAGCATTTCACCGAGCCGCTGCTGATCACCAATCTGGCGGCGGCTGTCGGTTATTCCGTCCAGCATTTCCAGCGTCTGTTCCTGCAGGAATACGGGGTCACTCCCCACAAGTATCTGCAGAACCTGCGGCTGCAGCGCGCCATGCAGATGCTGACCGAGGACCCGGAGCGCCCCGTGCAGGACATCGCCCTCAACCTTGGTATGGAGACCAATTACTTCATCCGGGTCTTCCGCAAGGCCCATGGAGTGACTCCCGGGGTGATGCGCAGCCGCCTACATCCGGGCAAGGATCAATCCTGATCTGCGCCGGGCTAAAAAATAGCTGCGGCGCACTTCCAGAGAAGTGCTGCCGCAGCTATTAAAATTAACCGTATTCCTACACCGCCGTAAACTGGCTGTTGTACAAGCGGGCGTAGTAGCCTCCGCTCTCCAGCAGCCCATCATGCGTTCCGCTCTCCACGATATCTCCATCCTTCATGAACAGGATGAGGTCCGCCTCGCGGATCGTGGACAGCCGGTGGGCAATGACGAAGCTGGTCCGCCCGGTGATCATCGCCAGGAAGGCCTTCTGTATCCGCGCCTCTGTCAGCGTATCAATGCTGCTGGTCGCCTCATCCAGAATGAGCATCGGCGGATCAACCAGCATGACGCGGGCAATGGTGAGGAGTTGCTTCTGACCCTGGGAGAGATTATCGCCCGAGGTGCTGATCCTGGTGTCATAGCCTTCAGGCAGGCGCTTGATGAAGCTGTGCGCATTCGCGGCCTTGGCGGCTGCAATCACCTCCGCTTCGGAGGCCCCCGGCTTGCCGTAAGCAATATTGTCGCGGATGGAAGCCCCGTACAGCCAGGTCTCCTGCAGCACCATGCCGAAATTGCGCCGCAGACTGTCGCGGGTGATGGAGGTAATATCTACGCCGTCAATCCGAATCGTTCCGCTGTCTACCTCATAGAAGCGCATCAGCAGGTTGACCAGCGTGGTCTTGCCTGCCCCGGTCTGGCCGACGATCGCCACGCGCGTGCCCGGCTTCACCTCCAGGCTGAAATCCTTGATCAGCGGGCGCTCCGGTGTATAGGCGAAGCTTACCTTGTCGAAGGTGATCGTTCCCCGGCTGTTCTCCATCACGTAGGCATCCGGCTGGTCCGGGGCCTCCTGCGGGAGATCGAGTATTGAGAAGATCCGCTGCGCCGAAGCTGTGGCGGACTGCAGTTGTGTGATCACACCAGTTATCTCATTGAACGGCTTGGCGAACAGACTGGAGTAGATCAGGAAGCTGGACAGATCCCCTACGGAGAACAGGTCTCCGATAACAAGCACACTTCCGATCATCGCAATCAGCGAGAAGGTGATATTATTAACCAGCCGCGTAGTCGGGTTCGAGAGCGAGCCATAGAACTGCGATTTTGTCCCTGTCTTGTACAGCTCATTATTCCGCTCGGCAAAGCCTGCAAAGGAGCGGTCCTCGTAATGATAAGCCTGCACCACCTTCTGCCCGCCGACGATTTCCTCGACATAGCCGTTCAGCCCCCCGAGAATCTTGGCCTGCTCACGGAACAGCTGCTGGGAGCGCATCGTAATGAAGCGGGCAACGAAGAAGGTTGCCGGGGCAGACAGCAGCACCACCAGCGTCATTACAGGGCTGATATAGAGCATCAGCCCGATGGCTCCGGCGATGGTGACAAGTCCGGTCAGGAGCGTGGAGAAGCCCTGCAGCAGCCCGTCAGAGACGGCATCCATGTCGTTCACGAACCGGCTGATGCTGTCGCCCTGGGGATGGTTATCATGGAACTTCAGCGGCAGGGCGTCCAGCTTGTCAAACAGCTCGCGGCGCAGGTCATAGACCGTGCGGAACGCCAGCTTATTCGTATAATAAGTGAGTAGCCAGCCGAAGAAGCTGCCGACCAGATATACACTGCCCAGAATCAGCAGCAGGCGCAGAATTTCCGGGAACTCCACCCGATCCGGTCCGATCATATGGTCGATGGCGCGGCCAATCAGGAGCGGCCCGATCAGGCTGGCAACCACGCTCAGGATGGCGCAGAAGATAGCTCCATACGTTATTTTCCGGTACTCACGGGTATATTGAAACAGACGTTTCCAGGTCATTGTACTGGTCATTGTAAAGCCTCCTCGCTTGAGAGCTGTGACATGCAGATTTCCTGATAGACTGCGCAGCTCTCCAGCAGTTCCTCATGCGTACCGATTCCGGCAATCCGGCCTTCATCGAAGACGATAATCTGATCGGCCTGCCTTACTGTGCTCACCCGCTGGGATACAAGCAGTACGGTCATATCTGTACTGTTCTTGCTTAGTGCGCGGCGCAGTGACGCATCCGTAGCGAAGTCCAGCGCACTGGAGGAATCATCCAGGATGAGAATCGGCGGACGTCCGACGACAGCGCGGGCAATGGTCAGGCGCTGCTTTTGGCCACCGGACAGGTTATGCCCGCCGCGTACCACCAGCGTATCCAGTCCTTCCGGCAGCCGGGTGATGAACTCCTCAGCCTGGGCAACCGCCGCTGCGGCCATGATCTCGTCCCGGGTAGCAGACGCCTTCCCCCAGCGGATATTCTCGGCAATCGTGCCGGTGAACAGCACCGCCTTCTGCGGCACAATGCCGATTCTGCTGCGCAGCTGCTCCAGCCGGTAATCCCGTACCTTTACACCCTCGACTCTAACTTCTCCTTCCACAGCGTCATAAAAGCGCGGAATCAGATTCACGAAGGTGCTCTTGCCTGAACCGGTACTGCCGATTAATCCAACCGTCTGCCCCTTGAGGATATCTACAGAGATATTCTCCAGGGCCAGTTCACCGGTCGTGTTATAGCCGAAAGAGACATTGCGGAAGGAAATCACCGGTGCTGCACCGTCCCGCTTCGCAGCAGGGGCATGAGCAGGCACTTCAACAACCGAAGCTGTCATCGCCAACACCTCATTGATGCGGCTGGCAGACGACGAAGCTTTGGTGAACAAAATGACCAGATTGGAGACTACGATCAGAGCCAGCAGGATCTGGGTTACATAGTTAATGAATGCAATAATCTCACCCTGCGACAGACTCCCGGCTTCAATGTGAATGCCGCCTACCCATAGAATAGCAATAATTGCTGCGTTCACTACCAGTGTCGTCATCGGTCCCAGCCAAGCGGAGATCCGTCCGACACGGATGGCCGTCTGCGTCAGATCCTCAGAGGCTTCATTGAAGCGCTGCTTCTCGCGGCGGCTCTCGGCGAAGGCCCGGATCACCCGGATGCCAGAGAGATTCTCGCTGAGCACCAGCGCAAGACGGTCCAGCTTAGCCTGATATTTACGGTACATCGGTGAACTGCGCGTAATGATGAAGTATAGAATTACTGCGAATACGGGAGTAGCGGCAATCAGGATCAGCGACAGACGGAAATCCAGAATCATCGCCATAATAATAGCCCCGATACAGATGAATGGCGCACGGATGACCAGCCGGATGAGCATAGCTACTGCCACCTGCAGCTGGTTAACGTCGTTAGTGATCCGGTTGATCAGCGAAGGCGTGCCGATGACATCCAGCTCGGCATACGACAGCGAAGAGATGTGCTTGAACATTTTGTTGCGCAACGTGGTGCCGAACCCCTGTGAGGCCCGCGCCGCATAATATTGACATACCATGGAGCAGCCGAAGCCCAGAATAGCCATCAGCACCATCAGGGACCCCATCCGGTAAACGTAGCTGCTATCCTGCTTGCCAATTCCGTTGTTGATGATCAGGGCTACAATCGTCGGCAGCAGCAGCTCGAGAACCGCCTCCAGCAGCTTGAAAATCGGCCCGATTGTCACTTCTTTCTTGTACGGTTTTAAGAATACTGCAATTTTGCGCACATTCATCCTCACCTAACTTAAGCGTAGTATGTAATCCTTCTTGAAAAAAATAAAAGACCCGTTATGATTATGTCATACCCGCTTACATATTCATAATATTGGTTTCGTATCTATCCCATATGGATAACGTATGTCATAACCTGTAGGAACGGAGGCTGTACTATGGATATCCGCCAATTAAAATATTTCCTGGCCATTGCCGAGGAAGGACAAATTACATCCGCAGCCAGGAAGCTGCAAATGGCCCAGCCCCCGCTCAGCCAGCAGCTCAAGCTGCTGGAGGAGGAGCTCGGAGTCAAGCTGGTGGAGCGCGGACCGCGCAGCATCCAGCTGACGGATGCCGGAATCATTCTGCGTAACCGGGCCCAGCAGATCCTGGAGTTAACGGACTCCACCGCCCGGGAGATCAGCGACTATGCCAAAGGACTAAAGGGGAGCCTTACCATTGGAACGGTCTCTTCATCAGGCGCTACCCTGCTGCACGAGCCGCTGACAGCGTTCCATAAGCGGTATTCGGGCGTAACCTTTGAGATTCATGAAGGCAATACGTTCATGATTATCGACTTGTTGAACAAGGGCATTGTTGAGGTGGGCATTATCCGCACCCCGTTCAACACCAGCAATCTGGAATGCCTGTATTTCCATTCGGAGCCGATGATCGCGGTGATGGCCGCTGATTATGACTGGGCCCCTAGCCAGAGTGCTGCTCAGCTTGGCGAGCTGCAGGACAAACCGCTGATTATCTACCGCCGCTTCGAGCAGCTCATCCGCGAGACCTGCCTGGAGCACGGCTTTGGGCCACAGATCTTCTGTATGAATGATGATGCCCGGACCACGCTGCTCTGGGCCAATGCAGGACTCGGGATCGGCATCGTGCCCAAGTCGGCGTTCGAGCTGGCTAATCACAGCAACCTGATCTACAAAGAGATCCTTTGCGAGACCCTGCGCACCCGCGTGGCCGCCGTATGGATGAAGGATAAGTATTTGTCGTCTATGGCTACCAAGTTCATCGAGACCTTCAAGTCACTGTGAACACGCTCAGGCCCCTTCCTTCTGGAGGATGTCCATTATCTGCGCCGGTCATCCTGCCGCAGGACGCTTTCCATATATGCACTAAATAACCCCACAAAACATATAAATTCTTTCCAAAAAGACCCCGCGCCGGCCTAAGCAGCCAGTCGCGGGGTCTTTTAATCAGTCAAGGTCAACAGCCCGGCGGCAGCGCCGGTGTTAGACCATGATTTTACAAATATCGTTCGTGAACTGCACCGGATCATTAACCTGCAGTCCTTCGATCAGGAGCGCCTGGTTATACAAGAGGTTGGTGTACAGACCCAGCTTCTCCTTGTCGCCTTCGGCAGCCGCTTTCAGGGACTTGAAGACATCATGGTGAATGTTGATTTCCAGCACCTTGTCCGCTTGCACATCCTGGCCGCCGTTAGGCATGGCCTTGAGGATTTTCTCCATCTCGATCGTGAGCTCGCCTTCAGTGGACAGGCAGACCGGATGGGATTTCAGCCGCTTGGAGGCTTTGACTGCCTTCACTTTGCCGGACAGAATGCCCTGCATAGCTTCGAACAATCCCTTGTTCTCGTTCTCTTCCTCTTCGGATGGCTTATCCTCGGCACTCTCTTCAATCCCCAAGTCGCCGCTGGAGACATTTCTGAACTCCTTCTCCTTATAAGCCATGATCATCTTGATTGCGAATTCATCGATATCATCAGTGAAGTAGAGAATCTCATAGCCCTTGTCCAGCACCATTTCGGTCTGCGGCAGCTTCTCGATGCGCTCTACCGATTCACCCGAAGCGTAGTAGATATATTTCTGGTCTTCCGGCATTCTCTCAACATATTCAGCCAGCGTCACCAGCTTCTTCTCCTTGGAGGAGTGGAACATCAGGAGGTCCTGCAGTGTTTCTTTTTCCATACCGTAGTCGTTATAGACCCCGAACTTCAGCTGTCTGCCAAAAGACTTATAGAACGTCTCATACTGCTCACGCTCATCCTTCAGCAGGCTCAGGAGCTGGCTCTTGATCTTGCTCTTAATGTTCTTAGCAATCATCGTCAGCTGGCGGTCATGCTGCAGCATCTCACGGGAGATATTGAGCGACAGATCCTCGGAATCGACCATCCCCTTGACGAAGCTGAAGTAATCCGGCAGCAGATCGGCGCATTTGTTCATAATCAGCACGCCGTTGGAGTAGAGCTCCAGGCCTTTTTCATATTCCTTGGTATAGTAGTCAAACGGAGTATTCTCCGGAATGAACAGAATCGCGTTGTAGACCACTGCGCCGTCCGCACTGATGTGGATGTGCTTCAGCGGCTTGTCGAACCCGTAGCGCTTCTCTGCATAGAAGTTGTTGTAATCTTCTTCGGTCAGCTCTTTCTTGTTCTTGCGCCAGATCGGCACCATGCTATTGACCGTCTGCTCTTCGGTGACATCGATGAATTCATTCTCAGCATCTTCCTTAGGCTGTTTGCTGGTAATGTCCATCTTGATCGGGAAGCGGATAAAGTCCGAATACTTCTTGATGATTGATTTCAGACGGTATTCTTCCAGGAATTCGTCGTAGTTATCGTCCTCGGTGTTCTCTTTGATCTTCAGCGTAATTTCGGTACCGACCGTATCCTTCTCACATGGCTCAATCGTGTAGCCGTCCGCACCCTGGGATTCCCATTTGAACGCCTGCTCGCTGCCCAGCGCCTTACTGATTACGGTCACATCGTCCGCCACCATGAATGCGGAATAGAAGCCGACCCCGAATTGTCCGATGATGTTGTGTCCGTCCTTGGCTTCATTATCCTTCTTAAAAGCAAACGAGCCGCTGTTCGCGATAATCCCCAGATTGTTCTCCAGCTCTTCCTGCGTCATCCCGATGCCGGTGTCGGCAATGGTTAACGTTCGGCTATCCTTGTTGGCGCTTACTTTAATGTAGTAGTCCTCTTTATTGAACACCAGACTATCATCGGCCAGTGCCTTGTAATAGATTTTATCGATGGCATCACTTGCATTGGAGATCAGCTCCCGCAGAAAAATCTCGCGCTGCGTATAAATGGAGTTAATCATCATTTCCAGCAGTCTTTTGGATTCAGCTTTAAACTCTTTTTTAGCCATGAATAAATAAATCTCCTTTCAAAAGTAACCTTCGGATTGCGGAGCATCGTTTAGCACTCCACTCACTTGAGTGCTAACACTCCCTTTTATATACCATATTCTAGTTTTTGATGTCAACATCTTGCCGCCTAGGAAGCCCACAAAAAAAGAAATGCATTCTATTTTAGTCCATGTTAGCATTCGGGTTGTACTTCATTTGACCACTTAACCACAGAAAGGATAATGATTAATGATGAACATTCAGCTCGAAAGCATTCCGGCAACACGTATAGCTTATGTACGGCAGACAGGCCCCTACGGCCCCGGCAACGCTCAGGCGATGGATCAATTGAAAGGTTGGGCGCGGGAACAAGGCTTGCTTCAAGGCTCGGCGGTGCTGTTCGGCATTCCGCAGGACAACCCTGCAACTACAGGGCCGGAGCTTTGCCGATATGATGCCTGCATCAGCCTGCCTGAGAATCCTCCCGAAGAGGCCTCAGTACCTTACGGTGAGCTTCCCGGCGGAGTCTACGCAGTGGTAACCCTCCAGCATACGGCTGAAGCTGTCGGACAAGCATGGGCCGAGATTCTCCCGGCGTTGTCACGCAGCGGCCATAAGCTTGATCCCGGGCGGCCGGTTATGGAGAGATACACGGAAGACATGGTCAGCAGGCATCTTTGTGAGCTTTGTTTTCCTGTATTTGAATAAAGGCAGGAAGGCGCTTTGAAAAGCGGAAGTCCCAAATGCCATGAACGAGGCAGGATCAACATAGGCGCTTGTGTAGACGCTCCGCAAACAGAACGTTGTTCCCATCGCTGTTGTGTCCAGATTTTTTCATTCCCCTTTAGCGGTGAAAATCCGGACACAAAGGCGAACGCTCCGCTTTTCCACAATCATTCTGCCCGCTCCGCTGTTTAAGTGGGGGGCGGACAAAATGATCCTAACGAGCCTGGCGGTGCTCCGCCCATCTCTCACCAATTTAGAGCGTCTTCTCTCACCGACCGCTTGCTTGGGTAGCAGCATTTTTGCACATTTTGCAGGATTTCTCTAAAAATGTTACTGGCTATTGTACATTGTTGCATCAATTGCAGGAATTCCGGTGCTTGGAGCAAGTTAGCGCTGGCTTTGTTGCATTTTATGCAGGATTTCAGCATCAGTCGTTTCTATTGGGCAGTATTACTGCACTTCTTGCAGGATTTCTCTACAATGTTACGGACTGCGGAGCATGAGGCCCATCCACATCACAGCAGCACCGATTGTGTTCGGATTTCCGGATACATTTGGTCCCCGCACCTCCGCACTGCCCATTGTGTTCGGTTTTTCGCCTACATTTGGACCGGGCGCCTCCGCACTGCCCAATGTGTTCGGTTTTCCGCCTACATTTGGACCTCACGCCTCGCGCCTGCCCAATGTGTTCGGTTTTCCGCATACATTTAGTCCACGCGCCGCCCCCCAGCAAATTGTATTCGGTTTTTCATATACATTCCATCCGCTCCCCTTTAGACATCCGAAGAAATTCATAATTTCCTAAAAAATAAGAAAAGAGGCCATCTCTATAAGCAAAATTCCGCTTACGAGACAGCCTCTTTCATCTTTTCATAGTTAACCCAAATCCAGCGTTTCCCCCGCCGCCATAGAATGCAGCGTGCAGCCCGTCAGCTGCCCGCCCTGAATCAAGGCTTCACGGAGCTTGTCGGTCTCCGGCTTCGCGGCATGAACCAGTACGGCGTGCCGGACCGGAAGAGACTTCAGCATACGCTGCACATCTTCCCGGCCCTGATGCACCTTGTAACGCAGCTTAAGCACTTCGCATACTCCATGCTGTCCCGGTTCATGCAGCAGCTTGTATCCGAAGGTACCGGCCGCTACATGACCGGTGATCAGCACGGAATAGGTTGAATGGGACGCCCACCTCGCATAGTACCAGCGGGACAAGGACGATTGCATCATGCCATCCGGCACGAACCACAGGGAAGGGCCGGAGCCTGACAGCAGCTCCTCCCGTTCCACCTCGCTCTGCGGCATCGTCCAGCGGCGGGCGGCAAGAAAGTCTGCTATGTGATCCGCTGCGGAATACCCTCCTGTTCGCTCAGCACTCCTAAGCCAGAACGGCGAGGCTGCCAGCCGCCCCATCCCCTCTATCAGCTTCGCCTCCACTACCATCGGCAGATCACCGAACAGCTTGGCGGCCCACAACATCATCTCCTGGCCGCGTCCGCCTGCCGGAACCGGGAGCAGCACCTTGCCCCCCCGTGCCGCAGTCCTGCGGATGGCCTGCTCCAGCTGCCTCAGCTTATCAGACTGGCTCTCCTCGTCCATTCCATAGGCTGCATCGGCAACCGCCAGATCAAGACGCTGGCCGCACGACCATACCCTCAGCCTCTGGTCCGCATCCGGGATGCCTCCGGCTGCTTGTATCGCCTCAGCTGGTGAATCAGCCGCAAGTAACAGGGATTCCGCCGTATAGTCGCCGGAATAGAACATTGAGTGCCCTTCCGCAGCGATCAGGAACCATACAGATCCCGCCAGATGCCCGCTTCGTCCCCACATGACCTGAACCCCGGGAATCAGTCTGAACCAGGACAGGCAGTTGCCCTCCTCCTCCAGATACCGGTAACGGATCGCTTGTTCATCTGCTTCAGTGTATGGCAGCTCATGGCCCTCACGGTTAATATTCGAACGCCAGGAGCGGAAATAGGCATCCAGCTGCGCCCGCGTTTCCCGCGTTGTCCATACCTCACCCTTGTAACCCTGCGCATATAGCAGCGGCAGTGCTACCGAATGATCCTCATGGGCATGGGAGAGTAGTACCGTGTCCAGCAAGGCCGCCTGCCCGGGTTCGATGAGGGGATATTGTCCGGCTCCGCCTTTTTTGACGCCGCAATCAAGCAGCAGACGGTAGCCCCTTCCACTCAGGAGGTAAGCGGAACGCCCGTGTTCACCGGCTCCGCCCCATATGGTCAGCTTCGTCATAATCCGGTCCACTTTGTTCTGGAATTCAGCAGTTCAATGCCGAGCAGCAGCAGCACCGTCAAGCCAACCGATACCACCGCCATTGCCATGCCAAGCGATACCTGCCCCTGTTCGAACTGGGCAAAAATATACGTAGCCGAGGTCTGCATCGAAGGCGGCAGAATCAGCAGCGATCCAACCAGCTCCCGTACAGATATGGTGAAGGTCATCATCCAGCCTGCCAGCATACCGGGCATAATGAGCGGAAGCAGAATCCGCCGCAAGATATAGAACGGGCCTGCTCCGCTCACCTGGGCCGCTTGAAACAGCAACCCGTTAATTTGCGAGAAGCTGGACTTCACATACTGCACGGTATAAGGAAGAAACAGCACCACATACGTAAGCACTACCATCCCGTAGGTGTTGTAGAGCGTGAAGGGCATCCATGGCGCATTCCAGAGCAGAATCAGCCCCACCACCATTACAATGCCCGGAACCGTATTAGGCAAAAGACTCAGCAGATCAATGATCCGCTGCAGCCGCCCCGAAGACCTGCCGATGGCCAGGGCAAGGCCGGCTCCAAGCACGACAGCCACCGATGCTGCGGCAAGCGACAGCCCCAGACTGTTCCCAATCGCCTTCAGGCTCGCCGATCCCCAGGAGAGCAGCTCCCTGTAATGATCCAGCGTCAGATTGTCCAGCGACAGCCCGGAACCGCGCAGCTTCATCAGCGAGGCGGCGATAATCGAGAAGTAGGGGATGCCTATGGATAATAGCAGCAGGACAGCCAGATACAGGCCCGCTAGCCAGCCTGCACCGCCGCGCAGGGAATACATCTTGGAGCGCTGTCCCTTGCCCCCCACCAGACGGTAAGTGAACCGGCGGCTGACCGCCGACTGCATGTACCAGATGACCAGACAGACCGACAACAGCACGGATGCGAGCGATGTAGCCTTGCCGAAGTCAATCGGCCAGCTGGAAATGTATTTATGAATTTCCGAGGTCATGACATAATAGCCGATCTTGCGGCCGAAGGTAGCCGGTGTTCCGAACTCCGCAATCGTCTTGACGAAGACGAGCATCACCCCCATGCCATAGGCCGACAGCAGCAGCGGCATGATGATCCGCCGGAAGCGGTAGCCTGCCTTTGCCCCGTGCACCGCTCCCGCCTCTTCCAGATTGCCGCCTATGCGGATAAGCGCATCCCGAAGCAGCAGATACAGGAACGGGAACAGATGCATGCTCATAATGAAGACCATTCCCCAGAAGCTGAAGAAAGAATCACTTAACGCACCCGCACCCGGAAGCCACTGCTGAAGATATCCGCCTTTTTGCATGAACAGAATCCAGCCCATGGAGCCGATATACGGCGGGGTCATGAACGGAATCAGCAGAATAACATCAATCCAGCGGTGCAGCCCCATGCGGGTCTTGGCCATCATCCAGGCCAGCGGCATCGCAAGCAGCGTAGTTCCTGCCACTACGCATATACCAAGCCATACCGAGTTCAGCAGCACCCCGGACAGACTCTGTCCGGTGATCGTACGGAGGGGGGCCATCCAGTCCAGCCGCTGATCCGGGGTAACGCTTTGCCAGAAGATGAGCAGAAGCGGAATGCCGATGCTGACCGCCAGCAAAAAGAAGGAGAGCAGCAAGCCCGCTCTCCGAAGTATCCGGTTACTGTCCATGGAGACTGGACTCATTGCTTTCACCTCAACCTTAAGCCTTTATTTGTAAATTTCCGCGAATTTCGAAGCCGTCTCATTTCCATGCTCACTCATCCAGGTCCAGTCTGCCTTAAGCTGCGGGATGTCTTTCAGATTGGTCCGGTTCGAAGCTTCAATATCCTCGCGGCCCGGTATGAGATACGCATCCGCTACCAGCTGCTGAGCTTCATCAGACAACAGATAATCAATGAATGCTTTAGCATTGGCCACATTCGGACTCGTTTTCAGAATGGCTGCCGGTCTCGGACTTACCACCGTACCCTCCTCAGGATAGATAATATCCAGCGGCTCTCCTTTGGCTTTGGCCTTGTAGGCCATATAATCTACTCCTGCTGCCACAATACTCTTAGCTCCTGTAATCACCGGATCAAGCGCCTCCTGGTTCGCTCCAGCCATGGCAACACCGTTCGCCTTGTAATTCTTGAACAGTTCCCAGCCCTGTTCGCCGTTCACACTCAGATAACCTGTGATGAAATCCAGCGCCGAGCCTGACAGTGTCGGATCAGGAATGTTAACGGCATCCTTCCACTCCGCATCTGCCAGCTCTGCCCAGGTCTTGGGCGGATTCGCTACCAGCTTCGTATTATAGACAATTCCCAGTGCTGATGCGCTTGAGCTGAAATAATTGCCTTCTGCATCCGACCAGTCCTGAATCAGCTTGTCCTTATTGGCCGCTTCCGGATAGGGCAGCGTCAGCCCCTCCGCCTTAAGAGCCTGTGCGGAAGGCAGGGAAGCCAGAATCACCACATCGGCCACCGGATTTGCTTTCTCCGCTTCCATCCGGGCCAGGATTTTGCCGGTCGTTCCCTGGAACATCTCCACCGTGACACCTGTCTTGGCCTTGAAGCCATTCACAATATCGTCTGCCAGGCCCTGCGGTCCGGCGGAATACAGCACCAGCTTGCCGCTTAACGCAGCTTCTGTAGCTTCAGGAGTTGACGAGGCTGCCCCAGTTGCCTCAGGTGTACTCGTGCTGGCCCCGCCGGCACTGGTGCTGTTGCCCGTACCACAACCCGCCAGACTCATACTCATCACAGCAGATAACAGCAGCACTGCCCCTTGTTTACGCGGTTTGTTCCATTTCATGGTTATGATTCGCTCCTTTTAGGTTCTTCTTCATTTGAATTCGAATTCATCCGGCATATCCGCCGCGGTGAGACATAGAGCTGAACCCTTTCTCCTACAGGAATCCGGTTGTTCAGATAGGCTGTCCATATTCCGGCCCCCTCCACCTCCGCACGGATCTCATAACGTTCTCCGGCATAACTGACACTTCGTACAACAGCGGAATAACACAGATCATCGCCCGCCGTCCGGCTCCAGCCGATATGCTCAGGCCGCACCATCTCCTGCTCCGGCGTAAGCCAGTTCGACTTGCCGATGAATGAGGCCACGAACGGTTCTGACGGTGTCTCGTATACCGCTTCAGGAGTTCCAGTCTGCAATATCCGCCCGCTTTTCATAACGACAATCTCGTCGGACATCGACATCGCTTCGATCTGATCGTGGGTCACGTAGAGTGCAGTGAGACCCATGTCCCGCACCAGCGACATCATCTCCACTCTCATCTCTTCCCGGAGTACGGCATCAAGCGCGCTTAACGGCTCATCGAAGAGCACCACACCCGGACGGACAACTACCGCTCTGGCAAAAGCAACCCTCTGCTGCTGACCGCCCGACAGCTGATGCGGATACCGGTTCTCCATCCCCTGCAGCCGGACCATCTCCAGTGTCTCCAGTACCTTGCTCCGCAGCTGCGCACGCTGCCCTGAGGCCTTCAGCCCGAAAGCCACATTCTCATACACCGTCATATGCGGCCAGAGTGCAAAATCCTGAAACACCATCCCGAAATTCCGCTTGTGCACCGGAACATCGATCCGCTGCGCAGCGGAGAAATAACATTTCCCGTCAGCGTATAATTCCCCGCCATCCGGGCGCTCAAGGCCCGCTAACATCCGCAGCAGCGTGGTTTTGCCGCAGCCGGAAGGCCCCAGTAAGGTAGTGAACTTACCGTGCTTCAATTCAAGCCCGGCAGGCAGCAGCGCCGGTTGTCCGCCAAAGCTTTTATGAATCCCCTTTATCTGAATATTCATTTCGATCCCTGCCTGTCTTCTTGAGCTGTCCTCAGTCTAACGTCTGTATTCGCAGGTTGTTTATTTTTCATGTAAACACGTAATTAACTTTATATATGAATTCTGTTAACGTTCATAGATAAAATCTACGGTGGGGGATATCCCACTAACGATTGGAAGAGGTAACTCCATGAATCTGATGAAACTGCAAATTATTGAACTGATCGACCAGCTGCACCATATGACCAGCGTAGCCGAGGTACTCGGGATCAAGCAGCCGACCGTAACCTTTCATATGAAGTCGCTTGAAGAAGAGCTCGGGGTCCGGCTGTTCGAGGCCCGCAGCGGCAAAACCTTTCTCACCGAGGCAGGACAAGCCCTCCTTCATTATTCCGTGAAGATTAATGCGCTTGCCCGTGAGGCCCGCCGGGTAGCCGGAGAATTCGACACCCTCTACCGGGGAACGCTGCTGATTGGGGCCAGTTATGTACCTGCAACCTATTTGCTGCCATCCATATTACATGCGTTCTCCCAGGAGTTCCCCGGCATCCGCATGGCTCTGTCTGTGAAGCCCTCCCCGGTCATCCGGGAGATGCTGATCCGCCACGAAATCGACTTAGGTGTGATCTCCTCCGAGCCTTTCACGGAGCCTGCTCTGCAGGCTGAATCGCTGATTACAGATGACCTCGTCCTGATCTGTTCTCCTAAGCATCCTCTCGCCCGCAAGACTCAGCTTACTATGGAGGAGATGAGTAAGACTCCCTTTGCGCTGCACGGAAGCGAATCCAGTACCCGCCGCCTGACGGAGCGCTGGTTCGGACAGCAAGGGCTGCAGCTGCGCAATACGATTGAGGTCGATTCACTGGAGGCCATCAAGCAGCTCGTGCAGCTGGGCGGCCACATCTCCGTGATGTCCCGGATGGCGGTACAGTGGGAGCAGCAGCAAGGTCTAATTCAAGTGCTGCCTATTCAAGGGGAGATGTCACCGCGTTATATCTATGCCGTGCATAACAAGGACCGGCATCCTTCAGTGCAGATGGAGAGCTTCCGGAGCAGCCTGCTGGCCACCAAAAACTGTTAGCCGTCATTGAGTAAGTCTATGCAGGATTAACGCAATTCCCCTTTCACTTTAACTGCTCCCATATACTCAACCCGTAAAGTGGGTCATGTACTCAAACCTGATCATAGGAGTGATGATGCTTGAGAAAATGGAAAAAGCTTACCCTGTCCTTCATGCTGAGTATTGTGACAGTAGGGGGTGGAATGGCCGGACAGGGTATTCTGCTGCCGGAGCGCGTCTCAGCCGCAGCTAACGCCGTTCCAGCCTATGAGGTGAAGTTTCTGGCAGACCCTGATCTTGTACTGGACAGCAGCGGATCACCGCGCAGCGAGGTCGTGGATACGTTCGACCTGAATTCTACTCCACAGGCAATTCGAGTCGGGTATTTCGATACCGACACGCTTGAGCTGAACAGCAAGGGGTGGGATGTGCGGTTGCGCAAAAAAGAGAACAAATCCGATTATGAATTGACCTACAAGAAACGTTATCCTGTCGTGAACGGAAATATCCAGGCAGCGCTCACCCTGGCGAATCAGGAGGGCTTCGACGCTTCAGATGACAACTATGAAGCAGAGGTGGATTGGGGGTATGGTAAGCAGACCCTCAGCTTCTCCAATACCAAGAAGGTCAGCACCAAAGCTACCGGAGCCGTACTCCCTTCTGAGGAAGAAGCCTTGAAGCTGCTGCTGGACAAGCTGCCGGGCAAATTGAAGAACTGGTCTGCATCGAACTGGGGGAAGCAGAAGCTGGCAGCCTCCCGGGCGCATGGCCCGTTGACCTTCGAGCGGTATACAGGCACCTGGAACAATCAGGAGATCACTCTTGAGGTATGGCCAGTGCGTGATGAGGCGGGAAGCGGCATCCAGAATATCGTGGAAATTTCGTTCAAAACCACCGATAGCACCAGTGTAACCGGGTTACGTGCCGGGCTGATGAGCCTGCTGAACGCCGAGGGCTGGCTTCTTCCTGCTGATGGCCTCAAGACCCAGCTGATTCTGGAAAGGTATTAAAGTAATCATCAATATTAGCTTATAACTCAAAAAGAGCACTGCCGCACCCTTCATGAGGGCGATACGGCAGTGCTCTTCTGCTGATATGAATTTGTTACGAGACGGCTCCCCGCTGCCCGGTACGTTACCATTACAGCGCAACAGTCTTCGCCTTGGCATCCTCAAGCAGCATCTGAATCAGCGACTGGAGCGGCAGGGACTTCCACTTCTTCGGATGCAGCAGCAGTTGCAGATCGAAATGAATCTCCGGGTGGGCAAAAGACAGCTCGGACAGGTTCCCCCGCTCGATCTCCTCCTCCGCCACAATCCGCGGCAGCAGCGCTATGCCCAGGCCATTGCGTACACAACGCTTAATCGCCTCCAGATTCGACAGCTCAAAACCAATCCGGAACACGATCCCGTGGTCCCGGAGTAGGTTCTCGAACAGGCTGCGGTAAATGCAGCTCTCCTCGGAGACAATCAGCTCGCAGTTGTTCAGATCCTGGAGGGTCACCTGCTCCAGCCGGGCCAGCGGATGGCTGGCTGGTGCCACGAGGACAAGCGGCTCATCACGGATAATCGTTCGCGTAAGTGCGCTATCCACCGTGCTGCGGTCCAGCAGAAGACCGATATCAACCTCTCCGTCCCTGATTTTAGAGATCAGATTGGCCTCCTGCTCGGTCTGCAGATGAATATTCAGACCAGGGAACATCGTCCGCAGCTGCTGCAGGAACGGCGGCAAATAGAAGGCTGCGAGCGAATCAATCGTTCCAATCGTAAGCGTTCCGCCGATCTGCTGGGCGATTGTTTCCTTAGAGCGGTCATAGAGATCCAGAATCTCCACGAACAGCTTAAGCAGTTCTTCTCCCGGCGGTGTCAGGCGCAAGGCGCGGCCATGCCGTTCGATAAGCGGCACGCCGTATTCCTTCTCAATCTTCTGTATCTGCGTCGTGACGCTGGACTGTGCATAGCCCAGCTCTTCAGCCGCACGCGTGAAGCTCTGCCGCTTGGCCACTTCGCGGAAGGTCCGCATATACGTTAAGTCCATCGTCTCACCCTAACATCAATATTATTGATAACCTACATCATTTATTATAGCTAACAACGATGCAATAATCCATGGTACAGTAGAACAAACGGATTTTACATTTTTGGAGGACGATATTCATGTTAACAGAAGAACAGATTTATGGAATTTATGTTCCCGTGGTCACCCCGTTCCATGCTGCTGGTGAGCTTGATCTGGAATCGTATCAGCGTTATGTGAACAACATCATCAAGAACAATATTCATGGTCTGGTCGTCAATGGAACCACTGGAGAATCGCCGACAGTCAATATACAGGAATTACAGTCGCTCGTGGATACCTCACGGGAACTTCTGAAGTCCAGCTCTATCCCGCTCGTGGTGGGCACAGGTACAAATGATACCTACTCTACCGTGGCCCGTACTGAGCTGGCGGCGAACGCAGGTGCCGATGCCGCACTGGTGGTTGTCCCTTATTACAGCCGTCCGTCCCAGGAAGGCATCATCGCCCATTTCCGCAAGGCGGCAGAAGTGGGTCTGCCCATTATGGCTTACGATATCCCGGGCCGCACTGGAGTCGGCATGACGCTGGACACCGCCCGTACGATCCTGGAGATGAACAATGTCGTAGGGTTAAAAGACTGCTCCGGCTCCCCCCTGCTCGTCTCCGAGCTGTCCAAGAGCGGCAGCAAGCCTGTGCTCTGCGGCGACGATCTGCATTTCTTCGACATGCTGGGCTACGGGGCCGCCGGAGGCATGCTGGCCTCAGCCAATGTACATACCGGCCGCTTCCTAAGCATCTACGAGCAGTACAGAGCCGGTCAGATTGAGGCTGCACAGGCTGCGTATGATCAGCTAGTGCCGCTGATGAAGCTGCTGTTCAAGGAGTCCAACCCAGCCCCGATCAAATGGCTGCTCAGCGAACTCGGAGAGCTCTCCTCGGATACGCTCCGCTTGCCAATGACTTCCATTAGCACCGCGCTGCGCGAGGAACTGGGCGCCTACCTTGCAGAGGAAGCTGTCAGCGGCAGACAAGAAGCGATATAACCGTTAAGAGGCCATGGAGCAGACAAACACCCGCCATTTTCAGTGAGATACTGAGAATGGCGGGTGTTTATGTTAGATAAGGTCAAGCATTACTGCACCTTACAAAATCGAATTACGAGCGGCCCGCTTTAGCCGCTGGACGGCTGGACGGACGTCCGCTCTGACCGCCAGGTCTGCTGCCCGAAGGGTTTGAACGGCCGTATGAACCGCTGGACGATTTCTGGCTCTGGCTGCCGCCTGGACGCCCGTTGGCATTAGCCTGGCCCCCCGAAGCACCTCTCGCTCCACCGCCAGCATAACTGCTGCCCGATGCGCTTCTAGCTCCACTGCCTGCTTGACCGCTTCCAGAAGCGCCTTTAGCGCCACCTGTGTTGCCGCCGCTCTGCTGTTTGCCTTGCGCAAACCATTCCGACTTCGGCTTGCGGGGCGGATTCGTCTTGGCTTTCTGCGACGGTTTGACCGGCGCTTTGCCAGGACGGTCTGCCAGCAATGCCAGATTGCTCTTAGACATCGGATACGCATGCTCCTTGATCTCCGGAATCGTCTTGCCGATCAGCTTCTGGATATCCTTCAGATAGGGAATTTCCTCCGCTTCGCACAGCGAGATGGCGATGCCGCTCATCCCCGCACGGCCGGTCCGGCCAATACGGTGAACATAGGTTTCCGGAATATTCGGCAGGTTGAAGTTGATGACATGGGACAACTCATCAATATCAATTCCGCGCGCAGCGATGTCTGTAGCTACCAGTACGCGTGTCGCTCCGCTCTTGAAATTTCTCAGCGCATTCTGGCGCTCATTCTGTGATTTGTTCCCGTGAATGGCCTGTGCTGTAATATTAATGCGGGTTAAATCCCGGGTTACCCGGTCCGCGCCGCGTTTGGTGCGTGTGAATACCAGTGCCGATACAATCGACGGGTCCTGCAGCAGACGGTTCAGCTGATTCTGCTTATTTCCGTTCTCCAGCAGATAGATCGACTGCTCAATTCTGTCTACCGTGGAGGATACCGGAGTAATCTCGATTTTCACCGGATTGACAAGCAGTGTCTTTACCAGCTGCGAAATCTCCGCAGGCATAGTGGCTGAGAAGAACAATGTCTGCTTCTTGAGCGGCATCTTGGCGATAATCCGCTTCACATCATGAATGAAGCCCATGTCCAGCATGCGGTCCGCTTCATCCAGCACGAGAATCTGCACATGCTGCAGATCCACACGCTTTTGGCTGATCAGGTCGATTAGACGGCCCGGTGTAGCAATCAGAATGTCGGCACCGATTGCAAGCGCCCGCTCCTGTGCCTTCTGTGATACTCCACCGACAATGGCTGTCGAACGGATGGTTGTGAACTTGCTGTAAGCCTGAATGTTCTCTTGAATTTGCAGCGCCAGCTCACGGGTAGGCGTAAGAATCAGGGAACGGATGCGCTTGCCTCCGCCGGTTCTGCCCGGCTGCTGGCTCAGCAGCTGAATAATCGGCAACGAGAAGGCCGCCGTTTTACCGGTACCTGTCTGTGCACAGCCCAGGATGTCTCTGCCGGCTAATGCCGCAGGAATAGACTCTTCCTGGATCGGGGTCGGGGATGTATAGTTTTCCAGGCTAAGCGCCTTAAGAATCGGGGGGATCAGGTTCAAATCGTTAAATGTCATTTTATCTCCTTCATTGTGCATACATATATTGGTGAATCCTTAATTCCATTACTGTATATTCCTTTTGCGGCGTCTCCACATAGCGCTCAGCAAAGTCATAACACATAATGATAACACATAAAAGCGAATATGAAAACTTTCATTTCTTTCTTTTCAAAAAAAACTACAACAAAAAAGCAGAGGAAGGGTCCCCTGCTCTTGTCTTACCTATTATAAAATACTAGTCTAGGATTTCAGCGGTATCGCCATTATTGGCACCCGCAGCGTTAGCTTCATCGGTATCGATGTGCATGTCCAGCTTGAAGCTGTCGGATACGCGTGCAATCACGTTCTCCAGCACCAGGCCGCGTTCGCCGCCCAGACGTACCTTCAGGAGTTGCTTATCGGCAATGCCCCAAGCTTCTGCTTCGGAAGTATGGAAGTGGATGTGGCGCGCTGCTACAATAACACCAGTCTCCAGCTCAACTTCACCGGCAGGTCCTTTAATCGTAATTCCTGGTGTTCCTTCAATATTGCCGGATTCACGGACAGGTGCCTTCACGCCGAGGCTGAAGGAGTCTGTGCGGGATACTTCCAGCTGCGAAGCCGGACGGGCAGGTCCGAGGATTCTTACTTTGTCGAACTTCCCTTTCGAACCAATGACAGCCACTTGCTCATTCGCTGCGAATTGTCCGGGTTGGGACAGCGGTTTGAACTCGGTCAATTGATAACCTGGGCCAAACAATGCTTCTACGTGCTCCTGCGTAAGGTGAATATGCCGGGCCGACACACCTACGGGTACAGTCTTGCTCATTTTTAAGTCACTCCTTGTATTTTCTCTAGTATCTGTACAAGCCACTGAACATTATACCTCTTATTACCTGAAAATAAAAAGACCCGCATCACAATGCGAGACTTTTTTCCGGGCATATTACGATTCTGTGAATGCTTCATCCTGGTTTTTCCAATTCATAGTCACTTCCTGGTGAGAAAAGAGGGTAAACCTGCGGAAGAAGGCAGCTGCTCCCTCAAGAACCCCAGCGCATTCTCATACAGCCAGCCCCGTACATCAGCTTCGGGATAGTATTTCAGCAGCATCTCGGCGAACTCCGCATATTGCCCCGGATGCTCCAGCCCTTCTACCCACGCTTCAATTCCGTCAAAATCCGAGCCGAACATCAGCTGTCCGCTCCCGCCAAGACCACAGACATGCTCAATATGCCTCCGCATATCCTCCCTCCGGGCTGCTCCTTCATCCCGCACGAACCAGGGGACAAAGGTAAGCCCAATTCGCCCGTCCCTTACAATCAGTGCCTTCAGCTGATCATCACTCAGGTTGCGGGGATGACTGCATACCGCTGCGCAATTCGAATGCGAAGCAATGAACGGACGGGTACTGTGCTCCAGCAGCTCCCAGAAGCCTGCCGGGGCCAAATGCGACACATCCAGCAGCATGCCGCTCCCGTTGCACCAGTCGATCAGCTTCCGGCCATGCTCAGTAAAACCGCCGTTCCGCCGCTCCAGTACACCGTCCGCCGCCCAGTTGGCATAGTTCCAGGTAATCCCCAGGCAACGCACACCCAGCTCGAAGCATAACTGGGCATAGAACAGATTGCCCTCCAGACCGTCTACGCCCTCCAGAGAGAGCATTCCATAGGCTGGAGCAGTGTAGCTGCCTTCCTGCGCTTCTTCCTTCCACCTCAGCCACTGCAGCCCTCCAGGACCGGTAACCTTTTGATGAAAGCACTCGATTTGCCCCAGAATATCCTCGAATTTGGCCCTTCCGCGCACCGCAGACAAATAGATGGCAAAAACCTGCAGTCCGACATTCCCCTCCGCCAGCCGCTCTGCGGTCACATCCAGCCGGGGATCATTCTTGAAGTCTATCCCTGGATTCGCCTGCAGCTTACTCAGAGCATCACAATGAAAATCCGCCACCTTCAGCCTCCTGTTTCCCACCATAGGTCAGCTCTCCTTCTTTCTTCACCTGAATATCCAAATGAACCGTTGACAGCCCAGCGTCTATTTCATGTATATGCACCTAACTGAAGCGGCAGTCAGCACAGCAAAAAGCCTGTTTACAATGTAAACAGGCCTAATCTAAATGATTCACTTGAGTTATCTAGGTTCCACAATAAGTTTGATTGCCGTCCGGTCTTCCCCATCAATCACTATATCCGTAAAAGCCGGAATACAGATCAAGTCCACTCCGCTAGGTGCGACAAATCCCCGGGCGATGGCAACGGCCTTCACGGCCTGGTTCAGTGCTCCTGCTCCAATAGCTTGTAGCTCGGCCGATCCACGTTCGCGAAGAACACCTGCTAATGCGCCAGCAACGGAATTTGGATTGGATTTAGCTGATACTTTTAATACATCCATAGTAAGTACCTCCCCTGGGAAAATGATGGTGTTCTTCTTCCACTACAGTAGATGTTATTCGCTTCAGAAGAATTAATTCCTTCTTTTTGCGGACCTCTCCGGAGAAAATAGTTCAAAAGATACTCTTTTTCGATATAATAAATATCACACTTCACCCAAAACAAAATGAGTATTACCGAATTACCTATTTGCAAGTAGAAACGGCATTGCCGTCCTTAGCTCATCACCCATTCATCCTCACGCAGCCGGATCTTCTCCAGTCGTGTCGCTCTGCCTGTAGCTTCATCCAGTTCTGCGAATAGACCATGCAGCTGCCATTTGCCTTCGTCGACTACAAACCGGGAGGGAAGCTGAGTTGTAAATTTATAGATGATCGCATCCTTTTCCATACCCAGAATCCCTTCTCTTGAACCAACCATACCCGCATCTGTAAGATACGCTGTACCTCCAGGCAGGATCACATCATCATTACTCTGCACATGAGTATGTGTGCCGACTACAATCGAAGCCATTCCATCCATAAAATAGCCCATCGCAATTTTCTCGGAGGTTGCTTCCGCATGGAAATCCACCAGAATGCACTTATGCTCTCTGCGCAGTTCCTCCACAATCTCCTCGCCTACCCGGAACGGATCATCAATTGCCGGAAGAAAGGTACGGCCCTGCAGATTCACAATCGCCAGCTGCTTGCCGTTCCCCTTAACAACGGTATATCCACGGCCCGGTGTCCCCGGCGGAAAGTTAGCCGGACGGATGATCCGCGGCTCGTCGTCGATGAACTCGAAGATATCCTTGTTGTCCCAGGTGTGGTTGCCCATCGTAATACCGTGGATACCCCAGTTAAAGAATTCGTTAGCGATAGCAGCGGTGATCCCTCTGCCGGCAGCGGCATTTTCACCATTGGCAATGATGATATGCGGCTGATATTTGCTTTTCAGGGAAGGCAGCATTTCACGCAGCGCTTTTCTGCCTGTATTGCCTACAATGTCTCCGATAAATAAAACTTTAATAATCTTCTCCTCCTAAATTTTGGGTTTGTGTATGCTCTGCCAACCATAAATCGCTGCTTAAGTATAATTTCACCTATTCTGCTTCATTCCAAACTCCACGGCGTGCTGCATGAAAAAAGGCCCCGCAAGGGGGCCGATTTCCTTATTTATTTCGCATACTCTACAGCGCGTGTCTCGCGGATTACCGTAACCTTGATATGACCCGGATAATCCAGCTCACTCTCAATCATCTTCGTAATATCGCGGGCCAGACGGAAGCTTTCGGCATCATCAATCTTCTCAGGCTGTACCATTACGCGAACCTCGCGGCCCGCCTGAATGGCATAGGATTTCTCGACACCCTCGAAGGACTCCGAGATCTCCTCCAGCTTTTCCAGACGTTTGATGTATGTTTCCAGGGTCTCACGGCGTGCACCTGGACGGGCAGCTGACAAAGCATCAGCAGCACCAACCAGCATAGCAATAACCGAGGTAGCCTCGCAATCTCCATGGTGGGACGCGATACTGTTGATAACCACCGGATGTTCCTTGTACTTCTTCGCCAGTTCGACGCCGATTTCAACATGCGAGCCTTCCACTTCATGATCAAGCGCCTTGCCGATATCATGCAGCAGTCCGGCACGTTTTGCAAGCACGATGTCTTCCCCAAGCTCACCGGCCATAAGTCCAGTCAAATAAGCAACCTCCATGGAGTGCTTCAGTACGTTTTGACCGTAGCTCGTGCGGAATTTCAGGCGGCCCAGAATTTTGATCAGATCCGGGTGCAGACCATGAACGCCAACCTCGAAGGTAGCTTGTTCACCGTATTCGCGAATCCGTTCATCCACTTCTTTGCGGGATTTCTCCACCATTTCTTCAATACGTGCAGGATGGATACGTCCGTCTGCCACCAGCTTCTCCAGTGCCGTACGGGCCACTTCGCGGCGGATCGGATCAAATCCTGACAGAATAACGGCTTCCGGCGTATCATCAATAATAAGATCAATCCCGGTCAGAGTCTCCAGCGCACGGATATTGCGGCCTTCACGACCGATAATCCGGCCCTTCATCTCTTCATTCGGCAAGGTAACGACAGATACCGTAGTTTCCGCCACATGATCAGCCGCACAGCGTTGAATCGCCAAGGTGATAATCTCACGGGCTTTCTTGTCCGCTTCTTCCTTAGCTTGCTGTTCGATTTCCTTGATCATCTGAGCAGTTTCATGGCGAACTTCCTGTTCTACATTGCTGAGAATGATACTTCTGGCATCATCGATGCTCAGATTGGAGATACGTTCCAGTTCAGTTACCTGATTCTTGTAAATAACATCAATTTGCTGTTGGGTTTCATCAATTCGTTTCTCTTTGTTAGCTACTTGTTCTTCTTTTCGTTCAAGCGATTCCATTTTTTTATCCAGCGATTCTTCCTTTTGCAGCAAACGTCGCTCTTGCCGTTGGATTTCATTCCGACGTTCACGAGTTTCTTTCTCAGCTTCGGTACGGATTCTATGAACTTCGTCCTTAGCCTCAAGTACCGTTTCCTTCTTCAGCGCCTCCGCCTCTTTCTTCGCGTTCTCCACGATGACTACGGCTTCTTTCTCTGCGCTGGAAATCTTAGCTTCTGCAAGGGATTTACGAATAAAATAACCGAATCCAAAGAATGCTGCAGCTACAACGAGAACGACAATGACCCAGATCAATGGATCCATCTGTTCACCTCCTCGTTGATATCCTCCAAGGATCTTCCCTTGGGTATTTGTGCAGTTGTTAAACTATCCGTTCATCACCATACAAAAAACCGGTAATACACCGATTGCCATACTGCACATGCTGCACATGCACATTGCCCGCCTTATCCGGCGATTACATTTCATATGAGTTGTACGCGAACCGGAACATAAGAGTCTGCTTTTTGGGAAGGAAAAAGGATTCTTAGTTTATGCCGATTCATGTTATATTTTATTATTTATAAAAAGACCTTGTCAAGAGAGTCGATAACCGTAATAAAGTCAAGAGAATCAATCCGGGAAGTAAAACTCCTCTTCTTCCCCCCCAGAATCCTGCTCATCCCGCAGAATCCCGATCACCTGGCGCACCATTTCTCCTGAGAATCCCCGGCGCATCAGGAACGCCCCTGTCTTCCGGCGTTTGTCGTTCACATCTCCCCGGATCGTATTCCATTTCTTCCGTCCGGTCTGCAGCGCGCTCTCCAGCTCCTGCTCGGGTGTGATCTCATCCAGCGCTTCCGCAATCAGCGACTTATCAATCCCTTTCTCCCGCAGCTCCTGCCGGATCCACATCTTGCCCTTACGCTGATTCACAATCCTCTGCTCCGCCCACTGCTTGGCGTACAAGGGATCATCAAGCAGACGTTCCTCCTGCAGGCGGAGCAGAACTTCGGCAATAACAGTCTCCCCTATTTCCTTCTCCCTTAAACGGCGGGCCATCTCCTGTGCGGTTCTGGGCTTGCGCTCCAGATACCTAAGCCCCTCCACATACGCCCGCTGGCGCTCGTCTGCGGCAACGATATCCTCCAGATCCGCTTTTACAAAAGCACTCCCGGTAATCATCCGGTATTTAATCATGACATCTTCATGAACAGTCATGTTGTAGTCTCCGAAATGGATTAGATAACGATAATTAGACTTCTTAAGCCGCTCTACCTTTGTAATTACCAGCTCTTGATCTGCCGGGAAATCCGCCAGCACCTGCTGCTCATCCTGTTCCTCGAATTCCTCATCCAATTGTATAACCATCCTGCCATTCACCTACTTAAGCTGAAATATTTACGAAAAGGCACCCTGTTATATCTTCACAGGGCGCCTATCCATCTTGACTTCATTATTCAATTAGAAGTAGAGGAGTACTTAATTACTCAATCTCAAGCAGCAGCTTCTCTTCTTCCTCTTGCTCCGCAGCCACAGCCGCTTCAGATGGTGGCTCTACCAGAGTCGTGAGATTACTTGCCTCACGGATCTTGTTCTCGATCAGCAGAGCAATATCCTGATGTTCCTTCAGGAACTGCTTGGAATTCTCCCGCCCTTGACCCAGACGTTCGCCTTCATAGGAATACCAGGCACCGCTCTTGTTGACAATATCCATCTCCGTACCGATATCCACAAGGCTTCCCTCTCTGGAGATTCCTTCACCGTACATGATATCTACATCCGCTTGCTTGAACGGAGGCGCTACCTTATTCTTCACAACCTTGATCTTCGTGCGGTTACCCACGACATCGTTACCCATCTTGATACTCTCTACCCGGCGCACATCCAGACGGACAGAGGAGTAGAACTTCAGAGCACGCCCACCCGGAGTGGTCTCAGGGTTACCGAACATTACGCCGATCTTCTCACGAAGCTGGTTGATGAAGATCGCAATAGTGTTGGATTTGTTAATGGCACCAGACAGCTTCCGCAAGGCCTGGGACATCAGACGGGCCTGCAAGCCTACGTGGGAATCACCCATGTCGCCTTCAATTTCTGCCTTCGGCACAAGTGCTGCTACAGAGTCAACTACAATGATGTCTACTGCTCCGCTGCGTACAAGCGCTTCAGCAATTTCCAGGGCCTGTTCACCCGTATCAGGCTGGGACAGCAGCAGTTCATCAATGTTAACGCCAAGCGCCTTGGCATACTTGGGATCAAGCGCATGCTCAGCATCGATGAAGGCAGCTTGTCCGCCCTGCTTCTGTACTTCAGCGATCGCATGAAGTGCAACCGTCGTCTTACCGGAAGATTCCGGTCCATATACTTCAATAATACGTCCTTTGGGAAGTCCGCCAATACCTAGTGCAATATCAAGTGCCAAAGATCCGCTAGGTACAACTTCCACTTTCATGTGAGTGGATTCTCCCAGTTTCATTACCGAACCTTTACCGAATTGTTTTTCTATTTGACGAAGCGCCATATCAAGCGCTGCACGACGATCTGACAATCAGACCACTTCCTTCACTGTTTATAGTATTATCATAACGTGTTTTGAAGGGCTTGCCAAGTCTTTTTTAGAACATACATTCGTTTTTTTTGCTCCCGGGGATAACAATCCCTTTTATTGTAAGATGCAGGCCTCCTTCCGGATGCAAAACTCAGCAGGTGCTTCTCTTCCGCTTCTTACGTTAATAGGAACAGTCATAGGATAATTTGTTATACCTAATATAAAACAAAAAACCGCAGCATGATCGCTCAAGCCACGGTTCTTCCGTATACATGAATTATATACCGGCCCGTACAGTTATTGCAAGGCCGAGCCTTCCAGCGGAGTAGCAACCTTGCGTTCTTCCAGGCGGCGCCACAACCGGTACAGCAGCGCCTTGACGGTGCGCAGCCGGATGTTCTCACGGGTGCCCTTCAGATTCAGCTCATATACCTCTGTCTTGCAGCCCCGCTCAGCCAGTCCTACGAACACAAGACCCACCGGCTTGCGCTCGGAATATCCCGGTCCGGCTACACCGGTAACCGATAAGCCGAAGTCCGTGTCACCGATCATACGCACCTGCTCAGCCAGTACCTCCGCAACCTCGCGGCTCACCGCTCCCGGGGCATCCGGACCTTCAAGCATGGCGGAAGGCACATTCAGCAGTTTCTTCTTAATATCATTGGAATAACACACGATCCCTCCGGCAAACATGGAGGCGCTGCCCGGAATATTCGTAATGCTCTCCATCAGCAGACCGCCTGTACAGCTCTCGGCAGCACTCAGAGTGAGTCCCGCATCCGCCATCCAGTCCACAATCAGCTGCTCCAGCGGCACATCGATGTTGGCATACAGATTCTCCGGCAGAATGTCCGCAATCGTCTTCTCCAGAGCATCGAGCTTGACCATAGCTTCCCGCTCGGACGGCGCCTTGGTGGAGATGCGCACGGTCACTTCGCCTTCCTTGGCATACGGGGCAATCGTTGGATCGCTCTGGCTGCGGATCAGCTCAATCAGCTTGTCCTCCAGCAGCGACTCGCCAATCCCGGCGAACTTCAGCATCTTCGAGTAGAGCGGCATTTCACCAGTAAGTGCATGCTGCTGAAGCCATGGCTTGGCCTTATCCGTGAACATCGGCTTCATCTCCCGGGGCGGGCCGGGCAGCACGATATAATATTTGTCTTCTTCTGCAAAAGCAATCCCTACCGCAAGGCCGGTATCATTAGGCAGAGGAGTCGTCCCTTCAATGACAAGCGCCTGCTTGCGGTTATTCTCAGTCATTACAATCTTGCGGTCATCGAAGAAGCGCTGCACATGATCCATGGCCAGCTGGTCGATGTGCAGGGTCCGGCCAAGCGCCGCAGCCAGCGCATCCTTGGTCAGATCATCCTCGGTCGGACCAATGCCGCCCGTGAACAATATAACATCCGCCCGGCTCTGAGCAATCCGGATCGCTTCCAGAAGGCGGTTTTTGTTATCTCCCACAACGGTCTGAAAATAAACGTCAATGCCTAATGCAGCCAGCTCGACTGAAAGAAACTGGGCATTGCTGTTCACGATTTGTCCAAGTAAAAGTTCTGTTCCAACGGCAATAATCTCTGCTTTCATAGCTGACGTTCTCCTCCTGATTGTAGGTATCCTGCAAGGTTAAGCCTGTTCCAGCCTCTCAGGCTTTGTTCAAATCCAGCAGATCCTTATTCTTCACGAAATAATCAATGCCAGAGTAAATGGTAATGATGGCTGCCGCCCAGATGGCAATGTCATCCACAGGGATGCTGACGAACTGGAACGGGAAATTGTTAAGCAGCAGCAGGGAAATAGCAACAATCTGAATCACTGTTTTTACCTTTCCCCATTTGCTTGCAGCCACTACCTTCCCTTCCAGCAGTGCCACCTGGCGCAGGCCGGTCACGGCAAACTCGCGGCTGATGATGACAATGGCAATCCAGGAATCGCATCTTCCCAGCTCGACCAGCGAGATCAGCACGGCCGAGACCAGCAGCTTATCCGCAAGCGGATCGAGCAGCTTGCCCAGATTGGTGACCATGTTATATTTTCTGGCTATGTAACCGTCAATTCCATCGGTACTGGCTGCCAGCAGAAAAATAACTGCCGCGACCAAGTGATTAATTGAAAGCTGAAAGGAGCCCCAATGTATCGGTTCCGGATAGAAGCTGAAGTCCACCAGCAGAAAAAACATCATGATTGGGATAAGGCAAATACGTGCTAATGTGATGCGGTTGGGTAAATTCACTGAAGGTTCCTCCCCTAGTCCATACGAATCCGGTATTCCAGCATTTTCTTCAAAACTGCTTAGCTAGTATATTATAGCCATAAATAAGTGTCAAAAAAACATGAAGCACCCCGCAAGTAAGGTAAGTATACACTGCGGGGCACATGATCTTACTTTAAATTGTTAAACTGTAAATCAAGCGGCAAATCAGCCTTGCGTAAAAGCTGGATAATCTGCTGGAGATCGTCGCGGCTTTTGCCGGTCACACGGATCTGATCACCCTGGATCGTGCTCTTAACCTTCAGCTTGGAATCGCGGATCAGAATATTGATCTTCTTCGCGTTCTCCTGGTCTATCCCTTGGCGCAGTCCCAGCCGCTGGCGCACCGTGCCGAGCGAAGCCGGCTCCACTTTGCCGAAATCCATATTCTTTAGCGTGATTCCCCGCTTCACCATCTTGGTCTGGAGGATATCAATAACTGCATTCAGCTTGTATTCATCCTCTGAGGCGATGACAAGCGCATCCTTTTCCAGCTTCAGGCTGCTCTTGCTGTTCTTGAAATCAAACCGGTTATCGATTTCCTTCTCGGTCTGATGAACCGCATTGGTCAGCTCCTGCATATCCATCTTGGATACGATATCAAATGAACTTTCTGAACTCATGGTTCCACATCCTTTACTTACAATTAGTCTGTTCCTATTATATGAGATAGGGGCTCTTAAGTCTAATACTGGAAAAGAGTGCACCTAAAAACACGCCTCCCGGAACCTGTCCGGGAGACGCTCACCTCTAAATATTATCTGCTGCGTGCAGGAGCCCGGAACATATCCAGAATCCCCAGCAGAACATGTGCCAGTCCAAAGCCCAGAATACCATATCCCCAGGCGCCCGGTGTCAAATAATACCCCAGGAGACTGACAATAATGCCAAGCCCTGTTACAATCCAGCTGACGGTCATGAGAGAATACACCTCACTTTGGCGAGAGAACTGTTAAACACTTCTAGGTTCTCCAATCCGCCAAAGACTATACATCGGATGTATTATTCTCCGGTAGTACTCCCGCCAGCAGCGCCGTCCGTACCGCTGTCCAGTTCAAGCAGCAGACGCGAGGAGGTTTTGCCGTCGGTAATAGCCTGTCCGTTGACCGAAATCGCGGTAGCCGGTGAATATCCCGATTTGATATACATGCCTTCGCTGTCCAGCGTGAAGCTGAGATTATCGCCGGCCTTGGTGTTCCCGAAGCTGAGCTTCTCCCCCTTGGAGTTCTCGCCCTTGTACACTTCAAGCCAGCTGACTCCGGTTGAGGCAATCACGACCTGAACCTGGCTTCCGGCAGGCGCGGAGACCTTATAGATCGTTGTCTTGCCCGATTTACGGTCCTGAGTAACGGTGACAGCACCCGGAGAAGCCGATGGAGACGGCTCTGGAGTTGCAGCAGGCGCAGTGGTTGCCGCGGCGCCTGCATCAGGTGTAGCTGCCGCATCCGCTGTCGCTGAAGGCACTGCACCGCCTCCAGCGGCAGTAGGAGAAGGCTTAGCCTTAGCCGGATCTTGCGTCGCGGTAGTCATGCTTGCATTATCCGCTTTCTCCGGCGAATCATTATTCATCGTGGAAGAGGCATATAAGTAGATGACCACCAGAATCAGCACCGGGAAGGTCCACATCAGCAAGGTCGGGAGCCACTTGGCGTTACGCTCCGTTTCAGGCTTGCGGCTGCGCTTCTGAATCACGGTCTCCATGGTAGTATCGACGGGAGCAGCAGGCACATTGCCGTGCTCCTCCATCAGCTCATCCGGGTTAACCCCGACTGCCTCGGCATAGGTTTTGATAAAGGCCCGGACATAAAAGCTGCCCGGAAGCACTTTATAATCCCCTGCTTCGATGGCTTCCAAATATTTTTTGCGGATCTTTGTTACTTCCTGGACATCATCAAGACTCATCCCTTTTTGCAGACGAGCCTCCTTCAAATGCCGGCCCAGTTCCGACATACCATCACCTCCTGAATGTTGTGTGAGCAATGCTCTTAATCAAATATATTAAAGATCTTCACTGTAGCTTGTCGTAAACGACTCGTACAATATCTCTTCGTTCGGTGAATTGCGCAGCTCAATAATAATATCGAAGTCATCGAAGGTGAATTCGGACTCCCGCACAAAAATATCAGGATGCTCAATCACCTTGGTGCTTGCCATACTCATGACATTCTGCAGCAGGTTATAATGCTTCTCGTTCGAGCGGATGGTGCTGACAATCCCGTCAATGATAAATACATTATGCGGATTCATCTCGTCTTCGGCGAGCTGGCTGCGGACGGTCTGGCGCAGCAGCGTGGAGGAGACAAACGTCCAGCGCTTCATCGCACAGACGCTGCCGGCAATAATCGATTCTGTCTTGCCTACCCGCGGCATGCCACGTAGTCCTATAACCTGATTGCCTTCTCTCTTAAACAGCTCGCCCAGGAAATCGACCAGCAGCCCGAGCTCATCGCGGGTGAAGCGGAAGGTCTTGCGGTCATCCGAATCCCGGTCGATGTACCGTCCATGCCGGACCGCCAGCCGGTCCACAAGCCGCGGTGTACGGAGTGCCGTAACCGTTATATTATCAACTTTCTTGAGCATTTCGCCCATCAGCATGATCTTCTCATCGTCGCTGGTTTCCAGCAGCATTCCGCGCGTCTTGCCTTCCACGCCGTTAATCGTCAGAATATTGACTTCCAGCATCCCCAGCATGGAAGCAATGTCGCCTAACAGACCGGGTCTGTTCTTATGTATCTTATATTCCATATACCATTGTTTATATTCCACTTGTGCGCACCTCATAGATTCCTTTTCCCTGCATGTTGTTTCAGATACACGGGTCATGTTAATGATATATAAAAAAAAATTGAAAGGCAAGGACACGATTGTAATAATTGCAGAAAAGCTCCCGCAAGGGGAGCTTCTTCCGCGTACCTATGCGTTTTTCTTCGCCAGTTTGACCATGAGTCCGGCAATGGTATGCTTCTCATCATCCGTTCCGACATCCCACAGCTCTTTGATGGCCCGGTTGGAATAGTTGCCCGGATCGACCTTCTTGTCGAGGAATTCCCCGATTTCGAACGCCAGCTTGGTGATGGTCTCGTCGCTCATCCCCATTTTTTCAGCCTGAATGACCCGGTCGCCCAAAAAACTTTTCCAGGTATCAAAGTTCTTCACTACGGAATCTGTTGACATCTTAAATCCTCCTCAGGTTTGTAATGATATTGAGATTTAGAAGCAACAGTTATAATATGTCTCAAGCCGGAAGGTCTTATGCTGGAGCATTTCTCCAGAGCAGGCTCATGGTTCCTGGCATTATACCGGTTATTACGTAATCCAGCCGCCGTTCGGACTGATGACCTGACCCGTAATATAACCGGACTCAGGCAGCGCCAGAAAATAAACAAGCGAGGATATATCCTCAGGGGTAGCCAGCCTCCCCGCAGGGATCTCCTCCTCCAGCATTTTCAGTTCATCCGCCTGCAGATTGGACAGCATGGCCGTGTGAACTGCTCCAGGCGCTACAGCGTTCACAGTGACCTTGGAGGGCGCCAGCTCCTTGGCGAGCGCCTTGGTAAAAGCATTCACTCCGCCCTTACTGGCCGAATACGCCACTTCACAGGAGGCACCCGAGATCCCCCACACAGAAGACACATTAATGATCCGGCCGTAACGCTGCGTGACCATATAAGGCATGAAAATCTGGCTGCACATGAAGGTGCCCTTCAGATTCACCGCCATGATATCGTCCCACTCCTCCTCGGTCAGATCGGCTAACATGCCATAATGAGCTTTCCCGGCATTATTGACCAGGATATCCGGCATCATGCCGCTGCTCTCCAGCCTTTCGGCCATGCGTACGAGCTGACTGCGGTCTTTCATATCTGCCGCTACGGTCATTACCTTCGCCCCCAGCGCCAGACAGCGCCGGGCCACATCATTTGCCGCTTCATGCGAATTCATATAATGAATCACAATGTTCATTCCCACCGAAGCAAAACGCTCAGCGATCGCGCCGCCGATTCCCCCGCTGCCCCCGGTAATGAGCACTGTCATTTCGCCAATCGGTTTGCTGTCCTCTCCCGGTAACATCATTAAGGACTCACCACCAGCGATACGGCCAGCTGCTCCCAGTTCACATGATCATGGAGCCGGGCATTCACTTCATCCAGAGTGATCGATTCATACAGGGGAAGCACTTCAAACAGATCTCCTCCACGGAACTGGTAACGGGTGAACTCATGGGCAATGCTCTCCGGCGAATTCAGCATCCGCAGGAAGCCGCCGATTTTCTTTTTGCGGGCCCGTTCGAAATCCTTCTCCGCGAAGCCCGTCTCCAGAATGCGTCCAACTTCTGCCTTAATCCGTTCAAGCAGCAGACCCGGATCTTTGGTATCGCCGCCGATCGCCGAGAAGGCATACTCCGCAGAGCTGTTAAATTCATGGCCGAAGCTGTCCGAGATCAATTCCTCGTCATAGAGCTTCTGATACAATGCCGTACTGCTGCCAAACAGCAGGTCCAGCATCAGCTTCGTGGTCAGATCACGGCGCACCGCCGCTTCACCGCTCAGACCATCCACCTTTTCCTTGAAGCCGAACATCATTTTGGGAATGGAGACAGCAAGTCTGCTCTCCACATGCTTCGAGGCTACCTGCTCAGGCTCCTCCGCGAAGATACGCGTAATTTCACCCTGCTTCTCATAGCTCTTGCCTTGCTGATTGCTGCGGATCAGTTCAAATACCTGCTCAGGGTCCACTCCGCCGACAACGAACAGCAGCATATTGCTGGGATGATAGAAGGAGTTGTAGCAGGTGTACAGCGTTTCCTTCGTAATGGTTGCGATGGATTCGATCGTTCCGGCAATATCAATGTGAACCGGGTGAGTAGCATACATAGCTTCAATCAGCCCGAAATAGACGCGCCAGTCAGGATTGTCGGCATACATATTGATTTCCTGCCCAATAATTCCCTTCTCCTTCTCCACGTTCTCATCGGTAAAATAAGGACGCTGCACAAAATCAACCAGCGTGCTGAGATTCTGCTCAATGTTCTCCGTGGCCGAGAAAAGATAGACCGTCTGGTCGAAGCTGGTGAAGGCATTGGCCGATGCGCCATTCGACGCAAAGGTGGCAAAAATGTCGCCTTCCGGCTCCTCGAACATTTTATGCTCAAGGAAGTGGGCAATTCCGTCCGGTACTGTAGTCTCCTCGCTGCCCGCCACCTTGAAGTGATTGTCTACGGAACCGTATTTCGTGGCAAAGGTGGCGTAGGTTTTGAGAAAAGCCGGCTTCGGCAGCACATACACCTGCAGTCCGTTATCCATAACCTCGTGATAAAGTGTTTCTTGAAGCCGTTCGTAATGGAGCTTCTCCATCCCTATTCCTCCTTCCCTGTCAGGAAATAAATCGTATCCAGCTCAAAAGTATCTGCTGCAGCCTTCACTTCAGCCGCCCCCATGCCGTCGACCTGGTCCATCAGCTCTTGGGCAGAACGGTCTTTGCCGGATAGCTGGCGGTTGAAATCAAAGGAAATCATCTCAAACGCCGAATCCTGAATCTCGGACAGCAGGTTGCGGATCATTGCCTTCGTCTGGCTAAGCTCCAGGTCAGTGATATTACCGGCCTTCAGCTCATCCAGCTGCTTGCGGATAATATCAACGGCTTTGCCGTAGTTCTGGGTCTCGATCCCCGATTGAATCGTTCCGATGCCCTTATGCCCGTCATAACGGGAGGAGGCGTAATACGCCAGACTCTCCTTCTCACGGACATTGACGAACAGCTTGGAATGCGGGTAACCGCCAAGAATACCGTTGTACATCAGCGCGGAAGCATACCGGTCATCCTTGTAGGTAATCGAGGTCCGCAGCCCCATGTTCAGCTTGCCTTGATTCACATCCAGCTTCTCCTCTACCGTCCGCACTTCCGTAACCGATACCGGAGTGAAGTCCGAGGTGTAGCCTCCGGCTTCGGAGTGATGGGCCCGGCCGAAATGAGCTGTCACCTGCTTCTCGACCTCCTCAGGTGTGGTATCGCCCACAACATACAGATCAAGCGTAGCTCCATTCAGCCAGGAGGTATAGCTCTGGTACAGCGTCTCAGGCGTGATAGCATCCAGATCGGCCCGTTGACCGAGGGGATGGAGACGGTAAGGCTCGTTGCGGCACATTTCCTCAATGCAGCGTTCTGCCGCGTAGCGGATTTTGTCATTCACAATGGATTCCAGCTTCTTGCGGATCGTCTCGCGTTCTGTAGCTACATAAGAAGCCCGGAAGCTTCCATTCTCAAGCAGGGGACGGGTCAACACCTCTCCCAGAAAAGCAAAGGATTCCCCAAGCAGGCTCTCCTTGCTCTGCACAAAGGAATCATTGATCGTATCCATCCGGAACTGGACAATCTGGTAATCCCCGCGTTTATAAATATCGAAGCCGAAGCCGGCACCGTACAGCTCCTCCAGACGCTCGCGGAATTGGGTAGTCTCCGGATAGGACGCTGTCCCCCGGCGGAGTACAAACGGAACCAGTGCGGTAGAAGTCACTGTACTTTCTTCAAGCGGAACGCCTGCATACAGTGAGATGGCGAATGTCTTGAACGCCTTGGTCGGCAGAACATGTATGCGCATGCCTGCGGCATGGCCATGTTGAAATGCATTATTAGTCAAGTCCAAAACTCCTTTGCAGCGTGGATGGATGCTCTATAACAAGTTTATGAAGTATTATCCATTCTAAACCATTCCAAAGTAAGGAAGCAACCGGAGGACAGCGTACCGGTTGCTCTTACGGAGGGTTGTATACAGACACAGTAAGCTACATGCAGAAAATATGCTGGCCGATCGTCTTCACCTGCGGACGGGACCAAATCCACTTGGAAGTCGCCGTCTTGGGATTGAAGTAATAGATACAGCCGCCCGACGGGTCCCAGCCGCTCAGTGCCTGCTGCACTGCCTTGCGTGCCTGTTCATTAGGCTCCAGATAGATCTGTCCGTCAGCTACGGCGGTGAAGGCTCCCGGCTGGAAAATGACGCCCGAAGGCGTGTTCGGGAAGCTTGGGGATTTTACACGGTTGAGAATGACTGCGGCAACAGCCACCTGTCCTTCAAAAGGTTCACCGCGAGACTCGCCGTAAACCGCGTTAGCCATGATCTTCAGGTCGTTTTCGGACAAGCCCATGGTATTGCCGGAGGACAGTTCAGCCGTATTGGTTTTGGCTGCAGCTGCGCCGGAGGGCGCTTTCTTCTGGGCGGTAGACGTCTCGGGCGCTGTCGGCTTCCAGGCTGTAGTCGCATTGTATAGCTTAAGCTTCGTCTTGGCCCCGACGACCCCGTCGGATTTCAGGCCGAATTTCCACTGAAACCAGGTGACAGCATTTTTGGTTTTGGTCCCGAACTGGCTGTCAATCTTCCCGTTAAAATAACCAAGGTACTTCAATCTTCCCTGCAGCTCATAGACATCCTGCCCGGAGGAGCCTACCTTAAGCGGAGTTGTGCCGAACACGGGCATGGCTTCCTCCCCTTCATCAGGGCTATCTGCGGCAACCTGTTCTGCTGCATATGACTTGGCATAGATCAAATCATGATCTTTGAAGACTGCACCGGCAAACGGTGCAGCTGCAAGGGCAAGGGTAACGGCGGCAATGATCCACTGCTTATGTTTTGTCATGGGATTCGCTCTACCTTTCTCTTGGAAGTTCTGCATGAATGGCTAAAGTTATTATGACGACTGGCAGGACTTCCTATGCATGACCGCAAATCAAGGAACCGTAAATCCATTGCAACTGAGAACGATTATCAACTATACTTGGGTTATGAAACAACAGGAGTTGAGAAGAAACATGGATTTTAAGGACCATATTGTACTGTGGAACCATGCTGCTGTAGAAGTTATCGATATCCGCAAGGCCTCATTCATTTCTGGACAACCTCCGCTGAAGTATCGCCTTCCGGCTAGTACATACCTGTATATCGTTCGCGGCAGCGCAAGTCTGCTTATAGATGACAGCCGATATGAAATCAGCGGCGCAACTGTCTTTCACGGGGGCAAAGGCACTACGATTAAATTGCTGAAAACACATGAAATTCTGGATTATTACCTTATTATGTACCGTTCAACGTTAACCCTGCCTGCGCGCCGCAATCTTACAGTGCTTTTGGAGCGCAGCAAGCCTTTTACCGCGTCATATCATTGCACTCCGGCCCATCCCCTGCCGCTGTATGAGCTTCTAGACCAGATGTATGGGGAGTGGCAGACAGGCAGCGACCTTGAGCATCTGCATGTCAAAGCCCTGTTCTATCAGTGGGTCCATGAGCTGCTTCATCAGATGCATGGGCAGGAGCTGCACCCGCTTAGAGCAGATGTGCTCGACCAGGCTGTACGCTATATGCATGATTCTTACAGCAGGCCGTTCACCCTGGATATACTAGCCGACACTTTGGGCACCAGCCCGAGGACATTATCGAGGTTATTCCGCATGCGGCTTCAGAGCAGCCCCGCCCAATATCTGGTTCAGATTCGCATGGACAAGGCACGTGAGCTATTGCTGGGCACAGAAGCCACACTGCATGATATTGCAGCTGCTGTGGGCTATCCGGATGCGTATTCTTTTGGAAAAATGTTCAAAAAGCACTTCGGAAACTCACCAGTAAGATACAAAAATTCTGTGCAGGCCGCTTCCCCATGGCGGGATATGATATCTGCGCTGTCTGCAAATGACATTGCCCGTGAAGGCACTCTCGGATATATTGATGATGATAATCATTATCAATATGATCTAAAAGGAGCGTCATCCATGTTCAGAACGTCTAAGCCATCCCTAATGTTAACCTTGTTGTTATGCTTCACCATAGTGTTAAGTGCCTGTTCCTCAGGAACTGCCACTACAACGACGGCGGGCAACGGCAGCAATACGCCAACCTCTTCGCCTGCTGCGACGGCATCCTCTACAACGTCCCCTGACAACACTGCAGCCGAGGCACAGACCCGGACAATCTCTACAATAAAAGGGGATATCGAGGTGCCTGCCAATCCTCAGCGTGTCGTTGTGTTGTACTTGCTGGGCGATGTTCTGGCGCTGGGCATTAAGCCCGTAGGTGTCTCTAGTGTAAATGAAGGTGCTGCCTTCGAGAACGAATTGAAAGATGTACAGAAGTTGGGAAGTTGGTTCGAGGCCAGCCCGGAAGCTGTCTTATCGCTTGATCCCGATCTGATTATCGTTCCTTCCGAGGAAACCTACAATGCTTTGCATGATATCGCACCCACCGTATTGGTGCCTTATGAGAAAATGACAACCGCTGAGCGGGTCAGCTTTATTGGACACACTCTTAATAAGGAAGATCAGGCCACCAGCCTATTAAATGATTTCAATGCCAAAGTGGAGGACAGTAAGCTGAAGCTGAAGGAAGCGGGAATTCTAGATTCGACCATCTCCATCATGGAAGGCGGCGGAGAACGCAGTATGTTAGTGATTATGAGCAAACAATACGGCCGGGGTTCGCAGGTCTTATATGAATATCTTGGCATGAAGGCACCGGAGAAGATTCAGCAAAAAATAGATAGCAAGACCGATGTCGGCGGGGAGTCTGTATCCTTTGAAGTCATTACCGATTACAGCGGAGAGTATATCTTCCGTTCCTCTTATGACGGAATGACTGACCTGACGGGAGACCCGATCTGGAACAGTATTCCGGCAGTCAAGGAAGGCCGGTTAATGAATATCGACTTCGGATTATCGTATTACAATGATATCTACTCCCTAAATGCGCAGCTTGATTACATGGTTGATGCTCTGCTTGCAGCTCCCCGGGTGAAGTAATACCAATGGCACCATTCGCAAAATAAAGTTAGGCAAAATCCAAACAGAGCAGCGCTCCCCTATATTGGAGAAGCGCTGCTCTGTTTTTAGATGTAAAACAACCTATAATCAGGTTCAATATTGTTGCTGATTCTCCGCTTTGATACAATTAGGAAAGAACACTTCTTAGGTGAAGGGAGCTATACATTTGAAGAGAAAATATGGGGACCGTTCAGATTGGAAACGTGTATTGGAAAGAGAATATGTCCAGTCATATCTTGAAACAGATAATTTTAAAGGCTACTTATCACTTCTGAAGATTGCCAAAGTTAAAGAGCCGTTGTACGTAAAATACTTTGACCAAAAGGTTTGCATTGTAAATGATGGGTATTCGTGGCTTCAACAATTCCCTCTTGATAAGCATCATTCAGTGACTACAATGTTTGACGAGCAAGGGCAGATTGTACAGTGGTATATTGATATATGCTATAGAAATGGTGTAAGTGAGGATAACGTGCCTTGGATGGACGATTTGTTCTTAGATATTGTCGTTTTGCCGTCAGGTGCAGTAATCCAAAAGGATTCGGAAGAACTCGATGAAGCATTGCTTCAGGGCAGAATTGACAGCTCTCTATATAACCTCGCAAGACAAGAGGCAGACTTAATTAATTCCCTTGTCAAAGACGGGAAATTCACCTTGTTGCAGCTTTCAGAGCAACATCAAGATATTCTTTTACATATGCTCCAAAAGTAAGTCTGATAAAAAAATCAACAACCTCACCCATTTATACTGGGATTGTTCGGGACACATAACATCAACGTTATCGAAAAGAACCTCTAATAAAAAGCTGTCCCAATCAGCCATTCATGGCTTGCGGGACAGCTTTTTACATTTATGAACTGAGTCTGTTCTGCTGATACTGCTCCAGTGACATCAGCACCTCACGCGGCTTGCTGCCCTCGTAAGGGCCGATTACGCCTCTGGCCTCCATCGAGTCGATCAAGCGTGCGGCACGGGTGTAACCGACGCGCATACGCCGCTGAAGCAGCGATACAGAGGCCTGCTTGGCTTCCAGGACAATCTGGACGGCCTGTTCATACAATTCGTCCTGCGGCTCCTGATCCTCGCTCATGGTGTCGTCCACCTCAGGCACAAGCGACTCATCGTAATTCGCTTCCCCCTGGCTGCTGACATACTGTACAATTGTCTCTACTTCCTGATCGCTCATGAAAGCGCCCTGGACACGAATCGGCTTGGAAGCCCCCATCGGCAGGAACAGCATATCGCCGCGTCCGAGCAGCTTCTCGGCACCCGGCATATCCAGAATGGTCCGGGAATCCACATTCGAAGAGACGCCGAAGGCGATCCGCGAAGGAATATTCGCCTTGATCAGGCCGGTGATAACGTCAACCGAAGGACGCTGTGTGGCGATAATCAGATGAATTCCCGCCGCCCGCGCCATCTGGGCCAGCCGGCAGATCGCATCCTCTACATCATTGGCCGCAACCATCATCAGATCCGCAAGCTCGTCCACGATGACCACAATATAGGGCAGTACTGCTGCCGGATTATCCTTCATCAAGTTGTTATAGCCTTCCATATTGCGTGTGCCTGATTTGGAGAACAGCTCATACCGCTTCTCCATCTCCACCACAATCTTCTTCAAGGCCAGACTGGCACGCTTGGGGTCTGTCACTACCGGAGCCAGCAAATGCGGAATGCCGTTATATACATTCAGCTCGACCATCTTAGGGTCAACCATAAGGAATTTCACTTCATTCGGCTTAGCCTTATATAGAATGCTGGTAATAATACCGTTGATGCAGACCGATTTACCGGAGCCGGTTGCTCCTGCTACCAGCAGATGGGGCATCTTGGCGAGATTGCCGATAATCGTCTGGCCGGAGATATCCCGCCCGAAGGCAATGGACAGCCGTGAATCCGCCTCCTGGAAAATCTGCGTCTCCATCACTTCACGCATGGTGACGACCGAGACCTCCGAATTCGGCACTTCGATACCGATGGCTGATTTGCCGGGAATCGGCGCTTCCATACGGATATCTTTGGCTGCCAGTGCCAGCGCAATATCATCGGTAAGATTGACAATCCGGCTGACCTTTACGCCGATATCCGGCTGAATCTCATACCGGGTCACCGCTGGTCCACGAACCACTTCCAGCACCTTCGCCCTTACACCGAAGCTCTCCAGTGTAGCCTCCAGCTTGCGTGCCGTCTGCATATAATCATTCTGATCGCCCGCCTTCGCCCCGTTACTCGGCTTAGCCAGCAAACGGAAGGACGGCAGCTTGTACGGCTTGGGCGGAGGTGGAGGCGGTATAATCGGAGCCGCTTCGCCCTCCTCTGCCGTTCCCAGCAGCCCGTCCAGCTCTACAGGCAGTATACCCTCCCCGGATTCCCCTGACGGAACAGAATCTGCTCCCGCTCTCGTAAGCTCAGCAGCACCTGTTCCGGTGACAGCACCACCACGTGCCGCTGGTGAGAATTCGCTCCATTCCTCCCGGTCCTCGGCATTCAGCCCTTCAGAGCGGATATGCTCGAAGAAGTCCCGGATGATCGGCGTAACAGGCTCAAGCTCTTCATCCGGGAAGTCCTCCTCGCCATACTCCTCCAGAGGAATACCTCCCGCTGCTGTCATTCCGGAGATGACCGGACCACCCCGCGGATCAGTAATGATAATATCCGGCAGTTCTTCCTCCAGATCATCCATGACTTCCGGCTGATTCTGGCGGTCAGCCCCGCTGAACCATCCGGTAATTCTGCCCAGCAGCTTCGACTGTCCGCGTCTTGGCAGCTGCTGACCCGATCCGTCATCCTCTTCAAAGTAATCGTCATCATCCGCAGGTTCCGGCGTTGTAACTCTGCTGGCTCTAGCCGGTCTGCTGTTAACCACTGGAATGGCAGCCGGGCGGTTCGCCGCCCGGAGCTTAATTCCTTCAATCAGCTTGACGGCCCTTACCCGGAGTAAGGTAAACAGCTCTACATAGGAGAGATTGGTAATCAGCATGAAGCTGATGGCCAGCAATACAATCATCAGCAGCTTAGCGCCCAGATTGCCGAACAGCCACAGGAGCGCAGCGTATTCAAGCGCACCGATGTACCCCCCGCTGATGTCCTTGCCCAACATGTACACGCTGCTGTCGCCGGCGCCCGGGGAGAGGGCGCCGGATAGATCATTATGTATTTGAGACAGTACATTGCCCGGATGCAGCATCCCGAGCGGGCCCAGCTTCTGCTGCATCGCTGATATGGTACTCATCAGGCACATGGACAACAGCAGGAGCAGTCCGCCGGTATAGCGGCTGTTCCAGGTGGACGGCCATTTCCTGTGAATCATTACCATCAGACCATAAAAGGTTCCCGCCAGCGGCAGCACAAAATAGAATCTGCCGAGCAAATAACCTGCCATGCTTGAGAGCGAGCGGCCGACAGCCGCTTCCCCCGACAAAGCAATGACGGAAATCGTAATCAGCAGAATTCCGTAGATTTCATATTTTAAAACACTGCCCAGCAGCGCTTTCTTCTTCTTTCTTCTCCGTTTAGCCACGCCAGCCACCCCCGAGTCAACATTATACCATATAATGGCGTGGCGTACCTATGTTCTCTTTTGTCAGAATATGCATCTTTAGGGGGTTTGTTCGCACTTAGCGGTCCAGCTGAACGATTGCACCCGGGGAGAAGGCCGCATCCAGATATTTATCCAGCGGACACTGCAGCAGCCGGACCACCTTCGCCTGACCTCCATCCAGCAGCTCTACCTGCATCAGCATGCCCTGAATAGTCATCTCCTGCACGGGAGAGGCATAACTCAGTGCCCCCTCGAATACCTGCTCCATCGGCAGAATGGTATAAAAGGTCATTGGGGCAGCCCTCCTTGCGGAAGTGTCTCATTTGTCAGAGTGGGGGCAGCAGCAATCATCCGGTTCAAATGGGCGAGTGCGGCACCTATCCCGCCCACTTCATCCATCAGACCATACCTGACGGCATCCTGCCCGCCCACTGCGGTACCGATGTCGCGGTTCAGCTCTCCGGTCTTGAACATCAGATCCTTGAACTGCACTTCCGTGATGCGGGAATGAGAGGTCACGAATTTCACCATCCGCTCCTGCATACGCTCCATGTACTCGAAGGTCTGCGGCACGCCGATCACCAGACCGTTCATCCGGATCGGATGGATCGTCATGGTGGCACTTTCAGCAATAATGGAATACGTGGAGGATACCGCTATAGGTACACCGATGCTGTGACCGCCGCCGATGACAACTGTTACCGTAGGTTTCGACAAGGAAGCGATCATCTCGGCAATGGCCAGTCCAGCCTCTACGTCCCCGCCGACCGTATTGAGAATGATCAGCAGCCCTTTAATGGTCTTGCTCTGTTCAGCTGCAACGAGCTGGGGAATGATATGCTCGTATTTCGTGGTCTTGTTATGCGGCGGCAAGACGAAATGCCCTTCAATTTGTCCTATAATCGTCATGCAAAAAATATCCGGCTCCCCTGTCGGCACCGCCGTCTGCCCCAGCTCCTTCAGCACCCCCACAGGTCCCGGCATTCCTGGAGGAACCGGCTCATTTACTGCTGGTTTAATCTCCCCTGGCAGGATCTCTTCGTTACGCCCTCCGCCCGCCTTGCTTGCTTCTGTGATTTCCATCGTACACAGCGCTCCCCTTCTGCCTGCAACACCCGTCCGTGTGCTTCAGGATTCTGATTTCTATTAGTATGACATTCCGGGGGACTCCCTTATGCACTATATAAATTGCACTTGTATTTTTCTGCTGCTAATTCAAGAGGGCAGCCCCTCTCTTTAAAGGGCCGCCCTCTGTATTTCATATTTTAGTATTTGTCCACCACCGCACCCAGCGCTGCTCCGCGCACGTAGGTCTGACCTTTCAGGCTCTTTAACCCGTCCGCCGTCCCGGTCACAACCACCCCCAGTATCCGTACATCCCCGGCCTCCGGTGCAGGCTTGTCTTTTTTCAAATAATTGAAGATACGCTGATACTCACTGTGGTGATTGTCTTTCTTGTCTACCCCAATCTGTACTGCGCCGATGAAATCCTCGGGCTTCGCCTGATCCCAGTCCGGCTGGACGCCGAACCCGTAGACTCCGTAATTCGCACTCATCGGGGTCGGATAGTTCATTTTAGCGGGATCATTCTCATTTGGATACGGCTTGAAGTTGAACCCCTCGCGGTCATCATACGAATCGACCCAGTACCAGACCTGTTTTATGCCTGTAGGCAGCAGGCTCTTCGCCTCTTCAAATGAATAGTCCTTATCAAAGGATAAAGCCAGCTCCACCCGCTTGTCTCCGTTCATCTTGTAAAGTTCTGGGAGATCATTGATAATTTTTCCGTTGTAATCGACTTCCGGGATATAGAAGGCCATTTCTCTTTGTCCATTGTCGGAATTGTAATTCCGGTAATACTCGTACCCCTCCTGCTTCATACGCGGATCTTCTACACTCAGGTTTGACACGCCGCCGTACGCACCCGTTGTGAAAGGGAACCACCAGGGATTGTAATTGAGCCATCTGGTTTTCCAGGGGATAGGTACGTCATCGACAATCTTGTAGGTATTCATTTCCAGGACGCCTGACAAAAAGCCGCGATTGTCCTTGTAGCCTGAATTGAATTCATTAGGGCTGCTGATCCTCATATACTGCTGCTCGCTATAGTGGGCATTCATGGATAGATGACCTACAAGCTGCGCTGCTCCATAGAATACGATCAGCAGCGTAAGTATACTGACTCCGAGTGAAATCAGGATACTGCGTATCATACTCTTCCGTTTGGTTTTTTTCAGGGTGGTCATAATATTCTGGTCTTCTGCTTCTTCCCATGGGGCAGTCATTCGCCCTCACCTCCGTATAATTGTTTAAATTGCTGCCGCGCCCGGTAGAGCGTAGCCTTCACTGTTCCTTCCGTGATGCCTAGCATGGTGGAAATTTCCTTGTAGGACAGCTCCATTTCATATTTCAGCAGAATCAGCTGCCTGTTGGCTGGAATCATACCGGCCAGCACCTCTTCAATCTTCTCCTTGCGCTCCCGGCGCAGCAGCAACGCTTCCGGGAGCTCATGCTCAGGCGCAGGATGAACCTCCACTTCCTCGCTGTATTGGAACTTCTTCTTCCTGCGGCACAGGTCAAAATACCGGTTGATCGCAACCTTGTACAACCAGGCGCTGAATTTGCGCTCATCGATCGCTTCCAGATACAGCAGCGCCTTGTACACAGTGTCCTGCACAATATCCTCTGCATCTGAGGCCCCGGCGCCGAGGCGGATCAAGTAGCGGCGGATCTCCGCCAGTTTGGGTTGGAGCACCTTCTCCAAGTCTCTTGGCTCCATGCTGCACCTCCTTGCCTGTATAACGGTCAGGTTGCCCAAATGTTGTTTTGTGCAGTGAAAAAAAACATTAAAAAGCCCCCTTCCCCAGGAAACCGTCCAATATTTCCGGGAAAAGAGGCTATTGCCAAAGCTATATTGTTAAGAAATGCTTCTCTTATACTTCCATAATAATCGGCAGGATCATCGGTCTGCGGCGTGTCTGCTCATAGAGGAAACGGCCGAGGGAGTCTTTGACACTGGTCTTCAGAGAAGCCCATTCATTGACCTTCTCACTCATCAGACGCTGCAGCGTACCCGCAACAATCCGGTTTGCTTCGTCCAGGAGACCTTCCGATTCCCGTACATATACGAATCCGCGTGAGATGATGTCAGGACCGGAGACAATCGCTCCGTTCTGCTTGCTGAGGGTAACCACAACCACCAGAATACCATCCTGCGACAACAGCTTACGGTCACGCAATACAATGTTACCCACATCGCCGACACCCAGCCCGTCGATCAGTACGTTACCGGCAGTTACCTTACCCGCTCTGCGTGCAGCTCCACCGGAGATCTCAATCACTTCACCCAGCTCGGTGATGAAGATATTGCTTGGCTCTACGCCAACAGACTCCGCCAGAAGTGCATGCTTGCGCTGCATCCGGTATTCACCGTGGATCGGCATGAAGTATTTCGGCTTCATCAGGTTGAGCATCAGCTTCAGCTCTTCCTGGCTGCCGTGACCGGATACGTGAACGCCGGAGTTGGAGCCGCTGTAGATAACATTGGCACCCAGACGGAACAATTCATCAATGGTACGGCCTACATATTTCTCATTACCCGGTACCGGTGTAGCCGCAATAATAACGGTGTCGCCCGGCATAATGTCTACCTTGCGGTGGCTGGAACGCGCCATGCGTGTCAGCGCCGACATTGGCTCGCCTTGGCTGCCTGTGCACAGTACTACCACACGGTTGCCTGCCATTCTGTTCATCTCTTCAGGCTCAATGAGCATGCCGTCAGGGATATGCAGATAACCAAGCTCGGAAGCAATGGATACTACGTTAACCATGCTTCGTCCAATAACGGTAATCTTACGTCCTGTTGCTTCAGAAGCGTTCACTACCTGCTGAATACGATGCACGTTGGAAGCGAAGGTTGCTACTACCACACGTTGTTCAGCTTTGCGGAAAATATCTTCCAGCACGATGCCGACATTTTTCTCCGAAGGTGTGAAGCCCGGCTTCTCGGCATTGGTGCTGTCTGACAGCAGGGCCAGAACGCCCTTCGATCCGATCTCAGCCATGCGGTGCAGATTGGCAAATTGACCGTTGACTGGCGTGTGGTCGAATTTGAAGTCACCGGTGTGGACAACGTTGCCCTCTGGTGTCTCAATGCATACCCCGACAGAATCCGGAATACTGTGATTCGTTCTGAAGAAGGTTACCTTAAGCGATGTGCCCAGTTCAACCTCGGAATCCTCGTTAATCAGAATCCGCTTAGTTTCACCCAGCAGGTTCGCTTCCTTGAGCTTGTTCTCCACAAGACCCAGGGTAAGTCTTGTTCCGTATACCGGAACATTCAGGTTCTTAAGCACATAAGACAAGCCGCCAATGTGATCCTCATGGCCGTGCGTAAGAACAATCCCTCTTACCTTGTCACGGTTCTCGGTGAGGTAGGAGATATCCGGTATTACGATATCAATACCCAGCATATCTTCTTCAGGGAATTTCAGACCGGCGTCTACGACTACAATGTCGTTGCCATACTGAACTACGTACATGTTCTTACCAATTTCACCGACTCCGCCAAGTGCGAATATCGTCAGTTTGTCATTGTTGTTATTGTTTTTTTTGGACAAATGAATCTAACCCTCCTATGATGTTGGACGTCATACTTTTTATTTGTTAACAATGAGCTTCAATATTTCAGCGGCGCTGTAATATACATCAAATTGCTGTTAACTCCTTATTTCGACAAGGAATTCCCGGTAAGTCTGTATACTTGCACAGGTCTAAACTCCCGAATCCGGGCAGTAATATCCTCTTGAAGCGGGCAAATGCCCTCAAAATTCCACCACCGCGCCCCTCGCGCGTAAATCCGGCATATTTAGCACAGACTTATTCAAGGACCTATCCTGTCTTACAATGCAACAAATCCGCATTGCCGGAAGATTACCGCATATTCAATTAACCGCACCAAGTCACTTAAGTTCATTATACATGATTTTTTTGGCAAAAGACAAGTCACCCTGTACCTGGTCCTATTCTTTCCTTAACAAACAGCCAATATTTAAGGAAAAGACAAGCAAAAAACGCTGCAATGCCTGACTTTTTTAACATAGAGTTAATCCTGGAGAAATAATTACCATATGCGATCTGCGGCAGCCAGAAGTCCGTAACGTAAAAAACCGGCCGCTCCATAAGAGCGGCCGGTTGCCGTTGTACCTATCTTCGCCTATTCACTTATCCATGCCTGGACTAACTTATCTGAGCAGGGCAGCAATGAAGGCCGCCTCTTCTTCCGTCGGTGAAACCAGCGGCAGGCGGACCGAGCCGACATCTATCCCTTGCAGCCCGAGCGCATACTTCACGGCCGAGGGGTTCGGCAGCGGCTGCGGACACTCGAACAGTCCCTTGAAGACCGGAAACAGCTGCCGGTGAAGCTCGCCTGCACGGCGGACATTGCCGGAGGTGAAGGCCTCGATCATCTCTGACATCTGTGCTCCGACAACATGGCTGGCCACACTGATAATACCGTGTCCTCCCACAGCAAGCGTCGCGAGACCGGCGGAATCATCTCCAGTGTAGACATGGAAGTCTTCAGGACAAGCTGAGGCAATCCATGTAATCTGGTCTACCGAAGCACATTCCTTCGTAGCCACAATATTAGGAATCTCCGCCAGACGCAGGGTGGTAGCTACACTCATGCTTACTGTCGTTCGTCCTGGCACATTGTACAAGATGCATGGCAGTGAAGTCGCAGCAGCAATTGCAGAGAAATGCTGGTAGAGCCCTTCCTGATTCGGTTTATTGTAATAAGGGACGACCAGAAGCACACCGTCCACGCCGATTTTCTCGGCTTCCTTAGTAAGCTCGGTGGAATGTCTGGTGCTGTTGCTGCCGGTGCCGGCAATAATTTTACAGCGTCCGGCTGCCTGCTGCTTCACGAAGGAGAACAGCTTCAGCTTCTCCTTATCGGTTAGGGTCGGCGATTCGCCGGTGGTTCCGCAGACTACGAGCGCAGCGGACTTTTGTTCCTCGATCAGGTAATCGACCAGCCTTGAAGTTGCTTCCCAGTTGATTTCTCCTTCTCCGTCAAACGGGGTAACCATTGCGGTGATCAGTCTTCCGAAATCCACTTTGAATTCCTCCTTGTCAGCGGTGCAATTCAAACTTGGCATGCAGGGCGCGAACCGACTGCACCATATCTTCTTTTTTCACGAGAACCCAGATCGTTGTGTTGGAATCAGCAGACTGCAGAATCTGGATGTTCTGCGAGCTGAGCGCCTCGACGATATGCGCCATAATTCCCGGAACACCGTTGATGCCCCCGCCGATGACGGAGACCTTGGCACAGCCGGACAAGCTCTTGGGACGCAGGCCCAGCTCCTGCAGCGCAGCAATCGCCTGCTCCGATTTGTCATCGAACACGGTATATACGGCCTCGGTCGGTGTCACATTAATGAAGTCCACGCTGATTCCGTTATCGGCCATGCTTTTGAAGATCTGCAGCTGCACCCCGGTTCCATTGCCCTCCGGACATTCCACCGAGATCTGCGTAATATTGCTGACATAGGCAACCCCTGTGACGAACCGGTCCACCACTCCATGGGATACATCACTGAAGCCCTCGGGATGGGTCACAAGCGTCCCTTCCGCTTCGGAGAAGGTCGAGCGTACACGCACCGGAATCTGCGCCTGCATGGCAATCTCCACAGCCCGTGGATGAATGACCTTGGCTCCCTGATACGCCATGTTACAAATCTCGGTGTAGCTGACATAAGTAAGCTGTCTTGCATCTTCAACAATCCGCGGATCAGCAGTGAGTATTCCGTCCACATCCGTATAGATGTCTACCATATCCGCACGCAGCGCAGCCCCAAGGGCTGTAGCTGAGGTGTCGCTTCCTCCGCGGCCCAGCGTGGTGAAATCACCCGCTTCAGTCTGACCCTGGAAACCGGTTACTATTACTACTTTATGCTCACGCAGTTCCCGTAGAATGCGTTCTGTTCGCACGTCCAGGATTCTGGCATTGCCATAGCTGTTGTCGGTCAGGAATCCGGCTTGCGCTCCTGTTAGCACCGTCGACCGGATACCCTCCTGCTCCAGCAGACCGCACAGATTGGCCGCCGAGATGATCTCCCCGCAGCACATCAGCAAATCCCGTTCCCGGTCCGGCAGTGAATTCCCGCTCTGAACCGCCAGATCAAGCAGTGTATCGGTAGCATAGGGCTCCCCCTTGCGGCCCATAGCCGAGACTACGACCACCAGGCTGAACCCGCTGGCCAGCTCCCGTTTGACATGACGGATTACGTGTTCTCTGGCCACTGGTGTGGAGAGTGAGGTTCCGCCGAATTTTTGCACCAAAATACCCATGTATAATTCCTCCATTGCTTCTCTCAGCAGACTTACTGAACCCTACGTGAAATAAATCACCCCGCGAGGCAGAAGTGTTCGTAGCCGCGATAACCTGACTCTTATTATAGCGTAAAATTGTTCGTGCCGCCCCCGGGATGAGGACGGCAGAAATGAAGCTTATGGGTCCGTCAGCTAAAATTCGCTCTTCCGGGCCAATCTTGTACTGATTATATAAGCTATGCAGAATGAAATCGTTGTACTAACATAGGCTGTAACTGGTGACCCTGCAGGGCGGCGTAACAGGCTTCGGGAATGAGATCCATCTGCGCCACCAGCGAATTCGGCTTCCCCTCGGGATTATCCTGTCCGAACGGGACGAAATAAATATGTTTGGCTACCAGGAGCTTCGCAATATTCGCAGCGTTAAGCCCAAGTCCGTCATTCGTCGAGATCGCCAGCACCAGCGGACGCCCGTTGCGCATCTGCGATTTGGCTGCCATCAGCACCGGACTGTCCGTCATCGCGTTCGCCAGCTTGCTTGTTGTGTTCCCTGTGCAGGGAGCAATCGTCAGCACATCCAGCAGCTTGGAAGGACCCAGCGGCTCCGCTTCAACAATTGTAGAAATGATATCATTCCCTGTTATATCTTTCAACTGTTTTAACCAATTTTCCGAGGTTCCAAAGCGGGTATCCGTGTTCAGTACCGAAGCAGACACAATCGGCACCACATTCGCTCCTGAGTCCATGAACCGCTGAATCTGCGGCATCACCTCAGCGAAGGTGCAGTGTGAGCCGGTAATGGCATAACCTACTGTTTTTCCGTGCCAATCCATTCATTCATCCCCCCTGATTAAAGTCTCGTCCGATATCGACTGTACCAGCGCACCTGCCATAATGATTCCGGCGCTCTTGGGGGCAACAATCCCGGGCAGGCCCGGTGCCAGCATCGCCTTGATCCCGCGCTTCTCGGCATAACGGAAGTCGCATCCGCCCGGTGCGGACGCCAAATCGATGATCACGCAGTGCGGCTGAAGCCGGGACAGGACCTGTGCGTTGATAATCATAGCGGGTATGGTGTTGAAGATCAGATCCGCCTCAGGCGCATGCAGCAGCAAATCCTCTGTCATAAAAGGCTTCCAGCCCATTTCCTCCGCCCTTGCAAAGTGCTCCTGCTTCCTGACGCCTACTTTGACCGTTGCCCCCATTCCCTGGAGGGTTCTGGCCATGGTGAAGCCGGTCCGGCCCATCCCCAGCACCATCGATGTGGAGCCGTGTATGGTAAAGTTCGTGTTCTGTACGGCCATCACCAAAGCTCCCTCCGCTGTCGGAATAGAGTTGTAGATCGCCACATCGTCCCTGTTCAGCAGCTCCACCAGCTTCAGCGAATGACCGGCACACAGGCCGCGCAAATAGCTTTTAGCCATGCCGGTGTATACCAATGCCCGGGACGGCAGTGCCGCGATATGCTCCTCCCGCAGCTGGAGGCGTTCCGAAGAATACAGCGCATTAATGTAACCCTCATCATCGCAGCCGACCGCCGGCAGCACCAGCACATCCGCTTCGCCTAGCAGCTCGGGCGACAACAGTTCCAGGCTTACCCCCGGGCATGGGGCATCCCATGTATCGAATCCGGCAACGCTTACGGCCGCATCCAATTCCACACATTTCCGAATCACTTCAATTTGTCTCGCGTCCCCGCCCAGGAACACGATCCTGATGCCAGTAAGCATAGGGATGACGCTCCTTTCCACAACCACATTCGACTATAGAGCATCTTATGCCGGAAGCCGCCGATGGGTGAAGAGCGGAGAGGAATTCCTGAAGCACCGATATTAATCACAGAGTTTGCTGATATTTCAATCTATAATCAACTAAAAATGGATATGAAAGGAATGCTATGCGGAATAAATTCATTCGTTACATTGTAGCAGTCATCGCAGTTGCAGCAATTGCTACAGCAACAGTCTACATGAATCGGACCGGTATTAGCGGTCCAAAGAGTGAACAAGCAAACTCTTTCCCCGGCAATAAAGTAGCCATTTCTGCACATGCCCCTAGTCCTGCCATGACAGAGCTAAGTCCGGAGCAAATGAAAGAGGACCTCGATAAGCTTGTACATACACTTGTCCAGATGCACCCCCGTCTGATCAACGGTTGGACCAATGATGAGCAATCCGTTATTGACACTGCTTACGCCAACATTAAGCAATCCAAGACACGCGGTGAATTCTATTTCATTGCAGACACTATAGTCATGCTGCTTCATGACGGGCACACGACGCTCTACCCGCTCCCAGAGGTAAATATCCTTGATTTGCCTTTATTTTGGAGCCGAGAGGGTCTGCTGGTGAAGGATAGACGGGGAGCCTTTCAGCCAGGGGATCGGATTACAGCCATTGGAGGACGCAGTGTCAAGGATCTCGAAGAGGATCTGCAGCAGCTTATTCCGGCAGAGAATGAGAACTGGGTAAGAACACAGGCAGCCAGCCTGCTCCGGTCAGAATGGTTCCTGCAGCATTTAGGACTGGTCACCGAAGGTACAGTCTTGATAAACGCAACAAGGGCCGGACATCAAATTTCGGAGAGCATCCCCTTGTCATCAGACAGCGGACAGAAGGAATACAATCCGTACCCGGCACATTCTGCTGCGTTCACTTTTGAAATCAAGCCTGAGCAGTCCCTTGGAATCTTTCAGATAAATGACTGTGTGTATTCAAAGGATTATAAGTCAATGGTAAAACGTTTCTTTGACGAGGTCTACATACAGGGAATCAGCAATATAGCGGTTGATTTAAGGAATAATGGAGGTGGGGATTCCAGGGTGGTTGAAGAATTTCTCGCCTACACGGATGTCAGGAGCTACCGGAGTTTTGGAGGTGAGCTCCGCTTCTCCCCACAAGTTAAGCAGCAATTCCCAGACTTTCCGGACGACGGTACAGGTAGGAACGAACCTGCTCCCGTCCAAAATATCCGGCTGACCGATCATCCCTTCATTGGGTCCGTCTATGTATTGACTTCTCCCCGCACCTTCAGCTCGGCGAACTGGTTCGCTCTGATCATACAAGACAACAAACTCGGTCAAATCATTGGTGAGGCGAGCGGAAATCAGCCGTCCGCTTACGGAAATGTTATCGGCTTCCAGCTTCCGGCATCGGACATCGGCTTTCAGGTCTCTTTCCAAAAATTCACCCGTCCTGATCCTTCCCGCGACCCGGCCACAGCTGTGATGCCTGATATTGAAGCCTATACAACTGCTAATGATATTATTGAGCGCAGGGATGCCCAGATGGAGAAGCTGTATGAGGTCATTGTAAAGAAATAGATTGGGGGCTCTTCCAGCTAAACGATATATTTCAAAAAAAGCTTGCGGAAAGCGCACCTTAAGGTGCGTGTCCGCAAGCTTTTTTATAATTCCTATTTACTATTTGCCAGTATGCCCGAAGCCGCCGGCTCCGCGGACCGTGTCAGACAGCTCATCCACTTCCACCAGAGTCACTTCAGGCACAGCCTGGAATACCATCTGGGCGATCCGCTCGTTACGGGCAATCGCAAACGGCTCCTGTCCCAGATTGATCAGCAGCACCTTAATTTCGCCCCGGTAATCCGCATCGATGGTGCCCGGTGTGTTCAGGCAGGTGATGCCATGCTTCAAGGCCAGCCCGCTGCGCGGACGGATCTGCGCCTCCAGCCCGCCTGGCATCGCCAGGGATATACCGGTGGGGATCAGCGTCCGCTCGCCCGGAGCAAGCACCACAGGCTCTCCTACAGCGGCATACAGGTCATATCCCGAGGCCTGCTCGGACATTTTGCAGGGTAGCAGCACATCCTCATTCCCCGGTAGTTTGTTAATTTGAACGTAATGAGGCAAGATCATCTCTCCTAACATTGGCTATCGCTTTATCAGTGGAGCCTACCATCGCCAGGGACAACGGCTGTGCGAACATAAAGTCCAGCAGAGCATTGATATCCTCCATTGTTACAGCTCCGATTTTGGCTATCATTTCATCCAGCGTATCCTGACGGCCAAGCATCAGCTCATTTTTGCCCATCCGGTTCATCCGGCTGCCCGTGCTCTCCAGACTGAGAATCAGGCTGCCCTTGAGCTGCTCCTTGCCTTTACGCAGTTCGTCCTCGCTCAGGCCGTTCACAGCCAGATCACGCAGCATCTCTTTGATCAGCTCTGTAACTTCCTTGGTCTGCTTCGGCGCTGTCCCGGCATAGACCGTGAACAAGCCGCTGTCAGCCTGGGCGCTGTGGTACGAGAAGACAGAATAGGCCAGACCGCGCTTCTCGCGGATCTCCTGGAACAGCCGCGAGCTCATGCCGCCGCCGAACGCATTGTTCAGGAGTGCCATCGGATATTGCAGCGGCCCGCCGCTGCAGACGCCCGGCAAGGAGATGCAGATGTGATTCTGCTCGGTCTTCTTTTTGTGGAACACCAGCTCCCCCTGATATGCAGGCTCAGTCAGCACCGGCGCTTCACCATGATTCGTGAAGGAACCGAAATGCTGCTCCAGCAGCGGAATCAGACCGTCGTTAATATTACCGGCTACGCTGATGACTGTATTTTCGATGGTGTACTGCTCCTTCATGTAAGCACGCAGATCATCCGGCGTCATCTCCAGCAGGCGTTCCTTCAGCCCGAGGATCGTATAGGCCAGCGGGTGCTCACCGTAAGCAGCAGCACACATCAGCTCATGGACAAGATCATCCGGCGTGTCCTCGCACATGGCGATTTCCTCCAGGATTACATTCTTCTCCTTGGCCAGCTCCTCGGCATCCATCCGTGAGCGGAAGAACATATCTGCCAGCACATCCACGGCAATCGGCAGATGCTCATCCAGCACCTTCGCATAAAAGCATGTATATTCCTTCGAGGTAAACGCATTGACGTTCCCGCCAATGGCATCGAACTGTTCGGCAATATCCTTGGCGCTATAGCGGTCAGTCCCCTTAAAGAGCATATGCTCGATGAAATGGGAAATCCCGTTGTTCAGCGGGTTCTCATTACGGGAGCCCGTCTTGACCCAGATTCCGAAAGATACGGACCGGCCGGTCGGGATCTTCTCGGTCACCACCCGGAGTCCGTTCGATAATAATATTTTGTCCAATGTGTAATCCTCCTGGCACAGCCCCTGGTTCTGTCTGTATTTGTTATTCGCGCCTCTTATCCTATCAGAAATAGGGCGTTCACTCAACTTCCGCAGTCATGATACGCTCAGCGGAGAGTGTCTGACTGACGGTTCCCAGCTGCAGGCCCTTGGCTCTGATCCCCCGGATCATCCCTCTCAGCGCTTGCGAGGAGGATGCTGTCGGATGCATCAGGATTAACGTTCCCGGCTCTACCCGGCTGCTGATCTTGGCAACAACTGATTCGGGGGACGGATTGCGCCAATCGACCGTATCCAGCGTCCACAGCACCGTCTTCAGTCCCAGTGAGGCGGCGATCTCCACCGTCTGCTGGTTAAAGTCGCCTGACGGCGGAGCAAACCACTTGTTCGTCACACCCAGGCTTTCCTTCAGCAGCTTCTGCGTCTTCTCAATCTCGGCAGTAGCACGTGTCCGGCTTAGAATACTCATCTTAGGATGCGTATACGCATGGTTCTCCACCTCATGCCCGCGCTTCAGCATCTCTGTTGCAAGCTCCTTGTTGCGGCTTAACCAGCTTCCGTCCAGAAAAAAAGTAACCTTCACCTTCTCTGCATCCAGAATGTCCAGCATTGGACGGATATACTCATTCCCCCAGGCCACATTAATCATCAGCGAGGCCATCGGCTTCGCCGGATTCCCCCGGTAAATCGGCTGCGCTCCCAGATCATCCAGTGATACCTTAGGCTTAATCTGGCGGTACAATAGCTTAAGGCCTGCTTCGGGTCCCCGTAAAAGCGCGCTCCGGTAGGTTGCCTCTACATCGACCTCCAGCCCGTTATACCCTGGTATGGCTTTCCATACCCGGTCCACAACAGCATTCACCGGCTGCGCATTCAGCGCCTCGGCACGACGGGTAATCTGCGCGCGCAGATCATCCTCCGCCTGATTCATTGCATAGCTCATCACGGTGGCCTCCGCCTGAGGCTTAAGCCCGGCAATCATCTCTTTCACGGGTCCATTCGTGCTGCCAATTCCAATGACTACTGCGATGCAAGCCAGCACTAGCGCCGCCTTGTCCGTCTTCATGACGTTATACCCCCCCGGCACAAACGGTCTGTTCCGTCTCCGCACCAGGGTCAAGCCGTGCGGGGACGCTTTGTCCCAGCCTATGTATGAAGGGTGCAAATTATGCATACTGCACCATCGGCATCTTCAAGCGGGCAAGATATAGCCGTCCTGTCAGGACCCAATCGCTGCACATACTTTTCCAAAAAAAAAGAGGCAGAACCGTCCTGCTTCTGTCTCTTCTTCATCTCTATAGTTGGAATATCGGTGAAGCGGCGGCGTAATGCTTACGCCTTCGCTCCGCTCTCTGAAGTCAGCACCGCTTTGCGCGACAGGTTGACGCGGCCCTGCTGGTCGATTTCCGTTACCTTCACGGTAATGGTGTCGCCAATCGCCACAACATCTTCCACTTTCGCCACACGCTCAGTGGACAGCTGGGAAATATGCACAAGTCCGTCTTTACCAGGGATCAATTCAACAAATGCGCCGAATTTCTCAATGCGTCTAACCGTACCCACATAAATCTCACCAACCACTACTTCCTTCACAATTCCTTCGATGATGCCACGGGCCTTCTGGATCATAGCTTCGTCAGAAGAACCGATAAATACGCGGCCATCCTGTTCGATGTCGATCTTCACGCCGGTTTCTTCAATAATCTTGTTGATGATTTTACCGCCGGCACCGATCACATCACGGATCTTGTCCGGATTGATATTGATGATAATGATCTTCGGAGCATATTTAGACAGGCTCGGTCTTGGAGCAGCAATTGCTTCATTCATTTTACCCAAAATGAACATCCGGCCTTCTCTGGCTTGCTCAAGCGCTTCATGCAGAATTTTACGGTCGATGCCGTCGATTTTGATATCCATCTGAATCGCCGTTACGCCTTCTGCTGTGCCTGCTACCTTGAAGTCCATATCGCCGAGGTGATCTTCCATGCCTTGAATATCGGTCAGGATGGACACATGCTCCCCGTCCTTGATCAGACCCATCGCTACACCAGCTACAGGAGCCTTGATAGGTACCCCTGCATCCATCATCGCCAGAATACTGGCACAGATACTTGCCTGGGAGGTGGAGCCATTGGATTCAATCGCTTCGGATACCAGACGGATGGTGTACGGGAATTCAGTCTCACTTGGAATCACCTTGGACAATGCGCGTTCACCGAGTGCCCCGTGGCCGATCTCGCGGCGTCCCGGTGCTCTTAGCGGACGGGCTTCCCCAACGCTGAACGGAGGGAAGTTGTAATGGTGCATGAAGCGCTTGGTTTCAGCCGGATCAATACCATCCAGAATCTGCACATCGCCCAGTGCACCCAGTGTACATACGCTGAGGATCTGTGTCTGGCCGCGTGTGAACAGACCGGAACCGTGCGTACGCGGCAGCAGCGCTGTATCACATTCGATCGGACGGATCTCGTCCAGCTTACGTCCATCCGGACGAACCTTGTCATGCGTGATCAGACGTCTTACTTCATCCTTCACGATATCATGCAGGGCTTCCTTAACATCCTTAAGAAGCTCTGGGGTTTCTATGTATTTCTCTGCGAAATACGCCACCGCTTCGTTGTTCACCAGATCAATAGCATCCTGACGGGCATGCTTCTCGGCAATTCTTACGGCTTCCACCAGACGACTCTCTGCAAAAGCACGAACCTCTGTATTCACATCCGCATTAACCGCATGCAGCTTCACAGCCATCTTCTCTTTACCGGCAACGGCTACGAGCTGTTCAATCACAGCCACAATCTTGCGAACCTCGTCATGTCCGAACATGATCGCTTCAAGCATCACTTCTTCAGTCACTTCATTGGCTTCAGCTTCCACCATCATGATGGCATCCTTCGTACCGGCCACAACCACATAAATATCGCTGATTGCCTGCTGGGCTTGATCAGGGTTGATGATGAATTCTCCGTTAATCCGGCCGACAGCCACGCCGCCGATTGGTCCGTTGAACGGCACATCGGAAATACTGAGCGCAGCGGAAGTACCGATCATGGCAGCAATATCAGGCGCACAGTCCTGATCCACGCTCATTACCAGGTTCAAGACTTGAACGTCATTGCGGAATCCTTCCGGGAACAATGGACGAATGGGACGGTCTGTCAGACGGCTGGACAGAATCGCTTTCTCGCTCGGACGTCCTTCACGTTTGATGAATCCGCCAGGGATTTTGCCTACTGCATATAATCTTTCCTCATAATTCACTGTAAGCGGGAAGAAATCCAGATCTTTAGGCTCACTGGATGCTGTAACCGTACACAATACTGAAGTATCTCCGTAACGCACCATCACGGCTGCGTTCGCTTGTTTGGCCAGACGGCCTGTTTCCAGCACAAGGCGTCTTCCGCCCAGCTGCATTTCCACACGTTGTTCCATAAAACCCCTCCTTGAATGGTAATAATACGTTCCTGTATGTTCTACAAGCAAAAACGGCTTGTCCTCCGCAGAAGTGCTATAGCCGTTTTTGCGAATGCTATCAACTTGTCAACTGTAAAAGTTTACCCTAAATTTTCAAAAAGCAACCCGGCTGTCCCGCTGTCGCTCGTAAGAAGGACATACGGTATACAACCAGGCTGCTTTTGGGCTTAACTTATGGAAAATTAACGACGCAATCCCAGTTTTTCGATCAGGGCGCTGTAACGTCTGATGTCTTTGTTCTTCAAATACGCCAGCAGTTTACGACGTTGTCCAACCATCTTCAGCAGTCCGCGGCGGGAATGATGATCCTTCTTGTGCGTACGCAAGTGGTCAGTCAAATTAACGATGTTCTCCGTAAGGATAGCAACTTGCACCTCAGGGGATCCAGTATCGGATTCATGAGTTTTGTGCTCGTCGATCAATTGGTGTTTACGTTCTTGAGTCAATGCCATCCTGTTCACCTCCTTCATTATAATCGCCAGTAGCCTCGTCACCGTCGGTGAGAACAAGTAACCAAGCTAAGGTTCACATGCTGTCATTCCAGCAACGTTAATCAGTATAGCACCTTCACAGGCAAAAGTAAACGGCTTGTCCGGAAAGATTAGGAATGATATCCCAGCATCCCTTTGGCCGTCTCAGCATCTGCGCCGATCTGTGCAATTAAGGCCTGGATAGACTCAAATTTGCGCTCTGAGCGGATATAGGAGACCAGCTCCACCTTAAGCTCCTGCCCATAGATATCTGAGGCAAAATCAAACAGGTGAACCTCAAAGCTCGGAGTGGTCACGCCTTCGTGAAATGTTGGCTTCACGCCGACATTCATCACCCCGTACAAGACCTCGTCCCGGTAAAAGACCTTGACGGCGTATACGCCCTTGGCCGGAATCACATAGCGGTCTTCGAGCTGCAGGTTCGCGGTCGGAAAGCCGATGGTCCGGCCCCGCTTCTCCCCGTGACCGACGATACCGCGCAGGTGATAACAACGTCCAAACCAGGCATTGGCCTTATCCAGTTCCCCGCTCAGCAAGCTCTTGCGGATACCCGAGCTGCTGACCTTCTCTCCTTCAAGCAGGAACGGGGCGACCGTCTCTACCTTCATCGCACCCTGTCCCAGCTCCGCAAGCGTGTCCGCATCTCCCCCGCCCATGTAGCCGAAGCGGAAGTCGAACCCAACAACTGCAGTTATAATCTGCAGCGGAAGCAGCATTACAGAGACAAAATCCGCCGGACTCACCCGGGAGAGCTCTTCATTAAACTCAATTATATATAAAAGCTCAACACCCATCCCGGCAAGCAGCTCCTGCTTATCCTTAGAAGGGGTCAAATATCCCTCATAATCCCCCTTGCCCATAACATCCTTGGGATGGGGGTAGAAGGTCATCACCGCAGCGGGTACACCTGCCTCGCGGGCAAGAGCAACAGCTGAAGTGATGACACTGGCATGCCCGAGGTGCAGTCCATCGAACTGTCCCAGAGCAACTACTTGAGGCTGCGCGTACTGTGCTGCCGCCTCAGGCAGCATCGGATAGCTTAACGTTACGGTTCTCACGCTGTTTCTCACCTACATTCGCAAATAAATTAAAGTTTAGACCTGGGCAAACACCTTGACAGGTGCAATAGCTCCGGTAGCCTCCAAAGCATAAATACCGAGGAACTCCCCCTGCTGATCATAGAGACGGAAATCTCCGGCCTGCTTCACTTCCGGCATTACAAAACGGGACGACAGACGCTGCCCCTGCAGGGCTGATTTCTTCTTCTCTGCCGCAACGGTATGTCTGGGCAAATGTGAAATCGCCTCGTCGGCAGCAATCAGATGCTCATCCAGTGTACCGCCTTCCTTGTGTTCGGCAATTTGCTCCAGAGTCAGGCAATGACTGGCCGAGATCCCGGCCGACATCGTCCGCTCCAGCTTCACCATCACACCGGGAAGACCAAGCTTACGTCCGATATCTACACAGAGGGTGCGGATATAGGTTCCCTTGGAGCATAACGCCCGGAAAGTGATCTCCGGATAATTGCCGTTCCAGACCATTTCCTGCATCTCAATCTCATAAATCTCCACTTCACGGCTCTTGCGCTCTACGGTCTTGCCTTCCCGGGCCAGCTCGTACAGACGCTTGCCGTCCACCTTCACTGCGGAATACATCGGCGGTACCTGTGAGATCACGCCCTGAAAGGAGTTCAGCACAGCCAGCACTTCGGCTTCTGTGATATGAACCTCCTCAACAGATTCCGTAATCGTGCCGGTCAGGTCCTCTGTATCGCTGGCCATTCCCAGCCGCAGTGTGGCAACATATTCCTTGGGCAGCTCCTGGATATACTCAACTACTCTAGTAGCCCGTCCCAGACAGAGCGGCAATACACCAGTTACCTGAGGATCAAGTGTCCCGGTATGTCCAATCCGTTTCATGCCCAGAATGCGCCGCGCCTTGGCCACAACATCATGTGAAGTAAACCCTGCCGGCTTATATACAGCCAGAACTCCTGTAAGCTCACTCATAAATGACGTTTGACCTCCTCAAGCACCTGTGCCACAGCTTCTTCCAGACTTCCATTAATACGCGCGCCCGCTGCCCGGGTGTGTCCGCCGCCGCCGAAGGCTTGCGCAAGTAGCGCCACATCCACCTTACCTGCTGAACGCAGGCTGGCCTTCACCGCATGGTCATCAATGACCTTGAACAGAATGCCTACCTCTACCCCGCGGATATTACGGGGATAGTTGACAATCCCTTCAAGATCCTCATTGGCCGCTCCAGAGTCCAGCATATCCTGAGGTGTAACATACACCCAGGCTATATCTCCTTCAGGACTAAGCTGTAATGTGCTAAGTGCGCGGTTGAGCACCTTAACCTGGGGAAGCGTCATCTCTTCCAGCAGGGTCTCAGCCAGGTCCGGTCCATTCACACCCAGTGCCAGCAGCTCGGATACCGCCGCCATCACTTTAGGAGAAGTATTGCTGTAACGGAAACCGCCGGTATCCGTCAACAGCCCGGTATAAATGGCTGTGGCAATATCAATATCCCACTCGAGTTCAAAGGTCTTCAGCAGATCGAACAGAATCTCTGCTGTCGCTGCCGCATCCGGCTTGATGAGATTCACCGCGCCGTAGCCGTTGTTCGTTGGATGATGGTCTATATTCAAGATCAGGGCATCACTGGTGAAATGCTGCTGGGTAAGTCCTACACGCTGGAAATCAGCACAGTCAACACATATCACATGGCCGTACTGGCGGGGCAAAGAACCTTCAGACAGATTGACAATCTGATCGGCATGCCATAAGTATTCCATCCGCTGCGGAATCTGGCCTTCATTCAGCATCAGATATTTTTTGCCCAGACATGAGAGAAGCCAGCCCACCGCGAGGGTGGAGCTGACTGCATCTCCGTCCGGCTGAACATGCGACACTACAAGATAATCGTCGTGTTCCAGCAGAAACTTACGCGTCTGCTGGAGACTTTGTTCATAGCTCTGCATTCGCCGTCTCCTTTATGTTCCGTAGCCTATTCGTTTTTGCCGATTTCGCCGAGCAGCTTCTCAATATGACTTCCGTAAGCAACGGATTCGTCAATCTTGAAGATCAGCTCAGGCGTATGGCGCAGGCGGATCGCTTTGCCAAGCTCCGAGCGGAGAAAGCCATTAGCTTTCTCAATCGCTCTAAGCGAGTCTGACTTCTGCTCCTCGTCCCCGAATACGCTCAGGTATACCTTGGCCTGTGACAGATCGTTCGTCACATCTACGCCAGTTACAGTTACGAACCCGACACGCGGGTCCTTCAGTCCGCTCTGGATGAGCTGGCTCAGCTCTTTCTTAATCTGCTCGCCAACCCGTCCCGCTCTGATTTTAGACATCTTATTTCACCTCTTCGCTTAGCGCTCTACCGTTTCCATGATGAATGCTTCGATGATGTCGCCTTCAAGGACATCATTATAGCGTTCCAAAGTTATGCCACATTCATAACCCTGTGCCACTTCTTTTGCATCATCTTTGAAACGCTTCAAGGTGTCGATTTTGCCTGTGAAGACAACGATACCGCTGCGGATCAGGCGCATTTCAGCATTGCGGGTAATTTTGCCGTCGGTAACCATACAACCTGCGACGCTGCCCACTTTGCTGATTTTGAATACGTTGCGCACTTCAGCGTGGCCGATAACGTTCTCTTTAAAGATAGGATCAAGCATGCCCTTCATAGCACTTTCAATCTCTTCAATGACATTGTAGATGATGTTATGCAGACGCACATCCACCTTCTCCTGCTCAGCTGCCGCTTTCGTCTGGGCATCCGGACGAACGTTGAAGCCGATCACAATAGCATTGGAAGCTGCTGCCAGGGTAATATCGGATTCTGTAATCGCGCCGGCACCGCTGTGAAGGATCTTCACGCGTACGCCTTCCACTTCGATCTTGGCCAAGGAGCCCTTAAGCGCCTCTACCGAACCCTGAACGTCACCCTTGATGATTACGTTAAGATCCTTGATCTCGCCGTCCTTGATGTGCTTGAACAGATCATCCAGCGTAACGCGGGTGTTCGTGTTCAGCTCGGACTGGCGCTGCGATGTAGAACGTCTGTCAGAGATTGCGCGTGCTTTACGCTCATCTTCGAAGGCCATGAACGGATCGCCCGCCTGCGGCACCTCGGTCAGACCGGTAATTTCCACTGGAGTGGAAGGTCCCGCTTCCTTGATTTTGCGTCCCTTGTCATTCACCATGGCACGTACGCGGCCGAAGCAGTTACCCGCTACAAATGCGTCTCCGACCTTCAGTGTACCGTTCTGTACGAGAATACGGGCAACCGGTCCACGGTTCTTGTCAAGCTCAGCTTCTATAACAGTACCGCGTGCCCGTTTGTCCGGGTTCGCCTTGTACTCATTCACTTCAGCAACGAGCAGGATCATTTCCAGCAGCTCTTCAAGGTTAATGCGCTGCTTAGCCGACAGGTTGACGAAGATTGTATCGCCGCCCCACTCTTCCGGCACCAGCTCATAGCTTGTAAGCTCCTGCTTCACCTTGTCAGGGTCTGCGCCCGGCTTATCGATCTTGTTAACTGCCACAATGATCGGAAGTCCGGCTGCCTTGGCATGGTTGATCGCTTCTACGGTCTGAGGCATTACGCCGTCATCTGCCGCTACAACGATAATCGTCATATCCGTAACCTGGGCACCACGGGCACGCATTGCGGTGAACGCTTCATGGCCCGGAGTATCAAGGAATGTGATTTTCTTATGATTAATCTCAACCTGATAGGCACCGATATGCTGCGTAATTCCGCCTGCTTCGCCACCGGATACATTCGTGGAACGGATAGCATCGAGCAAGGTTGTTTTACCATGGTCAACGTGACCCATGATCGTTACAACCGGTGGCCGTGTCATCAGATCGTCTTCGGAATCATTCTCTTCAACGGTCTCGAAGCTGTCTTCGTCAACCGGAATCTTCACTTCTACTTCTACGCCGAATTCGCCGGCCAGCAGCAGAATCGTATCGATATCAAGCTCCTGATTGATGGTGGCCATAACCCCCATCGAGATCAGCTTCTTAATCACTTCCGAAGCATCCTTGTGAAGCAGCTTCGCGGTTTCACCCACGGTCATGCTGCCACGGACAATGATCTTCTTAGGTGTGTTGTCAATCTTCTCACGATATACGGTCGGCTGGTTTCTGCCGCGGTTGTTCTTGCCGCCACGGCCGCGATAGTTGCCGCCCTTGTTGTCGTCGTAACGTTTCTGGCCGCTGTTGTTGCCGCCAGGTCTGCCGCCAGTGGTATTCTTCTTAGGACCGTCATTGCGTGAGAAACCTCCGCCTGCATTGCCTTGACCTGACGGACGGTCACCTGTACGTGGTGCGCCGCCTTGTCCTTGCGGACGGCTGCCAGTAGAGCTGCCCTGTGGGCGGCTTCCGCTAGTAGAGCTGCCTTGTGGACGGCTTCCGCCAGTAGAGCTGCCTTGCGGACGGCTGCCAGTGGAGCTGCCCTGTGGACGGCTTCCGCCAGTAGAGCTGCCTTGTGGACGGCTTCCGCCAGTGGAGCTGCCCTGTGGGCGGCTGCCGGTGGAGCTGCCTTGCGGGCGGCTGCCAGTCGAACTGCTTTGTGGACGGCTGCTGCTTGAACTGCCCTGCGGGCGGGAATTCTGAGCGGATCCTGATGTTTGTGTTCTGCGGGAATCTTGTCCGCTTTGGGGCCTTGGGGACGTCGTCGACTGGTTGTTGTTTTGGTTACTGTTCATACCTACCTGCTTTTCCGATTGAATTTTGTTGGTATTCTGAGCACTGCGTACTTCGGCGGTTACCGCACCGGTAGTGACTACCGGACGGCTGCTGGTGCCGTTGTCCCGCTTGGCTGCAGCGTTTGACTTGATGTCCTTGAAGAACTGTTCAACTTTGTTCACGGAGCCATTCTCCATGACACTCATATGATTATTCACCGGAACATCCAAACGCTTCAGAATGGTAATAATTTCTTTACTGCTCATGTTCAAAGACTTGGCATATTCGTATACGCGCAGCTTATCCTTATTATCTTCTTTAGTCAATAACTCCACCTCCGACAGTATCTCCAAGCGTTCTGGAGATCATTTCCGCGAATCCTTTATCCGTAACGGCCAGCACCACGCGCTGGTCCTTACCAATACTTGCACCGAGTTCATCCCGGTGAAATGCGATTACTAGTGGAATATCGTAGGTTCCGCATTTATCGCGGAACTTCTTCTGGGTATTATCTGAAGCGTCACCTGCCAGGACGACCAGCTTCGCCTCTGAAGACCGCACTGCCTTAAGCACAGCCTCATCGCCGGTGACAATCTTGCCTGCTCTCATCGCAAGCCCTAAATAAGAAAGTGTCTTACTCATTGTCCTCACTATCCTTCGCTGCCAAAAACTGCTCCTCCACGGATGCAAAATCCCGGGCAAGCTGGGCATAGATTTCAGGACTGACCTGACATTTCAATGCCCGGTCAAGTGCTTTGGTCTTCTGTGCTAGCTTAAAGTATTCCAGTTTACCGCAGATATAAGCGCCACGGCCCGACTTCTTGCCTGTCAGGTCGATCAGCACCTCGCCTTCAGGCGTTCTCACCACGCGAATCAGCTCTTTCTTAGGCATCATCTCCTGGCTGGCAACGCATTTACGCAGCGGCACCTTTCTTTGCTTCATAACAAAGCACCTCCCGTCAGTCAGCATTCATTAATCGATGGAGACGGAATCCTGATGCATTTCATCATTGGACGATCTGGGTCTGCCGTATTCCTGCTCCGCCTGCGTCTCGCTCTTGATATCGATCTTCCAGCCGGTCAGCTTGGCGGCAAGACGGGCATTCTGCCCCTTGATGCCGATAGCCAGCGACAGCTGATAGTCAGGAACAATGACGCGGGCCATTTTCTCAGCTTCAAAGACTTGAACCTCAAGCACCTTGGACGGGCTAAGCGCATTGGCTACATACTCCTGCACCAGCTCGGAATATCTGACGATATCAATCTTCTCACCGCGAAGCTCAGTCACGATGGTCTGTACACGTGTGCCTCTCGGCCCTACGCAGGAGCCCACCGGGTCCACTTCAGGATTGCGTGAGAACACGGCGATCTTGGAGCGGAAGCCGGCTTCGCGGGCAACGGAACGAATCTCCACCACCCCGTCAAAAATCTCCGGCACCTCCAGCTCGAACAGACGCTTCAGGAGACCCGGATGACTGCGGGACAGCATGATCTGCGGTCCTTTGGTCGTGTTCTCCACCTTGGTGATATAAGCCTTGATGCGCTCGCTCTGCTTGAACTTCTCTCCAGGCATCAGCTCGCTCAGCGGAAGAACCGCCTCGATTTTGCCAAGATCCACATAGATATTGCGCATATCCTGACGCTGTACAAGGCCGGTAACAATATCATCTTCCTTGTCGATAAAAGCGTTATAGATCAGGCCGCGTTCCGCTTCACGGATACGCTGGGTAACCACCTGCTTCGCAGTCTGGGCGGCAATGCGGCCGAAATCACGCGGCGTGACTTCCTGCTCAGCGATGTCCTCCAGCTGGAAATGCGGGTTGATCTCCCGGGCAGCCAGGAGTGAGATCTCAGTCCGTGCATCGAGAACCTCCTCCACAATCAGCTTGCGGGCAAACACCTTGATTACGCCTGTGTTGCGGTTCATATCCACACGCACATTCTGCGCCGCATTGAAATTGCGTTTATAGCTGGAGATCAGCGCCGCTTCGATGGCTTCGAACAGCACATCCTTGCTGATGCCTTTCTCCCTTTCCAGTTCATTCATAGCTTCAATAAACTCCATACTCATGAAATTCCGGTCCCCCTTTCAAGACGTTAAAAAATAATGGCCAATCTCGCACTGGCGACCTTGGCGTAAGGTACCACATGTTCTTTTTTGCCCGCGGAGATGAGCAGTTCCTCGTTCTCGAACGAGAGCAACCGGCCTTCGAATTCTTTGAGTCCTTGAATCGGCTCATAGACCGTTACATATACGTCCTTGCCCACTGCCTTGGCGACATCCGCAGCTTTCTTGAGCGGACGCTCAGCTCCCGGCGAGGAGACTTCAAGGAAATACGCTTCGGAGAACGGATCATTCTCATCCAGCTTCTGGCTGATATATTCGCTGATGGTACCGCAGTCATCGATATCGATGCCGCCCTCTTTGTCTACGAATACGCGCAGAAACCAGTTGGAGCCTTCCTTCACGTATTCAACGTCCACCAGTTCGAAACCATTGTCCTCGAGATAGGACCCGAGCAGCTGCTCTACCGTTTGTTTAATTTTGGATTTGGGTGTGCTCAAAAGAAGATTACCTCCACGAACTTGTCTTTTGCTATATACCAAAGATAAAGAGTGGGTTTCCCCACTCTTTACACAACGGACTTATCTCATTATTACCAAAAAAATTATACCATAGTGAGGCAGCACTGACAAGTACCAGCCCTTGACTCCCCTTTTTAAAGGACTCTATATGCTATCACTTAAGCCGGTTGTTAGAACAGTGAAAGCTGGTTGCTCTCCGGCAATCCCCGGAAGCAGCCCATTCCCGTGAGCAGCTCAATCACCGTTTTACTGGCCTTGGATTTCTGCTGGAAATCCTCAATGGAGAGGAATTCTCCTGCGTCCTTGGCAGCAGCGATATTAATCGCAGCATTATCCCCGATTCCCGCAAGCGAGGAGAATGGAGGGATCAGGCTCGTACCGTCTACCGTAAATTTGGTAGCGTCCGAGCGGTACAGATCAATGTTCTTGAAGGTGAAGCCGCGTGCGGTCATCTCCAGGGCCATCTCCAGGACCGGAAGCATAGCTTTTTCCTTAGGCAGCGCCTGGAAGCCCTTGGCTTCGATCTCTACCAGCTGGCGCGCAATGGCTTCGTAGCCTTTGCAGCACAGCTCGATATCGAAATCCGCCGCGCGGACCGAGAAGTAAGTCGCATAGTATTCTATCGGATGATACAGCTTGAAGAAGGCTGTTCGCACCGCTGAAATAACATAAGCCGCGGCATGGGCCTTCGGGAACATATACTGGATTTTGAGACAGGAATCAATGTACCACTGCGGCACCTTGCAATTCTTCATCTCTTCAATCCACTCCGGCGGCAAGCCCTTCCCTTTACGCACGCTCTCCGTAATTTTGAAGGCCAGACTGGCATCCATGCCGGCCTTATAGATCAGATAGAGCATAATATCATCACGGCAGCCGATTACCGTCTTAATGTTGCAGGTGTTGTTCTTGATCAGCTCCTGGGCATTTCCCAGCCACACGCCGGTTCCATGGGACAGCCCCGAAATCTGCAGCAAATCGGCAAAGCTGGACGGCTTCGCTTCGACAAGCATCTGGCGGACGAACTTCGTCCCCATCTCGGGCACTCCATAAGTGGCTACCGGGGTGCGGATCTGATCCGGCCTTACCCCGAGCGCATCCGTAGAGTTGAACATACTCATCACCTTCGGATCATTCATTGGAATGGTCGTCGGGTCGACGCCAGTCAGATCCTGCAGCATCCGCATCATCGTCGGATCATCGTGGCCGAGAATATCGAGCTTGAGCAGGTTGGCATCGAAGGCGTGATAGTCGAAATGGGTGGTCTTCCACTCGGCTGTCACATCATCCGCCGGGAACTGCACCGGAGTGATATCTTCGATCTCCATGTAGTCCGGCAAAACAACGATACCGCCGGGATGCTGCCCCGTACTGCGCTTCACACCGGTACAGCCGGCGGCAAGCCGTCCAACCTCCGCGCCGCGCCAGCGCTTCTGGTGATGCTCCTCATATTTCTTAGTGAAGCCGAAGGCGGTCTTCTCCGCCACCGTACCGATGGTTCCCGCGCGGAATACATTGTCCGGACCGAACATTGTTTTGGTAAAATTATGGGCGTTCGGCTGATACTCCCCGGAGAAGTTAAGGTCGATATCGGGAACCTTGTCCCCTTTGAAGCCCAGGAAGGTCTCAAACGGAATATCCTGCCCTTCTCCCTTAAGCTTGCCGCCGCAATCCGGACAGTCCTTATCCGGCAAGTCAAAGCCGCTCGGTACACTTCCGTCCAGGAACCATTCGCTGTGCCGGCATTCGGAATTGGTGCAGATATAGTGGGCCGGGAGAGGATTAACCTCCGATATTCCAAGGAATGTTGCCACTACCGACGAGCCTACCGAGCCACGGGAACCGACGAGATAACCGTCCTGGTTCGACTTTTTGACCAGCCGTTCCGAGATCAGATAGTTGGCGGAGAACCCGTATTTAATAATCGGGGCAAGCTCCTTCTCCAGACGGGCAACCACAACCTCCGGCAGCTCCTCGCCGTAGATCGATTTGGCAGTGTCATAGCAGGTATTGCGGATCTCATCATCCGCACCTTCAATAATAGGTGTGAAGAGATCGCTTGGGAACAAATCGTACTCCTCGAACCGCTCAGCCAGCTCAACAGTATTCGTTACCACGACTTCCTTCGCTTTGGCTGCACCCAGGTATTCGAACTCGGCAAGCATCTCATCGGTTGTACGGAAGTGGGCATCCGGCTTGTTCTGGTCCTTCAGCGGACTGAACCCGGTAATCCCGTGGATCGTAATATCGCGGAACAGCTTATCGCGCGGCTCCAGATAGTGCACATTCCCAGTGGCTATCACCGGCTTGTTTATCTGCTCGCCAATCTCACAGATTTTGCGTACAACTCCCCGCAGGTCCTCTGGACTCGCTACGAACCCTTTATCCACCAGATGCATGTACATGGTCAGCGGCTGGATTTCCAGCACATCATAGAACTGGGCAACCTCAATCGCCTCTTCTAAGGTCTTGTTCAGCACAGCCTCGAAGAACTCGCCCCGCTCACAGCCGGATATGACGAGCAGTCCGTCACGATGCTCTTCAAGCTTCGATTTGGGAATGCAGGGTACCCGCTTGTAGTACTCGGTATGCGACATGGAGATCAGCTTGTAGAGGTTCTTTTTGCCGATGGGATTCAGTGCATAGATGCCGCAGTGAAACGGCCGCACATTCGACAGGTCATTGCCTACATAATCATTCAGCCGGTCCAGCCGGGTCATCCCCTTCATCTTCTCCGCATCGGCCAAGAGACCGTTCAGAATCCCGCCCAGTGCTATCGTATCATCCACCGCACGGTGATGGCTCTCCAGCAGTACCTTGTACTTGTCAGCAAGCGTATTGAGCCGGTGGTTCTTCATTTTGGGGAAGAGCAGACGCGCCAGCTCCAGCGTATCCAGTGAAGGATTCGGCAGCTCCGGCTGCCCCAGCTTCTTCAGAGAAGCTTGAATGAAGCCCATATCGAACCGCGCATTGTGCGCAACGAGAATGCTGTCTCCTACAAACTCCACGAATTCCTTAAGCACCGGTTCCAGATCCGGGGCATCCTTGACCATTTCATCCGTAATGTTCGTCAGCTGCTGGATGTGGTAGGGGATTTTCTCATGCGGATTGACAAAGGTGGTGTAGCGGTCCAGCTCCTTGCCTTCGCACATCTTGATCGCCGCAAGCTCCGTGATGTTATTGCGTGTGATGGACAACCCCGTGGTCTCGATGTCAAAAACGACATAGGTTGCCGTCTTAAGCTCCAGCGGCTGCGCATTCTCCACGATATTGACCGCGTCATTGACGACATTGGCCTCGACACCGTAGAGCATCTTGAGCTTATGCTTATGGGCGGCATGATTCGCATCCGGGAAGCTCTGAACATTGCCGTGGTCGGTAACTGCAAGTGCCGGGTGGCCCCATTTCGCAGCTGTTTTGACATAGGCATCAATCGGTGCTACCGCATCCATCGTGCTCATAGTCGTATGCAGGTGAAACTCCACGCGCTTCTCCTTGGCATTGTCCTTACGGGCAGGCGGCGCCGACACCTCGGTCAGATCCGAAGGAATCATCACCAGCTCGGGAATCTGCATGAACCGGTCATACTCCACTTTGCCGCGCGCCCGGACCCATTTGCCGTTAGCCAGCTGACCCATGATCTTCAGCTCTTCCTTGGTTTTGGCGAACATCTTCATCTGCAGGGAATCCGTAAAGTCTGTGATGCAGAAGGTGAACAGCGTATTCCCGTTACGCAGCTCTTTGCTGTCCAGCCCGAAGATCGTCCCCTGGATTGTAATCTTCTTCTCTTCATCCTGAATCTCCAGAATGGAGACGGCCTGCTCCTTAATGTCATTCCCGATCTGAAGCTTAATGACCTCGCCCGGGTCCCCCGCTTCTTCAGGCTCGTCCGGCTCACTGTTCATCATCATCAGCTCTACCAGCTCACGCTGCTCCTGCTGGAGCTTCTGCTGGAACTCCTCATAGGCATCCGCTTTGTTCTTAGTCTCATCCTCGGACATCTGCAGCTTGACCTTGAGAGGGAGAGCGAAGTATTTATCATAATATTTAATAATGGCGGCTTCGATACCCTTTTTGCGGGCCAGTTCGAGCGACATGGAATCGTTCAGGCTTAGGATGAGCGTGCCGTCCTGCAGCTCCTGGCTGGAGCGCGTCAGCCAACCGTTGACGGACGGAATCTCACGCTGGACCCACTCCAGGAACATGCCCCAGTACTCCTGTACAATATCAGCTCTGCTTACAGTATCATCATATAGGAACAAGAAGCTGACCTTGGCAATATGCTGCAGCTTCTCACGCATTCTAAGGATAAATGCCCGGTAGGTCTGGGCGGGAATCAGGGTTGTCTTCGCAATCACGATATGCCAGTCATGGTTGCCGCGGCTAATCTCCACCCGTTCAATCTGTCCGTCTACAAAATAAGGATCAATCATGGCAGGCGGAATCTCCCCCTGCTTCATCAACAGCTCAAACCTCTTTCTTCTCTCCACGTTCTGCTCCATGAATTCCCCACCTAACTCGGCAATAATTGTAAGAAAAAGCCTCCAGCTTAAAAAGCATTGGGTACTTGCGGCCCGCCGACTCCTCTCGCCAGAAGCTGATATAAAAAAATAACAAATATAAGGTTGCCGATTAATATGCTTTGGCAAATACAACCGTATGCTGAGCAGGCTTGCCGCAGCAAATACAGGTCTCTTTCGTTTCTGACGGGTGGAACGGAATATTACGGCTGCCTGCGCCGGTCTCTTCCTTGACCTTATCTTCACATTCCTCAGAGCCGCACCAGCCTGCAAGCGCAAAGCCGCGTTTCTCTTCCATAGAATCCTTCATCTGCTCAAGAGTGTCTACGGAATAGAAATGATCCTCACGGAATTTCAGTGCCCGCTCGTACATTTCCTGATGGACCTGCGCAAGCATCGCATTCACTTCTTCAACCAGGTTCTCCTGCTGAATGACCTTCTTCTCGCCGCTGATCCGGGATACAAGCACGCAGACGCCATTCTCCATATCACGCGGACCAAGCTCCAGACGGACAGGGACGCCGCGCATTTCATATTCATTGAACTTCCAGCCCGGGGTTACATCCGCACGGTCATCTACACGCACGCGGATTCCGGCGCTCTTAAGCTCACCAAACAGTTCGTCGGTACGTCCGATGACTGCTTCGCGGGTCTTAGGCGGTCCGATTGGAATCATAATGACTTGCGTAGGCGCTACCTTCGGCGGCAGAGCCAGTCCACGGTCGTCACCATGCACCATGATGAGGGAACCGATCAGACGCGTGGTAGAGCCCCACGAGGTCGTATGTGCATGTTCCAGTACATTCTCCCGGTTCAGATATTGGATATCAAAAGCAACCGCGAACTTGGTGCCCAGATAATGTGAGGTAGCGGCCTGTACAGCCCGTCCATCCTTCATCATCGCTTCAATGGAATACGTATCCACAGCACCGGCAAACCGCTCGGATGGCGTCTTCTGTCCGGTCACTACCGGAATAGCCAGAAAGGTCTCCACGAAGTCGCGGTAGTTATCAAGCATCTTCATCGTTTCTTCGCGTGCTTCCGTCTCATTCTCATGCGCGGTATGGCCTTCCTGCCAGAGGAATTCTGTCGTACGGATGAACGGCAGGGTACGTTTCTCCCAGCGGACTACGTTGGCCCATTGGTTGATCAGCACCGGAAGGTCTCGGTAAGACTGAATCCACTTGGAATACATATGGCCAAACATGGTCTCGGACGTAGGGCGGATCGCCAGACGTTCTTCCAGCACATCGCCTCCGGCCTCAGTGACCCAAGGCAGCTCCGGGTTGAAGCCCTCCACATGTTCCTTCTCCTTCTGGAAAAAGCTCTCGGGAATGAACAGCGGGAAGTAGGCATTCCGGTGACCGGTCGCCTTCAGGCGGCGGTTCATTTCCTCCTGGATATGCTCCCAGATTTCATAGCCGTCCGGTTTGAACACGATACAGCCGCGGACCGGCGAATAATCCATCAGGTCAGCTTTTTTGATAACATCGATATACCAGCGTGAGAAATCCTCGCCCTGCGGCGTGATCTCTGTAACGAACTGCTTGTCTTTGGCCATGTGAAGAAATCCTCCTATTATTCGCCCCTCAGATTGCACATTAGGTGTGAAGCCCAATCAAATGCATCGCGGGATAAAAAAGATATGACATCCGTCAGCCGCTTATGAGGCGTAAAATATCATTATACGTAACAGCGATCATCACCAGGAACAGCAGGGCAAAGCCTACAAAGTGGACCATGCCTTCCCGGCTCGGGTCCACCGGCTTGCCGCGCAGTGCCTCAACACCCAGGAATACAAGCCGGCTGCCATCCAGTGCAGGAATCGGCAGAAGATTGAAGATCCCTAGATACAGGCTGAGAATAGCCGCCCAATAGGTCAAATACTGAATCCCCTGCTGGGCAATCTGCCCGGTCAATTGGAACGTGCCCACCGGCCCGGAGATATCATCCATATTAAATTTGTTGATCAGCTGCTTGAAGCCGATAAAAATCAGCTTGGTGGTGTCGACCATAGCTGTACCGGACTTGGTAATTGTCTCCCCCACTCCGGCCTTGCGGGTAGGAAGCTCCGGCGTAATTCCAACCTTGCCGCCTTGCTCCCCTTCCATTCCACGGGGAATCATGGTCACATTCAAGGTCTCTTCGCCGCGCTTCAGCGTCCAGTTCATTTCTTTGCCTTTGGAGGCTGAAGTCAGCTTGATCATCTTCTGGTAATCTCCGCCGATGGCCTGCCCGTCCACAGTGACCACGATGTCGCCCTTCTGAAGACCTGCTTCCTGCGCAGGCATCCCTAAGCTGACGTCACCGATCTTCACATAGGTCGGATTCTCCACCGGTATTCCGGCCATCTGCAGATGAAGTGCAAATAGCACAAACGCCAGAATGAAGTTCATTACCGGTCCGGCCAGGATCGCTATCGCGCGCTGGCCGACGGTTTTGCTGCCGAACTGGCGGTCCTTGGGCGCAATTTGCGTCTGCTGGGTGCCTTTGATCATCATCGCCTGCGGATTCACATCATAGGTGGTCACTTCACCATCTACATCAAGGCGGATCTTCAGTTCATTCTCCAGATCCGTGAACTGTGCTTCGCCGCGTATAACATTTCTGCGCGTATCCAGGGAATCGAGGTAAATATTCTTTACCTTGTTATCCTGGCCCAGCCGGACAGCAATGGTCTGCCCGGGGCCGATCTCAACCATCTCCGGATCTTCGCCGGCCATACGGGCGTATCCCCCGAAGGGCAGCAGGCGGAGCGTGAACTGGGTTTCACCGCGTTTATAAGAGAACAGTTTCGGACCGAAACCGATCGCAAATTCCCGTACAAGAATTCCGGCGCGTTTGGCAAAATAATAATGTCCCCATTCATGGACAGTCACCAGAACAAAGAACATAAACACCGTTAAAAAAACAACTCTTACCATCTCCATAGCGCAACATTCCCCCTTAAGGTGTAAGACCGAAGTATGTCCTCTTAATTTATCATTATTCCAAGGCAGGGCACAAGAGAATCAACAGTCCACACCTATTTTTCAGGGTACAGCCATATTCACCGTTTCCAAAGGCCTCTTATCCCTTTACAGGACAGCCGCAAGCTCCCGGGAAGCTATATCGCTACTGTGAATCTGTTCCAGACCGGGGTTCGCTTCACCCTGATGACGCTGAAGCACTTCATCAATAATCTCATCAATCCGCAGGAAGGGAATCTCACCGCGCAGGAAGCGGGCCACGGCGACCTCATTGGCTGCATTGAAGGCTGTTGTGAATGTGCCGCCCGCTATGCCGCAGTCAATAGCCATCTTTAGCGCCGGATAGCGCTCATAATCCATCTCCCGGAAGGTCAGGCTGGCTACCTGAGCCAGAGACAAACGCTTCGCAGGAGACGGCCAGCGGTCGGGATAGGTGAGCGCATATTGAATGGGAACCCGCATATCAGGAGTCCCAAGCTGAGCAATAATGCTGCTGTCGCAGAACTCCACATAGGAGTGAATGATACTCTCCGGATGCAGCACCACATCAATCTGCTCATACGGAAGGGCGAACAAATGGTGGGCTTCAATAACCTCCAGGCCTTTGTTAACCATGGTTGCCGAGTCAATAGTAATCTTGGCCCCCATGCTCCAATTGGGGTGGCGCAGTGCGTCCGCTACGGTAACATTCGTAAGCTGTTCACGCTTATAATCACGGAACGAGCCACCCGAGGCAGTAATGGTAATTGAAGCCACATCTTCACGGTTCTCCCCATTTAAGCATTGGAAAATCGCCGAATGCTCGCTGTCCACTGGCAGCAGCTTCACACCTTTGCGTCCAGCCAGCTCTGTAACCAGATGTCCGGCGGTCACCAGTGTCTCCTTATTAGCCAGTCCAATATGTCTGCCGGCTTCAATCGCCGCCAGCGTAGACTGAAGTCCTACACTGCCTACAAGCGCAGTTACGACCGTCTGTGCATCGCCTCCGGCAGCAATCTCCACCAGACCTTCACTTCCGCTGTACAGCTCTACACCGGCAGGCAGACTGGATCTGATCTCCTCTGCAAGCTCCTTCGTGGATACCGATACACGGCGAGGCTTGAAACGGCGGACCTGTTCCAGCAGCAGTGAAGTATTACTTCCCGCCGCCAGTCCATCGACTTCAAAAGCTTCCGGATGCATAGCGACCACATCCAGCGTCTGGGTACCGATGGAACCCGTGGAGCCGAGAATACTAATTCTTTTCACAGTTGCTTTCCTTCTCCCTGTCGTTAATAGTAAGGCATCAGCATTACGATATGTACGAAAGGAAATACGATGATCCAGCTGTCGCAGCGGTCCAGGATGCCACCGTGACCCGGCAAGAGTGAGCCTGAATCCTTAATACCGTACACCCGTTTATAGGCAGATTGTACAAGATCTCCAAGTTGACCCAGCACAGCGCAGGCAATTCCAATCAGCAGCGCGCGTCCGATAGTCAGCAGATCAGGAACCAGTATAGCAAACACAATCGATATGACAGCAGAAATCAATACTCCGCCAAGCGCGCCCTCTATAGTCTTGTTAGGACTGATCGCAGGCCACAGCTTGTTCTTCCCGAAGCTTCTGCCGACAAAATAGGCTCCGGCATCACTGCCCCATATACAGCACAGCAGCAGGATCGTCCAGAAGAGGCCATGGCCATCTCCCGCACCGCGGGCGATTCCCATATACGAGAACCCCATTCCTATGTAAACAATGCCAGTGAACATCATCGCGGTGATTTTGATATCAAGCTTATTCTTACTGAAGACAGTGACCAGCAGGAACAGCAGCAATACCAGCCAAATCCCCTGTTCCCAGGAAAATAGCTTATTCGTTCCCAGGAGATCCCAAGGAATCATAAAGCCTACTACAGAGGCATAACCAAATACAGCAGTCAGCCCGAAGGTTGCTGTACCTGTCATTTTCACAAATTCATAATAGCCGATGAGGGCCATCGCAGTCAGCATCAGCTGATACGGCCAGCCACCCCAATAGCATAACCCTAAAAACAAGGCCCCGGCAACAATTCCGGTAATCAATCGCTGCTTCAAAGAATCCCTCTCCCATCAGGCTACTTCAATCCACCATAACGGCGTGTGCGGCGCTGATATTCAGCCACAGCCTGCATCAGATGCGTCTTGTCGAACTCCGGCCAGTACGCATCCGTAAACCAAAATTCACTATAGGCGATTTGCCACAGCATAAAGTTACTGAGCCGCATCTCCCCGCTCGTACGGATGAGCAGGTCAGGATCGGGTAATCCGCTGGATGACAGTCTGTTGTCAATCAGCTCTGAAGTGATCTCTTCAGGTAACAGAATTCCTGCCTGGATATCCTTGCCCAGAGCGCGCATACAGTCCTCAATTTCCTTACGCCCGCCGTAGTTCAGAGCAAAATTAAGTATAAGTCCGGTATTGCTTAGTGTGCGGGCGACCGCTTCTTCCATCGCCTTGCGGGTATGGGAAGGCAAAGCCTCCGTGTTGCCCATTACGCGCACCTGTACATTCTTCTCAATGAGTTCATCCAGTTCAATCGCCAGGAATTCTACGGGGAGGCGCATCAGGAAATCCACTTCATCCTTAGGCCGGGTCCAGTTCTCCGTAGAGAAAGCGTACAGAGTCAAAAATTCTACTCCGAGGTCATTCGCTGCAATCGTAGCACGTTTGACTGCCTTCATCCCGTTCTGATGGCCCACAACCCGGGGCATACCGCGCCGCTTCGCCCAGCGTCCGTTGCCATCCATAATTATCGCTACGTGCCGGGGAATATTATCCGGTGAAATCTCGACTGGCTCCTGCCTGTCTTTACGGCTCAGCCATTCTTGAATCCGTTTGATCATTTCCGTTTCCTCCAAGCTCTTATCAGAAAGAGACAAACCCCACCATTAACGGAGGGGCCTGAAGTCTCATGAATTTCGTTATACTTCCATAATCTCTTTTTCTTTGGACAAGAGCACTTTGTCGACTTCAGCTATGAACTTATCCGTTGATTTCTGGATATCTTCCTGATGTCCATGTGATTCATCTTCTGAAATGCCGTTCTTCTCCATCTTCTTGATGTCATCATTGGCATCGCGGCGGATGTTGCGGATCGCTACCTTCGCTTCTTCACCGAACTTCTTGGTGAATTTCACCAGCTCAGTGCGGCGTTCTTCGGTAAGCGGAGGAATCGACAGGCGGATGATCGTACCGTCATTGGCTGGAGTAATCCCAATGTCGGATTTCATAATCGCCTTTTCGATGTCTGACATTGAAGTTTTGTCCCACGGCTGGATCAGCAGGGTCCGGGAATCCGGTGTGCTGATGTTGGCCAGCTGATTAATAGGAGTTGGAGCACCGTAATATTCAACCTGGATGCGATCCAGCAGCGACGTCGAAGCGCGTCCTGCCCGCAGTGTTGCCAAGTCGCGTTTCAGCGAGAGAATCGCTTTTTCCATACGCTCTTCGGCATTCTTCTTAACCGATTGTGGCATTTAATTTACACTCCCTTTAACGATCGTCCCGATCTTTTCGCCGAGAACGACGCGTTTAATATTGCCTTGCTCTGTAATAGCAAACACAATGAGCGGTATATTATTATCCATGCAGAGTGAGGAAGCGGTAGAATCCATAACCCCCAGGTTTTTGTTCAGAATATCCATGTAAGTAAGCTGCTCGTATTTCACGGCTGTGCTGTCCTTGAACGGATCTGCTGAGTAGACGCCGTCTACCTTATTCTTGGCCATGAGGATAACCTCGGCTTCAATCTCGGCTGCTCTAAGCGCTGCCGTAGTATCTGTCGAGAAGAACGGATTCCCTGTCCCTGCGGCAAAAATAACTACGCGGCCCTTCTCCAGATGCCGGATCGCCCGGCGGCGGATATAGGGCTCAGCAATCTGCTGCATGGCGATAGAGGTCTGAACCCGGGTAGGGACATCGATCTGCTCCAGAGCGTCCTGCAATGCCAGCGAGTTCATCACTGTTGCCAGCATTCCCATATAATCGGCTGTTGCCCGGTCAATACCGCTTGCACTTCCGGCGATTCCGCGCCAGATGTTGCCACCGCCGCATACAATCGCAACCTGAACTCCAAGCTCCACGACTTCCTTGACCTGCTCTGCAATAGAGATGATCGTATCGGCATCGATGCCATAGCCATTCTGTCCGGCGAGCGATTCACCGCTTACCTTAAGGACTACTCTCTTAAATACCGGTTGTTCCAATTATATACCCTCACTTTCTACAAAAGACGGAACACTACTTGTATGTGTTCCGCTCTTTTGATGCTTGCCTGTATTCAGTTCTTATTCAATGTCATGCAGTTATTATTGTTTTACTTGTGCCATAACTTCTTCTACGAAGTTGTCGACTTTCTTCTCAAGACCTTCACCCAGTTCGAAACGAACAAAGCGGCGGATGGTGATATTCTCGCCAATGGTGCTGATTTTTTCATTCAGCAGCTGGGAGATTGTCTTGTCCGGGTCTTTAACGAAGGATTGCTCCATCAGGCAGTATTCTTCATAGAACTTGCTGATGCGGCCTTCCACCATTTTTTCAACGATCTTCTCAGGCTTGCCTTCGTTCAGCGCTTGCGCCTTAAGAATTTCTTTTTCCTTCTCTACGTCTGCAGAAGGTACTTCTTCACGGCGGACATACAGCGGGTTTGCTGCTGCGATTTGCATAGCGATGTCGCGCGCGAATTCTCTGAAGGAATCCGTTTTGCCTACGAAGTCAGTTTCGCAGTTGATTTCCACCAGAACGCCAATACGGCCGCCAGCGTGGATATAGGATTCTACAGTACCTTCAGTAGCAATACGTCCGGCCTTGTTCGCTGCTGCGGACAGACCTTTTTCACGAAGCAATTCTGCTGCTTTGGTGATGTCGTTGTTTGCTTCTTCCAGCGCTTTCTTACAATCGAGCATTCCTGCCCCTGTTCTTTCACGAAGTTCCTTCACTGCTTTTGCATCTACTGCCATTGTTATTCCCTCCAGGGTCATAGTCGTTGTCATACGCGGGCATAAAGCGATACTTGCTTGCATTTTAAAAAAAGGGCAGTGAGAGGTTATCCACCTGCCAACCACCCTTTTCATTTGAGTTTATGTTTTATGTTCCGGTTACTACTTAAGCTGTAGTTGTGTCTTCGCCCTGATGAGCTTCAACAACAGCATCAGCCATCTTACCAGTCAAGAGCTTCACGGCGCGGATTGCGTCGTCATTGCCTGGGATTACGTAGTCAATTTCATCCGGATCGCAGTTAGTATCAACGATAGCTACGATAGGAATACCCAATTTGCGAGCTTCTGCTACTGCAATGCGCTCTTTACGCGGGTCAATGATGAACAGCGCGCTTGGAAGACCTTTCATGTTCTTGATACCGCCCAGGAATTTCTCAAGACGATCTTTCTCTTTGCGGAGAAGGATAACTTCTTTCTTAGGCAATACTGCAAAGGTACCGTCTTCTTCCCAAGCTTCCAATTTCTTCAGGCGGTCAATACGCTTCTGAATAGTCTGGAAGTTAGTCAGGGTACCGCCGAGCCAACGCTGGTTAATGAAGAACATACCCGAACGTTCAGCTTCTTCTTTTACGGAATCCTGTGCCTGCTTCTTTGTTCCTACGAATAGGATTGTGCCGTTGTCGCCAGCGACGCTCTTTACAAAGTTGTAAGCTTCCTCTACCTTCTTGACTGTCTTTTGCAAGTCAATAATGTAAATTCCGTTTCTTTCAGTGAAGATATAACGATCCATCTTTGGGTTCCAACGACGAGTCTGGTGACCGAAGTGTACCCCAGCTTCGAGAAGCTGCTTCATGGAGATTACTGCCATCTTCACACACCTCCTAAGTTTGGTTTATTGTGTGTCTCCTCCGCCGCGCGTCATCTTTCAGCAAGACTTTCTTCAGAAGAAAGCACCCCTTGTCGAAATCAACCGGCGTGTGTTTTAACACCGTCAATTAATATATCATATTAAAACAGCCTATGCAACGATTACTTTTTTACGGTAATCAGCTTGTCAATAATGGAGTTGATGCTCTCTCCCTTGGTGAAGCTGTAGCTGCCGTATTGAATGATAGTGTTCACCTTACGGCTGTTTGCCGTCTGGAGGAACTTGTTCTTATCCTCGATAACCCCGGCTTCCGCAAGCAGAGCTGCCGTCTGGGTGAGCGTAATTCCAGTGGGAATCTTAAGAGAGATTACCCCGTCCACCGCAGCCACAGGCGCTTCAGGCGTAGCCGGAGCTTGGGTAACAGGCTCCGCAGTGTTCTGCGGCTGCACAGGTGCCGAAGGCTTGCCCGGTGTCGCTGCGGCGTTTGGCGTTGCAGCCGGCTTGGGCGGGACAGCAGGCGTAGCTGCCGGTGTTACTGCTGGCGTCCCGGAAGCCTGGGCCTCGGCCGCTTCCTCCGGGGACGGCGTTGCTGTTGCACCAGCTTCTGCCGGATCTACAACAGTCAGGTTCAGGCTAGCCGCTTGCCGGATCAGCTCTTCTTTGGTCAGAGGCGCCGTCCGTCCGGCTATCATCAGCTGCAGCAGCAGCGCGCCGGCGATCAGCCCGATCCCTAGTCCCAGCATAAAGAACCGGTTCTTCATCATACGGATTCCTCCTGCTGCGCAAGCTGCAGGATCAGCTGCACCTCGCCCCGCTGCAGACCGGCGGTCTTGGCGATAGAATCAATTGATTTCCCTTGCTCATGCAGCTCGAACAGCCGGGGATACCGCAGCTTGATGGAGCTGACGGGTCTTGGCTTAACAGGAGGCACTGCCTCGGCAGCTTGCTCCCTGCCCTGGGGCTTCTCCGCGTGTCCGGACGAGGCTTCCCGCGAGAAGGTTGCTGACAGCTGAAGCAGTCCCTTCTCTTCTGCGGTCAGCCGCGCATCCATCAGCAGCAGGCTCTTCTGCAGCTCGCCCACCTGCTCCCGCAGTACACCGATCTCTTCCTGCAGGGCCGCCTTATTGCTCTGTGACTGTGTCTTAATACTGCCCACCAGCTTCAGCAGCTCGGAGTTCTCATGCTCGATATCGGCCATGTAGAGCTCCAGAGCCGCCTCCGTCTCCTTCAGGCTCTTCTTCTCCGAGTCTTCCTTACCCGTTCTGGCCGGCAGCCGCAGGGCATAAACAATAGCAACTGCGCCTACCAGCACGATGTATACCCATGGTTCCAAGTGTGTAATCTCCTTCTGCGTTTAATTCATAGGATGCCTTAACTGCATTTGCGGTTATTCTGTCCCAATCAGAGACTGAAATCTATACGGTGCCCTTTATAAGGATGTTCGGCAGCATGGGTGTTCTCCAACTTATCCGGCTTGCGCGGATGAGGCTGACTGCCAGAGCCGCTCCCCTTGCCGCCATCCCGCAGCGCCGATTCGGCAGACTCGTCAACCTCAGTGCTGCGCAGCGAGATTTCCTGGCTATGCTTGATATTCTGGCCTGCCAATTGCTGCTGGTCGAGTGCAGGACGCTGCTGAAGGTTGTTCTGAACTTTGCCCGCATCATGGGTACGGGGCAACGCAATTTGCAGTTCCACCGGTTTCAGACTCATAAGATCCCTCTTCTCCACTCATTGGTTACAGAATCAAGGAATAGCAGGCCGCCTCGGCTGCCTGCCTGATTATACATACGGTATTATGGATATATCCCCTTCACTGTAAATGAAGGATACCCGCTCCGTCGGGTCCTTGACGAACCTGGTATATCTGCCGATTACGATCTTAGAGCCTCCATAGATCGTCTTGACGACATCAACCTTAGCTCTGCCGGTGTCCTCCAGCATGCGCTCGATCTCCAGCACACGCTCTTTAATTCTCTTTTCATCACGCATATGGGATTGCTTGGTGGCATTAAGCTTGACGCGAAGCGCCACCTTATCGGGCGATAGCTGGCCATTGTTCGCCAGCTGATTAAGCAGATACAGCGCCTTATTGGTCTTGTCCTCATTCTCAAGAAGCTGCCGGAGCTCCTGGCGCAGTTCGTTGATCTCATTTCTCAGCTCGGGAACAACGCCCACTTCAATCGCTGTAGCTGTAGACATGGTATTGCCGATGGTACGGGCGATCACACGCTCGCCTGCCTGTACGATCCCCCCGACGATTAAGCCTTTGGCCCCGTTACACAGTACATCTCGGCCAGCCCGGATGCTGGAATGCATAATGCTTTGGGAGACGATAATATCCTCACCGGCCACAACATTGCCATCCTGGATGAACGAGACCTTAACATTTTTACCGGCGCTGACGAGGCCTTTATTATATCCGATGATGCCGCCCGTAATCTCGATGGACCCGCCCGATATCAGCTCGGCCCCCTCTACCCCGCCGACCACCCGGATATCTCCTGCGGATTTGACGGTGAAGCCGGTAAGCACATTGCCGCGGATGACCACCGTGCCCACGAAATCAATATTGCCTGTGCTGTAATCCACATCACCATTGATTTCATACACCGGAAATACATTGATTTTGCCCTTGTCTGTCAGCGTGACCAATCCGTCAATCGCCGAATACATGGAGGTCTCTTCCTGATCCACCACCACATTCTTGCCTACCTTGAAATGAGCCTCCTTCCCTGCCCGGAACGGAAGCTCCTCCCCGGTTACCGTTCTGCCGCTCACACCGTTCTCTGCCGGAATAACCTTGGCAATAAGCTGGCCCTTCCTTACATTATGCAGCCGGACCAGCTCTTTGTAATCCACCCTGCCATCCTCTTTCTCCAGAGGCTTGCGGTCCTCCTCCATATCAACGGTCAGCACAATGCGGCCATCCTTACCGTTGACAGCAGGCTGTCCAATCGCGATCGGCACCCGGTTCCAGAAATATTCTTCCGGGTTGCTGCTAATCCGCTGCACAATATCATGCTGGATACCGAAACGAATATTGTGACTGGACAGGAAGCTCTCAAGGTCCTCGACCGAACAGGTGAAATTCTCATCCTTCTTGGTGAACTGAAGGTAAGCAATCCCCTTATCCTCCGAAAAAGTAATGCTCAGGTATTGGCTCAATACATATTGACCGATCAATTTCTGCTCCCCCTTGTCACCGTCACCCGGTTAATCATTTTGCATTAGAAGGTCCCGGTTCTTCTCAAGTGTTCCTCTTAGCCGCAAAATAGCTTTGGAATGAAGCTGGGAGATTCGCGAAGGAGACAGTGACATCACTTCCGCAATCTCGCTTAAAGATAAATCCTCATAATATAAAAGGGACACGACGGTCCGTTCTTTCACTGTTAGTTTCTCGATGCCTTTGGTTAGCGTATCCCGCAGGTAGAACTCATTCACTTTACGGTCCGGATTCTTGGCCTTGTCATCTACCAATATGGACATTCGTGTCTCTGATTCTTCTTCACGTATAGGATCTTCGAGTGAACAGAGTGACATTACTGCAACATCCTGCAGCATTGTCTGAAACTCCGTTTCCGAAATATTCAGATACTTGCTCATTTCATCGTCACTTACCGATCTCAAATACTTCTGCTCCAGCTGCTGGTAGGCATCCTCGATTTTTTTCGCTTTTTCGCGTACGGATCTGGGAACCCAGTCACTTTGCCGCAGAGAATCAAGGATCGCTCCCCGAACCCGCCACGATGCATAGGTCTGGAATTGAAGCCCCCGCTTGTAGTCGAATTTTTCGATCGCATCAATGAGTCCCATGACACCGTTGCTGGCCAAATCGTCCTTGGAGACGTTTTTGGGCAGCCCTACTGCCAGACGGCTGGACACGTAATCAACAATATGGAGATAACTCTCAATCAGCTTTTTTTTAGCTTCAGGATCGCCGTGCTCTTTCCACTGCTCCCAAAGCAGGTCTGTTTCCGACTGAGTTGCTTTACGCTCGTTCAACGGCTTTCACCCTTCCCAAAGTTTAGTCAGCGGGCAAACATGCGGCGCAAGATGACGGACTTTCGCCGCAGCACTCGCTTATTCTTCTTTCAGGTGACGAACGGCCTTGGCCAATTCTTCAGGATCTTTCATAGAGACTAGCTTCGGAGGCTGCAAAGGCGTGAACCCCCCGGGCTCTTCACTGACCGCCTCCCGTTTTGGGGTTAGCAGGTCTTTGAGCTCCTGATCCTCTTCAGGTGTACTAATATCAAGCTTCCCGCCAAGAGACTCTCCGTTATCGAACAAACCGGCTTCCGGGTCTGAGGATTCTTTTCCGATAATAAAACCCAATACCCATCTCAGGATGAAAGCAAGCACAAACCAGATAATAAAACCGTACAGGCCCCGGATCAGGCTGGTACCCAGCAGGTTCTGTCCGTTGTTCGCAAGGAAGGTTAGTACAAATCCGATCAGTCCGGCCACAATATTCAGTAATAGTTTCCTGCTCATGGCTAAATTTCCTTCGGGCCTTTTTGAACGCTGCGGATAAAAATCACTCCGGTATTGCAGGAGATTTCTATCGTGCGCCCATAATTGCCGCCCGTGTCCTCCGCGATAAGCGGAATATGAAGGCTCTCAAGAGCAAGCTTGCAGGATTCCACATTCCGAGGCCCGATCCTCATGGTGTCACTCCCTCCGGCAAAAGCAAACATCTGCGAGCCTCCGGCCATCTTGGCCACAATCCGGCTTCTAACCGCCCCCAGCCCCAGCAGGCGGGCCAAAAGCTCAGGCACAGCAGTATCTGCGAACTTGGCGATATTCAGCTGTCCCTCCCTGGCAATCTCTGACGAGGGCAGCATGACATGAGCCATCCCCGCCAGCTTTTTACCGGGATCAAACAGAGTCAGACCTACGCAGGAGCCAAGACCGGTCGTACGAATAAGGCTGTCCTGGCTGCCTACGTTCAGATCCGCCATACCTACTTTAATGATGCTCTGCTCTTCAATCATTGTCGAACGGTACTCCTAAAGCCTTGAATATTTTGGGGAACGATTCCGGATCGGGAATAAGGAAGAATTGTCCTTCAATTTCATTTTGGCCTTCTAAAAAAGTCGTATCGATCAGCAGCGCATCATCGCCCATCTGACCGAACTGCAGCAACCCGTAGCCAAGAATCGCTCCGGCCATATCCATTGCAAGCGCCGGCACGGTCGGATACATGGTCAGGGAGGTGAAGTCCGCCAGGGAAGAGAGATAAGAGCCGGCCAGAATATTGCCGATCTCGCTTAGTGCGGATAATTCCATCTCACTCAGCTCACCGCCGCCTGAGACTTCAATACCGGCAATCCGGCTGAGCAGGTTGCTTGCCGCTTCCGGGGTAAGAATGAAGAACAGGTTGCCCGGAGCTTCACCTTCCACACGCAGGAATACCGCGTATACCAGTTCCTCCGCTCCGCCCACCTTATCGGTGATTTCCTCGAAGCTGAGCAACTGTACCTTAGGCACGGCCATGTCAATCGGCTTATTGAGCAGCTGGGACAAGGCAGTGGCCGCATTACCGGCCCCAATATTCCCTACTTCCTTAAGCACATCCATTTTGAAGTCTTTGAAATTCTTGAATAGCTCCATAGGCTAGCCCTCCAGGCTTTCCAGCTGCACGATTTCACTCTTGTTAAGCACTTCAGACAGGTTAAGCATAATCAACAGACGGTCATCCCCAATTTTGGCTACCCCATCCAGATACTTCGCCTTGATACCCCCTACAACATCCGGCGGTACATCGATAATGTCACGGTTCAAGTCGATGACATCATTGGCTGAATCGACAATGAAGCCTACTTCCATCTCATTCACATTGACGATAATGATCCGGGTCTGGTCGGTGTGCTCCGCTTCTTCGATACCGAATCGTCCGCGCAGATCGATAACCGGAATCACAACACCGCGCAGATTGATCACACCTTTGATAAAGGAATAGGTCTTCGGTACGCGGGTAATCGGCATCATACGTTCAATCGTCTGGACCTTCTCTACTTCAATGCCGTATTCTTCAGTGCCAAGCTTGAATACAATTACTTTGATATCTTCAGCCATGGAATGACCCTCCCTGTTCTAACCTGATTATTTGATAAAAGCATTCGGATCGATAATAAGCGCTACCTGTCCGTCTCCAAGAATCGTGGCTCCGGAAATTCCCTGCACTTCTGGGAGATACTTGCCGAGATTCTTGATTACAATTTCGTTCTGGCCAATGAAGTCCTGCACAGCCAAGGCAACCAGCCGTTCTCCCTTGCGGACAACCACGATCTCCGTCTCCTCTTCCGTGCTTTCATCATAGTCCGGAATGGAGAAGATCTTGCTCAGGGAGACCAGCGGAATATGGCTGCCCCGGAACTCCAGCATCCGGTTGCCGTGAATGGTGCGGATCTGGGATTGCTTCACAATTCCAGTCTCCACGATGGAAGAGAGCGGAATGGCATATTTCTCTGAGCCAAGCCGAACCAGCATCGCTGCAATGATTGACAGGGTCAGCGGAAGCTGAACGGAGAAATTCGTGCCTTTGCCCGGTGTGGAATAGATGGTAACGTTACCGCCCAGGGAAGAGATTTTGGATTTGACCACATCGAGACCCACGCCCCGGCCCGATACATCAGAGATGACCTCAGCTGTACTGAATCCAGGCGCGAAGAGCAGCTGGTACGCTTCGTCATCTGTCATCGTGCCCGCCTGCTCTTGGGTAATCACACCCTTTTTGACAGCAGAGGCTAAGACGTTCTTCGGATAGATGCCCTTGCCATCCTCTTCAATCTCGATGAACACATGATTGCCGCTATGGAAGGCCCGGAGCTGGACGGTCCCGGTCTCCGGCTTCCCGGCCGCAATCCGGTCTGCAATGGATTCAATCCCGTGGTCAACCGCATTGCGCAGCAGATGCACCAGCGGATCTCCAATCTCATCAATCACCGTACGGTCAAGCTCTGTATCTGCTCCAGTGATGATTAAATCCACCTTCTTGTCCAGCGATTTCGCCAGATCGCGGATCATCCGCGGGAACCGGTTAAATACGGTGTCTACCGGAACCATGCGGAGCTTCATGACGATATTCTGCAAATCGCCGCTCACCCGGCCCATATGCTCGACCGTTTCGGTAAGATCGCCGTTCTGCACCTCGGAGGCCAGCTGCTCCAGCCGGACACGGTCAATCAGCAGCTCGCTGAACAGATTCATCAGCACATCCAGCCGCTCAATATCCACACGGATGGTCCGGGAAGGCGACGGCGCTCCTCCTGCCCGGGCCGGGGCTGCTTTGCCGTTCTCTTCCTTGGGATGCAGAGAAGCCGCAGGGGAAGCATTACCGGCAGCAACGGGAGCGGCTTCCTGCACCGGAGCCGGAGCGGGCGCTTCGGCTGTAGCTGCCGCAGTGTCTTGTCCCATTTGGCGAAGTGACTCCTGATCAAGCGCCACAGCGGTAACCGCTTCGATCTCTGACAGATTCAGAATCATCTTCTGAATCTCACTTGCATCCTTTTGGGTTATGTAGTAGAGGGAGAATCCGTAATCGAATTTCTCCTGCTCTATGTCCTGAACCGAAGGGAAGGATTTCACGACTTCTCCTGAACGCTCCAGAAGGTCGAAGACCATGTAGGCACGTACGGCTTTGAGCTGACAGTCCTTGCGGATCGCCACATCCACATACAGCACCTGATGGCCTTCCTGAAGGGATTGCTCCAGCACGGAGTACTGGAATTCATCCAGGAACACCTGGGCCGCGCTGGCATTGCCGGACGCAGCGGCAGTGACTTCAGCAGAAGCATTGCCGGCAGAAGGAACCTCTCCGCGTACGATGGCCTGCAGGGAAGAGACAATCGCTGTTACATCGGCCTTGCCCGCTCCCCCGCCGGTGATATCCTCCACCATGGATTCCAGCGCGTCAATACTTTGGAACAGGGTATCAAAAATGAAGTCCTGCATCCGCAGTTTGTTATTGCGCACCAGATCGAGCACGTTCTCCATTTGGTGCGTAAGCGAAGCCAAATCTTCAAACCCCATTGTAGCCGCCATACCTTTCAAGGTATGGGCGGAGCGGAAAATCACCTGAACAATACTCAGATCCTCCGGATTCGCTTCCAGCCCCATCATGCTCTCGTTCAAAGACTGCAGATGATCATTTGACTCATCAATAAACATGGATAAGTATTGGTTCATGTCCATGAGCGGGTACCTCCCCTTCGAGTTCGCTATTCCATTATTTAACGGCTTGTACCAGCCTTGGAGCAATTTCTTGCAAAGGCAGGATGTGTCTTACACACTTCAACTCTACTGCAGACCTCGGCATTCCGTATACCACACAGGTTTCTTCACTCTCTGCAAAGGTTGATGTCACCCCCGAATCATAGAGTGCTTTCATCATACGGGCCCCGTCGCTGCCCATCCCCGTCATTATGACGGCATGACGTTCCAGCGAGGTAAGCTGCAATACCGATTCAAACAGTGTATCTACAGAAGGACGATGTCCATTACGGACCTCTTCCTTAGTAAGCTCTATCATGTATTGGCCGCCAGGCGCAGGAACCACTGTCAGGTGATAGCCCCCGGGAGCTATATACGCCGCACCCTGCCGGAGAATCATACCGTGCTCCGCTTCCGCGACCTCCAGCGCGCTGAAGGTATTCAGACGCTGGGCCAGCGACTTGGTGAAGTTAGGCGGCATATGCTGGACAATGACAATCGGTGCCGGGAAGTCACCGGGAATGTTCTCCAGGAACGCCTTCAGCGCTCTCGGACCTCCGGTTGAGCAGCCTACAGCAACCAGCTTGCGCACGCTCCGGCTTCCGCTTGCCTGGCCTCCTGTTGCTCCAGGAGGTTCTGCGAACGAGCCTGCAGCAACTTCAGCAGCCGCCCGTTGTCCAGCCCATCCGGCGCCCGGCGCCTCCTGGGAGCGGCCTTTGAACCTCTCGGGAGCCGGTTTAGGAACTGCCGGCGCTGGCTTGACTACCCGCTTCGCAGTGGGCGGCTCAGTGCGGGCTTCCGGCTTCCGTTTGTCAGCAGGCGGTTCAAGCGGCGCCCTGACCCTCGGCTTCTCCGTGCCCAGAAGCGGCGCTTTATCCGCTTCTTTCTTGGACGGCTCCAGCTTCCTTCTTACCGGTTCCACAACAGCCCGCGGAGCAGGCGGTTCAGCAGCGGGAGGAGGAGGCTCAGGCGATTTGACGGCGGAAGCGCGGGCTTCACGCCGCTCGCGCGCCAGCATCGCTTCCTTCATCTGCTCCCGGAGGGACACTCCGACAGCGATGATATCCTGGGAGTTTGAAATGGACGGCTTTCGGATGAAATCGAAAGCCCCCCACTCCAAGGCCAGAATCGTCTCCTTCATCCCCTCTTCATTGATGCCGGACAGCATAATCACCGGGAGCGGACGCTGGGCCATGATACTTTTGAGCGCCTCCAGGCCATTCATCTCAGGCATCTCCACATCCATGGTTACGAGATCCGGACGAAGCTCGTTAACCTTCTCAATCGCCTCGCGTCCGTTGGCAGCTGTCGCTGTGACTTGAAAGTCGGCATCATTCTCTATTAAATCGGAAATGATCTTGCGCATGAATGCAGAATCATCAACAACCAGAACTTTATATGGCCTCATAGCTTTTCCACCTCTGTGCCTCAAATTCAGAACAATTATCTGTTTCGTTTCAACCACTTGCTGATGAATCCCTTGATGCCTTGAACTTTAGCGGTTTCTACTGAATCCACAGCCAGATAGCTCTGCGCAAGCCTCTGCACATCCCTGGCTGCAATACTGTTCGGAAAAGCCACTGAGAATGGAATTTGTTTCTTAACGGCCTGTACTACATGCGGATCACTGCTGATGTAACCGAGGAAGGGAAGCTCAAGCTGCAGGAACCGGCTGGCCGCCATCCGGATTTTGTCACTGGTGGCCCGTGCCTCCCGTTCATCCCCTGCCTGATTGACAATCAGCCTGAACGAAACCTCAGGATGCGAATTATGAACAACCTTCATCAGCGCATATGCATCTGTAATTGCGGTAGGCTCAGGCGTGGTCACCACCAGGCAGTCATCGGCAGAAGTGATGAATTTCATCGTTTCCTTGGACAGCCCCGCCCCTGTGTCGAACAGGATGAAATCCATGGTATCGGCAATGCTTGCAATCTGTGTGGTAAAGTAATTCAGATCCGCCTCCGATAGTGTGAACAGCTCGTCCATCCCGGAGCCCCCTGCAATGAAGGGCAACGCCTGCGGTCCGAGCTGAATGATCTGTCCGATATCCGCTTCCCGCTTGAGCAGGTGGTACAGATTGTATCTGGAGGAGACACCCATAAGGACATCAATATTGGCCATGCCGATATCGGCATCGAACAGAAGCACTCTCCGTCCCATGGCCTTCAGTGCAAGCGCGAAGTTAAGGGTGAAATTCGACTTTCCGACTCCCCCCTTCCCGCTGCATACCGTGATGATCCGGGCGGAGGCACCGCTTCCGGGAGCCTGCCTTGTATCCTGGCTGGAGACCAGCCGTCTTAATGCCTGCGCCTGGTCCATCACCCGCCCCCTGTTCCCAGCAGCATGCCGCCAATCTGCTCCCCTGTGGCCATAAGAAGATCATCAGGAACATTCTGTCCGTTGGTAATATAAGAGAGCTTCAGCGGATAATCATTCAGGACATTGAACAGCGGGCCGTAGCTCCCCGTTTCATCCAGCTTCGTGAATACAACCTTATCCAGCTGGTATCTGCCGAAGTGCTCCGCGATCTTTTTCATATCGCGGCTCTTCGAGGTCAGACTCAGCACCAGCAGAGTCTCGCTCTTAAGCTCCTTGGCCAGCAGGCTCTGCAGTTCTGCCACCAGCATTTCATTGCGGTAATTGCGTCCGGCGGTGTCCATTAGCACCAGATCACAGCTCTCCAGCCGGAACATCGCCCGCTGCAGATCACCCGGCGACTGGACAACCTCCAGCGGCATGTTGAGAATGGAAGCGTAGGTTCTAAGCTGTTCAACGGCAGATATCCGGTAAGTATCCGAGGTAATCAGCCCAACCTTGCGGCCCTGCTTGAACAGCTGCTCCGCTGCCAGCTTGGCAATCGTTGTCGTCTTGCCGACCCCAGTCGGCCCGGCAATATATACAATCCGGGTATCCGGGGCAATACCGCCGGCAATGCGTCCTGACAGAAAACCATCAATCTGCTCTCTGAGCACAGCCTCGAATTGCTCCGGCCCCCAGCTGCTTCCTTCCTCACGGTAACGCTCCAGAACATGTCCGATCCATTCCTCAACGAGAACAGCGTCAGTCTCCTGGTCAATCAGGCGGCTGCGTAAGGATTCCAGCGCATCAGGCAGCTCGGCTGCCCCTGAGGAATAACGTGCGATACGTTCCATCCATTGCTTCATATCCCGGATCTCCCGCAGAACATCGCTTTCAGTGGGAGCAGTATGCTCAGGTTCAGACTGCTCTGTTGCAAGCGATTCATAGATCGCTGCAAGCTTCTTCCGGTTCTCCTCCGGCTGCGGTACAGACGGCGGGCCTGCTGCAATATCCTCAGTGCGGATATCCGGCGGCTCCGTCTTGGTCAAAGGCGGCATCACAGCGACGCCTCCGCCCTGCTCCAGCGGATCAGCCAGCGCTGCGGCAATCTCGGCAAACGACTTGGCTGCTGCCGCATCTCTTACCGTCACAGGCGGCGGGAGAGGAGGAGCAGCGGCTGAGGCAGCCTTCTGATAGGCCTCTGGCACTGCATTTCGCGGTACATTCATGGGCGGTGCAGGAATCTTCTCCTGCGCGGCCGCCTTTGTACCGTTCTCCACAGCAGCCACAACCTCAATCTTCTTTTTCGTGAACATGCCCATGAATCCGCCAACCTTTATTTCTTTGGTGCTTAAAATAACGGCATCGCTTCCAAGCTCGCTGCGGATCGAATGCATGGCGTCAGGCATCGTATCGACCACATAACGCTTCACTCTCATAAGTTCACCACCCCGACGCTTTGAATTTCAATGTTTGGCTCCAGCTCGCTGTAGGAGAGCACCGGGATATCCTGCATGGTTCGCTCAATCACCTGGCGCAGATACATGCGAATCGTTGGAGAGGTTAGTACAATCGGCTGCTGGCCGGATTGCAGGAGACGGTTGATCTGCTCCGTAAGCCGCTGATAGACGGTTTGGGTAGATACCGGATCGAGCGCCAAGTAGCTGCCCTGCTCCGTCTGCTGCACGCTCTCGGAAATTTTTTTCTCAAGTCCGGGGCCTACGGTAATGACACGCAGGGTCTCCCCCGTCTGAGAGAACTGCTGGGTAATCTGTCTGGAGAGGGATTGCCGCACATATTCAGTCAGAATGTCAGGGTCCTTGGTATACGTGCCGTAATCGGCAAGCGTCTCGAAGATGGTGACCAGATCGCGGATGGATATTTTCTCCCGCAGCAGCTTGCCCAGCACCTTCTGAATATCCCCGACGGCAAGAATGGAAGGGATCAGCTCGTCCACCAGCACAGGATAATTCTCCCTGAGGTTGTCGACCAGCTGCTTCGTCTCCTGACGGCCCAGCAATTCGTGTCCATATCGTTTGATCAGCTCGGTCAGATGTGTGGCTACAACGGAAGGCGGGTCAACCACGGTATAGCCGGATAATTCAGCCCGCTCCTTCACCGACTCATCGATCCATAGGGCAGGCAGCCCAAAGGATGGTTCAATAGTCTCAATCCCGCTAATCGACTCATCATCATAACCGGGGCTCATGGCGAGATAGTGATTAAGTAATAATTCACCGCCGCCAACGTTATTTCCTTTAATTTTGATGACATATTCATTCGGTTTTAGTTGAATATTGTCGCGAATACGAATAACCGGCACGACAAGACCCATCTCCAGTGCACATTGCCGTCGAATCATGATGATACGGTCGAGCAGATCGCCGCCCTGCCCCGTATCCGCCAAAGGAATCAGACCATAACCAAATTCGAATTCGATCGGGTCCACCGTAAGCAGATTGATGACACTTTCGGGACTTCGCACCTCTTCGATCTGCTTCTCCTCGACCAGTTGTTCATCGGCAATCTGCTGCCTGCTGGCCTTCTGCCCCATACTGTAAGCCGCGTAAGCCATCAGCCCTGCCAAAGGAAGCGTGGACATAATCGTAATCGGGGTAAAGAAACCCAGAAACGCAATTGTCGCAGCCACTATGTATAGAAGCTTCGGATAAGACAGCAATTGTCCGGTCAGATCCTCGGCCAGATTGCCTTCCGAAGCCGCCCGGGTAACGATCAGACCGGAAGCCGTGGAGATCAGCAGGGCCGGAATCTGGCTGACCAGACCGTCACCGATGGTCAGTACAGAATAGGTTGAGAGTGCTGTCTGGAACGACATGCCGTGAACGGTCATACCGATAATGAAGCCGCCGATCAGGTTGATAATGAGGATGATGATACTGGCAATAGCGTCACCTTTGACGAACTTACTCGCACCATCCATGGCTCCGAAGAAATCCGCCTCGCGTTCGACATTACGGCGGCGTTCCCGTGCCTGCTGCTCATTGATCATCCCCGCATTCAGATCCGCATCAATACTCATCTGCTTACCGGGCATCGCATCCAGTGTGAAGCGGGCGCCTACCTCGGCCACGCGCTCAGAACCCTTGGTGATAACAATGAACTGAACCACAACCAGGATCAGGAAGACAATGAACCCGATCGCGATCTGTCCCCTGGCAATCCAGCTTCCGAAGGTCGCTACGACCTCCCCGGCATGGCCATCAGCCAGAATCAGCTTGGTTGTGGACAGGTTCAGCGCTAAGCGGAACAGCGTGGTGATCAGGAGCAGTGAAGGAAATATTGAGAACTGCAGCGGATCTCTGGTATTCATAGCGACCAATATAATGGTCAGGGCTATCGAGATATTGATAATTAACAGTACATCCAAAAGCCAGACAGGGATGGGCAGAATCATCATCAGCACGATACCGATAATGCCCAGTAGAACTGTTAGATCTTTAGCTTTCAATGTCCTTAACCTCCCCCGGCTTATCTCCTCTTGCCTTTAAGCTTGTATACATAGGCCAGCACTTCGGCAACTGCCTGGAACAGATCAGCCGGCACTACATCACCGATCTCCGCTCTCTGGAACAATGCCCGTGCCAGCGGCTTATTCTCCATCGTTACAACACCATGCTCCTTGGCCAGCTCCCTGATGCGGAGTGCCACATAATCCTGGCCCTTGGCTATAATCTGAGGAGCCTCCATTGTGGAACCGTCATACTTCAGGGCGACTGCAAAGTGGGTCGGGTTCGTGATGATAACATCGGCCTTGGGGACCTCCTGCATCATCCGCTGCATCGCCATTCTGCGCTGACGTTCCCTGATCTTGCCTTTGATGATGGGGTCGCCCTCCATCTTTTTGTACTCATCCTTAATGTCCTGCTTCGACATCTTGAGACTCTTCTCATGCTCGTATTTCTGATAGATATAGTCCAGTACAGCCATTATAAAAAGAGCCGCTGCAATCTTGATGCCCAGGCTCATGGTCAGCTTCGCAACGAAGCTGTATGTCCCTTCCGCATCGACATGCGAGAGACGTGAAAAGCTCTCCTTCTGTCCCCAAAGCGTACTGTAGACCAGATAGGCAATCAGGATGAGCTTGAAGACAGATTTGAGGAACTCTACTACGGAACGCATGGAAAAAATATTTTTGAAGCCTTTGATGGGGTTGATCTTGCTGAACTTAGGCGTAATTCCTTCGCCCGAAGCCATAAAGCCTACCTGTGCAAAGTTCGCCACAAGCGCCAGCAGGAAGGTGATGCCCAGCAGCGGAGCGAGCAGAATGAGGATCTGCAGCCCGTACTGGTTGAACAGCGCCGAGATATTCTCCGGTGTTACCTCAAGCATCATCCGGTTCTGGAACACATCTGTATACAGCTTGATAAACCGTTCTTTCATGAAGCCGCCGAAGACGCTCAGTGACAGCAGCGCCGAGAAGAGGACCACTGCACCTGACATTTCAGCACTTTTGGCAACCTGCCCCTTCTTGCGGGCATCCTGCCGTTTCTTCGGAGTGGCCTTCTCTGTCTTATCTCCCCCGAACAGCTGAAGGTTCAGTTTGTATCTTGCCTGTTTTGCCAAGACAATCTCTCCTTACCGTAGCCTAAGGACTCTTCCCAATGAGGCCAAGCAGGTTGTGCATGGACTCGAACATAATCTCGAAGAGATTCTGGAACAGCGCAGCCAGCCCCGGCATCAGTATAAGAAGCAGCGCCAGACCGATAATGATTTTGAGCGGAACACCGATGACAAACACATTATATTGCGGAGCCGTTCTCGCCAGGAAGGCCAGGCCTACATCCGTCAGGAACAGTGCAGCGACCAGCGGAGCCGACATTTGGAAGGCCAGCATAAAGGATTGGGCAAAGGTGCGGATCAGAAACTCAGACAAGCTTCCGCCGATCATTTTGAGGAACAGATCATTATCTATCGGCACCCATTTATAGCTGTATACGATAGCATCCAGCAGGTAGTGGTGGCCATTCATGCTCAGGAACAGCAGCAGTGCAATCATATACTTGAAATTGCCGATAATCGGTGCAGAAGCCCCGGTCATCGGGTCAATGACGTTCGCAATCCCGAACCCGATCTGAATATCGATAAAAGAGCCCGCAGTCTGAATCGTCATAAACATCAGGTAGGCGATAAACCCAAGCAACAGCCCGATTAATGCCTCCCTGATAATCAGGAGGATAAACCCCAGATCCTGCGGAACCGTAATATTCATGCTGCCTGAGCTGAAGATGACCATGGACACAAAAAAAGACAAACCGATTTTGAATGTTGCCGGCACGCTTTGTGACGAAAAGACAGGAACGACAACAAAAAAGGCGGTAATTCGACAAAAAATCAACAGAAAGACAGGAAAACTTTGCAGCAGGGTCTCTATATTCATAGTCTCAACCGATATACATATAGAGACTGCCCAGAATTTGGCTGGTGAAATCCACCAGCTTCGTTATAATCCACGGACCGAACAGCAGTAAAGCAAGCAGTACGGCAACGATTTTGGGAACAAACGCCAGGGTCTGCTCCTGAATCTGGGTTGTGGCTTGAAAAATACTGACGATCAGTCCTACCACCAGACCAAGAATCAGCATGGGGGCGCTGGTCTCCAGCACTAAATATACGGCTTGGCCGGCCAGACCGATAATAAACTCCGCATTCATCCCATGTGCCTCCTCTTACAAGTCAGGTGTTAAAACTCAGCAGCAGTGATTTGACTACTAGGTACCAGCCGTCCACCAGCACAAAGAGCATAATTTTGAAAGGCAAAGATATCATGACCGGCGGCAGCATCATCATCCCCATGGCCATCAGGGTGCTGGACACCACAATATCAATAATAAGAAAAGGAATAAAAATCATAAAGCCCATGGTAAAAGCCTTCTTCATCTCGCCGATTGCAAAAGCAGGTACCATTACTGTTAAAGGAATATCATTATAGCTGGCTGGCTTCACTGTAGCGTTATTGCCGGTATAGTTCATGAACAGCAGCAGGTCCTTCGTGTTCGTCTGCTTGAACATAAACTCCTTAATCGGCTCCTGCGCTTTGTTCAGTGCTTCGCTCTGGGTCAGGGTGCCCTTCATATAGGGCTGTAAGGCCGTCTCGTTCACGGTTGCCAGCGTCGGCGACATAATGAACAGGGTTAAGAATAGAGCCAGTCCTACAAGCACCTGATTCGGAGGCATCTGCTGTGTACCAAGTGAGGTTCTTACGAACCCAAGTACGATCACGATCCGCGTGAAGCTGGTCATCAGCACCAGGAATGAAGGAGCAATGCTAAGCACCGTTACCAGCAGCAGGATGGAGATGGAGCTTGTCCCCCCGCTTGGGGCATCGTTGTCCCCCACCGAGATATTGATATTAGGAATCGGGTCAGCCTGAACCGGATGCAGGAGCAGCACACTGAAAATACCAAGCAGCAAAAAAGAAAGAATCAGCTTTTTTTTCATAAATCCTCCGACTCTTTCCTGAGATCCTCATCCCTGCGCAGTTCCTCCAGCTTCTCTTTGCGCTCTGGCGCCAGGGCAAGCTTGGATTGCAGCGTCTCATAGAAAGACGAAGTCTCATGAATCTCAATTTCCTGGGACGGCACCTCACCGCGCAGCTTGGACTTGATTTTGGCGATAAGCGGTGCCATGAAGTTGTCCGTTCCTGAGGCCTGGTCTTCAAAAGCGGATATAATCAGCGCCACCTCTGCCGGATCGGTGATCTTATCCATCATGGTGATGTCCTCGCCCACTCCGATCAGATAGAGGCTGCCGCCCAGCTCAATGACCTGAACCGACTTATTCGGACCCAGCCCCAGCGCACCCAGCGTACGGATGGAACGGCCGCTCATCAGAGTCTGATTGCGGCGTCCCAGAAAACGGATCAGCAGCACGATAAGAATAACAATGACTGCCAGAAAAAAAACAACCTTCAATAAATTCAGCAGGGCATTACTACTGTCTCCGAGCGTTCCGGAAGCAAATAACATACCTCGTTCCTATATACCCAGCGTTTTATTGATGGCTTCAATGACACGGTCTGCCTGGAAAGGCTTCACAATAAAGTCCTTGGCACCGGCCTGGATTGCATCAATAACCATAGCCTGCTGACCCATGGCTGAACACATAATGACTTTGGCATTGGCATCTACTTTTTTGATCTCCTTAAGGGCGGCGATCCCGTCCATTTCAGGCATGGTGATATCCATCGTGATCAGATCCGGGCGCAGTTCCTTAAATTTCTCTATAGCCTGTGAACCGTCCTGGGCTTCACCCACTACCTCAAATCCGTTCTTCGACAAAATGTCCCGGATCATCATTCTCATAAATGCTGCATCGTCCACGATTAGAATTCGGTTAGCCATTTTTACAAAATCCTCCCTAAGTATGCTTATTGTAATTTTTGTATACGGTCCCACTGGCTGACGATATCCGTAACGCGGACACCGAAGTTCTCGTCGATAACTACGACTTCCCCCTTGGCAATGAGCTTGTTGTTAACCAGAATGTCAACAGGCTCACCTGCCAGCTTGTCCAGTTCAATAATTGAACCTTGCGACATTTCCAGAATATCTTTGATCTGCTTCTGGGTCCTTCCTAATTCTACGGTTACCTTCAGTGGTATGTCCATTAATAAATTTAAATTATTTTCGTCAATATTGCCAAAAGCCCCTGCACTCAGATTCGCAAATTGCACAGGCTGTACATTCACATTACGGCCCTGTGCCGGATTCTGCGGCTGAGCCTGCGGATAGGGCGTGCCCTGAGGCGGCATTCCGTAAGGCGGCATGCCCTGCATCCCATACGCCGGCATCCCTGCCGGAGGATAATAATACCCCCCTTCCGGCATTCCCGGATAAGGCGGCATGCCCTGACCCTGCGGCGGATATTGCGGCGGGTAACCTCCCGCCTCCGGCGCCGGCATCTGCTGCTGAGCTGTAGGCGGTGCCTGCGCTGGTTCCGGTGCAGGCGCTGGTGCGGCTGCCGCAGCCGGAGGCGGTGTGGCTTCCGCAGAGGAGACTGCCGCTTCCTGGTCAGCCTGGCTGACATCGCCTAGCAGCATGGTCACCATATCCTTGGCGAATTGTACCGGCAGCAGCTGCATGATGGTGGAATCAATCAGATCGCCGATCTTGAGGCGGAAGGAAATCTGGATCAGAGTCTCATCATCCGGCAGGCTACCTACACCTTCTCCGCTGGACATGTTAAGAATATCAATACCAGGCGGAGAAATGTTGACGAATCTGTTGAAGATCGTTGACATTGAGGTAGCGGACGAGCCCATCATCTGGTTCATCGCTTCCTGCACGGCACTGATATGAATCTCGTTCAGTTCCTCGTCTTTGGGATCTCCTTCCCCGCCGAGCATCAAGTCGGCAATGACCTGTGCATCCCTGATCTTGATCACCAGAGAATTAATTCCCTGGAAACCGTCAACATACTGTACGTGAACAGCTACATGAGGTTTGGGAAAGGCTTCCTCGAACTCTCCGCGTGTAATAATGGATACCTTAGGGGTAGTAATGTCTACCTTCTTACCCAGCAAGGTGGAGAGTGCGGTTGCCGCACTTCCGAAGGTGATATTGCCGATCTCTCCCAGTGCATCCTGTTCAAAAGGTGTTAGGTAATCATCCACGGTCTTCGGTGAAGGAGCCAAATTGCCTTCCGCAGACTGTCTAAGAAGAGCATCTATCTCTTCCTGGGACAAATAATCTTTACTCGTCAAACTCTTCAACCCCTTCGCTGACAATCTCGTCTATTTGCACAGCCACACGTTCTTTGATCATCCCCGGACTTCCAATGAATTTCAGCTTGTCCCCCACCTTAATCGACAGACCGGAATCCACCGTCTTGTTAAGAGAAATCACGTCGCCGATGCTGAGCCCGAGAAATTCAGCAATGGATAAATTCGATTCGCCCAGCTCAGCCACGATGGGAAGCTGCGCCCGGTGCACTCTTGCCCGGATGGCTTCGAGCTCTACCTCATCCCGCACCTTTTTCTCAGAGACAAACCACTGGTGCACCGAGAGTCTTGACATAATCGGCTCCAGCACAACGTGCGGGATACAGAGATTGATCATCCCCGTTGTGTCTCCTATTTTGGTACTGAGGGAGATCAGGGCAATCGTTTCATTAGGCGATACAATTTGCATAAACTGCGGATTCGTTTCCAGCGCCTCCATCCGGGGATGGATATCAAGCACCGTCTTCCAGGCTTCCTGCAGACTTTCAAAGCATCTGCTGAAAATCCTCTCCATAATGGTCGTTTCGATTTCAGTCAATGCGTTGATTTTGGAGGGTGCCGTTCCGAAGCCGCCAAGCAGACGGTCCAGCATGGCAAAAGCAATATTCGGATGCACCTCCATCACCATCCGGCCCTCCAGCGGCTCGGCCTCAAAAATATTCAATATCGTCATTTTGGGAATGGAGCGGATAAACTCGTCATAAGGGAGCTGCTCTACTTGAACGACATTGATCTGCACGAAGGTGCGCAATTGAGCCGAAAAGTACGTTGTAAGGTAGCGGGCAAAGTTATCATGAATCCGGGTTAAGCTGCGGATATGATCTTTGGAGAAGCGTACGGCCCGTTTGAAATCATAAGAGCGGATTTTTTTAGTAGTTTCTTCTTTTTTAAGTTCGTCGGCATCCATTTCACCGGATGAAAGTGCAGCAAGCAGAGCATCAATTTCGTTTTGTGATAGTACATCAACCAATTCAATCACCCCCCCATCAAAGAATTGACCCGCCTGCAGCTACATTGGTGCCATTATGAATTTGGTGAATTCAATCTGGGTAATCGAACCTTCTGTCAGGTTTTTGTTGATGATGTTCACCAGTTTGCTGCTGAACTGATCTTTGCCGCTGGCCCCATTCAGCTCCTCGGGTTTGGCATCGGCAATCGCTTTGATAATCAGCGGTGTTATTTTAATCGATTTTATCTTTTCGAATTCTTCCTTGGACGCCGCTGAATCTAATTGAAGCGCGATGTCAACTGAAAGGATGTAATCGGGATCGGCGAGATTAGTTTTGATATCCTGGATTTCGGCCGTCATCTTAACAATTTCATCAGCAGTCATCTTCTTCGTCTCCACGTTCTGGACAGCCTTGTTCATTTCATTCCCGTCACCCGGGAAAAATCTGTCCATCAGCAAAAATGCAGCGACTACGATAAGGGTAATGGCCAGCAATATCGTGATGAGCCATGGCAGCATCTTTTTCATGAAAGCTCCTCCATTGACTGGACTTTAATGGTGGCAGCGTGTGTGCCTATGTCCCTGTTATATTCCTTGATCTTGCTAATGACTTCATCGGCCTTCTCAAGCACGATCAGCCTTTTGCCGGTTACCAGCGTAATATACGTGTCCGGTGATTCTTCAACCATTTCAACCAGCAGGGCATTCAGCCACATCCCCGCCCCGTTCAATCTTGTTACCGAAATCATGACAGGCCTCCTAACCTAAATAGGGGGAGGAGCTCCTCCCCCACGACTGCAATAACATTTCCGCTGCAGGCAAAACGTTATTATTCAGCAAGTTACATATTACGGTTCAGGCTTAACGCTTCAGATTAACTACTTCCTGCAATACTTCATCGGAAGTGGTGATAATCCGTGAATTCGCCTGGAATCCACGCTGGGTAACAATCATTTCTGTAAACTCGCCGGTCAGATCCACATTGGACATTTCCAGCTGGCCGGTAACGATGGTACCTGTCCCGGCTTCTGGATCATTGGCAGTTGTCGGTTCCAATGCACCTCCATCATTTGCATTTAAGGTCACCCGGTACAGATTTCCGCCGATTTTCTCAAGCCCCTGCGGATTGCTGACTTTAGCCATGCCAATCTGTACACCAGCCTCAGTAGTGCCGTCTGCCATTGTCTGCACAATCGTTCCGTCACTGGAGATGGAGAATGCCGTAACATCGTCAGCGATCTGAATGGGTCCGCCTCCGGAGTCAACGACATGCAGGCCATCCGATGTAATCAGATTGCGGCCCGCATCCACATGAAAATCTCCGGCACGGGTCAGGAATGGAACCTCCTGATCACCCGAAAGCTTCACCAGAAAGAATCCGTCTCCATCGATTCGCAGATCTGTAGGGTTATTCGTTGTCATCGCACTACCAGCTGTGTGCAAAGTGTCAATGGAACCAATGGATACCCCAAGACCGATTTGCTTGGCATTGACACCGCCTTGTCCCTCTTCTCCGGGTGCTGTAACCCCAGAGACAGTCTGGCTCATAATATCCTTGAACATCACGCGTCCTGACTTGAAGCCGATGGTATTGACATTCGCAATATTGTTACCAATGACATCGAGCTTAGTCTGGAATCCGCGCATACCTGAAACCCCTGAGTACATAGATCTTAACATTATTAATCGTCCTCCCGGTTATAGAGTCTTCTGACTCTTAAGAAATGAAAGATGAAGCTGGAGCGGTGGCCGCGTCAGTCGGTCGGCAGCCACGATCGGCTCTCCAGTAAGGACCAGCCGAAGTCAAGATATAATTACCGCACTGTCAATCTGCGTAAATACATTGTCTTTCATTGAATTGCCGTCCATCGCTGTAACCACTGTCCGGTTCTTTACACTTACAATCAGTGCCATATCCTTCATAAGAATCAAAGATTCTTTACTGCCTTTGGCGGCTGCTTTGTCTACCGCAGAGGAGATCTGATCCAGCTGGCGGCTGCCAAGCTCGATTCCGCGCTGCTCCAGGCGTTTGGCTGCATGATTGCTAAACTTCAGCATATTCTTCTGCAGCACACTCTCGAACGACGCTTCAGAACTTGAGGAACCCTTAACAGATTGCTGACGCTGCAAGGCGGAAGGATGTACAGCTGCCGGATATAATTGTCCGATAGTTATTCTGTCACTCATGATGTCTCCCCGCTCTCCCCGCCGCTTGTTTCAGTCTCGCTGGCTGCTGGAGTCTCACTGGCCGCTGGTGTCTCGCTACCCGCTGGAGTCTCGCTGCCCGCTGCAGGTGTAGTGCCGGCATTCTGAATTTGCGTAATATCCGTCAGAGCAACCCGCTCCTTGCCTACCACTGCGTATTGCACACCGCTGCTGACCACAATCGATTCGACATTGCCTGATTTCGGCAATTTCGTCTCGGCATCCGTCCAGGTGATATCCTTCCCGATCAATCCGGACACAGAGCCAAGGGACTGATTCAGTGCTGTAAGCTGGGTGGATATATTCATAAGCTGCTCTACAGATGAGAACTGAGCCATTTGAGCGATGAATTCCTTATCCTCCATTGGCTGCATCGGGTCCTGGTTCTGCAGCTGGGTAATCAGTATTTTCAAGAACTGATCCTTGCCCAGTGTAGAGTTGCCTGTGGTCTTGGGTGTCTTATCATTCGCTACATAATTCCACTCGTTGCTGTTAGACACGGGATTCGTTGCCATATCATTTCACCTCGCTTATCCTATCGATCAAATCTTGGTTGAGAATCCGCCACTCTGGTTACTGTCCTGCTGAGCTGCTGATACCCAGTCTTTCCATTCTCCATTAAGCTCTGCGGCAAGCACGGCATCTGCCGATTCTTCCTGGCGTTCCCGTGAACGTCTGCCTTGCTGCTGTCCGCCCGCGCCTGTCTGCTGACCCTGACCTCCGGTCCACTGTGACTGAGGGGAGCTGTTGTTCTGCGTCACTTCGAGGCGCTCTACTTGAAGTCCCTGGGACTGCAAGGCCAATCGAAGCTGACTCATCTGCTGCTCAAGCATATCCTTGGTTCCGGCATGCTGGGTCATGAACTGTGCCACCAGATTACCGTTTTGCATGGAAATCTTCACATCCACTTGTCCCAGATTCTCCGGGAATAAGGTAATCGTAGCTTCAGCCACTCCACCCTTCTTGACAATCTCAAGCTTGCCGCTGATGAAGGTGTTCATCTCCTGGGCGAATTGCTGAACCGGCACTGGCGCGGCTTCCGCCTTGAGCGGTGCAGTAATTCCGTGCCGCAGGGATAATTGGCCGGCCGTTACAACCTCCGGCTCTGCGGTCGCTGCTTCGCCAGCGGGCAAAGCCTCCTCGGCTGATACGGTCTTCTTCATCGAAGCTGCCATTCCTGCAAGAACAGGAGTGGAGCCCTCATCTGCAATTACAGCTTCGGCGGTACCGGCTGCTGCTGCATCCAACATGGAACGAGTGCTAGCTGAAGCCCCTAACAACCTACGGACATCCGTTGCCAAATCTGCTTTGCTATACATTTCCACCTTGGGCTCGCTTTCCGTTGCCTGCTTAAGCGACACCGCTGGAGCATCCACAACTGCTGGAGCCTTGTTAGCCATGGACTTGTGATTAACAGGCGCACTCTCCGCCATAATAGCCGAGAATTGATTCAGCAGCGCCGCTCCTTTGGCAGCAGTCTCCTGATCCCCGCTGACAGCTGCCGTCTGAACCTGTTGAAGCAGGCTGTTCAGTTCATCTTGAACGGCAAAGCGCAGGGTTTCAGGGTTCTTGGCAAGCGGCGACAAGCTGATGGATGTATCAGCAGCAGTAGCCGAGGCATCCTGTGAACCTGTAGAGGGATTGCCGGACACAAAAGCAGATACTTGAAGCAGCCAGCCTTGAAGCGCTGCAATCAGCGCCGGATCAGCCGCAAGGCTGGTGTCCAGCTTCTCAATATCCTGCACAAGACCTTCCAGCAGATTCGTTTGCTTGACATCTGCGCTGCCTGTCTCTTCTCCCTTAGCCTGAACAGCACTCAGGAGTCCCTGCAATAATGAAGCCAAATTACCGGCTGCAGGAGTCTCAGTGCCTTTGACAGCGGTAACTCCCACCATGCTCTGCACAAGCGTCTGGGCAAATGGCGTCGCCGGATTAACCGTTCCGGTTGTTCCCTGCGTTGTGCCGCCGGAAGCAGCCAGATTGCCTGCGGTTAAGGTTTGTAGAATAATACTCATCTTTTTCACCTCCCTTCAAAGGTTATTTCCCGCCCATCAGACGGTTGACAATTTTGGCTGTCTGTTTGCTGTCTTTCTTGGTCATCTCCCCCAGAATCGAGGAGCGGACCGAATCACTGACCGTATTCAGCACCGTGATAACCTTATCCGGACTAAGGCTGTACATGGAGCCAAGCAGCACTGCCGCATCCGCAGCGGGCATACTGGTAAAGGTCTGGCCTAGCTTCTCCTGATCCAGATTAGCTGAAGGCTTGGGAGTAGCGGTACCCGCCTCCTGCTTCAGCCGGGATTGCAGGGCTGCAATAGCCATATCGGTTGAATTTGTGGTTTCTTTTAGCTTTATGGAGACATCTGCCGCTTTTTTGGCATCCATTTTTTCCAGGATGGCCGTTTTGCTGGCATTACTCATGACACTGAAGATTTGAACCATCTCATCGGTAGTCAAATTCTCCATAATCGGTGCCGCTTTGGAGGCCTTCATGCCGGCGTAGAGCTTGGCCAGATCCGTCACTTTCTTCAGATAAGGATCTTCCTCTTCCTCAGTGGCTGCAGCCGTTTCAGCGGCAGTCTTTAACTCTTCAACCTGCTTTTGAAGCGCTTCAGCCTTGGTGGTCTCCGCCGCCTTGTCTTCCTCAGCCTTCTTCAGCTTCTCCTCCTGGGCGGTAAGCTGTGCTTTGAGCTCTTTGATCGTGCTCGCGGAGCTGGCGGCTTGCTCCTTGCTCTCAGCCGGCGGATTCTCTGCGGCTTCACCCGGCGCTGCCGGGTCCGGCGGCGGATCAGGCACCCATTTCTCTATAACAGGAATTTTGTTGGCAATCGCCAGCACGTTGTTACGGATATCCATATTAAATAGGGTGAGCAGTACGCCAAGCAGTACAAGCGTGAAAATGATTGGAATCATCAAGAACAAAAAACGCTCTAATTTGCCTGCCGACCCTTCATCTTCAAATTCCATCTGATTATTTGCCACTGGCGGAAACCTCCCGGGTTAGAGGGATTTCATCGCGAAGCGGACGGTAGCCATCTCATCCAGTTCGTTTTGTTCCCGTAAACTCATATTCTGCAGAAATGCGGTTTGTGCTTTGTCTTTGGCCTTAAGCCATACCTTCTCATCCAGAACCTTAGTACTCAGGTGATCCTGCTTATTCTGAACCTCAACATGTGCCCGGCTGATATCGGAATGCTTGCGGGTAATGCACTTGTCGAGATAATCTACGTAATCCTGCATTTCGCGAAGCTTAGCCATCGGTGTCTTCTGCTGTGCTGCACTTTGCAGGGAGAACATCAGCGTGCTGCGCTGGCCGATTAATTCATCAAGGCTTTTTTCCTGTGCCTGCAGTTCTCCGAGCGCGCTTGAGAGCATCCACTCTGCCTGTGTTTTTTCGTTACCCTTCAAGTCCACCACTTTTTGAAAAGTATAATGGAATCTCATGATCAATCAACTCCTCGAGAACTGTGAAATTAAAGTCTGCTGCACTTCGCTAAGGGTTACCTTCTCGTTCACTTTTTGCTTGGTGAAATCCCAGATACTGTCGATGTAATGCATCGACTCATCGATTTGCGCGTTAGAGCCCCTCTGGTAGGCTCCGATGTTAATCAGATCCTCGGAATCCTTATACACCGCCATCAGGCGCTTCACATTCTCGGCTGCTGCAATCTGCTCCTCCGGGGCGATATCCTTCATCACCCGGCTGATGCTTGCGAGAACATCGATCGCTGGAAAATGTCCTTTGTTGGCTATATTCCGGTTCAGAACAATATGTCCGTCCAAAATACCGCGTACAGCGTCTGCTATCGGCTCGTTCATATCGTCACCGTCAACCAGCACCGTGTAGAACGCGGTGATTGAGCCTGTAGGACCCGTCCCGGCCCGTTCCAGCAGCTTAGGCAGACTGGCGAACACAGAAGGTGTGTACCCTCTCATCGCAGGCGGCTCACCGACAGCCAGTCCCACCTCGCGCTGCGCCATCGCATAACGCGTTACCGAGTCCATCATGAGCATGACATTCAGACCACGGTCACGGAAGTACTCGGCAATCGTAGTAGCGATCAGCGCCCCCTTGATCCGGATCAGCGCAGGCTGATCGGAAGTAGCCACAATGACTACCGAACGCTGAAGGCCTTCAGGTCCCAGATCACGCTCAATGAAATCAAGCACCTCTCTGCCCCGTTCACCGATCAGCGCAATCACATTGACATCTGCCGAGGTGTTGCGGGCAATCATCCCCATTAAGGTACTCTTCCCCACACCCGAGCCGGCAAAAATCCCCACACGCTGCCCCTTGCCAATCGTCAAAAGTCCATCGATAGCCCGGACTCCAATGCTGATCGGCTCGGCGACCCGCGGGCGGTTAAGCGGATTGGACGGAATATTGAAGGTGGAGCTATGCGGCATTCTGGCCGGTATGAGCGAACCGTCCAGCGGCTGTCCCAGACCGTCGAGAACCTTCCCGAGCAGCTCCGAGCCGACTTGAACGCTCAGCGGCTTGCCGGTGCCCACCACATCACAGCCTGGCCCGATGGCCTGCAGTTCGCCAAGCGGCATTAACAGCACCTTGTTATCACGGAACCCCACAACCTCTGCCTGAAGCGGCTTACTTCCTTTGGCAGGATAGATATAGCACACATCACCGATGCTGGCGTCAGGCCCCTCCGACTCCACCATCAGCCCAATAACCTGTGTAACCTTACCGTTAATCCTTACCGGATCGAAGTTACGCAGCTGCTCTTTGTATCTTCTGCTGTCAAGCATCGTCGTCCCCATTTCCGTGTTCTTCCGAGTCCAGAGCGATTCTTAGCAGCTCTTTTTTAATTTCGGCAAGCTGGGTATCAACCCGGGCATCGATGCTGCCGAAGGAAGACCGGATCACACATCCCAGATCTCTGACTGTTGAATCCGGGAGGATCTGCAGTTCAGCCTGAGAGTCCACAGCAAGCGAGAGTTCTTCGCGGGCCGCATTGACAAAAGCAAACTGTGCAGGAGACACACAGAGTGAGATCAGCCCCTGCTCGCGTTTGCGGGCCAGATTCTTACGGATCAGATCCATCGCAAATTGCGGTTCAACGGTCAGCTGCTTGTCCACGATTTTCTCAGCAATATCGCAGCTTAGCTCTACAAGAAACGGTTCCGCCTCCTGAATAATTACATCTCTTGCCCGGTAGGCTTCCTGAAGTACGGTCCGCGCTTCTTCCATCATCTCGGCGAGACGCCGGGACATCTCCTGCTCTGCTTGAGCCAGACCTTCCTGGTACCCTTGCTGATACCCCTCGGATTTGACGGCTTCGATCAGCAGCTCATCTTGTTCTCTACGCTCGCGCCACCATTCTTCAGCTTCCGTCCGTGCTGATTCCACAATATTCTCCGCTTCCTCGGAGGCGCTGCGGACTTGACTCTCCGCGAACTCCTGAGCATCCTTCAGCATTTGCTTGCGTGACTGCTCCGCTGCCTCTCTCGCGGGGTCCTGGTAGTGTACTTCACCCGGAGGCTCTTCAGGAGCCGGCTCTTCAGTCAGACCTGCATGATGCCTGGCCTGTTCAAGACGCTTCAGCACATCTACCGGAATATATTGAGAATGCTTGATCAGCTTAGACAATAATGTCATCTCCTCCGCCACGGGCGATGATAATTTCACCAGACTCTTCGAGTCTGCGGATCGTGCCTACGATGCGGGTCTGTGCTTCTTCCACATCACGCAGCCGCACAGGTCCCATGTATTCCATTTCCTCGCGGAAGGTCTCGGCCATACGCTTGGACATATTGCGGAAGATCACATCCCGCACTTCCTCGCTGGCCACCTTGAGCGCAAGCTGCAAGTCCGCGTTGTCGATATCCTTGATAATCCGCTGAATGGAACGGTTGTCGACATTGACGATATCCTCGAAGACGAACATCCGCTTCTTGATTTCCTCGGCCAGCTCCGGGTCCTGAATTTCCAGGGAATCCAGAATGGTCCGTTCTGTACCACGGTCTACGCCGTTCAAAATCTGTACAATGGATTCGATACCGCCTGCATTCGTATAATCCTGGGTGACTGTAGCAGACAGCTTCTGTTCCAGTACACGTTCGATTTGGGTGACAACCTCTGGAGAGGTGCTGTCCATAATCGCTATTCTTCTGGCCACCTCCGCCTGCTTCTCCTGAGGCAGGGAAGACAGAATGGAGGCCGCCTGTTCAAATTGCAGATAAGAGAGTACAAGTGCAATGGTCTGTACATTCTCGTTCTGAATGAAGTTGAGAATCTGGTTCGGATCAGCCTTACGGGCAAAATCAAAAGGTCTTACCTGCAGCGTTGCCGTCAGACGGTTGATGACTTCGAGCGCCTTGGCCGAGCCGAGAGCTTTCTCCAGAATCTCTTTGGCGTAATTGATACCGCCCTGCGAGATATATTCCTGTGCGAGACAGATCTGGTGGAATTCGGACATAATCGACTCTTTTTCCCCGCTGTCCACCTTGCGTACATTCGCAATTTCCAGCGTCAGCTGTTCGATCTCCTCATCCCGCAGATGCTTAAATATTTGTGCCGATACTTCAGGCCCTAGTGTGATAAGCAGGATCGCCGCCTTTTGACGGCCGCTGAGTCCCTGCTGGCTAGCTTTTGCCATCTCTTCACCTCTGTTCTTCAGCAAGCCAAGTGCGGAGCAGATTCACGAATTCATCCGGCTTCTTCTTCGCCAGACTTTCCAGCTGCTTGCGGACCTGACTTTCATTCGTCACGCTATCCATATTAATTGAAGGGAACTCGGTAGGAACCTGCAGCGGAATATCTTCTTCGACCTCTTCCTCCTGCTTGTTCTTGCGGCTGCGGTAGATCAGATAGCCTCCGCCTGCACCGACCAGCAGAGCAGCCGCACCGATGGCCCAGATCATCCAGGTTGCCAGTCCGCCGGATGCGTTCTCGGCAGTGGCACCTCCAAATTGTTGCGAGAATACCGAAACTTTTTTGGTCAGGTCTGCGTCTGTATAAGTGATACCTGAATCTGCCAGGGACGCGCGGACAATGTTGACCAGAATGTTCTGTATCGCTCCTGAAGTAGCCTCGTCCAAAGTTGTTTGTCCTGCAGGTGGTTCAACCGCGACATTTATGGTTAAATCTTTTACAGTATATGGACTTGCGATAATATCTTTAGTGATTCTAGTAACTTCATAGTTCCTTGTCTCCGATGATTCCTCAGAAGAAGAAGCACCTGTGTCAGCCCCCGCAGGATAACCTGCAACATCTTCAGATCCTGTACCTGCGACTCCTCCGGAAGTGTTCCCTTGGCCCGAGAATGTTTTGCTGATAATCTGCGAGCTGATCTCAATCCCCTTCATATTCTCAGCATCCACCGGTACTACGACATCTTCCTTTCTGTTCTCCTTATCGAAATTAAGCTTGGAGAACACCAGGACATCGACCTTATCGGGACCTGTGAGAGTACTCAGGAATTGCTTCACATCTCGCTTCACATCATCTTCGAATTTCTTCTTGAGTGCGAAGTTCTCTTCAACTTGGCTGGAGATCCCCGCCTGGCCGCCCTTGGCCGTCGGTTTCAGCTCCACCTCGTTGTTGGTGATTGTAATGTTGTCGATGGGAAGATTCGGGACAGCGGTCTTCACGAGATTGAAGTAGCCGTCAATATTCTCCTGGGAAGGTCTGAATCCCGGATCAAAGCTCATTACCACGGAAGCCTGCGCTTTCTCCTGATCCTCCTGTGAGGCGAATACTGTCTCCTTCGGCAGGGTAATGAGAACCTTGGCATCTTTGATTCCCTGCATCCTTCTCATCAGCTGTTCAACTTCACCATTAAGCGCATTGTTGTATTTAACATTGAATTCACTGTCTGTAGTACCGATCATGGACGAGGATTCATTGAATACCTTGTACCCAATTGAGCCTTGCTGAACGATTCCCTGAGAACCAACAGCTATCTTGATACGTGCAGCGTCCGTACTGGGAACTGAGATACTTTTACCATCCGGGCTTAAACGGTAAGACACCCCTGATGTATCCAAATAACTCATAACTCCCGCTGAATCGGTACTGTCCAGGTCCTGAAAAGCAACCTCGTATTCCACCTTCGATAACTGCATGGTCGTAACTACGATTATTATAATGATAATAAACAGAGTGGAGAAAAATAATATCTTCTGTTTACCGCTGAATCTGTTCCAATACTGGGTTATCTTCTCCCGGTACTGGGCCAATCTTTCATTCACAGTGTCACCCCATCCGAAACGTAGCTAGGATTATTTAGATTTGAGTTCTCATAATTTCCTGATAGGCTTCAATCACTTTGTTCCGGACTTGTGTAGTCAGCTGCAAACTCAGCAATGCCTGTTGGGACGAAATCATAGCCTCATCAATGTTGACCTCTCCCAGTACAAATTTGTTACTCATGTCTTTCGCCTGCTGTTCCTGATCTGCTACCTGGTTAAGCGCATTCTCCAGATATGAACCGAAGCTCTGTCCCGGCTCTTGCACGGCTGAGGATTCTGCAGCTACGGATTTCATAGCGAGCGGCTGAACCGCCTGGTTCCCGATCAATAAATTCTGTATCAATTCTTCTCCCCCTAGACAGTCAATTCATTCTACCGGCCGATTTCAAGCGCCTTGGTCACCATGGATTTGGATGCATTCAGCATCGTAACATTCGCTTCGTAAGAACGGGAGGCAGACAGCATGTCTACCATTTCCTTGGTCACATCCACATTCGGCATATAGACATAACCGTCAGCGTCCGCATCAGGATGGCTCGGATTATACACCGGCTTGAGCGGAGAAGAATCCTCGATAATCGATTTCACCTTGACGCCATCATTGCCGCCGCTCATCTTGGAGCCTAGTATATTCGCGAAGCTGTCAGCCTGAGTAGTTTCCAGAACTGTGAGCTTACGGCGGTAAGGTACGGCTTTGCCGTCCACCACGGAGGCTCTTGTAGTCTCGGCGTTGGCGATATTGGAGGAGATCACATCCATCCGCAGTCGCTGGGCGGTTAAAGCCGAGGCGCTAATACCAAAGCTGCTGCCAAAGTTCATTATTCATTACCCTCCCTGTACAACTGTACGCATCATTGTGATCTGACTGTTCAGCTGTTCAACATAGGAGTTGTATCTCAGCTGGTTCTCGGCGCTCAGTGCCTGTTCACGATCCATATCCACATTGTTGCCGTTGTTATTCATAGATGTAGTCTCATCGGTACTGACCACAGCGGCCGGCATGCCGGTCACTGTCCCGAAGCGGAAATGACGGGAGTCTGATACTTTCGCACCCAGCGTGGCTTTAAGTCCGCTCTCCTGATCTCTCAGGAAGCTCTCAAAGCTGACATCTGAACGTTTAAAATTTGGTGTATCATTATTTGCTACATTATTAGCCAGAACACTTTGTCGTTTGGTGGCGGCATCTAGGCCTCCTTGTAATCTTTGAAAACTGACACTGTTCAGCAAACCCATAGTAATCCCCCTTCCAAACCTATCATAATGAAAAGAATTCCACAACTTTGTTCAAATCCCTGCTTATTTTCGACAAATAAAGTCATTTTTTTCACAACATATTCGTCTTAAAGTCGAACCATGTCGATGAATGATTCTTATGTCAATCTCACATACATTGATTCTCTTAGAATTTGTATATTATTACAATAAGAAATAAGCCCTATCTTTTCTGAAAAGAGAGGGCTTAAAGCATGTTTTTACAATTATTTTCCTTTTATATTACATTTTATGTTTTATTATAGATTTTTTTAACTTTTTATGCATGAATTTAGAATCAAATTTGTATAACCATAATTCGAATTACCTATATTAATGATTTTATAGCTCTGCCTTCTCACAGAATATATTGGCTTAAGTCGCGGTCCTGCGCGATTCCTGCCAGTTTTTCGCGAACATACTCCGGAGTGATGACCATTGTGTCGAGCGTCAGCTCAGGCGCCTCGAACGATAGATCCTCCAGCAGCTTTTCCAGGATCGTATGAAGACGCCGTGCCCCGATGTTCTCCATATTCTGATTCACGGAGGCCGCGATCTTGGCAATTTCCTGAATGGCTTCCTTCTGGAACTGGATTTCAATGTTCTCCGTCTGCAGTAAATGCACATATTGTTTCGTAAGTGCGTTCTCAGGCTCCGTAAGAATAGATACAAAGTCCTCAAGTGTCAGACTGCTCAGCTCTACACGGATCGGGAAGCGCCCCTGAAGCTCAGGGATCAGATCTGAAGGCTTGGCAATATGAAAAGCGCCTGCGGCGATGAACAGCACGTAGTCTGTCTTCACAGGCCCGTATTTGGTCATGACTGTCGATCCCTCGACGATGGGCAGAATATCGCGCTGCACGCCTTCGCGGGATACATCGGGACCGGAGCCCTTGCCCTGGCTGGCCACCTTGTCGATCTCATCGATGAAAATAATCCCGGATTGCTCGGCGCGTGCTACCGACTCCTGAATCATATCGTCCGTGTCAATCAGCTTGGCCGCTTCGTCCTGAATCAGCACCTTACGGGCTTCACGGATCGGCAGCTTGCGCTTCTTCGTACGCTTCGGCAGCAGGTTCCCAAACATCTCCTGCATGTTCATACCCATCTGGTCATTGCCCTGCCCGGCGAACATATCCATCATCGAAGGCGTCGTGTCCTCGACATCAATCTCAATGACGTCATCCTCTAACTGGCCGGCAAGCAGCTTGAACTTGATCCCTCTGCGGCGTTCGCTCAGGCTTCCGTCCTCCGGCTCTTCCTTGGATTCTTCCGCCCCGCCGTTGTTCCCGCCAAAAATCATCTCAAACGGATTGCGCTGCGATTTCCCCTTTGAGGAGGAAGGGACCAGAATGGCCACAATCCGGTCATTCGCCAGCTCTTCTGCGCGGTCCTTCACCTTTTCGGTGCGCTCCAGCTTCACCATACGGATAGAAGTCTCTACCAGATCACGGACCATCGACTCCACATCACGCCCCACGTAGCCGACTTCCGTGAATTTGGTCGCTTCGACTTTGATAAACGGGGCATTAACAAGCTTAGCCAGACGCCGGGCGATCTCTGTTTTACCTACACCGGTAGGGCCGATCATCAGGATATTCTTTGGTACAACCTCATCCCGCAGCTCCTCGGACAACAGACTGCGCCGATACCGGTTGCGGAGGGCAACGGCCACTGATTTCTTGGCCTGCTTTTGACCTACGATATATTTGTCAAGCTCTGTTACGATCTGGCGTGGCGTAAGCGATTGATTCACCATTGTGACTTCCTCCCTTTATATATGGCACCTTGCCTATAACTCTTCGACAATAATATTGGAATTGGTATATACACAGATCTCGGAGGCAATTTGCAGCGCTTCTCTGGCAATGTCACCGGCACCCAGATGGGAGGCATGGCGCTTGAGCGCCCGTCCGGAAGCCAGCGCGAAGTTACCGCCGGAGCCGATTGCCAGTACATCATCATCCGGCTCGATAATTTCACCATTGCCGGAGATCAGCAGCATGCCTTCCTTATCCATTACGATCATGAGCGCTTCCAGCTTGCGCAGAATGCGGTCCTGGCGCCAATCCTTGGCCAGCTCCACCGCTGCCCGCTGCAGATTGCCATGGTGCTCCTCAAGCTTCCCCTCGAACTTCTCGAACAGCGTAATCGCATCAGCAACGGAGCCTGCGAACCCGGCAATGACCTGACCTCTGTACAGGCGGCGGACCTTCTTGGCCGTCGTCTTCATAATGACACTCTCTCCGAATGTAACCTGGCCGTCACCGGCAATCGCCGCATGGCCGTTATGTCTTACCGCACAAATCGTAGTTGCATGAAAGCTGGGTAACATGATGGGCACCCTCCTCAGATTAGGTAATTCAGGCCTGAACCTATTGTGCCGGTTGTGCAGGACTATCCGCTTCTGCCGGATCAGCATCCACCGGCTCCGGCTCAGCATACTTCAATTCATGGGCCGCAGCATAAGCAGCAAGGCTGTCAAGCGCCCGGTAAGCCAGACGTTCGTTCTTCTCTTTTTTGCTGCGGAACCGCGTCTCAAGCTTCGGCAGCAGGCCAAAATTGGCATTCATCGGCTGGAAATGTTCAGGATCTGCCGAAGTAATATAGGCGGGCATGCTACCCAGCACCGTATCCTCGGGGAAGATCAGGCTCTCTTCGCCAAGCGCTGCTCTCGCTGCGTTCATACCCGCGATCATACCGGAAGCAGCAGATTCTACATACCCTTCCACCCCGGTCATCTGGCCGGCAAAATACAGTCTCTCCCGGCCCTTCATCTGGTAAGTGGGCTGCAGCAGCTTGGGGGAATTAATGAAGGTATTGCGGTGCATGACCCCATAACGCACATATTCCGCCTGCTCCAGGCCCGGAATGAGTGAGAATACGCGTTTTTGCTCTCCCCACTTCAGATGGGTCTGGAAGCCAACCAGATTATACAGCGTACCGGCAGCATTATCCTGACGAAGTTGCACAACCGCGTAAGGCAGCTTGCCTGTATGAGGATTCATCAGTCCTACAGGCTTCATAGGGCCGAACAGTGCCGTCTGCTTGCCGCGTCTCATCATAATTTCAATCGGCATACAGCCTTCAAAGTAAATCTCTTTCTCAAAATCTTTGAGTGCAGCCGTCTCAGCCGAGATCAGCGCATCATAAAAAATATCGAATTCCTCTTCCGTCATCGGACAGTTCAGATAGGCGGCTTCGCCTTTATCATAGCGGGAGGCCAAATAGACCTTGCTCATATCGATGCTGTCTTTCTCTACAATCGGAGCCGCTGCATCATAGAAATAAAAATACTCTTCGCCAAGCAGTCCCTTGATCTCCGAGGACAAGGAGGGTGAAGTCAGCGGCCCGGTGGCAATAACAACAATCCCTTCCTCCGGTATATGCGTAAGTTCTTCGTTTATGACTTCTACCAAAGGGTGGTTATGCAGCATGGACGTGATTTCACCGGAGAATCCGTCCCGGTCAACAGCAAGAGCGCCTCCCGCCGGAACGGCATGCCTGTCGGCTGCACCCAGTACCAGAGAGCCCAGACGCCGCATTTCTTCCTTAAGTACACCCACTGCATTTCCGAGGCCATTCGCCCGCAGTGAGTTGCTGCAGACCAGCTCGGCGAACTGATCTGTATGATGCGCCGGTGTCTTTACGACCGGACGCATCTCATACAATCTGACCGGAACTCCGCGCGAAGCGATCTGCCAGGCGGCTTCACTTCCGGCCAGACCTGCTCCGATAACGGTTACTTGTGCTTTTTCTGTCAATTTCCGTTCCTCCTGTGACCCTATTATTCTGCTAACTCATCGCTCTCGATTACAGCCTCTGTATGATCGCATGAGGTGCACTGCAGCTTGGTTCCCTGCTTGTTGCGCTTCTCGATCATCCAGGAGCCGCAAGCCGGACATGGCTTCACTGACGGCTTATCCCAGGAAACAAAGTCACAGCCCGGATATTGGTCGCAGCCGTAGAAGATACGCCCCTTCTTGCTGCGCCGCTCCACTACCTTGCCTTCATGGCATTTCGGACAGCTAACACCGATATCCTTAATGATCGGCTTGGTGTTGCGGCATTCCGGAAATCCGGAGCAGGCCAGGAATTTGCCGAACCGGCCCAGCTTATAGACCATCGGCTTGCCGCATTTCTCACACAGCTCATCGGAGACCTCATCTTCAATCTCGATTTCCTTCATTTCTTCTTCCGCATATAGGAGTCTTTTCTCAAAGGATTCATAGAACTCGGCCAGTACCTTCACCCAATCCTCCGCGCCTTCCTCCACATGGTCAAGATCCCCTTCCATATGGGCAGTGAATTCCACATTGAGAATTTCCGGGAAGAACTCTTCCATTTGCTCTATGATTAGCTCTCCAAGCTCTGTCGGCATGAACTTCTTCTCTTCAATCGCCACATACCCTCGCTTCTGGATCGTCTCCAGGGTCGGCGCATACGTACTTGGACGGCCTATGCCCAGTTCCTCAAGCGTCTTGACGAGACGGGCTTCTGTATATCTTGGCGGCGGCTGGGTGAAATGCTGCTTCGGCTCAATCTCTCGCTTCACCAGCTCATCGCCTGCCTTAAGCGGCGGTAGGAACTTCTCTTCGTCTGTTGTGCCGTCATCATTGCCTTCCACATACACCTTCATGAAGCCCGGGAACGAGACCTTGGACCCTACCGCTCTGAATATCGCTGTACCGGCTGTAATATCTACCGACAACGTATCCAGCAGCGCGGAAGACATCTGACTGGACACAAAGCGCTCCCATACGAGCTTATACAGCCGGAATTGATCACGGCTCATGAATTCCTTGACCGTATCCGGCTCACGCAGCGCAGAGGTCGGACGGATCGCTTCATGCGCATCCTGGGCGCCCGCAGCCTTCTTGGAATATTGACGCGGCGTCTCGGGAATGAACTTCTCACCGTATTTGGATTGGATCAGCTCCTTGGCTTCATCCTGTGCGGTAGTGGATATACGCGTGGAATCTGTACGCATATAAGTGATTAAACCGACAGTGCCTTCCTTGCCCAGCTCCACTCCCTCATAGAGCTGCTGTGCAACAGACATCGTCTTGGAGGCGCGGAAGCCCAGCTTACGGGCAGCCTCCTGCTGCAGTGAGCTTGTCGTGAACGGAGCGGATGGATGCCGCTGTCTCTCCTTCTCTTTCACTTCTTTGACCTGGAAGGCCGCGTTCTTAATCGCTTCCAGCACTTCCTGCACATCGCTCTCTTGACCCAGTTCCTTCTTCTCGCCGTTCAGCCGGTGGAACTTGGCTTCGAATTCAGAATCCCGAATCGCCAGCCGGGCAGTAATGCTCCAGTATTCTGTAGGAATGAATTCAGAAATTTCATTCTCCCGGTCCATCACAATCTTGACCGCTACCGATTGTACCCGTCCGGCGGAGAGGCCTTTTTTGACTTTCTTCCATAATAGTGGGCTAATCTTGTAACCGACAAGCCGGTCCAGAATCCGCCGCGCCTGCTGGGCGTTCACCAGATCCATATTAATTTTGCGCGGTGTCTTGAAGGCATCCTTAACCGCCTGCTTGGTAATTTCATTGAAGACCACGCGGCATTCCTGTGTATTATCCAAATTCAGCGCATTTGCCAAATGCCAGGCAATAGCTTCCCCTTCGCGGTCCGGGTCAGCTGCGAGATAGACTTTTTTCACTTTTTTGCTGGCATCCTTAAGTTCCTTCAAGATAGAGCCCTTGCCGCGGATCGTTATATATTTGGGATTGAACTGATTCTCCACATCCACACCGATCTGGCTTTTTGGCAAATCTATGATATGCCCCATTGATGCCTTAACAATATATTTGCTGCCCAGATATTTACCAATCGTTTTCGCTTTTGATGGTGATTCTACAATAACCAACGCATCTGCCATAGGTTTTCCTCCCAAAAGTTCGTAAGCAGATCACCTCCTGAACCAGTCCTAGGACCCGGCTGCACCAGGAAGTCTATGCTTACCACAGTTACTTCTATATTAAATTACCTTATAAATTGCACCCGGTAATTGTGTTACCGCTTTTTTTATGATTAAAGATAACAGAACTGAATGCAAATGTCCAAAATCCCACCTCGTTGACGCCAGCAGCTCATCGAGTGTAAACGGGCCTTGATGCAGTATATGGTAAAGGTGCAGCTCCTCACTTGTCAATTTCTTTTCCATCAGATCGGCTGGACTCTCCCGCTCTACTGCGCCTGCTAAAGCTGATGCAGCCCCCTTGGAAGGCAGGCTGGAGACGTATTCTTCCACAATATCTGAGGCGCAGGTTACCAGCTTCGCACCTTGCTTAATCAGCTCCAGTGCCCCTCTGCTCTTGGGAGAGGTCAGCGGCCCCGGCACGGCAAACACATCCCGGCCTGCTTCAAGCGCAGCATCGGCGGTGATCAGGGACCCGCTGCGGCTGTCTGCCTCCACCACCAGTGTTCCCAGCGACAAGCCAGCGATAATCCGGTTGCGCTGCGGGAATAATCCGGGATGACTCGGAGTTCCGATAGGATATTCGCTAAGAACCAGCCCTTCCCGCGAAATCTGCCGCTCCAGCTCACGGTTATCCGGAGGATAGACCTTGTCCAAGCCGGTTGCCACCACCGCAATGGTCCCTCCTGCTCCGCCTAACGCCGCTTCATGACAGACACTGTCAATCCCCCTCGCCAGGCCGCTTACAACCGTGAGACCGGCTGCACTTAGCTGTCCCGCCAGCATCTCCCCCACCCTGCGCCCATAAGCGGTAGGCACCCGGGTCCCCACCATAGCAACAGAGGGACGGGAAGCCAGCTCCAGACGGCCACGATAGTACAATACCCAAGGCGGCTGAGGAGTTTCCCGCAACTGTACAGGATAGTGATCATCCAGAATAGTGACCATCGCTACACCGCTTTCTTCCATTAAAGAGCGGCGCTTCAGCACCCATGCTTCATTGAAGTCTGCCGCCAGCCGGGCGGATATTACACCGCTGATTCCAGCCCGTTCCCACTCCTCAGCAGAACAGGAGAAGACAGCATTCGTCAAAAGACCTGCCCGGCGGATCTTGTCGATACTTTTCCAGCCAATCCCTTCCATCTCATGCAGACCGAACAACAGCTCCCGAATTTCCATATGTATTCTCTCCCCGTGCGGAAGGGCCAGCCTTCCTTATTGTCTTAAACCAAATTGACTTAAACCAAAAAAAGCAACCTTTCATCCGCGTAATCCGGGACAAAAGGTTGCTTACCTTCAATATTCATTATACCTGCTTCGGCAGGAAAAGCTGTGACCAAACAACCCCACAAAGTGGAGATTTAGCTTCGATGATAACTCAGGTACTTTGCGGGGACCCCAAAACATTTCGAACTAGCGTAAGAAGTGCCCTAGTGGGTGGTGAAGGCATTCAGGATGCCGCGTTCCTCAAGCACACTGACGAGGGTAGAGCCCATTTCAGCAGGCGTTGGCGCTACCTTAATGCCGCAGGACTCCAGCACAGCGATCTTTTCGCTCGCCGTCCCTTTACCGCCTGAAATGATTGCCCCGGCGTGACCCATCCGTTTGCCCGGAGGTGCCGTAACCCCGCCGATGAAGCCGACTACCGGCTTGGTCATGTTCTCTTTGATCCACAACGCAGCTTCTTCCTCTGCCGTCCCGCCGATCTCACCGATCATAATGACAGCCTTGGTGCCTGGATCTTCATTGAAAAGCTTCAGGATGTCGATAAACTCCGAGCCTTTCACCGGGTCGCCCCCGATGCCTACCGCTGAGGATTGGCCGATTCCGCGCTCCGTCAGCTGATGCACAGCCTCATAGGTCAAGGTCCCGCTCCGGGAGACTACACCGACATATCCCGGCTTATGAATATAACCCGGCATAATGCCGATTTTGCATTCTCCAGGCGTGATGACACCCGGACAGTTGGGACCTATCAGCACCGTGGAGCGGCCCTCCATGTATCTGGACACTTTGACCATATCCAGCACCGGAATGCCTTCTGTGATACAAATGACCAGGTCCATCTCCGCATCCACCGCTTCCATAATCGAATCTGCGGCAAAAGCAGGAGGAACGTAAATGACACTTGCAGTTGCACCAGTGGCTGCTTTGGCGGCAACAACCGTGTCGAAGACAGGCAGACTCTTCTCGGTACCGTTGTCCAGGGTAATCTGAACCGTAGTGCCCCCCTTGCCCGGTGTTACACCGCCAACCATCTGAGTACCGTAGTCCAGCGCGCCTTTTGTATGAAATAAACCCGTAGCACCGGTAATTCCCTGGGTAATGACTTTCGTATTTTTATCTACAAGAATGCTCATGCGATAGGTCACATCCTCACTTTTATTGTCGAATATTACACAAGAGCAACGATTTTGCGGGCACCGTCCGCCATGGAATCAGCAGCAACAATATTCAGTCCGGAGCCGGCGAGAATCTCCTTGCCCAGTGCCACATTCGTGCCCTCAAGACGTACGACCAGCGGCTTGGTTAAGCCAAGCTGTCTTGCCGCTTCGACTACACCGGTAGCGATGACATCACAACGCATAATGCCGCCAAAAATATTAACAAAGATACCGTTCACCTTGTCATCGGACAGGATGATTTTGAAAGCTTCCGTTACCTTCTCAGTCGTCGCACCGCCCCCTACATCGAGGAAGTTGGCCGGTTCGCCGCCATAATATTTAATGATATCCATAGTCGCCATCGCCAGGCCCGCCCCGTTCACCATACAGCCGATGTTGCCGTCAAGTGCGATGTAGCTAAGGTCGAATTTGGACGCTTCGATTTCTTTGGCATCCTCTTCGTCCAGATCACGCAGCTCCAGGATATCCTTGTGGCGGAACAAACTGTTGGAATCGAAGTTAAGCTTGGCATCAAGCGCCATCACATTACCGTCTGCAGTAACGACCAGCGGGTTGATCTCTGCAATTGAGCAATCTTTATCCACAAAAGCCAGATATAGCGCTTGCATGAACTTGACCGCTTTGTTCACCAATTCGGGAGGAATGGCAATGCTGTAAGCCAGTTTACGCGCCTGGAAGGTCTGAAGCCCAACCGCCGGATCAACGATTTCCTTGAAAATCTTCTCGGGATGTGTAGCTGCCACCTCTTCAATCTCCGTACCGCCCTCCTCGGATGCCATCATGACGACCCGTCCGGAAGCGCGGTCCACAACCAGACCGATATAATATTCTTTGACAATCTGACAGCCCTCTTCAATCAGCAGCCGCTTTACTACCTTGCCTTCGGGTCCCGTCTGATGGGTCACCAGTGTCTTGCCGAGGATCTCGGACGCATATGCGCGAACCTCATCACTGTTCTTCGCCACCTTGACACCGCCGGCTTTGCCGCGTCCGCCAGCATGAATCTGCGCTTTGACTACAACCACAGGTGTACCCAGCGCTGCGGCAGCTTCTACGGCTTCGTCCACTGTATAAGCAACTTTTCCGTTCGGTACGGCTACGCCATACTTCTTAAGTACTTCTTTTCCCTGATACTCGTGGATATTCATTCCGGAAGCCTCCTAAAGTGTTGCGGTGACCTGTGCAGGCAGCCTGCGGTCATTCCGCATTCCGTTTTGATTGTCCAAAGCCGGGGCCAGACCGGTTGTTAACCGGCAATATCCCGGTACAAGCAGAGCGCCGGCACCTGAAGCATACGCTGCAACCGGTACAGTTCTCTGCAAGTAGCATATAGAACCTATCACAATAGTGATATCTAAAATTACCTATATGCCAGAATGTGAAACCCAGAATATTGTAACATGTTTTATAAGCGCTTTCCTTAAAAACTTTCACTATTTATACATACATTTTCGCTCGGTTTCATGCCGGAATGCGAACGATTGCATTGAAATTCATGCTGGAACGGCTTTACCGTCCTTATTCAGGACGGTGAAACCTATACTCTTATATGGGAGCGAGACTACGATTTCGAATTGCTAACGTTAGCTTCATGCACCCGGTTCAGGAGATTTTTGAACTGCCCCAGCAAATCTATGAACTCTACCGGAGAGAGCATCGTGCCTTCTGCCATTTTGCCGGGAATGCCCATAGCATCCTGCCGCAGCGCCAAGCCTTGGGGTGTTAATGAAATCAGCACCTTCCGCTCATCCTGCAAAGAACGTTCACGCAAAATTAGTCCTGCAGCCTGCAGCCGCTTAAGCAGCGGAGTCAGCGTGCCTGAATCGAGGAACAAAGCTTCACCCAGCTCCTTGACTGTACATTGCTGTCTCTCCCACAGGACGAGCATAACCAGATACTGCGAATACGTTAATCCGATCTTATCCAGATGAGGCTGGTATAGCTTCGTAAATTCACGCGAACAGGCATAAATCGTAAAGCAGAGCTGGTTCTCCAGCATAAGCTCAGGGGTTGTAGTGGATTCTTTTTGCATTTCTTCTTCACCTGCCTTTGTGACATTAGTTTATCACAATTCATCCATAATATCATGTTAATAGCGGAAAATAGATTGACTTTTATTTTAATTGTGTTAAATTAAGTTGTGTACAATGCAATTTAAAAACGAACGGGAGCGATTTAATATGATGACCATCCAACAGAAAATGTACGAAACAACAGTAAAAGCCGTAGGCGGCAGACAGGGTTCTATCGAATCCGACAGCCCTAAATTGAATCTTGCGATCAGCACACCACGCGAAATGGGCGGCGCCGGCGGTGAAGGCACGAACCCTGAGCAGCTGTTCGCAGCCGGATATTCCGCTTGCTTCGACAGCGCTCTGAATATGGTTGCACGTATGGGCAAGGTAAAGATCGAAGGCTCTGAAGTAACGGCTACTGTCAGCTTCGGCAAAGTGGAAGACGGCGGCTTCGGCATTGCCGTGAAGATGGATGTTCTGGTCAAGGGTGTTGACCGTGAGACCGCTGAACGGCTGGTAGAAGAAGCTCATGGCGCATGTCCTTACTCCCGCGCTACCACTGGTAACATCGAAGTAGAATTGAACGTGCTGTAAGAATAGCTTCACAAGTGGAAACGGCATTGCCGTCCTTTTAAAGGACGATACCGTTTCAGCATGCCCTCCCCTGCCCGGCGGCCCCGGACGGGGGTTTTGGCGTGTCAGGCTTCTTCCTCCACCATGACCTGCCTGTCCAGATTGCGGTATTGGACCGCTTCGGCCAGATGCGCAGCGCCAATCTCCTCCGCCGCTTCCAGATCGGCAATCGTGCGGGCCAGCTTAATAATCCGGTCATGCGCCCGCATGCTGAGCCCGAGACTCTCGAGAATACTGTCCAGCAGCATCTCCTCTTCCGGCCGCAGCGCAGCATAACGGCGAAGCGCCGCCCCGGACAGCTCGCTGTTCCAGGAGATCGGCAGGATGCTATACCGCTCCGCCTGAATCACCTGAGCCCGCAGAACCTGAGAGCGCATCTGTGCCGTCGAGACCGGAGGTACACTCCTGTCTCCTTCTCTTGGACGCGGCACATCAACCTGCATATCCATCCGGTCCAGCAGCGGGCCCGAGATTTTGCGCCGGTACTGGGCGATTTTGGCCGGACTGCAGCTGCACCGCTGATGCGTGTTGCCACTACCAAGAAATCCGCACATGCAGGGATTCATGGAGCAAGCGAGCAGGAACTGGGCAGGGAAGGTGAAGGATGCCCGAGCCCGGCTGATGGTGACAATCCCATCCTCCAGCGGCTGGCGGAGCACTTCAAGCACAGTCCGGGAGAACTCGGGCAGCTCGTCCAGGAAGAGAATACCGCGGTGCGCGAGACTCACCTCCCCCGGCTTCGGGATTCCGCCCCCGCCGATCAATCCGGCTGCCGAGATGGTATGATGCGGTGAACGAAACGGGCGGTCACGCAGCAACCCGCTCCCTCCGTCCCTAAGCTTCCCGGCAGCACTGAATATCTTCATCACCTCAAGCGATTCTTGATCGTTAAGATCGGGAAGAATTCCGGGTAACCGCTTAATCAGCATAGTCTTCCCCGTACCTGGAGGGCCGATCAGAATAATATTGTGCATTCCCGCTGCCGCAATCGTAAGGGCACGCTTTACATGATTCTGGCCGATAACATCGCTGTAATCTTCATTCATTGGCTGCTTCACCGCAAGCAGGGAGGGAATATTCTCCGCTGGCTCAGAATGGTATCTCAAATGGTCCAGGGACAGCGCCAGAACGGGCGGACGCTTTCTGGAGGCCGCACCAGCGCTTACAGATACCGATACCGGAAACGGTAAATCAGCCTGTGGCAGTTCAGGACCGGCCACTTCGGATTGTTCCACCGGATTCGACGGAGGAAGCTGACCAGGCTGAGGCAGCTCCCGCAAATGCCCGGCAGTGTACACCTTCATTCCCGCGATCAACGCAGCTTCAGCCGCATTGCCGGGCGGTACCAGAACAGCATGAATCCCGGCTTGCCGCGCAGCCTGGGCCATGGATAATACCCCATTTACCGGCCGCAGACTTCCGTCGAGCGCAAGCTCACCAATCAGCAGCATCTGCCCGGCTTCCGGCATAACAAGCTGGCCGCTGGTCGTCAGTATCCCCAGGGCAATCGCCAGATCAAACGCCGAGCCCTCCTTGCGCAGGTCCGCCGGGGCCAGATTAATCGTCACCCGCTGTTGGGGATAGCTGTAACCGCAATTCTTGACGGCGGACCGTACTCGCTCCACCGCTTCCCTGACTGCCGAATCCGGCAGGCCGATAATATGGGTCTGCGGCAAGCCGTTAGCAAGATCCACCTCCACTCCGATCATTACACCTTCAATGCCATACAGGCATGCGCTATGCATTTTTCCGTACACAAATAAGCACCTCTTCTCCAGAAATACACCCGCAACGGGCGTTCGTTTCCAGGAAAAAAGGTGCTTCCTCTTTTTCCGTAAGCTCAATTACACTCAGTATAACTAATACCCTACACAACATGCAAGGTTATTGCGCATATAGTGCTGCACAAAAATCAGCTTTTAATCGTCTTGCATAAATATGCAACTATGACCAAAGAATCATTTTATTCAGCCTTCTTCGCTGGCTACCACCGAATTCCTTATCTGTTCAAAGGACAGCGGGGTGTAATTCCAGTGCTCCACACAAATATTAAAGTGATGATTGCCCTCATATTTCTGTCCATGAATATGACCATGCACATTCACGTAAGGCATATGCTTGTTCATATACATCGGCTCATGCGAGAGCAGAAAAAACTCCTTGTATATCAGCGGATACTCACTGACCTCATCAAATCCGGCTTCCAGCCACCAGCCTCGTCCGCGTCCACGGTCATGATTGCCAAGAATCAGTATTTTGTACCCGTTCAGGGCAGACACAATGCTACGGGTATCCTCTTGATTCCTGAAAGAAAAGTCACCCAGATGAAAAATCGTGTCCTCCTCTCTTACGACTGCATTCCAGTTCGCTACCATCACCTTGTCCATCTCTTCCACACTGGCAAAAGGCCGCGATTCAAAATCAATGATCAGCTTGTGGCCAAAATGATGATCTGAGGTAAAAAATACGTTGGACAAGATCGCTCCCCGCTTTCGCTAAGTGCTGGATTGCTTATTCATTCCACTTCCGTTTGGCTCCGCGCCGGTTCACATCCATTTGTATTAATTCCGCCACCGGCGGAGCTTCCTCATGCTCAATCAGCCATTTGCGCATTTCCTTAATGGCCTCCACTTGCCCGTTACCCTTGTCGCGCCAGGTCAGCAGCTCAATCACATTGATGACCAGTGACAAGAGGCTGCTGTTGCTGTCTTGGGTTTTCTCAGCACGCATCTTGTGGAATAACGCTTCATTCTCCCAGTCAATCAATATCTCTTCCGCTATTGCAGGCCGCATAACGGTAAATGTCTTATTACAATTACTGCAGCATACAACGGATAAGGGCTCTGCGCCAAGTTCCGCTACTATATTATGCTCACAATTTTGGCAAGTAAAGCTTACCTGTATATTCATTGATTGATTCCTCATTCCGGCAGCCCTCCTCATGGTGGCATTAAAAGTTACACTAATGTTTACCCACTTCTTTTGAGAAATGACCCATGAAGTCCGGCATCTGTCAAGGATAATTGTTAAATTTAACACGGTTTTTGCAAAACAGAGACAGCTAAAAGACTTCCCGGAGATGCCGCAGGGAGGCGATGCTTAAATCCGGCTGAAGCTGTACAGCAATCACATCGAAAGCAATTGCAGCCGGCTGCAGTCCCTGCATGTGCAGGTAGACCCGGGCTGTCTCTCTCACCTGACGGATTTTGCGTGCATCGACCGATTCCTCCGCAGTGCCCTGCACGGCTGAGCCGCTCCGGCTGCGCACCTCAATGAAGACCAGAGCGCCTTCATACTCCGCGATAATATCCAGCTCTCCGCTACGGCAGCGCCAGTTATAATCCCGGATGAGGTAGCCCCGCGAAGTCAGATACATTCGGGCCGCCTGCTCGGCAGCAGCGCCTTTCTCCTGACGGGTGTAGGTTCTGCCGTCTCCGTTATGGCTCACTTCTGTCTCCGTTCACCAGCTGTCCGGTCACTCTGGTATACATAGCTGAGAATCTCAGCCACCAGCTGATAGAGCTGAGGCGGAATCTGCTGGTCCAGATCGAGCTTCGACAGCACCTCTACCAGCGCCGCATCCTCCTGCACCGCTACTCCGTTTTCCTTTGCCTTTTGCAGGATGATGTCCGCTACCGAGCCTTGCCCCTTAGCGACAACCACTGGCGCATCGCTCTGGCCCGGAATATATTTGAGCGCCACTGCCTTCTTGAGATTCTGCGGAACCTTCTGCTCAGACTCACTCATATGCGGTAATCTACTCCTTTGTACTCCTGCGGAGCATAATCGGACGGCTTCACCGCAGCAGCGGCGACGCTCCGTTCCGGCAATGCTTCCGTACGCAGGCTGGACAATTGATAGCCTATGCCTTCGACCGCCGCCTTCATCTCCTCGCGGCGGCCCTCCAGCAGCTCCAGTACCCAAGGTTCATCGTTATGCAGCTTCAGGCTGACGATGCGGTCGACCACCTGCACATCGACCATCGTCTGGCCGAGCTGCTTCATGTCCAGATCGAACCACAAGCGGCAATTCGCCGCGTCGAGCTCCCCTTTGCTGCCGCGCCGCGACTGGATCTGGACAGAGGCCGTCTCCCGGCCATCCGGACCGTGCAGCGGCAGGAACATCGTCACCTGCGCGAACGGCGCGGTGCGGTCTGTATTCAGCAGCAGCTGCTGGCCTGTAAGCTGCTGCACCAGCTGGCCCGCGGCTTCCTTCACCGCGGGCGGGGCCTCGCTGCTGCCCAGTACCTGCAGCAGCACGCCCTTGAGCGTACCGGCGGCATCTTCTGCGCCGCCGGACGCTGCCTGCGCGGTGTGCGCCCCGCCGCCGCGCAGGATCTGCTGCTCGTGCTCCGCACCGAGCAGCTTCAAGATCCGCCCCACCCAGGGGTCTGTCCCCTGGGTGGCGGCGGGTTCCCCCTGCGGCTGCGCAGCCGCAGGGGTTGCACTGCCGCCCGCCGCGCCGGAGGCGGGCGGCGCTTCGGCGAGCTGCGGCAGAGCGCCGCGCAGCTCGGAGAGCACGCCCTGCAGCTTCGCGAGCAGGGCCGGCCCCGCAGCGCTCTGCGCCTGCGCGGCAACGCCCGCGCCCTCACGCACTCCAGCTGCGTTCCCCGCGCTTTCTCGCACTCCAGCTGCGTTCCCCGCCACTTCACGCGTTCCTGCCGCGTTCCCTGCGCTTTCTCGCACTCCAGCTGCGTTCCCCGCTCCTTCACGCGCTCCAGCTCCACTTCCCGCTCCTTCACGCACTCCAGCCGCATTTCCCGCACCCTCATGCGCTCCAGATCCACTTCCCGCGCCTTCGCCACGCACTCCAGCTGCGTTCCCCGCACCTTCACGCACCGCTGCCGCGTTCCCTGTGCTTTCTCGCACTCCAGCCGCATTTCCCGCACCCTCATGCGCTCCAGATCCACTTCCCGCGCCTTCGCCACGCACTCCAGTTGCGTTCCCCGCACCTTCACGCACTCCTGCCGCGTTCCCCGCGCTTTCTCGCACTCCAGCTGCGTTCCCCGCACCCTCACGCGCTCCAGCTGCGTACCCCGCTCCTTCGCCACGCGTTCCCGCTACAGCACCCGATCCAGCCGTATTCCCAGAACCTTCTCGCGCTCCAACCGCATTCCCGCTTCCTGCCGGCTCCGCATCTCCCGTCGGTACTAACGCAGCTTGTCCATTGGCACTGCCAGCAGCCTGCGAAGTCCCCGCATTAGCGGTTACTCCTGCCTGAGTAGTCACCCCGGCAGCTCCTCCCGGAAGAGCACCGGCTGCTGGAGTATTACCAGCCAGACCGGCATTGGCTCCGCCTGCCAGCAGCCCACCCGCAGGTCTGCTATTCCCCGCAGCTTGACCTGATCCGTCGCCGTCTCCCCCTTGCTGCACCCAGACGTTCAGCGCAGTCTCCAGCTTCGCCAGCAGATCATGCAGCTTCGGTCCGAATACAGCCTGCTGCAGCCCCTTCACCGTCTCAGCCGTTACAGGCAAACCTCGCTTCACTGAGATTACAGCCGCCTCCAGCCACTCTGAGGCAGGGACACCGGGAGGTTTGGCATTCATGACTGCGTCCAGCTTCGCTGCAGTCTCCTTGGTGAAGGCCAGCCCTCCGGCCTGCATCGCTTGAACAATCTCCCGTCCCGCCTTGGAATTGGCAAGTCCAAGCGACTCCAGTGCCTCGCCCATACTCTGCGGCGAGACCATAGCCGCCTCCCCCAGAGAGACCGGCTTAAGCACCGGCAAGCCGCCTTCTCCTGGTGCACCCACCTGCAGGTTCAGCGTCTGACCGGCTGCCAGCGGTGTTTCCAGTTCAGCCCGTACCGGCGTTCCCTGAATCTGTACCACAGCTTCTTTTCCGGAATCGGATACGCTTAGCACAACGCCGCGAACAACCTGACCTTCCTTAAGCTCTACAGATTTGGCCTCCCCCGCCTTGCTGTCGCCAAGCAAACCGCGAACCAGTGATCCGATGTTCATGTTGTCCGCCTCCCTTCTTTCTATTTATATCGGTATTTCACCTTCATTTGTGATTATCGGGATGATAAGCCAAGTGGAAACTGCTATGCCATCCTTTTAGAGGACGGCACCGTTTCAGCGAGAAATAGAAGGATAATTTAGACGTGAAACCATACATTCTTATATTTTTAGAATAAAGACAACTGTTCCTGCTCGGCAAGAATATTGCCGATGAAGCTGCGCCGGTGCATCGGAGTTACACCCAGTGCCTTGATCTGTTCACGGTGCAACTTGGTAGCATATCCTTTATGTACTTTGATCCCGTAATCCGGGTATAATTCCTCCCACAAGCCCTCACAGAGCCGGTCACGTGTCACCTTGGCTACAATGGAGGCGGCAGCAATCGACTGGCTGTTGGCATCCCCTTTAATGATGGCACGCTGCGGCAAGGGCAGGTCCACCTTCTCCGCATCAATCAGCATATAGTCCGGCTGCTGGCTTAATCCCTCTACCGCCAGGCGCATCGCCAGACGCGAAGCCTGCTTAATATTAATTTCATCGATCACCGCCGCCTCCACATGCCCTAAGCTTACCGCCAGCGCCTGCTCCATAATGGTCTCATACAGAGCATCCCGCTTTTTGGCCGTCAGCTTCTTGGAATCATCCACACCCTCAATAATCAGCCCAGCCGGCAAAATTACAGCTGCGGCCACCACATCTCCGAACAAACAGCCCCGCCCCACTTCATCCACACCTGCGATGTGACGGAAGGATTGTCCCCAGCCTTCTTTTTCATACCCAAGCATATCGATCTCAATCACTGTCTCTCCACCTGCCCATTAAAATTAAAGTAAGCTACATCTATGATCTTCCTACGAATATATGACAGAATTCGAATTCCATAAGAACTTCGAACTTGCACTCATTTCCATCCAATCCCAGTCTCAGAATCTTAAAATTCTGCACTGAATACAACAATCCCTTCATTAATACTGCGCAAATCCAAAAAAGTTGTATGAATAACAGCATTTCTCTTCCCTCAAGCTGCCCAAACGAGAACATTCCTGCATTTCATACAACACTTTTGCTACTCCGCCCCTTATCAATAGAGAAGAGTTGCTATTCTTACAACATTGCTTCGCACACCGCCCCATTCCCCACCTACACGCAAAAAAAGAGCCACCCCACATTCACGGATGGCTCTTCCATTCCACATTCCATTCTACTATTCAGGTTTCTCCAGCGTGAAACGTCCAAGCTTCCCTGCACGAAGCTCATGCAGCAGCGCGCGTGAAGCCTTCTCCAGATCTACTCGGCCACCGCTCATCAGACAACCGCGCTTACGCCCGACTGCTTCCATAACAGCCACGATTTCGTCCGGGTTCTCTAAGTCCTTCGGCAGCTTACTGATATCGAAGCGTTCCTGGAACCGGCTTCCGTAATCCTTCACCAGATACTTCACCGCATAATAAGCGATATCCTCAATATTCAGGATCTCTTCCTTAATGGCCCCGGTTACTGCCAGCTTATAGCCTACCGTCTGGTCCTCGAATTTCGGCCAGAGAATCCCAGGCGTATCCAGCAGTTCCAGACTGCCGCCGGTCTTAATCCATTGCTGGCCCTTGGTAACCCCCGGACGGTCACCGGTAATCGCAATATTTTTTCCAGCCATCCGGTTAATGAGAGTCGATTTGCCTACGTTGGGAATGCCCACAATCAGTGCCCGCATCGCACGCGGATTCATGCCCTTGGCAATTTGCCGGTCGATCTTGTCCTTCAGCAGCAGCTTCACCTGCTCCGGAATTTCTTTAATCCCGGTGCCAGTAGAAGCATCTACCGGATAGGCAACATGACCCTGCGCCTTGAAGTAAGCCAGCCACTTGCGTGTAGCTTCCGGATCGGCCAGATCCGCTTTGTTCAGAATAATCAGCCTTGGCTTGTCCCGCAAAATATCGTCAATCATCGGATTGCGGCTCGAGATCGGCAGACGGGAATCAAGCAGTTCTATTGCAACATCAATTAGCTTCAGCTTATCCTCGATTTGCCGTCTAGCCCTCGTCATATGACCAGGAAACCATTGAATGGCCAATGCCGTCACCTCCTTTGACTTCTGTCAGCTTAAAATAATTAATGATTTATCAATGAGATATTCTTCACCGGCCAGAAAATAAGGTCTGCACGGCCGACAATATCCCCCAGCGGCACATAACCGATCATCCGGCTGTCCGTACTGTCAGAGCGGTTATCCCCCATTACGAACACATGGCCTTCCGGCACCTTGTTGTCCGTAAACTGCTCATTCGGGAAGTTCTTATTGTTGTACAAGATGTTGTTATTATGCGCATCATCAATCGCGCTCTGGATATACGTCTCGTTCACAGGCTCTCCGTTAACTGTAACGACATCCCCTTCAACTGTGACTGTATCGCCTGCCACACCAATGACACGTTTAATGAAATCCCGGCCCTCAGAGGGCACATGGAACACAATGACTTCCCCGCGCTCCGGCTTGCGGATATCGTAGAGAATTTCATTAACAATCACACGTTCGCCGGTATGGAAGTTAGGCTTCATGGAAGGGCCGTCTACGATAAACGGTTTGAACAAAAGCCAGCGTATTAGAATAACCAGAACCAATGCAATCGCTATCGCTTTAATCCATTCCAGGACTTCATTCTTTGGCTTCCGGGGGCTCTGGCCGTTAGAATCAATCACTTCGCCTTGCCCTTGCTGCAAATCCTGCTGCATAGTTCACCGTCCTCTCCATCAGTTGTTATCTCCACTATACAATACAAAAAAGCTCCTGCCAAAAACTCCCCCGCGATTACTCCTTCAGGAGGCCTTTTCGGAGAAGCTGTTCCTAAGGCACATATGTCTAAAAACCCCACAAAGTGATGCTTTAACTTCGTGCTTACTCAGGTACTTTGCGGGGATCCACAATTCTTTAATCACAAGAAATAAACGAAAGGGGCTTGAATTCAAGCCCCTTTCCTTTGTCACTATTCTAGCGACGAATTTCTTTAATTCTTGCAGCTTTACCGCGCAGGTCACGAAGATAATACAGCTTCGCACGACGCACTTTACCACGGCGAGCCACTTCGATTTTCTCGAGTTTAGGGGAGTTGACTGGGAATGTTCTTTCCACACCAACACCATAAGAGATTTTACGAACCGTAAAAGTCTCACCGATACCGCCGCCGCGACGTTTGATTACAACGCCTTCGAACAACTGGATACGCTCACGAGTTCCTTCGATAACTTTTACATGCACCTTCAAAGTGTCACCCGGGCGAAAACTCGGGATATCTTTACGAAGTTGCTCTTGTGTAATTGCTTGTAGGATATTCATTAAGGACTTCCTCCTTCCGTACAGGTGTTCTTGCCTCTTCCGGAGAGCCATTGCTCTCCCTCATTATCCGCAGAGGACCACCGTATTCCACACAACAGAAGTAATATTATCATAAAAGACAGGCTCATGCAACATATATTTATTATTTAAAGCGGCAGCATATCCCGTTTCTTCGCCTTCACCTTGCAATCCTTGCAGAGTCCGACCACACTTCCGTCATCCTGGGCATAAAAGATGAGCTTGCCATTCTTCTTCTTGCAGGAGGAGCACTGCTGATCCGCAGCATTCTGCTTGGCCCTACGGTGACCTTCCATAGAAATCACATTACTGGCCTTCCCTTGCTTCGGCGCTTCAGACTGTTCTTGGCTCATCCGGCTGCGGTACACGGTATAGACAACTGCACCCACCAACACAACGATCAGGAATGCTGCATACTGCATTTGGCTCATCCGCCCCTCTGACTTGTTCAGTCCAAATAGTAAACAGACCGTCTCCCGGGTCTGCTTCCGTGCCGGCCCTCCAGCTGTCACATTTCATTCTTCCGGTCCTTCATCTAACGACAGTGTACCATAATGCCTCTCTAAAATGTAGTAGCTAAGCTTCCTGGACTATAGTCCAGTAGAACAACCCGCCGCCAGGCTGTTATCCAGTGTTTTCCCATAATATATAATACTGAGTATACATAAGCAAATAATTATGCCTTTAGGAGGGCCTATATAATGAAGAAACATCACAGCACAGCAATTATTGCAGCAATGGCCGTATTTTCTATTGCACTTGCCGGCTGCCGGGAGCTTCCCGGCAAGGAAGCAGCGGATAACCAGCTGGAGCAGACGATCTCCGGCAGCTTCAAGCAGGAGGCGGCAGAAGCCGTGAAGCAGAGTCTCAGCGATGCCAGTGCTGCTGTCGGTGACGCCATCCAGAACACAGCAGGTATGATTGAAGAGCAGATGAATACTAGCGGAGTCATCCGGGAGTTCTCCACCTCCCTGCCGATTGCTTCGGCTTCCGTCCTTAAGCTAGATAATGCGGTGGGGGAAGTTGAAGTAGTACCCGCTTCAGGTGATGAGATCACAGTGCAGGCCACCGTCATTGTCCATGAGCAGACAGGCCACAAGCTGGTATCCGGAGTGCTGGATCATACGGAAGTCTCTATTGAACATAAAGGAGACGCGCTAATCGTCTCTGCTCGTGGTGAAGGCAATTCGAAGAGAAACCTCTGGGAATGGGCGCAGCATGAGTATGGGGATTCCAACTTCAGCATTAATTATGTAATAGGGATTCCAGAGACCGTTGACCGGTTTGAGATTGATAATAATGTAGGTACCGTCCAGCTCCGCGGGCTTGAGGGAACTTTTGAGATTAACAGCAATGTCGGCAGCATCATCCTTCAAGACACCGTATTCACAGGCAAGTCCAGTGTGGAGTCAAATACGGGGAGTATTGAGCTTGGGGTATCCAGCATGAAGCAGGGCAGCAGCCTCAAGGCCAAGAGCGATATTGGAAGAATCTCCGCCGATCTGTCAGCATCAACCGCATGTACGGTCAAAGCCCGCAGTGAGCTCGGCCACATCTCCGGCGCCGACAACGGTACACCGAAGGATTATAACGGCGGCGGTCCGCTGGTATCGTTAACCACGCAGATCGGAGCCATATCTGTTAATTAGATCATCCTATAGTGACGCAAAAAGTGGGCCTTCCTGACTTCCAGGAGCCCACTTTTTGTGTTGTTCAGGCTATCGTCAGATTAACGCAATCGCCAGAAGCGTGAACAGGCTCAAGGTAAGGATCTGACTTCCGTAACCATAGTGTCCGCCATAGTAGTTTCCTGAACCGCCCGGATAGAAGGCCGAAGTTTGCATTCTGCCATTGCCTTTTGTTTTCAGATACACATTATTCCGGTCCACATCTACAATAATTCCTTCATGGCGCTTGCCGTCAGTAGTCATAATGCGTACACGCTTATCCTTGCAATGGAGACAATTATAATAAGCTTCCATCTGCTGTTTCCTCCTTAATCGTGGTTCTGTATCTTATGAGGGGAGGGATAAGCCGGTAACGGCTATCGTCACGCAGCAATTGTCTATATGTAAAATAGTTGTGAATTGAAGAACTTGTGAACATTGTGTATCAATTTTGTGTAAAAAGGGGTAATATTAAAGTAACAAAATCAATGAACCGCTTACGGTTGTGAACAATCTTCTACAATCCATAAGGAGGCAGGAATCATGAGTACAGCAGGCAGACGTTTTATTAATGAAGGAGTACTGCGGATCGCCTGGTTTATCATCTTCGCTTCGCTCACCTACACGGTGCGCAATTATACTTGGGCCATTGTATTGCTCATGGTTGTTGGCTTGTATTCACTGGTCACGGGAGTCATCATGCTTACCCGCCGGGATGGTGACAGGGGCAGGTTCTAGCTTAACCGCACACACGGGCCTTAGCACCTAAATAAAAACACTTCCTACAGAGCGTGATGCGCTGACGGAAGTGTTTTTTGTTGTTAGCGAAAACCGGAATAATCGGAGTAACAGGATTTGAACCTGCGACCTCACCCACCCCAAGGGTGCGCGCTACCAGGCTGCGCTATACCCCGACATTGCAAATCAATCCATTACTTCATCCTTACGTTTGCCGCATCCCTACGATTAACATACGTTCATCTAATGCATAATATGCCGGTAAGCGGTTACTTACTGTTATACTATAAATATACCTCACTAGTTCAGCAGTTTCAAATAGAGTTCAGTATTTTTATGGAGTTCAATATTTTTTCACATCTCATTAAAATTTAATGGATTTTCCGTAAAGGCTGTGCTATACTCTTGGCACAAGGAAAGGAGGTGCGTTCACATCAAGCATGACATGCTGAACGTATCCCTTACCCGGACCAACGGCTGAATGATTAAGTCTTGGTGGCGCGGGATACGGATCAAAGTTACAAACTAGCGCCTCGGGTAGAGAGACCGTCTTCGGACGGTCTTTTTTTGTTTGCCCGCCCTCTTAGCACCCAACAAACAAATAACCGCCGAAGCCAGCGAACCTGGGGTTCGTCTGTCTTCAGCGGCTATTTGTGGAATTTGCTGTATTACTGAGCCTATTGAACCTGCTTCCAGGTCTAATTCATTTCTTCAATTATAAGATTACGATTTACGATTCTTATAAAAATCAATAATATCACTTACCGTGCGGAGCGGCTCCGCCTCCTTGTGGACAGTGTCCACGGCTGGCTTGAATGATTCATGCGTATTCGTAGTCACTTCAGTCATTCCTTTCGATAATTAAGCTAGCTGCGTCTATAGCTGCATGTCTACTTGCGGCACCTCTATTCATTACCCTAGAAAAAGGGTATTGACGCACATCTGCTCGTATTTATTTCGCTGGCAAAACTTCTTCTATGCCTATCCGTTCTAGTTCGTAATTCCCGTTCCCGGTTCTCAGAACACAGCAAAAAACGCCTCCCTTACGTAATATACGTTAGAAAGACGCCAGCTATGACTCTATTTAAGCCCAATTTTATCATTTATTTCTGCTCCAGGCTTGCCTGCTCCTGCAGCCGTTTCAGCGTCTGCTTGTCCTTCGCTGTCAGCTCAGCGGTCTCCAGCAGATCCGGTCTGCGTTCGAGGGTACGCTGCAGCGCCTGCTCACGCCGCCATACCTCGATATTGGCATGATGTCCGCTGAGCAGCATGTCCGGCACCTTCCAGCCCCGGAACTCTGCCGGGCGGGTATAATGCGGGTACTCCAGCAGCCCGGTGCTGAAGGAGTCGGAGATTGCAGAGGTCTCATTGCCCAGTGCCCCCGGCTGCAGCCGCACTACCGAATCAATGATGGTCAAGGCCGGGAGCTCACCGCCGGTCAGCACATAGTCTCCAATCGACAGCTCGTCCGTCACCAGATGCTCACGGATTCGCTCGTCATAGCCCTCATAATGACCGCAGATGAAGATCAGATGCTGTTCCTGTGCCAGCTCTTCGGCGATCTGCTGATTATACGTCCGGCCCTGGGGGCACATCAGAATAATACGCGGCTTCACCGCCTCTGTATTGCCGTGTTCCCCTTGCTCCCCTCCAGCGCTACTCTGAGCCAGCACATGCTCCACCGCTGCGAAGATAGGGTCAGGCTTCAGCACCATGCCTCCCCCTCCGCCGTAAGGCGTATCATCCACGCTGTTATGCTTGTTGCCCGAGAAGTCGCGGAAGTTCACCGTGTTCAGTGAAGCAATGCCTTTCTCACGGGCCTTACCGAGAATGCTGGTGCCGAAGACGCCTTCACACATATCAGGGAACAGCGTCAGCACGTCGATACGGATCATGGGAGCAGCCCTTCCATAAGGTGCACAGTGATTTTTTTGGCTGCAATATCGACGTCCAGCACTACATCGTTAATAACCGGAATCAGAATATCCTGGCCCTTCTTCGGCTTCACTACCCAGACATCATTGGCCCCGGGCTGCAAAATCTCTGTAATCGTTCCCAGCGGCTGGCTGGTATCTTCATCCGTGTAAACCTCGCAGCCTACAATCTGGTGGAAGTAATACTCGTTCTCCGGCAACTCAACCAGATTATCACTAGGCACCTTGAGCAGGCTGCCTTTGTATTTCTCGATCTCATTAATGTTCGTATACCCCTTAAGCTTGGCGATATACATCCCTTTGTGCTCTCTCGCCGATTCAATCGTAACCTCGAATTTCGGGCTTCCGTCTGCGGGAATCAGCAGCAGCTTGTTGCCGGGTGCGAACCGCACTTCCGGGAAATCGGTATGCGACAGGATTTTGATCTCCCCGCGAATGCCGTGCGTGTTCACCAGCCTGCCTACGGTTAACTCTTCTTTCATGTGTTCATCTCCTTCACGTTGATTGCGTACAGTCTATAAATTCTTATATTTTCAACAAAAAGGAGCCGGGATATACTATCCCTAGCCCCTCCTTGTGCGCATCCTTAAGATAAAATATCCACGGTAACGCGTTTATCACTTTTGACTGCTGCAGATGTGACTACGGTACGAAGCGCTTTGGCGATCCGCCCCTGCTTGCCGATGACCTTACCGACATCATCAGGATGCACGGAGAGCTCATAGACAATCAGGTGATCCTTCTCCACGGTCCGTACGGCCACATCCTCCGGATGATCCACTAAAGCCTTAGCAATAACACCAACTAATTCTTCCATAGAGGACCCTCGCAATCAGTCATTATTTCTGAAGCTTTGACTCATGGAACTTCTTCATCACGCCAGCTTTGGAAAGCAGGTTGCGGACGGTATCAGATGCTTGTGCACCTGTCTGAAGCCATTTAAGAGCCTTCTCTTCGTCAATCTTAACGACTGCCGGTACTTCGATCGGATTATAATAACCGATTTCCTCGATAAAACGGCCGTCACGAGGAGACCGGGAATCGGAAACCACTACACGGTAGAAAGGCGCTTTATGTGCTCCCATTCTTTTCAAACGAATACGTACTGCCACGAAATTCACCTCCTTAAAAGAATATCGTTATCGATCCCTCCCAAACCCTCCCTTCCCGAAGGGAGGGCCCCAAGGGCTCTGCCCTCTGGACACCCGCTAAGTGCAACTAGCGTAGGCGTTCAGACTGGCGGGACTTGGGTGAGTTCGGGGAAAGACCGCTTTTCCTCCCTGCGGGATACGCTTAACTGGCGGCGTTCCCTGGTAACGAGGGGAAAAGATTAAACATTAAGATCACAAGATCAAGGTCAAAAGACTACTCGATCTTCTGATGTTGTACTATATCAGATCTATAGAAAGGCGAAAGATCTAGGTCAAAAGATTAAAGATTAAGGTCAACGGAACGGGAACTTCATTCCGCCTTTACCGGCAAGGCCCTTGAGCTGCTTCATGGCGTTCTTCTTGCCGCCCTTGCCGCCTCCGCCGCCCATCATGCCGGAGAACTGCTTCATCATCTTGCGCATTTCATCGAATTGCTTGATGAGCCGGTTCACCTCAGCGACGTTGGTACCGCTGCCTGCTGCAATACGCTTGCGGCGGTTGTGGTTGATAATCTCAGGCTGGGCTTTCTCGGCCTTGGTCATGGAATGAACAATGGCTTCAACGCGGCCCATCTGCTTATCGTCCACCTTCAGGTCCTTCATGCCCTTGGCCTTGTTCATGCCGGGCAGCATATCAAGAATCTGGTCGATCGGGCCAAGCTTCTTCACTTGATCCATCTGCTCCAGGAAATCATCGAACGTGAACTCTGCATTACGCATCTTACGTTCCATTTCCTTGGCTTTCTCGGTATCGATGTTAGCCTGAGCCTTCTCGATCAGCGACAGCATGTCGCCCATGCCGAGGATCCGCGAAGCCATCCGCTCCGGATGGAACGGCTCCAGCGCATCGATCTTCTCGCCGAGAGCGGCGAATTTGATCGGGCAGCCGGTGACCGCCTTGACGGATAATGCAGCACCACCACGGGTGTCGCCGTCAAGCTTCGTAAGCACTACGCCGGTAAGCTCCAGCTGCTTGTTGAAGCTGTCCGCCACATTCACGGCATCCTGACCGGTCATCGCATCGACTACCAGGAGCACTTCATCCGGAGTTACAACGTTATGGATCTGCTTCAGCTCTTCCATCAGCTCTTCATCAATATGCAGGCGGCCTGCCGTATCAATAATCACATAATCCAGGTTATTGTCCTTCGCATGCTGAACACCTTGTCTGGAAATCTCTACCGGACTCGTCTGATCACCCAGCGAGAAGACCGGAACCTTGATCTGTTCTCCGAGCACCTGCAGCTGCTTGATCGCAGCCGGACGGTAGATGTCGGCGGCTACGAGCAGCGGGCGGTGGTTGCCCTTCTGCAGCAGCTTCGCCAGCTTACCGGAAGTGGTCGTCTTCCCTGCGCCCTGCAGACCCGTCATCATGATGACCGTCGGCGGCTTGTTCGACTTCGCCAGCTTCGCCTGGCTTCCGCCCATCAGCTCCGTCAGTTCCTTGTTAACAATATCGATGATAACCATGCCTGGCGTGAAGCTGTCCATCACTTCCGTACCAACAGACTTCTCTTTCACCTTGGACACGAAGTCCTTGACGACCTTGAAGTTAACATCGGCTTCCAGAAGGGCCAGCCGCACTTCACGCATCGCTTCGTTTACGTCATCTTCGGATACTTTCCCTTTGCCGCGCAGTTTGCTGAACACATTCTGCAATCTTCCGGTTAATCCTTCAAATGCCATAGGCGGCTCGCTCCCTTCTTCCTACTCTAACCTCTGCAGCCGGTCCATGAGTTCCATGAATTGCTGCTTATATTGCTCCGGCAGCATTCCACTGTCAGGGAATCTGCGCAGTTCTTCTAAGTACTTAGTGCGGTCTTCATGCTTGGACAGGAGTCCAAGCTTCTCTTCATAATTCTCAAGCACTTGCTCCGCCCGCTTGATATGCTCGTACACAGCCTGGCGGCTAATTTCAAATTCCGCTGCAATCTCCCCCAGGGAGAAATCATCATGGAAATAATATTTGAGAAACGTCTGTTGCTTGTCAGTAAGCAGCCGTTCATAGAAAGCAAATAACAGGTTGATCCGGTTGGTTTTCTCGAGCCTATTCTCCTGACTCATTAAGGGCACTCCCTTCGTCAAGGAAAAACACTTTACAGCTTCACAACGTCCCTTATGATACCGAAAACAAAGAAAGATGTCAAGTCTTTTTACTTGTCATCTTTTTCTTTGCCCAAAACCGGCATTCCCGCCCTGAAATCCTGCACCAGTACGGCACTATGCCTTCCGCATTAATGAATAGGGAGAATGTATAACAATACAACGAAGAAGTGCAGGACGGTTCCCGCAAGCACGAATAAATGCCAGATCGCATGATGGTACGGGAAGCCGCGCCATACATAAAACACGGTGCCCAGAGTGTACAGCAGTCCGCCAATCATCAGCAGAGTCATCCCGCCGCTGGCGACGGCCTGGGACAGAGGGCTCCAGGCGATTACGATCATCCAGCCCATCGCAATGTAGAAGACGGTGGACATGAACAGGAATTTTTTGACGAAAAAAGCCTTAAAGAAAACACCGAATACCGCCACTCCCCAAGCGATACCGAATAATGTCCAGCCCAGCGGTCCGCGGATCGCCACCAGCATAAACGGGGTGTACGTTCCGGCAATGAATAAGTAAATCGAAGCGTGGTCAAGGAATTCAAAGAAGTCCTTCGCCTTGCCGTCTCTGAGACTATGCACCATCGTTGAATTAAAATACAGGATGAGCATAGTAGCGCCGTAAATGGAGAAACTGACTACATGCCAGGCTGTGCCGTTCTGAACAGCATATACGATCAGCAGAACCAGCGCAGCAATACTTAATAGGGCGCCAATCCCGTGTGTAACCGCATTTGCTACTTCTTCCTTGCGGCTGTAAGTGTGAGTATTTGCCATACCACGATTCCTTCCGTTTGCGGTTTCCTTCTATTATAGCCATTTCTCCGAAGTCCTTCCAGCTTACGGACGCCTCAGGGCAGACTGCTGCTGCAACATTCAATCGCTTAAGAAGTCATCATTTGCTGTTACAGCAACTCAAGTCTTATAGCTTGTAGAGCTCCGTATACTTCGCTTCCAGATAATCCGCCAGATAATCGGGATTCAGCGGTTCGCCTGTGACTTGCTCGATAATCTGCGAAGGGGTCAGGCTCTGGCCGTAGCGGTATACCTTGTCAGTAAGCCATTCTTTGATCGGCAGCAGGTTACCAGTGGCAATCAGCTCCTCGAATTCCGGCAGTTCCTTACGCAGGGTGTTCAGCATTTGGGCCGCATACATGTTACCCAGGGAATAGGAAGCGAAATAGCCGAAGTCTCCGCCGGACCAATGAACGTCCTGCAGTACGCCAAGTGCATCCGTAGGCGGTGTAATCCCTAAGTATTCCTGATACTTCGCGTTCCAGGTTTTAGGCAGGTCCTTGACTTCAAGCCCTTCATTGAAAATCAGCTTCTCAATCTCATAGCGCACAATAATATGCAGGTTATACGTCAGTTCATCAGCTTCGATCCGGATGAAGGAATTGCCCACACTATTGATCGCCCGGTAAAAGTCTTCCATCTCCACGTTCGCAAGCTGCTCCGGGAAATGCTGTTGCAGATCGCCGTAATAACGCTGCCAGAAGGCCCGGCTGCGGCCGATCATATTCTCCCACAGTCTGGACTGGGATTCATGAATTCCCATGGAGGCCCCCTGTGCCAGAGGTGTACCGATCAGCTCTTCACCGAAATTCTGCTCGTACAGGGCATGTCCGCCCTCATGCAGCGAGCTGAAGATGGAGCTGGTCACATTGTCCAGCAGATAGTTCGTGGTTATGCGGACATCGCCGGGATTCAGCCCTGTAGCGAACGGATGCACACTTTCATCCAGACGTCCTGCCTCGAAATCATAGCCCATCTGTTCGAGTAAGAAGAGGCCGAATTTCTCCTGCTGCTCCTTAGGGAAGATCTGGCTCAGGAATTCGGTGTCCGGCTTGTTCGGCGAAGCATTGATCGCTTCGGCCAGCGGCACAAGACGGCTGCGCAGACGGGTGAAGATCGCATCCACCTTCTCAACGGTCAAATCCGGCTCGTACATATCCAGCAAAGTGTCATAACGCGAGCCTTGCACACCCCAATAATCAATGAACTCTTGTTTGAAGGCCACAATCTTGGTCAGATAAGGCTCGAAGGAGGCGAAATCATTATCATCCTTAGCCTCTTCCCAGATCGTCTGCGCATGGGCGGTGAGCACCGAATATTCCTCGAAGGTCTTGGAGGGAATGCTTTTGCTGCGCTGGTACTCCTTGCGGGTATCCTTCACAATCTTATTCTGATTGCTGTCCAGCTGCTCCGCTACTTCCGGGCGGCTGAAATACGCTGTGAACGCTCCGATCTCCTCCGATACCTGGAGTCTGAATGCTTCTGCACTCAGCATACCCAGCGTGGCGGAACGGATCTCTACACCTTTGCGGGGCGCGCCTGTACGCAGATCCCAGCCCAGAAGTCCAATTGCTTCATAATAGCCTTTGATTTTAGATAATAGCTCACTGAATTTATCCCATTCTTCCTGGATCTGCTTTTCCATGGTTTGAGCACCTGCCTTGTTTTTTTATCTACTCCTATTGATGATACTTTTTTAAATAGTTATAATCAAATTCGGGCTGTATCTCTTCAAATTTGAAGTAGTTAACAGCTTACAGGCGCGGAGACAGACTCCGCTTAGATTTTGCAATATTTGATTGCAGGAAGCCCTTTATGTTCGCGGCAAGACGCAGTACAATGAATTACAGTTTAATCTTAAGGAGGCACATGGCTTATGAGTCAGGTTACAGACATTTTAGAGTTCAACAAGCATTTTGTAGAGGAAAAAGCATATGAGAGCTATCTGACCAGCCGCTTCCCGGATAAAAAAATGCTGATCATCACCTGTATGGACACACGGCTTGTTGAGCTTCTGCCCAAAGCAATGAATTTCAAGAACGGTGATGTCAAAATCATCAAAAATGCCGGAGCCATCATCTCCCAGCCGTTCGGGAGCGTCATGCGCAGCGTAATGGTTGCGCTATACGAACTGGACGCGGACGAAGTAATTGTCGTCGGCCATTATGAATGCGGCATGGCTTCCCTGAATGCTGACCATATGATTAACTCCATCAAGGAACGCGGCGTGTCCGAGGAAGTACTCAGTACCCTGGAGAATTCAGGGATTAAGCTGACCAAATGGCTGCGCGGGTTTGACAACGTCGAGGAAGGGGTAATTCAGACTGTGGAGCTGATTAAGCGCCATCCCTTACTCCCCCCAAACGTACCTATTCACGGCATGATCATCGATCCGGCTACCGGAGCGCTTGAGCTTGTCTCGGACGGATACGCGGACTAAGGCAACTCTCTGATACTGCTGTTTGCGCGGGTCCCGGACCCGTGCTTTTTTTGTGTCCGGGGGTCCGGGCCAATGCCGGGTGAAAGTTATCGTGTGAAACATATAAATTCTTATATTTTAAAAATTGAAACCTTAGCCTCCGCCATGCGTATTACCGGGCAACAGCCAGGTAAACTGGGTGTTACCAATACTTCTAGGAGGTTCTCGTACTCAATGAAACCAATGAAACGTGTAATGATGATCGTCATGGCCTTCACACTGTTCTTCGCTGTCACTGTTCCTGACTTCGCAGATGCCCGCCGCGGCGGGGGCTTTAAATCAGGAAGCCGGGGATTCACAACGACCCCGAAGAAATCGACCACCGATAATGTGAAAAAAAGCGATAGCACTAAAAGCAACACCAACGGAACTGCAGCGAATGCGAACCGTGGCTTCTTCAGCGGCGGCAGCCTGATGAAAGGCCTGATGATCGGCGGGATCGCCGGCTTCCTCTTCGGCGGAATGTTCGCCGGTATGGGCGCTTTTGGAAATATCATCGGATTCCTGATTAACATGCTGGCCATCTACTTCGTGATTACGCTGATTATATCCTTCTTCAAGCGCAGACAGGAACGACGCCGGCTGGAAGAAAGGGATGGACGCTACTAATGGGTGTTACCGTTCTCAGCATGGACGAGATTATCAATGCGATTTGCCTGCATATGGCGGAACGCAAGGCTGTGCGGGTGGAGGAAGTCCAGGTGGAACTTAGCTGGGACGAGGACACCGGCTACACCGCAGAGGTCTGGATACAGGGAAGAAGCCAGTATCTGGTGGAGTCCAACATGATTGAATCCATCCTTCGCTACGTACACAGCGAATACGGCATCCGTGCCTACCGTGAAGATGTACAGCTGGAGCTGGATGAAGAGATTACAGCGGTTGTGAACACGTAAGCATTGCAAGACTTGATCTTATAAAGGGCTGACCCCGGGTAGCGGGGTCAGCCCTTTTATTGTGACTGCCTTTTATGATCATTGCCTGATAATCACAAGATAGCTTATTCTTCTGCTGTCAGGAATCCGGCCAGCACATCGTCCCTGCCCGCCCGCGCACTGCCGCTTCCGTGCAGCTCAGCCCAAGGCGCACGCTGCTTCCGCAGAATCGCCGCAGTTCCTTCAGAAGTGTACTCCGCATACCTGACCGTCTGCTCACCCCCAGGCTCGCCCCAATGAGCCCAGCCCTGAGGGTGGATATGCTGGCCCATCCGGCAATCCACAAAGACTGTCTTGGCATGCTCCCGCCATGGGCGGCCCAGGAATACCGGCGCTGTTCCCGGCTCAGCACTCAGATAACATTGATTGAACACATAGCCGTAGGCGTGCCCTTCAGGAGTGGAGGCAGCCGTGATGTAGCCTGCATGGCCTCCGCTATTCCGCAGGCTGTGCAGCGTACAATGCTCGAAGTAGGCCGTTGCTCCGCCAAAGATATAATCTACCGTTCCCTCAATGTAACAGTGCTGGTACAACTGGCGGTACTGCGCATGATGCTCTCGCAGCGGAACGCCGCCGAACAACAGGCGCTCTCTGGGGGCCGGCGGCAGCGGACCGGTGAACAGCGTGTCCTGATGACCCTTGAATGTACAATTTCGGAATACCGACTCATCACAATGGGCGTACACCGCCACTGCCTGCCCCACCTCGCTGCCTTGTCCGGCTGTATTGGAGACGGTCAGATTCTCCAGCACCAGCTTCCTGCCGCCCAGGAACAGGGTGGGAGTGGCAAAGGTCCCAATCTCTTCCCCCTGCTCATCCAGCTCCCGGGCATAGCGGTTCATCGTGATCTCCACTTGTCCGATGCCGATGATACGGAGACAGGAGCGGTAGACCCGCACCTCCTCCTTGTACACTCCCGGCATAATGTAGAGCGTTGCCTCTGTGTCCGGGTCCAGCCGTTCCAGGGCATCGACTGCCGCCTGAATGGTAGAGTAATCGCAAAAGCCCTCCTTGCCCACCAGCATCCTTTTTCCCATCCTCTCTCAGACTCTAGCCTTCGCTTAAAGCTTGCCTGCCTGCTTGCTTACTTCTGTGTCAATTTGTATGCAGCTTCATATTCTTCCGTGATCTTGGTTCCGCCCGAATCCTTCCAGGTCTGTACGGCTTTCTTGAAGGCCACCTCATCCGATTGGCCCATGATATATTTGAAGGTAGCATCTGTGATGATCTTTTGCAATTCCGTTCCCTGTTCATTGTTGGTTGCCGAATCTAGCGGAACAGTCGGGTCAAGCACGGCGAACTTGTCATTCTCGCGGATCAGCTCATTAGCCAGCTGCTTCTCAGGGTTCGCATCCTTAAGCGTATAGGCAATCTCACTAGGTCTGCTGGAGGAGAAAGGCTGCACATCCGCCTGCCACAGCTCGGTGTTCAGAATCTTGAAGGCGCCGTTCTCATCATATTCATAATGGGTGCCTTCGATCCCGCCGGTCATCAGCATGAACGCCTTCTCATCGATCAGGTCATTGACGAACTTCAGCAGCCGCTTGAGCTCTGCTTCGGTCTTCACCTCGGATTTCGGAAAAGCCATCAACCCGCCGATCCCGCTGCCCTCGGACCAGATATGATACTGCCCGTCTCCATTAGAGATCTTGTTCACCGGCACCAGCTCCATGCCCGGCTGCAGATCCTGTGCCAGGGTTCTCAGACTGGAGATGTCCACCATACCGGTATAGATCCCGGTTTTACCCTGCGCGAATTGCTGCTGCTGGTCTGTTTTGGCTGTAACTGCGAAGTCCTGCGCCAGATATCCGTTCTCGTAGAGCTTTTTGGAGAAATTCATCGTGTCCATATACTCTTGGGTATCGAATTCAGGGATAAACTTGCCGCTATCCTCCACCTTCCAGCCATTGGGCGTGCCAAAATAGGAGCTTAGTGTTTTGAAGCTGCTGTATTTCAGCTCTGATCTGTCTCCGAAGCCTGTCGTGTCCTTCACACCATTGCCATCCGGGTCATCCTCTGTGAAGGCTCTGGCCACTTCATACACCTCATCCAGCGTCTGCGGAACCGGCAGACCCAGCTTATCCAGCCAGTCCTTGCGGAAGATCAGGCCGGAACGCGCCAGATTCTTCTGGAAGGGAACGCCGTAGAGGACGCCTTCAATCGAAGCCGCTTCCTTCAGCTCAGGAGCAATCTTCGCCAGATTACTGAACTCTGAGAGATAAGGGCCCACATCCCAGAACAGCCCTGATTTCAGTGAGCTTCTAACCGATGAATTCGTCATCATGGTCAGGGTGACAATGTCTGCAAGCTCCCCCGAGGCCAGCGCCGTAGTGATCCGCTCTTCCTTGGAAGCATCAGGTACCCAGTTGAAGGTGATTTTACTGTTGGTATATTCCTCAAGCAGCGATTTGATCGTATCGGTCGGCGGCGAAGCTGTGTGCAGAATATTCAGCCAGCTTACTTCCAGCTTCGAGTTCAGATCCTCTGGTGCGGCATTCTTCTTCTCTTCCTTATCTCCGCCGCATGCCGAGAGCATAGTGGTAGCCATTGTAGCGATTGCAATTAGAGTGACCCATCTTTTGTTCATAACACTTCTCCTTTGGTAGATGAAATAGGTAGCCTTAGCCTTAATACACGCCGTCTTCGCCCATCTTCTTGGCCAGCTTATTGGAGAGCATCACGAGAATTAACCCGACAACGCCCTTGAACAAGCCTATCGTAGTGCTGAAGCTTAATTGCCCGTTCTTGAGGCCCGCCGTATAGATATAGGTATCGAAAATCTCGGCGACACTGCGGTTCAGCGAATTCAGCAGCAGATACATATGTTCGAAGCCGAGATCCAGCGTGCTGCCGATTTTGAGAATAAGCAGGGTAATAATCACGGGACGGATCGCAGGCAGTGTAACATGCCAGGTCTTGCGCAGACGGCTTGCCCCGTCCATCTCGGAGGCTTCATAGAGCTGCGGATCCACTACAGTAATAGCTGCCAGATAGATAATGGTCGACCACCCCAGCTCCTTCCAGATAATCTGCAGGATATAGATCGTCCGCAGCCACTCCGAAGAGGTGAGGAAGCTGATTTTGTTGCCGCCGAGACTTGCGATCAGCTCATTGATGACCCCGCCATCCACCGTCAGGAACACATACGTAATAGAGACAATAATAACCCAGGACATGAAGTGCGGGATGTAGATAATCGTCTGAATCCAGTTCTTGAGATAGCGTCCCTTCAACTCGTTCAGCATCAAGGCTACAATAATCGGCAGCGGGAAGAAGATCACAATGTTCATGGCAAACAGAATCAGGGTGTTGCGCAGCAGCTGCATGAACGTAGGCTCCGTAAATAGACGGATGAAATGCTTCAGGCCGACCCACTCACTCCCGGTAATTCCCTGGAACGGCTGATAATTCTGGAATGCAATGATCAGCCCGCCCATGGGCAGATATTTGAAGATGATGAAATACAGCAGCCCGGGCAGGATCATCAGATACAGCAGCTTGTATTTGTTCAGAGCCGTAAGTGCGCGTGCGCCTTTCCCCTTTTCGATAGTCAGATTTGGTGTTGCGGTGATGCTTGTTGCTTTCACATGTCAGCCTCCTTTGCTCGTTCCTGTTACGGTCTCAGCGTAAGAAATTTCTTACATTACGTATATAATCATTATGTGATAGCGTTTACAGAACCCGCGTGGCTGCGGGGTTAAGGACGATCAGATCTCCTCTGAGGATTACCTGCCTAGGCTAATGATTATCTCCGGAGAGGGGGCTGCACAAGGCAAGTCTGCGAACACCTCATGCCCTGATTATATACGTAATTTCTGCTCCTTGTTACAGTGAAGAGGTACTGAAAACCGAGGAGGATCACAGAATGAACCATAGCTCACGTAGAAAAGAATCGGTCGGCGGAAGGATCTTCACCTTCGTTAATACAGCCATACTCGTTCTGATTGCGCTTGTCTGCTTATTGCCCTTCATCAATATCATTGCCAGCTCCTTCGCTACCACCCAGGAGGTCATGGCCAAGCGGTTCATCTTATTCCCGACTACTTTCTCACTGGATGCGTACCGCTATATTCTCTCAACGCCTACCATCTTCCGGGGACTCGGGGTATCCGTGGGTGTCACTGTTGCAGGAACCGTAGTCAGTATGCTGCTTACCGCGCTGATGGCCTACGGCTTGTCCAGGAGATACCTGCCTGCCCGCAATACCATTAATTTCATCGTCGTCTTCTCCATGCTGTTCAGCGGCGGAATGATCCCCACCTTCCTGGTCGTCAAAAGCGTCGGCCTGATCAACTCGTACGGGTCCCTGATCTTCCCGGTTGCCGTCAATGCCTTCAACATGATTATCATGCGCAACTTCTTCCAGGCGCTGCCTGACAGTCTGGAGGAGTCGGCCAAGATCGACGGGAGCAATGACTTCGGGATCTTCATGCGGATCATGCTGCCGCTGGCCCTGCCTTCCATCGCCACCATCTCCCTGTTCTATGCGGTTGCTTACTGGAATACGTACATGAACGCGATCCTCTATATGAATGATTCGGCAAAATGGCCGATCCAGGTGCTGCTGCGCCAGATCGTCATTGTCTCCAGCGGGATGCAGGCCGAGGGAACCTCGGTCGATATTGTGCCGCCGGCCCAGACGATCAAAATGGCGGTCATTGTCATCGCCACTGTGCCGATGCTGGCCGCTTATCCTTTTGTCCAGAAGCATTTCACCAAGGGCGCCCTGCTCGGAGCAGTCAAAGGCTGATGGGCCCGCTGTTCAGCATCCATCCGAAACTACCGGAACTTTAGAACATATACAGAAACGGTACCGCCTTGAAGCAAGGACGGTACCGTTTGTGCATGAACCCCTGATCCAAGCTCTCTCCTGAACCAAGCCCCTATTCCTGCTAAAATATCTGCTGCTCCCCCTGCTTCAGCTTCCGGTAAGCGCCAGGCGTAACCTGCTCCTTCTTGCGGAAGGAGCGGATGAAATTCTGCGGATTATGATACTGCAGCCGCTCGGCAATCTCCCTGATCGTCATCTCCGTCTCCGTCAGCCACCGTTTCGCCATCTCCAGGCGGTAGTTCATGAGGTATTCGCTGAAGGCGGTGCCGTACTCTTTTTTGAAGATGCTGCTTAGATAATTCGGATTGTAATGAAGCCGCTCGCCGATCCCCTCCAGCGTAAGCTCACGGTCATATTCCGCATGCACAATGTCGGTGATCTTATCCGAGAGACAGCGGAACTGCTGGCTGGTCTTGTCCTTCATGCTGTACATCATGGGGTAAATAACCTCCTGCACCAGCATCCGCTCCATCTCTTCGGGATTGCGGATATCCAGCAGGCGGTGATACAGCTTATTGTTATCCTGGGTCAACAGGACACTAACTCCCAGATGCTGCTCCAGCTGGATCAGATTATTCACGAGCCGCACCAGCATGACCTCGAATTTCAGCGTGCTCTTGTTCTTGCCCATCAGCTCTGCCAGGAATGGATAGAGCGCAGCCGTAACCTGCTCCTTGTCCCCCAGCCGGATGGCATTGAACAATTGCGTCTCCAGCTCTGCCGGATAATGCAGCGACACCGGACCGGAGACGACCTTGGAGATATCCTCATAGAAAATAATCGATTCCTTGCCCAGATTCAGCCGCTGATGCAGGGCCTGCTTGCTCATCTCCCCGGCTTCCTTACTCTCTAACAGATTGCTGTAAAAGTTGCTGATGCCGATGCTGATCGACACCTTCAGATAATCGCGCACCGCCTTCAGCAGAGCTGCCGCATAATCCGTCACTTCCTTATTCATCCCGGCATCACTGGTCCCGGCGAAGGTCAGGATCGTAGCCTGGGTATCATCGTTCAGGATAATAGGCTGTAATCGCTGTTGTGCTGGGATCAGTTCCTCCACCATCTTATTGACGGCAAGCAGCAGGACATCCTTGTCCGAGGCCTCCCGCCCGCCCAGACTGTCCAGCTGAATCAGCATCGCCGCATAACGGTGCTTCTCTGACAGGTTATACCCGAACCGGAGCAGACTCTGCTCCAGCTCCTCCGCCGAGACGCGGCTGCGGAACAGATTAAGGATCAGCTGCGTCTCCAGCCGGGGCATTTCCGATTCGATCAGACTCTCAAGCGAAGCCTTCTCCGACATAATCGTATCAATTGAATGCCGGATATATTCCAGCTCATTCCTGGAGTTCACCTGCGGAATAACGGGCAGACTGCGCTTAAGCTGCTCAATCGGCTTGGTGAAATATTGAGAGATCATATAAGCCACCACCCAGATCAGGAGAATCAACAGCAGCCCCATCGCGGAGATCCCGAACTTGGTCATCTCCAGGGAGCGGGTAATCTCCGCCTGATCCAGCACGGTCAGATAGATCCAGTTATTATACGAGGACTTGGCATAGATAAGCTTGAGACTGTCGCGGCCGGAGATCTCCTGCTGAACCGTCCCCTTGTCCTCCATGGAATTGATTGTCCCGGCAAGCTGGCCGAACTGCTCCGGGGCTAACAGCACATTACCAGGATCAGATTCATACATCAGTTCACCATGCTTGTTCAAAATGTATACGGCTGCGTCTTCCCCGCTGCTTATCGTGGCATTAAGGGTATGTAATGAAATGTCGGATAAGGCAATCGCCTGTTTCTTAGTGGAGAATACCGGCAGTGTATTCACGAAGCGGATGCCTTTGTCCGTCTTCATCCAGAAGAGGCTCTGCTCCTGATTCTCAATATATTGCTCCCGGAGCTGCTGAACCTCCCCGGCACTGAGATTGCTGAGCTTCTCATTCAGGATCTGCCAGTTCTGCACCAGACTGATCAGCGAATATTCCGTCCCTTCAGCCGCCATGGAGGCGATATAATTCAGCTGTGAGTTCACATTCCGGTAGGCGATGAAGTCTTGCTCGGTAATGGGATGGGTCACGACCTCCTGAAAAGAGCTGGTGGTGCTATAGGTATTGAACGCGTATTCTATCGTTTGGATTTTGTGCTCCAGATTGTTCTTGATCTGCTCGATATAGCTCTGCTTGCTGCTGGAGAACCGCCCGACCACTGAATCGATGGTACTGATGTAGATATAGCTTCCGAAGCCGACCACCAGTCCCACGCCAAGGATTAATATAGGAATAAAGATGCCGTAGAACATTCTTCCTTTGCTCATTGTGTTTCCCCTTTGATTTGATAGACTCTTTTAAATTATAGCGCTTTCATGAATGCGGTTCCATGATTATTTTCACGTGTGCAATTGGCCCAAGGTCTCGTTGAAGCCGTTCAGCCCTCTCCTTGAGCGTAGTAGATCATACAAAACAACCCCACAACGTGGGGCTGTAGCTTCGATAATGACCCAGGCTATGAGCCTGGCTTAGAGTAACGAAATCGTCAGCAGCTCGAACAAGACCAGCGGCATAATCACATTGCTGTTCACCGTACCGGGATATGGGTAGCCTGGGCCCGGATACCCCGGACCTGGATAGGGCTTGTAATAAGGATTGTAATATCCGCGGCCCATATCTGTGGCTATGGTTACAACCAGGTACATATTCTTACTGTCCATACCGGCAAGCGTGCCCTCATGCATCTGACCGTCAAGGGTCTGCACCTGCACTTGGTGATTCAGATACGGCTTACAGGACTGGTGAAGCGAATCGCGGACCCCGTTCAGATGCTGGACCACCGCCGGGTCTGCCTGATAGATCACCGGCGATTGCGTGCCGGAAGAAGTTGTCGACATAAGTGCATGACCTCCGTGTAAATGGATTTGCTTCATACTATGCACCTGCCCAGTCCGGTGTGCCTAGCCTGCTCCCCCCGTTCATTCGATCCGCATACGCAGAGCAAACAGCCGTACCCGGAAAGTCCGGTATACGGCTGTTATCAATACTTTAAAGTGCTGTGCGTTCATAACGCTTAAAAAGCCACTCCGATTCCGCCCTGCCCGGCATAGGTTCCCATCACAGGTCCCATCGTGGACAGCAGAACCTCCTTGAAGGGATGCTTCTCCAGAATACGCCGCTTGATCTCCAGCGCCAGCGTCTCACAATTGCTATGCACAATGGCGATTACCGCCTGCTCATAATCATGCTGCTTCTGATCCAGCTTGGCCAGCAGATGAGTCAGCGCCTTGGGCAGTCCGCGCGTCTTCTCGACCACTTCAACAATACCCTCGTCGCTAATCTTCAGCAGCAGCTTGATGTTCAGCACGGAAGCCACAGCGCCGGAGATCCGGCTCAGCCGTCCGCCCTTGATCACATTCTCGAGGGTATCCAGCGTGAAGTACGCAGTCGTCTCTTCGACCTTCTTCAACACTCTGTCCTTCAACTCAGCCAGACTTGCTGCGGTAAGTGACCATTTGGCCGCCATAGCGACAATCAGGGTCAAGCCGCCGGAGAACAGCTTAGAATCTATAATTTCAATCGCATTCGGATGTCCTTCTTCCTCGTACATCTCCTTGGCAATCATTGCGGTCTGATAAGTACTGCTAATATTGGAGGACATGCAAATGACCAGAATGTCAGTGCCTGCTTCCACTTGCTTGAAGCTGTCCAGGAAGGTCTGCGGACTCGGGCTTGCAGTCGTCGGCAATTCCTTCGATTGATGCATTTTGTCATAGAAATCCTTCGCATTCATATCATCCGGCATCAGTTCATGGCCGAAATGGACCGGCAAATGAACAATGGAGATGTCATACTGCTTCGTGTATTCAGGGGGTAGATCCGAACCGCTATCCGTAATTATCTTGATGGGCATCAGAATGCTCTCCTTTCAATTCTATACTAGTATAGACAGCATTCAAGCATACCAATAGTACAATTTATAACTTGTCAAAATCGGACTTTTATGCTTAGTCCTACTTATGTTATGGTTGAAGCATAAGCATACAGAAATGGAGTGTACCAGGATGAGCAAGAATAGAGTATGGAACCGGGGTAAGCATAATGGTGCCGGCCTGTCCAAGAAAGCCCCGGCTGCCGTTGAATCCGAGGGTGTTGCCGAGACCGCTGCGTCAGAGGACCACAGCGCCGAGGTAATTAACGAGCGGATTGATACCGTCAAGCCGATGAACCGCAGCAACTGGGTCACCCGGCCCGCCCGCGTGAAGCCGCAGAACCCGGAACGTAAGAATTAAGCAGCTTAACGACTGACATGCTTCGCATTCTATGGAGGCACAATTCCCCCAGCTAGCGGGCTTCCCGCAACCTTTGTTATCATGCAGACACAAACGGCTACGCCGTCCTTAAGAGGATGGCGTAGCCGTTTCTGCTTGCACTAGCCGGCCGGAGAACGGTGAGCTTGTTAGGGCTGGTAATATCCAAGCTGGTATCCCGCTACAAGGATTCAGACAGACTATCCGGCATATACCGGTTCTCCCATATTAGCGCCCGGATCGTCTTCAGCGTGTTCCGCTGAATCGGGACACCCGTAGTCCGGTACAGCTGAAGCCAGCGTAGGGCAGCCAATGCCTCGAACAGCTCCAGCTCTGCCGGGCTATACCTGCTGTTGGCGGCATAGGCTGCCCGGTAGATGCTGGCATTCCGCTCCGCCAAATACACTCTAAAGAGCAGAATAGACCACGCTATATCATACCTTGGATCGCCAAGCTGAACATTCGTCCAGTCTATGATGGTAAATGCCCCTGCGGCCTCCAGAATATTGCCCAGATGATAATCACCATGAATCAGCTGGTGGGCAGTCAGCTTGCCCCGCTCCGCCAGCTCCTGCGCCAGCGTTCGGATCTCCGGCTGCTCCGCCCAGGCAGGGAAGAAGTAATCTGCGAAATCATAAGCGGGTACCTTCAAGCCGCTGGATGAATTGATCTCTAGCTTATGTACATCAAGCAGATTAGCCGCTATAGCTGTAAGGCTGGCGGCATTTACCTTCTTGACAGGCATACCATCGAAGCTGGTTAACAGCACCTGATGGTCCTTAGCATCTAGACCCCAGGCATACGGCTGTGAGACCGCGCAGCCCTGCCGGAGCATCTGCTCCAGCACTTGATACTGGATCGAGACGTCCGGCCGGGACTCGCGGTTCCATATTTTCAGTACAAGCTTCCTATCCGGCAGTGTAATGCCGCACACCTCAGCTTCCAGTCCACCCTTCATCGGGGTAACGGCCGCCTCCTCCAGCCTTGCCAGCAGCCGTTCACTATCTGCGCCCTGCTCTTGCCAGCGGATACCGCTCAGAACATTATTCATAGTTATGATTCCCCTCTCCAAGGAACGATCTGCTGCTCATCAGGCTGCTGCGAATCCCTCAGACCATATTCTAGGCATTTTCCCTATTCCAATGAATAACATATTTCAACTATACAAATCAATAACAGAGAATTGAGGGATGCGAAATGGAACATTGGATTAGAGTAGAGCCGAATGTGAAGGTGTATGTGAATGATCTTAACCCGCTTGGCACCAAAACGATACTCTTCATTCACGGCTGGCCAGCAAATCACCAGATGTTCGAATACCAGTACAATCAGCTGGTACCCATGGGCTACCGCTGCATTGGAATGGATATGAGAGGCTTCGGCCGGTCTGACAAACCGCTTGACGGGTACGATTACAACCGTCTCGCAGATGATATCCGCTGTGTGATCGGCGCCTTGGGACTGCACAATATTACACTCAGCGGGCACTCTACCGGCGGAGCTGTAGCGATCCGGTATATGGCCCGGCACAAGGGATATGGTGTCTCCAAGCTGGCCTTATTCGCTTCGGCAGCCCCCAGTCTGATTCAGCGGCCGGGCTTCCCTTATGGCACGACCAGAGAAGCTATAGAGCAGATTATCCAGTCCACCTACAAGGACCGGCCCAAGATGCTGCATGATTTCGGCGATATTTTCTTCTATCAGCCGGTATCACAGCCGTTCTCGGACTGGTTCTTCCTGTTAGGGCTGGAGGCGGCAAGCTGGTCCACCATCGCAGTCTCCAACGCCTGGCTGGCCGAAGAGCTGTTCGATGATCTCCCCCGGATCCAGGTGCCTACGCTGATTATGCACGGTGTTCATGATCAGGTGTGCTTCTTCCCGCTCGCAGAGGCGCAGCATCAAGGGATTAGGAATTCGGTCCTTATTCCCTTTGAGAACAGCGGCCACGGATTATTCTATGACGAGCGGGACCGGTTCAACCGGGAGCTGGCGGGGTTCGCCGGGTAGATTTTCCGCACAGCCAGAACAGGACTGCCCGAGAAGAAATAGCTTCATGGGGCAGTCCTGTGTTGATTCGCAGGCGTAGGTGCGTGTGCGAAAGAAGCTCTACAGCTCCAGCGTCTCACCATATGCAAGTGCCGAACCTCTGATCCCCGCCTCCTCCAGCGCCTGAACGAAGGCCCCGGCATCCTGCTTGATCGGCGGGAAGGTATTATAGTGAACCGGAAGCACCTGTCTTGCGCCCAGCCACTTCGCCGCGATAAGCGCATGCTCCGGTCCCATGGTGAAATGTCCGCCGATTGGCAGGATCGCGAGGTCGATCTCATACAGCTCCCCGAACATTTTCAAGTCACCGAACAGCCCTGTATCCCCTGCATGCAGCACCGTGTGTCCGTCCGCCTCAATAATGAAACCCGCCGGGGTTCCGCCATAGATCCTCTGTCCATCCTCCAGCGTGATGCTTGAGGTGTGGAAGGCATGAATCATCGTCGCCTTGGCAAAACCAAGGTCCACCGCCCCTCCAATGTTCATCCCGATGGTCTTTTTCGCTCCCTGGCCCCCCAGATGGCCCGCCAGTTCCACGTTGGCTACAACCACCGCCTGATTCTGCTCGGCAATCGGCAGAGCGTCCAGGATATGATCCATATGGGCATGAGTCAGCAGAACAGCATCTGTCTTAATATCCTCTACCTTCGTCACCGCCGCAGAGTTACCACTAATGAATGGGTCGATGATCAACGATTTGCCGTTCACCTCAATTTGAACACAGGAATGGCCGTGGTAGGTAATTTTCATAGAATTCCTCTCCTCTTCTTGATTAGATTTCAATAGGTCCTAAGGAATGCATCGTGCAAAAACCCAAGGTTTACGATACAATGACACCAAGTTGCTCTAAATCAAAATCCAGCAGTGCGATTGACGAATATAACATAAATAATTACGTTCGTTGTTTTTTATGATATATCTATTCCTGCCAGCTGTCAAGAGAGGTGTGAAGAAGTTGCTGTCCGTTGAGAAAACAATGCTGTTTCTGTTATCTAAGGTGAAGCAGATGGGCGCCCAGCAGATTGTCGAGATCTATGAACAAAGGGGGTACACCTCCACCTATATCCGCAATGCCCTGTCCCGCTTGAAAAAAGAGGGCTATATCGCATCCCCGGCACGCTCCTGGTATAACGTCACTGCCGAGGGCCTCGCCTACATTAAGGCGATTAACAGCAAGCCTGCCCGTTATCAGGAGCAGTGGGACCATACCTGGGATGTGGTGATGCTGGAGGTTCCCGAATCCGAACGCAAGAAGCGCGACCTGTTCCGCTCAGCACTCGGGCAGCTGGGTTACGGGCTTTTATATAACAGTGTGTACATCTCACCGTGGAACTATCAGGACGAAGTCACAGCCCAGATCCAGAAGCTGGAGCTGGATGGCAAGGTGTCCATCCTGCAAGGCCAATTTCAGGAAGGTATGATTACACCGCTCAAAGCACAGGCCATCTGGCACCTGAACGACATCGAAGCCTTATACCGGAAGAAAGCAGTCTGGCTGAAGGAAGAATTCGCTCCGCGATTAGCGGATACCCTTCAGGCGGGGCAACCGTTACAGCTGTTTCTGCTATATTTGCAAATGGGCGAGGAGTTAAGTGGACTGTTCATGGCTGACCCCTATCTCCCGGATGAGCTGCTGCCGGACCACTGGCCAGGCAAACAGGTCCTCTCAGACATGAGAGAATACATGGTTAAAGCCGCGCAAGCGATACCTGCGGATTCGTTCTATGCACCCTTCGTCCAATAAGGTATGGCAAAGAGCAGCCCGGACTCCGGGCTGCTCTTCGTATATGAACTACTCCTCACGGCTGCCGGAAGCCAGCAGCTCCCGGACCGCTTCCTTATTCGTAAGCGGGGCCCGGCAGGCGAAGTTACGGCAGACATAAGCCGTCGCTTCGCCCCGGATCGCCGGTTTGTCCGCCAGATGCGGCAGCAGACGGAGCATCTCTCCGCTGTCCCCTTCCCAGTTGACGATGAGTGCTGCGTCCGGCAGATAGGTCTGCTGAACCTGGGAGAGCATGGCGTGCAGCGCGGGATCTTCTTTTTTGCCGGAGAGGACCCATTCTCTGCCGCCGGAGACCATCCCCAGATGGGCCTGCAAATACATCGCATACCCTGGCGGATACTCTGAAGCAGCGGAAGCAAGCACCGCAGCGGTGCGCTCCGCAATCTCTTTTAACTCCATATCCTGGGTAATAACCGACAGCTTCCACAAAAGCTTCGCCGCCACCGAATTCCCGGACGGAATCGCCCCGTCATACAATTCCTTCGAGCGGACCGGCAGCTTCTCCCCGTCATGACCGGTGAAGAAGAACCCACCACCTTCCGGATCATGGAACAGCTCCAAGAGTCCGTCCTTCAGCACCAGCGCCCGCTCCAGATAGACCGCTTGCCCTGTAGCTTCATATAATTCGCTTAATCCCCAGATCAGGAAAGCATAATCATCCACATACGCCGGAATCGCCGACTCCCCGTCACGGTAACGGGCCAGCAGCCGTCCATCTTCACGCCGCAGCTTGTCCCAGATGAAGTCCGCTGCACGTTCGGCGGCCTTGGCATATTCCGGCTTCTGGAGGGCTTTGGCTCCCAGGGCCAGCGCAGCAATCATCAGCCCGTTCCACGAGGTCAGCACCTTGTCATCCTTAAGCGGATGAATCCTATGCTCCCGGTACTCGAACAGCTTCGTACGCCATTCCTCCATCCGGGTCCGCAGACCAAGCGGATTCATGCCCATACGCTCCGCAATCTCTTCCGGCAGACCGTGAAGGAGATTCGGAATATTTTCCCCTTCGAAGTTGCCCTCCGGCGTAATCCCGTACACATTGCAGTAGGAATGCATATCCTCCAGCCCAAGCGCTTCCTCAATCTCCTCACGGGAGAAGACATAGAACTTGCCTTCCACCCCTTCGGAATCGGCATCCTCCGCAGAGTAGAAAGCGCCTTCCGGCGAAGTCATATCGCGCAGCACATACGTGAAGATCTGCTCAGCAATCTCCGCATACAGCGGCTTCCCCGTAAGCTGGAAGGCTTCCAGATAGACATTCGCCAGGAGAGCGTTATCGTAGAGCATTTTCTCAAAATGCGGCACCAGCCATTCCCGGTCCGTGGAATACCGGGCGAAGCCAAAGCCCACATGGTCGTACATGCCGCCCTTGTACATGGACTCCAGCGTATGCTCCACCATCCGCAGCGCTTCCGGCTGATCATGCAGCTGGCTGTACGCCAGCAGGAAAGACAAATTATGCGGCGAAGGGAACTTCGGCGCATTGCCGAACCCGCCGTACTCCTCATCGAACTGCCGCCGGTACAGCTCATACCCTTCATGCAGCAGTTCTGCACCAGGAATCCCGCCTGCGGCTTCCGGGTTATACGCATTCTTGCGGTCTAACGTATGCAGCTCCGCCAGCAGGTCGTCGCCCAGCTTATCCAGTGCTTCACCGTCCTGCTCCCACTTCGTATGAATCTGCTCCAGCACATCCATCAGCCCGATCCGTCCGAACATCTGCCGTTTGGGGAAATACGTCCCGGCATAGAACGGCTTCTTCTCCGGCGTCAGCAGCACCGTCAGCGGCCACCCCCCACTCCCCGTCAGCGCCTGACACACCGACATATACAGCGCATCAATATCCGGCCGCTCCTCGCGATCTACTTTGATCGCTACGTAGTGATTGTTGAGAAGCTCCGCGACTTCGGCGTCCTCGAAGGATTCTCGTTCCATTACGTGACACCAATGGCAGGTCGAATAGCCGACGGATAAAAAGATCGGCTTGTTCTCCGCCTGCGCTTTGGCAAAAGCCTCCTCTCCCCATGGATACCAATCCACGGGGTTGTGGGCGTGTTGGAGCAGGTAGGGCGATTTTTCGTTCATAAGTCGATTAGTATATTGGCCTTCTTTGAGTGCCATAAAAGTAGCCTCCTTGTTCTAAGTATGCCATTGTTAGTATTACCCATAGAAATGTCAAAAGACACTAATCCTTGTTAGTGTCCTTTTTTGTGAGGTGATTGTTATAAATTTGCCGTTTAAAAGTTTTAAATCTCCGTTTTCATAAATCATGTAAAAAATTGAATTCTGAGTTCATTACAAAAAGGCTTCATACTCTTCTGCAAACTAAGGAAACTGCTAGCCACTCAGCTAAAATACTAAGTTATACGAATTTATACAGACTCTTTTGTTTCACTATCAATTTTATCAATAAAATATCTCAAACAGAGATATCCAATACCCACATATGTTAGAAATGGGGTAAGCGCTAATTTAAATGATGTTCCAAATAATCCGGCAGTTATACATCCAGAGCATAATAAATAAAAAGAAATTCTTGCTTTTGCTTGTTTTATCGTAATATTATCTTTCGAAATATGAAACATAAAATAGAATATTGTAAACAATGACATAGATAAAAATAGTAGATTATAAAATATTGCTTGCCAATCAAAACTTACCCCGATTATGAATTGAGAGATTGTCATCAGGAGTCCATTAAGAGTCAAAGTAAGAAAAAATGTAAATATAGTTAGTCCATATAGATATGTGGAGTGATTAAAGATGCTAAGAAAGTCACTTACTTCATCATTACCTTTTCGAATGAATTTAGGCGGCTTAATCCAATATGATTTAAAAGTGGTCAAGAACAAAGCAAAGAACATGAAAGCCCCAAATATTCCTGCGAATTTTTCAAAAAAGTACTTATTGTCACCAACGAATAAATAAATAACGATCATACTCCCAATTATTATGTAAAATAAATCTCCTAATCTCGTTGAAGTAAACCTTCCCTTGTAAAAAAAACAATGGTGAAAGTTAATTAATTTATCAAACAAATCACTAAAAAATTGTTTCAAATTCTTTCCCTCTCATTCAGTATAATTTAGAAAAAAGCACTTGTTTTCACGACACCTGGCGAATGCCAGGTATGTTTTGTTTCTGATGCTTTTATTTCCCCAAAAGAGGGAACATAATGGATGTCTGAATATTATGTTATCCGAAGTCTAACTTAATTAATAAATCAGAAATGTCTATACCACCCGAAAATAGAAGTTTTATCGTCAATTCCCTTAACAGAGAGACTGATAAAGGCATTATCAAAGTTAAATTCCTTATTTTGTTATTATATTTAAATTGTTGAATTTCTCATTTTCACTAGTATTTTTAGTCGTCCTTTAATCTCCAACAGTAACTTACATCTCATCTTCCAATTACTTCTTCTTATAGTTAATTTCATATCTAAATATACTCAATTTTAAAATGACTCATCTGACCAAATAATAGTTTTTTGATATCAATGGGCTACAGGGATTTCACACAAAGTTTCCGATTATTTCGATACCTTAGCAGAGAAAGCTGTACATATCCTTGCTGCGCAAGGATTGTGTCAGTGGAAGAAGTATATGAAATTGTAATGTTATATGATGTTTCATTTCGTTAGTATATACTTTTTACAACATTTTTTGTATTTCCCCCCACTTCCACAAGGGCAAGGTGAATTTAGCGTAACGTTCTTGTACAAATTCTTACCTTCCTCTGAGTAATTAACAAAAAGCTCCATTTCACTAATTTTTCCTAATAAGTATTCATAGCAGTGTACTATATTCATCATTTCTTTCGATATTTTCCTGAATTCTAGATCTAAGTTAATACTAGGTTTAGATTTGTAATCTAGAATTATATTTATTGCGGCATTAATATTTTTGAAAATTTGAATTACATGGCGAATTAACCTTGGCTGTATTGAATGCCCTAAATATTCTCCTGCAATCATTTCAACATATTTCGTTTGATCAATTATCAAAGCAAAACCACTAGTGTAAACTTCTCCAGTTCGAATAATTCTTGTTTTCTCGTTATCAATTTCTTTTAACGTAGGAGATATGAGCTGAATAATACCTGATATGAATTTATCATCGTTCTTATTCTCTACTTCATCAAGCTCATATATGCTTTCAATTTTGGTAGAGAGCATATACATTAAAACCCAACACTGTTTCTTGATTCCGTTCTTATTAATTGAGTTAATAATATAGTCCGTTCTGACTTTAATATGCCCAAACCTTCCTCCGTTATGATCACTCAATTCAAGTTTAACATCCGTTAAATGTGGTTTTGCCTGAGCTAATGGTGCAAAAGCCGCTCGAATCGATTCGAACGAGAACTGTTCAACTTCTCCAATGTACACACCGGATAACTCCATTGCATTGTCATTCTCGTTCTCTTGATCTATTACAATACCGTATAAACTCAATACCGCATATACTCCAACTAATTTATTTGTCTCTTTATCTTCTTCAAAGTAAGAATCTACATTATAAATTTGATACTTGTTGTTAATTAGAAATACTGTAAACGCTGCAATTGATGAATATACTGTCTCAGCTAGTACATTCATCTGGTCAAAGAATTCATCAAATCTATACTCTTTAGTGGAGATAGTTTTAGTTTTCTTTTGCCTGTTCCTTAGTATTACCATTTTTCTGTCGATATCTATATCGTAATCTACATGAGCTTCGGAATGACGTATGATACTATCTACACCTTCGACAAAGTAATTAAGTTTATATTTTGTTTGTGATGCAAACTGACCACAAATATCACCAAATCCGGTCCATTCAATTAATTCATTAATATCAAAACTCTTGTCTCTTTCTATATAATTTGCTAATAATAGAAAAATCATGGAGTCACGATACATTCCCTCACATAGATCTTTATACCATTTCAGTGCATTTGTAATAAGAACAAGATCAGATGGATTATTACCAAAAACAAATCCAAATGTAACTGAAAGGTCTCTTAACTTTTGGGACATATACTTGTATTTTTCAGTGTATCGGCTAAGAAACTCCCCAACTAAGCTATCATTCTTTTCGAAAGCTCTCTCATAAGTTTTGTATGCAGTACTTACCTTTCTAAAAAAATTTTCATCATCAAATGCTATAGTACCAATAAACTTGTAGACAGATAGTCTTAATAAATCATCCTTTGAATATTGCTCTTTATCTCTAGATAAAATTGTTCGAAAATAGTAACTTGTTTGCTCGCACACATCACTAATTCTCTCTTCGATAGTTCCTTTATTGGATGTTTGCCATACCATTCCTAATATAGCTGAATAATTCAGCTCACCATTCTGAAACAAATCAGTTAAATTTTCGATATTATAAGCACCAAGTATACTTCCAAGTATCGTTATTTCTTGCGCTGAATTATTCAACTTTACCTCTGAAGTATCTTTCAATATCATAGCATCGTCAATGTTCATAGCAATTGTTGCCATGATTAGTTCAACAACAGCCTCCTTATAAGAAATTACTGTAAGTAGAAGCCTTTTGTGAACATTTCTAAATACTTTAGTAGGCTCAAATAAAGTAACTTCACATAATAGATCATATAATTTAACCATGAATGTCTTTATTTCATTAATAATTCCAATCGTTTCAACTAACTTAATCCCCTCTTGAGTCATATTTATTGAGTAGAAAATGCTAAAACTTAATTCATTACTTAGTATAGTGATATACTCAGAAAGTTTTTCTATTTCATTTTCATAGCAATTCTTAGTTCTTATACCTTTTCTTATATCTTTTTTCAACTTTTTATATTCTGATTCACTAATTTCAATACTTGATAATACATTCTCCAATAAGATCTTACGAGATTCTACATAAGGGTCAACAGATTGTCGTTGATTCTCAAGCGATATACCGCAATCCTTGCATACATTATTTATACATTCATTTAGGTGCCCATTAGCACATTCTATAGCAAAGTAGTCTAGTGCTATATTTACCACAGTTATCACCTCTTAACATGGAATTCGAATTTCAAATAACACCCTCAGTATTTTAACGATTCCTAGAGGCTTAAAGTCCGTTTAGCTCTGGATCTAATACTTTGCCTGCAAGATTGTTTAGATTCACTTCTTCGTATCACCTCTTACAGATCAAGGGCTAAAAAGTTCACAGAGTGATTACTCTGTTGTGAGATTTTTTTCCTCATCGATTTGCTTTAATTCGTTTTGGTTATTTTGATGTTTTAAAGCTCTCACTATACCCTCTGTTCTATTAGTCCTTATTACTAGATATATTTAGTCCAGTTGGATTCAATAATTTAATGTCAAAATATTCGACTGTTTTTTGCAATGTAATGATTACAAACCATCTCTTAGAGTCATAATTAGAGGTTATTAAAGGCAAGCTCATAGATGCCGATACTCGTACATTTTTTTCTTTGAGATCCATAAAATCAGTCCCATAGTGTTTTCATTAACTTTCACAAAGGTTTCGCATAACGTGATAATTATGAAATTCGCCTATGAACAAAATACACGAACAAATATAGGACTCGATTGTACCTATAAACCATCCTCTTATTATACTATTTATATTATGAATTGGAAGAATATAAGAATGTTGTCCTTAAAAACTCCTTCCAAAACATCAGCTGAAGCTTTGGACAATTGATTCAAGCGAACATCCCATTAATAGCAGGTTGAATAGCCGACGAATAAAAAAATCGGCTTGTTCTCCGCCTGCGCTTTGGCAAAAGCCTCCTCTCCCAATGGATACCAGTCCACCGGGTTGTGGGCGTGTTGCAGCAGGTAGGGCGATTTTTCGTTCGTTAATCTATTGGATGCTTTAAGAGTCGTCACTAGGTGTCCCCTCATTTTGGATAATTTGAATAAAGTGTTGTCTAGGGATAGTTTCCATTTGGTGGGGGAGGGCTCAGCGGGAAGCACATTGCATAATTAAGAAAGAATTTTATTATACAATAAATATACTTAAATATTTTTAATGTAAATAATCATTTTCAATGTTGTATAATATATCGATCAACTCCAATGGTTAAGGCACGAAGACTTTTTAGTTCCAACTATATAATAAAATTATTTTTTCAGGAAATGTAATACTATTATTTCCCCGCCCTTTATTATGTTTCACCTAGATACTCCCCTTTCTAGCATCATTCTCCCAATCTCAAATATAACTGCGAATTCAATATTCACAACATTTGAAATCACAGAATCATCTTCCACTCTTTTGTATTGAAGTCCATCAGTATATACATACTTATAAACACCGCTAAAGTCATACACATTTTTAGCTATTAACGTTCCTTCTCCATGAATAATTCCCGAGGTAATTGAATGATTACCTCCTTCTACAAAACAAATTCCCATGGGCAACAACATATTAACTCGATGATTTAAGGTATCTTCACACCACTTTCCCCACGGCTTTGATTCGCCTATTGACGAAATTGAATCCAAGTATCGAGAAACATTCCAAGGCCAAGGTAATACTAAATCTTTAATAAGATCCACTTCTACATTCCTATTCTCTTTCTTATGGTAAATCATATCGTACATAGTTTTCCCATCTAAAGATACTTTTTCAGATAAACCGAAAAACGGTAACCAGGGTGTGATGCTAGGATATTCTTTCAATTCACTATGATCATCATCATAAAGTAAATTAGTGATGTATGCTGTTTGTAATTTCATTCCAAGTAGTTTTACGAAACCAAGTATAGGATGTTTATAGCCATCTTTTATCTGGTGTGTATCTGCTTTTTTGAATATTGAATTAGCTAAACGAAGCATTCTTTCATACTGTTTTTTTTGGCTTTCGAGATAACACAAAGATTGTTCATTACTTTTATCACTTTTTCTTTTTTTAAACCAACCTAGCATCCTTTTCACCTTCTGTATAAATATAATCAAACTGATTTTAATAATATTAATAGTAAGCGAGTAAATAATTATGCAATACTTTCTCTCAGCATAAACTTTTGCCTCTCAAATTGTTCTTGCCATGTGGTTGGATAAAATATTAGATAATTTGCATAATTTGCATGCCTTCCAATGCACCATTAATTAAACCTTTCTGCTTCTTCATTGAATTTCGTTGCCCTTTTCATTTAACATATATTCTCACTGAAATATAAATACTTTTTCGTTCAAATAATCCACTATCTGCTTCTGCTTCGAATTCAATGAGGCCTAGTACTGTATCAAACTTAATAGTATGAAAAAGAAAAATCGTTTAAAGTTTTGCTAAAAAGAGGAAAACACCCATGCGAAGCACACAATATCCCTTGCACTTAACAGGCGAAGAACGTTCCGCTCTGCGAACTTTTGTATCCCAAGGAAAGCATTCGGCCAAAGCCATCCGACGAGCTTACATTTTACTAGAGGCCGATGAGGATCGTCCGGGAGGCCCCTTAAAAGAATTTGAGATCGCCCAACATTTACAGGTCCACCCCAATACGATCTACAAGGTCCGAAAAACATATGCCGAGTTGGGGTGGGAAGCGACGGTTCAGCGAAAGAAAAGGATAACCCCTCCGAGAATCCCCCTAAAATCACTGTAGAAGTGGAGGCAAAGATTATTGCACTCAGTTGCAGTACGCCTCCTGCTGGGCGAAGTACGTGGTCTCTCAGTCTGTTGGCACAAAAAGCAGTTGAACTACATTATATTGACAGCATTTCTCACGAGACGGTCAGACACGTGTTAAAAAAACGAACTTAAACCCCATCTTCGGAAATGCTGGTGTATTCCTCCGGAGCAAAATGCGGCCTTTGTCGCCGCCATGGAAGACGTTCTGGACGTGTACCAACAACCGTATGACCCGCATTGTCCGGTCATCTGTATGGACGAGAAGCCGTACCAGCTTTTGGATGAAGCCCAACAACCGATTCCCATGAAGCCTGCTAAAGTGGAACGAGAGGACAATGAATACCTCCGCAAGGGGACATGTAGCATCTTCATTTTTACGGAGCCCTTAGCTGGATGGAGGCATGTGAACGTACGTGAACGTCGAACCCGAGTCGATTGGGCGCAAGAGGTGCGTGAGTTGTTAGAAATTCACTATCATGAAGCTCCAACTGTCAAGCTGGTCATGGATAACTTGAATACACACAGTATTGCTTCGCTTTACCAAGCTTTTGATCCGGAGACTGCGCGTTCGCTCACCAAACGATTGGAGATTCACTACACGCCAAAGCATGGGAGCTGGTTAAATATCGCAGAAATTGAGCTCAGTGTCCTGTCAGGCCAGTGTTTAGGTCGTCGGATTCCAGGCATCGCCCAATTATCTGAAGAACTTTCTGCTTGGGAGCAAGGACGCAATCAATGCCAAAAAGGAGTCGATTGGCAATTCACCACCAAAGACGCCCGAGTCAAATTAAAACGTCTTTACCCACAGTTTAAAGATTGATGAAGTACTAGTTTTATAACGAATAACCGTTAAAGTATTTTTCCAATCCTTGTTATCACTAAGGAAAGTTAAAATTAACTATACACATAAAATGAATTACTACCAGAATATTCAGTATTATTTTACCCACGTCACACAAACAAGTTAAAGTCTTTAAATGCAATTAATTTAGCCGGTTTATTTCCTCCCATTGTCTTATTAAAGATATCATAATACTTCATTTTTATGTCTTCTGGGATATTATCCCAATATTCGGGAGATATAAAAATATTCTCAATATATATAGCAATTAGATTGGAAATCGCTACTTTTTGTTCTTCAATTGGCATATTCATAATTTCTTCTTTGACAAAATGATATTTAAATTTACTCTTAGTATAGTAACTCAATAATACATAGGTCTTACCTGATTGTGGAAACAACGTGAAAAAGAATGGCGAATAATGAGTACTCATTTTGTTTATTGTTCTTCCAAGATTATCCTTAACAATAAAAAACATAGAAGTTGATGCAATACCATACTCATCTGGCCAAACCAAGACATTCGTTGTAATTCTATCGAATCTTTTATTATCTAAGTTATTGTTCATTACCAATCTAATTTTCTCGATGTCATCTAGATGACTACCATATAGCGTATACCTTTCACCTAATTCTGATTGATACAGATTTGAGTTTTCCTCTAATTTTGCTCCCATTAGTTGATAGGAACTATATCTTTCATAATAACTAAGGGCAAAAGCTCTATATGCAAACAAAAAATTATGTTCGAAATTGCCCTCTTCATACTTATTAGAGTCTATTGGTCTAAAAATTTCAGAATCATGTTTGTTACAAAATCCTGTAAAAGTGGATGCTTTATTTCTTCCGACTTCATTAAGTGTAAATTCACCATTGTTTAAATAAATTTTGGAAAAATCAAGGGCCATTACTTTTCCATGACGTGATATTTTACTTAAAATTCCATTATTTTGGATAGAGTGTGCTCTGCTTATCTCTTTATCACAGAATTCATTTTTATGTATACATCCAGAATAAATGTTATTGTTCCTCATTTTGTTAAATTTAATATTCTTAGAAATTCTATTATTCATTTAATAGCCACCTTTTCCTAGTACTTCACAGTACCGTCAATTTGTCATATAAATCATTAAAATTAAGTCAATGGTTTATCTATACACTCCCCACACTTGCGGCGAGTCGCGATTCTCTTGTTTTCGGTAGAGATAAACTCTTCCGAATAATTCCTCCATATAGATTCCAGTATTGAAACAGAATTCAACCTCATCTTGCGTGTTCCACTTGGATGCCTGAATGTTCGCTGTCACAGAGAAGTTAAGCAAAATACGGGCAAAGTTATTGCCCCGCCTCATAAATCCTTCTCCTTTAAACAAAGGAGCTATGGTGTCTTTGACAACATCCTTAAGTACTCTTTGCATTCCCACGCTCCCCTACCCTTCAAAACAATTCAAATCCCCAAATTCTCGTTCACATACAGCTCGCTGGGTTGAATCCGTTGCTGGCCGGTGTGCAACAGCTCTGGCAAACGTCCTATGCGCTCAGCCAAACGGGAGAGTTGTTGCTCATGAAAATAAGATAAGCCCGTATGAATCCGGTCCTGGAAAGGCTCAAGCCATCTCGCATCCAAGCTGTCCGGACCGAAATACACCCCGAGCAGCGAGCCAGCAGTTGCTCCGAAGCTGTCGGTATCGTTGCCTTGCATGACCTGCTTGCATATTCCGTCTCCGGCATTGTCAGCAAAGCGAAATGTATTTATCAAGGTGCCGATTTCCTGGTACACATGACAGTGGCAGTAATTCGCGTACTTCTGATGAATGCTCTGATAAGCGTCCAGCCAGTTATCTGCATTCGCCACGATCTGCAGGCAATCCGCAATAATCTCATAGAAGCGGCTCCTTCTAGGCACGAATTGCAGTGCAGTTCTTATGATTTCAAGCCGATCGCTCAGCACATGTGCGGCAGCAATTGCAGCGGCAATGAACATCGTGGCATAGATTCCCGTCCGCCGATGTGTAAAACTGGCATCACGCCAAGCCAGCTCGGCCGCAAGAGCGGGTTGACCAGGAGAGGCATAGCCGTAAGCATCTGCACGAATCGCCGCCCCGCATAATTCGGTATCTTGCACCAGGAAGTCGGGCCAAGCCTCTATTTCAGAATGATTGAATACTTCTCTGTCATGCTCCAAATAGCTAATCCCCGAACGAACCAGGATGGCCCTCTCCGGCCCCCATGTTGTACTTATCGGGAGATGATTTATCCATAAATCTCTTAGGTTCCTTTTCGTAAAACCTTCGCCGAATTGCTCTAACGCCATCATTCCCATTAAGGTGTAGTTGATATCATCATCTGGTGCCACATAGCGAATCCGCCCCCGCGTCGTCTCGAACCAGGACCAATGACGACGATCCAACGCATGGAGAGCTTCTTCCGAAATATAATCATTCAGCGGCCATTCCCCCACAGCGGTTAACGATTGACGTAATTCCGACAACGTGGGATTGACCTCGATCGGCTTGCCCAGCATTGAACCACAGACTGAAGCGAGGAAGCCTGCCTCTACACGCTTGGCACTGTCCTTCAGATTCAAGACTCCGATCTGGCCTAAAGGTCTATCCGGGTCGCATTCCCGCCATATCTCCTCCAAATCGTCCGGCTCATAGTAGGGCCAGTTGTCCCGCATTGGAATGTCAGCCAAGCTATGGGCGAATTCCAGAAAAGCATCATAGCTTGCCGGAAGCTGTTCCAACCGGGCCAAAAAACCGGAGGTTTGATGCCCCTGTGCAAATTTATTACGTAGAATTCCCTCTAATTGATGTTTTAGAAACGTTAGTGATGGTAGCATGTTGTATCTCCTTTATTATGATTGTCACAAAACCCCAACAACTTAGAAAAATAAACAGATTTCAAAAGTTCACTGTTTATCGCTTGAATCTCCTTAATAAATTCAATAATTTTAGTTCTTATCTCATTTATAAATCCACTTTTGTGTACACTATTTCCTAGTAGTTCGAGTCGATTTACAGAGCAATTCAGAGCTTTTAAATTTCATTTTTTCGGTCTTCCCTTATCCTTTCTAATGCTCTTTTGGCTGCTATTTTCCCATTATGCATTCCGTTTTTGGAGATCTTCACCAGCTTTTCCTTAGCTGGTATATAAGTATGAAATCCAATAATCTCACATGCTCTTTCTTGAACAAACATATCTTCATCGTCTAGATATTTTATGATGGAATTAAGATTTCCTTTTGGCGTTAATGCCATAATCGAAAAAATATACTGACAGCGAATATCATCGCTTATAAGTTGGTCAGAGCTTATCATTCGATTCAACTCGTCAATACAAGCGAGGTCTTCATTCATTTCAGTTTGACTAACTTCAAATTCTGCTGGATAGTCTTTATTCAAATCATGCCAATCCAGATCAGGATATTCTTCGATTTTCGTTATAAATGAACGTATACTTCTAAAGGCCGGAGATACATCCGTTTCCTCATGATCGATATAACATATCCTGTATTTGCATGCGCCTTGTACGTACAAGCCAATATAGTTTGAATGATCGTCACTCCACAAAGGAATCATATCCCGATAAGCCTCTATTTTGGACATATAATCAACTAATTCAACAATTTCGTCAGCTTCCATTAATCTCAAAAAGTAGTTTTGATCCTTTTGTTTCTCCTTGTGCAGCTCCAACTCCTCAACTAATGCAACAGGCAATGAAAGGCCAAGTCTGTGAATAAGATCTGTAAACATGCGACTACTCCTCATAAAATAGTTTTTCACAACCTAGTGTCACTTTCAATCCAAATCGAATACTTCATTTCATTCACCCTAGCCCCTCCCCAAGCCTGCCTCACAAAATAAACACAACCGCAATCACCAAATACGAATACCGCACATTCTTTCTCAATATTATGTATATCGTTCCGTAAAGTAGTGACATGAAGAACGCATAAATCCCCGTCGGTCCGCCCTGGAGCAGAATGTGAATCAGGCCCCAAGTGAGTGCGAGGAACATCCCGCCGTAGGGCAGACCGTCTCTTTTGAAAAGCGTCTCACCGAATTTCTGCCCAAACGCAATCGTCAGCAGGATCAGAGCCGCTTCGAATAAGTAATAGATATTCTGAAAAACGAATCTTACCGCGTCCTTGTACTCCTGAACCGGCTTAAAGCCCTCCCATACGACAGTAGTCGCTGCAATGGCGATCACCGAAACCACAATCGCGAGCAACCACCCCCTGGCGTCCGGTGTAGCGTTCAACTTCATGATGTCAAAATCGTGTTTCCGCTTGGAGAGCTGGATCAGAAATACGGCCATACTCCCCCACAACAAGCAGGTAATTCCCCAATGAATACATTGATGAAGGAGCGTATAATCAGAACTTTTCACCCCCAAGACGGATGGTAATATCATCAACAATACCACTTCAAGACCAAACCCTGCAAACGCATACAATGCTAAAGACAGATAATCGCTCGCTCCAATCTTCTTCTCCACCATCCCGGCATCCCCCATCATCCGCATCCTCCAGTTCAACTTAATTCACCTTCATGTGGAAATCTCATCCCTCCACGCTCACCAATCTACCGCTAATCCCCCTCATACTTCCTCATAATCCCCCGCACATATGCCTTGAACCCATTTCGTATCTCTGGCGGCCCCAGCACTTCACATTTATCTCCAAAGGCAAGCAGCCGGTCGTAGCCATAGTCATTCGCAATAATAGGATACTTGGCCCAGCAGTGGTGTTCATCCACCCGCAGGATATGGTCGGCGCCGAACCGTTCGATCACCCGATCCATGACAGAGCGGTCCAGCCGGACCGTAACCTCCACCCATCCCTGGTTCAGCCAATCTCCTCCGTCCATGGGGAGAGGGGTGAATGCTCTCGGAACGAACTGCTCCTTCGTCACTTGGAGACCGCTCATTCTGGCCAGCTTGAAGATACGGTAGTCCTGCTTATCGAGACAATAGGCTTGCAAGTACCAGCTCCTCTCCTTGAAAACCACCTGATACGGCTCCACCCGCCGTTCACTGCTCTGCCCCCGCGCATCCGTATACGCAAAAGCCAGCACAGCGTGCTCATTCATCGCCGTCTCGATCATCCCGAACAGGCTGCGCAGCGACTCGTTTCCTTGATTCAAGGACAGATCCATGACGAACGGCGCATTCGGCTGGCCCTCTGCATTGTCCGGGTAGAGAGCGTTCAACTTCTCCGCTACATACACCATTTCCCTTCTTCCAAAAAGCTGCTTGTAGCTGTGCAATCCATTCTGCAGGTTCTGAATTTCTTGCGGGGTGAACAGGGTTTTGCCCACTTTGTAGGATTTCATCAAGCCGACACCGCCCCACGCTCCCATAAGCGTATAGATGGGCAGGCCGGCTCTATTCAGCGTTTCAATATCCCGGTAAATCGTTCGTCTGCTGACTTCGAGACGCTCTGCTAACTCGCGCGCACTAATCTGCTCATGCTCCAGCAGGATCATAATTAGCGCAATCAAGCGATCCATTTTCATGATGACCACCTCTAATCAAGTATGCCATACAGGTGTCACAGTTGGTAGATTATGCTTGCTTGGAATACACCAATCCCACTATCCAGGAGGTACATTGTCATGATTTCGACCAGAATTGAAACGAAGGAAGCATTCCGCATCATTGGGTTCAAGGCCACCCTAAGTGAAGATGGAGCAGTGCACGATCCAGCGTATTCTCCGCTCAAAACGGCTTTTTTCAAAAGCACGCTGGAGAACGGCTCCATGGCCTCCCTGCGTCCCTTATCTGAGAGTCCCTACGGCTTCGCCGCCATTGCCCAGGAAGATGGAAAGATCCTGTATGTTGCAGGAGTTCAGTCGCCCAGGCCCCAGCCGGATGCAGCGGTTGAAGTGCTTTTTCCAGGAGGAGAGTATTTGGTGTTGTCAGGTCAGGGCGGGTTGTCGCGCCTTGCGTTTGACCGGCTGGAGGATGAGGCATTCGGTTCCATCCTGAACGATAATTATGAGTATGTGTATACCGGACACCCGATCGCGGAGGTACTAACCAATGGCAACTCAATGGATGCCGAAGTTGAAGTATGGGTGCCGGTGAAGAAGCGGTAGGCAAATTGAGGATTAAGCTTGAGGAAATAACATTGGGCTGTAGGTAGAAGCAGCTTCGTTACGTTGGAGCGTGTTGGATCAGCGGTACTCAGAATTTGAGGTGTGGCTGATCCAGCGCTCAACCATCTGCTCATATCTAGCGGCTTTCGCGCTGACCAGCCCAGTACGTTAAGGCGCAGGCGTATAGGATGATAAAGGAAATTATGCTTAGGACAACGGGGATAACAAAATTAATATTAAGCAGAGACGTCATATTTAGCTGCACTACGGATAACAGGATAACGAACAAGAAGCTTGCTGTAATCATAAAATTCGACCAGGCACGGCGGTAAGTTAAGTCTTCCCTAACCTGCTGCTTCCCTCTGCGCATTCTCCAATATTCATATATGAACAGAAGGATTCCTAACACCTGCATGATCGTAGGCATAAACACGATACTATAAGATTTATCTATATAGCGATCTACGGTCCAACTGCCGTTGAAATGGACCGGAAGCTGGTCAGGAATCAGATCATAGTTGCGCAGCACTGTTACAATACTAACCACAACAATAACAGCATGAATGAGGAACCAATGACTGGGCAGGCCAACATTTCCGTTCCGCAATCCTGGTTCCATGACCGATGATTCGGGAGCAGCAGGCAGCATAGGCAGTACGCTTTTCATTTTCAAATGATACCTAAAGTTAATAACCAGGGAGATTACGAGGATGGCTAGTGCATAGGAGATAATGACCCAACTGATTTGCCTCGAATGTTCATCGCTGTAGATTAGGCATAGGATGCCAACTATGAACAGGATGGTATGTAAAATTGCACTAATCCTAGCATACGACTTCCGCATCTGACGCAGCGGCTCACTGTGGAATTGGACAGCGTTGACGGTGACTCCGAAACTAATCGTCTCTTTTGTTAAATAAGGCATACTCACGATGAATACAATGGAAGGTACAAATACTAAGATAAAAATTATAACAGGCAGTATCATCATATCGTTCACCTCATTCTACATACGTATTATTTTACATAGTCCTCGAAAGTGATCTTATACTCAATAGAAGTTGAAGCCCTCAATTTCCGCATAATGCAATCCCCCTATGGTGTACGTGTCACATGCTAAGAAAGTTTCATCCGAGGCCTATCGGCAGCATACCTTCTTCGGTGTAATGCTTCAAGCTTTAAGATCTGGAGGCGTTAGAATTACTTCATGTATTAAATTCAATTGTCTTTCCCTCTCCTTTGTTGAAGAATCTGTGGAGTTATCAGTTAATACATTTGTTGCCTTTATTGCGTAATCACTGCTAACTAAAGCATGTCCTCTCATATGTCCTGTTGCAATGGCTTGGGCAAATGAACGTGCAGAATACTTGCTAACGTCTGATTTGGATTCTTTCGCCAATTCATTGACTACAAATCCAACTTTCCGTAAATCGGAGGCTCTAATGCTTCCGTCTATTCGTTTTTGTAAAGTTTCTATCCCTAAATGTATTCGTGAGTCATTTTTTAAATGGTCATCTAAGTAATCCAAGTACGGAGTTGCTACTTTTAAAGTCCATTGAGCAACTAACTTCTGCGGAATTTTTTCAAGAGCCTCTTCAATTTTATTGCGCAATTCGGTGTTATCTATAATTTTTATTTTAGGTTTACTATGCTTGAATTCTGTTTGTTCTTCTTTTAATTTTTGCTCATGTTTATTCCATGCGTAATCTTCTAATTTCACTGAATTCACTCCTATTAAACTACAAAAGTTTTGATTGGAAACGAAACCATAGCCTCAATTCCTTATTGTATTACAATCATAAGGTACCCGCAGCATCACAGCAATTCTTTAACCGATACCTGATACAACATATCATCTGCACAGAACAGCACAAGATCTTCCCGAAAATCTTGCGTGACTGGCACAAGCGGCTCGGATTTTTCATTCAGAAACTGTATCTTATGCCCTTTGGTCATGCTTGCTTTTTCATGTTTTTTGATATAATAGTCTCCGTGTTTGCCGTAACCGCCATCGAACAAGAAGTGATAACCATCTGTGCAGAACCCGGCCGAACCGGAAAGCTCAGGATTGATAAATGTGACCTTGGGCTGAGTGGGTCCGCCTGAGATACAGCCGAGCAAAAAGTCCGTATAATAGTAAAACCAGACCTCCTCTTCACGGACAACATTCAAAGCGTAACAATCGGCAATATCCGATACATGATCTTCGTATACTTTGTTGCCATGCTCATCCCAGGCCACCAGGCCGTGTTCACCGACAGGCTGATCCCACCCGTTGTTCCCGAACACGCCTTCGTCAAAATAACTGGTCCAGATGGTGCCTTTCTCCGTCACTTGAACATTCTGAATCCCGTCTCCAAGCAGGAACTCACGAACGGTACGTCCTGTATAATCACACACTTTGGCGTTCAGATCATATCTGCCTGCACCATAATACGAGCAGCGCGCTCCAACCAGCAGGAGATGTCTGCGAAGGGGCTGAACATAATGATAATTGAACTGCTGATCCGGAAATGTAATTTCATCGATATAATCTTTACTTTCTACCATCAGAACCTTGTAGGTATGCGGTTGCTGCAGAGCCGGTTGGACGAACATTCCTCGTTTCCGTTCCGGGATCTGGTTAATCAGCAGGACATATACGCAGCCATCTCCACCTAATTGAGCCGAGACGATCTTGAACCCTTTAGTATACATCGAAATATCTGCAAAAGGCTGCAGCGTCACTGTTTTATGAAACATGCCAATTCCTCCTTAAGAGCTGGTGTAAAACCATCCTCTGTTCTATTACCGTATTATGTCAGAGTAGATGGAACCAGAACATGGCGGAAGTATGGCGAAGCTATCTAAAGAGTGATCTTCAACATGCTGTTTGCTCCCTTTTGAAACTCGTACCGGGCCGTTATTTCTTCAGTTGAACAACCCTGTTGATGTAAGAAGGTGAGCAGCTCATCCAATTGACGATATCTCTCTCCTGAAAGGCTGACTAAAGGAAAAATCCGAATTTCCTGTTTGGTTACCCGAAGTAACTCTTGAATCGCCTTCCTATGGAAATCAAAATCCAGACGATCTGAATACATAAACAAAAAGTGTGCAGACAGTGTCATATCAAATTGCTTATTCTTGAATGGGAGCGAGGGCAATGCGGATGCAATGTAACGCTCGGGATGTTTTTTCATATCCTCTGCACAATCAGTTAAGGCGCGGGATCGATGTTGTTTCAGTTCGTCAACGGATTGGAAATAATCCCATACGTAGTTGGTTTGGGCACTTTCCATTTTGGTCATGGCGTGTTCCAAGTCTTTCAGGCCTTTTGTGTGAAGATCCTCATAATCATGAAAATAAGCGATATCCGTTGCCGTTACATCGGCACCCTGTTTATTCGCGTGCGCCGTGAACGAACATGCTCCAGCGGGGCAATCCAGAATGGACCGTCCCTTCAATTCCGCCTGTGTTAAGTTAAACATGGACATATATTCTTCAAATGTACGTCCAATAAACACGATACGGCTCAAATCCAACTTAACCTCTTTGCTCATCTCAGCTCACCTTTCCTCTGCTCATCTAATCTTACCCTGTCCTCATACAACAACACCTGTTCATCCGGCAGCTCTGCATAATGATGAAAATGCCCAAAGTACCATTTCCCATAATGCAGTTTGAACTTAATTTCGTTGAAATACGTATGTATTGGATCTGCTTCCACATTCGTATGATAGCGCCCTTTGATCCACTGAAGCGCATCATAGGAGCAAGTGTGCGTCAACACATAGTCCACTCTCCACTGGTTCTTTTCCAGATTGCGGATGCCTTCCTGGTATTCTTCCAGGCTTGGCATTTCGCGTTCCCACCAGGATACACCAGCCTTCCTGTACTCCTTGTCATGTGAAGCCGCCCCGCCAAAGGTGAAAAAGCTCTTGCCTTCAATCTCAAAGACTTGGCCGCGCATTAAATGAATGATACTAGGAGTAATGTGATGCACCCGACCGCCGTTCCATTCGGATACGGGATAGGATTCAAGCAGATCAAAGTTCTCATGATTCCCATCAATGAACAGGGTGGTCCATGGTTTCTCAGTCAGCCATTTTAGCCAAAAGCGATCCTCCGCATCATCTGCCCACAACAAGCCGAAATCCCCTACGATTATGACATAATCCTGCTTCGTCAGCGTCCTGCCTTCAGGGAAATTCCTTGAATTAAAACGGCTGGCCACACTGATGGAACCGTGAATGTCGCCTGTTATGTAGATCATAGAATGTGCCCCTTTCAGAGAGCGTTTGATTGGATCGCAAAAGCATATTTCTTCTCCTGCTTCTCCCAGATTGCATTTATGATAAAACCTCTAAATTCCTTTTTATCTTTTTCATAGTGAGAGCTTAAGTAAGAAGCGATGTGCGTGTCTAATTTGAAGCTATACACACCTTTCTTTGTAACATAGGGAACATCGGTGATTTCTTTGGATGTATATAAATAATCTCCATTAGCATCAAGTAATCCATCGCTTATGGAAAGTGTATCTGGCGGATTCGATCCAAAATCAATTGAAATCTCTTCGCCATTTTTCAAATATTGAATGTCTGAAGGTTTCTCTTCCTCGAACGCAAAGGAAAACGGTGAAGCTGTCTGATCGGATAAAGCAGCCTTTTGATCACTATTTAGAGTCGCATATTTAATATTCTCTTTGCCGCCAAGAATGGTAACGGTACTCTTAGGACTACCATCACAGCCGGTAAATGCTACAAGTAATGAACCTAAAAGCATACTCAATATTATTTTTTTACAGCGATTAATAAGGATCATCTCCTTCTTTATAGTCAACGCCAATGTCTGCCTGCCAGAATCATAGACAACACGCAGCTAATCGAAGCCAGCCCCATCCACAGCAATACGGAATAGGACATCCATACACTAATCATAGTGTAATTGTAGTTAACCAATAAAGGCCAGCCTAGCACCAATAGTAACAACAGTGCTCTGATAAGCAGGGTGACACGCGCCTTAATCTTTTGACGGCGAACCTCCTTCTCGTCCGTGGCGTATCCGCTTCTCCCTACCGCCAGCCGAATGAGCTTAAACACAATACCAATCGCAGTGAACACAACTAACAACGAAGCTATCCCATCCATTAGGATATAAGTGTCGTCATACTTGAAGGCCTTCATCGGCTGCCCTTGCATCTGGTCATAGATATTCTGGGCAATCAGCGTAGGTGCGGTAGAGTTCAGATTAGCCAGTACGAACACCCCCTCCTTACGTTCTGGATCGATGATCGCCTGGGAAGAATAATTCGGGTTGCTTCCACTATGACGGATCACCCGTGCTTCCGGGTCTTGGCTCCAGCCGAAGGCATAGATTAGATTCTCACTTTCTTGTCCCGCTGTACGAAGGTCAAGCTCATGCGATTGCTGGATTGCCTTCTGCAGATCATCCGGGATCGCACCGCTTCCCATCTGAGCGTTGACCCAGTGCTGCAAATCCTTCAGATGGGTCACCAGATACCCTGCGGCTATATTTCCGTAATATCTGGGAGCATCGTAGGCCATACTTTTGCCAAAAAACACCCGATAACCCTGTGCAAGCTTCTCCGGCTTCCATTCCTGTCCTGTCGAGAAATAGCTGTCGTTCATCCCCAGCGGCTTAAGGATCTGCTGCGTCACATATTCCTGATAGCTCATCTCTGTAACCCGTTCAATGACCGCTGCCAGAATATCGTAATTCACCGTTGCATACTGATAGGCACTGCCTGGATTAGTATCCAGCGCAAGGCTGGACATCTTATGTATGGTCGCTGCAAGCTGCTCCTTACCTGAACCTTCAGGGATCAGGCGGATGCTCCATGACGGTATTCCGCTGGTATGTGAGAGTAGCTGGTTAATGGTGATCTTACCCTTCTCCCCCTTATAGGTCGGAGCGAACTCTGGCAGATATTGCGAGACGTCATCGGTATAAGCCAAAGCCCCCTGATTCTGTAGCATAATCACAGCAAGCGCCGTAAACGCCTTAGTCGTTGAGCCTAGCTCAAAAAGCGACTCCGCTGTGACCTCCTTATCATGCGCCTTATCAGCGTAGCCGTAGGTTTGGAATTCGGTCTTACCGTCTCTGGCGGACAGGATCGCTATACCTGGAGTCGCTGTTTTGTCCATGATGCTCTGTACCATAGTGGACTCACTGTCAACCTTTCCTGAGGTCAAAAGCGTTCCAATCTCATGCCGGCATGCAGCCGCAGCAAGGATTAGGATTAGCAGCATGGCAATGCCTTTCAGCAGCATTTCTTTTCTCCGCGTTGTCTTCTTCATGATTAAGCTCCTTCAAGATCTGTCGTCTGGTTCAAGATGTACTTAACTAGTAAGACGTATTGATGCAGCCGTTCCCTGCAACGAGGGTAAATCCAAAAGCTTGCCTTGACCTTGAAGTATACTTCAACCCTTATAGTGAAATATAGTTAATGGTACACTTAAAAAACGGGCAAATATGCTTATAACGAGAGAGGTAAACTATGAGAAGTCAATTAAATCGAGAATTGTCGGGGATTCTATTCCTGATTCTAGCGCTTGGTACTTCTGTATTGATCGGGAAAGAAATGTCGTTCGCTGTACTAGCAATAATCGTACTTTTGGCACAATTAGGTATTTATACTTTTCACTCCAAAAAAAGAGGTAAACTGTTTTGGCTCTATGCTGTTGCCCTGGTAACCGAGATTTTATTCTTGGCCACTAATGAGTTTTGGATATTCGCACTTGCTATTCTACAGCTGATAGTAGCAGGGGTATGGAATGTGTTTTTTGCTGGTGATGTGCGTAAGAGCGGGAAGGTTTTTCTAATGGTTCGGAGAGTGCTGTACGTTATTCTCGCTTTAGTTGCTAGTGTGGTTTGGATCGTTAACATATATGTTCAGCCTATTACGAGGTCTGTTACTCTGCCTGCTGAATTAACTGCTGAAATCAACAATGACCAGCTTGATTCTTCAACCACCATGTTGGACAATATTGAAAAAATGAATTCCTTTGGCAGCCGTACAACGGGATCTGAAGGTCACAATCAGTTCATTGCATGGTTACAGCAGCAGGTGACGGATATGGGCCTTACTGTGTACCGTGATAAGTATACTTTTGATCGCTGGGAAGAGAAGAAAAGCTCTGTGATCGTTGACAACCAGGAAATTCATGTATCCTCTGCGTTTCCTTACTCAGGCGAGACCGATACAAATGGAGTTACCGGAGAGTTTGTCTACACCAAACCTGGTGAGTATGAGGAAGCCAAGGGCAAAATAGCCGTCGTAGAAATCAAGAACTTTAAGAATTTCCCCATGGCACTGGTGATGAATATACGCGAAAAATTTCGGGCACCAGGCGGTATTCCTTCAGATGAGGGCGATCTGGTCCTTACCACAGCTTTGAAGCATGCTAAATTGGACGAAGCCAAGGAACAGGGCGTCAAAGCAGTCATTATCGTCTGGGATGGTGTTTCAGATGAAAAGGCTGAGAAGCAATACCTCCCCTTCACCGAGCATTATTTCGGAATCCCGGCAGTTTGGGTCAATAAAACAGCTGGGCAGAAGGTAATCAACGCAGCTAAGGAACATAAGGCGGGCACAGTGATTTTGGAGGCAGAAAAACAGGAACATGCGCCGACCGAATCTTTTTATGTGAAAATTGAAGGAAAGAACAAAAAGGAATCGGTCATTGTAAATACGCATACCGATGGTGTGAATGTGGTAGAAGAAGACGGTGCGATTGGCATGCTCTCCATGATTCGTTACCTGCAGCAGCAGGAGCAGCCAGAACGTACTATGATCTTCACCTTCGTAACAGGACATTTCAGATTGCCCGAATTCAAAGGTACCTCGCAGGCAACCTCAACCTGGATGCAGGCTCATCCTGAGCTGTGGGATGGTAAAGATGGACATCTGAAAGCCGTGGCAGGACTCACTGTAGAGCATCTAGGGAGCTTAGAATGGAAGGACGATGCTTCCGGACAATATGCACCGACTGGCAAAATAAGCACAGAATTCACCTATGCAGGGAATGAAAGAATGGAAGCTATTTGGATGAAAGCTGTTGAAGATAGAAATAACACCCGGACCGTTATCCTGCGCGGACATAATAAGTTTCAATTCGGTGAGAGTCAGCCCCTGTTCAATGCCGGGATTCCAATGATTGGACTGATCCCCATGCCAGATTATCTCCTGGTAGATAGCACAAATAGAGAAATGGATAAATTCGATGTGAACCTGATGCACGAACAGGTCGGGTCTCTATTGAAAGCATTACAGCTTGTGGATCATACAGAGACTACAGAGCTGGGGACGGCGGATAAATATTCGTTTTTCATTGGGCGGACGAAGTAGTTGAATGGTAACAGCTAACACCGAAAGCAAATTACAATGAGCGTAGTTATGGTATTATTATATTCGAGTTTTTGAGTCTATCAATCTTCTTATACCGGAGGGAAACATGGATATCACTGAATTTCAACAATGGGTTAGGGAATATTACAAGAATCGTAACTGGTCGGACTTAGATATATTTGTTCGTATTGGATTTCTTGCTGAAGAAACTGGGGAAGTCGCCCGCGCAATTCGTGCTTTAGAGATTGGCAGGGATCGTCCAGACGAGGTTGCAGGCACATTTCAAGAGAATAAAGCTGAATTAACCGAAGAACTTGGAGATGTTCTAGGAAATCTCATTGTCATCGCCAATAAATATGATATATCGCTTGAAGATATCTTGATATCGCATAAGCAAAAGCTTCAGGCACGCTATTCAGAAAATTAAAATAAATAGGAGTAATACTTATACTAAGTGATGAATAACCGAAGCAGTTGATGCCTCGGTTATTCGCTGTGTAATTATGTCAATGGCAAGAGCAATACATGAATAACTTGTGATCCTAAACAAGATTTGGGATAATGAGCATAATCTAAGCCGCCCAAAAAAAGGAAGAAGGTATACACATGAAGCTTTGCGGAGTTTGTATTCTGACTGACAATGCGCCGCGCCTGGCTGCTTTTTATGAAATCGTGCTCAAGGAGTCTCCGGTTGTTGAAGGGCAGCATTATGGATTCGACAGCGCCCAGCTCGCGGTCTACAATCCAGGCCAAGTGAACGTGGTCAATGACAAGAATATGTCACTAATGTTCTATGTTCATGATGTCTTGGCTGAATATGACCGTCTGAAGCAAGCCATCCCCAAGCATCGGGATTACCTCTCCACCTGAGCGCAGACCGTGGGGCGCCTACTCCTTCTGGTTCCTTGACCCCGACGGCAATACGGTGAGCTTCATTGAGAAGAAGGATCTACCGTGATATACCAGTAAACACCGTACTTATCGACGACTTCAGCACAGCAGGAGCTCCAGGGAAGGGCGCCTAACGGAAATAACACCGTGCCGCCCTTCGCTAGCATTTCGTATGCCTTGTTCACTTCTTCTTCACGCTCAAAGTTAATCCCATAACTCATAGTTGGACGTGATCCCTCTAGTGATGATGAGAGCATAATTCTAACCAAGTTATCATTGTGTGATTCGCTGACAGCAAATACTTCTTGTCCATCTCTAAGTAATGATGCGTGCATAAATGTGCCATCCGGGAATCTCTCATGATAGCCCAGGGTAAGTCCAAAGGCTTCTGAATAAAATGCTACAGCTTCAGTGGTATTCTTAATGTATAAGGTTGCTCCTAGTTTCATGGTGTACTCTCCTCATAAATCACTTGGTTAGAGCCTTGATCGATTTTTATTTTTCTAAAAAAGGGGCTGTCCCAAAAGTAGATACTCTACTGGTGGGGAAAAATTCCATGCCTTCTTAAAGGATTAATTTGTAAGAAAGGGAGCGATTCTCCGTTATTGGAGGATCGCTCCCTTGCGTTTCTGGTCATTCGCTGCTTGCTTCAGCAGGTTGTGAGCAAGCGAAAGCCAACCGACCTCTAGCGTCACTTTTTCCATGCCGCGAAGCAGAAAGCGCCGGAAGCCCCGGTTATTTTTTAATTGTCCAAATACACTTTCCGGCTCCGTCATTCGACGTACGGCCAATAGATAGCCTTCCTCGCTTCGGAGGATTTCTTTCGCCTGTTTCTGGTATCTAAGCCGCTCCAAACTGACTGCGATTTCCCGGTTTCCGCTTCCCTTCGTGCAGTTTTCTTTTAGCGGACAACCTCCGCAGCTTTGACTTTGGTAATGACGCTTCTTAATTTCGTATCCACTCTCTGTGGTTTCCTTGCTCTCTCGTTGGAAATACAGCGGGTGTCCAGCTAAACACGTCCAGCGATCCTCGGATCCGTCGTAGGTCCAGTTCTCGATTTTTCCGACGTCGGCTTTCCAGGCTTTACTCTTTTCTTTGTGGTAGGTGCTGTATTTCACGACGGCCTGTATCTCGCTCTTTTCCAGATAGGCGTAGTTTTCTTCACTTCCATAGCCGGCATCTGCAATGACCGTCTTTGGAAGTTTTCCGAGGAATTGCTTTGTTTTTGCCAGATGTGGTTCTAAACAGCGGGTGTCACCCGGTCTTTGATGTAGACTGTAGGTTAAAATAAATTGGTTTTCGGTCCCGATCTGTAGATTGTAACCTGGCTTCAGTTGGCCATTTCGCATGTGATCTTCTTTCATCCGCATAAACGTTGCCTCGGGATCGGTCTTGCTGAAACTGTTCCGGTCCCCAAGCAGCTTTTGATATTGTTCGTACTTCTGCAGTCGAGGGAGCAAATCCTTACGCAACTTCCCAACCGTCTTTTTTAGGGGCTTGTCTTTCGGTTTTTCGGCAAGCTGAGCTTCAAGCTTTTGCACGGCTTGTTCGAGTTTCTCACTGTCCATTTGCGAACCCGTGCTGAGTTCAGCCAGATCTTTGCCCTGATTCTCTTGTTCTTCCTGCTCTTCCGCTGCTTCAATGTCAGCGAATAGGGCCTGTACCTTATCTTGCAGTTTCGCTTTGTGTTTGCTGACCGCTTTGCTCCAGACAAAGGTGTAGCGATTGGCATTCGCTTCGATCTTAGTTCCGTCCACAAAATAATGCTCCAGAGACACGTATTTTTCGTCAGCCAGAAACTGAAGCACGGCGGTAAATACCGTTTCGAGGACCTTTCTCATCCGCTGGGAACGGAAGCGATTCAGCGTGCGGAAGTCGGGTCGCTGCCGTCCGGCCAGCCACATGAAGGGAATGTTCTCCCGGACCGCTTTGGCGATTTGGCGAGACGAATAGATTCGCTGAGTGTAAGCGTAGATGATGACTTTGGTGAGCATTTTAGGATGGTAGCTGTCACGGCCGCCGCCGGGATAGGCCGCGTCAAAAATGGCGTTGTCCAGCCGATTGACGGCGGCATTCACGACGCGAACGAGGTGATTTTCCGGGATATCTTCTTCCAGATCCATTGGCAAGCAAAGCTGGTCCATGGTATATTGAATGTACAAAAGAAACCTCTCCTTTGAAATGGTTGTGTGGTAACTCCATTTTAACAAAAGAGAGGTTTCTTTTTGTGATTTTAGAAAGATTTGAAGAAACTTTTCCCGCTTAAACAGCGGAGAGGACGGAACGACCCGCGCAAAAGCGGCAGCGGTCGCCTTGGTCTCCGGATTTTCACCGCTAAGGGGAATGAAAAAAATCTGGAGACCACAGCGATTGAAACAACGGTCCGTTCGCGAAGCGTCCACCCAAGTGCTCACGTTGATCCTACTCCAAAATAAAAAGCTGTCCCAAGCAGCCATTTCATGGCTTTTGGGACAGCCCCATTAAGTATTCGTAGTGCGATTATTTTTAGAGCGAACACTGCGAGTATTTTTGATTTGTTCCAAACACTTCTCATACTCTTCTGTTTTCTCAATAACTTTAATCCAATCGTCTTCCTGTAATGGACCTATGTATTTAGCATTTTCTATGTCTTCTCTATCAACAATTTTAGCTTGATTGATAACTATCCAGGATTTCTTCTTTAGAGGGATCTCTCTCCACTCTTCAATTCCCACCTTCCAGTAATCCCCCTTATGTCTTGGTGGATCATTCGGAGATGAACCTGTAATAGGCAAACAGTATACATCATCTTCATCAACGAATACGACAAGATTCGGCCTAAACTTTCCATCGGTTGGATCTTGTTCGTATTCGCGGTAAATTTCGTATATGTCTTTAGGTAGAATAAGCATTATTTCTTCTTGTACCCCTCTGCCCATGATACATGCTCAGGATTATTTCGATCCAATACTATCTTTCCATCTTTTCTAGGCAATCGTTTAGCGGTTTTAAGGAAAGACTTACTAATACCTTCAGATGTTTTATTCACTTTTGACTGATCTCCAGTAATTGCACCCATGTCTTTTTCCTCCTTATCCTTTTCTTCTTTATCCACATTCCCCACCTCCTAATATATACATATTAGAAGATATCGAATGCAGAGTCTGTCTGTTCTAACTGTCTTAAAATGATAGATTTGAAATCTATCAAAACAAGAAATTGTCTACACTTGTTCAAGATTGTCTTCGATTGTCTATAATTGTCCAGTAATTATAACACGTAATACCATAATAAACCATATGCCGAGCGTTAGTTCGTGAAAGATTGTATTATAGAATGTTCAAACTATTTCTCTAACTACCGAAGCTGCCTATGCCCCGGTTCCTTCACTGCTTATTTATGCCTTAGTGATTAGACTCCCTCTCGCCAAAAACCTCAATCATTATTAACGCACCTATTTTGTAGCCTTGGATAAAAGATAATGCCGAATGCAGCGAGCAGGATTCACTATGTAGCTCCAGCAGTTCCTCTACCTGATCAAAATCTGCTTCGGGTAGTCTCTCTTTAAGCATCTCTAATGAATCAATAATCCGCTGATTGATCCTTCGCGACTCAGGATCGTTTGGGTTCATCCGCTCATTGGGGCGCAAACTCCCATAATATAAATCCTCTAAAATAATGATTTTCAGGCCTCCTTTGAATGTGATGCGAATACTTGTGGACAATAGCGATCCTCTATACCAAGTTTACTTGATAAAGCGGGTATATATTGTTTTTTATGCAGTATTCGCATAGAATCACAACCTCAACAAAAACAAGACCATATGCCGATGTTTAAAGGAAATTAAATATATAGCTAGTGCGGCGCTTCATTAAGCTAACGGGCAGTTTAACGCAAAATTAATCAATGAAAAACGCGGACATGATCTGCCCGCGTTTTAAATATTCAGGAATTAGATGTCTTTAACGATACGCTTAGAGCGCAGCGATACTTGCTCCAATAACTCGTCTTCATCAATCGTGAGCAGTTGACGGCCTTGCATTAACACTTTTCCGTTAACGATGGTGGTGTCCACGTCAGCACCGTTAGCGCAGTATGCGAGCAGTGAATAGAGGTTGTGTATCGGCTGCAAGTGGGGTTTTCTCATATCAATCAAGATGATATCTGCCTTCTTCCCGATTTCGAGCGTGCCCACCTCATGGGCGATGCGGAGCAACTGCGCACTTCCAGCCGTCGCCATGCGAAGAGCATCCATTGCGGGAAGCTTCGTGGGGTCCCCGTAATCCAACTTTTGCAGCCATGTTGCTGCCCGGATCTCCTCGAACATGTCTAACGTGGTGGCGCTGCCCGCCCCATCCGTGCCTAAGCCTATCGTAATCCCTTGGTCAGCCATATCCTTGATCGGCGCTATGCCGCAGCCAAGCTTGAGATTGCTTACTGGATTATGGGACACTCCGCCCCGCATACTCTTCAGATAACCGATATCACGGCGATTTAGATGCACGCTATGTGCGAGGAGCACATGCGCCTGTTCAAACAGACCGAGGTGATACAAATATTCGGTTGGGGTCTGATTATACTTTTCCCGAATCTGAATGACCTCCTCTTTCGTTTCGGCTAAATGAGTATGTAACGGTATGTCCTCCTGCTCCGCTAATTCGATAAGCTCTCTAAAGGGCTGCGGAGGAACAGTGTAAGGGGAATGCGGACCTAGCATGGTCGTGATTCTGCCTTCCGCTGCACCGCTCCAGCGACGAACGAGATCAAGCGCCTCGGACATTCGCCGCCCTCCGTCATTTTCGAGGAAGGTGAGCCCCCGTGTTAAAGAAGCCCGCATACCAGCCTCTTCTACCGCTGCCGCGATTTCATTCATGTGAATGTACATGTCGGCGAAGGTTGTCGTACCCGATTTAATCATTTCCGCCATCGCGAGCTTTGCTCCCCAGTAAATATCCTCTGGAGTCATGCGTGCTTCAGCAGGGAGCATTTTCTGGTTCAACCAATCCATAAGCTTCAAATCGTCGGAAAATCCCCTCAATAAGCTCATAGGGGTGTGTTGGTGAGCGTTGATCAGCCCTGGCATTGCTGCCATACCCCCGCCATGAATGATCACATCTGCCCCAGTAGATATAATGGACTGAATGTCCGCTATGCGGTCCCCATCGATAAGAATATCCCCGATATAGGGTTCCTCGTTTCCCATGGTTAAGATGGTCGCGCCTTTGATTAACGTCTTCATCGTGACAGCCTCCTTTTCTAGGGTTTATACTAAACCTTGACGTTAAGTGAAGGTCAAGATGATAAAGGAGTCTAGCTCATGAAAATAAAAGAAGTCGCTGATATGCTGAAAATATCGCAGCGCGCGATTCGGTTTTACGAAGCCAAAGGTCTCATTGCTCCTTCCAAACAAGCTGACAATCAGTATCGGAGGTTTGACGAAGAAGATATTTGGCGCTTGCAGACAATCATCGCACTCAGGGAATCGGGAATGCCGGTTAGTGAGATTCGGACTGCACTGCTAGATATCGAAGCCCAAGGAAACAGTCAATTACGATATTTGTTGGAGCTCCAGCGGTCCGTCATGTTCACCAAGTGGGTGGAAATGCAGCAGATTATCGAGACAACAGACCAGATGATTGAAACCCTTAAGAAAGATCATACCCTTCCGCTTGACGACATTTACATTCTGGCAGAAGGTTCGAGAAGACTGAGGGAACAACGGACATGGAAGGATAAATGGGGGTATGACCGCTTGGCCGGCGTTCACGATCAGTTGGTTCAAGAGGACACACGGAAATATGGGGACTATGATGAGGCGCTGCGGCTCGTAGTGAAATGGGTCTCAGCAATGCGTGGAGAACGTGGATTGGATATTGGAACGGGGACAGGGAATTTGGCTGGTCGACTGATCCATGAAGGCGCGGTGATGGCTGGGGTGGATCAGTCCAACGAAATGTTAAAGGAGTGTCAGCGCAAATTTCCCGAGATGGAGACCAAGCTTGGCAATTTCCTGGCACTTCCGTACCTTGACGGGAAATTTGATTTTATTGTTTCAAGCTTTGCCCTGCATCATCTGACAAGTGACCAAACGCTGTTTGCTGTTCAGGAGATGCGCAGGGTATTAAAACCTCACGGACGGATCTGCATCGCCGATTTGATGATTGCCGGGGAAGGCAGCACAGCGCATGAAGGTGATGAGGATTCTGTTCTGCTCCCCAAGCTCATTGATTTATTAGAGGATAGCGGATGCATCACGAAGCACGTTAAAGTAAATAAACTGTTGCATGTTGTTTTAGCAGTACCTATCCGGTAAGCCAAAAAGCTTACCCCTGCGTCAAGGTTCACCGTATTGTAGGTGATTTACAACAACGCCCCTTTTTACCAAGCCACAACTCCCTGCTCATCAAAAAAGCCGCCAGTTGGACCATCACTAGCTATTGTGGCAAGCTCCACTACAACGGAAGCTGCTTGTTCGACTGAACGATAGCCACTATGACCATTTAAATCGGTAGCTGTAAATCCAGGGCAAACGGAGTTGATTTTAATAGGAGAATCGCTTAATTCTTTAGCAAAGGAAACGGTTAAAGCATTTACAGCCGTTTTAGAACTATTGTAGGCGAGCGAATTCGCATTATAAAATTCCGACGTTGAGTCTGAATTCAAGGTTAAGGAGCCTAATGCGCTGGAAAGATTAACGATTCTTCCGGCAGAAGAATTTCTGAGCAGTGGAAGCATTGCTTTAGTGACAGAAAATACACCGAAAACGTTTGTCTCATAGGTACTCTTGAGAACAGACAATTCCAGTTCACTTGGAGTGGTATTTTCTTCGAAAAACACGCCTGCATTATTAATCAAGATATCAAGCAATCCATACTCTTGCTCAATCCATTCTGCTGCGGAGAGAACGGAGCTGGGGTACGTGACATCAAGCACCACTGTTTTAGCTGTAATTTTCTCCTTTTCCAATAACGTTACGGCCTCATGTCCTTTATTTTCACTTCTTGCTCCTACTAAAATCTCATACCCCATAGTTCCCAATTGTCTCGCTGTCTCAAAACCGATACCTTTGTTTCCACCTGTAATGAATACGATCTTAGATTTATTCATAAAATTGCCTCCCTATTCTTGTTTTAATACGGCTGCGTTTACCGCATGAGATAAGAATATCAAGGAGACGAATACATTTCTTTGCCTACAAGCTCATTCTATTTGTTTATTTAGCTCATTTTCAAGCCCCTTTAGGCATCCTTCTCCAACCTCAGCTGCCGTCTAAACTCTGAAGGTGGAAGTCCGAATCTTTCTTTGAATACTTTGGAAAAGTGAGCGATATTTTCGAATCCGGTCGTAAAACAGATATCCGTAACAGATAACGCTGTTTCCGCTAACAGTGCCTTGGCTTTATCCAGCCTTCGATTGCGAACCCATTTGAGCGGGGAGGTGTTGTATATGGCTTGAAAATCCCTTTTGAACGCCGCCAGGCTTCTGCCGGACAAATAGGCCAAGTCGTTAAGGGAAACGGGATTCATGAAGTTCTCCTCCATGATCTTTGTGATGCTGCCTCTGTCCTTGCTTATGGGTTGCATCATTTGAAGCAACAAACGATCATTCGAATCTGCTATATGAAACAGCAATTCCATCAGTTTCACACGAACCAGTCCTTCTTTGACGTCGTCAGGGTTCTCGAAATAGGGTTTTAACGACTCGATATAGCTTCCAATGCGGTCATTGATCGGAAAGACTGTTATCGGAACAACATCATTCACGGGATAAAGCGGGTTTAAACCGGCTAATTTGAGAAATTCATCCACTATCTTCTCGTTCAGGAAAAACATCATATAGTCGAGGATGTATTCGGAATCGGGTTCACCCGCTTTCTCGTACTCGACTCCCATCGATTTATGAATAAACATCATTTCGTTGCTTCGCATCATATATTCTTGATCACCGAAGCGAACGGTATAGATACCCGACTTGACGATTAGCTGAAGATGATCCTGCAAAAAAAAGGTTCCTTTTATGCCTTGCGTGTAAAAGCAGATTTCGATAACGGACATCCCATCCAGCTTCAAGCTCCCTTTTTTATTCGGAAACTTTACCAGTTCATTAGGCACCTTGACCATTTTGCTTGATCTCATAGTCATGGACGTCCCGCCCTACTTGTACCTGCGATTGCTCTAGTTTCCATTTCTTAATCATCCTTTCGGTTATGCCAGTCTGCGCTTACGTTTCAACACTTATCCTTTTAGTATAACTGGAACCCGGCGAGAATACTTTGCTGAAAAGCTCAAACGACTTGTTCATTTAGCTCCAAACGAGCAAGTGCTATAATAGAATGAAAATCAAGGATTAGACTGTGAAAATGTGGGTATGTATTGTTATCACTAACCAGCACAAAAGGGGAGAAATAAAGCATGGGAGTTTCTGTTTATTACACTTGTACGAGAAATCATAACCTTACGGGCAGTGAGGAGCAGGAGATCAGGGCCATCATTGATAAATACAATGCGGGTTTTGAAATGAAGGATATTGGAGAAACATTTTATGTTTATGACTATGATCAGGATGAACCAACGGTGATCTTTGCAGGTTCGACAAAGCTGCCCCTTTCAGACAATTTTGAAGATACATTGCAGGCGTTGTTTTATTGGTTGGCCTGTTTGACGGATATTAGAAGAAGTATTTCTAGTGGGGATTGGCATGTGCATCTAGATGATACGGATGCTGTTTGGGATGAGGAAACGGGTTGGAAAATGCCGGAATAGTAGCTTAAGCAGGTGATTAGGTGCTTATCTGGTTGCATATTGTTCTTCCCATATCATGCTTTTTATTTCTTTTAACTTTGTGCTCCTGTTTAAGAAGCTCCGTGACAGGAAAGGGTTTCTATGTGAAATATCATTCTGGCGTCAGTTGGAGAAGCTGGAAGAGTATAATTTATGCCTTTTTGTTAGCAGACGAAATGCGATTGGAGTCAAAATCGTGTTTCGTCTTTTTCGTATGCCATCTACATATCCGCAGACTGACCGTCACAACATGTCTCACTCCTCAATAGTATAAAACTAAAGGGGGAGTGAGTATGACTCGATGGGCTAGCAGATTCCTCTCATGCTTACTGGCTGTTGCGGTTCTAACACTGGGCATCCATATCGCCGCAGCTTCTGCTGTCAGCAAAGTGTCCATTACATCCACGACGGTCACCAAATCCGGTATCAAGGTCCGGCCTTACACCAGTAACCCGGCATTATCCAAGGAGCAGCAAGAAAAAGCGTATCGTAATTACAAAAATCTGACACGTGTCGTGATGATAGAAAAGTATGTACTGTCCGGTCAAGGGACCAAGACAAAGATTGGCATTGGTGCAGGCTTCATGTTACCTGGCGGATACATTGTCACTAATAATCACGTGGCCCCCGCCAGCTATAATGGGAAGAAATTACGCTTCCAAATTACTTTTTATGCGCAAAAATCGGACGGGTATCTGCTTGGCTCACTAGTGGCAACAGATCTCAAGGAAGACCTCTCCCTGCTGAAAATTGACGCTACAAAAATCCCCAAGACCTATCAAGACAGCTATTTCAAGGAGTTCAATCTTGTGCCAACAGCCAACGAAAAGGTGACCGTCATCGGACACCCTACTAAGCCAATAGGAAATTCAGACACTCGAAATACCAAGAGGTACACCTGGACACCGCTCTACGGAACATTCACCGCCGATGATGTGGCCGTTATCCGGAAATCGAAAAATGCATCAACACCCGATGTATACACGCACTCCATGGAATTCAAGGTGCAGACCTGGCCCGGGAATAGCGGCAGTGCCGTCATAGATTCGAGCGACAAAATAGTCGGCATAATCTCCTCCACGATCCTCGGTGAACCCCGGTCCTTTGCCACCAGTTCGAAGCTTATCTTGCAGTTCATAGAGAACAACCATTTGTCTGAAGCCATTTTTGGACACGCCGCTGACGGAGGTAAGAGTTAGTTAGATGTATAGATCAAAAGCGGGACTCTTCATGAGCCCCGCCTTCGTGGTTATACGTATGTGGCTGCGGAAGTTTGCAAAGGCGACCTGCGGGAATTCTGTGGAACAAGTATGAGTAAAGTATATGAAAATAGCGTTATAGTATGTGAACGGTGGCAACGTCCTTGCCTGCCCACAGATTGAAACTGTAACCCGATGCCATGTTATTAGAGCTTGTGCGTGTCTAATGTCGTTCATGGGTTTTCCAGCCCCAAACCGTGCATTACATAGGGTCGAGCAACGTCTACGAGCACATCGGGCTGATTATTCTCCCCGGCATTTAACCAATAATGTGCAGCGCCATAGATGGCTGAACCGGTCATGGCCGCCATGATTTTGATATGATGAATGTCCGCCCCATGGCAGGTATCCCCCTTCATAAAAATGCTTTCTATGGTTTGCTGCAGCATTTTCTTTATTTTGTCATCGACCAGCTTAGCCATCGGATTGGAATCTATTCTGCAGATCCGGTAAAAATCTATGATGTATTGGTGCGTCATTATGATCAGCTGGTCACATATATCGTTCGTAAACTCCTGTGCATTCACCACTTGCTCTGGAATCCTCTCATGAAAAGCCTGTTCTGTGACTTCGTCCAGCAAAGCATATTTATCTTCAAAATGGGCATAAAAGGTGGCGCGGTTAATGGTTGCCTCCTGAGCGATGTCCTTGATGGTGATTGCATCAAAGCCTTTTCTCTGCAACAAATCTCTGAACGCTGTTCGAATTAACTGTCGTGTGCGCAACACCCTCGGATCTTCCTGATTTACCATCCCTATATCTCCTTGTTAAACATCAATGTTCGCAATGTGTTGCCTATGCAACGTTCCTCTAACTCTGGCGGTTGAACTCTCAAGCACGCAATATTATCATCTTATCAAACAGGTGTTGCTTAAACAATCTGTGAATAATACTTATTGTTAAATTTATGAGGAGGATCATCATGAAAGCTATTGCTTTGACAAGCTTTGGAGTTCCCGAAGTGCTAGAGGAACTGGAAGTACCCGTTCCCGCACTCACCGACACACAGGTTCTCGTCGAAATGCGCGCCTCATCCATCAATCCCGCAGATGTTCTATTTCGCAGCGGTGCAATTCTTGAGAGTCCGGTGGCCGATAAATTTTCGAATCAATTTCAATTGCCGCTTGTTCTTGGTAATGAAGTAGCCGGCATTGTTAAAGAGGTTGGCGGGAAAGTCCGGCATTTCAAGCCGGGGGATCGTGTCATGGGCATGATTCCGCGAGGTTCCTACATGGACTATGTTGCCGTGGAGGAGGATCTCCTGGCCGTTATTCCTGAGAGTCTCTCCTTCGAAGAGGCTGGCGCCGCGCCTGCGGTTGCCCTGACCGCCTGGCAAGCGCTGTTTGAGCATGGCCATCTTCAACCGGGTCAACGTATTCTTGTTCAGGCAGGTGCAGGAGGCGTGGGACATGTGGCGGTCCAGTTGGCCAAGCAGCATGGAGCATATGTTATCGCAACCGCGAGGGACTATAATCATGATTTTGTCAAAGGGCTCGGTGCAGACGAGGTGATCGATTATACAAAAGCCGATTTCACTACCCTAATCACAGAGCCTGTTGATTTTGTTTTGGATTCTGCTATGGACCCATCCAGTTTCGGTACCGGGTTACCGGGAGAGATCGGAAGGAAGAACTACTCGGTCATCAAGGATGGCGGGACCTATATTTCATTGGTGGCATTCGCGCTCAATGAATACCCGAAGGTCCGCGGCATTAACGCCTATTTCTTCCAGGCAAGAGCTAACCGTACTGATTTTGAATCCATTGTCCACCAGATGCAAGAGAATAAATTGAAAATCCATATCCATGAGGCTTATCCCTTCACTGCCCAAGGCCTTCTTCAGGCGTATCGCAAAAGTGAAGAGTCAACCAAACGGGGGAAAATCATCATATCAAAAAATCTTGGATAAATGCCATGCCTGCCGGGATGGGAATTTGTAATCTGCATGAAGGGGCTGTCCCAGAAGCCATGAAGCGGTTGCTTGGGATAGCTCTTTATGCTGGAGTAGATTCGGCGTGAGCACTTGGGGAGGGGGACGCTCCGATTCGGGCCTCAGGCCTACGTGTGTGCAAATGTATGCTGTTTTCCACATACATTCCCCCCACGCGCCTTCAGCGAACCTATTGTATGCTGTTTTCCACATACATTCGCCCCACGCGCCTTCAGCGAGTCCATTGTATGCTGTTTTCCACATACATTCGCCCCACGCGCCTTCAGCGAGCCCATTGTATGCTGTTTTCCACATACATTCAGGCCTCAGGCCTGCGCGTCAGCAAATGTATAAAAGGAGCTGTCACTTTTGGGACAGCTTCTTTCCTATCTCATCCATCGCTCAATGATCAGCTGGCCGCTCAGGTGAAGCATGTCATGGTGATCTTCGCAAAGGAGCCATTGAAGCTTTTTGGAGATCAGGTAGTATTCATTGAGGTGGCATAATTCAGGGATCACCTGGAGAATCGTCGCCGTCTTGCCCTCATACAGCCATAGCTTATCATACCGGTCCTCGGCAATGAACCAGATGGAGTCATCTTGGATGATGTCTCTTAGTTTAGAATAATCTTTGGCTGTGAAGCTGGCGCTAAGCCGGGGTTCCTGCAGCCGGTTCCAGCCCCAGTGTAATCCCTGCGTATGATGGGTCTTCACCAGAAACCGTTCTTCAATCTCTCTCAAAATGCGTATCCACTTGTCTTTGCCGACTTCAAATAATCCGCACCGGTCCAGCTTCAGCGTCTTGATTAGTTCTTCGATCTCTGTTCGGACAGATAGGGGATTCACAGGTTCACCTCATTTTCCGTTACATAATGGAGTTCTCATCTGAATCACCTTATATTTGAACAACAGCGTAATCCCCAGATTCATCACAAAATGCACAAGCAGCGGGACCAGCAGATTATGCGTCTGCACATACACCCACCCGAAGACCAGACTTGGGATGGTGATGTTCAGCAGCATCAGCGGCTTAGTATAGTACTGGACATGCATTCCCACAAACAGCACCGTGGTGATTGCGATAGCGATCCAGGGGTTGGGGAAGTTCAACTGGAGGACATTCTGAATGATCCCCCGGAACAGCAGCTCCTCAAATAACGCACCGGCAAAAGTGAAGGCAAGGATTGCCGCGAGTGAATAGTTCTGATAGCTCTTATTCGTCTCGTCAATGTAGCTGGCAGGCGTAAGCAGGGTCAGGAAAATTCCGAATAACAAAAGGCTGATTGTTGGAAGGACAACGTAACTTGCCAATTGCAGCGGATTTTGAAAGGATAACAGGTCCTGAAGGGTCAGGACATCGTAGATGACCAAGGCGAATAGTACGGCTGCACTAATGAGAGCGAAGGCGAAAAAGACCAGAACAGCGTCTTTGGGATTGAATTCTTTTTTGGCTGGCGGCGTTTGGGTTGGATGGTTCATGACTTTCCTCTCTTCTCTCTTCTTGAATGACTATGTAAGTGACAATCTTTAAAGGCTAAGATAACATAACAGACATTATTACCACAAGATCGGGCCAGTTACGCGCCGGGAGAGGGTAAAATCATCAAGACTTATCTTCTTCTTCAGCATAAAAAAGCTCCCGTGATCGCCACAGGAGCTCCCTTCATCTTTTTGCAGACCATATGAGCCGCTGCTTCACGCTGAATTGCTTATTGCATCCCCTGCATAATGGCATTGATAATGCCTTGCTGGGTGACGGTATTGTTGTAACGGTTGAACAGGGCGAAGCCGTGCTGGCCGTTATAGCCATTGTCCCAATAGACGGGCACAGCCTTGTACTTCTTGGCGGTTGCAGTTACAGCTTTGGCATAGGCGGCGCGGTAGATATTATTGCTTGAATCGTAGGATGATTTGTCAATGGAACCGAATTCTCCGATCACCACCGGGTAGCCTTGGGTCGTGAATTTGTTGTACATGGATTGGAGCTGCGAGTTCAGGTAATCCTCCTGTCCCCAGGTGGATTTCTTGGCAGGGTTCGTCGCTGACGCTCCCCACTGCGTGATATTCCCCGATTCTTCACCGGCAAAATCCCAAGGGGAATAGTAGTGGGCGGAGATCATGATTCTTTTTTCCGAGCTGGGTATGGTAGAGGATCTGTAGGTGTCAGTTGGGAGTGCGAAGCCGTAATTCCCCGCCGTATAGTCGATATTCGTATTCCAGCCCGGAATCAGCAGCCATCTGGCGCTATTGTTGCCGCCTGTCTGTCTGACCGTATCCACGAAGATCTGATTATAAGCATTGAGGTTGGCGTAGTACGCCGGATTCGGGTTGTTGTAGCTGCCATCGAACACCTCATTCATCGACTCCAAAATCAGCCGCTCGCCATAACTGACGAACTTATTCGCGATCTGCTGCCAGACCTTCTGATACTTCTGCTTAATGGCCGTCTGGTTGCCGCTGTTCACCAGGAGCCAGCTGCCCTGAACGGAATTGAAGCCGTCCCCGTGAATATTAATGACGACATACAAGCCTTCATTGTAGGCGTAATCCACGACTGCCTTCACACGGTCCAACCATGCCGAGTTGATCGTATAGCCGGGAGCGCTCCCGATATAATTCAGGTAGGAGACCGGGATACGGATGGTTTTGAAGCCTGCTGCTTTGACCTTCTGGATCAACTGCGGCGTAATGGTCGGGTTATTCCAGGCGGTCTCACTGGGGATCCCGTTCACCGAAGCTTCAAGCGAGTTGCCCAGATTCCATCCGGCCCCCATCTCGCTGACGATCTGCGAAGCCTGCAACGATCTGAAGTCCGAAGTCAGCGCGGCTGACGCCTCTGCCGCAGATGCGCGGGAACCCGTGCTGCCGAGCAAGGTGGAAGCTAGTAATACTAGTGCTAGGCTGTAGACTCCGCATTTTTTTATTTTAGATAACATAGTTGAACCTCCTCTTATAGTAATTGCGTCACACGAAAACGGTTACAAGTTTATTCATTGACGATGAATGGCTTGGATTGCATTCTAACGATCAGGCAAGACAGAAGCATCGCTATGGAAATTCCGAACATCAAAATGTATCCATTATAAAACAGAGTATTTGTATATTGATTAATCCAGCCGAAACGAAAGACTACGGAATCTTTCTCATTTGTGAAGCCGTTTAAGTTTTGTTCTAATGCACTGATTGTGTTTAGTTCACCAAATATCATGAGCACTAAAGTGACGATTGCCAGAGATGGAATAACCATCGTTGTAATTGTTGGGGGCAGCTTTCTTAAATATTCAATAGATTTCACAACCAAATGTATCAGGAAAATGGCAAACAATATCAGGCTAAGAATCAAAACTACTATTCCGGGATTCCCGTTACCTGATGTCCCTTTTCCAACTCTATACTTAATAGTGGAAATATCGACCGCAAAAATACAAAGTACATTTAACGCCAGCAGTATTATTGTTGACCAATACCTTCTTCTCAAATGAACACCTCCGGTATAATTACCTAGCGGAGAATGGGTCAACAACTACGGCTGAGGGCGCTTAAGGCTCCATCCCCCACACCAGCTGCCCGTTCACATATCCCGTAACCTGCTCATGATCGGCGAACTGGGTATTGCTGGCGTTAAAAGAATAGTCATTGGCCTGATTGTAGTTGGACCAGTTTACCTTAGCGAAGCGGGTCTGGATCTCGGCACTCTGGCCGGGATTCAAGGTTCCCGCAGCGCTGGTGAAGCCAATCTCCAGAGCATAATCAGCACCGGCGGCCGGGGTGTCCAGCTTCACAAATGTACCAGTTACGTTAGCGCCTCCGATGCTGGCCCAGTCGGTCCAGAAGCTCTGCTGCTGCTCGCCGTCAATCGTGTAGTAATACCGGAGCTTCACATCGCTGAGCTGGACCGGTGCATTCCCGGTGTTGATTACTTTGAACTTGGGTGCGATTCCATTGGTCGAAGCACCGGTGCTGCCGTTGTAGGCCTGGATGGTCAAGTCACCCGAAGGCAGCGGAACGCTGCTATCCTCTACGTTCACAGTAAGCACAACCTCTGCTCCGCCGCTAAAATGAAAAGCGATCGCATGCTGACCGAGCGGCAGCGTGGAGAGATAAGCTTTTTTCAGAACAACCGCAGTGTCAGTGGCCGTGTAATCCTGGCTGGAGACAAGGCTGTAACTGCCTCTCTTCAGGCTTGTCAGCTGATGCCCCTGTAAGGTAAGCCCTACAGAAATATCCTGTGCAAGATTCGCCGCCCGGTCAAACACCGCATGGTTTGGTGAGATGGCAGCGCCTGGCGTTGTATCGATGACTTTTACTTTTAACACGGGATCTTGGCCCTGATTGAAATCCAGAACGATCGAATGCTCGCCAACAGGAAGCGTTGCCAGGAACGCCTTAGTGAGCAGCAGTGTGTTCCCGCTTACGGTATAATCCTCGTTCTCAGTCAAAATGGCGGTACCGGATCGAAGAGCCGTTAACGTGTTGCCGTTCAGGTTCATGGTGACGGTCTGGTCGGTCTGATGAGCCGGAGCTTTGTCAAATTCGACCATGGATGGTGTAATGGTTGCGCTTGGATGAGGATTATTGCCCTTCAGATCAGGCAGCTCGTCCAGCGTAATGACATAATCACTCTGGTACAGGGTGGTCAGCGTAGCCGGATAATTGTAGGCCGTACTCATCAGATGCTCACCGTACCATGGGAGGAAGTAGAGCCAGCCTGCTTTTTCATCGGTCAGATTCTGCACACTGGGAACGGTGTCGTTCTCGGTCATGGCTACCATCTTCTTACCGCCAGTGAGATCCACCAGCTGATAAAAGGTCGAGCTAATCGCATCCTCATTCGGCACGCCGGACAGTCCGTCATAGCGGTTGTAGATGGTGTTGTATTTATCGTAGCCGACAATATCCACCTGATCATCCCCTGGATACCAGGCCGGAGAAGTGCTGTACACATAACTGTTATAGGTCCAGATCAGATTGTGCAGGCCGTAGGTCTCCGTAAGCTCGGTATAGAGCTGATCCCAGAGCTGCTTGTACACCTCCGCACCTGCCGAAGCCCACCAGAACCAAGCGCCTTCCCCATTTAGCCCGCCGTTGCCTTCTGCCTCATGGTAAGGACGGAAGATTACGGGAACATTGTTGTCCTGCAGAATCTGCAGTTGCTCCGCCAGATCCTCGATCGCCAGTTGCAAGTATTGGTACTCTTTGGTCCCTGGAATCACAGCATTAGCGGTATTGAAATTGGTCTCGGTCGGCTTGTAGGTGGCTTCCTTCCAATCGACAAACTCCCCAAGCTGATAGGCGGTGAAGTTACGGGGAACGGTAAGATGCCAGCTATTGGTCGCAATCCCGCCCTTGTTATTCACCCAGTCGATCATGCGGGCGGTAGTGCTGTCCTCCCAGCCATACAGCGGATTATAGTTCATGAGGTCGAACCCGCGGACTGCCGGATATTTGCCGGTCAGGTTGTGAATCCAGTCGAATTCCAGCTCGGAGTTGCCATCATTCCCTCCGCCGTAGATCTCCTGCTGGCCCGAGAGCATGTGCTTCCCGTACACCTCCGTCAAATAATTCATCAGGAGCTGCGTTTCGGGCGTGGCCTGAGCGTCAGAGAGAACGGGCTGCACAATCAGGGGGTCCAGGTTCGCATGATCCACCGTTAAGGCGTCGAAATAAGCGAATCCCCAGCCTGCTTTGACCTGAATGGTATTGCTGCCTTGATTCAGCTTGTGATAGCCGAAGTTGAAATCCTTCCATGTAGTGGTGTAGGGCAGCATATACGAACCCTTCGCAGCACCGTTAACGATTAATGCCTGCTGTCTGCCATCCGGGCTCAGCTCCTGCATATACCGGGTCGAGATCGTATACATGCCGGTTGCCGGGACAGTTACGGTGTAGGTTAGCGTACCGGAGTTCTGCATCCAGACAAAACCGCTTCCCGAATAGCCTGGCTTCGGTGTTCCGTAAATCTGGGTCGTCACTTGCAAATCCGGGGTGAGCTGGGCATTCTCGCTTTCGATGGTGATCAGTGCGGGGTCAGCGTGGGCGGTTCGCAGCGGTGCCGTCAAGCCTCCAAGCAGCAGTGTGCAAGCGAGCAGCATGGTTCCTGTTCTTTTGAGCCATTTCTTCATTTTCTTCCTTCCTCCCCATGAACAAAATGGTAAAACCTTGGTTAACCTATCAGATCATGGTTGCGCTTTCATAGCAAAGATAGCATGTATCCCATAATTTGTAAATACAAATTAGCAAGTGTGCTCAACGGGATGAATTGCAGGAGGAATGGAAGGTTAAGTTCATCGTGCGGTGAGAGAATGGGGAGGGAATCTAGTGGAAAAAGTACAACTAATCGAGCGTCCATGGCGTACTTGGGGGTAGCAGTTGGATTAACAACACTTAATTTGTCCAGATTCAGCGGATTTCATAGAATACGTGGAACTAAGTGCCTTTTTTCCAACTGCTTCTTGAAAAGGGAGCGGTTCGGCCGAAACAAGTGCTCTTTATCCAACTGCTATGTTCTCTAGTGTGTCGGTTGCAGGGAGGGCAGCTCTCCGACAGCTCTCCGCGATTCTAACGAAAGCTTGTCCTACCAGAATCAGCCCTCCCCTGCTCATGGTGCAAAAACCTCCGGGTTATCGCTCCGCCAAGCGCCGATGCAGCCGATTAGGCAGGCGATATAGGTTCGTAGCACTCTACCTTCCCTGCTATACTCGTATTCTAATGCGATGTTTATGCCCTCGCCCCGCCAGGCGATAATGCGGCCGGAAAATCCGGGCCATTCACATTCTTCATCCAGCTGCGGAGGGCCATAGGCCGCGATCGCTTCCTCAGGCGAAGAGTTCATCGTAATGTCCTCAGGTAAAATGACGGGATAAGGCACTTCGTTCTGCTTGCCCGAACCAGGGGGAAGGAAGTGAATAGCGCCGATGATCCAATCATCGGGCTTCGTATACTGTAGTCCGGTCAGCTCATTGATTTTGGGTATACGGTAGAGATCCATCCTTAGAGATGCTTTGGCGCACGAGATCATGGTATCGTTGAAATAGCTCTTCGCCGCCGGCATGCGCTTAACGCCATAGGGCTTAAGCACGGCTTGGACTCTCTTGGGATCATACGGCTGGCCCAGCATGCCGATAAGCTGAACGGGCGGCTCTTCAACCCTATCCACATCCGTATCCATATCCATATCCATATTCATATTCATGTCCTCCTCTTCACCTGGCTTGTACTCTGGTCACCCGTTCCCATTATAACAAATAACGCACTCCCCTACATATCTCAAGAAGTGCGTTAACGTTTCATTTTCTGTTCTTTAACACTCAGCATCCGGTGGACAGTTACTTGGCATTCTGGAACTTCAGGCCGTCGGCATTCAGCTCGAAGCCGTACTCTTTCCCCAAGGCCTTAAGCTCACTGTCATTCACCACTTGAATCTGTTGGATCTTGTTGTCCTTGTCCCGGACGACCTTGAAATCCGCCGAGCCGTTCCCGTCATAATAGAATTTGTTGAACTTGCCTTCATGCTTGAGATCCTGGTCCAGGAACAGGCGGATAGGCTTGCCGTTGTAAGAGAATCTGTCCTGTACTTTGTCGTACGTCAGTCCATAGGTCATGTAATCCTTCAGCGCATCATAGTTAAAATCGGTTACCGCTGCTCCATCCTCCGAGGAGGCTGCCGCTGCCGCCGAATCACCCCCGCTGTTGTCGTCGCTCTCCAGTGCATTCATTTCCGCAGAATTCACGGTATTGGCACTGCTTACCGCATCGCTAGACTGCTCTGCGAACGCGGACACCGCTCCTGCGATCAGAATTAGTGAAATGGCGGCCGTCAACACCGTCAATTTTTGTAATTTCATAATCGACACTATCCTTTCCTTGGTCGCATTTTTACTGAAGCCTGTATACAGGGGCGTGAACCCCCTCTGTTGCTCCGCCACCTCCAAGAGACATAACGCATAATCCGCCTTGTGCTCTGCACCCAGCTTACGGATGACTCTGGCATCACAGACCATCTCCAGCTCCCGGTTCAGATAGAAGACCATCAGCCAGACCAGCGGATTGAACCAGTGCAGGCACAGGGCCACGGAGGCAGCCAGCTTCCACACTGTATCGAAATACCGGATATGCATATATTCATGGGTGAGAATATATTCCATGGCTGGTGCATTACCGGTATTCAGGGTCGTGGGCAGAATAATCTTCGGACGCCAGATTCCGCACGTAACCGGCGTATCCATCCGGTCAAATGTCAAGATGGTAAGCTTGCGCCGCAAGGGATGCCGGGCACGCCAGGCCTCGATTACAGGCTCCTGCCTCTGCAGAGGCAGTGCTGTCCGCAGCTCTCTCTTGCTTCTGTAGAAGATCACCGCAAGGGTCATAAGCAGCAGCGCCGCGCCCCCAAGCCATATGGCACCGAGAAGCTCCGGCTTCAGAAACGGCTGCTCCGGCTCCCCGCCCGTAAAGGCTGTGAACGCTATATCCCGGGCGAACATCCCTGTGTGCAGGGCTGATCGTTCCGGCAACTGCACTACGGCTGCTGTGTGCGTGTTAACCTGATTGATTACAGCAGCAACCTCAACCTGTGGCGATAACTGCGGAAGAACCGGCACAGAACCCGGAATCAGCAGTCTGGCGATGACAATTCCCCACAGGACCAGAAATAGCTGTCTGGGTAATTTGTGCAGGGTCGCAGAGCGCAGCACGATCACAAGAACGATCAGCACGCTTGCTGAAAAACTCATCTGTAAGATATCCATCATCCCTAGCCTCAGCGCAAGCTTTCCACGATTTGCCTCAGCTTGTCGATATCCGCTTTGCTGAGGTTCTTCTCATTGAGAAATGCCGAAAAAAACATCTCCGCCGAACCGCCATACATTTTGTTAATCAGCTCTTTGGTCTCATACGTCTGCACCTGCTCCTTGGCAATCAGGGGAGTGCAGACAAACCCTGGGTCTGTCCGCTCTACAGCATCCTTGGCAATCAGCTTCTTGATCACTGTATAGGTCGTATTTCTGTTCCAACCAGTCTCCTGATTCAGAATGGCAGCCAGATCCCCTGCGGGCAGCTTGCCTTCCCTCCATAGAATCTCCATGACCTTCAGCTCGGAATCATACAGCTTAATCTCCATGCACCAGCCTCCCTTCGTTTGACTACTGCAGTAGTCATATCCCAATACTACTCCAGTAGTCACCTAATGTCAATTATATCCTTTTACTACTTGTTTATTCCATGTTATTAAGCATACAAATAGCTCTGGGCCGTATACATCTGATAATATTTCCCCCGCCGGTTCATCAGTTCTGTGTGCGAGCCCGCTTCACAGATCTCCCCCTGGTCAAAAACATAGATAATATCACAGAGCCGCGTTACGCCCAGACGGTGTGAGATCATTATGGTCGTCTTGTTCTCACACAACGCCGAGAACTCTTCGTAGATCTGCGTCTCCACCTTGGGGTCCAGGCTGGCTGTCGGCTCGTCCATGATCAGAATCTCGCTGTCTGCCCTGCTCAGCGCCCTGGCAATCGCCAGCCGCTGCCATTGTCCGCCCGACAGCTCCAGATCATTGTTCTCCAGCTGGCCTAGCTGGGTATCCAGGCCTTGGGGCAGATGATCGATGAAGGCATCCATATTAAAGATATGCAAGGACTGCTTCTGGAACGCTTGTCCGAAATTCCCCGCCCGGATATTATCCGCAACCGAGAACTGGTATTTAATGAAATTCTGAAATACACAGACCGTCTTCCTCCTGAACGAATCAATGACATCAGCCAGCGGGTCTCCTCCGATTAATACTTCGCCTGAAGTCGGCTTGTACAGGCCGAGCAGCATATGAATGAAGGTCGTTTTACCGCTGCCGTTTTCGCCCACTAAGGCAATTTTCTCGCCTTTATGGATGGTTAGTTCAATATTTTTCAGTGTAAGGTTCCCGCTGCCCGGGTATTTGAAATCCACCTGCTTGAACTGAATAGTTGATGCATCTGCAAGCGTCTTATGACCGCCACCGGCATCCTCAGGAAGATCTAGGAAATTCAGCATATCTTCCATATACAGCGTGTAATTGTTCATGGAACTGATTTTAATCACCATACTGCTCAGAGCGCCTGTTATGGCCTGCATCGCAGTAATCACCAGCATAACATCGCCTATACTCATTCGATTATCTATAACGCCTAGACAAGTAATGAGCAGACAGATACCCAGCGCAATGTTCCGCAATAGATCGACAAGCGCTCCGCCCAGTGTATAATGCAGCAGCAGCTTGAACTTCTCTCTCCATACCTCGCTTCGGATCTCTTCCGTGCGGTCATTGAAATAATCAATCAATCCGAACATACGGATCTCCTTGGCATATCTTCTGCTTGTCAGCACATCGTACATATAGTTCAACCGCCGCAGCGGCTTGCTCTGTTCAACCGCCTGGAAGTAGCTCCGCTTGCCCTGTGCATCCATCAGCAACAGATAAGGAATGGTGGCAAGCACCGCAATTACGGGGAAATACCATTTAATATTCAACAGCAGCACTATAAAGGAGAACATGGAGAAGACAGGGAGCACGACAGACAATGAGTTGTTGACGTAAGCCAGAATCCCCTTGTTCACATTGGACTGGACCCGCTCCAGCAGATCGTAGACGGCCGGGTTCTCCAGCTCTTCCATATCAATAACAGACAGCTTCTTGTTCACCTGTCTGATGAATTCACGGTTAATGTTATACTTCAGACGATTATTAACATGCGCAGTAATATGCTCTATCCCTTCCAGTGCAATCTTCAGCACGGTATATCCAGCGATAAGGATCAGCAGCTTGTGCGTTACGGCAGATGCGGACTGGACGATAGCGAGGCCATCGATCAGGAGCTTATAGAGCCAGGCTCCAAGCGGGGCCAGCCATGCGCTGAGCGCCATAAGTGCCAGTGACAGGTACAGATCTTTGGTGCAGAACAGCTTAATGATCAGCTTGAGGTTACGGACATGAACCAGCATTTTCGTTGTCATATGACCTGATCTCCCGTATCGTACCATTTGGCCTGATTCCTGAAGAAGCTGCAATATTCCCCCTTCAGCTGCATCAGCTCAGCATGGGTGCCTGCTTCCACGATCTCCCCCTGCTTCATAAATACGATTCTGTCGGCGAGCTTGGCAATTCCGATCCGGTGGGAGATGAGCACAACACTTTTGCCGCGAAAATATTTGCCGATATTGCGGAACTGCTGAATCTCCGACAACGCATCCAGGGAAGCAGACGGTTCATCGAAGATAATAAAATCGGCCTCGGGCATGAACGCCCGGCTGATCGCTACCTTCTGCCACTGGCCTTCCGACATCTCGATTCCGTCCGCATCGAACTTTTTGCCCAGAATCGTGTCCAGTCCTTTGGGATATTGCTGGATGACCTGGTGAATCTGGCCTTTCACCGTTGCTTCTGTGACTCTATCGTTGTCGTTGATACTCGCTACATCGCCCAGACCGACATTATCCCGGACCGAGAATTCGAATTTGGCATAATCCTGAAAAGCTGCGGTCGATGTCTTACAGTAACTGTGGACTCTGCCTTCCGTCGGCTTCAGCAGACCGGCCATAATTTTGGCCAGAGTGCTCTTGCCGCTGCCGTTCTCACCGACAAGGACAATGTTCTCACCTCTGCCGATGTGCAGATTAATATTCTTCAAAACTGCGGGGGAATTGCCGTATGAGTAAGAGACATCGTGCAGCTCCATCGCCATCCTGTTTCTGGTTAAGACCGAAGAAGGCTGGTGAGGAGTCTCTGCTGCTTGTGTCTCCGGTGTAATCAAGTCTCTAAATTCCTTGATGTAGATGGTATTCTTGCGGGCTTCGGAGAAGAACTCGGCGAAGGAATTGACCCCCTCAATGATCTGACCCTGCCCTTGAGTTAATACGATCAGCTGATCCAGGCTCAGCGTTGTCAATGCCACAGCATAACACATGAACAGCAGTGTGCTGTTCTCCAGGCCCAGCATCAGCCCCGACCATATGCAGCCAATCACCGTCCATTTCAGACTGAAGGCCATATTCAGGTCTCTGATCTCATCGAATTTGGAGAGCCGCTTCGACTCCAGCCACTCATAAATCTGAAAACTCCTAATCTCCTTCTGGTTGCTCCGGTCTTGCATGAGACGGCTTAAATAGTTCAGCTTGCGGTCCTCATGCTCCTGCCGCTTCATCACAGCAATATGTTCCTCCGTGTTGCGCTTCACAAAATAGTTATAGAGCAGCCCCAGCACAATAAAGGCCGCTACATACAGAACCCCCAGCCTGGCAATAATCCATACAGACATGCAGAAGCCGGCAATGGACCCGAGGAAATGGAATACATCGTTAACGGCATTCGTGAGTTTGTACCATAAAGTGTCCTTCGCCCGCTCAATTTGCAGCAGATAATCCGCCTGATCCAGCTTGTCTAAATCTGCTTTGGCAATAGCGGTGAACATCTGTCTTTGCAGCAGTGCACCGACCTTATTCTCCAGCAATTCTATGAACAGCAGCGAAAAGGAGTATTGAATATTCTTCAAGGAGTACACGAGGATATAGGCAATAATGAGGATGGCAATAGACATCACCCCGGACGGATGCCCCAGGCTGACGATGATCCGCCCCATCAGGAGCAGCTCCAAGGGCTGCAGGGCGTACATTAAGATATAGAGCAGGAGGATGGATACCATGGTTACCGGCTGTTGTCTGAAAAAGATGGACAGAACCCATTTATATTCCTTCAAGCGCTCCCCCTCCCTTTCTTAGAAAAGAACATGATTATAGGAAATAACCATGTTCTTGTCGGGTCATATGGAACTTATTAAGTATGCCGCGGATCAGGGTTTACCAGTTTCCGCATTTAAAGTTTTTCTTACAGGAGTAGCTTCCGCAGTTAAATGTTTTCGGACAGCTGAAACCATTCGTACAAGCTGCAGGAGTGATCATTGAATCTGTGCTTGCTTTTTCAATCATAGGTCTGATATAGCTCATGTTCTCACCTCCCTTCAAGTCGCTGTGCAACGAATTACTGCGGCACTAGAGCCTTTCTGTTCTTCTTCAGCTCAGAGACATAATATTTCGTTCTTACCTTGCAGCAGCCGTCCGTATCCTGAATCGAGCCTCCATTGGCTACAGCGAGTGCCACGCACCCCTTGCCGCAAGTCCCATTCCATATACAGCTCTGGCATTGGTTCATATAATTCTGTCCCACCTGCATGAACTTGACGAGGTTCACGATTTGCTGAGACTCAAGCATGGAGGACAGGCTGGTCTCATTCACATTACCGATCGCATACTGGACGTCCGTGAATAATTGGCACAGGAATACATTACCGGAAGAATCTATTCTCGGTGTTAACGGAATCCGGTCAGCATCTTCGGTCACTCCACTTAACAACGGACAGGCTCCTGTAAAATCATCGGGCAATGTGATCTTCATACCGCTGTCCATCAGTTCCACAACCTCCGGATGCCGCTCCAGACGCTCCACCAGTGCAGACTTCTCCAGAATGTCCAGGTATAAGTTGCTCCGGTTATCTTCACTCCGGCCCAGGTTACTGAGGCTCGCAATCTCAGCCTGGGGAATCTCAAGCTCAGCAACCATCTTCAGCAGAGGAACGATGTCATCCTTATTGAAGCCTGTAAGCACGCTGCGGATCAGAATCCGTTCGCTCATACCGGCATCGATTAAATGCGTAAGGCCCAGCATCGTCTGGTTAAAGCTGCCGCGTCCGCATAACTGATCATGAATCTCCGCTCGCGAACCATTCACACTCAGCTGTATGGCCACTTTGCAGGCAGCGAATTTCTCAGCAACCTCCCGGGTGATATAAGTGCCGTTAGTGATCACCAGCACCATACCGAACTGCTTCTCCTGCAGCGCCTCCATGAAATCCCAGAACAAAGGATGCGAAGTCGGTTCTCCCCCGGAGATGGTAATGCTTGTATCGGGATGATCCGGCAGATCATTAATGATGCTCATGAAGGTAGGCATATCAATCTGATCCTGCAGAACGCCGGATTCGTTATAGCAATGCAGGCAGCGCAGGTTACAGTTTGAAGTGATCTCCAGATAACAACCGCCTAACCTAAAGCTCTTGGCTGGGGATAACAATTCCACACTAGCACCTCATTTCCTTATTTTCACGAAACCTCTCTGCTCCAGCTCTTCAAATGCGCCAATACAGTCCGTAATAATATCGCTTAATTCAAGCTGGTCCTTCTCCAGACACTGGTCATGGAGCATACCGGCAACCTCGGATACTGTTCGTCCATTGCAGTGCTCCCACAAATACTTGGCGGTCTGATTCAAGAAGAACATCTCATGATTACGGTCCATCACCAGTGATTCCTCACCAAGATCCTCATGGATCACATTGACTTTGGACAATAACGTGCTTGCGTTCATTCACTCACATCCTTACGGGAAATTACAGATTGTTGTTGCTTGATATCACGACATAACGTGATTTGTTTCACATTTTAATCTATCATTGATCTCTTGCATCTCTTCTGAATTCAATATAACGCATTCTTTCACTTTATGGAACATTATGTATGTTAATGGTATAATAAGGCATGCAAACGCATTCCCTGATCCAATTTATTGCCAATCTATGAGGAATGAAGCCACTTAAAAGGAGAGATAGAATTGTTTCATGTAGGCGTGTGCGATGATGATGCCAAGGTTCTAGACAAGGTGAAGCAATACTTCAAGCTGCTGTCGCTGTCGACCAACTATTCATTTGATGTCCACTGCTTCTCTTCCGGCGAACAGCTGCTGCAGCATTACAAGGCCATGCAGGGAGAATACACCTATCACCTGTTGATTCTGGATGTCGAAATGGCCGGAATCAGCGGAATTGAGACCGCCCAGGCGATCCGCTCTTTGCCCGACCGCGATGTGCAAATTATCTTCCTGAGCAGCTATCCTGAATACATGATGGACAGCTTTGACGTTCAGACCTTCCAATACCTGCTCAAGCCGGTCCCTTATGAATTATTCCAGGACAAAATACTTAAGCTGTGCAGCTATATTCATTCCAGCCCGAACCGCTTCTTCACCATTAAGGTAGAGGATGATCAGGTGGTGCTGCGGCGGCCCGATATTATTGCTATTGTCAAAATCAAGCATTCCCTCGCCCAAAACAAGCTGAAGCTCATTACTGTCTCCCGGGAATACCTCATCAATGGCACCTTGCAGAGCTATTCGGACAAGCTTGGCAATCCGTTCCTGCTGATTCACCGTTCCATTATTGTCAATCTGGAGCATGTCCGCAGATTCAACGCGAACTCCGTAATCATGTCCAGTGATGAAGAATATCCGATTGGACGTTCCCAGTCGAAGGCCTTCAAGGATGTCTATGCGGGGTATGTGCTGGAAGAAATTCAAGGGAGAGGATAACGATGGTCTTATGGTTCAGGAGGAGGAATGAGGCTGCCCGGCTGGCGGAGTTGAATGGCCGTCTGCACAGACAGCTTGAAGCCCAGGAGCTCAGCTATCAGGACACCTTACATTCCTTCATGGACATCAAGCGAATCATTCATGATATCAACAAGCAACTGGTATACATACGCGCCTGTATTGAAGCAGGTCATGCGGCAGAAGGCGCAGATCATATTAACGGGATTTTGCAACAGATTGAGGCCTCCTGCAACACTATCACTACCGGCAACCTGGCGGTGGATGCCTTGGTCAGCCATGCGATTAACGTCGCCTCTGACCTGAATATTGCCATGCAGCATAAGGTACAGCTCTCCGGTGCACCTGTTGACATAGAACGCTACGATCTGTGTATAGTACTTGGCAACCTTCTGGATAATGCCATAGATGCTGCGAGACAGGTCCGGCCGGCACAGAACAGATCCATTCAGCTTCATATCCATTCGAACAACAATGCCCTCGTTATCTATATTGGCAACTCCATTGCCGCTCCCGCCAGCACAGCAGCGCCATGCCGCCGGGCCCATCCAGAACTTCACGGAATCGGCTTAAGTAATATTCAGAAGGTTACGGGCAAATACGGCGGGCATCTGAGGACCACAGTCAAACCCGGGAAGTACGAGACGGTTGTTGTTCTGCCTTATGCGAAGACCGGAAGCTAAACAACAAAATCACCCTAACGGGTGATGATGTACAAACTTATGCGGCCCGTGCAGCCTTTAAGGTAACCTGCCCCTCCTCCGTTCGCCTGCGTTTAGCTGCACCCAGCGTGATGGGGGGTACTAATGCCCCTCATTTGCTCATTTGGCCCGCGTTCAGCGAATTCGGGGGCACTAATGCCCCCCATTTGCCCATTTGGCCCGCGTTCAGCGAATTCGGGGGCACTAATGCCCCCCATTTGCCCATTTGGCCGGAATTCAGTGAATTCGGGGGCACTAATGCACCTCCTTATTCCCCTTCAGCAGAACACTTATCCCCAACTTTTTACTCCCTTATCCACTATAGATCAAAATCATAATTGCCTATACAACAAAATTGCGGGGACTCCAGAACATATCCATTCTATTTTAAATAATACCTTGCCGGTGCGTATGGACCTAGAATTCCGAGGGGATGCCGCATGGGCAACCTAACCGTTCCTTAGGGCGTTGCCCTCGCGGGAGCTTCTGCCTATCATCAGTTGTACCGCGATCATAAGTACAGTGACCACAGCCATGCCGATCAGCGCGGGCTGGAATGAACCCGAGGCATCGTAGATACGGCCAACCGCGAGCGGTCCCAAAGCTCCGAGAAAATACCCGCCCCCCTGATTAAGCGACGACCAGGAGCTGGCCTCTTCCGCCCGCTCCGTCATTAAGAGCGGCAGCATTAGAGCCAGCGGGAATAATCCGCCAGCGCCAATGCCGAGCAGCACTGCGCTCAGCAGAGGTGAGGCTGAGCCCAGAAGGAGCAGCAGTCCGCTTAGCTCGAACAGACTGCACAGCACAAGCCATAACGTGCGCCGCTGGAATCTGGCAACAAGGATCGGCACAAGGATGCTTACCGGAATCTGTATCAAGGTGAACAGTGTGAGCAGATTGCCCGCTTCATGCTTGCTATACCCCATGGATGCTGCCATCGGGGCCAGCCAGGCAGTCAGCGAATAGAAGATGCTCGCCATAAGACCGAAGAACACAGTCAGCAGCCAGGCTCTGCCGTTGGTCACGGGCAGCCGAGCATGTGCAGCCTGCTCCTTCAGCGGCATGGACCGTGCCGCAATCCTCCACCAGACAGGGAGTGCGGCAAGCGACAAGACTGCCCATACCGCCAGGGACAGCTGCCAGGAATTGTCCAGCCAGGTATAGACCGGAACAGCCAGCCCGGCAGCCAGTGAAGCACCCACCACCATTGAGGCGGAATACACACTGACCATAGCCGAGCGGCCGGGAAAATGACGCTTAATGAAGCCGGACAGCAGCGGTCCGGCAATTCCGATCCCTACGCCTGCTGCCAGCGCCGTCAGAATGAGACCGGCGGATGAAGACAGGAACCCGCGTGCGGCTGTCGCCGCCCCGATCAGCACCATAGCTCCAAAGATCGTGCGCTCCAGACCGAAGCGCCGGCTGATGCTCACGGCAAGGGGTGCAAATATCCCCATACACAGGACAGGCAGTGTTGTCATCAGACTGGCCTGCAGGCTGTTCATCCCCAGATCACTCTGAATGTTACCCAGCAGCGGTGAGACCGAAGTGATTACCGGACGCATATTTAATGAGGCTGCCAGCAAGGCAACGAATAATAGTAAGAAAGGCATTTCCATCACTCCATATCAGTATTTTGTATTTAGCCTGAGTATACGGCGATGTCATATATTGATCAATACTATTGTTTGTATTATTATAATAGTAATTGACTATGATCTTATCCTGAAAGAAGTGAATTTCATGGAAACCCGCCACCTGCACTATTTCATGGCCGTCTGCGAAGAACTGCATTTCACACGCGCCGCTGAGGGACTGGGTATCAGCCAACCGACACTAAGCCAGCAGATTAAAGTACTGGAAGGTGAAATAGGCATGCCCCTGTTCGACCGGATCGGCAAAAAAATCGCTCTTACCGAAGCGGGGGCCCTCCTAAAGGACTACGCAGCCCGGATGATTCAGAATGAGCAGAATGCCAAGGCAGCGATTAATGAGCTGCGCTCCGACAACCGCGGCATGATCCGGATTGGGGTGCTGCCCTCTGACCTGGACTACCGCCTAACTCCGATGCTGGTTAAATTTCATTCCGATTTTCCGAATATCCGACTCCAGGTCTTCGCTTCAACGCTTATTCAGCAGGAGGTGCTGGAGAACAAGCTGGACATCGGCATCTGTCTTCCGGGTCCGCGTGATTCCATGCTGACTCAAGTGGACTTGGGCTGGGAGCCTTATCATCTGATTGTCCGTGAGGATCATCCTTATGCCGCCATGAGCCACATTGAGCTGTCATCACTTCAGCAGATCCAGCTTGTAATGTACCCGCGCACCTACATCGGCAGAGAGCTGGTGGAGAATACCTGCCGGGAGGCAGGCTTCGGGCTGGAACCGATCATGGAGACCGGATCAGCCACCTCGCTGCTTCAGTTGGTCAAGGCCGGGATTGGCGGCACCATACAACCGCGCGGACTGCTTGAGGGCATGGAGAACAGCGGACTTTGCTCCATTCCGATCCTGAATACTGCCCCCTGCCGCAACCTCAGACTGATCTACCGGGCCGACCGCTACATCAGCCATGCCACTCATACCTTCATCAGCAGCCTGCGCCGGTTCCTGATCGACAATCTCCGGCTTGAGGAATGAGCAATATCATTTCCTGAAGGGTGCCGATACATCACACTGGGAGGTGCTGAAGATGAATGAGCCGGGACTGGAGAAGGCGATGGATACCTTGCAATATCTGTCAGGATTCAGAGGCCAGACGATTGTATGAATTTTTTGAGAAAGTAAAGAATCTGGGAGCATCCTATGGGCGGGTGCCCCAAAATAAAGAGCTGTCCCAAGCAGCCATTGCATGGCCTTTAGGACAGCCCCTTTTTATGCAGAGGTTCAACATTAATCATTCAAAACTTCAATCATCTGCCTTGTCTTCGCCAGCTGCTCCACAGTTAAATCATGCTGGGCAGAAGCATATACGCTAAAGACAATATCAAGCACAAATAATTGGGCGAATCTTGAGCTGGTTGCTGCACTGCGAAGTGTGGCTTCCGGGGCACGTGATGTAAATAAAGAAACATCCGCCAGCTGGGAAAGCTTGTTATTTCCAGGTCGGGTAAGGCTGATTGTTTTGATCCCATGCTCCTTGGCCCGTTTGGTTAATTGAATGACCTCGCCCGTTTCCCCGCTATACGAAATCCCCCAGAAGACAGCATTCTCTGATTTCGTAGCCATAGCTGCCGCCAATAAATGACGGTCAGAAATAGCATATACATTTTTGCCGAGCCGCAGCCATTTCTGTGCCGCATCCTCTGCAATAATGAAAGATGCCCCTATCCCATACACATAAATAACCTCTGCCTGCTGTAACAGGCTCACGGCCTGCTCAATCGAATGTGCGTCCAGTTGACTGGCCGTATTCTGAAAGGTCAATATGGTATTGGACAACATTTTATCAATGATAGAATGCACCGTCTCATTGGATTCAACATCAAAGTAGCCGACATAACTCGTGTTCTCTACTTCAGCGGATAAGCGGATTTTGAGCGCGGGGAAGCCCTCGATGCCCAGCGACCGGCAAAAACGGACAACCGCCGCACTGCTCGCCTCCGCTTTAGCCGCTAACTCATGTATGCTCATATGCATCACTTCTTTAGCATTGGCAAGAATGTACTCCGCTACTTTTTTTTCGGATTCCGGCAGTTCATTTAAGACCAGTTCAATTTGAGAAATCATACTCCCTGCTGCCAAGTTCTAAACTCCTCTCCTCAGTCTATTCTCCTTATTGTAACAAAACAGAAGGGAGTAATCATTAAGTAGCAGCCGTGAAGCTAAACCGCCTTCCGCCTTGTCTGACGTAGTCCAATAGAGGAAGGTCCTCTTCTATCACATGACCAATCACATTAACCGCTTCATGTGCCGGCAGATCTCTTAGTGTGATCTGTAGCTCATGTTCATAACGGCCATATAAATAATTATCTACGGTAATCGTTCCTCTGGGCCGCTCGTTCGTATGCATAGGCGCAATACTTGGGCTTATTCCATAACGTTCCTGATCTGTCCGTGCACTCTCAGAGCGAATCACATCACGGGCAGCGTCCAAGCGGTTCCGGTGGACCTTCTCCCATAAGGCATAAGGTAATTCTCGGGTTACCCGCAAAGGAATAACCCCTTCCTCATACCGCTGAAATTGAATCTGAGACCCTTCTGAGAGGGTTAAATCGCCAACGAAAATTTTGTCCACGGCACAATCTTGCTCTAATTCCAGGTAGGCCAGAAAAGAAGATTGATTCCGGTGCTTCTCTAAGGTAGGCAGACTTTGAAATAACGGTTTTCTCTTCAGCCCGTCTCCCGGAATAAAGGCCATCGTCGTAATCCCTTCGGCTTGCAGACACCTGTTCTTCGCTATGAACGATTCTTTATCCAGACCTGTCTCCGGGCGGGGGTAATAATTATGCCAGGCTTCAATGTTCTCAAGACAAATATGATGCTCTTTTAAGTCAGCCAAGAACTCTGGGGTTAAGGTGCTGGCATTTAAGGCAATTTTCAGTTGTTGTGAGTAGGCTGCAATTTCATCGGCGCTAAATCCAAAATCCATCCGCAAACCTGTAACACCAGCCTCCAACAGGAAGGGTAACGAAAAGTTCTCCAATGCCTTACCGGAAATATCCGCCATCAGTTCCATTCCTAACCGCCGGGCAGCCTTTGCGATCTCCAGCAGCTTCTCCTTCAATGCTCCGAACTCATCCTCCGGCATATGAAGAGAGGTGAATATTTCGGTACAGCCTGCAGCCTTCATGTGTTCCATATACTTCACGTTGTCTTCTAACGTGCGGTCCGCCACAAAAATTGAAATTCCGAGCACTGGAATCACCTCATATCTCAGAGTCGCTTAATCCTGTTCTGCCATAGCCTCTTTGGGTGTACCGAATAGATAAGTGGCAATGAATCCGCCAGCGTATGCTGCAATTAAGCCTATGACGTATTTCAGCCATAATCCATTCGCAATCAAGGGAATTAACGCAACTCCGGAAGGACCAATAGCAATGGCTCCAACGTTGCCGAATAATCCAATGACCGCACCACCAATCCCGCCGCCAATACAAGCTGTAACAAACGGACGGCCCAGTGGTAAAGTAACCCCGTAAATCAATGGCTCGCCGATTCCCAGAATACCGACCGGAAGAGCGCCTTTAATCATGTTCGTCAATGATTTATTCTTCTTGCAGCGAATCCATAAGGCGATGGAAGCCCCAACCTGACCTGCCCCGGCCATAGCCAGCATCGGAAGCAACAGCGTCATCCCTGAATCATTGATCATCTCAATGTGAATCGGCGTCAATACCTGATGCAGCCCTAACATAACCAGCGGCAGGAACGCTGTTCCTAATACAAAGCCTGAGAATGCTCCGCCCACTTCTAACGTCCAGTTAATCGCTCCGATTAGATTACTGGAGATGAATCCGGCGAACGGCATGATGAAAAAGATTGTAATCAGTCCTACGGCCAGCAAGGCAATTGTAGGGGTAACGATAATATCAACCGCATCAGGAATCACTTTACGCAAATATCTCTCCACGATGGACAGAATCCATACGGCGATGAGAACCCCGATCACCCCGCCTTGACCCGGTGTCAGAGGTGTACCCGTAAATATATTAGTAATGGTCAGGTCCGCTGTAACCCCTGTTAACAGTGTTACCCCGCCGATTACTCCCCCGAGAGCAGGCGTAGCTCCGAATTCTTTGGCAGCGTTAATACCGACATAAATCACCAGGTAACTGAAAATCGCATTTTTGATAACATTTAAGATCGTCACATATTGCTGCCAGGTTGCTGTGTCTAAATTACCCGCTGTCATATTGTTCGTCAGAATGGAGCCAATACCGGCAATTAATCCGGCTCCCACGAATGCAGGGATAAGCGGGATGAATATATTTCCGATCTTCCGCAAAAAGTTTTTGAACGGCGTATCATTCTTCTTTTTTAGCTGCGCTTTCATTTGTGCGCCTTTGGCCTGTAATTGTTCAGCCGAAGTTGACGGATCGCCCTCAGGACTGCTTGCTTCCAACACTTTACCGAATTCTTCAGCGACCTTGGTTACAATTCCCGGTCCGAGAATGACTTGATAGGTTTCATCATCCACTACTCCCAGAACCCCGTCGATTTGCTTCAAGTCCGCTTCAGCGATCCGGCTGCGGTCCACAACGGTTACACGAAGACGAGTCATGCAATGGGTGTACTCGGATACATTTGCACGGCCGCCGATGGCCCCTAATATGTTGACCGCTAAATCATGATATTTACTCATGTTGTAGCCCCCTTCTTCTTATCGTATTATTGAATCGCCTGACGGACGAAGCCTTGTGATTCTTCCAGCCGCTGCACAGCTTCTTCCTTAGTTAGCCCCGCAAGGATCATCACAATGGCAATCTTCGGCTTCTGATCCGCCTGCTTCAGAACACGCTCTGCCGTTTCAGCGTCACACTCTGTCGCATCCATCACAATCCGTTTGGCACGTTCTACAAGCTTTTCATTGGTCAGCTGTACATCCACCATTAAATTTCCATATACTTTGCCCGTACGAATCATCGAAGCGGTGGAAAGCATATTGCAGATTAATTTCTGCGAACTCCCCGCCTTCAAACGTGTTGACCCGGTTAACACTTCCGGTCCGTTTACGACTTCAATCGCAATCCCGGCAATTCTGCCAATCGCTGAATCTTTGTTGCAGCTCACAGCTACAGTGGGTGTTCCAATAGAATTCGCATATTCTAATCCGCCGATCACATAGGGTGTGCGTCCGCTAGCGGCAATGCCGACGACAACATCTTTGGCTGTCAGCTTAATATCCTGTAGATCCTGCACCCCTAATTGTTCATTGTCCTCCGCACCTTCGACGGCTTTGATAAACGCTCTCTCCCCCCCGGCAATTAGCCCGATGACCTCCTCAGGTGCTGTTCCAAAGGTTGGCGGACATTCAACAGCATCCAGCAGGCCGATACGTCCGCTTGTTCCAGCCCCCATATAAATTAAGCGTCCACCTTGTCTGATCGCCATTGTAATCACTTCCACAGCTTCGGCAATCTGCGGAATGACTTGTTTCACAGCTTGTGCGACCTTGTGATCTTCTTCATTCATCACTTCCAGAAGCTCAAGCGGTGTTAACTCATCCAGGTTCATGGTCTTCTTATTGCGGGTCTCCGTTGTCAAATGCTCTAACATGATTTCCATCATCCTTTTCCGTTTATGAAATCGCTCTCTAAATGCAGAATACCATTACTGAAATATTATTTCAACATAATTATTATTTTATTAAAATTAAATATCAATGAGAAATTGAACACATACAAAAACAAACCCCTGCGATGCACACAGGAGCTTGTTCATGTATCCTTCTTCTCCTTCTTCCTACCGGTGAACTCAAACCGCAGTTCTGATTCCCCCTCACTACTCCCTGCGAATGTAAGGCCATCGGATTTAAATCTCTTCATATCCAACGGATTTCAATGCGGTTCTTGAATAGAAGAATCGTTAGCTTTTGAAAAATAAGTTTTAGAGTGATCCATTAATAAAAGCAGCGGCAGTCTAAGACTTGATAAATAAAGTCTTGGACTACCGCTGTGTTCGTTCAACTAACGTTTCCCGTTCGTTCAATAAACAGTTCATCAAAAATTATCACTTCACTCGTTCGGAAATATTTTTACTTATTTCTTCAGGATTTTCAACACCAATGATCAACTTTGATATTTTGAACTTACCAACTTTAAAGCTATTCAAATCTAAATGAAGAGTTTCAAGCTCATTTTCAAAAAAGTGCAGTTGATAACCACCGTTTGATCTAAATAACCCATTTCTCATTTCTCCTAATAAAGCACCATATAGTTTAAAAGCATTTGGTATCGGTCTACCTGTTGTTATTCCTGTGATTGAAGAGTATGGAATTTGCAACCCTTTATCTAATTTTAAAAAGGGTGAGTTTCCAAAGTCGATATTTACGTAGGTTTCCATTAGTTGAATTTTACGTTCCATATTTTGATTCCCCCAATCAAATAGTCCATTTATTTTATAACCCATAATTACATTTAATACCACAACACCTCATAAAGGTCTTAACTGCTCTTTAGTTGAATGGCGACGGATTCTAAAGCTGATCCGTCGCGTATATTTGAGTGGTCGATGCCTTCTCATGACCGAGCAATCCTTGAATGAAGTCTAAGGGAGCACCATTATCAAGGAGTTGGCATGCATATGTATGTCGAAAGCGATATCCCTTGCCATTTACGATTGCTGAGCAGTTCTCCCAGTTTAGATCTTCGATGTTGATCTTTTCTAACTTGGGTTCTCTCAATTTCAAAGAAGGATTTGAAATCAGATACGTCTCTTCATAAGCATAGCGGAAAAGAGAACGAACAAAACGAATTCGATGACCACGGCCGTTTGGCTTCAAACGAACTGCTTGCTTTGCCAAGTACTCCTTCAGTGTACTTAACGTTACCTCTGTGACATCGAGATTGCCTAGCGCCAGTACTGCATCTTGTGCTGAAAAGCGTATGCTTTTAATGTTTTTGGACTGAACCCTTGAATCTATTTGTCAGCCTCATACAAATTCCACAACTCATTTAAGTTCATAAGAAAACCTCCCTTTAGAAACTATTAAATCTAGTTTACTTCTAGAGAGAGGTTTTAATCTGCCTGCTCTATTAAACTAACGTTTCCCGTTAGCTCAAGCTACTATAATACTTCTTTGGATTAAACTTCACTCTAATTATAACTATATAAAGAGGCTCTATGCCATGGAGCAGTAAATACTTAATAAGTGTCGTAATTATCAAAAACACGAAGCAACTTATGGTTTAATTTCCCAAATTCAGCCATGAGATCTGAGGTGTTTTTAGAATATTGACTTTGTATATAGAACCTACTGCAGGTATAAAAAAGAGACCACACTATTTCTTTAGAAACCATTTCTTCTTTATGAATCGATTCCTTGTAGGCATCCAATGTTGTATGAAGATGTAGAATCAAGTCATAATCAATTAAAGCATTCCCATCCCCACCCCCGTTTCCCCTTAACTTCACAGAAAGGTCTATACATATTTTCTTTAGTTCCTTCTCCAAGTTAGATTTCACATAATACCTCCATTCTCAATTTTTTATATCCTCTTCCATTGACAGCAACTAACCTACCATTTAGTTAAAAAAGAACAGCTGATCACGTTTACTGACCGGCTGCCCTATCATGTCTGAGCTAAAGTTTTCCGGTAGCTCAACAATCCATCCATGTATTCCTCAACAGCCGAATGAATATTTCAGGCTTACTTGGGTCAAATACCTCTATCCCGTCGTCTTCTATAATCTGACTTTTAATCAAATCGTCAATGAGCCGATTGGTTACATCACGGTAGTCGTCCACTACATGTTCCTCTTCAATAAAATTAATTTGATCGCCTATATTACTCAAAAGATACCAGGTCGTCATGGCTGCTGTTACGGGGTTTCCGGTTAACTCCCTGGCTTTGCTCACTGGGAGGTGTGCAAAGCTTATTATTTCTCCTTTGCTTTTATTCACTAAAACGTATCCTTGTCCCATTCAGTATTTCTCCTCATTCTCTTAGTTCGCTAAACTAATGTTTCCCGTTAATGCAAAGATTTTTAAAATACAAGCCTTAGTATAACTAAACGCGCCTTTGAAGCTTGACATTACATTCTGACGTTGACGCAGTGAAGTACTCCATATAATTCACTGAGCCGTTAAAGTTCAAATAAGCTTCATAGCGCAAGCGGATTGCGGGTAAAGTAATCAAATCCAGAACATTTTCCTTTGGAACCCACCTACACTCGCTCGTTTCATCAGAAGTAGCTAACTCTCCACCCACAGCTTTGCAGACGAAATCAAACATGACCTTCGTAGGAACATCAGTCACACCGTCATGCCACTTATGGATCGCTGTATTCGAAACAATACTTACTAAATGGCTAACAGTGGCGTCTATTCCACTTTCCTCTTTGATTTCACGAATCACACCATTAATCAGGTTTTCTCCAACTTCAGTTATCCCACCAGGATACACCCAACCATCGTCATGGGCTTTTACTAATAGGACATTTCCATTTCCATCTTCTACAATTCCGCCTGCCGATACAATATGTGTCGGAAACTCCATTTCACGGCCTCCAAATACGGTAAAGTTGTATCTTTATTCTACTTTTTTCCTGTACTTTCCTTCTTGTGTGAATTTATTTACTTAAAGGTACTTACAAAGCGATTAAACTAACCTGCCCGTTAGCTTAATGAAGTATTGACAGTCTAATACTTTATTTTCTCAGTCTACAAATTTATTATCTTTTTACATTTTCATCCTATTCCTTCGATAACATAGTTATATTCTGGCGTTCCTACCAGCATCAGACAAAATTGGGACGGCTGATGAACGCTTCACGTTTATTGGCATTCCAGTCCATTGTGCCGCCAATGGCATCATTAACGAACCGCAAAGGTATGTATAGCTGCATATTCACTTGCTGGAAGGCAGCGGAATAGGTGATCTGCTTCCCGTTCACGGTGGCAATCCGGCTTCCGATCTTCATGCTGCCTGTCGTGAGCAGGTTGTTAATGGTGATCATCCTCGTATGTTCATCATAACTAATTGTAGCCCCGCTGACATATAGCTTGTCCAGTGAGAGCATCACGGTACCATTCATCAGTGTGGCTCCCCCTGCGGTGGTAGTGATCGGCGAGTTATTCAGATAGATATGAATCGCGGGTAATTGGGCGGATTGGGTGGAACCGGAAGCTGCGGCAGCCGGGGCCGGGGAATGAGCAACACCCGTGACCAGAACGCTAAGACCAATAATCTGCATGATTTTTTTAAAAGTGATCATAAAGTGCCCCCTCCTCTCTCAGAAAATACCATATTCCACATCATAGCATAAAGCGGATGGAACAGCAGAATATTACATGGTAGACTGAGAAAAAAATGCCCGCATTCATCAGTTGGATGAAAAGCGGACCTGGGAGAGAGATTCAAATGGCAAAATGGGATAATATGCTGACTATGCTATGGATGCTGCGGTCCGGCAAAAAACTCACTGCCGCACAGATTGCGGACAGTCTGGAGATCAGCGTCCGTACCGTGTACCGGTATATCGACGCGCTTGGCGCCAGCGGCGTCCCGGTGGTTGCGGAATCCGGGCATGACGGCGGAGTCCATATTCTGGAGAGCTTCAGTGAGACGCCCCTGTTCTTCAACACGCTAGAGCTGAAGGCACTGGTAGATGCTTATAAATTCGCGGTAGGCGCAGGTTATCCTTATGCGAAGGAGCTGGAGAGCGCCCTCAAGAAGGTGGAGAATGGATTGCAGGAAGAACAGCGCCATGACTTGTCGCTGCTAACCAGCGGCCTCGATGTCATTGCCCCGTCCCGTCCGCCGTCTGTCGTCCCTTTGCTGCGGGAGCTGGAGCTGGCTGTGAAGGACGGGCGGACCGTACACCTCACCTACCATAAGGTGAATTCTGCGCAGGCCGATGAACGTGATGCCGATCCGTATGGACTGGCTTATGACCGCAGCGAATGGTATGTCGTCGCGTTCTGCCACCAGTCGAGGGCAATGCGGACCTTCCGTGTTGACCGCATTGCCGCGCTTAAGCTGACGGATGCCTGCTTCGAGCGGCCGGAGCAGTTCTCGGTGTCTGACTATTTCCGCAGCCAAGCGGAAGAGGAGCGGCAAGAAGACGGCCCCCTTGCGGTTATCCGCATCGAAGGGGAGCCTGATACGCTGAACAAGCTGTGCAGCAATTGGCATCTGCGTCACTACTTGACGGAACGGAACGACCGGGAGGCGCGGTTCCTACTCGATGTTCCGTCCATGAACAAGTACCTGCCGAAGTATCTGTTAAGCTTCGGCACTTCCATCCGTATTCTGGAGCCGGTGGAACTGAAGCTTCTGGTTCAAGACAGAGCCCGTGAGATCAGCAGACATTACATGGACGATGCCGATTGAACTTCACTGACAAGCGGTTGCTTAGACCTTAAGCAATATAATAATCTCGGTAAGCAGCACCAGCCCGGCAGCCGATACCCCCAGCGAATTAATAATCGTCAGCGCATCCGGGTAGCTCTCTTTCCGGAACTGGGAGCACAGGGAGACCGTCCATAATACGCTGAAAAACAGTCCGGCAGACCCGCATCCATGCTCGTTCAGCACCTGTCTTCTTCGCCGAAAGAATCTGCCGAGTCCGGCAAAGGTGAATGCCATATAAATAATAAGCTCAGCCGATGATATGGCGATGACCTCGCCTGCCGAAAAAAGATGCATCAATGCGTACTGAATGCTAAAACCCATAATCACAAGCATGTTAAAGGAAACCTTGTTCACTCTCAAGACTTCTTCCCCCTTCTGCGTAAACATGTAACACAGGCATGGATAACGCTTACATTATAATTGTAATCGTTTTCCTTTTCTGTGATTAATGACGCTTCGGGCCTATAGGAAGATATGCTTTGCGGGTCTTTGCGCCCGGGTTCTGCACACCAAGAAACCGGGCTGCTTCGGCCACAGCCCGGTTTCTTCTACAAGATGTAAGTGGTCTTGACTACATAGCTTCCAGATAATCCATCACAGCCTGAGTCTTCTTATCGCCATTCTGCTCCACAAGCAGTAGGAAATCATCCAGCTGAGTCAGCAGCCTGCTGGCTTCAATCTGCTCAGGACCTGCCTCAGAAAGGGTATTCTCATACGCAATTGCCGCTTTTAGAAGGATGACCTGGGTCTTCTTGTCGAACAGCGGTGTGTTGGGGGCTCCGTTAAACACAATCTGCTTGGAAGCTTCAAAGGCTTCCTTCATGGCGGCAGTACGGTTAGAGGTCTTATACGTCTGCACAAAAGCTTCATACTGCACCGCCCGTTCCACGACCTGGTACCAGTCCACCTGTAAAGTTCTGTTGATCACAGTGGGTTGCTCCGACTCTGCCGCCATCAGGTCAATATATACCTGGAGATCTTTGCTGAGGTACGGTTTGAATACCTTAAAGCTCTTGTATTGAATGACCGGAACAAACCCGCCGCCGCCCCTCTCCAGCTTATAGTTCATGGCCATCAAGTCTTGCAGTACAATCCGTGACTCGGACCGCTTCACCTTGGAGCGTGCCAACGCCATGGACATGCCGGGGGTGTATATATTTTTGATATCCAATTGAATGACAGGCTCACTCATGCGTTTCGTAGCTGTAGGCAGATACGCCTTCAAGGCATTCTCCAGGTGCAGAACCGCCAGGTTAGCCTCAGACGGCGTCATCTGGCCGATCCGGTTAACCAGCGTAGCTTGGGCCAGGCCAAGGGACGAAGGCTTTTGCAACCTCTGTTCGAATAAAGCGAAAGCTGTTGTAGGCTTCACCGCCGCTGCCTCGATCTTCTGCGGGATAGCGCTAAGAACGGTAATTCCGGTGCTAGTCAATAACAGTGCGGAGGCAAGCGCGGCTGCCAGGTTTTTGGTTAATCTCTTCGGCTTCATAGGCACACCCCTTCAATGGTCATAGCATTCTATGTATTTTACCATACATTAACAGCCTACTTAATGCAAAAAGCCCTGCATCTCTGCAAGGCGCTTAATATAATGTAGAACACAGAATAAGTAAAATTGATCAGTAATCCACACCGTGACCAAATGGAGTGACCACCATACTACCGTTAATTAGAGTTGACCCTTTTAGCGGCTGATTATCTGCAAAAATCGTTGTTGTAACGCTAATCATTATTACCGCTGTGAATAGAAATGAGAGAAATGTCTTTTTCATCCATTAACACTCCTTCTAGAATATTTTTTAACTGCGTCTGGTACCGAATCACCTGTTCACTGCTAGCAAATTCTCTTAATGACTCAAAAAGAGCTACTAGTTTTTTGAACGCTGTGTTATCACAAAGTATAACACTTGATGCTAAAGCTTCCAGGTTCTTCTCAACAGCATCATAATATTCTTCTTGTTTTAATTTGTATAGTGAAAATAAGCACAAGTATTCCGTGAAATATCTTGCGGTTGTTGTATTTTCCGGGTTAGTCTCTATAGTATTCAACTCGTCAGCTAAATCTGTTAGAATCCACTCTATTGGTAAATTTTTTTTAATAGCACATTCAAAGATTGTGACCATTCCGGCAATTATTTCTCTCGGATACTGTTTTAAATACTGAACATACTCTTTCAGCACATCCTCTTTGCCTTCCATCAAGTCAATGGTGTATGTATTTCCTAGTGCAAATATACTAAAATCTTTTATAATAAACTTGTCTTTCACATCTACACCCTTGACCCATGAAAGATCTTTATATTTCAGGATGCAATCTCTTGATTCTGAATATCGTTTCAATTTCTGATAAGCTTCGCCCTTGCATAGCTGTGAAAATCCAAGGTAGTAGATTAAAGGCCTGTCGTGAGATGATTTACTGGAGGGTTGGTTCAGCTGATAATAATATAAAACACTAGACTCTTCGTAGAGCCTGTCGGCAATTAAAATCATATTGTGCCAATCTTCGTTGGAAAACGCTAGTTTCAACATATTAGTAAGCGAATCAATGTTATCTATGTTTTCTAATCTCAATTTATCCACCCCAAATCCTCCTTAAATGCCATTTAAATACAGCATATACCATATCTATACACTGGTCAATTACGATACGATTTTTTCATAAATAGGAGAGAACATAATGAATCTATCTGAACCCTTTAACACCAGCCGTCTACACTTCCGCTTACTGAATCAATTAGACACCGATGCCGTCTACAAGCAATTCTCAGACCCGGACATGTGCAAATACTTCAGTGAGCCGCCCTGCGATTATAATGAAGCCATTGAAATCATTGAACATTACGCCCAGACTGAAGGCAAAGGCCATCACCGCTATGGGATGTTTGACCGGGAGACCGGTTCCTTCATTGGCACCTGCGGATATCATTATTGGGATGCTGAGCGGAAGCAGGTAGAGATCGGTTATGACATCTGGAAGGACTATTGGGGGCAAGGTTATATGTCGGAGGCCCTGCCCGTACTTCTCGACACGTGCTTCACACAGCTTGATGTGGACTCTATCTATATCCTGACTCATCCGCATAACGCTGCTTCGATGGCAACTGTCCGAAAGTTTGGGTTTGAGGTGTGTGCGCCTTGCAGGGAAGTGGAGGAAGAGCCTCAGGTGTGTATGAAGCTAATGCGGGAGAACGCTGCTGCTGCCAAATAACAAATCAAGAGCAACAAGGGCTCCCTCCCCCATTGAGCTTTTCCAGATAATCTGTCATTTGATAGGACATATATAGCCTCAGGACCTGATCGATCTGGCGCAAATCAAGCTGAATCAGTTCGTCGATCTGGCGTAAACGGTACCGCAGGGTGTTGCGGTGGACGAATAGTTCGTCGGCGGTTTTTTGCAGCTGCTGGTTGTTCTTCAAATAGCAATAGAGGGTATGATACAAGTCGGCATGATGCTTCTCATCGAATACACGCAGGACCGTAAGCGCCGGATGGGTGACATCCCGGGAATCATGCTGCGCATGCGGGGACAACAGATCATACAGCTGCACATCAGCATACAAGATGCGCGGTTCCGCAGGCCAGACGATCCGCCCGATCTCCAGCGCCTTGAGCGCCTGCAGATAATATTTGCGGCAGTCTGTAAGGTCGGTGAATTCCCGGCTGATTCCCAGACGGATCTGATGGCTGACGAGAAATTCCCGCAAGCTTGGATCATACTCTCTTGACCTGGACGATGCAGTATCACCCTCACTGACCCCCACCATATACTCATGGTAAAAGATCAGCCGCTCCTCCCCGAAATGCAAGTGCAGCTGATCCCTTAAATAACCAGTCTGTTTGCCGGAAGCAGAGGCATCGTACCCCGCAAGCTCCAGCACCAGAATAGACAATCTGCCCTTAGGCAGATGCACTCCGCTCCGCAGGCTCTCCTGAATTAGTTGTGAACCGTTCTCCCCATTCTCCAGCAATTCATAGATTAGCTCTTCATATTCCGCCTGGCTTGAATTCCTGTAAAAGCTGTTCTTAGCCAGCTCCGCCGCCACCAGCCCGGCCGTAAAACCCGCCAGCTCATGATCCCTCCGCTCAATCGGGCGTGTGTCGCCCAGCACAATCACATTCCCGACAGGCTTGCTGCCGATCCTAATCTTGGCGACCAGCTTGGTCACCTGGCTTCCGCTGCATTCCACTTCATAAGCCTCCAGCGACTCTATGCCGGTCTGCACACTCTTCAGTTGGTGGACGGCAGCTATGAAATCATAGGAACAGTAGCCTTTGTGCAGATTATCGCTCCAGATGGGATCGGTAACCCCGCTACAATCCGAAGAAGCCAGAACCTTGAAGCTTACATCGATGATAATTACCGGATTGCCCATCAGCTCCGCCGCAGCACAGACGATTGCATCCAGTCCTTTGCCGGCGACACAGGCCTCAAGCATTCTGCCCTTGGCCTGCTCCCGTTCAAGCTCTTCCAGGAACAGCCCCCGGGTCCGATTATAGAGCTCGAATACATCTTCCTCTGCCCCAAATTCCATACGGTTCTGTCTGCTATACATCTGCGGATGCTGGCCTGAAGCTGGCTCCACAGTATCATTAATCAGCATCAGGCTGGCCTGCTCCAACCCTTCTGCGTGATCCGGTAATCCGGACCGGTAGCCTACATAGATAAATTCAGGGGCAAAATGCGTCAGGCTCTTCGTAATCAGCATCGTATCTGAATATGCTGTCGTTATTGCTTTGTTCCACTGGATATGTAGGGCTTGCTTACTAAATTGTCTGCTAATCTGTTCAAAGGTTACATTCATCGCTCTCCCCCCATGATTATTATAGTGCGCCGCGCACAAGATTCCCATTTATTTTTATATTTTCCATATATATAATCACTGGAATAGTCATGTTACATTATTCGTGACCCTATAACACAGGAGGAGATTCAGATGAGCAGCTTCGTAAAAGATGTGAATGAGATTACCAAAAGAATCAATACACCTACGACCTTCTATAATGCAGAGACACTAACCGTCTATTGGGAGACTTCGCCCGAAGTGATCCGCAGCATTCTGCCCGCCCCGCTTACGCCGGGTCCAAGACCGCTTGTGCACGCTTTTGTTGCTAACTATCCCCGAACCAGCTTCTGCGAGCCTTACCGTGAAGCCGCGGTCTTCGTCCTGGCAGCCTACAACGGGCAACCGGGCACCTACTGCCTGTCCATGCCGATCAGTGATGATATCGCTATGGGCCTGGGGCGTGAGATTTATGGCTTCCCGAAGAAGATGGCAGACATCAGTCTCCAGAAGGAGGATCACCATATAGCAGGCAGCGTATCCCGGCGGGGTACAGAATTCTTCCATGTAGAGGCTGCGCTGAGCGGGAAAATGAATGCCGCAGACGGTGAGAGTATCATCTCCGCACATTACGGTAACGGCCTGCCTGTCTTCAACATGAAGTATTCCAAGTCACCGGATGGCCGCGGATTCGATCTTGGACCGCTGCTGATCCGGCAGACAGCCTCGATGGATATCAGTGTGCGCACGGCGGCAGAAGTAGAGATTCACCTGCATGACTCTCCGCATGACCCTTGGGCCGAGCTGGAAGTCGTCCGTATGCTGGGCGGCATCTACACGGTCAGCAATACCGTCCTTGAACGCGGTGAGGTCCTGACGGCTGTAGATCCTGAACAGTTCCTTCCCTACTCCAACTTGCGCTGGGATTGGTGGAATTAATGGAGGTGCGCCGGTGAGAAATCCATTTGATTTGAGCGGAAAAGTGACGGTGGTGACGGGCGCAGCCGGGGGAATAGGGGGGGAATTGGCTCAAGCTCTGGCCGGGCAAGGGGCGGATGTTGCCCTGTTGGATGTAAGAGTGGACGAGCTGGAACCGGCGCGGCAACAGATTGAAGCCCAGGGCTGCCGGGCGCTTCCGCTCCAATGTGACGTAACCCGAGGCACGGAGATTGAAGCGGCGGTAGCAAGCATTCTGGAGCATTTCGGACGGATAGATATCCTGGTGAATAATGCCGGAGTTGCATCCACAGGCTCTGTCGAGGAACTGGCGGAAGCGGAATGGGACCGGGTGATGGATACCAATGTGAAGAGTATTTATCTCATGTCCAAAGCTGTGATCCCGGCCATGAAGGAGCGCAAGGCGGGCCGCATTATCAACCTTGCTTCCATCTGCGGTGTGAAGGGCAGCAAGCTAGCCGCCCTGCATGCCTATAATGCTTCCAAAGGCGCAGTCGTGAATCTGACCCGCGGCATGGGCGGGACCCTCGCTCCTTACGGAATCACGGTGAATGCGATCGGACCCAGCCTGTTCCCCAGTCGGATGACCCGCGCGCTCTACCAGGACCAATTTCTGGAGCAGTATAATACGCTATGCCCCATGGGCCGGCCCGGCAACCCCGATGAATTGAACGGCGCTGTCCTCTACTTCGCCTCGGATGCTTCCAGCTACACGACAGGCCAGACGCTATATGTGGACGGGGGCTGGACAGCCGTCTGAGCCAACCGTACCCCTGGTACGCTATCCCCTGCGTATCCGCCGCATTATCGCCGGAATTGAATAAGGAGTTGTCTTCAAAGCCATGAAATGGCTTTAAGACAACTCCAGCTTTTGCAGGAAGAGATCCACCTTTATCCAAGGGCCGCTTTAGAACAATTCCAGCAGCCCGTCCAGCCGGTCGATCACATAATCATAACTGCTCACTTCGCCGAATCCATAACTCGCGTACACAAAAGGAATCCCCGCGAACCCTGCCGCCTTCCTATCCCCTTCGATATCGCCCACATAGACAGGACTCATCAGATGATTGCGGTCCATGACCAGCCTGATGTTCTCTCCCTTAGATAGTCCGGTTCTCCCCGGATTCTCGTAGTCTGTGAAATACTTCTGCAATTGATGATATTCATAAAAAGCCTCGATGTACCCCGCCTGGCAGTTGCTTACGATGAACAGCTTATATTTAGCCGATAATGCCCAAAGCACCTCTTCTACCCGAGCATACAACCTTCCGCCATGCTGCGACAGAACGAGACACTCCATATCACAACATTCATCCATAATCTTCTGCCGGATCTCCTCATCTGCATCAGGAAACAGCCTTCGGCCAACCTCCGGCACCGGCAGCCCCATAATGCCTTGTAAATTGTCTATCGTTACCTCTTTGGCTGCTCCCTTATAGCTGCTAATCACTTGATTCCATCCACCCACTACGGTCTCCGTCGGGTCCCATAACGTACCGTCCAGATCAAAAATAATACTATCCATTTCGCATTCCCCTCACCTTCAGATCATAGTTGTTGTTCCTCAGGTCCCGCCCAGATCAAATGCACCATATTCAGCGAATAGCTCTCCACTCTAGTGATCTGCATCCCCGACTCCCGGACCAGTCCGAGAATATCCCGGGTCTGATGGCATCCATAGATGCGGTACAGGAGCGGATTTAGCGCCCGTTGCAGTGTAGTGACCAAGATGTTAGAACCAATTCCATGCTCCAGGAGGAGGATGGTGCCGTCCGGCTTACACCAGCGGTTCAGCTTCACCAACAGGTTCAGCGGGTTCTTATAGCTGCATAAGGACAGCGTGGAGACAATCGTATCGAACGAATGCGCGGCAAAGCTCATGTCTTCGATATCTGCACATATACAATCGGCTTCCAGTCTGTACTGTCCGGCGGCCCGTCTGGCCTTCTCAACCATGGCTCCGCTGAAGTCCACAGCCGTGATCTTGACGCCTTTAGGATAGAACGGGAAGTTCGCCCCGGCTCCGACGGCAAGCTCCAGCACCTCACCCTTCGCAGAACCGATTAGCTTCTGGCGCCAGCGCCGCTGCTTCGGATCATCTCTTTTACGGTCATAATCCGTGGCCTGCCTGTCAAAAATCCGTATCAGCCTCTCTGTATCCATCCCCGCTATTCACTCCCCTACTTAATACAGCCGCTTCTCGTAGCTCTCCTCTATACCTCGCCGCACCACTTCCTCCGTGAACTCCGCTGCATTCACATGAGCGGCGATGATGGCGGGAGCAGACGGGAGCAAGGCTTCAGCAGGCCAGGTGCCGGAGTCCCAGACCTGCGATCTTTTGAAGGCCTTGGCACAATGCATATAACATTCCTCCACCTTCACCCCGATCCCCAGCGCAGGCCGCTTGCCTCGGGCTCGCATCCGATCCAGGATAGGCTCGTCCTTAATGATATAGGCTTGCCCGTTAACCCGCAGTGTCTCTTCAAGCCCCGGGATAATAAAAATCAGACCGATATGTGGATTAGCCAGGATATTCAGCAAAGAGTCAAATCTGCGGTTCCCCGGACGTTCAGGAATGACCAGATGCCCTTCATCCAGCACCAGCACCGAACCGGGCGCATCCCCGCGCGGAGAGACATCGCATGAGCCGTGTTCATCTGCCGTAGACAGGAATAATAAAGGGGACATCGCTATATAATCACGGCAGTGATGATCCAGCTGATGGATTGATTTGCGCTTCACCACTTCACTTGGATAGCCCAGAAGCTCTCTGAGCTCATTTTCCGACGTCAGCATTTCATGAAAAGGTTTATTCATCCCGCATCCCCGCTTCTGATTATTATATGGACCCCACTCCGCCTAACGCCAGACCTGCATCCGTTCATCCAGAGTGGAAGTATGCAGCTCCAGCTGAATTCCATCCGGGTCCAGGAAATTCACCGACCAGCCGGTTCCCCGCTGAACAGGTCCTCTGACGATCTCAACGTGATGCTTCTGCAAGATGCCGACAGCTTCATTGAAATCATCCTCTGCGATATAAAAAGCTACATGATCCATCCCGGCGTATCCGCCTAAAGGCTCCTTGGCAACCGTTCGTTCAAGCAGACAGATCCAAGCGCTGCCCCACTCCAAATAGGCATCTATTCGGCCACGATGTCTAACGTTCATCCCCAGAATACCCTGATAGAATTCCAATGAAGCCTGTAGATCCCGTACCTGGAGTGTGATGTGACTGAATCCGGAGACTTTCATTTGATTAGTTCCTCCTATTCTCCATCCCTTAGTTAACTACAGCCATCTCACAAACTTCTTATGTACCACTTCGATCTGGTGCCGCTCCGCCCATTCCGTTAGCACCTTTATCCCTTGATCTTCCTGCTCGGGGAATCGAAAACAGTATTTATAAGTAACCAGCAGATTGGCTCTGGGCTTTACTGCGATCACGGGCAGCAAGTAGCCTTTGATGAAAATACACTTAATAGTAGAGGCTTCAATCTCTACATTCTTGATCTGCAGGGCTTCCGGCTTAATCTCTATGTTAAACGCCCTGCTAAAGGTAAACAAACGATATACCATAATCCCTGCAACGGCTATTGCAATTCCGATGACGAGATAGGTCACAATCTGCTCCAACAGAGTCGTCTTTTCGACCCGAAGGAAAAAGCTTATCCAGAATAACATCAGGGCAATCACGCTTATAGTGGCCGGCAACTCAGCAGGACGTTTGCCTTTGAACCCGATCCTCTCCTCCATCCCATAACCCCCTTCTCATTTATTTTGAAGAACAACAAGCTTCTTCTATCATACAGGGAAATGCTGGAATGAGGAAGGGAGCCCTACTCCTTCACCATTCAACACCTCCCATTGTGATGGTTAATCAAATTTATTCATTAAAATTTTTGACTATCCTGCGGCTACGAGATATTATGGAGGGCATGAGGGCTGACATAGATCAGGAGGACAAACCATGGATGTGTTTGCAGAGTATCTGGCGAAGATCGATAATCCGGTCCATCAGGCAACGGTGGAGGAAGTACTCGCCTGGGTGTTGCAGGAGTTCCCGCAGCTCGAACCGAGAATTGGCTGGAACCAGCCGATGTTCACCGATCACGGAACATACATTATCGGCTTCAGTGTAGCCAAAGGGCATATGGCTGTTGCCCCGGAAAAAGCAGGCATGGATCATTTCGAGGAAGTCCTGAAGCAAGGCGGAATAGATCACACCAAGCTGCTGATCCGCATGAAATGGACGAATCCGGTGGATTACGGCCTGCTTAGACAGTTAATCGAGTACAATATTGCCGACAAGGCAGATTGCACAAGCTTTTGGCGGGTGTAGCTGCGGCTAATCATCCGCTCCCGGATACAGAAAAGGACATGCGCGGGTAGCATGTCCTTCTTTTTTGTCACCAAATCACGCCACTGACAATCTTGCGGTGATCTGACACATACGCTCTGAATTTATGCTCCTGTGCGGCATCCTCGAACGATTGCTTCGCAACGAACCAATACTCCTGTGGCCCATGGAACAGCAGATAGTAGCTCTGGTTCTCCCATACCCGGGTGAAAGAGCCCCAGGTCATGACGGACGCGTCCTTCTCCGGACTGAAATTGATCCCCTCTGCATCGAAAAGATATTCAAATTCCTTATTGTACCTTGTATCTGCCGACAATATCTTCGGTAAAAGCAAGGTTCGCATCACGATTGACATTCCCATGGTCAGAACCAGCGTAATCGATATGCCGAGCAGAATAACCGACTGGTTCTGAGTATACAGAATCATGCACACCGCTATAAATACCGCTTGAACGCCAATCGATAGTATAGATTTCCACGAGTGGAAATATAATGCCCGCGCCACCTTGGAAATATGCCGTCCATAATGAAAGCTGATTGTCTCCATCCTGCCACCCTCTATCTCATCACTTCATCACTTATAGTAGTATAGCATCCAACGCGTAGAAAATCCTGCCCCGCTCACACTTCGCGTGTCTCTTCGGGATGATACAGGATTCGCTGGTAATCCCAATCCTTCGTATCCATATCGCCCAGATACATCCGTTCATGCTCCGGCACAAGCTCATATTTGATTCGAAGCTGCTCCCGGTAGTATTCACCCGGATTCTCCAGATAAGCGTAATAGGCAGCCCGGCACGCTTCATGCGCCGTTTGCTCGCCGTTTAACTGCTTGTAGAGGTTGTGCAGCTCTTTGAGCTTCTCCTGTGCATCGGCAGAGTATAGGGCTTCGCCTAATGTAACCTCGCCCAATTGCAGAATATGTACTGTTACAGGAGTATCCATTGTCGTGAAGAAGGTCTTATCTGCAACAAGCGCGTCCAGCTCCTCCAGCGTATATTCTGCGTCAGCAGGCAGGTTATAGACCGCTACCTTTCCGTCCTTGTATATCACAACATCGACCAGGTATACTGCGCCGCTATTCTTCATGAACAGATGGACACTTTTGCCCTCCGTCGTCTGGTAGAACATTTCGCTGTTGACATAGAATTCCGTAGAGGAAGGTGAATGCGCAATCCGGCGCGCTTCACTCTGCTCCTGCTCCCGGCCCGAAATCTCATAGATATTCGTATGGTCCGGGTTCAGCAGGCTCACTGTTTCCTGAATATGCTGGTAATAGCTTGCAGCGTTGTAAGTCCACTTTGCCGACTCTACCGTATACGCACCCAGTCCATGAATGGACAGCTGCTTCCCGGAGGGGACGGCCGGCGTTAACCAGCCTGAATTTATTTTGCCGGATAAGCCCTTAAGATCTGTAAGCTCCCAGCAGTTGACCATGCCGTCTTCGTACACATCTAAATTAATATAGAAGTAACTTCCTCCGTTATGGATGATTCCGGGAATGGAAGTCCCTTCCACCGTCTTGGTTCTTCTAATCGCTCTCATGTGTAACCCCCCTTAGCTAGGACTTGGCAAGTGGTTCGACGACTGGCTCCGGTCCAAGCTTCACGCACAGCGTTGCGATCAGGGCTATCAGGAACCCGGTGGCACATGCGATCAGGAAGCCGCCGAACCCGTCCCCCAGATAAGCAGGCAGCGTAGCCAGTCCCGGAAAAGCGAATGAAATCGCGGACGAGCCGAACATCCCGACCATCCCGCCGCCAATCGAGCCTGCGCAGCAGACAATAATCATCGGCTTACGCAGCGGCAGATTGACCCCGAACATTGCAGGCTCCGTCACACCAAACAAGGCCGATATCGATGCCGACAGGCTTAAGGTGCGGAACTGCTTGTCTTTGGCTTTGATGAATACTGCCAGCGCAGCTCCCGCTTGGGCAAAGGCGGCGGGACCCATCAGCGCGAGGATCGTGTCTGATCCACCCGTGCTGATGTTGTTGATCGCCAGCGGCACCAGACTCCAGTGCAGGCCGAAGATGACCATCGGCTGAATGATCGCCCCCAGCACCATTCCGGCGCCGACTGAACTGAGATTATACACTGTACGGTACCCGTCTGCCAGGGCGTCACCGGCCAGCGCCCCCATCGGTCCGAATACCAGCAGCGTCACCGACGATACCACGATCATAGAGATCAGCGGAGTGAAGAAGCCGCGGATGACCTCCGGTAGTATTTTGACACAGAATCGCTCGACGTAGACCAGCAGGCCTACCGCCAGGATAATAGGAATAGCGCTTGCAGGATAATTCACCGGCTTGATGCTCATGCCCATAAACTCAATGACTTCGTTGTTCGCAAATAGTGTAGTCAGACTGGGATATAGCATAACCCCGCCTATAACGACCGCCGTAAAAGGATTGGCCCCGAATTTACGGGCTGCCGTAAACGCCAGCAGCAGCGGAAGGTAATGGAACAGGCTGTCCGCCATAGCATTCAGCACCGTATAGGTGCCTTCGGTCTTGCTGATGATCTCCAGTGCAACCGCACCTGCGAGCAGACCCTTCATGATTCCTGCCGCGCTCAATATATTCACTATGGGAAGAAAAATACCAGAAATACCGTCAATAATGATATTGACCAGACTGCGTTTGGATGGCTTCACGACTGTCTCCTCATTCACAACGTTCATATGATCCCCCTGCATTCTTACTCCACTCCACTTTAATATAAATGACCCGCAAGAGTCACTTTTTGCAAAGTACCCCTCCTACGGGTCAAGCTCTACACCGGCCTTATTGCCGGTTCTCTAGAAGACTTTCGTTGTCCATGATTCGCAGTTCCAGGTATCGGTCACGATATCACGGTAGAATTCAGGCTCATGGGAGATCAGCAGAATGCTGCCTTTATAGGCTTTGAGCGCACGCTGCAGCTCTTCCTTTGCATCGACGTCGAGATGGTTGGTAGGCTCATCGAGTACGAGCAGATTGCTCTCACGGTTAATCAGCTTGCAGAGACGCACCTTAGCCTTCTCGCCGCCGCTCAGGACAGCAATTTTACTCTCAATATGCTTGGTGGTCAGGCCGCACTTCGCCAGCGCTGCACGAATCTCAAATTGGGAGTAAGACGGGAATTCGTTCCAGATCTCCTCGATACAGGTGTTGTAATTCGATTCCTTCATTTCCTGCTCGAAATACCCGATCTCCAGCAGATCGCCAAGCCGGGCTGTGCCCGAGATAGGCTGGATCTGGCCGAGAATGCTGCGCAGCAGCGTGGTTTTACCGATACCGTTCGCACCGACGAGGGCAATCTTCTGCCCACGTTCCATGCTGAGTTCCAGCGGACGCGACAATGGGGAATCATACCCGATCACCAGATCCTTGGTCTCAAAAACCATTTTGCCGGAGGTCCGCCCCTGCTTGAAGTTGAACTGCGGCTTCGGCTTCTCCTTGGCAATCTCGATGACCTCCATCTTATCCAGCTTCTTCTGCCGGGACATCGCCATGTTGCGGGTAGCTACGCTGGCCTTGTTGCGGGCCACGAAGTCCTTCAGATCGGCAATCTCCTGCTGCTGACGCTTGAACGCGGATTCCAGCTGTGACTTCTTCGCTTCGTACACCTGCTGGAAATACTCATAATCGCCCACATAACGCGACAGCGACTGGTTCTCCATATGGTAGATCAGGTTGATCACGCTATTCAGGAACGGAATGTCATGGGAGATCAGAATGAAGGCATTCTCATAATCCAGCAGATAACGCTTCAGCCAGTTGATATGCTGTTCATCCAGATAGTTCGTAGGCTCATCCAGCAGCAGAATATCCGGCTTCTCCAGCAACAGCTTCGCCAGCAAGACCTTGGTCCGCTGACCGCCGCTGAGATCGTTAACATCCTTGTCCAGACCGATGTCGGTCAGACCGAGTCCACGCGCGGTTTCATCGATTTTGGCATCGATCATATAGAAATCCTGGCTGGTCAGCATGTCCTGAATTGTTCCGACATCCTCCAGCAGCTGCTCCAGCTCCTCAGGGGTCACATCCCCCATCTTGCCGTACATGTCGTTCATCTCTTGTTCCATATCGAACAGATATTGGAAGGCCCCGCGCAGCACATCCCGGATGGATTGCCCCTGCTGAAGCACCGCATGCTGATCCAGATAACCGGCGCGCATCCGTTTCGCCCATTCCACCTTGCCTTCGTCCGGCTGCAGCTTACCGGTAATGATATTCATGAAGGTCGATTTACCTTCACCGTTGGCGCCGATCAGACCGATATGCTCACCCTTCAGCAGACGGAAGGAGACATCTGTGAAGATGGCCCGGTCGCCGAAGCCGTGACTAAGCTTTTCTACATTTAATATGCTCATGAAGTTACACCTTTTCCTTTATTCTATATTCTCGTCATATTATAAAGGCTAACGCGCCACAACTCCAGAAGGTTTCTGAAAAAAGCCGCTTCATTTGTATCTTTTCTCAACATATCCAGGTAATTTGGCGGAAAATCGTGTGCCTCAGGTCCCTTTATATGCTTATACTCTACAAGCTCAACTTGTGATGTTGAGATTCTATACGTAAACAAATCCTCTCCCACACTGATATGCGGTCCGACTGTAGGGAAAGCCCTCAGCGTAATACGAAACCCAAAGCTGCGGAAACCGTTCACCCGCTCTATGTGTTCCACTTGAACCAAATACGGATAAAGTTGAGGACTTGTGGTCAAAAGACTGAAATAAGCTGTGTTCAACCGATCATTCATATAGGGCAGCAATTGCAACACAAGCATGTCTTGCAGTTGCAGCTCTCTGGAATCAGTTTGCGGATTCTGTAAATGTGATGGCGGTTCTGCTGCGGTACATGGAGCCGGTGCAAGCCCGTCTGTTATAAGCGCGATAATTAGCAGTATGGTAATGACTCGTAGTGTTCTTTTCACCAGATTCTCCCCTTGGTTGATAGTTATAGTATTAATTTGCCTAAAGGGGGATGAAGTATGTAATAGCATATATTATATTGGTTAGAGGGTATTCAAATAATATAGCTGATAACAAAAAAGTGACAATAGCACAACGGGAGAAACAGACAATTAAGCGGAGGTAAGAATGAGAGGAATTAAGGGAATAGGAATTAGTGCCGTTAAATACGCACTCCTAAATTTCATGCTGGTCATAACCAACTTATTATTATATGCTTCAGGACCGGATGGGGGCGGAACCGGGGACCGTGAGGAAGGGATGATGTTCTATCAGATGTACTTCATCTGCCTGCTTTCGGGATTTGTCATCTATGGAGTTTGGTCCGTTACAGCAGGCAGATATGAGAAAAAGACAAGAGGTCTAACTGCTATTCCTGTGTTATTATCCTCCGTTTGTATTACCAGTGTATTAATTTATGCTAACCGCAGGTACAAGAACCTGTACGAGGGCGAGTTTGTGAATGACGCAGGGTCTAAGGTCTTAGCACTCTACGCTGACACTTCCCTGTATCTGGTATACTTCCTTCTGCTGTTCGCTGTTTGCATCAGCGTGCTTGGAATTGTTAAGCGAAACAAATTATCTATACTGGGGCTGCTGTTGAATCTATCGCTGCTAGTACTCTTAAGCCTAATACAATTTGTATAAAACAATACTCTCCATTCTCGCGGAAATCATGGCATGCTACGATGAAGCTACGCTCATTTGGAATCATGGAGGTGTAGAGATTGTATATGCAACAAGGTAACTTGGTCATCCGGGATGCAACTGTAGCCGATGCAGAGCTGTTATGCAGCTGGTGGAACGACGGAGCAGTCATGGCGCATGCCGGATTTCCTAAGGGCTTGGGAATCACTGAACAAGAGGTGTTAACCCAATTGCAGACCGGGACAGACTCTGAACGGAAAGGACGTCTGATTCTGGAAATCGATGGTGCTCCCGCAGGTGAAATGAGCTACAGTGCGGTTTCTGGACATGTGGCGGAGATGGGGATTAAAATCTGTGATTTCAATCAACAAAACAAAGGGGCAGGCACAGAATGTTTAGGTATGCTGGTCCGTTATTTGTTTGAAACACAGGGGTTTCACAAGATCATACTGGATACGAATCTTAAAAACACCAGAGCACAGCATGTGTATGAGAAACTCGGCTTCCGTAAAATAGCGGTACGAAAGAATGCCTGGGCAGATCAGCATGGGGAATTACAGACTTTTGTTGACTATGAGCTATCCCTAACGGAATGGACTCAAAATTCCTGAGCCTGACTGGTCACATTGTATTCGGTTTTTCGCATACAAAAAAACGCCAACCGATGCATCCCTGCATTCGTTGACGTCTTACTGAACCAGACTTACGTCCGGCGCATATACGCACGCACGGTTATCGGAGCGAAGACCGCCACAATCACAGCGGCTCCGATCAGAGAGTAGACCAGATCACTGCCTACCGTTCCATGGTTGACCAGTTCACGGACAGCAGTGACCAGATGTGAAATCGGATTGTTATTCACGAACCACTGAAGCCATTTCGGCATCGTATCAACTGGCACGAAGGCATTCGAGAGAAAGGTTAGCGGGAATAACACGATCATTGAGATCCCCTGAACACTGGATGCTGTGCGGGCGATCACACCGAAAAAGGCAAAGATCCAGCTGATGGCCCAGGAGCATCCGATGACCAGAACCGCCGCCAGGGCAACCCCGCCGATGCCGCCTTCCGGCCGCAAGCCCATAATGTAGCCCATTACGAAGGTGAGTACCGTAGCAATCGTGTAACGTATAGTATCTGCTAACAGTGCCCCTGCGAGAGGAGCAATCCGGGCAATCGGCAGCGATTTGAAGCGGTCGAACACCCCTTTTTCCATATCCTCCCGTAGCTGGACACCGGTAACGACGGAGGTCGTGATTACGGTCTGTACCAAGATTCCTGGAATAATTACCGGCAGATAACTTGCCACATCCCCGGCAATCGCCCCGCCGAAAATATACGTGAACATCAAGGTGAAAATAATCGGCTGAAACGTGACGTCAAACAATTGCTCCGGTGTACGCCGGATCTTGAGCAGTCCTCTGTAAGCCATCGTAAAGGAATTACGTACCGCTTGGCCGAAGCTGGTATGGTTTTTCAAATTACGGTCTACACCCGGCTTAATTAAAGTACTCATGCTAATACTCCCTCCTTCTTCTGTGTACTATCCGGGACAAGCCCCGCCTCTTCCTTGACGCCATGACCGGTTAGGGTCAGGAATACTTCATCCAGCGTTGGCTTCTGCACACTCATCTCAAGCAGCGGTATGCTTGCTTCACGAAGTGCGATCAGCAGATCAGTTACCCGGTCCACGTTCCCCATCGGTGCGATAATTTTGGCTGCTTCTGCCGACAGGTTAGAGCGTACCTGAAGCACCTGCTCCACAATCTGCCGCGCCTTCAGCAACTGCTGCGGATGGACCACCTTCAGGTGAAGCGAGGAGTTGCCAACCGAGCTCTTGAGTTCATCAACTGTTCCCTCTGCGACCACCTTACCGGTATCAATCACGGCAATCCGGTCCGCCAGCTGATCCGCTTCTTCAAGATATTGGGTCGTCAGCAGGACCGTTGATCCCGTATTCACCAGCTTGCGGATCGTCTCCCACATCTGATTGCGCGTCCGGGGATCAAGCCCCGTTGTCGGCTCATCCAGGAAAATGAGCGGAGGCTGCGCAATTAGACTGGCCGCCAGATCCAGCCGCCGGCGCATCCCGCCGGAGAAGTTCTTCAAGGGGCGCTTGGCGGCTTCCGTCAAGCCGAATTCCTCCAGCAGGTCAGAGGCCTTGCTGCGAGACTCCGCACGCCCCAGGCCATGCAGCCTGGAGAAGATGATCAGATTCTCAGTCGCGCTAAGCGACTCATCTACTGACGCATATTGACCCGTCACTCCGATTAACTGACGCACGATCTGCGGTTCTTTTGCCACATCATGTCCGAAGATACGCGCCGAACCTGCGTCAGGCCGAAGTAGGGTCGCCAGCATGCGAATTACGGTTGTCTTCCCGGCACCATTGGGACCCAGCACCCCATAGATCATTCCTGTGCCGACTTTGAGATCTACACCATCCACGGCCCGGTTGCTCCCGTAGATTTTGACCAATCCTTGCGCCTCAATGGCATAGCTGCCGCCCTGCCCTGCTGATTGTGTCTGCTTCATGCTTTATTCCTCCTTGAATGCTGAATCTATAAGGATAGTAACCGACATATTTAAACTGAATTTAAACCTCCTTCTACTCTGTCCGGTTGCTGTTTCCCTATCCCATTAAACCAAAAATCCGATCCTTTGGGATCGGACTTGCGGAGTACGCTTGCAGTCGTACCTTTATATGCAGTTCTCCTTAGTCATAGCCGCCTTCCGCTTCGGGCAATGCCTGGTACTCTTCTTTACCCGCTACAATGTCCGCGATGAAGTTCCGCAGCTCCAGCAGCTTCTCTGCATCTTCCGTAAGCTCACAATTCTCGCCGGACCAGGACCAATTCCGTGTGAACCCGTTTACGGTGATCCTCCAGCTGTCTTCCTGGTAAGGGACCACCGCGCAGCCCTGCTTGAGGGACACAAGCTCCAGCTTCCCCATGATTCGGATGCCTCTCATCCGCTCATAGATGCTGCGCATTTCATCTTCGGTCAACGTAATATCCGCTGTGGCTGTTCCGTTCATGATCAGATCTTTTACCACGGTATCCTGATACGTATTGATCTCATTCTTGGTGACCTCCCCATACCCGTACCGGACGAGAAAATCGAAATCAGCAGGCATGTCTTCAGGCATCTCTCCCAATACCTCCGGCCGCTCAGGAGCGGGTTGTGCATCCTTATTGGTGCTACAACCAGCTATGAGCAGTACGGCAAGCAGCAAGTAATATATGTGCTTCAGGTCGGTCCCCTCCACAAGTGAATTTTACAAAAGTACAGCATCCATTCTTAGGTATTATAGTTGTAGGCGGCTAAATATTTCGCAATGACTTCCTTACTCTCATGCCACCACAGAATAGGAACTTCGCCAACCTTCACCAGACCTAACTTAGCGGCCAGATGATTGGAGCCAGTATTGCCGGTATCACAATCCCAATATGTTGTTAGCTGCCGCTGACGGCCAAGCGCTATGAATTCTTGACACAGTCTGAACGCCAACCCTTGATTACGGTATTCCTTGTGCGTGATGATATCCGGTTCAATATAGCCGCCACCCACATAAAAAGTATTACAAGCGCTTACAAATCCGCTCTCATTCAAATAACAATAACCAAATGCCCTGTCCAGATAGGTCTCAGCCGAAGTCCACAGTAATCGGTAACTATCGTCCATCTCCTGAATGTAGCGTCCAAACAACTGCTCATCGATTCTAGTTAAAACAAATTCTCCAGAATCCTCCTGAATGTCAGCAGGAGCTTTAGCGTTACTGTTCATCTTATAATGTGTTCTACTGAGCTCCACTGTGTTGTCTTTCAAAGGTTCTTTCAGCATCGCAAGCCATTGACTGGAGGAGAAGTACAAATCATAGAAATTCGCGTGATTGGCCGGATTGGCTAAGAAATCAAGTATGCTTCGATTGAACTGCTCATCATCTTCCTGCCCGAACAGATAGTATTTTCCGCCTCGGCTTGCGACAAGCCCTGCAGTCGGCTGATCTAACTTATTCACAAATATTCTGCCTGGCTGATTAAGATCTATAACCCCATGAACAAATACAAAGATGAACTCTCCTTCTCTATGCGCTAGAAGATGCTTGATTCTACTATACTCACTAGGCTGTAATTCAATCATTCTAATCCTTCCTCTCAGTTAATTACCTGTTATGTATATCTGCCCTTCCGCCCTTCTCCTAGTAAAAAAGGCCGGGGCCACAGTCACCTGTGTCCGCCAGCCTAGTATATCATGCCTACCGCCAATTCTTCACTTCTACCCACGCGCCACCCGGTCCGCTCCGTTCAAACGCTGTACCCACAGCTCCTTTAAAAGGCTCCAGCAAGCTCGGGTCCCGGTCGATCAGATCATACACATTCATGATGGCCGTATTCTTCGGGTCGCTCAGATAAGCGTTATCTTCTTCTCCGGTGAACAGCCGCCAGCCGCTGTCCTCCTCACGGGTAGGGGCCTCCCGGTACATCCAGCGCACACCGCTTCCTGGCGTCAGGCATTGCCTGGTGACCATACCCGCCTTCTCCCCGGCTTCGACCCATGCCGGATCTCCTTCTCTAAGAATCGTCTGGGCGATATGTCTGGGCTCGAACTCCACCGGATCTCCGAGCTGGAGCGACTGGATAACCCCCGGTGTATTGGTCAACAGCCCCGTGTACCGCCCGGTAACCGGATCTCTCCCGGTGATCTCCACCCACATCCGTTCAGCCCGTGGCTGCCCTTCAGCCGGTTGGGTCAACATGAAGTGCAGCCGCACCATTCTCCCCGTACCCTGTGTCTCCCGTTCCTGTCTTGCAGGAATAAAGAACGACTCAGGATGTAGCCTGCTCGTCTCTTCCACATCTTCCAAAGTCCACTCCATGAAGTATGCCTCCTAGTTAGTTATACTAGACTACCATTACCCGATTGTAGGAGGCGCTATTCATTCTGACTGGAAGCCCCGTCCGCTCTGGCTGAATACCTGCACCGTTAACGGCGCCCTGCTTCCCGCACCGGAATCCATATTTCACTTTTAAAAGTTGGTGAGTGGGTATCCTTGCTTTCGTTCCACAGAAGCTCCGGCCCTTCGACCTGCTCATAATTGGAAGAGGGGAACCATTCGGAATAGATCCGGCCCCAGACATTCTGGAGCGTGCCCGGAAAGGGACCCACCACTTCGAACACGGCCCATGCAGACGCTGGAACCTCCAGCTTGGCGTAGGACGGCGGGCATTCCTGCGTGGTAGCCACTCCGATATAATGATCCAGCTCCCCACGTTCCTCCATCCGGCCTTCGGAGAAATTCACCGACGAGCTGATTAGCCCTGACGGAACCATATCCGACAGCCCCTTCAGCTCCCCTATCATCTCCATGCTCAGACTCTGCCACATGGCCGCGATCTCCGGGTTCACCCCGCTGAACTGGATAGCTACCCTTTTCTTGAGTCCAACGATCCGAAAAGCCTCTTTCTCCTCAATGCGGTAATTCATTTCACTGCCTCCTCTAATGGTTAACTGAAAAGTCATTCGAGGAAAGGCCTTCAGGGGTGTCCCTGCCGTTCTTGCTTCTGAAGGCGTTACGCCATGAAGCTGCTGAAAGGCTTTTGTGAATGCATCCGGCGAAGTGTACCCGTACTCCAGGGCAACATCAATAATCCGGTGCTGGCTTCCCTGCAGCTTGAAGGCAGCCAGCGTAAGACGTCTGCGGCGGATATATTCCGAGAGCGGGATACCGGCCAGGAAGGAGAACATCCGTGTAAAATGATACTCCGAGCATAACGCGAAGCCCGCAGCCACTTTTATATCGATCTCGTCGTCCAAGTGCTCTTCAATGTAGAAGAGTGCAGCATTCATATCTTCCAGCAGGTTCATCGTGTCCCTCCCTTTCCTCCCCATCAGAGTAACCGCTACGCAGGGAATGCATCCGACAGTCCCTGCACCATATTAACGGGTCCTCCTAAGCAATGCTATGAATGCCTGCATCCGCGAAGTTCTTGACTAATTCCTTGACCTGCCGCCTTGTATTTACGATCAGCACTTGCTGGTGAGCTCCGGTCTGCTTGAGTCTCTCCAGGGTGACAGCACGGCTTCGTGCCTTATAGTTCCAGACCCATTTCACAAATGCCCAATCGAGCTTCTCCGGGCAGCCTTCGTTCATATCCGGTCTAGTCTGGTTATGGTACATAAGACGACGCTTCACAATCCGGTACATACACAATATCCGGGGTAAATCCAGAAAAATAATGACATCCGCACGCTTAATCCTTAGCTCCATGGTCCTTGAATAATTACCATCTATAATCCATTGCTCCTGGTCGGTGTATTGCCGCACCAGTTCGTCCCACTCTTCTTTTGGCTTAGGAACCCAGTCCGGGTTCCAGAAATGGGCATCCAGATGTACGACCGGCAGATGAAGAAGGCCGCCAAGCTGACGGGCCAGGGTAGACTTGCCTGATCCTCCTGATCCGAGAATTAAGATCCGGTTTATAAGCTTCTCCTTGTGCATTTTGACATCGTGGTGATCCATCACTCCAGCCCTAAATACTCTCTTATCCCATCTACAACAGCGGAGGACACGCTCTCCTGGAACCCGGAGGTCCACATCTTCGCTTCGTCGCCGGGATTCGTTAAATAGCCCAGTTCCAGCAGCACCGACGGCATTACCGTATCGCGCAGAACGAAGTAATTCCCTTTCTTCACGCCGCGGTCTTTGAGACCGGTAGCTTGAATGACATGCTTATGTATAGTCTCGGCCCAAGCCAAGGATTCTTCATGATAATAAAAGGTTTCTGTACCCGATGCTGATGCCTCCTCATAGGTATTGCCATGAATGGAGATGAACAGGTCTGCGGCCAGGTTGTTGGCGAACTGGGGCCGGAACAGCTCTTGTGAGGAGATAAAAGCATCCCCGGTCCGGGTAAGCAGAATCTCAAGCTGCGGGTCCTGCTCCACCCGGGCTGCGATTTGCTCTGACAGGCTAAGATTGAAATCCTTCTCCAGGCGTCCACTGACGGAGACTGCCCCGGGATCTTCACCGCCGTGACCCGGATCTACCACAACCTTATAGACCTTGCCCAGGTAGGGCTGGCTGCTGCTCTGCGGTTGATCCGATCTGGCAGCATGCACATGGAGCGCTGCATCCTCAGCCGGACCTGCACTTAGGCTGGTATCGGCAATCCTCCCGCCAGAACCGCTGCCGGTGCCATTGCTACATGCCGCCAGCAGTAATAGGCTGAACCATATGGCGGCTATCAGGTACATTTTCCTCATTCCGGTTGCTCCTTCTCGCTCACTTCCTGCACGTTGCCTACTTCCATTTCAGCATACCGGAGGCTTGATAAGCAAGACCTAATTCTCCGTAGCTTCAGGGGCGTTTTCCCCGCCAGTCTTATCCGGTGAATTCAGCAGCACCAGACCCCCGATAATAATCAGCAGACTAATGCCGGTGAGCAGATTGAACGGATCATTCCAGATCAGGATGCCGATCAGTGCTGTCAGCGCTGTCCCCACACCAGACCAGATGGCATAAGCCAGGCTCAGAGGTATGGTGCGAAGACTGATTGATAAGCAGTAAAAAGCCAGGCCCATTCCAAGCACTACTCCGATCGACGGCAGCACACTGCTGAATCCATCGGAGAGCTTAAGCATAGTCGTACCGAAGATTTCTGAAATAATAGCGATGCTTAGCGCTAAGTAACCTCTCATCTCTACACCCCCGTTGACAGCTTCAGCAGAACCACACCGCCAATGATGAGGATTAAGCCTGCTATTTTTCGCACATTCAGACGTTCCTTATAGACCAGCACGCCAACCAATGCGGTTAACGCCGTTCCCACGCCAGACCAGATGGCATAAGCTGTCCCGAGAGGGATTTCTTTCAGCGCCAGTGACAGATTGAAGAACGCCAGGCCCATGCCAGCGACCACCGCAATGGAGGGAAGGAGCTTTTTGAACCCGTTGGATGCCTTAAGCATAGAGCTGCCGAAGACCTCACTCACAATGGCTAAGGATAGTAAAACATAAGCATTCAATGGGACTACCTCCTTAATGGATCATTTCATTTAATTTCCGGATGACCTTATCACGCATATCATCACTGATCTCGCCGATCCCGAATACCTCCGATAACCACAGGCCGTCTACAGCCAGCCGGACAATGGAGCCAATTACCGGGTCCAGCCCGTCATTCTCGATGTTCTCTTGCCAGACCGTATAATGCTTCCTTAATTCATCCAGCAATTCACCGTTTGTAAAAAGCGCTGCGTTAAGCGCAACATTCATGTCCTGCCCATCCTGATCGGCTTCTACGGTAGACTGCAAATAAGCACGGCTCCACTTCCCTTGCTCCCGTGTATCCTGGGCCGCCCTCTTCTGGACATCCGCAACAAAATCATTGGTAATGCCCGAAACCATACTGTAGATTAATGCGTCTTTATTCGGAAAATGGTGCAGCAGACCGCCCTTGCTCACTCCTGCTTCAGCAGCCACCGCTTCAAGCGTAAGCTTCTCAATTCCGCTATTCTTAACAATCGTTGAAGCTGCAGCCAGAATCAGACTGCGTTTGGAATTACTGTTCACAATCATCACCTCGTCATTTACTATACCGTCCAGACGGTTTGTTTGTCAAGCAGATGAATTGCAGCACAAAGCGCCCATCAGCTGATGAGCGCTCCCGCAACTTATACTGTTCAATGGATATGCCGTTACACTTAAGACCCTGAAAAAATTCCCCGGATATAGCCGCTTAACTCCCTTGCAGTCTGCTCGTGCGCCGGCAGGCCCGGATGGGTTCGCGCTCCCATCGTTTCATTCGTCACATTCGGCAGCTGGAACACCGACACGTTCTTGTCGCCCGTAGACTTCATGTATTCATCCACCGCACGGTAGATCGCCGGCATCAGGGAGAGGCCAAGCATTCCATACACCCAGAGAAGATGCGCCCCGGGGTTATAGCCTCTCAGCTTCGCCAGGAACCTCGTGACTGCGGCCTCGAAGGCGGCCAGATCCTCCTCATGATAGCTTCCGTCTTCATTCAGCCGCTGCTTATAGATACGTCCGGTACTCTCATCCAGCCATGCGGGGGAGTTGAACGCGCCGTCATCATTGGTACCCAGGTTGACTACCACCACATCCGGCTGCCAGGCCGCAAAATCATTCATCGCATGCGCTCCAAGCGCTTCATTATGCGGGCCGGTCAGCAGACCGCAGACCTGCTCATAGATGTCAGGAATATTGCCCCCCGGGTTATTATCCCAACTGGAGAGCACGCCCCATCCGCTCTGTGAGATCACCCGGAATTCGGCCTGCACGGATTCGGCAGTGATCGCTGTATAGTTATGAACGCCGCTGAACCAGGCGGGAATCCAGCCCTCTTCACTCTTGGCACCAATGACGCCCTCACCTGAGGTGATACTGTCACCGATGAACTCCAGCCGGTACGGCTTCGCTTCAACAGGCAGGAAGCTGCCGTCTGTGCGGACCGCATGGAACTGAAGATAGGCGCCGGGGTCGCCGCTCATCGCCTGGACCTCTTTTACAATCCGGATATTCTTCACAGTCTCAGGGTTCATTCCTCTGAATACGCAGACCCAGTGCCTTCCGGCATTCAACATCTGTCTGCTGACGGGAACGGAGTTGATCAGCACACTGATCCAGGACTCGTGATGATCGTAACCGGACTCTACTTCAAGCCACAGCTCGGAGGCCCGGAGGTTCACCTCTATCGCACTGCCCGTCCAGAATAACGTCAGGGGGTTAAGCGCTCCGGTCGTTCTGCCATGAATCTTCAGATGCTTGATGTCTGTCAAAGGCTGTACCTGTAACTGCAAATGAGAATTGCTGCTCATTCTGAACCCTCCTGTTTGCTGGCAATCGAGAAGCTGCGGACCTTCATCCACTTCCCGCCTACCCATTCGTCAACGGTGCCCTTCCGCGTTCTGACACAGAACTTATGCGAGGTGCCGCGGTCAAAGCCCGTTGCTTCATATAACAGGTCCTCGCCCTGCTGTCCCTTGAAATACACCTGCTTCAGGCCGAGTCTGTTCAATAGTTCCTGCTTCACACTGTCTGTATATTGGCGCGAGAATTCTTTGGTCATTATTGTTCCTCCTGCTTCGTTTATCAACGGTTCAACTTCCCGGATACTTCTTAGAGAATAACGTATATGCGGCGAACTTTCACCTTTATTTTTCACCAAACTGCCCTTAAATACCGGTTGATTTTGAACTCGGCCCTGTAATAGAATTAATGGATTATATAGAAAAGGATGCGCATACGCAATGCCTTACAAGGAATCACGTTCGCTTCGAAAAAGGTCGATTCTGTTCTTCTCGCTGATCATGCTGGTGAAGAGTTATTTCGCCTGGTATTACTTATTCGAGGACGGTCCCACCTGGACCACCTGGCTGAAGGAAATCCCGTTCGTGCTGCTACTGTTCTGCCTCATCGAATGGTTCGCCACCAAGCACAAGGTCGCCATCTATCTGATCGTCAATCTGCTCATTACTGTACTGTTCTTCTCTCTCATCGTCTATCATAATCATTTTGGTATGATTGCTACGTCACAGGTCTTCGGACAGGTCAAGCAGGTAGGCGCCGTCAAAAAAAGTATATTCGCCGTCGTGCATCCGCAATATATGCTTATCTTCGTAGACATCATTATTATCAGCCTGATCATGCTCAGACGGAAGAAAGCGCTGGCCTGGAAGCATTCCATGTCCCGGCCCAGCAACCGCAAGGCAGTGGCTATCCTGTTCTGCATCTCGCTTACGCTGTGCATGATGAATATCTTCCCCAATAAAGCCAGTATGAATGAGAATGTCAAGGCAGAGCAAATGGGCATTCTCAATTATGAAGCCTACGCCCTGCTGCGTGAACCCGCAGAGGAGCCTATGGACCCTGCGCAAATCTCCCAGGCCGGCATCGACATGACAAAAGGCATTCAGCAGAAGGCTAATCCGGTCTTGTTCGGGGCTGCCAAGGGTAAAAATCTGATCATCCTGCAGATGGAGTCGCTTCAGAACTTCCTGATCAATCTGTCGGTGGACGGGACCGAAATCACGCCGAACCTGAATAGGCTGGCTGGCGGGAGCTACTATTTCCCCAGGTTCTTTCAGCAGGTAGGCCAGGGCAATACTTCAGATGCCGAATTCATCGTCAACACTTCCTATTATGTGCCGCCGGACGGTCCGGCCACAGATAAGTATGCTCCGAAGGAGCTGCCGAGTCTGCCGAAGCTGCTGGAGGCACAGGGATATGATACGGCGACCTTCCATACCAATAATGTAGAGTTCTGGAACCGTGGGGAGCTGTACAAGGCGCTGGGCTTCAATCAATATTACGACAAAACCTACTTCGGCGAAGAGGATGCCGTCTTCTACGGCTCCTCGGATGAAGTTCTGTATAAGAAGACCTCTGCAGAGCTTGCGCGGATGGATCAGCGTGAACAGCCCTTCTATGCCCATGTCATCTCGATGTCGTCGCATAATCCGTTCTCGATCCCGGAGAGCAAATACAAGATGACCTTGCCGGAACGGTACGAAGGGACGCTGGTCGGTGACTATATCCGGGCTGAGAACTATGCGGATTATGCGCTGGGCCAATTCATAGAAGAGCTTAAGAGCAGCGGTGTGTGGGATAACAGCATAGTGGTCCTTTACGGCGATCACCGGGGTCTTCCTATATTCTCGCTAAAAGAGGCCGACAAGGTCCTGCTGGAGGAGATTCTGGACCATGAATATAATGAGCGTGATCTGATTAATATACCGCTGATCATCTCAGCCACAGGCATTACCTCTCCCGCCTTGAAGGAGCAGCTCGGCGGTCAAGTGGATATTCTTCCTACGGTATCTAACCTGCTCGGTGTTCCGCTGGACTATCATATCCACTTCGGACAGGATCTGCTTAACCAGACCGCGTATAACCTGCTGCCGCAGCGCTATTATCTGCCTACGGGTTCCTTCGTTAATAATGAAGAGCTGTTCCTGTCAGGCAGCGGGTTCGAGGACGGCCAGCATTACACCCTGTCCGGTGACGGCACGAATCTGCTTCAATCGACAGAGGATGAATTCACCCGGGCGCTGGAGCTGCTCCGCATGTCCGATAGCTATGTGACTCAGCTGCCTGACCGGGCAGTTGAAGATTCGCCGGAGGGCGAATAAGAACTGAAAATAGGCACCATCCTTCACACAGCAAAGCCCGGTTCGGAGTCCTGTCTCTGAACCGGGCTTCTTTATATGCTTGGTAGGGTTAGAGCTGCTTGTCCAGAAAATCCCGCACAGCCTGACCCGCCTGAAGCGGAAGCTGCATCCAGACATACGCATGAAGCGAATCCGGGATCAGCGCAATTTCATAGCTGTCCAGCCGCTCTGCGAAGGCATTCAGACTGCTGCGGACCCGTTCATCGTTCCATTCCGCTTCGCTGGGGAGGAACAGGACCGGGGATTGTATTTTCTGATAATAGTGTTCAAAAGACAGCTCCCAATACTTCACTATGTATTCGATTCTGACACGGTTCGGATAACAATAGGAATACTTGCCGTCTGGATGCTGCTCAAGACTATGCGTATAGAACGCACAGAAATATTCATTCCACAGGCCCTCCGCAGTCAGCTCAGCCCGCTGCTGGGCTACATACGATTCAAGGCTGTCATAGCACGGTTCCTTCCATTCCTCCAGTTCTGCCCGAAGCTGCACTTTCCTCTGCTCCACCGCTTCCGCCGTGCCGTCAAAAATACCATATTCGCCAAATTCGTTATTCAGCGCACCTTCGCACACCAGGGACGCTACAAGCTCAGGATGAGCTGCTGCCAGACTGACCGCTACCTGCGCCCCCATGGAGCTTCCTACTACGTGGCACTTGTCCACCTGCAAATGCCTCAGCAACAGATACATATCCTCTGCCATCTCGTCAATATGATAGCCAGTCTCCGGCTTGTCCGACCGGCCATGCCCCCGGAGATCCGGTGCAAGGATGCTGTAGTCCTGCTCCAGTTGCGGGAGAACTCCATCCCACATATGCAGGTTTCCGCCGCTGAAATGAAGCAACAGGATGACAGGCTTGTCTTTTAAAGAATACTTAGCGTTAATGCTTATCTCCCCAAGCAGGATACGTTCCTCGACCATTTCATTTCTTCCTCCATTCCCGCAATCCCTTACGTTTGCTTTACCTTATATGTATTTGGCAAACAATGGATTAATTATATACGCGCTCCATCTATGCTGTCACCATACGAATAGGCACCAATCCCGCCTTCCCATCATACACAGATATAAAGAAAGGCGGGATGCAGAATGAGTACCATGACAGGTGAGGCGGAATGGGCGATTTTTCTGGCGGCTGTCTGCGGACAGACCTATACCCAATTTGCCAATGCGGAGGGTGCGTTCGTGGTACCGGCGGACTTCTCGGCCGTGCATAGCTTCCAGGCGAAATCGATGGGGAATGTGTGGGAGCTGTTCGGCTTCATTCTGGAATCACCGCAGGAGATCATTATTGCCTGGCGCGGAAGCATCTCCACCAATGACTGGCTCTCGAACATGAATGCCGCGCAAAAGCCATTCAAATACATTAAAGAGCCCTGCCTGACGCATAGGGGCTTCACGGATATTTATGCCTCCGCAAGGGATGATATTCTCTCCGTGCTTGGCACTCTGTCTCCGGAGAAGACCCTATATGTAACAGGCCATAGCCTTGGCGGGGCACTGGCTACTCTATGTGCGCTAGATGTTTCTGCCAATTCCGCCTTTACCACTCCCCGGCTGTATACTTACGGGTCTCCGCGTGTAGGCGACCCGGATTTTGCCAACGCCTTCAGCCGGTATGTGCGCAGCAGCTACCGCTATTCCAATCTTTTTGACGTCACTACGTATGTTCCGCCAACCGTCTACAAGCTGCCTAAGCAGAAGACCAAATACTATTACACCCATGTCCAGACCCTTAAGTCCCTATCCTTCCAGAATGGCAGCCCTGAGCTGAACCATGTCATCCGGAGTTATTTCGCGGTGCTGAGGAAGACCCGGCCGGACTTCACCACAGCTCTGTGCGCCGCGAACCCCGGGTTCTGTCCGGTCCCGGAGCTGGTCACCTGATCTCCGCTCTGCGGATAGACCTTTCTACCGGTTGATCTTACGAATCTCGTCCAGCGGAAGCTTCGGTGTCCGGTATGCCGTAAGTAGCCCATTCACTTCCTGCTGCACATCCGTAACCTGAGTGTAGCAATAACCGCAGATGTAAGGTGTATCCTTGATCGCCTGCGTGATGCTGCGGAACCGTTCAATGAAGGCTTCCGTGCTGCTGACCTGCTCCCCATAGCCCCACCCCTCGCCGGTGTTGAAGGCAATGCCCCCGAATTCACTGACTATGACAGGCTGACCCCGATATTCGTAGCCCTTAGCCATCGCGTATTTCCAGTTATTAAATGAGGAGCTGCCGCCAAGCACACTGTCGGAGTCCGCATACCGCGCAAACAGCGCAGCACCGCTCTCCTCATAGTCATGCAAGGTAATAATATCGCTGATCGTATGCTCCCAGCCGTCATTGACAATCACCGGACGGTCCGGGTCCATCGCCTTAGTAAGATGATAGATGCCCTCAGTGAATTGCTGCTGACGCTTATTCGTGTAGACCTGCGGAATACCCCAGGATTCGTTAAAAGGCACCCAGGTAATCACCGAGGGATGATTATACTGCTGCCGGACAATTTCGGTCCATTCCTTCGTGAACTGCTCCACGGCCTCATCATTGAACTCATAGGTGGCCGACATCTCCGACCAGACCAGCAGTCCCTTCACATCACACCAGTACAGAAAGCGCGCATCCTCAATCTTCATATGCTTGCGTACCCCGTTGTAGCCCATCGCGAGAATCGCATCAATGTCAGCAATCAGCGCCTCCTCCGAAGGCGGGGTCAAATGGCTGTCCGGCCAATAGCCCTGGTCCAGAATCAGCTTCTGATACACCGGCGTGTTATTGAGCAGGACTTTGCCGTGTTCGATGGAGATTTTGCGGAGTCCGAAGTAGGAGTAGACCTGGTCGATCACCTTGTCCCCTTCGTACAGAACGAACTCCACCTCATACAGCACCGGCGAAGCGGGCGACCAGGACTGGAGCTTCCACGGGCCATTCGCTTCATGGGTCAGCTCTACATCCAGCTGCTGCCAAGACCGGTCGATATGCAGCGAGACCTGCTTGAAGGTCTTCTCCTGCGTGCTGATCCGGGTCTCCAGCCGGAGATTCGGGGCTGCCACCTGAGCCTCGTATTCGAAGCGGACTGAGCGGTTATCGAGATCCGGAGTGATTTTGACAGACTTAAGATACGAAGGGGATACATACTCCAGCCACACACTCTGCCAGATTCCCGTGGTCTGCACATAGAAGCACTCGAAATTCTCATCCACCCAGCGCTGCTTGCCCCGTGGTTGTGTACAGCTCTGGCTATCCTCTGCCTTGACGGTCAGACGGTTCAGCGCTCCGGCACCTGTGTTCAGATAATCTGTGATATCCAGTGTAAAAGCCGCGTACCCGCCTTGGTGCCCCCCGGCATAGCTGCCGTTCACCCACACCTTCGCGATATGATCCACCGCCTGGAAATTCAGCAGCACCCGCTTGTTGCCCAAGGTGTCAGGTAGTTGTACCTCCCGCTCATACCATACATACGGATGGAACGTGGTCTCGCCGATTCCACTCGCCACCGTCTCATACGTGAACGGAACCTGAATCTTCAGATCGCCGTGCAGCTCCTCATGCCATCTCTCCCGCTCCCCCATGTTGTCATCGTCATACCGGAAATCCCATTCCCCGTTCAGGCTCTGCCAGGCGTCACGGACGAACTGCGGCCGCGGATAATCCTTGATATAGTGCCGGGTTGTCATTATAATGAGCACACTCCTTAATAACAATATTTTTGTTTTAATACAATAAATATGTATCAATTATTGCAGAATCCGCTGAAATGTCAATGGTGACGCCAAAAAGAACCTTCGCCGTAAGCAGCAGGTTCTTTTCCGCAAATAAAATCTTACATTCACCTTACTTCTAGACTAAGGCTCCACACTATAAAAAATCTTCATCACCAGATCCTGCTCATAATCGCCGAATTTTTTGCCGAACAGGTTCATACCGCCCTTGAAGACCGCATTCTCCTTCACGCCCAGCCGCAGATCCACGTGGTTCTGGCCGGTGAGGTTCAGCTGCTCCAGATTAACAGCAGATAGCTCCTGATGGTCGATAGTGCTGCGGGTATTATCTACGCTCCAGGTCTTGAGTGCCCCGAACTGGGTTCCCGTATCAATCCACCACGAGGGATTCAGCTTCCCGCGTCTGCCGCCGAAGTCGCCGGGCGAGGTCCAGGTCCCCACCTCCACCTGGTTAATCCACAGTGTGATATCCGAAGGCCAGTCATTCTCGTAATTCGGTGCCTCTGAGCAGATCTCCATGGAGAACTGAATCCGGTGAAGCACCGCTCCTTGCGGAATTTCCAGCGGATAGCGGTATTCGAGATACCCTTTGCGCAGCCAGAGCAGTTGGGCTTGCACCCTGTCCGGATGAAAAAATCCTGCCGGTGAATCATCTGTAATAATCGGACCGTTCTCACTGACCATCCCGCAGGTAGGTGCCACTTCACAGGCTGTGAAATTGCCGATCGGCATGGATATCTCGTAGCAATATTCGCCTTGACCGGGTTGCAGGCGGCGCTGCGGGGCATTGATCGTGATCTTGATATCATCATAGATCCGGCTGCATACCTTCATCGCCCCGCGTGAAGCAGGCAGCAGCTCGGTCTCAATCAGCCCTGCCTGCTCCAGTACCTTCACGTTGGAGGCTGCCGTAGATACCGGAATTTCCAGCGCTTCAGCCAGCTCCGCTACATTCATTCTCCGGGTGTTAAGCAGCGCCAGCATTCTGAGCCTTAGCTCCGTAGAGAGCGCATGTGTCACCTTCACCAGCTCATCCGCATGCTCCATGGACAACTCCAGCATATCGTTCACCCCTGTCCAGCTTAGTTATCCAGCATAAGAACCTGATCGCCCAGCCGAACTTCTCCCGTGCGGATTACAGAGGCATAGACGCCGAACTGCTGCTTAAGCTCTTTATATACTTGCTTCAGCAGCGAACTGTCCCGTTCCAGGGTATCCGGGTCTGTCGTAATCATTACGCAGCGCTCGCAATAGCTATCCACTTGCAGCACTGTACTGCCTATCGACAGACGGCGGCCGAGCCACTCTTCCTCCCCGAGCGAGTCCTCACTCACTTCCACGAGAAAGTTGCCGCGGAAGCGGCGCTGGTCAATTGGCTTGCCCCACATCGCCTCCAGCTTCTTCAAGCTCTTATCGGTCACCAGCAGAATACTTGCCCCATCTACCGATAATAGCTCCGGGTACTGCTCCTCCGGGTGTGGTGCCTTGAACGCAGACATCGTAATTTCGGTAGAGGTCAAACTCTGTATTTCGTCCAGCAGCTCCTGGTCCCAGCCGAACACCCGGCCATCCGCAGCCGTTACACGGATATCTTCCCCCGTATACTCCGCCTTATAGGACATCATCTTCGGAATCTTCCGGGCAGTGATATACTGGGACCAGTCTTTTTTGGTCATATCATAAAAGGAACAATACCGGTCCCCCTCCACTCCGTAAGATACAACCTTACAGGCCTCCAGTGCCTCCCCCGCAAAGGATTTTACCGGATAACGGTTAATCGATTTAATCTCCCCAACTGTAACTGACACGCCCCCACCTCTTCTGTCTATAGTCTGATATCTCTGCTACTTTTACTGTAGCGGCTTTAACTTCTGAATCTCTTCTACGGATAGCCCTGTTGCCTCGGCGATAACAGATAGTTCTATACCTAGAACAAGCAGTTTATGAGCCGTTTCTTTTTGAGCATCTGCTTTTCCCTCTGCTTTTCCCTCTGCTTTACCCTCCGCTTTACCCTTAGCTATTCCCTCTGCTTTTCCCTTAGCCTCGCCTTCAGCCCATCCCTTGGCCTCGGCAACCTTAGCCGCTTCATACATCGACGCCTCGTCATGTAAATAGCGCTGACGTGCTTCGTATTGTCTGCGGGCTTCCTCGTTCTGACTCAAAAACTCCAACGTGTTCATGGCTTTTTTCAGCACAGGTTCGTTCATCGTAAGCACCTCCCATTTGGTTTGGTCTGCTACGTTTCAGTCTTATTATACCATTATCGCTGCCTGTTTTGCGTAAGGCAAGAGCTGAACACTTTTGGATGAAAACAGCCGGAGTATAATCCTCTAAAAAGAAAAAGGACAGCCCCAAGGCTATCCTCATCATTACATATCTTTACAGTGACTCCCGGATTACCCGCTTGTAATACAGGACGGACAGGATGCCGAAGATCGAATACAGCACGGTATAGACTCCCATAACGACGAACATCGGAGTCAGCATTTCGGTCCCGAAGAAGAACCAGCCGGATTTCACCGCAAAGTAACTGTGGCACAGCCCGACAATCAGCGGAATACCGAAATTGAACAGCTGCTTGAACTGGATGCCGCGCAGGAGATCCCCTTGGGTGAAGCCCAGCTTGCGCAGGATCGTATATCCCTCCCGCTCCTCCTCGCTCTCATCCATCTGCTTGAAATAAAGAATACAGCCGGAGGTGATCAGGAACGTCAGGCCCAGGAAGCCGACAATGAACATAATGAGGCCCATATTGGTCCGCTGGTTGAACTCAAATTCATATTGCGAGAAGCTTTGCAGCTCCGGCTTCTGCTGCTTATAAATCTCATAAGCCTGCTTGGCCTGCGAGGACCCGGTAAGATTAATACCGTAATAGACTCCTTCACCGCTCACTCTTTTTTGCTCATCTGGATCTTTATGCTGAAGCAATTCCCGGAAGACTGAATCATCCACCACGAACACCCCCAGAACACCTCCGCCAAAATAATACGGCAGAACAGTCTCCTCTGACAATCCTGCGAGCTGCTGTTTCATAACACCATCCTTGGTGGAGAAGGCGAGTTCCCCCTTGTTCTTGAGCTGATGCATGGTTTGCTTCGTAGTTGTGTATCCCATAATCCGTACCTCGCCCGGCTGCAAATCCATGTTTTTCAGACTGCTCTCACTAATCACGGTAGCCAATAGACTGGTGTCATTGTTGGAGAATTTGTTAGTATCCAGGACCTCCTTAAGATCCACCTCTACCTGCACCGTTGGAATCTCCAGAGTGGTATAACCTATGCCGGCCTGATCCAGCGCCTCCCGGAATCCCGCCTCATCCGCCTTCTGAAGGAAGCCGTAATCATGCGGCGAGCTCTCGCGCGCGGAGGACTCCACCGAATAATATGAGATATAGCTCAGAGAGAGCAGGCCGATCGCCAGCGCGGATACCGTGGTGATGACCGTCAGCAGCAGGGCATTCGATTTCATCCGGAACATAATGGAAGAGAGTGATAATACCTCCCGAATGGACAGGTAGCCCTTCTTCCTGCGGCGGATGAGATTGAAGAGGAAGCTGACCGAGCCTTTGTAGAACAGATAAGTCCCGATAATCACCAGTGCGAGGATAGCAATCATCGCATACATCAATCCGCCCATGCCCGTGAATTTGCCGCTGAACAGCTCCCCGGAGATATAGTACCCTCCACAGATACTGATCATCCCGAGCACGCCGATCACAACCTCCCATAGCGACATTCTCTGAATGCGCGTCTGGGAAGTGGCCGTAGCCTTGAATAGCGACAGAATGCTCTGGGCCCGGATGAAGGTGTAATTCATAATCATAATCAGCACGTACACGGCGGCAAAAACCAGCACCGTCCGCTGCAAAGCCTCGGGGGAAAAGCGCAAGGCCACCAGCTGTTCGACCTCCAGGATTTTGAACAGAATCATCAGGATCAACCGCGACATCACGAACCCTGCACCGATCCCCGCGAACATCGATCCGAAATATAGAATCAGATTCTCGGCGCTCAGCAGCACGAAGATTCTGCTCTTGGTCAGCCCGATCAGCTGAAACAGCCCGATCTCCTTACTGCGGCGCTTGATGAAGATGGTGTTCGCATACAGCAGGAAGATGGCCACAATCGCAACCAGCAGCACTGAGGACGCGCCAATGGCTGCCCCGCCTTTGATTGAACCGCTGACCTCGTGCATGGCCGGGTCGAACTGCAGTGTCACGAAGGAGAAATACAGGGCCACACTGAAAATAAGAGCAAAAACGTAGAGATAATAGTTCTTAATGTTCTTTTTGAGGTTCCGCAGGATAATATAATTCAGACTCATTGCGTGACACCACCAAGTACGCCCTGGGTGCTGATAATATCACCCAAGAAGGATTGCCGCGATTCCTCCCCCTTGTTCAGCTGGGTGTAGATTTGCCCGTCCCGGATGAACACCACGCGGCTGCAGTAGCTGGCGGCCACGGCATCATGCGTAACCATGACAATGGTAGCTTCACGCTTGCTGTTCATGGCAGCCAGCTTGTTCAGCAGATCGGACGCAGATTTGGAATCCAAGGCTCCCGTCGGCTCATCGGCAAAAATAATACTCGGATCATGCACGAACGCCCGTGCCGCAGACGTACGCTGCTTCTGCCCGCCTGAGATTTCCGCCGGATATTTATCCTTCAGCTCATAGATTCCCAGCTCGCCCGCTACCTGGTCGAATTTCTGGTGCGCCTCCTTCTTGGACATGCCTGTAATCGATAGCGGCAGCATGATGTTCTCCTTGACCGTCAAGGTGTCGAGCAGGTTATAATCCTGGAAAATGAACCCGAGATGATGCTTGCGGAACTCGGCAAGCTGCTTCTCCTTCATTCCCGTGAATTCCTTTCCCTCAATTTCAATCGCGCCTTTGCTTACCCGGTCAATCGAAGAGAGAACGTTCAGAAGCGTCGTTTTACCTGAACCGGAAGGTCCCATGATTCCGACGAACTCGCCCTTGTCCACCTGAAGATCAATACCGCTCAGGACTTCCTGTTTATTGAATTTGTTGCCATAGGTTTTATAGATTTTGTTAGCTTGCATGATAAGCATCTGTTCCCCACTCCTTTTCTATAGCTCTATCATAAGCGGGTGGATGATCATTTTCCTGCGCTTCGCCGAACAAATGGAACAGGCATGTGACACTATTGTCACATGCCTGTTAGCCGCTGAAAGTCATTCTCCCTTGGAAAAGTTAGCGTAAACACACTCCCCTGCCCAAGCACGGAAGCAGCGTGAAGTCTGATCTGCAGCGGCTCCGCCACCTGCCGGGTCAGATATAGCCCCATGCCGGTGGCTGCCCCCTCCTGGCGGAAGCGCGATGAGGTGAAGCCCCTATCATAGATGCGCGGCAGATCCCTGGGATCTATCCCCTGTCCGCTGTCTTCAATGACAAGCACGACATGGCCGCCCTCTTCTAGGCTCCGGATGAGGATATCGGAGGCTTCGCTGTATTTCACGGCATTGGTCAGGAGCTGCCGCAGCATGAAGGCCAGCCATTTGCCGTCTGTCAGCACGGTCTCGGCCTCAAGCTCTACGTCGAACCCGATGCGTTTGGAGATGCACCAGGATTTCAGTGCCCGTATCTCCTTATTAAGGATAGGGGCAAGACTGACCTTTTCAATGAACAGATCATTACGGATGAAGGGAATCCGCTTCTGATGCAGCTGCTGGTCGAGCAGATGGTGAATCCGTAGCCATTCGTACATCATCTGTCTTTGCAGGGTCTCGTCCGGCAGGCGCTCTATCATGAGCTGCATGGCAGTCAGCGGGGTCTTGACCTCATGTATCCAGGCCAGCAGCTCGTCCTTCTCCGATTCCAGCAGCTGGACATTCATGAAGGATTCGCGCTTGTAGCGGTCTGTCTGGGCGCTTACCGCCTCATGGACCAGCCGCTCCATCGGACTACCGGGATCGAGGACCGCCTGCAGCTCATAGATCTGATCCCAGGAGGCAAGGCTCCTGTAGAAACGGGTCTCCCGGGAATACCGCAGGAAGACGAAGGCCAGACAGAGCAGCGTATTCAGCAGTACAATGTATAGGACTGGCAGCAGCGGTATGGCAGAGTCAATAAAGGCAACGAAGATAATAATCAGCTGGAGAGCGGCCAGCAGGAGCAGCCAGCTCCGCTTCTCGGTGATGTATTTCCTTATCATTCTGCCGCCTCTTCAGTCGCCATATACCCTTGCCCCACCTTAGTCTCTATGTAGGCATCCAGACCGAGCGGCTCCAGCTTCTTGCGCAGCCGGTTCACGTTCACAGTCAGCGTATTATCGCTGACAAAATGCTCGTTGTCCCACAGGCTGGTGATGATCACCTCACGTTCCACAATACTGTTCTTGCGCTCCAGCAGGATTTTGAGAATCATCATCTCATTCTTGGTCAGCAGGGCTGCTCCCCCGCTGCCCGTGACCGTATTCTTCACGAACTCAATCGCCGCTCCGCGCCAGGTCTTCAGCTCCGTGCCTTCCTTGGCGTAATTATAGACCCGGCGTAAGGTAGCCTGAATCTTGGCAATCAGCACCTCGAAATGGAATGGCTTCTGAATGAAATCATCGGCCCCCAGCTGCATAGACATCACCATATCGCTAGGATGATCCCTGGAGGAGAGGAAAATAATCGGCACCTTGGAGTGGCTGCGCAGAATCCGGCACCAATGGAAGCCGTCGAACTGCGGCAGCTGGATATCAATCACCACCAGGTCGGGCTTCACCTCGGTGAATTCCTGCAGGACCTTACCGAAGTTCGTAACACCGTACACCTCATACGACCATTGGGCAAGCCTCTCCCTGATCTCCCCGAATAGGGTGATATCATCTTCGATTAGCATTATTTTGAACACAAAGGACTCTCCTTCAGAAGAAATACTATCGGACTATTATACTTCACGTTTATTATAATTGTGAAACCTCCCCTAAACCAAGTAACGTATTAGATACAAACGGCTAAACATTTGAAACTTACTAAGGAGCTGATTATCATCGGAACTTTTGCAGGAATCTTCTTCTTGCTATTTGGAATTGCAATCAACTTATTTGCCTTATATGTGCGCAGACACCCTACCTTCACCTGGCAGATGAGTGAGGGCTGGAAAACGAAAGGAGATAGTGAACCCAGTGACGCCTACATCAGCTCCATGCGCTTCAGAGGGGCAGTGGGCTTATGGATGGGATCATTCGTCATGGTGATGGGGATATTGACAATATGGAGTGCTCTCGGCTAAGGGAATAGCGAGCTGCAATAATGTACTATAGCCATTCCCGGTCCCGGTGTATATTCATGGAACTACTTACACCGGAGGTCATCATGAATATCCTTTCCTTTATCATCTATTGTATTGTAGTTACCTTCACACCCGGCCCGACCAATATTGTGATCCTCTCCTCTGTGCAACACCATGGGGCCAGGAAAACAATGGGATACGTCGGCGGAGCCACACTCGCCTTCGGACTGCTCCTTACCGCATCCGCTCTGCTGAACCGCCTGCTTGCATTCAGCAATATACACTGGACGGCAGCTTTCAGGCCTCGCACAGGAATGGGGTCATGCTGTTTAACCCGGAGCAGCTCACCCTATCAATTCTTCCTGAACTGCAAGGTCGAGCATGCCAAGCAATTCATCGAGAAGAACAGGGATATCTATTCCGCTGTTGCTGAATTCGGCTTCACGGACCTGACCCATCTGAACCGGCATTTCAAAAGTGTGTATGGCATCACGGCTTATGAGTATAGGCGGCATTTGCAAAATTAAGCGGGGGCCCGTTAAAAAGATCTCCTGTTGAAGCATTCCAACAAGTGGAAACGGCTTTGCCGTCCTTTTAGAGGACGGTACCGTTTCAGCGAGAAAGATAAGGATAATTATAGCGCGAAGCATATCAATTCTTATCTTTTAAAGAAGGGCTGCCCTCGTCATTTTCATGACTTGGACAGCCCTTCTGTTTTTAGTTATGGCTTGATCATCGTCTCGCCGCCTTCCGGCCGGCTGGTGAAGCTGTGCTTGCGGGAAGCTTCCTCAATCTGATAGAACGCCCAGTGAATAACTGGCACATCGGACCATAACTGCGAAGTTTCTCCGTATAGCGGACCTCTTTCCAAGACCCGGTTAAATACAGTAACTCCCTCGGCACGGGTCAAAGCCTTGTTAGGCTGGAAGCTGCCATCCAGCATGCCTTCCATATACCCGGCCTCGTTCGTTTGGCCAATTGCCTTCTCCGCCCAATGTCCGGCGGCGTCGCTATAGCCGTGTTCGCCCTTGCCTGAGAGTGCTTTCCAGCGCGCAATGATGACTGCCATTTCCGCTCTGGTAATGCTCTGCTCCGGTCTGAAGCTTCCATCGGTCATGCCCTTCATAAGTCCGGCTGCTGTGACCTGACGGATAGCTTCTGCGGCCCAGTGGCTGCCTGCTACATCCGAATAACGGGCTGTCCCTGCACCCTGCAGCTCCAGCACCCGGTACAGAATCATGGCTACCTGCGCCCGGGTCATCGCGTTCTCCGGCTTAAACGTTCCGTCCGGCATGCCTACCATATAAGCTTGGTGGCTTTCGGCACCCCCGTTATCCAGATTAAGAATGGTGAAGGTGCTGAACTTCCCGATGGTGAAGGTCAGGCCCAGCTTGTTGTCTCCATACGTTACAATTGCGGGCTTCACCAATTCCCGTTCTCCGTCACTGTGCTCAATGAACACAGCCAGCTTCGACAGATAAGCTTCCCTTGCACTTGCCTCTGCCGGTACATGACTGCTGTCGAGCGGGAGGGTGATTGTTACCGGGCGGCTGGTCATATTGGTCTCAATCGTAATTGGACGATCCACCACGTAGACGTTGCCGTTGTTCAGTGCCTTCCGGACAATCTCCTCTGTTCTGGCCCGTTCTTCTACCTGCTTGCGCTCGCTTTCCTGTTTGACAGGAACGAGGTGGAAATACAGATTCGGATTCAGGCCGCTGAGCGAGGCATTCGGAATGGTAACCATGCCGTTGTCCGTATAGATTTCCAGGTTTAGGCCAGCGTCTTGTACAGCCTTCACTGCCGCATCCGGCAGCTCCACACGGACATCTTTTACGACATCCTGTTTGTCCGGAATAACAATACGTACGCTTGGCGAATGCGCAGCCAGGGTCTTTTCAACCGCTTCAAGTGCTTTGGCCGTTGTAAACGTCACTTTATCGCTCTTGCTGCCATCGTTGTTTGTCGTTCTTTCAATTTCTGTTTTGGCAACAATTCCATAGCCTATGGCCTCAACATCTACTGTTATTCTCTCTATTACCGGTAGGGCCGGTGTAGGCGTATTAGAAGGAACATAAGGCGTCTGGGAAGGCTCATTAGGCTCAAAAGGCGCGGATTGGCGTCTCACGGTAACCGTGTACGTTTTTTCGCTGCCGTCCGTTTCCCGAACTACAATGGTTACGGTATTATCGCCTACATTCAGTGTCACCGCAGCACTTGCTTGCCCCGTCCCGGCAGCCTGGCCGTTAACCGTAATGGCCGCGTCCGGATGAGCGGCTGCCAATGTCAGTTGAAGCTCGAAGACATTGTATTCCACATTAAGACTGTATTCGTACACGCTCGCCGTCACATTGGGTTGAATCACACCAGCAGATGGCGCAATGCTTGCCAGACCGCTCTTCGGAACCAATGCCCGGTAAGCCCCCTGCAATGCTTCCAGTGCTGTATCCACTTCGGCCTGCGTGGCCGTGGCGCTCGCAAGCACTGCTTGCGCGTCGGTCAGCATGGACTCGTAGCTCGTCCAGCTTGCTGGCGTGTAGGTCTCCTTGTCCAGAATAGCGGACAAGTCCACTTCTGCTTGCAGCTTGCTCTTGTCCACCACCGGCACCACTGGCTTCAGCACCAGCGCTTCACGCGCTGCGGTCAGCTCCGTCAGTGCTGTGTCCACTTCGGCTTGCGTAGCCGTCGGACTGCCCAGTACTGCCTGCGCGGTAGTCAGCTTGGACTCATAACTCGTCCAGCTTCCAGTGGTGTAGTCTTCCTCTTCCAATGTGGAAGACAAATCCACTTCCGCTTGCAGCTTGCTCTTGTCCACCACTGGCTTCAGCACCAGTGCTTCACGCGCTGCCGTTAGCTCCGCCAGTGCTGTGTCCACTTCGGCTTGCGTAGCCGTCGCACTGCCCAGCACCGCTTGCGCAGTGGTCAGCTTGGACGCGTATCCCGTCCAGCTTCCCGGTGTGTAGTCTTCCTTGTCTAGCGTGGAAGACAAATCCACTTCCGCTTGCAGCTTGCTCTTGTCCACCACTGGTTTCAGCACCAGCGCTTCACGCGCTGCAGTTAGCTCTGCCAGTGACGTGTCCACCTCTGCCTGCGTGGCAGTGTCGCTCGCCAGCACCGCCTGCGCGGTAGTCAGCTTGGACGCATAATCTGTCCAGCTTCCCGGGGTGTAGTCTTCCTCATGCAATGTGGAAGACAGATCCACTTCCGCTTGCAGCTTGCTCTTGTCCACTACTGGCACCACTGGTTTCAGTACCAGTGCTTCACGCGCTGCGGTCAGCTCCGCCAGTGCTGCGTCCACTTCGGCTTGTGTAGCCGTGGAACTCGTAAGCACCGCTTGCGCAGTCGTCAGCTTGGACGCGTAGTCTGTCCAGCTTCCAGGTGTGTAGTCTTCCTCGTCCAGCGTGGAAGACAAGTCCACTTCCGCTTGCAGCTTGCTCTTGTCCACCACTGGCTTCAGTACCAGTGCTTCACGCGCTGCGGTCAGCTCCGCCAGTGCCGTGTCCACTTCGGCTTGCGTAGCCGTCGCACTGCCCAGCACCGCCTGCGCGTTAGTCAGCTTGGACACGTAGTCTGTCCAGCTTCCAGGTGTGTAGTCTTCCTCGTCCAGCGTGGAAGACAGATCCACTTCCGCTTGCAGCTTACTCTTATCCACCACTGGTTTCAGCACCAGCGCTTCACGCGCTGCAGTCAGCTCCGCCAGTGCTGTGTCCACTTCGGCTTGCGTAGCCGTCGCACTGCCCAGCACCGCCTGCGCGTTAGTCAGCTTGGACACGTAGTCTGTCCAGCTTCCAGGTGTGTAGTCTTCCTCGTCCAGCGTGGAAGACAGATCCACTTCCGCTTGCAGCTTACTCTTATCCACCACTGGTTTCAGCACCAGCGCTTCACGCGCTGCAGTCAGCTCCGCCAGTGCTGTGTCCACTTCGGCCTGCGTAGCCGTCGCACTGCCCAGCACCGCCTGCGCGGTAGTCAGCTTGGACGCATAATCCGTCCAGCTTCCAGTTGTGTAGTCTTCCTCTTCCAGCGTGGAAGACAAATCCACTTCCGCTTGCAGCTTGCTCTTATCCACCACTGGCTTCAGATCCAGTGCTTCACGCGCTGCGGTTAGATCCGCCAGTGCTGTGTCCACTTCGGCCTGCGTAGCCGTCGCACTGCCCAGCACAGCTTGCGCGGTAGTCAGCTTGGACGCGTAATCCGTCCAGCTTCCCGGTGTGTAGTCTTCCTCGTCCAGCGTGGAAGACAGATCCACTTCCGCTTGCAGCTTGCTCTTGTCCACCACTGGCTTCAGCACCAGTGCTTCACGCGCTGCGGTCAGCTCCGCCAGCGCCGCGTCCACTTCGGCCTGCGTGGCTGTGGCGTTGCCCAGCACCGCCTGCGCGGTAGTCAACTTGGACGCGTAGTCCGTCCAGCTTCCAGGTGTGTAGTCTCCCTCTTCCAATGTGGAAGACAAATCCACTTCCGCTTGTAGCTTGCTCTTGTCTGGTTTCAGCACCAGCGCTTCACGCGCTGCGGTCAGCTCCGCCAGCGCCGTGTCCACTTCTGCCTGCGTAGCCGTGGCACTCGCAAGCACCGCTTGCGCGGTGTTCAGCTTGGACGCATAACCCGTCCAGCTTCCCGGTGTGTAGTATTCCTCGTCCAACGTGGAAGACAGATCCACTTCCGCTTGCAGCTTGCTCTTGTCTGGTTTCAGCACCAGCGCTTCGCGCGCTGCAGTCAGCTCCGCCAGTGCGGTGTCCACTTCGGTTTGTGTGGCCGTCGCACTACCCAGCACTGCCTGCGCGGTGGTCAGCTTGGACTCATAACTCGTCCAGCTTCCCGTTGTGTAGTCTTCCTCGTCCAGCGTGGAAGACAAATCCACTTCCGCTTGCAGCTTGCTCTTGTCCACCACTGGCTTCAGCACCAGTGCTTCACGCGCTGCCGTTAGCTCCGCCAGTGCCGTGTCCACTTCGGCTTGTGTAGCCGTCGCACTACCCAGCACTGCCTGCGCAGTGGTCAGCTTGGACTCATAACTCGTCCAGCTTCCAGGTGTGTAATCTTCATCTTCCAATGTGGAAGACAGATCCACTTCCGCTTGCAGCTTACTCTTGTCTACCACTGGTTTCAGCACCAGTGCTTCACGCGCTGCGGTCAGTTCTGCCAATGCTGTGTCCACTTCGGCCTGCGTGGCCGTGGCGTTACCCAGCACCGCTTGCGCGGTGGTCAGCTTGGACGCGTAGCCCGTCCAGCTTCCAGGTGTGTAGTCTTCCTCGTCCAGCGTGGAAGACAAATCCACTTCCGCTTGCAGCTTGCTCTTGTCTACTACTGTAATCGTTTTGGAGGCCAAGTTGGTTTTTCCATTTTTGGCCGAAGTCACTTCTACCGTGTATTTGCCATACGGCAGTGCCGCTTCCGGCTTAAAGCTCCATGTGCCATCCGCATTCACAGTAACTGCGGGAGTTCCGATGGTTTGACCGTCCTCATCTTTGATGACTGCCGTTACTGTAGCTCCAGGATCTGTCGTTCCCTGGAACTCCGGCTTGGGATCGGTTACCGTCTCCCCGCCTGGAGCTGTGATCTCAATTCCGGGCACCGGAAGATTAACCGTAATCCCCTTGGTGGCAACTGCAGATTTCACACCTTTGGTTGCTGTCGCCTCAATGGTGTACTCCCCATCGTGTAAGTCGCTGCCCGGGGTGAACGACCATGTCCCGTCCGCTTCAACGACAGCATTTCCGCCTGCGCCAGTTACGATCTGTCCATCTTTATCCCTGATTACAATTGCTACGGCAGAACCCTCTTCAGCCTCTCCTGTAATCTCAGGTTTAGGTACATTGACCGGACTTCCCGCAGGCTGGGTGATCTTAAGTGAATCAATGAATTGATCCCTTGGACTCACCGAAAACGGCTTAGCAGGGGCTCCGTAAGTGCTCTTGAGCGAACCCGTGCCATCATAGGCTACAGTAACCGTTTTCCCTTTAACGTCCGTTCCCTCAGGCAGCGTCAAAATCAGCTTCTTGGAATCGGCAGGGTCCACTCTGTAGGGGAGACTGCCTATAGGCACGGCTGTGCCTCCAATCTGAACACTGAAGCCTGCCAGATTCGCCGTGGTCATCTCCTGGTCGAAGGCCAGCACGATCTCATGCCCATCCTCCGCAATTTGTTCCAGCAGAGAATACTGAAGCTCAGGAGCCTCTGCCGCAAAAGTGAAGTATTGTCCATCCTTGAGCGTCACCTTCGCAGCATAGTGAGCTGTATTGGCAAGTGTGATTGAACTGAGCTCATACTCAGTGGCATGAGCGAAGTCCGTGTCCGTATCACTCACCAGCAGCTTTACGGCTCCCGGGGCAGCCGATGCAGGAATGGCGATTTCCACCTCTCCTACAATCCCATTATTCTGAACCTTCCAGATCCGTTCGGCCTGATACCAATCTGTCGATCCACGCTGCTGCGTGAACTTAAGCGGCTCACCGTTATCTCCCCAGAGCAGGTATTGCCCGTTGGCAAGCGCTGCCGTATTTCCGCTGTTTGCTTCAGCAAGTCCGCCCAGACCGATTGCGACTTGTGTGTCTTTATTAATGCTTCGGCTTTGCTTCTGGTTCAAGTCCTCCAGATTATCTCTGCCGAGGCCCGCCACATTGTGATGGTATGCCGCATTGGCCGTCTTACTCCACAGCAGTGTACCATCTGTACCAATATAATCATGGTTTAAGGTGATGCCATATTTTACAGCCAGATATGTCTCAATCTTCGCTGCATCAGCACTTGTGATGGTGTCATACAAAATAATTTCCGCTACTTCCGCCTGCAGACCTGTCCAGTTATTACTATTGGGTGCATTCGTAGCTCCGATCACAGGCATGAACGTGAATGGAGTAAAAGTTGTCGATTGAAATCTCACATTTTTGTTCTGACCATCAATACTGGCAGTATGAGCTGTTTCTCCTATTTCGTAATTAATAAGCTGGTAACGATCCCGTATATTGGAACTAGCGTAGCTATATACCTTTTCTCTACCAGGACCGTTACTAATATCTGATCCATATCCACCCATAACGATAACTCCGTTGGAAGGTTTAAGATCGGAACTGCCTACGAGAGTGCCTGCACTTCCCGCTTCAGGCCATTTGTAAACGGCATATCCGGACTGGAATGTTATATTTTTATCACCGAGTAATTTCGCCGATGAATTATAATGGGACCAGTTCGCCGGATTCGCAAACTTCACACTCGGATTAAAATTCACTCCGCTTTCATTGTACTGCGGTACTTTTGCCCCATTAGGAAGGTCGAGCGTGAACGCCACAGGGTTAGGAGAACGATCCTGCCAGCCTGTCAATCCTCCATTTGCAGCCGACGCCCCATCATCCGCCTTCAGCCATAATACCGGCGCCTGAATACCTCCGCCCGGAGTACCGCTGGCCGCTTCTGCCTTCGACGGTGCACCTGCCGCCGAGAAACCGCTGGCCACCAGTGTCAGCGACAGCAAGGCTTTTGCCGGCCTGCTCCACCAGCCTTTTCGTTTTGCATGAGATTCCATTGTTAACTTTCCGCCCCTTCTATAGTCCTTGTCTACAACTCGAGGAGCTAAAAGGCAGACGGTTCCTTTTGGTAAATCACCATCTCGAGTACCAAACAGAACTCTTTGTAATAGAAATACAAGTCTGGCCATTCGAAATCTGCAAATTTCTGAATCCATATGCAAGCTATGCTATCTTCCGTCAACAACAGTGCTGTTCTCTTCACAACCAGCACTCCAAGATCGCTCTCTGAATCCCTCCTTTGGCTTGCCATGTAAGAACTGCTGACAGTCTGTCAGACTGCTCAAGGGGAGAAAACTGACGTTCAATCCCTGCATTCAACGGGCGCCAGTTCCCGGACCTAAGCTATCCTGGCACACAGAGTTGTGCCTCCAATCATGTTAATAAGGGCATGTGAACAAAATCTGAACATTTTCGACAAAATGGTGGTTTTTTATACCAAAATCTTATATCACCCGATGAAATATGCGCTAAAACACTGGAAAATGATTCGAATTATATTTTTGTCATTTATTTTTGTCACATCTGCCGATAAAGATTTTTACAGACAAAAACTCCGGCAGTCCGCATAAATGCAGATCCGGAGTCTTCGTCATTCTTCCCTATCATAAATACCAGGACTAATCACTCTACGCCAATCCTATACATGAATGGTTCACTTGCTTGAATCCATTGTCCCGCTGCCCCGGACATCTGTAATAACCTTGGTAGCAATAATCTTCCCGGCCTGATCCAGCCCTTCGATTTCGAACGGAACGCCCGCCGTCACCGCTTGAAAAGCAAACCAAATTGTCCGTCCCTGCGCCGTCTGAATCAGCTTTGCCTCGGACTTATCAGTCCCGGTCTGCTTTTGCTGAACGATAATCTGCTGAATGGACGGGTCCAGCACCTCACCGAACACCATAGGAAACGGAGTGGAGATTTGCTCCAGTTCAGGCAGCCTCATATAATTCATTGCCGACACGGTAGGGTCTCCGTCCATCCCGTAGCCCGCCCCCCAGACCCACTTCCAGCCGATCCAGGTTTTGCGGACATATTCGACTTGAAGATTGCTGCGGTCCTGATCGCCCGAACGGGTCAGAAAAACAAGCTTCCCCCTGCCAACAGTCTCCTCATGTACCACCGTCATGGAATCAGACTCACGGAATAACCGCACGGCCTCCTCCGGACTTGAGCCCAGGGGAATCTGGAGCGACTGATTCATTCCCAATGAGCGGGACATCCGCTGGTCCGACCACCCGCCGGGTCTTTCATACATATATAACAATAAATAGAGTACCGCTACAGAAGCCAGAATCACTCCCGCAGCCATCCCCCATCTCCGTGTAGTTTTCATGAGAGCATCTCCCGTCCCGATTGTTTGCGCTTACAACAGCTTCCATTTAACTATAGATGATTTCGGTCCAGATTACAAAATCCCCCCATAACATATAAAAAGCCTGTAGCGCAAGCCCCTACGGGACCCTGTCTACAGGCTGTATTTCATTATAGTAATTGAATGGATTCCAATATACTTATTTTATTTTACTTCAGTAGCTCCGGTAACTTTACCTTCAAGCACAGCCGTTGCCTTCACGTCTTCGCTGGAGAAGTACAGGTTGCCGTCGATTGTAGCATCCTTGTAGAGGTTGAAGCCGTTAGCTTCTACATATACATCACCCTTGATCGTACCGCCTTGAACGCGGAAGTTCTCGCTCTGTACAGTTACTTTTGGTGCTGTAAGGGTGTAAGTAGCTGTAACTTTGTGGTCTGCATCCTGTGCGTACAGGGCAAGCTTGCGGTAAATCTCCTTGCTGGCATCGTTCTTGTCATGGAACTGGCCTGCTACCACTACATCCTTATCCACTGTCAGGTCGTTCAGAACAGCAACGATCCAGGTTCCTTTGTCGCTCACTGCACTAATGAAAGCATCTGCCTGGTTCACGATTGAAGCGGAGGTAACTGCATCTGCCTGTTCTGTTGCTGGTGCAGTTGTCGCTGCTGCCCCTTTGTCTGCATTGTTTTTATCCGATCCACAACCCGACAACAAAGCTACCGATACCCCTGCTACTACTAATACTTTAAATAATTTCATTTTAATTCCCCCTGTTTCTTTAAGTTAACTTTATTATATATTAAAATTTTATGAATACAACGTGATAATTTTCACGAATTTGTGTCTTTTTTCACAAACATTCATATTTACTCTCTCAACGTATCCTCCCACTCCTCTCTAAGCAGCCCCATTCGGATAGAATCATAGTATATTCCGCCCTCTACTTCTATTACCCAATTGTTCACACAGCCAATAATTTCGGCTCGCTTCCCGTAATACTCTTCCCAGGAGATACACTTATGTTCAAAATACGGCGCATCCCATTTTTTCCATTCTGGCGCTTCCTCTTTATAGACAAGCTCCCACAGCCTGGGCAGATCCCCTTCAGCTATTGGGCGAATCTGCAGTTCATGATCCTGAATCATAAAATCCCTCCGAAACAGTTAATATATTGCCAACTAATCTTATAATAACTGACTAGAGGAAGCCCCGGCTGGTAATAAATGTGTATAAACAAATTGGACTTCCCGGCGTCAGATTGAGATAATACAGGGGAATTCATCAAGCGAGTATACAGACATTCAAGTGATAGTTGTATATATAGAAAGGAAAATCCCAATGAACCTGTCCACCCTATCAGCCGCGCTTGCGCCGCTGAATCTGCGGAGCTGTCTGATTCAGCAGCAAGGCAGGCTGATCTTCGAGCATTATAGAGATCAGCGCACGGCCTCGGAGCTGGCGAAGATCAACTCCTGCACCAAGAGCATCCTCTCTGCGCTGATCTGCATCGCCATGGACCAGGGGCTGCTGCCCGGCCCTTCGGCTCCGCTCAGCAGCTTCTTCCCGCAAGTCCTGCGCGATAAGGACGCACGGAAGCCGAACATTACGCTCGAACAGCTGCTGACTATGTCCGCAGGCTTCCGCTGGAAGGAATTCGGCGGAGCCAATTCCTTCCCGAAGATGACACGTTCCCCCCATTGGGTGAATTATGTGCTGGAGCAGCCGCTCGCAGATGAACCGGGCACCCGGATGGAATACAATTCGGGAATCTCGCAGTTACTGTCTTCGATTCTGGTACAAGCCACAGGACAGAGCACAGCCAGCTATGCCGAACAGGTTCTCTTCGGACCGCTCGGCATCCGGGACTATGACTGGGAATCGGACCCCCAGGGCATCCATACCGGCGGCTTCGGTCTGAAGCTGCGGCCTGTAGACCTGCTGAACTTCGGACAGCTCTATTTGCAGCAGGGGATATGGAAGGATTCGCAGATTATCTCCGGCAGTTGGGCTGTACATTCGGTACAGCCAGTCATGCACACGGAGCCTCCCCGCCACGGCGGATACGGCTGGCATTGGTGGACAGATGCCCTGTCCTGCAGCTCAGCAACCGGAGAATCCAGTCTGGTGGACTACTATTACGCCCGCGGGTATGCCGGACAATTCATATATGTAGTGCCGGAGCTTCAGCTTGTCACTGTGCTGACCCAGGATAACAAGCGCGGGAAGAATAATCCTCCGCCGGATGTGTTCCGTGACTATATCGTGCCTTTACTGGGATCTATTTAAGCTGGCTCCTTAGCTTACCGGCAGCATACCATAGCAGCGGACACAACAGATTGAAAAAGAGTGGAAACGGCTTTGCTTGCCGTTCATTATGTACAGACGCACAAATCCCCGCTGCCTGATTGCTTAAGGCCCGGGGATTCATGTGTTGATTACGCTATTCAATTCAATCATTTCCTCCAAGTAACAAAAGCCATATCCCTGACATGGTGATTGTTCTCAATTTCATGTTCACTTCATGCTTCCGTGTTGCCCGTTCGCTCCTGTCCGGAGTGTTGCTCCATGTCCTGCATATGGGGTGGATTCCCGCGTACACGATTTCACGAAAAACGTTTTCACGGACGTTTTCCCTACTGTGAGGAATCGCAGTTGTACGCTTCGCTAACCTTTTTCATTGGAATCACGCTCTTTCTTCCGCAAGAGACTTCTCCTGCTTGAATGATAAGCTTCGTTCTTCTTCCAAAAAAGATTTGCTTCTTGGGTTCCCGCATACCCACGATCTGCCAGAAGATGTTATCATCCACCTTCTTCATCAGCAGCCGATTCCGGCATGCTTCGCTAACGCTAGTACATCGGGGCTCTCTCCTTTCCTTCATTCATTGCTAAATTTAGGAATGAGACCATCACCTGCGGTACCACTTGTAATGCTTGGTGCTCTTGATACTGTGGTTCCTGTGGTGATGTCTACATTATACCTGAGAAACGCTTAAATTTAAACTTTCAAAAACCTGCATATCCCCGCAGAATCTGCGATATTCCAGGAGGATTGCAAATAAAATGCCCATCTCTAAATATTGCTCCGTTTACGGATTATTTGCTCCCGTTAGCTGATCATTTTCATGTATGCGCTATCATTTCATATGAAAATGAATGGCCAGCCTGAGGAATTCCTTCCCCGGACTAGCCGGTGTGTCTACAAGGTGAGACTATGATTTCTGCGCTTGCGGCTGAATACCATGAGCAGATAAATTCCATAGAGCAGATACAGAATATTAAGAATGGAGACGATGAGTACCTCATGCTCCAGATTCTCATTGCTGACCATGGCCAGTGCATCGTAGATAAAATGGAACGCGATCAGCGGAACAATATTCCGGCCTATCTCCATCAGCAAGGCGAGCACACAGCCCAGCAGCAGCGCATTGATAACCTGGAGAATCGTATGTATGATATCATTTCCGCCAAAGGCATTGGCCATATGCAGAACCCCGAAGAAGATGGAGGAGAACACAATATAGAAGACCGGCCCTTTGGATTTCAGAAGATTCCAGATCACCCCTCTAAAAATGGCTTCCTCGGTATAGCCCACCAGCAGGGTCATAATGACGATACTGATTATTTCAGGCGCTCCCAGTTCAACGTTGATTCCATTCATCAGCGGCTGGGCCACCGCAATAATGATCAGCGGGATGTAGAACAGCACCGCCCGGGACGGGCCGGCCTCAAGCCTTCGGAAGCCGAAGCTGACGAGCGAAGAATCCTTTCTTTTCATATAAAGGGTTACAATAATGCCCATAACCAAGAACGCGCAGGCCTGGGCACTGCGTATCCCCATATCGCCGAACTCCATAATCGTGGCTACAGCGGAGGCAACGGATACAACCAGAGTCAGGACTACTCCCCATACCAGCGAGTAAACGAGCGGATGTCCTTGTGCAGCGGTGTTTTTCATTTCAGATCTCCTTTATAGTAGGCTAACGTATTGCCGCTTCAGGACAATAATGGTTTAATTTTATGCTATGATGCCAAATTATACGATATCTATATAATCTTCCAGTGGGCATTGCGGTCTGTACATGCTATAATCTCTGAATCCTACAATGAGAATGGAACAACAACATGAACAGTCCTATCAAGATCTTCAAAGTGACCGTACAGCTGGAAAAGGATGAATATGGTCTTGAGGTTAGCCATTGGCGTCTGCTGGTGGAAACGAACCGCTATTATGAGATCAAGCCGGAGAGCGGACCGGTTAAACGGATCTACAAAGAAAAATTGAATACGGTAGTGGATGACACCAAATCCTATACAGATGGCTATCTGGCCTGTTCAGCGTTCTGTAACGAGGACCGTATAGATGATATGCATACTGAAATGCTGCATGCGCTCCAGCTTAAGATCAAGGCCTATATGGAAGAGCTGCATCTGAACCAGCAGGCTCTTGAGCTGCAGTTCAACCGCCCGAAGCCTCTGAGAACTGAAGAACAGACCTCCTGACCGTGGCACTACAATAACAAATAACCGGAAGAGTCGCAGGCTTCTGCGGCTTTTCCGGTTATTAGGCGTTGCTATTCCTTAGAGCAGTTCCGCATTCTTCACGGCGTGTTCCCAGCTTGGAAAATAATACAGCGCACTTCTCATCAGCTCGGGCTCCTGCTGCTTGATCTGCTTCTTGTTCATCTTGCCCCCACCAGACTGAAGCTGCTTGATCCTACTGATAACTTCATCTGAAGCCATTGTAATATCCAACTCTTCACCCCTTTCCGGTGTTTCTTTCCATATTTTTCACCATTGCTGCCGGTTCTATACCATACTGTGATAATGGAAAGTAATCAATGGCTAACGAGATAAGAAGCATCCAGAATCAGAGCGACCCGGCCGTTGCCCAGGATCGTTGCCCCGGACAGATGATTCATCGTCCCCAGATACGCGCCCAGGGACTTGATGACCACCTCCTGGTTGCCGATGATCTCATCGACTGCGAACGCAGCGATCCGGTCAACAGATCTTACAATCACGAGCGGAATCGTCTTGGAACGGCGCTCTGTGCGCGGATAATGCAGCTTGTCTCTGAGCCAGGAGAGCGGAACAATCCGCCCGTGGTTGATAATCGCCTGCTCCCCTTGAACGACCTGTATCTCTTCGGGGGAGATCCGCACAATCTCAGCCACATTATACATCGGTAGAATCAGAACACGCCCGGACACCTTGACCAGCAGCCCCTTGATAATAGCCAGCGTAAGCGGCAGACGGATTGTAAACAGAGTCCCTGCCCCCGGCTCGGTCTGAATATCTATGATTCCGTTGAGACGTCCAATCTGACTGCGGACAATATCCATCCCCACGCCCCGTCCAGACACTTCACTGACCTCAGAAGCTGTGGAGAAGCCTGGCTCGAAGATGAGACTAACGGCTTCCTGTGCAGTTAAATACCCTGCCTGTTCTTCTGTTATGATCCCTTTGCTGAGCGCAGAGGCTGTAATCCGGGCGGCATCGATGCCCTGTCCGTCATCCTCCAGACGAATCACGACCTGATTCTCCTCATGAAAAGAAGTAAGCGTAATTCTGCCCTTCGGAGCCTTGCCCTGCTGCACGCGCACCTCTGGACTCTCGATTCCGTGATCGGCGCTGTTACGGATCAAATGGATTAGCGGATCACTCAGCTCTTCAATGATCATCCGGTCCAGCTCGGTCTCGCCTCCCTGAATCTGCAGCTCAATATCCTTACCCAGCTTCTGGGCCAAATCCCTCACCAGCCGCGGGAAACGGTTAAACAGCTGATCCATCGGCAGCATCCGGGTCTTCATGACCCCTTCCTGAAGCTCTTTGATAATCCCGCCCATATGATCCGATATCGAGCCGATATCAGGCAGAACCTTGGCGGGATCCGTACGTTGTCCATTAGCGCTCAGATCGGCCAGAGAGGTCTGCTCAATCAGCAGCTCCCCCACCAGATTCATCAGATGGTCCAGCCGCTCCACACTCACCCTGACGGTTGACTGTACCTCATGGGATTTCCCCTTGCCAGGAGTAGAGGACGAAGGTTCTGCAGGCACCGGTCCGGCCGTGGTCTGGACGTCAGTCCCGGCAGCAGGTGCGGGCACGAATGGTGTAATGACAATGCTCTCGACATCGGTCTCCCCTGCCAGCTGCTCGGACACCTGCCGGAGCTCGCGCGGGGAAGCAGCAATTACAGCAAATTGGCTGTAGCGGGCGTCTTCATCGGCTCCCGGCGCCGCCGGGGGCGCCAGGGCAGCAGCAATCACCGGCCCGCAGACCTCTTCGATACGCTGCAAGAGGATATAATGCCGGGCTGCCTTCATCTGGCAGTCCTCTCTCAAGGTGACTACCAGAGCCAGCAGCGAGTAGCCCGCTGCCACGGCCTCTTCCGCCTGAAGCAGCTCCGCTGCATTTAAGACCGGAAGCAGTACCGGCTGAAGTTCAGCCGGCTTATTAATCAGCGCCTTGATCTCCGCAACCACAGCTGAGCAGTCTGTAAATCCCTCCCCGCTGACATACTGAGTGCGCAGCAGCTTCATCGCATCCAGCGCCCGGAAGAGCGTATCAATCAGATTACCGGTAATCTCCGGCTTCTTCTCCCGCACCCACTCCAGCGCATACTCCACCTCATGCGTGAGATCGCTCATCTCGCGGAAGCCCATCGTGGAGGCAGAGCCCTTGATCGTATGGGCTGCGCGGAAGATCGTCTGAATCAGCTCAGCGGTTGGAGCATGCTCCAGCGCAAGCAGGGACTGGTCGATCCGCTCTAATTGCTCGTTCAGCTCTTCTATGAATATATCGCGGTAAGCCGACAGTTCCATCATCATTGCTTGTTCCCCTTTTTACCCGCCCAATATTTCTTCGAGCTTCAGAATACCGATCAGCTGGTCATCCCGCTGCCCCACTCCGTGGAACACCGCATCGCGGCTGCGGTTATGTCCGCCTGCCGGCGGATGAATCTCGGCGTACGTAGTCACCTTGTTCACCTTATCTACAATCAGTCCGACGAATTCCTCGCGGTAGTTAACCACAATAATTCTTGTGCTCCGGGTATAAGGCTCATCCGCCATTCCCAGCAGATTGCGCAGGCTCATGACACAGACCACCTTGCCGCGCAGATTGACTACACCTTTGACTTCATTCCGGCTGAAGGGGATATCTGTAATGCTGAGCATTTTGATAATCTCATGAATCTCTTCAATCCGGATGGCACAGGTCTCGGCTCCTACCGCAAGCTCGATATATTGTTCCTTCTGTAAGGACGACATGGCTTCACCTTCCGTCTGTTGAATTAATGGGTCTTGAATGCGGCAGCGGACTTAGCCAGATCCTCGGATAACAGCGCCAGGGCCTGGCAGGTAGCCGCCGTCTCTTCAGAAGCCGCTGCCGATTCCTCGCTGGAGGCCGCAATGGATTGAACCGAGTCCATCACTTCAGCAGCCTGGGCGGACTCCTCTTCGCAGGCGGCAGCAATCTCGTTGACCTTGAGTGAAGAGGTGTTGACCATCTTAATAATCTGCTCGAACGCCTGACTGGTCATCGAAGACTGCTCTACGCTCTCAGCAACTGCCCTCACACTCTGCTTCGTATTCTCCTGCATGACCTTGATAATCTTCGTAATCTCCTTCGTAGCATCGCTGCTGCGTTCGGCAAGCTTGCGGACCTCGTCCGCCACCACGGCGAAGCCGCGCCCCTGTTCTCCGGCACGCGCCGCTTCAATCGCTGCGTTCAGGGCCAGGAGATTGGTCTGCTCGGCGATATCGTCGATCACTTCGATGATATCCCCGATTTTGCTGGAATCGTCTTCAAGCTGCTTCATCTGGTGGTTCACCGTCTGCATTCCTTGCAGGGAAGTCTCCACCACATATCCGCCTTCCCGGGCGGTCCGCACGGTATCATTGGAGAGCTCTGCCGCTTCCTCGGCACTGGAGGCCACAGAATCAATCGCCAGCGACAGCTCCTTGAACAGCTCAGTGATATTGGTCGCTGCCGCCGACTGGTTGGTGCTGGTGCTGGCAATCTCCTGAGTGCTCGCTGAGATCTGTTCGGAAGAGGCGGCAACGCTCTGTGAATTCAACACAATCCCGTTGATTAATTCCTTCAGGTTATGAACCATCCGGTTAAGAGCCGTGGCAAGCTGTCCGACTTCATCCTTAGTAGATATATCCGCTTGCTGCGTCAGATTGCCATTAGCCACTTCAGTAGCCACATGCAGCATCTGCATCAGGGGTCTGGAGATCGATCTTGCGATCAGGTAGCCGATCATAATACTGAGGATGACCGCCGCAATGACTACCGAGATTGTAAGGATGAACGCCGAGGAATAAGCGGATTGTGAATGGTTGTTCGCCTCATCTGCCAGCTCCACATTCACTTTGATCAGACCATCCAGATTGTTCAGTACATTCTGCCCCTGGACGGTCAACTGTGTAGTTAGAAATGTATTGAAAGCAGCCGCATCATCTTGCTCCGCCAGAACCAGCGCCTGATCGAACAGCTTCTCATAGCTTGCATACTCCTGGTCAAACGAGGCCAGCAGCTCCTTTTCACGGGCAGTGGTCGCCAGCGGACGGTAGTTATCCACCTTTTGGACAATTTCCTGACGGCCTGAGGCAATCTTTTGCTTATAATCGGTAATTTTATCTGTATCTGTTGTATTGCTCATATCCCGTGTATAGACCCGGTTAAGCTGATAGCTGATCTCGGCGGCAGACAAATCTCTGACCGAGATCAGGTTATTGCTGTACATTTCCTTCATATTCTGATTGCTGGTGCGCAGGGATAAGACCGAATAGACTCCAAGTCCTGCCAGAATTAAAGAGACGATCAAAAAAGCGGAGACGATCTTTGTAGCTGTTTTCAAATTCCCGAACCATTTCATGTGGCTTCCCCCTGTGGTTAACATCTTAGCGTCCTTCTTGTCGGCGTTAATCTTACACTCCCCTATCAGCCGGCGGGACATCATTAGCTATATTTCGACATTTTATATCAAAAAAATTATATTCTAATTTGTGTTTTTCATATTTTTTTCGTTAATCTCAGTGTAAATTTCCCCTTTACAAATCGAAATATTTACTATTCCGTAGTTTGATGCAGAATCCGCTTGACAGAACATAGAAATAAGTTATAAATAGACATAATTAGTAAACGATTCAATCCCATTTTATCCCCCGCGAAAAGAGGCTTGTCATGTCAGCAAAAGTACCTGTGGCCGAAAAACTGGTGTTCTCAGGCGGTCTGCTGGGCCAGAATATGCTCTACAGCTTCATGTCGATGTACATCCTGTTCTTCTATACGGATCTGCTGGGAATTCCGGCAACCACCGCCAGTGTCATTCTGGTCGCAGCAAGTATTATCGATGCTTGTCTTGATCCGCTGATGGGCATGATTACCGACAAAACACGCTCCAGATGGGGAAAATTCAGGCCTTACCTGCTGTTCGCCCCTTGTCTGATCGCGCTGGCGACCGTCCTCTGCTTCTGGGACTTCGGCGGTTCGCGGACCCTGACCCTTGTAATCGCAACCGTCTCGTATCTGCTATGGGGAATGCTGTACACGGTCTGTGACACGCCGCTCTGGGCCTTGTCGTCCGTAGTCTCCACTGATCCGGGGGAACGCACCTTATTCGTCACACTGGGCAAAATCGGCGGAACGCTCGGCGCAGTCGTTATCACCATCGGCGGTATCCAGCTTCTGCTCGCCTTCGGCGGAGAACGGAATACGCAGGCTTATCTGTACTCGGCAATCATTATCGGGGTCATTGCGGCGTTATCGATCTTCCTGACCGGGATGCTCACCAAGGAACGGGTCGTCCCTTCCGCTGAGAAGATCTCCTTCCGCCAGAACCTGCAAACGGTGTACAAGAACAAGCCGCTGCTCACCCTGCTCGCCTCTCTCTTGATTATCAACCTGGTGAACGGCATCCGGCAGAGCATTCAGCTCTATTATGTGGTCTATGTCTGGGGGGACGCGGGGTATGCCACGCAGGTCGGGATCAGTCTGGTGGCCGGTATGCTGCTGGGGATGATCGCTACGCCGCCGCTGCTGCGCCGCTTCGCCAAGAAGAAAGTATTCATTGTCTCCTGCATTCTTGGGAGCGTAGCCTGCATCCTGCCTTATCTGCTGGGTGACCATAATGTATTGAACACCCTGGTGTTCTTTGGGGTCAGCTTCTTTTTCTCGGGCATGACGACGATTGTCAGTACCTCGATGCTGCTCGATACGATAGATTATTCGGAATGGAAGCTGGGCTTCCGGGGCGAGGGCATTGTGTTCTCAACGAACACTTTCATTACCAAGTTCAGCGGAGCGGTATCGCGGATGATTATCGGAGCCAGTCTCGGCCTGCTCAGCTATGTGGAGAATCAGCCGGCGACTCCGCAGCTCCAGCACGGCCTTAGCTTCGTGATGTTTCTGCTGCCTGCACTGTGCTTCCTGGCCGCTATTCTGCCGATTCTCTTCTATAATATAACGGAGAAGCAGCGGGTGCAGATCCTGAGCGATCTGAATCACAGTCGGTCATTGTAGTGGGGTCCCATGCTCATGTTCTCTAACTTGCCCTTCCGGCTCCGCTTCCTTTTGTTTTTCCCTGATTGAATCGTTCATGGTCAGGGGGGCGGCTAAGCGTAACGGACTCAGTTGCACTTACTTCTGGCAAAAGCCACGATTGGAGCAAGTTACGGACCCTATGGCCTTTATTGCCGGATTTTCTGCGCCGTAGCATTGATTATGGAGCGAATAAGACCGCCTCAGTCCGCAAGGCAACCCAATAGGTTATTTTCTTGTAAATAACGGCTCTCCGGTCCGTAAGGAGCAGGCCCGGTTGAGTGATTTCTCCTCACCCAACCTACAGAGGGGCTAACTGTACCCTCATCACAGATTAATAGGGAGGTATTTGGATTATGGATATATCCACACTAGCAGCGTTGATGTCCCCTCCGGATCTTAGCGGATGCCGGAGGATCTTGTGCATACAGCCGCACCCGGACGACAATGAAGTAGGCATCGGCGGAACCATTGCCTCATTCGCGGAACGGGGCTGCGAGATTCATTATCTAACCGTCACGAACGGAGATCTGGGCGCGGTGGACGAGCAGGTCTCTTCCGCCGAGATCGCTGCCATCCGCGCAAGCGAACTCGAAGCGGCCGGAAGATCGCTGGGGGCCACCGTGTTCCACCAACTGGACCATGGCGACGGTACACTGGAGCATATCCCAGCCCTCGCGGGAGAGATAGCCGAGATCATCCGGACGGTTCAGCCGGACTTGATACTGTGTCCTGATCCTTGGCTGAGCTATGAGGCGCATTATGACCATATCGTTACCGGCAGGGCCGCAGCCCAGGCTGTGCTGTCCTCCGGGCTGCCCCTGTATCCGAGAGGCACCCTTACCCGGCCATGGCAACCGAAGGCCATCGGCTTCTACTTCACCGCTGAGCCTAATACGGTCATCGACATCACGGATCACTTCGAGCGCAAGTTCGCGGCCATGGCCCTGCACCGCAGCCAGTTCAATGAAGAGCAGCTGGCCATGTACCGGTTCTATTTCGGCGAGCAAGGCCGCCAGCTGGCCGAAGGCAGGGGCTTCGAGCTGGGGGAAGGGCTGAAGGTGTTGTCACCGCTGCACCTGCACTGCTTTGTGGATGCCCGCCGGATATGACGGCTGAGTGCTGGGGCATGTGCTGGCGGGGGCGCTAGGTTGCAGGGGTGTGAGTTGGCGGGGCATGGAGTGCTGGGGCGTTGAGTGGCTGAGAAGCTAGGCTAACGGAAGTTGAGCCGATATTGCGCACGCCACACAATTCGCAGGTGCCCCCGCCTTCCCTTCAACAAACTAGTGGAAAAACGTATCTTAATTCAGCAATTCCCGGCATTTGCAGGTACACAAGTGGAAAAACAGCATCTAATTTTGTCTATTTCCCCATCTAAGCGGAAGTGCGATTTATTAAGTGCCGTTTTTCCAACTATTGTCCTAGCAGTCGCCAATCATTCATCAGCAAGTGTAGAAAATCCACCTATTGTACCGCCCATGTAACGCAAATGAGCAGCAATCCCCCATCTATGCGGAGATTTGCTGCTCTTTGTTAAGCGGGAAGCTCGGACAAACGGTAGTAGGGGATGTTCAATGCAGGCTTGAAGCCCAGCTTCTGCGCCAGTCTGTACGAGCCCACATTCTCTTGGCGGCAGCCCCAGACAGGCTCCAATCCCTGCTCCAGACAGTAATCGATTAGCTTACAGCACACTGAGAAGGCGAAATACTTCCCCCGGTGACCCGGTGCCGATTCGATTCCAATCTCCAGCTGATCCGTTGTCCGGTAAGCCGAGAAGGCGCTGGAGGCCTGCTTGCCCTCCCACAGTAAAGTGTATCCTCGGCCTGAAGTCAGGAAGTGCTCCGCGTCACGCCAGAAATACCGGGGAATCACCGCACCCGTCTGCTCGCCGAATCCTTCGCCGTCCATCTGGACAATCTCAGCATCCTGCCGGTACCATTGCGCCTTCGCGCGGTAATAGACCTCCGGATCGAACGTAAAATTCACCCGGGTCTGTATGTACATTCTGCGTGTATCGTCCGCATCAAGCCGTGCATTATGCTCAGGAAGCATAGCTTCAATCAGCCGGTCCCAGTCCCCTGCCGGATCAGCCTGCAGCCATTCCGCTGAATGCCGGTGCCCCGCCTTGTTCGTAATATAATCAGACAGACTCCGGTTAAACTCCTCATTGCCCGAATCCCCATAGACCAGCGACATCCCGTATTCATGAGCCACATAGAAGCTACGGGGGTTATGTACAGAATCCACATACACACTGCCTGTCGTCTGCCCGCTCAGAACTCCTTCAGCGAACAGCGTGTTGATCTTGACTTCCTTTAACAGCGGCCAGGCAAGGGCGTAATCCCGGCTGTCTAGCTTCAGCATGCTTATCTCCCTCTTTTCTTAGGATCAGTATAGGTATTGAACAACCAGCGGAAATTCCACTCGAAGATATGAGACCCCTCCCATGTATCAAAAGGCTGCGGGATTCCCTTGGCTATCCAGTGCTCTACACTTTCTCTGCTTCGGGCTGCCGCTATAGCGTACTCCTGAATCTCTTTGAGGTAGCGCAGCATGTCAGGTATACTCTCCCGTCCAGCAACATCTCCATGTCCTGGAATCAGCCGTGTGAAATCAATTTCCCCGCCAATCTGCTCTATAATAGTTGACCATGCTTCTGGGAACCCATGGAGCATCGCCGGGTGGAACCTGTTCAGGACCAGATCCCCTGCGATCAGCACCTGAACATCTGCAACGTACACCATAGCATCGCTGAGGGTATGACCGCCGCCATACGTGAACAGATGCAGTGAACGAGCTGATCCGTGAATATCCACACTATCCTTGAAGGTCACCGCTGCTGTCACTCTCCGAATTGTTGGCGTAGCCTCCAGCAACGCCTGTTTGTCCGATATTTCATTAATGAGCGCCTGCCGTAGACGGGAATCCGTAGCAGTATTTCTTTTCTCCTGTAATCCTGTGATCTGCTTCCGCAGACCATCCTGCCATTCCTCCAAAGCGGGTGGCGCATGCGTTCTCAGCACCTCACGGGTAAGCTCTGTCGATAGAATGATACTGTCCGAAAACTCCTGATTGCCGTAATGGTGATCCCCGTGATAGTGAGTATTAATTATGTATTTGACCGGCTTCCCTGTCAGCTTCTCTGCCTTTTCCCGCAGCAGTCTGGCTGCTGCCGGCAGGTTGAAGGTATCCACTACGACTGTAGAATCCCCAAGATCGATGATTGACGCATTGCCTACCGCGCCCAGGCCCGGAATAACAATCGCGGCCCACACTCCCTGCGCTACTTCCTCTACCCTGAACATACAGATCCTCCCATTTATATTTTCACACTTATTATACCTTACTATGTCACCCATAGAGGAATGAATGTTATAATACTCTCAATGTCATGCGAATGACTGAATTCTGGCTCAACCTGAAAGGAAACGACCTATGATGAATACTATTCCCGAAGTGAATTTCACCGCTTCCCCTTACTATAATCCCGGCCTCAAAAATGTAGTCATCCTCGCCACCGGCGGTACGATTGCCGGCAGCGGCGAAGCCCATAAAACCTTGAATTACGAGCCTGGTGCTCTGCCCGTGCAGGATCTGCTGGATAGTGTGCCGCACCTGGAACGGCTGGCGAACTGCGCCGGGGTACAGGTCAGCAATCTGTGCAGCGCCGATATTACAAGCCAGCACTGGCTTACCCTGGCAACATACATTAACACGCTCGCCCTCCGGGAGGATGTGCACGGATTCGTCATTACACACGGCACCGACACCCTCGATGAGACGTCCTACTTCCTGAACCTGGTGATCAAGACTGACAAGCCGGTAATCATTACCGGATCAATGCGCCCGGCTACCGCAATCAGCGCCGATGGTCCGCTAAATCTGTACCAGTCCGTAGCACTGGCGGCGAATCCCGAGGCCTCCGGCCAAGGCGTGATGGTTGTCTTCGCTGAGGGCATCTATAGCGGGCGGGATGTGCAAAAGGTGAACACCTTCAAGGCCAACGCCTTCGATGAACGCGATTTCGGCTGCCTCGGATATATGCGTGACAGCCATGCCTTCTTCTATACGCGCACCCTGAAACGGCATACCACCGCAACCCAGTTCGATGTATCTGTTATTCAGGAGCTGCCGGAAGTGTCCGTAGCTTATTTCCATGTGGATGCCAATCCCGGGATTCTGGATTATCTGGCTACGGTGTCCAAGGGGATTGTCATTGCCGGAGCAGGCGGAGGGATCTACAGCAAGCCTTGGATTGATAAGGTGGGGGAGCTGAAGAACAATAACATCCCTGTAGTCCGCTGCTCGCGGATTTCCAGCGGAATTACACTGAAGGACTCGTACATTGACTTGTCCGCCAATTCTATTCCCTGCAACAGCCTGGTCCCGCAAAAAGCCAGAATCCTGCTCTCCCTCGCCCTGACGCAAACCACCGGCTACGATGAAATTGCCGCAATGTTCAACGAGTATTAAACGCTGCCCGCAGATGGCGGGAACTCAAAGGTGAAGACTGCGCCGCCCTCCGGGCGGTTCCGGGCACTCAGGTCTCCGCCGCAGCGTTCCACAATAGCACGTGCGATGGCGAGTCCCAGCCCGGATTCGCCATTTTTTCCTTTGACGAACCTGTGAAACAGGCTGGGCAGCAGCTCCTGCGCAATGCCCGGACCATCGTCAGCAACCGTTAATGTAATTCTCCCTCTGCTTGTATGCACCTCTACATCAATACGCTTCTCGGCATAACGGGCTGCATTGGATAACACGTTCAGCAGAGCTTGCAGCAGCTTATCCCGGTCCGCTCTTACCATCCCCCCATAGTCCCCGGAGACTGCCGGATGCAGCGACAGCTTCCTTGCTGCCAGCAGCGGATTGACCCGCTCCACCGCCTCGCTCAGCAGCTCCTCCAGATCTGTATCCTCCGCCTGGTAAATATCCTCTTCACTGTCCAGCTTCGCCAGAAGAGTCATTTCGCTGACCAGATCACGTAAGCGCCCGCTTTCACTCAGAATAATATCCAGTCCTTTACGGACGCCCTCTCCTTCAAATATCCCATCCCTAATGCCCTCTGCATAACCGGCTATTGACATCAGCGGAGACTTCAGCTCATGCGAGGCATTCTGGAAAAACTGCTTCTGCACCCGGTTGAACCGGTGCAGTTCACCGGCCATCTCGTATACTGCCCTGGCGACAGAACCGATTTCACCGCCCGCCCGGATCAGATTTACCTCGGCAAACCGGCGGTTTTTCACTTTCCCCAGCTCCTGACGCAGGCTGATCAGCGGATCAATCAGCTTCCGCGTAATGAACAGGCTGAACAGAAGCATTACTGCCGCTCCCGCAGCAAAGACAAGAATCAGCCGTTTCAAGAGCGACTGCTCGATGGCCTTGATTCTGCTGACAGGAGTCAGCAAGGTGAGCTTACCTTCGGGAAGTGTGTTGACCTGCACCAGATAACGCGGATCATTGCCATCCCATAAGCTCTGCAGGCTCCCCTGCTCCATAGCTGTGACATCCACCGTTACTCCGGCCTGCACGGGCAGGGCCGGGAGATATCCCGAGACCACATTCCCCTGCTGGTCGCTCACGATGGCCTGTACTCCGCTGGAGAGCGTAGGATATGGAGCTGTAAGCGGATCGCTTTTTCCCAATGTGAATGCCCCTCCTTCTGTGAATGGAGCCCGCTGCAGACTCGCGGTCAGGGAAGCGCCAAGCGTCCTTAATCCCTCTTGCTCCTTACCAATGAAATGGTCCATCAGCACATAATGGATCATCACTCCCGTGATAGACAGGACCAGCAGCAGAGACAGCCCAAAAGCAACATTGATCTGATGCACCAGCTTCAGCTTTTTCATCCGCAGGCTTAGCCTTTCCACCATCCTCTTCATTCCTGCACCTCTCTCATACGGTAGCCGTGACCCCAAACCGATTCCAGCGGCAGGCCGTCCATTTTTTTGCGGATGCGCTTGATCAGGTGGTCGACAGCGCGGTCGCTGCCGAAATAATCCTCCCCCCAGACATGGCCCAGCAGCTCTTCGCGCGTAAAGGCCCGGTTCGGACTTCCCGCAAAGACCATCAGCATCAGGAATTCCTTGCTGGTCAGCTCCACTTCATCTCCCCGCCAGAAGGATCTTCTCTCCTCAGGATGCAGCAGCAGACTGCCCAGCTCTATCCCTGTATGCACAGCAGGCAGAACAGCCGCAGACTTGGATTCGTGAAGACGTTCCCACCGTTTCAGCTGGCGGTTAATCCGGGCTACCAGCTCACGGGGACTGAAGGGCTTGACCAGATAATCGTCGCTGCCCAGCTCCAGACCCAGGATTTTATCCACTTCATTATCCTTGGCTGAGATCATAATAATCGGCACCTCCGCCTCATCACGGATACGCCTGCATAGCTCATAGCCGTCCATTCCCGGAAGCATAATATCGAGCACCCACATGCCGGGAGGATCATTCCTCCATAAATCCCACGCCTCCTCGGCACTTCCAAGGCCAATCGTCCGGTAATTCTCTTTATGTAAATAAGCTTCCACCAGATTGCGTATATTCTCGTCATCGTCCACAACGGCAATGACCGTTTGATTGTTCATCCAGGTAACCTCCGTGATTTGTCTCTTCACCATTATAGCAAGCGGGTGAGCGGGATTGGGCGCTGCCATTGTTTTTCCACATTGCTGACCCTCTCCTGCCACAGAACCCCGCTATAGTGAGAGCTGTAAGACAAATCACCTGAAGGAGTGTTCGTACATGAATCGTCTAATCGTGAAAAGAATGGCTCTATCCACCCTGCTGCTGTCCAGTATCGCCACCCCGGTCTTCGCGGATACGGGAATCGCGCCGCCCCCAGCACAGGGACCCACTGCCACCATAAGCACAGCCGCTGCATCCACAAATGGCAGTAGGCTGCTCCCCTTGCTTGAACCGCAGGTTCTGGCGCTGGTGAACAGCTATGCCCCGGAAACTTCCCAGGATTGGCGGGATACGCTCAGCCGCTACCATGCATTAACAAGCACGAAGGCGCTTAATGTGGTTCTCGCCAAGCCAATGTCTGCCGCTCCATGGACAGAAAAAACCGGTATTATGGATGTGCAATTAGCCACGCCTGGAACATTGACGGACGCAGAAACGCTTCCGCTTGCCACTGTGCCGGAATACGGGACAACTGGGGGCAGTGTTAAGGCAGTTCCGTCCGCCTCAGCAGCTGCAAACCTCACACTAACGGTGCCTGACTCTCTGGAATCCGGCAAGCTTGCCAATGTGGTAACCTTACATGCGGCGTACATCGATGGCTTATTCAAAGCACAAGCTGCACTGGCAGAAGCTGCACAAGCCACAGATGCAGCAGCAATTAAGCAGGCACTGTCCGCACTGCTGAGTCAATATAAGGACCTTAACCACAAGCTGGAAGAAGCGAAATAAACCACGCACACCCTGCATTCCATAGAAAAGCAGACCAAGGAATTCCTCCCTGGCCTGCTTTTTCTGTTCATTAGTATAGCGTAGCCGCCGCTTAACGGCGCGGATACATCTGATAAGGATAGAATGCCGCCGCCGGCTGCTGGGCAGCGTAGGCGGGCATGCTTTTGGCGGACGGGTCCATGTTGGTTCCCCCGGCAGACCCTGCTACGGCGCAGCCCGGAGGCGGTCCAAGAATAATCGATTCCTTCAGCGGGGCCACGGCCTTGGCGTATTCCTCTTCATTAATGCAATAGGCGCGCTGGATGACCTCTGCGGGAACGGCCCGCAGGAAGTCTGACCCATACACAATATCCGGTGTCGGCGCATCAAAGATCGCCAGGAAATGGGCTTGTTCGCTCTCGGCCAGAATCCAGTGAAACCATCCCTTCGGGAAGACAGCAATTTGTCCGGCCTTCAGATGATAGGTCATCAGCTTTTGGGTGAACGGATCGAATACCGAAGCAATCAGCTCTCCGCTAATCACGAAGATCATCTCCGTCACGTTCGTGTGCCAGTGCGGCTGGACGATGAAGCCCTTGCTCATATGGGCATTGAAGAACCCGTTACGTATCGCCGGCAGCTGTTCGCCAAAAAGCTGCGTAATATAATTGTTCGCATCCCGCTTATAATTAAGCACCTGATTAGAATCGGCGGCAAGCTTCAGGTCCGGTGCCTGCAATACTGGATCTAGCATGGTTAGTTCCTCCTCAGACTGGATTGTAGCCTTAAGTAACACTGGGCATTCGTCCAGATACTATATGCAGGGGAGGAGCTCTTTGACACTAGAGACCGGTGCGGATTAGATCAGGCGAGCGATACTCTCAATCTCCACGGCGGAAGCAGCGAGCTGCTGCATGGAGGCGGTAATCTCCTCTGTGGCTGCGGCCTGACGTTCGCTTTGTGCCAGACAATCCGTAAGCACGGCATCCATCTGGTTAATCTTCTGCTTGATCATCTGCAGAATGCCGGCAATATCCTTCGCCGATGAAGCGCTGGATACCGACATTTTGCGGATCTCCTGAGCCACGATGCCGAAGCCCCGTCCATGCTCAGCGGCATGCGCTGCTTCAATCGCTGCATTGAGCCCCAGCAGGTTGGAATTCTCCGCCACCTTGCGGATGAAATCCAGAATCTCGTCGGTCTGCTGCAGATCCTCTACCACCTTCTGGCCCAGCTCCTTCAGATCCCCTACAGTATTCGCCAGATCCGAGGCCGTGCCTGCAATCTCTACCGATGTCGAGCTGATCTCGTCAGAGGTCACCGCCAGCGCATTCGCTGCATCGCTGAGTGTTACCTGATTGCTGAGGCTGATTCCGATCGTGAACACGCCTGTCACCACCCCGTTCCGGTCCCGGATAGGCATGGATGACGATTTAAAAGGAATGCCGTAGATCTCTCTTGGAATCGTAGCACTGACTTCCTCCCCGCTCTCCAGAGCAGACCGGATTCCCCCGCTGGGCGGTACTGGAGAACCCAATTCAATCTTGGCTTTCAATTCCTTCCCTTGCAGATAATAAATGAACTTGTCCCGGTCTGCCAAAGCAAACATTACATCCAGCGGGAACAGCCGCTGCACCAGGGGCAAGGATATTTCAAGCGCCTTCCGCAGCTGATCCATTTCTGATTCTTGTCCTGATTCCTGTTCGGATTCGTGTTCGGTATTCATTGCTTCAACAGCTCCCTAATGATATTTATTTATGTACATCTCTTATCGCTTGAATCTTATCGCTCGAACAGTGTAACACAGTTGCGCCCTTCCGCCTTTGACTGATACAGTGCATCGTCACCCAGCTTGTAGATATCCTCCTCGCGCAGACCGTCAACAAGTACGGCGGCTACGCCGATAGAGACGGTAATTCTTCCGTATTCCGGACTTTGGTCATGCTGAATCCCCAGCTCCGCAATGCTTCGTCTGATTAATTCAGCGAACACACGGGACTCTGGAGGGGTAAGTCCGGCGGCCACAATCCCGAATTCTTCACCACCCAGCCGGAACGCGGTTCCATCCGCCTGTTCAGCCAGCTCCTTCAGTACCCCGCCGATTCTGCGCAGTACCGTATCGCCTTCATAATGTCCGTAGGTATCATTGAATTTTTTGAAATAATCAATATCCAGCATCAGGTAGGTTAAATACCTTTTGCCTGCAGCAGCCTTGTCCACCTCATCCAGGAACAGCTTATTGAAGTATCTGCGGTTGTACAGCCCGGTTAATTCATCGGTGATGGATATCCGTTCAATTAGACCGATATACTTGCTCAGCTCCCCGTTGTTGAATTCCAGCTCCTTCGTCCGCTCGGCCACCAGTTCCTCCAGATGCTCCTTGTGGCGCCGCAGCTCCTCCTCCGCCTTCTTGCGCTCGGTGATATCCTTGATCGTTCCCTGAATCGCCGGCTTATCCTGATACATGATTCTGACGACCTTGTGAATGGCGATGATCTCAAGGGACTTATCCTTATGCAAAATCCTTGTCTCGTACTCTTCCGGTGCCTGCTTGCCCTCGACTCGTCTGGCATAATAATGCATCACCTTCTCCCGTTCCGGCGGCGTAATGAAATTCCCGAAGGGCTGCTCCAGCATCTCGCCCGGCTGATAGCCCAGCATCTGCTCCAGCGCCTCATTAACATAGACACACCGCATATCCTGGACCACGAACACCCCGTCCTGCAGGTTGTTGACCAGTTGGCGGTACTTCTCCTCAGAGCGCTCAAGCTCAGTATACAGACTGGCATTCTCAAGCGAGAAGACCATCTCTCTGGACAGCAGATTGATAATCTTCATCCGTTCCTCGGTGAATACACCGGTGACCAGATTATTCTCCAGATAGATGATGGCAATCGTCTTATTCTGGTTAATCAGCGGCATGCAGACCATCGATTTCGGCTGCTGCCTCACAATATAAGGATCATTCACGAATGGAGTCTCGGAATAGGCATCATTGTAGATCAGGCTCTCCCGGCTCTCCTCCACCTGTCTGATGATCGCAGCAGGCAGATTGTCCAGCTGATGAGACTCATGAATGGCCACAGAGATCCGGTCCGTGTCCGCTTTATATTCCCCTTCGACCAGAAGATTGGCCTTGGAGGTCATCAGGATACAGCCCCGCTGCGCTCCGGCGTTCTTGATCACGATCTCCATCAGCGCTTCCAGCAGGTGGTTCAGCTCAATTTCTTTGGAGATGGCCTGTGAAGCCAGAATGATGGAATTCAGATCAATGCTCTCAGTATAATCGGTCACCGTCCTGCCGTGCATGAACTCCTTGTTGCTGATTTTCTGGTCAAGAGCAGGGTATCGATCCTTGATGAACGCGATCTTCTCCTTGGCGCCCCAGACCGAATAATAGTATTCGGATTGTCTCAGCAGATAGGCGGCGAACTCGTTGAAGCCCTTGTCCATATAGTACCGGGCCGCCAGCTCGTTGCAGATTGCCTTATAGCGGACGAAGCTTCCCTGCTCGCTGGCCTCAATGGCCAGATCATAATAATAGCCTGCGCGCGTGCTGTTCCCGGAGATCCGGGCCCATTCGGCCCTCATCAGATATTCATGCTGGCGGAAGGTTCCCGGTGCATTGCTGGCCCATTTGCGTACCCGGCCAAGCTCCTTGCGCATTTTGGACCTGGCCTTCCGCTTGCCGTTCACACCCAAATCCTTGTAAGCATAAGCCAGATTCAAGAAGGTGTAGAGCGCGAATTCCTCCATAAAAGCCGAACCGGCCAGCGTCCCGATAATCGGATAGGCCCGCTCGATATACTCCAGCGCTTCATCATGCTTCTCGTAGAGAAACAGCAGCTTCATTTTGTAGATATAATAAATCGCAATCCCTGAGTAATACCTCGCTTCCTGCAATTCGTGCAGATAGACCTCTTCGCTGAAGATTTCATTGTTGAATGAGGTGCGGTCCGGCAGCTCTCCGGCAAGACTGAGGTAATACTGGCGGGCCAGCTGCGCTGTGGCAAGCGACTCCCTGTACTTCGTGTTCTCAATCATAGAGATCGTACGCGCACTTTCCTGAAGCAAAGCCGGGATGTCCATCGACGGATTCCAGAGATTCACATAGAAGGCGGAATGGGCCAGATAGAGCAGATCGCCTGTCCGCAGACTGGCTTCAATTGAGGTGCCGAACCAGTCCTGCAACGTATCCCAAGGCTCGGTCCAGGCGTGGCTGAACAGCGTATACAGGACATGCGCCGCGCCTTTCCACTGCAGATCATTGAATTTGTCATTAATTCTGATCCCGAGACGTCCATAAGCGAAGGCCCCCCGGGTATCGCCGAAGCCGGACAACAGCATGGCATAGCCGATAAAAGCAAGCGCCGACTCCGGCGAGTTACCGTATTTCAGCGTTAGCCCCACCTTCTTCAGCACCACCAGCCCGAACAGCGAGGTCTCCCCCGAGATAAACGCCGGCGGTATAAAGTTAACCAGCAGCCGCATCACCAGTTTCATCTCCGGGTCCTGCATCTCCGGCAGTGCAAAAATCGTCTCCGGCGTTCTCGCCCGCAGCGCGGCCTTAACGACCAGCAGCTCCTTAAGGACGGCGGGCATTCCAACCTTGGCCGGAATCTTAATTCCGAGCGCCTTCAGTCCCCGTCTCCCCGAAGCAATCGACTCGGGCATCATGCCAAGGTACATATAATGATTGGTCTGCATCTCATAGATTTCCGCAATAGCCATCCGCTCCGTAGTCTGCTCCAGCAGCAGACAGCAAGCCTGATCCCCCTGATCGATATGATGAGTGAGATAGCTGCATTCGGCATACAGCCTGTAGATCTCCGCCGCCTGCCCCGGGTCTGTACTCCAGATCTGCTCCGGGAGCAATTCCATTGCCGCTTCAAGCAGTAAGAAGGCCGAATCATACCCGTATCCTGCTTTGGCCTTATGTGCTGCCCGCAGATTCAGAGCGACGATCTCACGCGCCTCAGCGCTATCGGTGATTAACTCCAGCCCTTGATTGATATGGGTTGCGATATCGACCAGCTTGTCCTCGACCTCCTCCTCTGTGAGATTCCGCAGCAGGAGCCGGCCGATACTAAGATGAAGCCTCTTCCCCCGTTCTGGATCGAGCAGCTGGTAGAAAGCCTGCTGAATCCGGTCATGGGCGAATTTCAGCCGGATGCCCACCTGCGCAGCCTCGGGGCCGGATTCAGCCAGCGTAGCGGAAAATATGGCATACTTATGGTCAGCAGGGACGATATATTCTTCTTGGACCGCCCGGGTAATCGCAGCGGCAATCACCTCCGGCGCTTCTTCGCCGATCAGCGTCAGCATCCCGTAGTCGAATACACTGCCGGCCGCCGAGCTAAGCATCAGGATATGACGGACCTCCTCCGGCAGATGCTGCAGCTGTCCGACCAGGAAATCCACCACACTGTCATGGACCGGCAGCGCCTCCAGCCGCTCCAGGCTCCAGCTCCATTCCCCATCCCGCTTGTCGAAATAGATAATCTCCCGCCGGTAAAGATCCTTCAGAATTTCCGTCAGGAAAAAGGAATTCCCCTTGGACCGCTTGTATAACCGTCCGGTAATTCCTTCAACGCGTTCCATGCTGCTGTATAGCGTGTCTGCCACAAGGCTTTGTACATCTGTCTCTTGCAGCGGCTGAAGATGAATACGTCCAACCTCACGGTTTTTGCCGATCTTAACCATCGCGGCGAACAAGGGATGACCTTCATGGATCTCATTCTGCCGGAAGGAGCAGATCACAAACATCCGCTGCAGATGGTTATCCAGCACCAGCTTCTCCAGCAGCTGCAGGCTGGAATAATCCGCCCACTGGACATCATCCAGGAAGAGAACCAGCGGCCGGTCCGGTTGCGTCATGGCCTGCACGAACTTGGCAAAGGTCAGGAAGAACCGGTTCGTCTCCTCGGCCGGGCTCAGCGGCTCCGGCTCCGGCTGGGTCCCCATCCAGGAGGCAAGCTCAGGGATTAATCCTGTAATTACACCGCCGTTGCCGCCAAGCAGCCGGGTCAGTGAACGGCTGACTTCACTCCTGTACTCCTCATCCGGACTCTCCAGCAGCTGGCTGACCAGTCTGCGGAAGGCCTGGATGAGCGCACTGTACGGAATGTTCTTATTGTACTGGTCGAACTTCCCTTCCGCGAACAGCCCCTTATCCCGGCTGATCGTCCGGTGCAGCTCATGGACCAGTGCTGTTTTGCCTGCACCTGCATCACCGGAGACCAGCATAACCTGTGAACTCCCGTTAACGCTGCTGCGGAAGGCCGCCTCCAGGGTGGACAGCTCCTGCTGTCTGCCGACTATTTTTTGCGGAATGCGGAAGGTGTTCAGGAGATCCTCCGTTCCAATCACGAAATCCTCCTGCCCGGCCAGGCATCTCTTCAGATCGGCCTTAATGCCGTGAGCGCTGCGGTACCGGTCCTCCGACGACTTCTCCATCAGCTTCATAATGACCGCCGACAAGCCCCTGCTAACCCTGCCTCCGGTTGCATGGTAAGGAGAGACAGCTTCCTTCGCAATAATGGAATAGATCTGCTCCAGCATCTCGGACGATGGATACGGCATAAGGCCGGTCATCATCTCGTACAGGACGACACCCAGTGAATAGTAGTCACTCCGGTAATCAATATTCCGGTTCATCCGGCCGGTCTGTTCCGGTGAGATGTACAGCAGACTGCCCTCCAGCACGCCGCTGTTCTGGAAATCCCGTCTCTCCTTGGACAGCTTCACTGCAAGGTCGAAATCAATCACCTGAACAATATCCCGCTCCCGGTTCCAGATGATATTCGACGGCTTGATATCCTTATGGATCACGTTCTGCTCATGAATGGAGCCGAGAATATCCACAACCTTGACCGCCAGTCTCAGTAAATCCTCTTCCCCCGGCTGCTCTTCCGCAAGAATCCGCTTCAGCGAACGTCCTGCAATATCCTCAAGAACCATGACATAGAGGCCGTTCTGCTCCTCAAGCCTCAGGGGACGGATAACCCCTTCTGTGGTGGTGCTAAGCTCAGTAAGCAGCTTATATTCCTGCTTGAAGCGCATCACCGCTTCGGTTCCGGCAAATTCCGATTTTAACACCTTGAGAATGACCGTTTCCGCAGAGGAAGTCTCTGTGCAGCGGTATACAGCTTTTATCGGATTATCTGAAATGGTCTCGAGGACCTGATAATGGTCATTAGCAATCATTGTACTCCACCTTTAGCCTTGTTCTCCCGTAACCTCAATATCGGCATCGAATTTAAATACATAGGCAGCGATCAGCCAGATAATCCAGCAATTCAGCCCAAAGAACAGATAACCGAAATAGCCCAGAACCGGCATCTCGGAGAAAATATGGAATTTGTCCAGATAAGGTACCGAGTATTTCCAGTAATTCGGATTGGTAGGGGCATTGTCATGGAACCATTCACTGCCAAAGTTCCAGAACTCCCAGAAGAAGCCGTTGAACAGCGTAGCCAGCCCCACCAGAATGACCTTGGACCAGTCCCCGTTCTTCACCGGAGTGAAGGGGGTCCAGTAACCGGCAAGCGCCATCGCTGCTGACAGCATCGGAACCAGCGCAACCCACAGCACCCAGAACAGCAGGTACGGATAATAGCCCATGCCCAAGGCCAGGATCAGCCCGAGAATATAATAGACAATCAGCCACACACGTGACACTTTCAGCTTAGGCCCATGGCTATAACGGTTGCGGAACAGACGGAAGGTCTTGAGGAGTAAGTACCATTCGAAGATAGCTGGAAGAACAGTGGTATAGGATAAGGAGAACCAGAACACATTGCCGAAGTTAGAGAAGACTTCATTATTAGGATAATACCAATTCTCCAGGACGAAGAAATTCAGGTATTCAAAAGCAAACCAGCTGAAGCAGGACACCACCGCCAGCAGCTGCATCACCCGGGGCTTGCGCGAGATGATCGAGGCTCCGTGATTTCTCCGGTAGACCAGCCCGTCAAGAATCAGAATAAAGGACCACCAGAGGGGAACAAACGTGTAATGCTCCAGGGACATAAAAAGCTCCACCCGGGCCCACATCAGGAACCAGCTAAGCGCAAGCACCGGCAGGCTCCACCAGAACCAGACAGGGAAAGGGGTGGCCGCCCCCGCCTTCCGGGGTGCCTCCTCCGTCTTTTTGAAGCCGAACCATCCGGGGAATACCAGGACCAGTGTGATGATCAGGGCCACGACGCAGGCGAGCGAGAAATACAGCAGGCTGAATCCGGGGTCTGCCTCGACCTTCTGGGCCGGGAAATCCCCGTAACCCGGGGGCATCCCCTTCCATTTCGCCATACTGCCGAGTAACGGGAGCAGAAAGATAAGTCCGAAGGTAACGATCAAGAATACTGTCTTTTTCCATGTTTTCATTGCGCAAACCCCCGCTTATGTATGTAGTTGAAAGTCGAATTATGTTGATAATCGCTAATATTCGATAACACTCCAGTTTATTCCTGCTGGCCTCACACAAAAAAATGCCCCACCGTCCATTTCCATGACGTATGGAGCATCTGTGCGGGGCATAATGCAGGTGAAAACGGGCTTCCGGCGGATTCTATTACACCAATTATTAAATCCATAAAGTCTACTTAAATGAATGATATGCCTAACACTGCAACTAATACACCTGAATAGAGTGATGTATCTTATATAAAAGGAGGGGTTATATTGTCACAGCCTAATCTGCCCAATATCACGCCAACGATCACTTTATCTCGAGATGATGTGCTTAATCTTCTATTTTCTTCCATTGCAATGGAAGAGCTAGGCTTAGCGCATGTTATTAATGCCCAAGGGGAAAACATCCAATTTGCCTTAGGTACACTTCCGGGGAGCACACCTGCTACGCTGGGTGAGGTTCTTCAGATAAACAGCAGTGCTCAGGCGATGCTCGATTCCGTATTCCGCACCGAAATGATGCTGGATTCAAAACTCACCTCCGCTTCTGATATTCCATCATTAGTCGGACCCACAGGAGCCACGGGGGTAACCGGCGCTGCCGGTGCAGTAAACAGCGTCAATGGATTGACGGGCGATATTGTGTTGACTACAGATGCTGGTATCTTCCCGATCAGTAATGATGAACCATCAACCCAAGATTTGAACGGATTAATCAATGCCGGGGTGTATAGCTCGGGAAATCCAATTGGTGTAGGTCCGGAACATGGTCCACTGGGAGTTGACAATCCTCCGTCATGGACGATTTACGTCTCCCAGGTAGGGCCTTATATCCAGCAGTTGTATATTTCCAACCTAGCATTATATTACCGCAGTAGTCCAGACAGTGGCCAGAGCTGGTCAGATTGGCAAGAAATCGGTGCTCGCGGGCCAACCGGAACCACCGGTGAGACTGGGGCCACCGGCGTCACCGGAGCCACCAGTGAGACCGGAGCTACCGGGGGGACGGGGGCTACTGGTGTGACGGGGGCTACTGGCGTCACCGGGGCTACTGGATTGACAGGAGCTACCGGCGTTACCGGGGCTACCGGCGTTACCGGGGCAACCGGCGTTACCGGAGCCACGGGCGTCACCGGCGCTACCGGACTCACTGGAGCGACCGGTGACACCGGGGCTACCGGCGTCACTGGGGCTACCGGCGTCACTGGGGAGAGCGGGGTGACTGGGGCTACCGGACTCACCGGAGCCACTGGACTCACCGGGGCTACTGGCGTCACTGGGGAGACCGGGCTAACTGGCGCTACTGGTTTGACAGGGGCTACCGGACTCACCGGGGAGACCGGGGGGACGGGGGCTACCGGACTCACCGGAGCCACTGGCGTCACCGGGGCTACTGGCATCACTGGGGAGACCGGGCTCACTGGCGCTACTGGTTTGACAGGGGCCACTGGACTCACCGGAGCTACCGGCGTTACGGGAGCTACCGGCGTCACCGGGCCTATTATTGTAACTAACAATGCGATGTTTGAGCCCGCAACGGCTGCAGTCGCTTCGACCTTAACACCTATTGTATTTCAAGAAATTTTTATTAATGGCAGCGGAATTGAACTTGGAACGCCCCCAAGCAATATCACGGTGCTCCCAAACAGCTTATATTATGTTTCGTTTACCATAACTATTGAGCTCTCTGCTGAAACAAACAATGTAACCAGTTCTGAAATTATAGTTAGATTGAACGGTAATGTCCAGCCTATAACGGTTACCGGACAAAAAAATGGCGGGACCGGAGCTACCGTGTATTTCTCTCTAGAAGGAAATGGTTTTCTTCAGACCGGCCCCACTGACAATACCATGACTCTCGATGCTACTTATAACCTAAGCGCCGGTACGGGAACTTATGTTACGGATCGGTCTAACCTGAGTATTATCCGGTTCCGTTAAACGAACAGATTCCGCTTTTTGAGGAGGATTAAGGGATGAGCAAGGGGGCAAGAGCCCCCTGCCCATTTTGTAGATAAGGAGGGAATCACTTGTCAAAACCGAACCTGCCCAATATCACCCCAACGATATCCATATCGCGGGACGATGTAATTAATCTATTATTTTCCTCTATTGCCATGGAGGAATTAGGACTGGCGCATATCCTCAATGCTGAAGGAGAGAAGATTCAGTATGCGGTCGGCACCCTTCCAGGAACCACTCCCGTTACACTTGCCGAATTAGGTCAGGTCAGCAGCAGTACTCAAGCTATGTTGAAAAAAATTATCCGCCATGAAATGATGCTGCAATCCAAACTCCAGACAGCTGCAGATATTCGACCGGTTGTTGGTCCTGCTGGACCTATCGGAGCTCCGGGAGCAGAGGGTGGAGCACTTAGTGTCAATGGGTTAACCGGAGATGTGGCGCTCGGTGTAACAGCCGGTATCTTTCCAATCAGCAATGATGAACCATCGACCAGCGATCTGGATGACATTCACTTTAGAACTGCCGGTGTATACAGCAGCTCGGGAGTACCCGCCGATCCGGCTGGCCCAGTGAATGGTCCTCCGGGAGTCGCACACCCGTCGGTATGGACGATTTATGTATCACGTGTCGGAGATTATGTACAACAGCTATATTTCTCCGATTCGGCTTTATACTATCGCAGCAGTCAGAATGGCGGGGTGACTTATCCCCAAGGGTGGCTCCAGGTTGGAGTGCAAGGTGCAACCGGGGTGACTGGGCCTGGTGTAACCGGAGCAACCGGCGTTACTGGCATGACCGGAGCGACGGGTGCCACGGGCATAACGGGCGCAACCTTGGACACAGGTGCCACGGGGATCACCGGCGCCACAGGCGTGACCGGTGCTACCGGAGTGACGGGTGCCACAGGAATCACTGGCGCTACCGGCGTCACTGGCGCTACCGGCGTAACCGGCGCTACCGGACTTACCGGTGACGTGACTGGCATGACGGGCTTGACGGGCTTGACGGGTGCCACAGGTCTAACGGGTGCTACCGGGGGTACCGGTGAGGTCACGGGCATGACAGGCGCGACCGGGCTTACCGGTGAGGCGACAGGCATGACGGGCTTAACAGGTGTGACGGGTGCCACGGGTGTAACGGGCGCGACCGGGCTTACCGGTGAGGTCACGGGCATGACGGGCTTAACCGGGGTAACTGGTGCGACAGGGGTTACCGGCGCGACAGGTTTAACCGGTGAGGTCACGGGTATGACGGGCTTAACCGGGCTTACCGGCGTGACGGGTGTAACCGGCGAGACAGGCGTAACCGGCGAGACGGGCCCAACCGGGCCAGTGGCCAACAATGCCAGTTTTCACCCTTCGGGTCCAGTAACAGCAACGCCTACGAATATTACATTTGTACAAAATTTTATTTTTGGCTCAGGTATCTCCCTTGTGAACGGCGGTCAAGGTATTCAATTACAACCCAATAGCTTCTACTTCGTTTCTTTTAATTTGAGAATTCGAATAACAAATGGGAGTATCCCCGTCGTTGCTTCGCAAATATTGGTTTTCCTCGACGGCGTTCAACAAAATATAAGCACTGGCACGCAGAGAAATGCAGCTGGTGCTGGTTTAGCCGCCTTCACCCAGGAATCCAGCGGTTTAATCCAGACTGGCGCCGGCCCTAATCCAACGTTAACCTTGACGGCTTCTATCACTCTTGCTTCGGGCACTGCCGAGTTTAATCCCCCTACTTGGTCAAATTTGAGCATTTATCAGGTCCTGTAATTCAAAGGTAATAAGGCAAGAGCTATAAAAGCCGATGTCCTTAGGTAACTCTCCTTTTCAAAAGCGGCTTAGGATATGTCGTTTCTTCCCCTGGAAGGACGACGTATCCTTTTTTGCATGGCCTCGTAACCGCAGCATAAACGCAACATTTCAAATTTGTAACCTGATTCCTGATACGCTTACATCCTGTTCTATGTTTTAATTGTAATAATGTTATGTACTTCATGTAATTATATGCGGGGTGTATGGATGCAGCGATTTATGATAGGCCAATATGGAGGATTTGATTACGGCAAGTTCCACAAGGATTTCAAAGCCGAATTCTATGGAATCGAGGCTTGTTCTTTCCCCTCCGATGAAGATTGTCAGACGCTGATTGAAGCAGCACAAAAGCACAGATTCCACACAGGAGTCCATTATCCGCTCCGCGCCAATCCTGCCAGACTAAGAGATGCCCTGTTTCTCTCACCGGATGATTATGAGCGTTCTGAAGCGTTCCGGCAGATTCAGGAAGAGCTGGATTATATGGTGAAGTTACGCCCGGACTACGTATTATTTCATTATCCGAAGCCAGTCATCTTAGATTCACGGGTGGACTGGAGTACTTGGCGATTTGCTGACCGGAGGGAATATATCCATGAGGTTGACCTTTCTCTGAATGAACTGATACAGCACAGTAAATATCTCTTTGAATGGCTTAGCCGGAAGGGCCGGGAGTACAGGTTCCAGCCCATTCTGGAGTTCGACGGACTGAACAGTTACGTCTACCAGCATGATTTTCTGGAACAGCTATTGATTACATATCCCGACATTAAGCTGTGTCTGGATACCGGCCGATTGTATCAGCAGGATAAGCTTGACCCTAATTTCGATGCCCGTGCCCTTTTGAGAAAATACACCAAATATGCGGCATTGATCCATCTGTCGAATGTTCAGATTAACGAAACCATCCAGCACGGCCATTATCCGGTCCTGCCGGAGTTAAGCACTGGGGAGGGCTGGGCCCCGATCGAAGACTATCTGGGCATTATCCGTGAGGAGAACAGCGAAGCGAAAATCATGTTCGAGCACCGCTCAGACCTTATCTCCGCACAAGATCTGGACCGTTGTTATGCTTGGGTAGATCATATCCTAAACAGAGTCCACAAGAATCCTCCGGCTTCTCCAGGGCGATGATGGCACAGCCTGCCCCGAATATTTGTGAATGCACAGGCACATGATACAATGGGACCGTATCGTCCTTGCCTTAATTTAACACAAGAGGAGCGACAGCTGTGGCAATCAATGTGTACCTGAATTTCAATGGCAATACCCGAAAGGCTGTAGAATATTACGCTGAAGTGTTCGGGACCGAACCTCCGCATATCATGACCTTCGGCGAGGCTCTGCCAGATCCATCCCATCCTGTTCCGGAAGAAGCCAAACACCTCGTCATGCACACCAATCTGATGATTGCCGGCAGCCCGGTCATGTTCTCTGACGTATTCCCCGGCATGCCGTTCACGGAAGGGAATAATATCAGCCTAACGGTGACGGATACCGATGAAGAGAAGATTCGTCTCTGGTTCAATAAACTCAAAGAAGGCGGCACTGTACACATGGAGCTGCAGGAGACCTTCTGGAGCAAGGCCTACGGGAACCTGATGGACAAATTCGGCATCCAATGGCAGCTTAGCCACGACAACGGCCAGAACGGCTAACTCCCTTAGGTAGTTTCCTATTCACAAAAGCGCTTAGGATATGACAGTTCTTCCCCTGGAAGGACGGCATATCCTTTTTTCTGTGGCCTCATATCCGCAGCGTAACCGCAACATCTCAAAGTTGTAACCTGATTTTTAATGCGCTTACATCCTGTTCTATGTTTTAATTGTAATAACCTTATGTATTTCATCCTACTGTAAAGGAGACTAACCTATGGAAATATCCTCATTTTTGCTGCCCAAGGATCAGGTTGCGTACATCACCTCCTCGATCTCCATGCGGGAAGCGCTGGAACAGCTGGAGAATCATTATTATTCGGCCATTCCGATTATTGACGATGCCGGTAAATATGTTGGGACCTTGTCGGAGGGCGATCTGCTATGGAAGCTGAAGAATACCGACGGTCTGAGCTTCGCGAATATGAACGAGGTGACCGTCGGCACCATTCAGCGTCATGTGCATAACGAGAGCGTCGAGATCCACGCGCAGATGGAGGATATGCTGACCCTGGCAGCAGACCAGAACTTCGTTCCGGTAGTGGACGACAGCGGAATCTTCCTCGGCATCATCCGCCGCAAGGATATCATCGAGTATTACACACGCAATATTACCGATTAACTCAGGTGAAGCTGCAGCAAAGGCAGGACTGTCCTCCATGGACGGCCCTGCCTTTGCTGCGTGATGCGGGTCTTTAACCCCTTAATTCTTCTATAGCTCTGTCAGAATAATCGTCCCCTGCGGAGTTACCGCCAGTGTATGCTCATACTGGGCTGACAGGCCTCCGTCAATAGTGCGTGCAGTCCATCCGTCTGCATCCACCTTGGTCCGGTAGCTGCCCGTGTTGAGCATGGGCTCAATGGTGAACACCATGCCTTCCTTAATGCGCGGGCCTTTGCCGGCCGGGCCGTAATGAGGCACTTCAGGCGCTTCGTGCATCTCCGAGCCAATCCCGTGACCGATAAAGTCCCGGACGACGGAATAACCGTTAGATTCGGCATAGACCTGGATAGCATGCGCTACGTCGCCTATGCGGTTGCCGGCTACAGCTTGCTCGATACCTTTGAATAGAGATTCCTTGGTCGTCGCCAGCAGCTTCTCCGCCTGCTCGCTAATTGTACCCACTCCGTAGGACCAAGCCGAATCCGCCAGCCAGCCATTCAGGTTGACTACCATGTCAATCGTTACAATATCTCCATCCTTCAGCTCCTCATGCTTCGGGAAGCCATGACAGATGACATCATTCACAGATGCACAGGTGGCATACGGGTACCCGTGATAGCCTTTTTGCTCCGGGGTTGCTCCTTGGGAGAGGATGAACTTCTCGGCAAACTGGTCGATCTCCCAGGTCGTAATTCCCGGCTTGATCAACCCGGCAATCTGCCGGTGGCATTCCGCCAGGATTTTGCCGGCTGCCCGCATCTTCTCAATCTCTTCCATCGATTTCATAATGATCATTCAATTCGCCTCTTCTGTACAGAATCCATTACTCACTATATATAATGGCTCTTGGTTATAATGGTGTATTGCTACTCTATATTATGAAAGAAAACCGCCGAAAATCCAAATAAACAAACAAAATAAACCTGTCTCCCGCAAAAACACCAGAAAACAGGCTCTTGATTTGCATTCACGTGATGGCTAATCTGTACAAGTTATTGTTAACTACGGCATATGCAGACCGCCAGGCATCAGCCGTTAGTCGTGGAAATTGAGCCCCGAAGTAACGGCCTTGACATATCCGCTGCGGATCACATAATCGCCGAAGTGCTCACCGGCAAGGCGCTCTCTGGCATAACCATGAATAATCGGCCCGAGGGTGTCCAGTATCTCCCGCTCGTCAATGTTCTCCTTGTACAGCTTGTTCAGCCGGTCTCCGGTAAAGCCAGCACCCAGGTACATATTATACCTGCCCGGACCTTTGCCGATAAAAGCAATCTCGCCGAGCGCCGGTCTGGCACAGCCGTTAGGGCAGCCGGTCATACGGATGATAATCTCTTCATTGCGCAGCCCGGCTTCATCTATGATAACCTCCAGCTTATCGAGCAGGTGCGGCAAATAACGCTCCGCCTCCGCCATAGCCAGCCCGCAGGTCGGCAAGGCTACACAGGACAACGCACTTCTGCGCAGTGCAGAATGATGGGCACCGTCCGTCAGACCGTATTGCTTGGCAAGCTCTGTAATCTTGCGCTTCTTCGCCTGGGTCACACCGCCGATAATCAGATTCTGGTTCGGGGTCAGCCGGAAGTCTCCGCTGTGAATCTTGGCGATCTCACGCAGGCCGGTCATCAGCGGGTAGCCCTCCTGATCCTGAATCCGTCCGCTCTGGATATAGAGCGTCAGGTTCCATTTGCCGTCCATCCCCTTTACCCAGCCATACCGGTCGCCATTATGATCGAAATGATAGTCGCGCGCCGGCTCCAGCGTCCAGCCCAGCCGTTCGTGCAGCTCTCCCTTGAACCACTCCAGCCCGTGCCGGTCGATCGTGTACTTGAAGCGGGCGTTCTTGCGAACCGAACGATTGCCGTAATCCCGCTGGATCGTAACCGTTTTCTCCGCCAGATCAATCATCTGCTCCGGACGGCAGAAGCCGATGATCCGGCCCAATTGGGGATACGTATTCATATCGCCGTGCGTCATTCCCATGCCGCCGCCAACCGAGACATTGAAGCCGGCCAGCTTGCCGTCCTCCAGAATGGCGATGAAGCCCAGATCCTGGGAGAATACATCTACATCATTGGATGGAGGCACCGCCAGGCCAATTTTGAATTTGCGGGGCAGGTAGACCGGGCCGTAGATCGGCTCAACCACCTTGCTGTCCACGACTTTTTCCCCGTCCAGCCAGATCTCATGATACGCGCGGGTACGCGGGGCAAGATGATCGCTGATTTTGTTGGCCCACTCTTGAACCTCGGCATGAACCTCCGACTGATACGGGTTCGGACCACTCATCACATTACGATTTACGTCACCGCAGGCCGCAAGTGTGGTCATCAGGGTGTCGTTGATCGTTCGGATCGTCTTCTTGAGATTCCACTTGAGCACCCCATGCATCTGAAAAGCCTGCCGCGTCGTCAGGCGCAGTGTCCCATTGCCGTACTTATGGGCCAGCTCATCCATGACAAGCCACTGTGCCGCAGACGCCACACCGCCGGGCGCTACTATCCGCAGCATGAACTGGAAAGCCGGCTCCAGCTTGGAGCGTTCCCGCTCACTGCGCAGATCGCGGTCATCCTGCATGTAGCTGCCGTGGAATTTCAGCAGCCGGTTGTCATCCTCCGGCAGCCCTCCTGTAATCGGATTGCTGAGGGTCTCGACAAGCGCCCCGCGCAGATAATTGCTCTCCAGCTTGATATGTTCAACATCACTCGGTGGTCCGCCAATCGGCTTCACCGCTGGTTCATTGTTTGCCATTGCTGATTCTCTCCTCTTTCGCTTGAATCCCGCTTAATAGACATCCCGCTGGTAACGCTGCTCCTGCTGAAGGGTCTCCAGATAGGCGGCAGCCGCTTCCGGGCTTAGTCCGCCCTCTTCCTGGATCACTGTAATCAGTGCCGAATGCACATCATGGGCCATATGCTTCTCATCGCCGCACACGTATACATGCGCTCCTTCCTGCAGCCAGCGGTACAGTTCCTTACTCTGCTCCAGAATACGGTGCTGTACGTACACCTTCTCCTCTGTGTCGCGGGAGAAGGCCACATCCAGCCTGCTGAGGACACCGTCCTTCAGCATCCGCTGCCAGTCCGTCTGGTAGAGGAAGTCTGTAACGAAATGACGGTCTCCATAGAACAGCCAGCTTGGACCCTCAGCCCCCTGCTCTTCACGCTCCTCCAGAAAGGAACGGAACGGGGCAACGCCCGTACCCGGACCGATCATAATTACCGGTACACTGGAATCAGCGGGCAGCTTGAAGTTCGGATTGTTCTGGATATATACCGGCAAGGTGGCACCCGGCTGTACACGCTCAGCACAGTGTACCGAACAGACACCGTAACGCTCACGCCCATGTGACTCATAACGCACAGCCCGCACCGTGAAGTGTACTTCATCCGGGTTGGCATTGTAGCTGCTGGCAATGGAATACAAGCGGGCCGGAAGCTTGCGCAGGATGGTCACGAAGATGCTGGCAGGAGCATTCCAGGGTCCATAGTCCTGAATAAGATCCAGCAGATCCCGGCCCTGGATATACTCCTTCAGCTCCTGCTGCCGCCCGGGGGTCAGCAGTTCCTTAAGGGCAGGTGCGGAGGTAAGCCCGGCAGCCTGTTCCAGGAGGGGCTTTGTCAGCACCGTAATTTCGTAATGCCGCAGTAGCGCCTCCTGTAGCGTGCCTTCTTCCCCCTTCTTGTTCAGCGGAACTCGTTCATTCGCATCCCAGCCCATAGCGGCAATGATATCTTCTACCAGCTGCGGATGATTCTCGGGATAGACGCCAAGAGAATCCCCCGGCTCAAAGGTAATATTCGATCCGGCTAGCGACAGCTCCAGATGGCGGGTCTCGCGGTCTGAGCCGCGGCCGTTCAGATTCAGATTCTCCAGTACTTCGGCATGGAAAGGATGATTTCGTGAATAGGCGGATTCCAGCGACTCTGCGCTCTCAGCAGCCTGAACCGCTGCATCCGCAATTCCTGCAGCATTCTGCGCGCCGTTAAGAGCGCTGATGACCTGGCCGAACCACTCGGCCACCGGCTCATCATAATCGAGGTCGCAATCTACACGCGGGCTTAACCGCTGTGCGCCCAGCTCTTCCAGCTTCTGATCGAAGTCTTTGCCTGTCTGGCAGAAGAATTCATAGGAGGTATCGCCCAGCGCGAGTACCGAGAAGCGCAAGCCTGGAAGCTGCGGCGCTCTTTTGCTGTAGAGGAATTCATGGAAGGCACGGGCATTATCCGGCGGTTCCCCTTCGCCATGGGTGCTGACCAGCAGCAGCAGGTTCTCTGTCTTCTTCAGTCCATTCGGCTTGAAGCTGTTCATCGCGGACACCGTGACCTTGAAGCCCTGCTCCTCCAGCTTGCGGGAGAGGCTCACGGCGAGCCGCTGGCAGTTGCCGGTCTGGGAGCCGAACAATACGGTCACTTCACGCGACGCTTGCTGCGAAGCGGCAGTTGCCGGCTCTGCTACTACTGCTGGAGCAGCGGGGGAACCTGCATGGACGCTTGATCCCTGGCTACCCTGCAGCGACAGGGCAGATAAGTACCCGCTTAACCATACCTGCTGTGAAGGTGTCAGCGTGGGCAGAAGCTGATTCAGCAGCTCTGCCTGGTTCTCATTAAAAGGACTGTTTGTAACTTGTAGTTGCAACAATATCGACCTCTCCTTAGCGTGCAATCTTCTTTCCTCTTAATATCATGAACTCAGGCTAACACAATACCGGCAAACGATCAACGAATCATATAACAGGCATCATATTCTTTAAAAGGTAAATACTTGCATAAAATGCACAAAACCCGGCTAAATCATAGTAAAATGCTCTGATTTAGCCGGGTTCATTACTAATTATGATAAGTTGCATTAGATAAAATGATAGACCGGAGATGTCTTTGCCTGCCATTTATAATAGTCTGCGGGTTGCTCTGTGCCGGAAATGGTCCACAAGCAGGTAGAGCAGAATCAGAAGGCCTCCGGCATTGATCGCCAGATCGGCCAGATTCATAATCCCGCCATGATTCCCGAAGACCAGGAAATCTGTAACCTGGTGATAAAGTGCCCGGTCAATGGCATTGCCGACAGCCCCGCCGACCAGGAAGCCGCTGGCTGCTTCGAGCAGAGGGCCGCGGATTTTACCCTGACGCCGGTAATAGAAGATTGCTGCTACAAAAATCACGGCAACAATAGCAAAATACTTCCCGAATCCCTGAAAGGAGCTGAAGGCTGCACCGCTGTTCTCATAGTATACAAACCGCAAATGCGGCGTCCAGGAAGGAAGCATCTCCCCAAGCTCCATATGGGTACGCACTATCCACTTGGTCGCCTGATCTAGCATCAGGACGAAGACAGCTATCAGATAAAAAAGCATCGGCAGTTCCCCTATCTTCTCTAGTTGTTCAACTCATGATCAGGGTCATAGTCATAGTCAAGGCCGTGGTCAAGGTCACTGTTTGTCACAGAATCAGTCTACCATATTCATCTGGATACTTACAAAAATATAGCCGGACTATCCCGTCAGGGACAGTCCGGCTGTTATTCGTTAGATCATTGCGTAGGGTATTCCGCTTCGAGATGTACAAGGTTCAAAGCTCTGTTTACCAGGCGTAGGCTTCCGGTGCTGGTTTGCCCGGTCCCGGGAAGATCTCGTCCAGCTTCTTCAGTGTGGCCTCATCCAGCGTAATCTCGGTCACCCGCAGGGAGTCCTCGAACTGCTGGATCGTACGCGGCCCGATAATCGGTGCGGTCACAGCCGGATTCGCCAGTACCCAGGCCAGAGCGACCTGATCCTCATGCTCGCCCAGCTCCTTGCAGAGCGCGGAGAACTGCTCCAGCTGGCTGCGGTGCTGCTCCAGCTTGGCCGAACGGGCGCTGCGCACCCCGGTCTTCGTGAGCGCATTGCGTCCCAGCAGGCCTCCGGCAAGCGGACTCCACGGAATGACACCCAGGCCCAGCTCCTGTGAGGCAGGCAGCACTTCCAGCTCCGGCGCCCGTTCCAGCAGGTTATAGAGATGCTGCTCGGAGACAAGGCCTAGGAAATGGCGCTCCTTGGCCTTCGCCTGGGCAGCAGCGATATGCCAGCCTGCGAAGTTGCTGGAGCCGATATAATCGGCTTTACCCTGGGACACCAGGATCTCGAATGCGCCCCACAGCTCGTCCCACGATACGTTCCGGTCGATATGATGCATCTGATATAGTTCAATATGATCGGTCTGCAGGCGCCGCAGCGATCCTTCAAAATGCCGTCTAATCTTGTAGGCAGACAAGCCTGAGCCGGAATTGGGACCGTCCTGCTCGTCGAACATGTCATTGTAGACCTTGGTGGCCAGCACTACCTTCTCACGCCGTCCGCCGCCCTGCTGAAACCAGCGGCCGATAATTTCCTCTGTCCAGCCCCGCCGGTCCTGGCCGCCGTACACATTCGCCGTATCGAAGAAATTAATGCCCGCATCGAGGGCCGCATCCATAATCCTGAAGGCTTCCTTCTCCTCCGTCTCCGGTCCGAAATTCATCGTCCCCAGACACAACTGGCTGACCTTTAACCCCGATTTACCCAAATAACTGTACTTCATCGCAATTCCTCCCTTTCACTCCTGCTAGATTGGCTGCTTCATATTCACTATAACCCTTAGAGCCTACTCTAAAGCAAGTATTGCTGGGATACTTAAGACTAGAACTCAAAGCTTGGTCGTCGCTGCGGTGAACATTTGGCCCTCCGGCCGCTGCCCAGTTTGGAGCACAATGTCTGCTGTTTTTCACATACAATGTAGTCGGTTTTTCGATTACATTCGGCCCACACGCTTCCGTCACGCCCAATGTAGTCGGTTTTTCGATTACATTTGCACCGCACGCCTCCGCCAAGCCCAATGTAGTCGGTTTTTCGATTACATTTGCACCGCACGCCTCCGCCAAGCCCAATGTAGTCGGTTTTTCGATTACATTCAGCCCACACGCTTCCGTCACGCCCAATGTAGTCGGTTTTTCGATTACATTCGGCCCGCACGCCTCCGCCAAGCCCAATGTAGTCGGTTTTTAGCATACATTTGGCCCCCTCCATTCATTCGCCCTTTCGCTCCCCATCGTCCCCTTCCCCCACCCGGGAGAATCCCCAAATACACAAAAAAACAAGCCCCAGAAAGAGACTTGTTCCGCTATAATTATAATCGATCATATTATTGCACTACCCATGTACCTACTAAGCAGATACTCAGCACTTACTCGATACTCACTCTAACCCTCACCAAGCGCCGCTCCATGCCCGGCTTCACCGTTATCCGGGAACAGCACCTCTCCCGTCTTCAGTTGAATGTCCACAATCTCCTGCAGCGTACCCGACAGCTCGCCGGGCGGATAGGGCTTGGTCAGATATTTCTGCACATTATCCATCATGCTCTTATCGTCCTTATCCAGCGCCGAGGAGATGACAATCGGCACCTTCTCGGTCCGGGGATCGTTCTTGAGCATGCGGATCAGATCCCAGCCGTCCAGCTCATCGCCCAGCATCAGATCGACAACGATCGCTACGAAGGGCGTTTTGACAGCCTGGTCAAAAGCTTTTTGCGGATGATAGTGATGGGTGACCCGGAAGCCCTTGCCCTTCAGCTCCTCCGAGAGCAGCAATGACAGGCTGTAATCATCCTCCACAATCATCACATCCGGCTTCTGCTCCTTGCCCGCACTCCATCTTAAAGAATGTTCCTCCTCCGGGTGGCCGGTCTCTGCCTGCATCACCGGAAGACGGAACCATACCGTCGAGCCTTCGCCCTCCACGGATTCAATCCCGATCGTTCCCTTCTGCTTCTCAATAATCTCCTTGCAGATGGCCAGCCCGAGACCTGTACCGCCAATTCGCTTGGAGGCACTGTTGTCCACTCGGCGGAATTTCTGGAACAGCTGCCCGATCTGATTCTTCGGAATCCCGAGTCCGTGGTCCTGAATCCGTACCATAATCGATCCCGGTTCGTTATGAAGCATGACCTTAATTTCACCTGCGCCCGGCGAGAACTTGATCGCATTGCTCAGCAGGTTGGTCAGCACCTGGATAATCTTATCCTTGTCTACCTCAACCTCGGGATTCAGCGCCTCGTCCTCCAGAAGAATGTGGTGGGTACCGCTCAGCTTGTACTGATCGATGACACTCAGGACCGTCTCGCTAAGGTTAACCTTCTCCACATTATACAGCTGTGTGCCGGACTCCATCCGCTGCAGGTCCAGGAAGTCGTTAATCAGCTCCGTCAGACGCTTGGCTTCCTTATGAATCGTCTCCAGATATTTCAGCTGCTTCTCCGGCTTCATGGTTTTGGACAGGAGCAGCTCCGTGAAGCCCAGTACACTCGACAGCGGCGTCCGCAGCTCATGGCTGACGGTGCTGACCAGCTCTGACTTCATCAGATCCAGCTCATACTCGCGGGTAATGTCACGGTGGACGAACAGCGTCCCTACCCGGACCTCCCGGCGGAAGACCGGTATGGCATAGGCATCCACATGCTTCATGTCTTCCTTGCCGATAGAATACTTCATCGCACTGGACTCAGTGGTATGCTCGGACATCGCCTTCTGGTAAAAGCGACCCAGCTCTTCCGATTCATTCACCCGGAGGGTGAAATGCTCCATCCAGCGCTCCTTGGGAATCAGCATGCCTTCCGTCCAGTCCTCATAGCTGAACAATTGGCTCAGTGCCTTGTTGATGTGCTGAATGACGCCGTCCGTGCCAACGAACTGGATGCCCTCATTGACATTGTTCACAATATCCTGATTCAGCTTGCGGCCATTCTCAATCTCCTCGTACATGAACAGGCGTTCAATGGCCAGGGCGACCCGGTTCATCATCCCCTGGATTTCGTCGGTCTCTTCCTCCGTGAACGGGTGCCCGATGCGTGTTCCGCAGAAGACTGCCAGAATCTCATCCTCCGCATTTACCACAGTCGTATAGTAGTCGTAACAATACACCTCATTGGCGGAGATCCCCTGCTCTCTGACCGAGCCCACCCGCTTCACCATATACGACTTTTCCACGCTCAGGCGGTACAGAATCTCTTTGCTGCCCTCACCGATGTACCGCCCCACATTCTCCGGCGGAACCCCTTTGACTACGGCTATCTTATCCTTGACCAGCAGAAAAAGACTGGAGTCGAACGAGTACAGACGGTTCATGAATTGGTTGAACTTGTCGGCAAATTCCTGCTTGTCCAGCGTATAGGTGATCTCATGATTCAGCTGATTGTTAAGCTCCAGCATCATGGATGTCTGCTCCGTGCTTTTCAGCGTCTCCGCCAGCTCCTGCTGCACATTCTTCATCGAGGTGATGTTATTCGCAATCAGGATATACTGGTAGATCTGGCCTTCATCGTTCAGGTAAGGCATGATTGTCAGCTGCAGCCAGAGCGGCGAGCCTTCCTTGGTCGCCAGCTCCGTCTCTCCGCTCCACACGCCGCCGGTCGATAGCTTGCGGATCATTTGCTCTACCTGCAGTTCTGCAATATTATGCAGCTCAAACAGCCGGTAGGTGTATCCGATAATCTCGGAGCTCTTGTAGCCCGTGTAGACGCTCAGATTATCGTTCACGTAGGTGAACACGCCTTTGTTCGACAGAATGCCGACGGCAGAGGTCTGATTCAGCGCCTTCATCATGCTCTCGATTTCACTGAGCGACCGCTCCAGCCTGAACTGCTGATCCTGAAGCTCGTCCTGCTGGGCATGCAGCTCTTCATTCTGCATCATCAGCTCTTCCTCTTTATCCTGGATGCTGTGGGCCATATTCAGGAAGGCCTCATAGAGCCGTCCGATCTCATCCTGCTTATGCAGCTTGCCGAGCATAACCGCCTCGCCGGCCGCCAGCGAATTCGTCGCTTCCTCCAGCTTCACAATCGGATCGATGATAACTTTGAGCATCCGCCAGATCAACAGCGTGAAGAACAGCAGCAGCAGGGTGCTAAGCAGAAAAGCAACAAAAGTGAACGTATCCGCCTGCCTGATGGAGCGGGAGTTCAGCTCATTCAGCAGCGCATCCGAATTGGCTTTGAATTGCTTCGTGTAGCTCAGGAATTCGTTCACAGCCCGGGTACTGCCGCTTTGGGACAAGTTCCGGATTCCCTCGTAATCATTATTCTTCACTAAGAGCATCACTTCAGGCAGGGTCTGGCTCTTGTACTGTTCATAGAACACCTTGAGGTCATCTCTGTACCGGACTTCTTCAGCCGACAGCTTCAGGGAGGAGTACTGCTCCAGAATGCCGTCAAGCCCCTTAACCGCAGCGTTCAGCAGCGCAAGCTCGTTCTCACTCTGAGTAGCCACATAACCTCTCGCCCGGAAAAAGACCTCGCTTAGCGTCACCGCCAGCTCGTTGATCGTCGCCGTCTTATGTTGCAGCACTTCACGTTTCTGATCCAGCTGTTCCTGCTGGGCATTGATATAGAAGACAAGCCCGATTCCTCCGGCCATAATGGCAACGAACAGCAGCAGAAGAATCCGGTAATATTTCGTTTTGATGCTCCGGTCTTTAAGCTTAAGGTTTCTCACTCAGAATATCCTCCACGAGCTGAAGCAGCTCCATCGGGCTGAACGGCTTGGGCATGAAATAACGGGCTCCCGCCTCCCTGGCCCGGTTACGGTCCATCTCCTGTGCCTTGGCGGTCAGCATCATAATCGGCGTCTGGCTCTTCAGCTCCCCGTCCAGCTCGCACAGCACTTCAATGCCAGTCATGACGGGCATCATGTAATCCAGAATCACCAGGTCGTAAGGTTCTGCCGCCAGCCTGGCGAGCGCCTCGCCCCCATTCTCGGCAGTATGGGTCTCCACATTCTCGAGATCCTCCAGGGTATCCTCAATCAGCATGCGCAGAACCTCTTCATCATCTACAATCAGTACCTTTTGCACCATAGCTCACTCTCACCTTTCAGTCATCCCTGCTTGGGATGCATTGCATTTAGAACAGAAACCGGTGGGCCAGACGCTCAATCCGGGTCAGCAGCTCCGGCAGATGGAACGGCTTAATGACATAATCATCCGCCCCCATCTGCAGCGCATGGACAATGTCCCGCTGGTTATTGCGGCCAGTCAGCATGATCACGAGAATGTTCACCTCAGGATAGCCGCTGCGGATCTTCTCCAGCACCTCAAGCCCGTCAAGCCCCGGCATGACGCCGTCCAGCAGAATCACATACTTCTCTTCAGGAGCATACCAGTCCGATTTCAATAAAAGCGCGCCGTCCGCGTAACTCGTAACCCTCACTCTGGCGTTAGTCCCGGGCTGCCAGGCAGCGAAGTGGGTCGTCACCATTCTGCGGATCAGCGGATCATCATCCACAATAATGACATTCAGCAGCGTCTCGCGCTGGCCCAGCAGCAGATCCTGGCTGTAGAGGGTGCTCTGGTTCCTGCCGTTATGCTTGCTGGCATAGAGCGCCAGATCCGCTTCCTCTACCAATATATCGGCATCCTGTACCTCTCCGTTAACCTCGGTCACTCCGCAGGAGAAGGTAACATGGAAGCTCTCACGTTTGGCCTGGAATTCCCGGGCCGCGAAGACCTCCTGAATCCGCTCCATCACAAGCAGCGCCTGCTCCGCAGGCGTATTCGGCATGAACAGGGCAAATTCCTCGCCGCCATAGCGGCAGAAGGTATCCTCCGTGCGGATGGACTGCTTCACCAGCTCCGAGAAGCTCTGCAGCACCTCGTCCCCCATCAGATGCCCGTAAGTGTCGTTAACCTGCTTGAACAGATCCAGGTCCAGCAGAGCGAGGGAGAAGGTCCGGCCAGTCCGTCTGAAATCGGAGATCAGCTGCTTCATCGTCTGGTTGAAGTACTTGCGGTTGAACGCCCCGGTCAGCTCGTCGACAATGATCGATTCCTGCCACTCCTTTTTCAGCTCAAAGCGGTTCTTGATCAGCACCAGGAATAAATCGATGTCCACCGGCTTCTGTATGTAATCCATAACACCCAGCGAATAGGCATACTTCTGAACCTCTATCGAATGCTCTCCGCTGATCATAATGATCGGAATCCGTTCTTTCTTAGCCTTGCCGATAATCTGCTTCAGTACATCAATCCCGCTGCGGTCCGGCAGCAGAATATCAAGGAGAATCAAATCCGGCTTGTTCTCATAAAAAAGCTTCAGTCCGCGTCCGGCCGACAGCGCAATACTGACATAATAGGACTCCCGCTCCAGCGATTCCCGCAAAAAAGCAACCAGCTCCACATCATCGTCCACGATCAGAATCTCGTACTGCTGATGGACAATGCCGTGGGATAATGCAATCCCGGGAGTCAACGGGGGCACCGCGCCTTTCGATTCCGGTTCGTTAAAGAGCTCCAGCACCGGATAGATATAATCGCCCCATTCTGCTTCCGTCCAGCTTCTATGGTTATCATCCGAGAAATAGAGCAGCGCATTACCCGAGAAAGCCTCTACGGTATCGAGACCCACAGTGCCCGAGGTGCCCTTCAAATTATGCAGGAAACGGTAAATATCCTTCTCCTCGACTGCTGACTGTTCCGACCATTTCTGCAGAGTTTCTCTCGTGCGCTCTTCAACCAGCTCTTTATATTTTCTCGTTGTCATAATAGCTCCTTATATCCGGCTTATCGTTCAAAACTCAAATAAATCATATTTCACATCAAGTGTCAACATTATTATACGCTCAGGAAAATGCAAGCTCAAATCTCTGATCAGCCCGACACAAAAGCTTTGGTTGATAACCTATCCTTGATTTGACATAATAATTAAAATCGTTCATTCCGTTAATGCGGCAATGAGCGAAGATTTCAGACCATGGATAACGGGAGGCTTTTCAATTGAAGGGGATTATTACGGTACTCGGAAAAGACAAGGTAGGCATTATCGCCAAAGTGTGTACATACCTCGCAGAGCACAATCTGAACATTCTGGACATCTCCCAGACGATTGTGCAGGATTATTTCAACATGATGATGATCGTGGACATCTCTGCCCCCAGCAAGTCCTTCGAGGAGATTGTGGAGGAGCTTCAGCAGGTAGGGGAAGACATCGGTGTGGAAATCAAGCTGCAGCATGAGGATATCTTCAATATTATGCACCGGATTTAACCGGCGAGGGAGGAGCAAGGCTAGTGATCTCGATAGTAGAAGTTCAGGAGACGAATAAAATGATCCGGGAAATGAACCTGGATGTCCGCACCATTACGATGGGCATCAGCCTGATGGACTGCGCCCATACCGACATGAAGGTGTTCAACCAGAAGGTATATGACAAAATTACCCGCTCTGCCGAGAAGCTCGTGAAGACCGGCGAGGATCTGGAGCGCCAATTCGGGGTGCCGATTGTCAACAAACGGATCTCCGTAACGCCGATTTCGATTGCTGCGGGAGCTGTACATACCGATACCTACGTGCCTGTCGCCCAGATTCTGGACAAGGCTGCCAAGGAGGTAGGCGTCAACTTCATCGGCGGGTATTCCGCGCTGGTGCAGAAGGGCTGTACGAAGGGCGACCGGATTCTGATTGACAGTATTCCGGAAGCGCTGGCGGTGACCGAGAGAGTCTGCTCCTCCGTCAACGTCGGCTCCTCGCGGAGTGGCATCAACATGGACGCCGTGAAGCTGATGGGCGACATCATTCTCCAGACGGCGGAGCGTACCAAGGACCGCGACTCCATCGGCTGTGCCAAGCTGGTTGTATTCTGCAATGCGGTGGAGGATAACCCGTTCATGGCCGGTGCCTTCCACGGGGTGGGCGAACGGGAGTGTGTGATTAACGTTGGCGTCAGCGGTCCGGGTGTAATCAAGCGGGCACTGGAAGAGGTGAAGGGTCAGGACTTTGAGACCCTGTGTGAGACGATCAAGCGTACAGCCTTCAAGGTCACCCGTGTCGGCCAGCTGGTCGCCCAGGAAGCCTCCAAGCGCCTGAATGTACCCTTCGGCATCATCGACCTGTCGCTGGCCCCTACGCCCGAGATCGGCGATTCCATCGCCGAGATCTTCCAGGTGATGGGCCTGGAGGAAGCCGGTGCTCCCGGCACCACAGCTGCACTGGCCATCCTTAACGACAATGTCAAAAAAGGCGGAGTCATGGCCTCCTCCTATGTCGGCGGCTTAAGCGGCGCCTTCATCCCGGTCAGCGAAGACCACGGCATGATCCAGGCGGTCCAGCGCGGGGCGCTGACTCTGGAGAAGCTCGAAGCTATGACTTGTGTCTGCTCGGTAGGCCTGGACATGATTGCCATTCCCGGCAGCACCAGCAAAGAGACCCTCGCAGGCATCATTGCCGATGAAGCCGCCATCGGTATGGTCAACAACAAGACCACAGCGGTCCGCGTCATTCCGGTCATCGGGAAGGACGTCGGTGAAATGGTCGAATTCGGCGGCTTGCTCGGATATGCTCCAGTTATGGCTGTCAACCCGTTCAATTGTGCGGGCTTCGTCAACCGTGGCGGACGGATTCCCGCGCCGATTCACAGCTTCAAGAACTAAGTGAGCATGCAGGCTTAATTGCATTCTGTACATCTAAACCTCCTGACTTTCAACCCATTCTGCGTTTAGTTGTATATCGTACATGTATAAGGCCGTTTTTTCTTACTACTCACCCTTTCAGGCAGAGTTAGTTGTACAGACTACACTTAGACGTGGCGTGTGTGAATATTCGCTGCTTTTAAGTGTACGTTCTACAACTATCCCTAAATTTCAACTGGGAGCAAAAGACTTCCATCGCGGAAATGGGTGAGTTTTATTATTTTCTTTAACAACCAATAAGACACGCTGCCTTCCCTCTCCGGGGGCAACGTGTCTTATTGGTTGTTGTGCCGGGCATCAGCGCTGCGGCAGCTCTGGCGGTACGATAATATGGGACAGCTTCGCAGGGTCCATCAGAAGATACAGGCTCTGAATCCGTTCCCCGCTGGAATCCGTACTCAGGCAGAGCACGCACTTCACGACTCCCTGATCGGTGAAGATCAGACCCGGCTCGCCGTTCAGCATCCCGCAGGAAGGCTTCCACTCCCGCAAATAGTGCATAACCCGCTTCGAGGTCAGCAGTGCAGTAACTCCCCGGCGGCCGGTCATCGGCCGGAGAATCGTATGCACCTCACGGCCACCGCCATCAGCAACCAGTACCGGATGCTCGCCCAGCAGCTCCAGCATGCCGCCTACGTCATAGGAGGTGAACGCGGCAGTGAAGCGAACCAGCAGATTCTCGGTGACTGCTCCATATCTGAGCGAGGGTAACCGGGAAGCCGGCTCTGTCTGCAGGATACGCTTGGCCCGGCTGAAGATCTGCCGGCAGTTGCTGCCCGACTTGCCTACCATTCCGGCAATGGCTTCATAGTCGTATTCGAAGGCCTCCCGCAGTACGAATACCGCACGTTCCGTGGGAGACAGACGCTCCAGCAGCACCAGAAAAGCATACGACAGATTATCCTTGCGTTCTGCCGCTGCTTCCGGGCCGTCATATCCCTCGCTTACCGGCTCAGGCAGCCACTCCCCGATATAAGTCTCTCTGCGGCTACGTGCCGAGTTCAGCATATTGAGGCAGCGGTTGGTCACGCCTTTGGCCACATAGGCTTTGATATTCTGAATGCCGCTCCGGTCCCGGTGCTGCAGCTCGGCGAACATATCCTGCACCGCATCCTCTGCATCGGCAATAACGCCAAGCATCCGGTAGGCAATGGAGAAGGCATAGCCTTTATAGCTCTGATACAGCTCCTCCATACCGGGATTCTCCGCTGCAGGTGTCTTGACCTGAGCCGTTATTTTACCCCTGTCCACTTCATGCCTCCCCCCTTCCTTACGATTCCGGCTGCTTCATTAACCGAAGCAGCCCGGGAACATCCCGGTTGTAATGGCAATCCGGTTCCAGCTGTTGATCGTATTGATCGCCATAATCCAGTCTACCAGTTCCTCTTCGCTAAAGTGCGTAAGCATCTTATGGTACAGCTCCAGCGGAACGCCAGCTTCGCTGATCAGCGTGACCTGCTCGGCGAATTCCAGCAGCACACGTTCCTTCGCACTGAATAACGGCGCTTCGCGCCACACACTCAGCAGCAGAATATGATCGGCATAGTTGCCCAGCTTCATCAGATCCTTGCCGTGCATATCCAGACAGAACGCACAGCCGTTGATCTGGGAGACCCTTATTTTAACCAGCTCATACAACACCTTATCCTTGCTGCGGCTTCCTGCATGCTGCTCCAGCGCCATCATTGCCCGGAATGCCGGGCCGTTAACCTCACGATAATTCATTCTTAGACTCAAATTAGGTCGCCTCCATTATGGTTGTATTGCTCTTCATAACTGTAGACAAGATAGAGCCGGTTGTTGTGACACAAAAAAAGCAGGACAGCGAAATTCCGCAGCCCTGCCCGTTTATTCCTGTTATGCGCTCAGGCTCTTGGCCCTGCTCGAGGAGAACAGCCGCCAACCGGTCAGGAGCGCCGATAACAGGCAGATCCCGGAAGAAGTCAGGAAGACTGCATGCATCCCCGAGAGGAACAGCTCCGGACGTCCTTCTACCAGCCCGGTTACCCGGTAGCCGGCCTTGCTGCTCATTACATTGAACAGGATAGAGGTCGCTAAGGTAATTCCGACGACCATCCCCACATTACGGACCAGCGAATTTACGCTGCCTGCCGAGCCTAGCTGTGTTCGCGGCACCGTTGACATAATCAGCGAGTTGTTCGGTGAGCCGAACATCCCGCTGCCGATGCCGAGCATGGCGATCCAGACGCCGACCAGCATAACCGGACTGCCTTCATGCAGCCGGGCCAGCCCGAACTGGGCAACCACCATCACGATCAGCCCTGCGAAGGTGAGCAGCTCCGAACCGATTTTGTCCGACAATGCCCCGCTTAACGGAGCGACTATCACCATGCAGATCGGGTAGAGCATCAGCAGGAAGCCTGCATCAAAAGGGGACATGTTCAGCATATTCTGCGCATAAAACGGCGCGATGATATTGAAGCAGAAGTTCGAGACGAACACCAGAAAAGCACAGAATATGCTCAGTGAGAACAAGGGATTCCTAAACAGGGTAAGCTGAAGCAGCGGCTGGGCGCTGCGCTGCTCCACAATCAGGAAGACGATGAAGGTAATCACCGCAGCGGAGAGAGCGGAAATGATCCGGGTATCCCCGTATCCCAGCTGCTGGCCGAGCAGAAGTCCGGCGAACAGAGTAACAATGAAGACAGCAAACAGCAGGCTACCGGGAACATCAATCCCTGACTTCACACGTACCAGATCCTTCGGCAGTACCTTCCAGCCCAGCGCAATCGCCAGAATGCCAATCGGCACATTCACCCAGAAAATATACTCCCAGCCCATCGACGATACGATAATTCCGCCTAAGCTGGGCCCCGCTATACTGCCGAGGGACACGAAGGTTCCAATCAAGCCGAGAGCCTTGCCGCGTTCCGTAGACGGGAAAATATCCGTAACAATGCCCTGGCTGTTCGCCATGGTCATCGAAGCACCGACCGCCTGCACTACACGGGAAGCAATGAGCAGCGGCAGGCTGTGGCTTAATCCGCAGAGCAGAGAGCCGATGGTGAAGACGACCATGCCCAGCTTGAACATCTTGATTTTGCCAACAATGTCACCCAGCTTCCCGAAGAACAGAATCACTGAACAGATCGCCATCAGATATCCGGTAGTCACCCACTCCACCTGGGCTACCGGCAGTGCCAGCTCCTTCACCAGCACCGGCAGCGCAATATTCACAATACTTCCGTCCAGTGTAGACATAAAAGTAAACAAGTTAAGAACGATCAGAATCAGCCAGCGCTTCTTCTGTATCCCGGCATCCTCCTGATAGGTCGCCTCTAAGCTGCTCATCCACTAACACCCTCTTGGTTTAAATGTAATCTAGTTGCACACGCAACAAACTAATCCTTCACAGTGTACTGCAAATTAGTTGCGTGCGCAACAAAATTACGGTAAGATCTGAGGCAGGGCGGTATGCCTCAGGCAGGCTGCCGTTATAATCCTCAGCGAGGTGTCCATTGTGACTTTAAATAGAGAACCCATCGGGAAGCTGATCTCCCATCTTCACCGTCAGAACCAAAAAATACTGGCCAAGGAGCTGCTTCCCTACGGCATCGGCAGCGGAGGCCAGCATAGCTTCTTAAAGCTGGTGCTGAATCATCCGGGGATCACCCAGGATCAGATGACCAGCCGGATTAAATGCGATAAAGCGACAACTACACGCTCCGTCAAGCTTTTGGAGGCCTCGGGATATATTGAGCGCCGGACAGATCCGACCGACCGACGCTCCTTCCTGCTGTATCCAACTCTCAAGGCGCTCGACTTCGCCCCCGCCTTCCAGGCGCTGCTGGATGACTTCAACCGCGAGCTGTCCATGGACCTCACCGAGAGTGAGCTGGATACGCTGATAGATCTGCTCCATAAGGTCACCCGTAACTCAGACCGGCTGAACGGGCAGGGCTGAGCGTATTCATTAAGTGGAGACAATCCAGCAGTCACTGCTGTCCCCCATGTTCAGCCGCGAATAAGGCGCCTTGAAGCTGGCCTTCTGCGCGGAATTCACTCGGCAGCTTGCCGACATGCTCCCGGAACAGCTTGCTGAAATAACGGTCATCCCCGAAGCCGGACCGGCAGGCAATTTCACACACCGGGACAGGGGTCTCCAGCAGCAGTGCTTTCGCCAGCTCCAGGCGCATGCGCCGCAGGCACTCCCCGAAAGTCTCACCGGCAAAGCGGGCGAAGCACCGGCTGAAATAGCCGCGGCTCATATGGATAGCAGCGGCAACATCGCCCTGATTGATTTTATCGCCGGCATGGCTCCTCATATAACGCACAGCGGTGATCAGGCAGAGCATCACCTCTTGGCTCAGGCCCAGCTCAATCATCCGGCGCTGGACATGCCCCGTGAACTGATGCAGCCAGACTTGCCAGTGCCGCCAGTGCCGGTTGCACTCTGCCGCCAGCGCGAGCTGCTGCGCTTCCTCCGCCGTAAGCAGCAGCCGGCTCCAGCCCCGCAGCAGCTCTTGGCCAAAGTCCGCCACTGCCGCAGGGTCCGGCTGCTGCATCGCAACCCCGCTGAGGAACAGATCCCATTCTCTCCGCTCCAGCGTCCAGCGTAGATTCTGCGCCTGTACCAGCGCGGAAGGGACGCCCGTCTCCGGCCGTTGCCGCGCGGCCAGCGCCTGCAGTTCACCATAGTGCAGCCTCGGGAGCGCCTGGCCGCCCGCCGCATAGAACAGCGCCTGCCGGGCTGACTGTTCCAGCACCGCAGCGATTCTCTTCAGCGGCTGACCGCGCACCCCCTCCAGCAGCGCCGCTGTCCAGCTTGTCCCAAGCACCGCTCCCAGCTCTCCTCCGATCCGCGCTGCATCCACAGGATACGGCAGCGGAGACAGCCACATCCCCGGCACAGCATGCAGCGTGGAATTTCTCACCAGAGACAGCGCATACAGCTGCTCTTCCTTCAGTTCCGGCGCAAGCGGCACATATAGCAGTGCTTTGTCCTCAGCGATTACTTTTTGCTCTGCCTTTGAAGGGGTGCTCTTGTTTCCGTCCTCCCACCTGATCCGCTCCACCAGTCTGCGGATAATTTCATCGGCATTCTCCGGCTCCAGCAGCGTTTTGACAATGTAATCCACCGCTCCCAGCCGCAGCGCCTCCTGCACATCATCGAATTTATGGTGGCAGGTCAGCACCACGCAGCGTACCGCAGGATACCGCAGCCTCACCTCCCGGATCAGCTCGAACCCGGTCATCCCCGGCAGCGACAGATCCACGAACAACAGATCCGTCTCCTGCTCGCGCAGCAGCTCCAGTGCCGCATGCCCGTCTCTGGCCTCTCCGGTAATCACCACCCCGAAGGACGGCCAATCCAGCAGTGAGATGAAACCCTTGCGCACCAGACGCTCATCGTCTACGACAACAGCCTTAATCATCGAAGTCCTCCTTGCTTTTGATAGGAATAATGATGGATACCGGGTTCCGTCTTTCTCACCGCTCTTCGTGAAAGCGTTTCAATATATAGATACAATACCATATTTTGTTTATTCTGAAAATAAAAAGGCATGCACTTCAGGCTTGAACTCGATGCTTGGTCGTCGCTGTGGTGAACCTCTGACTTCCGGCCGCTGTTGTCCCCAGATTTCATGATTTCTTACAACATAAAAAGAGCTGCTCACAGGCAGAATATCCGCCTTATAAACAACTCCGCTTCTGCTATTAGGTACTAGTAGAGCATCAGATCTAAAATGGTGGAGTCAGGGCTCCCCTCCGCTGGAGGCCTCGGTCTAACGGACGGAGGAACTTATATTCTGGAAAGAAGGCTTTCTGTTCGTAGCGTACCATTTAGAGATAAGTGTATTCTGTGCGACTAAAAACAGTGACACGGAAGGTTTTCCTCTTCTAACTGTAGTCTGTACAACTAAATCTGCCACGATGGGCGAAAATCCAAGTATAGAGACATTTTAATTGCACGAAATACACCTAAACAGAGATTCGGCGGTATATCCGACGATTTAGTTGTACAGATTGCAATTAAGCCTACCTCAGTTGCCGACTTCTATTCTCACATTCAAGTAGCTGATTGTATTTCCTGCAATAGAAAACGAATAGCTGACCGTAAAAGGAGAGTCTATTGTATTTCATACAGTAGACTGTTGGGTTTTGGGTGAAAAACGGCCTTTGTTCAACATTCCATTGTACGGATTACAATTGATTCTATTTCGAAGCCTTTTTTACAGCATTCCATTGTACAAAATGCAGTTGCTATCGTTCCAGCACCTATAACATAACTGCGCTCTGATGCTGTACTAGTGCATACACTTTGTCCCAATGACTTCACTATTCTAATCCTTCAGGCCTCATCATTCCCAACCACAATTTAAAGACTGATGCTCTACTAGGGCAGGCCCCCCGCCCGACTTCCCTCCGCTGTCCTCCCTAAAAAGCCGCCCGATTAGCCTCCCGGCCCCTCACTCCAGGCTTGAACCGGAACAATCCGCCCGCATGCGGCCAGCGTTCCAGCTCTTCTGCACTCATGTATCCGCACGCCGTAGTGATGTACAGCTCGTCCAGATTCTCGCCGCCAAAGGTACAGGAGGTTACATAATGCGCCGGAACCTCGATTTTCTCCAGCTGCTCGCCTGTATGGGGATTCCACCGTGAGATACAACCCCCGCGCCAATGGGCAACCCAGAGCATGCCTTCACTGTCGATCGTCATCCCATCCGGCCAGCCTTCGCCTTCCGCCAACCGGATGACCGTCCGGCGCCCGCTGACCGAGCCGTCTGCCAGTGAATAATCCATTACATCGATCCCCTTGGTCAACGTGTCAATATAATACATGACCCCCAAGCTGTCGTTCCAGGCCAAGCCGTTGGAGATGCCGATCCCAGTCAATACCTGCCGGACCTCACCGGCGGACTCCATTACATACAGGCTGCCATCTCTTCCCGCAAACCTTCTGTTCATCGAGCCGAACCACAAGCGTCCACGGCTGTCGCATTTGGCATCATTCAGCCGGTTACCGGGAATTCCGGTCTCTACCGCTGCCAGCAGCTCCACAGGCTGATGCTCCATATATCTGTAGATCCCGTCCTCCATCGTCAGAATCCAGCCGCCGCGCTCCGCCGGTACGGCTGCACTTACCTTTTGCTCAAAGGAATGAATATCATCCGTACCCTTGCCAGGGTCATAGAGATGTAATTCATTGCTGTCAACATCCATCCAATACAATCTGCCCTTCCTGTGATCCCAATGGGGACCTTCTCCGAGTGCCGCCTTGGCAGCAACCACGCATTCCATCGTTCCGCTCAACATAAACCCTCCTCGAATAAATACTTTCTATGTACTACTGCCCCTCCAGCCTCCAACCTGACATACACCTGTCCGGTTCGCATGCTATGCTGAATGCAGCACAATCCTATGAACTGAGGTGACCCATATGAAGGTCGAATGGAGAAAACAAGACAAAGCCCTATACCTCCCCCCTGCCGAACCGGGGCTGATTCAGGTACCCGCCTTCCCGTATTTCACCCTGCGTGGTGAAGGTAATCCCAACGGCAGCGCATTCGCAGAAGCAGTCGCTGTGCTGTATTCCTTATCCTACACAGTCAAAATGCTGCCGAAAAAAGGCCCCGCACCCGAAGGCTTCTACGACTACACCGTCTTCCCGCTGGAAGGAGTATGGGATCTCAGCGAAGCCGGACGCCGCTTAGCCGCTCTTGATAAGAACGAGCTGGTATACACCATAATGATCCGGCAGCCGGATTTCCTGACCCCTCTGCTTGCTGCAGAAGTGCTGGAGCAGGTCAAGCGCAGCAAGCCGCACCCGCTGCTGGACAAGGCCGTCTTCGCCCGCATCGAAGACGGCCTGAGTGTACAAATGCTGCATATCGGCCCCTATGATGATGAACCGCACAGCTTCGCCATAATGGAGCAATTCTGCTCTGCTCAGGGCCTGCTGCGGGAGTCTCACCTGCACCGCGAAATCTATATCTCGGATGCCCGGCGTGCCCGCCCGGAGAAGCTGCGAACCGTGCTGCGGTTCAAGGCCGCCCGGCAGGATTAACGCTACATTTTCACCGCATTCCTTACCGTTGAGCTCTTATGCACCTCCAGCAACTCCCGGTACTCCACCGTCTCAATCTCGCAGCCAGGCCCGATCACAACGCTTCCGCCCCGGACGGTCTGCGCCTGCGTATGCTGAAGCTCGATCCGATCTCCTTCGATCAGCCGGGCCGCGAAGCTCATCTTCTTCCCGGGTCTAAGCAACGCGCCGGAACGGCTGCGCTTGATGGAGATGCTGCCGCCGCCGACCGTATCCGCCCTACAGGGGCCGAATAACGTCAGGTCGAGCCTCTCCGCATTTAATAGTCCGCTGACCTCCAGGACTCCGGTAATCTGCACCTGCTCTGCTTCACAATCGCCCGTAACTATGATCCCGCCGGTCAGCTTGATATCCTCAATCCGCAGCCCGCCGCCTGCCGTAAGCTCTCCTTGTCCGCGCAGGCTGGCTGCGTCTACCCGGCCCTTCACCTTGCACTCCCCGGTGATTTTGATATCCTGTACCCGAAGATTTCCTTCAACCGCTACCTCTCCGGTCTGCGCAAGCTTATGGCAGTCCACATCCCCGCTAAAGGTACATTCTCCCGTCACCTTCACATCCTTAAAAACTCCGCCGACAGAGCTCGACGTCCCGAGTATCTTCAGATCATGGCGTTCTACCGCTTCATTCACCGGTCTTCTCCTCCTTCCCCACCTGGGCACCGGGATGTACGGTCAGTCCCGCTCTATACTCCACCCGGCCAATCGAGCAGCCCTGCCCGATAATGACCGTACCGCCCCTCACTACATCTGCACTCGTGTATTCCAGATCTAACGTATCTCCCTCGATGAGCTTGGCTCGCAGCCCGATTTTGAGCTTGGGGATCATTCCGCCGAGCAGTCTGCCCCAGGCCGCGTTACCTTTTTTGCGGATCATCAGGCTCTCCACGCCAATCTCCCCTGCCTCAGACTGACCCTGTAGCCCGAACTCCATCCGGCCCGCACTCAGCAGGCCCCCCACCGTGAATACCCCTTCACCGGTCAGCTCCTCCAGCTCACAATCGCCCTTCAGCTGCAGCATGCCGTCCATTACACAGCGCTCTCCCCGCAGACTGCCTTCTCCGTTCACTACTCCATTCAGCTTCATTTCACCAACCTGCAGATTGCCCTTCAGATTGAGAGTTCCGTTCATCTCCAGCTCATCGGCCGTGAGGTCACCCTTCTGCTTCATCACGCCGTCACAGCTATAGGTATGTGCGTGGAGCGCTCCGTTCATCTTACTGACACCGTTGATATTAACTTTGTGATATCTGCCTCCGGCAGCTGTGTTGACCCCATCCATCACCAGATCCGGCAGTTCATTCTTCTCCATGGTCCAGCCTCCTGTGGTTTACTGTTCCTTACTCTATAAGCCGTCTTCAGTCAAACGTCCATTCAGTAGTTCCGCCAGATCGGCAGAGCGAAGCCTGCTCACCAGCCGTACCCCCTCTTCGAAGGCCAGCCCCGCTCCCGGCAGCGCCATAATGAAGAAGCTAACCCCCATCTTCCGCACAAAAAACAGCTCCCACCCCTTCTCCCCGTACCCCGGCGCATGACTCTCCAGCGTCTGATAGAGCCGGTCTGCTTCCTCCCAGCTGAGCTCCCCCTTACTGAGCAGCCAATCTGCCGCAAATACATTAAGAATCTGCTCGAAGCTCAGCGGTAAGCCCTCGGCCTCCGGTCTCCCGAACCGCTCTAGACTACCCACCGAAACAATGTTACGTTCCTTTAGCTGGGATACAGTTAAGCTGATTCTGTACGAGGATGCCGGCTCTGACAGCTGATCCGCCAATTCATCCAGGGAGAGATCATCCTTTTTCTGCAAAATATGCTGCACCCGCCCCAAAATCCGCGCCCGCGGAAAAAAGGTCTCTTGTCCCGTAAAGGTAGATTTGCGGATGAACCATTCCTCAGGAATCAGCTGCTTCCGCTTCCAGCGGTACAACTGCCCGTAAGAGATTCCTGTCTCATCGAGCAGCTCCTTTTTGGAGATTAAATCCTCTTCCATATCACCACTCCTTGCGCTCATCGTAACATAACACTGTTACGTTGTAAACTGACAAGCTGCCTAAATCGCTCCCCTCCCGTGCAACAGCGCCTCCTCCTATCCACTCCTTCATAAAAAACAGAGCAGACCCTAGCCCTTACCGGCTTCGGATCTGCCCGCTATACTTCATTCTATGAACGCACAACGCCCTTCTGCCGGGCTTCACGCAGCCATTTCGGGTATTCGTTGAACAGCCGGTCATACAGGTCCTCATCGCTGACCTCGTCCAGATCATCCAGCGCGAAGAAATCGGCATTATCCACATAACGGCCCCGCAGATCGTCAAGCTCACGGAGTACGCCATAATCCGCATTGCCCAGTCCCACAAACTGCCAGAAGATATTATGCTTCGAGCTTTGGATCAGCAGCTTCGATATTTTGGGCGTCTCATAGATGCCCCCGTCGCTGAAGAAGACCACATATACCGGCAGGTCGCCCGGCTCCTCCTTCGTATATTTCTTGATCAGATCCGCCATAACCACCGGCTCATTGTTCCCGATGCCCAGTCCCCCGAACATCTTCGGTCCCGGATAGGTCCGCTTCACATAATCCTCATATCCGTGTTCATTTACGCTTGGCATTCTCTTACTCTTAGTGGCGAAGAACCAGACATCCAGCATTCCGTCATCATCCATCTTGGCAGCCACAGCCAGCACCCGTTCAAAAGCCCGCTGCACGACTCCCTTCGCATATAATTGCGCCATGGAGCCAGATGCATCGAACACCACGGCCACCCTTGCCTTCTCCTGGTCAAGATTCTTCTTGCGCAGTGAAATTCCGACCTGCTGCTTCAGAAGATCAATCTTCGTCAAATTCAGGGCAGGCCGGGGAGCCTCCTCCTGTTCTGCTTCCTTAGGAGGTCCGCTGTATGCAGCCGCTGCTTCCGTATGGCCTGACACCGGTTGAGCCTCTGCTCCGCTGCCGTGCTCCGGCGCTTCGTCTTCCACCTCGACCCCGTGCGCTTCCGCCAGCGGCTTCAGTCCGCCATGGAAGCCCCGTCCGACCGCGCGAAGCTTGAAGCCCCCGCCATGGCGGTACAGCTCTGCCAGCACGAGCGAGGTCTCGGCGTTACCGTCCATAATTTCATATACCAGCTCCGTCCCCTTCCCCGCCGCGCTGATTCTGCAGCCTCTGACATCGGCGAAGGTTCCGGGACCGTCCAGCGTAGCCGCGAAGACGCATTTCTCAATGCCCGAGGCGCTAAGCGCACGCAGATCAATGGCGAATTCCCCGCTGTATTTATCGATAGGATTGAATACGACCGTGTGCTTAGGATCAGCTGGCTGATTATAAAAGATAAAGAAATCATCGGACGGCACCTTACCGTTCCCGCCCACCATAAAGCAGCTGATATCTAGAATCGCCGGAGAACTGCTGCAGGATATCTTCACGGTTGCCTGGGTGGAAGCCTCGTCCAGCTTCGCATTGGAGCCGCTTACCAGCTTGATTATATTAGGATTCATGAATGCACTCTCCTACTCTCATATGTAATACCAGGATGTACCAGATTCCGCTTCCGCAAAAAGGAGCAGACCATTCCCTGCTAAGGATATGTCTGCTCCTGGTTGATCAAAGATTATGACTCTCCATATACAGCCGTTATCTCAGGCTGTCTGCGGAGTTCTCTGCATATAGAGATGCGACGGCTACAGCCAGAAAAGTCTTATTCTTCAGACTTCCCAGCTTCGGCTGCTTCCTCAGCTGGTGCGGCAGCAGCTTCATCAGCCGGCTCCTCCATCACGAGCGGAGGCGAGATCCGCACGATCAGCGTATCTTCAGGGGTAAGAATCTCCCAGCCCTCATGCTTCGGCAGATCGGATACCAGCAGTTGATCACCGATATCGAGGCCGCTGATATCTACTTCGAGGTTTGCTTCCAGCTTGTCCGGCAAGGTCCGGATATCCAGCTCATACAGCTCAACCTGCTGCACGCCGCCGCTCTTGACGCCGATAGGATCACCTGTGAAGTGGAAGGCTACCTTGGTATCCAGATCAGCCTTCATGTCAATCTGCTGCAAGTCTACATGAAGCAGCGTACGGGATAACGGCTGGCGCTGCACTTCCTGAATAACCGCATTCTTCGAGCCGGAGCCCGGGAATTCCACCTTCAGGATGGCACGCGGATTTTTGCCGAGAATATCATTAAGTGTTTTGGCATCTGCTGAGAAGGACTGGGTATCTGAACCTGCACCGTAAACTACAACCGGTACAAAACCTTTGCTGCGCTGGGATGAATTCGATCCGGATCTTTCAGTCAAGCGTACTGTGGTATTCATGATATTTCCTCCTAATAGTTTTTTGAGCGCTACGCCCTTCGTTAAGAAAGCCGGGCAAGTTGCCGGGGGCGGCGTACGCCAAGTAGTGTCAGCATAGCTGCATTAAAAAACAAGACCAATTAGCTCTTATGTCTAATCAGTCTCTTATTAACCATATTTGCCCGCTATGGAATCAGTATAGCACCGGGAAAAGAACAAGTCAAAATAGGGTAAAATTCAAATCCAATCCATATTTATAAATGATTACGCTAAATGACAGGCCACCAAATGCCCCGCGCCAGCGTCACGCAACAGCGGAATCTCAGCTCTGCAGACCTCCAAGGCGAATGGGCAGCGCGTATGAAATTTACAACCGGACGGCGGATTCGCCGGGCTTGGAATATCCCCTGTCAGCACGATGCGTTCCCGCTTCAGCCGGGGAACCGGCACCGGAACAGCGGACAAGAGCGCCTTCGTATAAGGGTGCAGCGGATGCAGGAACAACTCATCCCTTGTGGCAGTCTCCACAATTGATCCTAGGTACATTACACCTATCGAGGTGCATAAATGCTCCACTACGCTAAGATCATGGGAGATGAATAAATACGCCAGCCCTTTGCTCTGCTGCAGTCTGCTGAACAAGTTAATAATCTGCGCCTGGATCGACACATCCAAGGCCGACACCGGCTCATCTGCGACAATCAGGTCCGGATTCAGGATCAGCGCCCGGGCAATCCCGATCCGCTGGCGCTGGCCGCCGGAGAATTCATGCGGAAAGCGGTCGATATGATACGAGGATAGCCCGCAGGCCTCCAGCGCCTCCAGCACCAGGCTTCTGACCTCTGCCTTCGTACATAACCCATGGTCCAGCAGCGCTTCGCCTATGGCGTCGCCGATCCTGATCCGGGGATTAAGGGCACTGTACGGGTCCTGGAAAATAAGCTGCATCTGCGGCCGGATCAGCCGCATCTCCGCAGCAGACAGGCTGTGAATGTCAGTGCCCTTGAACCGGACCTCTCCGTCGGTTTTGTCCGTCAAGCGCAGAATGGTCCGCCCTACGGTGCTCTTGCCGCTGCCGGATTCCCCGACAAGGCCGAAGGTCTCGCCCGGACGGAGTGTGATGCTGACATCGTCTACAGCCTTAACATGTCCCGCCGTGCGGCCAAGCAGGCCTTGCTTCACCGGAAAATACTTCTTCAGATGCTTCACTTCCAGCAGCGCTTCAGACATATAATTCCGCCTCCTCATACAGCCAGCAGGAGACCTTCTGCCCGTTCCCGGTCTCCTTCAGCAGCGGCTGCCGGGTACGGCAGACCGGCATACAATGCCCGCACCGGTCATGAAAATAACAGGAGGGTGCATGCTCAAGCGGACTTGGTACCTGCCCGGGAATGGAATAGAGCTCTTCCAGACGCTGGCCCATCACAGGCTTCGACTTCAGCAGCCCCCGTGTATATGGATGCTGCGGGTTCTGGAACAGCTCCACCACCCCGCCCTCTTCAACAATCTGCCCGGAGTACATCACGATGACATAATCCGCCATCTCGGCCACAACCCCTAAGTCATGCGTAATCAGCAGGATCGACATCCCGGAATCTTCCTTAAGGCCGCGCAGCAAGTCCAGAATCTGCGCCTGAATCGTCACATCCAGAGCTGTGGTTGGCTCATCGGCAATCAGCAGCTTGGGGCTGCAGGAGACCGCTATGGCAATCATAATCCGCTGAAGCATGCCGCCGCTCAGCTCATGGGGGTAGCTGCCCATAATCTGTTCCGGACGGGATATCCCGACCTGGGTGATCAGTTCAATTGCACGGCTCCGTGCTTGCTTCTTGTTCATCTTGAGATGTACAGACAGCGGCTCCATAATCTGCTCGCCAATCTTCATGACCGGATTAAGCGAGGACATCGGCTCCTGAAAGATCATCGCAATCTCATGGCCGCGGATGCTGCGCAGAGAATTTTTGTCCAGCCGCAGCAGATCCTCTCCCTGGAAACCGATACGGCCCCCGGTAACTCTGCCGCCAGGCTCCTCCACCAGCCCCATAACCGACATGGCCGTGACACTTTTCCCGCAGCCGGATTCGCCGACAATGCAGACCGTTTCACCTCTCCCGATCTTGAAGCTGACGTTATCCACCGCCCTTACGGTGCCTTCTTCCGTGAAGAATTCGGTGCTTAGACCGTCTATATTCATTACAGGCTCCATTGATATGGCCACCTACCTCTTCTGTTTAGGATCAAGGACGTCTCTGAGGCCGTCACCAAAGATATTAATCGCAATCACCGTGGCAAAAATCGACAGTCCCGGCGGAATCCACAGCCATGGCCGGTTCTGGAAATCAAGAATGTTGTTCGCCGCGTCAATCATATTGCCCCAGGTCGGAGTAGGAGGCATGACCCCCAAGCCGAAAAAGCTTAGGACGGATTCACTGAGAATGGCACCGCCGATATTCAGCGTAGCCATAACGATCAGCAGCGGAACAATATTAGGCAGCAGATGGTGCAGCAGCTTCCTGCGGTCGCGCAGCCCCAGCACCACAGCCGCCTGCATGAATTCGCGTTCCCGCAGGCTTAGCATTTGTCCCCGCACCATTCTTGCCAGCCCCGGCCAGTTCACAATACTCAGCATCAGCATAACGATATACATCCGGTAATCCGTCGGAATCTTCCACTCCGAGAGCAATGCACCGAAGATGAAGAGCAGCGGCAGACCGGGAATGGTCATCAGCAGATCGGCAATCCGCATAATGATCTGATCCAGCAGCCCCCCGTAATAACCGGCAATGGCACCCAGCAGCGACCCGAGAAATACTGACAGCAGCATGGAAGCAAGACCTACGGTGAGGGATATGCGTCCGGCCTGCATCACCCGGGTCAGAATATCCCGGCCCAGCGCATCCGTGCCCAGCCAGTGCTTCAGGCTCGGGGGTTTATTCATGAATGCCATGTTGATTTTGTTATCGGTATAGGGCGAGAAGAACGGACCGATGAAGCATAACACAAACATAAAGACAACCACCGCGAACCCGGCAACGGCCAGCTTATTGTGCATAAGCCTCCGCAAGGATTGCCGCATTAGGGACGATTTGCGCAGTCCGGGGCGGATTCCCTCTATTTCTTTTACTCTGATATCAGTTGCCATGAGAACTCCCCTCCTATAACCGGACACGCGGATCGGCCACCCGGTACAGAATATCCGATAGCAGGGTGCCGATGACGGTCAAAATAGCCAGAAACATGGTGAAGCCCATCAGCAGCGGATAATCCCTTAACCCGAAGGACTTCATATACAATTGGCCGATCCCCGGCCAGTTGAAGATCTGCTCGATAATAATCGAGCCTCCGAACAGGGCAGGCAGCTCGAAGCCAACCAGCGTAATTGCCGGCAAAAGCGCATTGCGCAGCGCATGGGAGAACAGCACCTTCCGCTCCTTCAACCCTTTTGCACGGGCCGTCCGGATATAGTCCTGCTTGAGTACATCAATCATATTGCTGCGGAAGTAGCGGGTTAATGAACCCAGTCCAAGCAGCGTCATCACAATGACCGGCAGCGTCATATGCTGCACGACTTCCTTGAAGTAGGCGAAGCCTGCCGCGGTGCTGCCCGTAGTCGTCATCCCGCCCGGCGGCAGCCACTTCAGATCCACAGCCATAATCTTGATCAGGAACAGGCCGATGAAGAAGGACGGCAAGGACATGGCAGCGAAGATGGCAATCATCACCAGCGTGTCGAACCAGGAATACTGCTTATAAGCAGAGATGACACCGATTATTACTGCGATAAGCCAGGTGAGGAACGTGGAAACAGCGGCCAGCAAAAAAGAATTCCAGATATAATCACCAAACAACTGAAGCACCGGCTTCTGCTGGGCAAGTGAATATCCGAAATCCCCGTGGAAGGCATTGCTCATCCAGGTCCAGTAGCGTTCCAGTACCGGCTTGTTCAGGCCGTAGATCTCCCGCAGCTCCGCTTTGCGTTCTGCCGTCAGCTTGATGTTCCCGGTAATGAAGTCCCCCGGTGTAAGGGCATAGAGGCAGAAGATCAGCAGCGAGGCGGCAAAAAGGATGATCAGCATATACAGCATTCTTTTAGTCAGATAAGTGCTCATGTATGGCTCCTTAGGATTCATCCCCCTGCCTGCCCCCGCCTTGTGACGCAGACAGGAGATGAATCATTCGTTATTTCAGAGTCCAGTTCGGCAGACTGCCGGCAAGACCGATGAACGGGCTGACCGAGAGATTCTCAATGCGGCCGTTATAGGCGTATACCGTTTTTTTGTAATTGGTAAAAATGACTGGCAGCTCGTCGTTGAATAGCTGATACAGCTCTTTATAGACTGCTTTGCGCTGTTCAATATCCGTGGTAGCCAGCGCTTTGTTGTACAGCTCAGTAAACTTCGGGTTGTCATAGTCCGTGATCTCACCGTCGAAGAACTGCATGAAGCCATCCGCCGGATCGGTCAGCATGCTGGTAGAGAAGGAGACGAGATCATAGTCCCCGCTCTCTGTCTTTGAGACCAGCGAGTTGAAGTCGGCGAAGATCTCCGGCTGGAAGTCGATGCCGAGCGCCGCGAAGTTCTCTTTGGCGACCGCGATGAAGATGTCTGAGCTCTTGCTCTTGCTGGCCAGATAATGGATGCTGAGCGGCTTGCCGTCCTTCTCGCGGATGCCCCCTGCCCCTACCGTCCAGCCGGCTTCATCCAGCAGCTTCTTCGCCTGCTCAGGATCATATTTGTAAGGATTAATGCCTTCCTCAGTATAGGACCAGGAGATCGGCGAAGCAGGAATGTTGGCTATTGCCCCCGCGCCTTCGGCTGCGTCCACATAGATGCTCTGCCGGTCCAGCCCATAGACAATCGCCTGTCTGACCCGCTTATCCTTGAGCTGCTCATGCTTCAGGTTAACCTGCATATAGCCATAAGTGCTTGGGGTATACGGGAGAATATTGACATAACCGAGCTCTTTCAGCTTCGTGATATTTTCTTCTGTTGCAGGAAAAGAGGCATAGTCCACCTCACCCGTCTCAAGGAACTGCCAGGCATCCCCTGAGGTGGTTTTGTAGATAAAATGTTCTGTCTTAGGCTTGCCCTTGAAGTAATTCGGGTTGGCAATCAGCCGGACCTCTTGTCCGGGAATGAACTTCTCCAGCGTATAAGGGCCGTCGCCTAGCGGTTTCTCATGAAGCTTCTTGATGTATTCGAGCTGGCCGAATTTGTAGTCCTTGCCATAATAGGCCTTGGACAGTACATTGGAGCCCAGAGTCACCAGCGCCGTGGCATTGGGCTGCTCCAGCGTAACGGAAAGGGTCTGCGGATCAATAATCCGGATGCCTTCCACCGTCTTGGCCGTTCCGGCCTTCTAAGCCTCCCCGCCCTTCACCTTCAGTGAGGGAAGCGAAGAACCGCCGTCATAGGCTTTGTCATACTGGAGAGTCCAGGTGAACGCCACATCCTCCGCCGTGAGCGGCGAGCCGTCGCTGAACTTCAGATCTTTGCGCAGGTGGAACGTATATGTAAGCTGATCGTCCGATACCTCCCAGCTCTCGGCCAGCTCTGGCGTTGGCACCCCTTTGTCATCCACCGTCACCAGCGATGCATAGAGCAGTGAAGAGACATTACCGTCATAACCGCTCTCCTGGAAGTAAGGCGTGAAGGCACCGCTGGGATCGGTAAGGCCTACGATGATGGTATCGGTGCGTTTCTGCGCGGCTGCCGGCAGCTTCGTAAGGTCGGTTGCAGTAAAAGGCTCATTAAGCGCACCGGCAGGCACCACCTCTGGGGACGAAGTGGCTGCTGAGTTGGTTGAAGCACCCGGAGCAGAGCTGGCAGGAGTGGCTGTGGATGCTGCTTCCGGGCTACTGTTATCGGAGCAGGCGGACAGCAACAGCGAAGCTGTCAGGAATAAGGAGGACAACACAAACGTACTTTTTCTCATAACATCATCTCTTTTCTCACAATTTATAAATTCTAATAATTCCTACCCACTAAGTATGAATAAAGACCGATAGTTCACATTATAGAAAGTAAAGTATGTTCTGTAAATAGAGAACTTCAAAATAATTCTCCAGAAGAAGAATTGAATTAGTGAATCACAGCAAAAAAAGCCAAAATCTTCTCCTTAGTTGAGAAGACTTTGACTTCTGGTTTGACGCTAAAGCAAAACTGAGAATAAAAGCTGTCCGCTGTTATTTCAGATACTCTGACAGTTGCTCTTTCATCTGCTGAATGCCCTCCATCCGCAGACTGTACGCAATGACGTTCTCGCCCTCGATATAAGCATTCAGCAGACCAGCACTCCGCAGACTGGTAATGTGATCATGAACAATTCCTTTGGACAGACCTGCCTGCCTGGCAATCTCCGTGAACGATTTGCGCTCACCGCCCAGCGATTTGAGAATCCGGAGCCGGCTCTTCTCGCCCAGACTGCGGAGTGTCCGGTGCATGACAGGTGAAATCTCTTCTTCCGGCACCTGGATTCTTGCGGCATAATGACAGATCGTCAGGTCACCGAAGTTATACAGGATATTAATCGGCTGAAAGTGGAACTGCGGAATCAGCACCAGTCTGCGCAGACCGCCGCCCGGCAAGAAAAAGAATCCGTTCGTTGTCTTGTTCACAAATTCTGCAACCGGGCTGCCTGTGAGCATCCCCCTTCGTTCCTCAGCATGCTGCTGCAGCTTGTCCATAATCCCCGGATTGCAGCTGCTGAAGTATTGCCGGTTCCACTCCGACAGCAGGAAGACCATGCGGCTGCGGTATAGCTCCATTTGTACGGGGAAATTATTTACATAACCTCCAAGAGTCTCGTACATCTCCCCAACGGGCAGGCCTTCCAGCCAATCCAGCACACTGCTCACACTCTTTTTGTCAGGACACAGATGAATCAGCAGATTAAACAGCTTCCAATCATTATCCAGCTCCGTCTCCTCTAATGCTTCCAGCAGCTCCGGGCCCAAACGGCCTGACACCTCCGCCGCCCAGGACATGCCGAGATCTATTTTTTTACTCCCCTTCTTGCAGATGTACGTATGTATACTGCTTATTAATTCATATACCGGGTGAAAATGAACCTCTGCCTTGTAATCCATGTCTATACCCCCTGATGCAACTTCTTTTCATTACAGCGTTAGTGCCTTAATCATATCATATTATTCCCTTATCCTTCTTTCGCTTTCTCGCTTTTTGCCGGACAGGGTAGTAAAATAAAGGCACTATACCGGAATGGAGTGAGGTTATAAGATGGACAAGATTGCAAAGGGAGAAGGACGTTTCTATATCGCTGGTGACGGAAAAGACCTGGCTGAGATTACATACAGAACCGAAGAGAACACAGGGAATCTGGTGATTGACCATACCTTTGTCTCAGAAGATCTGCGCGGCCAGGGGGCTGGAGAGAAGCTCGTGCGGGCGGTCGTTGAGCTGGCCCGTGAGCAGAGTGTCAAGATTGTACCGGTGTGCCCGTATGCGGCCCATCAATTCGAGAAGCACGAGGAATACAAGGATGTGCTCAAATAGGAGGAAGAACGTTTGACGAATACAGATACACTGAAACAGATTGAAGAGCTGCAGCAGCGCTGCGAGCAATATGAGGGCATTGCCTTGAAGCTGAACTGGGACATGCTCCGGCATCCAGGAGAAGCAGGCGGTGCGAAATACCTGGTGACCTATGAAAAGGATGTGCTGACCGGATTCATCGGCCTGTACGGCATCAGCGGTGATCTGGAGGTATGCGGCATGGTCCGGCCGGGCTACCGCCGCCGGGGGATCTTCAGCACCCTCTGGAAGCAGGCAGAGTCCATCATCCGGCAGGAAAAAGTGAAGACGCTGCTGCTGAACACACCTGCGGCTTCGGCTTCAGGCAATGCCTATCTGAAGACCTTGCCGCTTGCCTTCAGCCATTCGGAGTTTCAGATGAAATGGGATGGTAAGGGCAGCAAGGTTAGAGCCTCAGAGGCCAGCTCGGCCTCAGGCAATGTCATGCTCCGGCCTGCACGTCCGGAGGAGACCCCGCTGCTCATCGCCTTCGACTGCGACGGGTTCCAGATGACCGAAGAGGATGCCGCAGAAATGTATGTGCAGCACGAACAGGAAGGCTCCCAGGAGCATATCATCATTGAGCTCAGCGGCCAGCCCGCCGGCAAAATGCGCCTGTGGTCCGAGGACAACGAAACCTGGATCTACGGATTTGTGGTAGACAAGAAGCTGCGCGGTCTCGGCATCGGCCGGAGTGCCCTGCAGCAGACCATTGAGCGGGAGCAGCGGAATTATAACGGGGTGAACCTGGAGGTTGCGCTGGATAACCCGAATGCGCTGCGGCTCTATGAGAGCTGCGGATTTGTCGTTCAGAGCCAGCAGGATTATTACACCTATCCTTTGAACAGCTAGCCTGGCAACGAGTATTCCAAGAAGCAACATTGGTATGCCTGCGCACCAGCACAATGTATGCTGTTTTTCACATACATTTGGACCATACGCCTTCGTGTGAGCACAATGTATGTTGTTTTTCACATACATTTGGGCCATACGCCCGCGCGCCAGCAAATGTATGTTGTTTTTCGTATACATTCGGCCCATACGCCTGCGTGTGACACAATGTATGCTGTTTTTCACATACATTTGCGCCAAACGCCTGCGCACCAGCACAATGTATGCTGTTTTTAGCATACAATTCCTAAACAATCAAAAAGCATCCCCTCACGGTCAAATGACCCTGAAGGAGATGCTTTTTGGCGTAGTCTCTTAACTCATCGTCTGCGTCTACATCAGTCCGTAGCCCCGCATCTGGGCTTCATCCCGGTCGCTGCGGCGGTTGCTGCATTTCACGCAGCCTGCTCCCTGTTCTTCCCGTTCCAGGAAGACAGACAGCAGGCGCACATAATCCAGCGATTCCTGCAGGGGCATGTCTGCTCCGTCATACAGCTGCCTGCGGCCATCCAGCAGCGAGTAGATGGCGATCGTCTCCGCCGGCTTCCCGTAAGCCTTATGGCAGAATACATTCGCCATATGCAGAAATCCGGTAATCACCTGCTGGTCAGCATGTACCATGAATTTCTGGATATTCAGACTGCGTCCCGTAAGCTTCGAATTCCAGGCCAGCTGAAAAATCACCGCCAGTTCAATCTCAAGCTCCCGGACAGGAACATGCCACTGTTCGAACCGCATCACCGGAATCTCTCCGGTGTAACTGCCTGCGACAATCCGCATCAGCTCATCAGCCACTGCCTGCTTGACATCCCAGTAATGCATCAGGGAAGGAAAAGCATTGCCCTTCGGCGGCCAGCGGCGCTCCAGCAAAAACTGGACAGGCGTCTCCCGGCGCACCTCGGGCCGCAGACTGTAGTAGTCATTCAGCGTATGTCCGACTGCATATTGAACCTGCTGTCTCCAGCGGGGAAGTCCGGTAGCGGGAGCTCCGCTGCCGGCCGCCTCGGCCCCGCCCAGCATGATGTGCTCCATGCGGTAATCATTCAGACGTCTGTACCGGCCAGCTTCAGCATCCGGCTTCGTTCCTGTGAAGTCTCCTGCCGCCGCGCCCATCCTTAAGAGACCGCCGCGCAGATCTCGATGAACTGGCGCCCGTAAGTGCGGCAAGCCTCTTTTTCCGCTGCATTCGGACCGTATTCAATCTTCAGGCTGGGCTGCACAATCTCGGCCCCGCGCTCCTTCAGCTTCTCTTCAATCTGATCCACTGCTCCGCAGTAGATCGCATACCCGGTGTCTCCGCTTCCGAAGGCCGCCGCCTTACAGGCGCTGAGATCCAGCTCATCCAGCTCTTCATAGAAATCCAGGAATTCATCCGGCAGCTCGCCGTCTCCCCATGTGTACGCACCCAGTATTACAGCCTCATACGCTTTTATCTCATCCGCATTGCAGTCCATGACCGATTTCAGTACGGCCTCTCCGCCTGCCGCGCGTATTCCTTCCACGATCAATTCAGCGATTTCCTCCGTATTGCCAGTCAAGCTGGCATATGCCACTAGCACTTTAGCCATGACTTTTATCCTCCCAGGGTCCAAATGAAATGTATTCTCTATAATCCGATCCCTTACGCAGACCGTATCTTACTTACCTTAATACTGTGTTAATCTCATTCTATTTGATAATGATTATCATTGTCAATATTAAAAAAGTGATTCCGCTCTTAGCCTGGCCATCCTTGCCGTATAACACAAACAGCGCCAGCCCATGACATAACTTCTGCCCGGTGCTGACGCTGCTCAGTAATCCTATTATCATATGATGTGTGGAACGATTAATATCCGCCTTCCAGCAAGGTAATTGCGTTGCCGTCGGGATCACGGAAATTCATCTCTTTACCGCCGTACTCCATGGTTGCCGGAGGCTGGCAATCCAGTCCTTTCGCCTTCAGCTGCTCATACGTTTCGTCCAGACTGCCGCAGGAGAATACCAGATTAACGGTGCCGGTGGTAAGGTTCTCCCACTTGTCTGCGTTCCATATAATGATGCCGGGCTGGCTGGCGTCTATCGCAATTTTGGCCCCGCCAGCTTCTCCATAGCCCTCGAATGGAACCGGAATGCCCAGTACCTCCGAATAGAATGCTACCAGAGCTACGGGGTCTTTACTGTACAGGTTGATGCCGTCAAAAGCTGTAATCATAGTGATATCCTTCCCTTCATTGCTTGTATTGTGATCGGGCTGGTGTCAGCCGTTCTATCCTCATTGTACTTCTGCCTGAATAGCTTGTATTGCAAAAAAACGACATTAGCGCCGGGCATGACTCAGCGCATCCAGCGGAGTTCTGCCTGCGAACTTCTTGAAATTGTTGATCAAATGCGACTGGTGGCTGTACCCGTAGGTGAACACCATATCCTGCATGACGCCCTTGGTCTGGGAGGAACGGTACAGGTCACGCCAGACATTCTGGAAACGGATAAGATCGGCGACCTTTTTGGGCGGAAGGCCGATATGCTGCCGGAACAGCCGTTCAAGCTGGCGGCTGCTTAAGCCCGAGCTGCTCTCCAGCGCCCCTGCCGTCATGATCCCGCGTGATGTAAGCAGCCTGTGGACCGCGTTCATCATCCCGTCACTGCTGCGGTTTCCCCGTTCCAATCTCCGCAAAAGGAAAGCTTCAGCAGCAGCGATGCGCTCAGTCATTGTGCGGATATACTGGAGCTTGTCTCCTAGCTCCTTACGGAAGGTTCTGAAATAATACTCTACCGGAACATGCACATTCAATACCTCCGTCAGCGGCTCGTCTGCGAACAAATGAACGGCCCAGAAGTGAAACCGGATGGCGAAACGCTCTGTCGTAACAGACTGTGCTGCTTGTCCTGCCTCAAACGGAGTGTCGTTAATCCCGCAAAAAATCCCGCCGGACTCCCCTGTCCGCTCATCCCATTCCCATATAATATCCATGCAGCTATCAGGTATGATAGTCTCCGTCTGCTGCGGCAGCCGGGGCTGTGCTCCTGATCCCCAGTAGCAGCGGACATAAGGCTGAAGCAGCCTGCCCGGCAGATACTCGCCGCCCCCGGCCGGATTGGCCGTTATCGGATGATACAGCGCCGAAAGATTATACATCCCAGTGCAGCCTCCTTCCTTTGCTGTAACCTTGTATTCAGATCATACACAATCCCTGTACGAAGCGCCAGAACACCTGCTTTTCGATTGGCCAAGCCCCCTGCTTACTGAATGATTATGTTGCAAAATGATCTGCCCTGCTTTTCCTGGTATTATACGCCTCTTGCTTGTTGGCTACACTGGGAATAGTCGCAGCTTTGCAACCATTTTGTTTGTAGCTGCAGGCTTAAATGTTGTACAATAAAGGCTAAATGACTTTTTGAAGGATGGATTAATAATGTATCTAGCCAGTGATTGGAAAGACTATGAAGTGATCGATACCGGGGGCGGGGAGAAGCTCGAACGCTGGGGCGATATTATCCTGCGCCGGCCGGACCCGCAGATCATCTGGCCGCTGGCCAGCGAGAGCGCCAAATGGCGGGATGTGCACGGACATTATCACCGCAGCTCCGCCGGTGGCGGGCAGTGGGAGATGAAGAAGACGATACCGGAGGACTGGAAAATCAGCTACGGCAAGCTGAAGTTCCACCTCCGCCCGACGAACTTCAAGCACACCGGGCTGTTCCCGGAGCAGGCGGCCAACTGGCGCTGGATGATGGACAAGATCGCAGCGGCTAACCGGCCGATCTCCGTCCTCAACCTGTTCGCTTATACCGGCGGAGCCACTGTTGCGGCAGCAAGTGCCGGAGCCTCCGTCGTGCATGTCGATGCAGCCAAGGGGATGGTTCAATGGGCCAAGGAGAATGTAGCCCTGTCCGGTCTTGCCGACAAGCCGCTCCGCTTCATTACCGATGATGTATTCAAGTTCGTCCAGCGTGAACAGCGCCGCGGCAGCAAATATGATGCTATTATTATGGACCCGCCGTCCTACGGAAGAGGGCCGGGCGGAGAAATGTGGAAGCTCGAATCCAGTCTTTATCCGTTCTTGGAGAGCTGCATGGAGATTATGAGCGACCGTCCGTTATTCATGCTGATTAACTCCTATACGACCGGCATCTCGCCAACCGTACTGCGCAATATGCTGTCAATGACGATGGGCAAGCGCTATGGCGGCAAGCTGAATTCCGGTGAGATCGGCTTGCCGATTACAGCCTCCGGCATGAATCTGCCTTGCGGGATTCTGGGCCGCTGGGAGGCGTAAGCCATGACCGGAACGAATAACGGCGCAGCAGGAGAATCCGGCAGCAGCCCCTCCCGGTTCGAGATTCTATATGAGGACAACCATCTGCTCGGCATTGTGAAGCCTGTGAATATTCCCGTTCAAGAGGATGCTACAGGCGACCCGGATCTGCTGACCCTGCTGAAGGAAGATGTGAAGGAACGCTACGCGAAGCCGGGCAACGTCTTCATGGGCCTGGTTCACCGGCTGGACCGGCCTGTAGGCGGTGCGATGATCTTCGCCAAGACCTCGAAGGCAGCCTCCCGGCTATCCGAGAGTGTGCGCACCCACGCCTTCCAGAAGGTCTATCTGACAGTGGTGCATGGTCAGCTTCCAGGCGCAGAGGCCCGGCTGGAGCATACGCTGCTGAAGGACCCTAAGAGCAATACCGTCCAGGCCGTCCGGGAGGGAACGCCGGGCGGCAAGCAAGCCATCCTTGATTATACCGTGATTGGTACGGCAGAAGGCTATTCGCTGGTGAGGATTGACCTGCTGACCGGCCGCTCCCACCAGATCCGCGTCCAGCTCAGCGACGTTGGCTGTCCGCTATATGGAGATCAGAAGTACGGCGCGGCCGTGAACAGACCGGGACAGCAGATTGCATTATGGTCTGCACTCACCCGGTTCCCGCATCCGGTGACCAAGGAAGAAGTCGAGCTGCTCTCCCTGCCTCCCCGTTCCTATCCCTGGAATCTTTGGACTCCGCAAATGCAAAAGCAGGCTATCCTTTAACGGACAGCCTGCTTTTTTTGAAATATAAGCATTCATATGTTTCACTCAATAACTTATTCTTCTATTTCCCGCTGTAACAGTGCCGTCCAAACAAGGATAGCACGACAGGAGTGGCGATAGATAGGCTTAAGTGTATTTTATACAACTAAAACATCTGATATATAACCGATCACCCGTATAGTTGTATTTCATACATTTAAATAGTCAATAATTTTGATTCTTCCCTCTTTGGACAGGTTTTAGTTGTAGAGAATACAGTTATACGATGAAAATATGCTTTTTCGCTGTATTTAAGTGTACATTCTACAACTATCCCAGTGTCTCACTTGCAACTGAACGCTTTCAATTGCTGCATTGGATTGGATAGTTAACCCGCTTCGACTTCTTTAGTTCTGATGCTCTAAGTAGCAGGTGCTTATACGGACTGTACCGAAGCTGCGTCATCCACGGCCGGGGCAACCGCCATCTTGCCCATGAGGTAGAGCAGCAGCTGCTGATTATGGGAGGAAATGGGGTCCAGCGCTTCTGCAAAAAAATCACTGCGGACCTTCAGTCCGCGCAGCGTCTCCCGCTGGCCTGTCTCGGTGATGCTCACCCAGACAATTCTGCGGTCTGAGGCATCGCGTTCACGGACAATCAGATTATGCTTCTCCATCCGGTCAAGCAGCATCGTTACGGCCGCCGGGCTGGTTGCCAGATGAGGGGCCAAATCAGAAGGCTTCATCGCATCACGCTCCTGCAGCAATTCCAGTACGGTAAGCTGGGCATCAGTCAGTGTAGGGGCAAGCTTGCTGTCCATATGTAGCTTATAGTCCTTTAATATCTTATGCCAGATTTTACTGAATTCAGTGGAGTGCACACTTATTCCTTCCTTTCCTGCGGATCTCTATAAGGTATATTTACTTTTTCGCCAGAAAAATTCCAAATCCTTCAAGGCCAAAAAATAAAATCATATCTGCAATTATCCCCCCCCCAAATTAAAAGCGCGGGCAGCCCGTTACTCTGAGCTGCCCGCGCCGTTACATGCGGTATTATATTTTACTTGACTGCCTGAAAAAGAATGGCGATTTCGTCCTTCTTCTCGACAGCAACCAGCTGCTTGCCTGTAGAACGACGTTCAGCAATCGGTGCCGATTCGGAAGAGAAGGAATGTACCGCACCGCTCTGGGTGATGGCGGTCACCTCCAGCGGCTCCTTGCAATAGAATGCGCCTGCCAGCCTGCTGCCGTTCGGGCGGACACGCTTGCCTTCCTTGAACTCGAAGGTTGGCATCCCTTTGCCTCCGCGGCTCTGGGAAGGATAATCCACCATCAGGGAGCGCTTGGCATAACCGATGTCGGATATCGCCAGGATCTCACCTTCATCCTCGCTGACCCAGAAGCAGGAGACCACCTCATCTCCTTCACGGAGCTGAATTCCCCTAACTCCTGTGGCCACCCGGCCCATAGGATTCACTTCATTCTCACGGAAACGGATGCTCATGCCCTCACGGGTAATCAGCACGATCTCCTTGTCACCCCTGCTGTGCGCCACTGTAATGATCTCATCGCCTTCGGCCACCTTACAGGCGGCAACGGCTCCGGAACGGCTTGTAGAGTACTCCTTGAGCTCGGTACGCTTCACCTGCCCCTTGCGGGTGATGAAGACCAGACTGGCCAGCGGGTCCTCCAGGTTGCCGACCGGCAGTACACTGACGACACTGTCTCCCTTATTCAGTCCGATCACGTTGACGATGGCCGTCCCCGGATCTTTCCATTTGAACTCTGGAATCTGATGCACGGGAAGCAGGAAGTATTGACCCTTGCGGGTGAAGACGAGCAGGCTCTCCCGGGTATTCAGATCCAGCAGCTTGACGATATGATCGCCATCCTTGACGCCTGAAGAGTGGCGCTCCCCGCCCGAACGGGTGAAGGACAGCATGCCGGTCCGCTTGATATAGCCGTCCGCAGAGAGCGCAACCAGCACATCCTCCGCATTGACCAGAACCTCCATGTTAACCTTAAGCTCCTCTACCTCGCCCTGAATCAGGGAACGGCGGTCGATTCCGTATTTGTCACGGATCTCCAGCAGCTCCTTGCGGATAACGGTAATCAGCTTCTTGTCGCTGTCCAGAATCCCCTGGAGCACAGCAATCCGGGCCAGCATCTCATCAAGCTCCTTCTGCAGCGAATGAATCTCCAGATTGGTGAGACGGTAGAGCTGCAAGGTAAGGATAGAATCAGCCTGTCTTTCGCTGAAGCCGAACATCCATACCAAGTTATTCTGGGCATCCTGGCGGTTCTTCGATGCCTTGATGGCAGCGATCACTTCGTCCAGAATGTTCAGCGCCTTGACCAGTCCCTCTAAGACATGGGCACGGTCCTCCGCCCGTTCCAGATCGAACCGGGTACGGTGAGTGACCACTTCCCGCTGATGGGCAATGTAGGCTTCAAGGATCGCTTTGAGCCCCAGCTGCTGCGGAGCCTTGTTAACGATGGCTACCATGTTGAAGTTGTAGGTGACTTGGAGGTCGGTTTTTTTGAGCAGATAGGCTAAGACGCCTTGTGCATCTGCCTCCTTCTTCAGCTCCACCACGATGCGCAGGCCCTCACGGCCGCTCTCATCGCGGACCTCGGCGATCCCTTCAATTTTTTTCTCCAGACGGATGTTCTCCATGGAGGTCACCAGGCGTGACTTCACGATCTGGAAAGGCACCTCGGTGATCACGATCTGCTGCTTCCCGCCGCGCAGATTCTCAATCTCCGTCTTGGAACGCAGATAGATACGGCCTTTGCCGCTGCGGTAAGCATCCATAATGCCGTCTCCGCCCATAATGGTTCCGCCTGTCGGGAAGTCCGGCCCCTTGATGAAGGTCATGATATCCTCAAGCGCAATGTCCGGCTTCTGCATGACCGCGATGCAGGCGTCGATGACTTCCCGCAGGTTATGCGGTGGAATCTCAGTGGCGAATCCGGCCGAGATCCCGCTCGTTCCGTTCACCAGCAGATTCGGATAACGGGAGGGAACAACCACCGGCTCCTTGGCAGTATTATCGAAGTTGTCCTTGAACAGTACGGTGCGCTTCTCAATATCGCGCATCATCTCCATGGCAATCGGAGACAGACGCGCTTCTGTGTAACGCATCGCCGCCGCCGGGTCATCATCCATGGAACCCCAGTTGCCGTGTCCGTCTACCAGCACATGCCCCATCTTCCACGGCTGTGCCATCCGCACCATCCCGTCATAGATCGAGGAGTCCCCGTGGGGATGGTAGTTACCCATGACATCACCGACGGTTTTGGCTGACTTGCGGTATGGCTTATCCGGCGTATTGCCGGAATCGTACATGGCATACAGAATCCGGCGCTGCACGGGCTTCAGCCCGTCGCGCACATCGGGGATCGCCCGGTCCTGAATGATATATTTGGAATACCGGCCAAACCGGTCACCCACGACCTCTTCCAGAAAAGCCGGCAAAAATTGCTCTGATAAACTGCTCATATCCTCTTCACCTTCTGTTCCTCATTCTGTCCGCGTTTTTAAAGATTGATGATCTGACGCTGTGCGTTTTGAAATTCTCAATTCATTGGAACCAAATCGTAAACCGGATAGAAGGGATGACCGTAACTGCGGTGAGTTTTGGACTTCCGGCCGCTGTTGTCTCCAGATTTTCTGATTTAAAACCGCTGATCGCGGTAAAAATCCGGAGACAAAGGCGGTCGCTAACGCTCCTACAGTTCCAAAATCCCCTCCGTTACTTTCCCTTCTATAGTTTCACAATTTCAGTTCCAAACCTATTGAGAAATCAGCCGCTTCGCTTATGCAGATCATCAAAAAATTAAAAACGCGGAAGTAATCGTCACTTCCCACTACTACTTACGATCTTTGTTACTCCACGATCTCCGTGAAGTCGACGTTCTCGACAATCCAGCGCTTGCGCGGGTCGACCTTATCGCCCATCAGCGTGGAGACGCGGCGCTCCGCCTTGGCGGCATCCTCGATCTGCACCTGAAGCAGCGTACGCGAATCGGGATTCATCGTAGTCTCCCACAGCTGGTCCGGGTTCATCTCACCCAGTCCCTTGTACCGCTGCAGCTCGAAATTCTTCCCGAATTCCTTCAGATAATTCTGCAATTCCTCATCGCTCCAGGCATAGCGGACCGTCTCCAGCTTGCCCGATTTACGTGTCAGCTTATACAGCGGCGGCTGGGCGATATAGACCTTGCCGGCATCGATCAGCGGCTTCATGTAGCGGTAGAAGAAGGTCAGCAGCAGCACCTGGATATGTGCGCCGTCCGTATCGGCATCGGTCATAATGATGATTTTGGAATAATTGCTGTCCTCCACGGCAAAATCAGGCCCGATTCCCGCACCGATTGCTGAAATGATCGCCTTGTATTCGTCATTCTTCAGGATATCCAGCAGCTTGGCCTTCTCGGGGTTCATCGGCTTGCCCTTCAGCGGCAGGATCGCCTGAATCTTGGAATCCCGGCCTTGCTTCGCGGAGCCACCGGCTGAATCGCCCTCGACGATGAAGATCTCGGTACGTGTAACGTCCTTGGACTGTGCAGGTGACAGCTTGCCGCCCAGGTTCGAGCTCTCACTGCGCTTCTTGCCGCTGCGGATCTCATCACGGGCCTTGCGGGCCGCTTCACGGGCCTTGGAGGCCTGAATCGATTTTTTGAGCAGACTCTGTGCAACTTGGGGATTCTCTTCCAGGAACCGCGCCATCCGCTCAGAGACGATGAAGTCCACGGCACTGCGGGCAGATGCGCTTCCGAGCTGATCCTTCGTCTGTCCGACAAACTCCACATCCGACATCTTGATGCTGATGACCGCCATCATGCCTTCGCGCAGATCATTGCCCTCCAGATTCTTATCCTTCTCCTTGAGCAGCTGCGTGCGGCGGGCGTAATCATTCAGCACACGGGTATAGGCTGTCTTGAAGCCTGTCTCGTGTGTTCCCCCGCTGCGGGTAGGAATGGAGTTGACAAAAGAAGCGATCGTCTCCGTATACCCCGCATTATACTGCAGCGCGATTTCCACCTCAATCTCGTCCTTCTCGGAGCTGAAATGAATTACATCGTGCAGTACATCCTTGCCTTCGTTAAGGAATTGCACGAACTGGCTGGCGCCGCCTTCGTAGAAGAATTCATCCTGACGCCCGCTGCGCTCGTCGCTCAGATTGATTCTAAGCCCGGAATTCAGGAAGGCGATCTCCTGTACCCGTTCTGCAAGCGTATCATAGTTGAATGAAATGCCCGCAGCGAAGACGCGAACATCCGGCTTGAAGGTAATCTTCGAACCGGTCTTATTCGTATTCCCCAGTATCTCAAGACCGGTCACTGGCTCACCGACATGTTCTTTTCCGCTTTTGTCGACCCAGTATTCAAAGCGCTGACGGTGAATCTTGCCCTCGCGGTAAATCTCCACTTCCAGCCACTCGGACAACGCATTGGTTACTGAAGCCCCGACCCCGTGCAGGCCGCCCGACTTCTTGTAGCCGGAGCCGCCGAATTTGCCGCCTGCATGCAGTATAGTGAATACCACCTGCGGCGTTGGGACTCCTGTCTTGTGCATTCCGGTCGGTATTCCGCGTCCGTTGTCAATAACGGTCACCGATCCGTCTTTACGCAGTGTAATATCAATCTTCGAGCAAAACTTGGCCAAATGCTCATCTACGGCATTATCTACTATTTCCCATACTAAATGGTGCAGACCCGAGGAACTCGTACTGCCAATATACATGCCGGGCCGTTTGCGGACCGCAACCAGACCTTCGAGCACCTGAATGTCGTCAGCATCGTATCCAGTCCGGCCTGCTTCGCCGTTCTTAGAGACTTTTGCAAACATATCGATCTGTTCGAGCATTCATGCTCCTCCTTCACTTGTCTTCCTGTCTCTCTAAAAATGCAAACAAACGTTTTCGTTCACTTTGTACATTCTAATTCAAAATATCCCGTTTCGTAAAGACGGCGAATGAAATGATTACGGCCGCAAGTCCCCAAATGCCCAGAACCGCCATCGAAAAGCCCAGTGTCATGCCCTCTATCGGCGCGGGAGTGCCCGCTAAATAAGTCGTCAGCTCCATATTGACCATAAATAAATATTTGGCCGCCGTCCAGGCGGAAGCCATATTCGTCAGGATCGTTCCGGCAATCAGCGCCGCCATCATCACTACAATGCTCGCAGCTGTACTGCGGACCAGCACCGACACCATGAAGGCCAGCAGGGCCACCACGATGCTGACATACCAGATCAGTCCGCCCTGCATCAGCAGATACTTCCACTGCTCCACGGCATGAACCTTCGTCATATCCACAGTATCACCGTTTAGCTGGAAGCCTGTAAAGACTGGAACATTGAACCCCTTATAACCAAAAGCCAGCCCCGATATCAGATAGCTGATTACGAATACGGACAGGACAATCAGCGAGACGAACATCAGCAGCGCTACCATTTTGCTGAACAGTACCTTCCAGCGTCTGACCGGGCGGGTCAGCAGCATTTTGATCGTGCCTGTCGTCCGCTCCCCGGAGACCAGGTCGGAGGCAACCGCCATGATCAGCAGCGGAATGAACAGGGAGACGGAATTATTGACAAACTCCCGGGTGAACGTTACTCCGCTCGGCTCGTTCGGATTCACATCATGGTCCAGATAATACTGCAATTGCTGGAGAAAAATCCGCCGGTACGACTTCCATTCCTCCGGAATCCGGTCGCTGCCGAGCGAATTCTGGTTATCGGTAATCTGCTGCTGGATCTCCAGCCTCCAGTCAGAGTTAAATTTGTCACGGCTGCGCTCGGCTATGCGCATTTGCGCATAGGTAAACATTGGCACCAGCACAAGCAGGATGAGCAGGATGACATAGAAACGTTTCTTTTTAATAATCTTCAGGCACTCATTTCGGATGAGCGGCAGCAGGTTAGTCAATGGCTTCACCTTCCGTTAGCTTCAAGAATAGCTGTTCCAGTGTAGGGTTGATTTTATGCACAGCCCGGACTTCCACCTCTTGTGCAACCAGTACGGCAACAATCTCCGGGATCAGCTCCTCGTCCATCGCCGTAACCAGGGAATTCACGCCCATGCCTGCGATGACCGAGTCATCCAGGGTAACCTCGTCCAGATGAAGCAGCGCGATATCCGGCCGCCCGGCCATGATGTCTCTTGCCCGCTGAAGCGGCTCCAGTTCCCACAGGACATACGGTGAGTTACGGGCAACCAATTCATCTACAGCGCCAACAGCGAGTACACGGCCTTTGCTGATAATGGCTACCCGGTCGCACAGCAGCTGAATTTCACTCAGCAGATGACTGGACACAAAGACCGCCAGCCCTTCGTCTGCCAGCTTACGGATGAATTCGCGCAGCTCCTTGATCCCTTTGGGGTCCAGGCCGTTGGTCGGCTCATCGAGAATCAGCAGCCGGGGACGGCCGAGCAGAGCTTGGGCAATACCGAGCCGCTGGCGCATCCCCAGCGAATACGTGCTGACTTTATCCTGGATGCGCTGATCGAGCCGCACGATTTCAACGACCTCGGCAATCCGCTGCTCGTCCACTCCGGGCTGCATACGGGCGAAATGCTGCAGGTTCTCCCAGCCCGTCAGATACGTGTAGACCTCCGGATTCTCGACAATAGAGCCAACGTATTGCAGCGCTTTTTCCGGATTCCGGTTCACATTATAGCCGCAGACGGTAATCGTCCCTTCGCTCGGGCGGATCAGGTCCACCAGCATGCGGATGGTTGTGGTTTTGCCTGCTCCATTCGGACCGAGAAAGCCGAAGATTTCGCCTTTTTTCACATCAAACGTGACATCATCTATAATCCATTTGCGGCCGATTTTTTTGCGGACTCCCCGGGCGGACAGGACGACCTCATCCCCCGGTGCCTCATGAATGGTTCTCGCCATCTTATACAGCTCCTTGCCACAGTCATTTCTGTTCAAAAAAAATCATCCGATTCAACGAACCGCCTGTACAATCCGCTCGCTCATCCGCTGATAGCCGTCCCCGTTCGGGTGAAAATGATCATTTGACAGATATTTCGCCAAATGGCGGTCAAACAGGTCAAAGGTCGGGACCAGCGTCATGTTCTGATGCTTGTTGATCATATCCATCGCCGCATTATTCCACGCCGTTACCGCCTGATTGCCGGGAATTAGCAGCCCCTCGATATCTCCAAAGGGATTATACAGTCCGATGTAATAGACTTGGGCCTGCGGATTCACTTCTGCAACTGTATCCAGTATGCTGCCCAGCCGTTTGGCGGCCCCAGGCAGAGCGGAGAGAAGCGATTCCGGGGTCAGATCACCTGCAGACGCGGTTGGAACCGGGGTAGTGCCTTCTACCTTGTTATTGGCAGGGGCTTCCGTGCTCTGAGGTACCGCTTGCTGTGAAGGCTTGGCAGAGGCGGCTGCTTGTCCGCTGCTCCCGCCTGTGCCCAGAATATCCGAGCCCCGGAACAGGTCGTTCCCGCCGATGGAGATCAGGATGACATTCGCCTGACGCAGTGCGTACTGCACCCCTTCCTCCTGAAGCTTGCTCTGCAAAGCAGCTGTGGTCAAGCCGTTAATGCCCATATTGCCCAGCAGCTCTGCCTTTCCTCCATTGGCCGACAAGGCATCCACGGTCCGTCTAACAAACCCTTGCCCGGAGTTGTCTCCGGTCCCTTTGGCCAGAGAATCACCAAGCGCCAGGATCTTGTATTCGTCATTTGCCGCGGCTGTCGGTGCAGCCGTCTCCTGCGGAAGGGAGGAGAGGAACTGCTCCCCCTTCGGGTTCAGGATATCGCCCACTGCATACACAAATCCTGTAATCAAAAGTAAAGTTGCCAGGATGGACACCAGGCTTACTGTCCTCCAGGTCCATTTGGAATCCTTCAATGCTATCCCTCCATCTGCCGTACTCTTCTGCCTCTTCCATCATTCACAACATTATTAACTATGTAGATAAACATAATTCTTCTTTGCACAATTTGCAAACCGTAGGGGGGTTTAGGTGGGGGCGCGGCTGCGGGGATTTTGGACTTACGGCCGCTGTTGTCTCCAAATTTATTGAATGAACCGTTATACGGTTAAAATTCGGAGACAAAGGCGGACGCATTCGCTCCTACAGTTCCAAAATCCCCTCCGCCGCTTCACACCTAAACGGTGGAAGCAGTAAGGGCGGCACGATGGCGCTGCGCTGATCGTGCAAGACCGCGGACTGCGGCACGATAGCGCTGCGCTAATCGTATCAAGACCAATATTACTTTAATATCCTAAAAACATAAAAACGCCCCCCGGCAATGCCGGAGGGCGGAGTTAACGCAACTTTATTTACCGATGAATTCCTGGACCCAGTAGTTATTATCGAAGCCAACACCGATGTAGTTGAAATTCGCGCTCAGGATGTTAGCCTTATGACCCGGGCTGTTCATCCACGCGGTCATAACTTCCTGAGGGGTCTTCTGGCCCATAGCGATATTCTCACCAGCCGCCTTATACGTAATGCCGAACGCCGACATCATATCGAAAGGTGATCCGTAGGTCGGAGAAGTGTGTGAGAAATAGTTGTTCGAGCGCATGTCCGCAGCCTTCGCCGCAGCCACTTTGTTCAGGCTGTCCAGTGCGGAGACAGGGGCTAGTCCAGCTGCAGCGCGCTCTTTGTTCACCAGTGCGACTACTTGCTGCGTGTAGCTGGAGGCGTTATTGCCAACTGCAGGAACCGCAGATGGGGCCGGGGTTACCACAGGTTTTGCAGTGGCAACGGGGGCCGGGGCTGGCTTAGCAGTTGCTGACGGTGCCGCTGTAGCCACTGGTGCTGCTGTTGCAACCGGCTTAGCCGGAGCTACCGGCTGTGCTGCCGGGGCAGCTGCAGCTGGCGTTGTGTATACAAAGGTTTTAGTGACAGTGTACGTATTGCCACCCAGTACAAAGGTCTTCGTTGAATTGTTCTGTGTGAAATAGTCCATGAGCTGTGCGAAATTCATATCTGATCCGGCTGCCGCAGGGGCACCGGCTGCTGCTGCGTTTGCTTGTAATGGAAGAGAAATGCCAAGCGCCATAACAGCGGCTACGCTTCCACCTATCATTCTTCTCAAAGTCTTGCTTTTCATTCTGCCATCTCCTTAATCTTCGTTGTGGTGTATCATGGGGACAAGGGTGTCTGTCTACATATGTTACAAAGTTGTAATCTGTTCCTAGGTCATTGTAACACAAAACTATCAGCTGTGCGCTTCTAAATTCTGTCATTTTATAGATAGAAAAGGCTTGTACCCTACAGCAGCGGCAAAAGAAAACAGCATTGCCGTCCTTTTCAGGACGGCTGTGTCTATCCTATATATCGGCGATTCTATCGCTTAATTTAATGAAAAGACTGCCAGAACTCCCCTTCGGTCGAGATCAGGCCCATAATCTCAGCATACGGAATGCGGAAGGTTGGAAATCCTGCGGCGTACGGAGCAATCTCATAAGGTGCAAAATACAGGTACAGCGCCTCCGCATCCACATAAAAGGGCTGATCGGCTGTAATGCCTTTATACGTATCAGGGAAAACATAGGAATACTGCGGATCATTCGCAATCTGCTTGCCGACAATGTCACTGAGCTTCTGCACGTATTTACTGCCGGGCTTGAACAGATCGCTGAGCGTGTAGAACTTGCCGGTGCGCAGGTTGATATGCTCATAGATCCGCGTAGGCATGCCGTGTGCAGCGCCGAACGGAAAATGATAACCGCTAAGCTCCAGCACCAGCAGATTCTTGCGGAAGAAGGATACGGCGAAATCTCCCGTATAGCTGAAATCCTGCGTGCCTCCCCCCGTCCCCGCCCCGTATGGGAGCGACAGATTGCGCAGCTTGTCATTCACTGCCTTCGAGACCTCGGCAACCGCGATCCCTTCCACGACCGGATAATAGACCAGATAATCCCGGTTAGGCTTGTATTTCTTCTCCAGCACAGAGTATGGCGGTCTGAGCGGAATGACCCCGTTTTGCCGCCAGACCTGCTTGCCTTTACGGTCATAATAGGAGGTGCGCAGATCAATATCCGCGCGGATCAGGCTGCCGCTGAAGGACAGTGATCCTGAGCCTGCGATGACCGGGGGCTGGGCGGCTTTTTTTCCGCTGGTGTCAATAAAATACGTATCCTTGGCATCATACACCGACGCGAGTCCCTGCTGATAATTGTTCACGCCCAGCAGCGGGTGGGTGCTGAGAATTCTTCCGGTCAGCGCATCGGCGATGACATATCTGGAGCCTCTGTAGGGCTGATCCGCATACAGCGGGGTTCCCAGCGCCACACGGTTCTCTCCCAGCTGCTGCACCTCATAATAGACGGCGGGAATGATCATTTTCCCCTGCTTATCGATCAGACCGTAGGCGTTGCCATAATCAGCGGCTGTGTTAATCACGGCCCGGCCCTCCGAGAACGGCAGAGCTGCCGTATACTGCGGCTGGATAGCAATCGTGCCGTCCGTGTGCAGATAACCGTATTTTCCATTCTCCGTCGCCTGAAAGGCCAGCAGCCCATCCCCCGGATACCCGACAAAAGGATGTTTGTACGTATGCAGCACCACGCCATGGAGATCAATCAGCGCATATTCCCCTTCGGCTATTTTGACCAGTGCAGTCCCGTTCGAGAAATCCCCGGCGTCCAGATAGACGGCTGGCAGCACCTCTTTGCCCTGGGCATCCAGGTAGCCATACAGCGAGTTCCCCCCGGTAGTATTCTGCTTGGAGAACAGCGCACGGCCTTCGTGCAGCGAATTCAGATAGTCATAGCGCGCGGACGTCACCTCTTTGCCTTTTTCATCAATAAAAGTGTAGCCCTTCGCATCCTTCACCACGGCCCGCCCCTCGGAAAAAGGACCAATAAAATTATAGACCGGTTTGACCCGTTCCCGCCCGGAGCTGTCAATCAGACCGCTGACATTCCCCCGCTGCACCACCGCCAGGCCATTCTCCTGAAACTCCTCCGCATAATCATATCTCGGCTCAATCACAATCCGGCCGTCGTTGTTGATATATCCCCACAGCGTCCCGTCCTTGAGTTTAAAAGGAGCCGGATGCAGCAGCGCTGCCCGCAGGCCTCCGCCGTCATCCGGGAGCACAATGAGCGCCTCCAGGGGCTTTTTGGAGTAATCTACACGGTATAAGCCCGCCTCTGCCGGGATGGTCACGAACAGCTCCTCTTCCGCCCGGATGAAATCCTCCTCCTGCTGCGGAATACACTCATTCCAGCCGATACCGTCCCACCGCCATACCTCCGTCTGAATCAAACCGTTGTCGTTCCCTTTTCCCAGCTCGTTCAGCTTAATCCTCAGCATGTTGTCGTTCTCCTTTACAAAGGCTTTTGCCTATAGACTATGAGAGTGAGGGGGAAAGGGTGTGTATGTGCCTGGGCGATAATAAAGCGATAAATAAAGCGTTAATTAAAACAGAAAGGCGATGTCGTAACTGCGGTGAGTTTTGGACTTCCGGCCGCTGTTGTCTCCCGATTTCCTGATTTAAACCGCGAATCGCGGTAGAAATCGGGAGACAAAGGCGGACGCTGCCGCTCCTCCAGTTCCAAAATCCCCTCCGTTACTGCTGCCTTTCTGTGGGTAAAAACACAAACACACCCTTTCGGAGGGTGTGTACCGGGGATACAAGGGCTGCTTCGCCTGCCCTTGAAAGATGAGAATAATCCTTCTGCCGGGCGGGCAAAGGTTAAAAAAATCTATAAAGGATAGAGGCCTAAAACTCTATTCAGCGGACTGGATAAATAAGTTAGTTTGCATCAGTGTCGAACCTAACCGCTGTCTGACTGCTAACCTCTTGCCACTCGCTGTCCGCTGGCTGATTGTTAACTCCTTCCCCCTACTGTCTGCTATCTGAATGCTAAACTACTTGCCTCCCACTGCCTGCTGTTTGATTGCTAACTGCTTGTCTCCCACTGCCTGCTACCTGATTACTAACTACTTGCCTCCCGCTGCCTGCTGTTTGATTGCTAACTGCTTGTCTTCCACTGCCTGCTACCTGAATGCTAACTACTTGCCTCCCGCTGCCTGCTGTTTGATTGCTAACTGCTTGTCTCCCACTGCCTGCTACCTGATTGCTAACTACTTGCCACTTGCCACCTCTCGCTCCTGCCGCCCACTCCCTGCTATCTGCGCCTCTGGAACAGAATAAAACTATTAATTAGTCACTATTAGCTGCGAAATCCTGCCCAAAATGCAACATTCGGCTACGTACATCGACTTTAAACTAACATTGTTGTATGAAAGGCAGTATTTGCCCGCCCGCAAGCCAATTAGAAGAGGAAATGTTGTATTTCGTGCAGCAACTATCCTCAGTTCCCCTGTTTCAGCCAGCCGGAATTGCAATTATTGCAACATTTCACGATCATGTGATATCAGGAGCGGAAGGGAATTGGGAAACGAAGGAGGGGTAGCATCCGGAAGCCCCAAATCCTGCAACACGTGTATTCTAATGATTTGGAGCAACGCTGCGACAAATCCGGGCAAGCCAAAAAGCGTTTGCGAGATACCGCAAACGCTTTTTGCCTGCCTTCCCACCCTTGGTGAGGTGATAGGAGTACCGGAGGGGATGTGAGATTGGAGAGGTGCATAAGCACCCGATGAGTTCTTGAATTCAATCGTAATGGAATTTGATCTGTGAACTGTTCCCCGGGTAGAAGGAAAATGGCGGAGGGGATTTTGGAACTGGAGGAGCGGGAGCGTCCGCCTTTGTCTCCGGATTTCTACCGCGATTAGCGGTTTAAATCAAGAAATCTGGAGACAACAGCGGCCGGAAGTCCAAAACTCACCGCAGTCACGATCATACCTTCCACCCAAGATGCTCAGTTCAGTTCAAATTATATGAACACTTGAATTCAATAACTTAGGAGCGACAGCGGCCGGAAGTCCAAACTCCCCGCAGATACGACTAATCACCGAACCCCAAGCTATTTTTTCGACGAATATTTCCGCATATCAAACGATACCGCAGCGATGATGATCAGGCCTTTGATGATCAGCTGGTAGTAAGGGCTGATGCCGATGAAGGTCAGGCCGTAGTTGATCAGGGTGAAGATGATAACGCCGACCAGGACGCCTGGTACGGTACCAATTCCGCCGGTGGTGGATACGCCGCCGACGACGCAGGCTGCGATGGCGTCAAGCTCGTACATGTTCCCGTAGTTGTTGGTAGCGCCGCCTGTTCTTGCAGCTTCAAGCACACCGGCCAGACCGTACAGGGCACCAGCTATGGCGTAGATGTAGATCAGGTTCTTGGAGACGTTGATCCCGGATACCTTGGCTGCCTGCATGTTGCCGCCGATGGCGTACATGTTCTTACCCAGCTTGGTTTTGTTGAACAGCACCCAGACTATGGCTGCAACTCCGAGGGCTATAAGTACGATGTACGGGATGGAATATTGGCCGCTGCCGATGAAGCCGGAGCCGATGTTGGTGAAGTCAGGACGCAGACCGCCGATCGGCTGGGACTGGTTAGGGTCCATATCGAAGTACAGGGAGTTCAGACCGTATACGATCAGCATCGTGCCCAGAGTGGCGATAAACGGCGGAACGTTCAGCTTGGAGACGATAATCCCGTTGACGAGCCCGCAGAGCAGACCGGCCACAATGGCGATCAGAATCGGCAGCCAGACCTGCACCTGTGGCAGATCGGGGAAGAAGCGGCGGGAGTAGTCGGGAATCTGCAGCATGGAAGCTGAGATGACAGCAGTGAAGCCGACCACCCGGCCTGCCGACAAGTCGGTCCCGGCGGTGATCAGGATAAAGGCTACCCCGAGTGCAATAATAACGCGTGTGGAGGACTGGATCAGTACATCCCGCAAGGTGTTGATCGACATGAAGCTTGGCTCGTATATGATGATCCCCATAATCAGCAGGATCAGTACGATGTAGATTGCGTTTTGAGTCACGAAGGACTGCGCTCTTTTAATAGTCATAATTGTGTTCCTCCTTAATTGTTACGCGAAGTTTAAGCATTCGTTGCTGAGCTTCTTCAGCCTTGCATCTGCCCTATGGTCTTCGCCGTCCTGTGAGTGCAGCTCCTGATTAATGCTGAGCAGCGAGTCGCATTACTTCGGTTTCTGTAGCCTGCGCACCTTCTAATATCCCAGTAAGCCGTCCTTCGGACATCACCATGACACGGTCAGACATCCCCAGCAGCTCAGGCATTTCCGAGGAGATCATGATGATACTCTTCCCCTGCTTCGCCAGATCGGCAATGATCGTATAGATCTCGAACTTCGCACCGACGTCAATCCCGCGTGTCGGCTCATCGAGCAGCAGCACTTCAGGCTCAGTGAGCAGCCATCTGGCCAGCAGCACCTTCTGCTGATTCCCGCCGGAGAGATTCATAATCTGCGTCTTGGTCGTTGGCGTTTTGGTGCGCAGCTTTTCAATCATTTTATCGACTTCAACCTTCTTCTTGCGGCCGTTCAGCAGCAGATAAGGCGTCTTGTAGCGGTCAAGGTTCGCAATGGCGCCGTTCTCATGCACAGACAGCACCGGGAAAATCCCCGTCACGCGTCGCTCCTCGGTCAGCAGGGCCAGGCCGTGTTTTTTGGCATCCTGCGGAGAGTTAATCTTCACCTTCTTGCCGTCAATCGAGATGGAGCCGGATTTTACTGCACGCAGTCCAAACAGCGCTTCTATAACCTCGGTTCGCTGTGCGCCGACCAGACCGCCGACACCCAGAATCTCCCCGCGTCTCAATTCGAAAGACACATCCTTGAAGGATCTGGGCTCGGGTGAGGTCAGACCTTCTACCTTCATGAACACCTTGCCTGGAACATTAGTACGCTCCGGGAAACGGTTCGTCAGATCACGCCCGACCATCTTGGAGATAATCAGGTCCGTGGTCAGGTCGGCCGAGGGCCAGGTGCCGATCTTTTTACCATCACGCATAATCGTCACTTCATCGGAAATCTCCAGGATTTCTTCCATTTTGTGAGATATATAGATAATAGCTACGCCTCTTTTTTGCAGGTCCCGGATGATCCGGAACAGATGCTCCACTTCCACGCTGGTTAAGGACGAGGTTGGCTCATCCATGACAATCACGCGGGAGTGAAAAGAGACCGCCTTCGCAATTTCGATGGATTGGATCTTGGATACAGACAGCTTGCCCACCAGTGTTTCGGGATTCAGGTCGATATCCAGATCTTTGAATAAGCTTTCGGTGTCGGTGAACATTTTTTTGTGGTCAATGAACTGAAGCGGCCCGATGCCCTTGGTTGGAAAACGTCCCAGCCAGATGTTCTCCATCACGCTGCGGAAAGGTACAGGGTGCAGCTCCTGATGGATCATCGAGATGCCGTGCTTCAATGCTTCGCTCGAACTCGTGATGGAGGCCTTCTGGCCATCCAGGAAGATCTCACCGGCATCCGGTGAATAGATTCCAAAGAGACATTTCATCAGTGTGGACTTGCCTGCCCCGTTCTCGCCCATAAGTGCATGAACCGAGCCCGGACGAACCTTAATGCTGACTCCATCCAGCGCCTTCACGCCGGGAAATTCTTTGGTAATGCCGTTCATTTCCAGCAAAAATTCCGTATTTGCCATGTTGTTACGCCCCCTACGCTTTTTGTCTTTTTCCATGAGAGGCACAGCGGTTCCATCCTGCTCCCTACCCGTAAGGAATTCCGGAGAGCGCATTGCAGCGTCCTCCGGGACTGGTATCTATGATACGTATCTGTATCTGTAGCCTTACACCTGTTAACGGATTATTGCGCGTCTGCTACGTTGTCTTTGGTAATCTTTTTGTAGGAGATCCATACAAACTGGTTGTCTGTGATGTCGAAGCCTACGTTCTCTTTGGTTGGCGTTTCGCCTTTGGCCAGCAGAGCGGCCAGGGTGATCGCTGCTTTACCTTGGTTGTTGGCATCGTTCAGTACGGTACCGAGCATCGTTCCATCCTGCAAAGCCTGAACCGCAGGAGCTGTTGCATCCACGCCTACAACCGGCATGTATTTGTCGCCGCTGAAGTAGCCTTGAGCCTTCAGAGCTTCGATCGCGCCGAGTGCCATGTCATCGTTGTTGGCCAGTACGGCTTCAATCTTGTCGCCGTGGGAGCCGAGGAAGGCGGCCATTTTCTCCTGGCCTTTTACACGATCCCACATAGCGGTATCTTCGGCCAGCTTCTCTACCTTGATGCCTGCATCTTCGATTGCCTGGATGGAATATGTGGTGCGAAGTTCTGCATCCTGATGTCCCGGTTCGCCCTTCAGCATGACATACTGCAGCACGCCGTCGCCGTTCTTGTCCGCTTCAGGGTGCGCTTTCCAGTAGTCCACGATCAGCTGGCCGGACATGGTGCCGGACTCTTCAGCCTTCGCTCCTACATAGTAGACCTTATCCCATTTCTTCATATCTTCCGGCAGCGGCTCACGGTTCAAGAAGACCACCGGAATGTTCGCTGTCTTGGCTTTGTCAATGATGACGCCCGCAGCGGTGCGGTCTACCGGGTTGATCAGCATGCCGTTATATTTCTTGGTGATGAACAGATCCACCTTATCGTTCTGTGTAGGCTGGGAATTCTGACTGTCTACGATATCAACAGTGGCAATGCCCTTGGCAGCAGCATCGATGGCGTTGCGGACACCCGTCATGAACGTGTCGTCGAATTTGTAGATCGCTACGCCGACCTTCGGAGTCTCAGCCGAGCCCGAATTCGCCGTGTTAGGCGCAGTTCCTGTGTTAGCAGCGTCAGCCGCCTTGTTATTGTTGCCGCCGCAGCCTGCGAGAGCAGCACCCAGCAATGCACTTGCAAGTAGAACGGAAGTGATTTTTTTCATGTCTAATTGACCTCCTGAGGATATTTCTTTATTTGGGATGATCCCGGTGTGTCCCGGGTACATCCTTATTATGCCCTACGTGAAAACGGTTGCGAATATAAAATCCTACTCATTTCCATGAAAATTCTACTATCAATATCCATTGAACTAATGGTTTTTGGGATTAACCGTGACTCCAGAGAAGTTTTGGACTTCCGGCCGCTGTTGTCTCCAGATTTCTTGATTTATCCCGTTTTTAACGGTTGAAATCCGCAGACAAAGGCGGTCGCTACCGCTCCTCCAGTTCCAAAATTCCCCTCCGCCACTTTTCCTTTAACTTAAGTTTTTGTTCAATCTATATAGATCTTAAATTTCTGCTACCGGACAAACGGGAACAGCAGCTTCTGATTCTCAGGCCACAGCATATTTTCCAGATCGATGAGCTTGGTGCCGGTGTCCACACGTTCGGGAATATCCATGCCTTCGAGCGCCTCCACGGCATATTTTACCGCCAGATACCCGTTGCTGAACGGATTTTGAATGACGGTCGCCTGCACCGTGCCATCCTGAAGCGACTCCATCATGGAGGGCGAGCTGTCAAAAGCAATCATTTTCACACTATCCCTCTTAAGACCCTGAATCACCCTGGCCGCGCCTTGTGAAGCAATTTCATTCAGGGTGGCAATACCGCGCAGATTGGGATACTTGTTCAGCATCTCCCGGGTCAGATTTTCGGCGTCGGAGGTGCTGGAGGAGGTGTAGGCGATCTGTACGACCTTAACGTTAGGAAAGCGGGCGGCATAATTCAAAAAACCCTTTTCCCGCTCATCTGCATCCCGCGCACCATAGTCGATGCTGCCAGTCTTGCCGGAGTCCGGGGTAAGCGACGAATTGGTGAAGTTAATAATCCCGATCTCGCCATAGCCCTGGAGCAGCTGAATCAGCCGCTCGGCGGACTTCTGTCCGGCTTCGTAGCCGTTCGCCCCCACGTAAGTCCGAACCTTGGCCGAGCCAACCTCCGCATCGACGGAGATCACCGGAATTCTGGAATACGCCGCCTGGTCCACGACCTGCGCCAGTCCCATATAGCTGCTGGCCGCGAGTATAATCACATCCGCTTTCTCCTGGATGGAATCCTCCACCATGACGACCTGCTCCTCAATATCACTCTCCGAATCCGGCGCCTTGAACGTCAGATTGACATTGAATTCCTTCGCCGCAGCCTCTGCTCCGAGCTTCAGGGTGTTCCAGTAATCCCCTTTGTTCATCTTGACAATCAGGTGGATATTCCGCGTCTTGCTGGTGCTGATATAGGCTGGCGAGGCATTGAAACAAGAGGACACAGAGATCCACAGCACTCCGCACAGCAGCACGGTGAGCCATACACGCAGGCTTTTCACAGGTTCGTCTCCTCCTTCTGCTCATCCATAGCCTCTCCCGCCGGGCGGGCCGGGAACACAATCGTAACAACCGTCCCCTCTTCCAGCTCACTCTGAAAAGCAAGCCCGTACTCCCGCCCGTAATACAGGCCGATCCGTTCGTGCACATTCCGGACACCGACCCCTGATCCGCTGGTGCTTTTGACGCTTCCGCTTAGAATGCCGTTCACCGTCTCCTTGGACATCCCGAGGCCGTTGTCGCTGACCCTGATGATAATTAGCCCGTCCTGAAGCCCGGCGGTGATCGAGATCAGCCCCTCGTCCGGCATCATTTCGATCCCGTGATAGAGCGCATTCTCCACGATAGGCTGCAGAATCAGCTTAATCGTCTGGCACTCTAGGACCTCTTCCTGCGCCGTAATCTCATAACGGAATTTATTCCTGAAGCGGAAGCTCTGAATCACCAGGTAATGGCGGATATGGTCCAGCTCTTCCTGGATGGTGATAATATTCTTGCCTTTGCTGAGGCTGATGCGGAAGAATCTGGAGAGCGACTGGATCATGGTGACGACTTCATCCGTTTTGCCGCGTTCTGCCAGCCGGATGACCGAATTCAGCGTATTGTACAGAAAATGCGGGTTGATCTGCGATTGCAGCACCTCAAGCTCACCCTTGCGCTTCGTCTCCTGCTCATAAATGATCTGCTCCATCAGCTGACGGATACGTTGGAGCATCATGTTAAAGCGTCTCGACAGCTGCTCTACCTCATAGGCTCCGCTAACGTTAATCGGCGTATTCAGATCCCCTTCCGCCACCTGCTTCACGGTACGCTCCAGCTTGCGGATCGGGCTGGCAATCAGCCAGGACAGGAAGACCGACACCGCAATCACGCAGACCAGAACAACACCAAGAAACCACGCCAGGAACTGATTCAGATCCCGCTTGGTGGTGACAATCTCATCGTAATAGGCGACCCCGACAATCTTCCAGCCGGTCTGCGCCAGCGTGCGTACGGTAATAAAGCGCTTCTCCCCGGTCGATTCGTCCAGATAGCTGCGGTAGGCGTATTCCAGCACCGGCTCCACATTCTCATACTTCAGCCCGGCGTAGATGAGCTGCTGCTGCGGGTGGTAGACGATATTGCCGAGCGGGTCAAGGATGTAGGCATAGCCTCTTTTGCCCAGCTTAACCTGCTTACTAAGTTCGTCAATCGTTCTGAAGTTGAAGTCCAGCAGCAGCACACCGGTTCTCAGCTCCCCGTTCTCCCTGTATTGAATCAGCTTGGAGATGGAGACCACCCACGTATACCTGCCCTTGAACAAATTCTGAATATGCGGTGCGGAATAGGAGATCTCCGAGGTACGCTTGGCTGTGGTGAACCAGCTCTGGCTCTCCAGCCCCGTGTTCATACGCATCGTCTGCCCCGGCGTCCCTACCACATACTGCCCCTGCGGGGTAAAAACAGCCACAGACACCAGATCCTCGCGGCTGCTCATCAGTGTATCCATCCGTTCATAGAGCAGCGGGGAATCGATGGAGGGCGTAGAGGTAATCTGCTTCTCGGCGGTAGCAAAAATACTGCCCATCCCCTTCACATACAGCTCCAGGTTATAGTTCACCTGCTCGATGATCTGCTGCATGTTGAGATTGGCATTCTCCTCCGCCGTGTTGGCGAACTTGCCGTACAGCATCACACTTACAATCACGGCCACTGCCGCAGTCACCGCCATGAACGTCAGCATGATGATCAGCTGGATACTCCGCAGCTTCGAGGACAGGCGCAGCCTGCCGCTCTTGCGGGACCCCGGCCGCAGCGGGAAAAAATAACCCCTCGGCTTGTTCATGGCTATTCTCCCCGCGCGCTGTTCTTATACTCTTTGGGGGATTGTCCGTATTTCTTGCGGAAGCAGAAGCTGAAATAGTTCGGGTCGGCAAAACCGATCCGCTCGGCGATCTCGAACGCCTTCAGCTCGGTGGAACGCAGCAGCTCCTTGGCGGCCTCCAGCCGGATCTGCAGCAGATAGCTGACGAAGGTCATCTTCATTTCTTTTTTGAAAATGCTGCTGAAATAGCCTGTGCTGATATGCAGATGCTGGCATACCCTGCCGATGGATATATCGGATTCTTCATAGTGGCTGCGGATATATTCCTTAGCCTGGTCAATGAGCTGCTTGTAGCTCGACTGGCGCTCCGAAGCGATGGAATCCATCAGCCGGCTGCATACGGTAATAATCCACTGCCGGGCTTCTTCCAGGTTGTTGAATTTGTTCATATCGCTAAGCGAGGTCAGGCCGGGTCCGATAAAATCATTCGTTCCGCTCCCGGATTCCTTCGCCACCCGCAGAATGGAGGTGATGATCTCCAGCAGGAAGATCTGATAATCCTGCGCCGAGACCTGCTCCGTATCCAGTCCCCGGAACAGCTCGTCCACGACCTCGCGCAGCTCCTGGACGGTGCCCAGCTTGATCGTACGGATCAGCGACTGCTGGGTCAGCTCATCATAGTCCAGCATCCGGCTGGACCGCGATTCCACATCCTCAATCCAGATGACCCGGTTGTTGCCGAGGATCAGCCGGTAATCAAGCGCTTGCAGCGCATCCCCGAAGGAATGGAACAGCATGGACGGTGTCTTGCAGACGGTTCCGGCCCCGGCGGTTACGGTAAACTTCAGGAAGCGCTGCACATTCTGGCAGATCTCTTCGAGAATGGCGAAGGTTCTGGCGGTAATGTCACTCTCCTCCGGGCTCTGGCTGACCGAGAGCAGCACAACATCATCCCGGTGGATAAATACCTTGCCGAAGCCATGCTTCTGGCAGATCTCCTCCGCGATGTTCAGCACAGCATAGAGCTGGAGATTACGGTCGCCGGTATCCCGCAGGGACACGGGCCGCTGAGCTTGAACGGCGGAAGAATGGTCCGGGCGGATATAATCGATGCTGATCACGGAGGACTGGAAGCATTCTCCGGTGAGGGGGATGCCGTACTCTGTGCTTTTCTCGGCGATCTCTGCGGAGCGCAGGCGGCGGGACACGAGGGTAGAGAGGAACTGCTCGCGCAGAACGGGCAGGCTCTTGCGGTAATGCTCGCTCAGCACGAACACATTTTCCTTCTCGGCGATCTCGGTCTCGATCGTGGCGCGAACCTTCAGCAGAACATCAATCAGCTCCTGGGACGAGAAGGGCTTCAGGATATATTCATCAATCTGCAGCTTAATCGCCTTCTGGGCGTATTCGAATTCATCATAGCCGGTCAGAATGATAATCTTCGTATTCGGATGGCGGCTGCGTATCCATTCTGCAAGCTGCAGGCCATTCATGAAGGGCATCTGAATATCAGTAACGACCACATCCGGCAGCAGCCGGTCGATCGCATCCGCCGCCTCCCGCCCGTTCTCAGCCTGCTCAACGACCTCGAAGCCGTACTGCTCCCAGTCAATCTGGGCGATAATGCCTTCTCTTACATCTTCCTCGTCTTCGGCGAGTATTAATTTGTACATGCTTCATCCCTCTTCGGCATAGAATATGGAGGTTCACAGAACTATAATAGCTGATTCAAATGGCCCGATCTATGGTTATATAGACAGGGCTGCGGATCACGTGGGGGGCACTATAGTGACAGAGATAGTGACTGATTTTGTGACAGCTACAGTGACTGTTATTGTGACAACTGTAGTGAATAGGAGCAATTTACTATATAGCGTGGCCTGATATAACGCAAGCGGAAATTATGTACATAGGTTAGAGGCATTTAAGATTAGGGACACTCAAGATTAGAACTCAAAGCTTAGTCGTCGCTGCGGTGAACATTTGGCCCTCCCGCCGCTGCCCAGTTTGGATTTCTTGATTTTAACCGCTACTCGCGGTAGAAATCCAAACGCAGCTTTTCTTACGATGCGAGCTTTCCTTCGTAAAGCTTTCAGGCGGACGCTATCGCTCCTCCAGTTCCTAATTTCCCCTCCGCTTCTTTAAGTGCTAATTTATATAAACAATAAGTGGATTTTGTATACTTAATTTGATTATTTTAACCATTTAGTCTATTTTAAGTGGATAATTTACATTTATTTCTGCGTATTTACTCATAATGCGGGGATTATGGACGATTAGATGTACTTTTTCCAACTGCTAGTTTGGACACGGGAATTTCGGGCGAAATAGATGCTCTTTTTCCACTAAATTCCGGGGGTAGCCTCGGGGAGAAGGCGGAGCGGGGAGCATTTCCGACAAGCTGCGGCGGGGTTGGCGCGCTATCTCCAAAAAAAACCATCCCGATTACGCCGGGATGGGGATGTTCGGTTACACGTATAGGATTATAGCAGGGCTTTGTTGAAGCGGTAGCCTGTTGTCTTTTCAAAACCGATATGGCGGTAAAACGCATGTGCAGGTGCACGTTCAACGCGGTTGCCGCTCCGCAGGAACAGCTGGCAGCAGCCCTGATGGCGTGCCCATTCTTCCGCTGCAGCTACGAGTCTTTTGCCAAGGCCTTGTCCTCTAAGCTCCTCTGCTACGATCAGCGCGGTAATCTCCGTAATACAATCGGCATGCTTGTAGTAGGACTTCACCTGCCGTAAACCGATCATTCCCACAACTTCGTTATTGAGCTCTGCGACGAGTGTGCAGTGGAACGGATCATGCTCCATGCCTTCCATTCTCTCTTTCATCACGCTAAGCGTTGTCGGATAGCCGAATTCACGCAAAAGGGCTGTCACTCTCTCCAGATCATTCATGCCGCATTTGCGAATTTGCAGTACCTGCTCCTGAGTACTACTGTTCATCCTTGTATACCTCCACTTGTAGCTTAGACGCAGCCTGCTTGGCCGTCATCCGCGCGATTTCAATATCTTCCGCTGAACTGAGTGTTACTGCCATCCGCCGTCCCGGGCGGATCTCCGGCTTGCCAAATATCCGGACCTGCGTGCGGGGAAGGGCCAGCGCCTCTTCAATCCCGGTCACCACAAAAGCTTGTCCGGCTCCATCAGTCTTCAGGGTGGCCGAAGCTCCCGGTGTCAACAAACGTACCGCTTCCAGCGGAAATCCAAGAATGGCTCTGACATGCAGAGCAAATTCCGACAAATCCTGCGTAATCATTGTAACCATACCTGTGTCATGCGGCCGGGGGGACACTTCACTGAACAGAACCCCATCCGCGGTGAGGAATAATTCTACTCCAAAAATTCCATAACCGCCAAGCTGATCGGTAACCTTCCGGGCGATGGCCTCAGCCTCTTCCAGCTGCGCCCCGCTCATCTGATGCGGTTGCCAGGACTCTACATAATCGCCATCCTGCTGAATGTGGCCGATCGGCGGACAGAATACGGTTCCGCTAACCGAGCGGACGGTAAGCAGTGTGATCTCGCTCTCAAACGTAACAAAAGCCTCTACGATGACGCGTGTTCCCTTCGCACGAGCGCCTTCGAGCGCCGTATTCCAGCAGCCTTCCGCATCCTCAGGTGTTCTGCACACGCTCTGGCCTTTGCCGGAAGAGCTCATGATCGGCTTAATGACACAGGGCGTTCCCAGCTCCGACACTGCCTGGCGTAGTTCGTCCAGACTGTCAGCAAACCGGTAGGCTGCTGTAGGTAGGCCCAGCTCTTCTGCCGCCAGACGGCGGATGCCTTCGCGGTCCATGGTCAGCCGTGCAGCACGGGCAGTAGGAACAACCAGGAATCCTTCTTCCTCCAGCTCCACCAGCGCTCCGGTAGCAATGGCTTCAATCTCCGGTACAATCAAATCGGGCTTCTCTGCACGGATAAGCTGCTTCAGTACCTCTGCATCCAGCATGTCCAGTACATAAGAGCGGTGGGCGACGCCCATCGCGGGTGCCGCTTCATAACGATCCACAGCTACGGTCTCTACGCCAAGGCGCTGAGCTTCGATAATGACTTCCTTACCCAGTTCACCGCTGCCGAGCAGCAGCAGCTTTTTACTCCGGGCTGATAAAGGAGCTCCCCACATTGTCGACTCCAACCTCTTTTCGCAAATTTGTCTGCTGACTTCTCTGTTTCTGTAAAATGTCGCAGTTTGATTGTAAATTTTCAGTCTTCTTTATTTTCATCCATCATCCACCAGATTGCAAGCATTCTTCGACATTTTCCTACAAACTTCACAGATGGCTGTTCAACAGACTTGTGAAAACGGTTTTACTGTCCCTTTTAGGGGGCAGCACCATTTCATTGAGAAATACAAGGATATGTTATCAAGTGCATGGAACAAATTCATCCTAACGGATGAATGGGATTACCTGCGCTCCGGCAAAATGTATGCTGTTTTTCACATACATTCGGGCCACGCGCCTGCGTGCGAGCACAATGTATGCTGTTTTTCACATACATTTGAGCCACGCGCCTGCTTGAGAGCACAATGTATGCTGTTTTTCACATACATTTGGGCCACGCGTCTGCTTAAGAGCACAATGTATGCTGTTTTTCACATACATTCGGGCCACGCGCCTGCGTACGAGCACAATGTATGCTGTTTTTCACATACATTCCGCCTTTAGGTGAAGTCAGATACACTGCTGCTCCTCACGGCGAGTCTTCAGCCACATTCAGCCACAAAGTCACTCTACGCATCATTCAAAAACTCCCAACCACAAATTTACGCACACCTTGGCCACAACAGGAGGAAACTATAGTTTCTTATACAACGACGAAAGCCTGCTCCTGAAGCCGTAATTCTTCGGCGATCCGGCCCCAATGCTGCGCACCATCACCCCCTTTCAGCAGCGCCGACATGGCTGCCTCCTGTTCGGACAGGCCTTCACGCAGCTGATCTGCAGCCTGGGATAAGGCGGCTGCTGCTGCATCGGTATAGAATGTCAACAGAGAGTCCTCCTGTCCTTGCGCCGCCGCAGCCACCGCTTCTTTGAACCACGGCTCGGCAGCCGCGCGGATCTCTGCCCGGCCCGGCCCCTCAAAGAAGTGGCGCGGAGATTTGAAGCGGCTCCACAGTCCGGCCCAGTCCAGCGGAGCCAGTACGCAGTCCAGCTTCGCGGGTGCCGGCCAGCGCTCATCCGGATTATCCAGCAGCTGAAGCTCCTGATCCGGTATTGACAGCTCTGCTGCAGCCGCTGTAGCCGCCTGGGTCACAAATCTGCGCCCTGCCGACTCCAGCCGCAGGGTCGTTGCCCACAGCTCCTGCTCCAGTTCACGCAGAATACTGCGCTCCAGCTCCCGCCCGCAGGCGATGAAGATGTCCTTCAGGTTCCCTCCGTCTTCCCGGAGAATGGAGGGATGGAAGGACTCCTGGAAGGAACGCCCGAAGGAAAAGGCAATCCGCTGCCGGACATGATAGAGCAGCTCCGCACCTTCACGGCGCAGGTCCCGGAGCGGCCGGTCTTCCTTAGCAAGTGCGGCCAGCCGCAGATTCGCCGCTTCCCGGCGCTGCCGGAACCGCTTCATTCCTTCCTCCTGCTGGTCTGCCTCCATCAGCGCAAGGCGTTGCCATTCTTCCGCGCGCCCACGCACCGAGCTTAGGCTGTCCCTGGCTGCTGCCAGAGACAGTCCCGGCAGTTCATCACCGGCGAACGCGGAGAGTGCGGCTTCAAAGCTGCCGAATCCCGAGGCCTCGTAGGCTTCCGCCGCTCCGCTTGACTTACCCTCCAGCGCAAGCAGGCTGGACACGCTGTAGATCCGCGGCGAGGTCAAGCCTCCGGCCCGCAGATTTTGCGCCACATGCTGCTTCACCTCTTCAAGCTCCGCCTCGTCCGCTGCGAGGTCTGCGGCGTTGATGATGAAGAACATCTTGTCGAGCGCGAAGCTGTCTTTGATTCTACCCAGCTGGGCAAGCAGGCTGCGGTCAGCCTTGGAAAAGGCGTGGTTATAATAAGTCACGAAGCAGATGGCATCGGCGTTCTTCATGTAGCCGAAAGTTACACCAGTGTGCCGGGCATGTAAGGAATCCGCACCCGGCGTGTCCACTAGTACAATACCGCTCCGTGTCAGCGGACTGTCATAATACAGATCCGTGCTCTGCACGAAGCAGGCGCGCTTCTCGTCTGCGACCAGGCTGCGGTATTCCGCCAGACTGACCGTCCGCTCTGTTCCGAGCAGCGGACGGGACTCCTCCCATCCGGCGGCAGCTGCCCGCAGGAAGCCGGCATGCGGCAGCGCGGACGGATGGAGCCCGCCGGTATGCAGCCGGGTCACGGCTGCGGTCCACGAGTCGTGCTGCGGCGTCGGCAGTTGCAGCACGCTGAAGGAATGGAGGATGTCCTCCCAGACCTCCTCCGCCCGCTTCATGGTGATGGCCGCCGTCCCGTGGGCGAAGCCGCCCTCCGGCGCCAGAATCCGCCCGACGGCAGCCGTTGCCGGATGCGGCGACACGGGCAGCACCTCTTCGCCCAGCAGGGCGTTGGCGAAGGAGGATTTGCCGGCGCTGAACGCTCCGAACAGCGCCATCGTGAAGCGGCCGCCGGCGAGATCCTCTGCCCGCGCCGCCAGGCTGCGCGCAGCCGAGGCCATGGCCGGCTCGCTCCGCAGCACCCCGGCCGCCGCGTGCAGCGCCGCAGCGGCCTGCGTCAGCCGGCGGCGCCCGCCCGCCGGCGTTGCCGTACCCGCCGCCCAGGCCGGGGCGGCGTTAGGGCTTGCCGCCGCTGCCACGCGCGGCGGCGGTTCCGGGCTGGCGGCGCTGAGCGCGCCAGCCGTCGGGGCGGCACCCCCGGCAGCGCGCCGGGGGTGAGGGGCGGCGCGGCGGCAGCAGCGCCGCAAGGGCGTCCGCGCGGGCGGCAGCCGCGCGGTCCAGGGCGGCCAGCGCGGCGTGGGCCGCAGCCTGCCGCCGCAGGGTAGCTTCGCGGCGCGCAAGCTCCGCGCGCCGCTCCTCCACAAGCGGCGGCAGCGCAGCCAGCAGCGGCTCGCCGAAGGCCAGGACCGCGCGGCGGAACTGCGCCTTAACCTCTGCCGCAAGCGTGCGGCAGAAATTAAGCAGCGCCTCGCCCGAAGCCCCGGTTCCCGGCTTCACCTGATCCGCCAGCCACTGCTGGCTCACCGCCGGGAAGGCCTGCTTCAGCAGAGGCTCCGCCTCCTCCTGCCACAGCTCCAGGCCTTCCGCCCATTCGCGCACGAGCTGGAGAGTGTGCCACTCCAGCTGGGCAGTGATCTCTCTCTGCTGAAGGCTGTGCCAGTGCAGCAGCCGCGCTCCCTGCTCCTTCTCCCGCTTCGCAGCGGTGAAGAACAGGCCGCGCCGGAAGCCTGGCTGGAGGCTCTCGATGTATGCGCCCGCCGCGTCCCGCAGATCAGCCGGCATCAGATTCGTGTTGCCGAGCAAGGCGTCCAGCCTGCTGCGCAGCTCAAGCCGCGCCTCTTCAGGCAGCTCCTCCAGCGATGCTTCCTCCTGCATCGTTGCCCGGATCTCTGCTTCCACAGCTTCCGCCGCTGAACCGCCTGTCTCTTCCAGCAGCGCCGCCCGCTCCTCCTCCTGCTGCTCACGATAATCCACCAGAACAGCATCCGAAGTATGATGCATGGAGCGGGACAAGCTGTACTCCAGCAGCTCCTGCCGCTGCTCCAGCAGACCGGAGATCACCGCCAGCAGATCTTTCCACTGATTCAGCGGATGCTCCTCCACCTTAAGCGAAGTGAACAACAGTCCCGCAGAATGAATCCCCCATTCCCGGAAAGCGCTTTCTACTTGCTGCCGGTATTCCACCAGCGGAATTTCCTGCTCCCTGTGCTTGTCGATCTGATTAATGATCAGGTACAGCGGCTTGCCCCAGTCGCTAAGGCTTTTGGCAAACGCCAGATTATTCTCCGACTGCACATGATTGTAATCCATCACGTAGAACACGGCATCCGCCAGATGCAGCGCCGAGCGGGTCGCCGCCTGATGCCCCTCATCTGTCGAATCTACGCCGGGAGTATCCATCAGCACCCCGTGATTCCCAAGCACCGGGACATCCTCCCACACCTCTATCGCTGAATATTCAGTCCCCTGGCGGCAGTAATCCTGAAGCCGGTCAGGCGTAGTCTGGATTACCCCGGGATTCCCTCCGGTGCTTCCGTCCACCGGATGAAGCAGCACCTGCGGCGCTCCGCTGCGGATCGATACAATATTGGCGCTGGTTGGAACCGGACCCGAAGGCAGCACGGCCTTACCGCAGAGCTTGTTAATCATGCTCGACTTCCCCGCCGAGAAATGTCCGCAGAATGCGAGTGTCAGCTCATCCGCCTGCTCTTTGACCTTTAGATCCGCTACGATCTGCGCACTCTTCTGTTCTCCCCATTGCCTCAGCCGCTCCTCAAGCAGCCTAAGCGCTGATGACCCCGCTGTAACCTGCTTCACTCTTTCCCGTTCTGCTCCCACAACATCCCCGCCTCCGCTGCGATCTATAGCTTCTTTCATTATTATTACATTTGTATGATTTATCTCACTGCAAGAATAGAACAATTATATTTTATCATCAGATCGTCACAAATCAAATGTCCACATTTACAAAATCAGCTATAAACCTTCACGAAAAACAAGATTTCGCAAATGGCATTCTAATCCTGCCCGCAAATCCTACTTCAATGGGTTCGGAACAACATCATCCTAACGGATGAATAAGATTTACTTCGCGCGAACACAATGTATGCTGTTTTTCACATACATTTGCTCCGTCCACCCCGTAGTTGCACAATGTATACTGTTTTTCACATACATTTGCTCCGCTCACCCCCGTAGTTGCACAATATATGTTATTTTCCACATACATTCGGCCCACACGCCCGCACATCAGCAATTGTATGCTGTTTTTCACATACATTCGGACCGCTCCCCCCGCTCCTGCACAATGTATTAAATTTTTTAAGAAGTACTGGGTTTTCACATACATTTGGTCATAAGCCGCTGTACCAGCCAATTATATTCGGTTTTAAGCATACCTTGAGCCTTCAATCATAATTCAGCATCAAAGTCATTCTACGAACCAATTAAAGAAAGTTTCCTATTCAACAAAAAAAAGAGGCTGCCCCGGCAGCCAATGCATGGCTATGGGACAACCTCTCTAATAAACTCCAACCGAATTAAGCTGTTTCCAGCACGGGAAGCAGGATTTCAAAGACTTTGCCGTGCTGCAGAATGGTCAGGCCACGGGATTTGTCTTTCATTACGACAACCTCTGGCTTCGCGGACATACGCTCCAGGTAGAACTCAGGCACATCGCCGGAATGGCTGATTGTGATGCCTTCCACTTCCTGCTCTTCGTTCTCTTCCATCGGGCTATCCACAACGCGGTCAAAAATATCAGAGAACGCTTCAAAATTATCAGTATATACAGAAATGCACTTCATCTCTATCCCATCCTCTTCTTCTCTAATTCTTGGTTAGCTTTCGTATGATCCTTAGCTTTCCTGATTACAGCAGTTTTCATACGTTTTTTGCCCTCCCGGCATACATCCAGCAGCGGGCAGATCTGGCACCCGGGATTCTGAGCCTTACAGTGATATCGCCCGAAAAAGATCAGCCGGTGGTGCGTCAGCGTCCATTCGTCACGCGGCACCGCCTTCATCAGCTTCTTCTCCACTTCCAGCACGGAATCTTTCCAGCCCGCAAGTGCGAGCCGTTTGGCTACCCGTTCCACATGAGTATCCACGGCAATCGCCGGAACGCCAAACGCATTGGAGACGACCACATTGGCAGTCTTGCGTCCGACACCAGGCAGGGTTACCAGCAAATCATGGGCCTGCGGCACTTCACCCCCGTACTGCTCAATCAGGATTGCGCAGAGGTTCTGAATATGCTTGGCCTTGTTGCGGAATAGACCAATCCGCCGGATATCCAGCTCCAGCTCTTCCAGCGGCACTGAGATATAGTCGATCGGAGCCTTGTACTTCTGAAACAGGTCCTCGGTCACCTTGTTCACTGTTGCATCCGTACATTGAGCTGAGAGCAGCACGGCTATAGTAAGCTCAAAAGCGTTGCTGTGATTCAGCTCACAATGTGCATCAGGGAACATGCCTCCGATAGTGTCCAGGATGTGGCGGACCTCTGCAGCTTTCATAGCGTCCCCTCCACGGAGCAGGTATGACTGCAAGTTCTCTTACAGCATATCTTCTCAAATCTGAAGAAATATAAGCAAAGATACATTATATCGTATACTTTCATAGCGTTCAAGCGAACACCCTGCTGCCCTTATATTTCAAAAAAAACGCCTTGATCCAAGGCAAAACCAAGGATCAAGACGGTGTTTCACACGGAAAATCACCAAAACGATTATTGTTTCACAATTTCTACAACCTTGCCGTTGTTGAAATACATTATAATATTATCATTTTCTTTGAGAGATTGCACGGATAAAGTCGTGTCACCTTGATGAATATATACATTTGGGGCAAGACCAAACGTATAATTCTCAGTCAGCGTGGCGCGTTTGGTCAATATTTCATTCGTTGCGCTCTCATAACGGGCGAACGTCCGGTTCAACTGACTGAACACGGAGATGATCACTACACCGCTGGCATCCTTACGCACCAATACCCGGTCTGCTGTGGTAAGTCCGCTTAGAGCGTTCGTTGCAACACCGTCCCGGAGGATTCTCACCCCGCTGCCCGCAGTGAAAGGCTGGGAGGCTCCCGTATAATCCTTCACGGTGAACGTACCTGCTGCGGCATCCACTGCCGTTACCTGTCCGGCAACCTGTTTAACCGTCTGCAGGGACAGCGGTGTGGAACCGTCGAAGCTGAGATTCACGAAATCTCCGGCCTTCAGCTCAGTCAGCGCGATCTTCTGGCCTGCTTCGTTGGTAAGCGGCACATTCGCCAGGTTCAGCTCGCTGCTGTTGCTGCCATCCTCAAGCTTCACGGTCATTTTATTAGTGCCCGCATTGATGGTAGCAATCTCGAACTGGGACGACCCGTTCACACGCAGCACAGAGATGAGCTCCTGATTGCTGGCAAGCACTGCCGTTACCGGCACATTGAGCGGAACATCGGTGATGACTGCCCCGCTTTTGCCAAACATTTCAATGGCCTGCGGATAAGACATCGTCAGCAATTGTCCGTTGCCCAGCTTGAACACAATCGTTCTGGCCGAAGTATTGATAGCCGTCAGGGTGCCGGAATATTTGGTCGTCAAATCAACAGACATTGCACGCTCATTAATGGAGGTCACATCAATCTTGCGGTTCTCCACCAGTCTGGACCCCATCGTGGTCAGCGAAGTGGTAAGCAGTCCGCCGTACGACATCTTTGTTTTCTCATCCATTTTGACCACATGAGCCTTGCCGTTATTGTCCGTGAAGGTCAGGTACTGGGTCTTAGTGTTATAATCCACAACGGTAGCAGCCGTGTACTGTTCAATCTGACGGCTCAGCACCTCAATCTTGGTCACCTGATCATTGCTGTTCAGCGTAAGCTGCACATTGTCTCCGCCTGTTTTGTCAGCAATCAGGTCAGCCATCACCGGACTTACGGCGTTCGGAATCACAATGGCCGGATTAGTAGCAAGAAGATTAACCTCACGGGTGCCATCGCTCTTCTGATAGACAATCGTTGAATCTGTCAGCTCATAGATGAAGCCCTTCACTATGCGTTCCACTCCCGAGGTTACTTCCACGGAACGGATCGCATTATCCTTGATGGTATACGAGACAGCAGCACCGGCTTTCAGCTCTGCGGGCTGAATAATAGAGCTCTGGGAGCTGAACAGCGTAGTCCCTTCTTCCCATTTGAAGGTTTCAACTGTGCCGTCGGCATTCTTGAATGTAATGCTCTTGGCAGCAGTGTCAACGCTTTGAACCGTGCCTTTAGCCGTCTTGTTCACAATACCTGAAGTGACCTGCACCTTCACAACCTTGCGGGAACCGGTGAAGGTTTCACGCAGCAGCGTAAGCTTGCTGCCGGCGGTAATCGAAGCAGGCTGAATAACGGCTCCATTCACATCCAGGAAAGCCGTGCCTGAATCGTAGGGATACTGATCATATCCGTTCGCGGAATCGACCCAGATGATACCCGGCGTATGCTTGGTGAATACACCTTCCGCCTGCTCAACCTGAACTGCCGGGTCTGTCAGCTCTACATATGCTGCGCTATAAGTAGCTCCAATTACAGTTACTTTCGTATAGGGCTGGATCTCGTTCAATGTGATGCGATTCTCGGAGGTACTGGTGTAGTAGGCGGTATTGGCATTCAGAGTGAATTCCAGCGTATTGCCGTTAGTGTACAATCCCAGCTTGCCGTCTTTGAGAGCACTTATTGTTCCTTTGAACGTATTGTCGTATTCCAGGCTATTATGCGCTTCAGCACGGCTGAAGAAGGTAGCCAGCTGTGCACGGGTCACAGCGCCTTGCGGATCGAAGCGGTTGCCGGTTAGCCCGTTAGCCAGTCCCAGCTCCACCGCTGTGTTAATATAGCCGCGTTTGTTCGCGGACACTTTGGCATCATCAGCAAAGCCTGTCGGCCGGCCCGCAGCCGCAGAAGCGGATGCACTCTGGCCAAGCGCACGGATCAGCAGCTCAGCGACCCATTCACGGCTGGCCTTTCGCTCGCCCCACGAGCTTTTTAGATTATCTGCAGCCATCTCCGTGGTCTTATCCAGCAGTCCTTGCTGGAAGGCCAGGATTACATATGGCTTATAATAGTTCGTAACAAGGAAATCATTAGGCAGCGCAACTTCGGTACTGGTGTTCACATTTCCCTGCAGCTTCATGAAGCGTAGCGCCATCAGCACCGCTTCCTGCTGGGTCACAGAATCGCCAGGACGGAACAGGCCGTTATTGCCGACCACAATTCCCTGGGTTGCCAGCTTATAGATATGCTTTTCGGCCCAGAAGCCCGTCTTGACATCACTGAAGATCCCTGAACCAGTTGCAGCCGTCTGCGAAGTCGCTGCAGCAACGGTTGCTCCGGTTGAAGCGTTGTCGGCAAAGGCAGCGCCTGCCCCGCCAAGCACCATCGCACCGGCCAGAACGGCAGATACCGCTTTTACAGAATAAGATTGAACCGTACGCTTTAATCGTTTTGGACCGGACAATTCGATATTCCCCTCTCTATGGCTTATCTGGATTTCTATGTTGTTAATTTCGTTAGCCATCCGGCTTATTCCTGCCAAATAGCCTACAATCCGTTGTTCTCGCGGGTGATGGGATGCACAAGATCCACATGCCCCATCAGACTCTCCACCTGTTCTCCGTCTACTAGCACATCGATATTCTTCACTTCATCGAACTGGAAGAACATCTTGGACAATGCGTCGATCGCCAGAGCCTCGCCGCCTGCGCCAAGCTGTGCCTCATCCGGCTTATGAATATCCATCACAATCTGTCCATTGGAGAACTCAAGTGATTTCAGTTCAATCTTGTTCCACAGCGGAATCTGGTCAGCATTATCGCTCTTCTGGAGTGTTTTGAAGGCTTCCTTATATTTCTCCTCCGCATTCTTGAAGGTGATGGAGACATCAACAGGAACCAAGTCGTTCTGTTGCAGGTCTGTATAATACGTCTTGATCTTAAGGCTCTGCTTCTCAGGCACTGACGGTGCCTCCGTAGCCGCCGGAGTGACCGTTGCTGCAGGCTCAGGCGTGCTTGTAGCTGCCGGTGTGGCAGCGGGACTAGCGGTACTGTCATTCCCGGCATTGTTTCCTTCAGCGCCGCTGGATACCGAGGTTGAATCCTGACCGGACGCATCGGCCGGTGCAGCAGTAGGTTTGTCGCCGCAGCCCGAAATTACGAGAAGCAGCAGCGCAGCGATCCCTGCATATGTCAATTTCTTGTTCATTTGATTAACCCCCTCAGATGAATATGGGCAGGAGGGACCGCAAAGTCCTTTTGACCGCAATATAGGGTCTTTATCCGACTCTGCGGCCCCTGCTGCCGCCTGTTGTTATTGAATCCCGAGATACTCTTTAATTCCGCTGACCATCGATGCGGCTACATTGTTCTGCAATGCTTCAGTGAACAGCAGAGCCTCGTCTTTCTTATTGCTGAGATAGCCCACCTCAAGCAGTACCGCAGGCATCTTCGTCTCGCGTATCACATGGAAGTTGCCGTAACGCACTCCCCTGTTGCTAAGCCCGGTCGCCTGCACAAGATACTTGTGCATCACATTGGCCAGAGCCTTGCTCGCGTCCCGCTGATAGTAGGTCTCCGTTCCGCTCGCAGCCGCTGATCCGCTGCTGTTGGCATGAACGGATATGAACAAATCTGCACCGAGGTTATTGGCGATTGCCGCCCTTTCCTTCAGTTCCAGGAAGGTATCATCGCTGCGCGTCAGCACCACGTCAATCTTGTTCTCCTGCCTTAGCAGCGCAGCCGCCTTCAGAATCACAGCCAGGTTGAAATTCTTCTCATATTTGCCGGTAACGCCTACAGCCCCTGAATCCTTCGCGCCATGTCCGGCATCGAGCACAACCAGCTTACGCCCGCTGTTGCCGGGCTGCGTTGAAGTGTCGCCTGGAGCCTGTGCGTTCAAATCAATGACAATGAGCTTGGAGGAATCTCCCGATACCTCTACGCTATAATTTTTGGGGGTATTAAGATCAATTACAAATCGGACAGTATAAGGATTAGTGCTATACAGCGAATAGCGGATACCGGAGACATCCGGATAATCCGTAACTGTCAGGTTCCCGTTCAGGTCAGGATCAAGTATTTGTCCTGTTCCGAATATATCCGAGAACGTGGCATTCGGCAGATCGACGATGATTCGGTCCGGTCCGCTGATCTTAGAGACCTTAGGCTCGGCATTGCCGTCTATGGCAATCGTGAACCGGTTCTCATTGAAGCTGATGCCGTTGATCATGCTCAGGCTGCTTGAGGGTTCTCCCGGCGGCACTACAACCGTCCCTCCGTCCCCATTACTTTGTTCCGGGTCAATGTTAGGCTCGGAAACCGGCGGGGTAATAAGATCTACAACCTTCTTCGTGTTATCCCATTTGACCGTAAGTCCGAACTGCTCACCAATGAACCGGATCGGTACGAGCGTCGTGCCGTTCCGCAGGAGAGGGGCCGTTGACATAATTACCGTCTTGCCATCGACGGATGCCGCAGTCTGATCCACGATCAGCTGAATGGCCTTTCCCTGCTGTTCAATCTTGATGGTCTTGCTTGTCTGATTCCAATCCACCTTGTATCCAAGGTTCTCAGCGATCATTCTTAGCGGCACCATGATGGAGTTATTTACATTTTCCACCGGAACGTCTTGTCCTGCATTCAGTTCCTGGCCATCCAGGAAGATCTTGTTCTGGCCAGCAGCGGCTTGTCCATGCCCTGGCAGCACCACAACAAAGAGCAGCAGCAACAGCATAAAAGCAAATTTCTTCATTCTTCACCTCTAAGACTCTAGTATTCCGCCCCCAATCGAGCGTTCTTGATGGCATGCCAACTGACAACCTTCGACATAGTGTAGACGCCTTTAGAACTTAAAAGTTGCGAATAAATCCCAACCAAAGTGGAAATGTCTGTGTATTCCCTATAGTTAAAAGGTATGTAGTGCGGTTTCAGACAACTCCGCTTATGCAGTGTTACAAACCAAGATATTCCTTAATTCCAGCTACGATTTCGCGGGCCAGATTATTCTGCAGCTGTTCACTATACAGGCCTGCTTCATCCCCAGCATTGGTCAGATACCCCGCCTCCAGCAGAATCGCAGGCATCCGGGTCTCCCGGGTGACATGCAGACTCTTCGAGCGGACGCCGTTGTCTTTGAAGCCGGTTCCCGCTACCAGATGCTTTTGCATAATCTCGGCAAGCGGCAGGCTCTCACTGCGGCTATAGTACGTCTCACTTCCGTTAACTTTGCTCCGGTTAGGATAGGATACATCCAGTGAATTCGCATGAAGGGATACGAACAACGTAGCATTCGCCGCTTGGGCAATCTTCACACGATCCTGAAGACCCAATGTAATATCCGATGTACGGGTGTAGACGACATCAGCCCAGCCTTCCTGCGTCAGAATAGCTCCGGCTTTCAGGATGACCGCGAGATTGAAGGTCTTTTCCAGCTTGCCTGTAAGGCTAACCGCACCCGATTGCTTTCCCCCGTGTCCGGCATCAAGCGCAATAACCGGTCTTCCGGTGAATCCCGGATTCACGGGTGCCCCCGTTTCGCTGCCCGTTACATTCAGATCGATTGTGACTAGTCCTGTACTCTCATCTGTACTTACCTGATAATTCTGGTAGCCCGTAGTCTGGATTACGAACCTGACCGTCGGGGGATTCGTACTGAATAATGCATAACGTATTTCAGTTACAAGCGGGTAGCCGCTCACATCCAGCTTGCCCTGCGGACTTCCTCCAGTAGATACGCCCGGGAAGCTCCCGCTGAAATCAGGGGCAAATGCCGCTCCGGCAAAATCCACTACGATCCGGTCGGGTCCGGTAACTCTCGTAACCGTAGCCTTGGCTCCTCCGGCAGCGGCTACAATCAGCCGGTTCTCGCTAAATACCGCCCCTTTCACTACAGGGGATGTAGCTGGCGGAGTCGGAGCAACTATAACACTTCCGTCCAATTCCTCCAGAGTCTCTGTGCCGCTCTGAGGCGGAGTGGTTGGTGACGGGGACTGAACTGCCCCTGGAGCCGCTTCGGTTGTTTCTGATGGAGCTGGGGTGGCTGACGGCAGCGGATCTGAAGCGACTGGCGCTGTCTCCGTTATTCCTCCGCTCAAGTACACCGTCTTATCCGTATTGTCCCACCCGACGCTAAGACCGAATTGCTCACTGACAAAGCGGATAGGCACCAGTACCGTCCCGCCGTTCTGCTTAGGCGCAGCATTGAGCGTTAGGTTCACTCCATCGGCTTGTGCGGTGGTACTGCCGACTGCAAGCTGTACGGATTTGCCGTCCTGCTGGACAGTTACCTTGCGGCTGCTCTGTTCCCACAGCACTTCGAAGCCCAGATTCTCCACCACTACACGGATCGGAATCATAACGCTTCCATTCACGTTCTCGAGGATTACCCCCTTAGGCAGTGCAAGCTCCTTGCTGTCCATCACGATCTTACCGGGGGTTGTTCCGGCTGCCGCAGCTTTGTGGCCGGCGAATGACAGGAGGAGCAGTGGCAGCAGCAGTAGAAGCAACACCCGTTGTCCGGCTTTCTTCATCCTTTCCTCTCCTTTGGTCCATTGATAGATTTGCAGATAAGATTAAGACGACAATAATCCCCAAAAGTTGCCTTCGCAGGCAATAATATCTCGATTATAGCAAAAAAACTTCTATTTCCGACACCCGGAAATAGAAGTTTTGTGTAAATACTAAGAATAAATATGCTTCAGCCGTTAACTTAACTTAGCTCTTAGGCAAAAAGCTTGGCTGCATGACGCTCTTCATAAGCAGCAATCTCATCGGCATGCTGAAGTGTCAGGCCGATATCATCCAGCCCCTGCAGCAGGAACTGGCGGCGGTGCTCATCCAGCTCAAAGGTGATGGCCAGACCATAATCATCACTCAGCTTGTTGTTCTCCAGATCCACTGTAAGCGTGTAGCCCTCATGCTCTGCCGTGCGGCTGAAGAGATCGTCTACTTGGGCCTCTGAGAGCTTGATCGGCAGAATGCCGTTCTTGAAGCAGTTGTTATAGAAAATGTCGGCATAGGATGGCGCTATGACCACTCTGAACCCGTAATCCATGATGGCCCAAGGCGCATGCTCCCGGGAGGAGCCGCAGCCGAAATTCGCGCGGGAAATCAGCACAGAGGCTCCCTCATAACGCGGTTTGTTCATCTCAAATGCCGGATTGTCATTCCCTGCTTCATCAAAACGCCATTCGTAGAATAGGAATTGGCCAAAGCCTGTGCGCTCGATCCGTTTCAGGAACTGCTTGGGGATAATCGCGTCCGTATCTACATTAACCCGGTCTACCGGGGCTACAATTCCTGTTAACTTCTTGAATTCTTCCATTGCTGAATCCTCCTGCTCTCTCAATTATTCTATGAGTTGACGGCTTCCGTCTTGTAGTTCCAGTCACGCACATCCGTGAAGCGTCCTTTGATGGCTGCCGCAGCCGCCATGGCAGGAGAGACCAGATGCGTGCGTCCTCCGCGTCCCTGTCGTCCTTCGAAGTTACGGTTAGAAGTAGAAGCGCAGCGCTGGCCCGGCTGCAGAACATCCGGATTCATCGCCAGGCACATACTGCAGCCGGCTTCACGCCATTCAAATCCAGCTTCGGTGAACACTTTGTCCAGACCCTCCTTCTCGGCCTGCATCTTCACGCGCCCGGAGCCTGGCACAACAATAGCTGTAACTTTGTCAGATACCTTATAGCCTTTGGCTACTTCAGCCGCAGCCCGCAGATCCTCAATCCGGCCGTTGGTGCAGGAGCCGATGAAGACATAATCAATTCCGATCTCGGAGATCGGTGTACCGGGAGCCAGATCCATATATTCAAGCGCCTTCTCGGCTGCTTTGCGTTCATTCTCGGTAGTGAAATCAGCAGGGTTCGGTACGGTGGAGTTGATATCCGTTCCCATACCAGGGCTAGTTCCCCAGGTAACCTGCGGGATAAGTGTTTCTACATCGAATTCGACCACAGTATCATACTGGGCGCCTTCGTCACTAACAAGGCCCTTCCAGGTCTCAACGGCGGCATCGTACGCTTCACCCTGCGGCACATATTGACGTCCGCGCAGATAGTTGAAGGTTGTCTCATCCGGTGCGATCAGGCCCGCTCTTGCTCCGCCTTCAATCGACATGTTACAGACGGTCATGCGCTCTTCCATCGACAGCTCACGGATAGCTTCGCCGGTATATTCGATAACATAGCCAGTTGCAAAGTCCGTTCCGTATTTGGCAATTACGCCGAGAATCATGTCTTTGGCAGTCACACCCGGATTACGTTTGCCGGTGAAGCGCACTTCCATGGTCTTGGCCTTGGATTGCTGCAGACACTGGGTGGCAAGCACATGCTCCACTTCGCTGGTGCCGATCCCGAACGCCAGTGCACCGAAGGCTCCGTGTGTGGAGGTATGGCTGTCCCCGCAGACAATCGTCTTGCCGGGATGGGTCAGGCCAATCTCAGGTCCCATGACGTGAACGACACCTTGGTCAATATCATTCAGGTCAAACAATCTTACGCCGAAATCACGGCAGTTCTGCGAGAGCGTATCAATCTGCTGCTTGGAGATCGGATCGGTAATATTGTAACGGTCCTTGGTAGGCACGTTATGATCCATTGTCGCAAAGGTAAGTCCCGGACGGCGGACTTTACGGCCGCTCAGACGCAGCCCTTCAAACGCCTGCGGAGAAGTAACCTCATGAACGAGATGCAAATCGATATAAATAATGCTCGGCTTGCCTTCTTCCTGATGAATAACGTGATTATCCCAAATCTTCTCAAACATTGTCTTGTTGCCCATGAATTTCACCTCATAATAGTAGAATCGTTCCTATGAAGAGAGCGTGGAGTCTCTCTTGAATGTTCTAAATATAACATCACCACGTTTATAATTCCAAGATATGATTTCTATAGCGCTGATAGGCTGTACCTATGAGACACAAGATTTTAACAAAAGGCTCTTGCAGGATTTCACTTCCTAATATTCATACCCTCACTAATCTTCTGAAGGAACTTGTCCAGCACCAGAGACCTTTTCCGCCTGCTTAAGGGAAGCAAGGTTCCATCATCAAGACGAATTTCAATATCATCAACCGAAAAAATATATTGAATATTTACTATACAAGTTCTATGTATATCAACAAAACCCTGCTCGCTATATTGCGCTATTAAATCTATAAATTTAAATCCGTGCAATAAGTAGGTTCTCCTTTTGGTATGTAAATAGCTTTTCCTGTTTACACTTCCAAAAAACATTATATCATTTAAGGGAACTTTGATTAACGCTCTTTTATCGCCTGTGATGGTAACTTTAAAAACTTGAAGTTGCGGGTTATCATCTTTTATAGCAGTTACCACACGATCTATTATTAAAAATAATCTTTCGTTCATGAGTCTTTTAGGTAAAAAACCGCTTATATCATACTGGAAGGTATTTAAAACCTCTTGTTCGGAAGAAGTAACAAATACCAGCTTGAATTTTTTATCGAAAAGGCGCAGTTTTCTCGCCACTTCTTTCCCATCCATTACCGGCAAGTCTAACTCCAAAAAAATGATATCGTAATACGAATGATATTGCTCAAAATCATCAATTAGTTTTTTACCATTTGTATAAGTGTAGATGGTTGTATTGACTTTTAGCCTTTTGAATATTCTTTTTGCTTCAGATACAATGCTATTCAAAAATTTAACATCATCATCACAAAATGCAACATTTAGCATTCAACCACTACCCTTCATTATTTTTGTGGCATTAAATTTGGTTCGAGTCGAATCTATTATTCTTCATCCATCTGCCATTCTTACCATATTTTCCTTATAATAATAGCATAAAATCAGAATCAACATTGGTCAAGATACTAGTCATAATTAAAGATTCTTAAGGAGGTTTTTTAGATTGAAGAGTAAAATTTTGCTCATTGATGATGAAAAAGGAATTATCTCTATTCTGAAGAATTACTTTGAGTCATCAGGTTATCAGGTATATTCAGCTCTTAGCGGAAATGAAGCACTTGAAAGAGTCCATTGTCAGCCCGATATTATCCTGCTTGATATCAATATGCCAGACATCGATGGTATTACAGTTTGTCAGCGAATTCGCAAGTATATTTCCTGTCCAATCCTTTTTCTAACGGCTAGAGTTGAAAGTAACGATAAAATTATCGGTTTTCGCGCAGGAGCAGATGACTATATCCTCAAGCCCTTTGATATTGATGAATTGGGGGCAAGAGTAGAAGCCCATTTACGTCGCGAAAATCGTATGCATAAGCAATCTATAATCCGTTTTTTTGGAGATCTTACCGTAAATTATTCTAACAGGGAAGTTTCTGTCTCCAGTTTTGTTGTACCACTGTCAAAGAGAGAATTTGAAATTGTAGAACTGCTTTCTATGAATGCCGGGCAAGTTTTTGACCGCGACCACATTTATGAAGCCATTTGGGGAACTGACGGAGAAGGAAGCAGCGATACGATTATGGAACATATTCGTAAAGTTCGTGCGAAACTCGCGGTATTTACTCAGAAAAGCTACATTGATACGGTATGGGGGGTAGGCTATAAATGGAACGGATAAACCATATGAGTTTAAAAAAAGCATTCTTTTTTCTATCGGCCATATTTTTACTTATCGCTTTGCTCCTGAGCGTCATATCAATTTGGGGGATCAGCGAAATTTCCAGGCATTATGGGCCGTCTATTGAATTAAAGATGGATGGCAATGATGTCAGAGCCACACCAGTGCCCCCAGAACCTGCTTACCCGGCATGGTATCACATTTTTAGCATCCTGCAATTTGCGCTTCCCACTCTATATGTACTAACAGGATTATTTTTAGCTGATTGGCTTTTTTATAGGATTAAGCTTAAAATGCCCCTGGCCGCTCTGCAAAATGGAGCCCGGCAAATTATGCACAACAACCTGGACTTCTCGATTGTATCTTCTGCAAGTGATGAGCTTGGACAGCTCTGTGACGCATTTGAAACGATGCGATGTGAGCTTCTGAAAAACAACAGGGAACTGTGGCGGCAAACTGAGGAGCGAAAGAGGTTAAATGCTGCTTTTTCTCATGACTTGCGGAATCCCGTAACCGTAATCAAAGGCTCGGTAAAGCTGCTTAAAATGGGAATAACAAGTGGAAAACAAACAAAAGAAGAGATCGGTGATACACTTTCATTACTTGAAGAGTATTCCGGCAGGATTGAAGCTTTTATAGAAACGATGAGCAGTGCCCAGAGATTAGAGGAAATGCAATGCAATTTAAAACAGGTTCAGTGGTCGGCTCTAATCCAAGAGCTTTCGGTAAGTCTGACGATATTACGTAAAGACAAGAAGCTTAATCTGCATGATAATAACGCCAACAAAAACGAGTGGATTTGGGTTGATCGGTCCATTGTTTATAATGTGGCAGAAAATCTCGTTTCGAATGCCGTCCGGTACGCCCGTAAGCAAATTAGTGTTGCTGTCACCTGCGATGATTCCAGTATGCTTCTTACTGTTCAGGATGATAGTGAAGGCTATTCTCAAAATATGTTATCCCGCGGTACAGAACCGTTTTTACGCGGAGATCATCCTTCTGGGGATTCAGGGCATTTTGGGATGGGACTGTACATTTGCCGGCTGCTCTGTGAAAAACACGGAGGCACCCTAGCCTTACAAAATACAGAAAATGGTGCAATGGCAACGGCTTCATTTAATATTTTGAAATCTTGAGCATTTTTTGAGATTTATATTCTACACTCTCCTTATCAATTGAAAAGGAGAGTTGTGTATGTATATTGAGGCAAAAGACCTTTCAAAACTTTATGGCAACGGCGAAAACAGTGTCATTGCCCTTAATCATGTTAATTTAGAAATTGCGCCTGGAGATTTCATTTCCTTTATGGGGCCTTCGGGTAGCGGGAAGAGCACATTGCTTCATCTGTTAAGCGGTCTGGACAAACCTTCATCCGGCAGTGTTATCTACGATGAGAAAGATATCTACCTCACCAGTGACAAGGAGCTTTCCGCTTTTCGTCGCCAGAAAATCGGATTTATTTTTCAACAATTCAACCTCTTACCTGTCCTGACCGCAAGGGAAAATATTATCATGCCTCTGCTGTTGGACAAACGCCAGGTGGATGAGGCTTATCTTAAAGACCTAACAGATATGCTTGGAATCAAAAGTCGAATGACCCACTTGCCCAGCGAACTCTCTGGTGGCCAGCAGCAACGTGTCGCCATTGCCCGAGCACTAATTGCAAAACCTGACATTGTCTTTGCTGACGAACCCACGGGAAACTTAGATAGTAAAAGCGGCAACGAGGTTATGAGTTTACTCTATGATATTTGGCGTACGATGCGCAAAACCCTTGTGGTTATTACCCATGACAACCAGATCGCACGCATGGCGGAACGACAATTTGTTATTGTAGACGGCCTCCTTTCGGAGGTGGCGGCGAAATGAAATCCTATCGTTCTCTTGTATGGAAAGAGTTGAATAACCAAAAGATCACTTCCGTCTTAATTTTAATTGCAATTATTCTATCTACAATTATGACTACGGTTATCGGCCAATCCCTTGGTATATTAAGTGCTTTGCGTCAACAGCAGGCTGCAGCACTTAATGGCAACCGTTATGTTACTTTTCATCAACTTACACAAGAGCAAAAAGAGAAGCTTAACTTCGATAATAGATTGTCGTTCTCAGGTAGCTTTATGAATATCGGCACCTCAGTAATACCGAATACTAAACTTTCTATTTGGCTTCGTGAATATGAAGATGATACACTTTCAGTCTACCCATCCATAACACAACTTTCATCCGGACGCTTACCTCAGTCACCCCATGAAGTTGCCTTACCACAAGATGCATTAAATCTATTGAATTTTTCCGGCAAACTTGGAGACCACATTACATTGCCGATCCGTATCTCGCTTATACGGGACGATCAGGCTCCCTTTGAATATAAGACTACCTTCACTTTAACCGGCATTTTAAAAAGTAATTACTTAGGGTATGTATCCGGCGGTGTTAACGGTATTGCCGGTCAAGGAACAGCGGAACAGCTGCTGCCGAAAAAATACCAACTGTACTCCACAGATGTTCGTATGATAAACAAAAATCACTTCCAGAACACGGTTGATGATATCGCCGCTCAATTTGCTCTGCCTGAATATTGCATTCAGTACAACGACATCCTTCTAGCAGCAGTGGGTATTGATTACACCCATAAGAGCGATGACTCAGACAATGGTTCCGGTTTTCCCTTTATGGCCGTTGCAAGCGTTCTCGTTGGTACTCTTGTTCTTTTAGCCTCCGGTCTTGTTATTTATAACATTTTGAAAATCTCTGTAACGAAACGCATCCGCGAATACGGTACATTACGCGCTCTTGGTGCGGAACGCAGTAAACTATATATATTAGTATCGCTACAGCTTGCCCTACTCTGTGGAATAGGTGTTCCTGCAGGGATCACTTTTGGCATATTGTTTGCCAAAGGAATTACCATCTCCGCAACCAGCCTCTTGTCTCCGGACCTGTTTCTAACAAGTTCATCGGAAGAATTAGCCCTGTTGATAGCCAAAAATAGTTCCGGGAAAATACTTCCTCTGCTCATCAGTACAGTAATTACATTATTGTTTGCATATCTTGCAGCATTCCCTGCCGCAAGATATGCGGCAAAGGTTTCTCCGACGCTCGCAATGTCAGGTCCGTCAATACGGGTTGGACGAAAAAATCGAAAGGCTCGGCGTATACGTTCCTTCGAAGCCTTCTACGCAAGAATGAATATGAAGCGAAATAAAGGCAGAACGACAATTACTATCTTATCATTATTTATGAGTATAACGGTATTTATAGCATTACAGAGTTTTTCCACATTATTGGATACGAGCACTGCCGTACAAAAAATGCATATTGGTGATTACTCCATTACCAATAAGACAACTGGTTTTTCTCCAGAAGTGGTGAAGGAACTCAAATCCTTAGCAGATATAACTTCCGTTTCCACCTTGAAATATAGCCTGTATACACAGGATAGCAAGGGGCAGATGCCAATTTCCACATCTTTTTCACTACAGCCAGGCGAGGCGCTGCATATTATTGGTGTTGATGAAGATCGGTTAAAAATGATCGCACCAGCACTTACCCAACCGGAACTCCAGGATTTAAAAGCAGGAAAAGCCTGTATTATCAAAAATCCCATCGCCATAAATTATGGAGATACCCGATTAAGCAGTACCTTAATTTCCGTAGGCGATAATATATCTGTCAATAACTTGACGTTACAAGTTCTGCATGAAAGCAGTAATTCAATCACACTGGATAATGACGGATTTGTAAACGGGGTTCAAATCATTGTATATGATACGATCTACGATCAGATTACAGAAACAATCAATTATTCGGAGTTGTATCCTGTCTTGTCACCCAACGCTGATAAGGAAAATGTTGAGAAAGTTATTACTCAAATAAGTGAACAAGCTGGAGGGGGCCAATGGCTTTCTTATCAAGATACAGATACACAGCTTGCAGAAAGCTATCAGCAGATCAAATGGTTAGCATGGGGATTGATTCTGTTTATCGGGCTTATAGGAATTCTAAATATAATTAATACCGTGTACACAAATATTCATACCCGTATTACTGAAATCGGGGTTCAGCGAGCGATAGGCATGAGCATTTCAAGCTTATACAAGACCTTCCTTTGGGAAGGCGCCTATTACGGAATTATCGCAGCTATCGCCGGTTCTATAGCAGGGTATTCATGTTCAATCTTTGTAAGTGCTGCTAAAACAGACACCATAGAGCTTATCCCCGTTCCATTTCTCCCCATTATGGGAGCTGCATTTATTTCTATTGTGGTTTGCTTAACCGCAACATGTATTCCACTCCGCAAAATCGCAGACATGAGTATTGTGGATTCCATAGAGACCGTTCAATAGCGGATGAACAACTTCAAAAATACATCAGCAGAAATACTCCTGATGTATTTTTTTATTCGTCATTCATTTCTTTAGTATGTTCAATAAATTTGGTTAATGTGCTTATTGAACTAAAAACTCTATAATCAACACCATTATAATTAATGCTGACACCTGTAATCGCTTCTATTTCTTTTAAAATCTCAAAAAAATCATTTGGATACAATAAATCAATTAATTTAGTGCTCGCTAGTTGCTCTGCGGTAATATCTCTATCTCTTTTCTTAAAATATGAGAACAATATTTCTTTTATTTCGTTATTTAGTTTGCTTTGGCCTAGAACTTCAACCGAATCGAAATTTAGTGTATTAGCACCAATAACATCGTTTGTTTTCCATAGTTTTCTTTCGGCAAATGTTTGCAATAATACTTCCAGTTCCTCGTATTTCAAATCAGGTTTCTTGATTAATATATTCAATACTATACCTGTAACAGTTGCGGTAGCCTTACTCGTTCCGCCAAACATTTTATATGAATCACTTATACTCTTTACTAAATTAGGCGTTTTATTAGCGATACATTGGATCACCTTGCTTTTATTGTACCAATAATCACTGTTCCCCTGAAGTATAGCACCATTTATACCGATTGCTCCATCGCATGCAGCTGGATAACCCAAATAACCTTGATTAGGTGCTGAAGATATTATGATCTTACCCTCACTCTTGAGTTTATGTATAATTGGTTGTAGCCTTGATCTGCTTTTTTTCTTAATTGTAGTTAAGCTAAGATTAATTGTCCGAATATTAAGTTTACGCGTATACTCCAAGGCTTCTATTAAGGTATCAAGTGAACTCTCCATATTTTGATTTAATGCTTTAATCGCAAAAATATTGGGCTGCGCTTCACACATTTGCGCTATTATATTCGCACATTGAGTACCATGACCATTATCGTCTTCGAAATCGCTATCTTCATCAGTCAAACCCATACCACCGATAACATTTCCAATGGAGTTCTCTTGAACTATTCCCGTATCAATAATGATTACATCAGGATTCATTTTTGATCTCCCTATAGTTGCATATAATAAGTATGGGTAGTGATTTTAATCACTTACCCATTATATAAAAATAGACTAGGAATGCTGAAATGGTTTTTTTAAGTAAATTTACCTACTTGTTCACATTAAAATGCGCAAGTAATTTTACAGCTGAATGTAACAGAGCAACCTGCTGGGTTAGAGGCACTTTTTCCAGACCAATCGGCACAATCATCTTTACAACCTTGCCCTTTTACTTCTAATGCATTAATTTTGTCCGCAATTTTTTTAATCTTTAAACTCATAATAAGTCCTCCTTCTTCGCATTCCTAGCTACTTCTATCTCTAAACTGATTTTAAAAAACTATAATTGGCATTTTCAAAAGCACATATTGTTGCTGAAGGACACAATCCGTCATCAGTTAATAATTCATTGAGGTATCGGCATCTTACAGTAAGACAACTGCTATAATTATTGCACCCTTCACATTCCATCATGTTGCAGTCATTAATTCTTGAGATATCTGCTAAGTAATCATTATTAATTCCTCCTAGATGTACTGAACCGATTTTATATTTAGTATCTCCTACAACATAGGAACACGGATAAATCTCTCCGGTTGGGTCAATGTGAATACTGCTATAACCGCCAGAACACTTATTTTTCTTGAAAATATTATTTTCTAAGATTGGAATTTCCACATTTTTTTCATCTAACCTATTCCTTAAATAATATTCTTTCAACAAACCAAGCTGATCTAAATAAGCATCTATATGTTTCTCATCCCAACTCTTATCGAAATAGTCAGGGATACAGACAATCACTAAGAATCCCAATTCTATCAAATGTTTAATACTTTCAAATAAATGAGAAACTGTTTGAGCACCAAATGTAACTCTAGCCCTAATATTCTTCCTTTTTTCCAATGTCATATTAACCTTATTTATAATTGCATCATAAGAACCTGTACCATTTGAGAATAGCCTTGTTTGATCGTGAACCTTTTTATCGCCATCAATACTTATTGAAAAATCGTAATTCATATTTTCCGCCAAGAATTCAATCTTCTTTTTGTCAAGTAACACTGCATTTGTTGTAATACCAAACATAACTATTTTTTTATATGTGGCGAATAATAATTTCAGTCGTTCAGTAATGTATGTTATTAGGTCATAATTTAATAATGGCTCCCCTCCATGGAATTGTATAATTAATGGATCCTCTGACCAATTATCATTAGTACTATAGTTCTCTTGGATAAAATTAATTATTTGATCCGCAGTATTGCGATCCATATCTATTTCCTTTTTGTCGTTTCCTTCATAACAATAGCTGCATCTCAGGTTGCATGCTTTAGTTACCCAAATTCCTATTAACATTGCTCAATCCTCCCATACAATCCTTTGGAAGTTACGTTTCAGTTCTGGACAAACACTTTCATAAAAACCATCATTGCTCTCTATAAGATCTAAGTAATGCAAGCAATTCCAGCAAAATAAATTAACATCACAATCTTTACACTTTTCATGTTTATCAGGCTGTAAATACTCCCAATTTTGATATCCATCATATTTTTTAAATTCACCACTCCCCAGAAAACTGCTTAAATCTTCTATCTCCAATATATTGCCTACATAATATTTATCTCTCTCCAATAAACCGCAAGGATATATCTGTCCTTTACTATTTATATAAATCTCTTTAAATAACCCCCCACAGAGACAAATATGAACATCATCAATGTCAAGATTCATCATTCTTATTTCTTCAATTTGAACTTCTTTTTCTTTAGGCTGCAATGAATCTTTATTATCTTTTCCTCTTCCAATTGGGCTAAAAGCCCTTGCAATGCCACGGGTTCCTAATTCTTTATTTAATTCCTCAAATTGATTGCGTAATACATAGTTCTCCTTAGTCAAGACCATTGATAATGAAATTTTATCGAAATGGTGATTTTTTAATAATTCAACCGAATGCAAGACCTTGTTAAAAACTCCTTTTCCACGTATTGTTGAACATGTGTCTTCATTAACACCATCAATACTAAAATCTATTGCTGATACATGCGCCACTAGTTGTTTCACATTTTCACTATTAATTAATGTCCCATTCGTCATTACTCTGATTTCACCATCGTAAATATCATTCAGGTGAGATAGAATCTCAAAAAAATCCTTCCTAATTAAAGGTTCTCCACCCGTTAAGCAAATACTCTTGGGTTTTGATTTAACCACTTTATTCAAAACCGTTTTTAGAACATCCGTGTCCAACGGATCGCTCAAATTTGTTAAGTCAGAATCCACGCAGCAATGTTTGCATCTGAGATTACATCTGTTGGTAATTGCTATATCAACACTGAAATTTTTATCGAACAGTAACATCTCTTCCGTATCGGCCAGCAAATTTTCTTTGTACAAAAGTTGCAACAGCTCGAAGAAGTATTCCTTATCTTCCTGGTCTTCAAACGCTTCAATCAGTTCATTAGTCGTTGCGCTTTCCTGCATGGCAAGTTTAAGTATTTCATAACATTCCTGACTCATTTTCATCCATTTTCCATTCCTTCAATTCCCTAAAATCACTTTGTTTCCATGAGTCAAAACTTTAGTAAACTGACCTAACATAATATTCCTGTTCATTTTCTTGTTCCTCCGCTAGCATTATTTTTCTATCACATATATTTAAGATTTGCTCTCTATGTGTAATAATTAATGCTGTTTTTCCTTCTAGTTTTCTTCTAATCACATTGCAGATTACCTTTTCTGCTTCAATGTCCATAGCTGAAGTGGGTTCATCTAACAAGTATATAGATTTATTCTGAAGGAAGAGGCGTATTAACGCTATCTTTTGTACTTGTCCACCCGAAAGATTTAATGAATTTTCTTTAATCATTGTATCGAGCCCATCAGGAAAATCCTTTATTGCTAAGCAAAATTCCTTCATCGTCTCAATAATCTCATGATCACTATAGCGATTTTTAGTATCCAGAACATCCCTTAAAGAACCGCTTAATATAAATTCACTTTGTAATAAGCAACCGACTTGATGATGCAGATAATCCGTTTGGTAATCTCCAATAATCACTTCATCTATTAGAATTTCCCCTTTTTGAGGTACACAGAGCTTCGTAAAGAGTTTCATTAAGGTTGTCTTCCCGCATCCATTTTTGCCTACGATTCCTACTACTTCACCCGGTTGGACCTCCAATGATAACCCTTTCAATATTTGATTGGATTCTTCATAGCTAAAATCAATTCTATTCACACTAATCTTGCCTGATAGATCGAGGTCAGGGGTGTAATTTCCTTCTTGAATAACCTCTTTATTATCCAAAACTTCAAATATCCGTCTAAAAATAGGAATGTTTTTTTTGAAAGATATATACTCACTACCAATCGAATTTATTGGGCCAAACATTCTTTGTACATAAATGATTAAACTGAATAAAACACCTACTGTCATCGTCCCTGATAATACTCTTTGCGCCCCCATGAGCAGCACTACAAAAATAATGATTACGCTATAACTTGAAACAATACTAAACAACACAGTAATCATTCTTAATTGTTTTATTGCTTTTTCTACTACAGACCGGTTCTTCTTGCAGTAACCACAATAAGCACGTTTTACTTCACCTGCCATTTCAATATGATTCACATTATTTAGTATTTCATTTGTATAGGATGAGAAATCTGCAATTTCTTCTCTTAATGGCACCACATATGCTTCAATTTTTTTACCGTATTTTTTTTGAATTAAAGCAAATGAATAAGTAAGCAATATTAAAATGATTCCAATAGTTTTATCTATGTAGATTAAATATGCGGAAATGCCTACTGCAATTAATGTATTGGATAAAATTCCGCTTATTGATTTTGTGAAAAGGCTTTCTATTGATGAGATGTCTTCTTCTAAAACTGTAAACATGTCTCCAACCTTATGCTTGCTCCAAAAAGCTACATTGGTATTCATTAATTTTTCAAAAACCATTTCTTTTATTTCAGAAACAAAGCGTTGTGAAAATTTATAGAAGCTAACTTGATATAAATATTGGAAAGCAACCATCGTACATCCTACAATCAGCATAGTAATAGTGTAATTGGCAATATCTCCAATGTTCCTATTGCTTATTCCTAAGTCAACTATTTTACTTATGTAACTTGGAAATATAATTGACGAAACACTATAAATTAAAACAAATATTATGCATTTTATTTGTTGAAGTGTAAAATCCAAATATCTGAGTCGACTAGAACCGTTTAAGTACTGTAAGCACTTTATCCAGTAATACATTTAGTTTTATCCCTTCGATTTGTGTATTATTTTACTTTTTTAACATTATTATTATCTATAAGACAATCATTTTCTTTCAATACACTCATAATAAACATAAATGTAGAAATATGCCATATTCCTCGACCGAATGGTGCTTTTCTCTCACCCAATGGTTGGTTATGCCAAATTTAAATCATTTCCCCAATATGACAGCTACTGCAACCCTTGTAAAAACCGATGTAATCAGACCGATTTATAGGATATACTTATAAGAAAGCGGATTACTATTGATGGTACCTAACCTGTAAGGAGGTTTGAAATGGAACTGCGTCAACTGCAATATGTCCTGCAAATTGCGGCTGAGCGTAATTTTTCCCGGGCAGCAGACAAGCTGCATATCGCTCAGCCTTCACTCAGCCAGCAACTCTCCAAACTGGAAAAAGAACTGGGTGTCCTTCTTTTCCAGCGCAATACCAGTTCAGTTGAGCTGACTCATGCCGGTAAGAAATTCGTCGAGCAGGCTCAGACCATCATTGATGCCGTAGAACTGCTGCGCCAGGAGATGTCGGATATATCCCAGCTGCGCACCGGACGGGTTGTGGTTGGCAGCATGCCGATCACCGGTGCGCATCTGCTGCCGCATGTGCTGCCTGCCTTCAAACGCAAATACCCCGAGATTGAAATCACGCTGCTGGAGGACTCCTCCATGAATCTTGAGAAGCTGACAGCCAGCGGCCAGACAGATCTCAGCCTGCTATCCCTACCACTGGAGATTCCGACTCTAGCTCATGAGGTTCTTGGAGAGGAACGGATCGACCTGGCAGTCCCGCCTGAGCATCCGCTGGCGGCGCGGATGCTGCTGGGTACACGAACTTCGCTGACCGAGCTTAAGGATGAACCGTTCATCGTGCTCAAAGAAGGACAGGGCTTCCGCAAAATGACGGTGGAGCTATGCCGTGGAGCCGGATTTGAGCCGCGGATTGTCTTCGAGAGCAACAATATGGAGACCGTCCAATCGCTTGTAGCCACCGGAATGGGCGTAACGCTCGTGCCACATTTCATTGCACGGGCACCGCGGAGTGAATTCGTGCCTGTCTACCTGCCCTTGGCTGAACCGGTACCCAGCCGTACTCTGGTTGTCGCTTACCGGCGCGGACGCTATTTGTCCCGTGCTGCGGAAGCTTTCATTGAAACCTTCCAGACAACGGTCGCCGGACTGGCAGGCGAATAAGCCGGCGGAAACAAATGCCCATCCAGCTCTTATCATGAGGCCGGATGGGCATTTGCTATATTTTGGCAGAAGCAATTATTTATTTGCGCAAATTATACTGCGTGATCATACGGTTCTGGTCATCGGGCATACGGGTAGTACTCTCGTCAACCGGTCCTTCTGTGCGGGAATCTCCGGCTTTTTCCTCGACAAATTCTCGGATCGCTTTGTTTTGAAATTCGGCGGCTTCTTTGGAATTCTGATTCTGTTCCTGTCGGACATTAGTCTTCTTACTCAATTCAATCCACCTCCTGGTAACTGATTATAAATACTTTACCCGTTCCCCTGAAGGACAACCAGGAAATCCGCTCCCTGCCCCAGCAGAAAAATATTCGTCCGGAGCTCTTTGCAAACCCTGCTTCCGCATGGTATTCTAAATGACAAATAGTGAAACGTGCTGACGGGACCAGTAAGAATGGACGTATATTCGTGTGCAGAGAGTAAATTCCTGAAGGCTGGGAGAATTTACCGCGAAGGTCATTCTGAATCCTACCCCTGAGCGGCCTGCCCTGCAGGACGGATACTCCCGTTATGAGAATGAAGTCGGATGAACCCTCATCAATGAAGGTGGTACCGCGGAAGTTAATCAAGCTTTCGTCCTTTGCTAAGTCTAAGGATGGGGGCTTTTTGTCATTTCCGGGTGTTACAGGCATTTCAATTCGAGAGGAAAGTGAAAGACAATGACGTCAAGAATTGTGGTCAAAATCGGCAGCAGCTCACTCACAGGTCCCGAAGGCGGCCTTAATCGTGAGGCGGTCGCCTTCTTCGCCGCCGAGATTGCAGCGCTCCGCAAGGACGGCTGTGAAGTGCTGCTGGTCACCTCCGGGGCGGTCGCAGCCGGCTTCCGGGGCATCGGCTATGCTTCCCGCCCAAGGCTGCTGCATGAGAAGCAGGCGGCGGCGGCGGTAGGACAGGTTATGCTGATGCAGGCTTATCAGGAGGCCTTCGCAGGCCACGGTATACCCACTGCTCAGATTCTCCTGACCCGTACGGACTTCTGCAGCCGCCGGGCCATGAACAACGCCATGATGACGGTTGAAGAATTGCTCCGCCAAGGCGCCGTGCCCGTGTTCAACGAGAACGATACTGTATCGGTGGATGAGCTGAAGTTCGGTGACAACGATACCTTATCGGCGCTGGTTGCCAATCTGCTGAAGGCCTCGCACCTGCTGGTGCTGACCGATATGGACGGCGTCTACAGCGGCGATCCCCGCAAGCACCCGGATGCTGTGCGGTATGAGCACATAGAAGAGATTACGCCTGAGATCTATGCCATTGCAGGCGGTGCGGGCTCAAGCGTGGGCACCGGCGGCATGCGCTCCAAGATCGACGCGGCCAAGATCGCCACGCGGGGCGGAGTTCCGGTCTTCGTGGGCCAGGTTAAGGAGCCAGGGGATTTATCACAGGCCGCAGCAGGGACGGGCAAGGGCACTTATTTTGCCACCACACTCTCCTCTCTGCCGGTCAAAAAACAGTGGCTGGGCTTCATGTCTACCCCGCTCGGATCACTGTATGTCGATGACGGTGCTGTTGAAGCGCTGCTCCACGGGGGCCATAGCCTGCTGCCGGTCGGGGTTAGACGGATTGAGGGAAGCTTCCATTCAGGGGATGTCGTCGAAGTGCTCGGCCCGGATGCGAAGCTGCTTGGGCGGGGCATCGTCAATTATGATGATAGCCAGCTCCGCAGCATTCAGGGGCTTCCGAGCCGCGAGATTGTGCCCAAGCTCGGTGAAGTGCACCGGCTGGAGGTGATCCACCGGGACGAATGGATCACACTGCGTTAATCTTGCACAACCTATTGTATATCCATATGCCAACATAATTTTTTTGAGGAGGAATTGCCATGAGTGAAGTGGTTAACAAGACAACGCTGGCCAAAGCAACCACAGGGGTACTCGCAAGCCTGACTACCGCCCAGAAGAATGAAGCCCTGCTGGTGATGGCTGCCGCCCTGCGTGCCGAAGCTGATTACATTATTGCCGCCAACGCCGAAGACCTGGAACGCGGCCGGTTGAACGGCACACCGGAGTCGATGCTCGACCGGCTGGCCTTGGATGCGGGACGGATTGACAGTATAGCCGAAGGCTTGCAGCAGATTGCCGTTCTGCCTGATCCGGTTGGAGACAATCTGGAGACCATCGAACGTCCAAACGGCCTGCACATTGAGAAGGTACGGGTTCCGCTTGGGGTCATCGGCATTATCTATGAAGCACGCCCCAACGTCACCGTTGACGCTGCCGGACTATGCCTTAAGACCGGCAATGCCGTGGTGCTGCGCGGCGGCTCCTCCGCCCTCTCCTCCAACCGTGCCATCGCCGAGGTGCTGCACCGCGCACTTGCCGGTACCGCCCTTCCGCCGGATGCCTTGCAGCTGATCGAAGATCCTAACCGTTCCTCCGTGGATGAAATGCTGAAGCTGAACGGACTGCTGGATGTCATCATCCCGCGCGGAGGAAGCTCTCTGATTCAGAATGTGGTTCTGAATGCCACCGTACCGGTTATTGAAACAGGAGCAGGCATATGCCATACTTATCTGGATGCAAGTGCCAATCCGGAAATGGCCCGGCGTATTAGCGTGAATGCGAAGGCCCAGCGGCCTTCGGTCTGCAATTCAATGGAGACACTGCTGGTTCACCGTGCTTACGCCGAAGAACATCTCGCCGCACTTGCCGAAGCCTTCCGCGAGGCCCGTGTGGAGCTGCGCGGCTGCCAGGATACCGTTGCTCTTATCCCTTGGGCTGTGCCTGCCACACCAGAGGACTTCGCTACAGAATACAATGATTATATTCTAAATATTCGTATCGTTGACACGCTGGAAGAGGCTCTCGGACATATCGCGGAATTCGGCACCAAGCATTCCGAATGTATTGTGACTGAAGACGCGGCGAATGCTGCACGCTTCCTGCAGGAGATTGACGCTGCAGCGGTATATCACAATGCATCTACCCGGTTCACGGACGGCTTTGAGTTCGGCTTCGGTGCCGAGATCGGCATCAGCACCCAGAAGCTCCATGCCCGCGGGCCAATGGGACTGCCTGCATTGACTTCAAGCAAATATATGATTCACGGCTCCGGCCAAATCAGGGGTTAACTCACTCAACTTATAGGGGGACTGCCAGCCATGTGCCAGCAACCAGCAATTCCGCTCATCAATCATAATATCGTTTTTTACGGCGCAGGCTCGATGGCTGAGGCCATTGTGCGGGGATTGATCGCCCGGAATGTAGTGGAATCGGGCCGAATTATTATGCTGAACCGCAGCAGCAGCGAGCGCCTGGCTGAGCTCCGCAGCCGTTACGGCGTGCTCGGCTATAATGCTCCCGAGTCCAAGCTCGAGGCTCTGCGCACTGCGCCGGTCATCGTACTAGCCATGAAGCCCAAAGACGCTGCGGAAGCGCTCCGTTCACTGGGACCGCTGCTGTCGCCGGATCAGCTCGTCATCTCCGTCATTGCCGGGCTGACCATCCGTACGATGCAAGGCTTACTGGGTAACCCGCAGCCTGTGGTCCGCACCATGCCGAACACCTCTAGCTCCATCGGCCTTGGTGCTACCGGGATTGCCTTCTCCAAGGAGGTTGGCGAAGACAGCCGCCGTACAGCGCTTAACATCTTCGAAGCGATCGGCCTGACGGCGGTCATTGACGAAGAACGGATGGAGACCTTAACAGGGATCTCCGGCAGCGGACCGGCTTACATCTATTACATGATGGAAGCGATGATCGCTGCCGGTATCCGCGGAGGGCTGCCGCTTGCGCAGAGCCGTGAGCTGACCGTCCAGACCGTGCTTGGCGCAGCCAGGATGGTGCAGCAGACCGGTGAAGAGCCTGCCTCCCTCCGCAAGAAGGTAACCTCGCCGAACGGATCTACCCAGGCGGCCATTGAAGTACTGGAGCGCGGCGATTTCTTCGAGACCGTCATTTCCGCCGTCAACCGCTGTGCGGAACGTTCCCGCGAGATGGGCTCGGCTCTGGAGCAGGAGCTGCACTAATTTTTCGGCCTAGTTATTGATATTCTTCCTACAACATAACAGCCCGCAGTTCCTTCCATGTGAAGGAATTGCGGGCTGTTCGCGGGTTGTGAGGCATAATCCCGCCAGCTTCAAGTGCATTTATGCCCTTCATTTTGCTCAATAATCCACTTTTGCTCAAATCAAGTGCATTTATGCCCCTCACCCCCGCTCCCCGCCCACTCTCGGCCAACTCATTAGCAACAAAAGTAAAAAAAAGTGCCCCTTAAGCCACATACATGACTTAAGGGACACCTTAACCGGCCGGGACTTGCCCTGGACCGGCATATATCTATTTCGCTCCGCTCATCTGCCGCCGCCCCGGAATTTCTGGGAATAGGCTTTGACATCCTGGGCATTCTTCACCCGGTTGCGGGCCCATTCCAGCAGAATGCGGTCAATGTAACGGAAATGAACCTTTCCTGCAAAGACCGACTCCTTCAGCGCGAGCCGAATCAGCTCCTCCGGATAGCGGTCTTCATCCACCCAACCGGAAATAGATTCACATTCCATGGGGGACAGCGGACGTCCGAATTCCTTCTCGAAAATGCTGAACAGACTCCGTCCGTTTTCTGACTCCTTGTCACCCGGCACAGCCGGGCGGCCATAGCCGCCGTCCGGTGCGGTAGCCCCGGAGTGATGAGCCACTGCCCGGGCCCCCGGCTCCCGCCCGCTCTGGCCGGGCTTCTCCTGGGCATTCTCCCGCGAGAGTTCTGCCAGATAAGCTCCCAGCTTCGCGTACAGGCCGGAGAAGTTATAGCGCTCATAATGGATGTCCCTCAGCTCGTCGTTATCTCCGTCGATGCTGATGAACCCCTCCTTCATGAGCTTCTGCAGTTCTCCGGCAATCACCGGAATACTGCGCCCGGTTACTGCCTGCAGCTCCTCCAGGGAAGGGAAATCAATTCCCTCCACCTGTCTGAAGGAGAGCAGATGAATCAGCAGCATGGATTCACTGCCTGTCAGATTCAGCTTCCGGTAATATTTCAGGAGTGCATAAGGAATGACGGCCATTCCGTTCTCCAGGCCGAAGGCTACGCCCTCGCCCCAGGTATTCCAACCTTTTCCGTCCATACTTAAGCCCCCTTTCCCTATTCTTTAAGGGTAAAGACGGTACAGTGTACGAGGGAAGGCAATCGTCTCACGAACATGGTCCAGACCGCAGATCCAGGCTACTGTACGCTCCAGCCCCAGACCGAAGCCGGAGTGTGGAACCGTGCCGTAGGTGCGCAGATCCATGTACCATTTGTAGGTGTCCATCGACAGGTTATGTTCCTTGAAGCGGGCTTCCAGCAGCGCCGGATCATCAATACGCTGTGATCCGCCGATGATCTCGCCGTAGCCTTCAGGAGCGATCATATCCGCACACAGCACCACTTCCGGACGATCAGGATGCGGCTTCATATAGAAAGCCTTGAAGGAAGCCGGATAGTGGGTAATGAAGACCGGTCTGTCGCTCATCTCGGCAATCGCCGTTTCATGAGGAGCCCCGAAATCATCGCCCCAGGCAATTTCGTAGCCTTTTTCGTTCAGGAACTTAATCGCATCGTCATAGCTGATACGCGGGAATGGTGCTTTGATGTTCTCAAGCTTCGAGACATCGCGGCCCACTGCTTCCAGCTCGGCGCGGCAATTCGTAAGCACGGACTGCACGACAAAGCTGATGAAATCCTCCTGCACGCATAAGCTCTCTTCATGATCGGTGAAGGCCATTTCCGGCTCAATCATCCAGAACTCGATCAGGTGGCGGCGGGTCTTGGATTTCTCTGCACGGAAGGTAGGGCCGAACGAATAGACGCGTCCCAGCGCCATGGCTGCGGCTTCCATATACAGCTGCCCGCTTTGGGTCAGATAGGCGTCTTCATCAAAATACTTGGTGTGGAACAGGTTGGTCGTGCCTTCTGCTGACGTTGGGGTCAGAATCGGCGGGTCCACCTTCGTGAAGCCGCGCTCATTGAAGAACTGCTGAACCGCGCGGATAATCTCCGCACGAATGACCATGACCGCCCGCTGCTTGGAGGAACGCAGCCAGAGATGACGGTGATCCATCAGGAAATCGACGCCATGCTCCTTGGGTGTAATCGGGTAATTCTCGGTAATATGCAGGACCTCAATTCCCGTAACCGTCAGCTCGTAGCCTGACTGGCTGCGGGGCTCCTCACGGATGATTCCAGTCACATACAGGGAGCTTTCCTGGGTAAGGCTCTTGGCATCATCCCAGACCTGCTCAGGGACCTCTGATTTCACCACAACCCCCTGGATATAACCGGTACCGTCGCGAAGCTGCAGGAACTGAATTTTACCGCTGGAGCGTTTGTTGTTCACCCAACATCCGATGACAACAGTCTCTCCGACATGCTCATTCACGTTCTTGATTACACTCTTGTTAGCCATGCCTGTAATCTCTCCTCTAATTTAGCTGTTAATTCCTTGCACAATACGATAGGTATCGCGTGCAATCACCAGCTCTTCGTTCGTTGGAACCACAAGTACCTGTACCTTGGAGCTTGCAGTAGAGATACGGCGCGGATCACCCGAACGAACCTTGTTGGCTTCAGCGTCCAGCTCAATACCCAGATAGGACAGGTTGCGCAGGACCTTCTCGCGAAGCAACGACGCATTCTCCCCTACACCGGCAGTGAAGACGATAACGTCTGCACCGTTAAGTGCTGCGGTGTAAGCCCCGATGTATTTGCGGAGACGGTATTCGTACATTTCGAAGGCCAGCGAAGCATTCGGCTCGCCCTTCTCGTATCCTTCGATAATCTCCCGCATGTCGCTGCTGATCCCGGAGATCGCCAGCATACCGCTGTGCTTATTAAGCATAGAGTTGACTTCACCATGAGTCAATTCTTCCTTGTTCATGACGTAAGGAACAATAGCAGGGTCGATGTCACCGCTGCGTGTACCCATCATCAGACCTTCAAGCGGAGTCATCCCCATCGAAGTATCTACAGAGATACCGCCGTCTATAGCCGTGAGGCTGGCACCGTTACCGATGTGGCAGGTAATGATCTTCAGCTCTTCCAGCGGACGTCCGACAAACTCAGCCGCAGCTTTACTTACATAATCATGGGAAGTCCCATGGAAGCCGTAACGGCGGATCTTGTATTTGCTGTACAGTACTCTTGGAATAGCATACAAATATGCTTTCTCAGGCATTGTGGAGTGGAAGGCCGTGTCGAAAATAACGGTCTGCGGCACACCCGGCATATTGCTCTCAGCAGCCAGAATACCAAGCAGCGCGGCAGGGTTATGCAGCGGAGCCAGGTCGAACAGACGGCGGATTTCGGACTTGGCTTCCGTAGTAACAAGTGCGGATTCCTTAAAGCTCTCTCCTCCGTGTACTACGCGGTGGCCTACAGCATTAATCTCGTTAATGGATGCAATGACTCCGTGTTCCTTGTCAGTCAGATTCGCCAGAACCTTGCGGATCGCTGTAGTGTGCTCCAGAATTTCGCTAACCTCGGTAACTTCCTGTTTGCCGGTTGGTTTGTGGGTCAGAATGGAGGAATCCATACCGATACGCTCAACCAGACCTTTGGCAAGTACGGATTCATCCGTCATGTCATAGAGCTGATATTTCAAAGAAGAACTGCCTGCGTTAATTACTAATACTTTCATATCCGGTCACCATCCTTGTCATACTTGAAGAAGCCTTCGCCCGATTTCGCACCCAGTTGTCCTGCACGCACCATCTTCTTGAGAATGGTCGAAGGACGGTACTTGAGCTCGCCGTATTCACGGAACATGTTCTCCAGTGCGGCAAGAACGGAATCCAGACCGAAGCGGTCTGCCATTTCAAGCGGCCCGTTCTGGAACTGGTAGCCGATGCGCATAGCGTCATCAATATCTTCAGGAGAGGCAACCCCTTCCTGGAGCACATGCATAGCCTCGTTAATGAACAGGCAAATGAGGCGTGAAGATACAAATCCGGGGGATTCGTAGATCATAACGCCTTTTTTCTCAACAATCTCATCGACAAAGGCTTTGGTATCTTCAAATGTGCTGTCCGAGGTTTTCAGACCGCGCACGATTTCAACCAGATCCACTTTACCTACAGGGTGTATGAAGTGCATGCCGATAACGCGTTCCGGATACATTGTAGAGCTTGCAAGCTCAGTCAAGCTAAGCGTTGACGTATTGCTGGCAAGAATAATGTGGCTCGGACACACCTGATCGAGCTGATTGAATACCTTTTGCTTGGCTTCCAGATCTTCAACGATGGTCTCAATGACCATATCGCAGGAGCTCAGTTCAGCGAAGTGTGTAACCTTCTGGATACGGCCCAGGATCAGCTTCTTCTCCGCCTGGGTAATCGCCCATTTCTCCAGCTGCTTGTCGAGACTGGTCTCGATCATTTCATAGGAGTAGTTCAGCCGTTCTGCAGTTTTTTCCACCAGCATGACATCCAGGCCCTTGGCTGCCAGCATTTCGGCAATCCCTTGTCCCATTGTGCCTCCGCCGATGACACCGATCTTCTTAAAATTCATGTAAAAGTCTCCATCCTTTCAGGTATCTATACTTCTGTATTGTACCTTGTCTGTCGAAAAAAATAAGTAGCCCGACATATAATGATATCTTAGCATGTCTGAAAAGTAAAAAAAAATAACCGGCATAAAGAATTATGCCGGTAAAAGGACACTGTCACGAAATTGACAACGAAATTGCTCTCCGGAGAGGACTTCTTCCTTCATTAAAATGTCAAGGGAGTAATCAAATATATTTCTCTGCTTGTCCAGCAGGTCATTTGTGCGGATCATAAGATCATCCAGTATCTTACTGTTTTCCTTCATTAATTCTTCGGTGGTAACCATTTGCAGATTCGCAATACCCAGCGAAGTGAGCCCTGACTTCATCATGGTCTCAACGATATTCAGCGCCTGATCGAAGTCTCCACGGGAACCGGTACTGCGTCCGCCGTAATACATCTCTTCGGCAGCCGCTCCTCCAAGAGCAATCATGATCTGGTTCTCCAGGTAATCCTTCGTGTACAGATACTGCTCGGTCTGCGGATTATGCCGGACATACCCTAGAGCCTGACCGCGCGGGGTCAGTGTGACCTGGCTAACGCTTCCGGGGCGCAGCAGCTCAGCCATAATAGCATGTCCAAGCTCATGGATCGCTACCCGCTTCTTCTCTTCATGGTTGGTCTCCCGGTCGGTCTTCTCACCCATCATGACCTTGTCGATCGCCATCGACAGATGACGCTGCTCTACCAGGGTCAGATTCTCGCGCATCATGTAGATCGCAGCTTCGTTCATCACGCTCTCCAGCTGAGCACCCGAGAAGCCGTAAGCTTCTTCGGCGATTTTATCCAGATCCACGGTATCATGCAGCGGCTTGTTCTTGGCATGCAGGTCGAGAATCGACTTGCGGCCCTTCTTGTCAGGCATATCCACCTGAATATGGCGGTCAAAACGCCCCGGGCGCAGCAGCGCAGAATCAAGCATCTCCTTGCGGTTCGTTGCGGCTACCAGCAGGATGCGCGGGGTATCGTTGTTATAAATTCCGTCCATCTCCGTCAGCAGCTGATTGAGGGTCTGATCATATTCGCGCTGTTGTCCGCCTTCGCGCTTCCCGCCGATGACGTCGATTTCATCAATGAAAATAATGGCGCTTTGCTTATTCTCCTTGAGTGCGCGTGTGCGGGCATCCTTGAACAAATCGCGTACGCGTCCCGCACCCACACCGACATACATCTCAACGAATTCACTACCCGAGGCAGCTACAAACACGGAGCCCGTATAATGCGCCGCAGCCTTGGCCATCAGCGTCTTTCCTGTTCCAGGAGGACCTGTAAGCAGAATTCCCTTGAGCGGGCGAATCCCGAACTTGCTGATTTCTTCATGCCGGATCAGGAAGTCCAGCGCTTCACGCAGCTCCTGCTTGGCATTGTCCTGTCCGCCGATCTCTTCAAAGGTCAGCTTAGAGGGGCCGTTCTTCTTGCGCTTCTTATCTGCACCTGCATTAACCGTCAGTCCGCCGCGGGCATGGGCAATGAACAGGAGCGCGGCAACCATGCCCAGCGCTATGATTACAGGGAAGATATTGATCCCCACAAAAGCCATAAAAATCAGCATGACCGGAACGAATCCGGCTACAACCTCTTTCCAGTACTTAGGCATTGTTCCACACTCCCATCTTGGCTGCTGCACGCGGCAGAATGATAAATTTGCTCTCTTTGCCGTTGCTCAGGCTTACATATACATTATTGTCGTCAATCTCTGTGGTAGCTGTAACCCCACTGTACTTGCTCTCCTGCTCCTTCAATCCGTCCAGCTTAGCTGGTATCAATGTATACTTCCGGCTCTCCATCGCTTCTGCTACAGAGAACATCGCTTTATCCCAATACTCATCCAGCAGTTCACTCGGCTTCTGTTCCACATCCAGCTTCAGGGTCCGTCCGTCAATAGCAGTGCTGCCTTCTCTTGATACATACTGTACCAGTTCACGTAATTTCGTGCCCGGCTGCAAATCCAGTTTCAAAGTGACCTCATTGCGTTTAATAGTAATATGGGAATCCTTCACTCCCTCGTAGGATGATACCAGCTTCTGCAGCGGCTCCTGTACCACGAATTGACGGTAGGAATACCAGCCACCAAACAATAATGCAGCAGACAGCAGAGACGTTAGCAGTACAGGCATAAGACGCAGTTTCAAGAAACGTCCTCCTCTCAATAATGACCGAGCATAACTCTATAATAAAGACCAGCCAGCGTGTCTAGCGCCCATCCGAGACTGACATGCTCTTAAGCATGTCTTAGTACAAGTAGTAGTATATCATAGGTGTATATACGATTTTACATTAAGTTGTGAATATATTTAAAATTTTTGATACTAATTTCTGGATGTTTCAATAGATAATCATTTTAGACCGGCCAACTGTTACTCCAGATTACGCTTGATTTCAGCCATCATATATTCTGCAAAATCAGTTAATTCGCGCGGTTCATAGCCTTCGGCGACTGCCGCACCGCAATATTCCTTCAGACACTGTCTAAGCAAGCCGTGATAGACTTCCGGCAACTGCTGCAGCCCCCACTCCCCGGTGATTTCTTAATATGCAAAATCCGCCGCCAGATCAGCATCCTCAAAGCCGCCGCACACATAATTCTCATCAGTTCTGTACCGCTCTAAATGCGCTTCCGAATGACGATCAGCAGATCAATTTCGCTTTAATCTTATCCAAATGTGCTAAAATTTCCTATTTCATCTTCCTCGACATATATGTAGGTTAGCGCTAGCAGACGAGGTATACACTCCGTATATCAATTGATGTATCTCAAACTTTTCAACATGATGGATAAAAAAACGGAGGAACAGATAATCTGTCCCCCCGTTTTTATTCTGCCGCTCACCGCTTAGCTTAACGGTTCGGCAGGCTGTACCCCTCACCGATGGCGCTGCCATCCTTGAAGCGGTAAAAGTTATAATAGAATCGCCCGTCTTTTTTGTAAAATAGCTGCCAGGCATATTCCCCGTTGTATACACCGGGCAGCAGCCGTTCGATCGTAATGTCCGGCAGCTGGGCGGCTATGATTCCGCGCATTTTCTCTTCTGAGGTGCCATTGCTCAGTTCCTCAGCATACAGGTCATTGTCGCCTCCGGCAGGCTTGCCCTCCAAGGTGAAACGGACCCACACCATCAGCTCGGTCCCTGATTCATTTTTACCGGTCAGCACCCAGTAGATCTCATTCTCATTCCATACAGATTTCTGGGCCTTGGTTACCTCTGTTAGTCCGGCACGCGCCCGGGCCAGCTCCTTGGCCTCACTCCGCTCGTTCCACTGGTCCTTCATAATGTAGGCATAGAACTGGCTAAGTCCGAACAGAAGGAGCAGCACCACGGTAATCCCCAGCCAGATCCATTTTCTCCTCTTCTTCTTCACCACGCTGCTTCCTTTCCCGTTCCCTTGAATTACCGTTTAAGCAGGCTCTCGAACGTCTCCTGTGCTTTGCGGCGGATGGCTTCTTCATCAAGTGTCAGGCATTGTCCATGCTTCACAACCTGCTGGCCGTTCACCCATACATGCTCCACATCCTTGGCACTTGCCGAATATACGGCATGGGAGAGCAGATCGGTATGCGGCAGCAGATGAGGCTGGTCAATATCAAGTGCGATGAAGTCGGCCTTCATTCCTGCTGCAAGCCGGCCCACCCCGCTTAGGAAAATAGACTGCGCCCCATACTCCGTAGCCATCAGAAGCGCCTCAGGAGCCGGTACCGCTGTAGGATCACCGCTTACGCCCTTGTGGATCAGAGCCACCAGCCGCATCTCTTCGAACATATCCAGATTGTTGTTGCTCGCCGCACCGTCTGTCCCCAGAGAGACCTTAACCCCGGCTCTCAGCAGCTCAGGAACACGGGCTACCCCGCTGGCCAGCTTCAGGTTACTGCCGGGGTTATGCGACACGCCAACGTTATGGCGGGCCAGGATACCGATCTCTTCATCGTTCAGATGAACCCCGTGGGCAATGAGCGAAGGACGGGTGAACATCCCGAGCTTCTCCAGATGCGCGACCGGACGCAGGCCGTAGTCGGCCACGTTCTGTTCCACTTCATGGCGCGTCTCGGACATATGGGTGTGCATTGGCAAGTCCAGATCATGGGCAGCCTGCACAAACTTCATGAAAAACTCTGGAGGACAGGTGTACGGGGCGTGCGGTGAGAGCATGGTCGTAATTCTGCCGTCAGCCTTGCCGTGCCAGTTACGGGCAAAAGCAATCGCCTCAGCAAGCTTCGCTTGCTGTACCTCTTCCGGGCACAGCCCAATTACGCCGCGCATCAGCACAGCACGAATACCGGACTGCTCCGTTACTTCCGCTACCCGGTCCATATGATCATACATATCGAGGAAGGTGGTTGTGCCGCCCTTCAGCATCTCCAGCACGGACAACGAGGTTCCCCAATATACATCATCACCAGTGAATTTCTCTTCCATCGGCCACATCTTCTCCTGCAGCCAAGTCTGAAGCACCATATCGTCACCGTACCCGCGCAGCAGTGACATTGCAGTATGACCATGGGTATTTACCAGACCAGGCATGAACAGCAGACGGCTGCCGTCTACGACCTGTGCGCCATCCTCCACTACCGGCTCAGCTTCACCTATGTAAGTAATCAAATCATTCTCCAGGGTCATGTACCCGCTCAGTACCGGCTTGTCACTGCCCGGAACCAGGAAGTGCCCATTCTTGATTATCGTGATCTTACTGCTCATCTTCAGCCTCATCCTTTCCATCATGCAAATAATAGGCCAAGCTCTGCAGATCTGTGGTGAAATCTGCGGCATGAATCCGGATATTGGCAGGCGTCTTGAGAATAACCGGTGCGAAGTTCAGAATCGCTTCGATACCGGAATCCACAAGAATATCAGCTACGTTCTGGGCTTCGCTGTCAGGCACGGTAATAATCCCGATCCGGATGCCCTGCGAGCGGATGGTACTGCTTAGCTCCTCCATCGGCTGCACAACCAGCGAGTTGATCTGCTGGCCCACCTTCGGCGGGTAGGCATCGAAGATGGCAGTAATCTTCATCGTATCCTTCAAGTAAGCGTTGTAGTTAGACAAGGCATGACCGAGGTTACCGGCTCCAACCAGTGCAACATTAATTTGCTGGTCAAGCTTCAGGATATGGCGGATCTTCTCAATCAGATAAGATACATCATAGCCGATGCCTTTTCTGCCAAAATCACCAAAATAAGCCAAATCCTTACGGATCTGGGCGGGATTTAGGTCAAGCTTCTGGCCCAGCTCCTGAGAAGAGACTGTGGAGATTTCACGTTTTTGGAGATCGTTCAGGAAACGCAGGTACACTGGGAGCCTGCGCACGACGGCCTCCGATATTTTATCCGATTTCATGTATTCTCCTCCTTAAAAGTTTTGTTAGCCTACACTTCATTCCGTACAATTATAGCAACCGTGCCCCGCCGCCTGCCGGAGTGGCAGGACAGGCGGGAACGGATCTTCAGGATAATCATGACTTATTAATAATAGCAATAGCAGATGAATTAGGAAACCCCGCCGTCATCCAGCCATTCGGCAATTCTCGGGACCATCTGCTCGGTGAGCATATGCTCCATCTTGGGACCGGGGAGCGAGTACAGAAAGTACTTTCCGTAATGCGATTCAATCACTCTGGTATCGTACACAATTACGATGCCCCGGTCCTGCGCCGTGCGGACCAGCCGCCCGAAGCCCTGCTTGAAGCGGATGACAGCCTGCGGCACGGACAGCTTCATGAACGGATTCTTCTTCTGTGCCTGAAGCAGCTCTGACTTCGCTTCTGCCAGCGGGTGATTCGGCGGCTGGAACGGCAGTCTGACAATCGCCAGGCAGGTCAATGCTTCTCCAGGGATATCCACCCCTTCCCAGAAGCTGCTGGTACCCAGCAAGACCGAAGCCGGGCTGTCCTGGAAGCGGCGGATCAGCTTGCTCCGGCTGCCGCCTTCCACACCTTGTCCGAGTACCGCGATATCCTGTGAGGCAAGTGCCTCCTTCAGCGGTTCATACACCTGGCGCAGCATCTTGTAGGAGGTGAACAGCACCAGCATCCGCCCCCGTGTTGTTACAGCTGTCTCGGCAAGGGAGTGCACGAGGGTGTCCACGAAGCGGGCATCCCCAATACTCCCCTTGACGCTCGGGAAGTCCCGGGGAATGACCAGGAGAGCCTGCTCACGATACTTGAATGGCGACGGAAGCAGTGTTGTCATCAGACGCCGCTGCTCTGCAGCCTCGCCAAGACCCAGGTTATCAATCATGAACTGGAAGGATTTATCCACGGATAAGGTGGCCGAGGTCAGGATAATGCTCTTCTTCTTATCGAAGAACAGCTCCCTGAGCTGGGTGCTGACATCTACAGGAACAGCATACATTTGCAGTGACTTGCCCTTATAATTACCGCTTCCCTCCAGCCAATACACGATATTCTCATCGTTCAGACTCATGAAGAAGCGGATCTGCTCTCTAATGGATGCCAGATCCTTGAATAACCCGCCGATATCGGTCACAAGACTGTCTGAGGAGGATTGGCTGTCCGTGTCACGCATCTCACTGAGCATTTTGTCGCCCTTGCGGATGATATCGCTCAGACTGAGGTTCAGTGTATTCTCAAGGGCAGCCAGCTCCTCCCAATCCTTCGGCTTCTTGCCCGGCTGCAGGCGTGCCACCAGCTGACCTGCTTCACCGGCCCCGGCATCGCTGCGCTCAGGCAGCAGGCTGAAGAGCCGGTCGCTGAGCGCATCCCAGGACTCCTTCACCGTCAGCAGATCGGGATAGATCCGGTCGATCACGCCGCTCCATTCGGAAGCCTGCTCACTGCCCGAAGACTGCAGACTCTGGCGGAGGGCAGGCAGCTGCCCGCTCCGGCTATCCTTATAGAGTCGGGTGAGGGTATGGGCGAATGTGAAATATTTCATCTGCATGCCAAGATGCTTGCCGGCAATATCCTCCAGATGATGGGCTTCATCAATTACAAGATGGTCGTAAGCCGGAAGAAGCTGATGCCCGGCTTTGACATCTGCGAACAGCTTGGAGTGATTGGTGACTACCACATCGGAGATCCCGGCTTCATGCTTGGCCCGGTGGTAATAGCATTTGCGGAACCAGGGACAGGCGCGTCCCAGGCAGGAGTCAGTATCACTGGCTACAGTCTCCCAGAAATCGCCGCCCCGTCCGCTTAAGTTAAGCTCCTCATCATCGCCGGTCGTCGTCTGAGTCAGCCAAACGAGCATTTGCGCAGCGGTGAGCGCTTCTTCCCTTGGACTCGTAAAGTCCTTTTTGTTCATTCGATGTTCGAACTTGCGCAGACACAAATAGTGCCCTCTTCCCTTAAAGATGGAGGCCTTGAACGGGAACGGCACAACGCTGGTTAAGAGCGGAATATCCCGCTCCCGCAGCTGGTCCTGAAGGTTAATGGTATGCGTGCTGACCATCACCTTCTGATCACTTTTCACACTATGGTAGATGGCCGGAAGCAGATAACCCAGCGATTTGCCGGTGCCTGTTCCCGCTTCAATCAGCAGATGCTTGTCCTGCTCAAGCGCTGTAATGACCTCATGGATCATCAGCTCCTGGGCTTCTCGGCTCTCATACTGGGGAAGAACAGCCTTCAGCCGCTTGGTTACCTCATCCATATATTCTTCAAAGGTAATATTCTCCAGCGGATTGACGCTTCCTTCCTCCCGTGGCGTAGCCAGCTCTGCCCAGTCCCCAACAGCCAGCGCAAGCTGGCGGTAGAAGCTCAGCTCACCTTCCGGCTGAAAGGTCTCCATCTCCCGCTCCCGCAGCAGACCGTCGAAATACCAGGCCAAATCACTGTCTTCGTCCGCGAACAGCTCATTCAGCCGCTGAATCGTCAAGAGCGGCAGACTCTGCAGCTCTTCCAGACATTTGAGCAGCACAATAGCCGTGGCAAGCGCATCACTGTCCGCCTGATGGGGACGGTCATGCGTAATGCCGAAGTGGCTGCTTACCGCGCCAAGCTGATAGGTGCTCAGCGAGGGAAAGCATATTTTGAGAAAATCGATCGTATCCAGAATCCGCCCCTGAAACGGCAGGTAGCCGCAGCGGTCCAGCGCATTCTGCAAAAAATGAAAATCAAACGCGACATTGTGTCCGACGAGGACTACATCATCCAGCAGCGGCACCAGCTCCATCATCATCTCATCGAGCTCCGGCGCATCCTGTACATCGCTGTCTGTAATTCCGGTCAGGCCCGTAATAAAAGGAGGAATTGGCGCTCCGGGCTTGACATAGGAACCGTACACCCGGGAGATCTGCCCGTCTTCTTCTATAATGGCAAGGCCAACCTGGATGATCTCTCCCACAGATTGGGTTCCCGTAGTTTCAAAATCAAGCACGGCAAATTTCATTATAAGTTCTATTCCCTTTCACTTGAGACTCTTTATCAGCATAACAGAAGTTACGAAAAAAGGCGATGCACACCCCGGGAAGTGGGGCGCATCGCCTAAAGAAACCGAGGATAAATTATAAAAGCGACACCAGCTGATGGCCAAACTCCAGCTTCCCGCCCCGTCTGCGGCACACCTCCAGATTCACGTTCGGCTCCGGCAGATCAGGATCATGCAGCAACGACAGGCTGAACAGCTCACTGGCTTCATTGAAGCGTTCCTGGGAAGCCCGGATACAGCCCAGCGCATTATAGATCATCGCCTTCAGCTTCACCTCACGGATCAGGCCCAGCATGTGATTCAGATGTCCCCAGGCGGTATCGCCTTCTCCCTCCTGCAGATAAGCCATGGCCAGATACAGGCGGGCAGCGAGGCTGTCTGGATACTGTGCCGTAACCTCCCTGAACTGTTCAATGCACTTGCGGTACATCAGCAGCTTATAATAGCCCTGGCCCCTGACAAAAGCATCCATCCCAAGCTCAGGGGCCTCCTCTTCCGGCAGCTCCTCCGGCTGAACCTGAAAATCCGCCTGTTCCCGGAACTCGCTTAGCTTCTCGGCGAAGACCAGCCATTCGTCCATTACATTATCACTGATGCGGTGGAGCATATTATACTTGGATAAAAGATCGCTTCGGCGGGCACCCTCCGCAGTAGGATAGTCGGCTTTGATCTCCTGGAGCATCTTGTTCATCTCAGCAAATAAATGTTGAAACACCGGACATCCCACCCTTACTGATAATGAAGTCAGCTTAAGCTTGCCTTACTTCATTATCAGCAAGTACAGGGGTCTTCATCCCTGCCATTGATTACATGGCTCAAAGCTCAGAATTCAGGCAATCGTCGCGTGAATCTCATGATCCGCCAGCTTCACCGGCTTGTTGCCCGCATCAACGAACACTACAGTCGGCTTGTGCGCCGCCAGCTCCTCGGAGGACATGACAGCGTAGGATATAATAATCACTGTATCGCCAGGCTGTACCAGACGCGCCGCTGCCCCGTTCAGACAAATGACGCCGCTGCCGCGCGGACCTGGAATGACATAAGTCTCCAGACGGGAACCGTTATTATTGTCCACGATCTGCACCTTCTCGTTCTCCAGCAGGTCTGCGGCTTCCATCAGATCTTCATCAATGGTAATGCTGCCCACATAATTGAGATTGGCTTCAGTGACCGTTGCCCGGTGGATCTTGGATTTCATCATATGTCTAAACAAGAGCGTGTGCCTCCTTAGGAATAAATACATTATTATCAATCAGACGGGTTCTGCCGAACTTCACGGCCAGAGCCATTATAACCTCTCCGCCCGCATCCGTCAGCCTGCTGCCGCCTTCCAGTTCTTCCAGATCAGGGAAGGTTAGAATCTCCGCATAATCAATGACCGCAAGCGGCGATTCAGAAATGACCGAGACCAGCAGAGCCCGTGCTTCATCTACGGTACGAATGCTGCCCTCTTCCATAGCCTGGCGCACCTCGCGCAGGGAACGAGACAATACCAGGGCCTGTCTGCGCTCCTCGCTGCTCAGATAGACATTGCGGGAGCTAAGCGCCAGCCCGTCTTCCTCGCGCACAATGGGACAGGCGATAATGTCCACGTTCATGTTAAGGTCAGACACCATCCGGCGGAGAACCGCTACCTGCTGGGCATCCTTCAGTCCGAAGAAGGCGTATTCCGGCTGCACGATATGAAACAGCTTGCTGACCACAGTAGTTACTCCGTCAAAATGTCCCGGACGCGAAGCGCCGCAGAGCTGCGACGTAAGCGAGGAGACCGATACGCCTGTACGGATCGGCTGCGGATACATCTCTTCTACACTTGGGATGAACACCAGGTCCGCACCTTCACGTTCAGCCAGCGCCAGATCACGCTGCTCATCCCGCGGATAGGAAGCAAAGTCCTCATTCGGGCCAAATTGCAGCGGATTGACAAAAATACTCATCACCACCGTGCCGCTCTTCTCCCCTGCCTTACGCAGCAGACTGGCATGTCCTTCATGCAGATATCCCATGGTAGGTACAAAACCAATAGGACCATGGCCCCCTTGACGCATATATTCGAGCGCTTCGCGCAGTTCAGCAATCGTTCGGATCACTCTCATTTTATTTCACTCCTTTGCCGGCATTGCCGTATAAAGATTCCAAAACGGTCTCATCCGCGCTAAAGACATGCTCTTCCGCAGGGAACGAGCGGTCCTTCACTTCCTGTACGTAGCTGGTGATGCCTTCACGAATTAGAGTGCCTACATCGGCGTAGGTTTTGACGAACTTTTTCTCCCGGTAAGGTGAGGCATACCGCAGGACATCATGGAATACCAGAACCTGTCCGTCACAGTAACGCCCGGCACCGATGCCGATGGTCGGTATGCTGACAGCCTTGGAGATGGCTTCTGCCACTTCCTCCGTGACCAGCTCCAGTACAATACCGAATGCCCCGGCTGCTTCCAGTGCCTTCGCTTCGTCCATCAGCCGCTGCGCATCCCTGGCATCCTTCCCCTGAATACGGTAGCCGCCGATCATATTGACCGACTGCGGGGTCAGGCCGATATGGCCGAGCACCGGAACTCCGGCTGCTACTACAGCCGACACTGCGGAGCAGATCTCAAGACCGCCTTCCATTTTGACCGCATGGGCCTGGCCTTCCTGCATCAGTCTTCGCACACCGCGCAAGGTCTCATCCACGCTTCCGTGGTAGGTCATGAACGGCATATCAGCCACTATAAAAGTATTAGGCGCCCCGCGCTTCACCGACCGGGTATGGTAGACCATATCCTCTATGGTAACCGGCAGCGTGGTGTCATAACCAAGCACGACATTCCCCAGGGAATCACCGACCAGAATCAGGTCGATTCCGGCTTCCTCCGCCAGCAGGGCTGAAGGGTAGTCATAAGCGGTCAGCATGCTCAGGGGCACCCCGTCCGTTTTCATTTTTTTCATCTTGATAATATTCAGTGCGTGTTTGTCTGCCATGTCGCTCTCATTCCCCTTTTCCATAAAATACGCGGGTATCCGCGCAAACAAAAAAACCCTTTAGCATGGTCCGCTAAAAAGGTCCGAAGGGCAAAAAAGAGTCACTCGCGATCGTCCCTTCTGTCTCGGTCCTTACGGCTCAGAGCAGAATCCAACGTAACCGTTACATCCAGTTATGAAGGTACATCCGGTAAAAAGGTATCCTGTTAAAAGATACAATTGCGTGAGTACAGCTCGACCATGCGATGCCGCCTCATGAGGACATTATACCAAAAAAACACAAAAATAAACACCTCAAGTGGAAACAGCTTTGCCGTCCTTATAAAAGACGGTACCGTTTCAGCGAGAAATAGAAGGATAAGTTATCGTGTGAAACAGATAGTTCTTATATTTTAAAATATGACATGGCCGCTCCCGTGGTCGTGAGGAGCGGCCTTGTTGACAATTTTCGAACTATATAAATTGCAAAATAATTTCAGAATGTGATGGTCGTGACTCCAGAGAAGTTTTGGGCTTCCGGCCGCTGTTGTCCCCAGATTCCCTGATTTAAACCGCTGTTCGCGGTAGAAATCCGGTGACTAGCTTATGCTTACGATGCGAGCTTTCCTACGGAAAGCTTTCAGGCGGACGCTACCGCTCCTACAGCTCCAAAATTCCCCTCCGCCACTTTTCCCTATCTGTTTAAACATTCTAAAATCCTCTAAAATGCGGCAGTTCCAGCCACCTAGTAGTTCATCAGATCTATACGTATGAGAAATACTTTAACTAATGGCTTGCTGAGGGTTTACCTCACCCTGATTAAGGTGCACGGAGTAGTCTTAGTTGTAATTTGTACAACTAAATCGCCGGATGTGCTGCCGAATCTCTGTTTAGTTGTATTTCCTGCAATTAAAATGCCTCTATTTCTGGATTTTCGCCAATCCGAGCAAATTTAGTTGTACAGACTACAATTAGAAGAGGAAGTCTACCCGTTCCACTGTTTTTATTTGTACAGAATACACTTATCCCTGTTTTTTCGCTACGAACGTAGCTTCATCCCTTTATGGAATGAAATCACTTGTTCAATTCTGATGGTCTACTAGATCATTTCAATTTCGCCGGACAGTACGCTCACTACCTCACCGGATTCATTACGTAACAGCAGCCCGCCGTTATCGCTCAGTCCGACAGCAGTGGCTTCGGTGCGGCCTTGGGGAGTATTCACGTATACCTGACGCCCCAGTGTCACCGACATGGACTCCCACAGCTCCTTCACGGGCTGGAAGCCTTGCTCCATATATACATGATACAAATATTCGAGTTCCTCCAGCACGGCTTCCGCAAGCCTTGTGCGGTCTACAGGAATGCCCCCGCCTTCGATCAGCAGCGATGTACCGATCCCGCGCAGCTCCTCCGGATAGTCTTCCTCCGTCAAATTCGCAGCGATGCCGATACCGGCGATGCAATAATGCAGTCCGCCTTCGCGAAGCGAGGATTCCAGCAGGATTCCGCAGATTTTGCGGCCGCCGGCCAGCAGGTCATTCGGCCACTTGATGCCGGCCGGCACCCCGGTAACCTCACGGATGGCTGTGCAGACAGCCACTCCGGCGAGCAGCGTCAGCTGCGGAGTTAAGGCCAGCGGCAGAGCTGGACGCAGCACCAGGCTCATCCAGATTCCTTTGCCGTGGGGGGAGTGCCATTTACGGCCCATCCGCCCGCGCCCGCCGGTCTGCGCTTCGGCCATGACCGTTGTTCCCTCCGGGGCGCCGCCCTCGGCGAGTAGTTTGGCTTCCTCCTGTGTGGAACCGACAGTATCCAGCCGCTGAATGCCTTTGGCCCAGCCGGGAACGAACGCCTCCCGCTTCAACACACCGGAATGCTGCGCATGACCGCTATTCATCTCTATCCATCCTTTGCGCTGCTTGCAGCAGTAATTGGTTGTCATTGGCAAGGTCACCTGCCGCGACAGCCAGAAGAAGCTGGTTCAGCAATACGCCCAGCCACGGGCCGGGACGCTTCTCCAGCGCCGCTGTCACCTCATGGCCGCTCACCGCCAGCTCAGCGAGCGTACGGATCGGCATCTCTGCGGTCCAGGATCGCAGGAGGCTGGTGGTGACAGGGGGGATGGAGCTTGCCTTTGTAGGCGCGTCAGGGACGCCTGCCGATCTGGCGGGTGCGCCAGCATCTGCGGCAGGGACGTCCTCCGCCGTGGCGGGTGCGACTGCGGCTGTGACAGGGACGCCTGCGGCAGGGCCGCGCGCACCTGCGCCAACAGCGGACGCGGCGTCAGGCCCCGCCGCCTCAAGCAGCGTCAGCCACCCTTCGGCGGCTGACTGGCCATGGCCCAGCACGGCGGCGATCCACCGCCGCCGCAGCCGCTCCCCGGCGCCGGAAGCCTCCGGCCGCGCCGAGGACAATGCCGCGTCCCAGGCTTCGCGGACGCGGAGCACGGCGACGACGCCAGTGCGCGTCGCCCCCGGGAACGTCCATGCCCGCAGGAGCTCATCGGCGCACTGCGCCGACGATCCCAGGGCATGCAGCAGGAGCGCCCAGCGCAGGCGGGCGCTCTCCAGGTTCCCGAGACCGGCGAGGCGGGCGGCGGCAGCCGCCAGGTCCCGGCCGGTCCAGGGGAACGGCGCTTTGCCGCGCGGCAGCAGGCCGCTGCGCAGCAGGAGCCCCAGCCCGCGCTGCGGGTGCGGGCCTTCCAGGATGCGCTCCACCTCGGCGCGCACCCGCTCCACAGCAATATGCGCCAGCTTGTCACGCTGGCGCAGCAGACCGCGCCAGGTATTCTTCGCAATCGCGAAATCCAGCACGGAAGCAAAACGTACGCAGCGCAGCATCCGCAGCGCATCCTCCTCGAAGCGTTCCTCCGCTTCGCCTACACAGCGGATCACGCGGAGCTTGAGATCCCGCTCCCCGCCGAAAGGGTCAATCCGCCCGCCGTCAAGGCCGCAGCAGATGGCGTTGATCGTGAAGTCACGGCGGCGGAGATCCTCCCGCACATCCCTGACGAATACGACATGCTCCGGACGCCGGTGATCGGCATAGCCGCTCTCCGTCCGGTAGGTCGTAACTTCCAGGCTGTAGCCCTCCTGCAGCACAGTGATCGTGCCATGCGCCAGTCCGGTAGGGACGCAGCGCGGAAACAGGGCCATCACCTCCTCCGGCAGTGCGGAGGTAGTGATGTCTATATCATGCACCGGACGGCCCAGCAGCTCATCGCGCAGGCAGCCGCCGACGAAATAAGCTTCATGGCCGCCTGCCACTAGGCCTGCAACAACAGTCCCGGCGGCTTCAGCCATGCCGGGTGGTGCCATTCTCCATTCCATATCGTACTCCTTACCCCAGAATCGGGTCTAATCCGGATACCTTGCGCCCGAGCACACGGTAATAAATATCTTCATATTGATTGGTGATCATATCTCTGCTGAAATCATTGCAGGACCGCTCCAGGCATGCGCGCCGGAAGCTCTCAGCCATCGCCTCATCCGAGAGCAGCCGGACGGCATATTCTGCCATCGATTCCGTATCGCCGACTGGCGCAAGGAATCCGGTCTTGCCATGCTGAATCAGCTCCGGAATCCCACCGGCCTGCGAGCCAATGGTCGGAACGCCGCAGGCCATCGCTTCCAGGGCGACCAGCCCGAAGCTCTCCTTCTCAGAAGGCAGCAGCAGCAGGTCCGCCAGCGAGATCACCTGGGCAATCTCATCCTGCTTACCCAGGAAACGGACATGATCGTCGAGGCCCATCTCGCTGATCTTGGCTTGAATCTTAGGCAGGTCAGGGCCTTCGCCGACCAGCAGCAGCTTGGAAGGCACCTGCCGGTTCACCTTGGCGAACACATCCACCACATCACTCACCCGCTTGACCGGGCGGAAATTGCTGATATGCATCAGAATCTTCTCATCCGGGGCCGCGAAGTCGCCGCGCAGATCCGTTACATCCCGTGGATAATAGACACGCTTATCTACGAAATTATAAGTCAGATCAATTTCACGCGTAATATCAAGCGCCTTGCGGGTCTCCTTGATCAGATCACGGGAGACTGCGGTCACCGCATCACTCTCGTTAATGCCCAGCCGGATCAGATCCTTCAGGGATTCATCCTGGCCCAGCACTGTAATATCCGTACCATGCAGCGTGGTAACCACTTTGATATCATTACCAAGGATCTGCTTGGCCAGAAAAGCACATACCGCATGCGGAACCGCATAATGCACATGGAACAGGTCCAGATTTTGCATTTTGGCTACCTGCGCCATCTTGGTCGCCAGCGCCAGATCATATGGCGGATAGCGGAATACATAATAATCGTTAACCTCTACCTCATGGTAAAAGATATTTTTCTGAAACGTTCCCAGCCGAAACGGGATGCTGTGTGTGATAAAGTGAACCTCATGGCCTTTTTCAGCCAATAGTTTGCCCAGTTCAGTTGCCACCACGCCCGAGCCGCCTAGAGAAGGATAACAAGTGATGCCTATCTTTAGCCGCTCCATAGCTCCGCCCCTTCAATTTTAACTTAAGTCTATTACTTCAAGTAACGATATGAATTAATTATAGTTGTTTTCCGGGCGTTGTCGAGTGGCAACCTCTATTTGCGGGCAGCACTGAACAAATCTACGGTATACGGAACCTTGCCGGCGAACCCTTCGGCATAAGGAATGAGCCTCCGCTGACCGAGCAGCATGTCTCTGGAACGGACGCGTTCGATATACCCTTCCGTCAATGGCGTTGCAACGGCATCTTCACCCGGAGCGAGTCCAAATTGGGAACGGTAGCAGGACAATGCCTGCTCCTTCAGCGGATACTGCGCAGTGACATCTACGATTAGATCCGTCCGTCCAAGATCATTAATAAAGTAGAAATATAACCCAGGCTCGGGGATAGCGGGCTTGTCCGGCATATATTTGCGCAGCTTGGCATTAAATACCGCTTCCTCCACCAGCTTACTGCAGGCAATATGATCAGGATGGCGGTCTTCCCAGTAAGGGGCAAATACCATAGACGGGGCATAGCGGCGGATTTCCGCTGTTACTGCCGCCAAATGGCCCTCTGTCATATACAGGCCACGGTCAGGCAGCCCCAGATTACTCCGCACCTCAGCGCCCAGCACTGCGGCAGCCTGCTGTGCTTCCTGTTCCCGCAGCTCCACCGTGCCGTTCGAGGACATCTCTGCCCGGGTCAGATCGCACATTCCTACCTTGAAGCCGGCAGCAGTATGCTTGGCAATGGTCCCTGCCATGCCGATCTCGGCATCATCTGCATGCGCGCCGAATACCAGAATGTCAAGCTTCATGACTCGTCCACACCCGGCTTGTATTTATGTACCAGCTCACGCCAGCCGAAATCTCCCCGGTCAATCGCCTTCACCAGAATTTCTGCTGTAGCAATATTCGTAGCCACCGGAATCCCGTACACATCGCACAGACGTAGCAGCGCTGTAATATCCGGTTCATGCGGCTGGGCCATCAGCGGGTCACGCAGGAAAATAATTAAATCCAGCTCATCCGTAGCCACCATCGAGCCGATCTGCTGGTCGCCGCCAAGCGGCCCCGACATGTAACGGTGAATGGAGAGCTTGGTCACTTCCATGATACGCTGGCCCGTGGTTCCGGTGGAGAATAATTTATGCCCTTCAAAAACATGCTCATAAGCAGTTACGAAATTAACCATTTCATCTTTTTTGCGGTCATGTGCGATAAAAGCAATTTTCAACATTCTGTTTCTCTCCCCGTCTATTCTATAAAATGCTCAAAGCCGTAAATCAAGCCGGTATAGCCCATCACCTTTTGAATCCCGAGCTTGACTCCAGGCATATAACCCGCGCGCTCATAAGAGTCATGACGGATCTTGAGCGACTGTCCGAACCCGCCGAATACAACCTCCTCCTGGGCAAAAACACCCGGAAGACGCACGCTGTGAATACGGAAGCCGTTATAATACCCGCCGCGCGAGCCTTCAATAATCTCTTCTTCCTCAGGATGTCCCTGACGGAGCTCCTGCCGCGCCTCAGAGATCATCTCTGCCGTCTTAATCGCTGTTCCTGACGGAGCATCCAGCTTCTGGTCTCCGTGATATTCGATAATTTCGAGATGAGGGAAATACTTTGCGGCCTGGGCAGCGAATTTCATCAGCAGAATCGCACCGATGGAGAAGTTAGGCGCAATCAGTCCGCCGATTCCCTGCTCCTGGCATTGCTTGTCCAGCCCGGCTATCTGCTCCGGCGTGAAGCCGGTGGTACCGATAACCGGACGGACGCCGTATTTGACCGCCAGCGCAGTATTGCTATATGCAGAGTGTGGAAGCGTAAAATCAACCATTACATCCGCCTCTGTATCTGCAAGCGCAGTCTCCAGATCCGGAGTCACAAGTACACCGCAATCCTCAAGGCCAACCAGCCGTCCGGCATCTCTGCCATGTGCAGAGCGGTCAACCGCTGCTGCCAGCTCGAGTTCATCATCCTGCAATACCAGCTTCACAACCTCTTTGCCCATTCTGCCTCCGGCTCCGGAAACAATAATCCTGATCTTGTCACTCAAATGAATTCTCCCCGCTTTCCCTGGCTCTGTTATTATTGTATATATTGTTGCAGCGATTTCTGCAGATCCTTCATCAGCAGACGCAGTCCGCTGTCATCCGGGTGCAGCGACATAACTTCTTTCAATACCGCAATCGCCTGCAGATGTTCATTCATCCGGCTGTGCGCAATTGCCAGCCATACATAAGCATCCCCGTAGAGAGGGTCAAGCGATACAGCTTCCTTAAGCAGCGTAATCGGATGGTACGGATTCACACTGTCCGCGGCGTCATCCTCCAGCAGCCGCTTTGCTTCCTGCACAAGCTTAAGAGCCTGCAGATGCTGAAGATGCAGCTGATACTCCGGTTTGGTTCCATCCAGTCTGCGTGCGGCTACAGCATGTTCAAGCGCTTTGTCCAGCATTCCGCTGCGGGCATAGGTAATAGCGCAGCGGTATCTGACTTCCGCATCATCAGGACTTGCGGCAATGGCCGCCTCGAACAAGGTGATGGCCTCAGCAAAGTCACTGCGGAGTATTGAGCGGTAGGCCGCTTTTACATAATCATTATGGTCCATATCCTCACCATCCTTACGGCTAAATCCCGTTCGTTTGGTACAGCATATGTAGCATAGGCCTAATCGGTGTTTTTGGGCGTCCAGCGCCCGGCATCACGTGTATTGAATTTGTGCATAACCTTATTATGAGCCTCAGTTAAGTCGATACCGAGTGAATTGGCGAAACAAACGGTAATGAAGAGAATGTCGCCCAGCTCCAGCTCAATCGAATTATCAGCTTCATTCGCTTTTTTCGGCTTCTCGCCGAATTGATGGTTGACTTCGCGCGCCAGCTCCCCGACTTCCTCGGACATCCGGGCCAGCATCGACAGCGGACTGAAGTAGCCTTCTTTAAACTGTGAGATATAGGCATCCACCTCACGCTGAATGTCACCAAGACTTTTATCCATAAATTGCCCTTTCACCCCCGTGTGTTCTTGCCTTCTGTTTGCCCCTATGTTATCGTAAAGACGTTTTGAAGACAAATCTTTTTTGCAATGCCGCCTGGAGCTTGTGTGCTCTCCTGGGGGATCATTACATATAAATTGCCCATTTAGAGGCGTAGGCGAGGGATGTTATGAGTTCAACCATTAAAATCAGCACAGTCAGCAAAACAGTGGCCCCCATCATGCTGGGCACGGCCATCTACGCATTCGGACTCCTGTATTTCATTATTCCCAACCAGCTGATGGAGGGCGGAGTTACCGGGATTACCATCCTGCTCAATTACGCCTTTAACATCCCTATCTTCTTAACCACACTGCTGCTGAACCTTCCGCTCTTTCTGCTCGGCTGGAAGGTGCTCGGGGCGAATCAGATCGTCTATACCGGACTCGGCATCGGCTCCCTGTCTTTTTTCCTCTGGTTATTTGAACGGATGATTAAGGCAGGCTGGATTGTAACGTTCAGTACAGAGCATGATTTTATTCTTGCTTCATTATATGCGGGGGTTACCCTGGGTCTGGGCTTGGGGATTGTCTTCCGCTTCGGAGGCACCACCGGGGGTGTAGATATTGTGGCACGGATACTCGGACGCAAGTTCGGCTGGAGCATGGGACAGATTATTCTGGCCGTGGATATCATCATTATCGGGGCTTCCCTGCTCTACATTCCCCGCGAAAAAATACTGTATACGCTCGTGGCAGTCTTCATCGCCTCACGCGTCATTGATTTCATCCAGGAAGGAGCCTACGCCGCCAAAGCCTTCACCATCATCAGCGACGAGGCTCCGCAGATTGCCGAGCTGATCACCGTAGAAATGGATCGCGGCGTTACCTTAATCCCGGCGATCGGCGCTTATTCCAAGCAGGCGAAGCATATGGTCTATTGCGTGGTCTCCAGACAGGAGATCCGCCGGCTAAGCCTGCTGGTGAAGTCGGTGGACCCTAAGGCCTTCGTCATTATCAGTGAGGTTCACGACGTTCACGGCGAAGGCTTCCGGGAGACCTGAACTATACACACATAAGGGCGGACCCCACAAGCCGGCAATGGCTGCTTGTGGGGTCCGCCCTCTTTGTATCCTCTGTTGCCGCCGCTCCAGCCTACACGGGTTTTAGATTCTGCTTCTGGCCGCGGTACTTACGGTAAGCCGTATACACGAGCACCGTAAGGATGAACGCGCCTGCCAGCAGGGCCCAGCCCCCGTATTGCCGCGGAGCCAGCGGCAGAGACAGGACCGGCTCGCTGCGGTCCTTGCCGAACATCACTCTTGCTGCATCCTGCCCATAGGATACAATCTCCAGCAGGCGGGCCCGTTCCACGGGCTGCTCCGAGCCTGCCACCCCTCCTGCGTAAGACATCCAGGAATCAAAGGTGCTCACCGCCTCAGCAGGCCGGGAGATAATCACCGCAGGCCGGATATTCGCATACCGGCTCTGAAGTCTTGCCAGGGCCGCTGTCCAGCTCTTCAGATCATTCGCGGCAGCGCTTTGCTCCATATCGTTCAGATCCTCACGGACCAGCTTATAGTACTGCAGCCACATGGGCTGGCGGGGGTGATTCAGGCTGTTAGCGGCAAGCCGCAGCTTCGCCGCTGCCGCTTCCCATCTCTCCGGGGACGGCTGGGCCGCAGCCAGTGCCGACTTCATGTCCAGGATCACAGAGGATAGTGCATTGACCCCCTCCACTGAGGTCATCCCTTCAAAGGACGAAGAGATGAAGATCTGCGAGACCTCCTCTGCCTCCTGGCGGGCCTTCAGCACATCGCCTTCAAGCACATATCCGTATAGAGCTTCCGCAGCCTGCTCCAGCCGCTGCGCTCCGCTTCTGGCCGTGAGAGCAGCGGGATCACTGGGTACACTTCCGGCTGCTTCTATGTAAGCCGTACTTCCCTGGTCTGCAGCAGCATCCCCTGCTTCAGCCTGAACGCGGCCTCCGCTGATACCGGCCAGCAGCCAGCACAGCAGAATTGCTGACAGTATGAATACTTTTCTGCGCGGCATAAGACATCCCTCCCACCTTAATGTATGGCGGAAGGACAAGAGTTAGAACAGAGGCTCAGTGCTTCATGGCAGTGCTGTCCGGTAGTGCCGGACGCCTTGTCCGGCCGCAGAACAGCCAGGCAGCAGCCGTACTGAACAGTGTAAGCCCCATGGTGAGGTACTGAACAGCGATAAGATCATCATCAAGCACAGAAGGCAGCCATGGATACACGCCTTGTGAATAATCCACTATATCATTAGCGAATGTCCACGCAAGCGCCACAGGCAGCATTCTCCGGAAGGTGAAGAACCGGGCATAGATCAGAGCTTCCACAGCCATTCCGGTATGGGAGATCATCAGCATCCAGTCCTTCCAGGTGATGGAATCTCCCTGATAACCGCCGGCCACAATGATGCTGACCGCCCATATTCCGTACTTCACAGAGGTTAGGACTGCCAGCGCTTCAATCAGCTCACGTATCAGCGTCCCCGCAAGCCCTCTTGGCGGATACAGCAGCAGCAGTAATGCAGCCGTGAAGAACAGACTGGCCGTAGGGCTGTCAGGAACGAACGGCAGTAGCCAGAGCGGTTCAGTCTGCGCCGTGAACGTGAGCTGGTTGCCATACCACATATATCCGTAGACCGTTCCGAGCAGATTCACGATAAACAGCAGCCATATTATTCTTCGGTCCCTAAATAATTTCTCAAACCAATGACCCGGCATACAAACAACTTCCCCCCGACTGTTGAAGCTTCATGACATAACAAAAACCTGAGCGCATACACGATCAGGTCCTGCGTTACTGTTATTTTACTGTCCGCTTTTTTGTTTGGCAAGCCAGCCGGCCAGCTCATCGATATCCTGCTCGGTCAGCCCTGCCCCCATAGCCGTCTCAGCCATTGGCGGCATCTGGCCCTTACCTTCTTTTATAATAGTAAGAATCGCCGCCTTATCATGCTTATCGCCTACACCCCGAAGCGAAGGGAAACTGCCGGAGCCCTTCATATCTACCGCATGGCAGGTTATACAGGTTGCTTGCTTATAGAGTGCCATCGCCGGATCATCCTTGTCCACAATGGCAATATCCTTCGGCTTGACGGCACTTGTGGTTGGCAAGCCCGCCGCCCTGTTCTCGGCCGCTTTCTCCTCGCGCTGTACATCCTCTGGAATCTGGCCGGTTTCAGCCATCTCATGCTTGTATTCTGTCCAGGCTGTGTTGGTCAAATAGACGATTGCTGCGAGAGACAGGAACATCAGCGAGGACGCAATCGGTCTGCGGTAGAACCGCCGCTCGGGGCCGGTATCCAGGAAAGGCGCCAGCAGCAGCGCCCCGAAGGCCACCCCAGTCACACCAAGCGTTCCCAGCACGATATAGTCACCTGATGCATAAGGAAGCTTCAAATACTGATAGAGGAAGAGAAAATACCAGTCGGGAATCGGAATTACCGTTGCTGCCGGATTGGCAGGGAACCCGAGCGGAGCCGGCTCTGAGATGGTCAGAACCAGAATTCCCACCAACACCACTACACCAACCATCCATTCCTTGAGCAGAAAGTTAGGGATAAAGGCTTCCGATTTGCCCGGATACGCCGTATAATCCGGCGGGGTAATGAATCCGTTTCCTCTGCGGACCCGGGAATCCCCGACGAATATCACCTTCTCTTTGGAGTCGTCTCCGTGTGCCATGACCGTGCCTCCTATACGTTATTTTACAGCGGACCGGATATGCCTTGTCTGCGGATCATAATGAAGTGCCCGACAAGCAGTATAAGCAGAACCGCCGGGAGGAAGAATACATGTAAGGCGAAGAACCGGGTCAGCGTCTCGGCGCCGGCAATACTGCCGCCCTGCATCAGCTCCTTGAGCACCGGCCCCATGAATGGAACCGAATTGGCGATCTCCAGCGTAACCTTGGTGGCGAAGTACGCCTTATTGTCCCATGGAAGCAGGTAACCGGTCAGTCCCAGTCCCAGCATGACAAAGAAAATCAGCATCCCCACTACCCAGTTCATCTCGCGCGGAGCCTTATACGAACCGGTGAAGAACACACGCATCGTATGAAGGAACATCATGACAATGACGAGACTCGCGCCCCAGTGGTGCATGCCGCGGACGATTTTACCGAAGGCGACCTTGGTCTGCAGATATTCCACGCTGGCGTAGGCATTAATGATATCCGGGACATAATACATGGTCAGAAACATTCCTGAGAGTATCTGTATTACAGTGATGAAGAAGGTTAGTCCGCCGAAGCAGTAGACAAAGGCTGAAAAGTGGTGTGCGGGATTGACATGCTCGGGGACCTCGTGGTCGGCAACATCTCTCCAGATCGGTGTAATATCCAGACGTTCGTCAATCCAGTTATATACGTTTTTGAACACGCCGTTCACGCCTCCTTCGCCGAAACAGTATTAGGGACGATTTCACCGAGATATACCCAGCCTCCGTCAATCTTGGTGGTGTACTGGTCCAGGGGCTTGGCAGCCACGGCCAGTTGCCGGCCCTGCTTCGTATAGCGGGCGCCATGGCAAGGGCAATGATATTCATCAGGATGCGCCTTGTTATTATTCCAGCCTACGGTGCAGCCCAGATGCTTGCAGATCGGTGAAAGCGCATAAATATCTCCGTTCGCGTCTTTACGAATCCACGCCGTAAGCATCGCTGTACTGGCATACCATCCGTCCTGCTGCGGAAGCTCGAAGGTGAACTCCTGGGGCTCTTCGGTAATTTTGGACGCTTCCGCTACCTTGATGAATTCTCCCTCGCCTTTTTTCTGCAGAATCGGATCTACAGCAAACCGGACCATCGGCAAGATAACTCCGGCACCCATAAAGGCGGTAGCCCCTCCTAGTGTGTAGGTCAAAAACTGTCTGCGTGACATCTCGTTTCGGCTGGGCGGTTCTTGCGGAAGTGATTCTTCTTCTTCATTAAGGCTGCTCATACTGTATGTAACCCCCTTTTCAAAATGTGAGAAGGCACCTGCAGAGTTGTTGCATAGGTTTTTTAGGTAAAAATTCCGTTTTCAATGAAAAATATCACAGTTCATATAAGTTCATCCTAATCATAGCTTAGGGTCTAAAACCCGTCAAGAATATTGTCTAAATTGTGACAGGCGTTTAAGGTGCTTTTTTGATAAATTGTTGATTTTCCGTCACATTTAACTCATTTCCCATTCTCCCATAGGGCCTGGATTTCACTCCGCACATACACGCTTACCGAGGCTCTGGAATCGGCCGCTATCTCAGGCAGGCAAAGGAGTAAATCGCTTTCAAATATCTCCTCCCTGCGCAGCCCCTCATTGGCAGACATCACGATGGCGTACTGGAAGCCGCTGGATTTGACTTTTCGGCAAAGCTCATTCATCAGTACTGTCATTCCAGGCCCTGCATACTGTACCGCCGGATAAGTCACGACCCGCCCTTTGTACGGTTGCTCGGCCAATTCCAGGAAATCACGCTGCCGTTCAAGTAACTTAACTGTCTCAGGCGGAGTCTCCGTGCCTTGAAGTCCGCTATACGGAATGATGCAGGTATCATAGTATTGTCCATCGGTCTCCCAGGCTCTACTGTCAAAATCACTGAATTTCATAGATTCGCCCCCTCTAGCCGCTTCCCGCAGCATGCATTTAACTTTAAAAGCATCATAAACAAGTGTATACGGCTTGGCAATCCTTAATTTCAGCAGAAAAAAAGAAATGCGCCAGGCGCATTTCCTATGCCAAACTTTTCAGTTCTTCAGTCAGATTCCGGAAAGCCGCCTCATCACCAGCAGCCAGCGCCGTGTCGATCTTCCGGTACAACATGTCGGTACGACGCTTTCTTAACGCTTCATCCCACACCATTTCCGCAGCCAGCCCCAGCATCACTTCATAAGTAGCCTTCATTTTGTCCATTCGATACACCTCCGCTGTTTAAGAAATTCCGTATTCCAATGCTTTTTTCACATAGCTTTCACTTGTGCGTGCCATCCTCAGCAGATCCTGCTCAGTCAATTCACGGACCACTTTGGCCGGTGTGCCCAAGGAGAGCGTATACGGAGGAATGATGGTATTCTCGGTTACAAGCGAGCCGGCTCCTACTAAAGCATATTCACCAATCTCTGCTCCGTTCAGTACAATTGCACCCATTCCGATTAATGTGCCCTTGCCTATCCGGCAGCCGTGGATGATTGCTGAATGCCCGACCGAGATGTCATCCTCCAGCATCAGCGGCAATCCGTCCGCCACATGGCCGACCACACCGTCCTGAATATTGCAGCGCTCCCCGATGATCACCGGCGCCAGGTCACCGCGGAGTACGGCGTTGAACCAGACACTGGATTGTTTGCTTATTCTTACATCGCCAACGAGCTTAGCGCCTTCCGCCACATAGACTGTCTCGTCAATCTGCGGTATGTAACTCCCATAGGCAATCCGCATCTCTCTCCTCCTTACCTGAGCAGATGCTTCGGCACAGCCGCCTCACATCCCCAGGGTGTCATCATGACCACTGTTCCTGCGGGTTCCTCACCAAGCTTAAGCATGCCCAGATGCAGCATCATCCGCAAGATTCGCTGTTCGAGAATGGAAGCGGCATCATCGTAATAAAAGGGCTTGATCAGCCAGCCGATTCCTTCTGACAGCGAGGCTGTGGTCACCCATCTGCCGGCACTTAGACTAATCCAGTAGACCAGCGAAGGCAAATTGGGAATAGCCCCTTTATACAGTCTTAACCAAAAGGAGAATAACTGCATCAGCTTTTCCGATTTCCCCTCCGCCAGAAAATGCCCGCCTGCCGCTGTAAGCTGCAGCCTGTAGCCCTCCTCGGAGATCCAGCGGCGGTGGCGGGCATAATCGTACAGCAGGGCAAATCTCGGCGGATAATGCTCACAAGCCCTGCCGTAGCCGAACCTCCAGCCGCCCTTGCCGAGTAAAGGCTCTGCAATCTGCAGCGCATTCATCACTCCCTGCTGATTGCGCTTATAGAGCGCACCTTCCTGGTTCAGCTCAGGCTCATTCTCCTTCACATACCGCAGGAACAGCAGCAGATCTCCGGCCAGCAAATCCCCCTCCCCCCTGTACACCGCCGGCTCCGGGCCCGGAACAATCCGCTCCTGCAAATGCTCGCCCATCTGCTCACGGAAGCGCTTCTTCAGATCCAGCGGCACCTGGAACAGATACCGGCTCTGCTGGGAAGCTCCGCTGAACAGCCAGCCGCTGTTCTTAAGCCGGCTGACCAGCTCGCGGTAGTCACCGCTTTTGCCGGGCGGGGCATCGAAGGAAGCCTGCCTGGCTGCAGCCAGCAGATCCTCCAGGCTGAAGTGGCTGCGTTCATCGAAGAGCAGGCTGTTCAGCAAACGCAGCTCTCCCGGAGAACTCCCCTTAATATGGGACTCCATGAACTCCCGGCTGCCCAAGGTGATCAATATACTCTGAATCAAATCATGTTTGGAATTCCGTTTGCATTCACACTGATAGCGTCCCGCAATGGCGGTCAGCTGACCAATGTCTGCATAAGTGAGCATATCCGCCAGATTCATCTCTCATCGCCTCACTGTTTTACTACCATTATGGGAAATACAGCCCTTTTTATTCCTTTTGCCGCAAAAAAATAACCCGAAGGGTCGGGTTAATGCTGTTTTTGTAAAATATGACGGGTACAGTTGTACAATAAAGGATTCCATTCCTGCTCGTTCTTCTCCAGAATCGTGAGTGAGAGATTGCCGAGCCGTTCCGAATATTTGTCTTTGTAGAGTGCGGTGTAGAGCTGTGCAAGGAATCCTCCATGGGAGATGACCAGGACATTCTTACCCGGGAACCGGGCCGTAATATCCTCCAGGAACGCAAGCCCCCGGACCTGAAGTGCCTCATCGCTCTCCTGTCCCAGAGACAGCAGCTTCCAATCCTTGCCCCACTTGGCTTCACGGGCTTCGGCTGTCATGCCCTCCACCTGGCCGTAGGCACGCTCACGGATACGGTCATCCGGCTCAAGTAAAGGAATGCCCAGCTTGGCCGCTACGATCTTGCCGGTCTCTGCTGCACGGGACAGACTGCTGGTAATACAATAGTCCCAGTGATAAGGCTCCTGCAGCAGCCGGTCACCCAGCATCTCAGCCTGCCGCCTGCCTTCATCATTCAGCGGAATATCACTTTGTCCCTGAATTTTACCTACTGCATTCCAATCCGTCAGCCCATGGCGTATTAAGCCGATCAGCATCGCCTATCACCGTTCCCTTCCCTATTTATGTTTGCTTAATAATGTAACACGAATGAAAACAAATGTCTTCTTTTTTAGAACAAGTAGAAACACATACATTCTTGTATTCAAATCAAAAACCCTCTTCTCCATGCTCGGGAAGGGGGTTCTCATTGTCTGCGGTACCGGTTCAGACGGACCAGCAGGAATATGGATAATCCGACGCCCAGCGTCGACAATACCATCCAGTACTGCGGATGTGCAGGGCCCATATTGGCCACCAGCGGCTCAATAATCCCGCCCTCAGACTCCACCGGATATGAAGAAGACCAGTCCAGGGTTAAGCCTGCCACACCTGTCTCGACGATCCCGCTCTGTGCCGCCGTCGTATTCGAGGGGGTCTTGAACACGGTGAAATATAAGAAGCTTGAGATAAACACCGCTAAAAAACAGGCAATCCAGAGGCTTAAGCGATGCCGGAATACTGTAGAACTCCCCGCAGACTTCCCGTCACCGGGCATAAGCCAGGGGCTCTCCAGATAGATCCGCTCCATAACCTTACTGTTAATCGCTTCTGCCCGCTCATCGCTGACATCGAATCTTGTATCCTGCATAAGCTCACTGGTCTCCTGCCACAGCGCCCATTCGGCACTGCAGTAGGAGCAGGTTGCGATATGTCTCTCAAGTCTAATCCGCCTGGGATCTGTGGGGGGAGCGTCCCACAAGTGTGGAATGGAATCCTGCGCTTCCCTGCAATTCATAGGCCTTACACCCTCTCAGCCTGCTCTTCAAATTCAGGCTCATAGAAATAGGATTCGAGCTGGAGCTTCACACTGCTCCTTGCCCGGAACAGCAGTGACTTCACTGAGCTGACGCTCTGATCCAGAATCACGGCAATTTCCTGATAATCCATCTGATCATATTCACGCAGAATCAGCGCGGAGCGCTGCTTCTCCGGGAGATTGTTAATCGCTTCGCGAACGAGCTCCATCCGTTCCTTGCGCAGTGCTGCCTGTTCCGGGGCAACATCAAGCGGTGCCACAGGTGTATAGCCGCTCTCTTCAAGCGACACATTCCCGGCACGGTTCTTGCGAAGCTCACTGAGCACTGTATTGCGGGCAATGGTGTACAGCCATGTGGAGAAAGAAGCATCCACTTCCCGGAAGGAATGAAGACTCCGGAAGGCTTTGTAGAAGGTCTCTGAACAGAGGTCTTCGGCAATCAGCTCCATATGGGAGTTCTTCAGCATGTGGTACACAAAAGCCAATATTTTGCGTTGATATCGTCGCATGAGTTCCGAATATAATTCTGTATCGCCTTGCTTGATTAGCTGGATCAACTGGGAATCCGTCATGGTGAGTCGGCCCTCCTCGCCCTTGCACGTGTAATCCCGTCCGGTCCGTATCTACTTATACCGGGCAGGTAACAAAAAGTTGCGGCATACCTTCATTTTTTGCAGCACAAAAATCCAATCTTCCTATGTATATTCAACTTACCGTTATTTAAGGCTTCCAACCTTCAATTCCTTTTGTAAGACAGAAGAATGGCAGCATTCTCCTCACAGGACAACACAGCCCGTCTCCACTTGTTCAGCAAGCGGTTACCTATACTTGGAAGGAATCTATAAACATACTTAACCCAGTATAGCATAGTTTCTAACGGGAGGAAATTAATAGACTTTGAGAGACGGGCAGACAGTCCGATGAAAGCGGTCTTATTTTCTTTAAATAAAGTGTTGACAAAATGTAAACGGATACATATAATAAAAGTACAGTATGGTTTCTCTCCACTCCTATCCAAACACTACACGGTTCCAAGAAATTGTGAACTGTAACCGCTTATTATGTAAGCGGTCTTTTTTTTGTCCATTTTTACGAACATTTGGGTATTTACTGGCCGCTTGTTTACTGCCGCAGCCGGGACACCCTCTGATAGCAGCAATTGGATTTCCTACAGTTATTTAGGATGTGTTATTCTTTTCCGGCACAATAGTTGGACAAACAACACTTATTTCCTCGCCTCTCCCACAGCATGGCGGAAACTAGCAATATTAGTTGCTGTTTTTCCACTTGCTTCCTGATATCCGGCAACTATTGCTGAATTAAGTTACGTTTCTCCACTTGCTTCCTGGAGGAAGCTGTTAATTTCAAAAAATAAGAGCCGGGGCATCCGTCCCCGGCTCTTATTTTGCTTTCTACATATATTTTACATATATACGGTATAATCATTCTCCTGCAGCAGAATTCTGGCCCGCTCCATATCGTTCTCCTGGCGGAAGGACAAGCGCATGATCCCGGGAACATCCTCGCGGCTCTCAATAATCTGCACGTTGCTAAGGTTGATGCCCTGGTCGCCCAGCTCCGTAGCAATCCGGCCGATAATGCCGGGGTGATCGGGAACATCAATATGCAGATCGAACAGCGGAGTGATCATGCCCTTGCGCCGCTCAGGAAGCTGGCTGCGGAATTGATTCGCCTCCTGGAAGGCCGACTCGATCCCTGCGCCATCCCCGCTCTCCAGCAGATGGATGAACGAGGACACCTCATCGTTCCAATCCTTCAGCAGCCGCAGCATCACAGAGCGGTTATTCAGCAGAATATCGCGCCAGATGATCGGATCGCTCGAAGCAATGCGGGTAATATCACGGAAGCCCCCCGCAGCCAGCGTGCTGTACAACGAGTCCGAATGATCGTATGCATGAATCTGATTCACCAGGGCTACCGCAATAATATGCGGCAGATGGCTGATCGCTCCAACAATCTCATCGTGGCGCTCCGGATCAAGCCGGACTATCTGCGCTCTCGTATGCAGCAGGAGCGACTCCAGAGCCTGGTAGGCAGCTTCCGGCACGCCAGGCGGAGGTGTAAGCACGTAATACGCATTCTCAAACAGTAAGGAGGAGGCTGCCTCTACGCCTGAACGCTCCGATCCGGCCATAGGATGGCCTCCGATGAAATGTACACCGGGAATATCCAGTGTAAGGGCACACGCGGCAATGCTGGCCTTGGTGCTGCCGACATCCGTAATAATACAGCCCGGCTTCAGCGGCAGCCTGCTTAACCGCTGAAGATAGTCCTCAAGCATGCCTACCGGCACACACAGAAAAATATAATCCGCATCCAGTGCAGCTTCCTCAAGTGATAATGTAGCCTGATCAACCACACCTCTGCTCACATATTTAGCAGCAGATTCAGGGCGGTGGGCATGGCCTACAACGGTCAGACCCTCCTTGCCTTTGAAGCAAAGGGCCAGTGAGCCGCCGATCAGGCCGACACCGAAAATTGCTATTTTTGTCGTCATGTTCTTAGTACTACCTGCCTTCTGTGGTATCGTCAATCCAGCTGCTGAGCCCTCACGGTTATGCGCGAACTTCCTGCTCCTTCAGCGCCTGCTCCAGGGCAGCTACGAAGGCTGTGTTCTGCTCGGCGGAGCCGATGGTCACCCGCAGGTAGGTCGGATACCGGTGGAAGCCTGTTCTGACGATGATTCCCTGACGCAGCAGCGTATCGAAGACTTCAGCAGCCGGCTTGCGTACATCCACCATAATGAAGTTCCCGTGAGCCGGGAACGACGTAAGCCCGAGACGCGCGAATTCCGCCTCAAGCTGCACAATCCCTGCACTGTTAAGCGCACGGCACTGCTGCACATATTCCTGATCGGAGAGTGCTGCCGCCGCCGCCACCTGAGCCAGGCGGGTCGTATTGAACGGCTCGCGCACCTGATTAATCAGGGAGATTACCTGGCTGCTGGCCACACCATAGCCGATACGGAGCGCCGCAAGACCATAGATCTTGGAGAAGGTACGAAGGACTACCAGATTAGGGTATTTGTCGATCAGCTTAATGCCGTCGGTGTAGCTGAGATCCGTTACATATTCGTAATAGGCTTCATCCAGGACTACCATCACGCCGGCAGGTACTGCATCCAGGAACGAAATCAGGGCGTCCTCGGGCACAATGGTACCGGTTGGATTATTGGGATTGCAGATCCAGATGATCTTGGTCCGGTCTGTAATCTTCGCCAGCATTGCATCCAGATCATGCGTTCCGTCTTTAAGCGGGACTTCTATAGTTATAGCCCCTTCGATATCCGCATTGCTCTTATATACGGAGAAGGTCTGATCGGCCATAATCGTCTCGTCACCGGGCAGGAAGAAGGCACGGGCAATCAGAGCAATAATCTCATCAGATCCGCATCCGAAAATAATACGCTCACCCGTAACGCCCAGATGCTTAGCCAGTGTCGCTGTCAGCTCAGCGGCAGAGCCGTCCGGGTATAAAAAGAGATTATCCAGCTCCGCTACAATAGCGGCCTTCGCACTTGGTGCAGCCCCGTAAGGGTTCTCGTTGGATGCCAGCTTAATGACTTCGCTTAAGCCCAGCTCCTTCTTGACTTCTTCAATCGGCTTCCCCGGCTTGTAGACAGGAAGGTCAACGATATTCGGTTTTGGATTCATGGGTGATCCTCGCTCTCCAAATATTAATTAGGTCTTAATTGTGCCACAAATTCACGAATTTGCAACAGTCCGGCGCTTCTCGTCTGCGGCTGGGACAGCAGGGGAATAACCTCCTCCACCTTGCGGACAATGGCGCTTCCGACTACTACACCATCACAGATCTTCGCAAAACGGGATACCTGTTCTCCAGTGGAGATCCCGAATCCTACAGCAACAGGCAGGTCCGTAGACCGGCGGACGGACGCAATGAACTCATCTACTCCGCTGTGGAAGCTTGAGCGCTCCCCGGTTACACCGAGCGAGGATACACAATAGACGAAGCCGCTCGCGCCGGATACGATCCGGGCAATCCGTTCGCTGGAGGTCGGGGCCACGAGCGGAATAAGATTCACTCCGGCGGCACGGCTGCGTGCACGCAGGTCCTCCGATTCCTCCACCGGCACGTCAGGGATGATCAGCCCGCTGATCTCATGGGCATTCAGCTCCGCAAAAAACGTATCCAGCCCCATCTGCATCACCGGATTGTAATACGTGAACAGGATGAACGGCAGTTCACTGCCTGCCTGCCGGGCCTTCAGCGCCGTCTCCATGCAGGTGCGCAGATGAACCTTGCTGCGCAGCGCTCTTGCAGACGCCCGCTGGATGACCGGACCGTCGGCCAGCGGATCGGAGTAAGGAACGCCCAGCTCCAGAATATCCGCTCCCGCTGCCTCCAGCTCGGCAATAATATCCAGCGTCGTCTCAAGATCAGGATCGCCTACGGTTAAGAACGGAATAAGGGCAGTACGGCCTTCCGCCTTCAGCCGGTTAAACGTCAGGTCCATCCGGTTCGTCGTTTCGGTTGTCATTGCTGCTCCGCCCCTTCCGTATAAGCCATAATGGATTCCACATCTTTGTCGCCGCGTCCTGACAGGCAGATCACCACAATATCATCCTTGGTCAGCGTCTTGCCAAGCTTCACCACATGGGCAATGGCATGAGCTGATTCCAGAGCGGGAATAATCCCTTCCGTCACGCAGAGCAGCTTCAGCGCATCCAGCGCTTCCGCATCGGTCACCGGCACATACTGGGCACGGTGAATGTCCTTGAGATAGGAATGCTCAGGCCCCACGCCCGGATAATCGAGTCCGGCCGATATGGAATGGGCCTCGATGACCTGTCCATGCTCATCCTGCAGCAGATAGCTCAGCGAGCCCTGGAACACGCCATGGCTTCCCTTGCTCATGGTTGCTGCATGGAACGGAGTGTCTACGCCTTTACCGGCGGCTTCAACACCAATCATTGCCACCTGCTCATCCTCCATGAACGGGTAGAACATGCCGATAGCATTGCTGCCTCCGCCTACTGCGGCAACCAGCAAATCCGGCAGGCGCCCTTCCGCCTCCAGAATCTGGCGGCGGGTCTCATCCCCGATAATCCGCTGGAAGTTGCGGACCATCATCGGATACGGATGGGGACCAACCGCAGAGCCAAGCACATAGAACGTATCTTCCACATTGCTCACCCAGTAGCGGAGCGCCTCATTCCCGGCATCCTTCAGCGTTCTGGAGCCGGAGGTCACCGGAATAACCTCTGCCCCGAGCAGCTTCATGCGGAAGACATTCAGCGCCTGGCGGCGGGTATCCTCTTCACCCATGAACACCTTGCATTCCATACCGAGCAAGGCAGCTACCGTAGCTGTCGCTACTCCGTGCTGGCCTGCGCCGGTTTCGGCAATCACCTTGGTTTTACCCATCATTTTGGCCAGGATGCCTTGTCCGATAGCGTTGTTGATCTTGTGGGCGCCTGTATGATTGAGGTCCTCCCGCTTCAGATAGATCTTGGCCTCGCCAAGCTCCTTGCTTAGCCGCTCTGCATAATACAGCGGGGTCTCGCGGCCCGAATACTGCTTGAGCAGATAATCTATTTCCTCCTGAAAGGCCGGGTCTGCCGAGAATTTATTGTAAGCCTCTTCCAGCTCGATCAGTGCAGTCATCAAGGTCTCAGGAACGAAGCGGCCTCCAAAAGAACCAAAACGTCCATTTTTGTCTGGTACTTGTATCATGATTGCTTCACCCTTTCTACGAAAGCTGTCATTTTGGCAATGTCCTTACTGCCGTTACTCTCAACTCCGCTGGAGACATCCACGCCATAAGGGGCGTATCCGTCCAGCAGCTCGTTCACATTGTCCGGATGCAAGCCTCCGGCTATAAATAAAGGCAGCGCATGCTTCGCCGCCGCTTGCTGGTATAAGGGAATCTGCTCCCAATCAAATGTGCGGCCCGTACCGCCGCGCTCCTGCGGATCATAGGTATCCAGCAGCAGCGCATCAATGGTGCCCGCATAGCTGTCCAGCAGAGGTTGAACCTCATCCCCTGCTTCAGGATTACGTCCGGCTACCGAAAGGGCCTTCCAGACCTTAACCTGGGGAAAAGCCGCCTTGACCTCTGCGCAGAACTGCGGACTCTCTTGTCCATGAAGCTGCACAACATCCAGCGGTACAGTTCTCAGCAGCTCTGCCAGCTCGGAAAGGCCGGGGTTAACGAATACGCCCACCGGTCGGGGCGCAGGCTCAGACTTCCAGTTGCCCAGCTCTGCAATCAGCTCCGCAGCCACATCAGTAGTAACCCTGCGGCGGCTGGGCGCAAACACCAGACCCACATAATCGAGCGGCAAACTATTCATAGATTTTAGCACTTCAACGCCCTGAAGTCCACAGATTTTTACGAGAGGTTCAGTCACGTTGCACACGGTCCTTCCCGGCAGGAAGCGGACCGAGCAGCTGATGGACCGCCTGCTCTACATCCGGCTGGCGCATCAGGTATTCTCCGACCAGCACACCGGTTGCCCGTGTCTTGCGGAGATACGCAATATCTTCCGGCCCTGTAATCCCGCTCTCGCTGATTACCGGAAGACCGGCGGGCAGCAAAGCTGCCAGCTCCTCCGTAGCGGAGAGTGAGGTTTCGAACGTCTTGAGATTCCGGTTATTGATGCCCAGCAGAACGCCGGGATGTTCAGCCTTACCAGTAGACAGTACCGTCTCCAGTTCAGTGCGGTCATGGACCTCAATCAGGATATCGAGTCCAAGCGCGGCAGCGGAGTCGGTGAACCCTGCGAGCTGCTGCGGGGTCAGAATGGCCGCAATCAGCAGAATCGCATCCGCGCCAAGCAGGCGGGCCTCGTAGATCTGCTTCTCATCGATAATGAAGTCCTTGCGCAGCAGCGGAAGCTTCACCGCCTCTCTTACCTGCTGCAGATACACGCCGCTGCCCTGAAAATAATCCTTGTCCGTCAGCACGGACAGGCAATCGGCTCCTGCCGCTTCATAGCCCCGGGCAATCGTCACCGGATCAAAATCGGCCCTTATCAGCCCCTTGGACGGCGAGGCCTTCTTCACCTCGGCGATCAGCCCCATCTCCCGGTTCCGGCGTTCAGTCAGAGCGCTGCGGAAGCCTCTGGTAGCAGGCAATGCGGCAATGGAGCGCTCCGCCGCGGCGAGCGAGAATTGCTGGCTTAACGCTTCTACCTCTTTCACTTTCGTGGCAACAATCCGGTCAAGATACATAATCAAGCTCCTTTGTCATCGCTTTTAACTGTTCCAGCTTGCGCAGGGCCGCCCCTGAATCCACAACCTCTCTGGCACGGTCCACGCCTTCCTTAAGTGTATCCGCCAGACCGGCGACATAGATGCAGGCCCCGGCATTCGCCAGTACGATATCACGATACGGATTGATATTACCCTCCAGCACTGTAGTGATAATCGCCGCATTCTCAGCAGCATCGCCGCCCATGACGTCCTCCAGCGGATGCTGGCTGAGGCCAAGCTCCTGCGGTTTAATTTCGTAGGTGGTGACTACGCCCTGCTTCAGCTCGGAGACCTGCGTCGGTGCCGAGATGCTGATCTCATCCAGGCCGTCCAGGCTGCTCACAATCATCGCCCGCTTGGAGCCGAGCTCACCCAGGACCTTGGCAACCGTCTCTGTCTTATTGCGGTCATAAATGCCCATCAGCTGCCGGTCTGCTCCGGCCGGATTGGTCAGCGGGCCCAGCATATTGAAGACCGTCCGCACACCCAGCTCACGGCGGGGAGCAGCGGCATGCTTCATGGACGGATGATAGATTTGAGCGAACAGGAAGCAGATGCCGATACTGTCCAGACATTGCCGCGCCTGCTCTGCATTCAGATGAATATTGACGCCGAGCGCTTCCAGCACATCTGCACTGCCCGCTCTCCCGGACGCCGAACGGTTGCCATGCTTCGCCACTCTTACAGAAGCAGCGGAAGAGATGATCGCCGAAGCTGTGGAGATATTGAATTTATGAATACCGGAGCCGCCCGTGCCGCAGGTGTCCAGCAGCTGGCTCCGCTCGGTAAGCACCTGTGTGCCGAAACCGCGCATCGCCTCTGCGAAGCCGGTGATTTCTTCAACGGTCTCGCCTTTGATCCGCAGCGCGGTCAACAGCGATCCGATCTGTGCGGGTGAAGCTGCACCTTCCATAATCGTGCCCATAATCTCGCGGGCCTGTGTACGGGTAAGATCCTTTCCCTCGATTAAACCGGCAATTCCTGATTGTAGTAACTGGCTTGCTTCCATAGTTCATGTCCTCCTAAAATTTTTAAGTTTTATGGAGCATTCTCTGCTCTTCTGATCTCGTCTCTGCTAATTCCCGGTTCACGGGGTATATTCATACATATAATCCTGGTTAATGACCTGCTTCTCCTTCGTTTCAGCGGGGAACATCGCTTCCGCCATTCGGATTGCTTTCAGCATTCCCTTGGCCTTGTTCACTGTCTCCTCATATTCCTTCTCCGGCACAGAATCCCAGACGATTCCTGCTCCAGCCTGCACATAAGCGCGGCCTTTGCGGAAGATAATCGTACGGATCGTGATGCAGGAATCCATATTCCCGGAGAAGCCGAGATATCCGATCGCTCCGGCATAAGCCCCGCGGGCTTCCCGCTCCAGCTCGGCAATAATCTCCATCGCCCGCAGCTTCGGCGCTCCTGATACCGTACCTGCCGGAAGGCAGGAGAGGAAGGCATCGAAGAAATCCTTATCCTCTGCCAGCGTTCCGGTCACATTCGAGACCAGATGCATGACATGCGAGTACTTCTCGATCTCCATAAATGTATTGCATTTCACGCTGCCGAATTTCGAGACCCGGCCGAGATCATTGCGGCCCAGGTCGACCAGCATCAGATGCTCCGCACGTTCCTTCTCGTCCTCCATCAGCTCTGCGGCGAGCTGATGATCCTCTGCCGCGCTCGCTCCGCGCGGCCGGGTTCCGGCAATCGGCCGGGTCTCCACCCGTCCGCCGTCCACCTTGACCAGCGCTTCCGGCGAGGTGCCGACGATGATCTCCTCATCCATTTTGAGATAATACATATAAGGGGATGGGTTCAGGATGCGCAGCATCCGGTACACATGCAGCGGAGAGACCTCGGTCTCGATATGCATCCGCTGTGACAGCACCACCTGGAAGATATCTCCGGCACGGATGTATTCTTTGGCCTGCTCTACGTTACTTATATACTGTTCCTTGGTGAGATTCGAGTGAATCTCACCCAGCTCGATATCCTGCGGAATGCTGCGGCGGTTGACGTTCTCCTTCGGGCCTTCCTTTTGCAGCTCCTCTGCCAGACTCACTAAGCGATTGCTCAGTTCCTCGTAGCCCGCCCGGATATCCGAATCCGTATCTCCATCCTTGATATGAAGATTACCCACCAGCAGGATCTGCTGCTTCACATGATCGAAGACGATAATGCGGTCACAGAACATAAAGCGGATGTCATCCATATTCAGGTCATCTACCGCATGTGCGGACAGCTTCTCATAATACTGCAGCAGATCATAGCCGAAGAATCCGATGGCTCCGCCCGTAAACGGCGGCATACCTTCCAGCTTGGGACTGCGGTAGGAACGGAGCAGCGCTTTCAGCTCCTCGACAGGTTTGCCGGACAGCTGTTTTTTCTCGCCGCCGACCTCCACCTGGATCTTCCCCTTTTTGCCGGAGATCATCAGGAACGGATCACTGCCGATAAAAGAATAACGCGCCCATTGAATGCCGCCCTCTACACTCTCCAGCAAAAATGCGCGATCCTGCTCTGCAAACCGCTGGAACAGCCGGATCGGCGTTTCCATATCAGCCAGCAATCTTGTTACGACCGGGATCAGATTGTATTCGCGCGACAGCGACACCACTTCTTCAATGCTCGGATTCGTCACTTGGGTAACCTCCTAGGGGATAACGGATATTGTCCGAAATACAGAAAAACCTCTACCGGAGTAGAGGTTTGTTGATAGTCAGTATGTGAATTAGCGCCTCGGACCGGCATGAACCCAATCGAATGCTAGAGATTCCTCCATGGATACAGGGACAGCGCAGATGCAACTCATCATAAGTTACGGCTATACAGGTATACCAAAAAAGAACACTGACAATCAAGGGTCTGCTCTGAAATAGGTCCTACACTCAGCTCAACTATACTCTACTCAACTCATTCTAAACTCTGCTTTACTCGGCTAACTTCACTATACATGATGACGGTAGTCATTGACAACCCCGCGGGCTATAATTTATTACTTGCTCTGTGAGAGATCCGGGCGAAGCCGCTGGGCTTCATTCAGATACACATGACGGATATCGCGCTGGGATTTGTCGGTGTTCACCTGCACCATCAGGCGGATGCAATTCGGCAGGCTGCCCTTCACAGGGATCTCCACGGAACACATCAGCGGAACCATCTCCCAGCCTTCAATCTCACGGATCGCCCGTGCCGGGAAGGTTGCATCCAGATCAGCAGTCATCGTAATCCACACACTGCAGATATCCTCTGCGATCACATCATTGCGCTCCACAATTTCCCTCAGCAGGATCACCGTTTCACGTAAAATTTCCGTCTCTTCATTCTGGGTTACGGTCGTTGCACCGCGTATGCCCCGGTTCACCATGGGCTCCCCTCCTTCTTAAGCTGGGCTATGACTTCTGAGACATCGCTTGCCTGCACATCACTGATGATACTTACTTCACCAATGGCCTCCGGCACGATAAAAGTCATTCGGCCTTCCTTGAATTTCTTGTCATGCATCATCGCTTCCATCAGTTCTTCCCCGCTGTATTGCGAAGGAAGCCGGGTGGGCAGCGACAAGGCGGTGAGCATGGACACTGTGTCCTCGTAGATCTGTCTGTCCCGGCCCAGCTTCGCTGCGAGCAGAGCAGATCCGGCCATCCCGATCGCAATCGCCTCTCCATGCAGGAAGGTGCCATAGCCGCCGACAGCTTCAATGGCATGTCCGATGGTATGCCCCAGATTCAGAATCGCACGCTGTCCGTGCTCGCGTTCATCACCGCCGATGACCTCCGCCTTGATGGCACAGCCGCGTTCCAGCGCATATCCCAGCGCCTCCGGGTCCAGTGCCAGCAACTCGTCCGCATGCCCCTGGCACCAGTAAGCGAACTCACGGTCCAGAATCAGCCCGTGCTTGACCACCTCAGCCAGGCCTGAAGCGACCTGCCGGGGTGGAAGCGTAGCTAAGGTGTCCAGATCATATAACACCATAGATGGCTGATAAAAGGCGCCCAGCATATTCTTGGCCAGCGGATGGTTAACGGCCACCTTGCCGCCTACACTGCTGTCATGGGCGAGTATGGTCGTTGGAATCTGCATGAACCCGATTCCCCGCATATAAGATGCAGCAACGAAGCCGGCCAGATCGCCAACGACTCCCCCCCCAAGCGCCAGCACGGCTGAGCTGCGGTCCAGACCGCCTTGAATCGCTGTGGTAATGACTTCTTCATAGACGGCTAGTGACTTCGAAGCTTCACCCGCCTGAATGACATGGCTGACCACCGTATATCCGCTGCTGCGGAGGGAAGTCTCCACCTGCTCCAGATAACGCGGCGCTACTTCGGTATCACTGACCACCAGCAGCGGGCTGCGCTGTGCGAATCCGGCTTCGGTGCAGCGTTCGCCGATACTCTGCAGCAGACCGCTGCCGATATAAATCGGATAAGAACGTTCCCCTAAGTCAACAGTAATGCTGCGCATCTTAGTAGCTCTCCAGCTGAGCCAGGTAATTATTGTAGTTCGCGCGGATCTCTTCCAGAGAGTCACCGCCGAATTTATCCAGGAACGCCTTGGCAATCTCCCAGGCTACTACACTCTCCAGTACGACACAAGCTGCCGGAACGGCACAGGCGTCTGAGCGCTCCACCTGGGCTGTGAACGGCTCCTTCGTGTCGATATCCACACTCTGCAGCGGTTTGTACAACGTCGGGATCGGCTTCATTACCCCTCTGACGACCACCGGCATTCCATTAGTCATTCCGCCTTCGAACCCGCCCAGCCGGTTGCTCGCGCGGAAGTAACCCTGTGAGGCTTCATACATAATCTCGTCATGGACCTGTGAGCCGCGCAGCTTCCCGGCTTCGAAGCCGATCCCGATCTCCACGCCCTTGAAGGCATTGATCGACATCACGGCTCCGGCGATGGCACCATCCAGCTTGCGGTCGGACTGTACATAACTGCCAAGGCCAATAGGCAGACCTTCGACAATACATTCCACAATCCCGCCGATGGAGTCGCCTTCTTCCTTGATCTTGTCTATGTAAGCCTCCATCTTCTGCTCCGTCTCCTTGTCCACTACCCGCACAGAGGATTCTTCAGTCCGGGCAATCAGCTCATCGATAGGCAGATCGTTAGCAGGGGCTTCAATCTCTCCGATCCGGATGACTTGTCCGGCAATCTTCACTCCGAAGGCTGCAAGCAGCTGACGGGCAACCGCGCCTACAGCTACTCTTGCTGCCGTCTCACGGGCGCTGGAGCGCTCCAGCACGTTACGCAGATCGGTATGGTTATACTTAAGTCCGCCGTTCAGGTCCGCATGACCGGGACGCGGACGGTTCACCCGGCGCTTCTCTTCATCACTGCCCGGAATCGGCTCAATGTTCATAATGTTCTTCCAGTGTGTCCAGTCCTTGTTCTCGACTATCAGCGCTACAGGAGCTCCGGTAGTATAGCCGTGGCGTACACCGCCGGCAATCTGGGCAGTATCCTTCTCAATCTGCATCCGGCGTCCGCGGCCGTAGCCCTTCTGTCTCCGGTGCAGCTGGAAATTAAGCTCTTCAAAGTCAAGTGTCAAATTACTGGGCAATCCCTCAATAATGGCTGTAAGCTGGGGGCCGTGCGTCTCCCCCGCTGTTAAATAGCGCAAACTCATGCTGCGTTCCCCCTTCACACTTTTGGACTGTAAACCGCTAAAATGTTAAATGTCTTTGCTTATTATAGTATAGGCTCTCCGCTTTGACAAGAAAGCAATAGACGGGCCCGCCGCTTCCATCAGAACAAAACAAGCGCCGCTCCTGCTCTTTCGAGTAGAAGCGGCGCTGCTGTGCTCCCCCGTTCAGGAGCCTGTCTCCAGACTGTCGCTGCCTGGTGCGGGAAGGCGGCCGCCGGTTCTGCCCTCTTCCGCAGTAAGCAGGCTCTGGAGCTGCAGCTCCTCGATGCCGAGAATCTGCCCGCATTCGCGGACGGTGAGGAACCCCCGCCGGTAGGCGGTGATGACCTTGCTTTTGTCCATCTGGGTTAACGACCTTTCACTTGGCGTTAGGTTTCTTCCTACTTCCCAGTATCACTGAAAAGCGCCTAAAGTATACCCTGCACCAAGGGAGACTCCACCAGACTACGGCTATTTCTTGCGGTAAAAGAAGGTTTCGGTCGACTCGAAGCCATACTGCGCCGGTGTGAAGATCTGCTCCGTGCTGCCCACGAACAGATAGCCCCCGGGCCGCAGACTGGCCGAGAATTTGTGATACAGCTTATTCTTGGCTTCTTCGGTGAAGTAGATCATGACATTGCGGCAGATAATCAGATCGAAGCCTTCGTCGAATTTATCCAGCAGCAGATTCTGCTTGCGGAAATCGATATTCTTCTTCAGTCCTTCACTGACCTTGAAGACAGGGCCTTCCGGTGTAAAATACCGGTCTGCCACATCTTTGGGCACATCCTTCAAGGAGCGCTCCAGATAGATCCCCTGCTTCGCTTTGGCCAGCGCCCCGTCATCAATATCTGTAGCCAGAATGCCGGTCTGGGCCAGAATATTCTTGTCCGAGAGAATCATCGCCAGCGTATAAGGCTCTTCTCCCGTTGAACAGGCGGCACTCCATAGCTTCAGTCTGCGGCCGGAGCGCTGAAGATCCGGCAGAATCACATCCCTCAGCACTTCCCAGCGGTTCGGATTCCGCCAGAATTCGGAGACATTGATGGTCATGCGGTCCAGGAACTCATAGAACAGAGCCTTGTCCTTCATCATTGCCGCATAGAACTCGTTAAAGGTATTGTAGCCGTTCTTCATACGGAGCGTCGTCAGCCGCCGCTTCATCTGTGCTTCCTTATACTGCGCAAGGTCAATACCTGTGCTTTGTTTGATATTATGAATAAATCCGGTGTAATCAGGGTCCGGGGTTAATGAGGATTCTTCACGTTCAGCCATAATAATCTCCTGTCTCCTGCCTGGATGCTTACATCCAGGCCGCGATGTCTTTATGATACTGTGCCAGCTCATCCGGAGCGAAGAAATTGGCGATCTCACGTGCTGCACTGTCCGGAGAATCCGATCCGTGGATCAGATTAAGCGGAGTATGGCTGGCATAATCCCCGCGGATGGTGCCTGGCAGGGCCTCACCGACTTTGGTTTTGCCGATCAGGAGACGGGATAATGCGATGACATCATCGCCTTCCCACACCATAGCGAACACAGGGCCGGAGGTAATGAAGCTTACCAGCTCCGGGAAAAAATCCTTGCCGTCATGCTCCGCATAATGCTTCTTGGCCTGCTCCTCAGTAACGGTAATCAGCTTGGCAGCGACCAGCTTGAATCCCTTGTCTTCCAGGCGGGCGACGATGCGTCCGATTAGTCCGCGCTGTACACCATCGGGTTTGATCATCAGATACGTTTGTTCCATAGAGTCACTCTCCAATTTCCCTTATTCTAAATGAATGGGCTGTTTATGGTCTGATATTATCAGAAACCCCGGCATCTGTGAACGTAAATTTGCAGATAATTTCTTATATTTTCAATAAGCCCGGCCTGTTACGAAAAAGGCGATATCGCGTAAATTGCGCTTGGTCCGGTTGCTTGGCAGCTGCTCCAGCGCATCCAACGCCTTGGCGATATAGCGGGAAGCCAGCTCCTCCGCACGGGAAATCCCGTCGCCGGAGAGAATCAGATCAATAGCCCGTCCGACCCCTCTGTTCCCTTCACGAATCGCTTCAAGCTCTTCCAGCAGGCGGCCGCGGAGCCGCTCATCCTGCAGACTGTAGATGACAGGCAGAGTGATATTCCCCTGCCGCATATCGCTTCCGGGCGGCTTGCCAATTTGCTTCTCCGTTCCGGAGAGATCGAGCAGATCATCACGGATTTGAAACGCCATCCCAACGTTATATCCGTAATTATAGAGGAGCCTGGCAGTTCCCGGCTCCGCATCTGCAGCCAGAGCGCCAAGCTGACAGCTGACGGCAATCAGCAGCGCTGTCTTACGGCGGATTCTCCGCAGATAATGGCGCACGCTCTGTCCGCTGTTGAAGAAGTCGCGGATCTGCTCCATCTCTCCGATGGACATCTCTACCATGGCTTTGGAGAGAATCTGATGAATCAGGGGATTTTTCAGCCCTGAAGTCATCACGAGTGCCTTGGCATAAATATAGTCGCCGGTGTACATGGCGATCTTGTCGCCCCATTTCGCCTTGACGGTAGGCTCTCCCCGCCGGAGCTCCGCATCGTCAATGACATCATCGTGGACCAGTGAGGCGCTGTGAATCAGCTCCAGCGGAATCGCGACGCGCTTCAGCTTATCGAGATCATAGGTCCCGAATTTGCCGCCCATCAGAACGAATACCGGCCGGAGCCGCTTGCCCCCGGCTCTCAGCAGATGCAGCGAGGTCTCGCTCAGCAGGTCATCATCCCCCTGGACACTGCGGTACAGCTCTTTCTCAATCTGATCCATATCTTTGTTCAGCAAGCCGAATATTTGCAGTCGCTTCATTCTTTCACCCGTGTCAGCAGATTGTGGCTCCAAAGCTCCATCTTCACTTCCTGCGGCAGCAGGCCCATTTCATAGGCATAGCGGAAATAGAGGTTCAGACCTTCCTGCTGCCTTTCCCCAAAGTCATAACATAAATTACGGAAGTAATCTCTCCAATAGGAGGCCGTGCCCCCGATCGTGCAGCAGGCTTCGTGAATTACCGGTCCCAGCTCATTCAGGCCGCGTCTCTTGCTCCGCTCGAAGGCTTCAGCAATCTCGGCAATGGCTTCAGGATTCAGGGCTGCAGCCCTGCGGTTGACCGCCCACACAGCAAAGGTCATACTGTGGCCCGTCCATTCCTTCCACAGCTCGCCCAGATCCGTCACTTCATAGCCCTGATCCTGCCAGGAGGCGCGGATGGCATGGTCTCCGATCAGGAGCCCGGCATCCGCCTGCTGCATCATAGTGTTCAGATCGGGATCGCTGCTAATGTACTCCGGACTAGTGCCTAAAGCCTTGTGCATCAGGATCTTCAGCAGATTGACCGAGGTAGCCGAAGTATTCGTCACGGCTATCGTTCCGCTGCCAAGCTGCTGTAACGGCTTTTTGGAGAAAAGAAATATTGACCTCACCGGACCGTCCGCGCTGACGGACAGACCGGGCAGCAGCAGCAGCCGGTCACTGGCCGCTGCATAAGCAAAGGAGGATAAAGCCCCAACATGAATATCTCCTGCTGCCATGCCCCGGTTAAGCACAGCAGGCACCTCACTCACCATTTCAGCAGGAAAGCTTAAAGAAGAGGGATCGAAATAATGATAGACCGGCCATGAATTGGTATAGCTGATTTTGCCGATGACGGTGTGTTCCAGGTCTGTCACCCTTCATCCCCCCATCTGCGAAATAAAGTATGCTCAATCCCGAAGCTGTCGAGCACCTTGCCCACCATGAAATTGACCAGATCATCCATCGTGGCAGGGCCGTAATAGAACGCCGGCATTGCCGGAATCAGCTTGACGCCCATCCGCGACAGCTTCAGCATATTCTCCAGGTGAATCGCATGCAGCGGTGTCTCCCGGGGCACCAGAACGAGCGGACGGCCCTCCTTCAGCATGACATCCGCTGCCCGCGTCATCAGATTGTCCGAGCTGCCATGTGCTACAGCAGACAGTGTTCCCATCGAGCAGGGCATAATAATCATCCCCTCTGTCCGGAAGGAGCCACTGGCAATCGAAGCGCCTATATCCTGTACCGGGTGATACAGAAGAGAACCGGGATAGCTGCCGAACTGCTCATTCAGCAGTCCTTCCCGGTCAGTTACGGCATAACCCAGCTCCTCCTTGAAGACACGCCAGCCTGCATTACTGACAACCAGATGTACTGTATAACCGAGGGACAGCAGGGTCTCTGTCAGCCGGATGCCGTAGATCGCCCCGCTCGCACCGGTAATGCCAACCACGAAGTTCTTAGGCTTAAGTTCGGTCATTTGTAGAACTGCACCACCAGGTCAATCAGAGTAAAGGAAAAGACCACAATGCTAAGTACACCGTTCATGGTGAAGAAGGCGGTCTGCAGCTTGCTTAGATCACCCGGAGACACAATGTAGTGCTCATAGAACAGAATAATATAAGCAATCACCATGCCGGCTACATACCACCAGCTCAGTTCCGTGATGAACAAGAGAGAGATGAAGCCCAGGGCTGTCAGCAGATGAAAGACCTTGGCAATCCCCAGCGCACGGGCCACCCCGAAGCGCACCGGAATCGAATACAGTCCTTCCTTGCGGTCGAAGTCCACATCCTGGCAGGAGTAGATGATATCAAAGCCTGCTGTCCAGAATACGATCGTGAAATAGAAGATCATAGCAGTCAAGTCCACTGTTCCTGTAACCGCAACCCAGCCGCCGAGAGGCGCAAGGGCAATGGTGAGCCCGAGAATCAGGTGACAGGCCCAGGTGAAGCGTTTGGTAAAGGAATAGAGGACCAGCAGAAAAACAGCAATCGGCAGCAGCTTAGCTGACAGCGGATTGAGCTTGAAGGCTGCCCAGAACAGCAAAAAGAACGAGAACGCGATGAACAGCGTTACCTCTCCAACCTTCAGTAATCCTGCCGGAATGGCTCTGCCCGCTGTCCGCGGATTCTTCGCATCACTGATCCGGTCGATCAGCCGGTTAAGCCCCATAGCCGCGCTGCGTGCGCCGAACATAGCAACAACCACCCATCCGATCTGGCTCCAGGAGGGCAGTTCCCCAAACATAACTACTGAACCCAGCAAGGCTCCCATAAAGGCAAAAGGCAAAGCAAAAACCGTGTGTTCGAATTTAATCATTTGTAGAAAAATACCGATTTTCTTAAACATTACAGTTCTCCTTGAGTCCAAGATGTAACGCCGCGATGCCACCGTTCAAGGGGAACGATTCCACTTTTGTAAGTCCGGTATCCCGGAAGATCTCCTCTAATTGCTTCCTGTCCGGGAAGAGTGCCAGTGATTCAGGAAGCCATTTATATTGCTCATACCGCTTGGCGAACAGCCTGCCGAGCAGCGGAAGCACACGCTGGAAATAAAAATAATAAATACCTTTGAACGGCTGCTTCATTGGCTTCGACAGCTCCAGGCAGACCACCATACCGCCGGGCTTCACCACGCGCTTCATCTCACTCAGCACCTGTACGGGATCAGGCACATTACGAAGTCCAAAGCCAATCGTGGCGTAATCGAAGGAATTATCACCGAACGGCAGCTCCATCGCATTCCCCTGAATCAGGGAGATGCGGTCCTGCAGTCCGCGCGCTTCCACCTTACGCCGTCCCACCTCCAGCATGCCTGCGCTGAAGTCCAGTCCCATGACATTTCCGGTCTCGCTCGCATCAGCGAGGGCAATGCTCCAATCACAGGTACCGCAGCACAGGTCTACTGCCGAGTCCCCGCGCTTCATGCCCATCTTGCGCATGGTGAACTTCCGCCAGGCCTTATGACGCCGGAAGCTCAGAATATCATTCATCAGATCATACTTGCCGGCAATGCTCTCAAATACCGAATGGACAAATTGCTCCTTCGGCTTGTCGCCTTGCCCACCTGTTACGGTAACTTTATCTACTGTCATTCTCTAACCCTCCACGGCAGCTTGTCCGGAAATTTTCATTTGCAGAAGCAGGCGGTCCAGTGCAGCTCTAAGCTGACCCGCCAGATCCTCGTCCCTGATCCCCTGCAATAACGACTGAATGGACGCGAGCGAGCTATGCAGCTTGTCCGTCAGCAGCGTATCGCATTTGCATCTCAGCTTCAGCTTCTGCCAATCCTTGGGGTCCAGAGTCTGCCCCTTAAGCTGCTGGCGCTCCTCTTCAGTCGCCGACTCCATCACCTTCCAGTAAGCATAGCCTTCCAGCGCACTTGCCGGAGCTGTCCCCCGGCGCAATTCCAGGGCTGCTGTCTCACACTGGCTGAATTCGGCGAGCAGCTTCTGCCAGATATCTCTAAGGGACTCTTCAATCATCGGTGTAAAAGAAAGAAACAGCCGCATATTGAGCTGTACCGTGTGCTTCAAGTATTGTTCGGCCGGGACAAGCGTTCCGCTCATCTTGCCGTAAAGATTGGCCTTCATCACATTGAAATCAGCGATAGCCGCGCTGAGTGTGCCAACCATTTCAACCTGACCGTGTCTCGCGAGCAGATGGTAGAACCAGCTGCTGAAATAATCACCGGCCAGAACCTTCAGCTGGCGGGTGCGCATCATATCGCCGCCGGGCTCTTCATGATTCCGGTCAATGCTCTCATGGGTATCCAGTCCAAGCTGGACGAGTCCGGTCACCAGGGTGAACAGCTCTGCCTGCTGGAAGTCTGCCCCCCGGCCCCTGCCGAGAAAAATATATAACAAATGACCCCGCCCGTCTGAGAACGGCGGCAGTTCCGTATGCCGCTGAATCATATCGTAGTCGGTGTAGGGTTTAGCCAGTTGCGGTATGCGGTACGGTTTCATTTTAGCCTCCGAAGCCATTGACGTTTGTCAAACTCATTGTTCACAATCTTGTCTATTATATCACATGTTTTTTTGTCACGCACGGGTGAAGCCTTCTAGTTTCAATTACCCGGTTCAGGGATAAATGAACTGCTTTTTCCACAGCTCGCTTTCGCTAATACGGAAGCCGTTCTTCAGCGAATCGGGAAGAGGCGAATTTCCTGCGTTCTCCAGCGCCTCCTGCAGCAGGGGGCTCCACTCGCTGCGGCGGATATCACCGGCAAGAAGCAGGCGGCGGGTATCCAGCCACCTATCCTCTGCCACCACACGCAGCAGCAGCTGGTCTACGTTCGAAGTCTCCTGAATCGCGAACCCGATGGCCAGAGCCATGTTGCGGTACAGCTCCTGCGGTTCGTGGGCATCACCGTTCACCTTGAGATCCATAGACAATACCCCGTTCTCCCAGCCTGCCTTGTCAATTATCAGACTGAAGGGAATCTCACTGAGCGCATCTACCAGATTGTCATTCTCCAGTACCAGGCCATCCGGACCTATTGTCTGTACTGCGCTATAGTTACTCTGGGCAGTTATAACGTTGCCGGCCAGTTGCGGCAGCAGCAGGGTAGTAGCTGCACTAAGCAGCAACGCCGTTCCGATCAGCCAGCTCCGGTTCATAACATGCCTCCCTACTCATAGTTTCCGCTGCTATGCAGGATTATACGGCACCGCAGAGCGCCCCATATCTAGTTATATTTTGAAAAAAAGCAGGCTATGCCTGCTTTTCAGCTTTCACTCTCTAATTGTCCGTGTTTGCTCCAAATTTCAGCCTTGCCGCGGATTTTCATTGCTGAGGTGTGATCGGTGAATTGGGCAATGAGCACCTCGCCTTTGTCCAGCTTCTCCGTATGGTGAAACCGTGTGTCCAGCCCTCTGGTCAGCCCGATGACCTGAACACCGTTCTCCTTGGCCTTGACTACGATATAGTCGCTGCCGGACGGTGCAGGATTCACTTCATTCTTCTTCTCAGTCATTGTAATCCTCCTCAAAGTTTATGAGCCTCTCTCAAAAACAAATGCCGCCCTGGAAGGCGGCATCGTTGGTATTCAAGGACTATGGGGCAGATATGTAGAAATCTTTATTTGATTCCGTCTTTCAGCGCTTTACCGGGTTTGAAAGCCGGTACTTTGCTTGAAGGAATTTCGATTTCTTCACCAGTCTGCGGGTTGCGGCCTTTACGTGCGGAACGTTCGCGCACTTCAAAGTTTCCGAAGCCAACCAGCTGAACCTTATCGCCGCTTTGCAGTGCACCTGTGATAGCTTCAAAAACAGCATCTACCGCTTTCGTAGCGTCTTTTTTGGGAAGTTCAGTTGCTTCTGTAACTACGTTGATCAAATCTGATTTATTCATGTCTTCTCACCTCCCTGGTTAAAAGTTCCGGTATCATACACTCTTTCCGTTTCAACGTAAAATATACGTGATAATCCCGTTTAATGCTAGAAACTGGCGCCTCTCTTCTAGAAGCGCAACAAACTTATAGTAATACAGCCCAACCATAATATCAAGGCGTTCCTCAAAAAAGGAGCAGAAAGTAGCAGGTTTCCCTTCATTCCGCTGCAATTGCGCAGTCTATTACTACCAGTTATGCCGTAAAAGCGGAAGCTTTCCAGGGAGAATTCCCCTTTTCCACTCTAGCAGCGAAAGGGCCCGGAAAGAGCAAAAGAGCGGGAAAAGCTCCCGCTCCAAAAGACAAGCCTATTTCATTTAGAGGATGATGGCGATCAGGCCGCCTGAACCTTCGTTGATAATCCGGCCCAGCGTTTCCTGCAGCTTGTAGCGGGCATTGTCCGGCATCATCGCGATCTTGCCCTGAATGCCCTCACGGACTATGGAATGCAGGGACCGGCCGAAGATATCGGATTCCCAGATTTTGATCGGGTCATTCTCAAAGTCCTGCATCAGGTAGCGCACCAGCTCTTCACTCTGCTTCTCTGTACCGATAATCGGCGAGAACTCCGACTCGACATCCACCCGGATCATATGAATCGACGGCGCCGTAGCCTTCAGCCGGACTCCGAAGCGGGAGCCTTGGCGGATCAGCTCAGGCTCATCCAGCGCCATCTCGGCCAGAGAAGGTGCGGCGATGCCATACCCCGTGGTTTTAACCATTTCCAGCGCTTCCGAGAAGCGGTCATATTCACGCTTGGCGTGGGAGAAGTCCTGCATCAGCTGGAGCAGGTGATCCTTGCCGCGAATCTCGACCCCGACTACCTCCATCAGCACCTGATCATACAGCTCTTCGGGAGCGTAGAGGTCAATCTCGGCTACCCCCTGGCCCATGTTCATGCCGCTGAGGCCTGCCCGGTCGATGAAATCATATTCGGTAAACTGGGAGACCAGGCGGTCCACATCGCGCAGACGACGGATATCCTTCACGGTATCACGGACAGAATTCTCATAGCTGCTGCGCAGCCAATGATTCTCGCCCAGCACCATCACCCAGCTCGGCAGGTTAACATTAACTTCATGTACAGGGAATTCATACAGTACTTCGCGCAGGACACCAGTCACATCGTCCTCGGTCATATTCGCAGCGCTGAGCGTCATCACCGGAATATCATATTTGAGGGCAAGCTCACTGCGGAGCTGCTGGACTTCCTCACTGCGCGGCCGGGTGGAGTTGATGACCAGCACGAACGGCTTGCCGACCTCCTTCAGCTCTGCGATCACGCGCTCTTCGGAATCGACATACGAGCTCCGGGGAATCTCGGCAATCGTACCGTCGGTAGTCACTACCACACCCAGAGTCGAGTGCTCCTGAATGACCTTGCGTGTCCCGATTTCAGCCGCTTCCTGGAAAGGAATCGGTTCCTCGAACCATGGGGTCGAGATCATCCGCGGACCATTCTCATCCTCATACCCTTTTGCGCCTTCCACTGCATAGCCTACACAATCGACCAGCCGGACGTTAACCTCCAGGCCTTCGGCCACCTTAATCTGCACCGCATTGTTGGGTACGAATTTAGGCTCGGTAGTCATAATAGTTTTGCCTGCCGCACTTTGCGGCAGCTCATCGACCGCTCTTACTCGGTCTGCTTCACTCGTGATGTTCGGCAGAACAATCGTTTCCATGAAGCGCTTGATGAATGTCGATTTCCCCGTGCGAACCGCGCCGACGACGCCAAGATAAATGTCTCCGCCGGTACGCTCGGCAATGTCCTTGAAAATATCCACTTTTTCCAAAAGAGATCCCCTCCTCATATTACTCCGAAGAAAAAATGCCTGAAGAGCATCGACTTCGCGTTCCGCCGGCAAACTGACCCTTGCAGGACAACCACCGGACTAAGCTTTGCCCGCCCGAAGCCTAGCTTACTTGCCTGAGGCGAAGCAAGGTTGCCCCGCGCTAAACTCCGAATGCTCGGACATGCATTTGGACTAGTATCATCATATGTATCCGTAACGGATTTATGACCAGCGTCCGCGCATTTTTGCAACTGAAATTTCGTATACCCGCTCTAGCTCGCCACTGCGTCAAGACACCCGGAAGTCTTCTCATCAAGTCTATGAGGGCGGCTTGCGGCCTAGAACTACTATCCATTCTGAGACTCCCCATACAAAAAAGCAGCAATCCCCCGCTCTCGGAGAACTGCTGCCTTAATTTATAATAGTATATTGCTATTCCTGCGGAGCCTGCGGGACGGGACGGCCATCCACCCACAGATAAGGGAGAGACTTGACGGGGACATAATAGGAGGCCTGTGTAAGCTCCAGACGCAGGTCACGGTCTGCCGCCGGACTGCTCCCGTTCTTATCAATGGCAGAGGAGATATCCGCACCGTAATCAACATAGACTGCCCCGCTGCGATCCATCAGGAGCCCGAGCGGCTGGCCCGAATATACGCTGCTTAGCTTGATTGTCCCTGTCCCTGCCCGTTTGGCATCGATAGATACAAGGCCCGGATACAGCTCCTCCCCTGCCGGAAGCTTCCCGCCGTGCGCAGACTTATAGAGGTTCACCTTGCGCTGGATATCGTTAACCTTCTGCACGGTCACCAGGTCCATTAATTTGACCTGTGGGTCCGTCTCCTCATCCAGCACCAGAAAATGGGCGCTCCCGCCCTTCTCGAACGCTGCTGCCGGGATCTCGTCCAGGTACCCTTCCTGCTGCAGCTTATTCAGGTCAATCACGAATTTCTCGTATCTGGGCGTGTCCTGATCGCTGGTCAAGATCGGCAGCAGCCCCTTCTGCTCCTGATAATCATCGACCGCCGCCTGCACCCGCTTCACACTCTCGCGGTAACTGCTGCCGGGCTGCTGCTGCTCCCGGGGATACATGCAGCCGGTTAGAGACAAGATCAGCAGGAGAAGCAGCGGCAGCAGCATCGCAGACCTGTGCCGGCTCTGCCGGAGCTTCACCAGATGCATGGAGTCCACTCGTGGGGCTCCTCTCTGTTCGTTTAGGGTTGCATTTGCGCCGGGAGTTACCATCACCATAAGTCCTCCGATTCGCCACGGCGCGCCGCTTCCAGTCTGCGGCGTACAGCCGCCTTCAGCGGGTCCTCGGGAATATGCACTTGGACGTCGCCCCATACAGCGGCCTGACAGGCCAGGCGGACGCCTTCATCCAGCAGGCTGCCAAGCTTGCGCTTCTCCGCCTCCGCAGGAGGTCTGAGTCCCGCGGCATCCGTACGCTCTACGGACACTTTGCACATCATGCATCCCGCCTTGCCCCCGCAACGGGTAGGCAGGACGATTCCGGCTTTGCGCACAGCCTCCAGCAGCGTAACCCCATGCTTGACAGAAGCTGTGCGTTGTTCCGGAAGGAAAGTGACCGTTATTTGCGATTTCGCATTCATCTTACAGCCTCCTTCCTTGAAATCAGGTTATATACGTATAGATTCGGATATCCCCAGCAGCTCGTCCAGCCTAGACTGCAGGCCGTCGGCTTCCAGATGATTCTCTTCAATGAGCTGCTCCAGAAGCGGCAGATGACCGGCTACATCCTGCTTCATTAGCTCCGCAATCGCCCGGCAGCGTTCTTCCCTGCCGCGCAGCAGATTGAAGATCAGCTCATGGACAAGCGGCATCAGAGCCAGGCGGCCGCTCCCTTCGAACGTACATTCCGGGGCATAGGGCTGCAGCTTGCTGATATCCACTGAATATTGCCCGGAGCCGCTGCCGATCCTGAATCCGCCCACCAGCTCAACCTTCACCTCTCCGATGAAGTAGAGCCCGCGCAGAGAGTAACAGCCTCCGCTATAATCCTCCTCCGGTGCGCAGACAGTGTATCTCAGCAGTGCCCGATGAAGCTGCGCGGTATCCTCCAAATCACAATAGAGGTCAATATCGCGCGGAGCAGCACTCAGCTGAACCCCGTGCAGCAGCAGACCGCAGCTTCCCCCCAGCAGCCACACCGGCGGCTTACCCGGCCCGATCACATCCAGCTCCCGCGCTATGCTGCCCAGTGCCGTCTCCAGCACATAAGGAATTCCTGAACCGGCCATCAAACTACACACGCCCCATTCCTGTAAAATCAACTAACGATTCTGTCAGAAATACGTCTGCCTGAGTATAATGTAAATGCTTACATAATTGAAGCGGCCCCGCCCAGAACTCCGATCAGCAGGATGACAAAAGCAATGACCGATAAAACAGCTCTAAGCAGTCCCTTTGTCTTGCTGCGTGCAAAAGTAATCAAAAAAACGGATAAGCCCATAATCAGTACCGCAATCAGAGACAGCCACATTTTTGTCATCGGGTCCATAGGTCATGCGCCTCCATTTCACTTTTCCCGGATTGCGACTATTATAGCGTGAAATCCGTCATTTTTTAAGTATTAATTTACAGATTAGCCCCTGGCGATGGAAAAAAGGGCATCAACCACGGAATCAGCTTACCTTCCGGAGTTATGCCCAGTCTGAAAAGGAGCCATCCCGGCAGGAATGGCTTACTTCACGGATATGCTATTTTTTCAGCATCATTTTCATTAAAGACTCCATCGTACCGGAACCGGCGCCGCCTTTTTTAACAGCATTGACGATCTCCTGCACTGTAGCCTCGCTGACCGGCACTTTAGCCATAGCTGATACCTGTTTAATTAACTGGCGGAGCTGGGCTTCATTCTGTGTGGTGCCCGGCTTAACCGTACCGGCCAGCTTTTTGATGGCACCTTCCGAAATGTTTTTGCCCGTCTTCTTGTTGATGGCGTTCAAAGCATCCTTGGAAAAATCTCTGCTCACTGTTCATCCCTCCTCCGTCAATCCCCATTAACAACATATGAGATATTCCGGCAAAAGGTGAACGTGATCAGGAATGCCACTGCTCCCAGGTCTCCTGGGAAATGGCCTCCATCTCCGTCTTACGGTCACGGCCCATCAGGGCTTCCACCGCATTACGCGGTGTTCTGCCCTTGAACAGCACATGATAAATCTGGTCGGTGATGGGCATCTGTACGCCCAGCTTCAGCGAGATCGCATAAGCCACCTCCGTCGTCCGGATGCCTTCGACAACCATCCCCATCGAGTCCAGCACCTCATTCAGCGGCTGGCCCTGGCCCAGCATGGAGCCGGCGCGCCAGTTGCGGCTGTGCTGGCTTGTTGCCGTCACGACCAGGTCACCAAGTCCGGCAAGGCCGGAGAAGGTTAAGGGATTCGCACCCATCTCTACCCCGACCCGGGAGATCTCGGCCAGGCCGCGGGTAAGCAGTGCCGCCTTCGCATTATCCCCGAACCCCAGCCCGTCGGACAGCCCCGCACCCAGCGCGATAATATTCTTCAGTGCACCAGCCAGCTCTACCCCTAGCTGATCCCTGTTGGTATACACACGGAAGTCGTTGTTAATGAACAGCCCCTGCGCCGCCTTGGCACGGCTCTCATCCGGTGAAGCCACGACGACCGTGGTCGGACAGAGCCGTACCACTTCTTCAGCATGGCTCGGCCCGGAGAGCACCACAATATCGCCTTCGCTGCAGCCCAGCTCCTCCGAGATCACTGTGGACATCCGCTTCATGGTCTCGGTCTCGAAGCCCTTCGTGGCGTGAATGCAGAGCATATCTTCCTTCCAGAACGGCTTAAGGCTATGCGCCACCTGGCGCACTCCGGAAGAAGGCGCCACAATGACTACCGCCTTCGAACCGGAGACGGCAGTCTCCATGTCCGTGGTGGCAATAATATTTCCAGGGAGCTTAACCCCCGGCAGGAAATGATGATTCGTATGTGCTTCGTTAATCTCGGCAGCCTGCTCAGGCTTTCGCGTCCACAGATAAACCTCCGAGTGGTTAGCCGCCAGCACAGTAGCCAGCGCAGTTCCCCAACTGCCCGCGACCAGCACGGTTACTTTATCAGACAACGCGATTCCCCTCCTTGGCTTTGGAGCCGATTTTGTTCTCACGGCCCTGCGAGATCTTCACGATGTTGCTGCGGTGCCGCCAGAAGGCGAACACTACGATGACCAGGCTTCCCCATAGCTCCGGGGTTGTATGCTCTGTGAACAGCAGACACACTGGAGTCAGAGCCACAAAGATCAGTGAGCCCAGCGAGACATACCGTGTAAGTATAATAGCGAGAATGGCAATCGCCCCGGCAATCAGTGCAGGCCAGAATACCAGTGTAGCCATCACTCCAATCGTCGTTGCAATCCCTTTCCCCCCGCGAAAATGAAAATAGACCGGCCAGTTATGCCCGATGATGGCAGCCAGTCCGCAGACCACTGCGACCCAGCTTCCCCATCCCCCGGCCCATGTGCCAAGCCAGACTGCGGCAATTCCCTTCAGTACGTCCAGAAACAGCACCAGTATGGCCGGTCCCTTCCCCATCACACGCAGTGTATTGGTCGCTCCCGCATTGCCGCTTCCATATTGGCGGATATCAATCCCCTTAAGCAGCCGGGCGAGCAGTACACTGAAGCTGATGGAGCCAAGCAGATAGCTTATAACGATAACCAGAAGTTCAAACGCCACTACTCTTCTCCCCTAACCTTCGTTCTCGGATTTGCGCCGTGTAAAGAGGCGGATCGGTGTCCCCTCGAAATTGAACGCTGCACGCAGCTTGTTCTCCAGGTAACGTTCGTAGGAGAAGTGCATCAGCGAAGGATCATTGACGAATACCACGATCGTCGGCGGCTTCGTTGCCACCTGGGTGACATAGTTAATGCGCAGACGGCGGCCTTTGTCCGTAGGCGGAGGATTAATCGCCACGGCATCCGATACCACATCATTCACCAGATGGGTGGTAATCCGCAGGGCGTGCTGTTGGGCGACATGCTGCACGACAGGCAGCAGCTTCTGCAGACGCTGTTTCGTAAGCGCAGACAGAAATACCACTGGCGCATAGCTCATGAACAGGAAGTGATCGCGGATGTTGCGTTCGAAGTTCTGCATCGTCTTGTCGTCCTTCTCAATGGCATCCCATTTGTTAACAACAAAGACTGAGGCCTTGCCCGCATCATGGGCATACCCGGCAATATGCTTGTCCTGGTCGATGATGCCTTCTTCCCCGTTGATTACAACGAGTACAACATCAGCACGCTCAATCGCCTTCATGGCTCTCATTACACTGTATTTTTCCGTGTTCTCATAGACCTTGCCGCGTTTGCGCATGCCCGCTGTATCGATCAGCACATAACGCTGGCCATCCCGTTCGAACGGCGTATCAATCGCATCGCGTGTAGTCCCCGCAATATCACTGACAATAACGCGTTCTTCGCCCAGAATTGCATTAACCAGTGAGGATTTACCCACATTCGGACGTCCGATCAAGGCTACACGGATGACATCTTCATCATATTCCTCATCCACTTTATCCGGAAGACGTTCAACAACCGCGTCCAGCAGATCGCCGATTCCGGTTCCGTGACTTCCTGAAATGCCGATCGGATCACCGATTCCAAGGGTATAAAATTCATAAATATCTTCGGTGCGCTTCATGTTATCCACTTTGTTGATAGCCAGAACGATCGGCTTGCCGGAACGGAACAGAATCTGCGCCACTTCCTCATCCGAACTCGTGAGTCCGCTCTTCGCCTCGCACATGAAGACGATCACATCCGCTTCCTCAATCGCCAGCTCCGCCTGAACGCGGATGGATTTCAGAATAGCGTCTTCTCCGTCAATCTCAATCCCGCCAGTATCAATGACACTGAAGGATTTGCCGTTCCAGTCGGAGACTCCATATATCCGGTCACGTGTAATCCCCGGTTTATCTTCTACGATGGCCAGTCTATCGCCAATCAGCCGGTTAAAGATCGTCGACTTTCCGACGTTAGGCCTGCCGACAATGGCCACTACGGGTCTTGCCATATTCATTCCTCCTGTCTTCCTTACGTTACTCATCATAGCAAAAAACATTCCAATTGGCTAACCATCTTACCCATGTATTGTCGCTATCCTGTATGCCCTGGAACAGACAATCGGCGAACCCTCTGATCGAGGGCTCGCCGATTACTTTACCCGTTATGATGAGATAACAAAGGGATTAGTTGTTACCCTTGAATTTGTCCAGCTTGTCGCCGAAACGTTCAGCCAGTGTGAAGCTGAGGCCTTCGTTGCTGAGCGATACGTTAGGATTGTTCAGCACTTCCTTAGGCGCTCTGTCTCTGCTGTTGCTGCGTTCTGGTCTGGCCGAAGGAGCCGGAGCTTCTTCAGTTTCCTTGATGCTCAGGCTGACGCGCTTCTCGGATGGGTTGAAGTCAAGCACTTTCACTTGTACTTCCTGTCCTTCCTTGAGCACTTCATGCGGAGTACCAATGTGCTTGTGGGAGATCTGGGAGATATGCACAAGGCCTTCAACGCCTGGCAGCAGTTCAACGAATGCGCCGAAGTTCACAAGGCGCTTAACTTCGCCTGTAACTACATCGCCGATGTTGATCTTGCCTGCTGCGGAATCCCAAGGACCCGGAGCAGCTGCTTTGATGCTGAGGCTGATTTTGCCCTTTTCAGGATCAACCTTAAGTACTTTCACGCGAACCTTGTCGCCTTCGGATACAACATCGGATGGCTTCTCTACGTGGTTCCAAGCAATCTCGGATACGTGAACCAGTCCGTCTACGCCGCCAACATCAACGAATGCGCCGAATTGAGTCAGGCGTTGAACCGTACCTTCGATGATTTGGCCTTCAGACAGCTCAGCCATAATCTTCTGCTTGTTAGCTTCGAATTCTTCCTCCAGAACTTCTTTGGCGGAGAGAATTACCTTGCTGTTCTCACGGTCAAGCTCTTTCACTTTGACACGCAGTGTGCGGCCCTTGTAGTCGCTGAAATCTTCAACGAAGTGACGCTCAACCATGGAAGCCGGGATGAAGCCGCGTGCGCCAACGTCAGCCACAAGGCCGCCTTTGACAACATCAGCTACAGTAACTTCGAAGGATTCCTGGGAAGCGAAATACTTCTCCAGATCTTCCCATGATTTCTCGCTGTCGATGGCACGCTTGGAAAGCACCAGGCTCTCCTTGTTGTCGTTGATGCTGACAACCTTGCATTCCACTTCCTGGCCGACTTCTACCGCTGCTGCGGCATTGTCCAGTTGAACGGAAGACAATTCGCGAATAGGAATAACGCCGTCGTATTTATATCCAATGCTTACATAAGCTTGGTTATCTTCAATTTTGACGATTGTTCCTTTCACGGTATCGCCTTTTTTCAGAGAAATGATTTCCAGACCTTCCTGGCTTGTCACTTCTTCTTCATTGCTGGCAACAACTTCTGCAGATTCGGTAACAGCGGATTCTACAGTTTCTGCCTTATCTACGGTCTCGTTATTCTCAACGTTATCCGCAGCTTCTTGATTCTTGATTTCTTCAGACATGTGATTACCCTCCTCGATTCAAAACCCCATTTATTTAAACCCGCGTAGAGCAGGGTTCAAAACAATCATTGCTTCGTTAAACCATTTCACTTTGCTGATTAGTATGTTCCAAAAAATAGCGGTTATGCTGTAATTTATAAGCTATTCACAGAAACAGAAAATTGACTCCCGGACTTACCGCGAACTGGGCTTGCCGGTACTGATCATTTCATGGATGCGTCCCATAATAACATCGGTTACAGCGTCCAGAGAATCACTTCCCGCACCTTCAAATGCACTGAGGTCTATGGGTGCCCCATATACAACAGTCATCCGGCGGAACGGCTTGTAGGACCCGATAATGGCTGCCGGCACAACGGCTGCGCCGCTGCGGAGCGCGAAGCTTGCCGCACCCTTCTTGGCTGAACCTGAATCGGAGTTCCGCGTTCCTTCCGGGAAGATGCCCATCACATGTCCGCTGCGAAGCGTATTGAGGGACGTCTTAATGGATTCTTTGCTTACGCCGCCACGCTTGACAGGAAATGCGCCCAATTGCTTAATGAGCCAGCCCAGCACCGGAACATTGAATAATTCCGCCTTGGCCATATATCTTACCTGTCGCTTCAGCTTAATGCCGATCGTCATGGGATCAAGCAGGCTGATGTGATTCGCGCAGAGCAGGACTCCACCCTCCTTCGGCACATTCTCTCTTCCCACAATCTTGAGCGGGAACAGTATGGCATAAATCATACGAAGCAAGGCCACGCAAAATGCATAAATCATAGATGATTTCTCTCCCCGTTAACATAGGTTCTGCAGTGGGAGACGATGGCTTCCACGGCCTGAAGGATATCCATATGCGTCGTATCGAGAAGAATAGCATCCTCGGCACGGCACAGCGGTGAAATCTCCCGGCCTTCATCAAGCCGGTCCCGCGCTGCAATATCATGTTCAAGCTGCTGGAGAGTCACTGTTTCCGTATCCTTCAGTTCCTTGTAACGACGGAGAGCACGCTCCTCCACACTTGCCGTCATGAAAATCTTCACTTCGGCATCCGGCAGTACGGTTGTACCGATATCCCGGCCATCCATCACGACTCCCTTGCGGAGCGCCATCTGACGCTGCAAGTGACTCAGTCTGGATCTAACACCCTCAATCTTCGAATACTGCGACACCTGGCCGCTGACCTGAAGACTGCGGATATGCGGGGTCATGTCTTCCCCATTAATCAGCACTTTCTGCACATCTTTCTCAGGCAGAAGCTCAATCGCCATATTCTGGACCTTCCGGTCCACCAGCTCATGATTCTCTGCAGCTATGCCTTCACGAAGCATATACCAGGTGATTGCCCGGTACATGGCACCCGTGTCTACATAAATGTAAGACAGCTCCCGTGCTACCAATCGGGCTACAGTGCTCTTGCCTGCCCCGGCAGGTCCGTCGATGGCGACGTTAATTCGGTCGTTAGTATGTGTATCCTGCCTGTCCAACGGGGCATTCCTCCTCAAACACTCTTCCGCAGAAATACGCATATCGACATATCTCTCTTGGAACTTGCTGATATTCTCAAGAAAAAAGCAGGCATTGCCTGCGACTTATAAAATTATACCACAGTTTGAACCCCAGTGCAAAATGACATTGAGGTTTTTTAGGGAGAAAAAAGCTGATTCAGGGCCCTCTTGAAGATTCCTGCGCAGGGAATCAGCGGTTGCGGAAATCGAATTGGCGTTCAAAGCAGTACCGGATAATTTTTTGCCGCTCCGTATCGGAAATGGCCGAGAATTTAACCATGACCAGATTCCGTCCGGTCTCCAGCGGTTTGATCCGTACAATCTCGCCTTCGAAATTAACATGCTCCGTGCTTCCGTTGCGGTAGGAGACGAGCAGCCAGCAGGCCAGCTTGTCGGCCACCCCTAATGTAATTTTGGCATCGCTTAAGAATGATGTCCCGCCGCCGCCGATATCCTCGGTGCGCACCAGAAACCGGCTGCCCAGGGCATCCTTCACGGCCAGCTCCAGCTCCGCATTGACGCGGAAGAAGCTGCGGCGCTGAATTTTGAAGATGGACTCTGCCGCAGGCTTGCGCAGCCGGACCATCCGGATGACATCTTCCTTGAAGCCGAGCACATGAGTATTGAAATAATTCTTAATGCCGCCCTCTGTGAGAAAATAGACCGACAGCTCGTCACCGATAAACAGCTTCTTAAGCCGGCCGTTACTCTCCTGCATGGGAATTTCTATCAGGATGCTCTCGTCCTCCATATCAGCAATCCTTGCCCGGTACTGGATCTCAGACTCAGCCGCATCGCTGGATGCGACCTGGAGGTATAGATATTCATTAATTTTGGGATACAAACCTGTCACCGCCGCTTGAGTTAGTAATAAATGCTAAACCGATTATAGCATGCCCTCTTGAGGCAGGTCAGAAATATTATTAGGCGTTGAACACCAACAGCCGCAACCGGCTTGCAGCCTATAGTTTCAGCACGAACAAAATGCCTACGGCATCCCCATTGTGATCGGTTTTTCGACCACATTCGGCCCACACGCCCCTGCCGCACCGAATGTAGTCGGTTTTTCGACCACATTCGGCCCACTCGCCTCTGCCGCACCGAATGTAGTCGGTTTTTCGACCATATCCGGCTCACACGCCTCTGCCGCACCAAATGTAGTCGGTTTTTCAACCATATCCAGCCCACACGCCTCTGCCGCACCGAATGTAGTCGGTTTTTCGACCATATCCGGCTGTTCGGTGAAATCAGCGAAGTCATTCCTATTACTGATCCAGAATATAGTCATCCTGCCGATGTTCCAAGACACTTACACCCAACTTTAATGCACAACTTATCCACATCGGACGTAAATCATAATTTCCTAATCACCAAAAAAAGACGCCCTCCGTTTCCGGAAATGCGTCTTCTTTATAGAACCGGTTTTAGCTGTCCCCATGGAAAGTCCGGCTATTTATCCTGTGCTCCCGAGGAGGTGCGGATCTGTTCCACCGCTTCCTCATTACCGTCTGCGGCATTCAGATAAATCCTGAACTGTGAGCCGTTGATTTTGCCCCCGAATTCATAGGTCAGCAGCTCCACCGCATCTTCATTCTCGATCCAGGCCAGCCGGTTATAGAGCTCCTTGAACTCCGGGTTAAGCATCGCTCTGGCTTCAGCCAGGGACAGCTTCGGCTTCGGCAGCACACGCTTCTCCTTATGCTCATTCACATAGTCGCTTGCCTGGAACCCTATGGCTTCCCCCGTATCCAGCCCGACACGAACCGTCATTTTCTCGGGATAGATGAGCACGCCGTCCTGGCTGCTGACAAAGGTCAGATTGCCCAGATTATCGTACCGGTCCGCACTGACTGCGGTCATGCCGGGATAGCCCTTCTTCTCCAGGAACTTACCCGCCTTCTCCACAGCCTGCTTCATGGATACTTTGGCCGGCCCTACCTCGCGGTTGTCGTTGTAAGAGATCAGCAGTCCGCCTTCCGCCGTGAAGTCCATCGAGACCGGCTCCTTATGGTCACTGGAAGTCACAGTGGCTGTATAAGAAGCCCACTCCGTTCCCTTCCCATTCTCCTGAATCTTCACCTGTGCCTTCCCGCCCAGCTCGGCGAACTTCATCGCCTTGCCCTTGATCTGGTCAGCGGTAACCGGCTTGCCGCCCAGCTTTTTCACCGACCGCTTATCATAGATACTTGCAACCGAAGGGCCGTAGTCCAGCTCCGGGTATGCCGCCACGCGTTTATCCACGGTTTTGAATCCGTCGATGATCGTGTTGTCTTCGGCCTTCTGCTCTGTAGCCAGTGCAGTCTCTACATCCATCCAGCGCAGCTTTTTGCCGATGACCTTGTCCTGAACCTTCTGCAGGTCCTTGGAGATTTCAGCCGAATTCTGGTAGAGCGTCTTCAGATTCGCCATTTCCCCCTCTGTCAGCGGCTTCTTCGTGAAGTCACGCACCGCAGCCTTGTAGGAGAAATTAGAGATCTTAGAGAGGAACTCCTCCGTCTCACTGAACGGCAGCAACGTCAGCGGCAGCTGATTGATCTCGTTCTGCGCCTCGCTGGTAATCCGCCATACATTGACCAGTCCTTTGCGGTGCATTCCGTTAGAGGTAGTGTTCACCGCAAGCGTATTGCCAAGCTCACCGTGAAGCCGCTCCACATGGAAGGAGAGATCATGGAATGCGCGCTGATACTGATTCTCCGCTTTGATCAGAATCGAATTCTTCTCCTGATTCTCCTGATACCCCCAGACGAGCGCTCCAAGCAGCAAGAGTGCGGTAAGCGGGAACATTATGGCACTTAATCTTTTGTACATAGGTCCGCATAGCTCCTTTCAGTAGCTTATTGCCGTTAGTTTGACAATAACTGAGAAGACTTATGCACTTTTTCAAGAATCCGGTCTTTAGGCCCGTTCCTCAATCTCGAAGCCGCTTACACAGCTGCACAGACATTGCTTGAAGCCGGTCTGGACAACCCCCTGCTCCTTGTTCCCTCTTAATATGTAGGTTTCGCCGCACTGCTTGCAGACAATCCGAACTTTTACTCGCAAAAAAAGACACCTCTCTCTCCTTTCTGGAATTCCTTGCCTTAAGGAACTGCCCTGTAGGATTAAGTGTGTCCATCTCGATTATAGGTTAACCTCTTCCTCACGCTTCAAAAAGCGAAACGGGGAACGGCTGCTGGCCCGCGCTACCTTCCCCATGCCTCTATACCATAGGACCGCCATCAGGGGCACGATAAACCAAATCCAATAATTAGCCGTCGTCGCGAGCAGAAAATCATAGATTCCATGCCACAGCCAGGGCAGAAGCAATGAAATCAGCAGAATCTTACGGGTCTTGACCCCGCCGGAGAACTTGGCTCTGCCCATATGGTAGCCCATAATTACCCCGAACATGGCATGTCCGGAGACTGGAAGCAGCGCCCTTAGAATCATGGTGCCGATTGAAGCATTGCTGTACCATGCATACATTACATTCTCTATCGTTGCGAAGCCGAGCGAAATCGCTACGGCATATAGTATTCCATCATAGGGCTCGTCAAATTCGGTATGATTGTAAATCATATGGTACAGCACAAACCACTTCAGGGCCTCTTCCACCCCGGCTGAGATCAGAAAGGAATCCACATAAGGACCGCCGTCCAGCCCCAGCACCAGTCCCCTCTGGATAATCATCACAGGCAGCACGATCATCAGGCCGAGCAGGAACACCTTAAGCACCATATGGAGCGGTTCCTGATCATACTTGTCTTTCAGATAGAAAAAAGTCAGCAGCGCAAGTCCCGGTGCAACTGCTGACGAAATGACCGATAACAAAAGCACCGAATAGCCTCCCTTGCGCTAATACCTAATCTCTGCTGAAGCCGTTATGGCCGGACTGGTACCTTCCCACTATCTCTTATTCCTGACGTTTGAAATGATTGCACAGCGTCTGAATCGCATTCTCCGCCATAACCGTCTTGCCGTATTCGGCCAGAACAGCCTGAGTTACCGGAGAGGAATCTCCGAATTCAGCGAGCACGCCTACCAGCCCTGACAGTGCAGCCTCTTCAAATTCCTTCGGATCGAAGTAGAGGTACCATTTATCATTATAAGAATACAGTTGTCCTTGAGAAGTAATATTGCCGATGAGCACATGAGCCGCTTCCACCAGAACCTCGAAATCGCGGAATGCATATACAATGGAGTCGCTTTGTTCAAGAGTAACTTCCATTTCGTAAATCTCTTCAGGCAATTCATCTTCCCCGGCCCCACCGTACTGATGGTGATCATATTTCCCCCGGGTCACAATAACGACCATGCCTTGCGCGGGCAATGCGAACACTTCCACGGCAAGCGGACCCGTAGCGTCAAAACCAAGCTCGCTGTACGCCTGATCCATCATTTCCGTAAAGAGGTCGTGCACCTTGGGAACCTCCTGCCACATGTCTTCCTTCTGGATGCCCCGCTCGCTCAGGTCGTCAAAAGTGAGGAAAATCCGTATCTTATCTTGACTTAATCGCTCTATTCTCATGACAGGATCCTCCTTTTGCAAGCTCATTTAATATTAATGTATGATGAGTCCCGAGTAATGAGCCAAAAATGGTTACTATGTATGTATGTTATCATTTTGAAGCTACAAATGCACGTAAATAAATATAGATTCAGCCCAATTTGCTGCCCATTATATGTAAAGCCATATTAAAAAAGAATCACTTCAGCGATGCCGGCATCGCCAAAATGATTCTGCAGCGGTTAAATCCGGTTACAAACCCGGTATGGCGGTATGAGTATCTTTGAGAATCTGCTCGACTTCATGCTTCACATCAGGGTTGCTGCGGATGAAATCCTTCAGCATGTTCAGATTTGATTCTTTGGACTTTAACGGGGAACCCTCTTTATGATCGCCACCGCTATGCTCGCCACCGCCGGATACATGAGAGCCTGAGTGTTCATGACTGCTGCCCGCTGCCGTGCTGCCGAAGCCGGTCATGGCCATCCCCATAATTTTGTCCTTGGCCTTGTCACCCGCATTATAGGAAGAACCGTTCGAGTGCAGTAAGGCAGACATCATGGCGCTGCGTTTTTTGGACATAATCATACTGGCGGCTGCACCAATCAGCACCCCGCACAGAAATGACGAAGTATTCATATCTCCAACCTCCTTGTATGGTAAAATCATGCTTAGTGTTCGCGGAAAGGTAGCCGCTCATACAGCCAAACAACAAGAAAGCGAGATGAAAAAAGTGGGTAAAGCAACAATAACGCTGCTTTTGGCGGCTTGTCTGCTGTCAGCTTGCAGCAACAGTGGAAATACAGGCAGCCAGGCGGCGGAGAAGACGCCACAGCCTGCGGCAGCAACAGAGGCGGCGGAGACAGCCGCATCTCCTGCACCTGAGGTAACAGCATCAGCTGCACCTGAGGCAACTGCATCACCGGAGGCCACGCCTGCGGCAGCCAGCGATGCGCAGGTGCCGCTGCTGTATCATATGAACAAGAATTATGACATTGTCCCGAATGATCCGGCCACGAATAAGAAGGTAGTCCTGCTGACCTTCGACGACGGGCCGAAGGAAGCGGAATTAATCAATCCGCTGATGGATACACTGGACAAGCACAAGGCCAAAGCGATCTTCTTCGTCAACGGGTACCGGGTGAAGGAGCATCCCGAGCTGCTGGAGCTGATCCACAAGCGGGGCGGCGTACTCGGCAACCATAGCTGGGATCACATCGTGCTGAAGGATAAGCCGGAAGCCGAAGTGAAGAAGCAGATTGAGGATGTTCAAAGAATCGTCAAGGAAATCACCGGTGAGACCCCTCACTTCTTCCGTCCGCCGCACGGTGCCGGCGGTGATGTAGGCAAAAAAATCGCTGCTGCAAACGGCATGCTCTATATGACCTGGTCCAATGGCTCCCTTGACTGGGAGATGAAGGCCAAGGATGCAGGCAAAACGGAGAAGCTGATCAAGAATGTAACCGATCAGCTGCATTCCGGCAGCAATATCCTGATGCATGAGCTGCCTTGGACGGTAGAGGCACTTGACACTCTGCTGACTACGCTTGAGGGCAAGGGCTACAGCTTTGTAGATCCGCGCAGCATTGAGCTGAAGATGCGCTAAGACCTGAATGAACAAGCAAAAACGGCTGCCCCGTTAGGAGGGCAGCCGTTTTTTGTCATGCTTATGGGTTCATCACATTGAATCTCTGCGATCCGGAATGCCGCTGTCCGCAGCGCAGGGTCAGCACATGCATCTCGGCCGGACTGCGCCAGCGCAGCGGCAGATGCGCCGTACCGAACCCCCGGCTGATCAGCATCTTCAGCGGCGGGAGACCCGCATTATAGCTCCGGGGGATCTCATACATCCCCGCATTATATTGGCGGTAGAACTCATCGGTATGCCGGTTCCCGATCAGGGGCAGTACAACCTGGCCTCCATGGGTATGCCCGGCCAAAATCAGGTCAGCCGGAATCTCCTGCTGCCGGGACAGCCAGAGCGGATCATGCACGAGGATGATCCGGAAGGCTTCCGCATCCGCCACAGCTGGCAGAGGGCCATAGGCCTTCTTGCCGCCTTGCCGCGGGAAATCCACCCCGGTCAGAATAAACTGCGCACCGTCCCGCTCAATGACGCAGTTCTCATCCACCAGCAGCCTGGCTCCGCTTCCCCGGATGATGTTATCCACCAGATTGATATTCGCCCTGTAATCATGATTCCCATGTACGGCATATACAGGCGCAACCGAAGCGGCCAGAGTCATATTGTTCAACAGGCGTTCTATGGAAGCGCCCTTCTCCGTCATATCACCGCCCAGGAAGACAGCGTCCACCTTCCCCCGCAGCGGGGTCAGCATCTCCTCCGGCAGACGGCGGCGGTGAATATCCGTAATGAGCAGTATCTGGAAGCCGTCGAACGCGGCAGGAAGCCGCTCCAGTACAATATCCTGATGATTCAACCGTTTTTTGAAGGCAGCAGCAACCATAAGGAGACCCATCCCCCCTGCTACCCCAAGACTCACACCTAAAAGAATCAGGAGCACCGTAGTCAACTCCATAGGCTGCCCAGATCCGGCGCCCCGTTAATTCCCCACCACAGGAGGAAGCCCAGCAGCATCAGAAATACAACAATCAGCGAATTGATGAACATTTTGCTGAACCGGATTCTCTCTGACGGATAGCTCTCCGCACGCGACGGAGTCTGCTCCCCTTCCTGCTGTGCCGCCTCACGCTCCGGCCTCCCGGAGGCCCTGCGCCCGGATAAGCGCTCCTTTCTGGACAGGGTCCCTGCCACCGGTACCGGACTTCCCGCACGCTCTTCTGCTGCCCCGGAAGCCGGCTGACGCTTGCCCGCTCTGGCTGGAGGCTGTTGTTCTCTCTTCTGCTGTTTCTGGCGGGACCTTACCCGGCTTAATTGTTCTGTCATGATACCCTCCTGTAACGAATAACCATACCGGAGAACAAATCTATAAGGAAATGGCACAATATAGGTGCCCACAGACTGCCCGAATGGATGTAGATAAGTCCAAGACCATAGCTGCTGAGGAAGACCCAGCCCGTTGGAATCCAGTGCCGCAGATAACGGACATGAATAACAGCAAACAGTATACTCGTCCAGTACGGCCCGAGAGAATGCTGGATCGCTCCGCGGAAGAGCAGCTCCTCACACACCGCAACCACCGCCGAAATGACCACAATATGCCACAGCGGCCTTTTGCCGAACAGCAGTTCATTAATCCCCCCGTCATCCATGCTGTCTTCAGGAACAATATGGGTCAGCAGGAAGTCAACAGCAAGCATAATAACTGCAAGGCCAAGGCCCCAGTACACGAAATGTACACTATCCGGAAAATTTAATATGTGAATAGGATTTCTTTTCTGTAATAATATCCATATCAAACCGATAAATAAGGTAAGGCCCTGAGTAATGTACAGATTAATGAGTAACAGCTTGTCTGTTAACTGCTGTGGATCGGCCTTTTTAATTTTGATGTCACCCAATTTGAATTTTTTCATTATAACCTGCCTGTTCTATAAATGTTTTTACATAAGTTAATTTACCTATACGAAGGAGCACTTAATCATGAACAGCCGTACCTCCCGCACTCAAATGATGTACACACTAGGTTTTTTGTTTTTTCTAATATCCGCATTCGCTTCATTTTTCACGGGAGTCAAGGTTGGAGCTGACAAGACAGAGGCCAAGTATTCACAGCTGAAGGACCACCCGAGCGCCCAGGAATTCTCCGGCTCCTACCAGCAGCAGGATCTTGTCACCTTTTATCATAACGTATTTTTGCCTTACCGGGAATTCAAGCGCAATTGGAACGAACAGGTGGGCGTTCTTGCCCGCAGCACAGATGCACGCCAGAATGCGGCAACACTGAAGAATCTGAGTATTCTCGCGGACAAGCAGTATGATAAGGTAACCCAGGATTCGCTCTTCACCAATTCGCCGATGCTCTATGAATCCCAGCTCAATATTCTTAAGAGTCTCACACTCTTCTCCCAAGCCTCCAGTAAGGTGACTGCGGGAGCTTCCGGCGCCGAAGCCGCCAAAGTGCTGAAAAGCGACAACTTCACAACCAGTGCCGTGAGATTCGGGCTGCTCGCCCAGAAGAACTTCTATGATTCCATGCTGAAATGGGGGTCGAAGACCCACCCGTCCATTCCGCAGCAGTCCGGTGAGCTGAAGACACTCTCTTTCATTCAGTGGAAAAAAATGCCGCTCTTGCTCAAGAATGCTTCCATCGCCAATATCATGCTCAACCGCGGCATCTACGCCGGATATGATCCGCAGGATATCACTGCCAAGATTGATGACATGATCTATTCCGGGACCGCCAGCTCGCTGAAGCTGAATGATATCCAGTCCTCCGTCACCCTGCTCATCTCCACCGGTGCGGTGCAGGAGCAGGACTTCATCAAGTGGCGGGAACAATATTACGGTAAAGAGATCATGCCGCAGCTCCCTTTCTTCTACGAGTAGGACCAGTTATTGCATCATAACGAAATTTACGGTCCACTTCAAGGCGGACCCGCGCAGAAGAATCCTATTGACACACTTGGCATCACCATGTTACATTATGACAAATTAATCAAGCAAAACCGATGATGGAACAAAGATTACTTGCAGTCTTCAGAGAGCCGGTGGGTGGTGAGAACCGGTGGCGGACATTAATCTTTAGCGCTCCTGAGATATTGTATTGAACACAAGAGTAGATACAATCGGATCACTCCGTTACCAGTGTGGCCTTTGCAGGCCAATGAGGCTGCTTCTTAACCGTCGCAGTGAATTAGGGTGGTACCACGAGAACTCTCGTCCCTTACTACGGCAGTAGTATGGGGGTTGGGAGTTTTTTTATTGCCATCTACCCGTGAATCCGGTACTTCTGCATGCTGTTTCTTTTGTGCGACAGCGCGTTACCCCGTTGTCAAGCTGCTTATTACGCTCTTGTAAGTTCTGGTACTGCGGATTGCCTTACCCGGTGATCCTTGGCATATACAATAGCTTTCCCATTTGAAGGAGGACAAGAGACCATGTTTAAAGTATTAGTATCGGATCCGATCAGCGATTTGGGCATTCAACAATTGATGGACGCAAGCGATGTGACTGTAGACAAGAAAACAGGACTAAGTGAAGATGAGCTAGTTGCAATCATTGGCGAATATGACGGCTTACTCGTTCGCAGCCAGACTACCGTGACGGACAAAATTATCGCCGCCGGTACTAATCTCAAGGTTATCGGCCGGGCCGGAGTCGGCGTGGACAACATCAAGCTGGAGTCCGCCACGCAGCGCGGTGTAGTCGTTATCAATGCTCCGGACGGCAATACCATTACGACCTGTGAACATGCTTTTGCCATGATGATGGCCTTGGCCCGTCATATTCCTCAAGCCTATGCGAAGACAATTTCCGGCGTATGGGACAGAAAAACCTTCCTCGGCGTAGAGCTGCGCGGCAAGACACTGGGCGTACTCGGCATGGGCCGGATCGGCAGCGAGGTGGCCAAGCGCGCCAAAGCCTTCGGCATGAGCATCCTGGCCTATGACCCGTTCCTGACAGCTGACCGTGCAGAGAAAATGGAAGTGAAGCTGGCTTCGGTAGACGACATTGTGCGCGGTGCAGACTTCATCACCGTTCACACACCGCTCACTCCGGAGACGCGCCACATGATCTCCCGTCCGCAATTCGAAGTGATGAAAAAAGGCATGCGCATCATCAACTGTGCCCGCGGCGGTGTCATCGATGAAATGGCGCTGGTAGAAGCGATTGACAGCGGTATTGTAGCCGGTGCTGCGTTCGACGTCTTCGAGAAGGAGCCGCCTGAAGCAGACCACCCGTTCCTTACACATCCGAAGATTATCGTGACTCCGCATCTGGGTGCTTCGACGATTGAAGCCCAGGAGAACGTAGCCATCGATGTATCCGAGCAGGTCCTTCATATCCTGCGCAACGAACCGTTCATCAACGCGGTGAACATTCCGCCGGTTGCACCTAGCGTGATGAACAAGCTGCAGCCGTACTTCACCCTCGGCGAGAAGCTGGGCAGCTTCGCTACGCAGATTACGGACGGAGCGATCCGCGAGATCCATGTGGAATATGCCGGTGATCTCTCGGATGTGGATACCCAGCCGCTTACCCGCTATGTCGTCAAAGGTGTGCTCACCCGCCACTTTGCCGGAGATGTGAACATCGTCAACTCGATGCATCTGGCGAAGACCCGTGATGTGAATGTAGTGGTGACCAAGGCTTCCAAAACCAAAGGCTTCACCAACCTCATCACGGTAACACTCAAGGCTGAGCATGATGAAGAGCGTCTGGTCGCCGGTACCCTGCTGCAGGGCTATGGCGAACGGATTGTTAAGGTCAACAAGTTCCCGGTCGATATTGCTCCGGAAGGCCATCAGGTTGTGATCTCGCATAATGACAAACCGGGTATCATCGGACTCGTCGGCACCCTGCTTGGCGAGAACGGCGTCAATATCGCATCCATGCAGGTTGGCCGTACGATCATCGGCGGAGCTGCCATTATGCTCCTGACCGTTGATAAGGGTGTGCCGAAGGAGGTCCTGGTGAAGCTGGCCGGACTGCCGGAGATCAACACCGCTGAGGAGATCATTCTGCTCTAATTCTTATTTCTTCACAATAAAACACTCTTCGGGAGTGCAGGCCCCAGGCCGCGCACTTCCAAAGAGTGTTTTTGCGTTATACTATGAAATCCGGTAGGCTGGCACCTGCCGGCCATCGGTGTCCGTAAAGCCATATTTCCGTGCCAGGTCCCCTACCTTCTGGGGAGTACCAGTCATGGATATCACTTCAGGATCAGCAGCAAGCGCTGCAACTGCCCGTCCGATATAAGCGGTTGATTCAGTGGTCTGAAGCCCCTCCTCCTCCTGCCAGTGCTCCTCATCTGTGCCAAAGCTGTCCAGGACCAGCTCGGTCCGCATCCAGCCGGGAGAGACGGGAATCACCGCGATGCCATCCGCAGCCACCTCTAGGGATAATCCGTAGGCCATGCGCACCAGTGCATTTTTGGACAGATCATAATAGAAGTTCCCCGTGTACTTGTACTCGTCCCAGAAGGTTGTATGGACGATTAATTTACCCGCCCCCGCTCCTTCCCTGCGCATCAGGGGTACAGCATAATAATTACTCATTAGCTGCGCCCTCACACCCGCAGTGAACATATGATCCCAATGCTGCACCGGCTGCTCCCAGAACGGTTCATTCCCGATAGGGAGAGTATTGCCGCCCCAGACGTTATTGACCAGAATATCCAATCTGCCCTGCTCTGCGCTAATCTGCCGGATTACAGCCTCTGTCTCGCTGTCATTGGTATGATCACAGCGGATCACAGCTCCGTCCCCGCCTGAGCGGCGGATCTCAGCCAGCACCCCTTCAAGCGTTCTTGCTTTTCCCTCCTGCGGCATACCGGCATTCCTGCCCGTAATGTATACATAGGCACCAGCCTTCGCCAGCTCCAGTGCAATGCCTCTGCCCGCTCCCCTGCTCCCGCCTGTTACCAATGCCACTTTCCCTTGCAGATTTGTCATTTGATCCGCTCCCTTTCATCTATCATACCCGGATTAGATGATCATTTGCGCTAATCCGTACTCTTGTCTAATATATACCTTATACATGACAACCATTGACATATATAAATAATACATTCAAGGGAGGTTGCAGAATGAGAGCGGATCGCCTGATCACTATCGTTCAGCTCTTACAGAGCCGCGGGAAAATCAGCTCCAAAGAGCTGGCGCTAACGCTGGAGGTATCCGAACGTACAATCTTCCGGGATATGGAAGCACTAAGCTTCTCCGGCATCCCCGTGCTGGCGGAGCGCGGCCGGGAAGGCGGCTGGAAGCTGGCTGAAGGCTACCGGAATTCCCTGACCGGAATGAACACCAAGGAGATTGCCGCGCTGCTGGTGCCCGCTGATCCGGCGATTCTGCACGCTCTGGGCATTCAGGAGGAGTTCTCCTCGGCCGCCCGCAAGCTGCAGGCCGTCGCTACCCGGCAGCCAGTCACCCCCTTCAGCTTCCTCAGCCAGCGGATTCACATCGACGGAGCCGGGTGGCATCCCTCCGGGGAGACCTATCCCTGCCTATCCGCTTTGCAGGGAGCCTTATGGGAGAACCGCAAGGTGAGCATCACCTATCTCCGCGGGGAGGACGCCGCCGAGCGGCTGGTTGCACCTCTGGGGCTGGTAGTTAAGCGCGGCGTCTGGTACTTGGTCGCGGGGCATGACGGCGAGCTGCGGACCTACAGGGTCTCCAGAATCACTGAGGCCAAAGTCACAGATGAGTCTTTTGAGCAACCGGAGGATTTCGTCCTGTCTGAGTACTGGGAGACCTCCACCGCCGCATTCAAGTCTGCCTTGCCCAGGTACCCCTCCAGCCTTCTTGTAAGAGAGCAAACGATGAAGGAGCTGCAGAAGGAGCGATACGTCGCCCTGTTGCACCAGGAGCCTGCTGAGGCCCCGGGCTGGATCAGGGCCGAGGCTGAGTTCAACACGCCGGAGTCTGCGTGCCGGATCATCCTGTCCCTGGGTCAGGGTATCAAGGTGACGGCACCGCCTGAGCTTGCGGATACTGTTGCTGCGGCTCTGCGTGAAGCGGCAGCATTATACGATTTTTAATAATAGACCAAATGCACTAGTATCCCCTATAATATTACAATACACATTATTATTTATAGGGGGACTTTACATTATGGACTGGATGAACAAGCTGCCGTTGAAACAAAAAATCGTCACCGGATGTTACCTGGTTGCCGCTTTATTCGCTGTCCCTGTCTTAATCACGCTAATCCTCATGGACAGGCTGCTCATCGGCATTATTCTTGTCGCCGTCCTGGCAGCGCTGACTTACCCGCTTGCGCGCTTCATTGAGAGAACGCTTACATCTTCATTTGAGGATATCTCCAATGTGACGCACACGATTGCCAAAGGCGACTTCACCAGCCGTGCCGATGAGAATGGCTCCATGGGCGACATCAGCCGCTCCTTCAATACCATGATTGACAAGCTCAAAAAAATCCTCACCGATGCCTCACAGATTACCCGTCAGGTTATGGACGCCAGCCGCGGGATTGAAGACAAGAATCAGAACCTGAAGTTTGTCATGGCGCAGGTGGCTTCCTCCTCCAATGAACTGGCCCTCGGTGCTAACGAAATCTCGGTGGATATCGCTGATATGACCGAATCGATCAAGGATATCGAAATCAAAGTCTCCAATTATACGAATTCCACCAAGGAAATGAATAAAAGGTCTGTACATACGCTGGAATTGGTAGAACAGGGACGGCAATCGGTGGATACCCAAGCCGAAGGCATGCGCAAGAACATCCAGGCTACCCAGAAGGTGGCGGATACTATCGAAGCCCTATCGCATAACGCACGAGGCATTACGATGATTACCAAGACAATTACCGAAATTGCTGAACAGACCAATCTGCTGTCGCTCAATGCTTCTATTGAAGCCGCCCGTGCAGGCGAACATGGCCGCGGGTTCGCCGTTGTTGCCCAGGAGGTCCGCAAGCTGGCCGAGGAATCCACCGCTTCAACCAAAGAGGTGTTCGGTCTGGTACGCAGCATCGAAGCGGATATCAAGCAGGCTATCGATAACATCGCCATCAATGAAGAGGTAGTCCAGGTGCAGAATGAGATGATTACGGAGACAGCCAACATTTTTGCTCAAATTGTGCATAGTGTCCAATACATAACCGAGCAGATTGCCTCCTTTTCCGCAGAGAGTGACCTTATGCTGGAGAGCGCGCTCAAGATCTCCGGGGCGATCGAGAATATCTCAGCCATCACCCAGGAGACCGCCGCAGGGACGGAAGAGGTATCCGCAGCGATGAACGAACAGATTCATGCTCTTCAATCCGTAGCTGAGGAGACAGAGAAGATGACCTCCGCGGTCTTCAACCTGCAAAAAACGATTCATATTTTCAAATTTTAACCTCAGCACAAAGAGACACGCCTGCGGAATTTTCTGCGGGAGGTGTCTCTTTTTTTGGGCAAAACAAAGATTGTTATGTAATATTCACAAATTGTTGAAATTGTGCATAAGGGTAAAAACCGTGCTTTGCACTTCTTTACTATAGTCGTTCTATTGTCATAGCTTGTCTATAAGCTAACATCTTACATCACTATTACTTAAGTCCTATCACCGAAATTTGTAATGCTGTATATCTAGTGAATTCTTAATGTTTTGCAGTAAATCAGGAATGTAATGAGGCTTTGTGCTCACTTCCCACATTAATCAACCTAAACGGCCATTTGCATTTTAAGACTTTAGTCTTCCAGGGACAACCATTTTCAAAAGTTTGAAAATCCAAATATTTAGCCATTTCCACTCCTGAATATTCGTCAAATTCCGAGTTTCTTCTCACAGGGGTTATTGACAAAAGCGGAGCAAGGAATATATTGTAAAGGAAAATTCTCCACAAATTCATTTATAACCGCATACCGGCAAAATTCACCGAAAGGGAATGACGCAAAGCCATGGATCTACAGTCTCATTTCTGAAGTGGGATCATGACAGCCAGGTTGCTGAAAAACTGTGAACGCCTTAGGTTTCGCGTTTGATTATGGTGATTCGTGCAACAGACCTGTGCTCCAATGGTGAGTACAGGTTTTCTATTGCTGACGTATACAAATAACAACTTGCGGGGTGGATGTTCTGAAGACAGTTGCAGATTATATGGCGGAAGCATTACACAATCTGGGAGTCACTCATTCTTTTGGAATCATAGGCAAGTCTATTTGCCCCATCGCTTTGAAAATGGTTGACTACGGTATAGAGTTCATCCCCGGCCGGCACGAATCCAGCTCCGGCTTCGCCGCCGGCGGTTATGCTCTGAAGACCGGCAGTCTCGGGGTAGCCTTCGGCACCTCCGGTCCTGGGGGAACGAATCTGCTCACCGCAGCAGCGCATGCCAAGGCCAATAATCTTCCCGTCCTCTTCATCACCGGACATCAGTCCATCAAGGAGCTGGGCATTCCCCAATGTCAGGATTCCACTTCCTACCTGGCTGATTTGGCGGATATGTTCCGGCCGGCCACCCTCTTCAGCAAGCTCGTTGAACGCGGCGATCACTTCAGCACGATTTTCAACCATGCCCTATCCATCGCCCTGGGTGACCAAAAAGGTCCGGTCCATCTCTGCATTCCGTTTGATGTGCAGACAGAGCGGCTCGCGGAATGCCGGATTGTTCTGCCGGAACGCGAGGGACTAGTCAGTTATCAGAACTATGACCGGGTCATCTCGGCGATTAATCAATCCGCTAGGCCCCTGATCATTGCCGGTAAAGGCGTCAACCGCTCAGGTGCCCATCAGGAACTGGTTCAGCTGGCCGAAACCTTCAACATTCCTGTAGTCACCTCTCCAGGCGGCAAAGGTGCAATAGCTTATGATCACCCGCTCTACCACGGTCCTGTCGGCGTTGGCGGCTCCTCGCACGGCGATGAATTGCTGAACAACAGCGACCTGTTCATTGTTCTGGGCTCCCGCCTGAGCGACATGACCATCTGCAACCTGAAGCCGGAGAATCATCCGCCGCAGCTGATCCAGTTCGATGTAGATCCAACCTTTGTCGGCAAAATACTGTCCTCATCCACCATCGCTGTCGGCGGGGACTTAAGGGACAACCTGGCACTGTATCTTCAGAAGCTGGACCCCTCTACGGTCACCAAGCATGAAATCACAATCTCCAATGCTTACAATGACGAGTTGCCCGTGCTGGCGGGGCTCTCTCTGGCTTCGGTAATGAGCACGATGAGCGACCTGATTCCTTACAACAGCAGCGTGTTTGTAGATGACGGCAGCCACGGGTTCAATGCTGTGAAATGGTTCAATGTCCGCAGGCCCGGCAGCTTCATATTCGATGCCTACTTTGCTTGCATGGGCAATTCAATTGGCATGGCGATCGGTGCCAAGACGGCTTCTCCCGGAGAGACTGTCTTCTGCATTACCGGTGACGGCTGTTTTATGATGCTCGGAACTGAAATAAACACAGCCGTTTGCAAGGACATTCCGGTGATTTTCATTGTGGTGAACAATAAGCAGCTGGATATGGCGCTTAAGGGTATGGAGAAAACGACCGGCCGGATTGACGGTACGATCTTCGAGGTTCCGATGGATGCCGTGAAATTCGCCGAATCGCTGGGTGCAGCCGGCTTCCGCTGTGAGACGCAGGAGGAGTTCGCTGCCGCAATCCGCGAAGCTGTGGCACTTAACAAGGCTGTTGTCATTGAGCTGCTGACTGACCGTGATGAAATGCCTCCTACGGCCCACCGCACTCTGGATCTTACGTAAGGAAGCCGTATCCGCACACCTTTTCTAACCTACTATCAGGAGGACATATCGTGAACAAGAACATGAACAGCGGACTCGATCATTTCACTGATCTCTCAGGAGATTATGGGGCCAAGGCCCTGGCTCCGATCAAAGAGCATTTTCCGGAATTAGCCGAATATATCATGGGCAATGCCTATGGCGATATTTTTCAGCGGACCACGATTGGCTCTGACTGGAAGGAGATCGCGGTGATCTCGTCGCTGATTACGATGGGACAATATGAACAGCTGGGGGTTCATTATGTAATGGCGCTCCGCGTTGGCATGACCGTCGAGCAGATCAAGGGCGTGCTGCTGCATCTGACCCCTTGCGTCGGTGCCCCCCGGGTGATTTCGGCCTTTAATGTGCTGCTGGATACCCTGGAGGAGATCAAAGAAAAATCTTCATAAATCTACAAATTTCGACTTTTGATTGCACGTTTCAGTATGATCTGGTTATAATGAAGGCAAAATATCCCAAATCGAATTGCGGTTTTGTCGAATAGAGTCGCAGGAATAACGTTTTGGAGGTATTGGAAATTACACTTAGGGAGAGATCAACATGGGACAATTTATTTTGAAGACAGATACTGCGAAGAAAGTAATCAATATTGAGCTGGAGGGAACCTTCTCTAACGAGGACGGGCTCAAATCTATACAGGCTTACCAGCAGACTATTAACCCGATCAGCCCTGCTGAATATGCACTAGAGATCGACTGCCGCAAGCTGAATGTAACCGCTCCTGATGTTGTACCGCTGCTTGAAGGCTGCTTCATCATGTTCAAGGCTGACGGCTTCCAGAAAGTGAGTCTTACCCTGGAAAATAACCCGATCCTCAAAATGCAGCTGGCACGCCTGGGCCGCAAAGCAGGACTTGAGAATCTGGAGATCACTTCAACCGTACAAGCTTAATAAATACAATTTAAACCTAAATCAGCCGCTTGAAACGCACATGTTCATTCATTAAACCGGCTGCTAATGCTGGAAGAGAGTTTTGTAAGAAGCAGATTTGTGAGAAGTATAGCTAACAAAACTTTAGGAGGTCTGTACTATGGCGGGGATTCGCATTAAGGACATTGATATCTACCATCCAGACAAAAGAATCGGCAATGACTTCTTCATTCAGCATTTTGATGACAAAGGTATTGATATCCGTGGACTGCTGGCTACTCTGGGCCGTGAAAACCGCTACAGCATCGACAGCCCGGATGAGAATTCCCTGACAATGGCTTTTGAAGCCGCAAGTAATGTTCTGGAGAAAACCGGTCTTACCGGCCCTGACATTGACCTGATCGCTTATGCAAGCCAGACCCCTGAATATATATTTCCTACGAACTCATTGATGATTCACCGACTGATTAACGGGGCTTCGCATACCATCTGTATTGACAGCAATGCCAACTGTGCCGGAATGACCGCCTCGGTTGAGCAGGTCAGCCGCCAGATGATGGCGAACCCGAGAATCCGCCGCGCCCTGGTCATCGGCTCCGATTACGTGGCACCTCATGCGGACAAAAATGATCCGGTATATTACGCGAACTTCGGTGATGCCGCTGCCGCTGTCATTCTGGAGCGCGATGAGCATTCGGTCGGTTTCATTGACTCTATCTATCAGACAGACACCTGTGTGTACGGCAACTCTCTGTTCCCGGCAGAAGGCCTGGCTAAGCTCGGACGCACCGGTGTTGCTGCAGGAGAGTTCAATGTGAAGTTCATTCCATTCGATGATTCCATCTGTGTGGATGCCGCTTCCGAATCAATCAACACTCTGCTGAGCAACAACGGGATTGCCCCTGAATCGGTCAAGGCTGCCTGCTTCTCACAGCTGTCTCTTCCGAACATCCAGGCCGTCTCCGGCAAAACCGGTATTAACCCTGAGGCCGCAGTCTACATAGGCGATGAGTTCGGCTATACCTCGACCAGCAGCCCGTTCATTGCCCTTCACAGAGCCGTCACTACCGGGCAGCTGGAACGCGGAGACAAAGTTCTGTTCTGGACCGTGGGCGCCGGATGGCAGAATGTCGCATTTGTAATGGAGTACTAATCTTACTGTTCATTCTGTTCCAGAGTAAAAAACGGCCCGCAGCAGAGTTTCTGCCTGCGGGCCGTTTCTGTTCTTAATGCCTCTACTCCGCTCTAAAGTCTGCCTTCGTGCTTGCCCTCATGCTTCTCCCAGCCCATCGTGCGCGATACAGCATCCTGCCAGGCACCGTATCTGCGTTCCCGCTCCTCCGGCTCCATCTGCGGCGAGAAAACCTTCTCGGCCGTATTGAAGCTCTCCAGCTGCTCACGGGTCCATACCCCGGAGGTTAGTCCGGCTAGCAGCGCAGCGCCAAGTGCTGTAGTCTCCGCGTAGGTTGTACGTGTCACTTCGCTGCCCAGAATATCGGCCTGGAACTGCATCAGCAGATTGTTGCGCACCGCACCGCCGTCTACCCTCAGGCCGGTGAGCGGCATGCCGGCATCCTTCTGCATCGCGTCGATGACATCGCGGGACTGGAAGGCCAGTGATTCCAGCGTCGCCCGTACCAGATGTGCGGAGGTGGTGCCACGCGTCAAGCCGAATATGGCGCCCCGCGCATACATATCCCAGTAAGGCGCACCCAGGCCGGTAAAGGCTGGCACTACCACAACCCCCTCACTCTCGTCCACCTCGCTGGCCTTCTCTTCCGAGTCGGCGGGCGCGACAATTAGCCCCAGCCCCTCCTGCAGCCACTGCACAGCCGCTCCAGCCACGAAGACACTGCCTTCCAGTGCATAATAGAGCTCATCGCCCATGCCCCAGGCTACCGTGGTCAATAGGCCATGACTGGATGCCACAGCTTCAGTGCCTGTATTCATAAGGATGAAGCAGCCTGTCCCATAGGTGTTCTTGGCACTGCCTGCCTCCAGACAGGTATGACCAAAGAGCGCTGCCTGCTGGTCCCCCAGCACCGACCGGATAGGAATCTCCAGACCGAACCACTGCTGATCACAGACACCGAAATCACCGCCCGACATCCTCACCTCCGGCAAAATCGACGACGGAATACGCAGCGTGTCCATCAGCTCTTCATCCCACTGGCGCTCATGCAGGTTATACATCATCGTTCTTGAAGCATTAGTAACGTCTGTAGCGTGTACCGCACCCCCGGTCAGCTTCCAGATCAGCCAGGTGTCTATCGTTCCCGCCAGGAGCTCTCCCTTGCCTGCACGCTCTCTTGCTCCCGGTACATGATCCAGAATCCATGCCAGCTTGGTCGCCGAGAAATACGCATCGATGACAAGCCCCGTCTTGTCCGCAATGACTCCGGCCATCCCGCGTGACTTCAGCTCCTCACATTGGTCTGCTGTCCGCCGGTCCTGCCAGACAATTGCCGGATAGATCGGTTCACCTGTAATTTTATCCCAGATAAGTGCAGTCTCCCGCTGGTTGGTAATGCCGATAGCCGTGATGTGATCAGCCGGTACAGAGCTTGCTGCAATGGCATCTCTGGCTGCGGCAAGCTGGCTCTCCCAGATCTGCTCCGGGTCATGCTCCACCCAGCCCGGGCGGGGAAAGGATTGCCGGATCTCATATTGCCCCTGCGAGATCACTTCCGCCTCTGTATCAAAGAGAATTGCCCGTGAGCTGGTAGTACCTTGGTCCAAGGATAAGATCATAATGCCCAGCCTCCTGCAAGCCTTAGCTTGAAATATATGTTTCACGATGAACAATATTAATGTGGTGATTTCAACAAAAAGCACCTCTGCTCTCAGAGGCGCTGTCATGCATGGTCTTGGTTTACTGTTTTTCGACAGGAAGCCGCAGGGTAAATGTGGTGCCTTCTCCCAGCTTGCTGGAGGCATAAATGCTGCCGTGATGCGATTCGACGATATTCTTCACAATAGCAAGACCAAGCCCGGTACCGCCCGTCTCCCCGCGCAAGCGGGCTTTATCCGCTTTGTAGAAGCGTTCGAAGATAAACGGCAGATCCTCGGGGTTAATGCCTGCCCCCTGGTCTCTGATCGCGATCTCCACCAGACTCCTGCCCTCCAGCACTACTGTGCCTGCCAGAATAGAGATTCTCCGGTCCGCCGGAGTGTGCCGGAAGGCATTATCCAGCAGATTGGTCAGCACCTGCTCCAGCTTGTCTTCATCGGCTGCCGCCAGCAGCAGTTCCTGTTCAGGCTTCTTAAGCTCCAGCATGATATCCCGCTCCTTGGCTCTGACGGAGAACTTGCGGTATACCCGCTCCAGCAATTCTCCTACATCCACCCTGGCCTTCAGCATATCCGTATGTCCTGCTTCCATGCGCGCCAGGTCCAGCAGATCCTTCACCAGACGGCCCATACGCAAGGATTCATCATGAATGACCTGAACCAGCTCACTGCTCTCCTCCGGAGAGGAAGCCATTCCGTCTAGTAGTGCTTCACTGTACCCCTGCATCATGGATAGCGGGGTGCGGATCTCATGGGATACATTGGCCACGAAATCACGCCGCATCTTCTCCAGACGTACCTCTTCGGTCACATCCCGCAGCACGGCAACAGCTCCGCGCAGATGATCTTCGGAATAGAGCGGTGCCATGTGCACCGACCATACCCCCTGCCGGACATGGACATTGGAGCGTTGATCGCCCCCGCCCTCAAGGGTGCTGAAGAACAGCGGACGCAGCGGCGGCGGCACCTCACTGGAAGCGGAGGCCTTCGGAAGTAAGCCGTTATCCTCTTCTTCCTCCCAGGCAAGATCACTCCAGGTTTCGAGGAGGGTCTGGCCATGCGGATTGGTGAGGATGATCCGGCCTTCGATATCGAAGGTGATTACCGCATCGCTCATGCTTCGCAGAACACTGGATAAATGCCCTTTTTCATTATTCAGACTGCGTATATTCTCTTCCAGCTCTTCCGCCATGTGGTTAAACGATGTGGCGAGCTGGCCGATCTCATCGCTTGTGACCAGGGTCAGTCTTGTTCCATACTCGCCGCGGCGGATGTCATTCGCTGCCTCAATAACCTGCTGCATCGGCTGGGTGATCTTCGTGAACAGGAACAGGGCAAAGAAGGTGGTCAAAGAGAACCCGATCATGCATGTATACATGAACAAGCGCTTGATTGCCCCGGAATTGGTGAAATTACTGTCGATGTAAGGCAGCAGGAACAGCCCGAGTGTAATGAGCACGACAGCAACCAGAAAGATGATCGTGATCCACAGCTTACCGACAAGGCTTCTCCAGAAGTTCACTTATTTAGGCACCTCTAGCTTATAGCCTACTCCCCATACCGTTGTAATCATCGCTGCCGATTCCGGGGATACCTTATTCAGTTTTTCACGCAGTCGCTTGACATGGGTATCCACGGTGCGCAGATCTCCGAAGAACTCATAATTCCATACATCCTTCAGCAGCTCCTCACGTGAGAACACCTTGTCCGGTGAGATGGCCAGATAATGCAGCAGCTCGTATTCCTTGGGCGTCAGACTTACCTCTTGGCCCCCTGCGCTTACGCGGTGTGCATCATGCTCAATAATCAGGAACGGGAACACGATATTGTTGCTTGAATTACTCTCTTTGGACAAAAATGCCGTTGCTGAAGAACGGCGCATGATCGCCTTGACCCGGTAGATCACCTCGCGCGGACTGAACGGCTTGACGACATAATCGTCTGCCCCCATCTCAAAGCCCTGCACCCGGTTAATCTCCTCACCCTTAGCGGTAAGCATCAGGACCGGTGTGGACTTCACCCCTCTTAGCCGGGTCAGCACTTCAATCCCGTCAATACCCGGCAGCATCACATCCAGCAGAATCAGACCGTAGTCATTGGCGGTTGCTTTGCGCAGGGCGATTTCCCCGTCCTCCGCCTCATCAATCTCGTAGCCTTCTTTTTCAAGATACATTTTGAGCAGGCGGCGGATACGTTCTTCGTCATCCACCACCAGAATTCTATTCAAGTGCTCAGCCATTTACACAACAACCCCTTCATCAATTACAGTAGAACGTCACCCTGGATCATACGCATGCCCGAAAGAAGCCTGAGCTTATCAGTCCGTTCCCGCATATGAATGAAGTCCGGCGATAACCAGGTTAACGCCGACCAGGGTAAACATTACGATTAGAAAGCCGAGTACAGCGAGCCAAGCGGATTTGCGTCCCTGCCAGCCGCGGGCCAGCCGCAAATGGAGATACGCACTGTAGAACAGCCAGGTGACGAGAGCCCAGACTTCCTTGGGGTCCCACCCCCAAAATCTGCCCCAAGCCACCTCGGCCCATATCATTGCAAAAATCAAAGCCCCCAGTGTGAAAATCGGAAACCCGATGGCGATTGCCCTGTAGGTAATCTCATCCAGGTCATTCTCGTCAATTCCATCAAGTACCGGATGAAGAGCCTTCCCTAGCGGCTTACGCACGGCCAGCCGAAGAAGCCCATACAGGAGCAGTCCGGACAGCAGTGACCAGATCACAGTGTTGAACTTGCGCCCTGCATTGACGCCATTCATCCAGGATGGTGCTTGAAACAAAGGCTTCTGAAGCCCAAGAAACGGCTGGAAGCTCTCAATTTCGCTATGGTACGGTGCCACAATCGGCGGCATTTTATAACTCACTTTCTCTATTGTACTATCTTCCTGCCCGGGGCTGTCAATCGTAACGTTCGAACGGACAAAAACAGATTCATAGCCCGCACCGCGGAAGGCAAATACAGATCCAAGAAACCCAATTATAACAATGATCGAGAACAGAGTAAATTCGACCAGCCGCTGCTGCTTGCGGTCACTGCGTTCCTTGCTGTCAAACTTCACTGTCCGCAGCAGATACATCAGCCCGGCGGCAAAGCCAACCGCGAAGAAGGATTCTCCGAGGGCAGCGAGCGTGACATGAATATTCAGATAGATCGATTTGAGCGAAGGAATGAGCGGCTGCACTTCCTGCGGAAATACCGCAGCATAGGCCATCACCACAATGGAGATTGGAACCGCGAATACCCCAAGAATCATCTTGCGGTAAATGGCGAAGATCACCGTAAAAGCCACCATCACCATCATGGATAGGAAAGTCATGAACTCATACATGTTACTTACCGGAATATGACCGGCCCCCATCCAGCGGGTAATGAAGTAAGCCAGATGGCAGAGCAGCCCGAGTGAGGAGGTGATAAAAGCGATCCGGCCCCACCGTGCCGTATGCTCCTCCGGCTTCCTGCCTGACCACTTGCGGCCCATAATGGCAATGGTGAACAACATGAAGGCACCGCTGTACAAGAAAAATGCGGCTATAAAGACGTCACTGCTGAAATCGAGCAAGCTCATGCCATGCCTCCTCCGTTGTCCAATGATTTGTCATCGACTGTCATGTCTACCTGCTCCAGAATAGAAACGAGCTCACGGCGGAAGCCGAACCAGTTCTTGTTCGTATGGCCTCCAAGCACCAGCTGTCCGCCCTCAACGATCAGCCAGATGCGTCTGTGCTGCCAATAGAAGCCGAGAATCAGCCCCAGCATGACAATAGCCGCCCCAATCCAGACGAACGGCATCGCCCGGTCCACACGTATATTGAGATAGGTGGTGGATTCCGAGAAATCCACATCCGTCATACTGCCGACCTCAAGCTCCAGAAACCGGGTGCCGCCTCCAAGCTTGTCGTTGATGGCCTCCTGTTGGAAGCGCTCCTTGTCCACCTGCTTCGGGAAATAGAAATATTGCTGCCCCTCTGCCGGCAGATCCGGACCACGGATCAGGAAGAGAAACGCCGGAGCGTTCGGATAAGGGGAGGTGGAGACCGGACGGCCTTCCTCATTCAATCCGAAATCCATATATTTCTCCTTCAGTTCAAGCGTGTACGGTCCCGCCTTGAAGCTGCGCTGCGGATTCTTCATATCCAGTCTGAACTTGCCGTAGCTCTCGCCGGTTGAAGCATTCACAAGATCAGGCTGCACGGAACGCAGCACAGGCGTAAGATCATAGTCAAACTGATACGCTTTCATTCCTTGGTAGCTTAGCGGAGAATTCACCTGAATGTCGTGCCTGGCCACTTCCGCAAGCTGAGGCTCCTTGGAGGGATCGCTGCAGTCTGCCGTACATTCATATAGAACCGCCTTCGTCTCATAGAGCTTAGGGAGAACCTTCTTGCCCCGGAATTCCTCGGGCATCTCTTCTTCACTATAGAATTCTACCGTGAATTTCTCGTTCTTCAGGTACATGCTGGTGTCCGGTATCTTTACGGTCTCTCCCTGCGGGAAGGCAAGATGCTGATCCATATTCAGACCCGGCAATCCCCTGGCAAGCACAGCAAGCAAAAATATAATCAGGCCGATATGTATTACATAAGGTCCCCAGCGGCTGAAACGGTGTTTCTCGGCCAGTAAAGCGCCGCCCTCCGTCCGCACGCGGTATCCTTTCTTCTTAAGCGGCTGAACGATCCGTGCCACCCATTCCTCCGGCTCCCCCTCCACCTCTGTATTCAGCGTAAGCTTTTGACGGGTAAGGAACTGGCGGTGCTTGCGGATCTTCTGCCGGGTTAGTGCCTTGTAGAGCGGAAGCACGCGGTCCAGGCTGCAGATGACCAGAGAAGCTCCGATCATAACCAGCAGTGTCACGAACCACCAGGATTCATAGGTATGCGAAAGGCCGAGTCTATAATATATATTCCCGGCTGTTCCATACGTTTGTTCATAATAGGTTGAAGCGTCAATATTCAGAAAGGTGCTCTCTTGCGGAAATATCGTACCTAGCATCGCACCCAGCAGCGTCAGCACAATCAGGTAGATGGCTATTTTGACGGAGGAAAAAAAGTTCCAGACCTTGTCGATCACTCCCGGACTTACCTTTTGTGAACGGCGGGCCACCCCGTCGTAGCGCATCTCCAGGTTCCCCGAAGCGTTCTCTTCCTTCTCATCCAGCGGCTTGCCGCAGGCTTCACAGAGTACCGTTCCTACAGGATTCTGGTGACCGCATTCGCATTTGGTGTTGCTGATCAGCGGCTCATGCTTACTCATGGTCCCACCAGCTTCCCGATTTGCTCGTCAAGCGAGCTCAGATCCAGCTGGCCGATATGAATGCTGTCCACCCTGCCCTTCGTATTAATGAAGAAGGTAGTGGGCAGCGGGGAGACCCCGTAGCTGCGGACCGCGTCGCGTCCCTTATCCATTACAACCGGAAAATCAATATCCACGAGCTTCACGAAATTGTCCACCGTCATCTGATCCTCGCCCACATTCACGCCCAAGACCACGACACCCTGGTCCTTCCATTTCTCCCACTGTGCCTGGAGGGCAGGCATTTCCTTCACGCATGGTGCGCACCAGGATCCCCAGAAGTTCAGTACAACCGACTTCCCTCTGAATTCCTCCAGCGTATGGGTCGCACCGTCCAGCCCAAGCAATTCAAAATTTGGCGCTTTCCCGCCTTCTTGAGGCTTGCCGTCTCCCCCGAACACAGAGGAGCTGATGGCATAACCCCCAAGCAGAACAATTAGAAATAGTATCACGATTTGGATTGGCTTCCTGGCTTTGCCCATACAGGGGTACCCCCTTCTGTGACGCAACTCATTACTTTAGTTGTAAGGTGTGAACATCCTATGAACATTATAACGAATATTGTCACAGTTTTAGGAGGGGAAATTGTGAACTTTATGTGTCTTTGCGTGTCTGATTATCCCGAAGCATTCCCGCTTTGGCAATTTGCTGCAGATGATTGATCTCATCCTTGGTCAAATGGCGGTAAGAGCCGCGCTTGAGATTCTGGAGCAGGATATCCCCGAAGGAAATCCGCTTCAGACGGATAACCGGATGCGACACCGCCTCGAACATCCGCCGGACCTGGCGGTTCCGGCCTTCATGGATGGTGATGCTGATTACCGCTTCTTTATTGGCTTCATCAATATCCTTGTATTCGACTTCCGCTGGAGCGGTCATGCCGTCTTCCAGCTTAATGCCGGCTTTCAGCTTGTCCAGCGCTGTACCATGCGGCACACCCTTGACCGTAGCCAGATACGTCTTCGGCACATGATGCTTCGGATGCGTGAGCAGGTTGGCAAACTCACCGTCATTCGTCAGCAGCAGCAGCCCTTCCGTATCGTAGTCCAAGCGGCCTACAGGGTATACGCGCTCTGTGATTCCTTTCAGGTAATCCGTTACTACCTTGCGGCCCTTGTCATCCGAGGCGCTTGTAATTACACCTTTGGGCTTGTTGAACATAATATAGATTTTATTCTCGCCCCGGATCAGTCTGCCCGAGACTTTAATAATATCGGTTGCGGGGTCCGCCTTTGTGCCAAGCGTAGTTACGAGTTCCCCGTTGACTTCCACTTTACCGGCCAAAATCATTTCTTCACATTTGCGTCTGGACGCAACACCTGCTTGCGCCAATATTTTCTGTAATCTTTCCATTTTCGACTACTCACCTCAGGTTAATGATAACCATCGGAGGCATAAATCACAAGATCATTCCATGGAAAAAATGCTCCGGGGCAAGTTTCACTATGCGGCTCCACCGTAAGCGGCGACATTTCATAGCGCCCGGACAGCTCCAGTATAAGCTTCCCCGCCGCAAACAGCTGCTGCTGGCGCTCCGGCAGCTGGGGCAGCTGCTCCGCCTCCCCGTAGTTGCCTTCGAGGCAAATATGAATATGCTCCGGGTCTGTCAGCAGCGGCGCCGCATAGACCGAGCCGTTCAGCCCGACCCAGAAGTCGAAGCCTTTGCCGTTAATAGACGGACAGCGGGAATGATGCAGAATAAAGCCTTTGTAGTCCACCCTTTGTCGTCCTCCCTCCGTATTGCTGAAATAGCATATGAAGTGGGGGGGCGGGCGGTGAGGACTGTTTGTTAAAATGTTTGGGGAGCGGGGCCGAAGAGAATAAAAGCGTTGACTAATCGTAACTCCGGGGAATGTTTGGTCTTCCGGCCGCTGTTAAAGTTGGATTTCTTTGATTAGACTGCCCTGCGGCAGTAGAAATCCAACTTTAAAGGCGGACGCTAGCGCTCCTACAGTTCCAAAATTCCTCTCCGTTACTCCATCAACGCAGGGGCAAACCTAATAAAAAACAGTCCTCACCTCCCGGAAGGGGGTGAGGACTGTAGGGCAAGCGGCAAGCGGCTGCGGGGCAGCGCTTGGGGACCACCACACCACCACCACCGGCTGCGGGGCAGCGCTTGGGATCTTCAACCTTCTAGGACCCGCCTTGGGTTCTGGGGGTCTGCCTGGAATAATCAGGTGCATTAATACCCTTCATTCGCTCATCTGGCCGACTTTTGTTGGAATCTCCTGAAGGCAAACAATTGGAAAAACGTATCGTAATTTATGAGTTTCGGGGAAATTGTCTGAAGCAAATGGAAAAAGGGCATTTAATTTGTTTAATTTCACTACTTTGGCGAGAATACGTTTAATTAAGCAGCATTTTTCCAACTGCTGTCTCCATGATGCTTATTCGCCTAGCAGCAAGTGGAGAAAATCCATCTATCTATCAATCTATCTCCTCCACTCGCGCCCCGCTACCCAAACACCAGCAGACAAACAGCAATCGCAGCAATGAAGCCGACGACGTCCGAGAACAGGCCCACCTTCAAGGCATAGCGGCCGTTACGGATGCCTACAGCGCCGAAATAGACAGTCAGCACATACAGAGTGGTGTCTGTGCTGCCCTGTATAGTAGAAGCGATCATACCGATGAGAGAGTCCGGGCCGTGGACGCGGATCAGGTCTGTAGTATAGGCGAGTGATCCAGTGCCCGTCAGCGGGCGCAGGAGAACGAGTGGAAGCACCTCTGACGGAATACCCAGTCCCTCCATCAGAGGGCTTACAAAGCCCATCAGGAAGTCCAGCGCACCGGACGCGCGGAACACACTGATCGCCACCAGCATGCCGACCAGATGGGGGATAATGGCAATGGCGGTACCGAAGCCGTCCTTCGCCCCCTCCACGAAAGATTCATAGACTGGAACCTTGCGCGTGAAGGCATACAGCGGAATAAAGGTAACCATGACCGGAATCGCCCAGGCAGAGATCAGACTGATCAGTTGTAACACGGACGGTCACCCTTTCACCGAAGAATGTGGGAGCGCCCCGCTCCCGTTTGCCGGGCCGGTACCGGCGTTCAGGACCGGCGGCGGTCCGGGCGGCCTGCGGAGCAGGGTGAGGCGGCGGAACAGCCTGTCCGCAGCAATCGCCGCCAGGGTAGCCACTGCCGTCGCCGCCAGGGTGGTCCCGACGATGGCCGCCGGGTCCGCCGATCCGTAATTCAGCCGGATCGCGATCAGAGTCGCCGGAATTAGAGTGATGCTGGCAGTGTTCAGCGCAAGCAGCGTACACATGGCCGGCGTTGCGGTCTCCTTATCCGGGTTCAGCGTCTGCAGCTCCTGCATCGCCTTGATGCCCATCGGAGTGGCCGCATTCCCAAGACCCAGCAGGTTGGCGCTCATATTGGAGAGAATGTAGCCGATCGCGGGATGCCCTTTGGGCACATCCGGGAACAGAAAGGAGACTACGGGACCCAGCACTTTGGAGATTTTTTTCAGCAGGTCGGCATCCTCCGCAATCCGCATAATGCCCAGCCAGAACACCAGCACACTGATCAGCCCGAAGCTGACGGTCACCCCGCTCTTCGCGCCATCGAATACGGCGGCCGTGAACTCGTTCATCCGTCCGTTAACTGCCGCAAAGCAAAATCCGATCAGGATCATTCCGAGCCAGATTCCATTTAACATACCTACCCCTCCCCCGGTTCATTCTGAATACTGTTTGTCTATCTACCCGTTATTCCCCCGTGCGGAACAACGCCCGCAGCGCACTGCCGAAGGCCTGCAGCCAGTTGCCCGCCGGATAGGCGGAGGCACTCGCAGCGTTATATTTTTTCTCATACGGTGAGGTCTCCGGCGGGAGCTGGCCAGGCGTGTACACCGGTACCCGCCCGATCTCCTTATCTCCCAGCTGCAAAATAATCACACCCCTGAGCCCGAAGTTAACATCGCCCTCACTCCCGTTGGCATTCGCGCTTGCCCTGCCCGCACCTGCACTTACACTGGAGCCTGCAGCTGTACTCCCCGTTCCCGCAGCATTGCCACCCGCAGAGGCCTGCGGAGCTGCACTAAGCACCAGCTTGTTGACGAGCCTTGCTTCCTCCCCCTGACCAAGCGGATATGCGAAGGCCTTGCCGGTCACCAGACTGTAGCCTTTGACGGCCTCGCCCCGCCCGACCAGCGTCTTCAGAGGATAATGGTTGAAGCCGAAGTCCAGCAGTGAGGCATGGTCGTTCCAGTCATTGCCGTCGTTCAGCGTAACCGCCACGAGTTGCTGCCCGTCCCTTGTAGCGGAGCTAACCAGGCAGCGCAGCGCTTTTTTGGTATACCCCGTCTTCACCCCGTCCGCTCCTTCGTAGAGGCGCAGCATCTTATTTTTGTTGCTCCATTTATAGTCCCATTTCTCATAGGGATTGTCCGCCGTCTTCTCTTTGGTAGCTACGATCTCCTTGAATACCGGGTTATGCATCGCATATGCGGTCAATACGGCCAGATCATTCGCGCTGGAAAAGTGGCCTTCTGCATCTAATCCATGCGGATTGGCAAAATGCGTATTTTTCAAATTCAGCTCCTGCGCCTTGGCGTTCATCAGGTAGACGAACCCCTGCTCCGAACCGCCGACATGCTCGGCAATTGCAGTTGCCGCATCGTTGCCGGAGCGCAGCATCAGCCCATACAGCATATCCTTCAGCGTCATTTCCTCGCCCAGCTTCAGGTACAGGGAGGAGCCCTCCTTGGCAAAAGCATTTTTGCCGACCTTGACCTTCGACGTTATGTCGCCGTTCTCTATCGCCACAAGGGCGGTCATAATTTTGGTCAGACTGGCAATCAGCATCGGCTCATCCCCGCGGCTGCTGTACAGAATTCTTCCGGATGTCACATCAATCAGCGCCGCCGCCCTCGCATGCGTGGAGATCGAAAGGTTCTCCGCCCGGACAGCAGACAGCGGCACCAGCGCAAGCAGCAGCACACACAACAGTAAGGACAGCATAGATTTTCGGGTTAGTGTCTTCATGTTCATCCTCCGGCTTCTTATCCGTTCCTTACGCAACGGTTCATCAGTCTTGCCTGGTTGTACAAGTGTATGCGGGGCATGGGGCAGGTATGTCCTATCCTCCAGCATCCGGCAAAAAAGGGATACCACCCGCTAAGGTGATATCCCTGCTAATTTGTCATTTCCCTGTATCCTAATGTGTTGACGAATGGTCAGACGAGCCGGTCCCGGTCTCCACAACGGTTTTGGTTACCTTGGAACCGGGAATATCTGAAGCTTCGGGAACCATGCCGGGCTGGAACATATTCTGAATTTTGTCGAGCAGGTTAGGCGTGGCATCAATAATTTTCTCGAACAGATGGGTCTGATTATCCAGCGGCACAATATGTACCCCTTCCCTGCCAACGACCAGAAAAGCGATTGGACGAATAGACACGCCGCCCCCGCTGCCGCCCCCGAAGGGTAGCATTTTGACACCGGACCCGCTGCTGTTCACGCCCGGACCATCATCCTCCACCCTGAAATCACTACCGCCGGCTGCGAAGCCGAACGTCACCTTGCTAATCGGCAGAATGACGGTGCCATCGGGCGTTTCAACCGGATCTCCTACAATTGTATTTACATCAACCATGCCTTTAATATTTTCCATTGCGGTCTGCATGAGACCTTGAATCGGATGATCTGACATTGTTTGTCTCCTCCTCGTGTGTATATAAATGTACCTGCAGTATTTATCTTGCCCACTATAGATTGGAGTATGTAGATTATTTAGGAACGTTCACGGCTGAGCAATCTCTTCCACCGGCCTAGACCGCCTTCCACCTTCGACACACGCCGCAGCAGGAGAAGCCCCGCATAGAGCGCATATCCGGCGGACAGCTTGCCGCTGCAGACGGCTTCCGTTGCAAAAGACGGCTGATCCCGGAAGACAGGTGCCACAAATATTCCCGGCTTATGCACCAGTCTGACCATGCGGGAGAGTACGCCAATCATCGTCCACTTCAGTCCCCATAAGGCCCCCACCGCCGTGGCAGTCGTTGCAGCCTCCCCCAGAGAGAAGTCCGTGGACCAGTCCAGCTTGGTGATCTGAATATGTGACAGGGTATCTTTAAGCCATTTTTTCAGACCGCGGGTGGCATGTAACGCAGTGCGTACATCCTTTAGCCATTGCGTCACAGATTCTTTATCGACCTGCCCTTCCTTCTCGCTATCCAGCTTCACTGGTGCGATTCCGCTTGTCTCCACCTTGAGCTTAATACCTTGTTCAAGGCTCTGGAAGACCAGCGCAGGCACCTCATAATGAAATTTAACGAGGCCATATACAGCTTTGATGTCGAATTCGATGCGGTCATCCTTACCCAGCCTGCGGACACGAAAGTGAAAATGAATCGATGACGCCAGAACCAGCAGGAACAGCAGAACTACGAGCAGCAGCAGGATTAAGGGTATTGCCAGCCATAACGTCACACGGTTAACCTCCAAGCAGACTTTAGAATAATAAACATGGAGCCTCTGGATTAGTATGGCAATTACGGCTGGATAACATTCGGTGATTTCGCAAACTTCTCCATTTTTTATGAAAAAAAATGCCGCTGTCCCCGAAGGGACAACGGCATCTCAAGAACAGCGGCAATCCGCTGCGGTTATTCTACCTCATCGAAGGTCATCTGGCTGTCCAGCTTGCTGAACAGCAGCTGGGTCTCCTCTTCCAGGCCCTCCGAGGTATCGAAGCTCGACGGCTCCGGCAGCTCCTTCAGGCTGGCCAGCCCGAAGCTGTCCAGGAAGGACTTGGTCGTGCCATACAGAATCGGACGCCCGACAGCCTCCGCCCGGCCCACCTCGTGGATCAGATCCTTGTTGCCCAGCGTGTGGATGGCCCGTTCGGATTTGACGCCCCGGATCTCCTCAATCTCCACTCTCGTGATCGGCTGGCGGTAAGCCACAATGGCAAGTGTCTCCAGCGCCGCCTGGGACAGGGACGACCTGGAGGGCGAATACGCCAGACGTTCGAAATACTGCGCATGCTCCGGGAGTGTCGCCAGCCGGTAATTCCCGGCAATCTGGACCACCTGAAGGCCACGGCTCTGCGAGTGGTAATCCTCTCTTAAGTCATCCAGCGCTCTTGTAGCCAGATCAGGCCGCTGCTCGGTAATCTCGGCAATCTGCCGGACCGACAGACCTTCATCCCCTGAGAGAAACAGCAGGCCTTCAATAATTGATTTCAGCGTGTTGTAGTCCACTGACATCCTCTCCTCCTCTCCACTCCATCACAATATCCTCAAATAATTTCTCCTGGTAGCAGTAAATGGCCTTCATCTTCATCAGCTCCAGGATGGCCAGGAAGGTGGTCACAATCTCATGCCGGTCCATCTCCTCATGCAGCAGGGAAGAGAAGCGCATTCTGCCGCCGATCCCTTTGCGCTGAAGCGCTTCGGATACATCACGGATACGATCTTTTACCGAGATCTCATCCCGGGTAATCCGCTGGTACGAGGTGCGCCGGGCAGCCTTGCTTAGCGCCTTGCGGAACGCAGCGATCAGATCGGCGGTATGCAGACCCTTCAGTGTATTATCCGTCTGTGCAGGGACGAAGGGGCCCAGATCCTCAGGCTCCTTCGTAAAAATCAGGCTGCGCTCGCTCTCCATATCCAGCAGCTGCACCGCGATGCTCTTGAACTTACGGTATTCAATCAGTCGCTGCACCAGCTCCGCGCGCGGATCATAGCCGTCATCCTCATAATAATCGAAATCCTCGATTTCAATGACGGGCGGCTTCGGCAGCAGCATTTTGCTCTTAATCGACAGGAGAGTGGCAGCCATCACCAGAAATTCACTCGTGATATCCAGCTCCAGCTCCTTCATTCCCTGTAGGAATTCCATATACTGCTCGGTGATCTCGCTGACCGGAATGTCCTGGATGTCGATTTCCGCCTTGTCAATCAGATGCAAGAGCAGATCGAGCGGACCTTCGAACGTCTCCAGCTTGTACAATACAGTCACGCGGTTTCCTCCCGCCCAAAAAAAGTAAAGTGCAGCGCCGCAAGGACGCTACACAAGTAGAAAGATCTATATTCATGCTTTCTTCTCATACTTATAAATAAGCACGATTTACGCTATTTCGTCAAGAGGTGTATTATTTGAACAGCTTATTCAGGTTAGCCATTTCGATCGCGGCAGTCGCTGCATCCCAGCCTTTATTGCCGGCTTTGGTCCCCGAGCGCTCAATGGCCTGTTCAATATTCTCCGTCGTAACCACACCAAAAATAGTCGGAACACCCGTCTTAAGATTAATCGCCGCTACGCCCTTGGCCACCTCGTTGCACACATAATCATAGTGTGTTGTAGATCCGCGAATGACTGTACCCAGCGTGATAACGGCGTCATATTTGCCGCTTTCGGCCATTTTTTGGGCGATCAGCGGAATTTCGAATACGCCCGGTACCCAGGCCACATCCACTTCATCATCGGCGACTCCATGACGCTTGAAGGCATCGAGTGCCCCGGAGAGCAGCTTGCTGGTAATGAACTCATTGAAACGTCCTACGACAACCCCATATTTCAAGCCCTCAGATACTAAATGTCCCTCAAAATAATTCGGCATGCTACTCATCAACCCTTCGTGTATAGGATAGGTAATCTATGATTAAATTTTGGTATTCTCATTCTGTTCGATCTTGTCAAAATTCAGCAGATGCCCAAGCTTCGCCTGCTTCGTATGAAGATAATTGGTATTGTCCTTGTTCTCCGGCATCTGGATCGCTACGCGCTCCACCACCTCAAGGCCATAGCCTTCCAGCCCCTTGATCTTGCGCGGGTTGTTGGTCAGCAGCCGGATCTGGCGGATGCCAAGATCCTTAAGAATCTGTGCTCCGATGCCATAATCCCGCAGATCCGCCGCGAAGCCCAGCTTCAGGTTGGCATCCACGGTATCCAGCCCTTCTTCCTGCAGCTTGTAGGCGCGCAGCTTGTTGATCAGGCCAATGCCCCGGCCCTCCTGGCGCATATAGAGGAGTACACCTCTGCCGGCTTCTTCAATCTGGCGCAGCGCCGCTTCGAACTGCGGACCGCAGTCGCAGCGGTGCGAATGGAACACATCGCCGGTCAGGCACTCGGAATGCACACGTACGAGTACCGGCTCATCCCCGGAGATATCGCCTTTAACCAGGGCAACATGCTCCTTGTCGTCCACCTCATTCGTATAGGCAATGGTCTGGAAATCACCGAAATCCGTCGGCAGATTCACTGCTACCTCACGGGTAACCAGATGCTCCTTCTCGTTACGGTAGTGAATGAGGTCCTTGATGCTGATCAGCTTAAGGTCATGCTTCTTAGCGATCTCAATCAGGTCAGGCAGGCGGGCCATCGTACCGTCCACCTTCACCACTTCACAGATGACACCTGCCGGATAAGCCCCGCACATGCGGGCCAGATCAACAGCAGCCTCCGTGTGCCCGGAACGCCGCAGGACACCGCCTTTTTTGGCGATCAGCGGGAACATATGCCCCGGTCTGCGGAAGTCGGCCGGCTTCGCCTTCGGGTCCAGCATGGCCTTAATCGTCTGGGAGCGTTCACCGGCCGAGATGCCGGTCGTCGTATCCGCGTAGTCAATAGATACCGTGAACGCCGTACCATGATTATCGGTATTCTGGGACACCATCGGATGCAGGTCCAGCTCCTCTGCACGCTCTGCCGTAATCGGTACGCAAACCAGGCCGCGTCCTTCAGTAATCATGAAGTTAATCACTTCCGGGGTAGCCCGTTCCGCCAGAGCGACGAAGTCTCCTTCATTCTCACGGTCTTCATCATCTACAACGATAACGACCTTACCGCGCATTAAGTCGTAGATCGCATCTTCAATCGGGTCTAGAACACTGTCCTTATCAGCTTGCTGGCTCATATTACCGTCCTCCTAATGGCTATACGCTTGCCTGACGGCTTGCCGTATGCCTGATCTATAGATTATACGAACCCGTTGGCCGCCAAAAAATCATGGCTGATCTTCGAGCTTCCCCCATCATCTTCATTGCCCGCACGCGAACCGTAATGGAGCAGATGGTCCACGTATTTACCGAGCACATCACATTCGATATTCACCCGGTCTCCCGCCCGCTTGTGGGCCAGCACCGTCTCTCCCAGCGTGTGCGGGATGATCGACACGGTGAAGGTTGCGGCTTCCGTCCGCACAACCGTAAGGCTGATGCCGTCTATCGTAATGGAGCCTTTGGGAATGATGAATTTGAACAGGGATTTGCGGTCCGGGACAATCTCGAACACCACTGCATTCTGATCGCGCCTGACGCTGCGGATCTCAGCGGTTCCATCCACATGCCCCTGGACAATATGCCCTCCGAAGCGTCCGCCTGCAGCCATGGCACGTTCCAGATTCATTTTGGACCCGGTGCGCAGCTCCTTGAGTGTACTGTTGCGGTACGTCTCGGGCATGACGTCAACGGTGAAATGATGGTCGCCGAGTGAGGTTGCCGTGAGACAGACTCCATTGACCGCCACACTGTCGCCGATCTTGAGATCTCCCATGATAAGCGAGGCGCCGATATTCAGCACCATCATCTCCCCGCCGCTGGTGACGCTGCGCAGAACTCCCACCTCTTCAATTAAGCCGGTAAACATACCATCCCTCCTTCCTGAATATTCGGTTACTGCTGAGGAACCGGGGTGCCGCTGATACACACATTATCCCCGAGCACTTCCACTTCCAATCCTTCAAGCTGGATGGCATCACGCATCAGCTCCACACCCCCGAAGTCGAAGGTACCCGCTGCTTGCGCGCCGCCGCCGACAATCTTCGGAGCGAAGAAGAGGACCACCCGGTCAACCAGTCCCTCTGCAAGCATCGCCCCATTCAGCGTTCCGCCGCCTTCCAGCAGAATGGACCCAATCTCCATTGCACCGAGCGCAGCCATAGCCGCCTGCAGATCCACACGCGGACCGCTGCCCGCAGCAATCACCTCTAACCCTGCAGCCAGCAGCGCTGCTCTGCGGTCAGGATCGGCTGCCTCTGTCGTCACAACCACCGTAGGCGCGAGTCCGTCCTTGACCACAGCGCTGTCCAGCGGAAGGCGCAGCGAGGAGTCAATGATAATCCGCACCGGATTCCGTCCGGGTACATTCAGTCTTGTCGTCAGCGAAGGGTTATCGGCAATAACCGTATTCACCCCGACCATAATCCCCTGATGGCGATGACGCAGGGTATGTACGATCTCCCGTGCCTCTGCATTCGAGATCCACTTGCTGTCTCCGGTCCGTGTGGCGATTTTGCCGTCCAGTGTGCTGGCGCTCTTCAAGGTTACGAACGGCTGCTTCGTCAAAATATACTTGATGAACTTCTCGTTCAGCCGCAGCGCCCGGCCCCGCAGCAGACCTACTTCAACATCAATCCCTTGCTCGCGCAGCATCGCAATTCCCCGGCCTGCCACCTGAGGGTTGGGATCCTCACAGGCGACAACCACCCTGGCCACGCCTTCATCGATCAGACGCTGGCTGCAAGGAGGCGTAATGCCGTAATGACTGCAAGGCTCCAACGTAACATAGGCTGTACTCCCTTGCGCTTTACCGGCTGCCATATTGAGCGCATGCACCTCGGCGTGTCCGGTTCCGCGCTGCAGATGGGTTCCAATCCCGATCATGGCGCCGTCCTTCACAACTACGCAGCCGACCACAGGATTAATTCCCGTCTGGCCCTGTGCCCGCTCCGCCATATCCAGCGCAAGGGACATGTAAAACTCATCGTTCATCTTATCCATGTCTTGCCTCCTATCCCAAGGCTGTAGTCTTTATGTGTACCAAACTATAAACAGAAAAACCCGTCTCAATCTCCAGGAGGAGTTCAAGACGGGATATACGAGAGGTGATCGCAGCAAAGAAAATATGCGTAAATAAACGCCGGACCTCCGGCATTGTGAAAGTTCGCACATAAGTTCCGAAAACACTGCTGCTCGGCCGCCTGTTGCAAGCGCGGCGCGTGAATCTCTCCTTCTTCCATCCAGACTATACTGTCGGTCCCGGAATTACACCGGGTCCACCGTCCGTATCTATATCATACGAAGCGGGTAGCGGACTAAGCACCGGAACCAGCTATATTCAGCCAGATCCGTCAACATCACCGCCGGTAGGGAATCACACCCTGCCCTGAAGGATTGATCTATTCAGTTCAATACCAAGTTACGCCTACAACAAAATTATCACTTCACTGCGGGAAATGCAAGTGTGCTTCGGAAATTTACTATATTTATGTAACTTAATTCCCTTATACACCCGTCTCACGCTGCTTGTCCGCTCTCAGCAGATCGCGGATTTCCGTCAGCAGGACCACATCCGGTGTCGGGGCAGGTGTCTCCACAACCTCAACCTTGACGGTCTCCTTACGTCTGAACCGGCTGCTCAGCTTCACCACCATGAAGATGGAGAAGGAAATAATGAAGAAATCGACTACGGTCTGGAGGAACAGGCCGTACTTCACTTCCGCTTCACCAATGCCAAAGCTAAGTTCCTTCAGATCAATCCCTCCGCTGATCAGACCGATAAGCGGCATAATGATGTCTCCCACCAGCGAGGTAACAATTTTGCCGAATGCCGCTCCAATGATTACGGCCACCGCCAGATCAAGTACATTCCCTTTCATGGCGAAGCTTTTGAATTCCTTCCACATGACGAACCATCCCTCCGAAACTTTGAATTTGAAATTATTATAGCATTTATAGCAACCTGCAAGTTGAAAAATGTATAAGTGGAGTAGGATTAACGTGTGCACTTGGATGGACGCTCCGCAAACGGACCGTTGTTCCAATCGCTGTGGTCTCCAGATTTTTTTTATTCCCCTGAGCGGTGAAAATCCGGAGACCAAGGCGACCGCTATCGCTTTTACACAATCGGTCCGTCCGCTCCACTGTTTAAGCGGGATGCGAAGTACCTAATTTTCTAAAAAACGCAAAGGAGCGAGTCTCCAATAACGGAGAATCGCTCCTTTTTTACATGTTAAGCTTTAGGAACCCTATCCTGCTGCTCTAATTCTGCCTAGTCCTGCTTGCGTGTTCTGCGGAATACCCGGCTGAGGATGAAGCCGCCCAGAATCAGGCCTGCACCCGTCAGGTAGATCGGCAGCGGGCTGCTCTCGCCGGTCTGCGGCAGTCTGCCGCTGCCGTCGTTTGTACCCGAGACCGTCCCTTGCGGAACCGGATCGTCTTCAACATCTACTTCCGGATTGCCCAGCGGGATATTATCGTCGATTGGCGTCACCACTTCAGGTGCTACCGGTCCCGGAGTCACAGTTGCTGCCGGAGCCGAGGGCTGCGGAGTTCCCGGCAAGCCTGGTCCTGCAGGAATCTGCGGATCATCGATAATGACTCCCGGTTCGAATGTACCGGCAGGTGTGGGAACCGGAGTAAATACCGGACCTCCAGTAGGTGATGTCGGAACAGGTGTAGCCTCTGGCCCCGTAGAATCTGTAGGCACCGGCGATGGAACTGTAGTCGGAACTGTAGTCTCTACAGGTGTCTCAGTCGGCACAGGAGTCACAGTCGGCGTGGGTGTCACCGTCGGCGTGGGTGTCACCGTCGGCGTTGGCTGCTCCGCCAGCTTATTATACAAGGTAAGATTCAGCACGGCCGATGAGCCGATTGTCACCGGATGCTCGGTGGAATCAAGCACATAGCCCTGCGGTGCTATTGTTTCAATCAGGACATAACTGCCCAGCCACAGATTGTTGAACGCCGCGATGCCTGCTGCATCAGTGGTGCGGGTATTCACCAGCACCCGGTCACTTCCGTTCAGACGGTATAGCTCATAGGTAGCTCCGGCCAGCGGTTTTGCAACATTGCCTGCTTCCAGCTTGAAGACATTAAGCGTCCCTCTGACGCCGCTGCCTGTTCCTGAACCGCTGGACACTCCTACGATAATCTCCTTGGTCGTCTCCTTGGTGATAAGCTTGACGTTATTGCCGCTGAAGCTCACAGAGTTAACCAGCTTATCGCCAGTGTTCGCAACGATCAGCGACTGATATTCCAGCACATAAGCGGAATGGATGTCACCAGGGAAGCTTAAGACGAAGGATTGTCTGCCCTGTGCATCTGCGCTGATCGTCAAGCTGTAATCGGTATCCTTCACCAGCGGAGGGCCGCTCTTCGTGACCTCTCCGTTCACGGCCGTAACCGTACGGTAGAGCTGGAAGCTGTCCGGCAGCAGGATCTGATTCGTGCTTGGCACATCGGTAATCACGGCATCTTTTACATGGGACTGGGTGCGGTTGATCGCAATGGTCCAGTTCAGCTTATCTCCGTTCTGCGCGCCGTCCTTGAACACATATTCATCCCCGTGCGGGATATCTACCGTAGCCTTCAGATCCTTCGATACCTTCTTCGTGCCATCCAGCAGGTTCGCTGTATTGGCTACCTTGGTTCCAATTAGCTGTCCGGCCAGACTGGTCTTGAACACGATATAATAAGGCGAATTAATGGCTTTGTCAAAATCAATTCTCAGCTCATTGAGGCTTCCCACGCTATAGCTGAACTCAGTACCGTCCACCTCAGCGCCAGGACTATGCGTTCCATCCTTGGCAATATTCATCTTGTATACCTTAAGTGAGCCAGGTACAAGGGACTGACCATCACCCAGTATATCCGTTACTACAGGATCGGCAATGGATTTGCTGTTGTAATTAACGCCTACGGTCCAGGTCAGCTCTTTGGCAGAAGCGTCATACGTTCCTGACTTGAACCCGTTGTTCTTCACCTCGGAATTAGGAATGAACTTCCCGCTGGCTTCAGTCCACTGTGGCTTGTTCTGGCTGTCCTTCCAGTCAATCCGGGCCACGTTGATGAAATCATTCGTATTGCCGGTAAGCCAGTCATTGCTGAATTCCGTCTGATAACTAATAGTATAAGTACCTGTAACCGGTGCGTTGAACTTCACCTGGAAGCCTTTATTAGGCTGTGCCGGTGAATTCACAATCAGGGTATAAGCCGATGGAGGGATCACTGTGCCGGAAAGAGTACGGACCACCAGTGAACCTGAGATGTACTTCTGTCCTCCCTGCGGGAAGCTGTCGGTAACCACTACTTCGTTCATTGGATAATTGTCACCGTTGAACGTGATTTTCCAGTCTGTCGTGTGTTTGTGGTAATCCACCCCGGACAGATTCTTATAGATAATAATAGGCCGGATCAGTTGAGTAGCGTTGCTGCTATAGGTACTGTCAGAGACAGTGTTGGTAATCTTCGTATCGCCAAACACACGGTCTGCGGTTTTGGTCGTATATTCGATCAGGTAAGCCGATTTCACCGTATTCTTGAACTCCAGTCTGAATCCGTTGCCGGATTCGCCGCTAACTGGTGTTACTGTGTAATCACTGCCTGCATTCAGAGCCGTGCCCTTAGCAGCTTCTCCGGCTGCATTCAGCGTAACCGGATAGATCCGCACCGAGTTCTCCAGGAGCACCTGGGAGCTGTTGAACACATCCGTCAACACCGCGTTCTCCGGGGAGATCGTCCGGTTATTGTAGTTGTATTCGATAGCCCAGTTAATGGTCTGAGTGCCCCAGTCATAACGGACGACTTTTTTGTTAAGGCTGCCGCCCCGTTCAATGACTACTGTATCCGATGCGCTTACCGGATCACGGCCGTCCCCTGTGAAGGTTGCCTGGTTGGTGAAGCTGGACAAGTTATCACTCACTACCTGCGTGGTATAAGCGATACGGTATGCCCCTGTAATCACAGGGTCCGTGAACTGAAGCTTCAGCGTCCCGCCGGAGACACCGGCAGTATATTTGCTGCTGTCTACCAGCTGGCCTTGCGTAACTGTGCCGTCAAGCTGAACATTCAGCTGGTAGACGGCAAGTGTAACCGTGCTGTCCAGTGCCAGCCCGGCAGGAATCGGGTCGGTCACAGCAGCGCCGCTTACCGGCTCCAGTCTTTTGTTCACATCGACGGTCCAGTCAATATGATCCGCGTTGAAGCCGCTGGAGATTCCCTTCTTGGTAATCGTCGAGCCTACAGTGGGCTTGAACGATACCGTAACCGTTTGGACTCCGCCGTTCACCGGGAACAGAATCTGCTGGACGGTGCTGCCGCTGATCACTTTTTTATCAAATTGGGTATTAATACGTAAGGTCCCCTGCACATTGGCATGACTCTCGATGTAATCATTGAACGTCATCACTACCTGATGGGTAGCCTGGCTGACTGTGAATGTGCCTACCGTCCCATCGTCCGATTCCAGTCCGCCCTGAATGTCATTGAAGAGCTGGAACTGCTCGGGAAGCTGGAAAGCAAAAGTGTCTCCCTGGCTATAGCCGTGACCGTTAGGAAGCGACCAGGTATAGTCCAGCCTCACGGTGGAATCCACATCATACACACTGCCTGTCACCGTCTGTCCATCCGGACCATATACCGCCATGGATACGCTCGTAATAATGTCCCGGTCCTGTTCAATGGCCGCCGCTGTCGCCTGCCGGGTGAAGCCCAGCCCTGAGACCAATTGCACAAATAACATGACCAGGACTACTGCCAGGCTTGTTCTTTTTTTCACCATTTCCCATAAGCCCCCGTTCTTTCGATTGAATGATTTGAAGCATACCTGCTAAAAAGATGGCTGCTGAACGCACCGGTAAGGACACACTCCACCTGAAGCTTCGTTATGTATACGGGCTAAGAGTCCATCTTATGTAAATAAACTAGTAAACCTGACTTTTCTGCCCACTACAGACGATATATACTTATATCACCTAAGAGTAGAACTTTAGAATCAGAAATGGTTAAAATTAAAGAAATTATTATGCAACTCTTACTTCAGGACTCAAGGAGAGATTTCAAGTGAACCGTACTTTATTCTGGGACCGTGCCCGTGACAGTGATTTCGTCATGCTCTCCGTCTCCCATCTCGTTGCCCTGGCTATTATTGCTCTATGCTGCCTGGCGCTCTTTGGGGCCCGCTTCGCCCTCCGCAGCCGGTCCGGCCTGCGATTAGGCGTACGCCTGCTGCTGATCCTGCTGCTGGCTGCTTCTGAGGGAGGCCTGCATGTCTGGTATCTGTCCCATGACAGCTGGAGCCGAAGCTCCTCCCTGCCGCTGGAACTATGCGGAATTACCCTGCTCCTGTCGGTCGTGTTGCTGCTCACGCGCAGCAGACTGCTGTTCAGCTTTCTATATTTTGCCGGAATCGGCGGTGCATTCATTGCCCTGCTTACCCCTAATCTGGTCTATCCGTTTCCGCATTTCCGCTTCCTGCTGTTCTTCATCGCCCACGGGTCGATCATACTTGCATCTCTGTACATGACCTGGGTCGAAGGATATAAGCCCACCTGGCGCTCGCTGTTCTTCACCATGCTCTGCCTGAATCTTGTCGCAGCATGCGTGTACGCCGCCAATGTGCTGCTGGACTCCAACTATATGTTCCTGATGCACAAGCCCAGCACGTTCTCGGTACTGGACTATTTCGGCCCTTATCCTTACTATCTGCTGGTTGAAGAAGCCTTCGCCTTCGTCATCTTCCTCCTGATGTTCCTGATTTTCTTCAAGCTGCCGGAGCTGTACACCGCCCGCCGTGCCGCAGCCAGCCGGAAACTTGGCCGGTAAACGGAGGGGATGAATTCAGGGGCACTTGTGCTCCTCATTCCCGCCTCGCGCCGACTTTCGGCGGATTCAGGGGCACTTGTGCTCCTCATTCCTGCCTCGTGCCGACTTTCGGCGGATTCAGGGGCACTTGTGCTCCTCATTCCTGCCTCGTGCCGACTTTCGGCGGATTCAGGGGCACTTGTGCTCCTCATTCCTGCCTCGCGCCCACTTTCTGCGAATTCAGGGGCACTTGTGCTCCTCATTCCTGCCTCGCGCCCACTTTCTGCGGATTCAGGGGCACTTGTGCTCCTCATTCCTGCCTCGCGCCCACTTTCTGCGGATTCAGGGGCATATTAGTTGGAATAACGTATCTTGTTTCGGATGATTTGGAGCTTTCGAGGAAATTAATTGGATAAACGTCATTTAATTTTGTGTATTCACTCCACTCTGTTCGATTTGCAGCATTTTAAGTGCTTTTTTTCCAACTGTTTCCTGACAAGCCTTCCTCAGCTCCTGAGCAAGTGGAAGAAATCCAACTAATATTCATACAATTCTCCGTACGGCAAAAAGCACCCGGCTGGATTACCCAGCCGGGTGCTTCGGCGATGCCTGTGGAAGAGAAGAACCTCCCCCTATAGCGTCTACAGAATGCTAGTATTAAGCTTCTACAATTTCAACGGTCGTCATCTTGTCGCGGCCTTTGAAAGCGTCAACCAGATCCATGCCTTCAACCACTTTACCGAATACTGTGTGTACTCCGTCAAGGTGCGGCTGTGGAGCGTAAGCGATATAGAACTGGCTTCCGCCTGTGTTCTTGCCGGCATGGGCCATAGCCAGGGAGCCGCGCTCGTGCTTGTTCGGGTTGATCTCGCAGTTGATGGTGTAGCCAGGACCGCCGGTGCCTGTTCCGTTCGGGCAGCCGCCTTGTGCTACGAAGCCTGGAATCACGCGGTGGAACAACAATCCGTTGTAGAAGCCGTCTTTTGCCAGCTTCTCAAAGTTTGCTACTGTATTAGGCGCATCCTGATCGAACAAGTCGATCAGCACAACGCCGCCGTTTTCGAGTGTAATTTTCGCTTGCTTAGCCATATGTAAATGACCCCTTTCGAAATGACAAATGTAGAACACGTTTATTAGTTTACTATGAAACGGAGCACAAAGCAAAGCAAGCGGGATGTCTTCCCGCCTGCCGCTATAGCACAACCCTATAGTCTTCTTATTTCGTAACGGCTTGTTTGGCAATCCGTGCAGGCACAATATCATTGGCAACAATGTCCTGATGGGATTCGCGGCGTACAACCAGATCGCTCTGCCCGTTCTGCACGAACACCACCGCCGGACGGCGGATACGGTTGTAGTTGCTGGCCATGGAGTAATTGTAGGCACCTGTGCAGGCCACAGCCAGCAAATCACCGCTCTCCACCTTAGGCAGCTCAACGTCCCAGATCAGCATATCGCCGCTCTCGCAGCATTTGCCGGCGATGGATACCTTCTCCACGTTAGGCTCAGTCGCACGGCTTGCCAGCAGCGCTTCGTACTTGGATTCATACAGAGCCGGACGCGGATTATCGGTCATGCCGCCGTCAACAGCTACATATTTGCGCACTCCCGGAATTTCCTTGCTGGTTCCAACCGTGTACAGAGTCGTTCCGGCATCCCCTACGATACTGCGGCCCGGCTCTACCCAGATCTGCGGCAGCGAATCGTTAATGCCGGCGAAGTGGGTCTTCACTGCATCTGTGATGGCAGCGACATATTCGGACACCTGCAGCGGCGTGTCGCCGTCCACATAACGGATTCCAAAGCCTCCACCCAGGTTGACTACAGGGAAGGAGATTCCCAGCTCTTCCTTGACGGTACGGGTGAACTCGGCAATACGTTCAACGGCAAGCTGGAAGCCCTCGGTCTCAAAAATCTGCGACCCGATATGCGAATGCACGCCGAGCAGGTTCAGATTAGCCAGGCTGTCAGCCAGGCTGACCGCTTCACGGGCCGAGCCGTTGCCGATATCGAAGCCGAATTTGGAGTCGGTCTGTCCTGTCGATGCGTAGGCATGATGGGCATGGGCCTCCACTCCAGGCGTAACGCGCAGCAGAATATTAACAGTCACTTCTCTGCGGGCGGCAATGGACTGAAGCAGACGGAGCTCCACCAGATTATCGGCGACAAAGCAGCCAATCCCTGCATCGATCGCCATCTCAATCTCATCCGGTGTCTTATTATTGCCGTGGAAATGAATGCGTTCCGCCGGGAAACCGGCTTGCAGCGCAGTATACAGCTCTCCATCGGAGACCACATCCAGCGACAGACCTTCCTCATCCGCAAGCCGGCACATCGCCATTGTCGAGAACGCCTTGCTGGCATAAGCCACCTGGAACCCGAGGCCGGAAGCTGTGAACGCCTCCATATACTCGCGGCAGCGGCGGCGGACCAATTGCTCGTCCACTATATATAGCGGTGTCCCATACTCCGCCTTCAATTCAGTTACATCACATCCGCCGATCTCCAAATGCCCTGCATCATTGATTCGGCTCGTCCCGTGTAAAAACATTGCGCAGTCCTCCAATTTCTGTGGAATCATCCGTTCCACCCTGTCTAGTATATGATTTGGGGCCCCGATGCGTTCCTGAAACAGATGCTCAGAATACAGATCCGGCTTATTGCGGGGCTGTTCAGTATATTCAGTATAACAGACAGAGGGAACACCATTGAATGGACTTTTTTGCAGTTGATTTGTATTTTCCTACGACTTGCGCGGGGCATCCTTATGCTCAGGCATCCGGGTGCTATCTCTTGTTTTGTTGAAGGATGGCCTTGTTTTGGAGCTGAGCACCGGCTGACGCAGGAGGATCTCCGCCATGGCTTTTGCATTAAATGGTATAAACGGCCACATGTAAGGAGAGTTATACGAACGGTGCGTGGTCAGCAGCACCACCAGCAGCGTCGTCCCGATCATGAAGCCGGGGATGCCGTAAGCAGCCACCGCCAGCAGCAGCGCAAGCCGGACAATCCGGTTGGCCAGCCCCAGCTCGTAGCTCGGCGTTGCAAACATCCCGATAGAGGCCACCGCCATATAGAGCACCACTTCATTGACAAACAGCCCGGTCTGTACGGCGATATCACCCACCAGAATGGCAGCGATCAGCCCCATCGCGGAGCCGAGCGGCGTCGGTGTATGCACTGCAGCCATCCGCAGCAGGTCTACCCCCAGCTCAACGATCAGGAACTGGGCAATGAGCGGGAGATTGGCTGATTTTTGCGGACCGATGAAATCAAGCATGCCGGGCTTCAGCTCCGGATGGAGAACCATCAGCATCCACAGCGGAAGCAGGAACATCGATGCAAAGATCCCGATGAAGCGGACCCAGCGGAGATAGGTTCCCATAAAAGGCGTCTGGCGGTTCTCTTCCGCATGCTGGCAAAGATCAAAAAACGTCGTCGGCAGCACCATGACACTCGGAGAAGTATCGACAAACACAACCACCCGGCCCTCCAGCAGATGGGAAGCGACAATATCCGGCCGTTCCGAATAACGGACCAGCGGATAGGGGTTCCAGCCGCCGCCGACAATCGCTTCCTCCAGCTGCTTGTCTGCCAGGGGAATGCCGTCGAGATTGACGCTTTTCAGCTTGTCCGTAACGGCCTGCACCTGGGTCTTATCCACGATATCATCGATGTAAGCTAAGCAGACATCTGTCCGGGTCCGCCGTCCAATCTGATGCATCTCCAGCTTCAGCCCAGGGTCGCGGATACGTCTTCTAACCAGAGCCACATTGCTTAGCAGCGTCTCTGTGAAGCCGTCCCGCGATCCGCGGACCACCCGCTCAATCGACGGCTCATCCGGGCTGCGGGAAGGATACGAACGGGTATCCATGATGATAACCTGCGATTCCCCTTCAATGAAGAACGCGCTCATGCCGGCTAACACTTTGTTGATGCTCTCGCTGAACAGCTCGCCTTTCTCCACCTGGACATGGGGAATATATTCACTCATGAAGCTGGCGAGTACATCTGTCGATACATTTTCGGGGGTCAGATACGTCAGGCGCTTCAGAATTTCATCGATAATCGTATCCTTGGCGAAGCCGCTGATGCAGAGCAGCGCCGCCCTTTTCCCGCCGAAGGACATTTCCCTGAACACAATATCGAAGGAGGAGCCCAACCCAAGTACCTCGGTCAGTGTATTCTTCGCATCCGCCAGGGATTGCGGGATCTTGTCGTTGCCTTGCCAATACGTAATCGACTGCTCCAGGGAGTCAGAGCGTTCATTGTCCCTTTTTTGCTGCATAGGGTCCTCAGGCTTGCTTGCAGAATCCGCTCCCTGACCGGCTTTGGCCTTCTTAGGGGCAGACTGCTTCGGCTGCTGGGACTGACCAGCTTCCTGACCGTCCTCCTGATCCTCAGGCTCTTCATCATCTCCAAATAATCTGGCAAAAAAGCCTTTATGGCTCTTATCCTGCGTCTGAGCCCCCAACTCGTCCGAGGTTTCCATATCCTGTGACTGGCCTCTGCCGTCTTCATGGGCTCCCTGTCCCGCGCCGGAATCCGCAGCTGAATGATCCGTTCCTGAATGATCTGTCCCTGCCTGTGCAGCTCCGGTCTGCTCGGGTGCACCCGCACCTTCGGAATCTGCTGATTCCGGGCCTGCAAAACCGGCGGTGGCAGAGTCTTCTGCACCTTGTATTCCCTGCTGCGAATCGTCTGCTGCCTGGTCTCCCGTACCGGATTCCGCAGATGCTTCCTCCGGCCCGGCATCGTCGCCGAACAGACTGCTGAAGAACCCTTTGATTCCTCCGCCGGACGATTCCTGACTGTCTCCGTTCTCGGATGCGGGATCATCCCCGGGACTGTCCTCATCATCTGTAGCCGCAGCATCTTTCCCACCGACAGCCCCGCCATCTCCAGATGCAGCGTTCTTACCGCTGCTATCCTCACCTTCTCCAGTTGCTGCGTTCTTACCGCCGCTATCCTCACCTTCTCCAGTTACTGCGTTCTTGCCGCCACCAGTATCCCCGCCACTATCTGACGGAGCAGCATCCAGGCCCGACGGGCTCTCCTGCCCGCCTTCAATCGGGCGCGTCACCGCGCCCAGCTCCGCTGACGCCTCCAGCTCCTGTCCTATGTCGCTCTGGGATGCAGCCGGTTGATCTTCCTGCTCCGGCGGCTTCTGCCCCGTCACCGCGCCCAGCTCCGCAGACGCCTCCAGCTCCTGACCCTTGCCGCTCTGGGACGCAGCCGGTTGCTCTGCTTGCTCCGGCGCCTTTTTCTCCGGCGATTTCTGCTGCGCAGAACGGTCCTTCTTTTGATCCGTCTCTATCTGATCACCGCTGTGAATATACCTCACTCCCTAGCCCCCTTTACTGTTGATAGACAAACCAGTCGAACAACGAGCCTGCCACCTTGCCGCATACCATCGCCATTAAGAGACCAAGCAGCAGATGGGTCATATGCAGACGTTTGGCCAGGATCGGCAGGACATTCAGCACCTCGGTCAGAGCCGCCGCCAGCATGCCGATGAATATGCCATTGAACAGGCCGACCCCCAGCTCGATCAGCGGGCCGGCCGCCATTTTCCAGTTCCAGAAGTCGCTTACCGTTCCCAATAGGGAACCGCCGACCATCGCTCCCTCATACCAGTGAACCTTGTCATAGGAGGAGGTGAGCTGCGCCAGCCGGGGGATGATATCCAGCACTACGAATAGCGCAATCACCCCGCCGCCCACTGCGATTCCCCCGGCAATCCCGAGCAGCAGATGAAGTCCGAGCGACAGCGGTGCGGTCATACGCCCCCCTCCCGCCTGCCGGGTGCTTCGTCCCTGCGGCGTTTCATTTTGCGGTATTCCTCGTTAATTACATATTGATCGATATTCTTCTGATACAGGAACATTTCCACCTCAAGGGGAGTCGGCTCCTCATTCCATTTCTTTTTGAACAAATGATTGAAAAAAATCACCATCCCAAGCCCGATGCCCAGCGAATAGGCAATCTGAAACAGATAAGGATGCTCGTCCCTGCGGCCGGTCAGCATCTCCACAATCCGGATCTGTACCTCCAGCATGCTGACATCGGCATGGAAATTCATAATCGTCAGCGCCGAGCCGAAGAACAGCAGCAGCCAGACCAGCACGAACAGGGCTATAGAAGGTTTAGCAGCCGTAGACGGACCTTCAATCTGGACAATGGTGCGCCCTTCGCCAATCGGCTGAATCTCCGCATCGGGGTACACTTCCTGAATCCGGGGAATGACGGTCAGCAGATCAACCAGGATCAGATTGCCGTCACTCTCCTGCGGCTGAAGCACAAGCAGTGTATAGAGCGGCTCCCGCCACTGCGGATCAGTGATCAGATAAGCGACATCGCGCAGCAGCACCCCCTTGCCCTTGGGCACCGTCACCCGGTTCTTAAGCTGGATATATATGCATGTAGCCGGGGAATCAGTGTTCATCTGCGGGCCTCCTTAAGCTCAGGTGTGATGCGGTCCTACGGTAAGAATAAGGGTAGTATGGGAAAAAAGGCTTATTTTTACTCTTCTCCTCCGCAATTCATCGTGACTTACGCAGGACCACCGAAACTTTTCCTGCCTCAGGGCCGTCTATAGTTACAGTTATTTACACAGAAGGGATGGAAGTTCATATGAGACAAGCATTGCACCACTCCTTACGGATGGTTCTCTCTGCATCGATGCTTCTGGCATTCGCTGCACCGCTCACAGCACATGCAGCCGAGAAGATCGAGGTATACGATTCCTATACCAGCAAGAGCAGCAACGTCCAGCTGTATTCGGTGAGTCAATTGGACGGGAACCGGTTCATCAATGCTGTCATTGCCCGGCAGCCGGATGGGACATATATTAAATGGCCGGAGGCTTTTCCACATTTCCGGAAGAGTGACAGCGGGAACTTGCAATTGACGGGGATGGATGATCCGGAGCAAGCCTATGTCTACGATACGCAGAGCCAGTCCATTATGCGCAAAAGCGAATACGCCCTCTCTCCTGATGGCCGCTGGGGTGTTCTGGAGCGTTCCCGTTATGAACGGCAGCCGGACGGCTATATCGCGAAATTCGGTGATCAGTATTTGAAAAATACGGCGACAGGCAAGGTCTCTGTCTATTATGCTACTCAGCGGTACTACAATGCCCGGTGGATCAACCAGCATACGCTGCTCGAAAGTGGATATAATGAGGCTGCCAGGCAGAATGTGATCAGTACGTACGATCCGTCCACCGGGAAGCGGCAGGAGCTGCTGAGGGGGACCTTGAACAACTGGAACTTATCGAAGGGACTGCTGCAATATGTCAAAAACGAGCCCAAACGCCTCCCATGGATCTATAATCTGAAGGACGGATCGTCACGGCTGGTCAAGGATGCCCGCGAGCTTGAAGCCTTGTTCCCTGCTGCTCCATCTTCAAGACCGGAAGTCACATTCCCTAAGGAGATGCTGCTGAAAGAGCTGCCTGTCACGGAGATGCCGATCACCTTAGCCTATGAACACAACCTGAATCTGGACGGAAAAAGTGTGGATGTATCCACCATATTCACTAAGGGCGGACAAGAGTGGATACCGGTGAAGCCGCTTGCAGCGGCCCTCGGCTGGAAGATCGAAGTCATGAACATTAGCGCAACCGGCGACCCTTCCGCTGCTTATATCTATAAAATCACTAACGGAGGCAATCACACGGTTCTTACGCCTGTGAACAGCTTCAATTCAGCAAGCAGGCTGTATATCGCACCAGCGCAGATCAAGGAGCTTGGATACAAAAGCATCCAGGTCACTCCTTACCTGAAATAAAATCGTTCCAGCGGCGGCACCCTGCCCCGAGTCTGCCTATACAACAAAGAGGATGTTCCCGGACGGCGCGGCCGTGTAGGAACATCCTCTTTTTATGTTACGCCAGCTCCTGGGGTATGTCCCCTCAGACTGTAGCGCTATGAAGTTAATTCTGTTTGGCCGGCTGCAGCTGATCCCTCTGCTGACTGGAGATGAAGAACAGCGCCGTCCAGATCAGCGCGAAGCCGACAATCTGCGGCAGGGTTACAAGCTGCTGATAGACCACCCAGTTAATCAGAATACCGGTCATCGGGAAGCTGAGTTCGGCCAGGGTTGCTACCGAAGCCTTGGTCGTATTCAGTCCCTTGTAGTAGAGCAGCATGCTGAGCAGTCCGGGCAGCAGCGCCTGCAGCAGCAGGTTAATGGCAACTGCCGCCGAGCCGCTGACTCCGCCGCTCATCTGCCACGGGGCGCCTTCCATACTTGTAATTACGAACAGCAACGGGAGCGCCAGAATGAAGCGCAGTGAGGTTACTGTCTCATATTTCATTGAGCCCAGCAGATAACGGCCCATGACTGTAGAGCCGCCCCACAAAGCAGCAGCGCCCAGCGCCATCAGGCTTCCTACGCCCATGAAGCTGTTCACATGGCCGAAGGGAATCGTCCAGCCGAAGGTCAGCAGGTACGTCCCGGCCAGCGCAACAATAAGCAGCGGTGCGAAATTGCGCGGCAGGCGTTCTTTTAGAATAACAGCGGCAAGACCAATGGCGAACAAGGGCTGAAGCTTCTGGAGCAGCAGCACGGCATTGAAGTCTCCGCTGGATAAGGCCTTGGTGAACAGAATGGTCGCTACGGCTGAGCCGCCCCACGATACCACGAGCAGCGCTGCGGCCTGGCGCAGACGTACACCCTTCAGCTCAGCGCGATTGCGCCACATTACCGGAGCGGCAACCAGGAAGAGTACAACATGCTCAAGCAGTACAATCTGGGACGAAGTCAGGGATTTCAGCAGAATAATGCGGAACAGCGGGTCAACTCCCCATAAGGCCGCCCCCAGAACCACCAGCCAGAATCCGCTGCGCACCGGTGCGGTACGCACGCCTTGGGATGAAGCAGATACATTACTCATCTTTCATTCTCCTTGTCGATACAAACCCTCGATAGAGACCAAAAACCCCCGTGAGTCCTGAGAACAGGACAAACATCGGGGGCGTTATCAATAAAGACATACGGAATAGACCCGCCTGCCTTTATCTTATGATCCTCTCCCATCCGGACTTTACCGTCGGCTCTGGATTGTCACCAGATCAGTCGCTTCCTCTTGTGATAGAGTAACGAGTCGCGGGCTTAGTTCTCACGAACATCACCGCCGGTCAGGAATTTCACCTTACCCCGAGAATCTTGTATTCTGTTATTATTTTCACAATCCCAGAATACCTCTGATTCTTCATTTCGTCCAGCTTTTTATGAAAATAATCATTATATTTCATTCAATAATCATCAAAACAATCATTCTGCCAACCAAATCTGCGTGCCGCATCCAGGTTCTGGTTCGTTTGGCAGAAACGGCGGCTTGCGATACACTATAGTATGAGCATTAATCATACCCATTATAGAGATTTTTTTGGAGGTCATCATGAAAAGAAGCTTTCCGACCAATCTGCTGTATTCCATCTTTGCTCTGGCCGGCATTGCCATTAGCGGCTTTATTACTTACTTTATTGTCTCTTTTACCGGAGGGATGCTGTTCTATGGCCCACTTGTCCTGGTCGTTGCATCAGGGCTGGCTGTATTCTCCATACTCAGCATCTTCGGCTTGTTCAGCAGGAAGCTACGCCGGATGCTCCTGGCTGCTTTTGCCGGAATCTGTGTGCTGGCAGCCGCAGGCCATGAGATCAGACAAGCGTATGTGAACAGCCTTGCGGAAGTGAGGGAGCCGGAGGTCGACCTGTTTGAGTATGCCCCCTTTGAGGCGAATAGCAAAGCTGCTTCTCTGGATCACAAGGCATCCTATCAGCTTACAGAGCAATTGCCCCGTCTGGATGGCGCAACTGCGCTGTATCCGCTGTATTCCGCTTTTGCCCAGGCCGTGTATCCGCAGGATACCTACAATTCCAGCATTGAGCTGACCGGAAATGATCTCGTCCTGTGCACCAGCACCTCCGAGGCTTACAAGCGTCTGATCGCCGGGAATGCTGATATTATCTTTGCCGCCGCCCCTTCGCTGGCCCAGACGAAGGAGGCGAAGCTGGCAGGTCGTGAACTGAAGCTCACCCCGATCGGGCGCGAAGCGTTCGTCTTCTTCGTCAACAAGCGCAATCCGGTGGACAGCTTAACGGTAGAGCAGATTAAGGATATCTATTCCGGCACCGTCACGAACTGGAAGGAGGTTGGCGGCAAGAAGGCGTCTATCCGTGCTTTTCAGCGTGCAGAGAACAGCGGCAGCCAGACCAAGCTGCAAAAAATCATGGAGGACCGCCAGCTGATGGCTCCCCCGAAGGAGAATGTCGCGGATGTGATGAGCGGGATTATCAGCCTCACCGCCAGCTACCGCAACTTCAATAACGCGCTCGGCTTCAGCTTTCTGTTCTACGCCTCACAGATGAATGCCAGCGATGAGATCAAGCTGCTGGCTATCGATCAGGTGCCGCCCTCCAAGGAGACCATCCGCAGCGGCGAATACCCGCTCGCCGTGGAATTCTATGCTGTAACGGCCGGCAGCACCAACCCGAACATTGAACCGTTCCTGGACTGGATTCTGTCTGCCGAGGGCCAGGAGCTGGTTGAGAAGACCGGATATACTCCGGTAAAATAAGCAGAACACCAGCATCCTAATGGGGTAAGAGGATGCTGGTGCCTGCGCTTGCCCATTGTATTCGGTTTTCCGCATACATCCGGCCGCACGCCGCTGCGCTCACCCATTGTAATCGGTTTTTCGATTACATTTGGTCCACACGCCTCGCGCCTGCCCATTGTAATCGGTTTTTCGATTACATTTGGTCCACACGCCTCGCGCCTGCCCATTGTAATCGGTTTTTCGATTACATTTGGTCCACTCGCCCCGCGCCTGCCCATTGTAATCGGTTTTTCGATTACATTTGGTCCACACGCCCCGCGCCTGCCCATTGTAATCGGTTTTTCGATTACATTTGGTCCACACGCCCCGCGCCTGCCCATTGTAATCGGTTTTTCGATTACATTTGGCTCACACGCCCCGCGCCTGCCCATTGTAATCGGTTTTTCGATTACATTTGGTCCACACGCCCCGCGCCTGCCCATTGTAATCGGTTTTTCGATTACATTTGGTCCACGCACCCCGCGCCTGCCCATTGTAATCGGTTTTTCGATTACATTTGGCTCACGCACCCCGCGCCTGCCCATTGTAATCGGTTTTTCGATTACATTTGGTCCACGCACCCCGCGCTTGCCCTTTGTAATCGGTTTTTCGATTACATTTGGTCCACGCGCCCCGCGCCTGCCCATTGTGTCCGGATTTCCACTTACATTCCGGCCCCCACACAGGCAGCAGCCCTCCCGGAGGTATTCCTCCGGCGAGGGCTGCATTTGTAAACTTATCCCGTATAATACTCAAAAATCCGTCTGCGCTTCTCCCCGTCCGGGTCATTCACCACGCCCGAGGATTGGTCAAATATCATGGTTGCCCGCGTCTGCGGTGTGTACTGCGGCCAGTCCAGTCCCGGCGCTGCCGGATCTCCACCATGGGCGAAGGCTGTCCAGGCGGTCTGCATTGCCTCGGCCACTGCCTCCATCTCCGGCGTCACGTTCAGGCCGTACTGCTTCAGCAGCGGGAGGTTGTTGAAGACATACAGAATCTCCGCCCCGTGAATGGCCTTCTCCAGCAGCGGATGCCCGGGCACCGTCCAGTCGAAGCGGTACATCCAGACGGGGGCATGTCCCTGCTGCTTCTCCGCGAACGAAATCGAGCTGGCCCAGAAGAACAGGTCGGTCAGCACCTCCGCCTGTCCTTCCCAGGTATGGCTGTAATCCGAGGTCAGCTCGGAGAGGTCGTCCACTCCCATCAGCTGCTCCAGCGCTTTGAGCGATTGCTCGAAATTATCGGCCTTCTGCCCCTCGCGGAAGAACAGATTGCCTTCATGCAGATTCGTTCCGATCAGCACAGGAATGCCGCTGGCGGCTCCAGCCGCAATGGCCTGTACCGGCTCAACCGGCAGGGTTCCCGGCTCAACGACCGGCTGGAAGAACATATTCATCGAGTCTCCGGACAGCTTGTACGCCATCCGGCCTGCGGCTTCCATAATCTCTCCGGCCGGGAGCTTATGCAACAGCTGTGTACCGCTGCCGGGCTGAAGGCCCAGCTCGGCTAGCAATGCGGCGGCAATCTGCCCGCCCTGCTCCCCGTTCAGCGTCTGCGCCGCCCCGCTCTCCATAATAGCCCGGGCGAACAGTCCCTTCGCCGCAGGCATCGCCAGCAGCGCGGCAATGCTCATGCTTCCTGCCGATTCACCGAAGACCGTGACGCGCGCCGGATCACCGCCGAATGCAGCGATATTCTGCTGCACCCATTCCAGGGCAGCAATCTGATCCAGGAGCCCCAGGTTACTGCCCAGCCCTCCGCCCAGCGGAGACAGATGCAGGAACCCGAGCGGACCCAGCCGGTAATTCACAGTAACCACCACGACATTCCCGGAGACAGCCAGTTTGCTGCCCTCGAACATCGGCTGGCTGCCTGCGCCGGTAACGAAGGTGCCGCCGTGAATCCACACCATCACCGGCAGCGCCCCGGTCGCCTCCGCTACCGCCGGGGACCAGACATTCAGATATAGACAATCTTCATCGTAGACCGGGGTGGTCCCACCGAACCGCGTCCCGCTGGTGCTGACCGGCTGCAGGCTGACCGGTCCGAACTTGACGGCCTCCCGTACGCCGCTCCAGGACTCCGGCGGCTGCGGTGCCCGGAAGCGCAGCTCTCCGAGCGGCGGGGCAGCGAACGGGATGCCGCGCCACACGTTCACGCCGTTTCCCGCTTCTCCCTTCAGTTGCCCATAAGCTGTATTCACCAGTTGTCCTGACATTGCACTCATTCCTTTTCGCTTTATTCCTCAGTCTTTTCTTCAATGACTCTGTAGAGCCCGGAGCGGAAGCGGAACCACTGGAAGATATGGGTCATTACCACTTTAAGCACGGCGTAGCCCGGAACCGCCAGTATGATACCGAGTACACCGAACATTTTTCCGGCAAAAATAATCACAAAAATAATCGTAATCGGGTGAATCCTCAGCGATTTCCCCATAATCTGCGGCGAGATGAACTTCCCTTCGATCAGTTGAACCGCGGTCCAGACAATGACCATCTTCAGCAGCATAAACGGTGAGGTAACCATCGCCACGATCAGCGCAGGGGTAATCGCAATGGCCGGCCCCAGATAAGGAACTACAGCCGTACAAGCGGCAACGATCGCCAGAACCAGCGAATACTCCAGCCCGATAATCAGGTACCCGATATAGAGCAGTGCTCCGATGCAACAGCTGACAATAATCTGGCCGCGGATATACGATGCGATCTGGTTATTCATCTCCTGCATAACCATCCGGGACTGCGGCCGCAGTGCGGTAGGGATGAGTCTCATGAGATAGTCGGGCAATCTTTTGCCGTCGCGCAGGAGATAAAAGAGAATGAATGGCGTAGTCACTACAGCCAGCACAATTTCGGTCAGTGTTCCAACGAAGCTGCCTACGCCGCTGACGGCATTATTCAGGAAGGTTGTGGCCCAGGTCGTCACCTTGCTGGTGATATCACTAAGGTCCGTGCCTACGCTCGACTGAATCTTATTGAACAGTTCACTGCCGGTAAGCTGGAGGAATTCCTCCTGGATCTGCTCACTGTAGACGGGGAAGTTGTCAATCAGGCCCATAAGCTGGGTGCGGATGATCGGGATGACCATAAGCAGAACCAGGGTAATGATCCCCATGATGATCAGATACAGAATGACAATGCCATACGCCCGCTTCACCCGGCTTCTCTTCTCCAGACGGTCCACCAGCGGATTCAACAGATAATAGGCGATCCCTGAGAGCAGCAGCGGCGCTGCCACCGTATGCAGAAGCACAGACAGCGGCTTGAACACAAACGGAATCTTTGAGAATACGAGTATCGTTAAGCCCACCAGCAGCGCAATCAGCAGACCCACCACAAACTTGTTGTTCAGAAAAAACTTTTTGAATTTATCCGGCCATACCTGCCGTCTATCCATATCCTGCCGCCCCCTAGCTGCAACTCTTACCTGTTAAGTGTGATTATTTGCACTATGTATAAGCATAGTAACCCTGTAGCTGCAAGTCAAATCAGGGACATTCAACGCAAATAGCAGCCATTGTTAATATCAAAGGTGGCTCCTGTATAAGCTCTGGCTCTGCTGCTCAGCATAAAAATCACCGTATCGGCAACATCCTCCGCCAGCAGCGGCTCAGGATTTAACTGGTGTTCCCGGTATTCCTGCTGCCTCCAGGCGGGGATATGTCCCATCATCGGGGTGTCCGCCATAGTCGGAGCCACTGCATTCACGCGGATCAAAGGGGCAAAATTCATTGCGCAGCTCTTGGTCAAGCCAAGAATAGCAGCCTTCGTTAGACCGTATACTGCATCGGAGCTGCCTTCCTGGCCGGAGACTGACGACATGTTGACGATGACGCCCTTTTGCTTCTGCTCCAGCAGCATGCGTCCGAAGGCCTGGGAGAAGTAGACATACCCTTTGATATTGATATCCATCACCCGGTTGATCTCCTCCGGTGTATAATCCAGCAGGCTGCGGCCCAGATAGATCCCTGCATTGTTGACCAGCCCGCTCACATCGGCATGCTCTTGCTGAAGGGCTGAGAAGAAGTGCTCCACCCCGCTGTAATCGGCGACATCCAGCCGGTAAGTGTAGAGCTTATCCGAAGCGGCTTCGTGCTTCAACTCCTCCAGACGGGGACCATCCAGGTCACAACCAATGACCTCAGCTCCCGCCTCCAGACTATGTCTGACAATGGCCTTACCAATACCTGAAGCAGCACCGGTCACTATTATTTTCATTCCTTGCAGCATCCTTTGACATTCCTCCTTGTAATAGACTTAATAATTACAACCTTACTGAAAGCGCAAATCAACAATGCTTCCGGTCCGCTTGAAGCCCACCGACTGATAGACCTTATTGGAATCGGGATTCGCAGCATCGGCGTAGAGCATGGGCGTCACGCCCTTACTGAGCAACTCGGCACACAGGGCAGCTACAGCCGCACTCGCATACCCGTGCTTGCGGAACTCACGCGGAGTGAACACTTCATTAATCCGCGCTTGCCGGGCAGACTGATGGGCCAGATTAACCATAGACACCGGCTGGTCCCGGTCGATCCACAGACGGAGTTTGCCGGATGCCGTAACCGCTGCGGCATAGTCCAGATGATCCTCCGGTGCACTTTCCGTACCGAAGCAATCCTGCACGAATCCGGCTAAATACCCGGCGATGAGCGGAATATCGCCTGGCCCCGCCTGCTGCAGCCTGCCGCTGACACCATGCGGCAGCTGCACCTCCGGGCAGTGATAGGCCTCCATCATCATCCGTACGAGGTGAGACTTGCCGGTAAGCTTGCTGTACGCATCGGCGAACAGCTCCCCCGTCTCCGGCGTGCCGGTAACCCCCGGTAATTCCCGGTCCTCCAGCATTTCCGTTAGCTCCCGGACAAGGGAAAGGCGCCTCTCTTCAGCCATCTCCGGTGATAACCACAACCACGAGTTACGCCCGGCGGCATGGGCGAAGATGAGATCATTCTCCTCTGTCCTGAGCCGCAGGGCTTACCCGTTCTCCACAATCAGATGGATGAGATTATATTCCACCTCTTCCTGCATGAACTGCCCTGTGTGCAGCACATCATCCCCCGGCCCGAAGCCTACGAACATCCCGCTTCCCCCTCTTAGACTTTTCTATCTATTGTAATGCTCCCCTTGGAAAAAATAAACAGCCCTTAGCCGGAGAATTCCAGCGGCGGACTGCACTAATCGCTATACTATCATTTCTTCTTCTTACCTTTGGCACCCTTGGGGGTAGCGGCCTTGAAGCCTTCTTCATACGTATAGAGCAGATTCTCTTCGAGCTGTTCTCCCTTCAGCACCTTACGCACCAGGCTTTTAGCAGATTTAGGGGTGACATCCCTGTACCATACGCCTTCCGGGTAAGAGATCACGACACAGGCATCCGAGCATCTTCCGTTGCAGCGGGTTACTGTTGTATGTATCAGCGCATCTGCCCCTTGCTTCGTAATCTCATCCTCAATCGCTTCCGCTACCTCTTCACCCTTATGCTTCTTGCAGTCACTTCCGTTACAGATCAGCAAATGGCTGACCGTTCCTTGCAGATTCCAGGTTGTCATGGCCTTCTTCGCCCCCTCTAATACAACTATACCCTGCTTGTCTCTGACCCTAAACTTTACCTTTCGATTCGAGGATCGTCAATAGCAGGAAAGACTGTTATACTATTACTGAGAATGATTATCATCCAAGAAAAGAGTGACTTGTAACATGCAGACGCGAAATGCCGGCAGTTCATTGCCTACTCCTCATAGCTTTTATATTCCGGTACATGTAACGGCACTGGATAAGGCTACCTTTGACCGGGAAAATCCCATTCCCGCCTTCACCTCATTCCTGGTAGTAGTCACCGGCGGAAGCGGAGTCATCGAGCTACATGGAGAACGTATCCGTCTATCCGGCGGTCATACCTTGTGCAGTGACAGTCCGGTGGATATCAGGCTGCCCCGCAGCCATAAGCTGCAGGGTGTGTGGATCGAATATGCGGTGATCTCCGGCAACAGCCGGCCCTTCAGCCCGCTGAACCATGATCTGCCGGTCCGAAGCTGCCCTCCCCAGGTAAGCACGCTTGCTGTGCAGCTTCTTAGCAGCTGGAACCAGCCGGAGCAGCGCACGCCATTTGCCTTACAAGCTCTGTTCACAGAGCTGCTCACTGAGCTGCATAATAGTGCTGCCGAGTACAAAGAACCGCAGGCTCAGTGGATTGACCGTGTACTACATCATATAGAGTCTAATTATAATGAAGATTTGACGAGAGAACAGGCGGCCGGACTTGCCGGAGTGACCCCGGAGCATTTCTCCCGTGCCTTCCGCAGATTCACCGGGCAGACCTTCAACCAATATATAACGCTGCTGCGCATCCGTAAGGCCCAGCAGCGTATCCTTACAGGAGCCCCGAATCTGAGTACGCTGGCGCTTGAGGTTGGTTATAGCGAAGGAACCTATTTGAGCCGCAAATTCAAGCAGGTGGTAGGAATTTCGCCTTCAGCCTATCACCGTAAGAGCAAATCCGTAGTCTCGCTGAACTTCAATCATACGGCCAGCCTCCATGCGCTCGAAGTCGTTCCCCGGCTGGGAGTCTATTCGTCCTGGATGGAGAGCATGCAGCCCGTTCCCTCCAGGAAGCTGCTGGATGAAGGAATCGGCTCCGCAGGTCTATACGAACGTCTGTCGTCAGCCCGGCCGGATGTCATTATCAGCTACTCCTTGCCTGACAAGAGCAAGCAGCTCCTGTCCGTCGCACCGGTAATTGAGATTCCCTTCATGCAAATGGACTGGCGGGAGCAATTCCGGCTGATTGCCGAGGTGACTGGGCGTCAGCCGCAGGCTGAGGCCTGGCTAAGCCTCTATGACTGGCATTGTTACCAGGCTAATCAGCTGCTGGACCGGCGGATCGGTGACCGTGGAACCGCCATGGTCCTGGAGCTTGGCGCAGAGACGGCCTACTGCTTCAGCAGCAGCTACGGGCGCGGGACGCAGATTCTGTATCATGATCTTGGTTTCCGCCCGCCGCTTGGCCTCGTTGCCGAGGGACTGCTGGATAAGGGCTATCTGGAGATTGCTTTCCATAACATCGCCCGCTCCCCCGCTGACCATATCTTCATTACCTCTAGTAGGGAGGCTGCTGAAGCGCTCGAGCCGCTGCAGAGCTTTCTTCACCCTGTACAGCAATATCATATCGATGACTCTCCAGGCGGAAGAATCTATTACCTGAATCAGCCTGGCATGTTCTACGGGTTCGACCCGCTCTCCTCCGAGGCTCAGCTGAAGGTCCTGGTGCAGGCGCTGACATCATAAATTTACATAGCCGGACATCACATTCAGCCATAGTCTAATCATAGCAAACTCTGTAAAGTGTTATTGAGAATGATAATCGTTCTACATTAAGGAGGCTGCATCTTGAAAATCCCGTATTTACGTTCTCGCCGCATTCACCCGAAAGCTTGGATGGTCCTGTCTTTGCTTCTGGCATTGACTCTTATCGTCTCCGCTTGTGGAAACAACTCTTCTAATAGCAGCAATGGTGCTGCTTCAGCTAAGGCTACCGGCACACCCGCTTCCTCCACTCAGCCAGAGAAGGCTGCTGCAACCGCAGCTCCCGCCTTCCATACTGTGACAACTGTGAATGGAGATATTGAGGTGCCGGCAGCACCGAAGCGGATTGTTGCCGAGGAATATCTGGGCAGCTTGATTGCCCTGGATACGATACCGGTCGGTGCGCCCGGGCTTACCCTGGAGAATATGTATTACAAAGAATTCCTCACAGGAGTCGCAGATACCGGCACATACGGTAAAATGTCACCGGAGAATATCATCGCGCTGAATCCCGACTTGATTATCTCCGGCAATGCAGACAGCTATGCGGCGCTCAGTCAGATTGCCCCAACGGTCATTGTGCCATATGGCGATTTGAAGAATGCGCATGAAGAGCTGACCTATTTTGGTAAGCTGCTGGGCAAGGAGCAGGAAGCAGCAGCCTGGCTGGCTGATTACGATAAGCGTATTGCTGACGCCAAGGCCCGTGTGGATGCAGCCATTCCTGCCGGGGCCACCTTCAGTATTCTGGAGCATGCAGACAAGTCCACCTGGGTCTATGGGGATAACTTCGGACGCGGAGGACAGCCTATTTATCAGGCGCTTGGGCGCAAGCCGCCGGCTGGAGTGGCTGCTGAAATTATGGAGAAGCAATGGGCAGAATTATCCGCTGAGACCCTCGGCAAATATGCTGGTGATTATCTGGTCATCACCGATAATACCTGGGCTGCTCAAGACTTCCAGGCAGACCCGATCTGGGGCAGCCTGCCGGCAGTCAAGAACGGGAAGATCTACGTATGGAAAGAAGAGCGCTCCTGGTACTATGATCCGATTGCCGTTCTGGCCCAGACGGAGGAGCTGGCCGATTGGCTGACCGGGGTACAACAATAATGGAGTCATGAATAAGCTGCCCGGAGCCTTGAATGGCTTCCGGCAGCTTTTGGCGTTTACCCTATCCATTACTCGGAGATAATATCTGTAGCCCGCCGAACCGGAACCGGTGAATTATTCTTGCGGTGCACAAGGAGACCTCCATGAAGATTATCAGTATCTATGTCCTGTTAGCTGTTCTTACGCTTACGTTAATAGTCATCATTGATGTGATGTCCGGCATCAGCCTGCGTGCATCCATTCATTCGCTCTCGACCATCTTTGCTACAACCACACTACAGGAAGCCATATGTATCACAATCTTCCTGCTTCTCCCGTTCGTTCAGGTAGCCGTCCATGTCTCTAAGAAGCGTCAATCCCGCCGGAAACCGTCTTAATTCTTCTAACGGTACAATCCGAACTTGCGCCGGACAAGATGAATCAGCAGCAGCAGGATTGGAATCACCGCACAGAATACTGGCAGAATCGTCTGCAAAAAAGTCTTCCCGTCATTCATATGCTCCGAATAATTCTGCGCGCTGACAAAAGAGCTGAACAGCATAATCACGCCTGCCGGAATAACCAGCCTGCTTGTATCGTTTACCTTGAAAAGATCGTTGGCAATCGCAACAGCAGCATAACAGTAGACGGTCAGCTTAAAGAACGCCCCGATAATCAGTGTAAGCATAACCAGGGCATCCAGCCGTTGAATGAAATTGGCCATGTTCACAAGGGTAATGGTCGTAAACATGGGAAAGGCGGTACGGCTGTACAGGTTCTCGCCAAGCACAGACATTTCGATTGCATGCGTGAAGCTGAGCAGACAGGCGCTGACAATGATTGCTGCGATTCCGGTCTTCTTAATTTTCAGGGATTTATTGAAGTGGGGCAGAATGGTAGTGAAGCACATCAGTTCGCCGAACGGAAAGATCAGGATGCTGGGATAGGCTGATTTCAAGGCTTGCTTGTAATCATTCATATGAAGCGGAAACAGATTCTTATACTCCACCAGCCCGGCTGAGATTACAGCAATAATACAAATGCACCCCATAATGATCACGATCCACAGGACAATCTCGGCAGTCCTCGCGAACACTTCTATCCCTTTGCTCAGGATATACATCACTGCAATAATCATGATTGAATTAATGATCAGAATCGGGGTTTTGTCATAGGAGGCCGAGATCAGCAGATCACCCGCTTCCCGCAGATTTCTGGAGCCGTTATAGAGAAGCACCGGCAGGAACAGCAGACTTACCGGCCAGCCCAGCCATGGCCCGAGAATAGAACGCGTATACCCGCTTATGATCTGGTTCGGGAATTGGAGATAGAGATGTGCGAACACCAGATACAGCACAATGCCCCCGGGAAGGGCAATCAGAATGGCGAGCCAGACTGCATGTCCGCTCTCCAGGCCAATAGGTACAAGCACGGCGGTTCCCAGCTCAAACAGAATGATCAAGGCAAGCAGTTGATTGGGGCCGATCATTTCTTTTTTCATAAACATCAATCACCTGATTTCTGCGGTTAAGCCAATTATTTACCTTCGGGGATATAAGGTTTCAGACTCATGCCTGTACTGCGGATGTAAGCCTTGATCTTGAGGTCCAGCTTCCCCTCCGCGAAGATCCGGCCCCAGTCCCCGTCCAGCGCCGCCCATTCCTGCGGATTCGTCCGCTTCAGCTCATTGCCGAAATTGAAAATATCGCTCTCCAGCTGTTGTCCCTTATGAAAAGCCTGCATCACTTCAGTCCTCGTCTTCTTCTCCAGCTCTTGTTCAAGCTTCATGATCTCTTCCCGCTTGCTGAGATCCACGAAGCTGTCCGTTTCATTGACGCTCCCTTCCTCTGCAATCGTCACATGAAAGACCGGAATACCATTCTCAATCGCGGTCTTTACCTCCGTTCTGGAGTAGATGATATTGACGGCAACGGACTCTTTTTTATCATCTGCATCAATATCCAGCACTGTTTCTTCTATCTGGTTAAGCAGCCACTCGGTTCCCCTTGCTTCGGAGTCCTTCATCCAATAGAGCAGCTTACCCTGCCTGAAGACCCCAAGCCCGCTCATCACCGTCTCGGTCAGGGTCTCAGACCCCTCCAGATTACTTTTCTTCTTCCCTTCTTCAGCATCTCCATTGATCTTCACCGCATTGATCGTCAGATCGCCTTCTCCTGTAATGCCGTGAATGACATCGAAGACACTGATCGGCCGGTTCTCCCCCCAGACGCTGGAGGTATTCTGCGCTTTTTTGACCAGCCCCAGAGCCGGCAGACTCTCTACAGGGGTCAGCAGCTTCATAACAGAGGCGGCATCGCTGCCACGGGCAACCAGTATTTCTGAATTGAGCCGCAGCTCATGGGACCGCTCGAAGATGTCGAAGATATCGTTAATCCCATCCCGCGCCAAGGACTCTCCAAGCACAATAAGCTGGGTGTGGGCAAAAAAAAGCTGGCGGGTCACATGCTTTGACGCCCGCCGCAACGCGCCGAACATCGTTTTGTCTGTGGCTGACACCACCACTACAGCAGGCTTGCCGCTCCCGGGAGAGGTACTCGTCGATGTGGAAGACGGATTGACCAATTGAAAGGTGACCCGGTATTCATCGGTCTCCGGAACAAGATCCATCCCTATACCGCTGACAACGGCCAGCTCGTTCAATTCCCGGCTGTTCCAGCAGCCGCCAAGCGGCAGGACCAGCACCGCTATAGCGATCAGACGCAGCAGTCCCTTACCGTTCATCGGATTTCCTCCCGGCGGCCCTTTTCCCTGCGGGAGAGGCTGAAGAGCGGTTGCTGTTGTTGACGAGCCGCTTTCTAAGCCTCGTGAAGCTCTGGGGAGAGCGGATGAAGGTATCCTTCAGATTCCCCGGAACAAAGGGACCGATGGGCGTCATGTAAGGAACCCCGAGTGAGCGCAGGCTGCACAGATGGGCAATCAGCATAATAGTAAATATAGCGATACCATACAGCCCCATAAATGCGGCAATCGCCATGATGATGAACCGCAGCATGCGGATGGAGAGCGCCATGTTGAAGGCCGGTGTAGCAAAACTGGATATTCCTGTGAGCGAGACCACGATAACCATAGCCGGAGAGACGATCCCTGCCTGAACCGCCGCTGTCCCAAGCACCAGACCGCCGATGATGGATACGGTCTGGCCGATCGGCGAAGGCATGCGGACCCCTGCTTCCCGGATAATCTCGAAGGTAACCTCCATCAGAACCGCTTCTACAAAGGCAGGGAACGGCACCCCCTCCCGCTGTGACGCCAGATTGATCAGCAGCGGGGTCGGAATCATCTCCTGATGGAAGTTCAGTGCCGCGACGAAGATCGCCGGACCATACATTGAAATGACCAGGCACACAAAGCGGAGCATCCGGATCAGAGAGGAGATATCATACCGCTGATAATAATCCTCGACCGTATGAAAGAACATGAAGAAGGTAGTCGGGGCAATCAGCACAAACGGAGTACCGTCTACGAAGATGGCAATCCGTCCATCAAGCAGATTGCCCGCCACACTATCCGGGCGCTCTGTATTGAACATCGTGGGGAACGGGGAATATTTATTGTCCTCCACGATCTGCTCAATATATCCCGACTCCAGAATCATATCGACCTTAATCTCCTGAAGCTTATCCTTGAATGCCTGAATCGTCTCTTCGTCGGCAATGCCGCGGATATACATAATCGTGATATCGGTGTGGGTCACATCGCCCAGCTTCATGGTTTCGGTCCAGAGGTCCGGGTTCTTGATGATTTTGCGGACCAGGGCAATATTCGTGCTGATGGTCTCCGTGAAGCTTTCTTTGGAGCCGCGGATGGCGACCTGGGTGCCCGCCTCAGTAACCGCGCGGGACTCCCCGCCGCAGGTGCTTCCACTGATGCCTCCCCCCACTCCGTTCACCAGAATAACCGTATCGCCCGAGAGCAACGCCTCCAGCAGTCCGTTAATATCTGTAACCAGCTTCTCCTTGCCGATACTAAGGGCATTCTCTTTAATATAGCTGTAGACTTCCTCCGGGGTTACCGCAAGCCGCGCACGGTCATTCAGAGCTTGAAAGGACATCACATGCGAGATGTAGTCATCGACCATCACTCTGTCGGTAATGCCGGCGATATATATTGCAGCCACACGGGCTGTTCTATTAATTAATTCATAGATGCGTATAACCAGATCGGGACTGTTCCCGAGCCTTGCTTGAATGGTACTGATGTTGTCTTCCAGCTTAGGGGAGACCGGCGAATTTATATTCTCCATATCCGCACCTCCTGGCTCTTACTATTCGCCCGCTATCCTTTTTTTATACAGCATATGGAATATGTAAAAGCAGAACAAGCTGCCCCCGGTACGGAATAATCCGTGTAAGGGACAGCATGTGCAGATACAGCTTATGGTATAGCGCCGGTACACCGGCTGATATCTCTGAAGGAGGAATGCTAGTGGTTATCTACTACGCCAAGCGCCTTGTTCTTCTCCTTGAACCGGTCATTATGGGAGGAGACGTAGGCCACCTTCTCAGCGGTAGGGTCCATGTACAGCTTCGCGCTGTTCAGGGCAAGCACCGCATCCGTGAACGTCCCGGCAATGAGCCGTACCTTGCTCTCATGATCCACGAAATCTCCGGCAGCGAAGATACCCGGCAGATTGGTCTCCAGCTTACCGCTGACGTTCGCACACCATTCTCCCATATCCAGTCCCCAGTCCTTAAGCGGACCAAAGTCGCTTCTCAGCCCGTGGTTGACAATGACGGCATCGACCTCAAGCTGCTCATGCTCTCCGGTCTGAATATGGCAGACGGTCACCTGATCGATCTGCTCTCCGTCACTGCTGTGCAGCTGGCTTACCGCACAAGGCACGCGCACATCCACCGAGGAGGCCTTCATCCGGGCAATATTCTTCTCATGCCCGCCGAACTGCTCCCGGCGGTGGACCACAGTTACACTGGCGGCAATCCCCTCCAGCTCATTCGCCCAGTCCACTGCGGAATCGCCGCCGCCCGAGATCAGCACCCGCTTGCCGCGGAAAGGCTCCAGCTCCTGTACCGTGTAGTGCAGATTCGTCACCTCATAGCGGTCCGCGCCTTCAATCTCCAGCTTCGCCATCTGCAGAATACCGTATCCGATGGTAAGTATGACGGTACGGGTCCAGTGCTGCTCGCCTGTGGCTGAGGTCAGGATATACGTTCCGTCCTCCTGGCGGGCCTGGTGAACAATCTGCTGTCCGAATACAAGGGTAGGATCGAAGGTACGCGCCTGCTCAGCCAGCTGATCAATTAACTGGCGGCAGAGAATAGGTGTTACTCCTCCGACATCCCAGATCATCTTCTCAGGATAGATCAGCATTCTGCCGCCCAGCTCATCCTTCGCTTCAATCAGCTTAGTCTTCAGATCCCTCATTCCGCTATAGAACGCTGTATACATGCCTGCGGGGCCGCCGCCAATAATCGTCACATCGTATAATTCCATTGCTTCGTTCATTGATATCCCTCCAAGGTCTGGTTGTATTTAAGATTTGGTACGGGCCAGAAGATACAGAAAGTATGGAGCACCGATGACAGCTACCACAATGCCGGTAGGAATCTCGGACGGCTGCAGAATCCGCCGTCCGATCGTATCCGCCGCAATGACAAGCAGCGCGCCGATCAGCGCAGAGGCGGGCAGCATCAGCTGATGCTTCGGTCCGACCAGCCGCCGCGCCAGATGCGGGCCGACCAGCCCGACGAAGCCGATGCCTCCGCTGACCGCTACGCTGGAAGCCGCAAGGCCGACCGCTGCTGCCAGCAGACGGAACTGCTCTCTGCTCACATTAGCACCGAGTCCTGTCGCTGTCTGCTCGCCCAGATTAAGGACATTCATCACCCGTGCCTTGTAGATGACATAAGGCAGGAGAATCACGATCCAGGGCAGCAGGGATAAGACAAACTTCCAGCTTGTGCCCCAGATGCTGCCCGCCAGCCACGTGGCAACGAACTGATACTTGTCCGGGTCGAGGCGAAGCGTCAGCACGATCATCGCCGCGCTCATGCCTGCCGCCACTGCGACCCCGGTAAGCAGCAGCCGGATCGGCGCAATGCCCTGATGCCGCTTGTATGCGAGGCTGTAGATCAGAGCAGCAGTACAGGCCGCCCCGGCAAAGGCAACCACAGGCAACAGATAGACCGGTGCCGCCGAGGTCGTCGGATAGAAAGAGATCAGCAGCATGACCATCAGTCCGGCCCCGGCATTAATGCCGAGAATACCCGGATCGGCCAGATCATTGCGGAAGACCCCCTGCATCACTGCGCCGGATACGGCAAGTGCGGTACCAATTAACAAAGAAATGACAATCCGCGGCAGGCGAAACTGGAACAGAATCAGCTCCTGCTTCTCCGTCCCCTTGCCGGCCAGCGTATCCAGCAGCTCAAGCGGAGTAAGTCTTATGTATCCTGTATTCATACTTATAATGAACATTATCACAATCAGAACGGCCAGCACGCCGATCACTCTCAGGCCATACTTACGCCTTGCATCTTCTGAAGAAATTCTCTTATGGCTCTGCATCTTTACAGCTCCCTTCTTTCTTTTCGGGCCAGATACAGGAAGAACGGTACCCCAATCAGGGCTATAATCGCACCCACCGGCGTTTCATGCGGCGGATTGATCATCCGTGCCGTCAGATCGCCCCCGACCACCAGCAGCGCACCCAGCACCGCAGAGCAGGGAATAATCCAGCGGTAATCCACACCCACCAGATAACGCGTCAGATGGGGGATGATCAGGCCGACGAACCCAACAGCTCCCACTACAGCTACCGAGGCTCCGGCCAGAATCAGGACAATTAGCGTACCAGCCAATTTCACCCGTCCTGTACGCTGCCCCAGCCCCTTGGCAATATCCTCACCCAGGCTGAGCATCGTAATCGAACGGGACAGCGCGATGGCTCCCAGGATAGCCGCTATCACCCATGGGGACATGATCTGCAGCTGGAACCATTTCGTTCCTGCCAGACCACCGGCATACCAAAAGGCGAGATCTTGTCCGATGCGGAAATAAAGGGCGATGCCTTCGCTTAGCGCAGAGAGCAGCGCACTGAGAGCAGCACCTGCCAATACGAGCCTGGCCGGGGTTAGTCCGCCCTTCGCCAGCGAGCCTACACCGTAGACAATTCCCGCTCCGGCTCCGGCGCCAACGAAGGAATAGAGAATGAGATACATGAACGGCAATCCCGGAAAAAATGCAAAGCAGACAGCCAGCGCAAAGCCTGCTCCAGAGTTAATGCCCATCAGTCCCGAATCCGCCAGCGGATTGCGGGTCATCCCTTGCATAATAGCCCCTGCCACAGCGAGGCTGGCTCCCACCATTACGCCGCCCAGCACACGCGGCAGCCTAAGCTCGCGGATGATCTGATGCTCGGTAAGTTCGGGATTGAAATGAAAGACTGCGGTCCATACGACCGACAGCTTAATATCTGCGGCCCCGAACGATACGGAAATAGCGATACCCAGCGCCAGCGCAATCAAACCGCCAATAAGAATTAATGTTGCCGCCCAGGGACGGGACCGCAGCTTCAGCCGCTTTGCCTTCTGATCCAGCCCGCTCCCGGACACTGCCTGTTGATTCATGAATGTCACCTGTTTCTTTGAAATTGATTCTCATTATCATTATCAATATTGTAAAGGAACCGGTCAAGGTTTGGCAATGGACAAAATAAAAATAAGAAAACCGCCTTCGTTGAAAAGGCGGTTTATTGCTATCGGCCGTAACGAAATAATGAGCCTAATCCGACAGTGCCCGCATGATGTTGGATTTCGCCTCTGCCGCAATCGCTTCATTCCCGTCATCGACCGCTTGCATTAAGATCAGCATGGGGATGTATACCGCCATCAGCCGCGCCAGCAGCTTCGTCTCCTCGTCCGCTCCTCCATACGTTTCGAAAAACACGCCGCGGGCGAAAGGTGGTAAAAAGCTGTAAGCAACGCTCAAATCGCAAGCCGGATGGCCTACGCTCAGATCGCCCCAATCAATGATGCCGGAGACAATCCCGTTCTCATTCACAAGCATATTTTTGAAATGAAGATCGCCATGCAGCAGTGCATTCACCGCCTCGACACGGTCCTTTTGCAGACTGTTAATATACGCTTCGATCACACCGGACTCCTCCGGCGACAAGTGTTCAGCCACCTTCGATAGAAAGCCCTCCAATTTCACTTTGCGCGATGCTATGTCCGTCAAGCTTCGATGATCTTGCTGAACTCCGCACTTCAGCGCCGCCTGCACCGGAAACTCATGTAATCTCCGCAAAAATCTCGCCAGCGTCTCTGCCGATAAAGCCCGGCGTTCTTCCGTCAAACCGATGGGGAAATCTCCCGGCACGTGGCAATAGCCAAGAAATGGTGCCGGATATTCGTCACTTGCTTCGCCATAAAACAACGGTTTCGGATAGGGAATGGTCAAATATGCCTCCAGCTTCGGCAGCAGCTTCCCTTCCATACGAATCGCGCCCACTGCAAACGTTCTTCTTGGAAACCGGAACACGTACTCGTCACCGATGAGAAAAACCGTATTGTCCCAGCCCCAGCCCAATCGCTTCACTTGCTTCGATGACAGCTGAGGGAATTGTCTTCCGATCAGCGTCCGCGCCTGCTCTTCGTTAACCTCCCACTCCGCATCCCATACATTCGTTCCTCCCATGAATTGTCTGCCTCCTCGTTCCTTACTTTACTTATCCGAATACGTCCACGCCCAAGTACGCGAGAGTTCTGCTCTTGAATTTCATCAATCGCTCAACAAATTTTAACACAGCCATATTTTTAAAAACAGCCTATCCTCCCGGCTCCATCCTGTTAGAGATGTAGCTGGAGTATAGGCTGTCAGATTGGCTGTTAGTTGAGTTTTATACATTCTGAAGCGTACCGCCGAATATTTTGCGGATGTACCCTTGCAGCTTGCCGATATGCGGCACGAAGAGGCTTTTGTCATACACATAATTGGATTGGGTTACCAGCTGTGAATAGAGCAGGAAGAGGATGGCCGCGAGCTCCCGGTCAATCTGCCGCTCATGCTCCATCAGAGCATACGTCTCATCCAGCGCCTCATAGAGCTGAAGCAGAGCCGCCTCATTAATGATCTTACGGCGCAGCGGTACAAGAATATCTGTAGCAATAGCATCAATCCGCAGAATAACAGCCGCCAGTCTCTCGTTCACACTATTCTCCTCCTGCAGTGACTGAATGGTTAAGCGCTTGCTTATTACCATCCTATGTCTGCCGGACCCCTGGCATGCCTGGGCAGCGGAATCAGCTACCTCGTGTAATCCTCGTATTCGTCTCTAGACCATTTTCGAGAGTACCGTTCCCGCCAGCAGCTCCCCAAGTGTCTTATCGAGCGGCAGCGGCTTGTTGCCCAGGCAGGTGCGGAGCGCGGTCAGCAGCACACGGACATCATATTTGCTCGGATGGACGGGAATCACTTCTTTTTCCAGCTTCAAAAGCTCATATACAGCCATCATCGCGGAACGGACCGAATACTCCACCGTGAACACGCAGTCGTCCGGGACTTCGGCGAACTGGCCGAGGAAAGCCAGATTCACACTGCCCTGCGGCACGACCTGCGGACGGTCACCAAGAGCGCGCGGCATGAACTGTGCAGTAATATAAGGCATCATACAAGGGATGACGTTAGTGGTATGCTCCAGAATCTCGGGAATACGGTCAACAAGTCCCATATGGTAGCACAGTTCCTCCAGCAGCTCGCGTCCGGTGCAGTCGCTCATTTTTTTCTTGATATAGTCGCCTTCGGCATCCGGGAACAGGCCATACGCCCACAGCACCTTCACATTATCCGGCTGGTTGATGAAGTGAGGCTGCTTCGGTGCGGTCCAGGACATCATCCAGCTGGAGTCTTTGATCGTAACTACACCGCCCATGCCGGGAGCGTCACCCGTCAGTTCCAGCAGATAAGGGAATACAATCTCATCATCGGTAAAAGTCATTGTGAATGACAGCCATTTGGACTTGTCGATATCCCCGCAGAACACTTCAGGGCGGCCGAAATCCGGGGATTTGGCAGCAAGCTTCTCCCAGAGGCTCCAGCACCCGCGTTCAGTAACGGACCGGTTCAGCACCGCCGGGTGGTCCAGATCGCCAAGGGTAGAATTCTCTGTCATTGAGCCGTTCGTGACCATGACCAGATCCGCGCGTGTCACCGGAATCGTCTTCGGGGAACCATTAACCTGCACCTGAATCGCGGTTATAACCTTCTCATCACCGTTGATACTAAGCTCCAGATCCGTAACCTCATGCCCTTTGTCAAAATGAACGCCCTCACGTTCCAGCCATTTCATCAGCGGCAGGATCAGCGAGTCGAACTGGTTGTATTCGGTGTGCAAAATTCCTTTCAGCTGGTTCATCCCCGAGATCAGGTGCATGAACCGCTCCATATAACGCTTGACCTCCACCACACTATGCCAATTCTCGAAGGCGAACATGGAGCGCCAGAAATACCAGAAATTCGTCTCCAGAAAGCTCGGGTCAAAAAACTGCTCAATCGTCACCGTGCCCAGTCTCTCTTCGGTAGCCAGCGTCAGCTTGCCTAATTGCAGCGCATGTGCGGTAGAGAGTCCAAGCGATGAGAAGTCGGCGGGGGTGCCTTGCTTTTCGACCAGACGGCAATGCGATTCAATCGGTTCAGCCAGGTTCAGCTCCCGGAATTCATCCAGCACTGTCCGGTCCGGATTGGTCAGGGAAGGGATGAAGCCGAACAGCTCCATGAAGCATTCGAAGTGCTCTTCAATCTCGCGTCCGCCCCGGGCGCTGTAACCGTCCTTGGCATTGCCTGCCCCGTCCATGGAACCGCCGTATATCGATGATTGCTCCAGAATATGAATATTCCGGCCGGGCATATGCCCGTCACGGATCAGAAATGCCGCCGCCGACAGGGAGCCGATCCCTCCTCCGACGAGATATGCCTTGCGTGAAGCGATGCCTTCCTGTACCTGCGGATGAATTCTTTGATATGTACCCATGTGTCCTCTTCCTTCCTTGATCAGGGGATAAGTGCCTGCTAACTGCCTTCACTATAACCGCCGTGAACCAGGGATTCTATGGACAGCCGGACGCAACTGTCTAGGGATTACACATCCGCCCGATATTGTGTCATGACTTCACCGGATGAACTGCAGACTGATAATGCTCAAGCCCCCGGGCAATGCATCCGTCCATAATCCGTGATACCTTGTCCACCACTCCGGCCGGATCTGTATTCGCCCCGGCTCTGAGCCAGTGGATCACCTGTTCAAGGATGGCCAGCGTGTAGAAATCGGCTATATCTAGTCTGGCCTGCATTCTCACAGGCTCCGGAATCTGCTCCTGTCCCGGCCACGCCTGCCCGTCCAGCTCCTCCACTACGCTGATCATGACGCGGTAAATTACCCCGTACAGGAATTGCTCCAGATGCTCGCGTCCCAGCGAATGGAAGGTATTCAGACAGATGGTTTTGTTATTTACGGTGTAACGCAGAACGCTTAAGAATCCTTGCTTCCAGCCCGCCCAGCAGCAGTATTGGTCCAGTCCTTCAATCACTTCTGACTTGTAGATCCAGCCGAGCAGCTCATAGATATCCTGAAAATGATTATAAAATGTATGGCGGGTCACCCCGCAATCCGCTGTGAGCTGCTGGATCGTTATTTTGTTCAGGGGCTTGGTGAGCATAAGCTTCTTCAGAGACCGGGCTAACGCGTTCTTCGTTAAGAGTGAATTGGACATCTCTGCCTCCTGTGAGCGCTTGGATTTGATATTCCAATTATAACCAATTGGAAGTTTGTTTTCATCCCGCCTGCTCCGTAGCTCTTGTTACTCCCGCTCCCCCAGCCGGACTGCATAGGTCTTGTATCCCGCTTCGCTAATCTCAAGGCAGTTCAACTGCTCCCCGTACACACAGCCGCCGTCGATGCCTATTTTGTCGCCCAGCGGACTGAACCAGACGCCTGCCCCGTCCTGCAGATCTACCGTAGAGGTATGGCCGAAGACGACCGTCTTCTCCGTAGAAGTTACAGGATGATTGTAGAAAGGCTCCCGAATCCAGATAAAATCATACTCCCGCTGCGTCCGCCAATCGGCAAGGGAAGGATCAATACCCGCATGAACGAACAGATGGGTCTCCGTCTCATAGTAGTAAGGCAGCGAACCCAGGAAATCCAGATGCTCCTCATACTCCGTACGCATGAACCGCTTCATCTCCGTATAATCCTTCCAGCCTGAATCCGGGTGCAGCAGGACCGAATCCCTGCCTCCGCAATAGCTCAGCAGGGTGTGGAAGCCCCCATTGGTTATCCAGTGGGTATCCCGCTTATCATCCTCTCCCGCCAGCGCATCGCAGGCCATCTGATCATGGTTGCCCCGCAGCACAATAACCCCCTCTGCCTCGGCAAGCCGCTTCACCTGTTCCACGACCGCCCTGCTGTCCGGCCCTCTGTCTACATAATCGCCCAGCAGGATCAATTGATCCTTGGATGGGTTATACTCCGCCCGGCGGAGCAGCAGGCTGAATTCCTCTATACAGCCGTGAATGTCACTGATCACTAATGTTCTGATGCCGCTCTCCTCCTTCTTCACTTGTAACTGTCTTGACCTGGAGTATTTATTATACTATATAGGCATATAGGCATAAAAAAGAGGTTCACCCGCCAAGCGTTCAGCTTAGCAGGGAAACCTCCTGGTTACATTCTATTCCATCCGCGCGGATGGCGGGTGCTGTACAGGCCGTTCCGCAGCACGGTCCCAGCGCCAGAGGGCGTCATGCCCCTCCAGATGCAGGCCGCCGTACCATTCATCGATACTTTGCAGCTGTAGCCGGTCGGCTGCTCCGGCCAACACCTGCTCTCCCCATCCAGTCAGCGTAACGCTGCGATGCAGGAATTCCGGTACTTCCCTGTAATCTGTTAGCTCTGCTACACCATCGATCTCAATCAGAGGCTTCTCCCCGGCTGTCAGTGTGCGCAGGATCTTCCAGTATTCCGTATCGCCCATGCCAAGCCGGTGCAGCTCATCCGTCACCTGCCGGAACAGCTTAAGCGGCGTGTCCATTCCATTAGCCACGGCTTGAAGGGTGGTCTGTTCGACGATCCCGAGACCATTCTCTACGGAAGGCAGGCGGGAGAGATGGGCCATGAAGGCGTCATAGGCAAAAGCAAGTGCGCCCCCCGCCAGCTCCTCCCGCTTCGCCGCAAGCAGGTCTGCGAGCTTCCGGGGATCGGCAGCGGCATAAGCCTCCCACAGCAGGCTTCCCAGCTGCAGCTCCTTGCGGCCGATATTCCGCCAGGTTCCCGGCAGGGTACTCAGCTGAGCTTCCGTCAGCTGTCCCAGACCATGGAACAGCTCAATCCCGGGGAATTCTCCGATGCAGAGCAGGCTCAGCTTCGTGTTGCCCAGCTTTTGCCCATTGAACCAGTGTAATAGATAGGCCAGCATACTCTGGTCGAACAGATCATGCTCGAACCACAGCACCACCTCATCATACTGACGGAATCCGCTAATCCTCCGCTCCTGCTCCGCACAGCCTTCCATATATTCAGCCGCCGGAATGCCCATCGTGGCCTGTAGCACCTCAGCCCGCAGCTGCTGATTCTGCTCTGCCACCGGATCTATGAAAATCGGCCCCGCCGAATAGATCTCTCTCCACACCAGCACCTCCCCCTGGACAATCCCCTGCTTCAGCTTGTCTCCCACCGTGTCACCATTCACAATATGCAGCATTCGCTGTCCTCCCTCATGTAACAAATGAAATGCAGCCGCCAGATCGACAACAGGCAATGCCCCCTTCAGCTTGCGTCTGCCGTCATACAGCCTTTTCTTCAGCGTAGCAACGGAAAGGTCCAGATACACGGAAATCTCCTGAAGCGAGTACCCGTAGAAGTAGAACAATTGCAGCGGTACCCGCAGCTTGGCAGACAATTCCGACACTGACCTGTGGAGCACCTGCGTCCATTCTCTATGTTCGGCAATCTCCGCAACCCCTGGAGAAGAGCCCGCGACATGCACCGCCGCCTCCAGAGGCAGCAGGGCTTGACGCTTACGCCGCAGCAGCCGGTGACACTGTCTGACCACAATGGTTTTGAACCATCCCGGAAACGCCGCAGGCTCCTGCAGGCTGGCAAGGTTCATATACGCCTCCAGCAAGGCTTCCTGTACCGCGTCTTCCGCAAGCTGCACATCCCCGAGCATATCGTAGGCCACTACGTAAGCCATCCCCCGCACATGCCCGCTAAGCTCCCGGAAGGCTTCGGCATCGCCCTTCTGCGCCTTTTCAATCCAATGCAGCATACGTCTGCAAACCTCATTTCTGTATTTTTATCGTGTTCTAATGATAAGTGCCGGTCCGGGAGGAAAAGGTTACAAAGAGGGTGCAGAATGTATTGACCAGTGTTAGATTTATATTTTGGTAAATTAAATTTGCAATGATTATATTTATTTAAATCAATTTCGAATGATATGTGTTACTATTATTTCATTTAGCCAAGCTCGGAGGCCAAAACTGTTGCCCGGAGGATATTAAGTGATACCCAAGGCCTATATCAGCGAAGACAATACACTTTCAGGAGGCTTAATATTGAATCATACACCGGGCAAGCTTTTTCTCTCTACACTAATGATAGTAACTGCACTATATTCTTCTGCCGGAACAGCTTTTGGCGCAGCAGCTCCTCAATTAACTGGAATCACAGGCCACTGGGCACAGAATGAAGTTACCGATTGGGTTGACAAAGGGCTCATTCAGGGATACGCCGACGGCAGCTTCAAACCGGACAATAGTCTGAAAAGATCAGAGTTCATGGCGCTCATCAACCGTGCCTTCGGATTCACCGAGACGGCACCTGTTGCCTATAAGGATCTCTCTACAAGCAACTGGGCCTACACCGAGGTTGCCAAAGCCGTGAAAGCCGGATATATCAGCGGATATTCAGATGGTACCATCGGTACCGGCAAGACGATCAGCAGACAGGAAGCCGCAGTGATCATCAACCGGTTATTGAAGCTGGATGCCGCGCAGACCGGCGCTCTTTTCAGCGATTCCAAGGATATTGCCGCCTGGGCACTGGATTCTGTCAACGCCGTGGCTGCCGCAGGAGTCATGAAGGGTTACTCCGAAGATAACAGCTTCAGACCTGGCAGGGAAATTACCCGTGCGGAAGCAGTAGTATCCTTAACACGGACCAAAGCTATTGAGGAGGCTCCGGCTAATACTCCAGTAAATGGTGGAGGCACATCCTCAGCAACCGCCTCACCGACAGCTAGTCCAACATCCACACCAACTGCTACACCTACGCCGGTTCGGAGCACCTATGTCCCTTCCGACCCAACGGCTGCGCCTACAGTTACACCAGTAGCGACACCAACACCTGCAGTTACACCTTCACCAGTTCCTACACCAGTTCCTACACCAGCACCTACTCCTGATCCGGGTGATACGTCAGCCCCTCTACTTACCAGTGTGACCCTTGGAGCGGTTACTGTAGGAGATAATGTATACGGAACAAGCAACGAAGCGGGTTATTTGTATCTGGTCCCCTCCACAGTGGCCGTAACGACAACGGGTCTGGAAGATTCTGTTCATGCCGCTCTGGGTAAAAAGCTGGCGGTAACCGCCTCCGTCTATTCCCCGCTGAATACGCAGGGTCTGCCTGCCGGTCATTATATTGTGTATGCTGTAGATGGCTCCGGCAATATCTCGGCCCCTTCCAGCACGATTGAGGTTAGAGCGATTGAACTGACTATAGGGCTTCCAATCTCCCTGACGGAATCCAAACTCTATGACGGCAATGCTCTTGCAGCAGTAACCGGGGGCTCGCTGTCCGGTGTATTGGCCGGAGACACAGTTAATGTTCATGCCTCTGCTTCCTACAGCAGCTCGGCGCTTGGGGTGAACAAGATGATAACCGTTACCTATACATTAAGCGGAGCACAAGCAGCCAGCTATCTTGCACCCGCTCCCTATATCGTGAATACGGGCAGCATCGCACTCCATCCATTAACCATCGAAGCTCCGAATTTGACCTTGGCGAAGTTCAAGGACGGAACCACGGCAGCAGCGGTGATTCCCGGACAGCTTATAGGGGTAGTTCCCGGGGAAAATGTCACTGTGAGCGCCGTTGCCAACTATGACACATCATCCATTGGGACGAACAAAACCATAACTGTAGTCTATACACTTAGCGGAGCAGATGCAGGCAACTATATTGCACCAGTGAGCTACATCACCACCAATGGCGAGATTGACCGGGATCAGATCACACGCTCCAGAGTCTATGACGGAACGACTGCGGCAGCGGTAATCGTTGGTGCGGTAACCGATATAATCGACGGGGATGATGTGACCGTGCATGCTGCCGGGACCTATGACACTCCTAACGTGGGTGTGGACAAAATCATCACCATCTCCTACACTTTAACAGGTATAGACGCAGGCAACTATTTCCCACCTGTTAGCTATACCATCAGCACAGGTATCATCACCGCCTTACAGTTGGACATTACAGCACCAGTGATCACAGAATCCAAGACCTACGATGGAAATACATCGGCCCAGATCACTCCAGGTACCCTGATCGGAGTTATTCCGGGGGATGATGTTACCGTCAGTGCAACCGCAACCTACAGCGATGCTGCTGCGGGCAGCGGCAAACTTATCACCGTGGTCTACACCTTATCCGGCGACGATGCTGGTAACTATGCGGCACCGGGGAACTATATGATTTCCACGGGTGTGATTGTAGCGCCTTAAGAAGATATCTGTGAACACATGGTATGAATAAAAGCGTCCCGCGAGCCGTGAACCGGCTGGTTGGGGCGCTTTTGTTGTAATTGGTTGGGGTTGGATAAACTAGGCTACGAGTTAGCAATGAATTCGGGCGGAATATAGTCTGCGAGCCAGATATTATGATTTCCGTGATAGAACTTGATTCCTTCCTGTGCGGCCCGCCCGGCATCGATGGTTAAGATCACAGGACTTGAGTCCTTTCGTCCTCCCACCAGCTTCGCTGTATCCGTATCCACCGAGAAATGAACATACTGCCTCTTCATGGGTTTCAGTCCTTCGTGCAGAATCGTCTCCACCCATTGCCTGGCTGTACCGTGGTACAGAATGGGGGGCGGAGTTTCATTTTGCTTGATTATTTTTTGCGGGACAGAGTGACCATACAGCGCCCTGATTCTGCCATCCGCAAGCTCATGCCGCTGTTTATCCGATGCTGCGATCATCTTGTCCAGATCCTCTGCACCGACCGATTCCCACTTCTTGTCCTGATGCAGCGAGTGGAGCAGTTGCTCGATATCCACCCATCCCTGTGCATCCAATTCCAGTTCATATTCCCACGGTGCGTGACGCAGGGCGTAGGAGACCTCTTTGCTGAGCTTTGCATAATCCACCTGTGTTTAGCCCTCCATAGTCATTTAGCATTGTTGTCAGTATTCAAAATCATCGATTGTTACGAGTTTAGCCTAGTTTAGCATATGTGAAGCTTACGGTATAACCATGCGCTAGACCATCGGGGGGGCTGAGTCCGGTTAGTACAATAATCGGCAGTGGGGTGCATGGTCTCACTTTGAGCGCACGCAAAAAGCCGCCCCTCTAGGGGGCGGCCCCCTTGCACCCGTCACTGTACATCACATACTTAACTCTTGCTAAGCACCACAGCTAACTCGACTGCTGTATCGAACTTACTGAGCTGCGGCAGTATCAGCCGAGACGCGCTGTAACTTCCACCGCTACTGCGCAATCTGCTCGCGGATGTTCGCGAGGATCTTCTTCTCCAGCCTCGACACCTGCACCTGCGAGATGCCGAGGCGGCTGGCGACTTCCGACTGGGTCTGATCGCGGTAATAGCGCAGATACACGATCAGACGCTCGCGCTCGGTTAGCGCACCGATGGCCTCGTTCAAGGCCAGCTTGTCGAACCAGCGCTCCTGCGACTCGTCGGCGATCTGGTCGATCAGCGTGATCGGATCGCCGTCGTTCTCGAAGACGGTCTCGTGGATCGAAGTCGGCGGCTTGTTGGCTTCCTGGGCGAAGACGATTTCTTCGGGCGTGACGCCCAGCGCTTCGGCCACTTCACCGATGGTCGGGAGGCGGTCGAGCGTTTTGGACATCTCATCCTTCATCTTGCGCACCTTGTTGGCCATCTCCTTCAGCGAGCGGCTGACCTTGAGCGTGCCGTCATCGCGGAGGAACCGCTGGATCTCGCCGATAATCATCGGCACCGCATAGGTGGAGAACTTGACCTCATAGCTGAGGTCGAATTTATCAACGGACTTCAGCAGTCCGATACAGCCGATCTGGAACAAATCATCCGGTTCATATCCGCGGTTCATAAACCGCTGCACCACCGACCAGACGAGGCGGATATTGCAGTTGACCAGCGTGTCGCGGGCCGTATGGTCCCCGGCTTGACTGAGCGCGATTAGACGTTTGACCTCCGCATCGTCCAAATAGGTCGGCGGAGCTTTTTTTGATTCTGCATCCATGGCTCCAACCCCTAATTGTATAAAGCTTTTTTCGAGACGATGGTTTTCTTCATGGAGATTGAGGTTCCGCGTCCCGGTTCGCTGATAACCTCGAATTCATCCATGAAATTCTCCATAATGGTGAAGCCCATACCTGACCGCTCCAGCTCCGGCTTCGAGGTATACAGCGGCTGCTGGGCCAGCTCCAGATCCTCAATGCCCCGGCCCTTATCCTCAATCGTCAGATGCACGGTCTCATTCTCAAGGGAAGCGGATATGCTGACAACACCTGCGGGATCACTGTCATAACCGTGAATGATACAATTGGTGACAGCCTCCGAGACTACCGTCTTCAAGTCATTCAGCTCCTCCATCGTCGGGTCGAGCCGGGAGACAAAGGCAGCCACTACCACACGCGCGAACGATTCATTCTCCGACAGCGCAGCAAACTGGACACTCATGAAGTTACGAGCTTCGCTACTAGTCATAACGCGACCTCCAAATCCGAGAGTGCAGCGCTCTCGTCGTCATATAGGGGCATGATTTTGAACAGGCCCGACATTTCCAGCAGGCGCTTCACAGGCGCTGTGGCATCGCAGACTGCCATTTTGCCGCCCTTACTGCGGATCAGCTTGTACCGCCCCAGAATCACTCCGAGACCCGAGCTGTCCATGAACTGCAGCTCCTTCAGACTCAGGATCAGATGCTCCACCTGGCCCCGCATAATCGCTTCATCCATATCCATACGTACATAATCGGCTGCGTGATGGTCCAGTTCCCCGGACAACCGGACAATCAGCACACCCCGGTGATGCTCCATCTCCACATGAGAATTCATGCTTGCCACTCTCCTCTTCGTTGCTTGGACAACCGCCCTGTAACTATTTCTTTCCCCTACAAGGACAAGGTTTCTACACCGCAATTGAGGATTCCTGCCTCACGACAAAACTAGAAGAAAACCCCTAAGAACTTACACAAAGCCCCCGGTTCAATCTACAAAATGCAAGAAATTAATCATTCGTAAACATAGCGCCCGTTGCCCGCTTGAACAGCTTCCACCAGCCCGCCTTGGCTACCGTTTCGCCTGCCTTCAACTCGTATTCCTTCAATACATCGTTCCCCTGGTAGACTACCAGCTTGCCGACCGTCTGGCCTTCGGCCACCGGAGCCTTCACCTGCTCATTCAGCACCAGCTCATGGCGGATACCCTCCTGGGTTACTCCTTTGCGGAGCAGGACACTATAGTCTTCCTTCGCCACCAGCGGGAGCTGCGACTTCACGCCCTTCTCAATCCTCACCGTGCCGATGGTGTCGCCTTCCTTGTGAATCGTATGCAGTTTATATTGGGAAAAGAGGTAGTCGAACATCGCCGAGACCTCGCTGTTGCGGGTCTTGGTGTTCGGCTCGCCCAGCACCACTGCTACAGCGCGCAGGCCGTCTCTGGCCGCCGTCGCCGACAGGCAGAATTTCGCTTCGGACGTATATCCCGTCTTCAGCCCATCAGCCCCCGTGTAGAACCGCACCAGCTTGTTGGTGTTCACCAGCCAGAACGGCTTGGTGGAATCCTTGCGCAGGTAATCCTGATAAGAGCCGGTGTATTTGATAATCTGCTCATGTTTCAGCAGCTCCCGGCTAATGACGGCAATATCATGCGCGGAGGAATAATGATTCGCAGCCGGCAGGCCGTTGCAGTTGGCGAAATGAGTATCCTTCAGACCCAGGTCCTGCGCCTTCTGGTTCATGAGATCGACGAAGGCGCTCTCCGAGCCGGCGATTTTCTCCGCCATAGCTACGGAAGCATCATTGCCGGACGCCATCGCGATACCCTTCAGCATATCGTCAACCGTCATTTCCTCACCCGGCTCCAGAAAAATCTGTGAACCGCCCATCGATGCCGCATACTCGCTGGTCCGCACCTTGTCGGTCAGCTGCAGTTTGCCCTCGTCCAGCGCCTCCACCGTCAGCAGCATGGTCATAATCTTGGTAATACTGGCCGGCGGAAGTTTATCATGGCTGTTCTTCTCATAGATGACCGTGCCCGTGCTGGCATCCATCAGAATGGCAGAACGCGCCCCTGGCGCAAGCGTAGCAGCCGCCCCTCCGGCATTGCCGGAATTTGCGGTGCCTTTGGCTTTTTCCTCGGCCCAGGCTCCGGTAGCGCCTCCCAGAACCGATACAGCAATGCACAGCACAAGCGTAACATAACGAATTTTCCTCACAATGGTTCCCCTCCTGAACTTAACCTTCATTTCACAGGTACTGTGTTCCAGTTTCGTCAGAATCGCAGGAAATTATTCCATTTCACGCACAAAAAAAAGGGCTTCCCCCGGTATCTTCACAGATCCTTGAGAAAGCCCCTTTCCGGTACTGCTATGATAGCCTAGCCACCGATAGCCAAAGCGCTGAAAATTACAGGTCCCACCACTGTAGCAACGGAGCCGACATCCTGGTTCTCTACAATCAGCTGATAGTTCTGGACCCCGGCCGGAACGTTGACATCTACCATATGCAGCGAAATAATACCGTCGTCATTGAAATTCTCCTCCAGCTCTGTCCGAGCGTAAAAGATTTCTGTACCTGCCCGCCAGATGCGGACCAGCACATTGGGCGTATCCAGCGTAACATCCACGCCGATGGTGGCTTTCAGTTCCACCTTATTGGGGAAATGTCCTGGAACTGCGGGATCGATATACACCGATGTTCCTGCAATCTGTATACCAGCCGGAGAAATAGGAACGGGGATGGAGACCCCGTTAGTAATAGGTGTAACTACGGATGCGTTATAATCCAAAAGTGTTTTGGCCATGCGTTATCACTCCTTTTCATATTCTACTAAAGTATATGAAAGATATGAAAAAGAGCTTGTGCATTTCTATTACTAGTCCCACCTATTTATTAACGTGCGTTGCTATAATTCACTGCCGGACGGCTGCCGCCCTTATGCCCGAGATACAGTCTGGACAATAGAGGAGAGCGTACCGCCCAATTGGCGGCCAGCAGCGGCACCCCCACTCCGATCAGCGTAAAGGGCAACAGCCCGTAATCCGTCCCGAGGAGGTATTTGAGCCCGTAATTCAAAGGCAAATGCAGGTACATGATCGCAATGGAGTTACGTCCCAGGCTGCCCATCCAGTCCAGCGGAACAAGCTTCGAGAGACGGTACACAGCGGCGCAAATAGTCAATGAGATAAGCAGCGGCACGGCCAGATCGAGCAGCAGCGAAGTATACTCCTTGTATTTCATATTCAGGCTGTATTGAAGGACACCGGTCCGCTCTAGCAGCAGCACAAGAGCACATAACGGAAGCAGCACCGGCAGCGCCGAATAGCGGCGGATGAGCGCAGGGATCACCTGTTTGCCGTAGAATCCGATCGCATAATAAGTAATGGCGAGCAGGGACACATCTGCATTCCAGGGAAGATTGAAGTTCCTGAGCGCGGTCAGGGAGATGAGATGTGACAGGAGATAAGCAGAAGCGATCAGGAGAAATTGCGTGCGGCGGGAATAACGGACAATGTATCCGAAGAGCAACTGTGTGAACAGCAGGCAGGTGATGAACCAGAACACCCCGTAAGGGCCCGTGAGCGACAATCCCCCGTAGAGCAGTCTCGCTACATTCTCGGCGAACCCTCGTATACTGAAGTTGAACAGCAGCAGTACGGAAGCAATCAGGAGTCCGTAGGCAAAATAGGGAGTCATCAGCCCCTTGGTCCGTTTGACCGCCCAGCCCAAATACCGCCCGGGTTCAACCGGCTTAAATACAAGTCCGCTAAGCATGAAGAACAAAGGCATCCGGAACCAGGACAGATAATGATTCGCTGCCGCATCGCCGGAGTGGCCCATTACTACAAAAATAATACTGAATCCCTTGGCGGCATCAATCCATAATTGTCGTGGTTTGTTCACGTTATCCTCCCATCTCCTCCCAAATCAGTTTTAATTTAATACAATTATAGAAGGGTTTATTTTTCTTTTCAAATTTCAATGAAATATTTCAGCGTTATTTCTGAAAGAATATTCACTTAACAACGGAGCAAACTCTGCAAAAATAAGTCATTCTGCCTAGACGGGGGACGTTGTCCCATCCGGGTAATAAATAGGGCTAAAGTCCGGCGGTGTTGCCGGTGACGTAGCAGGCAGGAAAAGCGTCTGGTATGGTGCGGGGAAGTAGGAGGCGGGATGCCGAATGTGATCGGTTTTCCGATTACATTTGGACCCACGTAACTCGGCAGCGCCGAATGTGGTCGGTTTTCCGATTACATTGGACCCACTCAACTCCGCAGCTCCGAATGTGGTCGGTTTTCCGATTACATTGGACCCACGCAACTCCGCAGCGCCGAATGTGGTCGGTTTTCCGATTACATTGGACCCACGCAACTCCGCAGCTCCGAATGTGGTCGGTTTTCCGATTACATTTGGACCACGCGCTTTCACGCCGCCAATTGTAATCGGTTTTTCAATTTGGGCAGATTTAGTTGTACTGGAGGCGCTGATTAATGAGTACCAGGAGTGTTGATTGGAAGGTGGGGAGCGCTGAGTACTTAGTGCCGGCAGTGTTAGGCTGGTGGAGTGTAGTTAGCCCGGAATTGCGCGGTTAGTGCGTTAGAATGGCGTGGTATCAGTAGCCCGGCAGACAGCGCAAGAGCCACCCGCTGCCGGATGGCTCCTCCTCACACTGCACATATGCTTAATACAAATGACAGGCCGCCTGATGGCCTGAGTCCAGCTCCCGCAGCACCGGCGCTTCCGACTTGCAGCGGTCCATCGCATGCGGACAGCGGGGGTGGAAGGCACAGCCTGTGGGCGGAGTCTCAGGGTTCGGAACATCCCCCGTCAGGACGATGCGCTGCTTTTTCAGGCCCGGATTCGGTACCGGAACGGCAGACATCAGCGCCTGGGTATACGGATGCAGCGGCTTCGCGAAGAGTGCCTTCGTCGGCGCCAGCTCGACAATCCGCCCCAGGTACATGACGGCCACCCGGTCGCTGATGAATTTCACAACTGACAGGTCATGCGAGATGAACATATAAGTCAGGCCGTATTGCTCCTGCAGATCCTGCATCAGATTCAGCACCTGGGCCTGGATGGAGACATCCAGTGCTGATACCGGCTCATCGCAGACAATGAACTTCGGATTCAGCGCAAGCGCACGGGCAATCCCGATCCGCTGCCGCTGGCCCCCGGAGAATTCATGGGGAAAACGGTGGGCCTGATAGGGGGACAGACCCACCACCTCCATCAGCTGCTCGACCCTGCTCTTCAGCTCGCCGGCGGGGGCCGATCCGTGGGTACGGAGCGGTTCCTCCAGAATGCGCTGGACGGTCCAGCGGGGGTCGAGCGATGCGTAAGGGTCCTGGAACACCATTTGCATGTCGGTACGGAACCTGCGGAGCTGCTCGGTATTCAGGCTGCGCACATCGGTGCCGCCGAACATAATCTCGCCTTCAGTCGGCTCAATCAGCCGCAGAATGGCCCGTCCGGTGGTCGATTTCCCGCAGCCGGATTCTCCGACCACTGCCAGCGTCTCTCCCTGCTCTACGGATAAGGTTATGCCGTCAACGGCTTTGACTGCACCAACCTGCTTAGAGAAGAAGCCCTTGCGGATCGGATAATGCTTCTTCAGATTGCGCACTTCCAGTAATGTGGTCATAGAACCCCCTCCTGCTGCAGGATACAGCGGCATGTGTGGCCCGGCTGCACCTCAAGCAGCTCCGGGAGCTGCTCCCGGCAGCGGTCCACCGCTACCGGACAGCGCGGTGCGAACCGGCAGCCGGGCGGCAGGCTGGCCGGATTCGGCACCTGGCCCGGTATCGAGCTGAGGCGGTCCTCATCCCCTGCCAGCTGGGGCAGGGAAGCCAGCAGCCCTTGAGTATACGGATGCAGCGGCTGGCTATACAGGGTAGCCACATCTGTCTCCTCGACGATCTGACCCGCGTACATGATGACGACCCGGTCACACATCTCGGCAACGACCCCCAGATCATGCGTGATCATCAGAATCGACATGCCCTCGTTCTTTTGCAGATCCCGCATCAGATCAAGGATCTGCGCCTGAATCGTCACATCCAGCGCTGTCGTCGGCTCATCGGCTATGAGCAGCTGAGGATTGCAGACCATCGCCATTGCAATCATCACCCGCTGCCGCATCCCGCCGGAGAGCTGATGGGCATACTGCTGGGCAATCTTTTCCGGCCGGGGAATCCCTACCTTGCGCAGCATCTCCACCGCCCGCGCGTCCGCCTCCTTCTTGCTCAGCTTCAGATGGTAACGGGCGGATTCGGAGATCTGGCGGCCGATCTTGAACACCGGATTCAGCGAGGTCATCGGCTCCTGAAAAATCATCGCAATCCGGTTCCCCCGGATATTCCGCACCTCATTCATCGACATCTCCAGCATATCCTTGCCCTCGAAGCGGATCTGGCCGGAAGCAATCCGGCTGATCCGTTTGGGCAAGAGCTGCATGATTGAGAGTGAGGTAATGCTTTTGCCGCAGCCCGATTCGCCTACAATGCCCAGTGTCTCTCCCTTGCGCACTGACAGACTGATGCCGTCCACCGCACGGATTGTACCCGCCGCTGTCTGAAATTCGGTGCATAGCCCTGATACTTCCAGCAGTTCTGTCATGATTGCCCCTCCCTCCAGTACCCCACAAAGTGAAGTATTTGCTTCGATGATTAGTCAGGTACTTTGCGGGGACCCCAAAAACTCCCTACAAAATATCCTTTTAAATACTATTTCTCTTCTTCTACACCCAGATATTTCAGCGCCGTTAAAGCATACACCTTCGCACACTGGATAATCTGCCAGACGGGAGCTTTCTCGTTGAAATTATGAATGGTGGACAGCTCGGCCGGGCCGTATTGCAGAACGGGAATGTTATGAGTGCGGAAATGGCGCGCGTCGCTAGAAGCCCATTGCAGCACACCGTAGGCTTCTTCCCCGCTCACCTCACAGATACTCTCAACCAGGTCCTTGACCACCGGCTCCTCATTGGAGGTCCAGTTGGCATTGCCCTGGAAGCCGAAGCCCTTGACCTCGGATTCAATGCCGGCTTCAAGCAGCAGGGAGCGGGCACGGTCCAGAACATCCCGGTAGTCTACCCCGAACGGTACACGGGAATCGACCTGAATGGTGCAGCGGTCCGCCACTACGTTCACCTTGGTTCCGCCCTGAATCGTTCCGATGTTGACCGTCACATGGTCGAATACCTGATAGGCGAGGGAATCTTCTTCTTCGCTGCCCTTCACGTAATCCTGCGAGATGCGAATAATCTCCTGAACTTCCTCGGGAATGTCCACTTTGATATCCCATAGCCGCTGTAAGGCTTCAATCCCTTTGGCGGCCTTCACAATGGCGCTGTCTCCAACCACAGGTGACAAGCTGCCGTGACCCGGTGTTCCTTCCACGGTGAATTCGAACCAGCAGCTGCCCTTTTGCCCGATGGTCGGGTTCAGCGGGCCGGAAGGCTCGGCAATCACAGCAGCGGTTCCGGTAATCAGGCCGCGCTCCAGTACCCAGGGAACCCCGAGGTGACCGCCGGTCTCTTCATCGGGCACGATCAGCAGGGACAGATCCCCTTTTAGCGGAACGCCCAGCTTCGACAGCAATGCAGTGACGTAGATTAACCCGGCCAGGCCCGCTTTCATATCCGAAGCCCCTCTGCCCAGCAGATAGCCGTCCACAATATCGCCGCAGAACGGATCGAAATCCCAGCGCGAGCGGTCTCCGGCCGGAACGACATCGGTATGTCCGCAGTAAATCAGCTTTTTGCCGGTGCGCTCCTCCGCGCCTGCGCCCAGTGTGGACACCAGATTGAACATGGTTTCGGTGGCCGGATAGATTGAAGTATCAATCCCGGCTTCTTTCAGATAACCAATAATATAAGCGCTGATCTCCCGTGAATCGCCCGGCGGATTCTCCGAAGGGTAACGGATCAGCTGAGAGCAGAGCGCAAGCAGTTCCTCCTGCCCGGCATCAATGGCCTCCAGCACCTTGCTTTTCCAGTCTGTCATGGGTTACGAATTCTCCTTTGTGTTCCAGGCTGCACGCCTTGCGGCTGGCAGGAGGAACTGTGAATTTGTGACAAAGAAGAGGGACAAGGCCTAAGGCCTGCCCGCTCTCTTTTAGCCAAACCTGCTTATTCTGTAATCGACAGCGGATAGAAGCGGATGACTTCGTCCGGATAGAAGGCGTAGCCGCTGATCTTGTTGCTCATCCCTACAATGCGGTTATACTCGTAGAGATACGCCCAAGGTGCTTCTGTCGTGATGATCTCCTGAGCCTGCTTGTAGAGCTCTGTGCGCTTCGCCGTATCTGTCTCCAGGTTCGCCTGTTCCCACAGCTTGTCTACTTCAGCATTCTGGTAGTTGATGTAGTTGGAAGAGCCCTTGCCGTACAGCAGGAAGCCGAGGTGATAGCCGGGATCATTGACGAAGGAAGTCCATTTGGAGATATAAGAGGTCAGATTATTGGTCTTCTGCTGCTCCAGGAACTGGGCGCGGGCCAGCTTGTTGATCTTCATGTTGACTCCGATTTTGGCCAGCTCAGCCTGGATCAGGACCGCATCATCTTCCCAGTCATCGAAGCCGGAGCCCAGCGTAAAGTCGAAGTCAAAGCCCTTCTCATAGCCTGCTTCCTTCAGCAGCGCCTTGGCCTTGTCCAGATTGTACTCATACACATAGCCTGCATCGGTGAAGCCCGGCGTGTTGCTGGCTACTGCACTCTTCATCTGCTTGGCCTGGCCGTACATCACCCCGCTCAGCAGCTGATCGTAGGGAATCGCATAGTTGATCGCCTGACGGACTTTTACATTGTCGAACGGCTTGACTTTGTTGTTCATGGCGAAGAACAGAATCCGGTTACTTGCATTGGAAGCAACGGTCAGCGCCTTATTGGTCTCAAGCGTTGACACATCCTTCGGAGGAATCTCAATCGCCATGTCTACATCGCCTTTACCCAGCAGCAGCACGCGGTTAGAGGCTTCCTTCGTGAACTTCAGGGTGACCTTGCCCAGGCTTGGCGCACCCTGCCAGTAGCTGTCATTAGCTGTGAAAACAGCCTCGGTAGCCGGGTCCCACTTCGTAAGCTTGAACGGGCCGGAACCGGCGGCATTCGTCTTCAGGTAGTCTGCACCCTGTGCTTCTACCGTCTTCTGGTCCACGATGGAGAAGGTGTACATCGCCAGAATCTGCAGGAAATTATGATTGGCATTAGTCAGAGTAACTTCAACGGTCGAAGCGTCTTTTACCGTCACTGATTTAATGGAAGCCATGCCGTAGAGGAAGCTGCCGGAGCTGGACTTCGCCACACGTTCAAAAGAGTACGCTACCGCCTCGGCATCCACCGGATTGCCGCTCTGGAAGCTCACGCCGGATTTCAGCTTGAACGTATACACCGTGTTGTCAGCATTCACTTCCCAGCTCTCTGCGAGCATGGGCTTGATGTCTTCGGTATTGGCGATGCTGGCGCCATTCTCGGTCTTGATGCCGTAGGTGACCAGCTGATCATAAGCGGCCAGCACAAGCGTATCGGAGGTCAGATCATTGGCTTCCGCCGGGTCGAGCGTGGTGCCGCCCTCGGAATAGGCCACCGTAAGGTTCTTTTTGACCGGGGCTGCTGTTGCTGCAGTATCCGTTCCTGCCGAAGTGGCAGCAGGGGTCTGCGGATTGGCGCTGCTGGCGCATCCGGCAAGCATGATTGAAAAAGCGACGAGTGTGGACAACAGTTTAACTTTTTTCATCGATAATTCCTCCCTTTTCTATATCCTGCCTGCATAACAACTACTTGTGCTGCTGATGATTGTCTGCCGCTTGCGCTCCAGCTGACGTTAATCTATCTATTTCTATCGGGACGGGCGGCCTTGGGGGATTCCCCTGCTCGCCTCATTTCCCCGAACGCAACCGCGGGTCAAGCACATCCCGGAAGCCGTCTCCGAGGAGATTGAAGCCTAAGATGGAGGTGGCAATGCCGAGGCCTGGAAAAGTAACCAGCCACCATTGCCCGGAAATGATATATTCCCGGCCTTCGGAGATCATCGCGCCCCATTCGGCAATCGGGGGTCTGACCCCCAGCCCCAGGAAGCTGAGACTGGACGCGGTCAGGATGGCGAAGCCCATCCCGAGCGTAGCTTGCACCATTAGCGGCGCCAGGGCATTCGGCAGAATGTGCCGGTACAGAATGACTCTATCCTTCACACCAATGGCCCGGCTGGCTTCGATATACTCCTTCTCCCGCAGCGAGACCGTCTGGCCGAACATCAGCCGGGCGAATTCGGGGATGCCGACAATGCCGACGGCGATCATTGCGCTGCTGAGTCCGGCTCCGATCGAGGCGGCAATCGCCATCGACAATACCAGTGACGGGAAGGACAACAATACATCCATGACCCGCATGATGATGGTTCCGGTCCGGCCGCCGTAGTAAGCGGCAATCCCGCCCAGCGGCATCCCGATCAGGAAGGAGATCGAGACCGCGATCAGGCCGGTCCAGATGCTGATCCGTGCGCCGTACAGCACCCGGCTGAGGATATCCCGGCCGAAGTTGTCGGTTCCAAACCAATGGCTGCCGGAGGGCGGCTGCAGCTTATTCGCCATATCTGTGACGAACGGATCATGCGGAGCCAGCCAGGGGGCAAAAATGGCTACCACGGTCCAGATCAGGATGAAGGTCAGCCCGATGGCCGCCAGGCGGTTGTGCAGCAGCAGGGATAATAGGGTCCGGGGCTTGGCCGGTGCGGGCTTCGCCGGGCTGCCCTGTGCTGAATGTGCTGCAGTGCTCACAAGCAATCTCCTCCTCTCACACAAGCTGTTCTATTCATAACGGATTCTCGGGTCAATGAACCCGTAGATCAGGTCGACCGCCAGGTTAATTCCGCAGTAGAGCACGGCACTGACCAGGGTGAACGCCTGGATCGGCGCGTAATCCGCTGCCAGTATGGAGTCGGTGACATAGCCGCCGATTCCCGGCCAGGAGAAGATCGTCTCCGTGATGACCGCGCCGCCCAGCAGGAAGCCGAACTGGAGTCCGAGCACCGTTAGCGTGGGAATCAGCGCATTAACCAGTGCGTGCTTGTAGATGACGGCCGATTCCCGCAGCCCCTTGGCCCGGGCGGTGCGGACGAAGTCCTGATCGACCACCTCCAGCATGCTGGAGCGGGTCATCCGGGCGATGATCGCCATCGTACCGGTACTGAGGCAGATCGCCGGGAGCACGAGATGCGCGAGGCTGCTTTTAAGTGCGGCGGTGTCGCCGGAGAGTATACTGTCCAACACGTACAGCCCGGTGATATGCACCGGCGGGTTAAGATCCCCGCTGATCCGGCCCATCGGTGCCGGTGCCCAGCCCAGAATGGAGTAGAAGATATAGATGAACATCAGTCCGAGCCAGAAGATCGGCACACAAGCACCTATCAGGGAAAATACACGCGAGATGTGATCCAGCAGCGATTCCTTACGGGTAGCGGCCACAATGCCTACCGGGATGGCGATCAGAATCGCAATCAGGATGCTGGCCAGGGTCAGCTCAATCGTAGCCGGGAAGCGCGAAGCCAGGTCACTGGCGACCGAATGTCCGGTGTGATAGGCATAGCCGATATCGCCTTGCAGCAGTTGCCCGATATAAGCGAAGAACTGGATATACAGCGGCTTGTCCAGCCCCATATCCTGGCGGATCTTGTTCACAATCTCCTCCGGAGCCTGCTCTCCGGCCAGCATAATCGCAGGATCGCCCGGCAGGACTCTCGACAGAATGAAGGTGATGACGATAATGCCGAGCAAGGCTGGAATCATCTGCACAAGTCTTTTTAATGTATAAGCAAACAATGAATCAACCCCCTTACGACTTCGACTGCTGTGCCTCTGTGACGGAATTCCGCTCTCATGTCAGGTAATACGTGTATGCTGTGTCTTATTAAAGTGTTGAGCTAATTCTACATAGAATTTCACAGCCCCTCTACGTCCCGTTCAGCTAAAAAAATGCACAACCGTTTGTCGGTTGTGCACTATCAAGGACTATGAATGTTAGATTTACTCACACGACATTCCAGAATTCTTCCAAAGCGCCCTATTTTTCCTGGAGGTAATAGTAAATCAGGCACAAATGGCAGACGAACTGCTCGCGCGGATCATTCAGATCGAAGCCGGTGATATCCCGAATCCGCTCCAGCCGGTATTTAACGGAATTGCGGTGAATATAGAGGCTGTTCGCTGTCTCAATCAGACTGCCCCGGCATTCCAGATAATGATAGAAGGTCAGCAGCATATTGCTGTCATGCTCCTGGTCGTATTGCAGCAGCTTGCCCAGCTTACGCTCGAACAGCTTCTCGAACCCCGGACCGCCAAGCCCCTCCAGCAGATGATAGACCTCCATCTCTTCATATCGGGTAATCCCGCCGGGACCTTGTCCCAGCCTTCTCGAGATGGACAGCGCTTTGCGCGCCTCGTTATAGCTGGTGTGGATGTCCCACAAATATTCCGAGGTGCCGATACCGCAGCGGTAACTGCTTAAGCCTTCTGCCTTGTCCTGCAGCCAGCCGCTCAGCGTCTTCTCCCACGGCTCCTCCGCGTCACCGCCCGGCGTGAACCTGCGCCCCTCCTGCGTAGGCAGGAACAGCACCGCCCGGCTCGAACGGTACTCGGCGTGCGGCGTGACGCCGCGCTTCTTCGCCTCCCGCTCCAGCAGCCGGTTCACCGTCTCCTCGCTCGGCGCCGTCTCCCCTTCGATGACGGCCACCTCCCACTTGTGCTCCGGGTTCATCCCGAGCTGGCGGGCCCGCCGCTGCACCTCATGCCTCGACGGCAGCGGCGGGGTCAGCAGCTCATCGATGAAGTTGCCGCGCAGCCGGAATTCCGTATCCTCGGCTACCTTACGCCGCATTATTTCAAGGGCAAACACAAGCCGGGCTTGCTCGATGCCCACCTCCTCCATATCATCCAGCCGTTCCTTATCGACGAGCAGCCGGGCGACCGTCCGGCGGTCCACATGAATGTTCCAGCTAAGCGGAGAGTCGCTCTGGGTCCAGTCATAGTCTGCCGGGGAGGATACGATAATCTTCCGCTCCGTATCCACTAGGGCCACCGGGGCCTTAAGGAACTCGGCCACACTGTCGCTGACCGCCTGAATGCCGCTGTTCTCCAGCACCATGGTGGTCAGCGTGCGGTAGACCTCCTCCGCCCGGCGCAGCAGCATCGCCTGCCGTCCCAGCAGCAGCTCCATCACCGGCTGGGTGATATCCGTGTACGGAATCTCGGGCGGGATCTCCACAATCGGCAGACCGCAGGCATTGCTGGCCTCGATGGCCCCCTGGGGGATCTCCTTCAGGAAGCGGGCCGGCTTGATCGCCAGCGCCGCTGCCCCCAGATTGTCGAGCGTGTAGATCACCTCGGTCAGCAGTGAAGGATCATGGCGGATCGAATAGGCTGTCGTCAGCAGCATCACCCCTTCGCTGATCCAGCCTTTCAGATCCGGAACCTCCATAATATCCACGAACCGGACCACCCGGTCCAGCCCTTGCTCCCCGCTGATGACCTTCGCTTTCCCAAGAACCGAGAGCTCCATTAGCTCCCGCAGCGTAATTCCTCGTGTATTCACCCTTCCGCCTCCCTCTGCTGTCTTCAGTATTTCATGATTTTTCCTGAAATATGCCAATATACCATGACAATGCCGCCAGCCGACTTTTTGCGTTCCCGCTAGTTTATCAGAGATTTCCGCCGAGCCACAGGAAAATCATATCCATTTACAGCATATTTTCGGTGTGAAAGCGCATTAGGAAGAATTGGATGAAAAGGAGGGATGGGAAGCGGTTGCTGGGGGAGGCGGTGAGGGATAAAATTGGGGGCACGGACGGATCACTTAGAATTATCCTTCATATAAATAGAAAGTTTAAGTTAAGAAACTCTATATTTGAAGAGAAACATTTATTTCTTTTGTTAGTCTTTTTCCAATTTTACTGATTACATAGCGTCAGGCAACAAAAAGTAGAGCACCGTCGGATTAAATCATCCAGAAGGAGCCCTACCAAATAACAATCTAGAGAAAACAGCAATAAGTAATTTTAAAAGCTTTGCATGAAAGCGACTTAAATTATCCTCGCCATTATTAACGGAATAACAGATAAAAAGCTAGCAAAATCACACAAATAATAAGTGATATAATCGGATTTATTAAAGCGGAAAATAATACAACAAAGGCGCAAACAATTGCAAAACTGCTCTCTTTCTTACGCACTTAAAATAATCCCTTTCCAAAGATTGCAAATATAATACTTGATAGGCAAGCTACACTTCCAATTAAAATTTTTTGTGTTAAACTCAGTTTTTTTCGTTTCACAGATTTTCACTCCTCATCAAGAATTTTGAAACTCTCTAATATTTTATTAAAATCATTTTTAACATATGAGTAAATGTTACATTCGCTTGTACACGTTAGCGAAAATACTTTATTGAGATAAAAATATAAATTTTGTTTAAAGACAAGCTTCAACCCTTTTTCAGCCATGCCTGAATAGTTCAACTCAGCTAAAATTAAATCATCACTTTTGGTTGTTATAATTCGGCTTTTAATCTTAAATTCAGTAATATATTTGCTGAGGTCATCTATGGTTCTATTAAGAATCTTATGAGTATGCAGTTTTGCATTTTGAACAGGATATATCATTAAGTTTATATTAGGTAAAATAACTGTATCAGATCCTACTAAGTTAATTAAATAGTTAGGATTTGGCTGAATACAAGCAATAGTATTATAAATATCCTCTTTTAGTTGCCAAGTTTCTGGATAATCTATTTCAATATCATAAAATTCATTTTTATACTTATTATTAATAATTATCATCTTTTTCCTCCTTATACTTTTCCAATAATCCGTTCTTTCGGAATTTTATTTATAATAAACAAAGAAGCGAAGATAAAGCATAATCCAATAATTATTGAAATAATAAGAACCATTAAAGTTGGAAAATTATCCACAAGCTTTATAGATAAATTCCAAATCCCCAAATATGAAACTAAGGGAAACAAAAAACTTACAATATCTACTTTATTAAAATACCAATATACTGTTGATAGTAAAGCAAGAATACCGAAACCTAGAGCAGGCATCCCAATAAATGAAAGAATAAAAGTTAGGGTAGTAAAGGAGATAGAAAGATGAAAAAACACTTTTATAAACAATATATGTAATCCAATTGTTAGAAGAAGAGTAATAAAAGTATAAAGTACAGTCACTATCATTTTACCTAACCATAAAGAAGTTTGATCAATGCCATTAGCCAGCAAGGTTTGAATGGTCCTGTCTTTTCGTTCATCATTCAAAAAACGGTTAATAAAAGTATGTCCAAGAAACAGCACTACTAGCACGGAAAGATACATCGTCAATGCACTTAACTGAACAGCCTTCATTTCATCACTCATGGTTGTTTTATTTATAACTGGTGCTACCGTCACATATTGCAGGACATTCGTAGTTAGAATGGTTAAAATGATTACACCCTTCATTGATCTCATTATCTCTTTGCTTTCTTTCCAAACAACCGCTTTAAGATCCGTTATATTCATTTCTGTTCTCCTAATTCAGCTTGTTTTTCGCAACGATAAGCTATTTTTTAATATAACTCAAATAGGTTTCCGTTAAATTTTGCTGAGTAGTATATATTTCTTCAAATTTAATACTATTTTGAAATAATATAGATGGAATATCTAATTTTTGGTCCTTCGAAAGACTAAGAATTACTTCGTCCATATTAAAAGACATCTGCTGAACTTCCACTAAATCATTAAAAATTCTTCTTAAATAGGTTTCCTCGTATTCCCCTCCTAGCTTGATATGTATATAGCTAACAATGGATTCCTGCATCAGATCTACCCTTGATTCATTTTTAATGATTGAACCTTTGTTGATTATAATAATTCTGTCAGCAAGTTCTTCGATATCTGCCATCACGTGCGAGGTTAGAAAAACAGCAATGTTTCGTTGTTTTGATATTTCCTTAATCATTTTTAATATTCTTTCTCTACTTTCAATATCAATACCGTCAAAAGGCTCATCTAAGAGCAGCAATTCCGGTTCAAAGAGCAGCGCTCTGGCAATAGTTAGCTTTCGTTGCATGCCTTTAGATAACTTTTTCACAATAGAATGGCGCCTTGACTCCAACTGAAATTCATTTAAATAGTAATTAATAATATCTACCCGTTTCTTTTTATCAAAACCTTTTAATCGGCAGAAAAACTCTAAATTCTCCTCCACAGACAACCTTGGATATAATCCATTTGAATCAAAGACAACACTTATATTTTTTTTTTGATTGTTTTTGACTTCATAATTATTTATAAAAACATGCCCATCATCATAGTGGATAAGATCAGTAATCGTTTGAAGTGTGGTTGTCTTACCTGAACCATTAGGGCCCAGGTAACCCACTATTTCCCCTCTGTCAATTTCAAAAGAAATATTGTTTAGAGCAAGGAGATCACCATAGCTTTTTGTTACCGAATCAACCTTTACAAACCCCAATTAAAATCACTTCTTTCTTCTTCATCTTTCCAACTGGATTTTACTGGATCATAGCTGCACATCAAACCTCTAAGTTGTTTATTATCCTCAATTTTCAACTCAAGGTTGGTACAATCCACGCATGCAAATCTGTTTTCACACTCGGAGCAAACTGACACCTTTGATTTATTTCGCTGCCAATATCTCTTATGAAGGTTATGCTTAACAACCTCGTATATTCCTCCTTCCTCATGGAGATTACCCAACTTATCGTTGATGAAAGGGCATGGTTGAATGTCACCATTAGAACATATTGCGAGTTTTCTATTCAGACAAGCGTTGAATCTACCTCTATAATAATATTGGGAATAGTCAATATCTTCTAACCTGTCTTGTCCAGTGGGAGAGGAAACAATAAAGGAATGACTATTATTAATGTTTATTAATTCAGCACAATGAATTTGAGTTGCATTATATGTATCTAGTTTATTCATATTTAGTTGAAAACTATTATAATTCGATTCCGTCAAAATCAAATTAAATTGATAGTTTAAACCATATTCTTCAATCAAAGAAGTGGCATTTGGCAAATGTTCATTCATTTGCTCTTTGCCTGAGTTCGCATCAAATACATTCAAAATTATGGTAACGTTGTATTGGGATAAAGTTTTTATCTTCGACTCATCAATTGCACTTGGAACACAGTGTATAAAGATATTAGAATTTCCAACATTATAAAAAACTCCGATAGCTTTCAAAAGGAGATTCCACTCTTGTAAAGGATTCCCCCCAGAAAAAATAACATTATTTATCTTAAAATCAGTTAATTGCATAAGACTTTGCTCTGTAAGATTATTTTTTGTCTTATAACCGCTATTCCATACTGCACAAGAATTGCATCCTTGAAATTCAATACTTTCATTTTCTCCACAGAAATCACAATTCATGAAGCATTCATCTGTCAGTTGAATATAAAGAGTATCTAATTCAAAAGGAGCTTCAAAATAGCCCTCTATATTAAAATTGTTATTTTCTCTATAAGCCTCCACATGCACATTCTCAGAATAAACTGAACCCAAAGAGTTTAATAATAAATACTCCACCAGTTTCCTAGTTGTTCCTGCACCAACTTTGTCTTCTGTCTCCTCAACACTGTGATTTATAAGAAACTCAAAAACTTCAGATTCCCTACTATTAAGATGAATGCTTCTGCCGTGACCCAATAAATAAAGAGTTCCCCGTTTGTTACCTTTATGATGCATAATGTCAGGATATAGTTTAAAATAACTCAAATTCTCCACTCCTATGCTCTAAATTCAAATGAATCCTCAACCTGCTTCCAATAACGATCATAAGCATTTTCATTCTTTTCCAACACTGTATATATAACAGATAATGCCCCTTTACATTCTTCCTTCCATCTTGAGCAAAAATTCTCTTCAGGATAATTAAAGTTGCTATTTTCATTACAAGATGCAAAACATAAAGGACAGGTTTTTTCAACACTGCATCCATCACACTTTGTACACATTCTATCATTATATTCATTAATAACATTCTCTATTGATTTAAGGTCTAGCCCTTTATCTATATGTCCTATAGGAAAAGTCTCATTAATTCGTTCACACATATCTATAGTCCCATCAACTCTTACAAATATTCTCATTCCTGGAACACAACTATTAGTATATGGCATAAATGAAGGTCTGACGTCGTTTGCTCTCCGTCTCATCAAAAAGGGACCTAGTTGCATATCAAAAAGCATCTCTAAGTAGTTCGACATTTCTTCATTATTTTGCTTTTTAATAATATATTGATCTCTAAGCTGCATAATCTGATTATTATAATTCTCATAATCTTTTGCAGAGAATTGGTTATAGTAATCTGTGTTTTTGTTTGACACCCGATTAAGCATTAAAATATGCGGAAGCTTTTCTTCTTCAAAATATTCTGTATTCTCTTGTAAATCAGTTGTAATATCATAAACACCCATTATTCCTAATTTAGAATAATCAGGATACTTATCCGTGAACTTTTTCAAGTTTTCATATACATTATTGTAAGTCGGATTTTGCCCCAGGCTAACTCTGTTTTTATCATGATTTTTGTTACTTCCATCAAGACTTATTGCAAGATTAATATCATACTTTACAACAAAATCTATAATTTCATCGTTTAATAATGAGCCATTTGATGTCATGTTATACATTAAAGGTACTGGGGAGTTTTCCTCCGCATAGACAATCAGTTCCTTAATTAAAGCAAAGTTCAATAGAGGTTCTCCTCCATAAAATGTGATCCCTGCCTTTTTATTCGGAATCTTTTTAACCACCTCTCTAAGTCCCTCAAAGAAGAAGTCAATTGCCTTTTTACCAGTTTCAAGATCCATTGATTTCCCTGTTCGATTTCTTGTATAATCGTAGGTTTCTGTAAGATAACAATATTTACATCTAAAATTACAGTTTTCAGTTAAATTCAAAACCATAAGATATGTATCATTAGAAAGAGACTTTTCTATTTCATCAACTTTAGCTCGAATTTGTTTGGTCTCTTGTTTATCAGTGTTCTTGTAGAAACCCTTAAATACGCTGCTCCATCTGCTAATAAATTTCACAGCACTAATTGCTTCATAACGTCCATACTCCTCAGACAGTTGTTCAATAGTTTCTTTATCATTTTGATATTTTAATAAATCTATAGCCTTATCCATAACCTTATTTACTGGTATCACACTACCGGTCAGACCATCATAGATGTAGTTGCTTCCGTTTTCGGTTGAGAACCTTTCTGCGAGTAACACTTTAGCCAATTTCCCCGCCCCTTTTCAGAAAAATGGGTATAGCATAACTCTCTTTTTTAGAAGATTGAATGCTATACCCTTTTGTAATGAAATATTAAACTAATTATTTCCTAATGCAATACCAGTACCGCCACCGCCAAAGGTACCTGCCAAAGCTCCGATTGCAGTTCCAGCACCTGCTGTAACGAGACAACCTGCAACGCATCCTCCAGCGCATGAAACTGTACATCCAACACCACTACAATTAATAGCCATTTCCAATTTCTCCTTTATTATATATTTTTTTGATAAGCTCTTATCTACCTCAGAATATATAATTCTACAAATTATGTCAATATTTTTATTTCATTTTATTAAATTACTTTTATTTACAAATATAATTGTAAATTTTTTAAATATTTTTACACACTTTTACCATGTAGTATTTTCTTTGTGAAATCAAGGTAGATTATCACTGTTAAAATACACTAGCATTCCCATAACAAAAAAAAACGCCCTCGGACTTAAGGCTGAGGAAACGCTTGAAAGTTTATTTCAAAAACATAGTTCTGCATTTACCAGAACAGTAATTTTTAGTGAATCACTTAGCACATAGAACAAAATCAGCCCTATCATTTTCGATGCCTTGGTTATCAGGAAGACACAAACTTTAAATAGTTAGAGCCTACTAATCATTATACTCAGGAAACGCAGCAGTACTAGAACGGCCGCGCCGCTCCCGCCGGGGCGGATACTGCCGCCCCAAGGCAGAGAATCGGATCGAACGCCCGAATGCCGAGCTGTTCTTCCAACTCCGCCGCCAGTCCGATGGTCGCGAAGCCGGTGCAGGCCAGCACCAAGACTTCAGCACCGCGTTCCACCAGCCGGGCGGCCCCCGCCAGCGCGCCTGCCCGTCCGGCAGGCGTGCCCAGATCCAGCGTGGTTGTCACGCCGTCGGGGCGGTCCATGCCAATGTAAGCCCCGCCGAGAATACCGCGGATAAGCGGCGGCACCTCTTCCAGAATCGTCAGCACGCCCACCCGGTTGCTGTAAGCCATAGCCATATGGGCCGCGCAGGAGCCCGCTCCCAGCACAGGAACATTCACCACTGCCCTGGCTTCCAAGAGTGCCGGATCGGCAGCACAGCTGATGCCGATAGCCGTGCATCCCTGCTGCTCCAGTTCCCCGGCAAGCCTTATAATCTTCGGAATGGATTCCGCCTCTGTCTGCGCATCATAGACACCCCGGGGCTGATCCGGGATGCAGCGGCTCATCACCGGCAGACCGTACCGCCGCTCAATTAAATCTCCATGTAACTGGATTGCAGAGTTCTCCTGCAATGTAATGACACGTATGATTCCAAGCATCCTATCTCCTCCTGACCGCCTTGATTTAGATGCTGCAAAAGCATAACCAGCCACCCTATTTCAGCCATAAACAGCAATAGCAGCCGGAAATCCAAAGGTTCACTACAGTTGCGATTGCACCCACCGTCCAAATCTGTGATGCGGCTTATTTAACCTTGCATTCTGCTGCTTCCACTACGCTTACAGCAATTCCCCAGCCTGCATAATCAGCTTATCGTCGATATACACATCCGGCTTCATGACCACAGCATCAATATGCACGCCAGCCGCAACGACCCCGCCAAACGTATTATTGCTGCCAAAAGCAACATGGATCGTCCCGTACACCTTCTCATCCTCCAGCACCACGCCTGTAATCCGGGCCTTGTTATTGGTCCCGATGCCGAATTCGCCCAGCAGCCGGCCATCGCCATCGCCAAGCATGTCCAGCAGCTTGCCGCCATGCTCCCCGTCGGCATGGATCAGCCGTCCATCTTCCACGGTCAGCACCATCGGGCCATCCAGTGCGCCAATCCCTGCTACCGAGCCATCCACCTTAATCTGGCCGCTAGCTGTGCCTTCCAGCGGTGCAATATAAGCTTCACCGGAGGGCAGATTGCCTGACTCTCCCGGATTTAGATATAATCCGGTGCTAAGGATGCCCTCGCGGCCGTCAATAGAGAAGGTGAGCGCAAGCCCCTCCTTCTCCACGCGCACCCGGCTGCCCGCAGACAACAGCGCAGCGACCTGCTCGGTCAGCGCCTTCACCTGCCCATAATCCGCAGTGATCGCGCCGTGGCTGAACATATCATCGGTGATCCCCGGCATGGTAGCTACCCGGGTTCCTGCCGCGGCTGCCTGCTTGCGCGCCGCCGTATGTGTCATCGAATGTGTCGTGATGCATACGGCCACATCCGCCTTAGCCATAGCTTCGGCAACTGGAGCCGGAGGCTCCTCCCCCGATCTGCTCCGCGGCTGCATAACTAGCAGCATCGATTCCGCTCCCAGCCGCTTGCCCGCCTCATAGACCGACTCGGCCAGATCACGCTTTTCATCGTCGGCTACTACAGCCAGCAGTTCTCCGCTGACAAGCCCGAGACAATCCTTAAGAACATTCATGCTAATTCTAATTCTTGCTTCACTCATCTTCATTTCCTCCCGAATTACACCATTTCTGCTACCAGCTTGCCCATCAGGGCATTGGACAGCACGGCGGGCACTCCTGCGGAGGCCGCCCACTGTCTATGCTGCTCCACATATCCCATACAGTCAAGCACTAACACATCCGCATGACCGCTCAGACGCTCTGCTGCGGCGCGAAAATCCGCTTCCGTACCCGTATAAGGTGAAGCCGCAGCGAACGGCAGCCTGGCTCCGGCGCCTGCGAATTTCTCAATCATTGCGTCCTCCTGCTCCGGCAAAGGGCCAATCAGTCCCAGACGACGCCCGTCCAGCATCGCCTGCACGACCGGAGGAATGATCCGGTCCGGCTCAATCAGATGGGCAGCAGACGTATGCAGCCCCGGAAAAACTCCCGTACACGCCAGCAGGATCGTCCGAATCCCAGCGGCTTCCATAGCATCAATCTTCCCTTGGAGAACGGACTGTATCCGCTCCCGCGAGATTACCGCAGCGGACCCGTCCGCCATGCGGGTGGTCAGCACATACTCCCCCGGGGCTGGACTGTAATACTCCTTAACCTGTTCAGCCGTGAACCCGTCCAGCACCCCGGACTGAACTAGTCCCGCCTTGCCTTCCAGATATTTCTCAATGATGGGCGCGACATCCTGCCTGGGTGCTTGCCCAATCGTAATCAGCCCGATATTCTTCATTCTTGTCCCTCCAGACGCTATGGGTTACAGCCAAGCTGTGCTAATAGAGCAGGCGCTGAAAGAAGCTCAGCGCCTGACTGTAATCGTACATCTGTTATCCTGTTAGTGAGAAGTGACTGCCGGTTTACCAAGCGTCTGCAGTACGCTCATGGAGCCGTACAACTCAGTAATTTTGGCAAACTCCGTCTCGTTGTAGAAGGAACATGTCCCCTGCGTTACTTCCTTGGCCGTCTCGATAGCAAAACGCACCGCCTGAGCAATATCCACCTCATGGCTGGCACCGGTACCACAGCCCGGAACCATCGACTGGGCCGTAATAGCCAATCCAACCACCGGTGCAGAAGTTGCTACAGCAGGCTGAAGGATCGAATTGATATGGTACAGCCCGTTGCCGTAAGGCGTAATATCCTGTGTTGTCACCGGAAAAGTTACCGGATACTGTCCTGTTGTCATTTCCTTAATGCGCAGCAGATCCTCACTAACACGCAGAATGTAACCTTCCTTGACGGTCGGAGATATAGCGATCCCTTTATGGTTCACCACACGGTTGCCTTTGGTCGTATCAATTGATAGAACCGCTTCCATCTCCGGCAGCACTTCATGCTCATTCATCTGCAGAATGTCCACAGGGGAATCCATAAAATCCACCGGCTCGTGCGGCAGGGTCGGCGCATCCGGGCAAATATGGGTGGTAACCAGCACATCCCCCAGCAGCACATCCCCTTTGGTCTGCATGTCTGCCAGCTTCAGCGCAGAAGCAATCGCCGCTACCGCACCGTCTGCATCAGAGACCAGGCCAATCCGGCTCGGGCGCGCCCCGATCCCCCCCAGTCTGCCGACAATACCGAACGTTGGTGCAGATCCGCCGCCAAGCTTGCCTTCGCTGCCCGGGATCGTGATTTTAACGAATTCTGTGCTGCCCTTTTCCCCTTCCACCTTCTGAATCTCAACCTTAACCGCAGGATATTCTGCGAATAACTGCTTGACCTGCTTACCGTTAACATAAGCGCTGTCCAGTGCGTTCAAGACTGTAATCGTTTGATGAAGTGCCATTCTAATTCCTCCCCGGATGCATGCTCATGTTTGTCATGTTTGCATTTATACTATCTCATCCGGCAAAATGTCCACAATGTACCGCCCTGCCAAACTGGAACAGCATTTCTTGTCCTTTGCAGATAAACCTTACGCGCAGAGTACACTCTTAGTCCAGATGCCTGGCCTCAGTCTAAGTACACCGCAATAAATAAAGGGAATTGTCTCCAAATTGGCGAATACAAGAAAGATTACACCATCAGAATGTCAGAAAAGAGGTCATTACATGAAGCAGAAACAGATAGTACAAGCAGAACAGCTAGAACCGATCATCGGTGAAGAAGCCCGGCGCTCCGGGTTCTCGGGGGTGGTGCAGGTCTCGCACAAGGAACAGACTCTAGCAGCAGCGGCTTACGGCCAGGCCAATATGGCGGAGGAACGGAGTAACCGGGTGGATACCCGATTCGGGATTGCTTCCGGGAGCAAGCTGTTCACAGCCATAGCCGTCTGCCAGATGGTGGAGCAGGGCAAGCTTTCTTTTGACAGCAAAGCACTGGAAATCTTGCACGAACTGGAGTTTCCTCTGTTTAACCGGGAGATCACAGTACATGAGCTGCTGACGCATAGCTCCGGGATTCCGGATTATTTTGACGAGGAGACGATGGATGATTTCGCAGCACTCTGGAACGATACCCCGATGTATACGCTGAGGCGGCCCGTTGATTTCCTGCCCATGTTCGGGGCACTGCCGATGAAATTCAGTCCCGGCGAGCGGTTCCACTACAACAATGCGGGTTACATCATGCTTAGCCTGCTCATAGAAACGGTCAGCGGGATGAAGTTCACGGATTATGTGGAACAGCATATTTTCCGGCCTTGCGGAATGCAGCATTCCGGTTATTTCTCCTTTGATGCACTCCCGGCCAATACAGCTCTCGGGTATATCGACAACGGTAATGGTCAGCATGTCAGTAACATCTACTCTCTTCCGGTTGTGGGCGGCGGCGATGGCGGTGCTTTTGTTACAGCAGCGGACATGCAGAAGTTGTGGACAAGCCTGCTAGAGCACAAGCTGCTGCAGCCCGAGACGACAGCCCTGCTGCTCATACCGCATATTCATGTGGATGAGGCCACCTGCTATGGCTATGGAATATGGATTTCGATGAGTAACAATGAGGTGTTAAAATACCATGTCATGGGCTACGATCCAGGCATCAGCTTCCGCTCCGCATTCTATCCGGCAAACGGTGCCACCTTCACTGCTCTCAGTAACCAGAGTGGAGATGTCTATCAGATGATGCTGGCCGTTGAGGGAATTCTGCCGCTGAATTAGCAGTGTGTTCGCACAGAACGGCACACAGGGTTATGTAATAAGTGGAATTTGCACACTTATTTCCAGCATATGGATCGTCCACCCTACAGTAAATGGATAAACGTCACTTAATTTTGCTGATTTCTCTTCCTAGCCGGGCGTATGGGATAATTAGATGTGCTTTTTCCAACTAAAATCCAATTATTGTTCATTTAATGATAATTAAATGCCCTTTTTCCACTTGCTTCCTACGGGGTTGCTCCTGAACAGCCCAACCACCCCAACCCAAATCAACCCAAACAAACCAAAACAAGCCGCACAACAGCAATTTGCTGATTGTACGGCTTGTTGGTCATTCCTATGGAATTCAACTATCCGGGTTCGCAGGAACCGGAGTCCGCTCTAATACCTCGTTACCCCATCCTTGGTCACCAGCGCAAAAACCAGGGGCTGCGGCGGAACCGGCTGGGCGGAGATGCGGTAAGCCTCAAGCACTTTGGCTTCGGCTTCCTGCACCTTGCTCTCGCTGGCATCGTTCACATGCAGCACTGCCAGCGTATCGCCTGCGGCCACCGCGTCGCCGACCTTCAGCGAGAGCTGAATGCCGACCGCCAGATCGATCACGGACTCCTTCGTCTCGCGTCCTGCACCGAGCAGCATCGCAGCCACACCGATCTCTTCAGCCTGGATGCTCTCCACATAGCCAGCGGTCGCAGCCTTCACTTCGATGAATCTGCGGGCAGCTGGCAAGGTGTCAGGAGAATCAATCTGTGAGGCATCGCCGCCCTGGGCCGACACCATCTGCTTGAACTTATCCAGCGCACTGCCGTCCTTGATATGGGACAGCAGCATGGAGCGTGCTTCTTCTTCATCCTTGGCCTTGCCGCCGAGTACGAGCATCTGGCTGCCCAGGATCAGGCAGACCTCCTGCAGATCCTTCGGCCCGTGGCCGTTCAAGGTCTCGATGCCCTCCTTGATCTCCAGGGCATTGCCGATGCCGAAGCCCAGCGGCTGGTCCATATCGCTGATGACCGCAACCGTGTTGCGGCCAAGGTGAGTACCGATATCCACCATCGCCTGGGCAAGCGCGATGGAATCCTCCAGCGTCTTCATGAATGCGCCGCTGCCGGTCTTCACATCCAGCACGATGGCGTCCGCGCCTGCGGCGATCTTCTTGCTCATGACGGAGCTGGCAATCAGCGGGATCGATTCCACCGTGGCTGTCACATCACGCAGGGCATACAGCTTCTTATCCGCCGGCGTAATGTTGCCGGACTGGCCGATCACCGCCGCGCCAATCTCGCCCACCTGGGCGAAGAACCGTTCCCGGTCCATCTCCACCGAGAATCCCGTAATCGACTCCAGCTTGTCCAGCGTGCCTCCGGTGTGGCCGAGGCCGCGCCCGGACATTTTGGCTACCGGAACTCCGGCCGCTGCGACCAGCGGTGCCAGCACAACTGTCGTCTTGTCGCCCACGCCTCCGGTAGAATGCTTGTCCACCTTGATGCCCGCAATCGGGCTAAGGTCCACCTGGTCGCCGGACATTGCCATCTCCAGGGTCAGGTCGCCGGTCTCGCGGGCGTTCATTCCGCGGAAATACACAGCCATCGCCCAGGCGGAAATTTGATAATCCGGGATTTCCCCTTTGCTGTAGCCTTGAATCAGAAATGCTATTTCTTCGCGGCTAAGCTCACCGCCGTCTCTTTTCTTCTGAATAAGATCAACAGCACGCATTAGATCTGTACCTCACGGACGAAGGAGCGCACCAGTCCGATGAATTTTGGCTTGGTCAGGTTCGCCACTTTTACCACCTGCTCATGGGTGAGCGGCTCCAGCTCATCGCCAATCGCCATATCGGTGATACAGGTAATGCCGAGCACACGCAGCTTGCTGTGACTGGCCACGATAACCTCTGGCACGGTGGACATGCCCACGGCATCGCCGCCGAGATAGGCCAGCATTTTCAGCTCAGCCGGGGTCTCATAAGTAGGGCCGCTGATGCCGGCATATACGCCTTCCTGCAGGACAAGCGCTTCACCGTCCACACCTGTAACTCCGCCTGCAAGCTTTTTCGCAAGCTGGATATATTCAGGGTCATAAGCACTGGACATATCAGGGAATCTTACGCCCAGCTCCGGATCATTCGGTCCGATCAGCGGGTTGTCGCCGGTCATATTGAGGTGGTCGGTAATCAGCATCAGGTCGCCTGCCTTGAACGCTCTGTTCATCCCGCCGCCAGCGTTGGTAATGACAAGGGTGCCGATGCCCAGCTTAGCCATTACATAGACCGGAAGAACTACCTTGCGCATCTCATAACCTTCATAGTAGTGAAAACGGCCCTGCATGATCATAACATCCTTGCCTTCCAGCTTACCGATCACGAACCGTCCGGCATGGCCTTCTACCGTTGAATGGGGGAAATGCGGAATTTCTTCATAAGGCAGGTAGACTGCATCTTCGATCTGATCGCCCAGGTCGCCAAGACCTGAACCCAGAATAAGGCCGATAGACGGTGTATAACCGCCGAATTTGGATTGAATATAAGCAGCCGCTTCCTGAACCTGAGTGCCGTATGGGACTGTTGTTGGTGTTGTCATAGGTTGATCCTCCCGGATATGGATTGTGTATAGAATAACGCGTATGTGAAGCAGTACCTACATTTTGGGAATAAAAGCAAGCACAAGCTTCAGGAACTGCTCGCGCACACGCTCAGCGGTCTCCATCACCTCTGCATGATTCAGCGGCTGTGGAAGAATACCGGCTGCCATGTTGGTGATGCAGGAAATACCCAGCACTTCAATCCCAGCATGGCGGGCAACGATGGTCTCGGATACGGTGGACATGCCTACGGCATCTGCTCCCTGGCGGCGCAGCATCACGATCTCAGCAGGCGTCTCATAGTTCGGTCCGAGCAGACCCGCATATACGCCTTCCTTGAACTCAAAATTCAGTGCGGCGGCTGCTTCCTTGGCGGCTGCAATCAGACGCGGGCTGTAAGCTGAGGACATATCCGGGAACCGTACGCCCAGCGCATTGTCATTCGGTCCGCTCAGCGGATTGCGTCCGGTCAGGTTCAGATGGTCCGTAATCAGCATGAGATCGCCCGGTGTGTATTCCGTGTTGACGCCACCGGCAGCGTTGGTGACCAGCAGGCTGGTTACGCCCAGCTCCTTCATCACCCGTACCGGGAAGGCTGTAACCTCAGGGCCGTAGCCTTCATACATGTGGAAGCGGCCCTTCATCAGGACCACGCGGCGGCCTTCGATCATGCCAATCAGCAGCTCACCTTCATGTCCTTCAACTGTGGACACCGGGAAATGAGGAATCTCATGATAAGGAATAACGACTTCATCTGTGATCAGATCCGCCAGGATGCCCAGGCCGGAGCCCAGGATCAGCCCGATTTCGGGGGCGACGGTGCATTTATCTTTGATATATACGGCGGCTTCTTGAATTTTGCTTGAGGTTATAGTGGTCATGGGTTACACTCCTTCTTTTTTCAAAAAATCCAGTTCAAGCTGTGGTGTGATTACTGTAATTCAGACAAAAAGCTTGTCCCGTACTGCGGAGCCTTCGCCCCGAAGTTATCGGCGATTGTCGCGGCCACATCCGAGAAGGTCTGGCGGATGCCGAGGCTGCCGGGTGTCTTGAATCTTGGGCTGTAGACCAGGAGCGGCACATATTCGCGCGTATGATCTGTTCCTGCATGAACCGGGTCGTTGCCATGGTCTGCGGAGATGATCAGCAGATCATCCTCACCAAGCGTAGCGAGCAGCTCAGGCAGCGCCTGATCGAATACCTCCAGCGCACGGCCGTAGCCTTCCGGATCACGGCGGTGGCCGTAGAGGGAATCGAAGTCCACCAGATTGGTGAACAGGAATCCGTTGAACGGCTTGCGCAGCTCGTCAATGGTTATCTGGATGCCGTGTTCATTGCTTTTGGTCGGATAGGTTGCGGTTACCCCTTCACCGGTAAAAATATCATTGATCTTACCCACAGCAATCACATCCTTGCCGATATCCTCCAGCGCATTCATCACCGTAGGCTCCGGCGGCTTCACCGCATAATCATGGCGGTTCGGTGTACGCACGAAATTCCCCGGCTCGCCGACATAAGGGCGGGCAATCACACGGCCTACGGAGAACTCGGGTGCCATCGTCAGCTCACGGGCAATTTTACAGGCGCTGTACAGCTCCTCCAGAGGAATAATATCTTCATGTGCCGCAAGCTGGAACACGCTGTCCGCCGAGGTATAGACTATCCATGCCCCCGTCTTCATCTGCTCCTCGCCGTATTCCACGAGAATCTCCGTGCCGGAGGCTGGCTTGTTGCCGATGACCTTGCGTCCGGTAGCCGCTTCGAATTTCTCAATCAGCTCGGCCGGGAAGCCGTCAAAGTAGGTGTTAAAAGGAACCTCGATCTTCAGCCCCATCAGCTCCCAGTGGCCGGTCATCGTGTCCTTGCCTACAGATACCTCCTGCATTTTACCGTAGTAGCCTGTAGGGGCCGTTACCGGCTCAAGCGGTGGCAGCGGTGCGATATTCGCCAGCCCGAGCTGCTGCAGATTCGGAAGCTTAAGACCCGGAACCCGTTCCAGAATATGGCCCAGCGTATGGGAGCCTGTATCTCCGAAATTAGCGGCATCCGGCGCTTCACCGATACCTACACTGTCCAGAACAATAAATCCGATGCGTTTAAATGAGGACATTGCCGTCTTCACTCCTTTTATAGTTTGCCTAATCTTGTCGTCTGCTCTAAGCATGAAGAAACTCCGGGAGACCCTCTCCCGGGAGCGATTTCTTCAGTATGATTCCATCATAACTTTCTTACTCACAAAAAGCATCTTTTCGGCCCAATCCGATCCGCCCGCCCGTATTCCTAAGGTCCCTCATCCCTGCACAGCTGGCTATTTCGCCCTGGGATGATGATTCTCGTAGACCTCCTTCATATTCTTGCGGGCAATTCCGCTGTATATCTGAGTGGTCGAACTATCGGAATGGCCCAGCATCTGCTGCACAGAGCGCAGGTCCGCCCCGCCTTCCAGCAGATGCGCAGCGAAGGAGTGGCGCAGAGTATGCGGTGTGATGTCCTGCTCAATCTGAGCTTCACGCGCGTATTTTTTGATGATTTTCCAAAAGCCCTGACGGGTCAGCCGTCCGCCCAGACTATTCAGGAACAGCGCAGGCTCCTCCCGGCTCGCACGCAGCAGCTTGTCCCGCATCCCTGAGGTATAACGGGCTACGCAATCAGCCGCAATCACGCCGATCGGGACCACACGCTCCTTGCCGGAGGCGCCGCTGCAGCGTGCGAACCGTAAGGATGTGTTCACATCCTCCACATTCAGCGAGATCAGCTCCGTCACACGGATACCCGTCGCATACAGCAGCTCCAGCATAGCCTTATCGCGCATCCCCTGGGGAGCAGCTTCATCCGGAGCCGCCAGCAGACGTTCGATCTCCTCAATGCTGAGGATGATCGGCGGCTTGTGACTCGGCTTCATGGCTTCCATATCCAGCGTAGGATCTTGGACAATCAGCCGTTCCTTCAGCAAAAAATGAAAATAGGCGCGCAGCGATACCGTATTCCGGTTCACCGTGGCTGCTGCCTTCCCTGCTCCGCGCAGGGCACCCAAATAGAGCATAATATGCGTTCTTCTAATCTCTTCGGCCGCGTCCAGGCCCCGCTCTTCCGTAAACTCCAGAAACTGCGAAATATCCCGTCCATAGGATTCCAGCGTACTAGGAGACAATCCTTTGTCCCCGGACAAATACTGCATAAACGGCTGTAAGTATGACTTCATCAATTCACGCTCCTGTCAGACTCAGGCTGCTTCATGCGGCTTCGCAGCGGGTTGAGATCCAGCAGCCGGAACAGCGTTGTTCCATGACATGCTATAGATTGATTCGACATACTTCTCCCTTAATCCTGCAATCCGTCCCGTTACTCCCCGTACCAGTAAAAAAGGCGCAGGCGCTCCCCCGCACTTATCCCCTGTTCCCCATACTGGACATCCTGAAACGCCCGGACGGCGGTGCCTTCCGGAATCTCAACATTGCGGGCCGGACTGATCCATGCGCTGACCCAGCTCAAAACATAATACAGCACACAGCTTACCGCCACAAGCATCGTCATGAAATACAGCCGGCGCACCGTGCGGGGCAGAGAAATAATCATCTTGGCAGCCTCCTCAAAATGAAATCAGCGTCTGCGTCTGCATCCTGCATATGCTCACCTTCTGCTGCGCTTGGGTAAGCGCACGCAAGTGCGGAGAGTAGAAAGAATGCGGGCAGAACTCGTCCTTCACTTTATGCGCCGGAGGGCCATGTTATGTATGTCGGGGAACAAATTCGCCTTAGGTTACTTAATCTACCCGCTGGCTGGCGGCATCCGGGTTAACGGGGTTTAATGAGGCGCACTTATACACCTCATTCGCTTCATATAGCCCGCATCCGCTCAATTCAGGGGCACTTGTGCTCTTCATTCGCTCACTTAGCCCGCATCTGCTCAATTCAGGGGCACTTGTGCTCTTCATTCGCTCACTTAGCCCGCATCTGCTCAATTCAGGGGCACTTGTGCTCTTCATTCGCTCATTTAGCCCGCATCTGCTCAATTCAGGGGCACTTGTGCTCTTCATTACTCTCCATCAACTACCCGTCCAGCCAACTTCCGGCCAATTCAAAGGGATTTATCCCTTTCGTCCCCCCGCTACAGCACACTATCCTTGCTCTCCCGGCAATTAAAAAGCTCCCCTCCAGCCATTCAGCCGGGGGAGAGCTTGCGCGGTCATTCCTCATTTGAAGATGAACTTAGGAAATCCGCAATGAAGCATTCTTAAGTCCACGTTCTATATACGCTTATTCTGGAGTATTGTCCTCTGCCGGGTTCTTATCCTTGCAGCGGTGGCATATTCCGTGAAAATCAAGTCTATGATCAACCACCGTGAAGTTGTATTCCTGCTCCAGCCGCTCTTCCAGCGGACCCAGCCAATCCTCACGAATCTCATCCATACTTCCGCACTGCACACAAATCAAATGATGGTGATGATGCTTCGCCGTATCCGTACGCAGATCATAGCGGGCCACACCGTCTCCGAAATTGATCTTCTCCACGACATGAAGCTCGCTAAGCAGTTCCAGGGTACGATACACGGTGGCAAGACCGATCTCGGGCGCCTTTTCTTTTACAAGCATAAATACATCTTCCGCACTTAAATGATCATCCTCGTTCTCCAGGAGAACTCTTAAGGTCGCTTCCCGTTGAGGTGTAAGCTTGTATCCTTGGGATTGTAGTTGTTGCTTAATCTTGTCTATTCGGGCTTCCATTGTCTGCCTCCCCCTTGGAAAATTACCACACCGGGCTTCAAGCCACTTCTTCCATTATAGGGGGATTTCCTTTGAGAAGTCAAACGGTTTTAGCATCTCGATCGGGCTGGCCCGCACATTCACAGATCCTCCATATTTGAAAATTCTTCCTCACCCGGCCGACACCAGAAGCGGCGTCACCCAGCGCATCATCGCGGGCGTCAAGTAGGCCTCGAAGCCCGAGACCCCCATCACCAGCAGCGCCATCCCCAGCGAGAGCAGCGTATACATCATGAACGGATGAGTCACCTGCGTGCGGCGCTGCTGTCCCAGTACCCGGCTGCGGATCATTAGCAGGGAGAAACCGAGGGCCGCCGCGCTGCATACCAGCAGCACCGGAATCAGCACCAGATTATGCGGAGCGACGGAGACCAGGGCGAACAGCATACCGTGCCAGGAATATTGGCTGACGAGAGTGCCGACGGTGAAGCCGATCAGCACGCCTTTGAGAAAATCCAGAATCAGAATGCCCGGAAGTCCGATCACGGACAAGCCGAGCACCCAGATCAGGCCGACCCACTTCAGATGAAAAGCGGCGATGCTCCAGTATGAATCCTGCGCGGCAGGCAGTCCCTGCTGATCGACCGTCACGAAGAAATTGCTTAAGTAATCGCCCAGCTCCTGCTGCTGATCCAGCGTAAGCGCAGTGACGATAAGCGCTCCGAAGACCACCCCGACCAGAAATAATACCGCGACAAAAATATAAAGAGGCGTCTGTTCCTTCACCATCAGCTTTAGACTGCGCACCCTGACATTCCCCTTTCCGGTCACATGTTACACCATATGAGGGAATGTCCTGATCTATGACTTGTCCTTAGTTCTTGAGCACCTTGCCGTAGGTGCCTCCGCCACCCGAGGAGAGAACGAGCTGTCCTGTACGGGCCAGCACGATCAGCCCGGCCAGCTCCGCTCCCGCTACAGCGGCAAGCTCGGCTTCCGCAGCCCGGTGCAGAATGTTCATCTCTGTGCCAAAAGCCTCCAGCAGCTGGTTCAGCTTACGCTTGCCGAGGCCGGGAATGAACTCCAGCGGCACCTGGTAATGGTACGGAGGCCGATATTCCGGAACCTGCGGCAGCGGACGGTCGGCAATGTGCAGAATGCGGTCCAGCACACCCTGGACCAGCTTCGGACTACCGCAATACGGGCAGCGCTCCGAGGTACTGTAGGCTTCATCGATGATGCTGCCGCAGCCGCCGCAGTAGGTCCGGTGATATTTGCCCAGCCGGGGATTCAGCCCGAAGTTGGCGCTGACCCTGCGTCCTTCCGAGCGCCGGAGCGCCAGCTTCAGCTCCTCGAAGGAGGGCTCCCGCATCTCGATGACATTGTACTCGCGGCCGATTTTGCCGAGGGAGTGGGCATCGGAATTGGTCAGGAAGCTGTAGCGGTCAAGCTCCGAGATATACCCTGCCATCTCTGAATCCGCACTGAGGCCAAGCTCCACCGCCGCGATGCGGTCCAGATCGAATAACTCAGCCATCCGCTCGGCCGCACAGCCATAGAGCCCCTTATGAGGCGTGAAAATATGTGCCGGGATCAGCAGCCCGCCCCGCCCGGTAATCTCGTCCTGAAGTACCCTGGAAGGAGCGTACAGGCGCTGTGAGCTGAGATTCACATTACGCATATGGGCGCTCATCCAGGTACTGAAATCCTCCATCGTTCTAAGGTCCGGCATGAAGGCCAGGACATGGCACTCCCGCCGCCCGGGCTCACGGATCTCAATCTCGGTTCCCAGCAGGATCGTTGTCCCCCGGTACGCAATTCCGCCGCCTGCGGCTATCGTCATTTCACCGGAATCCAGCGCGGTATGAATATCACGCAGCACGCCCGGTGAGTGGCTGTCGATAATGCCGATCAGGCCAATCCCCTTGCGCTCCGCCGCTTCCCGGGCAATCCCGGCGAAGGTCAGATCACGGCTGCCGCTGATTTTGACCGCCTGGCCCTCCGAAGTCCGTCCGATATGCACATGCAGATCGCAGTAGACGCTGCTGAGCTCCTCCGCTAGTGCCATTGGCCTGTCAGCGTGTAAAGATGCCAGGCATAGACCGCCATCATCGTCTTGGCATCGGCAATACGTCCGTCCGCAATGTACTGGTAGGCTTCCTCCAGCGTCAGCTCGGAGACCTCCAGGAACTCATCCTCATCCAGTGCCATCTCGCCCGGCTGGGCATCCTCGGTCACATAGAGGTGAATGATCTCGTCGGCGAAGCCGGGCGAGGTGTAGAACGACTTCAGCAGCTTCAGTCCCCCGCTATGAAAGCCGGTCTCCTCCTGAAGCTCACGGCCCGCAGCCGCCAGCGGATCTTCTCCCTGATCCAGCTTCCCTGCCGGAATCTCTACCTCGGTACGGTGCATCGGCTGACGGTACTGCTCCACGACCAGCATTTTACCTTGGTTCAAGGCCAGCACGGCTACAGCTCCAGGGTGCTTCACGACCTCGCGGGTTGCGGTGTTGCCGTCAGGAAGCCTTACGGTATCCACCTGAAGCGAAATAATGTGGCCTGCAAAAATCGGCTTCGTTGACAATGTTTCTTCATCCAATGCGGGGTTGCGGTTTATTTCATCTTTTTTCATAGATTTGTGGTCTCCTTTGGCATCGTTATGCATAGGGTGTATTATAGCAAACTTAAGAAGAAAGAAGGAATGCAGGCATGAATAACATCCTTGTCCAAGCAAGCTCATCCGCAGTTACAATGGTAGGTAAACCGGAACAGATTATGGCCGTAATGGCCGGGTGGATGAAGCAATACGGGCGCGATATGCCCCTGGCTTACATCCTGCTGCTCCAGGCAGATTCGCGGATCAAAGCTTCTAAGGCTGGATAATGCCGCTTCGTTCTTCTGGTCAGCGTCTATGATATTCCAGGGTATAAGAAGGAGCTGTCTCCCGGATCATCCCGGAAGCAGCTCCTTTAATGTTATTCTTAAGCGGCAGCAGACCGTCTCAGCAAAAGCCTTGCCCTGGCCGGTCCCTGCACAGCCTCTTATTCGGCTTAGCCCTTCTGGCTCTCGGCCACAATGGCTACAACCAGGCTGGCCACCTTGACGATGTCTGCGGCCTTGATCCGCTCCTTCGTGGTGTGGATATCCTCGTAGCCAACCGCCAGATTCACAACCGGAACCTTAAGGCCGTTGAACACATTGGCATCACTGCCGCCGCCGGAGGCGAACAGCCGGGTAGTCAGGCCCAGCGAAGTGATCGCCCGGTCAGCCAATTGAACAACCGGATCATTCCCATTAAAGCTGAACGCCGGATAGATAATTTCGCTGCGGAATTCACTCTGCGCGCCGTGGTCGCGTGCGGTAGTCTCCAGCGCCTCCCGCATGGAGGCAATCTGCAGTTCAACCTTCTCCTGCACAATACTGCGGGCCTCCGCATCCAGCTGCACATGATCGCAGACCACATTCGTCGGTCCGCCGCCGGCGAACTTGCCGATATTCGCTGTCGTCTCGTTATCGATCCGTCCAAGCTTCATCGCCGAGATCGCTTTGCTCGCTACCTGAATGGCGCTGATGCCATCCTCCGGGTTCACGCCTGCATGGGCGGACTTGCCGAAGATCTGCATCGTTACCTTCGCCTGTGCCGGTGCTGCAATCGCGATGGCTCCCACTTCTCCGTTGGAATCCAGCGCGAAGCCCATGTCTGCATCCAGATATGCCGGGTCCATCGCACGTGCGCCCATCAGCCCTGACTCTTCGCCTGCCGTAATGACAAACTGAATCTGGCCGTGCGGCAGCTTCTGCTCCTGAATGACCCGGATTGCTTCGAACAGGGCAGCCAGTCCCGCTTTGTCATCCGCTCCAAGAATGGTGCTGCCATCACTTCGAATCCAGCCGTCTTCCCCCAGGGCAGGCTTGATCTTCTGGCCGGGCACCACGGTATCCATATGGCAGGTGAACAGCAGCTTCGGCGCGCTCACTCCGCTGTCCGCAGGCCAGGTCACGAACAGGTTGCCGGCTCCGTGCCCCGTTCTCTCCTGCGAATCGTCCTCCACCGCAGTCAGCCCCAGGCTGCTGAACTTCTCCTTAAGCACATCGGCAATCTGCCGTTCATTCCGGGTCTCACTGTCAATCTGGACAAGCTCCATGAACTCATGGATCAATCGGTCTTCTGATATCATATGGACTTCCCTCTCTTTCTCAGATACGTTACAATGGTTGTACTGCGTTCAATTGTGGGCTTATGCTCATAACTTAAACTAATCTCAAAGGAGTCACTCATGCAACGACAAAAATGGTTTCGCATTATCATCTACATCATGCTGTTCGCTATGATCGCCTCTACGGTGCTGTTCGTCATTGAGCCGTTTTTGGCCGGTTAATCACGCTTAGCACTTAAGTAACAGCGTCCGGGTTCCCCGGGCGCTGTTTGGCTATACGGAAACTGCTCCAGGAAGTAAGGCACCAGCTCTTCAGCAACCGTCCCGATGTCAAAAGCGCGCCCTGTGCATTCCTCAAGCGAGGTCACTCCGTATTCCGCAATACCGCAAGGGATAATGCCTGTGAAACCGCTTTGCCCGATCCCGGCCGATACGTTGAAGGCGAAGCCATGACTGGTGACAAACCCCCGGCGGAATTTACACTTATTGAACTTTACGCCGATTGCACAGATTTTCTCATCACCGACCCACACCCCGGTATACCCCTGCTTGCGGGTTCCCGTAATGCCATAGGCCTCAAGATACGCTATAATCACCGACTCCAGCTTGCGCAGATAGCCGTGCAGATCAACCTTGCCGTTCTCGCCCAGCTTCAAAAGCGGGTAACCGACCAGCTGGCCGGGCCCGTGATATGTAATATCTCCCCCGCGGTCGATCTCAAACAGCGCAATGCCCTGCTGCCTGAGCTGTTCCCCGCTGAGGAGCAGATGCTCCGGATGATTCTGCGAACCGATGGTGTATGTGGGCGGATGCTGCAAAAGAATCAGCTGCTCGGAAGCAGTGCCCGCGTCAATCGCATGCACCGCTTCCTTTTGCAGCTCCCAGGCCGCCCCGTACTCCATCACCGGAAGAATGGTAACTGTAAGTTTGCTTAGGTTCAGGTTCTCCATCATCATAAGTTCCCCTTTGCTTCTCATTCTCCCTGTCCCAGGAGTCCGCAACCGCCTTACTTAGTAGAGCTTCGTCTCCGGGGTGTAGCCTTCCACATTATCCTTCACTCGCTGCAGGAACCGTCCGCTGATGACTCCGTCCAGAATCCGGTGATCCAGCGACAGACAGATATTCGCCATCGAACGTACGGCAATCATATCATTGATGACGACAGGCTTTTTGACAATGGATTCAAAAGTCAGAATTGCCGCCTGCGGATAGTTGATAATCGGGTAAGACAGAATCGAACCGAACGAGCCGGTATTGTTCACCGTGAACGTGCCGCCCTGCATATCGTCCAGGCGCAGCTTGCCCTCCCGTGTCTTGAGTGCCAGTTCGTCGATCTCGCGGGCCAGCCCGGCGACATTCTTCTGATCGGCTTTTTTGATGACCGGCGTCATGACGGAATCCTCTGTGCCTACAGCCAGCGAGATGTTGATGTCGCGTTTGACGATGATTTTGTCAACGGCCCAGACCGAGTTCATGATCGGGTAATCCTTGATCGCACTGACCACAGCCTTCATCAGAAAAGCGAGATAGGTCAGGTTAATGCCTTCTTTGCGCTTGAACTCATCCTTCAGCTTGTTGCGCAGCACCACCATATTGGTCACATCGACCTCGATCATCGTCCAGGCATGCGGGATCTCCGAGACGCTCTGGCGCATTCTTGTAGCGATCGTATTACGGATCGGCGTAACATCGATCAGATATTCCGAGCTGCTGCCCCGTCCGCCTTCGATCTCAATCGTCGGAATCTTCGGTGATTCGCTAAGATGCAGGCCGGAGTTACGGACCTGCTGATGCTCATCATGAACCGGCTGGAACACAGGCTGCAGCGCAGCGGGTGCAGGAGCTGCGTCAGGTACAGGCGCAGCTGCAGGGGCTGCTGCGGGTGCCGGCGGCTGAACGGAGGCGCTGCTCTCCAGGAACGTGAGCACATCCTTGCGTGTGATACGTCCGCCCAGGCCGGTGCCCGGCACGGCCGCCAGGTTGATGCCGTGCTCGGCGGCCAGCGTCTGCACAGCCGGAGAGTAACGGGCCCGCATTGGAGCTGCGGCGTCATAAGCCGCAGCGGGCATGGGCGGCCGCGCGGCGGCGTGGGCCGCCTGCGGGGCGGTGCCGGATGCCGCAGCCGGGGCAGCGGCAGGTGTAGGGGCGTCGCCGGAAGCTGCCGGTGACGGGGCCGCAGCGGCTGGCGCAGCGGAGCCAGCCACTGCGATGCGGGCGATGATCTCGCCGACGCTGACCGTCTGGCCCTCTTCGGCCAGCAGCTCGGCCATGGTGCCGTCTACCGTTGCAGGCAGCTCCGCGTTCACCTTATCCGTGATCAGCTCGCAGATCGGCTCATATTGCTCTATCGAATCACCCGGCTGCTTCAGCCACTTCCCGATAGTCGCTGACACCAGCGATTCAGCCAGCTGCGGCATAATTACATCCGTCAGCGTTGTATTGTCAGACATAATGTCACTCCTTAATGTTTTGTAAGCGTGGACTTCTTGAATTTACTTCGTACAAAACTGCTTCGGAAGCATAGGCTTAGTTTTGTAAGCGTGGACTTCTTGAATTTGCTTCGTACAAAACTGGCTTCGAAAGCCAGCCATGAAATCCTGCACTTAATACAACATTCGCTCATACAAATCTGCCCAAAATCAAAAATGTTGCTCAAAACGCAGCAATTCTCTTCATTCGGGCGGCTGAGCGGACATATTGTTGTATTTCGTGCAGCATTCTTCCCAATTCACTGTATATTTCATATCCAAGTTGCACTTTCTGCAACATTCTTGCTCGGGTCCCGGTCGCGGTGTCCAGGTAGGATGAACTATTGAACTTAATACTGCGCCAGACGCAGCATCTCAGCCTTAACCTTATCCTTGCTGAGCAGGAAGAACTTCTCCATCGGCGGTGAGATTGGCATCGCCGGGACATCGGGTCCGCACAGGCGGAAGATTGGGGCATCGAGGTCAAACAGGCAGTGCTCGGCGATAATCGCCGCCACTTCAGCGCCGATGCCTCCGGTCTTGTTGTCCTCATGGACAATCAGCACCTTACCGGTCTGCCGGACAGCGGCGATAATCGCCTCGCGGTCCAGCGGCTGGAGGGTGCGCAGATCCAGGATATGTGCGGTTACGCCATGCTCCTTCTCCAGCTCCTCCGCTGCCTGCATCGCAAAATGCAGCGGCAGGCTATACCCGATCACCGTAATATCGCTGCCTTCACGCAGCAGATTCGCTTCACCAATCGGCACCGTGTAGTCGCCTTCCGGCACATCGCCCTTGATCAGCTTGTAGCATTTCTTGTTCTCGAAGAACAGCACCGGATCAGGATCACGGACAGCGGCCTTGAGCAGTCCCTTCGCATCTGCAGCCGAATAAGGAGCCACAATCTTCAGTCCCGGCGTGCCGAAGAAGATCGACTCCGGGCACTGCGAATGGTACAGCCCGCCGAAGATGCCGCCGCCGATCGGCGCACGGATGACGACCGGACAGTTCCAGTCATTATTGGAACGGTAGCGGATTTTGGCGGCTTCGCTGATAATCTGGTTCGTTGCCGGCAGCATGAAATCCGAGTATTGCATCTCGGCAATCGGCTTCATGCCATACATCGCAGCGCCGATGGCCACCCCTGCAATAGCAGATTCCGCAAGCGGCGTGTCCAGCACCCGTTCTGCGCCGAACTGCTCCTGCAAGCCTTTGGTTGTTGTGAAGACACCGCCCTTCACGCCGACATCCTCACCCAGCACGAACACCGACTCATCGCGCTCCATCTCTTCCTTCATCGCCAGCCGGATTGCATCGATATATTCCATCATCGCCATGGCTTAAGCGCCTCCCTTCAGGCCGGATTCATCGTAGACATGCAGCAGCGTATCTTCCGGTTTCGGGAACGGCGCATTCTCCGCGTAGGTTATAGCTTCTTTCAGTTCAAGATTATATTCAGCAGCCAGATCACGCTCCTGCTCGTCACTCCATAGACCGAGTCCGGTCAGATAAGTGCGGAACGCGGCGATGCCGTCTTTTTTCCAGTTCTCATCCACTTCCTCCTGGGTCCGGTAAGCCAGATCATTATCCGAAGTGGAGTGCGGCGACAAGCGGTACATCATCGCTTCAATCAGGGTCGGGCCTTCACCGGCAAGCGCACGTTCCCGGGCCTCCTTCACCACACGGTAGACCTCCAGCGGATCATTGCCGTCCACCCGGATGCCGGGGAAGCCGTAGCCGAGCGCACGGTCGCTGACCTTGCCGCCAAGCTGCTTGTGAGCAGGAATCGAGATCGCATACTGATTGTTCTGGCAAAAAATAATCATAGGCAGCTTATTCACACCGGCAAAGTTACACGCTTCATGGAAATCCCCCTGGTTGCTGGAGCCTTCCCCGAAGGTAACGAAGGAGACGAACTTCTTCTTCTGCATCTTCGCCGCCAGCGCGAAGCCTGCCGCATGCGGAACCTGGGTCGTGACCGGGCTTGAGCCCGTTACAATCCGCAGGCGCTTGCTGCCGAAGTGGCCCGGCATCTGCCGGCCGCCGCTGTTGGGATCTTCCGCCTTGGCGAAGACGGAGAGCATCAGCTCGCGCGTGGTCATTCCGACAGAGAGGACAAACGCATAGTCCCGGTAATAGGGCAGGAAATAGTCATTCTCCCGGTCCAGTGCAAATGCCGCCGCGACCTGTGCCGCCTCCTGCCCGATGCCGGATACATGGAAATTGATCTTGCCCGCACGCTGCAGCAGCAGACTGCGCTCATCATATTTCCGTCCGAGCTGCATGAATCTGTACATATCGATAACCTGGCCGTCTGTGAGTCCAAGCTGCTTATGTCTGTTAACCGTGTCTACAGTACCTTGGGATTCCATATAAGAGGTACCTCCTAAAAAGTATTGCCGGCGCTCAGCTTCCAGCCCCGCTATCTCTAACAGGTTCAGGATGCGTCCGCCAGGCGGGTTGACCCTAATACTAAATATATATATGCCCTGATCCTATCACCAGGTACTAAATCCATTATAATCTTTTTCGCGGCAAAAAGAAAAGCCAAAATCCCTCCGCCAAGGCAGGGCTCTGGAACCGAACAAATATAGCCGGTATGGAGCGATATCAGCGCATTACGCGCCTTCCGCTCCCTCCGGCCTTCTTGTTAAGCTCTCTATCGCACGCTAGAATCCGATTGCTCTTCCATCCACCGCCAGCATCGCCTCGCCCAGCACCTCCGACAGTGTCGGATGAGCATGTACAGCCTCCCCGACCTCCCAAGGTGTAGCATCCAGGATCTGGGCCAGCGCCGCTTCGCCGATCAGATCGGTCACATGTGGGCCGATCATCTGCACGCCGAGGATATCCCCGTTCTTCGCGTCAGCCACCACCTTCACGAAGCCGTCCTTCATGCCGTAGACAATGGCTTTGCCGATGGCGGAGAACGGGAATTTGCCGGTCACCGTCTCACGGCCTAGCTCCTTCGCTTCCTTCTCTGTGTAACCGACACTTGCCACTTCCGGCCGTGTATAGACACAGCGGGGAACCAGATGAGTCTCATAAGGATGGAGCGCTTCGCCCGCCAGATGGTTGACCGCACGGATGCCTTCATGGCTGGCGGCGTGAGCCAGCTGCAGTCCGCCGATACAATCGCCAATCGCATAGATATGCGGCTCACCCGTCTGCATATTGGCATTTACCGCAATGACACCTGTATCGAAGCGGATATCTGTGTTTTCCAGTCCGAGATTCTCGATGTTCGCCACGCGTCCCACGGATACGAGCAGCTTATCAGCCGATAGACTCTGGCTCTGCTCCCCCTTGCGGGCTTCAATCGTAATCCCTGTCTCCGACACTGTGCAGGTCTCGGCATCCACCGTTGTTCCGGTGAGCACCCGGACTCCGCGTTTCTTCAGCAGACGCAGCAGCTCGCGGGCCACCTCTTCATCCTCCTGCGGCAACAGCTGCCCGGCTGCCTCGACGACAGTCACCTGCACTCCGAAATCAGCCAGCATGGATGCCCACTCCACTCCGATTACCCCGCCGCCCACAATAATAATCGAGGCCGGTAGCTCCTCAAGCGTAAGCGCCTCTTCACTGCTCAGAATCACCTTGCCGTCAGGCACCAGGCCAGGCAGAATGCGCGGACGCGAGCCGGTAGCGATGATGAGATTCGTAGAGACCACGGTCTCCATCTCGCCATTCTCCAGTTCTACAGCTACAGCGCCGCTTCGCGGGGAGAAGATCGAAGGCCCGATGATCCGGCCTTTGCCCTTCAGCACCTGAATCTTGTGCTTGCGCATCAGATACTGCACCCCCTGATGTAGCTGCTCTACTACCGCTTCCTTGCGCTGCTGCACTTTGGGGAACACCAGCTTGGTGCCCGTAGTCTCTATACCGTAGCTTTCGCTCTCGTTGATTTCAGCCAATACCTCTGCACTGCGCAGCAGTGATTTGCTGGGAATACAGCCGCGGTGCAGGCAGGTTCCGCCCAGCTTGTCCATTTCAATAACGACAACGGATTTGCCCAGCTGCGCAGCGCGGATCGCTGCCACATAACCGCCGGTGCCTCCCCCAAGTATCGCCACATCACAGGTCATTGTCATGATATGTATCCTCCAGTCATTCCTCTTGAATTCAGTTCAATCTATTATATTGTACTCTCTTTCGGGAGTAATACAAAACATACAAACGTCATGTATTCATGGACTTTTGCAGGTTAAAGCGTTATCATATGGGTGAATTCAAATGGCTGCGAAGAGGAGCGACTGTGATGAAACTGCTGATTTCACGCTTCATTGCCATCCTTATTCTGGTGATCCCCGGCCTCCTGGCGATGACGGGCTTCCTGATGATGAAAGATGATCTGTTCAACTATTTCGCCATGCATGGCGATGAGACTGCTATTCCCAAATTTGCGTGGCTGCATTTCGGCGGCGGCCTGCTTTTATTCCTGGCGGGAATGACCTTCCTCGGCGGCTGGATTCTGGCCCGTGACCGCAAAAAGAACTACGTTGGCCCCCGCTTCCGGGAGAAGCAGCAAGCACAGCAGCCCCCGTCCTCCGAAGCCCGCTCCTAATTATATTCCATTGAAACAGGGGATGCCTCAAGCCATGAACGAACCGGCTGCTGAGGCATCCCCTTGTTGGTAGCTATCGAACTTTTAACTGGAGGACTCCCCATCCACACCAGACGCCGCGTGAACCGCACGCTGTACTCTGTGAGAGTGCGCTACGAGTCTATCGCTCAAGCACTACGTGCCTGTTACTCAAGTGCTAAGTGCAGTTTGTACAACTAAAATGCTCGGATCAGGCCCATTGTGAGGTTTAGCTGCACTTCGTACACTTATAAATCTCTACATTGCGTTTAAAGACTAATGTGCCTGATCTTAGTTGTACGGAATACATCTATGCCAGCTTATTCGTTAATCCGCAGCATTATAGCTGCACGAAATACAACTATCCGCGAGATAAGAGATACGGTTCACAGGTATGTGGTACGATATTAGAGCTTACCAACAGCGCAATTGCACAATGTACAACAGAAAAGGGTAATCTCCAGCAGAATTCAAAAGCTTTTGCACTTCGTACAGTAGAATTCGAACAACCCCCACTTTTCTGCTCAAATCAGCAAAATCTAATGTATCAAATACAGTAGAATACCATTTTCCACTCAAAACTCAGATTTCTACTGCACAAAATACAGTTACCTTACCAATTCCACCGCCGTAGCCTCTACGTACAGCCTTCAACGCAAGTGTGAGCATTCGCATTAGCATTAGCATTAGCATTAGTATTAGTATTAGCATTAGCGTGAGCATTAGCATCAGCATCAATGTCAGCATTAGCTACACTTCCTTGCTTCACCCCATGCCTCACTCATGCCTTAACCATCCCTCATCCTTACTCCCCGGCCGCGTCCTTACTTCCCCGCACCAGCTGACTATAGAGGCCGCCCTGCCGGAGCAGCTCCTCATGCGAACCCTGCTGAAGCAGGCGTCCGCCCTCAAGCACCAGAATGCGGTCGGCTGCGCGGATCGTGCCCAGCCGGTGGGCGATCACGAAGCTGGTCCGGCCGCGCATCAGCGCCTGGAGCCCTTCCTGAATCTTGATCTCGGTCACCGTATCGATGCTGCTCGTCGCCTCATCCAGCACCAGCATAGACGGATTCGCCAAAATTGCCCGGGCAATAGCCAAGAGCTGCTTCTGTCCCTGGCTGATACCGCTGCCGTCCACAGACAGCATCCGGTCGTAGCCGTCTTGAAGTCTCATGATGAAGGCATGGGCATTGGCCAGCTTCGCAGCCTCCTCCACCTCTTCATCGGTTGCATCCAGCCGGCCGTAGCGGATATTATCGCGGATCGTACCTTTGAACAGGAAGGAGTCCTGGAGGACGAAGGCCATATGGCTGCGCAGACTCTCACGGGTGACCGTTGACAGCTCCCGCCCGTCCAGCGTAATGCTGCCCCGACTCGGATCGTAGAAGCGGGACAGCAGGCCGATTAGCGTCGTTTTGCCAGCACCGGTAGGTCCGACCAGCGCAATCATCTCACCGGGCTTCGCTTCAAATGAAATATCCTGCAGCGTATCTGCCCCCCCATCATAGGAGAAGGAGACCTCCGAGAACTTCACAGCGCCCTCAACATGCGCAAGCTTCACCGCCGCGCCCTCATCCCGGGCTTCGGTCTCTTCATCCAACACCTCGAAGACGCGCTCCGCACCGGCGATCGCCGACAGCAGCGTGTTCCATTGGTTCGCCAGATCATTCAGCGGCCGGGTGAACTGGCGGGCATATTCGGCAAAAGCGATAATAATCCCCACCGTCACCAGCCCGCGGATTGCAAGCAGCCCCCCGACTCCGGCCACGATGGCAAAGCTCAGATTGTTCAGACCATTCATCAGCTTAGGAATGAAGCCCGAAATCGATTGCGCCCAATACCCCGACAGCATAATCCGTGTATTGCGCTCCCTGAAGCCGGTAATTACCCGCTCCTCCTGCGAGAAGGCTTTGATAATCCGCTGTCCAGACAAGGTCTCTTCAATGAATCCGTTCAGCTCACCCATATTCCGCTGCCGCTCCTTGAACAGCGGGCCGGTCCGCCGGGTAATCCAGCGCATCCCCAGCATCATCAGCGGCACCACAATGAAGGTTAGTAGCGTCAAGAGCGGGCTGAGCCATAGCATTACGCCAACCGTTCCCACCAGCGTCAGAATACTGGAAAAAATCTGAATCGCCGAGCTGTTCAGCGTCGAGCTGATATTCTCGATATCATTGGTCAGACGGCTCATAATCTCTCCCTGCTGCCTGCGGTTGAAGAAGGAGATCGGCAGGCGGTGCAGGTGCGAGAACAGATCCGTCCGCATCCGGTAGACCGTCTCCTGGGCCACCTCGATCATCCAGACATTTTGCAGCCAGGAGACCAGGGAATTCAGCAGGTAGACTAGCGCCAGCACCAGCAGGAAGAGGCCCCACGTTCTGCCGCCCTCCCCGCCCAGGTAGTCGTCCACTGCCCGGCTGATCAGGTAGGGTCCAAGGAGCGACAAGGCTGAGCTTAGCAGAACCATGAACAGCACCAGTATCAGCTTTGTCCGGCGTTCAGCGAGATAAGTCCATATGCGTCCTAATGTGCCTGACCAGTTCTTGGCCTTCGCCTTCGGCTTCCGGCTGCCCATCGCCCCGAAGACCTTGGCTTCGCCGTGGCCTACTTCCAGCTTCGGATAGCGGAACGGCTCAATGAGTGCTTTGAACATGCTGCCCCTCCCCTGTCTGCGATTGATAGATTTTGCGGTACAGCACGGACTCATCCATTAGTTCGGAATGGGTCCCCTGCGCAATGAGCCGGCCTTCGTCCAGCAGCAGAATTAGATCCGCCGAGGCAGTGGAGCTAATTTTCTGTGTGATCAGGAAGGTCGTGCAGGACAATTTCTTCAGCTCTGCCAGCAAAAGCCCCTCCGTCACCGCATCAAGCGCACTGGTGCTGTCATCCAGAATTAGGATTGCCGGTTTGCGCACCAGCGCCCGTGCAATGCTCAGACGCTGCTTCTGCCCGCCCGACAGATTAACTCCGCGTTGCCCAAGGGCAGTATCGTAGCCCTGCGGCAGCCCGGCAACTGTGTCATGAATCTGCGCTGCCGCTGCTGCCTGCTCAATCTCTGCCTGACTCGCCGCTGCATTTCCCCAGGCTATATTCTCCCGGATCGAGCCGGTGAATAGCAGTACCTCCTGAGGTACATAGCCAATCGAGCCCCGTAAGGTCTGCATATCCATCAATGTATGCTTCTGTCCGTCCACCAGGATGCTCCCGCTGCCGCATTCATACAGCCTGGGAATCAGCGTTACCAGAGAGGATTTGCCTGAGCCGGTCGCGCCCATAATCGCCACGCGTTCCCCCGGCTGCACCGTGAAGGAGATATCGTCAAGCACCTTAATATCACTGCCGGGATAGCTGAAGCTGACCCGCTGGAATTCAACCTTGCCTTGAACAGCTGACGCAAGACCTTCTCCAGAAGTCATACCCAGCTCGCCCGGGCCATCGCTTGCCGCCATCACTTCAGTGACCCGTCCCGAAGACGCCCGTGCGCGGGAGAAGCTGACCATAATCCAGGATAGCGCTGACAGCGCTCCCATCGTCCGCAGCGAGTAGTTAATAACAGCAACCGTCTGTCCCAGCGTCGCATCCCCTGTAGAGATCTCTATCCGCCCAAACCATAACACGGCCAGAATACCGGCGTTGACGATGATCATAATGAACGGGGTCGAGGTCTCGGTAAGCCGCAGCGCAGCAATAGTCGATCTCATCAGCTCTCCGCTGAATGTTGCGAACCGTCCAATCTCATGGCCCATCCGCACAAATACACGGATCAGCCGGATTCCGGTCAAATTCTCCTGAATAACACCATTCACGCCGTCGAGCCGGCTCTGCACATTGCGGAACAGCTCGGACGCTCTGCGCATCAGCCAGATCATGAAAATCACCAAAAACGGCAGCGTCACGGTCAGCAGCAGCCCCAGCTTGATATGTACCACAAGCGCCATAATCACGCTTCCGATCACAACCAGCGGAATACGGGTCATGAACCGTAGCCCCATGAATATCGTATCCTGAATTTGTGTTACATCCCCGGTAAGGCGGGTGATCAGAGATGAGGTAGGGAAGCGGCTAAAAATATCGTAAGAGAACGACTGTACCTTTTCATACAGCTTGTCACGCAGGTCGAATGCAAACCCCTGACTGACATGCGACGCAAAAAAGGAGCTGAGTATTCCCGCCAGAAACGCCACAGCGGCACTCCCTACCAGCACCCCGCCCCACAGCCAGACGACAGCCGTGTCCTGTTGCCGGATACCGTCATCAATGATTTTGGAGATCAGCAGCGGCTGCGACAGCTCCACGGCCAGCTCAATCAGCATCATGACCAGCGCGGCAATGGCGGCGACCCGGTATTTTTTAAGAAAAGTCAACATTAGCTTCATCGAAGATACCCCATTTGCTTATTCGTAGAGCGCATCCCGCAGGCGGGTAGACATGGCAGAGCCTTGTCCCGACTTCAAAATGACCCGGCGCAGTGCCTTGTTGCTGCGGTTCAGCTCGGTGAGCTCGGCCAGCATGTCTTCCAGTAAATCCTCTGCACCTGGGATCAGCTCCCCCTTCTCCCGCAGCACATTGATCCGTTCCTTATATTGCTCCAATTTCTCTGTCACCTGACTAACTTCCCTTCTGTTCACTATATTCTCCTGCTGAAGACACAATTGCGTTCATTATAGCACATCCCGGGCGGAAGCAATGTTTGCACTGGCTACTCCGGCCCCGAGTATGATACTCTAGAAAGGTCGATTTTTGGGTCGTGTTGCAGATTAGCTCAACAGTGAAAGGATAGATGGACGTGGCACAATTATTTTTCAGGTATGGAGCTATGAACAGCGGCAAATCCATTGAGATTCTCAAGGTTGCACATAATTATGAAGAGCAGGGCAAGTCGGTGCTCCTCTTCACACCTTCCATTGATAACCGGGATGAAGTGGGATACATCTCCTCCCGGATCGGACTGCGCAAGCAGGCCATTCCTATCGACGAGCAGACCGATATCTACAGCATTGTCAGCAGCAGTCTGCCGAAGCCGCACTGTGTACTGATCGACGAGTGCCAGTTCCTGAGCAAGGACTGCATCCTGCAGCTGGTGCGTATTGTGGATGAGCTGGACATTCCGGTGATGGCTTTCGGCCTCAAAAATGATTTCCAAAACAATCTGTTCGAAGGCAGCAAATATATGCTGATCTACGCTGACAAGATTGAAGAAATGAAGACCATCTGCTGGTTCTGTGCACGGAAAGCCACTATGGCGCTGCGGGTCGAGAACGGCAAGCCGGTATACAGCGGCAAACAGATCCAGATCGGCGGCAATGAAGCCTATTACCCGGTCTGCCGGAAATGCCACAAGAATCCTCCATTGTAAAATACCCTAAAACAGAACATTAAAACGCACTCCAGCCCTCAACAGGCCAGAATGCGTTTTTTTGTGTGCCAGTCTATTGAACCGCTTGAAGCGCCCTGTGCTCATCCTCCTTGCGGACGAACAGATCATGCTGGATCGTAGCCTTCCCGCCGAAGTTAGCACGCCTTGTGGTCTCTCTCATCCCGCCATTAATCCGGGAACGGTGCGGGATGCCTGCTGCTGCAAGGCGGGTTTTGACCCGGAAATATTGTCCCTGATCGAAAGTGGTATACACTAGTGTGCGCTCCCTCGGGACGAAGAAATGCCAGATGCCTCTAAGTAAGCCCACATGCGTCTCCTCCCTTTAGTTCAGATAACGTTCATGAAGAACCCGCAGATGATGCCGCTCATGTCCAATGATCAGAGCAATCTGCGCTCTAACCGACATCGCAATACCATTGGAGCTGCCTGTACGGGTATAATCATTATCCACCAGACTGTCTACCAGCGCCAAGGTGGACTCGCGGACGATCCGGTAGTGCGCAATCATCTCTTGCAGCGTGAAGCGGTCGAACGCCCCGGCAGCCGCATAATCATTCTCCTCATAGCCCGGCAGCGGCGCCTGTTCTCCCCTCGCAAAACAAAGCAAGCGGTAAGACATAATGCGGTCATTATCCGTCAGATGCCCTAGCATTTCCTTGATACTCCACTTCCCGGGGGCATAGCGGTAGGCCCCTTGTTCCTCTGTCAGCCCGCCGAGCAGAGCCAGTAGCTCCTGAGTCTGCTCTCTTAGAATAACGCTCAGTTCTCCTTCAGGCGGCACCAGTGTAATATATCTGGACTGAAATTCGGTATACTCTCCTTGCGCAGGACGCTGATTCATGGTAAAAACCCCTCTCCAAACCAATTTTTAAGAAATATTTGCCGGATTGTGTCAAAACCTGTTGTTGTATCTTAGCCTATTATGTATAATATCACCAGGATTACAGATTTGTTAATCTATTTCCCGGGAGTGTAAGCATGCTGGATTTTGTGCTTTATATGGTATTTTCAGTTTTAGAGAGTTCTGCCTTATTCTATCTGGCATTTAAAATTTTCAAACTCGACATTTATCCAAAAGAAATTGTGTTTGCAGGCTTAATTATGGCATTCATTTCTTACACCCTTCGTAATAATTATGGGCTCTCTAAAATAGACGTTTTTCTCCAGTATACTTTAACTTTCCTATTTATTTGGCTTTTGTTCAGGATTCATATATTTTTTGCTGTTATTGTAACAGGCGTTGCTTATCAAGCGTATATGTTAATTCAATCAGTTCTATATTTATTTATAAATAGTACCGGTATATATGAACTGAAATTCCCTTCCATATCTATAGGGATATATATTTTGCAGATTTTAACTTCTGCAGGAGCATTCATTGTTGCTTACAATATAGGCGTAAAAAGAAAAGGCTTTGATTTCATCCCTGATAAACCTGAGGGAAGAGTTACAATTAGCAAAAGTGATAAAATATTATTTGCTTTGTGTATCCCTTCTGTTCTTGTAGTAATACTGATGCTTTACCTTATTGAATATTTACCTCACTTTTTCTTTGTTATACCTTTATTTTATGGTTTTCTATTATTTGGATATCTCTATTTATCAAGTCAAAAAAATCGTGGTGGAATATATTGAATACTCTTGCTTTTAAAATTTCGACGGCTATTAAGAACGCAAATCCAGAAGAAACAGGTTCTATCGAGGTCTTGCAATACTCTCTCAATATTATTCTAAATACTTTTCTTATTATTACCTGTTCTTTATTTTTCGGCTGGTTGCTGAACAATACAGCAGCTACGCTATTGTTTTTCGCAAGCTTCTCCGTACTAAGAATTTTTTCTGGCGGATTTCATTTAAGAACAGCTACTGCATGCAATATAGTGACCACCCTGCTTTGTGTGCTTACCCCTTACTTTTTTATTTTAACGGGCTCTTTTCTTCTGATGGCTCTCAACATGATTAGCTTTATTATAATGTGCTTTTTTGCCCCTAATCCAGATAAAAATGCCCGAATTCCATATCATTGGTTTCCTCATTTAAAAGTTATCTCTATTTTTCTAGTAGCATGTAATTTTTTTATTGGCTCATCGGTTTTAGGACTGGCTTTTTTTGTTCAATCATTAACCGTATTACCCTGGAAAAGGAGGTTGAAATTATGAAAGCCATGACAGCTAAATACGTTTCAAAAGCGTTAGAATCTTCCGCACGCTTTTTTGTTTCCGTTATGAAGATTAGTCTGCACAGCCCTGAAGCTCCTCAAGAACTGCGTAAGTAATCATACAAGGATGGGGAATACATGCGTGTTCTACTAAATGACGGTTCTTCCCGCGATATCCTGGAAGAAGATATATTGTATTTCTCTAATTATAAAAATACAATATTCGTCCATACGAAAGAAGGCGAATTTGTTTTCCCCACCACTCTTTCCGATCTCTTATCAGCTTATAGGGATGAAGGGTTCGAACGGCTAGATCGCAGTAATGTAGTGAGTCTAAGCAACATTGAAGCTTATGATTCGGAGCGTAAGATCGTTCTGTTTAATCAAGGAAAACAGTTTGCCCATGTATCGGAGTCCAACGAATCCAGAATTAAGAAATACTTGACTAATCGCGAATTCGATGATTAATTCACCGTAGAATGTAAAGAGAGCAGCGATCCTTTTTATAGGTTCGCTGCTTTTTTGTAGTCATGACAGGCTAAGAGAAACAAAATCAACTATTATCACATATTATCCAACTTATGTAAAGTAAAATTCAGAGGGCGAATGACAGCAGACGGATTATATTCCAGATGGTACCATTTACATAGAAGCATTTCATTAATATCTTAATTATCTTTTCCACTACTCTCAACCATGATGGAGGAATACAATGGATACTTACTTTCATCCTTCTCCGCGCCCCTCATCACTTGAGCTATTGTCTGACGAACAATTAATGAACATCTACGAATTGGCGCTGGAAGCCAAGGCTTCACCGGATTTTATCCAAATTATCAGGAATGTTCTTACCACGCGGAATCTTTCAGGTACCCAACATCATTAGAATGCGAAGCTCTCCACCCATAGGATATACCTCCACAGATGCCAAAAAACCATCCTCCACAATGTGCGGGGATGGTTTTGGTGAGCAGCAAGCTTACGCTTACTCGATGATTTCGGTCTTGAACACATTCTCCAGTTTTCCGCCTAGCCGCTTCTTGAGGGGAACCTTGATATCGCGTCCCAGCTCCTTGAAGAAGGTCTCGGCATCACATTTGACGTTCTGGGCCATAGCAATGACAGTTCCATCGGCAACGATATTCTGATTCACTTCAAGCGGCACATCTACTTCAATATCGTATTTTTTGGTCAGTGTCTTGATGTATCTTGCAAAAATCTCCAACAGCTCTTCGTTGTTGAAATTCTCGATGGCCGCTTTCCCTTTGCTGGTGAACTTCATATTGATTCTCATGATTCTTATCCCCTTTTCTGTCTAACCATTTGTAGTTTGTTTATGGATCAAGATGAATAGATGGCTGCAAGAAAGGGCAACATTATTCATTTTGCAAGCACGCTAAGCCGGGCCCTTCTTTACTTGTACACGCCCTTGATCTGTTGTACTTTGAACTGGGTGAATTCCTTCAAGGCCTGAATGACCTGGTCCTGTTCCTCTTCCTTCAGCTCGAAGATACCTTCACGCAGCCATTCTCCGAATAAGTATGCCTGACGCCCTTGGCGCGGCTGCCTGCGGAGACTGTCCAGACTTCCCTCGAATATATCGTTAAGCACATCGGTCAGGTTGTACTTCTCGATCTTCTCTATAACCATTCCTGCCCCATATTCCGTCTCATAAACGATGACCTCGTCAGAATCAAAGGAAACATATGACGTTTCTTTGTCTTCCTTCGCCCGGAATTCCTTCAGCTTGTTGAACGCCGTCTCGTAAATGTAGTCCTGGGACTGATTATGCTTAGGCAGCTTGTAGCCCTGCTTCAGCGTCTTGATGTACTCAATATCAGGCATGTAGTCGGCCAAATGATACATCCGGTTCTTGAGATCCCCTCCGAGTGCTTCAATGATCTTATCCAGGTTATCCTTAAGCGGGATACTCTCTCCCCGTTCAATCTTGCTGAGCTGTGAATAACTGATGCCGCTCTTCTCTTCCAGCCCCCTGAGGGTTAACCCACGGGCCTTCCTGAAGTGCCGGATGAAATTCCCCAGCTCATCGGGGTAATTATCGAAATCGTTCATAAGAGCCACCTCTACCTATATCATAACACAAGACAACAATTTGTGTTTCATAATAACAATTGTTTGTGTAAATTCTTTAGGCGAGAAGCGTAAAACCCTCCATATCCCCTTAATATATGGGGTTAATTCCCATAAATGAGAACCATTCTAATCCGTTTTCCTTATTCTCTCAAATAGACCCCAATCTTATCCGATATAACCTAATGTAAACTTAATACCACAACTGGAGGAATGTTCATGTCTTACACAATGGAAGTCAATCTTGCAAAAAACCAGGTGATCGTTAGAGCCTACGGCCTCACTGAGAGTGACGTACCCGCCTACATAGCAGATTTTGAAAACGCTCTGAAGCAGCTGAAGCCAGGCTTTACCGGAGTAACTGATGTGACAGGTTCCCCAACCGTGCTCTCTCCTGAAGTAGCCGCAATGCTCGCTCCCACCGGTGACCGCGCGGTAGAAGCAGGAGTAGGCGGCTGGGTATACGTTGCAGACTCCCCGGTCTGGAAAATGCAAATGAAAAGACTGTTCGGCAAATTCGCCGTGCATTATCCTACATATCAAGAAGCCGATGCTTACCTGAGCAGTCTGGGCAACCAGTCCGTTAATTAAGGTATATGAAATATAAGCTTATATTTATAACAAAACCGACCAAGCAATGGCTTGGTCGGTTTCTTTTACAGAACAGTAGCAGCCAATCCGGTAACTAGCTGCTATAGATTCACCACATGTAATGACCCAGGTGCTTTTTGTTATTCCTTAATACCCCGGCCAAGGACGCCGCACACAATATAATATAGAGTCCCAGGAAAAGCGGCATAGACAGGACCGACTTACGCTCAACAATCCCCATTCCAATAAAAGTCATCCCTAATATGAGATAGGGCAGGACCATCCCTCTTTGAAAAGAGGCCCGCTCCTCCTTACTCAAACTATCCCAAACGGATTGCCGAAGGAACACATCGAGTCCAGAAAAGTGACAAGCCGCTTGTGTGAGCATCCAGATCCCTAAAAGAATCTGCGCTATGATTTCTCCCACCTCCTTTGCTTATCCCTTCATTATAAACTAAAAAAAGCCACTCCATGAAGGAGTGACTTGATTTACTACCTATTTGTCGTACAGTCTAATGAATGGCTAAGTATCTTTATTGCCTTCGTTGCAATGTATGTATGCGCTTGTAACTGGTGTTTTCAGACCCACACGCAAGTCATGACCCAGACGCGGCTGTTAATCAATGGGGACTGTCTCGGGCTCATCCTAAACGAAAAGAACATACAAGAACAACACTCTAACGGGTGAAGGATGTGGGTACCTTCCTTTCATGACGGGTGCTCCCGCCTATCTGTCTCCAATTCTGAGAGTTTTTTCTCACCGACGGCTTGTATGGAGCCTGATTGTTGCACATTTTGCAGGATTACACTTAAAAATATTACTGGCCACGGTGCATTGTTGCATTATTTGCAGTAATTCCGTTGTTTAGAGCAAGTTAGCGCTGGCTTTGTTGCATTTCATGCAGGATTTCAGCATCGGTCGATTCTATTGGGCAACATTGCTGGTCGAGTAGGCGGGGCCTTTCCTTCGTGGATTGTGCCCCTACCCCTCACAGATCCGTACGTGCGCAATTTACGCATACGGCTCTTCACCCCATCGTTCACAATTGGCCTTAATCGTAGATATTGACGTAGATCCGCGGCTTAGGTAGCCTGAATTCGTCTAGCACTTCGTAGAACCTCTCCCAGGTGAAACTCCTGCGCTGACTTCTGCGGTTTAGCCATGTATAGATCAAGTCGAGCGTTTGCATGTAATAGGTTTTTATTTTCTCCGAGTTATCCGTGATTCCATAGTATCGGTAGTGTCCCGACAGTTTGGACCGGATGACGCCTAGAAACTCCTCCTGCTTCATGTGGCGATTCCACCTGACCCAGCTCTTCATGGCTCTGACCTTCTGTCTGAATTTCTTCCCACTCGTTTTACGCTTTACCCGGAAGGTTCCTTTTCGGCTCTTGGCGCAGTAGTGCGTGAACCCTAGGAAATCGAATGTTTTCGGTTTCCCTTCGCCCTTCCTCCGTGATTCTGCTTCTGCAAAACGACCGAACGCGATGATTTTCGTCTTCTCTTCCGCAATGCTTAACCCGAATTTCTCCAGCCGGAGCACAAGTGCGGTATAGAAGCGTTCTGCATCTTCTTTGTACTGGAAGCAGCATACAAAATCATCGGCGAAGCGCACCATTTCGGCTTGCCCCCCGCACTGCTTCCTCACCGTCATGGTAAACCATAGGTCAAGGACATAGTGCAGGTAGACGTTGGCTAGCAGGGGCGACACCACCGAACCTTGGGGAGTTCCTTCCTCCGTCGGTTCAAAGTGTCCCTCCTCCTGAATACCTGCTTTCAGCATCCGTCTCACCAGCCGGTGGATGTTTGGATCTCCGATTCGCAGTTCGAGGAATTTCATCAGCCATTCGTGATTTACATGGTTGAAGAAGCCTGAGATGTCCGCATCGACGACATAGCTGGTTTTCCCCTGCTCGATGACCCGGTTTAGATGTTTCAGCGCACTGTGCATGTTTCGGTTCGGGCGAAATCCATACGAGAAATCCATGAAGTCTTGTTCATAAATGGCTTCCAGTACTCTTTTCAGCGCATGTTGCACCAGTTTGTCTTCATACGCAGGAATTCCTAGGGGCCGCATGTTTTTCCCGTCCTTTGGGATGTACACTCTTCTCGCGGGCTGAGGTCTGTAGCTTCTTCGCTTTAAACGGTCCACCAGGTGTGTTACATTCGCTTCCACGTTGGCTTCGTAAGTCTCTTTGGTCGATCCATCGACTCCGGTTGCCTTTCCCGGTTTCATCTCTTTGTGACTTCTCTTTAATGCTTCTGTGTCAATGAGATGTCCGATGGAGTTGAACCGTAACTTCGGATCTGCTTTGGCCATTTCTGCTATTCTTGTTAATTTCGTTTCCATTTTTTTCCCACCTCTGTGTGTGGCCAATGTGTCCTTACCAAGATTGATGGGGTGTCGCCTGCCTTTCCTCCGCCCCCATTACAGGGGTTTCACAGGTCTTATGCGGCAATCCGACTCCCTGAACGCCGTTTGACATTCTTACGTGTTACGGCTTGTTTGCCATACTCCTGCAAAGGTTCCTAAATAGTACTTCTCTCGCAGAAGAGCGTCAGGGTCTCCCGAGTTGCTGAGTAACCATGGGTATACATGCCTGGCTCTTCGACCCCGGGGAAGCTCCTCCATCCTCGCCTTTTTTTTTTTTTTTTTTTTCGGCTGGAGTCATGTTGTCTTCCGGGAAAGTGAGCCCGTCGACCTTCCCGTTTGCTGCATTTCGAGGCTCCATCACTTTCAGGCCTGCATCCTAACTGTCTACGCTTAAACGGCAGGGTTACCCTTGCCGCTCCAAGACTCGCTATTGGTGGCGTGGCTTTCGCCTTTCCAAGCAGGGGTTCCACCTGCTAAGTTACTCAACCTAGGCTCGGTCGCTCCACTTCTTGCAGGATTTCTCTACAATGTTACGGGCTGTTAAGCATTAGGCCCATACATCATCGCAGCAGTATAAATTGTATTCGGTTTTTCGCATACAAACTACTTGGGTGTAGTAAAACAAAATACCACTTGCTATTGGGGAATACAATTTCCCATTAGCAAGTGGTATTTATTATTATGCTATTCCGGTATTTTTAGGCTCTAGACTACTTAACCCTTCACGTATCCAGCTCCTAACCCTTTCAAGACACCTTATGCTCAATGCGCAGCTTGTCGGCGACCATGGCAATAAATTCCGAGTTAGTTGGCTTGGATTTGGAGATATTAATGGTATAGCCGAACAGGTGAGAGATGCTGTCGATGTTGCCACGGGTCCAGGCGACTTCAATCGCATGGCGGATGGCGCGTTCTACGCGGGAAGGCGTGGTCTTGAATTTCTCGGCTATAGCCGGATACAGCGTCTTGGTGATGGCACCAAGGATCTCAATGTTGTTATAGACCATGGTGATGGCTTCACGCAGGTACTGATAGCCTTTGATATGCGCAGGGACGCCGATTTCATGAATGATTGAGGTAATATTCGCATCCAGGTTCTTGCCCTTGGACAGCGGAACCACATTACTGGAAGATCTGGAAGAAGAATAGCCGGACATGCTTCCGGAAGTGCTCATACTGCCCTGCGTGCCAACCAGCTGGCGCACACGGTTCGCCAGAACCTCCATGTCAAACGGTTTCAGAATATAATAAGAGGCGCCAAGCTGAACGGCTCTCTGCGTAATATTCTCCTGGCCAAAAGCGGTCAGCATAATGATCTTGGGCTGCGGGTTCAGATCCATATCACGCAGGCGTTCCAGCACGCCGAGGCCGTCCAGATGCGGCATAATGATATCAAGAATAAGGACATCGGGGATCTTACGTGCTCCGCTGAGCATCTGTAGTACCTCTTCCCCATTATAGGCAATGCCTGTTACGGTCATATCTTCTTGTTCAGTAATGTACTCGGCGAGCAAGTTCGTGAACTCCCTGTTATCATCGGCCAACAACACTTCAATATTCTGCACTGGCTACTTCCTCCTTATATATCTGCTATTCAGAAAATAATGATCATCTTCTCTCCCTATAACTTTCGACATCAGGTTTGAATATCCTTCTGTCGAAAATTATTTTTCTTTATTTTTTTTCGGTGTTGATTTATAATTAAATATTTTGTTTCACGTTTCGAGGATAATCGCTGCCCTTCGACAAAAAAATCTTAAGGCTAAACCGCCTTAAGATTGTATTGAGGCTCCTGATCCTGTTGAACCACACCGGAGTCCCTGAGCATCCACTCAATGAAGCAGCCATACCCTGACTTGGGATCATTGACGAACACATGGGTCACTGCACCGATTAGACGGCCGTTCTGGACAATCGGGCTGCCGCTCATTCCCTGGACAATCCCTCCGGTCTTATCGAGCAGACGCGGGTCGGTGATGCGCAGCACCATACCCTTAGTAGCAGGGGTCTGCTGACGGGCCACATGGATGATCTCTACGTTGAAGCGTTCGACCTGCTGACCATCGACAACGGTAAGAATCTGCGCCGGTCCTTCCTTCACTTCAGTGCTCATGGCCACCGGAATCGGCTCCTGATATAGGCTGTGCTCAGGATTACGGGTCATTTTACCGAATATTCCGAAATCCGTGTTGCTCTCCACATTCCCGAGAACCTGGCTTTCCTTCAGAAAATGGGCCCGTTTCTCCCCAGGATCGCCATCCTGGCTCTTGGAGATTGAAGTGACGCTGGACTGCACGATATGGCCGCTGCCGACCACAATCGGCGTACCTGTGTTCATGTCAGTGATGACATGCCCAAGGGCCCCGTACACACCCTGCTTCGGGGCGTAGAAAGTGAGGGTCCCTACACCTGCTGCGGAATCTCGGATGTAGAGCCCGAGCCGCCACACCTTGTCTGTGCGGTCATACGCTGGCTTCAGCTGAGCTGTATGCTCTTTACCGCCGCGTTTGTAGACGATGCTTAAGGAATCATTGCTCCGGCCGGCTTGCTCGACCAGCCTTGCTACCTTCGATACCTCGTCCAGCTTCACCCCGTTAATGGAGATCATCAGATCGCCGGGCAGGATGCCGCTGTTCTCGCCGGGTGAAATCTTGGACTGCTCCGATACTTCAATCAGATGATGACCAACAACCAGCACGCCTGCCGACTTCACCTTCACGCCAATCGTCTGACCTCCGGGGATGACCTTAAGTTCACTCTCGGTTCCCTGTACCGCCCTAAGCGGCTGATGTTCAAGCGGTGCTGCGTGGATCTGTGAGGGTCCCGTTATGCCTGATAAACTGAGAAAGAAGGCAAATAAAAGGCCGGGCATTAACTTCCTGAGGTTAGGCTTCAATGGCTGTCACACTCCCTTTTGCTTCTTTCGCTTGACGAAAAAGGTGGTCGCCAATTGCGTACCTATAAGATAACCTTGCCCTCAGGCTTTTATTACTGTCAATCATTGTCCCGCTTAGCTTGCAGCTGCCTTGCTGGCCTCAGCCAGACCCAGCATCTCCTGCGCGTGATGCAATGTTTTTTCGGTAATTTCCACACCGCCCAGCATCCGGGCCAGCTCCATTACGCGGCCTTCGGCCGAGAGCGAGTCCACCTCAGTCATCGTGCGTCCGTCTTCAACTTTTTTGGCAATCAGATATTGATGATCTGCCATACAGGCCACCTGCGGCAGGTGGGTAATGGAGAACACCTGGCAGGTGGAGGACAGCTTATACAGCTTGTCCGCGATGGACTGGGCCGCCCGTCCGCTGACTCCGGTATCCACCTCATCGAAGATAAGGACAGGAATTGCATCATGCCGTGCAAAAATACTCTTCATCGCCAGCATGATTCGCGACAGCTCTCCGCCGGAGGCAATCTTGCCCAGCGGACGCAGCGGCTCGCCGGGATTCGGGGAGATCATGAATTCAGCACTGTCGATCCCCTGCCGGGTCAGACGGTACCGCCGTCCCTGATACTCCATGCCGCGCGGATCTTCGAGCGTCTCCATCTTCACCTGGAGGGAGGTCCGCTCCATCTGCAGATCCTTCAGCTCTCCCTCGACCTGTGAAGCAAGCTCAGTTGCGCACTGCCGCCGCGCTCCGCTCAGCGCTTCGGCTGACTCCATTAAGATATGAAGCAGGCCATCGCGTTTGGCCGTTAATTTCTCAATATATTCGTCCTTATTCTCCAGAAGATCCGTCTCCCGCTCAATCTGCTGATAATACTCCAGAATCTGCTCCACGCTATCCCCGTATTTGCGCTGCAGTCCGGTGATCAGATCCAGCCGGTTCTCAATATCCTCCAGCCGTGCCGGATTGAATTCGATCTCTTCACGGTAGTCGCGCAGCTGAAACGCCGCATCCTCCAGTTGGTAATAAGCCGACTGCAATTGCTCGAAGACTGCCCGCAGACCCTTCTCGTCATACCGCACCGCATCTTCAAGCCTGGAGATTACATTGCCAATGGACTCCAGCCCTTGCCTGTCATACAGCAGCTCGTATGCGCCGGATACTGAATCCATCATTTTCTCACTGTGGGATAGTTTTACCCGTTCTTCGGCAAGTAATTCATCTTCTCCCGGTTTTAGTCCCGCAGCAGAAATTTCCTCCAGCTGAAAACGGTACAAATCAAGCATCTGATACGCCTTATGGCTGGATTCCTGAAGTTCCCGGAGTTCTTTTTCCACTTTGGCGAAGGCTGTATATTTCTCCTGATAATCCGCTTTGAGCGGTCCGATTACCGCCTCCCCATAGGTATCCAGCAGACCCAGGTGACGTTCAGCCTTCAAGAGGTTCTGATGCTCATGCTGTCCATGAATATTGACCAGCTGCTCCCCGATTTCGCGCAGCATGCTCAGATTGACCATCTGACCGTTCACGCGCGAAGTACTCTTGCCCTGGGAGGTAATCTCCCGGCGGATCACCAGATGCTCCTCACGTTCTGCCCCGATGCCCAGCCGCTCCAGCGTATCCCAGACCGGGTGACTTCCCGGCAGGCTGAAAAGCGCTTCCATTTCGGCCTTCTCACACCCATACCGGATGGAGTCAGCGGAACCGCGCCCCCCGGCAATGAGTGCGAGCGCGTCGATAATAATTGATTTCCCGGCACCGGTCTCCCCTGTAAGGACATGGAACCCCGGATAAAAATGCACATCCACCGCCTCAACCACGGCCAGATTGCGTATAGACAATGTCTCTAACACGAATACAGCACCTCCGACATGATGATTGCCTGTCTGCCCGTAAGCAGAACTACGATATATAGCCCATAATTTGTGAAATAACGTCCTTGCTGTCCTCCGGCTGGCGGCAGATTATCAGAATGGTGTCGTCTCCTGAGATCGTACCCATAATTTGCGGCCAGTCGATATTATCGATCAGCGCAGCCACGGAATTGGCTGTTCCCGGCAGACATTTCATCACCACAAGATTCGCGGAATAGTCGATTTGTACAAAATTGTCCACCAGCACCCGCTTCAGCTTCTGGGTCGGGTTGTAACGCTGGTCAGTGGGCAGGGAATACTTGTAACGCCCGTCATCCATCGGAACCTTGATCAGCAGCAGTTCCTTAATATCGCGGGATACGGTAGCCTGTGTGACTTGAAAACCCGATTCACGCAATGCCTCCACCAGATCATCCTGGGTTTCGATTTCCTTTTGCGAGATAATCTCTCTAATCTTGATATGCCTGTGTCCCTTCATTGTTGCCTCCCGTATTTATATAGTGCTTAACTGGATTCTCCGTCGTCCTTGCCGAAATTAATTACATGAATGTTGGAATTCACCGTATCCACATAGAGTACCCCGCTACAATCCGGGTAGATCAGCAGATAGGGGAGGATATGGTCCCGGAGTCCGCTGCCGGTGAATTCAAGCTCCTTGCGGGGGCGGGACAGGATGACCAGATAATAATGCTCCTCATTCCTGGTGGCTACATAATCAATGAACAGCCTGCTGTACATCGGTGCCCCATTCACCTGAAAAGACAGCGGAATCTTCAGCTTACCGCCAATGACCTCATATCCCGCATCCTCCAGCAGAGCGATGGACGGATGGGACTGAATGACCTTGTTGATCGGCACCCGATCCTTCATGAAGGAACCCGGGGACCCCTGCAGCCAGATATAGATTCTATAAAGGATAAAGATTGCCGCCGCCAGTCCCATAAGTGCCACTACAGCCTTGTCCGAGCTCGCCACTCCCATCACCTCGGTGAATCTATTCGCGCGAGGGCGGGTGAAATCCTGCTTCGGTCTAACAATCTGCCGCTAATTTCCGGTTCAAGGAGGCTAATAAATTCTTATATTAGGCAGCAAAAGAAACTCATCGCTTGGATGAGTTTCCATGGCCCGCAGCGCTGAAGGTTGCATTCGCTTCCTTAATGACCGAGTCGGCAAGCGCGGCGAAATTATTCGGCTGTGCTTCAGCCGCAGAAGTCTGCTGCACTGAAGTCTGCTCCGCAGCCTCAGCAGGAAGCAGCTTCCAGTGTGCCAGAAATTCAATATTACCTTCCCCACCGGTAATGGGGGAATACGTCAGTCCTGCAAGCGTGTAGCCAAGTTCGGCTGCCATGGACAGTACGTTTATCAGCACCTCCCGGTGAACAGCCGGTTCGCGCACAACTCCAGACTTGCCCACCTTCTCGCGGCCGGCTTCGAACTGCGGCTTAATCAGCGCAGCGATATCAGCAGGACGGTTCAGCAGCGCCATAAGCGGCGGCAGGATGATCTTCAGTGAAATGAAGGAGACATCGATACTTGCAAAGTCAGGTACCGGTCCCTTCAAATCTGGCGGGGTCATGTAACGGAAGTTGGTCTGCTCCATTACAGTTACCCGTTCATCATTACGCAGGCTCCAGTCGAGCTGGTTATGTCCCACATCGATCGCGTACACATGGGCCGCTCCGTTCTGAAGTGCACAATCGGTGAAGCCTCCTGTGGAGGAGCCGATATCCAGCATATTACGGCCGGTCAGCTCGATACCGAACTGCCGCAAGGCCTTCTCCAGCTTCAATCCGCCGCGGCTGACATAGGGGTGCAGTGCTCCCTTGACTCTTAGGACAGAGCTGCGCAGCACCTTCATCCCCGGCTTTTCTATCCGTTCTTCGTTCGCAAGCACAAGCCCCGCCATAATGGCAGCCTTGGCCTTCTCCCGGCTGTCGTAGAAGCCTTGCTCCACTAACAACACATCAATTCGTTCCTTAGGGTGTTCCATGTTCATCTCCCGATCACTTCGGTCCGCCTTCCGCCCCTGCCCTTACGAGGTGGAAGTTGACTTATAGGTATAAGTGCTAAGACCCTTCATTGACTTTATACGTGCGCACACGGCTTCAACGGTAAGGCCGGTTTCCTGGCGTTGCTCCTTAATCGACCCATGCTCGACGAAAATATCCGGCACGCCCATCAGGTGGACATGCGCATCATATATCTCATGCTCTGCAAAGAACTCCAGCACCGCACTGCCAAGGCTGCCGGCCTGGCTCGCTTCTTCCAGCACCACCATCCCTGTTCCGGCATGTGCCAGATCAAGCAGCATGGTGTTATCCAGCGGCTTCAGGAAGCGCGCATTCACCACACCGACCTGAATCCCTTCACGCTTCAGCACTTCTGCCGCCTCTTCAGCAACCTGAACCATCGGGCCGCAGGCAAGCACGGCATAATCCTCACCAGGACGCAGACGTTCCCAGGTGCCGATAGGCAGACTGTGCAGCTCAGCATCCATAGCCACACCCGTGCCGTTAATCCGCGGATAACGGTAAGCAATCGGTCCTTCATTATAGTCCAGCGCCGTCTTCATCATGTGGCGCAGCTCATTCTCATCCTTCGGCATCATAAGCACCATGTTCGGGATATGACGCATAAAAGCGATATCGTACACGCCCTGATGGGTCTCCCCGTCCGCGCCGACGAAGCCCGCACGGTCGATGGCGAACATAACATTGGCATTATGGCGGCAAATGTCATGAACGATCTGATCATAGGCACGCTGCATGAAGGTGGAATAGACGGCAAATACCGGCTTCATGCCTTCCATAGCCAAGGCCGCACATAATGTGGCGGCATGCTGCTCCGCAATCCCGACATCAATCATCCGGTCCGGGAATTCCTTGGCGAACGGGAAAAGTCCCGAGCCGCCCGGCATCGCCGGTGTTACGGCAATCAGCCGCTTGTCCTGATGCCCCAGCTCAATTAACGTCTGTCCGAAGACTTCCGTGTACATCGGATTGCCGACCGCTTGAAGCACCTGGCCAGATTCGATTTTGTAGGGGGAAATGCCGTGCCATTTATAGGAATCGACTTCCGCCGGTTTGTAGCCCTTGCCTTTGGTGGTAAGCACATGCACCAGCACAGGCCCAGATACATTATCCGCCTGATGGAAGGTGTCGATCATCTTCTCCAGATCATGACCGTCCACGGGTCCCAGATAGGTAAATCCGAGTTCTTCAAACAGAACGCCGGGCACCAGCATGTTCTTCAGGCCGTCCTTCACATTCTGCGCAGTCTTCGCCAGACGTCCGCCGATGGCCGGAATTTTCTTCAGCAGGCCTTCGACCTCGTCCTTGGCCCGCAGATAATGACGGTCTGAACGGATCTTGCTTAGATAGTTATGCATAGCCCCTACATTAGGAGCAATCGACATTTCATTATCATTAAGGATAACCATCAGCTTGCGGCCCTCATGTCCAATATGGTTCAAGGCTTCAAAAGCCATACCGCCGGTAAGGGCACCGTCGCCGATCACGGCAATTACCTTATTGTCTCCGCCCTTCAAATCACGGGCCATCGCCATACCCATGGCTGCGGACAAAGAGGTACTGCTGTGTCCGGCTTCCCAGACATCATGCTCGCTCTCTGTACGCTTGACGAATCCGCATAATCCGCCGTGCTTGCGCAGTGAATCGAACCGGTCCTGGCGGCCGGTTAATATTTTGTGGACATACGCCTGATGCCCTACGTCATAAATCATTTTGTCCCGTGGACTGTCATAACAGTAATGCAGGGCCAGTGTAAGCTCCACGACGCCCAGATTGGATGCGAGATGCCCCCCTGTTACAGACAGCTTCTCGATCAGAAACTGGCGGATCTCCTCCGCAAGTGCAGCCAGTTCCCCGACTGATAGAGATTTAAGTTGCTGAGGATCATTTATTTGTGGAAGCAGCACGAGTATTCCCCGCTTTCCTAGATGTTGTAAAATATAAACCCCATTATAACACAAACGAAACGGCTGTCGAAACACAGCCGTTTGCGAAACTTCATTTAGTGATCGCGTGACATCAAATAATCGGCAATTTCCAGCAGCCGGGAAGGGTCCTGGAACCCACCCTCAAGGATCGCATGACGCGCTGCTGCGGTCAATTCCTTGACCTCCGCGCGCGAAGCTTCCAGCCCGATGAAATACGGATAGGTTACTTTTTGCTGCTTGATATCACTGCCGGTTTTTTTGCCCAGCTTGCTCTCATCGCCGATGAGGTCCAGAATATCATCCTGAATCTGGAAGGCCAGGCCAATCTGTGTGCCGAAGCGGCGCAGGGCTTCCAGCTGCTGCTCATTCGCACCGGCGATTCTGCCGCCCGCAAGCAAGGAGAAGATCATCAGATCGCCGGTCTTGTGCAGATGAATGTACTGAAGCTGCTGCAGATCGGTCATTCCCTGCTCGCCTTCCATATCAGCTACCTGACCGCCGACCATACCGCGCGGGCCGGCCATCTCGGCCAGATCCTCCACGATGGAGAGCACGCGCTCTGCCGGAACCCCATGCTTACGGGAGGCTTGTACCACACTGTAGAACGCATGGGTCAGCAGCGAATCCCCGGCCAGAATGGCCATCGCTTCCCCAAAGACCTTATGGTTCGTCAGCTTGCCGCGCCGGTAATCATCATTATCCATCGCCGGCAGATCGTCATGAATCAGAGAATAGGTATGCACCATTTCAATCGCTGCTGCTACAGGCAGCGCAGCTTCACGGCTGCCGCCCAGCGCCTCGCAGGCAGCGGTGACCAGCAGCGGCCGCAGGCGCTTACCACCAGCTTGCAGTGAGTATTCCATCGACTCTCTTAGGACCCGGGGGACGTCCCACTGCTCCGGTACAACCCCGCTGAGAGCAGCGGCAACCCAGCGGCTAACGTCTGCTATATATTCCTCCAGCGGTTCGCGGCCCTGCGCCGCTGCCGAACCGCCCGATGGCTCAAGCTCAGAATGACTCATCGCTATCGCCTTCCAGCCGGTTGCCGAATGGCTTCTTGCGAAGTTCGCCATCCTCCACAGTGATCATTTCAATTTTGCGTTCCACTTGCTCCAGCTTACTGCCGCATAGCTGCGAGAGCTTCATTCCCTGCTGGAATAAATCAATCGCCTTCTCCAGGGGAACGTCACCGTGTTCAAGCTCACGCACGATACCCTCCAGGCGCTCCATAGCTCCCTCAAAATCCAGTTCAGCTTCCTTCGCCATTCGCTTTGCCATCCTCCTTCATTCCCCATACGTGGCAGTTTAGTTGTCCGTCATTAAGCTTTATGTTGACCACATCGCCAAGCTCTACTTCCTTCAGCGATTTGATTAAATGCTGTTCTTTCTCGTCATACACAAGGCTGTAGCCCCGTGACATGACCTTAAGCGGGCTGAGCGCATCCAGATGGCGCAGCTCTGCCCCGAACCGCGCGCGCTTATCTGCAAGGCGCGCCTGCATGGCCGCCGTCAGCTCACGGGTGAGGCCATCCGTGCGCCGGCGGGCAGCGCTGACGCTGCTAAGCGGATGGAAGCGCTGCAGGCTCTGGTGCAGCAGCGCGCTGCGCCCCTGCGCGCGGCTGTGCCTTGCCTCTGCTGCGCGGAGCAGGGCCGCGCGCAGCATGTCCAGCCGCTGCGCGTGCTGGGCCAGCTGCCGGCGGGGGCCGGCCAGCGCCAGCGAGCGCTGCAGCGCAGCGAGGCGTTCGCCGCCGCGCTGCGAGCGGCGCAGCAGCCCTTGGCGCAGCCGCTGCCGGGCCATGCGCAGCTGCCCGGCCAGCTCGGCTGCGCTCGGCACAGCGAGCTCCGCCGCTGCCGTAGGGGTGGCCGCCCGGAGATCGGCGGCGAAATCGGCGATCGTGAAGTCGGTCTCGTGGCCCACGGCCGAGATGACCGGAATCCCGGAGGCCGCAATCGCCCGGGCAACGGCCTCTTCATTGAAAGCCCACAGCTCCTCCAGGGAGCCGCCGCCGCGCCCGACGATCAGCACATCGGCCTCTCCCATGGCATTCAGGTTCTGTATGGCCTGTACAATGGACGGTCCAGCCCCCTTACCCTGCACTAGTACAGGGTGGAGTACAATCGCAACCTGCGGGTAGCGCCGCTGCAAGGTGATGATGATATCCCTCACAGCCGCTCCTGTCGGGGAGGTCACAACCCCGATGCAGCGCGGGAATTGCGGCAGCGGACGCTTGCGCTCCGCTGCGAACAGGCCTTCCTTCTCCAGCTTGCTCTTCAGCTGCTCGTAAGCCAGATACAGGCTGCCGATTCCGTCAGGCTGCATATGTGTCGCATAGAACTGGTATTGCCCGTCCCGTTCATATACAGTCACATTTCCCCTGGCGATTACCTTCGTGCCTTCCTTCGGCACGAACGGCAGCCGTGAGTTATGTGAAGCGAACATGATGGCTTTGATCCGGCTGCTCTCATCCTTCAGCGTGAAGTACATATGCCCGCTTCCGTGATGGGTGAAATTCGAGATTTCACCGCGAATCCATACGTCGGACAGCAGCGCATCCGAATCCAGCTTCATACGGATATATTTGTTAAGCTCCTTGATGGAGTAGATCTGCCGCTCTGCCGCCATAAGTCCGGCCTACTTCAGGCCGCGGCGGCGTTTGGCCGCGATCAGCGTGTTGCTCATCAGCATGGTGATGGTCATCGGTCCCACTCCGCCCGGCACCGGCGTAATGAACCCGGCCACTTCCCGGGCACTCTCATAATCGACATCGCCGGCAAGCTTGCCGGTATCCAGACGGTTCATGCCAACATCAATCACAATCGCACCCGGCTTCACGAACGAAGCATCGATGAAGTTGGCCCGTCCAATCGCTACCACCAGGATATCGGCCTGACGGCTAAGCTCAGCCATATTCGCTGTGCGCGAGTGGCACATGGTTACTGTGGCATTCTCCCGCTGTAACAGCAGGGATACAGGCTTGCCGACAATATTACTGCGGCCGATCACTACCGCATGCTTGCCGGAAATGTCCGTACCGGTCCGCTTGATCAGTTCAATAACCCCGGCAGGTGTACAGGGAAGCAGACTGTCGTCCCCGATGACGAGGTTCCCCACATTGACCGGGTGGAAGCCGTCCACATCCTTCTCTACCGAGATGGCGTCAATCACAGCCTTCTCTTCAATATGCTTCGGAAGCGGCAGCTGAACGAGGATGCCGTCAATATCGCTGCGGCCGTTCAGGTCTGCCACCAGTGCCAGCAGCTCCTGCTGGGTGGTAGCTGCATCCAGCCGGTGCACCTCGGAATGGAAGCCCAGTTCAATACAAGACTTCTCCTTGTTGCGCACATAGACCTGGGAAGCCGGATCTTCACCGACCAGAACGACAGCCAGACCCGGCTTCACGCCGCGCTCCGCTAAGTCTGCAACCTCCCGGGCAATCCCGATCCGAATGTCGTCCGATACCTGTTTACCGCTGATAATCGCTGCTGTCATGTAAGTCTCTCCCCTATTGTCTATTGAAGGCTTATAAGCCTGTTACTGCCGCTTGCTGTGAATCTGAATCTGAATCCGAAGCTGAAGCTGGACTACAGCTCGGCTCTAAGCGTGTCCACATCCTGAATCATTTTACCGAGGACACCATTCACGAATTTACCGGAATCCTCTGTGCCGAAATGCTTGGCCAGATCAATCGCCTCATTGACAGACACCTTGGCCGGCACATCGCTGGCGAAGATCATCTCGAAGGTAGCCAGACGCAGAATCTGACGGTCTACACGTGACAAGCGGCTCATCTGCCAGCCCTTAAGATAATGCTCCAGCATATCGTCGATCGCCATTTTGTGTTCCCACACGCCGTTGACATGCGTAACTACATAAGCCTTCAGTTCGATCTCATCCGTAATGACACGCTCGGTTTCGTTCTCATCCGCCGCTTCTTCAATCAGCATGTCAACCGCTTCGGTAACCTCTACATCGTTCATTTCCATCTGGTACAGGCTTTGTACAATAATTTCTCTCGCTAAACGTCTCTTCATGTGTTCCTCCTACGAACTAACCTCTTGTTTTGGTGTTACAGATTACAACGATTATAACCGGACCAGCTTCTATACTACATTTCCTAACATAAACAGCCGCATAGGCTGATATAGGAGCATTTATACCCTTAATTTTCTCAAAAAGCCCACTCCGGGCAATTTATATTGCCTTTTCAGCAAAAAACCGCGCAGCCTTTCTTCCGCAGGTCAGCAACTCAAAGTAACGGGTTCCAGGCTTCCGGGAGAAAGACTATCGCGGTTCATTTGAAGGGACGCCACCGTCCGGACAGCCGCTCTGCGATCTCCTGCCATTGAAACAGGGGACCCTGCGCGGTATCCTTTCGTTTGCCGAACGTATATCCGATGAACACTACCAGTGCAAAGAACAGCATATCCCAAAAACCGCTAATCAGATAAATCAATCCGAGAAAGACACCGAAGGCAACTCCGGTAATTCTACCCCCGTGACTTTCCCATACTTCTCTCCAGGACATAAGGGAAACTCACCTCTATTCCACTCGACTTTTGAAGCTTGGTGCCTGTGTGAGGTTAGCAATGTATACAGACACATCTGCAACCGGAATTCCGGTTGTCTCCTGTACGAAATCATGTACCTGGCGCTGTACATCCGTAGTAAGCAGCGGCAGTGAATGCTCACCGTCGACGACCGCACGGATCATAATCTCAAGACCCGCCTGTGAGACACGGATGCGCGATTTCAGGTCGCGGATGCCCTTCACTTTGCCCGCAGCCTTCAGACTCAGGTTCTCAATGGTCTCCATTGAGATCTGAATATCCCCATACTCTGTACGCTGATCCACAGACGGCAGGGAAGCGCGGTCGCGGCGCAGGGAGATGTAGAAGAAGCGGATGCTCAGCAGGAACAGAATGACCGCCACCGAGATCGCAGCGATATAGACCGCCGGTCCGTCCGAAATCTCATACTTGTCCGGAATGACACCGCTTAAGAGGAGGATGGCAATTACAGATAGTATTCCAATGCTTAAGCTGTACAGGAACAGCAGAAGCCTGTCCAGAATTTTGGCCACGAGTCTCACAACCTCCTTAAATTAAGGTAAACCCTCGACGCACTGTCGGGGGTTTATGGAAGAACTGAACCCTTACTTCACGCGGATAACCGCATCCGTGTCCTCGCTCTTGTCAATGCTTGTATTGCTTTTGAACTGCACATCATGGATATGCACGTTCACTTCCACAACGGTCAGACCGGTCATGGTTTCGATGGAACGCTTAACATTGCGCTGAATTTCAGCAGCCACTTCCGGAAGACGGTAGCCGTATTCGATAATTACGGACACATCCACCGCAGCCTCGCGCTGTCCAACCTCAACCTTAACCCCTTTGGACAGGTTCTTGCGTCCGAGAAGCTCCACGATTCCGCCGGCGAAACCGCCGCTCATTCCGGCCACACCTTTCACCTCAACGGTTGCCAAACCGGCGATAACCTCGATCACCTCTGGAGCGATCTGGATTTCACCGATTTCCGTACGTTCAAATTCTGTCGGCAATGTACTCATTTGGACTTCACACCTTTCCAGCAAAAAAGTTGTAGGGGCACTTCAAGCGGGCAGTACGCCTCTTATTAAACATACTATATCATTTGACGAACTTTATGACAAACCATGAGAAGCCGTCCTAAACTTCATACTCCTCAAGGAACTTGATATCGAAGTTCCCGTCCAAAAACACCGGATGCTCCAGCAGTCTCTGGTGGAATGAAATGGTGGTATGTATGCCCTCCACCGCAAATTCAGCCAGTGCACGCTTCATCTTGGCTATAGCCTCTTCCCGGGTCGGTGCCCAGACGATCAGCTTGGCAATCATGGAGTCATAAAAAGGTGAAATGGTATAGCCCGGATACGCCGCGCTGTCGACCCGCACCCCAAATCCGCCCGGTGGCAGATAGAAGCCGATTTTGCCCGGAGACGGCATGAAATTACGCTCAGGGTCCTCGGCATTGATGCGGCATTCAATCGACCAGCCGTTGATCACAATATCCTCCTGGGTGAAGGAGAGGGGATTACCTTCCGCTACTGAGATCATTTCCTTAATGAGATCGACGCCGGTGACCATCTCCGTTACCGGATGCTCCACCTGAATCCGTGTATTCATCTCCATGAAATAGAAATGTCCGTCAGGACCCAGCAGGAATTCCAGGGTACCTGCCCCCGAGTAATTAACCGCCAGTGCAGCCCGTACCGCCGCTTGGCCCATCGCATCGCGGACCTCCGGGGTAAGTACGGCGCAAGGCGCTTCTTCGATCAGCTTCTGGCGGCGGCGCTGCACAGAGCAGTCACGCTCGCCCAAGTGGACGACGTTGCCGTGATTATCGGCGATGATCTGAATCTCCACATGCTTCATGCCGGTCAGGAATTTCTCCAGATAGACTCCGGCGTTGCCGAAATTCTTCTGCGCTTCCTGCTGGGCAGCGGTAATCTGCTTCACCAGTGACTCTTCATCCTCGGCGATGCGGATGCCCTTGCCTCCGCCGCCTGCCGTAGCTTTGACGATAAGCGGGTACCCGATATCACGGCCGAGCATTACGGCTTCCTCTAAGTCACCGACAATCCCGTCCGAGCCCGGTATAATCGGAACTCCGGCCAGCTTCATCGTTTCTTTGGCAACAGCCTTGTCGCCCATCCGGGTAATCGCATCCGGAGACGGGCCGATGAAGGTAATGTTACAGGATTCACAGATCTCGGCGAAATCCGCGTTCTCGGCCAGGAAGCCATAGCCGGGGTGAATAGCATCGCATTCCGTCAGCGTGGCAACGCTCATAATATTAGTAAAGTTCAGATAGCTGTCCTTGGCGGGCATCGGTCCGATACAGTACGCCTCATCTGCAAGACGGACATGCAGGGAATCGCGGTCCGGCTCCGAATAGACAGCCACGGTGGCAATACCCAGCTCGCGGCAGGCCCGGATAATGCGGACCGCAATCTCGCCGCGGTTGGCAATCAACACTTTTTGAATGTTCATGCGTTTCCTCCCAAAGTTTAGCGAAGCTTGCAAGCTCCTCTTCATTCTCGCGGCAATTATTCCGCTCTCACCAGAAACAGCGGCTGACCGTATTCCACCAGTTGGCCGTTCTCAACCAGGACAGAGACAATCTCGCCCTTCACTTCGGCTTCCAGCTCATTCATCAGCTTCATCGCTTCAATGATGCAGACCGTAGATTTCTCATTCACCCGGTCTCCGACATTAACAAAGGAAGGCGTCTCCGGTGAAGCGGCACTATAGAAGGTCCCAACCATCGGCGAGACGATTTTATGTAATGCGCCTTCAGCGGAGGTTGCGGGCTGCTGCGCCGCAGCAGGAACTTCACTAACAGCCTGAGGGGCAATAATCTGCGGACTTTGCGGCTGCGGGGCTGGCGTAAAGGGGTAGGTATAAGGAGCCGCCTGAATTACTGTTCCTTCAGCTTCAGAGCGATCCGGTTTACGGATAGCCAGCTTCATACCTTCGCTTTCAATCTCCAGCTCGTGCACGGAGGAAGTCTGGTCCAGCAATTGAATCAATTCCTTAATCTCGCTTAACTTGAACATTGGGTAGTTCACTCCTTCAGCTTTCTCTCGAAGCCATTTTGGGACGCTGGCTGAGCAGGGTACGATATCCGTTCTGACAAGCATACCCGTAACGCGGGTCTGCTCTGTAATTCTCTTGAATCGCTACCTTGTGTAACCGCTGCCTGCGTAATCTTCTTTTTCTATACATCGATAACTTTATGTATTATATCACAAACGCTAGAAATGGAAAGAGCCTGGGACGCGCCCGGGCTCTTTCGGCATTTTATTCTATTTTCCCTGGTTTTATTCAGCTGGCTTACTGCTCCGAGACGTATTGGACCTTAATCTTGTCCTGGGTAACGCTCAGTTCCTTCATTACAAAATCCACGATGCCGACCGCCTGCTTCACATCCAGCTTATCGCTAAGCACCACGATCGTGTAGGCGTCACCGGCTTCTTCTTTCACAATGGCCTCACCGTATTTTTGTTGAAGCTTCTCTTCAATCCCGGTGATCTTGGACTCTTTCTCTTCCAGCTTGCTGAGCTGCTCCTGGGCTGCTGCATTCTCAGCCGGTGTCTTATCCATATCGTTAATCAGCGCCAGCAGATCATTGTGATCCTTCAGGTTCTTCTGTTCGCGTTCGTACAGGTAGTTCGTGAACAGGCTGCTCGCCGATACGCTCTGCGAAGCCACTTCATCCAGAATCGCCTCGTCGTCCTTCGCCGGAGTCTTGTCTACAGCGGCTGACGTATCCTTGCTGTCTTTGCTGTCCTTAGTATCCTTGGCATCCTTGGTGTCCTTATTGTCCTTGGTATCCTTGCTGCCAGCCGTATCCTTGCCTTTATCAGCCGTAGTAGTGGCCGCCTTGTCTGTTGCAGCAGTTGTATCCTTAGCAGTGTTACTGCTGTCAGCAACCACACTGCTGTCATCTATCACGGCCGGAGTCGTGCTGTCATCCGTTGCCACTGTCGATGCCGCTTCATCCTTGGTGGTCTTGCTGCTGTCATCCACGGTTCCTACTGCAATTCCTTTGTCCGTGCTGACCTCTTTGATGACAAGTCCGCTGTCCAGCGTAGTCGCAGTTCCGCCGCCCGTTCCGTCTTTTATAGTGTCCACCTGGATGCTGCCTGCAGTTTCTTTGGGGATGGGAGCCCCCGTATCTTCCGTGAACAGATAATATGCAGAGAGCACTACCATCAAACTGAGCATAGAAACCAGCCAAATCGTTTGTCTTTTGCCCTTCATTGTTTATACCTCCTATAATTTTGTTGCCAGCCCTCTTGTCGTCTGTGCCCGTGTGTATCGTACAAGCCTCTTCTGTTAAAGCATATGCCGGGGTTGCCGGAGACATGCCTATTCCTGCTTGCGCGGGACAACAGAAATCCGGTAGACCGGTACGTTAAGCCCTTTTTCAACCGCCTGCTCAATCAGACTGCGCACGACCTTGTTCTCTGCCCCTTTGGCGACCACCAGCACTCCCCTTACCTGAGGCTTCACCCGCTTGGTGATGATCGGAGCCTCATTCCCTGACTGGCTGTAAGTGACGATCTGGCCGTCCCTGGTGTACTGGGTGGTATGGCGTTTACCGCCGCTGGCATCTGTTTCTTCACTTTGCTGCTGCGAGTCGTTCATATTGCGCTGCACGATAATCTCCTCTGTGGAATCTACGGTGACCATGATATCCACAGTACCGACCCCCACGATTTTCTCCAGAATCTCCTTCGTGCGGTTCTCCATCGCCAGTTCGATGCTGTCAAAAGAATTCGCGCTCCCGGTCTCCTGCTGCAGGACTGTCTGCGAGGTCCCGCTGTCCGGCGGTTCACGCCCTGTGTTCTCGTTGTCCAGCTTCTTCACATTCACGAAGGAGTTGAACAGCATAATTGCAACACCCAGCAGGCCGATAATGATTAGCCATCGGAAGGTGTGGCTGCGCTTCGGGCTGCCGCCCCCGCCACCGGCCCACTGCTCCAGCTTTTTCAGCCAATTGCCCATTGATTTCCCTCCTTCAATTATGATTTCACGGTACCGCCCCCGCTGCTTTGCACCTTGATCAAAGCGGGGTCCAGGTTCCAGTTCTTCTCCAGCAGCTGGATAATTGTTCCGGCTTCTTCCGCCTGGGTCTCCTGCACTCCCTCAGTGCCGCTCCCGGAAGAGGAGGACGCCGGAGCCGAACCACCACCTGAGGATGACGCTTCCTGCGCTTCACCATCTCCCCCGCTGCCTTCCAGGCTGACCTGGACCGGCTCCACAGGGTTAATCTGTATCGGCCCGGCTGACGGGAGGGATGATGCGCCCCCACCCTGGACAGCGCCTCCAGAGGCGCTCTGCTCCGGCGGAAGCGCTACTGTGACCGAGGAGATCAGCGGCACCTCCTCGCCGAGCGGCGCATTTGGATTCGGGCCCATGGCCAGGGCCACCGTTACCTTCACCCCGCCGAGCCCGGTGCTCCCGGCAATTTGGTCGCGCATCTGGCCGGCGATTTCCTCGGCAGCCAGCTTCAGGCTCTGGTCGCGGGCTCCGGCAGCCAGCATCCGCCCGTCCGCCAGAATCTTGTCCAGCGAATCCGGTGCACCCTCCGCTCTGTTCAGCAGCCCCCCGCTTCTTTCCTGCTGCTGCATCGCCACGGTCAGCTCCTTGCTGGCATCCCCTTTCAGCAGAGAGATTATCGGGCTTAGCATTGTCAGCAGAACCAGCAGGCTGAGCACCAGTCTGGCGTAGCGTTCCATGGATTTGCTGGGCAGCAGCATCTCCACGAATGCAGCCATCAGCACGACGAGAATCAGCTCATGGAGCCAACTGCTGAGCCAGGACATGGCGCACCTCCTTGTCATTTCGTTCTAGCGCATCATTACGGTCACATTGCCCGCAGTCAGCATAATGGTTACTGCCAGGAAGAACATCAGCGAGACGGCGGCCAGCGCCGCGAAGACATAAATCATGCTTTTGCCGATCGTCTGCAGGCAGGTCACAATCGGTGTCTCGCCCAGCGGCTGCATGACAGCGGCGGCCAGATTGTAGATCAGGGCGAGGATCAGAATTTTGATTGCCGGGAACGCACACAGGAAGAGGATAATGATCACTCCCGACAGCCCGATGGCGTTCTTCACCAGCAGTGAGGCCGAGATGACCGTGTCGGTGGCATCCGCGAACATTTTACCGATCACCGGCACGAAATTCCCTGTAATATATTTGGCCGCGCGTATGGTCACTCCGTCTGTAACCGAGCTGGTAATCCCCCGGACGGAGATCACGCCGAGGAACACCGTCAGCAGCACCCCGAGCAGCCCGGCCCCGATATTGCGCAGCAGATTCGCCAGATGGGTCAGCTTGTATTTCTCCGACATGGCGCTCACCAGATGCAGCACCGCCGAGAAGAACAGCAGCGGGAAGACCAGCGTATGAATCAGCGTGCCTACGGTATGGATCATGAATACGATCAGCGGATGGGTCACCGACACCGTGACGATATTGCCCATTGAGGCCAGCAGCGCGAACAGCAGCGGAATCATAGCCATCATGAAGTCGATCATCCGGTCGATGGCATCCTTGGCATAGCCGATAGCGACATTGAAGCTGTTAACGGCGATGACCAGCACCACCATGTAGCAGAGCATATAAGCAATCTTGCTGACAGATTTCCGTTCAAAAGCGGTCTGAAGCGTCTCCAGAATCATACTCAGCACACTGATCATCACAATCGTGACCAGCAGCTTGCCGTTGTAGAGCACCTCATGCCACATGAAGTTCATCAGGCCGGACAATACGCTTTTGAAGCTTAAGCCCTTATCTCCCGGCAGCAGCATATCCATCAAGGAAGGTGTCCGTCCCTCCGGGAAAAATCCCCCGTAATCCTTCATCAGCTGGTCCCAGTAAGACTCGACTTTGTCTTTTGGCAGATGCTCCACCTGCCCTTTCACCCACTGGTCAACAGGAGATGCCAGACCTCCGCTGCCGCCTGTAGCCGGAGCTGAAGGAACAGGGGACCCGCTTGCAGTACTTGCCACACTTCCCGCGCTTGCAGCATTCGCAACACTTGCCGCACTTGCCGTGCTTCCACACAGCAGAAGCAGCTGGAGCACCAGCAACAGGGCTGGCAGAAGCAGGAGCGCCTTTCCCCCTTTTGGCGGCCGAAAAATACTATGCTCCTGCATTCCCCTCACCTCCGCTCTACTCCAACTTGTCCGGCATGTCCGCTGTATCAGGCTGGCAGCAGCTTCATGACCGTTTCAATAATAATGCTGATAATCGGAACAGCCAGCACCATGATCAGCACCTTGCCGGCCAGCTCAATCTTGGAAGCAATCGATTCCTGCCCGGCATCCCTCACGATCTGCGCCCCGAATTCCGCAATATAGGAGATGCCGATGATTTTGAACACCGTTTTGATGTGGATCATTTCCATCCCGGAGGACTCCGCCACCCGCTCCAGCGTACCGAGAATCGTTCCGATCTTGCCGATCAGGAACAGGAAGATCAGGATGCCGGCCGCAGTGGTCAGCAGGAAGGCGAATACCGGCTTTTGTTCCTTCAGGACGAGGATAAGGACCGTCGCCAAGATGCCGATTCCCACAATCTGAATGATTTCCATAACCTCAGCCTATTGAAAAAGAAAAATCGTTTTGATTTCCTGCAGCAGCCCATCCAGCATCCGGATGACCATGAACAGGACGATGATAAAGCCGACAATCGTTACCCAGTGGGCGATATCCTCTTTGCCCATCTGCTTAAGCACCGTATGGATCATGGCGATAATGATGCCGATGCCGGCAATCTGAAAGATCGCGTTGACTTCAATATTCATTCCTGGCACCTCGCTAAAAGATCAAAATGACGATCAATGCTCCAAGCAGCAGACCCAGGCTTTTACTCACCTTCTCATACTTGCCCTGATCTTCTCTGGCCGCTGTCTCCTCCTGCTTCAATTGCTGTAAAGCCAGTGCAATATGCGTGCTCTGATTCGGACGGTCACTGGTTCCGAGCGTGCAGCTTAGCTGCCGGATGATCTCCTTCTCCGTGCCCCGCAGCGATGCGCTGCTCCAGTGGGCTTCCATCGCCCGCCGGATGGCCTCTTCCGCACTGTAGTTATACGGCGGGTTCATCTCCTCCGCCGCCGTAAGGAAGAAGGCCCGCAGCGGCTCCTTTGTCTGCATTCCAATCCGGCGCAGCGCCTCCGGCAGCGGCGTGTAGCCGTACTGGATCTCGGTCTCTAGCCGCTGGAGCGCTGCAATCAAGGCCCGGATATGTCTCGGCCGGTCGGCATACTGGGCCGCCCGCTTGAAGCCGGCCAGGGTTCCCGCCAGCACGATCATTACCGCGCCAAGCAGCTTAAGCATGGCGGTCACCCCCTGACACCGGCTGCTGCTCCGGCGAGACCAGCAGCAGACCCCGCTTCTGGGCGTCCAGAATGCGGAAGGACAAGCCAGAGGCTCCGCGGTGCAGTATCACATACCGCTCGAACATCCGGTGCTCCAGCAGCCCGCCAAGTCCGGGCCGCCGGGCAAGCTCGGACACTTCCTTGCCGTGCGCAGAAGCAACCACCGAGATCCCGGCGTGCAGCGCCTCGGTCACCGCCTCTGCGTCCTCCATGCGGCCGATTTCATCGGCGATCAGCACATCGGGCGACAAGGAGCGGATCATCATCATCATGCCCTCCGCCTTGGGGCAGCCGTCCAGAATGTCCGTGCGCGGCCCGACATCGAAGGCCGGAATTCCCCGGCGGCTGCCCGCGATCTCGGAGCGTTCGTCGACGATGCCGACCTTCAGCCCCGGCCGGCTGCCTTCCCGGCCGCCGCTTGTACCTGCCGACAGCTGCCTGGCCAGATCGCGCAGCAGCGTGGTCTTGCCATGCTGCGGCGGGGACAGAATCAGCGTATGCATCACACGCTGCCGCCCCCGGTCCAGCAGATACGGCAGCACACCGTCGGCGATGCCGTGCACCTCACGGGCAATCCGCACGTTGAAGCCGGTAATATCACGCAGATGCTCCACGCCGCCCCCGCTCAGCACCGTCCGGCCGCAGAGACCGATCCGGTGTCCGCCCGGAATCGTGATGAAGCCCTTGCGCAGCTCCTCTTCCATCGTATAGAGGGAATGATTGCTGATGAGGTCCAGCAGCCGGTGCGTATCCTCCCGGTCCGGCCGGTAAGCCCCGCCGGGAAGCTGGGTCAGGGTGCCGCCGGCACCGATGAAATGATACTTGCCGGAATAGTTGATCTCCAGCGGCCGGCCCTCACGGACGCGAATCTCCTCCACCTTGTCCAGGAGCGCAGCGGGGAGGCCGCCGAGCAGCGCTCTTACTTTTTCGGGAAACAACAAAAGCCAGTCATTTGCCATACCAGGTACCCCCAAGCTGTCCTCTACTAAATAGCTTTATCTCATATTTATGCTTGTACTTATGCTTTATGCCTATCATCTATCATTTCTTGAGAATCCCGAATAAGAGAATAGCCACCCCGCAACCAATCCAGCCGAGCTTCCCCCAGGACAGCTGCTCTGCCATCCCTGTAAGGCCCACAGCCGTGGTCAGAATGAGAATCGTAGGACCGACAAGCGCCAGTCCCGAATTGACAGCCAGTGCCTTATCCACCTGATTCAGCTTCAGCATAATCAAAGCCGCCGCAATCTCTACACTGCCAGACAGCAGCCGCAGGGCCGACATCCAGCTTACATACTTGTCCAAATATCCCATCTCCCTTTTCCAAATCTATGGGCCCGCCCGCCATTTCACTGCAAATCAAACAAGCTGTTATCCATGGATATGCGGAAGGGGGCGACTTTAGACAAGAAGAAATGGGGATACTAGCACAGATTTCAGGAGGTGTGAAAGATATCATAGTGCCGCCCTCCATAAAAAAATATCATCGGTATGATAAAATTAATTTTTCCGCATCCAAAGATAACTGAGCAAAGAAGGGGATCACAATCATGCAAGTTCGTAATTTCGTAGTACCGCTTGTATCAGGAACGATAGGCAGACAGGTAAAAGAGGTAGCTATCATTGTATTTTCAGCCTTTCTGGTAGCAGCCGGGCTCCGCCTGTTCCTGATTCCGCATCAGCTGCTCAGCGGCGGTGTAGCCGGGACAGCTTCCATCATCGGGTATTTGACCCATCCAAAGTATATTTCGTTGTATTATTTCGCCATCAATCTCCCGATCCTGATCTGGGGCTTCGTCGCCGTGGGCAAAAAGTACATCTGCTATAGCATGCTGTCTGTACTCTCCACCACCTGGTTCCTGAACGTGATCCCTGTGGTGAAGCTTACCAAGGACCCGATTCTGGCCAGTATCTTCGGCGGGGTGATTATTGCGGGAGGGGTTGGCTTCTCTCTGCGGGCGGGAGGATCTTCCGGGGGCTTCGACATTCTCGGCTCCATCATTACCCGCAAGCGGGATATTCCCATGGGCACCGTGCTGTTCGTCATGGACGGTCTCGTCATTCTGTGTCTGGGCTTCTTCAAAAGCTGGGATTCCGCGCTGTACGCGATGCTCTGTATCTTCGTCAAAAGCCGGGTGGTGGACATGATCCACATCCGCCATATCAAGCTGACCTGCTTCATCGTCACGAAGGAGCGCGAGAAAATGCTGAACCGGCTGACCAGTCTGCCGCACGGCATCACGGTTGTGAACGCCGAGGGCGGATACAGTCACGAAGGCAATACGATGCTGATGACCGTAACCACCCGCTATGAGCTGGCAGATCTGCGCAAGACGATTCTGGAGACCGATCCGAAATCCTTCGTTAACGTGCTGGAGACCGTGGAGATTATGGGCAGGTTCCGGCGGCTGAGCTAACCAGGAGCGAGCTTGCTGCCACCCGCCGGAACGTCAGGCAAGTAACCTATTTTGCGGCAAAAGAAAAGAGTGCTGTTCTCCGCTTCTGCGGGTAACAGCACTCTTTTCGTTTTGCGTCTTAGACCTATTGTTGAATTATAATCTGCGGCTTAGCGGCGGTCCTGTGGACCTCCAACGAAGGCTTGCTCTTGTGTATCCAGGTTATAGGCGGTATGCAGCGCCTGAATGATCTGCTGCAGGTTGCCGGATTCAATCACACAGGATACCTTGATCTCGGAAGTGCTCACCATCTTGATGCTCACGCCTTCATTCGAGATCACCTCGAACATTTTGGCGGCAACCCCCGGGTGGCTGACCATCCCGGCGCCGACAATCGACACCTTGACCAGACTGTCCTCGGAAGTCACTTCACGGTAAGGCAATACGCTGTGCAGCCCTTCGATGACCTCTTTGGCCTTCACAAGATCTCCAAGCGCTACAGTGAAGGAGAAGTCAGCCGTCTTGTTCTGCACTCCGCTCTGCACGATAATATCGACATCCACACCTTCATCGGCCAGCTTGCCGAATACCTGGGCGAGTACCCCCGGCACATCTGGAACTCCCAGAATACTGATCCGGGCCACATTTTTATCATAGGCAATTCCGCTAACTACTACACCTTGCTCCATGCTTGCTTCCTCCTTCACCACAGTACCTTCATTATGGTTAAAGCTTGATCTTACGACCAGCTTCACTTGATATCGTTTGGCATATTCCACGGCACGCGGATGCAGCACGGCTGCCCCGAGATTCGCCAGCTCCAGCATCTCGTCATAGGAGATTTCCTTCAGCTTGCGCGCCGTCTTCACAATCCGCGGGTCAGTAGAGTAGATTCCGTCTACATCGGTATAAATCTCGCAGACATCCGCCTTGATGGCTGCAGCCAGCGCAACCGCTGTCGTATCTGAGCCTCCGCGGCCCAGCGTAGTGATCTCGCCATCCAGCGTCATGCCCTGGAAGCCGGCTACAATCACAATCTGCTCCCGCTCCAGCGACTCCAGCACCCGGCGCGGAACAATCTCACTGATCCGTGCCCGGCCGTGGGTCTCATCGGTGCGGAACCCGGCCTGCCAGCCTGTATAGGATACGGCATTCCGGCCGATCCCGTGAAGCGCGATCGACAGAAGCGCTACGGAGATCTGCTCCCCTGTAGTCATCAGCATATCCATCTCGCGTGCGGGGGGCTGACCGTTCAGCTGATTCGCCTGATCGATCAGATCATCTGTGGTATCTCCCATAGCGGAGACCACCACAACGCAGCGATGTCCTTCATCCTGCTTGGCTGCGATCCGCCCGGCAACCCGCTTCATACGTTCAATGTCGCCGACGGAGCTGCCCCCGAATTTCATGACATAAAGTGACAAAGTTCCATTCACTCCCTATTTCGCTCTAAAGTAGCTTAAATTTTGGTTAATGCTTTAACACAGTATAATACGAAAATCATAACATGCGTTAATGGTTTCACAAAATAAAATGCCCATTTTTGATGAACCCGGCCTTAACCCCGAACCCGCACGGCCGGAATCAGGTGCACTAATGCTCCTCATTCGCTCATCCAGCCCGCTTCGGCCCAATTCAGGGGCACTAATGCTCCTCATTCGCTCATGTAGCCCGCTTTGGGCCAATTCAGGGGCACTAATGCTCCTCATTCGCTCTTCCAGCCCGCTTTGGCCCAATTCAGGGGCACTAATGCTCCTCATTCGCTCATCCAGCCCGCTCCGGCCCAATTCTGATGCACTAGTGCACCTCATTACTCTTTCACTCCACATTCCGCCCCACCGGAGACGTCCGTCAGAGGGATTTATCCCTTTGATTTACCCTTCCTCTCCACTTTTAGCTTAATCTAAGGGATTTATCCCTTTAATCCCCCCGTTCAGCTAACATTCCGCTGAATCAGAGGGATTTATCCCTTTCATCATTTTCATCCCTTTTCCCTTCTCTCCCAGCCTGACACAGCAAAAAGACCTCCGCCGCATCAAGCGGGGAGGCCCTCAAGTTACATCTGAAATCCAAAAAGGCTCTACGCGCGGGAGATATATTTACCTTCGCGGGTATCGACCAGAAGAACATCTCCTTCATTGATGAACAGCGGTACCTGGACCGTATGACCGGTCTCCAGAACAGCGGCTTTGGTCGCGCCTTGAGCCGTGTTGCCCTTCACGCCCGGTTCGGTCTCAGTTACCTTCAGCTCTACGCTGGTCGGCAGGTTGATCCCGAGGATTTCGCCCTGGTAGCTGACGATATTCACGGTCATGTTCTCTCTGAGGAAGTTAAGCTCCCATTCAAGCTGCTTGGCTGTCAATTCGAACTGGTCATAAGTCTCGTTGTCCATGAACACATGTTCAGAGCCGCTTGCATACAGGTACTGTACGCCACGGTTCTCGATAATGGCGCGGCCAATGGTTTCACCGGCACGGAACGTGCGCTCAACCGTATTGCCGTTACGCAGGTTCTTCAGCTTGGAGCGGACGAAGGCTGCGCCTTTACCCGGCTTCACGTGCTGGAAATCTAGGACTGTGAAGATGTCCCCTTCTACTTCTACGGTCAGGCCTGTCTTAAAATCGTTAACTGAAATCACAAAAAATCCCTCCTGGAATCCATAAATGAACTGAATGATAGTGTCTTACAGTACCAAATAATCCTTCGATGAATGTGTCAGCAGCGTGATGCCGCTCTCGGTAATGACAATATCATCTTCAATCCGTACGCCGCCAAGGCCCGAGAGATAGATTCCCGGTTCCACAGTGACAACCATCCCCGGCTGGATGACTTCATCCGCCAGCTTGGACAAGCGCGGCCATTCATGTACTTCCATCCCGAGACCATGGCCTGTGCTGTGGCCGAAGTATTCACCATACCCGTAGCGGGTGATGATATCCCGGGCCAGGGCATCACATTCACGGCCGGTCATGCCGGGCTTGATATGCGCCAGCGTATGAAGCTGCGCTTCAAGCACAATATCGTAGATCTCCTTCAGCTTAGGGTCCGGTGATCCCAGAGCAATCGTGCGGGTCACATCGGAGCAGTAACCGTCCAGGAGCGCGCCGAAATCGAAGGTGACGAATTCGTTGTTCCCGATAACCTTGCTGCTCGCTACACCATGCGGCATAGCTGAACGCTCACCGGAAGCGACGATTGTATCGAACGAAGACGAAGTTGCACCATGCGTACGCATGTAGAATTCCATTTCCAGATCGACATCGCGTTCCGTCATGCCCGGCTTGATCACATTCAGGATATGACTGAAGGTGGCGTCTGCCAGATCGGCAGCCCGCTGCATCACAGCCAGCTCTTCCTCGTCCTTGAACATGCGCAGGTTCTCAACAGCCTTCGATACCGGTACCATGGCTGCCGGGGCAAGAGCCTCCGCATAAGCGGTGTACGCACTGAAGGTCACATCATCCTGCTCGAAGCCGATACGGACTTGTCCGCCCTTCGGCAGCAGTTCCCGCACGGTGTCAATGAATTTCGAGTCATGCTGTACCACCTTGAGGCCATTCACCTGTTCCGAGGCCTGTGTCATATACCGGAAGTCCGTCAGCAGATAACTGTCATCACCGGTAACCAGTACGTACCCGGAGGAGCCGGTGAACCCACTCAAATAGCGGCGGTTATATCCGCTGGTAATTAACATCGCATCCAGTCCCAGTTCCTGCAGAACCTTACGCAGCTTGGAGACGCGCTTGTTGCCCATTTTCATTCTCCTCTCGAAATAGCCACATTGTATTTTACCATAGCGGCAGGCCAACTGAGAAGTTTTTTCGAAGGGCCTAGGCCAGCTTCGTCTGCTGTTCGCGTTTGCGTTCATCCGTATACTCGATTGCCGCTGTATATCCGATGAATAATCCCCAGAGCAGGAAGAGACAGAATTCGCTGATCACCGTGTCCCACGGCAGCTTGAACGGCGGCTGGAGCAGGAATAAGCGCGAGCAAGCCAGGAACAGGACCGACCACCACAGCACCCCGTATATCATCCCAGGCCAAGGTCCGTTAAGCTTCCGGAGAATAAACACGTAGATCAGGGAAGCCAATACGGAGAGTACAATGAAGCATAAATATCCGAGCAGATGCCCGGCAGGGGTCAGCAGAAATTCATGCTTGAAAAAAGGCTCCGCCAAAAATCCCGGAATGACCTTAGTGAAGTGCAGAACATACATCAGCCAGTGCAACCCTCCCCAGATTAAACCGGCGAAATAACCCAGTTCAATGGAGAAATAAAAAGGATTCGTCTGGACGCTCTTGTGCTTGCTTGAAGAACTCATAGAGCTCCCTCTCTTTCGGTATGGGGTTAATCCGGTTTCCACTCCGCTCTCTACAGCTAGTATGTACAGCTAACGGCAATCCAACTAGTAATGTGTTTAAAAATTAGTTACAATGTATTATATAAATCATATCAATATACGGGAAGGTGAATTGGTTGTCCCAGGAAACTCCCAGTTACGGCGGCCAAGCCGTCATCGAAGGCGTCATGTTCGGCGGCAAGCATGTCAACGTAACAGCCGTAAGACGAAAGAATCAGGAGATTACATTTTTGGAGGTGCCGAAGAGCGATAAGAGCTGGGTCCTTAAACTGCGCAAGATTCCGCTGCTTCGCGGCATTGTCAGTATTATAGATTCCAGCGCCAAAGGCTCGAAGCATCTGAACTATTCGGCAGAATCCTATGCCGAGGATGAGACGGAGCCGGAAGAGCTTGCCAAGCAGCAGGCGAAGAACAAGAAGAAGGACGAAGGCTGGAGCCTCGGAATGATCTTCGGCGTAGCTATAATGGGGATTCTGTCTTTCCTGTTCGGTAAGCTGATTTTCACGCTGGTCCCGGTATTCGTAGAAGATTTTTTGTTCAAAAATGTATTTGACAACTATATTCTGCACAACCTTGTGGAAGGCGGCATCAAGCTGATTCTCCTGCTCGTCTATCTCTGGGCGATCTCGCAGACGCCAGTGATCAAGCGGCTCTTCCAATATCATGGAGCTGAGCACAAGGTCATCAGCGCCTTTGAAGCCGGTGAAGAGCTGACCGTAGCGAACGTACAGAAATACAGCCGTCTGCATTACCGCTGCGGAAGCAGCTTTATGATGCTGACGATTATCCTCGGTGTAATTATCTACTCGGTCGTCCCGTGGGATTCCCTGATGGAACGGGTGCTTCAGCGTATCGTTCTTTTACCGGTGGTCATCGGAATCTCGTTCGAGGTACTGAAGGGCACGAATGCGGTAAGAGATATTCCCGGCCTTAAGTATCTGGGATACCCGGGCCTGTGGCTGCAGCTGTTGACTACCAAGGAACCTAAGGACGATATGGTAGAGGTGTCGATCGCTTCCTTCAACCGGATGCGGGAGCTGGACGCTGCAATTGAAGCAAAAGGATATTCGGAGGCAAGTGTGTCAGGCGGCATTTTGGATCCTGCGAAAGGATGATTAGCCAATGATCAGACATGCTTTGATATTTTGGATTACGACAGCTCTTGCCGTATGGGGCCTGATGGTAGATATTATGGCACGCGGCCTGATGGCCCTGTCCATCTTCATCTTACCCCTGATTCTGCTGGGACTGTTGTATTACGCCTACAAGGTAGCCCCCGGCAGAATGGGAGGCGGACCCGGACGTCCGCGCACTAAGGTTAAGCCTTCGGCCAAGACGATGTCCAAGGTTGCCGGCATCCGCAAGACCACTGGCTCACCGGGCAAGCGCAAAAGCTATCCCTTCCAGGTCATCGAAGGCAGTAAGGGTAAGAATGACGATCAGTTGCCCAAATATCACTGAATACTGAATGTAACGAAGCAGAGCTGCAAAAGGCATCCCCACGTGATTTCATCACGTGGGGATGTCTTTTTTCTGGTAAGATAAAAATTTATATGTTGTGGTTTAGTTACCGTCTTGGACCTGCGGCCTGAAGGGGTGCCCTCCTGGTGTAGGACGGCGGTGCCGGACGATAGTTAGCGAAGAACTCTTCTCCGGCTGCGATGCCCGCCGTATACAAGGCGTCCGTCTGTGCCTGTGTGATATGAAACTCGGTAGTGGAGATGCCCAGCGTAGGGATTTTGACCGTACGAACGAATTTATCCGTCTCAATATACCGTTCATCATGCGCGGAGAGCATCGTCTCCACCATCGCCTCCAGCATGCTGAACGGACCCGTAATATGATGCGGCTGCGGAGCTGTCTTCCCAATCAGCTGATAGCCTATGGTTGGTGTCCTGCGCAGCGGCGAGAGGAAGCCGTCCTTCTTCTCATCGAACAGCCAGAGCGGAAAATTACTCAGCACTCCCCCGTCCACCATATAGACCAGCTGCCCGCTGAACGATTTCCCCCGGGCCGCCTCTCCGGCCAGCCGCAGGATCACCGGATCGAAGAAATACGGAATGCTGCAGCTCATCCGCACCGCCTTGGCAACTTCGAAGCTGTCAGGCTCGATCCCGTACAGCACCAGATCATCTGGCAGCACCACAATCCGCCCGTTGGTGATATCTGATGTAATCACCCGCAGCTTGCCGCGCGGCAGATCCCGGAACGTAACAACCCCCTGCTCCAGCAGCAGGTTGCGTATCCACGCTTCCAGCGCCTGGCCTGAGTACAGCCCCTTCTTGAGCAGCACACGCAAGGCCGGCCCGACGAAGGCGGTGTTGTAGAGCGCTCCCCGCTTCAGGAAGGAGGTGAACGGTGTCCGCCGGATAATCCGGCTCATGGTCTCTCCGCTGTACCCCGCTGCCAGCAGCGAGGCAATGATCGAACCGGAAGAGGTTCCTGCTACCCGCCCAAAGGTACGGCCCGCGCGTTCCGTCGCCTCCACCGCACCTGCCAGGGCAATTCCTTTGACTCCCCCGCCTTCAAATACCGCGTTAATCTCCATACATGGCAAACCCCCGTTCCATAGAATGTATTGTTATCTATGAGCACGGGGGACTATTCATGACTTAACTCTTGAAATAGAAGCTGAGCAGACTGGCTAGCCCGTACGGGTCACGAACCACAATATCATTCGCCCGGAACAGGATGCTGCCAGCCACCTCATCGTATTTCTCATTATATTTGAGCTGGTTGATAATCTGATCTCCGCTCTGCCATTCCGCAGTCTGCTTGGTATCCCCTACCTTGTAGGAGGCAAGACCGATATACAGCTTAACCTTCGTTCCCTTAACCTCGTTCACCCACCAGTCCACCAGCTTATCATAACGGGCGGCGCTGAAGGAGAGGCTCCAATAGACCTGCGGGGCAACATAATCGATCCAGCCGCTCTGAATCCAGGTGCGCACATCCGCATACATGTCATCATAGGCTGACACCCCTGCTGTAGTATCTGAGCCGGTGCTGTCCGCTTTTTTGTTGCGCCATACCCCGAACGGGCTGACCCCGTAAGAGACGGACGGCTTCGCTTCATGAATCTCCTGCCCCAGCTGACGGATGAACTGGTTGATATTATCCCGCCGCCAGTTGCCTTTGCTGCTAATCCCTTGTGTATTGAAGGTCTTGAAGGCCGTATCATCGGCAAAAGCTACATTGGACGGATAGAAATAATCATCCAGATGTACCCCGTCGATATCATACCCTCTGACCACCTCCATCACCGTGTCAATAATATGCTGCCGAGCTTCCGGAATTCCCGGGTTTATGTACAGCTTGTTCTCCGCCTTGACGATCCAGTCCGGATGAAGCTTGGCTACATGGTTAGGGGCAAGGCCTCTTATTGTGGCATCTGTAGCATCGGTCGTAGCCCGGAACGGATTGAACCAGGCGTGCAGCTGCATTCCCCGGCTGTGGGCACTGCTAACCATATAGGCCAGCGGGTCGTAGCCGGGCTCCTTACCCTGAGTCCCGCTAAGCACCTTGGACCAGGGCACGATCTGAGAAGGATAAAGTGCATCTCCAGACGGTCTGACCTGGACGAATACACTATTGAATCCGGCCGCCTTCAGCTTGTCCAGCAGGCTGTCGAACTCCATTTTTTGCTTGTCGGGATTGCCTGCCGAAGACGTTGAGGGCCAATCCAGATTATACACGGTGGATACCCAGGCGCCCTTCATCGCCTTACTGGTCTTGGCACCAGGAATGGAAGGTACGGTTGGTGACGGTACCGTTGGTATTGGCACAGATGGCGTAGGTACAGTTGGTGTAGGCACTGACGGAACTGTCGGCGTCACAGGTGTAGAAGGGCCGCCGATCTCCATGCCGGAATATAAGGAGATATGCTTCGTAGCCTGATCCCAGAGTACTTGAAGCCCAAGCTGCTCGCTTACAAACCGCAGTGGCACCATGACCCGGCCCTGTGTAATCTGCACAGAAGTATCCAGACGGACGGCTGTACCGTTAACGATAGCACTTGTTTTGCCGCTGGTCAGCTGCAGTACATTATTATCCTTGCTTATGGTTGCTGTCTTACTGGCCTGATCCCATTTCACACCGGCCCCCAGTCCCTGGCTGATCACTCCAGCCGGCACCATCGTAACATTAGTACGTGTAATATACGGCGGCACATCCGGGTTCAGCGTCTCCCCATCCAGTTCAATGGTGATTTGCACAGAAGCTGCGCGCACACCCGGCGTCCATACAGGCAGACATAGCATAATCACGAGCAGTCCTACAATCCATTTACGGTAATTCATAATTCCTCCCAGGTCTTGAAGTTGTATAGACAAAAAAATAGCCCTCTCGTCCTTGGGTCAGGGAGAAGGCCGTTCTTTTGTAAACGGAATCCTTCCTTAGTGAAAAAGGAACGGTATCCGTTTTGACGTAAAAAAACTGGAAAGGTTGCGCTAATCAAACAAAAAAAGCCACGTTTATGAATCGCTGGCTATCTCATGGTGAATATCGTACAAGGTCTGCACACGCGCTTCATCCCGGCGGAAATACTCCACCAGCGTTTCGATCCGGGTGATGGAATCCCAGCTCAAGTGATGCTCAATGCCTTCAACATCCTTATAAATATGCTCTTGCTGTACCCCAATAATCCCGAGGAACTCCTCCAGCAGCTGATGGCGGTCCACAAGACGTTTCCCCACTTTTTTTCCTTTGCTTGTTAGGACAAGCCCACGATATTTCTCATAGATGAGATATTCGTCCTTATCCAGTTTTTGGATCATCTTGGTCACAGAGGAGGGATGGACTTCCAGCCCCTCGGCAATATCCGAGACCCGCGCATAACCCTTCTCATCGATGAGCTTATATATGCGCTCCAAATAATCCTCCATGCTGGGTGTTGGCATTCTAGCTTACCTCTTTTCTATAATGAGCGTAACGGTGGGACCGGGCCTTGCTCTAACAATGATACATGCTTCTGCCGCCCCTTGGCAAGTCCTGCCGGTCATCCGCTTCCCCGCTTAGTGATGTTTACCATGATTCCATTCGCCTGCGGATTGGCACAATAACGGTATCCTCATCCCTAAGGAGCGTGAAATTATGAGCATAGTCACACCCGAACGCCCTCCTGCCAAAAGAACGCGCAAGCCTACCGGCCTGTTCATCCCAGAGCTTGTCTTCTTTGAACCTGATGCGCTGAATTATCCCAAAGGGGAGCGGATTATGGAATGGGTCAAGTCCCGCAATATTCCCTACCGCATGACCACCTCGCATAACCGGATTACCAATCTGCCGGGCGAGACAGAAGTCGAGCAATACAAAATCGCCAAACGGACGCTTGTGGTCGGCTTGCGCAAGACGCTCACTTTTGACCAGTCGAAGCCGTCTGCCGATTATGCGATTCCGATTGCCACCGGGTGCATGGGCCACTGCCATTATTGTTACCTGCAGACTACGCTTGGAGCGAAGCCCTACATCCGTGTCTATGTCAACACCGGGGACATCATCGATGCCGCCAAAAAATACATCACCGAGCGTTCCCCGGAAATCACGACGTTCGAAGCGGCCTGTACCTCAGATCCGCTCGGCCTTGAGCATATTACCGGCTCGCTGACGGAACTGATCGAATTCATGGCGGAGGAGCCGCTCGGGCGGCTGCGCTTCGTGACCAAATACCAGCATGTCGAGCCGCTGCTTAAGCTGAAGCATAACGGTCATACCCGTGTACGTTTCAGCGTGAATGCCGACTATGTGATCAAGAACTTCGAGCCGGCCACCTCACGCTTCGAGGAACGGATTGAGGCCGCCGGACAGATCGCCCGTGCCGGGTATCCGCTGGGCTTCATCATTGCCCCTATTATCTGGCATGACGGCTGGGAAGAAGGCTACAGCGAGCTATTAGAGAAGCTGGCGCATGCCCTGCCGCCGGGGATTGGCCAAGGGCTGACCTTTGAAATGATCCAGCACCGCTTCACCAAGACGGCCAAGACCGTCATCGAGAAGCGTTATCCGAAGTCGAAGCTGGAGATGGACATCGAGAAGCGCAAAAAGAAATGGGGCAAATGGGGACAGAACAAATATGTCTACCCGGACGAACAGCAAACCGCCCTGCGCGAATTCATCACAGAGCGGATTTTTGAACATTTTCCGGAAGCGGCTATTGATTATTTCACTTAAGTCCTTGAGTTAGAAAATCAGCCAGCGCGGCGTGATGCCCTGCAGCCAAATCGTAATGCGGAACATCTGGTCGGTGAACAGCAGGATGCCCATGAATACCATCAGCCCGCCACCCAGCTTCATCAGCAGATTGGAGTATTTCAGGATCTTGCGCGCCCCGCCCAGGAAAAAGGCCAGTCCGAAGAACGGCAGTGCAAAGCCGATACTGTATGCCGTAATCATTGTAAACCACGTTCCCGGATCACTGGCCGATAGCGCAATTATAGCGGTTAAAATGGGACCTATGCAGGGAGACCAGCCTGCCGAGAACCCGATGCCGAAGATGAAGGAGCCCAGGTACCCGGCAGGCTTCCATCTCAGCTCCAGCTTGCGTTCCCGGAGCAGGAACTGCGGCTGGAAGACGCCCAGCAGGAAGAGCCCCATGACAATAATAAGGATCGCCGATAATTGACGGATCAGATCCCGCTGCCCGTTGAAGAATTCACCGAACAAGCCGGCTCCAAAGCCAAGCGTATAGAACACTGCCGAAAAGCCAAGAATGAACGCCAGCGTATGCGAGAGGGTCCGGAGACGGACCTCTTTGCTGTTGCTGCCGCTCTTCAGCTCCTGCACTGATAAGCCGGTAATATAAGATAGATAAGAAGGATAGAGCGGCAGGCAGCAAGGCGATATGAATGACGCCACTCCGGCGGCAAAAGCGATTCCTGCATTCAGGTTGGACACGGGCGCATCTCCTTCCATAGTCGGGGTCACTCGGGTCACTTCATGTAGCAGCAGTACAGATACAGTTATGTAGTTGGTGCTAAGGGCGGCCGGTTATACGCTTGTTTGTTAGGCTGGCAGCCCTTTTTTGCCGATGAGGGTTAAGGTCAACAGTGCAATCAGCAGCAGGACAATCGTTGCTCCCGGAGCCAGATTCCATACTCCAGCAATGACCAGTCCGCCAATGACGGCAATCTCGGCAATCGCCACGGACAGAATAACCGAGGACTTGAAACTCCGCGACAGCAGCAGGCTGATTGCTACAGGAATGGTCAACAGCGCAGATACCAGCAGCGAGCCGACAATCTTGATCGCCGTACTGATCACCAGAGCCGTTAACACCGTAATCAGCATATTGAGCAGCTTCACCGGAAGTCCGCTGACACTGGCCGCGTCCTCCTCGAAGCTGAGCAGGAAGAATTCCTTGAAGAATAAGGATACGACGACCACAACGGCAATCGTTACGATTCCCACCACGATAAGATCAGTAGTATTGAGCGTATAGATGCTGCCGAACAGATAGCTCATTACATCTGCATTATACCCTTTGCCCAGGGTGAAAAAAAGGGAGGCCAGCGCTACACCGCCCGACATGATGATGGCAATGGACAGCTCGGCGTAGCTTTTGTAGGCTTTGCGCAGCTTCTCAATCGCAAATGAGGCCACAACCGCAAAGACCAGCCCCGCCCCGAGCGGATAAAAACCCGTCAGAAAGCCCAGCGCTACCCCGGCAATCGTAACATGCGCCAGCGTATCTCCGATCATAGACAGACGCCGCAGCACCAGAAAAACGCCGATCAGCGGCGCCGTAATGCCAATCATCAGCCCGCCGGCCAGCGCCCGCTGGAAAAAATCACTATACAGGATTTCCAAGATGTATATCTCCTTTACAATTATAAAACCTTTTAGGGTAAAAGCTTTTTCGAAACCTTTTTCGAAAGCTTTTTCGAAACCTTTTCGATCCCTCCCAAACCCTCCCTTCGCCAAGGGAGGGCCCCAAGGGCTCTGCCCTCTGGACACCCGTGAAGTGCAATTGGCGTGTGAGGACCGACTTGCGGCGCTTAGGAGCGTTTGCGGAAGGATCGCTTTGCCTCCCTGCGGGATACGCTTCACAGGAGACGGGATCTACTTACATTACAATACTTTTCCCCATATATTTGACCTACTGGCCTTATCATGCCACTCTACTATTTTAATTCCATAAATACAGTAAGGATGAAGCTGCGTTCGTAGCGAATAATCAGAGATAAGTGTAGTCTGTGCAACTAAAAACAGTAAAACGGAAGGCTTTCCTCTTCTAACTGTATTCTGTACAACTATATTTGCCCGGATGGCCGAAAATCCAGGTACGAAGGCATTTTAATTGTACGAAATACATCAAAACAGAGATTTGGCGGCGCATCTGACGATTTAGTTGTACGAATTGCAATTAACCCACCCTTTCCCCCTAATCTGGGCACGGCAAACCCTCAGCAAGCGGGAGTTAAAAGTAATCCTCACACGTTTAAAACTGATTGCAGAATGTACAACAGAACTATCACTTTTGAGCGTATAATCAGATTCTGTTGTATTTCGTACAATTGATATTGGCAGAAAGGCTGGAAAAAGGTCCATTTCAAAAAATCTAATGTACAAACTGCAACAGAAGAGCAAAAAGGGCAGAAATTCGTGCAATCTACTGTACAAAATACAATAGGCTGCGGTTCGAGCAGTTAAACCGTTAAATGATCAGGGTAACTATCCTCTTATCAGCAAATCTCAACGATCAGGACAACGTATGCTGCAGGTTATCGACAGCGCAGTCCTGCACATCATGCGAGTGGCGGCAGTAGAAGTTGATTTTACCGTTCTTCTGGACCGGCTCGCTGCCCAGGTAGTTCTTCATCATGTCGATATCATGCGAGACCATCAGGAAGGTCATATGATGATGGGCATGCATGTGCATGATCAGCTCGAAGAATCCGGCCTGGGTCTCGGCGTCAATGCCGACGGTAGGCTCATCCAGAATCAGCAGATCCGGGTGGTTGATCAGCGCACGGGCCAGGAAGACACGCTGCTGCTGGCCGCCGGACAGCTGGCCGACTCTTTTCTCGGCAATATCCTGAATCCGCATCACTTCAAGCGCATCCTCACACTGCCGGTGCTGGGCCTTCGAGACCCGCCGGATCAGATTCTTGTTGTTATACAGGCCGGACAATACGACCTCACGGACAGTTGCCGGAAACAGCGGGTTGAACGCATTCTTCTGCGGAACGTAGCCGATCCGCTCCCAGTCCTTGAACCTCCGCACCGGCTGGCCGAATAATTTGATTTCTCCGCTGGTGGCAGGCAGCAAGCCGACGATCATCTTAAGCAGCGTAGTCTTGCCCGCACCGTTAGAACCGAGGATGCCGAGGAAATCACGTTCTTTTACCGTATAATTCAGATTCGAGATGACCTTCTGTTCCCCGTAGGAGAAGGACAAATCCTGTATTTCGATCATATGCTGATGGCAGTCCAGGGATACCGGTTGCATGTGAAGTACCGCCTTTCGCTTATACTTTCCTTATTATTGTAAGGCCAGAATGAGATTTTGCAAATTTTTCTCCATTAAGGTGAAATAATTGTCCCCGTTCTTCTGCTGGGCCTCGGTCAGCCCTTCTACCGGATTCAGCACCATCGTGGATACACCGGTCTCACTTGCCAGTGTCTTAGCCAGCTTATCAGATACAAGCTCCTCGAAGAAAATATAACGGATGCCCTCTGCCTTAACCAGCGCCGCCAGCTTCACCAGATCCTGCCCGCGCGGCTCAGCATCCGGCGACAGCCCCATTATGGCATGCTGCGACAGTCCATAATCACGCGCCAGATACGAGAATGCCTGATGAGATACGACAATCTCCTTGCCCGGCAGCTTGCCCAGCTCTTCGGTGAACTTCAGATCCAGTGCGCTCAGGCGGTCCGCCAGCTTCTGGTAGCGCTCCTCATAGCCTTCAGTATGCGCAGGATCAACGGATTGAAGACTATCCTTGATATTCTTGGCCATTACAAGCGCCGACTTCGGGCTTACCCATGTATGCGGGTCGGTGTGCAGACTGTCGCCATGCCCGTCTGCTTCAGCCTCTTCACCTTCATGGCCGTGATCATGCCCATCGTCTTCATCCGTTGTAATCAGCTTCACCCCTTGGCTAACCTCTACAGCCTTAGTTTTACTGTCACGGTCAAGGCTCTTGAGGAAATTAGGTACCCAGCCCTCCAGCCCGGCTCCGTTATAGAGAAACAGCTGCGCCTTGGAGGTAGCGATGATATCCTGGCTGCGCGGGGTCCAGTCATGCGGCTCTACCCCTACAGGAAGCAGGTTGATAACATTGGCATCTTCGCCGCCGATTTCGGCAGTGAATTCATATATAGGATAAAAAGTAGTTATAACGTTCACTTTTCCTTCCACAATGCTTCCGTTGCTCTTCGGTCCGCATGCGGCCAGCGACAGCGTAAGCAACAGGACAGCGGCGAGCAGCAGCCCTTTTTGCAAGCTTTTTGTAACCATTTCTCTATCGACCCCTTAAATCGTAAAATTTACTATCAGAATTATAATAGTAATCGTTACGATAAGTCAACTCCGATCTGCATTTCGTAGTCTGCAAGCTGCCTTCTACCCGGTTATCTTGGAGCAAAAAGAAGCAATCCCCGCTGCCTGTGGCCTGCGGAGATTGCTGTACAGTCATTATGCGGATGCTCTTGGCATCCTTATTTCACAATCGCTCCGTTCGGCATGCTGTCCGGAACGGTTGCAATGGTCAGCTGCTCGCCCTTGGAAGCGGCCAGGATCATGCCCTGCGACAGCTCACCGCGCAGCTTCACCGGCTTCAGGTTCACAATGCAGATCACCTTGCGCCCCACCAATTCCTCCGGTGTGTAGAACTTCGCAATGCCAGATACCACCTGGCGCTGCTCATAACCAAGATCCAGCTGCAGCTTCAGCAGCTTATCCGCTTTCTTCACCGGCTCGCACGCGATGACCTGGGCGACGCGCAGCTCTGCTTTGGCGAAATCGTCGATGCCGATTTCTTCCTTATGCTCCTCTTCCTCCGGATCGGCTGCCGCCGCCTCCGGAGTCACAGCAGCCGCTGCCGGCGCCGCCTCTGCAGCGGCCGGCTTCCCGGCTCCCATCGCTTCGGCGATGTACGCTACTTCCTGCGCCACATCCAGGCGCGGGAAGATCGGGTCGCCCTTCACCAGCTTAGTACCTGCTGGAATCAGGCCGAAGGACCTACCGCTCTCCCAGGTGGTCAGCTCGCCCGGCTGAATGCCCAGCTGCTCCCAGATTTTCGCCGGAGCGCCGGTCAAGAACGGCTGGAGCAGAATGGACGCGGTGCGCAGTCCCTCCACCAGATGTCTCATCACCGAAGCCAGCTCCCCGCTGCGGCTCTCGTCCTTCGCTAGCACCCAAGGCTGGGTCTCGTCAATGTACTTGTTCGTCCGGCTGATCAGCGCGCCGATCGCAGTCAGAGCTACGGAGAATTCCATCTTCTCCATCGCTTCTTCCACCTTGGCGTAAGTGCTCTGCACCATTGCCTCAAGGTCACCGTCAAATGCGGTAACCTGACCGGCATAAGCCGGAAGCTCGCCGCCGAAATATTTCTCCACCATCGCCCCCGTCCGGTTCAGCAGGTTACCAAGATCATTGGCCAGATCGTAGTTAATCCGGTCCACGAAGCTCTCCGGCGTGAAGGTTCCGTCCGAGCCGAAGGGAACCTCGCGCAGCAGATAATAGCGCAGGGCATCCAGACCGTAGCGGTCAATCAGCGTCACCGGATCAACCACATTGCCCTTGGATTTGGACATCTTGCCGTCCTTCATCAACAGCCAGCCATGTGCGAAGACCTTCTTCGGCAGCGGTTCGCCGAGCGCCATCAGAATAATCGGCCAGTAGATCGTATGGAAGCGGACAATTTCCTTCCCGACAATGTGTACATCTGCAGGCCAGTACTTGTCATACAGGCTGCGGTCCTCCGAGCCATAGCCAAGGGCCGTAATGTAGTTAGTAAGGGCATCGATCCATACATAGACTACATGCTTCTCGTCGCCTTTTACCTTAACGCCCCAGTCAAAAGTCGTACGGGATACAGCCAGATCCTCCAGACCCGGCTTGATGAAGTTGTTAATCATCTCGTTCTTACGGGATTCCGGCAGGATAAACTCCGGGTTCTCTTCGTAGAACTTCAGCAGGCGGTCAGCATACTTGCTCATGCGGAAGAAGTAGCTCTCCTCCTTGACCAGCTCCACCGGATGACCGCTGTCCGGACTTTTTCCTCCGGTAATCTTGCCGTCAGCATCTCGTTCAATATCCACCAGCTGGGTCTCGGTGTAGAAGGTCTCATCCGAAATACAGTACCAGCCTTCGTATTCCCCTTTGTAGATATCCCCCTGCTTCAGCAGGCGGTCAAAAATATCCGCAACCACCTTCTTGTGGCGTTCCTCCGTGGTACGGATGAAATCATCATTCGAGATGTCCAGCTTCTTCCACAGATCCTTAATGCCGACTACAATCCCGTCCACGAACTCCTGCGGGGTCTTTCCGGCCTTGCCGGCCTTCTCTTCAATCTTTTGCCCATGCTCGTCCGTTCCGGTCAGATAGCGCACCTCATAGCCGCGCAGCCGCTTGTAGCGGGCCATCGCATCACCGGCTACCGTAGAATACGCATGCCCGATATGCAGCTTGTCGCTCGGATAATAGATCGGTGTTGTCAGATAAAAGGTTTTGTTCTCACTCATTACTTCATCATCCCTTCGTTATCCCTAATCGTCCATTTCACACAAAAAACTCCCGCCCCTCTATGGGGCGAGAGTAAACTCACGCGATACCACCCAACATTCCCCGGCTCCTCACAGAGCGCAGGCTTCGTCAGTTCCTTAACGGAACTGTCCATTAACGCTGGAACACGCCGTGCGCTTACGCAGGCCCCGGCTTCAGGCCTTCTGCTCGAACACAGTTCCTCCCGGACCATATTCAATCTGGCGTCCCATACCGGCTCCCAGCAGCCCCGGCTCTCTGTAATGGTGTCCACATCTACTTATCCGTTCCTCGGAATATCACTTATTATTCAAAATATACCCATCCCGGCGGCCTGTGTCAAGTCGTATGCAGCGGCTTGTCCCCGGATGGCTGCTCTTTGCTCGGCGGCACCGGGTCAAGACCTCCCGGATGGAAGGGGTGACAGCGGGCGATCCGCCTGGCAGCGAGCCAAGAACCCTTCAGCGGCCCATGGACCTCAATCGCTTCCAGCGCGTAAGCCGAACAGGTCGGGTAGAACCGGCAGGTAGCGGGCTTCAGCGGTGAAATGAACTTGCGGTAGACCCGGATAGGAGCCTGTACCGTTCTTCGTAGGTTAGCCATATTCAGCGTCCCTCTTTGCTACGTGCGGCCCCTGCCGGCTCTTCTTCTCTTCCCTGCTCACAATCCTTGCAGTAGCCGAAGACCTCGAATTTATGCTTGACCACCCGGAACTGATCCGGCGGATCGGTTAGATTCATCGGGCAGAATTGAATCGGGTACGTCTTCATACACTGCAGACAAATCATATGGTGATGATGGTGATCCTGACTGCAGCTTGCCTTGAATTTGACGCCTTCTTCAAATACAATCTGCTCCAGTACCCCCAGCTCCTCCATAACGCGCAGGTTACGGTAGACTGTATCGAAGCTCAGCCCGCTATACTTGCGGCCCATATGCTCATATACATCCTTCGCAGACAAATATCCCGTATTCTCGCCGAATAATTTGGCAAGCGTCTTGCGCTGATCGGTGATTCGCAGCCCCTGCCCCGACATGGCTTCCAGGATTTGATCTGTCGACAGCATTCGCTCATCTCCCATAACATTAGATCGTTTGTGTTGCACTCTCTTTATAATGCCCCAAAAGCACTGCCCCGTCAATAAAGGTGCCTGTTGCCTCCCCGCATCCAGATACTTGCGGAAGAATACAAAACGGCAGCCGCCCCCTCAGGAGCGCTGCCGTTTGTATTGTAGAGAAATTATTTTTTCGCCGGAAGCGGGGTGAAGACAAAGTTCACAGGCAGGTTGCTGCCTGAGGCGACGGAGAACACAATCTCCACACGCCCTTCATATTCTCCGGTGCGGTAGATGACAGCATTCGTGTCTGAGGATAAGCCTAATACGCCCTTATTGGGCAGGTTCACCATTGTACCGTTTACGATCAACGGCCCCAGATAAGGACCCCCGCGCGGATTGAAGGTGATCAGCGTGTTTGCTGCAACACGATCCAATACGATTTTGTACAGTACCCCGAAGTTACCGGCGTTAGAAACATATGTTCCATTCATTGGATCAAGGCCGTCCAGGTTTTTGTCCATTTTATTGTCGCCCAGAAGCAGCTTGCTTTGCGTGGTACCCACCAGATCGGTCACGTTCATGACGCGGGTAGAATCGGGGAAGGTTCCCCGGGTATGCACGCCGTCAATGTCAAGAATCGGCAGATAAGGCAGCTCGGCGACAGGATCTTTGCTCTGCTCCACCATAACTACATTATACTGAATCGGCAGATCACTGAACAGGTCTGCGCTCAGCGACATTACGTCTTTGGGCTTCATGGCGATTTTGTTCAGGTCTGTCATAATCGGAAGACTTTGCCCAGGCTGCAGGGTAATTTGCGATTGGGCCAAGCCGGTAACCATGGAATTGAAGTATTTCTCCATCGATACTTTTCCAGTATATTCCGGTGAGGTCACCGGTCCAGCAATTCCTAAATATTGGATGTTAATAGTTGTCGGATACAGGTTGTTATTCGTTGCAATCACATAGAGCTTCTGTCTGGTAGCCATATTGTTCATATGATGCACCAGGAAGCGCGTATTGCCCACTGAACTCTCCCGGTACAGTACACCTTCCGTCTGAACGGTCTCCGGGCTGTTACTGCGGATCAGGGTGTAGCTTTCGGACGACAACGTATACGGCAGGTTAGGGAGCGCCGGAATCATCCCGCCGTCCATACTGATGATATCCCCCGGAATGGTGAACAGCTTCGTTACTTCATCCTGTGTATACAGTTGTTCATTGGTGATTGTAATCATCTTCTCAAAAGTACTGCTAAGACCGTGCTTGTCCGTAACCGTCAGCTGAATGGACAGCGGTCCCGGGGTGAAGTACGCCAGGGAACGATTGTTCCAGGTTGCGGTCAGCTCTTCATTCTCAGGATCATAGCTGGTATCGGTCAGGACTACCGGCTCACCCATTTTGTATTCTTCTTTATCTGTTGTGAATTGGGCTACTGGCGGCTGATTAGGCTGCAGTACCTGAATGGTTACCGGATAAGGGTCACTCCACATGTTGTTGGCATCCCGTACCGAATACATAACCGTATAGAAGCCCGGCTGATCATAGATATCCTGCTTGTTGTCGCTCCAACGCTCTTCAACAATCGGCGTACCGTTCGGGGAAGAGCTGTAGGTAACATAATTCACAGTAGTCTCGCCGGCATAGATTTCTTTGGGCTGAACTGTGAAGGAGGCAGTCGGCTTCGTATTCAGCGTAAGAATAACCCGCTTCTGCACATTGTCCACGGTATAAGGAATATTAAGTGCATAGGTAATGGACGTTAACGGAATCATGAAGGTGCCTTTGAACTGGTAAGCCGGTCCCTTCATAGTGAACTTGGTACCATTGACGGTATAGATTTTGCTGTCGGTCTTGAACCGCATAATGCTGGTACCCTTGGTCACAATGACCTCTTTGGTTTTGGCGTCATAGGTAAAGGCAACGCCGACCATTTCCACCATTGCGCGGATCGATACGTAGGAGACGCCGTTCTTGACTGCCATCGGCTGATTGGCGGTGTAAGGCGTTCCGTTTCTGAACATCTTGTTGCTGTTCATCATCAGAATAAGCTGGCCTGCCCCTGCAGCAGAAGTAGTAGTCATGCTTGGGGTTACAGGCGTATCCGTTAACGGAGTAGCCGTAGGCATAACGGCATCAGTCGGCACAGTACCGTCCACAGGAGCAGCTGTTGCGCCTGGAACCTCAGTAGCAGCCGGAGCTGGAGTCTCTGTTATTGCTGGAATACCTTGAACCGGTGATGCTGTAGGAACAGGTGTTGGTGTGGGTACCACTGTACCTGCAGGCGGTTCAGTCATTAACGGAGACAACGGGTCTGTTGACTCAGGCTGAAGCTGTGTTTCAGAAGTATCCACCGCTGCGGCAACATGGCCTGTTACGGTTTGTGTGCTGACTGGAGCTGCAAAAGCCGGAACGGCTGCTGCTAATTGTGATACAGCTAATACTGTTACCAAGAACATTTTCCTAAAATTCATTGTACGACTCCTTCTGCTCCCATTGTAGTGTATAAGGCAGTATATTCAATGCTTTCTGTCCACCTTATAATCCCCGCAAAAACGCAACCGCCCTCTTCAGGACGTCAGCATATTTTGCCACGTTCATTTTACAAAACATAGTATTAGACGCAAGCAACGGAGAAAAGTTTCATTCTTTGTAAAGAAAGATCTATATAAATCCAATTATCTCCATTATTAATGGGTGCCCCCACCTGTCACCAGAAGAGTATAATAGTAGCAGACTTCATGTGAAAGGAGTATTTAAGCTGAAATGAATCCATTTGAAGGGTTATACAAACTTATCGACGCCCGCTGTGTTAATCCGGCTGGATCTGAATCTGAAATACATAAGTCAGACAGGCATACCCTCCTCATAGGAATTAAAGGCAGCGGCGAAGTTGAAGCTAAAGGCTATTGCTCTGAATTCGGTTCTTGCGATGTACTGCTGCTGCTCCCTGATACACCGTGGCGCTTGTTAGTGAAGGAGAAGCACTCTCTGGAATACTGCTGTTTTACCTTTGATGTGTATACTATGGACGGACAGCATACGCTTCAGCGCGGAGAACTGGAGGCCGATATTTTCCCGCCTGCCCATTGGTCTGAAGCGTTAGCTAAGACTGACCTGATCTGCTCTTGCTGGCAGGGCAGCAGCTGGGAAAGAATGGAGTCATCTATCCGTTTTCAGGAATTGCTGCTTCAGTTATGGAGACCAGACAGTTCGGAGACTAAGCATCGCACTCCCTCAACTGCAATAATTGACCAGTCCAAAGCCTATATAGACAGTCATTTCGGGCAGCCCATGACCAGAGAAAAGCTTGCCGAAATGACAGGAATGAGCGTCGCCCATTATTCCCGGCTGTTCAAAAAACAGGTGGGCCGGAGCCCGATGGAATATCTGAATTCTGTCCGCATTCGTCATGCGGGTGATTTGTTGCTCCACTCTGAAATGACGCTCCGTGACACAGCGCACCGTGTAGGCTATCAGGATGAGTTCTATTTCAGCCGTAAATTCAAATCAGCCATTGGCATTTCACCATCTGTATATGTTAAAAAACACCGTATGTCCACTCGAATTGCCTCCATGGCCCATCCCTATACCTCTCATTTGCTGGCATTAGGTTTAACGCCTTATGCGGCATTGATTAATAATTCACGCGGATCTGCCTATAGCTTGAATAACGTTATCAGCTTGGGGCATGATCAGCCCGACCTCGGCAGACTGGCAAATGCCCGGCCGGAGCTGATTATCAGCTTCGAACATTCAGATTATGCGGAACCGGACAAAGCAGGCTTGTTCCCCCATATTGCCCCAACGTGTACCGTACCATTTGAAGGGGATTGGCGTGAGCATCTCCGGATAATTGCGAGAGCGGTGAACCGTCTGGAGATCGCCCGGCAGTGGCTTGAGGCGTACGAAGAGCTGGCTGAGAGTCTTCGGCTCAGTGTCAGAGAAAAGCTGGAGGACGAAAAAGTTGCTGTGGCGCAATATGAGAACGGGTGCTTCCGCCTGTTCGGCAACCGTAACTTGGGTACCGTGCTGTATAAAGATCTGCAGCTTGAGAGACCCCGGCAATTACTGAATGTAGAGCATTCCATTCTTCTTACTCCAGATCAGCTTTCGGAATGCAGCATTGACCATCTGATTCTGTTTACATCGGGTAACTCCGCACAGCGTGATTTGATCCATCGTTCGCTAGCTTCACAAGAAGCATGGAGGGAGTTAAATGCCGTACGAAAAGGAAACGTCTACGAGGCCGCTGATTCAAGTCTCTATTCCTGTTACACCTCGATGGCCCACGATTTATTTCTGCGCCGTTCAAGCGATTTGCTCCTGAGCCATATGTCCAGGCGATGAGCATTTTTGTCCATGGCACCCACCTATGCCACTCCTTATAATTAAATTGTGATAATGATTATCAAAATCAATTGCGAAAGGTGTGTGGCTTGTGTTTCCTTGTACTCGAAAATTCAAACACAAATTTAGCCGTGGAGTCATCGGCCTGCTTGGAGTAATAATGCTGGGGCTAGTCGTTGGATGCAGCAACAGCGGGAATAATGGAGGTTCGGCGGTTGCCGGTTCCACCTCTCCAGTACCTGCCAAGACGGCTGAAAATACGGATACCCGTATCATCTCAACCATTAAGGGAGATATAGAAATTCCGGCACATCCGAAAAAGGTTGCGGGCATGCTTTATGTTTTTGCTGACCATCTGCTGGCACTTGGAATTGAACCTCATGCAATGGTTACATACAACGATTTGGGATTCCCCCAATACCTGTCAGACCAAATGAAGGATACTATCGTTATTGGCTCAGGAGAAGCACCTAACTTGGAAGCACTGCTCGAAGCGGAGCCGGATCTCATTCTTGCTTCTAAGACACTGAACGAAGCGAACTATGAGCAGCTATCAAGGATTGCGCCAACGATACTTTTCGACAATGAAAATGAAGATGATTGGACCCGATTCCGGCAAACGGCAGAAATCTTCGGAAAAGAAACTGTGGCTGATCAGGTCCACGCCGATTATGAATCAAAGATAGCTGCGGTAAGGAACGAATTGGCTGCCACTGCTGCCACTGAGACTGTCGCCTATATGCGAATACAGGACAAGCAATTGCAGCTGATTCAACCGGGAGATAATTTTACGCTCTTCGGCCCTCTGGGACTAACTCCCGCTTCCACAGAAGGTATAGATTTCAAGGACTCATGGAATGTAGCCATCTCCGAAGAAGTACTTCCCGAGCTGAATCCTGACCGTATGTTCATCATTCTTCGCCCAGGTGACAGTAATCAGACGGCTCTGGATAATATTATGAGCACTTCAATCTGGGCCAACCTTACAGCTGTCAAGAACAAACATGTGTATATCGGTGATGCAAATCTGTGGTTTGCCGGCTATGGCCCAATCGGACTAAGCAAGGTTATCGATGAAATCTCGAATGCCTACCTGCCGGAATCGTGAGGGACGAGCCATGACTCCCACTCCTGACAGCCTGCTCATACGAACGATACGCGACAGAAGAACCATACAGGAATTTAATGGAATGCCCATTGCCCGGAGCACACTGCTCAACTTGCTGGACAATGCGGTATGGGCACCTTTTCATTCCAAAAAAGAGCCTTGGCGATTCATCCTGTTCACAGGGGAGGGCCGGACAATATTTGCCGACGCTGTTCTGAAGACACGCCCGAAAGCATTCGTTCAACAATTCGGTGCACAGATACATGATACGTATTGCAGGCGGATTCCGGTCCACCTCATCGTGATCATGCATAGCGCCCTTCCTCCAAAAGCCTGGGAGGAGGCCCTGGCAGCAACTGCCGCTCTGATTCAGAACATTCAGCTGCTGGCCTGGGAACAAGGAATCGGCGTGGTATGGAAGACCACTGCTTTTAATGAAGATTCCTCATTTCGGTCAGCAGCAGGTGTAACTCCTAACGAGAAAATCGTTGGCACCTTGCATATGGGATATTTCGATCCCGAAGACAAGCCTGCTCCAAAACCGCGTACTGCTGCTGTAGACTTGCTGACAGTTATAGAAGGCAATCATTCGGATAATTGTTGACAAGAGATCGTAGTCGGTTCCTGCTTTAAAAAAAACAGAGGGCTGTCCCGCAAGGCCATTTCACGGCTTTGCGGGACAACCCTAATTACTGGAAAAGCAGACTTACTGTGCTTCAGCCGTCCTGAATTTGCTGCGGTATTCCTTGGGGGTCATTCCCGTCTGCTTCAAGAACACTTTGGTGAAATAACGGCGTTCCTGATAACCGACGCCCGAGCTGATGGCCGTGATGCTCTTATCACTGCTGGCGAGCATAAATTTGGCAGCTTCAATCCGCTGCTGGGTGACATATTCCACGAAGGTCACCCCGAAGCGGTTCTTGAACAGCAGGCAGAAATAACTGCTGCTGATGCCAATCGTATTCGCCACCTCATCAATGCCGAGATCCGCATGAAGGCGCTCCGTAATGAACTGTGCGGCCTGGTTCATCAGCTGCTCCGCTGTTTTTTTGGCAGGCTCATCAGCCACAGGCACTTCCTGAAACAACGGGATGCTGTTGTACAACTTATCCTTATACTGCCTGCTGCGAATCCGCGAACCGATCTCCCGCACCTTGTCGCCAAGCTCCCCGTAATGAATCGGCTTGCAGATATACTCCTTCACACCCAGCCGTATGGCTTCACGCGCATAATCGAATTCCTGGTAGCCGCTGAGCAGCAGCACCTCACTCGTAAGCCCCATCTCCCGCAGCTTGCCGATAAATGTCAGCCCATCCATGACCGGCATTCGGATATCACAGAGCACCAGATCGGGCGGACAGTCCTCGGCTATGCGCAGCGCCTCCATCCCGCTGCGGGCCATCCCCGCAACCTCCATCCCCATGTCCTGCCAGGGCAGCACAGTGTTGAGATTGCTCAGAATAGGCGCTTCATCGTCAACCAATAATACTTTTAGCATAATGGCCTTCCCCCTGCCCGTATTTCGGAATGACGCACTGGATGATCGTTCCTTCCCCAGGACTTGCACATATGAAAATCCCATATCTGTCGCCGTATTCGATCCGTATCCGGTCCGCAACACTTCGTACCCCTAGCCCTCGCCGCTCCAGATGAATGCCCTGCCCAGGCTTGCCTTCCGGCTGCTGCTCTGCCGCGTCATTCACCATGTATTGAAACATCGATAGCTGAGACGGGGTCATCCCGATTCCGTTATCCTGTATCCGCAGCACCAGATTGCCTTGGGTCTCCCACACCTTGACACTCACGAGACCCTTATACCCGATCCCCTCAAAACCATGCTGAATGCTGTTTTCCACCAGCGGCTGGAGCGTAAGCTTCAGAATCCCGCAGCCCATCAGCTCTGGCGGAATTTCAAGCTCATAATCGAACAGATCCTCGAACCGGAACTTCTGGATATCCAGATAATTGCGCAGATGCTTAACCTCTTCCTCCAGCGTAATTTCATCCCTGTCCTGAATGCTGATCCGCAGAATACTCGCCAGCCGGTAGACCATCTCACTGACCTTGCGGCCTTCATTCTGCACAGCCAGCACATTGATTGATTCCAGGGTATTGAATAGAAAATGCGGCTTGATCTGGGCCTGCAGCACACGCATTTCCGCCTGATTCTTGCGCTGCTGCTCCACATGAACCCGGCTGAACAATGTATTGATTTTGTCCATCAGATCATTGAAGCCTCTGGCCAGCAGCGTCATTTCGTCGTTGCCCTTCTCCTCGACACGGGTAGTAAGGTCACCGTCCTCCACCCGGCGCATGAAGCGCACGATCACAGCAATCCCGCCTGTAATCCGGTTCATGAAGAACAGATTGAAGATGACAGCACCCAGGAGGCACAGGAACATCACTACGACGAACCAGCGGGCAAACACCGTCACCTCATGAGACAAAGTATCCCAAGAAGTGATGGAGACCAGACTCCAGGGATACTCCTTGAGATGGTAGACCGACAGAATGCTTTTCTCGCCGCCGAACTGCGTCTTGAAGCTCTGAAAGCCGGGCTTAAACGTAATCTCCTTCGTGGTGAAGCCGCGGAAATCCTGCCCGTCCAGCTGCCTGTCCGGGTCCAGCAGAATCATACCGTCATCGTTAACCAGCATGAAAGACACCTTCTGGTCGGTGCCGCCAATCTTAAGATTGCGAAAAATCGACTCGAACTCCCAGTTCTTGATCTGCACCACCAGAATGCCGATATTCTGAAAGAAGCTAAGCTCCTTAATCAGCCGGATTTGCGTAAATACAGCCTCCGTCCCGGTCAGCTCAGGGTACTCATGCGGGGCCAGCCATTTCGGAACCCCGTTCAGCTTCATGACCTCCTGGTACAGCTCGCTGCCTTTGAACTTATCATAGGGCAAGGTGCGGAAGTTCTCCTTGTTGAAGACCGAGACGATCTCTGAGCTGCCTTTACCGTTGAAATTATACAGGAAAGCATAGCTGATTGACGGATGATTATAGAGCAGACTGCGGAAATTGCGCTGGCTGGCATTCAGGCTGAGCTGCTCGGCATCGGTTAAATCCTGCTTGGAGGGATCATCCGCACTGAGCGCCATATGAAAGACCGAGGTGGCAATTCCGTTGTCAGTCACATTGTCCATATCCTTGAACACATTAGAAATGCTGTAGCTGATCGCTTTGAGCGAATATTCGGACTGCTGGCTGTATTTCTTCTCAATGGAATTATAAGTCACGAAGAACATAATCATGCCAAGAATGAACAGCGGAATGATAATCAGGCCTAAGAATGCCGTAAACAATTTGTAGCGCAGATTCATCGGCTGTTGCTCCTGACATGATTGATATTATCCTTTTACACTGCCTGCGGTGACGCCTTCAATAATCTTCTCTTGCAGAACCGCATAAATCACTATAACAGGAACCACACTGTAGACAATCCCCGCCGACATCTGTGCGTAATTCATCTGATACTGATCGCGGAACTGGACCATCCCCACCGGGAGCGTACGCAGCTCGTCATTGGAGAGAAAATAGTTGGCCAGCAGGAACTCATTCCAATTTCCCAGGAAATTAACAATGAATACCGTAACCATCGCCGGAACTGTCAAAGGTACAATAATTCTAGCAAATATACCCGGGGCCTTCAAGCCATCCATGACCGCCGCTTCTTCAATTTCACTGGGCAGCGAACGCATGAAGGCCGCCAGAATAATGATCGTGAACGGAATCGCATTGGCAATGTAAGGAATAATGAGCGCCCAGTGGGTATTGAGAATATGCAGCTTGCGGACAATCGTATAGATGGGCAGCATCAGCGCATTATTCGGAATCAGCATCCCGATCAGGACCAGCGAGAAGAGAATGCCGTTCCACTTCCCCTGACGCATCCGCGTGACCGCGAAGGCGAACATAGACGCCAGCAGAATAGACACTACAGAGGCCAGAACCGAAATATATAAGCTATTGAAAAAATAAGTGCTGATCTTGGCATTTACCCACGCTTCCACATAGTTGGACCATTCGAAGCTCTTCGGAATGCCGAAGGGGTTGAGGGCAATCGCATTATTATCCTTCTTTACCGAAGAGAAAAGGACAAAGAGGAACGGAAACAGCACAATCACCAGATACCCCAGCAGGGCGATGTGCGGCAGACTTTTTTTCAGCGGGCGCGGCATCAGTATTCAATCCTTTCCGTACGGCGGGCAAACACCAGCTGGTAGAGGGCGGTTACCACGAGTGTGAACAAGAAGATCAGAACAGCGATCGTATTGCCGTACCCGTATTTGAAGTTGGTAATCGCATACTTAATCATATAGGTGGCCATCACCTCGGTTGAACCCGCAGGACCGCCCTTGGTCATAACAATGACGATATCGGCAGCCTTCATCGCTCCGGCAATGGAGAGCATAATCACCACCGAGATGATCGGTACGATCAGCGGCAGAGTGATGCGTGTAGCCCGCTGGAACCCTGTAGCGCCATCGATGGCCGCTGCTTCATCCAGCTCACCGGGAATGGAGAGAATCGCCGCCAGTACCATTACAATGTAGAATCCGGTCCACTGCCAGGCGTTCGTAATCAGAATTGACAGCATGGCGAAGCGCTCATCCGACAGCCAGTAGACCGGCTCAATGCCGACAAGGCCAAGCACTTTGTTGAATAAGCCAATATTCGGCTCATAGATGAAGCCCCAGAGAATCCCGATAACCGCGGTAGACATAATGGATGGCATGAATACCGCCGTCTTGTACAGTCCCTTCAGCTTCTTCACATTCGCAATCAGTAAGGAGAAGAACACAATCAGCGGCACCTGTATGCCTACGGAGAAGAGAATGAACCACCCGTTATTTTTCACAGAAATCCAGAAGCGTTCATCTCCCAGCGCTTTCTTGAAGTTATCCACTCCGGCGTATTTGACCGTCTCGGATACACCGTTCCAGCTGGTGAAGCTATAGTAGATGGAGCTGAAGATGGGATAGATGAAGAACATTACGAACAGCACCAGTGCCGGAATAACGAACAGAATGAACACCAGAGGATTTCTCAGTGCCTTATTCATAGCTACCTCCATATTGCTTTCTTTTGAAAAATGCACCCTGGAGCAAGCACCAGGGCACATACAGTTCACCGTCTCTTATTCCACCGCTGCATTAGCCTCTTCCTGTATCTTCTGAAGCGCTTCGCCCATCTTCTCAGGAGTCGTCTGCCCGCCGATCAGGCTCTGAATCTGGATATTACTGATTTCAGTGGTGACATCCGCCTGCACCAGTGAGTCAAAGGCCGGGAAGGAGGACTGGGAGCTGTTCAATACCGCGACAATCTCACTCATCAGATCATCCGTAATGTTCTTGTTCAGCACAGCCTGATCGATCTTCATGGCTGGCAGGACTCCGTCCTCTACCAGACCGCGCAGCTGCATCTCTTCATTGAACATATTCTTAATGAAGGATTTCACTGCTGCAAGCTGCCGCTCATCTTCACCCGCCGAAGCGGAGAAGCCATAACCATTGTTCACATCGCGCATCAGCGCCGTCTGATCCCCCACTCCGCCTTCAACAGCCGGAATATTGAAGAAGCCGACCTTGCCGATTAGACCTTCGCCGGATTGGCCGGCTTTGAACACGGAAGACTTCCAGGTCCCGTCATACATCAGGATGGCTTCACCGCTGGTGAACTGGGTCGTATATTCAGCATATTCGAAGCCCAGCTCTCCCTTCTTGAAGTAGCCTTTATCCACCCATTCCTTATATTTCGCCAAGCCCTTGATAACATTCGGATCATTCCACTTCGCTTCACCGGTAGCGAACTTCGCGGTCACATCCGGTCCGGCATAACGGGACCAGAGATGGTTGGCCAGCATCAGCGGTACCCAGCCTGCTTTGGAGGCACCGGCCATCGGCACTTTACCATCTGCTTTAATATCAGCCAGTTGCTTCTCCAGTTCGGCGAAGGTTGTCGGAGCCTTCCAGCCCTTGCTGGTATAGTATTCTTTATTATAGAAGAACCCCTCTCCGGAGCCGCCGATCGGCAGACCGTAAATCTTACCTTCATAGGTGAACGGGTCCAGATTAGAGAATTTGTCTTTGATGCCTAATTCATCAAGGATCGGGGTCAGGTCCAGCAGCTTGCCTTCTTTGGCATAGATCTTGGAGTCCGGGCTGCCGAACAGGTCGAAGATCTCCGGAGGGTTACCGGCCGCCATTTCACCGCGCAGCTTCTCCTTACGGTTCACATCCGAATCTACTCCATCAAGCTTGAAGGTCAGTCCAGGCACATCCGCCTGCACCTTGCCCACCACATCCTCCAGAATAGCCAGTCGTTTCTGTTTGTCCGCTCCAACCTGGGTATGACGGATCGTCATTTCAAAAGGCTCAGCATTAGCCGGTTCTTCCGTTGCGGCAGCATTGGTAGCAGCAGCCTCATTCGTTGCAGCAGGCTCTGTCGTCGGAGACGCATTATTCTTGTTGCCTCCACAGCCAGCCAGCAGCGCCGAGCTAACGAACATCAGGGACAACAGCAGTGTTAGACTTTTTCTCATTACGGGTGACCCTCCCTATTTCATGATTTCCCTTACAACTCTAATTATAGAAAATCACATTTGTAATCGTAAGGTTAAGATTTATCTTCAATAGGGATAAAATCCTCTAATGGAAGCGGATTCAGTCAGGTTTCCTGACATAGAAAAAAGCGAAACTCCTCAGAATAGAAGCTCCGCTTTCGAAATTATTATATGCAATTAGACCAATGCGGTCTGCATACGGCCTTCTTCAATCAGCCGGTACGCACGCTGCACTTCTTCATCGGAAGGTGACTCTACCCCTTCAAGCTCATAGGGACGGCCAAGCTCCTTCCATTTGTAGATGCCCATTACGTGATAAGGCAGGATTTCGAACTTCTCTACTCCATTAAGTGTGCCAATGAACCGTCCAAGATTCTGTAGATCCTCTTCCTTGTTGTGAATGCCTGGAACATAGACATGGCGAATCCACATTTTACGGTTATTATCGGATAACCAGCGGGCCAGCTTCAAGGTACGGTCGTTGGACTTACCGGTCAGCTTGATATGCGCTTCATCATCAATATGCTTCAGGTCCAAGAGCACCAAGTCAGTAACATCCAGCAGGTCGCTGATTTTCGATCCATCATTATAGCCGTTGGTATCAAGCGTGGTATGCAGATTCCAGCGTTTCTTCACCTCGGTGAACAGTTGCTTCACGAAATGCGCCTGGAGGGTTGGTTCACCGCCGGATACGGTCAGGCCGCCGCCGGACGTTTTATAATAATTCAGGTAAGGCTCAATTTCCGCCAGTACTTGCTCGACGGTCATTTCCTTGCCTTCATTGAGTTCCCATGTATCCGGGTTGTGGCAGTATTGACACTTGAGCAGGCAGCCCTGCATAAAAAGCACGAAGCGGATACCCGGGCCATCCACCGTTCCAAACGTCTCCAAAGAGTGGATATGTCCTTTAAGCATGAGATGTCATCCTTTCGAAAAAAAACTTAAAATTTTAACCACTTTCAGACAAGAGTGTACCGCCCTCTTGCAAGGGCGGCAGCTCTTTGATTGATTTCAGTTCTTGTAGAACAAGAATGCTTCTTACATGGAATCGTGGAATGTACGGTTGATAACATCCATCTGTTGTTCACGGGTCAGCTTGATGAAGTTAACAGCATAGCCGGATACGCGAATCGTCAACTGTGGATAGTTCTCCGGATGATCCATAGCATCGAGCAGCTGTTCACGGTTAAATACGTTAACGTTCAAGTGCTGAGCGTTATTGTGGAAATATCCGTCCATCATGAAGACCAGGTTGGACTTACGGGAATCTTCGTCTTTACCCAGCGCCTTAGGAACGATGGAGAAGGTATTCGAGATACCATCCTGTGCATCGGAGTAAGGAAGTTTGGCAACAGAGTTCAGGGATGCCAGGGCGCCCTTCTTGTCGCGTCCGTGCATTGGGTTAGCACCAGGAGCGAATGGTTCACCTTTTTTACGTCCGTCAGGAGTAGTACCAGTCTTTTTACCATAAACAACGTTTGAAGTGATAGTCAGTACCGATTGAGTCGGCACAGCATCACGATACGTTTTGTTTTTGCGGATCATCGACATGAAGGTTTCAACCAGCTCAACAGCAATGCCGTCAACAGCGTCGTCGTTGTTACCGTAGCAAGGGAATTCACCCTCAGTTTCAAAGTCGATAGCAATGCCTTCTTCGTTGCGGATTGGCTTAACCTTAGCGTATTTGATTGCGCTCAGGGAGTCAGCAGCAACGGACAGTCCGGCAATACCGCAAGCCATAGTACGCAGAATGTCGCGGTCATGCAGCGCCATTTCGATACGTTCGTAGGAATATTTGTCATGCATATAGTGAATGATGTTCAGCGTATTGACATAAGTCTTAGCCAGCCATTCCATCATTGGTTTGAAGCGTTTCATTACTTCATCATAATCCAGGTATTCAGAAGTGATCGCAGGATATTCAGGACCTACCTGTGCACCGGATTTCTCATCTTTACCGCCATTGATCGCATACAGCAGAGCCTTAGCCAGGTTGGCACGGGCACCGAAGAACTGCATTTGCTTACCGATACGCATTGGGGATACGCAGCAGGCAATCGCATAATCTTCACCCCAGTATGGACGCATTACATCATCGTTCTCATATTGGATAGCGCTGGTCTCAATAGATACTTTGGCACAATATTTTTTGAAGCCTTCAGGAAGCTTCTCAGACCACAGTACAGTCAGGTTTGGTTCTGGAGCAGGTCCCAGATTGTACAGGGTATGCAGGAAGCGGAAGCTGTTCTTGGTTACGCGGGTTGTGCCGTCTTCAGCCATACCACCGATGGATTCTGTAACCCAAGTTGGGTCGCCGGAGAACAGGTCGTTATAGTCAGGCGTACGCAGGAATTTCACGATACGCAGCTTCATTACGAAATGGTCAACGATTTCTTGAGCTTGCTCTTCAGTCAGAGTACCTTCTTCAACGTCGCGTTGAACATAGATATCAAGGAAGGAAGATACGCGTCCAAGGGACATTGCCGCACCATTCTGTTCTTTAACAGCTGCCAGATAACCGAAGTATACCCATTGTGTAGCTTCTTTGAAGTTCGTAGCCGGTTTGGAGATGTCCATACCATGAGCTGCAGCCATTTGTTTCAGTTCGCCAAGAGCACGCATTTGCTCGGACAGCTCTTCACGCAGACGGATAACATCTTCTGTCATGGAGTCAACTTCAAGCTCAGCCAGTTGCTGCTTCTTGTCTTTAATCAGGAAATCAATACCATACAGAGCAATACGGCGATAGTCGCCGATGATACGTCCGCGGCCATAAGCATCAGGAAGGCCTGTGATTACGCCGGATTTACGCACAGCTCTCATATCTGGTGTATATGCATCAAATACGCCTTGATTATGCGTTTTGCGGATGTTCGTGAACATGTCAACGATATTCTGCGGAAGCTCGAAGCCATAAGCCTTAGTAGCATCGATCATCATCTTGATACCGCCGAACGGCTGAATGGAACGTCTGAAAGGCGCGTCAGTCTGAACGCCGACAATCTGTTCCTTATCCTTGTCAATGTAGCCAGGAGCGTGGGAAGTGATGGTGGAGACAGTATCGAGGGAAACGTCCCATACGCCGCCTCTTTCTCTTTCTTCCTTGCTCAGCTGGGAGATAATCTTCCACAGTTCAGTTGTATTGCTGGTAGGTCCAACCAGGAAATCTTCAGTTCCTTCATAAGGCTTGATGTTCTTTGCAATAAAGTTGTTAACGTCAACTTTCTTGGCCCAGACACCTTTTGTGAAATTTCTCCAACCCGATTTTGCTTCTAATACTTCTTTTTCAATCACCGACATGCTAAATCCCTCCATTTATATTTATTATATTTGTAGAGATCGCGGGCTTGAAGGTTAATCCCGTGTCTCGTGATCCCGAGGCTAATAGTTGTTATAAAATTCACAATCACATCTTCATAACGGGGATCGTTGTCTATATAAACATTTTAGTTTATTTTCTGAAAAAGGACTGTGACAAATATCACTCTTTCGGTGATATTTGTCACTTCCATCCAGTCCCATATTAACCTTTAACCTTATTCTTTGCCAGGCAACCGTTAATTAGTTATCGAATTTGCCGTAGAATGCGTTGCGGTATACATCAGCAAGCTCGGATACCAGCGGCATTTTAGGATTGGCAGTAGTACATTGGTCTTCAAATGCACGGTCAGCCAGATAGTCAACACGGGATTCGAAGTCCTTAGGATCGAAACCAAGAGCCGAGAAGGATTCTTCGATACCAAGTTTTTTGTTCATGTCGCGGATTGCATTGATCAGGCTCGTTACGCCTTCTTCGGTAGTGCGTGCAGGCAATCCCAGAATACGGGCGATTTCTGCGTACCGTTCGTCAGCTACAAAGTGCGAATATTTAGGGAACGAAGCGAACTTCGTAGGTTTCTTGGCATTGTAACGGATAACATGCGGCATCAGGATCGCATTGGTACGGCCGTGTGCGGTGTGATACTGTCCGCCCCATTTGTGTGCCAAGCTGTGGTTAATCCCCAGGAATGCGTTGGCAAAGGCCATACCGGCAAGCGTCGAAGCATTGTGCATTTTCTCACGGGCCAGCTTGTCACCTTGCAGTGCGGATTTCTCCAGCCACTGGAACACCAGTTGGATGGCTTTGATTGCCAGACCATCGGTATAGTCACTGGCCATTACAGATACATAAGCTTCGATAGCATGTGTCAATACGTCCATTCCTGTATCGGCAACTGCAGTCTTAGGCAAGCTGTAGACAAACTCAGGGTCAATAATTGCTACGTCTGGAGTCAGCTCATAGTCAGCGAGCGGATACTTGGTATTATTGCCTGTTGTCTTGTCTGTGATAACTGCGAACGATGTTACTTCAGAACCTGTACCCGAAGTGGTTGGAATGGCAACGAATTTCGCTTTGTTGCCGAGCTTAGGGAATTTGTATACCCGTTTGCGGATATCCATGAACTTCTGTTTCAGGCCGTTGAAGTCTGCATCCGGATGTTCGTAGAACAGCCACATGCCCTTGGCAGCATCCATTGGGGAACCACCGCCGAGTGCGATGATGCAGTCCGGCTGGAATCTGTTCATCATAGCTGTACCTTTTTCTACAGTAGTAGTCGATGGATCCGGTTCAACTTCCGAGAACACTTCGATCGCTACAGGAGTCTGGCGCTGACGCAGATAGTGCTCAACTCTTTCAACATATCCCAGTTTAACCATTACAGGGTCAGTGATGATAGCAACGCGTGTGATATCAGGCATTTTGGCCAGGTACTGAGTGGCTCCCTTTTCGAAGTAAATCTTGTCAGGTACTTTAAACCATTGCATATTCACGGTACGACGATTCACCCTTTTCACGTTGATCAGATTGATTGCAGTGACGTTCTGCGATACCGAGTTGCGTCCGTAAGATCCGCAGCCCAGTGTCAATGAAGGGATATTAGTGTTGTAAATGTCGCCGATTGCGCCGTGAGTCGATGGCGAGTTGACGAGAATACGTCCGGTCTGCAGACGGTTGGAGAACTTCATGATTACTTCTTCGTTGTTGGAATGGATAGCCGAGCTGTGGCCCATGCCGCCAAATTCAACGATTTGAGCTGCGCGTTCGATACCCTGGTCAGCATTCTTCACTTTGTAGCAAGCCAGAACCGGGCTCAGCTTCTCAGCGGACAATGGATATTTAGTACCTACACCTTCAAGCTCAGCTACCAGGATCTTCGTTCCGGCAGGAACCTGAATGCCGCACATTTCAGCGATCTTCACAGCGGATTGGCCAACGATAGCCGGGTTAACTGCGCATTTCTCTACGTTCATTGCGCCACTGGTCAGCTTAGCTGCTTCTTCTTTGTTCACAAAGTAACAGCCGTTTGCAATCATTTTCTTTTTCACTTGATCGAAGATGGCTTCTTCAATGATAACTGCCTGCTCGGAAGCACAGATCATACCATTATCAAAAGTCTTCGACAGGATAAGGTCTGTTACAGCCTGATCAATATCAGCACTCTTCTCAATGAAGGCAGGCACGTTACCAGGACCTACGCCGAGTGCCGGTTTGCCGCAGCTGTAAGCTGCCTTGACCATTGCCGATCCGCCGGTTGCCAGAATCAGTGCAACATCCGGATTGTTCATCAGTGCGTTTGTTTTGTCCATCGTAGGAAGCTCAATCCATTGGATGAAGTTCTCAGGTGCGCCTGCTGCTACGCCTGCATCATGCAGAATTTTGGCTGCTGCCGCACTGCACTCTTGCGCTGACGGGTGGAAACCGAATATAATAGGGTTACGTGTCTTAGCGGAAATCAAAGCTTTAAACATCGTGGTGGATGTTGGATTGGTTACCGGTGTGATACCCATAATGATTCCGACTGGTTCAGCAATCTTCTGGAAGCTGTCATAAGCGTTATCCTCAATAACGCCTACAGTCTTGTCGTACTTAATACCGTGCCAGATATATTCAGTGGAGAAGATGTTCTTTGTAATTTTGTCTTCGTATACTCCGCGTCCTGTTTCTTCAACAGCCAGTTTTGCCAGGTACATATGCTTGTCGAGTCCGGCCAGCGCCATTGCATGAACGATTGTGTTTGTCTGCTCTTGATCCAGGCCCATGAACGCTTCGTGGGCTTTCTTTGCTTTATCCACCAAAACCTGAATATACTCTTCAGCGGTGGTTTGTTTCACTTGGGCGGCGACTTCGTTTTTAACTGCCATCTCCCTCGTCCTCCTGTCAATTTTTAGGTTGTTTCTTTCTATACATTTATCTTAGCACATCCTTTTCACCTTGTATAGTGAAATCTTTCACAAAGTTTAAAGTTTTTTTTGAGTTGTTTTCAAAGCGCTTTCATTCGATCATTTACCGGTATTTTTTCCACATTATATGTAATATTTAATTAATATTTGTCTATTCTGCGAACGCAATACGATAGTCTGCAGCGTTGATGGCCCATCTTGCCTTGCAATGCCGGTTGGGCTTCGGGAATTTTGCTCATGAATGCCAAGCCTCCACTTCGGTTCATCCGTCGCTCTTCTACAGACTCACTCTGACGGTGAATATAAATATAAATCTCTGCCAAGTGGAAACGGCTTTGCCGTCCTTTTAAAGGACGGTAAATTACCCTGCGGGTGAACGATGCTAATGCCTCTCTCACCCGCCGCTTTTAAGGAGCAGTAATGGTAATGTTGCAGTTTTTGCAGGATTTCTCTATAACTTTTACGGGTTGCAAGTACAATGTTGCATTATTTGCACAAATTTCGGTGTTTAGAGCACGTTAGCGCTGAATTTGTTGCAGTTCGTGCAGGATTTCAGCATAGAACGCTTCTTTGGGGCAGTAATGTTGCACTTTTGGCAGGATTCCTCTTAAAATGTTATTGGCATAATTTCCTGAAAGGAAAAAAAAGAGACAGCATCTCTGCTGCCCCCCTTATTCATCTCTTCCCCTAAGTCTAGAAAGAGACATCCCAGGCTACTCCACCTTAATGGTATCGAAAAATTTCTTCTGTACGGTTGCGGCTGCTGCATCAAGCTGGGCCTTCGAGTCCGTGCCTTCCTTGGCGAACAGCTCCTGAATGACATTGGACATGGTTGCATAGTAGTCCTGGGTATTGTACTGCGCCTCAGGCTTGCCGTCGAGCAGAGCCATAATATCTGTATTGTATTGATATACAATATCAGAGTATTTGTCATACACTGCTTTGGTCTTCTTGCCGAAGTCGGAATCGGCAGCATAGTAATCCAGAAGCGGCGGAATGAAGTATTTGCCGTCCGCCTTGCGCTGCTGCAGAATGGCATCGAGCGCATCCAGGCCTTTATCCGAGAAATAGTCGAAGGTAATATAACGGAAGGCCATCTCCTGCTCATCCTTGCTGGCATTAGGGTTGATGACCAGATAGTCGCCGCCGAGAACACCGGTATGCTTGCCGCCCTTCTCAGCCGCAGGCATTGGATAGGTCAGCACATCCTCCGGTTTGAAGCCTCCCTGATTGAGCGCCTGTTCAATGACGCCATCGGAGCCGGCCATTACCATCGCGGTACGGCCCTGCTGGAAGGCACCTACAGCATCGCCCCAGCCGAGCGCCCAATCCTGGGGAACCGCTTTGGCTTCCCATCTCAGCTTTTTATAGAAGTCCAGCGCTTTAACACCAGCTTCGGAATTGAAGGTGGCCACCACCTTTCCGCCCTCAATCTTCTGAATCTCCCCGCCTGCTTCGAACAGGAAGTTGGTCCAGTTCCAGCCGGCTTCGTTGCCTTTGCCCATCGGGGCAATCCCGGAGATACCTTTCTTGGGATCAGCCACTCCTTTGGCTGTGTTCAGCATGTCGTCCCAGGTCCAATCCATTGGAGGTACGGCTACACCTTTGTCATCCAGCATCTTCTTGTTGATCATTGTTGTAGTGACGTAACCCTTTTGTGTAACCCCATACACCTTGCCGTCAATGATGAACTGGTTCTGCAGCACAGGATTGATCTGATCCTTGAACTCATAGTTATTCCACAGATCGGTGATGTCGGCTACCCAGCCCTTCTCAATCAGGAATTTAGCTTCGGTGGCATACGTGTTGAAGAAGGTCGGCGCTTCATTCGCTGCCATCTTCACCCCGATCTCGCTTACATTATACTGCCAGTCGTCCTTGACGATCTCCACGTTCGGATAGACTTCCTGGAACCGCTTGATTTTGTCATCCTCCTGCGCTCTCACCTCGGTCAGGTCCGGCGTAGGATAGTGGATTTTGATTGTCACCTTTTTCTGGGTGATATCGTCAGCCGGTGCTGCAGACGGAGTGGCTGACTCTTCCGCCGCCTGGGTCGCTGCTGGTGCAGGTGTCGCTTCTCCCCCGTCAGCCGCCGGCTTGTTGCCGTTATTATTGCCGCCGCAAGCAGACAATAAGGTCCCCGTGACCAGGAGACAGGCGAATACGCTGGAAACTTTACGCATGGTAACTCCCCTTTTCCATATCATAATGAGCTTACAAATTCATCTTAAAAGAGAAACCGTTTACAAACGAGGTGTATTTATATTCCCTTCATGTGCAGGAGTACGATCTCTACCGGACCTCATCCTTCCTGCTCAGCCTTTGACCGCAGACAATGAAACTCCGCGCATAATGAACTTCTGGAAGACCAGGAATACCAGGATCGGCGGCAGAGAGACAATGAACAGAATTGCGAATTTGATGTTCGTATTCAGCGCTTTTACATTGATAACGTACTTATAGATAGCGGTAGCGAGCGTATACTTCTCCTCACTGTGCATGACCAGCGACGGCCAGAACCAGTCATTCCAGGCTGTGGAGAAGATGAAGATCGCCAGTGTTGCAAAAATAGGAATCGACAGCGGCACCGCGATGGTGAAGAAGCTTCTCGGCTCCGAGGCCCCGTCCATCCGCGCGGCTTCCAGAATCTCAGGATGAATCCCGTCGAAGAAATTCTTAAGCAGCAGGAAGAAGAACGTGTTCGCGCCTGCCGGCAGCCAGAAGGCCGCATATTGATTGAGCAGGCCCAGCTCCTTCAGATTGACAAAGTTCGGAATCATATAGCTCGTAGCCGGAATGAACAGTGTCATCAGGAAGAAGAAATAGAAGGCCTTGCGGTAAGGCACATTCATCCGTGAGATACTGAAGGACGCGAGTCCCAGTACAATTAGCGTGGCGACCATATTCCCTGCAAAAATATACAGGGTGTTCCGCAGAAACATAGCCAGATCGATATAATCCAGCGCATCCTTCAGATTACCGAAATGCCATTCCTGCGGAAAAAAATGCGGCGGAAAGGAATTGACCTCGATATTCGACTTTAGCCCGTTGAACATCGTCATGAGGATGGGATACAGCATGCTGAATATCATCAGGACAATGAACAGCACCATAATTCCGTAGACCACCCTGTTGCTGGTCTTTTTCAGGTCATGCTCCGAGAGAATACCTCTGTCTGCGCTCTTCATCCTAGTTGTCCTCCTTGTTAAGCTTGAACTGAAGAATGCCCAAACCGCCCAGAACAACAAACATCAGCATCCCCAGCGCAGTCGCCGTACCATAATCCAGTCTGGTAAAAGCATACTTCACAATAAGCAGCGCATACGTCAGGGTAGCATTGTTCGGCCCCCCGTCCAGCAAGGCCAGCTGTGACTGGTAGCCCTGAGAGGTGGCAATCACCTGAAGAATCAGCATCAGCAGAATCAGATTGCGCAGCGAAGGCAGTGTGATGTGGCGGATACGGGCCCAGACTCCGGCTCCGTCAATCTCGGCGGCTTCATACCAGTCCCGGGGAATACTAAGCACCGCAGCAAGATAGATCAGCATCCCCGAGCCGAACTGCTGCCAGGTCTCCATGAAGACCAGCGAGATCATCGACCACCGGGTATCGGTCAGGAAGGCGATCTGCTCCGCTCCGGTGCTGCCGATTACCGCATTTATCGGTCCAACGGGATCATACAGCCAACGCCACAGCCCGTATAGGACTACAGCAGGCATGACATATGGCAAATACGCAGCAACGCGCACGAATCCGCCGAATTTCCGCAGCTCGGAGATGGCAATGGCAAAGGCAATCGGAACCCAGAAGCCGATCACCAGGCAGAGCAGCATATAGTATAAGGTGTTTTTGACAGCAATCAGTACATCGGGGTCAGTAAGTGCCCTGGCATAATTGTCCAGGCCGACGAAGGTATTCCCTTTGACGAAATCAACGGTGTAGAAGCTGTACAGGAACCCTTTGAAGATAGGCACCCACATAAACATAATGAAGATAATCAATGCGGGGACAAGAAACATCACGCCCCAATAATTCTTTTTCCAGCGGTTCTGCTTGTACGGCTTGCTCTCCAGCTCCGCTGGAAGGTGATCATGTAACGCAGCAGACTGATTCATTCCGGCTCCCTCATTCCTGTCGTCTTTCAGCACTTTATGGGAAAGCGCCTCCTGTCTTCATTGTAGGAAATGAGGGAGAGACTTAACATGTCTATATCTATGGCAATCGTAAGCGTTCTTACTTCTTCAGTTCGCTGGGGCTGAGCCCAAAGTATTTTTTGAAAATTTTGCTAAAATGCTCCGGCGACTCGTACCCCACCCGCTCCGCAATCTCATACCGGCGCAGATCGGTGTTCAGAATCATCTCCCGGCTGTCCTCCATCCGCAGCTTAATGACATATTCCCAGAGGTTATAGCCTGTATTCTTCTTGAACAGATAGCTCAGGTAATTAGGGCTGACATGATTCTTCTTCGCTACTTCATGGATCGTCAGACCCTTCTGGGCGTAATTCCCGTCAATGTATTCCTTCGCCTTCTGCACGATCAGATTGCTATGCGTATGCAGCTCCTCGGGTGACGGATCAGCAGCATAGTTGTTCCAGTTGAAATCCCCATAATAGAACACATAATGATCGGCATGCTCGTTGTTCCAGAGGATCGCCTTCGAGGCCTGCCGGTTCAGCACATCCATGAAGCTCAGCCCCTTCAGAATCTGGCTGATGCCGATGACAGCCCGGAGCTGCAAATAGCGGTTAATATTGTAATGGAGGCTGCGGCCCAGCACCTCCAGGCGGCTCAGCTGGCCGGTGGATGGCTCCTCGTAGCTCTGCTCATCCCACTGAATCAACACGGTAATCTCCCCGTCCGGCGAATAGAACGCGGTAGAATTCCATTCCTGGTCGAGCAGCTCCTTGGCAATATTCAAGGCAGCGTAACGCAGCAGGCTATGATCGTGGGTAGTGTACCTCTGCTCCGGCCGGTCTTGCGGCAGGGGAAGCTTGATTTTGATCACCGCAAAAAACGGCCCCTGCAGCCTCAGCTCATCCAGCTTGCGCCGCTTCTCCTCTGCCCCCAGCACCGCCGCAGTCTCCGTAAGCAGACTGTTCAGCAGCTCGCTGTACTCGGGAAGCGGCTCCTCCAGGCGGAAGCGGTCTGCATTCCCATCCATATAAGTGGCCAGCTCCGGCGACGGTCTATTCATCTTCAGAACGACACTGCGTACCGAATCCAGGAACTGCTCACTGTTCAGCGGCTTGATCAGATAGTCTCTCGCCCCCAGCCGGACGGCCATCTGGGCATACTGAAAGGTCTCATGCGCAGAGATAACGATCGTCTGCATCCAGGGCCTGGTCATTTTGGCATGCTGCATCAGTTCGATCCCGCTCATAGCCCCCATCTGGATATCGGTCACAAGTAGATCAATCTCCTCCATACGGATACAATCCAGTGCCTCATACCCGCTGCCTGCCGTATAGATATGGTCAATATCCAGCCCGGAAGCAGCCAGCAGACTGCTCAGTCCTTTGCAAATGAGCGGCTCATCATCAACAACCAGTATATTGAACACCGTATTCTCTCCTCTACTCTATAGTCTCTGACTTCGGAAGGATCACACTTACTATCGTGCCTCCGCACTCGCGCGGTCCATAGCTGATCCCGTAATCCCCGCCGAAGTGCAGTTGCACACGCTGATGGATATTGCGGATACCGTAGCCGTTCACCGGGTTCAGGCTGTCGTCATTGAGAATCTGCTCGATAGCCTTATAATCGACCTGCTTATAGCCGTTATCCTCAATGGTAATCCGAATCCGGCCATCCTCCAGCATAGAGGTAATGATGATTTCACCGTCCTCTTCCATATGCTTAACCCCGTGGATAATGGCATTCTCGATCAGGGGCTGAAGGGTGATCTTGGGAATCAGATTCCTGGTGGTCCCGGGAGCAATATTCCAGATAACGGCGAACACATAATCATGCCGGTGCTGCTGGAGCTTGATGTAGGCACCGGCATGTTCAAGCTCCTCTTCGAGCGTGATCAGCTCCCGGCCCCGGCTTAAGCTGATCTTCATCAGCTTGGATAATTCCTTGATCATTTCCGCGGATTCCACGTTGCCTTCGAGCGAGCTTTTCCAATATATACTCTCCAGGGTGTTGTACAGTAGATGCGGGTTGATCTGCTGATAGAGCAGCTGCAGCTGCGATTCCTTCTGCTTCAGCTCCATCTGGTATTTGTACATAATCAGGCTGTTGAGCCTGCGGGCCATATCATACGTGGCGTTAATTAGAACACTGACCTCATCGTTGCTTCCTCTGCGGGGAGTCTCGGGCACACGGTTGCCCGGCTCATACTTGCGCACAAAAAAAGCCAGCTTCTGCAAAGGGGTCATCAGCGAACGCCAGAAGTAGGTAATGATGATCAGTCCGAACAGCGCATAGGCCACTGTTATGTATTGAATGACGCGTTTCATTTCGTTTTGCTGCTGGAGCAGGGATTTGACGGGTACCTTGTAGACCAGCTTTTGCTCAAAGGCATGATTGTTGTTCACCACATAGATGAAGTCATCGGTGATAATATCCTCGGTTCCCTCCGGATCTCCCGCCTCCGAGCCGTCCGGCAGAACGATCACCTCTCCGGTTGAATTCGTGGTGGAGGCCAGCACACGGTTGCTCATGTCCGTCAGATAGATTTCCCCGTCCGGCAGTGAGATGGACCTTAGCGATTCACCGATCTTTGATTCCATCTTGGTCACCACCAGCACGCCGAGCGTTCCTTCCCCGCGGTAAATATTATTGACAGCCCTGACATACGTAAGCGTCTTCAGATCTTCGGCCTGCGGACTCAGCTTCTCGGTGAACATCAGGGTACCGCGGCCTTTCTGCTGCACCACCTGTTCGAACCAGTACGGCCGTTCCTCCTTGGAGAAAAAATAAACCCCCGCCTTCTTCACCTGCGGAAAATTGGGAGCGAAAAAGTAGTAGTTATCTGGATCATATACGTACAGCGAGTAGTAAATGCCGTCCCCCCGCTCCGCTCCCTGCGAATAGCTGCCGAGCAGCTTCTCGATGGTCTCATAACGTTCCACACGCTCCAGCACCGTATCATTCCCGCTCATATTGAGCTGCTGCAGGACCGGATTCTGGATGACGGTGGTCGTTATTTTGTTCACTGTATCGATGTCTCTGTTAATAATGGCGAAATTCTGCTTGTTCAGCTCCACATAGGCATTGGTCACATGGTGCTTCAGAATCTCCTCTGCCTTGTAGTTGCCGTAGCTGTTCAGAATCAGAATAGGCGTAATCATAATCAGGAACAGCAGAATCAACTGCTGCTTAACACTGAGCCTGACAATGGGTTTCACAAGCATGGACAACATCTGGATTCACCTCCAGTTTTAATAATATAACAAACGTATAAGCGCTTACACAGGTTTATTTCAAAGTTCTTTATGTCCATTTGTATGGAGTTTCTTACCCAAGTAAAAACCAGCCCTCACACGAACATCCCGCGTTGGACTGGTTTTATAGTGCTTCATCCTGAGCACATTGAGCCGGACGGCTTATGCTAGCTGTAATTCTTCCTCTACTGTTCTCAAAAAAGCAAGCACAGCAGCAATCATCTGCTCCAGCCCCTGTTGTTCAATCGGAAAATGACCTGCACCCTCTAAAATCACAGATTCTTTTCTGCTTTTAAGATGGTCATAAAATGGTCTGCTGAAGCGGTAAGGAGTCATAGGGTCTAATTGAGGATGAACAAGTAATACCGGACAAAGGTCAAAATGCTGAGGTTTCAGGACCGGTTTCATATTTAGAAAGGTTCTTAATAAGCGTAAAGGGATTTTTGTTCCTGCCGCATGAGGATCATTCATAATGAGTCTGGTCAGTTCAGCGTTGTTCGTGATCCATTTCATCCGGGATACTTTATTCACAGAGATCTGCAGGGTATCTGTTAGGGCAGGGAATTGATTCATACACCATCCGCCTAACCGGCTAATGAGTTTGTTAGGAGCTAGCTGATCACGAACCTTCGAATCACTCGTATCTACAAATGTCGTTGCTATTAACCCTTTGACCCGCTTACTTTGTACAGCAGTATGATAAGCTAACATGCCTCCAATACTGGAGCCCAGCAAAATAACAGGCTTGCCGTCCCGGCTCAGCTCCTGTTCGATCAGTTCAACCAGTATGTCAATCCACAGCTGATAATCCACTGAGTTCACTGAATGGGTGTAGCTTAAACCATAAGGCGGCAAATCCGGTGACACTACTTCGTAACCGTAGGTTTGCAGCATCCGCGCATAAGGAGCGAGCAATCTTCCATTGCCTCCAGCGCCATGAATGAATATGATCTTTAATTTCGCCTGCGGGACCGTCATACGATCCAGATGAATATGGGCATCCTTCCAGATCATCCATTCCTCAGTTGGCATATGTTCCGCATCGATCTGCATTTCCTTAGAAAAAAATTTTTGATATTGTTTCCAATAAGTCACCGATTGGTTATAGGATGAACCCGGACCCTTGTTCATGAATATGTAGTTTCTTTCCACGCTTCCTCGCTTAGGGGACAGGAATTTCTTTTTCCATTATAAAATCATCCATAACAAATCCATTGCCGATATCCGCCATTTGTCCCCGTAGGGTCCGGAAGCCTTTTTTCTTATATACTGCAATACTGGTTTCGTTATCACGATTGACTGTCAGCCAGATATGAGTCAGATTACGGTCCTGACACAGCTTCTCCAGGAAGGCCAACGCTTGGCTGGCATAGCTGCGCCCCCTGTACTCCTTGCCGATATAAAACTTGCTCAAAAAGAGCTTCCCTTCCTCTTCTCTGGCCGACATATATCCGGCTGTGGAGCCTTCGCCGTTATGGATCAAGTAATATTCGTAGCCCTGATGATGGATTTGATCCGTTATCGCGGGAACCGATTGGAACTTTTCAATCATGTAATCAATCTGCGCGACGGTAATAATGGAAACATAATGTTCGTGCCATATTTCTGCTGCCAACCGGGCAACCTCAGCAGTTTCTTCCGCTGTATTCACTTGTGAAAATCTAAGCTCCATAATATGTACCTGCCTTCCCTGAGTCTCTCGTATCACCCTATCCTTGGACACGGACATTGAAGCAGAAGTTCACGTTCTGGTATACCCGTTCAATTGCAGCCACGAGGCACAGGCATCCGTCCAGGTCTTGGTGTGCGGCTCTTCAGGGGCTAAGCCCAGACCGTGTACACCATGCTCATAGATATGCAGATCGAATGGAACCTTATGACGGCTAAGTCCTGCGGCGAACAACAGGCTGTTCTCCACCGGGACATAATCATCATCAGAGGTATGCCAGAGGAACGTTGGCGGCGTGTCCGGGGTTACCTGGAACTCGCTGCTGAGCTTAAGCGACAGCTCCGCATCAGGAATGTCTCCCAGCAGATTCTCCTTCGAGCCTTGATGTGTGACCCCTTCGGTCATCGAGATGACCGGGTAGCATAGAATCAGGCGGTCAGGACGGCTGGACAGCCGCTCCAATGGCTCCGGGTGATCAGGATTACCGAGATCATAAGATACCCCTGCGGTAGAAGCGAGATGTCCGCCTGCCGAGAAGCCCAGAATGCCGAGCCGAGCCGGGTCAATGCCGAATTCGTCCGCGCGGAAGCGGATCGTACGCAGCGCCCGCTGCGCATCCAGTAGCGCACTTGGGTATTGGTAAGGCGCAACACGGTAACGCAGCACGAATGCTGAGATTCCGAGTGTATTCAGCCACTCCGCAACCGGACCGCCTTCATGGTCGGCACGCATCGCATACCCGCCTCCCGGACAGACCAGAACAGCGGCATTCCCTTTGCCTTCAACTAAATAAGGTGTGATCGCAGGCTGATCCTCTTCACTGGCTCCCAGCGCTCCAGGCGCACCTTCAGGCCATAGCAACAACGTTTCCATCATCATCCCTCAAGCTTTCCTTCTATAATAGAATAGATAATAGAGGAAAAAAGTTCCTCAAGATCCATTCTATCAAGCCCTTACAATTCATGCAATCCGGATATCACCAGATCCGCTGCCTTCAGCACTTCAGGCTTCCCGATGCCGACCACCTGCATTCCTGCCGCCTTGCCGGCGGCTACTCCGGCCTCGGCATCCTCGAATACCACACAGTCCTGCGGCTGCAGCCCCAGCTCCCGGCAGGCAGACTGGAACACCTCAGGGTCCGGCTTGGCCCGGGCTACCTTATTGCCGTCAATAACAACGTCGAACAGCCCCGCAATATTCAGCTTATCCAGTATGAATTCCGCATTCTTACTCGCAGAGCCAAGGGCAATACCCACGCCGCGTGCTCTGAGCGCATTCAAATAGGCTCTGACTCCGGGCAGCAACTCTGATTCATCCAGACCGGAGATATATTCCACATAGAGTCGGTTCTTCTTCTCCGACATCGCCAGCTTCTCTGCTTCGCTGTATTCAAGGCCGCCAATCTCAAGAAGAATATCCAGGGATCTCATCCGGCTGACGCCCTTGAGCCGCTCATTGTCCTGTTCCGTGAACGGGAAGCCCAGCTCCCCGGCGAGCGAGCGCCAGGCCAGGTAGTGATACTTCGCTGTGTCCACAATCACGCCATCCAGATCGAAGATAGCGCCCTTCATATGCTCCAGCATCGTTGTCATGCTCCTCTCTGATTGGATTGGAATGCTAACTCCAGAATCGCACCGGGCGGGCACAGCACAGTCTCACCGCCGAACCCGGCGAAGCTTACCGCTTCGCTGTTGCCCGCCGCTGCCGTAACCGTGATCTCTTCGCGGCCGATCCGCAGCCGGAAGCTGCTTCCGCGCAGGACCACCGGCAGCTCGACTGCGCTCCAGCCTTGCGGCAGGGCAGGCTGGAGCCGGGCGGTCTCTCCGTCAAAGCTCAGGCCAGCATAGCCAAGAACCGCAGCCATCCACGCGCCCCCGTTCGCCGCCGGATGCGTCCCGCCAATATAGAGGTCACCGACATACTGCTTCGATTCACCGGTTAGATCTACGGTGGCAGTGCGCATGAAATACGGATATCCCCAATCCGGCAAGCCGATATGCGCTGCAGCCAGCGCATAGATACACGCGCTGAGGCTGGAGCCATGCTCGGTTCGCGGCTCATAGAATTTCCAGTTGGCCTGCTTCACTTCCCTGCTGAATCTGTCCCGGAACAGATGAAGCATGAGCACCACATCGGCCTGCTTCAGGATTCTTGTGGTTGTTGCCAGCCCGTTGCCTCCGCCCCAGTACTCATTCGGGTGAATGACCCGTGCCTTCAGCTCAGCCAGAGACACATCCTCCAGTTGCAGATAACGGTCGAATTGTTCAATCACCAGCGTATCCGGGTCCGGCTGCGCAACATAGAGCTGTGCCAGCATTGCTGTGAATTCATCCAGGAACGGCCCGTCTGCATACGATTCAGCAAGACCGTTATACACAGCCGGATATTTGTCCTGCAACCTTTCTGCTGTCTGCAAGGCAATCTTCAGTGTCTCCTGAACCATGGCACTCGTAAATGCGTTATTATTCACCCGCTCATGATATTCATCCGGTCCGGTAACATCCAGCAGCTCATACCGCTGCTTCACGGGATTATAATAAGCATAGGAATAGAAGAAACGCGCACATTCCCAGATCACCTCCGCCCCGCCGTCCGCCAGGATGCTGTCATCTCCCGTGAAGGTCACGTATTGCCAGAGTCCGTGCACGACATCTGCACTGATATGAATCTGCTTATCGCGGAAATAGGTCCGCATGGGTCGCCCGGTAAATACATCGTTCACATTGAACAGGGTGCAGGCATCGTCCCCGGAGTCCTGACTCTCCCATGCGTAGAAGGCGCCTAAATATCCGTATTCCCCCGCCTTCCGCCGTGCTCCGTCCAGCGTGTGGATGCGGTACATCATCAGATTGCGGGCAATCCCAGGATCACTGTGCAGGAAAAAGGGCAGCATGAACATCTCCGTATCCCAGAATACGGCCCCCTTATAGACCTGCCCGGACAAGCCGCGCGCCGGAATCGAGACCTTCTCCGACTTCGTCGGTGCAATGATCAGCAGCTGATACATACTGTACCGCAGCGCAAACTGCGCCTCCTCATCGCCTTCAATGACACAATCGCTGCGTGACCATCGCTCCGCCCACTTGCGCCGGTGCGCCTCCAGCAGGCCGGGATACCCTGTAGCGGCGGCCTCCTGGACGGCCCGCACCGCCTGCTCATCAGGGCTGCCTTCCGCAGGAGCGCCTTCTATATCCAGGCCCGTGTACACGGCTGCATATTTGCACCATGCATAAGACTCACCAGCCTTGGCTTCTACAGAAATATGGCGCAGCGCGGTTCCCCTATCCAGCTCGATAACAGCATCTACCCGCTTCTCCTGTTCTGCCAAGCCGAACACTGTAAGCTCCGCCACCGCCAACGGCAGCCCCAGCTCCCCGGTAACTGCTGTTGACAGCAGCGCCCCGCCGGCCGAGCGGCTCTGTTGCTCCAGCAGATGGGGGCCGTTGATATCCCACACCTCACCGTCGATTCCTGTAGTAATCTCTATCCGGCAATCGGCGGTGCAGTGAAGGGTCCATCTGGCAGCGAGCAGATGGAGCTGATCCATGCTGACGAACCGCTCGGCGGTCAGGGTCAGCTTCCCGCCTCCCGGGATGCTGAACGTTGTCTCCCGCCAGTGGATAGCTGAGCGGAGGTCCAGGCTCTGAGTATGAGCCAATGGTTCGGTATCCAACACATTTAGCTTGCAGCCGTTGGCGCTGACTACCGTATACAGCCCGTTCGGGGCGTTCACCGGCTCACGCCATTTGTCGCCCGCCCGGTCATACACTCCGGCCAATGTAACCGCCGCAAGCTGCTCCTTCCCGAACTCCTCAAGGACTCCCCGGAAGCCCATATAGCCATTGCCGGTCATAAATTTGTTGCCGTTCGCCGTAATCCGCCCAGGCTCGAAGCTGCGCTCAGTTACCGTCCAGTCCATTACACAGTCATCCCTTCAGCGAGAGGAAGCTCGATTCCTGCTTCATCTACGGTCACCCGCTGATCATAGATCAGCACCTCTGTGCTTCCGCCATTGACTGCTCTGAAGAAAACCGACTCTGCCTTTACCGTAATACCCAGCAGTACGCCCCTGCACATCACCTGGAAGCTGTAAGCGGTCCACTTCTGCGGCAGCACCGGCCGGAAGGACAGACAATCTCCATCCGAGCGCATCCCCCCGAAGCCGTAGACGATGTTCATCCACGCTGCGGCGATCGATGTGGTGTGCAGCCCTTCCCGGGTATTGCGGTTATAGTTGTCCAGATCCAGGCGCGTGGCGAACTCGAAGAACCGGTACGCTTCCTCAGATTTGCCCAGCTCACTGGCCAGAATCGAGTGAATCGACGGCGAGAGTGAGGACTCGTGAATACATCTCGGTTCATAATATTCATAATTCGCCAGCTTGGCCTCGCGGGAGAACTGCCCGTTGTACAGGAACATGAACATCAGCACATCCGGCTGCTTGATCATATCGTAACGGTACAGACGGTCATACGACCAATTCGAGTACAGCGGGAACTCAGTCACCGGAATGGAGTGAATGTCGATATGCGGCATATCAAAAAATCCGTCATGCTCCTCGTAGATGCCGCTGCCGGGATCGAACGGGATTTTCATATGGACACGCTTGTGGTCCCAGTCAGCCAATTCCTCCTCGCGGAGTGCAGTAACCGCTATAACCGCCGCATATTCTTCAGGCGCCTCCGCCTTCATGAGGGCTACTGTTTCGAGCGTATATTCGAATAACTTCTGAGCCAACAGATTGATGTAGCAGTTATTGTTAACCATAAGCTGGAATTCATCCGGCCCCATCACGCCGAAATATCCGTATTCCCCGGTGCGTTGACCCCACTGGCCGCGGGATGCGTAGAAACGGCTGATCTGAATCAGCATTTCGGCGCCTTTGCTGTAGAGGAATTCCAGATCGCCGGTGTTCTTCACATAATGCCAGATGCCGTAGGCGACTGCTGTCCCGACATGAAGCTGCAGATTGGAATGCTGCCACAGGTCACAGCTCTCTGTCCCGTCAATCGTGGCAATCGGATAGAATGCGCCCGCGCAATCCACATCCTTCGCGCGCTGGAGCGCCTGAGGTAGCGTCTTGTAGCGGAATTCCAGCAGACTGCGGGCCGCCTTCGGGTTATTGAACAGATAGAACGGCAGACAGTAGGACTCGGTATCCCAGAAGGCAAGCCCCCGGTAAGCTTCGCCGGTTAACCCTTTGGCACCGATGTTATACCCGGGATGGTCCCCGTGATATGTCTGATACAGCTGAAAAATACAAAAACGGATGCCCTGCTGATTCTCCGGGTCGCCCTCAATCCGGATATCGCTTGTAGCCCAAATACCGCTCCAATAGGAGGCCTGGTCAGCAAGCACCTCTTCCTCCACCAGCCGGTCCGCCGCTGCTGCAAGCTCCATGCCTTTTGTCCAGAGATGGTCTGTAGCTGGGGCAGCATCCGTTCCCGTCACATTGACCACAAGCTTCGTGAAGGAAGCAGGCTCCCCTTCAGCCAGCATAAGTGAGAATTGCCGCCCGATATACCGGTTATCTTCCACAAGCTCCGTATGCAGCGCCTGTGAAGACTTCAGGATAAAGCCCGAGAACAGCTGATTTCCGGTTGTCAGCGTACGGGCCATAATGGCAGTTATTGCTCCTTCCCCGCCGCGCTGCTGCTCTTTCCACATGCTCTGGCCGTGTTCCTCATGAACCATGCCGAAGTCAAGGCCAGTACGAATATCCACCTTTCCCGAGAAATTGAGCGGCGTGAAGGTGATTTGCTGCAGCCCCAGATGAGACAGAGTCATGCTGACCAGGCGTGTGAAGCAGAGCTTCAGCTTTTTCCCGTCCGCCAGCAGCCAGATGAACTCCCGTGTATAGGTCCCCGTCTGGAAATCCAGTCTGCGGGTATACGCCTCTATGCGGGAGTGCGCCAGATCCAGGGTTTCACCGTCCACCGAGATCCGGGTATGCAGCCAGTCCACGGCATTAACCATGTAGCGCAGCGACCGGATAATGCCTTTATAATGATTACCAACCTCCATCTGCTCATTCAGCCCGTTGAAATAGCTGCCCGGCAAGGAATCGCCGCTGTAGCCCTCGTCCGCATACCCCCGTACCCCCATATACTCATTGCCCAGTGAAAAAATCGATTCCGAAGTCCGGTTGCGTTCCGGATCAAAGCCTTCCTCAATAATTGCCCAGGGATCGACCTTCAGATAGGGATCTGCTACTTTTGCCATAATTGAAACTCTCCTTCGCTAAGTGAGGCTTGGTCCGCTCCTCCGCTCACAGTGGTAACAACGGACACTTTAGTTCCAGAGTATCGCTAAGCCCGCCCGTGACCAAGGTCAGCTCGTAAGCGAGTTATGTGCATTTGTACGGATCATATGGAATACGGACGACAAACGCAAAAAAGCCGCCCCCCTCTGCATCTATCCAGAACAGGTGGCAACTGATATAATATCCTTTGAATCATGTAAAGAAGCCTATCATACGCCCAAAAACATAAGCTTTCTCACACAAATGAAGTGAAATTTATCACAATGTTAAAAATTCGACACTTTTATACGAAAATACTTACCCATAAAGAGGAATTTCAAGGTATAATTAATTTAAAATTTACTGAAAAACTGAGGGAATAAAGGGGATGTCGATTATGATAAAGGAACATTATAATGTTATCGAAGCCCGCGGCAATACAAACTGTTTCTCCGAGCAGAATTTTAACCGCCTGTTGGTCACCATGAAGGAACGTGTAGTCCCTGAAGGATCACACCTGTTCTGGGAAGGCGATTTCTCGGATAAACTGTTTTATATCAAGCGTGGACGTGTGAAATTGACCAAATCTACAGACGAAGGCAAGGAACTGATTCTGTATATGTATCAGGCTGGCGATATGGTGGGTCAGGCTGACCCGTTCTTCAGCACGAAGCATAGTTTCACTGCCGAAGTCATTGAAGAGAGTGAAGTTGGCGTAATCGAGCAGAAGGATCTGGAGATTCTGATCTGCCAGCACTGCGACTTCGCCATCGACTTCATGAAATGGATGGGCATTCATCACCGTCTCACCCAGACGAAATTCCGCGATCTGATGATGTACGGCAAACCGGGCGCCCTCTGCTCCACACTGATCCGTCTTGGCAACACCTATGGTGAGAAGACAGGCGACAGCATTCTGATCAACAAAAAAATCACGCATACAGATCTGTCCAACATGATTGGCGCTACCCGTGAGAGCGTTAACCGGATGCTTAGTGATCTGCGCAAAAAAGATGCAGTGGAGTATGAGAATGGCATGATCGTCATCAAGGATCTGGCGATGCTTCAGGAAATCTGCCACTGCGAATTATGTCCTAATGAAATTTGCCGAATTTAATTTCCTATCAATAATACCCTCTATTCACCTCATTGAAACATATCTGACCCAATAAATTTAATAGAGTGGTCAAGGCGCCCTGTCCGGCGTCTTTTTTTCTTGTCTGGCGATGAATTTACCGCACTGGCGGAACATCCTATGTACCTTTTACTTCCCAATCATCATAATATTCTGGTGTTACAGGCAGCTCCTCCCCCCTAAAGAACTTAGCAGCATGTACGGCTAACGGAGAAGCTGAATCGAGGGTTATTCTAGTGATATCCACCCATTCCGCCCCGCGGGAATCCTGTTCTTCGAACATTGAAATGGCAACAGGCTCTTCTTCCCCGGTCATTTCAACCTGATACAAGGCTGCCAGATGATGCATTTGTGTAAAGTGATCTTCGTTATGCCGGATAAAGAAATCGTAGGTGCCCAGGTTTTGTTGTACCTTTACTCTATAACCAGTCTCTTCAATAAACTCTCTGACCAAGCCATCAACCAGGGATTCACCAGCCTCCAGTCTTCCCCCAGGCAGATCGTATCTTCCGCTATAAGGGCCTCTTCCTTTATGGATCACCAGCAGCCTGCCGTCACGCTGACAAATTCCATATACGCCAAAATGGTTAAAACTTGCCATCGAAGCCCTCGCCTCCGTTCATTTTCTAAATAGATCACCTTTATCAGTAAGCTATACCGACACGGGATCTTATGAAATCGCCAGCATCAATTTGACTATAAGTGAATTCCGCTGTATCCGCTACAGATATTTCAGAACCGCCTCCGGGCAAAATATCTCGTCTCACACGATAGGTCCCCATACGTTCTCCTTCCAGCAGAGCGGTTGGGCACACAATGGTCCATTTCAGAGTCGATCGCTCCAACAAGCGATAGGCTTGTTCATGTTCTTCTGCAGCACGGGTTGACCTGCGTTTAGATTCGCTGGATTGGTAACGCAGGAGTTCAGGCGAAAGCTCACTTTGGAGAATACCCGCAGTTCCTACGGTTATAATACGCTCTATCCCTTCCTCATACATGGCTCCGATGATAAAAGGCATACTGTCTGTAAGCGTGGTTGTCCCATCGGTGTTCAATGCACTAATCACTACATCATTCTCCTGCACTGCCCGGGCGACATCTTCTTGATTAAGAACATTACCTTGGAGGATCGTCAGGTTGGCATGGAGAGGCTGAACCTTCTCCGGGTTACGGACCAGTACTGTAACATGATGTCCATCCTGAAGAGCATGGGTAACAATGTGGCTCCCCACCCGGCCGGTGGCACCTAGAATCAATATATTCATATGAAAATAACCTCCTGGTAAGAATTATCCCTATTATAGCAGGGATAGAGCGGCAAAAAAGCCCCGCAGCCATGTGGCAGCTGCGGAGCTTGATATTGGATCTAGCTTGCTTTCTTCGTCTGAGGAGGAGCTGATACGTTACGCGGAGTCCGTACTGGCGAGATTAGCCAGTAGGCCATTCCGACAAAGACACCGCCGCCGATGATATTGCCAAGCGTAACAGGAATCATGTTGTGGAACCAGCCGGCGATGCTCACTGTCTCTGGATGATTCGGCAGCAGCACGGCTACGCTCAGGAGCGTCATGTTCGCTACACTGTGTTCATAGCCGCTCGCGATGAAGGCGAACAGACACCACCAGATCAGGACCAGCTTCGCCGCTTCACTCTTGGCGCGGGAGGACATCCACAGTGCCAGGCAGACCAGCCAGTTACAGAGAATGCCGCGGAAGAACAGCTCCGAGAACGGAAGGTTCATCTTTTTGGCGGCGGCTGCGAAGATCAGATGCTCGGCAGGCGCTGCCTTGAAGAGGCCCGATCCCTGAATCAGCAGCGCCAGCACCACTGCACCAGCTACATTGCCGAGGAATACCAGGACCCAGTTCTTCACCGTGTCCCAGACTGTAGTTCTCCCGGCAAGCGTGCTCACTGTGAAGAACATATTATTACCTGTAAACAGCTCTGAGCCTGCGAATACAACCAAGGTCAAGGCAATCCCGAAGGATGCTCCCATAATCAGCGGCTGGAACGGTGACTTAATCGCTGCCAGCGGTGCCCCCAGTGAGAAGATCAGAATAATACCAATCCCCACATATGCTCCTGCCAGGAGGGCCGCCAAAAAATATTTGGGCAAGCTCTCATTCATTTTGTCGCGTTTCCCTACGGCTGTCTCAACGATATTCTCTACGCTCTGCGTAAACATATCCGCACCTGCTCTTCCTTTAATTTAGGGTTGTTACTGCCGCAGGCAGAGTGACCTTAACAACTCCGCCCTCTACTGTAACCGGATAGACTTCTGCCTGCCCCCGGTCCGGTGCCTGAACCTCTCCGGTACGAAGGTCGATCTTCCAGTCATGCAGCGGATCATATAAATAATAGCCTGATACGATACCTTCCGCGAGCGGACCGCCCTTCGGGTGGGGACTGTGGTTGCGAACCGCATAGACTGCGCCGTCCGATGTGCGGAATATGGCTAATTCCACCTCTCCTGCATGAACTACCCGGCCGATCTGCGGCATGAAATCTTCCACTACACCTATCGTATATTCCCGATTGCTCCGTTCCATTATGCTCTCTCCCTCTCCCTTTAGACTATACCTGTGTCTCTTCGAACAGCGCAGTACGGGTGTTTTTGTCATCCAGCATTTTCCGCCAAGGATCACTCACCTGGGCCAGTGCAAAGTCAATACGTGCCGCCAGCTCTTTACGGTTGTCGTCATTGCCCATAACCACTGTCTGGATATGCTCAAGACCCATGCGCTCTACCCATTCGGAGGTTCTCTCCAGGTAATTACCGGTCTCACGGTAGTACTGGATTACAGCGGAGCAGACCTCAACCAGTTCCTCGTCGGTCTTCACCTTGCAGAAGGCATCTGCGATCCGTGGTTTAATCCCGCCGTTGCCGCCGATGAATACCTCCCAGCCGCCGTCATTGCCGACAATCCCGATATCCTTCGTGCAGGACTCGGCACAGTTACGCGGACAGCCGTTAACCGCCATCTTGAACTTGGCCGGCATATCCAGCCGCTCATATTTACGCTCAAGCATAGCGCCCATGCCCATGGAATCCTGTGTGCCGAAGCGGCAGAACTGCGAACCCACGCAAGTTTTTACCGTACGCAGCGACTTCGCATAACCATAGCCGGACGGCATATCCAGCTCCTCCCACACCTTAGGTACATCTTCTTTTTTGACACCGATCAGGTCAAGACGTTGTCCGCCCGTTACCTTCACAACCTTCACATCATACTTCAGGGACACATCGGCAATCCGCTTCAAATCCTCAGGAGTGGTCACCCCGCCATACATCCGCGGTATAACTGTATAGGTTCCGTCCTTCTGAATATTGGCGCTCATCCGTTCATTGACGAACCGGGATTCTTTCTCATCCTCATGAGTGTCAGGGTAGATCATCCCCAGATAATAGTTCACGGCAGGGCGGCATTTCGAACAGCCTTCTGCCTGCTTCCAGTCCAGGACATGCATGACTTCCTTGGTGGTCCGGAGCCCTTTAGCCGTAATCTCGGCTACGATCTCATCCCGGCTAAGCGAGGTGCAGCTGCAAATCCCCTGCTTGGCGCTCTGCTGGAAGTTGTCTCCGAGAACGAATTGCAGAATCTGCTCCACCACTGGCTTACAGCCGCCGCATGAGCGGGTTGCACCCGTGCAGGCTTTGATCTCATCCACCGTAGTGAAGCCGTTCTCCGTAACAGCATCTACAATGGCTTTTTTGGTTACGCCGTTGCAGCCGCAGACGATTTCTTCATCGGCCATCGCTTCGACGGACATGCCTTTCTTGGCTCCGCCTCCGCCGCAGCAGCTTGTGCCCATAACTTCATCATAGATTTCATTGGTCATCTCTGTGCTGTTTTTCACAAGCTTCTGCAGGTTGGCAGATTCCGTTACATCACCGAACAAGACGGCACCGACAATCACATTATCCTTAAGCAAAATCTTCTTGTAGGTTCGCTTCCATTCATCCTTGGCAGAAATGACGGTATGCTCCGGTGTTTCGGTGAATTCACCAGCGGAGAATACATCTACCCCGGAAATTTTGAGCTTGGTTGCTACAACTGAGCCTTCATAGCCCGGAGTCTGTACACCAGACAAATGCTTGGCAAGAACCATCCCTTGCTCGAATAGCGGTGCAACGAGTCCGTAGCAGGTTCCCCGGTGTTCTGTACATTCGCCGACAGAATACACATCTGCCATAGAAGTCTGCATATAATCGTCAACTACGATCCCGCGGTTAACGGTGATTCCGCTGTCCTTCGCAAGCTGGACATTCGGCTTGATTCCAACAGCCATCACTACAAACTCTGCCGGCAGCTCACTGCCGTCACTGAAGCGCAGACCGGTAACCCGTTCTTCGCCTGTCAGCTCTACCGTCTGCTTGCCCATGGCGAATTTCACACCTTGACGTGTAAGCTCTGCCTGCAGCATTGAAGAAGCGGTACGGTCCAGCTGGCGCTCCATCAGATCCTCCAGCAGATGCACAACGGTAACATCCATACCCAGGTTGACCAGGCCTTTCGCAGCTTCAAGACCTAGCAGTCCTCCACCGATCACAGCCGCCGTGCGGTACTGCTTCGCCGCTGCCAGCATCGCATCGCAGTCCGCGATATCGCGGAACCCGACTACCCCATACTTGGTGCTGCCGGGTACGGGTAGAATGAAAGAATTCGAGCCTGTTGCAATAATTGCTTTATCGTAAGGAACCGCCAGTCCATTATCGGTCAATATTAGTTTGTTCTGTTCATCGATCCGGGTAACAGTTGTGCCGGTATGCAGTGTAATATGATTATCTTCATACCACCCGAGATCGTTGAGAATGATGTCTTCAATTGTTTTGCTGCCTTCAAGTACATAGGACAACATAATCCGGTTATAGTTGGGATGCGGCTCACTGCCGAAGACAGTAATATCATAAGCGCCGCCCAGCTTCAGAATCTGTTCAATAGTGCCTACTCCCGCCATGCCATTCCCAATCAGCACTAACTTTTCTCTTTCCGCTGCCACTGGTAGACCCTCCTTCAGAAACTCTGATTTCTTCAATAACTTTACCTGATAGAGAAATTATACTGTCCCCAATTCCATGACAAGTGTGACCACAGTCACACGGTATGTGAATTTTTTCACACAAGTGAAGATGACTTCTCCTGTCCAAAAAAAACGGATACCCATGCAGTTTCGCACAGATATCCATTCATCGGGTACATGATCTCACTCATATACTTCATTCACTTATTTCAGTACCAGAGAGATCTCCAGCTTGTCCTGCGGACTGAGCTTCATGTCCACTCCATTACCGAGCAGACCTTTATCGTTGACCTTCAGTCTCCATTCCTCGCTGCTGAGCGGTGTATAATCCATAACAGTAAGCACCGTCCGGTTATCCTCGGCAAGCCGGACCATACCGCTGTTCTTGAGCAGTCCCTTGACGGACATATCCTGCATAAAAGAAAGCACATGCGAATGTGTCAGCTCCGGCTGCTCGCTCCCCCCGTTCACCGTGATGATGACAGGCTGAAACATCTTTCCGGTTCCGGCAGGCCCTGCTGACATCGTAATGGCCGAACCCGGTTCCAGCGTCGTATTCAGCTCTTGAACCTTCTTGCCGTTCACCTGAACCTCCCAGCTCATATCCGGACCCAGGGAGACCTTATTCACCTCAAGAATACTGGTTCCATCCGCTGAAAATGTAACAACGCCGCTCTTTCTGAACAGCTCTATTATTGAATTCCCAGGCACGTAAGCTTCGTTAAGCAATCTGGCCGAGCTTCCGGCCATTTCACTGTCACCCACCTTGACTGAAAAGGTTAATCCTTGGCCTCCGTTACTGCTGCCGCCATTCTCTGATCCCAAGCCACAACCGCTTGCCGCGGCTAGCAAGAGAAGGCACAGCATGAAGCGCATCCATTTCGTGGACATCCCACGGCACCGCCTTCATATGTATTTTCCCAGACTCTTTAAGGATAACGCATAGAGGAAGGGTTCTCAAATCATTTTTCATCGGCATAATCTTCCAAATTATTAGGTCTCATGCTATAATCGCAGAAGCAATATAAGGCTTACAAGGGCGGTCGGCTAATCTCCCGGAAGGGAGGTGAGGCCAATGGAGGTTTATCAAGCGTTGTCACTGATGTTCATGTTCGGCATGTTCATTATTGCTCTGCTGAACTACCTCAATAAGAAATAGACCGCCCTGGTCAAAGGTAGCGGTCTATTTCTGCTAAACCATATTCCAAGCCTCCGCCCTTAAAAGCGGCTGTTGCAAACGGAGAGTCGTGTTGGTAGCACGGCTCTCTTTGCATTGTTCGCTGTTTCTGAATCGAGTATACCACATACATTGATGAAAGTTAACCCAGTTAACCCGGTTAACTGGGTTAACTAGTTGAACTTTGTAACCCTATTGATACCGCAGGAACAAAATATTGTTCTCCAGATGCACATGCTCGAAGGTCATGCCTTCCAGTTCTTCAAGACGGGCATAGGTTAAGCGATAGGTCGTGCAGGCATGGGCGGGCGGCGTGTAATCATTAGTAACTCTGCGCAGCTCGCGCAGAATCTCTCCGGCCCCGTCATGCTCAGCTTCCAAATTATGCAGCAGTCCGCGCAGCTCCGCAAGTCCTTCTTCGGTTGGGTTCTGAGTGTAGGCCAGCATCTTAGGGAATTCGCTCTCTTCTTCCTTCGCTGTGTGCTGCAGCAGCTCTTCACGCAGCATATTGAACAGACGGTGCATCTCTCCGAGGTGCGGTGAATCCTCACCGTGAACGCGGAACACCTTGGTTACATTTTGACTGATTAGCGGAAGCTCTTCACGCAGGTAACGATGATGCTTGTTCACAATATAATCCACCAGCTCCTCCGAAGAAGCCTCGTTCCAGGCGGTATCCTCTTCCAGAACCGGGTGCTGCTCTTGCAGCTTGTTCAGCTCCTGCACCATTGCTGCCGGATCAAGACCCTTCTCGGCAGCGGCTTCAGCCAGCGGCTTGGCACCTCCGCAGCAGAAATCGATCCGTTGTGCCTTGAAATAATCTGCTGCTTTGGGGAACTGCAGGACAATATCTCTGACCATTGCTTCCGGGGTGAACCCGGGATGAATTGTAGTATCGTTTAATTGATTGGACGCCATGTTGGCCCCTCCTCAGGTTAGATGTAGGTTTGTGCTTCTTTTCACTTCTACACCTTATCACTGGCCTTAGGCGGAACTTGTGATTGTACGCACTGAATATAACAAATTTTAATGAACGCGAACTTTTGATATTTTTATGTAAAATATACTAGACATTTTGTTTTATATATTTTACAATATGCGTGAGGTGAGGGAATGGGGAAGAATCTGAGGCTCAAAGCCTCCAGAGCGGCAAAAGACATGTCGCAAAAGCAGCTGGCGGATGCCGTGGGGGTCACAAGACAGACAATTATCGCGATTGAGAATGGTGATTACAACCCCACCCTGAGGTTGTGCATTGACATTTGTGTAACCCTTGGGAAGACGCTGGATCAATTATTTTGGGAGGGAACGAAGGATGAGCAGAACGAACCTGGATGAGAGACAATTGCAGCAGCGGCACAAGGCGGGGAATCAGGCATTTCTTTTGATGGCATTCTTATTGCTGGCAGACATGGGGCTGCAAAACTACGGAATAAAGTGGCTGGAATATCCGCTTAGTAATTACGCAATTTTCATGCTGGGTGTGGGTTCCTATCTCGTACGGCTGATCTGGAGCGGTGCATATGTGGGACCGGGCGGAGCACAGGGCGGAGCAAAAGGGAAAAACGTTCTGGGTGCACTGCTGGGGATCGTGGTGGCAGCCTGCATCCTTATTGTTACTTTCGTGAATCCAGCCGCCCAATCAGCAGCAAACAGCGGTGCGAACGGGAAGGTGATTCTGGTCATTTCCGTTACAGCAGGACTGGTCATCTTAAGCACCGTGTACTTGATCCGGCGGAGGAATAACCGGGCGGAGTAGAGTGGCTTGTGCTGCTGTGAGTGACTAGAAGTAGAAATAAAGGAGGAGCGGAGCGATCGCCTTTGTGTTTGGACTTCTACCGCGAAGAGCGGTTTGTATCAGGAAATCCAAACACAATAGCGGCCGGAAGTCCAAATGTTCACCGCAGCGACGACCTGGCTTCAAGTTCAACTCTTTTTTCGAGCTTCACCTTTTCTATCGAACCGTCGCCTGCATGTAAGTCCGCTTGCCCTGCGCATCCTTCAGGTAGGGGCCAAGTCCGGCAAACCGCGAATGATCCACATATACACCCGTCATCCATCTGCCTTCGGTCAGGCCGCCGTTCCACTGCAGCACCAGATCGGGGGCAGAGATCCATTCCTGATACACTCTGATGTTCTTATCCTTATATTCTTTGGCCGGTTTGTTCAATTCGCTCAGCGGTGCCGGGGTAAGGTAGGTGGGCACGAAATATACAGAGATCAGCTCCATATCCTCCTCACTCAGAAAAGCCTCCTCCCCCAAGTAAGGCTGGAGCAGCCGCGTGTTCTCATACATAGACCAGATTACAGCTTGAAGTACCATGCTCTGGCTAATTCCATTATGAAAAGTAAAACGGCGCTGAGCATTTGAGCCACTCCCTCCCTTAGCCGTTACCGGCTCCAGGCAATGCCGTTCACAACCGATACATTTCCAGCCGGACGGGCCTTGAATCCATTTCTGAAAAACGCTCCCGCTGTCATTATCCCCTTTATATAGAGAAGAAATGATCTCATACGGCACACCGATCCACGCATCCCACAGAGAATCCGGGAGATAGCTATGAAGCATGAACAACACCTTGTCATAGATCAGCTGTACTTTAATCGAAGCAGTCTCCAGTTCGGCGACATCCTTTTTTCCATAGGTTATTTCCCGGGAAAACAAGGTGATGGTCATGGTCCTCGCCTCCTAAAAGTTGTGTGAGCCCTCCGCTTCCTTCCATCAGCATCGTCCAAAACACATCCCGTAAGCATCCGTCTGCCTTATAACCCTAGGCTTTTCCTACTTTTGTTAACGCTTCCACACATCCGTAATATTTAGTATGTTCTATTATATTACACAGGTAGGGCCTAAGTGCAAGGTTTATTTGGGCAAAATTTGCATAAACAAGCGGAAACGGTACCGTCCTTATAAAGGACGGTACCGTTTCAGCGAGAAATAGAAGGATAAGTTATCGTGTGAAACCTATAAATTCTTATATTTCAAGCAGAACAGCATATGAAAAGCCCCTTACCCGGATACCCGGCAAGAGGCTGTCATCAAAAATATATTACGGTACTGCTACTCCACCCAGCTCTCGGCCCAGGACTGGATTTGCTGCATGACCGGCTCAAGCGCACGGCCCTTCACTGTTAATTCATACTCAATGCGCACCGGTGTCTCCGGGTACACATGACGTACCAGAATGCCCTCGCATTCCAGATCCTTCATGCGCTCGGACAGCATCTTATCGCTCATTGACGGAATCAGTCCGGAAATATCCTTGAACCGCTTGGGGCCGCTCATCAAGGTCTGAATAATGAGTCCGTTCCAACGCTTGCCCAGAAACGAAAAAGCCGTCTCAAATCTCGGGCACATCGTCAGTTGATGTTCTTCCATGGTTATCACCTCTCACTTATGAAGCTTACAATTAGTTAGTATATATAATTTTACCACATTTATTCTGGAATGAACATCGTTTGCCAAAAAAAAGTTCATTAACCCCTATTATTATATTTACGCTCTCAATCCTTGGTGTCTTCTGCCTTGCGTCTTAGCTGGATGGCCTCTGTAACTACATAGGCGAGATCATCGTTACTGTACAGGGAGAGTACTCCCAGCACTGTATCATCGGAGATGAAGCCGGCCTCCTCCGCGGATACCGTCAGGGCCAGCGCATTGGCCAGCGCCTGATTGCCCTCCTGCTGCGGATAAGCCTGCAGATACAGGGCATGCGGGTCCAGCTTATTATTCACACACCATTGGGCAAATACGAGAATCATCATTTCCTCGTCCCGCTTGTAGCTCTCGATAATCCTCTCTTCCATCGACTTGTTGTCATAATCCTCCATGTTGTTCTCCTCTCTGCTGCGATGCTGACCGCTCAGCGGCTTAATCTTGCTGCTAATTCATGGCTCGGCAATACGGCCGAAGCGGAAATACCGCATTGCTCCGGTGTCGCTATATTACTGAGATAATGGCTGACCGCTCCGCTGAAGCCTCTTCGCTCCAGCACGGTATCCCAGCTGCCGAAGTTCTGCGTGCGCGGCAACGAGCCCTGCTCATATAATATAACCCGTTCCATGTCTGTCACCTCAACCGACCTGCCATGGCCGTGCAGCTCCAGTTTCTCCAGATCGGCCCCTGCATCCCGGACCATGCTGTAATGGCCGGTGGTCCCGTTCTCCCAGCCCAGCATTCCCGAGGCGTGCAGAAGCCGCCCCTCCGCATCCGCCCTCAGGCTGGTGTGCAGCAGCTCATAATCCCCGCCGGACAGCCAGAGCAGCAGATCCAGCATATGAATCAGGTCATCATGGATCGTCTCATGGCTGCTGCCCTGCTGCAGCTTCGTCCGGTGTTTGACTGCGGTGGATTGGCTGATGCCTCCGGCCTTATGCAGCCAGGATTTGGCGGCGGCATACATCGGGGCATAGCGGCGGTTGAAGCCCACTCCCAGCAGCAGCCCCTTGTTCTCAGCAAGCTCTGCCATCCGGCGGGATTCCTCCAGATCATAGGAGAGCGGCTTGTCCACATACACGGACACCCCATGCTCCAGGCAAGAGGTCACCAGCTCATAATGCGTAGTTGTAGGACTATGTATGAACACAGCATCCAGATCCCAGGACAGCAGCTCCGTAAGCTCGGTTGTGCCCCGCTGAAGGCGATACGCCTGGACTGCCCGCTCGACCGTAGCAGAGGAATGGCTGAGCACTCCCACCACCTCGGCCTGATCATGCCGGGAGAGCAGCGGCAAATAGACTTTGCGAGCAATATCGCCTATGCCGATCATTGCCACTCTTTTGCGGACAGGTAGTTTCATTAACAGCATCTCCCTTACATGTTGGGGGAATTTCAATTCCCTTATAGATGTATTATACCGTGACATGCTGCGGGAACAATGATCTTTGCTTCAATAATTGCTTTAATTGCTTTTTTTTCAGTATGATGAAATGGATGGAGTGAAGAAGGGGCATAGTATAATGAGAAAATGGCTAACGGTTGTTCTGTATGTTTCGTGCATAATCCTCGCGTTTATCTACAGGTATGAACTCCTGGCCTGGCTTAGAGAGGATCATCCTTTGTATTTGTCCATGCTCGCCGCCACAGTGCTGGCCTTATTTCCGGTCCTGCCCTACAAGCTGATTATCGGATTGTTCGGGTATGCCTATGGAAGCTTTGCAGGAGCGTTAATCTGCTGGAGTGCTACCACAATCGCGGCAGCTCTTGTCTATGGAGTCGTTGCATCCATGTTCCGGAGCAAATCTATGGCCTATCTAAGCAATATTTCGGCGCTGGACAGATTTGTGTCTGCGGTGCAGCAGCGTCCTTTTGCATCTGTAGTGATCGCCCGCCTGGCACCGTTCATTCCGCAGATGGCTGTGAATATCTACGCCGGTGCCGCCGGACTACCTTTCTGGAGCTATCTTGGAGCCACCGCACTTGGCAAAATTCCCGGCATCGCCCTCTACGCCTTCCTCGGAGGACAGATGTTCCAGCATCCGCGAAGTGCAGCTGTAGCTATAATCGTGTATATTGCCGTACTGGCTGTAGCCGGATTATCCATGCGCCGCCGTCCTTCTGCGGGCCGCTGACGCTTCAAGAATTTCCGGTATGCTGGCAGTAAGCCTCTATTTGATTTATAATTAAATTGTGATCTATTTAATTGCATTCTACAGATGGAGGGATAACAATGAATGAATTTCAAGCTGATTCTATAAATGTCAAGACCGAGCAAGCCACCTTCGCCGGTGGATGCTTCTGGTGTATGGTATCCCCTTTTGAAGAGCTTCCGGGCATTGTCAAGATTATCTCCGGTTATACAGGCGGACATACCGTGAATCCGACCTACGAGGAAGTATGCTCGGAAACCACCGGACATGTTGAGGCGGTGCAGATTACGTTCAATCCGGATATTTTCCCATATAGCAAGCTGCTTGAGCTGTTCTGGCAGCAGATTGACCCCACCGATGCCGGAGGGCAATTCCATGACCGCGGCACTTCTTATGGAACGGCAATCTTCACCCATTCGGAGGAGCAGCGCGAGCAAGCAGAGGCTTCCAAGGCAGCTCTTCAGGCCAGCGGACGCTTCTCTGCTCCCATTGTGACACCTATTCTTCCGGCTAAGCCCTTCTACCCAGCCGAAGAATATCATCAGGGTTATCATCACAAGAATCCAGGCCACTACAAGCGTTACCGTAAGGGTTCGGGCCGGGAAGCATTCATCGAAGCTCACTGGACGCATAAGGAGGACCCGCAGAGCCTGAAGGAGCGCCTGACTCCTCTTCAATATGAAGTAACGCAGAACAGCGCTACGGAATCTCCATTCCGCAACGAATTCTGGGATCACCACGGAGACGGGATCTATGTGGATATTGTCTCCGGGGAGCCACTGTTCAGCTCAGAGGACAAGTTCGATTCCGGCTGCGGCTGGCCGAGCTTCACGCGTCCGATCCGGGACTATGTGGTCAAGGAGAAAACCGACCTCAGCCACCTGATGGTCCGCACTGAGGTACGCAGCAAGACAGCGGATTCCCACTTGGGCCATGTATTCAATGACGGACCCGGAGCGAACGGACTGCGGTACTGTATCAACTCGGCAGCTCTGCGCTTTGTTCCCAAAGAGGACCTGGAGAAGGAAGGCTATGGCGAGTACCGTGTGCTCTTCCAGCATGCTTAAGGCTGGAGATCCCGGCTTGCCTCAAGCTATAGCTTCATAAATTGCATAACTTACGTGTGGCTCGAATGTATACTGTTTTCCGCATACATTCGGGCCACACGCCTGGGCATCAGCACAATGTATGCTGTTTTTCGCATACATTCAGGCCACACGCCTGCGTACCTGTACAATGTATGCTGTTTTCCACATACATTCGGGCCACACGCCTTCGCGCCAGTTCAATGTGTGCTGTTTTTCGCATACATTCGGGGCACACGCCTGCGTACCTGTACAATGTATGCTGTTTTCCACATACATTCGGGCCACACGCCGTCGTATCAGCGAATGTATGCTGTTTTCCGCATACATTAGGGCACACGCCTGCACATCAGCACAATGTATGCTGTTTTTCACATACATTCGGGCACATACTTTATCCACAACAGAAGAAAATCATAAATTCCTGAACAACAAGTGGAAACGGCATTGCCGTCCCTATAGAGGACGGTACCGTTTCAGCGAGAAAGATAAGGATAATTATAGCGCGAAGTATATGTATTCTTATCTTTGAATAAAGCCTCCAGCCCGGATTCACGGGTAGGGAGGCTTTATTCTTTACATAAATGATCCTGTGTTTATTCGTACAGCCCGCTCTACTTGTTCTGCTTATCTGAATTCTCCTCTTCCGGTGCGGCCGGTACTACAGGTGCCACTTCTGGTTGAGGCTGCGATTCCCGGCCCGGCAGACGGTTGCCGCCCAGCCGTGCCTGTTCAAGGTGCGTAGGTTGCCGCCGTTTGAAGCTTTTCCGTAACCAGAGCACCAGCGCAACCACCACTCCAGCTACCAGCAGGACGGGGAGAGCAGCCGCCAGTACAACAACAAGCCACTGGAACATCACAGACAACGCCTTCATGCTGCTCTTGAGCGCTTCCGAAGCCCGTTCACCCAGCGGCCCCTCGGAATTAGTCTGTGTAAGGGTAAGACTCTTCTCCGTCTGGTAGAGGCGAAGCTCCACTGTAGAGAACGATACGTTCTGATCGATATACCGCATTCTGCCCTTGATCTGTTCGATTTGCTCCTGAATTTCCCCAAGCTGGTTGGCGAACTGGACGAGATCGGCCGGTTTGGTTGCTTTTTTCATAAAATCAATATACTGCGCCTCCATCATCTGCTTCGCCTTCAGGCGTGACTCCAGGTCCACATATTCCTCCGACACATCCTGCCCCTGGATGCTTCTCTGGAGCTTCTCATGTTTAATCTTCTCCAGATTGTTCAGGAACGGAGAGAAGCCCGCCGCAGGCACTTTTAGGATAAAGGTTCCACCCTGTTCATATTCAGACATATTCTCTGAGAATTCAATAATGTAGCCCCCGGCCAGAGTAACCATGTTCCGCACTTCAGTCTGCGCTGCCCCGTAGTCGGTTACCTCCATATTGAGGTTCGCCTTGTAGATCAGCTTCTTGTTCAGCCCTGCTACCACATCGGTGCCGGTGAATCCGGCAGAAGCATCTGCCCCTTGCTCAGCCCCCGCCCCAGGGACTGCTGAATTTCCGCCGCCGCCCTTCACTGCAGCCTGATCATTGACAGCCATCGCCGTGTTAGCTAGACTATCCTCCTTGACCTCCACCGCAGCAGGCGCGCTCTCCGCTGAACCGTCTGATGCTGCTTGATTACTGAACGTGCTTTCTGAATTCGCTGCCGAATCTGAATTGTTACTCGACGCGCCGCATCCCGTCAGAACCACGGCTACAACCACTAGATACAATAAGTAATGCAGACCCCATTTTCGCATGCTCATTCCTCCACAAAGTGTAATTGTATACTGCTTCCGGTGCTTCAGCTTCCGCGGCGAAAGGCCGTTATCTGTATCGGTCCGTTCCGCGCTTATCCCTCTTGACGTTCCAAAAGCTGGAAGGTTGCAGTCATTTACGGAAAATAACAAATAAGACCATTCAGTCATGAATAGCCGAGTGGGGTCCTGTTTGCGTATTGCCTCTTTATTTGTTACAATTACGATGATAAAACGGCAAAAAAACACCAAAAACCCTATTCACATTGAATTGAATAAGGTTATGGCGCTATTCGGACAAGCTCCACCTTGCCCGGGCAGCTTTAATTCATTTCTTGCCGATTTATGATGCCTACTACTACAAGAGGAGGTGAACCCTCATGGCAAAAGACGTATTGTGCGCAGTTAATTCTTGCACCTACTGGGCTGAAGAGAACAAATGCAACGCTGAGTCCATCTTCGTTGCTTACCACAGCTCCAAGCAGCCTACACAATCTGAGGAAACAGATTGCAAAACCTTTGAAAGCAAATAATGAATCTTTACAGAATATGAAGGAGCCCTCCACAGGTTCCTTCTTTCTTTTCTCATTCTATCAAGAATGAGAATTATTATCAAGTGTTTCCTGCAAAAAACAAACCACTGCAAGCCGGAGATTATACTCTCCCGCTTGCAGTGGTTTTGTTGTGCAAATCTAAGCAACTTAGGCGGAACAGTGCCGTCTGTTAACGGGTCACTGCGCCATGCTGCTCTCTCACCAAGACAGCGGCCTTCACCATGTTGCGCAGTGCGCCTGTGGTCTCTTCCCAGCCCCGTGTCTTCAGTCCGCAGTCGGGATTAATCCAGAACTGCTGGACATCCAGCACGCGCAGCGCACGTTCGATGGCTGAAGTCATCTCCTCTACCACCGGCACGCGCGGACTGTGAATATCATACACACCCAGTCCAATCCCCTTGTCGTATTCCTGCTCCTCGAAGCTGACGATTAGCTCACCATGGCTGCGCGAGGTCTCAATGGAGATGACATCCGCATCCATCGCCGAGATCGAACCAATCATGTCGTTAAATTCACTGTAGCACATATGCGTATGCACCTGCGTGGTGTCCTTGACATGGTTCGTGGCGGTCCGGAAGGATTTCACCGCCCAGTTGAGGTAATACTCATGATCTCTCGCCTTCAGCGGCAGGCCCTCGCGGATCGCCGGCTCATCGACCTGGATCATCTCGATACCAGCCTCCTCGAGTGCGGATACTTCATGACGCAGGGCGAGGGCGATTTGTCCGGCCACCGCCTCCCGGCTGAGGTCATCGCGGACAAAGGACCAGTTCAGGATCGTAACCGGTCCGGTCAGCATTCCCTTAACAGGCAGCTTCGTCAGTGACTGGGCATATACGCTCTCCTTGACGGTCATCGGCTCGATAAAAGCAACATCGGCATAGATTACCGGCGGCTTCACGCAGCGTGATCCGTAGGACTGAACCCAGCCGCCTGCGGTGAACAGATAGCCGGCCAGCTTCTCCCCGAAGAATTCCACCATATCCGTACGCTCGAACTCTCCGTGTACCAGCACATCCAGACCTAGCTCCTCCTGAAGCGTAATCGCTTCAGCGATCTGCCGCTTGATGAACAAGTCATAACGCTCCTGGTTCCAGACTCCCTTGCGCCATTTCAGACGGGCCTGGCGGACTTCAGCCGTCTGCGGGAAGCTGCCGATGGTCGTGGTCGGCAGCAGCGGCAGACGCCACTTCTCCTGCTGAACCTTCACACGCTCGGCGAACGGAAGGCTGCGGCGGTCCGGCAGCTGGGCAAGGGCACGCACCTGCTCGGCTACATCCTCACGCCCGCGCTCCGGCAGGGCACGGAATACAGCCAGCACCTCACGGCTGCGCTCCAGCTCGGCGGCATAACGCTCTCTTCCCTCGTTCGCGGCTGCCGCAATGAGAACCAGCTCGGCCAGCTTCTCATTGGCAAACGCCAAGGCATTCTTGACCGCAGCCTTCAGCTTGACCTCGCCCTCAACCGTTACAGGCACATGCAACAGACTTGACGCTGGCTGGAGAATTAACTGCTCCTGAGGCACATAGGTCAGCAGCTTCGCTACCAGCTCCAGCTTGGCATCGGTATCGGCGCGCCAGATGTTGCGTCCGTCAAGGATACCGGCTCCGAGTGTCTTATCCTGCGGCCACCCGAGGCGTGCAACCGACTCCAGATTCTTGCCGCCGTCATGGACGAAGTCAAGACCCAGACCCTGCACAGGCAGCGCCAGCAATGCTTCAAGCGGCTCCGCAGCTTCGAAGTACGTCTGCAGCATCAGGTTCAGTCCTGGTACGGCAGCAGCAATCTCACTGTAAATGTTCTGGAGCAGTGCGGTATCCTCAGCCGTTAAGCCGGTAACAATCGCCGGTTCATCGATCTGTACCCAGGCCACTCCTTCTGCCTGCAGCTCCTGCAGCAGTTGTACGTACAACGGGAGGAAGCGTGCGGCAACGGCGGCGATGTCTGCTGCCGGGAAGCCCTTGGACAACTTCAGGAAGGTATACAGTCCGACTATAACGGGCTTGCCCTCAATGCCTGCCCGCTCCTTGGCGAAGCGGTAGGCAACCAGCGGTTTATTCGCTGTCAATACCGGAGTCAGGCTGCCGATCTCAGGCACAATGTAATGGTAATTCGTATTGAACCATTTCGTCATCTCGCAGGCCGGGGCCTCTGCATTGCCGCGCGCCATTGCAAAATACAGATCAAGCGGAATCTCTCCGCCCTTATATCCGTAACGCGCCGGTACGATCCCGAACATAGCGGCGGTATCCAGCACATGGTCATAGAAGGTGAAATCGCCCACCGGAATCAGATCAATTCCGGCCTGCTGCTGGGTCTGCAAATGCTGAAGCTGAATATCCTCCATCTGCGAGCGGAAGCTCTGCTCATCGATTTTCCCGGCCCAATAAGCCTCCAATAATTTCTTCCATTCACGGTTCTTGCCGATTCTCGGATAACCGAGGCTGCTTGTCTTGATTCCTTTACTCATAGGTGTCCACTCCTCTGTATAATTGTCTGCCCTCATGTCTGCAAGCCTTAATCTGATGCCATCTTACTGCACGCCTTCCGCGCCCTGCAACAGATTCCACGCAATCCGGCTATACAGATTCCCTATAGCAAAACGCCAAAAAAAGCTGCACCCCCATGAAGGAGGAGCAGCTTAGACTCTGAGACCCGGCGAAATCAGAACCAGATCAGATAGACCACACCGGCAAGCACAATCCGGTAGATTGCGAAGGGCAACAGCTTGATCCGGTTAATCAGCTTCAGGAAGAAACGCATCGATACCAGTGCGAATACGAAGGCGCTGATGAACCCGGCAATGAAGAACGGCAAGGCATCCAGCGTAAAATACTGCCAGTTCTTCAGCAGTGAAATCAGGCTCGCCCCGGCCATAATTGGCACCGCCATGATGAAGGTGAAATCGGCTGCCGCACGGTGGCTCATGCCCAGCAGAACCCCGCCGGATATCGTCGAGCCGGACCGCGAGAAGCCCGGCCACAGGGAGATACATTGGATCAATCCGACTGATAGCGCCTGCCTATATGTAATTTGATCCACACTCTCAGTCCGGGCATTCGCAGGCGCAAAACGGTCGGCACAAATCATGAATAACGCACCAACCACAAGTCCAATCAGCACAGTAAAGGTAGAGAACAGATGCTCATCGATGTAATCCTCCAGCAGAAATCCGAAGATTCCGGCCGGTAGCAGTCCGACAAGGATATGCGTCAGCTTCAGCCGCCCTTCCGCCGGAGCCTGCCGCTGCCCTTCCGGCACTACGGCCAAGTCCTTGCGGCTGAGCTTCCCGAGGCCCAGCAGGTCAATGAACCGGTTACGGAAAATAATGACGACCGCAAGAATGGAGCCTAATTGAATCACTACCTTGAAGGAGTTGGCCGTGTACTTCCCCAGGAACTCCTGCGATTTAAGCCACATATCATCTACGATGATCATATGGCCTGTCGAGGATACCGGAGCGAATTCGGTCAGCCCTTCCACAATTCCCAGAATGATTGCTTTGACAATGGTCAGCAGCTCCATGGCGATCCCCCTTTATTGTTTTCAATATAATAATTGTAAACTCGCACAGCTATTTCTGAAACTTACAGCTCGCTTGCAGTATGGAAAATTTTAATCATAACGCTGACTTGACAGGCAGATACCAACAGCATATATTTATATGCATGCGCATGCATTTATTGTTTATCCATCCCATGTAGAACGAAGGAGCGAAATTCATGACGAAAGATCTGTTCACCCCCTATGAGTATAAAAGCTTAAAACTGAAGAACCGGGTGGTAATGCCGCCCATGTGCCAATATTCAGTTACCAATAAGGATGGCATCGCTAACGACTGGCATTACAACCACTATGTAAGCCGCGCTGTCGGCGGCACCGGACTGATCATTGTCGAGATGGCTGATGTGGACCCGGACGGCCGGATTACCGATTATGATCTGGGCGTCTGGTCTGATGAGCAGATTCCTGCGCTGGCGCGGATTGTGGAAGCCAGTCATGCCCATGGAGCCAAAATCGGAATTCAGGTGGCCCATGCCGGACGCAAGGCGGAGGATGCCAAGGTTCCTGTCTCTTCTTCCGCAATTCCTTTTGACGGCAAGTCCAAGACTCCTCATGCCCTGACAACAGAAGAAGTTAAAGACATGGTACAGAAATTCAAACGGGGCGTAGAGCGTGCGGTCCAGGCCGGGTTCGACACTATTGAGCTGCACGGCGCCCACGGCTATCTGATTCACCAGTTCCACTCGCCGCTGACCAACCAGCGGACTGATGAATACGGACAAGATCTGACCTTGTTCGGCCGGGAGGTTATCGCTGCCGCCAAGAGCGTGATGCCTGAGGATATGCCACTGATCATGCGGATTTCCGCCAGAGAATATGTGAAAGGCGGCTACGGCCTCCAAGAGGGTCTGGAGATCAGCAGAGCCTATAAGGAAGCCGGGGCCGATATTTTCCATATCAGTTCAGGTGGTGAAGGAGCCGTTGACGCAGAGAATGGACCGGGCAACCATGCAGCCTATCAGTTACCGCTGGCAAGAACCATCCGCCAGGAGCTGAACGTGCCTGTGATTGCTGTTGGCCGGTTGGATGAAGCGGTTCTTGCCAACGCCGTCATTAGCAATGAAGAAGCTGACTTGGTAGCGGTGGGCCGGGGAATGCTCCGTAATCCTTACTGGACGCTGGAAGCCGGTGTGACTCTGCGCAAAGACGCAGATATACCTAAGCAGTACGCATTAGGATTCCCGCGTTAAGGACAATTCGTCAGCAGCTTGCCTATGGTGATGGTATACTGTATAACAACTACTATTCATTAGAGGTATACACCGGGAGGATGAAGACATGACTAACCCCCCTTCAAATGATCTGATTAACAGCTGGTTATCGCTCTCTCTGATACAGATGAAGGTGGCCGCAGTCCTTGAAGCGAAGCTGACCGAGAACTATGAGCTATCGCTTAAGGAATTCTATGTATTGCTGTTTCTGTCCGAAGCCCCTGAGCAAAAGCTGAAGCTCCAGCAGCTGGAATCGATGGTCGGGCTTAGCCAGAGTGCTGTGTCCCGGCTGGTCAGCCGCTTCGAAGCCAAGGGCTGCGGAGCGCTGGAGCGCAAGTCCTGCGAGGCAGACCGCAGAAGCATCTATACGTCCCTGACTGCCATTGGGCAGGACAAGGTTGACCGGGCGAAGCAGACCGTTCATGAAGTGCTGCAGGAAGCCTTTCCTGTAGACGACACGCAGCTGCTGCTGGAGCAGCTTATCCAGCTGAAGCAATCCTAGACCCGGGCAGCTGCCTGCCGGGTGAACCCGCCGTCCCTCCCGAGGGGCGGCGGGTTTTTGCCTGAACCTCCCTCTCCCCCTGAGCATACACCATACTATTAAGAAATTAAGAATAGCGGGGTGCAGCATATGTTATTCACAGCTATGCAGCTGGTTGGCGGTCTTATTCTCTCTGTAGGCTGGATTCCGCAGATTGTGCAGATCATCAGGACCCGTTCGGTTGCAGATCTCAGTCTGAAAGCTTACCTGCTGATGCTGCTGGGCATCCTTCTTATGGAGGCTTATGCGGTTAATCTGGCGGCGCAGGGGGTCGGACTTGCTTTTCTGATCACCAATTCCCTGTCGCTGGCGGTCGTAACAACGGTCGTCCTGCTGATTATCCGCTACCGTTCCCAAGGGCAACAATGAATTCTGTAGGCTGCACCTCCGTCCCATCTGCGTTATACTTTCTGTAATAAAAGGATGTGGGAGGTTCAATGAATGAAGCAAAATAAGTATGACGACGCGGTTTTTTTTGCGAATTACAGCCAGATGCCCCGCTCTACGGGCGGACTGGAGGCTGCCGGAGAATGGGAGGTCTTCCGTACTCTGCTGCCTGATCTGGCGGGCCAGCGGGTGCTTGATCTGGGGTGCGGGTTCGGCTGGCACTGCCGGTATGCCCGGGAGCAGGGGGCGGCTTCCGTCGTAGGCATAGATCTCTCCGCCAATATGCTGGAGCGTGCCCGTACGATGACAGACGACCCGAAGATTGAGTATCTCCAGCTCGCCATTGAGGATGCCGCATTCGGGGCAGAGCAATTTGATACCGTGATCAGCTCGCTGGCGATCCACTATATTGAAGATTTCGGCAGTCTCTGCCGCCAGGTCCGGCATTGCCTGAAGCCCGGGGGAGCCTTCGTCTTCTCTGTAGAGCATCCGATCTTCACCGCGCTCGCCGCGCAGGATTGGCATTACAGCCCGGACGGGGAGAAGCTGCATTGGCCCGTGGACAACTACCATGTGGAAGGGCTAAGGCTGGCTGATTTTCTCGAACACGAGGTTGCAAAATACCACCGGACCACCGCCACCTACCTAGGTACGCTGCTCGATTCCGGCTTCGTCCTGAAGCAGCTATCTGAGCTGCAGCCGACCCCTGAGATGCTGGAGAAGAATCCGGCCTGGCAGGAGGAGACGCGGCGTCCGATGTTCCTGCTGCTGTCGGCGGTGAAGCAGTAACAGACAGAACTCATTTCTAAAAACCACAAAAAAAAGACCAGCCGGACGGTAGTCCGCTGACCTTTTATCATCCCCGTGGTTCACGGAGTTCACATTGCATTATTCACATTCACTGTGCCTTCCTGAGTCTTGGCAAGTGCGGACGGAATCTTAGGTGCCTGAACCAGCTTCCGTCTGCCCAGAGAGGTTGTAAAAGTGATTACATAACCGGCTACAACTACAGCCATCACAGTGTACAGGGTTTCTCTTAACGGCATATAGAAGAGGGAGAAAGCCAGAACGATTACATCCATCAGGATAAATACGGTTCCTACCTTAATACCTTTCCATTCACTGATCAGCACGGACAAAATATCGTCCCCGCCGCTCGCCCCGCCGCCCAGCAGGACCATTCCTGCGCCCAGACCTGTCAATACCCCGGACAACAGCGCCGCAACCGGCAAGTTATCCTGCAGGTCAATAACCCAGCCGGAATAGCGTTCCATCAGCCCGTAGAATACCGTGAAGGCCACTACGGAGATGAAGGTGTTCACTACGAATGATTTTCCTTTGAAAATGATTGCGATGATGAGTACCGGAATGTCCAATATCAGGATGCTAAGTGATGGTGAAATCCCCAGTACATACTTGCCGAGCAGCGACAATCCTACGAATCCGCCTTCGGTCAAGTGGTTCTGATAATTAATGTGATAATACGTAAATGCAAGCAATAGTGTTCCGGTCAAAATAATAGCTAACCGGAGCGGCAAACTCATGCCACTGTCTTGTTTCCTCATTACTCGGTCTCCCCTTATCGTATATGGCGGCTAGACGTTCGTGCCAGCCTCTACGGGGGGTTATACCGGAGGAGGTGTTGCTCCTTCGCATACAATACTCCCTTCCCTTCGCAGAAGCGGCTTCGTCAATGAACAACGGTTCGCGCACATTCTACAGGGAAGCTAAGTATAAGACAGATCATAACGTTTCCAAATCGTCCTTTGGGGAATCGTCCTTCGGGGACACATGGTATCCTGATCCTTTCTTTAGTTTGATATGTTCTGAATAGATTATACCACGCGGAGGGGCCACTCTAAACAGTTTCCATTAAAAATAAGCAATCAGCCCGGATTCCGCAGCAGACGGTTGACGGTCTCGCGGCGGACGCCGATCAATTGTCCGATCTCTTCCTGTGTCAGCAGATCTGTGAGCTGTGCGCCATGAGAATATTCGGTCAGCCAGCGGGTCAGCAGGGCCATCCGCTCCCCCGGCGTTCCAACGGTGAGATGATCGAGCCTTGTCTGCATGAACCGCACCTTCTCCTGAAGCAACAGGGCGATCTCCATCACCTTCTCAGGCTTCTCCCTCAGCTCCCGGTACCATTCTGCAGCCGGAATCAGCTCGACCTCACTTTTCATCATCGCCACTGCGGTTCCATGCGCCTCCTTCGGCGAAATGAGGGAATGATGCGGAACAGTCTCACCCGGATATAACAGGTTGAACAGTACCATGTTCCCGTTCTCATGCAGTCTCGTGACCTTGAACAGTCCGCTCTTCACCTTGAACAGGTTCTGGCCGCCGTCTCCCTGGCGGAATAAGACCTCACCTCTGTGCAGAATCATTTCGCATTCTCCTTTGCCTTCTCTGTATATATATTTTTAATTATACCGAAATAAGACACTAAAATGGAGGGGCAAGCGTAAAACAGCCATTTTCCAAGAGTTCAACGGTAAAGAAACCGCCTGGGGTAGAGAATGGTCTCTACTCCCAGGCGGTTTCAGGTATAGGCAAAATACGTTATTTCGCTTCTATCGGCTTCTTCCACAGTCCGAGTGTCAGCCCGGAAATCACGGAGCCGATCAGCACAGCCAGCAGGAACAATGCCGCATTGTTAGAGAGGAAGGCTACGAACACACCGCCATGCGGTGCGGGAACATTGAGGTTCCACAACTGGGTAAGTCCGCCGGCTACGGCAGAGCCCAGAATACAGGAGGTGAGCACCCGCAGCGGATCAGCCGCAGCGAACGGAATGGCCCCTTCGGTGATGAACGACAAGCCCAGCACATAGTTGGTTACACCGGATTTGCGTTCGGTCTCCGTGAATTTATTTTTGAAGAACGAGGTTGCCAGGGCAATCGCCAGCGGAGGCACCATCCCTCCGGCCATCACTGCTGCCATCATCATTCCGTTTGTATTGCCGCTGGACGTAAACACGCCGATGGCAAAGGTGTAGGCTGCCTTGTTGAATGGACCGCCCATATCAATGGCCATCATCCCGCCAAGCACCAAGCCCAGCAGAATCTTGTTGCCGGTACCCAGATTGTTAAGCGCATCGGTCAGTCCTCCGTTAATCCAGCTGAATAACGGATCGAACAGGAAGAACATAACCGCGCCGGTAATTAGCAAGCTGAATACGGGATAGAGCAGAATCGGCTTCAGACCGTCCAGTGTGCGCGGCAGGCCAGAGAAGGCTTTGCGGAGCATTACCACTACATAACCAGCCAGGAACCCGGCAGCCAGACCGCCGAGGAAGCCAGAATTGGAGTTAAGGGCCATCAGACCGCCGACCATACCCGGCATCAGCGCAGGCCGGTCACCGATGCTCATCGCGATAAATCCGGCAAGGATCGGAATCAGGAAGTGGAAGGCTCCGTCACCGCCGCCGATGCTCTGCAGCAGCTTGACCAGCGCATTGTCGGGACTGGCCACCTGTTCAATCAGGAAGGAGATCGCCAGCAGAATGCCTCCGCCGACTACGAACGGCAGCATATGTGAGATGCCGTTCATCAGGTCTTTGTAGATTTTGCTTCCAATAGAACCGGACTTCACAGGTGCTGAGCCTTCTTCATTGCGTCCAGAGCCGCGGTAGATAGGTGCATCTCCTGCAACTGCGATCCGGATCAGCTCCTCTGACTTGCGGATACCGTCGCTAACCGGACGCTGAAGCACAGGCTTGCCGCTGAAGCGCTCCATCTCCACGTTCTTGTCGGCGGCAACAATGACCCCGCTGGCCCGGGCGATCTCGTCTGCGGTCAGCACATTCTGCGCACCCTCCGAGCCGTTCGTTTCGACACGGATATTGACCCCCATCTCCTTAGCCTTCTTCTTGAGGGCATCCTCTGCCATGTAGGTATGGGCAATACCTGTAGGACACGCTGTTACAGCAACAACGAAGCTCTGTGAATCCGGGTTCCCGGTAATGATTCGTGCCGGTTCAGCTTGCGGTGCGGCTGCCTTAGAAGCAGCCTTCACTGCCGCTGCTGTGGCTTCCGCTTCTGCCTGGGCTTCAGCCTCCGCTTGCTTGGCATCGAATAAGGCGGACACCTCGGCAGGGGTCTTGGCACTCATGATTTGTTCGATGAATTCGCTTTCAATGAGTAACCTGGACAGTGCAGCGAGTGTCCGCAGGTGCATATTTCCAGCTCCGTCCGGCGCCGCGATCATGAAGAATAGGTGGGCCGGCGCTTCATCCAGGGAGGCAAAATCAATTCCGGCGCTGCTCTTCGCAAATACTACTGTTGCCTCCTTGACAGCCTTGGTCTTGGCATGAGGCATAGCAATGCCTCCGCCGATGCCTGTGCTGGACTGGGCTTCACGCTCCAGAATCTTCTCCTTGAACAGCTTCGCATCCGTGATGCGTCCGCTGGCCGCGAGACTGGCAATCAGCTCGTCAATGGCTCCTTCCTTCGTTGTAGCCTGCAGCTCCATAATCATCGTTTCCTGTATCATCAAATCTGTAATTTTCATCAATTCTCAACTCCCCGAATGTACTTGAACCTGTTAACCTCTGTTATTCATAGCTGAGATATGGCAATAAGCGGACGAAGCTCTTCAATTAATGCCCGGTCTGCCAGATCATCGGAGAACGCTGTGGCACTTCCTGATGCCACACCGGCACGGAATGCTTCCAGCACATTCCCTGTCAGCGACAAGGTGCCCACGAATCCGGCAATCATCGAATCTCCCGCACCTACTGAATTCCTAACCTGGCCCTTAGGAGCGCTGGCATGGTAGACTTCTTGCCCTGTAATGAACAATGCGCCTTCGCCAGCCATGGAGACCAGTACATGCTTGGCCCCGCCCGTAAGCAGCTTGCGTCCGTAAGTGATAATCTCCTCCCGGGTGCTGATCTGAACTCCGAACAGCTCTGCCAGCTCATGGTGATTCGGCTTGACCAGCAGCGGTCTCTGGGATAAGGCGTCCTGCAAGGCCTGCCCGGTCGTATCAATAACGAACTCCGCACCCTTCTGCTTGATTACTGCAATCAGTTTGCTGTAGAAATCTCCGCCCAGCGAAGGTGGCGTGCTGCCTGACAGAATCACTATGTCACCCGGCTTCAGGGCTTCCAGCTTGTGCAGCAGCGAAGCCGTCTCGGTCTCCGTAATGACAGGACCGGCCCCGTTAATCTCCGTCTCCTGGCCTGCTTTAAGCTTAATATTGATCCGGGTATCGTCCGCAATATGAACGAAGTCGCCGGATATCCCTTCCTGGCCCAGCCAGGTGTCAATGTAGCCGCCGGTGAATCCGCCAAGAAATCCGGTGGCCGTATTCTCCACACCGAGCTGCTTCAGAACACGGGATACGTTAATTCCCTTCCCTCCAGGCAGCTTCATATCGCGCTTCATCCTGTTGAGTCCGCCTAGTGTTAGCTCTTCTACCTCCACGATATAATCGACGGAAGGATTGAGTGTCACCGTATAGATCATCATTCATCCCTCATTTATAATGTTTGTCTTCCCATCCCATCACACCAGTGTATAATCCACATCCAGCTTCTCAAGCTGCCTACGGAAGCTATCCGGAATCCCCGTATCCAAAATGCAGTGGTCCATCTCCTGCAGATCTGCGACCTTACAGAAGGAGATCTGCCCAATTTTGCTGTGGTCGGCCAGCAGGATCGTCTGCTTCGCTACCGCGATCATTTTGCGCTTGGTGGCCGCTTCCAGCATATTCGGCGTCGTAATCCCTTCGCGGATATCCAGCCCGTTGGTGCCGAGGAAGGCCTTATCTACCCGAACCATATCCAGCGAGCGTTCGGTCATCGGTCCGACAAAAGCCATGGTGTCCGGCCTTAGCATCCCGCCTGTAATAGACACCTCAATATGGCGGCAGTCCTTCAGCTCGTTCAGCGCCATGATTGAGTTGGTAATGACCTTGAGATTGCGGAACGATTTCAGCGCCCGGGCAATCTGCAGGGTGGTGGTACCTCCGTCAAGGAGAATGGCATCACCATCTTCAATCATCTCCACAGCCTTCCCGGCAATCCGCAGCTTCTCTTCTAGGAACCGGTCTTCCTTGTCAGGAACCGCCGCTTCAAAGTTCACACTCTGCAGGGACACCGCCCCGCCATGCGTACGCTTCAGCAGCCGCGCCTCCTCCAGCTCCTTGAGGTCCCTGCGGATGGTGGATTCAGAGACGGACAGCTCCTGGCCCAGCTCCTGAACCGAAGCTCTTGTATGCTTCTCGACAAACAGCAGAATCATCCGTTTGCGTTCTTCTTCAAACATGCAGCTCACTCCTTAGGATGTGCAGCTACCCGCTGCCGGATTCCTATATATACAGTAACTACTGAATTGAAAGATAAGATGATACGATGACTGGATTCAAATCACTTGTGACTGATGTTGATCATTTGTGCTCATTTATGATTGTAACAGCGTTTTCATGAACTGTAAAGAGGCTTTCTCTGCTTATTTTTCGCCATAAAATCATGAGTTTAACCCTAACTTTCCAGCCGGATACACTATTGCTGTAAGAATTGGCGTATGCTCTGCTCATTTATGCTCATTTCAGCCTCGTAACTATATCATCCGGTGCGGCAAATTACCTCCCGATTGCCCATTTCACAATGGCAGCGAGCGACATATTTATATTACATATGGGGAAAAGCGGGTGAACAGGAGATGGCCTATTACAATAACAACGGATATGGCAGCGCGGGCGGTAACGGCGGTAATGGCAGTAGCAGCGGCATTAACGGCCACGGAGGGGGCGGCAGTGACGGCCCAGTAGAAACCGAGGAGCTCAGTGCAGAGGATTATGCGATTATTGCCGCCGGCTTCGGTGTACTCGGGGAACTGTTTGCTTTTTTCTCTCTGGTAAAAGCTAAGCAGGTGACCAAGGAAACAGGCGGACAGGTAGGTGCCGGCATCGACCCGGTGCTGTTCGTACAGAACCGCAAAAAAAAAGCAGCCAGACGAAAGTCCCGCCGGCTGCGTTGATCCCTTATATTTTCCGAACCCATCACTTACTTCAAAGATATGACCTCATGCTTCGCAAATATGACCTGCACCTTCTCCCTCAGCTCCTCTTCGGGCAGAAGGACAATGACAATAATATGCTCCAGATCAGCATGCTCCGCATACGCCTCCGCGTCATCTTGCGGAATCCCCATTCCGATCAGGCTGACCGCTAGGCCGTCTGTCTCCAGATCCGCCCCCGCGAGCTTGCGGGCTGCCGGACCTGCTGCGACCGCAGAATCCGCGACCATATCCAGGCCTACCCCAAGCCCGCGGGCTGTACCGTACAAGCCATTATTCCCCTGCCCCGTCTCCACATCTCCAATCGCGGCATCCTTACTGATAATCTCCAGCGTGTTCTTCTGCTTCGTGACTGCTGAGATATGCTTCGACTTGATCCCATTCTTCTTCAATTCTTCGATCGCCAGCACCGCATCACTCCGGTGTCCAAAAATCCCCAATACCAATGTTGGCATGCGGCATCCCTCCTATTAATGCTGCTGCAATATTACCACTCTGCTACTGCGATATTACCACTCTGCCTGTGGCTTGAATCCCGCATGTGGCGGCGGCTCCCGGTCAGGCCTGAATCAATCTCTTCTAATTGGGTTATAAAGATACGTATACATAAACATAACTTAAGAGATAGGGGGGGGCTGCTGTGCTTCAAAGCAAGTATTTTCGGACCTGCCTGGCCATTATCGCCTTTTTGACGATTCTGTACCTGGGCTCGAAGGTCATTTTTCTGTTCACACCGCTGGTATCTATCATTCAACTGCTGCTCGTACCCATGATGCTGTCGGGCTTTATGTATTATCTTCTGCGGCCGATTGTCAACTATCTGGGGACCAAAAATGTTAACCGCGGGCTGTCCGTCCTGCTGATTTATCTTGTGTTCACCGGACTGTTCGTCTTATTCTGGGTGCTGGTCTGGCCTACACTGCGCGAGCAAATCCAGAACTTCATTGACAATACGCCTTATCTGGTCGAGGGTATTCAGAATCAGTTCAACAAGCTCCAGAATGATCCGTCGTTCTCCCGCTTCTTCAAGGGTGACACGGATGTGACCACACGCCTGACGGAGTATGTGAACAGCGCCATTAACTGGGTGACCAATTCGATGTCCAACCTGATCACAGTGATCTCCAGTATTGTCGTGGTTATCGCTACCCTGCCGATCATTCTCTATTACATGCTGAAGGACGGGCACAAGCTGTCCCCGATTCTTCAGGGCCTGATTCCAAGAAAGTACCGCAAGGAAGGCCAGGAGATGTTCAAGGATATTGACTCTGCACTCAGCGGCTTCATCGTTACACGTGTCCTGCTTAATGTGGTGCTGGGCATCTTGCTATACATCGGATTTTTGCTGATCGGCCTGCCTTATTCTCTGCTGCTCGCCGTGATCTCCATCCCGCTGAATTTCATTCCCTATGTGGGCTCGCTGCTGGCGGCGGTTCCGGTTGTTATCGTGGGGTTCATAGAATCGCCTTCTATGGCTATCTGGTCAGCGGTCGTCATTCTGATCGCGCAGCAGATTCAGGATAACGTGCTGTCACCGGTTATCTATGGCAAGTCGCTGGATGTTCACCCGCTCACAACAGTGCTGCTTGTACTCGTGGGGGGCGACTTCTATGGACTGATCGGCGTCCTCATTGCGCTTCCGGTCTATATGATTATCAAAATCATCTTCCTGCGCATTTACGAGATCATTATCGCCGAACGGGTGGATCAACCCGTACCCGAGCCAAGTGCTCCGCCGGGGATTGAGATTGAGATCGTCAAGGACGATAAGGTATAGTAAAACAACCCCACAAAGTGGGGCTTTAGCGTAGGTGATAACTCAGGTACTTTGCGGGCCCCAAAACATATAAATTCTTATCTTTTAATAAAAAGCCCTCCGGCGCTGATGATCTCCGCGCCGGAGGGCTTTTCAATGTACACGCTTGAATGTATCCAGAGTTTAGCCCCGCAGCGAGCGGACCACGAAAGTGTGGTTGCCCTTAGGCAGGTTCTGCCCGCCATGCAGCGTCACGGAGCCTTTGGTATGTGCGATGATCGTCGCATTGAATGCCACCAGCTGGTCCCCTTTCCAGACAGTAACCGCTGATTTGAAATAGACGGCATTATCAAACTGCAGACGTTCTCTCATGATATATCCGACCGAATGGAGAACCGGGGGCAAAGCCCTCTCTTTGGGAGCCAGAGCTTTGATGTACACAATATCGCGGAAAGGGACGGCAATCTCCTGATGCCCGATGACGGCTACCGAAGCTGCAAGATCCCATCTACGCAGAACGCCTTTCATGATCGTATATGGCTGCTCGCCGCAGTACATAATGACCGGTCTGCCAACCCAATGCTTCATGGCTCCACGCCCTTCCCTGTGCCTGAACTACTTATACCTTCGGTATGGACCAGTCTATGCCCTTAAGCCCATGCTGCTCCAGATACTGGTTGGCCTGAGAGAACGGGCGGCTGCCGAGAAATCCGCGGTGTGCAGAGAACGGGCTCGGATGCGGAGACTGGATCACCTTATGCCTGCTGCGGTCAACTACCGCGCCCTTGAGCTGGGCATGACTGCCCCACAGGATGAACACCATCGGTTCTGTACGCTCGTTCAGCTTCTCCATAATAGCATCCGTGAAGGTCTCCCAGCCCAGCCCCTTATGCGAATTCGGCTGGCCCTCGCGTACTGTCAGGACGGCATTGAGCATCAGCACGCCCTCTTCCGCCCAGTGCAGCAGCGATCCGTGGCCCGGCACCTCTATACCGAGATCACTGTGCAGCTCAGCGTAGATATTGCGCAGCGACGGCGGAATCCTTACACCCGGCTCTACCGAGAAGCTAAGGCCATGGGCCTGTCCTGCGCCGTGATAGGGGTCCTGTCCGAGAATCACTACCCGGGTCTTGCTGTAAGGCGTCAGCTTCAGCGCCGAGAACAGCTTGTCCTTCGGGGGATAGACTGTATACTGCTTGTACTCGCGTGCCAGGGCATAGCGCAATTCCTCAAAGTAAGGCTTCTGCGTCTCTTCCTGCAGCACTTCATCCCAATCATTGCCAAACATTCGGTTCTCCTCCCAATTACCCTGCTATTAGTATTGTTTCATTACCTGTTATTAACCAGAATAACAGGAACTTATTTGCGGCCATAGTCCGCCTTGATCTCGCCCCATGACTTCGTCTGCCATTTCAGCACCTTGTTGTCATAAGTATGGCTGCGCAGCCAGCTCTCCGCCCGGTCAATCAGCTGCCAGATCTCCTCTGTAGAGGCATCCCGGGGCAAGGTCGTGGCCACCTTTTTCTGCTTGACCCATTTCATTGCATTGACAGAATCACTATAGACCGTCTTGCTGCTGCCTTCCTGCTTAAGATGAGCCAGCGCATGCACAATCGCCAGGAACTCTCCAAGGTTATTAGTCCCTTTGCGGATCGGACCGCAGGAGAAAATCACATCCCCGGTCTGGGTATCTACGCCTTTGTATTCGACCGGTCCGGGATTCCCCCGGGTGCCTACATCCACGGAGATACTGTCATAATCAATCTCCTCAGATGTCTCCACGCCGGCACTCCGGCTCCAGGACTTGCCTGATTTGCTTGTGCCGGACGCCCCTGAAGCTGCAGCACCGGTTCCCCAGTTGCCCTTCCAGCCTGCCTTGAAGGCTGTCTCAGCCGCCGACTTGCTCTCATAAGACTTATATTTCGCTCCGGTATAATGATCCGTCTGCGCCTGGCATTCCGCCCATGTATTGTAGACTCCGGGCTGCTTGCCTTCCCATACAACGTAGTATTTCTGCTTAGCCATTCCTGTTGCTCCCTCCTGCCGATGTAACCTTATCCAGAAATCTATTGTAATGCATACCGCGTTCATATTGAAGCCTGAACACACTTACACGCCTGCTGCCAGCACGAATATATATTGGATAATTACCGGCAGGCGCGTTCATACTAATACGGCAGCTTAGTCCAGCACAGCCAGCGTAGTATCAATAATGGTCTGGAGCTTGCCCGTATCCTGCGTTGCCTTGACCATAACCCGCAGTCCAACCAAGGCATTGTGCAGATAAGCTGCAAGCGCGGGAGCCGCATGCCGGGAGGAGAGTTCTCCGGTCTCCTGTCCATGCAGGATCAGCTGTTCCATTAATCTCTCGGTATTCAAAAAAGCCTCATTGGCCCGCTCAGCAGCTTCCGGATCATGATTGGACAGCTCCACTGCCGTATTCACCAGCATACAGCCCTTCGGCTCCGCTTCACTTCTGTGAATTGTGGCTTCGAATAATAGGCGGATGGCTGCCTTGGCAGAGGTGAAGCCCTCGATCCGGCTCTCCAGCCGGGAGCTTTGAAGGGATGCAAAGCGCTCCAGCGCTTTTATATATAAGGTATGCTTGTCTCCAAAGGTGTCATACATGCTTCGCTTGTGAATTCCCATACCGGTTACAAGGTCCTGCATGGAGGTCTTCTCATAGCCCTGCTGCCAGAAAATCGTCATTGCCTTGAGCAATACATCATCAATGTCAAACTCTTTGCTTCGCGCCATGATCATGCTCCTTTCGCGGTCTATTTTACCATTTATAGAACGATCGGTAAATATTATTGTAGCAGTGTTAACTAAATCACATTAATTCCGCACCAATCATTCTATATTAATTTCAAGGAAAATACCATCAGCATTACACACCTAAAGGAGGTTAACACAATGAGAAAGTTCGCAGTAATACTGGCGGCATTCACCCTGACCCTGCTTATCGGATGCGGCAACGCAAACAAAGATGCAGGCAACACGGGCACAGCAGCGAACACGGGCAATACGGTGGCTACCGCTGCCCCGGATGCAGTCACTTCAGCTTCGGTAGTCGATAACGGGGAAGCCTTCAAGAAGGCGATCAGCAAGGACGGCACCTGGATTGCAGCTACGCTGAAGGACCTGAGCTTCTCCGAGGAGCTTGTGCTCGACGGACAATTCATCCATAAGGAAGAGCCTGCCCGCAAAATCGCGCTCTATACCCAGGATGCCGATCACAACATCACGAACTCCTTCAAGCTCACCGCGCCCAAATTAACGATCCGTAGCGAGAATGCCCGGATTCAGGGAGGGACCTTTGTGGGTGATGTCTATGTAGAGGCTAACGGCTTCGCCGTCGTGAATGCCACCATTGAAGGTAATGTCTATTTCTCCGATGACAAATATCAGGCTACCTATTCCGCAGCAGACCAGGGTAAGGTAACCGGCGTCACCGAAGTGAAAAAATAATGCGGCAGGGTGCGGGGTGTTCCTCTTCGGGCAAGCGGCCGGGGAGAATACCCCTTTTTCTTGTTGTCGCCCGCGAAAAGAGGTGCTGGCCTAATGAAATTCATCCGTAAGTATGCTATCCTTCCCCTTCTGCTCCTGATGCTCTCCTCCTGCGGCGGACAGGATGTAGCGGAGCCGGAGCCACAATACCGGATTCAGTCCGGCCATGATCTGAAGATTCTGACAACGAGTGACACCCATTATTTAGCGCAGGAGCTAAGGGATCTCGGACCTGCCTTCCAGCAGTTTCTGGCTGCCGGTGACGGCAAGCAGCTCGGCTACAGCAAGGAAATGCTGGAGGCGCTGGGCTATGATATCGGAATCCGCAAGCCGGATGTGGTGATTATCAGCGGGGATCTCAGCAACAACGGGGAAGAAGCCAGCCATAAGGAGCTGGCCGGACATCTGAAGCGCATCGAGCAAGACACCGGAACCCGGATCTATGTGATCCCGGGCAATCATGATATCCGGAATCCCTGGGCCCGGAGCTTCCGCGATAAGCGCCAATACGCCACAGATTCCGTGAGCGCCAAGGCATTCCGCCAAATCTATGGCAGCTTCGGTTATGATGAGGCCCTGCTGAGAGACGAAGATTCGCTCAGCTATCTGGCTGCCCCTTCAGAGGAGCTATGGCTGCTCATGCTGGATACTGCACAGTACGGAGACAATAAAGCGCTGGGCCATCCCCAGCTGGAGGGCCGGGTCAGTGACCGGACCCTGGAATGGATCGCCGCCTGCGGTGCGAAGGCCGCTGCCGCAGGCGCGCAGCTCGTGACGGTCATGCATCACAGCCTGCTGAATCACAGTGAATTCATTCAGGAGGGCTTCACTGTAGAGGACCATGCCAAGGTTACAGATGCCTTGATGCAGAGCGGTGTACGGACGGTTCTCAGCGGGCATATACACATTCAGGACATCAGTGAATATAGCCATGACGGGGAGCGTATCTATGACATCGCCAGCAGTGCTTTATCTGTTTTTCCCCATCAATATGGACTCTTAACCTATTCCTCCGCCCGTCAGACTCTGGATTACAGCACACAGCGATTAGGGATGGAGCAATGGGCAGCAGCCACCGGCAATACCGATCCGAATCTGCTGGGCTTCAGGGCCTACAGTGAAGCCAATTTCCGCAAGCGGTCTATGGCCCGGAGTTATTCCCGTCTGGCTGAAGATCCCGCTTACGCCAGTTATACGGAGGCTGAGCTGAAGCAAATGGCTGACGTTGTCGGAAGGCTGAACGAGAATTACTTCGCAGGCTCTGCCAGTACGGGCAATGCCGCCGTGACCGCCACAGCAGGCTACCGGCTCTGGCAGGACGCCCCGGCAAGCGGAACGAGAAGCTATGTTCTGGAGATGGCCTCACAGCAGCCGAAGAACAATCATGAACTGCATGTCCAGCTTCCTCAGCGATGATGTTTGAAAAACTGGAAACAGGTGTAAAATAGACAAGTATGCTTACACCTACTGCTAAGGAGATGATGATCACCATGTTCACACGTATGGATGAGATTATGATAGAAATCCCGGACGTCGAGAAACCAGATCCTAATGCTGCAGCAGCCGTACAAGAGCTGCTCGGAGGCAAATTCGGTGAAATGTCAACACTCAATAACTACTTGTACCAGTCCTTCAACTTCCGCTCCAAGGACAAGCTGAAGCCCTTCTACGACCTGGTAATGAGCATTACCGCCGAAGAGCTGGGCCATGTTGAGCTGGTCTCCCACGCCGTGAACAAATGTCTAAGAGGTTCCACGGCTTATAAGAAACCGGATTCCACACCGCTTGCGGATGTCAAAGACGCACGGCTGTCTTATCATTTCCTGGCGGGCGCACAGGGGGCCATGCCGTTCGATTCGATGGGCAATCCATGGACCGGAGCCAATGTGTTCAACAGCGGTAATCTGGTGGAGGACCTGCTTCATAACTTCTTCCTGGAGTGCGGGGCCAGAACCCATAAAATGAAGGTCTACGAAATGACCGACCACCCTGCAGCCCGGGCGGTAGTCGGCTTCCTGCTTGTCCGTGGAGGTGTTCACGTGGTCGCTTACGCCAAGGCGCTGGAGATTGCCACAGGCGTCAATGTTACCAAGCTGGTGCCCATTCCTTCCTTGGACAACAAAGCTTTCAATGAAGCCAGAAAGTATGAGGAAAAGGGCGTCCATACCAAGCTGTACACGTGGAGTGATAAAGATTTCAGCTCCATTGACCAGATCTGGAAGGGGACTCACCCGGAGGACGGGCTTCCGCTTGAGGTCATTCAGGGTGTACCGAAAGGCTTCCCTATCCCCGAAGCCCCGGAAGTGAAGGAAGAATTCGCACCGGGCATCTCTGCTGAGGAATTCAAGGAGATTGCCAAACGGCTGAAAATGGCCGGGAATATTCATGACTAGCAGCCAGAGCCAAGCCTAGCGGATAATAGCACCCATAGAGAAGCGGATGTCCCGGAAGCCATGAACTGGCTGCCGGAACATCCGCTTTGTTTGGGTATGGATACTTCTAAGATCTCTGCCTTATAACTCCGGCTCAAGCAGCAGTGAGGTATCGGCAACAGCCCGCCCATTCACAAGCAGCACAAGGGTATGCTCTCCGGGATAGTGCTTTCGTGTAGTCAGGTTGGCCCAGCGGTGGGTCCTTGTACCGGAGAGTCTGGTGCCGCCGGGCACGGTTTTGTCGGATAACAGAAACAGCTTGCGCGAGGTCTTGCCGCCGGCCTTGACGAAGTTGATTCCGTATTCAATGCGGATGCGCACCGGACCGCCCTCCCGGATCGTCAGAGTGTATTGCAGCTCACAGTGCTCCCCAATCCGCAGCTCGGCCGGTTCGGCCGTTAGGACAGCCGAGCTGACCAGCGGGGTGCCGCTCTCTTCCGGGGCATATCCGAACAGCTCCATGATCTCAGGGTCCGCCTTGCGGATCAGAGAGCGGCAGCCATGCCGCACAATCCAGTTCGTATTTACATTACTGCCCAGCCAGCGGCGGGCGGTAGCTATCACGATATCAGGGTGATCCTTCGCGATATCGTTCAGGTTGTTGGCTACACTTTTGCGTACATAGAGTGACGGGTCATCCTTCAGCTTCTCCAGCAGCGGCAATAGCGGAGACGGATCGCGCTTGAACATCGGCAATGCCTGGCCCCAGGGCAGGCGGGGACGGCTGCCCTCGCTGGCGAGCCGCCGCACATGCTCCCCCGGATGCTCCGCCCAGACCAGCATTTGAGCCATCATCCGCTGCGGGTCACGAAGCAGGAACGGCCTGACGGCAAATTCCGCCGAGGACTTCGGGGTGAACCGCTCCAGCGCCTCCATCGACAGCTCCCAGTGCTCCTCACCTCCGCCATACACCTCTACGAAATCCGGGAAAATCAGATACGGGAAGCCGACACAGTCCTTATCTATCGCATACAATATCTTCAGCGCTTCCTCATAGTCCGGGGGCAGGCAGCTGCCCAGTGTCTCTGTAATCCTCCGCATCCGCGCCTTCAGCTCCAGCTCCTCCCACGGCTCCCTCATCGCCTCAGCCATGAAACGGCCTAGCTCGAACGAACCGTAGACGGCTTTAATCTTCATTCCCAGGCTATGCAGGAATTCTTGGTTGTACATTGCTTTCAGGGGTTCGGCCATTCTTGAATTCCTCCTGCTGATGTAATTGGATTCTCTTATAATGAGAGCATACCATACGAACCGGACATCCCTGTGTCAACTTTCGGCTGGATATATATACACCAAGTATAGCCTATGTTCAAATCCGGCAGCCTGTCGTACAATAAGATTTAAGTTTTTTCCGCTGACAATGAACTTATTTGATGAAAGGACTGGGACTTTTGCCACAGACACTTGTTAAAAACATTGATTTTTTCGTAGCCGCACTGTCACAGACCTTCGTATCCGCCCTCCAGCTTGACCCTGACGGAATGTACTCCCAGGTAGGCAGCGGAGTCGTTGACAAATTCTCTGATGAGTATGTCCGGCTGAAAAGATTCGACGGCACCACCTCGCATTACGCCCGCGATATTACGAAATTCCAGCATAACCATGCCTGAGAAGGCTTCGGGGTCTCTTCATCAAAGGAGAAACAGCGCTCGCCTGTGATCCTCCCTCCCCTCTTCAAACGCAGACCCTGGCCCCTGATCCGGGTCTGTTTTTGCGTTCACTTTTCACAAAATATTAACGTGTGCATTCCAATAAACTATTGACTTGACGCTGCTGGAGAACTAAACTGAAATCGTTAACAATTCCATGTACCCGGGGAGAACCTATGATTACCATCAAAGATATTGCCCGTGTTGCCGGTGTGTCCCATACTACTGTATCGAGGGCGCTAAACGGCAACCCGCTGATCAAGAAGGCCACCCGGGATAAGATTGAACGGATTGCCGCCGAAATGAATTATGTGCCGAATTACAGTGCCAAGAGCCTGGTCACCAAAAGATCGTTCATCATCGGCCTGTTCTTCTCCAGTATTGAGCAGGGGACTTCCTCAAGCTTCCTGGTGGATGCCATCAAGGGCATTACGCACAGTCTCGATGAGAACTATAATCTGACGGTGAACGGGATCGACGGTGTGCAGCATTTCAGCAATATTCAGCCGCAGCGCTTCGACGGCATTCTGGTCATGAGCCAGAGCGATGAAGACAATGCCTTCATCTATCATGTGAAGAAGACCGGCATTCCGCTAGTGGTGCTGAACCGCCAGCTGGAGGACCCCGGCATCATGAACGTGGTCGCCAATGACCGCGAAGGCGTCAAGGAAGCGATTGATTATGCTGTGCAGCAGGGTCACCGCAAGCTGGCTATTATTGAAGGCAAGCCCGGCTTCAAGTCCTCAAGCGAACGGAAGCAGGGCTTCCTGGACAGTCTGATTGCAGGCCGGCTTCCGCTGAATCCTGATTATTTTGCCCCGGGAGATTACAGCATTGAGAGCGGATATGCGGCGATGAGCAAGCTGCTTAGCCTGGAGGACCGGCCTACGGCTGTGTTCTGCTCCAATGATGATATGGCGATTGGCGCCATGAATGCCTGCTATGCCCACAAGGTGCAGGTGCCGGAGCAGATCTCACTGATCGGCTTCGATGATATGATGTTCGCCCGCTATACGAATCCTGCCCTGACCACGGTCCGCAAGCCGATTGCCGAGATCAGTGAGCTCGGCATTACCATGCTGATCCAGCTGCTTCAGCAGCCGGAGACCCCGCCGCAGCAGCTGTTCGTTAAGACTTCGCTGGTGGTAAGGGATACGGTTGCAGGAGTATAACTCTATTTCAACCCACCCGCTATTTTCTGCAGATACGGAGCCTTCCTGGACAAGAGAAGGAATTCCGGATCTTGCTTAAAATAAAATGTTAACGTGTGCAATTTATCACTGTATTCTAAAGGAGATCATGACCACTATGACAAACCGTTTATCCAGAAGCACTCACCCGGGGCTAACCCTCCATCCGGAACGGATGATTCAGTTCGGCGAAGGCAACTTCATGCGTGCGTTCGTAGACTGGCAGCTGCAGCAAATGAACAATCAGGGGCTGTTCAACGGAAGCGCTGTCCTCATTCAGCCCATTGCGCAAGGACCCGGAGGCGTAGCTGATCTGATGGCCGCTCAAGACAACCTCTACACCGTGCTGCTTAATGGCATTATGGACAACGAGACCGTCAATTCCCGCGAAATTATCAGCTCGGTCAGCCGGGTGATTAACCCATACATGGATTATGAAGCTTATCTCGCGCTCGCCGAGAATGATGATCTGGAGTTCATTACCTCCAATACTACCGAAGCCGGCATTGCCTATCTTCCAGGCGACCGCGCAGACGATGCTCCCCCTAAGAGCTTCCCGGGCAAGCTGACAGCGCTGCTCCACCGCCGCTTCGAGCTGGGCAAGAAAGGCTTCGTCATTATCCCCTGCGAGCTGATTGACCGCAACGGCGAGAAATTACAGGAGATTGTAGAACGTTATGCGGCTGACTGGAATCTTGGTGCTGAATTCCTGCAATGGCTAAAGTCCGAGAATACCTTCTGCTGCAGTCTGGTAGACCGGATTGTCCCTGGTTATCCGCGTGACCAGGCTGCCGCCCTCGAAGCTGAGCTCGGCTATCTTGATAACGTAATGATAACCGCAGAGCCGTTCCTCTTCTGGGTCATTGAAGGACCGGACTCTCTGGCAGAGCGCCTGCCGCTGGCTAAGGCCGGACTGAATGTCGTGGTGACACCGGATATGACGCCTTACCGCGAACGCAAGGTTCATCTGCTGAACGGACCGCATACCGCTATGGTCCCTCTGGGCCTGCTCGCCGGTCTTGAGACGGTTGAAGACGTCATGAATGACGGTACCTTCTCCCGCTTCGTGAAGCAGTTGATTGAAGAGGAGCTGATCCCTATGCTGGATCTGCCTGCCGGGCAGCTATTGTCCTACGCCGATGCCGTACAGGAGCGCTTCCGCAATCCGTTCATCCGCCATGAGCTTACCTCCATCTCGCTCAACAGCATTTCCAAATTCAAGGCCCGCCTGCTCCCGGTTCTGCTTCGCTACCAGCAGGAACGCGGCCAGCTTCCGGAGCGGATGACCCTTGCCTTCGCCGCCCTGCTGCTCAGCTACCGGGGCGACCGTATTCCCCGGCAGGACGGCGCAGAGGTACTGGCAGTGTTCGATCAGGCCTGGAGCCAGCCGGCCAGCTTCGTGAACACCATTCTTGCCGACACCAGCTTGTGGGGACAGGATCTGACCCGGCTGCCGGGACTGGCTGATGCGATAGCCACCCATTTGCAGCAGCTGGAGCGTGAAGATTCCCGCGCAGCATTACAGGAACTCGTCGGCTGAACCCGCGGTTTGCACGAAGAAGTTCAGGGAAGCGCAGCTTACAAACTTTTAGGAGGGCCAACATGAAGAACTTAATGAAAATGAACCCGAGAGATACGGTAGCTGTAGCCTTACGGCCGATTGCTGCCGGAGAAGAACTCACGATAGACGGACTGACGCTTCAGGCCGCCCAGGAGATTCCGCAGGGGCATAAGATTGCCCTGACGTGTTTCAGCAGCGGAGACATCATTACCAAATACGGTTCCCCGATCGGCCATGCCACGGCTCCGATTGCCGCAGGCGACTGGATTCATACGCATAACATCAAAACCAATCTGTCCGGGGAGGAAGAATACGAGTATGTGCCTGATGTCCATCCGGTGATTTATCCGCGCCGTGATTTGACCTTCCAGGGGTACCGGCGGAGTAACGGCAAGGTGGGCATCCGTAATGATCTGTTCATTATTCCGACCGTGGGCTGTGTGAACGGCGTTGCCGAGCAGATGCTTCAGGAGTTCAAGGCCGAGCATCCCGATCTTGGCGGATTCGACAACCTGACCGTGCTGAAGCACCCTTACGGCTGCTCCCAGCTGGGCGATGACCACCGCATGACCCGCAGCATTCTGCTCGATGCCGTCAATCATCCCAATGCAGGCGGTGTACTCGTCTTCGGCCTTGGCTGCGAGAACAATATCGTCTCCGAGTTCCGCAGCATGCTGGGCGATTATGACGGGTCCCGGGTTAAGTTCCTGGTGGCCCAGGAGGTAGGCAATGAGCTGGAAGCTGGCCTTGTGCTGCTGGAGGAGCTGTATGAAGCCGCTGCGAACGACGTTCGTGAGCCGGTTCCGCTCAGTGAGCTGAACATCGGGCTGAAATGCGGCGGCTCAGACGGATTCTCCGGCATTACGGCCAACCCGCTGCTGGGCGCATTCTCCGACTTCATCATCTCTCAGGGCGGAACCTCGGTGCTGACAGAGGTGCCGGAAATGTTCGGTGCGGAGAAGGTGCTGATGGCCCGCGCTGAGAGCAAGGAGGTCTATGATGATATCGTCTCGCTGATCAATAACTTCAAGCAGTATTTCCTCTCTTACGGCGAGCCTGTCTATGAGAATCCGTCTCCGGGCAACAAGGCCGGCGGCATCAGCACACTGGAGGACAAATCGCTCGGCTGCACCCAGAAGGCCGGTTCGTCGCCGGTGGTGGATGTATTGCAGTATGGCGTGAAGCTGCGCAAAAAAGGGCTGAGCCTCTTACAGGCTCCCGGCAACGATCTGGTCGCTGCGTCTGCGCTTGCCGCTTCCGACTGCCAGCTCGTGCTGTTCACCACCGGCCGCGGCACGCCTTTCGGCAGCTTTGTGCCTACGGTTAAGATAGCAACGAACAACGACCTTTTTGCCAAAAAAGGCCACTGGATGGACTTCAACGCAGGTCCCCTGCTGGAAACGCCGATGGCCGATGTGCTGGAGGAATTCATCACGTATATCATTGATGTCGCCAGCGGCCAAAAAACACGGAACGAGCAGAATGAAGTGCGTGAGCTGGCTATTTTCAAAACAGGCGTAACTTTATAGAACTTATCCTATATCGATTGAACTTGAAGATTACAGATAAGGAAAAGTGACGGAGGAGAATTTTGGAACTGTAGGAGCGATAGCGTCCGCCTTTGTCACCGGATTTCTACCGCGATTAGCGGTTTAAATCAAGAAATCTGGGGACAACAGCGGCCGGAGGGCCAAACATTCTCTGGAGTCACGGAAATCCTATAACAGAAATATACAAGTACAATCTATATAATAATCCATTCAAAGGGAGATCCTACTCATGTTCCTAAACGAGGACTTCATGTTGTCCGGCGAAACAGCACAGCTACTCTTTCATAATCACGCCAAAACCATGCCCATTATCGATTACCATTGCCATCTGGACCCGCGCGAAATCTATGAGGACCAGCCCTTTGAGAATCTGACCGCAGCCTGGCTGTACGGTGATCATTACAAGTGGCGGCTGATGCGCGCGAACGGCGTGCCTGAATCGCATATTACCGGCGATGCCTCTGATTATGATAAATTCCTGGCCTGGGCCCGTACACTGCCTAAGGCAGTAGGCAACCCTCAGTATAGCTGGACGCATCTGGAGCTCCGCCGTTTCTTCGGTGTAGAGGAGCTGCTGAATGAAGCCGCGGCGCCGGCTATCTGGGAGAAGGTCAACCGCAAGCTGGCTGAACCGGGCTTCACCCGGCGCGGCCTGATCCGCAGCAGCGGTGTCAAGGTGATCTGCACCACCGATGATCCGGCAGATTCCCTGGAGTATCACAAGCTGCTGCAGGGGAGTGAGACCGCCTTCCAGGTGTTCCCGACCTTCCGTCCTGACAAGGCGCTGAACATCGATGCCGAAGGCTTCGCCGCCTGGACCCTTAAGCTGGAGTCGGCCTCCGGCCTGCCGGTCAAGAGCTATGCCGGGCTGCTGGATGCCCTGCGTAACCGGGTTGCTTTCTTCCACGAGCAGGGCTGCCGCCTGTCGGACCATGCGCTGGATATCCTGCGTTACGAAGCAGGTGCGCCTGAGATCGTTGAGGCTATATTCGCCAAAAGAATGCAGGGTGCTGTGCTGTCACCGGAGGAAATCACCCGCTACCGCACAGAGCTGCTGACCGCGCTGATCGGCTTCTATCATGACAAGGGCTGGACCATGCAGCTTCACCTGCATGCTTACCGCAACAATAACACGCCGATGTTCCAGCGATTGGGACCGGATACCGGCTATGACGGCATCAACGATCTGCCGCTGACCACAGCGCTGTCGCAGCTGCTTGACCGGGCCGAGAGCGGCATCGGCCTGCCGAAGACGATCCTCTACTCGCTGAATCCCGGCGACTACCCTGCCCTGCTGGCTCTGCTGGGCTGCTACCAGAAGGACACCCCCGGCAAGCTCCAGCTTGGCTCCGGCTGGTGGTACAACGATACGCGCAGCGGCATGCGCCAGCAGCTGACCCTGCTGGCCGAGAACAGCCTGCTCGGCAACTTTGTCGGCATGCTGACCGATTCGCGCAGCTTCCTGTCGTATACCCGGCATGAATATTTCCGCCGGGTCCTGTGCGGGCTGCTCGGTGAACTCGCCGAACGCGGGGAAGCGCCGGATGACCTAGAAGTTCTGGGGGCTATGGTCCGGGATATCTCCTACAATAACGCAGCCGGATATTTCGGCTTCCAGACTGCCGGCAGCGAAGCCGGAGTCACCGTCTAGATGGAGGCATGCTAAAGATGCCGACTATCTATATCTCCGGAGACTCTACCGCCGCCCAGAAGGGCGGCGGGGAATGGCCAATGGCCGGATGGGGCGAGTACCTGCAGCAGTATATCAGCCGGAAGGTGCAGATTGAGAACCGGGCCATCAACGGACGGAGCACACGCTCCTTCCTGGCTGAGGGCAGACTGGCAGACATGGAGCGGGATTTCCTCCCCGGAGACTTTCTCCTGATCCAGTTCGGCCATAATGACCAGAAGCTGGAGGACCCTCTCCGTTACACGGAGCCGCATACCGAATACCGCCGGAATCTGCAGCTATTCATTGATTCCGCCCGCAGCCGGGGCAGCTTCCCTGTGCTGCTGACTTCCGCGAGCCGCCGCCGCTTCACTACGGACGGGGAACCAGACCCGCAGGCTGTCGGACTCTATCCGCAGGTTATGCGGGAGGTTGCAGGGGAGACCGGAACACCTCTGCTTGATATTTTTGCCGCCTCCCAGCAGCTCTACCGCAGACTGGGAGTGGAAGCATCGGCCGGGCTGTTCATGCACCTGCCGCCGGGCGCACGCCCCAACTACCCGGACGGCATTACCGATGACACGCATTTCTGCAGCTCCGGGGCGCAGCAGATCGCAGCGCTGGTAGCCGAAGCGCTCGCACAGTGCGCGGAGCTGAAGCTGCTGCATCCGTATCTGCGTGCGGGTGTAGCTGGGGGTCGGCAGGCGAGGTAGCCGAAACGCTAGCGCAGTCTGCGGAGCTGAAACTACTGCAACCGTATCTGCGGGTGTAGCTGCGGGAAGCAGACAAGTGTGTAGTGCGGATTAGGTTATGCATGAGCCTGTGGAGCATTGCAAACATAGCGCACGTTATTCGCCATTCTTACATGTTGCTTCAATCCTCAGTCAGCATGATCAGGCCGCCTGTGACCACTTTTGGACATAGGCGGCCTTTTTAGTGGAAACCTGCCCTTCGGCACTCCATGCGAACTCTTATATCTGAATACAAAGGAGTCTAACCCTATGACCGTTCCATTTCACCTGGGCGTCCGTGCCCATGACTTCAAGCGGTGTCCGCTGCCGCAATTAATAGATAAGCTGAAGGAGCATGGCTTCCCGGCGATTCAGTTGGCGTTACATAAATCTTTTCCGGAGAGTGTGGCTGAGCTTGGCGCACTAAGTCCGGGTGCTGCTGCGTACTATGGCGATGCCTTCAGACAAGCAGGTATCAAGATTGCTGTCCTTGGCTGTTATGTGAACATTATTGATGCTGACCCTGCCAAGCGCGCGCAGGCGCTGAGCGACTTCAACACTCATCTGCGGCTGGCCCGAGACTTCGGCGCGAGTCTGGTAGGTACGGAGACCGGCAGTGTAGGTCAGGGGTATACACCGGATAACTTCACGGAGGAGGCTTTTGAACAAGTGGTTGACTCCGTCAGTGCCATGGTTGCTGAGGCCGAACGGTTCGGAGTAACTGTAGGCATCGAGGCAGGCGTCAACCACCCGCTCTACACGGCCCAGTTAGCCCGGCGTCTGCTGGATACTGTACCGTCTAATAACCTGCAAATTATACTGGATGCCGCGAATCTGATGACCCCGGACAATTACCTTCAGCAGGAGCAGATTGTGGCAGAAGCGCTGGAGCTCCTCGGAGACCGGATCGCGGTCCTGCATCTGAAGGATTTCACGGTTAAGAACGGCGCCATTGACATCGTTCCTGCCGGACAAGGGATGCTGAACTTCGCCCCGCTGCTCCGCTACATGAAATATAAGCGCCCGCATATCCAGGGCCTGCTAGAGAGCACTCCTGAGGAACATCTCCAGGCCAGCGCGCAATTCCTGCGGAGAATGTATAACGAGGTTTAACAAAAGTGCTCTGCGGATGGATGTTGGGAGGATGGATGGGAGATGCTGGATGAGAGATTAGAGATGATGAATGCTGAAAAATGAATGAGAGATAATGAATGAGAGATGATGAATGAGAGATGAGATAAGGAGTCATACGGTCCACACAGTTGGTGTCCCTACCTCTGCCTTACTCATCCGCTCACCTTTGGGGCATTCGCGAATTCAGGGGCATTAGTGCTCTTCATTTGCTCATTTCGCCTGCGTGTGCTGATTTCAGGAGCATTAGTGCTCTTCATTTGCTCATTTCGCCTGCTTCTGCTGAATTCAGGAGCATTAGTGCTCTTCATTTGCTCATTTCGCCTGCCTGTGCTGAATTCAGGGGCATTAGTGCTCTTCATTTGCTCATTTCGCCTGCGTGTGCTGAATTCAGGGGCACTTGTGCTCCTCAGTAACTCCCTTTGGGCTTTATCCTATTTACGCGCACCTGTGACTACCCAATGTATTCAGTTTTTCACACACATTTGCTCCACTTGCCTCACTACCCAATGTATTCGGTTTTCCATACACATTTGCTCTACGTGCCTCACTGCAGCCCAATGAATTCGGTTTTTCACACACATTTGGTCCACTCGACTCACTACTGCCTATTGTATTCGATTTTTCGCACACATTTGCTCTACGTGCCTCACTACTGCCCATTGTATTCGGTTTTTCACACATATTTGCTCCACTCACCTTCGCGCCAGCACATTGCGTCCCAACTTTATACTCCTCTCTACACACAGACGCATATTACAATTACTGTATAGTATAAATAGTGCCCCCTTATCGACGTATGAGGCACTTGTACTGCATTCTTGTGCTGGATTCCTGCACTATAATGTACAGTGGGCAGATACTTTATGCGTAAGAGTAATAGAGTAATAGAGTAATAGCATAACAAAGCAATCGAGCAATAGACTTTCAAACTAACACCAATAATCTTGCACAAATTGCAGCTTCTCCCCCAACTTACACACTCATAGCTGGAATTGTTGCACAAAAGGCAGGATTCCTCCTCTAACTAAGCATCTTGGCCTGCACATTCCTGCATTTCCTGCAACAATCCTCTGGCAGGCCCCTATTTCGGGGTAGCCAGGTTGCATAACTTGCAACATTTGAGGGTATTTGCTCTAAGTGAGCGGTCCTCTAAACGAGTGCTCCCGTAAGCGGAGCACTTTAGAAATAGCAATAAGACCGCCCATAGTTAACCGGGCGGTCCGTTGCTTGGTGCCGCTATTCCCCGGCCTCGGGGGAAATCACACCTTTTTTGAGTATAATGTTCCCGTAGAGTGCCTCTTCCCCTGTAATTAGAATGGCGTAGCTGTGCTTGGAGCGGTCATAGAAGTCGAAACGCTCTTCATACTCCACCTGCACCGCAGGATCATGCCGGGTGAGAATCTCCTTGTACGTGTCCCATATCACAGGGACAGTGGGGTCTCCCTCCACTACAGCCATGAAGGCCGCCTGAGCCGGAGCATAATGATCCAGCGGTAGCAGCTCCAGGATGGCGTCCAGCAGCCGGGGGATACCGATCCCGTCAGCCCGCAGCACCCGGGAATGCAGCGCATGTCCCGGATAATTGGCGTCTGCCAGCACCAGCTCATCCCCGTGGCCCATCTCCATCAGGGTGCGGACGAGCTCAGGGGAGAGCAGTTTGGGTATTTTTTTGAGCATATTCCTATCTCCTCTCGGCTTCATTACATCCCGTAAAATGATCTCAGCGCCACCAGCTCCTCAATCCGGTGCGGCGGCAGCTCACGCTCTCCCCCGATCATGCGGGTCAGGAAGGTCAGCTTCGCCGTGTACTCAAGCCGCTCCATGTTCATATAAGCAGCCATTACATCCTTGCCCCAGGTCAGGGCCCCGTGGCTCTCCAGCAGCACAGCGGTCTTCTTGCCCAGGAAGGGGGTCAGCGAATCCGGGATCTCTTCTGTCGAAGGCGTCCCGTATACCGCCAGTGGAATGTCCCCCATGGCAATGACGGATTCCGGCATCATCATTTTGTCCAGCGCTTCACCCTTGATGGCAAAAGCGGTAGCATACGGCGGATGCGCATGAACCACCCCGCCCATCTCCGGCAGCTCGTTGTAGATCTTCAGGTGCATCTTCACTTCCGTGGACGGCCGGTAGCCCTCCGCTGCATCCAGGATCTCTCCCTGCAGATTGACTTTGACCAGCATATGCGGCTGGAGATAGCCTTTGCTGACTCCTGTGGGCGAAGTAATTACCTCAGTGGCCGACAGGCGTGCGGAGATATTGCCGTCATTGGCCGCGATGAAGTCCTTGTTGAACAGATTCCGGCCGATATCGCAGATTAGGCGCCGTAGTTCTTCTTCATGATTATTCATAATTGCCCCCTTGATTGCTGCTTGATTGCTGTATGATTGCTGTATGAAGCTTATCCGTTCTGATGTGAAAAAGACGGCTGGTACCGGAGCGTTGAGCAGGACCGGGCTGCCACCCTTGGGACCTCTGCGGGATCGACAGCACCGAGCGCCGTCAATTGCACCAAAAGGTTGCCGATCGCGCTCGCTTCTACCGGTCCGGCAATAACCTCTTTACCGGTGGCATCCGCCGTCAGCTGGCACAGCAGCTTGTTCTGAATGCCGCCGCCGACCATGTGAATACGGCGCACCGGACGGCCGGTGAGCGCCTCCAGCTCACGGATCGTATCCGCGTAAGACCGGGCCAGACTCTCCAGAATCGAGCGGATGATCTCCGCCCGGGTCTGCGGCACCGGCTGCCCGGTGCGGATGCAGTAGGATTCAATCCGCAGCGGCATATCGCCCGGTGTGCTGAAGAGCGGATCATTCGGGTCCAGCATGGCGATGCACGCCTTGGACCGGTCCAGCTGCCCGGCCAGCTCGGCGGCTTCCTGATGGCTGAGCGGTTCGCCCGCTTCAGCCCAGCACCGCTGGGTCTCCTGGAGCAGCCAGAGGCCGGTGATATTCTTCAGCAGCCGGTTGGTGCCGCCGAAGCCGCTCTCGTTGGTGAAGCCTCTGGCCCGGGCGGCATCGCTTAATACAGGCTCTGCTGTCTCCAGGCCCACCAGCGACCAGGTTCCGCAGCTGATGAATGCAGCGGACGGCAGCGTGGGGCTGAGTCCGGCGGGCCAGTCAGGTCCGGCGGAGCTTGGATCTGGAAAGCTAAGATCGGCGTTGCTTGGATCAGCGCTGCCAGGGCCGACACAGCTAGGGCCGACATAGCTATAGTCGAATCCGCCGTAAGGAATGGACGCCACGGCGGAAGCCGTATCATGCGAAGCTCCGGCGATGATCTGGAGCGGGCCGCTGCCCAGCTCTTCCTGGAGTGCGGGCCGGAGCTCCCCCAGCACCGTGCCTGCCGGAACCAGCCGGGGCACAAGCGTCACCGGCAGCTCCAGCCTGCGCAGCACTTCGGCTGCAGGCGCTGTGGACTGCGGATTCAGCAGGCCGCTGGTGCTCCAGATGGTCTGCTCGGCCACGGCCACACCGCTTAGCATATAATTGAACAGATCCGGCATCAGCAGCAGCTGTCTGGCGGTTGTCCGCAGCTCCGGCTTCGCCATAAGATCGGCAAACAATTGATACACCGTATTAATCGGGCTGGATTGGTTGCCCGTCAGCTTGAATTGCTCTGCCGGAGGCAGCGCAGCCTCTAGTACTGAAGTGAAGTCCGCCGTCCGCTGATCCCTGTAATGATGCGGAGCGTCCAGCAGCCCGCCCTGCTCATCCAGCAGGCCGTAGTCGACTCCCCAGGTATCCACGCTCAGAGAGCGCAGCGGGCCATACTTTGCCGCAGCCGCTGCAATCCCTTGCTTGATCTCCTCAAGCAGCCGCTGCACATCCCAGTGCAAATGTCCGTTGACCTCTACCGGTCCGTTAGGGAAGCGGTGAATCTCCTCCACCGTCACCTTTCCGTCCCTGTAGCATCCCAGCATCACTCTGCCGGAGCTGGCTCCCAGGTCGATGGCCAGCAGCCGGATTCCTTGGTTTCCGGTTACCTCCATAACTTGCGTCTTCGCCTCTGTCATCTTCCCACCTCTTCACGCGGAGGATTAGTAGAGCGGGCCAAAGTTGCGGCAGGCTCTGTAATCGGCACTCTCCAGATTCTCTGTGCCGAACAGCGACCAGACGCGCGGGCGGAAAATCCGCGCTTCTTCCACGTTATGCATACTGACCGGAATCCGCAGGATCGAGGCCAGCGTAATGAGATCTGCGCCAATATGTCCGTAGCTGATCGCCCCGTGATTGGCACCCCAATTGTTCATCACATCGTAGACAGACTGGAAGGAGCCATGACCGGTCAGCTTCGGAGCGAACCAAGTTGTCGGCCAGGTAGGGTCTGTGCGCTGGTCGAGCGTGTCATGAACCTCTCCCGGCAGTTCTACAGTGTAGCCCTCTACCAGCTGGAGTACAGGTCCCAGCCCCTTGACCAGATTGAGCCGGGCCATGGTGACCGGCATGCCGCCCCGGGTCAGGTAGTCCGTGGAGAAGCCGCCTCCCCGGAAATATTCCTGGGACGCCGGGCGGAACTGGGTCTGTGCGATACAGGCAGCTGCCTCTTCATCCGTGATGTCCCAGAACGGCTTGATCGCCGGCTTGCCGTCAATGCTCTGCTCGCCGGTGCCGTCCAGCGCTGCCGAGCCCGAATTAATCAGATGCAGCAGACCGCCTGCTGCCGCTCCCTCCAGCTCATACCCGGTCACTCGCTTCACGGCAGCCGGACTCCAGAAGGTGCGCACATCGGCAAAGATCTGCGCTGTATTCGTCAGCAGATAATTGAACAGCATCGTTACCCCGTTCAGGCTGTCATTCTCGGTGGCGACGATATAAGGCGCCCGTCTGCCGTTCCAGTCGAACGAGGAGTTCAGAATCGTCTCCATAAAGTCGCCGTTCGGGAAATGGTCGGTCCATTGCCGCTGGCCCTGGAAGCCGCCCAGCAGGGCATTGTGACCGCCCGCTTCCTCCTCGAAGCCGAGCTTCGCAAGCTGCGGATTGCCAGTCATGAGATCACGGGCAATCAGCGTCATTTTGACAACCGTCTCCCACTGCTCTTCCTTAACCTCTTCACTGAGCTGCAGATGCTGCGGGTTATTATCCGCCCCCACTCGGCAGTTGTCCTTCACCCAGGCCAGCGCCCGCGCGAACTCCTCAGGATCATAGATCCCTTCCTCAAATCTGCGTACAAATTCAGACATATCGATGTATTCATTGCGCATGCCGAGATATTCCTGGAAGAACTGCTCGTTCACGATGGAACCGGCGATCCCCATCGACACGGAGCCCATCGACAGATAGGACTTCCCCTTCATCAGAGCAGCCGCCAGCGCGGACCTCGCGAACTGCAGCAGCTTCACCTGAACATCTGCCGGGATCTCCTCGCTGCTGGATTCCTGGACATCCTCTCCGTAGATGCCGAAGGCCGGAATACCTTTTTGCGCATAAGCAGACAGAACTGCCGCCAGATATACCGCCCCGGGGCGCTCCGTTCCGTTGAAACCCCATACCGCATGCGGGATGGTCGCATCCATGTCCATCGTTTCCGATCCATAGCACCAGCACGGGGTGACTGTAATGGATACGCCTACACCGGCACCCGCGAACTTCTGCGCCGCCGCCGCAGCCTCCTTCACACCGCCAATCGTAGAATCGGCAATGATACACTCCACCTGTGAACCATCCGGATACCTTACATTCTCCTGCAAAAATGCCGCTACCCGCTGAGCCATGCCCATCGTCTGTGCCTCCAGCGATTCGCGCACCCCGCGTCTTCTGCCGTCAATCGTCGGCCGGATTCCAATCTTCGGATAATTTGCTGTCACTGCTGTTCCTCCCCGAATCGTAAGTTGATAGTATGAGAACATTACACTGGAGCTATGGCTCCGATTAGTAAGCGCTACCAAATACAGCCTCTGCGGTCTGCACACTTTTGTCTTTCATCGCAGGCTTTCAATTTCTTCTACATCATAAAATCACTCACCTTCAAAGTCAACACTATTCCACACATTAATTTTGGTTTTTGTGTGGTTTTGTGTGATATAATGACGTCAAACTGTGGAATACTCTGTGATTGCGGGATTTATGTTAGGCGGCAGATTATAGTAAACTGTATACAACTACATAACGTAAGGGTGGGCATGATATGAAGGCTTTTGAACGGCGGGATCTGGTCATTAATGAGCTCTACAGGCATAAGAAGGTTCACGTTGCGGATCTGGCGCAGAAATTCGGTGTATCGGAGGAGACGATCCGGCGCGATCTCGACCGGCTGGACAAGGAGGGCATTGCCAAGAAGAATTACGGCGGGGCGATTCTGAACGCTCACACCAACGAGGACCCCTCTTACTCGCACAGGCATCAGGTCAACATTGAAGCGAAGCGGAGGATTGCGGTAAGGCTGCTGGAGCTGATTAATGACGGGGACAGTGTGATGACGGACACCAGCACAACGGCTTTTGAAGGCTTGCGGAGAATCGTGGAGGACAAAAAAAATCTGACCATCATCACCAATTCCCTGGCGGTATTGTCAGAATTCCAGCATTCCGGGCAAAAGCTCATCTGCACGGGAGGCCTGCTCGGGCCGGAGACCAGCTCTTTCGTAGGGCCTACGGCCTCGCAGACGATTCTGAAATATAATGTGGATGTGGCCATATTCAGCTGCAAGGCACTCTCCATGGCGGGCGGACTCTGTGATTCCAACGAAGCGGAGACCGAGCTTAAGGTGCTGATGCAGCAGCAGGCGAGCAAGGTGATCCTTCTGGCTGACCATTCCAAGTTCGACCGAATCGCCTTCATCCGCCTGTTCAGCTTCGACAAGGTCGATTATATCGTCACCGATCAGCGGCCGTCTGAGGAATGGATCGAGTTCCTTGCCAAATATCAGGTCTCCCTGCTCTACCCTGCTGATTCACAATAAGTCTTAACGTTCACGTTTAAAAGCCTGCGCCGACACGTAAACGAACCGTTCCGCTCTGGCCATCATATGGAACTTCTGCTCCGGGAAGTGGCGGTACAGGTGATCTACGAAATAGCCCGGATTCTCGGCGTTGCCGGCGAACAGGTCATAATGCAGCGGTACCACGGTCTCAAAACCAGAGGTCGCCGCGAACTCTGCCGCTTCCCGGTAATTCATATTGCCGACGATATTGCGGCTGCCCCGGTAATAATCGCGTCCATTAATCGGCAGCAGTGCCAGATCGATCTTGCGGCTGCCTACCTCCTCAATCAGCTCAGGGAACAGCACGGTATCCCCGGCATGATAGAGCGTGACCCCGTTCAGCTCCAGAATGTAGCCCACGTACTTAGGATGACCCTGTTCATCACGCTCCAGTTGCTCATGCGCCGCTGCCACCGGATATACCTTCAGCCCTTGTGCGGGCTCTGCCTCCTGACCGGGCAGGGCAGCAGCCTGACGCTCCTTACCGATGCCCAGCTCCTGCAGACGCTCCAGGCAGACCGCCGGAGCCATGAACTGCGCGCCCGGATTCAGTCCGGCCAGCACCGGGAGGGCCTCCTCATCCAGATGATCCGAATGGTCGTGGGTAATCAGGCAGACCTCCATATTCGTAATCTCCCCAGGCCCGACTGGCGGCGGGAAAGTGCGGTCCGGGTTCGGGGATACATAAGGATCAATATAGACGGTCACCCCCGCCCCCTTGACAATAACGCTGGCTTGTCCGAGGAACCAGACCGCCAGGCAGCCGTAAGGCACCTCTGTGCTGCGGATTTCTTCGATCAATTCTTGTCCTGTTAATGGCATAATAGTATGCTCCCTTCCTCTTCTATCTCTCATTCATCATGGCTGGCTGTTACATCCCTGTTTAGTTTATACCCGCCGGAAGTCAAATGGAAGCGCTTGTACAAATCCCTGCTTGTTACGGGTGCCGAATGATGGGTACAATTATTAAATAGTGTAACTACAACAGGATAGGTAAAGGACAGGTGAAATGAATGCAGAATTACGGATTCGCAAGAGTCGCCGCCGCTTCCCCGGAACTCCGGGTGGCTGACTGCGTATTCAATGCAGACCAGATAATTGAAGCCATCAATACAGCCAGCACCCAGGAGGTGGAGTACCTGGTACTCCCGGAGCTGTGCATCACCGGCTACAGCTGTGCGGACCTGTTCCTCCAGCCCCGGCTGCTGGAATCCGCGATGCAGGCGCTGCTGCGGATTACAGCCGCAACGGCAGAGCACCGGATGATTGTCATTGCCGGTCTGCCGGTCTCCATCAAGAGCAGGCTGTTTAACTGTGCCGCTGTCCTCCAGCAGGGACGGATTCTCGGGATTGTGGTCAAGACCTGCATTCCCGGCTACAGCGAATTCTATGAGCCGCGCTGGTTCGCCGGAGCCGAGGAGCTGGAGGTGACCGAGCTGCGGATCGGCGGATCGGCGGTGCCGGTGGGCAATGATCTGATTTTTGCCTGTGAGAGCGACGGGAACCTGTCGTTCGGTGTGGAGATCTGCGAGGATCTCTGGGTGCCGGTGCCGCCAAGCAGCCTGCTGGCCCAGGCCGGGGCCACGCTGCTGTTCAACCCGTCGGCCAGCAACGAGCTGGTCGGCAAGGCTGATTACCGCCGCCAGCTGGTCGGCAGCCAGTCTGCCTCCTGTGTTGCAGGTTATGTCTATGCCAGCTGTAATACCGGCGAGTCGACAACAGACGTTGTCTTCGGCGGACATTCGCTGATCGCGGAGAACGGCCAGCTGCTGGCCGAATCGGAACGCTTCACCCACGAGAGCCGGATGATTACCGCCGACATTGACCTGCCGCGGCTGCAGTATTCCCGCACCGTGATGGGAACGTTCCGGGCCGGCAAGGGCGGACGCAATTACCGCGAGATTCTCTACGCTGCGCCGCTCAGCAGCAGCAATGAGAGGGAGCTGAAGCGTTCTGTAGGCGTCAACCCTTTCGTGCCGGGCAATCCGCTCCAGCGGGACGAACGCTGCCAGGAGATTCTCTCGATCCAGACCTCCGGCCTGATGAAGCGTATCCGTCACATCGGCACCAAGCAGGCTGTGATCGGCATCTCCGGCGGCCTCGACTCTACGCTTGCGCTGCTGGTTGCCGTGCGGGCTATGGAGCTGCTCGGGCGTCCGGCCAGTGATGTGCTGGCGGTCACGATGCCGGGCTTCGGCACGACCAGCCGCACGTACGACAACGCGGTAGGCTTGATCAAGGCACTCGGCGCCTCGATGAAGGTCGTTGACATCAAGGCGGCCTGCCTCCAGCATTTCGCGGACATCGGCCACGACCCCGAGGTGCATGACCTGACTTACGAGAACGTACAAGCCCGCGAGCGTACCCAGATTCTGATGGACCTTGCCAACAAGAACGGCGGGATTGTCATAGGTACAGGCGACCTGTCCGAGCTTGCGCTGGGCTGGTGTACCTATAACGGCGATCATATGTCGATGTACAGCGTGAATTCGGGCATTCCGAAGACGCTGATCCAGTATGTTGTCGCCTGGTATGCGGACCACGAAGCACACGAGACGGTGAGCAAGTATCTCTACAGCATTATCGAGACCGGAATCAGCCCGGAGCTGCTGCCGCCTTCGGCAACCGGAGAGATTGTCCAGCTGACCGAGAATATTCTGGGTCCTTACATTGTGCATGACTTCTTCCTGTATTACATGCTGCGTACAGGCGCTTCTCCCGGCAAAATGCTCTATCTCGCCCAGCACGCCTTCGGCGAAGCTTATCCTAAGGAGCAGCTAACCGCCTGGCTGAAGGTGTTCGTCACCCGCTTCTTCACCCAGCAGTTCAAGCGCTCCTGCCTGCCGGACGGACCGAAGGTCGGTACGGTCAGCCTCTCGCCGCGCGGCGACTGGCGCATGCCAAGCGATGCTTCCGCCGCGCTCTGGCTGCAGGAAATAGAAGAACTGTAACTCCCGGCCGCAGCAACAGGGCCGAAGGCAAAGAGGCGTCCCCCATCATCACAGGATGATTAGGGACGCCTCTTTTGTAAGCAATCTGCTTCACTCGTACCGATTATCAAGAATCAAGACTTCATCGCTGCCGAACGGAGTCTGAATCGTTACCGTCTCTCCAGGGCACGCCAGAATCAGCCCTCTGCCCATGGGCGACCAGAGTGAGATGCAGAATTCATCCAGCTCGGCTTCACCGGGGATGACAATCCGGTACGGCTCATCAAGCGTCTCCTGGCCGATCCGCAGCGACACCCGGGACCCGACCAGCACCATAGAACGCTCTAGCGCATCGTTGTCACCGGACAGAATCCGCTCCACCGTCTCCTGATAGCGCTTGATCATCGCCTGTACCTCTGCCCGCTCAGCCGGAGACTCCCACGTTCCCCTGTCCAGAATGGAGAATTTATGCTCATCGAGATAGACCAGCTGCTGCACCAGCTCCTCGCGTAAGGAAACGGTTCTGAGACTATGGCTCATAGTAGATTTCACCTACCTTCTTCATCAGGTCATGCTCGAAAATACGCTGGTTCCTGCTCATAGCCCTCAGTCCTCCTATATAAGAAAATAGGTCCCGCGCAGGGACCTATTCTCTATGATAGCATCTTTCCCGGGAAAGACAATCTCATGTGCAGGGGATGGCGCGCTCCGGTTCAACCCTTCACAGAATCGGCAGATTTCCCGGACGTTCCGGCAGCGGCCCGGCTGTACATATTCAGGTCCTGCAGCTTAATCAGCACCTTGCCGAATCGTCCTCCTTGGCGGACAACGACTTGCTGCTGCGGGTAGGCCGTGTGCAGATAGTCTGTAACTACCTTGAGGGTAGCCTCTCCCCCGTCCAGATGATGCAGCGGCAGCATCTCCACCACCTCAGCGGCTACTGCTTCCAGTGACAGCTCCTTGCTTTTCGCTTCGCGGGTAATGATCGTCTCATAGGAATAGCCCTTCAAATATAATAATTGAGTCAGATAAGCCATATCCGAGGACTCTGCATGAACCTCCCGGCCCGTCAGCAGCGGCAATACTTCATTCATCAGGCTATGCTCCTGCACACCTGCCGAGGTGCTGATATAACAGTATTTCCGGGCACAGCTGATCACCTTCTCCGTGCTCTCCCAGTCGAAGACCGCAGGACACATGGACACGAAGACCAGATCGAAGGCATTCAGCCAGCCCCGCGCGGCAATGTCGATATTCTCGAATGCTTCATGCACCAGCTCCACCTGTCCCGTAGCCGCTCCGGCCGTGTTCTTCAGGAACAGCTCCGCTAAGGGAACATTAGGCTCTACTGCTGTAACCTTGGCCCCCCGCTCGATAAAAGGAACCGTGAACCCGCCCGAAGCCGCCCCCACATCGAGCACAGTCAACCCGTTAAAATCCACGCCCTGGCCTTCCATCCAGCCGATAATCCGCTCGCTCCGGTCCCGCCCGGCACTGCTGAATACCTCTTCATTGAACACCTGCGCCTTATGATCGAAGCTCGTGTGCGGATTCATGCCCATCGCCTTGAACTTGTTGGCCATTGCCTTGGGATCTTCCTTCCAGGCCTTCTCCCATACGCTTGCATCGAATAATCCGTTATTCATTACTAATTCATCCTCTCCTGAATGTCTTGATTGTCTTAACTGCAATGCAATTACACAGACTTAAAAGATTTTGAATATCTATAATACCCGCTAAATAAAAACGGCTGTACCGCCCCTGAGGGGACGGTATCCGTTGCAGCGGGAAATAGCAGCACACAGAATGGCGCAGAATGACATTGCATGATGCCAGCGCTTATTGACAGGCCAGCATCTTCTCGGCAAGCTCGGACATCATTTTGTTACGCAAATATTCCTCCATCTGCCCTTCGGCCTTGACCATCTCCTGCTGAATCAGACACTCACTGGGATGGTCCAGGGTACAGTCGAACAGCGACGCTGTGCCTTCAATGGCATGGATGATATCCAGAAACGAGATTTCGTCCCCCTTGCGCCGCAGACGATACCCGCCATTCGCCCCGGAGGCAGACTCGATCAGCCCGGCCTTGACCAGCTTGGTCAGAATCTTAGACAAATACGTAGGCGATACATTCTGCCGCTCGGCCAGCTGCTGCACGCCCATCGGCTTATCGGGAGTGTGCGCGACCAGGAACAGCATCGTGTGCAGAGCGTAGTTCGTTGCTTTGGAGTACTTCATGTCTTATTCCACCTTACCTATGGACTATGTCCGCAATTACAGACTTCATTTGTCTATGATAGCCCTTATGCAGGGAGATTGCAAGCACCGGGAGGGGGGATGGGGAAAGATAACAAGTGGGTACGGTTTGTTGTCCTTTAGACAGCCCGCTTACGTCCGCCTCGGCGCATTGTGTTCGGTTTTTCGCCTACATTTGGTTCGCGCGGTTCACACCTGCCCAATGTGATCGGTTTTTCGATTACATCTGGCCCGCACAGTACCATCCAGCGCAATGTGATCGGTTTTTCGATTACATTCGGTCCGCGCACTACCATCCAGCACAATGTGATCGGTTTTTCGATTACATTCGGTCCGCGCACTACCATCCAGCGCAATGTGATCGGTTTTTCGATTACATTTGGTCCGCGCACCTCGCACTGGCACAATGTATTCGCACTTTCCAGCACAACAAAAAAACAGAGCCCCGTACTCTGAGGGCTCTGCATCGCAGCATTATCAATGGCTGAAATAGTCCGTCTACACGCCACTTACTTCCGCAAAGGGTACTGGAATCTGTATTCCCCGGAGCCGAGTGTAATCTTCACCACCTGTGCCAGCTGCTCAGCGGAATGAATGCCAGGGACCTGCTGAAGCGGCTGCCCAGCCGCCATTCCTGTCTCCGACACTTCGCCCAGCAAGGCGTCCGGCAACAGCACCGTAGCTGAGGTATTCGGCGGAATCACGGCGATCAGCCCGATTGTCCCGGAATCTATCGTCCATTCGGAGCGGATCGTCCCGTACATGGATTCCAGACTGGCCGCAGCCGAGGTCAGTCCGCCTCCCGGATGCGGCTGGATCAGGAACTGCTTATAGCCCGGCCCCTCCTCTGTCTGCTCGATCCCCGCTACATGGCGGTACAGGAAATCCCCTACCGCCCCATAAGCATAGTGGTTGAAGGAATTCATCGACGCACTCCAGAAGCTTCCGTCCTCCTTCATTCCGTCCCAGTGCTCCCAGATCGTAGTTGCGCCGCGGGTAATCGGATACAGCCAGGATGGATAGTCCGTCTGGAGCAGCAGCTTGTAGGCAGCCTCGTAATGTCCCGCATCCGCCAGCACCAGATTCAGATAAGGCGTGCCGACGAAGCCGGTCGTAAGGTGATACCCGCTCGCTTCCAGCAGCTGTATTAGTCTCGCCACCGTACGGTCCTTCGCACTCCCCTCCACTAGTCCGAACATTAACGCCAGCACACAGGCTGTTTGGGTAGCCGGACCTTTCTCCCCCGCTGGCAGGATATACGCTTGGTTGAACGCATCTTTGACCTGGTGATGAAGCTGTGAGTATTTCTCTACATCTTCTGTCCTGCCCAGCACCTTAGCCGTCTTCTCCATCAGCTGGACCGAATAGGCATAGAAGGCAGTTGCGATATAATTCCGGTCCGTTGCACCCACATGACTGTCAGCCTTGGCATCCAGACCCAGCCAATCTCCGAAGTGGTCGCCGGTATTCCACAGGAACTCATCCGTACCCTGGCGGCGGATATACTCCACCCAGCCCTTCATGCTGCTGTACTGCTGCTCAAGAATCCGCTTATCCCCGTAACACTGGTAGACCGTCCACGGACAGATGACCGCCGCATCGCCCCAGGCTGCAGAGGAATGCGCCTCCTCCCCAAGCACATGCGGAATCACGTAGGGAACGCCGCCATCCTCCCGCTGATCCGCAGCCAGATCCCCCAGCCATTTGCTGAAAAAAGGTGCCACATTCATCAGATACGCCGCCGTGCGGATGAACATCTGTGCGTCGCCGGTCCACCCCAGCCGTTCATCCCGCTGCGGGCAGTCGGTCGGCACATCGACGAAATTCCCCTTTTGCCCCCAGAGGATGTTGTGCTGGAGCTGATTCAGCAGAGCATTGGAGCAAATAAAGGTGCCAGTCGGCTCCATATCGGAATGCAGCACCACGCCTGTGAAGTCCTGCAGATCCAGCGGGTCCGGGAAGCCGATCAGCTGGACATACCGGAAGCCCTGGAAGGTAAAACGCGGCCGGAAGCTCTCCCGCCCTCCGCCTGCGGCAATATAGGTAATGGTCTGCCTGGCTGTCCGCAGGTTCTCGGTATATACATTTCCCTGCTGATCCAGCACCTCGAAATGCCGCAGCTGGTATTCCTGACCCGCCGCGCCATCTACGGTGAACCGCAGCCAGCCGACCATATTCTGGCCCATATCGAGCACCGTCTCCCCCGCAGGAGTGCGGATGAGGGCAACAGGTGCCAATTCCTGGACCGCCCGGACCGGATCATTCTCCTGTGCAAGCAGAATATGCTTGGCATACGGAAGAATCTCCGCAGCCAGCCACAGCGTGTCATCGTAACCCGGCGTGCTGAAGCCGTGCTGCACCAGGCGGGCGTCATAGGTCTCCCCGTGATAGAGCTCCGACATCAGCAGCGGGCCGGGCAACACCTTCCACTGCGGACCGCTCCCTATGATCTGCTCCGTGCCGTCCTCATAGGTGAGATGAAGCTGCAACAGCAGCGCTGTGCGGTTGCCATAGATATGCTTCCTGTGCTCCCAGCCGAGATTCCCTTTGTACCAGCCGTTCCCGAGCCAAGCTCCGGCCACATTGTCCCCTACCACCAGTTGTTCCGTTACATCATACGTCTGATACTGCAGGCGGTGGCTGTAACTGGTCCACCCAGGATTAAGATAAGTATCTCCGACCCGCGCTCCGTTCAGCTCCAGCTCGTACAGCCCGAGACTGGTCACATAGATCCGGGCCCGGGCGAGCGGCCGGTCCACCTGGAAGCTTCCGCGCAGCAGCGGACTTTGCTCCGCATCTTCCGCAAGGCAGGCCAAGGGAGCCGTAATCCATTCTGCGGTCCACTCCTCCGGCGAGAGCAGCCCCATCTCCCACCAGGCCGCCTGTGACCACTCCGTAGGGCGGTTGTGCTGATCCCATATTTTCACCCGGTAATAATAAATCTGCCTGGACTGCAGCTCCAGCCCCTTCAGCTCGATATGGAGAGATTCACCAGACTCCACTCTGCCCGAGTCCCACCATACGCTCCCGAAATCCGCCGCACCTGCCACCTGTAATTGATACGCCTGCTGCCTCACATCGCGCTCATCCGCTTGCAGCTGCCAGCTGATTCTCGGATTACGGGTATCCAGTCCCAGCGGATTCTCCTGGTACTCCACTCGCGGTTTTTGGATAGCTATCATTGAATACACCTCACCTTTTATAGGATTAATCCTGTATACCTGTATATATGATGCGCTTTCTATTACAATTATAGGATTCCGCTTGGTTTGCATGACCTGCAATATGGACATTTCACCGGGGTAAAAAGGACTTTATGCCATCTGGAGGAGGGAACTGATGGATTCGGCCAACCATACGCTAAAAGGGGAGTATTTCTTCCGGGGCAATCTCCTGTTATATGTGAACCGCGCTACCGAGACCTATGATCTTCCGCTTCACTCCCATGACTTCATGGAGCTGACCTTCGTGGCCGAGGGCAAAGGATTTCATTATATCGGCCAGAAGGCTCACCCGACCGGCAAGGGCCAGCTGCACTTCATTCCTGTCGGCGTGTCCCATGTCTTCCGTCCGTCTTCACCCAGCTCTCTGCGTGAGCCGCTTGTCGTGTACAATTGTTTGTTTAAGCCGGAGCTGCTGGACCGTCTTGCCTGCGTGATTCAAGACCCGCCGATTGCTTCCTACCTGGAGCAGATCAGAGAACAACGGCTGCATTCCTTCTCCCTGACGGATCTGAATGGTTCCATAGAGAACCTGTTTCTGGCGCTTCACCGTGAGTTTCACCTGCCGCAGAGCGGCTCGGACAGCTATTTGCTGACCCTGTTCATTCAACTGCTGATCGGTATCTACAGGCTGGAGCATGATGAGATTCAGTTTCCGCTGGGCAAGCAGACGCAATTTTTGCAGATTCTGAATTATGTCCACCTGAACTATGTGCAGGAGATTACCCTGACGCATCTCTCACGCAGCTTCGACTGGAGTGAACGGCATCTTCAGCGGCTGTTCAAGGCGCATACCGGGCAGACCTTCTACCGGTACCTGCAGAACATCCGGATTCAGAAAAGCTGTCTGCTGCTAATCCAGCAGCCCAAGTCGCCCGTTCACCTCATTGCAGAGCAGGTAGGCTACCGCGATCCGTCAACGTTCAATCTGGTGTTCAAGCGGATTATCGGCACCACACCGGGGATCTACCGGCAAACATCGGGAAGGAAACAGATAGAAGCGGTGAACCTGGAGGAACAACTTTAACGCGGAATCATTGATGTTATTAGGAAATAGTGTTAGGCTATCAACGGTAAACTCCATTCCAGCTACACAGAAAGGTAGTCCTATGATTAAAGTTCAACACCTGTCCTTCTCCTTCCCGCAAAAAGAGCTCTACACTGACATTTCGTTTACGCTCGAAGAGGCGCAGCATTGCGCTTTTATCGGAACCAGCGGCAGCGGAAAAAGCACCCTGATCGATATCCTCATCGACCGGAACAGATATTTGTTCGACGGTACAATAGAGATGGAGCCTGATTGCAGCATTGGGTATGTGAGCCAGTTCGCCAAGCCTGACCAGTCTCTAGACACCACCGTGTTTGAATATATAGCCGGACCTTTCATTAAGCTACAGGAGGAAATACAGCTCATCTGCACTGAGATGGAGACCTCGGCGGATATTGAGCCGCTGCTGGAGAAGTATCAACTGGCTCTGGACGCTTTTGAGGCCTTGGGCGGAGATGATTACGAGAGTCTCATTCATAAAAAGCTGAATCTGGCAGACCTCATGAAGCGCAGGGATCTTAAGGTATCTGAGCTGAGCGGAGGGGAATTCAAGCTCGTTCAGGTCATGAAGGAAATGCTGAACCGCCCCGACTTCCTGATTATGGATGAGCCGGATGTCTTCCTGGACTTCGAGAACCTGAATGCGCTCCGGCAGCTGATTAACGCTCATAAGGGAATTCTGCTGGTGGTTACGCACAACCGTTATCTGCTTAACCATTGTTTTAACAAAATCATTCACCTGGAAAATAAGGAGCTTCAGGAGTTTGACGGCCGTTATCTGGAGTACAACCTCTCCCTGCTTCAGACCAAAATAGAGCTGCAGGAGCTGGCCCTCGCTGAACAGGAAGAGATTGAGCGCAACGAGAACATCATCGATAACCTCCGGGCGATCGCCACGTATAATTCAGAAGCCTCCAGAGGGAGGGCGCTGAAAGCGAGAGTGAAGTTCCAGGAAAGACTGGAGGCCCGCAGAATCAAAGCGCCGTTCGTGGACATTAAGCAGCCGCAGATTCATTTGGGGATGGTGCATGAGCCGCAGGACACTGACTCTCCTGTAGTGACAGTCCAGGATTACCGGGCCGCCTTCGATGAACTGCTGCTGGACAAGGTTAGCTTCGAGCTGAATGCTGGTGATAAAGTCGCCCTGATCGGTCCGAACGGTACCGGCAAAACAACCCTGCTGCGCGATATTGCGCGGGGCCAGCACGACTCTATTACCCTCAGCCCGGAGGCTGCGGTAGCTTATCTGTCCCAGCTTCAAGGCGAAGTGCTGAACGATTCCAACACCCTGCTCGAAGAATTCATCGAGGCCGGGATGGCTACGTATGATGAGATCCGCTCCCATCTGGCAGGCTACGGCTTTGAAGGCGAGATCGTGAACCAGAGAATAGCAGCCCTGTCCGGCGGCGAAAAGAATCTGCTGCAGCTGGCCAAGGTGTCTGCCTTGAAGGCTAATGTCCTGCTGCTAGACGAGCCGACCAGCCATCTGGACACCTACACGCAAATCGCGCTGGACCAAGCCATCCAGGAGTACAAGGGCGCGATTCTTATGATCTCCCATGACTTCTATTCCGTAGTCAACGGGATGGATTATGTACTGATCATTGATGATAAGACGGTCCGCAAAATGACGATCAAGAAATTCAAGAAGATGATCTATGCCCGGCATTTCGATAAAGACTATCTGGAGCTGGAGCAGAAGAAGAAAGCAGCCGAAACCCGGGTAGAACTGGCGCTGAAGGATAACAATTTTGAGCTTGCCAAAAGTCTGGTTGCTGAGCTGGAAGAGCTGATTAAACAGATGTAAGCAGACAAGAACAGTTATATGTTCAAAAAAAGGCCGCCAATTTCGGTAGGTGTAGTGAAAACTCTCCTGCCGAAATGGCGGCCTTATTGATGTGCATTACCCTGCCTGGACGGGCAGATCAGACGCAAGACTCAGGCAAAAGCCACATGAACCGTATGGATCTCATAAGGCTTGAAATCAAGCCGTATAGCAGGTCCGTCTACCGGCTCAGCCTCCAGCGGCCGTTCCATCAGATCGCGCAGCTGCCAGGAGGAGACGGCATAATCGCTGCCGACATTCGCCGTGCAGCGTGTTCCGGTGAACTCATGCAGCCGGACGATACAGCCGCTGCCGTCTTCGGCCAGCTTCACAGCATCGATCGCAATGTTCGGGGCATCGCAGGTGATCAGGGATTTGCCGGCTCCGGCGGTGTAGGCTCCTTCGACGGCCAGCAGCGGCTGGTTCAGCGCCCATGCTTCCTGCACCGTGCCCGCAGCCACCCAATCCCCTTCATGCGGAAGCAGCGCATACGTGAAGTTATGCTCGCCCTGATCCGCCAGCCGGTCAGGGCTGGTTGCCGATTTGATCAGCGACAGCCGCATCGTATGATCCTTGATGTCATAGCCGTATTTGCAGTCGTTCAGCAGGCTGACCCCGTAGCCCCGCTCCGACAGATCGGCCCACTGATGGCCCACACTCTCGAACCGTGCATAATCCCAGCTTGTATTCCAGTGAGTCGGCCGCTTCACATTGCCGAACTGGATATCATAGGTCGCTTCCGTCGCCCGCACAGCCACCGGAAATGCCGCCTTCAGTAGCTGATGCTGCTCATGCCAGTCTACGCAGGTCTCGAAATCAATCCGCGCGCTTCCGGCATAGACCTTGACCTTCTGGATAATGGTAGAATCCATATAGCTCCAGACGAATTCCAGCACCGCCTGGAGCGGGCCGCATTCGGTCAGCTTGACGGAGCGCAGATTGGTGATGACCTGCATTTTCTCCTGGTAGAAGAGGTCGATATCCCACGCATCAAACATCTTCGGCTTATCCTCGAACACTTGGAGTACATTGCCGCATTCGCCCGGTGCCAGCACCTCGCGTGCCGCGCCGCGGTCGAAGATCCGGCTTAGCTGTCCAGATGCATTCCACTCCAGAATATAATAAGGAGTGGTTAGTGTGGAATCCTGCCAGTGGAAAGGAACGGTAGATTCCGGCTGAGCGGCTTCGGAACCGCCAGGCTCAGCGGCCACAATCACTGCGCTCCCCATTGCCGGGACCGCCGGCGTCTCCACCAGCCACTGCCCGCCGGAGCGCTGTGCAGTAAGCCGGTTACCTTCAGCATCTGTCCAGACAGCATTCTCCGCATCATGAGGCACAGTTGCCAGCCGGGGAGCGGTGAAGAATGCGCTGTTAAACAGCGTATATTCTGTCTGCACCGGGGCTTCCGCCGGAGGGAGGTCTGCTTGCGCCGCAAGCGAACCTTCGGCAGACGCAGACGCGGGACCGACAAGTCCCTCCACAGCCGCTGTCCGCGCCGCTAGGCCAAGCTGCTCTGCTTCAGCATATTCCACCCGGGAATCCTGGTACACCTCATGAATGGAGGAGCCGGGAATAATATCGTGGAACTGGTTGCGCAGAATGATCTGCCAGCCTTCCAGGAGCGCGTCCGCAGGATACTGGCCGAATCCGCCGCTCTCCGCCGCCCAGAGCATCTGCAGCCATTCCGCTTCGCGGTATAGCAGCTCCAGCTTGCGGTTCATTTTTTTATTATAGGCCTGGCTGGTATAAGTTCCCCGGTGATACTCCAGATATAGCTCCCCGTCCCAGGTATGCACATACTCCTCCGTAGCATCTATCGTCTCATGGAGACGCTCGAAGTACTCCGCTGCCCGGCCTGTCTTCACCTGCGGAAGACCCGGCATCGTATCCAGCCGCCGCCGCATCTCCAGCATCTCGCGGTTAACACCGCCGCCCCCGTCCCCGTAACCATAGGACAACAGCAGCTCACGGTTCAGGTTCTTGTCCCGGTACTGTTCCCAGATGCCCTGCACAGAGAAAGGCTCGATCAGGCCGTTATAGGTGTAATACCAGGCCCCCGAATCCGGTCCCTCGGGTGTGGTGATGAAGTGGGTCAGCACCTCACTGCCGTCAATCCCCCTCCACTGGAAGGTATCATGCGGCATCCGGTTGTACTGGCTCCAGCTGATCTTGGTGGTCATGAAGGTGTCAATACCCGACTTGCGCAGAATCTGCGGCAGCGCCCAGCTATACCCGAACACATCCGGCAGCCATAGATATTTGCAGTCCACCCCGAACTCCTCGCGGAAAAACTTCGTCCCGTACAGAATCTGCCGCACCAGCGACTCACCGCTCGTCAGATTGCAGTCCGCTTCCAGCCACATTGCCCCTCCGGCTTCCCAGCGGCCTTCCTCTACACGCTCTTTGATCTCACTGTAAATTTCCGGGTAATCCTGCTTGATATAGGCATAGAGCTGAGGCTGGGTCTGCAAAAAAATGTACTCCGGGAACTCCTTCATCAGCCGCAGTACGGTGGAGAAGGAGCGGGCCGCTTTCTCCCGGGTGTGGGTAAGCCGCCACAGCCAGGCCACATCGATGTGTGTATGGCCGATGGCGGTTACAGTTACGGGATGCTCCTGCTCCAGCCGGGACAGGTCTGCGAGCAGGCTTGACTCGGCCTCCTGAACTGAGTCATAGAACGCCGCGCTTCCGGGTCTGGACCAGTCCAGCTTGTTAAAGGCCTTGTTCAAGGCGGTTAGCAGCTCATGCTTCTGAATCTGGCTGTCTTGTAGCTGCTTGATCGTACCCAGCGCAGCCCGACCGGTATAATAGAGATTGTCAGTGGACTCATCCAGATAGGCCAGCTCCGCCCGCTTGATCTTGTGCTCCTGCGGGATGAGCTGCCCGTCGCCGTTCAGGCCCGACCATAAGCGGAAGGTGAAATTCAGCTCACTGCCAGCCGCGCCGTCTTCCAGAAATACCTCCTGATGGTTGGAGTCCACCCCCTGATAAGGCTTCCCGTCCAGGTAAAGCAGCGATTCGAACCCGCTGTTATTGCCTCCGCCGGTACGTCCGAAATCGAACAGCCCGACAACACGTTTCCCCTGCCATTCGGCTGGAACGTTTACCTTGCGGTGCAGCCACAGATAAGCATCATAGCCGGTCCAATGCTCCCCGGTCCGCAGCTTCCTGTTACCATCAAGAACAGGCGGATAGGCACCATTAGCCCCCTCCAGATCCTCAGTAACCTGCCACTCCTCAAGCATAATCCCCTCACGGTACCTGTAACTCTCCAGCTCTCTCAACCGCGCCCCAAGCTTCTCTTCTGTCCAGAACATTAACATTCTCCTCTCATGTTATAACACGTGTTATTAAGCAGGCAAAAGTAGTGGGGCTGAGACCAGGTGCACTTATGCTCCTCATTCGCTCACCTAGCCTACTTTCGGCTAATTCAGGGGCACTTATGCTCCTCATTCACTCACCCAGCCCACTTTCGGCTAATTCAGGGGCACTTATGCTCCTCATTCGCTCTCCCAGCCCACATTCGGCTAATTCAGGGGCACTAATGCTCCTCATTCGCTCTCCCAGCTCACTTTCGACAAATTCAGGGGCACTTGTGCTCCTCATTCACTCACCCAGCCCACTTTCGGTAAATTCAGGTGCATTTGTGCTCCTCATTCCCGCGCCTAGCCAACTTTCGGCGAATTCAGGTGCATTTGTGCCCCTAATTGGCCCGCCTAGCCCACTTCAAGTAACTCATCCAACCCACTTCCAGCCAACTCAGAGGGATCTATCCCTCTGGATTGCCGCATCGAGTCTATCCGGCACACTATACACTGCCAACCGGACTATCTCCACTACCATTAGCATCCTACGCACTTTAGCTCCACTACCCAGAATCTAACCGCTTCAGCTCCACTTATACCAGCAGCTACGCGCTTTCCCCCGCCCTCAACACGGCGGGGAGCCAGATTTTCTCGGCCTGGCCAGCCTTATTCCCGTTCCCTCCGCTCATCTGTGCGAGCAGGCAGCGGACGGCTTCCTCTCCCATACTCACATAGGGGATCTCTACGCAGCTTAAGGAGGGCAGGCTGAGCCGGTCGCCTTGAATCGTGTTGTCTGCTGCCATAATACGCAGGTCTTCACCGATCCTCAGGCCCAGCTTATGAGCAGCCCGGTACAGATCGGGAATCGCGCTCGACCAGTTAACCAGGAGGGGCGCAGACGGCTGACCGCTGACCGCCGTAAGCCTCTGGAGACAATCTACCCATGCGCTTCCATGCTCTTCCAAACGAACGATTACCGGCTCCATCCCACGTGATATACACCAGCTTGTGTAGGCCTCCCGGCGGTTCCGCTCCGCCCAGTTATCCGCCTCCCCCTCGTGGTACACCTCGGCGTAGACCGGCCCCGGCTGCTGTGCCTTGCTTTCCCGCATCAAATAATTCATTGCGGTCTCCACACTACCTGAATAATCAGCCAGTACAGACTGTACTCCCGGCACTTCCGCATACCCTTCCACGGAGACGTAGGGGACTCCGGCAGCGCTGACACCGGAGGCCCATTCCTCGTCCCGGTAGCTGGTGTGGTCCAGAGTGACAATACCGTCGATCTTCCGTTGGTGATACAATTCCAGCAGCTCGGCTCTGCCGCCCGCATTCCCCTTGGGGCGCGGGGAACAGAGCAGGATGTGATACCCGCCCAGCTCACACTCCCGCTGCATCCCTTCCAGCAGCCGGATGAACAGCGGATGACGCGTATCCCCGTAAGCGGCCAGCGTCATGCTTCTTCCTGTCTTCATGCTGCGCGCTCCCGCGTCCACATGATAATTCAGCTCACGGATGGCTTCCAGCACAGCCTCGCGCGTATCGGCTCCAACGCCAATGCCGGGCGTATCGTTCAGCACCGCAGAGACTACACTGCGCGACACGCCAGCCCTTTTGGCTACATCGAAGCTGGTCACTCTTTTTTTGCTCATACTAATTAGCACCTCAAGGGAAGTATAACACGTGTTATAAAACAATGTATAGCGTCTTAATCATCATACCCATCCGCCCCAAAAAGCCCCGCAGCCCATAATCAACATCATTCATGGCACGGGGCAATTTATTTATTTCTGCAGTTCCTGGTCCTTTTGCTTCAGCAGGTCGGCGTATTCTTCCTTGTACTGCTCCAGCTTCTGCTTGAGCTCGGCATTGCCGGGACTCGTCTTCAGCAGGCTGCTGGTGGTCAGGATGTTAGTTACCACGGAATCAATCTTCTCGTCAATAATATCAATTTTGCTCTTGGCCGCAGTCAAAGCAGGATCTGGTGTAGTCACCGGCACTGGACCAACCAGCGAGCTTCTCTCGTCGGACAACGGAGGAGCGGCTTGTCCTTTATCATCCAGGCTAATCGTTTTGCCCTTCACTGTCACTTTGAACCCGGCCAATTCACCAATCGCCCGTACGGGCGCGTAGCTCTTGCCATCAATCACAATGGCCGGATCTGCCAGCTTTTTTCCATACACATTTACCGTATACTCCGCCTGAATGGCCTTTCCTACCAGTGTTGCAGAAGCACCCAGCGCCTGCGCACCCACCATCAGTATCGCTCCGGCAATGACGCCGGCAGCAATCTTTTTCATAAGAAATTCACTCCCTGTATAAGACTATGACTATTATTCTATCATTTTATAGCGGCGGGTGCTTCCCTTCAGCTGTAAATTGGCTTACAGTTATTTTTTCCCAATGAGAAAAGAGTTCTGATTGTCCCCTACTTACCTTGAATCAGACCAACTTAGAGATTGACAAAGCGGTATTTCCTCTCTATCATAGTTAAATGATAATGATTATCATCTTCATTCAACTACATACCTTCTAAAGGAGCATAGCACATGCCAAGCCTCAAAAAATTAGTACTCCCGTTAACCCTGCTTCTCTTCACCTTGATCCTGGCCTCCTGTGGCCAACCGGATAACTCAGCTGCGACAGCTCCGGCAGCAGCCGCCACAAGTCAGGCAACCGTAGCGCCTGAGGCCAGCCCGGCAGCTGTCACGGAAGCGGCTGCTGCAACACGGAAGTATACCGATTACAAGAAACGGGAGGTTGAAATCCCCGCCGATCCCCAGAAGATTGTCTATGTCGGCAGCAATCCGGGTGACCTGCTGGCGCTGGGGATTAAGCCTGCGGGAGCTTCGCTAAGCGTCATCGGCACTCAGGTGGCTTACCCCGATCTACTCGAAGGGATTGAGGATATCGGGTATCCGTTCTCTGCTGAGAAGATTCTGGCCTTATCCCCGGACCTGATTATCTTCGACGATTGGGACGAGACCGGGATTGAAGCGTTAAGTAAAATCGCGCCGACCGTGGTGGTGGGACTTGACGGCACCTTCCCGACGGAGGAGCGTGTCCGGCAGCTCGCTGACTTGTTCGGCCGCACGGAAGCTGCGGACCGCTGGTTCAACGATTACCAGGCGAAGGTTGCCTCCGTGAAGAAGCAGCTCAATCTAACTGAAGGTGATACAGCTACCTCCCTGCTGGTGCTTGGCTCCGAGCTGTACATTATGGGCGGCAAAGGGCTGAACGAAACCCTGTACGGACAGCTTGGCTTCAAACCGGCTGAAGGCGTACAGAAGCTGGTCGATGCCGGCGAACGGTTCGTAACCATCTCTGACGAGGTGCTGCCACAGTATATTGGAAAGCACATGTTCCTCCTTACCGACACCAGCAGCAAGACGGCTGCAAGACAGAGCGCGCTGATGGACAGCGGCTTATGGAAAGCGATCCCTGCCGTCAAGGAGGGCCGTGTATACACCTTCGACAGCAAATATAACTTCGATGACCCGATTACCCTCGACCGGCTGCTGGATGAGATCGTTGAGATCTTTGGCAGCAAGGGTAAAGAGTAAAAAGGTAAACAGTAATTAGAAATTAAGCGCGCTGGCGAATTGTAATCGGTTTTTCGATTACATTTAGACCGCGTACCTCGTGTGTGCTCATTGTAATCGGTTTTTCGATTACATTCGGCCCACATGCCTCGCGACAGCGTATTGTAATCGGTTTTTCGATTACATTTAGACCGCGTACCTCGTGTGTGCTCATTGTAATCGGTTTTTCGATTACATTCGGCCCACATGCCTCGCGACAGCGTATTGTAATCGGTTTTTCGATTACATTTAGACCGCATACCTCGTGTGTGCTCATTGTAATCGGTTTTTCGATTACATTCGGCCCACATGCCTCGCGACAGCGTATTGTAATCGGTTTTCCGCACACATTCCGTCCACGCACATCTCGCCAGCCGATTGTGTTCGCTTTTCTGCATACATTCCGCCCACGCACCATCACACTACTCCTAAAAAAGACTTAGGCTGCCCGGGAAAATCCCGGCAGCCTAAGTCTTCGTCTAGCCTATACTTCTACTCCCGCTTACCTGCCCGCCCTCACCGAAACCGCACCCTTCGCAGCGATATCAAGGGTCAATAATTCCTCCCTCTCCAGCCGCACAGCCACGGTCTCCGGGGTCTCTCCGTCGTTGAACAGGACGACTGCGATGGACCCGTCGCGGTTGCGGAAGGCCACGGAACGCACGGGCTCATGGCTGGCGGCAGACTCCAGGCGCAATGCCCCGGGGCGGATCACCTTGCTGAAATGTGCCAGTGCATAGTAGTCCAGAGTGTACGTCAGCTCCCGGGTCTGCTGGTTGACCGTCACTACCCCGCGGCAGGTGCTCTCCCCGAAGCCGGGCACCGTAGGGCCGTTCAGTTCATCCAAGGCCATATTCCATAGCACGAACGATTTGCTGTGATTCCGCAGAATCTCAATTCCCGTGCGCATCACATTGGAGAAGGCCTGCTCGAACGGAGGAATCCATTCCCCGCCGGAGCCTTCGGTGAAATGGACCTCATGATCCGGGTAGGCCGCCTGCACCTCCGACTGCGCGGACGCCGCGCCGCCGTACCAGTGCCAGGCTACGCCGTCCACCTCTGCCGCGGCTGCCTCCAGCACAGACAGCGGATAATCCGGCCGGTCCCAGTTATGGTCGTAGCAGAAGATTTTGGCGGCCAGCCCGTGCTGCCTGAACGCAGGCTTCAGATAGTCCCGGATGAACTCCCGCTGCTCCTCCGGCAGCATCAGCATACTGGGGTAATGCTGCGGCTCATAGAGCGGCTCGTTCTGCACAGTGACAGCATAGATAGGTAAGCTATGAGCGGCATAGGCCTGAATATAGCGGACAAAATAATCCGCATAGACTCCGTAATGCTCCGGCTTCAGCCGCCCGGCGATCATCGAGCCGCTGGTCTTCATCCAGCCCGGCGCACTCCAGGGGGAGGCCATCAGCTTCAGCTCAGGATTAAGCCTGAGTGCCTCCTGCACCAAAGGAATGATGTCTGCTTCATCGTGGGCGATGGAGAATCCGGCCAACTCCGGATCACTCCCGCCTTCAGGCAGATCATTATAGCTGTAGACCGTTCTGGCATAATCCGATGCGCCCATGGGATTACGCAGGAAGGACAAGCCGATCCCCGCCTGCGGATCGAACAGCTTCTGCATAACGTCCGTCCGCTGCTCTGCACCTAGCACCTGATGGATCAGGTAGGCGGCCGAGTCGGTGAAGGAAGCCCCGAAGCCATCCATCTCCTGATAGGTCTTACTCGCATCAATGTCTACGGTGACCGTAACTGCATCATCAGAAATCTGCGGCAGCTGTGCTGCGGACTGCTCTATAAACAGCTCGTTCTCTCCGCTGGACTGGTACATGATCATTTCCCGCATGTGTTATCCCTCCATCTTCTTATATAAAAGGGCCCAAAACGGGCCCTCCCTTGCGCCTTGCCTACTTAATGCCCAGCTTGGCCTTATTGGCTTTCATCTTCTCGCTGCGGACCTCTACGATTTTGCTCCAGTTGTTCTTGTCCAGGAAGGCCTTATGCTCCGCCAGAATGCTGTCAAAGGTTGCCTCGTCCTTGGCACGGATCATGCTGACCAGCGTGGTGTTCCAGTTCGTATTAATGGCCGTCTGGCCGCGGGCCTCCGCCGTCCCCTGATCGGGGTTAATATTCTCCAGGATGAAATGCGGCTTCAGCTTGCCTTTACCCCATTCCTGCATCTGCTTGATCGACTCGGGGAAGGCGTCCTTGCTCAGCGCTTTGTGGCGGTCATGTCCGAAGAACATGAATTCGCCCATCCGGTAGTCCTTCTTGAACTTATCCGCATTATTAAGCTGCAGGTCCTTCACTTCCGGCAGCAGCTCAACCGTACCGTCGGGATTGGATTTATAAGTTACACCTTCAATCCCGTAGTTCATCAGCTTCTGCCCTTCTTCGCTCAGCAGATACGTGAAGATCTGAATCGCTTTGGCCGGGTCTTTGCAATTCTTGGTGATGTAATTGATCATCCAGCCGGTAATCCCGGATTGATTGAGGGTCGGCTGATGCCCTACGGTGCTCTGCGGCCCGTCAACAGCCATATACTCCTTGCCGGGATTGGCACTCATGAAAATCTGCAAATTGCCGCCCTGCTGTGGAGTACCGTCAAGCAGCATGGCCGCATATTTGCCGGATTTCACCTTTTCCTCAAAGCCGGTTCCGTCATCTGCGAAGCTGTCATCACTGATCGCCCCGTCCCGGTACACGGCATTCAGCGTCCGCAGCCAGGTCAGATAATCCTCATCCAGATTGCGGTTGTAGAACTTGCCGTCCTCCGTCTCCAGCGGAACGCCGATGAAATCCTGCAGCGCATCCCCGAGCGAGCCGGTCCCTTCCCCGATAGCATTGAACCCGAAGGGAATCATATCCGGGAATTTGCTCTTAATCTCATTCATTGTCTTCTGGAAGGCCTCCGGGGTCCCGAAGTCAGGGCTGCCCAGCGCTTCATACACATCCTTGCGGATGACAAAAGCCGTCTTCGCCGGAATATTACCGCTGTCATAATCCGCCTGTGTATTGGAATAGTTCGGATAACCGTAGGTTTTGCCGTCCTTCAGCTGAAACCAGTTCAGCGTGTCGGCAGCGGCCACCTTGTTGAAATACGGGTCATACTTCTCCGCCAGCTCATTGAGCGGAAGCGCCCAGGTGGAGGCCTTTTGCACAACCGGGGAATTGGAGTCGAAGATCGTCAGCAGATCCGGCATATCGCCGCCCGCGAAGAACGTATTCAGCTTCGTATCGTCCCCGGTAATGAACTTGATGTTGATGTTCAGATCCTCTTTGATTTTCTTGGTGACTACATCCTTGCCGAAGTCCGTATTCCACCAGTCTGCGTTCACATACCAGGTTAAGTCCGTAGTCTCCTCTTTCTTATCGAGCTGCCAGGCCGGAGTCTCCGGGTCAACCGTATACCGGTTGTCCAGGGACACCTCTACCGCCTTAGTGGAGCCGCCGCCCGAGCTGCAGCCTGCCGCCACCAGCATAGCCGCCATCAGGAGCAGCGCGGATTTTAGCGTTTTTGTGCCGAGAACCTTAGTCATCTTGATCATCTTCTTGACCTCCTATAATGTAGTGAACCTCTTCTACTCCTTGACTGCCCCCAGCATCATGCCCGAGATGAAGTACCGCTGAAGAATGGGATACATCGCAACAATCGGCAGTGTGGTAATGACAATGGTGGCCAGCTGAACTCCTTTGGTGGTGGTCTCAATGACGACGGAGCCGCCGATATTCTGCATGGACTGGGTCTGCGACTGCACAATAATCTCATACAGCTTCATCTGCAGCGGGTAGAGCGCCTGATCGGTGATATACAGCTTCGTGGTCATGAAGTCGTTCCATTGTCCCACCCCGTTGAACAGGGCGATGGTGGCCATCGCGGGCATGGACAGCGGAATGAAGATTTTGAGGAAAATATGCCAGTCGCCTGCGCCGTCAATCTTGGCCGACTCCTCCAGCGAATCCGGCACGTTCCGGAAAAAGTTCATCAGAATCACCACATCGTAATAACTGAATAATGCGGGGATAATGTAGACCCAGAAGCTGTTCAGCAGCCCGAGCGATTTGATAAGCAGATACGTCGGAATCATTCCGCCGGAGAAAAACATCGTGATGACGCCCATCGCCACATACAGCTTGCGGCCGCGGATGTATCTTTTGCTGAGACCGTAGCCGATCATTGCGCAAAAGAACACGTGGGTGATCACCCCGAGAAACGTCTTGGCGACCGAGACAATGAAGGATTGACCGATCGTGCTGTCATTGAAGACCGCCCGGTAATTCTCCAGCGAGAATTCTTTGGACCAGAAGATGAATCCGCCCTCGGCAAGCGCCCTGCCCGAACTAAGGGAGGAGATAATTACGTTCCATAGGGGAACGAGGATAATAACCATGAAGCAGACCAACAGCACCTTATTCACCGCATCAAAGATCCGGCTGTCGAGATCTTCCCGTATGACCTTCCGATTCACTCTAACGCCCCCTCTACAACACGGATTGATTATCGTTCAATTTACTGGTGACCTTGTTGGCCATAAGCAGCAGGATTACCGACACAATGGAGACACCGAGGCCGACAGCCGTAGCATAAGAGAAATCGCCCTGCGTCATCCCCATGCGGTAGACATAAGAGTTGATAACCTCTGCTTTCTCCCGGTTCTGTGAGTTCATCAGTACAAGCGTCTGATCCAGATTCGAGCCGAGTAGGCCGCTTACCGTCAAAATCAGATTCAGGCTGATGATCGCCTTCATGTTCGGAAGGGTGATATTCCAGATCTGACGCAGCCGTCCAGCTCCGTCGATCCGGGCCGCCTCATAATAGGTCGGGTCAATCTTGGCCATAATCGCCAGATACAGAATGGTGCCCCAGCCGGCTTCCTTCCAGATATCGGACAACGTGGCAATCCACCAGTACTTGCCTGCATCCAGCAGGATGTTGGAAGGCTTCGAGATCAGCCCGAGATTCAGCAGCAGCTCATTGAACAGCCCCGAGGTGGAGAACCAGGTGATCAGCATCCCGCCCAGAACGATCCACGACAGGAAATGCGGCAGATAGGAGATCGTTTGGACGAATTTTTTGAAGCGGCCCATGTTCAGCTCGTAGATCATAATGGCGAGGATAATCGGAATGATGAACCCGATCCCAAGCTTCAGGAAGCTGATGCCGAGCGTATTGATGACCGCATCCCAGAAGTATTCGTCCGACAGAATAATCCTGAAGTTGTCCAGGCCCACCCAAGGTGCAGTAGACAGGGTATCAATGACCGTGTAATTCTTGAAGGCAATCGTCAGCCCGTAGATCGGTATGTAGCAGAAAATAATCATAAAAATAATGCCCGGCAGCACCATCGACTGAATCTCCCACTGCCTCTTGTAATCGGTTACAAATTCTTTGATCCGCTGCCCCACAGGCTTCTTGGCGGACGGCGGAACAGCTGGCGGGATGGAAGCTGATGCAGTAGACGCTGATGGTTTATTCATGATCTTGTCCCCCTCTCCATTGAGATATCACGTTGGTGCTCAAATTGTTGCTCAAAGCAATAAAAACGTTTTTATTTTGGCGCAAAAAATCCCCCTCCTGTAAAATCAGTTTCACCCGCTGCCCTCTATCTGCGGTCCTTCCGCTCCAGCTTCACATGACTTGACCCTCTTACGACCAGCTCGCCCTGCAGCTTCTGTGCTGCGCCCTGCTCCTTGTCTTGAATCATGCGGACCAGATGATCGATCGCCAGCATGCCCTGTCTTGCAATCTGATTCCTTACCGTCGTGAGCGGCGGCGAATAATAAGGGGCGATATCAATATCATCGAAGCCCATCACGCTGACATCCTGCGGCACTTCATACCCATAGCTCTTGAGCGCTTGAATACAGCCCATGGCACTGATATCGTTGCCGGCCAGGAAGGCGTCGGGGACTCTCGCGGGATGCAGGCGGAGGTAAGACTTCACGGCATTATAGGTGCTGTCCTCCTCAAAATACCCCTGAAGGATAAACTCCTCCTCCACCGGAAGCTGGTATTCACGCAGCGCGGCCAGATAGCCTTCCTTCCGCTGCACGCTGTCGAACATCGTATCCACGCCGGAGATATAGGCAATCCGCTTATGCCCCAGGCTGATCAAATACTTCGTAGCCTCATAGCCTGATTCATAGGAATCAAAGATAATGCTGCCCATCCCTTCATCCTCCAGCACCCGGTCCAGAAACACCGCCTTGATCTTGTCTTTCTTCATAGCGGCAATGTCCTGCTCGTCGATGCCCAGCTCCTCATAGATAATGACACCATCCACCCGCCGTCCGAGGATATTGCTCATAATGACTTGTTTGTCCTTGGTGACGAATACATTCAGGCCATAGCCCAGCCGGTCGCACTGACGGGACATGGATTCAACCAGCTTGTAGAAGTATGGACCGGATACACTTGTTGTGAAAAAACCCAGCATCTTCGTGGTACCCGATTTCAGCAGCTTACCGTTCAGATTCGGCACGTAATTCAGGCGCTGGGCCACCTTCAGAATATGCGCTTTGGTCTCCGGGCTCAGCACATCCACATCATTCAGGGCGTTGGAGACCGTCGAGATGGATACCCCGGCTTCCCGTGCGACATCTTTGATCGTTATCTTAGCCATATCAATGTCCCTTTTTGATAAAAACGTTTTTATTGACTATAAAGTAACATGAAACCGCTTTAAATACAACACTTTTTCTCATGGGCTTGTCCTGCCACCTTTTCCGCTCATTATTGCCCGCCAGACACAAGGCCTAACCTCTGTCTAGCATACAATAACTTCTATGTCATTAAATTCATCTTATTTTACTATAAGACAGCGGGATTTAGCTATGCCGGAGTAAGGTTACACATCACAGCCTTATGCCGAAGAAAGGCCTTGCACAGCTTGGCAGGCCCTCCTTTGGCATATCGTATTATTTGGTCAAGCCCACACGCCGGTAACGCATCACTCTGCGGTACATGGATTTATCCTTCAGCTGATTAAAAATGTAGGGATCGGGATTCATATTCACTTCAATGATCCACGGCTTCAGTGAGTGGTCTAGTCCGACATCTACACCGAATTGCCGGTGGTGCGGATAAGTCTTTTTCAGTTGCCGCGCTATGCGTGTGCCCAGCCGGTTCATTTCCCCCTTAAGCTGCACAAGCTGCTGCGCAGACAGATGGGTGGAGAGCAAATGCTCCACTGCGGTCGGTTTGCCGCCGCTGTGGTAATTGGTCACAATTTTGCGCGGATGCCCCAGCCGCCCGATAATCCCCGTAGCTTCCCATACGCCCTTGGGACTGAACTGCACCATCACCCGGATATCGAAACGTCGCCCGTGATGCTTCAGCAGGTGGATACCTTTTTGCAGCAGATAGCTCCTCTTCCCGATTCTTGTCGCCAGACTGTGATGAAAAGCCTCAAACGTAGCGAAACGGCGCACGGTCTCTTCATACTGATACATATATCCCTGCCGGTCCTTCCGCTCCGCGCGGATCACGCCCATGCCATACGTTCCCCGTTCCGGCTTGATATAGATCATTCCATAGCCGTGCATCATCTGCTCCAGATTACGCCTGTTAAATCTCCGGGTATCGGGGATGAACCCCTTAATGGTCTCGTTCTTAAGCAGCAGTTGTGTCTTATACCATTTGCTCAGTCCTGAATGAATGGGTTTGGCTGTCACTTATGCACTCTCCTGTCCGGGCTGGGAGCCAACGCTCCGTTTTAACATAAAATTACATATTCACTGCATCCTATGCCGCCGGAGGTGCCGTGGAATATATCATTTGCCCCGTATAGAAAGATTAACTTGTGCAGGATAATTGCCCTCTCCATAGCAGCTCAGCAGGCATACGCTAGTGAAGACGATCAAATGTCAATATATGTATGGAGATGAATCTATGTCCCTTGCTGCTGTAAGTGTAACCTCAAGCGCTCCACCGATCGACGTCCTGATTCCTGCTATCGAAAAGGATCTCGCCACCCTCCCTTATGTAATTGATAGTCTTCGCCGTTATGTCCAGCACTCTATCAGCAATATCTACATTGTCTCGCCGGAGAATAGTAGAATCAGACAGCTGTGCTCCCGGAAAGCTTGCGTCTTTGTCAATGAAACCACTGTCCTCCCATTCACCAAAAAAGCGATCCGCTATTCCTCTTCCCGCTGGAACCGGTCAGGCTGGCTGTATCAGCAGCTGCTCAAGATGAACGGGGATCAGGTGTGCCGTGAGAAGTATTTCCTGGTCATTGATGCAGATACGGTGCTCATCCGTCCCCATCGCTTCCGTACCGGCGGGAAAAGCATCTTCTATTGCCGCAACTGGAGCCAGCCGGAGTATTTCCGCACCTACCGCAAGCTGCTCGGTGCCCCTGCGCCTTCACCCAAGTCGTTCGTGACCCACTACATGCTGTTTGATTCCGCAAAGCTGGCCAGTCTCAAACGAAAAATTGCAGCCCGCCACGGCATGTCCTGGCACGCGGCTATTCTGCACTCGATCAACAAGAAGCGGCAGTTCGGCTTCTCCGAATTCGAGACTTATGCCAACTACGTATACAGCACAAACCGCACCTCTGTGCTGCTCAAGAATGCCAATAATAAAGCGCTGAAGACCCCTGCGGGCTCGCTGACTGAGGCGCAAATCCGGAAGTACGCCGGGTCTTACCGTTCGCTCTCCTTCCATCAGCGCAAGGGATACTCCACTCCGGGCAAGCCTTAAGGAGGCAAGAAACGTGATGCATACTATTCTTCTGTGCGGCGGCTCCGGCCAGCGGCTATGGCCTCTGTCCGGCAGCATCCGCTCCAAGATGTTCCTGCAGCTGCTGCCTGCACCGGGCGGGGGCACAGAATCCATGATCGGGCGGGTATGCCGTCAGCTCAGTCAGGCCGGACTGGATGAATCCCTGTTGCTCGTGGCCCATCAGGAGCAGGTAGCCCTCACGCAGCGGTATACCGGAAGCAATTATCCGGTAATCGGAGAGCCGTGCAAGCGCGGCACCTTCACTGCTGCCGCGTTCGGCGCGCTGCACTTGCTTGCCACCGGAAAGGCACAGCCGGAGGACATCATCTGTATCGCTCCGGCCGACATGTATGCGGATGATGATTTCTTCCGCCAGTTCCATCAATTCGAGGCACTTCTGGCCGATTCTGGGGCCGAACTCCTCCTGCTTGGAACGAGGCCTTCCTATCCCTCAGAGCAATACGGCTATATCGTCCCGGCACAGGAGGACGATGGCGGGTATGCTCGGGTACTATCTTTTGCAGAGAAGCCGGATAAAGTTAAAGCCCTGGAGTTGATGCAGGAGAAGGCCTTATGGAATTGCGGTGTGTTCGCTGCGCGGCTCGGCTTCCTGCTGGAGCATCTGGAGCGGCTGGGGCTGCCTGTGGAATTCGCAGCATTAACCGCACTGTACCCAGAGCTCCCGGTCCGCAGCTTCGACAAGGAAGTGGCAGAACGCAGCACCAAGGCTGTTGTCGTAAGGCATGAGAGGGAATGGTCCGACCTGGGAAGCTGGGATACGCTGACGGCCCGGCTGCCCTCACAGGTTATTGGAGTAGGCGGGCTATGGGGAGAATGCGGAGACAGTCACCTTATTAACGAGCTGGAGGTGCCGCTGCATGTCATTGGGGTCTCCGGTATAGTCGCCATAGCCGGTCCCGAAGGCATCCTGATCGCAGATAAGAAGGACGCTAACACCATCAAGGATATTCTGGCGAAGAATTCAGTAACGGAGCCGAGGTATGGTGAAACGGGCTGGGGCAGCTATACCGTACTGGACCGGGAATCAGACGGCTCCCGGCTTGTCCTTACGGCAATGCTTACCCTGCTGCCGGGCCATAACATACCTGAGATGACCTGTGAGCATTGTGCCAAGTCCTGGATGATTGTGTCCGGCCACGGAGAGGTATGGGTGGATGGGTGCGCAGCCGAAGCAGCGGCAGGCGGGAGCTATACAATAGCCCGGGGGCAACAGCATACGCTCAGAGCTTTCAGTGCAATGAAGCTGATCGAGGTACGGACTGGCGAAGGAGGAGACGACGGGCGGGTGTACGGCTGCTGATATGAAGCTCCAGGGCTTCTTCGCAGATCCCGCCGCCACAGGCAAAAGGGATATCGCAAACGCCAGAATAGCTGGCCGTTTACGATATCCCTTATTAGTGGTGAAGGCTGTTGCCCACTATGTTAGGAGCAGGAGTGCTGCGGACGGATCACTGTATTGCGCAGATTCTAGACGGACGGCGGCAGGAACTGGAACCATTTGAAGTCAAACCGGCTGCCCGGCAGGAACAGGAAGGTAACCGTCCCGCTGCCGCTGACCGGCGGCTCCAGGGTGAATTCACGCTCAATGTAGCTGCCGATTCCGGCGAATTCTATCAGTTGCTTCCTTTCGCCGCCGGAACCGCTGAACAGGATCTGCAGTGTATTGTTCGCAAGCGCTGAGCGTCCGCAGATTACCACCCGTGAGCCTTCCGCTCCGCCGAAGTCCATTCCGGCAAATATAAGCGAAACATTGTTGCCGATTCCCTCGACGGCATCTTCAGTTAGGGTGAAGGTATCCCCGTAGACCGCAGTGTTGGCCAGGGCATTCAGACGCTCGAACGCCTTAGGCTTACGGACAAAGTAGAAGCCCTTCAGATGAATCTTCTTGCGCAGCACGAAGGACAGAGAGGTGATACCCGTCAGCCGTCTGGGAAGCGTATAACGTTCTTCCTGATACACATTCCAGCGGGATGGCTTCTGGTAAGTCATGGTGGTGAGCCGCTCGGCACCAGGCTGCCCGGGCACGCCTTCCCATATCTCAATCGGGAATTCCTGATCATCAAGCGAGAAGATTGGCAGAATAATCTCATCAGCCCCATACTCCCCGAAGTCAATCCGTTCGAAGCAGATCCGGCTCTCCCCTTCGCGGGCAGTGGCAACACCCCGTTCATTGCCGTTGGTCAGATTCCGGCTGTGGCTGCTGCTGAACCCGGAGGAGACAAATTCATACGGATTCAGATAAGCTTGACCAAAGCCTGTCAGCCTGAATTCCATTTGTGAATAGAGCCGTATTCCGTCAGCGCCATTGGCTGTTCCGCAGCGGATATATACATCTCCGTCACCGAGAGCCGTAATGACCGCCTCATGCCCATCCGTCTCCATGGCAGCAATATTGGCATCAATCCCGGCAGCGTTCGTAAGCCGCCACTCGACATCCCGCCAGGAGGCACCCTGTGGATGAAGCTTGACGCGGACCGGAAGCGACGGCTGCTCCGGTGTCAGAACATTGCCTTCGGGACAGATAATCTCCAGCTTGCGGACCGGGATCTCTCCATCCCGGCCACTCTCCGGATATCCGGATGCCGCATCTGCCTCCAGCGGATTGTGCGCATACAGATACAGCTCATCCCCGGCAGCCGTTCCCGGTGCCGGCAGCACCGATTGCAGCGTAAGCTCGGCGGAAGCTAGTCCCCCCGAAGCTGCCCGCAGCGTAATTGTTCCAGCCTCCAGTGTACCGGCAATCACTGCCAGCAGCTTACCGCTGAACAACCGGCGGCTGACGCCTTTGTAGGAATCATAGTCCGTGCTGTCCCCGTTATCCAGACCGATCAGCCGTCCGGGGCCTTCAATACGGAGACGGACCCGGTTATTGGCATTCGCTACCGGACGCCCCTCCTGATCCAGGGTGCTGATCGTTACAAAGATAAGATCCGTACCGTCTGCCGTAATTATCTGTTTGTCGGGAGTAAGGACAATCGACGCTGCATCTCCGAAAGAGGAAATCTGATCTGTGGCAATAACCTCCCCCTGCTCATCATAAGCTACAGCCCGCAGAACACCTTCCGCATAAGGCAGCTGCCATTCTCCAAGCAGCTTATGCCCGTGAACATGATCAATCTCCACAATGCCCTGCGGGATTTCATTCATGAACAGCTCGATGCGCGGAGCATTGGAGCAGACACGCACATCAATCAGCTGACCCTGAGAGAAGTCCCAGTACGGGAAGATATGAACCATCGGATGTGTACGGTAATCCGTCCATTCCGCCTGATAAATATAATAGGAGTCTTTAGGGAAGCCTGCGGTATCCAGCTGCCCGAAATACGAATTCTTGGTGTGATACGGGGTAGGCTCCCCGATATAGTCAAAGCCGGTCCAGAGAAACTGCCCCAGCGAGAAGGCGGCATCCCGGTCTTCGGTGATGCAGACCTCCGTGCTCTTGGCTCCCCAGCTGGTAGAGCTGTTCCCGAGGGAGGAGCACTGCTGGTCATCATCGGCCAACACGGACTGGGCCAGCGGGAAATGGTAGACTCCCCGGCTCTGTACGGTCGAGCAGGTCTCGCTGCCGTAGATGATCCAGTCCGGATGCTCACGGTGATGCTGCTCATAATATTTCTCCGCATAATTGTAGCCCGCCACCTTAACGATATCGGCGCATTTCTGCGCATTCTCCCAGGGCATATAGTTCGAGCCGATGGTGACGAACGCATTGCGCCGCGGATCATGGATCAGCACCTCAGCCTGCAGCTCGCGGGTAAGCTCCTGGCCCCGGCTGTCCGCATGGGTATCATAAATCTCGTTGCCGATGCTCCACATCAGCAGGCTTGGACGGTTCCGGTCACGCCGCACCCAGCTGGCCACATCGCGCTTCCACCACTGCGGGTAGAAGCGTGCGTAATCATAAGGCGTTTTGCTGCGCTCCCACATGTCGAAGGCTTCTGATACGATCAGCAGCCCCATTTCATCGGCCAGCTCCATGAGCTCTACCGCCGGCATATTATGCGCGGTACGGATCGCATTCACACCCATCTCCAGCAGCAGGACGAGCTGGCGGCGCAGTGCCGCCTTGTTCACAGCAGCCCCCAGAGCGCCCAGGTCATGATGCTGGCAAACTCCGTATATTTTGACATGACGGCCGTTGAGGAAGAGGCCCTTGTCACTGTCCAGCTCCAGGGTCCTGAAGCCGAAGCGCTCCTTCTCCGTTTCAATGACTTCACCCTCAGCCAGCAGCTCGGATTGCAGGCTATAGCAATTGGGACTGGAAATATCCCACAGCAAGGGCTGATCAACAGTAAGACGGCTCAGGCAGTGTACGGTCCTCCCGGCCTGCATAGGCACCTCCGTGATGTGCCCGGTAATTACCGCTCCTTGCGCATCCAGAATGCTGTGCCGCAGCTTCAGCTTCGTTCCCTGTGCCGCAGCTTCGTCTGCGATACGCAGCTCCACATCGACATCCACCGTCCAGGTATCACCTTCCGCTGCTCTGGCTGCAATATAGATCCCGTCAGCGGCAATATGCGTCTTCGGTGTCGTCTTCAGCCAGACCGGACGGTAGATTCCAGCCCCGGAGTACCAGCGGGAATTGGGAGATTCGTGGATCACACGCATATATATTTCATTCTCTCCCTCTATCAGGTACGGGGTAATATCGAATTCAAAGGTAGAATATCCGTATTTCCACTCCCCCGCCCCCTGCGCGTTCACGTATAATGTGGAGTTCATATACACTCCTTCAAAACGCAGGGAAACGAGCTCATGGGCAGGCACTTTATCGAACTTAAGGCTGGTGCGGTACCAGCCCTCTCCGTTCTCATAGAGATTATGAGTATCATAGATAAGCCAGTCATGCGGCAGCGTAACCGGCATCCATTCCTTATCTGCGGCTACCTTGGCGAGCTCCGAATAAAGCGGTTGCTTGCTGAATTGCCACCCCTTGCTGAGTTTCCTTTTTAGACTCATTGCTGCACTTCCCCCTTAATAGTCCTACCCCTTTAATGCCCCTACCATCACGCCTTTAACAAAATACTTCTGCAGGAACGGATACAGCACCAGGATTGGGGCTGTACTCACGATAATTGCCGCATACTTCAGCGTCTCGGTCACATCCCGGCTATGGAGCAGTGTTGTGGTGCCCAGCATGCTGGCATTATCGTTCTCAAGAATGATATTTCTGACCACAAGCTGGATCGGGAACAGGCTCTGGTCCCGCAGGAAGATTATCGCGTTAAACCAACTGTTCCAGTGGCCTACGCCATAATACAGGATCAGCACAGCGACAACTGGCATAGACAGCGGAATGAAGATGCGGAACAGGATCGTGAAGTGACCTGCACCGTCCAGGAAAGCGGACTCCTCCAGCTCCCTCGGAATCGCCATGAAATAAGTGCGCATGATGATTAGGTTGAACGTACTAACTGCCGTAGGCAGAATCAGCGCCCAGAGGCTGTCGAGCAGGCCATAGGATTTCACGATCAGATAGAAAGGCACCAGTCCCCCTTGGAAAAACATGGTGAATACAATGAAAAACATGATCGGCTTTTGCAGCATGACCCCTTCCCGTGACAGGAAATAAGCGCCCAGGGAGGTAAGCGTCATGTTAATGCCAAGTCCCACCACCAGGATGAACAGTGTATTTTTGAAGCCGGTCAGAATGACTGGGTTGTTAAGCACCGCCTTGTAAGCTGCCAGCGAGAAGCCTTGCGGCCAGAGCAGAATGCCATCGAAGGAGATCAGGCGGTTCCCGTCACTTAACGAGGAGAACAAAATATACAGCATAGGATAAAGTGTCAGAATAATCATAAGCACCATAATAATCGAATTGCAAATATCAAAGATTCGTTCACCGAGCGATGCTTTAATCATAGTTGTCCCCCCTTACCAAAGACTGTTTTTACTTGCACGTTTACTGAAAGAGTTAGCGAGCAGCAGAATGGTGAAGTTGATGACGGAGTTGAACAGACCTACCGCCGCACTGTAGCTGTAGCTGAATTCCAGAATCCCTTTACGGTAAACAAAAGTGGATATGACATCAGCCGTCTCGTAAATACTGGCGCTGTATAACAGAATGATTTTCTCAAATCCGACATTCATAATATTTCCGAGTGCCAGGATCAGCATAATCATAATCGTAGGCAGAATGCCGGGCAGGGTAACGTGGCGGATCTGTTGAACCTTGGTCGCTCCGTCGATTTTGGCAGCCTCATACTGCTGCTGGTCAATGCCGGTGATGGCTGCCAGATAGATGATTGTTCCCCAGCCGATTTGCTGCCAGATCTCACTGATTATGTAGATGGGGCGGAAGGACTCGGGCTGTTGCAGAAATGAGATCCGGGTGCCGCCAAAATAGGCAATGACATCGTTAATCAAACCATCTGATAAGGTGAAGTAGCGCACAATTCCCGCCACAACTACAAGTGTAATAAAATGCGGCATGTAGGTAATAGTCTGAGTGATCCGGCGGAAAAGCGGGCTTTTCAATTCATTTAGCAGCAAGGCCAGAATGATCGGTGCCGGAAATCCGATGAGCAGATTGAAGAAGCTTAACAGAACGGTGTTCTTAATTACGCGGAAAAAGTAAATACTCGAAAAAAAAGCTTCAAAGTGCTTGAACCCCACCCATTCACTGCCCCATATTCCTTGGGAAGGCACAAATTGCTTGAAGGCAATAATCGTTCCGTAAAGCGGAACATAGTGGAACAAAACATAATACAGGATGACAGGCAGCATCATCAGATACAGCCATTTATTGCGCAGTAAGTCTTTTCCCAGTCTGGTTTTCAGCATATTTCCCTCTCCTTTGCTGCAATGTTTAACGCAGGGACTGCCCGTATCTGTTCTCTGTAGCAGCCCCTGCCGTTATAAGTTTAGTTAGCGGTTCAAATAACGTTCGTAGGCCGCTTGTTGAATTTCCAGTGCGCGCTCGATGCCCAGATCCTTCATTTGCTGAACAGCTTGATCGTATTTATCAACAGATTCGGTACCCAGGATGATCTTGATCTCCGTTTCTTTCACAAAGGCATTGATATCGTTCATAATACTGCTCATTTCATCCGCTTCTTCAGCAGTTGGTGTTACCGGAGGAAGCAGGTGGCTCTCATGATTGGTCTGTTTCCAGATGCCGATGGATTCAGTAGTTGCCGGATATTTCGCCGGCAGGTTGTTGTCCTGCTGAATCATCGGGAAGTTGGTACCGTGAGAATATTTGGACATGACCTGATCACTGCCGAGGCCCTCCGGATTCTTAACTACAAGATCGGTATATACGGGCTTTCCGTCTTTGAGCGTGTAAGTAGTGCCTTCAACCCCATAGGTATTCAGCATTCTGCCTTCTTCGGTAAAAGCATAATCCAGCCAGCGCATGGCAGCTTCGACATTCTTGGTGGTGGCAGAGATGGCTGCCGAGCTTGTCCCCGCATAGGCATTATCCAGCTGTCCGAACTCCGGAAGTCCACCTTTGACAGCAGACGGGTATGGAGCGGCTACGAAGTCAGCCTTCGGATCAGTTTGCTGTACGGCTGAATTATATTTCTCAATATAGTACTGCCAGCCAATCGTTGCACCGCTTACATTTGAAGTCATTTTTTTATCGACTGTAGCTGCATCAATAGAGGCGAAATCCTTGTCGATCAGCCCTTCTTTGTACCACTGGCTCATCGTAGTCAGGTAATCCTTATAGCCCGGCTCCAGATAGCCGTACACTACTTTTCCATCATTGACATAGAAGTTCCCCATCACGCCAAAGGCTCCGGCGAATCCGCCTGTCCGTTCACCCAAAAACATCGTGCGAAAGGTTACAGGGGAGGCAGCATTCTTCTTCTCTTTAAAAGCAGTCAATACGGTGTGCCACTCTTCAATCGTTTCCGGGATGCTGAGATTCAGCTCTTTCAGCCAATCCTGACGGATAATCGGCCCGCCATAGACACGTCCGGCTTCCGAGCGGATGAACGGGAAGGCATAGTAGGTGCCGTCATCCGTTTTGATCATTTTGTCAATTTCCGGGTGCTCCTGGAGGGTCTTTTTCAGGTTAGGCGCGTATTGCTCAATCAGATCATTAAGCTTCAGAATATATCCCTGCTCTACAGCCTTGTCAGGACCGCCCGGATATTGCAGCCATGTATTCAGGAAGATATCCGGCAGTTCACCTGATGCCAGCAGCAGACTGAACTTCTGATCAGTCATGGGTGTTCCGCCCAGCTGTTTGATGATGATTCCTGTGCGTTTCTCGTATTCGTCATCGACCGGCAGACGTTCCGGCGTGCCTCCCAGCTGTTCGTTCATATAAGTCAGCTCTATTCCGCCCGTCATCGGATAAGTGAAATCTGCAGCGGCTTCATTTGAAGCAGGGGCGTTCCCTGCAGATGTGTTTGGAGCGCTCTCATTGTTCACATTCCTGGAACTGCTGCAGCCTGAAGCCAGCAATGTGAGACCTAACAAAACGACAACCAGTTTATGAAGCTTGTTCGTTCCAAATAATTTCATCGCTAATTCGACCTCCGTTATATGTTTAGTTAACGACTTGATGCCTCTACAATGTAAGCTGAATCTTGTATACAAACAATATTCAAAATGCGGAATCCATTGTTAAAAACGCAAAAGAGGATAGAATCAGCCTGCTTCTATCCTCCTGTAGAGAAATTGGGTATCCGGTTTGTTTATTGCAGAGTTTTGAACCTCCCAGGTGTGATGCCTTCATATTTTTTGAATACCCGGATGAACGCACTGCTGCTGGAGAAGCCCACACGGGAAGAAACCTCCTCAATGGTGACTCCTTCCTGAAGCAATTTTTTGGCCTCGGCAGTACGAACCTGACTGATGTAATCATGCAGCCCCTGACCCGTCTGTTCCTTGAACAACCGGGACACATATTGCGGAGTGATGCCGAAGTTGGCACCAATCATGGACACACTAAGATTGATGTCCGCATAATGATTCTGCACATAGGCAGATACCTCGTCTCCGATTCCCGAATTTGAGACCAGTGCAAGCTTCTCCGTGGCTTTGCTGCAAGCCATTTGGATCAGCTCTGTCAGCTCATGACGAAAATCTGCGCGGGTGGAGCAGGCCAAGAGCCTTTTCATCGGACGCCATTCGTCCCATAGCTTCGAGCGCTTCGTTTCATGCGGGACAGCCTTCATAATGGAGCTGGTTAAATCAATCATGGCATATCTCACAAGCTCTATGGACGCCTGGGAACCGAAGAAGCGGGCCAGAATCTCATCTGCCATCACCGCAGCCTTCTCAAATTCACCGCTTTTGACCAGATTAATAAATACAACTTCATCATTGATTGTCAGATAATAATCCGTCTCCTGTGGTTCAATATCCCCATACCAGATTGATATATTCTCTTCCAGCACCAGCCGGTATTCCTGAGCCTCCAACGCCTGCAGATATCCCTGATGCAACCTGCCCATCCCATGAAGCAGCCCGCTGCCAGCCATCGCAATCTGCAGACCGTATTTCTGCTGAATGAAATCCAGGGTTTGGCCCAGCGCCTCTTCAATATCCTCCTTCCAGTTGCCGGAGCGGCCGGTGTTAATATTCATCACCGCCGCCAGCATACCGTCCATTTCGGTGAAGCTCAGGCCGTGATTCGGACCTGTGAAATCCATAATGATATTGGACACGATGAAATTGGAAAGGCTTGGCGACGGACTGCCTTCTCCGTTGGCCTGAATGTAGAATAGAAGTACCGCAAAATCCTCCGAATCCCACTGGAAGTGATGGACTCTCGCCGCTTCCTCCAGTGATAATCCATCTTCCACCTGCCCTTTGAGCAGCCTTGATAAGTAGTAGGTCTGCAACACACGGAGCTGCCTGAATTGCTGGCTGTTAATGTCATCCCTCTCCCGAATAGTAGCCAAGGCGCTCTCCCGGATGAAGGAGAATTCATCCAGCACCCGCTGTGTCTGCTCATCTGTGGAGGGAGAGAACATATTAACCAGCTCGCGGACAGGATTATAATTCTTGCGGGCAAAGTAGGAGATGACCACCGTCCCGATCAAAAAGCTGATAAATAGTCCCAGCAGGTTCAAATTGCGGATATGCCGCGCTTTTTCCCAAAATACGCTTGAAGGAAACACACTGATATATTTCCACTTGGTGTTATCGGAATCGATGAAGGATACCATATTCTCCGTACCGGCGATATCCTGGAACGAAGTGCCTGCTGTCTCATCCCCAGCCCGGGCGTCCGGCACAGCTAGCTGTGGAGCAGCTTCGTTATTCTGAAATAAAATCTGATTATGATCATCGGCAATGTAGACCTCGCCGTTATTCACCCAGTCCACATTCTGCAGCATGCTCTGAATCTTGCTGCCGTTCAGCGGCAGAACCAGCATCCCCTTTAGTCCATTGTCAGCAACGCTGCTGGTGAACGGCTTCATCATTACAACCTTATTCTCCCAGCGCCTAAATTTGATAAACGGCATGGGGGCCTCGCTAATGTCACTCTCACCGTTCAGCTGCGCCAGCCATTCTTCATAGGTCAAGCCGATCATCGTGCTGTTCATCGCATAAAAGGCTTCACTGTCTGTATACGTCTCATCCGTCAGCACCCTGTCCAAACTGCTAGAATACAGATAGATTCCATCAATGAAATCATTGGCGGATTTGTACTTGCTCAGTTCCTGCCGGGTTTGATAGATCTGAAAGGCCCCTGCTCCCTCAGTCTCAGGTGTAAGTGTTAAGTATTTATTCACACTGCTATGAATGGATAATTGCATGGCCAGCTTCTCAGCCTGATTAATCTCGCTGTCTACTGTATTCTGCATCTGCTTAAGCATGGCGCTGCCCGCACGTTCAATCTCATACTCAACAATCTGTTTTGTCTGCAGATAGATGATAGCGCTAACAATAAGCGGGATAAGCATGATCACAGAATAGGAGACGATCCATTTAAAGGCTATACTCTTACTGAACTTAAAGCGCTTGTAATTCATCTGCTGTGCTCCCTTACTGTTGCTTATCTGGATTCTGGATGGATCGGACTGAGAATTCCACTATATGATAGTTGAGCCCGGCGGGCAATCCGCAATATGAAACACATCGACAATTTGTAAACAGACCGCTGTAGTGCGCAATCCGGCCGAACAATCCAGTTGAACACTAAAAACCCCTTTGCCGGCAGAAGACCTGAAGGGACAGCCATTGTCCCTTGGTCTTACACCTTCAAAGAGGTTTCTCCAGTTATACAATCTGAAATACGGGCTGCTCCTGAATGTAATGCACCGGCACATCCGGGAACTGCCGGGCCAGCCGCGCCGCCAGCAGCTTCATTCCCGGCGCTTCGCTCTCGGCATGGCCGAGCATGATGAGTGCCCTGTCCTTGCCCTGCTGGACCGCATCGCGGATATACTCAGGCACCTCCCATTCGGGCCCTTCACCGGCGATGACCAGATCAAGCGACTCCTGCTCATACATCGGGATGACCGAATGGCCATTCCCCCGGTAACCGACCAGTACCCCCACTCTGGAGCAGGTGGCGGAGAGGTTCCCGGCAACGCGGACATAAGGGATATTCAACTTCTGCTTCAGATACTCTGCAACCCCGGAAACGGTCATCTCAGGAATGGAGAGGATCGACACCTCGGGCAGATGCCGCTCCACATAGGCTTCCCATTCCAGCTCCTGCAGCAGTCCTTCCACGATCCCGTCCAGCGCATAGCGGTGTATCGTGTCATGGAAGCGGTAGATGCCTACCCCGCTACTTGAAATCAGTGCAGACTTCTCCTGGTAGACGGAATCCTGCTCCAGCGCGCTACCGTGACCTTGGTGGCTATAAAATACACCTTCATGCGTGATCACCAGGTTGGCGCCAAGCCGGGCCGCCTGCTCCACTACATATTGCGAAGCGGCGAAGGCAGTCACGATTCCCTGCACTTCTGTTCCCGCAGCGTCCGGCTCAAGCTTATCCACCGTATTCACGGGCAGCTGTATCCCTGCGGCTAAATGCTCCATCACATCACTGAACGTCAGTGCCATGAGATCTTCTCCTCCTTGATGTTACCTATAACTTAATAGATGGTCCGTCCCAATGCATCTGCAACCCCACTCTTACGGTAGAAATACGTATTGATCTGGTCACGCCATTCCTTGGCATGGGCTGCCTGGCCCTTAAGGCGTTCCTCCACCTGAGTATACAGTCCGTCCGCGATGCTGCCCTTCAGTCCGCCCCATGCGTCCAGCAGCCCCTCGGCACGCTCTGCACCTTCGAAATGTGTATCGTAGATATGCTGGATTACGGTTTTGCCGGAATGCAGCACATGAGTATACGGTACATGGTGGAAGAACAGCAGCAGCTCATCCGGGCATTCCTCCAGCGAATCATAACGCGCGGCGTTGCTGCCCATGTACTGCGAGCTGTAGCCGGTACCGGTCGCCACGGTACGGTCTACCCCGATGCCCTGGTGATCGGCATAGTGGTAGGTGCCCCACATTGAATATTCATAGCCGTCCACATTCGGGCCGTAGTGATGCTCGGGATTGATCATCCAGCCTACGCCAAGCGGGGATGTATAAGACTCATAGATCTCCCAGGAATCCAGCAGAATCCGGCTGATCACTCCGGCAACCGCTGTGTCCGTGCCGAATGTCAAGGCGATCCACTCCGCCGCAATCTCCTCCGCACTCAGCTCAGGATTCCAGGCCAGCCGGCCGAAGCCGTAGAGATTCGCCTGGGACAGCAGATGGCCGGTCCAGTTCTTGTCATTGCCCACATTGGATACCGCCGCAATCCCGCTCAGGCGGTTGCCCCACAGCGATCCGTCAACGATCCGCTTAACAGGGGCCGGGCCGCCCTTGGCCTGCGTATCGAATTCCATAATCTCCTTCCACTGTGGAACGAGATAACAGACATGGCGCTGCTGTCCGGTATATTCCTGGGCGATCTGGAATTCGATCACATGGTTCGTCCGTTCCAGGGCGCCGAAGAGCGGAGATACCGGCTCTCTGACCTGGAAGTCCATCGGGCCGTTCTTAATCTGCAGAATGACGTTATCATGGAACTGGCCGTCCAGCGGCTTGAAATGGTCATAAGCCGCTCTGGCCCGATCCGTCTTGCGGTCACGCCAGTCCTGCTTGCAGTTGTATACAAAGCAGCGCCAGATCACGATGCCGCCGTAAGGCTCCAGAGCTTCCGCGAGCATATTGGCTCCGTCTGCATGGTTCCGTCCGTAAGTGAACGGGCCGGGACGGTTCTCCGAATCGGCCTTGACCACGAAGCCGCCGAAATCGGGAATAGCAGCATAGATGTCGGCTGCTCTCGACTTCCACCATTCCCGCACCCCTGCATCCAGCGGATCTGCCGTACCCACTTCCCCTTCATGCATAGGTCCGGCAAAGTTCACGCACAGGAACAGCCGGATGCCATAGATGCGGAAGATATCGGCGATTCTTGCCACATCAGGCAAATAGGTGGAGATAAACAGCGTCTCCAGCGCATGAACGTTCACGTTGTTGATCGCTATTGCGTTAATGCCGGCGGTGGACATCAGCCGCGCATAGTCTGTAATTCTGTCCATATCCTTCGTGAACTGGTTATTCTCATACAGGAAGGATCTGCCGGAATAGCCGCGCTCCACACTGCCGTCGAAATTATCCCAGTGATTGATCATCCGCAGCGAATTCACAGGATTCACTATTTCATCCAGATTCTCAATGTCCTTGCCGCTGGCAATCAGGCGCAAAAGATGGAAGACGCCGTATAACACACCTGCCTGGGAGGAAGCCCCTACAGCGATGCATTTAAGGGACTGGCTGGTTCGGATGGCGAACCCTTCTGCTCCTACAGCTTGGACGGTCTTGTCCTCGAACAAGCCCTGGATCAGCGGATGATCACCCGTGAAGGTGCCGAAGGCCACACTGAAATCTTCCGGCTGCGGCTTGGAGACAGCCTCAAGGTCCAATAGCGAGGCAATGCCTCTTGTCCATTCCTGAAGTGCAGCCTGGATGGTCTCCCCGGCTTCTGTAACGGATACTGCTCCGCACCATTTCGCATATTGCTTATATAGGGGGCCTTGTTGAAGCTTAGGATAGCTTAACCACGCATTGTATCCGCTGTCATATTGTGCAGCATACTCATTCCCGGATTGTTGTCTCATGTCCATATCTCCTCTGCATACATCTTGTATACTAGATTTCATTCAGGTTCATCCTACCACGCAGCCGCAGCCCCGGAACATTGTCAAATCACGCTAATATTTACCCAAATCAAGCAGAATCCTGTATACTAATAACAAGTGGAAACGGCTTTGCCGTCCTTTTAAAGGACGGTACTGTTTCAGCGAGAAATAGAAGGATAAGTTATCGTGTGCAACATATAAACTCTTATATTTCGGATAAAACAGGCACACAGCCTGAACATCCCTATCATGAAAACGCAAAGTATCAGGGGGCGATCCTATTGGTTGCAGCTTTTGAACCGCCGGTCCCGGGGCAAAGCCTTAGTGAAACTATCATCCCGGATGTGAAAACCACGCTCAACCTGTTCGGCATGCATCTGCGCAAGGTGAGCGGGGAATGGGATTATCCGCAGCACGCCCATCCCCAATATGAATTCAATTATGTGCTTGAAGGAGAGCAGCTGCTCACCGTCAACAACCACAGCTACCTTCAGCACGCCGGGGATCTGGTCCTCTTGAGGCCGGGCGACATCCACTCCAGCCGCAGCGGAAACGGCGGGGCCTTCACCTATTTCTGCATCCATTTCGATATTGATGACAAGCTGTTCATTTCACTTCTCAGCCGGTTGAATCATGTATTATTCACCTCAGAGAGCAATGTTGCCCACAGATTAGGACCGCTCCTCAGCAGGCTGGTGGAGATTTCCACCTCCGGCTCCGGCAGCATCACGATCTCCCAGCGCATGAGGCTGCAGTCTGCCGTCTTCGAGCTGTTCGCCCAGCTCTGGGAGGTCTTCTCCCTGGAGGCTGACAATTCCTCCCCGGGCACTTATGAGCGGATCGAGCTGGCCCACCAGATCCGCAGCCGTCTCCAGGGGCTGGTCTATCAGCAGTTCAAGCACGAGGTGCCCTATGACAGCCATTATGGCGTTGACGACATCGCCGCTGAGCTGGGGATCAGCCCCTCGCACTGCTACCGGGTCTTCCGCCAGGTATTCGGCCTCTCCCCCCGCGTCTACCTGTCGGAGCAGATGCTGCATGAAGCCAAGGTGCTGCTGGATGACCACAGCCTGAGCGTCAGCCAGATCTCCGGCTTGCTCGGCTACCGCGATATCGCCCATTTCAGCAGACAGTTCAAGCGCTGGAGCGGCCAGTCGCCGCGGGAATACCGCGAGGGCAGGAGCTAGGCAGAGCGCGGAGCCTGTACAGCTGTATATCAAGTAGAAGCGGCTTCGCCGTCCTTTTAAAGGACGGTACCGTTTCAGCGAGAAATAGAAGGATAAGTTATCGTGTGCAACATATAAGTTCTTATATTTTTAGTAAAAGCCTGCCTTCATCGTTGATGAGGGCGGGCTTTTTGCGCTATTGCGGGCGGGGCTTGCTGAAGGCCAGCCCTATTTTTTGATATACGTGGCGAAATGCTCCTGGAGGTTCTTGGAGTCGATATCCGCCCGCAGATGGTGGTGCAGCAGCTCGTCGATCCCGGCGGTGTCCCCCTGCACGATATAATCCAGCAGCTGCTGGTGCTCCTGCCGGATGGCGGCCAGCTTCTCATCCTTCAGCATGTGCAGCTTCCGGTAGCGGATATAGTGCACATTGAACTGCTGGAGCACACCCCACAGGAATTCGCGCCCGGCCAGGCCGAACATGGTGCGGTGGAACTGGTCATCAAGCTGCAGGAACACCTCTGCTCCCTCCGCCTGCTCAATACACTTCTGCTGCTGCGCAAGGTTGTCCCTCAGCTCATGCAGCCCTTTAAGCGGGATATTCCCGGCCAGCGATTTCATAATCTCCTTCTCCAGCACATTGCGCAGGTAGATAATCTGTTCCACGGACTCCAGGTCTATGAAGGATACGAGATTGCCTTTTTTGGGATAAATATCGACGTATTGCTCCAGGGACAGCTGCTTCAGCACATCACGGATCGGCGTCCGCGACAGCTGGAAGCGCTCGGACAGAGCCGTCTCACTGATCATCGCCCCCGGCTTCAGCTCAAGGGAGAGAATCTCCTGCTTGAGGTAGGCCATTATTTCTTTTTTGGAAGTCATGGGATAGACCAACTTTCTGTTCGGGATTGTTCTTCCCCCCATTATATAGAAAAGGGATATGAATTTCATTGACAAAGATGAACGCATATTCTATGATCATTACGAATCCTATCTTGTATACAAGATCATGTCACATGTAACGCTGGTTCTGTAAGGTCAATTGTCACAAGGCTTCGAATGGTTATCATTTGTATTTATGCTTATCTTACTTAAGGAGGAAAATGACAATGAATATGACTTGGAGATGGTACGGCGAGGGCAATGACAACATCACTCTTGACCACATCCGTCAAATCCCGGGCGTTATGGGCATCGTCTGGTCACTGCACCACAAGGTGGCCGGTGAGGTCTGGGAGATGGAAGACATCCAGAAGGTTGCCGATCAGATTACAGCCAAGGGCTTCAGCACAGCAGTTGTTGAAAGCGTCAACGTTCATGATGATATCAAAATCGGACTGCCGTCCCGCGACAAATACATTGACATCTATATCGATACGATCCGCAAGCTCGCCAAGGTTGGCGTCAAGGTCATCTGCTACAACTTCATGCCGGTGTTCGACTGGACCCGTACCGAGCTGTACAAGGAGCTGCCGGACGGCTCGAACGCCCTCTTTTATGAAAAGGCTGCCATTACTGATAATCCGCGCGAGATGGTAGACCGCATCCTGAAGGGTGCCGGACAATTCACGATGCCTGGCTGGGAGCCGGAGCGGCTGGCCAAGCTGGATGAGCTGTTCGCGGCCTATGCTGACGTTACCGAAGATAAGCTGTTCAACAACCTGAAATATTTCCTGGAGCGCATCATTCCGGTGTGTGAAGAAGTGGATATCCGCATGGCGATTCACCCGGATGATCCGGCCTGGCCGATCTTCGGACTGCCGCGCATTATCCGCAGCCGCGATACGATCCGCCGCTTCCTGGACATGGTGGACAGCCCGTATAACGGCCTGACCTTCTGCACCGGCTCTCTCGGCACCAACCCGGAGAATGATCTTCCAGCGATGATCCGCGAGTTCCACGACCGGATTTATTTTGCCCATATCCGTAATGTGAAGGTGTTCGAGAACGGCGACTTCATTGAGGTATCCCACCGGGGCCGTGATGGCAGCGTAGATGTTGCGGAGGTTGTTAAGGCGTATCATGAGAGCGGCTTCACCGGTTATGTGCGTCCCGACCATGGCAGACATCTCTGGGGCGAGGAAAAGAACTGCCGTCCGGGGTATGGCCTCTACGACAGAGCGATGGGCATCATGTATCTGCTCGGCGTATGGGACAGCCTGGAGAATGTCAAGGGGGCCAAGTAATGCTGAGTCTGAGCAGAAGCAGCATCGCGGACCGGGAAGCCTGGGAAGCCGCAGGGGTAGAGCTGCCGCAGTTCGATTTCGCAGCGGTAGCGCAGAATACGTTAGAGAAGCCGGAGTGGGTTCACTTCGGGGCGGGGAATATTTTCAGAGGCTTCGTGGCGAATGCGCACCAGAAGCTGCTGGACAGCGGCAAGGCCGATACCGGCATCATCGCCGCCGAGACCTTCGACTTCGAGATGATTGACAAGGTCTATAAGCCTTACGATAATCTGACCCTGCTGGTGCTGATGAATGCAGCCGGCGACTTCCAGAAGCGGATCGTCAGCAGCATTGTCGAAGGCATCACCGCAGATAAGACGAGGGAAGCGGACTACAGCCGCCTGACTGAGATTTTCGAGAATCCCAGTCTGCAGATGGCGAGCTTCACGATTACAGAGAAGGGATATTCCCTGACCGGTCCTGATGGGCAGTACCTTGGCATTGTGCAGAAGGACATCGCCGGCGGGCCGGAGCATCCGGTTCATGCCATGAGCATCGTGGCTTCCTTCGCCTACAAGCGTTACCTGAAGGGCCAGTACCCGATGACCTTCGTCAGCATGGACAATTGCTCGCATAACGGCGACAAGCTGAAGAACGGCATGGTTACTATCGCCAAGGAATGGGCCGCCAAAGGTCTTGTAGAGGAAGGGTTCGTGGCTTACCTGGAGGATGAGCAGAAGATCACCTTCCCGCTGTCCATGATCGACAAAATCACCCCGCGCCCGTCCGAATCCGTCCAGGCAGCATTGCTGGAACAGGGAATCGGCGGCATGGATGTGATCGTCACCTCCAAGAACACGTACACTGCTCCCTTCGTTAACGCGGAGATCAGCGAGTATCTGGTCATTGAGGATAAGTTCACGAACGGACGTCCGGCGCTTGAAGAAGCCGGTATTATCTTCACGGACCGCGACACGGTTAACAACGTGGAGACGATGAAGGTAACCACCTGCCTCAACCCGCTGCATACGGCGCTGGCGGTAACCGGCTGTCTGCTCGGCTATACGCTCATTGCCGATGAGATGAAGGACGCCACGCTTCGCAAGCTCGTGGAGACCATCGGCTACAAGGAAGGCCTGCCGGTTGTGGTTGATCCCGGCATCCTGAGTCCGAAGCAATTCCTGGACGAGGTGCTGCAGGAACGGTTCGCCAACCCGTTCATCCCTGACACTCCGCAGCGGATTGCTACGGATACTTCACAGAAGGTCGGCATTCGCTTCGGCGAGACGATCAAGTCGTATATCCTGCGCGGGGATCTCGACCCTAGGGAGTTGACCGCTATACCGCTAGCGATTGCCGCCTGGTGCCGCTATCTGCTCGGCGTGAACGATGAAGGCGCTGCGTTCACACTCAGTTCCGATCCGCTGCTGGAATCGCTGCAAGCGCGGCTTGCAGGAATTACGCTGGGCGCGGATGCTGCGAAGGCCGCTGGCGTGCGCGCGGTGCTGGAGGACCAGGCCATCTTCGGCGTGGACCTGTACGCCGCCGGACTCGGCGGGACGATCGAGGGCATGTTCACCGAGATGCTGGCTGGTCCGGGCGCGGTAAGAGCTACACTGGAGAAGTATACAGCCTGAGTGTGGGCGGGTGTGCGCGAACATAAGTAGAAAGGCTAGGCTCTCCTTGAAAAAGGAGGGCCTAGCCTTTCTTGTATGGTGAGCGTTGTAAGGATGTCGGTGGCAGGGTGATAATGTATAAACCGGTCTGCTTAGCTGAGTGTTGCGTTTCTGCTGCACCAAATCACACTAGACTGCGGAAGTTGGCCCGCGCTGGCGGTGGAAGCGGAGGCACTCTGCTCTTCATTTACTCACTTTGCCCGCTTCCGGAGGATTCAGGGGCACTTGTGCCAATGTCATTAAGATAAGTTCAAAGATAAGTTTGGAATTAATAAAGAGAATCCAAAACGGTATGGGGAAACGTCCTATGCCGTTTGTTTTTGGTGTAAGGAAGGAAAAAAGCGCATAGCAAACAAAGCGGATGGAAGATCCACTTAAAAAAATGTTCATGCGAACCGAATTATGCTACTCTGTAGACGAAGCTAATGGCGGATTTGCTACGTATTCTGCGTGTATTCCTTTGCCCAGGACGGGTGAGACGAATCGGCAAAATATTTTTGCGAATCAAAGCTTCCACATCAGGCGGGGGTCCATCGCCCTTGGAGCGCAGGAAATGTCTACAGACGTGAACGGCTACCGTGAAGTTGACTTGGTAGAGGTGCCGTTTATCCTTTTGGGAAATGACTACGTGCGAGGTAATCATTTCAGCGAAGTTGTAGAGGATCATTCTTGCGAATATCTCTTGGGTAATGGACTCTTGCTTTTTTGCGTGAAAATGGGTCAAACCAATGGTGTATTTCAAAGCCCGGAAAGAGGTCTCAATGCCCCATCGCAGATGATACAGATCCCGGAGTTCATCCGGTGAGAATTCAGCAGTAGACAGATTGGTAATGACGGTTTCATAATCGCCACTGGGCAGGAGGAAACGAACCACCCGAAAGGAAATGGGGTAAAACAAGTTCTCTTGCATGTCCAGAAAATCAAAGCTAGAGGTAGCCGGAAGAACTTTATAGATTTCGGGGCGATTCCTGAACTCTTTTGTTTGTTTTTTAGTCAGCGTCAGGTGAATCTCCTGATCAAACGCTCCGTCCAAGGTCAAGTGCAAACCCGAAAGAATACCATTCGAATGCAAATCCTTGACGCGTATGACGTAATTCCATCCTTTCCGTTCCAGATGTGCGAACGTATTATAGCTTTCAAATCCTCGATCCCCCGTCACAAGGACGTTACCCTGAATGGGGGAGCGATCCACCATTGTGGCCAGTGCCCTTCCTTCGTTGCGGAACTTTCGAGGTTGAACAATGGCATCCACATAAAGCCGGTTACAGAGGTCATAAGCAGCGTTCAAGTGCAGAAGGTTAAAGCCTTTCGAGTGGGGCTGACTTTGAGAATAGGTCAACGGGTCCGCAGGATCTGTTGCAATATGCAGATCGGAACCGTCAATGGCCAATAATCGATAGCCTCGATAATCCTTGAATTCCGTATGGGACGCGGTAAAGGTGTGAAACAAAGATTCGACCGCAGACGGCAAAATTTTATTTCTTTGCTGAACAAAAGCAGAAGAAGTTGCGGTGTTAACGTCATAGCCCTGCGATTCCAACAGTTCCTTATAGAGGCTATTGCCGCCCATAAAGATCAGGGTTTGCATAACCGTTTCAAAGGGTAGTTTTTTCGTTCGGGTAAAATCCTTTCCCGGGTTTCTGACGTAAGGCGCGGGGGCAGCCGCCATCTCTCGGATAAGAGAAGTCAGTCTGTCTTTCAGCGAATTTGCATAAGCATTCATTGGCGTAACCTCCTCGTTTTTTCAAGGGGCTTCGCCACACGTTTTCTACGGATTGTCAAGATTTTTTTTGTGCAAAAAAAGAGCAGGCTATCTTTTCGATAACCTGCCTTTTTCTTGTTTTGGCTCTATATCTTAACTTAATGACATTGGCACTTGTGCTCCTCATTTGCTAGATTAGCCAACTTTTCCGGGATTCAGGGGCACTTGTGCTCTTCATTTGCTAGATTAGCCAACTTTCCAGGGATTCAGGGGCACTTGTGCTCTTCATTCGCTCAATTGGCGCGCATCTGAGTAATCAAAGCGATTTATCCCTCTCATTTCCTCCTCACGCTCACTTTTGGCGAATTAAAAGGGGTTTTTCCTTTTCAGTTATGCTAGTTTCCCCTTCAGCCTTAGCCTCATGGGAGCATTATTTTCGAAGCTACAGCTATAGGCCGCCCTACTCCTGCTCCAGATACTCGAAGTAATCAAAATCCGCCGGATGCAGCGTGCCGCTGAGGTCCTGGGCGCATATACCGATGAAAGTTCCGGTAAAACGGATATAGGCCGGGAAGTCATCGGACAGATGATAGATTTCCAGGGCCGGGCCGATCTGCTCCCAAGTGGATTCGCTAACCTTGTAATAGAACTGGGCGAACTCGCCGTCGATGATGACCTTAAGCGACACGCTTACTCCGGCAGGCAACAGAATCTCAGGTGTCAGGGTGTCTTCATAGACCCCGTCCTTGGAGCGGATGAGTCCCAGGGTTCGACCAAGGACTTCATCGTGCGTGATCCGCAGATAGAGGTAATCCTTCGTGTCGTAATAGACGATCAGGCCGGCCATCTGCTGGAAATGCTCCGGCTCAAAGTCGACCGAGGTCTCGGCGCTGCAGCGGAAGGCCTGCTGACGCATGGCGACCAAGCTCTGGCGGTGCATGGAGCTCATCGACTCCCTGCCCTTCAGGCGCAGATAGCCGGGACGCTCCTGAAGCGAGAGCCAGGATTCATCCGCAGGCACCCGCAGGGTGCTCCAGCGGACATCCAGCTGCGGAGCCTCGAAGTCGTCACGCGGAGCCGCTGGCGCAAAAGGATGCGCCGGAAGATCCGGGCCCTCCACCGTCAGCGCCGGGGTATTGCCGCCCCCGGACAAGGCCAGCCAGCCGTCTGCTGTAAATTCAACCTGCTGAATCGCCGTCTCCCGGCCGAGGTTGCAGTAGTTGTCCTTCACAGGACGGCCGCACAGATGGACCATGTACCATTCGCCGGTCTGCGTCTCGACCAGGCTGGCATGGCCTGCTTTTTGCAGCGCAAGCTCGGGGTGGCCGGCAGAGGTCAGCAGCGGATTAACCGGAGCGGTCTCGTAAGGACCTTCAATCTGCTTAGCGCGGGCTACAGTCACCGCATGGTTATACTGCGTACCGCCCTCTGCGGTAATCAGATAATACCAGCCGTCCTTGCGGTACAGATGCGGGCCTTCGGTTAGGGCCAGCTCCGTTCCCTTATAGATCGGAGTAACCGGTCCGACCAGGCGCTGCTCTTCCACCGAATATTCCTGGAGCACAATACCGGCGAAGCTGTTGCGGCCAGTGCGGTGATCCCACAGCATATTGACCAGCCATTTGCGCCCGTCTTCATCATGGAACAGCGAAGGGTCGAAGCCGCTGCTGTTCAGGTACACAGGCTCTGACCAGGGGCCTTCGATATTCTCCGCAGTCACCAGATAGTTAGGTGTATCCTTGAAGGCACCCTGGCGGCTTTTGACATCGGTATAGATTAGATAAAAGAGTCCATTATCGTACGTGAGGCAGGGCGCCCATATTCCGCCGGAATCGGGGTCCCCTTCCATATTGAGCTGCGAGCTGCGGGTCAGCGCATACGTAAGCGGCCGCCAGTTCACCAGATCGCGCGAATGATGAATCCGCACGCCGGGGAACCATTCAAAGGTTGAAGTAGCAATGTAGTAGTCATCTCCAGCCCGGCAGATCGACGGGTCCGGATGAAATCCGCGCAGAATCGGATTATGAATCAGATTTCGGCTCATAGTTTCTCCTCCAATGCTTGCCGTCCTGCTTCCAGTAAGGCAATGATTTTGTCAGTGTCGTAAATGCAGCCCTTCCAGGTTCCGCCGCTGGCCGCCTGCAAAGCAGCCCACAGCCGGGTGTCCTCCGGCAGACCCGGGTCTACCGCCAGGCCCGGATGCGGCGTCCGCGAAGCCAGAATCAGCGTCCCCGCTTCCTTGGTCAGCGGCTCATCTCCCTCACCGACCAGATTCACGCTTCCTTCAAGAGTCACCGTATCAATCCGCACTTCCACCCAGTCATTATCGCGCAGCTTGCCGAGCGGGCCGCCAGCCAGCGCTTCAGGGCCCATGTGGCCGATGCAGGCGCCGGTGGATACGCCGGAAAAGCGGGCATCCGTGATCAGCGTGACATATTTGCCGTAAGGCAGATGCTTGAGCGCCGAGGTGAGCTGATAAGTCTCCTCCATCCCCGTTCCACTCGGTCCGCGGCCGATAACGGCCAGAATATCCCCGGCATGAACCATACCCAGCTTGATACTGCGGATGGCGGCTCTCTCTGTGGTGAACACCTTCACTCGTCCGGTATGGCGATAGACACCCTCGCTGTCCAGAACGGCAGGATCGATCGCGGCCGATTTGATGACTGCGCCTTCCGGGCAGAGATTCCCGACCGGGAACGTCATGGTGGACGCCATGCCCTGGCGCTTGGCCTCTTCCGGGCTCATGATTACAGAATCCGGGTCTACGCCGTCCGCTTTCAGCAGCCGCTGGCGCAGCTCCGTCCGGCGCTCTGAGCTCTCCCACCAATCCAGATTCTCGCCCAGTGTCCGCCCGGTCACCGTCAGCACGGACTCGTCAATCAGTCCCAGCTTGCGCAGATGGAGCATCACCTCAGGAACGCCCCCTGCCAGGAACACCCGGATGGTCGGATGCGGTACCGGACCATTCGGCAGTACGCTGACGAGGCGCGGAACCATCCGGTTCACCCGGTTCCAGTCCTCGACGGTCGGAACCTTCAGCCCGGCGGCATGAGCGATGGCCGGCAGATGCAGCAGCAGATTCGTGGAGCCGCCGAAGGCAGCGTGCAGCACCATCGCATTCTGGATCGACTGATCTGTCAGAATGTCGCTCATGACGATTCCGTTCTGATCCAGATGCTGAAGGGCCCGGGCCGACTGGCGGCCGATGTTCTTCCAGATCGGCTGCCCCGATGGGGACAGGGCCGAGTGCGGCAGCGCCATGCCCAGCGCCTCTGCGATCACCTGTGCGGTTGCGGCGGTGCCGAGGAATTGACAGCCGCCGCCCGGCGTCGCGCAGGCCCGGCAGCCGAGATCCGCCGCTTCTTCGAGGGACAACTCTCCGTTGCTGTACCGTGCCCCGATGCTCTGTACCTTACCTGCGTCTTCCCCCTCCACCGGCGGAAGGGTTACGCCGCCGGGGACGATAACTCCGGGCAGCTTATGCATACCGGCAAGAGCCAGCAGCATGGCGGGCAGGCCTTTGTCGCAGGTAGCTACGCCAAGCACACCCTTGCGGGTAGGGAGTGAACGAATCAGCCGCCGCAGCACGATGGCCGCATCATTGCGGTAAGGCAGGGAATCGAACATGCCTGTGGTTCCCTGGGAACGGCCGTCACAGGGATCGCTGACATAACCGGCGAACGGAATCCCCTCATTCGCGGTAAGCTCCTCCGCAATCTCTTCCATCATCACGCCGATCTCCCAGTGACCGGTATGATATCCGAGTGCCAGCGGAGTACCGTCCTCACGCCGGATGCCGCCCATCGTTCCGAGAATCAGATACTGGGGCCGGTTCAGCAGCAGCGGATTCCAGCCCATGCCGGCATTCTGGGTCATACCAAAAATCTCCCCGCTCGGCGCATTCCGCAGCACCTCCCCGGTGATCGGCAGTTGGCCTGCCGGCCCTTCCGCAGCGGTATGTACCGGAACAGCTTCAATGATGTCTTCCTTCATAATCTCTTGTACGGTCAATTTCATATGAATCCCTTCTCTCCCTCAGAATGAATGTGCCCAGATGTCTATGACAACGAGAGCTTCGCCGCAAGCAGGGTTACCTCCCGGACCGCAGCTTCCTGCTTCGCGGTGAAGGCATGCTGAAGCATCGAAGTACTGACAGCGGCAACAGCCTTGCCTGAGGCATCCAGTACCGGTGCAGCCACACAGCTGATGCCCTGGATAATCTCTTCGCGGTCCATGGCATAGCCAGTTCTGCGAATATCGGCCAAGGCCGCTGTGAATTCAGCCCAATCCGTCAGCGTATGTGAGGTGACTGCGGATAAGCTTTTGCCGGAATAACGCCGTTCCAGCTCTCCCTCCGGCAGCAGCGCCAGCATCATCTTGCCCATCGCCGTCGCATGTGCCGGAAACCGCATCCCGGGGCTGGACTCCAGCCTTACCAGGGATTGCCCCTCCTGCTTGGCCAAATAAATAATCTCATCGCGGTCCAGCACCGACAGCTGAAAGGTCTCCCCCACCGCCGCGACACTCTGCACCGACTCTGCCAGAAACCGCTCTACCAGATTCATATTCTGCTTAAGCGAATCATTATAGACGGTATTATAATAGGAGATCCCGGCACCAAGCACATACCTCTCGCCCGCATCCTTCACCACCCACTGCAGAGTCTCCATTGTGCGCAGCAGCGAGAACATCGAGCTTTTGTTAATGCCGGTCTCCTCGCAGAGATCTGTCATTTTGAGCGCTCCGGTCTGTCTTGAGATGGCCTTAAGAATCAGATCAGCCCGTTCCAATGCCGGAACCCAGTACTTCTGGTCCACACCTTCATTCCCCTCTCATAAATCCATTGATTAAGCCTTCCAAGTTCACTATAATAATCATATGTTTATAATACCAAACCAGGAGGCAAAAATAAAATGAAACTTAGCCACCCGAATGCAGGTGTCATTCCTCCCGTTCCGACCATTCTGGATTCCACCGGAAAATTCGACCGTGACGGAATGAAGCTGCTGATCGACAGCCTGATCGCCAAAGGGGTTCACGGTCTGTTCTTCCTTGGAACGGCCGGAGAATTCACCCTGTTCACCGCAGAGCAGCGTGA